>NZ_CP096369.1:0-4674812 GCF_045040775.1 Providencia sp. PROV003
ATGGGTTCATGTGCAGCTCCATCAGCAAAAGGGGATGATAAGTTTATCACCACCGACTATTTGCAACAGTGCCGTGTACATCGAAATACGGCTTATCAGGCGTTAAAAGATGCTTGCGATGACTTGTTTGCAAGACAATTCAGTTATCAGAGTCTTAGTGAAAAAGGTAACACTATTAATCACAAATCAAGATGGGTGAGCGAGGTGGCTTATATTGATAATGAAGCTGTCGTTAGACTTATTTTTGCCCCTGCTATTGTGCCTTTAATTACTAGGTTAGAAGAACAATTTACAAAGTATGAAATACAACAAATAAGTAATTTAACAAGTGCTTATGCTGTTCGTTTATATGAAATATTGATTGCATGGCGTAGTACTGGAAAAACGCCTCTCATAACTATGTATGATTTTAGACAAAAAATAGGTGTACTCGAGACTGAATACAAACGAATGTATGATTTTAAAAAATATGTTTTAGACATTGCATTAAAACAAGTAAATGAACATACCGATATTATTGTCAAAGTTGAACAGCATAAAACAGGTAGATCTATTACTGGTTTTTCATTTAGCTTTAAACAGAAAAAATCAGCCACGCATTCAGTCGAATCTAAAAGAGATCCGAATACATTAGCTGAGGTATCCCCAGAAATTCTGTAGTTAAAATAAAATGTTAGTTGATTGGGGAACATTCATGGCGGTTCCTGATCTGATCATTCGCCAAAACTCCCACACCGCGGATGCTCACCATGAATGTAAAAGCTATGCTCGCTGATTTCCTCACCTTTGTCACGCCAAAATCAATGCATAAAGCCCGATTTTCGGTTTTGCTAGATGCGGTAACCGCCCTGGCAAAGGATGCGTGTTGCACCGTTACTGCGATTGGCCGGGCGATGCCTGGCTCTTCAGATAAGGTCAGTATCAAACGGGCAGATCGTCTACTCAATAATCCTAACCTGCAACGAGAGCTGCCATTGATTTATGCTGCGCTGACGGCTTCTATTGTTGGCCATAAAACTAAGCCGATGATTTTGGTTGACTGGAGCAATGCCGATACTGCCAAGCGACACTTTATCCTGCGTGCCAGCATTGCCGCTGACGGTAGAGCGTTGACTCTGCTACAGAAGATTGCCGCCGCAGAAGATTATACCTGCCCACACCTACACGGGGCGTTTTTAAAGCAGCTTAAAGCCATGCTACCCAAGGACTGTAAGCCCGTAATTGTCACTGACGCGGGGTTTAAAGTTCCATGGCTGAAACAAGTGCGTAAGCTGGGATGGCATTATGTAGCTAGAGTTCGAGGCAATGTGAAGCTTAAATTGGCAGAGCAGGACAAGTTTATCAGTGTTAATCAGCTTTATCGGCAAGCGAAGAAGGATCCAAAAAGTGTAGGAAAAATCATGCTTGCCCAAACACAACACTATGAAACGCAGGCCGTCCTGGTTGGCAAAGGTTATAAGCTATTGAAACGCGATAAAAATAAGACGTATAAGGAACCATGGTTGTTGGTGTCATCCTTAGCTGACTGCCATGGGTATGCGGATAAAATTGCTAAGTGCTACAGTAGCCGAATGCAAATTGAAGAAAGCTTCCGTGATCAGAAAAGTCACCGCTATGGCCTGGGTAGCGATTTGCATGGTACCAAGAAGAAATCTCGCTTAGAGATACTGCTACTACTGGCCGCATTGGTTAATTGGTTTCATTACCTGCTAGGTAGCGCAGCGGAGAAAGCGGGTTTGCACCTGCGTTATCAAGCTAACACCGTTAAAAATAGGCGGGTATTGGCCCTGAATTTCCTTGGGATATTACTTTGCAAAGAACCCAAACAGCGAATACGCAGGCAATATTATCAGCAGGGACTTAAACAAATACTACAGTGGGTGGTTCAGTGGGACTGGGCAGTAATCAAACAGGCTGATAGCTGATTGTATGAATGGAAATTTTGTGGGGATCCCTCAGGCGCACTGATTTACGACTTTTACCGTTGCGGGAGTTACCGGTGTTTTTACCGGCGGCATCATGTTTGGCATAACCTAGATGCTGCTCCATCTCGGCTTCAAGGGCGCGTTCGGCAAGCTTTTTGGTCAACTGCTTAAGGATACCTTGCTCACCAAGCAGGTCTTCCGGGGATTTGTAGTCAGCTAATAACTGGTCGATAAGCTGGTCTGATACTGGCATTCTTCATTCCTTTCAAATACATGGATAGAATGCCACTTACACAGATTTTTTTATACTCTCTATTCTTCGGCGCTGTTCATTGACGCGTGAAAAATATTTATTTATAAAAACAACATGTTAAATTAGGATT
Organism: Providencia sp. PROV003; assembly: GCF_045040775.1. Taxonomy (NCBI): domain Bacteria; kingdom Pseudomonadati; phylum Pseudomonadota; class Gammaproteobacteria; order Enterobacterales; family Morganellaceae; genus Providencia; species Providencia sp. PROV003. The sequence goes on from NZ_CP096369.1 coordinate 2,309, forward strand.
TGTGAAAAAAAATCAGGATCCCGTTACCACCTCTTGTTGTTTAACACTCAGAGCTTGCTGTGCCAACCGTAGCTCTGCCTGCAGCCGCTGCAGCTCTTGCTCACGTTGAGTTTGTACTGATATTCTGCAAACAAAAAAACAGCTCACTGTAATAGCGAGCTGTTTTACTTTACTGAGTATTTTATTGAGCCAGTAATTAATGCGTTTTGGTATACCAGTTACCGCCAAGTGCTCGAAATAAATCGACAAGTGCGAGTTGATGCTGTGTACTTACCGTGATCAGATTTTGTTGGGCACTAAAATGCTGACGCTGTGCATCCAAATAACGCAGATTGCTATCAACACCCGCACGATAACGCGCTTCGGCTAATTGCAATGTTTTATTGGCTGAACTCGCCAGTTCCGCTTGAGCGTTTTCTTCCCGTTGCAATGAACTACTTGCTACTAAAGCATCGGCAACTTCGCGAAAAGCACTTTGGATTTGGTACTCGTACTCTGCTATTGCGATATCTTTTCTGACCTCGGCCAGTGTTAAGTTAGCTCGGTTGCGGCCACCAGTAAAAATAGGTAGTGTGGTCTACGGATATAACGTATATCCCTATGGCAAAAGGCTTTGTTTATTTATGTGCTGTGATTGATTGGCATAGCCGCAAGGTACTTGCGCATAGGGTATCGATTAGTATGGAGGTGGATTTTTGTATTTCGGTTTTAAATGAAGCGATTGAAAAATATGGATCACCTGAAATATTGAATACAGACCAAGGCAGTCAGTTCACCAGTGATGCATTTATTGATGTATTGAAATCAAATGGCATTCAAATCAGTATGGATGGTAAAGGTCGATGGGTAGATAATGTGATGGTTGAACGATTATGGCGGAGCGTTAAATATGAAGAGGTGTATCTCAAAGCTTATAGCAGTGTCACAGATGCGAAAAAGCAATTAAGTGCATATTTTGAGTTTTATAATTTGAAACGACCTCATTCGAGTCTAGACAAAATGACACCAAATGATTTTTACTATGATCAGCTACCCCAACAAAACAAGGTGGCTTAACTAGAGCGGAATATCACTTATAAATACGCTTTTAGTTGTTCAAACAAGTGGGACCACCTCTGATATTATAATTAACAGCAGAATTATCGATAAAATCAAATAAGTATTGATATTATTAAAGCTCTTAAGATAATTTAACATTCGTCATTTCCCATAAGAATTTAATAAAATACTATATGGTTGACGGATAGATAAAAGACTAGGAAAAGAAAAGCAGACAAAAAAATACCATCGATAATAAAATTGGTTAAAAATGTTGCACGATGAAATTTAAATAAACTTGTAAAGCTAATAAATTAACAATTTTATATTCAAAAAAACTTAAATCACAAGTTAAGCTAATAAACAGCTTTAGCTATTTTAAATAAGTTCATTTTAAAAACCAAAATTTAGATTTATTGGCTATATAAAACTTTAAATCAGTAGTTCCACTAACTTTTTTCACTTATTTATTTAAAAATTAGCAACTTAAAAATACAGCTAAGTATTTTTAGATATTGCTTGGAGTTAATTCAATTCATCAAGTTTTAAAAAATAATTCCTTTTGTCAGGCATATCGTTTTTTAAATGCTTTAAAAATATTTTAGCAGTTTCCTCAGATACATCCTCTCTTAGGCAACGTTCAACAAAAGATATATCTACAAATTCATCTGCTAATCCAGCACGACCAAGATCTAAAAAGTAAATTTCACCAGATTTATCTATAAAAATATTACTATCCGTGATATCGCCATGAGAAAAAACCAATCTTTCTTCAACACGAGTCTCATTTAACTCATTCCAAAGACTTAGGTAAGTTTTATGGTCTCCCCATAATTCAGCCTCAAAATCATCTTGATCTATCTCGTCAAGGAGTTGGTTATCAATAAAAAATTTTGACTCTTTTAACCGATGATCAATGCTTGAAATAAATGGGCAATCAAAAATAGCAACTGCATTTAACTGATTGAGTGTTTCCTTATAGATAGAAAGCAATTCTTGCTCTGTTAAAAAAAGCGCTGAAATTGGTTTTGCATTGATCGCTTTAGTGATCATGAATTCAAACTGCTCATCCTGAAAAGTCATGATGAGTTCAGGCACCTTTAATTTATCAGAGAGCCAACTCATCATTTTCGCTTCACGAGAGACACTGTATGTGGTCTCTGTATATAAAGTGCTAGATCGCTTAAGAAAAAAAGTTTCATTATTTCGATTAAAAGAATAAACATCCGATGGCGACTGACCAATTTTATTTGGCTCTAAAACGCTGTTTCCAATAAATTGTTGAATAATATTAGGCAATTCCATCAAGTTTTCCTTTTATTCAGCATTAAAAACCTCGCAAATGCGAGGCCTAGTAAATAGATGATCTTAATTAGGTTCACTGTAGCAAAAATATGGCTTATTGTCTATAGAGGGTCAATGCATCAAACTTTTGTCATTACCTCTCAATTGCATAAATAGCGCTAGGCTTAAGGAAAATGGGTTGCTGTATTTCTCTGTCTCAAATCTCAAGAATAAGCTAGAGCAGAATATTAGACAGCAGCAAGACCTCAGGATGCAGACAAATCGCGGAGTAGTTGCTCCAAATCCTGTTCGCCCACTTTTGTTTGAGCACCTGCCTGCAAGCCGCCACGAATGAGTTTTTCAGCAGCCGGACGCGCAAACAGACCAGCCCATGCCTTGTGCTCTCGAAGGAAGTCTTCACTTAAATCCGTTGGTGGGATTGCTTTCTTTGCAGCGGCGATGACCCCTTCAGGTAAAGCTGCAATATTTGTGGCGATGCGATGAACAAAAGCGTCTAACTCATTTGCCGGAAGCGCACGATTTACCCAACCATATCGTTCGGCTAGCAAAGCGTCAATAAGGTCAGCACCAAGAATTACCTCTAATGCACGCCCCCGTGTCATACGCTGTGAAAGATATTGAGTACCACCACCGCCAGGAATAATCCCCATCAATGCCTGGGTATAGGAAGTATAAACCACCTTTTTGCTCCTCATCCGAAGTATCTTACCTGAAATTCCCTCACTCGTTTACCGCTCAAGCCCCAATTTTAACTGCCGGTCCAGCCTAAACCGCTCTAATAAGGTTCGATTTGGCGGTAAAATCTCTAGCCTGATAGCTCGAGAGATACAAACTGCCCCACCGCCCCGTTTAAAAGTTGGCAGTGTTGAGCAGTGTTGGATTTGGGGTCGTCAGTCAAAGAGACGACTCTGTGATGGATCGAACAGGCTGGGAGTCAGTGGCGGCGCTCGTTCTGGTGGCAGCTCACGCTGCTTGGCGGCATTCGCCTTGGCTGTTTTCTGTTTCAGATGCTTGAGAATCTGCTCAATGACCTTCGGATCTTCGATGCTGGCAATCACTTTGACGTGACCGCCGCAGTGTTCGCAGACTTCAATATCAATATTGAAGACTCGCTTGAGGCGTTGCATCCAGGTCATGGCGCGGTGGCGCTCTGCAGGACTCTTGTCACGCCAGTTAGTATCGAGACCTTCCGATTTGTCGGGCTTCTTGCCCCGCTTGGCGGGTGTTACTTGAACTCGGTGTTTGCTGTTCGGTGCAAAGACGCCGTGGAAGCGTGTGAGGTTGACTCGCGGCTTAGGTACCAACGCAGCGAGTTTGGCGATGAAGTCCAGCGGCTCGAAGATCACATGGGTGGTGCCATTGCGGTACGGAGTTTTGAGCTCGTAACGCACCTGCCCATTGGCGGTTAATGCCAGACGTTTTTCTGAAACCGCTGGCCGACTAATGTAGCGACACAAGCGCTCAAGCTTATCCCGCTGATGCGCTTCGGCCATCACACCGGCGTGTAGCGAGAAACCAGCATGGTTGGCTACTCGACTGCTTGAGTCGGCTTTATCCTCACGCCCTGGCAAGGTTTGCAGGGTGAAGACTTTGCGCCCTTGCTGGGGGCCGACGGCAATGCGATACGTAACCGAAGCACCATGTAATTGAGTCAGCGTATCGTCTTCGCCCTCTTCCAGTGTCAACCACGTATTCTCGGCATCACGCTCCAAAATCCCACGCTTTTCCATGCAGCGAGCGATGCGATGGCTGAGGGTGTGAGCGAGCGTATTCAGCTCATCGTAAGTGGGTGCCTTGACACGATGGAAGCGTTGCTTGCCATAGTCATCTTCGGCATAGACACCATCGAGAAACAGCATGTGGTAGTGGACATTGAGATTTAGCGCGGAGCCAAAGCGTTGGATAAGAGTCACTGAGCCAGTTTGTGCAGAGGCTTTGGTGTAACCGGCTTTTTTGATCAGATGAGTTGAGAGTGTACGATAGACGATACTCAAGACCTGGCCCATCAGCTGGGGATGGCGAGCCAGCAAAAAGCGTAGCTGGAAAGGAAAGCTGAGCACCCACTGGCGAATGGGCTCCTTGGGGAAGACTTCGTCTATCAGCAGCGCCGCACTCTCGGCCATCCGGCGGGCACCGCAGCTAGGGCAAAAGCCGCGTCGTTTACAGCTGAAGGCGACCAGACGCTCGTGATGACAATCCTCGCAGCGAACCCGCATGAAACCATACTCCAGACGGCCACATTGGAGGAGGTCGTTGAATTCTTGTTGGATGTAGCGAGGCAGGTGTTGACCTTGGGCTTCGAGTGAGGCTTTGAAGGCTGGGTAGTGCTGCTCAACCAGCTGGTAGAGCAGCGTCTGGTCGGGTTGGTGGCGTTCGTAACCGTTTGTTTGAGTGGGCGATTGACTCGCCGTGGCGTTCCTTGCCAGCGACATGGGTATCCTCCGCTGATACTGTGGTTATGTACAGTATCAGCGGCTTGCGTTCAGACGTCCAGTCTGGCCCTAGACATCGCTAAATGCTTAACCCGCAATAGCCCTCACGAGTTGTTATCAGCCACTACCGGTTGAGCGAGAAGGTTTTGGGTTCAGGGTGCTATTGCTCCACCAATCACAATACTGAAGCCCCAACTGTTATCAGTTGGGGCTTTTTCTTGTCTGTTTGCGGCGGTTGCGTTTTATCGGTAGTCGTCGAGCTCTGCACCATCCCACATAAGAGCTTAACGGTGCGATCTTCAACGCCATCACACAAAACTTTCTTTTTCACGCACAGTCAACTTATTGGATGTTTTATTAACAACCCAAAAGGAGATATTTAGCGGGCGGCCGGAAGGTGAATGCTAGGCATGATCTAACCCTCGGTCTCTGGCGTCGCGACTGCGAAATTTCGCGAGGGTTTCCGAGAAGGTGATTGCGCTTCGCAGATCTCCAGGCGCGTGGGTGCGGACGTAGTCAGCGCCATTGCCGATCGCGTGAAGTTCCGCCGCAAGGCTCGCTGGACCCAGATCCTTTACAGGAAGGCCAACGGTGGCGCCCAAGAAGGATTTCCGCGACACCGAGACCAATAGCGGAAGCCCCAACGCCGACTTCAGCTTTTGAAGGTTCGACAGCACGTGCAGCGATGTTTCCGGTGCGGGGCTCAAGAAAAATCCCATCCCCGGATCGAGGATGAGCCGGTCGGCAGCGACCCCGCTCCGTCGCAAGGCGGAAACCCGCGCCTCGAAGAACCGCACAATCTCGTCGAGCGCGTCTTCGGGTCGAAGGTGACCGGTGCGGGTGGCGATGCCATCCCGCTGCGCTGAGTGCATAACCACCAGCCTGCAGTCCGCCTCAGCAATATCGGGATAGAGCGCAGGGTCAGGAAATCCTTGGATATCGTTCAGGTAGCCCACGCCGCGCTTGAGCGCATAGCGCTGGGTTTCCGGTTGGAAGCTGTCGATTGAAACACGGTGCATCTGATCGGACAGGGCGTCTAAGAGCGGCGCAATACGTCTGATCTCATCGGCCGGCGATACAGGCCTCGCGTCCGGATGGCTGGCGGCCGGTCCGACATCCACGACGTCTGATCCGACTCGCAGCATTTCGATCGCCGCGGTGACAGCGCCGGCGGGGTCTAGCCGCCGGCTCTCATCGAAGAAGGAGTCCTCGGTGAGATTCAGAATGCCGAACACCGTCACCATGGCGTCGGCCTCCGCAGCGACTTCCACGATGGGGATCGGGCGAGCAAAAAGGCAGCAATTATGAGCCCCATACCTACAAAGCCCCACGCATCAAGCTTTTGCCCATGAAGCAACCAGGCAATGGCTGTAATTATGACGACGCCGAGTCCCGACCAGACTGCATAAGCAACACCGACAGGGATGGATTTCAGAACCAGAGAAAGAAAATAAAATGCGATGCCATAACCGATTATGACAACGGCGGAAGGGGCAAGCTTAGTAAAGCCCTCGGTACATTTGTTTTCTGATTTAGTGACAATGGTAAGGAACAGTTATGCAAATCAACTTAAATACTCCGGGCACAGCGGCTACATCAACAATACAAACTGTTGCTCCTGCTGCTCAGGCTAAAACCACCACTACAACAGCACCCTCTACTGCAGACACTGTCACCTTATCTGCTGAAGCAAAGGCGAAGCTGGCTGCAGAGCAGCAAGAATCTAAAGCAATAAATCCAACACTGACTACATTAGGTGGTGGCTGGGGTAATGAACCACCAAAATAAGAGGTAGTTTGTGGGGACATTTATTACGACTCTTGCTGAGTACTTATGGGTGTTGTGCATAGGTTCTCTACTGCTGTCCTTAGTCTGGTCGGCCAGTAAATCTGCACGAATAACCATATTGATACTCACTTTATCGGGATTAGCTCAAGACAGGATTGCTCCTTTGCTGATGGGGATATCTGAAACATCTCCTGAGCTCGCTCGCTTACTTTGGTACCCAAGTTGGGTGATATGTCAAACATTGACGCTTGGTATCATCTGGGTTATTCATAGAAAATTCGTATGGGCGGTTGAACAAATCACTCAATTCATTTGTTTAAGCATCTTGATGCACTCTGTTCTGCAGGTAGCGAGATTCACAGACAGAGTCATATTTGGCACTGATCTATTGGGTGGTATATACAAATATGGAATACCAGCTATAAATATCGCAGCAATTTTAGCGATATTTTTATGGTCCATATCAGGAGCCGTCAAGCACAGAAAGGAACTTCAGGAATGCTGACTTTTGTTATGTCTGCAATTACGTTTGGCTTTTTACTGTTAAGTCTGTTTTTCTACAAGAAGTTGATTGGAATGTCAGATGCATTAAACATTATCGAAAAGCAGGTGGCCGCTGATATGGAGATCCGGGCGCATAGATTATGCCTGCTTGCATACGAAGCGCAACGGTTCGGTAACTCTGTGGATAGACGTGCTTTGGATGAAGAGTTTAAAGATTTTTTGCACCTGTACATTGAAGACTACCAAGCAGAAGTCGCAAAAAAGATCAGAGAACATAAGCTCAGCGAGATTTCTGCCTACGGATTTATTAAATTAGATAAGTAGTCATAACAACAAAGCTGTGGACAAGATCTGTCTTGTCTTATTTTAAATGCCCCCCACTGCTTCTCATAGTGATGCACGCCAGCTTTGGCCACCTTTAGATTTGACTGATGCTGCTTGTTAAGAAAATTCTGAATATCTTGCTGAACCTGATGCACAGCATCCAGTAATTGGGCTAAAGCAAACTCCTCGGCATGAAACACAAAGGTTTTACTGGCAGGTTCAAGCCAGCAAAACATGGCTTCATTATCCATCCAGGTGATCACCTGATTAAAACCGGTTAAATGATGCGCTTGATAACGACGCAGAGCAGTATTATCCCGCACTGAATGATCCAGCTCATCTGCATGACGCCATAACGCCTCATTCCGCAGTGGATGGTTTAGATCAGGCAGGTTGATTTCACTTCGCAGCGCCATGGCTCTATGACACAAATCCAGCCCCAGTTCTCCGCAACACTTGGCGGGCCAGAAAATCCGGGATAATTGATAGCTATGGATCAGAATTAAATGCACGGCATCGTACATATCTTCACAAGCCCGGCGCTGACAATCCCAGTCTTCAGACCAGTCATGTAATTGTTTGATGGCTCTGTCCAGTTGCTGACCAGCCTCAACGACTAACTCAGCTTGCAGTTCTGCCTGCTTCATGTAGACCAATAATTCTTTGGCATCCATTTCAACACTCCTGTAAGACGAGACAACACCCTGATTCGGGTACTCTGTATTTTCAGTGTAGAAAGCAAAAAGTCCTTTGCAAGCTGACAAAACAGAAGCTAAGTTATAGATTTTCCAGTTATTACCTATTAACGGTCCTTCAATAAATCTAAGCTGCTGAGTTCATGTGATATAGCATCTTTTGGATTTTTCAGATTTTTTGTATTTATTTTCAACAATCTGCTGTTCTGTTCAGCAAAAAAGCGAGTCACAAGCTATCGGTTATAAAATAAGATGGCCGTTCTAAACCGGGCTTTCATCAAATAGTTACATCTGTTTTTTAAACTTTGACGTACAATAACTGCCTTTTTCGTTGCTGCAGAGGAATTTTATGCTGGGCTTTTTTGAACGCTTAACCAACCCTTTCCCTGATAAAGAGCCAACTCAGCCACCTCAAGGCCTGTTTGCATTTTGTTTGCATTACAGTCAAGGCATGGTGTTGCCTCTGATCCTGATGTCTATTGCGACAGCCTTACTGGCCGCATTAGAAGTGTCCTTATTTGGCTATATGGGGCAATTAGTCGATTGGTTGGTAACCAAGAATCCGGCTACTTTCTGGCAGGAAGAGCAGGATACCTTGATCACTATGGCCATAGTGATGTTGCTGGTGTTGCCTGGTTTGGTATTTTTTCACTCAGCCCTGATCCACCAAACTATATTGGGTAACTACCCTATGTCGATCCGCTGGCTGGCGCATCGTTATTTACTGAAACAAAGTTTGGGTTTCTACCAGAATGAATTCGCTGGTCGCATCGCCACTAAAGTGATGCAAACGGCTTTGGCAGTGCGCGAAACGGCCACCAAGCTGCTGGATGTGATGGTGTATGTGGTGGTGTATTTTGGCTCTATGTTGTATCTGATCGCCGATGCAGATTGGCGCTTGGTACTGCCGATGATTGCCTGGTTAGTCATATACACCGGCTTGCAGTTTTATTTTGTGCCGAGACTGAAACAAGTTGCAACAGAACAAGCCGATGCCCGTTCAGAAATGACAGGCCGTATTGTCGACAGCTACACCAATATCAGCACTATTAAACTGTTTTCACACACGGCTCGTGAGTCAGAATACGCCCGCGATAGCATGCAGCTGTTTCTGGTGCCTGTGTACAGACAAATGCGACTGGCTACCTGGCTCAATATTTGTGTGCAGGGTCTGAACTATCTGTTGGTGTTCTCTATTGCCACGCTGGCGATATGGCTTTGGTCTGTCAATGCCGTCACTGTGGGCTCTATTGCCATCGCAGTCAGTCTGGCGCTGCGTTTAAATGGTATGTCGCAGTGGATCATGTGGGAAGTCAGTGCACTGTTTGAAAACATAGGTACTGTGGCAGATGGTATTGCGACTTTGTCTCAGCCTCAGCAAATCATCGACAAAGCTGATGCGAAGCCGCTTGAAGTGCCACAAGGTCAGATTGAGTTTAAGCAACTGAACTTTAACTACGGCAAAGCAGCAGGTGAACATGGTCCTGTGATTGATGGTCTGGACTTGTCGATTAAACCCGGTGAAAAAGTAGGTTTAGTCGGCCGTTCTGGTGCTGGTAAATCCACGCTGGTGAACTTACTGCTGCGCTTTTATGATGTCAATTCAGGCCAGATTTTGATAGACGGTCAGGACATCAAAACTGTATCACAGGAAAGTCTTCGCGCTCATATAGCTATGGTGACCCAGGATACCTCCCTGCTACACCGTACTGTAAGGGAAAATATTTTATATGGTCGTCCTGGCGCTACCGAAGCGGAAATGATTGAAGCAGCCCGTTTAGCCGAAGCCGATGCTTTTATTCAGGAGCTTACCGATCCTAAAGGCAACAGTGGCTACGACGCTCAGGTGGGCGAACGTGGAGTCAAGCTTTCTGGTGGTCAACGTCAACGTATTGCAATAGCTCGGGTTTTACTGAAAAACGCCCCTATTCTGATTTTGGATGAAGCCACCTCAGCGCTGGACTCCGAAGTAGAATCAGCTATTCAGCATAGTCTGACTCAGTTGATGATAGGCAAAACGGTTATAGCCATTGCACACCGTTTATCTACCATAGCAGCTATGGACAGGCTGATCGTTCTGGATCAAGGTCGTATTGTGGAACAAGGCAGTCATCAGGAACTGATCGCCAAAGGCGGTATTTACGCTCAATTATGGGCGCATCAAACCGGCGGCTTTATTGGTGTGGAATAAATAATAAAGGTCAGAGTCTTGGCTCTGACCTGTTGTTTTTAGCTTAAACGCGGGTCGGTTTCAGCGACCATCGGCCGGTTTAAATGCGCATTTCTGAACTGTAATAATACAGGGAAGGGTTTTAAGTCGACTAAATCGCGGAACAATATCCAGTCGATTAAAGTGAACAGACTGATACCAGGATAGTCCCAGTCACCGAAATGCCCTGCCCTGATTTGTTGCTCAAGTGCCTCTAGCGTCGCCTGAATTCGCTCATGCTGAAGATTAAAAAACAATTTATCTTCAGTCACGTCAAAACCTGAGCGCTTACAAAGCAGTAATTCAACCAAGGAGTCTGTGCAGGCATTGATGGTCGTCAGACCGTTTTCCTGATCCCAGCTCAATGGTTTGAATTTCAGTTTCGAAGCCAAATAACGATAAATTACGCCTGAATCAAAAATAACCTGCTCTCCATCCACTAACACAGGCACTTTGCGTGCCGGATTATGTTGTACCAACACTGAACGGCCTTCAGACTCAAAAATATTAAGCGCTACAAACTGATAAGGTTGCCCTGCCAGTACTAAACGTAAACGACGAACAAAAGGGGAAGCCACTGAACCTAATAACTGCATAACCTACTCCAATTTCAAACCATAGCTTTAGTGTACAACCAGAGTCAGCGGCTTAGATAGTGCTGATAGTCTGTTAATTTGGGCTTAGGGCAGAAAGCTTTTTCAATTCAAATTGATACGCAGTCTGAGCAACCTGCGCAATGATAGCTTCATTGGTTCGGCTTGACTCGGCTGAGTCTTTCACAAAAACAGCAACCAGCAAGGGCCGTCCATCAGGCAACAGAATGATACCTAAATCATTAGTGGCCGCAGTTTTTCCGGCTTTGATACCCGAAGTACCAGTTTTATGTGCGACCACAGTACCAGCTGGTAACAAACCTTTTAACCGCTCTGGTCCTGTGGTGGTTTCGACCATCCACTTCCATAACAAAGCCTGCGAGGTTTCAGACAGCTGTGTTTTTTGCTCAAACTTTTTCAGGATCTCTGCAGCACCTTTCATCGAGGTCCAGTTTTGATACTGCACCTGATCATCGGCGTGCATCTGCGCTTCATTTGCGACCACAGCGGTCTCCTTTATACCCATAGACTGGATATAGTCATGCAAAGCAGCTGGTCCACCAACCAGTTCAAATAACAAATCACAGGCCACGTTATCGCTGTGCGAGACCGAGTATTGCAGCAGTTGCTGCACTGGAACACTAAACTCGTCTCCCTGATACGCTTTCATTATCGGAGCCCAGGTATTCTGTAAAACCTTAGCCCTGTTTACGATAACGGTCTGATTTAAATCCAACTTTCCCTGATCAACCTGATGCAGTACCAACATAGCTAAATGCAATTTAAATACACTTTGCATTGGGAATTTTTCAAAAGGATTAATCAGTAAAGGTTCCAGATCGTCAGGCCCCCACACTGCAACGCCTACAGTGGCTTTTTTTCCAATGACTATGGATTCAATTTGCTCTTTTAACAGTGGGGATTGCGCTGAGGTTTCGAATGAACTAAAAGATACCATCAGTAGCGTCGAGGCAGTAACTACAGCTTTTATAATGACATTCATCGGATTGTCCTTTTGATAAGTCGATATGAATTATACAAAAGGCAGCCAAAGCTGCCTTTTTAGGGTATAGGAAGTATAAACCACCTTTTTGGGTATAGGAAGTATAAACCACCTTTTTGCTCCTCATCCGAAGTATCTTACCTGAAATTCCCTCACTCGTTTACCGCTCAAGCCCCAATTTTAACTGCCGGTCCAGCCTAAACCGCTCTAATAAGGTTCGATTTGGCGGTAAAATCTCTAGCCTGATAGCTCGAGAGATACAAACTGCCCCACCGCCCCGTTTAAAAGTTGGCAGTGTTGAGCAGTGTTGGATTTGGGGTCGTCAGTCAAAGAGACGACTCTGTGATGGATCGAACAGGCTGGGAGTCAGTGGCGGCGCTCGTTCTGGTGGCAGCTCACGCTGCTTGGCGGCATTCGCCTTGGCTGTTTTCTGTTTCAGATGCTTGAGAATCTGCTCAATGACCTTCGGATCTTCGATGCTGGCAATCACTTTGACGTGACCGCCGCAGTGTTCGCAGACTTCAATATCAATATTGAAGACTCGCTTGAGGCGTTGCATCCAGGTCATGGCGCGGTGGCGCTCTGCAGGACTCTTGTCACGCCAGTTAGTATCGAGACCTTCCGATTTGTCGGGCTTCTTGCCCCGCTTGGCGGGTGTTACTTGAACTCGGTGTTTGCTGTTCGGTGCAAAGACGCCGTGGAAGCGTGTGAGGTTGACTCGCGGCTTAGGTACCAACGCAGCGAGTTTGGCGATGAAGTCCAGCGGCTCGAAGATCACATGGGTGGTGCCATTGCGGTACGGAGTTTTGAGCTCGTAACGCACCTGCCCATTGGCGGTTAATGCCAGACGTTTTTCTGAAACCGCTGGCCGACTAATGTAGCGACACAAGCGCTCAAGCTTATCCCGCTGATGCGCTTCGGCCATCACACCGGCGTGTAGCGAGAAACCAGCATGGTTGGCTACTCGACTGCTTGAGTCGGCTTTATCCTCACGCCCTGGCAAGGTTTGCAGGGTGAAGACTTTGCGCCCTTGCTGGGGGCCGACGGCAATGCGATACGTAACCGAAGCACCATGTAATTGAGTCAGCGTATCGTCTTCGCCCTCTTCCAGTGTCAACCACGTATTCTCGGCATCACGCTCCAAAATCCCACGCTTTTCCATGCAGCGAGCGATGCGATGGCTGAGGGTGTGAGCGAGCGTATTCAGCTCATCGTAAGTGGGTGCCTTGACACGATGGAAGCGTTGCTTGCCATAGTCATCTTCGGCATAGACACCATCGAGAAACAGCATGTGGTAGTGGACATTGAGATTTAGCGCGGAGCCAAAGCGTTGGATAAGAGTCACTGAGCCAGTTTGTGCAGAGGCTTTGGTGTAACCGGCTTTTTTGATCAGATGAGTTGAGAGTGTACGATAGACGATACTCAAGACCTGGCCCATCAGCTGGGGATGGCGAGCCAGCAAAAAGCGTAGCTGGAAAGGAAAGCTGAGCACCCACTGGCGAATGGGCTCCTTGGGGAAGACTTCGTCTATCAGCAGCGCCGCACTCTCGGCCATCCGGCGGGCACCGCAGCTAGGGCAAAAGCCGCGTCGTTTACAGCTGAAGGCGACCAGACGCTCGTGATGACAATCCTCGCAGCGAACCCGCATGAAACCATACTCCAGACGGCCACATTGGAGGAGGTCGTTGAATTCTTGTTGGATGTAGCGAGGCAGGTGTTGACCTTGGGCTTCGAGTGAGGCTTTGAAGGCTGGGTAGTGCTGCTCAACCAGCTGGTAGAGCAGCGTCTGGTCGGGTTGGTGGCGTTCGTAACCGTTTGTTTGAGTGGGCGATTGACTCGCCGTGGCGTTCCTTGCCAGCGACATGGGTATCCTCCGCTGATACTGTGGTTATGTACAGTATCAGCGGCTTGCGTTCAGACGTCCAGTCTGGCCCTAGACATCGCTAAATGCTTAACCCGCAATAGCCCTCACGAGTTGTTATCAGCCACTACCGGTTGAGCGAGAAGGTTTTGGGTTCAGGGTGCTATTGCTCCACCAATCACAATACTGAAGCCCCAACTGTTATCAGTTGGGGCTTTTTCTTGTCTGTTTGCGGCGGTTGCGTTTTATCGGTAGTCGTCGAGCTCTGCACCATCCCACATAAGAGCTTAACGGTGCGATCTTCAACGCCATCACACAAAACTTTCTTTTTCACGCACAGTCAACTTATTGGATGTTTTATTAACAACCCAAAAGGAGATATTTAGCGGGCGGCCGGAAGGTGAATGCTAGGCATGATCTAACCCTCGGTCTCTGGCGTCGCGACTGCGAAATTTCGCGAGGGTTTCCGAGAAGGTGATTGCGCTTCGCAGATCTCCAGGCGCGTGGGTGCGGACGTAGTCAGCGCCATTGCCGATCGCGTGAAGTTCCGCCGCAAGGCTCGCTGGACCCAGATCCTTTACAGGAAGGCCAACGGTGGCGCCCAAGAAGGATTTCCGCGACACCGAGACCAATAGCGGAAGCCCCAACGCCGACTTCAGCTTTTGAAGGTTCGACAGCACGTGCAGCGATGTTTCCGGTGCGGGGCTCAAGAAAAATCCCATCCCCGGATCGAGGATGAGCCGGTCGGCAGCGACCCCGCTCCGTCGCAAGGCGGAAACCCGCGCCTCGAAGAACCGCACAATCTCGTCGAGCGCGTCTTCGGGTCGAAGGTGACCGGTGCGGGTGGCGATGCCATCCCGCTGCGCTGAGTGCATAACCACCAGCCTGCAGTCCGCCTCAGCAATATCGGGATAGAGCGCAGGGTCAGGAAATCCTTGGATATCGTTCAGGTAGCCCACGCCGCGCTTGAGCGCATAGCGCTGGGTTTCCGGTTGGAAGCTGTCGATTGAAACACGGTGCATCTGATCGGACAGGGCGTCTAAGAGCGGCGCAATACGTCTGATCTCATCGGCCGGCGATACAGGCCTCGCGTCCGGATGGCTGGCGGCCGGTCCGACATCCACGACGTCTGATCCGACTCGCAGCATTTCGATCGCCGCGGTGACAGCGCCGGCGGGGTCTAGCCGCCGGCTCTCATCGAAGAAGGAGTCCTCGGTGAGATTCAGAATGCCGAACACCGTCACCATGGCGTCGGCCTCCGCAGCGACTTCCACGATGGGGATCGGGCGAGCAAAAAGGCAGCAATTATGAGCCCCATACCTACAAAGCCCCACGCATCAAGCTTTTGCCCATGAAGCAACCAGGCAATGGCTGTAATTATGACGACGCCGAGTCCCGACCAGACTGCATAAGCAACACCGACAGGGATGGATTTCAGAACCAGAGAAAGAAAATAAAATGCGATGCCATAACCGATTATGACAACGGCGGAAGGGGCAAGCTTAGTAAAGCCCTCGCTAGATTTTAATGCGGATGTTGCGATTACTTCGCCAACTATTGCGATAACAAGAAAAAGCCAGCCTTTCATGATATATCTCCCAATTTGTGTAGGGCTTATTATGCACGCTTAAAAATAATAAAAGCAGACTTGACCTGATAGTTTGGCTGTGAGCAATTATGTGCTTAGTGCATCTAACGCCTGAATTAAGCTGCGCCGCGAAGCGGCGTCGGCTTGAATGAACTGTTAGACATCATTGGCGTGGAGCCGAGCAGACTGGCGGCTTCGTGCTTCACAAAGTAAATGAACGCAGTCAACTGATCAGCGCGTGAGGCCAAGCAATCCATCCCTTGTCCAAGGTAAGCCTGCTGGGCTTCAAGCAGCACGGGCTGATGTTGGACGGGCAGGCGTTCCATTACCCAGTTGGCAGCTACATCCTTCGGCGCGATCTTGCCGGTTGCTGCGCTGTACCAAATGCGAGACAAAGTAAGCACTACATTCCGCTCGTCGCCTGCCCAATCCGGTTGTGAGTTCCATAGTTTCAAGGTGTCGGCCAGTGCTTTGAATAGATCGCTTTCCGGGACTGAGTTGAAGAAATCTTCCGCGGCCGAACCTGCCAAGGCAAGGCTGTGTTGCCTTGCTTTAGTTAGCAGAATAGCCAGATCAACATCGGTTGTCGCGGGCTCGAAGATGCCCGCAAGAATGTCCTTGCGCTGCCACTCCCCGAATTGCAGTTCCCGTCTGGCTGGATAACGCCAAGGAACAACATCGCCGTACACGACGATGGTAACTTCCAAGGCACGGAGAGCTTCACTTTGGCCGGGAGAAGCGGAAACTTCCAGGAAATCTACGAACAGAGCCTGCCGCACAGTCTCATCGAGCTGTGCAGTCACAGTAACCAGCAAATCAATATCACTGCATGGCTTCAGGCCACCGTCGAGTGCAGAGCCGTACAAATGCACGGCCAGCAACGTCGATCCCAGATGATGCTCGATGACGTTGAGTGCCTGTGATAGCTGTACCGAAATCTCGGCGGGCACTGCGTTGCTCATGATGTCTAACTCCCAATTTGTGTAGGGCTTATTATGCACGCTTAAAAATAATAAAAGCAGACTTGACCTGATAGTTTGGCTGTGAGCAATTATGTGCTTAGTGCATCTAACGCCGCTAAGCAGCGGCACATTTTGCGTTTTGAGCGCAGCGAAGCAAAATGTGTCCGATGGCTTGGATGGTTAACCCCTTTGCCAGATTTGATAGCGATAATTTATATTTGAATGAAATTCCTGCTCGAACACCACATTGAACTCTTTGGGGATTTCCGGAAAGAAAACATTGCCCTCTGGCTCGGAATCTATTGTCGAGATATGTAGCGTGTCGGCATGGGCGATCAGACTCTTGTAGATCTCTCCACCACCAGAAACAACAACATGGTTCGTAAGAGTCTTTAGCTCCCTCATTGCTGCTTCTATAGATGGAAACACAACCACATCATCGTTAGTAGCTACCGATCCTGAGCGGCTGACAACTGCATACTTTCTATTTGGGAGAGCCCCCATTGCCTCAAATGTTTTACGGCCGACTAAGAGCCATTGATTGTAAGTTATTGCTTTAAAAAGCAGCTGCTCACCTTTAGCGTTCCACGGGATATCCGAGCCGCAGCCAATAACCCCATTTCTTGCTTTTGCAGCCATTAGTGATATTTTCACGATACTCCTTTGGGTTAACGCCGCCATAAACGGCGACAGGGTGGCGCGCCTATTGCGCATAAAATGGCGAAGCCATGCGCAACAGGCGCGGAATCTCTGGCGTCCGGTTTGATGGCTTTGTTATGCAAAGGACTAGTCTTCAATGACGTGTAAACCACGGCGCTTTAAGTCCTCCAACGAATCCAACATTCCCCTTATTAATTCAACAGGATGCCCCTCCCAGTCTTCAACAACGCCAACAATTCTCAAGGGTTCGCAGGTTCTATAGGACTGTGTTGGATTACCGGGAAATCTTTTGTTCGTAAGATTCGGATCGTCTTCGAACGGTCCTGTTGGCTCAACTATGTATATGTAGCCGCGACCCTCGAGGCCAGACAGTGACATAGCAAGTTCAGCTCCCCAAACTGCTGGCTCCATCAAGGCTGAAAAGTAGATGTGCTTAAGAATACGACCGTCCTCGAAATGAGAGATGAACCCTGTGGTTAGCAAGTCACCAATCGCCAAATTGGCTTTGGTTCCATGATAGAACGGTCCTTGCACCTGCTTGTAATTATCATGAGAGATGGGAATCCAATCTTTTACCATTTTAAGACCCTTAATTGTTGGGATTTGGCTGCATAACTTTGTTTTAGGGCGACTGCCCTGCTGCGTAACATCGTTGCTGCTCCATAACATCAAACATCGACCCACGGCGTAACGCGCTTGCTGCTTGGATGCCCGAGGCATAGACTGTACAAAAAAACAGTCATAACAAGCCATGAAAACCGCCACTGCGCCGTTACCACCGCTGCGTTCGGTCAAGGTTCTGGACCAGTTGCGTGAGCGCATACGCTACTTGCATTACAGCTTACCAACCGAACAGGCTTATGTCCACTGGGTTCGTGCCTTCATCCGTTTCCACGGTGTGCGTCACCCGGCAACCTTGGGCAGCAGCGAAGTCGAGGCATTTCTGTCCTGGCTGGCGAACGAGCGCAAGGTTTCGGTCTCCACGCATCGTCAGGCATTGGCGGCCTTGCTGTTCTTCTACGGCAAGGTGCTGTGCACGGATCTGCCCTGGCTTCAGGAGATCGGAAGACCTCGGCCGTCGCGGCGCTTGCCGGTGGTGCTGACCCCGGATGAAGTGGTTCGCATCCTCGGTTTTCTGGAAGGCGAGCATCGTTTGTTCGCCCAGCTTCTGTATGGAACGGGCATGCGGATCAGTGAGGGTTTGCAACTGCGGGTCAAGGATCTGGATTTCGATCACGGCACGATCATCGTGCGGGAGGGCAAGGGCTCCAAGGATCGGGCCTTGATGTTACCCGAGAGCTTGGCACCCAGCCTGCGCGAGCAGCTGTCGCGTGCACGGGCATGGTGGCTGAAGGACCAGGCCGAGGGCCGCAGCGGCGTTGCGCTTCCCGACGCCCTTGAGCGGAAGTATCCGCGCGCCGGGCATTCCTGGCCGTGGTTCTGGGTTTTTGCGCAGCACACGCATTCGACCGATCCACGGAGCGGTGTCGTGCGTCGCCATCACATGTATGACCAGACCTTTCAGCGCGCCTTCAAACGTGCCGTAGAACAAGCAGGCATCACGAAGCCCGCCACACCGCACACCCTCCGCCACTCGTTCGCGACGGCCTTGCTCCGCAGCGGTTACGACATTCGAACCGTGCAGGATCTGCTCGGCCATTCCGACGTCTCTACGACGATGATTTACACGCATGTGCTGAAAGTTGGCGGTGCCGGAGTGCGCTCACCGCTTGATGCGCTGCCGCCCCTCACTAGTGAGAGGTAGGGCAGCGCAAGTCAATCCTGGCGGATTCACTACCCCTGCGCGAAGGCCATCGGTGCCGCATCGAACGGCCGGTTGCGGAAAGTCCTCCCTGCGTCCGCTGATGGCCGGCAGCAGCCCGTCGTTGCCTGATGGATCCAACCCCTCCGCTGCTATAGTGCAGTCGGCTTCTGACGTTCAGTGCAGCCGTCTTCTGAAAACGACAAACGATGTCAGAATAGAGTTAAATTTCCTATTGATTGACATATTCCGTCAAAGGTAATAGATTTCATCCTGACACTTTTGCCTTTGGAGGCATCTTGCAAGGTCAACGCATCGGCTATGTCCGCGTCAGCAGCTTCGACCAGAACCCGGAACGGCAATTGGAGGGTGTTCAGGTGGCGCGGGTGTTCACCGACAAGGCTTCTGGCAAGGACACCCAGCGTCCCGAGCTGGAAAGGCTGCTGGCCTTCGTCCGCGAGGGCGACACCGTGGTGGTGCATAGCATGGACAGGCTGGCACGCAACCTTGATGACCTGCGCCGCATCGTCCAAGGGCTGACACAACGGGGCGTGCGCATGGAGTTCGTCAAAGAAGGGCTGAAGTTCACCGGCGAGGACTCACCGATGGCCAATCTGATGCTGTCGGTCATGGGAGCCTTCGCTGAGTTCGAGCGCGCCCTGATCCGCGAACGTCAGCGCGAGGGAATCGTGCTGGCCAAGCAGCGCGGTGCCTACCGGGGACGAAAGAAATCGCTGAACAGCGAACAAATTGCCGAGTTGAAACGGCGAGTTGCGGCAGGCGACCAAAAAACCTTGGTGGCCCGTGACTTCGGCATCAGCCGCGAAACCTTGTACCAGTACCTGCGGGAAGACTGACCATGCCACGCCGCTCAATCCTGTCCGCCACCGAGCGCGAAAGCCTGCTGGCACTGCCAGATGCCAAAGACGAACTGATACGGCACTACACGTTCAACGAAACCGACCTGTCGGTGATCCGTCAGCGTCGCGGCGCCGCGAATCGATTGGGCTTCGCTGTGCAGCTTTGCTACTTGCGATTCCCTGGCACCTTTTTGGGCGTCGATGAGCCTCCGTTTCCGCCCCTGTTGCGCATGGTGGCCGCGCAACTCAAGATGCCAGTGGAAAGTTGGAGCGAGTACGGCCAGCGCGAACAGACACGGCGGGAGCACTTGGTCGAGCTGCAAACGGTTTTTGGGTTCAAGCCCTTCACCATGAGCCACTATCGGCAAGCCGTGCATACATTGACCGAGCTGGCCTTGCAGACCGACAAAGGCATCGTGCTGGCGAGCGCACTTGTCGAGAATCTGCGGCGGCAGAGCATTATCCTGCCCGCCATGAATGCCATCGAGCGCGCAAGCGCCGAGGCCATCACCCGTGCCAACCGACGCATTTACGCGGCGCTGACCGATTCTTTGTTATCACCCCACCGTCAGCGCCTGGACGAACTTCTCAAGCGCAAGGACGGCAGTAAAGTGACGTGGCTGGCATGGCTGCGCCAGTCGCCTGCCAAACCGAACTCTCGCCACATGCTCGAACATATTGAGCGCCTGAAATCCTGGCAAGCACTTGATCTGCCCGCAGGCATCGAGCGGCAGGTTCACCAGAACCGCCTGCTCAAAATCGCTCGTGAAGGTGGCCAGATGACGCCTGCTGATCTGGCAAAGTTCGAGGTGCAACGACGCTATGCCACGCTGGTAGCGCTGGCCATCGAAGGCATGGCCACCGTCACCGATGAAATCATCGACCTTCACGATCGCATCATCGGCAAGCTGTTCAACGCGGCCAAGAACAAGCATCAGCAGCAGTTCCAGGCTTCCGGCAAGGCGATCAACGACAAGGTGCGGATGTATGGGCGCATCGGTCAAGCGTTGATTGAGGCCAAGCAAAGCGGCAGCGATCCGTTCGCCGCCATCGAGGCCGTTATGCCCTGGGACACCTTCGCCGCCAGCGTCACCGAAGCGCAAACATTGGCGCGGCCTGCCGACTTTGATTTCCTGCACCACATCGGTGAAAGCTATGCCACGCTACGCCGCTACGCGCCGCAGTTCCTGGGCGTGCTCAAATTGCGGGCTGCGCCCGCCGCCAAGGGTGTGCTCGATGCCATCGACATGCTGCGCGGCATGAACAGCGACAGCGCGCGCAAGGTGCCCGCCGATGCGCCAACCGCATTCATCAAGCCGCGCTGGGCAAAGCTGGTTCTGACCGACGACGGCATCGACCGGCGTTACTACGAGTTATGCGCCCTGTCGGAGCTGAAGAACGCGCTGCGCTCCGGTGATGTCTGGGTGCAGGGTTCTCGCCAGTTCAAGGACTTCGACGAATACCTGGTGCCGGTCGAGAAGTTCGCCACTTTGAAGCTGGCCAGCGAATTGCCGCTGGCAGTGGCCACCGACTGCGACCAATACCTGCATGACCGGTTGGAATTGTTGGAGGCGCAACTCGCCACAGTCAACCGCATGGCTGCGGCCAACGACTTACCGGATGCCATCATCACCACCGCGTCAGGCCTGAAGATCACGCCGCTGGACGCGGCAGTACCAGACGCCGCGCAAGCCATGATCGACCAGACAGCTATGCTGCTGCCGCACCTCAAAATCACCGAGTTGCTGATGGAGGTCGATGAATGGACGGGCTTCACCCGCCACTTCACACACCTGAAGACCAGCGACACGGCCAAGGACAAAACCTTGCTGTTGACGACGATCCTGGCCGACGCGATCAACCTGGGTCTGACCAAAATGGCCGAGTCCTGCCCTGGCACCACCTACGCCAAGCTGTCTTGGCTGCAAGCCTGGCACATCCGCGATGAAACCTATTCGACGGCGCTGGCCGAGCTGGTGAATGCGCAGTTTCGGCAACCCTTCGCCGGCAACTGGGGTGACGGCACCACGTCATCGTCGGACGGCCAGAACTTCAGAACCGGCAGCAAAGCAGAAAGCACTGGTCATATCAACCCGAAGTATGGAAGCAGTCCAGGACGGACTTTCTACACCCATATCTCCGACCAGTACGCGCCCTTCAGTGCCAAGGTGGGGTTCTAGGGATTTTCCCCTCTAAAAAGACATAATCCTCTGTAGACCACACCAATAAATGGCTGCGGAGGTGGTTTACTTTCAGCTTGGAGCCTAATCATCCACTATCGGCCTTGTTATTTCGCCAATATTGGGCAATTTCCCAGTATTAGTGAAGTTATACGTTCCGCTTAAGTTGATATTTTGCCACGCAACGGGCGAAACAGCACGAGTGATACCCGCTTTCTCTTCATCTCCTCTCGCTTCAAAGTGTCCCAGAAGATGACTCAGTATCGCGGAGTTGAAGTAGATGATCGCGTTGGCAAGCAATCTTGCGCATTCATTCCAGATAGCGATTTCAGACTCGTTTTTGCCACGGAACTGATCACCATTCACCGACGCAATGGCTCGTCTAAGGAAGTGCCATGCTTCTCCCCGGTTCAGGGCACGTTGCACATACTGCCGCAAACTGGCATCGTCGATGTAGTCAAGTAAATATTGCGCTTTAACCAGTCGATTATACTCCGTCAGAGCCTGTAATATTGGGTGTCCAGAAGGGTAACCAGACAACTTTCTTACCAGCATTGCTTGTGTCGTCCGCTTTGTCTGAAGTGACAGAACAATACGCCTGATATCTTGCCATCCCGTTGTAATAACATTCGTTCTGATAGGCTTCTTTAGCGCCAGTATGGTGCTGCCTTGTTCACTTTCAGTCACATCAAACAGATCATTGATGACACTACTGAACTGCGCGTATCGCGGTGCAAAACTGTAACCGCATAGATCCAGTAAGGCGAAGTTAACATGATTGACACCGTGTGTATCTGTCGAGAGTACGTCAGGTTTGATTTCACTGCTGTTGGATTGTAACAGGTCATAAATATAGTGTGATTCGTGCTCGTTGGAACCGATGATCCGAGCATTGAGGGCGCTGTGGTTGGCCACCAGTGTCATGGCCGTGATCCCTTTGTTGGTGCCGAAATACTTAGAGGAGTACCGGGTTTTAAAGGTTTCCAGATGGGTTTCGAATTTCTGACCATCCGCACTGGCATGCAGCTGGTCCTCCTGAATATGGTAGTGGCGGAAGATGGGTAGCGCTGCAACCGCATTATTGATCACGTCGCTGGCGTCATGCAGCGTTTCAGGCCGGATATAGTTGGCCTGCACCGTACTCAGGTGTTCATAGCTTCGATCGGAGATCTGCGCCATGCCATACACACCACGGTGAGTGGCGTTGGCAATCAGAATGGCCAGTAAATCATCCTGATGAGTGAACCCTTGTTTTTGTATCGGAAGTACATGAGTCAGACATTTCATGAACCCGGTTTCGCGCTCTACATACCGCAGTACATCCGCGATACCGACCGGTTGCATTCGCTTAAAAAAGGGATTGTTGACCAGAGATGTAGCGCTTTTGGTCGGCAGACGCCAGCGGGTACCGGTACGATTTTTCATGATCACATTTCGATTGTCTCCCTCATCAATATGGAGAGCAACGTCTTTGAGTGCACTTTCCAGCCGGTGTTGTTTCTCCTGTAACAATAACTCTGCGGGCTGTTTTAGTCTGTCCAGTGTTGATGAGGCCAGCAAGGTATCCTGCGATGTCTGGGGGATCAGGTCGTCTTCCAGTGCGCGGTATTTGGTAACATTTGGCAAATAAATGCGTCCATTCAGTCGTGAGGTTAACTGCCGGTAGAGCAGCCATTCGTAACGTTGCGGGTTAACGTTATCCTGTTTAACCAACCATGGGAGGTGCTTTTTCGGGATGAGCGACGTATCCATCGTCTTCAGTGGTCCACCGAATGCGATTTCCGTCTGCATCTGTTGAAGTTGGGCGACGACGGCTTCTGAGCCTTTACCGGCCTCACATTCAAGGCACAAGAACACCTGCCTTAACAGTTGCTCCAGGAGATTGCATTGTTCATCGTAATGTTGCCACTGGTACTCTTCCACGGTCCGTTTCTGTTTTTTCAGGTAAAGGCAGAGGGTCTGGATATCCCTGTCATTCATGACCTTCAATGCCTGTTGTCTGACTACTGAGAAGGGTTGATTATCATCAATGTTCTCATCCACAAACAGATGCAGTAACTCTGCCGCTTTCGTGACATTGTCCGCGGCTGACTGCCAGGACAGGAACACTGCTTGTTGTGCAAAGGTGTTGGCAGCTTCTTGTTGCTTGCGGATATGGTAAATGAACCCATCAGTTAACCGTTCCAGTGCCAGTTGTATCCGCTCTGTCAGGTGACATAGCAACCATAGATGCTGCTGTGCGCGTTTGAATCGTTTGAGTTTACTACCGTAATAGTTGATGAGCTCACCGAAGTGTTGTCGATTTTTAAGAGACAGATTAAGCCCATCGATAACGCCATTGATTTGCGTGCGCCATGGCGCTAACTGATGATAAAGGGCAAGCTCTTTTTTAAGTTCAGGTACGGTCAGACTTTTTGCACCGCCTCTGAGCTGGTTCAGGCTTAGTCCGTCATCAATGGCTGTTATGCTGTCCAGAAAGACGTGAAGTTCAGGACTGGTGAGTTGATTAAGTTGGTGCGCCAGGTCTTTTCTGACCTGCTGCATCGCTCTGCTTATCAGTCTCTGGAGTACGGTGTACCTAGGGATAGCAATGCTGTGACTGGTTAGGAATTCAATAGCAGTATCAAAGAGGTAACGCGGCTCCAGCCAGGCATTGCCCACCTGAACAAGGTGGTCGAAAAGAGAATTGAAGTGCTGACTTTCGTCCCATTTGTGATAACCAGCAAGGTCTAATACTTTTGCGTAGAGTCGATCTTTTTGTTTTTGTGAGGGAGTGAATGGTCTGAGCCCCTTGCCGCCAAGCAGCTCTTTACTGATGAACATTAAATCCTTAGAAACCTGCGAGTAAGCGATATCTAGGATGACGGGCTTTGATTTGAAGTATCCCAAAATCGCGACAAAGTAACATCTATGAGCTCTGAGACGAATTGACCGAAAAACTGCCAATTCCGCATCGTTCAGAGAAAAGTACAGACGTTGTTCTTCGATTGAAAAAATGGGTGGGGAATAAAGATCTGCCTGTTCTGCTCTCGTGAGAATAGTAATTTCGTTTTTGATGGCCATATCAGGGCTGTTCCGTATTAAATGTACGATATTTACCTAATTTGCCACACTTATAAGTAGTAACCCACCTCCGCAGCCATTTATTGGTGTGGTCTACAGAGGATTAAGTCTTTTTAGAGGGGAAAATCCCTAGAACCCCATTGTGATACTTGGTAATCATTCCCCCCACGAAATTTATTGCCATTAACTGAAGTAATAGCACGTTTTAACTGATGGTATGCTTCACCTCTGTTCAAGGCTTGCTGGACGTAATGACGCAACGTTGAATTATCAACATACTCCAAAACATAAATAGATTTAATTAAACGGTCGTACTCATGCAATGCTGACAATCTTCGGCTCTTGCCGTTACTCAACTTTCTAATGATTGTGCTTTGAGTGGTGGTTTTACGACTCAATGAACAAACAATATGCTGAATATTGTCCCATTCTTCAGCAATTAGCTTATGATTAATATCTTTCTTTAATTGAATACGGCCTCCGTTCTCTTCAGTCACTTCAAATAGCTCAAAAAACACCTTTTTCATTTTCGCGTATCGAGGGGCGAATGTGTAACCAAAGAAATCTAATATAGCGAAGTTAACATTATTGGTACCATGCGTATCGGTCGATAAGGTATTAGGCTGTATATCTGAAGAGTTGTTATAGAGTAAGTCAAAAGCAAAGTGACCTTCATATTCGTTAGCGCCAATGACTTGCGTACTCACCGGAACATGACGTGGTCAACCAAAATTGACCAACCCAGTTAAGCTACTTTTTTCAATTTCTTCATGTCCGCCTCATATTGATTTGAAATTTCCATACTTTATCTAATTCATGTTTTTCTAAATTAGCTAAAATGCAACTCAGAAATGTCCAGAAGTGAGTTGTGTGGTGTCGAGTGGAGATTGTACGATTAAGCCCCTAAGTAATTAGTCCGTCAGTCTCCCTCGGTAATCAAATTAGTACATCTTAGCGATCAAATTGGTAAAAAATTAGACATGTAGATGAATGCCCACCTTAAAAAATAGACAGCGGGTTGGGCTGGGTGATTTTTCTGGTGTTAGACGCCAGCAACCCATGCGGCAGAATGGTTGCTCACTTACTCGTCTATTTTTAGCGGGAATTCTTAGCCAACTGTACGCGCTGTATGCAGATTTAAGCAGTCGAGTGATGCGCACTTTGGAGGAGATGGCACCACGAGTAGAGGTTTACTCTATTGACGAAGCGTTTTTGGATTTAACCGGTATTGAGTCTGCCATATCTCTTGTCGAGTTCGGACAACAAGTGCGAGAGCGCATAGGCCACTGGATTGGGATCACCGTCTGTGTAGGCATTGCACCGACTAAAACACTCGCCAAACTGGCTAACCATGCCGCCAAAAAATATCCAGCTACTCAGGGGGTTGTAGACCTGACCAATCCAGATCGGCAACGTCGATTGCTCGCATTAGTCCCGGTTGATGATGTTTGGGGCGTTGGTAGACGGCTTTCTAAGCGTTTAAATGCGTTGGGTATCACCACAGCCTTAGATCTCGCCAATGCCTCTCCTAGAGCCATCAGAGACCAGTTTTCAGAGGTTTTAGAAAGAACCGTCAGAGAGCTCAATGGTGAGTCGTGCATTGAACTTGAAGAGATCCCGCCAACTAAGAAGCAAATCGTCTGTAGCCGTTCATTTGGCGTAAAAGTGACGCACTTTGAATTTTTAAGTGAAGCCGTATGCGAATACGCAACCCGCGCCACTGAGAAACTTCGCAAAGAACAGCAGCAAGCCAAAGTGCTGACCGTGTTCATACGTACCAGCCCCTTTAAGGACAACGAGCCGCAGTACAGCAACTCTGCATCGGGTGAATTGCTAATCCCCAGTTGCGACACGCGGGATTTTATCGAGCTGGCCAATCACTTACTCAAGCGGATATGGAAGGATGGTTTTCGTTATGCCAAAGCGGGCGTCATGCTGTCTGACTTTTACGATCCTGGCATGTTTCAACCAGGACTATTCGATGACGTATCGACCCGCTCTAATAGCCAGCAGCTAATGTCTGTATTGGACACCATTAACCAAAGCGGTGCCGGAAAGGTTTTCTTTGCTGGACAAGGACTCAAGAAAGATTGGTCGATGAAGCGAGAGCATTTGTCTCCCGCTTATACAACACGCTGGGACCAGTTACCGCGAGTGAAGTAGCGCAGTTGACTCAATACGCATTCACTCTGCGACGCAGCATGTTGAGCTTATCAACCTGGCGTCGAATATCACTGAAGAATTCCTCTTTCTCCATGGCCAGCGCTAGCTCCCATTCTTTGGCCAAACCTTGGCAGTCTAAAAATGCGTATCTCAGCTTCGTCTTTGAGATACGCAGCCCCTTGCTAAAGACCACGCGTTTGCCTCGTTGACCGTGAAAACTGTTGATATACCACTCTATGCCAAAGCCATACTTAAAGTCTCTGATACGGACACCAAGCAGACCCCAGTCTTTAAAGGGCTCATTCTCTCGAACCTTGTAATGGGTAACCCAAAAGTCATCAACTTCAGCTCGTGCCAGCGCTTTTAGCCTGTCCGTTTCTTGCTGAAGTAAATCTGATACATCTGCTTTCCATTGTTCATTGACGATTTCTACCAAACCAATTTCCCCATCCAATTAACCCCTAAAGCCAAAACCACTATCCGTTTGGCTTTTGGATCGAAACGCCAAACGTAAAACTGCCGTCACAATCACTGTTTGGCGTCTCGATATAAATCGACTCGCTCAATCCCATACCCGACAAGGGATACAGGCTGATTTCACTTAAAAACACCTAAAAAGACGTATCGCCATGAAGATACAAACCGTTTGGCAAGTTCAGGCCAGAATGCAAACGACGTTTGGCGTCTCAATTTTTTTGGCTAGGTCACCAGCCGCCAAACAGAGCCTATTCTCATACTTTTGCAAAAATGCAATAGGCAGATAGATGAAAGGATTTGTCACCTTTCTGCCCACCGCCAGTGCACCGAATCCTGATAATGACATTTGAGTAAACCGCCAGAGCACTTGGAAATGCCCAAGCGTGAACAGCGCGGTTGATTGAAAACCGTTAGAGCACTTTGAGTGCACAGGAGATAAGTATGTTTGTACTAGGCGTAGATATCGGTTACTCAAACCTGAAGCTGGCAATTGGCCAATCAGGTAGTGAACCGAAAACCATTATTCTACCTGCGGGTGCCGGTCCAGCGGATCGTATGCCGGAGCGTATCGGTGGAGGCGATGATGAAACTTGTTTGTATGTCTCTGTCGATAATGAGCGCTGGGCCGCTGGTGTTCCTGCTGGACGCCTTCAAGGCTGGGAACGAGAGCTTCACCCGGAATATCCCACCACAAAAACCTATAAGGCACTTTTTCATGCCGCCTTGTTAATGGCTGAAACAGAATCCATCGATTTGGTTGTCACTGGATTACCGGTTTCCCAGTTTCATGAACCACAACGTAAGTCTGACCTTGTGCAGCGTTTAAAAGGTGTCCATCAAGTGACGCCTAAGCGCAGCATCACCGTTCATGACGTCAAAGTACTACCACAGCCTGCCGGTGCCTATATGGATCTGGTTCAAACGGGTGGTGATCTGGGCTTGATTGAAGAAGGTCGTGTCGTCGTCATTGATCCCGGCTTCTTTTCTGTTGATTGGGTTGCCCTTGAGGCCGGAGAAATTCGCTACAGCTCATCAGGAACCAGTCTTCAGGCAATGTCCGTGCTACTGGAAACCATCGATAAGCTGATTTCGGAAGATCATGGTGCCAAAGTCGGAATGGATCGACTTGAAAAAGCCATGAGAACCGGCGACTTACAGGTCCTGCTATTTGGAGAAAAAGTCGATATTTCACCTTATCTGAATGCTGCCATGAAAAAGGTAGCGCCTGTTGCTCTTACAGCCATGCGTCAATCCATGCGTGACGAAAGCATTAATGCGGACTTGGTATTGATCGCCGGAGGTGGAGCCTTGGCTTATAAGGAAGCGGCCAAGGAGATTTTTTCACGAAGCAAGATCATCGTGCCTGAGCAGTCTGTTTTGGCGAACGTCCGAGGCTTCTGGTTTTATGGGGCATGATCATGAGAGTTGTCGTCAACATTCCCCCAGGGAGCCACCCAGAACTACTCAAAGAATTGGAAAAGACGCCACCACGGGAACGCGCTGAGCGTCTGCGGATGCTGGCAACCTTTGGGTTAATTCAAATGAGCCAACCCAATCTATCCACGACATCTGTACCGGTGGATGGCCTTGCACCAGATGGTGAAGTTACTTCTATGAGTACAGCGCCAGAACCCAAAGCAGAAACACGTAAACAATCATTAAAATCAAAACTAGGGCTGGGCTTATAACATGGCGTTATCAGTTAGCTGGCTCGATGCCAGGTTAAATAAAGAAGCAAAAGAAACCGTAGTAAAAGCCGACCGAGATGGGCTAAGTGCTCGGGTATCGCCCAAGGGCAAAATTGTTTTTCAGTTTCGTTATCGGTTCGATGGCAAGCAACAGCGGGTAGACATAGGTACTTACCCCCTTATGAAGCTGGCTGAAGCCAGGAATGAGCTGGATAGGTTAAGGGCAGTACTTGATCAAGGCCGAAACCCCAAGCTTTACCTACAGCAGGAACGGGCTAAGTATTCTGCTAATCAAAGCTTCGAATCGATTTTTCGAGACTGGATAGACTCTGCCGGTAAGCAAGGGCTAAAGGAGAAAACGTGGCACTACCAAAAACGCAGCAGTGAAATATATTTGCTGCCCCGACTTGGCAAGTATCCATTAACTGACATCACTGAATTGTCCTTGCGAAACTGTCTTCGTGAGGTTTCGGAATCGTCTCCGTCAAACACAGAGCGCCTAGTGTCTGTACTGCATAAGTTCTATGACTGGCTGATTGATGAACAAATTTTGGAAATTAACGCTGCCGCTGGGATCACAGCAAAAAAGGTTGGCGGTAAAAAAGGAAAACGAACTCGGGTGCTAAATGACAACGAGATCAGGATACTTTGGCGCTATTTGCATGAGTCAAAAATCACTGAGAAGAATCGCATCTACATAAAACTGCTTCTCTTATTGGGAGGGCGCAAGGGCGAACTCATTCAAGCTGAAAAGCATCACTTTGACTTGCAATCTGCAATGTGGACAGTGCCCATAGAGATCCGCAAACAAGGTGAGAAAATTGGAGCGCCGATCATGCGGCCATTGATTAAGCCAGCTATTGAGCTGATTGAACTGGCGATGCAGATGAGCAAATCAACTTACTTGTTTCCCGCGAACGGACAAGAAGAGCTTGCCACAAATGGCTTTGATACCACTATTCCTAACAATGTGAAAATCTGGGCTCGCAGATCGCTTGGTATTGAGATGGAACACTGGTCTATGCATGATCTTCGCAGAACGATGCGAACGCGAATGTCTGCCATCACGACGCAAGAAGTTGCCGAGTTGATGATTGGCCACAGCAAAAAAGGGCTGGATGCTATCTACAACCAATATCAGTACCTGGACGAAATGCGTCATGCTTACGACGTTTGGTATCAACAACTAGAAACCATCATCGAGCCGACAGGCTTTCCATTCAACTGGCGTTTCGGACAATAAGGGGTAGCTGAATTAAGGAAGAGACTGAGCTAGTACAAATGACCGAGTCAAGTAGTGCATTTGGCTCGGTTTAGATTAGTTGTTTTTCCAGTTACAAAAAAACAACTTATCGAATAATTATTATAAGTCTCACGACGCCTCAGAGAGAGGTATTTGCAATTCATCCACAAGGGTTTGCTTAGATTTATACTCTAGCTCGCTTCTCTTTATTTTTAGCTTTTGTAATAAAGCACTATGAGTCACCTCGAAATCATTAAAAATTGTAGACCAACTTTTAACGTATACTCGAATTCTTTCATCCGCCCCGGAAACAAGGCCCGCGCCGCCCTTACCAGCAAGGTCTTTCAACCGCCTTGTAATTTGAGTATCATTCTGGGAGATTTTAGTTCCAACAAGAACAACATCAAATCTCATTCTCTCATCATTAAAGGCAGGATGCTTATCAAGTACCTCAGCATAACGTTCAGCTTGAGCTAAATGTTTCTTATTCAATGCTACACTTGGTCTTTTTATTTCAATGATCGTACATTTAATAAATTCTTCTTGTGTAGAATGATCAATTGTGACCATTTTGCGTGCAAGAAACAAATCTACTTGGCCTTTTGCCCCCTCTATGGTAGCGCCTTCAATAAGATCACTGGTACTGATATCGTCCCCATCCAATATTTCAATATCTGAATTCCGAAGATTTCTAGCTGTATTAGAAAAGTCATCCTCTTCGGCACCTATAGTTGTGTACTGAGGGCCAAACAACCATGTATTAGCCTCAATAATACCTTGTAAGTCTGGTGTTTCTAGAACTTCTTTAGCGTGCTCTTTAAAAAGGTACTTCATTTTCTGTACGACTAGATCTCGCTTATGAATGTGTCCAATCGTGCTAATTATATAATCAAGTTTAGATTTACTTATTTGAGATGCAAATTCATCCATTTGCTCCTTATTTAAGTCTAAAACGCCTTCCAATATATCTATCAAACTATCATTTTCACTTGATGTAGATAGCCTATCAAGCAAACCGATTATAATTTTTGTTTGCTTAGCCTTTAGCCCATTAAAAGCTGCTGGATCAGCAACGCAGATACTAGTTACTAATTTCTTCGTATGTGCAATTCTAAAGGAACGATCTTCGTCAGACTCCCAATTGTAAACAGGAAAATATCCTTTTTCTTCGAAAGAATCGACAAGCTGAACAGCTCTTTCTCTAAGGAACCCCTGATAAATCTCGGCTGTTTTGTTGCGCAGTTCTTTTAGCAGCATAGCTAAAACTTTATTCCCATCACTCTTTTCACTAATGAAGAGATCAGCATTTGGAGATGAGGTATCTTGAAAATTATCGAACCACTCAGATTGTATATATCCACTTATGAAAAAATTGTTTTTGTAGTTAAAACCAGTCAGATTTCTATACTTCTGATGTTCTTTTGAATCTCTAAAATAATTGTATGACTTTTCACCAGATGGTTTTTTTATCCACTGAATGATACTTGAACTAAATATATTTCCATCAACATCTATAAGCTCTTGAAACAACCTATGTTGGGGAGGCGTCACTCGGACTCTATTAACTGATATTTTAAGGTTAGAAAAAACTATTAGCTTCCAACCAAATTCATTTGAAAGCTCCTCCATGATATTTTCAATATTAGGGATTTTTTGAGATTTTTCACTCGTAATGCCCGTAAGAAATACTGATGTCCCACTTCCATTTGAAAGAATACTACTATGCTGTTCTTTATCGTCGATCAACTCAACTTTGTACGTTTTAATACGAGACGAGTCTATGGTAATACGTGCATTCTCAGATTGTCTTCTCGTAAGCCAGGTTGCTGTTGCAGCATATTTATGAAATGAATACCGCCCTCTGCCTTGACTGCCTTTTTGGGTAACCTGTTTTTTGGATGAGTCATCCCAATTATCAAAATTTCGGTCTAGGTTATGAAAGTCAATTCCTTCACCATTATCATGGATCTCTATTGACTCCACCCCGCCGAGATCACAGGTGTTAATAATGACATCAATATCTGATGCACCAGCATCCAAACCGTTCCAGATATATTCACTCAACATCTTCCAAGCGGGAATTGAGCCGAAACGTTTTTTTATCGACGCATTTGTAATACCTGTTGTCCGTTCTTGAGGAGTCGTCACTTACCTATCCATCCAATCAATAAAAAATCCATGCTGCTATCTTAGCCTAAGTTGGTGTACATATTAACTATATTGTTGGCACAAGCCGGCGTTTCAAAGCGTTAGTCCAAGCTCCAACAGAAAAACTAAGCTACGCTATCTATTCCTAATTCTTCTCATACTCCTCCAAGTCTTCAATGTGCCACAGCTTGTTTCGTGTATTTCGGTTGATACGAGGTTGCGGCAAGCTGCCATCTTTTATTCTTCGCCAGAGCGTCGTATAGCTAATGTGGTAACGAGCCATAACTTCGTAAGACGTTAGAAAAGGGGTTACTTGGTGCGCTACTGCTGTCATCTGCATTCTCCTGAAAATCAATGTAAAGCTATCATCGCCTGATTCATCACTTGTTGATGGTCAGAAAGATGCATGATTTGTTCAGAAGATCAGGCCCATACAAATGAACTTTTAGGACAGCAAGAAAGCAACCGGTAACCAACTCAACCGGCAAACAATTAGAGATAATCGCGAACGTCTTACCATCATTTCTCGATTTTTAGCATAAAAAATATAGGCAAGTTTTGGCTAAAACCCAGTAGGAACAAGGCCTACAGCTAGGTTTGTGTCATGGAATTTGGCTAAAAACGGTAAATATGGCGATTTGTACTCAAGTTTGTACACATTTTCCGAGGTTACGCTTGAACATCATTGAAAAGCAAAGAAACGAGAAAAAGACAAAAAGCCTTTAAATTCAGTACGTAGAGATGTGATTGTGGTGTGCAATGAAAGGTGGTTTTAAGCGTTGAAAGGCTGGGCGGCATCAGGGTGGGATATGATAGCAAACGTTCTACGTGTGCTAACTTCATGGAGAAAGTTCTGATCTGTCATTTAACCGTTCTTTTCGTTTATATACAGATTTGTATAGGCATTCGAAGAGGCTTGATTTGGCTCTAAGCGCAGCAAATCCGTTTTGTTAATCAAAATTGGTGGATATTTTCGCAGATCTTGGGGGTATTAACAATCAAAGCATCGAGGTACACGTAAAACAGTACCTCGACCCTGTAGCAAATTAGCTAAATGATAACAATATAAACCACTGGTTAAAGCGCCACTAAGTGAGCAATTTCCTCTCCAAGTGCTTGTGTACTGGCATCCCCACCCATATCACGAGTTAAGTTCCGGCGCTGTTTAATCGCAGTTTCCACTGCGCTCATAATAGTATCGTGGATATCTTGGCAGCCTAAATGCTGCATCATCATGGCTGCGGCCCAAATAGTACCGATTGGGTTTGCAATATTTTGCCCTGCAATATCTGGCGCAGAGCCATGAACTGGCTCAAACATTGATGGAAATTCTTTTTCAGGGTTAATATTTGCAGATGGTGCAATCGCAATCGTGCCAGTACAAGCAGGCCCTAAATCAGACAAAATATCACCAAATAAGTTTGACCCAACAATCACATCATAAAACTCAGGCATTCGAACTAAGTTGGCAGCAAAAATATCGATATGGAATTGGTCGACTTTAATTTCTGGGTATTGTTTTGCCATTTCAGCTACCCGACTGTCCCAATAAGGCATTGAATGAAACAAACCATTCGATTTAGTCGCGGAACTTAAATGTTTTTTGTCGCGCGATTGTGCTAAGTCAAACGCATATTTTAAAATACGGTCGGTACCTTTACGGGTGAAGATACTTTGCTGCAACACCATTTCTTCATCAGTACCTTCATATTGAATACCACCAATAGCCGAATACTCACCCTCCACGTTTTCACGCACCACATAAAAATCAATATCTCCGGGGTTTTTATCCGCAAGTGGGCACTTGATGCCATCAAACAAACGTACGGGGCGAAGATTCACATACTGGTTAAATGCGCGACGAATTGGCAGTAATAACCCCCACAAAGAAATATGATCAGGCACCCCAGGGAAACCAACCGCCCCTAAAAAAATAGCATCAAATTTTTTCAATTGTTCTAAGCCATCTTCAGGCATCATACGCCCCGTACGATGGTAAGTTTCACATGACCAATCAAAATACGTAAAGTTAAGCTTTATATTATGTTTACTCGCTGCCGCTTCTAAAACTTTTATCCCCTCAGGGATCACTTCTGTACCGATGCCATCACCTGGGATTACTGCGATATTAAATTGTGACATAGTGAAAACCTCTGATAAATGAATTGGGTATGTTTGTTCTCCAGTTTATGGCTTGCTGTGATAAAGTATAGGCATGAAGTGTAATCCTTAGGTTTACAAACTATGAACAAGCTCCCAGCATTAGAGGATATCCGCGTTTTTGTGACTGTTGCGCGCCTAATGAGTTTTTCTCAAGCGGCTCAGCAACTGTTGGTTTCCCCTGCTTATATCTCTAAACGAATTAAATTGCTCGAAGAAAATTTAGGGCAAATATTATTTTTTAGGACTGCTCGTTCAATTAAACTCACCCATGAAGGGCAGATAATTTTACGCAGTAGTGAAGCGATGTTAGCAGAACTTGAACATATGCAAGAGCAGCTTAATGCATGTCGAGAAGAGATCCGTGGCTCGCTTCGCATTAGTTGTAGCACCGGGTTTGGTAGTACATACATTAACCCGTTCATCCTCACATTACGGGAAAGTTACCCTTTACTAGGGATTGACCTTACACTGACAGATAAATCCGTCGATATTATCAATGAAAATATTGATGTTGATATTTGTATCGGAGGCGCCATTTCCGAGCAATTCATTGCTAGACGTATCGCCCATAACCAGCGGGTTTTATGCGCATCACCAAGCTATTTGGCTAAATATGGCTACCCTAAATATCCGCAACAGCTTGAGCAAAAACACTTGTGCATTGCTATCAAGGAACGCAACCAAGCTCCAGCTGTTTGGAAACTTGAGCAGCAACAAGAAAGTATGACAGTCACACCGAACAGTAAGCTGACCGTCAATAATGGTGAAGTGGCCAAACAATGGTGTTTAAGTGGCGAAGGCATACTGCTGCGCTCCCTATGGAGCGTGCTTCCCGAATTGCAATCTGGTCAATTGATACGTGTTTTACCACAATGGCACCAAACAGCAGATGTTTATGCTGTTTATTCGAGAAGTATCCGAACTAGTGCTAATCTTAGAGTGTTTATTGAAAATTTAGAGCAATTCCTCACCAACAATTTACACCATGAACGCACTTAATTAAGTTTTATTAGCAAAAGGTGGATATGCATTGATGATAGAAGCAGAGACATTCAAAGAACGTTTATTAAAACTGCTAAAACAGAAAAAAATGAGCCAATTAAAAGCAGCTGAAGCCCTTGGTGTCTCAAGAACCGCGGTCAATAAATGGACAAAAGGTGGCATGATAGATGAAGATAACCTTGAAAAACTCGCCACACTATTGGATGTCGACAAAATTTGGTTGAAATACGGTGAATACACCAATAGCCTAATTACTGTCACCAATGCAGGGGTCATGCGTAATATAAATGAAGTCCACCTCCAAGAATCTGCGGATATCGTCACATGGGAATGGGACTTAATGAGCGGAGAGCTCAATTACTCTGATAACGTTGAAGCCGTTTATGGCATCAAAATCACCAGTAATGAAGATTTCTGGGCATTAATGGATCACCACTCTAAAGAAAAACTGGTTAATGGTTATTCCAAAATCATCCGCGAAGGTGGAGCCCATGAAATGGATTTCAAAATTAACTGGGAAGGTGAATACCGCTGGATAACATCTCGTGCCACAGGTGTTCGGGGTTCAAATGGAAAAGTAACTAAATTAGTCGGGATTAGCTTAGACAATACTGAACGTAAAAATAATGAATTACGCTTACGTAAAATCAAATGCTACTTTGATGTTTTACTTTCTCATTTCAATCATCTTGTTGTTTTCACAGACAAAGCGGGTGAAATTTTAGCCAGTAATTTAAACAGTCTCTCATCTGAAATAGACTACCTCGACCTACAACGCTTATTGTATCAATTAGTCATTAGTCATAAATCATGGCTAGATGAAGTACTCGATACTGGCCGAGGGCAGGTTGTTTTTCAAGATAAACAAATTACAGCTTATCAACATGTTAATGATGAACAGCAGATATTTTTAATGTTTGAGTTAAAAGATATCTGAGTGGTTAATCATTGCCCCATTGGGTAATCATGGGGCAACCCGGTTATAGGTCAAGCACTAGCCGCTTAGTTTTGGCGCGAGACACACACAGCATCATGGTTTTTTGCTGCGCTTTTTCATCATCATCAAGGTATAGGTCTCGGTGGTCTGCCTCCCCTTCTAATATTGCCGTTTCACAAGTACCACAGACTCCATTACGGCATAAACATTCCACATTAATGCGCTTATCTGCTTCGATTGCCTGTAATATAGACATATCTTCACCAACAACTAAGCTAATCCCTGAACGCTGAAAATGCACTTCAAATGACTCACCTTCACTCGCGACTTCGCCAAAATTTTCAAAGTGAATCTGTGACTCGCCAAGATGTTTTTGACCTTCTTCAATCACATTATTAATTAATGATTCCGGACCACATACATAAACATGACTATGACTTGGTTGGCTTTTGATTAACTGCTCAACTGACATTCGCTGCCCTTGGCTGCTATCGTATACATGCAATCGGTCGCCAATACGCTCTTGTAAATGTTCGACAAAAGCCGCCGTTTTGCGGTCACGAAAACAGTAATGGAGTTCAAAATCCATATTGCCGTGCTCTAACTCATATAAATAAGAAAGAAATGGCGTAATACCGATCCCTCCAGCGATCAAAACATGCTTACACTTGTTGTTTTTCTCAAGCGAGAAAAAATTCTGGGCAGGGGATAAATATAAACTATCCCCTAAAGATAACTGCTCATGCATAAAAGCTGAGCCACCTTTTGAATTTTCATCACGCAGAACAGAAATGCAATAACTCCCACAGTGTTGCGGATCACTAATGAGTGAATACGCACGCTGTAAGCCAGCCTCTCCCCCCATATGAACGGTAACATGGCTTCCCGCACTAAAGGGCATAAAAGTACCGTCCTGTGCAACGAATTCGAACATTTTGATGTTTGGGCTAACCTGCTCTATTCGGCTAACATTTACCGCGATTTTTGCTTGGTTCATCACTGTTCTCCTTCCTTATCCAATATCGATACACAAGTACTTAATGCTTAAATAATCCTCAATGCCATAACGAGAGCCTTCTTTCCCTAAACCAGATTGTTTCACACCGCCGAATGGCGCAACCTCATTAGAAATCAAACCAGTATTGATACCGACCATACCACTTTGCAGCTTTTCTGCGACACGATATACCCGATTCACATCCCGAGAGAAAAAGTACGCTGCTAGCCCATAAATAGTATTATTTGCCCGAGAAATTACTTCACTCTCATCATTAAAGCGGATCAATGTGGCAATAGGACCAAAAATTTCTTCATGAACAATGTCCATTGAATCATCAACATCTACCAATACTTTTGGATTAAAAAAGTTGGCTTGTTCTTTGATTTCATTACCTAATGTTAATAATTTAGCACCTTTCGCTAATGCATCTTGCAATAATGCATTCATTCCTTCTATTGCCTTAGATGTAATCATTGGCCCAATATCGGTACCCGCAGCAAGCCCATTTCCGACGGTTAATTTGGCCACTTCTGCGACAAACTTGGTTTTAAATTCGTCAAAAATAGCAGTATGAATATAGAAACGGTTAACACAAACACAGGTTTGCCCACCATTACGGAACTTGGCTTGAATAGCGGCAGTTACTGCTTTATCAATGTCTGCATCCTCAAAGACGATAAAAGGCGCATTACCACCGAGTTCTAACGACGTTTTCTTTATAGTCGATGCACACTGTTCTGATAATATTCGGCCTACTTGTGTCGAACCTGTAAACGAAAACTTACTGATAAGCTCATGTTTTGTCAGTCTTTCGCCTAAAATACGCGATTCCCCCGTCACAACATTAAAAACCCCTGCTGGAATACCCGCCTCATCGGCCAATTGAGCTAATGCAAGAGCCGTAAAAGGTGTTTCTGTCGCTGGTTTGATGATAATGCTGCACCCTGCCGCAAGAGCCGGTGCCGCTTTACGGGTGATCATCGCAGCGGGGAAATTCCATGGTGTAATGGCACTACACACCCCGATAGGTTGCTTAATTGTCGAAATCCGGTTACTCCCAACAGTCTGAGGGATAGTCTCCCCATAAACACGTTTACCTTCCTCTGCAAACCATTCTATAAATGAAGCGGCGTAGCGAATTTCACCTTTAGCTTCATGTAATGGCTTACCCTGTTCTAAGGTCATTAAGCGACCGAGATCATCAACATTGGCTTCGATAAGCTCAAACCAACGTCGTAAAATGATAGAACGAGCCTTGGCGGTAAGCTGCTGCCAACCTTCCATCGCCATGTGAGCTTGCTCAATAGCCTCATCCACTTGTCTTGCCGACAAGCTGGGAATTTCTCCCAGCACAGATTGGTCAACAGGATTAGTCACAGGGATTTTCTGACCTGAATCAACCCATTGCCCATTGATATAACATGTCTGACGAAATAGCGCTGGGTTAGTTAACTTATGCATTTGTGACTTCTCCTCGTTCATTTATATTCAATAACGTAATTACTCGCTATGCGCACCAGCTAAAATCTTATGGAAATGAGCCACACCGTGTTCACTAATACCACTGCGTTGCCTATCTACCATAATTCTGCCTTGCCCACGGTAACCGCGAGATCTCAACCCTTTTTGAACACTTTCAACGAGACGTAAATCTTCAGGACGAAAAACGGTACGGTACCATTCGACTAAATTTTTCTGGTACTCCGTCAACTCTTCATTAAGGAAGTAAATATCATAATGCTGCAATGTTTCTCCGGCATTGACAGGGAACTCATAGATAACCGTCATAAAATCCCCTCCTGGCGGCATATTGAACATTGTGCTTGGCCAAATCCAAAAACCAAAGAAACGAGGATCTAATACAGATTCATCAAACTGATATGAAGACTCTGAAGGTTTAGCTTTACCGATTTGTACGGTCCAGTTATCCAATAATTGATGTTCATATACGCTAACATCCACTGAACTCGCGAAACTAACATGGTTAGTCGGGCAGTGATAACATTCAATATAATTATCAACGATAGTTTTCCAATTAGCTGGGGTACGGCTGACAAAACGTGCTGCCAATTTTAAATCACCAATCACAGCACAGGCTTCTTGCATTTTTTCTGCTAAACCAGGTAATTGCTGTTCAATTGGTTGAGGTTCTTCAGTTGTCATATTGACATAAATAAACCCTGCATGTTCAGTCACATGGAAAGAGCTTAATGACATGGCATCTGATTCAAAATTATTCACATTCTCACAATTGGTCGCATGTGCTAATTGACCATCCAGCTTGAATGCCCATGCATGATAAGGGCAAGTAATCACATTCTTAACTTTGCCACTTTCACCACTGATTAATTGGTGACCACGATGTGGACATACGTTATAAAAACCACGTAAAACATCATCACGACCACGAACGATCACGAGGCTTTCACCAATAAGTTCACGAGTGATATACGAGTTTTTTTCTTTTACTTCACTGATATGGGCAACACAAACCCATGAATTAGCAAATATTTTTTCTTTTTCATACTCAAAAATATCATCAGAAGTGTAATAACGTGCAGGGATCGTCCATGCGTTATCAATATCAAGGTGATCATTGATCGAAATGACTTTGGTTGCATTGCTCATAATTGCCCTCACTTTGTAAACTTATAGTTAACATATTTTTTATGAATGTTAATCCAGATCTCAATAATGATCAAACAAAATATTGACTAAAATTTATTCATTCATTATTTCATCAATAAAAACAATACAATATGCGATATATATTTACCGATTCTGTTAATGACAAGTTAATTATTTGTTGACTGCGCAATCTTTGCATGGCTATTCTCTGTAAACCAACAGTAGCTATTAACGAAAAACAACCTTACAAACACAATAGGAATTCCCTGCAAGCCAACTCTCATACAAAAAAAATAAGTGAGCAACCGGAGAAGAGGTATGATGAATCATAAGAAGTCTATATTTTACGTGTCGTTAGCCTTTAGTTTGGCGCTAATTAGTTTTGGCGCCTTTATCCCTGACAAACTGGAAGCATTTTCACACTCAGCTTTAAGTTTTATCTACAACAACCTAGGTTGGTTTATCTTAGGTTCCGTTTTTATCTTTTTTGCCTTTTGTATGTTCCTTGGTTTTTCTAAATTTGGGCACATTCGTCTAGGCGATGATGATGACAAGCCGGAATACAGCACCGTCACTTGGATTGCGATGCTATTTAGCGCATCAATTGGCATTAGCTTAATGTTTTGGGGGGTAGCGGAACCCGTCTCCTATTATATTAGTCCACCAATTGGCCAAGGCTCTACAGAGCAATCAGCCAAAGCGGCGATGCAATATGTCTACCTACACTGGGGGGTATCAGCTTGGGCTTGTTATGCACTCGTCGGCGTTGCATTAGGTTACTTTCAATTTAGAAAGAAACTCCCTGCATCAATGAGCTCAGTATTTTACCCATTACTTGGTGATCGTATTTACGGCTCGATTGGTAAATGGATCAACGTGTTAGTGATGCTTTCCATCGTTATCGGTATCGCAACATCACTCGGTTTTGGTACACTACAAGTTAACAGTGGAATGAACTATTTGTGGGGGTTACCAATTAGTATTTATGTACAAATTGGTTTAATTGCCATTATCACCGTCGTATATATCGCTTCCACTATTTCAGGGCTGCAGGGGGCAATTAAGCATCTATCCAACCTAAATATCGTACTTGCTATAGGGTTGATGGCATTTATCTTTATCTCTGGTCCAACACAAACGATTTTAAAAGTGTTATTCCAAGGCATTGGTGATTACGTACAAAACTTTGTCAGTATGTCTTTTCGCACCGAGCCGTACAACGATGGAACTTGGATTGCGAACTGGACACTCTTTTACTTCGGTTGGTGGATTGCATGGGCACCATTAGTCGGTAGCTTTGTAGCGCGTATCTCAAAAGGCAGAACGATTAAAGAATTTATGATTGGTGCCGTATTCATTCCTGTATTAAGTGCATTCGCTTGGTTCGCCGTGATGGGTGGGTCTGCAATCCATCTTATTCAAAACCTAGGACAAACAGCACTGGCTGACGCAGTAAAAACCGATGTTACTTCTGCGTTATTTAAATTTTTAGATTATTTTCCAGCCTCAACCTTTATTAGTATGATAGCTATTGTTCTGGTGTTGATTTTCTTTGTTACCTCAGCAAACTCAGCGGTTTTCGTACTCGGTATGGTAAGTGAAAATGGGAACCCAAACCCATCTCATGTGACGAAAACAATTTGGGGTGTGATCATTGCAGCGATTGCAATAGTACTCATCATGACTGGGGGGTTATCCGGCTTACAATCAGCCCTTGTTGCGATGGCCGTTCCATTATCTATCATGATGCTAATCATGTGTTATTCCACCTATAAAGGCCTGAACGAAGAAGTGAATGCACAAGCAGCAGCAAAAATACAACAGAAAGAAGATATTAAGCTGATGAATAAAACCATTCTTTCGGAAACAGAAAAATAAGAACCTAAATAACAAAACCCCAGCACGAGTCTCGTGCTGGGGTTTTTAATTCCACATTTAAAATGATAACCGTATTTATTCGTCATTCAATAATGTTAGAGCGAGGACAAGTGCATCCTCTCGGCCTTTTTTCGCCGGGTAATAATCTTTCCGTACTGTTACTTGATGAAAGCCAAGCTTATCATACAGATGTAATGCTGATGCATTCGATTCCCTAACCTCTAGCCACAAGGTTAAGATACCTTTTTTAACTAAATCGCTGATCAGTTGCTCGAGTAATAAACGACCATACCCCTGTCCTTGATAGTCAGGATGGACAGCAATATTGAATAAAGTGGCTTCATCCAACACACACTGAGTTATTGCATACCCAACAACTTGATTATTAATAGAAATCTTAATGTTATGATACTTTTCCCCTTGATTCCCATAAAAAACACGCTCAGTCCATGGGAAGTCATGACTTAACTTCTCAATTAAGAAAGCAGTTGCGAGATCAGATTGCTTTAGTGTTGATATTTTCAT
This sequence comes from Providencia sp. PROV003, assembly GCF_045040775.1. Classification (NCBI taxonomy): domain Bacteria; kingdom Pseudomonadati; phylum Pseudomonadota; class Gammaproteobacteria; order Enterobacterales; family Morganellaceae; genus Providencia; species Providencia sp. PROV003. The sequence continues at coordinate 44,988 of NZ_CP096369.1, forward strand.
CATATTGATAAATTTGTTTCCATAGTGCCTGTTTAGCGCTGTGACTTGACATCAGCTCAGACAAAACAGGTGAAATAAACGTGATTTTTGAACCTTCGGGGTGGGTTTCGCCACCTAATACCCAACAAGGCGTTATTATTGGTGTTGGGAGTAAACCTAACTGCTCTGAATTAACACAAACAACATCATCAGAGACAATATTCATTGATAGAAAAATATCTTTTAGCAGTTGGCTATTTAAATCGAGGTTCTCATCAGTAATAATAATAAGCTTAGTCGACGCTGGGATCCTTACACCACGTTCACCACGTAACACAGCTGGATTTCTCACCATCCATTGAGTGATCCCCATTTGTTCTAAAAGCCTGTCACGTCGTGTCATTTATTTTTCCAGTCGCAATTGTACAACCACATCTTATCAAAGGGGATTAATAGCGCCAACAGAGCAATGCTATTTCTCCCATTTCTGGTAATGTGTTATCGGTTATCTATTATTTTAGGAGATTGACAGAATATGTCATTACTGACACCTGCCAGCGAAGTTATACAGCGCCATCTCGAACACTTTACAGATCGTCATGTCATTTTGGCCGGTGACATTCAGGATGAACTTGCAGCAACCTTAGAAGCAGCAAGCGTTCGTGTCATTACGAACCAGTATCACCACTGGCAACGTTTACAACCGTTAATGGGGGAAATGGCATTATACTCTGCGACAACCCCAGCTGAATTTATTCAGCCCTGTAATACACTCATCTATTTTTGGCAAAAAAACAAGCAAGAAGCTTGTTTTCAGCTTGATGATCTTTGTACCCACCTCACTACTGGTAGCCAAATATTTATCGTAGGGGAGAACCGTAGCGGGGTAAAAAGTGCCGAGTCTATAATGGAAGGCATCGCTAGCTTGCAAAAAATTGACTCTGCACGCCGCTGTGGTTTGTATTATGGCGAACTAGAGCAACCGACCCAGTTTGATATTTCTCGCTGGTGGCGTCATTATCAAATTGATAATGTTAGAATTAATGCATTACCAGGCGTATTTAGCCATATGGAACTCGATATCGGTAGTGATTTATTATTATCTACACTTACAGAGCCTATGAGCGGTGACCTATTAGACTTAGCTTGCGGTAATGGCGTATTGGCGGCCGTTATTGGTTCCCAAAACCCAGAAATAAAACTTACATTAAGTGATGTCAGTGCCTCTGCATTAGATTCCGCAGCTTCTACACTTGAAGCTAATCAGCTAACAGGCAAAGTGGTTGCAAGTGACGCTTATTCAGATATTCATGATAAGTTTGACTGGATTATTTCTAATCCACCTTTCCATGATGGGCTAAATACTAGCTACCGTGCAGTTGAAAATATGATTTACCAAGCACCTAAATTCCTGAAAAAGGGCGGGCGCTTGCGCATAGTCGCCAATGCTTTTTTACCTTACCCTGATTTACTGGATAAAGCATTCGGTAGCCATGAGGTGCTAGCTAAAACAGGGAAATTTAAAGTTTATCAAGCGATTAAGCGCTAACTGTATCAGTGAAATTAACACGCCGATAAATTCACCCAAACTAGAAGTGGCCAGTCATTATTGACTGGCTATTTTTTACCAAAAAACGGCGACCAAAAGCTACACCGAATTAGTGTAACCAGACAAACTTAGTGAGTTGCGAGGGTGACGGAATTGCTAGACGCGCTAGCTTCAGGTGTTAGTATTCTATAGACGTATGGGGGGCTAATCCCCCCTTTCACACCACTGATGCAGTCAGTGTTTTTCACTTCAAATTGACTTGAAAGCACTTTCTACCGTGCGCTCACTTTCCCTCTATTATTTTTCCTAATGCATTCACTCATTATTTAACCAAATACTACCTTTGTAATACAAATGCAGCCAGAAAACACACGAGTGAAACAACGGCTGGGATAATCAATAAACGCCGAGAACCACGGTTAAACAACATACCTGCAGTCGCGATCATCATAATGATCATGGTGATTTTGAGGTTATCTAACCCCATATTGCTGAGTACATAGGTAATGCTCAGCAATATCACGGCGAAAACACCCCATAAACCAGCCCCTATGCGCCGTAAGCCAGTTGTTTTTGATATGCTAGTTGGCATAATGACCTCAACAATCTCAAATGATAATGATTATCAATCATATCTGATTTTGTGTGAATTTCAATATTTATTGTTCAATTTGACGACAAAATCAATAGCCAACAAACATATTCATTAACAAAACACTCTAATCAAACCAATATACAAAGTGAATATCTTCCGGCTCTAAAGCAAATAATTCTGGGTCAGGTTTTTCAATCAAAGTACAGCCAAGATATTGGTAGAAATGTACTGTATTTTCTGATGGTGTCGCCGATATATACAGCCCTTTAGCATTTTTTTGAATGGCTAGGTCAACACACTGCTGAAATAGCAGCCCAGCCAAACCTTCACCACGATGTGGGTGACTAACATGTAAAAAAGACAACTGCAGCAAATTTTTTTGCTCACCACGCCATGTATTGTCTAAACTCGCAGCTGCAATCAGTTTCCCTTGTTCAAACACCCCTATAAAAATGGCCCCTTGGTCATAACTTTCCAACAAATGTGGAGTGTAAGCTTCAGGTTCACCTTCAGGCCAACCTTTCATATCAAAGCGCTGCTTTGATAGCACCAATTTCCCATCTTGATGTAAATATAGGTGCTCAATTAATTCAGTGCGATCAATAGACCAAACCGCTGGAATTTCATCTCGCTGTAGTTTCCGTACTTCTCTCATAAATTGGTTCTCATCATGCTGCGCTTATAAATAAGCTCTCGTTTTGATTATTAAAAAATAATAAATCAAGATAACCAATAAATAAATAAGTTCAAATATTTCATAAAGCTATTAAGGAATGGTTGAATAAAGGGGAGAGGAAAGAAGGCCGTTAAAAAAATTCTCCGCAACATCCTGTCGCGGAGAATTTATATTACAGGGTTGGTTTATTGCTTCAATCCCATTGCATCACGCATGGTAAAGAACAAATCGGTTTGGTCAGTCAGACCCATTACGTTTGCCGCATGTGGGCCATAGGCAGCTACACGTAACTGAGCGCCAGTGTGCTCCTGTGAGTCATCTTCTTCAGAGTTCCCGTAGTTAACCACCATCACAGAGCCATCTTTAGTAATCAACGCTTGAGTTAGCCCTGTTGATTTAGTGCCTTCCGGTATGATTTGGCTCGAATGTGAGTGATCCGCAGTCACGATAACCAAAGTATCACCATGTTGTTTAGCAAAATCTAAACCAACTTGAACGGCTTCATCGAGAGCCACGGTCTCACCAATTTGGCCACACGGATTTGCTTTGTGATCTTGTTTATCGATGGATGCGCTCTCAACTTGCAAGAAGAAACCATTCGGGTTGACTTCTAATAAATCAATCGCTTTTTTAGTCATTTGCGCTAACGTTGGCGCATTTGGATCTAATTTAGAATTAGGTTTACATTCAAGTGGTGCATTATTGATGTTGCCATAATGAACGGCTTTAGGCCCTTCCCACGCGACTGCCATATTGCCATCATGGAATAAACCTAAAACAGGTTTATCTTGATTCGCAACAGTGACGTTGTTCAACGCATTTGCATCACGCACAATGTTGTAACCACGTTCAATAGCCTGTTGTTCTAACGTTTTACCTTTATAGTCCCCAGCTTTTGCTTCTTGTTTGAAGCTCTTCGCACCACCGCCAAGGGTCACATCTGCGCGAGTGATCAATAACTGCTCTGAAATCGAGCCACGCCCGCCATTTTCTAAGGCATTAGCCGCACATTTTTCTGATGTTTCTTCAGGTCCATAACATTTACGTGCACTGACATGGGCGAACTGCGCGGCTGGAGTTGCATCCTGAATTTCAGAGGTTGTCACGTTGCCCGTAGCTTTTCCATTACGTTTCGCAATTTCAATTAACGTTTCGTGGTCATTACCAAATACATCGATCCCCAATGCACCATTATATGTTTTCACACCCGATGACCATGCAGTTGCGGAAGCCGCCGAGTCAGTCACATAATCAGGTTTCTGCGTTTTTTTATCTAATGCATAGTGAGTATATTGCCCTGTGATAGGTAAGGCATCGATGCCTTTAAAAAAGCCAGCTGCACCTTCTGCATAGTTACGTGCGACGGTAATTTCAGAATCCCCCATACCATCACCGATAAATAAAATCACATTTTTGGCTTGACCATTGTGAAGCGCCGCTTTCATGATGTCAGTTTGTTCAGTCGCTAAACGACGTGCTCCGCCAAATTTAGTGATATCGCCTTGGGCAGCACGGTTTTCTGAAACCGCATCATTTTTATCTGCGGCATAAGCAGGGATTGTACTTCCTAAAATCAATGTACTTACTGTGACAGCTAAAAAAGACTTCATAAAATTACCAGTCATAACAGTTTCCTTGCCGATCAATAATGAAAAATGAATAAGTATGTTTTAAATAATGATAGGCATGCTAAAGGAGCTAGATGACAGTTGAATGACGCTTTTATGGCGAAATGAATACGGTTGTCATAAAAATGAAAAAGCAGCTCATTACAAGCTGCTTTAAGCACTAATCCGGTTATTGCTTACCACTGTGATGAGAGTTTCTTTGTGCCCTCATACAGTGTTTCACACCAAGAAATGTAATCATGGCCGCTGGGTAATTCTATTGCATCAACTTGGTAGCCTTTATGCTTTAATACGTCAAACAAGTGATAATGATTTTGAATAATTCCGCCCCAACTGCCTCTTTGTTCAAATAAACCCGCCTCAAGGAAAAATCGAATGGGTTGCTTCGGCATGGTTTCAATTTCCCGGATCAGCCATTCAGGGTCTTCCCCCTTTGGTGACCACCAATAAGACCCTGACATGCTTAACACATTGCCGAATACCTCCGGATGCTGTAAGGCATTCCAAGTTGCCCCAAGCCCTCCATAACTAGACCCCGCAATAATAGTGTGTTTAGCGTCCGCTTGGATTCCCTTTTTTACCAGTAACGGCATTAACTCATCCGCCAGCAATTGAGGGAAGTCATGATTAGGAGGCAGCTCTTCCCCACGACGTTCCGAACTTATGCTATCGACAAACACGATATCCATAGCTGGCAAATCACCGTTATTCATCCATTTATCAAAAAACTTCACCATTTGATAATTTTGTTGATAAATCTGACCATCTAACAACACTAACAGCGCAGGGTGTTTCATCGGCATATTTGCGCGATATACCGTAATTTCTCGTTCATTATTCAAAACACGGCTAGAAAGTGTAAAAGTTTCCAAACTTCCTTGAACTTGCGAGTGCTTTATTAATGGGAAATTACATTGGCGTATTTGTGGCGCTAATGACAATAAGGAGAAGCGGTTGTATTTATCTTCAGCTAAAGATGGAATAACGTTGGGGTTATACGGGTCAGCTTGTGCTGTCACTAATATTGCCTTACGCTGTGCGAAACCACCTTCAGGAACCATTGGGATATCAGGGGCAATTTTATATTGTGACAATGTCTTATCAGGGATAATAAAAGAGCGGTACCAAATATCAGTTCCCGCCAAATGCGCCATTCTTTCATGATTCCCCGATGGCGCTCCTAAAATATACGCATTGGATTTCGCCCCCCGCCATAAAAAAGTTGCTCGCTTTTGCGAACCAGCGAGATCCTCAATCAGTGGAGTTCCTTCTATCGCAACAGCTTGCCAGAAAGCGGCTGAGTCCCCATCGCTATAATACTCATCCAATAGGCTTTGCAACTTAGGGCTTACAGGCTCTCCCTCTTTTTTGATATCTAACGGCTGATAAGGTTTGACATCAAATTGCAGACGCCAAGGCTTCCCCGGCTCACCTTTCAAAGAAAGATAATAAACCCCATTTGTAGGGACTAAATAATCCGCAGAATGAGGCTCTTGCGCCGAACCATATTCTTGTAGAGTACGTATGGGTTGTTGCTTAGCGTCTAGTAATGTGACCTTGGAAACCCCCTCTCCACGTTGCTTGATAAAATTTTGCTGTGATGCTTCAAAAAATAAACAGCTATCCCCCTTACTGTTATGCACCCCTTCGGCAGTAGAAAGCTCCGCTAAACGAATACAGTCTGAAGAGGTTGCGATAGCTGCTGAAGAAAACAAAATACACCCTAAAAGTGGCAAAGATTTCACATCTCATTCCAATGAATCAATTGATAATAATAATTATTACTATCAAAGAACTTATTCAAACTCAACGGATAATCCGTTTTTTTCCATCAGTTGGCTAATTAACTGTAATGCGCTCAATAAACGATGACGTTGCTTGCTCTCCAGCCTCAGATAACGTCGTGTTGCAGGAATACGACTGACCATCTCTGATGCAGTAAAAGGTTCAATCTCACAACGCCACTGACCATGATTAAGCTCTATTTGGCATCGGTTAAAATCCAACTCTTCTAATGTTTGCCGAATAATGGGATATTCATTCAACCAGCCAATAACCTTAGCCCCATCTATTTGTTTAGATACAAAATGGATATGTTTTTTCCTTACACTTCCTCGCGTTTTTACTTCAATTTTTGCATTAATATCCTGATGACAAATACCAGAAACGGCAAAACGGCTATATACAATAAAAGCAAGAAACAGCTTTCTTGGGCGTTCAGTGACTTCAATCGTTAATTCAGGTTGTAATTGAATAAGGAGCGCTCCCGGTGCCCGCCATTCACACGGATAAGGAAGCATATCTCGCTCAATACGATTAAGTGTTAGCCCAGTTTGATAGCCCACTGGTAAACGTTTTTTGGTTAATCTGCTGCCTAGCCGCTGCCATAGCGAATATTTAGGCGAGGTTGCGTAATGGCTCAAGTTGGCCTCCCTCAATTTCTTCATCTCGGAATGAGTTTGATAGGACTGACTCTACACTTAGCGGTTTGAATGGGTTAACTTTTTGCACAAAAACCGTCCAAATTAAGGCATAACCAGCAGTTAAACCTAACATTATTGCAAAGGGAATATATACATCAGACTTACTCATACCCGGTGGAGTGATATAAACAATGGCTAAAATAATGCCCACACTCGAAATAATCTGTGGCAGAGGGAAGAATGGTGAACGATAAGCGCGGTGTAAATCAGGGCGACGGATACGCAATAGCACCACGGAAATAGTTACCAATAAATAAGCAACTCCCCAAGAGCACACAGCGGCTAATACTAAAGGAATGATGCGGTCAAGATCGCCTTGGATAGCAAAGGCGTGTAAACAAGGGATCATCACAGCAACTAAAATACCAAATACTGGTGTTTTAAAGCGTGGGTGTAAGTAAGCAAAGATGCGAGGTAATGCACCATCAAGTGCCATCCCGTAAAGAATACGCGGTACTGCGGCCATTAAAGTATTGATTGTGGCTCCACCAGCAAGTAAAAGTGCCACACCAATCCAATATTTACCAAACTCACCCATCACTAATTCCGCAAATGCTGGAATAGCCATTGGTGTTTCCAATAAACGGGTTCCCGTTTGTGGGTCAACCACCACATTTTCCACTTGGTTCGCTAATGCGGCTCCAAATAGCACCATACACAGAGCGACACAGAACAACCCTGTTGTCATTGCCCGCGGAATAACTTTGGCTGAGTTTTTAATCTCAGGCGCCATTGGTGTCACTAACTCACACCCTACAAACATGAACATGGCCATTCCAATAAAACTCAGTACTAATGTTGGGTCTGTATTCAATGGTTGACCAAACCAACCATCCGTCTGTACATGAAATGGTAATAACAAGCCGCTTATGCTGAAGATCACTAATGTAGACCACATAGCAAACGTCAGCACAACTTCCACCTTACCAAAAGCTTCGATCCCAAAAGCGTTTAAAATACCAAAAGTAACAACAAGCCCAACACCAACCATCCACGAGGAATTACTGGTTTCTAAAACCGTATTTAAATGCTCAAAATTAACCAACGCCATAATTCCAGAAAGAATTGTTTCGGCCGTTCCAGCAAAGACATGCACTATTAAATAGGCAGAAAGCGCCCCAGTAATTGCCCAGAAGCGCCCCATTCCACAAGAAATATAATCATATACCGAACCTGATGTTGGTAGGATTGCAGCAGCTTCAGAAAATGTTGTTAGCTGAGCTTGCATCATAATAAAACTCAACAACACCGCTAAAGCAAAAGTATCACCGCCAATGCCGAATCCACTAATAACCGTTAAGATAACAGGACTAGCCATAATCAAACCGGCAGAACTTGCCAATGTTGTAGGAAAGCCAACTTTCCCATTCTCTAGATGTGACGACAATTTTGAGGATAAATTCATTTTTCTTCCCTCTCGCTCCATACACAGTCATGAATGTGAATTTTTTGTAAAAATATAGTGACTGAATTGCCACTATAAAAATAAGCACAAACGACTCGCTATCGTTCTAAAGGACGATACCCAGAGAGAGGGGGGAACCAAAAAACAGCGCAAAAAGTACCAACAACTGAATCAAAAAATAGATAATTAATTAGATATCAATGCATAACAAAAAAACGCTTTGTTAATATATTAATAATAAGTTCACTAAAGATACCCAAAAGCAATAGAGCATTATTGGATGGGTTTTAACGATTTTTAAATACTGCAAGCAACCTCACGTTATTAACATGTTTACTTTATGTTAATATCAATAAGGCGCATGATAATAATTCGATTGGCTACGGAAGGTAATATGATGAGCTCTTTATTGTTTAGCCCTCACCAACAAACATTGATTGATTGCTGCCTAAATACGATTGCTCATATTATTCCTATATCAGCATCCGTGTATTATCTGGTTAATGACCACTGGCAACCCGATAACTATATACTTTATGGGGTTCCCGCAAAAATGCACCAAGATTATCTTGCCTGTTTTTATCAGCTAGATCCTTTACACCCGAATAACTTTCGTAGCAGTGACTTACGCTTAGTGAGAATGGGGGCGGAGGCACGTCAGCAAAATCAGGCATTCTTCCATGACTTTATGCAACCAAATAATATGACGGATATGGCTGAAATCTTTATTCGGCGGAAAAATAAGATTATTGCTGGAATTTCAATCATGCGAGATAGCCCTTTTAGCCAACAAGAAATCATGCGGTTAAATGCAATTTTACCTGTTGCAGAGCTAATGACATTTGATGTGCTGCCTGATTCCTTAGTTTCTTATACTCCTAAAGAACAAGAAATTATCCACTTAGTACGAGAAGGTGCAAGCAACAAACGTATTGCATTATTATTAGGTGTATCTCTGTCTACGGTAAAAACGCATTTGCGGAATATTTTTACCAAAGCACAAGTCACCAACCGGACAGAACTTGTTTCATCAGGGTTCATTATTCGCCAAGAAAAGCATTTTTAGCCCTAACGGCCACCAGCCGCATCAATTATTGTCCCTGTGACATAGGATGAAGCATCACTCAGTAACCAAGTGATAATCTCCGCAATTTCCCTAGGCTCTCCACCTCTTTTCATCGGTAACTGTGCCGCAATGCGATCCACTCGACCTTCCTCACCACCATCCTTATGCATCTGTGTATAGATATAGCCAGGGCGTACACCATTCACACGAATACCTAGCTCAGCCAGTTCTAATGACAACCCTTTCGTAATAGAGTCCACAGCACCTTTAGAAGCCGCATAATCAATATACTCCCCCGCAGCCCCTAACCGAGCCGCAGCTGAGGAAACATTAACAATGGCTTTATTTTGAAATTGATTAAAGAAACGGGCATGCTTAATGAATTCTCTGCAACAAATCAGTAGCCCAGTTACGTTAGTCGCCAGCACCTTATTAATACGTTCCGCTGACAACCCCTCAGTAGTCGATTGTTGAAATAAAACACCGGCATTATTGACTAAAAAATGAAGGTCACCGTACTGTTGCCTGATAGAGTTGAATAGCTTAACAACATCACTTTCATCACTAATATCACATTGAAATGCATCAGCCATACCACCCGAGGCTTGGATTTCCCTAACAAGATTTTCTGCGGACTGTTGGTCACTTTTATAATTGACCAACACATGCATACCTAGGCTTGCTAACTGGATGGCGGTAGCACGGCCAATCCCCCTGCTCCCCCCTGTAATCAACACTTTTTGCATTAGGTTATCTACCAGTAATGATAATTAACCTATCTTAACCATAACTTGCACTCTATGCGCAATAAAATACAAAAAACCCGGCTTAATCGCCGGGAAATATTGATTAATTTCATGTTAGCTAAATACTAATAACGCACCATGACAGATTTTAACTCGGTGTAATACTCGATAAAGGCACTACCAAACTCACGCCCAACCCCTGATGACTTAATTCCACCAAAAGGCACTGCTGGGTCAAGGAAGGTATGCATATTCACCCAAACAGTCCCCGCTTCAATTTGTGAAATCATGCGCATCGCTTTACTTAGGTCATTAGTCCATAAGCTAGCCGCTAAACCAAATGGAGTACTATTCATTAACTCAATAAGTTCATCTTCATTGTCATAACTGAGGAATGTCCCTACAGGGCCAAATGTTTCTTCCTTCATCAACGCATCATCTGGGCTATTTGCACGAATAATGGTTGGCGGTACAAAATAACCTGTACCAGCAATAGGCTGGCCGCCATAAATAATTTCATTACCCTCTTGGCGTGCTTTTTCAAATAAAGCGAGAATTTTTTCATAATGCGCTTTATTTGCGAGTGGCCCCATTTCTGTTGTTTCATCTAACGGCGCCCCCACTTTCATCACAGACAAGCGGGCTTTTAACTCAGTTAATACGGGTTCCATTAACTTAGATGGAATATAGAAACGCTCCGCGGCTGCACAAATTTGCCCCTGATTCAGATATCCAGCCTCAATGATGCCATTGACTATTTTTTCAACGGGTAAATCCGCTAAGAATGCAGCGCCATTTTTACCACCTAACTCAAGCGTAACACGGGTTAATTTTCCTTCCATTGCGGTACGCCCTACCGCTAGCCCCGTTGGTACAGAACCCGTAAATGTCACTTTGGAACATAGAGGATGATGGATCAGTGCAGGCCCAACTTCACGACCTCCACCATTAATGATGTTAATAACCCCGTCTGGGATACCTGCTTCTTTTGCTAGCTCAACTACCCTTAACATCGTTAAAGGGGTAAATTCACTCGGCTTTAACACAATGGTACAACCGCAAGTTAATGCAGCGGCTAATTTCCAAATAGAAATCATTATGGAAAAATTCCAAGGAATAATACCTGCTACTACCCCAACAGGCTCCCGCTGTGTAAATGCCGTGTATTTTTCACCATTAAATGAAGGCAATGAAACATTGAGAGTCTCACCACTGATTTTCGTTGCCCAACCAGCAAAATAACGTAAAAATTGTGCGGACGAACCCACTTCAAGAAAACGAGAAAGCTGAATTGTTTTCCCTGAACAAAGGGTTTCTAGCTGAGCCAGTTCTTCAAGATGTTTCTCAAACAAATCAGCAAGGCGGTTTAAGCAATTCCCTCTCTCCATCGGTGTTGTATTTGCCCAAGCCCCTTTGAATGCAGCATGAGCAGCTTCCATTGCTGCATCAACGTCTGCTAATGTGCCTTCTTTCACTTTCGCAATGACTTGCTCAGTGGCTGGATTAACGACATTAAAAAAAGTATCGCCCATGCCAGAAACCGGCAACCCGTTGATAAAATGGCCATGTTGACGTTTCAGAAATTCACTGACCTCTGGTAATAGGGTTAACTCACTCATCGTTATCACTCCACTTAATAGGAATTAATTAGGCATTGACACAAGCTAGGTAATGTTTGACAAAACGCGGGGCATCAATTTCCCACAAAACTTCTGTCCCTTTCGCTGCAAACCATGTATCACCCTTATGATATTCAACCGTTACACCCGTTTTCACATCGGTTAATTTGACTGAACCTTCGTGAACGGTCGCCATTTCATCAAATGGGTATACCATTTTGAACTTACCTTTTGTACAAGCGAAAATTCCACATGTCAGATTATCAGTGGGTTCGCCATGTATCATCGCAACACTCGCTTGAGGATCGCCCTCGACAACTACAGACCCTAAGTTTGTAACACTACCTACATTCAGTAATTCCGGCAGTGGTTTATTCAATAATAATGGACTAATCATGATTTTTACCTTTAATCAATTTTAATAAAATAGATGGACTGATAACGAACTAGCGCCGCCCCTGCCAATAACCCGATGTTTGATGCATAATTTTGGCAAGTGAAACAATGACATTACGCATGCTATCTTTACCAATAATGTTGGCATGAGGAATAGAGCTCATTAAGTCATAACGATGCGAACCTTCCACCATCCCCTCAGCAAGAACTTTACAGACAATTTGGCTAGGCGTGACACCGAAACCGGAATACCCTTGAGCATAAAACACATTTTTATGCTGTGGTAATGTACCAATTTGGGGAAATAAATTTGCACTACAGGCCATTGGCCCCCCCCAAGCAAGTTCGATTTTGACATCTTTGAGGTAAGGAAAGACTTTTAACATTAAATTCCGGTTCCATGCTTTAAGATCAGATGGAATGTACTCAAGGAAATGCGTCGAACTGCCAAATAATAAACGGTTTTCATTCGTCACACGGTAGTAATCAATTACAGGGCGAATGTCACTATATGCGCCTCGGATTGGGCTGATCTGTTCAATTAGCTCGTCCGGCAATTCTTCCGTCATTAATTGATATGCGTAAGTATTAATCGTTTTAGGGTAAATTGTTGGTTCAAGACCGTTTAAGAACGAATCGCAAGCCCATAACATTTTTTGGGCTTTAACCGTGCCCATCGCCGTTCTTACCGTGATGGTATTTCCATACTCAACATTTAATACTTGGCTATTTTCAAAAATTTTAGCGCCATAAATTTCACTTATTGCTTTTGCTTCACCCAATAGCAAATTCAATGAATGAACATGCCCACCCCCCATGTGTTTGATACCACAGGTATAAGCATCAGAACCGATAATCTGTTTCAGTTCTGTACCACTATAGAATTCAATTTCCTCATCGGGATCAACGGATTTAAAATCCTTTAGCCAACCACGTAAGGTTTTTTCTTGGCGCTTGTTGCTACCTAAATAAGCGTAACCGCGGCAGAAATCAGCATCGATATCATATTTAGCGATACGCTCACGCATGATCCCAGCCCCCATGTTACTGAGCTTAAAGATCGTTTCTAACCCTTCAGGGCCAACATATTTTTTAATTGCATCAATATCATGGCCAATACCTGCCATAACTTGGCCGCCATTACGCCCAGAACCACCATAGCCTAGGTGACGCCCCTCCAAGATAGCAATATTGGTAATACCTTTTTCACACAACTCGAGTGCCGTGTGGACCCCTGAAAAGCCACCACCAATAATGACAACATCCACATCAAGATCTTCTTTTAATGTAGGAAAGCGTAAGTCATATTTCTTAGTTGCAGCATAATAAGTTAGTGATTCTACTTGGTTATTCATAACGGATACCCTGTTTAGTATCTTTCGATAACCTGATTATCTTAACCTTGCATTAACAATTACATAGCCCTTTAGGGACATTCGAAACATAAAGTTAACATTTGTGACGTGAGTAGAATATTTATATAAAAATAAAATTTAGTAAAGTTTATTTTTTTAAATAAAATTCAATTAATTAGATAATTATTGCCATATTAATAATATAACAATTTATGAGTTGAAATACTTAAAAGTATTCTAATAAATATTAGATAAAACTAACACCATGATAAATAAACTAAATAATTCTAATATTTTGAGGTAAGGAAATTCACCCTACCTATTGAATTGGCCTATTCATAAATAAGTTAAATAATTCAGCTTGCGAATTAATATCTAATTTCTGGTAAATATTCTTACGATGATTTTTGACTGTCCCTAAACTGATAAAAAGCGACTGTGCAATCTGTGGGGAGCCTTTACCAGCAAGGATCAGTTCAACAACCTCACACTCTCTTGGGGTTAACCCAAACCGCGTTTGCATATCCGCATTTCGGTAATGATGAGAAACTGCATGAGGAGAGACTTCTTTATGAAGCCTAGCCATACTACGAATAATATCGCAAGCATCTTTAAGTGGGGCTTGTGTATGCTTTCCTGAGAAGAAAGGTCTATCTTCGTTACCAAAAAAGATCCCTAGTTGCCTACCTGTTGAGATTTCTAACAATAAACCCGCTTCATCACACCAACCCGTTTTACGATAGAAATTAAGATAATAATCAGTGTGATAAAAACCTTTAGGTGCCAATTCTTTTAGCGTGAGTACCGTCGAAGCGCCCCCTTTCTGGATTTCTTGATAGAATGGGTCCATTAAATAAGCACCTCGCTGATAGATCCTATTAACACTATCACTATTGCGACGTTCGACTTTAGATAGAAATCGAGGAGGCGCACCTTTCTCAAAAGAATATACAATCGCATTATCAAATGTGATGAATGAAGATAACCATGATAATAAATTAGGGTAAAACTGGTTAGTTGCAACAGAATCAATTACATCTGGCAATTTATTGAGATAATTATCCATGCTCCCTCCTAGTTTATTAACTTATTAATAAAGTGTATTTATACTCCAAGCTAAAGGATATAAGAAACACATAATCTTTATAAACTCAACATGATTGTTATTAATATGTTAATTATGTCACTATGATATTAGTAACATTAATGAATAGTTTCATTACATTAGTATTCATTAAAATGAAGCTTAAATCACAAAATAATAAATAAATCCTTATATTATGTTAATCAAAAGTAAATAACATAATAAAAGGAGCAAAAATGCAGAAATACAAAATTATTTTAGATTGTGATCCTGGACATGATGATGCTATGGCTATCTTTTTGGCGTTAGGTAACCCAAATATAGATTTACTCGCTGTCACGACTGTCGTTGGAAACCAAACTCTAGACAAAGTGACTCACAACGCACGCGCAATTATGGAATTCGTTGGTGCAAATAATATCCCTATAGCTGCTGGCTGCCCTCGTCCCTTAGTAAGGACAATACAAACTGCCCCTGAAGTTCATGGAAGCACAGGGCTTGATGGGACACACCTTCCAGAGCCAACACAGCCAATTGACCAACGCCATGCTGTCGATTTGATCATCGATACAATCAAATCTCATTCCCCTAAAACAATTACTCTCGTTCCTATTGGTGGATTAACAAATATTGCTTTAGCCATCAGAAAAGCACCTGAAATTGTAGAGTTAGTAAAAGAAGTCGTTCTGATGGGGGGAGGCTACCATACCGGTAATCGCTCTGCTGTAGCTGAATTTAATATCATCATAGACCCTGAAGCCGCCCATATTGTATTTAATGAAAAATGGCCGATTACCATGGTTGGATTAGACCTCACCCACCAGGCTAGGCCAAATGATCTAATTATGGAACAAATTGCTCGTTTGAATACACCAATTAGCCAATTTGTTGTGGAATCCCTAAATTACTACACAACAGGTTATCGCCAACGTAATGGTTATAGCGACCATGCACCTGTCCATGACCTTTGTGCCGTCGCTTATGTTATTAACCCATCGATAATGGAAACAGTTAAAGCGCCAATTGATATCGAGTTACAAGGTACTTTAACTACAGGGATGACTGTCACTGATTTTCGTATGCCGGCCAAAGCCGAATGCCATACACAAGTTGCCACAAAGCTCGATAACCCAAAACTATGGGAAATGTTTATAAATTCCCTTAAGCAATTAGGTAAATAAATAATGAAAAGGTAGCCTCTGTCAGCTACCTTTTCAAAAGATTATGATTTAAGGATTTCTTTTAATTTGGTATAGCGCCTAATTAAACGCCACTTAAGTTTTACTGTCGTCGCATGTTCCCATACTACTTGCCAGTAACCTTTATCAAAAAACTGCTGCACCATCTCTTTTTGTGTTTCAGGTGACTTAATTGCCAGTAAGGCTTGGATCACCCCTAAGCCTTCCTTACCAACCTGCCATAAGCAAGCTGGTGCTTGTTTGACTTGCTCAGGATAGCGCCGATAAATATCTAGCAACATATCAATGATTTTCAAATAAGTGTTTATCTTACGAACTGAGCGTTCATCACCCGTCAATGAGTGAGAAACTGATTGGTTATGGATCAAATAACGATAATACTGTTCATTAATAAATTGCACACGTTTTGCTACTAACAAAACTTCAGTCGTCCAAGGAATATCTTGATGATGCAACTTAGGCTCAAAGAAAAAATCATGTTGGCGTAACATCTCTAAACGGTATAAGTTCAACCAAGTCACATGTAAAAACTTACGTGAGCTTAACCCTTTTTCAAGCCATTCAGGACCAGATATCACCCCCGTAGAGGGTACTTTGTTTGGTGGGAAAATAGCCTTCGGTGCGTCACCATTGGTATAAACATATGTCCCATTACAGGTTGCAACGTCTAGGTCTCCAGATAATGCGATTTCTAATAGACGTCCATACATTTTAGGGTTAATTTCATCGTCTATATCAGGAAATGTAATATATTTCCCCGTTGCTTCAGCCATTCCAGTATTACGAGCAACCGAAACACCTTGATTTTCCTGAGATAATACTTTGAAACAAGCAAACTTATCTGCATAAGCATTGATAACGCTTTCACTATCATCCTTAGAGCCATCATTAACAACAATAAGCTCCCAGTTCTCTAATTTTTGCGCTATTAAACTTTCAAAAAACTGAGGTAGAAATTTTTCACCATTATAAACGGCAACAACAATGCTCAAAACTGGCTGAGAAGACATGTATTAACCTTATACCAATCTACTTAAAATTATTTATAACCCAAAGTGGTTAAGTCAGACCGAAAGACCAACTATAAATGTGTTACTTCACTAAAATTAATTAGTTAGAAACACAAAAAACGCATTGGTTCCATTGTCATAAAAATTTAATAATTCAATGCGCGGCATTTTTAACTGTAATGGTATTATTAAATTTTATAGATTATGGTTAATACCAAGTGAACTAATTATCGCTAAACCAACCTAATAAACATTAACTACACCTTAAAAAAGAAAATAATGAGGATATTATTTTGGCTGGAAGCAGTTTACTCACATTACTTGATGATATTGCCGCAGTGTTAGACGATGTTTCCGTCATGACTAAAATGGCAGCTAAAAAAACATCTGGCGTTTTGGGTGATGACCTCGCTTTAAATGCTCAGCAAGTCACAGGAGTACGGGCTGACAGAGAACTTCCTGTTGTTTGGTCAGTTGCTAAAGGCTCGTTTATTAATAAATTGATACTTGTCCCTTTAGCACTACTAATTAGTGCCTTTTTACCTTGGGCTATTACACCATTACTTATGCTTGGTGGGGCTTACCTATGTTTTGAAGGTGCAGAGAAAATTGCACATAAGTTATTGCACCCCGAAACAAAAACAGCCGCTACTATGCAAAAACAATTATCTCCTGAAATGCTTAGCGAGTTTGAAAGTAAAAAAATCAAAGGTGCTATCCGTACTGACTTTGTACTATCTGCTGAAATCATTGCAATAACATTAGGGATTGTTTCTTCAACGACCTTTATGAATCAAGTTATTGTGCTTTCTATTATTGCGATTGTAATGACAATAGGTGTTTATGGGCTAGTCGCAGGTATTGTTAAATTAGATGACTTAGGGTTTTACTTGCAGAAGAAAGCATCTACAGCACTAAAAAAATGTGGCAATGCTTTAATTTATATCACACCATATCTAATGAAAACCTTATCTATTGTAGGCACAGCCGCAATGTTCATGGTTGGTGGTGGTATTTTGACACATGGTATTAGTTACATTTCAGAATGGATCGATGAAATTGCTTTTACCGCAATTTTGACCCCTATTATTGGCAGTACAATGCAGTTTGTCTTACCTACCATTATTAATTTATTTTTTGGTTTAATCGTAGGTTTACTTCTAGTTGCAATAATCAATTTATTCAAAAAACTTAAAAAAAGTTAACCTCAAAAATAAGATAGCACAGACGGTTGAGTGCTATCTTTCTCTCCATTGTTTACCATTTTTATTTGTTCGCTATAAATTTAATTGCATATCGCGTTACAAACATAAGCAAACTGATCTAAATCAAAAGAAATTCATCTTTAATTTACGTTATAATACGTAGATGTGTATTTTAGAATATAACAAAAAAATAGATTAACCATTAAATATCAATTAGTTGAAATCATCAGTATATATATTAAAGCTTAATTTTTTGCTTTAGCGCTCACACCACCGAAAAAATATACCACCAAAGTAGTATATTTAATATTATGCTCTTTATGAACAATACTAGGTGTTCAAGCTTTTTAATTTACTATGAGCTTTATTTTTGAGGAAGGAAAAATGCCGACTCTGTATCGTCGCTTTTCAATTATTAACCAAGTAATCGGCCTGATGCTACTTATTGCGATCTTGGGGATTATTGGAATGACGATTTCAAATCGTATGATTATTAGCGTCCAAGGCAATGCCCATGCAATAAATAAATCAGGCTCCTTAAGAATGCAAAGCTACAGGTTACTTTCCTTAGTACCATTAAATACTCAAAATCAACGTTATCTAGGCATATTAGAAAATGATTTAGTAAGCCCAGAACTAACACAAGTAGTAAAAGTCGAAAATTTAACCCCCCAATTTAATGAACTTCATAATTATTGGCTACATACACTGAAACCAGCGCTAATGGCTGCTGAGTCACCAAATGATGCAAGATACGAAGTAATATCATTCGTTAATAAGCTTGATGAACTAGTCCATAATATTGATGAAAAAACAGAAAGAAAAATTGCTTATGTCGCAATGACCCAGCTCGTTTTTATTAGTTTAGTTTTTTTGTTATTAATGGGAACAATGTGGCACCTAAGACGGAAAATTTATTACCCATGGGTAAAATTATTGTCAATGGTGACTGCTATTGGCCAAAAAGATTTTAGTCAGCGCTACCCTAAAAATCACCAACAAGATGAGTTAAACGCTTTGGGTGAAACACTTAACCAAATGTCCGATGAGTTGGCTCAAAGTTACCATCAATTAGAGGAAAGGGTCGCAGAAAAAACAGCGGACCTGATGACAAAAAATCGCGTTTTATCTTATTTATATCAATCAAACCAAATCTTACATTCTTCGGAGCCTCTGTATTCACGCTTACAAAAAGTGCTGATTGAGCTCAAAAATATTACCCTATTAAAAAATCTCAGCTTACGGTTATACGAAGAAAGTAATGATGCCTATTTTCATGAAATATGTTGTGATTCAATAGGGCTATCTGAATTAGATAATCATGTTACAAAACAACCCTCCTCGATAATAAAAAAAGCAATAACTATGCAGTGGGATTTGTCTGACAACATGCACCGATATGGTGTCATCATCGGTGAAATTGAAGATACAGAAGTCCTTTCAGATGAACAAAGCAATCTAGTTTCTGTATTGGCCAAGCAAATTTCAGGCATGTTAGCAATGGAGCATCAAATAGAGCAACAACAACAGCTATTGATAATGGATGAGCGCTCAGCCATTGCTCGTGAGCTTCATGACTCTATAGCTCAATCATTATCCTGCTTAAAAATGCAAATTAGCTATTTGCAATTGCAACCTGAACCATTACCAGAAAGGCCTCAACAGTTGTTAACTGAAATGCGCAGTGAGATTAATACCGCGTATAGTCAGTTAAGAGAGTTATTAACCACCTTTAGGCTTAAATTAACTGAGCCTGGGCTCTTACCCTCTCTAGAGAGTACAATCAGCGAATTCAGTGAACGAATGGGCTATTCAATAGGATTAAATTATAACCTACCAGCGAAAAGTATTTCGCCACACCAATCAATCCATATTATACAAATAATCCGAGAAGCCCTTAGTAATATCCTAAAACATGCAAATGCTAAGCGGGCTGAAGTATCATTAAGTCAACATGCGGGTATCGCTAGCATTACTATTACTGATGATGGCACTGGAATCTCATCTAATGCTGATAAACTTAACCATTATGGGCTAATTATTATGAGGGAAAGGGCACTGAGTCTTAAGGGTGAGTGTTCTATTATTTCTAGAGAGCAAGGGGGAACTCAAGTTAAAGTGACTTTCCCTTTACCTGACGCTTAAAACACCGGAAAAATCATCTATGGAGAATACAAATATAATGAATGAAAAATCAACCATCCTACTTATTGATGATCATCCGATGCTAAGAAATGGGGTCAAACAACTGATTAGTTTAGAACCTTCATTACAAGTCATCGGAGAGGCAGGAGATGGGAAAACAGGTATCCAAATCGCAGCAGAACAAGACCCTGATTTAATTCTTCTCGATCTGAATATGCCGGGTATGAATGGCTTTGAAACTCTAGATGAGCTAAGAAAAAGGGAACTTTCTGGAAGAATTATCCTTTTTACCGTCTCTAACTATAGTGATGACCTAGTCAACGCGTTAAAAAGAGGGGCTGATGGTTATCTACTTAAAGATATGGAACCAGAAGAGCTTATTGTGGCTCTTAAAGAGGCTGCCAGTGGAAAATTAGTTGTCAGCCCAACGCTAGCTTCAGTACTTGCTGAATCATTAAGGGATAATACAACACAAGATGAAAACCATATTGCATCCTTAACACCAAGAGAAGCGGACATCTTAGAACTCATTTCACAAGGGTTGTCCAATAAAATGATAGCTCGCAAACTAGATATTGCAGAAAGTACAGTAAAAGTTCACGTTAAACATTTGCTTAAAAAATTAAACTTAAAATCTAGGGTTGAAGCTGCTGTTTGGGTATTACAACAAAAATAATCCTCACTACAGCCCTATCGCAGCTATATAAATAATAAAATAGCTGCGAGTTAAAAAAAATAAGACTAAGAATTAAACTAAAATAAGAGATAAATAGCTCTAATTTGCAAACTTTTATTTTTAGTTATAATAAACTATACGTATAGTTTTTAATGGAAATAATAAAAATGGAAGATCAGTTAATTTTAGTTAATGAAAATGATGAACCAATAGGTGTAATGCCTAAATTACTCGCACATCAACTCGGTCGCTTACATCGCGCCTTCTCTATTTTCATTTTTAATGACCAAAATGAATTGCTTATCCAGCAAAGAGCGCTTCATAAGTATCACTCTGCTGGCCAATGGGCTAATTCATGCTGTAGTCATCCAAAACCACATGAAGATACCCTACAAGCCGCACAACGACGACTTAATGAAGAATTAGGGTTCATCACGCCTTTAACTCATGTTGGTTCATTCACTTACCATGCTGAAGTGAGTGGAGGATTAATAGAACATGAATATGACCACCTATATGTTGGCCACTATAATAAAGTGATCTATCCCAATATTGAAGAAGTCGCATCCATCCGCTGGGTTAGTATTTCTAAACTTATTTATGAAATTAATCAACAACCGGAGATTTTTACTCCGTGGTTTAAAAAAATACTGACTAAATACCCATCATTAAATTTCAATTTAGCTTAATTAACTGCCCGATGATTATATTTCATAATTTAAGATATAATCATGTATCAGTGTTAATTCTTTTGAAAGTGATTTATCTTCACCATTTAAATCAATACATTCACTTATCATATGATAAATACTATCTGTTTTTGAAGATAATAAATAAGAGGGATCTTTCTCTTTTCTTAAATTAATTGCTTGTACCACACATAAAAACACAATCGAAATTAATTCATATCCATACATTAATTGATTTTTTAATTTTTCAGCAACAAACTGTGCATTCGTCGCAGTATCCTCAACACCACCTGCGACAGAGAAGTAATCTAATGAAGCTGGCATTGCTAGATATTTAATTCTCATTGCTAAAGTAACTGCGGGCTTTTCAATGGCACCAAGTGCATGAAATGCAGTTCTATTACCTAAAAACCGAGTTAGCTGTGTAAAATAAGGGTCATTAAGTTTTACTATCTGCGGTACACTTGCTAGTGCATTATGAGCAATCGCTAAACTTAATTTTTCGATAGATAAAACCCAAGGTAGTGTTTCAAAATTTCCACTTGGAAGCACTGCCTGATGACAATCATTTTCAGCCAAATTATTATTTACATGTTTAGTGAGCACGCATGGATTATCATTTGATCCATTTACTTGAATGAGGAGCTGTTCTTTAGCTTGTTCATAGCTTAAACGCAACTCTGCTAGCCGATATACCCCACAACGATAGCTTAGAGGGTCTTGTAAATGACGTTCATCGTCGTAACATTCCAACGAAGAACCAACTAATAGGCTTCTAAGTTTTTCTCCCATTGCAATAACTTCAGGGTATGCACAAGCATCCAAAACCTGCTGATTTAAAGGTGAGAGGTTACCATTTAAGGCTTGAAGATTTAAACAATACAATAACTCACTTATATTTATGTAATGTGCTGTTTTTAATAACGCAGCAGCTGCTATAGCAACAGAATAAGCGTTTGAACATAATAAAGAGAGTGAATCTTTTGCCCAAGGTTCTATGGGGGGAATGCCCGCAAGTTGAAGTGCCTTTGAAGAAGACATTGTTTTACCTTGGTAAATTACCTCTCCCTCACCTAATAATGTAAGCCCTATATGACTCAATATAGTAATATCCCCCTCACCAATAGAACCCATGCTTGGGATAAAAGGAATGATATCTCTGTTAAGTAATTCGACATAGCTATTAATTATTCTAGGTTGAATTCCACTATAACCATTAAGTAACATGTTAATGTGAATTCCCATGATCCCTCTAATTAAACAGCTATCTATTGGCTTACCTATACCCACAGAATGTGCACATATTAGTTTTTTATTAAATATCGTTGATTTTTCAATTAGCTCTTCAGTAAACCTACCATTTAATTTTATATATTCCGTATCTTTATTTAAGCCAACACCTACTGTTAGACCATATATCCTTACTCCTTTCTCGGCCTCTAATATTAATAGGTTATGGCTTTCTTCTAATTTTTCCACTACCATATAATCCACAGCAATATCTTCACCATTCATAATTAATTCTATATCATGAAGTTTTAAGTTTTTTCCATTCAGCAAAACCATATACCCTCTCTAAAAAAAGAAAAAATAAACAATTTACAACTGTATTTTTACTTATTTATAGTAAAAACTAAAACTCATCATTTTTAAACTTTAACTATCAAACATTATTAATTAGGGAGGAATAATAATTATAATGGTATAGTTTTATTATGTTTAATAGCAAATTTTATTAAATATAGAGGACAATAAGTAATGCCAGACCATTCGTTTTAAATCAATCAATCAATTTTATATTTTAATACATCGTAAAATATGATTTATGGGCATCTATATATTTGAATGATAAGGGATACAATAAAAACTAGCTTCGATAAGGGTTAAAATGATAAAAAATGAAGTAGACGTACTCGTAAGTTACTGAATGGATTATTGGTCCTCGATGACAATAAGTGCCATAAATACAAAGCACATTCACTAAGCTGATGATTAATCACGAGAAGTCACACGAGCCACGTCAACAAAGAGAACACCCACTCGTGTCATCATCCCTTTCACCGAAGTGACTTAATTGCTGAGTTGACTACTAGTTAGCTTATCACCTTTAATGATAAGCACACGATGTAGGCCTCTCTCCCTAAATTGCGTGATTTCGGTTTCCCCAAACGCAAAAAAGCCACCCAATGGGTGGCTTTCTCACTAATTTAATGTCTGGCAGTTCCCTACTCTCACATGGGGAGACCCCACACTACCATCGGCGCTACGGCGTTTCACTGCTGAGTTCGGCATGGGGTCAGGTGGGACCACCGCGCTATTGCCGCCAGACAAATTCGGTTTGTTCCCGTTTAGCACATTTCGTCACTAAACCAGAACTGCAATCTTGAACAAGCTGCCATGTCCCTCGCCTCTCGGCTTCTCACGCTCATTGAATCAATCTCATCTCTCAATCTCTAAAACACCTTCGGTGTTGTCAGGTTAAGCCTCACGGTTCATTAGTATTGGTTAGCTCAACATATCGCTATGCTTACACACCCAACCTATCAACGTCTTAGTCTTAAACGTTCCTTTAGGACCCTTAAAGGGTCAGGGAAGACTCATCTCAAGGCAAGTTTCCCGCTTAGATGCTTTCAGCGGTTATCTCTTCCGCACTTAGCTACCGGGCAATGCCATTGGCATGACAACCCGAACACCAGTGGTGCGTCCACTCCGGTCCTCTCGTACTAGGAGCAGCCCCTTTCAATCTTCCAACGCCCACGGCAGATAGGGACCGAACTGTCTCACGACGTTCTAAACCCAGCTCGCGTACCACTTTAAACGGCGAACAGCCGTACCCTTGGGACCTACTTCAGCCCCAGGATGTGATGAGCCGACATCGAGGTGCCAAACACCGCCGTCGATATGAACTCTTGGGCGGTATCAGCCTGTTATCCCCGGAGTACCTTTTATCCGTTGAGCGATGGCCCTTCCATTCAGAACCACCGGATCACTAAGACCTACTTTCGTACCTGCTCGAGCCGTCACTCTCGCAGTCAAGCTGGCTTATGCCTTTGCACTAACCGCATGATGTCCGACCATGCTTAGCCAACCTTCGTGCTCCTCCGTTACTCTTTGGGAGGAGACCGCCCCAGTCAAACTACCCACCAGACACTGTCCGCACCCCGGATAACGGGGCAACGTTAGAACATCAAACATTAAAGGGTGGTATTTCAAGGTTGGCTCCATGCAGACTGGCGTCCACACTTCAAAGCCTCCCACCTATCCTACACATCAAGGCTCAATGTTCAGTGTCAAGCTATAGTAAAGGTTCACGGGGTCTTTCCGTCTTGCCGCGGGTACACTGCATCTTCACAGCGAGTTCAATTTCACTGAGTCTCGGGTGGAGACAGCCTGGCCATCATTACGCCATTCGTGCAGGTCGGAACTTACCCGACAAGGAATTTCGCTACCTTAGGACCGTTATAGTTACGGCCGCCGTTTACTGGGGCTTCGATCAAGAGCTTCTCCTTACGGATAACCCCATCAATTAACCTTCCAGCACCGGGCAGGCGTCACACCGTATACGTCCACTTTCGTGTTTGCACAGTGCTGTGTTTTTAATAAACAGTTGCAGCCAGCTGGTATCTGCGACTGGCTTCAGCTCCATGGGTAAACCACTTCACCTAGCGCCAGCGTGCCTTCTCCCGAAGTTACGGCACCATTTTGCCTAGTTCCTTCACCCGAGTTCTCTCAAGCGCCTGAGTATTCTCTACCTGACCACCTGTGTCGGTTTGGGGTACGATTAATGATAATCTAGAGCTTAGAGGCTTTTCCTGGAAGCGGGGCATGAGCTACTTCGCCACCGTAGTGACTCGTCATCAGACCTCAGCATATAGTGAACCGGATTTGCCTAATTCACCTGCCTACATCCTTAAACCGGGACAACCGTCGCCCGGCCAGCCTAGCCTTCTCCGTCCCCCCATCGCAATTATCACCAGTACGGGAATATTAACCCGTTTCCCATCGACTACGCATTTCTGCCTCGCCTTAGGGGTCGACTCACCCTGCCCCGATTAACGTTGGACAGGAACCCTTGGTCTTCCGGCGTGCGGGTTTTTCACCCGCATTATCGTTACTTATGTCAGCATTCGCACTTCTGATACCTCCAGCATACCTCACAGTACACCTTCACAGGCTTACAGAACGCTCCCCTACCCAACAATATTTACATATCGCTGCCGCAGCTTCGGTGCATAGTTTAGCCCCGTTACATCTTCCGCGCAGGCCGACTCGACCAGTGAGCTATTACGCTTTCTTTAAATGATGGCTGCTTCTAAGCCAACATCCTGGCTGTCTGAGCCTTCCCACTTCGTTTCCCACTTAACTATGACTTTGGGACCTTAGCTGGCGGTCTGGGTTGTTTCCCTCTTCACGACGAACGTTAGCACCCGCCGTGTGTCTCCCGTGATAACATTCTTCGGTATTCGTAGTTTGCATCGAGTTGGTAAGTCGGGATGACCCCCTAGTCGAAACAGTGCTCTACCCCCGAAGATGAGTTCACGAGGCGCTACCTAAATAGCTTTCGGGGAGAACCAGCTATCTCCCGGTTTGATTGGCCTTTCACCCCCAGCCACAAGTCATCCGCTAATTTTTCAACATTAGTCGGTTCGGTCCTCCAGTTAGTGTTACCCAACCTTCAACCTGCCCATGGCTAGATCACCGGGTTTCGGGTCTATACCCTGCAACTCATTCGCCCAGTTAAGACTCGGTTTCCCTACGGCTCCCCTATACGGTTAACCTTGCTACAGAATATAAGTCGCTGACCCATTATACAAAAGGTACGCAGTCACCCTGATAAATCAAGGCTCCCACTGCTTGTACGTACACGGTTTCAGGTTCTATTTCACTCCCCTCGCCGGGGTTCTTTTCGCCTTTCCCTCACGGTACTGGTTCACTATCGGTCAATCAGGAGTATTTAGCCTTGGAGGATGGTCCCCCCATATTCAGACAGGATAACACGTGTCCCGCCCTACTCGTCGAGTTCACAACACTAATATCTTCAGATACGGGGCTATCACCCTTTACTGCCGGACTTTCCAGACCGTTCTCCTGATACTAATGCTGATTAAGACTCTGGGCTGCTCCCCGTTCGCTCGCCGCTACTAGGGGAATCTCGGTTGATTTCTTTTCCTCGGGGTACTGAGATGTTTCAGTTCCCCCGGTTCGCTTCGTTTGACTATGTATTCATCAAACGATAGTGCAACGAATTGCACTGGGTTTCCCCATTCGGAAATCGTCGGGTATAACGGTTCATATCACCTTACCGACGCTTATCGCAGATTAGCACGTCCTTCATCGCCTCTGATTGCCTAGGCATCCACCGTGTACGCTTAGTCGCTTAACCTCACAACCCGAAGGTGTCTTCTTATCAGACGACACTTAACGTCATGGCTGTGCGTGGTGAACTTCTTCGTTGGGTAGTGCTCGCAATGCTCACGTACTATTGTACGCTGCGCTTGCTGTGCGCTAGCCGCCTTGAATTTCACACTGCTCGCTCATGCCACTCGTTTGTGTGTTTGAAAAACACTTCAAGTTGAGATTTTTGAGAGACTCTCACATTGTTTAAGCGATAAACAATGTGCGTTGTTTTCAATTTTCAGCTTGTTCCAGATTGTTAAAGAGCATAATTGTTAAACCAACTACAAGGTAATTGGCTTAATCATTATTGGGGACATCGTCTTTCACTCGATATCGGCGCAATTGGCGTCCCCTAGGGGATTCGAACCCCTGTTACCGCCGTGAAAGGGCGGTGTCCTAGGCCTCTAGACGAAGGGGACACAAGATATTGCACATACTGCTGCGGTATCTCATGCAAGTCCTACTCTTTCAAGTAAGTCTCCCACGTATAGCCTATTGCTCTACTTTCTATCAGACAATCTGTGTGAGCACTTCACAAAAACACTTCAATGGTAAGGAGGTGATCCAACCGCAGGTTCCCCTACGGTTACCTTGTTACGACTTCACCCCAGTCATGAATCACAAAGTGGTAAGCGCCCTCCCGAAGGTTAAGCTACCTACTTCTTTTGCAACCCACTCCCATGGTGTGACGGGCGGTGTGTACAAGGCCCGGGAACGTATTCACCGTAGCATTCTGATCTACGATTACTAGCGATTCCGACTTCATGGAGTCGAGTTGCAGACTCCAATCCGGACTACGACGTACTTTATGAGTTCCGCTTGCTCTCGCGAGGTCGCTTCTCTTTGTATACGCCATTGTAGCACGTGTGTAGCCCTACTCGTAAGGGCCATGATGACTTGACGTCATCCCCACCTTCCTCCGGTTTATCACCGGCAGTCTCCTTTGAGTTCCCGACCGAATCGCTGGCAACAAAGGATAAGGGTTGCGCTCGTTGCGGGACTTAACCCAACATTTCACAACACGAGCTGACGACAGCCATGCAGCACCTGTCTCAGAGTTCCCGAAGGCACCAAAGCATCTCTGCTAAGTTCTCTGGATGTCAAGAGTAGGTAAGGTTCTTCGCGTTGCATCGAATTAAACCACATGCTCCACCGCTTGTGCGGGCCCCCGTCAATTCATTTGAGTTTTAACCTTGCGGCCGTACTCCCCAGGCGGTCGATTTAACGCGTTAGCTCCGAAAGCCACTCCTCAAGGGAACAACCTTCAAATCGACATCGTTTACAGCGTGGACTACCAGGGTATCTAATCCTGTTTGCTCCCCACGCTTTCGCACCTGAGCGTCAGTCTTTGTCCAGGGGGCCGCCTTCGCCACCGGTATTCCTCCACATCTCTACGCATTTCACCGCTACACATGGAATTCTACCCCCCTCTACAAGACTCTAGCTGACCAGTCTTAGATGCCATTCCCAGGTTAAGCCCGGGGATTTCACATCTAACTTAATCAACCGCCTGCGTGCGCTTTACGCCCAGTAATTCCGATTAACGCTTGCACCCTCCGTATTACCGCGGCTGCTGGCACGGAGTTAGCCGGTGCTTCTTCTGTCGGTAACGTCAATCGTTGATGATATTAGCATCAACGCCTTCCTCCCGACTGAAAGTACTTTACAACCCTAAGGCCTTCTTCATACACGCGGCATGGCTGCATCAGGCTTGCGCCCATTGTGCAATATTCCCCACTGCTGCCTCCCGTAGGAGTCTGGGCCGTGTCTCAGTCCCAGTGTGGCTGATCATCCTCTCAGACCAGCTAGGGATCGTCGCCTAGGTGAGCCATTACCCCACCTACTAGCTAATCCCATATGGGTTCATCCGATAGCGCAAGGACCGAAGTTCCCCTGCTTTGCTCCTAAGAGATTATGCGGTATTAGCCACCGTTTCCAGTGGTTATCCCCCTCTATCGGGCAGATCCCCATACATTACTCACCCGTCCGCCGCTCGTCAGCGAGAAGCAAGCTTCCCCTGTTACCGCTCGACTTGCATGTGTTAGGCCTGCCGCCAGCGTTCAATCTGAGCCATGATCAAACTCTTCAATTAAAAGTAGCTTGATGCTCAAAGAATGTCTTACTGACCGTAACGTTCTTTTGTTCGGCTAACGTTGTCGGCTTCACATCGCTTCCCCTCGCCGTACCTAAGTACTGTCTCGGGTTATCTCTGCTTGCCTTCGCGTTATCCTTCCAAAATAAGCGTTACTACCTTATTTCATATATATGAATTAACGTGTTAGTCACTCTTCAAGACTTAAAATCAAATATTTTTTTGATAGTGTCCTGTGAGTGCCCACACAGATTGTCTGATAAATTGTTAAAGAGCGTTGCGACATTTCTTTTGGAAATTCGACTCAGTTTTAATTAACTTAGGTCGTTGTCGCGAGGTGACGTATATTACGTTTTTTATTTAGAAAGTCAAGCGTTTATTTTCAACTTTTTCTTTCTCACCTCTGTTATCACAAGGCTTCGAGGTTTTCTTCGAGCCGGTTTATCGTGACAACGGATGCGCATTATAGGGAGCCCAGAAAATCTAGCAAGTGTTTTTTTAATATTTCTTTTCAAGCGCTGATTTATTAAACAAATCGTGCAAACCTGCTGCATTTTGTTGATAAAAAGACCTACAGTTTATCAAACTCACTAGCAAATTGGGTAACGTTCTCCCAATTAGTGTATTCAATTTCAGTATTTGGGTCAGTCGGACCATCTGTCATTTTCATTATTAGGCGGATCATAGTTCTATCGAACCATTTATAACGTGGATAAAAGAGGGCTCCAGCAAAAACAGACTTTAATGTTGGCTTCCAAGGGCAAGCTTCTAAAAACTTACGTGTGTATGCGTTTGTTTCTACTGTGTCTTTCCCTTCTTTTCTTGCTGTAAGATTTACAGCAAAGAAGGCTGTGTTCATTGAATTCAATTGGTTTTGGTGAGTAGTCGCAAAACGAAGTAGCTTTTTATTAAAATGACCATAACGAATCGATGCCCCCACCAATACTTTGTCATAAGCCGCCAAATTTAAGCTTTGCTCAGTGTTTAAATCACGAATATCACACTCTCGACCTAATGTCCGTAGCTGCTCAGCCATCTTTAAAATAATTTTTTTTGTTTGCCCATCCGTACTGGAATGTAAAAGTAAATAGCTCATCATCGTTCCTAGATTATTATCATTTCTATATTAGGTTGTACTCAATTACTCACGCCAGAAAGTCGGTGTCAGCAGTACCAATAAAGTAAAGACCTCCAAACGCCCAAATAACATAGTCACAACTAATATCCATTTCCCAGTTGGATTCATAGAGGTAAAGTTGTCAGCAACTGTTCCTAGACCCGGGCCTAAGTTATTTAATGTGGTGGCTATAGCAGAGAAAGCAGAAAACTCATCAACGCCCGTTGCTATCAAAAGTAATAAGCTGACAATAAAAACCAAAGCATATGCGGAGAAAAACCCCCATACCGCTTCTATAATTCTTTCAGGGAGCGCTCTTTGGCCTAACTTAATCGTGTATACCGCATTTGGATGAACCAGACGTTTTAGTTCCCGAGAACCTTGCAAGAAGAGTAACAAAATGCGAATAACTTTTAGCCCGCCCCCAGTTGACCCTGCACACCCACCAACAAATGCCGCACATAATAAAAGCATCGGTAAAAAAAGTGGCCACCCCGAAAAGCTATCTGTTGTAAAACCAGCAGTTGTCGCCATTGATACAACTTGGAAAAATGCCTGATCGAGCGTTTGCCCAAAGCTACCATAAACTGAGTGATACATTAAAACTAAAGTACAGATCACGACTAGAACAAACTGGAAGCTAATAAACATTCTAAATTCAGGGTCACGCCAATAAATGCCAAGGCTACGCCCAGTTAATACAGCGAAGTGTAAACCAAAATTACAGCCAGAGATGAGCAGAAATACCCCAATGATGGTGTTAATCGCTGGGCTATTAAAATAACCTACACTTGCATCATGTGTAGAAAAACCACCAATAGCAATTGTTGAGAAACTATGGGATATAGCATCAAAAACATCCATACCAGCTACCCACAAAGCAACAGCACAAGCAATCGTTAGCAATACATAAATAAGCCATAACGTCTTTGCAGTTTCTGCAATACGTGGGCGCATTTTATTGTCTTTCAAAGGCCCCGGCATTTCCGCTCGATATAACTGCATCCCCCCAACACCCAGTAGAGGCAAGATTGCAACGGCGAGTACAATGATCCCCATACCGCCAAGCCATTGAAGCATTTGCCGATAGAATAATATTGCTTTAGGTAACGAGTCGAGCCCTGTTAGCGTTGTTGCGCCAGTAGTGGTTAACCCCGAAAATGATTCAAAAAAAGCATCAGTAACGGAAAGGTTTGGTCTCTCTGAAAAGATAAAAGGTAATGCCCCAACACTCCCCAGAACAGTCCAAAATAATACGACAATAAGAAAGCCTTCTTTTGCCTTAAGTTCATGACGGCTATTACGCGTAGGTAGCCATAAAAAAAGACCAATCAATAACGCAGTCACAAAAGTCTGGCTAAAGGCTCGCCCTGCGCCATCGCGATAAATTAGCGCCACAATACCTGGTATAACCATGGTAAATGAAAAAATGATGACTAGCAGCCCGACAATACGGGTTATTGCGCGAAAATGCATTCGGCAGATTCCTTGCTAAAGCTGTTTACTATTCCGATTCTGGCGTGAGCGACAAGGCACCACGACTTATATCGCGTAATTTATCATTGACTTCCTGCTGAAGGGTAGCAGGAATTGCAATTTGCAAAGAGACAGCTTCATTATAATCACTGTGTAAAACCACGCCATTCACCTGAATAAGTAGCTGCTCAATTGCATTAACCAATGAGTAATCACATACTAAATTAAACACTTTTTGTGGCACTTTAGTTTGTGTTGGTAAAATTTTCAGTGCTTGCTGTACACCATTACCATAAGCTTTAACTAACCCGCCAGTCCCCAGTTTTATCCCACCAAAATAACGCACAACGACACAAGTGACTTCCCCTAAGTTGCTTCCCAAAAGTTGTGCCATAATGGGTTTGCCAGCCGTTCCTGTTGGCTCGCCGTCATCAGAAAAACCTAATTGTTGCGAGTCATCAGGACGCCCAGCAACAAATGCCCAGCAATGATGCCGAGCATCTGGATATTGAGCTTTAACCGATTGGATATAATCTTTTGCCGCTTCAATACCCTCGGTATGTGCTAAGTACGTAATAAAACGACTTTTTTTAATTTCTTCAGTAAACGAAATCGTTTCTGCTGGTATTAAATAAGGTTTCATTAACGTAAATGTAAGTCTCGAGTCATATTTTCAATTCGGTTAGCGTGGATCACTATATTGTCTTCAATACGAATACCGCCATAAGGTTTAAAGAACTCTATTTTATCCCAATTAAAATGCTGACTATATTCACCATTTCGCCACTCAGCGAGTAAAGATTCAATGAAATACAGACCTGGTTCAATTGTTAATACCATTTTAGGTTCTAATACACGAGTACAGCGCAAGAAAGGATACATTTTCGGAGCAGCAAGGTGAGCCCCGCTGTCGTCTTGCATAAAGCCAGCAGCATCATGCACTTGCAGCCCTAAAGGGTGCCCTAAGCCATGAGGTAAAAATGGTGTTGTTAACCCATTTTCGACCATCGATTCTTCGCTAATACCTTTTATAATATCGTGTTTAGCGAGGATTTTTGCGATCCTATGATGCATATCCACGTGATAATCGGTATAACGAACCCCAGCTTTAATTGTATCAATTAATGAAAGCTGTTCGCTATTTACATCCGCCACTAATTCAGCAAATTCATCCTTGCCTTTTGCGGCATAAGTCCTAGTAATATCAGCTGCATAGCCATTGTACTCTGCACCAGCGTCTATCAGAAAACTACGTAATTCATTAGGAACTGTTTGCTGCAACTTGGTGTAATGCAGTACGGCTGCATTTTCATTTAGAGCAACAATATTACCATATGGCACATTGGTATCTCGATGACCAGTAGACTGTAAATAACTGATATTAATATCAAATTCACTCATTCCTGCACGGAATGCTTCAAGTGCTGCAAGGTGCCCATTCACCGCCATTTTTTGTGCTTCACGCATACAGTAAAGCTCATAGTCTGTTTTATATGAACGATGGAAATGGTAATAGTCTAAAACCGGTTTTGGGTTGATATTATGCAAAGAGATGCCTAATGACTCCGCTCTTGCTGTTGCAGAGCCGATATAGGCAATATTGTCTTTTTGGATATTCGCCAGAAACCCTTTGATATCGTCCGCATTCTTTAGGTGGATTAAGTCAATGTCTTTAGTCCAGAAACCATCTGGTAATGGCTCAACGCTATGCCAATAATCAACTGGCGAATAAAACCATAATTTAGGCTTATTTACCCCATCAATGAGTAACCAAGAATGTGGGACATCAGTAACAGGTACCCAAGACTTAAAATGAGGATTAACTTTAAAAGGGTAATCACTATCATCAAGAAAGATGCGTAGGGGTTCACCTGAATGAATCAATATGGCATCTAATTTGCTGCGCTGTAAGACTTGCTGAGTTCTGTATTGTAACGTTTTAATATGTTCAGCGTAGAGTGCAGTCAATTTTTCCATTTCTTTCAACCTTTCAGCATTAATTAGAAAATTCAAGCTTACCACGTTCTGAAATTAACGGATATGCACTCTATTGCAAACCTAACTTAATATATTGATAAATAATGATAATATCATTTTAATTCATTATTATTTCGCTTAATTGCTGTGACCCGCATTCCATTTTTGTCATTAACCATTTGCAATTGATTAACATTCTGGTCACACTCATTTCATCTGGTCATACCAGATACCATTACCATGTAAAGGAGAGCAGAATGCTTTATCAAAGTGAAACAATCTATATTCAATGGTTGAAAAAAGGGATTGCAGAACTGGTTTTTAACTCACCAGGGCCGATTAATAAATTGGATACCCACACCGTTGCTTCACTTGATGAAGCCGTGACTGTTCTAGAGCAGCAAACCGATCTGCAAGGTGTTATTTTCCGTTCTGATAAACCAGCGTTTATTGTTGGAGCTGATATTAAAGAGTTTTTATCTCTATTTGAGGCATCAAAAGAAACGCTAAGTAATTGGTTACAATATGCCAATACCATTTTTAACCGCATTGAAGATTTGCCAGTTCCTACTATCTGCGCTATCAATGGCTATGCTTTAGGTGGTGGCTGTGAGTGCGTTTTATCCACTGATTTTCGTATCGCATCACCCGACGCTCGAATTGGGCTTCCTGAAACAAAACTTGGTATTATGCCTGGGTTCGGTGGTTCCGTACGTCTGCCTCGTCTAATCGGTTTAGATAGTGCCTTAGAAATTATTACCGCAGGTAAAGATATCAATGCCGCTCAAGCATTAAAATTTGGTCTTATCGACGCTGTTGTTGATACCCAACTCTTACCTCAATCTGCACTGACTATCATTGAATCAGCTATTGCAGGTGCACTAAATTGGCAGAAAAAACGCCAACCAAAACTAGAGCCATTACAATTAAGCCCTATTGAACAAACAATGAGTTTCAATGTGGCAAAAGGAATGGTGTATCAGGCTGCTGGGAAACATTACCCTGCGCCAATGGCTGCTGTAAATACAATTGAAAAAGCAGCAAACTGTGCACGAGATGAAGCATTAAAACATGAAACCGCAGCTTTTGTACCTCTCGCCCATAGTGATGTTGCTCGCGCATTAGTCAGTATTTTTCTGAATGATCAACATGTTAAATCTAATAGCAAAAAACTCTCACAACATGTTAGTACTCCAACGCATGCCGCAGTGCTTGGTGCTGGGATTATGGGTGGAGGCATTGCCTATCAGTCCGCCAGTAGGGGCGTGCCAGTTTTAATGAAGGATATCAATGAGAAATCATTAGAGTTAGGGATTGAGGAAGCACAAAAGCTGTTAAACAAGCAATTTGAAAGAGGGAAAATCACCGCTGCACAAATGGCAACCACATTAGCTGCTATACACCCTTCATTATCCTATTCAGGTATTGAAAGCAGCCAAATCGTCGTTGAAGCTGTTGTTGAAAACCCCAAAATTAAAGCCGCTGTGCTCACTGAGGTAGAATCCCTTATTGCCCCTGATACCTTATTAGCATCAAACACCTCTACCATTCCAATTTCGACACTTGCAAGCTCACTAAAACGCCCAGAAAATTTCTGTGGAATGCATTTCTTCAACCCAGTACACCGTATGCCATTAGTTGAAATTATCAGAGGGAAACAAACATCTGAAGATACTATCGCCAAAGTTGTTGCCTATGCGAATAAAATGGGGAAAACCCCAATTGTCGTTAATGATTGCCCTGGTTTCTTTGTTAACCGAGTCCTTTTCCCTTATTTCGCAGGTTTTAATTTACTTTTGCAAGATGGGGCTGATTTTAGAGAAATAGATAAAATCATGGAGAAAGAATTTGGTTGGCCTATGGGCCCTGCTTATCTTCTCGATGTTGTCGGTATTGATACTGCTTTCCATGCTGAACAAGTCATGGCCGAAGGTTTCCCTGAGCGTATGAGTAAAACAGGCAAAAATGCCATAAGTGTGATGTTTGAACAGCAGCGTTTTGGTCAAAAAAATGGCAAGGGCTTTTATCTATATGAAAAAGATAAAAAAGGTAAGCCGAAAAAAGTTAATGACCCTCATACAGATGAACTACTCGCTTCTATTTGCTCAACAAAACGTTCTTTTACCAAAGAAGAAATTATTGCTCGAATGATGATCCCAATGGTCAATGAAGTTGTCCGTTGTTTAGAAGAAGGCATTATTCAGAGCCCATCAGATGCAGATATTGCTCTCGTGTATGGTCTAGGGTTCCCACCATTTAGAGGTGGCGCATTCTGCTACTTAGATACTTTGGGTAGCCAGTCTTATTTCAAAACAGCAGAATCTTTAGAGCATTTAAGCCCTCTTTATCAGGCACCTGAAGGTTTAAAAGAAAAAGCAGTTACTAATGCTAGATATTACCCACAACCACCTGTTGTGGCCGTTGATGTCAAAAAAGTTGCGAGGGGTTAATTTTATGGAAAATGTCGTCATTATTGATGGAATACGTACACCAATGGGCCGTTCAAAAGGTGGGGTATTTCGCCATGTCAGGGCTGAAGACCTATCTGCGCACCTTATGAATGCTATTTTTGAACGCAATCCAAATGCAAGTAAAAAACAGTTAGATGACATCATATGGGGTTGTGTCCAACAAACCTTAGAACAAGGGTTTAATATTGCCAAGAACGCGGCATTGCTCACGGATATACCTCACACTGTTCCAGCTGTGACTGTTAATCGCCTTTGTGGTTCATCAATGCAAGCAATACATGATGCTAGCCGACTCATCATGACAGGCGATGCAAACTCAGTATTAATTGGTGGCGTCGAGCATATGGGGCATGTCCCCATGACTCATGGTATAGATTTCAACTCTAAACTGACGTTACGAGTTGCCAAAGCCGCAGGCGCAATGGGCCTTACCGCTGAAATGCTAGCAAAAATGTACAAAATTAGCCGTGAAGAACAAGATGCATTTGCCTTGAGATCTCACCAACTTGCTGCTTTAGCAACAGAAAATGGGAAATTTAGTAATGAAATTGTCCCTATTAGCGGGCATGACGCTAATGGTAATCTTATTTCTGTAAATTATGATGAGGTCATCCGCTTTGATGCTAGCCTTCAGGGCCTAGCTGCTCTAAGACCAGCATTTGACCCGGTCAGTGGTACAGTCACGGCAGGGAACTCATCAGCCCTATCTGATGGGGCATCCGCAATGCTGCTAACGAGTGAAAGCTATGCTAGCCAGCAAGGGATTAAGCCACGAGCTAGAGTACGAGCAATGGCAGTAGTTGGCTGTGATCCATCAATAATGGGTTATGGGCCAGTACCAGCAAGCGAACTTGCATTAAAACGCGCTGGGTTGTCTTTAAATGATATTGATATTATTGAACTAAATGAAGCTTTTGCAGCTCAATCAATAGCCTGCATGAAAGGTTTAAAATTATCAGAGAATCAATTAGACGAAAAAGTAAATCTTAGTGGAGGTGCTATCGCCCTCGGTCATCCATTAGGGTGCTCAGGTGCAAGGATCACCACCGCTTTACTTAATCAATTAGAGCTTAAAGATAAACAGTTTGGTTTAGCAACTATGTGTATCGGATTTGGTCAAGGTATCGCCACTATTATTGAACGTGTTTAGCCGTAATTTTCACAAACATTGCATTTTGTCGATGTTCCCGCCTAGTCAGGGGCGGGTTTTTTTTGCCTTTTTCTAACCAAATAGCCTCTCATAGTTTAGGTTATCAATAGGCGGCAAGTGAAGGAGACCCTAGGAGCATACATAAGTATGAGACTAGGACGAATGAGAGAAGCCAACACCCCTACAATTTGAAACTAACCTGATTTCATGCAGATACCAGACGAGTTTAACCCTCATAGTTCAGATTGTAGGTAGGCGGCAAGTGAATGAGACCCTAGGAGCATACATAAGTATGTGACTAGGGCGAATGAGCGAAGCCAACACCCCTACAATTTGAAACTAACCTGATTTCATGCAGATACCAGACGAGTTTAACCCTCATAGTTCAGATTGTAGGTAGGCGGCAAGTGATGAGACCCTAGGAGCATACATAAGTATGTGACTAGGGCGAATGAGCAAAGCTAGCCCCCCTACAATTTGAAACTAACCTGATTTCATGCAGATACCAGACGAGTTTAACCCTCATAGTTCAGATTGTAGGTAGGCGGCAAGTGAATAAGACCCTAGGAGCATACATAAGTATGTGACTAGGGCGAATGAGCGAAGCCAACACCCCTACAATTTGAAACTAACCTGATTTCATGCAGATACCAGACGAGTTTAACCCTCATAGTTCAGATTGTAGGTAGGCGGCAAGTGAATGAGACCCTAGGAGCATACATAAGTATGTGACTAGGGCGAATGAGCAAAGCTAGCCCCCCTACAATTTGAAACTAACCTGATTTCATGCAGATACCAGACGAGTTTAACCCTCATAGTTCAGATTGTAGGTAGGCGGCAAGTGAATAAGACCCTAGGAGCATACATAAGTATGTGACTAGGGCGAATGAGCGAAGCCAACACCCCTACAATTTGAAACTAACCTGATTTCATGCAGATACCAGACGAGTTTAACCCTCATAGTTCAGATTGTAGGTAGGCGGCAAGTGATGAGACCCTAGGGGCATACATAAGTATGTGACTAGGACGAATGAGCAAAGCTAGCCCCCCTACAATTTGAAACTAACCTGATTTCATGCAGATACCAGACGAGTTTAACCCTCATAGTTCAGATTGTAGGTAGGCGGCAAGTGAATGAGACCCTAGGAGCATACATAAGTATGTGACTAGGGCGAATGAGCGAAGCCAACACCCCTACAATTTGAACTAGGACGGGTTAAATGAATTCGTAAGCGTCACCGAACAACTGCTCGGCCCTAGCATTGCGTTCATTACAGAAACGATCCCTAGCAATTTTCGCCATTTCAAAACGCCCTGCAATATAGATATCATGATTGGATAAATCACCGAAATCTTCTAACACTGCGCTGAGAACAGTGCCTGTTCTACCACGCCATAATTCATCAGGTTGCTCTACAACAGGGGTGATTTTCAAATTAGGGTAGCTTTCACTCAGTGCTTGTAATTCACCAAGGTCATACAGGTGCTCCAACTGACGCCCTCCCCAATAGAAAGTAATGTCACGATTAGGATTTTCAGCTAATGCAGCAAGCAGTACTGAGTGGGTATAAGAGAACCCTGTCCCCCCTGCAATTAAAATCATGCCATTGCTGCTGTTTTCGCGAAACCAAGCTTTACCGTGAGGAATATCAATATCGATGCGTTTTTGTTCTAAAATCCTGTCCATAACAGCCATAGCATACAGGTTGATTTCAGAAGCTCCGATATGTAATTCAATCGTTTCTTTATTTTTTGGGGTAGAAGCCATTGAAAATGGTCGTTTGTCTCTTTCGTCCATTACGACCATTAAATATTGACCTGCTTTAAAATGAAAAGGACCATCTGGCAACAATATAACCCGATAAACCGTATCCGTAATCGATTCGACAGATGTAACTTTACAGCTTAGAGTTGCCATGGTTCCCCTCTTATTTTTCAAAAATATTTAATTGTTCCCAAATGTCATCAATACGGGATTTTACGTTATCTGTCATAACAATAGGACGTCCCCATTCGCGATCCGTTTCACCTGGCCACTTATTGGTTGCATCAAGCCCCATTTTTGAACCTAACCCTGATACAGGTGAAGCAAAATCTAAGTAGTCTATCGGCGTATTTTCCATCATAACGGTATCACGGGCAGGGTCCATTCGGGTTGTAATTGCCCAGATAACATCTTTCCAATCACGCGCATTAATATCATCATCACAAACAATAACAAATTTAGTGTACATGAATTGGCGCAGGTATGACCAGACTCCCATCATTACTCTTTTTGCATGCCCCGCATATTGTTTTTTCATTGTTACGACAGCAAGCCGGTATGAACAACCTTCAGGTGGAAGGTAAAAATCGACAATTTCTGGAAATTGCTTTTGTAGGATAGGTACTAAAACTTCATTTAAGGCTTCACCAAGTACCGCTGGTTCATCAGGTGGCCGCCCTGTATAAGTTGAATGATAAATTGCATCGCGGCGCTGAGTCACATGAGTAATAGTAAACACAGGGAAGTTATCTATCTCATTATAATAACCTGTGTGGTCACCATAAGGCCCTTCAGGTGCCATTTCACCCGGTTCAATATAGCCCTCAAGAATAATTTCGGCACCCGCCGGAACTTCGAGGTCATTAGATATACATTTTACGACCTCTGATTTATTACCACGTAATAAGCCTGCAAATGCATATTCTGATAACGTGTCAGGCACAGGGGTTACCGCCCCTAAAATTGTTGCCGGGTCAGCCCCCAATGCTACGGCTACCGGAAATTTTTCACCTGGATGAGCTTGGCACCATTCTTGAAAATCAAGAGCACCACCGCGATGAGACAACCAACGCATGATAACTTTGTTTTTACTAAGTACTTGCTGGCGATAAATACCTAAGTTTTGCCTTTCTTTATATGGCCCTTTGGTGACAGTTAGCCCCCATGTTATTAACGGTGCCGCATCTTCTGGCCAACAATGCATAACGGGTATTTTGGTGATGTCTACGTCATCACCAGCCCAAATTTGTTCCTGACAAGGCGCTGAACTTAAGCGCTTTGCTGGCATATTCAATACTTGTTTGAATTTTGGTAGCTTATCAAAAAGGTCACGAAAACCTTTCGGAGGATCAGGCTCTTTTAAAAATGCGAGCAATTTACCTACATCATGTAAGGCTTTGATATCTTCTTGCCCCATCCCCATAGCAACGCGTTTTGTCGTCCCAAACAAGTTGCATAGGACAGGCATGTTATAACCTTTGGGATTTTCAAATAATAGGGCCGGTCCCCCTGCTCTTAGTGTACGATCTGCAATTTCAGTCATTTCCAAGTAGGGATCGACTTCCATTGTAATACGTTTTAGTTCGCCCTGCTTTTCAAGCTGCGCGATGAAATCTCTAAGGTCACGATATTTCATTATCTTCTTTTACTGTTACAGAGGGAGTCCCATTATAAGACGTCCGGCCAAGGTTACAAGTTACTACCTAAAACACTTAATAATCAATCTTTTTCTGGTCAAGTATACCATTTTACTGGCAATCAAAAGGGACTAATTTTTCTAATAATAATGTATCAAACTGCTCTGAGAATGTTTTGTTGTGCTGAAATAGTTTAAAACCTTGATCTTTTCCACTGAAATAATGAAGTTCATTACCTTTGATCTGCATCCCACTCCCTTCTCGCAGAGCAACAACAACCTCATGAGGATTAATTACACAAAATTCTTGCAACCTTTCATCACGCGTTTCGCCCATGTGCCCAGAAATATGAGCATCAATATAATGGGGGTTGATTTGTAAAGGGAATAACCCTAGAGAAGGCATAATTACAGCATTACTTACGGGCATATCATTAGTAGTACGAATACTTGGAGTCGCAACGTTACACCCCGCACTCCAACCTATGTAAGGGACTCCTCGTTCTTTAACAGCGCGCTGAATAGCAACAACCAAGCCATTTTCATGTAAACACTTGTTGAGCCACCAAGTGTTGCCACCACTCACTAAGATACACTCAGCTTGTTCAATCGCCTCTACTGGGCTCGCAAAATGCTCAATGGAAGTAACGTTTATCCCTAAAGCTTCCGATAGTTGCTCTGCTCTTTCATCATGTGAGCCACGAAGGATCGCATAAGGAACTAAAACAGCTGACTTTACATTTTTACGTGTAATCATTTCTTTGATACGAGGTAGAGCATAGCTTAGCCATACAGGGTTACCTGGCAGCTTACCATTACTCAACAAAAAGATATCCATCATGTCTCCTACTGATTTGCTTTTTATATTACAGTTACCTAAAGTCCATATTCGATTAATATAAGCTTCAGAATACCAATAATATTGTGCTACTACTCAATAGTCACACTGTTATGTCGTAATTTGTTATCATAAACATAATTTTGTCATGCGAGATTCGAAAAATGGAAAAGTGGTATCTGCTTTATTGCAAACGAGGGCAAATTGAGCGTGCTATTGAGCATCTAAATAGGCAGAGTGTTATCTGTATGACGCCCATGACAGAAATGGAAAAAGTGGTCAGAGGAAAAAGAACTAAGGTGCAAGAAGCTTTATTCCCTAATTACTTGTTCGTAAAGTTTGATCACAACGAAATTCATACTACGACTATCCAATCAACTCGTGGGGTCAGCCATTTTATTCGGTTTGGCCAATTACCCGCTGAAGTCCCTGATGAAATCATTAAGTTATTACAACAAAACCCTATTAGTCATTCCATAGCCCCTGATATGCCAAAACATGGAGATCAAGTCACAATTACCGAGGGGGTTTTTGCGGGGGTTCAAGCTATCTTTGATGAGCCAAATGGAGAATATCGTTCAATTCTTCTACTGAATATATTGAACAAAAGTGTCCCTAAAATTGTTGATAATACTCAATTTAAAAAATCAACTGA
Organism: Providencia sp. PROV003; assembly: GCF_045040775.1. Classification (NCBI taxonomy): domain Bacteria; kingdom Pseudomonadati; phylum Pseudomonadota; class Gammaproteobacteria; order Enterobacterales; family Morganellaceae; genus Providencia; species Providencia sp. PROV003. Next base: position 87,067 of record NZ_CP096369.1, read on the forward strand.
CTAAAAATCGTGCCCATAAAAAACCCTTCAACAATGAAGGGTTCTCTATGGGCTGTCATTAAGCCTAATATGACCTAAAACCTACTTACGACTCTTCTTCCTCAGTACCTTCTTCTTGTCGACCTCGACCTTTGCCGACATAAAAGTTAGACAGTAATACCCCCAACTCGAATAGCAAATACATTGGGACTGCTAGTAAAGTCTGAGAAAGGACATCTGGTGGGGTTAAAAACATCCCTACAACAAATGCCCCAACCAAAATATATGGACGTTTACGTTTTAATGATTCAGGTGTAGTTACCCCAGTCCAACACAGTAAAATAATTGCAATTGGTACCTCAAATGCAGCACCAAAAGCCATAAATAATGTCATGACAAAACTAAGATATTTACTGATGTCCGGAATAAAGTTAACGCTGTCTGGTGTTGTTTTTACAAAAAAGCCAAAAGCTAATGGGAAAACAACAAAGTAAGCAAATGCCATCCCTAAATAAAACAAAAAGCTACTTGAAACAAGCAAAGGCAACATGAGTTTGCGTTCATGCTTGTATAAGGCCGGCGCTATAAATGCCCAAATTTGATAGAGAATAACTGGTATCGATACAAAAACCGAAACCATCATCGTCAGTTTAATAGGGGTAAAGAAGGTTGACGCCACATCCGTCGCACTCATTTGAGAGCCCACTGGCAACTTATCAATCAAAGGGGCTGCTACCAGCCGGTAAATATCATTTGAAAAATAAGCGAGCGCAGCAAAAACGATCAAAACTGTAATTAAACAGTTCATTAGCCGTTTACGGAGTTCAATGAGGTGGCTAATAAGTGGTTGTGTATCATTTACAGCCATGTGTTATTTTTCACTTTCAGTTTGATTAGAGTTCTTTACTTTAGCATCGAGCGGCTCAGCCGTTTTCACTGTTGTAGGAGCTTCAGGTGTTTTATCCTCAACAACCGCTGCCATCTTAGCTGCATGCTCAGGGTCAGGATCTGATTCTTGGGCCTCTGGGGCCTTGTTTTCAGCATCCTTAACAGCACTATCATAACTGTCAGTGATCTCTTTTGCTTTATTTAACTCTGTTTCGATATCGCTGGTTGTTGCTTGATAGCCGCTTTTCAATGACTGTGCTGCTGTACGCAGCTCTTCCATGGACTGCTTAAGTTCCGGGGAAAGCGCTTCTAAGTTAGCTTTCTCTTCTACTTTCTTCAGAGTGTCTTGCAGCTCTTGTAATTTCAGCTCTTGTGATAACTCATTTTGTACATTCGCTGCCATTGAACGCATAGCACGTATCCACCCAGCGACAGTTCTCACTGCCACTGGTAAGCGCTCAGGACCTAAGACTACAAGACCAATAACTGTAACAAGCAACAGCTCACTAAAACCTATGTCAAACACGGTTTAACCCTGCTCTTTGTTTTTGCTCTCAACTGGGCTTTCTTTTTTTTCAGAAGCCTGTTGTTCAGTAATGTTCTTAGTCGCAAAGTCGGCATCTTGCTTATCTTGCTCAACTTTTGCCTTTTCATCATCACTCATCGCTTTCTTGAAACCTTTAAGTGATTCACCTAAATCAGAACCTAATGAACGTAATTTTTTGGTGCCGAAAATTAAAATAATAAGCAAAGCAATGATGATTAGTTGCCAAGGACTACCGAAAGCAGCCATTGCAATAGTTGATTCCATTGTTAATACCTCTATAGTTTTGGGATCAATTGTTGTTATATCTATTATATACAACCAACACTAAATACGGAAATGTTCACAGCCTTATAAACTTGTCGCAAAACAAAGTTTACTTAATTATCGCCCGCTTTACACCAACCAATTACCCAAGATAGGGCACCCGCCGCCATAAATACGACCGCAAGCCGTGTAAAATCAGAAATAAAAAATAAGCTACCACACAAAATAAAAGTCGCCCCCACACCTAGAAGATAATGGGATTTACGCTGTTTATTGCGCTGACTTTTCAACTGTTGTGTTAACTGGTCTATATTCGATTGTAAAAACTTATGTTGTCGCAATGCGCCATATATTAAATCAGGAATTTCAGGCATCTTTTCTGCCCAGTAAGGCGCTTTTTCTTTCAATGCCTGAGTAATGGCGGGTAGCCCCACTTGGCTGTGAACCCAATCTTCTAAGAATGGTTTTGCCGTTTTCCACAAGTCAAGCTGAGGGTATAACTGACGCCCAAGCCCTTCCACATACAGTAATGTTTTCTGTAATAATACCAACTGTGGTTGTACTTCCATATTGAAACGACGTGCAGTATTAAACAAGTTTAATAAAACATGCCCAAATGAAATTTCGGCCAATGGTTTTTCAAAAATAGGTTCACAAACTGTACGAATAGCAAACTCAAAATCTTCCACATTTGTATCAAGAGGCACCCATCCTGAATCAACATGTAGTTCAGCAACCTTGCGGTAGTCACGGTTGAAAAAGGCAATAAAGTTTTCTGCAAGATACCGTTTGTCTTCTTTATTTAGTGAACCCACTATCCCGCAATCGATACCAATGTACAGGGGGTCTTCAGGGTGCTCATAGCTAACAAAGATATTTCCGGGATGCATATCTGCATGGAAGAAACTGTCTCGAAAAACTTGGGTGAAAAAAACCTTTACCCCCCGCTCTGCTAGCAGCTTCATATTTGTACCCTGAGCTTTTAGCGCTGTAATATCTGATACGGGGATGCCATAAATACGTTCCATGACCATAACGTTTTCACGGCAATAGTCTGGGTAAACTTCGGGAATGTAAAGCATGGAGCTATTTTCAAAATTACGGCGTAGCTGGATCGCATTGGCCGATTCACGTAGTAGGTTTAGCTCATCAATTAACGTTTTTTCATATTCACGCACTACTTCTTTGGGCCGTAAACGCCTACCATCAGGTAGTAAAGGAACCCAGTTAGCAATACGGTACATCAACTTAATATCGGCTTTAATGATAGGCAGAATATCAGGGCGAATTACCTTGATAACAACATCTTTGCCATTTTCTTTTAGCGTCGCAGTGTGAACCTGAGCAATTGAAGCTGAAGCTAAGGCTTGCTCATCAAAGTCATCAAACCACTGTTCTAGCGGCCCACCAAGAGAATCCTCAATGTAACCTCGGGCTAATTTCCCATCAAAACTAGCGACTTTATCTTGTAGCAATGAAAGTTGGTCTGCGATTGCTGGCGGGAAAAGGTCACGACGGGTTGATAACATTTGCCCAAACTTGATCCATACGGGCCCTAGCTCTTGTAATGCAAGACGAAGCCTTTCGCCTAATGGCCTATCTTTGTGCTGATTTCTAATCCAAAAAAAACCTAAACGCCCAATTCTTAGCGGTAACGTAAGCTTAATTTTGGGGATTAACTCATCTAGTCCATAAGAGAGAAAAACCCGAATAATGAAGTAAAGTCGTTTTATTTCACCGGGTGTCATTCTTCTCCTCCAACAGACTTAACCTTTGTTCGAGCGTATTAATTGAATGTTCTACTTCCTCAACTTTGTCATTAAAATGAGCAAGTTCGAGTTGGCTAGGTGCCATTTTCCATTCTTCAATTAATGCATCTTTCACATACGTTTTTTGCCTTTTAACTAAGTGAGATGCGAAGCAAACGCCTTTATTCAAGAGTTTACTAAGCCCTTCAGCAGCGACATCACCAATATAAGGTGAAAGATAATGTGCCGGGTTCCAAATTGCTAAATCGAGCAATGAGGACCAATGCTGAACAATCTGCATATCCCCTTCAATCACGATATCACCACGATTGATTAGCTGAGATAACTGCTGTTTATCTTTCAATTTAATTAAAGTAAATAATGATGTTTTAATTGTACAGTCTGCGGGTTCAACCCATTCGCTTAATACATCAACATGATTTTCAGCAAAAATAAGTGTTAGCGTTTTATTGAGTTCTTTAAGCTCAATAGCCATCACTTTGCCTGCTAAACGTACCCTAGCAGGCTGTAATACTTTTTCTTTGAACAACATATGGTTAAGTGAGGTTTCCATCAATGCTGTTATCAAAGAGTACAAAACTGTATTTTGATTTTCGGTATGTGTTGATGGTGCTTCCATCTTAGAATTTAAACCCTTTATGCAATGCAACAATCCCACCAGTCATATTGGTATAAGAGACTTGCTCAAACCCGGCGTTTTCCATCATCCCTTTAAGTGTTTCTTGGTTAGGGTGCATACGAATGGATTCCGCTAAATAACGGTAGCTTTCTGGGTCGTTCACAATTGCCTGACCAATACGAGGCAATATGTGAAATGAATACGCATCATACGCTTTATTCAATGGCTCAATAATAGGCTTTGAAAATTCTAATACTAATAGACGCCCACCCGGTTTTAGAACACGAAACATCGAACGCAGTGCTTTGTCTTTATCCGTAACGTTACGCAAACCAAAAGAGATAGTAATGCAATCGAAGTGGTCATCTGGAAATGGAAGTTCTTCAGCATTAGCTTGAACATAATTTACATTACCAACAATGCCAAGATCACGTAATTTTTCGCGCCCCATCTTCAACATTGAGTCATTGATATCAGCAAGTATGACTTCACCTTTTTCGCCCACAAGACGCGAAAACTTAGCGGTTAAGTCACCTGTTCCACCAGCAAGGTCAAGTACACGCTGATTACGGCGGACACCACTTGCTTCAATAGTAAAACGTTTCCAGATACGATGAATACCAAATGACATTAAGTCATTCATTAAGTCATACTTTGATGCTACAGAGTGAAAAACATTCGCTACTAGACCGGCTTTATCTTCTTTGCCGACAGTACGGAAACCAAAATCAATGGTTTCTTTAGTTGGTTCAGTCATTTCTCTTATGCCTGCTGATAGTTCAAACTTTTGTTAGAAGTGTAACAGTCTTTGAGGTAAAACCCTATCAGAAGTCTAAGATTCCGCACAATTAGATGCCTCTGAGCGCTCAATAAGTTGAGGCGCGATAGGTTGTTTAATTTCTACCCCTAGCTCTTTAAAACTTTCCGCCTGACTAATTAAATTACCTCGCCCTTGTGCAAGACGTTTCATTGCCGACAGGTAAGTATTATTCGCTTTATCAAGACTGGAGCCTAAAACCTGCATATCATCCACAAACAAGCGTAGTTTGTCATACATTTTTGCAGCTCTTTCTGCAATTTCTTGGGCATTTTGCCCTTGTCGCTCATAGCGCCAAATATTATTGATAGTTCGCACAGCCACTAATAACGTGGACGGGCAAACCAACATGATATTCTGTTTTATTCCTTCATCAAGTAGCTCAGGAGCTTCCTTTAAAGCAAGCAAATACGCAGGTTCAATAGGAATAAACATTAGAACATAGTCTAAAGAGCGTATTCCGGGTAACTGATGGTAATCCTTTCGGCTCAACATACGCATATGGTTGCGTATGGATGCAACATGATTTTTTAGCGCTTGTTGTTGTTCGTGCGGGTCTTCGCTATTGAAATAATGTTCATAGGAAACCAATGACATTTTTGCATCAACAACCACATCTTTACCTTCAGGAAGATGAATAATAACATCGGGTTGATAGCGAGTATTATAACCTGTATTGACACTGACTTGGGTTTCAAACTCGCTTCCCTCCCGCAGACCGGAAACCTCAAGAATGCGAGTGAGGATAGTTTCCCCCCAATTACCTTGAATTTTATTATCCCCTTTAAGTGCCCGGGTTAAGTTAACAGCTTCTTTGGTCATCTGATTGTTAAGCTGCTGCAACTGCCTTATTTCATACGCTAAGGTATGCCTTTCTTTCGCTTCTTCACCAAAACTTTGTTGAACTTGTTGGCGAAAACCTTCTAGTTGTTCACGAAAAGGCGATAACATTGCCAATAAACTTTTTTGTTGCTGTTCCGACGCCCTACGTTCATTTTGTTCAAAAATACGGTTTGCTAAATTTTCAAACTGCGCAGTCAATCGTTGTTCACTGTTTTGTAAAATACGTTGTTTTTCTTCATTTGCGAGCTGATTTTGTTCAAAACGGGTAATGACTTCACGAAGTTCGGCTTCTTGTTCCCGATTGATATCCCGTTGTGTGCGCAATTCTTGGTCAAGCCTGTCGTACTCTGCTTTCCATTGAGCAAGATGAATACTTTTTTCGTCACTTGCCGCCAATTGCCGATTGATTTGTTGTAGCTCTTGATCTTTGTGAGCTATTTTTTGAGCAATAGAAAACCACGTTGCTAAGCCACCCACTAAAATGCCACTCAACACACCAATAACTGCATATAAAAGAGAGGTATCCACGATTACACCCTTACTTTACAAAACCCAGTGTAAGGTAATTGGATACTGTATAAGTGTCCAGAGGTAATTACATATACTGAGAAAATTTTGCGAAGCATTTCGCAAGCTTTGCTTAGCCTACCCAACTTGCAAACCACTTCAGACCGAGTGCACCCGGTGCCAAGATGCCAAATGCCCAGATCATCGCAGAAGCAATATTTGCCAGTTGAAAATGACGCTGTGGCATCGCGCAAATCCCTGCCACAAGGGGAACAACCGCACGTAGAGGGCCAAAAAATCGCCCAAAGAAAATCCCCCATACCCCCCAGCGGTCAAAAAAACGATGCCCTTTATCTATCATTTGCGGGTTACGGGAAATCGGCCACATTTTGCGAACATTCTCTTTATAATGAAAACCAAACCAATAAGAAAGCCAATCCCCAAAAAATGCCCCTAAAGCGGCAGCAAGCCATATTGGCCAAAATGTAATATTACTTTCACCGATTAAAGCGCCTAACCCTAATAAAATGACTGTTGCAGGTAAAAGTAGCGATAAAAATGCTAATGACTCACCAAACGCGAGAAAGAAAATAATAGGAAGAGCCCATATTTCATTTTCACGAGTAAAGTCGGTTACAAGGGTAACGATTTCATTAAGCGTCAAAGCAATCCCCTATCATCATTGATTTACTTTATTACAGTAACGAAAATGTGATAAATCAAGGTTAAACGAAGCAAAAAATCCTTATCAATTAACCGAGTTATGGAATTTATAAGGCGCAATTTCCACAACTCGTCGTCACTTAAGATAGATCAATCAAGAAAATGACTTTGCAGTGCTTCCCGCTGGCCAGCCCCCAATCCAAAATCTTTCTCTAGCCATTTATCAACATTACCATAGTGACTTTCAATACTCTTTAAGGCAGTCATTAGAAAGTCTTCGCGCACGGAATAAACATACTCAAACTTTTTAACGATGTTTTCATTCATCGTTTTTGCATGCTCTGCTAAAAGATGTTTGCGATAAGGTGCTAGTGTTTCGTTGGTCAATAAATAATCTTCCATAACGGTTTCCAAATCGGCCCCGAGCGCAAAGAGGACTAATGCTGAACCAACGCCGGTACGGTCTTTCCCGACAGCACAATGTTGGACTATTCCACCTTTCTCTGGTTGTTGCAGTAAGTTCACCAGTTGATGATAAGCTGGGTTATTCAACGGTAATAATTCATACAGACGGAACATAAAAGCTTGTGGGTCAAATTGTTCTAATATTTCTGGGGTCAGTTTATCTAAGTTAGCCGAAACCTCCTTAGCTAAAGGATTCGCTGGCGCATGAATATAATGAGCCCCTTCCCAGATCACATCAGGCTTATCTAAAATTTCAGCTTCATCACGGTAATCAATAATTTGAAAAAGGTTTTGTGAATGTAAAACGGATTCATCTTCTTGAGTTAAGCGGTCTAATGACCCCGAACGAAATAGTATACCAGGTTTAATTTTGCTGCCATTAGGAAGTTTTTTCCCGCCAAGATCGCGGAAGTTAATCCCCCCTTTAAGAGGAAGTACTGAAGGGTGAAGATAAGGTGTTGTCGACATAATAATTCCTTTTAGCCCCACAGCTTTTATTCAGATTACAAAAATAAATGCATCCTGAATAATTTGAGGGCACATAATATTGATAATTGTTTTTATGACAATAACAGATCTACGAAATAAGGGGGATCAGATTATTCACTGTAAATTGTTAGCAATTACTAAATTTATAGGAAAAATATAAATGAGGGAATACAGGAAGAAAGTGCGGAGACTAAGCTCGCCTACTTTACATCCACAACCGAGTGAAATTTCAGTAAGCGAGCCAGTAAATTATTGACTATAGCAGACGACGAGCAGCCTCAACGACAATGCTTAGTACGTTACCTTCCGTTTTTTTCAGTAACGCTTCGTTTGGAATTTCTTGCTGGGTCCGGTTAACAATAACGCCTGCAACCATACCTGCACGTAAGCCTTTGCTACTGGAACACATAGTGAGCAATGTCGCCGATTCCATTTCATAGTTCATTACCCCCATGTCCTGCCACTCTTTCATTGAACCTCTGAAATGGCGCATAACACGGCCGGTATAAGTATCGTAACGCTCTTGGCCTGGGTAGAAGGTATCTGAAGAAGCCGTCACCCCAACATGTACTGTCGCACCCGCATCTTTTGCCGCAGCGTAAAGAGCATTAGTACAATTAAAATCTGCAACTGCTGGATATTCTAATGGCGCAAAGTGTTGGCTAGCACCGTCTAAGCGTACTGCACCTGTTGTGACTAACACATCACCAACATTAATATCTTCTTGGATTGCGCCTGTTGTACCAATACGTAAGAAAGTACGAATGCCTAGCTGAGCGAGTTCTTCAACCGCAATAGATGTTGACGGACCGCCAATACCTGTTGAGCACACAATAACCGCTTTTCCATCGAGCTCACCACGCCAAGAGGTATATTCACGCAATGATGCAAGGTGTACAGGGTTATCCATCAGACGTGCAATTTTTTCAACACGGTTAGGGTCCCCAGGAACAATCGCTACAGTTGCACCCTGTAAGTCACTTTTCTTTAAACCTAAGTGGAAAACGTCAGACATTTCAAACTCCTTTACACAATGGCATCATTAAATCAGTCATCACTGATTAATCGTAACTAGTAATATAGCGAGAAAACCATTAACTTTTAGTGATAAGCGTCACTTTTAATGAAAACAATAAAAACTTAATTTCATTATTTAGTGATATTCATCACAAATTAACATTTGCGCTATGTCTATTTAAAATCCGTTGATACCAGTATAGATGAAAGTTTGTCATAACCACAAAAAGCGCCCCTAATAGCTGGGCGCTTTGATTATTTGGCAGAACTAAAAATAATAACGCTATGTTAGAGAACTACATCAAGGATAAGGACACCAACTAAACCTATACCCCACGCAATAGTGGTAGGGATAGACCAAACAATAATTTGTTGTTTAACGTCCTTTATTCCCATCATTCTGTTCACAACCCAATATAGGCTGTCGTTGAAATAACCGAAGAACAGAGACCCCATTGTTGCCGCTTGCGCCGCAACTAATAAGTTAATATCGGGTATTTGGCTAATGATCGGCGCAGAAATAGATGCTGCTGTGATCATTGCAACTGTACCAGAGCCTTGGATCAAACGAACCAATGTCGCGATAATAAACGGAATTAATACAGGTGTAATAGGCAAGTTAGCAACATGCTCAGCAAGAATGTTCCCTGTTCCGCTATCACGTAACACCGCACCTAATGCACCACCAGCACCAGTAACTAATAGGATGATCCCCGCCGATTGCAAGCCTTCTTCCATACGGTCAATGACTTCTTCTTTCGTTGCTTTTGGCATTAATGTGTATACAGAGATCAATACACTTATTGATAAAGCAATAATCGGCGCACCTAAGAATTCAAAAGTCTGGAAATACCAATTGCCTTCCATACCTTGGAATGGTGCTGTTTTCAAAATCAAGCCATTAATTGCATTAATAAAGATCAGCAAAATTGGCGTGATAATCGGTAATAATGATAAAAATAAGCTTGGTAATGGTTTATTTGCTTTTTCTTCCATGTAACGGGCATGAACTTCTTTTAAATCTTCGCTGCCCGTTTCATCTGGCATAAACTCAGGATATTTAGTGCCTAACCATTTTGCGTAAAAAACAATACCAATAACACAGGGGAGAGCAAGGCTCATCCCAGCAAGGATCATCGCCCCGACATCAACACCGAAAATACCTGCAACGCCTAAAGGACCTGGTGTTGGCGGAACAGTATGGTGTGTAACAACGAGCCCACCAGCAAGTGCAACTCCTAATGTTAAGATGCTGCGCTTACCGTTTTTTGCCAGTGCTTTTGCCAATGGATATAAGATGACGAAAGCAGAATCAACAAAGATAGGGATACTGACAATATAACCAGTAATTGCCAATGCCCACTCTTCGCGTTTTTTACCTAACCATTTGATAAAGCTATAGGCTATCTGTTCAGCGGCACCGGAAACTTCCAATACCCTTCCCATCATTACCCCGAGTCCGATAACAATACCAATGCTACCGAGTGTTGACCCAAAGCCTTTCGTAATTACTGTCACTGTCTCTGCTGCTGTCAATCCACCAGAAATACCTGCGATTGCAGCAGCAATTAGCATCGCTAACAGCGCATGAACACGCGTTCGTAATACTAAAAATATCAGGACAAATATGGCCACCGCGAGGCCAATAACAGGAATATAGGACATAGTTTATCTCCTACTTGGATGCGCCATGGTGAGTGATAAACGAGCGTATCGCATCACTGAAAGAGCCATCTGCACGGAAGCCAAGTTCCAAAGCACGGCTGATATCAAATTTACCCGGCCAGCTAGCCACAATACGATTAATAGCTTCATCTGGTTCAAATCGGATAAGATCAACAGCGTCTTGCCCTGCAACTTCACGCAGTGCATCAATCATGCCTTGTACAGTAACGGTGATCCCCGGCAGATTGACTGTGCGCGATTTACCAAATTTTTCTGCTGGAATACTGACAGCATGGATAAAATTATTGATAACTGTTTCAGGGCTGGATAACCATAAAGCGAGATCAGGAGAGACAGGGCAAACACTTTCAATCCCATTTAATGGCTCACGAATAATGCCACTCGCGAATGAAGAAGCGGCTTTATTTGGCACACCTGGACGGATACTAATGGTTGGTAAACGCATAACACGCCCATCCACATAACCTTTACGTGAATAATCATTGACCATCAGCTCGCACATGGCTTTTTGGGCGCCATAAGAAGATTGAGGATTAACCACACATAAATCAGTGATCACCTCAGGTAATTCTCCGCCGAACACTGCTAGCGAACTGGTGAACATAAATTTGATTGCTGGGTTTTTGGCACGTGCAACTTCCAATAATTGGCGAGTTGCTTCGAAGTTAACCTTCATACCCAAGTCAAAATCACTTTCAGCGTGGCTACTGACGATAGCTGCTAGGTGGAAAACCACATCAGTTTGCGCATCAATCAGTTTATCGGCCGCACCTGGCTGTGTTAAATCTAACGCAACACAACTGACTCGTGCATCCTCAATGGGTGCTGTAGGGCACTGAATATCGGCTAAAACAAGGTGGTCAAAATTTAAGCCCTGAGTATTTTTAAGCAAAGCAGCGGCTAGCTGCTGGCCCAGAAAGCCTGCGCCACCAGTAATAATAACTTTCATTGTAATTCTCCTTGCTATAGCCTTTTAACTGGCTATGCAGTTCTAGGTAAGATTATTTATGTTTTATGTCTTGATTAAATGAAGTTTTATGTTTTGTTCTGTTATCCGTTGCACGACATCCGTTGGCAGTTGGTCATCGCAAATAATGTCGTGCAATTGATTCAATGGACAAACACGGAACATGCCATATTTGCCGAACTTACTACTATCTGAAACCAGCACGCAACGGCGAGCAACATCAAGTAGAGTCTGTTTTATCTGAACTTTTTCTTCATGTGGGGTCGAAACCCCATGCTGTATATCCCATGAACTCGTACTGATAAACGCAATGTCCACATTTAACGTTTGCAGCATCATTGCCGCGGTATTGCCTACGCAAGAATGGTTACGTTTATCTACCTGCCCCCCGGTGTGATACAGGTTTAACTGTGACTTATTCATCAGATACTGCATGATAGAAAAATCATTAGTGACAATAGTTAAATTAAAACGCTCACCGAGTACTCGTGCAATTTCAAAGGTCGTCGTCCCAGCATCGAGATACACAACTTGCCCATCTTCAACTAATGAGCTAGCAAACTGCCCAATTTCACGTTTATGACGGTGATGCAACCGTGCTTTTTCACTCCAAGGGAGCTCTTGGCGTAGTGCATCATTTAATTTAACGCCACCACTAACACTGGTTACTTTCCCTTTTTCTTCCAACATGCGGATATCACGTCGTACTGTCATATGCGAAACATTCATTAGCTCAACTAAATCACTAATTGAAACAGTTTGGTGCTCATGCACATAACGATAAATAAAATCACGACGCTCAGAAGGAAGCATAGGTTTTCCTCATTATGAATTTGCTTGTTTTAACCAGCCTAACCCATCTTCGGTACGGCCAGCAGGGTGATATTCACATCCTAACCAACCTTCGTAACCCATTTCATCTAATTTTTTAAAAATCCATGGATAATTAACTTCGCCACTATCCGGTTCATGGCGATATGGCACTGACGCTATTTGAATATGACTAAACTTGCCCCATAAACGCTCAATCGTTTTCAATAAATCACCCTCCATAATTTGGCAGTGATATAAATCTAACTGGATAAAGACATTTTCACGGTTAATTTCAGGTAATAGCGCTTCGGCTTGCTTTTGAGTCGTTAAAAAATACCCCGGCATATCACGAGTATTAATCGGCTCGATCAGTACACGAATACCGTGTTCTGCCATAACATCCGCAGCATGTTGAATGTTTTTGATAAAACACGCTTTTTGCTGCTCAAGTGTGAAGTTTTCATCCACTTTACCCGCCATTGCATGCACTTGCTTGCAGCCCAACGCTTTCGCGTATTTCAATGCAGTTTGTACGCCTTCAGCAAACTCAGCCTCACGACCCGGAATAGAAGCCATACCGCGCTCTCCCGCTCCCCAGTCACCTGCTGGCATATTAAATAAAGCCTGAGTTAAATTGTATTTTTTGAGTTCACCGGCAATCGCATTAGCATCTTCTTCGTAAGGGAAAAGATACTCAACACCTTTGAACCCTGCGTTCGCTGCACTTGCAAAACGTTGCATAAAAGGCACTTCGTTAAACATCATGCTTAAATTTGCCGCAAATTTAGCCATTTCTGTTTCCTTACTTTTGTGGATAACGACTTTCGAGCTGCTCAACTTGCTCTTGCGTTAATGTTGTAAAGCCGTGTGGGCGTAAGGTGATGTACAGACGAGCAGTATCTTCTAATTCTTCAGTATTAAAGAATGCTTGTCTTAATGTTTTCCCTCCCACTACGGGGCCATGATTCGATAACAATACCGCGTTATGGGTCGGTGCCAATTTGGCAATTTCCTCACCAATACGGTCATCCCCCGGAGGCAGGTACTCAATTAATGGTAATTTACCTACTCGCATCACGTAATAAGGGGTGATTGGCGGTAAGCAGTTTTTAGTATCCAACCCCGGCAAACAAGATAATGCGGTCAACCAAGGGGAATGAGGATGGACAACCGCTTGGCAATCAGGGCGTTGTAAATACATCGCCATATGCATAGACACTTCTTTCGTTGGTTTATCACCGTCTATCCAGTTACCTTCGGCATCTAATTTGCTCAATCTATTTGGGTCTAAATCACCAAAGCTTGAATTTGTGGGTGTTACAATAATGCACCCATCAGGTAACCGAGCACTAATATTTCCTGCACCACCGCTGCTATATCCACGGTTAAACATTGACTTAGCCCAATCGACTAGTTCTTGGCGCAGCGCCTTTTCATCACTCATTAAACATCTCCTGTGCAAACTGGAAGAAATTTTCTTGGCCGAAATTACCTGATTTCAGCGCTAACCAGCTACCGCTTGCTAAATCTTGTACCCATGGAACACCAGGGGCGATTGGTGAACCAATACTTAATTGTTCTGTACCTAGGCTTTGAACTACTTTCCCTGAGGTTTCACCACCAGCAATAATAAAGGTGTCATACCCTTGTGATTGAAGTAACTTCACAACCTCTCCAAACACATTTTCAACTGCTGCGCTGGACTCTGCTGCACCGTATTTTTCTTGCGTTTTTTTCAGTAATTCAGGTGGTTGAGTGGCATATAATAAAGGTGCTAACCCTCCACCTTGCTGTTCTTGTACCCAAGTAGCTAACAACTTTGCATACTCAGGGTTAGCTAAACATTCACCAACATCTAAGGCCTTTGCTGGGGCAACTTTTTGATAAGCCTGTACTTGCTTATTAGTCATAACCGAGCAACTACCTGATAAAATCACCGTTTTCCGAGTTGTTCCCGTTGGCTTTTCACCTCGAGCGCTGTTTTCACCCCATGCACATTGGCTATCAATGTTTGCTAATGCGGCGCCTAAACCGGACCCCCCGGTCAATAGAGGCATAGTCTTTACTGCCTGTGCGATAGGTAACAGATCATCCATCGTCAAGGTATCAACAATGGCGTAGTTCACCCCTTGTTGGGCTAATTCAGTTAATTGTGATTTAACGGCTTCGCTACCTTGTTGGATGTCAGCAAGTTTGATTAAACCCGCCTTACCTTTTGACTGTTTTTCCATCACCCGTAATAAATTTGCATCAGTCATTGGCGTAACTGGATGGTGCTGCATACCGCTTTCATTGAGCAATTGACCATTAACAAACAAGTGGCCATGAACTACGGTTCGACCATTAACGGGCAGCGCAGGACAAACTAATGCGAGAGTCGTACCGAGTTGTTTCATCAATGCATCAGTGACTGGGCCGATATTTCCTTTTTCTGTCGAGTCAAATGTCGAGCAGTATTTAAAGAAAATTTGTTGGCACTGGGCTTTTTTCTTCAACCAATTGCATGCATTCACCGAGGCATTGACTGCTTCATCCACTGGACAAGAACGACTTTTCAAGCTAACAACAATTGCATCAACACCTTGTGGTATCACTGTGTTTTCATCAGGTTCATTCAATAATTGAACTACCTTCCAACCGTTTTGCACCATAAAACCTGCAATATCAGTTGCACCGGTAAAATCATCGGCGATCACACCTAACTTCACTGTCATGCTTTTTTCTCCGGTAAAGTAATACCTTTAAATGTTTTGATCACAGCACTATCATCTTGCTGCCCAAACCCCTCACTGCTAGCTGAAATAAACATTTGGTGAGCTGTGGCTGCCAGTGGTAATGGGAAATTTAGCGCCTTCCCCGTTTCCATTACTAACCCTAAATCTTTCACAAAAATATCGACGGAGGATTTCGGGGTATAATCACCGTCTAATACATGTTGCATACGGTTTTCAAACATCCATGAATTCCCAGCCGCATGAGTCACAATGTCGTACATTACCGCTAGGTCAATACCCGCTTTGGATGCTAAGGCCATGCTTTCCGCAGCAACCGCAATATGCACTCCAGCCAATAGCTGGTGGATCGTTTTTACTGTTGAACCTAAACCGACTTCGTCACCCACACGATATAGACGTTCAGAAATTGCTTCGAACACGTGTGATAGTTTTTCAAATAATACAGGTGCTCCTGATGCCATAACGGTTAACTTGCCATCCGCTGCTTTAATGGAGCCCCCTGAAATCGGCGCATCGACCAGAGGTAACTGGTATTCAGCAAGGCGTTGAGCAATGCTTTTGGTTTGCTCAGCCGCTAAGGTGCTGTGTAAAACAATGATGGTGCCTGGACGTAGCTGCTCCACGAGTGGTTTTTCACCCGAAAATAAAATAGCCTCAACCTGACGACCATTAACAACGACCAGTAATAAAGCATCAATGAGATGAGCAAATTCTGCTGCATCTTGCCCAACGCCTTTTGCCCCTGTGCGAAGAAGGCGTTGGCAAGCATCTTGGTTTAAATCAAATCCATAGGTAGAAATATTATTTTTTATTAAAGATTGGGCTATCCCCATTCCCATGGAACCAAGGCCAATAACGCCAATATTATTAACGAAATTTCCCATAATGACCCCTGATGTTGTTAATCTTCGTGACTGTTGTGAATTTTCACACAATAAAATTCACAAACACATGACTAACGTCACATTAAGAATAATATAAAAAACAAACAAAATAGACGTAACTACCTGAATAACAATAAATTAATGATTTAACATCACTACAAAGACATTCACAGGATAATGTGATAAAAAATGTGATGCTGGTTGTGTTTATTTGTCCCACTACAATATGCTGAAAAATATATTTTTAGGCTAAGTTGTCCTCAGTACGTTATTTTTATTGACCTTAAGGCTAAATCGACCAAAATAACCCGCTACTTTTTTAGTGTCATGTTCCATACTAGGGTTATATCTATAGCTGTTAAGCATTAGCTGACATATTGTGAGGAGTTAAAATGGGTTTATTTGAACAAGTAATGGGAATGGTTGCTGGCGATAAAATGCAACAATTTCAATCAGTCATCGATTGGCTTGAAAACCAAGGGGGCTTAAGCGGTGTTGTTGAAAAGTTTAACGAGCAAGGGTTAGGCGGTGTTATTGCATCTTGGATTAGTGAAGGTGAGAACTTGCCTATCGATAATAACCAGCTAATGCAAGTATTTGGCAATGTTAATATCCAAGAACTCGCTCAAAGTGTCGGCCTTGATGCACAGTCAACTTCAGATTTAGTGGCAAAATACCTTCCGCAACTCGTCGATAATGCGACACCAAATGGAGAAATCCCAGAAAACTTGGATCTTGCCTCCATTGGTATGAACCTTCTGAAATCAAAACTCTTTGGTTAAGCGTTAGCTGGTTGATAAACCTTATTTTAGGCTTATCAACCATTTTATGGACAGCAAAACGCTATTGCGTTTCTTTGTGAGAAAACTGTTTATCTAAAGGCTCACTGAACCAACGCCCATTAAGTACTTGCGTTATTATTTGCTGTTTCTCTTCTGGGGTTACCGTATTATCTTGCTCAATCAAAGCAACAACATCATCGTATTGATATGGTTTATTACTCATATAAATAATTGATTTTATTTTATTTGCATTAATAACAAGTAATGATTCCCCTGCTTGTTCATTTTCTGGTGACCAAGGCTTCCATTCAATTTGGCCTTTATTCGATGGTACACCATTCAATAAAAAATTAGCTAAGTAGCCATTAAATTTCTGTCTGACATCTTTCGTCCCCTCTAATTTAACCAATTCTTGAGTGAACGGGCTAAACTTTGTTTTATCCCACAGTGCCAAAAAAATACCATGGAAAGAACCTAATGGGGCAAGTTGGCTGCCCGTCACAACTTCATCACTGCCCAAACTAAATTCCACACCATAAATCGGTGCCTTGTAATGAGGGTACATCTTTTGGGCCGATTGATTCACATTAAACAGGCTATAAAACAAACTGCCATATTTATTCGCAAAATCATATTGATTCAAAAGGCGAGTATTCGTCGCTAATGAGCCATCTGCTATTGCCCCCGCAAAACGCTTATCACCTCGAGCAAATAAAGAAAACTCCCCCTGCCCAGTGACCATGATAATGGGGACTGAGTGATATTCGTTTGTTTCAAAACCATTTTTAGGTAGTACTACCCCATCCCGATACAGGTGTGGAAACTGTGACATTCTAATGCCAGCATCGCCAAATAACGTCGCTAGGTCTGCGGCTGGGAGTTGATAAAGATACGCTTTAACATCTGGTGAGCCGCTTAAAAGCCACTCTTTCGCTAAATCTAGTGTTGGTTTTTTATTATCTCGAACCACTAACTTGGCTAATCGGTCAGCAAAAATTTGTTCTGCTTGGTTTTTATTTGCCGTTGTCATTCCTCCGCTAAATACAATCGCTTTATTGAATGAGTTCTCAAATATTGGGGAGATCAGCATTGCCATAACATCTCGTCCCCCCGCAGAGAAACCGGAGACGGTAATGTTATTTGGGTTTCCACCAAATGCAGCAATATTTTCTTTTACCCAATCCAGTGAAAGCTTAATGTCTAATAACGCGTAGTTTCCAGAGTCTTCTATCTTATCCCCTGTGTTAAGTGCTTGAAGAGGGTTAAAACCGAGTGCGCCAAGACGATAGTTGACGGTAACGATCACTGCATTTAGTTCCGTTGCAACCAACTGAGGGTTAAATTCGGCTGAAGTCCCTGTTTGGTTATTTCCACCATGTAGGTAAAACAAAACAGGGAGGTTTTTCTGATTATCGTCAGGCCTATAGATATTAAGATTCAAACAATCTTCAGTACCTATCGCCCCTGATTGGCTAGTTTGAATACAATTTTGAGCAGGCTTAGTTGCATCAAACGTTTCAGACCACTGGCTCACTGGTTCTGGTTTTTTCCAGCGCAACTCCCCTTGAGGAGCTTTACCATAAGGAATACCAGTCCATGTGACTAACGACTGTTGTGTACTGCCTTGGACTTTTCCATTTGTTGTTTCAATAATGTGGTCAATAGCATAAGCCGATGAACTCCAAATAGAAATTAATAAAAATACCGCTGTACTTGTTTGTAACAATGATTTTTTCATTGGTATTTTAAACATATTGTTTTCCCTATTAATTTGGCAAAAAATCGCATTCACATTTAGTTTTATTATCAACAAAGAGTAACTGAAATATATAACCGCATTTTTAAATTATTAAAGTTAAATTTTGTGCTAATTTTATAAAAAAGGGCAGGTTCCCCCTGCCCTTTGTCACTTACTGACTTTATTTTTAGTGCTCACTTCTCAGTTGTTTTGCTGCTTGAACCATATTGGCTAAGGCTTGACGAGTCTCTGACCAACCGCGGGTTTTTAATCCGCAATCAGGGTTAACCCATAAACGTTCAACAGGAACACGTTTTTCCGCTTTTCTCAGCAACGCGACAATCCATTCCACACTTGGCACATTTGGTGAGTGAATATCATACACCCCAGGCCCAATTTCATTTGGATAATGGAAAGTCTCAAATGCGTCTAGCAAGTCCATATCCGAACGTGATGTTTCAATGGTGATCACATCCGCATCCAATGCAGCAATGGAATCCATGATGTCATTAAACTCGCAATAACACATGTGGGTATGAATTTGAGTATTGTCTTGTGCAACTGCAGCACTGAGTTTGAATGCATCAACCGCCCATTTTAAGTAATCTGCCCACTCGTCTCTGCGCAGTGGTAAACCTTCTCGTAAGGCAGGCTCATCAATTTGAATAATGCCAATCCCCGCTTTTTGTAAATCATCAACCTCGTCACGTAATGCTAACGCAATCTGTTTCGCAATCGTTTCACGGCTAACATCTTCACGAGGGAAAGACCAACAGAGGATCGTCACAGGGCCTGTCAACATCCCCTTAACCGGTTTTTCTGTTAACGATTGAGCATACTTTGCCCATTCCACTGTAATCGCCTCTGGGCGGCTAATATCGCCAATAATGACAGGGGGTTTCACACAGCGCGAGCCATAGCTTTGCACCCAACCATTTTGGGTGAAAACATAGCCGTCAAAATGTTCACCAAAATATTCAACCATGTCATTACGTTCTGCTTCACCATGAACTAGCACGTCAATATCTAAAATTTCTTGTTCTTTAATCGCTTGTTTAATGTGCTCGCTAATATTGGTGCGGTAATAAGTTTTATCCACATTACCTTTTTTAAAATCTAAGCGTAATGTTCTAATTTCACTGGTTTGAGGGAAAGAGCCGATGGTTGTTGTTGGCCATAATGGCAGGTTAAAGCGCTCACGTTGACGCTGTGCACGCTGTGAATACGGGCTACTACGTTGTGTATCACCATCACGAATAGCCGCTAAACGTTGTGCTACCGCCGCGTTATTCACCCTAGTTGATGTTTTGCGAGCTCGGATTGGCGCACTATATGTTTCTAGTGTAGCAATATGATTTTCTGTTGGTTGATTTAGCGCTTTTGTCAGTAAAGCGAGTTCTTCACATTTTTGTATTGCAAAAGCAAACCAACTTTTCACTTCTGTATCTAAACGGGTTTCATCATTCAGGTCAATGGGGCTATGCAGTAATGAACATGAGGTGCCAACCCACAAATTACGCTGACCTAATAACGGTTTCACCCGTGAGAATTTTTCACCTAAATCGGCCTTCCATACGTTACGCCCATTGATAATACCGAGTGATAATACCCAATCTTCGGGTAGCGCTTTATGTAGCTCTTCAATATCATCAGCGCCTGCCACAACATCAACATGTAAGCCTTGAACAGGGAGGCTTTTAATTAAATCTAAATGGTGGCTAATACCATCAAAATAGGTGGTTAACAGCAATTTTGTGTTACCCGATAGCGCCTGATAAGCCTGTTGATACGCTTCTTGCCATTGCGCAGGTAAATCTAACACTAAAGCAGGTTCATCAATTTGTACCCACTCAATACCTTTTTCTGCGAGACGTGAAAGAATTTCCTGATAAACAGGCAATAATTCATTTAGCAATGATAAACGGTCAAAGGCTCCACCTTTAACTTTCCCTAACCATAGGTAAGTTATAGGACCAATAATCACAGGTTTTACTTTATGACCTAACGCTAATGCCTCATCCACTTCGTCAAATAATTGCGTCCATGATAATGCGAACTTTTGCCCTTTTTGAAATTCTGGCACGATATAGTGGTAGTTGGTGTTAAACCATTTAGTCATTTCCCCTGCTGGGGCTGGTGTTCCCGTTGGTGCACGACCACGAGCGACACGAAATAGTGTATCTAAGTCAATTGAACCATCTTCATTTTGGTGACGCGGAGGCACATTTCCTAATAGTAAGCTGGTTGTCAGTACTTGGTCATACCAAGCAAAATCACCAACAGGTAATAGCTCAACTCCCGCATTTTTTTGTTGTTCCCAATGGCGAACGCGTAATACGTGACCGACGTCTAATAGAGCAGCTTGGTCAATCTTGCCTGCCCAATAATCTTCTTGTGCACGTTTTAATTCTCTTTTTAGTCCAACACGTGGAAACCCAAGCGTATGATTTATAACAGACATATTGACCCCTTAAAATATTTAGCCGTCTAGATGTTTACACATCTATAATCAACAGGTACTGTATAAAGCACAAGCGCAAATTATTCATTATCACGGTGAAGGTTTTTCATGATCGAATTAAAACACTTAAAAACATTGCAAGCGCTCAGCCAATACGGTTCATTAGCTGCAACGGCGACCCACTTGCACCAGACACAGTCGGCCCTGTCTCACCAGTTTAGTGATTTAGAGCACAGACTAGGTTTTCGGCTATTTATTCGCAAAAGCCAACCATTACGTTTCACACCACAAGGCGAAGTTTTGCTGCAACTCGCACAGCAAGTCTTGCCATTAGTGAAAGATGCGATCCGCGTATGTAATGAACCTGGCGTTTGTGCATTACGTATTGCCATTGAGTGTCACAGCTGTATTCAGTGGTTAACCCCTGCTTTGCAACAATTTCGGCAAACTTGGCCACAAGTCAGCGTTGATTTTAAATCGGGTGTCACTTTCGACCCCCAGCCGGAGTTACTCTCAAGGGAATTAGATATCGTGATGACATCTGACATATTGGCGGAGCAAGGCCTACACTACACACCTATGTTTGACTATGAAGTGAAACTGATTGTCTCCAATGACCATCCGTTAGCCAAAAAGCCGTATATTGAGCCCCATGACTTGGCAGACGAAACCCTGCTCATCTACCCAGTACAACGGGATCGCTTTGATGTTTGGCGTCATTTTTTACAACCAGCTGGGGTCTCACCCAATGTAAAAAATGTAGATAACACATTAATTTTAATTCAAATGGTTGCAGCAAAAATGGGGATAGCAGCGCTCCCTCACTGGGCGGTTGATTCCTTTGAAAAACAAGGTCTGATTAAAACAAAAACACTGGGGAGTGGTTTATGGAGCCGACTGTACGCTGCTTGCCGTGAGGGGGAGCAGCGCCAGCCAGCCATTGAGGCTTTTACTGCGACCGCGACGGATCATGCTGTGGAGAACTTGTCTTATGTAAAGGGCGCGAAAGGATCCAACGCCTATGCACCCAAAGAGAAGCAATTATCAAGCTCGATCCTATGGTAAAGCTCAACCAATCAGGGTGCTGTTGCCAAATAGCAAAATTCACTAATAACCCTGCTGGAACCATCATGTTATTCATTATAGCAAGGGTTCCAGCATCAACTTTTGTGGCACCATAGTTCCACATAAAGTAGCCAATTCCTGACGCCACAATGCCAAGCCACAATAATACCCCCCATTGAAGCGTTGTCGTTGGCATCATTGATTTATTGCCAAATAACAACCAGCCAATCAGTGCAACTAGCGTAGCGCCCAGATAAAACCATGAAAATGCCTGATGTTGAGGAATAGGGTGTATTTCCATCAACCGCTTATAACCTACCTGCCCAATAGCAAAAAAGATATTTGCTAACTGCACGAAGAGTAAACCTAACCAAAAAGATTCACTTAAGTGATCATAACGTATGATAGCAGCACCAATTACAGCGAGTAGTGAGCTAAATAAGTAACCTTTACGGAGTGGTTGTCGTTCTAACAAATCATAAATCAACGTCACATATAACGGCGTTAATACCGTAAAAAGTAAAAACTCAGCTACCGTTAGGTATTGATAGGCATGGAATACAAAAAGATACATCACCCCAAGTTGGCAAGCACCTACCGCCATATACAGAGCAATCACCTTGAGGCTAAATTGACGCCAACGTAAGAAAGGTAAGAAAACTAACGAAGCAAGTGCAACACGCACCAATACCGAAAACCAACTGTCAACTTGGCCAGCAAGGTATTCGCCTATAAGACTAAAAGACGCTGCCCAAAGCAGCGTCGTAATAACAAGTAACCACATAATGCTGTATTTTGTCTCAAACTTAAGGGGTGTGAGTAGAATACTCGTTTTTTAGCCTTAATGCTCTTTTTCGATCAATACAGCTTCCAATAAATCCAAGTCAACTAGTAAAGATTGTAGCGTTTCGTTGCTGATTTTCTTCGTCGCACGTAAGTGATAGAGCTCACCGCGTTCCGCACGAAGCGCGGTTAAACGGAAACGACGCTCCAAGTCTTCAATCTGCAAGCTGTGTTCTATTTCATCCTGCCCAGCCGTTCGGCGCCTTAAATACCCCGTCACACGGGATGCCACCTCGCTAATATCTTCGGAATCTAGCTTTTCCTCGACATCCGCAGATAAACGCTCTTGCATTTTATTTAAGCTGACAATCGCGACTTCAGCCATTGCGGCTTTAGCCATACGAATTTCGTTAGCATCGGCATCCTTATCACCCACTTTAAAATTACGCAGTAATAAGGGTAAAGCGATAACCCCAGCAAAAATAGAGAATAGAATCACCCCCGCAGCAATAAAAATTAACTGATAACGAGCAGGGAATGGAGAGCCATCGGTTAAAAATAGAGGGATTGAAAGCACACCCGCTAAAGTAATTGCCCCACGAACCCCTGCGAAGGAAGCAAGCCAGAGTTCACGCACAGTATAATTGGCAAATTGCAGTGGTTTTTTCTTTAAGAACAACCGGCTAAACCTTTTCATTAGCCACAGCCAGCAGAAACGGAGTAACAATAAAGCAAAGTAAATCACGGCTACCGCTGCAAATAGCATCCACGTTTCTACACTAGGATCAAGTTCTGCTTGGATAACTGACGTTTCCCAGATACCCGGTAGCTGTAGCCCTAACATAATGAAAACTAAACCGTTAAAGACAAACTCAAGCATTGACCAAACGCTATCTGCACGTAACCTCATCGCTAATGGAGCGTTACGGATCACACCTGATTTTGTGATGGTCATCCCTGCTGCAACTGCCGCTAAAATACCTGAAAAACCAATATGCTCTGCAATCATATATGATGCGAATGGTAACAAGAGCATAAACACAATTTGTGTTGCTGGGTCGTCGCCACTCCAACGGCTCATAAGGCGCAATGATTTACTGTATAGCCAAGTAACGATAATCCCCGACAGTAAACCACCCACAGCGACTTTGAAGAACTCAATGGTGACACCTGAAGTGCTAAACACCATCGTGCCCATCGCAATTGCGACGGCAAATTTTAATGCAACCAGACCGGAAGCATCGTTCATCAGAGCTTCACCTTCAAGTACGCTCATCATCCGCTTAGGAATTCGCCCTTTCCCAACAATGGAAGATAACGCTACGGCATCTGTAGGTGACAATACCGCGGCAAGCGCAAAAGCGGCAATTAAAGGTATACCCGGCATTAACCAGTAAATTAAATAGCCAATGCCGATTACAGTCACTAACACCAAAACCAACACTAAAATAAAAATTTCTCGGCCATTTTGGAAAAATTCACGTGTTGGTGTCTTCCAACCATCAACAAACAGCAAAGGTGGGATCAGTAGAACCATAAATAGTTCAGGGTCAAAAGTGACATGCAAGCCAAATTGAGGCCATGCAAGTAATGCACCGATAGCAATTTGAATGAGGGGAAGCGGAATTCGAATAGGTAAAACTTTAACGGCAACTCCAGAAATAGAGACCGCTAAAATCAGAATCAAAATAGTAAAGAAAATTTCCATGTTGCCCTTACTGATTAACCAGACGACCAAAGTCTAAAATTTGCCTGCCGCCGCATAGTAAGAGATAGCACCGTCCAGACCATGATTGTTCAAATCGAGCCAGTAACGAGTGGAAACTATGGACTTCCACTTGGTTCACCGCCTTATATCTATTTTATCCTTAGCAATTATTTTTCGGGGAAAAAATTACCATTTTGCGATTAATCGATATAAAACGTTAAATAAGGCGATAAGATCGCCTTATTTAAATATTATGAACCTTAAATAGCTAATCCTGAGGCATAAAATACCACTAAAAGCACCGCAATAATCACAGTTCCCACATTCAGTTTACGCCATTCACCCGCACAAATACGGCCAATCACCAATGCGGCGAAACCAAGCATAATACCAGTCACAATATTACAAGTTAAAACAATAAACACCGCACACAGTAAACCTGACATTGAATCAACAAAGTCATCAAAATCAAGTTTAGAGACATTACTTAGCATCAACAGGCCCACATACATCAACGCAGGTGCTGTCGCATAAGCAGGCACTAAATAAGATAATGGTGATAAAAATAAAATTAAGAGGAAGAGTACCCCAACAACCACAGCCGTTAACCCTGTACGACCACCCGCTGCGGTTCCTGCTGCTGATTCAATATAGACTGCGGCAGGAGATGCACCGATCGCACCAGCAAAAATACTACTCACTGAGTCGGCAGTTAGCGCCTTACCACCATCAATAATTTGCCCATCTTTATCTAAAAGGTTAGCTTGCCCCGCAACGGCACGAATTGTCCCTGTTGCATCAAAGACAGCTGTCATCACCAACGCAAGCAAGCTTGGTAATACCATGGGTTGTAAAGCCCCCATAATATCCATACTAAATACTAGAGATAGCCCATCGTCACCCAATGATGGTAATTTAAAGAAACCTTGATATTGGACAGCGGGGTCAAAAATCAACCCAATAATTGAAATAGCGATAATCACCAGTAGAACGCCGCCCGGAACACGACGTTTTTCTAAACCAAAAATAACCGCTAGCCCAACGAGTGACATTAACACAGGGAAAGAGGTAAATTCCCCCAGAGCGACAGGTAAACCTGCATTTGGGTTTTTGATCACTAAACCAACACCATTTGCTGCGATTAGCAATAAAAACAAACCAATACCTATCCCTGTACCATGGGCAATCCCCATTGGCATATTACGTAAGATCCAGCTACGAATACCTGTAACAGAGATAATGGTGAATAAACACCCCATTAGAAAAACGGCGCCTAGTGCCACGGGTATACTAATTTTTTGCCCTAAAACTAAGCTAAATGCAGTAAAAGCTGTCAATGAAATCGCACAGCCGATGGCCATTGGCAAATTTGCCCATAGCCCCATCAGCAAAGAACCAAACCCCGCCACTAAACATGTTGCAATAAAAACAGCGGTTGGAGGGAAACCAGCCTGTCCCAGCATACCAGGCACAACGATGACAGAATAAACCATCGCTAAGAATGTAGTTAGCCCTGCAATGATTTCACGGCGAACTGAAGACCCGCGTGCTGTTATCTTAAAAAATGAATCCAATTTACAGTTGGATGACGCCTGTTGGCCTGACATGGTGTACCTCTGCTGTTAATAGTAAACGAATACTCTCAAATAGTGCTGACGCCTAACGCATACGTTGACGTAAACGATTACGTTTTCAAAAAATAAAACCAATTGAGAATAAATTCTCTATAAAAACAGTTACGCAATCGTTTGGCTTTGAAATTAGAATAAAACGTATTGTGAGGAGGGCAATTATCGTTCTAAAACGGGCTAATGATCAAGTGTTTTTAGCATATCCCCCTGATATTCCCCCTTTCGTATTCAACAAAGGCTTATCAGTTTTTTTGCTAAGTACTTCCTTAAGGATAAAAAATATCTATTCCCCTCTGAGCCTTAAACGGACTTTCTAAAATTCCCTTTATTTTCATCGTAGTTATTTTAAGTAAAAATAACTAATTACTTTTCATATAGCGTTTGTTTAAAGAGAGTGATTATTTTTCTTGGTATAATCACAGAATATTTTCTTACAAAACGAACAACTTAAAAAATATTTATTTATGGTAGAATAATTTTCATACAAACCATTAAACATGCTTTTTTACGTTGTTTTTATTGAGAAAATAAAACATACATGGAGTGAATATAATTCATATATATATACACTCAATTATTGTCAACCATAGTTATAATTCTGATTTATTTATAATAACGAACACAAAAAACATATTAAAATGTCAAATAAGAATACATCAATAATCACTTTACAACGGGGTGTTTTACTACTTTTTATTTGTTTCCTCGCAATGTATTTATTACCGGGAATATATAGCCATAGCCCTTGGAAGCAAGATGAAAATTATAGCTTTGGCATTATTCAAACCATGTATGAAACTAATGAATGGTTAGTCCCAACAAATGCGGGTGAACCATTCATGGAAAAACCTCCGCTTTATTATTGGGTTGCTACTATTACATCCCATTTATTTTCTGGTTTTATGCCCCTTTATGATGCAGCTCGTAGTGCAACTTTGCTGTTTTCAGCGCTCAATTTCGCTTTCTTTTTATGCTTAGCGCGCCGCTTTTTCCAAGCTAAAGACTTTACGGATACACGCATTTGGTTAGCTTTCGCACTCTATGCCTGTGCTCCGGGGGTTCTGCGCCACAGCCATGATATGTTCACAGATGTTGCTCTTATGGCTGGGGCAACTATCGGCCTTTATGGGTTACTCGGGCTAATACAGCAACAGAAACTGTTGATGTCTAGCCTTTGGTTATCCCTAGGGACGGTAATCACAATGCTCTCAAAAGGGGTTTTCATCCCCGGCGTTTTATGGATTTGCTTAATTTTATCCCCTATTTTTATTCGCCAATGTAGAACCAAGCAATTCTGGCTATTCAGTTTATCCGCAGGGTTAATCGCCCTTGTTGCTATTTTACCTTGGCCTATCCATTTATACTTGCAGCATCCTGACTTATTTATGGTGTGGTTTTGGGAAAACAATATTGGTCGCTTTTTCGGGTTTTCTGTCGAAAAATTAGGTGCAAAAGCCAATTTAACACGTATTCCAGCTGCCGTTTTATTGTTCGCCTTTCCTTCGGGTCTACTGGCTACAGCATATTTTTTAAGGCACCCTATCAAGCGGTTATTCAATCAAAACCAATATTTACTCACCCTATTTCCTTTATTAGGCATTGTTTTTTTGCAGCTTTCAGCTTCAGGTCGTGCCTTGTATTTGCTCCCATTTATTGCCCCAATGGCGATTTTAGCAACACAAACACTCTTAGCTGCTCCAGCGAAAATTTTACGTTATATTTCATATTTCGCGGCAATATTCTGGTCATTACTGATTCTATTTCTTTGGGCCTGTTACCTAATAGCATTAACAGGCCACCAGCAAGAATGGCTCAGCCCTTTTAGTCGCTGGCTACCGATGAGCTACCAGATGCCATTTTCCTCAGTGGCTTTTGTGAGTGGCTTAGTCATTACCTTAGTTTGGTTTTTACGTAATAAAATCATCGCTAACCCTATTTCACCTGCATTTCAGATGATGAAAAATTGGTTACTTGGGCTATGTTGCGTCTGGGGCGTGATTTTAACCTTATTTCTCGGATGGGTTGATTACACTAAAGGTTTTGAGGGGGTTTTTGTCGATTTAGATCAACACTTAGCAGGCCAATTTACTGCAACTGACTGTATGGCTTCAGATAATATTGGCGAATCAGAAGCACCCATGCTCTATTATTACACTGGTATCTTACACCAACGCCAAGATCGTTTTGAGCGCCCCGCACAATGCCGTTGGTTAATTGTACTATCAAAAGAAATTAAACCGGCCCCACAAGGTATGAAGTTATTTTGGCACAATCATAGACCAGATGAAGATCGTGAAAACTTAGTGGTATATAAAGCTATTGAGTAATCGATAAGCGGTGTACTCCCTACCTGTAGTGCACCGCTAAATTAATTAATTTGTTAATTGTTCAATAGATTGAGCACTGTACTTCTCACGAGTAAACCATAAAAAGATAGCCGCAGATAAAATCAGTAACACTGGTAGGCCTGAAGGTGAAATAGATGTAGCAATGCCCCCTAACAGCGGCCCAGATAAATTACCGATCCCCCACAGCATAGCGGCGGCAGCATTCGCTACAATTAATTCATTCCCTTTAAAATACTGGCCTATCTGGACTAATGCGATGGTGTAAATTGCCCCTGCTGTTGCCCCTAAAACAAACAACAACCCCCAAATAAGATAAGGTTGGTCTATCAAAAAAGGGAGTAAAAAACTTGCACCTAATGTCACAACACCACAAATTCGATACAGTTTTTCTCTATTCATATGGTCAGCTAGCCAGCCAAACGGCAGTTGCATAATCGCATCACCGGCTAAAATTGCGCTAATCATTAATGCAGCAACAGCCTCTGTGTGGCCCATCCCCATCCCATAGATTGGAAACATAGATAGAATAGTGCCATCAAAAAAAGCAAAAAATAAAATCCCACCGCAAATACCTGGGGCAATTTTTACAAACTGAATAATAGAGAAATTAGACTTCGCGGCAGCCTCTGCGGAATGATCACCAACTTTTTGATCCATCAAAAGAAATAACGCCACCGAAATTAAATGGATCAATGTACAAATTAATAATGGTGATTTGTCTTCCACGCCATAATAAGCAATAAATGATGGCCCGAGTAATTGGCTCACTGTAAAGACAGTCGTATAAATCGCCAATATGCGGCCCCGCTTATTTTCTGGGGATAGTTCATTGATCCACGTTTCCCCTAAACAAATCATCACACCACTAGCCAAACCAGTAACGAGCCGCAAAGGAAATAATAACCACAGCGGTAAGGTACTGAGTAATGGCAATAAACTCACAGCAGAAATGATGGTTGCCAATAACATGGCCTTTCGCTTACCTGACCATAACACAATACGTTGGACTACAGGCGCGATTAAAAACATCCCTAACGCAGGTGCTGCGGAAATAATGCCAATATACAATTCATTGACACCATAATTATGTAACCTAAGCGCGACCATCGGTATACTTAACCCGATCACGATACCAATAACAGCAATACTCATGGTGATCGTAAAAATAGCGAAAAACGGGGAACGACGACAATTTTGCAAAAACTGATTATCAGAGCTCATTTTGAACTTAACTCGTTTCCTCTTCAAAAGAAACAGGTTTTAACTCCATGAATAAATAACTATTTAAAATAAAAAACCAATAAGCCACTAATGAAAACTATAGTTAGCTCATCAATTGTAGCATGACTAATATATTCCGCTATTTATCTCTACAAAAGCAGATTGTATTATTTATTTTAATGCCTTAGATGAACTAAAGAACAAAAAAATATCGATATAACAATGCGATTCCTGAGACTAAAATAACAATATTAATAATTTTCAAAAATGCTTCACGGGAAATTTTTAAGGTAATATGCCTACCCGCCCAAATACCGATTAACATTGCCGGGGAAAATGCCAAAGCAATCAATAAAATATCAATATTTAGATAAACACCCATAACCAAGAATATGATTACTCTGGTAAGAGTACTAAAGCCAATCAGTGTCATCTGGGTGATACGAAAACGTTGTTTATCTTCAATTCGGCTCGATAAATACATCGCATAGATAAACCCACCACTACCAAATAAGGCACTGAAAATACCGCCTATTAAACTGAATGGAACAACAAGTGCTTTGGAAAATGGTGTTTTCACTTTCTTGGAGAAGAAAGTGTTTAATACATAACCGATCACGAACAAACCCAGTAATAATACTAAAATATCCGGTCGCGTTTTTAATAAAATAGCGGCTCCAATTAAACTTCCTATTACCATTAGTGGAATTATCCATTTTATCTCTTGATAATCGGCTTTTTTCCCATCTCTAAATAAATTTAAAATGGCCGCAGTTAAATCAATTAGCGCTAATATTGGGACAATCATACTTAAGGGCAAATACATAGCCAGCACAGGAGTTGCGATAAGAGCTGAGCCAAACCCCGCCATACCAAAAACCAAATAAGCGAAAAGTAAAGTCACAAAACAAATCGCCATCTCTGGCGTTAATAACCCAAACGGCATACTGATTTAACTCCTAAAATTTTTGATACTCTCACTATAAATTTTTTAGGACAGATTAAATAGCCTTATTTTTTTGTGGGTAAATTTTAAAACTATATCAAAAAATAAAATAACCTCTTTAAATACAATATAAGATGGAGAATATGTGATTAGTTCTACTGAGTCATGTAGAATTAGCATAATGAATTGGAATTTAGGGAAAGCCATATTGTGGATAAAAAAATTAATATAAAAATTGGTCAAAAGATCCGTTTACTTAGGCAAGCTAGAAACCTTTCTTTGAATGAACTATCTCGCCTATCTGGGATCTCAAAAGCCGCATTATCCAAATTAGAATCCGGCGATTCAAACCCACGTATTGATACATTAGAATCGATTGCCATCGCGCTGCGTTTTCCGCTTAGCGATTTATTTACACGCCAACATGAAGCTTATCCCTACTTTGTCAAAGGGTCCTCGAGTGAAGAGGAATATTCACAGCAATTTAAATTCCGTATTAGTATGGGGAATATCTCCGAAATCTGGCAATTAACCATGAAAAGAGGGGCTATTATTAATAGCCCTGCGCATATGAGTGGAACCCATGAGCACATTATGGTGAATTCAGGTTCACTAATGTTGCGTTTGCATAACGATCAAAACATCATTCTAGAAGCAGGCGATTTTTATGCATTTAGCGGTGATTTTCCACATTCTTATTTATGCATAGAGGGAGAGTTACAAGCGACTGTAGTCATGACTTACTCCCATATCAGCGAAGGTGTTTAAACCGAGGCATGTTGTGCATCATAGCTAATGCGCAACGTCCCTTTTTTATATTTCATCGACTTAATTGAAAAATGCGTAATGCTATCCAATGAACCAACGTGCGTTCCTCCGCATGGCATTTCTTCAGTTTGGTCGATATAACTGATCCTCAGCTCGTCGTTTTGTTTTATTTCAACTTTCCGGCCACTGCTAATGCTTTGATTAACAATATCTTCAATATATTGACTATCCAGTTTTTCAAACGGCACAACCTCACCATCCATCATACAAAACTCGACTCGAGATTCATCAGGAAAATGATGCCCTTTTTGTGCAAGCCAGCCAAAACGCCGTAATTCCCAGTTTAACAAATGCCCTGCGGTATGCAGTGCGGCATATCGTTGACGTTTTTCTCCGTCAATGGCTGCAACAACGGTGCTCTCTAAATTTAAATTTATCCCATCAGGGAGATAAGCAACAATCAAACCGTTCAGGTGTTTCTTAATACGAACGGGCTCATTATTAACCCAAGCAGTATCAGCGGGTTGCCCACCACCTTGTGGATGGAAAATGTTATCTTGTAGTGCAACCCAGTGCCCTTCCTCGTCACTACCTTGTTTTAATAGAACTGTTTCTACTTCATATTGGTAAGTATTGGTGAGATAAATGTTGTTCTGCATAACTTTCGTACCTTTTATTATTCAATTTAGCAGAATGTATTCGCTTTTCATTCCCTAAACTATTTCTATAACCGCTTAAATTTATACCACCTTTGTTCGCTTTAGGAAACCCTTATTTATGATACTACGTTGAAAATTAATCATGATAAAAAAAGCCCACACGCATTGTGTAGGCTATTAAAAAAGATGCTGATAAGCATTACTGCAAATAATTCTGCATGGTTTCGAAGAGACGTAAATCGTCACTGAAACGAACTTCTCTCACATCTTCAAGCTTTTCAACTTGATTAATCATTTGTGATAGACGCTCGTCTTTTTGCACCAACAGCCATATCCGGCTTTCATCTTTATTTTTAATTGGCATACAAAGAATGCCATCAACGTTAAAAGCTCTGCGTGCGAATAAGCCACATATATGTGACATCACGCCGGGATGGTTACGAACAATTAACTCTAAAGCTATTGGGTGATGTTCAAATGCCATAATTAAGCTCCAATCATATCAATGTTAGCTGCGCCTGGTGGAACCATTGGATAAACCTTCTGGTTAACATCAATTAAAACATGGATCAAACAAGGGCCTTTGGTATTCATCACCCTTTCCAGTGCCATTTCAGGATCTTCTTCATTATTTAAATCACACGTTTGTAAGCCAAAACCTGCCGCTATCTTAATAAAATCAGTTTGATAAGGATAAGCTGCCGCAAATATACGATTCTCAAAGAACAGATCCTGTTGTTGATGTACCATTCCCAACGCTTGGTTATTCATCAAAACAATTTTTATATTTAATTGGTGCTCGGCGGCTGTCGCCAGCTCTTGAATATTCATCATCAAGCTGCCATCACCCGAAAAACAAACAACCGTTTTGTCTGGCTCGGCTAATGCGGCTCCAATCGCCGCTGGTAAACCAAACCCCATGGTGCCTAAACCACCAGAAGTCAGCCATTGGCGAGGGCGCGATAATGGATAAGCCTGAGCTGCCCACATTTGGTGTTGCCCAACATCAGTTGTGATAATCGCATCTTCACCCGCAGCCCGCGCAGTAGAAAGAACTAATCCATAATGATTTAACGGGTTGTCTGCCTCGCGGAGATCCAATGGGTATTTATTTTTCAATTCACTAACTTGATTAACCCATTCAGTACGTTCATTACGTTCAACTAAAGGTAATAATAGTTCCAAGATCTGCCCTGCATCTGCGTGAATGGCGATATCTGGTCGTTTAATTTTACTAATTTCCGCTTTATCGATATCCACATGAATGATTTTTGCGTTAGGGCAAAACTTCTCCGCCTTCCCGATTGCTCTATCGTCAAAGCGTGCGCCAATAACAATTAATAAATCAGACTCTTCCATGACCATATTTGTGCTAGCAGCAGCATGCATGCCTAACATACCTAAATATAATGGGTGTCGCATAGGGATAGTGCCAAGCGCCATTAAGGTCATCGTCGTCGGTAATGAGGCTTTTTCCGCAAACGCAATCGCTGTTTCTGTTGAATCAGAACTAATAACCCCACCACCAAAATACAGTACTGGGCGCTTCGCATTATTAATCATTTCAGCTGCTTGCAGAACTTTTTCCATATCAAATGCTGGCGCTTTATCTTTCGGTAATACTTCTGGTATTTCAGTCAGTTCAATAGTGGCAGTTTGAACATCCTTTGGAATATCAATCCAAACAGGTCCCGGACGCCCTGACTCTGCTATACGAAAAGCATCACAAATAACTTGAGGTAATTCATTGATAGAACGAACTAAATAATTATGTTTAGTGACAGGAATAGAAATACCATAGGTATCAACTTCCTGAAATGCATCGGTCCCAATCATTGATGAGGAAACTTGAGCTGTAATACAAACTAGCGGGATAGAATCCAGTTTTGCATCCGCAATGGCGGTCACTAAGTTGGTCGCGCCCGGACCACTTGAAGAAATGCAAACGGCCGCTTTCCCTGTAGTACGCGCGATCCCTTGCGCAATAAACCCCGCACCTTGCTCATGACGAGCCAAAATATGCTGAATTTGCTTACTTTTCCCTAAAGCATCATAGAACGGTAAAGCCGCCCCGCCAGGAATGCCCGAAACAATAGTAATACCATGTTTTTCTAATAAATAGACGATTAACTCTGCCCCTGTAAAACAGGTTTTATGTGGTGATGTAGTGCCCGATCCGCTCATCATAATTATCCTTTGCTAGCCTGCGACCCCAAGCGGAAGGTAATAAAAAACCCCGCTCGGTTTGCGCCGGCGGGGTTTCTAAATCTGCGTTGATTTGTACCCGTTACGGCGCTAAGCCCACGACCACCACCACACGCACGACCACCGCGGCACATGGCGCGGTTAGTAGTAGGTTTGAGTGATTAAAAGTCATGTTCACGGGGTTTTCCTGTTTAGTTTATTTGGTTTAACTTATTTGATTATTGTTCTTGCTTTCTTTAAGAAAACATAAATTTCTGATGATGACAATCATTTTTTTGCGTTTTAATTTCTACTAATCTCAAATGAGATATACATCACACTCCTCCTAAACCAACGAATAAACTGGGTATATCAATAAACTCAGAATTAAATTTTGATTAAATTTTCCTTTTTTACCCTGTATTAAGACTTGACTTAAAGTCAACTTGAAGTAGTACCTTATGTAATATTCTACAGAATTACCCTATTAAAAATATCTTATTACTTGATTTTAATAACTTTTAGTTGAGAGAGGGCTTATGCCAAAATCCGTTTGGTGGTTAACAACGACGCTTGCATTGTTTATAACCGGAAATGCCATTGTACTTTCTGTTGCTGTCGTGGTTGGAGAAAAATTGGCAACAAACCCCACTTACGCAACGCTCCCATTATTAAGCCAGTATATTGGTTTGATCCTCGCAACCATCCCAATTGCCTATGTAATGCAAAGATACTCAAGAAAAATAGGATTTATTATTGGCAACATTGGCGGGTTAATTGGTGCTGGGTTATCTATACTTGGCGTTTTAGAAAGTAGCTTAATTTATTTTTCTATCGGGCTATTTTTCACTGGTATTGCAATAGGCACTGCACAACAATTTCGTTTTGCGGCAATCGAGGAAGCTCCTGTTTCTTTGCGAGCTAAAGCTATTGGGCTTGTTATGAGTGGGGGCATTGCTGCTGCGTTAATTGGCCCAACCCTAGCGGTTACCACCCAAGGATTTTTTGCAGAATACCCTTTTGCTGGCCCATTTATCACATTAGGCATCATTTATCTTATCGCTTTTCTTTTATTATTAATTGTCCCCTTGAAGAAGGCTGTTAAGTCCACAACAGACAAAACCTTAGTTAAACGTAGCTATAAGGATTTGTATTTACAGCCAATTTTAATGCTGATTGCAATTGTTAGTGCTGCAGGTTACGCCATTGTTGTCTTTACTTTTGCCTCAATTCCTTTATCTATGAAGCAACATGATTTCCCCTTTTCTTCAATTGCAATTGTATTTCAGTTTCATGTACTTGGCATGTTCGCTCCATCATTCTTTACGGGCACATTAATTCATCATTTAGGCGCAAAACGCATTATTTTCTGCGGTATTGTTTTATTAATTTTATCTGCTGTTATGAACTTACTCGCTAACCATTTTTATAACTATCTTTTCGCGGGTATTTTTGTCGGTGTAGCATGGAATTTAATTCTTATCAGCACGACCAACCTGCTACCACACACCTATGAAATACATGAACGTGCCAAAGTACAAGGAATGACGGATTTTCTTATTTATTTTTTTGGGGGAATTGGCAGCTTAGCTGCGGGTATGTTGTTTTTCACTCTAGGGTGGCAAGTGATGAATATCTTATCCGTTGTTATATCCATCGCAATTTTGGTCGGTTTTTGGCAGTTAAAAAGATATATTCCAACGCACCAATAAACCATTTAATACTCACATTAATTCTGTGCTTATGGTGTAAAAACAAGTTCATGATAGTTTGTTGCTCCATAAATATATCACCATAAGTCAAACAACACTGGTTGAGTACTAATTAAAATTTTGCATTATTGTTATTTCACAAATTAACAGCCTGTATTTATATCTGTTTATCTTTTATTTATTGGTAATTTACATAATCAGAGATATGATTAAAAAGTAACTAGTAGGAAAATATTATGTATAAAGAAATTACTGTTCCCTACCAAGGGAAATACACGGAATTTCAATCTACAGTTGTCAATGAGATATTAGTTTGGATTGAAATGAACTTAACCAATCGTCTATTACTCGACGATATTGCACTAAAATCGGGATATACGAAGTGGCATTTACAGAGGGTATTTCGCAAAGTTGTTGGGATACCTTTAGGTGAATATATTCGCCGAAGGCGGATATGTGAAGCAGCAAAGGACCTCTGCACGACTGATCTTCAAGTTATTGATATAGCACTAAAATACCAATTCGACTCCCAGCAATCATTTGCAAAGCGGTTCAGAGCATATTTAGGTACATCACCGTCAATTTACCGAATTTCCGGTGAAAGCCAAAATGACCCTTTACTACTGGAACCCAAAGTTGCCTGATACGCAATATGAAAATAAAATTTGTATATTCTTTTATTCAACCTTCAATACAAAGCTCCATGTAAGTTAATTACTGGAGCTTTTTCTATTATTACCTTAAGAAAATATTAATTTAAGAAACTCTTAATTTAAAATTAATAATCTCTTAAGGTTTAAAGTTATTATTTAATTTATTAAGATAAAAATAAAGGCCTCACAAGGAAGCCTTCATTATATTTAATATATTCTTCTAATTATATTGATAATTAGAATGGAATATCATCATCGAAATCCATTGGTGGCTCATTAGTTTGTGGTGCTGGTGCTTGTGAACGAGCTGGCGCACCACCGCCACTAAATTGTTGAGCAGCTTGAGCTTGTGGCTGCTGAGGCTGACCCCAACCCCCCTGACCGCCTTGCCCTTGTGATGACGAATCACCACCACGACCACCTAGCATTTGCATTGAACCACCGATATTAACAACAACTTCAGTGGTGTAACGGTCTTGACCGCTTTGATCTTGCCATTTACGGGTTTGCAAAGAACCTTCGATGTAGACTTGTGAACCTTTTTTTAAATATTCACCCGCAACCTCAGCTAATTTGCCGAAAATAACCACGCGGTGCCATTCTGTTTTTTCACGCATCTCGCCGGTTTGCTTATCGCGCCAACTTTCAGAAGTTGCCAGAGTCAGGTTTGCCACAGCCCCACCGTTAGGCATATAACGGATTTCTGGATCTTGTCCTAGGTTACCGATAAGAATTACTTTATTTACGCCTCTGCTGGCCATTTATTACTCCTGATGCATTGAATTTTAATCTCTGGATTAGCCGAGAAGTTTACCACGACCTCGCTGATTTGCACCACGAAATTGAAACTCCCCCTCGAACTTGCGAAACACTTTCCAAATTTTAGTGTAATTTCTGAGTGCAATTTCAGTATAGACACAAAATAATTCACCGTTTCCCCTTCGACAAATTCGTTCTTCCCTTGAGCTTATGTATAATTGTACATTTTTAAGACTAAAACTCCCCACTCTAGACTGTTTAATTCATAGCTAGACGGCAAGCGAAAGCATTACAAAGGTATATATAAGTATGTAACTACCTAGCCAAGCACAACCAACAGCACTAAGAATTTAAATAGGAGTAGTAGAAAAATATGGCAAGTACTGTATATCCATTCAGCCATAATTATGTGATAATGATCGCTTGCGATTGTTCAATATCAAATCATCCGGGAAGTGGTAAATGGATAATATCGAAGTACGCGGCGCACGCACGCATAATCTGAAAAACATCAATCTCGTTATCCCTCGTGACAAACTGATTGTTATTACGGGTTTGTCTGGCTCTGGGAAGTCATCTTTAGCTTTTGATACCCTATATGCCGAGGGTCAGCGCCGCTATGTTGAGTCCCTATCCGCCTATGCACGCCAGTTTCTTTCTTTAATGGAAAAACCGGATGTCGACCATATTGAGGGGCTATCTCCAGCCATTTCGATTGAACAAAAATCGACTTCACATAACCCACGGTCAACTGTCGGGACAATCACTGAAATTCATGATTATCTACGTTTATTATTTGCTCGTGTCGGTGAACCTCGTTGCCCTGATCATGACATACCACTAGCAGCACAAACAGTTAGCCAAATGGTTGACAATGTACTAGCGCAGCCTACCGACCGCCGGATGATGCTATTGGCTCCTGTCGTTAAAGAACGCAAAGGCGAGCACGTTAAGTTACTTGATAACTTAGCAACACAGGGTTATATCCGAGCAAGAATTGATGGCGAAGTCTGCGATCTTTCTGATCCTCCAAAGCTCGAATTACAAAAAAAACACACGATTGAGGTTGTTGTCGACCGCTTTAAAATTCGTGATGATATCGCCCAACGTTTAGCCGAATCCTTTGAGACCGCACTCGAGCTTTCCGGTGGTAGTGCTATTGTTGCCGATATGGATGACCCAAGTGCAGAAGAATTGGTTTTTTCTGCTAATTTTGCCTGTTCGGTGTGTGGTTACAGCATGATGGAACTTGAGCCACGGCTGTTTTCCTTTAACAACCCAGCGGGGGCTTGCCCAAGTTGTGATGGCTTAGGTGTTCAGCAGTTCTTTGACCCTGAACGGGTTATCCAAAATACAGAAATATCCCTGTCTGGCGGGGCTATTCGTGGCTGGGATCGCCGTAATTTTTATTATTTTCAAATGATAATGTCATTAGCAGAACATTATAAATTTGACGCAGAAGCGCCATACAGTTCATTAAGTCCTGCTATCCAAAAAATTATTTTATACGGTTCAGGCAAAGAAACGATCGAATTTAAATATCGTAACGACCGTGGTGATGTCACTGTTCGTCGTCACCCATTTGAAGGGGTGCTCAATAATATGGAGCGCCGTTATAAAGAAACAGAATCCACCGCGGTACGTGAAGAACTCGCCAAATACATAAGCAATCGCCCTTGTGTTTCTTGTCACGGAACCCGTTTGCGTAAAGAAGCGCGCTTTGTTTTTGTTGAGAATACAACATTACCTGAAATTGCTGATTACAGCATTGGCCACGCAATGGCGTTTTTCCAAAATCTAAAACTCACGGGTCAACGTGCGCAGATCGCAGAAAAAGTATTAAAAGAAATTGGCGAGCGGCTGAAATTCTTAGTTAATGTGGGGCTTAATTACCTTAGTCTTTCACGTTCTGCGGATACCTTGTCTGGTGGGGAAGCTCAGCGTATTCGTTTGGCAAGCCAGATTGGGGCTGGTTTAGTCGGGGTGATGTATGTTCTTGATGAACCTTCAATCGGCTTACACCAGCGTGATAACGACCGCTTACTCGAAACGTTAATCCACCTGCGTAATCTTGGTAATACTGTTATCGTCGTAGAGCATGACGA
Source organism: Providencia sp. PROV003 (assembly GCF_045040775.1). Taxonomy (NCBI): domain Bacteria; kingdom Pseudomonadati; phylum Pseudomonadota; class Gammaproteobacteria; order Enterobacterales; family Morganellaceae; genus Providencia; species Providencia sp. PROV003. The sequence goes on from NZ_CP096369.1 coordinate 126,542, forward strand.
AGATGCCATTCGCGCCGCTGATCATGTGATTGATATTGGGCCTGGGGCCGGTGTACATGGTGGGCAAGTTGTCGCTCAAGGCACATTAAATGATATTGTCACGAACCCAGACTCTTTAACCGGTAAGTATTTAAGCGGTGAGCGTAAAATAGAAATCCCTCAGCAACGTGTCCCTATTAACAAAGACAAAATACTCACTGTATTTGGTGCTAAGGGTAACAACCTAAAAAATGTGACGCTAAAAATCCCTGTTGGTCTATTTACTTGTATCACAGGGGTATCAGGCTCTGGTAAATCAACACTAATTAACGATACTTTATTCCCTATAGCTCAACGCCAACTAAATGGTGCAACAACCATTACTCCAGCCCCTTATTTGGATGTAGAAGGTATAGAACATTTCGATAAAGTTATCGATATTGACCAAAGCCCTATTGGCCGTACGCCTCGTTCAAACCCTGCCACCTATACGGGGGTGTTTACACCAATTCGTGAGCTATTTGCCGGTGTTCCTGAGTCAAGAACACGTGGTTACAACCCGGGGCGCTTTAGTTTCAACGTCAAAGGTGGGCGCTGTGAGGCATGCCAAGGTGATGGGGTCATTAAAGTAGAAATGCACTTTCTGCCAGATGTGTATGTCCCTTGCGACCAATGTAAAGGCAAACGCTATAACCGTGAAACGTTAGAAATCAAATACAAAGGGAAAAGTATTCATGAAGTCCTCGATATGACAATCGAAGAGTCTCGTGAATTTTTTGATGCCGTCCCAGCACTCGCTCGTAAGCTACAAACCCTGATGGACGTAGGTTTATCCTATATTCGTCTTGGCCAATCCGCGACCACATTATCCGGTGGTGAAGCCCAACGAGTAAAACTCGCCAAAGAGCTATCTAAACGGGGTACTGGGCAAACTATTTATATTTTAGATGAACCAACAACGGGTCTGCATTTTGCTGATATTCAACAGTTATTAGCTGTTTTACATCAGTTACGTGACCAAGGAAACACCATCGTTGTCATTGAACATAACCTTGATGTGATTAAAACGGCAGATTGGATTGTCGACTTAGGCCCTGAAGGTGGTAGTGGTGGTGGTGAAATTTTAATTTCCGGCACTCCTGAAGAAGTTGCTGAGTGTGAAAAATCACATACTGCAAGGTTTTTAAAGCCTATTTTAGAGCGCGGTTATTAAAAACTAAAGGCACAGGGAAAGCCGCCATGGCTTTCCCTTCATATCATCTGTATTCTTTCTAACCTAACGAATAACTAGTTATTAATACAATAATATCAATTAAATCAGTTTATTGTTCATCCGCCCTCAACAATGAGCCTAAATCGCATATGGCTTTCAGTGGATAGCTATTAGAACCGGTTTCTGACGAGGTAGCTCATACTTATTTTATTTTTTGACATCTATTTCATGTGAGGCTGCCGTTATTGATACCGCAACGCTAAAGTTACATGGTGTTATCGATCTCACATCATCGAATCGGGTCGCACAAGAACGTCAAGGGACCTTAACTGGGGATACTGTCTTAAATGTTGAACCCATTAATGATAACATTCAGAAATACTTAAAAATTACTCATATATGGGACACTATTTTTCGTCTCAGTGATCAGGTAATGGCTGTTATTACAGATAAAAGATAAAAAAAACGCAGGGCTCAGCCTGCGTTTATTGAATAACTTCCTTTATGGGTAAATAACTATTGGCTAACCGCAGCAAATGCTTCGACAATGCGTTTCACATTATGACGATTGACCCCAGCCATACAAACACGGCCAGTTCCCACTAGATAAACTGCAAATTCGTCTTTTAGGCGAGTAACCTGTTGTTGTGAAAAACCCGTATAGCTAAACATACCGCGTTGTTTTAACAAATGGTCAAAGTTTTGCTCAGGTAAAGCTTTCTTCAGTTCATCAACCAGCACTGTACGCATATCTAAAATACGTAAACGCATTTCTTCCACTTCCGCTAACCATTTCGCTTTTTCTGCGCTGTTGGTCAATACGGCAGCCACAATTTTGGCACCATTTGATGGAGGACTTGAATATAGACGGCGCACGCCTGCTTTAAGCTGACCTAATACACGGTCACGCTCATCTGGGTTTTCGCAAATAACTGATAACCCACCCGCACGCTCACCGTAAATACCAAAGATTTTAGAAAATGAGTTGCTAACAAATACAGGTAACCCTGCTTTGACCATAGTTCTAATCGCGTAGGCGTCTTCGTTGATACCTTCGGCAAAACCTTGGTAAGCGATATCCAAAAATGGGATTAGTTTATGTTCAATCGCCACTTTAGTAACTTCATCCCATTGGGCTGGCGTTAAGTCAGAACCCGTTGGGTTATGGCAGCATGGGTGCATTAAAATGATGCTATTTGCAGGCAATTTTTTGAACGTTGCCAACATTTCATCGAATTTAACACCTTTGGTTTTTTCATCGAAATACGGGTAATAGTGAACTTTTGTGCCAGCACCGGAGAAAATAGACGCGTGATTTTCCCAAGTTGGGTCGCTGCACCAAACCTCTGAATCAGGATAGTACTGGTGTAGGAAATCCGCACCAATTTTTAATGCGCCAGAACCACCAATAGTTTGCACGGTTGCAATACGCTCTTGAGCGATCAGTGGGCAATCTTCGCCAAATACTAGTTTTTGCAGTTCAAGGCGGTAATCTTTCAAGCCTTCCATCGGCAAATACAACGACGCACTGGCAGGGAGTTTGTTTAATGTAGCTTTCGCAGTACCAACAGTACCCAGTTCAGGCGTTTTACCTTCACCATCGTAGTAAAGACCGATACTCAAGTTAATTTTATTTTCACGAGTGTCTTTATTAAATTCATCCATCAACGACAAAATTGGGTCGCCCGGATACGCATCAACATGTTGGAACACAGGACATCTCCTAATCATTATTTAGCATTATTTCGTTTTGTTATTTGAAAATAACCCTTTGCTAACTATTCGTCTACATATTCCATCGCAACTCGTGAGGTTAATTTTGTGAGTAACTCATAGTTAATGATGCCTGTTTGTGCGGCAATTTCTTCAACTGGTAGACCATTGCCCCACAAAATAACGTCATCCCCCACTTTATCTTCGGCATTTGGCCCTAAATCCACGACAGTCATATCCATAGAAATACGCCCAATAATTGGCACTTTTCGCCCATTAATTAACACTGGCGTGCCAGAAGGGACATTACGCGGATAACCATCACCGTAGCCGATTGCGACAACCCCCAACCGTGTATCCCTATCGCTACACCATGTTTCACCATAACCGACGCACTGACCAGCAAAATGCTCCCTAACCGCAATTAAAGATGACTTTAATGTCATCACTGGTAATAAACCGAAACTATCTGCACTTTTCCCCTCTTGTGGGGATGCCCCGTACATCATGATCCCCGGTCTTACCCAATCATAATGCGCTTCTGGCCAGAGTAAGATCCCTGCGGATGCAGCGATGGATTTTTCACCGTCTTTGCCTGCTATAAACTGTTTAAAGCAAGCTATCTGATTTGCGGTTGTAGAAAGGAGTGGAGCATCAGCTTGGCAAAAATGACTGACGATATTGATAGGAAGCTTAACGTTTTTACAACGTTGCAGCCGTTGGTAAAAACCTTCTGCATCTTTTGGTAGCACGCCAAGACGATGCATCCCCGTATCTAGCTTCATCCAAACTTTCAGTGGGTGTGGGAGGTCGGCCGCTTCCAACATTGCCAGTTGCTCTACACAGTGGATAACAGTATCGATACGCTGTGCAGCCATCACAAGCAAGTCAGATTGCTCGAAGAAACCTTCTAATAAAACAATAGGTTTAGTAATACCATGCTGCCTGAGCAATAAAGCTTCATTGAGCCTCGCTACGCCAAAGCCATCCACCAGCTCTTGAACTGCGATACCGACTCCAGCTAATCCATGACCATAAGCGTTTGCTTTAACAACTGCAATCAATTGGCTATTTGGAGCGATGCTTTTCACCCGTTGCAAGTTGTGTCGCAGAGCGCGGCGGTTTATCAATGCGGTTGCCGCTTTCATTATTTCCTCGTTGTTTCTCTCTAATTTGGCCAAAAATTAAGCTGCACGTTGGCAGCTCAATATATTCTCTATTTGTTATACGCTAAAAAATATCAATTTCCATTCGATATTATTTTTATGGATCATTTAATTTTAATACTCTAACTCTAATGCCTAAATAGTTTGGGTTGTCGCTAGGCGGCGATTGAGCTAAGCCTAGGAGCATACATAAGTATGTGACTTGCGTAGCTGAGTGTAGCCAGCACCGCGACAGCGCAAAAATATGACGAGTAGAACTATTTAATCTTAATACTCTAGCCAATACTCTAAATAGTTTGGGTTGTCGCTAAGCGGCGATTGAGCTAAGCCTAGGAGCATACATAAGTATGTGACTTGCGTAGCTGAGTGTAGCAAGCACCGCGACAGCGCAAAAATATGACGAGTAGAACTATTTAATCTTAATACTCTAGCCAATACTCTAAATAGTTTGGGTTGTCGCTAGGCGGCGATTGAGCTAAGCCTAGGAGCATACATAAGTATGTGACTAGGATTAGGGAATGAAGCCAACACCGCGACAGCGCAAAATATGACGAGTATTTAGTCTTCGTCGTTATACGCAGGCCCCGCGTAATTATCAAAGCGCGACCATTGACCATTAAAGGTCAAACGTACCGTACCAATGGGACCATTACGTTGCTTACCAAGGATAATTTCAGCGACACCCTTGAGTTCGCTGTTATCGTGATAAACCTCATCACGGTAGATAAACATAATCAAGTCGGCATCCTGCTCAATAGACCCCGATTCACGTAAGTCAGAGTTAACAGGGCGTTTATCGGCGCGTTGCTCAAGGCTACGGTTTAACTGGGATAGCGCAACAACAGGGACATTTAACTCTTTGGCTAGTGCCTTAAGGGAACGAGAGATTTCGGCAATTTCAAGAGTACGGTTATCGGAAAGAGCAGGAACACGCATCAATTGAAGGTAGTCAATCATGATCAAACTTAAACCACCGTGCTCACGGTAAATACGCCGCGCACGGGATCGCACCTCCGTCGGCGTCAGGCCTGAGGAGTCATCGATATACATATTGCGCTTTTCCATCAAGATGCCCATGGTGCTTGAAATTCGCGCCCAATCCTCATCATCTAACTGCCCAGTACGAATACGAGTTTGGTCAACACGGGATAATGATGCCAACATACGCATCATGATTTGGTTACCTGGCATCTCCAAACTGAAAATAAGCACCGGTTTTTCCTCGGTCATTGCCGCATTTTCGCACAAGTTCATCGCAAAAGTAGTTTTCCCCATTGATGGACGTGCGGCAACAATAATTAAGTCAGAGCCTTGCAACCCAGCTGTTTTTTTATCGAGATCTTGATAGCCAGTAGAAACCCCTGTCACCCCATCGTGCGGTTGCTGATAGAGTTGTTCAATCTTTTCAACGGTTTCAGATAAAATGGCTTCGATGCCTTTTGGCCCTTCGTCTTTATTAGCCCGTGATTCTGCGATTTGGAAAACTTTAGTTTCCGCAAAATCGAGGAGATCTTCACTACTACGCCCTTGAGGATCATAACCCGCATCCGCAATATCATTAGCAACAGAGATCATATCACGCACAATCGCACGTTCGCGGACGATGTCAGCATAAGCATTAATATTCGCCGCACTTGGGGTATTTTTCGATAACTCTGCTAAGTAAGCAAAGCCCCCAACACTATCCAGTTCACCTTGTTGTTCAAGGGATTCTGATAAGGTGATTAAGTCAATGGGCTTGCCCTGCTCAAGCAGGATCTGCATTTGTGCGAAAATAGTACGGTGGGGACGGCTAAAAAAGTCGGCATGAGTGACTCGTTCAGAGACGGTATCCCAACGCTCATTATCTAACATTAACCCCCCTAAAACAGATTGCTCCGCCTCAAGGGAATGCGGTGGAAGCTTCAAACCTTCCATTTGGTGATCCCGGGGGGCATCTGTTTTAAAATTCGATGAGGGTTTTTTAGCCATACATTTGCATCCAAGTCTATAATTAACGAACAGCTTCTAGTATACGCCAATCTGATTTTTGTTGTGGCATTCTTTGCACCTTCACGCGAGAGAATTGCCTGATAACGCTTTCAACAAAAAGCACAAACCAATAATTCTTCTGATTGAAAGATGGCGTTATAGTAAACCTATTGATATTGTAAATAAAATGAATAGTCCTTATTGGAGATTGTCATGGCAAAACGTATTGAGTTCGCACAACATGGCGGCGCTGATGTACTTAACTTAGTAGATTATTCCCCAGTAAATCCGGCAGATAACGAAATTCAAATCGAAAACCGTGCTATTGGTATTAACTTTATCGATACCTATGTCCGCAGTGGTTTATATCCTGTCGCTAAACTTCCCAGTGGCCTAGGTACCGAGGCTGCTGGTGTTGTCGTTAAAACCGGAGCTCACGTTACCGGTTTCAAACCGGGCGACCGTGTCGTTTATGCTCAAGGCCCTTTGGGCGCTTATAGCGATGTACATAATGTCCCAGAGAGTGCGGTTGCGCATCTCCCCGATGGGATAACCTTTGAGCAAGCCGCAGCAAGTTCATTAAAGGGGATGACCGTCTATTATTTATTCCATCAAACCTACCAACTTAAGCAAAATGAAGTATTTTTGTTCCATGCCGCAGCGGGGGGGGTGGGCTTAATCGCATGCCAATGGGCAAAAGCATTAGGTGCAAAAATGATCGGTACTGTAGGCTCCGCAGATAAAGCGCTGCGTGCTAAAGAAGCTGGTGCATGGGACGTAATTAATTACCAATCTGAAGATATCGCAGCTCGTGTTAAAGACATCACTCATGGCGAAAAAGTCAATGTGGTTTATGATTCTGTAGGGCAATCCACATGGCTGGCTTCTTTAGATTCACTAAAACGCCGCGGGTTGATGGTAAGTTTTGGTAACGCATCAGGCCCGGTTTCGGGTGTGAATTTAGGGATTTTAAACCAAAAAGGTGGGTTATACGTCACTCGTCCATCACTTGGGGTATATGTCACAAACCGTGCTGAGTTGGACCAAGCCAGCAACGCATTGTTTGACATGATTTTAAGCGGCAATGTGAAGGTAGATGTGCCGCAATCGCAAATTTTTGCTCTGAAAGATGCGCAAAAAGCCCATGAAACAATTGAATCAAGAAAAACCCAAGGCTCGAGCTTGCTTATTCCATAACATAATAAGTAACGCCGAATAGAGCTGAAAAGCACCTTACGGTGCTTTTTTTATAGGTAAAATATGTTACTCACCCCGGGTAACAAACGCCAACGCTTGCTCAACGACCGCTAAATCCGCGCCTTTTTTATGGGCATTCTCACTTAAATGGCGGCGCCATTGGCGAGCACCAGGAATACCTTGAAAAATCCCTAACATATGGCGCGTCATATGACCTAAATAAGCGCCTTTAGTGAGTTCATTTTCAATATATGGATACATTTCTCGTACTGCATCTACCCCATTCGTAATAGGAAAATGCTCACCAAACAATTGGTTATCTACAGCAGTTAAAATCGATGGGTTTTGATACGCTTCACGCCCGACCATTACGCCATCTAAATGTTGAAGATGCTCTTTCGCCTCTTCCAACGTTTTGATACCGCCGTTAATCGCCATAGTTAAATGCGGAAAATCGCGCTTTAATTGATAAACACGCGGGTAATCTAATGGTGGTATTTCACGGTTTTCTTTTGGGCTCAAACCGGATAGCCATGCTTTACGAGCATGGATAATAAACATTTCACAGCCGCCTTGAGTCGAAACTGTTTCAATAAAATCACATAAAAATTGGTAGCTATCTTGCTCATCAATGCCAATACGTGTTTTAACTGTGATCGGAATAGTTGCCGCATCTTGCATTGCTTTCACACAATCAGCCACCAACTGCGCATCCCCCATTAAACAGGCACCAAAACGTCCATTTTGAACGCGATCTGAAGGGCAACCCACATTTAAGTTAACCTCATCGTAGCCACGCTCTTCGGCTAATTTTGCGCATTGAGCTAATGCAGCAGGGTCGCTTCCCCCAAGTTGTAGAGCAACAGGGTGTTCCTCTTCACTAAATGCGAGGTAATCCCCTTTTCCGTAAATAATCGCCCCTGTTGTCACCATTTCAGTATACAACAAGGTATTTTTGCTTAATAAGCGGTGAAAATAACGGCAATGACGATCGGTCCAATCGAGCATTGGCGCAACGGAAAAGCGGTTTAGGTTATGGTAGCCTTGTTTTGGGGTATTTTGATGCATGCTGCTCTTTTGTGTTGATGTTGAAAGCCATTGAATAGCCCCTAACAATGATAAAGGGCCAATAATAAATAAAGGAGAGTATTATAACATAGACCGTTTGGGATGCGATGTATTCGCACAGATATCAATTAAGGCGTGGATGATATAACAATACCCCGATAGGGATTTCTCCGCTATCAGGGAGCATGTCATTTTTCAGTTGCAATCTTTAAGTAAAATCCGAAATTTTGGACAAAATATTTAATTAAGATTAACAACCCAACATATTATTTAGTTTCTGCGCTCATTGTGACAAAATTACCCATACGTGCACTGGTAATGGTGTAGCTATCTGCACCCGCAGCTTTTGCTTTTGCCGCAATAATCGCTTCTGCTGAGTCTAAGGTATCGCTAGTTGCTGTTAAGGTTGCAGCGGAAGCACCAAAAGCCATTACCGATAATACAGAAGCTGCCATTAAAGTTTTAAACATGTTCATAATATAATTCCTTCGTTCGTTATAGGGGGAGGCAACCCGTGTTGCCTTCGATGGAGGTATCATATCGCCAAACCATATTTAAGTTAAAGCTAATAATATCGCTGTTCATGTTCAAATTATTTGAATAATAAAAACGCAATTAAATAAACTCGTTGAAAGAGAATTAAAGTGACCTATCACGTTTTGTGATAGCCTGATTAAATCGTCATTCAGGGTAATAACCCCCTATTCCATAGGATTTTTATATGTCACTTGGTAATCGAAAACTTCCTCATTTTAAATACCACCCAAACCCTATTGAAACCAAAGCGTTTCTCACTGACAAAACTGTCACCTGTGATTGTTGCCAGCAACTTACAGATATTTATTATGAAAGCCCTTTTTACTCCGTTGAGGATATCAACGCATTTTGCCCTTGGTGTATCGCAAATGGCTCTGCTAGTGCAAAATTCGATGGGGAATTTCAAGACCCAGAATGTGTGGAAGGGATCGATTGTGAATATGATAATAACGGCGAGTTTTTACAGACTATCAACCCCTATCCAAACGAAATGTTTGATGAGCTAATCAAACGCACCCCTGGTTATCATGGTTGGCAGCAAGAGACTTGGCTGGCTCATTGTAATGAACCCTGTGAATTTATAGGTTACGTTAGTTGGAAAGACATCAAAGATAGGCTCGACGAGTTTGTTTCCCTTGCTGACGATGTGGCTGATTATGGTTTTTCAGTGGAAGAGCTAGCCACTATTTTAGATGAAGATGGAGCCGCACAGGGCTATTTATTCCGTTGTTTACACTGCCAAAAATTACGTTTGCATTTTGATTTCAGCTAATCAATAAAAAGGGCTGCACGAGGCCATATTGACCTCGCATTGACCTTTAAGGAGCCATCAATTCTACGATTTGCTCTGCAAGCTCTGGGGTTGCAGTAGAGAGCAAGCTTCCTGCAAACATGGCTTGTGTGCGTTCACCATTCAGCCCACAAACCTCACCTCCTGCCTCTCGAATACAGGGAATGAGGGCAGCGCTGTCCCATGGTTTCATTATGGTATCAATCGCACCATGAATACGACCAGATGCAACCATAGCATGTTGGTATGCATCATTTGCAAAAATAAAATCACGCGCTTCGCCCACGATGGCATCAAGATGATAAATTTGCGAGCCTTCAGAAGAATTATAATGACTGCTGTGGATCCCAGATGCACTGATTACAGCTTCTGATAATGATTTAGGGGATTGTTCGCCCAATTTCAGTTGCCGTAACGATTGCCCTGAGCTTTCCAACCAGCAACCTTCCCCTTGAGATGCATAGAACATCGTTGATATAGCAGGGAAACTAATGACACTTAGGAGTGGCTCCCCATTTTCAACATAAGCAATTAACGTACTAAAAAGCGGCACACCATAAATAAATGCACGCGTTCCATCAATTGGGTCGATAACCCAACCCGAACTAAACTTTTGTTCACCTTCAAAACCAAATTCTTCACCTAAAACTAAGGTATTAGGTGTACGCTTCGCAAACAGTTCCCTGATTTCTTCTTCAACTCGGATATCCGTTTCAGTCACTACCGAGCGATCGGCTTTATAGTCAAATTTCCCCGCGCTATAGAAAGCTTCTACCGTCATTGTTTTGACTAGTTTAGCGGCTTCAAGTGCGATATCTAACATGAGTATGCTCCTGATTGAAAAAAGAAAACCAGTATAACTGACAGGTCACTAAACCAAAGAGGGTTTAAATGCCTTGTTCACTGCTGAATAAGCCATTCCCGAGCTAAATTTGTTGTAGTGAAACATCACCAAAAGTCATAAAAACCAACGTGTGACCCGCGACACCTCGGTAAACACCTTGCTGGTTGTTTAATTCGCAAGCTAACGCGGTGAGCTGCCAAGCGTCATATTCTTCAATGTCGCTCACTCGTGCGGTCAACAACGGGTTATCACTGCGCTCACCATAGGCTTTAACTGCAATGGCATCATGTGTAAGCGCGGGTTGGATCGAACTATTTGCCCAACTCCACATCCAACTGCCTTGGTTTTGGTCATATGTTCCAACGATTTGTACCGGTGCAGTCGCCATTACATTGTCTGGAGCGTGAAAAATAATCGTCCCTTCGTCTTGGTCTACCGACCAATCGGCTTGGTCCAATTTCCACGTGTCACAATGAAACTGATTTTTAGCTTGTAAGGCATTCATACTGCGTTCAATAAGCGCCTCGTAAGGCATTTGTTCTAATTCGTTATTCATGAGTTACCTAATATTTTTTAACGCATTGATGACCAACTGCCAAAATTTATGGTGGTCTAACTTAACTGCGACCTGTGTATGGCAGTCAGCTGGTGCTGGGTGACGGAAATCAGCTACCGTCATACCTAATGTCAATGACCCTGTTAATTCGATATCAATAGGAACTTTTTGTGTAGTAATAACTGAAGGATCAATCACATAAGCTACAGCGCAAGGGTCATGAACCGGAGGAGCATCAAAGCCTTGAGCTTGTTTGTACATTTTCCCGAAAAAATCCAGAAGTTCCACAACAAATTGCGAACAATCACTACCTATCGCTGCAATTTCATTTACAACATCCGGGGTCGCGAGGGCTTGGTGCGTCAAATCTAACCCCACCATGGTCAGTGGCCATTTTTCATTAAAAACAATATGGGCAGCCTCTGGGTCAATTTTGATATTAAATTCCGCGACTGCGCTCCAATTCCCCACATGGTAGCCACCGCCCATCAGCACCACTTCCTTCACCCGCTCCACAATGCGGGGCTCTAGACGAGCAGCAAGCGCAATATTGGTTAATGCCCCTGTTGGTACTAACGTTACCGTTTTAGGGGGGTGTGACATAATGGTATCAATAATCAATGAAACAGCATGTCTTTCATCTAATTTAAGGGTGGGCGTTGGTAAAATAGGGCCGTCTAACCCTGATTCCCCATGTATGTCTGGTGCAACTTCGCTATTACGCACTAATGGGCGAACAGAGCCCGCGGCAAAAGGAACCCCCGTGATCTTAGCCATTTCAGCAATCGCTAGAGCATTATAAGTGACTTTTTCGAGGGTTTGGTTACCTGCAACGGTTGTTACAGCCAATAAATCAATGTCTGGGTTGCCGTAAGCCAGTAATAATGCAATTGCATCATCATGACCAGGGTCGCAATCAAGAATTATTTTTTTGCTCATACCTTACCTTATCAATAAATGAGGAGTCAGCTATGACTAGTCTGACCCCAATGTAACGAGCTAATAAGGTAAAATCTATGCTTACTATCTGAATAACTACAAAATTACTTTAAAACATGTGCATAGACACGTTTTTTCTCACCTTCATTCTTGGAAATATAAACGCCTTGTAATTCAGGAGCAAAACCCGGTAGAGCGTTGATCCCAGCTTCAAGAGCTTTGAAGTAACGCAATACAGGGCCTGACCAAACTTCCCCTGGCACAACACACAATACCCCAGGAGGGTAAGGCAAGGCTCCTTCAACGGCAATACGCCCTTCTAATTCATCCAAGGGTAGTAACTCACAGTTACCCCGAATAAATTCAATATGGGCTTGCTGAGGGTTCATTTTTACCTTAGGGAAATGTTGCTTACGGAACATTTCTTTTTGCAATTGCTTAATATTATCGTCAACGCTGAGTTGGTGCATTTCTTGGCACAGACGGCGTAACGTATAACCATGGTAATGGCTTTCATAACGCTGATAAACCGACGGTAATACGTCAACTAATAATGCATCTTCATCGAGTAATTGCTCAAAGCGAACTAAATGAGACACCAGCAATTCCAGCTTTTCGCACGTTTCCGCTGGTGTTAATAGAAATAGAATGGAGTTTAAGTCGCATTTTTCAGGGATCACACCATGTTCACGTAAAAAATGCGCCAAAATAGTCGCAGGTACACCGAAAGCCTCATATTCACCACTTTCGACGTCGATACCCGGTGTCGTTAACATTAATTTGCATGGGTCAACGAAGTATTGATCCTGTGCATAACCATCAAATGCATGCCAACGTTGCTTAGGGATAAAATTAAAAAAGCGCTGCTCACTCGCAATTTGCTCAGTAGGATAATCCTGCCATAACTTGCCATCAACCATTTCAGGAATAAAGGGCTTAAAGTAACGGCAGTGCTGAATTATGGATTTTCTGACTTCAATGCCCACTTTTACGCAATCCATCCACATCATATTGCCGGCAGCGCCTTGATGTATACGTGCATTGACATCCAGAGAAGCAAATAGTGGATAAAATGGGCTCGTAGAGGCATGCATCATAAAGGCATTATTGAGTTTTTTATGAGAAACAAAACGCTCTTGACCTTTGATGTGATTATCTTTTTTATGGATCTGTGAGGCTTGAGAAAACCCGGCTAACTGCTTATGGACGGACTGAGTGACCATAATACCAGGGTCATTTTCAGTTAATTCGAGCAGTAATGGCGAGCACTGACGCATCATTGGTATAAATTGCTCATAACCAACCCATGCAGAATCGAATAAAATATAATCACATAAATGCCCAATTTTATCGACCACTTGTCGTGCGTTATACACTGTTCCGTCATAGGTGCCTAATTGGATCACCGCCAATCGAAACGGCCGTACAGCTTGCGACCGTTCTGGCATAACATCTGTAATTAATTCACGTAAATAAGTTTCTTCAAAGCAATGTGCATCAATACCACCGATAAAGCCAAATGGGTTACGCGCCGTTTCAAGATAAACCGGTGTCGCCCCCGCTTGGATCAATGCGCCATGATGATTTGATTTGTGGTTATTACGGTCAAATAATACGAGGTCGCCCGGTGTTAATAAGGCATTTAATACCACTTTATTCGACGATGAAGTGCCATTTAGGACAAAATAGGTTTTATCTGCATTGAACACTTTAGCCGCAAATTTTTGGGCTTCTTTCGCAGCACCTTCGTGGATCAGCAAATCCCCCATCGCAACATCTGCATTGCAGAGGTCGGTACGAAAAAGGTTTTCACCATAAAATTGGTAAAACTGCTCCCCCGTAGGGTGACGACGGAAAAATTGCCCCCCTTGGTGCCCAGGGCACGCAAAAGTCACATTATGACCCGCAGCATAATCCATCATTCGAGCAAAAAATGGGGGTAATAATTGCTCAAGATACTGATTAGCAGCATCAAGTAATTGGCGGCTATTTTCTTCACGCTCAGCAGGTGCTGGCGGCAAAATGGCCGTTAAATAAGGAGGTAATTTTTCATCCGTTGGTAGCTGTTTATCACTAATGATAAACAGCGGAATACTGAGCTGACTCTCAGCAACCCTTTTCCACAGCCCTTGGTTGGCATCTTGTTCAGATAGCACAACAGCAGCAATATTGTTTAACTGTGCATCGCGAATATCTACCCACTGAAATTCACCAGTAAAATAGATAGCGACCCCCTGGCTACATGCCACATTGATTTTATTCATAACAGTCTGGCTCTTAGTTAGCTGAGGAAAAGAGGCGGTCAATATACTTGATAGGTAGGGGAATTGGAATGACCTGCGCCTTGGCAAAAAAATCAGCAAAACAAAAAGTCGATTATTTTTTATAAGCCTCTGGTTAATAGCATAAAAATGCTAACAGCTAGCAGCTCAATTACCGAAATTTTATTTTTACATTTCAAGGATATAAAGATAAACCGACTAATTAATTAATAATTAACAATCAATTAGTCGGCTAATTTATCATGTGCGGAACGTTAGTTGTTTTTTTCCACATACAATGTTTGAGATGGGAATGCGAAGTCAGCATTATGACGTTTTACGATATCGATTATCTTTAAATATACCGCTTGCTGCGCAGCTAACCACTCTGCCCATACGGTTGTTTTCGTAAAACAATACACCATAATATTTAACGAAGAATCGGCAAAGGCATCAAAATATACTAATAATGTTTGCCCTGTATCGATATTTTCATCTTGTTTTAGCATCGTGCGTATCTCATCAACAATCGCACCAATTTTGTCAGCGTCTTCATAACGCAAACCAATTTCTGTTTTAATACGTCGATTAGTCATACGCCCAGGGTTTTCCACACTAATTGAAGAAAAAACTGAGTTCGGTATGTAGAGAGGTCGATGGTCAAAAGTAATAATTTTTGTGATCCGCCAACCAATTTCGACCACGGTACCTTCAATATTTCTATCTGGTGAACTGACCCAATCACCAATATTAAAAGGACGATCAAAGTAAAGCATTAACCCCGAGAAAAAGTTACTGAGAATGTCTTTACCTGCCATACCAATGGCGATACCACCAATACCACCAAATGCCATCAGCCCTGATAAGCTCATGCCAAAATGTTCACCAAAAAGCAGTACAATGATAACAAAAACTGTCGTTTTAAATACCCTAGCCACAATACGTGCTGATGTAGGGTCACTCCCTTTTTGAATTTGTTTCTTTTCTAATCGATTCGCTAATTGAAACAATTTTCGCATTAAAATTAAGGCGATAGCTGAAATTGTTAAAAAATTAACTAAAGACGTTGAAATAAAACTTAAATCAAAGTCTGTTGCTGCCATATCCACATACTGGGCCAATACAATCACAATGCCACAGAGTACAACTGTTTGAATAATATGGATAAGAATGCTTTTATTTTTGTGCTTATGCCTTTTATGGAGCACTTCAAAAACGACATACAGTGCAAGGCATGCTGCAATCAATGTCATTCCAATCGCATATTTTTCAAGTAACGCTTCTATCATCTCTAACCGCCCTAAAATTTAACCGACAGGTATTATTATTGTGAGTTAGTTCATTTTTGCTGCATGTTGTTATCAATTCATTTTGTTATTAAGATAACAATAATAAATATAATTTTCCCAATAATTATCAATTACTTTTTCGATAATCCAATAATGAATAACACACTATTTTCCCCTAACGAAAAAGAAATCTGCAACGTCCAGAAGCTGCGACCACAACAAAAATACACGTATTTTGTAGGCAAAATAGCCGATTGGGAGCAAGTTTGGGCAATCAGTGATGGAAATAGCCTTATTACAGTAAGAAACGGTATGCATGACCTTTCCCTCCCTTTATGGCCAGCTAAAGCATACGTAGAGCAGTGCTTAACCGGCGAATGGGCTCATTTTTCACCCATATTATTTTCCCTTGAGCATTTGATGACGGAAGTATTACCAGATATGCATGAAGCAAATATTAAAGTTGCAATAATGATGCAACCTGAAAGAAAAAACATACTACTTTATGATGCAGCGAGGCTACTTTCTGATTTACAAGAAGAATGTCAACAATATGAATAAGGCAGCGAATCGCTGCCTTTCATCAAAGATCCCCTGAAAAATCGTCAATGACTATTTTTCAACCCCCGTTGTTACGGTAAATTGACGTGTTTCACCCGCTTGTAACCAAATTAATGTTTGGTTATTTTTTGCCGCCATAAAGCCTTCTGGCCGGCAAGTTGCAGGGAGTACAAACGCGCCAACCTTTTGGTCTCCATTATATAAAATCCAGCGGGTGGCATAATTAAGTTCATTCGAGTTAAAACGTGTGATGAACGTATTCCCATCTGGCGATGTCATCCTGAACTCTGGCTCGGTAGTATATTGGCTCAAGTTATCCATAAAGAAAACAATTTCAGGGTCACACATATCTGGTTGGTCAAGTTGATTTAACGTCACTTTGCCTGATTTTAAGGACTCATTAAACTCAAGCCACTGCTCGGTTGGATGTACATGACCCGGTATTGATTCACGCAGCTTAATCGCATGTTCTGGGATATTTTGCGTCAATGTTGCCTTATCTACATAAGCATAATTCATATGGCACATATACTGGAGTGGCATAGGAACAGACGCCAAGTTTGTCACTGACATTTGTATATCAAATAACGTACTGTTTTCCTTTAATAAAACTGATGGGGTAGCGCGATAATGATGACCAAAACCCATCACATACTCATATTCACCGACAATTTTTAAGCTATCTTCTGTCAGCTCAAGCCAACTGCTATCCATTGATGCACAAGGCATTTCTCCATGCAATGGGTGAGTATCCTCTGGTGAAGGGCAGCCATTACTGATTAAACCTGAGTGAAAAGCAAAGCAACCATACGTTTCTACGACTGTTGGGACACGTTTCGGGGCTGAAAACATATTTTCCATTTTCAGATTTTGGCCACAAAATTCAGCATCCCAAATCATTTGCCCTAAAAAAGGTAAAATAGTTAAATAACCTTGCTGATTTTCAATACGTAAACCTTCTACGCCCGTTTGATAACGGAAAGCTGTCGCAGCAAATTGGTCATTTTGTAAAATAAGGGTCGGTTTTTCCGTAAATAAGCTTCTGTGAAGTGGTATTAGTGTATTCATTTTCATACTCACGGTTTGATTAAATGGATGGAATTGGGTAGCTCACACTACCCAAATTGATTCGCTGAATTATTTTGCTTCTTGTTTTGCTTTAAAACGGCGTTCACCAACAAAGTAAATACCAACATAAACAAAGCACAACATAGAAACCAAGAATGAAAGCTGTAAAGAGTGCAACATATCAGCGACATAACCTTGTACCGCAGGGACAACTGCAGCCCCAACAATCGCCATCACAATGACCGCACCCGCCATTTCAGTATGTTCATTATCGACTGTATCCAAAGTGCCCGCATAAATAGTCGCCCAGCAAGGTCCAAATAAAATGCTCACCATTACAGCGGCGTACACCGCGGTAAAACTTGGAATAAATGCAACATAAATAAGGAACAGAGCACCAATCACAGAATAGATAATTAATACTTTTTCTGCGTTAAAACGAGTCATTAAGATATTGGCGATAAATTTACCAATAAAGAAACACGCAAAGCTATATACCATGAAGTTCGATGCATCACGTTCGTTAATATCGCCCATTTCTAACGCTAAACGAATAGTGAATGACCAAACAGCAACTTGCATCCCAACATATAAGAACTGAGCAATAATCCCTTTTCTAAAACGGCTATTTTTGGCTAAATACTTTAACGTATCGATCGCAGAGGGGCGTTTGTGATCCTGAGTTTCTGCAACTTTACATTTAGGAAACTTAGTAATAAGGAATAAGATCATCACCACGACCAATACCATGATCATATAACGATAGGGTTCGAGTGTATTTTCTAACATCGCTAGGCGGAATTCATGAATTTGTTCCGCATTCATTCCCGCCATTTGGCTTTGCAGGCTATCTCCTTCGGAGAAAACGAGATATTTACCCAGTAAAATCCCCCCAGCCGCACCGATAGGGTAAAAGGTCTGGCTAATATTCAAACGAAGTGTAGCGTACTGTTTTGGACCAATCATCGAACTATAGGTATTTGCTGCGGTTTCAAGGAAACTTAAACCAATAGCAATCGCGAAAATTGCCGCCAAAAACATCGTATAGGTTGCCATATGTGAAGCTGGGAAGAACAAACTACACCCTGCGATGTAGAGGATTAGCCCCACCATAATAGTGTATTTATAGCTGGTTTTTTTGATCACCAAAGATGCAGGGATCGCAATCAAAAAGTACCCACCATAAAACGCACTTTGCACCAAAGCTGATGCAAAGTTACTAAGTTCAAAAACACTTTTAAACTGTGTGATCAAAATGTCATTTAATGCCGCTGCACAACCCCAAAGAGGAAAAAGGCAGGACAGTAGGATAAATTGAAATAGAGGAGTCTTACTCAGGTAGCCATCCGGTAACTGAGTGATGTTCTTAATGTTCATAGTAACCCTTATAATTTTATAATTTATACCCGATGACTTGCTATTCAGTTCTAGTGACTGATTAATACATCAAAGGGTATACAGCTACGTTGACTATTATTATTTAGCTATTTGTTAACTGTGTTGATTTGCACAAATTCCGTAAATTGCTCAACACTTGGATAAGAAGATTGAGTCCCTTTCCCTGTCACACTAAATGCAGAAAACATCACTGCTTTTTTCAGTGCTTCTTCAATATTCCCGGTGTGTACATAATAATGAGAAAAACAGCCAATAAAGGCATCTCCAGCGCCACTGGTATCAATGGCATTTACTTTGATAGCAGGTATATACAACTCACTATCGCGCGTCATCCACAAAGCCCCTTTATCACCAAGTGTGACAATCAGGTTTTTTAGGCCTTTATCCAATAGTGATTGTGAAGCTCGGCGGATGTTGTCCATCGTGTCGACTGGCATATTGGTTAGAATTTCTAATTCCGTTTCATTGGGTACAAAGAAATCACAACGGCAGGCAAAATCTAGATCGAGCGTTCGTTGAGCGGGGGCCGGGTTAAGTAATACGGGTATCCCATGCTTGTTACCAAAAGCGATCGCGTGATACACCGTTTCGAGTTGGACTTCTAATTGTAGGACGATCAGTTTGCATTTTTTTAGATCTTCAGCAGCCCGATCGATATCCTCTGGTGATAAAAACTTATTCGCTCCTTTAACGATCAAAATACTATTAGACGAATTTTGATTAACAAAAATTGGCGCGACACCACTTGAAGTACACGGAACTTTTTCCACATAGCGCGTGTTAATCCCGTAAGATTCAAGATTACGGATGGTGTTATCTGCAAAGATATCATCGCCGACTTTAGTTAACATAATCACTTTAGAATTCAATTTAGCCGCAGCAACAGCTTGGTTCGCACCTTTACCGCCGCAACCAATTTTGAAAGCTGGCGCTTCTAGCGTTTCGCCTTCTTTTGGCATTTGATCGATATAAGTGATCAAATCAACCATGTTTGAACCAATAACTGCTATATCCATAATGTCCCTCGTGTTAAATAAATCACATAATGATATGATACTAACATTATCATGTTGCAAAAATATCATTTGTGATTAGGATCTCGAATAACGAATGATCAAGTGTTACATCTACCACATTTCCTCATTCTTTGTTGTCTTATCCACATTTATATAGGAAAGTTGAAAATGCAAGACTTAGCAAAATATATTGATCACACTTTACTCGCTGCTAATGCAACTGTTAGTGATATCACAAAATTATGTGCAGAAGCGGCAGAGCACCATTTTGCCTCAGTATGTGTCAATACAGGATATGTGCCTTTAGCCAGTGAGCTGTTAAAAAACAGCGACGTTAAGGTTTGCTGTGTGGTAGGCTTCCCTTTAGGTGCATGTTTAACTGAAGCTAAAGCTTTTGAAGCGGCTGAAGCCGTGCGCCGTGGAGCTGATGAAGTTGATATGGTCATCAACGTCGGGATGCTAAAAAGTGGTGATTTAGACTTTGTTCGTCAAGATATTGAAGCTGTTTTTGCCGCTTGCGGTAACGCAACACTCAAGGTTATCTTAGAAAACTGCCTACTAACAGATGAAGAAATTACACAAGTTTGTGAAATTTGCCGCACAATTAAAGTTGGTTTTGTGAAAACTTCAACAGGTTTCAGTACAATGGGGGCGACTGAACACCATGTTGCTCTAATGCGTAAAGTAGTCGGCAACGAAGTTGGTGTAAAAGCGTCTGGCGGCGTTCGCGATCGTGAAACTGCCATTAAAATGATTGAAGCTGGTGCTAACCGTGTTGGCGCTAGTGCAAGTGTTGCAATAGTCACGGGGAATAATGACCAGCCAAGTGACTACTAAATGCTGGGGCGCGGTCTAACCGCGCCAATTTTATGTATTACAAAAGGACTGTAGGGTGATAGAAACTAAACAAAAAGAACGCCTTCGCCGCTTAAGTGAATGTTTAAAACGTTCAGGACGCATTCATTTAAAAGAAGCCGCTAGAATACTCGAAGTATCAGAAATGACCATTCGACGAGACCTTAGCGCAGATACCGAAGGCCCTATCCCAATGTCACTACTCGGTGGCTATATTGTTTCTGTTACCCAACCCGCCAATTTAATCGCTCAAGAACAACAAGCGGATATTTTTACCCCAGACCAAACCGAAGCACTGTATATTCCAAACCTTGCCGCGAGTATGGTTACTGAAGATGATGTGATTTTCTTTGATAATGGTATTGAAATGGCAACATTGATTTCTCTTATCCCAGAGGAGATCAGTTTCACTGGAATTTGTTACTCACATAACGTTTTTTTAGCGTTAAGCCAGAAGAAAAATGCCACCGCCTTGTTATGTGGTGGTGAATATCGGCCAAAAAGCGATTCCTTTTACAACCCTTCATTACCTTCACTACTCGATTCAATTAACCCCAAAAAAGCCTTTATCTCTGCGGCTGGCGTACACGGGAACTATGGTGTGACTTGCTATAACTTGGATGATTTACCCATGAAGAAAAAAGCCATGGAAAAGTCCATTCGTAAGATTTTATTAGCGCCCTATAACCTATTTGATGAAGTTGCTACCGCCAATATGGGGGAATTGTCACAATTCGATGTGATAGTCACCAATCGCCAACTTTCCGATGAATACGAAACTTACTGCCGCAATGGTTTTGTGAAAGTGATTTTTTAAAAAAATTATCATTAAGCGGGCCGTTTATTACCCGCTTAAATTAAATTTTCACGGTTAAATAATCCTCTGCCATTATTGTGGCTGGGAATATTGCTTGGCACTCAGCAAGTAACCTTGGGATATCATGAGTCATATAACGCCCACTCAAATGGGTTGCAATAAAGCGTTTTACCCCAGCAGCACGAGCTAATCGAGCCGCTTGTTCCGTAGTTGAGTGCCCGCGTTCATTGGCTTTTTCCGCAAATGCTGCTTCTAAAGTGGTTTCATGCACCATAACATCTGCATTTTTAGCGAGTGCTAGCCCCTGGTCGGTTGGCTGAGTGTCACCAAAAATTGCAATCACTTTACCAGAGATAGGTTCGCCTAAATACTCCGCGCCATTCACAGTTCGACCATCTTCCAAAGTGATTGTTTTACCCGCTTTTAGGTCTTGCATCCACGGCCCCCGAGGGATGTTATCTTGCGCGAGTCGCTCTGCATCTAAAGCCCCGCTCTTTGCATGCTCTTCAATACGGTAGCCGTAGCATTCCACTCGGTGGTCAAGGGGGTAAGCCGTCACAATCAATTCGCCATCATCAAATAACTGCCCAGCTTGAATTTCAATGATGTTGAGTGGATAAGTCATATAAGACTCACTCACACTCAAAACGGTTTCAACATATTGTTTCAACCCTTTCGGACCATATAGCGTCAAAGGTTCTGTTGCGCCCCCCATTGAGCGGCTGCATAACAAACCCGGTAGCCCAAAAATATGATCGCCATGTAAATGTGTAATAAAGATCTTGTCAATTTTTGGCGTTTTAAATGGGCTATTTAAAATACGGTGTTGTGTGCCTTCCCCGCAATCAAATAACCAATAGCTTTTTCGAATACCGACCAAATTTAATATCATACTGGTGACATTACGCTCTTTCGTTGGCACACCAGCACTGGTTCCTAAAAATGTAAGCTCCATACTACCCTCATCTAATCCATTGTTTTTATTATAGTAAGATTTTTTCCAATGACAATTTTATTGATTTTACCCAGTCACTTATTCGATATTTTTCAATTATCAATAAACGCGGTCATTCCAAATAATTCCAATATAAAAACCGCTTTTCCATATTATTCCAAGTAATTCCCAAGCGTTTTTCTCAATACTTGTTCCAAAATAACGGAAATGAATATCCAATCTAGGAATGTATTTAATGAATTGCCCTAAAGACAAACGCTCTCATCCTTTAGCCTTATTTATGGCAGCTTGGTCATTGACCATTATGCCAATGTTGCCTAGCTATGCAAAAATGCTCGAACCGAAAGAATTACCGCTTTTAGGCAGCACGGTAGAAAACCCTGAAAATAGCACCATGGAACGTGACTTAGCACAATACAGTAAAACAACTGCAACACTGCTATCTCAACAAAAAAATAGCAATGATATCGCTGAGATGGCACAAAGTTACGCGTTTAACCAAGCCGCTAATGTTGCAATAGACGAAATTACCCGTTGGTTATCAAAAGCCGGTAATGTCAAATTAAGCCTAAATGTTGATAAAAAATTATCCCTTAAAAGTAGCCAATTTGACTGGCTGATCCCTTGGTATGAACAGGCTGATATGCTGTTATTTACCCAACATAGCATTCATAATACCGATGGAAGGTTACAAAGCAATAATGGTATTGGGTTACGCCAGTTCAACGACCACAACACAGTTGGTATCAATGCTTTCTTTGACCATGACCTTTCCCATTATCATTCCCGTTTAGGCATCGGTGCCGAATATTGGCAAGATTATTTAAAACTCACGGCGAATAGCTATTTACCTGTTTCTGGATGGCGTAGTACATCGGCATTATCTCAAGCCTATAATGCACGCCCTGCCCGCGGTTGGGATGTACAAGCAGAGGGGTGGTTACCTGCTTACCCTCACCTCGGCGGTCATCTTAAATTTGAACAATATTTCGGTCAGGATGTTGCTCTTATGGGGAAAAATAAACGCCAAAAAGACCCAACAGCAGCCTCAGTTGGTGTCAATTGGACCCCAATTCCCCTAGTCACCTTGAGTACTCAGCATAAAGTCAGTAGTGGATTACATGATACCAGTGCCAAAATGCAGTTTACTTGGGCATTTGATAAAGCATTCGCTGAGCAAATGGCCCCATCGAAAGTAGGCGACTCCCGTCGAGTGTCTAGTAACCGCCATGATTTCGTTAATCGAAATAACAATATTGTTCTAGATTACCAAAAGAAAACCGTTATTCAGTTAAAGCTCCCAGAAAAAATACAAGGTGAAGCAGGCCAAGAATTACAACTTGTACAATCAGTTACAACTCAATACCCCCTTAAAAAAATTGTCTGGAACTCCCCTGAATTATTCGCTGCTGGGGGTGTTATTAGTTCATCAGGTCAAAATGCTAGGTTAAAATTGCCAGCATATAAAATGGCCTCAACCCCTTCAGAAAGTAAAAAATTGAACCGTTATCATTTAAGTGCCGTTGCTTATGATATTAATGGGAATACATCATCAACAAGTGAAACACTGATTGAAGTCACGGATACCATCGCCACAGCAACCAGCCCAGCACAAATACAGGGTATTAATATCAGTAAAACAGCATCATTGGCGGATGGCAAAGAAGCAAATATAGTTTCCGTTTATATTACCGATGCTAAAGGTAAGCCTATCGCAGGGAAAACCGTCAATTTTAGCGCCACGCTAGGTAAAATTGACGCTCATGGTGTGACAAACCAACAGGGAATGATTGACATGCCCCTGACCAGTATGATGAGTGGTATCAGCGAAGTTACCGCATCTGTCGATGGTCATACTGAAACCGTTGCCGTCTATTTTATTAACGGTCATTTAAACAAAATTAAAATTCTTAACACCAGTACAACCTATGCTGGCGCAGAGACGACCATTTCACTCAGACTCATTGATGAAAATGACAACCCTATTTCTGGTGCCGATGGGATCATTATGATCAATATGGGTAATAAACAAATCCCAGTAGAAATCGAAGAAAACTCCACCAACCTAGGTGAATATAGTGGAATACTTGCAGGGCAAATGGAAGGTGATTACACCATAACTGCTTCTTTACAGGGAAAAACGTCACCAGAGTACACTTTAACTGTAAGCTCACCACTCACCGTCGATGCGATCAACCCTGACGGCAGCGGCCCTCAAGGTCAGTTAGGTGTTGTTGCGCATGTAGAAATCACCACAAGAGCAACCAGTAATTTGAACGTCGGTGATGATTTACTACTTACCGTTACCCTCAGTGATGCATTTGGTAATACACTTGAAGGTATAGACCCTCGTAATATCGACCTTGGAAACCATAACGCTAATCTTGTCGGTTGGTATGAAGAGCGCGATGGGGATTATTCTACCGACTTAACATTAACAGCAGCCGGTAACCTTGATATTGCAGCCTCAATCAATGGCCACTCAACACAAACAACGGTCTCAGTGAGCCAAGTAACACCTTAAACACCCTATTTCCCCCCGTATATAGGGGGGAATGAAAAAACCTTACCAATCAATTGGTAACCATACCATTCCAAACTTTTCCACAACGCTAACTTAATTTCCGTTTAAGTCCAATAAATTCACAAGCATATACACCACTCCCCCCTGACAATAGCAACGTTAATATTGATATCAGGAATAAGTTCGATGGCTCCCCTTTCGTCAAAATTGAAACCAACGTTCTCGAATCGCTTGGCGCTCGCCGCTACCATTGGGTCTATCGCCATTATGCCGGCCATACCCAGTTACGCCCAAATACTCAGTACGGACAACTTACCTACATTGGGATTGGGTAGCGATGCCTTTCAATTTGACCCACTTCCCTCCTCTGATGGTACTGAACGCTTTCTGGCTAAATATGGGCAGAATGCGGCAAACTTGACCTCTGAGGAAAACAAGACAAAAAACCTCTCGGAAATGGCACAGGACTATGCTCGTCAAAAAGCAGCTGATGTTGCCACCGATGAAATATCTCACTGGCTGTCAAAAGCTGGTAATGCTAGGCTCAATATTAACCTTGATAAACAACTGTCGATTAAAAATACCCAATTGGACTGGTTGATACCTTGGTATGACCAACCCGATTTGTTACTGTTTTCCCAACACAGCATTCACCGAACTGATGGCAGGCTGCAAACTAATCACGGTATAGGGTTACGCCACTTTAACCAAAACAGCATGATGGGTCTGAATACCTTTTTTGACCATGATTTATCCTATCATCATTCCCGCTTAGGATTTGGCCTAGAATACGCACAGGATTACGCCAAAATCAGCGCTAATAGCTACTTAAGGCTATCTTCTTGGCGCAGCACATCAGAATTAAAAGATGATTATGATGCGCGCCCTGCCAATGGGTGGGATATTCAAGTCGAAGGGTGGCTTCCTACTTATTCAAA
Organism: Providencia sp. PROV003; assembly: GCF_045040775.1. NCBI lineage: Bacteria > Pseudomonadati > Pseudomonadota > Gammaproteobacteria > Enterobacterales > Morganellaceae > Providencia > Providencia sp. PROV003. The sequence continues at coordinate 152,197 of NZ_CP096369.1, forward strand.
CTTAGGCGCTAACTTAAAACTAGAGCAATATTACGGTGATGACGTCGCTTTATTTGGTAAAAATAAACGTCAGAAAAACCCTATGGCCACCACTGTTGGTGTGCATTGGACCCCTTTCCCATTACTGGGTATTAATGCAGAGCATAAAATAGGAAATGGCAATACCAACGAAACTCGTGTAAACCTCGGTTTAACCTGGCTATTAGGCAAAAATCTAGCGCAGCACCTTGACGCTTCAGCAGTCGATGCAACTCACCGTATTTCCAGTAACCGTCATGATTTTGTTAATCGCAACAATAATATTATTTTGGAATATCAAAATAAAAACTTAATTTTGCTGTCATTACCTCAGGTTATTCAAGGCGTGACCGGCGAAGAAGTGTCTATTATTCGCAACTTAATCTCAGAGTATCCTCTCGAAAAAATTATTGTTGAAGCCCCTGAGTTGGTAGCGGCAGGTGGTAGCATTACGCTAAATGGTCTCAAGAGTTCAGTGAAGTTGCCCTCTTACAAAATAGCGGAAAATGACGTTAAAAACCAACAACTCAACCAATATCGCCTAACAGTAACCGCTTATGACATTAAGGGGAACATGTCACCACAAGCTGAAACCTTAGTTGAAGTGTCCAATACTGGCTTGCTCGCTATCATCCATAAAAATGGTACAAAAAAGAGTAATGTTATAGCAAATGGTCGAGACCCAAATGTATTCACTGTAGTTATTAAGGATTCGCTTGGACATACCGTCCCAAATGCAAAAGTGAATTTTACCCTACCCGCTGGGCTTACCTCGTTCAATCAAAAAAATACAAGTTATTATTCGTTATTTAACCATTTTATGTGGAAAGCACAGGTCGCAAAATCCGCTTCAGAACAAGAGTTCGCCATTATCGCTAATAGCAAAGGAGAAGCTTCTATTCAATTTACAGCTTCGGTATCAGGGAGCTACGCCTTAAAAGCCAGTACGCAATATGGTGCAGAAATTAACGAACAGTTTAACTTTAAACCCGATATTGATCAGTCGTTTATCGGCAGTATAGAGATTATGCAAAACAATGCGTTGGCAGATGGGAACAGTAAAAATAAAATTAAATTTCATATTGTGAATAATAGCCGACAAAGTATCGCAGGTGCACAAGTGCATTTTAGTGGTAAAAATGTCGCTATTTCACCGACGATACCTACCGATGAGCAGGGAAATACCGAATTAGAAATCAGTAGCTTAACTGCTGGAACAACAGAAATCATTGCCACTCTTAATGGTGATAGCAGGGTCATACCGGTTAATTTTATAGACAAAAATGCCACGTATCACAGTCAAGAAAACCGTATCGTTTATAAGGGGGCCTTATTTAGGCAGCCCACTCATAAACCTGCCCCCCAAACAGACTCATTGTGGCATTTATTCGGTCAATTATTTTAATTATATGGATACCCCTCACTTGAGACCACGCCATAAAATAAAAATAGTGGTTTAACTCTTAGCTCATTATTACCCCTTAAATGGGGCTTTTTTTTATTTTTTAGTAACGAACTGATGACGGTCACAAACCGCGACTAAATTTAATATTATTCCAATAAGAATAGCGTTTATACCATCTATTGATTAATTTGAAATGCATAATTTCCAACCCATTATTTCACCCTTTAGATAACTGATTTTGTTCAGGTAAGATTAATTCTCAAGCAACATAAATAGCATTTACTCGCGTTATAAACGGTCGCTTTTTATTAGCAATAAAAGCCACTCATCCCCCATTTTTTCGCCTTGCAAATTCCGCTTCTGTTTAAGTCAAACTAATTCACAAGCTCTTACCTTTATAAGCATTCCACAATAGCAAAGTTAAAATTAAAACTAGGAATGAATTAAATGAGCCCCACTACATCAACAGCAAAGCCAACATTGAGACACAGACTCTCAAATGGTTTTGTGATATTTACTGCTATTTGGTCTTCGGCTGTTATGCCTGTTATGCCAAGCTACGCAAAAATGTTAAGCCCTGATGAGTTGCCAACACTAGGTGGTGATTCACTCCCTCTTGATGACAATAAAACCGAACAGCTTATTGCTGAGTATAGCCAAAGTGCCGCTCGTTTTATTTCGGATAAGAAAAAAGCTGCAGACCTCGCTGAGCTAGCACAGGATTACACGCGTAATAAAGTTACCAACGCAGCAACAAATGAAATCAACCATTGGTTATCCCAAACGGGGAACGCCAAATTTAGTGTTGACGTAGATAAAAAATTAAAAATTAAAAATACCCAGTTAGATTGGTTAATCCCTTGGTATGAACAACCTGATTTATTACTGTTTACCCAACATAACGTTCATCGTACTGATGGCCGCTTACAAACCAATAATGGTGTTGGCGTCCGTCACTTTACCCCGGATAGTATGGTAGGCACGAATGCCTTTTTTGACCATGACTTATCTCGTTATCACTCTCGTGTCGGTTTTGGGGTTGAATACGCACAAGATTTCTTAAAATTGAGTGCCAATACTTACCTGCGTACCTCGTCATGGCGGGGGGCGTCTGAATTAAAAAATGACTACAATGCTCGCCCAGCTAACGGTTGGGATTTGCAAGCTGAGGGCTTTTTACCATCATATCCGCACCTTGGTGGAAACCTGAAGTTTGAGCAATATTTTGGGGATGATGTTGCTTTATTTGGCAAAGATAAGCGCCAAAAAAACCCACTGGCAACCACAATTGGTATGAGTTGGACCCCTTTCTCACTGGTAACCTTAAGCGCAGAACAGAAAATAAGTGGAGGATTGAGTGAAACCAATGCCAAAATGGAATTCACTTGGACATTGGGTAAAAGCTTAGCTGAACACCTTGACCCGACTAAAGTCGTTGAGTCGCGCCGTCTATTAGGTAGCCGATATGATTTCGTTAACCGTAATAATAATATCGTATTGGAATATCAAAAGAAAACCTTGATATCGCTTTCTCTTCCTGACATGGTCCAAGGAAAAACAGGGGATATACTCCCTATCATCAATTCCCTTAGTACCAAGTACCCTTTAAAAGACATCACAGTCCAAGCCCCGGAGTTTTTAGCTGCTGGCGGAGAGATCTTACTTGATGGTGCAAAAACAAAAGTTAAATTGCCCACCTACAAAGTGGCAATGACCAAAGAAGAAAGCAAGAAAAATAACCGCTATCGATTCACAATAACCGCATCTGACCACAATGGAAATCACTCTCCACAAGGAACGACATGGGTTGAAGTTACCGACTACGGCGTATTATCAATTAACCCAAACGAGGTCATCAAACAAGGTAACGCGATAGCTAATGGCCAAGATATCAATACATTAACCATAATTGCCCGGGATGCTTTAGGAAATATCGCACCGGACTCCGTCGTGACCTTCACCTTGCCTGCTGAGCTCAAACTGGCTACGCCAAAAGCCACCTCGTCACAAATGGCTTTTTCTAATCTATTTAAAAAAATGCAGGCGGCAAAATCAACCACCCAAAGCAAATATCGCGTTATCACCAATATGAAAGGAGAAGCATCGATTCAATTTACCTCTCTCGTCACAGGTAAGCACCGAATTCAAGCGACTGCAAACGGCGGCGTACCGGTTGAAGCGGCTTTTTCCTTTATTGCAGATACCCGCCAAGCGCATATTAATCATTTTAATATCCTCAGTGATAATGCGGTTGCAGATGGAAAATCTACAAATAAAATTCAATTCCATATCACTGATAACCATGCACACCCAATTCAGGGTGCCATGCTGCAACTTGATGCTGAAAATGCCAATGCCACACAGCTAAGCCCAACCGATGAGCAGGGTAACACTGATGTTGAAGTGGACAGCAAAATAGCGGGAACAACTAAACTGTCCGCAACACTCAATGAACAACGCGTTGAAGTAAAAGTGAATTTTGTATTTGGTCAGCTAGCCAATGTCTCCATTTTAGACCTTGAGAAAACAGCCGCGGGTACAGATAGTATCATCATGATTTCTTTAACTGACCAATATAACAACCCAATTTCTGGGGCTGATGGTAGCGTAATAGCCAACATCGATGGTCAACCAACCCCCATTACAATAAGTGAAACTTTTGCAGGTAGTGGCGTTTATATCGGCACATTACCGGGACAACAAAGCGGTACACCAAACGTAACGGTGACTATTGGTACACACACATCTTCCCCAGAAGTTCTAATCGTTGAGTCTCCGAAGCCAATTACTCCTCTCACGCCAGATGGGACAGGAAAAAAAGGGGAAAAAGGTGTTGTTGATAATATAACTATAACGCCTAGTTCTCCCTACTCTTTGCAATCTGGGGATACGCTTGATGTTACCGTCACCATTAAAGATGCCTTTGGTAACGGCTTAACAGATTTAAACAGCAATAATATCAATATTGGCAAATACCAAGGCGATACATTGAAATGGATTGATAACGGTGATGGTTCATACACCACCTCTTTACCATTAACCGAAGTCGGTACCAATGATTTAACTGTTTCTGTTAATGGAACAATGAGCCCAGCCACTAAAGTCGAAGTGGGCAACGCCACAGGCACTAAAAATGTCGATAACGTGAAAGTCACCAACATCAGTAAACCCGCAGCAGGTGAAAATGGTACCGTGACTTTCCAGTTAAGTGATAAACACAACAACCCCATAGTCGGCGAAAAAGAAATTACCGTTAATATTGATGGTCAGCCACACACTTTGCCAGTAACAGAAACCTCCCCAGGTACTTATGAAGCTATTATTCAGGGGCAAATTGCAGGCAACCATTATATTTCAGTGGTCGTTAACGGGAAAGAGTCCCCCAAAGAATTGCTAATTGTTGATAAGCCACAACCTATCAAGCCTAAAGACCCGAGTGGTATAGGGCAAAAAGGTGAGCAAGGCGTCGTCGATAATATCGCCATCACCACAGGTGATACCAGCCATCTACAATCTGGCGATAAGCTCGAAATCACCGTAACCATCACAGATGCCTTTAACAATGGTTTGTCAGGGCTAGACACTAATAATATCAACATTGGTAAACACAAAGGCGATACGTTGAAATGGGTCGATAACCAAGATGGCTCATACTCTACCAATATTGAATTAACAGAAATTGGCAATAATGACCTCACTGTTTCTATTAATGGCTCTACCAGCCCACAGAAACAAACCCAAGTTAGCCATGCCAAAGGAAAAGACAAAGTTAGCAAAATCGTCATTACCAATCCCCCTACCCCAGCAGCGGGCGCGCAAAGCACACTGACTGTCAAATTAACCGACAAAAATGGTAACCCTGTGGTTGGTGAACAGGAAATGGTGATTAAAATTGATGGCAAACCCTATACTTTACCTGCAAAAGAAGGAAAACCGGGTATTTATGAGGTCACATTGCCAGCGCTACAAGCAGGCAAACATGATATTCATGTTAGTTTGAATGGCACCACATCAATTAAAGAAAAGTTGCTGGTTGAGCAGCCAAAATCAATTTCCCCGAACAACCCAAACGGAACGGGCCAACTAGGCGAGAAAGGTGTTATTGACAAAGTGGCTATCACGGTTGATCACACTCACCGTTTTGAATCCGGTAATCCTCTTGATGTCACCGTAACGGTGTCAGATGCCTTTGGTAACGGTTTAGCTGGTTTAAATACCGATAATATCGATGTCGGTAAACACAAAGGGAATACCTTAAAATGGGGAGACAATGGCGATGGCTCTTATACCACTACCTTGACCTTAACCGAGGTTGGCAGCAATGATTTAACCGCCTCAGTCAATGGTACCCGCAGCCCACTCACAGAAGTACAGGTTAATAACGCCACAGGGGCGTCCCATGTCGACCAGGTGAAAATCACCAAAACAGAAAAACCAGCGGCAGGCTCAAATAGTATTGTGACTATCGAGTTAACCGATAAACATGGCAACCTAGTGGCCGGTGAAAAAGAAATAACTATCAATATTGATGGTCAAGCCCATAAACTGCCAGCGAGAGAAAGGAAACCGGGTATTTATGAGGTCACGCTACCAGCACTGCAAGCGGGTAATCATAGCATTAGCGCGAATGTGAATAGTAAGGTCTCAACTGAAAATACAATCGTGGTCGCGAAACCAACACCAATAAAATCGAATAATACCGGAAAACTTGGGGAAAAAGGTGTTGTCAACAACATTGCCATGACAATGGGCGATACCAGCAACTTACAATCTGGCGATCAGCTTGGGATCACAGTGACTATCACTGATGCCTTTCATAACGGTTTAACCGAGATCAATACCCATACTATCAACCTTGACGGGTTTAACGGCAAACCAGTCTGGAAGGATGAAGGCGATGGTTCTTACACCACCACCATCACATTAACAGAGATTGGCTCAAAAGATTTAACCGCCTCAATTAACGGTCAAAAAACCCCTGCGACGGCCATTCAAGTCAGCAACGCTTCGGGTAAAAATAACGTCAGTAAAGTTGAAATTACCAAAATAGAAAAAGCAGATGCAGGTTCTAATAGCACACTGACTGTTAAATTAACCGATAAAAATGGTAACCCTGTGGTTGGTGAACAGGAAATAATTATTGAAATTGATGGCAAAAAACACACACTACCCATCAAAGAAATCGCCCCTCAAACCTATGAGGTTATTCTTCCAGGGCAACACGAAGGTAAGCATAGTATTATCGCGGAAGTGAATAATAAGCTGTCAGGCGTAAAAACACTGGTAGTTGAGAAATCAAAACCCATTAAATCAATAAACCCAACTGGCAGTGGTCTGCAAGGGGCAAAAGGTGTTATCGATAAAATTACCATGACCACCGGTAGTGTAGCCAATCTGCAATCAGGCGACGCACTCCGTGTGATGGTAACGCTAACCGATATCTTTGGTAATACATTAACAGGGATCGACACCAGTAATATTATTCTTGATGGCTATAATGCTGGAACACTACAATGGATTGATAACGCTAACGGAACTTACTCAACCACCTTGCCATTAACTCAAATAGGAGACTATAAATTAACCGCTTCAATTAGTGGTCATAAAACACCTCACACACCAATTAACGTCGCTAATACGACAAATAGTGCCAAAGTGAGCAATATCATCTTTGACGCTATCCCCTCTAGTGCAACAGGTGACAATAGAGTTATTACACTAAAAGTGACTGATGCTAATCAGCATCCTGTGACCCAAATAGCAAATGAAATACAAGTCACCATTGAAGGGAAGACAAACACTTTACAATTAGCAGAATCAACAACAAACAAAGGCACCTACATGGCTGTTTTGCCGGCGCAAATGCCTGGCACTTACATAATTAATGCCAAAGTTAACACGAAAACCGAGACAAGGATCTGGGTGGTAGGAGCAGCAAACACTATTACCGCCTCCCCGCAGGGCCAATTAAATGAACGCGGCACCCTCAACACCATTGAGTTTCAAATATCACCCCATAATGGTCTAAAAGTTGGCGACACCCTAACCCTAACCGCGACCATGAAAGATGCGTTTGGTAATACCTTAACAGGTGTTGATACAAAATTAATTAACTTACTTAAAAGCAAGAATAAAAATGCGCCATGGCAAGATAATCAAGATGGTTCTTACCGTTCAAGCCTACAGTTAATTCAGTTTGGAAAAGCGTCATTAAAGGTTGAGGCCAATGGCATCCAAAGTAATGAAGTGGCTATTGATGTGGCCTATAGCGAGCAAGTCAGCCATATCACCGCATTAAGTTTAGAGCCTATTTCCAATAGCGAAGCAGGTAATCAACCCACTATTACGGTGAAAGCTATTGATAATCAAGGTCATGCAATTACAAATATTGCAAATGCCATCACTGTAGCGGTAAACGGTCAAAAAGTGGCTGTCACCTTGACTGAATCTACACAAAATAAAGGCTCTTACATTGGCACCTTGCCAGCAATGACGGCAGGGAAATACACTGTCGAAATCAAAGCTGGTAACCAAACACAATCAAAAGAGTGGACTGTCAATGACGCAACCACTATTACAGTCAATCCCAAAGGCCATACTGGTGACCGTGGTGTCGTTAACAATATAACACTCAATACGTCGTCAATTACCGCACTCAAATCTGGTGACTCTCTAAAGCTAACGGTCACCGCAAAAGATGCATTTAACAACCCCCTTAAAGGGATTGACCTGAACAGCATTACGCTAACGCACAACCAAAAAACCAACGTGACGTGGAAAGACAACCAAGATGGCACTTATACCACTGATTTATTGCTAACCCAACTCGCTAGCGACACAGTAAAAGTGAGCATCAATGGGCATGCCCAAAACGTCAATATTGTGGTGAATAATGCGATAGAAAGCACAAAAATCACCCATGTTGTACTTGAGCCTATCTATGCAAGTGAAGCAGGTGAAACTCAAACTATTACAGTAAAAGTTACTGATAATAATAAGCACCCGGTTACTGCAATTGCTAACCATATCACTGTTAAGATCAACAAACAGTCTCGATCAATACCTTTTACTGAATCCTCAACCCACAAAGGCATTTACACCGCCGCATTACCTGTAGAAAAAACAGGAGATTATACTATTGAGGTGAGTGCTAACCGTCACACATCAACAAAAACGTGGCAAGTAAAACAGCCTACGACCATTAAAGCGACAGCAAAAAATGGGAGTGGCGCAGAAAATCAACGTGGTGTAGTTAAAACTGTTAAATTAACCTCTTCGTCGCCCAACGGTCTCAAATCAGGGCATTCGTTACAATTAACCGTAATACTAAAAGATGCCTTTGGTAACACCCTTGAAGGTGTTGATAGCTCAGCTATTCAATTGCGGAACAAGCAAGCAAGCACTGTCAGTTGGTCAGACAACCGCAATGGAAGCTATACCATTATTTTACCGTTAACCGCTATTGGTGAAGATCAATTAATGGTTACCGTAAACAAGAAAGACAGTTCACCGCTGAAAATTAACGTCGATAATGCGACGGGTGCAACTCAAATTCATAAGGTCGAAATTAACAAGCTACCTAGCCCAGCAGCAGGTAAAAAACAGCACCATCACGATTGTATTAACTGATGCAAACTCCCTGCCTGTCACAGGAGTGAACGGTAGTGCAATCCTTTCTATTGATGGTGTAGAAACGTTAATTAATATCACTGAAAAAACCAAAAACACGGGGATCTACACCTCATCGCTTTCAGGTCAAAAATCCGGCGATCATAAAATAAAGGTTACGGTTGGTGGTATTCATTCAACAGAATCAACCTTACACGTCAGCGCACCAAACGCCATCACCAACAATAAGCATGGCGCAGAGGGTGAACATGGCGTGGTAAAAACCGCTGAGCTCACAATCGCACCGGCTCAAGGCTTTAAATCAGGGGATAATGTAACACTGACACTGACGTTAAAAGATGCGTTTGATAACACACTGGTAGGGGTTGATACCTCAGCAATTAAGCTTACCCATAACCAACGACTGACTCCAGTTTGGACAGATAGAAAAAATGGCACCTATACCGCGGCATTAAAGCTGACAAAATTAGGTCAAGACCAGCTCTTTATCGCCGTGAATAACGAACAAAGCCAGAGCGTTTCCATTTATGTCTCCGCGCAAGCAGACAACAAGGCTATCCAACAAATCAACATTACTGATGTTACCCAAGTTGCAGCAGGAGCAAACAGCGCCTTTGTGGTTGCATTAATCGATGATCAGGGTAACCCTGTCAATGGCATCGATGACGTAACGGTGAAAATCGATAAGCACCCACCAATCTCTGTTTCAGTCACTCAACAAACGGATGGCAGTTACACAGGAACATTACCGGGGCAACTCAGTGGTGCTCATGAGGTGGTTATTTCTACCAATGGGCTAACATCCAAGCCAAAAACGCTAAACGTGGCACAAGCCGATACCGTTACCGCAACGGCAGATGGCAGTGGCATAAAAGACAAGCAAGGTGTTGTTAGCAGCGTGGTACTAAGTGCATCAAAAACAGCGTTAACATCTGGCGCGAATGTGCAACTGACCGTCAGCTTAAAAGATACCTTCCACAACCCACTCAAAGGAGTTAGCAGTAAACATATTGCGCTACAACATAGCCAAATGGGCAGTGTGGCATGGGTAGATCACAATAACGGCAACTACACAGCAACATTGCCGTTAAATAAACTGGGGCCTGATACACTGAAAGCCACAGTAAACTCAGTAGCAAGCCAAGCTATCACTGTTCACGTACAAAATACCAACCAAGTGACGCAAATTAGCACACTGGAGCTTAGCCCTATTACCCCAACAGCAGCAGGTAACTCGCCAACACTGACAGTGAAAGCCGTTAATATCTATAACCATGGCATCACGGGTATTGCTGATAACTTTAAAGTTTCACTTGATAATACGTCACAGCACCTAACTTTCACTGAAGATAGCCAACAACTAGGGACTTATACCGCCACCTTACCGCCTAAAAAAGCCGGTAGCTATACAGTTGAAGTTCGTGCGAATACACACACAGCAACACAAACCTGGGTGGTAAACGCTGCAACGGTCACCAAAGCAACCCATCACGATGGCTCTGGGGTTCAGGGTCAGATAGGTGTGGTTAATACCGCTGAACTGGCCATAAAAACCACCGCCAACCTCAAATCAATGGATACGATAAAACTAACGCTGACGTTAAAAGATGCGTTTGATAACACACTGGTAGGGGTTGATACCTCAGCAATTAAGCTTACCCATAACCAACGACTGGCTCCAGTTTGGACAGATAGCAAAAATGGCACCTACACTGCGGACTTAATGTTAACGGCATTGGGTGAAGACCTCTTAGTCGCCAAAGTTAACAGCACGCAAAGTGATCCGGTTAAGATTGACGTGAAAAAAACACAAGGAGATAAACACATCAACAAGGTTGTTATCACCCATATAACCCCTTCTGTAGGCGCAGGGGCAGAAAGTACCTTAACGTTTACCTTAGCCGATGTTCAAGGGAACCCGGTTGACGGCATCCAACAGGTTGAGGTCGCAATCGATCAGCTTAAACCGAAAAAAATTAACGTCAATCAACAAGCGGATGGCAGCTACACAGGAACATTAGCGGGGCAACTCAGTGGTGCTCATGAGGTGGTTATTTCTACCAATGGGCTAACATCCAAGCCAAAAACGCTAAACGTGGCACAAGCCGATACCGTTACCGCAACGACAGATGGCAGTGGCACAAAAGGCAATCAAGGTGTTGTTAGCAGCGTGGTACTAAGTGCATCAAAAACAGCGTTAACATCTGGCGCGAATGTGCAACTGACCGTCAGCTTAAAAGATACCTTCCACAACCCACTCAAAGGAGTTAGCAGTAAACATATTGCGCTACAACATAGCCAAACGGGCAGTGTGGCATGGGTAGATCACAATAACGGCAACTACACAGCAACATTGCCGTTAAATAAACTGGGGCCTGATACACTGAAAGCCACAGTAAACTCAATAGCAAGCCAAGCTGTCACTGTTGACGTACAAAATACCAACCAAGTGACGCAAATTAGCACACTGGAGCTTAGCCCTATTGCCCCAACAGCAGCAGGTAACTCGCCAACACTGACGGTGAAAGCCCTTGATATCAATCAACATGGTGTCACGCAAATTGCTGATGACTTTAAGGTCACGCTCAATGGTGCACTGATAGACGCCATTTTCACTGAATCCTTAACTTCAAAAGGGGCTTACACCGTGACCTTGCCACCGCAAAAAGTCGGTAAATATACGGTTAAAGTGACTGCCTATAAACAAACCGCACAGCAAACGTGGGAAGTTAATGTGGCTTCTGTCATCACGGCAACCAACACCTCGGGAACGGGTACGCAGGGTGCACGCGGCGTGGTCAAAACCGCCGAGCTCACAGCGGTATCAACTCAAAACCTGAAATCAGGGGATAGTGTAAGACTGACGCTGACCTTAAAAGATGCGTTTGATAACCCTCTAAGTGGTATTGATGTTAAAAACATCAAATTAACCCACAACCAAACCGGTAATGGGCTTTGGGTTGATAACAAAGATGGGACCTACATTGCGGACTTAATGTTAACGGCATTGGGTGAAGACCTCTTAGTCGCCAAAGTTAACAGTTCGCAAAGTGATCCGGTTAAGATTGACGTGAAAAAAACACAAGGAGATAAACACATCAACAAGGTTGTTATCACCCATATAACCCCTTCTGTAGGCGCAGGGGCAGAAAGTACCTTAACGTTTACCTTAGCCGATGTTCAAGGGAACCCGGTTGACGGCATCCAACAGGTTGAGGTCGCAATCGATCAGCTTAAACCGAAAAAAATTAACGTCAATCAACAAGCGGATGGCAGCTACACAGGAACATTAGCGGGGCAACTCAGTGGTGCTCATGAGGTGGTTATTTCTGCCAATGGGCTAAAATCCAACCAAAAAACGCTAAACGTAGCGCAAGCCGATACCGTTACCGCAATGGCAGATGGCAGTGGCATAAAAGACAAGCAAGGTGTTGTTAGCAGCGTGGTACTAAGTGCACCAAAAACAATGTTAACATCTGGCGCGAATGTGCAACTGACCGTCAGCTTAAAAGATACCTTCCACAACCCACTCAAAGGAGTTAGCAGTAAACATATTGCGCTACAACATAGCCAAATGGGCAGTGTGGCATGGGTAGATCACAATAACGGCAACTACACAGCAACATTGCCGTTAAATAAACTGGGGCCTGATACACTGAAAGCCACAGTAAACTCAATAGCAAGCCAAGCTATCACTGTTCACGTACAAAATACCAACCAAGTGACGCAAATTAGCACACTGGAGCTTAGCCCTATTGCCCCAACAGCAGCAGGTAACTCGCCAACACTGACGGTGAAAGCCGTTAATATCTATAACCATGGCATCACGGGTATTGCTGATAACCTTAAAGTTTCACTTGATAATACATCACAGCACCTAACTTTCACTGAAGATAGCCAACAACTAGGGACTTATACCGCCACCTTACCGCCTAAAAAAGCCGGTAGCTATACAGTTGAAGTTCGTGCGAATACACACACAGCAACACAAATCTGGGTGGTAAACGCTGCAACGGTCACCAAAGCAACCCATCACGATGGCTCTGGGGTTCAGGGTCAGATAGGTGTGGTTAATACCGCTGAACTGGCCATAAAAACCACCGCCAACCTCAAATCAATGGATACGATAAAACTAACGCTGACCTTGAAAGATGCGTTTGATAACCCTCTAAGTGGTATTGACGTTAAAAATATTGAATTAACCCACAACCAAACTAGTAATGTGCTTTGGGTTGATAACAAAGATGGGACCTACACTGCGGACTTAATGTTAACAGCATTGGGTGAAGACCTCTTAGTCGCCAAGGTTAACAATATGCGAAGTGATCCGGTTAAGATTGCTGTCGGGCATGCTGAAGGGGATAGCAAGGTTTCCCAGATTAAAATTCTGTCGTCCATGCCTGTACCTATGTTAGCGGGCGTAGGCGGTACACTGGTGCTTTCCATGACAGACAAAAACGGTCACCCAGTCGCCAATATTAATCAAGTGTCATTTGGCATCATAAATAATTTGGGGACTACCTTCAACGTCTCTCAATTGGCTAATGGTAACTATATTCTCACATTACCAACCCTACAGGCAGGGGGATACACCTTTAGGATTAGAATTAACAAAATATCCGACACTATAAGCCTCACAGTGGAAAAACCAAAAGCTATTCTCGCAGATAAACCTGATGGCTCGGGGGCTACAAACTCACGCGGCGTGGTGAAGAACGTACAATTTGACCCTATACAGATAACTCATCAGCAAGCCGGTAATAAACTAAAACTCACAGTCACCTTAACTGACCATTTTGATCATAAGCTAATCGGTGTTAGTCACGGCATTATGACCAAGACAAAACAAGCCAGCTCTGTAAAATGGCAGGATAACGCAGATGGCAGCTATTCCACGGAGTTGTTGTTGAGTAAAGTAGGGACAGATACGTTACAAGTAACCGTCAATAACATTTCCCAATCACAAACCATTCAAGTTAATGCCCCAGAAGGTAAATCTGCCGTTCACAGTGTGGAGTTAAAGGAGACTGGCAAGATGTTTATGGTCGGCGATTCCGTCAAATTACAATTAACATTGACAGATAGCCATGGTAACGGTGTTGAAAAGGTACAGGCTAGCGATATTCGATTAGAGCATAATAATACGCTTATCTCTGCACTCTCTTGGCAAAAACTAGGCACAGGGGTTTACACCACCACACTCCCGTTACATAAACAAGGGAGAAACACTTTTGTAAGTCGAGTTAACAACCAAGCAAGCACACCACTTGCCGTTAGCGTCAACGCACTAACCGGCCCAACACAGGTAAAAACCGTTCAGCTTAACGCCAGCACTAACCAACTGACAGTGGGAAGTAAAACAGAACTGACTCTGACATTATTAGACCAATGGAATAATGGTGTTGGCGGGATCACCGCTAAAGATATCACCATTAATGATGCGCATATTAAGAAAAACCTAACGGGTTTAATCTGGACGCCACAAGGAAATGGTATCTATACTGCACCAACAACGGTTTCTACCGTAGGGGTCCACTCGCTGAAAGCAACCGTTAATCTAATAGAAAGTCATAATGTATTGGTTGATGCGCAGCCGTCAACCAACCAAAGTCATATAAGTAAAGTTAAACTAACAACAAACTTAAGCACCATTACCGCAGGCAGTAAAGTCACGTTATCGCTAAAAATAACTGATATAAATGACAATCCAGTTATTAAACTCGATAATCATAAGATCACGCTGACTGAAAGTAACAACACCATACCCACTGTCTGGGATGAAGATCTCCACGGCTTAGGTATCTACTCCACCAGCATCAAGCTCACTAAGGTTAAAACACATAAGCTAAAGGCTGAAATTGGCCAGTTTACAGATATAACAAATGTCATGGTCAACTCACCATCGGGTAAAGATGCGGTGACGGCAATCGCCATTTCACCGATAGCCAGAAGTGAAGCAGGGGAAGCATCATCGTTCTTAATTCACTTAACTGACCAATATCGAAACCCTGTTAACAATGTCCTAAGTAGTGATATCACCGTGAAAATTAATGGGCAAAAACAGAACATTATATTTACGGAAAAAAATATATTGAACGGGTATACAGCTCACCTTCCTGCCACTAAAGCTAACAGTTATCAGATAATGGTGGAAGTTAACGGGCTATCAAAAACTGCCGAATGGGTCGTTAATCCCCCTATAGCGGTCCCAATCACTTCTTATGATAAAGATGGGTTAAGGCGCTCATTAGAGACGATTTTTGTTACTCACAACGCTCAAAGCACCACAATAAATTCAGGTGATAAAGTCACTCTAACTGTTGCGCTAAGAGATAAGTTCAATAACAAACTCACTGGTGCAAAAAACGCATTGAATTTACTGACTAATCTACAACCAACTACCGCATGGATAGAAGTCAGCGATGGGCTATATACTCAAGAAGTCATTATGAACAAGCTACACAAGCAATCAATTCAAGTCGTGGCAAATAAAATGCTCAGCGATAAGCTTGAGCTAACCATTTCACCTGCCGAAGGGGTAAGTCATGTCCATAAAACCCGACTTGAAACCAAAGAAGGCACCATTGAAGCAGGTAAAGAAGTCACCTTAACATTAACCCTAACCGATAGCGTTGATAATGGGGTTATCAAGGTCGATACTAACGATATTCAATTCACCAACAACCAAAAAGCCGTCAAGACGACATGGGCTAACATACAAGATGGCGTGTATACCACCAAACAACGGTTAGAAACCATGGGTAATTACCAGTTCAAAGCGATTGTAAACAACCAGCCAAGTCGTATACAGACCGTGGAAGCCACCTATCCAAGCGGAAAGGATGTGGTAAAAACAGCGGACATATCAGCAAATACCAGCATGGTTAGTGCAGGTGAAAATGTTGAGTTAACCTTAACACTGAAAGACCAATACCAAAACTTGGTGACTGGCGTCAATGGCTTGGATATTACTTTAGTCGATAACCATAGCAAACAAAAAATTGATAGCAGTAGCATTGCTTGGAACATGGAATCAGCGGGGGTTTATAAAGCCAAAGTTCCACTGACATTAGTCGGTAAGCATACGTTAACAGCCACCGTGAATACGGTATCCGCTCCAACCAACGAAATTACGGTGAACTCCCTAACAGGTGCTGCGAATGTGAAATCTGCAACACTTTCAACATCAGCAAAATCAATCATGCCGGGTACTAATGTAGCACTATCCTTAACCCTAAAAGATAAATATGACAACCCGGTCACCAAGGTCGACACAAAGGATATTTCCTTAACTGATGCGTTCGCGACCTTGCCTACAGCAAGCGTAACGTGGAGTAGCTCGCAAGATGGCGTTTATACGACTAACGTCCAGTTAAATAAGGTAGGAAGCCACACATTAACGACCTCAGTTAAGAATGTGCTGTCTAATGATACCGTGAAAGTTGAATCATTCAGTGGCACTCGCCATGTGAATAATGCAACATTGGCTCTGGACAATTCAACAATAACCGTTGGTAATTCAGTCACATTAACCCTATCACTTATCGATATGTATGGTAACAACGTTAGTCAGGTGCCGGACGGTGACATCACCATAACTTATGGTAATACGACACTCAGTCCAAACTGGTCATCTTCTACGAATGGAACCTATACTGCATCGCTGCCATTTAACAACGTCGGCACTGGGTCATTGCAGGCAAGGGTGAATAAATACGATAGCCTTGCTCAAACCCTGACAGTCGCTCATCCAAGTGGCCAAGATAAAGTAGCAAAAGCTAACTTAACGGTAAAAACAACGTCACTCAAGGCTGGGCAAGACGTTGAATTAACCTTAGTGTTAAAAGATAAGCACGATAACTTTGTGATTGGCGTCAATGGCTCGGATATTGCTTTAATAGATAGCCATAAACAAAAAATTGATAGTAGCCGTATTGCATGGGGCATGGCATCAGATGGCGTTTATAAAGCCAAGGTTCCACTGACATTAGTCGGTAAGCATACGTTAACCGCCACCGTGAATACGGTATCCGCTCCAACCAACGAAATTACGGTGAACCCACTTAAAGGTGCTGCAAATGTGATCTCTGCGACACTTTCAACACCAGCAAAATCAATCACACCGGGCACTAAGGTAACACTGTCCTTAACCCTAAAAGATACATATGGCAATCCTGTTACCAAGGTAGATGCAAAGGATATCACCTTAACTGATGTATTAGTGACCTTGCCTACACAAACCTTAATGTGGAATAGCACACAAGATGGCGTTTATACGACTGATGTCCAATTAAATAAGCTAGGAAACCACTCGTTAATAGCAGAAGTTAATAATGTACCATCTAGCCATACAGTAGCAGTTAAGCCATTAAGTGGCCCTAGCCATGTCAAAACAGTCAAGTCAACTGTACCCAAGAAGGTTAAAATGGGTGAAAATACATCAATGACAGTAACCTTAGCTGATATGTATGGGAATGGCGTTATTGGCGTCCAAATGGCCGATGTCACTATTTCAGATACGCAAAATAATACCTCCCCTTCATCTTGGACAGATAATAAGGATGGTAGCTACACAGCAAACATTGTATTTAATACCCTAGTGACAAAGAAAATTAAAGTCAGTGTCAATTCACTCTCACACACCCAAGATGTAGAGGTAGCCGTTGGTGTCCCGGTATTTAGAACTGGTCGCAGTGAGTTCTCCGTTGTTAACCGCGATATTGATAAACGCGGTCACTCTATAGCCACTATCCAATTAGTGCTAAAAGATGCTGCTGGTAGCCTGATTACCGACCAATTCCCTACAATTAAGGTAAAAGGTGCGGCTTTGTATAATGATAACATGAAGGAACTCTCTAATTCCAAAGGGACTTATATCATTGATATATCCAGTGACAAACAAGGCACAGCGATTGTTGAAATAGATAAAGACTCCATCGGTGCAACAAACAGACCACCGACATTCACTTTTACCGCTTATGGAAAAGTACAGCTGGAGACTCATATTAACCCACATACTTTTGAATTCAACAGTGGTTTCCCTAAATTCGGATTCAAAGATGCAACCTTTACCATTAAGGTACCTGTTGGAAGGCCATCGGATTATAACTGGCAGGTATCTAAAAATTGGCTCACAGTCAATAACAATGGCGTAGTCACTTTCAACAAAAAACCAAGTTCTTCTTGGACGGCAGAAATCACAGGTCGTGCAAAATCAGGTGTTGGCCATGATGGGGTTGTCAAATTTAGTATTACCCCCCACATTTGGTTGGATCTCCGCTCATCTAAAGCGAGTACGCCTGAAGAGCACTGTAAAATCAACGGAGGAACTCTTTCCACTGTTACTGATTTTGCTTCAAACTTCGCAAGACAAACAGGTTCAATCATCCCTGAATGGGGGAACCTACAAAGATATCAATCCAGCATCTTCGCAATTCCGTATATCGTAGTTAAGCATGACCAAAGTTCTACCCATGATCGTACTTTGCTATCTATTGTAGATGGTGGCCTACTACCTTTTAACAGCAACTCCGGTGTAAAAATTTGGGACAATAGCGCTGTCTGCGCCTTTAAACCTTAACTCACCCTCCCCCCGCCTCGGCGGGGGTTTTTCTTTTTATCCCTTTCTCACCCCATCCCAATCTAACCCAAACTTTGCCAAATATTTTCGCAGCCTATCTGCATCATTTGGCTGTTTTTTATGTTGCCGTGAAATGGCAAACAGCTCACGCCCCGCTTCTGACAAAGAAGATGAACGCCGGCAAACTTCCAGCACGGTTGCTAACTGTTGCTGGTCGAATAAATCAATTTCGCCAATTTGCTTTGGTAATGTATTGGTTGATTTTGACTGCCATTGAGCTTGCAAACGGCCAATTTCCTCTTCGGCTACCGCTTTGGTAATACGCCCGCGTTCAGCAAACGTTGCCATTCGGTTAATGGAGGCACCCAACTCACGGAAATTTCCACGCCAATGGGCTTGAGGGGAACAGGCAAACTTCACATAAACGTTTCGAGCTTCGCTATCAAAACGAATTTGGCTTTGTTGGTCTTGGCAAAATTTGGCTAATTCATAATCAATATTCGGTTCGATGTCTTCACGGCGGTCACGCAAGCCCGGTAAGGCAAATGTCCACATATTGATACGGGCAAATAAGTCTTCACGAAATTTGCCCTCTTCCACTTGCTGCGCCAAATTACGGTGAGTCCCTGCAATTAATTGAAAGTCACTGTGAATTTCTTCATCTGAACCATAAGGAAAAAAGCTTTTCTCCTCAATGGCTTTCAATAGCATTGCTTGTTCATCTAGCCCAAGTTCCGCAATTTCATCGAGAAATAAAATACCGCCATCCGCTTCTTTCAGTAACCCACGCCTTGGGTTGATTGCCCCTGTGAACGCCCCTTTTACATGACCAAACAGCGTCGACATAGCGTTATCACCACGAAGCGTTGCACAGTTTACTTCCACAAATCGCCCTTTAACTTGATGGCGGCTTTCACGCAGTTGATAAATTCGCCGAGCTAAGAAAGACTTCCCCGCCCCCGTTGGCCCATTGAGTAAAATCGGGGCTTTAGAGCGTAATGCGACGCGTTCGATTTGCTCAATCATGGTATTAAATGCCGCGTTGCGGGTGGCAATACCCGATTTTAAAAACGAAACCTGCTGTTGCTGCTCTGTTTGGAAACGGCTGGTGATATGGGCGTAACGGCTAAGATCAAGGTCTATCACCGCATGAATACCGGCAGGGTCTTTCTCCCGCCCCTTTTGGCTTGGGGAGGTTTGAATTAACTTCGCAGGCAGGTAATGAGCCTCGGTTAATAAGAACCAGCAAATTTGCACCACATGGGTACCCGTAGTGATATGTACCAGATACTCTTCATTATCAGTATCAAATTGATAATGCGAAGAAAAATCCAGTAATGAGGTATAAACCTCTTCAAAATCCCACGGGTCAGCAATATCCACCTCATGCAGTACCACTTCCGTATTGGGAGAAGCTTGTTCAATGTCCTCTTTCACCCGGCGCGCCATGCCATAGTCATTCACCTGATGCAGTAATTCAAAACGACCAATATCCAAATTAGGCTGTTGGCAAAGGCCAACCGTTGGCCGCCATTTTGTCCAGCGATTGGCTTTTTTGCCTCTTCTATCGAGTACTGTGCCCAATACACCAATGACCACTTTGCGTTTCTTATTCATGATGAGTTTATATAAATTTATAAAATGCGATATAAAAAGATAATAAATAGCCTAATTCATTTCTCTTGGTAATGTTAGTAAAATTTAACCAGATATATTTATTTGTTATTTTTCAATAATATAAAATTTTTTAACTTACTTTAATAAAAGTTGGCACGCTTCTGGCAATTATATCTTCATCCACTGCCGGAAATTGTCTGAACTTCGAGTTCAACCGGTGCAGACATGGTGACTCAGTCACTACATGGTCTGTATGCCGCCGTCAGTAAGATACCTTGGTAATAGCCTAGCTATCAGGTTCGACTCCTGAAAAAAATACAAATCCAACTGTATAAAACTAAGCAGAAGTTAAGCTTGAAACCGCCACTCGAGAGCTTTGCCGAGTGATGAGCAGAAATTTAGACAGCCAATTTTGGCACTCTACTTTTCCCCTCACCACTTCGCTTTTTTCTTCAGTGCCGGATAAATATTGAAAAAGGAAAAATAATGAAAAAAATAAATATCGCTCAAGGACAAATCGCATTGACCGCTAAAAATGGGGATTTTAAACAATTACTGACTGCGGGTGAGCACCGTTTAAACGATTGGTTTAATCAATTGACGGTGTCATTGTTCACACTTGATAACGAACCTATTGATGAAAAACTGGCAGACCACTTACGCCAATTTCACCCTGATTGGGTTGATGATCACTGTATTGACATCGCTTTGACTGATGACGAGATTGGTTTTATATACTTGCACAATAGTTTGACAGAAATACTGCCACCTGCGAGCCGTCGGTTGTATTGGAAAAATGGCAATAATTTAAAAGTGGAGCCGCAGTCGCTAGAAAATAGCGTTATTGACTCTGTATTCGTTGCACGTCTGATGGGTAAAAAACGCATTAAAGGCAATGAGTTGGCCTTAATTAGCCAAGTACCTGCATGGCATGTCGGTATGCTAAAAATTGATGGTGAGATACAAGATTTATTACAACCGGGAACTTACGGTTATTGGAAAATCAACCACAAACCGGAAGTTGAGATAATAGACACTCGCTTACAATCATTAGAAGTTAGCGGACAAGAGATTTTAACCAAAGACAAAGTCACATTACGCATCAACCTGTGTGCCAACTGGCGCTATCACGATGTTTTGCTGGCATTCTCAAAACTGAGCCAGCCTGTAGAGCATTTATATCGTGAATTGCAGTTTTCAATACGAGAAATCGTGGGTACCCGAACCTTAGATGAACTTTTAGAAAACAAGCAGTTAATTGATGAGTTGATGTTGATTCAAGTCGCGCAGTGCGTCGTTGAGTTTGGCTTAGAAATCGATAGTATCGGTGTAAAAGACATCATTTTGCCGGGGGATATGCGCACTATTTTATCTCAAGTCGTTGAAGCCGAAAAATCGGCACAAGCTAACGTGATCCGCCGCCGTGAAGAAACCGCCGCGACTCGTTCACTGTTAAATACCGCAAAAGTGATGGAAAACAACCCAGTTGCGCTGCGTTTAAAAGAACTTGAAACCTTAGAAAGTATCGCACATCGAATCGACCAAATTTCCGTTTATGGTGGGTTAGATCAAGTATTAAACGGATTGGTAAAAATTAAGGAATAACAATGAATAACAATAACTTTAATCAATTAATTCAAGAAAATGGCGTGCCTGTAAAAATGTGGACCAACGGCGTGCCTGTAGACCCGAAAGCGGTAACACAACTACAAAACACCGCTAAAATGCCGTTTATTTTTAAGCACCTTGCGGTAATGCCGGATGTACACGTTGGAAAAGGTTCGACGATAGGAAGTGTTATACCAACCAAAGGGGCGATTATCCCTGCGGCAGTTGGCGTGGATATTGGCTGTGGGATGATTGCCGTGCGTACATCATTAACAGCGGCTGATTTACCAGATAGCCTGCAAAATATTCGTTTCGCTATCGAAGCGGCGGTACCACATGGTCGAACAACCCACCGCCATGGACGTGATAAAGGGGCTTGGTATCGTACACCGGATATTGTCGATACCCACTGGGCGCACTTGGATGAAGAGTTTAAACGTATCTGTGATAAATACCCAAAACTACGTAACACTAATCATTACAAACATTTAGGGACATTAGGAACGGGGAACCACTTTATTGAACTGTGTTTAGATGAACAAGACCGTGTATGGGTAATGCTACATAGCGGGTCACGCGGGGTGGGAAATGCGATAGGTAACTTGTTTATCACGCTGGCACAAAAAGATATGCAACAGCATATCGCCAATTTGCCGGATAGAGACCTTGCTTACTTTGAAGAAGGTAGTGTGCACTTTAATGACTATATGGAAGCAGTGGGTTGGGCGCAAGACTTTGCTCGCCATAACCGTGAAGTAATGATGCACCGCGTATTGGAAGCACTATCACGTGAAATTCCAAAGCCGTTTATCACAGAACAAGAAGCCGTAAATTGCCATCATAACTATGTGCAAAAAGAACAGCACTTTGGTGAAGAAGTACTGGTAACCCGAAAAGGCGCGGTATCTGCACGAAAAGGCCAAATGGGGATCATTCCAGGGTCAATGGGGGCGAAAAGTTTTATTGTGCGCGGTTTAGGTGACGAAGAAAGTTTTTGTTCATGCAGCCATGGTGCAGGACGGGTCATGAGCCGGACAGAGGCTAAAAAACGTTTCTCTGTAAGTGACCAAAAAATAGCGACAGCCCATGTTGAGTGCCGAAAAGACAGTGATGTGATTGATGAAATACCGATGGCTTATAAAGACATTGATGCGGTGATGGCTGCGCAGTCCTCACTGGTAGAAATTGTTCATACCCTACGCCAAGTAGTGTGTGTAAAGGGATAAAAGGAGAAAGCATGGAAACTAGCCATGAAAGTATATCCGTGCTGATGAAAGAACGGATAGGTAAAACACTTAAAGAAATAGAAGAAACTCACCACGTTAAAATACTCTTTGCGTGTGAGTCGGGTAGTCGCGGTTGGGGCTTTGCCTCCCGCGATAGCGACTATGACGTCCGGTTTATCTATGTTCACAAACTTGATTGGTACCTAACATTGGATAAAAAACGCGATGTGATAGAGAAACCAATTGATGATGAGTTAGATGTGTCGGGTTGGGAGCTTTCTAAAGCATTGAAATTAATGCGAAACTCAAACCCCGCATTAATCGAGTGGCTACACTCACCCATTGTGTATTTTAAGGATGAGGCATTTTTTACTCAACTAGAGCAACTGGCTGCACAATTTTATTCGCCACTAAAATCACGTTATCATTATTTATCAATAAGTAAGCGCAATTTACATACTGATTTTAAAGGCAAACAAGTTAAACTGAAAAAATACTTTTACCTATTGCGTGCTGTATTAGCATTACACTGGATAGAAAAAAGTAAAAACATGCCTCCAATGGCATTTTCAGAATTGGTGACTGCAACAGTCTCAGATAAATCAGTACGATTAGAAATTAATGAGTTGTTGGCGATAAAAAGCCAATCTGACGAAAGTCATTATGGTGCGAGACGGCCAGCTATAGACCAACTCGTATCAGAGACTATGACTAATGCAGAGCGAATGCAATTCCCTGAACCCGCTTGCCGTGATAGCCGTTTACTAGATAGTTTTTTCCGTACAGTTGTATTAGAAAATAACTAGCTATTGGTTATTCAAAAAAATAGACCATCAGAATATTTTTGATGGTCTTTCTTTAAAGGCAATGTCAAACACTTAAGAAAAATAATATTACCGCCAGCATGGGTTCTTCATAATTGAGAATTTCCCTGCGCCCATAAATGCCAATGCAATCGAGCTTAAGAAGAAATAAACAATACTTTCGATAGCCCAAGCGCCGGTTTTATCGAGTAAAAAAGTTTTATCCAAACCAATCATTAGCCATGCAACAACCATGGTAAACGCCACTAATAAAGCTGATGGACGCGTTAAAAAACCTAAAATAATAAAAATTGGGGCAACCACTTCACCTAAAATAGTCCCATAGGCAATAAATTCAGGTAAACCGTAAGAAGCCAGCAATGCCTTAATACCACTAGCCCCTGTTAATAATTTACTCATACCATGGAACAGCATTAGCCCACCAACCGAAAGGCGTAATAGCAACCTTCCTAAATCTTCATGAGACAATAAACGATTACATAGATTGACCACTTTATACCCCCTTAGAATATTTAAGCACATCATTAAGTAGTATGACTTAAAAACGTATTATGGCTTAGAAATATAAAGTAAGAATCATTTTAATTTGCATTTCTTATAACTAAATCAATTTTCATTTAATTATAATTTATTAACCTTTAACTCGTTCAAATATTACGTTTAATTAACGATTTAAACATCAAAAATATTGATCAATTAAGCCTAACATTAAAAACTTTATGAACAATTTTTTACCGTGACCAGAGCAAGCTCAGTCAACGCATTATAAAAAAGGCTCTGGTTTGTTCGATTTAATTGCTCAGAAAACTGTGGTAACCAACTTTCTAAATGTTCATGCAATAATTCTTTTAATGCCTCTTCTCTCACTTGTGAAGCTAAAACCGCCGCTTGAAATAACATTAAACCAACATGGTCTGACGGTTCTGGATAAGGTGTTTGTACCGTCAAACGCTCACGTTTTAAAAAATCACTTAGCGCCGCTGTTGATGAGCCTTGCAATAC
The DNA here is from genome assembly GCF_045040775.1 of Providencia sp. PROV003. Classification (NCBI taxonomy): domain Bacteria; kingdom Pseudomonadati; phylum Pseudomonadota; class Gammaproteobacteria; order Enterobacterales; family Morganellaceae; genus Providencia; species Providencia sp. PROV003. The sequence goes on from NZ_CP096369.1 coordinate 177,106, forward strand.
CCCTTCAGGGTCTAAATATACCGAGCCCCATGGTGGGGCTGGTAATGCATTTGGCCCAATAAATAGCGCTGTCCACTGAGTATTTAACGTCGCGATATCTATTTTAAGTGACTCCGTAATACGACGACTAAGTTGAGAACTTATTTTACAGGGCCACTGAGAGGCAAAATCATCGAGCTTGAAAAAATGAATAGCATAATCAGCTGCGTCGTCCTCTGGTGAAAATAAATAACAAGTACCCAATATATTAAATGCTGCTGCATAGTGTGAAAAATGGATCATACAACGGGTTATTTCCTAGGTAATAGCGGTTATTCATTTAAAGATGAATAGTATAAAAACAGTAACGTAACAGAAATTCAGCAACAATAGCGGCAACACAGCCTACAGCAAAATAAACCTGACTCGCTGATGCATGAATACCCAGCGTTGTTTGCCGAACTTGGCGATAAACCCCATACCCTAAAACCACGATAGCCAATATGCCAATTAACCAACTCCCTATGCGTAATGACCAAATTCCTTGATAAGCACGGATAGAATCAATAGGAAAGGTAATAGATTCATTATGATAGCCAGTGTGTAATAAATAGCTTTCGTATGCAGGCTGATAAACTAAACGCGCTAATAAGCTAAGAGCAATAACTGCCCATAATATCCACAACCCTCGGACTGGAATTTGCACATCAAGTGAACCAACATTAAAACGCAATAACATATTGATGAGTAAATAATACCCCGCTGCTCCCGCGGTAAGCATCGTGCCGTAAAACATCAAATAGGTGTTATCATTCATCCAAGTTAACATTGATGTATACCGATAAATTGACGCCATAGCATACACATCACAGAGCCCAACAATAATGGCTAACCCTAACAACAGATATGACAATTCCTTTTTGAACCATAACCATAAAAAAGTCAGCCCAAGAAAAGCAAAGTAGCTTGCAGTGAGTACCACTTCACGACTTAACCAAGACGAGAAAATATTTAACAGTGAATTAGGGGCATTAAGTGGCACGCCTAGGTGCGTAATCGAAGATAACAATCCAACACCAGCAAGCACACAAGCAACCAATAAATACCATAAGAAAAACTGTGAGTTAATTTTCCCCGCTAACGCCGTGGATAATTTTTTCGCAAAGACCCCCAACATCACACTCAGCCCAATGGATGTTTGCATTAAAAATGTGAATAACAATAATGGCCATTCATTCATTTGGCATCTCCTTGTAAGTCTTGAGTACGACCCGCCCCTTGATGTGGGTGGATCACTAAATTGGGATGGGTAATTGAGGAATCTGGTAACCCACGGACATCCGCTTGGTCCCCATACTGTTTTCTTAGTTCATCAATGGGGCCAAACTGAATAGCCCCTAACGGGCAAGTCGCGACGCAGACGGGTTGCTCCCCTTTTAATTGCAAGTCGATACAAAAATCACATTTCGACATTTGCTTAGTTTCAGGGTTCATTTGAGGAGCACCATAGGGGCAAGACCAAGCGCAGGTTCCACAACCAACGCATTTGTCAGTGTTAACCATGACGATGCCGTCCCCTTCACGTTTATGCATAGCCGTCGTTGGGCAATTCTTTACACACATCGGGTCAGCACAATGGTTACATGAAATGGATAACGTATAAGCAAACACATTATTCACCAGCCCTCCTGTGCCGTTTTCAATAAATTCTCCCCCCGTTACTTCGTAAACACGGCGATACTTACGCCCCACATCAAGGTTATTTTTATCTTTACAAGCCACCTGACACGCTTTGCAGCCTGAACAGCGCGCCGAATCAATATAGAACCCTAACTGTTTGTTACTGACAGCGGGATAAACGTGGAATTTACTCATGCTTTAGTTACCTCCACCAATAAAGTTTGATGGGCATTACCATGTGCCATTGCTGTACTACGTGCCGAGGTTAAAACGTTAGCACAACCACCTTGGTCAACCCCGTTCTCATCGGGCTGCCACCATGCTCCGGCCTGCAAGGCAACAACACCCGGCATAATGCGCTGAGTTATTTTGGCAGGCACCATGGTGACACCACGGTCGTTATTCACCTTGACGCGTTCTCCATCTGTAATGTTTCGTCGTTTAGCATCAATCGGGTTGATCCACAGTTCTTGTCGCTGTACTTCTTGTAACCACGGGTTAGCAAATTGCGTTGAATTGGCACGATTACGGCCTTTCCATGTAATTAGTTGCAATGGATAACGAGTCGTGAGGGTATCTTCAGGCCCTTCAATGGCAGGCACGTAATGTGATAGTGCTGGAATATCCGCATCCTGACGCTCATAAAGGCGTTTAGAGAAAATTTCGATTTTCCCTGATGGCGTTTCAAACGGGTGGTTTTGTATATCTTGGATATTTTTCTCAAAAGCAACATGCCCCACATGCGGCTGATGCTTTAATAGATGACGGCGTTTTACCAAGAGTTCATCAAAGCTAGGAATATTATCTTCTGGGCGTTTTTTGTGCGCATCATTCACCAGATGTTCTATCCATTGCTTTTCTGTTCTACCTTCACTGAATACGTCACCTACTCCTAACTTTTCTGCGACTTCACATAACCATTCATAGTCACTACGGCGTTCAAATTCAGGCTCGATGACTTTTTCAGATAAAATGATGTAATTACCCGTCCCCCATGTGCCCCCGACGTTCCAGCGTTCTAAGAAACTGGTTTCAGGAAGCAAAATATCGGCATATTTAGCACTCGGTGTCATATATAAATCGCTGTAAACGATAAATTCGACTTTGCTTTCATCTTCCAGCACTTTAGCGGCATGCAAAATATCCGGATTCTGATTAGTCATATAATTACCCGCTAATGAAAAAATCATTTTGATTTCGGTATCGAGTTTTTCTGCATTTTTCAAACCGTTATCAGGGGTCACTAAATCTTTATTTTCACAGGCTTGAACCCAATTAGTGATATTGATTTTTGCTTTCACTGGGTTCTCAAATAAACTTGGGCCCGCTAAGGTTTTACGTAAATCAGGAGTGACTGCCATACCGTAGCCAGCAGCCCAACCGCCTTTACGCCCCACATTACCGGTAATAGTCGCCAACAAAGTCGCCCCTCTCGCTGAGCGCTCACCACAAATATGACGTTGAGGCCCCCAGCCCTGCATTAAGGCGGCAGGTTTGGTATTGGCATATTCACGAGCGAGTTGGCGAATAGTCTGTGCAGGGACCTTTGTAATCGGCTCTGCCCATTCAGGGGTTTTCACAATTCCATCTTTTTTCCCCATTAAATAAGCTATTAATGACTCGTTCTCGGGGACACCTTCAGGCATCTGATGTTCATCAAACCCGATGGTGTATTTATCAATAAAGGCTTGATCATGCAGGCCTTCGCTGATGATCACATACATCATCGCATCCATCATCGCGTTGTCTGTGGTGGGTAAGATAGGGACCCATTGATCAGCTAAGGATGATGCGGTGTCCGAGTAACGCGGGTCGACAACGATAAATTTAGTGCCATTCTTTTTCATCTTTTGGAAATAATGATTTGAATGACCAAAAATCGTTTCGTTAGGGTTGTGCCCCCATAGGATCACTAAAGGCGTATCTTCTAAGGTATCTAAGGTACTACCACTCGCTGAGGTGCCATAAGTATATGGCGTGACTGCCATGGTATTGCCATTACTCACTGAATGGTAATTTTCCAGAAAGCCCCCCGTTAAGTTAAATAAACGGCGTAGCATGTTGGCACCAGAAAAAATACCGCCGGTTACCCCCGTACTCAAACTGACAAAACGCGATGCTGGGCCATATTGCGTATTAATACGCTGCATATTATCTGCAATTAACGTCGTCGCTTCTTCCCAGCTAATACGTTCAAAACGCCCTTCACCACGTTTACCAACCCTTTTCATTGGGTATTTCAAGCGATTTGGATGATAAACAAATTTTCGATAGCTACGACCACGTACACATGCACGCATGATCGGCATCTCTTCATCAAGGTCGGCATCAGGGCGTGTACTTATGCGTGTAACGACCCCCTCTTTGACATGTGCTCGAATATCACATTTTCCACCACAGTCAAAACTACTACAGGTTGATACGATGCGTTCCGCTGAGTTTTGAATGAGCTTAGTAGGGATGATCTCTGGGTCTTCTGGTGTTGAGGCAATGGTTTTAGCAGCAATAAAGGGGACAGCCATGAGTGCAGAGCTGCCTTGAATAAACCGACGGCGGGTTAGTGGTTCGATCAGATGTGTTTGGCTATCATTCCGATCTAGGTAATTTTTCATAGTAACTCTACCTCTGGCGTACATTAGGTTGCCGCGATAGAGTAAACATTTCCCTCTTAGCCAACTTTCGAAAAATTGCCAAACACATCGGAATTTCAGCCAACCATATAAAACATGTGGTTATATCAATAAAAATTGCCTATATTCATAAAACCAACAACAATATTTGAATCTCAGCCAACAAAATTGCCTATGCGAAATATTCCACTGAAAACAATTGATGCGACGCCTCGTGATGTTCTCGCCATTGGAACCGATTACTTACCGAATGTACTCTTGAGCTCTCATGTTCACCGTCGAGCTCAGTTTCTCTATGGTGCTACCGGGCTAATTGAAGTCAGCACCGCAGATGGCGAATGGGTGATCCCACCAGATAGCGGAGTTTGGATCCCCTGTAATACTCCCCATGAAACACGTATGCTGAATGTCAGCACTCGTAGTTTATATATCGAGCCAAAAGCAGCGCCGCGTAGGGGGAATCGATGTGAGGTATTACGGGTATCTCCATTACTTCGTCAGCTATTGCTTGAAGCCGTCGATACCCCGCTCGAATATGACTTAAATGGTCGTGATGGCGCAATGTTCCAACTTATTTTACATGAAATAGCACAAGCGGAGCCGCTTCCTTTCTATGCCCCCATCCCCCGAGATGAGCATTTAGCAACACTGTGTCGTGAGTTTTTGAAATCACCACAAATTACCTCTCTTCCCCAAGAATGGGCAGCAAAACTCCATAAGAGTGAGCGCTCGTTTAGTCGTTTTTTTGGAACTCAAACAGGGTTGTCTTTCTCTGATTGGCGGCAACAAGCTTGTTTGTTAAGTGCAATCACCCATATTTCTGCTGGGAAGTCGATTACTGAAGTGGCATTTGATTTGGGCTATAGCAATGTGGGGTCATTTTCAACCATGTTTAAAAGGTGGTTAGGGCAAAGCCCATCAAGTTTTATTCAACGAATTTCTGGGTAAGCTTGCCTCAGATAGTGCTCAATCCTGAGCACTATCCACTGACTGCTAACTTTATACATTGATTGCCTTTTTCATTTTTTACTCTTACGCCTCCTAATATTATCCGTTAGGATAAAACAAAAAAGGAGCGTGCAATGACCACTCAGTTTTATAGTTATCAACCCACAAAAGGCCACGGGCTTCCTCATGACCCTATCCCATCGCTCATTGGCCCCCGACCAATTGGTTGGATTTCAACTTGTGATAGCCAAGGAAGAACAAACCTCGCACCTTACAGTTTTTTCAATATTTTCAACTACTCCCCTCCAATATTGGCATTTTCAAGTGTTGGTAAAAAAGATTCCGTCACCAATGCGATTGAAACGGGAGAATTTGTTTATAACCTCGCAACACTGGCGCTTGGTGAACAAGTGAATATGAGTAGCGCGACTCTGGCACGTGGTGAAAGCGAATTTGCCTTAACCCAACTATCAACATTACCATCCACATTAGTTTCTCCTCCACGTATTGCACAAACACCCGTATCAATGGAATGCATTGTCACTCAATATCAACAACTTAAACGGGCTGATGGCCAACTGTTAGATACTTGGATGGTAATGGGTGAGGTCGTGATGGTGCATATTGATGAATCAGCCCTACGAGATGGACTATATGACTGTGCAGGGCAAAAACCTCTGCTACGAGCGGGTGGCCCAGCAGATTATTATTGGATAGAACAACAGCAGAACCTAAAAATGTATCGCCCTAAATAACTTAAAATTAGAGTGGTCAATATTGTCTGGCTATTAACCACGTTAGTCCCTTCCCTTTATCAGTAGAACTTACACACTAGTTGCTCACTGCTATCTGGATAGGAAAAGTGCGCCGTAATTAAGTCAAACTGTGCTTCAGAGGTTTGAAATGGGTTTTCCCCTGTTAAATTACGCGCTGCTAACCTTGCTTTGCACTTTTGATTATCAACGTTTAATACATGAAAAACATAAGATGCACCAGATGATTGCGCTAAAGATTTCAACCATTGGCGCTGGGTGGGCGTGTTTGCAGGGAAATCCATCACGACGGTATTACCCGCAGCAACAAGGTGCTGAATATGCTTTTCTAGCACTTTTTTCACTAAAGCACTTTTTTCAATATAATCAGATAGTTCTTTAATTTCATTAGGATATAGTGCAGAAAGCCATTCGTCTTCGCACAATAAAATAGTACGAGGCTGTTGCGATAGTGTTTTCGCTAAGGTGGATTTGCCTGATGCGATTTTCCCACAAAGAAAATGCAACTGGGGTTCACTATTAGGCTGTTGAGGTGCTTGTACTGAGTTCATCATAAATTCCTTGTTGGTCACTAACCAGACAAGAACAAAAAACCCGCCTTGTCTGGCGGGTTTAGGATGTAGCTTACCCCCACCACTATGTGATGGTAATAATAATGCTTAAGCCTGCTACAACCGAATACATATTTTTTACTAACCTAGAAAGAGGGACAGGCATAGTATCAACCCCCTTAAATAAATCAACAAGGTGATTTATTCTAAAAACGAAAAAGGTAATGTGACTGCGGAAGCTAAAATACCAAACCCGCTCTCCACAGCGTCAGCCACACAACCAACTGTATCCCATGCAGTCCAACCCTCGTCATCTGTTTGACCTAGCAAAACAAGTTCCTGCATGTGGCCTAAATTGATAGGTAGCATTTCCCATTGCGGTGAGTTAGTTAAATCCTCAGAAATATCAACCAATACCACACACCAGCCAAATGGGCTTGTCAAATCGCCGTATTGGTGACGACCAATCCACTGACCAAAAATATCAACCCGATACCCTTTTTCTTCATTCGCCTTCGAGTCTATTTGACCGCATAGCCATAAGCTATCACGTTTTTCAGGAGCGATATCTTCAAGAGGTAACATCTTCAGTTTTAGTTTTTTCTTTTCAGAGTCTAGTTCTTGTTTCTTTACAAGGCGCCAGTGGCACGGAATATAATCACTAATATCAAACTGTTCAGTACTGTTTTTACCCCTCAATAATGACCAACCATATTCACTATTAGGGTTACCAAATTCACTACGACGAATCCATTGACCATGCTCATCTTGGCGAAAGCCCTTATTGTCATTCACATGGGAAATAAAAATAGCTTCATCCCATAGTAAGTTCAGTTCTCTTTCCGTCAGTTGATATTTTTTTATCACGCTATTCCTTTTGAGCTAAAAATGGCCCAAGTTTTTACTTGGGCCATTTAAATTAATGCTTTCCTTTTTTATGATGATTAAGAGTTTCTTCTTTTAAATCAAGTTCATCACGTAAACGATGGTAAACACGTTCATTGATATTTTTATTTTTGCGCATTAGGTAAAGCGCTTCACGTTTGGCTTTGAGCGCCGATTTAGACATATCGCGCTCCATTTCAATCATTCTATGTAAATCATAAACATCCGATTCACTTTCATCTGAATTATCAAGTCGCCTACCGTAGATTTCGAGTAGTTGAGCACCAACTTCAGTTCGCATCGCGATTTCATCTACATCTTCTGAAGGGTGGTTCATTAGGTCACGTAAATGTGCCATTGCGGCTTCGTTTAATGCTAAACGAGCACGAATTTCGTCGTTATCGTACGGTAAATCCTGTACTAAGCCTTTGGTCAAAATTGGCAAGGCAATGCTGGCAATTAATAGTGAACATAAAATCACCCCCATTGCTAAGAAAATAGCCACATCACGATTTGGAAATAAGGAACCATCTGGCATCAATAAAGGTAACGTTAAAATACCGGCTAACGTAATCGCTCCGCGCACACCCGCTGTCGCCATTACTGCCATCATACGAATATGCATAACATCTGCTTCTTTACCGCGACGGCGTTTATGGAAGACTGTTAAAGTCATCGAGATCCACACCCAAGTAAAACGCAGAATCGCCAATGCAATTGTGATCACAGCAACATACACAAACAACATCCAAGGGTGGCTAGCACCTGCGGCTTCTGCAACTTCAGGCATATTGGTCCACATACCAGGCAACTGTTCGCCAAGTAAAATGAAAATCATCCCGTTTAATGCAGTTTGAACAGTATCCCACACCGCTTTACTTTGCATACGAGTCGCTGCTTGCATTCGGCCTGCTATTTTCTCATAGTGCATCGCAATACCGGCAACAACCGCAGCTAAAATACCGGAAACATGCAGATGCTCTGCCAGTAAGTAAGCAGTAAATGGCATTAGCAAGCTAATCATTATCTGAATTGCCGGCTCTTCCCCTGTGCGTTTAACTAAGAATTGATTTAGCCAACCAATCGCCCACGCAACTAGCAGGCCTATTAAAATCCCACCAAATGCCACAAGTACAAACTGCCCAGCCGCAGAAGCTAGTGAGAATGTCCCAGTTAACGCCGCTACAACCGCAAAGCTAAAACAGACTAATCCAGTAGCATCATTCAGTAATGATTCCCCCTCAAGGATATGCGCCATACGTGAAGGCAATGGGGAGTTCACTGTCATTGCTGACACTGAAACTGGGTCCGTAGGGGACAAAATAGCAGCTAACGCGAATGCGACGGCTAATGAAATGGCAGGGATTAACCAATGAATAAAAAAGCCCATACCAATAACGGTGACAACAACTAAACCTATGGCTAGCGACATTATCGGTTTAATTTCTTGAAATAAGGCTTCTTTAGGGATACGCCATCCATCAAGGAATAATAAAGGAGGAATAAATAAAAATAGAAATAGATGAGGTTCAAATTCAACGGTAAAACCATATAAAGACAAGCCAGCCCCTAGTGCTATCTGGATCAAGGGTAATGGAATAATATCTTTGAGCAGTCGTGAAACAAAAACGCTCACAACAACGGCTAATAAAAAAACGAGTACAAGTGTCACTACTGACATTAATTGCTCCATGTTTAGCTAATCATTAATTATCAGTAATGCAGTAAATAGATAAATTGAATCAATGTAAAGTAACTATTAATTATCAGATACAAAAAAAATAAAATTGGGAAATCGCCTAACAATCATTACGTTACAATTTTATTATTTTTTATACCACCTCTTAATATCGCTAATTATCTATTTGATAGATAAAAATAAAAAATGCACACCATAATAAGTTAAGTATTAATATAGAAAATATACCTAAACCATCATTATTAGACTATTAACTGTTCTTTTAAAGATACTTTGTTTATTCACTAGTTTTATCTGTATGACGTTTATCTATATTGTTCCCCTCAAAACTATGGCGCTCAATCAGCTCCCGCAATATTTGCTTAAGCATTTTACTTTTACGAACACCTAGCGGTGCTAAAACAGCTTCTTCATGCTGCTGTGCTGCGATAAGGAGATCATCAACTAATGACATCCCGCTCGATGTCACGCTAACTAATGTTATTCGTTTATCACTACCATTATGGTTATTATGGCGGATCACATGCCCTTGCTGTTCAAGTCGTTGTAGCACACGTGTAATTGTTGGCTGCTTACTCACTGTTTTTTGCGAAAGCTCAGTGATCCCCATAGACCCATTACCTGCTAATGTGGATAACACCCGCCATTCCAATACAGAAAGCCCTTTGGTTTCCACGGTCGCGTGAAACTCTGAAGAGACCAGCATCCAAGCCTGCCCAAGCAGGGCAGGCAAATAATGATCAACAAAAATTTTTGAATCTGGCATTTGCTCCCCTTGATAAGCACTATGCATTAAATCACCGCCCCTCAAAGAGTAACAGAAAAGAGCAATAATTCAGCTAAAACTTACCATTTAGCAATGAACCAAACCCACCAATACCAGTCTCTAAACCCAACTTTTTCAACATCATATACGTGGTAGCCACCGAAGACGATAATACGGGTAGCCCTACGCGGTCTTCAATAAGCTGTATTGACGGTAACGAAGGCATCTGTACGCAAGCGGAAGCCACAATAGCATCCACTTGCGTATTCAATTTTTTGGTGATTTCAACGGGAGCTAGCGGGTTTTGCCGCCCCACATCCAAGTTATCAGGGATTTCTAGTGAAATGCTATCCACCACTTCAATACCTTCATTTTCTATGTAATCAATCACTAACTGTGTGAGAGGTTTCATATAGGGCGTTAAGATAGACACTTTTTTTGCCCCAATAGCTTGTAACCCTTCCACTAATGCCCCTGCACTAGTTACAACTGGAGCTGGATGGCCATTATCCATGGTACGTTGAAATAAGCGTTTTTCAGAGACCCGATGGTAACCGTTCCCCATGCTCATGATCGCCACTAGGCAAGCATATCCCAGCACATCTACAGCAGCATCTGACAATTCAAGTGCGCAGCGGTCGCTATCTGAATCCATTTTTGCCAATTCGTCTTTGGTGACTTTTTGCATCCTCATACGGCTTGAGTGGAAAGTAAAACGCTCAGCAAATAGAGCTTCCCTAGCCCGTAATATAGCCGGGATCTCCGTTTCCATCGTGGTGTTGGATGAAGGTACAATTTGCCCGATCCGATATGTTCGCACTAAATTCATTGCCCTACCCCCCCAAACGGTTCTTCTGAGCTGGGAAAAACATTTAATTCATCGATATCTTGCCCTTGGTGATTAAAGCGTGCAGCAGTCAGCGGGCGACGATTTACCTGTAAATCAAAAATATCAAACCGATTATAGTGCCCAGTAATATCATGCATTTGCCGTGGCTGAATACAACGATTCAAATCAATCTCACCATACACAATGCCTTCTTTGTCAACCAATGGTTCACCAATCACCCGCCCATCAGGGCCGATAATGCCAGAAAAAGCACTATTAGGCCGCGCTAGTAAGTCACGGGCTTCTGGATGAGAGGTAGACATCGCCTCAATAATTTCCTCTGATACTGTTGAGCAAGCAATAATGGTGAATACTTTGCCTTCAAAACAGTGTGCAGAAGCGCGCAGACGAATAGCATCCGCCATATCGTAATCTTTTGGCGCAACGGGTAAAGCAATATAGCTGGCGATATGCACTAATTCCCCTTGGGCTAATAAAGCAAACCTCGCTAAGGTATTGGTATTTTCCCCGCACGCTAGGGCCCCCAATGGCCCAATACTCGTTTGGTGCACTTTTAATGAAGAGGCATCCCCATTGGCCCACGTCAGTTTTTCCGCCCATGTCGGTACCAGTTTGCGATGACGGCCTAAAATTTGCCCCTCATCCGAAATGGTGACTAATGTATTGTACAAAGTCGCGATGCCTGTAGGGCTGCGCTCATTGACCCCAATAACAACGTTAATGTGATGGCGTGCCGCAGCTTGCGCGACTTTTTGAATTTCCGGCCCCGGAACTTCGATTGCCGATTTACACAGTTTTTCAAACCACGGACTGCCGTCAATTGGGTTCATTACCCAACTCCAATACGGATAGCCTGCAATAAAAACCTCTGGAAAAGCCACTAATTTTGCACCGTTATCTGCGGCTTCCTCAATTAACCGACACACTTTATCCACAGTTGCGTCAGTGTCTAAAAAGACAGGAGCCGCCTGTACTGCTGCTGCTTTAAAACATTGAAGTTCTAACATGCTTCCCCCTTACACTGACACAACCGGATGACGCAATTCACCAATGTGTTCAACATAGGCCTCTATCACATCCCCCGGCCAAACCCACTCTTGAGGAGAACGCCCTGCACCAACCCCCTCAGGCGTCCCAGTAGCAATAATATCCCCTGGCTCTAACGTAATACCTTGGCTGATATCTTCAATCAATGTATTCACATTGAATAACATATGACGGGTGTTTGAATCCTGTTTGGTCACACCATTCACTTTTAAGTTCAGGTTTAAATTATGGGGATCAGGGATTTCATCAGCAGTTACAATACATGGGCCAAACGGTGCATAAGTGTCTTGCCCTTTAGAGTAAATCCATTGCCCAGCACGGCGGCAATCACGCGCACTCATATCTATCATCAAGCTATAACCAAATACATAATTGAGGGCATCTTTAGCTGCAACCCTTTTCGCACGAGTCCCAATGACCACAGCAAGTTCGACCTCCCAATCTAATTGTTGGGTGATCTGCCCGTTATGTTCGATAGCATCTCCAGGGCCAATTACGGTCGTTGGCGGTTTAGAAAAAATAACCGGTTGTTTAGGCAATTCTTTCGAAGTATCTAAAGTACGACTGGACTCAGCAACATGCTCTACATAATTTAAACCTATGCCAAAAATATTTTTACGCGGACGAGGAATAGGCGCTAAAATTTTCACATTTTGCACTGGCCATGCCGTACCCGCAGGAAATAACCCTTGGTAGATATTAAGCAACTCAGTACCCACGCGTACGCCTTGAGGGCCTAAATCAATAAAATCCAACATATTATCTGGTAGATATTGCCCCTGTTCTTCAGCTAGACGAGCTAAATCCACGACTTGCTGGTCAACAATAGCCCCTAAACGAGCAGCGGCAGTTACATCAGAACGGTAAGTTATTAAGCGCATATGATTTCTCCTTGAGTGCCACTTAGAATTGCACTCAGTTTCACGTAAAATTAGTTAATTAAAACCAGACAAAATTGTTATCAATAACTCAGCCTGTTAAGAGGCCACCTTTTGGTGCCCATCGTTATCTACTAAGGCTTCTTCGTAATACAGGCCTAAAGACTGCATCACGGGTAAATCATTAAAACAAAACAGACATGCGTCATCCGTTTGTGAAATATTGACGTGTTCATGGAACATCCACGACGGTACGCAGAAAATGTCACGCTCTTGCCAATCAAAGCGCTGGCCATTAATCACTGAATAACCTTGGCCTTTCGCAACTTGATAAATAAAGCTCCCCGTATGGCGATGGGCTTTGCCCACAAACCCCGGTCGTAGCAATTGCATACTAGCCCCAATTGTCGGCATCACTGCCCCTCCCGTTAATGGGTTGGTGTAGTGCATCAAAATGTCATCAAATACCGAGCCATCCGCGACTTTTGCCGCACGACGTAATGCATCGTAAGTTGGCCCCCATTGGTATTTAAATAATGGGGAATACGGTTTATCCCAGCCGATATCATGTGGCCTTAACGCAGTGCCGCCCCACATGCCAACAGGGTAATCAAGTGGGCGTGTCTGTACTTGGTGTAAATCAGGGTGAACTTTATAGAAACCGGCCTCCATGGCATTAACCAATGGAATATCAAGGCCATCTTGCCAAATACACGGTAAACCATCTTCCGCTACCCCATGCTCATGCCATGTGCCGTTAGGTGTGAGTACAAAGTCGTTAGCTTCTAGCATCATTTTCTGCCCTTCTACGATGGTATAAGCACCACGACCTTCCATAATAAAACGCAACGCCGAAGAGGAATGAGCATGAGCAGAAGCGGCTTCTCCGGGATGCATGACTTGCAGACCGGAATACAACCACCCCACGGCGGCCGCCACATCTTGACGACCGGGGTTATTCAGGTAAATCACTCGACGCCCTGCTTTTTCTGGGGTCACTAATTCCACCGAACGCAACACATGCTCACGTAGGTCACGGTAACGCCACAAAACTGGCACAGAACTAGACTGAGGTTGCCACGGCTCTATTTTGTTTGCGACTGTCCATAAAGCGCCAGTTTTTAGTGCATCCAGTTGTTGGTAATACGCGACAAGTTCAGGGGTGTCAGCTACATCAGCTCGACCCGCCACATTTTCACGATATTGGTCATGGGACTGTGTTCTCATGCTATTTTCCTCTTCATTTGCCAACGCTCTTAGCGTGACCTCAACGATTGGGTAAGCTGTTGGCGCCCGTATTCATACGCTGCTGGCCACTGTGTTTCCCAGCCATAGCGAGCACATTCATGTAATAACCATACTGGGTCAGATAACAATGGACGCGACAATGCACATAAATCTGCCCGCCCTGCTGCGATAATGCTGTTAACTTGGTCAGCGTCGGTGATCGCCCCAACGGCGATCACCGGGACCCCGGCTTCGTTACGAATGCGGTCAGCCATTGGTGTCTGGTACATCCGGCCATACACCGGCTGCTGTTGCGGCGAAACCTCCCCTGAAGAACAATCCACCATGTCGACTCCCACTTGTTTCATCGCACGAGCAATTTGCACCGCATCATCTACAGTGGTCCCTCCGTCTACCCAGTCGGTACTGGAAAGACGTACTGACAATGGTTTTGACCACACTTGGCGTACTGCGCTGATCACTACCAATGGAAAACGCAGGCGATTTTCTAACACCCCGCCATACGCATCGGTACGTTGGTTGGTTAATGGAGAAATAAAGCTCGACAGTAAATAACCATGACCAGCTTGTAATTCAAGCCAATCAAACCCTGCTGCCTCAGCACGCTTGGCAGCAGCGACAAATTGGTTAGTTATTATTGCCATTTGTGCTTCAGTAAGTTCTGCCGGTGTTTGTGAAATATTGGGTAAATACGGTAGAGCAGAAGCAGAAACTAGTGACCAGTTCCCTTCTTTCAGCGGGTGGTTTTCATTTTCCCAACCACGCTGAGTTGACCCTCGACGCCCAGCATGACCCAATTGAATACCAATTTTGGCACTGGTATTTTGATGTATAAAAGTCGTTATGCGCAGCCAAGCCGAGACTTGCTCGTCATTCCATAACCCAGCACACCCCTCAGTGACACGTGCATCTGGGGCGATAGCCGTCATTTCTGCCATGACTAACCCTATTCCTCCTAACGCACGGCTCCCTAGGTGTACCAAATGGAAGTCTTCAACCACGCCTTGATTGGCGCTGTATAATAAGGTCGGTGAAGCCACCACACGGTTACTCAAGGTAACCCCACGTAACTGATAAGGTGTCAGCATTGGCGGTATATTGATTGGCGGTGTGACACCCGCTTGCGCGGCGAACCACTGTTCGTATTTTTCCAGCCAAGGAGTATCACGAACACGCAGATTTTCATGGGAAATACGTTGAGAGCGCGTTAACAAAGAATAAGCAAACTGCTCGGGAGCAAGGTTTTCATAGCGGCTAACATTTTCGAACCACTCGGTGGAATTACGCGCCGCATTCTGAATTTTCAGGACTTCCACGCTACGTACTTGCTGATAATGTGCTAGCCCATTGCGTAAATCACCTTTTGCAGTTTTCAGGCTTTCACACAGCTCAATCGCATCTTCTAAGGCTAATTTGGTGCCTGAACCGATAGAAAAGTGCGCAGTGTGAGCCGCATCCCCCATTAACACGATAGGTACATCTTTCCCTGATGTTGGTTGAGTCCAGTGTACCCAGTTATCACAAATGACCCGCGGGAAACGGATCCAAATTGCTGCGCCACGTAAATGCGCAGCATTAGCCATCAATTTTTCCCCTTCAAGCCATGGAGCAAACAAGTTTTCACAGTAGGTAATCCCATCTTCTTGCGACATCTGGTCAATACCTGCTTTTAGCCAAGTTTCTTCTGTCGTTTCAACGATAAAGGTTGATAACCCCTCTTGAAATTGATAGGCATGAACTTGGAACCAACCGTGTTCATTTTCGGCGAATAGGAAGGTAAATGCATCGAAAATCTTTTTAGTACCTAACCAAACAAAACGGCAACGACGCGGGTCAATATCTGGTTTAAATACCTCTTCATAACGCGTACGTACCGCGCTGTTAATACCATCGGACGCAATGACTAAATCGGCTTGGTACTGACGGGCGATGTCTTGATCGTCCGTGACTTGAGTTTCGAATACTAGCTCGACACCTAGTTCAAGGCAGCGGTCTTGCAAGATATTGAGTAATTTTTTACGCCCTATACCAATAAAGCCATGCCCCCCACTGCGGTGGCAAGTCCCTTTGAAATGCACATCAATGTCATCCCAGTGACTGAATTCCGCAGCAATGGTCTCTGCCGACTCAGGGTCTGCACGGCGTAAGTTATGCAGTGTTGCATCTGAAAATACGACCCCCCACCCAAAAGTGTCATATGGCCGATTGCGTTCCACTACCACAACCCGATTTTGAGGATTTTGCCGTTTCATCAGTAACCCAAAGTACAAGCCTGCAGGCCCACCACCAATACATACAATATTCATCATATTTCCCCTTTTGCGCTTACGGGTTGTTGAGCAGTTAACGCCTGATAAAGAATGTCGGGTATAGGAATAGCTTGATGTGTCACTAGCGAGGTGGTGACATAAGTTTGTGTCACTTGCATGCGTAATTCCCCCTCTCGCCCTATGCAGCGCTGACGTAAGGTCAAAGATTTGCTACCAATACGTTCGACATGAAGCTCTAGCATCACTTCATCCCCCATACGGCTAATCGCGGTAAACTCAGCGTCTAAGTGCACGGTCGGCAACCCAAACCGTTGTTCAAGGATATAACCGGCAAACCCTTGAGGAATGAGTTCATCAAACCAGTGTTCAAGTAGGTTGTTAAACATCACAAAATACTGGGGATAAAAAACGATCCCAGCAGGGTCACACTGCGAAAAATGAATTTTATGTGGTCTAGAAAATTTCAGTAAGCTCATGATTTACCCTTAATTTATAGCCAGCCGTTGGCGACATTTTTCTAATTCTTTTCCATGTTCATCAGCCAATGCAGCTTCACGCAGTTCCCGCAAATTAATTGGCGCTAACTTGCTACCCTGCTGGGCAACGATATCCATTAATATTTGGAAATTACGCAACCCTCGAGCATGTGTATCGCTATACCCCTTAACCACACGCTGGCACTGCGTAATTTCTGCAGCTAGTGCAGGGTTGGTTTGTGCAGCCTGAGCCACTAGCTCTAGCCACTTTTCAATCCGTTGTGTTTCAAGTTGATAACGTAACGTCGAACGCCGTCCTTTTCGCCAAGCAGCTAATAGATACAACTGTAAAAAGCCAAAGAAAGAACTGGTAGTGATGGTGCGCCCTTTTTCTGTCACTTTGCGAAGCGCTTTGTGTAACCAATGTGGACGCATTAACCAGCGACCTAAATTTTTGGGAAGCGTTTCGCAGATTTCTTCAATGCGTGGATGCATAAATTCATTGATATTCAATAATTGGTTATCTTTTGCCTGTACTTCATCGCGTACTCGCGCAAATCGGCTATCACGGATTTTCAGGTCAGCCACACGGATGGTGTCCTCATAAGACATCCAAAGGGCCAAATGGCGTGCAAGTGCCCGCTGTAACCGCTCATCTTGGCCACCATTTTGCGCAAACAGGTTATTAAGGCGATTCAAGTACAACGTGGCATAAGCAGGGTCTTGGTAATCAATAAGCCGACGGATGCCTTCGATGACCAGATAATGCACATGAGGAGAAAATTCATTTTTGACACGCGCTAGTAACGCTGAAACTTGCTTGTTTTTAGGTGTATGCATCACGTTTTGTGCTGATGGCGCTTGGTAAGGCTCTTCCGGGTGTACTGACTTTTCAGCACCTAATGCGAAAGCACGCAAGCTTGGTTTTACACCGACGCCACCACGAACAATCGTTTCCTCAAATTGCGTGCGGCTAAAGGGTAAGACCCCTGAACCAAACAACGCACCAAATAGAACCGCGCTGATGACACTGCCTGTATCCTGTGCCGCTTGTGACATATCAAAATGAATAAACTGGCGGGCAGATGAACTTGCGTGACGAATAAGTGCTTGGCTATCAACGCGCCCATCTCCCATCGCTGACTTTTCAGCAATTGAGTAAACACGGTGTGTCGAGCTGATTAAGGTCGTCCGTTCTGGTGTAACAAAACCCCGTTGAACTGCTCTGCCCGCTTCCATTAACTCAGAAGCCAGTACTACATCAACATCACCCGGCATAGGCATCAGGGCTAAAACTGGGCGTGGCGTTTGTAAGTTATCTGCGCCAGGAAATAACTCGACATAATAAATCGTCGCTCCCGTACGCTGGGCAACACCAGGTACTGAAGTTGTTTGCGCAAAATAACCATTTTCTTCGCCTAGATTGACTATCCAATCCGCAAGAACTCCGCCACCTTCACCACCCATCGCTAAAATCGCTATTTTGATGGGCTGCAATGCTATTGAGGATGAAAGCATTTATTCCCCCTTAAAAACTGAATTGTTCACGACGACGCGAATCACGACGTTGTAAATAACCAATAAACCAACCACGAATACGGTGGCATAGCTTGTCCCAGCCAGTTGGATTAGTGATAATCTGGGCTTTAAAAAATGAAGGGCATAAAACAGCGGCATGAGAAACCTCACCGCATAAGCCGCAGCCCACACAGCTATCCATTACTGTTGCAACTGGGTCAGTTCTCAATGGGTCTTGGTTGGGCTTGATGGATAAAGATGGGCACCCTGATAAACGAATACAGGAGTGATCTCCCGTACATGTATCAGGGTCGATACCGAAACGTTCACGCACGACTCGTTTACCCGCAGCAACATCAGTACGAACCTTTTTCTTTTCACGTCGCTGTTTATTCAACATACATTCGCTTTGTGCAATGAGAACTTTTGGCCCTTTCTCATCAGTAGTTAAAGCTTCACGTAATGTGTTAGTCATGGTTTTCAGGTCATAAGTGTGTTTAATGGTTTTAACCCAATTCACACCGACCCCTTTCACGGCCTTTTCGATTTCATGGCCCGTGCTACGCGTTGGGTTTAAAGCGGTTGATGAAAGAATATCTTGTCCACCCGTTGCTGATGTATAGCTGTTATCAACAACAATGGTTAAATTATCACTACGATTAAACACGCTATTCGCAATACCACTGGTTAAGCCGTTATGCCAAAAGCCGCCATCACCCATAACTGAAATAGCGCGCTTCCCTGCTTTTGCATTCAAGGCCGCAGCACCCGCACCTCCCAGCCCATATCCCATGGTGGTATTACCTAAATTAAAAGGAGGCAGTATGGAAAATAAATGGCAACCAATATCTGCACTGACATGGTGTTCACCCAATTCACGTTCAACCAGTTTCATCGCAGTAAAAATAGGCCTTTCTGGGCAGCCAGTACAAAAACCGGGTGGGCGTGCATGTACCGAGCTATCTAATGTTGGCTCTGCTGCATTCACATATTCAGGTAGAGGGTCATCAAGCTGTTGAGTGGCAATGTTAATGGTTGGAATACGGATTTGCTTTGCAGCGGCTTTAACTTGAGGCTCAATTTTTCCGTAATGTTCAAGGAAAGAACGCAAGCCAGCAAGCACAGTCGCTGTATTGTATTCACCTGCCATCGGCAACATATCCTTGCCATGTAATTCAATATCAATATTTCGTTGGCGTAGGATATTTGCTACGTTTTGCTCTACAAAGTTCGGTTGCCCTTCCTCTAGAATAAGAATGGCCTTTTTATTGCGGCAAAAACGCTCAAATTCATCATCAATTAGAGGATAGGCCACATTCATCACGTATAACGGTATTTGGCTGTTACCAAAAACATCCGCTAATCCAATTTGGTTTAAAGCGCGGATCAACGTGTTATAGCACCCCCCTTGTAATGCAATGCCCACATCTTCTGCGTCTTCAGCAAAAAATTCATTCAGCTCACGCTGTTGGATAAATTTAATTGCAGCAGGCCAACGTGCTTCAATTTTTTCTTTTTCGTGCAAGAAACTTGCTGGCGGCAAAACAATACGGCTAACGTCTCTTGTCGGGTTTTCGAGGGCATCTTTTACGGTAAATTTAGGGTGTTGATTATCAGAGCAAATGAATTGCCCATGAACATGGCAAGAGCGAATACGCATCTGTAACATGACAGGCGTATTACTCGCTTCAGAAAGATCAAACCCATCTTTTACCGCTTGAACAATAGATGGCAAATTAGGACGAGGGTCAAGTAGCCACATTTGAGACTTCATCGCGAAAGCATGGCTACGCTCTTGCATAATAGACGAACCTTCGCCGTAATCTTCCCCAACAATGATCAGTGCCCCACCCAGTACCCCGCCAGAGGCTAGGTTTGCTAGAGCATCAGAAGCGACGTTAGTACCCACAGTTGCTTTAAAAGTTACTGCTCCGCGAAGAGGATAGTTCACGGAAGCCGCGAGGGTTGCGGCCGCCGTTGCTTCACTGGCACTGTTTTCAAAACGTATTCCATACTCAGATAAAATATCTTGTGCGTCAGCAAGTACATCCATTAAGTGTGAAATAGGCGCACCTTGGTAGCCAGCAACATAAGAAACACCTGATTCCAATAGTGCTTTTGTGACAGCAAGAATGCCTTCACCACTAAACGTTTCCCCTTGCCCTTGTCGTAATTTTTCAACTTCTTGTATAAACGATCGCTCAGCCATTTTTACCTCACCCGTAAACGTCAGAACGTTTTTATCTTTTTTGTGTTTCTTTCTTGTATCCTTTTTGTTAATGAAAGGTCAATCCATGATTAATCATGGATATTAGATTTATGCAGAGAGTGGATAAGGCTTGCAGATAGGGGACAAATCGCCAATGAAAACAACTAGAAAATACTCTTTTTCAGCAAAATAACTGAAAAGAATTAACCTCAAAAAATAAATTAATGATGCAACAAATAATATAATTGCAGTAAATAACCCCTATAAAAATAAAGGTATTAGCTATTTAATTCAACATAACAAAACTAACTAGATAATTAAATTGATAAATTCACTAACCGATAGATAAATAGAAACAACAACATGATAAATCATGAATAATTAGCTAATTAAATTATTAAAATAACGTTATATTTTATATTGTTAGCACCATCACAATAACCACATAGTTTCTATTTTTTTGCATTTTTTGGATAGTTTCTGCACGTTTTTAGCTAGGTAAGGAAAACTGTTTATGCTATGTTCAATTCACATTTGGTTAAAAAATAATTAATGAGATGTTAATTAAAAACGGAATATAACTGCTTTTATCCTGAATAGTGGATCACTCTTCTCTTAAAAAGAAGTGTCACATCATTAATCGTATACAATAACCATTTGAATTAATTTATAAAAAATATAAAAAATGATAACAATGCAGCTAAAGATTGACCAAATATGAAATAAAGCTGAAAAATAATTTTGGAGGTACCTCCGATGTTGAGCAACTCGTGGCCCCATTCACCTGCACCTCAGATTGAAAATCAGCTCTGTTCTTCCGAGCGCTTATTGTTTACATCCGCAGATCCCGAGGAGATCAAGTCCATGGTTGGTCGGGTGATGAAGCCCCATCAGTTTCATTTACTCAACCCACATCAACGCCTTGATGCCCGTATGCATTATATTCCCATGGGGGATATTTCGCTGAGCCGTCTACGATATGGCGCTGATGTTACTATTGCTCCAGGGCAACTGCAGGACTTTTTCCTAGTACAAATGCCGTTGTCTGGCAGTGCGACCATTGAAAGTGGCGGAAAATGTATAGAGTCCACACCACAAATGGCATCGTTACTTAGCCCAGAAGAATCAACAACCATGCGTTGGAATAGCGATAACGATCAGTTTATGTTGCGTATTTCTCGCTCCTTACTAGAACGGTCTTTAGTTGGCCAGCTAGGACACACTTTAGATAAACCATTAGTTTTTCAGTTGGGTTTTGCATGGCAATCCTGTATTGCATGGCGCACCTTAATGAATTACTTAATTGAATGTGCTACACGTACACCGGATCTACTACAACATAAGTTGATCACCACACAAGTTGAGCAATTGGTTTCTGTCACTCTTCTCTCCACCCAAGGCCATAACTATACTGAAGATTCTGGAATGCGCAGAGCCACAATCCGTCCTCGCCATGTCAGGCGTGTGCAGGAATACTTAGAAGCTCATGCCCATGAACCTATTACAGTTGAGCAACTAGCCCACATTGCGGGAGTCAGTTTACGTAGCTTATATGCCGGCTTTAAAGAGTTTTTAGATATTAGCCCAATGCAATATCTACGCGATTTACGAATGGAACGGGTAAGAGCCGAACTGCTTTCTGGGGAAGCGACCAGTGTCACGGGAGTCGCATTACGTTGGGGATTTGCTCATATGGGACGTTTTAGTGCGGAATATAAACAACGATATGGTGAAACGCCGAGCCAAAGTCTGAAAAAAGCCTAAATGATGTCTTACACAAAGCCCTACATCGCTATTTTAACACGGTGTAGGGCTTTAATTTATTATACTCGTTAGAATGGAATGGCCGCTTTTAAATAAATTTGCGATCCTTCTGGGCGGTTTCTCACTTCAAAATCTTTTTCCCATTTAGCCGTAAATAACCAGCCTTGAGGGTTGGCATAACGAATGGATGGCCCTATCGAATAGGCTCGGGCTTTTCCTTGTGCTGAATTTGGCCCACTATCATTTGTTGTTTGCATAAAAGCATACCCGCCAATCCCTGCAACCCAACCATTTCCAAAGCCCCAGCCTAAGCCATAATCAGCATGAAATGCTTGGCCTGAACGTGTTTTTGTATCGTTATTACGGAAGTTAAAATCATACATCATTTTTAAATCGGCATTCACACCAATTGGGGGAATATAACTTATTGCCCAGACAGGCTGTAATGCCCAGTAATTTTTCCCCAGACTTGATGGGTCAGTTTTACTGTATTTCCCTGTTGGGGCGTAGGCATCTAACCCCACCACATAGTGTAAATCTGCCGATGGATGAAAACCTAAGGCTGGTCCAAATGTCACATCGCCAAGGCCACGGCTGTTGTCTTTCTGACCTGCTGCCTTTGCGGTAACATCCAATAATGGCACAATCGTATGGAAAGCTAAGTCACCACCAAACACTTTTTGGTCTGTCACCCAAATCAGCCTTGGCGCTAATACATTCACATTTACACTAAAACCAGGCACAGGGATTTTATCCCCTTTGTTATCGCGAATACTGTCATAATGCGCATTTCCACCATACATCAGTACATGGACACCTTGTGGTGGTAGCGCCCCTGACATAAAGTTTTCGAGACCATCGGGATAAACACCTAATCCACCACCTTCGGTAGCGACCGCACCAAATGAAAGAATACTGAGACACGAACCTGCAACAAGCCTACTGATTATTTTTGTTTTCATCATATTTCCTGCCATAGTGGGTTGTCTTACTGTGTGTGCTTTGCCTGCGATAGTACAAATCCATTGCTGATTTATTTATGTCCTACGTTTGACTGCCAATTTTTGTGCAACAAGGTAACCAGAGCCACCACCAAGCCCGGGGCCGGGATGTGTTGATGCGCCAATATGAAAGAGATTTTTTACTGCTGTTTGATGTGCTTTTGTTTGCCCCGTCGCCGCAAAAGGGCGTAACCAAAAGAATTGGTCTGGTGAGCAAGTCCCTGAGTAAGGATCACCGCCGACGAGATTGCAGTTATAGCGTTCAAGATCAGCTGGAGAAATCGCTTTACGGCCGACAATCAGTGAAGAGAACCCCGGCATAACTTGTTCTAAACGCTGCTGTATCCGATCAGCTACTGCTTCACGCACTTGCTCATTCCACTTTCCATCTTCTGGAATTGAAATTTCACCAGCACTATCACCTTTTAAGGTGCGAGGAAGCTCCTGCATTTGAACCCATAAAATCCACCCTCCATCGGGGGCTCTGCTTGGGTCAAGCGCTGTCGGCTGACCAATACCAAACGTCGGTTTATCAGGTAAGTAACCGTTATTCGCTTGGGCCACAGACAAACAAACCTGTTCCATACTTTCCGTAAAATGAACCAAAGGAACATGAAGAAGCTCAGGGTTACACCAAGGAGGAGGAGCACTCAGTGCAAAATGGATTTGCATCCCCGCACGCCCATAACGATAACCGTTTGACCTTTGCTTTATTTGTGGGGAAACATTATCAAGCAATACGCCATATAACTGAGTCGGGGTAACATTGCATATCACGCTCTCTGAAGCGCTAATGTCCTGCCCATTAGCCCTAACC
Organism: Providencia sp. PROV003; assembly: GCF_045040775.1. Classification (NCBI taxonomy): domain Bacteria; kingdom Pseudomonadati; phylum Pseudomonadota; class Gammaproteobacteria; order Enterobacterales; family Morganellaceae; genus Providencia; species Providencia sp. PROV003. Next base: position 201,095 of record NZ_CP096369.1, read on the forward strand.
CCTGTTGCTCGGCTATTCTTCCCGAGGCCTTGAGTAATAATTTTTTCAACGTGCATCCCTGTTTTGAGCTGCCCACCATGGGCTTCGATGACCTTCGAAAACGCCTCAACAATGCGCTCGCTCCCACCTTTTACAACAGGCATACCACCAGCAACTACCGCTGCAAATGTGAGTTTCCCAATTAGCGCAGAACTCGCTTCATCAGGCCCTAACCCTGTATGTAATACCCAAGGCGCCATTAAAGCTCGGCTAAAATCATGTTGTAGCTCACGCTCAGACCAACGGCGAAAGCTTTCTATTCCAGACTTAGCAAAATCCAATAACCCATCTACACCTCGTTTGCGCCATTGCGAAAATAATAATTTCAACATGCCCGCACTGTATGGGTTTTGACCTAATAAACCAAATGTCAGTGCTGCGTCTTGGTTAAATAGCGTCTCTGCCATTTTACGAAATGCCGTACCGTCTCCCGGTGCTAAACTATCAAGTTGCTTTGCTGCTTCAGCAATATCGCGCTTTAATGCAACAGACTGACCATCTGGCTGAACTAACCCTGTCGAATAATCACATTGGCAAAACTCTAAACCATATTTTTTTAAATAAGGTTCGAGTTCCTGATAACCGGGACTGCCTACGAATAACGAATACCAGCAAGACAGTAAGTCGTGGGTATACCCCTCAAATAAATTTTCAGTACGAATGCAGCCCCCTAAGCGGTCATTACGCTCTAGAACCAGTACTGATTTACCGCGTACCGCCAATAAGGCGGCACACATTAATGAGTTCATCCCGCTGCCAACAACAATGACTTGAGGGTGAGAGTGTGTTGTCATAAATCACCCCACCAGCGCTAGTACACGTAATGGGCTACCTGAGCCCCCTTCAATTTTTAAAGGAGCGGCAACAATGACGACGCCAGTTGCAGGTAATTTATCGAGGTTTTTTAAACATTGCAGGCCATATTTATTGCTGCCATGCATCAATGTGTGACAGGGATATGCAATTGGCCAGCGATAAGATTGCCCTGCATCAGTATTAATAGTCTCAACACCAAACCCTTTCACATCACGCTCATGAATCAACCACTCAACCGCTTCTTGCGATGGTCCGGGTGTGTGTGCACCATCTTCGTGCATATTTACATATTCCACAGGGTTATCGGCCTTTTTTGACCAATCCGTCCGAAATAATACCCATGCCCCTTTTGGGATTTTGCCGTGTTTGTGTTCCCATTGTTGTAGAAACTCTACCGTCAGTACCCAATCTGCATTGTTAGCCACTTCTTGGCTGGCATCGACCACAACCGCTGGTGCCACAAAATTTTCGACAGGGATCGTATCTACGGTATTATTGGCTTGGTCCTTGCCGCTTATCCAATGAATTGGTGCATCAAAATGGGTTCCTGTATGTTCCCCACAACTAAAATTATTCCAATACCACCCAGGGCCGTTATCATCGTAGCGGGAAATTTGTTCCATACTAAATGACCATACTTGCCCAAATTGTTCGGGTAACTGCAAGGCAGGAAACGATGGGGATAATGTCTGCGTCAAGTCAACAACGCGAATATTGCCCTGTTGCAATTCTTTTACGAATGTCATCAATGCTGGCTGGTTCATAATCTCTCCTACACCTAAAGGGCTTCATGTAAAGCGGTAAACGTGCCACCATGGAAAACCAGCGGCTTACCTGTTTCACTGCTAATCCGCCGAACATGTCCCACCATTAATAGGTGATCACCGATATGGTCTTGTTTATGATTTTCGCAAACTAAGGTGGCTATCGCGCCATGTAGCGCGGGGACACCTTCTGGCGTTACATGGGTCGCCACATCTGCAAATTTATTTTCGATGCGTGGGTTAGCAAAACGCATGGCCAGTTCTTGGTGCTCTTTACCTAAAATATTGATAGTGAAATGACGGCAATCACGAAACACAGATAAATTTGGTGAATGGTTAACTAGGCTCCATAACACCAATGGTGGGTCGAGTGATAACGATGCAAATGAGTTAATTGTTAACCCAACGTCACGGCCATCCGCTGCACGTGTGATCACAACCGCGACCCCTGTTGGATAACAACCGAGTAAATTGCGCAAGGCTTTAGGTTCAAATTCGGTATGGCCCCATTCCCTATCACACATGAATGTATCCTCTGCAATCATAGACATATTGGACTCCCCTTTTAGGCTCGAGCTTCTTCCATCATTTGTGATTGGATGTAAGCCTCGCAAGCTGCCCCATCTTTCCACCAAGGAAATAAGACTGGTGGGTAGTTGAATGCATTAGCGATAGTATGTGAGAGAGATGGCAACTGTTGAGCGGCATCCAAGAGATGTAAAATATGCGGTTCAGGAGGAGCCAATAAAGAGTTTGTCCACTCAACAACATAGCGACCATATTTCCAGAATTGTTCGAAAGTGTCGTTCATCCACTGGGCGGTATAAGGTTTATCTCCATGCGCTAAGATAGCGTCATAGTAAACTTTGCTGGCTTTCGTCGCATTGTTTGAACCTTGCCCTGTCAACGGGTCATTGGTGACTAGCGCATCACCTAAGCCGAACACAATTTTACCTGATGGCAGCGTTAACACGGGCTTACGCACTGTCGGCGCAAATCGTCCCGCTAGAATACCGTTATCATCTGTTAGCTCAATGTTATGGCAGCGCTCCCCTTCCCATGGTAAATAGGTGTTAAGGATCTTTTTACTGTAAGCCAAATGTTCTTGGGGAGTACGCGCCTCGTTCCATTGGTCCATTGGCCCACCGGGGACCCCTTCAAAGACCATAATGTGGCAATCACCGCTGTTCGTCAGAGAAGGGAATACGAAATATTCACCAACTCCAGGGATCAAGTTAAATGAAACTTGTGAATATTCAGGGGTTGGTAACATGCCGTGGACATAGGTCAATGCCAAAGCTCGCTGAGGTTTATCATACGGCGAACGGGTTTCATCACGCTCAAGGAGCTTGACTATTTCACCTTTGCCCCCTGCTAATATTACTAAATCATGGGTTTCCGCTAGGCGTTCGAGCTCTGCAATACCCACATCTTCAATACGTAAATTACCGCCACGAGCCGCAAATAGCTCCATCCAATATGGCATTTTGATACGCTGATCAACGGCTTGCGCATAGTTATCTAAGCGAGACCGCCATGTGATGGCTTTTTCACCCGCTTTTTCTGGATGTGGAACCGTAAAACCAATACCTTCAACGGGTGGGCAATCTTCTTCCCAAAAATTTAGCCCTAAATCACGCTCAAATTGTAGTGAAATATCGAACATGCACTGGCTCGACATCACACGGCCTTTTTTCACATCATCTGGCGTACGGTTTGTTGCAACTGTGACTTCATAGCCTTTATCGAGCAAGCCTAAAGCTAATGGCATACCCGCTTGACCACCACCTACGATAGCAATACGACGCATAGTATTTTCCTCTGCAAAGTCTTTAATATGGTGTCTTATTCAGCAAGACGGGGAATTGCGGGTTTAGCCTGTTCGGGTCCCATAGCCGAGTAACCGCCATCAACGGCGTAATCTGCGCCAGTGACAAAGCTCGCTAGGTCAGAAAGAAGGAACGCGACAACTTGAGCAACTTCTTCAGGGTCGCCAACGCGTTTTAATAAGTGGTAATCCGCAGCTACGCGGTCTGTTTTTTGCCGGTTGCCCCCCGTTATTTCATCCATGACACGAGACCAAGTCCAACCCGGTGACACAGAGTTCACACGGACCCCGTCCTGCGCATAATCCATCGCTTGGCTACGAGTGACCTCTAACATAGTGGCTTTAGATGCGGGATATAACCAACGACCAGTTTGCGCAACGCTAGAAGAGATACTGGTGAAATTAACTATCGCCCCTTTACCCGACTTCGCTAAATGAGGTTTGGCAAACTGAGCCGCCATGACGGCACTGACAACATTAATATTTAAGGCAGTTAGCCAATCTTGCCTTGTGGATGACTGGCCTTCATCAAGATAAGTGGCGGCCAGATTAACTAAAAAATCGAGTTGACCATATTTTTGCGCAACACGGTCAATTCCCTGCTTAAGCTGCTGATCATCGGTAATATCTACTGGAAGAAAATCAATATTCGGCTCATTTTGAACAACTTTTTCACCATTCACTGCATCAATATCAAAAATAGTGACCGTCACGCCGTAATCGCTCAATATTTTCGCCACGGTTGCACCAATTTTGGTCGCACCTCCGGTAACGATGGCAATTTTACTATTTAAACCTCTCATCTTCGGCATCCTCTTTTTTACTCTCATTTAATTACAATGATTTCACAAAAAATTAACATGACGAATAATTACGCAAAAATAGCCAAAAGCTGTAGCCGATGGACGCAAAAATTATCCATTCAGTGCGGCAATTTAAATAATAATGTGTTGATATACCTAAACAAATAGCCACTTTTTGCAGTGGCTATCCAAATGGTGAGAAATGTGATGGGATGCAAGTAAGGGGAAATGACTTATGGGCGTTCCAAAATTCGTGCGCCGGGGCCTCTTTTTCCCAATACATCATCAGGGTTGCGAAGCGGGCAATCACTCAGTGATAAACAACCACAGCCAATACAATTATCTAATTCATTGCGCAAACGAGTTAACTGCCTGATCCGCTTATCTAAAGAAGAGCGCCACTGGGTGGACATTTCTTTCCATTGTTCCGATGTGAGTGAACTATTCGCAGGAAAACGCCCCAAAGCTTCTTGAATTTCATGTAGTGGTATCCCCGTACTTTGCGCAACTTTAATGATGGCAATATAACGCAGAACCACAGAGTGAAAACGTCGTTGATTTCCTTGCGTGCGTGTACTTTGGATCAACCCTTTTGACTCGTAAAAATGAACTGTCGACACCGCCACACCAGCACGTTTAGCTACCTCACCAACGGTTAATGCCCTTGTAAAATCTATTTTTTTTCCACTTTCTTTGCGTGGTTTTATCGCTTTCGTGTCTTTCTCTGTCATTTTTGCGTCCCTTAGCTTGACCTCAACTTAACTTAAGGTTTTATAGTACCACCCTGCAAGTTTGTCAATTGACATTATTTTTTTAAAGGGGATAGGTTTATGCCATCGGTGATCACCAAATTGTTAGAAAGCAACAGCTTATGGATTATTGCTCGTTTGCTGATCTTGGTTTTATTTATTTCATCTGGTTTAGCCAAAGTTTTTGATTATGAGAATAGCCTTGCCGAAATGCGTGCTGCCGGTCTGCACCCGGATTGGTTTTTCAATATCGCATCTGCTTTTGTCATGTTAGCCGCTTCCGTTCTGGTGCTTTTCAACCGCCTTTTATGGCTTGGAACTGGTGCTCTAGCCGTATTTTTGTTTCTCACTATTGTGATTGTTCATACCTTTTGGAGCTATACAGGGGAAGAAGCCAAAATCGCTATGTTTTGGGCGATTGAGCATATTTCAGTCATCGGTGGCTTAATCGCTGTCGCTATTGCAGGGCATTTTCGAGGTCTTTATTTCGCGTTAAAAACGCAGAAATAGAAGGAAAATCTAATGAATAAAAAAACAATAATCATACTGTGTTCAATTTTAATTGCTGCAGGGGGCGGTAGTGCTATCTATTCTACCTATGCACAAAATGAAGATAATAAACAAGCTGCTTACCAGTACCCTCCCGTTAAAGTCGCGTTAGCCCCAGTCAGTTTAAACACGGCTCCACGAACTTTCTACGGAGTAGGTGAACTTGAAGCAGGAAGCCAAGTGCTAGTGGCAGCTGAAACCAGTGGCCGCATAACTAAAATTGCTTTTGGATCTGGTCAGCAAGTCAAAAAAGGCCAGCTATTAGTGCAACTCAATGATGCGGTTGAGCAAGCCGATTTATCGCGTTATCAAGCACAGTTGCGTAATGCTGCTCGTTTATACGAAAGAACCCGTTCCCTCGCAACACAGCATTTAGTCGCAGAAGCTCAAGTTGATAGTACACGGGCGGAACGCGATATCGCTCAAGGTTTGATCCGTCAAACCCAAGCTCTGATTGCGCAAAAAACCATCGTCGCACCTTTCGATGGCACAATAGGTATTCGCCAAGTACACGAAGGGCAATATTTGAGCCCCGGAGAAACTGTCGCTAGCCTTGTCAATACGAAAACATTAAAGCTCAATTTTTCATTAGATGAGCAGGCATCCCCCGAACTCCATCTGGGGCAGATTGTCGATATTACTGTCGATGCCTACCCAAATAAAACATTCCCAGCTCGGATCACTGCCATTGACCCATTAATCGGCAAATCTCGCACTATTGCCTTACAAGCAACATTAGACAATAGCGATGGGACACTGAAAGCTGGCATGTACGCCAATGTCAATGTGGTGCGCCAAGTCAGCAATCAAGTCCTCACCATCCCAGAAACTGCGGTTACTTATACTGCCTATGGCGATACCGTATTCATTACGCAAGGCGAAGGCAGCGCCATGACAGTTAAACGCGTTTCGGTGAAAACGGGGCAACGTTGGGATGGAAAAATAGAAATAGAGCAAGGGTTAACTGCCGACGATAAAGTCGTGACTTCAGGGCAATTACGCTTAAACGATGGTTCTGCGGTGACACCTGTCGCACAAGACACCTTGTCTGAACCAATGACTCCGACCGTTCAAGGTTCTTAAGGAAGGCGCAATGAAATTTACTGATATTTTTGTTCGCCGGCCTGTCTTAGCTCTGGTCGTCAGCGCACTTATCGTGTTAATTGGCTTATTTGCACTAAGCAAGCTACCTATTCGCCAATATCCACAACTTGAAAGTGCAACTATTACCATTACGACACAATACCCCGGGGCATCAGCAAAGCTGATGCAAGGTTTTGTGACGCAACCTATTGCCCAAGCGGTTTCCTCAGTCGAGGGGGTCGATTATCTATCCTCATCCTCAGTACAAGGTAGCAGCCTTGTCACTGTACGAATGGAACTTAATCGAGACTCTACCCAAGCCCTTGCTCAAGTAATGGCTAAAGTAAACCAAGTTCGTTATAAGTTACCGAAAGAAGCTTATGACCCTGTTATTGAGCTTTCTTCTGGGGAATCCACCGCAGTTGCCTATATTGGCTTTTCCAGTACTAATTTATCGATACCGGCGCTAACGGATTATATCTCCCGCGTTATTGAGCCGATGTATTCCTCTATTGACGGCGTCGCCAAAGTCCAAGTTTTTGGTGGGCAACAACTTGCTATGCGTTTATGGCTTGATGCCGATAAGCTTGCAGGGCGAGGGCTAACAGCCGCCGACGTCGCGCAAGCTGTGCGCCAAAATAACTACCAAGCAGCTCCCGGAAAAATTAAAGGTGAATTCGTTATTTCTAACGTTTATGTCAATAGCGACCTCACTAATGTTGATGAATTCCGTGATCTGGTGATCCGAAATGATGGTAATGGATTAGTCCGCCTGAAAGATGTAGGAACCATTGAACTGGGCGCTTCATCCACTGAAACAAGTGGTTTGATGAATGGGGAGCCGGCTATTTACCTTGGTTTGTTTGCGACACCAACGGGGAACCCGTTAGTGATTGTTGATGGCATGAATCAATTAATGCCTGATATCACTAAAACCTTACCTCCGGGTGTTAAAGTGGAAATGGCATTTGAAACTTCACGCTTTATTAAAGCCTCTATTGACCAAGTGATCAGCACCTTAATTGAAGCCTTGCTTATTGTCATTGTGGTTATTTACCTGTGTTTAGGCTCAATTCGCAGTGTCATCATTCCAATCTTAGCCATTCCGTTATCAATGTTAGGCGCAGCCGCACTGATGATGGCTTTCGGCTTTAGTGTTAACTTACTCACCTTGCTAGCAATGGTACTCGCTATTGGGCTCGTTGTGGATGACGCTATCGTTGTTGTCGAAAACGTTCATCGCCACATTGAGGAAGGGAAATCCCCTGTTTTAGCTGCATTAATTGGGGCTCGTGAAGTTGCAGGCCCTGTGATCGCGATGACCATTACCTTAGCCGCGGTATACGCCCCAATCGGCTTGATGTCAGGTTTAACTGGCGCGTTATTTAAAGAGTTTGCTCTAACGCTAGCAGGCGCAGTGATTGTCTCAGGTATTGTGGCGTTAACCCTTTCCCCTGTGATGAGCTCTTTCATGCTCAATTCAAAACAAAACGAAGGGCGCATGGCGCGAATGGCTGAAACGTTCTTCAGTACGTTAGCTCATTACTATACTATTGTATTGAATTTTTCTTTGAAAAACCGTTGGTTAACAGGTGTTATTGCAGTTGCGGTCTTTATCAGTTTGCCCCTACTTTACCAATCTGCCCCGCGTGAATTAGCCCCTGTTGAAGACCAATCTAGCGTATTAACCGCTATTAAATCGCCACAACACGCTAACCTAGAGTATGTTGAACGTTTCTCACGTAAATTACATGATGTTTTCATGGAGTTACCGGAAACAGAAAGCACATGGATTATTAACGGCACTGATGGCCCTTCCGCTAGTTTTGGGGGAACAAACCTCTCCTCATGGGAACAACGCGAGCGCCCTGCGTCGGCTATCCAAGCTGACTTACAAGGACGTGTTGGAGATGTTGAAGGAAATAGTATCTTTGTCTTCCAGTTACCTGCATTGCCGGGCTCAACAGGGGGACTACCGGTGCAAATGGTACTACGAAGCTCACAAGATTATTCCGTGCTTTACAAAACCATGGAAGAGATCAAACAGCAAGCGCGTGAAAGTGGGTTATTTATGGTGGTGGATAGCGACCTTGACTATAACAACCCAGTGGTTGAAGTCCGCATTAATCGTTCAAAAGCAAATAGTTTGGGGATCAGGATGCAAGATATTGGTGAATCCCTGACTTTATTAGTGGGTGAAAACTATATCAACCGCTTTGGAATGGATGGGCGCTCCTATGATGTGATCCCACAGAGTATTCGCAGCCAACGACTAACCCCTGACGCACTGTCACGGCACTATGTAAAATCAGAAGCGGGAACGATGATCCCACTGTCAACTGTCGTAGATATCAATACGCAAGTTGAACCCAATAAGCTCACGCAATTTAATCAACAAAATGCGGCTATTTTCCAAGCAATTCCGGCTCCGGGAGTCACACTCGGCCAAGCAGTTGCTTATTTAGATGGCATTGCAAGTGAACTACCTGCCGGCTTCAGCCATGACTGGCAATCCGATTCGCGCCAATATAAACAAGAAGGTAACACCCTCGCCTTTGCCTTTATGGCGGCGCTCATCATCATTTATTTAGTTTTAGCTGCCCAATATGAAAGTTTAGTCGACCCACTGATTATTTTGATCACTGTTCCTTTATCTATTTGTGGAGCCTTGATCCCACTCGCGCTGGGTTATGCAACGTTGAATATTTATACCCAAATTGGCTTAGTGACATTAATCGGTTTAATCAGTAAACACGGCATATTAATGGTGGAATTTGCGAATGAGTTACAGGCCAATGAAGGTTTGGACAAACGCCATGCTATCCTCAAAGCAGCACAAATTCGCTTACGCCCAATCCTAATGACAACAGCAGCGATGGTCATTGGTTTAGTACCTTTGTTATTCGCGACAGGGGCAGGCGCCAATAGCCGCTTTGGATTAGGTTTGGTGATCGTAACAGGGATGCTAGTTGGCACGTTATTTACTTTATTTGTTCTGCCCACCATATATTCATTACTTGCCCGTAATCATAGTGCGACTGCACTGACACCAAGGCGTTATGAGCTTGCTGAAGCTAACCGCCTGATAAAAGAAACAGAGGAGGCTTCTCAATGAGCAATACGTTATCTGGTCGTTACCAAAGAAATAGTCGAACTGCGGATACAGTGGAAGTCGATGCAAATACAATGAGTAATAGTATGACAATGTTATTAATTTACCATGGGCTACCCCCTGTAATAGGGAAAAACCACCCGACAGGCAACAACCCTCACGGGAATAAGCCAACTCGCTAATCAGGCGATTAAATATAAATGGTATTACATTCCATGTAATACCATTTTTCTATTAACCCTCGTAGAAAGCGAAAACTAAGTTCCCCTCACGAATTATAATTGGGTTACCAGGAAGAGCATCAATGATCTCTTTTTGTGAACCATCTACCACCACCGCGACATTCTTATAGTGATTATTTTTTAATAAACCGGGTAACTGCCCTAAGCTATAAAACCGATTAATAGCATCAGGGTATTTTAACCCATAGCTTAATTCACCAGTTTGGTGAAGCATCGTAATATCACTACGCTTTAGTACCCATGCTAAAGCTGTCCCTAACCCAACATTATTTGTCAGTAATATCGATTTGTTTTCTAACTGTTTATGGTATTTTTCAATTACATTTTGAGGCGTGTTATTACTTTCAACGCGATAAGGGATCACATGGCCGACACTCAAACTGATTGCCACGGTGCAAGCCGCAGCGAAGTACCAAAACCGTTGCTTAAAAGAAACCAATGCCACTAATAACCAGCAGATAAAAGCGACGGCGGCCAACCATAATTTGTTACTTTCATCTGCCTGATAAATGTTAATTTTAGGTATATAAGGAGAAGCAATAATTAATGCCGCGGCAGCCCCACCGACCAATAGGTTAATAATGGCATTTAAGCGGATAGCGGTTGTTTTTTTCTCAGCCCGTACTTTTTCAATGTAAGCCGCCATTAAAATGGCAACCGGTGCAATGCAAGGTAAAATATAGGTTAGTAGCTTGCCTTTTGTGATGCTAAAAAATACAAATGGGGCGATAAACCACAATAAAAAGTAAAGGTAAATCCCTTTTTGCCGCCAAGCATAATGTATAGCCCCAAAAAGATAACCCAACCATGGTAAAACAGCAGCAAGTAATATAGGAATATAAAACCAAAATGGTGATTTGTTCTGTGCGTTGTCCGCCATAAAGCGTTGAATATGCTCAACCCAGAAGAAGTAATTCCAGTAGTCAGGCTCACGGCTAGCAATCACAAATGCCCAAGGTAAACAGATAACAAATGCCGTAAAGATTGACACAAAAGAAAAAACAAAGACTTCTTTGAATTGCTTAAAGTACACCGCGGCAAGAGAACAAACTAAAACAGGTAATACAAGCACTAAAAAGCCTTTCGTCAGAACCCCTAGTCCACAAGCCACCCCCATCATAATAAAAGCGCATAATCGATGAGAAAAACGTTGTGTGGTTAGACCCCATTGGAAAAAGAAAATCACCATCGTAATAAAAGCGGTGACTATCGGGTCTAGAATATTGTAGGTGCCTATCGTAAACACCATAAGCATCGAAAGGTAAATAAAGGCAGCGTTAAATGCGATACGTGCATTTTTCCATGACATTTTAGCGCTGAGATAAACAAATAACCCACTGACCAAAGTGCTAAAGACAGCGCCAAGGCGCACGGACACATTATTTTCACCAAATAACATTTGAAACAGTGCCCCAACCCAATAGCCAAAAATCGGTTTTTCGAAGTAACGAATATCAAGAAGTTCAGGCACACTCCAGTTATAGCTAATAATCAGTTCCCGGCTAATTTCGGCATAACGTAACTCGTCAGGCTGCCATAGCAACCTACCGTTTAACGGTAAAAAATAGGTCACTAAGATAAACCCAAATAGTAAGCACCACTTAAGGTAGGCAACTTTATTGTTTGCCATAATCATTTTTTCTCAACCATTCTTGTTATTGATATTTAATATCTTTTAGCTTATTCGCTTTAAATAAACACTTTTTACTGACTATTTAGTTATTATCGTTATGGCAATTAAACCCCGTTTAAACAAATCAAAAGTTAATTTGTATCAGGCTGATTCTTGGTAAACAATCCATAAATAGAAATTATATTTCATCAATAATAAATAGATAAGAATTGAACATTAAGGTTAAAACCTTACAGGGCCGTTCAGTTTTTCAAAATACTATATAAAACTAATTATTAATATAAAAATAAGAACTAATACAACAAACAAAACGAGTGTCATCTTTTTTGGATAATAAAAAAGAAAAAACTGGTTATGATTTTACTTTACCATAACCAGTTTTTATCAAGTTTTACACCAATTATCTTGCCGCAACTAATGCCTGTTCAAGGTCAGCTAAAATATCATCAATATGTTCTATACCGATAGATAAACGGATCATATCCCGCGATACGCCTGCCTGTGCGAGTTCAGCATCATTTAATTGGCGATGCGTTGTGGACGCCGGATGGCAAGCTAATGATTTAGCATCACCAATGTTCACTAATCGTACAATCAGTTGCAGTGCATCAATAAAACGTGCTCCTGCTTCTTGGCCACCTTTAATACCGAAAGACATTATACTTGCCGGCTTTCCGTTCATATATTTCTGCGCTAAACCGTGCTCTGGATTGCTTGGTAAACCTGCATATTTCACCCATTCAACTTGTGGGTGCTTTTCAAGGAAATTAGCCACTTTTAATGCATTTTCTGTATGCCTATCCATTCTTAATGCTAGTGTTTCTAAGCCTTGTAAGATTAAAAATGAATTAAATGGCGACAACGCCGCCCCAGTTCCACGTAAAGGCGCAACACGGCAGCGAGCAATAAAGGCGGCAGCACCAAAGTGCTCTGTATAGCTTACACCATGATAAGCCACATCAGGCTCTATCAATAAAGAAAAGCGATTTGGATGCTCTGCCCAAGGGAATTTCCCTGAATCGATAACCATCCCGCCAAGTGATGTCCCATGACCACCAATATATTTAGTCAATGAATGAACCACAATATCCGCACCATGTTCAAAGGGACGGCATAAGTATGGGGTTGCCACTGTGTTATCGACAATCAGTGGAACACCATGGCGGTGAGCAACTTCGGCTAATGCGGCGATATCAACAATAAACCCTGCCGGATTGGAAATTGACTCACAAAAAACTGCGCGGGTTTTATCATCAATCAGCGCTTCAAGTGCGGCTAAATCATCATGCTCCGCAAAACGAGTTTCAATCCCTAAACGTGGTAACGCGTGGGCCAATAAGTTATATGTGCCACCGTACAATTTTGCGACGGAAACAATGTTATCACCTGCCTGCGCAATAGTTTGGATGGCATAAGTAATAGCTGCCATACCGGAAGCAACAGCCAGCCCAGCTACACCGCCTTCTAATGCTGCGACACGCTGTTCTAAAACATCATTTGTTGGGTTCATGATGCGTGTATAAATATTCCCCCCGACTTTTAAGTCGAAAAGGTCAGCGCCGTGCTGAGTGTCATCAAATGCATACGATGTAGTTTGGTAAATTGGAACCGCAACAGACTTGGTTGTTGGGTCTGGAGAGTAGCCCGCGTGAATCGATAATGTTTCTAATTTCATTTGTTATCCTTGTTATGACGCACTGGAAAACACGGCCAGAAGAGATAATTATAAGTGGGTTCTATGCTGTGATATCAATAGATATTACCTAAGACTATATACTAGGCAACTATTTGAACTTGAAATTATTTCATATAGATTAGTCTACACTCCATGCCTTAGAACGCTTTGCACCGCTCAACGCCGATAATTAATCACATAAGGTATTATTCTTATAATCTATTTCTTATTCATATAAAAAAAAGCCACAACCCATTGAGATTGTGGCTTTTTAAAACGAATCGAATTACCCGCGATTATTGAAATGCACCATAAATAACAGAAGTAATGGACGCTAATCCGCAGACAAAAGTGAATATTTGTGCTGGCTTTGACGTACTAAATTTTTTCATTGCAGGAACAATATTCATCGATACCACCGGTAGAATGAACAGGATAGCCGCGATCATTGGCGCCCCCATCGTTTCAATCATACCTAAAATGCTTGGGTTACGAATAGTGACGATCCATGTTGTTATCACAATAAATAACATAGATGCTGTCTCAATTTTCCTAACTGAGAAAGAAGAGCGGGATTTAATTAACCCAACTAAACCTTCGTGGGCACCTAAGAAGTGACCAAAATAGCTAGAAACAATCGCCGCAAAAGCAACAATCGGCCCTAAGTAAGACAAAATTGGTGATGGATTGATATTAGCAATATGCGATAACACGCTAATGTTCTCTTGCTTGGCAATTTCCAGTTCTGCTGGGCTTAAAGATAACACCACAGAAAAAACAAAGAACATCACAAAGCCTGTTAACATTAAGGCTGCACCACCTGTGATCATATCAGTTTTGACGATTGCCTTGTCACCAAATTGTTGACGTTGGTCTTTGGTAAATTGGCTGATAATCGGGCTATGGTTAAATGAAAATACGATCAGTGGGATAGCCATCCAAACTATAACTGGCATTGCACTCCAATCAGGCGACACTTCTAGCATCGACATATTCCACTCAGGGATTAAATATAAAGACAATGCTAATAAGATGAAAACTAATGGGTAAACCATCAAAGAAGTGAGTTTTAACATGAGGTCACGACCAAACACCACCCCTGCTGTCATTGCCGAAATCAACACACCTGACAGTAACCAACGCGGAGGTTGCGCCATGCCAAGCTGATTGACAATAAAAGAATCAACGGTATTGGTGATACCCACGCCATAAATTAATACAATTGGGTAAATAGCAAAGAAATAAGCAAAGGTAATGATATTTGCCCCAACTTTACCAAAGTGCTCTTCTACAGTATCAGTAATATCCGCATTCGGATTTTTTGCAGACAAAACAAAACGCGCTAACCCTTTATGTGCTAGCCAAATCATTGGGGTAGCAATTAATGCCAACACAACTAATGGCCAAAAACCCCCAGCACCTGCTTTAATAGGTAAGAATAAAACCCCTGCCCCTACGGCTGTTCCAAATAAAGAAAGTACCCATGTAAAATCCTTATACGTCCATTTACTTACTGGCTTATCCGTTGTAACCACTGTTTTTTCTATTGTGCTCATCTTGTATTCTTCATCATTAACGTTATTAAAATCAGATGCGCCGATTTTGCATGAAGTTAGTAAGACCGCCTAATTTAATTTACCTATTTTGTTCAACTTTTTGGCGTAGATCTCGTTAATAACGTCAAATAAAAAAACTCAATGTAATTCCTCTGTAAAAATCCTTTTTAGCTTGTGATTAAAATAATAAATTTTGCATCTAAAGAATTTAATTTTAAATGTGATAAAAAAATGGCTGAACTACCAGCTCAGCCATTTACATAAAAAATAGGTTGGGTTTATAGATAGACAGGAACTAAAATTTCAGTTGCAATGACCACAACAATTAAGCCAACTAGCACTGGAATTGACGTTCTTTTTACCACTTCAAACGGTGAAATTTTAGCCATCCCAGACACCGCAACGACGACACCTGAAACAGGTGATAATGTGCGCCCCAAGTTAGAAGCTTGTAACATTGGGATCACCAAATAAGCTGGGTTGACGCCCATCTGTTTTGCTAGATGTGGAATTAATTCGACAAAGGCATAAAACGGTGCATTACCAGACCCTGTCGTCATTGCAGCTAGCATTGTAATAATTACCAATGCAATCATCATGACAATCGCGCCCGAACCAAATGATTGTGCTAGGTCAATAAGCCCTTTGATAAAACCAATAGTACTTAAACCTTGTGCGAATACACCCGCCGCAACTAATAACATAACCACTGTAGCAAAGGCTTCAGCCATCCCTTTATAACAAACCTCTAAGCCACCATAGACGTGTTTTGCACTGAAACTACGAATGAATTCAATAACAGCAGCTAAAATAATACAACCAACAATGATTGTAACTATGTGCAGTTCAGGCGCCCACTTACCATCAAATACTAATACACCAATAATCGGAGTGAATGGTAAAATGGCATAAAAAGAAGGCGCATGAGTTTTGATTTCATTGACGTCAAGCATTTCCATTTTGACGTTTTCTTTTCTATCTAGATAACGCTGCCAGAAGAAATGTGCGATAGACATAGCAACAATTGCAGCAATAGAAATCGGCAAAGTCACTTTAAATGCAAAATCAACTAATGGCATTTCAGCAGCTTGCGCCGCTAAAATAACGTCACCTGAAGTCGGTGCCAGAATAATTGCCGCTGGTGAAGCACAAATTGCCGCCGCTGCACCACGGCTAATCCCGACATTCACCATCACGGGGAACAAGGTTGCCATCAATAACACCCCAAGACCAGTCGCAGAGGAAACCGCCAGCGACATCAAGCAAGCAACAATATAAGCCGCTACCATTAATAAATATGGCGAGTTGATCATTTTTAGCGGTTTTGATGCAATTTTAACAACCACATCATTGGCACCAATATGGGTCATGTAAGATGCAAACCCACATAGCACCATAATCATCATACCAAGGTCACCACCTCGGCTCATTAATAGGAATTTTATGTATTCCAAAATGTCTGTTGTACGCCACCCCGTCGTAGGAACAGAACTTGGTAAAATACTTTTGCCCATAATAGCGGTAATGATCAGAAGTAAAATCCCCCCTGTCATTAGCACGCCCGTTGCCGAATACCCTTTTATGATATAGCGCCCAACTCCAATGGCGACAATAACGCCGATTAAGAGCTCAATCATTTGTTTCTCCTGCCTGTCTCATTTTGTAATTATAAAAAATCACTCTGCCTAATAGTTAAGCAAAATTCACTGACAATGATCATGCCAGACGATATTTTTTAATATAGATATGAATAAAAACACAAGATAAAGAAATAATAAATCTTTTATAGAAGAGATTTTCTAGCGGATTTTACCAATTACCCTCTTCAGATAGGTAGAACAGACTAGATTAGGTTAAAAAAAAGAAATTGATGTATATGCGGATACCAATGGGTTCGTCATCAAGATAGCTAATCAAATACAGAAAACCTGCATTGATATTAAAATCAGGAAACAATCAACTAAACAGTTCGTAAATCATATCGCCAAAAAAACCTCGATATTGTAAATAACGGATCTGTTTACTCTTTTCTTTAAAATCTTGGGGTAGGTCATCACCAAATTTTTTGCTGCGTACCAATGCCGCTTTCTCAAACCAATCCACATCAACATCAGCAAAATGTTTTTCAACTAAAGCTTCAGAAAAGCCTTTTTGACGCATTTCTTGCTTAATTCGCAACGGACCATAACCTTTGCGAATATAGCCCTGCATTAATAGTGCCACCACCCGATCATCATCAAGAAAGTGTTGCTCACTGAGTCGTTCAAGGGCTTTTTCAATCAACGATTCATCAATAATACCTTCATTTTTCTCATACATCCGTCGTTTCATACGGCTAAATAACTCAGCTTTACCGTAGTCACGGCGAGAAAGCATAAACAGGGCATATTGGTACAGGTCAGATTCATTCATAGTGTCAAACTATCATCATTAAATTGGGCACTTTACGCGCCCAGTCTAACACAAACCTTTGTACTCTAAATAATCCAAGGCATATATAGGCAACAAGCTTCGCCCATGTGACTTGCAGTCTAACGAATTAGTGAACTTGCGCGCCACTCAGTAGCTTGTATATCGTATCCGGCGTGTAACTTCCATCTTGGAAATAAATTGTCCAATCCGTAATATCATCACGGGTTAATGGATAAGTTTCCCCTTCTTGCATATCTTTCACATAAAAAGGATGGTTAATTAATCGGCCTTCAAACTGGTCACCATTCCAAGAAATTGGCTCAAACCACATATGTTCGTGCCCATCATAATCCTCTTCCGCATCATGATAACCAATGCCACATTTCACTAAGAAACGCCATTCAGTATCAGCTTCATCATCGTTTTTGCCTAAAAACTTCGCAAAAAAACCTTTCTTTTGAGTGACAGGTTTTGGACCATAATTATCTAACATGTGGGTGAAATACTCCCAGCGCAGCTTCGCTTTACGGGACATATCCGCCGTTTCTTCGTCTGTGCGCATAAACATCATCGCATTTTGATCTTCAAACCCTTCAAAGAAACTCTCTAATACTGGGTTTTCTTGTGTAACACGGAACAGCATGACTGACGGGTGCTGATGAGACTCATCCCTGTCGTGCCAATCCCCCATAAAACGCTCAGAAGTTGCATCACCAAACTCAAAATTCATTTCTTCTAATGGCTTTAAGTTATCAATAGGCGTTGATTTACCGACATGAAGCAACCCTTCCTCAAATGGCAATGCCACCAGGTATTCGTAACCTGATTGTGTTTGCCCAATAAAAATTGGCTCGTTAAAGACGATTTTACCGTGTGTAATACTGTTGTTCACAAAGCTCCAGAATAATTCTGGGATACCATAATAAGATGCGATTGGGTGTGGAATAATAATTTCAGCTTCAGACAACCCACAACGGGCTAAACCATGGGTATGGAACCAATACATGGTTGGTGCGCGCTCTTCTTCCGGTTTATTTTCATTATCTTCTTGGTCATAAATAGCGTGCACAACATATAAAGAATCAATGCTTGGCATTAAATCATCTATTAATTGAAAATTAAGCCACTCACGAGTAAACACTTTCCCTGCTGCCGAAATATCCAGCCCTAAGAGTAAATCAGGCACTAAGATTTGAATGATTTTCAGTTGTTGAAGGTAGCTGACTAACGGCTGCTCTTTGAATAAACATTCCACAATCACCGCTTGAGGAGCCGAACTCGCCTCCGCGTATAATTCTGGACTAATAGGGTCTGTCGCAAAATATGGGTTGATCGTATATTCAGGGTCGCTATCTACCAATGAAATATAGAAACGCAATTCCTCTTCACCTTTTTTACAGCTAAAAAAGAAACCGTCTTCATCTGGAATATAGTCTACTTCTCCATCCGTAAAATAGGTTTGTTCTTCTAAACGCTGCTCAAGTAACGAAGATGTCAATTCAGAACCTGGAATAGCGACCATCATAGATGCTTCTTTTTCGCCTTCACCTGCTGCAGTATCAAGGTAATATTGTTTATTGTTCATTTTAAGACCTATTAATAAGTGACTTTAGCGAGGATATCAGCTTATATTCATTAAGAATATTGTGAATATTCTTAACAAATTCAGATTGTGATTTGATCCTTTATATTGTAACTAAGTAAACCAATAATCATTATTCGATAATAATTTATTCTACTTTTCATACGCTATTGGCTGAGGCACAATGACCTCCTTTCTCTGACTTGCTTCGTATTGATGAGGCAAAAGAACTAATTTCTATCTATATAGGTGTGAGAATATGATTGACCTGACAGAAGCACAAAAAGAATACATTGACGAACTCGCAATGCAGCGTGTTTACAATATGAATAGCGACGAAGTATTCGTACATGCTTTAGAACAAAAAATCCATCAAATGGAAGATCACTTAAAAGCCTATTTTCATGAACGTGTTAAGTTTCACCAACAGAATAAAAAATAATCTTTTACGCTCTTCGTGCCGGTAACCTTTTGTCTATCGGCACCTATTTTTCGGTTTTGGAAAGCACAATCTTAAACAAACTATCAACCTACACTCATTTTACCCAAAGAGTTAATAAAAAAGCATTAAGCGCTATCCCTAAAAAAAAGATTAATGATAAAATTCCGATTATCGCTGTAAGACGAATAATAATCTGCTTTTACACCCCCTTTACTTCCTAAAATTGAGCCAATGTTATGAAACGCATCCAATTCAGTCATGTGCTAATCCTTTCTTCTTTTTTATGTATTCCCGTAAGCTTTGCCGATAGCGACCGTCCATTATTTTCAGTATCAGTTAGTGAGTCAGGGGCGCCACAAAACAATAACGAAGGCGGTATTACTCGTTCTTCTGCTACAGAGTCACGAGTACTGCCGATTTGGGGTGATGAAGCACGCGCCCGCGGTTATGATTTGCCGGAGCCATTTGGTGCAAGCTATGGTTATATGAATATGCGCCAAGATATTGTAGTCGACAGAATTGGGTTTATTTCTCCTGAAAGCCCTGAGTTTTCAAATGCGATACACATTGAAGCGGGACATACACGGCAAAAAAGTGAAACCCATACACTTAAATTAGATTCATGGGTATTTCCATTCTTAAATATTTATGGGTTATATGGTCACACTAAGGGTAAGTCCCATACCACACTAAAAGGTGGAAGTTTCGAGTTAGCTCCGGGATTCGTTATACCACTAGATCCTTTATTGAAAGGCCAACCTTTTGATTTAGATTTTAAAGGTAAAACCTATGGTGCTGGGTTTACTTTAGCCGGGGGATATAACGATTTTTTCACAACATTAGATTTAAATTATACAAAAACTGACCTTGATATTCTTGATGGTGATATTAAAGCTTTAATAATTTCACCTCGAATTGGCTATACATTTACTTTTGACCCATTGATTGATGGGCAAGGGAATACCAAAGTTCAAGTTTGGACTGGTGCAATGTACCAAGATATTACCCAACGTTTTAAAGGTGATATCAATAAGCTCAATTTACCTGGGAAATTCCAAGATATAATTAACTCAATGGATGAACCTGGTATGAAATTCGACGTCAAACAGCACCTTGCCCATAAATGGAATAATACTGTCGGTGCTCGCGTCGAGTTTACTCGCAATTTTAATGTACTCACTGAGTTTGGTTTTAATAACCGTAATACTTTCTTTGTCTCTGGAGAATTCCGTTTTTAATGTGGTATTCGGCTATTATCCAAAGGCTGGCATTGGTCAGCCTTTTTATTCTTTTCCCTGCTAAAGCAGATATTCTCCCCGACCGCCAACAAATTGATGGCTGGTTAAACAACCTCGGGGGGGAAAACAGCTTTGATGACAGCAAACCCATTGATTGGGGCGTTTTGCCGGGGCCTTTTTATACCCCTGAAATGGGGATAGGCATCGGTACTGCGCTGGTTGGTTTATACCGGATAGATAAAGAAGATAAACAAACGCAACCTTCTTCAATTGGGTTAAGTGGCTTCGCTTCATCTACAGGCGCATTTGGTTTGAATTTCACTAATTATAATTTTATTGATAACGACCAGTGGCGATTATTTATTTCGGGTACCATCAATAACATTCCTACTTATTATTGGGGAAAGGGCTATTCTGCAGGTAAAAACGACCATAATAAAGAAAAGTACCATTCCCAAGAATTCCAAATAACGCCAAGAGCATTGTATAAACTAACGGATGCCACTTATATTGGACTCGGTTGGAACTTTTCATCAATTAATGCCAGCGACCCAGATGATGGTGCAAAAAAGTACTTCGCTAATTCCGTCGGTGGGCGTTCTGTTATCAACTCAGGGGTCAGCGCCTATTATAGTTATGATACCCGCGATTTTTTGCCTAACGCATACCAAGGGCAAACCTTTGAAGTGACTTACACTTATTTTGCGCCAAATCTTGGTAGCGACACCCGTTTTCAAACCACGCAATTACAATACGCTTACTACCATCAGATTGCCGAAGATACCGTGGTTGCACTTGATAATTATGCGCGGTTTTCAACAGGTAATGTGCCATGGAATCAATTATCGTTATTAGGTAATGGTAATCGAATGCGAGGCTATTACGAAGGTCGCTATCGCGACAATAATATATTCACTAGCCAAATAGAAATTAGGCATAAGCTAGATTGGCGTCATGGTATTGTCGGTTGGTTAGGCACAGGGACGATGAGCGATACACCGTCCGAACTAGGTCAAAGCCACTGGCTCCCTACTGTTGGTGTCGGATATCGCTTTGAATTTAAGCCAAGAATGAATGTACGTTTGGATTTCGGCATTGGCCGTAATAGCACTGGTGTCTATTTTCAGGTCGGGGAGGCGTTTTAATGTTTAAGTGGGTTCAAGCGTCTTGTTTAGCCTTGCTATTAACTGCATGCCAAAATCATAGCAAGCTTGAATTGCCCGCTATTTCCCCCGTATTAACTTCGCATACCTTTGAAGAAGCTACACAAGATTGGTCCGTTATTCCTTCATTAGTTCCTCCTCAAGGCTTACGTGCATGCTGTGCCTTCGGGTACAACCTCCAAGCACAATTATGGGGGCTCCCCGTTCCTTTTTATACTATCGATAATATTGTAGAAGCCGATAGCCTTGGTGAGCATCATTATAATGATAGCTTTTTAGGGGCAAGTGCAGCTTTAATGGGGCTTAGTAATGAAAAAATTGGCTTATTATATACAGATAAAGGTGGGTTTATTGATATCTCGCATGTCAGAGATACTGCAGATTATACTTTTTACTTATTCAGCCAAATTTATCCACGCCTTGGCCAAGAATGGACACTTTCACTAAGTGAAGAACTGGCCAGTAGACAAATTCATTTCAGCCCCTTTACGCCACCGCCATCTGCACACCAACGTTATACGCTCAGTGCCTATCTTGCGGCTAAACTTGCTTTCCAACTTGCCGTATGGCACGAAATTGCACAATGGTATGGTTATCAATCGGTTCCAGGCTTTTCAGAAGGGATCTCGGCTTTTTCCCCTGAAGATCTTTACTCTAATTTGCTCGGAGCACGCCTTGCAATGACCGTTATTTTGCAGGGTCGAGCGAACTCTTTGCCGGTTTTTTCTCAATCCATAGAAAATATCTTACCTTTAGCCCTGCACCAATTGGGCGCATCAAATAGAGCCGAAACAAGTAAAATGTTCGATAACATTGATGGCCTATGGTGGAATAGCTACCGGAGAGTACCTGAAAAATTCCTTGTATTAACAAGGGACTATAATACCAGCGATGACAGGCTACCTTTAATACCGACTCAAATCATACCTCGGGGAGGGTTGCGATTAACGCTGCCAGATAACTACCTACAATACAATTTACCACTACTTGCTCAGTTACGTTTGCAACCCACTGAAAATATGAGACAACTTCCTGTACCAAACCATTATTGGACTGTTGCGGACTTCCCGGCCCTTGCAGAAGAAGCTAAACAACAAGATATACAGCAACAGATTTTACAACCCTAAATTTCCCCTAAAAATTGCTCACTTAAACGAAATTATCACGGTCAAGGTGACGAGTAAAAATGAAGCTTAACTCGCTTTTTTTACCTTTCATACCGCCTATTTGTATTTCACTTTTGTTCCCTCTTTTATCGTTAGGAAAAAGAGGTCTTTCCCATTTTGATTATAAAATAAGCGACTAAGTGGCTATTTATTGAGCAAAATAGCCTTATAATAACTAAGTGAACTGTGTGATAAATAATCGAATTTAACTTAAGTGCAGCCATTCAAAGCAAAAACAAGTAAGACATTTTAATATATAACCATAAAAACTAGATGTGAAAATATTATTTTTACATCAAAATCAATACAGTTAAAAATAAACAAAAAAACCTACAATCCAATACAGAAATTTACCTAATATTAGCCGGATAAAAGTAGCTCGTAAAAATTTAATCTGCTAATATTCGCTCGAATTTTGTTCAGAGATACTTAGGAGAAGCAAATGCCCTCTCGAACGATGAGGACAAACGCCGTCTTCGCTTTCTTATTTTTACTTTTATTTTCGAGCCTCAGTATGGGCTCCACCAGTACCAGCACAATGCTCAATAAAGAGTACTCTAATAAAACTGTGCAAAATGTAAGTCAGGCCAAAACATCACTCCCTGATTTACGTAAATACCCTTCTGGTACACCACGAAAGAAAGCATTTTTGAAAACGGTTGTCCCTGTTATTGAAAAAGTTAATAAGCAGATTATGGAAGAGCGCAATTGGTTATTATCCGTTCGCGCAAATAAAAAATGGAGCGCTCAAGAACTGCGCCGTCTTAGCCAAATCTGTGATAGCTATGGTATGAAATGTAGCAACCCAAAACGCATCAATTGGGATAAGCTATTAAGTCGCGTAGATATCATGCCAACGCATTTAGTGGCCACACAAGCAGCAACAGAATCAGGTTGGGGTACATCACAACTTGCATTACAGAACGGTAACTTATTTGGTATGCGCTGCGGAAGTGGGTGCCGAACTAACAAAGGTAAAGTTAAAGGCTATTCAGCATACTCTTCAGTTGAAGATACCGTGACAGCGTATATGAAGAATATGAATACCCATAATGCTTATGAATCACTACGTAGTTCACGAGCAAAACAACGCCTATCAAAAGATGAGTTAGATACCACAAAACTTATCAATGATATGAAAGGGTACTCCGAGTTAGGTTCATCCTATAACCGTTATTTACAAGAAATGTACGCGAGTAATGAAGAACTGATTACACAAGCTCAAAAAAGAGCAGCCACTCGCATCTAATTATTGTATCACCAGGTACAAGATATAAAAAATCCACTTAACAAAGTGGATTTTTTTATCGCTATAAATTGCTCATGTTATAGCAGGCAGATACCCTGCGGGGGAATTGAATGCCGCCAACAAAATCATTACTCAAAATATGACGAGCAATATTCTGATTGCATAGAAGAAGAGATCAAATATCATATGCTCATCTTCTACCAAAATAATTAACATCTTTGAGTCTAATATGAATTTCTTCTCTTTTGAGTTTCTTGGCTCTTTCTTGATATTTTTTCTTATTTATTGGGCTTGTCAGCCCAGTGCAAAACTACAAAATGGTCTACTAATTACCGCAAGCTATTTTTTTGTTTATTCGTTTAACCCTGATTTTGCCTATATTTTATTTGGTTATACCCTATTCATTTATTTTCTCACAAACTGGGTGACAAATTGGCTATCAAATCGATGGGTCTATCTCATCCTAGCCACAGTTATTATCGGTTACTTCACCTACTTTAAATATTATTCTTTCTTTCAAGAAAGTATTCAGCAAACTTTAGATAAATTTGGTTTTAGTGTTGGGCTCCCTATTCTTGAAATACTGGCTCCACTCGGTCTTTCTTTTTATGCATTCCACTCTGTTAGTTATACAGTTTCAGTATGCCGTAAAGAAATTCCTAAAGCTGATTTTTTCGATGTCGCTTTATACCTTGCATTTTTTCCAAGTATTGTGGCGGGGCCGATTAACCGCGCAAAAAATTTCATGCCTCAAATCCAAGCAGAAAGCCGAACCATTCTCAATAGTCGCAAGGCAATCCTGTTGATTTCACTGGCGCTAATTAAGCTCTTTTTATTTAGTTCTTACTTATCCGAAAATTTTGTTAACCCTGTTTTTGATGCCCCTATCGGATATAGCGCAGGAGAGATCTTAGTAGCCACTTATGCCTATGCATGGAATATCTACTTTAACTTTTCCGGTTACACCAACCTTGTTACGGGCATCGCCTTATTATTAGGTTTCAGAGTACCCGTTAACTTTAATGCCCCTTATTTAGCCGCAAACCTAAAAGAATTTTGGGCACGTTGGCATATTAGCCTATCGACTTTTATTCGTGATTATATTTATATCCCACTAGGAGGTAACCGCAAAGGCTTTAGCCGTATGAATGCTAATGTATTCCTTGCTATGGTGATCTCCGGACTCTGGCATGGTGCCGCAATGACGTTCGTGGTGTGGGGAGCAATACATGGCTTAGGGATTGTTTTACTCAATTTAAAGAGTTTGTGTATGGAAAAATTGGGTTGGACAAAGGCACTCCCTAATAAAACATTATCAACTTGGGTCTCACGAATTATCACTTTCCATTTTGTCTGTTTTGCTTGGATCTTTTTCCGTAGTGCTTCTTTTGATGATGCGATATTAATGATTAATCAAATTATTGCCCCAGGCTTTATTGCATCAATTAATGCAAGCCTAGGTCTGCTTATTGCATTTTGGGTCTTACTCATTACCTATCCTTACTTTGTACAAGGTTACCATTATGTGGCGAAAAAATACCAAGATATCCCTTGGTATTACTACCCTATTCCACTTGCTCTTGTTTTAACAATTATGTTTATGCTTTCACCTTCAGGTATGCCGGGGTTTATTTATGCTAACTTCTGAGTTTAAAAAAAACCTAATTAAAACCGGCCAAGTTTTAGTTATTGTGTTACTAGCAGGACTGTTGTTGATTTGGTTAAACCAAGGTTCTTTGGAGCGATTCTGGCAACAAAAATATCATCAAGATACACCATGGGCGAAAATGGCAGGAAACCCTATTTGGGATTACGGTGCTTATTTACATGACGGTGCTCTCGAGGCGGGAAGTGTATTTACTTATCATGCTTCAGGGCAAAAAGCACAAGACGACCAGCAAGCCGCTGAATTAGCATTAGCAAATAAAAACAAGAAGCTGAGTTTCCCAGACGGTTTTCAAGTGGGCCTGCATTTTATGAATGGTTATATCTACCCAGCAGACAGCTTATCAATAACTTTCCCTGAGTTGCTTAAGCGCCCACAAGCGAGAGCAAAAAGCCTCAAGGGCAATTTAAGTCACTTAGCTATCAAGCAAAACCAACCTATTGTAGAGAAGCATATAGCCAACATTGAAAAAGGCCAGCAAGTTCTATTTGCAGGAGACTCAATGATGCAAGGCATTGCTCCACATGTTAAGAACAAGCTATTGAAAAAATATAATATCGATAGCATTAATTTAAGCAAACAAAGCACTGGCCTTGCCTATCCACGCTTTTTCAACTGGCCCCAAACCATTGCTAAGGCATTGAATGATAACCCTAATATTAAAGTTCTTGTTGTTTTCTTAGGGCCTAATGACCCTTGGGATATGCCACCAAAAACAGGTTATAAATACGTCAAATTTAAAAGTGAAGACTGGGAAAAAGTTTACCGAGAGCGTATTAATGATATAATATCGACCGCACGCCAGCACAATGTAGATGTTATTTGGGTTGGTCCTCCTAATATGCGTAAAAATACGCTATCCGATGGTATGAAATTCTTAAGAAGCCTCTACCAGTCTGAAGTTGAAAGTAACGGCGAAATTTATTTTTCTGTCAATGATGTCTTTAAATATAAAGGCGATAACTACTCTGACTATATCGGCGATGAAAGCAGTACAATTAAATTGAGAAGTGGCGATGGGATTCATTTCAGCAGTAAAGGGCAACAACTTATTGCAGAAAAAGTTTTCTCATTGATCCATTTCGAAGCAGAGGAAGAAAAGGAACCTCATGAAACTGAACAATCTGCGTCAAGCTAAGCTCAAAATTTTAGCGGGTAGCATCATTGCACTGCTATCGTTGGGCTTATTGTCTTGTCAAAATACATCAGACAAAACGCGCATACCAAGTTCGAAACAAGGACAAACTGTTATATCTCAAGGGCAATTAATCAACAATGCTGAGCCTAATTTAACGCAATTAGCAAATAAATTACGTCAAGGTAACCAGCAAGTTCATATTATTCAAATTGGTGATTCCCACACTGCGGCTGATTTTTTCAGCGGCAATTTAAGGAGTTTATTTCAGCAACGTTATGGTGATGCAGGTCCTGGCTTTATTCCTCCTATTTCTATTCCGGGGCAACGTACTGCAACCATTAACCGCATGAGCGAGAAAAAAGAATGGTCACTTTCTTCTAGCCGTAAAGATGAGCGTTTTGATTACCCCTTAGGGGGAATGATTGCTGAACCACAAGCCGCAAAGAGTAAAGTGCTACTCAAGCCGTTACAACCGGCTCTAGGGGCCTATCAGCTTCAAACGCTATACCAGAGCGCGAATGACTCTCAAATGAGTGTGGCTCCAGCTGTTTCACCTAATATTGCACTCCCGGCAACAGGCTATCAGTGGTATTTTTCAACCCCGGTTAACACCCAGTTACCCGCAGAGGTTACGGTCAATAAAAGTGCTGGGTTAAAGATTGGTGGCTGGCTCGTACGTTCACAAAAGCCAGGGGTTATGCTTTCCGCGCTAGGGATCAATGGTGCAACACTTAGTATGGTAGATAAATGGCAACCACAATGGAGTGAGACTTTAGCTCAGCTGTCACCTGATATGGTGATTTTAGCTTATGGTACTAATGAAGCCTTTAATGATACGTTAGACCTTGCCGCTTATGAGCAAAATTTACGCGCTAAAATCCGCTTAATCCGCCAGCAAATGCCAAATAGCGTTATTTTATTAGTCGGGCCGAATGATTCGATTAAATTTAATGATGCCATGAATTGCCAAGCTCAAATGCCTGTAAACTTAATGAATGTTATTCAAATTCAGAAATCTGTTTCAGCTCAGGAACATACGCTGTTTTGGGACTGGCAAGCCTTTATGGGTGGCCCTTGTTCAATCCGTACATGGGCAGCACAAGACTTAGCACGACCAGACAATGTACACTTGTCTGTTGATGGTTACAAAAAGAGTGCTCGAGGTTTATATAGCCAGTTGAGCCAGCTTTTACAGTAACGAAAAGCAAAAAGGTCAGCCGATTAAAGCTGACCTTTGTCTTTATACCTAAAAAATTACAAGAAAACGAAGAAAATCATACCGACAATGGCGCCCGTCGTCCCTAAGATAGTTTCCATTACCGTCCACGTTTTTAGAGTCTGCGCTTCAGTTGCACCAGTAAATTTACCAAACAACCAGAAACCTGAGTCATTAACATGACTTAAAATCAATGAACCACCGGAAATACAGATTGATAAAGCAGCAAGCTGCGCACCTGAATACCCTAATTCACTGATAACGGGTAGAACTAAACCTACCGCTGTTAAGCACGCAACCGTTGCAGAACCTTGGATAACACGTACAGCACCCGCTAAAACAAAACAGGCTACCGCAATAGGTAAACCCGCGCCGATTAGCGAATCCCCTAGCGCTGGACCAACACCTGAATCCACAAGAATTTGTTTGAAAACACCACCAGCCCCAGTCACCAACAGGATAATCCCCGCAGGCTGGATCGCCGCAGAACAAACTTCCATCAATTTTTCTTTATTCATGCCATAACGGAAACCTAAACCATATATGGCAAGCAAGCATGCAAGTAATAAAGCAGTGAAAGGATGACCAATAAATTCGAGCCAATGTTCCAGAGTTGAGCCTTTCTCAACAAAATGAGTCCCAATTGTTTTTAAACCCACCAAAACTAATGGAAATAACACTAAACATAAGCTGAACCCAAAACTTGGCATTTTGCCATGTTCTGTATTTGGTGCTTTATAATCCGCAGGAATATCAATGTGTACAAACTGGCTAATAAATCGCCCATATAGAGGACCCGCTAGGATCATACTAGGAATTGCAGCACATAGACCAATGAGAATCATCCAGCCATAATCTGCGCCCATTTGTGAAGCAACCAGCATCGGTGTCGGCCCAGGCAACAAGAATGCCGCAGCGGCAGCAACCCCAGCAAATAATGGGATAGCTAAACGGACAACGTTATGCCCAGTTCGATTTGCCACTGCAAATACCACACCGATTAACAGCACTATGGCGACATCAAAAAATAATGGCAGTGCACAAATTAACCCTGCGATACCTACCGCATAGTGCGCATGTTTCTCACCGAAAAGGTTAAGTAACTTATTCGCAACCTGATCTAATGCCCCTGTTTCATGCAGGATTTTGCCAAACATTGCCCCTAATGCCACAACAATAGCAAGGAAACCTAGAGTCCCAGCCATTCCTTTTTGCATCGTCTCGGTTATTTGTTGAACTGGCATTCCTGAAAACAACCCTGCACCAATTGACACTATCATCAGTGCAACAAAAGCATGTAGGCGTGCATACATGACTAAAAACAGTAATAAAACTACCGAGCCAACCGCTGTGAGTACCAATGTTAATGTGCTAAGCGTCTCAACCGTGCTCATGATTTTTCTCCCGCGACAATTTGTTTAATCGTTAAGCAGGTATTACCGATGACATCTTCAAGAGTTTGGCGAATATCAACTATATGAACATCAGTTTCCGCTGCATTGGGTTCTTCTAAGGCTGCAAATTGTGTTTTTAACATTTCAGGTTTGAAGAAATGCCCTTTACGGGCTTTTAATCTTTCTTCAATAACCTCTGAATCCCCTTTTAAGTAGATAAAAAATAAATTTTTATTGTCTTCTCTTAATATATCTCGATATTTTTTCTTTAATGCTGAACATACAACTAAAGAAATAGAATTTGTTCTCTGCATAGCAAAAATTGCCTGGTTTAATGCGACTAACCAAGGTTGGCGGTCATCATCATTTAGCGCATGACCCGATGCCATTTTTAAAATATTTGCTTTAGGGTGCAGAAAGTCGCCATCAAGAAAGGCGGCATGTAATTCCTGAGCAACGCCATTTGCTACTGCAGATTTACCGCTACCCGATACCCCCATTAGTACAAATGCATAGTTTTGTTGTTGGGTATCACTCATAGGAAACTCCTCAGGCATTCAAAATTATTCTGGCTTTTAATTAATACCGTTATGTTACCGGTAACAAGTTACGGGTAACATTATCAGCAGTGAGGATTTATTTAGCAATCAAATTGGCGAAGAAGAGAACAGATCTGTGATGATTATCTCAATCTGAGTTTAGTGAAGATAGGCAAAGAAAAAAGAGGCACTAACAATATAGAAATTTAAAAGTATGTTTTATTTTAAATTTCAATTAACCCATCTTTAATATTCATCTAAATAATTCGTGGTGTCGCTAGGCGGCAAACGAGCCAAGCCCTAGGAGCATACTCCAGTATGTGACTAGGGTTGGTGAGTGCAGCCAATACTTTTAGTGCATACGCCGAAATTTAGCTTTAAGGCTATATTAAACCACACTATTTCCCTAAATAATTCGAATTAGAGGTAGGCGGCAAATTGAGGATATCTCAGGGAGCATACATAAGTATGTGACCTGAGTAGCCGAAAGCAGCCAACACCCCTATAATTTGAAGTATGACGGGAAATAATTAGATGCTCTCGCCCGTGAGTAGAGAAAACCCCACATCAAAATGTGTCTCCGTCAGCTTATTCCCTGACATTCTCGCCAGCAACACTTCTGCGGCTTTTCGCCCCATAAGGTCCCTTGGCGTCAAAATACTGGCTAATTTCGGTGTCATGACTTGCCCCACATCGTGACCATGGAACCCCGAGATGGCAAGGTCTTCCGGAATTTGAATACCTAAGCGCTGGCATTCAAAAATAGCGCCTATAGCCAAGTCATCATTAGTACAAAATAAGCCATCGGTATCAGGGTACTTAGCGCGACACTCATGCAATAATTGAGCACCTAGTGAATATGATGAACTGGCTTCTGTCATCAGATTACGCGGCTCAAGGTTGGCATCCAACATTGCTTGCTCATAGCCTTTTAAACGAATAAACGTACGCTCATCGTGCCTTGCCCCCAAATACACAACATGACGACAACCGCGTTCGAGCATCGCTTGAGTCATTTGGCGGGAAGCTTCAAAGTTATCAATCCCCACGGCAGTATCTAAACAAGGGGAAACGCTATCCATAATTTCAACCACAGGGATCCCTGAAGTTTTCAGCATGCGAAGCGTCCGTTCCGTATGGGTACGCTCAGCTAAAATCACCCCATCGATATTATAAGAAAGTAACGACATCAGCCGCTCCTCTTCTTTTTCGGGCAAATAGCCATAGTGTGCCAGCATCGTTTGATAACCATGACAGTCAGTGACTGCCTCGATACCTCGGATCACCTCAGCAAAAACTTGGTTGGTCAATGAAGGTAATAGCACCCCAATTGCATGGCTTGTTGCATTTGACAATATATCAGGAGCTTTATTAGGTATATACCCTGATATTTCAACAGCTTGAGCAATTTTTTCACGCAGAGATTCCGAAACTTGCTCTGGGTTTCGTAAAAAACGGCTCACCGTCATTTTTGTCACGCCAACTTGGTCGGCAACATCCTGCAAAGAAGGTCTTTTTTTCTTCATAATTCCAAAGTGATATCCCATTCGTTAACGGTGCTATGTTCTGCGATCTTTTGCTGGATAGCAATCTTTGTTGCTGATTCACATCACATAAACGTCGATTTTTCCTAAGAACGCCATTTTTGTGGTTGACTCTCTATCATGACTCCGTTAATTTCCGCGTTATATAATTATTATCATAACGAATAGATTAAATTTAAATATGGCCATAAATCGTAGGCATTTTATTAAATTGAGTGCCGTTCTCGCTACTTTTTACAGCTTACCGAGTTTTGCACAAACTCGTTATAAAGTTGAACAAGCCCTATTTGGTAAACTCCCCGCGCCAAATAATATTCAACGGGTAATAAGTTCAGGCCCACCTTCAGACTTATTACTGTTTGCACTTGCCCCTGAAAAAATGGTCGGGTTCGCTTCTATCTCCCTAAAAAAAGGGCAAACTGGCCTTTTCGCTCCACAGTGGCTTGAATTACCTGTTTATGGCCGTTTAGCGGGTCGTGGTAGCACATTATCCCTTGAACAACTGTTGTCCTATAACCCAGACCTAATTATTGACACTGGAAATATAGACGAAACTTATCGCTCACAAGGAGAGAAAGTCGCCAAACAAACAAATATTCCTTATTTATTAATCTCTGGGGGGCTACAAAACTCACCGCAACAACTCACTCAGTTAGGTGAAATCCTTGGTGCCATTCCACAAGCCCAAAAGCTCAGCCACCTTGCTCAGCGATACCTAGATGATGCGATTTCATTTGCGAGTAAAAACCGACAAAAACCACTGAGTTTTTACCTTGCACGCGGAGCAAAAGGTTTAGAAACCGGTGCTAAAGGCTCAATTCATACTGAAGCCATTGAAATGCTTGGGTTACATAATGTTGTAGATATTCCTAACTTCCATGGTCTTACCACAGTTTCGATGGAACAACTATATCAATGGAACCCAGATATCATTATAACGCAATATGAAGAAGCCATTGGGTTTATGACAACCTCCCCGTTGTGGAAAGGCTTAAATGCGATTAAAAACAATAAATTACTTATATTCAGTGGAATGCCATTCGGCTGGCTAGATGGGCCTCCAGGCATTAACCGCCTACTCGGCATGAGGCGATTACAAAGTCATTTTGATAAAAATATCGCAATACACATTAAATCCGATATTACCGAATATTTTGAGCTTTTTTATCATTCATCTTTAACGCCGGAGCAAGTTGACTTGCTGATAGAAAAATCATGAATGAACGACTTAATAAAGGCGCAAAACCCTTCATATTAGTTATTATTTTACTTATCAGCTTGGTTATTGCCCTTACAAGTGGTAAGTACTCACTCACTTTAAGTGAGCTTTATCACCTGCTTGTGAACCCACTTTCATCACAAACAACATTGAACGACCTTCGTCATGAAACAGTTTTTTGGCAAATACGCTTCCCTCGTACATTGGCCGCGATTTTAATTGGTGGTGGGCTTTCTATTGCAGGAGCTGCATACCAAGGAATGTTTCGTAACCCCTTAGTTTCACCTGATATTTTAGGTGTTTCCGCAGGGGCTGGTGTCGGGGCGGTTATCGGGATATTCTTCGGTCAATCACTATTTTATATCCAGCTGTTTGCATTTATTGGTGGCCTAATTACCGTTGCCTTAGTTTGCTTTATTGCTCACTTAGCAAGGCAACATGACCCAATCCTCTCGCTAGTTCTAGTCGGAGTTGCGGTCAGTGCTATTTGTGGCTCCGCTATCTCTTTAATGAAAATCCTTGCAGACCCCTATACACAACTACCTTCTATCACATTTTGGCTACTTGGCGGCCTATCTTCCATTACGCAAGAAGACTTAATATCCGTCTTGCCACTCATGATCATTGCTATCATCCCACTATTGCTATTGCGTTGG
Organism: Providencia sp. PROV003; assembly: GCF_045040775.1. Taxonomy (NCBI): domain Bacteria; kingdom Pseudomonadati; phylum Pseudomonadota; class Gammaproteobacteria; order Enterobacterales; family Morganellaceae; genus Providencia; species Providencia sp. PROV003. Next base: position 234,568 of record NZ_CP096369.1, read on the forward strand.
CGTATGAATTTACTCAGCTTATCGGATGAAGAAGCCAAAAGTCTCGGGGTCAATGTCAGTTTGACACGCGCCATTTTCATTATTTGTGCCACGTTACTCACTGCGAGTGCTGTTTCTATCGCAGGAATTATTGGCTGGATTGGCTTAATTGTTCCGCATATCACCCGAATGATAGTGGGTGCTAACTTTCGTTATCAGCTTCCTGCCTCAATGGCGATTGGGGCAATCTTACTGCTTATTACTGATACACTAGCTCGGACTATTGCAGCAATCGAACTTCCATTAGGGATCTTAACTTCTGCCGTCGGCGCGCCCTTCTTTTTGGCTATATTATTACAAACTAGGCGGGTTAAATGAGTATTATGACCCTAAAAAATGTCGCTATTGGTTATCATCACACTGCAATAATTGATGACATCAATCTTTCTTTGCCTGAAAAAGAAATTACCTGCCTACTAGGAGCCAATGGGTGTGGCAAAACAACGCTAATGAAAACCATCTTAGGTTTGCTGCCCGCGATCAGTGGTGATATTTCACTGAATAACCGCTCTCTAAATTCACTATCACAGCGTGATATCGCGAAAGTAATTGCTTACGTACCTCAAGCACACGATACCCCTTTCACCTTCAACGTATTAGATATGGTAATGATGGGGCTCACCCCGCATATTTCATTATTTTCTGTACCCAGTAATGCCGAAAAAAACTTAGCACTTCAACAATTAGAGCGGCTCAGCATTCCACACCTTGCAACTCGACTGTACAGCACATTGAGCGGGGGGGAAAAACAGTTAGTATTGATAGCAAGAGCCTTGATACAAAGGCCATTACTCTTAATTATGGATGAACCTGCAGCTAGCCTTGATTTTGGTAACCAAATACGCCTACTTGAACAAATTGAAAAGCTTAAATTCCATGGTATGACGATATTGATGTCAACTCACCACCCACAACATGCTGCGGCGGTCGCTGACCATGTTATCTTGCTTGATAAGCAACACAGAGCAAGGCAAGGGATATCAAAAAGTATGTTAACACTTACTAACTTGGCAGCACTTTATAATGTGGATGAGCAAAGTATTGAAGCTCACTTCCAATTTCCATCATCATTTTCTTGTTAAGGTCAGGGATCATGTTAATTAACCAAATTGATTTCGCAAAAATGTACCAGCAACATATGCAGCAGGCACAACGCACCCGTAAAGAACCTGAGCATTGGGATAAAAAAGCTCAACAAATGGCACAAAATTGTGCCAATCCAAATGACCCATATTTGGTTCAGTTTCGTGAGTTAATGGATTTTACTGGGGCTCAAAGCCTACTGGATGTCGGCTGTGGCCCAGGCTCTATTAGCCTGTGTCTCGCCAATCAATTCAAAGAGGTCATTGGTATTGATTACAGTGGTGGCATGCTGGAAATGGCGAAAATTCGTGCAAAAGAGCTCGGCATTTCCAATGCCCACTTTGAAAAATTAGCGTGGGAAGATAACTGGGACACTCTGTCTAAAGTGGATATTGCCGTCGCTTCCCGTTCGACATTAGTGGATGATTTAAAAACCGCGCTGCTAAAACTCAACCGCCAAACAAAACTGCGCGTTTACACCACTCATACTATCAACCCAACCTTTATTGATGAAAATATTATTCGAGAAATTGGTCGCGAAGTAATACGTTTACCAACTTATATTTATGCAGTGAATATCCTACACCAAATGGGTATCAATGCCCGTGTAGACTTTATTAAGAGCCCGAATAAAGGCGGTTTTGATAGCTTTGAAGCCTTTGCCGATAGCGTCAATTGGTCACTAAAAAACATGACGCCGCAAGAAACAGAAGCTCTGTATCACTACTATCATGCACGAACTGCGTCAGGTGAGAAAATTCCTTATCCATCAAGAGATTGGGCGATGGTCTCATGGGATGTTGTCGATGAGGCCGATTTAACATTATGATTTATTTACCTGATGCATTAATCGACCAATTGCTGTTGGATGATATCCAATACGGCGACCTGACCACTCGCGCCTTAGGGCTACACTCCCAACTTGGTGTAATGACATTTTCCTCTAAACACGGCGGCTGTATTAGTGGGCTCCACATCGCCAAACGCATGTTAGAAAAACTCGGTATCCGTTGTGAGTGCCATTTTCAAGATGGCCAACACGTTGAACCTCAAAGTATTCTAATTCGTGCTACTGGGCCTATTGAAGCCCTGCATCAGGGCTGGAAAGCCACACAAAACGTGCTCGAATGGTGTTGTGGTGTGAGTCACTATACTCAGCAAATGGTCAGTATCTTGAAACAATATCAACCTAACGCACAGCTAGCCTGTACGCGAAAAACAATCCCAAACACTAAGCCCCTTGCCTTAACTGCGATTTTGGCGGGGGGCGCTATTGTTCATCGAGCAGGTAGTGCTGAAAGTATCTTGTTATTCACCAACCACCGGCAGTGCCTTGAACAACCAGATGATTGGCATACACATGTAAAAACATTGCGCCAAAACGCCCCCGAAAAACTGATTATTGTTGAGGCCGATGACTACCAACAGGCCGTTTTGGCGATTGAGGCACAGGCCGATATTGTGCAACTGGATAAACTCCCACCTGACCAAATTCAGCAATTACAAAAACTCGTACAGCAGCAACATTCTCCTTGCCAGTTATCAATTGCAGGGGGAATTAATTTAACAACCATTGAAGAGTTCGCCCAAATAGGTGTGCCGTTGCTAGTCACATCAGCTCCCTACTATGCGGCGCCTCGAGACATAAAAGTGAACATTTTTAAACAATAACCGAAAAAGTTCGCATAAAAAAAGCTATTTGCCAAAAACAGCCTACCCCGTAGGCTGCATTAACTTATGGCTAATCACGCATATCGTTATATAAAAAACAACACATCGAAATTAATGAAACGGGAAAGACATAATGAAAATAAAACAAATAACCTATTTGGTTGGGATGGCTTTATTCACAGCGCAAGGGCACGCCGCCTCAGTTAACAGCGAAAAAAATACTGATGTAATGTCAGTTTGGAGTACACCACTTGCTGCGGATGCGAATATTATCACGCAAGAGCAAATGACACAGTTGAATAAAACCAACGTGGCACAAGCATTGAGTACCATGCCAGGGGTTTCTATTCAAAAGTCAGGGAATCGTAACGAAACTCAAGTTAATGTGCGAGGTTTTGATAGCCGCCAAGTCCCTATCTTTTTTGATGGGGTCCCAACGTATGTCCCTTATGACGGCACCCTTGATCTTGGGCGTTTTATGACTAGCGAACTCGCGAGTGTTGAACTCTCTACAGGCTATACCTCATTACTGCAAGGGCCTAACTTGATGGGCGGTGCGATTAACTTAACGACCGCTACACCTAAAAAGCCATTTGAAGCCAATATCAACTTCAACCAAGGCTTTGCCCGCGGTGCAGATAACGCTCACAATATTAGTGCACGCTTAGGTGGCCGTAACGACCTAGGTTTTATCCAAGTTAGCGGTAGCCAATATAAGCAGCGTTTTATGGGAATACCAGATGCAGAAAATAACAATCCATTAGCAGGTAGCAATGGTCGCCGCCCGAATTCAGCCACAGATGATAAACGTATGATGGTAAAAGTCGGTTGGACACCCCGCGAAGCCGACGAGTATGTGATTACTTACCTAAAACAAGATGGTGATAAAAACAGTGCACCGAGCGTTACCAGTAAGAAACAACAAATTTGGCAATGGCCTGCCTATGATAAAGAAAGCATCTACTTCAATAGTACAACTCAAATAACTAATGATATCGCACTACAAAGCCGCCTATATCACGATACCTTTAAGAATACACTCCATCAATATAAGTCTGTGAAAGACTATAAGAAAGGTACTTACAACTACAGTCGTTATGATGACTATAGCAATGGTGCCGATATGCGTGTTGACTTCACGGTGCGTGAATTAGATATGCTTTCATTTGCCGCACACTGGAAAGAAGACATACACCGCGCTAGGTCTAAAAGAGATGTGCCATTCGACCGCTATAAAGATAATACCTATTCCATTGCTACGGAATATCAATGGGTTGCGACTGATAAGCTAGATATTGTCGGCGGTATTGGCTATGACTGGCGCAAAAGTGCTGATAGTAAACGTTATGATTATAAATCAGGCGACTTTAATACCTATGATGGAAATAACCAACATGCATTTAACTGGGAAGTGATGGCTCGCTACCACTTAACGAATGAAGATACCATCCAATTTTCTGTGTCAGAAAGAAGCCGTTTCCCAACGCAAAAAGAGCGTTATACAAAAAACAAAATGAAGAGTGATGATTCCTTCGTTATTAACCCTCACCTTGATGCAGAGCGTGCCCTTACCTACGACTTAACCTACAAAGGATATGTCACACCACAATGGACCTACACAACCAGTGTTTACTATAACCACGTTTCGGATGCCATCATGGCACACCATATTGGCAAAAATGCTGATGGCGGTGATTTGCTACAAAACCGCAATAGTGGCAAAGTCGACTACTTTGGCATTGATATAGGAACAACAGGGCAAATCACCGATTGGTTAGAAGCAGGCTTAAACTACGGCTATATTCATGCTGATCCAAAACACTACAGTGTCAAACATGTCGCCGAGCTACCTACCCACAAAGCCTTTGCTTGGGTGAAATTGACTCCTTACGAACCGTTTAGCATTACGCTTACCGAAGAAGCAAGAAGTTGGGCATTTAACTATGTCGATAATGACAGCAAAGTACGTGGGTTCGCCAAAACTGACCTTCGTTTCGATTATGAATTAGGGAAAGGTATTTCAGTCAACACCTCTGTAAATAATCTATTTGATAAATCCTACGAATACACCAATGGCTATATAGAAGAAGGTCGTAACTATTGGTTAGGTATTGAATATAAATACTAACATTTAATATATTAGGCAGAGGTTTAATCCTTTGCCTAATATAAATTGCATTAGAGTTTAAATTATAGCATAAGTAAAATCTCAAAAGCTAAGTACATTTACTTACTGCAAACACCAAATAATGAAATTATTTCTAATGCCATCAACTCTATAGGTTTATATATTTTTTTTACAACATAGATGATTTAAATTAAGACTTAAATCTCACTAAAATAAAAAAATTCAGCGTTAAATAACGATAATCAGTTCAATTCAATAAATTTGTTAACAAACCACAAAAATGCTCACCCCACAATACTTGAAGTTAATTGATTCCCTATTTAGACTATAAGTACAAAAATAAAAACTCAAAAAATCACTTACCTCAAATTAATTAAAGATAACTTTAAATAATTACATTTTTATAACTTAATGCTATTTAAGCCTTTAATTTAGAGAGAGCAGAAAGTATTTATGAATAATTTACATGGTTACACCATTGATGATAAATATATTTTCGAGGAAAACTCAAGTTTAATTTTCTTAAAACTTGATCGCAGTCAATATATTGAGTTATCAAAAACAGCATCTCGATTGTTCGGTGAGATTATTTCATTAAATCTGAAAAAAGGAATCGCAACACGAGATGAACTTCTTACTAATGTGTGGGAAGAGTACGGTCTTGTAGGTTCAAATAATAATTTAAACACTTACATCAGTGAAATAAGAAAAAAGCTTGAGCAGATTGGTATTGATCCTAAATCAATCGTGACGGTACCTAAAAAAGGGTTCCGCCTTGATAGTCATATTTCTATCCACGAAAATGAAATTATCGATAAAGATTTAGATAAGCAAGAAACTGAAATAAAATTTGGCCCAACTCCAGTCAATAAGCAAAAAATAATCACAGTACAAAATCATCAAGTTAAAAGTTCACAAGTAAATAAAAAACCTATCAAATTGATATTACTAGCAATATCAACGTTAACAGTTTGTTACTTAGCCTATCTATTCATTTATAACTTAACACCTAAAGCTAATGCTACAAGTAGTTATTTAACTTTAAGTGCCCGGGAAAACTGTGTTATACAGACCCCCCTAGGCATGATAGGAAAGGTTTCAAATGAAAACATAAGCTTTATACAAGCCAGACTCGATAAATATAATATCTCCTGTAATGAACCAAAACGTATTATTCTTTTATTAATTTAAACAGAACATATTCATTTGATAAAAATTTTTCCCTTAGTATCTGCAAAGAAATGAATAATAAATATGATTGTGTATCAATAAACGATCAGAGAATTTAAATGAAAAAATATATTATTGTCTCTATTCTTCTAGTCTCCACTGCATCAATCACCTCATATACCTTGAAACAAAAACAAAATGAGATAAAAATATGCCATTCTGAAATTGTTTGGATTAAAGATAATGGAAATCAAGATGGATTGAATATGAAATCAAAAGTTGCCATCCAATTAGATCAAGATAATCATGGCCGAATGAATTTATACGGTTATATTAAAAACAATGAGGTAACCTATCGTTTAGATAGAGCCGTTTACTTTGATTATCACGCCGTTGACTATAAAAATAATTATGTTATTAACTTTAAAACTTTGTCTATTACATCATCCGATAGTACACCCGAGTCCATTTTTTCCAAGTTCATTCAGTTAGAAAAAGATAAAATAAAATACTATGTCAATATTACTAAAATGGATGATAACATTTATATATTAAATGATGAAAGCTACTCTTCCTTTACCTGTAATATCAAGTAAAAAAAAGCCTACTAAATAGTAGGCAAAACCGTCAACATGGGAAAATGACGAATACAAAATATAGTTTAAATTATGGGATAGTAAGAACCAGTGTAATGCGGCCACTAAATTTCCCTGGAATAACAGTACCATTTGTTTTCAAAGTCGACTCTACACGCACAGGCCAAACTTTATTCTCTTGAACCGACTGTACAATTCCAATCGCTGCGGAACGGTTATTTAATGTAACATGTGATTTTAATGAACCATCTGGTCTTAAATTTACATCATCATATTGTAAGTTTGATGAGACTTTCACACTCATATCTTGGTTACAAATAACATAAAATAAGCTTGTTTGCATGTTGCCATTTAATTCATTAGCGTTTAATGACCCATGATTGAGTTCAAGTATACCTCCGTTACCATCAGGAGAAGTAAAGTAACATTTACCTGCTGGTGGCGGAGCAATACCACAAATTCCCCCAGGTAACATTGTTGCATAGCTTTTTTTCGCAGTTTCTCCTACAAAAATCCCCACACATTCATCAGTAGTGATCGAACCACTATGGCGGCTCTCTCCTCTACGAGGGAATGTCAACCCACACTGTGATTGTGCTGCTTCAATTATCGAAGCCATAGTAGGATAATTAGCAAAATTAATCCCACATGACCAATCAGCTCGGGAAGCTATTCCCCCTTTAGTTTTTCCTGAATGCAAATGGTTTATACTAAAATAACAATTCTTAGCCCCTTTGCTACCTAATACGGAAACACAAGGGTTCGGCTCCGTAGGTGAGTTTGCTTTCCAATAATCCATCTGATAGTAATAGGTATATCCATTTCCTTTTACTATATCTTCCACATATGAAAAATATGTTGAACCATAGCTTATTGATGTAATTAAAAAAAGAGGTATAAATAGTAATTGCTGTATTCTTTTTCCCATTTTAAATCTCTTTATAGTTGAATTAGAGGTTATTTCTATAAAAGTAGGCGTCTGAAAATAGAATTACTCATACTCAAATAAAAACGTAGCGATTGCCGAAATATGCCCGGTTTTAATTTGCTGGTTAGCAATAGAATCAGGTGTCGCTTTGAGAAAAGTATCAAACTTCAACTCATTTTTTCCTGACTGAGTAATAGGAATTAATGGAGAAACCTGATTGATTTTAATTTCCTCACCACTACTGAGCTTAAAACCGATGCCTAAGCCTGGATTAGATTCTACACCTGTCAGGGCGATAAAACCTGGCATCTGACCATGTTCAGCCCCAGAAATTTTTACTTTCATTCTCTTTGCAATACTGAGATCACAATTAGATAGAGTAAGCGTCATTTCACGTCGCGGTAATTGATATGTTGGGTCATAAATATCCAGTAAACGGATATCACCAAAATCCACCTCAACATTCTTATTTTCAGGCAAAACCACACAAGGTGAGTTAACCAACCTTCCTTTTATTTTGACATTATTTGTTGCTGCTACAACAATATGGCTAGCTGTAAAGCTAAAAAATCCGATTAATAATAGCTGGTTGATTTTTTTCATTACTCGTACTCCACAACCATCGTTGCATTGGCAACAAAATCACCTGTTTTTATTTCATTATTTCCATTACGTATTAAAACAGCCCATAAAACGCCAGGAGAACTTGGGTCAATCAAATACTTTTTTCCAAGCTCTAAATCTTGGTCTGCTAATTGAAACTTAACAGCAAGATTATCGACCCCTGTACTTATTCCATTAAGGTCAAAAGCGCTTTTCGCACCATTTAATTTTAAGTACATGGCCCAATTATTTTTATTGTCACCGCATTGAATTTGGTAATTTACTTGTTTTTTCTGATCATTACCTTGTATCGATTTAACTGAAATAGTCTCGAAATCTACTTCAATATCTTTGCCATCATCAATGTGGCATGGTGGTGGCGTGATTAAATTACCTTTTATACTGATTTCAGTCTCATAATCCTTTGCATTTGAAACAAAAGGCAATGAGACCATCAATAAGACTGCACTCATAATCATTTTTACATTCAACATGTTTCAGTCCTTATTGATATTCCACTTTCAATGTTGCTGTCGCTGTAAAACTCTTTGCAGGAAGGTCTGTTCCACTTTTTTTAACTAATATCGCATCAAGCTTTGCAGGATTTGCAAAATTAAAAGAACGTTTACTTCTAAGTGGAAAATCTTTTGAATCTGCTGTAAAACGCACAGCCAAATTTCCAACGCTTGTTTTTAATAACCCCTGATCAAATGAAGATGAGAGTCCATCAATAAATATGTTTAATTTAGGTTTAATTCCATCCTTACAACTCACCGTATACTCTATGGGCTCTTTATAAACTTCACCTTGAACACGAGTCGTCATAACATCGCCAAAATCTATTTCGATGGTTTGTCCATTATTGATTGTGCAAGGTTTGGATAAAACTTCACCTTTAATATCAATATATAAGAATCCTGAAAATCCAAATACATTTGATATATTAAAAGTCATTAAAACCCCCAATATCCGCATTACATTTTTTCTGGATATCATAAAATTAATGGACATAATCATTAGCCTTATTTTCTAGGTACTACGGAACATTCTGTTGCTTGACAACTAAATTTCAAATCAACCGCACCACCAAAATCATTAAGATAAACTAAGGTTGGCATAGAGCCTAAGCCTCCAGAAACCGTACCTAAACTGGATTCATCAAAAGGGGCTATCATGACTGGCTCAAAATTTGTAACGTCTGTATTACCTTTTTTCAATTTAGTAATTGATAAAAAATAAGGTGATGGGTTTTTTACTAAATAATCAGCACCACGCTTAACAATTTTTATATTATTTTCTTGTGGGATAAATTCCATACGCTCTTTTATCATTATCGTTATCGGTCGATAAAAAATCTTAATTTTTGTTTGTAATGCAATTTGTAGAACATTGGCCTTTTCGCTACGTGGTGGAATTTCCCGTACATTCAAATAATAGATACTTTCCCTGTCCTTTGGTAACTGAGAAATAGCTGGCAAAGATTGGATTTTAATTTGACTTTTAGAATTTGCTTCTATTCTATGAACCGGCGGAGTCACAATAAAAGGCGATGTAACTTTCTCATTATTATCATTTTCTATCCATGCTTGTGCTAAGTATGGGCTTGTTGAGTGTTCATTTGTAAGCCCCATACTCACCGATTTATCATTTTCATTATAAATAACACGAGTTCTATCAAGCGCAATAGCCGCATAAGCCGATTGCATTAATAAAAACAAACTCATTACTGTTACTATTTTAGCATTTAGACTTATATTCATATTTTCACCGTTGACGTTAATACATTACTTATAATTATTTGCATGGTAATAATATTGTTTTTTCCATGCCAATTTCTATTTTTTCAGGTATTTGAATATGACATGATGATTTATCACCCCATTTAACTTTAAGGATATCTGATTGATTAATACCTGCTAAATAAACAAACCCATTATCTGATACAATTCCAACTTCAATATTTTTCTCATTGATAACGGATGATCCAAAAGGTGGATAACTATTATTTTCTAAACTGATAGTTCCTAATATTTTTTCACCTTTAATCACATTGAATTTCCGATAACCAATCGCCCCCTCAGTTAAGGTTGCATATTGGTTTGAATCCAATGCTTCGGCATTATCCGGTATGCTATTTATATCAATCCGTAAATTATTACGGTTGAAATCCATGATACTTGTGATAACAGCCTTACCATAACGATTTGTTTTAATGGGTGTTACTCCAGTTCGAACAGGGATCCCCTCAATACCATTCGTATCGATTAAGACTCTTGACCCTCCATTTATTGAGGTATTACGATGCAATGCTCCACCTTCTGGAGTAACTGTTAGCCCACCTTTTAGTTGCATAGATAATGCAGTTTGATTGTCCTGAGTGTACGTTCCATTGATATTAACTTGTGCTGCATCACCATCATAGTTATACATACCTGATGTCGTTACTTTATTTTTATCCCACGTTCCCGCAGAAATAGAATATGTGCTTCGCTCATTAATACGGTCATAGTAATTGACATTATGACTACTATTACTAGAAAATGAGCCTGAATAACTAATACTTGCTTGATTATCATTTAATGGCACATTTAAATTTAAATAAACGCCATTATCATCATTTTGATGAGATTTGGTTTTATATGCAGTTAAACTTAAGCTTAAATTTTTTATTTTCCCTATATCAAAATAATTAGAAACCGTTAGGTTATATTGGTCAGTTGAAGAACGGTTCCAATAAGTTTGATGCGAGTAATTTAAATACATATTTGTATTATATTCAGGAAACGCCGTACCAAATATAATGGTATATAATTCTTTACCACTATCCATCGTGCTATCATTATAACGCCTATCAATAAATTGACTCATATTCATATAGTTTCTTTCAGAAAATCGATAGCCTGCAAATGTAATTTGGCTATTGATATCATCGAACTGTTTAGAATATGTTAAATTATAGGAGTTCCCTGTCAAAGTACGATGATTATCCGCTCTTCCCATCTCCGCTCTAGATACACTAATATTACCTGAAAGCACACCAAATGGAGCGAAATCACGCCCTATCCCTAACGCAATATTTTGATATTCTGAAGAACCTAAAACCCCACCATAAACAGTCGTGTTATTTGTTGCTCCCCACGATAAAGAACCTAAACTAAATACAGGCCCTTGAGTACTATGCTCATTTTTACTTGGCTTACCCAAAACAAGTTTATAAATAAGTTGCCCTGGTCGCGTTAATGTTCCCAACCTCGAAGTTTCAACTTTATAATTTGTGACATTACCATCCTGTTCTTGAACAGAGACGTCTAATGTCCCTCCTCCAAAAGAGTTAACATCCTGAATTCTAAATGGACCAGGGCTTACTTCTGTCTGGTAAATAATTCGGCCATCTTGTTTAACAATCACCGTTGCATTTGATTTTGCAACTCCCGCAATTTCAGGGGCATACCCTTGTAAACGAGGTGGAAGCATAGATTCATTAGTTTCTAAGCTCGCTCCCACATAACGTATGCTATCGAATAATTCAGAAGATAAATATTGCTCACCAAATGTTAAGCGTGAATTTAACGCTCGAATTGCGCGATACAGGTAAAGTTGGTTCCATGACCATGATTGGCCACCTTTATTTAACTCACCCTTTTGAGTCTGCCAGTCTGCTCTAACGCGCCATGCACCGATATTTGTCCCCATGGTTCCTGTCGCAGTAATACCAGACTCAGTCCCTTTATCACCAGTACGCTTATTAACAATACGCCCAGTTGCATTGTAATCAATAAACGCACCTAAAATACCATCATCCCAACGAGATGGAGGATCCCAATTAGGGTCTTGATACTCCATAAATGCTTGAGGAATATTTATATCGACATTATTTTTTGCTAAGTCACCCTGAATACTCATATCAGGAATAGAACGAATATCTAAGCATTGGTCATTATGCAACCACGTTACTTTTTTACTCCAATTACTTTGTAAACCGAGTTGCTTATAAAGCTCTGGTGTAATACATGCAAGAGATATTTTATCGTCATAATCAGGTGTAAAAAAAATAATAGGTTGCTCCATAGAAATTTTAACTCTATTAACAGATACCGCTAATGAGTAATTTCCAGGAGGAATATAATTTGCGTGAGAGAATTTACTGAAGTCGACATTTTCAGTGCTGTCTGTTTCAAGAAAGTCCGTGTTAAAATCAATAGCCTCTTCGGAAAATACAAACATCGGCGTTAATATTAAAAGCATTAATTTTGTAATTAAATTGAGTCTTATGCTTTTCATTTAATTATGCGCCTATCAAACAAAGTAAAAAGGTATAGAAACATATGGCCTTCCATACGCCACATGTTTCTATTTATCTAACTCAAATAAGTCTTATTGATATACGATTTTGAAGTTAGCAACAGTATTGAAACTACCCGTTGTTGCTTTAGCGTTAGCATCTTCATTACCTTTAACATATGCTGCAAAATGTAGAGTTGTTTCTTTGCCATCTCCTGCATTTAACGCATAACCGTCACCAGTACCTGGGAATGCTTTACCAAATTCAACAACTTTGTCTGCACCGTTAGTAATTACGATACCTGCGTTTTTAACTTTTCCGCCTAAACCAAGTAATTCACCTGTAAAGCCTTGGAATCCAGAGATTGTTGGACCAGTAAACGTGATTTTTGCGTTTTTGTAAGTTTCAGTTGAACAATTTTTCAATACGATATCGAAATCTTTGCTGTCTGAACGATATTGGTTTGATGTCAGTTCATGTAATGCGATTTCACCAAACTCAACTAGTTGTTTTAGGTTATTTGCATCAATTGAACATGGAACATCGTTAATGAAACCAGTGAAACGGATTTCACCTTGTGAGCTTTCTACTGTTTTTGCTGGAACGACAGGATCTTCAGCTAATGCAGCTCCAGAGAAACCAATCCCAAAACCAATAGCTAGAGTTAATGCTAATTTATTCAATTTCATAAACATTTCCTTAAATAAGTAGGAAGGATTTTCCTCTTTCTGATTTTTATTGATAATTTGCGCTTATCAGTAAAGTTTTTCAGCACTCCAGCTTTATAAACTTCTTTCAGATTAGAGGGTTATATATAAATAAGGTCCTTCTCATTTATCATCTTTTTTAAAAACGTAAATCCATTACACTAGTTTTCTTGCTTTTTAATTAACAACTCAATTTTCGCTGTAACTTTTAAAAATTGACGTAGAAAACTAAATGAATATTTATACATACGCTTCAATTCTTTCTGATGTCAATTCTACAATCTCAATATATATTGTCAAAAATCACACTTGAGGTGAGTTTATATAGAATAATAACCCTATATTCACTTAAATATAAAATAAAAAACCAAAACAACTCATTTATATATGAATCAAATATGTCATTTAGGAAAATTTATATAAAATCTTCACTTTCTATTTATAAGATTTTCAAAATATTTCAAAATAAACAAAATTAGCCACTAAAATATAAAACTATACAGCAGAGGAAATTAATATATTTAATCTATAAATAGTAACTTAATTGAACAAAATCCAAGGAAAAAAAATTTTATCACTCATTTATAGGAAAAATAAAATTTCAGATAAGATAAATCTTAATTAAAATTTATATCAAAAGGTAACACTTAGTTTCAAAGAATTGTTTTAGACTAGTTACCCTTTTAAAAATTAAATGTTTAATTTTTGTTATTTATATATTGATAATGCTGTATATAAAAATATCTTCTTTATCTCCTTCATGAGTTATAAATTTTATTTTTCATTTTTTTATCTAACAAAGCTTAGCTAGATAGCTGTCTTCATCCTTTCACTTTTTCTTTTCAAGCTATTTCAGTCAGAAAACTATGATAAACTTGTTACCATAGTTGATACTTTGTTTTCGAAGTTGGGGTCAGTAAAATGAAAAAAATGAATGAAGATAAGATACTGGTAATGGCAGAACGCATTTGCCAGTCAAGAGGCGTTAGATTGACTCCACAGAGAGAAACTGTATTACGCCTTATCGCGCAACAACACGGTGCTATCAGTGCCTACGATTTATTAGACTTATTACGTGAAGTTGAACCACAAGCAAAGCCCCCTACCGTTTACCGTGGGCTTGAGTTTTTAATGGAACAAGGCTTTATTCATAAAATAGAGTCAACCAACAGTTATGTCGTTTGTCACCACTTTGATAACCCTAGCCATATTTCAGTGATGTTAATTTGTGACCACTGCGGTAGCGTAACTGAAAGTGATTGCACAACCATTGAAGCCGCTATTATCAGCCTAGCGGAAACCAACCAGTTCCGTTTGCGTCATACTGTGGTTGAAAACCATGGCTTATGTAAAAACTGTGATGAGATTGATAGCTGCCAAGATCACGCACATTGCCACCATGACCATCAACAGCCTATTACTACAAAGAAAAAGTAATAAATAGAAGTGGTAGAGTTAACGGTGTTGCTTATATAAGAAAAGAATATTCGATGAGATGCAAAGAAAAGAGACAAAAGAAAAGGAACAAGTAAAGCAGGCAGATCTCTACACATCAATTTGAAATCTGCCAGCAATCATTGAATTATCAAACAAGCAGCGTCAACTTACCGCTTACCAACCTGATAATTTAAGAATTAATACCAATCACTATTGCGGATCACGCCAACCGCTAAACCTTCAATTGTGAAGCTTTGTTCGCGTAAATCGACAATAATTGGTGCAAATTCAGGATTTTCAGCAATTAACTCAACACGATTACCTTGCTGTTTAAAGCGTTTAACAGTCACTTCATCATCAATACGCGCAACAATCACTTGGCCATTGTGTGCATTTTGTGTTTTATGAACCGCTAGTAGGTCACCATCCATAATACCGATGTCTTTCATCGACATACCATTCACACGTAATAGAAAATCTGCGTGAGGTTTGAAGAGTTCTGGATCAACTTGATAGTGACTTTCGATATGTTCTTGCGCTAATAAAGGTTCGCCAGCGGCAACACGCCCAATCAAAGGTAGCCCTTGATCATCAGCTTCTTCTTCAAGAAGCAAGCGGATACCCCGTGATGCCCCAGAAACAATTTCAATTACACCCTTGCGAGCCAAGGCTTTTAAATGTTCTTCTGCCGCATTAGGCGAACGAAAACCCAGGCTTGCTGCTATTTCAGCACGTGTAGGAGGCATACCCGTCTGCGAAATGTGATCACGCACCAGATCATAAACCTGCTGTTGTCGAGCCGTCAGTGCTTTCATTCCGTTCCCCTGTTTGTTTATACAGTCAGACTGTGAGTATATACAGGTAAATGAAGATTTGGAACAGTTAAATTGCTGAATTTAGGCATTTGTTATCGATTGACTTCTTTTTCGACTTTAAACTGTTTTTATTAACTAGCTGGCAAAATAACGTTGCCATAAAACCAGAGCCCAAATAAAAAGTGCTAAACCAATACTGACAAACACTGCGGCAGAGCCTATATCTTTCGCGCGGCCTGAAAGCTCATGGTATTCACTACCAATACGGTCAACAACAGCTTCTACGGCACTATTTAATAGCTCAACAATCGCCACCAGCACCACTGAACTAATTAGCAGTATTCTATCTATATAACTGATATCTAAGAAAAAGGCGATAATAATCGCAATTACTGCTGCAACAGATTCTTGACGAAAAGCCGCTTCGTTTACCCAAGCGGCTTTTAGCCCTTTAAGGGAATATCCCGCGGCTTTAATTACACGGGTAAAGCCCTTAGTTTGACTTGCCATATTTATTCCTTAAAAAATACAAACAATAATCGATTTTTACGGTCAAAGTGAATTGTCAGTAACAGATCTGCCAGTAGATTTCTGGTATGATTGCGCAGCATTGTTAACAAGAGGCTATAATCATTTATGTCACTATGGCGTAAAATATATTACAACACGTTGAATTTACCACTTAAATTATTGGTAAAAAGTAAACTAATTCCATCGGACCCCATTGCAGAGTTGCAGCTTGATACTAACAGGCCAACACTGTATGTATTGCCTTACCACTCTAAGTCCGACCTCCTAACGCTACGGCATCAATGCTTGGCTATCGGTTTACCTGACCCTTTGGTTGATAACGACATCAATGGCACTAAGCTCCCTGCTTATGTGTTTATCGATGATGGCCCTCGCGTATTTCGCTATTATTCACCGGACCCGCGTAAAGATTCCGTCAAAACATTCCATGCTTATTTAGATTTGCACAAAAACAACCCTAATCTAGATATTCAAATGTTACCCGCGTCTGTAATGTTCGGGCGCTCTCCTGGTCGTGAAGGGCATACCCCTGCACCACCACTGAAACTATTAAATGGGGTGCAAAAGTTTTTTGCTATCCTGTGGTTAGGTCGTGACAGTTTTGTTCGCCTATCGCCACCCGTTTCTATTGGGAAAATGGCTCAGGACCACGGTACTGACACCATTATTGCCAATAAACTGGCACGTGTCGCCCGTATTCACTATTCACGCCAGCGCCTTGCTGCGGTTGGCCCGAAACTGCCGGCCCGCTATGAACTATTCAATAAGCTTCTGACCTCAAAAGCAATTGAAAAAGCCGTCGAAGACGAAGCACGCAGTAAAAAAATTCCATTGAAAAAAGCGCAGCAAAACGCAGTGAATATGATGGAAGAAATTGCTGCGAACTTCTCCTATGAAGCCGTGCGTTTAACTGACCGTGTGCTCAGTTGGACATGGAACCGCCTCTATCAAGGTATTAACGTGCAGCATGCTGAGCGCGTTCGCCAATTAGCGCAAGATGGTCATGAAATTGTGTATGTGCCCTCCCACCGAAGTCACATGGACTACTTACTGCTCTCCTATGTTCTTTACCATCAAGGTCTCGTTCCACCGCACATTGCTGCTGGTATTAACCTAAACTTCTGGCCTGCCGGTCCGATTTTTCGCCGTCTTGGCGCATTTTTTATCCGCCGTACTTTTAAAGGCAACAAATTGTATTCCACGGTTTTCCGTGAATATTTAAGTGAACTGTTTGCTCGTGGTTACTCTATCGAGTATTTCGTTGAAGGTGGGCGCTCCCGAACAGGCCGTTTATTGCAGCCCAAAACCGGGACACTATCAATGACGCTGCAAGCCATGCTACGTGGCGACTCACGCCCTATTACTATTGTGCCTATCTATATTGGCTATGAACACGTAATGGAGGTAGGGACCTACGCAAAAGAACTGCGCGGGGCAGAAAAAGAGAAAGAAGGTTTATTTTCCATGATCCGCGGGTTGCGCAAACTGCGTAACTTAGGTCAAGGGTATGTGAACTTTGGTCAGCCAATTTCTCTTTCTCATTATCTGAACCAGCGTGTCCCAGATTGGCGTGACTCAATTGATCCAATTGAGCCACAGCGCCCATCGTGGCTAAACCCAACAGTTAGCTCGTTAGCGGATAACATTATGGTAAATATCAATAATGCTGCCGCCGCTAACGCGATAAATTTATGTGCAACGGCTTTACTGGCCTCACGCCAACGTTCATTAACACGTGAACAACTCATTGAGCAAGTGGAATGTTACCTGCAATTATTACGTAATGTGCCGTATACGCCTGATGCGACAACGCCTAATAAAACGCCGGAACAACTGCTCGAACATGCATTGCAGATGGATAAATTCGAGGTAGAAAAAGACAGCATGGGGGATATTATTATTCTTCCTCGCGAAAATGCCGTTTTAATGACCTACTACCGTAACAATATCCATCACTTACTGGTACTACCGTCATTAATAACCAGTATTGTGCTGCATCATGAACGCATCAGCCGTCAAGAAATTTACTATCAAGTGAGCCAAATCTACCCGTTCCTAAAAGCAGAATTGTTTATGCGTTATAACGATGAACAGCTGCGTGAAACGGTAGATACTCTAATTGATGAACTGAATAATCAAAAGCTTATCTGCTTAAGAGACGACGATATGGTAGTGTTGAACCCACGCCGTATTCGTCCATTACAGCTCTTAGCAGCAGGTGTCCGTGAAACACTACAGCGCTACGCAATCACGCTGTCATTACTCAATGCCAGCCCTGAAATCAGCCGTAATACGTTGGAAAAAGAAAGCCGCATCCTTGCTCAACGCCTTTCTGTGCTGCACGGTATTAACGCCCCTGAGTTCTTTGATAAAGCAGTGTTTTCAACTCTCGTTGAAACGCTTAGAGAAGAAGGCTATATCGATAATAATGAAAACGATATTTTTACCACTAACGCCAAGAAACTGTATGCAGTCCTTGTGCGGTTAATGTCCCCAGAAATTCGTTTAACCATTGAAAGTGTTAGCCAAGCTGATGAATTTTCAGAAGAAAAGAAAGAAGCAATACCCGAGGTAACGGCACAAACTACTGAGCCAGAAAAAGACTAGTTCGGTTTTGTGAAGCCCATAAAGCAAAAAGGTAATGTTGAAAAACATTACCTTTTTTGTTGGCTCATGGAAAATGATTTACTCGCTAAAAATAGCTCACCATAATGCCAATAAACAAAATCAAACCAACAAAATTATTATTCATAAAGGCTTTAAAGCAAGGAGCACGCTCGCGGTTCACCATTAGTTGTTGTTGATAAATAAATAACCCTGCAACAAGCGCCAAAGAAAGATAATAAGTTATCCCTAAGCCTGCTAAAGAACCTACAACCACCAGCAAACCCACCATCAGCAATTGCAATAAGCCGATAATTAATTTGTCATATTGGCCAAATAAGATTGCTGTCGATTTCACACCGATTTTTAAGTCATCATCACGGTCAACCATGGCATACTGTGTATCGTAAATCACAGACCAAATAATATTCACTAAGAATAATAACCAACACACCAGAGGCAGTGTTTCATTGACTGCAGAGAACGACATCGGAATTGACCAACCAAATGCAGCACCTAATACTACCTGAGGTAAATGACTGACTCGCTTAACAAAAGGATACACCCATGCTAAAGCTAGGCCCGCAATAGATAGCCAAATTGTCATTGAGTTAAGCGTTAAAACGAGTAAGAAGGAAAAGCCAACAAGCCCCGCAAACAGTATTTTAGCTTCCCTTTCAGTCACATCCCCACTAGGGAGTGGCCGATGCTTAGTGCGTTCTACGTGACCATCAAAATGACGATCGGCAAAATCATTAATGACGCAACCTGCGGCACGCATAAAAAACACCCCTGCAGTAAACACGATCAAAAGATGTAAACTTGGTGTGCTTTGAGCTGCAATCCATAATGCCCAATACGTTGGCCACAAGAGTAATAGTGAACCAATGGGCCTATCTATACGCATTAAACGGCTGTATGCATGCCATTTACTTAGCGTCATACTTCCCTCCACTTTGTCGTGCTCCTTATTCGATTCCATCATACTTCAAATTGGGTATATGTTTATACCACTCAATTCTGTAAGCCACTGATTTATGTTTGTTGGTGTTGCGTACTTACTGAATTTATGAAAATTTAAAATATTTAGGATAATTAACGATATGCAGGTGATTCAGGTAAAAATATTTCTGTTAATAACAATGGTTTAGCCGATAGTTTTAATCGAGAACTGCGAACCCAACGACCAGCACTAGAACCTATGCGAATATAATCCCGAGTTAAGCCATCACGGCTGAATAAATAACGCCCTAGAGGCATTCTACCTATATCAACCAATTGCTGGTCTTCATCAGTCAATGTTTCTTCTGGAATGACAGTACGGCCTAGTAACCAAGGAATACCATCCCCATACATGACGACTTCCCTGACCCAATAACGAGGGCTTTCAGGTAAAGATTGTGCCTCTTCAATGCTCAACATACCTTGCGATACATAGCGTTCTAAATAAGGTATCACGGTAACTTGCTGGCTGTGTTGTTCAAAGCGTTTTGTCATGGAACCAAGTTCTAACAACCAATCTAACGTATTGGCAGGAACTATTTTATCATCCTCAGCCAACCAATGAATGGGATGGGAGGTAAATAGTGTTTCATCCATTACTTAAATTTCCACCATGGATAACATGGTTATGATTTACTGTATTTCTTAGACGGTAGGATATCACGTTGTTTTGCTACAGGGTTAAAGTTAGCTAACAATTTATATAAAAAGTCACATTTTCAACACAAAATGTAAAAAAATAGTGAATAAATTTTTAATTACTAACGAGTTATAAACGATAATAAAATTTATTAACATCGTAATAATAAGAATTTATTAGGCAAGTCTCCGTCATTCATTATCTCAATAAAGCGGGAAGTTTTTACAGCTTCCCGCTTTTTCTTCATAAGACAGTGATATGACGTAATAAGAAAGGTTAACGCCAAGCTTTATAGTTATTAATCAAACCATTAGTCGAACTATCATGGCTATTGACTGTTTCGCTATTTTCTAACTCAGGCAAAATACGGCTGGCTAATTGTTTTCCTAATTCCACACCCCATTGATCGAAAGTGAAGATATTCAAAATCGCCCCTTGCGTGAAAATCTTATGTTCATACATTGCGATCAATGCCCCTAGTGAATAAGGGGTAATGGATTTCAATAAGATTGAGTTGGTTGGGCGGTTACCTTCGAATACCTTATACGGTGCCACATATTCCATGTCAGAGACATTTTTACCTTGCGCAGCAAATTCCGCATCAACAACTTCACGAGTTTTTCCAAAAGCTAGCGCTTCAGTTTGCGCAAAAAAGTTAGATAATAATTTTTCATGGTGATCGCCTAACGGGTTATGGGTCACTGCAGGCGCAATAAAGTCACAAGGGATCATTTTTGTCCCTTGGTGAATCAACTGATAAAAAGCGTGTTGACCGTTGGTTCCTGGCTCCCCCCAAATAATTGGGCCCGTTTGGTATGAAACTGGTTTTCCATCTCGGCCTATATACTTACCATTTGATTCCATATTGCCTTGCTGGAAGTACGCTGCAAAACGGTGCATATATTGGTCGTATGGCAGAATCGCTTCAGTTTCTGATTCAAAAAAATTGTTGTACCAAATGCCAATCAAACCTAACAGTACAGGGATGTTTTTTTCTAGTGGTGTTTGGGTGAAATGTTTATCCATAGCATGGGCACCATTCAATAACTGAACGAAATTGTCAAAACCCACGGATAAAATAATCGATAAGCCAATTGCTGACCATAAAGAGTAACGGCCTCCAACCCAATCCCAAAACTCAAACATATTATTAGTATCAATACCAAACTTAGCAACTTCTTCACTATTCGTTGATAGTGCCACAAAGTGTTTGGCAATATGCTGTTCGTCTTTTGCGGTAGCCAATAACCATTCACGTGCTGAATGCGCATTTGTCATGGTCTCTTGGGTCGTAAACGTTTTTGATGCAATTAAAAATAATGTCGTTTCAGGGTTCAGTTTCTTCAGCGTTTCCGCAATTTGTGTGCCATCCACATTAGAAACAAAATGCATATTTAAATGGTTTTTATATGGACGCAATGCTTCTGTAACCATAAATGGCCCAAGATCAGAACCACCAATACCGATATTAACAACATCTGTTATCGCTTTACCTGTATAACCTTTCCACTCTCCGCGAATAATGCGCTCGCTAAATTTCTGCATTTTTTCTAATACAGCATTAACATCTGGCATTACATCTTTACCATCAACATAAATCGGTGTGTTATCACGGTTACGTAAAGCCGTATGTAACACCGCTCGGTCTTCGGTACGGTTGATTTTTTCACCACTGAACATGCTCTTGATCGCGCTTTCTAGCTCAGTTTCTTTTGCTAACGCTAACAGGTTATCTAATGTTTCTTGTGTAATTCTATTTTTGGAGAAATCCACTAAGATTTGACCATCGAACGTTGCCGAAAAATGAGTAAAGCGGTCTTTATCCTGCGCAAACAAGTCACGCATATGAACATCCTTCATTTGCGCAAAATGTTGTTCTAGCGCCCGCCATGCAGCCGTTTGGCTTGGATTAATACTTTTCATGGATAACACTCTCCAAAATAATTTAAAATATAAATATATTGTACCTCGTCAAAGATACGAGACTTATCGGTTTTCTGCGTTATGTTGATATTCCCCAATTCCACGGCACTTTTCCAGACATAATTAACTCTTTCACTGAAATACGCACTTTCAATGTCATTTAACTTTAACAGCAGCGCGTACACGCTAAATCATTCGAGTTGCATGTAGGCGACAAGAGAAGATAGACCGATGAGCATACAAAAGTATGTGATTCGGCTATCTGAGCGCAGTCAACACCCATGCAGCTTGAAGGATGACCACCGCCATATACGCTAAATCATTCGAGTTGCATGTAGGCGACAAGGGAAGATAGACCGATGAGCATACAAAAGTATGTGATTCGGCTATCTGAGCGCAGTCAACACCCATGCAGCTTGAAGGATGACGAGTATATTGAGAAAACCGATAATGAATTACCTATCATTAGAATTACTGATTTACTTCGATTCTTGATTGACGCAACGCTAATTACCCGATAAATCTATATAAAAATATAGTTTAACGACAGGGATCGATACCATGAATACAGTAGCGTCTTTATCAGACAACAGTCAGTTTGTTATCGCAAAATTTGGCGGCACTAGTGTCGCGAACTTTGAGGCAATGAACAATAGTGCCAATATCATTCTTTCTAATCCAAATGCTCGAGTCGTTGTGCTTTCTGCCTCCGCTGGAGTCACTAATTTGCTAATAGAACTCGCTGAAGGTTGTGATATTGATAAACGCAATGAGCTACTGAAAAAAGTTAAAGATATCCAATATGCGATTATTGATAATCTGCAAACTGCTGATGTGATCCGTGAAGAAATCAATCGATTACTTGATAATATCGCTCATTTAGCTGATTCCGCGTCTCTCGCCACTTCTGACGCATTGACGGATGAAATGGTTAGTCATGGTGAATTAATGTCGACCCTATTATTCGTAGAAGTCCTCCGCCAGCGCAATACCGAGTCACAATGGTTTGATGTCCGTAAAGTCATGAGAACCAATGAAAGTTTTGGTCGTGCAGAACCTGAGTTGGAGCAGTTGAAAACCCTTGCAGAACAACAGCTGTTACCTCGCTTAGCAGAATCGGTAGTTATTACCCAAGGGTTTATTGGCCGTGATCCAAAAGGCCGTACAACAACACTTGGGCGTGGTGGGAGTGATTATACCGCTGCACTGCTAGCTGAAGTCCTAAGCTTATCTCGCGTTGATATTTGGACTGACGTTCCAGGTATTTACTCTACTGACCCACGGGTCGTGCCAAATGCACAGCGTATTGATGAAATAGCATTCGATGAAGCTGCTGAAATGGCAACCTTTGGGGCAAAAATTTTGCATCCGGCAACACTACTCCCCGCTGTACGTGCTGGTATCCCGGTTTTCGTTGGTTCAAGTAAAGCCCCAGAAGCAGGTGGCACCATTGTTTCTGATAAAACCAGTAATCCACCACAATTCAGGGCATTAGCGCTACGCCGTAAACAAACATTATTAACTCTGCATAGCCTAAAAATGCTACATGCACGTGGTTTTTTAGCTGAAATATTTACGATTTTACTACGTCATAATATCTCGGTAGATTTAATCACAACTTCCGAAGTGAGTGTCGCTCTAACCTTAGATACAACCGGTTCAACAGGGACAAATGGCAGTTTGCTAACTAATGCACTGATGACTGAGCTTTCGGCTCTATGCCGTGTTGAAGTTGAAGAAAACTTAGCCTTAGTGGCCATCATCGGTAATGAATTATCGCAAGTAAATGGGTTAGGGAAACAAATCTTTGGTGCTTTAGAATCTTTCAATATTCGCATGATCAGCTACGGGGCCAGTAGCCACAATATTTGTTTACTGGTTCCCGGTGACGATGCTGAAAATATCGTTCGTACATTACATAGTAATTTATTCGAGTAACCAAACTACCGCTCTAAAACAAAGAAGGCGATATTCATAATCGCCTTCTTATTCAATCAGTTGACTTATTTTTCGTTTTAACGCTGTCAGTGTACTTTAACATTGCGGCTTTCACACCTTTGTTCTGCTGTAATAGTACTAAATTATGTTTGGCAGTGGCATTACCGAGTTCGACTGCGCGCTCAAACCACATGACTGCACGGAAGATATTTTTTTCTCCCCCTTCGCCACGAGCATACATTACAGCAAGGTTATTCTGTGCATCGCTGTTTTTCTTAAATGCGGCATTTTCCAAAAGCTCTCGGGCCTTTAACGAGTTTTGCGCAACGCCAGTCCCCGTTAAATAGAAAATTGCTAATTGATTTTTCGCCTCAATGCTATCCCCTTGTGCCAGTATTAACCAATTTGCAATTTGCGTAACATCGGCTTCTTTCCATTCACCAGCCAAATATAATTTGGCGAGCTTAATTTGTGCTGCGTTATAATCCTGATTGGCTAAATTTTGATACCATTCTACTGCCTTTACAGGGTTCTTTTGAATGCCACCTAACCCTTTCTCATAAAACTCAGCGACCTTCATTCCTGCTTCAAATGATTTGTTTTGTGCAGCTCGTTCATACCATGTGAATGCTTCAGCTAAGTCTTTAGTTACCCCATTGCCAAGCTCATAAACTTTTGCAATAGCCAGTTGCGCCGAAGCATTGTTTTGCTGCGCAGCCCTTTTATACCAATACATGGCTTGATAACTATTTTTCTCAATCGAGTTATGGCCTTCCTGATAAAAATCGCCCATATTGACTTGCGCAATTGCTGAACCCATATTTGCGGCTTGGCGATACAAGTAAACGGCCGTATCATCATCCTGCTCTACCCCGTCACCGTTTTCATACATAACAGCAAGGTTATTAACCGCCGCTGCAACATTATTTACCGCACTTCTTTCATACCATTCACGAGCCTTTGAATAATCAACTTCGCCACCAAGCCCATCATGATAAAATAATCCCATAGCAAACTGTGCATTTGCATGCTCTTGCTCCGCAGCCTCTGAATACCATGCTTTAGCCTGCTGATAGTTTTGCTCAACTCCTACACCATGTTCATATAAATACCCCATGGCATATTGGCAATAAGCATCCCCTTTTTCAGCGCCTCGGCGATACCAGTACTCCGCTTGTTTAAATTTTTTTTGATTTTGCAGCAGCATACCTAAATAATAATCGCCATCTGTATTATCTAAATCAGAAACTTTTTTAAACCAGCGATAAGCTTCCTGATCATTGCTCTGCAAAAAATCGGTTCCATCCATATAGGCTAGCCCGACATCCACCATCGCATCGACATCCCCTTCCTTAGCAGATTTTAATTTAGCTTTAAAATCATCAGGAAATACGACATCGTTGGCCTGACTTGCGGTTTCTAGCGGCTTATTTTTTGTAGAAGGAGCTTCCGAAGTCGCTTGAGCCAAAGACGCAGTGCTCAAACACACTGCTAGAAATAAATACCGTAATTTCATCACCATTACCCATTCATTGGCGTTATGTTATTAACATAACATTCCAATAAAAAATTCATAAGGGATTCAAGCTGAAAAAACGCTATTAGGAAGAAATTTCGTCGAAAAATTTAGGTAGTGTTCATTCATCGCTAAAACGGCCACTACCTAAACCAAAGATTAGCCTATCAAAGGCTTAATTAACGCGGTAACCACCATGTTTACTGGCAAATAAATTGAATTTACCCCACTCAATCAGTAAATGTTCCAGTTTTTGGTGACTAATTTTGCATAACTCAGAAATTTGCGACACAACAAAGTGGTTTTCACTCACTAATTCTGGGGCGAAAACTTCAGCTATCCATTCACATTCTTTAGTCGTGACCAACCAACCATCATTGGTAGAAAATTTATGGACTGGGATCATGCCTTCTTTACTACTTTCTTGCGATAACAGTTTGTTTTCATCTAGTTGTGCTTGATGAAATGCAGCTATTTCGTCTTGTGAAGGCACTGGTTCTACGGCTAAACGCTCTTCCAGAAATAAATAAATTTCTTCTGCACGCGCCGGTGTTAACTCGCTTTTTAGCCAAATTTGGTTAAAACAGTGCTCATCAAGGGACTCATCCGTATCGAGTTTGTCCATAATTTGTAAGATACTCATCATCGCACTGACCGCATCTTCGCTCATGAGAAATGTTTCAGGCGCCGCACTGTTTTGGATCTGATAAGGAAATGCCACTGAATGCGGCAGTTCATTTTCAATAATAAATTCATAGCTCATCATTAGACCCCTTTAATGTCTTTACCCATAAGATGGTGCCGAACACCTGAAAAATCAATACACTGTTTTATTAATCTTCTGGGTCATAGCCTAAATTAGGTGCTAACCAACGCTCAAGTTCCGTCACCGACAGCCCCTTACGTTTTGAATAATCTTCAATTTGGTCTTTCTGTAATTGAGCCACTGCAAAATATTTGCTATCTGGATGACTAAAATACCAACCTGATACAGATGCCCCAGGCCACATCGCATATGAACTAGTGAGTTTCATTCCCACTTGGTTTTCAACATCTAATAGCTGCCAAATCTTCTCTTTTTCTGTGTGCTCAGGGCAAGCTGGATAGCCCGGTGCAGGCCGAATACCTTGGTAATTTTCACGGATCAACTCGTCATTACTTAAATTTTCATCTTTCGCATAACCCCAATACTGCATACGAACCTGTTGATGTAAAAATTCAGCAAATGCCTCTGCAAGCCTATCCGCCAGCGCTTTAACCATAATTTTATTATAATCATCATGCTGTTTTTCGTATTCATCCGCCAGCACATCCTCTTCTAAACCACCAGTAACAGCAAATGCACCGATATAATCGGCTTTACCACTGTCTTTAGGTGCCACAAAATCAGATAAACAATAATTCGGGAAATCCGTCTTTAAGGTTTGCTGACGTAGGTTCAAACTCACTGATTGCACATGATGGCGTGTTTCGTCTGTATAGATTTCAACATCATCACCAACACAGTTCGCGGGGAATAAGCCAAAAATACCTTTTGGTGTCAGTAAACGTTCTTTTTCGAGCTTATCTAACATCGCGTTAGCATCATTCAATAATTTACGTGCTTCTGACCCCACGACTTCGTCGTCTAAGATACGTGGGTACTTCCCAGCGAGCGACCACGTCATAAAAAATGGCGTCCAGTCAATATATTCACGTAAGGTTGTTATTGATGCATTGACCTCTTGAATACCCAAAAATTTCGGCACCGGCGGCTGATAATTAGACCAATCAATTTTCACCTTATTGGCTCGGGCAATATCAAGAGTGACTGGTGGTGTTTTTGGTCGTCTACGCCCATGTTGTAAACGTACCGTGTCATATTCACGGCGAGTACGCTCAACAAAATCTGCTTTTTGAGTATCAGACAATAACGCTGAAACCACACCAACAGTACGTGATGCATTTTGGACGTACGTGGTTGGTCCACTGTAGTTAGGTTCAATTTTCACTGCGGTATGTGCTTTCGACGTTGTTGCCCCCCCAATCAATAACGGCAACGTAAAGCCTTGTCTTTCCATCTCTTTTGCCACATGAACCATTTCATCAAGGGATGGCGTTATCAAGCCTGACAGGCCGATAATGTCGACATTTTGCTCACGTGCCGTTTTTAAAATTGTTTCGCATGGCACCATCACGCCTAAGTCGATGATTTCATAGTTATTACACTGAAGCACTACGCCAACAATATTTTTACCAATGTCGTGAACATCCCCTTTAACTGTTGCTAACAACACTTTACCAGCACTACTTCCCGATTGTTTAAGTTCTTGAATATACGGTTCTAAATACGCAACTGCTTGTTTCATCACCCGGGCAGATTTCACCACTTGTGGTAAAAACATTTTTCCTTCACCAAACAGATCCCCCACAACATTCATCCCGTTCATCAGCGGGCCTTCAATAACCTCGATGGGGCTTGATGCACGTTGGCGAGTTTCTTCTGTATCTTGAATGATAAATTCAGTGATCCCCTTAACAAGCGAATATTCAAGACGTTTTTCTACGTCCCAACCTCGCCATTCCGCCTGTTGGATTTGCTGTTCTTGAGCACCAGCCCCGCGGTATTTTTCCGCTAATTCCAGTAACCGCTCAGTACTATCATTACGGCGATTTAATACCACATCTTCAACTGCATCTTTCAACTCAGCGGGTAGGTCGTCATAAATGGCTAATTGCCCTGCATTCACGATCCCCATATCCATTCCATTACGAATGGCGTAGTACAAGAAAACGGCGTGGATAGCTTCACGGACTGGGTCGTTCCCCCTGAAAGAGAAGGAAACATTCGATACCCCACCGGATATCATGGCATGTGGTAGTTGTTGTTTAATATCCTTACAAACATCAATAAAATCAACAGCATAATTATTATGCTCTTCAATCCCTGTCGCGACAGCAAAAATATTTGGGTCGAAAATGATATCTTCAGGGGGAAAGCCAACCTCTTCGGTCAACACCTGATAGGCGCGTCGGCAAATCTCAATTTTACGCTCACGTGTATCGGCTTGCCCTACCTCATCGAAGGCCATAACAACCACCGCAGCCCCGTATTTACGCAGCAGTTTGGCGTGTTCGACAAAGGTTTCAACCCCCTCTTTCATGGAGATAGAGTTAACAATTCCCTTACCTTGTATACATTTAAGCCCAGCTTCGATGACTTCCCATTTTGAAGAATCAATCATAATAGGAACACGAGCAATATCAGGTTCACCCGCGATTAAATTCAGAAAACGTACCATAGCAGCTTGGGAGTCCAGCATCCCCTCATCCATATTGATATCGATGATTTGAGCACCGCTTTCCACTTGTTGGCGCGCCACATCTAACGCTTCTAAATAGTTTTCCTCTTTAATCAGCCTTTTGAATTTTGCTGAACCCGTTACGTTCGTTCTTTCCCCAACATTTACAAACAGTGACTGTTTGCTGATATTCAATGGTTCTAAACCTGATAAACGACATTCAACAGGCAATTCAGGTAACTGACGCGGCATCACCCCTTTCACCGCTTCCGCCATTTTTTTAATATGTAATGGTGTTGTGCCACAACACCCACCGACGATATTTAAAAAACCTGCTGTTGCCCATTCATGAATTTGTTCAGCCATATTTTGTGCATCAAGGTCATACTCACCAAATGCATTTGGCAGGCCGGCATTTGGGTGAGCACTGACATAACACTCAGCAATTCTTGATAGCTCTGAAACATACTGACGAAGTTCATCAGGACCCAGTGCACAATTCAAACCAAATGAAAGTGGGGCCGCGTGACGCAATGAGTTATAAAATGCTTCTGTCGTTTGCCCCGATAAAGTACGCCCAGATGCATCAGTAATAGTTCCTGAAATCATAATAGGCAGCGAAACACCTAGCGCGTCTAATTCTGTTTCAACTGCAAAAATCGCCGCTTTAGCATTTAAGGTATCAAAAATAGTTTCGATCATAATTAGATCGACCCCACCTTTAACTAAAGATCGTGTAGATCCCCTGTAAGCTTCAACAAGTTGATCAAAAGTAACATTTCTATAAGCAGGGTCATTTACATCCGGAGAAATAGAAGCCGTACGATTGGTTGGGCCTAAAACACCCGCCACATAGCGAGGCTGCTCTGGCGTTTTCCGTGTCCATTCATCGGCACATTCGCGCGCAATACGTGCAGCAGCTTCATTAATTTCATCGGAAATAGCTTCCATTTTATAGTCAGCCATCGCAATAGGCGTGGAGTTAAAGGTGTTTGTCTCAACGATATCTGCACCTGCTGCAAAATATTGATGATGTATATCTCTAATAATCTCAGGCTGGGTTAGTACTAATAAGTCATTATTACCTTTCACATCACAGGGCCAGTCAGCAAACCTATCCCCACGAAATTGTTCTTCCGACAACTTATGTTGTTGGATCATTGTTCCCATTGCACCATCTAATACCAATATACGTTTTTTTAATTCTTGTTCTAATTGATTAATTTTTTCGGACACTGCACTGCCCTCCTAAAATGGAACACTGAGAAATAAGTCAAATTTTTACTTATAACATCCTATCACAACTTTTAACTCGAAAATTCGCTGTTATGATGAGAGTTTTTCAGGTTGCATAAAATCGGTCTTTCAACTGATCCGATGAGTATTTTTAGGTGAGATAGTACATAATAGAAACAAAATTACCGTCAGGAGAGACTTAATGGCAACGGCACCAATTACTAAAAAGATAAAAAAAGCAAAAGGGCCAGCAAGTGGAGCTACCGCTGCGGGGCAAGTTCAATCATTAAGTCGTGGGCTGACACTGTTGGAATACATTTCTGAATCCACCGGTGGCATTGCACTCACTGACCTTGCATTACAAGCTGGCTTACCAAATTCAACGACACATCGACTGTTGATGACATTAGAACAGCATGGTTTTGTGCGCCAAACGGGCGATCTTGGCTTATGGGTTATTGCATCTCATGCCTTTATTATTGGAAGTAGCTTTTTAGAAAGTCGTAATTTATTAGCGTTGGTTCACCCTATATTACGCCGTTTAATGGATGGGTCAGGGGAAACCGTCAATTTAGCTATCCTCGACCACTCGGAATATGATGCTGTTATTGTCGATCAAGTGCAATGCAACGCATTAATGAGGATGTCAGCACCTATTGGCGGGAAACTGCCTTTACACGCCTCTGGAGCCGGTAAGGCGTTTATTGCAAACTTACCCGAAGAAAAGCTAATCCCTCTTTTAAGCCGCAAAGGGTTACATGCCTATACTCCATACACGTTAACTAACCCATCAGCCTTAAAAGAAAACTTGCAACAAGCTAAAAAACAAGGGTTTTCCTATGATGATGAAGAGCATGCTTTAGGCTTAAGGTGCATTGGTGCCTGTATTTATGATGAACATAAAGAAGCCTTTGCTGCTATTTCTATTTCAGGGCCGTTATCACGTATTACAGATGACCGCATTACTGAATTAGGTGCGATGGTTATCAAGGCTGCAAAAGAAATTAGCCGTGAGTACGGCGCAAACCGTTAAATGACAAAAAGTGAAATGAGGCCCAAACCTCATTTCACTTTTATTATACTCATCAGCAATGTTAACCATTATGTAGCTTATATTTATAACTACTCCGTTTGCTCAAATAATTTGAAATTTTCCATATCTCGATATTTTTCAATTAAGGCTAACGCAATTGCCTCTGTTTCTGCATCGGCTAACCCTTCAATATCCCGCTGACGAAAGTGCAGCTGAAAGGCACGCAATGTCTTTTTGGTTTGGTCATCCAACTCGCCAGATAGAGGGATCGCCGAATAACCATAAAATTTTAGAGCCTTTTGAACACGTAACACATTAGCGGGTTCGTTAGCATTTCGCCCCGCTAAGTATTTACTAACTGTTTTAGCATCAGGCCATGCACCAATTCCTTGCTGAGCAAGACGCTGCCATGGAAATGCCCTACCTGGATCTTGTTTACGTAATGGTGCGATATCGCTATGACCGATAATATTTTCAGGCGGTATATTATACCGTTGCATAATATCTTGAACTAATGGAATCAATGCAACAATCTGCGATTCATTAAAAGGTACCCAAGTTTGGTTCCCAAGGCTATTTTCTTGAAGACCGGGATTTACTATCTCAATACCGATGGAAGTGTCATTCAAACCTTTTTGATGTTGCCAACGACTATAACCAGCATGCCAAGCTTTTAGCTGTTCGGGTACCAATTGTAATACAACTGGTTTACCGTATTTAAATTCAGGTTTACTGGGAATAAGATAGTGTGAACTCACATTCCCTTTTGTTAAAAGCTCTATCGAACGTGCATCATTAGAAACAGTGTAGTGTAAAATAATATATTGAATCCGTTCACTCGTATTTCTTGATGGGTAACGATTATCAAGGTAGTAGCCTTTATTAGATGCTGAAATCGAGCAACCAACAAGCAAAAACACAAATAATATCCCTATATATTTGAACATAAAACCATAACCTTAACTCATAATTAGTTAAGTTTTATTTAAGCATAATGTTATAGGGAACACTATTAAATAATGACATCTTAAAGAAAAAAAGTAGGAAAAAACGCAGGGTTCAAGATAAAAAGTAATAATATAAAATAAATAACAACTAGTTATGTATAATAATAAAGGTTACTTATAAATAAGAAATTTGATAAAATGCACATGAATATTCACGTTAAACCTTTTAAGCCCTTTACTGAAACTGAAAAGGTTTATTGATCAATAGCACTATATTTTTATCTATAATAATCAGTTAGCTACAACCCCGTCCCTAACCATATATAAAATCATAAAAATTCAATTTAAAAATACAATTGATTATTTATATTTATAGAATTTATTTTAAAATCAGTTTTTTCCTTTAAGTAATTACCACAATAAATAGTGCCAAAGGAGATTAGTCAAATTAATTGGTTATTTCCTATAAATTAAAATTATGATTCAAAGCATGTTTTTTAAGTTTAATACTTTTCTAATAATATAAAATAGTTATAAAAACTTACCCAAATAAAGATACTAACCCCATCTAACTCTTTTTTTCATTCTCTACCTGTTTAGAAATAATTTTAGTTATTTCGTTAATATCAATATCGAGAAAAATGACAATTTCAATTAATTTATCTAAACTTAATTTATTAATTCCTAGTTCATAGCGTGATACTTGCTGCTGGCTCAAATGAATGACCGAACCTAATTCATTGCCTGATAACCCCTTGCTCACCCTAGCTTTTCGTAAATAATTTCCTAATAAAGCATAAATATTTTCCTTTTTAACTATATGCATATGCATACCATCTCCTAAATAAGAAAAAAAATTTTTAGCTAGTAATATTCATTATAAAATTAATCTTCATCATTTAAAATAGTTATGAACAATCAAATACATATTAATTGATAGGTAAACATGTTTTTTATATACAAAAAAATGAGACCTTTGTATTATTTATGTAGCAATGCATTGCTTTATAAAAAGTTTTTCACTTCTTAATTACATAATGTCTTTTGTTGGTTTTTCTTGATCAAATCGATAATTTAATATAATTTTACACTTTAAATGTCACTAGAAATAATTAGCAACCAATAAAAATGATTATGTTTTTCAATTCTTAGAATATTTTAATTTAAAATATATTTTATATTCGCAGCTATACCATATAAAAACAAAGATTAACTCATATTTATACAATATAATTAGGTCAAAAGTTCATTTTTCAATTCAATAACCACCAATTAACAGATTAATAATCTATTTTTGACCTAAATACAATAATGCCTTCTTTTCCTTGTATGTAGTGCTGTAATTCAACATCACTAACTTTGAAATTTTCACGTAATGAAGAAGCATTCCTAAAAATTGTTTTGTTTCCTTTTTGTATTACAATACCAACGTGACTAACATCCAAGCCTCTATTCGTTGAGTAAATACCAATATAATCACCGGTCTTAAGCCTTGTAATCAAATCATTATCTATATATTTAGATGGAATATAGTTTATATCTCTATAGGTAATGGGCAACCCTAAAATATACGTCTTTCGATTACCTTTTAAATTAAGCTGCTTAGAAACGTTAACGGCATATGGGCTAATTTTAGCCGTAATGTCCTCTGCAACCGCGCTATCACCTTGTGCCCAATCCGAAAAAAAGTGGCGGCGGTTTTTGTATGTAACATCTTGATTAAAATAACGAATACTAGTCAGGTTCCTAAAAAATTGTGCACTATTTTCAGCCCCTTTAAATGCCTCAACGTACTCAATAAAGGTCATACAATCCATCGCTTCTAAATTAACGACTAAGTTTTCAGCAAAGAGTGGGCTCATATTTAACGTTTGTTTATCGTAGGGGGTATTTAAAAAATACTGAGTGAGCACATCAATTTTTTCTGCCGATGTTGAATGATATCGCTGCATTTCATTTTGTTGGTTGAATATACTGGTTAAAATTTTATGCGACCCCGATGTCAACACTACCTGAGCTTGGACATAATTAACCATTAGCAACATCAAGGTTGCAGTAACTAAGCGACGCATTCGCCCACTATTTGAATTTTTAGTATACACATTAACAATATTCCCAATTTACCTTAATTTTGCAGGCAACTGCTTCTATTTAATGACTATAGCATGAGTTTTAGTCCATTTCTTGTTCGATTTATTCCATAGTCAACCTTGATTAAGATCACATATAACTTCAAATATTCATTTTGAATATTGCAACTGTTCTATTTTCATTTAACAATGTTACCGGTAACATTTATTTTGTAACGTTATCTGGAATAGGTATAACGATAAGCACAACTTACATGACTTGCAGATTAATTGACTATAGGTCTGCATGATGGAGCAATTACCATGAGTTCTAATATCTCTGAAGTGACAAAATCTCCAGCACTCAATGAGGAACTTGAGCGCATTACACAGCGCATTATCTCTCGTTCTGCACAAGCTCGAGCAGCTTTCCTCAATAAAATTGAACGTGCTCGTAGTACAACTGTCCATCGAGCCTCGCTGGCTTGTGGTAACCTTGCTCATGGTTTTGCTGCCTGCCAAAATGATGAAAAGCAGATCCTTAAAAGTATGACGCGTTCTGATATTGCTATCATCAGCTCTTACAATGACATGCTTTCTGCTCATCGACCTTATGATAAATACCCTGAACAACTAAAAAAAGCGTTACTTGAATCGGGTTCTATTGGGCAAGTTGCAGCTGGTGTCCCTGCCATGTGTGATGGTGTAACTCAGGGGCAAGATGGGATGGAACTCTCTATGCTAAGTAGAGATGTCATCGCGATGTCTACAGCAATTGGTTTATCCCATAATATGTTTGATGGCGCTCTTTATTTGGGTATTTGCGATAAAATTGTTCCAGGCTTATTACTTGGAGCCCTCTCTTTTGGGCATTTACCTGCTATATTTGTCCCTGCTGGGCCGATGGCCACGGGCCTACCTAATAAAGAAAAAGTACGTATTCGCCAACTGTATGTGGAAGGAAAAGTCGATAGACTCGCGTTATTAGAAGCTGAAGCAGCATCATACCATGGTATTGGTACCTGCACATTCTATGGTACCGCTAATTCAAACCAAATGATGATGGAAGTCATGGGGTTACACTTACCAGGTGCATCGTTTGTCCCCCCTGATTCCCCATTACGCTATGCGCTAACAGATGCAACAGCACAGCAAATTACCCGGTTAACCGAGCAATCTGGCCATTATTTACCAATTGGTCGCCTCATTGATGAAAAAGTTATCGTCAATGGTATTGTTGCCTTACTAGCAACTGGCGGCTCTACCAATTTAACGATGCACCTTGTTGCCATCGCTAGAGCTGCCGGGGTCATTATCAACTGGGATGATTTTTCTGATATTTCTGCAATTGTACCGCTCATTTGCCGAATTTACCCTAATGGCCAAGCTGACATCAACCAATTTCAAGCCGCAGGTGGCGTCGCATTACTAGTCCACCAACTGCTGCAAAAAGGCTTGTTACACCAAGATGTTCATACTGTAGCAGGCTTTGGTTTAACGCGTTACACATTAGAGCCTTGGTTAAATAACGGGCAACTTGAATGGCGAGAAGGCCCCAAACATTCATTCAATACAGATGTTATTGCTGAAATTGACACGCCTTTTTCACCCCATGGAGGTACTAAATTACTCTCAGGTAATTTAGGCCGTGCTGTGATGAAAACGTCCGCGGTCCCCGAAGAAAATCAAATTATTGAAGCGCCTGCGGTAGTATTTAATAACCAAAATGATATCGCAAAACACTTTGAGTCAGGCAACCTTAATCGAGATTGTATCATCGTAGTTCGCTTCCAAGGCCCATCCGCTAACGGGATGCCTGAACTTCATAAATTAATGCCACCACTGGGAGTGCTTATCGATAAAGGTTATAAAGTTGCCTTAGTGACTGATGGCCGGCTATCAGGAGCATCAGGTAAAGTTCCATCCGCAATCCATGTCACTCCCGAAGCCTATAACGGTGGATTACTCGCAAAAGTAAAAGATGGCGATATCATTAGAGTAAATGCGTTAACTGGTGAATTACAATTACTTGTCGATGACACTGTATTAAACAAACGACAATCTTTCAAACCGGACTTAATCGCAGAACGTAGCGGTTGTGGCAGAGAACTTTTTGGCGCATTAAGAAGAAACTTGTCTGGCGCAGAAGAAGGTGCTTGTAGCATTGATTTTTAATCTATTGGTATTAAATAGGAATAAAAAATGAATAATTGGAACATAACCGCTGAAAGCGTGCTCAAACAAGGCCCTGTGGTCCCAGTCATTGTCATTAAAAAACTAGAACAAGCCGTCCCTCTCGCTAAAGCCTTGGTGAAAGGCGGCGTTAATGTACTTGAGGTCACATTACGTACCGAATGTGCAATTGAAGCAATTCGCCTGATTGCTCAAGAAGTCCCTGACACCATTGTTGGGGCAGGGACTGTACTCAATGCGAAACAACTTGCTGATGTGACAAAAGCTGGCGCTAAATTTGCTATTAGCCCCGGTTTAACCGAAGAA
Source organism: Providencia sp. PROV003 (assembly GCF_045040775.1). NCBI lineage: Bacteria > Pseudomonadati > Pseudomonadota > Gammaproteobacteria > Enterobacterales > Morganellaceae > Providencia > Providencia sp. PROV003. The sequence continues at coordinate 271,246 of NZ_CP096369.1, forward strand.
TTATTGAGTGCTGCAACCCAAGGAAATATCCCACTGATCCCCGGCATTTCAACGGTTTCAGAACTAATGCTGGGTATGAATTATGGTTTGAAAGCATTCAAGTTTTTCCCAGCAGAAGCGAATGGTGGCGTTAAAGCCTTAAAAGCCATTGTCGGCCCTTTCTCACACGTAAAGTTCTGCCCAACAGGGGGAATTTCACCAGAAAACTATCGTAGTTATTTAGAACTAGAGAGCGTTCTGTGTATTGGTGGCTCTTGGTTAGTGCCCGAAGAGGCTTTAACTACTGGCAACTACGAAAAAATAACCCAACTTGCCCAAGAAGCAGTATTGGGTGCAAAGCGTTAAAACAGCGAAATTCTATTTACCGTTGAGAACGATTCGATACTACTGACTGAGTCGTTCTCAATGTAGCTTTCTTTAACCCTATCAATTTTCTATCTCATGAATCATAAGCTATTTCATTAAACCTATGGCAAAAACGTAGCTCTTCTCGATATGCATAAACATCCTCGACATGACCTGCCAAAATTCGCTTTTGCAACTTTTGCCAGTAATCTGCCGAAAATAAATCGGCATGATAACGTCGCAGATAATCACCAATTTCTGCCGTTTGACAAATAAAAGAAACAAATTCTTCAGGAAAAACATCCTGTTCACCAATGCTATACCATGGCTCATTAGCGAGCTCTTGCTCAGGATATAATGCCACAGGAATTTTACGGAAATTAACTTCTGTCATATAACAAATTTCATCGTAGTCATAAAAAACAACCCGACCATGACGCGTAACACCAAAGTTTTTAAATAACATATCACCAGGGAAAATATTCGCCGCCGCCAACTGTTTAATTGCCAAGCCATACTCATTCAAAACACTTTTTAGCTGTTCCTCATTTGCGTTATCCATATAGATATTTAAAGGCACCATCTTTCTTTCCATGTACAAATGGCGGATCAACACTTGGTCTCCTAAATCTTCAATTTGTGAAGGAGCCTCGTTTAATAGCTCTGTCATCAATTCTTCACTAATAGCGCTTTTATCAATCACAAAATTTTCAAATTCTTGTGTATCTGCCATACGCCCAACTCTATCGTGTTCTTTGACAAGCCGATAACATTCCTGCACCCTTTCTTTCGTGACATCCTTTTGTGGGGCAAACTTATCTTTGATAATTTTGAAAACACGGTCAAAAGAAGGCGCTGTAAATACAAGCATCACCATTCCTTTAACACCTGGTGCAAGCGTAAATTGCTCACGGGCAAAATTAATATAAGCAAGATACTCACGGTAATACTCTGTTTTTCCATGTTTTTGACAACCAATCGCCATATATAATTCAGCAATGGATTTACTGGGCAAAATTTCCCGCAGCCAAAATACTAATGCCGCAGGGAAAGGTGCATACACCATAAAATAAGAGCGAGCAAAGCCAAACACAATACTCGCTTCATCAAATTCGGTGAGGCAGGTATCGATGTAAATTTGCTTATCATCATCATGATGAATGGGAAGTAAAAATGGATAGACTTCATCATCAATATAAATTTTACCAACTAACCAAGCAGCTTTGTTACGATAAAACAGTTCATTGGCAATATGAAAACAGACTTTTCGCTTTTCAAATCCTGAAAACCGTGAGTGCAATATATTGATAATACAATGAATATCAAACTCTAAATTTCGCCATTTTATTCTTAATGGTAACCCACTTAGAATCGAAAATAGTAACCCATACAGATTATCATCAACCTGATACTCCCAAGCCAATGGCCGAGGGGAAATAGAAAACCGCCTTACAGGCTGAGAAGTAAAAATGAATAAGTTATCTTGTGTAAGGTCTCGGTGTTGAAATAAACGGCAATAAACTGAATTAAAAAAACTTTCTGCTATCTCGAAGCGTGGGTAATCTGGCAACAACGTTTTATACACATTTTTTATTTCTGATAGTTTGTTTGGTGTTAAAGATTGAACTAACCCCATGAATTGTAGCTGGGCAACAACCAAACCAACATGGTGATCATAAAGTTGGATCCTTCTTTTCATTGCATGTTGGATAGCATGCCAATCCCCTTGCTCAAACCTTTCCTGAGCTCCTGAGGTTATCTCTAGAAAACGCCCATATTGCGCATCAAATCCTTGTAGAATGGTTTGGGCTATTATCTGTTCAGTCGTGAGTATCATACTCGCTCCTATTTGAACTAATTTAAAAAAAACAGGCACTCAACGTGCCTGCAAATTAATAGATACACCTAACCAATAAGGACACCGAATGAAATGAAGCCAATTAACTAGAATTGTTCTTCTTCTGTCGACCCTGTTAAAGCAGTGACTGAAGAAGTCCCCCCTTGAATAACCGTTGTAACTTTATCAAAATAACCAGTACCTACTTCTTGTTGGTGAGAAGAGAAGGTATAGCCTTTATTTATCGCCGCAAATTCAGGCTCTTGCACTTTTTCCACGTAATGTTTCATACCTTCACCTTGTGCATAAGCATGTGCAAGGTCAAACATGTTGAACCACATACTATGAATGCCCGCTAAAGTAATAAATTGGAAGCGATAACCCATGGCTGACAACTCATATTGGAAACGTGCGATTGTGGAATCATCTAAATTTTTCTTCCAATTAAATGAAGGTGAGCAGTTGTAAGCCAATAATTTACCTGGGTATTTAGCATGAATTGCTTCAGCAAACTGGCGCGCAGCATCTAAGTCTGGTTTTGATGTTTCACACCACACGAGGTCTGCATAAGGCGCGTATGCCAAACCACGACTAATCGCTTGCTCGATACCTGCGTTAGTCCGGAAGAACCCTTCAGAAGTACGCTCACCAGTGACAAATGCCGAATCATATGGGTCACAATCAGATGTCAGAAGATCAGCTGCATCGGCATCAGTTCTTGCGATCAGGATCGTTGGTACACCAGAGACATCAGCGGCTAAACGTGCGGCAACTAATTTTTGAACAGCTTCTTGAGTCGGAACCAATACTTTACCGCCCATATGACCGCATTTTTTCACCGCAGCCAATTGGTCTTCAAAGTGCACAGCCGCTGCCCCTGCTTCTATCATATTTTTCATTAACTCAAAGGCATTCAATACCCCACCAAAACCGGCTTCTGCATCTGCAATAATCGGTAAAAAGAAATCAATATATTCTTTATTATCTGGCCCAATGCCATTCGCCCATTGAATTTGATCTGCCCGGCGAAAAGTATTGTTAATTTTCTGAACGACAGAAGGAACCGAATCAACTGGGTAAAGTGACTGATCAGGGTACATACTTGAGGCTGTATTTGCATCAGCAGCAACCTGCCAACCAGAAAGATAAATGGCCTCAACACCAGCTTTCGCTTGTTGTAATGCCTGCCCACCCGTCAATGCACCTAGTGCATTGACGTAGCCTTTCTTAGATTTGCCATTCAGTTGTTCCCAAAAGCGCTCTGCCCCCCTACGAGCAAGGGTATGCTCCGGATTAACAGAACCGCGAAGTTTGATAACTTCCTCAGCAGAATACGGGCGATTAATGCCTTTCCAACGTGGTTTCTTCCATTCATTTTCTAATTGGGCAATTTGGTCTAAGCGCGATGTCGTCATGATTAACTTCCTTTATAAGAATATGTAGGGTTTATCGAATTTATATTTGTTGTTACTAATCTAATAATTGGTAACCAGGAATAGTTAAGAACTCAATAAGTTCATCTTGTGTCGTAATTTGGCGCATTAGCTCCGCTGCTTCACGGAAACGACCATGCTGAAAACGCTTATCACCAAGTTCTTTTTGAATAACTTGAAGCTCTTCATCTAGCATTTCTTCGAACAACGCTTTTGTCACTTTTTCGCCGTTGGTTAGTGACTTTTCATGCCTGATCCATTGCCAAATCGAAGTTCGAGAAATTTCAGCGGTAGCAGCATCTTCCATTAAGCCATAGATAGGAACGCACCCATTACCTGAAATCCATGCTTCAATATATTGCACAGCGACCCGAATATTTGCCCTCATACCTGCATCGGTTCGTTCGCCTGCGCAAGGTTTTAATAGTTGCTCCGCTGTGATTGGTTCGTCAGAATCACGAGTAACATGCAGTTGATTGGTGTTCTCTCCTAGAACTTGGTTAAAGACATCCATCACTGTATCTGCAAGACCTGGGTGAGCAACCCACGAACCATCGTGACCATTTTTTGCTTCAAGCTCTTTATCTGCTCTTACTTTAGCCAATATAGCTTGGTTCTCTGTTTCATCTTTACTTGGGATAAATGCGGACATTCCCCCCATAGCAAAAGCCCCACGACGATGACAAGTTTTAATAAGCAAACGTGAATAAGCACTTAGAAAATCTTGGGTCATCGTAACCACTTGGCGATCGGGTAGTACCCTATCTGGGTGCTCTTTTAATGTTTTGATATAACTAAAAATATAATCCCAACGACCACAATTTAACCCGACAATGTGGTGACGCATGTGATACAAAATTTCATCCATCTGGAATACCGCAGGTAAAGTTTCAATTAAAACTGTTGCTTTAATTGTTCCACGAGGCAAACTGACAGCATCTTCTGCAGCACTAAATACATCACTCCACCATTTTGCTTCCTGCCAAGATTCCAATTTAGGGATATAAAAATAAGGCCCACTTCCTTTCTTCAACAACGCTTGATAGTTATTAAAAAAGTAAAGTGCAAAATCAAATAGCCCCCCCGGAATATTTTTTCCCGCAAGTGATACATGCTTTTCGTCTAGATGTAGCCCTCGTACACGTGCAATTAAAACAGCAGGGTCAGATTTAAGCTGATAAACCTTACCTTTTTCATTGGTGTAAGAAATATCGCCATTAATTGCATCACTTAAATTGATTTGCCCATCAATCAATTTTTCCCATGAGGGAGAAAGAGAGTCTTCAAAGTCAGCCATAAATACTTTAACGTTAGAATTCAAAGCATTAATAACCATTTTTCGTTCGACAGGACCTGTTATTTCAACCCGGCGGTCACGTAAATCCTCAGGTATATTCTGTATTTTCCATTCTGATTTTTTAATGGAATCAAATTCCGAAATAAAATCCGGCAATTCGCCCGCATCAATTTTTTGTTGCCTTATGGTTCTTTGTTTTAGTAACTCTTCACGACGTGGTAAAAACGCCTCAACCAAATTTGAAAGAAACTCAATAGAATCATTATGTAAGACCCTAGTATCTTGCTGAGATATTTCCTTTGAAAATGCTAACTTTGATATTAACAATTGATTTTCCATTGACCTTTCCTCATTCACATCTGACTATGAATTAAGCTTACGATCAAATAACAAATAAATCAAAAACCGTTTCCATTTTATATAAAATACACCTTATCTTTATGATATTAATGGCATTTTACAATTATTTATTTTTGAACAATGATTCTTATAACAAGATAAATAGTGTTAAGCACTTGTTAAATAAAACAATTACTAAAAAGTAAAATTGTTAAATAATTTACCCCAAAAATAAAAAAAGCAGCCATAAATGGCTGCTTTAGTTTTAAATATTGTAAATTTTCTGGAATATTAATCTAAATAAAATGCTAACTATAATTAGTTAGAGTGACATAACAAACATTTTAAGCTCAACATCCCTTATTTTAATCTAGTGTAGGCTCCATGTGAGTAAGATCGAATGGTGTGATCTGGTACACATAATAATTAAGCCAATTCGAAAAAAGTAAGTGCCCATGGCTTCGCCAGCTAATTGTTGGGCCTTTATTAGGATCATTATTTTTAAAATAATTACATGGGATTTCTGGTGAAATACCTGCATCAACATCTCGCCAGTATTCTTGAGCGAGCGTATCTCTATCATATTCAGGGTGGCCAGTAACAAATGCCAAGCGTTTATCTTTTGATGCAAATAAATAAGCACCAGCTTCTTCTGAACTGGCTAAAATTTCAAGATCGGTATGCTTGCGGATAAGCTCTTCAGGGAAATCCGCATAACGAGAGTGTGGAGCATAGAATGAAGCATCAAACCCTCGCGTTAATAATGCATACGGCTCCAATGTATCATGCTGATATACGCCTGAAAGTTTTTCTTCTCTAGTCCATTTTGGCAAATCATAAAGAACTTTCAATGCAGCCTGTACGGCCCAACACACAAAGAGCGTTGAAGTAACATGGCTTTTCGCCCATCTAATTACCTTTTCTATTTGTTCCCAATAACATACATCGGTAAATTCAACTAGCCCTAACGGAGCTCCTGTTACGATTAAACCATCAAAATTTTGATCTTTAATATCTTCAAAATCACAATAAAAATTATTCAAATGCTCTGTAGGAGTATTTTTAGATTCCCTTTGGTCAATACGCAATAACTGGATATCAACCTGTAATGGTGTATTAGATAAAAGCCTTAAGAACTGATTTTCCGTTTCTATTTTTTTAGGCATTAAATTCAGTATTAACACTTTCAAGGGACGGATCTCCTGAAGGCTAGCTCTTGTCGTTGTCATGACAAAAACATTTTCTTCACGTAAGAAATTAACTGCGGGTAACTCGTCTGGTAAACGAATTGGCATCATTCATCCCCTTTTATATACTTTTATACGTTTAGACTTCTAGAATGCTAAATAATCTAACCAATGTTACTTACCTTGTCGAGCTTTTCAAGACTAATTGAAATAATTTCACGTAGATTCATTTGTCATGGCATTAACTTGAGTATACCTATCTTATAATGTATTGATTTTATATATTTTTTAATCAATAGTGATATTTTATAGATAGATATTCTACTTAGACGTTTTAAGCATTAGGTAAAACTAGGGCAGTATTCATCGCAGCTGAGCAGTGACTGTATTATTTAGTTATACATCGCAAAATTATTTCAAAATACTGTACCAAAAATTATTTAATAAACGTCTTTATGTCATTATCAAATGGCAGCTTTAGCTATTACTAAAATAATATGTAGTCGTTAATTTAAGCTCTAAAATGCCCTATATCCCAAAACTTGTGAGTTGTTACTTACTACTTTAGATCTGACACGCCTATTCAACACACCAATATCACTGTGTATTCAGAGTGAACAGATGTCCAACTTCCTCATGCCTTGCTCAGTCCTTACTCTACAGCCAAACTCACGCTAGCTTCTACTCTGCATTTGCTCCCCCCAACTCAGTGAGTTGTTACTCACTACTTTAGATCCGACACACCTATTCACCATACCAATATCATTACACTTTCCGCATGAACTAGAGCCAAACATCTCTCCCCCCTGCTTAGCCTTTCCCTAGCTGATTAATTTATTCTTATTTTTTCAGTGGATTAAACCAACCTCGATAAGTGAGTTGTTACTTACTACTTTAAATACGACGCACCTATTCACCACACCAATATCATTAAACTTTCCGCATGAACTAGTGCCAAACATCTCTACTCCCAGCTTAGCCTCTACCTTAGGCAATTGATTTAATTTGTTTTTTAACATATTAAACTCCCCCCAATAAGTGAGTTGTTACTTACTACTTTAAATCCGACATGCCCATTCAACACATCAATATCACTGTGCATTCAGAGTGAACAGATGCCCAACTTCCTCATGCCATGCTCAGTCCTTACTCTACAGCCAAGCTCACGCTAGCTTCACTCTGTATTTGCTCCCCCCAACTCAGTGAGTTGTTACTTACCACTTCAAATACGACACACCTATTCACCATACCAATATCATTAAACTTTCCGCATGAACTAGTGCCAAACATCTCTACTCCCAGCTTAGCCTCTACCTTAGGCAATTGATTTAATTTGTTTTTTAACATATTAAACTCCCCCCAATAAGTGAGTTGTTACTTACTACTTTAAATCCGACATGCCCATTCAACACATCAATATCACTGTGCATTCAGAGTGAACAGATGCCCAACTTCCTCATGCCATGCTCAGTCCTTACTCTACAGCCAAGCTCACGCTAGCTTCACTCTGTATTTGCTCCCCCCAACTCAGTGAGTTGTTACTTACCACTTCAAATACGACACACCTATCCACCATACCAATATCATTACACTTTTCGGATGAGCTGATGCTAAACCTCTCTACTCCTAGCTTTAGTCTCTCCCCTAGCTGATTGATTTATTTTTATTTCTCAATGTGTTAAACCAACCTCGATAAGTGAGCTGTTACTTACTACTTTAAATTCCACACACTTATTCAACATAACAATGTTATTGCACCGTTGAGGGAGGATTAACACCGCCTCAAATCACGGCCAGACGAAAACTTGAGGAATAAAAAATCAGGATGATGGGTTACAAAAACAGAGTCCGCTCAGTTCATAAGGAATAAAGGAATAAAGGAATAAAGGAATAAAGGAATAAAGGAATAAAGGAATAAAGGAATAAAGGAATAAAGGAATAAAGGAATAAAGGAATAAACAAGTTAAAACGAGATGGGCAGGAAAAGAATATCTCTGTACTAATGAGGGGTTAACCTAGTCCTCTGCTAATCAGACTGTTAATTTAAAAGCTAGACATTAGAAGTTAGAAGTTAGAAGTTAGAAGTTAGAAGTTAGCCTACAGGATAATAAAATATGCAGTGGTCTCAATGCCTCATTCCCCTAGGCAGAGCCCTCACAATCAGAGTCGCCCTGAGACTGAACACCTCACTCTTCGCTCCACACTGCCACGCCTCATCACCTAACCCCCAAACGCAAAAAAGCCACCCATTGGGTGGCTTTCTCACTAATTTAATGTCTGGCAGTTCCCTACTCTCACATGGGGAGACCCCACACTACCATCGGCGCTACGGCGTTTCACTGCTGAGTTCGGCATGGGGTCAGGTGGGACCACCGCGCTATTGCCGCCAGACAAATTCGGTTTGTTCCCGTTTAGTACATTTCGTCACTAAACCAGAACTGCAATCTTGAACAAGCTGCCATGTCCCTCGCCTCTCGGCTTCTCACGCTCATTGAATCAATCTCATCTCTCAATCTCTAAAACACCTTCGGTGTTGTCAGGTTAAGCCTCACGGTTCATTAGTATTGGTTAGCTCAACATATCGCTATGCTTACACACCCAACCTATCAACGTCTTAGTCTTAAACGTTCCTTTAGGACCCTTAAAGGGTCAGGGAAGACTCATCTCAAGGCAAGTTTCCCGCTTAGATGCTTTCAGCGGTTATCTCTTCCGCACTTAGCTACCGGGCAATGCCATTGGCATGACAACCCGAACACCAGTGGTGCGTCCACTCCGGTCCTCTCGTACTAGGAGCAGCCCCTTTCAATCTTCCAACGCCCACGGCAGATAGGGACCGAACTGTCTCACGACGTTCTAAACCCAGCTCGCGTACCACTTTAAACGGCGAACAGCCGTACCCTTGGGACCTACTTCAGCCCCAGGATGTGATGAGCCGACATCGAGGTGCCAAACACCGCCGTCGATATGAACTCTTGGGCGGTATCAGCCTGTTATCCCCGGAGTACCTTTTATCCGTTGAGCGATGGCCCTTCCATTCAGAACCACCGGATCACTAAGACCTACTTTCGTACCTGCTCGAGCCGTCACTCTCGCAGTCAAGCTGGCTTATGCCTTTGCACTAACCGCATGATGTCCGACCATGCTTAGCCAACCTTCGTGCTCCTCCGTTACTCTTTGGGAGGAGACCGCCCCAGTCAAACTACCCACCAGACACTGTCCGCACCCCGGATAACGGGGCAACGTTAGAACATCAAACATTAAAGGGTGGTATTTCAAGGTTGGCTCCATGCAGACTGGCGTCCACACTTCAAAGCCTCCCACCTATCCTACACATCAAGGCTCAATGTTCAGTGTCAAGCTATAGTAAAGGTTCACGGGGTCTTTCCGTCTTGCCGCGGGTACACTGCATCTTCACAGCGAGTTCAATTTCACTGAGTCTCGGGTGGAGACAGCCTGGCCATCATTACGCCATTCGTGCAGGTCGGAACTTACCCGACAAGGAATTTCGCTACCTTAGGACCGTTATAGTTACGGCCGCCGTTTACTGGGGCTTCGATCAAGAGCTTCTCCTTACGGATAACCCCATCAATTAACCTTCCAGCACCGGGCAGGCGTCACACCGTATACGTCCACTTTCGTGTTTGCACAGTGCTGTGTTTTTAATAAACAGTTGCAGCCAGCTGGTATCTGCGACTGGCTTCAGCTCCATGGGTAAACCACTTCACCTAGCGCCAGCGTGCCTTCTCCCGAAGTTACGGCACCATTTTGCCTAGTTCCTTCACCCGAGTTCTCTCAAGCGCCTGAGTATTCTCTACCTGACCACCTGTGTCGGTTTGGGGTACGATTAGTGATAATCTAGAGCTTAGAGGCTTTTCCTGGAAGCGGGGCATGAGCTACTTCGCCACCGTAGTGACTCGTCATCAGACCTCAGCATATAGTGAACCGGATTTGCCTAATTCACCTGCCTACATCCTTAAACCGGGACAACCGTCGCCCGGCCAGCCTAGCCTTCTCCGTCCCCCCATCGCAATTATCACCAGTACGGGAATATTAACCCGTTTCCCATCGACTACGCATTTCTGCCTCGCCTTAGGGGTCGACTCACCCTGCCCCGATTAACGTTGGACAGGAACCCTTGGTCTTCCGGCGTGCGGGTTTTTCACCCGCATTATCGTTACTTATGTCAGCATTCGCACTTCTGATACCTCCAGCATACCTCACAGTACACCTTCACAGGCTTACAGAACGCTCCCCTACCCAACAATATTTACATATCGCTGCCGCAGCTTCGGTGCATAGTTTAGCCCCGTTACATCTTCCGCGCAGGCCGACTCGACCAGTGAGCTATTACGCTTTCTTTAAATGATGGCTGCTTCTAAGCCAACATCCTGGCTGTCTGAGCCTTCCCACTTCGTTTCCCACTTAACTATGACTTTGGGACCTTAGCTGGCGGTCTGGGTTGTTTCCCTCTTCACGACGAACGTTAGCACCCGCCGTGTGTCTCCCGTGATAACATTCTTCGGTATTCGTAGTTTGCATCGAGTTGGTAAGTCGGGATGACCCCCTAGTCGAAACAGTGCTCTACCCCCGAAGATGAGTTCACGAGGCGCTACCTAAATAGCTTTCGGGGAGAACCAGCTATCTCCCGGTTTGATTGGCCTTTCACCCCCAGCCACAAGTCATCCGCTAATTTTTCAACATTAGTCGGTTCGGTCCTCCAGTTAGTGTTACCCAACCTTCAACCTGCCCATGGCTAGATCACCGGGTTTCGGGTCTATACCCTGCAACTCATTCGCCCAGTTAAGACTCGGTTTCCCTACGGCTCCCCTATACGGTTAACCTTGCTACAGAATATAAGTCGCTGACCCATTATACAAAAGGTACGCAGTCACCCTGATAAATCAAGGCTCCCACTGCTTGTACGTACACGGTTTCAGGTTCTATTTCACTCCCCTCGCCGGGGTTCTTTTCGCCTTTCCCTCACGGTACTGGTTCACTATCGGTCAATCAGGAGTATTTAGCCTTGGAGGATGGTCCCCCCATATTCAGACAGGATAACACGTGTCCCGCCCTACTCGTCGAGTTCACAACACTAATATCTTCAGATACGGGGCTATCACCCTTTACTGCCGGACTTTCCAGACCGTTCTCCTGATACTAATGCTGATTAAGACTCTGGGCTGCTCCCCGTTCGCTCGCCGCTACTAGGGGAATCTCGGTTGATTTCTTTTCCTCGGGGTACTGAGATGTTTCAGTTCCCCCGGTTCGCTTCGTTTGACTATGTATTCATCAAACGATAGTGCAACGAATTGCACTGGGTTTCCCCATTCGGAAATCGTCGGGTATAACGGTTCATATCACCTTACCGACGCTTATCGCAGATTAGCACGTCCTTCATCGCCTCTGATTGCCTAGGCATCCACCGTGTACGCTTAGTCGCTTAACCTCACAACCCGAAGGTGTCTTCTTATCAGACGACACTTAACGTCATGGCTGTGCGTGGTGAACTTCTTCGTTGGGTAGTGCTCGCAATGCTCACGTACTATTGTACGCTGCGCTTGCTGTGCGCTAGCCGCCTTGAATTTCACACTGCTCGCTCATGCCACTCGTTTGTGTGTTTGAAAAACACTTCAAGTTGAGATTTTTGAGAGACTCTCACATTGTTTAAGCGATAAACAATGTGCGTTGTTTTCAATTTTCAGCTTGTTCCAGATTGTTAAAGAGCATAATTGTTAAACCAACTACAAGGTAATTGGCTTAATCATTATTGGGGACATCGTCTTTCACTCGATATCGGCGCAATTGGCGTCCCCTAGGGGATTCGAACCCCTGTTACCGCCGTGAAAGGGCGGTGTCCTAGGCCTCTAGACGAAGGGGACACAAGATATTGCACATACTGCTGCGGTATCTCATGCAAGTCCTACTCTTTCAAGTAAGTCTCCCACGTATAGCCTATTGCTCTACTTTCTATCAGACAATCTGTGTGAGCACTTCACAAAAACACTTCAATGGTAAGGAGGTGATCCAACCGCAGGTTCCCCTACGGTTACCTTGTTACGACTTCACCCCAGTCATGAATCACAAAGTGGTAAGCGCCCTCCCGAAGGTTAAGCTACCTACTTCTTTTGCAACCCACTCCCATGGTGTGACGGGCGGTGTGTACAAGGCCCGGGAACGTATTCACCGTAGCATTCTGATCTACGATTACTAGCGATTCCGACTTCATGGAGTCGAGTTGCAGACTCCAATCCGGACTACGACGTACTTTATGAGTTCCGCTTGCTCTCGCGAGGTCGCTTCTCTTTGTATACGCCATTGTAGCACGTGTGTAGCCCTACTCGTAAGGGCCATGATGACTTGACGTCATCCCCACCTTCCTCCGGTTTATCACCGGCAGTCTCCTTTGAGTTCCCGACCGAATCGCTGGCAACAAAGGATAAGGGTTGCGCTCGTTGCGGGACTTAACCCAACATTTCACAACACGAGCTGACGACAGCCATGCAGCACCTGTCTCAGAGTTCCCGAAGGCACTAAAGCATCTCTGCTAAATTCTCTGGATGTCAAGAGTAGGTAAGGTTCTTCGCGTTGCATCGAATTAAACCACATGCTCCACCGCTTGTGCGGGCCCCCGTCAATTCATTTGAGTTTTAACCTTGCGGCCGTACTCCCCAGGCGGTCGATTTAACGCGTTAGCTCCGAAAGCCACTCCTCAAGGGAACAACCTTCAAATCGACATCGTTTACAGCGTGGACTACCAGGGTATCTAATCCTGTTTGCTCCCCACGCTTTCGCACCTGAGCGTCAGTCTTTGTCCAGGGGGCCGCCTTCGCCACCGGTATTCCTCCACATCTCTACGCATTTCACCGCTACACATGGAATTCTACCCCCCTCTACAAGACTCTAGCTGACCAGTCTTAGATGCCATTCCCAGGTTAAGCCCGGGGATTTCACATCTAACTTAATCAACCGCCTGCGTGCGCTTTACGCCCAGTAATTCCGATTAACGCTTGCACCCTCCGTATTACCGCGGCTGCTGGCACGGAGTTAGCCGGTGCTTCTTCTGTCGGTAACGTCAATCGTTGATGATATTAGCATCAACGCCTTCCTCCCGACTGAAAGTACTTTACAACCCTAAGGCCTTCTTCATACACGCGGCATGGCTGCATCAGGCTTGCGCCCATTGTGCAATATTCCCCACTGCTGCCTCCCGTAGGAGTCTGGGCCGTGTCTCAGTCCCAGTGTGGCTGATCATCCTCTCAGACCAGCTAGGGATCGTCGCCTAGGTGAGCCATTACCTCACCTACTAGCTAATCCCATATGGGTTCATCCGATAGCGCAAGGACCGAAGTTCCCCTGCTTTGCTCCTAAGAGATTATGCGGTATTAGCCACCGTTTCCAGTGGTTATCCCCCTCTATCGGGCAGATCCCCATACATTACTCACCCGTCCGCCGCTCGTCAGCGAGAAGCAAGCTTCCCCTGTTACCGCTCGACTTGCATGTGTTAGGCCTGCCGCCAGCGTTCAATCTGAGCCATGATCAAACTCTTCAATTAAAAGTAGCTTGATGCTCAAAGAATGTCTTACTGACCGTAACGTTCTTTTGTTCGGCTAACGTTGTCGGCTTCACATCGCTTCCCCTCGCCGTACCTAAGTACTGTCTCGGGTTATCTCTGCTTGCCTTCGCGTTATCCTTCCAAAATAAGCGTTACTACTTTATTTCATATATATGAATTAACGTGTTAGTCACTCTTCAAGACTTAAAATCAAATATTTTTTTGATAGTGTCCTGTGAGTGCCCACACAGATTGTCTGATAAATTGTTAAAGAGCGTTGCGACATTTCTTTTGGAAATTCGACTCAGTTTTTATTAACTTAGGTCGTTGTCGCGAGGTGGCGTATATTACGCTTTCCTCTGTGAGAGTCAAGCAATTTTTTGCTTTTTCTTTTCAGAATCTCTCGCTGCCGTTTCAGTGTTCATCGCGCTTTGCGTTGTCTTGTTCCCGGTCAGTGGATGCGCATTATAGGGGGTCTCAGAAATCTCGCAACCTTTTTTTTAAGATTTTTTGGCATTTTTAGTTCAACTGCTGCATTCCACAGCAAAACCCCCACTTATACTGAGTTATCCACGAAATTATCCACAGGCTAAAAATAATTTAAAATTTATCGCGCATTACGCAAACGTTTGCGTTACAATTAGCGCGAAATTTCAGCATTGATTTTATTTTTATGTTCTGAAATTGTTAGTGACTTATATATTGCTATTGAAGAAGCTTGCAAATTCCGCACTGCTTTTATAAATAGGTATATAAGAAGAGCACTCTGGCTTTTCGCTAATTAGATATTGTTATTGCCTTATTTATTCAAATCCAAGGGATCTATCTCATGCAACTGCTTCGTCCTATTCGTCGTGCCCTGCTTAGTGTGTCTGATAAAACAGGGGTTGTTGAATTCGCTAAGGCGCTATCTCAACGTGGTGTTGAGCTTCTATCTACTGGTGGTACTGCAAAGTTACTAGCTGAATCAGGACTTAAAGTAACTGAAGTGTCAGATTACACAGGGTTCCCTGAAATGATGGATGGTCGGGTAAAAACATTGCACCCAAAAGTGCACGGAGGGATCTTAGGTCGCCGTGGTACTGATGATGCCATCATGCAATCCCATGATATTGCACCTATCGACATGGTAGTTGTGAATTTATATCCTTTTGCTCAAACAGTAGCAAAACCAAACTGCACACTTGAAGATGCTGTTGAGAACATCGATATCGGTGGTCCAACAATGGTACGCTCCGCAGCAAAAAACCATAAAGACGTTGCAATTGTGGTAAATAGTAATGATTACCAAACCATTATTGATGAAATGGATGGTCACGAAAACTCCCTTAATTGGTCAACACGCTTTGACCTTGCTATCAAAGCATTTGAGCATACAGCTGCTTATGACAGTATGATTGCTAATTACTTCGGTGAATTAGTTGCCCCTTATTATGGTGATACCACACAACCTTCTGGCCGTTTCCCTCGCACATTGAATCTAAATTTCATCAAAAAACAAGATATGCGTTATGGGGAAAATAGTCATCAAGATGCGGCGTTCTATATAGAAGAAAGCCCAAAAGAAGCGTCTATCGCGACTGCACAACAAATTCAAGGTAAAGCACTCTCTTATAATAATATTGCTGATACTGATGCAGCCCTTGAGTGCGTTAAGTCATTTGATGAGCCTGCGTGTGTGATCGTTAAGCATGCTAATCCTTGTGGTGTCGCAATTGGCAATAATATTCACACCGCTTATGACAAAGCGTTTAAAACTGACCCAACTTCTGCTTTTGGCGGTATCATCGCTTTTAACCGCCCATTAGATAAAGAAACTGCACAGGCAATTATTGAGCGCCAATTCGTTGAGGTGATTATCGCGCCTTCGATTGCTAAGGATGCACTGCCAATTCTTGAAACCAAACAAAATGTACGCGTACTTGAATGTGGCGAATGGAGTAAACCTGTTGCTGGCTTAGATTTTAAACGTGTCAACGGTGGTTTATTAGTCCAAGACCGCGATTTAGGTATGGTTGAAGCCGAAGAGTTACGCATAGTCACAAAGCGCCAACCAACTGAGCGTGAATTAAAAGATGCCTTATTCTGCTGGAAAGTCGCTAAGTTTGTGAAATCAAACGCCATCGTTTATGCCAAAAATGACATGACAGTGGGAATCGGTGCTGGTCAAATGAGCCGAGTATACTCAGCAAAAATTGCTGGGATCAAAGCTGCCGATGAAGGCTTAGAAGTTGCAGGTTGTGCAATGGCATCTGACGCATTCTTCCCATTCCGTGATGGTATTGATGCCGCTGCCGCTGTTGGAGTGACTTGTGTGATCCAACCTGGCGGGTCGATTCGCGATAATGAAGTCATTGATGCTGCAAATGAACATGGCATCGCAATGATTTTCACAAATATGCGTCATTTCCGTCACTAGTTATTAGGAGTTTAATAATGAATATATTAATTATTGGTGGCGGTGGTCGTGAACATGCTTTAGCGTGGAAAGCGGCTCAGTCTCCTCTAGCCGATAAAGTCTATGTGGCACCGGGTAATGCAGGTACCGCATTAGAACCAGCTATTGAGAACGTTAATATTTCTGCTACTGATATTGATGGATTACTACAATTTGCGAAAGATAATCAAATCGATTTAACCATTGTAGGTCCTGAGGCTCCTTTAGTTATTGGTGTTGTTGATACATTTACACAAGCTGGGCTAACTATTTTTGGTCCAACTCAAGGTGCTGCCCAACTTGAAGGCTCTAAGGCGTTTACTAAAGACTTTTTAGCTCGTCATCATATTCCAACCGCAGCATATGAGAACTTTACTGAAATAGAACCCGCTTTGGCTTACTTAGATAAAGTTGGTGCGCCAATCGTGATTAAAGCGGATGGGCTTGCGGCAGGCAAAGGCGTTATTGTTGCGATGACTCTGCAAGAAGCTAAAGATGCAGTACATGATATGTTGGCTGGCAATGCGTTTGGTGATGCAGGGCATCGGATCGTAATTGAAGAGTTTCTTGATGGTGAAGAAGCTAGCTTTATCGTAATGGTCGATGGTGAAAATGTCATCCCAATGGCAACAAGCCAAGACCACAAGCGTGTAGGTGACGGCGATACTGGCCCAAATACAGGCGGAATGGGCGCTTATTCCCCGGCTCCTGTTGTTACTGACCAAGTACATCAGCGCGTTATGGAACAAGTTATTTACCCAACAGTTAAAGGTATGGATAAAGAAGGAAACCGCTATCAAGGTTTTCTATATGCAGGTTTAATGATTGATAAAGCAGGAAACCCCAAAGTGATTGAATTTAACTGCCGCTTTGGTGACCCTGAAACTCAACCTATTATGATGCGTTTACAGTCAGACTTAGTCGCTCTATGCTTAGCGGGTGCAAAAGGTGAACTGGCAGGCAAAGATTCATTATGGGATGAGCGCCCGGCTTTAGGTGTTGTGATTGCTGCCGGCGGTTACCCAGGTGATTACCGCAATGGCGATATAATTTCTGGATTGCCAACCAGTGAAGCAGCTGATAGCAAGGTATTCCATGCAGGTACTCGCATGAAAGAAGGCGAAGTGGTTACTGCCGGTGGCCGTGTATTATGTGTTACCGCACTGGGTGATGATATTGAAAAAGCCCAAACAAAAGCATACGAAACAGCTAAAAACATTCACTGGAATGATAGCTTCTATCGTAGCGATATTGGCTACCGCGCTATCGCCCGTATTAAGTAATAGAACAAATAATAGAAACAAAAGACCATAAGCTGATAAGAGGAAACTTTTATCAGCTTTTTTATTGCTTATCTTTCTTTTTATCTTTTTATTTTTTGAACTTGTTTTTGCCTTTTACCTTCACACCGCCAATGGCTCTAAGTATTTCGAATCACAGCAAAGCTGCAAGAGAGAGAATCTCTAGGAGCATACATAAGTATGTGACTAGGGTGAACGAACGTAGCAATGCAGCAGTGGTTCGAAAAACGACGAGCGGTTATTTATAAACTATCTCTAGAAGGTTGCCAGCGGCAAAAATCAGTATCCGCTACCATCAAAAGCTGTGTCCCCTCTGGCGACTCTAACCACGCTAAATTTAATTGTGAGTGCCAAATTTTTGCACGACTTTCTATCCAATTTTGTGCATAGGGTTCGAAAGTTACATCCCGAACCTCCCCTTCACAAGTTGTCACCTTCCCTTGCTGCCAATGCCCTTGATAAAGTTTTACATCGCCAACAATCAAAGCGGTATTAGTTTCAAGAATACGTTCAGCCTCAAAACGCCAACGCGCAATCTCATCTGTTGAAAGTGGGGTTTTACTATTTTGCTGGACACGCTGCATAAAAATAACTTCATCATTTTTATTAAAGCGTAATTGTTCCATGATATCGCCACTTTGTTGGTTTAGAACTTGGCTGCGGATCTGCCAGAGAGCACCTGAGCGATATTCAAAGAAATTAACGGAAGTCCCCGTACCTTTATAAGGACTATAAACGACCATTAAGACAAGAGGTTGGCTTTTTGCATCGTTGAGCCGCCACATACGAATGACGCCATCATCAGCAATAAAACCACTTGCGCTAAATTCAGGGAGTTTTGGCGCATTAGAAGAGCAGGCGCTTAGTATTGAGATGACTCCCAATACCAGCAACCCTTTTTGAATAAGCAAAAGGGGTAGTTGTTTACCCCTTCTGGCAATTCGTCTGTACAATGTACTTATTTTACTGCTTCTTTCAATGCTTTACCGGCAGAGAAAGCAGGTACAGTTGTTGCAGGAATTTGGATTTCTGCTTTAGTTTGTGGGTTGCGACCAGTACGAGCTGCACGATGGCTAACTTTAAAAGTACCGAAACCGACCAGTTGGACTTGCTCGCCTTTTTTCAGCGTTTCTGAAATAGCATTTAAAGTAGATTCTAATGCTGCTTTTGCCTGAACTTTGGTCAGGTCCGCTGATTCTGCGATAGCATCAACTAATTCAGTCTTATTCATAAATTATCCTTACACAGTGTGTTTATCGTTTGCAAAGCATCGAGTGCGTCGGATATGCCAAATTGACAGCCCCTGATACACGCCCCCGATAGCCACTTCTTCTTGCCCCTAAATGTAGACCAGAGTCGGGGCAAATGTGAAGCCTTAGTACTCAGCATTACTGCGCTAAGTCACGTTTTCGATAATGAAAACATGAATATTAGCTTAAAGTAATACCTATATTGCTCACCCCCGCTTCACGGAGGTCAGATTTTAATCCTTTAATTAACTCTAAGTCGCGCTCTTCACAAGCTGCCAGTAAACGGAAAATGTCCCACTGGATATCCCACTCTTCTTCTATAGCAGGTATGTCTTTGAGTTCTTCTTCTGTCATTTCCCGCCCTGCTTGAGTCATTTCGAGCATGGCAACTGTACGAATGGATGCTTCGCTAACCAATATTGCATGTTCGAGTGTTTCACCACTCAATTTTGAGTGAATGATTTCCCCTAATGCAATACAGGCATCAATAGCTGGATATACACCATACATATCGAAATCATCGGCTGTAGGGATAATTTCTTCTAATTTTTCTAACTGATTGTCGAAATTAACTTTGCTATCTTTGATAACCAATGTTTCCCATACTATATCGAGAATAGAGCGGTACACTTTGGCATCTGCAAATTCAGTTTGCTGACAAAACATTTGAAAGTTGGGATACATTCTTTCGCATAAGCTTGCCATAAATGTGACATGCTGCCAGCTTTCTAATTTTTCCAACCTCAAATGAATGGGATTTCTTAACATAATTTCTGACTCATCAATCTTAATACTTCGCAGTTTACCTGAAAATCTGTCAATGCCACATATTTTGCTGATAATTAGCTGATTTTCTCATTCATTCGCTTAAAAAACGTTCGATTTGATGCAATTCCATCAGCAAAACGGGTTGGTTCCGGCAATTTATATCCTCTTAGACACTGCTTAACCCATGTTAATGATGATGAAAAACCTATCTTATGACCTGGCGAAACATACAAGGGTTTGCAGCGTTTCTTGCTACGTAATACCCAACCTAATTGATTTTCACCCATCATTAATGGGCAACAACTTTCAGGCTCTTCACCTAATACAACATCATCACCACATAAACGGCTTTTGGCGACACCAATTGTTGCCACATTTGCTTGTAAGCCAAAGTGACAAGCAACACCAAAACGCCGAGGATGCGCAATCCCTTGGCCGTCAACTAAGACTAATTCAGGTTTGTGCTGTATTTTTCCCCAAGCCGCCATTAACCCAGGTACTTCCCGAAATGAAAGTAACCCCGGGATATAAGGCAATTGGGTAGGGACTCGCGCTATTTGGTACTCAACCAATTCTAATTGTGGCCACGATAAAACAACAATGACGGCTCTCGTGACTGTGCCTTGTTGCTCAAAACCTACATCTGCCCCACCAACCCATTTTGGATGCAACATTTCATCATGCAAAATAATTTGTGAAGCTTGGTCAGTTTGTTGTTGTCGTAATGATTGAGTATCTAGAACCATAATGCGTCCAATGCTTATCGAACTTAATTATTCTTAATCATAGATGATAATGGTGTACTTACAAGGTTCAATAAATACACCACAAATCAAGAACATCAATAAATGATAATTACTGATGGTATTGGCGAGAAAAACGGTGAACTGCGTCCACAAAAGCACCAGCGTGCTCAGGTAGAACATCTTGATGGATGCCATGACCTAAGTTGAATACATGACCCTCACCTTGGCCAAAGCCTGCAAGTATATTTTTCACCTCTTCTTCTATACGAGCAGGGGGAGCATAGAGCATTGATGGGTCCATATTTCCTTGCAGAGCGACCTTATCACCGACACGGCGACGAGCATCGGCAATTTCAGTTGTCCAATCTAGCCCTAAAGCATCGCAGCCTGTTGCCGCCATTTCTTCTAACCATTGACCGCCACCTTTGGTAAATAAGGTAACAGGCACACGGCGACCATCGTTTTCCCTGATCAACCCATCAATAATTTTTTGCATATAGTTTAGGGAGAACTGCAAATAATCACGCTTAGTGAGCACCCCACCCCAAGTATCAAAAATCATGATAGATTGCGCACCAGCTCGAATTTGCGCATTAAGGTATAAAATGACGCTGTCCGCCAGTTTATCCAATAATAAATGTAACGTATTTGGATCTTCATACATCATTTTTTTGATTTTGGTAAAGGCTTTGCTGCTACCACCTTCCACCATATAGGTCGCCAATGTCCAAGGGCTTCCTGAAAAACCAATTAGAGGTACATTACCTTCGAGGGCTTTACGGATGGCACGTACTGCGTCCATCACATAACCTAGTTCCATCTCAGGGTCAGGAATAGGAATATTTTTCACATCTGCCGCACAAGTAATGGGCTTGTGAAAACGAGGGCCTTCGCCAGTTTCAAAATAAAGGCCAAGCCCCATAGCATCGGGGATTGTTAAAATATCAGAAAATAAAATAGCCGCGTCTAATGGAAAACGACGTAATGGTTGTAACGTAACTTCACAAGCCAACTCTGTGTTCTTACACAAAGCAATAAAATCACCAGCTTCAGCACGTGTTGCTTTATATTCAGGCAGGTAACGCCCCGCTTGACGCATCATCCATACAGGGGTTACATCTACAGGCTGACGTAGCAAAGCACGTAGATAGCGGTCATTTTTTAACTCAGTCATTATTTACTCCATTATTATAAGTGGCCGCCGCAAATGGCTAAAAGCGAATATACCTATTGTAACATGTAAAAAGTAACATTATCAGCGCAGTACTATTTACTTATTTCATATTCCTGTTGGCGGCATAGCGCTACCGTGTCTTCAATCAAGCGCCTTGCAATTGTATCCCCCGGAGGGATAAGCGGTAATTCATTGTAATGATACCAATTTGCACTCACTAATTCTTTTGGATCAACTTGGATTTCACCACTTTCATAATCTGCTAAAAACCCCATCATTAATGAATGAGGAAAAGGCCATGGCTGCGAAGATACATAACGAATGTTTTTTATCTTTATATTACTTTCTTCCATGACTTCGCGGGCTACAGCTTCTTCTAATGTTTCTCCCACCTCAACAAAACCAGCAAGTACAGTAAATAATGGGTTTTGTGAGTGTCGTCGGTGCTGGGCTAAGAGAATATGATCATCACGGCGGATCCCGACAATAATGCAAGGCGCAATTTGTGGGTAATATCGCTCATGGCAATGGTCGCATAAGCACGCCCATTCGGTGCTACTATGGCGCATCGCGGTACCACAATATCCACAATAACGATGTGAGCGATAAAATTCAGCGAGTTGCACCCCGCGTCCGGCTAAACGAAATAACCCCTCATCTTGGGAAGCGACTAAGCGTGGAGAGGCCATATCCGATGGCATTTTTTCCGCAATTAACCAAACAATTTCACCTTGCCACTCACCAATTGGTGTCGCTATTTTTCCAATTAATGAATAGTCCTTAGCCGTTCCTCTAGGAATATCCCCACGAGGTAGCCATAAGCGACCAGCGAAACAGACGAACCACCAGCCACTTTCTGTTCCTACTAATGTTAATTTATCCATTTTTAGTATCTTTCGTTAATTTGTATATTGATAAAAACGAGACAATTATTCACACAATACACTTCTTTTAAAGAATGTCATTCAAACGTTTGTTTCATCTTTTTTCATCACTAATTTTGACACTTTTTAGACGAACCATTCCATAAAATGTCTAAAAAGTGTCACAAAAAGGTCAACTGTCTGTCACCTGTTAAAATTAGGATGCTAGGTAACCAATACGGCTCCTCAAGAGTGAGAACAAAGATGAAAGCAATTGTACCGGCAATTTTCCTATCACTAACAACCTCCAGCGTGGCATTTGCCTCAGATGCTAACCTAACAGAATTAATCAATGCCGCGAAAAAAGAAGGCCAAGTTTATAGTGTAGGCATGCCTGATACTTGGGCAAATTGGAAAGGCACTTGGCAGGATTTAGCTTCTCAATATGGTTTAAAACACCAAGATACCGATATGAGCTCGGCGCAAGAAATAGCGAAATTTGCTGCTGAGAAAAATAATGCCACTGCCGATATCGGTGATGTGGGCGCAACTTTTGGGCCAGTTGCGGTGTTAAAAGGGGTCACCCAACCCTATAAACCAACTACTTGGTCACAGATCCCCGATTGGGCAAAAGATAAAGATGGTCATTGGGCGTTGGCCTATACCGGCTCCATCGCTTTTATGATTAACAATGAGTTAGTCAAAGATGCACCAAAGAGCTGGGATGATTTGCTAAAAGGTAAATATAAAGTCACCGTTGGTGATGTCGGGATTGCTGCACAAGCAAATAATGCCGTTCTAGCTGCTGCATTTGCTCGTGGTGGTAACGAAAATAACCTAAAACCTGCCATTGAATTTTTTGCCGAACTGGCAAAACAAAAACGTCTATCCGTTAATGACCCAACCGTAGCTAATATTGAAAAAGGTGAAGTCGAAGTTGGGATCTTGTGGGACTTTAATGCCTTGAATTATCGTGATCAGATCAACCGCGATCGCTTTACTGTCGTGATCCCATCTGATGGTTCTGTGATTTCCGGCTACACCACTATTATTAATAAATACGCGAAAAACCCAAATGCAGCAAAACTAGCCCGTGAGTTTATTTTCAGTGATAAAGGGCAAATTAACCTTGCCGAAGGCTACGCTCGCCCAATTCGCGCACAATATCTAACTTTACCAGCAGATATTCAAGCTAAGTTACTACCAGAAGAACAATACAAAAATGTTCAGCCAATCAAAGATGCTGATGGTTGGGAAAAATCCTCTCGCAATTTACCGAAAATGTGGCAACAGCAAGTGCTAATCCACCAGCAGTAATCTAATCATTTGATTTTAGGAATAAAAGTCTGATGTCTGATAAAGTCATACTTGTTGTCCTAGACGGTTTAAATTATTCAGTAGCCCATCATTGCATGGGCTATCTCAATGGTCTTATCAAAGCCGACAGCGCAACACTATACAAGTTGGAATGCGAACTCCCTTCAATGTCCCGCCCACTGTACGAATGTATTTTAACGGGAGTTCCCCCCGTTAAAAGCGGTATTGTGAATAATGATATCGTACGGTTATCAAATTTCGATAGTATTTTCTCCCTCGCTCGTCTTGCTGGTAAAACTACGGCAGCAGCAGCTTATTACTGGGTTAGTGAACTATATAACCGAGCACCATTCGTTGCTGTTCGTGACCGCTTTACTCAAAATGAATTGCTACCTATTCAATATGGCTGTTTTTACCAAGCAGACCATTACCCTGATGACCACTTATTTATGGATGCCGAGTATCTTCGCAACCAATTTTCCCCTGATTTTTTATTAATTCATCCAATGAATATTGATGATACTGGGCATAAATTTGGTTTTGATTCTTCTCAATATCGCAATGCAGCACGTCATGCGGATATCATCCTGTCAAATTATATTCCCGAGTGGATCAAGCACGGTTATCAAATCCTCATTACTAGCGATCATGGTATGAATAACGACCGCAGCCATGGTGGCACGTTACCAGAAGAATGCTCAGTACCACTGTTTGTTATTGGTTCAAAATTTTCACACCAACCTTGTGATATAGAACAAACTGCCATCTGTGGCACTGTTTGCCGTTTACTTGGCGTGGACCCTATCGATAAATCAGTTTGTGAATCCCTATTACAAGGAGAAAATCATGGCTGATATTATCGCCCCCTGTGAGCAGGCTAACCAACAACAGGGAAAAATAGCCATGTTAAAAAAACGATTATCTCGTTTTCATTGGCATGCCTCACTATTGCTACTGCCATTTATCATACTATTTTGCTTATTCCAGATAGCCCCTATGGTTTGGGTACTAGTGAATAGTTTTATTTATGAAGAAACTTGGTCACTAGGTAACTATCTCGAAGCTTTTAGTAATGACTTTTATCTGCAAGCTTTCGAAAATACCTTATGGCTTTCTGTCATTTGTAGCGTGATAGGCTTATTTATCGCCAGTATAACCGCCTTTTCCATCTATAAAATGCAGGGAAAAGTACGCCGGATTATGATTTCTTTCACCACTATGGCAAGTAACTTTAGTGGTGTCCCACTTGCCTTCGCCTTTATTATTATTCTGGGATTTAATGGCGCTATCACTCTACAACTTAAAGCATGGGGGATTATTGAAGACTTCAATATTTACAGTGCGAGTGGCTTGATGCTGCTGTATATCTATTTCCAAATCCCATTAGGTATTTTATTACTTTATCCTGCATTTGATGCTTTAAAACCTGAATGGGAAGATGCCGCAAAAACGATGGGCGCCAGTAAGCTAACATACTGGCTAAAAGTTGCGATTCCGGTGCTTTCTCCCGCTTTACTTGGCACATTTATTATTTTGATTGCGAACGCGATGGGGGCATATGCCAGTACTTATGCACTGACAAGTGGTAATTACAACCTTGTGACTATTCGTATCGCCAGTTTAGTCTCTGGCGATTTGTTCTTAGAACCCAATATGGCCGCTGCATTATCTATGTTGCTTATTACTATTTTGGGGTTCATTACTGCAATCCATCACTGGTTAATAAAACGGAGCTACCATGCAAAGTAACTCTGCTATTGGCTCTGCTAACATACATAATCCCCATTCCAAAATGTGGGTTCATAAACTGATATTAATTAGTGTTGCTAGTCTACTAGCCCTACCTATATTAGCGACTTTTCTTTACTCAATTGCCAGTTCATGGGGCGCAACGGTGCTACCCGATGCTCTATCCATAAAATGGTATCTGCAATTGTGGCAAGACCCGCGCTTTTTAATGGCGTTTGGTCGCTCACTCATTATTTGTTTTGGCACATTGCTAGTAAGTACGCTAGTCATTTTACCGATGACTTTCGCGGTATTTTATCGTTTTCCAAAACTCAAAGGTTTAATGGATTTATTGGTCATTTTACCTTTTGCTATTCCTCCCGTGGTGTCCTCTGTCGGTTTACTGCAAATTTTTGCAGATGAGCCATTTATGATAGTCGGCACACCGTGGGTCCTCATTGGTACCTATTTCACTATCACTTTACCTTTTATGTATCGGGCACTCGCCAATAGCTTCCAAGGTATTCATTTACATGACTTAATGGATGCGGCTCATTTACTTGGTGCCAGTAGTTTTAAAGCGTTCATGATGATAGTGCTACCTAATATTCGTAAAGGTATGTTGGTTTCATTATTAATTTCATTTTCTTTTTTAATGGGTGAGTTTGTGTTTGCCAATATTTTGGTGGGAACACGCTATGAAACCTTGCAAATCTACCTTTTCAATATGCGCCAAACGAGTGGGCATTTCACTTCTGCACTCGTGATGTCTTATTTTCTGTTTACATTATTGCTGACATGGTTAGCAATGCGGTTAAATCGTTCAGGAGATGAATGATGAGTTATGTTATTGCTGATAATTTAACGAAGTCCTTTGGTTCAAACAATGTATTTTCTGATATCCAATTTACGATTGAAAAAGGCGAGTTTATTACTTTATTAGGGCCTAGTGGCTGCGGGAAGTCGACACTGTTACGTTGCATTGCAGGGCTTGAACAGCTCAACCATGGTGAACTTTACATTAATCGTAAAAATGTTACACAACAAGCTGCACAACAGCGTGGTGTCGGAATGGTATTTCAAAGTTATGCTTTATTCCCCAATATGACTGTGGCTGAAAATATTTCGTTTGGTTTAAAAATGCGTAAGGTCGATAGTAACGATAGAGTCAAAGCCGTTGCTGAGGTAATTGAAATGGTGGAATTACAAGGCAAAGAACAGCAATATCCACATCAATTATCTGGAGGTCAGCGCCAACGCGTTGCCTTAGCGAGAGCCTTGGTCATGAAGCCACAAATTTTGTTACTTGATGAGCCATTATCTGCACTTGATGCACGTATTCGTAAGCGTTTACGCCAACAAATTCGCCATATTCAGCGTGAATTAGGTTTAACCACCATTTTTGTTACCCACGATCAAGATGAAGCCATGATCATGTCAGACCGAATTTTTCTGATGAATAAAGGGCAAATAGTACAAAGTGATAGCGCAGAAAATATTTATACTCAGCCAGCTAACGAGTTTGTTGCGCGCTTTATGGGTCATTACAACCTTGTTGATTCGGAAAAAGCAAATGCAATACTAGGCCTTAACTTGCAAGGGTTACTCGCGATTCGACCTGAGTCGATTTATGTCAAAGAATCGGGTCGTCAATACGGTGAACATATATCGCACCCTGTTGATGCTATTATTGTAGATCACCAATTACTGGGGAATATTATTCGTTATAATGTAAATACGCCTGTCGGGGTCATGACTGTCGATTTACTCAATCGCTCATCAGAGCGTTTATTCGAGCCAGGTACTCACCTTGAATTAATGTTTAATAAAAACGAAATTCGCGCACTTAGCTAATAATTAGATAGGAATATAATGCAAAACCAATTAGCCATTTTCGACTTGGATGATACCTTAATTCAAGGAGATAGCAGCGTACTGTGGACACAATATCTGTGGGATAAGCAAATTATCCGCGACCCACAATTTGTAGAAGCAGATAAAGCCATGATGGCGCAATATAATGCAGGCACATTAGATATGCCAACTTACTTACGCTTTAACCTACAAACTCTCGCCAATGTAAAAGTTGAGCAAGTAGATATCTGGTTGGACGATTTTGTACAAACCGTGATTTTACCGCGGATCTACCCTGAAGCGATTAGAACGATCGCAAATTATCGAGCAAAAGGTTTGCCAATTATTGTGATCTCCGCAACGGTGGCCTTTATCGTGAAAAAAATTGCAGATCAATTAAATGCAGATGTCGCAATGGGGATCGATATCAAACAAAAAGATGGCTGCTACACCAGAGAGATCGACGGCGTTCCAACCTTTAAAGAGGGCAAAGTCAAACGCCTGTTAGCTTGGGTTCGCCACCAGCCAATTACTGATGCCTACATTTATTTCTATACTGACTCAGCTAATGACCTGCCAATGTGCCAATTTGCTGACGAAACCTTTATCGTCAACGGTGACTCTCGTTTGCAACAAGCTGCTACGGAATATAACTGGCCACAATATACTTGGCACTTATGACTTATAAAAAATAACCCCTTGGGAATAGTGTTAGAGACTCTAAAATATAACGAGTATGATATGCAGACTGTACAACTTTTATTTTACTCACACTATTTCCTGTATCAGATCAGAATCTGATTACAGAAAATTTGTTCTGCCTTTTCGAAAGAAATAGCTTTTCCGCTAATAGACAATGTCCTCCTATTCACAATACCCATTGAGGACAAAATGCCAAATATTAACAACACTCACTTACTACATGCCAATACTGACTATATTATTACATTAGCGCAGGCAGATACTGATGATGGTATTAAGAATTTTTTTATTGATAACCATACAAATACGGCTTATCAATTAGTTTCATTGAAAAACCGTGAAATCCAGTTTCATCAAACAGCCCCATCAATATTAGATACCTTAAAAAAAAATGGTTCTCTTCTAGCAAACAGGATGGTTCACGTTAACCTTTCAGAATTAATTCAAGGTATTAATTTAACGGGTAATTCAAGCTTAACTACAAACCCAAATTTCACGAAATTAATTCTTAGCCAATATAATACTGTTATTACACAGCCCAATAGATTCAAAGCTATCTCTGAATTAAGTCAAGTTGAAAAAAACCAATACCAACAACTCACAAGATCAACTGATACCGCACAACTCCGAGCCGCTTTACTCTCGCTCATTGATGATGAGGTAAAAGGTGAGCTGAATATAATGGCCAAAGAATGGGGGATGTATGGCGTGTCTGCTTGTGAAGTTGATAAGAAAAGCTATGCCCTATTCAAGGAATTCTATGACGAAAAAATGAAGGAACATGCCGTCTGTAAGGATGACTACAAAAAACTCGACTTTGCTACCCAAAACATCAAAACCGCCATTACAGACCCCCGCTGCCTTAATGCTAAATTAACCCCACTTCAAATATTCAAAGCAGCCTATCAGTTAGGTGATATTCCTGCCGTTTCTAACTTTCGTTTTATGTTCAACCCTGCAAGTAAAGACGATGGCAAATACCGCGAGTGGATGTATCACTTTGATAATAGTAATTATGCTGCTGAATTTAAGCTGATCACCACGCGCACTGCAAATAGCCTTGAAGCAAATACCGAACAATGCTTAGCCGCATTTCCATATGATACAGAAAGTACAATCCGCTTTACGAAAAACGAAGCCGCCACCAAATTCCCAACAATGGACAACCTACAGCATGAGTTTAGCCATGTTCCAGGTGCGCACTATACTGTTATTCGCAACCCCAATAATACAACACCGATTGAAACTGGCATTCGCACTGAAATGATTGTCCACCACCGTTCTGCTAGCGGTCAAAATGAAACCCAATCACGAGATGCTGAATTGATGACATTTCATGGTACAGAACGCTGCCAACCTTTTCTTTCAATACAAGAGCTTGCGAGTGCACCACACCTGACATCACTACAACGCTTTGTATTAGGTGGATTCATTGATACTGACCCCAACGAATTTATTGACAAGTTAAGGGAGGAGAAAGAGACCTTAAACGCACAAGTCAAACAAAGCATTCAACATCAGCATTTCGTCCCTTTAGATAACATTACTGTTGCTAAATTCAGTGAACAAGGCATACAAGTCACTAATCAATCATTATTTAATAAACAAGTGTCAACCTATGATAATTTACCCGAAGTATTAGATAAAATTCCCAAACTGAAACTTGACCACCCATTAACTGAGCAACAAAAAACGGTTCTCGCGATAGTCCCTTTGCTAATGAATTACGACCAAAATGCAGAACTGAAACCTGACTGTTCTGAAAATAAAGCGTTTCCCGCAAGAACACAGCTAAGAGAGCGCACTAAAGAAGCTTTTACAAAACCGCTCCTACGTGACCTACCTAATATAACGTTTCACGATCCCGCCGATCACTTAATAGCGAATCAACATATTATTCAGTTGGCCAAAGATATTCAGCAGTTTTACCAAGATGTGGTTCAATCCCTGACGATATCCAATACCGAGCCAAAACAAATTGCCTTATATGAAAGCCGAGCGGCACTAGCGGAAGAATATATCAGCCAGTTTGATAAACGAGCGACATACCCTGAGACTCATCAGGTATTAGCATTATTTACTTATTATATGATTGAAGATTTAAAATCAGACTCTGAGCTTCAACGTAACAACCAAGCGCTATTCCATAAAATTGAAGCCCAACAGCGCCCTTTATTACAACATTTTGCCAGTCACCGCTTACTCAACGACATGCTCTCGGATGGCTAATGCAAGTCAAGCCCTCAGCCGACCCAATGATGTAATATAGGAAATACATTAATATGATGAACCATGATTACCGTACGATGATTGCCCAGTTTACAAGTCTTCCCCCAGATAATACCCAGCCATACACGGCTAGACTCTCCATTGAGAGACCTTCTAGTGAATATATTCAATTAGATGCTGTACCCGGAAGCAGTTCGAGTAGTATAGAAAAAATGACACATCCATTAGCGGGGAGCCATAAATCGACAGAGATGTCCCCCTATATGATATCGTTACTCGGCGACCAAGCAAGCTTACGCTTTGCTGAAAAAGTGTTTCAATCGCCAAAACAGCGCCTGTTCGACCAATGGGGAATAGATAATACATGCCAAAGCTATACTGATAAATGTACTCAGCTAGATACCATTGTTCGTTTTTACTTTCGTGATCAACAGTCACAATTAAAAAAGATTGAGCTAAATGGCCAACCATTTATTGAACAACAGCCAACCAAACCTTATTTTCTTGGTCAGAAAGTTATAACCCCTGATTTTACAATCCATAGAGCACAAGAACAGCAACAGAAAAACACGTTATTACAGAGTAAAACGCGTGATGATTGTGCCTTATACTTTAATAAACAGCCTATCCTTGACCTGCAAACCTATAATGATCAGGTATACAAGCAAGAATCCCAAATACGTCAGGGCAATAATTTTTTAAATGAAGCTAAGTATTTTATTCCTATGGTGGAATACCTGACTCATTTTGGTCAAATAAAAGATCTCTTAGTACAAAATTCGCTAGAGTGTAGTAGTGACGAAAATACCCCTCATTTTCAATTTATTCCGCATGATGTGAAGTTACCGCTGTTACAGCAAAAAACATTGCCCTCTGACAATGAAAAATATAAATGGGTGGATTGGTTTTTACCAACGCTATGCATTGAAATGGATAGCGCAAAAGTTGACTGGCAGGAACAAACCTTATTAATCCAAGACTTTTGCCAAAAATTATCAGTCGAAAAACATATTAGTACGACATCAGTGTTCCAACATTTGGGGGATAGGCAAGTCAATATGTATTTAATATTCAAAAACGATGAGTTTCGACTCACGCCAGAGCAACTTAAGCAATCACCGGGCTGGCTTGAATCCTGTGGGGTATTTATTACGGATACGCCAAAAGCAACATTATTTACTCATCAAGGCGCAGAACAATACTACGCACCTTATGGTGAGCTAGAAATAGATAAGCAACAAATATTGGCTGCCCTTGAACAACATATTAATTATAACTGACCACTTACTTTAGACTTGGTTCCTCTAAACTAATCACTATCCACTTCCTCTAAATTATTCAAGTAAGAAGCAGGCGGCAAGCGAGGGTATTCCAAGGAGCATACATCAGCATGTGACTTGGATAGCCGAGTGCAGCCAACGCACTTATCGCTTGAAGAATGACGAGGAAGGCTTATACTGATTAATTCTTGTCGGAGTGCCTAGTATGTGAAAACATCAGGCTGAGACCGTTAATTCGGGATCCGCGGAACCTGATCGGGTTAATACCCGCGAAGGGAACAAGAGTAATCATTTAGCGCAATTATCACTGCCTTGTAAGGTGATAAATTAGCCGCAATATCTTTTTATTACTCCTCCGAACTCCTGACAAGCAACTTTCTTTCGATAAACCCGCTACACAAAACTGTGATAGCCGAGACAATGTCAGGAAATTGCTATGTCCAATAATACACAACAAAACGTCATCCCTACTGCAGACTTATCGCCACAAGCGGCACCGGCACGTACACGTAAAGCTCAAAGAGATGCAGCAGAAAACTTTATTAATACAGTTTCTGGCGTATCATTCCCTAACTCTAAACGCATTTATTTACAAGGTTCTAGAGAAGATATCCAAGTCCCTATGAGAGAAATTCAACTCTCTCAAACTTTAATTGGGGGTGATAAAGACAACCCACAATTTGAAGATAACGAACCTGTTCCTATCTATGACACTTCTGGCCCATACGGCGACCCAGCTTCTGAGTTAAATGTCCACATAGGCTTAAAAAAAATTCGAGCCCCTTGGATAAACGAACGAGCAGATACCATTACCGTAGAAAGCTTAAGCTCAGACTTCACACAACAACGCTTAGCAGATGCAGGCCTTGATCATCTCCGCTTTAACAACCGCCCTAAACCATTAAAAGCGCAAAATAATAAATGTGTAACCCAATTACATTATGCGCGCAAAGGGATAATTACCCCAGAAATGGAGTTTATTGCTATTCGTGAAAATATGGGCCGCGAACGTATTCGCGGCGAAGTGTTATTACAACAACACCCTGGACAGGCTTTTGGGGCAAATTTGCCCGAAAATATTACACCTGAGTTTGTCCGCCAAGAAGTGGCGGCTGGTCGAGCAATTATTCCTGCGAATATTAACCACCCAGAATCTGAACCCATGATAATCGGTCGCAACTTCTTAGTTAAAGTGAATGCGAATATCGGTAACTCATCCGTGACTTCATCTATCGAAGAAGAGGTGGAAAAACTGATTTGGTCAACCCGCTGGGGGGCTGATACCGTTATGGACCTATCAACTGGGCGTTATATTCACGAAACTCGCGAATGGATTTTACGCAATAGCCCTGTGCCTATCGGGACGGTTCCTATTTATCAAGCGCTCGAAAAAGTAAATGGTGTAGCTGAAAACCTAACTTGGGAAATGTTCCGCGATACCCTGCTAGAGCAAGCCGAACAAGGTGTTGACTACTTTACCATCCATGCGGGAGTGCTACTACGTTATGTACCAATGACGGCTAAACGCCTTACGGGAATTGTCTCTCGCGGTGGCTCTATCATGGCAAAATGGTGCTTATCTCATCACCAAGAAAACTTCCTATACGAAAACTTCCGCGAAATCTGTGAAATTTGTGCCGCTTATGACGTTTCCTTGTCATTAGGCGATGGCTTACGTCCAGGATCAATCCAAGATGCGAACGACGAAGCACAATTTGCTGAACTTCATACCCTTGGCGAGCTGACCAAAATTGCATGGGAATATGACGTCCAAGTAATGATCGAAGGCCCAGGTCACGTCCCGATGCAAATGATCCGCCGCAACATGACGGAAGAATTGGAACATTGTCACGAAGCCCCATTCTATACCTTAGGACCACTCACGACAGATATAGCTCCGGGTTACGACCACTTTACCTCGGGTATTGGTGCAGCAATGATCGGCTGGTTTGGCTGTGCGATGCTTTGTTATGTAACACCTAAAGAACACTTAGGGTTGCCTAATAAAGACGATGTAAAACAAGGGCTAATCACCTATAAAATTGCCGCCCATGCCGCTGACCTTGCCAAAGGCCATCCCGGAGCACAAATTCGAGATAACGCCATGTCTAAAGCGCGTTTCGAATTCCGTTGGGAAGACCAATTCAATTTAGCACTTGACCCTGAAACCGCACGCAAATACCACGATGAAACCTTGCCACAAGCATCTGGAAAAATTGCGCATTTCTGTTCAATGTGTGGGCCGAAATTCTGCTCAATGAAGATTTCCCAAGAGGTCCGCGACTATGCCGCTAAAAAAGAAGCTGGCATGGAACAAATGTCCGAAGCATTTCGCGCACATGGCAGTGAGCTTTACCATGGTGCTGAAATCGTCAATGCAGAGGTGACTAATAATGAAAAAATCGCCTAGCGCTGTCACTATTCCTAGTACACCTTTTCCAGCTACCGAAAAATACCTCGGGCTTTATCCTGTTGTCGATTCGGTTGAATGGATTGAACGCCTGCTCAATGCAGGTGTTTCCACCATCCAATTGCGCATCAAGGATAAAACTGATGAAGAAGTACGCGATGATATTCAACAAGCAATTGCCTTAGGGAAAAAGCATAACGCCCGGTTATTTATCAATGATTACTGGCAATTAGCCGTTGAATTAGGAGCCTACGGCGTACACTTAGGCCAAGAAGACTTAGAAACCACGGACTTATTGGCAATTCATCAAGCAGGCCTTCGATTAGGCATTTCAACCCATGATGAACATGAACTCACCATCGCAAAATCAGTGCGCCCTTCCTATATTGCGATGGGACATATATTTCCAACACAGACCAAAGAGATGCCATCTTCCCCTCAAGGATTGGAAACATTAAGGCAAATGGTTGCTGCAACACCTGACTACCCAACCGTCGCAATCGGGGGAATTTCTATCGACAGAGTTCCTGCAGTGCTTGCAACCGGCGTCGGTAGTGTTGCCCTCGTGAGCGCAATTACGCTGGCTGACGATTGGTTAGCCGCAACACAGACACTGTTAGATTTAGTTGAAAACAAGCGTTTATATTAATACTTGATAATCATGGAGTTATTGCGATTTCTCGTAATTTCTCCATGATGATAACTCGAAAGGATCTATCATGTTGAGTGACCAAGAATTTATGCGTTACAGCCGCCAGCTCTTACTCGAAGATATCAGCCCTGAAGGTCAGCAAAAGCTCAAAAATAGCAAAGTGCTGATTGTTGGATTAGGGGGATTAGGTTCACCTGCCTCTCTCTATTTAACTGGGGCTGGTGTAGGGGAACTATGGCTAGCCGACCATGATGACTTACATGTATCTAATTTACAAAGGCAGGTTTTATACGATAGTGACGATATTTCGCTATCAAAAGCTCAGTTAGCAGCCAATAGACTCAACCAGCTCAATCCGCTGGTAAAAACACATGTCATAGCCCAACAACTTGATGTTAAAAGCTTAATTCCATTAGCTGAGCAAGTCGATCTTGTCCTTGATTGTTGTGACAATATGGCGACCCGCCATGCAGTCAATGCCGCCTGTGTTATGACAAGTACTCCTCTCGTTAGTGGTAGTGCTGTTGGGTTTGGTGGGCAACTGATGGTGCTCGAACCGCCATTTCGTTCAGGCTGTTATGCATGCCTCTACCCTGAACAAAGCGAACCGGAACGTAACTGCCGCACCGCCGGTGTCCTAGGCCCTGTCGTCGGTGTTATTGGCACATTACAAGCATTAGAAGCCATAAAACTCCTTGTCGGCCTTCCTTCCTCTTTGAGCGGTAAGTTGCGGTTATTCGATGGCAAGCAGCAGCTCTGGAACACATTGCAACTCTCTCCATCCTCGCAATGCCCAATCTGTAGGGAGGAAATATGCATATCATAATTAACGACCAACCCATGGATTTTGATGCACCGCTTACTGTCAATCAATTGTTTGCCGCTCTTCAACGACAAACAACAGGAACCGCACTTGCCATTAACCAAGTGATTATTCCTAAAAGTCAGTGGGATTCTCATGTCATCAATGACCAAGACAATATCTTGTTATTTCAAGCTATCGCTGGGGGCTAATGATGTTAAAAATTGCAGATTTTACTTTTCAATCACGTCTGTTTACTGGAACAGGCAAATTTGCCAGCGCGAGCCTGATGCAAGATGCTATTCAAGCCTCAGGGAGCCAATTAGTGACTATGGCAATGAAACGTATTGATTTACGTGGAAAAAATGATGGTATCTTACAGCCACTTCAAGAACTTGGCGTAAAACTATTACCCAATACCTCTGGAGCAAAAAACGCACAGGAAGCCATTTTTGCCGCACAACTCGCCCGTGAAGCATTAGGCACTAACTGGGTTAAACTCGAAATTCACCCTGATATGCGTTATTTGCTACCAGACCCAATTGAGACCTTATTGGCCGCAGAACAATTAGTTAAAGAAGGCTTCGTCGTTCTACCTTATTGCAGTGCAGATCCCGTACTTTGCCGACGCCTTGAAGAAGTCGGTTGTGCTGCAGTTATGCCGCTAGGTGCACCTATTGGCACCAATAAAGGCTTAGCTACGAAAGAAATGTTACGCATTATTATCGAACAAGCTACTGTGCCTGTTGTAGTAGATGCAGGGATTGGTGCTCCCAGCCATGCGGCAGAAGCTATCGAAATGGGGGCCGACGCGGTCTTAGTCAATACGGCAATTGCTGTCGCTAAACAGCCGGTCTTAATGGCAAAAGCCTTCAAGCTCGCCGTCGAAGCCGCTGAACTTGCTTACCAAAGCGGGTTAGCTGCGCCTCAACAACAGGCTCAAGCATCTAGCCCATTAACCAGTTTCTTGGGAGCATTATCATGATCCCGAGTTTCAAAGAACGCTTAGAAACACTGAATTGGGATGATATTACACTGCGTATTAACAGCAAAACGTCTCATGATGTGGAACGGGCTTTAGCCAATGATGTGCTCACACTCGACGACTTTATGGCATTGCTATCGCCTGCTGCGCAGCCTTTCATTGAAACGATGGCGCAAAGAGCACAAATGCTGACTCGTCAACGCTTCGGCCATGCAGTTGGGTTTTACGTCCCACTTTATTTATCGAATTTATGTGCAAATGACTGTACTTATTGTGGTTTTTCAATGAGTAATAAAATAAAGCGTAAAACCTTAAATGATAATGAGATAATTAATGAATGCGAAACCATCCGTAAAATTGGCTTTGATAGCTTATTATTAGTCACAGGTGAGCACCAAAATAAAGTCGGAATGGATTATTTTCGTCATACACTCCCAATTATTCGCCAATACTTTAGCTCGTTAATGATGGAAGTACAGCCATTGCACACTGACGAATATAAGGAATTGAAATCATTGGGGCTTGACGGGGTAATGGTCTACCAAGAAACCTACCATGAACCGACCTACCAATTACATCACCTAAAAGGTAAAAAACAGGATTTTCACTGGCGTTTAGCAACACCTGAGCGCTTAGGGGAAGCGGGTATCGATAAAATTGGCTTGGGCGCTTTGATTGGTTTATCAAATAGTTGGCGTACTGACTGTTATATGGTGGCTGAGCATCTACTGTATTTACAACAATATTACTGGCAGAGCCGCTATTCTATCTCATTTCCACGCTTACGCCCTTGTGCGGGGGGAGTAGTCCCAGCATCGATTATGAATGAAGCGGAACTCGTCCAGCTTATCTGCGCCTTTCGCATCCTTGCGCCCAATGTAGAGCTATCACTTTCTACACGTGAATCCCCCTACTTCCGTGACCATGTTGTGCCTCTCGCAATTAATAACATAAGTGCTGGCTCGAAAACCCAGCCGGGTGGATATGCGGATACCAAAGAAGAATTGGAACAATTTTCGCCAAATGATAATCGCAGTGCAGCACAAGTCGCAGACGTACTTGTTAAAGCAGGGTTACAACCTGTTTGGAAAGATTGGGATGGTTATTTAGGACGCTAAGTATCATCAGTATTAATGGAAAGCATCCCATTAATACTGATTAATTTTGTTTTTATTCCTAAGCAATTTTATCCCAGTTAATCGTATTTTCTAAAACCAATGCCAATATGATCCCCATTAATAAACCATTTCCTAACAGAGAGCTGAACATAATGGGTAAGGAATCCAGTACAGCTGCGGGCGCTGACATTAAAAATATGCCAATAAAAATAGGTAAGGCAAGACGATAGATGTTGCGTGCGTTCAGTTTTATATCTGCGAGAAATGAAAACGACGAAAAAAGTAAAGGTAGATAAGTCGCTAACATGACCGCACTTCCGATAGCAAGCGGTAATGAACGAAAAAACTGCGTTAATATGGCAACCCCACCAACACAAAATAAGATCAGACTACCGATACAAAAAGAGAGCCGTGAACTGTCTTTGGTTTGCGTAATTAACCCAATGGAGGAAACAAAAGGAGAATAAGGCACTACCCCTATCGGGGCCGACAACATAGTGACCAAACCCGACATAATAAAACTTCGGCGATATAAGGACTTAGTCGGTAATGAATGAGGATAAAACACATCCGTCCCCCGCATAGCCCCAAACGTGTTTGACGTATTTAATATTCCAGCCAAAATAGCTGTGAGTACAATACTGATACTGATTTGATCAGATTTTCCTAATGGAAATAACATCCATTGGGCAGAAGAAACTGATGACACTGTATTACCAAATAGCCCGCTATATGTAACCCAACCAATAATGGTCCCCATTAATAGTGCATACTTACTGATATTCGGAGGCAAATAAATAATCACCCCAATAACAAAAATAAGTACTGCTAATGCCAGAAAGAAAACTGGGTAATTAACTGTAACACTGTCCCCTGCTACACCAAAAGGTAAACCTAGCATCCCTTTTAAGAAAATAGTGACTAACTGGGCCCCAAGTAAAAACATAAATACTACAAGTACCCCAGGTTTAAATAATTTAGCTAGCCAACCACCTACCCCACTTAGACCAATTAAAACAGTCAGTAAGCCAGACAAAAAAATACCAATAGCTAAGCTCCACCCCACCGTCTCAAGCGCTGTTCCTTGCATAGATTCTGATAATGTCACCGTTAAAATAGTTGCCCACCATAACCCTGTAGGACCTTCCATTACAGCGCGTTTATGACCTAAAAAAGTTTGAAGTAGACAGGCTAATGCCGTTAAGAGAAAAGCATATTGCGTGATCACAAATGTGGTCTGTGACGATAAATGGAAAGCGGATTGTAATGTAGGGGGAATAACGACCGTGTTACAAAAAATAAAAAAGAACCATTGAAAACCAGAAATAATATTATTTTTTTTAATGAGGGAATATTGCATATTGGTTCCTTGCTTTATCTTACTTAGCGTACTACAGCGTAGTAATATTTAATTTTTGTTCTATCTACTTAAGTATTTTCAATGTTATCTATTTGCATCATGACAAAAAAATAGCGCAAGTACCATTAAAATACATTTTAATCTATATATTGAATTTTATGGTCTCTTTATATTAATTAATCAATTTTATTTATTCATTATTAGGTTATCGATAAATTTACCATAGTATAAATCAAACCACCTTCACGTATTTTTATAATCACATATAAAAACAAGATACTCCTTTTTAGATTACATCTTCTATAATCTTCGTTTTTTTTCGAAAACGAAAATTAAGTAATAACACTTAAATGTATGATTATTATAAAAATAATCTCAATATAAAAAGACGTTCACGATGTAAAGAATTAGCTTTTTGTACTTAATTATTGTTATAAATTAGAATTAATATCTACTTAAAGTTGTATTTATATATTGTAAAATTAACATATAAAATTAACTATATTATTTAAAATATTTTTATTCATTAAGAAGGATGTCTTTATTAATATATTTAAGATAAGTGAATAGGAAATAGTTTGTTAAATATAACATACAATAGAAGGATAGTTATTACGCTTTAATATCAATACATTAACAATAAAACATGAGGGTGAAATAAAGTATCTCATTTTAATTCATTACGCAAATAAAGCCACTATTAATTATCAAATTTATATTGTAACTAGCATTTCTTAAAAAAAATGAACAGGTCTGATATTCAAAACCTCTTTCTTCGTGATAAAAGAATGATGTTGTGAAATCAAATTACAACCGCAGAAAAAACTAATGTAAAACACATTCGATAAAATATCGGAGAATTAAAAGAATGAATATTGTTGATCGGTTTATTTCTTATACAAAAATTAACACCACCACTGACAGGGAAAAGGGCGCAGCTGGGATCATGCCATCTTCAGAAGGACAGCGCGTTCTAGCGAAACAACTTGTTCAAGAGTTAGAGGCTCTTGGCGTTGAAGATATTAAATTGCGAGATACGGCTATTGTTACCGCCACTTTACCTTCCAACCTTGATTATGATGTCCCAACAGTCGCTTTCTTCGGCCACTTAGACACCAGTGCAGAACAAACCAATGACACTAAAGCACAGATTTTGCCATACACTGGCGAAGACCTATGCATGAATAAAGAACTCAATATTTATCTACGTAAGAGTGAGTTCCCTGAACTGGTGAATTACATTGGTGATGACATCATCGTCACCGATGGAACCAGCCTATTAGGCGCTGATGATAAAGCGGCAATAGCCTCTATCATGGATATGCTGCAATATTTCAAACAAAACCCAGAAATCAAACATGGCACCATCAAAATTGGCTTTGTTCCAGATGAAGAACAGGGGCTCCGCGGCGCTAAAGCTTTTGATGTGCAAGAATTTGGGGCGGATTTTGCTTATACATTAGACTGCTGCGGGATAGGTGAATTAGTGTATGAAAATTGGAACGCTGGCGATGCCGAAATTATCTTTACCGGTAAATCAGCACACCCAATGTCTGCAAAAGGTAAATTAATCAATTCACTATTAATGGCGCAGAAGTTTATTGCTATGTTACCAGGCGGTGAAGCACCTGAATATACCGATGGCCGTGAAGGTTATTATTGGGTAAAACAAATGTCAGGTAACAGCGCACGTACTGTCCTAAAAATGGATGTGCGTGATTTTACAGAAGAAGGTTACCGCACCCGTATGGCTTTCTTAAAAAAATTAGCAGAAAGCTGTGAAGGTTTATGGGGTAAAGAGAGCGTTGTTTGTAAATTATCAGACCGTTATTCTAACGTTTATAACAGCTTGCAAGGTGAAAACCGCTACCCGATCGATATCGCCGTTGAGGCGTACCAAGCTTGTGGTATCACGCCTAAAGTGATCCCAATGCGTGGTGGGTATGATGGTGCAGCATTGTCACAAAATGGCTTGCCTTGCCCAAATATTTTCACTGGTGCACATAATTTCCACTCCATCTATGAATATTTGCCAGTAAAATCACTGTATGCTGCAAGTGACGTATTAAAACAAGTCGTACAAATTACTGCTGAGCGCTTCAAACCAGGAGCTAAAGCATGATCCCAATTCTAACGGTGCTGATTATCGTTGTTTTGGTTGCGCGGTTTATTTTGAAGGGATACAAAGCTGAACCAGTATTATTAATTGCTGGTTTAGTATTGATGATATTCACCCTAGCCCTTGGCTGGGGGCCTATCCTCCCTAAAAATGTCGCCACCACAGGGATAACTTGGCTCGACCCATTTGAGGTCATGCGTGATTTATTCAGTAGTCGCGCTGCTGATCTCGGTTTAATGATCATGGCATTGATGGGCTTTGCGCACTATATGGACCATATCGGTGCCAATGAAGCGGTAGTGCGTGTTGCAACCAAGCCACTGAAAAATATGCGTTCACCTTATGTACTACTATTTTTCTCTTTCTTGTTGGCGAGTATCTTGCAATTAGCCATTCCATCAGCAACAGGCTTGGCCGTATTGTTAATGGGTACCATGTTCCCAATCATGATTGGCTTGGGGTTATCACCGGCATCTGC
This sequence comes from Providencia sp. PROV003, assembly GCF_045040775.1. NCBI lineage: Bacteria > Pseudomonadati > Pseudomonadota > Gammaproteobacteria > Enterobacterales > Morganellaceae > Providencia > Providencia sp. PROV003. Next base: position 312,809 of record NZ_CP096369.1, read on the forward strand.
GGCTGGGGTTATCGCGACATCCCTTGGTGTTGCCTATACACCAACGGCGATTGATGCTATCCGTGGCGCAAAAGCTGTTGATATGTCTGTCGTTGAATATGTACTTTATTACCAAGGCCCTGCCGCATTAGCAACCGTCCTTGTTGTAGGAATTACACATATATTTTGGCAGCGCCATTGTGACCGTAAACAAGGCTTTGTACCAGAGATTGGAAAAGCGGTACAGTCTCACGAAAAAGAAGAAAACAAAAAATCCGTACCCGGATACTATGCATTTCTTCCTATGTTACCTATCGTGATGGCTGTTGGTACTTCAAACTTATTCTTTAATGGTATTCACTTGGATGTCGTCACAATCGTATTAATTGCTATGGCAATCTGTATGGTGATTGAAACTGCACGAGTCCGTAATTTCAAAATAGTTTGTAATGGCTTTCAAACCTTTTTAAATGGAATGGGCCATGCGTTTAGTAATGTCGTCGGGTTATTAGTTGCGGCTGGTGTTTTTGCTCATGGTATTAAAGTCAGTGGTGCTATAGACCAACTTATCCTTGGTGCAGAATCAGTCGGCTTACCGCCATTTGCAATGGCAATTGTGTTTGCCTTAGTCACTCTTGCTGCAGCAATTATTATGGGTTCAGGTAATGCACCATTCTTAGCATTCGTGGAGTTAATCCCACAAATTGCTCACAGTATGGGCGTTAACCCAATCGCTATGATCCTGCCGATGCAACAGGCTTCTCATATGGGGCGTGGTATGTCCCCTGTTGCAGGGGTTATCATTGCGGTTTCCAGTGGAGCTAAACTACAACCTTTCGATGTAGTCAAACGTACTGCTGTACCATTGATGGTCGGGTTTGTTGCCCACTGTGCAATTATAGGTATTTTTTATTAATCACGAAACTTATCAATAATAATGACAAAGCGGGAAAATATTCCCGCTTTTATTTTTTAATAACATAACATTAATGCTGACACTGGCATGGCTCATCATGTTTCGTATCTGAGTCTATTGGGCAACAAGAGTTGATTGTTTTATTGATGATATTGGATAATGTGTTTACCGTATTAATGATTAATGGCAAGTTGTCACACACCGCATCACAATTTAATAAACCTTTATCTGGTTTTACTGGTGGGGTTAAGCTATCGCACAGTATTTCCTGTAAAACCAACGAGAAATTCGCAATTCCTGTGGTGTAAATGTACGCACGTCCGTCGGTTTCTTTGGCGAGTCGTTCATACTCTCTCGTCACGTTATCTCTATCAGCAAGAGTTGGAAAACGATCTAGATTGGTGGGGCTATCGTCTGGTGTACCTTGGTAGGTATATACTTTAATTCCTCTTTCTTGAGCCACAGATATAGCTTCATTATTTTTGGCGATAGCAGCACGAGTGAGAATTCCGCCGCCCCCTTCCATTCCTTCATCACCCAATACAAAGATAGCCCTACGGGCATCATCGCGCCAATCAAAATGTTTACTAATATCAATAACCGCGCGACATAAATCCTCTTTATTTCCAGCGTGATCTCGCCCGTCAGATTCTTTAAACGGCAATCTAGCTTGTAGTTCCCTTTCGTTTGCACCTATCTTGATTAAATATTCGCTGGCAGATTGATCAAACTTTGTGTTTGCCCAATTCCCTTCTATGCCTAAAAATGTCGCTCTAAGATGGGATGGACACTTTGCTGATGCCGCTTCAATCGTCGCATCAATCTGTTGACTTAAATCCCCTGCTTCATCAGCCATTGAACCGCTGGTATCAATAATAACGACTAAATCTAAAGCAATAGGGCCGTTACCTGTCACTATTTGTGCTGTATTTTTATTATGCATAATAGATGCTTGGGATGTCTGGATATTCGGAGGGAAAATACTATCTTTACTATTATCTATATTTTTATTCAAAATGATTATCCTATCGTTTATTAATTAATATTTTTATAATTCAAACTTATTAATAATAAATTAAAAGTGAAATTATAAGTTTATCGTCACACATCGGAGATAAACATTATTAATTTATTTCCCTCAATAATCACTTAATTTATAAACTCAGCTTATAGTTAAATTTAACATTCAATATTAAATTTAATTAACGCTATTATTTATAAATAAAAATCAAAATAATAATACAGCAAGTCATATAGCTACCAATTGAATAATTAAAAATACCATCGGTTGATATTTAATTTATATATAAAAAAACCGATGCACATAAGGCATCGGTTTTTTCTAGAAAACTAAGACTAATAGGTCTTAATTTTTGTCGCTAGTAAAGCCAGCGTTTAACAGTTCAGCTAAGTTCGCTGTTGCTTCATCTGCACTCACTTGTGGAGCTTCCACAACATCATTCAGATGACGGCGACGGATACGGTCTTGGTGATACGCAAAACCAGTACCTGCAGGGATCAGACGCCCAACAATAACGTTTTCTTTCAGACCACGCAGTTCGTCACGTTTACCAGCAACCGCTGCTTCAGTCAGTACGCGTGTTGTTTCTTGGAACGATGCTGCCGAGATAAAGGATTCTGTTGCCAGAGATGCTTTAGTAATACCCAACAGGTCACGAGCATAGTTAGCTGGAATTTTACCTTCAACTTCCAGTTTACGGTTAGAAACTTTAACACGTGAGTACTCAACTTGTTCACCTTCGAGGAATTCTGAACTTCCAGCATCCGCGATGGTAACTTTACGCAGCATCTGACGCACGATAACCTCAATGTGTTTATCGTTTATCTTAACGCCTTGTAAGCGGTAAACTTCCTGAACCTCGTTAGTGATATAACGTGTCACTGCATGAACACCACGCAGACGCAGAATATCATGTGGAGATTCTGGACCATCGGAAACAACATCACCGCGTTCGACGATCTCACCTTCAAACACGTTGAGCTGACGCCATTTAGGGATCATCTCTTCGTATGGATCACTACCATCTAATGGTGTGATAACCAAACGACGCTTACCTTTGGTTTCTTTACCAAACGAGATAATACCGCTAATTTCAGCCAAGATAGCTGGTTCTTTCGGACGACGAGCTTCAAACAAGTCAGCTACGCGTGGCAGACCACCCGTGATATCTTTTGTACCCACAGATTCTTGTGGAATACGTGCTAAAGTATCACCCGCGCTGATAGCAACACCATCATCTAACTGAACAATCGCTTTACCCGGTAAGAAATACTGAGTTGGCATATCAGTGTTAGGAATAAGAACATCGTTACCTTTTGCGTCAATAACACGCAAAGCAGGACGTAAATCTTTACCACCACTAGTACGTTCAGCGCTATCCAGTACAACGATTGAAGACAGACCAGTTAATTCATCAGTCTGACGCGTCATCGTTTGACCATCAAGCATGTCAGAGAAGCTGATAAAGCCTGAAACTTCACTGACGACTGGCATCGTATGTGGATCCCAGTTAGCAACAGTTTCGCCACCTGTTACCGCAGCGCCATCGCCTTTCGTCAAGTGCGCACCGTAAGGGACTTTATAGCTTTCTTTCGTACGACCGAACTCATCGATCAGGCGAAGTTCTGTATTACGTGAAGTAATAACCAACTTACCTTCTGAGTTAGTAACATATTTCGCGTTAACTAATTTCAGCGTACCTGTGTTACGAACTTGAATGCTAGATTCAGCTGCCGCACGAGATGCCGCACCACCGATGTGGAACGTACGCATCGTCAACTGTGTACCCGGCTCACCGATTGATTGTGCCGCGATAACACCGATAGCTTCACCTTTGTTGATGATATGACCACGAGCAAGGTCACGACCATAACAGTGAGCACACACACCGAAGTCAGTTTCACAACTTACTACTGAACGAACTTTAACGCTGTCGACTGAGTTAGCTTCTAACAAGTCACACAGTTTTTCGTGCAGTAATGTGTTACGTGGAACTAAAATATCCGCAGTACCTGGAACCAGAATGTCTTCTGCAGTCACACGACCCAGTACACGCTCACGCAGTGGTTCTTTCACGTCACCACCCTCGATAACCGGAGTCATCAGGATACCTTCATGAGTACCACAGTCGTCTTCAGTAACAACCAAGTCCTGTGCAACGTCAACTAAACGACGAGTCAAGTAACCGGAGTTCGCTGTTTTCAATGCGGTATCGGCAAGACCTTTACGCGCACCGTGCGTCGAAATAAAGTACTGGAGAACGTTCAGACCTTCACGGAAGTTTGCCGTGATTGGTGTTTCGATGATTGAGCCATCTGGCTTAGCCATCAGACCACGCATACCCGCTAGCTGACGGATCTGAGCAGCAGAACCACGAGCACCGGAGTCGGCCATCATAAAGATACTGTTGAAAGAAACTTGTTGTTCTTCTTCACCATCACGGTTAATAACCGTTTCAGTTGACAAGTTTTCCATCATTGCTTTTGCAACGCGTTCGTTTGCAGCAGCCCAGATATCGATAACTTTGTTATAACGTTCGCCTGCTGTTACCAAACCAGATTGGAACTGTTCTTGAATTTCAGCAACTTCTGCTTCTGCTTCTGCGATGATCCCAGCTTTTTTCTCTGGAATAACCATATCGTCGATACCAACCGATGCACCAGAACGTGCCGCATAGGCAAAACCGGTGTACATGATTTGGTCAGCAAAAATAACGGTTGGCTTCAGACCCAATACGCGGTAGCAGGTGTTCAGCATTTTGGAAATCGCTTTCTTACCGAGTGCTTGGTTAACCAATGCATAAGGCAGACCTTTCGGTACGATCATCCATAAAATTGCACGACCAATCGTGGTATCAACTAAACCAGTATTAATCGTAATGTTACCTTCCGAATCTTTAACTTCTTCAGTGATACGGACTTTAACACGGGCATGCAGTGATGCATGACCTGAACGGTAAACACGCTCAGCTTCTTTAGGGCCGGCTAACACCATGCCTTCGCCTTTCGCGTTTACACAGTCACGAGTCATGTAGTAAAGACCTAATACAACGTCCTGAGAAGGAACGATGATAGGCTCACCACTTGCAGGTGACAGAATGTTGTTTGTTGACATCATCAACGCACGTGCTTCTAACTGAGCTTCCAGAGTTAGAGGAACGTGTACCGCCATTTGGTCACCATCGAAGTCGGCGTTATATGCCGCACAAACGAGTGGGTGCAATTGGATAGCTTTACCTTCGATCAAGATAGGTTCGAAAGCTTGGATACCCAGACGGTGAAGTGTTGGTGCACGGTTCAGCATAACTGGGTGTTCGCGGATAACTTCATCCAAGATATCCCAAACAACGGCTTCTTCGCGCTCAACCATTTTCTTCGCAGCTTTAATGGTTGTTGCCAGACCACGTAATTCTAATTTGCCATAGATAAATGGTTTGAATAACTCAAGTGCCATTTTCTTAGGCAGACCGCACTGATGCAGACGTAGGTATGGACCTACGGTGATAACAGAACGACCTGAGTAGTCAACACGCTTACCAAGTAAGTTCTGACGGAAACGACCTTGTTTACCTTTGATCATATCAGCCAAAGATTTCAGAGGACGTTTGTTAGAACCAGTGATAGCACGACCACGACGACCGTTATCTAACAGAGCATCAACCGCTTCTTGCAACATACGTTTTTCGTTACGTACGATGATGTCTGGCGCAGCCAGATCCAGAAGACGTTTCAGACGGTTATTACGGTTGATTACGCGACGATACAGATCGTTGAGATCGGACGTTGCGAAACGGCCACCATCCAATGGAACTAATGGACGCAGATCAGGTGGTAATACTGGCAGCACATTTAGGATCATCCACTCTGGTTTGTTGCCAGATTGGATAAATGCTTCCAGTAGTTTGATACGCTTAGTCAGCTTTTTACGCTTAGTTTCAGAGTTAGTTTCGTTTAACTCTTCACGCAGCGTTTCACACTCGTTCTCAAGATCGAGGTTTTTCAGCAGGCCTTGGATAGCTTCCGCACCCATTTTCGCATCAAATTCGTCACCGAACTCTTCTAGCGCATCTAAATATTGCTCTTCTGTCAGAATCTGTGCACGCTCAAGGCTAGTCATACCACCTTCAACGACGACATATGATTCAAAGTACAGAACGCGTTCGATATCACGCAGTGGCATATCGAGCAACAAACCGATACGTGATGGCAGTGATTTTAAGAACCAGATATGTGCAGTCGGAGAAGCAAGTTCAATATGACCCATGCGCTCACGACGGACTTTGGTCTGTGTAACTTCAACGCCACACTTCTCACAAATCACACCACGGTGTTTTAAACGTTTGTACTTACCGCACAGACATTCGTAATCTTTTACTGGCCCGAAAATACGTGCGCAGAAAAGACCGTCACGCTCAGGTTTGAACGTACGGTAGTTAATGGTTTCTGGCTTTTTCACTTCACCGAATGACCACGAACGGATCATATCAGGTGATGCCAGAGCAATTTTGATCGCATCAAACTCTTCGGTCTTGGTTTGCGCTTTCAGAAACTTTATTAAGTCTTTCACAAAATGGCTCCTGTCGGAGTTAGACCTGTCAGGTGAGTGTTCAAAGCCACTCTCCCCAAATCCCAGTGCTTACATAGGCCGGAAGGCGAGCCCTCCGGCACAAAACGAATTACTCGTCTTCCAGCTCGATGTTGATACCCAGTGAGCGGATTTCTTTCAGCAATACGTTGAAAGATTCCGGCATACCAGGTTCCATCTGATGGCTGCCATCGACGATGTTTTTATACATCTTCGTACGGCCGTTAACGTCATCCGATTTAACTGTAAGCATTTCTTGAAGAGTATAGGCTGCACCGTATGCTTCCAGTGCCCACACTTCCATCTCCCCGAAACGCTGACCACCGAACTGCGCTTTACCACCCAGCGGTTGCTGAGTAACCAAGCTATAAGAACCTGTTGAACGGGCGTGCATCTTATCGTCAACCAAGTGGTTCAGTTTCAGCATGTACATATAACCAACAGTAACTTGACGTTCAAAACGCTCGCCAGTACGACCATCGAATAATGTAATCTGACCTGAAGTTGGTAGACCACCCAATTTCAGTAGTTCTTTGATTTCTTTCTCTTTCGCACCATCAAATACTGGTGTTGCAATTGGCATACCTTTTTTCAGGTTCTCAGCCAAACGCATAACTTCTTCGTCAGAGAAAGTGTTCAAGTCAACTTTCTGGCGCGGGTCATCACCTAAATCGTATGCTTTTTGGATAAACTCACGCAGTTTGGCAACTTCTTCTTGCTGTTTAAGCATAGCATTGATTTTCTCACCAATACCTTTCGCAGCCATCCCTAAGTGGGTTTCCAAAATCTGACCGATGTTCATACGTGATGGTACGCCCAGCGGGTTCAGAACGATATCAACTGGGTTACCGTTTTCATCGTAAGGCATGTCTTCAACTGGGTTGATTTTTGAGATAACACCTTTGTTACCATGGCGACCCGCCATTTTATCACCCGGTTGGATCTGACGTTTAACAGCCAGATAAACCTTAACAATTTTCAGTACACCCGGTGCTAAGTCATCACCTTGAGTAATTTTACGACGTTTCGCATCGAGTTTTTTCTCAAACTCAGATTTCAGTTCATCGTACTGTTCAGCTAACTGTTCTAACTGGTTTTGCTTCTCTTCGTCTGCTAAAGATAGCTCTAACCAACGATCACGAGGCAGTTTATCCAGTTTTTCAGCTTCAATTCCACCGTTAACCAGTACAGAACGGATACGAGCAAACAGACCTGCTTCAAAAATACGCAGTTCTTCTGTTAAGTCTTTCTTCGCATCACGTAACTGAGTTTCTTCGATCTCTAATGCACGTTTATCTTTCTCTACGCCATCACGAGTAAATACTTGTACGTCAATAACCGTACCAGAAACACCGTTAGGAACACGTAAAGAAGAGTCTTTAACGTCTGATGCTTTTTCACCGAAGATAGCACGTAACAGTTTCTCTTCTGGCGTTAATTGTGTTTCACCTTTAGGTGTCACTTTACCGACCAGAATGTCGCCGCCTTTCACTTCTGCACCGATATAAACGATACCGGATTCGTCAAGTTTAGAAAGTGCAGCTTCACCGACGTTTGGAATATCCGCAGTGATTTCTTCAGGCCCTAATTTAGTGTCACGAGACACACAAGAAAGTTCCTGAATGTGAATAGTTGTGAAACGGTCTTCTTGAACAACACGCTCAGAGACTAAGATGGAGTCTTCGAAGTTATAACCATTCCATGGCATGAATGCCACACGCATGTTTTGACCAAGCGCTAATTCACCGAGGTCTGTTGAAGGACCATCAGCTAACACGTCACCACGTTCAACTGGTTCACCTAAAGATACACAAGGCATCTGGCTAATACAGGTATTTTGGTTCGAACGTGTATATTTGGTCAGGTTATAAATATCGATCCCAGCTTCACCCGGGTACATCTCATCTTCGTTAACTTTAATCACGATACGAGAAGCATCAACGTACTGAACTGAACCACCACGTCTTGCAACAGCAGTAACCCCTGAGTCAACCGCTACTGCGCGTTCCATACCTGTACCTACCAACGGTTTGTCAGCACGTAAAGTAGGAACCGCTTGACGTTGCATGTTCGCACCCATCAATGCACGGTTAGCATCATCGTGTTCAAGGAATGGGATCAGTGACGCCCCTACAGAAACAACCTGTTGAGTCGAAACGTCCATATATTCAACTTGTTCACGGCTGAATAAGCTTGATTCACCTTTGTTACGACAAGTGATCAGTTCTTCAACAAAGCTACCATCATCACCTAAAACGGTGTTCGCCTGAGCAATGATAAAGTTGCCTTCTTCGATTGCAGACAGATAGTGAATTTCGTCAGTAACTAAGCCATCACGAACTAAACGGTATGGGGTTTCCAAGAAACCGTACTCATTGGTCTGTGCATAAACAGATAATGAGTTAATCAGACCGATGTTCGGACCTTCAGGCGTTTCGATTGGACATACACGACCATAGTGAGTTGGGTGAACGTCACGTACTTCGAAGCCCGCACGCTCACGAGTCAGACCACCTGGACCTAACGCAGAGATACGACGTTTGTGCGTAATTTCAGATAGCGGGTTGTTCTGGTCCATAAATTGGGACAGCTGGCTGGAACCAAAGAACTCTTTAACTGCCGCTGAAATTGGTTTCGCGTTGATCATGTCTTGTGGCATTAATGCATCAAGGTCGCCCAGAGAAAGACGCTCTTTCACTGCACGCTCAACACGGACCAGACCTACACGGAACTGGTTTTCTGCCATCTCACCAACAGAACGAATACGACGGTTACCTAAGTGGTCGATATCATCAACTTCGCCTTTACCGTTACGGATATCGATGAGTTTACGCATAACATCAATGATGTCTTCTTCACTCAAGATACCAGAACCTTCGATTTCTTCGCGGTTCAGTGAACGGTTGAACTTCATGCGGCCTACTGCAGACAAGTCGTAACGGTCTTCAGAGAAGAATAAGTTTTCGAACAAGTTCTCAGCAGCTTCACGTGTTGGTGGCTCACCAGGGCGCATCATACGGTAGATTTCTACCAGTGCACTTAAACGATCGTTAGTTGGGTCGACACGAACGGTTTCAGAAATGTAAGCACCGTGGTCTAAGTCATTAGTAAACAATGTTTCGATTGTTTTATGACCTGACTGGCTTAAACGCGCTAACATATCTAAAGAAAGCTCCATGTTCGCTGCACAAATCAGCTCACCAGTACTTTCATCAATGTAGTCTCTTGCAACAACTTTACCTGCAATATATTCAACAGGTACTTCGATGTTACTAACTTCTTCTTTTTCTAACTGACGAATATGACGTGCTGTGATACGGCGGCCTTTTTCTACATAGACTTTACCGTTCGCTTCGATATCAAAAGAAGCTGTTTCACCACGTAAACGCTCAGGAACTAGCGTCATCATCAGTTTGTTATCGCGGATTTGGAAGACAGTTTTTTCGAAGAACAGATTTAAGATATCTTCAGTACTGTAATCCATTGCACGTAGAATAATGGTCGCTGGTAATTTACGGCGACGGTCAATACGTACAAATAGGTTATCTTTCGGGTCAAATTCGAAATCAAGCCATGAACCACGGTAAGGGATAATACGTGCGTTATATAGCACTTTACCTGAAGAGTGTGTTTTACCTTTATCGCTGTCAAAGAATACACCAGGGCTACGGTGTAACTGAGAAACGATAACACGCTCAGTACCGTTGATAACGAAAGTTCCGTTTTCAGTCATGAGTGGAATTTCACCCATGTAGACTTCTTGTTCTTTGATGTCTTTAACTGTACCTTCTGGCGCTTCACGCTCATAAACGATGAGACGTAATTTCACTCGTAAAGGTGCAGAGTAAGTTACACCGCGAATTTGACATTCTTTAACATCAAAAACAGGCTCGCCTAAACGATAGCTGACATATTGTAGTTCAGCATTACCGCTATAGCTCTGAATTGGAAACACAGAACGGAAAGCTGCTTCTAGCCCATTCTGGCCATCTGGATCTTGCTCGATAAACTTCTGGAACGAGTCAAGTTGGATAGAAAGGAGATATGGTATGTCCAAAACTTGTGGACGTTTACCAAAGTCCTTACGAATACGTTTTTTCTCGGTATAGGAGTAAACCATAGGTTTCCTCAGCTCGTTGATCAGTGACCCAAGTGGTTAGCTCTTTTAGTAAGAGTCTGAACCGCAACGCGTTTTTTATTAGAAACGGAAAATGAATACTTTCCTTAATACTCATTGCTATTACTCTTAAATCATTTCATTGCGTTACATTTGCTACCGAGCTACCCGAGCGGGTCGTAGCTAAGAACACAGTATATTAAGTCGTCAATAGAAAGAAGTATTGGAGGGTTGTTGTTAACATTAAAACTGCGTGAAAAGCTGTTAACACCCATCACGCTTTACAGCGCAAAAAGGCTGGTGATTAAAAAATCACCAGCCGTCAGCCTAAATAAACTAGGCTGCGTTCTTGAAGTTAAACTTATTTAAGTTCAACAGAAGCGCCTGCTTCTTCAAGAGCTTTCTTCAGAGTTTCAGCTTCGTCTTTGCTTGCGCCTTCTTTGATAGTCGCTGGAGCTGATTCTACCATGTCTTTAGCTTCTTTCAGGCCAAGACCAGTTGCGCCACGAACTGCTTTGATGACTGCAACTTTGTTGCCGCCAATACCAGTCAGAACAACATCAAACTCAGTTTTTTCTTCAGCAGCTTCAGCAGCAGCACCTGGTGCAGCAGCAACAGCAGCAGCAGCAGAAACGCCGAATTTTTCTTCCATCATAGTAATCAGTTCAACAACGTCCATTACAGACATTTCTGCAACTGCATCAAGGATTTGGTCTTTAGTGATAGACATAACAAGTGTTCCTAAAATTCAGAAATAGTTTATACGTTAAAAAGCAACGAAGGAAAGGGCTTATGCAGCTTCTTTCTGATCGCGCAGAGCAGCCAGAGTACGAACCAGTTTGCCGGCAGCGGCTTCTTTCATGGTTGCCATCAGGCGTGCGATTGCTTCTTCGTAAGTTGGGAGAGTTGCCAGACGATCGATATCTTTCGCTTGGATTAACTCACCTTCAAAGGCCGCAGCTTTAATCTCAAATGCTGGATTCGCTTTCGCGAACTCTTTGAACAGACGAGCAGCAGCGCCCGGGTGTTCGTTAGAGAAAGCAATTAAGGTTGGACCAACAAACGCGTCTTTCAGTACATCATAAGAAGTACCTTCAACAGCACGGCGGATCAGTGTATTACGAACAACACGGATATAAACGCCAGCTTCGCGACCTGCTTTACGCAGTTCAGTCATTTTTGCTACAGTTACGCCGCGTGAATCAGCAACAACTGCAGAAAGCGCGCCTTTGGCTACTTCGCTGACTTCAGCAACAATCGCTTGTTTGTCTTGAAGATTTAGTGCCATTAGCTTCTTGCTCCTGGATTAACCGGGAAACCCCCGGGACTCACATCACTCAGACACAACATGTGTTTGAGCGCTAAAACACGGTGAGCAGAATCCAGAATAAAATTCTAGGTATCTCTGTCACCGTCTACGCAGGCAAATTAAGTAGCTATTAATAACTAATAAACTACACCTGCGGTCTTGGACGGGGTCTGGAAAGGCCAGACTCCATACCGAAATTCGTGGTTTGTTGAGCATATTTCTATACCCAACAAACTCAAGGCGTCAAATTCTATACAAAATTGACGCAAAGGTAAAGCCTAATTACCAATTAGCCAAAGCTATGGAAATTAAACTGTCGCTGATAAACCAGCTTGGTCAACAGCAACACCTGCACCCATCGTCGTAGACAGGCTAACTTTCTTGATGAAAACACCTTTAGCTGAAGCTGGTTTTGCTTTTTTCAGAGCAACCAACAGAGCTTCTAAGTTTTCTTTCAGTTTGTCAGCATCGAAATCAACTTTACCGATAGTGGTGTGGATGATTCCGTTTTTGTCATTACGGTAACGAACCTGACCTGCTTTAGCATTGTTAACTGCTTCAGCAACGTTTGGTGTTACAGTACCAACTTTCGGGTTTGGCATCAGACCACGTGGGCCTAAAACTTGACCTAATTGGCCAACAACGCGCATTGCATCTGGAGATGCGATAACAACGTCGAAGTCCATTTCACCAGCTTTGATTTTATCAGCCAGATCTTCCATACCAACCAGTTCAGCACCTGCAGCTTTAGCAGCTTCAGCGTTTGCGCCCTGTGCAAATACAGCAACGCGAACTGAACGGCCAGTACCGTGTGGCAGTACAGTAGCACCGCGAACGTTTTGGTCAGATTTACGAGCATCGATGCCCAGGTTGATAGCTACGTCAACGCTTTCTACGAATTTAGCAGTTGCTAATTCTTTCAGCAGTGCAACGGCTTCGTTGATGTCGTACTGTTTAGTTGCATCAACTTTCTCACGGATATTGCGCATGCGCTTAGTCAGTTTAGCCATTGTCTTAGTCCTCCACTACCAGGCCCATGGAACGAGCAGTACCTTCGATTGAACGCATCATTGCGTCAATATCAGCACCAGTCATGTCCGCAGCTTTAGTTTCAGCGATTTCGCGAATCTGAGCAGAGGTCACTTTACCAACTTTGTCTTTGTTAGGCTTGCCTGAACCAGACTTAACGCCAGCTGCTTTTTTCAGCAGAACTGCTGCAGGTGGAGTTTTGGTAACGAAAGTGAAAGAACGGTCTGCATAAACAGTAATAACAACAGGAATTGGTAAACCTTTTTCTAGGCTGTCTGTTTTTGCGTTGAACGCTTTACAGAATTCCATGATGTTAACACCTTGTTGACCCAGAGCTGGACCAACTGGTGGACTTGGGTTCGCCATACCAGCTGCAACTTGCAGCTTAACGTAGGCTTGAACTTTCTTAGCCATGATATTTCCTCTAGATGGGTGATAGCGCCTTACGATTTGCAAGGCTCCCCGTTACATTAAACATGCCCCGCCCTATATTAAGCCAGTTAAGAGGCTAAATTGGCAAAGCATAAAAACAAAAGGCGCGAAATTGTAGTCAAATTTCACGCCTTTTGCAAGTCAGTTTTGTCGTTTAGATTAGGCTTTTTCGACTTGGCCAAAATCCAATTCGACTGGAGTTGCACGACCAAAGATAGAAACAGAGACTTTTAAGCGGCTCTTTTCATAATCGATTTCTTCAACAACACCGTTAAAGTCAGCAAATGGACCTTCACTAACGCGAACCATTTCACCAGGTTCAAACAGTGTTTTCGGACGTGGCTTATCACCAACTTGTTGTAAGCGGTTCATGATCGCATCAACTTCTTTATCGCTAATAGGTGCAGGTCGATCTGACGTTCCACCAATGAACCCCATTACACGTGGTACACTACGTACTAAGTGCCAAGAGTCATCGTTCATGACCATTTGGACTAAGACATAGCCTGGGAAGAATTTACGTTCACTCTTACGGCGCTGACCGCTACGGATTTCAACAACCTCTTCTGTTGGAACCATAACTTCGCCAAAAGAATCTTCCATAGCATGTAATTTGATATGTTCACGTAAAGACTGTGCTACGCGACCTTCAAAACCAGAGAATGCCTGAATGACATACCAGCGCTTTTTAGGTGAATCGGACATTTAGAATAACCTCAGGCTTGTAATAAATGAAACTAAACGCACCAGGATACCATCTAATCCCCACAGTATTAATGACATAACCGCCGTTACTGCGGCAACAATCAATGTAGTTTGTAATGTTTCCTGGCGAGTAGGCCAAATGACTTTTCTCATCTCAATGCGAGCTTCGCGCGCAAACGCCAGTGTTGCTTTACCTTTTGCAGTCCATAAAGCGACAGCACCCGCAATAGCGACAACAGCCACGACCGCAAAAGCACGCAGGGCGAGATTATATTGACGGAAGTAATAGTTGCCGACAATAGCAATTATTAATAGGGCACAGACAATTACCCATTTGAAGATGTCTGCACTGCGTCCACTTCCTTGAGCTTCGCTATTCGCACTCATAATTCAACCTGTTACCATGAAGTATGTACAAAGCCAGCTTGTTTACAAAGGTAAAACAAGCAAGCCAAACCAATAGAATATGCCAACATATCCCCCAAATACTACCAACTCAACCTGTAGCACCTGATAAGGATATCAATAACATCACCTGCGAGTTAAAGGCGATTAGCCTTGTTTAATGGAGTTAAATTAGCGCTATTGGTTCTGCAAATACGACTAAATGCAGTCACATTCTATTTCGCAAGTACTATTTGTTGGCCAGTACTATCCATTTCACAAGTGCTATCCATTCCGCAGGAATTTCAGCATGCTCAGCAAATTTTTCAACCACACCAATAGGAAAATAACCTTCTTTTTTGTGGCAGCGGTAAAATATACCATATCTTCTGAGCAAAACCTTAATAAATCTCATATAACTGCGTAAAGTAAACAACGCAGTTACCAATTTATTGTTTCAAATCGTTGTTTCAGAGCCTATCTCACCAATAATTATATAAACGATTGATGAGATAGGTTCTTAATTTTGCAACGTATAAAAAGGACGTCTAATAGACGCCCTTTTTTACTAAAGTAGTTCTTTCTTATTCAGAAAGAGCGGTATTATGCAATGATTTTTGCAACAACACCCGCACCTACAGTACGGCCACCTTCACGGATTGCGAAACGTAAACCGTCGTCCATCGCGATTGGGTGGATCAGGGTAACGATCATGTTGATGTTATCACCTGGCATTACCATTTCTACGCCTTCTGGCAGTTCGATAGTACCTGTTACGTCAGTTGTACGGAAGTAGAACTGTGGACGGTAACCTTTGAAGAATGGAGTATGACGACCACCTTCATCTTTGCTCAGAATATAAACTTCTGATTCGAACTGAGTATGTGGCTTGATTGAACCTGGTTTAGCCAATACTTGACCACGTTGAATTTCTTCACGTTTTGTACCACGTAACAGAACACCAACGTTCTCACCTGCACGACCTTCGTCAAGCAGTTTACGGAACATTTCAACACCAGTACAGGTAGTTTTTACAGTGTCTTGGATACCAACGATTTCAACTTCTTCACCAACTTTGATGATACCACGCTCAACACGGCCTGTTACTACTGTACCACGACCTGAGATTGAGAATACGTCTTCGATTGGCAGCAGGAATGGCTTGTCAATTGCACGCTCTGGCTCTGGGATGTAAGAATCCAAGTGCTCTGCTAATTCAACAATTTTCGCTTCCCACTCTGGGTTGCCTTCCAGCGCTTTCAGAGCTGAACCACGAACAACTGGAGTATCGTCGCCTGGGAAATCGTATTGAGACAGAAGTTCACGAACTTCCATTTCAACTAATTCTAACAGCTCTTCGTCGTCTACCATGTCACATTTGTTCAGGAAAACGATGATGTATGGAACACCAACCTGACGACCTAACAGGATGTGCTCACGAGTTTGTGGCATTGGGCCATCTGTCGCAGCAACAACCAGGATTGCACCGTCCATCTGAGCAGCACCAGTGATCATGTTTTTAACATAGTCGGCGTGTCCTGGGCAGTCTACGTGTGCGTAGTGGCGAGTTGGAGTATCGTACTCTACGTGAGAAGTAGAGATGGTGATACCACGCGCTTTTTCTTCTGGTGCGTTATCGATTTGATCGAATGCACGCGCTGCGCCGCCGTAAGTTTTAGCCAGAACAGTAGTGATAGCTGCTGTCAGAGTAGTTTTACCATGGTCAACGTGGCCGATAGTACCAACGTTAACGTGCGGTTTTGAACGTTCAAATTTTTCTTTAGACACGACTCTATTCCTTATGGAGTTCCCTCTTCACTATAAAGAAGGAACTTAAATTAAAGTAGTTAATCGATAAAAAACCGATTATTTAGCGTTACGAGCTTCGATAACAGCTTGTGCAACGTTGTTTGGTGCTTCATTGTACTTCAGGAACTCCATAGAGTATGAAGCACGACCTTGTGTCTGAGAACGCAGG
This sequence comes from Providencia sp. PROV003, assembly GCF_045040775.1. Lineage (NCBI taxonomy): Bacteria > Pseudomonadati > Pseudomonadota > Gammaproteobacteria > Enterobacterales > Morganellaceae > Providencia > Providencia sp. PROV003. Next base: position 329,263 of record NZ_CP096369.1, read on the forward strand.
TCAGTAGCATAACCGAACATTTCCGACAATGGTACTTGTGCACGAACGACTTTACCAGTAGGTAGGTCATCCATACCTTCAATCATACCACGACGACGGTTCAGGTCACCAATAACATCACCCATGTAGTCTTCTGGTGTTTCCACTTCGACTTTCATGATTGGCTCAAGCAGAACTGGTTTAGCTTTTTTGAAGCCATCTTTAAACGCGATTGATGCCGCAAGTTTAAACGCCAATTCAGAGGAGTCAACATCATGGTAAGAACCGAAATGTAGACGAACACCCATGTTAACCACAGGATAACCCGCTAATGGGCCAGATTTCAGCTGCTCTTGGATACCTTTGTCAACCGCAGGGATGTATTCAGTAGGAATTACACCACCTTTGATTTCGTTGACAAATTCGTAGTCCATTGGAGCACCGTCTTTATCGTTTTTGTCCAGTGGGAACATATCGATAACGACATGACCATACTGACCACGACCACCAGACTGTTTAGCGTGTTTACCTTCGATATCAGTCACTTTAGCAGTGATTGCTTCGCGGTAAGCTACTTGAGGTTTACCAACGTTCGCTTCAACTTTAAATTCGCGACGCATACGGTCAACCAGAACGTCCAAGTGCAATTCACCCATACCAGCGATGATAGTCTGATTCGTCTCTTCATCACTTGATACGCGGAAAGATGGATCTTCTTGCGCCAAACGGCCCAATGCGATACCCATTTTTTCTTGGTCAGCTTTAGTTTTTGGTTCGATTGCAACAGAGATTACTGGCTCTGGGAATTCCATACGCTCTAGGATGATTGGTGCATCAATCGCACATAAAGTATCACCTGTAGTAACGTCTTTCAGACCGATAGCTGCCGCGATGTCACCAGCGCGAACTTCTTTAATCTCTTCACGTTTATTAGCGTGCATCTGTACGATACGGCCAAAACGCTCTTTTTTCGCTTTAACTGCGTTCAATACTGTGTCACCTGAGTTAACAACACCAGAGTAAACACGGAAGAACGTCAAGTTACCCACGAATGGGTCAGTTGCAATTTTAAATGCTAATGATGAGAATGGCTCATCATCACTTGCGTGACGCTCAGCTGGAGTGTCTTTACCGTCGTCCAGAATACCATTGATCGCAGGTACATCTGTTGGCGCAGGTAAGTAATCAATAACTGCATCCAGCATCGCCTGAACACCTTTGTTCTTAAATGCAGAACCACAGGTAACCAGGATAATTTCACTTGCAAGAACACGTTGACGTAATGCAGCTTTAATTTCTGCTTCAGTCAGTTCTTCACCGCCCAGATATTTCTCCATCAGTTCTTCTGATGCTTCTGCTGCGGTTTCGATTAGGTTGTTGTGCCACTCTTCAGCTGCTTCTTGCATGTTCGCAGGGATATCTTCGTATTCGAAGGTAACGCCTTGGTCTTCATCGCTCCACTTGATTGCTTTCATTTTCAGCAAGTCAATAACACCAGTGAACGACTCTTCTGCGCCGACTGGTAATTGCAGTGGAACTGCGTTAGCTGCTAAACGTGTTTTTAATTGCTCAACAACACGTAAGAAGTTCGCACCCATACGGTCCATTTTGTTAACGAACGCAATACGTGGAACTTTATATTTGTTAGCCTGACGCCATACAGTTTCAGACTGTGGCTGAACACCACCAACCGCACAGTAAACCATTACTGCGCCATCAAGAACACGCATAGAACGTTCTACTTCGATGGTGAAGTCAACGTGTCCTGGGGTGTCGATGATGTTAACACGGTGTGGCTCATACTGTTTTGCCATACCAGACCAGAATGCAGTAGTCGCAGCAGATGTGATAGTAATACCACGCTCTTGCTCCTGCTCCATCCAGTCCATTGTTGCAGAACCTTCGTGAGTCTCACCAATTTTATGGTTTACACCAGTATAGAACAGAATACGTTCAGAAGTTGTGGTTTTACCGGCGTCGATGTGTGCACTGATACCGATATTACGATAACGTGCTATGGGCGTTTGACGGGCCATTTTTTCCTCTCTCGTGGGCGTTCATTTCTTCATATAAAGGGTAGCAAAGGCTACCCTGAGATACAGCACTAAGGTCGATAAAAAATTACCAACGGTAGTGTGCGAACGCCTTGTTAGCTTCTGCCATACGGTGAACGTCTTCACGTTTCTTAACAGCGGAACCTTTGTTCTCAGCAGCATCTGATAATTCGTTTGCCAGGCGCAGAGCCATAGATTTATCACCGCGTTTACGAGCAGCATCAACGATCCAACGCATTGCCAGGGCATTACGACGAACCGGGCGAACTTCAACTGGAACTTGGTAAGTTGAACCACCAACACGGCGGGATTTAACTTCCACAGTCGGACGCACGTTATCCAGTGCTAATTCGAATGCATCAAGTTCAGTTTTACCAGAACGCTGAGCAAGGGTCTCAAGTGCGTTATATACGATTGCTTCAGCAGTAGATTTTTTCCCGTCTACCATCAGGATATTTACAAATTTGGCCAGTAATTCTGATCCGAACTTAGGATCTGGAAGAATTTTACGTTGACCTATTACGCGACGACGTGGCATGGATATGACTCCGTTGTTAATTCAGGTTTGTCCAAAACTCTACGAGTTTATTTTGACATTAAGATTAAAAATGTTTGGCCTTACTTAACGGATATCCATTAAGCCTTAGGCTTTTTAGCGCCGTACTTAGAACGTGCTTGTTTGCGGTCTTTAACACCAGAACAGTCCAGTGCTCCGCGAACGGTGTGATAACGCACACCTGGCAAGTCTTTAACACGACCACCACGGATAAGAATTACGGAGTGTTCCTGCAAGTTGTGGCCTTCACCACCAATGTAGGAAGAAACTTCATAACCATTAGTTAAACGAACACGGCATACTTTACGTAATGCTGAGTTTGGTTTTTTAGGAGTAGTAGTATATACACGTGTACATACACCACGTTTTTGCGGGCAAGCTTCCAGCGCTGGAACGTTGCTTTTCACAACTTTCGAGCTACGGGATTTGCGTACCAGCTGATTAATAGTTGCCATTATTAAAAAAGCTCCTGGTTTTTTTGCTTCGTAAACACGGATTTCGACCTCGTTCGCCAACATGACGATACACGAGGACGCGAAATTTTATTGCTGACTGGCTCAGGTGTCAAGAAATATACAACTTTTAGTGCCTTTATATGGCAAAATGTTGTTTTTGGACTTCTGTTAGCTTCACAAAACCTTGATAAGTGATTACAGAAACTGCGTTTGAGAGGGAATTTTGTAACCCCCGCGCGTTGATGTCTACATCCAATGCATACAACTGAGCCCCTGTTTTTTGCAATGCATCAAGGTAAGGCGACTGCTGTACCGCGACAACCACGCCATCTTGCATCAGTAAAACTACGTCTTTATCAGTAATTAAACGTAACACTGCCGAAAAATCACAACTAAACGGAGATGTTGCTAATGTATACAGCATAGAAAAGATCCTATCATAGATCAAAAACCACACAAAAGATTAAAATCTAAGCACCACATCGCATTCCGCAATTTTCTTGCGAATCTCTTCAACGCCAAGGATCTTAGGCGGGACTACCCATTCATGATGTTCATCCAACCCTCTTTCTTGCATAGAAGCGCGGCAAAGATAAATATTTTCAATATCATACAGCGGTAAAATTTTAAACGTAGCGATGTAATCTCGGGCCAGAACTTTGCTAGGTTGTTGTTTTGCAAGAAGCTGAAAAATACCATCAGAAATAAAAAATACATTAATGTCTTCTGTCAGCGCTGAAGTCGCCAATAAGGCATCTAACCCTTCTCGGCCACTTGCATTTCCATGAGGCATAGTTGTAAAGACAAAGGCAATTTTTTTCACACAATACCTTAGTGTTGGGCTGTTCTTAGAATTGGACTGTTCTGTCTGTGGTCATCATAGCCTCGGCTAAGCTCCCTAAGCCGCTCATGATGAAGCCATTTGCAAGATTAGCGACGGGCAGCGTTAAATTTTGCGCTTGTTCTTGGTCAACGATACCCCGTCGTAATGCGGCAGAAACACAAATGTGCATTTCACACCCTGATTGCTCTGCCAGTTCCTGCCATGCTGCAACTAAATTAAATTCATCCGTTGCAGGCGAGGTCAACAAATTAGCATTGGTCACCCCTTCCCGATAAAAAAATAGGGTTTTCAATTGGTGCCCTTCTGCAAGAAGGGCTTTCGCAAATTGGAACGCACTTGTGGCTTGTTGTGTTCCATAAGCCGGACCAGTAACTAATAAACAGTAACTTAATGAATTTACGTGACTCATTCACCGCTCTTGAATTGACGAATATATAAATAAACTGTGTGTTTAGAAATATTCAGGCGATCAGCAACTTGGTTTATCGCGTCTTTGATATCGAAAATCCCTTTTTCATAAAGGTTAAGTACTACCTGCTTGTTTTTCGCATTATTCGAAACATTACGGTCATTACCGACTTCTTCGATAGTATATTCCAGTGTTTGTGCAACAAGATCGTCAACAGAAGATGCAAAGTTAACATCTGAAGTGACTTCTTGTTTTGTTTCTGGAACAAACGATTGAATAATTTCAGAGAATGGCACATCCAAGTTCATATTAATACATAGCAAGCCAATAACACGCTGCTTACGATTACGGATAGCAATCGTCACTGATTTCATTAAATCGCCACTTTTGGCTTTCGTAAAATAAGCCTTGGAAGCGTTGGATTCTTCATCTGCCATATCATGCAACATGCGCAGTGCGAGATCCGTTATCGGCGAGCCAATTTTACGACCAGTGTGTTGCCCATTCGCTATTCTCACTGCTGAACAGTTTAGGTCTTCCAAAGAATGAAGAACAATTTCGCAGTGCCCACCAATTAACATTGCTAAGCCATCAACCGCCGCTTCATATGATTTTAAGATTTCGTGGTCGGTCTCAGTAAACGGCTGGTTATCCAGTATATTGATATCGCTGAGGTCGTGTGACTGTAAAGAATCTGACATTTTCAACATCATCCTTCTAAATGTAAAAATTCATCCCGTTGACTAATAAGGCATTCATTATTCGACTAATTTACCTTAATTATACGACTTGTAATCAACAATTATGATGATAAAAAATAAAATAGAGTCTTGTGAAGTTAAAACTCCAAGACGTTGCCGTCAAGCGAATGAATGCAAGACAGTCTGTTTTATCACAAGTTTTAAACAATTTGAGGATTTTTTTTACCGAAAGTTCATCAAGGTTTGCTTCTGTCGCCACTATCATGGTGTGGCTTATCTGCAACTTACTCATTAACCGGGAGTACCTCGACTTAGCAAGATCTATAACAGAGTAAATTTAGTTTTTTCGTTATTCATATAAATGGGACTATTCGCGATAGTGATTTATTATTAATAATATATGTAAAACCAACTCATAATTATTAATTAAATAATAAAGGTATAATTATTTACAATTTTACTTAGCTGAAATAACATCAAAAACTCACCATTATAATTAAAAAGCAATTTCACTAAAAAATTTTATTAATTCGTAAGGTTTCTTATGCCAAAATACAAATCTATAGTTCTAACTATTTACTTTCTAATAGTTTCATTCAATGAAATATATGACTTATTACTGTTAATCACCGGCATTGTAACAGTGTACATCGATGAACTGACTATCTATTCAATAGCCTTTACTTTACTAATTATGGTAATGCGCTCACTGTTACTTACCTCTGTTCTAAATTATTCATTACATATTAAATCCATAATTAAACGTATTTTTATGTTAGCTATTTCATTAGTATTAATCGTTGATGCGATTAACCTTTTTGTTTTTTATTTATCAGATATTGACATTTCATATTTTACGCCTTTCCATATCATTAGAAACTCACCTAAAACATTTATATTTTTAACCGTATTATCTACTGTATTTTCTTTATTTTTAAATAAGGAGCTACCATGGCAGGAAACAAAGATATCTTATAGATGCTAATGAGTCGCCATAGAGATAATTAAAATGCTTTATACAAAAAAAACCCAAGACCTGACGCCTTGGGCTCTTGAAACAAACTTTATTTGCGCTTATTTAGCCGCTGGTTTGATATCTAATAATTCAACATCAAAGACTAAAGTTGAGTTTGCAGGGATACCCGGAACGCCGTTTTCGCCATACGCTAAATCAGCAGGGATCACTAACTGCATTTTACCGCCTTTTTTCAGGTTAACTAGACCTTCAGTCCAGCCTTTAATGACTGAGTTTAAAGGAATAGTCAGTGGCTCATTACGTGTGTATGAGCTGTCAAATTCAGTACCATCAATCAGAGAACCTTTGTAGTGAACAACAACGGTTTCGTCTGCTTTAGGTTTTGCACCTGTACCTTCTTTTTCAATTTTGTACAGTAAGCCAGACTTAGTTTTTACTACGCCTTTTTCTTTCGCATATTTTTCGCGGTACTCAGCACCTTTTTTCTCATTGCTTGCTGATTCTTCTTTCATTTTTTTGTCGGCAGCTTCTTTGACTTGCCCTTCAAATTGACGCAGTGTTTCTTCAACCTCTGCATCCGTCATTTTGCTTTTGCCATTGAAAGCATCTTGAACACCCGCCAGTAATTGAGCGTTATCCAAGTTAATACCAATGGTTTTTTGTTCTTCTAAAGAATTCTGCATGTAGCGGCCTAATGAAGCACCTAATGCATACGCATTACGCTCTTCTGCGTTTTTGAATGCGCTGCTTTGTGCTTTGGCTTCCGCTGCCATCACCTGTGGAGCAGCGAAAGTAAATGCTAGCGTGGTTGCTAAAAGGCTTGCCTTAAACAGTGATTTCATCCTAATCTCCGATAACTTTTATTCGAGTATGTTCGAATAGCGAACTATTCGTTTTTATGTTTATTGATAATCAACTTTTAACTTTAGAAACTGATTACCAATTAGTATAGAAAAAAATAAGAATTTCTTAGACTACATTAACAAAAAGAGGTTTCATCGCCTACATCTTTAACTAAAACTTATCTATGGATTTGTAATGTTCGGTTATTATGATGGTTTAATTATGACAAATACATCTAAGGAGAGTCGAAGATGGGCTCATCTGATACATTAGAACAACGTTTAGAACTTTTAGAAAGCAAAGTCGCCTTTCAAGAATTGGCGATTGAACAACTCAACCAGGTTATCACCGACCAACAAATGCAACTTAACCGTATGCAAGAGCATTTACGCATTGTGACGGAAAGGCTGAAATCTTCGCAAGATAGCCATTTAGCAAGGCCAGAAGAAGAAACACCCCCTCCTCATTATTAATGAGGCCACAAAAAAGGAAGCTTTCGCTTCCTTCTAATACTTAGCTATTGCTAGTTATTAATGGCAACCGCAGCCGCCTTGTTTGTGACCATGGCCTTCGCCACCGCCACAACAACCGCCTTCTGAGCCGTGGCTATGACCGCCACCGCCACAGCAACCACCTTCGTGGTCGTGGTCATGGTCGTGACCGCCTGCACCATGAACGTGCCCATGTGCAATTTCTTCTTCTGTTGCTTCACGAATAGCCATGACTTCAACATTAAATTTCAAGTTTTGGCCTGCTAACATGTGGTTACCATCAACGATAACTTCATCACCTTCAATACCGGTGATTTCAACAGGAACTGGGCCCATGTCAGTGTCAGCTAAGAAACGCATACCCACTTCTAGCTCATCAACGCCCATGAATACATCTTTAGGAACGCGTTGAACTAAGTTGTCATCGTATTGACCATATGCATCGTCTGAAGCAACTTCAACATCAAAGTTTTCACCGACAGCACGGCCTTCTAATGCTTTTTCTAGACCTGAAATTAAAGACCCACGGCCATGCAAATAGTCCATTGGCGCGCTTGCTGGGGACTCATCAACTAAAACACCGTCTTCTGTTCTTACTTGATAAGCCAAGCTGACCACCAAGTCTTTTGCTACTTTCATGACATCTCCTACTACCCATATGGGGAAAATTTTTCTGCCAATTGTACCGAAAAACTATAGTGATGTATTGAGAATTGACAAAATTCTCTCATTCAGGTGTAAAAATCCCTATAACTTGCTCTTTTTCCCTAATATGCCCAGTTGTTTCATCCCCTGCTTGACGCTGCTGATCGCCACAATTGACACATTCAACTACATCAATTTTATCTTCACGCCACATCATTAACGTGTCTTGTGACTTACATTTAGGGCAAATTGCACCTGCAATAAACCGTTTACGTGTTGACGACATGTTGGTTTCCTTTATTCATCTTTATTCCAGCCATGTGGCTGGCGATGCTCTCTAAGCATTTCTTTTTCAAACAGCTCATTTAACTCGCGCCTTGCCTCTTTGACACGAGAAACTTGGCCGCTATCCCCTTCATTTTCAGGAATAATCTCTCTAAGCACACGCATATCTAGACGGCGGAAATGTTGTTTAGCTCGGTATGCTTTATGTGGATGCATACCGGTACTAATTAATGCCTTACTCCCCAATTCTAATGCGCTAGAGAAGGTTTCTCGACTAAAGTCAGTGACACCACTTTGCAATAATTCGTGTGCCTCTACACGGCCTTTCGCGCGTGCGATGATATGTAAATTAGGGAAATTCTCTTGGCATAAATGTACAATTTCCATAACTTCTTCGGGCACATCACTAGTGATCACAATTGCCTTCGCTTTTTCTGCTCCCGCTGAGCGCAATAATTGTAGCTCACGCGCATCCCCATAATAAACAGTATAGCCATAGCGCCGCATTGTACCTATCGCTGTAACATCCTGTTCAAGTACGGTAATTTTGACTTTATTGGCCATTAATAGGCGGCCTACCACTTGCCCCATACGACCAAAACCAACCAAAATAACATGAGGGTCGTTATCTTCGACAAATGGTTTTTCACTTGACGTTGGTTGCCGATTATAGCGGTAGTTCAGATAAGCATCTATCAACTGCATCACAAGTGGTGTTGTCATCATAGAAAGGGTGACGACCACCAATAAGAGGTCCATTTGGCGCTCGTCAATCACACTTGCACCAGATGCGGTTGCGTAAATGACAAAAGCAAATTCCCCGCCTTGACTTAAAACACCAGAAAATTGTGCTCTAGCACCATTCCTAAGCCTTGCTGCATGGCTCAGGCCATAAAGGACAAGGGCTTTTACCGCGACAAGAATGACCACAGCAACCAAAACTTGTGGTAAATACGCCCAGAGTATTTGTAAATTTAGTGACATCCCAACTGAGATAAAAAATAACCCCAGCAATAGCCCTTTGAATGGCTCAATATTAATTTCGAGTTCATGGCGAAATTCTGTTTCTGCTAGCATCACACCTGCCATAAACGTCCCTAATGCCATAGAGAACCCAAGGCTTTCCATTATTAATGCAGACCCTAACACTACCAATAGTGCTGCAGCTGTAAAAATTTCATGTACGCCTGATTTCGCCGCTAATTTAAACATTGGGCGTAACAAGTAACGCCCCACCACCCATAAACCGGCAAATGCGATAACTTTTAAGCCAATCTTTTGCCAATCACTTGTGGCTGAATCCCCAGCTAATAAGGGGATCAATGCCATAATGGGGATCACCGCCATATCTTGGAATAACAACACAGAAAAACCAAGCTGCCCGCTTTCTTTGTTGGACATGCCTTTTTCATTCATGAGTTGCAAAGCCATAGCGGTTGAAGACATTGCCATCCCCAGCCCACCAACCACAGCAGCTTGCCAAGAAAACTTCGCTAAAAATAACAGTGATGCCATTATTGCCGCAGTAACAACCACCTGCACGGTTCCTACACCAAAAATAGAGCGCCTAAGTTCCCACAGTTTAGATGGTTTTAACTCTAAACCAATTAAGAACATTAGGAATACCACCCCCATTTCAGAGAAATGTAAAATGTCATCGACGTTATGAATAAAGCCCAAAACAAATGGCCCAATCATAATCCCCGCGAGTAAATACCCAAGCACCGCCCCTAAACGGATTTTTTGTGCAATAGGTACCATCACCACACCGGCACATAAAAAAATAATGACAGATTCAAATAGCCCCAATTCTGACATTAGGAGAGCCCTCCCGCGCTTAGCGGTTGTTGTATCCATTGACGGTAGTCATCAATCAGCTGTTGAAACCGCTCAGTGGGCTGCCGACGTGCTGCATAAATAATGATAGGTTCCAACCATTGCATATCACACATCAATGCGGTCAATTCAAATGGTCGAAGTATTTCGTTAAGTGGGTAATGATTATAGCCGTCATGTTGATATGCATGAATGGGTTCGCCTGTCGTGATCACAGAACGCCAGTATTTCCCTTTCAGTTTTTGATAGCCCATCTCCGTTGCAAAACGGCGCGTTAAAACACGGTCAAACCATTCTTTCAACAACGCAGGGCAACTATAAGTATAGAGAGGGTGTTGAAAAACAATGATATCGTGCTGGCACAGTAATTCTTGTTCCGCAGTTACATCAATAAAATAATCAGGATAGGTTGCGTATAAATCATGGACTGTCACATGTTCAAAACCACACACCACACTAAGCAATGCCTTGTTAGCAATAGACTCATCAGGGTCTGGGTGAGCGTAGATCACCAGTACTTTAGGTGTATTTGACATCTTTCCCTCCTCAAAGGCGTGTCAGACGGAACATTTTCCGTTACCATGCAGCCTGCTATACTCGTCATACTTCACGTTGCTGTGTTGTTGACTACGCGCATTCGCACTAGTCACCTACTTAAATAGGCTCCTAGCGACTCATTTGCTTGTCGCCTAACAGCACCGTGAATTATTTAGAGTATATACGTTGATAATTTAACATATTTTTAATAGACGGTTGCTATGATTGTTTTCTCTTCACTCCAAATTCGCCGAGGTGTTCGTATCCTACTGGATAACGCCACTGCGACGATTAACCCTGGCCAAAAAGTTGGTTTAGTGGGTAAAAACGGCTGCGGTAAATCGACCCTTCTAGCACTATTAAAAGGCGAATTACAAGCTGAAGCAGGTTCTGCAACCTTCCCAAGTAATTGGTCTATGGCATGGGTCAACCAAGAAACCCCTGCCCTTGATGTCCCTGCCCTTGAGTATGTGATTGACGGTGACCGTGAGTTCCGCGCCCTAGAACAAAAACTACAACAAGCCAATGAAAAAAATGATGGCCATGCCATTGCGGTTATCCATGGGCAACTCGATGCAATTGATGCATGGACAATCCGTTCTCGCGCATCCAGCTTGCTACACGGCTTAGGCTTTAGCCAAGCGCAATTAGACTCACCAGTGAAATCTTTTTCTGGTGGGTGGCGTATGCGTTTGAACCTCGCTCAGGCTCTACTTTGCCGTTCTGACCTATTACTACTCGATGAACCAACTAACCACCTTGATTTAGATGCGGTTATTTGGTTAGAAAAGTGGCTTAAAGGCTACCAAGGTACATTAATTTTAATTTCCCATGATAGGGATTTCCTTGATCCAATTATTGATAAAGTCCTGCATATAGAACAAGAAAGCCTGTTCGAATACACGGGCAACTATTCTTCTTTTGAGCGCCAACGTGCAACTAAATTAGCACAACAACAAGCGTTGTATGAAAGCCAACAAGCAAAAGCCGCTCATTTACAAAGCTATATTGACCGTTTTAGAGTGCAAGCGACAAAGGCCAAGCAAGCGCAAAGCCGTATTAAGATGTTAGAAAAAATGGAAATGGTGGCGCCCGCTCATGTGGATAACCCGTTCCATTTTTCATTCCGCAAACCTGAAAGCTTACCTAATCCATTATTAAAGATGGAAAAAGTCAGTGCGGGTTATGGCGAAAAAGTCATTTTGCAATCGATAAAATTGAATTTAGTGCCCGGTTCACGTATTGGTTTATTAGGCCGTAATGGTGCTGGTAAATCCACCTTAATTAAAATGCTAGCTGGCGATTTACCACCATTACAAGGGGAGATCTCCCTCGCTAAAGGTATTAAGTTAGGTTACTTTGCTCAGCATCAATTAGAGTATCTGCATCCTGAAGAATCGCCCTTGCAGCATCTAGCTCGTTTGGCTCCTGAGCAAACTGAGCAGCAGTTACGCGACTATTTAGGCGGTTTTGGCTTTAAGGGTGACCAAGTGACAGACCCTAGTGGCCGTTTCTCTGGCGGTGAAAAAGCACGCTTAGTCTTAGCGTTGATTGTTTGGCAGCGCCCGAATCTGTTGTTACTCGATGAACCAACCAACCACTTGGATTTAGACATGCGCCAAGCGTTGACAGAAGCCTTAATGGCATTTGAAGGGGCTTTAGTGGTGGTTTCCCATGATAGGCATTTATTGCGCTCAACTACCGATGAGCTGTATTTAGTTCACGGCGGCGCGGTCGAGCAATTTGATGGTGATTTAGAAGATTACCAACAATGGCTTGCCGAGCAAAACAAGCTGGAACTACAGCAAGTCCGAGATCAACAAGAAAAAGATAAGCCTGCGGCAACTTCAACAGTCACCGCCCAAGATAGAAAAGACCAAAAGCGCCGCGAAGCAGAGTTCCGTCAACTGACTCAGCCAATCCGTAAAAAAATCACGGAATTGGAAAAGCAGATGGATAAACATTCCAACGCCCTGAGTGAGCTAGAGGCAAAACTTTCTGATGCAGCTATCTATGAACAAGATAAAAAAGCCGATTTGGCAGAATGTTTGAAAAAGCAGACTGAGCACAAATCAGCACTTGAAGACGTTGAAATGGAATGGATGGAGCTGCAAGAACAGTTAGAAACCATGACCAGTGAGTTTGAAATAAATTAGTTATAAAACATCACAATTCCTTAAAATCACGAAAAGCTATCTTTGATAGCTTTTCGTTTTTATCATAGTTGAATCTTATCCTTTCACACACATCACATAATACTGCCCATCGATAATTTCAGTCCCTTCGGTTTCGTGTTCAAAACCGGGGAACTCACTGTCCCACGCTTGCAAGCTATGCAAGTAACCGATATGTGGACTATTTTTATCACCGAAGCTTTCACCTGATAACAACATTGGGATACCCGGTGGATACGGAATTATTGAGTTAGCAGCAATGCGCCCTGCCAGTTTATCAAGGGGCACCGCTTCAACACGGTTAGCGACAATCTCTTGGTACGCATCCCTTGGGCTCATCATTACTTCAGGCAGTTGCTCATAAGCTTGGTTCAGTTGCCCTCCGGGGTTATTTTTTTGCAGATAAGTGAACATTTTATCACCTAAGTCACGTAACCCCATATGACCATAAATCTCAGGAGCGGTTTCCACCACTTCCGGTAATACCTTCTTCAGCCCAGTATTATTGTCATAGTGGCGTTTAAAAGACAGCAGCGCATTGACCAAAGTCCCCCACTTCCCTTTGGTGATCCCCATAGAAAACAAGAACATAATCTGGAAGTCAGTGGTGCGGGTCGGCACAATACCATAATGATTTAGCCACGCGGTCACTAGTGCCGCGGGTACACCTGTACCCAGCAGTTTGCCATCCTCTCCCATTCCCGGTGACAAAATACTGACTTTAATTGGGTCAAGCATCGCCCAGTTTTCAGGGATATCCTTAAAACCGTGCCATTTATCTTCAGGATTCATTACCCAGCAGCTTTGCTCTTTCATCAACAATTCAACAGGGGCTTCTTCAAAGGCATAACCTTTACCTGTTGCAGGGTCTTTCACCATTTCCTGATTCCATGGTTTAAAGAACCATTCATCATCGTTAAGAAACTCTTTATACAAGTAACCTAATGATTGGCGAAAATCGATAGCTTCACGAATAACTTCATCTGTCAAAGAACGCCCACTATTACCATCCATCATATCTGCTGCGATATCATTCGAGGCACAAATCGCATACAGCGGTGAGGTGGTGGCATGCATATGATAAGCCTGATTAAAGCGATTGAAATCAATAGCATTACGGCCATTTCGGATATGAATAAATGAGGCTTGGGAAAGCGCGTTAAGTAATTTATGAGTGGAGTGTGTAGCAAAGATGGTCGGTTCATCGCCATTTCGTGGTTCATCCCGCATGGCAAAATGGCCATGATAAATTGGGTTAAAACGTGCATAACCGTACCATGCCTCATCGAAATGGATTCTATCTAAGGATTTATCGAGTAAATCTTGCACCTTACGTGCATGGTAGCAAACACCGTCATAGGTGCAATTGGTTACCACGCTATAAGCTGGGCGTTTGCCGATTTTATCCGATGTTAGTGGATTTTGAGCGATTTTTTCAGTGATCGCTTCCGGCGTCATCTCTGTCGGGTAAATTGGCCCAATAATTCCGTAGCGGTTACGACTCGGGGTCATGTATACGGGCTTAGCTCCGGTAAGGATCAGCCCTTGTTCGATAGATTTATGGCAATTTCGGTCGATTACCACCACATCTTCATCAGTCATACAGGCTTGCATAATGGTTCGATTGGAGCCCGAGGTTCCCACAACCACGGAATAAGATTGGTCAGCCCCGAAAATACGCGCTGCATTTTTTTCGCACTCACCAAAAGCACCGGTATGATCCAGTAATGAGCCTACTGCGACGCGTTCAATACCAATATCAGTACGAAATAAATTTTCACCAAAAAAATCATGATAAATGCGGCCCGCAGGGGTTTTGGTAAAACCAACGCCACCTTGGTGACCCGGTGCTGCCCACGAGTATTCATGTACATCGCTATATTTAATTAAGCTTTTCATCAGTGGCGGCAATAATTGCGCACGATAACGAATAATAGCGGCGAGGACGCGCCCTGCGATAAAATCAGCTGAATCTTCTAAAATCCATGCAAACTCATCGACTTGTTCCATCATTTTTCGGTCAAATGCCGTTAAAGCTTCTTCGCGATCACTCAATAAAAAAACGGGGACATCTTCTTGGCGGCGATGAAGTTGAGTAATTAATTGATGTGCTTGTGTTTGTTCTTGTTTGTCGGACATATCACGCCCATATAACAAACAATCAATGCTGGTATTCGAGCGAATGTATGCCATTCCATCTTCAAAATCGCGGATAATCACGGTCTCTACGTGTTCATCATTAAGCTCACTAGCAAGCCTTGCTACGGCATGGCTGATAACGGAATCTTCGTCGGTTAACTCAGTATAAACAATGAGTGCTCTCATCAATAATTCCTCTTAAACTAGTTAAAATTAAAATACTTATATCGTTAGTCTTAACGTAAATAAGGATTTTTTGCAAAGTTATCGATGAGCCCGTTCTTCCTTTTCAACGCTATTCATCTAATTTATTAATAACAACTCTTGCATTCATTACTAGCGATTTTGCTTTGGCTTCTCGCCTTTGTAATAGCGCCATAAAGATTAAATCGGTCAGCGTATTCTGAGCAGTTCTCGATGAAATAGAAGAACTACGCCATTCATCTTCTTCTGCGACACTTTCAAGAATGTAATCAGAAATTTGTGCAAGAGGTGAATGCCGGTCCCGGGTAATGGCAACCACACAGGCTCCTTGTTTACGTGCAATATTAGCCGCTGTTAGCATGTCTTTGCGTTTACCTGTAAAAGAGATAACTATCTGTATGTCATTGGCATTAAGTGTTAAAGCGGCGGCAATTTGCACATGATGGTCGGACTCGACGAGTGTCGTAATACCTATTTTTTGTAACTTGTAGCTCAAGTCCTTTGCCGTCAGCCCTGACCCACCAATGCCAACAATTTGTACTCGCTGAGATTGGTCTATTCGTTCGACAATTTTTTCAAATTGCTTGAAATCAATTAATTTTGTTGTTTCCGTGATGGAATGGTTCTTTTCCATCGCTAATTTTTGAGCTACCACCATCAAGTTATCATTCGGTGCAATACGGTTATGCAAAGCCACGTGAGGGGCACTTTCATTAAGCTGTTGACGCCCAATAATCTCACTTAATGCCAGTTTTAGCGCTGGGTAGCCTTTTACCCCAACTTTTTGACTAAACTTAACAATAGCTGATTGGCTCACATCTAAGATTTCTGCCAATTGTTGAGAAGATAAGTTCAGTACGTTTTCCGGATTTTCAATAATAAATTGTGCAATTTTACGTTGATTTTCGGCTAATCGCGGTAATGAATAAGTAATGATATCCAATAATGTCATGACAACCTCAGCTGATAATCGCTATATCAGGGTTCATAAAAATAAAATAATAATAAATTATTCCTCTTTTAATTCGCTGATGAATCAAAAATAATAACTATAATTCAATCATATACAATTTAAAGCCATTAAAAAAATAACAAAATATTCTTTTATATTCGCAAGTTAGAATAGATAACACCGTGATTCCAATCACACCATTGGAATAAATAATTCCTTAATATTAATCCAATTATGGATTTAGGAGCAATTTTTTATGGCTATCGATTTAAGCAAAATGGTAACGGAAAGCCGCAATGCGGCGAGTACGCATATTGACCAACTACCGACCTTGCAAATGCTGCAAGTGATTAACAACGAAGACAAACAAGTCCCTTTGGCAGTCGAGAAAGTTCTTCCTGAAATTGCACAATTGGTTGATAAGGTCGCAGACGCATTTCTAAACGGCGGGCGGTTAATTTACTCGGGAGCAGGAACATCAGGGCGTTTAGGAATACTTGATGCCAGCGAGTGCCCACCAACGTACGGTACCCCCCATGAGCAAGTCGTTGGGCTTATTGCAGGCGGCCACCAAGCGATTTTCCGTGCCGTTGAAAATGCAGAAGATAAACCCGAATTAGGTGAGCAAGACCTGAAAAATATTCAATTTAATGAAAAAGATATACTCGTTGGCATTGCTGCGAGTGGGCGTACCCCATATGTGTTAGGTGCGTTAGCCTATGCAAACAAGATTGGTGCAACCACAGCTGCCATCAGCTGTAACCCAAATAGCCCTATCGCTAATGCAGCAGATATCGCTATCACCCCTGTTGTGGGCGCAGAAGTGGTCACAGGCTCTTCACGCATGAAAGCGGGAACCGCTCAGAAATTAGTGCTGAATATGATCACTACTGGCGCGATGATCCGCATTGGAAAAGTATTTGGTAATTTGATGGTCGATGTAGAAGCCACCAATGCCAAATTAATTGAAAGGCAAACGAAGATTGTCATGGAGGCAACAGACTGCGACCGAGCAACCGCAGAAACCGCGCTTCAACAATGTGATAGGCACTGTAAAACGGCCATTTTGATGGTGTTAACCGGCCTGAATGCCGATGATGCACGTCAACTACTCTCGGACAATCATGGTTTTATTCGTACAGCACTCAATATGGCACCTTCCGCCTAATTCGCGGATTTTAATGAGATAAATGGTATGGCTAAAATAACAATAGAAATGATGCAGCAGATCCTGCAACAGGTTGGGGGTCGTCGCAATATTAAATTAGCGGGTAACTGTATGACCCGTTTACGACTCACACTCAATAATGATCAATTAGTCGATAAAGCCGCACTAAAACAAATCGCAGGTGTGCTTGGCGTTATCGAAAGTGATGAACAACTGCAAATTGTTCTGGGCCCCGGTAAAGCCCAAACTGCCGCGGACTTAATGAACCAAATGCTAGAAGATGCTGAAGATGATATCGACGAGTCTTCTCATCAGACCCAAGACCTTAACCAAATTGCTTCTGCTAATAAACAGCAGTTAAAAAAGAAACAAACTAGCGCAGTACACCGCTTTCTCTCAAAATTCGCTACCATATTTACCCCATTGATTCCAGGATTCATCGGAGCGGGTCTTTTGATGGGGATAGCCTCATTGCTTGGGTTGTTAGTCGCCAATGAAAACTTATTTCCACCGGACTCCCAACAGTTGGGCTGGTTAAAAAGTGCCATTGCCTATCTCGCGATATTCGGCAAAGGTTTATTTACCTTTATGGGACTATTAATTGGCTATAATGCCCAAAAAGCCTTTGGAGGTAGTGGCGTTAATGGTGCCATTATTGCCGCTTTATTTATTTTAGGTTACGACCCAGAAGCAACAAAAGGCTTTTATTCGGGGATGTCAAACTTCTTCGGCTGGCACATTGACCCTCGAGGCAACATCATTGGAATTTTAATTGCCTGTATTTTTGGGGCATGGGTTGAAAAACAAGTTCGCAAAATTATCCCATCCAGCCTTGATATTATTTTAACCTCAACCATAACTCTGTTAATTGTGGGCGCAGCAACCTTTATCTTTATCATGCCGATTGGTGTTTGGCTGTTTGATGGAATGTCTTGGTTATTCATGCACTTAAATGGCAATCCTATTGGAACAGCTATTTTGGCTGGGGTGTTCTTAATCGCCGTGATGTTTGGTGTTCATCAAGGGTTTATTCCTGTCTACGTTGCCCTCGTTGATGCACAAGGGTTTAACTCACTATTTCCGATATTGGCAATGGCGGGTGCTGGTCAAGTGGGTGCAGCCCTCGCCTTGTATGTGAAAGCGAAAAAAGGTTCAGTCACCCGTGGGCAAATTGGTGGCGCCCTGTTCCCCGGTTTCTTAGGGATCGGTGAGCCGCTGATTTATGGTGTCACACTCCCGCGCGTCAAACCGTTTGTCACCGCCTGTTTAGGTGGCGCAGCTGGTGGTTTCTTTATCGGGGCCGTCGCGTGGATGGGGTTACCTGTCGGTTTAAATACTGTGTTTGGGCCATCTGGGTTAATTGCCATTCCATTAATGACATCCGGTCAAGGTGTCCTCGCCGGGATGGCTGTGTACGCGGGGGGAGTATTGGTTTCCTATGTGTGCGGCTTCCTATTTACCTACCTGTTTGGTAGTAAAGGCGTAGATTTAAGTTAATCATGCCCTAAACAAAAAGCAGCTCTTAGGGCTGCTTTTTTCAATCAATAAAAAACGCTATTCCAACCAAATCAATGGGACACACAGCGCAGTTAGCAGCCCCATCGCTAAATTAAAGATAAACCAAGCTTGGCGACTACGTAAAAATAAGCTAATCAATGAGCCAAAGCCCATCCAAATCAAACCTGCCACTAAGTTGACGATTACAAATGCCACGCTCATGACTAAAATAGATTGGCTGAATAACTCACCAGGCAGGCTAAAGCCACCAACTGCCCCTAGTCCCATCATCCAAGCTTTAGGGTTTAGAAATTGTAATAAGCCCCCCTGATACCATGTTACGCTTTTCCCCACTTCGCTATCCGTCTTAATTGGTGCATAATTAGCTGTTGCTGTTTTCCATGCCAGCCAGAGAAGATACACACTGCCCACCACTTTTAAGGCAATATGAATCGCAGGATAGAGCAATAAAAGTGCAGCAATACCAAATGCTGAGAGGTAAAGTATCGATTGCATACCTAGCATAATACCTAAGCATAATGTAATCGCATGACGAAAACCGTAGTTTGCCGCACTTGATGTTAGCAACATATTATTAGGGCCGGGTGTGACTGCTGCAATGAATAGAAATGTAAAAAGAGAAAAGATCAGCCCCAGTGTCATTTATAATTTAATCCTCAAACCCAAATTTGTTTACTTGCATCACAAAAAAATAACAGTATGTTATGTGACTCACAAGAGCTCCTATTAAATAAAAATAAGGTTATGTCTGAAAACTTTCGTCCAATCAGTTGGGCTAAAAATCCACACCTCCAAACTCTACTGCCTAGGATTTTTCGTAGAACCCCGAAAATTAAACCTATTTGGCAGCGACTTGAATTGCCTGACGGTGATTTTATTGATCTCGCATGGAGTGAAAAACCTGAGCTTGCGGCTCATAAACCACGCTTAGTCATTTTTCATGGGTTAGAAGGTAATTTTAAGAGCCCTTACGCTCATGGAATGTTAGAAACAGCGGAAAAACACGACTGGCTGGGCGTTGTCATGCACTTTCGTGGGTGTAGCGGCGAACCCAATCGCCAACAGCGTATTTATCATTCAGGTGAAACCGATGATGCTCGCTACTTCTTACGCTGGTTAAAACAAACTTTTGGTGATACGCCAACGGCTGCTGTGGGGTATTCCCTTGGTGGGAATATGTTGGCTTGTTACTTGGCTGAAAGTGGTCAAAATGCGGATTTAGATGCGGGAGTGGTTGTATCTGCCCCATTAATGTTAGAGGCTTGCTCCCTACGAATGGAAAAAGGCATTTCCCAGTTTTATCAACGCTATTTATTAAATGGCTTAAAACGTAACGCAACTCGTAAACTCGTACGCTATCCTGGGTCATTACCACTGAATTTATTGCAGCTTAAGCAAGTTAAACGCATTCGTGATTTTGATGATGTTATCACTGCACGTATCCACGGTTTTGATGATGCCTCAGATTACTATCAGAAATGCAGTGCATTACCTAAATTGGCTCACATTACTAAACCAACATTAATTATTCACGCCAAAGATGATCCATTTATGGCTCCTGAGGTTGTTCCTGATTTATCTTTTCTTCCCCATAATGTGGAATATCAAATGACAGAACATGGCGGGCACGTTGGTTTTGTCAGCGGGACCTTTAGAAAACCGCAAATGTGGCTAGAAACTCGAATTCCGCAATGGTTAACCCCTTATTTAAATAAGGAAAACCCATGATTATCCCTTGGCGTGAGTTATCTCCAGAAGCACTGGAAAGCCTCATCGAAAGCTATGTTTTACGAGAAGGAACTGACTATGGGGCACATGAGAAAAGCTTACAAGACAAAGTTAATGATGTGAAACGGCAGTTAGTTTCTGGCGAAATTGTGCTAGTCTGGTCTGAATTGCATGAGTCGGTTAATTTCATGCCTAAAACCCGCTAACCCGCTTTGTTCGCTATTTTGCCATAGTGGACATAAGCGCAACACAGGGAGTTCGCTATGTCCAAAAAACATCCGATTATTGCTATCACCGGTTCCAGTGGTGCAGGCACGACCTCAACTAGCCAAGCATTCCGTAAAGTTTTCCACCAACTCAATATCCAACCAGCTACATTAGAAGGGGACAGCTTTCATCGTTACACGCGGCCTGAAATGGACATGGCTATCCGCAAGGCGAGAGAACAAGGTCGGCATATCAGTTATTTTGGTCCTGAAGCGAATGACTTTGCTTTGCTAGAACAAACTTTAATTGATTATGCAAAAACAGGTTGTGGACAATCACGAAAATACCTACATACCTATGATGAAGCGGTTCCGTACGGTCTACAACCAGGTACTTTTACACCTTGGGAACCACTCCCTGAAAAAACTGATGTGTTATTCTACGAGGGTCTGCATGGTGGGGTTGTTACACCTGAGCATAATGTAGCGCAACATGTTGATTTACTTGTTGGCGTTGTCCCGATTGTCAATCTTGAATGGATTCAAAAGTTGGTTCGTGATACGACCGAAAGGGGCCATTCCCGTGAAGCGGTTATGGACTCTGTTGTGCGTTCAATGGGGGACTATATCAACTACATTACCCCTCAGTTTTCGCGTACTCATATCAACTTCCAACGAGTTCCGACTGTAGACACCTCCAACCCATTTTCAGCCAAAACTATCCCTTCACAAGATGAAAGTTTTATTGTGATCCGCTTTAGAGGGCTCGAACACATCGATTTCCCCTATTTGCTTTCAATGATCTGCGGTTCTTTTATTTCGGCTATGAATACCATTGTCGTACCCGGAGGAAAACTCGGTCTAGCAATGGAATTGATCATGATGCCATTAGTTGAAAAGTTAATTAATCAGAAAAACAGTTAAATTATTTCTCAAATAATAAGTAAGACGCTTACCATTAATTAAGGTAAGCATCTTTTTATTAAAATTTTAATATAAAAAATAAATTTATTTTTAATTTTTTATTTCAAAGCTATGAGTGACTTCAACCGTTTTTTCTAGCATCAGTGCCACTGAGCAATATTTTTCAGCCGAGAGCTGAACAGCTCTTTCAACCGTTTTTTCCGTTAATTCATTTCCTGTTACGATAAAATGCAAATGTATTTTAACAAAATAACGTGGAGCTTCTTCACGGCGCTGCGATGTTAATTTAACTTCACAATCAGTAATATCATTTCGCCCTTTTTGTAAAATTGAAACGACATCTATTGCACTACATCCACCTGCCGCCATTAGCACCATTTCCATTGGGCTAGGTGCTTTATCACCTGCATTACCATCCATCATGACTTGATGCCCTGAAGCTGACTCACCTAGAAAGGAAAGTCCTTCTACCCATTTTACTCTTGCTTCCATTTTATTCCCCTTGAAATGAAATCGGTTTAAAGGCTACATTGTTCCATAGATATAATGAATGTTATATCAGCTTTATTAGGCTGAAGCGATACAGGGGAGACTTTCTTCATTGGATATGCTACAAACAATACTTAGTTGATAGGACTAAGATCAAAACTCAGCGGTTTAATTGATTATATTATAGTGTTGATATCAATTTGTTTACCCTAGCCTATCGAATGCGCTGAAGTTATTCAGCTCTTCACATTATTTAGGGTATATAAGGCAAATTAATATGCTAAGCTAGTGACTTTAAAGCCAGCCTTTCTGGTAAGCTTTTCCGGATGGCTGCAATAACATACAGAGGATAACGCTAATGGTTCTCGGCAAGCCACAAACAGACCCTACTCTTGAATGGTTTTTGTCACACTGCCATATTCATAAGTATCCATCCAAGAGCACACTGATCCATCAGGGTGAGAAAGCAGAAACCCTTTACTATATCGTTAAAGGTTCAGTGGCTGTTTTAATTAAAGATGAAGAAGGCAAAGAAATGATCCTCTCTTACCTGAATCAAGGGGATTTCATTGGTGAACTGGGGTTATTTGAAGAAGGGCAAGAACGTACTGCGTGGGTGAGAGCTAAAATCGCTTGCGAAGTTGCTGAAATTTCTTACAAAAAATTCCGTCAATTGATTCAGGTTAACCCTGATATTTTAATGCGTCTCTCAGCGCAAATGGCCAGTCGTTTACAAACAACATCAGAAAAAGTCGGCAACCTTGCCTTCTTAGATGTCACAGGCCGTATCGCTCAAACCCTATTGAATCTAGCGAAACAACCTGACGCAATGACCCACCCAGACGGTATGCAAATCAAAATTACCCGTCAGGAAATTGGCCAAATTGTCGGTTGTTCCCGTGAAACTGTTGGCCGTATTTTAAAAATGCTGGAAGATCAAAACTTGATCTCTGCACACGGTAAAACCATCGTTGTTTACGGTACACGTTAATTAACCTTTCAGCCTCGCTCTCTTGGCGAGGCATGCAATTTAAAATAGCTTTATATCGTCGATATAAAGCTATTTCAGTTTAATTATAGCAACATATTTATATGCTTATATTAATGAGTATCGTTTCTTTATATTTTATCTATTTAGCTCTCTATAAAATAATAATCATAATATTAAGTAGGGTTATATTTATGAAAATTACACTTAGCAATTTGTCAGGCCATTCCGAACTTTTTAAAAACATTAGCAATTCCGATGATTTTATAAAGAAAATCTTTGCTGTGACTGCCTCATCGAGAAAAGAGCCCTTATCCACTCAGCAACAATCTAAACTATCAGATGCTTATAGCCTAGAAAGCATTGACTCAGCTTATGAAAGTGATTCAGAAAGTATAAATAATACTAAATTATTGAGCGCTGACGAATTTAAGCATAAAGTTAATCAATTGAAAGTCCGATTGTATAAATTTTATACATCTACTTTTTATAATGAACAAGATGCAGACTCACTAATAACAGAAAACCAAACAGTTTTTGAGGATTTTAATAGTGCTGATAAAGAAATTCATAAATATGCTGATTTTTTGTATCGGTACGTTAAAACTCCAGGGATTAACATCAAAAACTCAGAAATAAAAAACGAAATCATAAAAAATCACCATCATCCTAAGCAACTAGAAAATAAAAATAGCACTAAAACCCCTTTAATAACCAGAACAAACAAAAAAAATACCAATAATATTGATTTACCTTTGGAACCAATGAAACAAAAAACAAAGAATTCCTCTCAGAAAAAGTTTAAATATGTGTACTATAAAGTTGCTGATAATAATCAAGATAATTCCAAATACATTCCTCTACCTAAAAGCACTTTTGAATTCAAGGGAAATATACAACAAACAAAAACTTCAGTATTAAGAACACAATATATCATGCAACATTACAAACTATCTAACAAATCTATGCCATTAGACTATAAACCACGAAAAAATCACTTTAATAGAAATGTTAATTCAATTAAAACCGCTGACTTAATAAAAATAAGCAATAGCATTGAAAAAGAAAAAAGACTAACCATGGAAATGATGGCACTTAAAGATAATATATTTGAAATACAAAACCAAATTCATATTAACGATAACTTATTGAAAGAATTAAAAAAACAAACCATTAAATAAAACATCTCTATTTTATATAAGATCATTATTAATTCAAATTATTAATAATACATTATTAGTAAAATCATAATACCATAAGATAAAATCAATGCATTGAATAAATTAATTATTTCAATATTAAGCATGAATATTTATTTAGCAAATTACTTTTTTAATATTAATATAGGATATGACTATGAAAACCACCCCCCTAGATACCACCATAACTAGCTCACTATACAGAAAAAACTCATCAACTGGGGCTAAGAAAGAAACACCCACTATTACACAAAAAATTAAAAATTTGAAAATAAATAATCCATTCTCATTTTTTCATTTTAACAAAAAAAATACGGAATCAAAATTCTATATTAGCTTACCAGAAGCTGGTTCAAAGGGAAGTGATTTAAATTTACTTAATAAATTAAACTCAAACAAAAAAACAATTTCTTCCCTTGAAAATAAGCTTATAGATAATTCATTTAATATCCCACAATTCATTAAGGATTTAAAAAATAAAACAGAAAACTCCATTGATAATTTACTAGGTAAGAATGATTTTTTTAGTGAAATTCCAGCTACAGATGAAATCATAGAGAAACAAAATGAAACAATAGGCTATCTTAAACATTACCTAGATTTATTAGACAAAAATAAAAAATTGACCAATAAAAGCGAAGAGCTAAAAAACGAAATTGATGATCTGAAATCAGCCATAAGATATGAATCAAAAATAAGAGGAATTGCATACTTAAAAAAAGAAAGTAAATACTTAGTGTCATTAGAAAAAGAAATACCAATGAAAAATAACATAGAAGGAAAAAATAAAAAAATTGAAAAATTAATTAAAATACAAAACTCAGTAAAAATTTTATTGAGTAATGAGTTAAAAGATATAAAAAATAAAGTTCACAATATTACATTGGATAAAAATGCTCTAGAAAAAAATATTTTAGCTCTGAAAAAACCGATAATATGTGAATCTTTCATTACCTACGATGAAGATAATACACCTATTTACCACAATGAGTCTCACGACTTTGATTTTGATGACCTATTAGAAAAAAAATTAGAAACTGAAAACACAAAAAACAATAGAATTATTAAAAACTTAATATTAGAAAATGACTTGTTATATAATTCAATTGAAGAGTTAGATAATGATAACCTTGATTATAGAGGTTTAGTCCAAGACTTAAGAATTGATAATAATAATAAAAATCATGAAATTAGAGCACTACAGGAAAAGCTTGCCAACAAAGCGCTATCCATGGCCTCAATTAGTCTCACCTCGTTATCTTCTGGCTACCACTCCGATAATGAAGACAATAACCTTACATCAGCCCTTAAGGTTAATGAGGGAAAAACAGCTCAAAAAGAAGAGACCCTAAAAAATAAATACCCTTTAGCCAATAATAAAGGAGTAAAAAAATATTCACATACACATAAAGTTCAATGCCTAGCGGCTGGAATACCAATTAGTAGTTCAAAAGAGCAATTACAAGCACGATTAAAAGCAATAAAAATACCATTACCAACTCAGTAAACGCTATAAAATTTAACTTTTCAATAAGTTGCAGAAATCATTCTGCAACTTATCTCTTAGTTATTTCAACAACTTCCCAATCGCTGTCTCTAATTTCACCATACCGCTATTAATTTCTTCTTCAGAAATAATCAGTGACGGCGTAAACCGCAATACATTAGCACCCGCATTAAGCATCATTAAACCTTCTACTGCACTGGCTTGCAGGATATCTTTCGAACGGTTCAATAGTTTGCCGTCTAACTCAGCACCAATTAATAAGCCCATTCCTCTGATCTCAGAAAAAACGTGGTATTTATCATTCAGTTTATTTAAATGAGCGATAAATAATTCACGACGTTTTTCGACACCATTTAGTACTTCCTCAGTATTAATAATATCAAAGGCCGCGTTCCCTACCGCACAAGCCAATGGATTACCACCATAGGTTGTACCGTGAGACCCAACTTCCATTGTTTTAGCAATTTCTTCTGTGGTGATCATAGCACTAATAGGAAAGCCGCCCCCCAGTGCTTTTGCCGTGGTTAAAATATCGGGGGTCACATCATAATGCATATATGAAAATAATTTCCCTGTACGCCCCATACCACTTTGTACTTCGTCAAAAATTAACAGTGCATTATTTTCATCACACAGCTTACGTACACCTTGTAAAAATGCAGATGTTGCCGCGGTCACCCCACCTTCACCTTGTACAGGCTCAAGCACTACCGCACAGGTATTTTCATCTATAACCGCTTTTACTGCTTCAAGATCGTTGAAAGGGACATGGATGATATCGGCAGGTTTTGGCCCAAAACCATCTGCATATTTCGCTTGCCCACCAACAGAGACCGTAAATAATGTTCTGCCATGGAAAGCTTGCTTAAATGCAATAATCTTAGTTTTATAAGGATTATATTTGGTGATGGCATAACGACGCGCTAACTTAAATGCGGCTTCATTCGCTTCAGAGCCTGAATTAACAAAAAATGCACGGTCAGCAAAAGTAGCGCTAGTTAATTTTTGCGCTAACTTAAGTGCTTGCTCATTGGTAAAAATATTACTGACATGCCACAGTTTTTCGCTTTGTTCACGCACTGCCGACACTAAGCTAGGATGGCAATGGCCAAGGGCAAGAACGGCAATCCCCCCTGCAAAATCAATATATTCTTTACCTTGCTGATCCCAAACACGGCTACCTTCACCTTTAACTGGGATAAACTCAGCGGGTGAAAAAATAGGCAACATAACTTGATCAAAAGTCTGCCGATTGACTGATTGTTGTTCTGACATACCCCTCACCTACCCTTACTCTCTGCTAAAATGAAAATATAATCATCAAATATGAATAAAAAATCACAAAAGAGCAATAGTTAACGGAGAAATATGCATAATTAATTTGTTATCAATGATATTCGCAAACTAATACTTCAGAAAATTATTCAGTAATTCATGACCTTGTTCACTTAGAATACTTTCTGGGTGGAATTGAACACCTTCTATAGGTAAAGTTTTGTGCCGTATTCCCATGATTTCATCAACATCACCGTTATTTAATGACCATGCTGACACATCAAAAGAAACAGGAAGTGTCTCTGCTGCAATAACTAAAGAATGGTAACGAGTCACAGTCAAAGGACGGTTTAAACCTTTAAACACACCTTGGTGATTATGATGGATTGCTGATGTTTTGCCGTGCATAACTTGACGAGCCTTAACGACTGATGCGCCAAAAGCTTGCCCAATCGCCTGATGCCCCAAGCAAATACCCAAAATAGGGAGTTTACCCGCAAAATATTTTATTGCCTCAAGGGAGATACCAGCCTCATCAGGCGTACATGGCCCAGGCGAAATCACAAGATGGGTAGGCGAAAGCTGTTCAATTTCTTCGATGGTAATTTCATCATTACGTTTTACAACAACCTCAGCACCTAACTCACAGAAGTATTGGTATAAGTTGTAGGTAAATGAATCGTAATTATCAATAAGTAGAAGCATATTAGGCTATCCGACTGATTTTTATCATTATATATTATTTTCTTATGCATATTTTTTAGGTCTTGGCAATCAGAACGATGATTAAAAACGCTAAAAAATAATAAGGTCGGCTATCATAGCACAGCCAAGACAAGAAAATAGCCTATTTAAGTCAATGAATGCTTTTATCAGAAATAATTTTCCATATAAAAATCATGGAATTATATTTACATTACGATAACAAAATGATATTGAAGTTAAGAATTACTTTAAATACAAGGAAGTAAAAGCCACCTCAAAAAATAGAAAAATCGGATTAACTTTTAGTGGATAACACAAGTAAGGTGCATCAGAACATGTCACAGAACCGATATTTACAACTCAAGCGGGCAGGTAAATTCACCTACCCACTGTGTATATAAGATTAAGGCTTTTTAATCACTTCTGCTGAAATGATAGTAACGGGTTCAACAGGAACATTTTGATACGGACCAACATTCTCTGTTTTCACTTTAGAGATTTTATCCGCTACATCCATACCTTTTACCACTTTACCAAAAACCGCATAACCAAAGTCACGTTGACCATGGTCTAAAAACGCGTTATCAGCAACGTTAATAAAGAACTGGCTTGTTGCGCTATCTTTATTTGCAGTACGAGCCATAGAGATGGTGCCACGTAGGTTACGTAGCCCGTTATCTGCTTCATTTTTAATTGGCGCTCGAGTTTGTTTTTGCTGCAAATCTTTATTAAAGCCACCGCCTTGGATCATAAACCCAGGAATAACACGGTGGAAAGTGGTTCCGTTGTAATAACCTTCATTAACATATTGAACAAAGTTTTCTGTCGAAACAGGGGCTTTCTTACCATTCAGTTCTAATTCAATATCACCCGCTGAAGTGACCAATTTAACATAAGTCTCACCCGCCGATAATGCAAAAGAGGACGCGCTAATTGCGCAAATGGCCAAAATTGGCACAAAAATTCGTTTTAACATGTAAGATCCCTTTCATTGTGACTCATTACAACTACAATCAAGCAATTTTAGAGCGAAGCTAGCAAGATTGCTGAAGATTTACCTATATTTACGCCAAAAACGGTCAAACCTACCAAGCATGTTAAATTGTAGACTAATTTAGACAAAAAACTTCACAGATAATGATTATTTATTAATTAGCTAGATTTTACGATTTATATCACGCTAAAGGTAAAGCATTTCACTATTAAGTCAGTAAAATCAATACAAGGGATATTTCAAGTTGTCGGGATGGCGTAAGCAAAGCTATAATCCCCCAGCCTTTTGAGGCTAACTCAGGGAGAACGACAAATGGCAATTAAGAATCATAACTACCAGATGGCAAAATTTGTCATCAGTGCACCGGATATTCGGCATTTACCAAAAGATACCGGTATCGAGGTTGCTTTTGCTGGCCGCTCAAATGCGGGTAAATCAAGCGCTTTAAACGCATTAACTCAACAAAAAGGTTTAGCACGCACCAGTAAAACCCCAGGAAGAACTCAGCTAATCAACCTATTTGAAGTTGAGGAAGGCATTCGCCTTGTTGACCTTCCCGGTTATGGTTATGCCGAAGTTCCCGAAGAAATGAAACGCAAATGGCAACAAGCGCTCGGTGAATACTTACAAAAGCGGGAATGTATTAAAGGGCTTGTGGTGCTAATGGATATTCGCCACCCATTGAAAGATCTTGATATGCAAATGATAGAATGGTCTGTTGCAATGAGTGTACCAGTCCTCGTTTTACTGACTAAGGCGGACAAACTTGCCTCTGGCGCGAGAAAAAAACAGCTGACGGAAGTGCGTCAAGCTCTTGCACCACTTGAGGGGGATATTGAAGTTGAATATTTCTCAGCACTGAAAAAAATAGGCGTTGATAAACTTCGTATTAAGTTAGATAGCTGGTATAACACACCAATTTAATCCCATCACTGTGTGAGCTAGAAATAGCTCACTAAGCCTTTGATAGTCTAATCTACTGAATTTTAGGCAAAAAAAATGCTCCAATCAAAAAAATTGACTGGAGCAGCTAATATTCAGCTAAATCCGATTACGTGAAGTAAAAGGTCTGAAAGATAGAACATCTTACCTCTGTACCCTACGCCTATTAATGTACTTTATTTTTCGCTCGAAAAAAAGGCTTTTTGTAGTTTTTTTTCAAAGCTTACTACGATTCAGCAAGTGTATCTTAAAAACACAGCCCTAAAAACGTATTTTAATTACATATTTATGAGAGGTAAGTCGCATAAATATGTCATGAAATCATTCTGTTTTCATTGTTAGTTTAGTGGTTTATCGGGTAGTTATATTCAATTTATAGTGAATAATGTCAAATGCATAAAAAAACGCCTAATGGTTTTATTAGGCGTTTTTTATTGTCAGTCAGATAAAACTAATAATTAATGAGCTTCATCCCAATTATTACCTATTCCAATATCTACTTTTAACGGAACATCCAGTTTCATGCTTTGCTCCATTAATGTCTGAACCTGTGCTTGTACCTGTTCGAGTTCTGACTCCTTAACTTCAAACACTAATTCATCATGAACTTGCATTAGCATATCAGCATGGGGTTTCTCTGTTTGTAGCCACTCATCGACAGCAATCATTGCTTTTTTAATAATATCAGCAGCTGTTCCTTGCATTGGAGCATTGATAGCTTCACGTTCAGCAGCTTTACGGCGCATACCATTACTTGATTTTATATCAGCCAAATAAAGCCTGCGCCCTTCTAGTGTTTCAACGTAGCCTTGTTCTGATGCTTGTAGACGTGTATTTTCCATATAGCGTAGAACACCTGGGTAACGTTCAAAATAGAGATCCATATAACGTTGAGCTTCACCACGCGGGATACCTAATTGCCTTGCTAGCCCGAATGCGCTCATCCCATAGATAAGACCGAAGTTAATTGCCTTAGCACTACGACGCTGATCACTGGTTACTTGTTCAAGTGGAACACCAAATACCTCTGCTGCCGTTGCTTTGTGAATATCCTTGCCTTCCGCAAATGCAGTGAGTAGGCCTTTATCTTGAGATAAATGTGCCATGATACGTAATTCAATTTGTGAATAGTCCGCAGCCATGACTTTATAGCCTTCGCGTGCAACAAAAGCTTGGCGAATACGGCGGCCTTCTTCTGTTCTTACTGGGATATTTTGTAAGTTTGGGTCCCTTGAAGACAAACGCCCAGTCGCCGTAACGGCTTGATGATACGACGTATGCACACGCTGCGTACGTGGGTTTATCATAAGCGGTAGTTTATCTGTGTAAGTCGATTTCAATTTAGCTAAACTACGATGCTCCAGAAGTAATTTTGGTAAAGCATGGTTTAATGCAAGTTCTTCAAGTACTTCTTCATTGGTCGAGGCTGCACCACTTGGTGTTTTTTTGATAACAGGTAGTTGTAATTTTTCAAATAAAATTGCCTGTAATTGTTTTGGTGATGCCAGATTAAACTCTTCACCAGCGAGCTCAAACGCTTCTTTTTCAAGTTCTGCTAAACGCGCAGTAATGATTTTCGACTGTGCAGCTAATACTGTTGCATCAATCAAAACCCCTTTACGCTCCATTCTGACTAAAACAGGAACTAATGGCATTTCGATATTCTTAAAAATATGGTTAAGTTTTGGCTCAGCTTCCAATTGAGGATACAGTGCTTGGTGCAGTAATAATGTTACATCAGCATCTTCTGCCGCATAGTTCGAGGCCTGCTCTAACGCGATTTGATTGAAAGTTAGCTGTTTTTTGCCTTTGCCCGCAATTTCTTCAAAACTCACTGTCTTATGGTTCAAATGCCGCTCAGCTAAACTGTCCATATCATGACGGCCCATCCCCGCAACGCTATTGAGCACATACGACTCCAACATCGTATCGTAGCCGATACCTTTTAACTCAATGTCATAATTTTCAAGAACTTCCGCATCATATTTCAAGTTTTGCCCGATTTTGAGGATTTTTTCACTTTCCAGTATCGGTTTCATTGCTTGTAAAACTTCATCCAGTGGCAACTGAGCTGGTGCATCAAGATAATCATGGGCTAACGGTAGGTAGGCGGCATGACCCGCTTCAATTGCAAATGACATCCCCACAAGGCGCGCTTCTTGTGTGTCTAAGCTATCTGTTTCAGTATCAAAAGCAAACAAAGATGCTGAGCTCAATTTTTCCACCCAGCGCTCTAAGTCTGCCTTTTCTAAAATTGTTTGGTAATTTTCAGCATTTAAGGTGGGGGCCGTCGGTACTGAGACTTTTGCCGTAGATGTTGCTATAGCCGGATTTGCTTTAGCAGTTGAACCTTTACCTTCCATCCACGTCCCATTTTCTACATCAGACAACCAGCGCTTGAATTCATAACGGCTAAACAACTGATGCAATTTGTCTACATCAGGTTGATCGACGCGTAACTCTTCACAGGTTTTGTCTAACTTAACATCCGTTTTAATAGTGGCCAGTTGGTATGATAAGAAAGCTAATTCACGATTTTCAGCCATTTTTGGCGCTAATGTTTTAGACCCTCTAAAGCCCAAAGGCGCTATAGCTTCTAGGTTCTCATATATTTTTTCTAAGCTGCCAATCCCTTGTAATAAAGCCAGCGCTGTTTTTTCACCAACACCAGGCACACCTGGGATATTGTCTGATGAATCCCCCATTAACGCTAAGAAATCGATGATAAGCTCAGGTGGTACCCCATATTTTTCTTGAACCTCATCCGGACCTAAAATAGTGTTATTCATGGTATTGATGAGCGTAATATTAGGCTCCACAAGTTGTGCCATATCTTTATCACCAGTACTAATCAAAACAGGTGTACCGTTACGACTAGCTTCACAGGCCAAAGTACCTATTACATCATCAGCTTCTACACCAGAAACAACGAGCAACGGTAGCCCCATAGCTTCAACCATACTGTGTAGTGGTTCAATTTGTGCGCGTAAATCATCTGGCATCGGCGGGCGATGTGATTTATAACTTTCGAATAACTCATCACGAAATGTTTTTCCCTTCGCATCAAAGACAACAGCAACATGGCTAGGTTTATATTGCATGACCAAGCTACGCAGCATATTAATTACGCCATACATAGCCCCTGTAGGTTCACCAGCACTGTTGGTCAGAGGTGGAAATGCATGGTAAGCACGGTATAAGTAAGAGGAACCATCAACCAAAATAAGAGGGTTTTCTGCAATCTGAGCCATAATCTGTCATCATCTTTTATCGGGAACGAATGCTAATAGGATGCCATAATGTCGCTTCAGATACATCCCAAGTTTTTTCCACTTAACCACTTTGTTAAAATCTCGCCGATCAGTATCTTCTTTCAAGTAAACGACCTAGCTATAGTTAACCTAAGTGATTACTTTCATTAACTCTAGTCACTTAATGTTACTAGGTGCTTTGACAAAACCTGTGGATAACCGTGTGTATAAATTTATGTTGCTCAGTAAATTCAACAAGTAACATGCATTAAAAAGACTAAAACAAGAAAGTAATATCAATGACTTAGTGTAATGAAGAATTGCTTTAATGCAAAGAAGAGGAGATTAAGTAATTGTGGATATTGATTCAATATACTTTATATGACAGTTGATGGTGGCGATATTACCACCATCAATCATACTTATTTTTTATTGACTAAAAAATTCACAACGTTAGAGAATTCTTTACCATAGTCTGCGGCGTTATCTACAGTGATGCCGTTATTACGTACTTGGTATTTACCATTAACAAATACAGCTGGAACGCCTCTAAGCTTTAAGTTCTGCGCGGCTTGTCTTTGTTGCTCAACAAGACCTTTAACAGCGAAACTATTTAAAGCTGCATCATACTCCTCAGCAAGAATACCAGCTTTGATAAAGGTATTACGGATATCTGCTTTGGTGTTAATAGTTTGCGTTTTTTGAATACCTTCAAACAAAAGAGGGGTCATTTTATCTTCTACTTTCAGAACAGTAGCAACCACCCAAGCTTCAGTTAAATCAGGCCCCAAAGGACCAAGGAAATCGACGTGATAACGCGCTTTTGTTACATTGTCTGGTAAGTTTTTCTCTACTGTTGCAGGTACTTTATACACAGTTTCAAATTGGTAACAGTGTGGGCAATAGAAAGAGAAAAACTCAATAACTTGAGGTAAACCTTGCACAGGTTGTACCTCAGTGTACTCTTTACCTTCGGTATAATTTGCCGCAGCAGCACCAAATGACATAGCAATACCAAGCAAAGCCAACATAATTTTTTTCATATACTACATTCTCCAAAAACAAAGACTTAAAAGTTAAAACTGAGGGGTTAACTGCAAAGGGGGATCTTTCAATCGTTCGGTTTGTTGTATAAATTCGAGTGATTGTTTTTTCCAAAAATCATCAGCTTGCAGCCATGAAAATGCACGAGGGAATGCAGGGTCTTGCCAGCGACGGATAACCCATCCAAGATAATGCACCATACGCATAGCCCTGAGAGGTTCAATAAGCTTTAGCTGTTTTACATCAAAGTCACAAAACTCATTATAACTTTCTAATAATGTATCTAATTGAATGACCTGCTCTTGACGAGGGCCATTTAATAACATCCATAAATCTTGGATTGCGGGACCATTTCGAGCATCATCAAAGTCCACCAGCCAAGCCTCATCTCGCCATAAAATATTACCGGGGTGGCAATCACCTTGTAAGCGAATTGACGACAATGTTGTAGGCCACAGTAATTTTACTTGTGCAATTAATGCATCCAGTGACTCAATAAACTGCTCTTTATAACGTGCAGTTATCAGTGGGCTAGATGTAATTATGTGCCGAGGTTGATCAAGGTATTCCTCAACACCCATTGTAGGACGAAATGCAAAGTTTTTACGTTTACCAATCTGGTGTATTCGCCCTAATAAGTGCCCTACACTTTCTAATTGAAATAAATTATCAGTTTCATATTGCCGACCACCGATACTCGGAAAAACAGCAAATAAAAAGCCACCGAACTCTAATACTGTTTGCCCTGCAAATTCAATTGGTGCAGCTATAGAGAGACCTTCCTCGACTAATTCCAATGTAAAGTCGTGTTCTTCTTGAATTTGTGAGCGGTTCCAACGTTCAGGGCGATAAAATTTCACCACATAACGCTGACGGTTTTCGTCTTGAAATTGATAAACTCGATTTTCATAGCTGTTTAACTCTATTAAGCCCGATTCAGGGTAAATGCCCACTTCCATCAAGGCATCTAGAATCAAATCAGGAGAAATTCCACTGAAATGGAAATTCGAATGCTCTATTTTATCCATCACAGTTTAATCTTTAATGATGCCGCGAGCGCGCAAAATGGCTGTTTTAAAGTCATCTTCATAATCTTTTTTTAGACCAGGGATCACTTCATTACTGTTCGTGCCACGCATTTTTAAATGATAAATTAGTACATCATCTGTCAATTCAGACAAACTGCCTTTAAAACCTGCTTCATCTGCCAGCTTTTGTAATAACTCTACTAGGTTTAAATCTGAATTATCTTTCCAAACAGGATGTAGTAGCTCAATAACTTCATTTAAACGATGGCATTTCATGTTTATTCCTTTATCACGAATATTCGATACAAGTTACCAATAATCATACAAGAGAAAAAGCGAACTGTTGTCAATCTACGTAAAGTTTAACTGCAATTGTGACGAATATTCATTGATTTTATAACCAAATAGAATAAATTTTAGCAATTACTATACTCGAAGGTGTTTTCTGGGAATGTTAAAACATTTTATTGAAGATATTCAAGGATATTGAACATGACGTTTCGCCAGTCAATAACAGGTGTCATACTTGCAGGTGGCCTAGGCACCAGAATGGGGGGGCAAGATAAAGGTTTAGTCCCTTTGATGGGTAAACCCCTTTACCAACACATATTAGAGCGCCTAAGCCCACAGGTAGGGTCAATAATGATCAATGCCAACCGTAACCAAGCTCGTTACAATGAAAGTCAGTTAACGGTTATTTCTGATTTAGAGAATAACTTTTCTGGCCCTCTTGCAGGTATGCAATCTGCAATGCATTATGCCAAAACTGATTGGTTGCTATTTGTCCCCTGCGATGTCCCCGCTTTTCCGCTAAATTTAGCTGAAAAAATGTTTAACGAAAAAGGCAATCATTTAGCCTGTTATGCACAAGATGAAAGACGCGAGCACCCTACATTTGCCTTGCTCCATCGTTCATTAAAAACACAACTTGATGATTACCTTGCAAGAGGTGATCGTAAATTGATGATATTTATGCAAGAAGTTAATGCAAAAGGGATTATTTTTTCATCAGAATTCGATGCATTTGCAAACCTAAATACCTTAGAAGATAGTCGTAATTGGGAGTTACAACAAAAATAACTATGAAGCAAAATACTCTACCTCTACTAGGAATTACTGCTTATAGCGGTACCGGTAAAACAACATTGTTGAAAAAAGTGATCCCTTTGCTCCGCCAGCGTAACTTACGTGTTGGCTTAATCAAACACACACACCATGATATGGAAGTAGATAAACCGGGCAAAGACAGCTTTGAACTACGCAAAGCTGGGGCTGACCAAACCTTAGTCGCCAGTCAAAAACGCTGGGCACTGATGACTGAAACCCCTGATGCCAATGAAATGGATTTGTATTATTTAGCGAGTCGCTTCGACCCCGCGTCATTAGACCTTATTTTAGTCGAAGGGTTTAAACAGGAAACGATCGATAAAATTGCCTTGTTTCGTTCAGAGGTCGGTAAGCCACTCAACGGCTTGATTGACAACTATGTCGTTGCTGTTGCTAGTAATGAAATTATCGATACCAATGTGCCACAGTTAGATATTAATAACCCTGAGCAAATTGCTGATTATATTGTATCTTGGTGGCAAAAGAGCCATTAGCTTGCTAATTTTTGTGTAATTAATAAACAAGTAAATTTGGATTAACTATACATAGCAATACGAGGTTCCTCACATTTTCAAGCTTTGGCATTTGAATTCATATCCCAATTTGATTAAAGTGCAGAAAAGTAAGAATACTGGATTGTTACTGTCATTACTGACAGGCAAAACCTGATATACCAATGATTTGTCATTGGGCTATCGGTTTTTTTTCGTTTCTAAGGGATTGAAAGTGAAGATCGCAAAAATATTAAACAACAATGTGGTCATTGCCCTGAATGAGAAACAACAGGAAA
This sequence comes from Providencia sp. PROV003, assembly GCF_045040775.1. Taxonomy (NCBI): domain Bacteria; kingdom Pseudomonadati; phylum Pseudomonadota; class Gammaproteobacteria; order Enterobacterales; family Morganellaceae; genus Providencia; species Providencia sp. PROV003. The sequence goes on from NZ_CP096369.1 coordinate 366,206, forward strand.
TCGTTGTCATGGGGAGGGGCTTGGCATTTCAAAAAAAAGCACATGACGATGTCGATATAACAAAAATTGAAAAAATTTATGAGTTACGTAGCGACGAGTTAACTGCTCGGCTTAGCGAATTACTTAGCCATATTCCCATTTCCATCATGAAAACCTGTGATGAGATAATTCAACGAGCTAAATACCAGTTAGGTGAATTAAACGAAAGTTTATATATTGTATTAACCGACCATTGTAATTATGCCATTGAAAGGCAAACAAAAGGCTTAGCAATCACTAATACCATGCTATGGGAAATACAACGTTTATATCCAAAAGAGTACCAATTAGGCTTAGATTCATTAGCTCTAATTAATGAAAAACACGGTATCGAGCTACCTGTTGATGAAGCGGGGTTCATTGCTTTACATTTTGTAAATGCACAACTTACTGGGGAAATGCCCGTTGTCATACAAACAATGAAAGTAATGCAAGAAATCATTAATATCGTGAAATATAACCTCAAAGTTGACTATCATGAAGAAACTTTGAGTTATCAACGTTTTATTACTCACTTAAAGTTTTTTGCCCATCGCATGATGAATAATACACCCGTGCCAAATGATGATGCTTCGATGCATCTTGTCATTAAAGAAAACTATTCAACATCTTGGCGATGCGCCGAAAAAATAAGCCAGTTTTTACAAAAAAAATACCAACGCACTTTAACGGATGAGGAATGTATGTTTCTTACTATCCACATTGAGCGTGTCAGAAAAGAGAACTCGATATAACTTAATTAAATACGCTATGTGACTGACTTATAATAAAAACCTAATGGATTGTTACCGCCAATTCTGGTGGGCAAAACCTGATAATGACTCTTCTTACTGATAAGAAGAGGGTATCAGGTTTTTTTTTGCGCATTCATAGCACTAATGTTTATCATCATGTGATAAAGGAATATTTTATGAAGTACCAACCTTTAGCAGAACAAATCATTCACGATGTTGGCGGTCAAGACAATATCGTCAATGTTATTCATTGTGCCACTCGCTTACGCTTTAAACTTAAGGAAATAAAACAAGCCAACCCTGAACATTTGAAACAAAATTCAGAGGTGATTACCGTTGTTGAAAGCGGTGGGCAATTTCAAGTTGTCATTGGCAATCACGTTCATGAAGTCTATAACGCAATAAATCAATTAATTGGCAAAGAAGATACAACCGTAGTGTCTCCCTCTAAAAAAGATAGAAACCTATCCAGCGAAAAAGAGGATAAAGAAAATATTTTTAGCCATTTTATCGATATTGTTTCCAGTATATTCACGCCAATACTGGGAGTTATGGCTGCATCAGGGATTTTAAAAGGCTTTCTTTCTTTATTTGTTACACTTCATTGGCTATCAGAACAAAGTGCCACCTATAAATTATGGTTTGCAGCCAGTGATTCACTATTTTATTTCTTCCCGCTAGTGCTCGGTTATACCGCAGGGAAAAAGTTTGGGGGTAGCCCATTCTTAACCATGGCTATTGGAGGGGCGCTAGTACATCCATCCATGTTAACTGCGTTTCAACAAAGCCTTGCGGGCGCAGCTCCCGAATATTTTTTAGGAATTCCACTCACATTTATTAATTACAGTACGTCTGTTATTCCTATTATCTTTGCAGCTTGGCTGAGCTGTTTATTAGAAAAAAGGCTGAACCTCTTATTACCTGCGGCGATGAAAAATTTTATTTCACCATTTTTATGTTTATTAATTATCGTCCCCCTCACTTTCTTGGTTATCGGCCCGTCAGCAACTTGGTTAAGCCTATTAATTGCAGATACATTCCAAGCTATTTATAACTTTACCCCCATTATTGCTGGCGCATTTATGGGCGCAATTTGGCAGGTGTGTGTTATTTTCGGTCTACACTGGGGAATTGTTCCAATTAGTATCAATAACCTCAGTGTATTTGGGCAAGATGCACTCGTGCCATTACTTCTCCCTGCTGTTGCTGGGCAAGTCGGTGCAGCACTTGGCGTCATGTTAGCAACCCATAATGCAAAAATGCGAATTATGGCAGGCTCTTCCGTCACCGCGGGGATCTTTGGTATCACTGAGCCCGCTGTGTACGGTGTTACCTTACCACTACGCCGACCTTTTATCTTCGGCTGTATTGGAGGCGGTGTCGGTGGTGCAATCATCGGCTACAGCCAAACGCTAACTTACTCTTTTGGGCTAGTGAATATTTTTACCTTTACCCAAATCATCCCTGCAAGCGGCTTTGACAAAACCGTTTGGGGAGCAATCATCGGCTCATTGATTTCATTTACCTTCGCTTGCCTAGCAACCCGTTTTTTTGGCGTTAAAAAGCAGCCACAACAAGCTCAACCTACTGATGTTCAAGTGCAACCCGTTGCTCCGAATGACATTCTATCGCCAATGTCTGGCCGTACATTACCTTTAAATGAAGTTCCCGATGAAACCTTTGCAAGTGGATTACTCGGCCAAGGTACCGCAATTATTCCAAACATTGGTGCGGTATATGCCCCATTTGATGGGGAAGTGGCCTCATTTTTTAAAACTGGGCATGCGCTAGGTCTATTAAGTCAAAGCGGTATTGAGGTGTTGATCCATGTGGGTATAGACACCGTGAAACTAGACGGTCTCTACTTTACTCCTGAGGTAAAACAAGGGGATACGTTCAAAGCTGGTGACCTGTTACTCACCTTCGATTTAGAAAAAATTATTGAATCTGGTTATGACGTAACAACACCAATCATTGTTAGTAATAGTGATGACTATGCTGCTGTTAAAACCATCACGCTCAACCAAACAATCAATCCCGGTATTACATTCATGACAGTTAATCCGAAATAAGGAATAAAATGATGACAAAATTTCCTGAGACATTTTTATGGGGAGGCGCCATTGCAGCAAACCAAGCCGAAGGCGCTTATTTGACAGCAGGAAAAGGGTTAAGTACCTCTGATGTTCAACCAAATGGTATTTTTGGTGGAGTCGTTAAACGCACCAATAATGACCAATATATTAAAGATATCGCTATCGATTTTTATCATCGTTACCCAGAAGATATTGCTCTTTTTGCTGAAATGGGGTTCACCTGTTTACGTACCTCTATCGCATGGAGCCGTATTTTCCCACGTGGCGATGAGCAAGAAGCAAATGAAGAAGGGCTGGCTTTCTACGATAAATTATTTGCAGAAATGGCGAAATACCATATTCAACCTGTAGTTACTTTATCTCATTATGAGATGCCCTATCACTTAGTCACGGAATATGGTGGTTGGGGAAGTCGCCAAGTCATTACATTTTTTGAACGCTATGCACGCACTGTTTTTCAACGGTATAAAGACAAAGTCAAACTTTGGCTCACATTTAACGAAATCAACATGTCACTTCACGCCCCGATGACAGGTGTAGGATTAGCAGAGACCAGTTCAAAAACAGCGGTTTATCAAGCTATCCATCACCAACTTGTTGCCAGCGCAAGAGTGACAAAAGCCTGCCATGAAATTATCCCTGATGCCAAAATAGGGAACATGTTGCTCGGTGGGTTAGTTTATCCCCTAACATGCAAGCCCAATGATATTTGGGAAGCCATGACTGAAAATCGCACATGGTTATTCTTTGGTGATGTTCAATGCCGTGGGACTTACCCCGGTTATATGCTACGTTATTTTAAAGATAACCAAATTCATCTGAATATTACCGAAGAAGATAAACAAGATCTTAAACAAACTATTGATTTTATCTCTTTCAGTTATTATATGACTGGCTGCATTACCGCAGATAAAGAAGAATATAATAAGAAACGAGGTAATATTCTCAGTATGATCCCAAACCCTCATTTAGAAAGCTCACAGTGGGGATGGCAAATTGATCCTCAAGGGCTAAGAACAATATTAAATTTATTATGGGATAGATACCAAAAACCATTATTTATTGTTGAAAATGGGCTAGGGGCTATCGACCAAGTGACTCCTGAGGGAGATATTATTGATGATTACCGCATACAATATATTAACGACCATTTAGTCCAAGTACATGAAGCCATTCAAGATGGTGTAGATGTTATGGGTTATACTAGTTGGGGACCGATTGATATTGTTAGCGCCTCAAATGCGCAAATGTCTAAACGTTATGGGTTTATTTATGTTGATAGAGATGACCAAGGCAATGGCACGCTTGAACGCAAACGGAAAAAAAGCTTTTATTGGTATCAAAAAATCATTAAGTCAAAAGGGGAGTTATTAATTCGTTAATTAACCTAATTAAATATTGAGGGGTTTATACTTTATAAGCCTCTCTAGTAATATTACAGATATTATATAGGTAGTTTCTACATCCTATATTTAATATATAAAATTTACGTAGATATTAATAAATACTATTTTGTATTTATTAGTTTTTTGCGCCTTAAAATAGGTTCCATAATAAATGAATAAAAAAATTATATTTCCCCTGTTATTTTTAACATTACCCGCTATTGCTAATGAACAATCATGGGATGGTACTGTATTAGGGTTTGAACCTGCCCCTAAAGGGCTATTTGGCGACATGCTTGGCATTCGCCCTATTTTATCGGATCATGGTTTTTCATTTCATAGTAATTATTTAAGCCAAGTTGCCTATAATGCAAGTGGCGGTTATGATGATGATAAATACACCGCTTATATTGACCAATTTGCCTTCACCTTTACCCAAGACCTAGAGCGGTGGACAGGCATCCCAGATGCTCGTATTGAAGGGAATATTGTTAACCGCAATCACAATGATGACCTCACCTTAAAACGGGTTCAAGACCCACGAACTCCTAATTATGACCAAACCCAAGAAAGTGCTGGCGGTGGTTCTATTACACGCTTAGGTTGGCTAACTTTCGCCCGAAGTTTTGACGAACGCCGTCTCACTTGGCGTATTGGCATGATGAATAAAGTACAAGAATTCGACCAAATTATTCCATGTGATTTTCAATTGCGCACCCAGTGTGGTGGTAAATCTGCAAATGCTCTTGTCTGGAGTAACTGGAATATTCACACGTGGGGAACCACTGTCAGCTATAAAATCACACCAGAGGTGACTATTAAAACAGGGGTTATGGAACAAAATCCTCAAGCAACTGATAGAAGCCACGCTTGGAGCTGGTCAACTAAAGGCAGTAAAGGCATTGTATTACCTTTAGAGGTCGAAAGCCGCACTTTCGTCAATGGGTTACCGGGGGCCTATAATGTAGGATTATTGTACACCAATGCCAAACAGAAAGATCTCTACAAAGATAAAACCTACCACAGCACATGGTTTATCTATGGTGGTATGAACCAACAATTAACTCGCCACCAAGACGACCCCAATAGAGGTTTAAGTTTATCCTTAAGTGGAAGCTACCACGATGAACGTAGTAATTTTATGAATTATGTGGTTTCAAGTTCCTTGCGTTATCGTGGATTATTCGATGCAAGGCCTGAAGACTGGGTGGGTTTAGGTGTTTCTTATATTGAATTAAGTGATCACTTTGCCAAAGGCCAAAAACAGTATAACCAACAATTTGGCATCACAGATTACCATGACCCTTTCTTTCGCCCTATAACCTCTAATGCGTTTAACGCAGAACTGTATTACCGTTTCAAACCGGTTTCTTGGCTAGAGCTACAACCTGATGTCCAATACTGGCACAATCCAGGGGGGATTAAGCAAACCTCTGATGCATGGGTACTCGGCTTAAAAACCGTCGTCACTTTCTAAACATATCAGGCCTGAAAGCTAAACTTACCGGCTATCAGGCCAATAATTTTCCGCCATCTTTCGCAGCTTTGATTTTTCCCTGTAATACCCTATTCTGTGTTTAATTTCTTAATCTATCGTTCTAGCTAGGCTGATAAATGACTCGCACTCAACGCTTACTGACTTTATTGCAAATACTCAAAGAAAACCGCTACCCCATTACGGCAGAAGCTCTTGCTTCTCAGCTACAAGTCAGTATCCGCTCTATTTACCGAGATATTGAGTCGTTACGCAACCAAGGCGCTGAAATCTTAGGTGAGGCGGGTATTGGTTACCAACTAAAAACCGGCTTATTATTGCCTCCACTCACTTTCGATGAAAATGAACTGGAAGCACTGGTTTTAGGTTTGCGCTGGGTTAAAAGTAATGCCGATAGAGAGCTAAAAAACTCAGCAATACGTGCCATTAGTAAAATAAATGCTGTCGTAGCAGGTAATTCACAGAAAATCTTAAACCAAAACACCTTGTTTGCGCCCACCACACATTTCCATGAAATAAACGATATTATTGCTAAAGACTTGCGCCTAAGCTTACGCGAAGAATGTAAAGCTCAAATTATTTACCTAGATGGCCAGAACCAACAGAGTGAACGAATTATTTGGCCGATTGCAATTGGTTATATGAAAGATTCCCAAGTACTCGCCGCTTGGTGTGAATTACGGGAAAGTTATCGCCATTTTCGTTTAGACCGCATTCAATCCTATCGTGCCCTTGAGCATAAACTCCCCTACCCTAAAAATTATTTGCTTGAACGATGGAGTAAAGAAGTCCTCTGCGTGTCTACTGACAATTTCTGACACAGCTGTACCTTATAGTAAGTGCTCAACTTCTTATAAGGGAATAATCATGAGCGAACTGGTGCTTTTTACTAATTCAATGTCACGCGGTAATACTGTTGACCTACTGTTAAAAATTTTAGATGTTCCTTATAAACGTATTGAATTAGATTATGGTGCAGATATGCACACGGCCGAATATTTGGCAATTAACCCAATGGCAAAAGTCCCAGCATTGGTTGATGGTGAGGCTATCGTCACTGAAACAGCGGCGATTTGTTTATATTTAGCGGACAAATTTATTGAAAAAGGCTTAGCTCCTGCACTTAACGACGCCAAGCGTGCTGATTATTATCGATGGTTCCTATTTACCGCGGGCCCAATAGAAACTGCGTTCACAATTAACGGCCTTAATATTCAGCTCAATGAAGAACAACAAAAATCATCTGGATTTGGTTCTGTTGAACGCACAATGGCGTGCTTAGAAACCGGTTTAAATAACGCTAAACCTTTTATTTGTGGCGAGCAATTCACCGCAGTGGATGTGTATGTAGGGGCATTTGTAATATTCTTCACTAAATACAATATGATGGAAGTCACACCAGCAATGAAAGCTTACATGAAAAACTTGTCAACTATTCCTGAAATTGCCGAGCTACTCGCGTAATCCTCATGTAAAAAGAGCCAAGTTATTAACTACTTGGCTCTTTTATTCATTAACAGTATAACCAATATTATTCGTATGCTTAACGCATAGTCACAAACTCTTCCGCTGCGGTTGGGTGAATAGCCACAGTGTTATCAAAGTCTTTCTTGGTTGCGCCCATTTTTAACGCTACTGCGAAGCCTTGCAGAATTTCATCCATACCAAAGCCAATGCCATGAATACCGACAATTTTTTCTTCTTCACCCACACAAATTAACTTCATACGGCAAGGTTGACGATGAGAAGTTACCGCAGTATACATGGCTGTGAAAGACGATTTATAAGTTTTCACATTTTCAGCGCCATATTTTTCAACGGCTTCTGGCTCAGTTAAACCCACAGTGCCAATTGGTGGGTGTGAAAATACTACCGTTGGAATATTACTGTAATCTAAATGTTCATCTGGTTTATTATTAAATAAACGTTCGGATAAACGACGCCCTGCCGCAACAGCCACAGGAGTCAATTCAACAGCACCAGTATTATCACCCACTGCATATACACCAGCGACATTGGTATTTTGGTATTTATCCACTTTGATGTAGCCTTTCTCATCCAGCTCAACACCCGTGGCTTCAATATTCAGGTTATCCGTCATTGGCTCACGACCAATAGCCCAAATCAATGCATCAACTGTATGCTCTTGGCCATTTTCCAATTTTAACGTTAAAGAACCATCGGCATTTTTTACCACTTCTTTTGGAATAGACTCTGTGTGCAGTTTTGGCCCTTCCGTGTTCATAACTTCAACCAGCGTTTCTACAATCAGAGGGTCGAATGAACGCAGTGGCGCATGTTTACGAACAAATAAGTGTGCTTGCGCACCGAGTCCATTTAAAACACCTGCCAATTCAACAGCGATATAACCCGCACCCACCACAGCAACACGCTTTGGTAGCGCTTCCAGCTCGAAGAAACCATCAGAAGTCATACCATACTCTGCACCAGGGATAGCAGGGATCACAGGGCGACCACCGGTGGCAATTAAAATATGATCCGCGGTATAAGTTTCGCCATCCACTTCAACAGTATGCGCATCAACAAAACGAGCAAAACCACTGATCACATCAACTTTATTATTGCCAAGAACGCGGTCATAAGATTGATGAATGCGATCAATATAAGCAGTACGGCTATCAATTAATGTTTTCCAATCAAAACGATTAATTGTCGTATCGAAACCATAGTCAGGACCATAATTACGAATGGCTTCAGAAATTTGTGCCGCATGCCACATAACCTTTTTCGGTACGCAACCTACGTTCACACAAGTTCCACCTAATGCTTTAGCCTCAATTAAGGCACATTTTTGCCCATACATTGCTGCACGGTTCATCGACGCAATACCACCGCTTCCGCCACCAATTGCAATATAGTCGTAATGTTTGCTCATAATTTGGTTATTCCCATTGATTGAATGACTCATTGATTCATTTTCTCGCATCATGCTATTGATTGCCATGGCATGAATAGCGTTTTATGATAGCTAATACCTGTTAATTCAATTGGCTATACCTATCCTATTGTGCGAATTATTCTGGTACAACCCACTCAACTAAAGTATGCCCTATACCTTCAGGCACCAGTGTTTTATGTAACCAAGGCAGCACATTTTTCATTTGCTGTTCCAATTTCCACGGTGGGTTGATGACAATCATACCCGATGCCGTCATGCCGCGTTGGTCGCTGTCAGGTCGCACAGCCAATTCGATTTGTAAAATTCTGCGGATCCCTGTTGCTTCTAATTGATTAAGCATACGTTTTATTTGTTGGCGCAACACGACGGGATACCAAATTGCATAGGTTCCCGTTGCAAAACGTTTGTACCCTTCAACCACACCTTTAACGACCGCTTCATAGTCTGTTTTCATTTCATAAGGTGGGTCCATCAACACAAAACCTCGACGACTTTGTGGTGGTAACTTTGATTTTAATTGTTGATAGCCATCTTCTTTAGAAACTTGTGCTCGATTATCACGTGAAAACTCAGTACGTAATAACGGATAATCGCTCGGATGTAATTCCGTTAATACCAGTTTATCTTGCTCACGCAATAAATATTTGGCTAATAAAGGCGAGCCCGGATAATAACGCAAACGGCCATTATCATTGAGCTTACGTACAATACTCATATAGGGCTGTAATTCCTCAGGTAAATCTGGTTGCTCCCATATCCGCGCAATCCCTTCGAGGTATTCACCTGTTTTTTCTGCATATTCACTGGTTAGTTGATAACGACCTGCACCTGAATGTGTGTCTAAATACAGAAAAGGTTTTTCTTTCTCTTTTAGAGACTCAATAATCAAACTCTGTACCGTGTGTTTTAACACATCGGCATGGTTGCCTGCGTGAAAGCTGTGACGATAACTTAACATGTAACGTTTATTTCCTGAGGAAATTCAACACTAGCCAAATAAGATGACTACTATTAAATAGGTGCTTTAAAGAGTGCCTTTTTGAACAAAAAATAGGCCGGATTAATTCTTCAGCCTCATTATAGCTAAATTTAGCCACAATTGTCACAGTGAAGGCAGCGCTAAAATTCACATGACCTAAATGAAATAAAACGCTATCCTAAATACAAATTTCAACATAACCAGGGGTAAATCATGAAGAAGCTACTGATAGTAACCACAGCTTCCGCTTTGTTTTTTGTAAGTTCATCAGTCATGGCAGCTAAAACACAAAATGGCTGCGACATTAAAAAACAAAGAATTGAAGCACAGATAAAATACGCGAAACAGCATGGCAACCAATACCGTGTTCGCGGCTTAGAAGAAGCATTAGATAACGTTAATCGTTATTGCACCCCAGAGTCTTTATATCGTGATAGCCAAAAGAATGTCGACGAAAAACGTGAAAAAGTGCAAGAACGCGAAGCTGAATTAAAAGAAGAAAAGCAACAAGGTAATGACCTCAAAAAGATTAAAAAACGTGAACGCAAATTAGCTGAAGCGCAAGCTGAATTAAAAGAAGCACAAGACGAGATGCAGATATACAAAGGGGCTCTTTAATTTTGATATATTCCCTTTTTCCTGATTAATGAATTGGTTACTTTCACTGCACAATATCATTCCAATGACATTTGTTTATCTAAAAAATAGGCATTGGGATGAAGTTACCCTTTATTTTAGGCTATAGTATTGTGCATATCATTCATAACTAGCCACTGAACAAGGCCAAAGTAAGACAGTTTTCGTTGCAGGAAAAGGGGATTAAATGTCGAATATGCAGGAAGAAGAACAAAAAGATAACAACAAGCTGAAAGCGACACTGAATAAAAGTATTGATGGCAGTAAAAAAGCGCTCACATTCTCAATGCGTGTTGTTAATTTTATTTGTGCAATTCCATTTATTGCACACCTCATTCGAACCGCACAACGTTTTACTGACCGTATGGGAAACCAGTTTGGTGCCGCAATTACCTATTTCTCATTTCTATCGTTAATTCCTGTTTTAATGTTTTCATTTGCAGCTGCGGGTTTTGTCTTAGCCAGTAACCCTGAACTACTTGAAAAATTAGTCCGAGGAATTTCTGCAAATATTACTGACCCAACCCTAGCTAATACATTAGAAAGAACCATCGATACTGCAATTCGCCAACGTACGACAGTCGGGTTAACCGGTTTAGCCTTAGCGGTATATTCAGGGGTCAACTGGGTAAATAACTTACGTTTAGCTATTTTGGCTCAATCGCGCCCTGTATGGGAGCGAAATGAAGATGAGCACGAAAACATTATTTTCCGCTATATCCGCGATTTTTTTGCTTTGATTGGTTTGCTGATTGCATTGGTTGTCACAATCATGCTCACTTCAGTGGCCGGTTCTGCACAAGCAACCATTGTCAGCACATTAGGGCTTGATGGTATCGAGTGGTTAAAACCTGCGTGGACACTAATAGGGTTAACTATTTCTATCATGGCTAATTTCCTATTATTTTTATGGATTTTTTGGATTTTACCTCGTATGCAACATCGTCGTCGGTCCCTCATCAAAGGGACTTTTCTGGCTGCCATCGGGTTTGAAATTATTAAATCAATCATGACATGGATTTTACCGAACCTAGCGTCATCTCCTTCCGGTGCAGCATTTGGTTCAGTACTAGGTTTAATGGCTTTTTTCTACTTTTTTGCCCGTTTAACCCTATTTTGTGCAGCATGGATAGCTACCGATGAGCAAAAAGACTCATTGCCTACCGAAACAACGCTTTAATCATCCAATTAGGGCAGCGATAATCGCCGCCCTACTATTTACACAATTTATCCATTCATCTCTTCAACCCACGTTTTCACAAGCAAGGCGGCTGGCATTTCGCGGATTTTCACTAGGTTTTTCCCTGCCCAATGAGCAGAAAAGTCATCACTCCCCAACTGACTTGCTGCGGCATTTAACTGTTTTGCAATATCATAAGCAATTGGATAATCAGGTAATTCATTTATTTTATAATCAAGGCCTATTTGCGTAAATTGATTCGCAATCCCCCTTGCCGGCCGCCCTGAGATTACAGTTGTTAAAGTGGTGGTATCCGTTGTCTGGCTTTTCAATTTTTGCCGATAGCTACTATTTGCGGCAGATTCAGGACACAAAATAAACGCCGTTCCCAACTGCGCTGCGGCTGCACCTCCATCTAATGCCCCTTTGATATCATAACCATCCATCATTCCCCCTGCTGCAATAATAGGTAACTGGGTCTGTTTTATAAGTAATGATACCAATGCGTTAGTCGTTAATTGTTCATCTTGCATATTTACATCAAATATACCGCGATGCCCACCAGCCTCAATACCTTGAGCAACAATTGCATCAATCCCGGCCTGTTCTATTAACTGGGCTTCTTGCAAATTAGTCGCGGTGGCTAAGGTATAAATGCCTTGCGACTTTAATTGCTGTACGACCTCGGCTGAAGGGATATTAAAATGAAAGCTGACTGAAGCTGGTTTCATCTCTAACAACATCGCCAACATTTCAGAGTTACCTAAAAAAGTTTGGTAGATTTCATTAAGATGAGTTGGAGGAGTCGTATTAAACTGAGCAAAGTAAGGCGCCAGATATTCTATCCATGCGCGTTCATTAGTTTGGTTGCGTTTTGGTGGTTGATGACAAAATAGATTCACATTGAATGCCTTATCTGTCAGTGCCTGTGTTTGAGCTATCATCTGACGTGCTTGTTCAACTGTGCTTGCCCCTAACCCTAATGAACCTAACCCACCGGACTCAGAAACTGCCGCCACTAATGCAGGTGTAGACACCCCCACCATCGGTGCTTGAATGATAGGATAGCGTAAGCCTAACCGGTGTAAAAATGCATTTTCTTTAGCCATTTTCTTTCCTTTATTGTAATGTCGGGATACACTTTACTTTCTTACATTGAGAATGAATATAGCACCATGTTCACATAAAGAGAAAATGAACACTGAAACTCTTAAAATATTCTGTACCGTTGCTGCTGAGCTCAATATCACCCGCGCAGCTGCACGTTTAGGTCGCGTACCATCGAATATCACAACACGAATTCAACAATTGGAGTCAAATCTTGGCGAACTGTTGTTTATTCGGCAAAATAAACGCCTTGAACTTTCAGAGGCTGGTAGGCAATTTCTTGATTATGCTCATCGGTTATTAGCCCTTGAGGAAGAAGCTCGCCATGTCATTAGTGGGGGGCGAGAAGGTGGGCAGTTGCGTATTGGAAGCATGGAAAGTACGGCGGCTTGTCGGCTACCCATACCTTTAGCACAATTTCATCAGCAAAACCCAAATACTAAATTGTTATTACGTACTGGGTCTTCACTTTCATTGCTAGAACAAGTCAATAGCGGCAAACTGGATTGTGCGTTTGTCGCACTGCCTTCTGCGCTATATGAACCTAACCAACTCTCACAAATGGGGATCAAGACCGAGGTCATTTGGCAAGAAAAATTGCAATTGTTGCTTCCTGAACATGAACATTCAGCAACCATTGTAAATCAAGTTAAAACCCGTTGTTTAGCGGCTTTTGCACAAGGGTGTAGCTATCGGAATATTGCGGAGCAATGGTTAAATATTCCAGCAAGTTTCGATTGGAATGTACAAGAAATGAACTCTTATCACGCGATGGTGGCTTGTGTTACCGCAGGGAGCTGCGTGGCACTTCTTCCAAAAAAATTAATCGAATCAATGCCTGTTTCATCTTTAAAATTAGGCAGAATTACAGTGACTCACTGTGATACCCTTTTGATTTACCGCGAAAATTACCATGTCCCTGCTTTTAGCGCATTTAAAGCGTGTATTAGTGCATCTAGCCATGATTAATATAGTGCCTTCATTATAATTACCTAACATGGGGTCATGATGACTAGCTTTGTGAAACAACTTGAAGAATTAACCTGTGGGGTTGTTCTCTATTATCACAACCAGACGAAAAGCAGTGTTGCTAGTTTCTGTTCTAGGGGGTCAGACCTTGCAGGCTCCCCACTCACTGTCGATACACCACTACGGATAGCGAGTAATACAAAAACCTTTACCGCGGCAGCGATTTTACGACTTGCTGAATTAGGCAAACTGAGCATCAATGATGCTATCTCTAAACATATCGACCCAAAATATAATTTATTACTAAGTGCCCAATATGACACGAATGCAATTACCGTGCGTCATTTACTCAATCACAGTAGCGGGCTATTAGACCATGCTGATGCCGACTACCTAACTGAAGTTCTCAAACGCCCTAATTATCAGTGGAGCCGTGCAGAGCAATTAGAAATATACATCCACAAGCAGTTTCCATTTTTTCCACCTGCTAAATCGTACATCTACTCAGATACTGGCTATATTTTGTTGGGGGATATTATTGAGCGAATAACAGGCAAATCACTTGGTCTAGCAGTAAGAGAATTACTCAAATTTGATTCAATTGGACTAGAAACTGCCTATTGGGAACACCTAGAATCTCCCCCAACAATAGCAGCACCTAGATCACGCCAATATTTAGGGAAGTTGGAAGGGACACATATCCACGCCTCTATGGATGCTTATGGCGGTGGTGGTTTAGTGATGTCATCAAAGCAGATGGCAGTGTTTTTAGAGGCGCTTTTCGGGGGGGCTATTTTTTCATCGCCAGCGACCCTAACAACCATGTTAAGTACCGGCACCCATGATGGAGCAGAAAATTATCGACTCGGCATTATGGCAAATGTTGTTAACGGCATTACCTTATATTCTCATTTAGGTTTTTGGGGCTCTGTGGCTTATTACTCCCCTCAAACAAAAACAAGTGCCGCAGGGTTTGTCGATAACAGGGGTTCACGAGAAATACTAATAACGGCTATTGAATCGTTACTAAGCCAACAAGTTTGAAAAAGGATAGCCAATGGTGACCAACGGCTACCCTTCATCATTTATTGTGCAACGGCCGGTTTAGCAGGCACGAGATCTGTTTGCGTGCCAGTTGATGTGGAGGCTTGTGGCCAAAGTGCTTTAATAAATTTTTGGCGAATTTGTTCCGCATCCATTGTTTGTTTATCTTTTGGCTGCGCTAAAACAAAAGCTGCTTCTTGCGATAATAAGCGACGCGCTTCCATGTTAACTTGCTCAAGGCTTTGCGATGCTAAAAAAGACTGCCTTAAACGTTGATACTGTTCGGGAGCAATATCAACGACCCCATTTTGCTGGGAAATCAAACGCTGACTAATCAAAACATCAGTGCTGGTGCGGGCATAGGCAGCAAACAATTGTGATAGCTGCACCTGTTTTTCTTTCATCATGTCATCAAACAGCTCGGCAGGGATACCATTTTGGTTAATTGTAGCTAACTCATTAATGACAATATCAGTCACCGCGGCCATTTTTTCGGGTGCAGCACTGACTGATAGCGTACAAGTGGCTTTCTGGTATTGCACACGACAATCAAGCCCAGAGACCACTTCACCTTGGTTAAATTTTTGATTAAACGTTTTTTGCAAAGAACGATAAACCGCTTCGCGCGCTAAGTCACTTGCCCAATAACGTAATAATATATTTGAGTCTTTAATTGGTATCCAATCGATATCCCAAATCAAAGAAAGGGTATCCTGCGCCAGTTGTTCTTGTAAAATATCAATAGATTGTGGTTTTACCGTGGATAGCACCGCGACAGAAACAGGCTCAGAGCGTCTTCCTTCCAGAGATGAAAAAGTTTGCGATATCGAGTCAGATAACATCCGAGGATCCACATGACCAGCAACGTATAACGTCATCACATCTGGCGTATACCATTTTTGGTAAAAAGCGTTCACGCTTTCGAGATCGACATTGTCATTTGGTTTTTGGCCAGGGTCATAACCCATCATCGCAGAACCTTTTAAACGAGCTCGCCAAACTGGGTCGCTTGCATTTAAAGGCAGTGTTGCAACAGGCACGTTTTCAGCTGTTAAGCCATTATGCAGTGTCGTTTCGGTATATTCGGCTTTCACTACAGAGGTAGCTAGCCAACTCAATGCTTGCTTGATTAAATCAGGCCTGTTGTTAGGTAAACTTAAGCTGTAAGTTGTGTAATCATAAGAAACAACCGCAGGTGGAATTGGCATGTCTGGGTCTGTTGCCTGACGCCAAAACTCTTGTAACGTTGCGGTTGGAAATGTTTCAGTCTGATGATACAACGCCATTTTAGGAATTAAATAACTGTACCCTTTCTCACTCGCTTTTTCTGTTAATGAACCTGTTTTAATTGCTAATCTGAGTTGGATACGGTCATTTGGACGCTGTGGTGTTTGTAATAATTGCCAGCTAAAGCCATTTTCTAGCTTTCCTTGCTGCCATGCTGGATCAGGTTGCAAAGATTCAGCGCTTGCAAATTGAGTCACTGATAATAATACAACACTGATAATATACCGAACTTTCAAGCCCTGCATGTAAACCCCTATGTGTTTTATATCTTTATATTTAACCGCAAATTACGACAGGTAAATTAACGAAAAGCGTGAACTTACCGGGTTAAACAATACCGTTTGGCTTTATCCAATTTTAATTTTCACCACTATAACGATATTAGACCATAAAGCTGAGTTCATGTTCATGGCTTAGTCTGAATTTTGCTGTTTTCTTTGACGGTTGTAACCTTTTGCAAGTAACCCAAGCTCATCATCATGATGATATTCAGAAACAACCAGCTGATTAACTTGATCATTTTCCTGTAACTCGATAGCCATTTTACGCAATGGCCTGACAATCATCCTGCTGACACACCACGTCATTGCAATAGCAATGATAAGCACCAACAATAAGTAAGTCGTTGTCATCAATGCCAGTGTGTTTACAGCAAACCGATATACACGATTAGGGTCGACTTGTAAGGTTAAATACCCTTGAGGCTTCGCTTGCAATACAGCATTGCCGTATGCATATAAAGGTACCGTCATTTCGACTGGAATGCCGACAAAGTAAGTCGCCCACTCGGGGATTGGCTTCGGTGTTGCAAAACTTAAATTCATCACCGTTGCATTATCAACCGTCACAATCGCATTACCCATAATACCTGATGTCTTTAAGCTAATGAGTAATCTTTTCGCCTCGCTAAGGTCCGAACTTAGCAATGCGTCGGTTAATGGTTTCTGAATTTGTACAACAGCATTACTAAGCTGGTCTAAATAATCTTGCTTACGTTGTTCGATTAAGTAGCTGAATTGGATAGCTAAAAAAAGCGCGAGAGAGAGTAACGTAATTCCAAAGAATACGATCATACTTTTTAACGTTAGTGAGCGTTGGACCTGTGTGTTCATTTGACCACAACCTTCCTAATCAAGCAGCTTTTTAAAGAAAAATAGAAACGTCAATCAGTATACTTGATTTTATCCCCAAAAGAGTAATTTAAAAAGAAAGATTGGATATTTAGGATAAACGATATCCTAAAGAGAATTAAATATAAAATAGAAGAGAAAAACGGCAGAAAGTCAGACTTTCCGCCGTATTAAACATTAACTCACGACAACAGATTGTTTCTCGTCTTCATCAACAGCAAAACACGCTACTAACTGTTGGTCATACTCATTTAATGTCGGCTGGAACTGAGTACATTGGCCAAAAGCTCTACGGCAACGAGCCGCGAAAGCACAGCCTGGAGGTGGGTTCAGTGGGCTCGGCAATTCCCCTGTTAACTTAATACGTTCACGCCTTGAGTCTGGGTTTAACCTTGGTGTTGCAGATAACAAGGCTTGTGTATAAGGATGCAAAGGGTTATTAAAAATCTGCTCTTTCGTGCCTTTTTCAACGCAACGTCCTAAATACATTACCATGACCTCATCAGCAATATGCTCAACCACAGATAAGTCATGGGAAATAAACACATAAGACAAGCCAAGATCCTGTTGTAAATCCATCATCAAGTTTAATACCTGAGCGCGAACAGAGACATCCAGCGCAGAAACAGGCTCATCTGCAACAACAATGTCTGGGTCAAGCATTAAACCTCGTGCTATCGCAATACGTTGCCTTTGCCCTCCCGAGAACATGTGTGGGTATCGGCTATAATGTTCTGTTTTTAAACCTACTTTTGCCATCATTGATAATACTTTTTCTTTGCGCTGTTCTTTCGATAGCGAAGTATTAATCAATAAAGGTTCTTCTAAAATTTGCCCCACCTTTTTACGGGGATTCAATGAGCCGTATGGGTTTTGGAAAACAATTTGAATTTTCTGACGACGCAGCTTCTCCGCTGATTTATCTCTAATCAGCAAATTTTGATCTTGATAATACAATTCGCCATCAGAAGGTTGCTCTATCATCGTTAACAAACGACCAAGTGTGGATTTACCACACCCCGACTCCCCAACTACGGCTAGCGTTTTACCTTTCTCTAATTCAAAAGAAACCCCATCTAACGCTTTAAGGGTTTTCTCCGCAGAAAAAAAACCACTTTTAACAGAATAATACTTTTTCAAATCCACGGCTTTTAGCAATGGGGTATGTTGTTTGTCACTCATAATGTTGGCCTCCCCATATCATCTAACGGCATATGGCATTTGACTTGGCGATCACCAACGGTTTGTAACATTGGCTCCTCTTGACGGCACTTATCCGTTGCGTATGGGCAACGTGGATTTAATAAACAACCGACAGGCCTGTCATATTTACCGGGAACAACACCAGGGAGTGATGCTAAACGTGATTTATTCGTTGCAAACTCAGGTAATGCTCTCAATAGTGCTTGGGTATAAGGGTGACGTGGGTGTTTAAAAATATCACTCGCTTTTGCTGATTCAACCACCTGCCCTGCATACATCACGATGATATGGTGTGCAGCTTCAGCCACAAGTGCAAGGTCATGGGTGATCAACACTAACGCCATGTTTTCTTGCTGTTGTAGCTCCAAAAGTAGCTCAATAATCTGCGCTTGAATTGTGACATCCAAAGCTGTTGTTGGCTCATCAGCAATCAACAGTTTAGGGCGACAAGCAATCGCCATTGCAATCATCACCCGCTGACTCATCCCACCTGATAATTGATGGGGATAGACATCCAAGCGTGATTGAGGATCAGGGATACCTACCATGTCTAGTAAATCGACAGCCCGCTGTTTCCGTGTGCTTTTACTGCCGCCTTGATGCACTTTGAGTGCTTCCATGATTTGATAACCCACGGTAAAACATGGGTTTAGGCTGGTCATCGGGTCTTGGAAAATCATCGCGACATCCGCACCAATAATTTGTCTACGTTCTTTTTCAGGCATAGACAATAAATCGCGTCCATCAAACTCCAACGATTCTGCCATCACTTTCCCGGGGTAATCAATTAACCCCATGATGGCAAGTGAGCTAACCGATTTCCCAGAACCAGATTCACCGACGATACCAACGACTTGCCCTTTATCAACGCTATAACTGATACGATCAACCGCGCGAAATGGCGCTTTTCCATCGCCAAAATGAACCGAGAGTTGTTCTACATTTAACAGTGCCATTAGATTACCTCATCACTGCTTGAGTTTTGGATCGAATGCATCGCGTAAACCATCACCCATCAGGTTAAACGCAAGCACCGTCAGTAAAATCGCCAGTCCTGGGAAAGTCACCACCCACCATGCACTCTGTGCAAACTGCAGCACATCAGACAGCATAGTTCCCCACTCAGGAGTTGGTGGCTGAGCGCCCATACCGAGGAAACCCAAAGCAGCCATATCTAAGATAGCATTCGAAAAACCTAAAGAGGCCTGTACAATCAATGGAGCCAAACAGTTAGGTAAAATATTCACAAACATTTGACGTATTGAGCCTGCACCAGCAACTCGAGAGGCCGTCACATAATCACGGTTCACTTCCACTAAAACGGCGGCACGCGTTAACCTGATATAGTGAGGTAAAGCAACAAAAGTCAGAGCAATAGACGCATTAACAATAGAAGGCCCAAAAATTGCGACTAAAACTAAAGCCAATAGCAAGCTAGGTAATGCCAACATGATATCAACTACACGCATGATTAGCGCATCAACAATACCACCGAAGTAACCTGCAATTACGCCAATGGTCACGCCCATTATCAAGGACAGCACGACAACCAAGCACCCAACTAATAAAGATAAACGAGCGCCATACATCAAGCGAGAAAGTAAATCACGCCCAACATCATCCGTTCCTAGAATAAACTGCCAGCTCCCACCCTCATCCCAAACTGGTGGAGCCAATAAAAAATCACGAAACTGTTCATCAGGGGCATGTGGTGCTAATACACCCGCAAAAATAGCAATTAGTACCATCAGGATGATATAAAACATCCCAACAACGGCCCCTTTATTACGTTTAAAATAATGCCAAAATTCTTGTAATGGTGTCATCGGCTGTGGGGCGCTGACAACAGTTGGCTCAGTAGATTGAGACATTTAGCGCTCCTTATTTTTTATGACGAATGCGTGGATTTACAATGCCATATAGCAAGTCGACCACTAAGTTAACAAAAATGATCAGCGTTGCCACGAGCAGTACGCCACCTTGTACGACAGGGTAGTCACGACGTTGCAGCCCTTCGATTAACCAACGTCCCAACCCAGGCCATGAGAAAATAGTTTCTGTTAAAATAGCGCCAGCTAACATGACGCCAACTTGTAAACCGATAACCGTTACAACGGGGAGTAAAGCGTTGCGTAGTGCGTGGATTAGGATCACGCGTGCACGGCCAAGGCCTTTCGCTCGCGCTGTTCGAATATAATCTTCGCCTAACACTTCCAACATTGATGAACGCGTCATGCGAACAATAACCGCCAGAGGGATCGTCCCTAATACAATAGAAGGCAATATCAAGTGCTCAACAGCATCAATAAAGTTACCTTCTTCACCCCAAATCCAAGTATCGATTAACATAAAACCGGTCAGTGGGTTTGAATCATCAAGGAAGACCATATCACTCACCCGCCCAGCAACTGGAGTGAGGTCTAATTGCACCGACACTAACATGATGAGCATAATCCCCCACCAAAATATCGGCATTGAATAACCCGTTAAAGAAAGACCAATCGCGGTGTGGTCAAAGATTGACCCACGTTTTACAGCGGCTAAAACCCCAACAGGGATACCAACAGAAACCGCAAAAATCATTGCACAAGTGGCTAATTCAACTGTCGCTAAAAAGCGAGGTAAAAACTCTTCCCAAACACCAATACGGCTTTTTAGAGAAATCCCTAAGTCACCATGAAATATCCCATCAACATAATGCAGATATTGCTTCCAAAGTGGCTGGTCAAGGCCTAACTCAGCCATTAAGTAGGCGTGCCTTTCAGGAGAGATCCCCCTCTCCCCAGCCATGATCATAACTGGGTCACCGGGGATCATGTGAACAAAAGCAAAAGTAAGTAGTGTGATACCGATAAACGTCGGGATCACAAGCCCCAATCGTCGGAGGATAAATTGCAGCATATCCTGAATCTCTTTAATAATGCCGTTGACGGCTCTTAGTCCGTTTGGCTACTCAGAAAATAAATTTTCCGGGTGCTCACAAACAACTGAACTTCTCTGTTTCTTCTAAGTCTTTGGGTTATTGATCCTTATGGGTGCTGCTTACAGCACGCTTAGATGCAAGAAACCGTTAACATGATTAATTTACAGACTACTTAATACAAAACTCACCGTGCAAAATTATCATCTAGAAGAATACCCCTTAGAGGAGAAAACGCCCCGCGCTGCAAATTAGCAACGAAGGGCATTAACAGATTAGATACGATTACTTCTCAATGTCGACGTTTTCGAAGTGATGTTTACCTAATGGATCAACCACATAGCCTTTCACTTCCTTACGTACCGGTTCAAACACCGTTGAGTGTGCAATGATAAGCGCAGGAGCCTGCTCATTCATTACGACTTGTGCCTGTTTATACAATTCGACGCGTTTGTCATGATCAGCCGTCTGACGTGCAGGTTGGATCAAGTTTTCAAAGCTTTGATTACACCATTTTGAATAGTTAGAACCTTGTTCTTTTGCTGCACAGCTAAATAATGTTGCGAAGAAATTATCAGGGTCACCATTATCACCAGTCCAACCCATCATCACGGTTTGAGGCTCACCATCTTTCGCACGTTTGAGATATTCGCCCCACTCATAGCTCACAACTTTAGATTTAACACCGATCTTTGACCAATCCGCTTGGATCATTTCAGCCATACGGCGCGCATTTGGGTTATACGGACGTTGTACTGGCATTGCCCATAAATCAATCTCAAAGCCATTAGGGAAGCCTGCTTCTGCTAATAATGCTTTTGCTTTTTCAGGGTTATATTCATAATCCTTCACAGCGTCGTTATATCCCCACATTGTTGGCGGGATTAAGTTTTTCGCTTTCTGACCTGCGCCTTGATAAACCGCATCAATGATGGCGTCTTTATTTACTGCCATTGAGAGGGCTTGACGAACTTTTTGGTTATCCAGTGGTTTTTTCTCAACATTATATGAAAGATAGCCAACGTTCAGACCTGGCTGCTCCATCAATGTAATGTTTTTATCTTGCTTCATCCGCTCTAAGTCAGCCGGGTTTGGATATGGCATAACTTGGCATTCATTTTTTTGTAACTTAGCATAACGTACTGAAGCATCCGGCGTGATTGAGAAAACTAAGCGGTCAAGTTTCGGTTTTGTACCCCAATACTGATCATTGGCTTTATACAGAATACGAGAGTCTTTTTGGTATTGCTGTAAAACAAATGGGCCCGTCCCTATTGGGTTTAAGTCCACTTTTTCTGGCGTACCTGCTTTGAGCATTTGGTCCGCATATTCCGCAGAAAGGATTGATGCAAAGTCCATAGCCATATCCGCTAAGAATGGAGACTCAGGGCGAGTTAGCGTAATTTTTACTGTGTTATCATCAACTTTTTCAACTTTATCAATGATTTTGTCCATATCCATGCCCATAAAGTACTCATAGCTACCACCTGATACTTTATGATATGGGTGATTAGCGTCTTTTTGGCGCATAAATGTGTAGATCACATCATCTGCATTGAAGTCACGGCTTGGCTTAAATTGTTTATTAGAGTGCCATTTAACCCCTTTGCGTAAATGGAAGGTATATACCTTGCCATCATCACTTACTTCCCAGCTTTCAGCTAAGCCAGGTGCGATCTCTGTTGTCCCTAATTTAAATTCAACTAAACGGTTATATAATGGGATTGAACTTGCATCATACGTTGTTCCAGAAGTAAAGAGTTGAGGGTTAAAACCTTCAGGAGAACCTTCTGAACAATAAACTAATGTTTTTGCTTGTACTGAGGCCGATACAGCCAATGCTGCTAATGTTAACCCTACAGTAAGTAGACCTGTCTTTTTAATAGAGCGCATCTGTATGCTCCTATGTTGTTTTTGCTTAATGCCTAAACCCGTCATATAAATGACAGATGTAGTATCTGTATTTTTTGTTATTCATTGTGCAATTAATCAACTGTCACTCACTTCGTCAATAGCCGTATTTGCTACACACCCACAACTCTTGTAACATATTAGAAACATTTGTCACACTAAATTAGCTTAATATATTACCAATCAAGACAAAAGGCAGATGTTATAACCACATTATTGTTGATGATTAGTGTTTTATGTTTGAGCTATTTATTTTTATATTTGTGATTAAGTGCTGAATTAGTGAACGAATATAGCGTGCTACACGGAGGTATGCAAAATAAAACTCTAAAGGAAATAAAGTTAGAAACTATTTTAGTTTGTTATTATTTAGCTTGTTTTTCATGCAGACAAAAAACATTCAACTAAACAAGCTAAACATAATTTTAACCATTTGATAACTTAAAGAATAAAATCGCTATATGTCACTTTTTTATTTAATTAGACTGAATACAGAAAATGCTTTTATACCCACCATAAAAGATATAATTATCCAAAATTAAAATATATAGAATAAAAACAAATGGATACAGGAAAAACCAATTAAGTTAATAATGAAAACTGAATTTAATACCGGAACTGACTGTATTGAAAGCAAGCGGCTGATATTGCCATAAAGGGGTATCAATGAATAAATGGTAAGACAAGCCCTTTAACTGACCTTTCGCGCCTATTTTACAGCCTAACAGTAGGTTCTCTTTCCAAAATGTCGCTCGGTCATTCGCCGTTGTTCCTAAGCCTAATGACGAATACAACTGTACATGTGGCCAAGGAGTCTGCCACCGCAGCTCATTGTGAAATTTTAAGCTATGATCCCCCATTTCAAAATGTTTTACCCCCGTAAGAAAACCACTCACACCGCCATTTCCTATGAATGTATCACGTTCTAATAAAGCATCTAGATTGGAACGACTTAACTGCACATCAAGTTGGCTTAGATAATAAAACGGCTGTATTTCTCTCAAGTTAGACAGTGAAAACTGAAAGATTTGTGCTTTATCCAAACCTGTCGTTTTTTGTGCATTAGCACCAAACCAATCTACCCCTTGTTTGTATTTTAAAGAAACAAGCGTATTCCCCTTTAAAAAATCAACCTGATGTGAGAATTCAGCAATAGCATAGCTCGCCAGACGTTTTTGCGTCTGTAAACGTAAGTCGGATAAAAAAGTATCACTTTTTTGAACTTGGCTACCAATACCGAATGAAGTCACCGCGTTTTCAGTGCGATTCAGTATGCGCTCAATTTGTAGCAATAAACCCCAGCTACGCTGTTGAAAAGGTAAATTAACATCATAATTTGTTATTACTACTTGGTTTTTATGGTACTCAGCAGATACAGAAAATAGCCAATAGTGGTATGGGAGAGAATATAACAATACCATTGATTTCATTTCGCTTCCGTTAAAAGCATTTAAGTGATGGTTAACCTCTGAATACAAAAAATCACTTCGTAGTAAAGGATTTGCAAGCATCCATATATGGCTTATAACATTAGTCGTTTGCCCAGCAGCCCTGTGAGCTTCATAAGAAATCACCCCATTTAATGCACGGCGTTGCTGGCCAACAACGATAACTTGAGTAGCATTTTTATCAGCGTCATCAGGCACTAGATTTATATGAAATGGAAGTAAAGATACATTCTGTAAATTAGATAAGCCTTGTTCAATATGGCGGAGATTTAATAGATCCCCTGGCTTCAGTGGAAAAATAGATAATAAAGAGCGATCTTTGTTTTTTTCATTTTGGTAACTCACCGCAGAGATAGTCCCCTCAACGATTTTTATACGCAAAATACCAAACAAAAATGTTTGCTCAGGATAGTATAAATATGAGGTTAAATAACCTGCGCGGACAAGGTCAGCTGTAATATAATCGGCATACTCCAATAGCTTACGATCATCAACGCATTGCCCTTCAATTTGCTGCCTCCATGCATTAATACGTCTTGGCTCTACTTTAGTTAACCGCTGGGAATTTACCAAATGAACTTGATTAATAAGAATGCATTGCGCGGTATTAATAGGTTGAGTTATAGCGGAACTATAAGCGTGAGAAGTAACAAGAATATATAACCCTAACAATAAAAAACGAATGTGTTTTGGTACAACGTATTTTGCTTTCATTAACAGATCCTTGTCATGAAAAACTGTTTTATTAGCTAAAACCACCCTAATAGAGGGAGTTGCCAGCAAAAAATACGTAACCCATGAGATATTCTCAAACCGTATGCTTTTATCTATATCAGCAGAATCTAGGTGTTGGATGCAAGTAAAGTTATTCTTAAAAATGGAGAGGAAATGAGAAGTGCCATAAACGGAAAAACCCACCTCATTGAGGTGGGTTTTAAAATTTGGTCGGCGAGAGAGGATTCGAACCTCCGACCCACTGGTCCCAAACCAGTTGCGCTACCAAGCTGCGCTACTCGCCGAAAACGGTGTGAATAATACTGCCAAGAATGGGGGTCGTCAACCCATTTTTTATTAATTTGGCTCGAGTGCTGATAAAACCACCAAAATGGTAAGGTTTATAGGCAACTCACCTTATTTTACTAAAAAAATAAGCACTAAATTAATTTAGTGCTTATTTATCAAACAGATTAACTTTTATAAAAATAGCATCATAAAACCAGTTTATGGCCTAATTTTAAGTTATTGCAGTAAAGAAATATCTGCTACCTTTAAAAACAGCTCACGTAATTGGCTTAATAGCGTCAAACGGTTAACACGAACCGCTTGGTCTTGGTCCATTACCATCACATTTTCAAAGAATTCATCCACTACATCGCGTAAAGAAGCTAGCTCAGCTAATGCTTCTTGATAATTTCTTTGCGCAAACATTGGAGCAAGCTTTTCTTGTAGAACTACAACATGAGTTGCTAGTTTCACTTCTTCTGGTGTTTTCAGTACAGAAGCTAAGACAGTATCCGCTAATTTTTCTTCTGATTTACTCAGAATATTAGAAACACGCTTATTTGCCGCTGCAAGCGCTTGTGCTTCATCTAGCGTACGGAAGTGAGTCACAGCTTTCACTCGTGCATCGAAGTCAGCAGGTTGAGTTGGGTGACGAGCTAATACAGCTTGGATGGTATCAATGCTATAACCTAATTCTTGATACCAAGAACGGAATCGGCCAAGCATAAATTCGACCACATCATTAACGACGTCTTTATTCGTTAATTTATCGCCGTATAAACGAGCTGCTTCGGCGGTCATTTCAACGAGATCAAGCTGGTAGCCTTTCTCAACGATAATGCGTAACACACCCAAAGCCGCGCGACGAAGAGCAAATGGGTCTTTATCACCTTTAGGGTGCTGCCCAATACCAAAGATACCGGCAAGTGTATCCATTTTCTCAGCAATGGCTAATGCAGCAGAAACATCAGTAGAGGGAAGTGCATCACCGGCAAAACGTGGTTGGTATTGCTCTTTCAGAGCCAATGCGACGTCTTCTGATTCACCATCATGCCGAGCATAATGCATACCCATTACACCTTGAGTATCTGTGAATTCAAACACCATATTGGTCATTAAGTCGCATTTAGCGAGTAAGCCAGCACGAGTCGCATGATTAACGTCTGCACCAATTTTATTGGCAACCCAACCCGATAGTGCTTCTAAACGGTCTGTTTTATCACGCAAAGTACCTAATTGCTTTTGGAATAGCACCGTTTCTAAGCGCGGTAAGTTGTCTTCTAAACGTTGCTTACGGTCAGTTTTAAAGAAAAACTCCGCATCAGCTAAACGAGGGCGTACAACTTTTTCGTTACCTGAAATAATTTGTTGAGGATCAGAAGATTCAATATTCGCCACAAAGATAAAATTAGGCATTAATTTACCCGCATTATCATAGACGGGGAAATACTTCTGGTCACCTTTCATGGTATAAACCAATGCTTCAGATGGGACGTCTAAAAATTTCTCTTCAAACTTCGCCGTTAAAACAACTGGCCACTCAACCAATGAAGCAACTTCTTCAAGTAAACTATCAGTTAAATCAGCGTTACCACCTAAAGCTTGAGCCGCCTTTTCTGCATCCGCTTTGATTACGGCTTTACGCTCTTCGTAATCAGCCATCACTTTACCGCGTTCACGTAGGATAGCAGGATATTGCTCGGCGTTATCAATGGTGAATTCTGCTTCACCCATAAAACGGTGCCCACGAATTGTGCGCCCACTCTTAATACCTAAAATTTCACCCTCAATGACATCACTACCTAACAGCAATGTTACAGTGTGAACAGGGCGAACAAATTGGGTGTCTTTATCTGCCCAACGCATTAATTTAGGAATAGGTAGTTTAGCAAGTGAGCGGCTAACCATATCAACCAGTAGTTCATTCACGGCTTGCCCTTTAACTTGGGCACGATAAAGTAACCACTCGCCTTTATCGGTTGTTAAACGCTCAGCTTGGTCAACGGTGATACCACAGCCTCGAGCCCAACCTTCTGCGGCTTTAGTTGGTTGGCCATCAGGGCCAAAAGCCTGAGAAATAGCAGGACCACGTTTTTCAACCTCACGGTCAGGTTGGGAAGATGCTAAATCAGCAACTTTTAGTGCCAAACGACGGGGTGCAGCAAACCACGTTACCGCGCCATGCGCAATATTCGCGCTATCAAGTTCGCTGGTAAAATTTGCAGCAAATGATTCAGCTAATGAACGAAGAGCCTTCGGCGGTAACTCTTCGGTGCCGATTTCCACAAGGAAAGTCTGTTGAGTCATGACAGCCTCTTAATTCTTATGACACATAGGGAATCCAAGCGCTTCGCGTGAAGCATAATAAGCTTCAGCAACCCCTTTCGTCAGGGTGCGGATACGTAAAATATAGCGTTGGCGTTCAGTAACAGAAATAGCTTTACGCGCATCAAGTAAGTTAAAAGTATGAGCAGCTTTCAAGATACGTTCATAAGCCGGCAGTGGAAGTGGAGTTTCCAAAGCGAGCAGATGTTGAGCTTCTTTTTCATATTCTTCAAAGCATTTGAAAAGAAAATCAACATTTGCATATTCGAAGTTGTAAGTTGATTGTTCAACTTCATTTTGATGGTAAATGTCACCATAAGTGGTTTTGCCCAGCGGACCATCACACCATACAAGATCATATACGCTATCAACACCTTGGATGTACATCGCCAAGCGTTCCAAGCCATAAGTGATTTCGCCAGTCACAGGTTTACACTCAAGCCCACCCACTTGCTGGAAATAGGTAAATTGGGTCACTTCCATACCATTTAACCATACTTCCCAACCTAAACCCCAAGCCCCTAAAGTTGGGTTTTCCCAATTATCTTCAACAAAGCGAATGTCATGAACAGTTGGGTCAACACCCAGCTCTTTTAAAGAACCGAGGTATAATTCTTGGATGTTATCTGGTGATGGTTTAATAATCACCTGAAATTGATAATAATGCTGCAAACGGTTTGGGTTTTCACCATAGCGGCCATCTGTTGGCCGGCGAGATGGCTGAACATAAGCCGCCGCAATAGGCTCAGGGCCTAATGCTCGCAAACATGTCATTGGGTGGGAGGTTCCTGCGCCGACTTCCATGTCCAGTGGTTGAACAATGGTACAGCCTTGGCGCGCCCAGTAATCCTGCAATGTCAGGATAAGACCTTGAAAGGTTTTGGTATCAAACTTTTGCATGTTAGATCCGCACGCGATACGTTAAATTAATGAAAGTACGTCAGTATACCCTTTGACCGCAAGATATACAGCATTGAATATGTCTGTATTTATTCTAAAAATAAAAAAAAATACTTTCACCCCTTTTAAGCTGGTTATTTATACAGTATAAATATCTCATTTTTAAAAAAGATTAATATGATTGTAAAAAGGATGAAAAATGAATACAGCATCAACACGTTGCCATTGGGTTAATAAAGACCCTGAATATATTGCTTATCATGATCATGAATGGGGCAAACCAACCCATGATAACCAAGCCCTGTTCGAAATGATCTGCCTTGAAGGGCAACAAGCAGGTCTTTCTTGGTACACTATTTTGAAAAAACGCCAAGGCTATCGGGAATTATTCTATCAATTTGATCCTAAAAAAATCGCCTTGATGAACGACAGTGATATAGAACGCCTTATGCAAGAGCCCCGTATTATCCGTAATAGGTTAAAAATTAAAGCGATAATTGCCAACGCAAAAGCCTATTTAGCAATGAAAGAAAGCGGAGAGGACTTTTCCACTTTTCTTTGGCAATTTGTTAATGGCCAACCTATTGTCAATGGCTGGGAAAACTCGTCCCAAGTCCCCGCCGAAACAGAACTTTCTATGCTGCTTTCTAAAGCGCTCAAAAAACGTGGGTTTAAGTTTGTCGGTTCAATTACTTGTTATGCCTTTATGCAAGCCACTGGCATGATAAATGACCATTTAATACATTGTTGCCAGTTTAAATAAATTAGTGTTTATGGATGATACTTAGCGTATAAAAAGAAAAAGAAACTATCAAACCATTAACATCGCAGAGCTTTCATCTATTAATTTACTCATTACCAGATATTTAAATTACAAATATATGCAAATGAGCGGTTGAACTCTAAGGTTCAGCAGAGTATGTTTTAAATCCTATTAACAATTTATATAGACATATGTGAATAAATGCGATGATATTCTCTAAATTTGGTAATAAATTTGCTCAAAATTCAGGTATTTCATTATTAATGAAAGACTTGAATGAAGGCATAAGAACCCCCGGCTCCATAATGTTAGGGGGAGGGAACCCAGCTCATATCCCTGAAATGGACAAGTATTTCCAAGATCTGTTAACTGAAATGTGTGCTAATGGCCAATTGACGGACACTTTATGTAACTATGATGGTCCTCAAGGCAAAGATGCCATGTTGAAAGCGCTTGCTGCAACACTAAAAGCAAAACTAGGTTGGAATATTAGTGCGAAGAATATCGCTCTATCAAATGGTAGCCAAAGTGCGTTTTTCTACCTATTTAACTTGCTAGCTGGTCGCTTTGAAGATGGTATCACCCGTAAAGTTCTATTTCCTTTAGCGCCTGAATATGTGGGTTATGCGGATTCTGGGCTCGACGATGATTTATTTGTCGCCAACAAACCGCAAATTGAATTTCTACCTAATGGTCAATTTAAATACCGTGTGGATTTCAATACACTAGAAGTCACTGATGATATTGGTGTTATTTGTGTTTCTCGTCCAACAAACCCAACTGGTAATGTAATTACCGATGAAGAAGTTGAACACTTAGATCAATTAGCTAAACAAAATAACATTCCACTATTAATAGATAATGCTTATGGTGTTCCTTTTCCAGGTATTATATTCAGTGAAGCCACACCATTTTGGAATGAAAATGTCATTCTATGTATGAGCTTATCTAAACTTGGTTTACCGGGGACTCGTTGCGGTATTATCATCGCGAATGAAGAAATCATAGAAGCCGTCAGTAACATGAATGGCATTATTAGCTTAGCTCCCGGTGGGATTGGGCCTGCCCTAGCTTTAGAGATGCTGAAAAAAGACGACCTTATATCGCTGTCCCAAAATGTCATAGGGCCTTTTTACAAACAACGTGTAGAAGAGGCAATTGACATCATTCGCCGTTATATCCCTGAAGATAAGTGCTTAATACATAAGCCTGAAGGGGCTATTTTCCTGTGGCTATGGTTTAAAGATTTACCTATTAATTGTTTAGAATTATACCAACGCTTGAAAAAACGGGGGGTCTTAATGGTTCCCGGCCACTACTTTTTTCCTGGTATCGAGCAAGATTGGCCACATGCACACCAATGTATGCGTATGAACTATGTTCCTGAACCCGCAAAAATTGAACAAGGCATTAAAATACTGGCTGAAGAATTAGAAAAAGCTTATCAAGAAGTCACTTCTTAAATTGAAGTAAAAAAAAGCCCTTTCAATGATAGAAAGGGCTAAAATTAGCGAGAACTCCGTAATTGAAATCAAATTTATTTTTCAATACGAATATCATTCAAAACTATTAAAACAGGTTTTAGACTTGGTGATTGCTTGAACAACGGTACTTTTTATCTCTATATATCGTGATACTAACTATTATTTTTATGTACCTTATCAATCACAGCCCTTCTAACTCACCCTATCAAATTGAAAAATATATATTTATTTTATAAAAAAACGCTAAACCGCCCAAAATAAGATTGCAAGTAATTGAGGAGAAATAATCCTTAAAAACATCGCCAATGGATATACTGTCGCATAAGATAATGCAGGGGCACCACTCGTCGGGTGAATACCATTCGCAAATGCCAGTGCCGGAGGGTCAGTCATCGAACCCGCTAATACTCCACAAAGGCTTAAATAATTCATTTTGCCAAAAATTCGGGCAACGACCCCCGTAATAAATAAAGGCACAAACGTAATCAACAAACCATAGCCAATCCACGTTAACCCATCACCTTTAATTAAGGTATCAATAAACCCACCACCAGAATTTAGCCCCACCACAGCTAAAAACATCACAATACCGAGCTCCCTTAAAGCAAGGTTAGCGCTCGGTGGCATAAACCAATATAAGCGGCCAATAGTCCCTATCCGACCTAAAATTAATGCGACAACCAGCGGCCCACCAGCTAAACCTAATTTAAGTGCGGCAGGAAAACCTGGTACAAAAACGGGAATAGACCCCAATACAACCCCAAGCCCAATACCAAGAAAGACTGGAAGCATTTGTACTTGTTGAAGCTTTTGTTTCGCATTACCTAATAAAGCAGTCACCGCTTCAATAGATTCGGGCCGTCCAACAATATTTAGAATATCGCCAAACTGTAAAACTGAATTATTATTTGCCACCAAATCAATACCTGTACGATTTAGGCGTGTAACCACAACATCATATTTTTGTTTTAAATTTAGCTCTTTAAGCCGTTTACTTAGTACAGCATCATTGGTCACTACCACTCTGACAGAATGTAAAGTTGAATTTGATGTCGATAACGAGGCATCGACTTCTTCACCCAAAATTAAACGAACTTTGTTTAAATCTTCTTTCTGACCAACAACATGAAGTAAATCACCTAAGTGAATCTCTGTTGTTGGTTGAGGGACAACAAGCATATCGCCACGCTTTAACCTTGAACAAACAATGGCTTCACTACCAAGCAATGGAACATCTTGCATCATCAAACCATCAAGATTCGCGTTACGAATAGCAATGTTCATTGTTTGTAGGGCATCGCGCTGTTGAAAATTAGAGCTATTGAATGCAGACGCTTCTTTATCCACTGAAATTCGAAAGATAATTCGTACAAGCCACATCACCAATAAAATACCGCAAATCCCCATAGGATATGCCATGGCATACCCCATTCCCATTTGGTCAACAAGATTTGGGTCTGAGCCTAAATCTGTTAAAATTTGCTGCCCTGCCCCCAGAGATGGAGTATTGGTTACTGCGCCTGAGAAAATACCTAATATGATTGGCAAAGGAATATTAGCGACTTTATAAATAATTGCGGTTACAACAGCCCCTAATACAACGACCATCAATGCAAAGCCATTAAGCTTCAAGCCCGAAACTCGAAGCGAAGAGAAAAAACCGGGTCCAACTTGAATACCTATCGTGTATACAAAAAGTATTAAGCCAAACTCCTGAATAAAATGCAGCATGTCTTTATTGAGTTGTAAACCATAACTTTGAGCAAAGTGCCCAACGATGATGCCTCCAAAAAGGACACCTCCGATACCTAACCCAACATTACGGATTTTCCAATTACCAATCCATAATCCAAGCGCGGCAGCCAACGCCAACAAACTTACAGTAAGAGCTAATTCACTCATAGACCGCATCCTTTTGACGATAAGTAACCCATTACCTCAACCTAAATAGGCGAGAAAACATACTACTGAATCGATTATGCCAAATAGCACAGCAGTAATATGTGCCATAGAGCACAGTTCAGGATGAATTAAAATGGCTATTTATTTGAGTTTTCAATCTGATAACAAATATAGAATAGTAAACCTTTATTCTTTAACGTTATTCACAGTCTATATAGATACACAAAGAATAAACAACCTCAGCTAATACTTAAAAATAATGCATTAACATAAAAAATATATCTTGTTAAATTCGATAATAATATCGCTCTGTCATTGTGAATTTTTTGTTTTTAGTTATTATAACTACAAGTTAGAACTAACAAACCAATTTAGGTTAACTAGCATATGTCGAGTTTAATTTCAGCACGATTACTTACCCTTATAATACCGGTTATTTTAAGTGGTTGTTCAAGTATTATGACTCATGCCGGCCCTTCAGAAGGCTATTATCCGGGTTCTAAAAATAGTATTAAAATGATTAAAGATGATGAGACAGGTTGGGTTGTTAGGCCGCTACTTGCTATTGACCTTCCATTTTCTTTCATAATGGATACTCTTTTAATTCCATTAGACTATTCTAGGTCGAATAACGACTCAAAAGAAGATTCCCCCAAAAAGCGCTTGGAAGAATTAGATAAAAAAACAATAAATTAATGAATTTATTTAATGTTACCTGTTTTTTAATGGTAATGACTTAATTTAAATAATTATATACCCACTAGTTTTATGGGATTTTTGTAAACTTAAAGGCAACTAACAACCTATTTTTTATAATAGTTTTGATTAGAATTATCTTTTTATTGGGTCAAAGTAATTAAACTATAGATGCTTATTTATATAGCCTAAATTAAATGTTATCTTCCTACTTTGACGAGAAATAACAACAGAATAAAATAAAGCAAATTATGAATAAAAAAGTTAACTAGAACATTTTTATTCATAATAATAGTGAATACCTTATTAAAATTTAACAAGATAACCCTGTTTCTACGATATAAATTTGCCTGAAACCATCTAGGTCACGCATAAAAGCAATCAGTTTATTGTTAGGAGAAAAAACAACAGCATCTGCTACTGGAGGTTGCTGGGTTCTCTCTGTTAATCTTTCTATAGCCCCAGATGCAACATGACAACGAACTACACTGTTATCCCAGATAAAAGCGATATACTCACCAGTGCTATCCCAATTAAATGCTGATTGAATTGGAGATAAGCTATGAGTAATTTGTAATATCCCCCCTGTAAGTGTATCTACTAAATATAACTGAGCATTACCGTGGTCGTCTGCCATCAAACAGGCGATTGATTGACCATTCGGTGAGGCTCTAAGCCAATGCCTTGGCTGCTTTGCTAGCCCTGGGAACTTTCTGTGATGTGTAAAGGTTAAACGCCTTTGAGACACCCCTTTTGGTGGAAAGGGCATCCGTGACTCCGTGCCTTGAATGGGGAACTCCCCTGCTATTGTGTATTTTTCAGGCTTTGCTGGGAGATCAACAAGATAAACCTCTGGCACAATGTCCCCATTTATAGAATGGGTATCACCAATAAATGCTAATGCCCTTTCTTGCCACTCCCCATTGCTTTTTTGATACCCTCTAACCCCGACCCACCCCTCTTCATATGCTCGGCTAATTTGATCGCTATTTGGCGCAGGCTCTAATATGGTTTGCGTTACTACGCAACAGAAATAATCCCCATTATATTCCCTACAATGCTGTTTCACAGCGACCTCAACAGGCCCAGCTGGAACGGCTACAGCTACATTCCGTTGGTCTAATTTTGCATCTAATTCATGCATTACATGGTCGTTATAGGTAAAACTCAGCCATTTTCCATCAGGGCTAAAAACATGTACATGAGTGCCTCCCCTTAACGCCCCCACTAAATAAGGAGGTGTAATACACATGGCATCAATAGGATAGGCAACATTTAGCTGTTCATCATGAACGTATACTCCTCGACGATGATGAAAGTCATACTGCCAATGCTCATCTGGATATTCAGGGCCGTGTATAAAGGCATATTTGGCCGGTGAATTTGGGCTGACCGTAACAACACCGACATGAGCCCCGTGACTCGCACGATAAATCTCAACCAGTTGTAACGTATTTACATGAATTTTTTCTATCGATAAACCAGTAAAAGAGCTCCCGCTTGGACGGACATCATAAGCTAACCATTCGCTATCAGGCGTCCATACATTAATATTAGTCAGCTGATGACATCTATTATCATAGGTTAAACGTGTTTCTTTATAAGGTAATTTGCTATTCAATCTGTTATCCTTTGGCATCATTAACTATCACTATCGGATTACTTTAACTAATCTACCCTATTGAGTACTAGAAAATCTCAGTCGAGAAGTTATTAAAGTAATAATACCCTTTAGTAATAACCTTAGCATCGAATAAAACCATCATGTTATTAAGTGTACTTTATATCATTGGTATCACCGCCGAAGCCATGACTGGGGCGCTTGCTGCTGGTCGGAGAAAAATGGACGTCTTTGGCGTCATCATTATTGCATCTGCCACTGCGATTGGCGGTGGCTCCGTCCGTGATATTTTACTTGGTCACTACCCTCTTGGTTGGGTCGAACACCCAGAGTATATTCTGACTGTTGCTGGAGCCGCTATTGTAACAATTTGGATAGCTCCGATGATGAAACACTTAAGACGGTTATTTTTAATTTTGGATGCTATCGGGCTTATTGTTTTTTCTATACTTGGCGCTCAAATTGCGTTAGATATGAATTACAGCCCAATCATTGCAGCAATCGCCGCAGTGATTACTGGTGTTTTTGGTGGCGTTTTAAGAGACATGTTGTGTAATACCATACCTTTAGTGTTCCAAAAAGAAGTCTATGCGGGTGTCTCTTTTGCCGCTGCTTGGATTTACATCGGTTTGGTGCATACCCCACTCCCCAAAGATATTGTCGTTATCATTACCCTTGTTGTTGGCTTAAGTGCTAGGTTAATAGCAATTCGCTATCGCCTTGGGCTGCCCATTTTTAATTATGAAAGCCAAGATTAAATACCTCTATAACCAAACTTCTCGCCCCAAAGTGAACTGAACGACGGGGCTCTGCCATATGTTGAATAACAACTTTTAAGCGATTACTTACTCCCCATTAACAACACTAAATTAAGGGGAGTTTACTTGTCTACCCGCCAACACTTGTAGAATCAATTTGACTTCAGGCTCTGCTAACCATTTGCTAAGTTTTTTCTTTTGATTGGCGGTTAATTTCATTTTGTTAATCACAGATTGGTTATCCAACATTTTCAAATCAGTAATTCGCCCTATATATTCTTTTGGTAAAGGGATCGCTAGCCCCCTTAACCATGCAGAAAGTGGTTGGACACTGGCCAATCTTAATTGCTCAATTAATAACTGATTTCTTTTATTTTTAGGTAAACTATTTTGCCATGACTCTGATAGCCATGTTGTTAGCTGAGTGAGGTTATTATGAGTTACCCACTGCTGCCATGTGGCTTCACTGATCCCTTTCATATTTAATTGCTTACCTAACCAAACGAGCCTCGCAACAAACTGTTGCAGGCAAGACCTCGTATAAGTAAAACAAGTTAATGAGTGGAATTGTATAAAATTGGTGGTATCAGGATAAAGTCGTTCTTCTCGCCGCCAAACAACTTCTTCAATTTTCGGTGTCCCCAACCCTGAAAGGGAGACAAGGACTTTATCTCCGACTAACAAATCACGTTTTTTCCATGAAGACAGCGACCCTAGACTTACCCTAGAAATTTTTTTTGAATCAATCGTCACTGGGCTAATGACTGCGACAACACTGACCCGCCCTGTTCGACCTACTTTGAACTGTAATTCGACGATACCTGACAACGTGCTACGAAACGGGTATTTCCACGCTATCGCCCAACTATTTTGCTTAGCCTGCCAAGCTTGTGCGCTTGGGGCAGGGAAACTTTTTAATACTATGCCGTCGGTTACGAAAGGTAATTTACTTTGATAGTAATATTCACGTAATTGCTTAACGTCAGCTTTACTTTCAATCTTATGGCTATATTGCTCTGCAAGTGGGAAGCCGATTTTAGAAAGTAATGACAGCTGTGTTTTGGGGTCAGTATTTCCCGATGGCCACGCCCAAATGAAAATGCCAATATTATTTTCATTGGATGTTGGTAAATTTTTTCGCATTAACCACCCAGCGACTTTATTTCTCGCATTCACTCCCCCATATTCTGCTTGAATATGTTCATGCATTTGCCAAAAAAGCTCACCCTGGAGGATTAATGTCCCCTGATGTTTAATTTTTTTAGGTACTGTAGGGATAAAATCCGCTTTTGCTCGCCACTCTATGCCTTCAAGGTTATTACCTCTACTTATCATTGAAATAAGTTGCCCATTTTCATAAACCAAGCTGACTGCTACACCATCGATTTTTGGTTGAAGCCAAATATCCTTGCGTGTATTTATCCAGTTATAGACTTCTCGTTCATTAAGTTTTTTTAACCCTGTATGGGGGATTGGGTGTTTAGCCAATAACACTTTTTCAGGAAGAGGGACAGGGGGAAGTTTTTCTGAAAGCTGGCGACACCGCTGCATAGAGCGCCATAGGTTGAGTAATTGGTCATAGGCTTCATCACTAATTGGGCTACTACCTGATAACTGATAAGCCTGATCCCACTTCTGTAATTGTCCCCCTAACCTATTACTCTCTTGAGCTATTAAGGTGAGGTTTTTTGCTTCGCACAGTTGGTCAACTGAATGATTACTCGCCGCCTGCACCACATTTACACCAACCACTAACCCAACAATTAATTTGCTTAGCCTATAAACTAAAACCAATATATACCTACAGATAATAGAGAACATAAACATTCCTTGTCGTTATCCACCGATGACGGTGCCTTCATTTAGCTCTTTTCTACCCCCTTAAGCATGAAGCTATTTTTTGTAGCACTCATATCAAAATGCCGTTATTTACAAAAGTCTTCGCAAAAAAAATGTGATTTTCATAAGTAAAAGACTAATTTCTGGAACCGGCTCACAACTTGATCGCAAATTAAATATTTTTATCTAAAATTCATGGTTTATTGTTATCGCTGCATGTTAGCGCAAGTATGTGTATACTATGTCGGGTTTATCACCATCTTTTATGTTTAATCCTCGACTATTCAAGAAATCATCATGATACAAGGCACGTTATATATTGTTTCTGCGCCTAGCGGTGCGGGTAAATCAAGTCTCATTCAGGCTTTATTAAAAACACAACCATTGTATGACACTCAAGTTTCTGTTTCTCATACAACACGAGCAGCACGTCCTGGGGAAGTTCATGGCGAACACTATTTCTTTGTATCTGAAGCTGATTTTTTAGGTATGGTCGAAAAAGGTGAGTTCTTAGAACATGCTTGTGTTTTTGGTAATTATTATGGAACGTCTAAACCTATCATCGAAGATGTCCTAAATAGCGGTGTCGATGTTTTTTTAGATATTGATTGGCAGGGAGCGCAACAAATTAGGGCAAAAATGCCTGAAG
Organism: Providencia sp. PROV003; assembly: GCF_045040775.1. NCBI lineage: Bacteria > Pseudomonadati > Pseudomonadota > Gammaproteobacteria > Enterobacterales > Morganellaceae > Providencia > Providencia sp. PROV003. The sequence continues at coordinate 404,628 of NZ_CP096369.1, forward strand.
CGCGTAGTATTTTTATTCTCCCTCCATCAAAAGATGAGTTATATCGCAGGTTACGAGGCCGTGGGCAAGACAGCGATGAAGTGATTGAAAAACGGATGTCGCAAGCAGTAGGTGAAATTGAACATTTCAACGAGTATGATTACCTTATCGTTAATGATGATTTCAACACGGCATTAAGTGATTTACAATCTATCATCCGAACTGAACGTTTGAAATTAGAGCGCCAAGTTCAAAGACATGGTGCTTTAATCAGCAAATTACTAGCAGACTGAGAATAGTTTCAGTATCATATCAGGTCATTTTTTTATTTCTTTGGAGTAGCACACTTATGGCACGCGTAACTGTTCAAGACGCAGTAGAGAAAATTGGTAACCGTTTTGACCTCGTATTGGTCGCAGCACGTAGAGCTCGTCAGTTACAAACGGGCGGAAAAGACCCTTTAGTTCCTGAAGAAAACGATAAATATACTGTTATCGCGTTACGTGAAGTAGAAGAAGGCTTAATCAACGGTCACATTTTAGATGTGCGTGAGCGCCAAGAGCAGCAAGAGCAAGAGGCGGCTGAAATGCAGGCAGTTTCTGCAATCGCTGAAGGTCGTCGCTAATCACTAAGGTGGGTCTGCCTTGTATCTGTTTGAAAGCCTTAATTTAGTCATTCAAAAGTATCTCCCTAAAGAACAAGTTGAATTACTAAGAAAAGCCTATGTTGTCGCGCGGGATGCCCATGAAGGACAGACCCGCTCGAGTGGTGAGCCTTATATAACTCACCCAGTTGCTGTTGCTTGTATTCTTGCTGAAATGCGGCTGGATCATGAAACACTTATGGCAGCGCTACTTCATGATGTGATTGAAGATACTCCAGCGACATTCCAAGATATAGAAGAGCTGTTTGGTACCACGGTGGCCGGTTTGGTCGAAGGGGTATCCAAACTAGACAAGCTTAACTTTCGCGACAAAAAAGAAGCTCAAGCAGAAAACTTCCGCAAAATGATCATGGCGATGGTAAAAGACATCCGGGTCATTTTGATCAAACTGGCAGACCGCACTCACAATATGCGCACCTTAGGGTCTTTAAGGCCTGATAAACGCCGTCGCATTGCTCGTGAAACCCTTGAAATCTATAGCCCTTTAGCTCATAGATTGGGCATACATCATATAAAAACAGAGCTCGAAGAACTCGGTTTTGAAGCGTTATATCCTAACCGTTACCGCGTAATCAAAGAAGTGGTAAAAGCGGCTAGAGGTAACCGTAAAGAGATGATCCAAAAAATCCTCTCTGAAATTGACGGCCGCCTAACCGAAGCTGGTGTACCTTGCCGAGTCAGTGGGCGGGAAAAGCACCTTTATTCCATCTATCGTAAAATGCACCAAAAAGAGCAGCGTTTCCATTCCATCATGGATATCTATGCTTTCAGGGTTATTGTCAAAGATGTGGATACTTGCTACCGCGTGTTAGGCCAAATGCATAGTCTATATAAGCCACGTCCGGGGCGTATAAAGGACTATATTGCTATTCCTAAAGCTAACGGCTATCAATCGCTACATACCTCTCTAATTGGGCCTCACGGGGTACCTGTTGAAGTACAAATTCGTACTGAAGACATGGACCAAATGGCTGAAATGGGGGTTGCTGCACACTGGGCTTATAAAGAACAAGGTGAACAAGGCACTACAGCGCAAGTTAGAGCACAGCGCTGGATGCAAAGTTTGCTTGAATTACAACAAAGTGCGGGCAGTTCATTTGAGTTTATTGAAAGCGTTAAATCAGACTTATTCCCTGATGAAATTTACGTTTTTACACCGGAAGGGCGAATTGTTGAATTACCGACCGGAGCAACGCCTGTTGACTTTGCGTATGCCGTGCATACTGATATTGGCCATGCCTGCGTAGGCGCCCGTGTTGACCGCCAGCCTTATCCGCTATCACAGTCACTCACTAGTGGTCAAACTGTCGAAATCATTACTGCTCCTGGTGCGCGGCCAAATGCAGCTTGGCTTAATTTTGTCGTGAGTTCGAAGGCTCGCGCCAAAATACGCCAATTATTAAAGAATTTAAAACGTGAAGATTCTATCAACTTAGGTCGCCGTTTACTGAATCACGCTTTAGGAGCCGGAAATAAATTAGCGGATATCCCCCAAGGGAACATCGATGCTGAACTGGCACGCATGAAACTAAACTCAATTGATGACCTACTGGCAGAAATCGGGTTGGGGAATGCAATGAGCGTAGTCGTTGCCCGTAATTTACAAAATAACGCTCAAACGACACCGGAAGAACAACCTGTCGTAGAAAGTCGCAACAAATTATCAATCAAAGGGGCTGATGGCGTTTTAATTACTTTCGCCAAATGTTGCCGCCCTATTCCCGGCGACCCAATTGTCGCACATATCAGTCCCGGTAAAGGTTTGGTTATCCACCATGAATCTTGTCGCAATATACGCGGTTATCAAAAAGAACCCGATAAATTTATGCCGGTCGACTGGGATAACGACACTAATACCGATTTCATCGCTGAAATTAAAGTGGATATGATCAACCACCAAGGTGCTCTTGCAAACTTAACTGCCGCAATCAATGATGCAAACTCTAGTATTCAAAGTATGAATACTGAAGAAAAAGATGGTCGCGTGTATTGTGCCTTTATCCGCCTAACAACTAAAAACCGTGTTCAATTGGCGAATGTCATGCGTAAAATTCGTATCATGCCAGATGTCCTACGTGTTAGCCGAAACCGTAATTAACTACTATGAATGAACGCCGCTATCGCCGCATTTGCCAAATGATGGCGATGCGGCAACCCGACCTAACTCTCTGTCTTGAAGAAATTCACAAACCTCACAATGTTTCCGCTATTGTACGTAGCGCTGACGCCGTAGGGGTCCATCAAATTCATGCTATTTGGCCCGACCAACAGATGAGGCTCTCTGTCTCCTCAGCCGCGGGAAGCAATAGTTGGGTAAAAATCATTTCGCATCAATCAACTGAAGATGCGATTACCCAAATAAAATCACAAAATATGCAAGTTCTAGCGACCAACTTATCTGAGCATGCGGTTGATTTTCGCGAGATTGATTATACCCGTCCAACTTGTATTATGATGGGGCAAGAGAAAAAAGGAATTTCACAACAAGCTCTCACATTAGCGGATAGCCATATCATCATTCCAATGGCAGGCATGGTGCAATCTCTAAACGTTTCAGTTGCTTGTGCATTAATCCTATATGAAGCACAAAGGCAACGGCAGCAAGCGGGCATGTATGAACGCGAATACAGCCTACTATCGCCACATGAACAACAAGAATGGCTATTTGAAGGTGGCTACCCTGTACTGGCAGAGGTTGCTAAACGTAAAGGCCTTCCTCGTCCATTTATTAATGATCAGGGGCAGATTGAAGCTGATGACGAATGGTGGGTACAAATGCAGTTAACTGAAAAAATGAAAAGACGGCAATTTGGTTAAGGAAAAGGACATAATATGAATAATGGGCTACTTGATACCATTTCTCTGACCTCATTGCATGGAATTGGTGCAAGCCAGTCAGAAAAGATGCGTAAAATCGGTTTGAACACCGTTCAAGACCTGCTCCTCCATTTTCCTCTTCGCTACGAAGACCATACCCGCCTTTACCAAATCAAAGATCTTTTACCTGGAACTACAGCAACTATTACTGGCGAGGTGTTACAAACAAAAGTTGTCTTTGGACGACGAAGGATGATGACTTGCCTGATAACAGATGGAACCGGCAACCTCACCTTACGTTTTTTCAATTTTTCTGCGGCGATGAAAAACAACTTAGCCGAAGGGCGTCGGGTTACAGCTTATGGTGAAGTACGTCGAGGAAATACAGGCCCAGAAATTATTCACCCTGAATATAAAGTTTCTCAAGATGCCGATAATGTTACTTTACAAGAAAATTTAACACCGGTTTACCCCACAACAGAAGGGGTACGCCAAGCCACATTACGCAAAGTCATCGATCAAGCTCTTGCTCTGCTTAGTAATGGGAAAATTAAAGAACTACTTCCTGAAGAACTTAGCCGGGGGATGATTAGCTTACCAGATGCAATACGCCTGTTGCACACCCCTCCACCAAACGTCGCGTTGAGTGAACTGGAAAAAGGTCATCACCCAGCCCAAAAACGTTTAGTGCTTGAAGAGCTACTCGCTCACCACCTAAGTATGTTAGCGATCCGTGCAGGTAATGAGCGTCTGTATGCAGAGCCATTAATCAATAATGGTAAGCTAAAAACACAACTCTTAGCCCAACTTCCTTTTTCACCCACCAAGGCTCAAAATCGAGTTGTCAGTGAAATCGAAGCAGACCTTGCTAAAAACGCGCCTATGATGCGCTTAATTCAAGGTGATGTCGGGTCAGGGAAAACCCTTGTCGCGGCCTTAGCGGCTCTCTGTGCTATCGAGAATGGCAAACAAGTTGCCTTAATGGCACCTACCGAAATTTTAGCGGAGCAACATGCTAATACATTTAAGCAATGGTTCGAACCTTTAGGTATCAAAGTTGGCTGGCTCGCTGGGAAGCAAAAAGGTAAAGCACGCCAACAGCAACAAGAAGCGATAGCCAATGGTGAAGTGGCAATGGTTGTTGGGACGCATGCTATTTTCCAAGAACAAGTCAGCTTTAAAGCTTTAGGGCTGGTAATTATTGATGAACAACACCGCTTTGGGGTTCATCAGCGGCTCGCTCTGCGTGAAAAAGGCGAAAAACAAGGCTTCCACCCCCATCAATTAATTATGACCGCAACGCCCATTCCACGCACGCTAGCAATGACCGCCTATGCAGACTTAGATACATCAATTATTGATGAACTTCCACCGGGTCGAACACCTGTAACTACGGTTGCAATACCGGATACACGGCGTAATGATATTATCGAACGAGTTCGCCAAGCTTGTATCGAAGAAGGCCGCCAAGCCTATTGGGTATGCACTTTAATTGAAGATTCGGAATTATTAGAAGCTCAGGCCGCTCAGGTAACAAGTGAAGAATTAGCCCTAGCATTGCCTGAATTGAAAGTGGGTTTGGTACACGGTCGTATGAAACCCGCAGAAAAACAAAGCATCATGGCTGCTTTTAAAAATAATGAAATTCAGCTACTTGTTGCGACCACGGTTATTGAGGTCGGTGTAGACGTGCCTAATGCCAGTTTAATGATAATCGACAACCCTGAACGTTTAGGCCTCGCACAACTGCATCAATTAAGAGGGCGTGTAGGGCGAGGGGCTATCGCCTCCCACTGTGTATTACTCTATAAAACACCGTTAACTCACACCGCAAAGCAAAGGTTGCAAGTCTTACGAGACAGCAATGATGGTTTTGTGATCGCCCAAAAAGACCTTGAAATTCGCGGGCCTGGGGAGCTATTAGGGGCGAAGCAAACGGGTAATGCCGATTTTAAAGTCGCTGATTTATTACGCGACCAATATATGTTGCCAGAAGTGCAACGCATTGCTCGTCATATTCAGCAACACTACCCTGAAAACGCGCAGCAAATTATTGATCGCTGGTTACCAGAGCGGGAACAATATAGCCACGCTTAATTATTACATAGCAACCTATCATTATTGTTTATTCATATCTTAAAACGAAAATTGCCGTGAAAAATTTCACGGCAATACCTGCTTTACTTATTATTATTTAATCTATGTTATCCAGCAATCGTTGGAAATATCGGTAGCAATAGATACAGTTTAATCACGATTGCATTAACGATATCAATAAAGAATGCTCCAACCATTGGCACTACTAAGAATGCTAGGTGAGATGGGCCTAGCCTATCTGTTACCGCCTGCATATTTGCAATTGCAGTCGGTGTTGCACCAAGACCGAAGCCACAATGACCCGCAGCTAAAATAGCAGCATCATAATTTTTGCCCATCACTCGGAAGGTGACAAAAATCGCATACCCTGCCATAACACAAGCTTGAACAGCCAAAATAACTATCATCGGAATTGCCAATGATGCTAATTCCCATAATTTTAAGCTCATTAATGCCATTGCTAAGAATAATGAAAGGCTGACGTTCCCCATGACGGAAACCGCGCGATCAAATACACGGTAAAAACCCAGCAATGATAAGCTATTACTTAAAATCACACCGACAAATAGCACACACACAAATTTCGGTAACGCGAACACTGTGTCCGCTAATAAACCTGCAATATAGCTTCCCACCAGCAAACAGATAGCAATTAATGCAATAGTTTCAATTAAAACCATTGAAGTGATCATTCGCCCTGATTGCGGTTTTTCAAATGCGCTAGGAACGTCTTTATCATCGTCAGTATTTCCCGGCGTTGGGATATTTCGAGTTAAGAAGCGAGCAACAGGCCCACCGATTAACCCACCCAGAACCAAACCAAACGTTGCACAAGCCATAGCAACTTCTGTTGCACTCTGGAAACCGTAACTCTCGGTAAAAATTTTACCCCATGCCGCACCAGTACCATGGCCACCGGATAAAGTTACAGAACCCGCTAACAGCCCCATTAATGGGTCTAGGCCAAGTAACTCAGCAAGAGCAATACCCACCGTGTTTTGAACAAGCAGTAACCCTACAACAACAAAAATGAAAATAAACAATGCCTTACCACCTGCCTTCAAACTCGCTAAGTTAGCATTTAGGCCGATTGTGGCAAAAAATGCCAGCATCATTGGTTCTTGCAGTGATAAGTCAAAAGAAAGGCTCCAGTCAAATAATTGCTTCAGCAATAAAAGACTAAAAGCGACTAACAACCCGCCCGCAACGGGCTCTGGGATAGTGTATTTTTCAAGAAAGGGAACTGATTTTACCAGTTTACGCCCAAGCAATAATACTAAGGTAGCAGCTACTAGCGTACCGTAGACATCGAGATGATACATTTACGTACCTCGTCTGTTGTTAAAATTATTAAAAACCAATAAGACGTTAATATCTTCCTTAAAACGCCAAAAGCAGGTTATAGGATTAGAAAAAAAAACTGTTATAAATACAAGTTAAAAGATATAAAAATGTGACAGCGTTATTTAACTATCGTATAAAACTTTTTCTGCGCAAACGATTGCTTTTTAATTTCGCCGCATTACAATGCGTTTTTTGGTGGGGGAAATGAAGGCAATGAATACTGCAACGTCTGAAAAACAAACTACAGAAGCAACCATACAAACACAAAGTGAGCTTATCTATAAATTAGAAGACAAACCACCGCTACCACAGGCTCTGTTTGCCGCGGGGCAACACCTTCTCGCTATGTTTGTAGCTGTTATCACGCCAGCAATGTTAATTTGCCAAGCGCTTGGGCTACCAGCTCACGACACCCAACGTATTATTAGTATGTCCTTATTCGCTTCAGGGATTGCTTCTTTAATTCAAATTAGAGCATGGGGCCCAATTGGTTCAGGTTTACTTTCTATTCAAGGCACCAGTTTTAACTTTGTTGCACCTTTAATCATGGGCGGAGTCGCACTAAAGCAAGGTGGGGCAGATATTCCCTCAATGATGGCAGCACTATTTGGTACTTTACTCGTTGCCGCACTAACTGAAGTGATTCTTTCCCGCTTCTTACATTTAGCTCGCCGCGTCATCACACCGTTAGTGTCTGGTGTTGTGGTCATGATCATCGGGTTATCGTTAATTCAAGTTGGCCTAACATCCATCGGTGGTGGCTACGGTGCAATTAGCGACAATACCTTCGGTTCCCCCGATTATTTAATTTTAGCGGGAGTGGTACTCGCCGTTATTATTTTATTAAATCGCCAGAAAAACCCGTACTTACGTGTTGCTTCACTCGTCATTGCCATGGCTGTCGGCTATATTGTTGCTTGGTGGATGGACATGTTGCCAACTGCGCAACCAGCAGAAGCTAACCAAGCGATAATTACCGTACCAGAACCGTTTTATTATGGGTTATCATTTGATTGGAACCTACTCGTCCCACTTATTCTTATTTTTATGGTGACCTCTTTAGAAACGATTGGTGATATCACTGCGACTTCGGATGTATCAGAACAACCCGTTCGTGGTCCTTTGTATATGAAACGTATTAAAGGTGGGGTGCTCGCTAATGGTTTAAACTCAATGGTTTCTGCTGTATTTAATACCTTTCCGAACTCCTGCTTTGGGCAAAATAACGGGGTGATCCAGTTAACAGGGGTCGCTAGCCGCTACGTCGGTTATATCGTCGCCTTAATGCTCGTATTGCTAGGTTTATTCCCTGCTGTTGCAGGCTTTGTACAGCAAATCCCTGAACCTGTTCTGGGTGGCGCGACCATCGTGATGTTCGGCACTATCGCCGCGTCAGGTGTACGTATTGTGTCTAGAGAGCCATTAAATCGTCGAGCAATCATGATAATCGCCCTTTCACTTGCGGTAGGAATGGGGGTCTCACAGCAACCTCTGATCCTACAATTTGCGCCCGACTGGCTAAAAACCTTATTTTCTTCTGGAATTGCTGCCGGTGGTTTAACTGCAATTGTTCTGAATTTAGTCTTTCCCCTCGAAAAATAAGCTTTCATTTTAACCGTCAGAGTTGAATATTCTGGCGGTTCTTCTGTATGCTATCCTTAAACTGCCGCGATATTAAACAAGTCTCTATCTTGTTATCCACCCACATGATGAAGGAGTAGCAAGCCGTGAAATGGTTAATCAAATTTGTTACCTATGCACTTTTGCTACTATTACTTCTATTTATTTTTGCCTATATTGGCTTACAGACGCGTCTAGGAGCCTCCTATTCCAGCCAATTTTTAAGTCAATTTACCCGTTATGATATTAATGTCGGGGTCATGGGGCATGAGTTTTCCAACCCTGGGGAATTTATCTTTCAAGATGTTAAGTTATCTTCAGAAGACAAAAACCTCGCCTTGGATGCACGGCAAATTGTCGTCGATATCAACTGGCGTAATTTATTCAGTGGAAATGCTATTCGGCGTTTTGTTATTACACAAGGTGACTTGTCAGCTGCCATCACACAAGGGGAAATGCCCTTACCTATCACTGCGGATATCTTGCAATTCGAGAACAGTAAAATTCTGCTAAAACAAGGTGATGATGATATTCAGGTTGATGGGTTCACTGGGGGAATAACACCTTGGCAACCAACAGTTAATTCCCCTTTTGGCTATGGTGATTTTCGTTTTACAGCCAACCAATTAAAAATGAATAAACTGTCGTTAAAAAATGTCGCAGTGACAGGGAAACGGCAAACGCAAGCCACTGAAATTAGCAAAGCAAGTGCCTACCTAAATAATGGCTATGTCTCAGGGGAAGGTAAACTATTTGCTGATGGTTCAATCACAATCGGTTCTCTCATCATGAATAAAGTGGGCTGGGAAAACAGTATTGATTTCGATACATTATTTACTGCGATTAAAAGTGATAGAACCATAAAAATCAAAAACCTTGAATTAGCCAATATTGATATTCAAGGTAAAGATTGGGCTCTTTCAGGGCTGAGTACTGAAATCGACCACCTTGACCTCGTTCGGGGAAGTTGGTCTAGCCCTAAAAGTAAAATCAGTTTCAATGTTGAGCAACTGGTTGTGAAAAACCAACAACTCAGCACACTGATTGGCGAATTAAATATTGATGGCGATGCCCTTAATATCGATAAGCTATCTGGTTACTACAATAAAGGGGTATTCAACCTAAACGGCACTTGGCAACGTAATGACCAAGTACTGACCATCAATGAAGGCAAGCTAGCGGGTATTTTGTACACATTACCTGAAACATGGCTATCCTTCTTGGCAGAGCCAGCTCCTGCATGGTTATCTGGGTTATCCATCAAGAAATTTAGCTTATCTCAGTCTCTGTTAATGAATATCCAACCCGAGTTCCCTTTCGAGTTTACAGCGTTAAGTGCCAACATTGAAAACGTTGATTTGGTCAAACAAAAACAATGGGGAGTTTGGAGCGGTAAAGCGACGTTTAATGCAGATAGCGGCACAATTAACCAAGTTCCAGTTCGACGTCCATTCTTAGAAGTTCGTCAAAGTGGCAAATCTTCAGCCGCTGCAAGTTTAACGGTCAGTACTGATAAAGGTATCAGCAAAATCGGTTTGCTGGTTAAGCAAACGCCAAATAAAGTGCCATTCCTGTTACGTGCATCCGGTTCTAATATTGATTTAACTGATTTAAATCAGTGGGGCTGGTCTGGTTTCCCAGCACAGGTTATTGGTGATTTTGATGCGACTCTACAAGGCGATTTACTCGCACCGTCTCTCTCAAAAAGCCTAAACGGGGAGCTAATGGCCGTTCCGTTACAAGGTAAACGTATGTTCAGAACCGTTGTTAACGGGGTAGTGACTTCTTCAGTTGAAACCGAAGCAGAACAACCGCCAATGGAAGGAGCAATACTTCAAGAAGAGGTCCCTGTACTAGGTACACCGTAATAAACACAAAACTAAGGCAGGTAACGCTAATTATATAAATTACCTGCCTCTGTTATTTAATAATCAAAAATATACTTTATTTTGTTGTTTCAATGGGTAATACCATATAAGTCCCACTAAAAACAGCGCCCACTTGGTTATCAGTATTACTTACCTCGACCTTAAGTTTCACTCGGGCTCGGCTGCCACGAGCTAATCGGTCAAGGTCACCACTCATATTTGCTAAATCAGCAGTGGCGGTTGGCCTACCACTGACAGGCTTACCGTAGCGGATATTCGCATCCACTAACACAATCTCACCGCCTAACTGGTGTTCCTGCATCAATAACCAAATTAACCCCCAACCCGTTAATGTTGCTAACGAAAATTGGCTGCCTGCGAAAATAGTTTCATGGGGATTTTGATTGCCCGCTTCGGGCATGGTTGTTATAAAGCGAGTCCCAGTGTACTGCTCTATCCGTACTCCCATTTTCTCGCTCAATGGTATGTATTTATACCAAGCTTGTTGCAATTCACCGCACCAATCTGGACGGTGTAAAATTTGATCTAAGGTTTCAATCGGTTTAATCATCAAATAATGACGAACTGGTGTTTTTAACTGCCCTGCGACTATCCCGCGATTTGCAAACCCCATTTTATCGAAAAAAGGAACCGCTTCTTCACGCACACTGGATACAATCCGCTTCACCCCTTCTTGGCGTGCAACAGACTCAAGTGCCATGATAATCAGCTTCCCCAGCCCTTTACCTTGCATTACTGGGTTGACGGCTAAAAAACGGATCGCACCTTCGTTATCTGCATTAATATATAAGCGGCCGATCGCAAGAATACGGTTTTTATCATCAACAACCATTTGATGATGTGCAGTGGCATCATAGCCATCTTTCTCTGAACCTAGGGGTTGATTAAAAGGTTTTCTCAACATTTCCCAACGAAAATGGTAGTAAGTTGCAAACTCAAGTTCATCTTTCGGCGTACGTAGATGGTACATCGTTTCCCCCTTAAAAAGTTGATTCACACCTGTAGCCAGAAGGTGACCGGTCCATCATTAGTTAAATTGACTTGCATATCTGCAGCAAACTGGCCTGTTTGCGTATTAATGCCTTGTTGCCGGCTTTGCTCAACAAAGTATTGATACAAGCGGTCTGCACGCTCTGGCTCTGCCCCACCAGAAAAGCTGGGTCTCATACCCTTTTTGGTATCTGCGGCTAAAGTAAATTGCGAAACAACCAGTAAACTACCGCCAGCTTGTTGGACGTTTAAGTTCATTTTCCCTTGTTCGTCACTAAAAATACGGTAGCCCAGCACCTTTTCACATAAACGCTTTGCCTTTTGCTCATCATCGTCTTTTTCGACACCAAGCAAAACCAGTAGACCTGAATCAATTTGCCCTACGGCGGTTTCATCAACAACGACACTCGCGCGAGTGACTCTCTGAATTAATGCAATCATGTTTACTCTATAACAAAAAGATGGAGCAACGTTTTACAGTTACTCCATTATAAAAACCAGTAAGTTACTTAACTTCGGCACTAAAATCGTAAGTCCGGAAATATTCGGGAATGGTGTCTTTACTGGTAACATGGATACTGCGAATGCCAAGTGCTTCCGCGGCTTTTACATTTTCCTCAACATCATCAAAGAAAATAGCATCTGCAGCATCAAATTCTTCAGATTGCAGAACATATTCATAAATTTCCGGGTCAGGCTTACGCATGCCTAAATCTTGGGATAGGTAAAGGAAATCAGAGCTAGCTGCAATTTCTGGATAGTGTTCTGGCCAATAGTCTAAATGTAGGCGATTCGTATTTGATAAGACGACAACACGGTGCCCTTGTTCGCGCAAGCGCTCCATGATATCAATCACTTCAGCTCTTAACGAAATAAAAATAGCATGCCAGCCTTCAGCAAAATCTTCAAAGCTCAGTGTAATGCCCATTTCTTCACACAGAAGCTCTGCGAACTCGATATCTGAAATTTTGCCACATTCATGCAATTGAAAGATATTACCAAAAGAAAACCGCGATTTGATTTCTTCACTTGGTGTACCACTAAGCTCAGCCCATTTATCAAACACACGATTAAAGTCGATATCAATAATCACATTACCCATATCGAAGATATACAGCATAAATTTTCCTCATTGTTATTCACTAAATTTACTTTAATCATTATTCATGCAACTGAACAGCCCTAATTGGTGATATTTCACGTTATTTTGTCAAAATATTGGTGAACCACTGACTCAGGAAACCGCCTTACTTAACCATTCCTTTAATAGATAAATGCAAAAATATTATCTACCTACCTTATTCCCATCATCATTATTACGGCAATAAATACGAAATAATCGGGCTAGGTGTTCCCCTGCGGGTGTCAATGTGGCATCTCTTCGTTGAACCAAAGCAAAGGTGGCATAGGGTAATTGTTCTTTTAAATCTAAAGCGATATACCTTTGTTCGAATAACGGCTCGTCGATCGTATCCACAGAAACAATGGTTAGAAAATCGCTTTGAGCAACTAAACTTAAGCAGCCAATTAACGTTTCGCAAGTTACGCTAAAGACCATGGGACGCTCCATCAACGAAAAAACGTCAGCAAGTTGCTTATAATACGTCCCCTTGGGAGTTGGCATCGTCCAATCACAATCAACCAACTCACTCAAAGATTTCGCATGCCGTAAAGGATGGTCTTTACGCATAATCACCTTGTACTCTTTTTGCATCAGCCGCTCAAAATTAAATTCTGCGTCTAAACTGCCTGGGTAATATGTATTAATCGTAAAATCCAGCTCTCCTTGCCTTAGCTGAGTTAACATGGTTAGTAGCTGCCCTTCCATGATACGCAATTTAATATTGGGGAAATCGCGGTGAAATTGTGTGACGACTTTAGGCATCAAAGAACGAGCGATACTTCCTGCCACACCAATATTGACAGTCCCGCCAATCAAACCAATCCGTTGGGAGATTTCCTCTTGCCCAACCCTTAACTCTTCAAGAATTAAGCTCGCACGCTTTAAAAAACCCTCACCGCATTCTGTTAAGTAAATCCCTTGGTTGCTGCGAATAAATAACTTTGCCCCTAACGTACTTTCTAATTCACGAATCGATTTCGTTAGTGCCGGTTGGGAGAGTTGTAAAAAACGACTAGCGGCTCGAATGCTGCCATGACGGCTTACCTCTACAAATGCCCTAAGCTGATTCAATTTTATTGCTGGAGCCATGTGTTTACCCCGATAACTTTTAGTTATATAGCGAAAGATAATTGTATCTTTTTTGCTCTGATTTGATTGTGTAAAGTCTAAAAACAAAGAAACAAATAATTAACATTTAGCCTTTTAAAATAATTTTTAAAGGTAAAAAATACATCAGCATCTAAATAAATTTATTTTTAATTAATAAACAAAATTTTATCTCGCTAAATGTTAATAATTCGTAATCAAACATAACAGAATTTACTTTTTTTGTGATAACTAAAAGAGATAAAAAATGGATACTGACTTATATGCCACTATCAATCAGATGGCACAGCAGTTACAGACATGGCGCCGAGATTTTCACCAATATGCAGAGTCTGGTTGGTTAGAATTTCGTACTGCGACTCTAGTAGCAGAAGAGCTGCATCAGCTTGGCTACCAATTACAACTTGGCAAAGAAGTGATTAAAGCTGACGCTAGAATGGGGCTCCCTTCTCCTGCTGAATTAGAAAAACAAGAAAAAAGAGCAATTGAGCAAGGGGCTCTTACCCAATGGCTAGGGCATTTCTCTGGGGGGTTTACAGGAATTGTCGCGACATTAGATACCGAAAGACCCGGTCCAACTCTAGCTTTCCGAGTCGATATGGATGCCCTTGACCTAAACGAAGACCTTTCGTGCCAACACCGTCCTTACAATGAAGGGTTTGCCTCTTGTAACCCACACATGATGCATGCCTGTGGTCATGATGGCCATACCGCTATTGGATTAGGGCTTGCGCATGTTCTCAAACAATACGAATCCAAACTCTCCGGTCGTATTAAAATTATTTTCCAACCAGCGGAGGAAGGCACTCGCGGCGCGAAATCCATGATGGAGGCAGGTGTTGTCAATGATGTCGATTTTTTTGTTGCTATTCACCTTGGAACTGGAGTCCCACAAGGCGAGGTCGTTTGTGGCAGCAAAAACTTTTTAGCGACAACTAAATTTGATGTTACCTATCAAGGTGTTGCTGCTCATTCAGGTGCAAAACCTGAAGATGGTAAAAATGCATTACTGGCCGCAGCCCATGCGACTTTAGGCTTATATGGCATTCCACGCCATAGTGAAGGTAGTTCTCGAATAAATGTTGGGGTTTTACAAGCAGGGATCGGTCGAAATGTCATTCCAGACTCTGCGTTATTAAAAGTAGAAACTCGAGGTGAAACTAATGAAATTAATGAGTTTATCTATCAAAAAGCCCTAAATATCGTCGAGGGTGCAGCCAAGATGCAAGATGTTTCCGTTGATATTAAATTAATGGGCGCTGCACAAAGTAGCCATCCAAGTCCACAATGGGTTGATTTTATTTGCGATTTGGCTCAAGCCCACCTCCCTGAATTCACATCTGTGGTGAAAGACCGCTCCCAAGCCGCGGGCTCTGAAGATGCAACCTACTTTATGGAGCGCGTCAAACAACTCGGGGGACAAGCAACTTATATGATTTTTGGCACCCAGCTCAGCGCGGGTCACCACAATGAGCGCTTTGATTTCGATGAACAAGTGATGACGACCGCCGTTAAAACGCTGTCCACTATCGCCCTGCATTTACCTGAATTCGGAGCTCAAAATGGATAATACATTTACATCATTTATTAATGATTATATTGAAAAAAACCAACATCAATTCACTACATTAAGTGATGATATTTGGGATCATCCAGAAACACGTTTTGAAGAAACTTACTCATCGACTCTGCTCGCTGATGCGTTAGAAAAGGAAGGTTTTCACGTCGAAAGAGGCGTTGGTAATATCGAAACCGCTTTTATCGCAAGTTACGGTTCAGGCACTCCCGTTATTGCACTACTCGGGGAATTCGATGCCCTTGCAGGCCTGAGCCAACATTCGGCATGCAGTGAACCTAGCCCAGTTATTGAAAATGGAAATGGCCACGGCTGTGGTCACAATTTGTTAGGTACCGCTGCCTTATCCGCCGCTTATGCAGTCAAAGCATGGCTAAAAGAAAATAACTTATCGGGTACGGTACGTTTCTATGGCTGTCCGGGTGAAGAAGGCGGTTCAGGTAAAACCTTCATGGTGAGGGAAGGACTATTCAATGATGTTGATGCCGCAATTACTTGGCATCCAGAATCTTTTAGTGGCGTTTTCAACGTCAAGTCTCTTGCTAATATTCAAACGGCTTTTCGTTTTAAAGGTATTGCATCACATGCAGCAAACTCACCTCATCTTGGACGTAGTGCTTTAGATGCAGTAACGCTCATGAATGTCGGCGTTCAGTTTCTACGCGAACACATTATTCAAGAGGCACGCATTCATTATGCCGTCACCAATACGGGCGGTGCCTCTCCAAATGTCGTACAAGCAGATGCAGAGGTTCTTTACCTTGTGCGCGCTCCGCAGCTCGATGAAGCGCAAGATATTTACCAACGCGTTATTAAGATTGCTGAAGGCGCGGCCTTAATGACCGGCACTCAGTTAGAGGTGCGTTTTGACAAAGCATGTTCAAACTATGTACCGAATCGCACTCTAGAACATGCGATGTTTAATCATATTACGGAATTTGGCATCCCTGAATATACAGAACAAGAACGCCAATTCGCTGAACAAATCTATAGCACTCTGACTAAAGATGATTTGCGCAATGCCAAATTGAATGCAGCTCGTAGTGGCGGTGAAAAAGGGGTGCTTTGGTGTGAAAGGCAAGGTAATAAAGTACTCACTGACGAAGTGCTACCTTACGTTGAATCAAAAGAATTAATGTATGGCTCAACAGATGTAGGAGATGTCAGTTGGGTGACCCCTACTGCACAGTGTTTTAGCCCATGCTTCGCATTCGGTACCGCACTACATACATGGCAGTTAGTCGCTCAGGGGCGCACATCCATTGCTCATAAAGGAATGCTGCTCGCAGGAAAAATTATGGCATCCAGTGCACTTGAGTTGTTCTTAAAACCAGAATTATTAGCACAAGCTAAAGCTGAGTTTCATCAACAAAGACAAACCGCACCCTATCAATGTCCTATCCCTAAAGATGTAACGCCTTCAAAATTAAAGTAGTTCCTTATACTGGCGGGATTTATCCCGCTCAATAGTCATAACAATAACAATGAATACAGACACAAGGAAATTCTATGAGTGACACAACAACTCATCACAAAAGCCCCGGTGCGATTTTTCGCTGGATAGAGCGCGTGGGAAATAAAATACCTAACCCGTTTATTTTATTTGTTTATTTGATTGCGGTACTCATGATTGCTACTGCAATTTTGTCTTGGTTTGGTTTATCCGTTAAAAACCCAGCCAATGACGAAATGGTTAGCGTTAAAAATTTATTAAGCGTTGAGGGATTACAATGGATTTTGCCCAATATTGTTAAAAATTTTAGCAGTTTTGCCCCTCTTGGTGCCATTCTTGCACTTGTGATTGGTGCCGGTTTAGCCGAAAAAGTCGGTTTACTCCAAGCTCTGATGTATAAAATGGCTTCCGGCATTAATAAACGTTATGCCAGCTATATGGTGCTATTTATTGCTTTTTTTAGCCATATCTCTTCTGATGCTGCGCTGGTCGTCATGCCACCCTTAGGAGCGCTAATTTTTATTGCTGTAGGCCGTCATCCTGTTGCTGGCTTACTAGCTGCAATTGCAGGGGTCGCTTCAGGTTTTACTGCTAACTTATTGATTGTCACGACGGATGTTTTATTGTCAGGGATAAGTACAGAAGCGGCCATGATCATTGACCCAAGCCTTCATGTTAGTGTTATTGATAACTGGTATTTTATGGCTACGTCAGTGATTGTACTCACGATTGCGGGGGCACTACTTACTGATAAATTTATCGAACCTCGCCTGCCTATATGGGAAGGCACATCCCATGACCGAATCGAACAATTAACACCTATTCAAAACCGTGGATTATTGATGAGTGGGCTGTCTGCATTAGTTTTTATCGGTCTAGTGGCTTTACTTGTTGTGCCTGAAGGTGCCCCACTACGCGATCCAGTCACCAATACAGTGATCCCATCCCCTTTCATTAAAGGGATTGTTCCTGTCATTATTATTTTCTTTTTCGTGGTCTCCATTACCTATGGTGTATCAACAAAGCAAATCAAAAAGCCTAATGATATTCCTGATTTATTAGTTGACCCAATGAAAAGTATGGCAGGGTTTATTGTTATGGTTTTCCCCCTTTCACAATTCGTTGCTTTTTTTAACTGGAGTAACATGGGGAAATTTATGGCGATTGGGTTAACCGACTTACTGGAAGCCCTTGGTATGACCGGAGTACCTGCGTTTATTGGTTTGATGTTCCTATCCGCTTTCCTTTGTATGTTTATCGCAAGTGGTTCAGCTATCTGGTCGATCCTCGCCCCAATATTTGTTCCTATGTTTGTGCTACTAGGTTTTCACCCTGCATTTGCTCAGATTGTGTTTCGTATCGCAGATTCAGCGGTGCTACCACTTGCACCTATGTCACCTTTTCTTCCTCTCTTTTTAGGTTTTTTACAACGCTACTATAAAAATGCACAGCTCGGAACTTATTACACCTTAATATTACCGTATCCTATTGTCTTTTTTATAGTTTGGATGTTATTGCTTGTTGGCTGGTACTTTGCAGGACTGCCTATAGGGCCGGGTGTTTACCCACAACTCAACCCATAAAAAAGGCGCCTTTCGGCGCCTTCTTATTAACTAATTTAACTAAAAATTAGTCTTCTTTTGTACGGCTCGCGCGACGACGATCGTTTTCAGTCAGGTGACGCTTACGCAGACGAATAGACTGCGGAGTCACTTCAACTAATTCATCATCATCAATAAACTCAAGAGCTTGTTCCAGAGTCATTTTAATTGGTGGTGATAATGTTGTCGCTTCATCAGTACCTGACGCACGCATGTTAGTCAGTTTTTTACCCGTTAAGCAGTTAACTGTTAAGTCGTTAGAACGAGAGTGAATACCAATGATTTGGCCTTCATACACTTCTGCACCGTGACCTAAGAATAACTTACCACGATCTTGTAAGCTGTACAGTGCATAAGCAACTGCTTTACCTTGACCGTTAGAGATCAGAACACCGTTCTGACGACCACCGATTTCGCCTGGGCGAACATCGTCGTAATGGCTGAATGTAGAGTACAGTAAACCAGTACCTGAGGTCATCGTCATGAATTCTGTACGGAAACCAATCAAACCACGGCTTGGGATAATGTAGTCAAGACGCACACGGCCTTTACCATCTGGCATCATGTCACGTAGGTCACCTTTACGCTCACCTAACGCTTTCATCACATCGCCTTGGTTTTGCTCTTCAACGTCTAAAGTAACTTGTTCGAATGGCTCTTGTTTACGGCCATCGATTTCACGAATGATAACTTTCGGACGAGAAACGGCTAATTCGAAACCTTCACGACGCATATTTTCAATCAGAACAGATAAGTGAAGTTCACCACGACCAGAAACACGGAATGCATCTGGGTCTTGAGTTTCTTCAACACGTAGTGCCACGTTGTGCACCAGTTCTTTATTCAGGCGGTCAAGGATTTGACGTGAAGTCACAAATTTACCTTCTTTACCGCAGAATGGTGAGGTGTTAACACAATAGAACATGCTAACTGTTGGCTCATCAACGGCTAATGCAGGCAGAGCTTCAACGCTACCCACTTGGCAAATAGTGTCAGAAATATTCAGTTCACCTAAACCAGTTAGAGCAACGATATCGCCCGCATCGGCTTGCTGTGAGTCAATTCGCTCTAAACCTAAGTGTGTCAGAACTTTACCGATTTTACCGTTGCGAGTTTTGCCTTCACTATCGATAACAGTGACTTGTTGGTTTGGCTTCACAACACCACGTTTAATACGGCCAATACCGATTACGCCTAAGTAGCTGTTGTAATCTAATTGCGATACTTGCATCTGGAATGGCCCATCGATGTCAACTGCTGGCGGCGCAACGTGCTCTACGATAGCTTCGTACAGTGGCGTCATGTCTTCAGCCATTTCAGTATGGTCAAGACCTGCAATACCGTTTAATGCAGATGCATAAACGATAGGGAAATCGAGTTGCTCATCCGTTGCACCTAAGTTCACGAATAAGTCGAATACTTGGTCTACAACCCAATCAGGGCGTGCACCTGGGCGGTCAACTTTGTTGATAACAACAATAGGACGTAAGCCGTGGTCGAACGCTTTTTGCGTTACGAAGCGAGTCTGTGGCATTGGGCCATCCATCGCATCAACAACCAGCAGAACGCAGTCAACCATAGACATAACGCGCTCAACCTCACCACCAAAGTCGGCGTGGCCTGGGGTGTCTACGATGTTAATGTGATAACCATTCCATTGGATAGCGGTATTTTTAGCAAGGATGGTAATACCACGCTCTTTCTCCAAGTCGTTGGAGTCCATAACACGCTCATCAACAGTTTCACGTTCACCGAACGTACCTGACTGCTGCAGTAATTTACCAACCAGTGTGGTCTTGCCATGGTCAACGTGAGCGATGATGGCGATGTTTCTTAAATTTTGAATTGACAAGGATTTTTACCGTTTAATTGACAGGAAAGGAATATGCTTTTTTAGCCGTTATTATCGACCAAAACATACTTTCTACGTTAATTTGCTGTTATTTTACACGTTTTTCCGCAGAAGTGGAATAAATGTGAAACCCATCACTGTATAAAAAGTTTTTAACGAAAAAACATTCAGTTGCATAACAGCGCCAAAATACCCAATAAAATAGTGAGTATCAGCACTAATAATTCACAAAGTAGCAGAATAATACGCTAAAAACTCAATATTAGCAGCCAAAAAAAAGAATATAAAATAGACTTTCTTTCTTAACTACCTTTTTTAATGTCTTTTTGTGTCATTTAGATATATCTAAATTGACTAATTAGATATATCTAAATATAGTGAAACGACAAAATAGATTCGATATATCTAAAGTTACAAACTAAGGAATAACTATATGCTAATTAAATCTTGTCGTCATGTATATTATGCACAGCATGACGAAAATCAGCATGACCACCACCATAACGGCTGTCATGGTAATCATCGTCATGAACACAAAGAATGTTGCCATGGTGAAGGGCGTCATAGTCAGGAACACAGTGAAGAACGCTGCCATGGTGAAGGCCGTCATAGTCACAGACACAGTGAAGAACGCTGCCACGGTGAAGGCCGTCATGGTCACGGACATGGTGAAAAATGCTGCCACGGTGAAGGCCGTCATGGTCACGGACATGGTGAAAAATGCTGCCACGGTGAAGGGCGTCATGGCCATGGACATGGCGGTGAGCGCCAAAGGGGTCGAGGAAGAGGCAAAGGTCTGCGTCGTCTATTTGACCATGGTGACCTTCATATTATGGTGCTTTCATTAGTTGCCAAAAAACCAAGTTATGGCTATGAGATAATTAAAGATATTCAAGAAGCCTCTAACGGCCTTTATGTGCCTAGCCCTGGTGTAATCTACCCAACTCTTACACTACTAGAAGAACAAGGCTTCTTGGAATCACAAATTGTTGAGCGGAACCGTAAAAGCTTTACTATCACGCCTGAAGGAGCATCGCATTTAGCTCAGAATAAAGACATAGAAGTGGTGATTGCCCGTAAACTGGCAAAAGCACGCGATATGCAACAAGGTGGTAATTTAGCGGAAGACATTGAAATGGCGGTCAGTCGTTTTAAAGCATTATTACGCCATAAAATGGTTTTAAAGCAGCTCAATGAAGAACAAACTCGCCAAATTGCATCCATCATCAATGATGCAGTAAAACAAATTGAAGAAGTGAATACGTTACTAACCAATAGTAACGATGAATAATGTAAGAGGCCCATATTCTTTGTTATATGGGCTTTCTTTATATATACGAGTTCTACTCTTCTCGCATCTCAGAATAAATAACATGAAATATTCTGTTTATAGTTTATACTATAAACAATTGAGTATTTGGAATGATAATAACATTTATGAATAATTCAAAAAAAATCTTTTTTATTTCATCTATAGCAATTATAACGGGGCTATTGCTCATTAGTTGCAAAATTAAAAGCGATAACATTTTATCTTACTCTACAAATAATTCTTTTTTTCAATTAGATAAAGAATGTATCGAATCATATAAGGATGAATCAAAAAATAATGAACATATTGTTTTTATAACACTTAGCAATACAAATAATTGCCGACCTAAACTATATGATTTTCTAACCAAAAATAAAAATAAAAAAATGAATGTTTATTTTAATAACGTTCTTATTCAAAAAAACATTCATTTAGGAAACATCCATTCATTAGATGATGGTTTTTACCAAAATCTAAACAATCAATCTAATTTAAATTTATTTAAATCTTTGATGAATAAGTAAAGTTAGCATAAAGCCACTTTTATATTTAGTACCTAACTTCTATCGTCAGCCCTACTGAATGGCTCTTAAACCTAATCCGGTCTTGTCCTGCCCCATTATTTCCATTAATTCTATATGAGCTAGGCCCCATAGTACGAACGATTCTATCACCTGAATTGGTTACATATTGTATTTCAGCATCAAATGTTGATTGCAGACTTGATACTGCATCAAATGAAACAGTATAAGCGCTATTCCCTACGTGCGTATGAAGATTAACCCACGGTCCCCATGCTAATGGTGGAGCCCAACCTTGAGA
The DNA here is from genome assembly GCF_045040775.1 of Providencia sp. PROV003. Classification (NCBI taxonomy): domain Bacteria; kingdom Pseudomonadati; phylum Pseudomonadota; class Gammaproteobacteria; order Enterobacterales; family Morganellaceae; genus Providencia; species Providencia sp. PROV003. Next base: position 426,874 of record NZ_CP096369.1, read on the forward strand.
TCTTGCCATATATTTATACCCCTATTAACTATGTCGTCACTTTTCCACATAAATATTATGTAAAGTACAAAAATATATTTAGATTCAATACTCAATGTTGCTCAAATATATCCTTATTAATACTGGCATAAGCGAAGAACATAAAATATTATATTTATGATGAATGCATGACATAAATGATTCACATTTAAAAAAAACGCACCAAAACAGTGCAAACAACTAACAAAAAGCACCAATTTAGTGCATTTTATTCCATTTTATCATTTTCTCTCCCATCATTTCTTTGTAACAATCAGAATTTACTATAATTTAAAAAGTTGGCATGATTTTCGCTTGTATATTTACAGAGCGAATAACAGTGCCTCGTTTTACACGACTCACTACCGCTAGACAAAAAACAACAAGCGCATCATCTAGACGATTGTTGATTAGACCCGACCAGGAGAGCCGAGAATGTCCGCTGAACATGTTTTATCGTTAATAAAAGAGCAAAATGTTAGATTTATTGATCTGCGCTTTACCGATACTAAAGGTAAAGAGCAACACATCACTATCCCTGCTCACCAAGTTGACGAAGACTTCTTTGAAGAAGGCCAGATGTTTGATGGTTCATCTATCGGTGGATGGAAAGGGATTAATGAATCAGATATGGTATTGATGCCAGACCCATCAACCGCGGTTATCGACCCATTCTTTGCTGACATAACCTTAATTATCCGTTGCGATATTTTAGAACCAGGCACTATGCAAGGTTATGACAGGGACCCGCGTTCAATTTCAAAACGCGCTGAGGACTTTTTACGTTCTAGCGGTATCGCTGATATCGTTCTGTTTGGTCCAGAGCCTGAATTTTTCGTTTTTGATGATATCCGTTTTGGCAATAATATGCATGGTAGCTACTACCATATCGATGATATCGAAGCAGCGTGGAATACTGGCACAAAATACGAAGGCGGCAATAAAGGTCATCGCCCAGCAGTACAAGGCGGTTATTTCCCAGTTCCCCCCGTTGATTCATCACAAAACCTGCGCTCTGCAATGTGTACCACAATGGAAGAAATGGGCTTAGTGGTTGAAGCGCATCACCATGAAGTGGCAACAGCAGGTCAAAACGAAGTTGCTACCCGCTTTAATACTATGACCAAAAAAGCGGATGAAACCCAGATTTATAAATATGTTGTTCATAATGTTGCCCATGCATACGGTAAAACCGCAACCTTTATGCCAAAGCCACTCGTCGGTGATAACGGCTCAGGTATGCACTGCCATATGTCTTTGTCTAAAGACGGTGTTAACCTGTTTGCTGGTGACAAATACGGCGGTTTATCTGAGATGGCGCTGTATTACATTGGTGGGATTATCAAGCACGCACGTGCGCTGAACGCATTTACCAACCCAACAACCAACTCATACAAGCGTTTAGTTCCGGGCTTTGAAGCACCAGTCATGCTGGCTTACTCAGCGCGTAACCGTTCTGCATCTATCCGTATTCCGGTGGTTGCCAGCACTAAAGCACGTCGTATTGAAGTACGCTTCCCAGACCCTGCGGCTAACCCATACCTCGCGTTTGCTGCACAGTTAATGGCAGGCCTTGATGGCATTATCAATAAAATCCATCCAGGCGATGCAATGGATAAAAACTTATACGACTTACCACCTGAAGAAGCCAAAGAAATCCCAACAGTTTCAGGCTCTTTAGACGAAGCCTTGGCTGAGTTAGATAAAGACCGTGAATTCTTAACCCGTGGCGGTGTATTCACGAATGACGCCATTGACGCTTATATCGAATTAGTTCGCAGCGATATCCAGCGTGTCCGTATGGCACCACACCCTCTCGAATTTGAAATGTACTACAGTGTGTAACACGCCGTTCCACTGCTAGTCTTTGTTGCCGTGAAGCACTTGCCCCATCTTTTGATGGGGCCTTTTCTCTGTAAAATATTAGCGGAACAAAATCAAATATCGGTTGTTTGGTCTATCAGGTATAATGCACCAAAATAGTGCAGGAGCAACATTACATGAAAACCGAACATTTGCCAGCACCAGAACAACTTCTCGATTCACTAATTAATAGCGTGCTGATTTTGGATTACGACCTGGTTATCCACTATGCCAATCATGCTGCACTCCAGATTTTAACTCAAAGCCAGCGTAAGCTATATGGTACCCCTCTCCCTCTTCTCTTTAGTTATTGTTCACTCAATGATGAACTGATGTTGAGTAGTTTAAAGGAAGGGCATAGCTTTACAGAAAATGAAGTCACACTGGTGTTTAATAACCATTCCCATGTGATGTCTTTCAGTGCTCAGCCATTTTCTGAACAATTTATTTTAGTTGAGCTTTCTCAACTTGATAGTCAACGGCGTCTAAGCCAAGAATTAGCGCAAAATGCCCAACAACTTGCAGCCCGCGAGCTCATTCGCGGACTTGCCCATGAAATAAAAAACCCACTAGGCGGTTTGCGAGGTGCCGCGCAGTTATTATCTAAGGCACTGCCTGACCCTCAACTGAATGAATATACTCAAGTTATCATTGAGCAAGCTGACCGCTTAAGGGCACTTGTCGATAGGTTGCTTGGTCCGCAATATCCGGGTCCTAAAACCCAGCAAAGCATTCATCATATAATGGAAAATGTGACGCGTTTGCTATCCTTAGAAAAGCCGGATAACGTCACACTGGTTCGTGATTATGACCCAAGCTTACCTGAACTCGAATATTACCCTGATCAAATCGAGCAAGTACTACTAAATGTAGCACGCAATGCGCTGCAAGCTCTCGCGGTAACTGGGGGAAATATTACGCTACGGACACGCACCGCATTTCAGGTGATGTTACAAGGTGAACGCTATCGACTAACAGCGCGTATTGATATTGAAGATAATGGCCCAGGTATCCCATTAGCAATTCAAGACACTTTATTTTACCCAATGGTTAGTGGGCGACCTGATGGTACAGGGCTCGGTTTATCTATTGCTCGAAGCTTAGTCGACCAACACGCGGGTAAAATCGAATTTACCAGTTGGCCGGGGCATACCGAGTTTTCTATTTATCTACCAATCAAAAAATAGGAGATATCTATGGCACAGGGAAAAATTTGGGTTGTTGATGATGACAGTTCTATTCGCTGGGTATTAGAACGGGCACTTAGCAGTGCTGAATTTTCATGCACCTGTTTTGATAGCGCTGATGCTGTTCTCGCTGCCTTAGAGACCTCACTTCCTGACGTGTTGTTATCTGATATTCGTATGCCAGGCACAAATGGTATTGAATTACTAAATACTATTAAGCAATCTCATCCCTTACTGCCGATTATTATCATGACGGCGCATTCAGACCTTGATGCCGCGGTCAATGCTTACCAATCTGGGGCCTTTGATTATCTACCAAAGCCATTTGATATTGATGAAACAGTGGCACTGGTCGAACGGGCACTCAATCACAGCCGTGAACAAAATCACACTGATCGGGATACTAAACAGCAGGCTCCTATTGTGTCTTCAACCATGATTGGTGAAGCCCCTGCCATGCAGGAGGTTTATCGAATCATTGGTCGCTTATCTCGCTCATCCATCAGCGTGCTAATTAATGGTGAATCAGGAACAGGGAAAGAGTTAGTTGCTCACGCCTTACATCAGCATAGTCCTCGTGTTAATCAGCCATTTATTGCACTGAATATGGCTGCGATCCCGAAAGATTTAATTGAATCCGAACTATTTGGTCATGAAAAAGGGGCATTTACCGGTGCAACCCAAGTGCGCCAAGGCCGGTTTGAACAAGCCAATCATGGGTCATTATTTTTAGATGAAATTGGCGATATGCCCCTCGATGTGCAGACTCGATTACTACGCGTTCTCGCTGAAGGGCAATTTTACCGGATTGGTGGTTATACTCCTGTAAAAGTGGATGTGCGTATTATTGCAGCAACCCACCAAGATCTCGAAAAACGCGTCAAAGAAGGGCTTTTTCGTGAAGACTTATTTCACCGGTTGAATGTCATTCGAGTACAATTACCACCATTACGCGAGCGTACCGAAGATATCCCACGCCTTGCGCATTACTTCTTACAAAATACCGCTAAGGAGTTAGGTGTAGAGAGTAAAGTGCTACATGCTGATAGCGAAAAAATCCTCCAGCGCTATTATTGGTCGGGTAATGTCCGCCAATTAGAAAATGTTTGCCGCTGGCTCACAGTAATGGCTGCTAGCCAAGAAATTTTACCGCAAGACCTACCGGAAGATTTGCTGGAAGAGCGCCCGATACAAAATACTGAAGAAAATAACCTGAAGGCCAATGAATACGTAACTTTACCTACACATCAAGCCAACTCAGAAGCACAATGGTTTGAATTATTAGAAAAGTGGGCTAATAACGCGTTATCAGCAGGTAAAGACGATTTATTAGCACAAACAATCCCTATATTAGAGCGTACTATGCTAAGTTGCGCATTGACATATACCAAGGGCCATAAACAAGAAGCCGCCCGTTTATTAGGCTGGGGAAGGAATACTTTAACTCGAAAATTAAAAGAATTAGGGCTTGAGTAATTCATTATTTGTTTATGTAAGCCTAATTAAAACAAAAGCATATCATTAAAATAAGGTGGCGAAATAAAAGAATACATCTCCATCTTATTTATGATAATTAGCTTAACATTTAATTTTCTCTCTCAGCCATTGATAATAAAAACAATAAGCAATCACTTATATAGACCATTGAAATGCGATGGTTAATAAATGATATCCATAATAAAAACACCAAAACAAGCATATTTAGACCATCGTGATTTGATATTTATAATGATTTTTCATTTTTAGATAATATAAATGACAAACACTTCAAGTATACTCTATATGCTAACGCCTGATAAACCCAAACAATCACCATATAAGAGATAAATTAAATTTATCCACCACTTTATAGGTAATCTTAGTTTTATATCGTTATTTAACTTTAGTAAAAAACCCAGTAAAAATGAAATTTACTTTAAGTAAGCACATGGAGTTAATTATTAACCCATAGTGTGTTAATTGCTTATTATGATATTAATCATATTAAAATTTAATTATATTTCACCAAATATAACAAAACTTGTTTATTTTAAAAAATAGATTCAAAATACTCTTCAGTTGAGTAATTGATATTTTCAACCACTCAATGAAAAATAAATAAATTATATTCCGGAGAAAAACAGATGAAAAAGAATTTACTTGCATCATTAATTGCTGCATCCTCAATCTTTGCTATTAATAATGCATTAGCAGCGGATGGTACTATTGATTTTACTGGTGAAATTATTGACCAAGCCTGTGAATTAGCTGCTGGTTCTGATGCATTAAAAGTTAATTTAGGTAAAGTTTCAAAAACCGCATTACCAAGTGCAGGTAGTACTGCTGCCGCCACTAAATTTACCATTAAATTAATTAATTGCCCAACGACTGTAACAAGTGCTTCTGTTAAGTTTGATGCGGATTCTTATATCGGCGATGATGAAGTTATTAAATTAAAAGAAGAAACTGGTGTTGCAACTGGTGTCGGTATTCAAATTACTGATGATGCTAATAAAGTAGTCCCACTATTTACTGCCTCTAAAACATACCCATTAAAAGATGGTGTTGAAAATAATTTAGACTTCAGAGCACGTTATATTGCTAAATCTGACACTGTAACTCCTGGTCCTGCTAACGGCACAGCAACATTTACAATCAATTATAACTAAATAACAAATAAGGTTTAAAAGGAATTAAGCCTTATATAATTATAATCAATGGTGGTATTATGAAATTCATTATCTATATTTTCATTTCTGTATTTACACTATTAAACACTGCATATGCAGGTGTCATTATTGGTGGAACTCGTGTTATTTACAATGAGGGAAACAAAGATGTCAGCATTAGTGTAGAAAACCCAGATAAGATCCCTTATTTAATTCAGTCTTGGATTGATAATATCGATGAAAAAAAACAATCTGATTTTGCTATAACACCACCATTATTTAGGTTGAATCCAGATAACACAAATGCACTTAGAATCTTTCTAACTGAGAATAAACTATCTAATGATAGAGAGTCATTATTCTGGCTGAATATAAAAACGATCCCTGCGACAGAAAGAACAGAAAATTCATTGCAAATTGCATTTAAAACACAAATGAAGCTGATCTATCGTCCAAAAAGCTTAAAGAATGTTGATTTTATTGAAGAACAAAAAAAATTAGTATGGTCTAAGTCAGGAAATAACATTATTGTTAAAAACCCAACTCCCTATTTTATGAACTTTCAAAGCATTAGCTTTAATGGAACTAAAGCAAATGATGTTTCTTATGTCGCACCATTTGCAAGTGCATCTTTTGACGTTAATAACCCTAATTCTAATGGAATAATTAAATGGGAAGTTATTAATGACTATGGGTCTGCACCAGAAACACTCGAAAAGAAAATATAAACTTATAAAATGAGTTAGGTTACGATATGAAATTAAATAAAATATTTCTTGGCCTATTATTATATTTAGGCTATACGACGGCATTATATGCTGAAGAAAAACCAGATGATACAGTCTATTTTGACCCTGATTTTTTAGAGCTACCTAATAAAGATTCAGTTGACCTATCACAATTTGAAAATGATGAACAATTAGCTGGGGATTACTATGTTGATATCTATGTTAATACCAACCTAATTGGTGCTAAAAGCCTTAAGTTTGATAAAGACAGTAATAACAAGTTAGCTCCTTGTTTATCTCTTAATGATCTCAAAGAATTTGGCATTAAAGTTAATGATTACCCTGAATTGCAACATTCAGGAAGCCACTGTATAAACCTTGCTGCCATTCCTGATGCAAAAAGTGATTTTGAATTTGGTTCACAACGTTTATATCTTAGTATTCCTCAAATTGCCTTGGATAGAAACCCAAGGGGATATGTTGATTTAGCTAACATTGACAATGGAATCAACGCGTTATTATTAAACTATAGCTATAATGGTTCAAAAAATTACGACCGAAAAAATAATGATTCAGATGGTACATCTCATTATGTGAATTTAAGACCCGGTATAAATCTTGGGGCCTGGCGTTTGCGTAACTATACAACATGGTCCAGTAATAATGACCAATCCGGTAAATGGGACACCATTTACACTTATGCATCGCGTGGCATTAATAGTATCAAAAGCCAATTAACTTTAGGTGATAGTGTTTCGCCTTCGATGGTTTTTGATAGTGTGCCCTTTCGTGGTGCACAATTGGCAACAGATGACGATATGTCCCCTGAAAGCTTGCGTGGTTATGCGCCTGTAGTTCGCGGGATAGCACGTAGCAATGCACAAGTAACAATCCGCCAAAATGGCTACATTATCTACCAAACTGAAGTGGCTGCTGGTCCTTTTGAAATTACAGACCTCTACCCAACAGGGGGGAGCGGCGATTTACATGTCACAATAAAAGAGTCTAATGGTAGCGAGCAATACCAAATTGTTCCTTTCGCTTCATTACCCGTATTACAACGTGAAGGGTATTTTTCTTATAGCGTAACTGGCGGTGAATACCGCGCTTATGATAATAGCATTGATAAAACAAAATTTGGTCAGTTCACCTTAATCTATGGCTTGCCTTATGGCATCACCGCATATGGAGGAAGCCAAGTTAGTGAACATTACCAGTCTTATTCCATTGGTGCAGGGCAAAACCTTGGGCGCTTTGGTGCCTTATCAATTGACGTTACTCATGCAAATTCAACGTTAAGTAATGATGTTAAGGAAAAAGGCCAATCATACCGTTTCCGCTATAACAAAAATATCAATGATATTGGTACTAATATCGCATTGGCAGGTTATCGTTATTCCACCAAAGGCTTTTATAGTTTAGCGGAAGTGTTTGATGGTTATAGGGATACAAACTATGCCCCTGAAATTGAACGACGCCGTAATCGTGGTGAAATTACCCTCAGCCAAAACTTAGGGGATAGTTTTGGTTCAATTTCTGTTGGTTATATTAATGAAGATTATTGGAACAGTGACCGAAAAACGCAATCTGCCACGGTGGGTTATAACAATAGTTGGCAAGGTGTCAGTTATAGTTTGAATTATACCTATAACAAAAATACCAATAGCTATTCTTATCGGTCAGGAAGTCGTTCAAAAAGCGAAGATGACCATCAATTAGCGCTTTCCGTTAGCGTACCCTTTTCGGTATTTGACGATACCTTCTATTACAACTTTAACAGTAGTAGCAGCAGTAATAGTGCAAGTACCGGAAGCATTGGTCTTTCAGCATCACAGTTAAATAACCGGTTAAATTGGAGCGTTCAACAAGGCTTTACTACTCGAGATCAAGGCACTAACGGTAATATGAATGCTTCTTATAAAGGCCAATATGGTGAAGTCTCAGGCGGTAGTGGCTACAGCAAAGACAGCTATAACCTCTATTACGGGGTTAACGGTAGCTTAGTCGCACATTCTGGCGGCCTTGTACTTGGCCAACAGTTGGGAGAAACCGCGGCGCTTGTTGAAATTCCTGATGCAGGTGATGTACCGATCCTAAACCAAGCTGGGGTGACTACAAATAACCAAGGTTACGCATTGGTACCTTATGTCACTGCTTATCGCAAAAATATGATCGATATCGATACCTCTGCATTACCTGAGAATACTGAGATGGATTTATCCAGTCGAAGTGTTTCACCAAGCCGAGGGGCTTTAGTCAAAGCGAGCTTTACCGCAAACGTTGGCTACCGCGCAATCATGCTGCTGACTTTTACTGACGGTAAACCTGTACCTTTTGGCGCCCAAGCTATCTTTAACGATAACCCGCAGTTAAACAGTATGGTGGGGAATGATGGCGAAATTTATTTATCAGGCTTAGCTGAAAACGGCAATTTTATTATTCAATATAACGATAAACAACAATGCCAAGTCAATTATAACTTAGCAGGTATATCGAATTATATGGGGTTATATAAAACAGCGGCAGTTTGCCGATAATAAGGAATAAATAATGAAAAATTTTATTTATAAATCGATATTGGCTATGAGTTTTATATATTTATACTCAGGGTATGCTAATGCAGCTTGTACCTTAAACCCAAATTTAAATAATAAATTCGCTAACGTACCGACCGCAGTATATAACATTCAATATGATGATATTACACCTAGAGATTTAGGGTCTCTCCGTGCTGATTTTTCATCTACATCTCAGTGGGTAGCTAGTGATTCGAGTTCTTGTGCTACTTCATACTTAACGGGGAGTTTTATCAATAGCTGGTCACCAAATGCCAATAAAGTTGCCCTATCTAATATTCCGGGTATTGGCATTTCTGTTACAACCGCAGGCATTGGAGCGTTTAATGCTTCATGGGATAAAAACAACTCCAATTATAATATATTAACAACGCATTGGGGCATCACAGTAAAAAAACTTGGTTCGGTAACACAAGGTGGCACATTAAGAGCCGGAAATGTCGCAAGGTTAACCGTAACTTACCGTGCACCAACCAGTGTGACGTGGACTTTAACAACCTTAAATATGCCAACTAATGCTATTCGTATCAATGTGCTTAGCTGTTCATTAAAGAATAATCAGTCAACCTACAATATTGATATGCAAGATTGGTATGATACACAATTTCCTAATATAGGCTCAACCAGTACACCGGTTGATATTCCAATTACATTAACCTGTGCGGCAGGTACCAATATTAAAGCGACTGTCACAAGTTCTAAATATGAAGATGCGGCGACAGGAAAATTAGGGCTAACAGGAGCTGATAGTGCTACTGGTGTCGCAATACAATTATTGGATAAAAATAATAATCCAATCAAGCTAAATACCAAGAACAGCCTGCAAAATAATGTTCCGGCTGGAGACTACATGTTTAATTGGAAGGCTCGTTATATCAAGACGGCAGATAACATCACGCCAGGTACAGCGAATGCCTCTGCTACTGTAAATATTCGCTATGAGTAGGAATAAAAAAATGAAAATAATAGTTAATAATTTAATTTTACTTAGTAGCTTAATAATCAGTGGGAATTTATTTGCTGCTAGCACAGTTACATTGAATTTTACCGGAAATATTAAAGCGGCTACTTGTAATATTACTGGTGGGAATAATATTGATATTGACCTAAAAAGTATTTCTGCAGATGTTTTTAAAAATACCAATTCAGGTTCCCCATGGAAAAACTTTAATATTAGCTTAAATAACTGTTCTACCTATATTAACCAAGTAAAACTGACGTTTACAGGAACCGCGGATACTGCGGATGCAACAAGTTTATACAAAAACCAAGGTACGGCAAGGAACCTAGCTGTACAACTACAAAATGGTAATGGAACAACCGCTTTAGGTAACCAAAAAGTATTGCAAGTCACTACAAATGGACAAACAAATATTAACATCCCATTAAGAACACGTGCGTTTAGCTCATTAGGTAATGTCACCCCTGGAACTATTTCTGCAAATATTACAGCAACAATTACCTATTTATAAACAGGGAAAAGAATATGAGACACTTTATTTTATTTCTATCACTAATGAGCTGCTCTTTGATTGTTTTTGGGCAAGCTGCGAATATTAAAGTACACGGTACTGTCATAGCTGCGCCTTGTGAACTTGAAAAATCTAATTACCTTATTGATTTAAAAAAGATTAATATTTGGAATATTAAGGATACACAAAAATCGTCATGGGTTGATTTTTCAGTTAAGCTCAAAAATTGCCCTGTAGGAACAAGCCAAGCTGTAATGGCTATATCAGGTACTCCAGACCCAACGACTCCAGAGTATTTTATAAACAACGGGACAGCAAAAAATGTTGCTTTGAATTTAGCAAGAACTGCAAATAAAGCGACTATAAAAAACGGCGATACCATTACAACAAATGTCAACACACAAACTAGAAGTGTAGAAATTCCGTTATCAGCTAGAGTTTCAGGTTATGGTAATGGAATGATTGCAGGGTCTTTTAAAAGCCACTTAGAATTTACATTTACTTATCAGTAATTAAATATAATTTCTTATTACGCCTATATTTATTTTAATAGGAGATACATTATGTCTAATTACTACCCTATTTCCAAAATAGTTGGAAGTAAAATAACATATTATAGAAAAATGAATGGAATGACATTAAACCAGATTGCAAACATAATTGGTGTGAGTGAACAACAACAATCAAGATATGAACATGGTATTAACCGAATAAATTTAGATAGGCTAAATCAGTATGCTGAGACATTTAACATTAGTATATTAGAGTTTTTCATCTTCACTGAAATAGAGAAAGAATATATAAAAAAAGAATTCCCTATAAAAACCAGAGGAAATATCTATGAAGAAATCTAATGTAAAAGCATTATTAATGATAACACTATTGTATTCTACATATTCATATTCTGCTTGTATTCAAAATCCTAATTTAAGAAATGTTGTGGTTAATGTCCCCGCAAGAACATATTCAGTGCAATACGATGATACAGGAGTTCGAGATTTAGGCACTATTCGGGTCAATTTTAAAGGTGCACCAATCAATACATATTTAGGCCAAAAATCAAATGGGAAATGCGGTAATGCATATTTATATGCTGACTATGTCAATGGTTGGGTACCAAATGGTAATAAAATTGCACCCAGTAATATACCAGGTATCAGCATTAAGGTTAAAGCCACAGAAATTGGTTTCTTAAATACGCGCTATGGACCACCAACAGCAGATAACCCTGCCGCTTGGGGCATTATTAACCCATATTGGACCATTACTATAAAAAAAACAGGACAAGTCACACAGAGTGGAAATTTAAAAGCAGGACATGTAGGAAGACTGACACAACGTAACCCAGCACCACATAACAGCACTTGGAATTTAACATCACTAAATATTCCAGCAAATGCAATCAAAATAAATGTATTAAGATGCTCAACAAAAGCCACAAGTTACAATGTTAACTTAGGAACTTGGTATGACACCCAGTTTAATGCTATTGGCTCTACTAGTAATAGTGTCAATATCCCCATAGCATTAAGTTGTGCTGCTGGCACAAATCTAAAAGTAACCGTCACGAGTAGTGCTGGGTATGTTGATACCAATACAGGGAAAATTAAACTGTCCGGTCAAGGCCAAGCAACGGGCGTGGCAGTTCAGTTATTAGACAGGAATAGTAACCCGATAAAACTTAATTCAAAGTTCACTTTGCAAAACAATGTTGCAGGTGGAGATTATATTTTTAATTGGAAAGCTAGGTATATTAAAACTGCTAATAATATAACTACAGGAACCGCAAACTCAACAGCCTCAGTTAACATTAGGTATGAATAGTAAAAATCATTCATAAAAAGACATTAACTTTCTAAAATTTTAATTTTATTGCTAACATCAAAAAATATCATAGAATCATTGATGAATAGCAAATTCATCATTACACAAAAATGATTAAGATAGGCATATAATATTTTCATGTAATTTATTTAAATATAGGAGCCCATATGTCTTATCCAACATCTCATATTATTGGTAAAAAAATAATTTTCTATCGAAAAATGAATGGCATATCGATTAATAAAATATCAAAAGCCATTGGAGTTAGTCCACAACAGCAATCTAGATATGAACGAGGAGTGAATAGAATAAATATAGATAGGTTATCTCAATATGCAGAATACTTTAAGATTGATATTAAATCTTTTTTTCATTCTTTTAGTGCTAAAAAAGAGAATTAAACCACATAAGAAATATTAATAATATTAAAATTTCTTGATTGATTTTGTATTATTAAAATTAGAGAGAACATTATGAAACGAAAAATATCAAAATCTGTTGGTCTAAAAATTAGAGCATTAAGAGAAGCTAATGGTATGAGCGGAAAAGAATTAAGTAGCTTATTAGGTATTAGCCAACAACATCAATCACGTTATGAAAATGGCGAAGTCAATATCCATGTTGATACGATATATCAATTATCTCAGATATTTAATATTGACCCTGCCTATTTTTTAACTGACGAGACAGAAATAAATAAAAATACAGACACCCCACTTAGTAAAAAAAATTATTTTTCTGCTGAGGCGTTAGTATTTTAATATTTAAATATGAGCATCATTATATGCTGATTTATTAAATGTCGGTGCATGACATTATTGCACCGATTTATCTTTGTTGGGATTCATCCAATAACCAATTACGGAATATCATCATCGCAGGTGTACATGGTTTGGACTTCAAACGACTAAGCCAATAGCCCCCTAATGTCACTGAAATATCAAATGGCTGCACTAAACTCCCAGCACTCAACTCATGTTCAAACATACAACTCGGTACCAATGCCACACTATCCGTTAATAACGCAGCTTCAACCATTAGACGAGACGAGTCAAACACAGGCCCTTTCACTCGCCACGGCTCTAAACCTGCGGCAAGAAACCATTTTTCCCATTCATCTTTACGGTATGAGCGCAATAAATGATGCGCTTTTAAATCTAGGGGAGTCGTTAAGCGGTTAGCCATTTTCTCAGAGCATAACACAGTATGCGATGCGCTAAATAATGGAATATTCTCAGCCAGAGGCCATAACCCCTCCCCAAAGCGTATGGCAAAATCAACACCTTCTGCCGCCAAATTGACTACGTTATTATGTGTCATAATCCGTAAATCAATATACGGGTATAAGTTAGAAAATTTTGATAATTGAGGTAATAACCAACCCACCGCAAATGTTCCCACTACTGATATACTCAACACTTCATGGTAGTGCCCATCATCAAACTGCTGCAATAAAGACTCAATTTGGTCGAAAGAACGACTCAACACAGGTAGGAGCGCTAAGCCTTCATCTGTTAAGGCCAACCCTCTAGGTAAGCGGATAAATAATTCTAAACCTAGTTGCTCTTCTAATAACCGAACCTGCTGGCTTACCGCCGCTTGGGTCACATTCAATTCCATACCTGCTCGCGTGAAACTTAAATGGCGGGCAGATGCTTCGAATGCACGCAAAGCATTTAAAGGTAGTCGATGACGATAATTCCCTGACATAAGATTTTCTTTTACCTCATCGAACTTTATATCGTTTTAAATGAAGACGTAAAACACGCATACTGCTATATAACAACGGTATAACAGCCTAGAAATCTATACTAAAGCACTTCAGTTATGCAATGAAGTTCTTCCTTATTTATATTAGCAACAACTTAAACTTTTATTTAATTGGACTACCTATGAGAAATGTTTTTCGTCAGGGGCGGATTTTTGCCGCTCTTAGCTTAGCCTTAACCACAATTTCAGCCAACGCGCTAACCCAACAAAACGTTGATAACATTATTAAACCACTAATGAAACAACAACAGATACCCGGAATGTCGGTGGCAATCTCCATTGAAGGAAAGCACTATTTTTATCATTACGGTGTATTGTCTAAGCAAAGCAAAGCCCCTATCAATAACAACACATTATTTGAAATTGGCTCTCTTTCGAAAACATTTACAGCAACATTAGCAGCTTATGCACAAGAACAAGGTAAATTAGATTTCTCACAAAAAGTGAGTCATTACCTACCCGAGTTAACAGATTCAGCATTTGACCATATCACCGTGATGAACTTAGCCACCCACACCTCTGGATTACCATTATTTGTGCCGGAGACCATTACGAATTCAGCTGAATTAATAAGCTATTACCAACATTGGCTCCCTGAAAAAACCATTGGAGAATATCGTTCTTACTCAAATTTAGGTACTGGATTATTAGGCATCGTCACCGCTAAACAACTCAAAATGCCATTTGAACAAGCGATGGAAAAATTAATGCTGCCTTCACTGGGGCTCAAACATACCTATATTCATGTCCCTAAGCACCAAATGAAAAATTATGCTCAGGGTTATAATAAGAAAGATCACCCAGCGCGAGTGGCACCACAGATTTTAGATGCCGAATCCTATGGTTTGAAATCTACTGCCAAAGATTTGATCCGTTTCTTAGATATTAATATGCAGACGGTAAAAGTCGCAAAATCATGGCAAGAAGCGGTAGAAGATACCCACACAGGCTTTTATCTAACAGATTCATTTGTACAAGATATGATGTGGGAAAGTTACCCGTGGCCTGTCTCTTTATCACAATTACATCAAGGTAACCGTGATGAAATGGCATTACAGCCACAGAAAATCGAAGCAATTAAACCGGCAATGCCGCCAGAAACGCGAGCGTTCTACAACAAGACAGGCTCCACAAATGGTTTTGCAGCTTATGCCGCCTTTATCCCTGAAGAACAAATCGGCATCGTGATTTTATCCAATAAATGGTACCCAATTTCCGACCGCATCACCGCTGCTTATCAATTAATTGAAAAGATTAATGAATAAATTAGATTTCTGACGAGGAGTAGATGCTCTATATAGTTCGAGTACCACTAGGCGTCAAAGTGAAAACAGCGCGGGAAGCATACGCTAAGTTGTGACTAAGGTTAGTGAACGTAGCCAACAACGCTACAGCATAAAATATGACGAAGAGTAAATGCTCTAAATAGTTCGTTCTGTAGCTAGGCGGCAAGAGAAACTAAGCCCTAGGAGCATACATAAAGTATGTGACTAGGGTTAGTGAACGTAGCCAACAACACTACAGCATAAAATATGACGAAGAGTAAATGCTCTAAATAGTTCGTTCTGTAGCTAGGCGGCAAGAGAAACTAAGCCCTAGGAGCATACATAAAGTATGTGACTAGGGTTAGTGAACGTAGCCAACAACGCTACAGCACGAAATATGACGAGCATTCAGATGACGCGGGAAAACTGCCGCTGCCTCATCTGCCTACGCAAATACACATCAAAACACATGCAAATATTACGAATAAGTAAACGTCCTTGAGGAGTCACCTTAATCCCTGTTTCGCTAATTTCGACTAGGTCATCTTCTGCCATTGGTATCAATAAGTTTAAGTCTTCTGCAAAGTAAGATTTAAAATCAATTGGATATAGTGCTTCTATTTGTGCGAAATTCAGTTGGAAATTACAAATTAAGGTTTTGATAACATCACGACGTAAACAGTCATCATCCGTTAATACCAACCCACGCCACAGCGCATGCCCCTGCTCTTCGACTTGTGCATAATAGGTTTTTAAATCTTTTTGGTTTTGAGCGTAGTTATCCCCTAACATGCTAATCGCCGAGACGCCGAGCCCTAACAAATCACAGTCCCCTTGGGTGGTATATCCTTGGAAATTACGGTGCAGTATGCCTTCACGCTGGGCTACCGCAAGTTCATCTTCTGGGCGTGCAAAGTGATCCATACCGATAAATTGATAACCATTTCCAGTGAGTGTAGCTATCGTATCTTGAAGAATATCCAGTTTTTGCTCTGCGCTTGGTAGATCTTCATCTTTAATTTTACGCTGCGCTGCAAACAAATTAGGTAAATGTGCATAATTAAATACACTTAAGCGGTCAGGTGACAGCTCTGCCACTTTTTTCAGGGTAAAAGCAAAACTTTCTGGCGTTTGCTTTGGCAAGCCATAGATAAGGTCAATACTGGTTGAAGTAAACCCTGTTTCTTTTGCTCGCTTAATTAGAGCAAAAATAAACTCTTCATCTTGCTCTCGGTTAACCAATACTTGCACTTCTTTATTAAAGTCTTGTACCCCCATACTCAGGCGGTTAAACCCTTCAGCGCGTAAATGGTCTATCATATCCAACTCAATTTCACGCGGGTCGACTTCAATCGACATCTCTACGTTATCTGCAAAATGAAAGTGCTTTTTCAATAAACCGACTAGATGGCTAACTTGCACTTTATCAAGATAAGTTGGTGTACCGCCTCCCCAGTGCATCTGAGTAACAAGACGTCCTTTTAATAAAGCTGCACGCTGAATAATTTCTTTTTCAATGACTTGTAGGTATTCATCTGCTTTATGTTTTTGGCGAGTAACTAATTTATTACAGCCACAGAAATAACAAAGCTTATGGCAAAAAGGAATATGAACGTAGAGCGATAAAGGACGGTCGGGATAACGCTGAGTTGCTTGAACAAACGCACTTTCGTCATAATCTTGGTTAAATTCCAAGGCAGTGGGGTACGATGTATAACGCGGCCCTGAATAATTATATTTTTGAATGAGAGCGAGGTCCCAAACAATATTTTGCTCTGACATAACATTCCTCAATTGACCAAAAGCTTAAACCATCACAACGGGTTGCACCTTATTTAATTTGTTATTCGGTGATGTGAAAATTTTATAGCATACATAACGTTATAGATTCTAAATATTTCAAGTTGCGGCTAGGCGGCAAGTGAATGAATCGCTAAAAGTATACATAAGTATATGACTAGAGCGAATGAGCATAGCCAACAACGCTGCAACTTGAAATATGACGAGTATAAAGATGTTAAAGAAAAGAGACTTGATGCAACATCAAAGAAAAGTGTATTTATGGAAAATAATAGCGACATCCCCCGAATATACGAGGGATGGTTAAACGAAGTTATTTACTTTTTAAGATACGCATGATGTCATCGAGTTTTTCTTCGTCTTCTTCCTCTTCTTCTTCAGCATATTCTATGCCTAAAATGTTCATCAGCTCATCAATACGGTCTAAACAAGTATTGATATATTTCTGTTCTTCTGCGGTAACGGTCTCACCATCTTCCAAACGTGCTAACAAACCATCTAAACGGTCATCACTTTCTAACAATGCTAACTCAGCTTCAGGGGTTAATTTTTCTTTAACCACTGGCTGTTTTTTCTCAACCACAGGTTTAGTCGCTGAATTATCATCAACAATTAAAGGCACTGGTTTTTTACTGCCTAAGCGTGGGTCAACAATGTTATTTTGCCCATTATTTTGGCTGCTTGATGACTTATCTTGGTAGCGACTACCTGATTTATTACCACGATGTTTACTTTCGCGCTTACGCTCACGACCTTCTGCGTTCAATTCTTCTTTCGTTTTACGGTATTTTTTCTTTGGCTTACTTGCCGGTTTTTTTGGTGAATTCATGGCCTGATACCTTGATAAAGTCAGTTTCTGCTGCGAAATCTAGCAGTTTCCCATGAAGGGGGAAAGTACTAGTTTGCAATTTCAGTAGATTTTTATCTCACCTGACCTTCACAGCAGTAGTTTATTAATTATACCCTAAATAATTTGCGTTGCATGTACGCTCATGCAACACAAATTATTTAGAGCATGGAGGGGTCAAATAATAAAAAGAGAAATAATTAACTCATTAAATAATGCAAGTTGTGACTAGGCGCCAAGCGAGGTTATCTCGGGGAGCATATACAAGTATATGGCCCGAGTAACCAAGTGTAGGCAACAACGCCACAGCTTGAAGTATGACGAATATTAATGCGCTAAATAGTTTGAGCTGTAGCAAGGCGGAAGAATTGCTAATTCCTAGGAGCATACAAAAGTATGTGACTAGGGTTAGCAAACGCAGCCAACACCGCTACAGTTCAAAATATGAAGCACATGTTAGGCGTCGACTAGGATCATTTTTAACAGGAACATCGCCGCAACTAAAATGACGCACAGCCCCAGATCACGCCAGCGCCCCGTACCAATTTTCATTGCGCAGTAGGCAATAAAGCCCAGTGCGATACCTTCGGTAATAGAGAAACTAAACGGCATCATTACTGCGGTAATAAATGCAGGCACAGACTCGGTTAAATCGTCCCATTTCACCCGCGTTAAACTTGAAGTCATCAGCACACCCACGTAAATCAGGGCACCTGCGGTTGCATAAGCAGGAACCATACCTGCAAGAGGTGAGATAAACATGGTCAATAGAAATAGAACACCCACAACAATTGCGGTTAAACCAGTACGCCCACCAACAGATACCCCTGAAGAGCTCTCAATATACGCAGTCACTGATGATGTTCCCATTGCAGAACCTGCTACCGAACTCAAACTATCCACATACAGGGCTTGTTTCATTCGTGGAAATGTCCCGCGTTCATTGGTAATCCCAGCCTTATCCGTCACGCCAATCATAGTGCCCGATGAGTCAAACAGGTTTACTAACATAAAGGCGAAAATAACACCTGATAGCGCTAAATCTAAAGAACCAGCAAAATCGACTTGCCCAACCACACTAGTGATACTTGGTGGCATGGAAAACACACCCGAATATTTCACATCACCCAACGCAAGACCGATCAATGTAGTCACGGCAATAGACACCAAAACTGCTGCATGAATATTACGCGCTGCCAGAATTGCGATGATAAAGAAACCCAGCGCCCCCAGCCAAACGTTATGGTGAGTTAAGTTACCAATTGAGACCAGTGTATCTGGATTTGCAACAATAATGCCTGAGTTTTTTAACCCCATCATGGCAATAAATAAACCGATACCACTGGTGATCCCGACACGAAGACTAAGCGGGATATTAGCAATAATCCAATAACGAATACGGAACAATGTCAGAATAAATAAACCAACCGCTCCCCAGAATACCGCGCCCATAGCGACTTGCCACGAATACCCCATGGCCCCGACGACAACAAAAGCAAAAAAGGCATTCAGCCCCATTGCAGGTGCTACCGCGATTGGTAAGTTTGCTAATAGCCCCATCAAGATACTACCAATAGCAGCAATCAAGCAGGTGGTAACAAACACCGCTTTAATGTCCATCCCTGCAACAGAAAGAATTTGTGGGTTAACAAAGACGATATACACCATCGTCAGAAAGGTCGTGAAGCCTGCAACAACTTCTGTTCGTGCGGTTGTGCCGTGTTCCTGTAATTTAAAAACACGCTGAAACAAGCCCTGCGGTTGTGCCGAGCTAGAAGATTGATTACTCATTAGATATAGCGCCCAAAAAAAGTTTTTTTCGCCCTATACTACAATTAAAAATCACAAAAGAAAACGATTGCGTAAACCATAATAGGCAAAAATGTCCTAACTAACTGATACAGCAAGCCGAAATAAGAAAAATAATCAGATAAGTGTTGTTGAGATAATAGCGGTTATTACACCGCTATGTTGACTTAAGACAGCGCCAATAGCTTTTGCCTACGCCAAAACAATAAGCTACGCTTCGCGGCTCGTTTTTGAGGTTCATTTTGTGCGCTTAGCCTTTTCGCTACCCTATTCGCAATAATTTCCACCGCAAAACACATCACAAAATAAATAAACGCCACAAATAAGAAAACCTCGAGCGGGTATACCATTTCACGGTTATTCACTTGAGTAGCTAAAAATGATAATTCAGCAACCCCCACAATATAAGCTAGAGAGGTATCTTTAATTAATGCAACCCATTGATTAATAAATGAAGGTACCATCATACGTAACGCTTGTGGTAAAACAATGTGCCAAAGCACCTGCCAACGGCTAAAACCCAAAGACATGCCAGCTTGCCACTGCCCTTTACCAATCGCTAAAATCCCCGCCTTTACCGCGTGAGCTAGATATGCTGAAGTAATCAACGCTAATGCACATACCACAGTAGCAATCCCAGGGATTTCTGCGCCAAGCAAAATAGGCAACAGAAAGTAGGTCCAAAAAATCAACATAATCACAGGAATTGCACGGAAAAAGCCTAAAATAGCGGCAAATAGGTTAACCCAGAAACCACGCAGCATGGCTAACGCAATACCGCCCAATGTCCCCAATACTATAGAAGCCGCCCCTGCAAGTAAGCTCATGAGTAAGGTTAAAGCAGCGCCTTCGAGTGGGCCGTCAGGGAAAGTACCTAATAATAAATATTGCCAGTTTTGCTCAATAATCGAAAAATCCATTTTATGCCCCTTGAGCTAAATTACGTTGCTGGCGCCACTGCCCCCAGCCTTCCATTAATGCAATAATGGCAATGTACAACACTGTGGCAACACCAAATGCGGCGAAAGTTTGTAATGACTGGCTATCCACTTGCCGCGATACATAAGAAAGCTCCGCCACCCCAATCGCCATCGTTAACGATGAATTCTTTACCACATTCATATATTGGCCAAGTAAAGGCGGCATAGCGATTTTAACCGCTTGAGGCAACACCACGAGTTTCATCGCCTGCCAAGAAGTTAGCCCCAAAGCGAAAGCAGCATATTTTTGCCCCTGACGAACGCCCCTGATACCTGCTCGAATTTCCTCAGCAATAAAGGGTACGGTATACAAGGTCAAACCAACAAAACCCGCTAAAAATTCAAATGATGGCCACCCCACGGGTATCCCCAACAATTGGATTTCATGGGGTGTATTCAACCATTCCATTGTGGCAGATGGTAAAATTTCACCAGAAGCGAAATACCAAAAAAATAGCTGCACCAACAAAGGCGTGTTTCTAAAAATAGAAATATAGATGTTCACTCCCCAACGAAGAGGAGCAATCTGGCTATCCTTTGCTGATGCAACTAGAAAACCTAATAAAGTAGCCGCAATAATGGTACACACAGAGATCCAAACTGTGATCAAAAAACCATAGCCGAACCATTCAAGGTACTGTGGTGCCAGCAGATGTTCTGACCAAAAATTACCGCTGAAAAATTTCTCAAACATAGTCAATCACCATTCTACTTGGTTCTATTAACCAAGAACCCCGCACAATGTGCAGGGTAACCAACAAGTTATTTTTTTATTTCAGGCCATTAAGATTGGGGCTGTTGTTCGCTTAATGGTGCAAACTTAAAGTCACCACGTGGTTGAGCGGCTTTAGTTTCTGGGCCAAACCAACGGTTGTAAATCACCTCGGCTTTGCCGTCTTTCTCTAATTTCAACAGTGTTTCATTGACGTTTTCAACCAAACGTGTTTCGCCTTTGCTTGCTGCAAGTGCTTGATATTCTTTTGTTAGGCTGAATGGCGAAATTTCAAAATCAACTTTAACTTTCTCAGGTAAATTACCTAATAAACCCACCAATTTTGCATCGTCTTGGGTAATAGCTTGTACGTTACCATTACGCAGTGCAGCAAATGCCTGTGGGGTATCATCGTAAGAAATCACTTTAGTGTCTGGAAAACGCTCACGTAAAGTGACTTCTTGTACGGTGCCTTTATCTGCACCAATACGCAGAGGTTTAATATCATCAGGGGTTTTTAATACGCCTTTACGGGCAATAAATTTTTGCCCGGTAGCAAAATCAGGGATGGAAAAATCAACTTGTTTTGCGCGTTCATCGGTAATGGTAAAATTCGCCCCAATAAGATCAACTTTGCCAGAAGTTAAAAGTGGAATACGATTCGCAGGGTTAGTCGGACGAAGCTCAAGTTTTACCCCTAGGCCATCAGCAATTTCTTGTGCGATATCCACATCATAGCCAGCCAATTTCTTAGTTTGAGGGTCAATAAAACCAAAGGGCGGGTTGCTATCAAAGACTGAAATGCGGATCACTCCGGCTTGCTTGATATCATCTAATTTATCTGCGCTAGCGACATTCGCTGTCAGCGCCAAACCTGTGAGTAGAACAGTTGAGAGAATACGAGCTTTCATTGAACACCTCTAGCGGTAAATTTATGTAAATCGACCGTCACAAGCTATCAACTATCTCTTAGCACTTGAAATACTATTAAATAATATATTTATAACTAAGAGGAATAAATGAAGTGAATAAAGAAAGGGGGAAACTTTATACAAGGACCCCGAACATGGTTAAACCATCAATAGACTCTTATTGAGCAAGAAGAAAGTCGGTAGAAGAACGTTTTATACGCTAAACAATTTGTTCTAAAGTAAGCTGACGCCGATATTCAAGAGTAATACTCTAAATAGTTCGGGCTGTAGCTAGGCGGCAAATGAAATTATCCCTAGGGGCATACACAAGTATGTGACCCGAGTAGTCGAACTCAAATATCAGAACTACAGCTTGAGGTATGATAGGTATTTAATGCATTAACCTCATATATTAATACTCTAAATAGTTCGCGTTGTGGCTAGGCGGCAAGCGAGGATATCTCGGGGAGCATACATCAGTATGTGACCCGAGTAACCGAGCGAAGCCAACACCGCCACAGCACGAAATATGACGAGTATTCGAGTAATTATTTATTCGTTAACATCTTCTCAAGACTATCCCCACCGACGTGACGGAAATCTTGCCCCTTCACATAGTAGAAAATAAATTCACAGATATTTTGACAACGGTCGCCAATGCGCTCAATTGAGCGTGCGCAGAACAGTGCCGTTAATACACTCGGGATTGTCCGCGGGTCTTCCATCATATAGGTCATTAATTGACGTACGATACCCTCATACTCTTGGTCAACTTTTTCATCTTCACGGTAAATACGGATGGCTTCTTCAAGATCCATTCGTGCAAATGCATCAAGTACATCATGTAGCATTTGTACCGTATGACGGCCTAATGATTCCAAACTCACTAACAAAGGCTGATGTTGATGAGAGAATTTCTCCAATGCAGTTTGGCAGATTTTGTCCGCAACATCGCCAATCCTTTCCAATTCTGCAATGGTTTTTGAAATTGCCATAATCAGACGCAAATCACTCGCTGTTGGCTGGCGCTTGGCAATAATTTTTACGCACTCTTCGTCAATCGCCACTTCCATCATATTGACTTTATGGTCATTCTCAATAACTTCACGTGCTAAGGCTTCATCCTGATTATGCATGGCCGTAATGGCTTTGGTGAGCTGTTCTTCCACCAGCCCTCCCATTGTCATCAACTCAGTATGGATATGTTCCAGTTCAGCATTGAACTGCCCCGATATATGTTTGTTGTGATTCAGCGTATCCATCGTCGGCTCCATATCAACCGTAGCGGCCAGTAATATAATCTTCAGTTTGCTTCATTTCAGGGGTCGTAAACATCTTGTCAGTGTGATTAAACTCAACTAACTCCCCTAAGTACATGAATGCCGTATAATCAGAACAACGTGCTGCCTGTTGCATATTATGGGTAACAATCACCACAGTGTACTCTGATTTTAATTCACTAATTAATTCTTCAATACGACCCGTTGAGATAGGGTCAAGTGCAGAGCAAGGCTCATCCAGTAACAATACCTCTGGGCGAATAGCTATCCCACGAGCAATACATAAACGTTGCTGCTGACCACCAGACAAGCTATAACCACTTTGGTGGAGTTTATCTTTAGTTTCATTCCATAATGCAGCTTTTGTCAGTGCCCATTGCACACGCTCATCCATTTCTACACGCGATAATTTTTCAAATAAACGGACTCCAAATGCAATATTATCGTAGATAGACATTGGGAATGGAGTGGGCTTTTGAAAGACCATTCCTACTTTTGCTCGTAATAACGCGATATCTTGTTTGTCCGTCAGGATATTCTGACCATCTAATAAAATTTCACCTTCTGCACGTTGTTCTCCATACAGCTCATACATTTTATTAAAGGTACGTAACAATGTGGATTTACCGCAGCCTGATGGGCCGATAAATGCCGTCACTTTATTCTTTTCAATGTCTAAAGAGATATTTTTCAGCGCGTGAAACTTGCCATAGTAGAAGTTGAGGTCACGAACTTTAATTTTACTGTTTGCAATTTCGTTTGCATTAATCATGGTTTACTTTTCTCTCTAAATCTTTAGTTATCCGGGCTTAGTGTTTTTTCTGTGCAAACACAACACGCGCAATGATATTAATCAGTAGGACACATAGGGTAATTAATAACACCCCAGCCCATGCAAGCTCTTGCCATTCAGAGAATGGGCTCATTGCAAATTTGAAGATAGTCACTGGTAAGTTGGCAATTGGCTCGCTCATATCTGTACTCCAGAACTGATTCGACAGTGAAGTAAACAGTAACGGTGCGGTTTCCCCCGCAATACGTGCAATAGCCAGCAAAATCCCCGTGATAATCC
Source organism: Providencia sp. PROV003 (assembly GCF_045040775.1). Classification (NCBI taxonomy): domain Bacteria; kingdom Pseudomonadati; phylum Pseudomonadota; class Gammaproteobacteria; order Enterobacterales; family Morganellaceae; genus Providencia; species Providencia sp. PROV003. The sequence continues at coordinate 451,636 of NZ_CP096369.1, forward strand.
CGGATACAGATGCTTTTAGCGTAATAGATAAAATCATTTTCCATTTTGGTGTGCCGAGTGCATAAGCGGCTTCACGCAAGCTATCAGGCACTAACTTCAACATATTTTCAGTTGTCCGGATAACAATTGGAATTTGCAACAATGCAAGTGCGACAACCCCAGCCCAACCGGAAAAATGCTGCATCTGTGCAACCACGATGGTGTACACAAACAGACCTACAACGATAGATGGCGCTGATAATAAGATGTCATTAATAAAACGAGTTACCGAAGCTAACCATGACTTACGGCCATACTCTGCTAAATAAATCCCCGCTAAGATCCCTAAAGGAGTCCCGATAACCGTAGCCCAGAGGATCAGTAAACCACTACCAACAATGGCATTTGCTAAGCCGCCACCTTCTGTATTAGGCGGTGGGGTCATTTCAGTAAACAGATTGAGGGACATCCCATCAATCCCTTTCGTCACTGTAGAAAATAAAATCCAAACTAACCAAAACAAGCCAAAAGCCATGGTTAACATCGAAACCAATAGAGCCATTCTATTGATTTGACGGCGCCATGCTTGACGGCGAGCACGTTCTTTTTGATTGACGGCAATAGGTTGAGATAACGACATATTAACGGCCCTCATTCTTCGCAAGGCGCATAACCATCAGCTTGGAGATTGCTAGCACAATGAATGTGATAACAAATAAAATCAGCCCAAGCTCCATCAAGGCAGAGGTATGCAAGCCGCTTTCTGCTTCTGCAAACTCATTCGCCAATGCAGAGGTGATACTATTACCTGGCATAAATAATGACACGCTATCTAGTTGATAAGTATTACCAATCACGAATGTCACCGCCATGGTTTCACCCAATGCGCGGCCTAGACCTAACATCACCCCCCCAATTACCCCATTACGGGTATAAGGCAGAACGATGTTCCAGATCACTTCCCATGTAGTACAGCCAATACCATAAGCTGACTCTTTCATCATCACAGGAGTTTGTTCAAATACATCGCGCATAACAGACGCAATGTAAGGAATAATCATAATCGCGAGGATGATCCCCGCAGCTAAAATACCGATACCGAATGCTGGGCCTGAGAATAACTCACCAACAATCGGAATACTCGACATCACATTCCCCACTGGTTCTTGGAAATATTCCGCAAACAACGGCGCAAAGACGAATAACCCCCACATCCCATAAACAATACTTGGGATAGCAGCAAGGAGTTCAATTGCAATACCTAGAGGCCGTTTTAACCAGTTAGGTGCAAGCTCAGTTAAAAATAAGGCGATACCAAAACTCACGGGTACCGCAATGATCAGAGCAATTAACGATGTCACAATCGTGCCATAAATAGGCACAAGCGCACCGAACTCTTCCGCTGGAGCATCCCACTCTTTGGTCCATAAAAACGAAAAACCAAATTTTTGCATACTTGGCCAAGATGCAAAAATAAGGGAGATAATAATACCCCCAAGCATTAATAAAGTGATTAGCGCGGCAATCTTTACCAATGCACCAAAAATCACATCACCTGATTTGCTAGGAGCTTTAAATGCCGTTGTTTTTTCGGCCATGCGCTTTGTTCTCATTCCACACCTACTTGCTTACGTAGGATTTAATTTACTTCATTTAGAAAGCGGATGTTAGATCCTCTAACATCCGCCTGCCACTGCCAACCCGAGGTTCACTTAGAAAAGTGCTTTACCTTGGCTATCTTTTACTTCTGTTTTCCATGCTGCGCGAACAGCTGTCACCACTTCTTCAGGTAAAATTGCGTAGTCTAATGCTTCCGCTTGCTTACCACCTTTCTCATAGGCCCAGTTAAAGAAGTCGAGCGTTGCTTTGCCCTTTTCAGCATTAGCTTGCTCTTTGTGTACTAAAATAAAAGTTGTCGATGTGATTGGCCATGCATTGGCACCATCACGGTTCGTGAGGTCTTGAGCAAAAGATTTAGACCAATCAACTTTTTTCGCTGCTGCGCTGAAACTTTCACCTGTTGGCGAGACTGCTTCGCCATCCGCAGATATCAGTTTAGTATAAGCAAGATTATTCTGTTTTGCGTAAGCATATTCCACATAACCAATAGAACCTGGCAGACGCTGAACAAATGCTGCAACGCCATCGTTACCTTTACCACCTACGCTATTTTTTGGCCAGTTAACTGTTGAACCCGCACCAATATCTGATTTCCAGCTTGCACTAACTTTCGCTAAGTAGCTAGTGAATACGAAAGTGGTACCTGAGCCATCAGAACGTCTGACGACTGCGATAGTTTGGTCTGGTAGGCTAACATTTGGGTTTAACTTAGCAATAGCAGGGTCATTCCACTTAGTAATTTTACCTAAATAGATATCCCCTAAAGTGTTGCCATCTAAAGTCAGTTGCCCTGACTCAATGCCTTTTACGTTGACAGCCAGGACAACACCGCCAATGACTGTTGGGAACTGGAATAAACCATCTTTTTTCAGTTTTTCGTCAGTTAATGGCGCATCAGAGGCACCGAAATCAACGGTTTTTGCATTAATTTGTTTGACACCACCAGAAGAGCCAATCCCCTGATAGTTTACTTTATTACCTGTTTCTTTCTGATAAGAGTCTGCCCACTTTGCATAAACAGGAGCGGGGAAAGTCGCGCCAGCTCCGGTCAGGCTGGTAGCAGCAAAAGAAGACATTGCGGTCAAAGATAAAGTTGCTGCCATTACGCTTGCTAAGGTGGTACGCGTCATTTTCATAATCCCTCCGGGGATGTATAGAAACAATCAAGTATAAAATTGTTGGGTGTATGTCACGGTAGGAAAAATAGGACAATTTAGTTACGACAACATGTCGTTTTTATGACAGTTTTATGACAATTGCTGATTTTTTCGCTGGCGAGAAAACAAAATCGAAGAAAAATACAATTTTACAACTTAAGATTCAATTAGTTATAAAAACAAAACTTCAAAACTAATATCAAAAAGAAAAATGACAGACTGTCATAAAAGCGAAAAATATTTTTATCCTGCAACTATAAAATAATACTCAAAATAATTTGTGTTGCAGCTAGGCGGCCAGAGAGGATATCTCGGGGAGCATACATAAGTATGTGACCCGAGTAGCCGAACGCAGCCAACAACGCTGCGGCGCAAAGTGTGAAGAGTAAAGGAATAGCGCTAAATAGTTCCAGTTGTAGGTAGCCCCTAAAAAAGAGAGCCTCTTTTTCCTACTTGATACAAATAATACTCAAAACAATTTGTGTTGCAGCTAGGCGGCCAGAGAGGATATCTCGGGGAGCATACATAAGTATGTGACCCGAGTAGCCGAACGCAGCCAACAACGCTGCGGCGCAAAGTGTGAAGAGTATTTAGTCTTCTTTCTCTTTAAGGGGAAGCAAAGCCCTAATCGCAAACCCACCGCGCTCACTCTTATGGATTTCAATGCTCCCTTCATGGGCATCGACAATCCGGCGAATAATCGCCAAGCCTAAACCAGTCCCTTTATTACTACGTGCTTTTTCGCCTTGTACAAAGGGTTGGAATAACCGGTGAATATCTTCTTCTTTGATACCTACACCATCATCTTCCACTTGGAACCAAACAGAATCTTCCGTTTTACCACTACTTACTTTAATCCAGCCATTACCATAACGATATGCGTTGACAATCATATTCGTGATAGCGCGTTTGATAGCTAACGGGTTACCATTTACTATCATTGAGCCCGGCTCCAGCGCTGTTTCGATTTCACCGATCACATTGCTTTCTGAATTGACCGCTTCCATAAGGATTGAATTAAGGTCGCAGAATTCCATATCCATTTCTTGCCCTGTTTTCAGGTAGGACATAAATTGACCGATGATCGCATCACACTCTTCAATATCTTTATTGATAGACTCCGCAAGGTAGCTATCTTCTGGGCTCATCATTTCTGTTGCTAAACGAATACGAGTTAATGGCGTTCTTAAATCATGGCTAACCCCTGCCATTAAAACAGTTCGGTCGTTTTCTAGCGTTTTGATTCCAGCGGCCATATGGTTAAAGGAACGAATTGCCGCCCTTACCTCAGTCGCGCCTTTTTCTTGCATGGGCGGTAAAATAACCCCTTTTCCAACCTCACCAGCATGGTATTCCAACTCAAGCAACGGCTTGTTCTGATAACGAATATACAGCCACACTCCGGCAAAAATTGTCAGGAAAATAGTCAGTGTATAACGGAAAACGAGGGAAAATTGATTTTGACCTATCTCAGTCAAGGGGACTCGCACCCAGATATCAGGTGCGAGGTAAGATGTCAGCCACAAAATCGGATATTCACGGCCTAATTCGAGGTGAACATTTGCCTTACCACCTAAATAATCCGACATGTGTTCGCTTAAAAAATCATACTCTTTCGCCCAATTCAACCCTTCTTCCATTGCAGCTGAATGAGCGTAAAAGGTAATACCTAATTCATTATAGATTTTTTTACGTAACGCGGGGGATACCCGCACCGAGGTCCCATCCTGTAGAACCATTTTCTCTGTCATCAACGTCCTAACTTCATAAGCCAGTACTTTGTTAAACTGTTGTAAGCTAGGCATCACAACAAAATTCAACACGACCATATAGCTGGTCACTAGGCTTGCGAATAACAACGCAACGAACAAAAATAACGAGCGAGAAAATGTACTACGTCGTGAGAACCTCAGTCGCTTCATGCTTTACTTCCATCTGGAACAAACACATAACCCAAGCCCCAAACTGTTTGAATATAGCGTGGATGGGCAGGGTCTTCTTCAACCATACGGCGTAAACGTGAAATTTGAACATCGATAGAACGTTCCATCGCACTGTATTCACGGCCTCGCGCTAAGCTCATTAACTTGTCACGAGATAATGGTTCCCTTGGATAAGAAACCAACACTTTTAATACCGCAAATTCACCACTAGTTAATGGCATATTTTCATCACCTTGGAACATTTCACGAGTTCCAAGATTTAACTTAAATTTACCAAATGTAATGACAGCATCATCTTGAGATGGCGCTCCCGGTAGTTCATTTGCTTGGCGACGAAGTACCGCACGGATACGAGCCAGTAATTCGCGTGGATTGAAAGGTTTTGGAATATAGTCATCAGCACCAATTTCTAAACCAACAATGCGGTCAACCTCTTCACCTTTCGCGGTAACCATAATAATAGGGATTGGGTTATTTTGACTGCGTAAACGACGACAAATTGATAACCCATCTTCACCCGGTAGCATTAAATCTAATACTATCAGATGAATTGATTCCCTCGTCAGGATTCTGTCCATTTGTTCAGCGTTTGCGGCACTTCTTACCTGAAAGCCTTGCTCTGTGAGGTAACGCTCTAGCAGTGCACGTAAACGCATATCATCATCGACGACAAGAACCTTATAACTTTCCTGCATTTTGTAGCCCTCAAGATGTGCATCTTTCAAATTATTTTTTTAATCAAAGTAAGCAAAAAAATATTAATGCCTACTAATTTACCACTAACATAGGATTTAATGAATCATTTTACACTTCAGATGCTTAGTGGACGATAACTTATTTCTAATATGAAATAGGTTACTTGCCCTCCTGGAGTATTTACTATTATCTCATCATCAACTCGTTTACCAATCAGGGCTCGCGCCACGGGAGAGTCGATTGAAATCCATTGTTTTGTAGGGTTAAACTCATCAGCCCCGACTATCCGGAATATTCTGATATTTTCATTTTCATCTTCAAGTTTAACCCAAGCACCAAAAAAGACACGGCCTTCTTGCCGAGGGTCAGGTTCGATTATCCTTAGTTGATCCAATCTTTTAGATAAAAACCGGATACGCCGATCAATTTCACGTAACCTTTTTTTACCGTATATGTACTCTGCGTTTTCTGAACGATCCCCTTGGGCTGCTGCTTCAGAAACAGATTGGGTTACTCTAGGCCGTTCTTCTTTCCACAGATACTTTAGCTCTTTGTCTAACGCATCCCAACCTTCACGCGTAATTAAAAGACTTTTTGTCATAACCTTAAAATATTCGTCAATAGAGACAGTGATTATAATAATTTATAGAACATAATCTGAGACTTTCCTACCAATAGGCTTAAATTCAGTCTGGAAATTATGGCTATCACCAAGTATAACAGTGCAGTAAATTTTTTTAATTGTTCTTTCAGTAGGTATTTAAACACGACATGAATGAAACTCTAAGCCAAATCATCGCAGCAGAACTGCATGCCCAACCGAAACAGGTTTTTTCTGCCATCACCTTATTAGATGAAGGTAATACTGTCCCGTTTATCGCTCGTTACCGTAAAGAGGTTACCGGAGGGTTGGACGATACTCAGCTTCGCCAGCTAGAAAGCCGCTTAGGGTACTTACGCGAACTGAATGACCGTAAGCAAACCATTCTGAAATCGATTGAAGAGCAAGGGAAATTAACCCCAGAGCTTGCCTCTGCGATTGATACTACCCTCAATAAAACTGAACTTGAAGACCTGTATTTACCGTATAAACCGAAACGTCGTACCCGTGGGCAAATCGCCATTGAGGCAGGGCTTGAGCCATTAGCGGATACCTTGTGGACAGACCCAAGCCAGTCCCCTGAAGAACTAGCCCAAGCTTACATCGATGCAGATAAAGGCGTAGCGGATATAAAAGCAGCCTTAGATGGCGCACGTTATATTCTTATGGAGCGTTTTGCCGAAGATGCCGCCTTATTGGCCAAAGTTCGTGACTATATTTGGAAGAATGCCCACCTTGTTTCTGTTGTTGCAGAAGGTAAGCAAGAAGAAGGCGTTAAATTTAGTGACTACTTTGAGCACCAAGAGCCTGTAGCTCAAGTCCCCTCGCACCGTGCACTTGCTATGTTCCGTGGTCGTAATGAAGGTATTTTACAGCTGTCATTAAATTGTGACCCACAATTTGATGAGCCACCAAAAGAAAGTTACTGTGAAGAGATCATCACTCGCCACTTAGATGTACATTTGAATAACGCCCCAGCTGACCAATGGCGTAAAGCGGTGATCAGCTGGACATGGCGAGTCAAAGTGCTTCTGCACTTGGAAACGGAAGTAATGAGTTCTCTGCGCGAAAAAGCAGAAGAAGAGGCTATTAACGTTTTCGCCCGTAATCTCAGTGATTTGCTGATGGCCGCCCCCGCAGGCATGCGTGCAACTATGGGGCTCGATCCTGGCCTGCGTACAGGGGTAAAAGTCGCAGTAGTTGATGCAACAGGTAAACTGATTGCAACCGATACTATTTATCCACACACTGGCCAAGCGGCTAAAGCAGCAACGATTGTTGCCGCGCTGTGTCAAAAACATCATGTGGAACTCGTGGCAATCGGTAATGGGACTGCATCGCGAGAAACTGAACGCTTCTTTGCAGAAGTCCAAAAACAATACCCTGAAGTAACAGCCCAAAAAGTCATCGTCAGTGAAGCGGGGGCTTCGGTCTATTCCGCCTCTGAGCTTGCTGCGCTTGAATTCCCAACATTGGATGTATCTTTGCGTGGTGCCGTATCTATTGCACGCCGTCTACAAGATCCTCTCGCTGAGCTGGTAAAAATTGACCCTAAATCTATCGGAGTTGGTCAATATCAACACGATGTTAGCCAAACTCAGTTGGCACGTAAACTCGATGCTGTGGTTGAAGATTGCGTAAACTCCGTTGGTGTCGACCTAAACACAGCTTCAGTTGCCTTACTGACTCGCGTTGCCGGTTTAAGCAAGATGATCGCCCAAAATGTGGTGGATTGGCGTGATGAAAATGGCCAATTTAATGATAGAAAGCAGTTACTGAAAGTCACGCGCCTTGGGCCAAAAGCATTTGAACAATGTGCAGGTTTCCTACGTATCACTAATGGTAAGAACCCATTGGATGCTTCGACCGTTCACCCTGAGTCTTACCCAATTGTTGAAAAAATCCTTGAGTCTGTCCGTCAACCACTAAAAGAAATTATGGGTAACTCACAAGTGCTTAATGCCTTAAGCCCACGTGATTTCACCACAGAACAATTTGGTGTCCCAACCGTCACGGATATCATTAAAGAATTAGAAAAACCGGGTCGTGACCCTCGCCCTGAGTTTAAAACGGCCACCTTTGCCGAAGGGGTTGAGACCATGAATGACCTTGTCTCTGGGATGGTCTTAGAGGGCGCAGTTACCAATGTAACCAACTTTGGCGCGTTTGTAGATATTGGTGTTCACCAAGATGGGCTCGTTCATATTTCTTCTCTATCAAATAGTTACGTTGAAGACCCTCACAAAGTGGTAAAAGCGGGTGATATCGTAAAAGTCAAAGTGCTAGATGTCGATATCGCGCGTAAACGTATTGCGCTAACGATGCGTCTGGATGAGCAAGCTGGTGATACGAATAGCGCACCTCGTCGAGCAGCTCCAACGCAAGACAAAAACCCACGCAAAGCAGCACAACCAAGGGGTAATGCACGCCAAAACTCATCATCTTCTGGTAACAGTGCGATGAGCGATGCACTGGCTGCCGCATTTGGCAAAAAACGTTAATTACGTTAAATAGGCATCGCTATAAAATAATTGCGATGCCTATTATTTTTAATTAATTCACTTCACACTCGTTAATACACTTCAAAATACTCTTATACCCCAGCGTTTCAACAGCCCCACCGATTAAGAAAACAGGGCTAACTCAATGCTTCGTTGATCCACATCAAGTCAAATTGACGAAAAAAGAGGCTAAATAGAACAAAAGTAGATGATTATAATTCTCATTGTTAATTAGATTAATTTTTGTTGGGTTACGCTATCAAGTTATTGATACCCATATTTCTAGCAATAAGTATTGATATCATTATAAATTGAATTAATAGGAAGACACTATGGCTCTACTTCCTCAATGCAGCTATAAAATAATTGGTTTTTCACCAGAGATAAGCCCCGCTTACCGACAAAAACTTCTTTCCCTTGGTTTGCTACCGGGTTCTGTATTTAAAGTCGTGCGCTTAGCGCCATTTGGTGACCCTGTGCAGATAGAAACGCATCGCGTGAGCTTAGTATTACGTAAAAAGGATCTCGCCCTGCTTAACCTTGATGAAGCGCCTACCGCTTAAGTATTCTTTTTATATTATTGGCAAACACTATGAAACGATTGACTATCGGCTTAATTGGCAACCCCAATGCAGGCAAAACGACCCTATTTAACCAGCTAACGGGCTCGAGACAACGCGTCGGTAACTGGGCAGGTGTCACGGTTGAACGCAAAGTTGGTCGCTTCCACACAGACGACCATAAGATTGAGCTTGTTGACCTTCCAGGGACTTATTCCCTCACCACAATTTCCGAGCAAACCTCACTAGATGAACAAATTGCCTGTTACTTTATCCTAAGTGGCGAAGCTGACATGCTAATCAATGTGGTGGATGCATCAAACCTAGAACGCAACCTTTATCTTACATTACAGTTAGTTGAACTCGGTGTTCCTTGTATTGTTGCTCTTAATATGTTGGATATCGCACAAAGCCAACATATTGATATTGATATTGCTCAATTGGAGAAACAACTGGGTTGCCCTGTCATTCCAATGGTTTCAACACGTGCGACTGGTATTAATGAATTAAAGAAAACCATTGATACTCATCCACAAAATAGCCAAAAAGCCCTTGTCGAATATCCACCTCAATTATTACAAGCGGTAGACTCACTGTCAGATCAAATATCATCACAGCAATTTAGCCACCAACAACGCCGCTGGTTAGCATTACAAATCCTCGAAGGGGATATTTACAGCCGCCAACGTGCAGAAATAACAGAAGAGCAATTACTTTCGACACGCCAACAACTTAAAGAGAGTTTGAATGAAGAACCCGAGTTACTCATTGCAGACTCTCGCTATCAGTCTATTGCGACTATTTGCCATGCCGCTATTAATAATAGTGCTGCTGAACCCAACAAATTAACGCAATCACTGGATAGATTTATTCTCAGTCGCTGGCTTGGTGTCCCGATTTTCTTGTTTGTCATGTACCTGATGTTTGTATTAGCAATTAATATCGGAGGAGCACTACAACCTTTCTTCGAGGGGGCATCAGAAGCCATATTTATTCATGGTCTCCAGTGGCTGGGAGATTATTTGAGTTTCCCTGATTGGCTAACCATCTTCCTTGCCCAAGGTGTTGGTGGTGGTATTAATACCGTTTTACCACTCGTACCACAAATCGGGATGATGTACCTATTTCTTTCAATACTCGAAGACTCCGGCTATATGGCTCGTGCGGCATTTGTAATGGACAGGCTCATGCAAGCACTGGGCTTACCCGGCAAATCATTTGTGCCCTTAATTGTTGGCTTTGGCTGTAACGTTCCTTCCATTATGGGCGCACGTACTCTTGATGCACCGCGTGAAAGGCTGATTACTGTTCTAATGGCACCATTTATGTCTTGCGGCGCAAGGCTGGCAATTTTTGCAGTATTTGCCGCGGCCTTTTTCGGTAAAAACGGCGCTAGTGTTGTCTTTTCCCTGTATATTTTAGGGATTGTGGTCGCTATCCTGACAGGATTGCTACTCAAACACACTTTAATGCGCGGTGAAGCCTCCCCTTTCGTTATGGAATTACCGGTTTACCACGTTCCTCACGTCAAAACGTTACTGATCCAAACTTGGCAACGCTTGAAAGGCTTTGTGGTACGTGCTGGTAAGGTTATCGTCGTTGCCAGTATCTTTATCGGTGCATTAAACAGCTTCTCCTTCTCAGGTAAACCCGTTGATAATATTAATGATTCGGCACTGGCTTCGGTCAGTAAAGTTATCACGCCTGCATTACAGCCAATCGGCGTTCACGCGGACAACTGGCAAGCCACCGTCGGATTAATCACGGGAGCAATGGCCAAAGAAGTGGTCGTGGGTACATTAAATACCCTGTATACCGCCGAAGCGATCACCGCCGAACCATTTGATGCTGAATCTTTCAATTTGTGGGAAGAGTTAGAGGATGCGGTATCCGATACTTGGGATAGCTTAAAAGAAACCTTTACATTAAGTGCGCTATCGAACCCTATCGAAGCCAGTAAAGGGGACGGTGAGATGGAGTCAGGCTCTATGGGTACCATGGCAGCGAAATTTGGTTCTGGCATCGCGGCTTATAGTTATCTAATTTTTGTCTTGCTATATGTGCCTTGCGTATCTGTGATGGGAGCTATCGCTCGCGAAACCAATAAAAGCTGGATGAGTTTTTCCATTCTTTGGGGGCTCAATGTGGCCTATAGCCTTTCTGCGCTGTTTTACCAAATAGCGACATTTAGTGAGCACCCACAAAGTAGCTTAATAACTATCATTGCGGTAGTTGCTTTCAATCTTATTTTATTTATGTTCTTACGCCGTGTCCGTAGTCGGGTCACATTGAATATAAAAAGTAAAACTGCGGCGCAATGCTCTGGATGTTCAGGCAATGCCTGCCACTAAGGAATAACGTGATGGTCAGCTTGTTACAAGTTCGAGATTTAATCGCCTTATATGGGCAAGCTGACATCACTTTACTGAGTGAGCGCCTCAATACCCCAATTCCGTTGGTCCAAGCCATGGCTGAAAAGCTAGTGAGTCTAGGCAAAATTGAAAAAGTCGATGTGAGTGCTTGTTTGACAGGTAGCAGTTGCAAGGGTTGCCCCGAAAGCACCGACTGTGCGCACTTTGTGTATAAGATAAAGTGAGGCACCTTGAAGGAAGGTCATAAACCTGCAATTCTTTTTATCGCATAGTTGAATTCTTAAAAAACCAGACCTCTGCCGGAATATTGGGGTTTAGTTTGTGTCAATAAATCATTAACCATCATCGATTCCTTTTGAAGTAAGGGGATAACATAAAGTGCTGTAATAAAAAGCCTGCTATGGAACTATAGTTAGCAGAATATACGCTTTAAAAACCCCCCTTAATGACTGATGGTTCTATTTACTCTTCCAATCGGCTTTGAAAGTCACATAAATACTCACAAAACTCATCAGGATGTGAAATAAACGGGGCATGAGCGCTATTGCGCATAATCACAGACGGAGAGTGTGGATAAAGCTCGTCCAATACGGGCACCACTTTACGTGGGACAAGCCCGTCAAGATAACCATAAATGCGTAAGAATGGCACTGGCAGTTTTTTCAATTCCTCACGCAAATCTTCGGTACGTAATGACTCAAGCCCCGCATTTAGCGTTTCTACCGTCGGAATAGGCTGCTCGAGAACAACTGATTTTAGCAACTTTGCATCATTTCTTGCGCTTTCTGTCCCAAGCGTTTGCAGTGCTAGAAAACGTTCAACGGTGCGGTGGAAATCAGCGGCGAGCTGATGCTCAAAACCTAATAAAACCTCAGGTCTGATCCCCGCCCAGTCACTACCATCGGCTTTAAAACAAGGGGATGATGCTACTGTTATTAGCCCTGTCACTTCATAGGGATGGTCAAGAGCGATACGACTTGCCACCAGCCCCCCCAATGACCACCCTAACCAAATGGCATTTTTCGGAGCCTGTGCCCATAAAATATCCGCCATAGATTGAATACTCATTGGCGGAAAGCCTTGGCTACGACCGTAACCAGGTAAATCAACCAAGTGAATACGAAAATGCGAAGCGACCCGCGGAATAATGGTTTGCCAAACTTGCGCATTCAGCCCCCATCCGTGTAGTAACACAATATCTTGCTTTCCATCGCCAACGGTCTGCCAATATAACTTTGTCATGGTTACACTCTCTTCGTTCATTTCTTAGTCGAATATTTTTAACAGGACATTACCATGCTAACAATGGAAGGGGTCTGTTGGCTATGCCACCAATCACTAAAATTAAGTCATCAGGGCATTTGTTCATTTTGCCTCAAAGGGTTACCGAAAATGCCGGTGAGTTGCTCTCGTTGTGCTTTGCCCTGTGAGCTGCCTATTAATGAATGCGGTCGTTGCCTAAAGAGCCCCCCAGCTTGGCACCAGTTGATCACTGTAACACCGTATCAAGCCCCATTACGTAAACTCATTCATTGTTTTAAATTTAATAAACAGCCACAACTTGCCTTTTCCTTAGCCCGAATTTTTGTTTTATTTTGGCTCACTGGTTACCGCCATCATCAATGGCAAAAACCCGATTTAATCATGACTATTCCCTTACATCGCCGTCGGTTATGGTTTCGCGGCTTTGATCACATGGCCTTAATTGGTGAAATATTGTCCAGATGGTTAAATATTCCCTATTCACAAAATTCATTATTACGCAGTCATGATACACTGGCACAGATTACACTAAAAAGAGAGCATCGCCGAGCTAACCTTAAAGGTGCATTTACCTTAGAAACGTCAGTTTCAGGCCTACATGTCGCTATTATTGATGATGTTATTACCACAGGTTCTACAATGAACTCCGCAGCAAAATTGTTGATTTGTGCGGGTGCGCATACTGTTGATGCGTGGTCACTCTGTCGCACCTTGTAGGAAAGGGGTAAATGGGCGTATTATAACCAACTAAAGCAGTCAACTATTATTGAGCAAATGATTATGATTAATATTACTGAAGCAGCACAGGCTCATTTTGCCAAGTTGTTGGAAAATCAAGAGCCAGGAACCCAAATCCGTGTATTTGTCATCAACCCAGGTACACCAACAGCAGAATGCGGTGTGTCTTACTGCCCACCGGGTGCCGTTGAAGCAACAGATAAAGAACTGAAGTTCGAAAAATTATCTGCTTATGTTGATGAAATTAGTGCCCCATTCTTGGACGATGCTGAAATTGATTTCGTCACTGACCAACTGGGTTCACAACTAACGTTAAAAGCACCAAACGCAAAAATGCGTAAAGTCTCTGATGATGCGCCATTAATTGAGCGTGTTGAGTATGTTTTACAATCACAAATAAACCCTCAATTAGCCAGCCATGGCGGCCGTGTTTCTCTGATGGAAATCACCGATGATGGTTTTGCTATCCTACAATTTGGTGGTGGTTGTAATGGTTGTTCTATGGTCGATGTCACCCTCAAAGAGGGTATCGAAAAAGAATTACTGAAAATGTTTGATGGTGAGTTAAAAGGCGTTAAAGACCTAACTGAGCACCAACGTGGCGAGCACTCTTTCTACTAATTGCCATTGATGTCTGGCACCTGTTTTTCTGCTTACAGGTGCCTAATTTTATCTTTTATGGGGGTTTCCCCACTATATTCGGTATTTTATGGACCATTTCGAGACACTAACACCCGAGCAAGCCTATCAACATTGGTTAGAAGGCACTGCTATACTTGTTGATGTACGTGATCCACAAAGCTTCCGTGCAGGCCATGCAAGTGGGGCTTATCACCTTACCAACGAGTCACTCAGTCAGTTTTTGGAACAAACGGATTATGAACAACCCGTCATGGTCATGTGTTACCACGGGCATAGCAGTCAAGGTGCTGCACAATATCTGATCAACATCGGCTATGAATCTGTTTACAGCATTAATGGCGGGTTTGAAGCTTGGTTAAGGGAATATCCACAAGCCGTCACGGCGCTCTAGATGAGAAAACGTATTCATGATCCACATCACTTCTTTTGCTAACCCGAGAATGGCGCAAGCATTTGTTGATTACATGGCAAGCCAAAATATTCATTTAAAAATGCAGCCATCGCAGGAGCAACCGCTATTTGAACTTTGGTTAGAAGATGACCAACATCTTTCTCAAGTACGCAAAGAACTCGATATCTTTTTACAAGACCCTAACCACCCCCGCTATCTAGAAGCTAGTTGGCATACCGGTAGTGCAGATACCCAATTTCAGTACCGAAATTACCTCACATGGAATTACCTAAAAGAGCAATCAGGCCCTTTAACTATCGCTGTTATTGTGTTGTCGATTATTGTATATCTTTGGGTAGAAATAACAGATGCGCGTGAAGTTTTACGTTACCTAGCTTGGCCAATTGGCGACCAACAATCTGAACTTTGGCGCTGGTTTAGCCCTGCATTGGTGCATTTTTCGTTATCGCACATTGGCTTCAACCTTGCATTATGGTGGTTCCTTGCTGGGCAAGTTGAACGAAAACTGGGAACAGGGAAACTCTTCACCATTCTATTGGTCTCAGCCTTATTCAGTAATTGGGGTCAATCACTATTTAGTGAAAATAATTTTGGCGGCTTATCTGGTGTGGTATATGCCTTGGTTAGCTACGTTTGGTTAACCGGCGAACGCCGGCCAGAAAGTGGTATCAGCATCCCACGGGGGCTAATGATATTTTCAATTATCTGGCTCTTTTTCGGTTACTTCGATATTTTAGGGATGCATATTGCCAATGCCGCACATACTTCAGGGTTAATTATCGGCTTATTGATGGGAGTATGGGATAATAGGCAAAGTTTCAAACACCAGAGCTCCAGATAAAACATTTTAATAATTAGAGGCCAACGCTGTGAAACAAACCCAGAGACATGATGCAATCGTTGAACTTGTGCGTCTTCAGGGATATGTCAGTACTGAAGAACTTGTCGAACATTTTGAGGTTAGCCCTCAAACCATCCGACGAGACCTCAATGACCTCGCTGAACAAAATAAAATTCAGCGGCACCATGGCGGCGCGGCACTACCTTCAAGTTCCGTAAATGCCGCTTATAACGACCGTAAAATTATGTGGTCAGATGAAAAAGCGCGTATTGCACAACATGTCGCTAGTCAAATCCCTGATGGCGCCACATTATTTATTGATATTGGTACGACGCCTGAAGCGGTCGCCCATGCGTTAGTGAATCATAAAAATTTGCGAGTAGTAACCAATAACTTGAACGTTGCTACTCTATTGATGCCAAAAGAAGACTTTCGCTTAATTTTAGCGGGAGGTGAAGTCCGTTCCCGTGATGGCGGAATTGTTGGTGAAGCCACGTTGGATTTTATCTCTCAATTTAGGTTGGACTATGGCATTCTTGGTATTAGTGGTATTGATATGGACGGCTCCTTGCTTGAGTTTGACTACCACGAAGTTCGTACCAAACGCGCAATTATTGAGAATTCACGCTGTGTCATGTTAGTCACCGACCACTCTAAGTTTGGCCGTAATGCGATGGTTAATCTCGGTAACATGAACTTAATCGATTACCTATTCACCGACAAACAACCACCTGATAGCATTCTCAAAGTGATTGAGCAACATAACGTCCAGCTCGAACTTTGCTAATCAAATCATTATGTTCATGATGGCAGCGCACCAGCCTGCCATCATGCTTCTGAATATCTGCCCCTCGCTTTAATTTTTTATATCCTCCGTTCCTTGTTCTTTTTCGCTCGAAACTCAAATTTCCCTTTGTAAATAACATTATTTTAAATGTGGGTATTGAAAAAAGTTTGTTACCAATATCACGCACTTGTTATTTTTTCTTCATTATTAGTTGGCATACTAATGGAATTTGATTACAATCAAATGAGCGAAAACGAACATTATTGAAAGTGTTTCGAACATCTCAGGGGGATGCATGGAAACTAAAGACTTGATTGTCATCGGCGGCGGGATCAACGGCGCTGGTATTGCAGCAGACGCTGCGGGTCGTGGATTATCGGTATTACTGCTCGAAGCTCAAGACTTAGCGAGTGCAACTTCATCTGCGAGTTCAAAACTGATCCACGGTGGCTTACGCTACCTTGAACATTACGAATTTAGGTTGGTAAGTGAAGCATTAGCAGAGCGTGAAGTGCTGCTACGCTTGGCTCCGCATATTGCTTTTCCAATGCGTTTCCGTTTACCTCACCAACCCCATTTACGCCCAGCTTGGATGATCCGTATTGGTTTATTTCTATATGACCATTTGGGAAAACGCGTCAGTTTACCAAGCAGTAAAAGTTTAAAATTCAACCAAAACTCCGTATTAAAATCTGAATTAACCAAAGGTTTTGAATATTCGGACTGTTGGGTTGATGATGCGCGTTTAGTTGTATTAAACGCTCAAGAAGTAGTACGTAAGAATGGTGAAGTTCGTACTCGCACAAAAGTAACTCGTGCTTATCGCGAAAATGGCCTATGGGTGGTTGAAGCTCAAGACTTACGTACTGGTGAGACCCACACATGGAAAGCTAAAGGGTTAGTAAACGCGACAGGACCTTGGGTAAAAGAGTTCTTCGATGATGGCTTGAAACTGAAATCACCCTACGGTATTCGTTTAATCAAGGGTAGCCACATTGTGGTTCCTCGTGCACACGACGAACCACAGGCATATATTTTACAAAACGAAGATAACCGTATTGTATTTGTGATCCCTTGGATGGATGAATTCTCAATCATTGGTACCACTGATGTGGAATACAAAGGTGATCCGAAAGATGTCAAAATCGATGAAAACGAAGTTAACTATTTACTGAAAGTATATAATGACCACTTCAAAAAACAGCTAACGGTTAGCGATATCGTTTGGGATTACTCAGGTGTTCGTCCACTATGTGATGACGAATCTGATTCACCACAAGCCATCACTCGTGACTACACATTAGATATTCACGATGAACAAGGCAAAGCCCCATTACTGTCTGTATTTGGTGGTAAATTAACGACTTATCGAAAATTAGCCGAAGCCGCTGTCAATAAGCTCGCCACCTACTACCCGAATGCAGGTAGCCCTTGGACTAAAAATGGTCAATTACCTGGCGGGGATATTGAAGGTTGCGACCGTGACGGCTATGCACGTGTACTGCGCCAACATTATCAATGGCTACCTGAAGGCTTAGCCCTGCGTTTTGCCAGAACTTACGGTAGCAACAGTAAATTAATCCTTGAAGGTGCGAATTCACTCAGTGATCTCGGTGACGCCTTTGGTGCCAATGTTTACGAGGCTGAATTACGTTATTTAGTTAAACATGAATGGGTAACTGAATTAGATGATGCTATCTGGCGCCGTACTAAGCTCGGTATGTGGCTAAATGATGAAGAAAAACAACGTATTGCACAGTGGTTATCAGAGCATTCGCTATCTGAGCGTGCTTCTGTATAACGGCAAAATATCATGACTCGCTAAACAATGTTTCCCTAGATTAGGGGCTTTTAGTTAAGTGACTTGTAAGGCCTGATTTTACTGTTCAACAGGGGTCAGGCCTTTTAATTTGGCGCTATATCACTGACAAGGTAACTTTGATGATACCTTACTACCTTAGTTCCCTCTCATTTATGCCATGTCATCCGCTTTTTGAAACCTAATCCTAATAAAGTACATATCCCTATTGAATCAAAATACCCCTTAAATTTTACTCGTCACATCTAGGCCTAACGTCATCTTACGGGACGCGCACGCATGCTGTTAGTTTAGTGCGTAAGCAACCGTGAGTTCACTTTGACCTCAACCCCATATCTGATAATCTGTGCTTATAAATATCTATTGATAGTTAAATATAATGATAAGTAAGTTTAAAAACCTAAAGTTCTTTGAAAACGAACCACTAGTTCATCATTTAAACTACACACTGACAGAAACCGAGGTGAAGAACATACTGAATGGTTGGCTACCCTTATGTATGGAAGATAAATGGCTCTCTTATAGTGAAGAGGGTTATGTTTATGTTCATCGAAGCTGGACTGGGCATTTGATGTATAAGTTTGCCATCCGCAATAATGTTATCAATAGTGTGGAAATTGCGATGGATGATTTTGTCGATATGACCAACGAAAGAAAAATAGAGGTTTTCTTATCGCTCTTACCCCATTTATCAAAAGAGCATTCAAATGACTGGTCGTAGTATGAGGTTTCTGTAAAGGCGCTGCGGCTCTATCTTAGCCCCTAGAGAGGGAGTGGTGAGAAATCAACGCGCCTAAAGTCGCCAACAAAATTGGACACTTTATCGCTAAACAGCTTATAATACCCATTCACCTTACCAAATTACTCAACTTAGTAGGTACGTCCCACGATGAATTAAGCACTGCCAGAAAATATTTTCCAATACTAATTTGGTATTCATTTTTCTGTTCCTGGCAGGCAACCACTTTCATCGACGCTTATTGATAAGTCAACAACGTTGTCTGTCCTCGCAATTTTGGAGGTGCATATGACTGTTGCTTGTCACTTTTCACAACTTAATATTGAATTTAACCAAACCGCCCTATTTCCCCCACTGAGCGGGACTTTATCTTGCCAAAAAAACGCCTTAATCGGGAATAATGGCACTGGTAAGTCGGTTTTAATGCGACTTCTTGCACAAACTCTCCCCCCAACACAAGGTAACGTGCACTGGAATATTCCCTTTCTCCACGTCGATCAGTTAACTCGATTAGCGGGTGATACATTGGTTGATGCTTTAGGCATCTCTGAGATTTATTATGCATTTGCCCGCATTGAATCAGGAAATGGCACCTTTGATGATTTCGAACAGGTTGAAGATAAATGGCATTTGCCATCTCAATGGGAAAATCTATTGGACTCAGCCAGACTACCCGTTTCCATGGAAACCCCTATTGCATCTTTAAGTGGTGGCGAACGCACACGTCTCGCCCTTTGCCGTGCTTTTTTGCAGAAAAATAGTTTTCTATTACTTGATGAACCCGATAATCACTTAGATGCGCAGAGTCGACAATGGCTAAGTGAAAAGTTATCTGAACATACCGCTGGGTGCTTAGTTATATCGCATAATCGGGCATTGCTCGGGGAGATGGACGCCACCTTTGAGCTAACCGCTAAAGGGTTGTATGAATATGGAGGGAATTATGACTTATACGACACTCAGAAAAACTTCGAAATAGCGGCAATTGATGCACAAGCCGAACGTTTAGAAAAACAAATTAATCAAGAGAAAAAACAACAACAGATCACATTGAAAAAAGCGGCTCAACGTAAAAAACAAGGAGAGAAGATTCGTTATGGTGGTTCTCAATCCTTGTTACTACTTGATATGCAGAAAAATCGTGCCGAAAAAAGGCAGTCAAAAGTTGCCGACCGCCATCAGCGCGTCATGGATAACTTACAAAATCAGCAACAAGAAAACCATGAAAAAATTCGCCATATCAAACCGCAAAAAATGGCGATTAACTACCAAAGTGAGGGAAGAAAAGTAACCGTTTTCGCTTCTGAATTAATGTTACCTTATGGCCATTCATCACCACTTTCATTCACTATATACAGTGGAGAACACTGGCATATTCAGGGCAACAATGGTTGCGGGAAATCCACGTTACTCAAAGTATTAATGGGGTATCTTCCGGCGGTCTCAGGAGAATATCGTTTAAGTGGCACAGTGTGTTATTTAGATCAGCATTTGAGTTTACTGGATAAATCCTTGCCGGTTGGGGAAGCACTTCATCAATACCAACCATTATTCTCCGTTGAACAATGGCGCACACAGCTTGGTATGCTACGCATTCGAGGGGAGAAATCATTACAGCCACTAACACAACTTAGTGGCGGTGAACAATTGAAAGCCACCTTGTTAGCGCTCACTCATAGCCCTAACCCGCCGGCTATTTTGTTACTTGATGAACCCGATAACCATCTGGACTTGGACTCAAAACAGTTACTTGAGGACTTACTCAACAATTATCAAGGTAGTTTATTACTGGTTTCTCATGATGAAGCATTCATTGAACGGTGCAATATCACCAACACGTTAAATCTCTCTGATGATTAACACTATTGGCCACCATAACCCACGGTGGCCAATTTTTAACGAATAAAGGTGTTTTTTACTCGGCTAGACACCAAAAAATAGGGGACCCATAAGGCGCAGTAGAAACTCCCATTAATCGCTGTAATCACATTCGAATAATTAACTTCAATACCGAATGTATAGGGGAAAACAAAGCGAGCCACAATAATCATCACGGTATACAGTAGCATAGTAATGATAAATAACCATTTCGCGCTTTTTTTCCATTTTGCTGCAGCAATAAATGTCCACAGAAATAAGGCTATCAAAACCCCATAGCCTGTTTGTAACAGGTAAAACCCTGTCGAAAAACCAGCAACGTAAAAGTCAGAATCAGCTTGTGTCGCTAATGGCCAAACGGTTTTTACTTGTGCAATATCTAACAATAACATCATGACCGTTTTGTATAACATGTAAAATAACCCTATAACGGGTAAAATCAACCATCCACTGACCCCTTGTAGTGGTTTTTTCGCAACCGTCTGAGAAACACCTTGTACTATTGGCTGCCCTATTTGAGTGGTTGATTGGTGCGTATCCATTCCGATAACCTTTATGAGTTTTGCATTTTTTGTTCAATAAATGCTTTGAGTATAATAGCCTGATTATGTTGCGTGTCTTTTGCACTGTATAATAACGTTAAACTCCCCTGCTTTGCTTGTGAAACTAACGGCTGCCATGCCGTTGTATGGTTTAATTCTTGCAGGTAGTGCTCGGTAAATTGTACAAATTGATCAGTGTGTTGATGAAACCATTTTCGCAATTCATTTGTTGGTGCGACATCTTTATTCCATTCATCATGCTGTAAGTCGGTTTTTTTGATCCCCCTTGGCCATAGCCGGTCAACGAGTACCCGGTAACCATCGTCATCTGCAACAGGGTCATAGACTCTTTTACACTTAATCATCATGCCTCCTGCTTAATAAATTATCGTTGAAACAACACAAACTAGTTCACAAACGTATTTTTAACGCGTCTTGATACTAAGAAATAGGGTATCCAAATAGCGCAACCAATTAAACCTCTGAATATATCCTTAATATCTGAGGCATCCACCGCTATACCTAACAAACTACTCGCTAATAGAATATCTGTGATGGTCAAAGCTAAGGAAAAAAGCTGGAAAAAAATATACACTTTAATCGTCAACATTTTCTTAGTAAAAAAGACATAGCAAAGAAAAAGTAAGACAGCATATAAAATAACGTTACCTAGCACTTCGAAGTAAATCAGCTCTTTAAATAACGGAATAAATGAATCGGATTGTGGGTTAGTTAGTTCATGCCAATATTCGATCACTTGGGCATTTTGGCTATAAATTACAAAAGGGAGCACAATAAGAGACAGCACGATCCCTAACATAGGCAAAATTAGCCACCCACCAATCCCTTTTAGTTCAGGGGTAGGTTTTGGCGGTGGTGTCGAAGTACTATCTGGTAAACTCCCATTTTCAATTTTCATCTACACGTCCTTATTAGAGATAACCATCATGTCATTACAAAAATAATAGACTTAAGTAAGATAGCATATTTAATTAATAAAAAATGAGTAACTAAATGCGCTTAATCACAATATATAGTGAATAAAGAAAAATCCTATAAGGTCTTAATAATGAAAACATTTTTAGTTAAACTCCCCCTACCCTCACATTATCTTTCTAGTGATTTCTTCGCCTTTCATCTTAGAGACCAACAAAATGTCGCAGAAATTGTTGAAGGAAATACCTTGCACAAAGGATTAATCTGGCAACAACAAGCTGCAAAATTAAATTTAATGATTAAAAATCAGCAAGCAACGCTATCACTGGAAATTGACTCGCCAACCGTTATACCTCAAGAGTCTGAGCTTCATTCTCTCGCAAAACATTTATTAGGATTAAACCAACCAGTTGAACAGTTTGAAGCGCAATACATGACAGACCCAATAATTGGGAAACTGATTAAAAAACAACAGGGATTAAGAATTTATCAATCAGCTAATGCCTTTGAAGCCTTAGTTTGGGCTATTATTGGTCAACAAATCAGTGTTCATGCCGCAATTGCAATTCGCCGAAGATTTATCCAAGCAGTTGGGCTTCAACATACCTCAGGAATTTGGTGTTTTCCGGATGTACTGCAAGTTTCTCGAGTTAGTGACGATACCCTTCGCCAAGCAGGGTTTTCAATTGGTAAAGTCGTTGCTCTGAGAGCGCTTTGTGACGCAATAGAGAACCAACAAATTGACTTATCACAGCAAATAAACCATGAGAACGTAAATTTCATCACTGAACAACTATTACAAATTAAAGGTATTGGTCCTTGGACGGTTAGCTATGCACTCCTTCGTGGATTTAATTACTTAAATGGCTCTTTACATGGCGATGTTGCGGTCAGGCGTAATTTGCAAACGTTGCTGACTAAACAAGAGCCACCAACGGCTAAGGAAACAGAAAAATGGCTAACACAGTTTTCTCCTTGGCGAGCCCTTGTTGCCGCCCATTTGTGGCGTAGTCAATCTGCTGCGGGTTATTAACCCTCAGCTAAAAGTTAAGGTAATGACCTGATTTAATTCATTTTGGCCTTATGTTTTATTATCTGAATCGCTTAAATTTTATCAGGTAATAATTATGGATAATTTCAATGTGGGTGCAAACCATTTACATCATGTTCAAGGTGACAGGCTTTTTGACGATGAACTACCTAACGAAGCCGACGAAATATGGGGCCATATAAGAGAATGGTTCTCTCCCAAATTAGAACCCCTTGCATATGAATGCCTTAATGATTTTTATCATGGTGATCTATTAGTCACACCGCCTGAGCAACTTGAAAGCTTTTTGACATTAAAATCATTAGCTTCACAAGGGCATCAAAACAATTTTACGACAGAATATGTAAGGGGAATGGAGGCCGCTGAGTGCACTATAATAAACGCCACTCATGGTCTAGCTGAGTCTGTCCTCATACCATTAAGTGAACCTGAATATTTGGGGAGTTTGGCAGACTTTACAGCAAGAAGGTAATTCCTTTTCACTTATTAAATATTTTTCTTGGAAGGCCATACCGCTTTAAATTTAAGGTCATCCCCTGATTTGATTTCTTATAACTTTATATTTATATCGCCCAGAAATAACCAGTATTTATAAGGGGGTAACATTGAATAATTTTAGCATTGGTCATAATAGCAACCAAATTAATAGTATTAACAATCATATAGGTACATTCCAATTAAATACTCTATGGCAAGCAATAGAAGAATGTTTTCCACCAGAAACTCATGAACGAGCAAATGAACACTTTAATAATCTTTTTTCGAATGCTAGGTTACAACCGAATGAGCAACTAGCAATTTTTTTGACATTACAATCATTAGCTTCACCCAGTACCCAAAGTAATTTTAGAACTGGCTATTATTCAGGAACAAATACCGTTACCTGCACCATAGATACTTTTCGTCAAAATGGTTCCATGTGCATGGATATACCATTAATTGAACGCGATTATCATGCTGAACATCTTAATTTTGCTTTAAATAGCTGGGTAAATAACGCGCCGATAGGAGAGAACCGAAATGAGGCTGCCGATATAATACAACGATGTTTTGCGCAAAATAGCGATAATATTGATTTATCAAACCAGAATATTAGTAGTTTACCCACTTTTCTACCGCCTAATTTGCGTTCGCTTAATGTGGCTAATAATCAGTTAACCTCCCTGCCCATATTTTCAGACTCACTAATAACATTAAATCTTTCTCATAACCAGCTAACGAGTTTGTCGAGTCTTCCTGAAGATTTAGAACGATTAAATATCGCTAATAACCAGTTAACCAACTTACCAAGACTTCCACTTTATATGGTTAGCTTACAGGCCAATAATAATCAATTAACCAACATGCCAATGCTGCCATACGCTTTATCTGATTTAAACGTATCGAATAATCAGCTGACTTACCTACAAACAAGCCAAACACCGCTAATAACCTTAGATATTTCTCATAACCAGTTTACTCAGCTTCCCTATCTACCCCCTACCCTAAGGGAACTGTATGCATCCCATAACCCATTAGTTAACAGCCCTATCATTCCTGCTGGTTTAGATTCTGATTTATAACGCAGTACCAGAAACAACAGATTTGCTGAGCCATAAAGTCGATATCTGAAGGGGAAATTTAATCCTAAAGCCACGTTACTCTGACTGACTCGTAAACAGTCACGGTGCCACAAACACAGAAGCCCAACTCAGGCGAATTGGGCTTCTGATGACTAACAATAACGTTTTAACGTAACCAGTTAGTTTTCACTAATTGTACAACTTCGTCACCACGACCAGTCATAATCGCTTTTAACATATACAAACTAAAACCTTTTGCTTCTTGAGCTTCAATTTCTGGCGGCATTGACAGTTCCTGCTTAGCAGTCAGTACATCAACTACCACCGGACCATCATGAGCAAATGCGTCTTTCAAGGCTCCCTCTAGGTCTTCGCTTTTTTCAACACGGATCCCTTTGATACCGGCAGCATTGGCAATAGCGGCAAAATTAGGGTTGTGTAGATCAGTCCCTGCGGTTAAGAAACCTGCAACCTTCATCTCCATCGCGACAAACCCAAGCACCCCATTATTATGGATAATAATCTTCACTGGCAGTTGCATTTGTGAAAGGGAAATAAAGTCCCCCATTAACATACTAAAACCACCATCGCCACACATCGCAACGACTTGGCGTTTCTTATCAACCGCCTGTGCACCAATAGCCTGTGGCATCGCATTCGCCATTGAACCATGGTTAAATGAGCCGATAAGACGACGCTTGCCATTCATTTTCAAATAACGCGCAGCCCAAACGGTTGGAGTGCCAACATCACAAGTGAAAATAGCATCTTCCGCAGCAAGCTCACTGATTTTTGTTGCCAAATATTGTGGGTGGATCAACCCCTCATGCCCCGGTTTAGCAAGGTCATCCAACCCTTTACGTGCCTCTGCATAATGTTTTAAAGCACCGTCGAGGTGTTTTGTTTCCTGCTTGGTCTGTAAATGAGGCTGTAACGCATCAAGTGTCGCTTTAATATCACCAATTAACCCCATATCAATATGGCAGTGTGACCCTAAGCTACCTGCATTAATATCAATTTGAATGATTTTTGCTTCATTGGGGTAGAAAGGACGGTAAGGGAATTGAGTTCCTAATAATACAACAGTATCCGCATTCATCATGGCGTGGTAACCTGATGAAAAGCCAATTAACCCAGTCATACCAACGCTATACGGGTTATTCCATTCAATATGTTCTTTACCTCGTAAAGCATGTACAACAGGAGCTTTCAGTGTTTCAGCTAACTTAACCACTTCATCATGAGCACCCGCGCAACCATTCCCACAAAACAGGGTCACATTCTTAGATTGATTAAGTACCTGAGCTAATTTTTCAATTTCACTACGCTGAGGCATGATTAACGGAGCTTGAGGCTGATACCATGTTTCTTTTGCGGTTTCAGGTGCATCTTTTAATGCTACATCACCGGGTATCACAACAACAGACACCCCTTTATTCAAAATCGCTTTACGCAGGGCAATCCCTAAAACCTGTGGAATTTGTTCTGGATTAGACACCATTTCACAGTAGTGGCTACATTCGCGGAACAGTTCTGTAGGATGCGTTTCTTGGAAATAATTACTGCCGATTTCACTTGATGGAATATGCGCTGCAATCGCCAATACTGGCACTCGATTACGATGACAGTCATACAACCCATTGATAAGGTGCATGTTACCTGGTCCACAGGAACCTGCACACACTGCCAAGTTTCCTGTCAACTGGGCCTCTGCCCCAGCGGCAAAAGCAGCAACCTCTTCATGGCGGGTTCCTAACCATTCGATAGCACCTTGACGGCGTAAGCTATCGGTTAAGCCATTCAATGAGTCTCCAGTAACGCCCCAAATACGTTTAACACCTGCATTATCAAGTACTTTTGCAATATAGGATGCAACACTCTGTTTTTTCATATCGGCACTCTTTTAAATCGCATGTTATACACAGCATATTTTTTCCTAAAATAAACTGCATATTATTGAGGTAAGCAACAAAGTCCTTCTTTATATTCTGCCACTCTCGTTTATAACTAAGCATACAAATGACTGACTATTTAATTGATTGTAACTAAGTCAATTCTGCATTCCTACTTGTCTAGCTGATTATAAAAAAGAACAACATAATCCACCGTTATTATCAAAAGAAGAAGGTACTGACAGCACAAATTAATTAGCGAAGGGTTACAATACACTTTCAAATAAATAATTCTTAGAGAGTATTATTTGCTTTTTTGCTACCCATCTATATATGACTATCAACAATAAAATAATGATTCAATTATTTAATATTAGCCACCGAAACTTACCCGTGAAAATAATGATTCTGATCAAAATAGTGCCATTTATCCGCTAGGCTTACGCTTAAACGACCCTCTATTTTTTCTAAAATAATAGCTGTAGCTGTATTTCTGAATAATTTTGAACCTAATAATTTATTGGAGTTTACAGGTGATGAAAGGTGGTCAGAAAAAACAACAAGCGCTTTACGATAAGCGGATTTTGACTTAAGTAGCATTATCGCTTGCTCAATAACTCCTTGTATCTCTAAGCAATATGTATTCACATCAATACATAAACAATTATTTTTAATATTCAATTTATTATGAATGACAGTTGCTTGAGTCGATGAAAAAGACTTAATCATTGTAGAGGCAAGGATAAGAACATCAATATCATCATCCTTGATAATTGGTTTTGCCGCATTAATTAACATCGTTAACGCGTTTTTATTTGATGAAAACATAATGTGAGATTTCTTTGAATGAAGATTTATCCGTCTCTGATTGTCTCTTCTTGCACTCAGGCATTCCTCTACAATGCAATTATTTTTACTTATCAAGAATGGTCGATAGATATTAATTGCTGAAATTCTTATTGTACAATTCATGATACCCTCCTATGATGCACTAATATTTATCATAGACGGCTTTTCTTATTTTAAAATACAACACATTGATTAATATGATTTTAATAGTATCACTAAGAGGCTATTTAGCCAGTAAACTATGACAATACAACAGTAACAATCATAAAATACACTTTATGAAATTAGCGCTTAGCCTCCCCTTAATAACTAGCATAAAATACCTATATTTTACATTTAAGCGATATTAATGTAATATTACCCTCGGATTTTATAACTTAAGGTGATCTTCTTGCTGTATTTACAGGACAAACTCTCTCATTACTCTACCCACAAATTCCCTGCTTTAGGCCTGTTATTCAGCGCTACATTAAAATATTAAAAACTTATCTATTACTTAAACAACGACTATTCTAAATAATAAGGTTTTGCATTTTATTCAGATATGAAAACCCACATCTTAAATGCAGTTGTTTTGGTTGTTCACATTCAAATAAGAGGATGGTTTCATGAAATTCAAGAAGAAAAAAGAAAAACCGTTAAATATTAGTGATATTACAATAATTGATGACGGGAAACTTAAAAAAGCAATTACCGCCGCTTCGCTGGGTAATGCGATGGAATGGTTTGACTTTGGTGTTTACGGCTTCTTAGCCTATGTCTTAGGTCAGGTTTTCTTTCCGGACGCATCACCGAGCGTTCAGATGATTGCAGCATTAGCGACTTTCTCAGTACCTTTCTTAGTTAGGCCTTTAGGTGGGGTCGTATTCGGGATACTTGGCGACAAATACGGTCGTCAGAAAGTGCTTTCAATGACCATTATTATTATGGCTGTAAGTACCTTCTGTATTGGTTTAATTCCCGCTTATGAAACGATTGGTATCTGGGCACCCATACTGCTATTAATTGCTAAATTAGCTCAAGGTTTCTCTGTAGGTGGCGAATACTCCGGGGCCGCTATATTTGTTGCTGAATACTCACCCGACCGTAAACGTGGGTTTATGGGAAGCTGGTTAGATTTCGGTTCTATTGCTGGCTTCGTATTGGGTGCCGGTGTTGTGGTGCTTATTTCCAGTATCGTTGGTGAGGCTAACTTCCATGATTGGGGGTGGAGAATTCCATTCTTCTTAGCATTACCATTAGGGATCATCGGCCTTTATCTGCGCCATTCCCTTGAGGAAACGCCTGCATTCCAACAACATATCGAATCATTAGAGCAACAAGATAAAGCTAATATTCAAGATCCACCAAAAGTCTCCGTGCGTGAAGTTGCATCTAAGTACTGGAAAAGCTTACTTATTTGTGTTGGATTAGTGATAGCAACTAATGTAACTTATTATATGTTGCTTACCTACATGCCAAGTTATTTATCACATAACTTAAATTACTCGACTGACCATGGTGTACTCATCATCATTGCAATTATGATTGGTATGCTATTTGTTCAACCGATTATCGGTTTAACCAGTGATAAAATTGGCCGCCGCCCATTTGTTATCACTGGTAGCGTAGGGTTAATTCTTTTAGCCTATCCAGCGTTTATGTTAATAAATAGCGGTTCAGTTGGCTTAATTTTCCTTGGCTTATTAATTCTAGCTGTTTTACTGAACTGTTTTACTGGGGTTATGGCATCAATTTTACCGGCGATTTTCCCAACGAATATTCGTTACAGTGCCCTTGCCATCGCATTTAATATTTCCGTGTTAATTGCGGGTGCCACTCCAACCGTTGCGGCTTGGTTAGTTGAATCAACTACCGACTTGTATATGCCTGCTTATTACCTGATTGTAATCGCACTAATTGGCTTATACACCGGTATTCGAATGCCAGAAACAGCCAATAAACCATTGCGAGGGGCAACACCTGCGGCATCAGATAAAGCAGAAGCAAAAGAAATTTTAAGTGAGCACTTTGACAATATTGAGCAAAGAGTTGAAGATATTGATCAAGAAATTGCTGAGCTTGAGAAAAAACGCCAATCTTTAATCAACCAGCACCCTAAATTAGATTAAACACTGTAGGGCCTGAAATATGGCCCTTCTGCTTTTTAAACACAACGAATAAAACTGAATATCCCAAGGAGGGAGGCGATGGCAGCCAAACAAGTTTGTCATCTTATCTGGTTCCGCAATGATTTACGGGTCACTGATAACAAAGCACTATCCTCTGCTTGTGCGGACCCCCAAGCCAATGTTATCGCCCTCTTCACCGCCACGCCGGAACAATGGCAACAACACGATGTATCGCCAAGGCAAATTTCGTTTATCCACCAGCATCTCATTGAATTACAACGTTCTCTTGCCAAATTAGGTATCCCATTAGTTTGCCAAACGGTGGCGAATTTTATGGATGCGGCCGAGTGGGTATTAAACTATGCTAAAACTCAGCAAGCTGATGCCTTGTTCTTTAATCGCCAATATGAATGGAATGAAAAACAAAGGGATGACTGGCTGGTAAAAAATGCTCATGGAGTGCATATTCATGCTTTTGATGATTTTTTGTTATTGCCGCCGGGTTCTGTGACCAACCAAAAGGGGGAAATGTACCAAGTGTATACCCCTTTTCGTCGTGCCTTTCTCACCCAATTAACCGCCACAGACTGCCGTTCATTGCGTGTACCAAACAAAAGAGCCGACTCTTTAAATATCAAAGAAACCGCCCCTTTATTCCCACATGAGCACATAGCGGTTTCCCAGCAATTCCCTATTGGTGAACAAGCCGCCTTAAAACAGCTAAGGCAGTTCTGTACTCAACACGTCACACGCTACCAGCAAGATAGAGATATCCCCTCTATTCACGGGACCAGCCAATTATCGCCATATCTTGCCATTGGTGTACTGTCACCTCGGCAGTGTTTTAACCGGTTACAAGCAGAAAACCCAGATGTTTTAGATTACCCTGATAGCGGTGCATTCACTTGGTTAAATGAATTGATCTGGCGTGAATTTTATAGCCATTTACTCGTCGCATTTCCACGTCTTTGTCGCTATCAGCCATTTATTCAATGGACTCAACATATTCATTGGAATAATTCATCAACTGATTTCGACGCATGGAAAACCGGAAAAACAGGTTATCCTATTGTTGACGCCGCCATGCGACAACTTAATGAAACTGGTTGGATGCATAATCGCTTGCGTATGATTGTCGCAAGCTTCTTAGTAAAGGATTTGCTTATCGACTGGCGCAAAGGTGAAAAATATTTCATCAGCCAACTGATTGATGGCAGCCTAGCCGCAAATAATGGTGGTTGGCAGTGGTCTGCATCAACGGGGGTCGACGCTTGCCCGTGGTTTCGTATTTTCAACCCAACAACCCAAGGGAAAAAGTTCGATGCCCAAGGGAAATTTATACGCCGCTGGCTGCCAGAGCTAAATAACGTACCCGATAAATATATTCATACCCCCCATGAATGGTCTCTAATCAACAATACACCTCTCGATTACCCAGAACCGATTGTTGACCATAAGCAAGCCCGTTTAGCCACTTTAGAAGCTTTTGAAGCAGGGAAACGTAATAGTCTAAAACAGTAGGCTGTTTAAAATACGATAAATCGCAAAGTTATTATTTGCGTTAGGGGATATCATACGGCGCTAACAATAAGGAGTATATATGAACGTTATCTTACAAGTTGATTTCCCCTACCAAGGGCCTTGGGGCGCAGAAATGACCATAGCAATGGATGAATTAGCCAATTCGATTAACCAAGAACCTGGCTTTGTATGGAAAATTTGGACAGAAAACCAGCAAACCCAACAAGCCGGTGGGGTTTATCTGTTTACTTCTGAGGCTGATGCCAAAGCTTACCTACAAAAACACAGCGCACGCTTGAAATCATTTGGTATTCCTGAAGTTCGTGGTGAAATTTTTGCAGTAAATACTGCGCTTAGCCAATTGAACCAAGCACAGTTTATAAGCGAGTAATTATTTACTGGCGCTGAAATTCGAATAGCATCACATCTGAGGTAAATGAGCCATCTTCCTGAACCGCAAAATGGCTTTTTACCTCATGACTTAATGTTTTTTGATATTGACGGATCGCATTAACCAAAAGCTCTGGAGTT
The DNA here is from genome assembly GCF_045040775.1 of Providencia sp. PROV003. Classification (NCBI taxonomy): domain Bacteria; kingdom Pseudomonadati; phylum Pseudomonadota; class Gammaproteobacteria; order Enterobacterales; family Morganellaceae; genus Providencia; species Providencia sp. PROV003. The sequence continues at coordinate 483,179 of NZ_CP096369.1, forward strand.
CGCATCCGCTCAACCCAACTGGTAAACTCCAGCGGCAAACGAAAACTTTTGACCCCACTGACGAACAACCCTGCGTTATTTAGCATACCAGACCATTCACCCGCCGAATAATCTCGAATATGTGAAGTATCACGGAGAACTTCAACCGTTTGCAGATAAATGTCTAACAACGGGTGCCCCGGAGAAACAACATCAATAAAAATGCCTTTTCCTGCAGGCTGTAAAACACGATGCACCTCACGCAGCGCTTTTTCTACGTCATGCCAATGGTGCGCTGAATAACGGCTAATCACCATATCAAACGAATTATCTTCAAATGGTAATGACTCCGCAGTCCCTTTGCATGTCGTAATATTGTTGAGCCCGCGTTCCTGTGCATTTTTAGCGACCACATTGAGCATCGAATCCGATAAGTCATAGGCAACCACTGACTTTACTAACTGAGCCGCATGAAAGCTGGCATGACCCGCACCACAACCTAGGTCAAGCACATGTGCCTGCTGACTCGCTTGCAGCAATTGCTGTAAAATCTGTAAGTCTTCACCCTGCGCATGAACTTGGCTGGTTAAATACGAATTAGCCTGCTCGTCAAATTGTTGGTAAACCGCTTGGTGGTGCGTTTTCATTTCACTTTCCCTAGGTCAAATTAACAATAACTCAATAAAAGCAGAAAATGATTGAAAAAGCACCTATTTATTCAACCAATAGTTTGGCAACAAGTAATGACTAAAAATCCCCTTCCCGTCGTTCCACTAAGGTTAAAATACTGTATAACGCCACCACAGTGTTGTCCTGATTAAAGACTTGCACATCCCATTCAACCACGCCATTTGGTGTATCTTCAGCAAGTTTTTGCGCTTTTTTAATCTTTTTCTTGCATGTTAGGCGAACTTGGATCGTATCACCAATTTTAACAGGTTCAATAAAACGTAGGTTTTCCATTCCATAATTAGCGATGACAGGCCCAACACCCGCATCTACAAATAACCCTGCCGCAGCCGAAACAACAAAATACCCATGAGCGATGCGTTCACCAAATAAGGATTGTGCCGCACCAATTTTGTCGACGTGTACATAGAAATGGTCACCACTCAGGCAAGCAAAATGAGTAATATCCGCTTCTGTCACTGTGCGTCTTGCTGTTAGCAGCGTATCGCCAATCACGAGGTCCTCAAAGTGTTTGCGGAATGGATGCACTACGTCAGTAACGGTATCTGCGCCCCTAACCCATTGTTTTGTAATAGAAGTTAACATCGATGGGCTGCCCTGAATGGCTGTACGCTGCATATAGTGTTTCACTGCCCGAAGCCCGCCAAGCTCCTCACCACCACCCGCACGCCCAGGCCCACCATGTACCAATAAGGGGAGTGGAGAACCATGCCCTGTTGACTCCAACGCTGAAGCTTCATTTAAAATCAGCATCCGGCCGTGAGCCCTTGCGCTCATACGGATTACCGATTGAGCTACTTGCGGGTCTGCGGTCACTAATGTCCCCGCTAAGCTTCCTCCCCCTAAAATGGCTAATTGTACAGCCTGCTGAATATCATCATTGTCATAGCACATTAAGGTTGCGACTGGCCCAAAAGCCTCGGTTTCATGTACCGCATGGTGTTTAAAAGGTTCCGCACAATAGAGTAAAGTTGGTGGATAAAATGCCCCATTCTTGGGGTCTCCCCCCACAATATCCAGTTGATTAAACTGCCCACCACACAAGACTTCACAGCCGTTTTGACGCAAATAGTCGACTTTGTCTTGCACATCTTGGCGCTGTTCTAAGTTAATCAATGCCCCCATACGAACCCCTTCAACCGCAGGGTCACCCATCGTCGTGCTCGATAAACGCTTAAGTAGCGCTTGCTTGACATTTTCAAGCTGATTTTTGGGCACAATAACCCGGCGAATAGCGGTGCATTTCTGCCCTGCTTTTGCCGTCATTTCACGAACTACTTCCTTAATAAATAAAGCAAATTCAGGTTGTTCCGGATGTACGTCATTCCCTAATACCGCGCAGTTTAGTGAGTCTGCCTCCATGGTGAATGGAACCGATTTCGCAATAATTGTGGGATGTGATTTTAGCTTCTGCCCTGTCGCCGCAGAACCGGTAAATGTCACGACATCTTCAAAATCAAGGTAGTCAAACATATTACCCACACCACCACAAACCAACTGGATCGCCCCTTCGGGAACCAGACCACTCTCAACCATTAGCTTCACCATCGCTTGAGTCACCTGCGCGGATGCTGTTGCAGGCTTGATAATCGCAGGCATACCAGCCAACCACGTTGGAGCCAGCTTTTCCAGCATCCCCCAGCAAGGGAAATTAAACGCATTGATATGCAAAGCAACCCCACGACGAGATGTCAAAATATGACGACCAATAAATTGCCCTTGTTTCGATAGCGGGATCATTTCATCTTCTGGCCAAATAGTATCATCTGGTAATTCACGGTTTGCTAACCCTGAATAGGAGAATAAAGTGGCAATCCCCCCTTCAATATCAACCCAACTATCCGCTTTCGTCGCCCCGGTTTGTGCTGAAATAGCATAGAGGTGTGCTTTATGTTCTAGCAGGTACTTCGCCAATGATTTGAGCATTTGACCACGTTGCTGAAATGTGAGTGCAGACAAGGTTTCACCACCCACTTTTCGACCATATTCTAAGCTATCCGCTAATGGCAGCCCCTCGGTCGTTACCGTATATAAGGTTTCATTCGTCAGAGCATGGTAAATTTTCCGCCCTTCCCCCTCACCTTGTACCCACTTCCCCATAATATAACTTGTTAAATGTGACATATTCCTCTCCAGAAATAAAAACACTAAATAATATTTGATTGCAAATATGTATCATAAATATAAGCATAGATGCCAATTTAAATTTAACAAATTAAAAACATTTCCGTATAAAAACCATCTTTCATATTAAAACCACATAAAACATACCGAATGTAACCAGCTGTTTATATTGATTTAATGATTATTAATTGTGAAGCACATCGCAAAAGCAGGTTAATAAACATTGACCTTTTTGTTAACCATTTCTAGCATTAATGTTAAATAAATATGATTCACCATTCAAAAATTACATTTAATTTTCGAATCACTTAATGGAAAAATCAATGAGCGAGCAAAATCAGGCTAACTTCGAAGCCAAAATCGAAGCCGATATTTCCATCGAGCCCAAGGACTGGATGCCCGATGCTTATCGGCAGAACCTTATCCGCCAAATAGGCCAACATGCCCATTCGGAAGTGATTGGCATGTTACCGGAAGCAAATTGGTTAACACGCGCACCAACACTGCGCCGCAAAGCTATCTTACTGGCCAAAATTCAAGATGAAGCAGGGCATGGTCTATATCTGTATAGCGCAGCAGAAACCCTCGGTTGCTCTCGCCAAGACATTTACCAAAAACTACTTGATGAAAAAATGAAGTATTCCTCCATTTTCAATTACCCCACATTAAGCTGGGCTGACATTGGTGTAATTGGTTGGTTAGTCGATGGGGCAGCCATTGTAAACCAAGTGGCTCTGTGCCGCGCATCATATGGGCCATATGCACGCGCCATGGTGAAAATCTGTAAAGAAGAAAGTTTCCATCAACGTCAAGGTTATGAAGCAGTTATGGCGCTTGCACAAGGAAGTGAAGAACAAAAAGCAATGCTGCAAGATGCAATAAACCGCTTTTGGTGGCCTGTACTGACCATGTTTGGCCCAAATGATTCAGACTCACCGCATAGCGCACAAAGTATGGCTTGGAAAATCAAGCGCTTCAGTAATGATGAATTACGCCAAAAATTTGTGGATAACACAGTTCCGCAGGTTGAAGCACTCGGCATGACTATTCCTGACCCTGATTTGGTTTGGGATGAAGAACTTGGTCACTACCGATTTGGCGAAATTGACTGGGAAGAATTTTATCAAGTCATTAAAGGTAATGGCATTTGTAATCACGAACGTGTTGGTGCGAAACGCAAAGGATGGGAAGACGGTGCTTGGGTACGTGAAGGCGCAATGGCACATAGTCGCAAACAAAAAGCCGTTAAATCTGCCGCTTAACTCATTTAACCACTTACTGAAAAGGAAAACCCCATGAGCAATCAAGATTGGCCACTGTATGAAGTTTTTGTCCGTAGCAAACAAGGGCTTGCTCATCGCCACGTTGGTAGCTTACACGCGGCCGATGACCAAATGGCGCTGGAAAATGCCCGCGACGCCTACACAAGGCGCAGCGAGGGCTGTTCGATTTGGGTGGTAAAAGCTGCACATTTAATCGCCTCACAGCCCGAAGACAAGAGCACATTTTTTGACCCTGCAGATACCAAAGTCTATCGCCACCCAACTTTCTATACCATCCCTGATGGTATCAAAAACATGTAAGGAGCTTACGATGGATCAACAACAACAGCTCCACCACTACACATTAAGGCTCGGTGATACCCCATTAATTCTTGCACAGCGCCTATGCGAATGGTGTGGCCATGCCCCTGAAATTGAAATTGACCTTGCACTGTCTAATATCGGCTTAGACTTATTGGGGCAAGCTCGTCATTTTTTAAGTTATGCAGCGCAATTAAAAGGGGCCGGATATGATGAGGACACCCTCGCTTTTTTGCGTGATGAAAGGGAATTTAGCAACCTATTACTCGTCGAACAACCGAATAATGACTTTGCCGATACCCTAGTGCGCCAATTCTTTATGGATGCTTATCACGTTCCATTATATGAATCACTGATTCATAGCCACGATAAACAACTCTCAGCGATAGCTGAAAAATCCTTAAAAGAAGCCCTTTATCATTTACGTTTTAGCCGTAATTGGATGATCCGCTTAGGGGATGGTAGCGAAGAGAGTCACAGGAGAATTCAGCGCTCCGTTGATGAATTATGGCGCTTTACCGGTGAACTCTTCCATGCAGACGCTATTGAAGTTGCACTCAGCGAGGTGGGCATAGCCGTTGACCCACGCAGCCTAAAAGAAACTTGGCTAAATACGGTCAATGAAACATTTGCCGAGGCGACACTCAACATACCTGAAAAAGAGGCCTATCGCATCGGTGGTAAGCAAGGTAGCCACACTGAACACTTAGGCCTGTTATTAACACAGCTGCAATTTATGCAACGTGCTTACCCAAATAGCCAGTGGTGACGTGATGGAACAGAGACTGCAACCTAACCAGCTTCAATCCCCCCAAGTTCATGTGATCTGGCAACAGCTTCAGCAAATTCCTGATCCTGAGCTGCCAGCACTCTCTATTACTGATCTTGGCATGATCCGCAATGTGGTACCTAACAAACAAGGGTGGAAAGTTATTTTTACACCTACCTATTCTGGTTGCCCAGCAACTGAATTTTTAATCAATGAAATCAAAACGGTTCTTGGTAAAGCAGGGTTCCAAAATATCGATATTGAAGTGATGCTGACCCCAGCTTGGACAACTGACTGGATGAACCAAGACGCCAAAAGGCGCTTACGGGAATTCGGTATCGCACCCCCGCAAGGAACATCCTGTGAACACCCTGAACACAAAGGTGCTGTCTGTTGTCCACGCTGTGATAGCCAACAAACAGAAAAAATTAGTGAGTTTGGTTCAACAGCCTGCAAAGCATTGTATCGCTGCACTGAATGTTTAGAACCGTTTGATTACTTTAAATGTATTTAGGGGCACCCTCATGACTGTATTCCATCGTTTAAATATTGCCGCTATTGAACGTGACACCCCTGATGCTGTCGCAGTGACATTCAGTGTTCCTGATGCGTTACGCGAGCAATATCATTATCGACCAGGGCAACACCTGACTTTAAAAGCCTCCATTCAGGGGGAAAATTTACGCCGTTGTTATTCTATTTGTAGCTCACCCGATGAAAACACACTGAAAATTGGCGTTAAAGCGATCTACGAAGGTCGGTTTTCCAATTTTATCAACCAACATCTAACTGTCGGTGATAGCCTTGAGGTGATGATCCCTCAAGGGCAATTTGGCTATCAACCTGAGCCGAATACTCAGGCGCACTATCTTGCTATCGCTGCCGGTTCAGGGATCACCCCCCTACTTTCGATTATTAAAGCCACATTACAGACGGAAACCAAAAGTCACTTTGTGTTGATTTATGGTAACCGCAATAGCCGTTCGGTGATGTTTAAAGAAAGCATTGCAGACCTCAAAAACCGGTTTGCACAGCGTTTTCAAGTGCTTTACCTATTTAGCCAAGAGCAACAAGATAGCGAGTTATTAAGTGGACGCATCAGCCAACAGCAGCTCAATGCATTAGGTAAAACGTTATTGAATTTTCAACAATTTGACCGCGCTTTTATTTGTGGTCCAGAAAGTATGATGGATGAAGTACACGACACATTAATCAATTATGGTATGCCAAAAGAGTTTGTTCATACCGAGCGCTTTAATACATCCGGTATCAAATTCAAGCCGACCTCCGCCCTCGCCACCGAAACTCGTCAAGTCAGTATCCACCTTGATGGTCGCACAATGAACATCAGTATGGATAGCCAAGATGACAGCATTCTTGATGCCGCTTTACGCCAAGGAGCCGACTTGCCCTATGCCTGTAAAGGTGGGGTTTGCGCAACTTGTAAATGTAAATTGCGTGCAGGAGAAGTCGAAATGGGCGTCAATTATAGCTTAGAGCCCGACCAAATTTCTGATGGTTATATTCTTAGCTGCCAGTCTTGGCCTAAAGGAGATGGCGTCGTTCTGGATTTTGATGTGTAGGAGCCACAATGGAAAACCCTTGGATTTTATCTCACCAAAACAACCGGGTACTGACACTGACACTCAATCGGCCAGAAGTACGCAATGCATTAAGTACCGATTGTTTAGAACTCTTAGTGCAAAACTTAGAGCAAGCAGCAGCCAATGATGAGATTGGCGCGATCGTTATCACTGGGAATTCACGTTTTTTTGCTGCTGGCGCTGACCTTAAAGAATTACAGCAACAAACCGTTGCTAACGCTATCACTGATAGACGACCCCAAGTATGGCAGCGGCTCTCAATGATATCAAAACCTATCATTACCGCTGCTAATGGTTACGCCTTAGGCGCTGGGTTTGAACTACTGCTTGCTAGCGACATCATTATTGCGGGGGAGTCCGCACGTTTCGGCTTGCCTGAAATAACACTCGGTCTAATACCCGGTGCGGGAGGGACACAACGGCTGATCCGCTCCGTTGGTAAGTCTCTTGCTATGCAAATGGTACTCACAGGGGAGCCTATCAATGCAAAACACGCTCTTCAGGCAGGGCTAATTAGCGAAATTTGTGTGGATGAATTAGTTGTTGAACGAGCTCAGAAAATTGCGCAACGCATTGCAATACATGCACCTTTAGCGGTTCGGGCGGCAAAAGCTTCGCTAATTCATTCCCAAGAAAATCATTTGGCTGAAGGTTTACAACTTGAGCGTCAGTACTTTGTCGCCTTAGCCGGCACCGAAGATCGACGCGAAGGGATCGATGCATTCTTTGAAAAACGAAAACCTCAGTTTACAGGGAAATAATTATGACAAACCAAGCGATGATCCTCGCAACGCAAGAGAATGGGGTCCTCACTATTACATTAAACCGCCCCGATCGACTTAATAGCTTTAACGATGAAATGCATCGTCAGCTTAGTGATGCTATCAAGCTTGCGGAACGAGATGAAACGATACGCTGTTTAGTGATCACCGGAGCTGGTAGAGGGTTTTGTGCTGGTCAAGACCTTAACGACCGGAACGTCAGCGTAGGTAACGAAACGCCTGACCTTGGTTTCTCCGTTGAAACCTACTATAACCCGTTAATCCGCCGTTTAACCTCTTTGCCAAAACCAATCATCTGCGCCGTTAACGGTGTTGCTGCGGGCGCAGGCGCTGCCATTGCCCTTGCAGGGGATATCGTAATTGCAGCAAAAAGTGCGAGTTTTATTCAATCATTCTGTCGCTTGGGGCTAGTTCCCGATTCTGGTGGAAGCTGGTTTTTGCCCCAACTTGCAGGCCATGCAAGAGCCATGGGAATGGCATTATTAGGCGATAAAATTAGTGCAGAGCAAGCCTTGCAGTGGGGAATGATTTGGCAAGTCACGGAAAACGAAGAGCTATCCGATACCGTAAACCAGTTGGCTATGCATTTAGCTACTCAACCGACTTACGGTTTAGGGTTAATCAAAAAAGCGATTTACGCCGCGGCAACCAATACCCTTGATGAACAACTTGACCTTGAGCGTGATTTACAACGCTTAGGGGGGCGTAGTGAAGACTACCGCGAAGGGGTTAGTGCCTTTTTAAATAAACGCGAACCGCAATTCAAAGGGAGATAACCATGACTTTACCTTTGAATACTCGCATCCAGACTGTAGCCGTAATTGGCGCAGGCACCATGGGCATTGGTATTGCGCAAGTGGCAGCTACAGCAGGCTTAACTGTTTTACTGTTTGATGTTAATCAACAGGTATTAACCCAATCAGTATCAGCAATGACCCAACGTTTACGCAAACGGGTTACCCAAGGGAAAGCTGAAGCCAAAGCGACAGAAAGCATCATCGAAAACATTACTGTGGTGCAAAATTTATCTCAATTAGCGAATGCGCAACTGGTCATTGAAGCTATCGCAGAAAAATTAGAGATAAAACAAGCTATTTTTAACGATTTAGAAGCTATTTGTAGCGAAAAAACTATATTTGCAAGCAATACCTCATCGCTCTCAATTACTGCCATTGCCAGTCAATTAAAACACCCTGAACGCCTTGCTGGGCTGCATTTTTTTAACCCCGCCCCCGTGATGAAGTTAGTCGAAGTAGTTCGTGGGTTAGAAACATCAGACCACGTTATTTCACAATTAAAAATATTGACCCAGTCATTCGGTAAAGTCCCTGTTATTTGCCGTTCTACCCCTGGTTTTATTGTTAACCGAGTGGCAAGACCATTTTACGCAGAAACATTACGAGCCCTTGAAGAGCAAATTGGCAGCCCCGCAACGTTAGATTGCGCAATACGCGATGCAGGTGGATTTGCCATGGGGCCATTACAACTTACTGACTTAATTGGCCATGACATCAACTATGCGGTGACTGAATCGGTGTTTAAAGCCTTCGGCTATGACCCACGATTTCAAACCTCATTAATGCAGTTAGAATTAGTTCAGGCTGGGCATTTCGGTCGTAAATCAAAACAAGGTTTCTATCATTACGATGATAACAAACCGCAACCTAAGCCATTATTTGCAGCAAAAGCCCTTCTTGACCAACCACAACAGGTCAAAATATGTGGGAATTGGCAAATATTTCCTGAATTTGTGCAGCTTTTATCTGAAAGTGGGATCTCACTCGAAGGATCAGCACAACAGCAAGAACAATCCCCAACACTCATTGTTAATGACGTTATTATTATGTTAACAAATGGTGAGTCAACATCATCTCATGCGCAAAAGTTGGGGCAAGCTGTCGTGCAATTTGATTTATCTGCTAATTACCTTGCCGCAACGGCAGTCACTCTCAGCTGTGCTGCACAAAATAACGTGCAACAAAACCAGCAAGCAATTGCATTTTTTCAATCGCTTGGGAAAAACGTGATTGTACTACCTGACTACCCTGCACTCTTAGCAATGAGAACTGTTGCGATGTTATGTAATGAAGCGCTGGATGTCGTCAATAAAGGGATAGCAACCACACTGGATACAGATAACGCCATGCGTTTTGGTGTGAATTACCCCAAAGGCCCTTTAGCTTGGGGAGCGCAACTTGGCTGGCAACGAGTATTAACAGTACTTGAGCACTTAACACAGTTTTATGGGGATAGCCGCTATCGGCCCAACCCATTATTAAGGCAGTTAGCTGTAGGCCATCAATCTTTATCTTTCAAGGAGTTGCTATGATTTCCGTACCAAATGTTACCCTTGCTCAACAATCAGCCCACATGATGTACAAAGATGACGCATGCGCAAAAGCTATGGGCATGTCTATTGAAAAAGTAGAGGAAGGTTTTGCGCAACTAAAAATGCCGATTACAGCACAAATGCTAAATGGCCATAAAACCTGTCACGGGGGGCAACTCTTTAGCCTTGCAGATACCGCCTTCGCCTATGCCTGCAACAGCCAAGGGCACGCTGCTGTTGCCTCTATGTGCTCTATCGATTTCATTCGCCCCGGTTTTGAAGGTGATTTACTCACTGCAATAGCGCAAATGAAACATCAAGGTAAACAAAATGGCCTATATGAAGTTGAAATAGTCAACCAAGACGGCAAAACATTAGCCTTATTTCATGGTCGTTCACATCGGCTGGGGCACCGTCTAGTAGGAGAACCATCATGATTGACGCCTATATTTGCGACGGTGTTCGCACACCTATTGGCCGCTATGGTGGTGCGCTTGCATCATTACGCCCCGATGACCTCGCCACTGTGCCTCTCAAAGCATTAATGGCGCGGCACCCACAGCTAGATTGGTCACTAGTCGATGACATTATTTTAGGTTGCGCAAACCAAGCAGGGGAAGATAACCGCAATGTCGCGCGTATGGCCAGTTTACTGTCGGGCTTACCAGTTTCTGTTTCCGGTACCACCATTAACCGATTATGTGGTTCAGGCCTTGATGCTATTGCGTTTGCGGCAAGAAGTATCAAAGCGGGAGAGTCTGGTTTGATGATTGCAGGTGGCGTAGAGTCAATGAGCCGCGCCCCTTTCGTAATGGGAAAACACGAATCGGCTTTCTCACGACAAGCTCAAGTCTTTGATACGACAATTGGCTGGCGGTTTATTAACCCGTTAATGGAACAACAGTTTTCAACTGACTCTATGCCAGAAACAGCTGAAAACGTTGCTGAAACATATCAGATCAGCCGTGAGGACCAAGATGCTTTCGCCCTGCGCAGCCAACAACGTACTGAAGCCGCAAGAATCAAAGGGTTTTTTGCGCAAGAAATAACCCCTGTCACCGTTAAACAACGCAAAAATGAGTTACTTGTCACTGAAGACGAGCACCCTCGTGCGGAAACAACCTTTGAACAATTACAAAAACTAAAAACCCCTTTTCGTGAAAACGGAACGGTCACCGCGGGTAATGCTTCAGGGGTCAATGATGGTGCTGCTGCATTAATCATTGCATCCGAAAGCATTGCTAAGCAGCAAGGGCTTACCCCACGAGCACGCGTTATCGCGACAGCGACTTGTGGTGTTGAACCAAGGTTGATGGGAATTGGCCCACTTCCTGCTGCATTAAAAGCCCTAGAGGTTGCCGGTCTAAGTATAGAGCAAATGGATGTTATTGAATTAAACGAAGCCTTTGCAGCACAAGCACTGGCTGTCTTAAGGGGGTTAGGTTTACCTGACGATGCCCCACATGTTAACCCCAACGGTGGAGCAATATCCTTGGGTCACCCATTAGGTATGAGTGGTGCAAGGCTGGCCATTGCCGCTGTCAACGAACTCCATCGCAAACAAGGTCGCTACGGGTTGTGCACCATGTGCATTGGTGTTGGTCAAGGGATAGCTATGGTTATTGAACGAGTCTAAACAACGTCTTAATACCAATAAAAACAGCCTGAACCCTACACCTGCTCAGGCTAAAACCAGAAACAACATCAATGTGAACTGGTAAATATAATAATTATGAGGACTGGCAATTATGAGCATGATACAAGACAACATCGACCCAATCGAATTTGCCTCACGCGATGAAATCGAGTCATTACAGTATTCTCGGATGAAGTGGACACTCACTCACGCATATGAAAATGTGCCTATGTACCGTAAGAAATTCGACGATGCAGGGGTACATCCTGACGACTTTAAACAACTTAGTGATATCGAAAAATTCCCTTATACAACAAAGCAAGATTTACGTGAAAACTACCCATTTAGTACTTTCGCAGTGCCAATGGACCAAATTATTCGTATTCATGCATCCTCTGGCACGACAGGCCGCCCGACAGTTGTTGGCTATACCCAACGGGATATCGATAATTGGGCTGATTTAATTGCCCGTAGCCTACGCTCAGCGGGGACTGTTCGCGGTGATAAAGTTCATGTCGCCTATGGTTATGGTTTATTTACCGGTGGTCTAGGTGCTCACTATGGTGCAGAGCGCCTTGGTGCTGCGGTGATCCCAATGTCTGGTGGCCAAACAGAAAAGCAAGCGCAACTAATCGCCGATTTTAAGCCTGATGTCATTATGGTAACCCCATCGTATTGCTTAAGTATCATCGATGAGCTTGAAAAAATCATGGGTGGAGATGCTAGTAAGTGCTCACTTAGATTAGGTGTATTTGGTGCGGAACCTTGGACTGAATCACTACGCTCAGAAATTGAAACTCGCCTTGGGATCAAAGCATTAGATATTTATGGTTTATCAGAGGTCATGGGGCCAGGCGTAGCTATGGAGTGTGCTGACGCAGGTGCTAGCGGCCCAACCATCTGGGAAGACCATTTTTACCCAGAAATCATTTCCCCTGATACACTTAAAACACTGGGGGATGGTGAACATGGTGAGTTAGTGTTTACTACCCTGACAAAAGAGGCTATGCCTGTTATTCGCTATAGGACTCGTGACCTGACTCACTTAATGAGCGGGGTAAATCGTAATATGCGCCGTATTGGTAAAATTACTGGTCGCTCTGACGATATGATGATTATACGTGGCGTAAATGTCTTCCCTTCCCAAATTGAAGAACAAATTATGCAATTCAAAGAGCTATCTCCACATTACCAATTAGAAATTGGTCGCCAAGGTAATATGGATAATTTGTCAGTCCGTGTGGAGCTCAAGCACCCTGAGCAACTTACCTATGATGAGCGCTGCAATATTTGCCATCATTTAAAACATCGTATCAAATCGATGGTAGGGATTAGCACCCGGATCAGTATTGTCAATTGCGGTGATATCCCCCGCTCCCAAGGTAAAGCGGAGCGTGTTATTGATACTCGAATTGCGATTTAATTCAACTCATTAAGGCATATTGAAGTTAGCTTATTTGGTATGCCTTAATGCCAAAAAAATAGCACTAATTAAAGGTAATGGAAGACAACTTTTAAATTTATGTCTACTATTCAGTAAGCCTTCTGATACATAAATTTTATAGATGAAATATAAATGGATAATAAACTCAGCCAATTTATACAACATGCCATAGAAAGCCAGCCCATTAGCGGGACCTCTCTGATTAGCTCACTCTACGGTGATGCTTTACATCACCGCGGAGGCGAGGTGTGGTTAGGCAGTTTAACCAAACTATTAGAGCCGATGGGGTTTAGCGATCGCTTTGTTCGCACTTCTGTGTTTCGTTTACAAAAAGAAGGCTGGCTAGATGTTGAGAAAATTGGTCGCCGTAGCTACTACCGCATTTCTGAACGCGGGCAAAGCCGATTCCGCCGAGCAGAAAGTAAAATCTACCTTGCTGAACAGCCTGATTGGGATGGGAAATGGGAACTACTATTATTGGAAGCGGCTGATAAAGATGAAAAAACCAGGCTAAAAAAAGAACTTAGCTGGCTAGGGTTTGGCCAATTTAATACCTCTCTCATGGCAGCACCGAGCTGCGCACAAGCTGATGTTCCTTCTCTATTAAATGAGCTCAATGCCACTGAGCACGCCATCTATTTTCATGCAGATTACCCTTATAGCCGTTCAGAAAAAAACTTGAAAGAGTTAGTATCACAAGCTTGGTCTTTGCAAGAAATATCAGAGCATTACCACCAATTTATTTCATTATTTAGGCCCTTGGCACTACTCCTTAAAGAGAATACTGAGCCACAAATATCCCCAGAACATTGCTTCCAATTACGTTTGTTGTTAATTCACTTCTATCGCCGAGTCACACTAAAAGACCCTTTGTTGCCTGATGAACTGCTTCCAGCACAATGGGAGGGCCATATTGCTCGCCACCTTTGTACCAATATTTACCAACGAATTGACCAAGCCGCAACACAATATGTTTCAGAACGATGTGAAACCACGGTAGGGGAACTTCCTCAACCTTCGAGCGCCTACTATCGGCGTTTTGGCGGAGTTTTAAGAGATATCGCCGCCTAAACTTATATTAAAGGAGCCTATATGCCTTTTTATCAAATTGATGGTATTACACCTGTCGTCAGCACTGAAAGCTTTGTTCACCCTACCGCGGTTGTCATTGGTGACGTAATCATTGGCAAAAATGTCTATATCGGCCCCAATGCCAGCTTACGAGGTGATTTTGGCCGCTTGATCATTAAAGATGGTGCCAATATTCAAGATAATTGCATCATGCATGGGTTTCCACAGTACGAAACCATCGTCGAAGAAGAAGGGCACATCGGTCATGGTGCGGTTTTGCATGGTTGCCATATCAAACGTAACGCTTTAATCGGTATGAATAGCGTGATTATGGATGGAGCAGTAATTGGTGAAAACTCAATTGTGGGCGCCTGTGCCTTTGTAAAAGCTGAGGCCATATTTCCAGAAAATAGCTTGATTGTTGGAACGCCTGCCAAAGTGTTACGTGCGTTATCAGACAAAGAAATTGCTTGGAAAAGCAGTGGGACAAAAGATTACCAAAATTTAGTGATCCGCTGCCTAAGTACCTTTAAAGAAGTTGCCCCTTTACAGGAAGTTGAAACCAACCGTCCTAAACTTAGCTTTGAGAACATCATTCCCAAATCTCAGCTATAGAATGAAAAAGGAGCAAACCTATTTGCTCCCTCTTTTGGGCCAAAACCAGATAACATCACTTCACTTTATTACCAAATGGGGGTTTAGCGAACCACACTGTAATAATCAATGCGATAAATACCCAGCCACATAACCAGAAAATTTCATTAGCCGCGATAATCAGCCCTTGGTTGGTAATTTCCTTCGCAATAAAACCAGATGTTTGTTCTGTACTGAGCCCATGAGCGGCCATACCTTGGTACATATCTAAAGATTCAGGGTTGTAATCCGTAATATGCTCTGTCAGTTGACTATGATGAAGGGCTTCTCTATCGCTCCACATAGTCGTCGTAATTGAAGTCCCAATCGACCCTGCTAAGGTACGGAAAAAGTTGGCTAAACTAGAGGCAGAGGCAAGTTTTTCCGGAGGTAACCCTGATAACGTCAATGTCGTCAACGGCATAAAGAAACAAGCTACGGCCATGCCTTGCACTAACTGCGGCCATACTACCGCAGAAAACCCCATGCTCGGTTCAAAAGTATACGCCCGCCAAAAAAAGCAAATCGCATAAAACACAAAACTAAAGGTGACTATCCAGCGAATATCGAGGAAATCGGAGAGTTTTGCGACTGGTGCCGAAAAAAGTACAGGAAGCAAGCCTATCGGTGCTAAAGCAAGCCCAGCCCATGTGGCGGTATAACCATAAACTTCCTGTAAAAGTTGCGGCAACAATACAATCGCCCCAAAATATGCCATATAGGCCAAGCTAACTGACACCGTCCCTATCGTAAAATTACGCGACTTAAAGAGAGATAGTTCAACAATTGGGTTTTTATCTGTTAGCTCCCAAATCACTAAGAACACCAGTGCAATGGCTGAAATCACGCCTAATATGACAATTTCATTTGAAGCTAACCAACCTAGCTCCTTGCCTTTATCTAACAACACCTGTAAACAGCCTACACCTACCGATAACAATGCTAAGCCAATCACATTAAACGGCACTTTCACTATGGTTGATTCCATTCCTCTTAAGATGATAGAACCGACAATAATCACAAAAATACCGAGTGGTATATTCATGAAAAAGATCCAACTCCAGTGGAAATTATCACTGATATAGCCACCAAAAATAGGGCCGAATACCGGCGCTAAAATAATCGTCATTGACCAAAATGCCAATGCCATATTTTGCATTTTAGGTGGATAACAACGCATGATCAGGCTTTGTGACAGTGGGATAACCGGCCCAGCAACTGCACCTTGTAAAACACGATACAGAATCAGCATTCCTAAACTATCAGAGAAACCACAAAGCAATGAAAATAAAGTAAAAAGTGCGGTTGCCCATAAGAAAACCCGTATTTCTCCAAAACGCTTGGCAAGGTAACCGGAGATAGCGATAGAGATTGCATTCGATACCCCAAAAGAAGTGATGACCCATGTCCCTTGAGACACGGAAACACCAAGATTACCGGCAATCGTTGGGATAGCGACGTTAGCAATTGTTGAGTCGAGAACCTGCATAAAAGTCGCAAGGGATAACGCAATGGTTGCCCATACCAGCTTCGCCCCTTTCAGCGGTTGAATATCTGCCACAATAGCTCCTTTCAGGCTAATCTGCGTTATTCGTAATAATGGTGTCGATTATCTGGTCAACATCATTAAGTTTTAAGACCAGCGCATCACTTTCAAATGCAGGTGTTGTGCGCTGAACTTCCGCTAAAACTGGGCCACTTTGGTCTTTAATATCAATAGTTACATTCATTGATAAGCCAATACGAAGTGGGTATTTTGCCACTTGTTCAGGGTCTAATTCGATACGTACGGGCAAACGTTGAACAACTTTGATCCAGTTACCCGTCGCATTTTGTGCAGGTAATAAAGAAAATGCACTCCCTGTCCCCATGTCTAGCCCCACAACGGTGCCACTGTACACAATATCTTCGCCATAAAAGTCACTATTAATAGTCGCAGATTGACCAATACGCACTTTCTCTAACTGGGTTTCTTTAAAGTTGGCATCTACCCACACTGGCTGAACAGGGACAATTGCCATTAATGAGCTTTGTGGGCTAACTTGGGAACCCACTTGGACATTACGCCGCGAAACGTACCCTGTCATTGGGCTTTTAATTTCTGTCCGCTGCAAATTAATCCATGCACTGCGCACGCTATCAGCCGCTTGTAAAATTGCAGGTTGCTTTTTCAACTCGGTGTTGCGTAACAAAGCGCGATTTGCATTATATTGTTGAATGGAAATATCGAGCGCGGCTTGCGCAAGCTGTACGGCTTCTTGGGAGTGTTGTAAATCTTCTTTTGAGATCGTCCCACTACGCCCTAACGCTGCTCTGCGCTGATAGTCTTGTTGGGCTTGCGCAAGTGTCACCCGATTTTTTTGGATTTGTGCCTGATATTCATCGCCATTGATATATAACTCTTTGGTTTTGCGCACAGTAGTGGCAAGGTCATGTTTCGCTTGTTCGTAGGATAGTTGTGCATTGGTTTTGTCTAACACCACCAATACATCCCCAGCTTTAACTAAGTCGGTATTTTCGAAATTAACTTGGGTAACATTCCCTGTTGTTTGCGCAACAATGGGGATTTGTAGGCCTGAAACATAAGCATCATCGGTATATTCTTGAAAACGTAAAATGAGAAACCAATAAATACCATAAGCAACAAATAATAGAATGATAATAATTGTAGCAATAACCATCCATATTTTTCTGCGCTTTTCATTTGTCGTTTTTTGATTATTTATTTCTGTCTGTGGCGATTGGCTCATAATAAGTCTCAAATTCCAAATTCAATATTATGTTTTACTCTATATTTACGGAGTATATATAATAAAGCAATAGACAACACGTGCATTAAAATTAAAACCATTCAAAAATAAAAGTTAACATCATGATATTTAAACATAAAAAACACAACCCCATAGTATATGAGATTAATTAAAAACTATAAATCAATCTAATTAAACTAATCTTAATTAGATTGATTAATTTTATAAACATACCTGAACTAACTATTTTATATAAAAATAAAGTTAATTGCACCGACAAATAAAATAACTTAACCTATAATTAATCTTCTTTTTTAGATTAGATAAATACTCAATAGTAAAAATATATTGTGGTTACATTGAATAATAATCGTTTAATCACGACTTAGCCTCTGTAATATCCTCTTGCCCTTACAGATTCGTATATTCTGTTTTTCCCTTCCGTCAAGAACCATAAAGCGCTCACCCTTTGCTGCGGTACTCGTGAAATCATTGTTCTCTTTTTTCGTCACAAACACTCCGTCTACTGTACATTTACTTATCACAAATTTCCCTAACCCAATGTTAAATATTAATTTTATGTTAAGGCTGAAACATCAATGAGCTGTACAAGTTAAGAGTAAGTAAAAAACCTTATTCGAGATCAAATATTGACTATAAATTAGCTAGGCAATTATTTATTTTTGATATGTTTTAGTGATAGTATTCGCAAACAATATAATTATCATTCTCATTTATATTTACAGGGATAATCATGACTTCGAACTATCACTACTCTTTTATTGCCGCAGGGGTTTGTGCGGCATTAGCCACGTTTAATGCTACAGCAGCAGATAACAATTCAGATACCATGGTCGTCAGTGCTTCAGGCTACTCACAACAATTACGTGATGCCCCTGCCAGTGTGACCGTAATCAGCGCAAAACAATTGCAAAATAAACCGGTACGTGATTTAGCTGACGCCGTAAAAGATGTTGAAGGTGTCAGTGTAGTTGGTGCCGCTAATAAACAAGATATTAATATTCGAGGCTTACCCGGCGAGTATACGTTGATCCTTGTGGATGGTCGTCGCCAAAATAGCCGTGAATCGCGTCCAAATGGTAGCGGTGGTTTTGAAGCTGGCTTTATGCCACCAGTGGAAGCGATTGAGCGTATCGAAGTCATCCGCGGACCAATGTCCTCTCTGTATGGCTCCGATGCAATGGGTGGTGTGATTAATATCATCACCAAAAAAGTGACCAATGAGTGGCACGGTAGCGTCACCGCAGGTACCATTATCCAAGAAAATAGTGATAGTGGTAATTCGACTGACGGTAACTTCTACCTGTCGGGGCCATTAATTCAAGATAAATTAGGCTTGCAGTTATATGGTGGTGGTGATTATCGCCAAGAAGATAAGATAATTGGAGGGCATCATAAAAAAGACAATAAAAGCTTAACGGCAAAACTGACCTTTACCCCAATGGAGAACCAAACTTTCTTATTAGAAGCGGGTAGAACCACGCAAGAAAGGAGTGAAACTCCAGGTAAATCTATTGATGAGTATGCCAACCGTGCTGGTGCGCAGAAAAACCCCAAATCAGAGATACATAATAACCGTAACCACGCCGCATTGACTTATAAAGGTGAATGGGACAATTTCAATACAGAATTTAGTGTTTATCAAGAACAAACCAAGCGACATACTAAATCACAAGAATTGAATGAAAAAACAGGAAAATGGGAAGGAGGCTATGAAGTTCGTGTCCCAGAAATTACCAATACGGTTGTAGATGGTAAAGTGGTGGCGTTTTTACCGGATAATATTTTAACCGTTGGTGGTCAATACCAATATTCAAAACTGAAAGATACCTCTCTCGTCGCTTTAGATACGATCAAAAAAACACAGATGAGTGTCGATCAATCCGCATTATTCGTTGAAAATGAATTTACTGCAACAGACGATCTGATCCTAACCGGTGGCCTGCGTTTAGATCATCACGAAACTTACGGTAACCACTGGAATCCAAGAGGTTATGCGGTTTACTACCTCACTGATGAAATCACCATTAAAGGGGGAGTTTCTTCTGCCTTCCGTGCACCAACATTACGTGAGGTCAGTAAAGGCTATGGTACCGCAACACAAGGTGGTAAAGGTGTTATTTATGGTAACCCAGACCTAAAACCGGAAAAAAGTGTTAGTGAAGAAATTAGTATTGCCTATAACCATGAGTCAGGCTTTAATGCGAGCTTAACCTTCTTTAATACCGATTTTAAAAATAAATTAACAAGCTATACGACGAATAAAGAAGAAGCTAGTACAGGCCTGATTATCTACCAATATGACAATGTTGGTAAAGCCAACATTAAAGGAGTCGAGGTTGCAACGGGTATACCTATTGCACAAGATTGGAGCCTTAACTTAAACTACACTTATACTGATTCCGAACGTAAAAGTGATGATGAAAAACTAAGAAATGGAACCTCCTTGAAAGGATACCCATTAGATAAAACACCAAAACACTTAGCCAATGCAAAACTAGATTGGAACTTCAATGAAGACCTGACGTTGTATACCCGCGCTCACTATGAGGGTAAACAAATCTGGGCTGCACAAAGGAATAGTCATTCTGGTGCTCGCTACCGTAGCGGTTATACCACTATGGATGTGGGCGCAACCTATCAATTATTTAAAAATACCAAACTAAACTTTGCCGTGTTAA
Organism: Providencia sp. PROV003; assembly: GCF_045040775.1. Lineage (NCBI taxonomy): Bacteria > Pseudomonadati > Pseudomonadota > Gammaproteobacteria > Enterobacterales > Morganellaceae > Providencia > Providencia sp. PROV003. The sequence continues at coordinate 503,275 of NZ_CP096369.1, forward strand.
ATATTGGTAATGAAAAAGGGCCTAAAATTGATGAGAAAGGCGGTAACTGGGATGTTGAAGACGGACGCCGTTATTGGGCGAACGTGAATGTCAGTTTCTAAATAACTCCGGGGGTATGCCTGTTTCAGGTATCCCCTCAAAACCCTTAAATAGACTCAATTAATGAATAAAATCATATTAAGTGGCCTATTACTGTGTATGACAAGTTCCGCATTAGCACGTCCTAGCCAAACTATCCCTAGTATGGATGAGCGAGTCAGCCAGTTTTACGATATTCAACAAACGGATATGACCTACGGTGACCGTGCGCTGCGTATTTACAGTGCAGTGCCCTATAATGTCACTGCACAACGCCCTATCCTGTATATGCTTGATGGTAATGGTTTATACCCCAAAGCAGTTAATCGCGCAGTTGAAAAGCTGCCAGCGGATAAACTACCGATTATTATAGGCCTTGGCTACCCTGTCGACGAAGCATTTCCCAAAGCGTGGCGAACTCTCGACTACACCCCACCCGTTTCAGGTGACGATTTTAAACAAGGTGGCGGTTCCCCTGCGCTATACCAATTTTTAACTAACACAATCCGTCCATGGGTTGAGCAACAGTTTCCTATTGATAAAAGCAAGCAAACTCTATTTGGCCATTCATTTGGTGGGTTATTTACCTTAATGGCTTATCAGCAGCAGCCCAATGATTTTCAATTCTACATCACGGCTAGCCCGTCTCTTTGGTGGGGCAAAGGGGAAATGGTCGATTTAGCAAAACTGACGCACCCACAAGCCGCTGCGCCGCTTTTCGTCACATTAGGAGGATTGGAAGAAAGCCCTGATTTATCTAAGCTCAGTCAAGAGCAAATACAGAATTATCAAGAACGTAAAAGCTGGATCAACGCTCGCCAAGTGTGTGAGGAAATACAAAACCAGCAAAGAACCTGTGAATTTACCTTATTTGATGGAAAAACCCACGGTTCGGTGATCCCCGATGCTATTGATAAAGCACTCGAAGTTGCTAGCCAATAGCCGTTAATTAATGGGTTTTAGTAAGTCACTGTATAATTCTGTTAAAACCCCTTTTTCTGCGAATTCCTTACGGATCCATTGAGTCACAAGCCCAGTCGCTGAGTGCTGTGTCGCTAATAACATATGTGAATCCTGCCGCGGGTTTTGTATGTTTTTAGTGACTAACCGGCCAGTCTTTACATGTTCTTTCACCATATAATCAGGCAAAAAGCCAATCCCTTCCCCTAATATCTGACACTGGCATTTAGTATTAAAATCAGGAACTTGTATGGCTTCTTGCCCATGAAGCAGCCACCCTACACGTTTATTAATGGTATGCGCGGTGTCTTCGACCATAATATTAGGATACAAACGCAACTGGCTTTCAGCAATCGGTTCAGGCATTAATGCCAAAGGGTGCGTGGCAGCGATAGCGAATTGCCAATGGATGGCGCCAATTTCAGTGTAATCAATCCCCCCGCCATCCATCAGTGTTCCCGGAGCCCCAATCGCAATATCGGCATGGTTATTAATAATCGCATCCCACACACCATTATACACTTCGGTTGTCACCGTAATATGGCAAGTAGCAAACTGTTTTTTTAATATTTGCAGTAACTTAGCGGTATGGTAAGGCGTATATAATAACTGGTTAATACAAATACGAACTCGCGCTTCAATCCCCTGCTCAATGGAATAAATACTTTTTTGAATTAAATGAAAGTTATTCAGTAGGTCAGTTGCTTTACGATAAAAATAATAGCCAGCTTCTGTCAGCTCAATATTCCGCGTATTACGAATAAATAACGCGACATCCAAATAGGTTTCAATACGTTTAATCGTGTAACTCACCGCAGAGGTTGTCACCCCTAACTCCTCTGCCGCCTTACTAAAACTGGCAAATTTTGCTGCTGTCGTGTAAGTCAGTAAATTTTCTTCAGTGAAAATTGAGTTCATCGTTGTATTCCCAAATTGAACAAAAATAAACCAAACTGTTTTTTTTAAACTCTTAGCACTCAAAATATGACGACTATCTGTGAATAAAATTCAACAGGCTGAATAATAGACTATTTTTCGACCATATATTTATAGCTTAACAGAATTATTCATAACGAGAAGAGGTTTAATTCTATTTAGCTTTTTTAAATACAAAAGCACATTTTTAAATGTGGCTATTAATATTCAAAATACTTAATATTATTGAATTAAATACTCAAACCAAGTATTAACATTCAATGTTAAAATGATCAAACAATTCACAATCTTAACAAATTTAACACTTTCAAGTTGATGTCCATCACAGAACTGATCAAATCATTATTAGCCTGTTTAATTAACAAAAAAAATCACACTATTTTGGCTATAAAACACCCAAAACACATCAAAAAACGATGAAAAATAATGCTTACACGCACAAAAAAGGCTTATTGTTGAATTGAATTCAATAATCGAGTGCTTAATTGATGAATTAAATTTAAACGGATTCTTTTTATTAATGACAATTGCTATGCTTTGGACATCATAAATAATCTTTAAATTGTCTTTATCTATGCTGGTGATAACAATAAACCAACCTAAGGGGAAAATGATGACCTCCAATACTCTCGCTCACGAATTTTTAACTGCAGCTGAACAAGGACAATTAGAATTATTAAAAAATTGCCTTGAAAAAGGTGTGGATATTAACACCACCAACCGTCAAGGCCGCACTGCTATCGTCAATGCTAGCCTGAATAAACATTATGAATGTGTTTCTTTCCTGATTAGTGCAGGTGCTGACATTAATAAACAGGACCAAACTTGTTTTAACCCTTTTTTATTAAGCTGTTTAAATGATGATTTAACATTATTGCGCCTTGTATTACCTGCAAAACCAAATTTAGATTTATTGACCCGCTTTGGTGGCGTTGGAATTACCCCAGCAAGCGAAAAAGGGCATGTAGATATTGTTCGTGAGTTACTCGAAAAAACTGATATCAATGTAAACCATACCAACTTCGTCGGTTGGACACCATTACTTGAAGCAATCGTTTTAAATGATGGTGGCGAAAAGCAACAACAAATTGTCAAATTACTATTAGACCACGGCGCAAACCCGCATATGACCGATAAATATGGTAAAAAGCCGTTAGAGCTGGCTCGTGAAAAAGGCTATAACGAAATAGCTGAATTATTGATTGCCGCGGGGGCATAATCGAACCGTCCCGATCAGGAGGCATGTGAACGCATCCATATCTCATCGGCAAAGGTTATACGGGCTTACGGCTGATACACATTTTCTTCAGGTTTTACATCAGCCGCAGCTTACAGGAAAAGTAGAGCAGGTTTTCAATAAAGCGATAAATATCTCAATAGGCAATATTCTTTATACTTTATTAAGCTCTCAGTTAGACAATGCACCAAATAGTTGCCGATTAATAAATAAAGACTTTTCTCTTTTAACCTTAAAAGTAGGAGACCCAATTTATTTTTCAGATAATGAAATGGTTATTGGTGAAAATTATTTAATTTCATTTTCGTTATGTAAAAAATGGCAATCACCCATTATTATTTTTGATTATAAAAAATTAACTAACCCAGATTATTTATTATATATAGCAAACCAAATAAAAAGTTTGGACATAATTTTAAATCATAATGTGGATTCCCTATTTAATTATCAGGGAGATAACGTCTTTTATCTATCAATAGCTAAACAACTGGTTCAGTTACGGTTAAAACTGATTGAATTATTGATTAATAAAGACCAACAAAAATTACCCCATATCATTCGCCAATTTGTTGGCTTAGGTATCGGGTTAACACCATCCGGTGATGACTATTTAGTTGGGTTAATGGCATTTTTATTGTTAAAGGAGCACCCTGCTTTTGCTTTTTATCCTGAGTTTTATCAAGGAATTATTCAAAGCAAAAGCCAAACAACGCCTATAAGTGCCATAACCCTAGAGAAAGCCTTAAACCAAGAATATCGCGAAAATATGCAGCAATTAATTCAAATGTTAGTTGATGCGAAAGAGACAAATATTTATCCACAATTTTTAGAGATTTTAAATATCGGGTCAAGTTCTGGCAGCGACATGCTATTTGGCTTACGTGATGCCCTGTATCTCACCCATTATTTCGGAGAAAACTATGTCGACTAAAGTTGTCATAAAAAAAAATACTTATTTTGATTCCGTGTCACTGATGTCTATTTCAACAAAGGCCAATCAACTTGATAATGTTGAACAAGCCTTTGTTGCGATGGCAACAGAAATGAATAAAGGCGTACTCAGAAATTTAGGGCTATTAACCCCTGAATTGGAAGAGGCTAAAAATGGCGATTTAATGATTGTCATTAAAGGGCCAAGCGATGATGCTAACGATGCCACATTAATTGCCATTGAAGACTTATTTAATAAAAAAAACCAAGGTGGTGGCCAACACGAAGCCAAATATGCCACGGTTAATTCTGCGAAAACCCACATCCCCGATGCTAACCTTGCGGTAATCTCTGTGAATGGCCAATTTGCCGCCCGTGAAGCCCGCATTGCATTAGAAAACGACCTCAACGTGATGTTATTTTCTGACAACGTTTCAATTGAAGATGAATTAGCACTCAAACAACTCGCTAGCAAGAAAGGTCTACTCATGATGGGCCCAGACTGCGGAACCGCAATTATCAATGGCACTGCATTGTGTTTTGGTAATAGCGTGCGCCGTGGCAGCATTGGGATCATCGGTGCATCCGGTACTGGCAGCCAAGAGCTTAGCGTTCGTATTCATGAATTTGGTGCAGGTGTTTCTCAACTAATTGGTACCGGTGGCCGCGATTTAAGTGAGAAAATTGGCGGGATCATGATGATTGATGCCCTAAAGATGTTAGATGCCGATGATGAAACCCAAGTTATTGCCCTCATTTCTAAGCCACCAGCCGCCGCTGTTGCAAAGAAAGTACTAGAACAAGCTGAAAAATGCCACAAACCAGTCGTTGTTTGTTTCTTAGGTAGCCAGCCTCTACCAGAAGATAAACCTGGACTAACGTTTGCACAAAGCACCAAAGAGGCGGCACTAAAAGCAGTGCTATTAACGGGTATTCGTAAAGAAGATTTAGATTTACATTCTCTAAACTGGCCTTTAATTGAAGAAGTCAGAGCGAAGCTCAAACCTGAGCAAAAATATATACGTGGCTTATTCTGTGGCGGAACGCTATGCGATGAAGCGATGTTTGCCGCTTTGGAAAAATACGATGATGTTTACAGCAATATTCAACCAAACCCTGACTACCGCCTGAAAGACTTAAATCAAAGTATCGCTCACACTTTCCTCGACTTTGGTGATGATGATTTCACTAATGGTAAACCTCACCCAATGATCGACCCGACCAACCGTATCGAACGCTTATTACAAGAAGCTCGCGACCCTGAGGTCGGCGTGATTATGATGGACTTTGTTTTAGGCTTCGGTTCTCACGAAGACCCCGTTGGCGTCATGATTGATGCTATCAAAGAAGCTAAAAACATCGCTAAACAAGATGGTCGTGAACTTGAAATTTTAGGCTATGTACTCGGTACGGACCAAGATACTCCATCCATGGATGCACAAGTCAAAATGCTGACAGATGCAGGGGTCATCTGGGCAAGTAGCAGCACCAATACGGGTTTATTAGGACGTGAGTTTGTGTGGAAAGGGGAGAACGCATAATGACTTCATTATTTAAACAACCGCTAAATGTTATCAACGTTGGCATCGAGATGTTCAGTGATGACCTGAAAAAACAACATGTTCCAGTCACTCACCTAAACTGGACGCCTCCAGGACAAGGGAACGTGGCAGTGATCCGCGCCCTCGACCAAATTGAAGGTAATGCGGCATTACAAGAAAAAATTGCAGCGGCTAACGCACAAGCCCTTGAGCGCATTATTCAATCCCAACCAGTATTAGTTGGCTATGACCAAGCGATTAATGTGGTACCGGGCATGACTAAAAACACCATCCTACACGCCGGTCCACCCGTTGCTTGGAAAGACATGTGTGGAGCTATGAAAGGGGCAGTTACTGGTGCGCTGGTCTTTGAAGGGCTCGCGAAAGATTTAGCCGATGCAGAGCGCGTAGCGGCATCTGGTGAGGTTATTTTCTCCCCTTGCCATGAACACGACTGTGTTGGGTCAATGGCTGGGGTAACGTCTGCATCTATGTTTATGCATATCGTTGAAAACAAAACCTATGGCAACCGCGCATTCACCAACCTCAGTGAACAAATGGCGAAAATCCTACGCATGGGTGCCAATGACCAAAGCGTTATTGACCGTTTAAATTGGATGCGTGATGTATTAGGGCCAATGCTACGCGACGCAATGAAAATTGTAGGTGAAATTGACCTGCGTTTAATGCTAGCCCAAGCCTTACACATGGGGGATGAGTGCCATAACCGTAATAACGCTGGTACCACCTTACTGATCCAAGCATTAACGACAGGAATTATTCAAACTGATTTCTCTGTCGCACAACAAAAAGAAGTGTTTGATTTTGTGGCAAGTAGTGATTACTTCTCCGGCCCAACTTGGATGGCAATGTGTAAAGCGTCAATGGATGCAGCACATGGTATTGAATACAGTACCGTTGTCACCACCATGGCTCGTAATGGTTATGAATTTGGTTTACGTATCAGCGGATTACCGGGTCAGTGGTTTACAGGGCCTTCACAGCAAGTTATCGGCCCAATGTTTGCAGGTTATAAGCCTGAGGATTCTGGCTTAGATATTGGTGACTCGGCAATCACAGAAACCTACGGTATTGGGGGCTTTGCAATGGCAACCGCACCTGCCATCGTTGCGCTGGTTGGTGGTACGGTAGAAGAGGCGGTAGATTTCTCACGTCAAATGCGCGAAATCACACTCGGTGAAAACCCGAATGTGACTATCCCATTACTCGGCTTTATGGGTATCCCGACAGCCATCGATATTACCAAAGTTTCAGCCAGCGGTATTTTACCTGTTATCAACACAGCAATTGCCCACAAAGATGCAGGTATCGGTATGATTGGAGCAGGTATTGTTCACCCGCCATTTGATTGCTTTGAAAAAGCCATGTTGGCCTACGCACAGAAATATGCTTAGTTTTCAATCATAAAAAAGACGCCCAACTTCGGTTGGGCAATAAAAATAAAACAAATACCCTGAATATTCAGCAACACAGATAAACTGCAACTTTGAATATCATGATATACACCCTCTAGCGTGTATACCCTAAATAATTTGAGTTGCAGCAAGGCGGCAAACGAAGATATCCCAAGGAGCATACTTATGTATGTGACTTAGATAGCTAAGAGCAGCCAACACACAGCTGTGGCTCAAAGTATGACGGGTATACAGGGGAATACTATATGAGTATATTTAATATAAAGTGGAAACGTGGGGACTTGGCTGCCTATTTTGGCTTAATGACCAATAACTTAACTAATCTACTCACCATGATGGGCTTATTAATTTTCGTTGTTGGTATCCCATCTGAACTTGTTTATGGTCGCATTGCACCCGCTTTTGGTCTCGCCGTTTTACTTGCCAGTATTAGCTATGCTTACTTTGGCCAGCAAATGATCAAACAAACAGGGCGCAGCGATGTAACCGCTCTGCCATCAGGGCCAAGTGCACCTTCTATCTTCACCGTGACCTTCTTAGTCATTATGCCGGTGTACCAAACCACGCAGAATGCTGAGTTTGCTATCCAAATCGCATTGGTTTGGTGTTTCGTTGAATCAATGATCCTCGTTGGTGGCTCATTCTTAGGCGAAACTATCCGTAAAATGATCCCTCGTACGGTGCTGTTATCTTGTCTTTCTGGGCTTGGGCTATTATTGCTAGCAATGAACCCAATGCTGCAAGCCTTTGAAGCACCAACCGTTTCATTTATTGTTTTATTATTAATTTTCATTAACTGGTTTGGTAAAAAGCCTATCTTTGCACGTATTCCTACCGGTTTATTATTGCTTATCGCGGGAACAGTACTTGCGTGGGCTTCTGGGCTGCAAAGTGCAGAGGCAATAAAAGACTCTATGGCGTCATTCGGCTTTAACCCTCCAGGGATTCATATTGACAGCTTCTTCCAAGGCTTACCGCATGCACTTCCATATTTAGCTTCTGCGGTACCATTGGGCTTAGCAAACTATATCTTTGACCTTGAAAACATTGAAAGTGCTCACGCTGCAGGTGATGAATACAATACCCGTAAGGTTATGTTAGCTAACGGCTTATCTTCAACTGTTGGCTGCTTCATGGGTAACCCATTCCCAGTCACTGTTTATGTTGGGCATGCTGGCTGGAAAGCAATGGGGGCCAGTGTTGGTTATACGCTAGCATCAGGTATCACCATGTTTATTGTCCCATTGTTTGGTATCGGTGCATTCATGCTCGCTATCATTCCAATGACAGCTATCGTACCAATATTGGTGTTTATCGGTGTTGTCACTGCCAACCAAGTGGTACGAGAAACACCGAAGATTGAAGTGCCTGTTATCTTTATCTGTCTATTCCCATGGATTGCTAACTGGGCGCTCACTATGGTCAACAGTGTGATGGGGGCCGCAGGGACGTCAGCAAGTGCAATAGGCGTTGAAACATTACTACACAAAGGTGTTTATTATCAAGGTCTTGTACACTTAGGTAACGGTGCGCCATTGGCAAGTATGCTATGGGGTTGTATCGCTATCTTCGCTATCCTAAACCAACCACTACGTGGGGCAATTGCTGCGGCAGCTGGCGCAATATTAGTATTCTTTGGAATTATTCACTCCCCAGCAGTAGGAATTGCAACCGGTTCAACCTTGATGTTTGTTTACGCTTACCTCATGATGGCAGCTTTATTTGTACTCAAATATTTTTTAGATAGCCGTAAATCGGTGGAAGAACAACAAGCTGAACAATCTGAGAAACTCAGTAAGTCAGTGTAATCAAACCAACCTTTTATAGCCGGTGTCTACAGTACACCGGCTGTGAGCTAAATCTCTGTATCAGGAAACATTAACAATGAAAGAACTCGTGGTTGTTGCCATCGGGGGCAACAGTATTATCAAAGATAACAACAGCCAGTCTATCGAAGCTCAAGAAAAAGCCGTTCAAGAAGTGGCACTGCATATTAGTGACATGCTTGAGGGCAACTACAACATTGTTTTGACCCATGGAAATGGACCCCAAGTTGGATTAGACCTACGCCGCGCTGAAATAGCCCATGAAACAGAAGGTTTGCCGTTAACCCCCCTTGCTAACTGCGTCGCTGATACTCAAGGTGGCATTGGCTATTTAGTTCAGCAGGCACTCACTAACGTGCTAGCGAAACGTCACAATCGCCAAGCTATTACAGTTGTTACACAAGTTGAAGTCGATAAGAACGACCCTAACTTTAGCGCCCCAACCAAGCCAATTGGTGCATTTTTTACAGAACAACAGGCTAAAGAATTACAACAAGCGAACCCGAGCTGGCATTTTGTCGAAGATTCCGGTCGAGGCTATCGCCGAGTGGTCGCATCTCCAGAACCAAAACGTGTGGTTGAATCAAAAGCGATCCGTACCTTAACGGAACATGACTACGTAGTGGTTGCAGCTGGAGGCGGTGGCATTCCTGTTATTCAAAATGGCGATGGTGGCTACCAAAGCGTTGATGCAGTGATAGATAAAGACCTCTCCACGACATTACTGGCGAAAGAATTAAATGCCGATATTTTGATTATTACTACCGGTGTCGAAAAAGTCTGCATTCACTTCGGTAAACCAGAGCAAAAAGCTCTTGGTGAAACGACCACTAGCGACATGCAACGCTATATGGAAGAAGGCCATTTCCCCGCAGGCAGTATGTTACCGAAAATCGAAGCGAGCCTGTCATTTATTGCCAATGGCGGTAAACGTGTGATTATCACCACACCAGAAAAACTACCGGAAGCCTTACGAGGTGAGACGGGAACCCATATCATCCAAGGGTAAGGGTTATTTACAACGTACCATTATTTTGGAACGCTAGAGTTTCTCGTTAATGTCTCAATATCACCCCCAGATCGCAAAATAGCGATCTGGATGGTGAACTGCTGATCAAAAACTGGAAATTCGACTCTATTTCATGATCACAAGGAGTTTCTATGAAAGCAGACCAATCATCCGGCAGAAGAGAGTTCCTTTCCACTAGCGCCAAAGTCGCCGCTGCTTGTACCCTTTTTGGTACCGTATCAGGTATTGCATCCGCGCAAAATCAACCCACAATGTCATCCGATATTACTCGCATTACCGACAGCCATTATTACCTTGACGATGTATTACTCGAAACAGGCTTTAATTTCCGCGATACTACGGTGATTGGCACTAAAACCGCATTGCAAACGGTTGAAATCGATCAAGGTAAAATTGTCGCCATTTTACCGAATAAACAACATGCTAATCACCAGTTAAATGCTTATAACGCTCAAGGCAAATTGATGCTACCGGCGTTTCGCGATATGCATATCCACCTTGATAAAACCTTCTATGGCGGGCCATGGCAAGCGCCACAGTCACGGGAAGGTAAAACAATTATGGATATGATCACCCTAGAGCAGAAACTGTTACCTGAACTGCAACCCTTCACCGAAGAAAGAGCCAATGCGCTGATCACGTTGATCCAATCCCATGGATCAACCATTGCCAGAAGCCATTGTAATATCGAACCCGTTTCTGGGTTAAAAAATTTAGAAACCCTACAAAAAGTACTTAATGAACACCAACAAGATTTAACTTGTGAAATTGTCGCTTTCCCACAGCATGGGTTATTGTTGTCAAAATCAGAACCCTTAATGCGCGAAGCCATGCAAGCTGGCGCCCATTATGTGGGAGGCTTAGACCCCACTAACGTTGATGGGGCAATGGAAAAATCTCTCGATACGATGTTCCAAATCGCTCTCGATTATAATAAAGGCGTAGACATTCATTTACATGAAACCAGCCCTGCGGGTTTTGCTGCCATCGAGTATATGATCAAAACAGTGAATGAAAACCCAAGTTTGCGCGGTAAAGTAACGATTAGCCATGCCTTTGCTCTTGCAACACTGAGCCCAGAACAAGCCGAAAAAACCGCAAGGCAACTGGCGGAACAACAAATTACTATCGCCTCAACAGTACCGATAGGTACATTACATATGCCATTGAAAATATTAAATAATAATGGCGTATTTGTGATGACCGGAACAGACAGCGTTATCGACCATTGGTCACCGTTTGGGCTGGGTGATATGCTCGAAAAAGCCAACTTGTATGCTCAGTTGTATACTCGCCCAGATGAACTGGCACTGTCTCGCGCTTTAGCAATTGCGACAGGGAATATTTTGCCATTAAATACCAAAGGCCAGCAAATTTGGCCCACCAAAGGCGATGATGCTAGCTTTGTTCTCGTCGACGCATCTTGCTCAGCTGAGGCCGTTGCGCGAATTTCACCAAGGCATGCCTCTTTCCATAAAGGCAAACTCGCCTACGGCACAATGCAAAAATCGATAGCTTAATGTCAGTTCATTGAACTAGCGCCGAATGGCGCTAGCTTCAGGCTGGCTTTGCAGTATATCGGCTAACCGAGGCAAAAATTAAACCCAGTAAACCTTGATTATCTACAGTTTGTAATACTGTAATCGGTTTTGCCATTGGCTCAGGAATACCGACTCGTAAACGTAACGCATCATAATAATAGCTTTTTCCACGTAATGCCCCTTGCAGCTCAATACCCACTTGTTTTTTCTCGTAGGTTACTAGGCTTTTATCTAATAGCCATGCAACGGTTAACACATCGTGAACCCAACACCCCGCCAGCTGACGCGTAGCCCGCGAATAATCAATCCACGGGCGCATAGTATTAACAAGAAATTGGCTCAATGTGGATTGAAGTACAGAAAACTTATCGAGGTCACTCTGTACCATCTGTGTTTGTACCGTAACATCCATTGGCACTAAAGTAATATTGGCACCACTATTCAAAACCGCATGGGCCGCCTCTGGGTCTAGCCCAAAATTGGTATCTTTAATATAACCAGGGACATTAAATACCGCTCCCATAATAACAATTTCAGCCACTTTCTCTGCCATTTCAGGGAACAATTGCATGGCCATGGCGATATTGGTTAAAGGACCAATCGCAATAATAGTGACCTGATGCGGGTTCTGACACACCCGCTCACCAATACGCCACGCTGCTTCTGGTGCTGATTTAGGTAAAGCAGGTACAGGGGGAAGGTTATCCCACAAATAGTTAAGTTGCGCCCGCTGTGCGCCATTATCTAATAATTCGCGCCATGGTCCGCTAGCTTCAATTAATGCCGATGACGCCCCGCGGTAAACAGGAATGTCCTCATTCAGCGAGTTAACTAAATGGCTGGCCACATTAAAACCAACCTCACTAGGCGTATTCCCTGAAACGGTTGTGATCATCTCTAGTTGAATTTCTGGCGCTGCTATCGCAAGTGCAAGAGCAAGCCCATCATCAACATTCGCGCCTGCAACGCCGTTTCCCGGGTCACAATCAATAATTACACGCATAAATTTCCCTGAAATAATACATTATCAGCACCCGCAGGAGTGCCCAATTTGTAGCTCAAAGTCCACCTCACAAATGGCTTCTTTATTTGGCCAGTTTTGTAGAATCTGTATCGCTTTTTCTGCTATTTTATCAACAGGTTGTCGAACAGTCGTGAGTGTAGGAACAGTATACTCCGATTGCACAGTACCATTAAAACACACCAGAGCAATGTCCTCTGGTACCCGCAGTTTTAGTTCAGCTAAGGCTTTCAAACAACCAAAAGCTTGTAACTCATTGGTTGCAAAAATGGCCTCAGGGAACCCTATTTTCTGCATTTGATAGATAGCTTGGTAACCCCAATCACGCGTATATTGCCCTGCAATAACCCATTTTTGCTGTATTTCAAGGTTGGCTTCTACCAAAGCGTTTTCCCAACCACTTAACCGGTCTTGGGTATTAAGCATTTCAATCGGCCCACAAATAATGCCAATATCTTTAAAACCATGCTCAATGAGATGGCGAGTGATTTTATAGGCTGCCAACTTTTCATTGACTTGAAGAGCACTGACGCCTTCGGTAGGGTCGACCCTATCTAACATCACACAAGGGGTACCCGAAGATTGGATCAGGTCAATGTACGGATGACGGTCAACACTGGTATAAATCAACCCTTCAACTTGGCGTAAAAGTAGGTTGTTAATCAGTTCTTTTTCACGCACACGGGAATCCCCTGCATCCCCTAATAACAAGACATGACCATGCTTGAAAGCTTCACGTTGCAATGCATGTGCAATAGAAGCCAAAAAAGGGTTAGAGATATCAGGGATCACCAACCCATAGGTTTGTGTACTGCCAGACGCCAGTGCTTTAGCGATACCATTCGGGCGATACCCCGTTTTTTTTATCGCCGCTAACACCTTCTGTTTCGTCGCCTCAGCAACAGGGCGGGGGCCGTTATTAATCACATAGCTGACCACTGCAACAGAAGTTCCGGCTTCGCGGGCAACATCTACCCGCGTCACTTTACGATAGTTCACATCAGGCACGCAGCAATTCCTTTTTCACTTACTATTATCTTACGAAAGAATAGCAGCCACTCTGGTTTTTATATACCACCTGCGTTCACTTATATTGCATCTTCTGGCAAGTTAAGGTCACGGCCTCGCGTTTCTGGTGCAAAAAATGTGGTAACTAGACCAATACATGCCATCCCCATAAAATAAATAGCAATTGGCCACCAATGCCCAGTCCAAGATAATAACGCTGAGGCGACAAGCGGTGCTGTTCCCCCCGACAAAATAGAACCAAGCTCCTTAGCAAAGGCCATTTTTGTATAGCGATTACGTACCCCAAATAGCTCTACACCCCATGCCGCTTGCACGCCAAAAATCCCCAGAGATGCTAACCCCATTCCAACAATAATCGTTGGGATCACAACCAGCGGTTCCCGTGAATCCAGTAGCATAAAGGCGGGGACTGCATACAACATTAACAATAAGCAGAACCAGCGGTAAATAATACGGCGACCAAATCGGTCAGATAACCAGCCGGCAAAAGGGATAATGGCAAAACCGAGGATCGAGGCAATTAAAACCGCAGTTGTCGGTACCGATTTATCCACCAACAATATTTTGGTGACATAACCAATAATAAAACCTTGGGCTAGGTAAGACGGCCCATTTTCGCCAATCCGTAAGCCAACCATGGTCCAAAATGCACGCGTTCTCTGCCAAAAGGTGCGGTTATCAACAGGGTGACTTACAGCATCAGACGCCAACGCTTGGCGACGCTCCTCTGCCAGTTGGGCTTTTTGCCGTTCAAATACAGGGGTTTCACGCATATGTTGGCGAATAAATAACGCTGCCAGCGCGATCAAAATACTACCAAGGAACGGAATACGCCATCCCCATGACATGAGGCTTTCTTTATCTAACTGTAAGACTATCAACCAAATCATTGAAGCCAGTAATGTTCCGCTGTTTGAACCTAGGGCAATAATCGAAGATACTAACCCACGCCGCTTGACCGGAGCGTACTCCCCGAGCATCACAGTTCCACCAGATAGCTCAGCCCCAGCGCCAAGTCCTTGAGCAAACCGTAAAATAACCAAACAAACCGGCGCCCAAACACCAATCTGCGCGTGACTTGGAATTGCGCCAATTAGGGTTGTAGATATCCCCATCAGTGCAATGGTAATCACCATCACCATTTTTCTACCATGTTTATCACCTAGCCAGCCGAAAAATAATGCACCGATTGGGCGAGCGATAAACCCAACAGAATACGCGGCAAAACTGGATAACAGTGCCATAACCGGCGTCGCATCAGGGAAGAAAACATCACCGAAAATAATACCTGCTGCTAAACCATAGAGAGCAAAATCGGCATATTCCATGGTTGTCCCTAACCAACAGGAAAAAATCGCTCGGCGAAAATCTTTTTTCCCTTCAGGCGTATTTAACCGCTCTTGTGCGGCTTGTTGGTTAGCCTCGGTATTTAAATGTGTTGCCATAGTCATAAACCCTTGGTATTGGCGCAAAGCCTATTTGTAAAATAATCTAACTGGTATTTTTATTTACTTAAAGGATAGTCTACGCGCGTAGAATTAAGCAAACGAGGGAATGTTATTTTGTGAGCATTATCACTTGATGATAGAAATATGAAATTTATATGACTGAAAATAAAAGAAGAAAATTTGGGGGAAAACATAAAGAATCAGAAAATGTAAAATACCTCGATGTTAGTTATATTGATTACGGAAATAGAAAAGCCACTATTTATATGTAAGTGGCTTTTCATCTTCATTTCACGCTCAATAGGTAATTAACAATATCGCGTAAATAGCGCCATTTCATCCAGATTTCGTCTAGAAGGGGCAAACCAGTGTATCGCTCAATTTCCGTTATCAATTCCAGCATTTCTAATGAGTCAATATGCAGATCTTCGATAATACTTGAATCCATCGTAACCCGTAATTTAATACCTGAATAAGCCCGCAGCGCATAAATAGTATTTTCTAACCATTGTTGGTGAACTTGACTCATTGTGATCCACCTTTAGTCGCCGCGTTCTGATAGCCAATAATACCATTTAGAGGTTTCATCTGTTCTTCCGTTGCAACAGCATAACGCTCTTTTTCCGCTTGGCCTCGCGTCAGTGCACCACGCTCAGTTAATGTCACTAGCGACCCCGCATTAGGGAGATGTGAGCTAGTATCCACAACGACTTTTGTTGCTTCACGTTCACCACGATAAACCTCTTTATCTGACTGATTACGAGTCAGTGCTCCATTCGCCGTTAAAGTCACTGGTTTTTGTGCATCAGGTTTTTTCAGCACCCAATGATTATTTTCATCTTTCTGGTAACGGTTAACCGTAAAATCATTTTTTGGCTGAGTGTTAATGAAAAACTCCGTTGTTTTTGGCTTCGCCTCAATGGATTTTTCCCCTGATGGCAAACGAGACTCTTCCAAAGCTTCAGTCCTAATCAAGTGAGAGCTATCCTGTGGCTCCAAAGAGGTATTATTCAACGGTGATACCTTATTAAATGCCGTAACTGGCTTTTCAATAATAGGCTGTTTTACTTCAGTATTTTCCTGGTTTTTAGCATTGTGCATATCATAATCCACATCGGGCTCTTGTACTGGCTGGCTTAATACAACACGTGTTTGTGGGTTTTTCGATGGCTGTAATACCGGATCTAGACCATTTTTAGCCTGTGTAGACTCCTGAAACGATGTGTTACCCACTCCAGGTTCTTGATGACTTATCTGACTAATATTTTCACTAAATGGGGAGCCTAAGTGAAAGTGAT
The DNA here is from genome assembly GCF_045040775.1 of Providencia sp. PROV003. Lineage (NCBI taxonomy): Bacteria > Pseudomonadati > Pseudomonadota > Gammaproteobacteria > Enterobacterales > Morganellaceae > Providencia > Providencia sp. PROV003. The sequence goes on from NZ_CP096369.1 coordinate 519,586, forward strand.
ACTCTGTATTATAACTATTTATTATCTTTGATGATGGAGCACCCATTTTTTCTGTTGGATTATACATTCCATCAATAACGTCATCCTCTGTTTTCACTGATGGTGCTTCCGATTTTACAGGCTCACTCAATGCCATTTTTATTTTTAATGGGCTAATAATTTCTATCTTTTGTTCAATATTACGAAATAAATTATTTAAATGCTGATATTTATCACCATATTTTTGCTGTTCAAAGTTACTGTACTCCTTTATGGCATTTCCGATATCCCTTCCTTTTTGTATATTTAAATCACTCACCAAAAAGCTATCCGTTGAGCGGCTATTAATCACCTCGTCAGAAAAATACGTACTAAGTTGGCGTTTAATTGCAGAATCAACATATTTTTCTTGATAACAAATAGCTAATTTCTCCAGTGTAGTATTATCCGATAAGAATTTATCTAACTGTTTATCTAAATTTTTCTGTGTTTTTTTTAGCGTAACCTTAATATTATCATCCGTATTTAAATCTTGTATTCCATCTATTTCTTTAATTAATTTTGCGGCTGCGGAAACTAATACTGAGGGTAGTTCTTCAGGAGCAAATAACGTTAATGTCACTAAAGCTGTTTCTGGACGAAGGTTTAACTCTTGCTGAATTGTACTGCCATGAGCACCCGCTCCTAAAACTTTCGCCACCATATTACGAGTAATGCTACTATCTGACTTAATAACTAGCTGTGTTATATTGTCTATTTGCTTCTGGTGGTTATTACGGTGTAAATCACTAACATTACCAGAAATATTAATTTCGTTCTTAATATTATTTTTAGGTAAAATACTTTCGGATTCCAATGAATGAATATTATTTAAATTAGAAGCAAATACATTACCATCTTTATTAACTAAATTATGATGGAGAGAATTAGAGATATTATGAATCCCAGAGTTATTCTGAGTACTAGTCATAGTTAGTCCTTATGATAATTAATATTTTTAATTTATACCAAGAAAGATCACATACTGATAAAACCACTATTATATTGGTTTAAATCTTTTATTAATTGAACTAGCAACTGAGTTAATGTATCAAAGTGGCTATTATCTTGACGGAATGTTTCTAATAAACGTGAAACAGAGTTATTAATCACATTTTTTTGTGCGTCAATCGCTGTTTGCATACTTTGTACGCTCTGTGCAAGCAAATTTACGCCTTTACTTGCCCACCCATCACCAGAAGAATCAATATCATAGATTGATTTCATAATTTCGCGTAGTGGCTTCAGGTCTGGATAAATTCGAATAACTTTACTATCATCAGAACCTCTTGTTTCGACTTTAAATCCCTGGCCGTCCAGTTTCTTTTTCCAAAATTCAAAAACAGGCTCACTATATTTGATTTCATAGATTTTTTCGGCGCTAGTTTCTGGCTTAGACCAATCTTCATAGTATTTAATGTTTGCCGCATCAGAATCTTTAATTGACGGTTTATTTCCTCTTACTTTTTTATGGTCGGTATAAGGCTCAAAAAGCTCATCTAGCCTATTTAATAAAGCTGTTCTTTGCAGTTTTATCTTTCCACTGTCTCCTGCTTTAATATATTCGGGTATTTTACCTAATGCCGTATTCACACCTTGCATATATTTTGTGGTTGCTTTTATTATTTCACCAAATTCTTTTTGGTAACCTTTATGAATATTATCAATCATGCCACTAATGGCACCAATGTGCTTTCTACCATCTTCAATCGGGGGTAATGTATTCGATGATTTCTTTCGCATCATCGTTGCGCCACTAGGTTCAAGTTCAAACTCTTCGTTTAAGCCTAATAGTACTCTCGACGCCTTATCTCCCGATATTTTTAACTCACGCAATAACGTTTTTACTTGCTCAGTGATTTGAGCAAGTTGGTTTGATTCTACTTGGGTGCGCACTGCAGGGCTTGGTACTTCATAACCCAACTGTTGAAAATAACTGTCCACTTGCTGGTAAATATCGGCATTCGGGTCAATAAGAATACCCGGCCCAATAGGCGGGAAATCCATTTCTACAAAAGGCTTAACATAAGAAACTTGAGAATTGGCTAATACAGTTGAGAATATTACCTCCATTATTAGCTCCTATTAGCCTTTTACCACAGCTTGGAATGTGCGTATATTGCCATCGCGAACATCTTTTAGCGTCTCATTCATTTTCTTCAGCAATTCACCACTTTCACTAATCGCTTTATCCGCATTTTCAGACACTTTACGCGCAGCGGATGAAATGTCTTGCTCTATCATCGCGTTAGCACTTTGGGCTTTTGCTTCTGCCTGTGATGTTGATGCCGCCATATTCCCCGCACTATCGGATAAACGAGCGCCTTGCTCTGCAACACCACGCTTTATACTCTCTTTAGTAGCAATATTATTGTGTTCGTTAAGCTGATTTTGACCATAAGCTTTCGTACTGTTGGCGGCATCTTGACCATTTTTAGCGACTAATGCTTTTTGCCCCATTGTGGCTTGATCAGTTAGTTCAATAGACAATCCATCCTTGCCTTTTAACACAGCTCCACCATTGATTTTACCCGTTAATGCATATGCTTGACCATTTAGCTGCGATAACCTGTCACCTGCATTGATATTGTTAATACCTGATTTTAAATTCGTATTAATTGATTTACTCTGGGTATGTAGCGATTTTGCTTGGAATGCTGCCCCTGCGCCACTCACGCCTAAAGAAACACTAAAATTGATAATAGCGCCTTCCATCATTTTTTTGCCTTCTTTAATTGTGGATGCGGCTGCTGCTTCTACCATTTTGCCACTCAACACATTAAAAGCGGTGCTTATTTGACGGTCAGAAATTTTTATCTCAGAGGCAACTTTACGAATAAGTTTTGATATTTCTACAATAATGTCACTACTTATAATTCCAAGAAATTGACGAGGCTTGGCTAAATCAACTTGCCCAATTGCCTTTTGCTCTGCTTGTTCAAAAATACGTTGCAATTCATTCGCAATTTTCGGTTGTAATAGGCTTGAGATCTGCTCAATATTTTCCATTTCTTGCACATCAAGGCTTGAAAGCGCATATATTAATTGCTCTGGCTTCATCTGCTCAATTACAGGTAGATTTAATATTGGCTTTTCAGATAGTTCATTCTCAATAAGTGATGGTAAATTAGACAAGCTGATTTCCTGACTTCCTCCTACCAACGTTGATGTAGGTATCTCTTTAGAGTTAGTTATTCCTCCAGTATTGAAGATAGTTTTATTTGAAATCGCTGGTTGCATAGTAATGGCTGTCATTTTAATTACTCCTTAATTTACGCATAACGCGCTGTTTTCATCATATCGACTTTGTTTTGGCTAGATTGCTGAAGACCGTTAAGCATGGTTGTGAACATTTCATCAAACTGTTCATAATTCTTTGACATGGCTTTAATTAACTGATTTAGCAACTCAGTAATGGCTTCTATCGCCGCATTGTTTAGCATCATCCCTGCAAGCATCTCCTTCATTTTTTCCCCCATAGATGCTGCATGTAAATTGAGTCCTCCTGTTGTTGCTGCACTGGCTACGATTAGCGCAGCACCCGAGCCTTTTGCTACGACTTCCACTTTTGCCATCGCCACACTTTGATTCTTCACTTTCTCGATTTTTTGGGCTTTATCTATTGTTTTTTCAACAGTTTTTACCGTATCTTTCACATCATCAACTTTGTCAGCTAACTTAGTGAGTTTGCTTAATTTCGCAACGCTACCTGCACCATCCGCAACAGAATCACTCACTTTTACCATTTGCCCACCAATGGAGACTAAGTCTGAGGATTTCTCAGCTTTAGCCACCACTTGGCTAATCGCTTTGGTGACATGTTTTGCCTCATCAAACTTATCCGATAACTTAGCCAACTTAGATAGTTTCACCATACTGTCTGCGCTATCAGCAACTGAATCACTTACTTTGGCAGTATTATTTGCAATATTCCCTAATGCATTCGTTAGGTTTTTAGGCATTGCTTTAATGGTATTTTTTAGCAATGTCCCCACGTTTTTCATTAATAATTTAGCGGCACTTTTCACTGTGTTAACAATGTTTTTTATCATCGACCCCATTGAAATTAATGAGACAGCTAAGAACGCTACCGCGGCAACAATCATTCCAACAATGCTACCGATCTGCTGCGCTTTATCTTTATCAACACCAAACTCAATCAGCATATCGGTTACTACAGAAGAAATTTCAGTTGCCAGCATTTGCATTAAGCTGCCATGTCCCGTTTCCTCCAGAACAATATCTGCAACTGACATGGCAATCCCAATGGCGGCAATAGCAAGCGTCAACGGTGCAGCAGCACCAAAAGTTGCCACCGTAGCAATCACTGAAACAGCCAATAAGACATAACTGAAAATTTTACTCGCACAAGAAGCAGCTTTATTTGATTCTGCCGCTTTACGTTCAGCTTCCGCGGCCTCTTTGGCTTTTTTCTCTGAGTCTTTCCGAGAGGCTTCATTGATTTTCATCATGACCTCTTCTTGCTCTTTCATGCTACGAATAGAGTCTTCGTTCATCGCTTTTTTAAGCTGGGCCGTTAGCATGGTTAAAAGTGCTAACGTGTTCTCCCATTTATCACCATCAATGTCAGGTCTGCGTGGTGCATTTTCAAAGAACTGGTTTAGCTTATCGCTATCTTTCTGTGCAATTTCCGCCTGTTTTGTTACCGACTCAGCTGTTGCCAGTACTTGAATATTTAATAGGTTGATTTGGTGATTTAGCGTGGCTATTGATTGGCTTAACTGCTGCTTATCTGCTAATAATTTATTGCTTTGGCTGGTTAACCCTTCAATTGTCTGAGTTAAAGATTGCTTTGCCTGTGACAATTTATTCAATACTTCAATATCTTCTGCATCGGTGGAGTTGACTGGAGGTATGGTAATTAACTCATTGATTTCAGCTAATTGTTCCTGTGCAGTTTGTAGCTTAAGGCCAGCCTGTTCGAACTGTTCTTGTAAAGAATCAGATTGTCTGTTTAAGCTATTTAACTCCGCTCGCAGTGTTTTATCTTCTTTTTGCTGCTCCTCAAATTGGTCATGCAAGCTACTCAATGCATCGGTGTTTTTCTTAAAAGTATCTAAAAGGATATTACCTTGTTCTCTGATTGATTCAGACTCTACATTCAGTAGCTTTATTTTGTTACTCAACTCACTAATATTCCCTTCGTGCAACAATTGGCGTATTGTTGAAAAAGTTTCTATCAGTAACGACTTTGCATTAAAGCTTTTTTCTTGCTGAGGCGAATTTGCCCCTTGCGGGTTTGCTGTTTTAGCCATCGCCCGCATTTTTGGTGCATTTAATTGTGGCGAATTTTCAGCACGAGAACGTTTCATTTGTTCTGTTGAAGCTAATGCCCCGCAGGCTTCTTCTAAGACTAGAACTGATTTCGTGATATCTTCCGTCAAAGCTAATGGGTTCTCACCCTTCAGAAAAGTGTGAATATTTTTTATTCGTTCGCTATTTCCACTATTTGAAATATCAACCATTTTTATATCCTTAAGTATTAGAGCTTGGGTCCTTGGGCTCTACTGTTGCAAGATTTTTCTTTAATGCCGTTAAATAAGCCTGTGATTTGTTTTGTAAATCAACATCAGTACTGCTTTCCAATACACTTTCAAAGCAATGCAGTGCCGCACTACTTTTCTTCATCATTAAATTACACTGCCCCGCATGGAATAACGGCCTGTAGTCGTCTTTGGCAAGAACAAACGCTAAAGCATACAATTCAGTGGCTTTGTCATAACGTTTTGTTAATTGATAAACTGCAGCAAGCCCCATGACATAATCTGTATTATAAAAATCATAAATACTTAAAAAGCGGAAAAAAGTTTCAGCCTCTTTTAATTTTCCTTGCTGATAAAATTCGTAAGCATAGGAATAGATACCGTCCATTGTACTTTGTGGGATACCATGGATATCTTTATAAGTCGCACCATCCATTAGTGCTGTTGTGATATTTCCGAGCAATTCGTCCATATCAATATTTTGTGATTCTTCATGTTGAGTATTATTCATTTATTTACCTTTGCATTAATATTGAATATATGATGCATTTTTACTTTTGCATCATAATTAATCAGATTTGTTTTGGCTTTAAAAAAACGATTTATTCTATGAATTATTTAATTTCATTCGAGAAAATTATAAATCAATGTCTTTCCTTCCCCATTAATTCATTCAAAGCTTCATCCACATCTATTCCCATTTGCACTAATTCGACCCTAATTAACCAAGATATAATTTGCATGATTTCCTCTAACCCATTTTCATCTATAAAACTGTCTTTCTTATATAACCGCCAAATATTCCTTGCTAAAGGAATATCCCTAACAACTGGGACACCTTGTTGCTCAGCATATTTAATAATAGCTTTAGCTTGCATACCTCGACTTTTTGACAGTAAAAAGGGTAATGGAGCAATATCTGAATCATAATAAATTAACATTGCAATATGAGTGGGGTTGGCCATAACAAATGTCGAATTACGGACATTAGATTTAACTTCTTCTGATAACAACTCTTGATGCAACCCTCTACGTGCACTTTTAATATGAGGGTCCCCTTCGTTATCTTTATACTCTTTTTTAACCTCTTGTTTTTCCATCTTTAAGTTTTTAATAAATAAGAAAAACTCAGTAATCATATCCACTAAAATAATCAACAGTGCAACAGACAAAAATACCACAATAAATGTAGTCGATAAGCTTGCCCATTGATGGATCATCCCATCGATGACAGTACGATAAAGCATAAAAATATCGTGCCGCCAAAGATAAAAAAAGACCACTGCAGATACAATAAATACAATTAAATATAAAAATGCTTTGATCAGTTCTTTTAGTGAGTTCAAAGAAAATATTTTTTTTAAGCCCGCGATAGGATTTAATTTAGTAAAATCAAGCTTTATTGCTTCTGTTGCGAGCCTAAAACGGCTTTGTAATAATGAAATTATTGTTCCCGCTAAAAAACATGCTAGTAAAATAGGTAATAAAACACCAATAAAAATAACAAAAAACTCCCAGAGTAAAGTATCGATATTAATATTCGACGGTGATTGTAGTATTTTCCTCATTAAAAATGCCAAGTCTTCTAAACTTGTCATTCCATCGAATACAAAAGCACTTACGACTAATACAATTGCTGCTACTGAATCTTTACTTTTATAACTTTGCCCTTTTTTAGCGGAGTCTTTAATTTTTTTGTCAGTAGGCTTCTCTGTTTTCTCTGCCATAATTTTTCACCATAGTTCTTAGCCTAATTAAAATTAATCAGCAAGAAAAACACTTTGTAATGGTGACAATGAAATCATATTTACTAATATATCTGGCACTTCATTTTGAAAATAAAGTAAGAATACAATAAATGCAATTATTGATTTTATTGCCAATGATAATGAAAACGCATTTAATTGAGGACAAAAGCGGGAGTATAAACCTAGTGCAACCTCTGTAATAAATAAAGTTACAATAATCGGTGCAGCTAAAATAACACCTTTTAATACCATGTTATTCAACCATTCCCCCAGAGGCAGACTATTAAAAGAGGAAAACCCTTGCCCCAATGGCAGCAAATGATAACTTTGTGCAAAAATTACAGAAAGTTGATACATCCCTCCTTGCGCTAAAAATACCATACAAACAATGTAACTCAAGAAAACAGCAAGTTCAGACGCTTCCGTCCCACTTGCAGGGTCAACAATACTGCTAATGGTTTCACCACGCTGAGTGTCAATTAGCTCACCAATCACACTTGCGATCATAAAAGGTAAACCTAAGATGAAAGCCAATATTAAACCGACTACGATTTCATATAAAAAAATTTCAGCTAAATTTGTTTGATCCCATTGAATATTTGCCCCTGCAAAAAATGGCCATAACCCCAATGCAATATACATAACTACACAGTTTTTGATGCCCCCTCCATTTAATAGCTTATTGCTAAAAAAAGGCAAAAAGAACATCACGGGCGCTATTCGTAACCATGCTAATGCTAGTTTTATGAGTTCTTGCTGAAACAAAAAAAACAAATATGATGCCAGCGAAACTAACTCTTGGCTCATTAGAGTAACCCTACCGCAGGAATCGCAATGGTAATTGCCTCTATTGTATAATTTATTACCTTATCGGCTAACCACCCGGAGATCATAAATAACGAACCAAATACAGCTAATAGCTTAACGCCAAAAGGTAGCGTTTGTTCTTGCAGTTGGGTCACGGTTTGTATTAACCCTACTAATAACCCGACAACCGTCGCAACAATGACAGGGATTGCTGATAAAACAACAATTAATAACATTGCTTTATTACTGATATATACAATTTCATCCATATCAATATCCCACGTCAATGCTGTGCAAGTTCAAAATATTGCATTACCAACCCTTTGGAAATTAACGTCCATCCGTCAATAGCAACAAACAAAATTAATTTCACAGGAACTGAAATAGTTACAGGGCTCATCATCATCATTCCCAATGCTAATAGAATGCTGGAAATAACTAAGTCGATAACAACAAATGGTAAGTACACATAGAAGCCAATTTCAAATGCAGATTTAATTTCACTTAACGCATAAGCAGGTAATAATGAAAATAATGTTGGTTCGGCTTCTTCTTTACTAATTTCGTCTTCAGTACGCCCCTGTTGAAGGGATTCGAAAAAAGTCACTAATTGTGGGTCAGAATACTTTTGCAAATACGTTTTATAGCGTCCTAGCCCGTCATCAACAAAGTTATCAATCGATTCAACATTACTAAAATCGACGCTTTCTTGGCGCATATAGTTATTCACGTCCTGCAATACTGGCATCATCACAAATAGAGATAATAATAGAGCAATTGCATTCAATACCATGGTCGAAGGAACTTGCTGTACACCCATTGCATTACGAACCATAATTAATACAATCGATATTTTTAAATAGCATGTTCCTGCGGCAATAATAAAGGGTAATAATGTTGAAAATGCAACTAATGCTAATAAAGGGATTTCTTGTGGTACCGTTGGCATATTAAACCCTTGAGTCACCTAGGCTAATTATGCGAGTGATTTCCAAACCTAATTCACTATCATCACCTAAGTAAATAAGCTCACCTTCAGCAACGAGTTGCTTATTTGCATAGACTTTAACTTCGCGTTCTTTATTTTCCCCAATAGAAAAAATAGAACCTGGTTGGATATTATTAAGCTCAGTAACCGCAATATCACTATGACCTAATACAAATGTAAGTTTGACATTCATATCTGCTAAATTAAATGGGCGTTCAATTTCATCTTGATATTCTTCTGTCGGTTGGGTATCTGTACCGTCTTCTTGTAATAATATTTCTTCAATCATAAATAAGCCTTCTTCTTGTTTTTGGAACCGAGCAAATACACGCCCAGCGACCAACATGTGCAACTGTAGTTGCTGAATATAAAGTGCGTCTCCCAGTGCTAATGAACGCAGTAATGAGAGGCTAATATAACTGCCCCCTAACACCCAATCAGCGAGGAGTGAGAGGTTTTCCAAACCACCATTTGCTTGCTCACGTACTGCCAAACCGTCAATTGGAGCACAAAGAAAAGCCTTTCCAAGATGCTTTTCTTTCACAGACAAACTAAACTGGTTAATCGCGTTACCATCAATAACTTCAACCGATTGGTAATTAAACTGGCTATCAAAAAAGCATTTGTCCTTATTTTCGAAAGCAAAAATGTCACAGAGCATTTGGCTACTTAATGAACTCCATGCATAATGCGCCAAGTCAGGCCAGCGATACCGGCACCAATCCTCAACATGCGTCAACACATTCACCTGTTGCATTTCCTTCTGTAAACACACATTGAAATAACGCTGCTGTGAATGTGTACCGTGGGTAACCACCTCGACTTGGTATTGTTGCTGCCAAGTTTTTAACTGCCTTTCTCGCTGACTGACTCGCCGAATTTTCAACATATTTAATCTTCTTCTTGCTGATGCTGTTCCTGCTGACGCTGTTTTTGCTGTTGGTCATGCTGACCGCGTTCTTGTTCTTGGCGGAAATAAATATTTTTTTCACTACTTAATAAATGTTTATTGTCCTGCAACACATGCTGTACCTCGCGGCTATAGGTAGAGGCAATAACATCTGTTTTTGTCGCTAATTCAAACGTTACCGACGGTGCATTCTTCCATTGCTGAAAGGTATAAGTTAAGGTTCGCGGTGAACTCTCATTCACTTGAGCATTCTTAATTGCATTACTATGCTCAATCCATTGTTCCACCTTTTGCGCGGTCGAAGACAGCTCGCTAGCTGGGGTCCCCACGGCAACCTGAGCCTGTGGCGCCATCGCAACTTCAACAGGCATCGGGCTATTTCGAGCTATATTAGCGCCATCATTATTTGTGTTCTCTTGCAAAACGGACTGGTTTTTCTCACTTTTCGTCAGAATTTGCATAAAACGCTCTGTGGATATTCCTGCATGCTCATCAACACTCGGTTGGTGACCTTCTAGCATTGTTTCTAAGGCCGCTACCCCATGCTCATTACTGCTTTGCCCCTCACTACTTGTCTGTATTGACTCTGGTGACCCCATCATTTTTTCAGCGGTAATCACCTCTGAGATAAATGGCTTTTCGGGGGACAACAGGGTAGAAAAAACATGCTGTTGACCTTTATTCGCAACTGAAGCTTTCACATCATTTTCATTGTTGAATAAATTTAACACCGGTTGTTCAGTAGCCTCACCTTCCATTGCGCCGGATGAACGCAATAAGCTATTCGGCTTTAACACTGCATCAGAATTGTGTGTATGAAGAATTGGCATACCACTCATATTGATTAACGGAATATCATCATCTAACAGCGTATAATCTTCTAAATCGTCTTGAACATCGCCTAGAATCAATGTGCTATCTTCCTCGTTCTCCTCTAATAACAACGGGTTAGACTCACCGTTAAGTAACCATGTGCCATCTATCTCTAATTGGGGAGTAAAATGTTCTACAATCAGGGCTTCCACTTGTAATACATTCTGCGGTTCAGTTTCCAACATCATGTGGTCTGTATTTTGGGGTAAATAGCGTAAAGGCATAGAAACGACCGGCTCCGCAATCCCCATAGAAGCAGTATATTGCCCCCCTAAACATAGGGTATTACTCGCAAAATCGGATTGTGTTTTTGGTTTAAGTAATGTCTTTTGTGCAAAAACATTTGCGACTTTCTTAGCGAGTCGCTGAAAAGAAAGAGCATTTGCGTTTTCTTTACCTTGTTGGTTATAGCCATGTGTTAGTTTTACGATTGCTCCAACTAGCTCAGTGGTATTATTGATTACTTTTTCACTCGAAAGTGATTTAATTGCTGACATGAACAAATAGCTCCTCTATTTCATGTTGCTGCTGACGCTCTGATTTTAAACATTGTTTAGTACGTTGCTGTTTGAGATATTTTTGGAATTTTTCACACTTGTTGTGTAACAAAAGTGCCTGTGCTTTTATTTTTTCTGCTAATTGTTGGTATTTTTCTATTTGTACCGACATGCTGTCGATTTGATATTCAAATTGCGCAATATTTGCCAAAACTGCAGCTTTGAGGCGTTGGCGTTCCCAAAATGCAATCGGTTTTAGTTCTTGAGACTTTTCATATAAAATAACTTGTGCCGCTAAAATTCTGACCCGCTCCTGAACTTCGGAAATATTTTGCTGTAATTCATAGATAGCTAAGTTTATTTTTCCTTGTTCTTGCCGTGTTTTATCTAAGCGGCGCTCAGTGAGAAGTAATAAGTTTTTAACACTCATGACACTAATCGATTGAGTTGCGTCAATATATCTTCAGAACTTTCAGGCTGTTCCATCCCTTGTTTTAAAAACATTTCAATATCCGTTTGCTTTGCTAGTGCCCTATCGTTATCCACATTTTCCCCTTCACGGTATTCACCTAAATCTAAATACAACTGAAGTTGCTCAAGTTTCCCAAGCATTTCACGTACTTCGCCCGCGGCTTTTCTATGCTCTGGTGAAGTGACTTTGGGGAAAACACGGCTGATACTTTGCAAAATATCAATGGCGGGATAATGACCCCGGCCAGCAAGTTTATGACTAAGATAAATATGTCCATCGAGGATTGAGCGAATTTCGTCACCAATAGGATCAGCCTCATCTTCACTCTCAAGCAAAACCGTATAAAAAGCCGTGATGGCACCTTGTTTCAAACGCCCGGGACGTTCGAGTAACATGGGTAATTGCTCAAATACAGAGGCAGGGTATCCACGCCTTGCCGGTAATTCCCCCGTTGCCAATGCAACATCTCGTAACGCCCTTGCGTAGCGCGTCATGGAATCAACATATAGCAACACGTTACGCCCTAAATCACGGTAATACTCCGCAATAGTCGTCGCTAATAATGCGGCATTGCAACGCTCTATTGGCGGGCTATCCGATGTGGCATACACTAAAATAGTTTGTGCAGTATGAGGGGAATGCTTCAATTCCTCTATAAACTCAATAACTTCTCGACCTCGTTCCCCAATTAAAGCCACCACATGAATATCCGCACTAGCATGGTTAATGATCATATTCATCAATGACGTTTTTCCACTTCCCGCCGCAGCGAAAATACCAATTCTCTGCCCTAAACCACAGGTCAATAGCCCATCTATTGCACGGACACCTGTCATTAAAGGCTCATCAATTGGACGCCGTTGTGTAACGTTAGCCGGTGGACTATCAATCCGTTGCAAACGGTTATCAAGATAAGAAACTTCATCAGCATTCTCAGTTAATTGTCCAACTTGCTCACCCGCCGCATTAAAAATTTTCCCTGCCAACGATTCATTCACAGAAAAAACAAATGGGTAGCCACTTGGGCGAATAACCACCTCACGCGTTAAACCTTGAATACGCCCAATTAAACTTAATACCGTTAAACCTTCTTTAAAGCCCACAACTTGGGCTTTCGCAATAATCTCTGGATGCGAAATAGACCGTTCGATAAAACAAATTTCACCAATAAACACCCCTTGTAGGGGTGCTTCAATTAGGCATCCATGAATGCGCGCAGGATGCGCGCAGATATCAAAGAGTTTCATTTTTTATCTTGATAATTTAGGCTGAAAGTTGATCACGCAATACATTTGCGCGCTCAAAAAACTCTTCAAAACTATTTGAAAATAATGACATTTCATTCAAAGCTGAATTTTTTAAAACTGCAGATAAAATAAGCGTGTCATCAACCAAATTTAAAGCAGGCTGACCAACTTGGAAATTATTAGGCGGATACTCCATCATAGATTTCAATAATAAACCGCTCACCGAATCTAAACGGCTATAATTACACTCTGATAAAGCACACCAAATAATAATATCGTCCGATGTTAGGTCAATATTAATTGCCGGTGAATCATTCATTTCTAATTGAATATTCGAGTGGCAATCTAATTGGGTATTAATTAAATCATCACGTCCCATTTCACCTAAATATTCATTTAGTACTTCTACAAAACGGTATTTCATATTTTTATTCCTTATGTTTATTTGATAATGTTTTACTATCGGTAATTGCTATTGGTTATATTGTATTAATAACGTTAACTTTTACGGTCTCAGAAACTTCATTGAAAGAGAGCACTTCCAATTCAGGGAATCGAGCCTCTAGGATTTTTTTAACAAAACGGCGAATATCAACTGGCACTAACATGCTGATATCTCTAACAGACAAGTAGCTATTTTCTAACGCTAGCTCAGCTGCTTGAATCAACGCATTACTGGTTTCTGGTTCAAGGTGTAAATACACCCCTCCAGATGATTGGCGAATTCCTTGGCGGATCGTGTCTTCAGTCACTGAATTGACCATTAATACATTTAAACGCCCCTCGACGGCAAAACGCGAAGAGATATAACGCGCCATACCACTGCGAATATGCTCAACTAACATCAAACTATCTTTTTCTTTAGGTACCCATTGCACCAAATTTTCAATAATGAGCTTCATGTTCCGTACTGATATTTTTTCCATCAATAAACGCTGGAAAACCTCTGTAACCTTCTGTACTGTTACATGGCGATAACACTCTTTCAGTAGTTCAGGGTATTTTTTCTCAAGGTCGTCAAGTAGGTTTTTAGTTTCTTGGATACCAAAAAATTCATTAATATGACGCAGCATCAAGGTACTAACACAATCAATCATTTCCGTAATATCATCACGGCTATATAACCCTAGTTGTTCAATGCTTTGTTTCTCTTGGTCCGCAACCCAATGGCTCGTAACACCATATTCATCAGTGTACTTGGTTAATTCGATTCCAAGATGCTCCAACTCATCCGTTTGTGTTAATAGGCGATGACCATGAAAATAAATATCGTATTCACCCGCTTTAACTTCATTAATTAAAACCACAATTTTATTTTCGGGTACAATAGGAGAGTAATTAATCGCAATATCAGGAATACGATACCCATAACGAATAAACACATCTTTTTTCATTCGCGTTAGAAAACGATGTTCTTCTAAATGCGTTTTATAATCCTGATTAACAGAAATAATAATGGGTAGTGTTTCAGGAATATATTCTTCCTCAAATTCTTGATTTGCACGCTGAGTTTCCCCTTCGGTCACTTCAGGATTAACACACTGACTTTCTTGTTGGGTCTCATGAGTTTTCTTCTTACGGTTTTTGTAATGACGAACACCAAACAACCCAAAAAGAAGAGCAGAAAGAAGTAAAAATATACTCGTCGGGAAGCCCGGCAAAAAGCCCATGAAAAATACAATTAAACCAGTAATTAAAATAGTAAAATTGTTGGCAAATAGCTCAGAGACAATGTTTTCACCTAAGTTTTTATCATTGCCCCCTACACGAGTGACAATAAAGCCCGCACTAATAGAGATCAGCAGCGCTGGAATTTGTGCAACTAAACCATCACCTATCGTTAATAATGAAAAAGTATTTAAGGCCGTTGATACATCCATACCTTGCTGGGCTGTACCAACAGAGATACCACCAATTAAGTTTACAAAAATGATAACAATACCGGCGATAGCATCCCCTTTAATAAACTTCATTGCACCATCGAATGAACCAAATAACTGGCTTTCTTTTTCTAAATCGCCTCGTTTCTCTTTAACGGTTGCCTCATCGATAACACCTGCACGTAAATCTGCATCAATACTCATTTGTTTACCAGGCATCGCATCCAAAGAAAAGCGAGCGGCAACTTCAGCAATACGTTCAGAACCTTTGGTAATAACGATAAATTGTACGATAGTCACAATGGCAAAAACCACCATCCCAACGACTAAGTTATCTTGAATAACAAACTCACCAAACGTGGCAATAATATCCCCAGCATCCGCCTCTAATAGAATCAAACGACTAGTACTAATTGATAGCGCCAATCTAAATAATGTACTTATTAATAATATGGATGGAAATGATTGAAAATTCAGTACCCGTGTAATATAGAAAGAGCTCATAAAAATGAGGACTGAAATCATAATATTTAAGCCAATTAATAAATCGACCAATATTGTAGGTAATGGAATAATTAACATCGCAATTACCATCACCATAATAACCAATACCATTAACTCTGGCCGTTGGCGGATTTGTAATAAAAATCCAGTTATGCTCTTCATAGAGTTATTTATTTCCTATTTTTATTTTTTGATAATTTCTTGTGCCACAATGTCATTCATTTGTTTTTTTAAATGTTCCAATATTTCATCCCTTGATTCCAATATAGGAAATACCGAAATCGGAATAGTAGAAAAGGCCAAAAATACTAATTGCAAAAACCTTGCTCGCGTCTCTGTGTGCATGAACCGTAATTCTTTATTCACAAATATGACAATTTGCTCTTCAAAATCAGCTAGCCCACGAATACCGCTAATAAATATTTGGCTGAGGGATTTCTCTAACACCAATTTTTGGTTATCTATTTGATAACGAAAAAAATCCGCTTGAAAAATTTTCTGGCTAAAGATGCAATCAAGAGATTGCAGTTCACGTAAACGACCAACTCGAATAAAAAAATTACCAAATTCACTGATATTCACATCACCAAGCGGCAATGCTTGTAGATCACACGCTAAGGCTCGAGCCAAATAACGCATCATATTTTCCCGCTCTTGGAGTTCCATGACTTCAACCCATTGTTCATATAAATATACGACAGGGCCGTCATAACCAATGAATTCACGGTAAACACTACGCAAGTTCCCTGCGCTTTGTTTCAATTTTTGAGCAAATGCCTTGGCAAGTAATGCCACGTTAGCGCCAGCTTGTGCACTACGCGCATTTTCTTCATTCAATAATTGCTCATAAAGTGTTTCGAGATATGCTATTTGCTCATTTTTAAACTTTTTGCGATGAATTAATGAAGCAAGCGCCATTAATAAATCACTAGGATCTGGAAAAAATTGCAATAATAAAGTGCGTAATTGCCGAGGATTCATTAACTGCTTATTTAGCAGAGCCTCAATTTGGGTAATTTTTCCATCTGCATTGCTATCTAAAATACGCTCAGCAAAGCGCATCCATTCTTCTTCAGGGTCTTTACGAGAACTTCCTCTGCGAATATGGCTTGCCGCTAACATGGCCATTGAGGCATATTCGCTGCTGCTGTCAATGACCCCTAACCCTCGGGTTACCTCGTCACTGTCGTCAGTATTACTCTTCGCTGACGCCCTGCTTTTATCTTGCGTACCAACCGAAAAACGGTTGCTATAGTTCAGTGGCGTTATTGCCATGACTCGCTCATATACTGTTGGAGAAATTGTACCGTGCCATGCAACTGACTATTGTGCTGTGTAATACGCGTTTTTTCTGAAAACTGACGCCCATCCCAAGCTTCGTTTTCATCTAATAAACGCGGTTGGATCAAAAACAACCTTACCATTTTTTGCTGATTAACTGACGAGCTACTAAATAAGCCGCCAACAAAAGGAATATCGCCTAGCCCAGGAATTTTGCTTTCATTTTCAATATATTGTTCACGCGTATAACCACCGATAAGTAAACTGCTGTCTTTCGCGATACGAGCAACAGTATTAATGGTCGTGCGGTTAATCGATGGCAACCCCTCAACGCTTGAAGCTTTACCATCACTTCCATGACTTTGTGCACCGTCTTCAATGTTAACTTCCATTTCGACCTGATGACCCGCAGAAATACGAGGCATCACACTGATCATGGTTCCGTAAGTCACTTGCTCTAATGTCGCAATGCGCTCACCTTGTAACTTAGCGTAAAAACTGGTGTTGTTATCGAATAAAGCAGGAATGTTTTCTTGAGTCAGTAAAACAGGACGTGACACAATATGCCCATTTCCCTTTTTACTTAATGCATCAATCTGTAATAAAAAATCTTGGCTATTTGATAGTGTGCTACGGTTAAATGCGACAGCCCCTCGACCCGCTTTAAAGGTGCCAACTTCCCAATTCACCCCCAAGTTGTCTAACTCTGATCGTGTTATGTCAATAATCCACAAAGATAATTCGACTTGTCGACGACGAGTATCTAAGGTCCTAACCAGTTGCCTAACATAGTTAATTTGTTCTTGGCTACCTTTGACAATCAAACTATTGCTATCAGAGTGCGCCACCAGCGAGAGTACATTTCTCCCTGACGAGCTTTTCACTATCACTTGTTTCTGTGATGGAACACTTTCACCAATAGGAGCATCTAATAATTCATCAATTGAATCTTCTACTGAGTTCAATTTGGCTGGCTGAACATTAATCGTTTCTTCAACGGTGTTTCCGTTATCTTTAAATAAAGCCGAAATGACCGTTAACATGCCAGGTACCGTTGTACTTTGGCCGCGCGATGTATAGCTTCGGTCAGTAACTGAGGCATGTTTTAAAGAGATAACCACAACCTGACTGCCCACTTGTTCTTCTTGTTGAATCTGCTTATCTAAATACAGTGCCGCAGCCTTAATTAGCTCAACATATAAAGGCGGCCCCGAAACAAACAATAAGCTATCACCTCCTTGAGAACGAACAGGAAAGCGTTCATCATAAATGCCATTACGTTGAATATAATTGAGAACCTGCCCACTACTAACACCATGAGTCGGTATAATCGTACTGCGCATTTCACTATTATCGTAAACATAAATACTGGCACCATCGTCATACCACACTAATGCAATACGGCGAGTTAATGCTTTAAACATCTCATCCGCATTGGCTAGATTAAAATTGCCCGTTACTTTTTTCTGTGCCGCTAATTTACTTAAAATAATAGGCTTGTTTAATTGCTCAGCGACCGCCTCAAAAACTTTGCCAACAGCAATATTATTTGCAACAAATGTGTCATGGTTTTTTTCTTGAGCTACAGGTTGTGCAACAAAAATTTCAGACTGAGCTGAATAACCACTCATCGATAATAAAAGGAGTGCCAGTAATACCACTCCTCTTTTGTTACTGCTCATATAAATTGTCTCCAAGATGTCTTATTTCTGAAGGGGTAAGTCCCAACTCTTTTTTAAGATCATTGGTGAAGTGTGAGGCAGAGCAGTAACCCGCTTCTAATCCCACATCCAAAATTGAGCTTTCACTTTCAATTAATTGCAAAATAGCGTTTGCCATGCGAACACTCATAATCTTTCGCTTCGCTGTTTTATTAAAGTTTTCTCGATAAAGCTGTCTAAAATAAGAGGCTGAAACTCCATAACGAGCACAAAGCTGATTAATATTGGCATTTTTATCACTCTGCGCTGCAGAAAGAATAAATCGCATCATTCCGTAGGCTTCATATTTACGCAATATATTGCACCAAAACTCAAATTCAGGTTGCTCTCTAATGACTAAATCGATGACAACATTTTTAACTGATATGGTTGTAAAAAACTCTTCATCCAATGGAATATATTCTTGTACTATTTCATTACTAGAACCACATTTCGCTTTCTTAGAAAGGAAAGATTGCTTTGTTGCAGTATCAATAACAGCAAGAATTTCAACTAACTCTGATAACTCTATTGAGTAAATATCCCAGTTTGGGTTGTTATTAGTACTCAACACTGCATCATTGGCGATAAATATAGCGTTTTTTTCAAATTGAATATTTAAGTTTGAATATGGAGATTTATAACAAAAAGTCGCTGCTCCCTCAGAGGGAACTGCCAAAATCAGTTTATCCTGCAAAGAAAAACAGAGATCCCCATGTTTCAATAATGCAGCAATGTCTTTCTTTAGCATTATATAAGCCCTTTCTATTGATTAATATTTAGAATCAGGGTGCGGGATGCTCGCACAAAACACAAAGGAATAAAGCAGAATACTTCATACTTTGCCTCCTCACCCCTTAGTGTAAATGAATAAGATCTATTCAGCTGACTGAATAATATTTTCACTGTTTAATACGTTTAAATAATTTTATTGAGATTACATGTATGACAGACATAAATAACCGCACTTACATTATGAGGATCGCCAGTGGTGAAATGTGCGATCAGGAAATAATAATAAATTTAGATGCTAACTTGATTATTATTGGTGAGGATAATGATTACAAAAATAATATTTCTGATGAAGGGTTCACGAGTTATTCGATACCCAGCCATCAGGAAGCTTTTACCTTCTCAATCATTTCCTATGAAGACCAGATCGCGATTGACCTTCATACTAAAAATCAAAGTAAAATCATCCCAATCAATCTGCATGAGACTGTTTTAAAAGAGCTATTTCCTTTTGCGATTAAACGTATCGATACACCTTGGGAGCTCCCTCTTATGGAGGAAACTATTCCAGACAGTACTATTAAAACAGAAAAAATGAGGCATAAATTTAAAAAATCGCCATACGCCAGCAAAATAATAATCGGTATATCAATAATCACACTGGCATTTATCGGTTTCATGTCTATTCCCTATAATTCCGAAACAACAAAAACAATAGTAGAGAAAAAAAGACACGCTATTGAAGAATTGATTAATGGAAACCATTACCCAGTCGTGGTCACTGAAGGCAAAAAAGATAAAATCCTGGTTTTAGTTAAAACTCAAAGGGATTTAGATTGGAGCATGCAACGTCTATTAAAATCTAAGTATCGCAATCAATTTAAAATAAATAAAATCAGTTATGTTGAATATGAAATAGAGAATAAACTAGCAGAATTCATTCCTAACTTGTTAAAAATAAATATTGATAACCCATGCAACCCTACTATAAAACTATTAAAAGAAAAAATATCAAGTAAAGAAATAGAGTTTATCAACCAAACATTCTCAAGTTATTTTCAATGTTATAGTAAAAGTGAATTTAAAACTTCAAACATTGATGAATTAATAAAAAAATCCGAACTAGGATTAACAGAAAGTAATGTTCAATGGCATAAAATAACTGAAAACAATAAAACAATTTTTATTATTAAAGATAGCTTGAATGATAAACAAACTATTTCATTAATAACTTTTGCAAGTTCGTTTTATCAGCAATGGGGAGAAAGACAAATTCAATTTTCTATTTCATTAGCCAATAATGAATTAACAGGCAAGTCTTTTATCACAAAATCCAATGGTTATATTTTATTAGGTAACAACCATTGGTTATTCAATTCAAATAGATTTTAATATTAACAAAAAAGAGGAAATATTATGTCAACTAATGGTATGGCTGTAGATGCAAAGGGTAATTCAACTACGGGAGAATGGGTCTCATCGACTTTCGAAACCACCGACCCTATAAATAGTAAATATGGGATGATGTACCGTGCTTCCGCTGGCGTCAGTGCAAGAACAAAAGTGATTGCAGACGAATTACATACTATGCTTAATGATGGCAATCTTGAAGTAGATAACCCACTAGTGCTCGGTAAAATTACCGCATTAAGTGGTAACTATAATATGGCACGTCAATTACAAAGCAACGTCATGAAATCAATTAAAGACGCCGCTCAAGCAATCATTCGTAACGTTTAATAAGCCTATAAGGGAGCTGTTATGTACAGTACCCTTATTTTCTATAGGATAAATTTATGATTACCCCAATATCACTTTCTACATTACCTAATATTACCGATGATATTAAAACAGCAGTACCGATAGGTTCATTTGAAGACAAAGTAAAACAATTATTTGCAGAATATACTGCAGCAGTTAGTAATGAAAAAGCCAATTTAATTAATCAAGCCAATAATACAGATGTCAGTAACCCAGCTAAATTACTTGAAATTCAAAATCAAGTCGGTAATTACAATTTAGCCATGAGTATGGTGAGTACACTAACACATAAAAGTGTTTCCGCGATTGATACGGTATTAAAAGCACAATAAGCCATGAATATTTTAAAGAAACTACTGTTAATTAGCTTTGTAGGTTTATTACTGGGGTGTGATAACCAATTACTACTCAGTAACTTAAGCCAACGGCAAAGCAACGAGGTGCTAGCGATTTTGCAGGAGCATGGCGTTAAAGCTCACCGTAAACACGATAATAAAACGGGAGACTCCATTCGAGTTTCCCCCGACAACTTCGTGATTGCTGTCGACTTATTGCGACAGTATAACTTGCCATCAAAAGACCCAGTCGAAATTATCCAAGCCTTTCCTGGTGATTCACTGGTCGCTTCTCCGCAAGCAGAGCGAACACGTTTACTTTCTTTGATTGAACAACGCCTTGAACAATCATTACTGTCTATTCCACAAGTCGTCAATGCCAGAGTACATGTCAGCTACCCATTAAATGGCAATGGTTCGGCTAAACAAGTACAAAAAATATCAAGTCTGGTGACATATTCAGGGAATGAAGACCCCAAGATGATGATGAATAAGATCAAACTGTTTTTAAACAGTAGCTTTGCAGAAACCACTTACGATAATGTTTCTGTGGTGATTGTTAACCGACCACCATTGCAATACCAAATTAAATCAGAACCGACAGGTTTAATTAACCCAATCATTCTGGGTGCCATTATTAGCATTATCGTTTTATTGTTTGGCTTATTAGTTTTTATCTGGAAGCGCCAAGCAAATAAAAAAGCCCCCATAAAAATGGTTGAGAATGCGCCCAATGCAGAGACTAAATAAACTCCTTATTCAACAGCAAGATATTTTTCTTGCACCTGGTAGCTATTTCCACTCGGAATTTAATGGTGATTTTTATCATCAATTACCCGTTTTATTACAGGAGCAACATAACCACAAACTGATAGAACAATACGCATTACCCAGCGCAAACCCTCGTACTCCCTTATTGCCTAACGTACTATCCATACACTGGAAGCAATTACCCATTGTGGCAGTGCACATTGGAGGGGTAATGCAAACTGAGTCTCAGCAACAATCAAGGAAATTACCAAATAGTGAAACATTACGCCGATATTTCCGCAGGCCATTAAATGCCCAAAAGATATTAAACAATAATGCACCTACCGCATTAATTGCATTAGGTGCTGCAAAGGTTTTATCGAGTTTAGCCCCTTTTGGCAGCGCTTATATCCTACGTGCTAAGTATATGTTTAATCGTGAAATTCAACAAATGATCCCTGCACATAGAGAAACAATGTTGCCTTGGAATATCATTGAAGAAATATGCCATTATATTAATAGAAACAAAAACAATGAAAATACCGCCATTAGTTAAAGAGACTTCACAAGAAAGAGTGTTAATTAAAAAACGAGCTTTAAGTGCCTCTCAATACCAAAAAAATGTAATTCAATATGCTCAATCTAAGGCAAATGATTACTACCAGCAGGCAGTAAGTGAAAAAGAAAGCATATACCAAACCGCTTATCAGCAAGGTTATAATGATGGTGCTCAACAATTACTTGCCGATTTCATTGAAAGCCTTAATAACAGCGAAATCGCATTACAAAAACGACTTAGCCAAAGTGCAGAACAACTTGAAACGTTACTCGTTAAATTGTTTAGTGACCCACGCATAAAGGATATTGTGGCAGATTATTTTCTTCATCAACAGGAAAACCCTTGTAATATAAACCTACACCTTCCCGCTGATATGCAACCCTTTTTGAAAGAGCAGCATTCTGGAATACAAGTTCAAACAAATACAAGTAGCGCAACCATTGCATTAGAGGTAGATAATAAAATTTGTTATTTTTCGCCATCAATTGCTGCCAAAAATACGTTACCGCAAATTTTTTCTGTCGCTAACCGCTGCCTAATTATAGAAAAACGGAAAAAAGCGTATCAAGCGCTAATTACATTATTGAACATTCATCGAGGCGAACATGACTCTATTAGTAAATAATCTAAACTCATCACCACTGTTGACGTTAACGCCAGAACTTACTTTGTCATCGAAGCAAGACATTCAACAAAAAATGACAGCGGCGTCCAACCCAACCTCTTCATCTACTTTAAATGATAAAAAAACTACGGCTATCCCCATGTCATCGGAGGCAAAAATGAAAATTGATCTTTTCATTAATCAATTAGAACAAAAAGATAGCGAGAAAGAGTTCTTTGCCTACTTTTTTAAGACCATGATCCACTTAAGTAAAAATGAAAAAGAAGAGTTTATTGCTGGAGCTTCTCAAGCCCTTTCATCACGCCCAGATGAAAAAGTCCCGTCACTTAGTGACCGATTTAATAAAGCTTTAAAGCGTTATATCTCAATCAGCCTGATGAGTGCACCTATATCAGAACAACTCAACCGTAATATTGGTCAGATAAAATTAGAAACTGATGATGAGGATGATGTTGAGATCATTTAATTTTACCGCCCCCATCAATTTCAATTGTTGGGGGTATTATCAATCATTAATAAATTTCGTCTTAATTTTTAATAAAAAACATACGACCTGAACTCGCCCAACAAAAAAATAAAAAATATCACTATTTTTTTGATATATATCCCCACCATAAATGCTTTAAATTTACCCTGTTGTCATAATATGTCTTAATATAAAAAAACGACCTTATTTTTATGTAACATCATTTTTTTATATTGAAGCATATATTATCGCCAGTTAGGGTAGATATGACTTATTATCAATTTATTAATTATGGAAAAATGTATGAGTAGTGTTGATTACAATGAAATCGAGCCAACGGTCTTATTAGATGAACAAGTCGTTTATGACCCATTAAAAAGAACCCTTTCACGAGGGAAAATATCCGCTAATCTTACCGAAAACGAGTCTTGTTTATTAAAAATATTATTAACTAAGACAAGCAACAAGAGAGAAGTTATGTATGAAATTTGGGAGAAAAGAGGAACTATTGTGACTGAAAGTAGCTATTACAAGCTAGTTAGGCAGTTACGCCAATCTTTTAAAAAGGTTGAGTTAGACGAAAATTTGATTATGACCTTACCTAGAATTGGCATTTTATATACTGGGGAAAAATCAGAGATGCCTATTTTATCAAAATACAATTTAGGAAACACATTATATTCTTATATTAAATGTTTCTTCCAGAAAGTCTTTGTCCGTTCATTCCAATAAGTTGAGTTATTATCATGCTAATTATTAAAGCATTAAGAAAAGCATATAAGTCTTTGTTACCTATATTATTTATTAGCACATTGTTAGGCTGTAGCTATTTTCCTAAAAACTTTCTAAGCAACACAGACCACCAATTACAAGGGGAGATTTATTCACAGTCAATCATTCCTGAAAATTCAGAAATTACTCTATCTATCAGCCCAATAGATACATTAGCATCACCAAAAGAGAGTTTATTAAACTATCAACTACACACCAATGAAGCGAGCAAGGTCATTAGTTTCAAACTCGATTTACTTGAGGAGCTTGTTAATAATGCTCCAAATTTAGGCATTAGCATCCGAGTTGAAAAAAATGGAGAGTTAATCTTGATGAGCAATAAAGTAACAGAATTACCTAGGAATTTGTCAGAAAAAATCACACTTTCAGTATCATCAACAAAATAAGTATATAAATAATAATTCAATTAAAATTCCGTGACGAGTTTATACAAAAATCAATATCATTAATGAAATAACCGCTCAAATAAAACCATAAAATAAATTAATTATCACTCTATGACGTTTATTTTAGCCCCAAGGATGGAGCTAGGTATTTCCATTGAAATACACCATAAACATATTCTTAATTTATTCTATTCGGAGCTATTTGATGAAAACCGGAGCATGGGACCCTATTCCTAAACATTACAAAATAATAACTTGGCTAAATATTATTAGCCAAATTAGTTTTCCTTTGGCCTGTACCTTCACCCCGATCATGGCGAGTAGTTCAAATAACAATAACGTTAAATGGTTGCCAAACACCGCCTCTCTAAACTACCGTCAAACCCAACCCTATGTTTTAAAAGAGGGAGAAAGCACGGCGACCATCGCTAAACACTATAATATGTCCGTGAATTCACTAAGGAAATTGAATCAATTCCGTACCTTCGCCCATTCATTTGAACAATTAAAGCCGGGTGATGAATTAGATATCCCCATGGCTCCCCTCCCAACAATCCAGTGGGATGATATAAAACAGCCCCAACCGGCAGCAACGCCAACCCCCGAAGAAATGAAGTTCGCTCAATTCACCACTCAAGCGGGTAAATTTCTCTCAAATAAACCCAGTGTAGATTCAGCCGAAAAGCTAGCTCGCAATATGGCGATGTCAACAGCAAGTGATTCTATTCAACAATGGCTAAATCGAACTGGCAACGCTCAAGTTCGGCTCGAGGCAGACAAGGATTTTTCACTCAGTCACTCTCAAGTCGATTTATTGCATCCCATTTATGAAACGAAAGAAAAGTTAATTTTCACACAGGGGAGCCTACACCGTTCGGATGGGCGACTACAGACAAACCTGGGTATTGGCGTTCGCTGGTTTGGCGATCAGCAAATGATTGGCGGAAATACCTTTTTTGATTATGACATCTCTCGTGGCCATACTCGCCTAGGTTTAGGGGCCGAGTATCGTCGTGACTATTTAAAAGTTTCGGCAAATAGCTATCACCCGTTAACTCACTGGAAAAACGCTAAAGATTTAGCGGATCATACTGAACGCCCAGCCCATGGTTGGGACATCCGCGCGGAAGGCTGGCTACCAAGCTACCCTCATTTAGGTGGTAAACTCACCTATGAACAATATTATGGTGACCACGTTGCATTGTTTAATAACAATAATTTGCAACGCAATCCTCAGGCGATGACAGCCGGTGTCAACTATACTCCGTTCCCGTTATTAACGTTATCGGCAGAACATCGGCAAGGAAATTCCAATCAGCAAGATTCACGCATTGGCCTCAACATTAACTATTATTTAGGGAAAACGTGGAAACAACATATTGACTCAGAAGCTGTTAGTAAGCTTCGTTCATTAGTTGGCAGTCGCTACGATTTTGTTAACCGAAATAATAATATCATTCTGCAATATCAAAAAAGTGATGTGATCCACCTGTCATTCACTGATGTTATCACTGGTTTTGCGGGAGAGAAAAAACCTTTACCTTTCAATGTGAATAGCAAGTATGGCTTCGACCACGTCAAATGGTCAGCTCCTCAAGTCGTTGCAGCCGGCGGTCAAATTATTGATGAAAAAAATGGCAAATACAGCATCATAATGCCCGACTATAAATTTGGAGTTAAAGCTAGCAATCAATATGTTGTTAATGCTGTCGCCGTTGATAAAAAAAATAATGTATCACCAAATGCCACATTACAACTTATTGTTAGTCAGCCAAAAGTTGATTTATCTTCAACCCTATTTACGCCAGCCAATATAACATTAGTGGCTAATGGCAAAGCCAAGCAAACACTGACACTATTCGTCAAAGATAAGCAGGGTAACCCAATTGATGTTTCCTCCAATGAAATACGTCTGGAGAAAAATCCACTCATTAAACGAGTAAAACGTTCTGCTCCAATAGCCGAAGCGAGGGCACTTAAAGCATCCCCTAGCAAAAGAAAGAGTAAAAACAAAACAGCAGAAGTGAGCGCATTTACTCGCGTAGCATCAGGAAAATACACCGCAACTTTAAGTGCTAGCCATCAATCTGAGTCATTTAGCCTAACACCAATCATACGTGATATACGGTTGTCGCCAATACAAATCGCCATTGTTGCCGATCAATCCACCCTACAACTCACGCCACCGACGCTTAACACGACTCAACCCCAAGTCGCCAATGGTAAACAACCTGTTGAAATAACAATTCAGCTGGTAGATGCCAACAATAATCCACTCGCCAATACCGAAGTAACATGGCAGTCAGATAAAGACCCCCATGAGGTCACATTTAAAAACAATACCACTTTGACCGATCAAAATGGGTTTGCCACTGCCATTGTTGAAAGTACCGTCGCGGGAGATGTACACGTCACCGCAAGCGCGAATGGCGCGGCTTCACAAGATGTCACGTTGAACTTTATTCCAGATAAAACAACCAGTTCCGTTGCACCAAACAGTATTCAAATTGCCCAAACCACGACCGTGGCCAATGGCAATACCCCTAACCCCATTGCAATTACCGTCACCGATGCCCACGGTAACCCTGTGCCTAACATCGAAGTGCAATTTAATACCGATAAAGGCCAGTTAACGCAAACCGTTGTTAAAACAGACAATCATGGGGTCGCAAAAACTGAAATTAGTAGTACTGAAGCTGGGAATGCCAATGTGACTATCACCGTCGATGGCAAAGACACCACGCAAACCATTGAGTTCATCAGTGACAAAACCACCAGCACCGTAACACCGAATAATATTCATGTGACAAACCCGCAAACCGTGGCCAATGGCAATACGCCTAACCCGATTGCAATTACCGTCACCGATGCCCACGGCAACCCTGTGCCTAACGTCGAAGTGCAATTTAGTACCGATAAAGGCCAGTTAACCCAGACCGTTGTTAAAACAGACAATCATGGGGTCGCAAAAACTGAAATTAGTAGTACTGAAGCTGGGAATGCCAATGTGACTATCACCGTCGATGGCAAAGACACCACGCAAACCATTGAGTTCATCAGTGACAAAACCACCAGCACCGTAACACCGAATAATATTCATGTGACAAACCCGCAAACCGTGGCCAATGGCAATACGCCTAACCCGATTGCAATTACCGTCACCGATGCCCACGGCAACCCTGTGCCTAACGTCGAAGTGCAATTTAGTACCGATAAAGGCCAGTTAACGCAAGCCATTGTTAAAACAGACAATAATGGAGTCGCAAAAACTGAAATTAGTAGCACTGAAGCTGGGAATGCCAATGTGACTATCACCGTCGATGGCAAAGACACCACGCAAACCATTGAGTTCATCAGTGACAAAACCACCAGCACCGTAACGCCGAATAATATTCATGTAGCAAACCCGCAAACCGTGGCCAATGGCAATACCCCTAACCCCATTGCAATTACCGTCACCGATGCCCACGGCAACCCTGTGCCTAACGTCGAAGTGCAGTTTACTACCGATAAAGGCCAGTTAACGCAAGCCGTTGTTAAAACAGACAATCATGGAGTCGCCAAAACGGAGATCGCCAGTACCACTGCGGGAACGGCTACCGTCACTATCACCGTCGATGGCAAAGACACCACGCAAACCATTGAGTTTATCAGCGATAAAACCACGCCACAGGTGACTCCTCCAACCCTCAATACGACTCAACCACAAGTGGCTAATGGAAAGCAACCATTTGAAATTAAAACACAAGTCACCGATGCTAATGGCAACCCAATTGCCAATGCCGAAGTTAAATGGAGCTCAAATAAAAACCTCAACGAGGTCTCATTCTCAGAGCTGACGACATTAACCAACAAAGATGGCTATGCAACCACTCAGGTAACCAGCACTATCGCAGAAAATGTTACTATTTCTGCGACCACCAATAATGCAACGCCACAGGATATCACGGTACAATTTGTGCCAGATAATAGTACGGCAACCATTAAACCAACCGACCTCGTTATTAGTCATTCCTCATCCATTGCCGATGGTTCCACACCAAATACCATTGAAGTGACTGTCACCGATGCACAAGGAAACAAAGTTCCTCATATTGAGGTTACATTTGCCACCAACCACGGTGATTTAGTGACGCCTAAAGTGACAACGGATGTCAACGGCGTTGCGAAAACACAACTAACCAGTACGAAAACAGGCAATGCCACGGTCACCGTTACCGTTGGAGGCAACCGTTTTGACAAAACCATCAGTTTTGTTGCCAACCACCAAACTGCGAAGGTGGCTAGCGTGACAGCAAAAGCCAAAAATCAATACTTAGCGGATGGGAAGACGACGGTGACTTATACCGCCAAAGTGGTCGATGCAAATCAAAACCCAGTAATAAATGCCGATGTTGACTGGTCATCTGATATTGCTGAAGTCGTGTTCACTCAGGGAACGAGCAAAACAGATGATAAAGGTATCGCTACCGTTATGATCACCAGTACAAAAGCGAAACCGACGGTAGTGACTGCAACCACGAATAGCCATCATCTGCCTGCAACTTCCATTACTTTTGTCGCAGACGTCACTCAAGCGCAAATCACAGCCTTAAATATCAACAAAGCGACACTGATTGCTAACCAAACAGATTCCGCCGTTGTTGATATCCTGATTACGGATAACCATCTAAATCCGTTGGAAAATATTGCCGTCACGCTGACCAGTAATAGAGGCCGAGATGACAATCTCACGGCACTCACACCTCTGTTCAAAACAGATTCAAAAGGTTATGTGAAAGTCGAAGTGAATACCGCCAAAGCAGGTGACATCATTTTGTCTGCTGAAATTGCGAATCAAACGCGGGCGAAATCCACAATGCTCAAAGCGATTGCAGATAATACCACTGCGTCTATTTCCATCGCCGCACCACAAAAAACGGTTCAAATTGGCGCAAATGCAAAGAAAATACGCTTAACAGCAACGGTTAAAGATGCACAAAACAACCCGTTAGCGAATACCCCCGTGACGTGGTTAAGTAACCATAACCAATTGAGTACCAACACGACGCAGACCAATAATCAAGGTCAGGCCCAAGTTGAACTGTCTGGTTATACCGCGGGTGACACCAAGGTAACCGCCCAATTACTGAATAACGCGACCGAAGAGGCCACCATTCAATTTATTGCCGCCGCTGCGAAAACTCAAAATAGTATTTTGGCGATAACGCCTCAAACCATTGTCGCCAATGGGCAGGCACAAGCGACAGCGACCTTAGCGCTAAAAGACCAATGGGATAACCCTGTAACGGGTAAAACAGTACAATGGGATAGCAATAATAGTGCCATTACCATTTCGGATATCCGAGAACTGCCGACGAATAAAGGGGTCTATCAAGCAAAAATCAGTGGTACCCGTGCAGGTATGTTCGAACTCACCGCGATGTCAGACACAGTCACCAAGAAAACTAACATTGGGCTAGTTTCGGATAATACCACTTCAACCATTAATAGCATTGATGTCACAAGCCAAGTCTCTGTTTTCGCGAATGGCGTTGAACAAATTATCGTGCAAGCTAGTATTACAGATGCTTCTGGCAACCCTGCGGCAAATGTCCCTGTGGGTTGGAAAACAGAAATTGGTGAGTTAAACCAACTAATTAGCCAGACTGATTATCACGGCATTGCACAAGTGACCTTAACCAGTTCAGTCGCAGGAAGAGGTAAAGTTAGTGCGATTTTAGGCACCTCAACGAAAGAAACTGCAAATGAAATTACCTTCTTAGCAGGGAGTGTTTCTACCAGTACATCAACTGCCACTCTGACAGCCCCATCTATCAGCGCAGCAGTAGGCAAAACAGAAATTATTGTTAACTTAAAAGATGATACCGGTAATCGCTTATGGGGACTCAGTAACAAAATTGCCCTAAGTTATTCGACCGACCTTGGTTTAGACAAAACACCACTGTTTACTGAAAGCCAAACTGCGGTAGGCACCTACCGTGCAGAGCTTAGCGGAGTTAAAGCCGGCAAAACAGATATTAGCATCTATGTTGATGGTATAAAACTCGACAACGATATCGCATTCACCGTTACCCCAAATAGCCAAACCGCCAAAGTGCGTGGTGATATTGTTCCTGTAAAACAGCGTGAAATAGTCGGTAACAACGTGACGTATACGGCCACTTTTGAAGACGCTAACGCGAATTTACTCGGCGCAGGGGTTCCGGTCTTTTGGACAGCGAATGATGGGACGAAATTATCCACCTCGCAAACCACGACAGATGCCAATGGGCAGAGCCATGTGACAGTCAAGCGTAATACGGTTGGTAACGCGGAAGTTACCATCAATTTGACCTCACAAAATAACAAAACCGCTCCTCCGGTTTACTTTGAGCAAGGAAAGATTGATGTCAGCAAAACGACTTTAGAGCTCACTCCATCAACGATTGTTGCAGGTCGCTCATCACGTTTAAATATTATCCTTAAAGACCAATTTGGTAACGTGTTAACCAATCAAGGCACAACTATTGAAATCAAAAGCACCAATCGTGACATAACCATTGGCCAAGCCACTGAGTCTGTCTTATTACCCGGCAATTACCAAGCAACCGTTACCAGCAATAAAGCCGGTACTGGTGAGTTATCTATAAAACTCAATGGTGCTGCCGTTACCCAAACCAAAACGCTCCGAACGACAGGCGATAAAACTAGTTGGCATATTGCTCGTTTAGAGTCAGATAACAAAACCATTAAAGCAGGTGATAGCGCAGGTGTTACCTATAAAGCTACTGTTATGGATCAATATAACAACCTACTGCCTGATGTGAATGTTTCCTGGCATTTACGAGGTAAATCAGAGCCGTTCCCTCATTCATCAACGACCAATGCGCAAGGGATAGCAGAGATAAAACTCACTAGCCAACATGCGGGAGAACTGATAATGAATGCGGTGTTATCTGACAAAGTTGAGAAAACAGCGGATGCCGTTCAGGTGGTCGCCAATAATATCGACTCACAGCTTTCAAGCTTCACCACCAATAAAACCGATATTGGTCCCGATGGCCGAGAAGAGGTGTTATTGACAGTAAAACTGCAAGATAGCTTTGGTAACCCAGTTCTGAAACAGGTTCTCGACATTAAAAGCAATGCCGCTGCAAGAGATTTCATTATTGGTAAAGTCACCGAGCAGCAAAATGGCCAATATACCGCCAAGGCAACCGCGGCACTCAACGCAGCCGGAAAAGGCCCAGTGAAATTAACAGTAAAAGTGGGTAATCAAGCCATCGCCCAACCTATTGAGATAAAAATTGATGCAATCACTCCCGTATTAAGTTTTGATGACAATGTCAAAAGCCTAACTTACTCATCTAGAACTAACACAGGGCAAGCCATTAAAGGCCTACCTAACGGCTTTACGCCAAGGTGGTCCAGTGATAATACCAGTATTGCGACGGTTAACGACCAAGGTGAAGTTAAACTGAAAAAAGCCGGTCATACTAAGATTTGGGCACGAATTGATGGTAATGGCATCTATAAGTCCGCAGAAGTCAGCTATGAGCTAGAAGTTGCAAAAGCAAAACCTGAACTTAAGTTAATCAGCAGTAAAACCCTCACGGCCATTTGGGATGATGGGTCAAAACCCAAGATTGAGGCTGCATTCAACAATAACGATGCACAAACGCTTCCAATGGAGTTTATCAGCAAAAATGCCAATACTGCCCACGTTGACTTCCAAACAGGTGAAATTTCCCAAATAAAACCGGGGAAGGCCAAGCTAATCGTCAATACCAAAGAAACGGAGCAATTCTTAGCCGATAGCCAAGAAATAACTTATGAGCTCGCCAAAGCACGCTTGAACATTGATTTTGCTCACTCAGAGCAAGAAGCCACCGATGAAAAAGCTTACTTTAACTTACAGCAAGCTCGCACTTCGCTTCCCGCTAAGGCACAGGTAAAATGGCGTTCAAGTGATAGCAGCATCGTCAATATTAGCTCGGATGGTACGATCAACCGCTTAGGCAAAGGGAAAGCTCAGCTCACCCTCGCCATTAAAAATAACGATTACTATGAGGATTCAGAAGGCTCATACACTTCCAAAGTCTATGCTAAGCCTGACCTGCCACCGATTAACGTTGTTTATCGCAATAATGGCAAAGAGGAACGAGGAGGAACTCAGTGGTTGCCCGTTTATACTGACGATTCAATGACAGTGGTTATCCCGCCTATTAAATATACGGAATACGATAAACCATCTAATGTTAAAGTTATTTTGAGGTCGGGGAATCGTGAAATAGAAAGCAAAGAACTACAAGATTGGAGCAAACCGAACACTATTACTTATCAGCCCGACGTCGATTTTTATAAAAAGGATCTGACAATTGAAATCCGAGCGGAAGGCAAAGCAAGCCTAAATATTGTCGCCAATAAACAGCATGATATGCAAGTCGAGTATATTAATCCGAGCCAAATTGGCGCCCTACGGACTGATTACCAGCCACGTTATATTATTACTGGAGATAATAAAGATGATAGCGATAATAAATGTAAAGCGGATGCGGATATCTTTAGATCAGCGCGACATTTTATGATCCAGCCAATCACTAAACTGGATATAGGCAGTAAAAAATTACTGACGCCACTGCGTATTAACCATACCGTTGAACACGTCAAAAATAATGCAGATAATGTTGATTTTCATAACTATTTTGAATTTACCACGTCAGAACGATATAAATTCAATAGTATCGAGAGAAAGTACTCTGTACTAAGTAATTGTTTACGCAGTGAGTATGGAACGGGGAATCTAAAAACTCATTTGAAATTTGGTGATAAATCAGCAACTGTTAACGAAATAGAATTTTATTGGGAAGGACAAAACCGATATCCTCATAAACCTAGTATTTAAATAACAACTTGATTTAACCACTAAGCCAGTTGCTAAACTCAACTGGCTTTTTATTGAGTCTCACTGCGTTTTCCCTTCGCATATCAAAGGAAAATCATCTGCTGAACTTTCAACCGCACGCTTAGCTAGGCTCTCCAAGGAAGCAAATAATTGCTGCGCTTCCAGTTCAGATAGATCAGCGGCTAAGTAGTCATTCCACTTATCTAACTTATCATTCAATTCACCCACGATAGTGTGACCAAGTGGCGTCAAAGATATATGGTAAGCCCGTTTATCAGTTTGGCTATTGGTTTTCACTATCCAGCCTTTGTCTAAAAACTTACCGATCCCTCGCGTTGTTACCGATTTATCCACCACCATCGCTTTCGAAATTTGTTCTAGTGTAGAGGCATCATATTGATGAACATGTAAAATCATCAAACATTCAATCGCATTGAGCCCATAAGGCTCCCCCATCCATTTCATATAATGGTGAGCCGCTCGACTGATCACCCCAAATACCCGAGCCTGTTCTGTACGCATAAAACCCTCTTTAGTTGATTTTATCAACTAATTAGTCGATAATCACACCGCAATTGGTTGATTTTATCAACTACTAACCCATTTAACACGCCAAATTTATCGATAATCTATGCCACATAATACAAATTTACTGCTTCGCTTAGGGTTTAACCCTATGCGCTTTCGTTTTGCTATCATTACCGCTTGCGCATCGATTGCCGCCCTTTTTATTGCACAATATTTACAACTTGTTCACCCACAATGGGCCGCTATGACCGTCTGGGCCTCAGCACAACCTTGGCGTGAAAACCTACTGGAAAAAAGTTGGTGGCGTTTCGCGGGAACCGTGATAGGCGTATTAGCTGGGGTGGTATTAATTCAACTACATCTCATCAACCCCTTATTGTTTATCGTAGGATTAGCTATGTGGTTAGGCGCATGTAGTGGCATAGGCCAACTACAAAAAGGCTTCGTGGCCTATGGCACCTTTTTGGCAGGTTACTCTGCGGTGATGGTCAGTATGCTCAGTGTTCACAGCACCGATGACTTGTTTATGGTAGCTTGGGATAGATTGTGGACAATCCTTGTCGGAGTGCTTTCAGCGGTGGTATTCAATTTTTTGTTTACCCCAAAACGTGAACAAGAACCTGTGATTACCCTTAAAAACCAAATTGATACGCAGTTTTATCAAGTTATGCACCAAGTGATCGAGAAAAAAAAGCCTATCAAACAACAGGATATTGAACAACTGTGGCAGGCAATGGTGAGCTATGAAGATATTTTAGAAGCTAACCGTATTGGCTGGCGTTATCACCGTAAACAGGTCGCCAAAGCACGGCAAAAACTTATTTCCCAAAGCCAGATATTGCTACACTTAGAACAATTTCAATCCATGCCATCTTTCTATTTCCCATCACAGGAGCCCACGGATACCCAATGGAAACATATTTTATCTTTGTGCCCGAATGGTGCGCTCAAAACACTGCTAATCCCCCTTTACTACGCAATGTTAGGTAAATCAATCAAACGCACGAATCAAAATGACCCGCTAAAACTTCATCAAAATAAGATTTCTGCTTGGCATGCTTTTACGCGTTCCTTTGTTACCATAGGTGCCGTGGGGGTTTTGTGGCTATGGACACAATGGCAAGCTTTAGCCTATCTCACACTCGGTCTTTCCGTAATGTTAGCACTTTTTGCTTCTATCGATTACCCAGCAAAGTTTATGAAATACATCTTTACCGGGCAATTTTTTGGCGCGATTGTCGCATTAATTTGCACTTGGTGTTTATGGCCTTTCGCCTCATCATCATGGCAGATGACATTGTTAATCATCCCAGTAATCATCAGTGGCGTTGTGATTTATTCACACAATAAATTAATTCTGATCGCATTTGACTACATCATGGTTTCGCTGATTTTACTACAACCTAGCTACCCATTTCCCCTCACATTTGCGCAAAATGTGGGTAATGCCATCGCAGTGGTATCCGGCCCGCTCGTCGCGATGGCGGCTTTTGCTTGGATTTTCCCAACCAACCCTAAAAAACGTTACCAGCAATTAATTCATCTCTCAGAACAGCAATTTAAACAAGGGATAAATTTGCTATTAAAAGGCAACAAACCCTCAACAACCCAGATAATGCATCGCTTACTTAGCGGGTTATTACTAGCAAGGAAAAATAAACAACCTTTTACCTCTACAATACATTTTTTTGAAATCAACCATGGTATTTGGCTAAATTTATTTATCCTTAACAAAAAATTTGCCCATTCTCCATCCAAGAAACGTGCATTACTTGTCCTTGAAAAACGAATACAGCAAAATCGCTTAGAACCTAATAAGCTAAACCAACTTATTAATCGGTTACAAAACCAAAATAAGCCGATTAAAGAACTTGAACAATTGAAAGAATACTTAATCAAGAAAAACTCAATGCATTGTTTTCTCTCTCCCCCTGAAGGAGGTTAGAGATTAGCGACTAAAAGGGACAATATGATTCTCTGGGCTAGGTTTTAAAAAACAAATCAGTACAAGTACGATGATAGCAATGACGAAAATAAGACTAAATCCATCAATAAACGAGCCAACATATGATTCTCGATTAATTAACGATACTATAGACATAGTATTATTTTCAGTACTTAGCATTTGTTCACCTGTTTGAATAAACGCAGTTTTATGACCAAAATGCTCATCAAAAGAAATACGTAAATACGTATTCATTAATGCCCCAGCAAGCCCGGGCATTAGTACTCTTGCAATTGAAACATAAGCACCTAAATGCAGCGCAAATTGCGGTTGCATATTCACGACAAATAACGAGATTAACCCGATTAATACTAAACATTCACCAACGGATTGTATGATCATTAACGGAATAAATTCATGTATACGCCATTGGTAATCAATTTGCATACCGAGCAGGCAACTATAACCCATTAATACAACACCAAGCGTCATTAGTAATCGGCCATCAACCCGCTTAGCAAACCAAACGGCAATTGGGCTAAAAATTAAATAAGCGATAAACGCAATATTCGTGACTTCACCAATTTGGAATGGTTTTAACCCCCCCACAGACGATAAAAATGAAGGAATAAATAGGGAATTAGTCAACATTAAGAAACCGTACAAACAAGAAATAATAAAACAAATACACAAATTTCGATTAGCTAACCAATTGGGATGAGCAAAGGTCTGCTCAAAATATAATGCTCGCACGATAAAAATAGTAAACAGTGAAGCACTCCCGATAAGACAAGAAATAATAAAACCGGAATCCCCCCAACCCAACATCTCACCTTGTACAACACCTATATATAATAAAACCAAACTTAGAATTTTAAGGAGCATTCCTCCCCAATCTGTTTTCTCAAAAAGCCCATAATTTATTTCACTTAGCGGTAATCCTTTCCATGCGAATATGCATATCATTGCAGCAAACAATGCGCATCCCCAATACAGCCACTGCCAGCCAATAACCTCAATAAATGACCCAGAAACACCAACCCCCGCATCCATTCCTAAAGAAACCCTTAAGCTGTAAGCGGCCATGACAATCAACCAGACATTAGGTTGTAAATTTCTTAGTGCTAAAGAAATTGTCATTGGCAAATAAACACCTAAGCTCAAACCAATAATAAAATGAATAACTAGTAATTCTGTAAACCCATAATTTCCTCCAATAATAGGAAAAACAACAAAAACACCCAGTAAAATAGCACTTGTTGCCATCAATATCCTTTCAGCGCCTAAAATAACCATAAACCAAGGGGTTAATGTCATACTGGTTAATTGAGCTGCATTTAAAGCAATGTTTAACCAACTTCCCTCCTGAACACCAAGCGCAAAAACACCCCGTAAATCACCTAATGAAAGGGAAAACATACGAGTAAATAATGTCGATAAAATAGCGCCAAGAAAAACAGAAACTACAGCTAATAAAGGTTTTGTTTCCTTTGCACCGTGAAATAAGCTTAAGAACATCTTATTTACCTTTTCTAGCCATACTTTGTGTATCAATATCCACAACTACTGACATACCTGGACGCAACCTATCTAAATGATTTTGTTCAGATAAAAAACTAATATAAACCGGTATACGTTGAACAACCTTAGTAAAATTCCCACTACTGTTATCCGCGGGAATTAATGCGGATTCCCCACTGCTTTGCGCTCCAATATCGCGCACAACACCTTTAAAAGTGGAATCTGGAAAAGCATCAACCATGATAGATACCGCTTGCCCCGCATAGACATTTTTCAGTTGTGTCTCTTTTAAGTTTGCAATGATATAAGGCTGCTTATTAGGTGTGACAGTAACAATCTCTGTGCCGGGTGTAACAAGGCTACCAATATTCAATTTAACTTTATTTAATTGCCCATCAAATGGAGCGGTAATAGTGGCATAAGAAGTTTGAGTCTCCGCTTGTTTTAAATTCGCAAAGGTAATATCCCGTTCTGCGACCCGTATTGATTCTTGCTGGCTTAATATATGTAACGATTGTTTGGCTTGTTCCCATTCCGCTTTCGCTGCTTGTTCTAATTTCATTAAGCGTTGTAGATCTGAATTGGCATCCAAATAATTTTGTTGGGTAATTGCGCCACTTTTAATTAATGCTTTACGTAGCAATGGGCTCCGCTTCATTTGCTGAACTTCAATACTCGCAGCTTGGTAACGGCTAAATAACATTTGAACAGTCAGGTCTTGCTCTTTAATTTCATCCGCTAGATTGCTGAGATTTCGTTGAGCCTTTTGGTAATTAGCTTGCGCTATTTGCTGCTTGAAATGCTCTTCTTGATTATTAATTTCTGCGATAACGTCACCACGCTTAACCAATTGATAATCATCAACTAAAATACGAGAAACATACCCTGTCATACGCGACTTTAAGATAGCTGAATCTGCTTTAATATAAGCATTATTTGATTCTTGGTAACGTTTAGTTCCCTGCCATTGGTCCCAATTCAAGGTTGCAAAAAAGATCAAAAAACCAATGCATAGCACACTAAGCCACGGTGTTAAGGAAATGATTCTTTTTGATAATGTTTTAGATTCATTTGTCGTCATTTTATTAACCTCAATGCGGCCTAACAGTATGTTAAGCATTGCCGACTGGATGAATAATATTGATAATCTAACATTGTTAGGTTTATAAAATATGTTAAACTAACATTGTTAGATAATAAAGAACAAAATGAGAATTATTTATGAGAACGCCAAAAATCACACGTTTACAGGTACTTGAAACAGCCTTAACACTGCTTGAAACTGAGGGGATTGAAGGGTTAACCATGCGAAAACTTGCCGATGCCATAGGTATTAAGGCAGCTTCGTTATATTGGCATTTCAGTAATAAACAAGCCTTGCTTGAAGGAATGGCTGATCACATTGTCGCGACAGTGGCGATTAATTTTCAATATAAACAAGATTGGAAAGCGAATCTGATTACGCTCACATCTCAACTAAGAGATGCATTATTACAACATCGAGACGGCGCCCGTGTTTTTGCTGGAACCTATGTTATTTCCGATAACGTATTACGCATTAATAACGCGTTGATTAAAACATTTGTGCAATCAGGGGTTTCTGCCAATCAAGCCGCTAGCAGCACCATGACTGTTTTCTATTTTATTTTAGGTTGCTGTATTGAACAGCAAGCCGCTATTTTTTCTGCTGATAGCGATTTAATTAATAAAGAGTCTGAGTTTAATCAGTTGTCGCAAGACAAATTCCCCTACACATGGGAAGCAAAAGACATGCTATTTTCTAACAACTACGACCAGCGATTTATTGATGGGCTAAATCTTATTATCAATGGGTTAGAGAAAATAAGCACCAAAGGCTAACAAACTCTCAGTATTCTAGAGCTTATTTAAGGCCTAGTCGTTTTGCTAATCGGTGTAAGTTGGCAATATCTAAAGAGAGCTCCCTTGCACAAGCAGACCAGTTTTGATGGTTTTGCTCTAATACCTGTGTGATCAGTTTGCGCTGAAAATCATCTGTCGCATCGCGTAAATTTTTTATCGTTGGAATTGCTAATGGAGCCGTAGTTGTTAATTCATTGTCATGGTAATCAAATGTGAAATGTTGTGGCTGTAAAATAATATCGCCAGTCTCACTTGATGCACGAGTCAAAACTATCGCACGATGTATCGCATGCTCTAGTTCACGGACATTGCCCGGCCATGAATAGTTAAGTAAATACTGCTGCAATGGCGCACTCAATACCACACTAGACAACCCAAATCGCAGCCGATACTGTTCACAAAAATAGCCTGCTAATAACATAATATCTTCGCCGCGCTCTTTTAGAGGCGGCACAAATAATGGGAATACACTTAAACGATGAAATAAATCTGCACGGAACCTTCCTGCCAAAACTTCTTCACGTAAATCTCTGTTCGTTGCAGCTAATACACGCACATTTACCCGTAAACTACTGTCATCCCCCACTCTTTGTATATCACCATATTGTAAAACTCGCAGTAATTTAGCTTGCAATGATGGTGACAATTCACCAATTTCATCTAAGAATAAAGTGCCATTATCGGCCATTTCAAATTTGCCCCTGCGGTGGGTAATTGCCCCCGTAAAAGCCCCCTTTACATGCCCAAATAATTCACTTTCTGCAACACTTTCTGGTAATGCCGCACAATTTAAATAAATTAATGGATGGTCAGCACGAAAGGATTTTTCATGGATGGATTTTACAACGAGTTCTTTGCCTGTTCCGGTTTCTCCCCCCACCAAAACATTTAATTCAGAGGTCGCAACAATCTCAATTTCTTTCTTCAACTGTTGCATACGGATTGATAAACCAATAATTTCAGTCTGACCTGTCGGTTTAAATAAAGCGGGCTGGCTGGAGAGTATATTTTGCTTTTCAAGCTGTTCAATCAGCAATGCATTATTTAATGCTCCTGCGGTTAGTGCGCTAACCAATCTTAACGCTTCATCACTAAATGCATCGAATTGGTCTGGCTCCATACCATCTAACGTCAACGCACCAATTAAATTTTGCCCTGCATACAAAGGTAAGCCGACACAAGCATGAACTTTAAGGTGTTGATGATGCGGTATTAGTCCATCGTAGGGGTCTGGAAGTTGGCTGTCGGCAGGAAAACGTACGACATCTCCGGCCCTTGCAATGGCTTCAAGGCGTGGGTGAGCGTCTAATAAAAACCGCCGCCCTAAAACATCAGGCATTAACCCATCAATAGCCAACGGAATAAATTGACCCGATTCATAACGCAACAAAGCACAGGCGTCACATTTTAGTGATTGCCTTAACGTGGTGATCAGGCGCTGAAAGCGGTCTGAATGCTCGATGCCACTTTGTAACTCTATTGCGATTTTTGCCAAGGCCTCTACGGAAAACCCCATCATGCATCCTTATAGTCAATTTGACTAAGATTATAGTCATAATGACAACTCTAAGTATAGTCATTATGACCTATATTTAATTCTCAAAATACAAAAAACGCATAAAATCAATAAATTATATTATTGGCATGAATATTGATTATGTATCTCTATATACCGAAAATATAGGGAAAATTAAGATGGCTATTCATGTAAAAAATAATATTCAATGGGTTGGGCAACGTGATTGGGAAGTACGAGACTTTCATGGAACTGAATACAAAACACTGAAGGGAAGCAGCTATAATAGCTATTTGATTTGTGAAGGAAAAAATGTACTCATTGATACCGTCGACCATAAATTTAGCCGTGAATTTGTTCGTAATCTCCGTGCACAAATAGATTTAAACACGATTGATTATATTGTGATTAACCATGCAGAGGAAGACCATGCGGGTGCATTGACTGAACTGATGAGCTATATCCCTCGCACTCCTATCTACTGTACCGCCAATGCCATAGACTCAATCAATGGTCACCATCATCACCCAGAGTGGAATTTCCAAATTGTTAAAACCGGTGACACCCTCGATATTGGCAATAATAAGCAATTAATTTTTATTGAAACGCCAATGCTGCATTGGCCAGATAGCATGATGACTTATCTTACTGAAGATGCAGTACTTTTTAGTAACGATGCTTTCGGACAGCATTATTGTGATGAACGCTTGTTTAATGATGAAGTTGACCAAAATGAACTTTTTGAACAATGTCAGCGTTATTACGCCAATATCCTGACGCCATTTAGCCGTCTTGTCACACCAAAAGTGAACGAAATTTTAGGCTTTAACCTACCCGTCGATATGATTGCAACCTCTCATGGTGTTGTATGGCGCGATAACCCAACACAAATTATTGAATTATATTTAAAATGGGCTGCGGACTACCAAGAAGATCGCATTACTATTTTCTACGATACGATGTCTAATAATACGCGTTTAATGGCAGATGCAATTGCCCAAGGCATCAATGAAGCAGATCCGAACGTTGCAGTTAAAATATTCAATGTCGCTCGCAGTGATAAAAATGACATTATTACTCATGTATTTAGGTCTAAAGGTACACTAGTCGGTACCTCAACGATGAATAATGTCATGATGCCTAAAATTGCAGGAATGCTAGAGGAACTTACGGGTTTACGTTTCTTAAATAAAAAGGCCGCGGCTTTTGGTAGTTTTGGGTGGAATGGCGGCGCTGTTGACCGCGTGCAAACTCGTTTAATGGATGCTGGCTTTAATACCGCCTTGTCTTTAAAAGCCAAATGGAAACCAGATACAAAAACGTTAGATGACTGCCGTGCATATGGACGAGATATTGCTCGTCAATGGGCGCTGTCAGCTTAAAACCGACTCACAATAACAACCTCAAGGCTGTATTATTTTTAAAGGACCCCAACATGCAATTAAGAGATAAAACACTCGGACAATTGGCGTTATCTATTCCAAGAGCCTCATCATTTTTTC
The DNA here is from genome assembly GCF_045040775.1 of Providencia sp. PROV003. Classification (NCBI taxonomy): domain Bacteria; kingdom Pseudomonadati; phylum Pseudomonadota; class Gammaproteobacteria; order Enterobacterales; family Morganellaceae; genus Providencia; species Providencia sp. PROV003. The sequence goes on from NZ_CP096369.1 coordinate 562,201, forward strand.
GCCAATATAATATGGATTTTTGTTGTGGTGGAAAGCAAACACTAAGCCGTTCCGCGGAAAAGTTAAATTTAGATATTGAGCTGTTAGAAAACCAATTAGCTGAATTATCTACAGAGACATTAGAAAAAGATTGGCGAGAAGCACCACTTAGTGAAATTATTGATTTCATTGTTGTTCGTTATCATAACAGGCATAGAGAACAGTTACCCGAGCTCATATTACAAGCGCAAAAAGTAGAACGAGTTCATGCCAACAAACCCACGGTACCCAATGGGTTATCCAAATACTTAGAAGCTCTACTTGAAGAGCTTGCAAGTCATATGATGAAAGAAGAACGTATTTTATTTCCAATGATCAAAAATGGATTAGGGCAAAATGCAGCTGGCCCCATTAGTGTTATGGAGCAAGAACATGATGACGCTGGCGATTTATTAGAAGCGATAAAAAGCATTACTCATAATGTAACGCCACCACCAGAAGCCTGTACGACTTGGCGCGTTTTATATAATGGTATTAATGAACTAATCGATGATTTAATGAACCATATTAATTTAGAAAATAATTTATTATTCCCTAGAGCATTAGCTGGAAATTAAAATTATCGTCATAGCATATCGCTACTCAGCAGTGAGTAGCGATGGTTTTACGACGGCCAAAGCCCCTCAGATTCAATCGCTAACGAAACGATATCATAGGTATTTTTATTCCATTTATTTTCTGTACAAGTGAAAACGAGTTCAGTTGGAGGAACAAAGCCCGTTTTGGCATCAACCCCTTTTGAACCAAAAACAAAGGCGAGCAAAGCCGTAAATGGTGCTGAGTTTACGGCCAAATCAGTGAGATCTAATTTGATTTTTTTTATTTCCTCGTCATTATCAAAATAGCCCGTAGCATAAATATAAATAGTACTTTGTTTTTCTGAGGCGTGGTTAATACTCGGTAATAAGAAATCAATTTTTTTCGCAGTAAATCGATATTGTTTTAACATAGATAATATCCATCTTGATGAGATAATAATTACCACCAATTTAAAAAGTATATCTATATATAATGAATAAGTTTCTTATATTCAAACATATCAATTAACACAAACTATAAAATTATATAACAGCACTGTTATATAATTAAAAAGAGTTACCTAATAAAATAGGTAACTCTTTATTTAGAAATGACTAATGATTTTATTTATAGTGTTGCTTGATTTGTTGCGAAATAGCCAATCCACGCCTTGCTTCTTTTTCCGCGATTTCCACCGATAAACCAATATAGGATCTTGGGTCCAACATGGCTTTGATTTCGTCATCACTGAACGCTGCGGTGATCACACTATTTTTAGTCAGGTTGGTATAAAAATCTTCACCATCAGCTGCCGTCTTAATCGCTTCTTCGTATAACAGTGCGTGAGCTTTATCTTTACCTAATTTTTCTGCCATCTTCATCATGACGTACTCAGTATTATCTAATCCTTTATTTCTAAGTACGTTATGTAGCATTCTGTCCTCATGAGGAACGATGGTTCTAGACAGCTCTTCCGTCCTTAAGAGAATTTCTGTCGTCAATTCTAAAGCTTCTTCTATTAGCCCATCGAATAACATATAGGAACTACTGTCCCCTTCATATGGTCTTACTGCAGAATACATTCCTACACTTGGTAAGGAATAAAGTTTCTGCGAATTAGCAATAATTCCCTTGGCTAATTTTGGGTTAATTTTATGGGGCATCGTACTACTGCCAACGGTACCCTTAGTAAACCCTTCAGAAACTTCCGCTATTTCTTCTAAGGTTGTGCTATAAACTTCTTCGCCGATTTTATGACAAATGTTAGCCATCAGTGCCAAATTCGCCATATATTCTAATTTATGGGTACTGAGGTTTCTTGATGGCACTTCCATCGCTTCCATTCCAGTTAATTCAGCGACTCTTTTTTGCACTGCCATACCAACTTCTGGCATCGAGTTAAATGCACCAACCGCCCCTCCCATCATAATGGTGAATACGCGTTTTTCACATTCTTGCATGCGCTGATAACAATCAATGAAATCACTGATCCAAACTGAAACCTTATAGCCATAGGTAATCGGAATAGCATGACGCCCATGAGTTCTTCCTGGCATGACCATATGTTTGGTTCTTTCGGCTAAATTCGATAAGTTCTCAATAATTTCGCTCAGCAACAACATAAATTTGTTGTGTACTGTTTTCATCATATACAGCTGTGAACTTTGCTGAATATTCTGCGTAGTAATACCGTAGTGAATGTATTTACCACTTTCTTCTGAGCAGGCGTTCACGAGTACCTTCAAAAAAGGTACAAAGCCATGGCCAATTTTTTGGTAAATACGGTTCATTTCTTCAAAATCAATATTCTCTATAACCGCTTTTTCTTTTATTTCATCTGCCGCAGACTGGGGAATAAAACCCAACTCTGCTTGCGCTTGAGCTAACATTGATTCAAACATTAACCAAGTTTTATATTTCGCTTCATTAGATAGCAGATCTTTTATACCACGGTCATCAATTGTTTTACTTTTAGAATCGTATAATGCTCTCATTTTGTGTCCCTTCTCTATTTCTTCATTGCTTCATCAACAGCATTGCGAACAAACTCAACCTTCGGTCCATAAACAACGTGGACATGGTTTGCCGATGGAAAGAAGAATGCGGTACATCCTGATTCCAACATTAAATCTTTATTGATTTTATTGACTTCTGCGACATCGATACGCATACGGGTAATACAGTTATCTACGTTACGAATATTTTGTTTACCGCCTAAAGCTTCAACCAGAATTTCCGCAATTTCCCCATAACGCTTTTCTTTAATTAATGTATTTTTCAAGTTACTCGATTCTTCACGTCCTGGCGTTTTAATATCAAATTTGATAATCGCCCAGTAGAAGATGAAATAAGTGACAACCGCTAAACAGCTCCCGATGATGACTAAGAATATCCAGTTAGTGTGCTCGTACAGCAATCCAAAGATAGTAAAATCGAATACTGTTCCTCGAATATAACCAATAGCGACTCCAGCCAAAGACAGTAATACCGCGCCGATACCTACAATGATGGCGTAAATTAAATACAGTAAAGGTGCAATAAATACGAAAGTAAATTCGAGTGGTTCAGTCACGTTTCCGAGCATCGCAGTTAATACCATCGTAACTAACATGGATTTCACTTCTGCACGGTTTTCTTTTTTCGATGTTTTATAAATCGCTAATGCGATCGCTGGGAACAAGAACAAGGTCACTAACATTTGCTGCTGTGCCATAAAGCGAGTCAAGCTTGGCATCATAGCCCAATATTCACTGTCAGGGCCTTGTTTAAATAAGACTTCTGTTAATGCAGGAACAACACCGACAAAGGTTTGTCCATCAATAACATACGTACCACCCGCTTCTGTAAATCTAAATAATACGTTCCAAACGTGGTGTAAACCAAAAGGAATAAATAAACGCTCACCACCCGCAGTAAAGAACGGACCTACTGGGCTTAAAAAGACGGCTGATAGTTTCATTAATCCCATAACTAACACTTCCCAGATGAAAGGAAGTGTCGCACCAACTATGATCATCAAGCCAATCATAATGATGGAAACAGATTTCTTACCTGAGAAAAATGCAAATGCGGTTGGTAGTTCAAGGTTATAGTATTTTTCGGTTGCCCATGATGCAATTAACCCTGTAATGATCCCCCCCGCAGCACTGATATTTAAGGTTTGTATGCCAAGTACTTTTATCTGCCCCACTTGACTCATGATTGCTGCATCAGCAAGTTTACCTGTTAGAACTAACCAGATATTCATGGTAATCAACAAGGTCAAGTAACCGACTACGGAGGCAAAAACCGCAATCCCCTTATCTCTTTGGTTCATACCATAAGCAACCCCCATGGCGAACAAAAGAGGAATATTATCGAAAATTACCCCTGCAATAGAACGAATACTGATGAGTAATGCGTTAACAGTTTCATTTCCAAGGAATGGAAAACGCGCGATCATATAGGTTTGAACTAACGCGCCACTGATGCCCAATATCATACCAATAGGTGCTAAAACACCGATCGGAAGGAGTAATGTTCTCCCAAAGCGTTGAACAGATTCACCAAACTTTCTTCTGGCCATACTTTTTCCTTATGACTTCTATTATTAGAATTAAAGGCATACTAGCTCGGGGGTTTTATAAAAGAAATGATGTCTCGGTTTTAAAGATTATCTTAGGTCATAATTTATGACCTAGGTCATTTTGAAACGACACTTTTTAAAAGCGTGTTAAGTGAAAATTAAAACTAAGTGGAGCAGTAACTAAAGTAAGCTTTCTAGTTCATTAATCAGTAAATCGACGAGAATAAAAAAACCAATTCTCGATTTTGTGTCATCGCGCTTAGTGTCATAACTATCAGCAAAGCAGAAAAGCGAGTTATCAGTATAGGTGGTTAACTCATTCGTATTAAATGCAGTCATACTAATGATATTCGCCCCTTTTAACTGAACAATTTTAGCCGTTTCAATAATTTTTTTAGTCCCACCAGATAAAGAAATAAATATCACGGTATCATCTTTGCTGACTAACCGAGTGAAGGAATCAGAAAGATTGTAGTCATTGATAAAAAAGCAGTGTAAACCGAGTGCAAAAAGTAAATGCTCAAGGTAGTAGCCAACCGCTTTGCTTGTCCCTCTTGCAACAATAAAAATATTTCTAGAGCCATGCAGAATCTTAGCGCAATCCTTAATTTGTTCTTCATTTATTAAGGTAAAGCTCTTATTAATATTCTTTTCTAACTGTTTTTTATACGATGATATATTTACTTTTTCTATTTTATTTTGCTCTAAAATAGAGTTGTTAATTTGAAACTTAAGCTCTTTGAACCCACTAAACCCTAATTTTTGGGATAAATTAATAATTACCGTTTTTGATACAAAGGTTTTAGCAACTAATTCATTGATATTTAAATAAGGGATATCCGCTATATTATCTGTAAGATATTTTAATACTTTCTTTTCGCTAATGGTTAAATTATCGTAATTTTTCAAAAAATCTAGCATACCCCCTCCTATCAATGTGATGAGTTAACCCATCATATTATTGACCTAAAAATAACTTTAGTCAGTCACATTAAATCAATGTAGGTGCTCAATCCGCCGATTATACGATAGATCATAGTGCGATGGGGGAGTTAAAGAGAGTTTTTTGTGAGTTAGCCCGACAATTTAATGAAAGCAAAAAAATTACCTATCTTTTGCTTAGTATCGATGAATGAACATAAGCAAAAAATAGGTAAAAAATAAATAATAATGTGTCTTTTTAGCCCGTCTGACTACTGGCATTCCGCCGTTAAAGTTCTTACTGGCGAATCTGCAGTAACTGCAATCGTGTCTAATGCAGAATAGTTAATGGTACACTGACCCGATTGACCACCCCATTTAACGTTAATACGACCAGTGTTTGGTAACCCACTCATGTAAAGTTGGCCATTTGAACCCACAATTCCGGTATTGATATCGTTTTCATCGTCTTCTGATACTAACGTCGCGATCGCCCCAAAAGGTGGGATTTTCCCCGTAGCTTTCAGATTAATAATCGCTTGATAACCAATTTTGGTTTTAAACTTACGCTTAATAACCGCCCCTTCCGTTGGATATACCATCATCGAGGTGTCTTTAAAGGTCGTATCATCCGGTAATGTGTTCACATTAACCGCAATTTGGTTAGCCGTGTTACTGGATAACTGAGGAATAATGGCATTCCCAAAGCGGTCAAATTGCGCGCCAGAGGATAATGACGCCCCTTTTGCCCCCTCTGCGGTGATAATCGCAATCGTATCCCCCACGTTTGGCGATAATGTGATCCCATCTGAATGCGCAACTATACCGCCACTTAGGGTACCGTTCATTGAGCGGCTCATATCTGAATAGCTGTAACCGGCTGATAATGTTGCGTTGTTCGCGGAGTAAGTCCCATTCAGGCTTCCCCCGTAGTTGTTATTGTAACTGTCATAGTTCTGGTAGATACCATAACTAAAGCGACTCTTCATCGCGCTACCAGTTAACCCTGCTTGATGACGAGTTTCACCGTGCTGATCTACACTGACCCCATAACGCGCGCTCATGGTTTGTGCCATTTCACTGTTCGTCAATAAGCTGAGCGGCACAGACACATCAAAGGAAACCACGCGGTTCTCAGGCCAAGTATTGTTATAGCTCTTCACGCGGTCAACCATATAACTGAGACTATAAGAAACCCCTTTATAGTTATTGTTATAAGACACCCCAACCGAGGTATTTGAGTTTTGGCCGCCCCAATAAGTATTTTTTGACGCTCTTAAAGAAAGGGAACCATAAGAGTCAAAAGATTGGTTAATTGAGGTTTGGAAACTATAACGTTGACGCGCTCCCGTCCAAGGCGCTAAGTCATCTTTAATCGCATAACCGGCATTATTGTAATCTGAGAACGAATAGAAGTTCTCAGAGGTATAACGTAATGCCGTTAAGTCAAATGAGGTCCCCGTTGACAACAAACTTTTTGAGTAACGGATACGATAGGATTGCCCTTTGAGGCTTTTCCCTGAAAACCGAGCATCCGAGTGGGTAATATCGGTAGATAACGCCCCTAATACACCCAACGATAAGCCGACCCCACCCACAAAGGAGTTATACCCATTAGAAACTAACACCCCACCATAAGTGGTAATGTTATGTGGTAGCCCGATGCTGAAGGAACCAAGCGTAAAGTTTTTCCGCTCAGAGTCCACGGCAATTCCGCCATTGTAGCGACCCGCGGAAATTTCATAATTATAAGCGCCTTGGCGCTCCATCATTGGCAGCGAGGAATAAGCCTGAGTGAAAACGGTTTGTTTGCCATTTTCTTCTTCAACCGTGACTTCCATATCCCCGGCTAAGCCGCTGGCAGGGATGTCACGAATAATAAAACGCCCTGGTGCCACAAAAGTTTGGTAGACCACACTGCCGTTCTGGCGCACAGTGACAGTCGCATTGGTGTTCGCCACCCCTTCCACTATAGGTGCAAACCCTTGCATGCTGCTAGGGTCAAGCTGAGGGTTTGATTTTAGCGTGGCGCCTTTCATAGGAATGGCGTCAAAAATATTCCCACCGGTCGAGATTTCCCCGGCTTTTAGCGTTGATTTAATCGCATTAATGGTGCGATAGATATAAGTATTGGAAAAGTTGGAGTCACTTGTGCTGGAAGACCCACTGCTTTTACTGTAGTTATATAAATAGCTCGTTCTTAGGCGCCATGGCCCCATGTTAATCCCTGCATTGATATTACTAAACAGAGAATCACTGGTACCTGCTTTTTGGTGATATTTGCCCAGTTGGCGGTTATTACTGTAGTTAAAGACATAGTCCATCACTAACGCGGTAACACCATCATCGCGTAATTCAGGCGGTACATAGCCAGCAAAGTTTGGCACCATGGCAATTTGAGGTACGGATAAATTCACCGTCAGCGTTTGTACATCAAAGGTGATGGCAGCATCGGCAATGTAACTGGATAAGTTTTCAATCTTCGTGTCTTCACTCAAATCTCTTAACTTGGGCAGAGATGCCGTATTAACACCCAGTTTTTTCAGTTCGCCGACTGTAAAGACGGGGGCAACATGACCATCTTGCTGTTTTTCAAATGCGAGATTAAATTCCCCTGACGGGATCATGTTAACATTAACGACCACGTCATAGACGCCGGGCGTTAATGTATTGTTATCCGCAAAGTCATTTAAATCGAGTTGAGAAACGTCTATCCCACTGCCGTGCATTAATAGGCCGGGGTCAAAATACGATTCGGCATGCATAAAAGAGGGGGCCATTGCATAGCAACAAATAAAGACCTCTAATGCAATTAATTTTATTTTCATCCCTTTCACTGCATCACCTTTCGTTATTTATTCTTGTTATTTATGTTTCAATCGATGTTTATTCTATGGATTGAGGAGGTAACTCCATTAAATTTTCATCGGTAAATCGCCATTCGATTTTTCCAGCCTTCGAATTAGGTAATGTAATGTCTTTGGTTGAAAAAGGCGTTAATGTTATTTCCCTATCTTCATTTTTAATACTATTTCCAGCCACTTTTAAATAATCAAATGATAGATAGAACGGGGTTGGATTTTCAATCTGTAATAAATTACCTTTGCGAGTTATCTTAACTTTTTTCGCTAATTCAGCTGTCTTAAGTTCTTCAATCGCTTTAGGGCGATAGATTAATTTAAAATAGAAATTCGGGATAATATTCAATTGGACGCTATTTTCTTTTTTATTTTTCCCTTCATCAGGAATAGCTCTAATCCCAATCCAATACAAACTTTCTCTATCTTTTGGTATATCAGTATTATTAATTTGATTACTAATTCGACGGATATTCCATGAGGTTTGAGTATTAGGGTCCATTTTCTTTAGCGGAGGTAAGATAATAAATGGAACTTGCTCATTTTTATTTTCACTTTTAGGAAGTAAGGTCGCTTCATCAATATTAGCAACCCAAGCTTCCATTAAATAGCTATTGGGGTTTGCATTAGTCATATCAACACTAATACCGCCTGAGTTGCTTTCATTATAAACATAACGCTTTAGTACAAAGTCAAATCCTGTTGAGTTATCCGCCGATGCAATTAGTGGATAAAGTAGAATAATAAACCAAAAGGACCATACGCTATTTTTAATCATGTTGAGTACCCTTTAAGATGAGTGGTTTTGCTTTTGTTTCTCCACCATAATCATTGATTATGCTCCACTCTAACTTTGATATTTTTCTATTTGTATTTAATTCAACTGTTGAGAATGGGGCTACCATTGGTGCTCTATCACTATCATAATCGATGTTATCCATCTTTATATTTACTAAGGTATAGTAATAAGGAGATGGGTTTTTAATTACAATTTTCTTTCCTACCTGAGTTGCTGTTAGTTTATTAATGTAATCATTAACATGACCATTAATTCCATTTGGACGGTAGAACATCTTTATTACAATTTTTGTTGATAAGTTGAATCTTGTGTTCACCTTATCACTATCATCATTATTCCTTTGTTGTGTCTCAGGAATAAAATTAGACATGAGATAAAATAAGGACTCTCTATCATTAGGTAAATCGCCTAATGATTTTGGTATGATTTTCAATGCGTTATTTGAATTTTCTTTTAGTGTTACAATTGGAGGTATGACTGTGAAATTTTCACTAGCCTCACCCTCCTTTTCTAAGGTTGAAAAAATTAAGCTTTGTACCAGATATTTTTTTCCACCACTATTATGTGCTGTAATACTTTGACTTTTATCATTCTGAGTAAAGATAACCCTTGAATGGTCGAGTGAAACCGCAGCAAATGAAGCTTGTGATACAAAAACTATGCCTAATAAGGCTTGTATTATCTTTTTCATTTAAACTTCCGCTATATTATTAATCGGCATAATAGCCAATAGTTAATGTTGCAGAGAAATCACCATCGCTAGGGTTACAATTGCTTTCAGCGCAACGTAATTTGGCTGTCACCATTTTTGTTTCACTGACACTTTGAATATTATCCCAAATTATTGAGGCTGCATCTGGCTTTAATAATGAGCTCTGATTAACATCAATAACCCGATTTCCTTCTAATAACTGAACACCAATGACACCATTTGGGTCATCATTGAAGAAGTTTTTGCTGCCATTTAATGTATTACCTGATGCTAAATAAACCGCCGCCGTTTTTTGATCCGTCGTAGTACAATTTCTTAAACCAATCGAGAAATTCTTTGCCACTGTATCCTTTTTAATTTCACTGACGGTTGTGACACCAGATGCATTACCAAATATAATTTCATTTGGGACATCAATTTCACAGGTTTTAGCTAAAAATAAAACAGAAAATTGGTATTCTACCTTGTAATCATCTGCCGCCATCACGGGGTAATGCATGAGGAGCATTAAAAAAGTCAGTAACCCCTGTTTTATTTTTTTCATGGCTCTTAATCCTGATAATATTCAAAAGTAACCGCAGCATTAGCATCGCCTGGCTTAACGTTATTCTCTCGTTTGACAAGGCTAACTTGGTAATTCACAACAATTGAATCGCTGGTTGTGGAAGGAAATGTGGAAATCCCTTCATCTTTCACCGCCTGACAATTTTGGTTGTTATTGTCGCAGGATTCAAGTAAAAAACCCGTTTTAGTTGTATCTGCTAATCCAAAAAAAATACCATTATTAAATGTTGTTGATGCGGCCGATTTAGATTTTATTTTAATTTTCTTTTCAGTACCTGCCGGGAAATTCTGACAAGTAATGGTATAAGAAAAACTTTCAGTTTTTATCGGTTGATTAATTGGGCTTTCGTCAACATCAGATGCTGTTAGCATTCCACTTTTATTAAAATCAATATATTTATCTAACTCACTGTTATCATCAAACTCACAAGTTCCTTTTATGATTTTGGTTTTGAACTGTATTTGCCCATTCTGAGCAATAATTGAGCCTGAGAATACAATGACACTTAGCGCTAATATCCCTTTACTCAACAGTCCCATGATATTCATTGTATCCTCCAAGGTCGTTGATAACAGCCCACTTAACAGCGCCCACTTTTGATTGAGAAACAAAGTTCATTTCAGCAAATGGGGCAATAACATTATTTTGTTTATTAAGCTTAATCGCTTTGTTATTAACAGATAAACCAGCCAAATTGATATAGTAAGGCGAGTTATTGACTACCTTAACGCCATTGGAGGTACTTTTAGTTTTGATGCCTTTAAATGCTTCTTCTTGCTGCATCGGCAGATTAGCCGGTCGATAGAAAATTTTAATAACACTTTCTAACCCGACTTTTACCCCATCCGCTTTATCGGATTCAGGGACATTTCTTGAGTGAAAGTAATACATACTTTCACGATCTTTTGGAAACTTGTGTGTGAGCGCTTTTATTTTAATAATATTACGTTGTTTTGGCGCTAATTTAAAAATAGAAGGTGTAATGACAAAGTAACCTTCAGAAGGTGTTTTGCTGTCTAATTTTTGTGTAATAAAACTGGCGACTAAATACGATTTACTGTCTTCATTTCGTGCAGTAATTGCAGCAGAGTTTGTTGCTTCATCAATAACAATACGCGTTTGACTTAAACCGACACCCGCTTGAGAAGAAAACGAAAAAGCAAATAAGATAAAAAGTAAGGATTTTAATTTTAGCATTCTTTTTTTCTCTTATAATTTGCAGGCAGCAATAAATCACTGCCTGCTTTACTAGCTAAATTAACGCACGACGGTGATTAGTCGTATGCTACGCTGAATGTTACTGGCACATTTAAGTTTTGTGCGACAGCATCAGAAGCCGTTGCGTACAGACCAGCAACAACTGGGATGACGTAGTCATTTTTACCCGTTACTTTCAGGTCAGTAATTTCAGTTGCGATGTTAGGTTTAACTTCAGTTTTTGCTTTACCAGCAGCTAATTTAACACCGATTTGTGATGCTTGAGCGTCAGCAAACATATCTGAGTGACCAGTTAATGCTTCACCAGTTGCTAAGATAGAAACAGTCGTTGCATCAGCAGTTTGGTTTGTAGAATCGTCATAAACTTTAGTACAGTTATTTAAAACTAAGTTAAAGTTTGCTTCAGATAATGCTTTAGTAGTGTCTAGGTTTTCAGTTGAGTGTGTACCTAAGCTAACTAAATCTTTAGAAGCGCTGATATCACAAGTTGCAGCAACTAAACGTGCATTAAAGTTAACAGTTGCATCTTGTGCAGCAAAAGCTTGAGAAGAAAGAGTAGCAACCGCGAATGCACCAACTAAAGCAAGTTTATTCAATTTCATAATAATCATTCCTAAGTATGTGAGAACGTCTTAATTTAAAGATTAAATTAATGGGTATATAAATTTTAGAATTACAGATTAAGTTTTTATTTTATTAATGTAGATTTAATATGATTTATCTCATTATTAAACTCAAACAAATAAATATATTTATTCGGCCATTTAATAAAAATTAAACTAGCTTATAAGTAAAAACTTAACTTTAAAATATCTTCATGTCTATTTAATTAACTCTTGTCTACCAGAGTTCGTGGATAATATTAATTCTACTCATATAGGTTGTCAAACTGGTGAAAAATCCATTTTTAGGGTTTTTAAATAGTTTTCAAATTGTTATTTTCAATTAATATCAATAGGTTATGTTTTTTATATGTAGCTTAACTAATATTTCGAGTGGCATTTCAGTGTTATATGCCAAGAGTGCGTTCATTGTTGAGTTTATTCAGACGCAAATGCTAAAATTAATATTTGTACATAATTTGTCGCTAAAAATAACACATGAGATGTGTGTGCAGGCTAAATGTTACGAATAACTACGAGGTGTGATAAAAATACCTTTTATTGATTTTCTATTAACACTTAAATTAATCTTGATCATTTTTAATACTCATCCATCCGCTTGTTATTAAATCAAGCATCATTTAATAACTTAAGAATACTCTGATGCATTTAAGATTCAACGTATAAATTCTTTATTCTGTCATTCAATCTAAAGATATTCATACTAGATAAGCACTCTGATAGCTTTGCCACCTATTTTATCGGTGATCCAAACAAGCCTACTCCTTAAGAACCCACCTGCTTAACTGGCTTCTCAGGTTGATAAATTTTTTAGCGCTCTTCGAACTTTCGGCCAATACCCTCCGACGTACTAAATAAAGACAATTTTAGCTATTTAACTAAAAGAAGGGAGAGGTGAGATATGACATACTATATAGAAGGTGGAAGGTCAGTTGATAATGCTTAAACAAAAGAGCCGTCATTCACGGCTCTTTGATGATAAAATCAATTTTTAAATATAGAGTTAACCGAACAATTAAAACTTGAGTAGTTTTACTGCGTCATCAATGTCAATTTCATCTTCAGAGAAAGTTAACGTCGTACCATGTAACGTATGAATATCCAATTTTTTTAGTGAACGCATTTCACCCGGCTGAGTAGCAGATTTTGGCTTGATACTATTCATCAATGCACCGACAGATAACACAGTATTTTCTTTATCAATACGGGTATCCGCAGGGACTTCCTCGCTATAAACTCGATAAGACTTGATGGAGGTTATTTTAATGCGCTCACCCGCAATATATACATATTTGCTCTCAGGTATAACTTTTACCGAATAAGCAGATAACCCTTTTGTATTCGTGGTAGGTTCAAAAGTCACTAAAGCATCTTTCTTAATTAAGTCAGGATTGGCAACTTTAACCACATGAAAATAACGGTTATCGCCATTTTCATCTTTGATAAATCCAAAACCTTTATCTTCAAACCATGTTGTGATTGTTCCATTCATTGCCATTACCACCTAGTTAATCATTTATTGACTCAGTTTTTACAATGCGCAGTATAGAGCACAATACATGTGTAAACTACGGCTTTGCTTTTAGTCTGAGTGATAAATTTACGTGATGCAAGTGGCAAGCATTCGCCTGCCGACTAAAAATTGGTTATTATCAACCGCTATTTTTTGTTGGAAAGGCTAATGACTGAAATCATCGACACCTTTATTGCGCCGCCCTGTCACGATAAGATAGAAATTGTCTATCAGGATGAGTACCTTGTTCTTATTAATAAACCAAGTGGTTTGCTAAGCCTTTCAGGAAAAAACCCACAAAACTTAGATTCTGTGCACTACCGCTTAGCGCAAATATTTCCAAATTGCACCTTAGTGCACCGCCTCGATTTTGGCACCTCGGGGTTAATGGTTGTAGCGCGAAATAAACAGATAAACGCGGCACTTAACCAGCAATTTAGCCAAAGATCCGTGACGAAAAAATACCATGCACTCCTTTGTGGGCACTTAAATAATAACCATGGAGTAATAGACGCCGCAATCGCCAAAAAGCCTGAGCTTTTCCCTCGAATGTCCATTTGTGAACACCAAGGCAAGCCCGCGCGGTCGGCTTATCAAGTTATCGAACGCTTGACTCACACACTCGACAATGGAGCAACATTGCCATTAACTCGAGTACTATTAACCCCCGAAACGGGCCGAACCCATCAACTCCGTATTCACTGCCAACTATTAGGCCACCCTATTTTAGGGTGTGACTTATATGGTGGCTGCCTACTTGCCAATACAGAACATGCTCTGCGCTTAATGTTGCATGCGAGTGAACTGCATTTTATCCACCCAATTAGCAAGGAACGGGTCAAAGCATACAGCACGAGCCCCTTTTAAAAAGCAGTTAAATCATACTAATGTGGCAACTTAAAACATGGAAAAGTATTACCACATCAAATCATCGGGCACCTTAAAGTCAGCATATGGGTCGTCTTCATCTTGCTGCTCTTGGCTTAATGCATTGTTTAATACAATGCAATCTGCCTCTCTTTGTATGATTTTATCGGCTACACTCGCAGGAATAATGGCATATTCACATACATCCGTGTTATCAATTAGTAAGCGTGCAATTGCGAGACGACCATTAATCAGCTGAGTCTGAGTGGTTTTATCTACAACGATTTGTTTTATTACATTATTATCTGTGAAATTAAAGTTAATATCGCCCTTTGCAATATTAATCCTATTCATTTCAATCAATTGTTTCACTTGCGCCTTATATTCTTTTGCTAACAACGCTTGTTTCTGTTGCTCATTTAGCTGTTTATCACGCTCTAGTTGTGCCTTTTTATTTTCCTCAACAGCCTCTCTGGCTTCGCGAGCTTGGACCCGTGACTTTTTTGTTGTTCTTTGGACTTTGGCCATTTTCTTGCTTGTCACCAATCCCGCTTTTAACATTTGCTCTTGTAAGGTAAGTTTTGCCATCTTTGCCTCTAAATCTATCAGATAATTATGTGATTATACCTGTAGCTGCTGAGACCTGATAGGTTTTGAGCTTCATTGGTGGAGAAATTATGTGATGATATTTAAGAAAATATAATAACGATGACAATTCAAAATTTGGTGTATTTAACTTATTTTGTCTAATCCAAAATGTGTCTATAAAAAATTATTTTCTTATATACACAATTTACTCAGTAACCATAGGGAGTTGACGAGAAAAGTTAGAGGCTTTCATCAACATAAAAACCTCTCTACTTTAATTGCTACGGGGTGGACATAATAATGGTCGCTGCTGAACTAAACTGGCCTTCTATCAATTCATTTGGAGATAAATTAGGTTTTTTAACTAGCGTAAACATTAATGTATCTCTACCATGCCCATTTTCTATTTTTGAATCGAAGTGCCCATTCATAGGGGAAACTCTTTGCCCTTGATGATAAATCTCAACACCCAATCCAGGCATAATAGGACCTTGGCTACCAATATCTCCAGTTCTAACAAGTAAAGCATCAGATGAAAAAGTCGACGTTTCTCCGCTAATAATCATCTTTATTGGCGCTGTCAGATTATTATCTTCGCAACTATAAGTGATTTCTGCGTTACGTTGAAAACGGCTTGCACTCCCCACCGTTGAAATACCCGATGCATTTACTGTTTCAAAATCAACAATGATGATTTGGTTATCATTAATATCACATGTACCTGTTCCAACAACCACGTCGTTACCTGCATAAAAATTCCATTTAAAATAAGCGTGGTCAATATGCTGATTACTATTTACAAATGTCGCATATTTATGGAGATCTAATGTCATCAGCAAATCGCCTTTTCTAACCAATACTGATGGCGTTGGTTTAACATTTACCTGTAAATATAATTTAATTTGTAAAGGTTCACTTGCTGTAGTTAAACGAAATACTTGAATTTCTTTACCGCTAAATGGTGCTAAATAATAAGCACCGCGCACGACGACACCCGCTTTTAATTCAGGGTTATTCTTAAATACAGGGCCAAGGTCAGCACCAGTCACATTTAAATAATCGACATAAGCATTGGGGGCTTCATTACGGCAGGTCATAAAATCACTCACATCCGCGAATTCATTTATACGATTAGGTACAGCAAAAATATCATTATCGAGAGGAACATCATAAATGCTTTGCGTTCCCCCACCAACTTCTTGTCCCCCGTTAGTTTTACACTGGAATGCAAAAATGGCCGGAGAAAATAATAAGGTTGCGAGAAGTAATATTAATATCTTCATTGTTACTGATACCTTAATCATAAATTAAACTAAAAACAGCGGTTGCAGTAAAATGGCCAAACGCAATACTTTTATTTTTTATTGCGTCGGGTTCCCCTTGTACATTTGCATTAAAACTTAAAATATTCGTACCATTCTCTAGATTGTATGCAGATGTCGAACTATTAATGGGGATTTTTTTACCACTATATTCTAAGATTTCAATTCCGATCCCCGAAGCCATGCTGCCAGAATCTAATGCAAGAAGGCCAGGTAAATGAGTATTTTCGCTTCCTGTAAATTTAACGGTCACCGTTTTAAAAATACTATTATCACAATCATCTAAATGAATATTAAAATTTTCAAGTGGCGTTTTTTGGTTAATATAGAGGTACTTATTAACGATAGTACCAAAGTCCACAATGATATTTTCATCACCAGGCCTTACTGTACAAGCTTCAGCGACAAGCTGCCCTCGTATTTTAATTTCACCTATTTGGCCATTTTTGGCATGGCTCGGTAACGAAAAAAATAACAAACTAAATAGCATGGAGAGTATTATTTTTTTAAATTTATAAAAATTGAAATTTAAGTTATTCATATAAATACCTTCAATGCTATATCAGACAATCTATTAAGATTATTCATACGTTATTTGAAAAGAAATAACACTTCGATAAGCCCCTGCTTGTAATTTCTCTGCAATTCTTACGGGTGCTACATAATAAGTTAAAATATTTTGCCCCGTAGAAATAAGCTCAGGTTCACTATACTCACCAAAAGCAATTTCTTTCCCTTTAGGATTAGTTATCTGTAATCCAAGTCCATTCACACCTTCAACTTTCGCTATGTTCGGCCTAAAAGGAACAACTGGCGTGATAAACCTAATTTTCATGCCAGGCTGAGAAATACTCCATGTAACATTACCTGATTTATTGTTTCGCAAAACAGTTGGGGTTTCGATACAATCCAATAATTCGATGTTTATCGGTGTCTTGTGGCCTTGAGCCCCAATTGTTTTTAATGATGCCGTTTCAATGTTACCTAAATCAACAGATTGAAATGCAGAATCCATCGATAAATGGCAGGCGCTTTCCGTTAACGAGCCATAAACGAAAATTTTGCCATTTGCACCTTCAACATCCCAATTTCCTGTCGTGTTATAAAAGGCATTATTTGATGCCGCATATATAACAGATGAATGAAATATGAGAGATAATCCAAAGAGTAGGGAAAAGCTTTTTTGATTAATCATCATTTTCCTCTCTATTTATTTTCAGGAACAACCTGACATGTGTTTGCTTGGCATTTAAATTGAAGTTTTGGTCGGCCGCCATAATCATTTATATAGGTCAATACTGGGTTTGATCCCACAGTAGAACTTGGAACCCCTAATTTTTCTTCACTAAATGGTGCAACCATAACTGCCTTAAAATTCTGATTTACTGGTGAATCTTTACGTTCAGCTGCACCAATAATCGTGATATAAAAGGGAGTTGGATTTTTAATGATATATTGGTCACCTTGCTTAATAAGCTGTGTTTTTTCTTGCCAAGGGTTATTCAGCATTTCTGTTTCACTTAGCATGATACTTTTAGGGCGATAAAATAATTTAATTTTGCTTTGTAACGCCAATTGCAAAACATTCGGCTTATCACTTTTTGGTGGGATCTCCCTTAAATTAAAGTAATAAACACTTTCTCTGTCCTGAGGTAACTGACTAATTTCAGGGAGCACTTCAATACGGACTTGGCTTGATTTTTCGGGTTCAACTCTTTGCACCGGAGGTAATACTGCAAACGGTGAAGTAATTTTTACCCCTTGAATATTTTCAACCCACCCTTGAGCCAAATAAGGCAGTTGATTATTTTTATTAGTAATAGTAATTGAAACGCTTTTTTGATCGCCATTAAAAATAACTCGGGTTCTATCTAAAGCAATTGCCGAGAATGCGCTTCCGCTAACTAAACAACTTAGTAAAATAGTACTGATATATAAATTAGTTAATTTTTTCATAGCAATCACTCATCTACAGATTATTATCTGCTTCATTACGTTTATTTGATAATGGTTTACAAGGAATAAATAATCCTTGATGAATTGTTTCTAAATTTTCTGGAAAATTAATTTCACATTGTGCTTCGCCACCCCAATGAATAATCATGACTTCATTTGGGTTGATACCACTAACATAGGCATATCCATTATCGGTGACTATTCCCGTTTCTTTTCCTTTCAAATTCGTAATCTGAGCACCAAATGGCGGTGCAGAACCGTCAGACATACGCATTGAAAGCATCATCTTTTCACCAGACAGTACATTAAATTTGCGATAGCCAATCGCACCTTCTGTTAATGTCGCTTGAACAATAGAATCCGTTACTTCGGCATTATTCGGTAATGCGTTTAAATCAACTTTAACTTTACTGCGGTAGTAACTATTTAAGTCAGGAACAACCACTTTACCAAATGCATTTGATGCAATAGGGATACCTCGGTCTGATACAGGGATCTTAGCCACACCATCGGTGTCAATCAGTAAACGAGTTCCGCCAATATTTGAGACTCGGTGAGCATCCGCACCATTTAAAGTCATGGTAAACCCGCCTTGTGCCCCTACCCCAAATGACGTGTAATTATTGTGAATATAGCTGGCATTTGCAGTTAACTTAGTATTATCACCATAATGGGTAATATAGGTGCTTGCGGTTCCACCTTTGTTGGTCGAACCTGCACTGACTTGATAATTGGTTCTATCGGACAATTTGTCATAATAGGTTGCTCGATTAACGGTATCATCACGTGTTGCTTGCAATGAATAACCAATATTTGCACCATTTCCCCAAGGCATTGACGCTGAGATATACAGGCCATCATCATTTGTTTCATTATATTTATTGCGATAAGCCGATAACGAAATATTAATGTTCTTCAGGCTTCCCCAATCTAAGGCTTTTGTCACCATTAAATTGTAGCGATTACTTTCTGGCTTATCCCAATAAGTCTGGTGCGAGTAGTTTAAATAAGCTGTAATTCTCGATTCCCTAAAGTTTTTATTTAAAGAAATCACATACATTTCTTTATTACTACCTTGACGCTCACCTGAATCTTTAGCCGTTAAAAAATCGGTTACAGTCATAAAGCTGCGTTCTGAGAATCGGTAACCCGCGAATTGAACTTGGCTATCATAGTCATCAAAACGTTTTGAATAGTTTATTCGATAAGAATTACCCGTGAGTTTTTTATCATTAGGAATATTTGCAATTGAATGCGTAATATCGAAAGATAAGGCACCAAATGCCAGTAAGTCTCGGCCTACACCCACGTTGAATGCATTATAGTCTTGGCTATTTAATGAGCCTGCAAGCAATGACCAACCATTAGTGACACCCCACGACATTTCACCACTCGCAAATGTATCTCCATTGACATGATGATCCATATCCGTTGGACGACCCATCGCTAATTTATATCGAATACTGCCTGGTCGAGTTAAATAAGGGATATTGGCTGTTTCAACCTGATATTCTTGAACCGAACCATCCTGCTCTTCGATTCGAACATCCAGTTTTCCCGTCGTCGCATCACTTAAATTTTGGATACGGAAAGGACCCGCAGCGACTTGTTCTTGATAAATAATCCGCCCTTGTTGGCTAACAATCACCGTCGCATTTGTCGTCGCAACACCCGTTATTTCAGGTGCATAGCCACGTAAATTAGGCGGCAACATTAAGATATCAGAGCGTAAGCCAATACCTGTAAATCGAAAACTGTCGAATAAATCCGTGTTAAAATAGTCCTCACCTAAGGTCAATTTCGCTTTAATACTGGTTAACGCTTTATAGGCGTATAGTCGGCTCCATTGAAAATCATGCTCATTTTTACTGTTCGAGCCATTTTCTCGTTGAGCACGTCCCTGCCAATCTCCCCTGAAACGCCATGCACCAAGGTTCACACCTGCGACACCATTTGCTGTCACATTATAGTTGCTATTGTTATCATGAGGCTTATTCACTCTTGCGTTTATATTGTAGTCTAAAATAGCCCCTGAAACCCCTTCATCCCACAGAGAGGGCGGGTCCCAATTAGCTGTTCTATATTCAAGGTAGGCTTGAGGTATACTCAGATACAATGTTGAGTCAGATAAATCCCCTCGAGCTTGAAAGCCGGGTAAGCTGGATAAATCAAGACACTCATTATTATGCCACCACGTAATTTGCTTCAACGAACTGGCTGTTAACCCTAGCTGTTGGACTTGTTCTGGTGTGATACAAACGAGGCTATCTTCAGGGTCATTCTCTGGCGCATAGAATGAAAACCGTTGCTCAGGTAAAGTTTCTTTATTGACTTGTACTTTGAGGGGATAGGTGCCAGGCATAATATAGCCTGCACGTGAAAATTGCTTAATATCAATGTTTTTTTTGTCTTCTAAATCAAATAACGCCGTATTAAATTGTATAGTATCAGCAGCATATAACTGAGCGGATAATGTTCCAAATGTAATCATTATCGTTGTCGTTATTATATTTATTTTGTGTTGTTTAAAAAACATAAAAAACATCCCTAAAACACCAATATAATTTCTTAGAATTAATAATAATCGACCTTGAACCTTAATAAGGTTTGGTAATTACCCGCTTTAACAGGATGATAATTGGTGACTAATTGCATTTGATATTTCAGGATCATTGTCCCTGGCGTAATTCCTAATACAGGTAATGGCTTTCCTGGTGTAATGGAATATCCAGATATATCATGCAATGCCAATTGCACTCCTTTTGCTTCACCCGAGAGTGTGAAAAAATCACCTTCAGATGGGCCATCAAAAGTGACTTCGAGTGAATTCCATTCGTTATTATCTTTCGAATATTTTTCCCAACGACAATCAATGAGCTTAATATTGAATTCTTTTATGGGGCCTTTCCCAACTTCACGAATATAGCTTGTTGGAAGCACCCCCATATTAATGGTCTGATCCCTAGACCCAATATCTATTGCGCAGGCAGTATCGACTATTTCGCCATTCATCGTGACTTTTCCCCATCCATGAGATGATGCTGCCATTTGTGGCGAAAGAAATAATGTTAGAAGAAATAGAGATGATGCTTTTCTTCGCAAATAGATAAATCCTTTCACTTTAACCTCTGACTTAGTTTGGTGATTAATAGAGGAACACAAAGGTATTCCTCTTAAACTAATCAATTAGTTATAAGTTAAGGTAAAGTTAGTTACGCCTTCAAATTTACCTAATGGAATTTTATCAACCGCAACATTCGCACCTTGTACATAAGCGCTATAACGCAATGTATTATCACCCGCTTGTAATTGGTGTTCTTGAGCTGTTGCAACTCCCATATCTAATGCTGCACCATTAGTATCCGTTAATTGAATACCTACGTTGCCAGCAATAGTTGGGTCTGTTGCATCTAAACCTGTTACACCCAATAATTTAGAGTTGAAAGCAGCGCTAGAACCAGAGAATGTGATACTCACTTTATCGTTGTACACTTTGTCATCTGCATCTTTCGGGAATACACAGTCTTCCAATTCAATATTGAATTGTTTAGCGCTAGAAGTACCACCATTCGCTAAAATAGAGTTCGCGATTTGGCCTAACCATACTGTTTGGTCAATAGAATCTGAACTAATTGAGCAAGGTGCATCGATAATTTCACCTTTAAAGGTGACTTTACCATGTCCTTGGTCAGCCAGTGCTGGAGATGCAATAGCGGCAGAAACTAGTGCGGCTAAAAATACTTTTTTCATTTGAACCTCATTTATATATAACAACGTGATGATTACCCGACATGATGTAGGGCATAGTTAGAATTTATTATTTTTAAAATAACTATTTGCTGTATAAAGAATTTAAAATAACTTCTGTTTGTCGATTAAAAATATAATGGTAGTTATCCTTTCCATCGGACAAACACTCACTATTATGAATAAATGAATTAGCACTAGGATGTTTTTCATTTATTTTCAATGATACACTTTCAAAAAATGCACTCGGGCTGATTTCTAGATAGAATAAAATTGAAAATAGCATTCCACAGTTAATGCTACATATTCCTCTTTCATAACGAGATATTTGTTGTTGTGATATCTTTAATTTTTTAGCTAACTCACTACCACTAAGCCCTTTCTCCTTTCTAAGATAGGATAATTCCATGCCAATTTGTTCGGTTAGTATTTTCTGAAAGCTATCTATACTGGTCTTTAATTTATTACTTTTCATATCTCACCAATAAAGCCTTGTGTAATGTGGCAAAACAATCAGAGCTGCTCATAAAACAAACAATTCATTTTTTACATGAAAAAAAACGCAACAAAATAAATCAAAATGTTGCGTTAAATAAGTTTTAGACAAATTGTTTTTTATATAAGAATCGTCAGAATTAAAATCTTTAATATATCTACTAAACTGGTAGAGTTAGATTATTTGACTGGTTGGTTTTATTGCATATAAAAATCATGAATGATAACTTTTTGTTGTTAATGACAATTTTTTACATTAATTAATAATTACCTCTAAAATGCATTACAGTAACAGAATTTTATGCTATTTGATTTTGGTTAGCCTGATAATTATACTTATTAGGTAATTTAAACATTTTGATTTATTATGTTGCGTTGTAGCTTGATTTTTATAGGCATTTTATTCATTCAGTTGATTATCATCGATAATTGATTAATTTTCTTATTACATACTGCGTCAACACATCAAAAACCACAAACTATAGATTTTTAATCTTACAAAAACAAAAAATATAAATTTATCATCTAAAAAACCTCGCTTATAACACGCCATTTAACAGAGAAACTTTATTAGACAATCCAAAATAGACTATCACTGTAAAAGAAATGATTAAAATATGATAACAATTAGTTAACAACGCAAGCGGGTTACTGATACCCTTAATTGGAGTAATTAAATTATGATAATTCAAAAAAAAAGAATAGATGAAATTATTAACTAATTTTATTTTTAGAGGTTGGAAAATAAGTCATTTGAACATCTTATTTATGGCTTTAAAAATAATTTTTGCCCTTAATATGCATAAGAATACCTCAGCTTTATCATATCAATTGCCTAAATAACTGAGGTATTCTTGGTGTTTAGTTCATATTATTATGTTTAATGTTAGCTTTATGTTGACACAAGTCATTAAATTGCTTATTTATTCGACCAAATACCGCTAAATCTTTTTTCATTACTAGCAGTATAAATGACAGTATGAGCGATATTTCGATGCCCTAAATAGTCTTGGATTAATCGTGTATCCCTACCTAAATCAGCTAATGCATAACCACATGCGTGCCTTAGCATATGAGGATGAAGCTTTACAGGAAGCCCTGCTATTTTTCCATACTGTTCAAATAAACGATAAATTTGATAACGAGAAATTTGGCTTCCTTTCTGTGAAATGAATAAACAATCTGATCCTGCTGTTTTCCAAGAGTTTCGTTCAACTAGCCATTTTTCAATCACAGTAAACTCTTCGGGAATTATAGGCTGTACGGTAGACAACCCTCCTTTTAGTCTCCTAATAAATATCACTTTCTGCACCAAATCAATATCAGACATTGTGATATGAGTGAGCTCACTCACTCTTAGCCCATGCAAAAAGCTCATTAATAACAAACAATAGTCGCGATTAGGATAGCGACCTTGCTTTGTAGCCTCCAATAAAGAATTAACTTCTGTACGTGTAATAAATTTACGTTTAGTCATTATGATCTCATCTATACCTCGTTATATTTCGCTATATACCAACGATAAATTAACTAAAAATAATAATTTTTTAGAAAATTAAATATAATATGTCAGAAAGGGCAGTGATGATACCGCAATGCAAGCACTTAATCATGATGTCACTAAGACATAAAAGAATAAAATACGATGGATAGTTGAGTGATAAGTTGATTTATAAGGTAGTTATGTTGTTTTCATCACATGGATGATGAACGATAAAGGTAACTTCAAAGGGGCATTAGCCAGCATCTCTTTTCCCTCTC
The DNA here is from genome assembly GCF_045040775.1 of Providencia sp. PROV003. Lineage (NCBI taxonomy): Bacteria > Pseudomonadati > Pseudomonadota > Gammaproteobacteria > Enterobacterales > Morganellaceae > Providencia > Providencia sp. PROV003. The sequence continues at coordinate 586,269 of NZ_CP096369.1, forward strand.
TTTCCCGCAATAGTGTATACTTGCCCACAATAAAATTTATCCACGGTTAATAAATAATGAAAGAAATCGAAAAAACACAAATTAAGCTTCTTAGCGACCGTTTAGACCTTATTCGTCACCAAATGACCAGTATGCAATTGACGAATGAAGCAGAAAAATACGCCGAGCTAGAGAAAGAAAAAGCGACGCTGGAAATTGAAATCGCTCGTCTAAAAGAGGTACGTAACAAAAAATTAAGTAAAGAAGCGCAAAAATTGGTTGATATGCCATTCAAACGCCCTATTACGAAGAAAGAACAAGCTGATCTTGGTAAGCTGAAAAAAACCGTGCGAGGGCTGGTCATTGTCCATCCCATGACGGCATTAGGTCGTGAAATGGGGCTGGATGGTATGACTGGTTTTTCTAAGACTGACTTCTAGTGAGAGAAGCCCCTCTTTAACATACTTTGCCAATTTATGATTTACTGCCTAAGCGCTCTAACTCTGAACGTAATACAGCAGTAGATAAACTCTATTTTCATGCTAAAGATATCAATTGAAGTCAATGACTCAGTCGTTAAAATCACCCTCAATAAGCTTAAGTATTATCATTGGGCGAATATACATGTCATGTAACTTCATTGATAATCGAGTAAACAATGTAAACTCTAATAGTTAACCGCTATAGCAAAATTCATCATAGCTAGTAGTAACGGCAATTATCATACTCTACGAAAAATGAAAAGAAGAGAATTTAAATAGAGAAACTATTAAACCCGAATAAAACTCATATAAAATCTAAGCTTTATGTTATAGAGGACTACATTAATTCTAAAAACATCTATAACTCTTTCATTCTATTTAACACTCTAAAATGTAAAATGTATATACTATTATGTTAGTTAAAAAGACAAACGATACTAAGAATAATCTTACCCTAATATAAAATCAAAATAACCCTAACGTTATAGTTTTTACTGTAATTAATTTAAAATGTAACAATATTATTATGAAACAAAATATAATAAATACGTACTTATATGTAACAAAATGTTTTTTATTTAATACGTAAGTTGTAATGTAAATAAATAAATTATAGTCCTGCTCGAAATTAACAACATAATATCGAATCAAAAAAAAACCATAAAATCATATTGTTATGTTCTTTAAATAGTAGTTAAAGTCACATTTTGATCCGAATAACCGATCAATAACAGCATTTTGATAGAGTTAGCCTATCAAAGTTAACTAATCGATCGATATAAACATCTTTAAATAAATAAAAATAAAAGCTAGATTAAATGAAAATTAAATCAGTAAGAAATTATAACTTCACTAGTTTAATTAAATAAATTATTGAGGAATTTATTATGATTAGCACCCAAAAAAATTTCATTGTAAAAAATATAAACCTAGAAATTGGTGATTTTATAAGAAAAACCAGACTTAAAAATGGATTAACTGGTGCACAATTAGGTAAATTAGTAGGAGTAAGTCAACAGCAAATATCACGATATGAACGAGGTTCAAATGGCCTATCATTACCAGATTTGATATTTATTTTATCAATTATGAATGCATCATTTTCAGATTTTGTTTCATACTCATCCTATTTGAAATGAGAGAAATAAAATTTTAGTAATGAGTAAACACTACATTATCAAATAATAATACATTATTCATATTCCTGTATAATAAAGAAATTTATATAGCAAAAACTCTTTCTTATACAGATATACTTATCTGTGTTAGTCAATGAAATTAATATAATTCCATTCTCAAAAACATAAATATTAACATCTTAACAATGATATTAGGAAATAGTATGAAACATAACAAATATATGTCTGTATTAGTAGCAGCAATGTTAACAACGTCATTTGCTTCAATTGCAGATACTAATACTGGTACTGTTACTTTCAAAGGTGAAGTTCGCGATACGCCTTGTAACTTAGATGCAGGACAAGGTGGTACTGCTACAATTGTTGATTTTGGCCAACTATCATTAAGTCAATTAAATGATGGAGATTCAAAGTATAAAAACTTCGATTTAAATCTGAAAGGCTGTAAATTAACATCAATTGATAACAGCGATCCACAAAATCCAACTACAGTAACTAAAACAGCAACTATTACTTTTGATGGTGTAAGTAAAATTGCAGGTCAAAATCTTTTAGCAACTACAGGCAGTGCTGCAAACGTTGCTGTAGGTATTAAAGATATTACTTTTGGTACTCCTGCTAACTTAAATTTGCGCGATGGTGACAATACATTAACTTACTCTGCTTTTGTTAAAAAAGCAGGTGCTGCTGCTGTAACAGCGGGCGATTTCACAACTATTTCTACCTTCGAAATCGCATACCAGTAAGTTATATACACTCCTTCACTATTATGTGGAGGAGTATATTACCTGAAAAAGAATATTATTATGAAAAACTTGTTAATTATTGCCACTTTTTTTGCTCATTTTTTTAGCATTCCAGCATTTGCAGCAATGAATTGGGGACAAGCAACAGTTAAAGGTGAAATATTAGCCTCGGGTTGTTCAATGCAACTAACAAGTAAAGATCAAATTATTCAATTTGGTGATTACCCTTTAAGTAGAATTAAAGATAAAAAGATAATCAAACCATTTAAAATAATATTAAAAAACTGTCAGCTATCAAATTCTTATTTTGAGGATGAGAAATCACCTATAAGAATAAAATTTTCAGGTTCAGTAACAAGCAACTTTAATGGATTTAAATTTAATGATGCCGATGGTTTGGCTATTTATATATTAAACGGAAATAACATTGTCAAGCCTAATGAATATTATCCCATTTATGATTTAAAAAGAGTTGCAGGCAAAACGAAATCAGTCAATGAACAACAATTAAACTTTTTATCTGAAATTGTTGTTGATGATGGGCTTAGGCCACAAGTAGGAGAATTTTCAAGTATCATTACATTTGATATTGATTACTATTAATTTAATGAGTATTTACGATGTTATCAATAAAAGAAAAAATGACCATTTTAATGGTGTCGATGCTTTTTTTTAACAAAGTATCCTATTCTGTAGAGTTCAATACAGATATACTTGATAGCACAGATAAAGCGAATATTGACGTATCAAGGTTTCAAAATCCAAATTTTATTCTTCCTGGAACTTATTTTTTTAATATAATTATTAATAGTACTCAATTAACTCAATCGGCCTCTCCTATTAAAATTATAGCTAATGATAATGATGATTCTGTGAGTGATATATGTATTGATAAAGACTATATTAATAGTTTAGGCCTTAAAGAAAAATATGTGAAAGAACTGACCTATTGGAATAACGGGGAATGTATTAATTTCTTGGCTTTGAAGGGTGTTAGTGTTACTCCTAATTTACCTGAGGGAACGGTAATCATAAATATACCTCAATTATATTTAGAGTATATGGATGTAAACTGGTTACCCAAAACCCTTTGGGATGAAGGGATCAGCGGGTTATTATTAGATTACAATGCCAACTATCAATATAGCGATAATGACAGTTTAAAAAATCAAATTGCATCGATCAGTGGATATCTTGGTGCTAATATGGGTGCTTGGCGTTTACGAAGTGAATATTATGGTAATTATCAAAGACAAGAGTCAAATAGCCAAACATCAACAATTCGTAATTTTTTATTTAATGCAATTTATTTATATAGAAATATTAAAGCATTAGATGCTAAATTAGTCGTGGGTGAAAGTACAACACCATCACAGATACTAGAACCTTTTAGATTTACAGGATTATCTTTATTTACAAACGATTCAATGTTACCTCCTAGACTAAGAGGATATGCTCCTGAAATTACAGGAATAGCTAAAACTAATTCTCGCGTTGTTATTACTCAATTAGGAAGGGTAATATATGATGGCAATGTACCTGCTGGTCCATTTAAAATTCAATCATTGAATAGTGGTACTCGTGGTGAATTACACGTAAAAATTATTGAGCAAGATGGGTCTGAACAACAGTTTATTGTTAATAGTTCCAATGTGCCTTATTTAACTCGTCCTGGAACTACTCGATATAATGTAACTGCAGGGCAACCAATTAAACGAGACCATTCAGTATATAGAGGCGTTTTTTTCTTCAGAGGAGAAGTCTCACATGGTTTAAATAATAATTGGTCATTAAATGCAGCCTCAGATATAAGCCAAGGTTATCAACAAGTTTCATTAGGCTTTGGCCGATTTATGAATCAGTTTGGTGCTTTATCTGTAAATATAGCTCGCTCTTTTTCGCAGTTAGATCATGATAGTCCATCAGGTAACTCATATAGTATTAATTACTCTAAAACTTTTGATGATTACGATATGGATCTAACTTTTGCGGGGTATCGTTTTACTGATAGAAAATTTTATACTATGTCTCAATATTTAGATTTAAGAAATAATAAATTTATTGATAATGAAAAAGAACGCTATCAAATAAGTCTTTCAAAGCGTCTAGGTGAATTTAATATAAATTTAAATTATCAATTACAACAGTATTGGGATCGAGGTCAAACTCATCAATACGGCCTAAATATAGGTAAAAGCGTTAATATTCCTTATTTAAACTTACAAGGAGGAAGTATAACGCTATCAGCAAATAGAAGTTATTACCAAAATAAATATGATGACCAAATTAGCTTGATGCTTTCAGTTCCATTTGGCAAGCAGTTCTACACTTTTGACACAATGAAATATAATGACACCTATAATTCGCGTGTTTCTGTATCTACCTTAACTGAGGATAATGATTACTATAACTTAAGCGCATCAACAAGTTATGGTAAGGATGCTAAAAAACAAAGTACGCTAGCTGGTATGTATGATTTATCAACTCGTTATGCGTCTTTAAATAGTAATATTTCAATCTCAGATAAAGGTGATTCTAGCTTAGGTATGGGGTTAAATGGTGGTGTAACATTAACACAGCATGGTATTGCTTTACATAGCTCATCATATTCATCTGCAGCTAGGTTAATGATAGATACAAATAATATCGCTGATGTTCCTTTAAATAATGGTTCAACAGTAACAAATGGAATAGGGATCGGAGTTATTCCGAATATGACCAGCTATTACAAAAATAGCTATAATGTTGATATGAGTAAATTACCAGATAATATTGAGTCATCAAATACGATATATGATATTGCATTAACAGAAGGTGCAATTGGATACAGAAAAATAAGTGCAGATAAGGGATTCAAGTTATTTGCAACTATTAAAATGGCAGATAATTCAGGTTCTCCTCCATTTGGTGCTCAAGTACTAAATGAAAAAGGTAGAGAAGTCGGGATAATTAGCGATAACGGATTAGTATGGTTAACAGCTGTTCAATCTGAAGAAAGGCTAAATATCAATTGGTCTAATAAAAATCAGTGTAATACAACATTACCCAATTTAGATAATGCAAACCAAATTATTTTAATTTGCAAAAAGTAGAGAATTTTATGAAAAATAAATTTTTATTACTTCCGCTATTATTGGTAGCACAAAATAGCATAGCGGCAGTATCTCTTGATAGAACCAGAGCAATAGTAGAAGGTGATTCTACCCCTGTAATTATTAATATCGAAAACCAGAGTGACACCTTGCCGTATTTAGCTCAAGCTTGGATTGACGATAAAGATGGAAATAAAATTACAACAGGACCATTAATTGCGACACCGTTAGTTCAGCGCTTAGAACCGAATATAAAAAGTATGATTAGAATTTCAACTACGGATGTATCTAAATTACCTAAAGATAGAGAGTCTATTTATTATTTTAATTTAAGAGAGATACCACCGAAAAGCGATAAGCCAAACGTAATGCAGGTTGCATTACAATCAAGAATTAAATTATTTTATCGCCCAGAGCCTATTTTAGATAAAGCAAAAACTGATTGGGCCTTAGATCTAGAGCTGAATACAGTAAATGATGGGTATATTATTAAAAATACCTCTCCATTTTATTTAACGGTCATTGGGTTAGCGGGTGACAAAAACAAATCTGAAAATGGCGCATTTGATTCATTTATGATTGACCCTTTTGGAAGTCATCAAGTTAAAAGTACACATTTCCAGAAACCGTACTTAACCTACATAAATGATTACGGTGGTAGACCAACTGTTTCCTTTAACTGCAAATCATCAGTATGCAAAGCTGATAGTCAACAATAGCCAGTTATAAAATGAGGGTACAATGAAATATTTTTCTGTAGTATTTTTCTCACTTTTTATTTCATTAAGCAGTGTAGCTAGTCAATATGATGAAAATCGTTCTTTTCCATCACATGATGTAACATCGGCTATTAAAATGGATAGTTTAAGTGGAAAACTGCATTTTAAAGTAGGATTAATGTACTCTCCGTGCGTTATTTTGGATGATGAATATAATAACGATATTTTTTTTATTGAACTAGAACAATGTTTAGTAAATAATCAAAATATTAAAATACCTTTACAAGCCAAGGCTAAATTGATCGAAAAAAACAACATAACAACTACAGTATATGATATTTATCATCCACTTTATTCTGGTAAAAACATACTTTATATACAAAATAAAAATACTAAAGGCAGCTCAGCTATCATGGAGTTAAATTATGATTAAATTCATATTTTCCATATTAATTATTACTATGACTCCTATTGCTTTTTCGAGTGATTTGCTTATTAATTTCAATGGAAATCTAATTGATAAAAAATGTGAAATTAAACAGTCAGAGATAACCATTCAATTCATTCCTTATTCACTAGGTTATATTGAGGTTAATGGCAATATTTCAGATAAAAAACCATTAAAAATTGAATTTGAAAACTGTACGCCTACTATGATGGATAAAATAATAAAAATTTCATTATCTTCTACAAATATATATAAACAAAATGGAATTGATTATTTAACAACACAAGGAGGAACAGGTCTAATCGTTGGTCTTGAGAGCCTTGATGGCGAACTAATTTCGTTTAATCAACCACTTGAGGTTAGAGTGAGTTCAGAAAATAAAGCAGAGTTAGTACTGAATACATATCTAAAAAAAGGTGACTTTGCTAGACCAGGAACCGTACATGGAACTGCAAGCATTATGGTTAATTATAACTAATAATAGGAAGTTATATAATGAAAATAAGAAAGTCGCTCTTATTATTATTACTTTTTTCTAGAGTAGTAACTGCTGCTGATTTTAATAATGGCCGTGCTGATGTAAAAATTAATATTACAGCAACTATAGTTGCTCCTGTTTGTACTATTTTAGGTGAAAATAATGAATCACCATTATTTATAAATTTTGATAATGTTGACTTCTCTGAAGTTGAAAATGGAACAGCCTATAAGGATATTCAGTTAAAATATAACTGTACAGGAAATTCAGTTCCAGCTAATAAAGTTATGAACTTGTATCTATATCCAACTAAATATGGTGTCTATACACAAGTTGGTAACAACGTATTACGAACATCAAAGAATGGACTGGGAATCTCTTTAACCAAGAGTAATGCTAATCTTGATTTAAATAAATGGATTCCTTTTGGTAGTAATGAGCTACAAGGCTCATTTATCCTTCGAGCTTCGTTAATTACCCCCAATAAATTACTATTAACGGAAGGTAGCTTCGATAGTACTGTTGCTATCCTAATGAGTTATTTATAATTTGGATTATATTTTATGATGAAAACCGTTTTTTATTTGTTACCTGCTTCACTACTGGCTATTTCTAGTATTAGCAATGCTGGTGATCCAGATGACTGGACAGTCATGGGGTATAGTGGTACTCAATTTACAGCTGATACAACTTGGACGGGCGCTAACTTTAATGGTGTCAATTTAACGTTAAGAGCTAAGCTAAGTAGTATGGGAGGAAAAATGACTGAGTATGCATGGGGATCTCGTGCATGTCCTCCATACGGGAATTCACCTAATTCAACTAATATGCAATATGTGATTGCACCAAATACAGTGGATTATGTAGATCCTATTACCAATGAAAAATTTACTTTTAGAATTTTATTACCCCAATCATTAGGTACAATCAATGGATATCCAAATACACAATATGCACAGATAGGGCAAAGCTCAGGTAATGTTGGCCGTGCAACCTGTTCGCGAACCCCTTATACGCCACAATCATTTAGTGGAGAAACTCCTATTACATTAATCAGTAATACTAATCTCCCAATTAGAAATACACCGCATATTATTAAAGTAAACACGACTTTATTTGGTGTCAGAAACCCAAATATACCAGCTAAATGGTTAAGTTCTGTTGCGCTTATCCAACCTAAAAACTCAGCTGTACTTACTTTTAATGTAACTGTTATTAATACTTGTCGTGTAGATAAGACTCAACTAGATTTTAATTTTGGTTCTTTACCACAATCAATAGCTGATGGAGTAAATCTAACTAAAAGTATAACCGTTAGCTGTACTTATCCTGGAAATATTAAAGTAACTTACCAGCCCTCAAAACCTATTGATAGTGCAAATCCAACTCGTACAGGTTTAGATTTAGGAAATGTGTCATCTGGTTGGTACGGTGAGTTGGCAGTTGATGGTAAAAAGCAATTAATCACGACACTTCAAAGTATTACTAATAAAACACTAGATATAGGAATTACATTAGGAAAAAGTAGATCCAATGTATCTTTTGGCAACATCAGTGGTGGTGGGGTCTTAATTTTTGAGTATATTTAATATTAACTTATTTAACATACTTTAATTTTTAAATAATTAAAAATATGCAGAAGTATATAATACAAGTGTTTTTAGATAAAAATCGAACCTGTAGATAATTTTATATCAGCATAGTTCACTTTTATGGTAAATTCATGCCTGTTAAATACCCAAAAAAAATTACCCGATGATTTTTTAATCGGGTAACGAACAACACTATTTAATAATTCTATCATGTTCGTAGTATAAATTTCTTTACGTATATCGATAAGTTAATAAAACAGGATTCTTAAATTAGGGCGGTGTTAGTTATAAGCCCCTCTATTTTGTGTGTTTATATTTAATATTATTTATCAAATATATCTAAATCTGCATTGAATTTAAAGGATTTAATTGCCTTCAATGGAGGTATATTGAACTTGAATGGCTATTACAGGAGTCGTATTTAATAGGTAATGACGTTGATATTAAATGGGTTTACTTAGTTGGATAAATAGCATTGCCCTCATTAATGCCCCCAAGACAAAAATCATACCTAAATTCATAATCTGATTAAGAGGTTAATGAGTGGGTTGTGGGTATGGTTATTATACAAAAACAATATTTTTAACTAACTCACATCTAGTAATCATAATCCATCATAATACACAGTAGATTATACGTTTCAAAAAATCATATAATCTACCTGCATACTCACTATTTTTCTCTTAATAGTATTTCGGTTATTTCATTCGCTCTTTAAACGAAGCCTATTAAGGTTATCGCCTCGCTCAGACGAGGCGCTTGCTTATGAAAACATACATGGCCAGTTGGTTATAATAACTCTCTATACTTTTCTCAAGATTTTCATGGCGCGATAGGAATATTATCCTAAAAAAATTGCCAATACCAATCCATGATAGTACCTAACAACTACTTATAAATAGGAAAGTAAGCACTAGGAAGTTCAACAAAATAGAACTTTTTGGTATTTAACCTTATTTTTTATTGTATTGTGACTCTTAAAATCCCTGCTCCTTGAAATGAGCCTGTTTTGGTTTTATCGTCAGGGTGAAATGTTGAATTAATAAGGTAGTCTTTTTTCCCTGTGACTTTCTCCTCACTGATTGTTTTTCCATCGCTAAATTGTAACTCACAATCTCCTTCACCACATTTAGTGAAGTTAGCACTTTTCCCTGTGGGTTTATTTGTCCCAATTAATTCCATTTTTACTGGCGTTGATGCACTGCAAGAGATACTGTAATTTGTTACGTTACTTTTATAGCTAGACTCATCCCCTAATGTAATATCATGAGTTAATTGCAGTTGGTTACTGTTGAAATCACACTTAGATTTTACATCAATAATTAATGTAAATGAATCACGTCGGCCAAGGCCTCCTACGATTAAATTGGGCACATCTGCTGAGGGGCCTTTCTCTTCAGGAGTTGTAAATTTATTTTCTTCAAACGCATAGTAATAGGCCACGGGAACCCTATAGATCCCTGGAGCGAGGTTACCTTGCGATAAGGTTGCTGTTATTCTTGCACTACGCCAATGAAAGTCTACAGGTATCATTGAGCCAAGAGTCCAACAGCCCCCGACATCGGTCTTAATTGTAATTTGGTTTATCTTGGAAATATATCCTGAAATTTGCGACTGTGCTGGATAGGTCCAACTGTTATAAGAGTCGATATTCAATGAAATAGGGACATTATTTACGTACACTCTATTTTGCATAATAAGCCAAGCGGTTTTTTCTTGGGTTGCACTTAATTTGTCATTAGTTCCTTTACATCTTGTATAGACACTTCTTGCATTATAAAGGCCATTCAGCCCACCAGACATTATTGATGATGCAGAGGTAGTCATATCATTATAATTAATCAACATATCGTTTGTTTTTACTGGACTTGTCATTGTCCAAATAAAATGGCGATAATCCCCAGCAATACTGGTGACAGGGAAAAATAATATGTTTAATAAAATTAAGATAAAAAAATGAGGTTTAAGTATCATGTCAATTCCAAGTCATTATTAATTGTAGGTGATGACTATTTTTGCAGTAGATTCAAATTTACCCGGTGCTAAATTACTAGTATTTAATGCATAGGGAACTGCAGTTATAGAAAAGATCCCATTTTTTTGACCTTTTCCACTTAATCCATTAATAATTTCATTTCCTAGGCTGTTTATATTGTTTCCAATAATAAGCGGGTAAGTATTATTAACTGAATTTCCTTGATATAAAGCAATCCCTAACCCTGTATTTCCTTTAGTATTTAATACATTATTAGGCGCATTCGCTAATTTATCACCGACAACATTGATATAAGGCTTTCCTTGGTAATATTGGCAATCAATAGATATTTCTTTAGTGATTGAGTTATCATGGTTATTAACTTTATCTATTTGTACGGTTTTAAAGTTAAAAATAATTTTTTCATTCTTATTAATAATACAAGGTGGTACTTTGACAGTACCTGATATTTTTATTGGAACATCAACAGCAAGGGAAGAGAAGGTGCAGAAATAAAGTATACCAACCCAGAATTTAAAATATTTTTTAATGATATCCATTATTCATACTCCACAGTAAAGGTTACTGAGGCTAAAAAATCACCTGTCTTTGCATCTCCGGATTTAGGCTTACGAACAAAAACACCAAAATTAAGTTCTTGTGTATTTCCTACTTCAGGCACGATACCAAAGTTAATTTGTTGATTCCAAACAATCAAAGAATCATCTTTATCTGTTATCCCCAATAAAACACCGCTATCACCCTGCGTATTTAAAAAAGAATCACCATCAATATTGGTTAATTTATTACTTTTCCATGTTAACTTGATTATTTTTTTTAAATCTGTTTCGCTGCATTTTTCAATAAAAATTGAAAAAGGTTCTGTTGCGCTCGGTATTCCTTCATTAATTGTCTTTAAGCGTAGGTTATAAATTTTTATTTTTTGATTTAAAGATTCGGTTGTAACTTGACAAGCTGTATTGACAAGCTCACCGCGAAACTCCATATCAAGTCCTTCCTCGCTATAAGCTAATGCAGGGAAAGTGAATAACAAGAGATAAAATACCCAATTCAATCGGCTTTTTCTATTCATAGCTCACCTCAAATCTTAAGGTATTGTGGTAATCAATTTGCTGTGGTAAGGCTATTTTATTATCACCGTTTGTTAAATAAGTGAGATAGCTTGGGTAAAATAACGATTTTTCGGTATCGTAAAATTGTAAGGTGACAGGGGTATGTACAGCTGAATTGATTAAATTAAGATCATCAAATGCACTACCAGCACCACAATTTGTCAGCGTGACCTCTTTTGCACCGCGTATACTTAGGTTACAAGCTGTATTCATCAATTGCGCGTATACTTGAATCTGGCCGTAACTGATTGAGTTAGGTGGCAAGCTAGCAGCGACATGTTTTATGCTAGAAAGAAAACACAGTACTATCATGATAATAAACAGTCCTAGAGGTGTTTTTCGCGGGCTGCTCATGTTTGTTTTCCTTATTAATATGCTAGCTTTCACTCAATGTTACTCCTCTCCAGAAACAGTACAGATTGAACCTTGGCATTGAAATACGAGCGTAGGTTTACCACCATAATCATTAATATAAGTTAGATAAGGCGTTGATAATGATGGTGATATAATGTCGTGGTCAGATTTTGGTGGCACCATGACAACATTAAACGCATTTTTTTCTGCTTGATTTTTGCTATTGCCAAAGCCAATCACAGTTAAGTTGAATGGGGTGGTATTATTGAGACGATAGCCATTAGCGATTTTTGTTAAAGTGACTTTATGTGCCCACTTAGTTTCTGATTCCGATAAAATGCTTTTTGGGCGATAAAATAATTTCACTCGGGATTGCAATGCGATTTGCAATATATTTCCGTCATTCGATTTAGGTGGCACTTCGCGTAAGTTAAAATAAAAAACAGATTCTCTATCTTGCGGTAATTTGCTCAGCTCAGGCGTGGTGCTTAAACGGACCAAACTGTTACTCGTCGGCTCAATGCGCTGTAATGGCGGTGTCGCTAAAATTGCGCCTTTAGTCAATTTATTCCCTTCAATATCTTCAATCCAGCTTTGTGCAAGATAAGCTTCTTCTGGATTATCATTTGTAATGGTGACATTAATTGATTTATCGGATGCAGGAAAAATAATTCGTGTCCTATCCAATGTCACAGCGCTGTGTGCGCTAACGGATAAAAATACTGTCGTAAGCAGAAAAAAGGGAAATACCCACGAACGTAAAAACAAACTCAACATAATAAACCTCATAAATAAATTAAATGTGTGCAGCTAATCCGAATGGTTTTAAATAGATTCGAATAGTTATTTCTTTATTGATACACAGGGCAGTAACAACATATTGGTTGATGTATCTAAACTTTCAGGAAGTGACAATTGGCACTGTGCTTGCCCTCCCCAATAAACAAGTAAATTTTCCTTAGGCGATATTCCCACTAACCAAGTCACACCATCTTCCCCGACAATGCCTAATTCAAGGTTATTGTGGTTGCGAACACTGGCACCAAATGGCGGCGTTTTATCATTGCCCAATGATAAAATAGCGAAGAGTTTTTCTCCTTTCATTACGGATAAACTCCGGTAGCCAATCGCACCTTTTGTGAGAGTGATGTCCGTTGATGCCCCCAACGTTTCTAAATTATCGGGCAATTTACTGGTATTAATTGATGCGTTAGCTTTACGGTAACTGCTAACATTAGGGATAACAGCTAAACCGAATCGATTCGTTTTTATCGTGCCATTATCGAGTGGCACATCACCAACACCGGGAGTTTCAATCATTAATCGAGTATCTCCACTTGAACCTCGGTGCAGTGCAGCACCATGTGAAGTCGCGGTTATCCCACTATTAATAGACAGACCAACACTGCGATATTGTTGAGGGACATAGCTTGCATTTGCTGAAATATTAGCTTGGGAGAGATCTCGGGAGTAATAACCACTGATGCTCGATTCGCTATCATATAATTGCCCATGGTTATAACCCACAGTGACATTGTAACTATCACGATCGTTATAGCCGCTATAACTAGCGCTATGGTTATGTTGGTTATACTCTCCCGTCTTAGTATAAGATTCAGACAATGACACACTGTGACCGTTATAAAGTGGAATACTTAAATAAAGGTTCACTGCATCATCTTTATAGCCACTGTCTCGCTCAGTGCGAATTGCAGATAACGATATCGTCGCATCTTGCTGGGAAAGTGCAGGAAGACTGATATTGGTACTTGCATATAAGCCATATTGCATTTGTGATTTGTCATGCCAATACGTGCTATATTGGTAATTCAGTGAAAAATTAAAATTATCGAAATATTTATTCAAATAGATTTGATAATTTTCTTTTGGTGCACGAGAGACATAACCTGAACTGACTTCATCCATAAATTGGCTGAGTGTTCGGTAGTTTTTATCTGCGAAGCGATAACCCGCAAAGGTAATATCTGTGCGTAATGCATCAAAAGATTTTGAGTAATTTAACCTATATGAGCGGCCTTGCAGGGTTTCTTGAGTAAAGCGTGCAACTGACTGTGTCACATCGAATGACAGTGCCCCAAACGCGAATAGGTCTCGCCCAATACCAATAGCAGCGGTTTGGTAATCAGTATTAAGTTGGGAGCCACCATAAAGTGACCATTCATTTGATAAACCATATGATAATTCCCCACCTGCAACAGGGTTTCCTGTTAGCTGATGACCGCTAAGTCGCGTTTTACCTGCAACAAATTTATAAATGAGTCGCCCTGGACGGGTTAAATAAGGTAGTGAGGCCGTATTTAAACTGAATTTCTTTTCTTCACCGTTTTCTTCACGGACGGTGATATCCAAAACCCCACGAACTCCACTATCCAGTGTTTGGATACGGAATGGCCCAGGTGGTACGGTTGTTTCTAACAGAACACGTTCTTTGCTGCGAACAATAACTGTTGCATTGGTATTTGCAACCCCAATAATTTCTGGGGCGTATCCCACCAGTTTCGGGGGTAGCATACGATCATCACTTTCTAATGAAAGTCCGGTGTATTGCCAAGACTCAAAGACGTTAGAATAAAAATAGTTTTCACCTAATGTCAAAATAGCCGATAAAGACTTAATAGAAGTAAATGCATACAAGCGACTAAAATCAAATTGCTTTGTTTCTTGTGATGATTGGCGATTTCCTTGCTGCTTCTGGTAAGTGCCATTATAATCACCGCGAAAACGCCAAGCGCCTAAATTTATGCCAGCGGTTCCACTCGTCGAAGCATAAGTGCGTTTGCTTCCTGTATTTTCTTTTGTGACAGAAATGTTTGCACTGTAGTCGATTAAGGCACCATTAACACCCTCTTCCCATAATGCAGGTGGCACCCAGTCAGGATCACGATATTCCATCCAAAACTGAGGGATTGTCATTTTTAAGGATAATGTTGCGAGTTCAATTTTTAGTTGGACTCCTGTTAGGGCTGATAAATTCAAGCACTGGTCATTATTCGAAAGATGGACTTTTTCTTTTGCTGTCTCTTTTAGCCCAATGAGATCAAGCAAATCAGCAGGTAGACACGTTGTTTGTAGCAAGGTTTGCTCGGGGGTGCTTTGTTCAAAAACCGTAATATCCCGAGGTGCGCCTAAACGCTGCCCATTAACAAAAATAGTTAGGACATAATTATCTGGGGGGACATACCCCGCGACAGCAAATTGGCTCATATCGACGTTTTGGAGATCTTCAGCATCTAATACATCCGTATTAAACTCTGAGGCATAAGCAGTCAACGTGCTAAAGTTTAATGCCACTAAGATGGCCAGCCCAACTTTACAATATGTGAACTTCATGCTTATACCACTCCGAGAACAACAAGAAATACTAGCCAATGCAATAGGATTGACTGTTTTTATCTTTGTTTTATTGATAATCGATGAAAAAACGAATTAACCCTTGATAACGGCCTGCTTGGAGAGGCTTTCCCGTTAGCTCAAGTTGTAAAAAATAGCGAAGCACAAGTGATTGTCCTGCCTTACCTTGTCTTAATACGCTGCCGAATAGTGAATAGCTTTCCCCAGGGATTAAGGCTTGCATTGTGCTGTCAAGAACAGAAACGCCTAGTCCTTCAGAGGGGCCTTGTAAGACAAAAGCATTCATCTGGTTTGCACGATGGCCATCAAAACGTATTACCCATGTTTTGCTATCAAGAGAGGAAAACAGGCTACCGCAATTACTTAATTCAATCTCAAAAAGCTGGTTGCGTTCTTCTCGGGATACCTTTGTTGATAATAAATTCAATGCTAATGATGAAAAATTTACCGTTTGAAAACGGTCTTTCATCATAATCGAACAAGGTGTCGCTATAACGCTGCCAATCATCTGAGTCGTTCCTTCATGTCGTACCCCTATGTCCTTTTCTGCAAATACGGTGAAGCATCCACAAAAATAGATGAGTAGAACAGGCACAAATTTTCGAATATCAAATAGATAAGTAAGCACTTTGTTTTCCTTTATATGCATTAAGTAGCCGCCAAAAATTGGCGGCTATTCAAAGTGCTTACTGATAAGTAATACGGAAGTTTGAAACAGCGGTAAATTTACCTTCTGCAACATCTTTAGTTTTATCAATTGCTTTAGCTAATGCTTTGAAAGATAAAGTCACATCGCCATCAGTGTTACCGGTAGGTAATACATCTTTTGCAACACCAAATTTGAAGCCATCAATCACGATACCTAAGTTATTTGCGTTACCTGTTGATGTAGAAAGCATTTCACCGCCATTCACATAGTTTTGGCCAGTAAATACTAAGTCCATGGTTTTAACACCAGCAGCATTACCGCTTTCGCTATCAACTTCACCGAAATTAGCGAAATCACAACCAGTTAATTTAATATCAAAGTTTGCTTCTGCCGCTTTACCGCTTTGTAAGGCTTTGCGAGATAATTGGCCGAAATCAACAGTTTGTTTTAATGATGATTGTTGGATGTTACATGGTGTATTCACAACTGAACCAACAAAATCAATTGTTCCTGTGTTATCAGCCATTGAGCTAAATGGAATAACAGATGCAGCAAATACAGTAGCAACAGCTAATTGAGATAATTTCATTATTATTTCCTTAATATGTAAATAGATTTAATATATTGAACGCTTACTAATATCAAATGACAAAGTCACTCATAAAATGGGAAAGGTTTCCCTTGCCTAGACTTAAAGAAAAGGCGACTAATAAATAGAAGGCTAACCTTCTAATTTAAATTTTTTAATTAAAATTGTTTCTAATGGTAACTTATTTTTAATTTTTCTTATTTAATCAGAACGGTCAGCCATTACCTTGAAAAGTAATTCCGACCAATTTCTATCTAATGCAATTAAAAAATTTCAACATCTCTACACTAATTATTGTAATACCAAGTTCATAGAGAGAAACCTGCTGCTAACTTAAATGAACTAGATAACCAACTTGATTGAAGAATAATGATTTTTTACGGGTATACCTTAAAAACGAACCAATATCTTTTCGTAAATAGCCTTTAATTTTCATTGTAATAGGCTCCAATTCATTAAGCTTTAACACATGGTGTTGTATGATTTTTATTCATCAAAAAAATAGCTAACATCAACATTAAAATAAATTGAAATAATCATTATTTTTGATGTTGATATATCACTTTGACCGTTCTCATACCGAGATAATTGTTGTTGCGATATGCCAATAACCTTAGCTAAATTAGAGCCACTTAAGTTATATTTCAATCTAAGTTTTTTTATTTTTTTTCCAATGTTTTTTGATACGACATTAACTATGTTATCTCTATCACTTAGAATAGAAAGTGAATTGAAAATTTCATTTCTCATTAAAGCACCATTGACGTTGACGTATTAAATGAAATAAGACACCAATCGTTTAACTCAATATAGGATACAAAAAATCTGAGTTAAACCAAAACAAAAAAATAAATTAATTATTTAAAAAAATTAGCTACAAAGTTAATAGGTATTTTTTTACTAATTAAGGTTGTTAAAAATAAAAAGGTATAAAAAAACAATTATCAAACAACAATATACAAATAACCGTGTTAAATTTTTGTTAATAAAACCCTCAAGCTTTACTTACGCTAAATATTGTAAGGAATTGTAACTCCAATAAAAATAAGTCGCTATATGGCTAGTTATTTAGTGATTATTTAAATGTAGCCACCACTTTTTCTAGTTTTGGGTCGAGTATTCAATGTATTAATTTGGTTAAATGTAATGTTCTCTTTCAATGAAAGTACCAATGATTTTGTCAATCATTTCAACAGTTCTTGAATACCTCTATGTTTTTCTGTTCAGCCTTTTTATCTTGTTTCTTAAGTTCAAATTTTGATGTTTTATTCCCTGTGTAAATCGTTTACCAATCGAGTGAGTTTCCCTTGGTAATAACTGGTATGCTAGGTAATTATCGGTACACCAAAACTGAATATCAAACTTAGAAAGCCACCTTAATAATTTTTGCTGGCTCTTACGGCTCCTTGAGCCCAAGACATGCGCCACTATATGTTTTAACTGAAGTGACCAGACATACCATAACCATCGTTGTCGCTACTACAATAGCCATAAGAGTTTTATTTAATTTCACTGGGTAAATCCTCAACTAAGTCGTAATTTAAAGAAAAAATTAAAAAGAAGCCCTGTGATTAAATATTAATCACAATAGAATTAAATTTTAGATACGGAATATAGCTAAATTTACCTAGATAAAACCACTATATATTTATGAATACGGTAATTAAATCTTTTTGTCTTTTGAACTCTGGCTCACATAAATACTATAATTACTCACATAGGCTGTAAAGCAGGAGAAATCTATCGAATATACCAAGTTTAATAGTCAGTTATTTCTTGTCATATTTATTCATACTACAATTATTTTTACCCGATAAAAATCAATAGGTTACAAATAATGTGTTATTAATTCATACTTAACAACATTTCTTTCACATACATCAACCATTACTTTTTTGCAATTACTTACACTTGTTACGCGTGTTAATAATTTCATCTAACTAAACCGCCCCCTTAAATCTCCAGACAGTTGGTGTCATTTGACTTATTGATAATCTTAATACTCGTTTTTAGGCTAGTTCTTGAAAAATGAGATGAACGCATCCCAACTATTTGAGAGCGGTGAAGGGTTCGGCTGATGAGGTGAAGATCCTCACACACTTCTGACATCATTGTGCCCAGTACGAAATGAATAAAGCTCCCTAATGACTAGAGGGCCCACAACATGAAATCCCCCCGTTGTCGCCGATATCGCAAAACATCTTATACAGG
This sequence comes from Providencia sp. PROV003, assembly GCF_045040775.1. Lineage (NCBI taxonomy): Bacteria > Pseudomonadati > Pseudomonadota > Gammaproteobacteria > Enterobacterales > Morganellaceae > Providencia > Providencia sp. PROV003. Next base: position 605,227 of record NZ_CP096369.1, read on the forward strand.
TTCACTTCATTGAAGAACATATAGGTGAAGTTATCGATAAATAAAGCACGGTACCCTGTTGGAATACTTTAGCAATCATAAGCCTAGCCTTATCGGTACTGATGGGCTAACCAGCTTTCCTGATGCTATTAACTGTATCTATCCTCAAACGAAAGTTCAGTTGTGCGTCATTAACAAAATCCGCAACTCAATAACCTGATTTACGCTTTCCTTACTGATTGGTTTTCTATGGTCATTACGGCCTATAAACACAAGCTCATAACACTCTGATAGTAGTTTGAGTGAATTAAATGGCTCGATAACCTGCTTTGATAACGGTACAACATGCGGTCGCTTTATTTTCATTACTTCAGCTGGTATCTCCCAAACCCCTTTTTCTAAATCAATATCCTGCCAACGAGCAAAGCGGAGTTCTTGCGTTCTAACAGCCGTTAGCAAAATAATTTCAGTCGCTGTTTTGGTGATGATACTGCCAGTGTAACCAGCTAAATCTTTTAGGAAATATGGCAGTTCTTGATTTGTTAAGAATGGGAAGTGTTGCTTTTTAGGTGGAGTTAGAGCAGAAGCCAGATCAGGAACTGGGCTATATTGCGCTCGACCCATAATAATGGCATAGCGAAAGACCTCACCGCAGCGCTGGCGGACTTTGCGCATCTTCTCTAAGGCTCCGCGTTTTTCCATCTTATGTAAGGTTTCAAGTAGCTCTAGGGGTTTAATCTCTGCTATCGGATGCTCACCAATATAAGGAAAGATATCCTTTTCAATAGTATCAATAATTTCATCACGATAACGTAGTGACCAGAGATCTGCTTTAGAAGTGTGCCATTCACGAGCTACTGCTTCAAAGGTACTTTCAGAGGCTAAATGTTTTTATTTACTTGAACTTTATTTTGAACCAGCAATTTTTTCGTGCATCAGCTAATGAAACTAGTGTGTCCCCCCTCCATCGGTCATTTTATAGGGGGTTACCATTGGCCTTGAGGCCGCTACCTGGCAGGCGTAAAGCTTCATTGTGGGGGCATCCAAAAATAGGGGAAAATTATGCCCCCAATTTTGCCCCCAAACAGGGGTAGAAACCAGTAAACAAGGGGAGAATCAGACAGACTTTGAGGTGGTTAATCTTATTGATTTTCAAAGAAGATATGGCTTTTGGAAGAAGTTCAGAAACTGCGTTTGGCGGAAGATCACAGGAGTCGAACCTGCCCGGGACTGCTGGCAGCCCCAACTGGATTTGAAATCCAGCCGCCTCACCGGAGACGACGATCTTCCTCTATAACCTATAGATTGGAGCATGATTATAGACTGAATCCATTATTTTCTAAAGCATTGAAACTGCAACTATCACCTTTATTGATAAAAGCTAATAAAAACCCCACTTATTGATAAGCGCTGATAAGAAAAAACGTTATCTTGATATTGAGGTTTACATTTCTGCCCCCATATACTTTCTTATATTCATAATGGTGCGCTAATTTTATGTCCCATACACCAATCGTATTTGGGTATAAATTCACCATTTAACTTTTATTGTCAACACAGTAAGCCTTGGCCTACGAGCACAAGCCTGCAATCACAGGATGTTTTATGACAAATGCATTATTAACCGATTCTGCCCTACCTCGCTTTTCTACTATAGAGCCTGCACATGTTTTTCCTGCTGTCGAGCACGTACTCACCGAGTACCGTCAAACAGTTGAAAACCTCCTTGATGCCACAGACCAATATACTTGGGATAACCTGTGCCAACCGTTAGAAGAAGCCAGCGATAAACTCTCCAGAGTTTGGTCGCCAGTGAGCCACCTGCATTCGGTAAAAAATAGCCCTGAATTGCGTGAAGCCTATGAACAATGTTTACCGCTGCTGTCTGAATTCAGTACGTGGATGGGTCAGCACGAACCTTTATATCAAGCCTATAAATCATTAAAAGAAGGCGCTGAATTTAACTCACTCAGCCAATCACAGCGGAAATCTATCGAGAATACTTTACGTGATTTCGAGCTATCTGGAATTGGCTTACCCCCTGAAAAACAGCAACGTTATGGTGAAATTGTTGCGCGTTTGTCAGAGATTGCCTCTAAATTTAGCAATAATGTGCTTGATGCCACCATGGGGTGGACGAAACTCATTAAAGATGAAAAAGAATTAGCGGGTATGCCAGAAAGCGCCATCGCGGCAGCTAAAGCCATGGCAGAAGCCAAAGGTGAAGAAGGTTATCTATTAACCCTCGATATGCCAAGCTACCTACCTGTCATGACTTACGCCGACAACGCAGAATTGCGCCGTGAAATGAGCCATGCATATAGCACTCGTGCTTCAGACCAAGGGCCAAATGCCGGTAAATGGGATAACAGCGAACTCATTGATGAGTTAATGGCATTACGCCATGAACTTGCACAATTATTAGGTTTTAAAAACTACGCTGATAAATCTCTGGCAACAAAAATGGCAGAATCACCAGAGCAAGTATTAGGCTTCTTAAATGACTTAGCACAACGCGCCCACCAGCAAGGTAAAGATGAACTTGCTGAATTAACCGCCTTTGCAAAACAGCATTATGGTGTCGATACCCTAGAGTCTTGGGACTTAGCGTATTATAGCGAAAAGCAGAAACAGCATAAATTCTCATTAAGTGATGAGCAACTACGCCCTTATTTCCCGGAGCAACGTGTCCTTAATGGCTTATTTGAAGTCGTTCACCGTATTTATGGGTTAACGGCAAAAGAACGCAATGATGTAGAAACATGGCATAAAGATGTGCGTTTCTTTGAGTTATACGATGATACCAATACTTTACGCGGTAGCTTCTACCTAGACCTCTATGCACGTGAACACAAACGTGGTGGAGCTTGGATGGACGACTGCATGGGCCGTATGGTGCATAAAGATGGTTCATTACAAAACCCAGTTGCTTATCTAACCTGTAACTTCAACAAACCATTAGGTGATAAGCCAGCACTCTTTACCCATGATGAGGTGATCACACTATTCCACGAGTTTGGTCATGGCTTACATCATATGTTAACGAAGATTGATGTTGCTGATGTAGCAGGGATCAATGGGGTACCATGGGATGCGGTAGAACTACCAAGTCAGTTTATGGAAAACTGGTGCTGGGAACCTGAAGCACTCGAGTTTATTTCGGGGCATTATGAAACAGGCGAACCATTACCTGCAGAAATGCTAAGTAGCATGCTGGCTGCGAAAAACTACCAATCTGCAATGTTTGTGCTACGCCAATTAGAGTTTGGTTTATTTGATTTCACCTTGCATGCTGAATATGACCCAGCTAAAGGGGCTCAAGTTATGCCAACCTTATACGCCATTAAAGATAAAGTCGCGGTAGTGCCTTCACCTAAATGGGCACGCTTCCCGCATGCCTTCAGCCATATCTTCGCAGGGGGTTATGCTGCGGGTTATTACAGCTATTTATGGGCAGATGTTTTAGCCGCAGATGCATATTCACGTTTCAGTGAAGAAGGTATTTTTAATCGCCAAACTGGTCAGTCATTCCTTGACAATATTTTAAGCCGCGGCGGCTCTGAAGAACCAATGGCGCTATTTGAGCGCTTCCGTGGCCGTAAACCAGAACTAGACGCGATGTTAAAGAGCTATGGTATTCATGGCTAATAGCACTGCGATCCAATTGATCTGTGAAGAGGGTGCCGATCGCGGCGCCCTTTCCCAACTTTCTGAAAAATGGCAGCTTTCTCATACCCCTAACGCGGTGATGGCTCTGGTACTAACCCCTGAAAACTTACAACTACGTAAACTGGATGAACCCAAACTCGGGGGGATTTTTGTGGATTTTGTGTCAGGAGCCATGGCTCATCGACGAAAGTTTGGTGGTGGTCGTGGTGAAGCTGTCGCCAAAGCTGTTGGAATTAAAAAAGATTATCTTCCTGACGTGATAGATGCGACGGCTGGCCTTGGCCGTGATGCCTTTGTTTTAGCCTCTCTAGGCTGCCGTGTCCGTATGTTAGAACGCCACCCTGTTGTAGCTGCATTATTAGATGATGGCCTACAGCGGGGCTATCAAGACGCTGAAATTGGAGAGTGGTTAAAAGAGCGTATGTCTTTGATCCATGCTTCTAGCATTACTGCTTTAAAAGAAGTGACTCACGCACCCGATGTTATTTACCTTGATCCAATGTATCCACATCGGCAAAAAAGCGCTTTAGTTAAGAAAGAAATGCGAGTGTTTCAGTCATTGGTAGGGGCTGATGATGATGCGGATTCCTTACTCGCACCAGCTATCGCCTTAGCAAAACGAAGAGTGGTTGTTAAACGCCCTGATTACGCAGAGCCCCTAGCGGGACAAAAAGCGCCTTCAGCAATTACGACAAAAAGCCATCGATTTGATATATATCCGTGCATTAAAAATAGTGACTAAAACGTAACGGCGAAGGGCGTATGTACAGGTGAAATTATCAATATAATACAGCCGCCCTTTCGCGTACGTTTACAGGTCAGAGAATTACAACACACCCTGCCCAAGCATTGCATCTGCGACTTTCACGAAACCTGCGATGTTAGCGCCTTGAACATAGTTTGTTTGTTTCTCCTCACCCCCAAATTCAACACAGTGTTGGTGAATATCCAGCATGATGTGATGTAAGCGAGCATCTACTTTTTCAGCTTTCCAACTGAGACGAGCCGCATTTTGCGCCATTTCTAAACCTGACGTTGCCACCCCACCCGCATTCGCGGCTTTACCTGGCGCAAACAAAACACCCGCTTCTAGGAACAACTCCGTTGCCGGAATGGTTGTTGGCATATTCGCCCCTTCTGCGACTGCTTTGACCCCATTTTTAATCAACACTTTTGCAGCATCAATATCTAGCTCATTTTGTGTTGCACAAGGTAACGCAATATCCACTGGCACATTCCACGGTTGCTGACCCGCTAAGTAAGTTAAACCAAACTCTTTGGCATACTCTTCAATGCGACCATAGTTATTTTTGATTTCTTCTAAACGAGCCAGTTTTTCTGTTGTGAAACCAGCTTCATCCACCACAGTACCGCCTGAATCAGAAGCTGTGACAACTTTAGCACCCAGTTCCATGCATTTATCAATCGTATACTGTGCTACGTTACCTGAACCAGAAACAGCAACTCGCATACCATCAAAACCTAAGCCATGGCGTTTTAACATCGCATTAGTAAAGTAAACTAAACCATAGCCAGTCGCTTCTGGGCGGATCAAACTCCCACCGAAAGACAGACCTTTACCCGTAAATACACAAGAGGTGTCGTTAGACAGTTTTTTCATCATACCGGTCATGAAACCGACTTCACGTCCACCCACACCAATGTCCCCAGCAGGTACGTCAGTGTTTGAGCCAATATGGCGATATAATTCAGTCATCAAGGCTTGGCAAAAACGCATCACTTCACCATGGCTTTTCCCTTTAGGATCGAAGTCAGACCCCCCTTTGCCTCCGCCCATCGGTAATGTTGTTAACGCATTCTTCAGTGTTTGCTCAAAGCCTAAGAACTTCAGAATTGATAAGTTAACGGATGGGTGAAAGCGCATTCCACCTTTGAATGGCCCAATGGCTGAACTGAATTGAACACGCCAAGCACGGTTCACTTGCACTTTGCCGTGGTCATCAACCCAACATACGCGGAACTGAATAACGCGCTCAGGTTCAACGAAGCGTTCAAGTAATGCTTGGTCACGATACTTTGCATTTTGTTCTAAAAAAGGCCAAAGAGAAGTGAATACTTCCCGCACAGCTTGTAAAAACTCAGGCTGTGAAGGATCTCTTTTTTGGACAGACTCCAAGAACGAAGATAGTGATTGTGTCATCTATGTCTTCCTTTTTAACATGTAGTTGTTGTGATGTGCCTCACTCTTTCTTGTCATTATTTTTAGGAAATGTGAGGTTGATTTGTGTTTGCCTATTGAATATATCATTAGTTTGTATTCTAAATTCAAGGTTTTTTTTCACTGTAATGCAAAATAAATCGCTTGACCTGCCAATAACCACCTCGAAGTACATATTTTGTAACAAAAAAAACGCCTGCATAAGCAAGCGTTTTTAGTGAATAATTTTTCTAATTTAGCGATGTGACTTATTCTTCATCGTCATTTAATGGCACAATCAACATATCCACATGAACTGTATTGATTAGCTGACGAGCAGATGACATTAACTTGCTCCAGAAATCTTGGTGATGACCACAGACGACTAAATCCATATTATATTTTTTAATCGCATCAACCAGTACTTGGCCTAAATCACCACTACCGCTAAGAGTTTCTTGGATTTCATAATCTGCACCTGCAGACAAGTCCTTCAGAGCGTTACGAGTTTCATCCGTAATACGCTGTTGCATGTCACCAAGGTTGACATCAATAAGACCTGTGTATAGGTCCGAATAGTTCACATCAACATGGATCATGGATACTTTGGCCCCGTAAGGTTTTGCCATAGAGACAGCCTTATCCAGTAATACTTTACTTTCAGGTGATAAATCTACCGCCACAAGAATATGTTTGTAAGCCATAAGTAAACTCCTTCCAAATGCTGATTATCCAGTGGTTATGCCTTCACCACATCTTTATGAATACTATACCTGCAAATTGTGATTATTAAGTGTTGCTTTGATCACATCTAAGCAGATTAACCTTTAAATCATCAGTTCATATAACATTTTATAAAACAATAACATCATTCATTCAATATTAATATATTTGCCTAAACAATTTGAGCTAAGGATACACTAAAATTGCGTAAAACATTCTCCCATGCTCTTTTATATTTTAGACGAACATACATAGAAACTACTGACAATTTTCTCAATATAAACAAATAGTCATCATAATTTTGTGCCCGCTGCACTTTTTTTAAGCAAGAATATATCCTACAATAAAAAAACTTAGTTTAAGTGCAACGTTTTGCTGTATTTCCTTTGTGACAATTGCAGTGAGCTAGGCGCAGTTGAACTTTGCTGGTCACTTCTCATTAATACAAGGCATGAAAATCAATAGCATTACGGTAAAGCGATAGCTTTGCTGCTGAGAGAACCAATCAAAAGGTCAATAGCCCCTAGGTTCTAAGGAGGGGATTATGTTCAGTATGATTGCATTGTTTTGGGCATTATGTATTTTATGTATCTTGAATATGATGCGGTATTTTTCTTCAATTCGTGTTTTATTGTCCATTTTAAGGGATTCAGACCCTCTGCTCTACCAATCCGTTGATGGTAATGGGTTTTTTACCACCCATGGTCAACTGAACAAACAGCTGCGATTGGTTAGGTACATCAATAATAAACAATATATTGACCACTACGACCCAGAAGTCATTTTACGCTGTGAGCGAATTCGTAAGCAATTTATGATGATAAGTAGACTTAGCATTCTTGTTGCTGTAAGCCTAATCTACTTATTAGTGACAGGTTAATAATATTCACCCACCTAACGATAAAAAAAGAGTGATGGCCGTAAGGCCATCACTCTTTCGTATATTTATATTACTATGTTCATGTAACGTTTAAAGGCCCCATACAAACGATATGAAGCCAAGTTAAGCGCTGTTAGATAAACAGCAATGATAGCCAGTACAAACCGCCAGATAACACAATTGAGACAGGCAGAGTCAGTAGCCACGCTAAAGCAATGCTCTTGATGGTTTTAGTTTGCACACCACCACCGTCGACAACCATGGTACCAGCGACTGCTGAAGATAAAACTTGCGTCGTTGAAACAGGCATCCCAGTGTAACTTGCAACACCGATGGAAACCGCCGCCGTGACTTGCGCGGAAACACCTTGCGCATAAGTCATGCCTTTCTTACCAATTTTCTCACCAATGGTAACAGCAACGCGCTGCCAGCCAAACATGGTACCTAACGATAACGCTAAGGCAACAGCAATGATGATCCAAAGTGGCGCATACTCAACGGTATACAGCAAATCATTACTCAATTTTTTCAGTAAACTCGCATCTTTCGAACTCGTTTCTGGTAACTTAGCAACAGCATTTGCGGTATCAGAGATACACATCAATAAACGACGTGCATGATTACGTTGATCAGGCGTTAGCTCTTCATAGCTTTGAATGCCATCCAGCATGGTTTGCGCTTGATTTAAAATCGCACCAGTACGGGAACTATCACAGTGGAATTCACCACCGGGCTCATCGCTGCTTTCAGCCACCACAGGGGCATTTTCTATCGCATGGTTTAACGCTGGTTTATGTGTTTCATAGTATTGTTGCAGGTGGACAACCGCATCATGCGTTTTAGCGATATCATAGCCGTTTGAATTCATATTCATCACGAAGCCCGCTGGCGCAACACCAATTAGCACCAGCATGATAAGACCGATGCCTTTTTGGCCATCGTTCGCACCATGGGAGAAACTGACACCAACCGCAGATAAAATCAATGCAGTACGCGTCCAAAATGGTGGCTTACGCTTCCCATCTTTTTTCTCACGTTCTGCTGGGGTTAAGTGAATTCGACGACGTTTCTTTGTGCCACTCCAATAACGGCGCAAAAAGAAAATCATCAAACCAGCTATCACAAAACCAATTGCGGGAGATAAAATCAATGACATGAAAATACTGATCATTTTCGGTACGTTCAAGGCATCAACTACAGATGAATCAGTTACAATCGCGTTGGTTAAACCCACCCCGATAATCGCCCCGATCAGCGTATGTGAACTTGAAGCAGGGATACCTAAGTACCACGTTCCAAGGTTCCAAATGATTGCAGCCAGAAGCAATGAAAAAACCATTGCAAGGCCGTGAGCTGAGCTCACATTAAGCAAGAGGTCTGTTGGTAAGAGGTGGACAATTGCATACGCAACGCTCAACCCTCCCAGCAAGACACCGAAAAAGTTAAAAACCCCTGCCATGACAACTGCGAACTGAGCCCGCATTGCTCTGGTATAAATAACCGTTGCTACCGCGTTAGCGGTGTCATGGAAGCCATTTATAGCCTCATAGAACAGCACAAATAACAGTGCTAGAACTAATAATAGACCTGTATGAAATTCTAAACCTGTAAAAAGATGTAGCATAGACGTTAAGCCATTATATGTTGGACATGAACGCGGCGCATTATCAGTGACAAACGCTGGCGGTGGAAGCAAAATCTAACCTTTTTTTGATTTAACTACCCATCAAAAAAGTACCTCATAGTAATTACCCCATATATTTCAATAGATTGGCTTAAACAAATTTATTCTGAATTTTTGCAACTTTTTAACGATGTTTCCAGAAAATAATCATCATTTGCTATTTTTTGCCGAATTTCTCTAATTATAATACGTCCTACATACTTTTCATCAGTTCTACCTCAAAGCTTTACATTACAATCATGACAAGATGACGTAAAATATCTATGTTCATAATGTAATTATGCTTAAAATCAAATATATAGAGAACCTTATTGTGAAAAATATTGACGTTATTATTTTAGGTGCAGGTGCAGCAGGTTTATTTTGTGCCTCACTCGCTGGCAAACGAGGCTTAAATACGCTGGTGCTTGATAACGGAAAAAAACTCGGCAGAAAAATATTGATGTCCGGGGGTGGCAGGTGCAATTTTACAAACATGTACACAGAACATAGCAATTACCTTTCAAGTAACCCTCACTTTTGTAAGTCAGCACTTGCTCGCTACACACAATGGGATTTTATTGCCTTGGTCGCAAAATATAATATTGCTTACCATGAAAAAACATTAGGGCAGCTTTTTTGTGATAATAGCGCACAAGATATCGTCGATATGCTAAAAACTGAATGTGATTTACCAAATGTGGCTATCAAGCTACGCAGTGAAGTCACCACCGTCGAAAAAACAGATAATGGTTTCTTAGTTACTATCAACGGGGAAAATGTGAGTGCCCACTCACTCGTTGTTGCAACCGGAGGGTTATCTATGCCAGGTCTCGGTGCAACACCCTTTGGTTATCGTCTCGCAGAACAGTTTGGGCATACCATTATTCCTACACGCGCAGCATTAGTGCCTTTTACTTTACACAAGCCACTGTTAGAAGCATTACAAGTACTTTCAGGTATATCCGTTCCTGCTGAGGTTACAGCAATGGATGGGACCGTATTTAAAGAAAATATCTTGTTTACCCACCGTGGTCTCTCTGGGCCTGCAATTTTGCAAATTTCTAGTTACTGGCTTCCTGGCGAGTATGTAAGTATTAACTTACTTCCTAACCTTTCATTAACTGACTTTATTATGGTGGAAAAACAAAAACACCCTAACCAATCACTTAAAAATACACTGGCTAAATTATTACCAAAACGGTTAATCGAGGTATTACAGGCGCTAGGGCAAATCCCTGAGTGTCCACTAAAGCAACTTAATCACCCTCAGGTTGAAGCACTACATAACACCTTACATCAATGGCAGGTACAACCTAATGGGACTGAAGGCTATCGTACCGCTGAAGTTACACTTGGTGGAGTGGACACACATGAAATTTCATCTAAAACGATGGAATCGCTTAAAGTATCTGGCTTGTATTTTATTGGTGAAGTCATGGATGTGACGGGTTGGTTAGGCGGCTATAATTTCCAGTGGGCATGGAGTTCAGCAGCAGCATGTGCTGAAAATTTACCTTAAGATGAACACATAAAAATACGGTCATCCGAATTGGTGAGCGTGATATTGCTCACCATCAACCAAAACAATCTGCTCATTGCTTGATTAAAGCCATCACCGAAAAGTCCCAAGCGCGGCCGAGGTCATGGTCGAATTAAAATAAGCAATCATCTCGGAAGACAGAACCGCCGTACACTTAACCCCCAATTTAAATTTTTCGAAATTGAAATTTATAATTAGATAGCTCTAATAATTCTAAACGCTTTAAGGTGGTTAGGTTACGCCATAGAACTCGGGTTTTTAATTCTCACTATACTCAATCAGCACTGTCTAAGACAGCCAATAAAGCCCTTACTTAACAAAGAACCATATTCATAACTATCCTTGAGATTTTCCCATGAAACTCTTTTTTAACCTTTCATGTTAGGAAGTCATGTAAAAAACCATTATCTATATTATTCCTTTATTATATATAACCTAAAGACAGTTCTATAAGTTTAGATATTTTTTTATATTCAAACTTTCGTTCATTACTTGGGTGCTTAACCAGCTTTAAACTCACAGCGGTTGAACTATTAAAAATGTGTAATCTACACATACAGTAAAAAACCATTTACACCCTATTTAAATTATAAATAAGAGTGAGATTTCTAGACATTAACTTATTATCAATAATATTTAGTTAGTTTAAAATATGTTTTTTAGATATTAAATTTATATTTTTTATATTAAATGGCCCCTTTCGGGGCTATCGGTGTCATTATAAAATACTGAGATAGTATTATCGAGTTAGAGTAATTCGAGTGCGCGATTTTAACATTTCATTTTGATCCTCTACTTTGTTTTCATCAAGTGCTTTTCTAGTTGCCTCAATAATAAAGGAACTAAGAGATAAGGAAGTATATCCGTTTTTTTTAAAGTATTGATATTTTTCTATATATTCAATTGGAATATTGATTAACTTTGCTTTTTTTAACATAAAATCACCATTGCGTTGATTTATAACCTTGTATGTATCTGTGTAGAAATGTGACTAACATCATCTAAATTTAAGGTGAAACAATATAAAACGATTAACAGTTCTAAACAAAAAATAAAAAGTAACAAATATTAAATATCAATATTATTCATACATTTAGGAGAAGCTATCCATCTTCCCTAAAATCAACCGAATAGCTAGATTAGATACACACATTACCATAACTGGCTTTACATCTAACTCACTTTTAAAAATAGACCTCAGCCATTAGCAGCAATCATTAAATTATCTTTCATATCATAAACGAATAGTTAGTGTGCTTGATTTAATATTATAAATATATTTATAACCACTATAGAAATATTGATTGATATCCGAACCCCTTATCGGATATCAATACCGGTTCATTACCCGCACGGATAGCCCATTTATCAGGCACAGGCCCTCACAAGGTTCCTGCCTTTAGTGCTCCTTTCTGCGGTTTCCTATCTCTCTTAAGATTTCATTAAAGATACGGTCGAAACTATTTCTCATAGTATTAGTTTTTGACTCACTAACTATCTCACCTTTTGGTAAAAAATCGGCTGAGTCAAAATCTATCACAAAGAACTCGCCATTATTATATATGATGTTCCCCTTATTTATGTCGTTATGTGAGATCCCATGACTTTGCAATAAAGAAGATAGTTTCTCAGATGGTTTACTCGTTTTAATTGCCGTCTCTATTTCTTCTAATAACTCAGGGTTAGATAAGTCTTTAATACTACTTAATACATACCCATCTATTTTCTTCAATTTCACTGACACCGTTGCAGAACCATCTTTGTATGGAGTAACTCTTACTGTACCTGAACCTTTTCCATAATACCGATTAAATCCTTCTGCATTTTTTTTTGCTGAAGAGAGCCTACTTTTGTGAGTCTTATTAATTCTGCTCTTATAGATTTTGCTAACAAACCCATCCCCTATATCATAAACCTCACTTAAACTTCCTGTACCAATGACTACTGGTTGTATCTTAGATTGGTTTTTTATATGAGACATTGCCACTTTTTCTGGCATGCCAACACTTTCCATCATATTTTCTAGAGGCGTATTTATATAATTAAATCCTCGTTCCCTACTAAAACAAACAGGGGTTATTTTCTTACTACCAAATATTTTTTTACCCGTAACCATAAACTGTGGCTCATCTATCCAACCCTGTGAGCTAATTAACTTGAAATAAACATTATCGTATTTTAGATAAAGTGTCCCTTTTTCCGACTCATATAATCCAGGATTAGTTTCAGATGGTTTAATCCCTCGGATTCGTCTTTCGGGGACCCCATTATTCCTGTTCTCATTAAGCTTGCTTATCAGCCCGTCAGAAAAATGTAAGCACGAAGAACCCGGTGATCGCCCCAGTCGACATGGTGAGTAGTTTACGGATAATTTCTTCTTTTCATTGACAATGAAATATCTTTTACCGAACCGAGACACCTTTATGTCAGCACTGTCAGTTTTTATAACACCACTTAAACTCGCACTCCTTCCATTTTCTGGGATGTAACGATAGAACTCATAACCAATTTTTATTGCATGAAAGGATCCTGCAGATGTTTGACTTGTTACGGTATAGATACCATGCTGATTTGGGCTTATTGAAACCAGTGTTTTTTTGTCTATGCTCCCATTTAATAGTTTACCTATCCTAAATGGGAAGTAAACTTTTTCACCTGATGTTTTAATGTACTTGGGAGTTCTTACCCATTGCTTATTTTTCAAAGAGTAAGATATTCTTCGGTGCTTACCATCGATATTAGTAAAATATCTACCATTTTTAATAATAAACTCTCTGTCAGTCCCTTTAATATTAACTGACAATTTGTTATTTTTAAAAGATAAGCCCTCAGGCACCCTTAACTGACCTTCAATTGTTTGTCCTTTTGAATCTTTTGGGGAGGTAGCTACGATGCTTTTACCCAAAGTAATAAGTTGGTCATTTACTTCAAATAAATCATCCGTATTCAGTTGTTTATTATCGATGCTATCCGCTATCATTCTGAATAGAGCCCCACCCAATCTTTGTGTAACCACAAGTGGCTGACTACCAGGTAGCAATGCTGTAATTGCCGATATCGTTTTGTCTACCTTTGAGGTTATCGATAAAAGATTTACCCTTTCTTCTGGGGTTGGGCATCCGTAATTATTATTATAATAATGAATAACCTGAGATTCCTTTGCAAGTTCACTTACTGGGTTCCTTAAAGTTTCACCAATCTGTCTGAATACATCTGGGCGGGATAAGTTTTGTCTTTTTTCAAAACACGAAGAATCCAACTTTACGGTTTTAACATCATCAGGTTCAGGTGGAGGGGTCGTCGTTTTCTGTTTAAAAACCGCATATCTAGATGACCGATTTTTTATAGGCAGCTTTTTTTCTTTATCTTGATATCCTGCTGCAGGTAATACACTGGCCTCTTGGATGGTCTCCCAGAAGTGATTACTGTTAGCCGATTGCTCAACATTTTCAGACATTGAAGGTTTCATTTCGCTCTCGGATACCGTTGTTGGGCTAGTTGCAACAACAGGGGTATAGGTTAACTGAACTTCGGTTAGCAACATTAGCAGTGGGGCTGCTATACCCTGTCGCGGATTTGTAGTCTGATACGATGATCTGCTCAACTGTTCATGAGAATTGACAACTCTGCTAATACTTCGTCCTAAAAGGTGTGTTTCATCCGGAATGGCTGAATGGTCAGAGTTTATGCCCCGAGTATGTTCTATAGGGTTCATCCTAAAACTATTGTGCAGCTTATTCTGATAAGCTCCTGCTGTAACTCTGTACTGCAACGCTGATATTGGCATAATTAGTCCTTTTAATTAAAACGGCGTGCTTATCGGTATTTACGATTTTTGATTGCAGCCCCAAGGCATACGTTTTTAATATCCTTTGAGAAATTTATAGGCAGCATGACGATTACAGATTGGTGAATAATAGACATCTACTGTCTCCCTATTTTTATCAATCACACGGTAAAGATAAAAGCATTTACCCGTTATCCTTCATATAGGTTTTATTAAGTTGCCATAAAAAGACAGTACAAATAAATTGATATGTTTTGATGATATCGTTCCAATCACATATTTAATCTAAAACTTATCATGAAAAGCCAGTGGAATATCTATAGCCCCTATATATTTAAGATAATAATTTATAGTGAAATATTTTTTGCTAATCAGAAAGTTAATTAATATTATATTTTTATACTAAAAAATAAAACTGGCTGAAATATAAATAAATATAATTCAGGGTATTACCTTATATCTTAAATTCTAAAACGCTTCAAAATACGCTTCTATTTTTATCATTGTAGAGGTTATATGAAACTCCCAGCTCCATTCATAGCCCAAGAAAACATAAAACAGATAACTTCACTAACCGATAGAGTGCTCCTTGATATTAATGGTACCCCAGCGTGGGTGGGGAACTATGCTTATGGTATGTGCTTAGCGATAGATACTGGCTTACAAAATATAAATACAAAATGGCTAATGCATGTTTGTTTATGGCTGGCATCTAAGTGCAGTTTTACTGATGATAGCCTTATTTTAGAATCTAACCGTTTATATTTACTACGTCATTACAGCAAAGAACTAAATCATCAGCAGTATAAAAAGCTAATATATCAACAGACTAAACTAGTTAAATGGCTATTTAAACACTATACAAACACGATATTAACCGATAATTAGAACTAATATAATGATAAGAATATTATTTGTTTTTATAACAATAGCTGCCTTACATTGCTATGGGGCTTTAGCATCGACAATACCATGGAAAAATGACTCACTTTTTTTTATTTCGAGTAGAGGAAGTAAGCTTTCAGAAGTCCTACGTGATTTCGGAGCAAATTATAATATTCCTGTAATTGTGAGTAATCAAATAGATGATATTTTTGTCGGGACCATCCCTAAAATGCTCCCTGAATTAGCATTAAATAAGATTTCTCGTATGCATAAGCTCGCTTGGTACTATGATGGACAAGCACTTTATTTCTACAAAGCTCAAGAAGTAAGCTCCGAACTTATAGCTCCAACTTATTTAAATATAAATACTTTTATTCAGCAATTAAAAAACAGTAATATATTAGGTCAACCTTACTGCCAAGCTAGTATTATTTCTGCATCTAATACCCTACAAATACAAGGTGTTCCCATATGTATTCAACGCATTGAGACAATGGCAACCCGTATTGATGCACAAAAATTAAATCAAGACCAAAACCAAGAAGAGATCCGTGTATTTCCTCTCAAGTACGCTAATGCAGCGGATGGAAATTATGAATATCGAGGCCAAAAAATTATTGTCCCCGGCATTATTAGTGTCCTAAAAGATATGGCTCAGGGCCGAACATTACCATTATTACAAAACCAAGGGCAACCATCTCCAACAGATAGCAATCTTCCTATGTTTTCTGTAGATCAAAGACAAAATGCAATTATTATTCGTGATAGAAAACTAACAATGCCACGCTATGCCTCACTCATAACTCAATTAGATAAAAAACCAGTTATTATCGAAATATCAGTGCTCATTGTTGATGTTAATGCCGAAGACTTAAGTACATTGGGCATTGATTGGTCAGCATCCGCCCAAATTGGCGGTGGAAATATAAGCTTAAATAATAACGGAATACCTGATACCAGCAGCTTCTCTTCTATCGTTTCTAATACTAGTAATTTTATGATTAAACTCAATGCACTTCAGCAAAATGCTAAAGCACAAATATTATCTCGCCCTTCAATTGTAACATTAGATAATAACCAAGCTGTTCTAGATAGGAGTATCACATTCCATACAAAACTCATAGCTGACAATACAGCAAAATTGGACTCGATATCAACAGGCTCATTATTACGGGTAACACCTCGGCTAATTGAAGAGCAGGGAAAAAAAGAAATCATGCTAACCCTATCAATTCAAGATGGTAGGCAAATCCATTCAACTAGTGAATTAGAACCACTACCTCAAACACTAAGTTCTGAAGTTTCTACCCAAACTCTTTTGCAAGCTGGGCAAAGCTTATTATTAGGTGGTTTTGTACAAGATGAGCATAGTGAGGGTGAACGCAGAATCCCATTGCTTAGTGATATTCCTATTATTGGAGGTTTATTTAACTCTTCTCAAAAAAATAATCGTAGCACAATACGCTTGTTTCTTATTAAAGCACAGCCAGCCAACCTATACCAATGATGAAACCTCTTTATAAATTAAAATGGCTAAGTGGAATATTAGCGGGTCGAGAATTAGCACTCCCACTCGGTGAAATTCGCTTAGGGGGAGAAACACCTGATATCGCCTTACCACTAGAGTTAAATGCGGAAACACTATTGATCGTGAATGAACAAGGCATTCGCTTGTCTCAGCCTGTTCCCCTTTGGGTAGATGGGTTGCCTTGGGAAACTAATGAGCTATTGCCTCAAAAAAGAGTGATAGACCTCGCTGGATTAGTCTTTATATTTGGAGATATAGAACAACCATTACCAACATTAGCAATTCCGCTAAGAAGAAATAAAAATAAAACTCACGTTGTTACACTAACAATAGCCATCATTTTTTTATTCTTAGTACTCCTTGCTATAGGGATCTCAACTGACATATCTCCAGAAAATGAGGAGCCATTTGATAAAGTTATTTGGTTAGAGCAACAAATGAAACAACCAGATCACCTAGGTTTGCAAGCAAGCTTTGATAATAATGGCATAATTCATCTCAGCGGCGTATCAGTTTCAAAAAATACGATTTATCAACTACAAGAGCAATTAGCCCAATTTGGTTTCTCCTTTTATAATAAAAGCATCGATGTTAGCACACTACATAACCTAGTTCGTCAAACACTAGAAATGAATGGTTATCATGATATTGATATTACTCAAGGTAATAGCTTAGATAGCGTGAAAATTTATGGTGATATTCAATTTGATAATCATTGGCAGCAAACACAAACTCAAATAAATCAAATTAGTTTATTAAAAAGTTGGGTTGTCATTAATGACCGCTCAGAAGAATTTAAAAAAACACTCCATTTTCTTGATTCAGAATCACTTTTAGAGGGACTGAATATTTCAATTGAAAATAATAAATTATTAGTTAGCGGAAAAGTTCCAGATAAAGATTTAGAAAAATTAAATATTATCATTAGTGATTTCAATAAGTCACAAAAAACAAGAATGAAAATAAACTATCAAAACATTCCTAACAAAAATATTATTGATGAATTTTTACCTGGGAAAATTATAAGTATTGGAGGTAATGATGAATATATTTACCTACAACTATCTAACAATATGAGACTATATAAAGGAAGTATTTTACCAAATGGCTATAAGGTGTATTCTCTCAGTATGAATACTCTAATGTTAATATATAAACAAAATTTTTTATCAATTCCAATTAACCTTTAAATATAAAAAAATGTCACAGTTAACGAGTTTAGAACGTAAATTAAAACAAGATAAATCAGGTGGCTATCGTGATGGCCTATTATTCAGAATCAATGCTTCTAAAGAAGACCTGACTAATAGACTGAATGAAACAAACAATTCAATATTGAGAGAGAAAATATACCATATCTTAAACTCTCATTACCAAGTAGAAGAAATCATTGTCATAATATGGAAACGCTATCATCCGGAGGTACTGAATGTATATTGATTTAGCTGAATTAGTTACTAGTGCAATTAGCCATATAGGGCGTGAAGATATACTTCAAAATAATAAAATTGATAACCACTCTGCAATCACTATTAGTTTACATGAGATGCCTGACATTAATATATTCACGGTAGATGAGATGCCCATGATATGGTCAGTATTAAGCCCCAAAGATGAACTGAATACTGCTTTACATAGTGAAATAATATTGTCAAAATTAATGGATAATACTAACCAATATTTTTACTTTGGGCAGCCTGCCTTATTAAATATTAATGACTATATAGAATTGAGAGCTGTTTTTTCACCTTTTGCTTTAAAAAATGGAGAATCCGCAGCAGATGCAATAAATACTTTCGTCTCTTTCATGAGTAAAATTATTAATTTATGTAAACAGTAAAACAAAATAGAAATTTCATTATAACTTCGCCCGTTTTTTTATATTTAAAATATAAAAATACATTTAAAATGATAAATGATTAGTCGATAAATCATTTATCATTTACATATTAATTTAAATAAATAAAAATTAGCAATAAAGAGATATTTGCTCTAATAAAATATGCTTATCTTTCTCAGACCATTCACCAATTTTAACTTTGCTCTCTAAGTACTGGCAAGCATCATAAATACCATTTATACCTGTCAACGCTGCGCACCCTTTTATTGAATGCAATACTGCTAAAAATTTATTTCCCTGTTTTTCATGCCATGCAATTTCAATTTGCGTTGAAAACTGTTCAAATGTTGATTTAAACCTAGACCTCAAATCATCACATTCATTGATATTAATTATGGCATCATTTTTTCTTTTATTTTGAGCTAATTCAATCCCCCTTCCCAACTGAATCATAATAACTTTTTCAATAAGATCAGATAATCTATCAATATTAAATGGCTTCAATAAACAATCATTAAACTTCACATTTGTATTATCATTATACTGTATACCTCTATCCCCCGCTGTTGTGGCAATAATAGGAGTGTCATTGTCTAATATTTCATTTTCTAATGTTCTCCAACGTAAAAGCGTTTCAAACCCATTTTGCATTGGCATATTCAAATCCATTAGAACCATGTCATAAATGTTTTTTTTGCCTAAATCAATAGCTATAGAACCAGAACTTGCTAAATCTACTTGATGCCCCATATTTTCCAATATTATTTTTATTATATTTTGATTCAGAGAAACATCATCAACAACCAAAATTTTTAATGACCATAAAGTAGAAGACGCTAAGTTATGTTGCTTCCCTTTATGTTTCCTATTAAATCCAGATGAATTATTACAAAAAAAGCCAGATGGGACATTAAAATCTGAATAGTCTAATAACTTTCTCTTTCCTAAGTTCAGATTAATTTCCCATAAACGTAATTGTTGACCAAAGCCAATATATTTTATAGCTGATGAATTAAACACTTTCCTTAAACACTCATCGCTTTTCATTGGAATATATAATTTAAAATGAGTTCCTTTCCCTAACTGACTTTGTATTTTTATTTTACCTTTCATTAGCTTAATAAGATTTGCTGATATGCTTAACCCTAACCCACTGCCATTTTCATTTAAATTCACCTTAAAGAATGGTTTAAATATTTTATTTTGTTGGCTGATATCAATACCTATTCCAGTATCAATAATATCGAAAACTAAATTAGATTTATCTATACCTACTTTAATCTTTATAGAACCTTCAGTTGTAAATTTAATCGCATTTCCAATTAGATTAATAAGTATTTGCATTAAACTTATTTGGCTTACCCTTACCTTTTTAGGAGTATCTGGATAAATATACGTTGATAACGCTAATCCTTTTCTTTTTGCCTCAAAACTAACAATGACCATGACCTTATCAATAAGCTCAAATAAATCAACCAATTCATAACCTAAGTTATAGTTTATCTCTTTAAAATTGAATGAATTATTAATAACATCTAGCATATAATCAGCAGATGTACGCATGATTGCTAATAAATTTTGTTGCTGATGTGTTGGTGATGTCTGTTGCAATAACTCTAAAGCACCAATAATACCATTCATCGGGGTTCTTATTTCATGAATAATACTTTCGCTTATTTCAGCCATATGATCTTTTTTCATTGGTTTACCTATAATTTTACAGACAGAGATTATAAAAATATCATCTAATAATCTATAGCCCTGAGATATTCAGTCAGAATTAATTTTTCTCCCATACATTTTTGGTATAATACAAAACAATAAATCATTCACAAATACAAATAGTAACAAAACAAAATTAAATAATATGTCACCCGCCAGATAATTTTCTTGATAAATATCATTCCTTGTAAAAAAATGAAATTATCAATAAGTATACAACATGAATTTTAATTATGATTAAATTTAAAAAAGCAACAAAAAAGTAATGTTTGAATATACTTGAAATATCACTAATATAACTTATCAATATAGAAATGATAAAATTAATTTTGTAATTACTTTATTGAAACACACAAAACAATTACTATATTTAACTGTTAACTATAATTACATTCACCTCATAAACATTTTAATCAGGATAATATCACAAATAAAACATGGAATTATTTCTAGCATAAATAAAAATACGATATTTATATTAATATACAGTTACACTTTAGCGTAACCAACCATATAAATTAACAACTTATCCATAAAAAATAAACATTGAACAATGGTGAGGGAACTAAAAGCCTTATAAACTCAGGCTTTTACCTTATACTCAAAAACAGCATCCAACCTCATAATATCATTCACATAATATTTCTGGAATTTTTAGATGCCTTTATTA
This sequence comes from Providencia sp. PROV003, assembly GCF_045040775.1. NCBI lineage: Bacteria > Pseudomonadati > Pseudomonadota > Gammaproteobacteria > Enterobacterales > Morganellaceae > Providencia > Providencia sp. PROV003. The sequence continues at coordinate 626,274 of NZ_CP096369.1, forward strand.
GACCAGCCATTACAATTGATTCTTATATTATTTATGCTATCTATTTTTCCTTTAGCTCTCGTATTAGGTTCGTCATTCCTAAAAATAGCGATTGTATTTTCTTTACTGCGTAATGCATTAGGTATCCAGCAAACACCACCAAATATCGCAATCTATGGCTTAGCACTCGTCTTAACCTTATTTACAATGGCCCCTATTATTCTTGCTATCCAAAGTAATTTAATTAATGAGCCTATAGAAATAGAATCACCGCTATTTATTCAGAAAGTTGAAAGAAATATATTATTACCTTATAGAGAGTTTCTTAAAAAAAATACAGACCCTGAACAACAATTTTTTTTTGCCAATATCGGTCATCAAATTTGGCCTGAAAAGTATCATGATAAAATTCCAGATGAATCTTTACTTATCCTACTCCCCGCTTTTACCGTTAGCCAACTTATTGAAGCCTTTAAAATAGGTTTATTGTTATTCCTACCGTTCATTGCAATCGACTTAATTGTTTCCAATGTATTACTCGCAATGGGAATGATGATGGTTTCGCCGATGACAATATCTATGCCCTTAAAACTATTAATTTTTGTATTGATGGGGGGCTGGGAAAAATTACTTAGGCAACTGATTCTTTCATTTTCGTAACACTAAGGCCATAAATAATGAGTGAAACTATGGTAATCCAATTAGCAAAACAAATGATGTGGCTTGTTTTACTTTTATCTTTACCTGTCGTCGTCGTCGCATCATGTGTGGGAATTTTAATTAGTTTGTTACAAGCATTAACCCAAATACAAGAACAGACAATTCAATTTCTTGTCAAGTTAATTGCTGTTTCTATTACACTTGCAATCAGCTATCGCTGGATGGGTGACGTAATTCTTACTTATGCAGATCAAGTTTTTGACATGATACTTCATATGAGGGAGTAAGCTCTTGACCATCTGGATTGAATACCTACCCATCCTTGGACTAAGCATGTTACGCTGCTTAGGTGTTTTTCTTCTTGTTCCTTTGCTGAATAGCTCTAACCTAGGCGGTACTTTAGTTAGGAACTCACTACTTTTAGTGATTATATTACCTATTGCTTATATGTACCCCAATTGGACCCAATCTAACCTTAATATTAGTGGATACTTATGGTTAATTATTAGTGAGGTGAGCATTGGGTTAATACTCGGTTTTTGTGCTGCAATTCCCTTTTGGGCAATGGATGCAGCAGGAACAATAATAGATACCATGCGCGGTTCTTCAATGGCAAGTATCATTAACCCATTATTAGGGCAACAATCCTCGCTATTTGGAGTGTTATTTAGCCAAGTATTTAATGTTATTTTTCTTATTAGTGGAGGTTTTAACCAACTAATAGCGGCTATCTATAATTCCTATATTTCTATCCCACCAGCCAGTACATTAAATTATCATATTGATGCTTTTTCTTTTATCTCCAGTTTATGGCAACTCATGTATGAACTAGGTATTCGCTTTGCAATGCCAGCCATAGTCGTCATCGTCTTAGTTGATATGGCTTTAGGGTTAATTAACCGCTCAGCGCAACAACTTAATGTTTTCTTCTTAGCGATGCCAATCAAAAGTGCATTCTCCTTATTAATGCTGATTATCTGCTTCAGTTTTGCGTTCCAACATTTATTGGCCTATAGCCTAGACTATTTGAATATCAGCCTAAATTTATGGGACTTTTTCAATGAGTGAGAAAACAGAAAAGCCCACATCGAAGAAAATCAAAGATGCGCGAAAAAAAGGCCAAGTAGCGAAAAGTAATGAAATAACCAGCGGTATGCAGCTAGTCATTTTACTGACTTATTTTAGTTTTGAAGGCCCTGAACTTTGGAATGCCTTAAAATTGATGATTAATACTAATATTAATTTTATTAACAATGATAGTCATTTAGCGATTGGCCAGTGGCTAAATACTTTCTCTTCTATCGTGATCCGTTTTACTGGTGGTTTAGCCGGCGTTATCATATTGACGTCTGTTTTTACCATAATGGCTCAAGTTGGGCCATTATTGGCAACAGAAGCGTTAACACCATCATTTAAAAAACTCAATATATTATCTAATTCAAAACAGATGTTCTCAATGCAGAATCTATTTGAATTTGTTAAATCTATATTTAAAACAGTAACACTAGCACTTATTTTTTACTTGTTACTAGCTCAAAACACTAATTCAATACAGTTTTTACCTTTGAACCCTGTTATTAATGGCGTTATTTTATGTATTCATTTACTTTACTGGATGATTTTAACTCTAATTGGATTCTATATTATATTTGGTATTGCTGACTTCGCATTTCAGAGATATAACAACACCAAGAAATTGATGATGTCTATTGATGAAATTAAAAAAGAATATAAAAATAGTGAAGGTAACCCTGAATTAAAAAGCAAACGAAAAGCAATACACCGAGAAATTCAAAGTGGGAGCTTATCTAAAAATGTCGCTAAATCAACGGTCGTGATTAAGAACCCAACACATGTTGCAGTATGTCTGTATTATAAAATTAATGAAACACCATTACCGAAAGTCATTGAAGTCGGCTTTAATAGCCGAGCCTTAAATATTATTAGGTTTGCAGAGAAATCAGGAGTACCTATTGTAGAGAGTATTGATTTAGCCCGTGCATTAGCGAAGAAAACCTCAGTAGGTCATTATATTCACCCAAGCTTATTTGAACCTGTCGCTAATATTTTGCGTATGGTTATGAATTTAAGCTATGAAAAAGAAAACCCCAAAAATGAAGATTAAACTCATTCTTTTAATAATACCGTGTATGGCGCTAATCGCTTGTACTACCGTAAAAAAAGAGCCTAATAATGAGCGTCCATTAATTGATGATAACACATTGAATTTAAACAATAAAAATACGGAAAACACTTTAACCTGGAGTGAGTTTTTTGACGAAATCTCTTCCAACTCCGAATTGAAAATTATGGAGTCAAATTTAGATGAATATAATAATAGCCTTGAAAATAAAATAAACAACACATTGATTAATAAAGAAAAAAATATCGACAATATAAATCTAAATAAGGTTTCAGAGGAGAGAAATGATATATATAAATTTAATGAAGATGACGAAGCAGATGAATTACTTGATATTGAACCAATATCAGAAAATAACACTAATATAGCAAATAAATTAATTTCATTATTTTTATCATCACCGCCCACAGACAATCATCATTTATCACCTGATGATGAAATTTAATTTATTGACTGCTTGTTAGCCTATTGCCTCAACAAGCAGTCAAGCTTAACCTGCCACTATAAAATCAATTAGCATAATGTATCTATTCTAACCGCTAATCGTTCCCCTATGCGTAATAGTGTACCAAAAGCAAAAATACGATGACCAACTTTTAATGAAACAGGTGTATTATATTGTTTTTCACTTTCAAATAAGTACCCCGGCCGGATCTGGCTTAGCTCATTAATTGAAATATTCAAATTAGCAACTTCCACTGAAACAGGAATCAATGTATTTGAAATTTGATTATCTGTATTGGCTAAGCTATCTGTAGGTATATCAATCCAGTCATCAAAAGTATCCATTAATGTCTCCACGCTAAATATGCCTGACTCGCCATCTTGACAAACAATGGCAAGTGGACGATGAGTAAAAAGAAAAAACTCTCCACGGGTAATCTCTGCTTGCTGTTGAAGCACCAGCGCATTACCTTCTTGTATAGAATATATTTGCTGACTATTTAATAAACACCAACCCGCCACTAACTTTGCCCCAATCATAATTGGCGAGCTTATTTCTTGTTCATCAGTTATCGAACCGTTCTCTATGAGTACCTCTAACCAGCTATCAGGGGCTTCAATAACGTGAAAATTAAGTATTCTATTATGATGTTTCGCACACAACTGCCACCCCACGCCTTGCGGTAAAGAGCCCGTGCTTATCTGTTTAACTGTTGGCCACTGAAAATCATCAATATCAATGCATGCCTTGAGAGTATCTATTGTCCATATCGCGAGTACGTCCTTAAACTCATCAGAAACCATAGAAAATGATGGAATAGCAAGTACTGGACTAACCCATTGACACCATTCATTTTCATCTACCCAAAAATCAATAGAATTACCATTTATACAAGTTGTCAGTAACAAACCGATTGCCAAATTCCGATGCTCAAATGTTAAAGATAGAGTTCCTTCATCGCCGATTAATTGACAACCTGTACCTACTGCACGAATAAGTTTTGCTGTTCTATTATTAATTTCAGGTATCGGCATGATTAACCTTTAAAAAAATCGAGCAATTAAATTTTATCGAAAGCCCCCTTTTTATTTGCTCAATAATTTTATTCAACTCTTGATTATATAAAGAAGTATTCAAATAAAGACAAATAGATATACCTACCTCATTATAATCAGCCTCAATAATCATCCCTGCTAATGGACCATTTGTTAAACACCACTTTAATTGATTATTTTGATTGTTAGAACAATTCAACGATAATTTTTTCAGTAACTGCTCACATAATTCAGCGCTATTTGACACATCAATATAACTTAAACACTTTCGTTCTTGTGTTATATCATTATTATTGCCCCCTCCTTTTATTGGAATAGTCAATAATTCTTCAAACTGATGTTGAGCATCTTGGTGAGATGCCGTATCGTCCATACCATTATTTAATATAATAACATTGCGGCGTGATGACATTACTTTAGTACACATAGTTTATTCCATTAGGAGTTTTAGTTTTTCTTGCTCGATTATATTTTCTTGTAATAAACTTAATTGTTGTTCTTTTTCTATCTGTAATTCACTGTATATTCTTTTAGTCATACTACTTTTTTGTAGAATTGCCTGATCTTGCAGGTAATAATTTGTCAACGTAGTGCGATACTCTCTAATAGCACTGGGTGTCAGTAATTGTTCATGTGAACCATAATGTTTCCATTGCTCACAGAGTTCCTCCCTGAGTTTCATCAAACTTTCATTAACCTGAATTTGCTCACTTATCTGTTGATTTAATTGCGTTAAAATAGAACGAAGTCGCGTTTCACGGCGCTTTTTTAAAGCAAATAAAGCCGTTAAGGTTGTTTGATAATTTTGCATAACATATCCAGTGTATCTTGGAACTTAACCCGCTCATCGGTTGGTTGGCAAAGAAACTCCCTGATTATTGGCCTTTTCATTAATGCTTCATCGGATTCAGGGTCTTGCCCTGTTTGATACTCACCAACACGGACTAACAGTTCAATGTCTTTCCAAGCAGCTTGTAATTTTCTCAATTTTCCTGCATTTTTACGGTGCTGCTCACTGGTAACCTGCCCCATAACTCGGCTAATACTCGCATTGATGTCAATCGCAGGGTAATGATTTTCCTGCGCTAGTTTTCGCGAAAGAACTATATGTCCATCTAGAATTGAACGAACCTCATCTGAAACGGGCTCATTCATGTTATCGCCCTCAACAAGGACAGTATAAATAGCGGTAATACTTCCTGATTCAGCTCGCCCAGCTCGCTCTAATAGACGGGGTAATTGAGCATAAAAACTGGGGGGATATCCACCCGATGTAGCACACTCCCCCGCAGCAAGCCCTATTTCCCTTGATGCGCGGGCAAAACGTGTTAAGGAATCCATCATTAACAACACATTTTTCCCTTGGTCGCGAAAATATTCAGCGATTGTTGTTGCCGTATATGCAGCTTTCAAACGCTCTAGCGCAGATCTATCAGAGGTCGCAATAACTATCACACAACGCTTCAATGCTTGCGGGGTTAAAGTGTGCTCTAAAAACTCACGAACTTCTCGTCCCCTTTCACCAATCAAAGCCAATACAATAATGTCAGACTCACACCCTTCACTAATCATGCCTAACAAGGTACTTTTGCCACACCCTGCCGCCGCAAAAATACCTATTCGCTGCCCTATCCCACAAGTCAATAACCCGTCAATCGCACGCACACCTAATGGCAAGTGCGTGTCAATAATTTGCCGAAGGAGAGGATTGGGTACATCAGCGTTCAGAGTTCGATACTCTCCATATTGAGGTAGATTGGAGTGATCAAGCGGTCGACCTAAACCATCAAGTACACGGCCAAGCAAAAAGTCACCAACACAAATTTGGTAACAATGCCCTGTAGGAATAACATCCGACCCAACGGTAACTCCCAGAGGCTCAGAAAAAGGGGATAACAATGCATAATCACCATCAATAGAAACGACCTCAGCATCAATACCGCTAGGTTTTAAGTGGCAAAACTCAGCAAGGCTGACACCTGGTAATGATGCACGTAACAATGTTGGGCCAATTTTAACGATTTTCCCCGTTAGTCGAACACTTAAGCTTTCGCTATTTACAGGGAACTTTAAACGTTCAAACAATGTATTATAAATAATATTATAATCGGGCTGACGCATTACTCATGTTCCCCAATAAGATCAATATTACCAATAATACGTAGTTCAGCATCTTCACCAAGCTCTTGGAATGAGAGTACCTTTAACCCATAAAACTCCCGTTCAATAACTTTACGGAGGAAACGCCTCACATCAATTGTCGTTATTAGCACATTTTGAGTTTGATAATTATTCTGAGTCACCTCTTTAATCTTTTCTATTAGCCTTTCACTAAAGTTAGGCTCTAATGAAGAATAAGAACCTGAAGCAGTTTGCCGAATAGCTTCACGAATATGATTCTCAATATTATCACCAATAACCCAACCACTGATCCACGGCTGCCCTATACTATGTCTAGCGATAATATGCCTACGTAAGCCAATTCGCACATACTCAGTTATCATGACAGGGTCTTTTTCTCGAGGGCTCCACTCAATCAATGACTCAAAGATTGTGCGTAGATCACGAATAGATATATTTTCTAAAACTAAACGCTGAAGTATATCTGCAATACGCCCAATAGGTAATTGCCTCTGTATTTCCTTAACTAAATCAGCATATTTCCCTTCCATTGCATCCATCAGAAAACGTGTTTCCTGCACGCCTATAAATTCTTTTGCATTGCGGTCGACTACAATTGATAAACAATGAATAATTGTCGCTTCATCTTGATAAAGCGTAATATTCATGGCTGATAATACGTCTTTATTATCAGGTGAAACCCACTGTAATGATTGATTACCACCGAACGATAGTTTATCTCTCTGTTTAGCTTGGGTAATATCTGGTGAACTAATATCGGCTAACATCAGGCCTTTAGGTAAAATGATATCGAGGACAACCTCCTGATATAATAAAATCTTTAAAGAACCAGAGGGTAAATTATTATCTACTTGTAAATTAATCTCCGGTAAAGGGATACCAATTTGCTCAAACTTTTGGAAACGGAAGATATCAATTTGAGAAGCCAATATATTCTTATTGCAACAATCTTTAGCCATCCGGATAATTAATGGGGTTGAACCGGGGCTGATAGTTTGGTTAGCTGAACTACCACTTAAATCTGAATTGATATATTCATCCTGTTCTGTCGCCGTTCTTTTTTTAGTAAAAAATGAAATTGCAAAGACAATAGCTGATAGAATAAAGAAATAAACCGTTGGGAAACCAGGTAAAAAACCAAATACCAGTAAAATAGCACAAGTTAATACGACTGCTTGCGATTGCTTACTTATTTGCATAACCAAATCACCCGCAAGGTTATTTTTTTCTTCTCCAGATATACGGGTCACAATAATCCCAGCAGTAATCGATATTAATAAAGCAGGTATTTGGCTGATCAAACCGTCACCAATAGAAAGAATCGCATAAGTAGAAAATGCAGTACTAGCACTCATATCATGCACCATCACACCAACAGCTGTTCCTCCTAATATATTCACCAATATAATGATAATACCCGCAATAGCATCGCCTTTAACAAATTTCATAGCACCATCCATAGCACCAAAAAGCTGACTTTCTTTTTGGACTAAACCGCGTAACCTCCGTGCCTCATCGGCATCAATAGTACCTGCACGTAAATCACCATCAATACTCATTTGTTTACCTGGCATTGCATCCAATGAAAAACGAGCACTAACTTCGGCAACACGCTCAGAGCCTTTAGTTATCACGATAAACTGCACGATAGTAATGATCATAAAAACAATAAGCCCTACGCCTAAATTACCACCAACAGCAAATTTACCAAATGTATCAATAATATCGCCGGCGTCTGCTTGTAAGAGGATCAGCCTAGTCGTGCTAATTGTTAAAGATAAGCGATACAAAGTGGTAATTAATAACACCGCAGGAAAAGTCGAGAATTCTAATGGGCTTTTAATATAAATGGCCATCATCATTAAGAGAATGGATATCATTAGGTTCAGTGCAATAAGGAAATCAATTAGCCCTGTTGGTAACGGGATAATCATCATAAATATAGCGACTAACAACAAAATAACGAGAAAAATATCTTGTCGGCGAGAAATAACGATTAAAAATTGCCTAATAAATTCCATTATTTTAATCCGATAGCCTCATCAAGTAAGCGTTGCATTGTTTTAAAACAATAAACCCAATGAGAAATAGAGCTCGTTGTATTTAATTTACAACTTAGCATTTGATAACCTCCCCCTACCCAAGGACGTAATAATGTCCCCTTAGTCCTCGCAGGGATGCATTGTGTTAATAATTTCTCTAATATATTTTCTTGATAAACAAGCTCTACCTTTTTACCTACGGTAAGAATGATATTATTGTTGATATATTCAATATAAAAACGATAACATGGATGTAAAAACTCCATTTTTGCAGAAATACCATCACTAGGTAATTCAACCAGCTGCAAAAACCTTTCTAACCACCGTTTTGTTTGTAATTCCATCTACATTCTTAAAAAGAAATTTAAAATAAAGGTATTTTTCATTATGATTAACATATTCTAATAAAACTTAGATAGATATAATCAGGTATTTACCTGATAAAAACGAAAAAAGTCACTATTCTAATTCATTTAATTGTTGTAAGTATTCAATAAATACACTAATAACCATTTCTCGTTGGTCGTAATCCGAAAAGCAGTCATCCGGTAATAATTTGATTAACTCCATTAATCCTCTAGCATATTTATACTGTTTTTCTGATGTCTGTAAACTAATTTTACTTTCTAGCCAATCAGAATATAACCAAGATTGTTGTACTATTTCCAATAATAAGCAGGTCACATGCTTATCTGTTATATTTGGTAAATCTAGGGAGTTTGCTAAATGTTTGCTTTGTACTTCGATAGTTAAAAACTGCAATAACCATTTTAAATCAGTAATCACTGCCGCTAGGCGAATATCCGTTGCCTTATAACCTGCTGAGAGCTCAAAAGATAAAGTACGAATAAGTGTTCTTAGCTGTTGTTGACTACCTTCAAATTGACTAAATTGTTTAAACCAATAAAGCAATTCAGGTTGGTTACTTGTTGCTTGCTGATATAAAAAACGTAATTCACCTAATGCTTGTGGGGTAACAGCACCGCACTCTAAATGCGTAAATAGTTTTAAAACCCACTCATTATCTCCTGCCATCACTTTTTCTAGTGTTTGTTTCAGTACATGGCTAGAGGATTGATCATTTTCTTTTTCATTTAACATACTAGCAAGTAGCAAAATACATTCGGCAGTATCTAAATGATGCCGTTGAAAACTATTCAGAAGGTCGTCAATCTCTTCAACCTTAGTTACTCCGCCAATTCGATGGCGCAACTCTCCCACACTTGTAGGGTCTGAATCCTCTAAGTTTTTGGCTAGACGCTGCAACATGCTGCGGGTTGGACGTTCAGATACTCTAGGGTTATGACCACCTCTCATTCGCACAAAGTTGCCAATGGCTAACCCAATATTTCCTTGGGTTTCTTGTATCAAATAACCATCAGAGAGATAACTATCAAGTTCAGGAACTTCTGTATTCAATTGATTTTGCGCTATTTCAAGAGCTGATTGTGCAGGGATGACTTGCGTCACTAATTTTCTTTGTTCATTTTGGCGCGTCAACTCAATATTTTGTTGGGCCAATTGCTGGTTTTTCACTAAAGAGAGTCGCGGGTCTATAGATTCTACTTTAACAGACATTACATGTTTCCTCTTCAGCTAATAACAAATGTGCACAAATTGATTCTAATTGTTCTTTCAGATTAATATGGAGATTAAATAAAGATGATGAAAGCAATGCCTCATCTTTGTCTTTCGTCTCATCAACTTGAATATGTAGCCACGGGTAACCAGAAAAAAGCTTTATTAATTTATTGTACTGACTAGGATGAATATAAAGCGTTGCTGACTTTTCATTCTTTATTTCCTCTAGTTTAGCGCGAAGCTGATTGAACAATAACCCAGTACTATCATTTTCAATAAAAAACATATCAAGCACGCTAACTAGCACTTCCCTTAAACGTGGTTCCAAGCACATTAAAATGTTTTGTTCTAGTTGATGTTCTGACACTAACCACTCAATAGACTCAGTAGCAATCTTCTGCCTAATCAATGGAGCTTCCTCTTCCAATAAAGCCATGCCTTCTTGATAAGCTAGTTCTCGTAAGCTCTGACATTCCTGTTTTGTTTCATCTAGATATTTTTGAGACTCTTGATAGATAATTTGAGCTTTTTGTTGGGCTATTTCTATAATATTGTTTGCAGAAAAACAGTTTATTAACTCCTCTGTCGGAATAATAGGCCCAAATACAGGTAAGTCAGGCAATGAAATTACAGGAACTGAAATCACCTTCATAAAAAACGCCCAATACGTAATAGCCAAGGAAAAATACTACCAAGACGGGGGGCTTCTTGGGGCGGGTAATTTGGAAAGGTTGTTTTCAACGCGTGATAGACCACACAATCGGTTTTCTCTGCATACCACCAACTTAGTCCTATCCCTTGGGCTTTCTCGATGAAATCCTCTTCAGAATAAATAACCTGAGAAGGAGAATGATAGAAGGTCCCTATTGCCAATAGCTGCTCACAACCCTGCTCACCGAAAATATCCGTCAAACGGCAACGATATCGACGAAGTACCAGATAATCAGGGCAAGCTAATACCAGAATCCCCATCGCAAGAAACAACTTCATTAAACGTGTTTCTAATGCCAAAATTTGATACTGACGTGGTTCAAGCTGCTTTAATATAGGAGAAAAAGATAAGTCTTTGCGGCGAAGAATCATGTTATCTATTGCGCCTTGGCAAGATGGAGATTGCTGATACACCTGTTGCCATTGAGATAACTCGAATGCTCTCCACCAAGATGCATGCATCCATTTACCTGGACGCCATACCAACTCATGTAATCGTTGTTGTTCAACCTCAATAATATTATTCATATATTAGGTCTATTTCTTAATACAATTAATAATACAATAGCACTGGTCATTATGGCTGCCACAACTATCCAGGGAAGGTACTTTCGCCATTCCCAGCCATTTTTGGTCTTATCCAGAAACTTCGCCTGTTTATGTCGATAATCAGCCATTTGCATAACGATACTGATATTTTCTACTGTTAAATTTGAGATAGATTTTTGGACCATTCTACGAATTTCTGGCTCTCTACTTTGCATATTGATACCCGGCGCATGCTTAATAAATATTGAAGCGGTAGGCGGCGGTATTTCACGACGATTTACATTGGTACTTTCCGATATAGCAACTTGAGCAATAATAACCCCATCCATACTCAGTAGCATTTTTTCTATATTTTGTTCTTTTAAATAAGTTATTTTTGCCTGTTCTTGTGCTGGAGAAGTGACTAACTGCCCCGGAGGAAATAAATCAGCAATATTTTCTGTTCGTTTATTAGGTAGACCTTGCTGGCGTAATACTTCAACTGCATTGGCAAAATCATCTTTTTCTACATTAATAGTAACGCCGCTTCCCTTAATAATGCTTTTTTCTGCATCAATATTTCTCAGCATCAATAAAGCAATCATCTGATTTGCTTCTTCTTCAGATAAGTCACTATAAAGCTCAACTTTACAACCCGTTAAAAAAAATAAAATTAACACGATAGAACTAAAACGAATAAAAAACTTCATTATTGCATACTTACCAGTTTATTAATTCCTTGAGATAGCTGCCCTGTCACTTTTGCAATTAAATCCACTTCCACCATAGCATTTTTAAGAAAAGATTGTGCCGTTAACATAGTTGCCGGGTTATTCAGAACATCGACAGTTGCTCGTGCATTATTAATTGTATTTGAAATTGACAATGATTTATCTTGTAATGAAGCGATTATCATCTCTTCTGGGTTAAGTGTGGGTTGTTCAAAAAGCATATTTGTAAATAAATCGACATCCTCAGCTCGTTCAATGAAGGGGAGTTTTTCTGTTAATGTTTGTACACCGGCAGTAGATACAGATGTAATATCCATCGTATTAATATCCTATTTTTAATATATTATGAGTATAACAATCAATTATTGCTTATTGTTATATATTCAATAAATTGCTTTAGTAGCTCTGCTTCTGGAGACTTATCACTCTGTAATTTTTCTTCGGCAAGATATAAATTATTCATTCCAATAAGTATGGTTGCATCAATAATATTACAGGCACTTTCATTTTCCGTCAGATATGGTAATACATGACGAATAGCTTCAGCTTGAATATAAAGCCCATTATTTACAGCCGCTAATCCACTTTCAATAATAAGTTGCCTCATACTGAAATCTAATAAATTCATATCTTCTGAATTATCCCTGACAACATATCTTTCACTGCCCGCATAATCGCACTTTCATAACTCACAAAAACAGAATATTGTTGTATCGCAAATTGTGCCTGTAACATCCTTGCTGGGTCATTAAGGTCAGCTGCGGTCACCTTTGATTGCACTTCATTACCCGCTTTATCAACGAGTTGCGAAAGTTGGTTAGTAATCGCTTCTATGTCCATAGTTACTCCCTCGTGTTATAGCTGTTTATTTGAAGCGAACGATTGCGAAATTGCTTTGGACTACAATTTATGTAACGACGGAATCTATCCGTAAAATGGGCATGACTTGAAAACCCGCATTCTATGGCAATATCAATGACTCTCATGGATGTTGTACTTAACAGTTTCTTTGCATGTTTTATCCGTCGCTCCAACAACCAGCGTTTAGCTGTTTGACCATATGTACATAAAAATAACTCATTAAACTTACGCACAGGTAAATCAAATTCCTGAGCTAAGCGAACAACGGACCACTGACGCATAAAATGGTTTTCAATAAAACTACAAAAGTCTTTATTACCTGAAATATATTTATAAAGTAGAGAGGAAAAATATACGTTATCTAACCCTAAACAATAAGTATAAGCAAAGTGTAAAAAATTATCCTCTGAAAGCTGCAATAGATAGGTAAAAACATCCAATACATTCCTTTCTGCTCGAATAATTCTAATGGGTTCAATTGAATAAGTTATTTTTTCTTGAGGAAGCAATAGGTTAATTATTTCAGGGTAAACCTTATGTAAACTGCTCGAATCAAAGTCTACAGATAATAGCTGATTCTTTAATATCGACTCTACTATAATTGCCTCATCATTGGTAATGACTAAACAATTTTCTGGGAATGTATAGGTTTTTCCATTCAAAGATAACTGACCTGAGTTTTTGCTGATAATAAACTTTATCGCAGACATACATTACCCTTATTAATAAAAAGACATTCGTTTATTTTCTAGTAAAAACGCATGAGAAAATATAAGGTATTAACCTGACATCATTGTTCCTCATTAAAACAATAATTAAGCATATAAATTACATATAACATCATAATTGTAAAATCAAAAATGATAGTTTCCATGTAAATTTGAAAAAATTCAAAATTAAAATATTTATTATCTAACTTCTAAATTAAGAAATTTTTATATTTTAACTTTAACAAAAAGGGTAATAACATGGTTTATATAGATTTCGATCAAAACGGGTATTATGAAGGTCAAAATAGCTATTATACACCAACCACTCCCTCAACAGGTGATGTGATAGTAAATAATGGTGATAATGGCATTCAAAATAATAACAATAACAGTATTCAAAATAATAATTATCGAAGTGCCATGACAAATCATTCTCTTATGGGAACAGCCATGGTCACAATGGAAAACATTATGTTGTTATTTACTGAATTAGCAAATTCTAAATTTGAAGCCATGTCAAAGAAAACAGAAGTTTCTCGTGATGCACAAGATATGGCGAATCGAGTTGACCGTATTATTGCTGATTTAGATAAACCAGACTCTACTGGAGAGCTTCCACCTGATGTCATTCATTATATGCGCGTTAACAATATCATGATTGATGGCAACCAAAATATTGATGACTTTATGCAAGGAAAAAATGGCAAATTAGATAAAGGTGACCTCACTGCCGTTAAATCAGCTTTAGAATCAGCTTCCGGTCGTGCTTCTGATTTTGTTCAACAAAGCCAACTTAAACTACAGCAACTCATGCAAAACTTTAATACCGCAGTCACAATGGCAAACAGTATCCAAAGCATGAATGCTGAATCAACTAAATCAATCGCTCAATCTATTCGTTAACAGCCTAAAAATAAATTGATAGCTATCTATAAAACCAAATATCGTAGGATTAAAGATGCAACAATTAGATCAATTTCAAAGCATGCTTAACGAACTGCAACGTTGCAGAATAAATGTTAAAAAGCAAATTAATGAATTCAAAGTACTACAGAATGAAATTAGCGAGTTACATAAAAAAGCAGATAAGGACCCAATTGCTTTACGTAAGTTAGCGAAATTTAATGATGTAATGCAAAGTGATATTGGAGCAGAAAAAATCATTAAAAAATCAGAAGAAGTAAAACTGATTTTTAATCAATTAAGCAAACAATTTAAACAACTTTCTGTTGAAAATACGGGTCAAAACAGAGACCTTTTTTCACCAGAAAAAAACAAAAGTGTAGTTAAAAAACAATATCGTACTTTCGTCTAATTAACGTTTTGATACTTTTATCATCATGAGATTTATATGCCAAAAACAGTTAGCACTCTGTCACAAAATGAAAATAGCGACAATTTGCAGCATTTTTTAGCGCGTGGTGGTTCTTTAAAACTAATTGCTGGCTTAGATAGCCAGCAATTAGAACGACTCTATGCATATGCCAACCAATTGTTTAATGCCAATGATTTTTCCGCTGCACGCAATATTTATTATCTATTAACTTGTTTAGAACAATGGAACCCCGAAAATTTACTTGCTCTAGGGTTATGCCATCAACGTTTAGGTGAACATGAAAATGCCATAAATAACTTCGTACGTGCAGGGACGATTAAAATAGATGACCCTCGCCCCGCCTTTTTTACAGGCCTCAGTTATCACTTGCTGGGTAATACTGAATACGCAAATAAAGCATTTCATGCTGCCATTCGCTGGTGTAATGACTTAAAAGAGTATCAAGAAATCAAACAAAGTGCTCAAAAAATGCTAAATCCAATATCGGAGATATCACAATGACAATGCTTCTTGAGCGTTCTCTTTATCGAACAGATATATCTACAGAAAATAGGTTACATGATATATCGACCACTTTACCTAAAAGTACTCATCAGACAACCCCTTTGCAATTTGGTGAGTTAAATAATGTTGCTACAGCGCAAAATACACCAATGATAAAACTGGCAACTCCACGAGCCAGTAAAGAAGAGGTTTCTCAAACACAAGCTGCTTCTGATCTAGAAGAGGTATTCCAAACATTACAGCAGCTCTCTCCTGATAATGAAAGAAATAATACATCTAACCCTATGCTAAATATGTCTTTAGCCAAAATTGAAGGGTTACCAATGAACTCAATGTTTGCCGCATCATTATTACTCGTTGGTCAGGTTTTAGGGGACATTGCCTCAACTAAAGGGGAAATGCTTGAAATTCTGACCAAAAAACAAGACATGCTACGAATGGAAGAAGTCAAAAATATTCGCGAGCAAATGGAAAAAGCCGTTGAACAACAAGATAAAGCCAGAAAAGCCGGTGTTTTTGGTGTTATTTTTGACTGGGTTATTGCCGCAGTAGAAGTTGTCGTCGGTGTGACCAAAATGGTTGGTGGCTTCTTATCAGGTAATGCCATGATGGCTGCAAGTGGAAGCATGGACTTCATGGCTGGGCTTGCAGGTATTGGCAAAGCGGTAGCCAATACCATGGCGCTGATAGACCCCAATAACGCTGAAAAATATCATGCTGCGGCCAACAAGTTTGCTATTACACAGATGTCATTTGAACTTATGGGGGCGGCTATTGATATTACCAGTGCAGTGCGTAATGCAATCGCGACTAAAATTGTTCCAAAAGTGGCAACTCAAGTCTTAAAAGAAGGAGCAGGAGAAGCACTAAATGTGGCAATAAAAGAAGGCAGTCAAACAGCCATTAAAGGGATAGCTAAATCAGTTGGCCAAGAAGTCAGTACGCAAATTGGTAATCAAATTATCAATCAACTAGGGAAGCAAGCTGCTGAAAAAGCAGGAAAAACAATATTTAATAAAATGATTGATTCATTTTCACAAAAAGCAATAGAAGAACTTGTCACTAAATCCGTTGAAAAAGCGGCAAAGAAAGCAGCTAAAAAAGTGGCTAAAGATGGAATAGAACTAACCACAGAGCAATTGATTAGCAATACTACCAGACAAATACAAAAAGATGTTTTAAAAGCCGTCAGTAAAGCATCAGTATCTCGCGTTGATATGTTTTTGCAAACATCCCGAGGTGTGATATCAGGCACACAGCAAGTAACGATAGGGTCTTTAGAAATCCAAAAGGCAAAATTACAAAAACAAATTGACCAATTAATGCTAGATCAAACTTGGCTGCAAAATATGTTTGAATTCTTTGAAAGAGAAAAAGAAGAAACCGTAAAAAAAGTACGCTCATTGCAAGAAGACAAAGCCGCTGTAGTTCAAGATGGTACTAAATTACTAAGTACGATAGCATCAACCCAAGCACATATCGCTTCTTCAATGGTTTAATGCTATGCATACCACTTCAATAACTCATGAGCACCCGAATAGTGAATTTATTGATTATTTTTCAACGAAAAGAGAGGAAAATCAATCAAACGCAATATTCGTTTCTAACGGGAGCTTATTAGCACCTTTACTTAGAAACTTAAGCGAAAAACCATTAAGTTCAGAACTTATCGAGGTGGCACTGAGTGAAGTCGCTATTGCATTAAATACTGTCAGAAACAACCTTCCCCAACAGCAAATATTATTATCTCAATTAGAAGAGGCAGCTCCCGGTAGTTTTTCCAACTGTATACCCGAAAATGCAGATTGGAACGATGCCATTAAACCAATAAATTCACATTGTAATAAAACAAGGTTTACAGATATCACTTCATTATTAATTGAATTAATAGGAAAAGTTGGTGAAAGTATGCGCAAAAGAGGAGAGCAAGTGCTACCTCTTTTATGTACTGTATATATGGTAAATTATGCATTAGGCCATATGAGTGCCGAGTTAATTAACCAGAGTACAATAAATTCCAGTAAACAAGTATTTACTGATGCACTAAAACAAATATCAACCTCAGGAGTGAATTATCATTACTCCCCAGAAAATAAAAACCATCCAACAGTGACTATTCCAGAAATAAATAAAACGACTTCATGCAAAAGTGAAGTTTTAAATGAGGGGGTGAGTTCCATACAACAAGTATTCGCCCAACAATTAAATGACTATACTGAATTAGGTAATCAAATTACCAACATCAGTCATTCCATACTAGACTCATTAGAGTCTATTGACTCTAATACAATTAAGTCATTAATTAATGACACAAGCTGTTTTATTAACATAGATGACGGGTTAATTGCATCGGCAATTAGCAATAATGATAACGCTTATTTAAATTTCTCTAGAAAATAACTAATTACCTTAAATAAGGATTAAAAATGAATAACATCAACTCAAATACAATAGATATAGAACAAATATGTCCAAATCAATCTGATATAAAAAACGCTTCGATATCCTCATCAACGAATGTTTATGCCATGATGGATGCCATCATTTCAATGCTACAAAAAATGAATAGTGACATTCGCGATATGCAACGTGACTTCTTTGCATCTCAACAAAGCACCGCATTCAAAAAAGAGCTCACGGCAATATCGACCAAACAGGATTCAATACAACTTAATTATAAAGCAGCTTTATCCAACGCTATTGCAAAAACAACTTCAGGCGTCGTCAGTATCGGTGGTGCAGGCTTCGGCATGGCTAAGGGGGCAAGTCTAGGTGGTGAGTTTATTTCCGCAGGGACTAACGGGATTGGAAAAATGGTAGAAGGGTCGGTATCAGTAAGTATGGCGAGTACAACTCGTGATGCACAAAAAAAACAATTATTAGGCGATTTTCAGTCTAACTCAGCGATTGAGTACCATAAATTGCTCTCAAATACAGCCGATAAAGCCTCTGAAGCGTCAAAACGTATGTTAGATATAACACGCGAAATTATATCATTACAAGAAAGAATTACATCCTCTGTAAGAATGTAAATATTGCAAATAGAATAATGACTATACTAAATTAAGAAAGAATACAAAATATGGCTCAATTAGATGCAGTCACCGAGTATTTATATAGAAAAGGGAAGCAGCCTCAAAAAGCTTTCTTTAATAATAGCAGTGTTTTTATTGGTTGGAAGGTTGAGTTCACTCATTTTGAATTAACTTATAGGTTAAATGATAAAGAACTAATAATTTGTGATTTTTCCTCCACAGCACATTCAAAAAATAAAAGAATGGCAACCATTTCATTTATTAAATTTATTCACGAATTAGAATCTTGCTGTTTTGATTTTAATTCCATTCGTGGGTTACTGTTAGCTAGCCCGAACCCTGAAGTTACGGAACTCAGAGAGCGGTTAGCTCAATCACTTTTATCCCAAGGTGCAACGTGGGAGATGATTAATGATGATAATTGGCTAGTATATTTATTAAATAAAAATAGAATATAAATTAAATATTTTATTTATATATATTAATTTAAATAAAAAATATTATTTGACATCCATAGCTATTTATCGATAAAAATGTAATCAATAATAATTGAATCTATACTTTTAATATGAAGAAAAAAGTTTTATTAGTCGAAGACCATGAACTATTAAGTGCTGGTATTAAGCATTTTCTTTCATATCTTCCTGAGTATGAAGTTATCGGTGTTGTCTGTAATGGCTTACAGGTCTATGAAACCTGTCAGAAATTAAATCCCGATCTTGTTATATTAGACTTAGGCTTACCTGGCATGGATGGTATTGACGTCATTTGTCGGCTAAAACAACGTTGGCATGACCTCAATATCATTGTACTGACAGCAGATCGGGTGGAGCATCGGGCCTGTTCTGCACTGAATGCGGGCGCTATGGGGTATGTTTTAAAGAATAGCTCTCAGCAAACCTTATTATCAGCCTTGCAATCTGTTGTCTTTATGAATCGAGTTTTTATTGACCCTTCTTTAAGTGAAGCTCAAATATTTGAGTTAACCCAAACTAAAGAACCAGTACGACTAACAACTCGGGAAAGGCAAATATTAAAGCTAATCTCAGAAGAACGCCGTAACCGCGATATTGCAGAAGATTTAAAAATCACCATAAAAACAGTTGAAACACACCGTCTTAACTTAATGAGAAAACTAGGTACACACAGCTCCGTGGGGCTCGTCAAATGGGCATATCGATTAGGTATTTGCTAATTCAAGATATTTTAAATAGAAAATTATTTTTTACGACTAATACTAATATACTTAATCCATTGAAAAATAATGGTTAAATTTTTAATCTCATATAAATCATATAATTGCGTTATTAATTATAAGATATATCATTTTGGTCAAAAATAATGCTTTACAAACGATAGTGATAACTATTATCATTATCATCACCTCCTCAATACGGTTACTTAGTCACCTTTTGTTGGGGGTACGACATTGCTCACATTGCTTCCAGTGTTTACTTTAGCCAGCCTTGCGCTGGCTATTTTTTTACCTGATACAGCAGTTCTGTAATATGTTCACTATCGAATCTTCCTCATCTAACGATTTATCTCATCCAACAATGGCATACTTATTCAAATTATTTGAACTCTATGGTTAATTGTAGCTACTTTTCTCTAAGTGAAAACAGGTTAAACTGTCATCAATACATTAAGAGTGAGTTCAACCAAAGTTGAAGTCCGTAAAGGAGATAACACTATGATCTATCTACGTAAAGCAAATGAACGAGGTCATGCTAATCATGGTTGGCTCGATAGTTGGCACACTTTCTCATTCTCTAGTTACTATGATGAAAATTTTATGGGGTTCTCAGCACTAAGGGTGATTAACGAAGACTTTATTGCTGCAGGCCAAGGTTTTGGGACACACCCGCACAAAGATATGGAAATTTTAACCTATGTGCTTAATGGCACGGTGGAACATAAAGACAGCATGGGCAATATGGAGCAAATTCCCGCAGGTGAATTTCAAATTATGAGTGCAGGCACCGGTATTCGTCACTCAGAATATAACCCGGACAATGAAAAAGAACTGCATTTGTACCAAATTTGGATTATCCCTGAAAAAACAGGCATTGAACCACGTTATGAACAAAAGCGTTTTGATTCAAAAGATGGCAAACAACTTGTGCTTTCACCAAATGCGCAAGATGGTTCATTAAAAGTCTATCAAGATATGCAATTATGGCGTTGGGCATTGCCCGCGGATCAAATACAAACTCACAACATTGCAGATAAACGAGTTGTATGGATTCAAGTGGTAAAAGGGACTGTAGAAGTCAATGGGCAACAAGCCACAACTAGCGACGGCTTAGCAATTTGGCAAGAAAACAGCCTAACGATTAAAGCAGATGAAGACAGCGAAATCTTATTATTTGATTTACCTGCCGCTGAATAACACGCCTAAAACAACAAAGGCTCTACCTAAGGTAGAGCCTTTTTCATGAAAATATACATTCAACGATTACAGTTTCGGACCTGCTTTAACTAATGCTTCACCCGCTGGGGTATCCGTATATTTATCGAAATTCTTCACGAAACGCTCAGCTAAATCTTTGGCTTTTTCATCCCACTGTGCTTTGTCTGCATAAGTATTACGAGGGTCAAGGATATTAGTATCCACACCAGGTAATGCTGTTGGGACTTCTAAATCGAAGACGGGCAATTTAATCATGTCAGATTTTTCAATATCACCGCTTAAAATAGCATCAATGATTGCACGGGTATCTTTAATTGAAATACGTTTACCCGTACCGTTCCAACCTGTATTCACTAAATATGCTTTCGCACCTGCTGCTTCCATACGTTTAACTAATACTTCTGCATATTGTGTTGGGTGCAACGATAAGAATGCAGCGCCAAAACATGCTGAGAAAGTAGGCGTTGGCTCAGTCACACCACGCTCTGTACCCGCGAGTTTGGCGGTAAAACCAGAAAGGAAATGGTATTGAGTTTGTTCTGGCGTCAAACGAGAAACTGGTGGTAAAACCCCAAATGCATCCGCCGTCAGGAAGATAACTTTTGTCGCATGGCCTGCTTTAGAAACAGGTTTTACAATGTTATCAATGTGGTAAATCGGGTAAGAAACACGGGTGTTTTCTGTTTTTGAACCATCATTGAAATCAACCGTACCATCTGCTAACACCATGACGTTTTCAAGCAGTGCATCTCGTTTGATAGCACCATAGATATCTGGCTCTGCTTCTTTAGACAGGTTGATAGTTTTCGCGTAGCAACCGCCTTCGAAGTTGAATACGCCGTCATCATCCCAGCCGTGCTCATCATCACCGATTAACTTACGTTTTGGATCAGTCGACAGTGTGGTTTTACCTGTTCCTGATAAACCGAAGAAAATAGCAACATCGCCTTTTTCGCCGACGTTAGCAGAGCAGTGCATAGAAGCAATACCTTTCAACGGCAGAAGGTAGTTCATCATTGAGAACATCCCTTTTTTCATTTCGCCGCCGTACCAAGAGCCGCCGATCAACTGCATACGCTCAGTCAGGTTGAACGCTACAAAGTTTTCAGAGTTTAGCCCCTGCTCTTTCCAGTTAGGGTTAGTACATTTAGCACCGTTCATCACAATGAAGTCAGGCTCAAAACCTACTAACTCTTCATCTGATGGGCGAATGAACATGTTTTTAACGAAGTGTGCCTGCCAAGCAACTTCAGTGATGAAACGGACTTTTAGACGAGTGTCGGCATTAGCGCCACAGAATGCATCAATGATAAACAAACGTTTACCTGACAGCTGTTCTGTCACGATATGCTTGAGATCCGCCCAAACTTCTTGTGACATTGGCTTATTGTCGTTTTTACCTTTACCTTGGTCTGCCCACCACACTGTATCGCGAGTCACATCATCACGAACAATGTACTTATCTTTTGGTGAACGACCGGTAAAAATACCTGTATCAACCGCAACTGCACCTAAGGTGGTCACAGTACCGCGCTCATAACCTTCAAGCCCGGGCTTAGTTTCTTCCGTGAATAATAGCTCGTAACTTGGGTTATAAACCACTTCAGCCACATCATGAATACCGTACTTTTCAAGTTCCTTCAGGGTAATGCTTTTAGCGCTCATTATATTGCTCCTGGTAAACATAATTAATCTGCGGATGATCATAATTCTTTACGACTAATTAACAGCGATTGCTATCAAAGAATTGAAAATGTATAATTTTTTTTAATTCATAATGAGACTTAGAGCACGTAATAATGCTTTAAAATTATAAAAAAAAGGTGCAGAATTGCACCCTTGTCACATAATTAGGTTGCTAAATCGTATCAGTGAAGTTGCTGATTTAGCTCATTATTTAACCCTTGAATATCGGATTCAATAAATACATAGTGTGAGCCACAAAATTCACACTCCATATCAATTTTCCCATCTTTTTGCAAAATATCCTTAACATCTTCCTTTGGTAAAGTTGCTAATGTACTTTCGCAACGCTCCCTTGAACATGTACAACGAAACTCCACAGTTTGAGGGTCATACAAGGTGACATCTTCTTCATGATAAAGACGATGTAAAACCTCTTTCACATCTAATGTGCTGAGCTCTTGACCTTTAATTGTCGCAGTGAGTTGCACAAGATGGTCAAAAATATCATGGCTGGTTTCGTCAGCCGCGGGTAAAACTTGCAACAACATCCCACCAGCAGTCGCTTTACCGTCTACCTCACCTACACGAATAAATAAACGAGTCGGTAGCTGTTCAGATTGGCGGAAATAAGCATCAATACTTTCCTCAATAGAGTCGCCTTCAATCGCAACAATACCTTGATAACGCTCACCTTGGGTCGGTGTAATGGTGATCACAATAAACCCGTTGCCAACCATTTGCTTCAGTGTGCTACCAGCAACAACAGGGCCATCAATACGGGCAACGCCACGCATTTGCTGTAAGTTATTACCGTTGATAACCGCTAGCTTAACTGGCCCATCACCTTGGATTTGAACAGTAATATCACCATCAAACTTTAATGTTGCTGTTAATAAGCTAGTTGCAACGAGTAATTCACCTAATAAGCCTTTTACTGCGGCAGGATAGTCATGATTTTCTAAAATACGTTCAAAAGTGTCATCGACACTGATCATTTCCCCACGAACAGAATGTTGTTCAAATAGAAAACGATGGAGTAAATCTTGCTTTGCCATAATATCTCTCTATTACTCTGGCCATCATTAAGACGGCTCATGAGAATTTGTATGTTTAAACTTTAACAGAGTGCGCCGTTCTTTTTTATCCGGGCGCCGATCTGGGTGTGGCATCGTCAGCGCATTCATTTTCCGCGCTTGCGTTAATTTTTCCCGTTGAGCAATACTTTCTGTTGTTTCACAGTAAAGTCGCTGTGCATCCGGAGCTCCTCGGCGTTGACTGCTAATTTCAATAATTTCAACTGTTCGCTCATCATTACCTTGCCTAAGCTTAATTAATGCTCGCAGTTCAACAATTTTGCCAGGTTTTGTTCTCTGCCCATTGTAATGTACTTTGCCGCCTTCAATCATCTCTCGAGCAATTGCACGGGTTTTATAAAATCGCGCAGCCCACAGCCATTTATCGAGGCGTACAGGTTCTACAGAAGGTTGATTCATAGTGCCTCCTCAAAATCAGTCTGAATCAAACTAAGTTGAGGCTCCCACTATTTTCGGGATAACACTATCGACGATAGGAAGGATTATTAGCCTCAAAGCACTTATCATAATATTGTGTAATATTACGCAAACGCTTCTTATTATTCAAAATACGCAGCACAATCAGTGAGCCATTGAGCAATGCACAAGCCATCAAAAACAGTACAAAAAGCGAGCTACATACATACTGGGATACCACAGCTGCATTTGGCTCCTCATGTAAAGTAATGTGCAATGTGCCATTAGCATCCGTAGACAGATTGGTAATTATACCTTCAATATTAAAAGGTGTATTACTCAGAAGGCTCGATAACCTTTGTAGTTCATACCAACGCTGCAACGGTGACAGTTCATTAAAGGAAGCCCCTGATATCAAATCAACTAAAGGCTTATTCTCATCGCTAATCAATAACACGCCTCCAGGTGGCGGACTATTAATTTTCCGTACTTCTCTGTCTATTTCTGCCTTAATAAATTCATATGTGGTGTCTTCTACGATGTTTTCCAAGGCCTCTGCACTTCCTGCGCGTAATAAAACATGCGCTCCGTTCAATTTTCCAGCAGAAGCTTTACTCACCAGAGTTGGCCAATCCTCAGTGCTTCCAAGATTCATTAAGGCACTTTTTAGCTTTAGGCAGCGATTAGAAGTATGACACAGCTGTTCGGTATTCAGAATAATGGCAGAGAAATCAAAGATAATATTCATACCTGATTTCATGATATCACGCTGTAATCTAGGGTTAACACCAACGGCGTTTTTATCCGGGTGTAATTGGCTTTTAACCGTATTGAGTAATAAAATTGACTGTTCAACCACCTCAGACTGGGGCTCTGTTAGTAAACGGACATCGCTCCAATAAAGACCTGAACAATCAAACGGCACAAACTGTGCTTGGTTTTCTTTATTCAAATTAGGAGGTCGGTAACACATCCCTTTCCCTTGAGCCACTAACGTATCCCCAATTTTAAGTTGGCGGGAAGCGAGGTCACTTGGGTTTTCAACGGTAATTTCTTCTGTGCCGCCAAACCAAGCAAAACCTAGTTTTATAGGTAAACTCATTGATTGATATGAGAAAACTAATACTATGGCAAACAAGGCACCTATTAGCATCAACACATTTTTTTTGAATCGTTTGTAAGGGTAATAACGTTCTTCTTCATGCAAAGAAAGGTATTTTCCATGTCTGACAACCTCACCCGATGCATAAAAATCAATATTAACAGGTTGATTTGATTCATATTTTAAATAGTTTTCCCAATGAGCTGGATAATGTAAATCAATACCGCCAATTGAGGTGTTCGTAGAATATTTTTTATCTAACTCACCATAGAGTTCCCAACGCTTTGGTTCCCCGTGAATACACTGAATATCTTGGTATTTACGAGGAAACATTCTTGAGCGAAATAAGACCAGCAGCCCGCTAACAAAACAAATAATCGTAATCACCAAGCCCCACTCCTGTAACAAAGGAATAGAAATCAGCGTTAAATAGCCAAACAAAAAGCTTAAACAAACAATCGCGGCACCAAGCCAGCCTGTAGAATTATGAAGTCGATGCTCTTCAACTGTTTCCTTACGAACCCGTAGCCGCTCGATATTTTGTTGACCACGTTCTTGAATAGCTGCCTCAGGCCAGTCTGAACCCAAACTTTGTTCTTCCTGCCACTCGTGACTAAAATCCCTTAAGGAATGACTATTGATGGAGATAATTAACGGTAAGTGATCGGTCTCCACAATTTCCATAACATTTTGACGTTGTAAGAAAGGTTCGAGCTGTGAAGGTAACTGAACCTCAATCGTATCAATAAAATAGCGCCAACTATTCCCTTGCTCTTGGCGTAAATTAAAACGCGTCAGTGAATGGCAAACGGTCGCAATAATCGAGTTTTTTTTGATTTGCCACGGAAGTTGAGAGGGAGTCATTGATACAGATAAACAATAATTTAAGTACTGGGATATTATCTGGTAGTCTGAATCAATCATTTTTCTGAAGGAAGGAGCTGCTACTGAGGGTATTTGATAGACAGCAGAACGCCGCCCCCGCCTGAAATAAAGGAAGGAAGCCATTATAGTTAGGCTAATAACAATTATAGCCGTTATAATGACATGGTTTAGCATTGTTTCCCCAATGAAAAATGAATAAGAAAAGCATAGCAACCCTGCTGCTTTCTCAAAATAAGCCAATTCCTATTCTATTTATGGTTTTTGTTTTAAATTACAATATGTTGTAAAAAAATATTTTATTTATTTATCTGTGCTATGTTTATGCGATGGTTATACTAGCAGCATTTTATCTACTCGATAATATCTATCATTTTTTTTTGATATAGGTCATAGTTAGAGTACTAGGTAAATGTGCCACATAAATAAATGAAATACGCTTTTAGCAATAGATTTCACTCATCCTGTTCGGAAATCGTTATGACAGAGTTAAAAAAACCTAAAATCTTGAATATTCAAGATGTTGCTCAATCAAAATTATTCAGCATCCAGTCAGTTGATCTCGAATTTAGCAACGGTGAAAAACGAGTCTATGAAAGAATGCGCCCAGCAAAACGCGAAGCTGTTCTTATTATTCCTATTATGGGTGATAACCTAATCCTAATCCGCGAATACGCAGTCGGGATTGAAAACTATGAATTAGGGTTCCCTAAAGGCGCTATAGACCCCGGCGAAGTCGCTCTAGAAGCTGCACAGCGTGAGCTTAAAGAAGAAATTGGTTATGGTGCTAATAATATTATTCAGCTAGCCAAGCTCACCATGTCCCCCTCTTACTTTTCAAGTAAAATGAATATCCTCGTAGCTGAAAACTTATACCACGAAAAACTCGAAGGTGACGAGCCGGAACCACTACAACAAATAATCTGGCCTATATCACGCATGATGGAGTTGCTAGAGCACCCTGACTTCAACGAGGCAAGGAATATTAGCGCACTTTTCTACCTTGAGCGTTACTTAAAAAGTAGTAAGTAATAATACATATATTCTGTATTTTTTTCATGCCTACCTTAACTTTCATGATAAAAAACACCCCATGTTCTTAGTCAACAATGGGGTGCGTTAAACAAGGCAATAACCCTAAAATAACTCTTGAGTAGAGCCACTTTCTGTTGAAATTGTTGTTCCAACTTCTTGTATTGCATGTTCTTTCGGTTCGGTTCCTTCAATAAAGTATTCTCTACGGGAAGAGCCTAATTTACCTGTACGACTATCAATCGATACCGAAATCACACCTTTAGGTGGCTTCATTGTTTTCACTGGCACCCCCTCTAAGATGGATTTCATAAAATCATCCCACATCGGCTGGGCACTTTTCGCCCCTGCCTCACCGCGACCGAGTGTTCGTTTATTATCATCAAAACCAATCCACGTCGATGCGACTACATCCGGGCCATAACCAGAGAACCAAGCATCTTTTGAGCTATTGGTTGTTCCTGTTTTCCCACCAATATCACGGCGACCACCTAAATCTCTTGCCGCACGCCAGCCAGTTCCAGACCAGCCAGGTTCCCCATAGATATTCGTCATCATCGCATCCCTAATTAAGAAAGCGAGAGGCGTATTTATCACATGCGGTGCATACCGGTCATCAGAATTTGCGTCAGTATTCCCAGCAGTCGCCAGCTCCATTGTAGGCTCTTGTACCACTGCGTTATTACCGGATTGTGTCACTTCCTCTGTTGATTCATCATCAATGCCTTTAATCGCAATCGTACGTTCTGTATCACCATAAATAACTGGAATATGAGTGCAATCTGGGCAAGCTAATTTTGGTTTCGCTTCAAAGATGACTTCATCATTATGATTTTCGATCTTCAAAATATAATATGGGTCAATAAGGTAACCCCCATTCACCATAACAGCATAACCACGTACCATTTGCATTGGCGTAAATGAAGGTGCACCTAATGCCAACGCTTCTGTACGGTTAATATTCTCAGGTGGGAAACCAAAGCGAGTCAAATAATCGGCTGCATAATCAACGCCCATAGCCCTCATTGCTCGCACCATAACTACGTTTTTAGATTGCCCTAACCCTTGACGCAAACGGATAGGACCATCATAACGAGCAGGGGAATTTTTTGGACGCCAATCTGAGCCCGCACCCGCATCCCAACGGCTAATCGGCACATCATTTAATAATGATGATAACGTCAAGCCTTTATCCATTGCTGCGGTATAAAGAAACGGCTTAATATTTGAACCAACTTGGCGTAAAGATTGAGTAACGCGGTTAAATTCACTCATATTAAAATCAAACCCACCAACAAGGGCAATAATAGCCCCATCGTTAGGATTCAATGCAACAAATGCGGCATTAACATCTGGTACTTGCCCTAACCACCAGTTGTCTTTAACTTTACGCACCCAAATTTGTTCGCCAGCTTGTACCACTGCATTAACGGCTCTTGGTGAGGCGCCTTGTTGCGTATCCGATATAAACTTACGAGCCCAACGTACACCAGCCATCGTAATTGAAATTTGCGAACCATCAGCCAACATGACCTGAGCTTCAGACCCTGTTGCCGATACAACAACCCCTGGCATCAAAGGGCCATAGACTGGCATCTTTTTCAATTTTTCAATAATTTTATCTGATGCCCAAGCTGTTTCTGTTGGTTTCCATAACACATCAGCAGGGCCACGATAACCATGGCGAGTATCATAATCGATCAAGTTATTACGTACCGCGGTTGTTGCCGCTTCCTGATCTTTACGGATCACCGTGGTATATACTTTATACCCGTCAGTGTAGGCGTCTTCACCGTATTTATCATACAGTGTTTGGCGAGCCATCTCGGCTAAATAAGGTGCGGAAAAATCTATTTTTGGTGCATGATAAGAAGCAACTATTTTCTCATTTTTCGCTTGTTCATACTGATCTCGCGTAATATATTTTTCTTCAAACATACGAGAAAGTACGACATTACGGCGGTTTACCGCGCGATCATACGAATAAAGAGGGTTAAACGTTGATGGTGCTTTAGGCAAACCTGCAATCATTGCAATCTCACTGAGCGTCAACTCATCAACAGTTTTACCAAAATACACATAAGCAGCAGCCCCAACACCATAAGCGCGGTTACCCAAATAAATTTTATTTAGGTATAGCTCCATAATTTCATCTTTAGTAAAAAGCTGCTCAATACGAATCGCCAAGAAAGCCTCTTTAGCTTTACGCATAAGGGTTTTTTCAGGGCTTAAATAAAAATTCCTCGCCAGTTGCTGAGTAATCGTACTCGCCCCTTGAGATGCATGACCCGATGAAGCCATCACCGAAACAGCCCGAAAAATACCAATTGGGTCGATGCCGTGGTGGTCATAAAAACGGCTATCTTCGGTTGCGATGAATGCTTTTACCATCAATGGTGGAATTTCTGTCAGCGGTAATGGAATACGACGTTTTTCACCGTATTGAGCAATCAGTTCATTATCAGCGCTGTATACCTGCATTGGAATTTGCAGACGGATGTCTTTCATTGTTGCTACATCAGGCAACTCACCTTCAACATATTTATACATGCCATATATCGAAGCGGTTCCCAAAAAAATGCAACAGAAAACAAGAATAAAAAAATATTTTACGAACTTCACCTGAAAATTCCCATGCCTGGCAAACAAGAGGGTTTAGATATCACTAACGCATAGTATAAAGCTTATACAGCACAATAGAAAATGTAATTTATTGGTTAATGATAAGGAAATTAACTATGTACACATCAAAATGGAACATTGGAATCGACCTATATCAAAGCAAAATTCAGCTAGTTGCCGCTAAACGTCGCAAGAAACACTGGTCTTTGTGTGAATGCTGGCAACAACAACTTCCCTTCGAAATTGCTGACAAATCAGACCATGAACAATACAAGATTCTACTGAATATTTTAATACAATGGCGTCAGAAATTACCTAAAAACTGTTCTGTATCTATCGCATTACCTGCAGTTAGGACACTAAAACAACAATTTGCATTACCTAGCCAAATTAATCTACAGCAACCAGAATTAGGTTGGTACCTACAACTGCAAGCTGAAAAACGTTTTCCTATGCATGCTCAAGAACTGGCAATGGATTATAGAGTAATCAATCAACACGTTTATTTTAATGGGGCTCGAAAATCAGAAATTAACTTTTGGCAAAAATTATTAGCAGAAAGCGGATTCAATCTACTGGCAATTGATGTCGCCCCCGTTGCGCTGCGTTATGTTGCTCGCCATGCGGGCTTACCCGATGAAAGCTGGCTAGTTCACTATAGGCAAGGTGAGTGGCTGTGGTCTGGCCCTATTAGTCAACCCGCCAACTATAACCATCTACCCGACACCGAAACCCAGACGCTATCTGCATTATTGTCTTTACTCAACCAAGAAGAGTCATCACCGATATTACCCATTTACCTCATTACCGACCATCAAAACATTCATGATAAACATAGCATTGAAGCAATACATAGCTGGGAGTTACGCCAAGCTTTTCAGCATAACAATCTTAAAATCCCCCATCAGTTAGGGGATTTTGTGATAGCAGCAGGGCTAGCATTACGGCATGGAGATATTTAACTCATGGGGTTATCAAAACTATATCAAGTTAACTTTCTGCCTTGGCGGCAGCAGCAAATTGCGAAGAAACAACGGTTATTTATTATTTTTTTGCTGGTTGCTCAGTGCTTATCACTTGTTGCTTTTTAGTCTTTTTTCACCAATTGGAAATTGAAAAGCAACAAAAAATAAAATATCACCATCAACAACAATATGAGCAAACGCAACAGTTAGCACAACGAGTATCTCTCCAGAAAAAACAACTCCTCGAATTGATTAACCAAAAAAACAGATTGGATGAGGTTATAAACAATAACCAGTTTTTACTCAAATTATTACAAGACTTGCCATTAATCACACCATTAAAAAGTTGGCTTACTACCGTCCAATTAGTTGATAATAAAATAGAAATAAAAGCCCACAGTTATGACTTCCAAAATGTTAGCTTACTAAGCCCTAAGCTTAAAGAGCGAGGGCTAAACCACATCCAATTAAAAAAGCTCAGCCGTACAAACCAAGTACACCGGTTACATTTAACCGCTATACGCCAAGGAGAAGCTAATGAGTGAATCACTTCATGCTTTTTGGTATCGCCCTTTTTGGCAGCAAACCATACCCATTTGGCTATTTATCAGTTTATTTTTATTTGCAGGCTATTTTTCATACTGGAAAGAAAATGAAATACTACGTCTTGAATTAGAATCGGAAAACAATAGTTTAATTGAAAAAATAACAAAAGAAACCAGACAATTACAGCACTTTCCGCCCTTACATCTATTAGAACAGCAAGCAGATGTTCTAAAGCAAATTGTCGATGCTAAAGGTGAACCACTAGAACTACTTTCACAACTTAATACATTACTGAACCATTCAACTGTCATATTAAACCAACTACAACCAACGAGTAGCCATGGCTATTTCCTCGAAGTTCAAGGGGATTTCATCAGTGTCTATCGCTTTATAGAGCAACTTCTCACTTTGCCTAATACTCAACGATACCGTTACTCAGATATAAAATTAACTTCAAAGCAAGGTGCCATACTCGCATCAGTCACTTTTTCATCAATTAACCACACTTTCGCTATCAAGGATGATAATAGTAATGAATAGAAAGTTAATTAACACACCGATACTCGTAGCTATCATAGGGTGTTTCTTTTTGCCTGCTTTTTGGCTATCAGCTCAAGAAATACGAGACCCATTTGCGCCTTTACATCCCGTAGAGGAACAAACACAGTCTAGTCCAGTGATGGCTACGAGCCTATCTTCTCAACATACAGACCCTTTAATTGAAAAAATTTTTCAATTAATTTCAATCGATGCTCTAGAAATACGCACTCAACTAGAGCACCCCAAAACTTTATTGTTATCAAAAAATGCATCTATTCATCATGACCACACCACAAATAGTGTGATAGTCAAAGATAATCAACAGCGAATAGCCTTACTAGAAGAGTGGATAAAACAAAAAGATAAACCCAATAAACAAGTTCAAATAACAGCGCATATTATTAGTAGTAGCCGAACCGCATTACAAGAATTAGGGCTTGAGTGGGGAATATTAGCGGGGAATACAGCCAACAGTCATCTTAACCGTTATAACCGTTATCATTCCGCACCGGGGCAATTTTCGTTTAATGTGTTAAAACTAAGCGATGGGTTACTTGAATTAAAATTAAACGCTTTAGAAAAAGAAAATTTACTCTCCATTATTGCTAGCCCTCGGTTAATCGCCTCACACCAACAACCTGCGAGTATTCAACAAGGTACAGAAATACCCTATGTCACAAGCAATGAAAAGAAAACTCACGTACAATTTAAAGATGCTGTACTAGGTATGGATGTCACCCCGACCATTATCCGCAATGAAAAAGTAGAGTTGAACCTAAAAATTAGCCATAACTCGCCAGATACCGCGCTAACCAGTAGCCAAAGTCACCATTTAGCAATAAATAAGCAAGAAATATCAACATCCGTCACTATTAAAAATAATGAAACCCTAATATTAGGTGGTATTTTTCAGCAAAAACAAGAAAAAACAGAGACAGGTTTACCATTTATCTCTCAAATTCCTCTCTTAGGGTCATTATTTACAAATACTGCGGAACATATAGATAGAAGGGTTCTTATTGTTTTTATAACGCCAAAACTTATCAATATTTAACGCGAATAAAATAACGCATATACTTCAATGAGTTGAATAAACAATAAGCCAAAGATTAGTCAAAAAAAATATTTTTATGCTATAAACCTACCGGATAAATTTGACGCTGGCGTCGTTTTAGCATACAAGGTTATCCATTGAGTGTTCTAACTATCCGTAGATTAAAGAACAAGCTGTCAGTCGCTTATAAAACAGCTACAACAATTTTGCTCTAAAAATAACAGAAATCATGCGCTACTACCTATAGGCAAAACCTGTTAAAACTATGCTAAACAATGCATTAGGCAATATAGACGGCTCAAACATTGAGACCTGTAATTTTAAATGTGGCACTTTGTTCGCTTAGTGCCGCATTTATATAGTTGCAATTCGGGTTGATGTATTGAGATAATTTTCTTATCTGATCTCACATCATCACTAATGAGGTTTCAGTTTATAGGTCCCGCCGCTAATTCGATTGGCGGGGCGGGTGATCATTAACGAATAATCGTAGTAATACCAAAAAACATGGCAGAGAAACGCAATATCTTTCTGGTTGGACCGATGGGTGCTGGCAAAAGCACTATTGGCCGTCAGTTGGCTCAACAGCTTAATATGGAGTTTTTCGACTCTGATCACGAGATAGAAAAACGTACTGGCGCAGATGTAGGCTGGGTATTCGACCTTGAGGGTGAAGAAGGCTTTCGCGATCGCGAAGAAAAAATCATCAATGAGCTCACTGAGAAACAAGGCATCGTATTAGCAACGGGTGGCGGTTCTGTTAAGTCCAAAGAAACCCGTAATCGCTTGTCCGCTCGTGGAGTCGTTGTCTATCTTGAAACGACCATTGAGAAACAATTATCCCGTACACAACGTGACAAAAAGCGTCCTCTATTACAAGTTGACGAACCGGCACGTGAAGTACTGGAAAAACTGGCTGACGAGCGCAATCCTATGTATGAAGAAATTGCTGATATTACCATTCATACTGATGAACAAAGCGCTAAAGTTGTCGCAAGCCAAATCATTGAGCTATTAGAGAAAAACTAATTAATCATGGTGTTATTTTCATAAAATAATGAACTCAAGGTAAAGCAAGATGGAAAAAGTCACTGTTACTCTGGGCGAACGTAGTTATCCAATCAATATCGCGCCAAGTTTATATAACGAACCTGGGGCATTTTGGCCATTAGCTACTGGGCAACGCGCAATGATAGTGACAAATGAAACGCTTGCACCAATTTATCTTGAAAAGGTAAAACACGCTCTTGAATCTTCTGGCGTAAAGGTTGACAGCATCATTCTTCCTGATGGCGAACAATACAAATCGCTATTCATCATGAACGATGTTTTTACCGCACTACTTGAAAAGCACCATAACCGAGATACTACCCTCATCGCTCTTGGTGGGGGGGTTATCGGTGACCTTACGGGTTTCGCTGCTGCTAGCTATCAGCGCGGAGTACGTTTTATCCAAATTCCTACCACCTTATTATCTCAAGTGGACTCTTCTGTTGGCGGTAAAACCGCAGTAAACCATCCTCTAGGGAAAAATATGATTGGGGCATTTTACCAACCTGCCTCGGTGGTTATTGACCTTGATTGTTTAAAAACCTTACCCAAAAGGGAATTAGCCTCCGGCTTAGCAGAAGTGATTAAGTATGGAATAATTCTTGATGGTGACTTTTTTACATGGTTAGAAAACAATATTGATGCTCTGGTCGCGCTAGATAACCAAGCGATGGCCTACTGCATACGTCGTTGTTGCGAATTGAAAGCACAAGTCGTTGCTGCTGATGAAAAAGAAACCAGTGGGTTACGTGCGCTTCTCAATTTAGGTCACACCTTTGGGCATGCCATTGAAGCTCATATGGGCTATGGTGTCTGGTTACATGGTGAAGCCGTTGCAGCAGGTATCGTTATGGCAGCAAGAACTGCTGAATTGATAGGCCAATTTACACCGGAGCAAACCCAACGGGTGATAGCACTTTTAGAACGTGCATCACTTCCTGTCAAAGGCCCTTCACAAATGAAGCCAGATGATTATCTACCGCATATGATGCGCGATAAAAAAGTAATGGGTGGAAAACTGCATTTAATTTTACCTACCACTATCGGGCATTCAGAAATGCGCGCGGACATCGATGCGCAAACTGTCATTGCAGCGATATCTTCCTGCATGCCATAAAAATATGACAAAATGGTCAGATACGTTACCAAAAACAGAGAAAACCCTGAATTTTTACAAGCGTTTTAAAATGTTACTGGTAGATGTACGCTAAAGTCGTTAAATTATAAGGTATGCCTACGCCTAGATACAATAATCTGGAAATGCACAATACCAATATGGCTAGCACGGTATTACGAAAGCATATATGCTTTAAAAATAAGCATCGATATTCTGCTTGGTCGCTAACAGGTTGTACTGATAAGAGACATTTTATCTCTACTATAGGCAAATTTTATTCGGGAGAGGAAGATGGACGAATTTAAACCAGATAATCAAGGCCAAAATGATCTTAGGCCAGATACATCAGATAGACCGACAGGGCGTTCACGCCAATCCGCTGCTACAAAGCCTAAATTAGCACTCTCACGCCAACATATTATGATTGGTGTCGGTGTTTTAGTTTTATTACTACTCATTATTGCGATCAGTTCTGCGTTAAAAGCGCCTACTGAGCATGAAAAGTTGCAAACAACCGGCACTAACAACCAACAAAATATTGATTTGTCTAACTCATCCTCTTTGACAAACTCACAAGAGCAAGCTCAGACGGGTCAGGCACAAGAAATCTCAGGATCTCAAATCACACCGACACCAACTCAAGGTGAGCCAAAAACTCAACCTAATGGCTTGGGTGAGCGGATCGAAATCCCAGGTGATGTGGTAGATGCTTTAAATCAAGGCCAAACACCAACCGCTGGAACAACACAACCACAAAATGTAACACCGCCAGCAATCAAACCTGCAGAACAGCAACCTGTGGCACCGCCAACAGCACCTGAAAAAACCCCTGCGAAAGTGGTTGAGCCAAAACATCCGGTACAACCTAAGCAACCGACTAAGGCTGCGGCCAATAACCATGGCAGCAATGTCATGTCAGCTCCTGCGGGTACCTACACTCTGCAACTTAGTAGTGCAAGCCGTTCAGATACGCTGGAAGCATTTGCTAAAGAAAACAAACTTGCCAATTACAAGGTCTACAAAACTATTCGTAATGGGCAAACTTGGTATGTTCTCATTCACGGTAATTATAATTCAGTCACTGACGCAAAAAATGCAATAGCAACTCTACCTTCTGCTGTTCAAGCGAAAAAGCCGTGGGTTAGAAATATGAAACAAGTCAAACAGGATCAAAAATAACAACGTTTTTCCCCGGGCGCATTGTGTTGTCCTGACAGAGTATGAATGTTTTTACTCTAAACGATTGTAATAATAAGACGGCATGAAAAAAAAACGCGCTTTTTTAAAATGGGCTGGGGGTAAATACCCCCTTGTGGAAGAAATAAAAAAACATCTTCCACAAGGTGATTGCTTAATTGAGCCTTTTGTTGGTGCAGGGTCAGTGTTTTTAAATACTAGCTATGATTCTTACATGCTGGCAGATATCAACAGTGACCTCATCAACCTCTATAATACTGTTAAAGACCATGCTGATTCTTTTATCGAAGAGGCCCAGCAAATCTTCACACCTGAATATAATACTTCAGAACAATACTATTTAATGCGTGAAGCCTTTAACCAATCCAATGACACTGAAAGACGTAGTATCCTTTTTTTATACTTAAATCGTCACTGTTATAATGGGTTATGCCGTTATAATTCACGCGGTGAGTTCAACGTGCCTTTTGGTCGCTACAAAAAGCCCTATTTCCCTAAAGAAGAATTACTGTGGTTCGCTGAAAAATCGCAAAAAGCAACATTTATTACCCAGCACTATGGCGAGACCTTGCTCAATGCTAAAGAAGGGGCCGTCATTTACTGTGACCCGCCTTATGCTCCTTTATCTGATACTGCCAATTTTACGGCTTATCATACCAATTCCTTTAATGCGAGCGAGCAACAAAATTTAGCGATTTTGGCACAGAAGTTATCAACGGAAAACAGGATCCCAGTGCTGATATCGAATCATGATACCCCGTTAACCAGAGAGTGGTATCATCAAGCTCAATTACATATTGTAAAAGTACGTCGTACCATTAGTAGAAATATATTAAACCGTAGCAAAGTCAATGAATTACTGGCTTTATATACGGGGGAACCTAATAGCCCTTCTCCTAGAAAAACTGACAAAAAAATGCAAAGCCTTGTGACTAGTGCTGAATGGCTCTCAGATAACGATTAATAATCGGAGACGATAATGAAAAACTTTCTCATTGCCCCATCTATTTTATCTGCTGACTTTGCTCGTTTAGGCGAAGATACCGCCAATGTTCTTGCAGCTGGCGCTGATATCGTGCATTTTGACGTAATGGATAATCATTATGTTCCTAACCTAACTTTTGGTGCTCCAATTTGTAAAGCCCTGCGTGACTACGGTATTACTGCGCCGATTGATGTCCACCTCATGGTAAAACCTGTTGATAGGATTATCCCTGACTTCGCCAAAGCAGGTGCAACTCATATAAGCTTCCATCCTGAAGCCAGTGAACATGTTGATCGTTCATTACAACTCATCAGAGAACATGGCTGTACCGCGGGGTTGGTATTTAACCCAGCAACACCACTGAGTTACCTTGATTATGTAATGGATAAAGTGGATATGATTTTACTGATGTCAGTTAATCCAGGCTTTGGTGGGCAATCCTTTATCCCACAAACCCTCAATAAATTGCGCCAAGTCCGCAAACTTATTGATGAAAGTGGCTATGATATTCGTTTGGAAGTCGATGGCGGTGTGAAAGTGAACAATATTGCAGAAATCGCGGCGGCTGGAGCGGATACCTTTGTTGCAGGCTCAGCCATCTTCGATCAACCAGACTATAAAACAGTCATCGATGCGATGCGTAACGAACTACAAAAGGTATCTCAATGACTCAAGTTGTATTAGAAGATATTAAAGCGATTGCCTTTGATTTAGATGGTACTCTCGTTGACAGTGCCGGTGGCTTAGCTGAAGCCATCGATAATATGCTCAAAGAGTTTGGTTTTCCTCCAGCAGGTAAAGAGCGCGTCTCTATTTGGGTAGGTAACGGGGTTGATGTTCTCGTTGAACGCGCGCTTTCTTGGGCAGGAGCCGACATCACAGCTGAATTACAAAAAAAAGCTCGAGCCAGTTTTGATAAATTCTATGCAGTTTCTGTCACAACAGGTAGTCAGCTATTCCCTGAAGTAAAAGAAACCTTAGAACAATTAGCAAAACACAACATACCGATGGGGATCGTCACAAATAAAGCTACGCCGTTTATTGCTCCACTACTAAAAAAATTAGGCATTGATAGCTATTTTTCTCTTGTATTGGGTAGTGACGATGTAAAAGCCCTAAAACCGCACCCTGCTCCCCTTTACTTAACAATGGGCACATTCGGTTTACGTAAAGAAGAATTGCTTTTTGTCGGCGATTCCCGTAATGATATTATTGCAGCACAAAGCGCGGGATGCCCGAGTGTCGGGCTGACATACGGCTATAACTACGGTGAATCTATTGCTTTGAGCGAACCTGACTGTGTCTTGACACACTTTGCAGGCTTGTTACCCACAATTGGTTTATCTGAAATAAAATAAGCAAGGACATAACAAACATGAGCACTCCCACTGAAAATTTACAGCAACCCCAAAAACCTATCGTATTCAGCGGCGCACAGCCTTCCGGTGAATTAACCATCGGTAACTATATGGGTGCATTACGTCAGTGGGTACAAATGCAAGACGACTATGACTGCATTTACTGTATCGTTGACCAACATGCTATCACTGTTCGCCAAGACCCTGTCGAACTGCGTAAAAGAACCCTCGATACACTTGCGCTCTATTTAGCCTGTGGGATTGACCCGAAAAAAAGCACCATTTTTGTACAGTCTCATGTCCCACAGCATGCACAATTAAGTTGGGCATTAAACTGCTATACCTATTTCGGCGAATTAAGCCGTATGACCCAATTTAAAGATAAATCAGCGCGTCACGCAGAAAATATCAACGCAGGCCTGTTTGACTACCCCGTTTTGATGGTTGCTGATATCTTGCTTTATCAAACTAATCAGGTTCCTGTTGGAATTGACCAAAAACAGCATCTTGAACTAAGCCGTGACATAGCCCAACGCTTCAATGCAATTTATGGTGATATATTTACTGTTCCTGATCCTTTCATCCCTACAGGTGGCGGTGCACGAATTATGGCACTGCAAGACCCAACCAAGAAAATGTCTAAGTCTGATGACAACCGCAATAACGTCATTGCTCTACTCGAAGACCCAAAATCGGTTGTGAAGAAAATCAAACGGGCCATGACGGACTCAGAAGAGCCACCACGCATTCGTTATGATTTAGAAAACAAACCTGGCGTTTCTAACCTGTTAGATATTATGTCAGGTGTCACCGGTAAAAAAATTGCAGAGCTAGAAGCTGAGTTTGAAGGCCAAATGTACGGTCACCTTAAAGGTGCTGTTGCAGAATCCGTCTCTGGCATGTTGACTGACTTACAGACTCGTTATCATGAATTCCGCGATAATGAAGCGCTTCTGAATCAAATCATGGATGAAGGAGCGACTAAAGCGTCTGCTCGTGCACAACAAACTTTAGATAAAGTGTATGAAGCTATTGGTTTTGTAAAACGCCCATAACGCTAATCAAATAAAAAGCGCTTACTCATCAATGGGTGAGCGCTTTCTTTCATTAACACATAGCCAACTATTTTCACAAACTCCTTCTACTTTTCTATCTGGAGTCTATCCTCTTTTATCTATTAAATACCTTATTTAGTGATTTTTAAATTATTTAACTAATAAGGTCATTCTATGTTATTCAAAAATAAACATGCTATTGTCCAAGGCGGATCACGTGGTATTGGCGCTGCTATAGTAAAAAAACTAGCCAAAGAAGGTGCAAATGTTGCTTTCACCTACGCCTCATCAGATAAAAATGCAAAATTGTTGATCACTGAAACAGCCCAGTATTCCGGTACAGTCATGGCAATAAAAGCCAATAGTGCAAATGAATATGAAATTACAGCTGCAATCAAACAATCATTTGATAAATTTGGTTCTATTGATATCTTAATTAACAGTCTTGGTATTCTTGAATTTGGCTCAGTAGAAACTCTCCCTCTAGAATCATTTGATCGCTCCTATTCCCTAAATGTACGCAGCTTATTTATTGCTAGCCAATCAGCCCTAACTGTTATGAATAATAATGGACGAATAATTCACATTGGTAGTGTTAACTCAGAACGGGT
This sequence comes from Providencia sp. PROV003, assembly GCF_045040775.1. Classification (NCBI taxonomy): domain Bacteria; kingdom Pseudomonadati; phylum Pseudomonadota; class Gammaproteobacteria; order Enterobacterales; family Morganellaceae; genus Providencia; species Providencia sp. PROV003. The sequence continues at coordinate 666,442 of NZ_CP096369.1, forward strand.
TCCATTCGAAGGTGGAGCTGCCTACGCAATGAGTAAATCAGCTATTATTGGCTTAACAAAAGGTATGGCTCGAGATGTAGCTGCTAGAGGGATCACTGTCAACAATGTTCAGCCAGGTCCTGTAAACACTGATATGAATCCAGAACAAAGCGAGTTCGCAGATAGTCTAAAACAAATAATGGCTTTAAAACGCTATGCTAGCGCTGATGAGATTGCTGATTTTGTATTGTACCTAGCTAGCCCAGCTGCTGCTTATATAACGGGAGCAAATTTAAATATCGATGGTGGGTTTACAGCTTAGATATTGGTTTATTAATGAATAAAAAAACGGGAAAATTTTCCCGTTTTTTATTAACCAATGAGTTTGACTTTAATTATTGAAAATCTTTGTCGGTATACAACTTCGTCGCTTTAACTCCTTCAATATTTTTGGCCCCGCCTAGCATCATATTGATAGAAAGTTCTTTATTCAGTTGCTGGATCACCGAGTTTACGCCTTCAGCACCACCTAAATTTAAGCCATATAAAATAGGACGGCCTACAGCCACAACATCTGCCCCACTTGCTAAGGCTTTAAATACGTGTGAACCGCGACGCACACCACTGTCAAATACAATTGGAACACGTTTATTAACGACCTTAGCAATTGACGGCAATACATCAAAAGACGCGGGACCACTGTCTAACTGGCGACCACCATGATTAGAGACCCAAATCGCATCAGCACCTGCTTTGATCACAACATCAGCATCTTCGGGCGATTGAATACCTTTAACTATTACTGGCAATCCTGATAACTTTTTCACGTATTGAATATCTGCTGGTGTAAAGGCTTGTTTTGCTTGCGCATAAATTTCACTGATCCCTGCACCTTTACCTGTTTTTGAACCATCACTATTTTGCTTAGCAAATAGCTCTAAGTTGGCAAAGCCTAGCGGGAACTGGAAGTTATTACGAATATCATCTTCACGATACCCACCAACTGGAGAGTCAACGGTTAAAATAATCGCTTTAGCACCACTTTCTTTGGCTCTCTTCAACGTAAATTCGTTAAAAGCATTATTTTTACTCATATAAAGCTGGAAAAAGAACGGGTTTTCCCCTGAAACTTCAGCAACTTCTTCAATTGTTTTATTACCATAGGTACTTAACGAGAAAATAGAACCCGCTTTAGCCATACCTTTTGCTGTCGCAATTTCCCCGTCTTTATGTGCTAATCCTTGGGCCGCCATCGGCGCTTGAATAATAGGGGTTTTTAGTTTAATTCCTAAAAAATCAGTTGAAAGGTCGATATCTGAAATTTCAATTCCCTGCATCACTCTTGGTATAATATATTTATTATCAAAATGTTGCGTATTTTTCTTCAGATTCAATTCATCTTCAGCACCACCACGAATATAACCAAAAGCACCTTTATCCATACTTTTGGCAACTTGGCTTTCTAATTCATCCAAGTTCACAATTTTAATTGGGCCTTCTTTATCGCTAGCTTTATATTCTGCCGCCTGTGCGGTACCAAGAGTCAGTGCAACAGCAAATAATGTCGATGTCACAAACGTATTTTTTCGTGTAAAACTCAACATAATAAATCTTTAACTCCCCATCAATTACTGTTTAATAGCCTCGGCTTGAATTTGGATAGTGACATTTTTGGCCATGCCATCCTTCACTAGGAAATCAACCCCCCATTGCGTACGGTCAATAGTGGTTTCGAAATCACCACCACACACATCAGCATTAAAAATTGGACTGAAATAGCAACCGAATTTGGTAGTTTTTAACTGAACTGGATGTGATTGGCCTTTCATAGTCAACACACCATCAATAGAAACAGGTTTGTTGTCTGCAAAATTCCATTTAGTCGATTTGAACTCAATGGTCGGATATTTTGCAACATCTAACATATCTTCACTTTTAATATGATTATCAAATGCTGATAACCCAGTATTTAAGGTCTCCGCTGGAATTTTTACACTGACGCTACCAGTTTGTTTTTCCGGAGAATAACTCATATCTCCAGTGATATTGTGAAAACCGCCACTATTGGTAGAAGTATTAAAGTGGTCAATATAAAACACGGCTTTAGTATGAGTTGCATCTAATTTATAGTCTGCGGCCTGTGCTGTACCAAGCGCAAACAAAGAAACCAGCAAAGGTAATGTAAGCTTTTTCATCATATTTCCTTAAAATTCAATTACAAATAGGCAGCTTTATCAGTCATTAAGCTGCCTGAATTAATTTCGTAAGTTAAATGTGGGGGTTATCGCGAATTAACGTTCAGAATCTAATTGCTCATTATTTTTCAGAACATCTTGCGCTTTGCTGTAGCTTTCAATTAATAATTGATAAGCAGGGAAAATTTGCGTGTAGGCCATTGCCCATTCAGCAGCGTCTTCACGGTTCCAAGTGCCTTGTAACTCAGAAGCAACCGCGGCTGTATCCATAGGGACAACCCCTGCTTGAACCACACGAGCCAAGGTAATTTCTTGTGCCATCTTGCTATAAGTACCTGATGCATCGATAACAACAAATACTTGGTAACCATCCATCACCGCACTAATCGCAGGGAAAGCCATACAAACACTAGTAATGGTACCTGCAATAATCAGTTGTTTTTTGCCTGTCGCTTTTACCGCTGCCACAAACTCAGGGTTATCCCATGCATTAATTTCGCCACGACGTGCAATATATTGTGCATGTGGTGCATTTTGGTGAATTTCTGGGATCAACGGACCATTGGGGCCTTGAGGTACAGAAGCCGTAGTGATCACTGGGATTTTTGCCAGTGAAGCCATTTTAGCCAGTACAGATGCGCGAGCACGCAATTCAGTCATTGGCATATCACCTACAGTTTGGAAAAGCCCACTTTGGTGATCAATTAATAACATCACAGCATCGTTTGGGTTAATAACAGGGCGCTGGCCATTAAAGTTTGCTGGAATACTCATGATAAAACCTCTCAATCGATGAAGTCAGAAATTTATTTAGAATCAAAAATAGAACGATAACCGCTCCGTTTTCGTGTTATTTAGATTAATTCATCAGTTTTAAGCTGAGTAGTCTGGATTTTGATAAACTCTGTTCTATAAATAGGATAATAACCTCAACCTTGATTGTTCTTTTATTGGAACAATGAAACCTATTTTTGCCCCTACTGCCGAATGATTTGCTCCTTTATTATTCAGTCATCAAAACAGTTTAGGAGCAAAACCATGAAAAAAATTATTGGTATCTATCAATCTCCTCGTAGCCATTGGGTAGGAGACGGCTTTCCTGTCCGTTCAATGTTTACTTACGATAACCATGGGAAATACCTCAACCCATTCTTATTACTCGATAGAGCAGGTCCTTTCAATTTCCCCAGCTCAGAAGCAAAGAATCGAGGAGTTGGTGAGCACCCTCATCGTGGGTTTGAAACCGTTACGATAGTGTATGATGGGGAAGTAGCTCATCATGATTCTACTGGTGAAGGCGGTGTGATAGGTCCAGGCGATGTTCAGTGGATGACTGCGGCATCGGGTATTTTGCATCAAGAATATCAGTCTGATGCCTTTATGAAAAAAGGTGGCACTCTTGATATGGTGCAACTGTGGGTCAATTTGCCTGCAAAAGACAAATCAGCGGCACCCGGCTACCAGTTATTGGAAAGCCAAACTATGCCAAAAGTCACACTGCCGAACGAAGCAGGCACACTGCGTGTGATTGCAGGGGATTATTTAGGCCACAAAGGGGCAGCCAAAACCTATACCCCGTTAGATGTTTGGGATTTACAACTCAATCAGGGAAAAACTGTTGGCATACAGACAAAATCAGGTCGTAACGTAGGGTTAGTCATGCTACGCGGTTCAATATTTGTTGATGGGCGTTCTGCCTTAAATGAAGGTGAACTGATGATCCTTGATAATACAGAAAGCAACATTGTGCTAGAAGCAACAGAAGATGCCTTAGTATTACTGCTAAGCGGTGACCCGATTGACGAACCGGTTGTTGGTTACGGCCCATTTGTTATGAATAGCATGGACGAAATTAATAAAGCTGTAAATGACTTCAACAGCGGCAAATTTGGCCGTATTCCTGAAACACAATAAATAATGTATGACCCCTCGATAACCTTAGGCTATTGGGGGGTTATTTTACTGACGGTGAAATGTTATCTGCTAAATAATTCAATAATAATTGTACTGATGGTAACAACCCTTTGCGAGATGGATAAACCGCATGAATAATATCTTCAGGGAAACGCCATTCAGGTAATACCTCCACCAAGTCCCCTGAGGCAATTTCCTTTTCCACCACGCCATAAGGCAACCTTGCAATGCCAATCCCTTTAAGTGCCGCGCGGTATAACGTTAACACATCAGTTGTGGCTAATTTAGGGGTGAAATGCTGTGTAAAACTCAGGTCATCGCTATTTTTCAGTGTTAACGTATAGTTTTGCGAGTGCTCTGTATTCGCTAACATCGGGTAATCCACCAGCTTTTCAGGCTCAATGAGTGCCCCTCGTTCTACAAATAACTGCGGACTTGCAACCAATATCCTGCGAGAATACCCCAGCACTTTCATCATTAGACCGGAGTCATCAAGAGGTAAAGAACGCACCCTAATTGCCAAATCCAGCCCTTCACTGATCACATCAACAGGGCGATTAACTGCCAATATCTGAATATCGATATCTGGGTATTGCGCCATAAAATCAACAAGTAATTCATTAAGATACACTTGCAACAATGCAACAGGACAAGACAGTTTTATCGTACCTTTCGGGTGAGACTGAACAGAACAAATCAATTCGTGAGCAATTTCGGCTTCATCCACCACATTTTTACATTGCTGATAAAAAACCTGCCCTACATCTGTGACATGAAATTGGCGAGTTGAACGATAAATTAAAGAAACATTTAGCTTTTTCTCTAAATCTGCAATACGTCGGCTTAACTTAGATTTAGGAACCCCAAGAGCTAAACCCGCTTGGGAAAAACCACCATGCTCAACGACTTTCACATAGTAATAGAGATCATTTAAATCATATTGCAGCATACGTTTTTACCAACCTTTGTGTTTGGAGGTTTGAAATCGTTATCTTACTCAAAATTCAAAAAATGTCCTCTTCGATATTTATTCTTTCACACCTATATTCAGCTTTATCGTACGAGCCAACAAAGACCCTATTATAAAAAACAGATAATTTTGGGGTATTAATGAAAGCCTTTTTTAATAATTTTATGTAAACATGAAAATTATCCTCTACCGTTAAAATGAGAATATCATGCGTACAGAATTACCACAGACTCCATCAACTTCATCACTTGAGTGTTTTTTTGAAACTGCTGTTAACCAAGCGGATAAAAAAGGAAAAATCAGCCATTCTGATATAAAAAAACTCCTAAAGAACATCTCCAATTCATCTGAAAAACTTACCGTTAACAATTACTATAATATCCAAGAGTCTGTTAGTAGACTAAATAAAACCTTAACACTTCAGCACTCTAACGTTATTGAAAACAAGTCTCTCTGTATCCATAAGGCATACACAATGGCATTTAATAAATTATCTGATGCCTCTATTCATGAGCTCAGACGCAATGCGCCACAAAGAGCCAATACGCTCAATATCATTGAACTAATGACCAAAAATAAAACGATAAAGCAAAAAAGAGTTATTGAACTTAAGGAAAACACCCAGAATATAAAAGCTAAAGTTGATATATTTATTAATGACTTATATAAAGAACCGTATTGGAGACCAAATGATAAAGAATATTCAGGGCTAATGGCTAACCTATCGAAATTAAAAAGTGATATAGAAAAGTCGAGAAATAATATACTCAGTTCAAGTTATCAACATAACCCAAATAAATTTAAAGCATTAACTCAGTTAAAATCACAATTAACACAGCTTACAGAGAAATTACAAAACGATTATGACAAGCTAATCCGTGGTAGTACCTCAAATAATCAGCGTATCTTGAGCGATAATGAAATGCCTTCAATCTATAAATTAGAGCTAGCTCATTTAAAAAGGGCAATACCTATAATTGAATCAGAATTAGCGCAATTACAAAACGAACTACAAAGTAAACGTAGTGAATTGAGTAAACAATAAAGTAAAAAGTTAACGGAACGCCAAAAAAAGAAAAACGCCTAATTAAAAATTAGGCATGTCTAACTTTGAGATACGGCAACCTAGCCCCGTTTTCCAAACAAGCGGTGGCTAAATTCTTCAATCTGGTGGTGTTCTAAGCGATTTTGCATGGTTAAACTCCAGCTTGCGGATAACCCTGCTGCACTTAGCAACCGCTGATAGAGTTGTTCATCATAGGGGGCATGAAAAGCAATCATAATCGCTTCTTGTACTGAAACGTCACTATTACGGCTTAATAGCGTTAATGGTTCGTTTTCGCTGACATTTCCTGTTTTTATCACCCGATAAAGCCACCCACAGCAACCACGCTCTTGCATCAACTGTGCAAAGTTTTCGATCCCCGTAAGCCCATTAAGCTTATAACATGGAGAGCGAGGCTGCGTGACCTGTATCCGCGCATTACCCCATGCAAAAATATCCCCGATAAATACGTTTTCTTCGGTCATACCCTGTGTTGATATATTTTCCCCAAATGCAGAGGCAACAAATAAATCCTCAAGCTCAGGGTAAGCGTTCAACCAATAATGATAATGCTCACGTGGATAATGACATAGGGCTCTATCTGGCCCACCATGGAAACGTTTTTCTGCCTGTTCATCCCCTTCTAGCCCTAATTGCCCTAAAGCCAGCAAACCATCCGCAGCCTGTTTATGGATCGCACTTTGACCACAAGATTGAGTCTCTTGGACTTTACCGATAAAAACTTGGGGTAAACATGACATTGACGATATTCTCCATTTGAATAGCGATAGAGACTCATCATAAAGAATGCCAAGACAGATAACAATCCAATACACCGGAAAATAAAAAGGCGTAGCACCTATGATGCTACGCCCACTCGCTATTTAATAAAAAAATTAATTATTTAGCTTTTGCTGCAAAACGTGCGGCAGCTTCGTCCCAGTTAACAACGGACCAGAACGCTTTAATATAATCAGGACGGCGGTTTTGGAATTTCAAGTAATAAGCGTGTTCCCATACATCTAAACCAATGATAGGGTAGCCTGAAGTACCTGAGATAGCTTCACCCATCAATGGGCTATCTTGGTTAGCTGTAGAAACAACAGCTAATTTACCGTCATCTTTCAGAACCAACCATGCCCAACCTGAACCAAAACGAGTTGCAGCAGCTTTTTCAAATACTTCTTTAAATGCATCAACGCTACCGAAATCGCGTTCAATAGCCGCTTTCAGTTCGCCTTTTAATTCAGTACCTAATTTCAAACCTTTCCAGAACAGACTATGGTTTGAGTGACCACCAGCGTTGTTGCGTACAAAAGTGCGCTGATCAGCTGGAATTTGATCTAATTTTTGAATCAGAACATCGATGTCCAAACCTGCTAATTCTGGCAGTTTTTCTAACGCTGTATTTGTGTTAGTCACATAGGTTTGATGGTGCTTAGTGTGGTGGATTTCCATGGTCTGTTTGTCAAAATGTGGTTCCAACGCATCATAAGCATAAGGTAAAGCAGGTAATGTATAACTCATATTATTGTCTCCAGTGACGTAAATACCGCTATGTTTCTCATTTTTCACCACAAGGCTCATAGGGTATGCACTTGCTTAACTTCGCACCTTGTGAATTACTATCTATTATAGTTATTTTACTGTTAATGAAAATCATTATCAAATCCATAAAAAAAATGTGGGTTTTCTCATTCGCTACAAGAACTCCCTTATACAGTAACTAATACCAATATCACCGCCTTTTATTTTTCTTTAATTCTAACATTTGCTATATTTTAAGGTTAATACACTGATTTAATATTTAGCATCAAATGATAATTCTGCAAATCCCATTACAATTAATACGTGATCTTCCGCGCAAAAGAAAAACAAATTTATATTTCGTGCTTTAGTTAACCATTTTTTGACATAGTATTAACATCTGCAAGGAGATAATAATATGACTCAAATAACTAAACATCCCGTTCCTGCTGAAATTGCAAAAAATGCCCTGATAAACGAACAACAGTATAACGATGAGTACCAACGCTCGATTCAAGACCCTGAAGGATTTTGGGGCGAAAAAGGAAAAATCGTTGATTGGATTAAACCGTACACCCGTGTCAAGAACACGTCTTTTGACCCCGGACATATCGATATCCGTTGGTTTGAAGATGGCACTTTAAATTTAAGTGCAAACTGTTTGGATCGTCATCTGGCTGAAAAAGGCGACCAAGTAGCTATTATTTGGGAAGGCGATGACCCATCATCGTCAAAAAATGTCACTTACCGTGAATTGCATCAAGATGTTTGTCAGTTTGCAAATGTGTTAAAGCAACAAGGTATCCGCAAAGGCGATGTCGTTGCTATCTATATGCCAATGGTTGTAGAAGCCGCTGTAGCCATGCTAGCTTGTGCTCGTATTGGTGCCATCCATACAGTCATTTTTGCGGGTTTCTCTCCTGAGGCAGTCTCTGGTCGTGTCATTGACTGTAAAGCCAAGCTTATCATCACTGCTGATGAAGGCCTACGCGCAGGCCGTGCAATCCCCCTGAAAAAAAATGTGGATGATGCACTAGCCAACCCACATGTAACCACCGTATCCAATGTGATCGTCTATCAGCGTACTGGTAATCCACCGAGTTGGGTTGAAGGACGTGACTTATGGTGGCATGACGTGGTTAAAGGTGTCAGTACAGACTGTCCTCCTGAAGAAATCAGTGCTGAAGACCCCCTATTCATTCTGTATACCTCTGGTTCTACAGGTAAACCTAAAGGTGTCCTCCATACCACTGGGGGCTATTTAGTTTATGCAACGCTCACGTTTAAATACACTTTCGACTATCACCCAGGTGAAGTCTATTGGTGTACTGCTGATGTGGGTTGGGTTACCGGCCATAGTTACTTGTTATATGGGCCATTATCCAATGGGGCAAAAACCTTAATGTTTGAAGGTGTGCCTAACTATCCATCAGTAAACAGAATGAGTCAGGTTGTTGATAAACACCAAGTCAATATCCTCTACACTGCACCAACTGCAATCCGTGCGTTAATGGCTGAAGGTGATAAAGCCATTGAAGGCACTGATCGTAGTTCTCTGCGCATCTTAGGCTCTGTGGGGGAACCCATTAATCCTGAAGCATGGGAATGGTTCTACAAAAAAATTGGTAATAGCCGCTGCCCTGTGGTTGATACATGGTGGCAGACAGAAACTGGTGGCTTCATGATCACACCACTTCCCGGTGCAACAACATTGAAACCCGGTTCCGCAACTTTACCTTTCTTTGGTGTTCGACCTGCATTAGTTGATAACCTTGGTGAGCCTATCGAAGGGGCTACAGAAGGTAATTTAGTGATTGTCGATTCATGGCCGGGGCAAGCCCGTACTTTATTTGGCGATCACGAGCGTTTCGAGCAAACTTATTTCTCAACCTTTAAAGGTATGTACTTTAGTGGAGATGGTGCTCGCCGTGATGAAGATGGCTATTATTGGATCACAGGTCGTGTTGACGATGTATTGAATATCTCAGGTCACCGTTTAGGTACCGCAGAGATAGAATCAGCCCTCGTTGCACATCCAAAAGTGGCTGAAGCCGCAGTAGTTGGTATTCCTCACAATATTAAAGGCCAAGCAATTTATGCTTATGTCACATTAATATCAGGGGTTGAGCCATCTCCAGAGCTATACACAGAAGTTCGCAATTGGGTTCGTAAAGAAATTGGTCCAATTGCAACACCGGATGTTCTTCACTGGACGGATTCATTACCAAAAACCCGTTCCGGTAAAATCATGCGTCGTATCCTACGAAAAATTGCATCAGGAGATACCAGTAACTTTGGAGATACCTCCACTCTGGCAGATCCAGGTGTTGTCGAAAAACTACTCGAAGAAAAACAGTCTATGAGTATGTCATAACGCCAAAAGGGCCGCCTTTACCGGGTGGCCTTACATACATCCCAATAAGACGATTTACTCTAAATAATTTGAGGTGCAACTAGAAGGCAAGTGAATGAGTCACTAAGAGCATATATAGATATGTGACTAGTACGAGTGAACACCGCCAACGACACTGCAACTTGAAGTATGACGAGTATAACAGAGGAGAACTCTGATGAATGCTACTGCTTACGAAAAGGTAGAGGATAACCCTCGCTTCAAGGAATTGGTCAGGAAACGTAGTCGCTTTTCATGGTTGTTATCGATAATAACGCTCGTGTTGTATGTAGGTTTTATTTTTCTTATCGCTTTTGATCCAAGCTGGTTAGGTACACCTATCTCTGAAGGCTCTTACATCACAAGGGGGATCCCTGTCGGTGTAGGGCTAATCGTCATTTCATTTGTATTAACTGGGCTATATGTTATTCGTGCCAACGGTGAATATGACCGTTTAACGGCAGAAATCTTAAAAGAGGTAGAAAAATGAAAATATTGCTCTCACTCATTCTCTTTTTTACCTCATCAATCGTGTTTGCAGACGCATTGACAGGGGATGTGGAACGTCAGCCTATCAATATTCAAGCAATTATCATGTTCTTACTTTTTGTTGGCTTCACGTTATATATCACCTACTGGGCATCAAAAAGAACACGTTCTCGCTCCGATTACTATACTGCCGGTGGGAAAATTACAGGGTTCCAAAATGGGATGGCAATTGCAGGGGACTTTATGTCTGCAGCTTCTTTCTTGGGGATCTCCGCTCTTGTTTATACTTCTGGCTATGATGGCTTAATTTACTCGATTGGCTTTTTAATTGGCTGGCCGATCATTCTATTCTTAATTGCCGAGCGCTTACGAAATTTAGGTCGCTACACTTTTGCTGACGTAGCATCTTACCGATTAAAACAAAGACCAATTCGTATTTTGTCTGCTGTTGGCTCACTTGTCGTTGTAGCACTCTATCTCATTGCCCAGATGGTTGGGGCAGGTAAACTGATCGAATTATTATTTGGCTTAAATTATCATGTAGCCGTGGTTATCGTTGGTATTCTCATGGTGTTGTACGTATTATTTGGTGGGATGCTAGCAACTACATGGGTACAAATCATCAAAGCCATTCTCTTACTTGCTGGTGCAACATTCATGGCGGTTATGGTCATGAAACATGTAGGCTTTAATTTCAATACATTATTTAAAGAGGCTGTAGAAATCCATAAGAATGGCATTTCTATTATGAGCCCTGGAGGCCTAGTATCTGACCCGATATCCGCCTTATCGCTTGGCTTGGCATTAATGTTTGGTACCGCCGGTCTTCCTCATATTATTATGCGTTTCTTTACCGTAAGTGATGCCAAAGAAGCGCGTAAGAGTGTGTTCTATGCAACAGGATTTATCGGTTATTTCTATATACTGACTTTCATTATTGGTTTCGGCGCTATTGTGCTTGTCAGTTCAAATCCTGCATTTAAAGATGCTGCTGGGGCGCTCATTGGCGGAACTAATATGGCTGCAGTTCACCTTGCTGATGCTGTTGGGGGCAATTTCTTCCTTGGCTTTATTTCTGCGGTTGCCTTCGCCACCATCCTTGCGGTTGTTGCTGGATTGACACTCGCAGGCGCTTCTGCGGTATCTCATGACCTTTATGCGATGGCAATGAAAAATGGTAAGGCTGACGAAAAAGATGAATTACGCGTTTCAAAAATTACGGTTGTCATCTTAGGTTTTGTTGCAATTGGCCTTGGTATTTTGTTTGAAAAACAAAATATTGCTTTCATGGTCGGCTTAGCATTCTCCATCGCTGCAAGCTGTAACTTCCCTATTATTTTACTATCAATGTACTGGCGCAAACTCACGACTCGCGGTGCATTAGCAGGAGGCTGGTTAGGGCTGATTACCGCCGTTGTCTTAATGATCCTAGGTCCAACTATATGGGTCAGCATTCTTCATCATGAAAAACCAATCTATCCATATGAATATCCTGCTTTCTTCTCCATGATTGTTGCATTCGTTGCCTCATGGTTATTCTCTGTTACTGACAATTCAGAACAAGGGAAAATGGAAAGAGAACGCTTTAAAGAGCAATTTATTCGTTCACAAATTGGTTTGGGTATTGAACAAGGTAAGTCTCACTAAATCTGACTTTATTACCACAACAAACGGTTCAGTGTATCGAGCCGTTTGTTATTGTCAGACTAAAACCACGCAGTGATTGCTCCAATAAGGATACAGGCTAATAGTGTAACCCTATCAGCAATCTTTCGAGTAAAACTTATCTACCTCTTTTTCTAGACGTCAGCTTCACGATAACATTAGCTACCGTGGTGCCTAGATAAACAGCGATATTACATAATGCTCTTTCCCATTTATCACCTTCTTTTTCTTTGTAAGGTCATTTTAAACCCTTACAACGGATATCTCAGGTCTTTCGACCATCTTTATTGTTCAATTAACCTGATAACATTAAGTGTTTTAGGAGCAAACAACAAAAGGCTATGAGTAAGCAAACCTCGATGATGATTACCTTGGTTCACATACCCTAAATCTGCTTGAGTAGGACGATGATTGTAGCTTGGTAGCATCTTCTATCGCGAGAAGAAAGGAATAGCAGTGACCAGTTTTACTGTCGCACTAAAAATGGCTTCACTAATATTCTCTGCGGGTATGTTAACGTTCCTATCTCCCTCCATACTGGCCAGTGAGCTAAACGATTTTACTACCGATTTACTTGGATACCGAGCCAAGTTTGAGGCCATTTATTACAAACCTGACCGGTCTTTTTGGTTCTCCAAGTTTAGTATGTGCACGTTGTTCTTTAGCCCGCTCATTATTACTTTCCATCATCTCAGGAGCCCCAATTAAATCCGTTGAAGAGCTGATCGTAAGCTAAGCATTTAGTTCAAAAAAATTTCTCAGATAATGTGAAGGACTTATGTATAAAAGACAGCCTCATAAGGAGGTGAGTGGTTTAGGTCAGACAAAAAAAATCCTTCTTTCTGCGTAGAGAAAAGAAGGATATTAATAATATTTAAGAATATTTTTATTATCGTTATTCGGTTCTATCTTGCATAGTATTGTTTTTCTACATTAACCCAATCTTCTACAAGAGAATAAAAATCGGCAGATTTTGTTTTTCTTTCCTCTTGTAATTGTTGGAATTCTTGTTTATTTTTCGGTGTGTAACGAGAAAGCAATCGGTCTAAAACAATATGTTTATCTGCAAATTGAGAGCTAATTTTTAATGTCTTAAACAGTGCGATAGTAATAATCCCACTAATTGCCAGCATCCCAATAACAGAAGCAAAACTATAATCAATCCCAATAGCATTTCTTACGACATTTAGCAGTAAAAATGGAACAAAGAACATCACAAGTAAGGAAAGGATCGTGGCGCCATCTTGGCCATTGTTAAATTCATTCTCTTTCTGCTTATTCACAGAAAGGATCTGATCAAAAATTTTTTGATTCGCACTTTTTGTTTTATTCATCTGATCCACCTTTGGTACACAGACATTGTTAACCAGAAATACAGCGCGCTTAGTCGATTATCTTTCGTATCCGAACGCTAACTATTTCCTTTGATAATTTCATTTATAAGCAAACTTCATCTATAACGTGATAACTTGAAATGATATTAACTGCTTTAAAATAGTATAAATGTAAGTAAATGAAACATCAATTTAACAATTTTTATATAAAAAAATAAACAATTGAGTTTTTTTTCATCATAAACTGGCTAAAGAAATATTAATTTTCTATATGAGTAAAATTGATTAGTTTATTTTTATCTATTGATATTTATGAGTTTATTGATGAAAAAACAGACGTTATTAATGAACTAATTAACACCATAAAAACCATTAAACCGATAGATATTTTATGGCAAAAGAAGGAAAAACAAGTAAAGTAGTTTCATTTAGTCATTATTATTTTTAATCAATTATAAATAATCTATCTCTCAATAAAGCAAGCTAGCGGCATATCAGCAGTAAAGACAAATAATTTTCCTCATTCCTGTTACTACATTAGAAATGTGAATTGTTACTCACTACTTTAGATCCGACACACCTATTCACCACACCAATATCATTATACTTTCCGCATAAACTAGTACCAAACTTCTCTACTCCCAGCTTAGCTCCTCCCGTAGGTAATTGATTTAATTTTATTTTTCAGCATATTAAACTAACCCCGATAAGTGAGTTGTTACTTACTACTTTAAATCCGACATGCCCATTCAACACATCAATATCACTGTGCATTCAGAGTGAACTGATGCCCAACTTCCTCATGCCTTGCTCAGTCCTTACTCTACAGCCAAACTCACGCTAGCTTCACACTGCATTTGATCCCCCCAACTCAGTGAGTTGTTACTCACTACTTTAAATACGACACTCCTATTCACCACACCAATATCATTACACTTTCCGCATAAACTAGTACCAAACTTCTCTACTCCCAGCTTAGCTCCTCCCGTAGGTAATTGATTTAATTTTATTTTTCAGCATATTAAACTCACCCCGATAAGTGAGTTGTTACTTACTACTTTAAATTCCACACACTTATTCAACATAACAATGTTATTGCACCGTTGAGGGAGGATTAACACCGCCTCAAATCACGACCAACCGAAAGCTTGAAGATTGAGGAATAAATAAGTTAAAACGAGATGGGCAGGAAAAGAATATCTCTGTAGTAATGAGGGGTTAACCTAGTCCTCTGCTAATCAGACTGTTAATTTAAAAGCTAGACATTAGCAGTTAGCAGTTAGCAGTTAGCAGTTAGCAGTTAGCAGTTAGCAGTTAGCAGTTAGCAGTTAGCAGTTAGCAGTTAGAAGTTAGAAGTTAGAAGTTAGAAGTTAGAAGTTAGAAGTTAGAAGTTAGAAGTTAGAAGTTAGAAGTTAGAAGTTAGAAGTTAGAAGTTAGAAGTTAGAAGTTAGAAGTTAGAAGTTAGAAGTTAGAAGTTAGAAGTTAGAAGTTAGAAGTTAGAAGTTAGAAGTTAGAAGTTAGCAGTTAGAAGTTAGCCTACAGGATAATAAAATATGCAGTGGTCTCAATGCCTCATTACCCTAGGCAGAGCCCTCACAATCAGAGTCGCCCTGAGACTGAACACCTCACTCTTCGCTCCACACTGCCACGCCTCATCACCTACCCCCCAAACGCAAAAAAGCCACCCAATGGGTGGCTTTCTCACTAATTTAATGTCTGGCAGTTCCCTACTCTCACATGGGGAGACCCCACACTACCATCGGCGCTACGGCGTTTCACTACTGAGTTCGGCATGGGGTCAGGTGGGACCACCGCGCTATTGCCGCCAGACAAATTCGGTTTGTTCCCGTTTAGTACATTTCGTCACTAAACCAGAACTGTAATCTTGAACAAGCTGCTGTGTCCCTCGCCTCTCGGCTTCTCACGCTCATTGAATCAACCTCATCTCTCAATCTCTAAAACACCTTCGGTGTTGTCAGGTTAAGCCTCACGGTTCATTAGTATTGGTTAGCTCAACATATCGCTATGCTTACACACCCAACCTATCAACGTCTTAGTCTTAAACGTTCCTTTAGGACCCTTAAAGGGTCAGGGAAGACTCATCTCAAGGCAAGTTTCCCGCTTAGATGCTTTCAGCGGTTATCTCTTCCGCACTTAGCTACCGGGCAATGCCATTGGCATGACAACCCGAACACCAGTGGTGCGTCCACTCCGGTCCTCTCGTACTAGGAGCAGCCCCTTTCAATCTTCCAACGCCCACGGCAGATAGGGACCGAACTGTCTCACGACGTTCTAAACCCAGCTCGCGTACCACTTTAAACGGCGAACAGCCGTACCCTTGGGACCTACTTCAGCCCCAGGATGTGATGAGCCGACATCGAGGTGCCAAACACCGCCGTCGATATGAACTCTTGGGCGGTATCAGCCTGTTATCCCCGGAGTACCTTTTATCCGTTGAGCGATGGCCCTTCCATTCAGAACCACCGGATCACTAAGACCTACTTTCGTACCTGCTCGAGCCGTCACTCTCGCAGTCAAGCTGGCTTATGCCTTTGCACTAACCGCATGATGTCCGACCATGCTTAGCCAACCTTCGTGCTCCTCCGTTACTCTTTGGGAGGAGACCGCCCCAGTCAAACTACCCACCAGACACTGTCCGCACCCCGGATAACGGGGCAACGTTAGAACATCAAACATTAAAGGGTGGTATTTCAAGGTTGGCTCCATGCAGACTGGCGTCCACACTTCAAAGCCTCCCACCTATCCTACACATCAAGGCTCAATGTTCAGTGTCAAGCTATAGTAAAGGTTCACGGGGTCTTTCCGTCTTGCCGCGGGTACACTGCATCTTCACAGCGAGTTCAATTTCACTGAGTCTCGGGTGGAGACAGCCTGGCCATCATTACGCCATTCGTGCAGGTCGGAACTTACCCGACAAGGAATTTCGCTACCTTAGGACCGTTATAGTTACGGCCGCCGTTTACTGGGGCTTCGATCAAGAGCTTCTCCTTACGGATAACCCCATCAATTAACCTTCCAGCACCGGGCAGGCGTCACACCGTATACGTCCACTTTCGTGTTTGCACAGTGCTGTGTTTTTAATAAACAGTTGCAGCCAGCTGGTATCTGCGACTGGCTTCAGCTCCATGGGTAAACCACTTCACCTAGCGCCAGCGTGCCTTCTCCCGAAGTTACGGCACCATTTTGCCTAGTTCCTTCACCCGAGTTCTCTCAAGCGCCTGAGTATTCTCTACCTGACCACCTGTGTCGGTTTGGGGTACGATTAGTGATAATCTAGAGCTTAGAGGCTTTTCCTGGAAGCGGGGCATGAGCTACTTCGCCACCGTAGTGACTCGTCATCAGACCTCAGCATATAGTGAACCGGATTTGCCTAATTCACCTGCCTACATCCTTAAACCGGGACAACCGTCGCCCGGCCAGCCTAGCCTTCTCCGTCCCCCCATCGCAATTATCACCAGTACGGGAATATTAACCCGTTTCCCATCGACTACGCATTTCTGCCTCGCCTTAGGGGTCGACTCACCCTGCCCCGATTAACGTTGGACAGGAACCCTTGGTCTTCCGGCGTGCGGGTTTTTCACCCGCATTATCGTTACTTATGTCAGCATTCGCACTTCTGATACCTCCAGCATACCTCACAGTACACCTTCACAGGCTTACAGAACGCTCCCCTACCCAACAATATTTACATATCGCTGCCGCAGCTTCGGTGCATAGTTTAGCCCCGTTACATCTTCCGCGCAGGCCGACTCGACCAGTGAGCTATTACGCTTTCTTTAAATGATGGCTGCTTCTAAGCCAACATCCTGGCTGTCTGAGCCTTCCCACTTCGTTTCCCACTTAACTATGACTTTGGGACCTTAGCTGGCGGTCTGGGTTGTTTCCCTCTTCACGACGAACGTTAGCACCCGCCGTGTGTCTCCCGTGATAACATTCTTCGGTATTCGTAGTTTGCATCGAGTTGGTAAGTCGGGATGACCCCCTAGTCGAAACAGTGCTCTACCCCCGAAGATGAGTTCACGAGGCGCTACCTAAATAGCTTTCGGGGAGAACCAGCTATCTCCCGGTTTGATTGGCCTTTCACCCCCAGCCACAAGTCATCCGCTAATTTTTCAACATTAGTCGGTTCGGTCCTCCAGTTAGTGTTACCCAACCTTCAACCTGCCCATGGCTAGATCACCGGGTTTCGGGTCTATACCCTGCAACTCATTCGCCCAGTTAAGACTCGGTTTCCCTACGGCTCCCCTATACGGTTAACCTTGCTACAGAATATAAGTCGCTGACCCATTATACAAAAGGTACGCAGTCACCCTGATAAATCAAGGCTCCCACTGCTTGTACGTACACGGTTTCAGGTTCTATTTCACTCCCCTCGCCGGGGTTCTTTTCGCCTTTCCCTCACGGTACTGGTTCACTATCGGTCAATCAGGAGTATTTAGCCTTGGAGGATGGTCCCCCCATATTCAGACAGGATAACACGTGTCCCGCCCTACTCGTCGAGTTCACAACACTAATATCTTCAGATACGGGGCTATCACCCTTTACTGCCGGACTTTCCAGACCGTTCTCCTGATACTAATGCTGATTAAGACTCTGGGCTGCTCCCCGTTCGCTCGCCGCTACTAGGGGAATCTCGGTTGATTTCTTTTCCTCGGGGTACTGAGATGTTTCAGTTCCCCCGGTTCGCTTCGTTTGACTATGTATTCATCAAACGATAGTGCAACGAATTGCACTGGGTTTCCCCATTCGGAAATCGTCGGGTATAACGGTTCATATCACCTTACCGACGCTTATCGCAGATTAGCACGTCCTTCATCGCCTCTGATTGCCTAGGCATCCACCGTGTACGCTTAGTCGCTTAACCTCACAACCCGAAGGTGTCTTCTTATCAGACGACACTTAACGTCATGGCTGTGCGTGGTGAACTTCTTCGTTGGGTAGTGCTCGCAATGCTCACGTACTATTGTACGCTGCGCTTGCTGTGCGCTAGCCGCCTTGGATTTCACACTGCTCGCTCATGCCACTCGTTTGTGTGTTTGAAAAACACTTCAAGTTGAGATTTTTGAGAGACTCTCACATTGTTTAAGCGATAAACAATGTGCGTTGTTTTCAATTTTCAGCTTGTTCCAGATTGTTAAAGAGCATAATTATTCGCAATAGACTATTTGACTAATCTATTCTGAATAATCAGAAAAATTTATGGTGGAGCTAAGCGGGATCGAACCGCTGACCTCCTGCGTGCAAGGCAGGCGCTCTCCCAGCTGAGCTATAGCCCCATAAAGGTAATTTCAGTATCAATCTCAGTCATTAAAATGACAAATCGGATTTAGGCAAGGCATAAATTGGCGACGTTTACTTTTGAGTAAACGAGCTGATTTATAAC
Source organism: Providencia sp. PROV003 (assembly GCF_045040775.1). Classification (NCBI taxonomy): domain Bacteria; kingdom Pseudomonadati; phylum Pseudomonadota; class Gammaproteobacteria; order Enterobacterales; family Morganellaceae; genus Providencia; species Providencia sp. PROV003. The sequence continues at coordinate 685,356 of NZ_CP096369.1, forward strand.
GCTGCATCAATTCGATTTTGGTAGGCCTGAGTGGACTTGAACCACCGACCTCACCCTTATCAGGGGTGCGCTCTAACCACCTGAGCTACAAGCCTATTGATACTGCTACTCTATTTCATCAGACAATCTGTGTGAGCACTTCACAAAAACACTTCAATGGTAAGGAGGTGATCCAACCGCAGGTTCCCCTACGGTTACCTTGTTACGACTTCACCCCAGTCATGAATCACAAAGTGGTAAGCGCCCTCCCGAAGGTTAAGCTACCTACTTCTTTTGCAACCCACTCCCATGGTGTGACGGGCGGTGTGTACAAGGCCCGGGAACGTATTCACCGTAGCATTCTGATCTACGATTACTAGCGATTCCGACTTCATGGAGTCGAGTTGCAGACTCCAATCCGGACTACGACGTACTTTATGAGTTCCGCTTGCTCTCGCGAGGTCGCTTCTCTTTGTATACGCCATTGTAGCACGTGTGTAGCCCTACTCGTAAGGGCCATGATGACTTGACGTCATCCCCACCTTCCTCCGGTTTATCACCGGCAGTCTCCTTTGAGTTCCCGACCGAATCGCTGGCAACAAAGGATAAGGGTTGCGCTCGTTGCGGGACTTAACCCAACATTTCACAACACGAGCTGACGACAGCCATGCAGCACCTGTCTCAGAGTTCCCGAAGGCACTAAAGCATCTCTGCTAAATTCTCTGGATGTCAAGAGTAGGTAAGGTTCTTCGCGTTGCATCGAATTAAACCACATGCTCCACCGCTTGTGCGGGCCCCCGTCAATTCATTTGAGTTTTAACCTTGCGGCCGTACTCCCCAGGCGGTCGATTTAACGCGTTAGCTCCGAAAGCCACTCCTCAAGGGAACAACCTTCAAATCGACATCGTTTACAGCGTGGACTACCAGGGTATCTAATCCTGTTTGCTCCCCACGCTTTCGCACCTGAGCGTCAGTCTTTGTCCAGGGGGCCGCCTTCGCCACCGGTATTCCTCCACATCTCTACGCATTTCACCGCTACACATGGAATTCTACCCCCCTCTACAAGACTCTAGCTGACCAGTCTTAGATGCCATTCCCAGGTTAAGCCCGGGGATTTCACATCTAACTTAATCAACCGCCTGCGTGCGCTTTACGCCCAGTAATTCCGATTAACGCTTGCACCCTCCGTATTACCGCGGCTGCTGGCACGGAGTTAGCCGGTGCTTCTTCTGTCGGTAACGTCAATCGTTGATGATATTAGCATCAACGCCTTCCTCCCGACTGAAAGTACTTTACAACCCTAGGGCCTTCTTCATACACGCGGCATGGCTGCATCAGGCTTGCGCCCATTGTGCAATATTCCCCACTGCTGCCTCCCGTAGGAGTCTGGGCCGTGTCTCAGTCCCAGTGTGGCTGATCATCCTCTCAGACCAGCTAGGGATCGTCGCCTAGGTGAGCCATTACCCCACCTACTAGCTAATCCCATATGGGTTCATCCGATAGCGCAAGGACCGAAGTTCCCCTGCTTTGCTCCTAAGAGATTATGCGGTATTAGCCACCGTTTCCAGTGGTTATCCCCCTCTATCGGGCAGATCCCCATACATTACTCACCCGTCCGCCGCTCGTCAGCGGGAAGCAAGCTTCCCCTGTTACCGCTCGACTTGCATGTGTTAGGCCTGCCGCCAGCGTTCAATCTGAGCCATGATCAAACTCTTCAATTAAAAGTGTTTGATGCTCAAAGAATGTTTACTGTCGCCTGATTTCCGAAGAAACCAGATTACCTATTAGTTCATATATATGAATTAACGTGTTAGTCACTCTTCAAGACTTAAAATCAAATATTTTTTTGATAGTGTCCTGTGAGTGCCCACACAGATTGTCTGATAAATTGTTAAAGAGCGTTGCGACATTTCTTTTGGAAATTCGACTCAGTTTTTATTAACTTAGGTCGTTGTCGCGAGGTGACGTATATTACGTTTTTTATTTAGAAAGTCAAGCGTTTATTTTCAACTTTTTCTTTCTCACCTCTGTTATCACAAGGCTTCGAGGTTTTCTTCGAGCCGGTTTATCGTGACAACGGATGCGCATTATAGGGAGCCCAGAAAATCTAGCAAGTGTTTTTTTGTTTTTTTATTTTGTTCGCGTTTTTTTTAGCCAAAACAGGCTTTATAAGTTAAATAAGGTCTGTATATTGACTATTTCAGCAGCAATTATTCATTTACTCGCGTAATATAAGTATCTAAGAAATGCGTATTGAGATGAATTATGGAATTAAGTAAGCAACAAACTGCCTCACAGAAGAACCGCTCTTATATTATTGCAGAGAATCTTGGACAGTTAATTTTAAGCAGTACCTATTTACCTGACTCCATTTTACCCAATGAATTAGATTTATCAGAACAATTCCAAGCAAGCAGAACAGCAATAAGAGAAGCAATAAAAATACTCGCGGCAAAAGGAATGGTATTAGCCCGCCCTAAAATTGGTACTCGTGTGATGCCTTCTTCAAATTGGAATTTTTTGGACCAAGACCTTTTAAAGTGGTGGTCGAATAGCGAAGAACAGTCCGTTGTTATTAAACATTTTAAAGTTGTTCGTCTCGCAATTGAGCCCCAAGCTTGTTATCTTGCTGCATTACATGCAACACAAGAACAAAAACAATCTTTACAACTTTTAGCGAGTGAAATGCAATTACTAGCAAAAGAATTTGATAGAGAACGATGGATAAAAATTGACTACCATTTTCATTTAACTATCTATAAAGCTTGCGCTAACCCTTTTTTGATCTCTTTTGCTAATCTGTTTCGCTCTATCTATCAGCGTTATTTTGATGTAATCACTGATAATGAAGTAATTGAAGTTGATACACATCAACAGCTCGCGAATGCAATTATTGAAGGCAAAAGTGCAGATGCCCTTAATTTTTGCTATAGCTTATTAACGAATACTCAGAAATAAAACTAACGAGATAACTCACCGATTTTGGAATTCAATTTTTTAGATAGGTAACTGATGTTCAAGACAGCCAAAAATATGTCTGGTCTTCCATGGATTGCGGCCATGGCCTTTTTCATGCAAGCACTTGATGCCACTATTTTGAATACGGCTTTACCTGATATTGCCAAGAGCCTTCATCACTCCCCCCTTGCTATGCAATCAGCAGTAGTCAGTTACACATTAACTGTTGCCTTATTGATCCCTGTAAGTGGGTGGTTTGCTGATAGATTTGGGACACGGCGTGTTTTTATTTTAGCAGTTTCATTATTTTCTTTAGGTTCTTTATTGTGTGCACTTTCACCCTCCCTAGATTTTTTAGTAACGTCAAGGGTTATTCAAGGGGTTGGTGGGGCAATGATGATGCCAGTTGCACGTTTAGCGCTAATTAGAGCCTATCCACGTAGTGAATTATTGCCAATATTAAACTTTGTCACAATACCGGGATTAGTTGGGCCAATATTAGGGCCTCTGCTAGGTGGTATATTAGTGACCTACGCCACATGGCATTGGATATTTATTATTAATATTCCTATTGGCGTTTTAGGTATTTTTTATGCGTTAAAACATATGCCTGATTTTAAAATGCCGAAGCGAAAATTTGATACCCTCGGTTTCTTATTGTTTGGATTCGGTTTAGTAATGCTATCTGTCAGCCTCGATTTCTTTGGTGATAAATCGCTACCTACATCTATACCAGTATCTCTTGTTGCAATTGGGTTTCTTTTCCTATTTCTTTATATTTTCCATGCAAGACGAATTAAGCACGCCATTATTCCTTTAAATTTATTTAAAACTCGCACTTTTTCTATTGGTATCAGTGGGAATGTTGCAACTCGACTAGGTACTGGCAGTATTCCATTTCTAATGCCATTAATGCTACAAGTTGGTTTTGGCTATGAAGCTGTTGTTGCTGGTATGATGATGGCACCATTAGCGATTGGTTCAATCACAGCAAAATCCGCTGTTACAAAAATACTCACTAAATATGGGTACCGTAATACATTATTTGTTATCACCATCATTATTGGATTAATGATTGCTCAATTTTCCTTGCAGTCACCAAGTATGTCGATTTATCTGTTAATAGTCCCTTTATTCATTTTAGGTATGGTAATGTCTGTACAATTTACCGCAATGAATACGATATGTTTGGCTGACCTAACAGATAATAATGCGAGTGCGGGGAACAGTATGTTAGCCGTGACTCAACAGCTATCGATAAGTTTCGGTATTGCAGTGAGCGCAGCAATATTGAACTTCTATGGTGGACAGCCTAACAGCAATACCGTCGATAATTTCCATTATACCTTTATTACTGTCGGTGCTATCACCTTAATATCCGCTTTTGTCTTTTTATTATTAAGTAAGACTGATGGGGATAACTTAATAAAAAATAAAGCAAAAAAGGCTAAAAATTAGCATTTCCTGACCGATTGACGCTCAATAAGTTCAGGTGTTAATACTAAAACACTGGCATCTGCTTCAGGGTTATCCATACGATAAATAAGTTGGTCAACAGCCTGTTTGCCTAGTTTATCTTTTGGTTGATGGATCGTCGTCAATGGTGGGATCATATAAGGTGAAAGGTCGATATCATCATAACCAATGATTGAAATATCATCAGGCACTTTGATTCCTTTTTGGAATATAGCCTGATAAGCCCCAACAGCCATGGCATCATTCCCTGCAAAAATAGCTTGTGGAGGCGTTGATAGCTCAAGCAGTTTATTCATTGATTCAAAACCACCAGCAAATTCGAAGTCACTGAAAATAATATAATCTTCATTAACTTCAATTTTAGCCTGTTCCATCGCTTGAATAAAACCTTGATAACGAGCCCTTGCTGGAGACTTATCTTGAGGCCCCGCAATACAGGCTATTCGGGTAAAACCCGAATCAATAAGATAACTCATTTCCCCCCCAAGAAATGAGTTATCTTGAATCACATCTCCTACTAAATCAAATGGTGACCAATCCATCATAACGGTCGGAACGCTAGGGTAGCGAGTAAACACATCCTTCGATGGGCCTTGAACTTCTGTACACATAATTAATAGCCCATCAACACGTTTTTGTAATAACGTTTCTAAGCTATGGTTCATACGTTGAAGGTCACCTTCAGTATTACATAAGATCAAACTATAACCGCGCTCGTAGCAACTACGTTCAACACCACGTACTACTTCTGCATAAAATGGGTTATTACTTGTTGTTAGTAACATCCCTATTGTATTAGTGCGATTCATTTTTAAGCTTCTAGCTAATGCTGAAGGGGCATAGTTTAGCTCTTCTATCGCATTTTTGACGCGCAGAGTTATACTTTCGCTAACATAGCGATTTTGATTAATCACGTGAGAGACTGTGGATGTCGACACCCCCGCTAAACGTGCCACATCTTTCATTGTTGCCACAAGCTAATCCTGTTGAGTCAAAAATTGTTCAATTTCTTTACGCCAAGGTACCGATGGCTGCGCGCCAGGACGAGTTACAGCAATTGCTGCGGCAGCATGAGCAAAAATAATTGCGTCTTCATCTGCCTTACCTTCCAATAGTGCAGTGACATAAGCCCCATTGAATGTATCACCTGCCGCAATAGTATCTACTGCTTTTACGTTAAATGCAGGAATTATTTTCCCTTGTGAGCCTTGTTCACTATACCAAACCCCTCGGGACCCTAACGTTATCATCACTTTGCTGATCCCTTTTTCGTGCAACACCTGTGCAGCTGCTTGTGCTCCTTTATTATCATTAACAGCAATCCCTGTTAGATGCTCAGCTTCGGTTTCATTTGGTGTAATGATATCGACTAGTGTTAATAATGAATCTGGCAATGACTGGGCTGGTGCTGGATTTAAAATTACCTGTGTATTATTTTTATTGGCAATTTCAGCAGCCATTTGTACCGTATCAAGAGGTGACTCTAATTGCATTAAAACAGCATCAGCTTCGATAATTTTTTGTTGATAGCTAGCAAGCCTTTCTGTCGTCAATTGTGCATTTGCGCCTGCACTGATACCAATAATGTTTTCACCTTGTTGGTTCACATAAATCAATGCCACACCAGTAGTTTCATCTTGAATGGCATCAATACACTCAGTTTTAATATTATCCAAACTAAGCTGTTTTTTAATACTAGAACCAATGCCATCATCACCAACACAAGCAATAAAAGTTATGTCAGCACCGCTTCTACCCGCGGCGACAGCTTGATTTGCGCCTTTACCACCAAATGCAACTTGATAGTGATCACCCCTCACCGTTTCACCCGGCTGCGGAAATTGCTTAACATTTAATATATGATCAGCATTGATACTACCGAGAACCACTAGCTTTGCTGTAGCCATAACGTTTATTTCCTTTTTATTGTGACGTAATAACCCACAAACTAAATGAACCGCCGTTATAATAGTAAACGGCGGTTTTTATTTTTTATTGTTTTACCACTAATTCCAATTCAACTGGAACCGTAGATTCAACTTTTTCACCTTTTAAGACTTTATCCGCTATCTGTACTCCAACGATACCGATTTGGTCTGGGCGCTGTGCTATGGTTGCCCCTAATTTACCGCTTTCTACTGCTTTGATGCCATCATTAGTGCCATCAAACCCAACAACAAGAACATCAGAATAACCAGCAGTTTGTAAAGCTCTTAAAGCACCTAGAGCCATTTCATCATTCTGAGCAAATACCGCTTGGACAGTAGGATGTGCCGTTAACAAGTTTTGCATGACGTTCAAGCCTTTTGTTCTATCAAAATCAGCAGGTTGACTCGCCAGTAAATTAAATTTATGCTCTTTTGCTCCAGTATTAAAACCTTCACCACGCTCACGCGCTGCTGAAGTACCGGAAATCCCTTCTAATTGAATGACTTTTGCTTCATTACCCGTTTTTTTTGCGATATAGTCAGCCGCCATTTTCCCACCCATGCGGTTATCTGATGCCACATGGCTGACAACTTCACCTTTATTTGCTGCTCTATCTAATGTGATCACAGGAATGTTAGCTTTGTTAGCCATTAAAATAGAATTCCCGACCGCATCTGAATCAGTTGGATTGATTAACATAAGTTTTGTGCCACGCACAGTTAGATCTTGTACGTTTGCCAACTCTTTAGCTGGGTTATCTTGAGAATCTAAGACGATCAATTCATACCCCAGTTTATCAGCTTCTTTTTGTGCGCTGTCTTTCATCGTCACAAAGAATGGATTGTTAAGTGTAGAAATAACTAATGCAATGCTATCTTTCGCCATCGCATTAACACTGACCGTTGCACTCAGTGCAACCGCAGATAATAGTGTTGCTAATTTATTCATCTTCATAATAATTTTCCTGTAGGGTTATTTTTTATTATCAACAAGTACCGCAAGTAAGATGACGACAGCTTTTACAATCATCTGATAGTTTGACGAAATACCTAATAAGTTTAAGCCATTATTTAGAAAACCAAGGATCAAGGCACCAATCAAGGTTCCGACAATGCGGCCTTTACCACCAGCAAGGCTGGTACCACCAAGAACAACCGCAGCAATGGCATCCAATTCATATCCATTACCCGCCATTGGTTGTGCTGATGATAAACGCGCAACTTCGATTACACTCGCCAATGCAGCTAACAAGCCACATAAGGCATAAACGATAATTTTAATGCGGTCGACGTTAATACCAGATAGGCGAGTTGCTGATTCATTCCCCCCTAATGCATAGATATAACGACCTAGACGTGTGTGATGCAACATGTACCATGCAGCCGCAAAAACAATGATCATTAACCAAACAGGGGTCGGAATGCCAAATGGACGCCCAATACCAAACCAACCAAATAAATCTGCGTTATCACTAAACCCTGTATTAATAGGGCTTCCGTCGGTGTACACGCGAGTAACCCCACGTAGTAATAACATCATGACTAGAGTTGCAATAAAAGCTTGAACTTTACCTTTTGCGACAATAACACCGGTACATGCGCCAATTGCAGCCCCCAATGCTAATGCACCAGCAACAGCGACTAAAGCATTTACATCAGTACTCACCATAGAAGCTGCCACAGCCCCAGTTAATGCTAATAATGAGCCGACAGACAGGTCAATTCCTGAGGTTAAAATGACCAATGTCATTCCAACAGCCATAATGGCATTCACAGAGGTTTGTTGTAAGATATTGAAAAAGTTATTAACCGTAAAAAAATTAGGGCTTAATGTCGATACGATCGCAATTAAAATTAATAGTGCTATTAATGATTTTTGCTCCATCAGCCATGCTTTGCTGAACCAGCGTTTTGATGATGCGGTAGTTGAACTCATGCTGATAACTCCTGAACTGAGCCATAATGTTTACCCACTGCAGCAGCCATTAAGGCTTCCTGAGTTGCGTCTTTGGCGGAAAACTCCCCACTGATATGACCTTCATGCATAACCAAAATACGGTCACTCATTCCAATCACTTCTGGCATTTCTGAAGAAACTAAAATGATACTCAGTCCTTCTTTCTTAAATTGGTTAATTAATTGATAAATTTCTTTTTTGGCTCCAACATCAACCCCGCGAGTTGGTTCATCAAGGATCAGGACTTTAGGTCGCGTCATTAACCCCCGAGCAATTGCCACTTTTTGCTGATTACCACCAGAAAGGTTGCCAATAATTTGGTCCATTGATGGCGTTTTAATATTGAATAATCGAATGAAATCACTGACAGTTTGTTGTTCTTCTTTATGTTTTAAACTACCACCTACGCGGCTAAAATAACGTAGTGCCGTCAATGACATATTTTCTTTCACTGACATGCCAAGTACTAAACCATCACGTTTGCGGTCTTCAGAAATATAGACAATGCCGTTATTTAGGCCATCTTGAGGAGTTCTTAATGTGACTTCCTTACCTTCAAGAGTAATAGTCCCTGTTTTCTTCGCTGCCGCGCCATAAATAATTTTCATCAATTCCGTGCGACCTGCCCCCATCAACCCTGAAACCCCTAAAATTTCACCACTTTTTAGACTAAAACTGGCATTAGTGACTCCGGGACCGGATATATTTTGCAACTGTAAGCGCACACTACCAGTAGGAACATCAACTCTCGGATACTGATCTTCTAGTTTTCGTCCTACCATCATTTCAATTAGCTTTTCTTCTTCTAATTCGCTAACAGGTTTTTCACCTATAAATTGGCCGTCACGAAAAACAGTTACATCATCGCAAATTTCAAAAATTTCTTTTAGCCGATGAGAAATGTACACAATGCCACAGCCTTGCGCTTTTAAGTCTTCAATAACTCTAAATAAAGAAGCTGTTTCTGTATCAGTTAAAGCATCGGTTGGCTCATCCATGATGATAACTTGGGATTGATAACTCAGAACCTTAGCTATTTCGACCATTTGCTGCTCACCAATAGAGAGCTCAGCAATAGTTTGGTGGCTGTTATAATCAAGATTAAGACGTTGAAGAAGTTTGTCTGATTCACCAAACATCTTTTTCCAGTCGATTTTGCCAAATACATTAACAAATTCTCGACCAAGAAAAATATTCTCCGCGATAGTTAATTCAGGAATAAGATTTAGCTCTTGGTGAATAATACCAATGCCTGCTTCTTGGGAGTTTTTAGGGCCATTAAATTTTACTTCTTTGCCTAGATAGCGGATTTTACCTGCATCTTTACTATAGATACCGGTTAGTACTTTCATCATGGTTGATTTGCCAGCCCCATTTTCCCCCACCAGCGCCATGACTTTTCCAGGATAGACATTTAATGTCGCCCCATTAAGGGCTTTTACCCCTGGAAATGATTTATCGATCCCGATAAGTTCTAATAAAGGTTGCATAATCACCTCAGAAAGTCACACCAGAACAAAGAATAATGTTAGCGAACGGTGAACATTCTCCGGTGCGGATCACCGCTTTACTGTCATGAGTCAGTTGTTTAAAACGTTCATGGCTGCAATAGATAATTTCAATCGTATTATTTTGAGTGACTTCTAGCTGTTGTAAGTGAGCTAAAATAGCATCTTCCATTTGTGGGTTATTGGTACTAATTTCCTCAGCTAGAATGACTTTTTCGACTTGCATCTCTTGAGTAATAACACTTAAAACTGACATGAAATCGGGTAAGCCTTGAGTAATGGCTAAATCAATGCGCTCAGTTCCTTGAGAAATAGGCAAACCAGCATCAGCAAGCGTTATTTGGTCCGTATGACCTAACTTGGCAATTACAGAGGTCACGTTGGCATTAAGTAAAACACCCTTTTTCATTTTTCACCGCCATTCTAGTAAGCGAAACGTTTCGCTCATGTAATCATAGTAAAGATGAGTTACAACTCAATATTGATGGTTAATATTTGTGATCAACATCGAAACGTTTCGTTAGCGTTAAAAAAATAAAAAATGATAACTAATTGAATAGCTTAAGCTGAATCGTTTCTATTGATTCATAAATAAACATAAAAAAAAACATTCAAAAACAATTAAAAATTGTTTACAAAGATTTTTTGATAAAAAATGCCATTTAAATTCATTTTAAGCTCATTTTATGGTGACATATCAAATGTAATTTAAGATAGGTTGAATTATTTATCTTTAACCGTTGCGATAAGGAATAAAAAATGAATATGACATCATCAATAAAATCAGTTAATCCAGCAACAAATAAAGTAGAAAAGATTTATCAAGAAATGAGTGCGGAGGAAGTCGATACAATACTCAGCAAAGCAGATAACGCCTACCTGACTTGGAAAAAAAGCTCATTTACAGAGCGAGCAGTAATTTTACATAACATAGCAAAAACTATGCGAGATAAAAAAGAGCTTCTCGGAAAAATCTGTACAACAGAAATGGGAAAACTATTAAGTGAATCGATAAGCGAAGTCGAATTATGCGCAAATATTTTTGACTACTATGCGAATGAAGGAAGCCGTTTATTAGCGGATAAAGAAATTGATGTTAAACACGGAAAAGCCTTCTTAACTTATGAACCTATCGGGGTACTCCTGACTGTTCAACCATGGAATTTTCCATTTTATCAAATAACTCGAACAGCTGCTGCTAATCTAATGGCAGGGAATACCATTGTTTTAAAGCATGCTTCAAATATTCCCCAATGCGCTGAAATAATGGAAAAAATATTTATTGAAGCAGGCCTACCGGATGGCGTTTACAACAATTTATTCATTCCTGGCTCAAAAGTTTCAGCTCTTGTTTCAGATGAACGAGTCAAAGCCGTATCTTTAACAGGAAGTAAACCTGCTGGTTCCAATTTTGCCTCTGAAGCAAGCAAAGTAATAAAAAAATCAACACTTGAGCTAGGAGGGAGTGATGCTTTTATTGTGCTAGCTGATGCAGATATTGATAGTGCGGTTGCGACAGCGACTGCTGGCCGTCTATGGAATGCAGGGCAAGTTTGTGTTTCACCAAAACGTATTATTGTATTAGAAAACGTTGCGAAAGAATTTATCGCAAAAGCAAAAGCAATCTATGAAAAAATTATTGTGGGTGACCCAATGGACCCAGCTACGCAACTCGCCCCATTAAGTAGCGAAGGAGCAGTAAACGACGTTATTAATCAAGTTGAAGTGGCTGTAAAAGAGGGAGCAACACTGGTATTTGGCGGTAAGCGATTAGATCGTGAAGGGGCGTTTATGCAACCCACAATATTGACAGATATAAAACCGAATATGAAAGCTTATCATGAAGAAATATTCGGCCCAGTACTTTGTATTTATGCTGTAAAAAATATAGATGAAGCCATTCAATTAGCTAACGCGACTGAATTCGGTTTAGGTGGAACTGTCTTTGGTAAGAATGAAGCGGAAGCAATAAAAGTGGCTCGCCAAATAGTCACAGGGATGGTTTATATCAATCATACGACAGGAATTGCCCCTGAGCTCCCCTTCGGTGGAACTAAGCTTTCTGGTTATGGTCGAGAACAATCACTTGCGGGCATTCGTGAGTTTGTGAATGAAAAATTAATTCGAGTTACCACGCCAGATGCACCTTATTAATAATTATTAATCCTCAGCGCGGGCTCATAGTTTTATACTCATGAGCCCACCCAGTTCAAATCAGCTCTCTTTCGATTAAGATTTTCTCGCCTTAATACAGCTACACACGATTTAAATCAAATAACACAAAAGAAAAATGACAAATTTGATTGCACTGTTTATAAAAGGACGGATAACCTAAGAATTAAGCGTAACTACAACATTATTGAATTTTGTTATTCAATGAAAGGAATATCGATGCAATTATCTGAACGGATAGCTCAACTTAGCAATTACCTTGAAAGCGGTTTATATGAACGCCAGCAGGCTATTCGTTTATGTTTATTAGCCACATTAAGTGGGGAAAGTGTTTTTCTCTTAGGCCCTCCAGGTATTGCAAAAAGCTTGATAGCGAGACGAATGAAATTTGCTTTTCGCCATGCAAATGCGTTTGAATACTTAATGACACGTTTTTCGACTCCCGAAGAAATATTTGGCCCACTATCAATACAGGCACTAAAAGATGAAGGGCGCTACCAACGGCTAACTAAAGGCTATTTACCTGATGCTGAAGTTGTCTTTCTTGATGAGATTTGGAAAGCCGGCCCCGCTATTTTAAATACTTTGCTAACGGCAGTAAATGAACGCAAGTTTCGTAATGGTGACGAAGAAAAACGTATTCCGATGCGGCTATTAGTTACCGCTTCTAATGAACTTCCTGATGCAGATAGTAGCCTAGAAGCACTATTTGACCGTATGTTAGTGCGTATTTGGTTAGATAAACTACAAGAAAAACAAAATTTCCGCGCACTTCTAACTGGAAAATCATCCTTAGATGAAGCACAAGTACCTGAACATTTAAAAATCAGTGATGAAGAATACCAACAGTGGCAACAAGAAATACCGAAAATTACGCTACCCGATCACTGTTTTGAGCTTATTTATCAACTACGTCAACAATTAGATGCAACAGATAAGCAAGTTTATGTTTCTGACAGGCGATGGAAAAAAGCGGTTTATCTACTGCAAGCAAGTGCATTTTTCAATGGTAGAAGTAGTGTATCCCCCCTTGATATTGTGCTACTAAAAGATTGCCTATGGCACGATATGCAATCCATTAACACCTTGCCTAAATTATTGCAATCTCTACTGCAAGAGGATGGCTGGCAACAACGTAAATTAATGCACGAAATAGAGCTAACTTACCAACAATGGATGTCATCAACCCAAGATCAAAACAACCAAGACGCATTTAAAGTAAATAAAAACAATGCAATGTTTGCTCGCAAAGCCTCATATGTACTCCCAGAGAATATTGCTGAAGGGCGTATTACGCTATTTTTACATCGCCCATTGCAGTTACATAATATGAAAGTCACCTTTGTGACAACGGATAAAAAATCCCTGATAAACTTTTTAAATAAAGGAACAACGTTATCAGCTCACCTCAACGGAATTGGTTTTGCCCAAGAATTGGCCGCAGAGATTAATAATTTAAACCAAATTCAATTATTAGATGTGAGTCACCAATCATCGACTTTATATCTACAGGATAAAACAGCAAGTAACATACCTACGATAAATAACCAAGAATGGTTAGATAAGTTGGATAAAATTCAAAATGATATCCAAACAGCTCGCTATCAATTTGAAAAACAGCAACCAAATTTATTTATCGAGCCCCATTGGATAGCAGATATAGAACAAAGCTTTATTAACGTATCCGAGAGACTCATCCAACTACGCAACCAAATCACGGGTAAAGTGGCTGAATAATTATGATGAGTTTAGCCACACTCGAAATGCTACTTTCGGTTAATGAAGGTCAATTAATTGAAGAGATCATTATTTCTCTTCTCGCTACCCCACAATTGGCCGTATTTTTCGAAAAACACCCACGTTTGAAAAAAGTCTTACTAAAAGATTTATCCAGTTGGAAAAAAGATCTCAAACAAAGGATGAAAGATGCACTCGTCCCTTTACAGCTTTCTGAAGAGTTTGAGTTGTATCGCCAGTCATTAGGAATTTCCACTGATGCTTTTTTTACCCAACTCCCTACTGTAATTGAAAAGCTTCATCAACTTGATTCCCCTTTTTATCGTGAAGCTTATCAGTTACAGAGTGGCAAAATAGAAAACCGTGGTGCAAGACAATCACTGTTTGTCCAAAGATGGCGTATTAGCTTAATTTTTCAAGTTACGACTCTTCATAAAGAACTGTTGGAGCAAGAAAAAGAACAGTTGCTGGCGGAATTACAGCGTCGGCTAGCGTTAAGTGGAAATTTAGAAGATATACTCGGTGAAAATGAGCGTGCAGCAGGCCGCTTATGGGATCTAAGCAAAGGTGCCAATATGACCTCAGCTTATAATGACCAATTGTTAAATCGTTATAGTGAGTTTTTACGCCAACAACCTGAACTGGAAAAAATAGCCCAATTGTTAGGGCGCAGCCAAACAGCCCAAGCCATTCCAGATGATAGCGTCATACTTGAACCAATGACTATCATGGAAAAAGTCCCTGAAACTGTCCCCGAACAAGTTAATGGTTTAAATCAAAGCGATGATATTTTACGGTTATTACCCGCGGAATTAGCCATGTTAGGACTTGAAGATATAGAGTTTGAGTTTTATCGCAAATTGCTTGAAAAACAACTTTTGACTTATCGTTTACAAGGTGAGAGTTGGCAAGAAAGAAAAATACTTCGGCCAATCACACATCATCATAACGAAGAGCAACCAAGAGGACCATTCGTTGTATGTATCGATACCTCTGGTTCAATGGGGGGGTTAAATGAACGATGTGCCAAAGCCTTTTGCCTTGCCCTGATGAAAATTGCGCTGGCAGATAACCGGTCATGCCATGTCATGTTATTCTCCACAGAAATAGTGCACTACGATTTATTATCTGCCGATGGCTTAGATCAATGTATTCGTTTTTTACATCAGACCTTTAAAGGTGGGACCGATCTCGCCGCTTGTTTGCAAGAAACAGCAATAAAATTGGAGTCAAAACAGTGGGCTGATGCAGATGCAGTGGTAATTTCTGATTTTGTGGCTCAACGTTTGCCCGATGAATTAATTCAGAAGATTAAATCAATGCAGAAGATGGGGAAATACCGCTTCCATGCGGTATCCGTATCAAATTATGGGAAACCCAGCATCATGAAAATTTTTGACCATATTTGGCGCTTTGATACTGGGTTAAAAAGCAGGCTACTACGCCGCTTTAATCGCTAATTACAGCATACCTTCAACTGACTCTTGCATTTCTTCGCCCCACACGCCACATTGTACTTGGCCAATGTGTTGACGTTGCAGAAGCAACATCACTAAACGTGATTGACCAATGCCACCCCCAATAGTTTGCGGCATTTCACCTTTCACTAACGCTTGATGCCACTCTAATTCCATACGCTTTTCATCATTTGTCAGGCCTAATTGGTATGTCAAGCACTCAGGACTTACACGAATACCCATAGAGGACAGCTCAAAAGCATCTTGTAATACTGGGTTCCATACAATGATGTCACCGTTTAAACCACAAAAACCATCTTCATTTTTTGTCGTCCAGTCATCATAGTCTGGTGCACGTACATCATGTGATTCACCGCTCGATAACTTACCGCCAATACCAATCAAGAATACAGCACCCAGTTCTTTCGCGATAGCGCGCTCACGACCTTTAGCGTCTAAGTCAGGGTAACGCTGTAGTAACTCTTCACTGTGGATAAAGTGAATTTGGTCTGGCAGGAACGGTGCCAAACCAAATTCTTTACTTACGGCAGCTTCTGTTTCTTTTATTGCCTTATAGATTTTACCCACTGTCTGTTTCAGATAAGGAAGAGTACGCTCCTCATCTGCCATCACTTTTTCCCAATCCCACTGATCAACATAGACAGAGTGGATAGGGGTTAAGCGATCCTCGTCCGGACGCAACGCTTTCATATGTGTATATAAACCTTGGCCTTTACTAAAACCAAAACGACCGAGCGTTTTACGTTTCCATTTAGCCAATGAGTGAACGACTTCGAAGGTTGCACCTGGAATTGATTTCACTTTTACTTGAACGGCTTTTTCACTACCGGATAAGTTATCTTGTGTACCATCACCTAAACGGCTCAGGATTGGGCCTTGAACCTCAATTAAGCCTAATTCCTTTTCGAGTAAACGTGAGAAATATGATTTAACAAAACTAATTTGTTGCTGATGTTCGATGAATGACTTGTCCATAATTTTGTACCCATAATTTGATTGCTGTATTAGCTGATGTATAGATTAAGCAACAAAACGAGGTATAAATTCAATATACTTCATTAAAAAAAGCCATTGGCGTTTATTTTAATCAAAAAAAAGGGTATAAAAATGAATAATCGTTAAAATGGAGGTGAAATAATGCCTGAAAATTATCAAATCGATAATCTCGATCGTGACATACTTCACGAATTAATGGGAAATGCACGTACACCATATGCGGAATTAGCAAAAAAATTCTCTGTTAGCCCAGGTACAATTCATGTTCGCGTAGAGAAAATGAAGCAAGCTGGAATCATTCAAGGAACTCGTATCGATATCAGCCCAAAACGGTTAGGTTTTGATGTCTGCTGTTTTATTGGCATCATTTTAAAAAGTGCTAAAGATTACCCAACAGCACTAAAAAAACTGGATGCCTTAGAAGAAGTGGTTGAGGTTTATTACACAACTGGGCAATACAGCATTTTTATCAAAGTCATGTGCAAGTCAATTGATGCGTTACAAGACGTACTTATCAACAAAATTCAAACGATTGATGAAATACAATCCACCGAAACGTTGATCTCCTTACAGAACCCAATCTTGCGAACAATTAGCCCTTAGAAAAAAAAATTATATAACCACATTATCCACAGGTAGATCCCAGCTCATTCACAGCGTACAATAGCCAGCAATTATCGTGAAAGAGAATCACCATGACAAAAGTAACCTTAATAAGTGGCAGTACAATGGGCAGTGCGGAATATGTTGCAGAGCATATGGCTGAGATTTTGGACGAATTAGGTTATGAAACAGAAATTCAACATGGTCCTAGTCTTGATGACTTAACACTTGAAGGGTTATGGCTGGTGGTTAGCTCTACACATGGTGCAGGTGATTTACCAGAAAACATTCAGCCTTTATTTGAAAGCATACAAAAAGAATCCCCAGATCTAAGTAAAGTTAAATTTGGTGCAGTCGGGATCGGTAGTTCCGAGTATGACATTTTTTGTGGTGCGATCCACAAACTTGATTCGTTATTAAGCGAAAAAGGGGCAAAAAGGATCGGTGAATGTTTTGAAATTGATGTCCAGCAACACGAAATACCTGAAGATCCCGCGGGGGAATGGGTTAAAATTTGGGCAAACGAACTATGATTTGGTTATTAAACCAGCAGTCAGCTGTGGATAACTCAGGGAAGATCACGGTATTAACCGGTAGTTATCCATAGTATAAGTTTTAGGTCGACCACTGCCTGTGTATAAGTCACCTTTTTGATCCCAGCTTATACGCAATAGGATCACGGATCATTCACAGTATATGATCCTTTACACTTTTATGATCTTTAAAGTGAAAATCCACTTATCCACAGAAACGAGCGATCCTAATAATAGATCTAATAAAGAGATCTTTAAATAAAAAGATCTTAATACTATATAAGGGAGATACCTAAAACTTGGTGTCTTCCTAAAACTTGAGTAGAATCCTCTCCTCAAATGCACAGTCAGCATTTTCTAACGTTTAAGGTTCACACATGTTTTATCCAGAGCAATTTGACGTCATCGTAATTGGTGGTGGTCATGCCGGTACTGAAGCAGCAATGGCAGCTGCACGTATGGGGCGTCAAACCCTATTACTGACTCACAATATTGATACATTGGGCCAGATGTCTTGCAACCCAGCCATTGGTGGGATCGGTAAGGGACATCTGGTTAGAGAAATTGATGCCCTTGGTGGTTTAATGGCAACTGCAACTGACAAAGCCGGCATTCAATTTAGAACATTAAATGCCAGTAAAGGGCCGGCAGTACGTGCAACTCGTGCACAAGCAGACCGCGTTCTTTATCGACAAGCAGTTAGAACCGCTTTAGAAAATCAACCAAACTTAATGATTTTCCAACAACCTGTTGAAGACTTAATTGTTGAAAATAATCAAGTCACAGGCGCTGTTACCCGCATGGGCTTAAAATTTAAAGCAAAAGCAGTGGTATTAACGGTAGGGACTTTTCTTGATGGAAAAATTCATATAGGTTTAGAAAACTACAGTGGTGGTCGTGCTGGTGACCCGCCATCAGTTTCCCTTTCTCAACGTTTAAGGGAATTGCCATTACGAGTTAACCGCTTAAAAACGGGAACTCCACCACGTATTGATGCAAGAACCATCGATTTCACCCAGTTAGCACAACAACTAGGTGATAATCCTATGCCTGTTTTTTCATTCCTAGGCTCACAGGATCAACATCCACAACAGATGCCTTGTTACATCACTTACACCAATGAAAAAACCCATGATGTGATCAGAAATAACCTTGATCGTAGCCCAATGTACGCAGGGATCATCGAAGGTATAGGCCCGCGTTATTGCCCATCGATCGAAGATAAAGTGATGCGCTTTGCAGACAAAGACTCACATCAGATCTTCTTAGAACCCGAAGGCTTAACCAGCAACGAAATCTATCCAAATGGTATATCCACCAGCTTACCATTTGATGTCCAAATGCAAATAGTTCATTCCATGAAAGGAATGGAAAATGCAAGGATCATTCGCCCTGGTTATGCTATTGAGTATGATTTCTTTGACCCTAGAGATCTCAAACAAACTCTAGAAAGTAAATTTATTAATGGCCTGTTCTTTGCTGGTCAAATTAATGGCACAACAGGTTATGAAGAAGCTGGTGCTCAAGGGCTACTAGCAGGCCTTAATGCTGCACAATATGCCTTTGGGTTAGAAGGTTGGTTCCCTCGTCGTGACCAAGCCTATATTGGGGTTTTAGTCGATGACCTGTGTACTTTGGGGACTAAAGAACCTTACCGCATGTTCACTTCACGTGCAGAATACCGTTTGATGCTGCGTGAAGACAATGCAGATTTACGTTTAACTGAAAAAGGGCGTGAACTAGGGTTAGTTGATGACGTTCGCTGGGCTCATTTTAATAACAAAGTTGAATTGATTGAAAAAGAGCGTCAACGCTTAAAAGATATTTGGGTTCATCCAAAATCTGATAACCATGCAGAAATCGACGCAATTTTAACGGTACCAATATCAAAAGAAGCTAACGGGGAAGATTTACTACGTCGCCCTGAAATGACCTATAAAATGTTAACCTCACTTAACCTTTTTGCTCCAGGTATTGATGATCCTCAAGCTGCCGATCAGGTTGAAATACAGGTTAAATATGAAGGTTATATCGCTCGTCAAAAAGAAGAGATCGAAAGACAGCTACGGAATGAAAACACGATATTACCTATTGACCTTGATTACAAACAAGTCAAAGGGTTATCTAACGAAGTAATGGCTAAACTGAACGACCATAAACCAACATCCATAGGCCAAGCTTCACGTATTTCAGGTATTACCCCGGCTGCAATCTCTATTTTACTTGTTTGGCTTAAAAAACAAGGCATGTTACGCCGGAGCGCATAAAAATGGATTTATTATCAAAACTTAACCAATTGTTAGCAAAAGCGGATATCAACCTAACAGATAAACAAAAACAGCAATTAATTGGTTACGTTGAGTTATTAGTTAAATGGAACAAAGCCTATAATCTAACTTCTGTACGTGACCCGCAACAGATGCTGATTCGCCATATTATGGATAGCATAGTGGTGAACGGTCAACTCAACGGGACCACGTTTATCGATGTAGGAACAGGCCCTGGCTTACCAGGGGTTCCTTTAGCTATTGTTCGACCTGAGTCCCACTTTGTTTTATTAGACAGCTTAGGGAAGCGCATACGCTTTTTAAAACAGGTTCAACACGAACTTGGTTTGACGAATATCGAACCTATTCAATCTCGTGTTGAAGAATACCCAGTTGGGTCTGGTTTTGATGGAGTTATCAGTCGAGCTTTCGCGTCATTGGATGATATGTTGAGCTGGTGTCACCATTTACCCTCCCCGACAGGGCATTTTTATGCGCTCAAAGGTATGATCCATAATGACGAAATCACCTCATTACCTGAGCAGTTTAAGGTTGAATCAATCATTGAACTGGAAGTTCCTGAACTTGATGAACAACGCCATTTAGTTAAAATATCTATAAAATAAAGTTGCTTCTCGTCAAAAAAATTTATCATTTAGAGCGATAGCCGAAGGTTTAAAAAACTGACGGCTATTATTATTTTTAACGGGGTAGTTAACACTCGAATTTTACGTACTGTTTACACGGCAATAACGAATAAGTTTCCAAAACAGCGTTTTGAAAGTAAATATAGGGTTAATTGCCAATTTTTACTTAATCGATTTAGCTTGATAGTTAGTTAATATTGAAATATTTGCTTTATAGCAGCAGTTTTTTGTTCAAAAATTGAATTCTTTAATTATTTGATTTACAGATTAATTCTATTTTTTCTTACGAAGAAAATTGAATGAATAAATAAAGCGAATAATACGAAGTGTGATATTGATCACGTTTAACTGTAAGTATGTAGCAAATCATTAACTATTTATTAATTATTACTGCGACAATTCTGCGCTAACTCGAAAAAATTAAATATTTATTCACCTTTTCGCTACTTACTGATTGAATTCATTTCGCCTGCCCGTATAATTTGCTCGTTTTTGTCTCTTGACACATTTAAGCAAAGGCAGTTTTATACAACACTTAGCGTTTCTGAGGCTGAGAAGAGCTGGGAGTATCAAAAAAGTTATGTCTGTATCCCTTTATGACAACAAGCATGCTGCAAAGCAGTTGTCTGTTCAGTTTATAACTTTAGTGATCCTCAGTGGGGCTTTCTGTGCAAATAGTATAGAATGGGGGGCCTCTGCTCTTGCTGGTGGGTTAGCATGCTGGTTACCAAATATCGTATTTATGCTGCTAGCACAATTTCAGAAAGCAAAGGAAGAGGATGAACCTGTCCGCATTGCCTGGTTCTTAGCATTAGGAGCAGGGCTAAAGGTTGTTACAACTATCGTTGTTTTAGTTGTTGCTTTCGGTGTGTTCAAAGCGTCATTAACACCACTGGGTTTGACCTATTTAGCGGTGCTAATTGTTCAGATTGTTGCACCAGCCGTTTTTAAACGGTAAGTATTTTTAAACTACAAAAGGGTAAGAGGCATCATGTCTGCATCAGGAGAAGTGATGACTACAGAGGATTACATAGGCCACCATCTGAGAAACCTTCAGTTGGACCTGAGTACCTTTAAGTTGGTCGATCCCCACGCTAGTCCAACATTTTGGACGTTGAACATTGACTCGCTTTTTTTCTCAGTAGTTCTCGGGGCTTTGTTCCTGTGGCTATTTAGAAGAGTTGCAGCCAATGCGACTAGTGGCGTACCCGGTAAGTTACAGACTGCAATAGAACTGATCATTGGTTTCGTTGATAACTCAGTCCGTGATATGTATCACGGGAAGAGCAAAGTTATTGCTCCTTTAGCATTAACTGTGTTCGTCTGGGTATTCTTAATGAACCTGATGGATTTACTCCCAATTGATTTCCTTCCGTATATTGCTGAGCATTATCTCGGGTTACCTGCATTACGTGCAGTACCAACCGCTGATGTTAGTGTCACCTTATCGATGGCTATTGGTGTGTTTATCCTAATCCTCTTTTACAGTATTAAGATGAAAGGAATTGGCGGATTTACGAAAGAGCTCACTATGCAGCCTTTCAACCATCCTGTTTTTATTCCTGTTAACTTGATTCTTGAAGGGGTAAGCCTGCTGTCAAAACCTGTATCACTCGGTCTGCGACTGTTTGGTAACATGTATGCAGGTGAATTGATCTTTATTCTTATCGCGGCTCTGCTTCCGTGGTGGTCACAGTGGTTGTTAAGCCTACCTTGGGCTATCTTCCACATACTGATTATTACGCTACAAGCCTTTATTTTTATGGTTCTGACTGTTGTCTATCTGTCGATGGCATCTGAAGAGCACTAATTTAATTATCAATAATTGTATTAACTGAAACAAACTGGAGACTGTCATGGAAAACCTGAGTATGGATCTGCTGTACATGGCTGCCGCTGTGATGATGGGCTTAGCGGCGATCGGTGCTGCGATCGGTATCGGCATCCTAGGTGGTAAATTTTTAGAAGGTGCTGCTCGTCAGCCAGATTTAATTCCTCTGCTGCGTACACAGTTCTTTATCGTAATGGGTCTGGTCGATGCTATTCCGATGATTGCTGTTGGTCTGGGCTTGTATGTAATGTTCGCTGTTGCTTAATTAACGTTACGGAACACTTTAAGAACATTAATTCACTAATGAATAAGAGGTATTGTCTGTGAATCTAAATGCAACAATCCTCGGCCAGGCTATCGCGTTTGTCCTGTTTGTTTGGTTCTGTATGAAGTATGTATGGCCACCGATTATGGCGGCCATTGAAAAACGTCAAAAAGAAATTGCTGACGGTTTATCTTCCGCAGAACGTGCTAAAAAGAACCTGGAACTGGCGCAAACCGACGCAACCGACCGACTGAAAAAAGCGAAAGCTGAAGCACAAGTCATCATTGAGCAAGCGAATAAACAACGCACTCAAATGATTGATGAAGCAAAAGCAGAAGCAGAAGCAGAACGTGCAAAAATCGTCGCACAAGCGCAAGCTGAAATTGATGCTGAGCGTAAACGTGCACGTGAAGAGTTACGTAAACAGGTTGCGATGCTTGCTATCGCAGGTGCCGAGAAGATCATTGAACGTTCCGTGGATGAAGCTGCTAACAGCGACATCGTTGATAAACTAGTCGCTGAACTGTAAGGAGGGAGGGGCATGTCTGAAATTGCTACTGTAGCTCGCCCCTACGCCAAAGCAGCTTTTGACTTTGCTGTGGAAAACCAATCTGTTGAAAAATGGCAGAATATGCTGGGCTTCATCTCAATGGTGTCGCGTAATGAACAGGTTGGTGAGCTGCTTTCTGGTTCTATTGCACCAGAAACATTAGCTAAAACGTTTATCTCTGTTTGTGGAGATGAAATTGACGAGCATGTTCAAAACTTGATTCGTGTTATGGCAGATAATGGGCGTTTAACTACGCTACCAGAAGTATTAACGCAATTTATTCAATTACGTGATGCTCTGGAATCAACGATTGAAGTTGATGTACTTTCTGCAAACGAGTTGAGTGAACAGCAGTCAGCTAAAATTTCTGCAGCGATGGAAAAACGTCTGTCACGCAAAGTTAAGCTGAATTGCAAAATTGATAAGTCTGTTATTGCTGGAGTGATCATTCGTGCTGGAGACCTCGTCATTGACGGTAGTATCCGCGGTCGCTTAGAGCGTTTAACTGACGTCTTGCAGTCTTAAGGGGACTGGAGCATATGCAACTGAATTCCACCGAAATCAGCGAACTGATCAAACAGCGTATTGCTCAGTTCGATGTTGTGAGTGAAGCTCACAATGAAGGTACGATTGTATCCGTTAATGACGGTATCATTCGTATTCACGGTTTAGCCGAAGTCATGCAGGGTGAAATGATCGCGCTGCCAGGCAACCGTTACGCTATCGCATTGAACTTAGAGCGTGACTCTGTTGGTGCGGTTGTTATGGGTCCTTATGCCGACTTGGCAGAAGGCATGAAAGTAAAATGTACTGGTCGTATTCTTGAAGTTCCAGTAGGCCGTGGCTTACTTGGACGTGTCGTGAATACACTGGGTCAACCAATTGATGGTAAAGGCCCTGTTGAGAATGATGGCTTCTCTCCAATTGAAGTTATTGCTCCAGGTGTTATCGAACGTCAATCCGTTGATCAGCCTGTACAAACTGGTTATAAATCAGTCGATGCGATGATTCCAATCGGCCGTGGTCAGCGTGAGCTTATCATCGGTGACCGCCAGACAGGTAAAACTGCTCTAGCGATCGACGCAATCATTAACCAGCGTGATTCTGGCATCAAATGTGTTTATGTCGCTATCGGTCAGAAAGCATCTACAATTTCTAACGTAGTACGTAAACTCGAAGAACACGGCGCTCTGGAAAACACCATTGTTGTTGTTGCGACTGCATCTGAATCAGCAGCTCTGCAATACCTTTCCGCATACTCTGGATGCGCAATGGGTGAATACTTCCGTGACCGTGGTGAAGATGCACTGATCGTTTACGATGACCTGTCTAAACAGGCTGTCGCATACCGTCAAATTTCACTGTTGCTGCGTCGTCCACCAGGACGTGAAGCATACCCAGGTGATGTTTTCTATCTGCATTCACGTTTACTTGAGCGTGCAGCTCGTGTTAACGCTGAATACGTTGAAAACTTTACTAAAGGTGAAGTTAAAGGCAAAACAGGTTCATTGACGGCTCTGCCTATCATTGAAACTCAAGGCGGTGACGTTTCTGCATTCGTACCGACTAACGTAATTTCGATTACAGATGGTCAGATCTTCCTGGAATCTAACCTGTTTAACTCTGGTATTCGTCCAGCGGTTAACCCAGGTATTTCAGTATCTCGTGTTGGTGGTGCTGCTCAGACTAAAATTATCAAGAAATTGTCTGGTGGTATTCGTACAGCACTGGCTCAGTATCGTGAACTGGCAGCGTTTGCTCAGTTTGCTTCCGACCTTGATGATGCGACTCGTAAACAGTTAAGTCATGGTCAGAAAGTAACTGAATTGCTGAAACAGAAACAATATGCACCGATGTCAGTAGCAGAGCAGTCATTGTCTCTGTTTGCGGCAGAACGTGGATTCTTGGATGATGTTGAGTTAGCGAAAATTGGTGCATTCGAAACAGCATTAGTTTCATATGCACTGCGTGAGCATGCTGACCTTATGAATGAAATCGGCCAGGCTGGTAACTATAACGATGATATCGAAGGTAAGTTGAAAAAACTGCTCGAATCATTTAAAGCAACTCAGTCCTGGTAATACTATTCGGCCCGTGAGTTTTTATGGGCCGTCTGGTTAATAAGGAGAAGCAGTAATGGCCGGCGCAAAAGAGATACGTTCCAAGATTGCCAGCGTGCAAAACACGCAGAAGATCACTAAAGCGATGGAAATGGTCGCTGCGTCCAAAATGCGTAAATCGCAAGAACGCATGGCGGCTAGCCGTCCTTATGCGGAGACCATGCGCAGTGTTATTGGTCACCTAGCGTTAGGTAATCTGGAATATAAACATCCATATCTCGAAGAGCGTGAAGTTAAGCGCGTAGGGTATTTGGTTGTTTCAACAGACCGTGGTCTGTGTGGTGGTTTGAACATTAACCTGTTCAAAAAACTCCTTGCAGATATGAAATCATGGTCTGAGAAAAATGTTCAGGTTGATTTGGCTTTAATCGGCTCTAAAGCGGTTTCATTCTTTGGTTCTGTTGGCGGCAATGTCGTTACACAAGTAACCGGAATGGGGGATAACCCAACGCTTTCAGATTTGATTGGTCCAGTTAACTCTATGCTACAAGCCTATGATGAAGGGCGTTTGGATAAACTGTATGTGGTGACTAACAAGTTCATCAATACAATGTCTCAGGAGCCAACTATTCTTCAATTATTGCCATTGCCTGCAAGCAATGATGAAACATTGAAGAAGAAATCTTGGGATTATATATACGAACCCGATCCTAAGGCGTTGCTGGATACCCTGCTACGTCGTTATATCGAGTCGCAGGTTTATCAGGGCGTCGTTGAAAACCTGGCTAGTGAGCAGGCCGCACGAATGGTAGCGATGAAAGCCGCTACTGATAATGGTGGTAACCTGATCAAAGAGTTGCAGTTGGTTTACAACAAAGCTCGTCAGGCCAGCATTACTCAGGAGCTTACCGAAATTGTTTCGGGTGCTTCCGCGGTTTAACAGCTAGGTTTACGAATTACGTAGAGGATTCAAGATGGCTACTGGAAAGATTATCCAGGTAATCGGCGCCGTTGTGGACGTCGAGTTCCCTCAAGATAGCGTACCAAAAGTGTATGACGCTCTTGAGGTTATGAACGGTAAAGAAAAACTGGTGCTTGAAGTTCAGCAACAGTTAGGCGGTGGTGTTGTCCGTTGTATCGCAATGGGGACATCAGATGGCCTAAGCCGTGGTTTAAGTGTTGTTAACTTAGATCACCCAATCGAAGTACCAGTAGGTAAAGCAACTCTAGGACGTATCATGAACGTTCTGGGTGAGCCTATTGATATGAAAGGTGATATTGGCGAAGAAGAACGCTGGTCAATTCACCGTGCAGCACCTAGCTATGAAGAGTTATCAAACTCAACAGAACTACTGGAAACCGGTATCAAAGTAATGGACTTAATCTGTCCATTCGCGAAAGGTGGTAAAGTTGGTCTGTTTGGTGGTGCGGGTGTTGGTAAAACAGTAAACATGATGGAACTTATCCGTAACATCGCGATTGAGCACTCAGGTTACTCAGTATTCGCAGGTGTTGGTGAGCGTACTCGTGAAGGGAACGACTTCTATCATGAAATGACCGACTCTAACGTTTTGGATAAAGTATCACTGGTTTATGGCCAGATGAACGAGCCACCAGGAAACCGTCTGCGTGTTGCGCTGACTGGTCTGACTATGGCTGAAAAATTCCGTGACGAAGGTCGTGACGTACTGCTGTTCGTAGATAACATCTATCGTTATACACTGGCGGGTACTGAAGTATCAGCACTGTTAGGTCGTATGCCATCAGCGGTAGGTTATCAGCCAACGCTGGCGGAAGAGATGGGTGTTCTGCAAGAACGTATTACCTCAACTCAAACAGGTTCTATCACTTCCGTTCAAGCGGTTTACGTTCCTGCGGATGACTTGACTGACCCATCACCAGCAACCACCTTTGCTCACTTGGACGCAACGGTAGTACTGAGCCGTCAAATCGCATCTTTGGGTATCTACCCAGCGGTTGACCCTCTCGATTCTACTAGCCGTCAGCTAGACCCACTCGTAGTTGGTCAAGAGCACTATGATGTTGCGCGTGGCGTTCAGTCTATTCTGCAACGTTACCAAGAACTGAAAGATATTATCGCAATTCTGGGTATGGATGAGTTGTCTGAAGAAGACAAACTGGTTGTTGCTCGTGCTCGTAAGATCCAGCGCTTCCTGTCTCAACCATTCTTCGTTGCTGAAGTATTTACCGGTTCACCAGGTAAGTTCGTTTCCCTGAAAGACACTATCCGTGGTTTCAGTGGTATCCTGAACGGTGATTACGACCACCTGCCAGAACAAGCGTTCTATATGGTTGGTACCATTGAAGAAGCTGTGGAAAAAGCTAAAAAGCTTTAATCCAGCTGACAGGAGGTTGATATGGTAGCTGCAATGACATACCACCTGACTGTTGTTAGTGCTGAAAAACAAATGTTTGAAGGCCTAGTACAGAAAATTCAGGTGACAGGTAGTGAAGGTGAGCTGGGGATTTACCCGCAGCATACCCCGCTGCTGACTGCCATAAAACCGGGCATGGTACGTATTACCAAGCAGTTTGGTGAAGAAGAACTAATTTACCTCTCCGGCGGTATTTTAGAAGTACAACCAAACGGTGTTATCGTACTCGCTGATACAGCGATCCGTGGTAAAGATTTAGACGAAGCTCGAGCAGTGGAATCTAAACGTAAAGCGGAAGAACACGTCCGTAAAGCACACGGTGATGTTGATTATGCTCAGGCATCGGCAGAACTTGCAAAAGCAATAGCCAAACTTCGAGTGATCGAATTGACTAAAAAGCTAATGTAATGATAGCAGTATAGAAAAAAGCCAGTTGGTTAACCCTAACTGGCTTTTTTATTTGAACGAAATATGTAGTAATTTATAAAGGAAATAGGTTTACTTTCATCCCTAAGTTGGAGTTTCAGGAAAAATGACTGTGCAAAGAAAAAGTGTCGTGATTTTAGCTGCCGGTAAAGGCACACGGATGTATTCAAATCTACCTAAAGTTTTGCATTTACTTGCGGGCAAACCGATGGTGCAGCATGTTATAGATACAGCAAAATCCATTGGTGCATCAGATATTCATCTGGTATACGGACATGGCGGTGATTTACTGAAGGAAAAACTGGGTGAGCAAAACCTAAATTGGGTATTGCAGGCCGAACAACTTGGAACGGGCCATGCGATGCAACAAGCTGCACCAAACTTCCAAGATGATGAAGACATTGTCATGTTATATGGTGATGTCCCATTGATTGCCAAAGATACCTTAGATCGCTTAATTGAAGTGAAACCTGATGGTGGAATTGGTTTACTGACCGTTATCTTAGATAATCCAAGTGGTTATGGACGTATCATTCGTGAAAATAATGAAGTTGTCGGTATTATTGAACAGAAAGATGCGACTGAAGAGCAACGTAAGATCCAAGAAATCAATACTGGTATTATGGTTGCTAGTGGTAAAGATTTTAAACGTTGGTTGGCTCAGCTAAACAACGATAATGCACAAGGCGAATATTACATTACAGATGTCATCGCATTAGCGCATAAAGAAGGGAACAAAATTGCAACTGTTCATCCTAAACATTTAAGTGAAATGGAAGGCGTGAATAACCGTCTGCAATTGGCTGCGTTAGAAAGGGTTTATCAGAAAGAACAAGCTGAAAAACTGTTATTAGCGGGGGTGATGCTAATCGACCCTGCACGTTTTGACCTGCGCGGAACATTGACTCATGGTCGTGACATTATTATTGATACTAATGTGATCATTGAAGGCGATGTGACATTAGGCAATAACGTCCATATTCAATCTGGCTGTATTTTGAAAAACTGTGTAATTGGGGATAACTCAGTTATTAGCCCATATTCAGTAATAGAAAACTCTGATTTATCATCAGAATGCACGGTTGGCCCTTTTGCGCGTTTACGCCCAGGTGCTAAATTAGCGGCCAAAGCGCACGTAGGTAATTTCGTTGAAATGAAAAATGCGTCTTTAGGGTTAGGTTCTAAAGCTGGCCATTTGAGTTACCTCGGTGATGCACAAATTGGTGATAACGTGAATATTGGTGCTGGAACTATCACTTGTAACTATGATGGCGCTAATAAACATAAAACCATTATCGGTGATGATGTATTTGTAGGCTCTGATACCCAATTAGTCGCGCCAGTTTCAGTGGCAAAAGGTGCAACCATTGGTGCTGGTACGACAGTGACTCGTGATGTGAATGAAGATGAGCTTGTTGTTAGCCGTGTAAAGCAAATGCATATAAAAAACTGGCAACGTCCAGTTAAGAAAAAATAAGTAAATATTAAGGAGTGATAGCGATATCTCTCCTATGATAAAAACGCTAATAAATAGCAAAGATTAAAATAGCTACCTAAGGTAGCAATATAAAAATAAATATCCCCATTTTCTACAAGGCTGGGGAACAGTGAAAACTGTACAACAATTAGGTTACGACAAAATAAGGGTCTCTATAGAAAGAGCCTTTTGTCTAGGAATCAATAAAATATGTGTGGAATTGTAGGTGCTGTTGCACAACGTGATATCGCAGAAATTTTGTTAGAGGGTCTTCGTCGTCTTGAATATCGTGGTTACGACTCAGCTGGTATGGCTGTTGTTGATCACGAAGGTCATCTACAACGCTTACGTGAAGTGGGCAAGGTGCAAATGCTGGCGGAAGAAGCGGAAAAGAACCCTGTATCAGGTGGAACGGGGATTGCGCATACTCGTTGGGCGACTCATGGTATTCCAAGTGAACGTAATGCTCACCCGCATACGTCAGGTTATATTGCAGTTGTTCATAATGGTATTATTGAAAACTACTTAGAACTGAAAGAAGAACTGAAAAAACTCGGTTATGTCTTTAGTTCAGAGACTGACACTGAAGTGATTGCTCACCTTGTTCACCATGAACAACAAAAAGGTGGGTCACTGGTGGAAGTGGTTCAACGTGTTATTCCACAATTACGCGGTGCGTACGGTACGGTAATTATGGATAGCCGTATTCCTGAATTATTAGTCGCCGCACGCTCTGGTAGCCCATTAGTTATTGGCTTAGGTGTGGGTGAAAACTTCTTAGCATCGGACCAATTAGCACTACTGCCTGTGACTCGTCGTTTTATTTACCTTGAAGAAGGTGATGTCGCGGAAGTTACTCGCCGTACTGTTCGTATTTTTGATAATAACGGTGCCCCTGTTGAACGCGAGCAAATCGAATCAAATGTTCAATATGATGCAGGTGATAAAGGCGTTTATCGTCATTACATGCAAAAAGAAATTTACGAACAGCCAATGGCAATTAAAAACACCCTTGAAGGGCGTTTTGACAAAGACAATGGCATCGATTTGAGCGAATTAGGCCCTAAAGCCGGTGATATTTTATCTCAAGTTGAGCATATTCAAATTGTTGCTTGTGGAACATCTTACAATGCAGGCATGGTTGCGCGCTATTGGTTTGAATCCTTAGCAGGTATTCCATGTGATGTGGAAATCGCTTCAGAGTATCGTTATCGCAATCCAGCACATCGTAAAAATAGTTTAATGATCACGTTGTCTCAGTCAGGTGAAACGGCGGATACATTAGCGGCATTGCGTTTATCTAAAGAATTAGGTTATCTGACTTCTTTAGCTGTTTGTAATGTTGCAGGCTCTTCATTGGTACGTGAATCAGAATTTGCGTTGATGACAAAAGCGGGTGCAGAAATTGGCGTGGCATCAACCAAGGCATTTACTACACAATTAACTGTTTTACTGATGTTAGTGGCGTATATGGGGCGTTTAAAAGGCGCAAACCCTGAGCTGGAAGAAAATATTTCCCATGCATTACATGCGCTCCCTTCCCGTATTGAAAGCATGTTGTCTCAAGATAAAGTCATCGAAGCATTAGCGGAAGATTTTTCTGATAAGCACCATGCATTATTCTTAGGTCGTGGTGATCAATTCCCTATAGCAGTTGAAGGGGCATTGAAATTGAAAGAAATTTCATATATTCATGCGGAAGCTTACGCTGCGGGTGAATTGAAACATGGTCCATTAGCGTTAATCGATGCAGATATGCCTGTCATTATTATTGCTCCTAATAATGAGTTACTTGAAAAGCTTAAATCAAATATTGAAGAAGTGCGTGCTCGCGGCGGTTTATTGTATGTGTTTGCTGATAAAGACGCGGGATTTGAAGCCAGTGAAAATATGAAAATCGTTTCTTTACCTCATGTTGAAGAACTGATTGCACCAATTTTTTATACTGTCCCATTACAATTACTGTCTTATCACGTCGCATTAATTAAAGGTACTGATGTAGATCAGCCTCGTAACTTAGCGAAATCTGTTACGGTTGAGTAATTAATAAATTGATTAATAAAGGTGTGGGCGGACAATAAAGTCTTAAACTGAACAAAATAGATCTAAACTATGACAATAAAGTCTTAAACTAGACAGAATAGTTGTAAACTGAAATCAGTCCAGTTATGCTGTGAAAAAGCATACTGGACTTTTGTTATGGCTAAAGCAAACTCTTCATTTTCTGAAGTGCAAATTGCCCGTCGTATTAAAGAGGGGCGTGGCCAAGGGCATGGTAAAGACTATATTCCATGGCTAACAGTACAAGAAGTTCCTTCTTCAGGTCGTTCCCACCGTATTTATTCTCATAAGACGGGACGAGTCCATCATTTGCTATCTGACTTAGAGCTTGCTGTTTTTCTCAGTCTTGAGTGGGAGAGCAGCGTGCTAGATATACGCGAGCAGTTCCCCTTATTACCTAGTGATACCAGGCAGATTGCAATAGATAGTGGTATTAAGCATCCTGTTATTCGTGGTGTAGATCAGGTTATGTCTACTGATTTTTTAGTGGACTGCAAAGATGGTCCTTTTGAGCAGTTTGCTATTCAAGTCAAACCTGCAGCAGCCTTACAAGACGAGCGTACCTTAGAAAAACTAGAACTAGAGCGTCGCTATTGGCAGCAAAAGCAAATTCCTTGGTTCATTTTTACTGATAAAGAAATAAATCCCGTAGTAAAAGAAAATATTGAATGGCTTTATTCAGTGAAAACAGAAGAAGTTTCTGCGGAGCTTTTAGCACAACTATCCCCATTGGCCCATATCCTGCAAGAAAAAGGAGATGAAAACATTATCAATGTCTGTAAGCAGGTTGATATTGCTTATGATTTGGAGTTAGGCAAAACATTGAGTGAGATACGAGCCTTAACCGCAAATGGTTTTATTAAGTTCAATATTTATAAGTCTTTCAGGGCAAATAAGTGTGCAGATCTCTGTATTAGCCAAGTAGTGAATATGGAGGAGTTGCGCTATGTGGCAAATTAATGAGGTTGTGCTATTTGATAATGATCCGTATCGCATTTTGGCTATAGAGGATGGCCAAGTTGTCTGGATGCAAATAAGCGCTGATAAAGGAGTTCCACAAGCTAGGGCTGAGTTGTTGCTAATGCAGTATTTAGATGAAGGCCGCTTAGTTAGAACTGATGACCCTTATGTACATCTTGATTTAGAAGAGCCGTCTGTAGATTCTGTCAGCTTCCAGAAGCGCGAGGAGGATTATCGAAAAATTCTTCCTATTATTAATAGTAAGGATCGTTTCGACCCTAAAGTCAGAAGCGAACTCGTTGAGCATGTGGTCCAAGAACATAAGGTTACTAAGGCTACAGTTTATAAGTTGTTACGCCGTTACTGGCAGCGTGGTCAAACGCCTAATGCATTAATTCCTGACTACAAAAACAGCGGTGCACCAGGGGAAAGACGTTCAGCGACAGGAACAGCAAAGATTGGCCGAGCCAGAGAATATGGTAAGGGTGAAGGAACCAAGGTAACGCCCGAGATTGAACGCCTTTTTAGGTTGACCATAGAAAAGCACCTGTTAAATCAAAAAGGTACAAAGACCACCGTTGCCTATAGACGATTTGTGGACTTGTTTGCTCAGTATTTTCCTCGCATTCCCCAAGAGGATTACCCAACACTACGTCAGTTTCGTTATTTTTATGATCGAGAATACCCTAAAGCTCAGCGCTTAAAGTCTAGAGTTAAAGCAGGGGTATATAAAAAAGACGTACGACCCTTAAGTAGTACAGCCACTTCTCAGGCGTTAGGCCCTGGGAGTCGTTATGAGATTGATGCCACGATTGCTGATATTTATTTAGTGGATCATCATGATCGCCAAAAAATCATAGGAAGACCAACGCTTTACATTGTGATTGATGTGTTTAGTCGGATGATCACGGGCTTTTATATCGGCTTTGAAAATCCGTCTTATGTGGTGGCGATGCAGGCTTTTGTAAATGCTTGCTCTGACAAAACGGCCATTTGTGCCCAGCATGATATTGAGATTAGTAGCTCAGACTGGCCGTGTGTAGGTTTGCCAGATGTGTTGCTAGCGGACCGTGGCGAATTAATGAGTCATCAGGTCGAAGCCTTAGTTTCTAGTTTTAATGTGCGAGTGGAAAGTGCTCCACCTAGACGTGGCGATGCTAAAGGCATAGTGGAAAGCACTTTTAGAACACTACAAGCCGAGTTTAAGTCCTTTGCACCTGGCATTGTAGAGGGCAGTCGGATCAAAAGCCATGGTGAAACAGACTATAGGTTAGATGCATCTCTGTCGGTATTTGAGTTCACACAAATTATTTTGCGTACGATCTTATTCAGAAATAACCATCTGGTGATGGATAAATACGATCGAGATGCTGATTTTCCTACAGATTTACCGTCTATTCCTGTCCAGCTATGGCAATGGGGTATGCAGCATCGTACAGGTAGTTTAAGGGCTGTGGAGCAAGAGCAGTTGCGAGTAGCGTTACTGCCTCGCCGAAAGGTCTCTATTTCTTCATTTGGCGTTAATTTGTGGGGTTTGTATTACTCGGGGTCAGAGATTCTGCGTGAGGGTTGGTTGCAGCGGAGCACTGATATAGCTAGACCTCAACATTTAGAAGCGGCTTATGACCCAGTGCTGGTTGATACGATTTATTTGTTTCCGCAAGTTGGCAGCCGTGTATTTTGGCGCTGTAATCTGACGGAACGTAGTCGGCAGTTTAAAGGTCTCTCATTTTGGGAGGTTTGGGATATACAAGCACAAGAAAAACACAATAAAGCCAATGCGAAGCAGGATGAGTTAACTAAACGCAGGGAGCTTGAGGCGTTTATTCAGCAAACCATTCAGAAAGCGAATAAGTTAACGCCCAGTACTACTGAGCCCAAATCAACACGCATTAAGCAGATTAAAACTAATAAAAAAGAAGCCGTGACCTCGGAGCGTAAAAAACGTGCGGAGCATTTGAAGCCAAGCTCTTCAGGTGATGAGGCTAAAGTTATTCCTTTCAACGCAGTGGAAGCGGATGATCAAGAAGATTACAGCCTACCCACATACGTGCCTGAATTATTTCAGGATCCACCAGAAAAGGATGAGTCATGAGTGCTACCCGGATTCAAGCAGTTTATCGTGATACGGGGGTAGAGGCTTATCGTGATAATCCTTTTATCGAGGCCTTACCACCATTACAAGAGTCAGTGAATAGTGCTGCATCACTGAAATCCTCTTTACAGCTTACTTCCTCTGACTTGCAAAAGTCCCGTGTTATCAGAGCTCATACCATTTGTCGTATTCCAGATGACTATTTTCAGCCATTAGGTACGCATTTGCTACTAAGTGAGCGTATTTCGGTCATGATTCGAGGTGGCTACGTAGGCAGAAATCCTAAAACAGGAGATTTACAAAAGCATTTACAAAATGGTTATGAGCGTGTTCAAACGGGAGAGTTGGAGACATTTCGCTTTGAGGAGGCACGATCTACGGCACAAAGCTTATTGTTAATTGGTTGTTCTGGTAGTGGGAAGACGACCTCTCTTCATCGTATTCTAGCCACGTATCCTCAGGTGATTTACCATCGTGAACTCAATGTAGAGCAGGTGGTGTATTTGAAAATAGACTGCTCGCATAATGGTTCGCTAAAAGAAATCTGCTTGAATTTTTTCAGAGCGTTGGATCGAGCCTTGGGCTCGAACTATGAGCGTCGTTATGGCTTAAAACGTCATGGTATAGAAACCATGTTGGCTTTGATGTCGCAAATAGCCAATGCACATGCTTTAGGGTTGTTGGTTATTGATGAAATTCAGCATTTAAGCCGCTCTCGTTCGGGTGGATCTCAAGAGATGCTGAACTTTTTTGTGACGATGGTGAATATTATTGGCGTACCAGTGATGTTGATTGGTACCCCTAAAGCACGAGAGATTTTTGAGGCTGATTTGCGGTCTGCACGTAGAGGGGCAGGGTTTGGAGCTATATTCTGGGATCCTATACAACAAACGCAACGTGGAAAGCCCAATCAAGAGTGGATCGCTTTTACGGATAATCTTTGGCAATTACAGCTTTTACAACGCAAAGATGCGCTGTTATCGGATGAGGTCCGTGATGTGTGGTATGAGCTAAGCCAAGGAGTGATGGACATTGTAGTAAAACTTTTTGTACTCGCTCAGCTCCGTGCGCTAGCTTTAGGCAATGAGCGTATTACCGCTGGTTTATTGCGGCAAGTGTATCAAGATGAGTTAAAGCCTGTGCACCCCATGCTAGAGGCATTACGCTCGGGTATCCCAGAACGCATTGCTCGTTATTCTGATCTAGTCGTTCCCGAGATTGATAAACGGTTAATCCAACTTCAGCTAGATATCGCAGCGATACAAGAACAAACACCAGAAGAAAAAGCCCTTCAAGAGTTAGATACCGAAGATCAGCGTCATTTATATCTGATGCTGAAAGAGGATTACGATTCAAGCCTGTTAATTCCCACTATTAAAAAAGCGTTTAGCCAGAATCCAACGATGACAAGACAAAAGTTACTGCCTCTTGTTTTGCAGTGGTTGATGGAAGGCGAAACGGTAGTGTCAGAACTAGAAAAGCCCTCCAAGAGTAAAAAGGTTTCGGCTATAAAGGTAGTCAAGCCCAGCGACTGGGATAGCTTGCCTGATACGGATTTACGTTATATCTATTCACAACGCCAACCTGAAAAAACCATGCATGAACGGTTAAAAGGGAAAGGGGTAATAGTGGATATGGCGAGCTTATTTAAACAAGCAGGTTAGCCATGAGAAACTTTCCTGTTCCGTACTCGAATGAGCTGATTTATAGCACTATTGCACGGGCAGGCGTTTATCAAGGGATTGTTAGTCCTAAGCAGCTGTTGGATGAGGTGTATGGCAACCGCAAGGTGGTCGCTACCTTAGGTCTGCCCTCGCATTTAGGTGTGATAGCAAGACATCTACATCAAACAGGACGTTACGCTGTTCAGCAGCTTATTTATGAGCATACCTTATTCCCTTTATATGCTCCGTTTGTAGGCAAGGAGCGCCGAGACGAAGCTATTCGGTTAATGGAGTACCAAGCGCAAGGTGCGGTGCATTTAATGCTAGGAGTCGCTGCTTCTAGAGTTAAGAGCGATAACCGCTTTAGATACTGCCCTGATTGCGTTGCTCTTCAGCTAAATAGGTATGGGGAAGCCTTTTGGCAACGAGATTGGTATTTGCCCGCTTTGCCATATTGTCCAAAACACGGTGCTTTAGTCTTCTTTGATAGAGCTGTAGATGATCACCGACATCAATTTTGGGCTTTGGGTCATACTGAGCTGCTTTCAGACTACCCCAAAGACTCCCTATCTCAATTAACAGCACTAGCTGCTTATATAGCCCCTCTGTTAGATGCTCCACGAGCGCAAGAGCTTTCCCCAAGCCTTGAGCAGTGGACGCTGTTTTATCAGCGCTTAGCGCAGGATCTAGGGCTAACCAAAAGCAAGCACATTCGTCATGACTTGGTGGCGGAGAGAGTGAGGCAGACTTTTAGTGATGAGGCACTAGAGAAACTGGATTTAAAGTTGGCAGAGAACAAGGACACGTGTTGGCTGAAAAGTATATTCCGTAAGCATAGAAAAGCCTTTAGTTATTTACAGCATAGTATTGTGTGGCAAGCCTTATTGCCAAAACTAACGGTTATAGAAGCGCTACAGCAGGCAAGTGCTCTTACTGAGCACTCTATAACGACAAGACCTGTTAGCCAGTCTGTGCAACCTAACTCTGAAGATTTATCTGTTAAGCATAAAGACTGGCAGCAACTAGTGCATAAATACCAAGGAATTAAGGCGGCAAGACAGTCTTTAGAGGGTGGGGTGCTATACGCTTGGCTTTACCGACATGACAGGGATTGGCTAGTTCACTGGAATCAACAGCATCAACAAGAGCGTCTGGCACCCGCCCCTAGAGTTGATTGGAACCAAAGAGATCGAATTGCTGTACGACAACTATTAAGAATCATAAAGCGTCTAGATAGTAGCCTTGATCACCCAAGAGCGACATCGAGCTGGCTGTTAAAGCAAACTCCTAACGGAACCTCTCTTGCAAAAAATCTACAGAAACTGCCTTTGGTAGCGCTTTGCTTAAAGCGTTACTCAGAGAGTGTGGAAGATTATCAAATTAGACGGATTAGCCAAGCTTTTATTAAGCTTAAACAGGAAGATGTTGAGCTTAGGCGCTGGCGATTATTAAGAAGTGCAACGTTATCTAAAGAGCGGATAACTGAGGAAGCACAAAGATTCTTGGAAATGGTTTATGGGGAAGAGTGAGTGGTTAGGCTAGCTACATTTAATGACAATGTGCAGGTTGTACATATTGGTCATTTATTCCGTAACTCGGGTCATAAGGAGTGGCGTATTTTTGTTTGGTTTAATCCAATGCAAGAACGGAAATGGACTCGATTTACTCATTTGCCTTTATTAAGTCGAGCTAAGGTGGTTAACAGTACAACAAAGCAAATAAATAAGGCGGATCGTGTGATTGAGTTTGAAGCATCGGATCTTCAACGAGCCAAAATAATCGATTTTCCTAATCTCTCGTCCTTTGCTTCCGTACGCAACAAGGATGGAGCGCAGAGTTCATTTATTTACGAAGCTGAAACACCATATAGCAAGACTCGTTATCACATCCCACAGTTAGAGCTAGCTCGGTCATTATTTTTAATTAACTCCTATTTCTGTCGAAGCTGTTTGAGCAGTACCGCTTTACAGCAAGAGTTCGACGTTCAGTATGAGGTTGAGCGAGATCATTTAGAGATAAGGATCTTACCCAGTTCATCGTTTCCTAAAGGGGCGTTAGAGCAGTCGGCCGTAGTGCAGCTTTTGGTTTGGTTGTTTTCGGATCAAGATGTTATGGATTCGTATGAAAGTATTTTTAGGCACTATCAACAAAATAGAGAAATTAAGAACGGCGTTGAAAGCTGGTGCTTTAGCTTTGACCCTCCGCCCATGCAGGGTTGGAAATTACATGTAAAAGGACGTTCTTCTAACGAGGATAAGGATTATTTAGTTGAGGAAATAGTAGGTTTAGAAATCAACGCTATGCTTCCTAGCACAACAGCTATTAGCCATGCCTCTTTTCAGGAAAAGGAGGCAGGTGATGGTAGTACGCAGCACATAGCGGTTTCAACAGAGTCAGTTGTTGATGATGAGCATCTACAGTTGGACGATGAGGAAACAGCCAATATAGACACAGACACACGAGTCATAGAGGCTGAGCCGACATGGATAAGTTTTAGTAGACCTAGTCGAATTGAAAAATCTCGCAGGGCAAGAAAAAGTAGCCAAACTATTTTAGAAAAAGAAGAAGCAACAACAAGTGAAAATAGTAATTTGGTTAGTACTGATGAGCCACACTTAGGTGGTGTCCTAGCAGCGGCAGATGTGGGTGGGAAGCAGGATGCAACCAATTACAACTCTATTTTTGCTAATCGATTTGCTGCTTTTGATGAGCTACTTTCAATTCTAAAAACTAAATTTGCATGTCGGGTGCTTTTTGAAGAAACCTTGGTTTTGCCAAAAGTTGGGCGTAGCCGATTACATCTGTGTAAAGATGGCTCACCAAGAGTGATTAAAGCCGTTGGGGTGCAACGTAATGGCAGTGAATTTGTATTGCTAGAGGTGGATGCATCGGATGGGGTGAAAATGCTTTCTACCAAAGTGTTGAGTGGCGTTGATAGCGAAACATGGCGGAATGATTTTGAAAAGATACGGCGTGGAGTGGTGAAGAGCTCATTGAATTGGCCAAATAGTTTGTTTGATCAATTATATGGACAAGACGGGCATAGAGGGGTGAATCATCCAAAGGGGTTGGGGGAGCTGCAAGTATCGAGAGAGGATATGGAAGGGTGGGCTGAGAGAGTGGTTAGAGAGCAATTTACGCATTAAAGGAATGACTGAAAGAGCCTGTAAACCCTTTTGTGTAAGTGCTTTTGCCGGTCAGTTAAAGGTGGCCATTTAAACGGTCACCAAATTCGATCATAAAACGGTTCATGGCCGGCTTCCAGTTGCGGATCGGCATCGTCCATTTCTTGGTCGCCGCCTGGATAGCCAGGTACACCACCTTCATCGCTGATTCGTCCGTAGGGAACACCTTGAGTTCATATTAATGGAATTTTCTACAAATAGCCTCCGTGGTTTTGAGGGGGGATTACAGACGATCCATAGTAGTAATCCAATGAGTTCTTGAGCGCGGCGACATGTTTGGACGCCTTGGCAAAAATTAGAGCCTGCTTGAAGTGCAGGCGAGCACGTGCTTGGACGATTGATCCATTCGCGGTCAAAAACTCAATCTTGGATGACAGCGTGTCAGGAAATCCAATATCGAAGTCCCGCCCCGTGTCAAAGTAGGGCATTTCATGATCAAAGGACGAAGCTTCCCAGGCCACTTCCCTAATATTCCAGCCGCTAGAAACAAGATTTCGTACGACTTCATCAACTTTTTTGCTTTCCAACTTGTCACAAAGTGCATAGGCAAGAGCTTTGGCGGCAGACACGTGCGTTTCCTCTTAAACATAGGTCGAACGGATACCCGAGGCAAAGCGGAGCATTAGTCCCAAAGCATCTCCGGTAGATCCGGAGGCTCCATACTGAAGGCATGGCATCTTGGGCATTGATATTTGAAACTTCTCTCTAGATAGCAGGGATTTCTTGGCCTTGCCTCATGCTGATAGCTTGTAAATATCACACGATCCTTAGCCCCACAAAGTGAGCATACTCCGTAGCTTTCATTTATAGAAATCGTCGTTAGATTGTCGCAGCATGTGCACGTTCCGACTATTTGCTCAGGAAGCATCGCCATACCTTGGCCTAGGTAAAGAAGATCAGACTCGTAGCCACATCGGTGGCAACTGAGCTTGTACGCAATGCCCATCTGGTTGTCTCACCTGAATCGTAACGTCAGAGCTATTCATCCATCCATTCGGCATCAATGTATGCCACTAAGCCGACCAGCTGACCGTTTGGACTGAAGTATGTTGCCTGCACCCCACTTGACATCTCATCAATACCACCGCACTGCGCTAGGCGCCGGTCCCACTTGCCCACAGAAGCGTCAGGATCGGCTGAGTTCCCCAAGACCCTTGTGAGCCATGCCTCCTTTAACTCAACCTCTCGAATGATTGCGTCGGCCAGCTCCTCCGCGTTATCTAGTTCGACATAGTCTGGAATTCGGACGTACGTTCTGAACACAGCTGGATACTTACTTGGGCGATTGTCATACATGACATCAACAATGTACCCGTTTGTGTAACCGTCTCTTGGAGGTTCGTATGACACTAGTGGTTCCCCTCAGCTTGCGACTAGATGTTGAGGCCTAACATTTTATTAGAGAGCAGGCTAGTTGCTTAGATACATGATCTTCAGGCCGTTATCTGTCAGGGCAAGCGAAAATTGGCCATTTATGACGACCAATGCCCCGCAGAAGCTCCCATCTTTGCCGCCATAGACGCCGCGCCCCCCTTTTGGGGTGTAGAACATCCTTTTGCCAGATGTGGAAAAGAAGTTCGTTGTCCCATTGTTGGCAATGACGTAGTAGCCGGCGAAAGTGCGAGACCCATTTGCGCTATATATAAGCCTACGATTTCCGTTGCGACTATTGTCGTAATTGGATGAACTATTATCGTAGTTGCTCTCAGAGTTGTCGTAATTTGATGGACTATTGTCGTAATTGCTTATGGAGTTGTCGTAGTTGCTTGGAGAAATGTCGTAGTTGGATGGGGAGTAGTCATAGGGAAGACGAGCTTCATCCACTAAAACAATTGGCAGGTCAGCAAGTGCCTGCCCCGATGCCATCGCAAGTACGAGGCTTAGAACCACCTTCAACAGATCGCGCATAGTCTTCCCCAGCTCTCTAACGCTTGAGTTAAGCCGCGCCGCGAAGCGGCGTCGGCTTGAACGAATTGTTAGACATTATTTGCCGACTACCTTGGTGATCTCGCCTTTCACGTAGTGAACAAATTCTTCCAACTGATCTGCGCGCGAGGCCAAGCGATCTTCTTGTCCAAGATAAGCCTGCCTAGCTTCAAGTATGACGGGCTGATACTGGGCCGGCAGGCGCTCCATTGCCCAGTCGGCAGCGACATCCTTCGGCGCGATTTTGCCGGTTACTGCGCTGTACCAAATGCGGGACAACGTAAGCACTACATTTCGCTCATCGCCAGCCCAGTCGGGCGGCGAGTTCCATAGCGTTAAGGTTTCATTTAGCGCCTCAAATAGATCCTGTTCAGGAACCGGATCAAAGAGTTCCTCCGCCGCTGGACCTACCAAGGCAACGCTATGTTCTCTTGCTTTTGTCAGCAAGATAGCCAGATCAATGTCGATCGTGGCTGGCTCGAAGATACCTGCAAGAATGTCATTGCGCTGCCATTCTCCAAATTGCAGTTCGCGCTTAGCTGGATAACGCCACGGAATGATGTCGTCGTGCACAACAATGGTGACTTCTACAGCGCGGAGAATCTCGCTCTCTCCAGGGGAAGCCGAAGTTTCCAAAAGGTCGTTGATCAAAGCTCGCCGCGTTGTTTCATCAAGCCTTACGGTCACCGTAACCAGCAAATCAATATCACTGTGTGGCTTCAGGCCGCCATCCACTGCGGAGCCGTACAAATGTACGGCCAGCAACGTCGGTTCGAGATGGCGCTCGATGACGCCAACTACCTCTGATAGTTGAGTCGATACTTCGGCGATCACCGCTTCCCTCATGATGTTTAACTCCTGAATTAAGCCGCGCCGCGAAGCGGTGTCGGCTTGAATGAATTGTTAGGCGTCATCCTGTGCTCCCGAGAACCAGTACCAGTACATCGCTGTTTCGTTCGAGACTTGAGGTCTAGTTTTATACGTGAACAGGTCAATGCCGCCGAGAGTAAAGCCACATTTTGCGTACAAATTGCAGGCAGGTACATTGTTCGTTTGTGTCTCTAATCGTATGCCAAGGAGCTGTCTGCTTAGTGCCCACTTTTTCGCAAATTCGATGAGACTGTGCGCGACTCCTTTGCCTCGGTGCGTGTGCGACACAACAATGTGTTCGATAGAGGCTAGATCGTTCCATGTTGAGTTGAGTTCAATCTTCCCGACAAGCTCTTGGTCGATGAATGCGCCATAGCAAGCAGAGTCTTCATCAGAGTCATCATCCGAGATGTAATCCTTCCGGTAGGGGCTCACACTTCTGGTAGATAGTTCAAAGCCTTGGTCGGATAGGTGCACATCGAACACTTCACGAACAATGAAATGGTTCTCAGCATCCAATGTTTCCGCCACCTGCTCAGGGATCACCGAAATCTTCATATGACGCCTAACGCCTGGCACAGCGGATCGCAAACCTGGCGCGGCTTTTGGTACAAAAGGCGTGACAGGTTTGCGAATCCGTTGCTGCCACTTGTTAACCCTTTTGCCAGATTTGGTAACTATAATTTATGTTAGAGGCGAAGTCTTGGGTAAAAACTGGCCTAAAATTGCTGGGGATTTCAGGAAAGTAAACATCACCTTCCGGCTCGATGTCTATTGTAGATATATGTAGTGTATCTACTTGATCGATCAGGCTTTTGTATATCTCCCCACCACCTGAAACAATGACATGATCCGTTATTTTCTTTAGGTTGGTTAAAGCATCTTTAATTGATGGAAAGATCAATACGTTCTCATTGTCAGATGTAAAACTTGAACGTGTTACGACCGCATACTTTCGGTTGGGTAATGCTCCCATTGATTCAAAAGTCTTGCGTCCAACCAACAGCCATTGGTTATAGGTAATAGCTTTAAACAGGAGCTGTTCACCTTTGGCACTCCATGGAATATCAGGGCCATTCCCGATAACTCCATTCTTCGATATAGCTACCATTAGTGATAGTTTCACAATTCTTCCTCAGAGGTTAACATTTTATTAGTAAGCATGCTCGTTTTGTCACCCGCTGATGCTTACCGTTAATTAATATAATCACTTGTATTAAATAGACTTTCTTTAAAAATACAAGACACTCTGTTATTACAAATCGTGCATGCCGTCTATCCTGCTTGCACGATGCACATTATCTCACCCAAAGAACTCATAACATTTTAATTTATTTAGCATTAAATTAAAACTCTACCGGTAAACAAGCATCTCTAGGCGTAAAAAACAGGCACTTTTTTAAATCCCAGCTAGAATAGGCTGTATAGGCAGACAGTTGCAAGACAAGGAGCGTTTTATGTCTAACAGTCCATTTTTAAATTCTATACGCACGGATATGCGACAAAAAGGTTATGCGCTGAAAACTGAAAAAACTTACCTGCACTGGATTAAGCGTTTTATTCTGTTTCACAAAAAACGTCATCCTCAGACCATGGGCAGTGAAGAGGTCAGGCTGTTTTTATCCAGCTTAGCAAACAGCAGACATGTAGCCATAAACACGCAGAAAATCGCTTTAAATGCCCTAGCTTTTTTGTACAACAGGTTTTTACAACAGCCGTTGGGCGATATTGATTATATCCCTGCAAGCAAGCCTAGACGGCTACCCTCTGTTATCTCTGCAAATGAAGTGCAACGCATTTTGCAGGTTATGGATACTCGCAACCAAGTTATTTTTACGCTGCTGTATGGTGCAGGTTTGCGCATTAATGAATGCTTGCGTTTGCGGGTTAAAGATTTTGATTTTGATAATGGCTGCATCACTGTGCATGACGGTAAGGGTGGGAAAAGCAGAAACAGCCTACTGCCCACGCGCCTAATCCCAGCAATAAAATAACTCATTGAGCAAGCGCGGCTTATTCAGCAAGACGACAACTTACAAGGCGTAGGGCCATCGCTGCCTTTTGCTTTAGATCACAAATACCCTTCTGCTTATCGACAAGCGGCGTGGATGTTTGTCTTTCCCTCCAGCACGCTCTGCAACCACCCGTATAACGGCAAATTATGCCGCCATCATCTGCATGACTCCGTTGCGCGAAAGGCATTGAAGGCAGCCGTACAAAAAGCAGG
Organism: Providencia sp. PROV003; assembly: GCF_045040775.1. NCBI lineage: Bacteria > Pseudomonadati > Pseudomonadota > Gammaproteobacteria > Enterobacterales > Morganellaceae > Providencia > Providencia sp. PROV003. The sequence goes on from NZ_CP096369.1 coordinate 729,588, forward strand.
CATCGTTAGCAAGCGTGTCACTTGTCATACATTTCGTCACTCGTTTGCTACGCATCTATTACAAGCGGGGCGTGATATTCGCACTGTGCAAGAACTCTTAGGGCATAACGATGTTAAGACCACGCAAATCTATACGCATGTGTTGGGTCAGCATTTTGCCGGCACCACCAGTCCTGCGGATGGACTGATGCTACTTATCAATCAGTAAAAGTAGATAAATATCTTTATGTAGCCCTGAGTAGCCCCTGATACTTTTTATGGTGAAAAAGATAAACAATCATAGAGGGGATAAATATGAGCCAGTTCTACCATTGTTCAGATAAGTTTAAGCAAGATACTGTCAATCACAGTGACCATTCATGGTCATTACACTTCCTCCAGTTGCCAGACAATGCCTAACATAAAAACGCAAAAGCCCAAAAGTCAGAGCTTAGGTGTTCTAGGCGTTTTCTAAGCGCTGAAGAAATACGTCTTACCGTAGATTGCGTGCGTTTCTGAAGCACATTTTCCTTATACATGGCTTTATCCCAGGCAGCTTCATCAAGCTCTTGGAGTAACAAGCCAGTAATAATGCGACACTCTCGGGTTTGTAGCGAGCCGCTGGTGAGATCGGAGTTATAGCGGAAAGGGGTCATTTGTAATTATTTGTGGGTGGAGGATAGTTAACTTATTATTGTAGTTGGAAGAGGCTGCTTTCCAAACATTAGCACCTCGTAATGCTTGTTACTGTATATTAATTTATGCTCTTAGCGCATGTTAATGGGCTATTACAATGCATAATGTCCACATCAAGATAACTGTGGCTTAACACCTGTACAAGCGAAAAAAATCAATCACCTGTCCGGAAATACGGGATCACTGTAAAGTGTTGGTGAGGCAGTCTAGGAGGGGGATTTAATTTGGGATACTGATGAAAGGATTATGATCAGTTGGATATAGGATCGTACTAAGCTGAGCGGCAGGTTAGCTAGATTAGTTAACCAGATAAGTGAAATCTAGTTCCAAACTATTTTGTCATTTTTAATTTTCGTATTAGCTTACGACGCTACACCCAGTTCCCATCTATTTTGTCACTCTTCCCTAAATAATCCTTAAAAACTCCATTTCCACCCCTCCCAGTTCCCAACTATTTTGTCCGCCCACAAAAGGGCTCATTATTTAACCGTAATGAGCCTTTTTTTTCAAATTTAAGCAATCTTGAACATATTTGTGTTGATTGTATACGTATAAAAAATAAAAAAGAAAGGCAAGAAAAAGTTGAATATATTGATAACCTCTTCTTTATAAAAAAAGAAAATGCGTTAAGTATCAATGATCTTTCTTTTGAAAATAGTGTTTTTTTACTTGCACTTATACGGTGTTGTGCTGATGAAAACCTAATGTATTTAGATAGCCTTGATAATCGGAGGTATGAAAAATTAACACCGAATTATAATTTTGATCTGTTAATTATAGAACAGCTTTATACCGCTGGTTTAGTCACTCATTTTCCTGCATCAGGGGCATTTTCCTTGTAAGAAAAATGACCCTGTGTTGTGGAATAGTATCGTTAGTAAGGATGTTATTTCACTTTCCTTTCAATTTTGGTAAAAGATCTTCTATTTCAGAATAATAAAAAGGCTTTTCATTATTCGTTTTAAGTGGGTTTATAGTAAATATATCCTTATAAATTTCATGTATTGTTAGGGTTCCTAATGAGGGATATTTTTTTAACCCAGTAGCTTGTGCTACAAAGTCGACATCAATAACATATTTTTTTCCATTATTATCTATTTTAACATTTCCTTCAGAACCATAATCAAATAAAATACGCCCTTTCTCTTTTACAAAGTCAAATGCATTTTTTCCAGTTATAGACTTACCATCGACATATTTGGTAATTAGTACTTGTTTACCATTTTTTAATGTGATTCCTCGAGAAAAATCATTATCCCTATTTATTTCATTTAATACATTTGAACAGCGAGAGTACTCGGTGTTTTTATTACTTTTCTGTATATTGTCATCATTGGGTATTTTGATAACAAAGTTACCTATCCTATAGGCGGCTCCATATACCCCTTTTCCGATGAGATCGCCGGAACATAGGACTATAGTATGATCATTATTCCCTGTTGGAATGAATGTTTTTCGGTGGTTTTTAATTAAATTAATATATTGTGAGGGTAGTATTTTATTTTGTGATTGAGTGTAAATTACATTTTTCTCCCTAATTATTTCAGAAAATAAATCTATATTACCTATACTTTCTATGTTTTTTTTATCGCTTTTTATTTTGTTTGATATAATTTCTTTTTTATAATTTAGTTCTATGTTTTTGTTTGCTATATTTACTATCTTGTTTTTTAGTGTGACCTTGTTGGAAATGTTATATATTTTATTTGGGTTATGTTTATAATCAACATTGATAATAATTGGTCTCATAATAATCTCCATTTAAATATGTTGTATAATGATATTAAAATTAAGAGATTATTTATTTTAAAAAAGGATGTTATGAGTCGTTTTTCAATAAGTTAATCATATCACTAAATATAGATTGCCATTCATTATCATCGATTTCCATTAATCCCATATAGCGCAGCATAAAAGCGCCTTCAGTTGCTAGAAAAATAATTCTTGCCTGTTTGCCTTTTTCTGTGGATGTATCCAGGTTTTCAATACGTTCACGATACCAAATACGTGTACTTTTAAGGTATTCCGGCGTTTGTAATAATGACGCCATTAAGGCCGCACCTTTGGCCATTGAGACTTTATCGTGCTCATGGGTTGCTTGTAGATGGGCTAAAATTTTCCTTTCTGGGCTATTATCTTGCTCAATAACTCGGTTGAATACTTCATCATAGGATCGGCCCCAACGTTCAAACATCGCATCGATAAGGGCCTCTTTATTGCCAAAGCAGTACTGAACTCCACCTTTAGAAATCCCCATTGCTTTTGCAACAGCATCAATAGTCAGGGCTGCGGCCCCTTGTGTAATGACGATTTCTTCAGCGGTATCCAGTACCTTATCGCGATCAATCGTTCGTTGACGTCCCATTTAGAAAAACCTCTTTTCAATACATACGTATGGATTTATATTATAGCACGATCATCAATAAAGCGTGATCAACTAAACTCATTGGGAGAATTTTATGTTAGCCGATTATAAACGCTGGATAGTACTTCTGTTAGTATCAAGTGTGTTATTTCTTATAGTTATTGATGTTACTGTGCTTTATACCGCACTGCCCAAGTTGACTCATGATTTAGGTGCGACCGCATCTGAAAAACTATGGATTATGAATGCTTACCCATTAGTGGTTGCAGGTTTATTGCCTGCTGCGGGAATGTTAAGCGATAAAGTGGGTCATAAGCAGATGTTTTTATTGGGGCTACCATTATTTGGCATAGCGTCATTATGTGCGGCTTTTTCGCCAACGGCGATGAGTTTAATTTTATCTCGAGGCTTCCTCGCGGTTGGTGCTGCTGTAAGTATGCCAGCGACATTAGCGATTGTTAGGAATGTTTTTTTAAACCCAAAAGAAAGGGCGCTCGCAATCGGTATTTGGTCTGCTGTGGCATCAGGTGGTGCCGCTATTGGCCCTTTAATTGGCGGCATCTTACTTAACCATTTTTGGTGGGGTTCTGTTTTTTTAATTAATGTTCCTGTTGTGTTATTAGTTTTACCATTTGCTTATTGTTTGGTTCCTAAATGCGGTGGAAATAACAACAAAAAAATCGATGTACTGGGTGCTATTTTAGTTTTGAGCGGGCTTATCAGTTCTATTTATACATTAAAAGAAATAGGTAAAGCTTATACAGATTGGACTGCTGTAATGGCTTCTGGGGTTATTGGTGTGGTCTTTTTGGCGGTCTTTAGGCATCGGCAAATCACATCGGAATCGCCAATGATTGATTTTGCCTTATTGAGAAATCCTAAATTTAGTGCTGGTATCTTGATGGCAATTATATCCCTTGTGGTTATTGTTGGGGTCGAACTGCTGCTTAGTCAGCGGTTGCAGTTGGTACTAGGTTATACGCCATTTGACGCGGCGCTTTATATCATGCCTATTCCTATTGCCTCGTTGATCTCAGCCCCTTTAGCGGGGGTGTATTTGCATAAGTTAGGTGAAACAAAATTAGCTGTTTTAGGGTTTACATGTACCTTAATTGGTGTTGTTGGTTTAGCGTGGGTATTTAAAACATCAACAGGTTTATTATTACTTTCATTCTTATTTTTGATTGGCTTTGGGTTAGGGGCTATTTTTACTACGGCTTCTACAACGGTAATGTTAAGTGCATCCGAAGAAAAAGCAGGTATGGCAGCTTCTCTTGAAGAGGTTGCTTATGAAATTGGTAGTGTACTTGGCGTGACTTTTATGGGGGGGTTGATGAGTGCTGTTTATACGTTAAAGCTATCCCTTCCAGATGATTTAGCGGTCAGTAATAAGGTCTATGATAGCATTGATGAAGCGTTGCTGGTTTCTGAAAAGCTACCATTAGACAGTGCTAACAGATTAATTAATCAGGCTAATATTGCTTTTGATCATGCCTTTTTAGTGGTCATGATAGCGACGATTGTTGTCTTGCTTGTTAGCATATTGGCTCTACCGTACTTTATGCGTACTAAAAAACACTGAATTGATTAAAAATGGGAGCTAGGTTGCTCCCATTTTAGTTGGATTTAATTATTTCACTTTACGGATCATGATGATAGCCATCAACGGGCTAAGGGCAAATAACGCAAATAGCCAGATAGATGCCTGTTGTGCCCCCAACATTCCGCCGGGGCTGATTAGCCCACTATTGTTAACAACGACACCAACAAGAGCTGCTGATAAGGCCGTGGCATATAGCTGAATAGTAATTATTGAAGAAGATGCAAGGTTTTCTTCCCCTTTTGGCGCATTATTAAATACACGTAGAACGAGGTGAGGCCAACAAATGCCAATACCTAGCCCAACGCCCGCCATAGCAATTAAGTAAATAATAAATAAAGGTAAAGATTCGGTCAGTTTCTGGTTATGCGTCAATACTGCTAGAACAATCAGAGATATAAATATGATGACCGGCCCGACTCTTATAATCTGAATGACTACCTTACCTGTTTTATTTGCACTAAATAGTGCCCCTATTGTCCAGCCAGCAGCCATGATCGCAGTTAAGTACCCTGCATATAATGGTGAAAAGTGATGAATGGTTTGAAGAAAATAAGGTACATAAATTTCTGTTGTCATGCCACCAACAAGTAAGCACATAGTTAAAAAAATCACACCAAGCTGATTTTTTAACGAATAGGAGCCGGTTGGTAATAAACGTTTTCCGTTTTTCCCATCTAACAACACAATAATAATAAGTGTGGCGAGGCCAATGAATAAGCCAATCAGGTTTACTAGTAATTTTTCCGATAAGCTACCAATTGAAATAGCAAGAACTGAGATAACAAGTAATGATATTGCTAAGAAAGGAATTTTAGCCGTTTGAGGTGGCTGGTTTTGCCTTTTTGGTAGTTGTCCGATGACAATTAAGGATAAAAAAACGGCTACAGGGAGTAGGGCCCAAAATGCCCAGCGCCAATGACCTCCCTCTGCAAAAATACCACCAATGGCTGGGCCACATAAGGTCGCTATTCCCCACATACCAGAAACGACGCCCATCGCCCGTGACCATAAATTTTCTGTGAAAACAATTCGGATCAAAGCATAACTTAGTGCGAATAAAATCCCCCCACCAAGTCCTTGTAGCGCTCTCCCTCCAAGTAATATCAACATAGATGGGGAAGCCGCACACCAGATAGACCCAAGGGAAAATAATATTAATGCTATTAAATAGGCAAATTTAGGCCCAAAGCTATCTAAAATTTTGCTGGAAAGCGCTGAACCGACAATTGAAGTTGCCACAAACAACGTGGTATTCCATGCATAATATTCAAGACCACCAATATCGTTAACCACACTGGGTAATATGGTTGTTACGATATAAATATTAATAGCGTGTAAGGCAACGCCTCCAGTGAGCGCTATTGTGAGTAATGCATTGGAACCACTGAGTAAATCAGCCCATTTACCCTGTGCTGTTGTTGGTGTTTTATTGCTCATAGAGAGACCCGCTAGACGGAATAGTCAGAAAAGAGGTATTATCCAAGTAATGTATTGGATAATAGAGTCGTATAATGATTAAAGCAAGTAATTACTTTGATAATTTAAATCTCACTCAAGCCGTAGATAAAGTCCTTTTTTGTATTAAAACGAAAGGGCCAATATCTACAGCAGTAATCGCTAAAGATTTAAATCTGACGGGGGAGGCTGCACGGCAACACCTTCAAAAGTTAGTTACTTTAGGGTTAGTGGAAGGTGCTCAGTGTATGTCACAAACCGGAGCAGGAAGGCCTCGGCAAAATTGGGTTCTCACTGAATTAGGGCACCAGCGTTTTCCTGATACCCATGCGCAATTAGCTCTGCAATTAATTGATTCTGTTCGTACTATTTTTGGTGATGAGGGTTTAGAGCGCCTGATAAGCCAAAGAGAAGAGGAAAGCCGAGATAAATATTTTGCACGTTGTAAAGGTTTGGCATTGCCGGAACGTTTAGCAGCATTAGCAGAAGTCCGGAGCGAGGAAGGCTATATGGCGAAAGTTGAGCAAGATAATGACAGTTGGTTATTTATTGAAAATCATTGCCCAATTTGTGCTGCCGCGACGGTTTGCCAAAACTTTTGCCGTTCGGAATTAACTTTATTTAGCGAGGTAGTCGGTGACGAGGGGAGTGTTGTGCGTGAGCAATACTTGCTAAATGGTGCGGCACGTTGTGTATATCGAGTCACAGTTAAAAACTAAATACCAAGAAGTCTTGGTATTTAGTTATCAAAATAAGCTTATTGATAAACAGTGAGTGTTTCCGTTGATTCTATATGTGGCGCCAGTTCTTGTTTATCTAACCATAATGGTTTTTTACCGAACTGGTTGTACAGTGAAAGCTGGTCTTGGTAATGGGGTGAGCGTTTGCCTTGGGGCGAAATAAAACCACTTTGACCAGGAGCAACAACATCCCACGCTTGAACACCATTTTCAGTAAATACCACAAGGTTATTTTCTGTACCTCTATTATGGTATTCATTTTGATGGAAATTTTCTTTTGCTAGAGCCTGTGGAACCCCAAAGAAATTATTTTCACGGAAAGTTAATGCAGTAGCATTGGTTTGCCAGTTTGCAGGGTCGTCGCCGTATTTATCTTTCATTTTTTGGTAGGTGGTATCCAGTGCTTTTCGGATGATAGTATTCTTGGATTGACCTGAAAAAATATCCACTGTTTGAGGAATAGCGGAGTCATTACCCAGTAGTGATTCATAAAGTAACTTGGCACCCGTGCTAATATTTAATGACCCTGTAGGCCCTTCTTGTGTGGTTTCATAGCCACTTGCAAGATACCATTTATCAAATGGGGCTGGGATCGTTTGGCCTAATGTAGCTTTGAGCATTTCTTTTAACCAAATATCAAGGATGGCTGAACCTGGGTGAATATAGTGTTTACCATCACTGGATAATTGGTTTATACCATCCCATTGTTTGAGTATTGAGACTAATTTGGCTGCGTTATCACTAGCTGGTAAGGTTTCAGTAGCTTGGCTTAAATAAGGCATAAATAAACGCCGGTTGAGGTCAACACGGCTAGTCTGTTGTAAAATATTCCACATATCATCTGATGTTAATTTATCATAAGAATCTATGAGGTTATCTATCTCTGTCACTCTATCCGCACTGCCCCAGAGAAAAGCAAAAAGGTCGCTCGCAGGGTAATTTTTTGCGGGGGAATTATTCCAGTTAGCGATATAACCTGATTTAGGGTTATACACTTTAGGGTTGTTTTCGAAGGGTTGCATACCTTTCCAATCCCAATCACCTGTTCCTGGAACAGGTAAACGCGGATCATGGTTAGCTTGGCGATCTGGGTAATGACCGGTGTGAACATAGCCGATGTTTCCGTCTTTATCGGCGTAGTACCAGTTAATTGTGAGGGCTTGGTCCTTTGCTTGGTTTAGCCATTGCTGCCAATTTTGTGCTTGCCCTTGTTTAACCCATGCCATTAATGATGATACTTCTTTCCCATCCCACGCGCGAGATTTACTGTAAGCGGTGTGAGTAGAGTCGTCGCGCTTAATAATATTGCCATGAACTGTACGGTAAACAGCAAAGGTAACCGGTTTTTCGCCTTTTACGTTGATTGTTTCTTGGCGTGTTAGCATTTTTTTCCATTGGCCTTGATGTAAATAATTATTGGGGTTTTCAGGTGAAACTTCTTCAGCAAAGATATCAACACCATCGCCAAACCCTGCCGTTGACCCCCAAGAAATATGGCCATTATGACCGAATAAAATAGCTGGGTAGGCAAAAGGAGTATTTCCAACAATGTTAAACCCTGCACCATGCAAACCAATACCATAGGTATATGCGGGGTTAAACCAACCGAACTGAGGGCCGTTGAGTAAAATAGCGTTTGCGCCAGAAGCTTTATTTTTCCCCACTAACCAAATATTGCTGGTGGTGGGGTAGCCCGCAATCCCATTAGCTCCACCTTGTTCGTACTGTTGGGAAATTAACGCATTGTTTTGTTTAGGGGAAAGAGCAATAAGTTTACCTGAGTTATTTTTAGCGGGTCGATCAAACATGGGAGCCGTTAAACGGTAATCATTAATTTGATTCAATTGTGTTGTTATTTTGTTATTTTTTGAATCTGAATAGGTAAATTCTTGCGGTGAGATGGTTGTTGGTGCATTGGGGTTATTAAGCCAATTAATTTGGTCAAAGACTTTTACTCCCATTTGTTCACCATACTTATCTTTCAGTGCAGTAAGTAATGCAAGGTTATCAATTTCACTGTTCATATCAGAAAAACGATTTGCCATTGTACCAACCATGATCATGGCAACATCAAAGCTATCCCATTGTGAAGGTAAAAAACCATAATCGATAAACTGCTTAGGCATTAATTCATTTGGTTTTTCATTAACTTGTTTTATCCATGCATTCATTCCATCAGCATAACCTTTTAGAATATCTTTCTGTTCTGTCGGTAAATGAGTTATTTGTTGATGAATAGAATCTGGCCAATAGTTAGTTCTAATATCTTTGTCAAAAGCGATGTAATCTTTACCTAACACTTCTGAAACCGTGCCCTGTGTGCTGCGTTTCGCCATTTCCATTTGGAACAGCCTGTCTTGTGCGACAGCATAACCATACCCATAAAAAAGGCTATAAGTATCATCGGCATAAATATGAGGAACACCATAGCTGTCTCGTTCAATTTTCACTTGTGTAGTGTGTGCGGCAAGTGAGGTGAATGACAAGGTGGTTAACCCGAAAACCATTGCGATAGGTATGACTTTTTTTTTCATCGGTTGTGTCTCCATTGTCGTTATTGTTTTTTGAGACTAGCATTATTACATTGTTAATTATTGGTTAATTTTAAGTTAATTATTAATATGTGAATCAAGCTCACAAAAAGGGATACGTAAAATGGGAAAAAAGATAAAAAATGAGTCAAATGGTGGGGTTATTTGAGCGAAGATCAACGCATTTTTTTGTCGTAACGATTAGCCAACCATGCGTAGGTAATACCAGCTAGGGCACCAGCAATATGGGATTCAGTAGAAATATACAGGTTAATGGGGAGCAAGCCGCTAGCCATCGTACCAAAATAAAATAACACGAATAATGCAATGGCAATATCAACCCATTTTCGCCGTAAAAAGCCTTGGGCAATGAGTAAGCCCCATAGACCAAAAACCCAGCCACTAGCACCGATATGGATAGCATTACGGCCTAGTAACCAAACAGCTAAACCACCAACACTGATAATAAACAATGATGCCAGTAGATAAGCTTTAACTGTGCGATGAAGTAGCAAGGCACTTAAAATGATAAATGGCGGTAAATTGCTGAATAGATGCCCCCAACTACCGTGGATAAAGGGGGCAAAAAAAATGCCTAGTAACCCGGTCATGGTTCGAGGGACAACCCCAAAGGGGGTTAACCCACCCACTGTTAGACTATTAATTAACTGAACAATAATAAAAATTGCTACCAGAAAAATTAATAGCCTAATACGCGGGTAACCTTGCAAAAAGTTCATCAGGGGTTACCAAGGGCTTGGACGCTTTCTACTAATGAAGCTAGCTGGCCCACGACCCGATCACCAATATCGGCATTATCGCCACCAAGTGCTTTATTACGCATGAAGTCTTTCTTAATTTGCTGCCAGCGTTTAGCATCTTTCTGAGAAAGAGTGCCACGTATTTCAGCCAGTTTAAGTAAGTTTTCTTCTGCACCAGTGGTTAAAAGTTGAGCTTCCCCAAGGTAGTGGTCATCAAGTAACCTTTCTAGCTCATCGTCATTCATAACTGAAGAAACCTTTTCACTCAATTTATTCATGTTTCGATAGCTACCTTGTAGACGGAAAGCCGGCTCTGTACGGTATTTATCTGATTGGGCTGCACTTGCGATATACTGTTGGTTCACCTTCAATACAATATCTCGTAACTTAATCATTTTTTTGATTACTGAAGTAATTTCATTTATTTCAGCATCTGAATATGGGTAGCTGAGTGAGTTAGTTGAGATTGATTTCCCCATAGCTTTGTCGACAAATAAGTAGAGGTCATTAAGGTCCCGTAACGCTAGAGGGGCTAATACAGGGTTAGATGTGAGGCTATTTTCGATATAACTCAATGCAAAAGCATCATCCATCCCACCTAATACTTCCCCGAGGTTATAGATATCAGCACGGTTTGCTAGCATATCTGGAATACGGAACACTTCTCCTGACTCGGTATAAGGGTTACCGGCCATGACGACACAGAATTTTTTGCCTCGCATATCATAAGTTTTGGTTTTTCCTTTCCAAACCCCTTCAATGCGCCTTGTTCCATCACATAAGGAAATAAATTTCTGTAAAAACTCAGGGTGTGTATGTTGTATATCATCGACATATAGCATCACATTATTCCCCATTTCGAGGGCTAAATTCAGCTTTTCAAGTTCTTGCCTTGCCGTGGCATTAGGTGCTTGTTCGGGGTCAAGGGAAAGCACATCATGCCCAAGAGCAGGGCCATTAACTTTCATAAAAATTAACCCTAAGCGATCTGCCGCGTATTCCATTAAGGTAGTTTTACCATAACCTGGTGGGGATATCATTAATAGTAGCCCCATTAGGTCGGTGCGTTTCCCTTCCCCAAGAGCCCCTATTTGTTTCGCCATATTGTCACCAATAATTGGCAAATAAACATCATTTATCAATTTATTACGAACAAATGAACTCAGTGGTTTGGCTTTGAACTCATGAAGTTTTAAGCGACTACGTTCTGTGGCAATAATGCGTTGTCGTAATGCTTGATACTGGCGAAATTCAGGAATAAAACGTTTCCTTTGCCCACGCATACGACCAAAGTAATTATCTAAACTTAAGGATAAAGTCTGGTTTTCAATCGTTGGATGCTCACCTAGCAAACCGCTAACTTTAAAGTAAAGGTCAGCTTCACTATAACGGGCAGAGGCGACTTTATCTAATATGATAATCGCGATTGCACCTGGTATATAAGGTTCTAGATGAGAAAATTCAGGTACAGAACATAGCCCTTGTAGCCAGTTTTGAATTAATGACCAGCGTTGAGCATAGCGAGTACCTAAGTTTTGTTGTGAACGATTGAAATCGAGCCACATATGCGCGTCTTCCAATCGGCTTTGTAATGCGAGCACTAATTCCCTAGCATATTTACTATAAACCAATTCTATGGGTGTTCTCGCTAAGGCAAAACTTAGATATTCAGCAGCCTGAGTCTGTACATACCCTTGGCATTGAATTGGGTTATCTTGTAAAAATAAGCTGATACCAGCTTCAATTTCGGCTTGTAGGTCAAGTAGGGCATTATCATTATGGAATAATTGGTGAATATTCATTGCCGTTCTTGCGCGTTCCGGCCATTGAGCAGGGTAATCTTCGTTTTGTACTTGTTCCCAATAGATTGCAGCAATGGCACGGGCTGTTGGGTTATAACGTAGAAGGTCTGCATTTTCACCGATTGGCAGTAATTTTTTCAGTAGTGCAACGGCATCATGGTCATGAATACCTTTTTCATAGCCTTCTTTGTAACGTGGGCTAGCAAAATCACGGACAATTTTCTCAAGTTTTTCTGGGGAAGTTAACGCACTTTTTAGAAGACTAAAATCCAGCCCGTCTTGGCGCTTGGTTGCCGCATAAATAATAGAATAAGCAAGGTATTCTGAACGATAAACGGTATCAGACTCAGATTCTAGTGATGCACTCCAATAAGGTCGTAACTGTGATAACTCTGCATTCTCAATAGGTTCTTGGAAATCAGTCCCTGTTAGATAAACCCACAGTTGATCATTCTTAGGTAAAATCGTTAGGTCTAGTTCTTGGGTATTCACACTAAAACGGTGACGACCCAATTTAATGATATTGCCGCCATCTTCAAAAATATCTGTTTTATCCCTTAGGACGCGGATAGCTTGGTCGCGAGAGGCTTTTAAACGAGCATCGATATCATCTGCCTTAACGTTATCGTTAATTTCCCTTAGTTTTTCAATAATTTCGCGAGTTTTTAATGCGAGGGGATCAGATGCGAAGAAAGCGTTAAGTTCATCTTGAGATTGTAAACGGGCGGTTCTACGTTGCAAGCTATCGAGTAGGCGATCTGCTGCGGTTAATAAGTTTTGAGCACGACGTTGGCGGTCGTCAATTAGAACTTGTTTATGGGACTCAAAGGTTTCGAGTAATTCTTCACGTTTAGCAAGAATATCATCGAGAAATTCATCATGGCTACTAAACTGGCTTTCCAGTTCTTCTAATTGAACCAGTAATCTTGATAGCTGATCATCACAACTTTCAGGGTCAGAGGCAAGGGAAAGTGCATTGGTGATCCCTTGGCTAAACAAGCGAAATTGAGCCCCAAATTGCGCGACAGTTTCCACGCTACTTTGAGATTTTCGTTTTTGTTGTAAGCGAGCACGAGACTGGTTTAATTGTGCATATATTTGTGAGATAGCATCAATAATACTTGTTTGTTGAGTGACATCGTTAAAAGACAATGATGCCATTAAATTGGATAACATATCTAAATCAGCAGACATTTTTTCCATGTCATTCATGGGGACGTCTAACTGAGCACTGTTTTGTGATTTTTCTATTTGTTCTTCAAAAATAGCAAGCTGTGATTTAAAAGGTAGTAATGCTTTATCGCTTGCAAGGAACGCTGCGGTTGCTTGTGAAACAGATTGCTGAGCTTCAATTATTTCATTTTCCATTTCGCTGAGTTGTTCTAAATCCATATAGCGAAATTCACGTAATGAAATTAAATGCCCTCGATGTGCATTGAGAGAATTTAAACCATCAACAAACTGTTGAATATCAGTCCAACCATCAGGCAGTGTCAAAGAAAGTAGTGATTTTTGACGACTGACCGCCTCATTCATTGATTTGGCGGATTGTTGCCTAATACTCTCAACTTTTTCATACTCATCAAGAACTAATTCACTAGTCTGAGTAATCTCTTTCAGTAATTTACCAATACTTAGGCACTGTTCATCGCTGAGCCAATAATAGAGATCTAATAAATTTTTGGGTTGTTGGCTAAGTTGTTCATAGCGCGCAATAGAAACTTGGTTACCTTCTATCTCTTTTGCAACATGCAAAATTTCTGAAATACCCCTTACTAAATCAGCATTTCCTATACGCCCAAAAAAACCACTCCGTGTTGGTTGCTGATCTGCAAACTCTTCTGAGTAAAAAGGTGTTTGCCAAACCTGCATAGGATGCACTCGGGTGGCTTCCTCCCCTTCACCTTCAAACAGTACCATTTTGCCATCTTCAAACATGGCGTAGCCATGCCCAATAAGCGGAACGGATAATGTACGTTCGATTAAATTATAGTTAAATAGGGCAAGGCGACCTTGGTTTGGGGAATAGAAAACATATAAGACATCTTCACCATTTGGAGAACGACGTAAACGACGAAAACGCATTCCCTCCATGGGCTGATCAAAGGTTTTGTAATCGCCATTTTGTAAATAGTAGCCACCAGGGAAAATAATGCCGTGATCTTCAGGTAGCTGAACACAAGCTTGCCCAATGGCATCGATGCGTTGTACTGATTGGGATAATGTGTTGTAAACCAGATAACGCCAACTTTCTTCTCGGTAAGGCAGAACCTTTAATATAATTAAGCTGCCTGTTTGAGCGTATTCAATTTGTGCATCATCAAGAGACTGGTTTTTATCCAGAACAGCTTCCCGATAAATCCCTAAACCATCTTCAGTATTATTTTCACACTTAATTGTTAAGTCGCCACCGATAGTTTCAATAAATACAGTATCAAGAATATTTAGATGAGGGTAACGACCATTAACCGTGTTTTCGCGTGTGGTTTTATGCCATTCAAAGTCATACGCGGGAGGAAGAGCTATGTCCCGCTCACCTCGATTATCTATATATTCGATACGGCGTTTATCACTTGATATAGACCAACGGAAAACACGGACATCAGTGATGCGGTCACCAATTTGGAAACTGGCGAGAAGTTTCCCATCCCTTTCAACAAGCTGAAGGAGTTGGGTGTTTTTATAGTAAGTGTACAGTTCAGTAAAATCTTGAACAAAGCGATTATCGCTTAAAAAGGTTTCTTCGTAAGGGACGGCTTCAACATCAAATTCGTCCTCAACTTCGACGAGTCGATATAATGAAAAAACATCTTCAAGGTGAGTTTCTTTTTTAAGCCCGAGGAAAACGTTATAACCAAATAAAAGCCATTCACCAACACGAACAATGTCCCTTGCTTGGCAATTATTTTCAGTACGAATACGAATGCGGCCAATAATATCCATTTGGCTTTGGCCAAATTCTTCTAGCCGTTTTTCATTCAGTAACGAAGCTTTTTGATGAAGTTGCTGACCTTGCTCGGTTAGGCGCTTACGCAATATTTCATACGCCCCCCCTTCTGCGACAGCGCTATCGAGTATTTCTTGTTCGCGATCCGTATCCTGAATATCTGACATGGTGCAGCAAATTCCCTTAACTAAGACAATAAAAATGAAAAGCGATTAGGGGTAGAATTACCCCTATATGTGCTGATTACTTAAAGTTGGTCATCTGTCGGTGGAATAGGTTTTGCAGTGACTGTTTTTGCCAGTTGCCCTGCCCCTTTCGCTGCCATAAAGCCATTGATTAGGTCTTGAACTTCAGGGTTTTTTAGTAAAGCGGCAATATCAACTTTCTTATCTTCTTTGCTGCGATTAATTAGTTTTTCAACATTCTCTTTAGCGAAGCTGCTTTTATCCATAAAACCATCAACAGCTTTGCCTAAGCTAAGTGCTTTTGAGAAAGTATTAAAGAAGCTGCCATCACCACCTACAATTTCGATATTGGTTTTGCTCAGTGCAGCAGCCAATACATCGGCTTGTTCACGAGCAATTTCTTTATTCGCATCAATAGAGGCCATGGCTTGTTCAAATTCTTTCTCAAGACGCATACGGAACTCTTCATGAGAACGAGCAGTATCGCTGAGGTGATCCATTGATTTAAATTTATCTGTTAAACCATCAGCTTCGGCTTTCAGGCGTTGGCGGATAACTTCTGCTTGTGCTGAACCTAATTGACCTTCACCGCGAGCTTGTGCTGCCAGTTTTTCTTCAAGGACTTTGGCATCGGCTAAGCCTAATTTTTCTTTAGCGTTAGCTTGTTGTTCTTCACCACGAGCTTGCGCTGCTAATTTTTCTTCAAGAATTTTTGCTTCAGCAAACCCTTGTTGTTGCTCAGCTTTTGCTTTAGCTTCCATAACTTGGGCTTCAGTTAAGCCTTTTTCTTTCAAGCCACGTGCTTCGGCTAGCAGTTTCTCAGCCGTGATATTAGCAAGTACTAAACCTTCTTTTTCTTCGGCTTCCGCAGTTGCTTGGCGAACACGAGCTTCTGCTAAACCTAATGCGGCATGCTCAGCTTCAATACCTTCAGCTAAACGTTTTTTCGATTCAGCTTGTTTTGCTGATGCTTCTAATTCAGCTTGTGCCATCGTACTGATTTCTTCTGCACGGTGTTTAGCGCTAGCTTCATCTGCGGCAGCTTTTTTCACTTGGCGGACTAAAGACTCTTCCGCTTCTGCTTCGGCATTAATGACAGTGACTTTTTTCATACGCTCAGCTTCAGAAACTTCGCGAACTTCTTTAATGCGTTCCTCTTCTTGTGCAACCGTTTTTTCCACTGCTACACGCTCACGGATTACATTAGAGATATTCTTACGTTCTTCTTCCAGCGCTTTTTCTTTTTCAATACGTTGTAATTCAACTTCTCGTTCACGAGCAACGACTTCAAGTTCACGAGCACGGCTAACGCGTTCTTCTTCAATAGCAACAGCGCGAGTGCGGTTCTGTTGAGCCACTTCAACTTCACGCATGCGGTTTTCTTCGCGAATTTCAATTTCTTGCTGAGTTTGGATACGCGCTTGTTCTGATTTTAAACGTTCTTCTTCTTGAACACGTAAAGTTTCAGCCTGTTCACGCGCTCGGATATTATCGATTTCACGTTTTTGACGGGCTTCTGCATCAGCTTGTTGACGCTCAAGTGCTAAGCTAGCTTCACGCGTTTCCACATTTTTCTTTTGAATCGCCAGTTCTTGGTCTCGTTCTTTCTGGTTGGTTTCTATATTGTGAATAGCCGTAATTTCAGTAATTTTACGAATACCTTCGGAGTCAAAAATATTATTTGGGTCGAGGGCTGATTTTGGTGTCTGTTCTAGGTAGTCGATAGCGACATCTTCCAGAGCGTAACCGTTGAGGTCTTTACCTATTACATCCACAATGCGGTCACGGAAATCTTGTCTATTTTCAAATAATGTTGCTAAATCTAATTGTTTACCGACAGTTTTTAATGCTTCTGAGAATTTAGCACTAAATAAGGTGCTGACGGCTTGGTGGTCTGATGCGCGGTCAACCCCGATAGCTTTAGCCACTTTCAGTACATCTTCAGTGGTTTCATTTACGCGCAAGTAGAATGCAACCGTGATATCTGCGCGTAGGTTATCATGACAAATAAGGCCATCTTTACCGCGACGGTCAACTTCCAGAGTCAGCAATGAAATACGCATGAACTCTTTTTTGTAGATAACGGGATAAACTAATGCCCCAGTAAAATGTACTTTTGGTTGAGACGACATATCGTTGACAATCAAAGCAGTACCTTGTGGGACTTTGATATAGAAGGCTTTGAATAACCCAAAAAACCCTAAAATAACTAGGATTATCCCTCCGACAATGGTTAAAAAGGGCATTAATGCAGCCAAATCCATATTTTTTCTCCATAGGTTCTGACGATGTCGTCATTTCGATGATTCAAGCAAGTATTATTTTATATAACAACCAATAGCTTTAGTTGCGGAATTCTTTTTCAGTGACAACTTGGTAACTGTGTGAGTCTGCGTCATAGCTAATAATAACAACGCGATCACCCCGTTTTATACCTTCTGTAAATGGCGCTCGTATTTGCAAAATTAGCCCGGCACCACCATCTTCGAGTATGGCTTCACCGTTTTTTTCATTGACGGTACCTGAGCGGACTGTGGCATATTTCCCGATGAGTTGGCGTACTGTTTTGGGTTTATTGAGGCTAATAAGTTTATTCCGTACAGGTTTTAAGCAAAGGGCGGTTAAGTGAAGTGAGATAAATATCGTGATAACAAATACAGCAAAACCAACAAGATAACGCAATAGACTTAAATCAATAAAGCGAATAAAACCATAAACACTAAAGTAGGTGATCACCCAACCAAACAGTGTAAATAATGTCAGAATAATGGTGACAGGGACCCCTGCTAACCCAAGTTTTGTTAACCACCCAGCAAAACCTGTTGCGTCAATACCGCTATCAAATTCAGTATCAACATTGAATAAATCAATATCTAACAGACCAAAAGCAGCGCATAGCCAGTAAAACAACACAATAATTAGTAAGCCGCTAAAGATAACTGTTGGAAACATCAAGCTGTTATGGAAAAACAAACTCATAGGATTTTCTCTTTATTCTAAGTATGTATACATAGTATGCAAAAACAGGAACAGCTTGTTTAATTTATCACCATTAAAAAATATAACGTAATAATATATTTTTTAATTAATTACAGTATCAGACTAGTCTATAAGCACTTTTAATTTTTGAGTTTCGTACAATACTGGATTGATATCCAGTGTGATCCTCTGAAGTTATTCCTAAAGTACTTTTTATAATAAGAAGCTACTGACAGAGCATGATTTTATCATTAATAGCTAAGTTGATGATAATCATTCTCAACCAAAGAGGTGGTATTTAAAGGATAAAATGGGGAAAATAGAAATGATTAAAGTGATAAATTTGCGCTTCATTGGCTAAAAGCTTAATGAAGCGCAAAAAAGTACAAAGTTAGTCAATTAAGTTTAGGAATGCTGCCCCTCGAGCCCCACCAGAGTCACCATAACGTGCTTTTTCAATCGCAGGTAATGTTGCGATGCCATAAAGATATTGTGGTAGGACTTCAGGTAGTCGTTGATAGATTTCTTCAAATTGTGAGAGCCCCCCACCAATAACGACTAAATCAGGGTCGAAAACGGTGACGATTTGCCCCATAAACATTGCAAGCAATGATATATAACGGTCGACATGCTGTTTTGCTTGGATATCACCTTGCTTATATTGTTCAATGATTTCGATTGCTGAATGTTTTCTACCAGTAAACGAAGCATAGATACGTTCAAAGCCGGGGCCAGATAAATAAGTTTCAAAGCAAGCGGTTTGCCCACAACCGCAAATGATTTCAGGGACTCTATCACCCAAAAGCTTAGCGCCGCGAACGCTTAAATTCATGTGGCCAATTTCTCCGGCAATCCCATTTTTTCCAGGTAGCACTTTGCCGTTTATGACGAAACCACCACCAACCCCTGTTCCTAGAATTAAGCCTAAGACGGTTGGATAACGTTTGAATTCAGGGTCCCAAGCTTCTGATAAAGCAAAACAATTAGCATCATTTTCCACTTTGACTGGGCGCTGTAAAATATTAGCCAAGTCATGAATTAAAGGTTTATATTGCGCAGTTGGGACGTTTGTTGTGAATACAGTGCCTTCAGCATGGTTGACGATACCTGGCACACCAACTCCTATTTTGCCTAGACAGTTAAATTTTTCATCGGCTTCTTGTGTGAGTGTGAGAAACGCGTTTAACAGTGATTGGTAGTCATTTTTAGGCGTAGGAACACGTTTTTGCCAGACTTGATTTAACTCTTTGTCAAAGACAGCAAGTTCAATTTTTGTTCCGCCCATGTCAAAGCCGTAATACATTTTCACCTTCCCCTAATGGTTTATTTATTAAAAAGCTAATGTATCTCTTTGATAAATAATAAATGATAGTGCGTAATAGGTTAATTATACAAAAGATCACTAGAGGATAAATTATTGTTTTAGATTTTATTTTTCTTTAGGTGTTTTTAGGTTGATTTGCATTGAACAATAACAGATTAAAAGAGGCCAGTGTGTAACGACTCGCCTCTCGGTGAGGGTTAATCAGTTGTTGTAGGAGCTACAGGAGATTTAAAATTTTTTGCAATAAATTCATTGAGTTTAAGTGCCACAATGGCATGAACTTCTTGTGTTGGATGGACATTATCATTAAATAGATAAGGTGGGGCCGTATCTAGTTGTTCTTTTCCACCAATATAACCGTTAGCAAATGGTAGGTTTGTTTCATAGTTAAGGGTTTTGGCTTGCTGATAAATCTCTGTCATCGTTTTATCAATATCAAAAAAGACGATATTAGTACTATGCAGAGCATTTAATTTTTTTATGCTATTTTCCAATGCTTGATTATGCATAAGAGTTAGCATTTTCATTTTATTTTCATATTCCATCGGTTTTTCGTTCTTAAAGGGGGTTTTACTAGGGTCAGGTATCCCCATTATTAAGATATTCTGTGCACCATGCTTTATCATTTTATTGATTGCTTTGAGCTGACTGGAAATGACTTTATAGGTATTTGTTTTATTGAATGTCATGTAATCATTAGAGCCAATAGAGATAATAGCAAGGTCTGACTTATTGAATTTAATACCTTGTATTTGCCTTTTTATATTGGAAATAAATCTAAATTTAGGGTTTTTTTGGTTGTAAGTTGCGCAGACAGCGCCCCCTTCGGCCTTATTGATAACTTCAACAGGTCGATATGTATTATTTGAATTTTTGTCTTTGTAGCTCATCACTGTTGGTGAAGTTAGGAAGTCTACCCATGTGAAGCCGTTAGTAAAGCGTCCTTTATAGTATTGTGGTGCAGAAGGTAGCAGCCCTAGTGTCTTTTTCAGCATTCTTCCTTCTGAATCTGACAGGCTGTCTCCAACCACAATAACTCTTTCAAAATTATTAATTTTATCTTTTGGCTGGCTATACATACTAATAGCTAATGAAAATAGTTCTTTAGACTGTGAAGAGTCAGTCTCATCGGTATTAATACTATTAGTTGATGGGTTAGACACATTAAAAATAGGTACGCCTCCTAACTGAAAACGGGAATTAAATAACATTTTGATTTTACGAGTGAATGAGGAAGAGGTATTTTCAGGTCGACAATTATTTACTTGATCAGTATGACGAGGGAAAGTGCGTATTGTTTCTATAGGCATTGTTTTTTTACCCAAATAATTAATTAAGTACTTATAAAGTTATCAGGTAATTTTTTATTCAAATATCAAATAGTGATAACAGATTTTTGGTTTTTCTAGTATTTATTCTCTTATAAAGTGTTTTAATTCAGTTTGTTATGTTTATTTTGTTGTTTGTGAAATAGTGTTGGTCCATAAAATAGTTGCGTCGTTATTTTAAATAATATATTGTTATATTATAACATAACATTTAGGTGGCTATTATGAAACAGGGGATACATCCACAGTACCGTACAGTGGTTTTCCATGACACAAGTGTTGATGCTTATTTTAAAGTGGGCTCGACGATAAAAACGGCAAAAACGATTGAATTTGAAGGGGAGATTTTCCCTTATGTCACCCTTGATGTGTCTTCTCAATCGCACCCATTCTATACCGGCAAACAAAAAGTGATTTCTCAAGAAGGGAAAACAGCACAATTCCAAAAACGTTTCGGGCATTTTTTACAAACAGAGGGGAAATAAACGTGAAAGTGTTGAGTTCGTTAAAAACGGCAAAAACGCGTCATCCAGATTGCCAAGTTGTTCGCCGTCGTGGTCGTGTGTATGTGATATGCAAAACAAACCCACGTTTTAAAGCTGTACAAGGCTAACTCCTTGTTAATTTTTTCTGGTGTTTCTTGCTTTTGCCATGGCAATTCATGCTCCTTGCCATGGCATTTTTTATGCATTTACAAAATTGAGAATGCTATTTTTAATTTGTTCTCTTAGCCATAATGTTTTGGAATTATACGAGTTGCGTTTATGCCACAACACTAAAAAGGGGATTTCGAGTTGCTGGTAAAGAATGTCATCAATGGGGAGTGGTAGACAGACGAGATCAAGTTTGAAGTTATTCACATAATGTTGGCAGTATCCGGGAGTACAGGTAATGAGATTGTGTTCAGGTCGTGATGCCATCAGCAGTGATTGTTCAAATGTTGAAAATGAAAGGCTAATTTGGCGATTAAGCCCCATTGTAGACAATAAGTCATCTAGGGCCCATGGAATACGATTACCAAATTCAGTGCTAATATGAGGGTATTTTAGGAAATTGGCTAAACTCCATTCTTCTTTTAGAATGGGGTGATCTCGGCGAATAAAGGCCAGAGGTCGGTCAGTAAACAACACGTCGAAATTAAGGATATTTGGTAAGTGGTTTATTGACTCTTTTGAGCTGTGAAAACTTTCCCTACCTACTAACCCAATATCGGCATCACCTGCCACTAATGCCGCAAGTGAATTATAGTCCCAATCCCGCATAATGACGTCTGATTCAGGATATTGATTGAGGATATTCAAGGATAAATCATGGAGCATGATCAGATTTAATGGAGCTTCCATCATTAACCGGAATGTCATTCCCCGTGGTTTTTCAGTATCACGGATTTCAGTGATATAGCTGGATAAATTCAAAAACTCAGGAAGTGATTTTTCTATATGATACATCAATGGTGTAGGAAGAAGCCCTTGCGGGCTGCGAATAAATAGCGGGTCATCAAACCATTGGCGTAGTTTAGACAATGATTTACTGACAGAAGATGGCGTGATAGCAAGGCGTTGAGCTACGAGGCTAACACTCCGCTCTTCCATTAAATATTGCAAAATAACCAGTAAATTTAAGTCTAAACGATGCAATTGTTTATTCACATGCTATTACCTTTTCATTGACTTGTGTGGCGGGAACTCTGAGCAAGATTATGCCCATAGTACCTGCTGCTAATAGGATAATTAGCAACATACTGATTGATGGTATGCCAATTGCCCCCATTAGCCAAATATACAAAGAGGCGAAGCTGAGTTGCGAAATGGCTAAAATGGAGCTTGCAATACCGGCTTTTCTGGCAAATGGGGATAGCGCTTGGCTCATAATAATCCCAAATTGCATTGAAAAACCCATTCCGCTACAAGCAAAAACAATAAATAGCAAAATCAGGTTGTTAAACGTAAAGAGATACACAGATAAAACAACGGCATTGAATAAAAATAACCCAAGGGCAGTATTGAGCAGTGATTGGCTATTAAATGTTGATAGCAATTTTGGCATTAAGAACGAAGTCCCCATACTCACCATTGCTAGAACAGTCATAGCTGTGGAATATTGACCCGTGGTAAAACCTAGATTACCCATCAGGATAATCGGTGCGACATTCACATAGGTCAGGATCACCGCCATTCCAAAGCAAGAAATAATCAAACGAGTGACAAAGAATAAATTGAAGATTTTTTCTGTGGTGTCTGGCGATGATGTGGTGTGTTTGGTTTCTTGGCGAGCCGCAGGTTTAGTTTCTTTTATCGACACTAAGCAGAAAACCATACTCAGTACCGCATAAGCAGCCATAAAGTAAAACATCATTGACCAATGGTAGACCAGTAAAATGGCAAACCCAATGACAGGGGCAAGTACGGGGGCAATACAAGTCACGCCATTCATTGCCGCTAAGACTTTAGTCCGCCTTTGTGGACTAAGTACATCTCGTAAAATAGCGAAAGTCACCACATAACAGAAACCAGCGCCGATGCCTTGTAGGAAGCGAGCCATCAAAAATAGGTCAATCGATGTCGAGTTTCCTGCCATGACAGAGGAAATGGCAAATATTGCCGTCCCCACTAAGACCACGGGTTTACGGCCAACATGGTCGGCGAACCATCCCCCAATGAGCATTGTGGATGCCATGCCTGCAAGGTAAATAGAAAATGCGACATGAAGTTGGCTTTCACTAGCGCTTAAGTCAGCGGCTATATAAGGAATACCCGTTAAGTGAAGGTCGACACCAAGGGGATAGATAAGGACTATCCAAAAGCTAAAAAGAACATATTTGGTCATGAGATAAGCTGTACTGTGAGAGGGATTATTCTAATTTTAAGCTGAGTGAATGATATAACGAATGGATTAATTAGAAAACAGCATTTTCCAAAATGGAAATAAGATATTCATGTGTTTTAGGAGGAGTATTAGCTTTATTACTAATCTTCTTACTATTAGTGATGAAATTCACTTGCACACTGATGCATATTTTGTCAGGTTTAATATATCCGAAAAATTTCTAGCTCCAGCTTTCATGAGCCTCTTATAAATGACAAAAATGCGGTATTGCTTCTTATTAAGTTGGAACAGGAAATTTTTTGGTAAAACTTTAAACAAACAGGGTGAATAAAAATGAAAAATGTAGGGTTTGTTGGTTGGCGCGGTATGGTCGGTTCAGTATTGATGCAGAGAATGGTAGAAGAACGTGATTTTGATGCGATCCGCCCTGTATTTTTTACGACGTCACAACAAGGTGCAGAAGCACCAACTTATGGTGGTCATCGAAGTGTTTTACAAGATGCCTTTGATATCGATGCATTGAAAGCGCTAGATGTTATTATTAGCTGCCAAGGTGGTGATTATACTAATGATGTCTATCCGAAGCTCAGAGCCGCAGGCTGGGATGGCTACTGGATTGACGCAGCATCTTCATTACGTATGAATGATGATGCGATTATCATTCTTGACCCAGTGAATAACCAACACATTCAAGATGGTTTGAATAAAGGTATTAAGACCTTTGTTGGTGGTAACTGTACAGTTAGTTTGATGTTGATGTCTTTAGGTGGTTTGTTCACGAATAATTTAGTGGAATGGGCGTCAGTTGCAACTTATCAAGCCGCATCAGGTGCAGGTGCACGTAATATGCGTGAGCTACTGGCACAAATGGGGTCTTTGCACACACAAGTGGTCAAAGAACTGCAAGACCCAGCCTCTGCTATTTTAGATATTGAGAAGAAAGTCACTGATTTTACACGCAGTGGCGCGATGCCAACAGATGCGTTTGGTGTCCCACTAGCAGGAAGCTTAATCCCATGGATTGATAAAGCGCTAGAAAATGGCCAAAGCCGTGAAGAGTGGAAAGGCCAAGCGGAATCTAACAAAATATTGGCAACAGGTAAAAATATTATCCCTGTTGATGGTTTGTGTGTTCGTATTGGCGCACTTCGTTGCCATAGCCAAGCCTTTACATTGAAATTGAAAAAAGATGTGCCGTTAAAAGAGGTTGAACAATTACTGGCTTCTCATAATGAGTGGGTAAAAGTCGTTCCAAATGATAGAGAAATCACAATGCGTGAACTGACACCTGCTGCAGTGACTGGTACATTAAGTACGCCAGTTGGCCGCTTACGCAAATTGAATATGGGGCCTGAGTATTTATCAGCCTTTACTGTTGGTGACCAATTACTGTGGGGAGCCGCTGAGCCTCTTCGCCGTATGTTAAGGATTTTATTATAATTCCTTAATGAATGTCGGTGGGTTATATAGGCCTGCATATAAAAATATGTTGGCTTTACCCAAGGGGATATTCTTGTTGTACACGAATAATGGCGTCTTGATATGACGCCATTATGTATTTTGGTGATGAATAACCTTTAATTCAATATACTTCACTGGATAGAAAATACGGTTTTTTTAGGTATTGAAACATCATTAGGGGGAAGTATATTCACGTTTCCTCAAGCAGTTTTATATTATGACCCACTGTATTATTGGCAATACTAGGGCGAACAGTATTGGCGACTTCCATGATGCCACTATTTTTCTTTAGATAATGCCAAATATTTTTAGCTTTTATTGAGGGTCTTTTGTTTCCGATGGTAATTGATTAACCGGTAATATGTTACGGTTGCCATCAATCACCTGAATGTTGTTATTGGGTTGATAGCATTCACGCATGGGAGATAAACAAGCTTGTGATGCATGCTGTTGTATTCCTAACCAGTCACTAATTAACCAATAATTATTAGCAGTTGAATAGGGTTGACCCAAAGCTCGTGGGTTTAATGCCGGTTTTGGTATGGTTTGGCTGTACCAGATTAATAAGGGTATCTCATAAGCTTCTTTTCTTGGGTTATTTACGCCATGGTGGTAGTGAATATTGTTATCACTGTCTAATCGTTGTAATGCATGGTCTGAAAAGTACATCAACGAAGCGGGCTTCCCGTCTAGCTGTTGGAGTAAGTTTTCGATAAATTTATCGGTATAAGCGATAGAGCTGTCATAACAATTATCATCTTCTTGTTCACTGAATTTTTTTAACTCTTTTTCTGGAAAACGGTTACACGCAGGCTCATGGCTCCCATAAGTATGTAGGATGATCAGTTTTTTCTTGTCTGTTGGGTCGTTAATCGCATCATTAAAATGGTCTTGAATTTCCTCATCATAACCCACGAATTCATTCCATTTTTTCTTTTGAGCCATGTTAGCTATCGCAGAGATGACACTGGTTCGTTTATTGGTTTTTCCTTGGTTACTTATCCAATAGGTTTTAAAACCCGCATGATTGGCTAATGAAATAATATTGTCAGCATAGTGTGATTTATCCTGCATTTGGTCAAAGCGAATATTAGACAGTGAGATTGGCACTGACAATATGGTGACCGGAGCAGGAGAATAAGCTTGTTGGAATACCAAAAGCTGTGACTGACGATTATCTAGATTAGGGGTTGTATCATATTGATAGCCATATAAACCCATATGGTCACGACGTAGGGATTCGCCAATGACGAGAACATAGATTTGTGCTTCAGTATCTTTTTTCTCATAGTCAAATGAAACGATTTGGGATGAGATTTTTTTTATGCCGCGGTTTTCATACAAGTTTTTGACGAGAGCAGCTGCATTGTAAAATGGCGTGTTGAGCAAATATTTTTCGGTTATTAACAATGAGCTATCTGGTTTATTGAGTAATGACGCGTAATAAGCAGGGATTGCTAAGAGGTAACCACATAACATCGCGATACTAATCATTGTCGTACGGCGGTTTATATATTTAGCACATTTATGGATGCTTAATAAATACACTGAAAAAACAAACAAATAAAAGATCACATAACCAATATTGTAGGAGAGCATCCCCACCGTTTCGCTACTATTGGTATTAATAAAGGTTTCGGCAATTGAAGAGGAAAACCGAATATCGTGTTTTTTGTAAAAGAAAAATGAGACTGAAAGATTTAACGCCCAAAGCAATGAGACGAAAACCGTGAATATTTTTCCGATAAGGAACCGATATACGCCAGCACACAGAAGCATAATGAGTGTGCCAGAAATGATAATCGCAGTGTCTGCCATCACATTCGCATCACCACTGAAAAAAACAGGGATGGATGAGAGCAACAAAAAATAAATAGGGATAATCAGTTGTCGTATCATTGTTTTCTTATTACGTATTTTGCTTTTACCTTGAGTGTGTTGGGTTATTGAACATATGGATTTAACCATTAACATCTAATTAACTTAGGGTATTAACCGTTTATAGCACATAAAAAGATAAGATAATCAAAATAGTGGCGTAAAAAACTGTAAAATCTCGTGAGGTTAAGTCATGAGCTTTTCCCTACCAAGAAAATGGCAGCGAAGAAACTTTGTTAAAAGAGAGAGCAATTTGGCTCTCAATATCACTGTGATGGTCGCTTTTAGATAAAGGCTTACCATAATCGGCTAATAAATTAATGAGTTATTGCTTATTTTAAAATAAGAGGGCTGCTGAATGTCATGTTCAGTGAGCAAATAAGTAGGGGAAATAAAGAAAAAAATAACCCCACACTTTCGAGTGGAGTTATTTAATATTAGTCAGTAAATATAATAATTAAATATCAATATTTGCTGCTTTTAGCGCATTCTCTTCAATAAATGCACGACGAGGTTCAACAGCATCACCCATCAATG
Organism: Providencia sp. PROV003; assembly: GCF_045040775.1. Classification (NCBI taxonomy): domain Bacteria; kingdom Pseudomonadati; phylum Pseudomonadota; class Gammaproteobacteria; order Enterobacterales; family Morganellaceae; genus Providencia; species Providencia sp. PROV003. Next base: position 756,985 of record NZ_CP096369.1, read on the forward strand.
TAGTAAAGAGTAAATCTGTTGCGATAGCATCTTTTACGGTTACGCGCATCATACGGCGAGTTTCAGGGTTCATGGTGGTTTCCCAAAGCTGTTCTGGGTTCATTTCACCAAGACCTTTATAACGCTGTACATACAGACCACGACGCGATTCACGAGATAGCCAAGCGAGAGCTTCTTCAAAGTTATCAATATTCTGACGACGCTCACCACGTTGGATATACGCCCCTTCTTCAATTAAGCCACTGATTAAGTCGCCTAAATGAGTGATACGGCGATACTCGCTACCGTGAACAAAATCGAAGTCGAGGTTGTAATCAGTATCAACACCGTGAGTGCGAATACGGATTGTTGGCTCAAATAATTGGCGCTCACGATTTTCTTTAATTATGTAGCTATATGTGCTGCCGAATTGCTCATTGTCTTCTAAGCGCTTAACTAATGTTTGAGCCCATTCTTCAACTTTTGCGTTTTCTTTTAAGTCTTCCTCAGTCAGCGTAGACTGATAAACTAAGCTGTTGAGTAAGGCTTGTGGGTATAAGCGCTCAAGGCGACGAATAATACGGTGAGCCGCATTATATTCGACAACCAGCTTTTCTAATTCTTCACCTTTCATTGCTGGAGCGTCGGCACTGAGATGTAACTCTGCACCATCAAGGGCGATAGAAATAAGATAATCGTCCATCGCATCGTCATCTTTTATGTATTGCTCTTGTTTGCCACGTTTTACTTTATACAGTGGCGGCTGAGCGATAAAGATATGACCGCGTTCAACAATTTCAGGCATTTGACGATAGAAGAAGGTTAATAGCAGTGTACGAATGTGTGAACCATCGACGTCCGCATCCGTCATGATAATAATGCTATGATAACGCAGTTTGTCTGGGTTGTACTCATCACGTCCGATGCCACAACCTAATGCTGTGATAAGAGTGGCAACTTCTTGTGAAGAAAGCATTTTATCGAAACGCGCTTTTTCAACATTAAGAATTTTACCTTTTAGTGGCAAAATAGCTTGGTTTTTACGGTTACGGCCTTGTTTTGCTGAGCCGCCCGCAGAGTCCCCTTCCACTAAGTAGAGTTCAGATAATGCTGGGTCACGTTCTTGGCAGTCTGCTAATTTACCCGGTAGGCCGGCTAAGTCTAACGCACCTTTACGGCGTGTCATTTCACGTGCTTTACGTGCGGCTTCACGAGCACGAGCGGCATCGATAATTTTACCGACAACAATTTTAGCGTCATTCGGGTTTTCCAGTAAATACTCAACCAACCGCTCGTTCATGATAGTTTCAACGGCAGTTTTTACCTCAGAAGAAACTAGTTTTTCTTTGGTTTGTGATGAGAATTTAGGGTCTGGAACTTTCACGGAAATAACAGCAATTAGGCCTTCACGCGCATCATCACCTGTAGCGTTGACTTTGCTTTTCTTCTGATAGCCTTCTTTTTCCATGTAGTTATTTAATGTGCGGGTCATCGCTGCACGGAAACCAGCTAAGTGAGTACCACCATCACGTTGTGGGATGTTATTGGTGTAGCAGTATACGTTTTCTTGGAAGCCATCATTCCATTGCATTGAAACTTCAACACCAATACCGTCTTTTTCTGTAGAGAAATAAAATACTGACGGATGAATTGGCGTTTTATTGCGACTTAAATATTCAACAAAGGCTTTGATACCACCTTCGTAATGGAAATGGTCTTCTTTCCCATCACGTTTATCAATAAGCCTGATTGATACCCCAGAGTTTAAGAATGATAGCTCACGAAGACGTTTAGCTAAAATATCATACTCGAATTCTGTGACACCTTTAAAGGTATCCATACTTGGCCAAAAACGTACGAGAGTACCTGTTATGTCTGTTTCCCCAACAACAGTCAGAGGACCTTGTGGTTCACCGTGTTTATAAATTTGCTCATGAACTTTACCGTCACGACGAATGACCAGTTCAAGTTTTTCAGATAAGGCGTTAACAACAGAAACCCCAACTCCGTGTAAACCACCGGAGACTTTATAGGAGTTGTCATCAAATTTCCCCCCTGCGTGCAGGACAGTCATGATAACTTCTGCAGCAGAGACACCTTCTTCTTCGTGTATACCTGTTGGTATCCCACGTCCATCATCCTGTACGGAGATAGAGTTATCGGCATGGATAGTGATCACGATATCGTCACAGAAGCCTGCGAGGGCTTCGTCGATAGCGTTGTCGACAACCTCGAAAACCATGTGATGAAGACCTGTTCCATCGTCTGTATCACCGATATACATGCCCGGGCGCTTACGCACCGCATCCAGTCCTTTTAATACCTTGATACTTGAGGAGTCATATGTATTCGACATCAACGTTTCCTGCTCTTTCTATTCCTGAGGTTGAACTTCTATTTTGCCATGTTCTACACTAAACATCTTACTGTTTGCGTCTATCATATCATTAACTTGTTCAGCTGTAATGGCACTGACAAACACTTGTGCTTGCGTAGCTTTGAGACGTGTCGCTAACAATTGGCGGCGACCCGCATCAAGCTCGGAGGCAAAATCATCCAGCAGATACAGGCACCTTTGCCCGCTCTGACGAGTGAAAAACTCACCCTGCGCTAACCTTAATGCACACATTAATAGCTTTAGTTGGCCCCGAGAAAGCATATCTTCTACAGGGGTACCATTTGCACGAATACGCAAATCTGCTTTATGTGGCCCTGAAGCGGTATAGGTTAGTGCTCTATCACGCTCAAATTGGCGCTCTAATTGTTCTGAATAATCAATTTCTTTATCCCAACCGCGCTGAAAGGATACCGAGAGTGAAAATTCGGGTAAAAACTGCTGACAGGTTTGCTCTATATTTTCGGCAATACCTGCGATGTAGTCATGACGCCATTGGCTAATTTGCTCTGAAATTGGCGCCAGTTGTTTATCCCAGTGACGTATTTGTTCGTAACGGGTAACTTGGCGTAAAGCCGCATTTCGCTGCTTTAATAACCGTTTTAAATCAGACCATACTGAAAAAAACAACGGATCATTGTGAAAACAGCCCCAATCAATGAAGGCTCGACGATATTTCGGGCCGCCATTGAGTAGTGTAAAACCTTCTGGGGTAATTAATTGCATCGGCAACAGTTTTGCAAGCTCTGCAATTTTATGGCCGTCGGTGCCGTCTATGCGAACTTTACTGTCACCCTCGCGATTTTTGCTTAACCCCAATGAAAGGTCATTACGATTTTTATCTAGATGGCTAAGTTTACCATGAAGAATAAATTGTTCTTGCTCATGACGAATAACACGATTCGCTTGAATACTGCGAAATGCGCGGCCATGACCTAAGGTGTACACTGCTTCCAGTATACTAGTTTTGCCACTCCCGTTTGGGCCAATTAAAAAATTGAACCCATTAGCAAGGGCGAGATCCGCATTTTCAATATTTCGAAAATCGCGGATTAATAAACGCGAAAGGATCATAAATACCGATTATAAACGCATTGGCATGACAACATATACCGCCGCTTTGCTTTCAGCGTCTTCAATTTGCACACTGGAAACTGCATCGGTTAATAATAGCTGCACGTTTTCACTTTTCAGTGCATTTAAGACATCTAAGATGTAGCTGACGTTAAAACCAATTTCCATCTCAGTTCCCTGATAGCTAACATCAACAATTTCTTCAGCTTCTTCTTGCTCAGGGTTATTTGCTGTGATGCGTAATTGGTTTTCACTAAAATATAAGCGTACTCCGCGGAATTTTTCATTGGATAAAATCGCCGCACGGGAAAATGCCTGTTTTAGTAAGTCACAACGAGCTTCTAATGTTTTATTTGGGTTTTTCGGTAACACACGGCGATAATCAGGGAAGCGACCATCAACCAATTTAGAGGTAAAAATAAAATCCCCTACGTGGGCGCGTATGTTATTGCTACCGATTTGCAGTTGTAATGGTGAATCGCCACCATCTAACAAGCGCATTAACTCAATCACCCCTTTACGAGGAACAATTACTGAATGAGAAGGTAAAGATTGACCGATGTCCATCGCACAAACTGCTAGCCTGTGCCCATCGGTTGAAACGGTTCTCAGCATTGAGTCTTCAGTTTCAAATAGCATTCCGTTGAGATAATAACGCACATCTTGGTGTGCCATGGAAAACTGAGTTGCTTCAATTAAACGTTTCAGTATTGACTGAGGAAGAGAAAATTCAACTTCACTTTGCCAATCATCTAGGTTTGGAAAGTCTGCTGCTGGCAAAGTAGATAATGAAAAGCGGCTACGACCAGAACGGACGAGCAGTCTATCATCATTGAGTTCTACTAGAATTTCAGAACCTTCAGGTAAACCACGCCAGATATCAAAAAACTTGCGTGCAGGCACCGTTGTTGCACCAACTTCATGTTCCTGCGTTAGAGGAACGTTGGCCATCATCTCCATTTCAAGGTCGGTTCCAGTGAGTTGGAGGGTGCCTTCTTTTACCTGTAATAAAAGGTTACCTAAAATAGGCAGAGTTGGACGCCCACCTAAAGGACCACTAACCTGTTGTAACGGTTTTAATAACTGCTCGCGTTCTATAATAAATTTCATAGCAATTAAGATGATAATGTTCTGATTAAATTAGAAAAATCTTCTTTGATGTCATGGCTCTCTTCCCGTAACTGTTCAATTTTACGACAAGCGTGTAATACCGTGGTATGGTCACGGCCGCCAAAGGCATCCCCGATTTCAGGTAAACTATGGTTGGTCAGCTCTTTTGCCAAGGCCATTGCCATCTGACGCGGACGAGCGACAGAACGAGAACGGCGTTTCGACAGTAAATCTGCCACTTTAATTTTATAATATTCAGCAACAGTTTTTTGAATATTATCAATAGTTACCAGTTTTTCTTGTAGTGCTAATAGGTCACGTAATGCTTCGCGTACAAAATCGATAGTAATTGCGCGACCTGTAAAGTTTGCGTTGGCGATCACACGATTTAATGCGCCTTCTAACTCACGAACATTAGAGCGAAGCCGTTTTGCGATGAAAAAAGCCACTTCACCTGGCAGTTGGATTTCATTTTCATCTGCTTTTTTCATTAATATCGCGACACGGGTTTCGAGTTCTGGTGGTTCGATTGCTACCGTTAAACCCCAACCAAAGCGTGACTTTAAGCGATCTTCAACCCCGTTAATCTCTTTTGGATAACGGTCGGATGTTAAAATAATTTGCTGATTGCCTTCAAGTAACGCGTTAAAAGTATGGAAAAACTCTTCTTGTGAACGCTCTTTGTTAGCAAAAAATTGAATATCATCAATAAGTAATGCATCTACAGAACGGTAATAACGTTTAAATTCTTCAATTGCGTTATTCTGTAGAGCTTTGACCATATCTTGAACAAAACGTTCAGAGTGCATATAAACCACGCGTGCGTTGGCTTTATGCTCCATAATACTATTGCCTACAGCATGTAATAAGTGAGTTTTACCTAAACCTGTTCCACCATAAAGGAATAGTGGATTATAGGCCCCACCCGGATTTTCAGCCACTTGCCTCGCGGCGGCACGAGCCAATTGGTTCGATTTACCTTCAACAAAGTTATCAAAAGTGTGCTTAGGGTTCACATTAGAACGGTAAGCGACTTCCGGTTGTACTTTGGCTGAGTTATCCCAACTTGGTTTAATCGGAGCTGACGGCGCGGCAAATGCAGGTACTTGGTTTGTTGTACGTGCTTGCGTTGCTGCCGGTGCGACGGCAATCGGTTTATTGCCCACTTCAAAGTGTAGAGCAGGCGCGTCAGTTCCACAAAAGTCATTCAATAATTCATTAATATTATTGATGTACTTGTCTCTAACCCAGTCGAGAACAAAACGATTTGGGGCATACAGTGCCAGTGTGTTGTCGTTTAATTCAGCTTGAAGGGGGCGTATCCACATACTGAATTCTGTGGCAGGTAGTTCATCCTGCAATCGGGCAAGACATTGCTGCCAAAGCGAAAGTGACACGTTGGACTCCCCTAAACAAGGTCAATGGAACAAGAATTACGGATTCAAACAAAGAATTTTCTCAGGATCACTTTTTATTAATGGCCCAAAGAGGTTTTAGATTAATTTTTACTTACCGCATATTGCTGATCAGTGGATCAGAAATAGACCCGAGATCATACCGCAAAATTAGCCAGAGATCTTCATTCTTTTACACAGTTTTTATGCTTTTTATCCACAGGTAAATGTGATAAGGCATCTCTTATGATAAAGAAACAGACAGGATGATCGTCATTACCCGCTATTTTTCCACATGGCTGGGGATAACTTTAGACGATTTCTCGAAAATATTCTGCTTGATCAAAAAATATTTTCAGATCACTTCAAGATCCTTGCGCTTTGGGGCGGAGTCCGTATAATCTTCCTCCCTGTGTACAGTACTGATGTGATTTTTACACAAAACTGAGGTAAACTTGCTGGGTACCGCTACTCTATTTTAACGCTGACGTTAAAGAGAGAGGGGGTTAAAAGCAGGTGGTCAGCCAGTATGAAAGTAAAATAATCAGTTGGCTGTCACAACATATGTCGGCAAACCTGTCAGCCAGGCTATAAATAAAAGTGGTTTGATTGCGTCATTTCATTGACGTGACCCCCTATGTTTTATTACAATCCTGCCTCTTTCTATATTGTTGCGATAGAGGCACAGGTGTAAATCAGTTTTCACTGGTTGCCAACGCGTTTACTGAATCAGTAATAAATTTTAAAGTTAGGTAGAAATCGTTATGAAACGCACTTTTCAACCGTCCGTACTGAAGCGCAACCGTTCACACGGTTTCCGTGCTCGTATGGCTACAAAAAATGGTCGTCAAGTTCTGGCTCGCCGTCGTGCGAAAGGCCGCTCTAGTCTGACCGTTTCATCTAAGTAATAAAGCTAGCCCTCTATTCCAGTGGTTACGCTCGCTTTTACCCGGGAGTTACGTTTGTTAACTCCCAGGCATTTCGATAATGTCTTTAAGCAGCCGCAGAGGGCGAGTTCCCCAGAGATAACTATCCTTGGTCGCCTAAACGAGCTGGGGCATCCCCGCATCGGTCTTACCATCGCCAAAAAAAATGTTAAACGAGCTCATGAGCGAAATCGTATCAAACGGTTAGCCCGTGAATACTTTCGTTTGCATCAACATGAGTTGCCTTCAATGGATTTTGTGGTATTGGTAAGGAAAGGGGTCGCTAATCTCGACAATCAACAGATTACGGAATCGTTGGATAAGTTATGGCGTCGTCACCGTCGCTTGGCTCAAAATTCCTGATCATGCTGATCAGAGGCTACCAACTGGTGATTAGCCCGTTGTTAGGGCCTCGTTGTCGCTTCAATCCCACATGTTCAAATTACGGAATTGAGGCATTGCGCAGGTTTGGTATGCTAAAAGGGAGTTGGTTAACGGCGAAACGCATATTAAAATGCCACCCTTTACACGCTGGTGGAGATGATCCTGTCCCACCTAGAAAAACTGATGATAATAGAGAATTATAACGATGGATTCGCAACGCAATCTTCTACTCATCGCTTTGTTGTTCGTGTCGTTCTTAGTTTGGCAGGCCTGGGAGAGCGATAAAGTTGCTCAGGAAGTTAAAACTGTTCAAACTACGCAACAAGCGGATATGCCAAGCAGTGATGCTCAAGCCGTAACTGGCAGCGGGCAAGGTAAGCTCATCACAGTCAAAACAGATGTATTGGATATTCGTATCAATACTCGTGGTGGTGATATCGATGAGGCTGACCTGTTAGCCTATCCTGCGACCCTTCATTCGGAAGACCCTTTCCGTTTACTGGAAACTAACCCAGGCTTTGTCTACCAGGCACAAAGTGGTTTGATTGGCCTTCATGGCCCAGACAACCCCGCAAATAATAATGGCGAACGTCCACTGTACTCTACAGACTCTGCAACTTTCGTTTTAGAGAACGGTCAGGATGTGTTACGTGTTCCAATGACATTTACAGATAGCAACGGTGTTGTTTATCAGAAAACGTATATTGTGAAACGTGGCCAATACACTGTTGAAGTTGAATACAGTATTCAAAACCCGACAGCTCAACCTTTAAGTCTCGCTTTCTTCGGTCAGTTGAAACAAACTATCGAGTTACCAAAAGAGCGTGATACAGGTAGCAGTAATTTTGCTTTGCATACTTACCGTGGTGCAGCTTACTCTTCAGATGAAAACAACTATAAAAAATATAGCTTTGGTGACATCGAAGATAAAAGCCTTGATTTGACCACTAAAGGTGGCTGGGTCGCGATGTTGCAACAATATTTTGCAACCGCATGGATCCCTGCAAGTTCTGAAAAGAGCACCTTCTATACCATCGACCTTGATAAAAAATCTGCCATTATTGGTTATAAGAGTGAACCAATGACCATTGCTGCAAATGGTGCAGGTACTTATTCATCAACGTTATGGGTTGGTCCAGAAATTCAATCTGAAATGGCGGCAGTTGCTCCTCATTTAGATTTGACCGTAGATTACGGTTGGTTATGGTTTATCTCTCAGCCTCTGTTCAAACTGTTGAAATTTATTCACGGTTTCGTGGGTAACTGGGGTATTGCCATCATTGTTATTACCTTTATCGTCCGTGGTATTATGTACCCACTGACTAAAGCGCAATATACCTCAATGGCGAAAATGCGTTTACTGCAACCAAAATTGGCTGCGATGCGTGAGCGTATTGGTGATGACAAACAGCGTATGAGCCAAGAAATGATGGCGATGTATAAAGCAGAAAAAGTAAACCCACTGGGTGGATGTTTACCTCTGCTGATCCAAATGCCAATATTCCTTGCACTTTATTATATGTTGATGGGTTCTGTTGAACTGCGTCACGCCCCATTCTTTGGTTGGATCCAAGACTTGTCTGCGCAAGACCCGTATTACATCCTGCCAGTATTGATGGGTGTGACGATGTTTGTTATCCAGAAAATGTCACCGACCGCTGTGACTGACCCAATGCAGCAGAAGATCATGACGTACATGCCTGTCGTGTTTACTATTTTCTTCCTGTGGTTCCCATCAGGTCTGGTTCTGTATTATATCGTGAGTAACTTAGTCACCATTATCCAGCAACAAGTGATTTACCGTGGTCTGGAAAAACGTGGTCTACACAGTCGCGATAAAAAAGAGAAAAAATAATTTCGCTTCTCAGTAAATTGAGAATGGCTTCACAAAGCGAGATTCTATAGTAGTATTAAGGCGACCAATTATGGTCGCCTTAATTATTTTCAAAAAACAGTTTTCAAGTCAAAGACAGAGAAACCTCATGCAAATCAACGATACTATCGTCGCACAGGCAACACCTCCCGGTCGTGGTGGTGTCGGTATTTTACGTATATCTGGCCCAAAAGCTGCATTAGTGGCTGAAACCGTGTTGGGTAAACTCCCTAAGCCACGTTATGCGGATTATCTCCCTTTTCGTGATGTAGAAGGTTCTGTCCTTGACCAAGGTATTGCGCTTTACTTCCCTGGGCCAAATTCCTTTACAGGGGAAGATGTCCTTGAACTACAAGGACACGGTGGTCCGGTCATTCTTGATTTATTGCTAAGAAGAATACTCACTATTGATGGTATTCGTATAGCAAATCCGGGTGAGTTTTCTGAGCGTGCATTTTTGAATGATAAGCTTGATTTAGCCCAAGCTGAGGCGATTGCCGATTTAATCGATGCGAGTTCAGAGCAAGCGGCGCGTTCTGCAATGAACTCCTTACAGGGGGCTTTTTCTTCCCATATTCACCAATTAGTGGAAGCACTCACTCACTTGCGCATCTATGTGGAAGCAGCGATTGATTTTCCCGATGAAGAAATTGATTTTCTATCTGATGGTAAAATTGAAGCCAAGCTTAATGAAGTGGTTGCCGATTTAGAACAGGTTCGCTCCCAAGCTCGCCAAGGTAGTTTGTTGCGAGAAGGGATGAAAGTGGTGATTGCTGGGCGTCCAAACGCTGGTAAATCTAGCTTACTGAATGCGTTAGCAGGGCGAGAGGCAGCGATTGTCACGGATATAGCGGGTACAACCCGTGATGTGTTGCGTGAACATATACATATTGATGGAATGCCATTACATATCATTGATACAGCAGGCCTACGGGAAGCCAGTGATGAAGTTGAGCGTATAGGTATCGAGCGTGCATGGAAGGAGATTGAACAGGCTGACCATGTGCTGTTTATGGTGGATAGCACCACGACTGATGCCACTGAGCCACAAGAGATTTGGCCCGAATTTATGGCACGCCTACCCGATGAGCTACCCGTAACTGTGATCCGTAATAAAGCAGACATGACCGGGGAGCCGGTTGAGTTTATTGATAACACTCGTTACCCATTAATCCGTTTATCTGCTCGTGAAGAAAATGGTATTGATTTATTGCGGGATCATCTAAAAGAAGCGGTTGGCTTTAATAGTAATACAGAGGGTGGTTTTTTGGCACGTAGCCGCCATTTACAAGCATTGAATGCGGCCGCAGTTCACCTAGAACAGGGCTATGACCAGTTAGTGAATGCCCGCTCCGGTGAGCTTTTGGCTGAAGAGTTGCGTCTAGCCCAATTAGAACTCAGCGAAATCACGGGGGAGTTTACCTCTGATGATTTATTAGGCCGTATTTTCTCAAGTTTTTGTATTGGGAAGTAATACGGTATCGTATTAACCTACACGGCGTTGTGTAGGTTTCCTTTCTTTTTTGTCGTCTTAATCCAATATTAAGCATTTAGTGTTTTTATTTTTCTAAAATGGTCGATTAAACCAACTAACAGATAAAAGCATGGATAAGTTATTGCAAGTTAACACTCAAAGTTACGCTCAACGCCCTGACTTAATAGAAGAGTGCGAGTTATTTCTTGATAAGTTATGGCCTCAGTTTATGAGCCAATCATCGGTATGTGATGAATATTGGAACAGGCTTGATGAAGAGCCCAATTCTTATTTTCAATTTATTGCCACTGTAAATGAGAAAGAAGAGGAGCGGGTCATTGGTATTATTCGCTCTGTGCCTTTTTTATGGCCTTATGGTGATTTTAGCAAATTAGCGGAAATGGGCTGGGATGCGATTTTTAACTTCGCGATGGAAAATCAACAAGGCGGAGAGCCTTATATTTCGGCACTTTCTGTGACGGTTGACCCGCAATATCGTGGGTGTCAAATCCCTGCTTTATTGATTAATGCATTAAAACACGCAGCAAAAGAATATGCGGCAAAAGCGGTGATTGTGCCTGTTCGCCCAACATTAAAACATTGTTATCCATTACAGGATTTTGAGGCGTATTGCGGCTGGCAAAATGAGCGAGGAGAGCCTTTTGACCCGTGGATCAGAACGCATTGGCGGTTGGGTGCCACGGTACTACAGCCCGTTCATCGTTCAATGGTCATTACAGGCTCAATTGCTGATTGGCAATCATGGACAGGCATGTATTTCCCGCAATCAGGGCAATATATTGTACCCAACGCTTTGGTGCCAGTTACTGTTGATATTCAGCGCCAACAAGTTGAATATATTGAGCCTAATTTGTGGATGATGCACTCGTTTTAAGGCTCAGTATTGTGTCTATCTTTGAATGATACTTATCGATATATTTCTACACTCTATAGCGTGTTATTTATATTTTACCGGTTATAGCAGGTAAATATCATTAGTGCCAAACAAGGTAGGTGTTAAAATGAAAGTGACCAATACCCGACAACTTAGTGCTTACATGAAAGATGTCAGAGAGACGAAAAAATTATCTCAAAGTAAAGTCGCAAGTAAAGTGGGTATTCGGCAAGATACCGTCTCCAGTTTTGAACTCTCTCCTGACTCTACCAAATTAGAAACCTTCTTTAAGATTTTATCTGCCCTAAATTTAGAACTCGATATTAAACCGCGAAATGAAAGTGGCTCATCAAACTCAAACTCTGGATGGAAGGAGGAGTGGTGATGGCGATTTTGCATGTATATGAATGGTTATTGGGTAGGTGACTTTATTCGCACAAGTACTGGGGCTCATCAGTTTAAATGATGTGCCCCATAGTTTTATTTTAAATGTAGGTGAAATAAAGGCGTTAGCGGTTGAACGTTTTGATCGTAAATATTCTTCTGATTCCTCGTGGATTATGCGTTTACCACAAGAAGATTTTTGTCAAACATTGAATATTTCACCGGCAAGAAAATATCAAAATCATGGTGGACCGGGTATTTCTGAAATTATGAATTACTTATTAGGTTCAATAAATGCAGAGAAAGATAGATATCAGTTTATGAAGAGCCAGGTTTTGTTTTGGTTACTTGCAGCGACGGATGGCCATGCTAAAAATTTTTCATTATTTATTGAACCTGAAGGCCGTTATCAGTTAACACCTTTTTACGATATTTTGTCCATGTATCCTAGTTATGGGGGGAGGGGAATTAACCCTAGAGATGCCAAATTGGCTATGGGGCTGAAGGGAACAAGGGAGATGAAATACAATATAGAGCAAATTTTTCCAAGGCATTTTTTTGCAACGGCCAAGGAGGTTGGTTTTGACCGCACTGAAATGGAAAAAATCTTAATTGAGTTTGATGAGCAAATGGAAAGTGTTATTACAAAGGTTAGGGAACAGCTTCCAACCAATTTCCCTAAGCACATTGCAGACTCAATTTTATCAGGGTTACATCATAAAGCCGCACGATTAAAAAAAGGTTGGGATTAATCCTTTACCCGACTCGGATGGGTAAACACGGTGGCTTTCCCCTGACGGCAAAAACCGACTAAGGTTAAATTGGCTTTTTCCGCCACTTCGATAGCGAGTGCCGTGGCAGCAGAAACGGCAAATAAAATTTCCGCACCGCAACTGGCGGCTTTTTGTACCATTTCATAACTTGCGCGGCTAGAAACCAATACAGCACCTTGTTGCCATTGGTTACGATGCTTCATTCCGAGTAGTTTATCAAGTGCGACATGGCGACCGACATCTTCGCATCCCCCCACTAATAAACCTTCTGGTGATATCCATGCGGCGGCGTGGGTACAGCCCGTTAGGGCACCTATTTCTTGTACCTTTTTCAATTCATGTAGCGCGTTATCTAAGTAAGACAAGGAAAATGTTTGTGTAAAAGGTAGGGGAGCGATGGGTTTAAAAATTTCATCGAGTTGTTCGGTACCACAAATACCACAGCCTGTACGCCCTGCTAAATTACGGCGGCGTTCTTTTAGCTCCATAAATCGGCGGCTAGATAATTCAACCTGTACTTCAATTCCTCGGTTACAGCCTTCAACGATATCAATTCCACGTATTTCATCACCTGACTGTATTATCCCTTCTGAAAGTGCAAACCCGACGGCAAAATCCGCTAAATCTTTTGGCGTTGCCATCATAACAACATGTGATATGCCATTGAACACTAGAGCGACAGGATATTCTTCTGCAACATAATCATTAACGGGTGAGTTAAGGTTGCCTTTTTGTTGCACACTTGTGTGATTTAAGCCAATCATTTTAGTTAATTTGGAGTCATTTGTAGTATTTGTTTCATACATTAGATGAATTCCTAGCATTAATGATACATAATATTAATTATGGGTAAAAAGAATTTACACCATTTGCCAGGCAATGTACCTGGATACGATAGGGAAGACGTTGAATAAGAACAGTTTACCTGATTATCGCGATTGGCGTTAGGTAAACATGAGCAATGTATAATGAGGAGATCCCCATGCAAGTCAGCAGAAGGCAGTTCTTTAAGATCTGCGCTGGCGGTATGGCAGGTACGACGGCAGCAGCATTAGGGTTTGCACCCGCCACTGCGTTAGCGTCAACGCGCCAGTATAAATTACTGCGTGCGAAGGAAACCAGAAATACCTGTACCTACTGTTCTGTCGGCTGTGGGCTGTTAATGTACAGCCTTGGTGATGGCGCGAAAAATGCGAAAGAAAGCATTTTCCATATTGAAGGGGACCCGGATCATCCGGTAAACCGTGGTGCACTTTGTCCTAAAGGTGCTGGACTTATCGATTTTATCCACAGTGAAAGCCGCCTTAAGTACCCTGAAGTGCGTGAGCCAGGGACAAATGAGTGGAAACGTATCACTTGGAATGAAGCCTTTGATCGTATCGCTAAGTTAATGAAAGAAGACCGCGATGCGAACTTTATTGAAAAAAATAAAGAGGGTGTCACTGTTAACCGTTGGCTAACCACCGGTATGCTATGTGCATCCGCAGGAAGCAATGAAAGCGGCTTTGTAACCCAAAAATTTACCCGCGCTCTCGGCATGCTTGCCGTAGATAACCAAGCGCGTGTCTGACACGGACCAACGGTAGCAAGTCTTGCTCCAACATTTGGTCGCGGTGCGATGACCAACCACTGGGTTGACATTAAAAATGCAAACCTAGTTGTCGTTATGGGTGGTAATGCGGCAGAAGCGCATCCAGTCGGTTTCCGCTGGGCGATGGAAGCTAAAATCCATAATAAAGCCAAACTAATCGTTATTGACCCTCGCTTTACCCGTACTGCGGCAGTGGCGGATTTTTACACGCCTATTCGCTCAGGTACTGATATTGCGTTCTTGTCTGGTGTTATCAAATACTTATTGGATAATGAAAAAATTCAGCGTGAATACGTGGAAGCGTATACCAACGCCAGTTTAGTTATTCGTGAAGATTATGGTTTTGATGACGGCCTGTTTACAGGTTATGACGAAGAAAAACGTCAATACGACAAAACCACGTGGAACTATGAGATGGATGAAAACGGCCTTGCGCTGCGCGATCCGACTCTGAAACACCCACGTTGTGTGCTAAATCTATTAAAAGAGCACGTCAGCCGTTATACACCTGAAGTGGTGAATAACATCTGTGGTACGCCAATTAAAGACTTCTTGCAAGTCTGTGAATACCTTGCAGAAACGAGTGCTAAAGATAAAACCGCTTCGTTCTTGTACGCATTAGGTTGGACACAACATACTGTTGGTGCCCAAAACATTCGTACTATGGCGATGATCCAGTTACTTCTGGGTAATATGGGGATGCTAGGCGGTGGTGTAAACGCACTGCGCGGGCACTCCAATATCCAAGGGTTAACTGACTTAGGCTTGCTATCTCAAAGCTTGCCGGGTTATTTGACCTTACCATCCGAAAAACAAACGACATTAGACAGTTATTTAACTGCCAATACACCGAAAGCGACGGTTGCAGGCCAAGTTAACTATTGGAGCAACTATCCGAAATTTTTCGTCAGTATGATGAAAACTTTTTATGGTGATAAAGCGCAGAAAGAAAATGACTGGGGCTTTGATTTATTACCGAAATGGGATCAAGGCTACGATGTGTTGCGTTATTTCGAAATGATGGATAAGGGGGAAGTTAACGGTTATATCTGCCAAGGCTTTAACCCGGTTGCTTCATTCCCGAATAAAAACAAAGTCATTAAATCACTTTCTAAGTTGAAGTATTTAATTACTGTTGACCCGCTGAATACGGAAACATCCAATTTCTGGCAAAACCACGGCGAAATGAACGATGTGAAACCGGAAGAAATCCAAACTACGGTATTCCGTCTACCTTCTTGCTGTTTTGCTGAAGAAAATGGCTCGATTGTTAACTCAGCTCGTTGGTTACAATGGCACTGGAAAGGTGCGGATGCTCCGGGCGAAGCCATTAGTGATGGTGAAATTCTTTCGGGGATTTTCCATCGCATGCGTCAGTTATATGCTGCCGAAGGTGGTGCTGTGCCAGAGCAGGTTCTGAGTATGACTTGGAACTACTTTGACCGTGATAATCCAACTCCGGAAGAAGTCGCTCAAGAAAACAATGGCTATGCTTTAGTTGACTTGAAAGATGCAGATGGCAACGTGATTGTTAAAAAAGGCGAATTACTTAGCTCCTTTGCTCAATTACGTGATGACGGTACGACATCAAGTGGTTGCTGGATCTTTACGGGTAGCTGGACACCAAAAGGTAACCAGATGGCTAACCGTGATAACTCTGACCCAACAGGTCTGGGTAACACATTAGGTTGGGCATGGGCATGGCCTTTGAACCGTCGCGTGATTTATAACCGCGCATCAGCTGACCCAATGGGTAAACCGTGGGACCCAAAACGTCAGATTCTCGAGTGGGATGGCAGCAAATGGACAGGAATGGATATTCCTGACTATAGCAATGCTGCTCCGGGTAGTGGTGTTGGTCCGTTTATCATGCAACCGGAAGGTATGGGGCGTTTATTCGCACTGGATAAAATGGCGGAAGGCCCATTCCCAGAGCATTACGAGCCTATCGAGACCCCGCTTGATACTAACCCATTGCATCCAAATGTGGTGTCTAACCCTGCGGCTCGTGTCTTTAAAGATGACTGGGCTCAAATGGGTAAAGCGACTGAATTCCCTTATGTGGGAACCACTTATCGCTTAACGGAACACTTCCACTATTGGACAAAACATGCTCTGTTAAATGCCATTATTCAGCCGCAACAATTCATCGAGATTGGTGAACGTTTAGCGAATGAAAAAGGTATCAAGCAAGGCGATACGGTGAAAGTTAGCTCTAAACGTGGTTACATCAAAGCGAAAGCAGTCGTTACCAAACGTATTCATACCCTGAAGGTGGCTGGAAAAGATATCGATACTATCGGTATTCCAATTCACTGGGGATTTGAAGGTTTGGCAGTGAAAGGCTTTATCGCTAATACGTTAACGCCGTTTGTGGGTGATGCGAATACTCAGACACCGGAATTTAAATCATTCCTTGTCAATGTGGAAAAGGTGTAAGGAGATAAATTATGTCAATGCAATCTCAGGACATTATTCGTCGTTCTGCCACCAATTCCCTGACTCCCGCACCTCAGGTGCGGGACTATAAGGAAGAGGTTGCAAAGCTTATCGACGTTACGACCTGTATCGGCTGCAAAGCTTGTCAGGTCGCATGTTCCGAATGGAATGATATCCGTGACAAAATAGGGACTAACGTTGGGGTATATGATAACCCAACAGATTTAACAGCTAAGTCATGGACAGTAATGCGTTTTTCTGAAGTCGAAGAAAACGATAAGTTTGAATGGCTGATCCGTAAAGATGGCTGTATGCACTGTGCTGACCCGGGGTGCTTAAAGGCATGCCCTTCAGAAGGTGCTATTGTTCAGTACAAAAACGGTATCGTTGATTTCCAATCAGAACATTGTATTGGTTGCGGTTACTGTATTGCGGGTTGCCCGTTTGATGTGCCACGTATCAACCCAGAAGATAACCGTGCATACAAATGTACGTTGTGTGTTGACCGTGTTGAAGTCGGTCAAGAGCCTGCGTGTGTGAAAACTTGTCCGACAGGGGCTATTCATTTCGGTAGCAAAGAAGACATGATTAACATGGCAGGTGAGCGTGTTGAAGAGCTGAAAACACGTGGTTATGCAAATGCAGGTTTATATGACCCTGAAGGTGTTGGCGGTACGCATGTTATGTACGTCTTACACCACGCAGATAAACCTCAGTTGTACCACGGGCTGCCGGAAAACCCGACAATCAGCCCAACCGTCACTTTCTGGAAAGGTATCTGGAAGCCGTTGGCAGCGGTTGGTTTTGCTGCAACATTTGCGGCGGCCATCTTCCACTATGTGGGTATTGGTCCGAACCGCGTCTCCAAAAAAGATGAAGAAGAGGCTTTAGAAGATTTGCATAATGCAATGTCATCTGACACTTCGAAATCAAAAGAAGGGGAGGATCAGAAATGATGCCAGATGATAACGATAAAATTATCCGCCATAAGCCGATTGAAAGGATCAATCACTGGGCGGTTGTGATTTGCTTTTTGTTCACCGCGATCAGTGGTCTAGGGTTCTTTTTCCCATCATTAAACTGGTTTATGAACATTTTAGGTACGCCACAACTGTCTCGAATTTTACATCCATTCGTGGGCACAGCGATGTTCTTGCTGTTCGTGTTTATGTTCTTCCGTTATTTCCACCATAACTTCATTAATAAAGAAGATATTAAGTGGGCTAAGAATATTGGTAAGGTACTGAAAAACGAAGAGGCAGGCGATGTAGGGCAATATAACCTCGGTCAAAAAGGGGTATATTGGGTAGTCACCATTTGCTTACTAGCATTGGTTATCACAGGTGTGATTATGTGGCGCCCTTATTTTGCGGATTATTTCCCTATTCCTGTTTATCGTGCGGCTATCTTAGTGCACTCACTTTCAGCTATCGCATTGATCATCATGATAGTGGTGCATGCATACGCTGCAATTTGGGTGAAAGGCTCTGTACGTGCGATGGTTGAAGGTTGGGTAACTCGTGGTTGGGCAAGAAAGCATCACCCACGCTGGTACCGTGAAATCATCGAAAAAGAAAAGCAGCAGCAAGAGAAAAACTAAGTATCTTGATAGTATTTTTAAAACCCACAAATTATATTTGTGGGTTTTTTTATATTATTTAATTATCATATTCAGATGGGTTTTATTTTAACTGTGTTTAATTATTTATATAAAAATATATTTTAATTTATCGATATTAGAATGTCGATATTAGATTTATTATCTTAATTTTATGCTTTATTTAATAAAGATGGTCATATTTAGAGTAACTAAATAATACATTTAGATGATGTTGATTTATTATTCAATAATAGAGCAATAGTGAAATTAATTACTATATTTAATATTATTTTAGCCTATTGATATTAAAAAATAATTAAAGCGGCGAATCACTGGACTTATACCATAATATTTAATACAAATAGTTAACGGTTGCGGAATATATTACCTCAACAAAATAAAACCCTCATATTTAAATATATTATTTTAATACAGTGAAATAAATATCATTCATTCCATTTACGATAGCTAAATAAAGAGGTAATGCATGGATCTTCCTTTACAAGGTATCAAAGTACTCGACTTCACCGGTGTACAGTCAGGGCCATCTTGTACCCAAATGTTAGCGTGGTTTGGGGCTGATGTGATAAAAATTGAACGCCCCGGCGTTGGTGATGTAACTCGTAATCAACTTAGAGATATTCCCGATGTTGATGCGCTTTATTTTACCATGCTCAATAGTAATAAACGTTCCGTTGAATTAAATACTAAAACGCCAGAAGGGAAAGAAGTTATGGAGCGGCTGATCAAACAAGCCGATGTCCTTGTTGAAAACTTCCATCCAGGTGCCATCGACCATATGGGTTTTACTTGGGAACATATTCAAGAATTAAATCCTCGTCTGATTTTCGGCTCCATTAAAGGTTTCGATGAAAACTCACCTTATGCCAATGTTAAAGCTTATGAAAATGTGGCTCAAGCCGCTGGTGGAGCTGCATCAACTACCGGTTTTTGGGATGGTCCTCCACTTGTCAGCGCCGCTGCATTAGGTGACAGTAATACAGGGATGCATTTATTAATCGGCTTATTGGCAGCACTGTTACATCGAGAGAAAACGGGTAAAGGGCAACGCGTGACGATGTCGATGCAAGATGCCGTACTCAACTTATGTCGTGTAAAACTACGCGATCAGCAGCGTTTAGAAAAAATCGGCTATTTAGAAGAATACCCTCAGTATCCAAATGGTAAATTTGGTGATGCCGTTCCCCGTGGCGGAAATGCAGGAGGCGGTGGGCAGCCCGGTTGGATCTTGAAATGTAAAGGCTGGGAAACAGACCCGAATGCTTATATCTATTTCACTATTCAGGAACAAGATTGGGAACAGACTTGCATTGCCATTGGTAAGCCGGAATGGGCGAGTGACCCAGCTTATAGTACCCCACAAGCTCGACAGCCACATATTTTTGATATCTTTGCTGAAATCGAAAAGTTCTTGGCAGATAAAGACAAACATGAAGCCGTTGAATACCTCAGTAAGTATGGGGTGCCATGTGCGCCAGTACTGAGCATGCGTGAAATTGCCAGAGACCAATCACTTCGTGATAGCGGAAGCGTTGTTGAAGTAGAACAACCTAAAAGAGGCACTTACTTAACTGTAGGCTGCCCAATGAAATTCTCTTCGTTCACACCAGATATAAAGAGTGCCCCATTGTTGGGTGAGCACACAGAAGAAGTACTGACTGAGCTAGGTTACAGTGCAGATGAAATTGCATCTATGCGAACCAATAAAGCTATCTAAATTGTAATTGGGGGAGAATACCTTCCCCATCATTCTGCTATCGATGAGGTGGACATGTCTGCTGACCAAAATCAAAATTTAACGGATGGTATGCATATTATTGTTGATGCACTGAAAAAGAATGGCATTGACACAATCTATGGCGTTGTTGGTATCCCTGTTACGGATATGGCGAGGCATGCTCAAGCCGAGGGAATACGTTATATTGGCTTTCGCCATGAACAGTCTGCGGGTAATGCGGCTGCCATTAGTGGTTTTATTACCCAAAAACCTGGTATTTGTTTGACGGTTTCTGCACCGGGCTTTTTAAATGGTATGGTGGCACTAGCCAATGCGACAACCAATGGCTTTCCGATGATCCAAATAAGTGGCTCAAGCGATAGGGCGATCATAGACCTGCAACAAGGGGACTATGAAGAGCTGGACCAGATGAATACTGCAAAGCCATTTGTCAAAGCTTCCTACCGAGTTAATAAACCAGAAGATTTAGGGATTGCATTAGCAAGAGCCATACGAGCTTCGGTATCGGGTCGCCCTGGCGGTGTATATCTTGACCTTACCACTGAGGTGTTAGCGGCGGTGATGGATAAAGACGAAGCAGACAAAACGATTTTTAAGGTAGAAGACCCTGCACCAAGACAAATTCCATCACCTGATTCAGTGAATAAAGCGCTTAAGTTACTTGCATCAGCTAAGCGGCCATTAATTATTTTGGGTAAAGGCGCCGCATATGCACAAGCGGATGACAATATTCGTCAATTTATTGAAACGACGGGTATTCCTTATTTACCGATGTCAATGGCAAAAGGTTTGCTACCTGATACCCACCCACTGTCAGCGGCATCAGCTCGCTCATATGCCTTATCCAGTGCGGATGTTGTGGTGTTAATGGGCGCACGCCTTAATTGGTTGCTTGATCATGGAAAAGGTAAGCATTGGTCGCCAGACACTCAATTTATTCAATTGGATATTGAGCCATCTGAGATTGATAGTAACCGCCCAATAACCGCACCTGTTGTTGGTGATATTTACTCAAGTATTGAGTCTTTACTGGCTGGTCTTAAATCAATCCCTGTTAAATCCCCAACAGAATGGATTGCCAGTATTGATGAGCATAAGAAAATCAATGTCGAGAAAATGGCTGCTAAGTTAAATACTGACACTTCTCCGATGAACTATTTCAATGCATTACGTGCAATCCGTGATGTGCTGGTCGATCACCAAGATGTTTATGTCGTTAATGAAGGCGCTAACACGCTTGATAATGGACGAAATATTATTGATATGTACCAACCACGTAAGCGTTTAGATTGTGGAACATGGGGCGTTATGGGGGTGGGGATGGGTTACGCTGTTGGTGCGGCAGTAACCAGTGGTAAACCCGTGGTGGCTATTGAAGGTGACAGTGCATTCGGTTTTAGTGGTATGGAGATAGAAACTATTTGCCGTTATAAACTGCCAGTGACCATTCTAATTTTTAATAATGGCGGAATATACCGTGGCGATGGTGTGAATTTGCATGGTGATAGCGACCCTTCTCCAACGGTATTAATGGGAACTGCCCGTTACGACAAGATGATAGAGGCTTTTGGTGGTATCGGCTATAACGCAACGACACCAGCAGAAATACAACAGGCATTGAAAGCAGGGTTAACATCAGGTAACCCAACGTTAATTAATGTGGTGATAGACCCTGATGTGGGGACTGAAAGTGGCCATATAGGCAGCTTGAATCCTAAATCAGTAGTAAAAAATTAACCCAACATCAATTTAAAAAGTTGAAATTTCATAGCGCCACTTACTTGATATAAGTGGCGTAAGGTACTTTATCGTCAAAAAATAGGTGGGTCTTATGGCTGACTTTATGTTGAAGATTTTTATGAGTGACCTATTGCCTATCATTATTATTATGGTCCTTGGTTATGCGAGTGGTAAGCGTAATGTATTTACGGAAGACCAAGCAAAGGCATTCAATAAATTAGTTTTAAATTATGCATTACCCGCGGCATTATTTGTTTCAATTGCACGCGCTAATCGTGAAATGATATTTGCTGACACTAAACTGACCATTATTTCGTTTGTAACTTTATTAATTTGTTTCTTTTTCTCTTTCTTTAGTTGTAAATATATTTTTAAACATAGCCGTGGTGAAGCGGCGGTATGTGCATTGATTGCAGGTTCTCCGACCATCGGTTTTCTTGGGTTTGCAATACTCGACCCTATTTATGGCGCGACCGTTTCTACAGGTCTCGTTGTGGCAATTATCTCAATTATTGTTAATGCCATTACTATTCCTATTGGTCTATTTTTACTTAACCCATCTGATGCAGAAGGAAAGAAAGGGGGAGGAGGAATGGACGCTTTGGTCTCTGCTTTCAAAGAGCCAGTGGTATGGGCCCCGGTATTAGCAACGGTATTGGTTCTTATTGGTATTAAAATCCCCCCTATTTTAGACCCGACTTTTGAATTAATTGCTAAAGCGAATTCAGGTGTAGCGGTATTTGCCGCAGGCTTGACATTAGCAGCGAATAAATTCGAGTTTGATGGTGAAATTGTTTACAACACATTATTAAAACTCGTGTTAATGCCAGGCTTAATGTTACTTGCGGGAATGACGTTTAATATGGAATCTGAGCAATTGCAAATGATGGTATTAGCGGGGGCATTACCACCTGCGTTCTCAGGGATTATTATTGCAAGTCGCTTTAATATTTATACCCGTACTGGAACCGCATCACTGGCGGTAAGTGTACTTGGTTTTATTATTGCAGCACCCGTGTGGATCTATATCGCTCGAGTCGTCGCTTAGAAATGTCCGTTTGATAAAAGTCTCGACCATGGTGGGATTGGCATCATGGTCTTTCGGCAAAAAGAGGTAAATGATGACAGCTACAAAGCCTTTAGATGGAATACGTGTTCTAGATTTTACAGGGGTTCAGTCTGGGCCATCTTGTACCCAAATGTTAGCGTGGTTTGGGGCTGATGTGATAAAGATAGAACGACCAAGAGTTGGAGATGTAACTCGTCATCAATTGCGTGATATTCCTGATGTGGATGCATTATATTTTACCATGCTTAATAGTAATAAGCGTTCTTTAGAGCTGGATACTAAAACCCCAGAGGGTAAAGAAGTCATGGAAAAGCTGATACGCCAAGCGGACGTGTTAGTTGAAAATTTCCATCCGGGGGCGATTGACCATATGGGATTCACATGGGAGTACATTCAACAATTAAATCCTCGTTTAATTTTTGGTTCCATCAAAGGGTTTAATCAAAACTCGCCTTACGCAGATGTGAAAGCGTACGAAAATGTTGCCCAATCAGCAGGAGGTGCAGCCTCAACAACAGGGTTCCCTGATGGCCCCCCTGTTGTAAGTGCAGCAGCCCTTGGGGACAGTAATACGGGAATGCATTTACTGATTGGCTTGTTAACCGCATTGTTACACCGCGAAAAAACCGGTAAAGGTCAACGCGTGACGATGTCAATGCAAGATGCTGTGCTGAATTTATGCCGTGTAAAATTACGCGACCAACAGCGCTTAGAAAAAATAGGTTATTTAGAAGAGTATCCGCAATATCCAAATGGAAAGTTTGGTGATGCGGTTCCCCGAGGCGGAAATTCCAGCGGGGGAGGTCAGCCCGGCACCATGCTTAAATGTAAGGGCAGTGATACTGATCCTAATGCTTATATTTACTTTATTAATCAGGATCATAATTGGGAAAACACCTGTGATGCGATTGGTCGACCGGAATGGAAAACCGACCCTAATTTCGCAACGACCGAAGCTCGGGTAAGCCATATTCAGGATGTATGGGATGCGATTGAAGATATTGCGAAAGACAAAGATAAACATGAAATAACCGATTATTTCGATAAGTTTGGCGTGCCTTGTTCCGCAGTGCTGAGTATGAAAGAGATTATGGAAGATAAATCTTTGCGTGGTAGTGGTTCTATTGTTGAAGTTAAGCAACCCATACGGGGTTCTTATTTAACGGTAGGGTGCCCAGTGAAGTTTTCTAGTTTTATTCCAGAAATTAAGAGTGCTCCATTACTGGGAGAACATAATCACGAAATATTGAAAGAGCTTGGTTATAGCGATGAACAAATTATTGAGATGAAAAATAAAAGTGTTATTTAATTAATAATACTTTAAACACCTAATAATTGGTGAGCTTAAATAGATAGTCAATATTAAATTGTTATATTTGGATATTAATATATTCAAATATAACAATAATGCACAGAATTTGAATGGCTTAATTCACTTTTTAAACCCATAAATTATTTTTCTATTCTATCCACGATTAATTATTCATTAATAGTGGGGGCTTTTTACTACTCTATTCGTTGAATAAGGATTGTCATATGCGTATTTCTGAAATTAAAAAAAGTAGTAAGGTTGCTGCCGTTGATTTTGTTCCTGCATGGGGTGATTTAAATGGGAATATTCAACGCCTAGTTGCAGCTGCAGAGAAAGTTGCTGCTCAGGGTGTCGACTATGCCGTTTTTCCTGAAACAGCGGTTAGCGGTTATTTATTTTCGGACACGGCTGAGTTAGCACCTTATTTAGATACTATTCCGGGTAAAACGACGGCGGCAATTTTGCCTGTCCTCGCACAGACTGGCATGTATATGAGCGTTGGTATTGCTGAGCGAGATAGTGAAACAGGCTTAGCTTATAATTCAGCGGTCCTAATGGGGCCTGAAGGTATCATTGGTAAATATCGAAAAATAGGGTTGAACTCCCAAGACCAAAAAGTATTTGCTCCGGGTAATACTGGTGTGAAAACGTTTGATACCCCGATAGGCCGCATCGCATTATTAATTTGTTATGACGATACCTATTGGCAATATGTTCGTTTAGCGGCACTTGAGGGGGCTCAAATTATTGGTTGGCATTCAGTTTCGGACCGTATGATGCCTGATGCAACAGCGGCAGAAATGCTAGGTGACCACTCAACAGTGGCCCATGTTCAACATATGAGTGCACTGAATGGCGTATGGGTAGTTTGTGCGACACGCAGCGGTATTGAAACGAATCCAATTACCAAGGGACAGCTGTATTATAATGGGGGGTCGAGTGTGTGGTCCCCGTCCGGTCATAAGGTGGCGCAGTCCCCGGTGTTAAGCCCTTTAGAATTGGAACCCGGGTTGAATGGCATATATAGCGCAATGATTGATTTAGATGAAGCCGATAAACAGCGTAATACTTTGCTTGCTAAGCGTCGTCCTGACTTATATTCCCCAACACTTGCATTTCATCGTAGCCCTACGGATATCAATGCAACTTCGACGATAGTGCAAACCACTTTTATTGCAGCCCAGTGGGAAAAATCAGTCTCTAAGTTAGACTCTATTCAGGTGGGTGAGAATGAACTCTTAGTTTTACCTGAGCTTTCGGCACTTCCTTATACCGATGACCCGAATATTATTTTGTCCCATGCCGAAACACGAGGAGGGGTATTTGAACAAACCCTTTGCAAAGCAGCTTATGAAGGGAAAGGGTATATTGTAGGTAGTTACCCTGAAATTGATACCGATAAACTGTACCACACGGTGGTGCTAGCGGGCCCCGCGGGGGATATACTCGCCCGTTATCGAGTGACACACCTTAATGAGCGTGATAGTGGCTGGGCAATGGCAGGCCATGCAGTCAGTGTCACGGCAACTCCTATTGGGCGCATTGCTTTGGCTGCGGCACATGAATTAGAAGTCCCAGAACTCGCGGGGTTATATAGTGCATTACGCGCTGATATTTTGGCGGCGCCAGCGGGCATACCGAGTGATTTGAAAGTTGAAATTGATAGCCATCTTTATTCTGTGGAAAACCCACCGACTGGGCGAGCGGATTTTATCCCTTATGCTATCGCAACATTAAACCAACTATGGGTGATATGTGGAGGCCGCAATGAACGAGATTCAACGTCGGCCGCCATATACGGGCCTGAACCCGTCGTACTGACGCCAACATTAACAGCACAGAGAGGGGCTGAAGATGTTAGATTACAAACACAGGTTCCTGCTCCTTTTACTTGGATTAATCAAGAGCGTTTAATTAGTGGGCAGCAAGCCATTTGGTTTACGCCGCTAACTCGGTAGTTATTTTTGTTTTCCTGTTGTAATTCATTTGGTTACAACAGGAATACTAAGTTATTAATATGAAAAATATTACTCATTAGCAATTAAAAGCCGGCAAAGGAGAGTTAAAACACTTCACTTTTTTGGTGTTGTTGCCTTGTTGGTTTTAATTGCGAGTATTTCTAGTGAAGTTTTTAATCACGGTTTATTTTGAATTTCAATTCTGAATTTGCATTTATTTTACAGTTGGTTTTTTTATTTTTATTTAGCTCTAAAAATAAAAAACGGTTTATTAAGAAATACTCAATTATTGTTCCGCCCTCTATTCATTATTTTGGTTATTTTGGATTATGTATCGACTAAATTGGCAAAAAAACAAATTTATTTAAGACGATTTTTACGGTACATATCACTTCGATTATGAGTCGGCCGAGCTGCTCAAAAATAGAGAGTTCAATACAGGGAAATAAAATATGACAACCTCTTCACCACAAGTGCCGTTTATGCAATTACCCACTATTGCATTTTTATTAGCGATTGCCTCAGGGATGTTGGATGGCTATGCCTTTTTCACAACGAAATCATTTGCGACGTTTCAGTCGGGCAATATCATCATGCTAGGTTATCAATTTGCTGAAAACGGTCTGGCTGCGGTGACGCCTTATGTTATTTCTATTTTCTCATTTGGTGCGGGAGCTATGTTACTGGCATTGATCCGTTATCGCTATAATACCGATGAGAAAACATGGACATTCACTTTACTGTCACTTGAAATAGCCCTTTTATTGCTGCTGATCGCGTATATTTTTTTATTCAATATCCAATCTAAGGGGTTTCATGCCGTTTGGGCTTTGTCTTTTATTGCAGGTATGCAGGGTAATGCATTCCACAAAATTAATGGCATGTTATACGGGAATATTGCAGTCACCTTAAATGTACAGCTAGGTTTTAGTTCTTTAGCAGAGTCTATCGCATTTAAAGGTAAAGCCAGAAAAAACGCATTGTATAAAAGTTATTGTTATTTTCTGACGCTCTTGGGTTTTGCTGGTGGGGCATTTCTCATGGTATTACTCGCTGATTATGCAAGGGAATATGCATTGTTTGCTACATTAATCCCGTTATGTTTGATATTTTTCTCTGGTCGCCAGTTTTCGAAAGAAAATAAACAGCTACCAATAGATTCGGATTGATGTGGGTGAAAGAGGCGGGGGAAGTCCCGCCTACTAAAATGTTATTATAAGTCGTGCTGGTGGTTGAGAGCTTCAACAGTTTTCTTGGCACCGTTATCACGTAGTGAAAGGTAGAATGCAGTCACCTTTTCAGTAAATAACGAATTATTAACCAGTTCTTCGGTAAACAAACTGTTAAGAGAAAGTAGTGTGCGAACACGGCTTTCATCATCAGTACTGTTTGCAACGAGCTCTGCCAACTTTACAGCCTGTGGGTCGCTGACTTGAATTTCTACGTCATGATCATCTTTTCCGCTGACATAACGCATCCATCCCGCAACAGCTAAGGCTAAATAATCAAATGATTGGCCGTTTTTCAGATGAATTTGGATAGAATCGAGTAAACGTTGAGATAATTTCAATGTTCCATCCATAGCGATTTGCCAAGTACGATGTTTCAACCCCGTATTTTTAAAACGTTCAATCAGGGCATTAGCATAGGCGGGTAAATCCACATTTTTGATGGATAACGTTGGTGCTTGCTCATTGACCATCAGGTGATAAGCTGCTTTTTCATAAGCACTATCCTGCATGCATTCATTAATATATTGGTAACCAGCCAAATAACCTAAATAAGCAAGGAATGAGTGGCTACCATTTAACATGCGCAGCTTCATTTCTTCAAATGGAACGACATCTGTGACTAACTGAGCGCCCGCTTTTTCCCACTCAGGGCGACCCGCGACAAAATTGTCTTCAATCACCCACTGGCGAAATGGCTCACAGGCAATGGCGACTTTGTCAACGACAGGGCCTAGTTGGGATTGAATTTTTTCTGCGGTGTCTGGTGTCATGGCAGGCACAATTCTATCCACCATGGTGGATGGAAAGGTGACATTGGCTTCAATCCAATTGGCCAATGCAATATCCTGTTTTGCAGCCATCGCTAAAATGACATTTTTCGTAATATGGCCATTTTCAGGCATATTGTCACAGGACATGACTGTAAATGGTGCAATACCCAGTGCCTTGCGGCGTTTTAAGGCTTCAACAATCAGACCCGGCAGTGATTTAGGGGTGTTTGGTGAGGCTAAATCATGCGCAATAGCGGGGTTCGCAAAATCAATCGAGCTTGTCGCGGGCACATAACAATAACCTTTTTCAGTAACCGTCATGGAAACGATGGCAATATTAGGGTCTAACATGCGATTGATAACGGCATCAATTCCGTGAATGGTTGGGTGTAATGCTTCTCTTACCACACCGACAGTACGGGTTTGCCAATTATCACCTTGCATTTCAACTACGTTATAAAGGCAGTCTTGAGCGAGTAAATCTTCAATTTGTTGTTCCCCACCGACTAAATTGACCTCACAAAAACCCCAATCACTCTGCTGCTCCGTAGCTAAAATATCCGCAAAGATGGCTTGGTGGGCGCGATGGAACGCGCCGAAACCTAAGTGAAGCATTTTTACCTTTACCTGCTCCCTATCATAGCTTGGTACTTTGATTGTGGCGGGTAATTGGTTTAGGTTATTGGTTGACAGTTGCATATTTCACTTTACCTTTTTGTTGTTCAGCCTCTTCAACCGCATCCAACGTGCTGGTTAAATCACGATCTTTCACTTCAGGCATGATAATGGCACTGATTAATGAAATGGCAGAGTAAATGATGATCATGATTGCAATTGGCCACCAGCTTCCTGTGATGCTACAGAAAATGCCTGCTAGAACTGGGCCTAAGCCAGAGGCAATTAAGCCACCAATTTCTTTGGCTACAGCCATACCAGTAAAACGGTTACGTGAGTTGAACATTTCAGCCATCGTAATATTTTCTAAGGCAAATAATCCGAGTACTGAACAGTTATGAACGATAATAATACAGATGGTAATTAAGCTAACGCTGTTCGCGCCATCGACGATGACAGATAACATCGGATAGGCGAGCAACATGGCAGATAAGCTAAGAATAATATAAGGAATACGACGACCAAATTTATCTGATATCAGACCAATTACAGGAATAGTTAGGAAACCGACAACGGAGCTGATCATGATTGCATCAGTTGGAATACTCTTATCAAACAATAGGCTTTGAACTAAATATCCTGCTAAGAAAGTTTGAATTAACCCAGAGTTACCTGCTTGGCCAAAACGAATGCCAGTCGCTAACCAAAATGCTTTAGATTTAAACATGGCAAAGAAACTTTCTTTCGGTGGTGCTTGTACTGCGACTTTGGCTTCTTGTTCTTCCGTATTTTGCACTTTCTCAAATACAGGGCTTTCTTTCAGATTCAGTCGTAACCATACTGCAAACAGCATTACCACGAAGCTTGCCAAGAAAGGTACACGCCAGCCCCAAGCCAGTAAGTCTGACTTATCTAACCAGAAGAACATAACAGCCCAAATAGCAGTTGCGCTTAATGTGCCACAGTTTGTTCCCAGACCTACTAATGAGGCCACAATACCACGACGGCCTTTTGGTGCATATTCTGCCAGCATGGTGCCTGCACCCGAAATTTCAGCGCCTGCCCCTAAGCCTTGAATAATTCGCAAGAGAACTAATAACAGCGGTGCGAGGATACCTACCTGTGCGTAGGTTGGTAATACCCCGATTAATGTAGTACACACCCCCATCATGGTGATGGTGATAAAGAGTACTTTTTTACGGCCGATTCGGTCGCCCATTTGACCAAAGAAAATCGCACCAACAATACGTGCGACATATCCGGCACCGTAAGTTCCCATAGCAAGAATTAATGCCATTGAAGCGGATTGTTCAGGGAAAAATATTTCATGGAAAACAAGTGCTGCGCCTAACGAGTAAAGCTGGAAATCCATAAACTCCAGAGCGGTTCCTAGCCAGCCTGAAACTGCAGCTTTGGTCAGATCGCCAGAGCTGCGTTCCACTTTCCCTGATGGGTCAATTGACTGAGTATTCATATTATTATCCTATTAATCACGTAGAGTAGTATCCAAAATCGGATTTAGTTTTTTTAATTAAATTAAAAGGTTAAAAGAATTTTACAGCAGGTCTTCTGGTCTTTTTCAAAGGTTAATATTGCCTCTTGCGCCTCAGTGAATGGGAACTGATGGGTTAAGATTTTTGTTGGGTCAATTTTTTTAGATTCTATCCAGCTAATTACTTCTTGGAATTTTTTGGCATTCAGACGCGAAGAAAATAATGAAATCTCTTTGCTGGTAATACTTTGCTGTGTAACGGCACTTGCTTCACTTGAAAAGCCCATAATAGAAACTCTTGCCGCGGGGGAAGCAATCAAGATGGCTTCTTGTAAGATAGCGGGATGGCAAGCTGCATCAAGTACTAACGTTGGACGGAGCCCCAGTGCTTTGAGTTGCTCCGGCAGTGGGGTTTGTGAATTATCAATGATAATATCAGCACCACAATCTTTTGCTCTTGCTAAACGTTCAGTCACGCGGTCAACCACAATTAAGGTTTTGACCTGATAAACTCCTTTAAGAACCTGTGCGCAGGTTAACCCAATCGTACCCGCACCATAGACTAATGCGACATCATCTTGAGTTGGGTGAACATGCGAAGTCACGTTGGCGGCAATAGAGTATGGTTCAACGGTAACGGCACATTCATCGCTGATTGAATCGGGAATGGTATAAGCGTTTGCCGCAGGGACATTAACATATTCAGTGAACCCGCCATCAGTATGAACGCCTAATACTTCTAGTGTCTCGCAAACATTTGGTTTACCAATTGAACATGGGTAGCAATGACCACAACTGAGAACAGGGTCGATAGAGACTCGTTCACCAATGCGTTTACTGTCTACGCTGGAACCGACTTTTTCAATGACACCGAAAAATTCATGGCCAATCACGCGTGGATATTTTGCAAATGGGTTATGGCCACGGTAGATATGGCTGTCAGAACCACAAATACCGGCTAAGCGAACTTTTATTTGTACTTGATTTTCAGTTGGCTCAGGAACTGAACGCTCTTCAATCAATAATGTATTAGGTTCTTTAATTACTACCGATTTTACAGCTTTCATATTTGACTCCGAATAAAATAAAAATTACCAGTTCCACAACGTGCCGTCTTCGAGACGAGCAACTGGAAGATAAGCTGGGTTGTACGGGTATTTCGCTGCCAGTTTTTCATCAAAATCGATACCTAAACCGGGCTTATCACTTGGGTGCATATAACCATCATTGAACGTCCAGTTGGTCGTAAATACGGATAACATTTCTTCGGAGTAGCCCATAAACTCTTGAACGCCGAAATTTGGTACCCATAGATCAAAGTGTAAGGCGGCAGCATGGCAAATTGGGGATAGGTCAGATGGACCATGAGAACCTGTTCTGACTTGGTAAAGAGAAGCGAAATCTGCAATCCGGCGCATACCCGTGATCCCTCCAGCATGCGTGATTGTGGTGCGGATATAATCGATGAGTTGCTCTTCAATCAATTGTTTACAATCCCAAATGCTATTAAAAACTTCACCTACAGCGATTGGGGTGACGGTATGTTGACGAATTAATCTAAAACAAGCTTGGTTTTCCGCTGGTGTTGGGTCTTCCATCCAAAATAATCGATAATCTTCAATACTTTTACCGAAGCGAGCTGCTTCAATAGGGGTCAAGCGATGGTGCATATCGTGTAAAAGGTGTTCATTGAAGCCATATTTGTCGCGTACGGCTTCAAACAGTTTGGGCATAAAATCGAGGTATTTTTCGGTTGACCAAAATTGCTCTTCAGGGTGATGGCCTTTTGTGGCAGGTTCATAAGCAAGGTTTTTTCCTTTGCTCTGCCCATAGGTGGTTGCCATTCCTGGTATGCCGCACTGCACACGGATCGCTTTAAAACCTTTTTCTTTATATTTCGCGTAGTTATCTAGTGTTTCGGCAATATCGGTGCCTGTTGTGTGGCAATAAACCATCACCCCTTCACGAGAAGCTCCACCGAGTAATTGATAAACTGGAAGGTTGGCAATTTTGCCTTTAATATCCCACAGTGCCATATCAATCGCAGAAATGGCGGACATCGTAACTGGGCCTCTGCGCCAATAGGCTCCCTTATAGAAGAATTGATAAATATCTTCGATTTTATGTGGGTCACGGCCTATCAACTGAGGACAGAGGTGATCTTGAAGATAGGATGCCACTGAGAGTTCTCTCCCGTTAAGGGTGGCATCACCGAGTCCATATATGCCTTCATCAGTAGTAATTTTTAATGTGACAAAATTACGACCGGGGCTACATACAAAGACTTCTGCTTTTATGATTTTCATTTTGGCCTAAATCCCTATTACTTATTAACCAACTGATCAACCAAATTACCCCTTCACACTCAAACTGGTTTATTTATTGGTTAACCAAATTTTCTTTTTTTCACTCTATCAATCGATAAATTAAAAAACAATGACTAAAAAGACGACAATAAGTGAATCTGATCACAAATTGGTTAACTAATTTTGCAGAAATAGTGGATAAATTGGTTGACCATTGTGGTGAGGGACGATAATCTACAATGGAAGAACTAAATTTAATTCGACAACGCGTTGTACATATATATGAAAACTCAATACCGCTCGTACCAATACCTAGGTCAGCAGTTAAAAGAGCTCATTGCATCTGGTGAATATCCGATAGGAAGTCGTTTAATGCCAGAGCGTGAGATCGCTAAAAAATATGATGTTAGTCGCTCATTGGTACGTGAAGCACTCATCATGTTGGAAATTGAAAAATTGGTTTCTATCAAGAAAGGTTCTGGTGTTTATGTCATCAATCACCCAGACCTATTAATTGATGAAGTCAAAAGCTTAGACCATGGCC
Source organism: Providencia sp. PROV003 (assembly GCF_045040775.1). NCBI lineage: Bacteria > Pseudomonadati > Pseudomonadota > Gammaproteobacteria > Enterobacterales > Morganellaceae > Providencia > Providencia sp. PROV003. The sequence goes on from NZ_CP096369.1 coordinate 790,073, forward strand.
CTTTTGAAATACTGCAAGCGCGCCAAGTGATTGAAAGTGCGATAGCAGCATGTGCTGCTTTATCAGCAACAAAAGCCGATATTCAAGAGATCCGCGCATTATTAGAAGATGAGCGAATCAAAGTCGCAAATAATGAAAGTGACGATGCTAATGATCATAAGTTCCACGTGTTAATTGCTCGCGCAAGCAAGAATGACATGATGGCGAAGATTATTGATGATATCTGGGCTGTGCGGTTACAAAGCCCTATGTGGGATAAGCTACATGAGCATATCGACAATACGACTTACCGGAAGAAGTGGTTGATTGATCATGAAAATATTTTAAATGCACTACAAAAACGTGATCCTGAATTGGCTAAAAAAGAGATGTGGCAGCATTTAGAAAATGTCAAAAATACGCTAATGCAGCTTTCTGATTTTGATGACCCCAATTTTGATGGTTACTTATTTGAAACAATTCCTTATCAGACTATTTTTGAATAATCGCAGGAGAAGTACTCATGGAGCATACGTGGCGTTGGTACGGTCCTAATGACCCTGTTTCTTTAAGTGATGCTAGGCAAGCAGAGGTGACGGGAATCGTCTCTGCGCTCCATCATATTCCTAACGGTGAAGTTTGGAGTGTTGAGGAGATTTTAAAGCGTAAATCTATCATTGAAGATGCTGGGTTAGTTTGGTCTGTCGTGGAAAGTATTCCTATTCACGAAGATATTAAAACTCAACAAGGTAATTTTGATTTCTATATTCAAAATTACCAGCAAAGTATCCGTAATTTAGCATCCTGTGGTATTAAGACCATTTGCTATAATTTTATGCCAATTCTAGATTGGACGCGTACTGACCTTGCTTATACGCTACCTGATGGCTCCAAAGCGTTACGGTTCGACAATATTGCCTTTGCTGCGTTTGAAATTCATATTTTAAAACGTAAAAATGCGGCGGCGAGTTATTCAGAACAAGAAGTTAAAGAAGCGGCTGAGTATTATGCCAATATGTCATCTGATGATATCGAAAACCTGATTAAAACCATCATTGCAGGGTTACCGGGCGCAGAAGAAGGTTATACATTAGACCAATTCCGTGAGCGCTTGGCGCTGTATAATAATATTGATGAAAATCAGTTACGTGAGAACTTACGTTATTTCTTGCAGAAAATCGTTCCTGTGTGTGAAGAAGAAAATGTGGTTTTAGCTATTCACCCTGATGACCCTCCACGCCCAATTTTAGGCCTACCACGTATTGTTTCTACCATTGAAGATATGCGGTTTATTAAGCAAAGCTGCGATAGCATTCATAATGGGTTTACTATGTGCACAGGTTCTTATGGTGTGCGAGCCGATAACGACCTAGTAAAAATGATTAATGAATTTGGTGATCGTATTCATTTCACACATTTACGTTCAACGGTGAGAGAAAACAACCCAAATACTTTCCATGAAGGAAATCATATTGCAGGCGATGTCGATATGTTTGAAGTGGTCAAAGCCATTTTAGCGGTTGAACAAAAACGCCATGCTGCGGGGCTTGCACCAATTCCAATGAGACCAGATCATGGTCACCAAATTTTGGATGATTTGAAGAAAGTGACTAACCCGGGTTATTCCGCCATAGGGCGTCTAAAAGGTCTAGCGGAGGTTAGAGGTTTAGAGCTAGCAATTAAACGTATGTATTACCCTGAGTTACTGAAAATCTAAAGACTAACTGGTTATTAATGATATTTGCTTTTTATTTGGTATTTTGATTGTACCAAAGGGGCTGTTATACCTCTAAGGAAGCAAAATTGTTATTTTATTAATACGCGACCGAATAGTATTTGGTCGCGTATTTATTGACCATAAGTGCTTTTTATATTTATCTTTATCTAAAAGATACAATAGATATTAATTATATTTATGTTTTTATTTCGTTCTGATTGAACAACAGCAATAAAAAAACATCTTGAAATAAGGACAAAATACCAATTTCTGTTGCAAATAGAAGGCTGTTTACATCATAAGCTTGCAGTTATAAACACTCCAAACCACAACTCCAGAATTTTTATCCTAGAGATAACAATTTATTTATATCAAATAAAACAACCATCATCCTGATTTACATTTACCTTGATCTACTACGGGGTTATATCATAGATAATTCGAGGGCCAGAGTAGCCTCAACGCTACTTTTGTTTTATCCTGAGTATTAGAGCACCGCTTTCGCGGATATAAAATATGATGAGCAAAGACGCTTCGGGAAAATGGTCAGCCATTTCTCGGGGATTGTCGTTATAAAAAAATAGAAAAGAGAGAACGCAATGGGTATTCGTATCGTTCCTAAAGAAGAGTTAGGGCAAGAAAGATTGAAAGAAAAAGGAATTGGTTTTATTCCTCCGGTTCTATTTCCTAACCTAAAAAGTTTATATCAACGCCGTGCTGAGCGGTTGAAAGAACTCGGTATTGGTGAGCATCCCTTTGCAGATTATCTGAATTTTGCAGCTGAAGTTGCTACTGCACAACATAATGCACAACATGATAATCCATTAGACGTGGATATGGCGCCTATTCTTGAGCGTTCAATTAATACAAACAACTCCCCCTTAGATGCAAAAACCTTCCCACGTACAACACATTGGCACAAATTATTGACCGCTATTATCGCTGAGTTAATGCCAATTGTCCCTGAATCAGTTCGCCCAGCATTAGAAAACTTAGATAAAGCATCCGAAACTGAATTAGAGGCAATGGCGACCGCGTTATTAAATGAGGAGTTTGAGAAAGTCCCTGCGGAAAAATCCATGTTTATTTGGGCTGCTCTATCTGTGTATTGGGCGCAAATGGCTGCAAATATCCCCGGTAAAGCGCGTGCGGAACATGGTGACCACCGTCATTTCTGCCCAGTATGCAATAGCATGCCTGTATCAAGCATTGTACAAATTGGGACTTCGCAGGGGCTGCGTTATTTACACTGTAATTTATGTGAAACCGAATGGCACATGGTGCGTGTGAAATGCAGCAATTGTGAGCAAACAGGCCAACTGAATTATTGGTCACTGGATGACGAAAACGCAGCCATTAAAGCGGAAAGTTGTGGTGATTGTGGAAGTTATCTGAAGATCCTTTACCAAGAGAAAGAAGCTAAAGTCGAAGCAGTTGCTGATGATTTAGCATCAATTATTTTGGATGCACGTATGGAAGAAGAAGGTTTTGCACGTAGCAGTATTAACCCGTTCTTATTCCCTGGTGAAAAATAAGCGGTAACAAACAGAGAATCGTAACTATGGCTGAATCAAATTCTGTTTTATATCGCCAACTTCCTGCAATCGATAAATTATTGCAGCTTGATGAAGTACAAGTATTGGTCGAGCAATCAGGATTGCATTGGGTAACAGCATGCTTACGTGAAATGCAAGAACAAGCCCGAACTTGTATTTCACAGTTTGGAAAATTACCTGCTTGGCACGATGATTGGCTAAAAGAACTATCCGTCCGCCACCAAACATTAGGGCAAAGTGCGTTAAAAAGCGTCTTTAATCTAACGGGGACGGTACTGCATACCAATTTAGGTCGAGCAGTAATGCCAACCTCGGCGATTAATGCAGTTAGCCAAGTGATGAATTCGCCAGTTACATTAGAATATTCTCTTGATGGCGCCATGCGTGGTCACAGAGACCGCGCGATTGCGGATTTACTCTGTGAATTAACAGGGGCAGAGGATGCATGCATTGTTAATAATAACGCAGCGGCAGTTTTGTTATTATTGGCAACAGTCGCGAATGGTCAGCAAGTCATTGTTTCTCGTGGTGAACTCGTCGAGATTGGCGGGGCTTTTCGCGTACCAGATGTGATGGCACAGGCCGGTTGCCAACTGGTTGAGGTGGGCACAACAAACCGTACTCACTTACGTGATTATGAAAATGCAATTAATGAGCAAACTGCATTGTTAATGAAGGTGCATACCAGTAACTATAGCATCGAAGGGTTTACTGCTGAGGTAGAGGGAGATGAATTAGCGGAACTGGGCAAAAAATACCAGTTACCGACGGCGATTGACTTAGGCAGTGGCTCCATGATTGATATGACAACCTTGGGGTTACCCGCTGAGCCAATGCCTCAAACCTATCTTGCTCAAGGTGTTGATTTAGTTTCTATTTCCGGTGATAAGCTTCTTGGTGGGCCACAAGCAGGGATTATCTTAGGGAAGAAAAAATGGATTGAGGCAATCCAAAAGCACCCGTTAAAACGCGCACTGCGCGTTGATAAAATGGTGTTAGCTGCGCTTGAAGCTACCCTAAAACTCTATTTAACCCCTGAAAAACTAGTTACTGAGTTACCGACCTTGCGATGGCTAACCCGTGAGCCAGAAGTGATCCAAAGGAGCGCAGAAAATATCTTAGTAGCACTGCAAGCTTTTTACGGTGACAAGTTTATTGTGGAAGTTGAGTCTTGCTTATCGCAAATAGGAAGCGGCTCGCTACCTATTGACCGGTTACCGAGTTTTGCGGTGACTTTTGCACCATTAGATGGAAAAGGCAGTACGCTGGAACAACTTGCCTCCCAATGGCGGCGGCTACCTCAACCCGTTATTGGTCGTATGAAAGAAGGCAAGCTGTGGCTTGACCTGCGTTGTCTTGATGATGAACATGCTTTATTACAGGTTTTACTTTCATGATTTTTGCGACAGCTGGCCATGTTGACCATGGTAAAACATCATTAATTCAATTGATTACAGGTATAAATACATCTCACCTTCCCGAAGAAAAAAAACGCGGGATGACGATTGACCTCGGTTATGCCTATTGGCCGCAACAGGATGGTAGTGCAATTGGCTTTATTGATGTGCCAGGGCATGAAAAATTCTTAGCGAACATGCTAGCTGGGGTTGGCGGCATTAACCATGCTCTACTGGTTGTGGCATGTGATGATGGTGTAATGGCTCAAACACTTGAGCATCTATCCATTTTAAGGCTCGCTGGCTGCCAAGATATCACGTTAATCCTTACCAAGGCTGACCGAGTTGACCATTCACGTATTGAACAAGTGATACAACAAGCTAAATCAGAGCTAGCACGGCAAGGTTGGCCTGACGCTAAATTATTTATCACCTCTAGCGAAGATGGGCGTGGTGTTGAATCACTACGTTTATATCTACAACAGTTACATCAACTCAATGGCGCTCATGAAAATTTGCAGCGCCGTTTTCGTTTAGCCATTGACCGAGTTTTCCATGTAAAAGGGGCTGGGATTGTGGTGACGGGAACTGCGTTAGCAGGGAAAATACAAGTCGGGGACTCACTATGGGTTACTGGTGCAGATAAACCGGTTAGAGTCAGAGGGGTCCATCGGCAAAATCAATCCTCAGACTGTGCGCAAGCGGGTGACCGTGTGGCATTGAACCTATCCGGTGATATTGCGAAAGAAGACATCACTCGAGGTGATTGGCTGTTGTCTCAGCAACCGGCCTTTATTGCAAACCGTGTGATTGTTGAGCTGGAATGTGACGCATTAATTAAGCATTGGCAACCTGTACATCTTTATCATGGAGCAAGTCACATTACCGGACGCGTATCTTTATTAGTGGAGCAAGGGGAAACCCCCATTCTTGCCGAGTTAATTTTAGATACTCCATTATGGTTAGTGGATAATGACCGGCTGATTATCCGTGATATAAGTGCTCGCCAGACATTAGGCGGGGCACGTGTGATCCGTTTAGTCTCCCCGCGTCGTGGCAAAAGGCTTCCCGAGTTTTTAGATTGGTTATCAAAGCTGTGTAAAGAGCACGATGAGCTTGCGCATTTTAAGTTACAACTTCCTCAGGGGGAGCTTAATTTACAGGAATACAGCTGGGCGCGGCAATTAACCCATGAAGCGGTAGAAAGCTTATTGGTGCAAACAGATGCAGAGCGTGTCGGTAACAATGTACTGTCAGCATTTAAAGCCCAAGTGGCTAAAGAGCGTTTAGTACAGACCCTTGAGAAATTTAACCAAGTCCATAGTGACCAAATCGGGGTTGGGAAAGCCCGATTAAAACGCATGGCGCTCCCTTCTATGAGTGAAGCGTTAGTGTTTAAGCTGATTAATGACCTTATTGATGAAAAGGTCATTAAGCAAACGCGCGGTTGGTTACATATGCCTCAGCATGGGTTGGTTTTCGACGCTGAGCAACAATTAATTTGGCAGCAGATTTACCCGTTATTTTCTCGTAATGAGGCTTGGTGGGTACGTGATCTCGCATTAGAAAGTGGCTATGAGGAAGAGACAATGCGGCGCGTACTTAAAAAAGCCGCACAAATGGGGTTAGTTATCGCGATTGTGCGTGACCGTTATTACAGCAATGAGCAAATTAGCTATTTTGCTGCGAAGATCCATCGTTATTGCTTAGAAAATGAAGTGATTTTTGCGGCGGATTTTCGTAATCAATTGGGCATTGGTCGAAAACTTGCGATTCAAATTCTTGAGTTTTTTGATAAAAGCGGTTTTACTCGTCGTAAAGGCGATGGGCACTATTTGCGTGATAAAGGGATTTTCGTTGAATAAACTGAGTGTTTTAGTCCGTTATAGTAGTGCTTCATAGCAAACCTTCAATATTAACCTTGTGGTAAAACCGATGAAGAAAAAGTTATTTGCAGGCTTTTATCTGGCATTAATTTTTATTGGCTCACTTTTTTTAGTGTTTGAAAAAGGGAGTGTGATTTATCCTGCGCTGATTTCAATCAGTGTATATGCTGCCTTATTTGGTGTTTTAATGGTGCTTACAGCTCGCTGGTTATTTTCAGTGGTTATTACCAGTACCTTGTTTATTATCATTAAATTTTTAAACCAGTTAAAAGTTCATTACTACAAAGAACAACTTTTCTTCACCGATATTAACATCATGACCGATACCTCCAATATGGGCACCTTGGGCCATTATTGGTTAGCGGGTGTTGCCTTGGTCGCCTTGGTTATTTTGCTAGTGGTTAATGGTGTTATCAGTTGGCGCCTAGTGTCATCATCTAAATCATTAACTTCACGTATTGTTGGGCTGATCTTAGTTGTTGCGGGTTATTTTGGGGCGAGTTTTACAAGCGACCATTATTATGATCGATGGTCTCAAACTTTACCTAAGGGCCGTGGGACAGTCACAAATATTATCATGTCTGCAAAAAACTCGAGTTATCAATCACCGCAATTTGCAGGTTCTGCGGATTATTTCATCGAGAAAGCGGCAACGGTAACGTTAGAAAATACAACGCCTTCAGAAAAGCCAGATATTGTTTTATTACTTCAAGAATCAACGGTTAACCCAAATATTTATGATTTACCTGCTGGGACAAAACTTCCTGAATTATTCATGTTCCAGCGAGATGAGGGTGTTGCTGCATCTAGCCAAATGCGGGTTCAGACTTTTGGCGGTGGTACTTGGTTATCAGAGTTCTCAGCGCTCACAGGTTTAAATAGTGATGATTTTGGTGCACAAAAAAGCGGTGTTTTTTATTTTATTGTCGATAACTTAAAAAATAGCCTATTCAAAGAAATGAAAGCCAATGGCTATTATACAGTTGTCTTAACACCGTTTAATAAAGGGGCTTACCATTCAGGTCATGCTTATGAAACCCTCGGTGTCGATAGAATTATCCAGCCACAAGAACTCGGTTATCCAGGTAAATTACAAGATAATCTATGGACAATCAGCACGGAAGATATGCTGAAATATGTCAAAGAAATTTTAGCAAAAGAAACGGACAAACCTGTTTTTATTTTCTCTTTAACAATGTATGAGCATGGGCCTTATAAAGAGAGCCACAGTGATGATTACGGGATAAAAGACAAAATTAAACAGGCAGATGCTGCCGGTGAATTTAGCCACTATATGGAGAAAATTATTGCCTCAGATGCATCAATCCGTGACTTTGCTAGCTTTATTGAAAAGCGAGACCGCCCACTAATGTTCTTGTATTTTGGTGATCACCAGCCGGGTATTAGTTTAAATCAATATAATTCCCCTCTGTCGTCACCAGCTTACCTGACTCAATTTACGTTACGTGATAATTTGAAATCAGGGACACACATTGAAATAGGCCCATTAACCGATATTTCCTTCTTAGGGGGTATCCTATTGGAGCGCGCAAATTTAAAGGTTTCGCCATTCTATGAGGCTAATATTAAGATGCGCCATCTTTGTGAGGGTAAATTGAATGATTGCGAAGACCAGAAGCTACTAGATAGCTATCGTAATTATATTTACCGCACTTTAAAATCCGCAGATAAAGTAGATAACAACTAAATATCAGTAAGTTGTGGCAGGTATCTAACCATACCTGCTACTGATTTTATCTTTATATCGTCTACCTTTCTTCCTATCTAACCTTAACGTTTCTTTAAAAGGAAAATTTTTTATTTATTATTCGGTTAGCGATAAAACCATTTTTGACTTTTTGTGTCTTATATTCAGGTCAGTTTATTTAAATGACCAAAACGCTCAATTAGAGCTTGGAAATGGTTTAATGCTAGAAGATGGTGAATATGAAATACTTGGTCACGGGAAGTGCAGGCTTTATTGGTTTTAGGCTATGTCAGCGTTTATTAGAAAGTGGGCATGAGGTCGTCGGTATTGATAACCTTAATGCTTACTATGATCAGGGCCTTAAACAATCCCGCTTACATTTATTAGAACAATTTCCGCTATTTCGTTTTCTTCACCTTGACCTAACCGATCGCGAAACCATCAGGGTATTGTGTACCCAAGAGCAATTCGATAGGGTTATTCACCTTGCGGCACAAGCGGGGGTTCGTTATTCGTTGGAAAACCCATTTGCTTATGCAGATAGCAATTTAACGGGTCACCTAGCTATTTTAGAAGGTTGCCGCCAAGCCAAAGTAAAACACCTTGTGTATGCTTCTTCTAGCTCCGTGTATGGCGTGACAGATAAGGTCCCATTTACTACCGATATGCCAACCGATCATCCAATCTCATTATATGCAGCAACGAAGAAAGCCAATGAATTGATGGCGCACTCCTACTCACATCTATACCAGTTGCCTACAACAGGGCTGCGCTTCTTTACCGTTTATGGCCCTTGGGGCCGGCCAGATATGGCCTTATTTAAATTTACTAAAGCTATTTTGGCGGGGGAGCCCATTGATGTCTATAATAACGGCAATCTCAGCCGTGATTTCACTTTTGTTGATGATATTGTCGAAGGTGTGATCCGTATTTCGGATATAATTCCACAAGCAGACCCGCACAATAACGGTGCCTCACCGGCAGAAAGTAGTGCGCCATACCGTATTTATAATATTGGTAATGGGCAGCCCGTTAAATTGATTGAGTTTATTTCAGCGTTGGAAAAAGCGCTCGGTAAAGAGGCCATTAAAAACTTCTTACCTATGCAAGCAGGGGACGTCTACACAACTTGGGCAGACACTGAAGACCTATTTAATGTGACAGGTTATCGTCCACAAGTGTCTATTGAGCAGGGTGTTCAGGCCTTTGTTGATTGGTATCGTTCTTATTACCATCAATAAAATAATACATCCGTAGCAGAAATTGAGAGGCAAGTTTGAAAATAGCAATCGCAGGGACCGGCTACGTCGGCCTATCTAACGCCATGTTACTGTCACAAAATCACGAAGTGGTTGCAGTCGATATCATCCCTGAAAAAGTGGCAATGCTAAACAATCATCAATCACCGATTGTTGACGCTGAAATTGAGCAATTCTTAACGGAGAAAACGCTCAATTTCCGTGCCACAGAAGATAAAAACGAAGCCTATACGGGCGCGCAGTATGTGATAGTGGCGACGCCAACAGACTACGACCCAAAAACCAATTACTTCAATACTCAATCGGTTGAATCTGTTATTCATGACGTGAATAACATTAACCCCGCAGCGACGATTATTGTGAAATCCACCATTCCTGTGGGCTTTACTGAGCGTTTACGTGAAGAGTTTGGTTACACCAACGTGATTTTCTCCCCTGAATTTTTACGTGAAGGCCGTGCTCTGTGGGATAACTTACACCCTTCCCGCATTGTGGTCGGGGAGCGTTCTGAGCGTGCAAAGGTTTTTGCTGATTTACTGCTAGAAGGTGCAATTAAAAAAGACGTTCCGGTGTTATTTACCGATGGAACCGAAGCCGAAGCCATTAAACTGTTTGCCAATACCTATTTGGCGATGCGAGTGGCGTACTTTAATGAACTCGACACTTATGCAGAAAGCCGTGGCTTAAATGCACGCCAAATCATTGAAGGTGTCTCTTTAGACCCACGTATTGGCAGCCATTATAACAACCCATCATTCGGTTACGGCGGTTATTGTTTACCGAAAGATACCAAACAGCTACTGGCTAATTACGATGACGTGCCAAATAACTTGATTAACGCCATTGTCGAATCCAACCGTACCCGTAAAGACTTTATTTCTGATGCCATTATTGCTAAAGCACCACACAAAGTGGGGGTTTATCGCTTAGTGATGAAAGCGGGCTCTGATAACTTCCGTGCTTCAGCGGTACAAGGTGTGATGAAACGCATCAAAGCCAAGGGCATTGAAGTGGTGGTGTATGAACCTGTTTTAAATGAACCTGAGTTTTTCCGTTCAAAAGTGGTCAATGACTTAGCGGAATTTAAGGCTCAATGTGACATTATTTTAGCCAACCGCATGGTGCCTGAGTTGGAAGACGTAGCGAGTAAAGTCTATACCCGTGACTTGTTTGGTAACGATTAAGCTTATCAACCTGAAATAGATTGGTCATCGAATTGGCCAATCTATGCGTCAAGTCCCCGTATTGTCGCTAAAACCCTATCTATTTTGTGCTAAATGCCACAATTACTCATTTTATTCGCTGATTTTGCAAGAATCGCTAAGAAATGCCTTTTCCCCTTTGCTAGCATCAGCTGATCTACTTAAATAAACTGGCTTTTTGTCATGCAAAAAATAATTAAAAAACAAATGGATAGTTTTACGACTTATCAAAAAGAGGGAACAATCGATTTTTGGCAGGTTATTAATGATTTTATTCAAGGGAAAATTGATGGCAAAAATTTAGGAAGTGGCAATATCGATAGAAGTGTTGCACGTATTAATATTGATGGTCGGAATTTTATTATTAAGTGTGAAAAAGAGCGTGATAAACGCCTTGAAAAGAGAATAATGCGCATTATCTCTGGGCCTTTTTATTCAACCTTATTAAAACGCTTAGTTGTCGCTCAAAATAAAGGCTGTACTGTCACAAATGATATTTACTTTGTGGCTGAAAAAATAAAATGCCGTGAATCAATCGAAACGTGGATTATTGCTGAGTATGTAGAAGGGACAGTACTCTCTGAGCTTGACGATATCACGCCTTACTATGAGGAGATGAAATCGGTCATTCATCAGTTACATCAATACGGGTTATCTTCTAATGATGTCCATACGGGGAATTTTGTTTTAACGGACAATGGATTGAAAGTCATTGATTTATCAGATTATGGTAATTTGTCTATTTGCAAAGCTAATGACTTAATTGCTTTACAACGTTTTTACGGTATCGAACCTGATCACAAAAACCTTATCTATCGATTTATTCGTTTCAGGGATAACTTTCGCCATTGGTCGAGAAAACTTAGAGGAAAGAAAACGCGGTTATAACTTAGCGACTTTATTTTCTTTATCAATAAGTGATTAATTTAGCTGGTAAATGGCATCTAAAAATTCAGGGATAAAACTGCCTGTACCGTGGCACCGTCGTGTCGCTGTTTCTCCTGCTTGTTTCATTAATGCGCATGCTGTTGCAACATGCTGTAAACGGTCGCCAGTTAAGGTACAAAATGCGCCAACAACAGCAGAAAGCGCACACCCAGTGCCAACCACTCGAGTCATTAATGGATGACCCCCTATGACGGCAATCGTTCGCGCCCCATCGGTGATGTAGTCAACTTCGCCGCTAATTGCCACGATTGTAGCCGTTTTTCGCGCTAATAACTGAGCTGCCGGTAGAGCATCACTCGTGGTATTCAGGGAATCAACCCCCCTCCCACCAAGGCTTTCACCGGCTAATGCCATGATTTCGGATGCATTGCCACGAATAGCGGCGGGTTTTAGTGTGAGTAGCTCTTGACAAAATTGTGTCCGAAAACTCAGCGCCCCCACGGCAACAGGGTCTAACACCCACGGCTTATTGGCAGCATTAGCACTCTGTACCGCTAAACGCATAGCATGCTGCCGCGGTGCAGTTAGCGTGCCTACATTGATTAATAACCCACTGGCTATGGCAGCAAATTGCTCCGCTTCTTCGGGCTCAATGACCATGGCGGGGGAACAACCCAAGGCAAGAAGTACATTGGCTGTAAAGGTTTGAACGACATCATTGGTCATGCAGTGGACAAGGGGAGAGGCAGACTTAAGTTGCTGTAATATATTTGATTTTGTTACGTTGTCGATACTTTCAAATTCAGCCATGTGCCCCTCTCGCATAATAGAAACTGTAGAATAACTCATGCAGTTTACAGGTTATAATCATTAATGAAATAGCTTAATAATCAGAAAGATAGTTTTGTATCACCATCCCCCCAGCCCCTTGAGCGACAATTTCATAAGAGTCATTTGCTGGGTAAATACGTGTTTTAATATGCGGGAAAATAGACAGTTTGTCTTCAATGGATTTTTTAGTCACCGCAAAAAAGTGGTTTTTAGGTGTTAATGTGCCCCCGCATACAACGACATCCGCTTGCGTGATCAAAACGGCATTAGCAATCGCAATACCATAATAATAGGCAGCTTCTTCAAGTGCCTCAAGACACAATGCATCATTCAAGGTTAACGCTTTGAAAATAATATGGTAATTAATCTCAGATTCATGATTAACTAATTCATTGATAACTGAGGGCTTTCCTAAGCGAAGTTGTTTTATTATTCGGGTTTTAATCGCAGATAGTGAGCTATACTGCTTTAAACAGCCAAATGACCCACATTCACAGCGTTGGCCATTGATATCAATCGTGGTGTGACCAAATGCTTGGGCGGTACTGATAGGCGCAGGGGCGTAGTGATTATTAATTATGGTGCAGCTGCGGATGTCAGTATCACAAGTAGTGAATAAAAACCTTTGGCTATCAGAGGTATAGCGTAAGCGATATTCAGCAAAAGCCGCAAAGCTGATCCCACTCCCGAGTAATACAAAGCAAGGTACTTTGTCAGTAATATAACGATATAGCTCTTGTATCCGGGCGCTATATTGGTGATAAGGTAGTTTATCGCGCTCTAAAATATGGTCGATAGCAATCCCTATGCCAAGCAAGCTTTCAAGCTTGAGATGGTGTTCCTCAAGCAGGGTGTTAACCTTATTTAGCAGATGATCTAGCATGTTTTCTGCTGTTTCTAAGTGTTCATATTTCACTTTGACTATGCCTAAAATATCCAGCTTTAGGTTTTGTAAAACAATGGTCGAGTAGATATCACTCATTTCAATCCCAACTAAATAACCATCAGCAGGGTTGATGCTATACAGAATGGGTTTACGCCCACCAGTTGATTCTCCGAGTTCTGAGGTCGAAATTAATTGGCATTTACTCAGCTCATCGAGCAGCCTTGCACAGGTGGCAGGCTTCATACTGGCCAATGATGCCAAGGTTTCAGCTCTAATTGGACCATGGTTAAGAATCAACCGATAGAGGACTTTGAGTTTTTGTGTTTTTGAATTTTTTGAGGTGCGAAATTCATTTAATAGTGTATGTAACAAGCGCCCCGCTCCTTTCTATTGCCAACTCTTGCGCTAGAGATTAGCAAATCTACGCATAAAATACTGTTTCGTCCGACACATCATACCGAAATACTTTTTCTTAAAATGAGATTAAGATCGCTGTTCTGTTTTTAAATTGCTTTATGATCGATTTTAACAATTTTTAGTCGATGTCAATTTGGAGACCGCCATGCATCATACAAAAGATATTTTAGAAAGCTTGAGTTTTATTCAGTCTCGCACAGATATGAAACCTACTGTTGGCATTATTTTAGGGTCAGGATTAGGGCCATTCGCCGACACATTAGAAAATGCGGTACATATTCCTTATAGTGAAATTCCCCATTTTGCGAAATCAGAGGCGGTTGGTCATGCCAACGAGTTAGTCATAGGGACTATCGCAGGCAAAAATGTTGTTGCTATGAAAGGGCGTTTTCATTATTACGAAGGCTTTTCCCTTGATCAAGTCACTTTCCCTGTGCGTTTAATGAAAGCTCTGGGTGTCGAAAAACTGATTATTACTAATGCTTGCGGTGCAGTGAATACTGAGTTTAACCCAGGCGATCTGATGATTATCACAGACCATATTAATTTGACGGCGAACAACCCATTAATTGGGCCAAATAACCCTGAATTAGGTGTGCGCTTCTTGGATGTTAGCGAAGTCTATAACAAAGAGTTACGTCAAACGATTAAAGATGTTGCCACAGAGCAAGGGGTCAGTGTGCGTGAGGGCGTATATGCATGGTGGACAGGGCCAACTTATGAAACACCTGCCGAAATTCGCATGATCAGAACGTTAGGCGCTGACGCCGTTGGGATGTCTACTGTACCTGAAGCCTTGGTTGCTCACCATTCACAAATTAAAACAGTCGGGATTTCCTGCTTAACCAATATGGCGTGCGGTATTTTAGAACAACCTCTCAGCCATGACGAAGTGATTGAAACGGCAGAAAAAGTCAAAGCAACTTTCTTGAAGTTAGTGACAGGTGTGATTGAACGCTTCTAATTTTTTAAGCTTCTTTTTCTCAAAATAATATAAAGAATGTTGTAAGTATAGGCAGGATGAATATTGAAATGAAACTCAAAGGTTTAATTCTAGTTTCTTTAGGCGCTTGTAGTTATGGCATTCTTTCGACGTTAGTCATTCTAGCTTATCGTGCTGGGTATTCCCTTAATGATGTCATCGGTAGCCAAACGGTACTTGGTGCGATATTACTTTGGTTTTTTGTCGTCGTTGGCGCATGGGTAAAAAGAGTTCGTTTAGTCTGGCCAACGGGTCAGCAGGGGTTGTTGATGTTACTCACGGGGACAACAACAGGCTTAACGGGGCTACTGTATTATGCATCGCTACAGTATTTATCGCCTGCTCTTGGTGTTGTGTTATTTTTGCAATTTACCTGGATGGGGGTAGTAATTAATACGGTAGTGACGCGCCAAATACCGCCTTTCATGACGGTAATTTCTGTTGTCGTCATATTAATCGGAACAGTACTGGCGACAGGGTTACTGAATAGTGAAACGGTGGTGTTTCATTGGCTTGGTGTGTTATTAGGGCTATTAGCCGCATTATCAAATGCTATCCGCGTGTATGTCAGTGGGGCCTTAGCAATAAAAACTGACCCAATGATGCGTTCTGCAATTATGGTAACAGGCGGAGCTATTTTGACATCAATCGTTGTACCACCCACCTTTTTGCTAAGTGCTTCAACGTTTCAATCGTTATTTTTCTCTTATGGATTACCTCTCGCTTTTTTTGGTTCCTTTTTTGGTATGTGGATGTTTGCCAAGGGCACTCCACTTATTGGCACCAGCCTAGCGACCATTGTTAGCTCAATGCAACTTCCCGTTACTATTTTATTGTCTGTAACGGTATTGCATTTACCTCTTGAATTCATTCAGTTTGTTGGTGTTGTCGTCATTCTTATGGGTGTCGCCATTGCTGAGTTGAAAATAAAAACGAATAAATGTAACTCCAAACGGAGCTTCGTATGAATATTAAATCCCGCTTAAAAATCATGCTTTTTCTACAATATTTTGTCTGGGGAAGTTGGTTGATTACACTCGGCTCTTACATGATGAAAACATTGAGTTTCTCAGGTGCAGAAGTCGGTATGGTTTATAGTTCGAAAGGTGTAGCCGCTATTTTAATGCCCGGTATTATCGGGATAATTGCAGATAAATATATTCCAGCAAATCGGCTATATATGATTTGTCATTTGATTGGCGCTGCGGCTTTATTTTATGCAGCTACAGTAACCAACTCGACAGTGATGTTTTGGGTGATGCTGATTAATGCGATGGCTTTCATGCCAACCATTGCGCTTTCGAACAGTATTAGCTACTCATCATTAAGCCAATATCAGTTAGACTCGGTCAGTAATTTCCCGCCTATTCGTGTATTTGGTACCATTGGTTTTATTGTGGCGATGTGGAGTATTAGCTTATTGAAATTTGAGCTAAGTAGTATGCAACTTTATATTGCAGGTGGTTGTTCATTACTTTTAGCGCTTTATTCACTAACCTTGCCAAAAATTGATGTCAATAAAAAAGCCATTTCAAGTAGCTGGATCAGTAAGCTAGGTTTAGATGCGCTCGTTTTATTTAAAAAACCGATTATGGCGGTGTTTTTCTTATTCGCTATGTTACTTGGTGCTGTTTTACAAATCACCAATACGTTTGGTAACCCATTCTTGCATGATTTCGGCCTGAACCCGCTATACCAAGATAGCTTAGTTGTTCAGTACCCATCGATATTATTGTCGATTTCTCAGATGGCTGAAGTGTGTTTTATCTTAGCAATTCCCTTCTTCTTAAAACGCTATGGCATTAAAACAGTCATGTTATTGAGTATGTTTGCTTGGACATTAAGGTTTGGTTTCTTTGCGTTTGGTGACCCATCTGCGATTGGCTTAATGTTCTTAATCATGTCAATGATTGTTTATGGCTGTGCGTTTGATTTCTTCAATATTTCAGGGTCTATCTTTATCGAAAGAGAAGTCGACACAAGAATGCGGGCAAGTGCTCAAGGTTTATTTATGACGATGGTGAATGGCGTTGGTGCGTATTTTGGCGCTATTTTAAGTGGGTTAGTTGTCGATTATTATACGGTAGATGGGGTTAAAGATTGGCAAATGATTTGGTTGGTCTTTGCATCTTATACCGTAGTATTAGCGATAATATTCCAATTTACGTTCCATTATCATCACGATAAAAACACTGGCTTGAAAGAAGCCAAAGCCAATTAGTCAAAAGTGGCGTAAACCCCGTTCAATACGAGCGGGGATACCCGGATAAGCTGTTAAAATTAAGCCAATCAATACAAGTACCAATTGGCTTAATTTTTTAGTTATTGAAGAGGGTTATTCAATATTCTGAATTTGTTCTCTCATTTGCTCAATCAATACTTTTAGCTCGACGGCAGAGTTAGTGACTTCGCTATTGATTGACTTCGACGCTAATGTATTTGATTCACGGTTAAATTCTTGCATCATAAAATCAAGGCGACGACCTGTTGCCTCTTTTTTCTTCAGAATATTACGTGTTTCTTTAACATGTGCTTCTAGGCGATCTAATTCTTCAGAAACATCAATACGCTGGGCTAACAAAATAAGCTCTTGCTCTAAACGGTTGTTATCCACTTGGATTTCCGCTTCTTCAAGCTTGCTGTGCAAGCGGTCACGTTGCCATTGTAAAATTTCAGGCATATGTTGGCGGACTTTAGCTACTTCAACCAGTACACCATCGAGGCGTTGTTCGATTAATGCATGCAGTGACGCGCCTTCAGCTTCACGGCTTTGAATGAAAGCATCAATGGTTTCATCTAAGCCTGCCATTAATTGTTCGCTAATGGCGTCTAAATCTTGCTCACCTGCTGACATCACCCCAGGCCAACGTAAAATTTCCAATGGGTTAATTTCACCTTCATGGCTATAATTTTTTACCCAATTAGCGGCACTAATTAATTGGCGAGCAAGCCCCTCATTAAGAATTAATTCACCACGATTTGCCCCATCTAGCTCAAAACGCAGGTTACATTCCACTTTTCCTCGAGTTAGGCGAGAACGTAAACGCTCACGTATAACCGGTTCAAGGCTTCTAAATTGCTCAGGTAAGCGAATATAGGTTTCTAAATAGCGTTGGTTTACGGAACGCAGCTCCCAGGCCGCACTCCCCCATTCACCCTTGATATCACGGCGGGCAAAAGCGGTCATACTTCGGATCATAATTCGTTCCTATCATCATCAAATTAGGGGGATTATAACGCTATGAGGGATGACAGGATAGGCATTATCGCTTTAAGGACGTATAATGCGTCCCAATTTGAGTTGATAATGGAGATAACACCATGCGCCCAGCAGATAGACAAGCAGACCAAATGCGCCCGATTAATATCACGCGCAACTATACCAAGCATGCAGAAGGCTCTGTTCTTATTGAGTTTGGCGACACTAAGGTGTTATGTAATGCAACTGTTGAAGAAGGCGTTCCACGCTTTTTAAAAGGGCAGGGGCAAGGCTGGGTAACCGCTGAATATGGCATGTTACCGCGAGCAACTAATTCACGTAATCAACGAGAAGCGGCGAGAGGAAAACAAACAGGCCGCACGATGGAAATTCAGCGGTTAATTGCCCGCTCTTTACGAGCTGCGGTTGACTTGAAAAAATTAGGCGAATACACCATAACGCTAGATTGTGATGTGATCCAAGCCGATGGGGGTACTCGTACCGCTGCGATTTCAGGCGCTTGCGTTGCTTTAGTTGATGCTCTGAACAAAATGGTAGAGCAAGGTAAGCTAGCTAAGAGCCCATTAAAATCGATGGTTGCAGCAGTTTCTGTTGGAATTGTTAATCAAGAAGCACTGTGTGATCTTGAATATGTTGAAGACTCCGCCGCAGAAACCGATATGAATGTTGTTATGATGGATGACGGCCGTATGATTGAAGTACAAGGCACCGCAGAAGGTGAACCGTTCAGCCATGAGGAGTTACTCGCATTATTAGCACTTGCTAAAACGGGCTTAGAAACGATTTTTGAAGCTCAGCGAGAAGCGCTGAAATAAGTTAATGATTCGTTAGGCGGCTAAATAGTCGCCTTTTTTATGCTTAGAGATCGACCCTTGTTTTTAAGTACGGTACTTATAACAAATAGTCTCTAATTCGTTTTGTCAGATATTAAACAGTAATCCATGAGGAGAATGACCAATGAAAGCCTATCAGCGCGATTTTATTGAACTTGCCATGAAAAAACAGGTGCTTAAATTTGGTGAGTTTACGCTGAAATCAGGTCGCAAAAGCCCTTATTTTTTTAATGCAGGGCTATTTAATACGGGACGTGATTTGGCACTTGTCGGTCGTTTTTATGCGCAAGCGCTACAAGATAGCGCAATAGAATGTGATGTCATTTTTGGGCCAGCGTATAAAGGTATCCCAATCGCAACGACAACCGCAGTCGCACTAGCAGAACACCATGATATTGATATGCCATATTGCTTTAATCGTAAAGAAGCAAAAGATCATGGAGAAGGGGGCATACTCGTGGGGAGCCCATTACAGGGAAAAGTCGTGGTCGTTGATGATGTGATTACCGCGGGGACCGCTATCCGTGAGTCTATGGAAATTATTAAACAGCATAAAGCGACGTTGAATGGTGTTTTATTGTCCCTTGACCGTCAAGAAAAAGGCAAAAGTGAAATTTCAGCGGTACAGGAAGTTGAACGCGATTATCACTGCAAGGTTTATTCAATCATTACGATGAGTGATTTAATTACCTATCTTTCTGAAAAAGAGGGGATGCAGGAACATTTAGTGGCAATGAAGGCTTACCGAGAACAATACGGAATTGAATAAAAAAATCCCCGCGCCCAATAACGGGCGGGGTGAGTAGTATAAATAATTGGTTATTGTAACTGAGCTAGAATTAAAGGCCAGCGTGCTTCGAACTCCACCGTTGGCCGATAACGAAATTCAGAGCGTACAAAACGTGAGAGCATACCTTCACAAAAGGCTAATAGTTGAGAGGCAAGTAATGACTCATCATGGATAAACCCATGGCCATCACGTATTTTTTTCTCTTTCAACACCTGCCGTAATTGCGATTCAATACGTTCAAACAATTGGTTAATACGGTCTTGTAGCCTATCTTGCTCAAACATTAACGCATGACCAGTCATTATACGCGTTAGCCCTGGGTTTTTCTCTGAAAAGCCTAGAACTAGCGCTAATATTAACTTGATTCTGATAATAGTATCTTTTTCATCATTTAAAATCAGATTGATGCGCGAAACCAGTGAGTCTTCTATAAACCCAATGAGGCTATCGAACATTTTCATTTTACTTGGAAAATGACGATATAGCGCAGCTTCTGACACACCAACGGTGGCCGCAAGTTTTGCCGTTGTAATACGCTGGCTACCATCACTACTTTCTAACATTAACGCAAGAGCTTGTAAGATCTCATCACGCCTGTTACGTTTTTTTGTTGTCGCTTTTTCTGCCATGTCTAATAAGACCCCTGCTAAAACAGCAAAACAAACTATCCAAAATTTTGCTTTTAGTAAAGAGACTTACGCAGCAAAATAGGTTTTAAAAATGTAGAGTTTATAAGCAATTTTGAGCTTTTCCCTGTTGTTGATTATATGACTGATTGTTTTTATTGATAAATATAGAACCTAGTGCCGGTTCTATATAGCATATTAAACATCAGGGGGTTTTATTTATTGACGGCCAGAATGACCAAAGCCACCTGCACCGCGCTCAGTTGCATCAAAATCATCAACAATATTAAATTCAGCTTGAACAACGGGAACAAACACCATTTGTGCCATACGCTCACCAGGTTCAACTGTAAAAGATTTATCGCTACGGTTCCATACAGAGACCATAAGCTGCCCTTGGTAATCGGAGTCAATCAACCCAACTAGATTACCAAGTACTACCCCGTGTTTATGGCCTAAGCCTGAACGAGGTAAAATCACAGCAGCAAGGTTTTCATCTGCTATATGAATAGCTAAACCTGTTGGAATCAATTCTGTTTGACCCGGTGCTAAGTCGATCGGTGCGTCAAGGCATGCACGTAAATCTAAACCGGCAGAGCCTGTAGTTGCATAGGTCGGCAGAGGAAATTCAGTACCGATACGGCTATCAAGAATTTTTAGGTCAATTTTTTTCATAACGTTGAAGTATCTCGTCAAGTAAGTAGTGGCTTAATTCAGTTTTACTGCAATGAGGCAAACGAGTATCACCATTGCTATCAAAAAGGTGTAATGCATTGTTATCGCTATTAAACCCGTTATCCGCAAGGGATACATCATTGGCACAAATTAAATCTAATTGTTTTTGTTGCCGTTTTTGGCGTGCATATTCTTCCACATTTTGGGTTTCTGCTGCAAACCCAACAACATAGGGCCTGTTTTGTTTCAGGTTGCCCACACTCGCTACGATATCTGGGTTTTTGACCAGTGTAATCATAACTTCATCGCCTTGTTTTTTTATTTTATTTTCGGCGATCGTTTTGGCGCGATAATCTGCAACGGCAGCACACCCAATAAAAATATTTTGTTCAGCAATGGTTTGATGCACTTTATCATACATATCTAAACCACTAATGACGTCGATTCGATTAACCCCTGTTGGAGTTTCAAGGTTTACAGGGCCTGCAATTAATGTCACTTCGGCACCACGTTGACTAGCTGCTTGTGCAATAGCAAACCCCATTTTCCCTGAACTGTGATTACTGATAAAACGAACAGGGTCCAATGCTTCACGTGTTGGGCCCGCGGTAATCATCAATTTAATGCCTTGTAAGTCAAGCTTAGGGTTGAAATGTTCAGCTGCGAGACGAACGATTGCTAATGGGTCAAGCATACGGCCTGGGCCAATATCACCACAAGCTTGGTTACCGTCATCCGGCCCCCAAATCATACATTGGCGTTGTTGCAATCTGATTAAATTGTCTTGTGTGGCGCTCGCCCGATACATTTGTTGATTCATGGCTGGCACAACGGCAATAGGAGCTGAAGAGGCGAGACAGACCGTCGTTAGTAAGTCATTTGCCATTCCAGCACTAAGTTTAGCAATTAAATCCGCAGTTGCTGGTGCTAAAATAATTATATCAGCCCATTTAGCCAATTCAATGTGACCCATTGCGGCCTCTGCTGCTGGGTCTAACAGGTCATCAGAAACAGGATGCCCTGAAACAGCTTGCAAAGTTAAAGGGGTAATAAAGGCTTTTGCGCCCTGAGTCATGACGACTCGCACTACTGCACCTTGATCACGCAAGCGACGTGTCAGCTCAGGGATTTTATAGGCAGCGATGCCCCCGCTGATCCCAATAACTACCTGCTTACCTAATAGTGATAGCTGATTCATTATTTTTATCCGATTCGCTCAATGTGGAAGGCATATTACCACATCATCAGTTTAGGTGGCGCGCTCGATTTGACATCAGATTGTTATTTTTGCGAAGCGTTACTCAAACACGGATAGGCAGGCTTGTTAACGTTTTCTAAGCTATATAAAAAGGTTCGAAAAGGGTTTTGGGGCGAAGGAATAAAGGGATGAGAGAACATCAGGAGTTACCACCGAGGGAAAAACTACTTGCATACGGGGCCGCCTCATTATCGGATGCGGAACTATTAGCGATTTTCTTGCGAACAGGAAGCCAAGGGGAACCCGTTTTACAGTTAGCCAAACGTATGATCAAAGAATTTGGTTCCTTATATTTACTCATCCAAGCTGATTACGAAAAGTTGATGCAGTGTAAAGGTATGGGGAACTGTAAATTTACACAGTTACAAGCCATAAGTGAATTGGCTCGTCGTTTTTTTTCTGAGCAATTTTTACATGAAGATGTAATGAGCGGGCCTGAATTATTGAAGTCAAAGTTGTTAGATTTGTTTGCGGGCCGGGAGCGTGAGGTTTTTATTGTTTTGTTTTTAAATAATCAAAATCAAATTATTTGCCATGAAGAAATGTTTAAAGGCACATTAAATAGAGTTGAGGTACATCCGAGGGAAATTATTCGCTTTGCTATTAAAATGAATGCTAGCGCAATTATACTGGCTCATAACCATCCTTCGGGTAATCCTGAACCGAGTATGGCTGATAAACAAGTTACTGAACAAATTCAACAAGCTTGCTCTCTTATGGGCGTGAAATTACTTGACCATTTTGTAGTCGGGCACAAACAATGCGTCTCATTTGTAGAGCGGGGATGGCTATAAAATTATTTTTTTGCCTAAAAAATGACAACTTTCGTTGTGTTGGGCTTGAGTGAAATCGATTGAAAGCGTATACTACGCCACCTTTAAGGATCTTGGGTTTGGCGAGAAGGGCCTATCTCAGTAAATTTTTTACTCAGGTATAAACGGTTTTTTCAGTCAATGAAAGTTTGCTGAGATGGGCTCCTAAGCCTGACGAGGCGGCCATACCCAGAACAAAAAAGCTCGAGCTGATTAGATTTTTGGAGAATAGACATGTCACGAGTCTGCCAAGTTACTGGCAAGCGTCCAATGAGCGGTAACAACCGTTCACACGCATTAAACGCGACCAAACGTCGTTTTTTGCCAAACCTGCACTCTCACCGTTTCTGGGTTGAGTCTGAGAAACGTTTCGTAACACTGCGTGTATCTGCTAAAGGTATGCGTGTGATCGATAAAAAGGGAATTGATGCGGTTCTTGCTGAACTGCGTGCCCGTGGTGAGAAGTACTAAGGAGCTAAAAAATGGCTAAAGGTATTCGCGAGAAAATCAAGCTGGTCTCTTCTGAAGGTACAGGTCATTTCTATACCACTACGAAGAACAAGCGCACAATGCCAGAAAAACTGGAAATGAAAAAATTCGATCCAGTTGTTCGTAAGCATGTGATCTACAAAGAAGCAAAAATCAAGTAATTTTGCTATCTGCGTTAAAAACTCAGCTTCGGCTGAGTTTTTTTTTGCTTAAAAATTGGTTAGTTACGGATATGCGCATTCGAGGCTATGACCATTATTCTGAAAGTAGTAACATAGCTAGTAATTATTGAATTAATAATGATATTCGTTGTCAAATATCTATCGTCTTTTACACATAATATAGACCTGATTAAGAGTGCCTGGTGAAAAAACAGTTTAAAAAAATTCTTGTGATCAAGATGAGGTTTCATGGGGACATGCTGCTGACTACACCTGTTATCAGCTCATTAAAACACCAATATCCTGATGCAGAAATTGATGTTTTGCTTTATCAGGAGACCATTCCCATCCTCTCTGAAAACTCTGAAATCAATGCCTTATATGGCATGGCGAGTAAAAAAAGTTCTGGATTGAGTAAAGCCTGTAATTTTATCAAGCTAATGCTAAAGCTACGTAAAAATAAATACGATTTAGTTGTTAATTTAGCTGATCAGTGGTTGGTTAGCTTATTGGTTAGGGCTATCCCTGCTGAAATGAAAATCTCTCATCAATTTACTCATCGAGATTCTCAATATTGGCGTAACAGTTTTACTCATTTGACCCCACCTGAAGGGGAACATGTTGTTGTAAATAATTTATCCGTACTTAAGCCGTTAGAAATAAAAGAATTAAAAACGCATCTAACGATGTTATACTCGGCGCAAGATTGGAAAAATATTGACGAAAAGTTATTAAGCTTAGGCGTCCATAGTAGCTATGTGGTTATCCAACCAACAGCCCGTCAACTTTTTAAGTGTTGGGATAATGAAAAGTTCTCAGCGGTCATTGATGCACTGCAGTCTCGTGGTTACCAAGTTGTTTTGACTTCAGGGCCGAGTAAAGAAGACCTTGAATGTATTAATCAGATTGCAGATGGCTGTAATACAAAACCTGTTACTGAGCTTGCGGGGAAAACAACGTTCCCTGAGTTAGGGGCTCTTATTGCTCATGCCGCTTTATTTATTGGTGTGGATTCTGCGCCAATGCATATTGCTGCAGCGGTAAACACACCTATCGTGTGCCTTTTTGGCGCGACAAATCATATTTTTTGGCGCCCTTGGAGTGATAATGTTGTTCAATTCTGGGCCGGTGACTATGAATCGATGCCACCCAGAGATGAGCTAGACCGCAATAAAAAGTATTTATCCATTATTCCAGCGTTAGATGTAATTAACGCAACAGAAAAAATGTTACCCATGAATATCCGCTCCATGATGAAAAGGTATTAATATGAATGTGGCATTCTGCTTATATAAATATTTCCCGTATGGTGGTCTACAGCGGGATTTTCTGCGTATTGCTACTGAATGCCAGTCACGTGGTCACCATGTTCGAGTGTATACCCAATCATGGGACGGTGATCAGCCTGATGGCTTTGAAATTATCATTGTACCGGTGACATCAAACACGAATCATGGCCGTAATACTCAATATTGCCATTGGGTTTTAGACCATTTGCAGCATCACCCAGTAGACCGTATTGTCGGTTTTAATAAAATGCCGGGCTTAGATATCTATTATGCTGCTGATGTGTGCTATGCCCAAAAAGTTGAGGAAGAAAAAGGTTTCTTTTATAAGCTAACCCCGCGTTATAAGCATTACGCAGCATTTGAAAAAGCTGTTTTTGCAGTGGGTAAGCCCACCCAATTATTGATGTTAACGCCACATCAAATTAGCCATTTTAAAACGCATTATGGGACAGAGAACCAACGTTTCCATATGCTTCCTCCAGGTATTGCTAAAAGTATAAAATACGACCAGCAAATACCGAATGCGAAACAGGTCTATCGCCAAAAAAATCAAATACCAGAATCTGCATTTTTATTGTTGCAAGTGGGTTCTGATTTTAGGCGTAAAGGTGTTGATAGAACATTAAAAGCGGTTGCTGCGCTCCCTGAAGATATTAAAAAAAATACGCTGCTGATGGTGGTTGGGCAAGATAAACCAGCAAAATACCAACGTTTAGCTGAAACACTTGGGATTGGGCAGCAAGTTTCTTTCTTTAGTGGTCGTAATGATATTGCCGAATTAATGGCAGCTGCCGATATATTAATGCATCCAGCTTATCAAGAAGCAGCAGGTATTGTGTTATTAGAAGCTATTACTGCAGGATTACCTATTATAGTGACGGAAGTATGTGGTTACGCTTCATTTATTGAGCAAGCCCAATGCGGTATGGTTATCAAAGAACCATTTGAGCAATCAGCTTTAAATTTAGCATTAGAAAATAGCCTAAAAAATTCTGTTCAGCTTGTACAATGGGCTCGAAATGCACAGTATTTTGCAGATACAGAAGATTTGTATAGCCTACCAGAAAAGGCTGCGGATATTATTTTAGGGTGCTCAAATGATTGAATTGAAAACGCCTTTCAGTGAATTATGGAAAAATAAAGATCCATTTGTTGAAAGCGATAAATTACATGGTGAAGTCTTCCGTGCATTAGAGTCGCGTAAAACATTACGTTTTGAAATTGAAGGGCGAAGCTATTTTATAAAGATCCACTATGGCACAACACTAAAAGAAGTTTTAAAAAATCTATTTTCTTTCCGTTTACCTGTTTTAGGGGCTGATAGAGAATGGAATGCTATCCATCAACTTACTAAAGTGGGCGTTGATACTATGAATGGGCGGGCATTCGGGCAAAAAGGGCTTAACCCTCTTCGCCGACATTCATTTATTATCACTGAAGATTTGACCCCGACGGTGAGTTTAGAGGATTATTGTGCAAATTGGCTAGATGAGCCTCCGGCATTTCGTACCAAGCAAATGATTATTCGTCGGGTTGCGGACATGGTACGTAAGATGCACGCGACAGGTATTAACCACCGAGATTGCTATATTTGCCATTTTTTACTTCATTTACCTTTTACGGGCAATGAAGACGATTTAAAAATATCCGTTATTGACTTACATCGTGCACAACTTAGAAATTCGGTTCCCATTCGTTGGCGCAATAAAGATTTAATTGGGTTATATTATTCTTCATTGAACATTGGGCTAACTCAGCGTGATATTTTTCGGTTTATGAAGGTATACTTTGAGTTGCCGCTAAGAACAATTTTGCAGCGGGAAAGAGTGTTAATAAGTAAAGTCGTTAGTAAAGCGGAAAAGATCAGAATAAGAACACAGAAACGTGGTTTGTAGAAATTAGAAATATAAGTGGATAGATATAATGAATATTGAATTTGATAGAATGATAAAAAATAAAATATCTATTGGGTATATAGATGAAGATGAATATAATGCTATCCACGTTGCTTATGGCATAGATAATAATTTTTTATATGGCTGTGGTGTTTCTATAGTTTCTCTATTAATTAATAACTTAGATAAAAAATTTATTTTTCACGTATTTATTGATAATTTAATGAAAGATGCGGATATTAAAAAGTTCCGTGAAATTTGCTCTCAGTATAATACAAGAGTTATTTTGTATTTTATCGATGCAACAAGCCTAAGTAACTTACCTACAACAAAAAATTGGACTCATGCTATCTATTTTAGATTTATTATTGCAGAATACTTTAAAAATAAAATTAACTATTTGCTATATCTTGATGCGGATATTATTTGTCACAGAAAAATCGATGACTTAATCCATGAAATGTTAGATGGTAAGGTTGCTGCTGTTGTTGCTGAGCGTGATGCAAGTTGGTGGAAAAATAGAGCTAACAATTTAGGCTTCCCAGAGATTTCTGCTGGCTACTTTAATAGTGGAGTGATGTATATCAACTTGGTCGTTTGGCACGAGCAGCATGTGACTAAAAATGCAGTTGATTTACTGATGAATCATTCTATTTCTGCTAAGCTGAGTTACCCAGATCAGGATGTACTCAATATATTATTAATGGGTAAGGTTGTTTACATTAAAAGTATTTTTAATACTCAGTTTAGTTTGAATTATGAGCTTAAAGATAAATTTGAATATCCTGTTAATGAACAGACTGTTTTTATTCACTATGTTGGGCCGACAAAGCCTTGGCATGAATGGGCTTGTTACCCTTCAGCAGAGCCATTTCTTAAAGCTAGAATGGCATCACCATGGCGAGATATTCCGTTGATGGAGCCAAGTAGTAGCAATTATCTGCGCTATTGTGCTAAACATAAGATAAAACAGAAAAAATACTTACAAGGGCTTATTTTTTATATTCAATACTTTGTGAGTAAAATAAAACGATAATAGGTGCTTAAGTGGATTTAATAAAAGAAAAGATAGAGCTAGGGACGAAAGGCTTTGAAGCCGATTTGAACATTGCGTATGGCGTGGATAAAGGCTTCCTATTTGGTTCTGGAATATCAATGAATTCTATTATTATCAATAATAGAGATCTTAAGCTGAAATTTAATTTGTTTACAGATTTCATAGATGATAATTTTTTAATTAAACTTAAAGAACTCGCATCTAATGATAATGTTAATATTGATGTGTATATTTTAAATGCGGATAAACTTAAAAAATTGCCTACATCACATGTATGGTCATATGCGACTTATTTTAGGTTTTTTATTTTTGATCATTTATGTAATACGCTTCCATCAATTCTTTATTTAGATGCTGATGTTTTTTGCAAGGGAAGCTTATATCACTACACAGAAATCGCGTTTCAAGATACGTATGCCGCAGTGATTCCTGATGTTCCGAATATGCAGAGCTCATGTGAATCACGATTAGAAATTCCGATGCTGAAAGATAAATATTTCAATGCAGGTGTTATTTTTCTAAATTTAAAAAAATGGAAGAGTAAAAATTTTACTGAGGTCGCGTTTAAGTTAATTACAGAAAATCATACAGGAAAACCATTGAAATATTTAGACCAAGATGCGCTAAATATTTTGTTTAATGGCAACAATATTTACCTATCAAGAGATTATAATTGCATCTATACGCTAAAAAATGAATTGGAAGGAATCAATTATAGAGACTATATTACAGACTCTACTAAGTTAATTCACTATACTGGAGCAACTAAACCTTGGCATTATTGGGGGGTAGGATATCCTTCGAGTGAGACATTTAAGATCGCCTTTGATAGTTCCCCTTGGAAAAATTGTCAATTAATTCAAGCTAAGAAAAAAGCTGAATATCAAGAAAGGTATAAGCATGAATTTCATCAGAGTAAATTCATTACGGGTATAACTAGCTTAGTTAAATACAAATTATTTAAATAAAAATGACAGGGAGCACAGTATTAATTAGCGGCTCCCTTTTTTTAGTTTAAGTTATTTACCCTGAATATTAATAACCTCATCATTGTCTTGCCGTAATTGTTTATATTTTTCTCTTGGATTATAGTTCTCATCATTTTTTGATGAAAATAAGCTATAGTTTTTATCTAATTGGGGGGTGTTGATTCCTAACCAGTTAGCTAGGCCTTCAGTAAAGGATAAACCTGACTTTTGTACTTTAATATATTTTTTTAGCATATCATCAGAAGATATTCTTATTAATGGAATATCTAATATTTTAGTTGATGAATGGCTTAAGCTCATCTTGAATTTATTATCAACTATACTATGAGATAAACCATGGTCAGAGAAATATAAAATAGAAAATGTACGTCCATTTTTTCTTTCTTGGGTACGCAAGGTATCATATATTTCATTAATTAACTTATCTGTTTTTTCGATACTTGCAACATAACAAGAAATATTTTTATATTTTTCATCTTTTGTAATATATTTATTTTCATAATCTTCAATTCTGGCACAGGTATCGGGATGTGAGCCATATAGATGAATGATAAATAACCGTTTTTGCTTTTTATCAGTTTTTAAATGTAGTTCTGTCTTAAAATAATCTACTAGCTTAAAATCACTTGAATTATCAGAATTATAAGCACCAATTTTAATGAATTTTTTAACATCACTTCTAGCAGCAATAAAGCTAATTGGTGTGTCGTATTCACCGATAAAACCCTGATTTGAAAGCCAGAATGTTTTAAAACCTGCAGACTTTGCTAGGTCAATGAAATTTAATCCGTAATTCGGTGTCCAGTTATCCTTATAAGGGTATGTTAGCATGAGCCGTAGAGATGATATTGTATTGACTCCTGGGGCTGTTAAACCATCAATAATAGTTGCGTTTACACGAGATAAAAACGGTGTATTATTGATTGGGTAACCATAAATTCCCATGTAGTCCCTTCTGACACTCTCACCGATAATCAATACATAGTCATCATAAGATGTTGTATCATTATTGAGAATAGGTGTACTCCAGTTGCTTTTTTTAGTGTATGGGCTTAAGGTTTCGAGCTCTTTTTGTAAGCTATTAATTGATTGATAACCATTGTTAAATATTTTAAAAGGAGCTTGGTCAATTAACGAAATCATAACTAGACATATAATTAGCGACTTATTTTTATAAAATTTAATATCTTTAGCACTAATTATTTTTTTAAATATAATGAAGCCTATAAGAATAACTAGACTTGATAAGTAGTTCTTTAATGGTATTTGAGTGAAGAATTCGAATGTTTCTAAAGCATCGGTAGCGACTATAGAAGCGAGATATTGATAGGTAGGAGAGCCAAATGTGAGTCCTATAGGGGTATATAAAGCATATACAGTTATAATGATAGAACCGACGACCCAGTATGCTTTTTTTGATGAGCTTAATATAATAAAAAATAGACATATTAACGTTATATCTCTAATACTTGGGTGTGAAATCCCTGAGCCTTTTAACATCATTTTAGAAAAAATGATTAAGATTATTAGTGCAAATATACTAAAAAATATTTTTTTTATATCAAATTTGTTTATCATGGCTGTATGTCTAAGGTTTTAAGATAACGACTAAAATTATTTAATATTATGGCTTTATTTATACTAATTTAGTATATTTTAGTGGCTATAATTGAGAAGATGGTAGAAAGTACAAGTAGTATTTTTTTGGAACACTCATGGTATTTTACTGGGAAACTTAATGAATAATCAATCTTTTCTTATGAAAAATGACGCAGCTAGAAGTGAACCTTTAGTAACTATCATTATACCTGTATACAATTCCAGTGATTTTATCTTAGATACTATTAATTCTATTATCATTCCTGATGATTGTCATGTGGAAATTATCATTGTTGATGATGGCTCAACGGATGATACCGTGAGAATTATTAATCACTATTTTGGTATTAATCAAGTGATTAAAATTATCTCAGTTCCAAATGGTGGTGTTTCAAAAGCAAGAAATATCGGTATTCAGAATGCTCAAGGTGAATTTATTTGTTTTTTAGATAGTGATGACCAGTTTGAACCTAGTTTTTTATCTATTCTGATTAAGGAAATGAAGGAAAACAAGGTTGATGTACAGCTTTGTGGGTATTATAAGCATTATGTGAACAATATAGATAAACAACCTAAATCGTATTATGATACTCAATTGTTACTCAGATATTTATCTGAAGATATCTCTTTTCATATAGGTTCAATGTTAATAAAGAAATCATTTCTTGATGAAAATAATATATTCTTCAATGAAAAACTATTCTTTGGCGAGGATATTTTATTTATTTGTCAATTGCTAGCATTAGCGGAATGCAAAATGAGCCTAGACTATTTATATCACCATAATTACAGGAAAGATTCATTAACGACTTCAATATGGGACAATGATGATTATCTTCATGATATCTACGCTATGCAGACCCTTAGCAAAGAAATAAAAAAAATTTATGAAGGTGAAGACAAAGACGAAGTTTTTAATAAGCTGAGTAATATGGTTACTAATAGAAAAATTAGATACTTATGGAAGTTGTTTTTAAGTAAAAAATACAGCTTATTGAAAGAGCTATGTGATGCAAATTTTTTGGATTCACAGGAATATATCCAAGCAGAGGAACTACCAGTTAAATACAAAAAAAGAATGATGGTATTCAAGTTAAATAACATCACTCTTTGGAAAATAATTAGATTGTTTAACTTTAAAAAAGTTAGGTCTCATTTATAGCAGTCTGTTGATTATATTGATAACTCAAAATTAGAATAAGTGCTAGGCACCAAGATAAAGAAACCTGAGTCGATATAATTAATGTATCACTAAAGCCTAAAATGATTAAGCTAATTGAAAAACCTAATAAAAAAGGATTTTTACTATACTTAAGCGCATAGAAAATGATAGCAAAATAGAATGCCAAAGTTAATAGTATGCCATTAACCCAGCCTTTTGTTGATAATGTTTCAATTAGGTCATTATGCAAATGTGCATGAAAATGATTTCTGGCTCCTTGCAGGCTTTTATCGGCTTTAGCAAGTGTAATTATTTTACTATTACGTTCCTCTGCGGATTGCCAAAATAAATTATCACTTGAAGAATAAATGCCTGCTTTGATCATTGCTAGTCGATCACCGACTGAAGATTTTTTACCTTCTTCTATATATAGCACAATTTCATGACTAGCTTGAGTCATTCTACTGGAAATAGTATCTTTAAAAACCAGAATACAGGATAAGATTATCAAAAAAGGGAGCACAAATTTCTTTTTATTGACAGTTTTAACTTTATTACTATAAAGAATAAAGATTAAAATTGAGACAAAAGGATATAGGAGTATGCCCGCTCTAGTTTCGGTTAAAATAATAATCAGGTAAGTCAATACTAGTGATAAAAAGTAAAAACTATAATTAAACTTTAATTTTGATTGTAGAAATACGGCTTGCGTATAGATTGATAAAAATATAATAGAATATGCTGCACCAGTTGCATTAGATGCATTACTAAAAGATAATTCAACGCGTGGATAGTGTAGGTAGAAAGCTTGATAAATGGCATAAGAAAAAATGCCTATTTGGATAATAAAAGCAGAAAAAACATATAGCTTATTTATAATAATTGATTTTTTTTGTTTATTTGTAAACAAAAGAATAAAACTACAAAAAATAGCTATTTTGCCCATTTGGAAATAACCGTAATATACATTTTTGTAGATGGAATCATCTGTTTTATATAACTCAACCCAAGCTAAATTAGACAGTCCTATTAGGAATAATGGGACTGATATTATTAAAATATTACTACGTAAATAATATTTCGGATATATCAATGCTATAATTATTGATATAATTCCTGTTAGATTAAATATTTTACTAGTGATATTTGGCTTATAGGGAAGTAATATTATAGATATAATGCAAAGAATAAATATTATAGTAGGTGAATATTTATGTATTGATTGCTGTATCTTTTTGCTTTCCAAAAAAAATTTTTTCATAAAAATATTGACTCTATAATTATTATATAAGCTAGGCTACTGTATTAGGATAACCTATGTTATATAAACAGAAAAGCAAGAAATTAATTTAGATATTCAGAAAACTATGAGGGTGTTATGCCAGAACTACCAGAAGTCGAAACAAGCCGTCGTGGTATCGAACCCCATTTGGTTGGTAATACAATCTCTTATGCCATTGTACGTAACGGTCGTTTACGTTGGCCAGTTAGTGAACAAATTAAAAGTTTATCAGATGAAGCGGTTTTGAGTGTTCAACGTCGCGCTAAGTATTTGCTGATTGAATTGCAAACAGGGTGGATTATTGTACATCTTGGTATGTCTGGTAGTGTCCGAATTTTAACGGAAGAATTACCTGAAGAAAAACATGACCATGTAGACCTCATTATGCGTGATGGCAAAGTACTTCGCTATACCGACCCTCGTCGTTTCGGTGCTTGGCTTTGGTGTGATGACTTAGAAACCAGCTCTATACTTGCGCATTTAGGTCCTGAACCGCTATCTGATGCTTTTAATCCTCACTATCTTTATGAATTAGCTCAAAAAAAGAAAGTCGCTATCAAGCCTTGGTTAATGGATAACAAAGTTGTAGTTGGTGTTGGTAATATTTATGCTAATGAAGCCTTATTTGCGGCAAAAATCTCACCCGAAAAAATTACCAATACACTAACTTTGGAAGAGGTTACTGAATTAGTTCAACAAATTAAAAAAGTTTTACAGCGCTCTATCGAACAAGGTGGCACAACGTTGAAAGATTTTTTGCAGTCGGATGGTAAGCCGGGCTACTTTGCTCAAGAGCTGTTCGTGTATGGCAAAAAAGGCGAACCCTGTTCAATGTGTGGAACACCAATTGAAAGTATTAAACAGGGCCAACGTAGCACCTTTTTTTGCCCGCAATGCCAAAAGTAGTAGGTACTTACTATTTTTTATTGAGCTTCTTTAACATTGCCTCAGCAACGACTGGGGGCAAGAAAGAAGAAATATCACCATCATGAAGTGCAACATCCTTTATTAAAGATGAAGAAACAAAGGATAAACTTTGTGATGGTAATAAAAATACGGTTTCTAAATCCGGCACAAAGTGGCGGTTCATATTTGCCAGTTGCCACTCATACTCAAAATCGGCGACCGAGCGAACACCCCGAATGAGAATATTGGCCCCATTCTTTTGTGCAAAATTTGCCATTAGTTCAGAAAAACCAACGACTTCTACATTATTAAGATGAGAAGTGACTTCTTTAGCAAGAGCAACACGTTCATCAAGGGAGAACATCGGGTTCTTTCGTTGGCTATTAGCAATAGCGAGTAGGACATGGTCAAACATTGCTGCTGCACGAGTAACAATATCAACATGTCCAGATGTAACCGGGTCAAACGTACCAGGGTAAATAGCCTTGTGTTTCATGGCGATAGTATCTCTTTGTTTGCTATTACTTATTCGAAAAAACAGCATGAATAAGCGTTGATAGTAATTAACATTATCGGCTATCTGGCATGGTTGCAACTGTAGATAGTGGTCTGTTATCATTTTTAGGTGCATATTCTGCACACTTTTATTTGAGCTTTATGCTAAGATAGCGCCAATTTTGGTAAGTGAATCAGAACGAATGTTATTGCTGCGTTTATATCAGGTACTTCTTTATCTTATCCAGCCATTTATATGGGTTCGCCTATTGCTGCGCAGCCGTAAAGCGCCTGCGTATCGTAAACGGTGGGGCGAGCGCTATGGTTTTTGCGCGGGGAAAGTAAGGCCTCAAGGTATTTTGCTCCATTCAGTCTCTGTTGGGGAGACTCTCGCGGCGGTTCCTCTTGTTCGCGCACTTCGCCATCACTATCCCTCATTACCAATTACTGTGACGACGATGACGCCAACTGGCTCTGAGCGTGTACTTTCTGCTTTTGGTGATGATGTTGACCACGTTTACTTGCCTTATGACCTTCCCGGATCAATGCGCCGTTTTCTTAAACAAGTAGACCCTAAACTTGTGATTATCATGGAAACTGAGTTATGGCCAAACATGATAAATCAGCTCCATAAACGTAAAATTCCTTTGGTTATTGCTAATGCACGGTTATCTGAGCGTTCCGCTCGGGGGTATCAAAAGCTCGGCAATTTTGTAAAACGGATGCTGCGTAATGTCACGATAGTTGCTGCCCAGCACCAGGAGGATGGCGAGCGCTTTGTTCAACTTGGGTTAAGGCGAATGCAATTGAATGTGACGGGGAGCTTAAAGTTCGATATTTCTGTGACACCTGAATTGGCTGTTAGGGCAATAACATTGCGTAGGCAATGGGCTGCTCACCGCCCTGTTTGGATTGCTACGAGTACACACGAAGGTGAAGAAGCAATTGTATTAGAAACACATCAAAAATTGTTAGCACGCTTTCCTGACTTACTATTAATTTTGGTTCCTCGTCATCCTGAACGTTTTGCCAAAGCAGAGGAACTCACTCAAAAAGCAGGTTTAACATTTATTCGCCGTAGTGCCAATACTGTCCCAACATCTGATATACAAGTGGTTATTGGCGATACGATGGGGGAGTTAATGCTGCTATACGGTATTGCGGATATTGCATTTGTTGGGGGAAGTTTAGTTGAAACAGGGGGGCATAACCCTCTTGAAGCCGCTGCTCATGCTTTACCTGTTTTAATGGGGCCTCATACGTTCAATTTCAAAGATATCTGTGGGAAATTAAAACAAGCAGATGGTTTAATTACGGTAACAGATAGTGAATCGATGGTTCAAGCCGTGACCAGTTTGCTTTCTGATGAAGATTACCGGTTATATTATGGTCGACATGCTGCAGAAGTGCTGCATGAAAATCAAGGGGCCTTACAGCGCCTCTTGAAATTACTGCAACCTTATTTGCCTCCGAAAGAACAATAGTCGTCAATAAAGTCTTTTCTTGAGTAGAAACTTGAACATTACAGCAATAAACTGTGAATATTTCATGGCATACCTTAGTATTATTCCTAAACTATAGTAGACTGCACCGTTTATTATTGAGCCGTTCTAGTTTGGTTTATTGCACTTGAAGTCGCGCCCAAATGGAATGTTGAAATTTTTTCTTATCTTTTAAGACTATATGCCTGCTATCAATCAATCAATATCAAATAAATATGTCTATCTATGGGTTATAGGCTACGCTATCGCTTGGATCTTAGCGAGTTTCTATTTTGACCCAACGGTACCTTATGACACTGTAGAAGCAGTGAATTGGGGAATGAATGGCGAATGGGGCTCCCCTAAAAACCCATGGTTTGTTGGGGTATTGATGTGGCCTGCAATTTATTTAGGGATATCATATAGCTTCTATTGGTATTTTATCCATTTTGCGGGTATTGCATTTGGTTTGCTTGGTGTGTGGAAACTCGCTTTTCATTTAACAGGGCGTCGTGACCTAGCTTGGTTTGCGATGCTGATGTTAAATTTATCAGGTGTAATTAATTTCGATATCATCCCATATAATGATAACTATATTTTAGTGACTTTATGGCCATGGACTATTTACTTCTTTCTACGCGCTGTAGATGACAACCCTGCATGGTGGCTACCTTTTGCCTTGTTTGCAGGGTTGGCCACGATGGGGAAATACTCAACTTTAGCTTTAGTTGGCTCTGTTTTCTTGTTAACACTATTTGTAAAGCAGGTTCGCCAAAGTTATCGCCACCCCGTGTTTTATCTCGCAATTGCCCTTTGGTTTGGGCTGGTATTACCGAATTTCTTTTGGTTAATGGCGAGTGATTTTTCTGCGTTTAAATGGGTTGATTCGCAAATTGACCCTGGTTTCAATTTGCATACAACTCAAGCTGCGCTTAGTGTTTTTTACCCACTAATCATTGCTGCTGTGATCGTTTATCGTGGTGGCGGTAAGTTAGGCTGGCCGAAACCTATTGCCAATAGAATGGCTAATTTTATTATCTTATTTCCACTTATTGTGATTTATGGCTGGTTTTCATTCCATGATGGCGGTCGGATCACCGAATGGTTACAACCATTTATGGCCGTTTGCGCACCGTTATTTGTTGGTTCGATCACGGTGCTGCCGAAAAAAATCTTTAAAAAATCATTAGTGGGCTTTGCCGTTTTTGGTGCTTTAGTGTTAGTCGGGTATATCACGGTGCAAGCGGCAAACATCCGTGGAGCAGGGCAAAAATTTATTGGTGTCAAAGACCTGATTGCAGAAGGTGAGCAACGTTGGTATCAGCGATATGGTACGCCAGTTAAATATGTTGGTGGGGAAGATAACCAGTATCAATGGTTTATCATTTACGCAAAAGATAGACCGCATGTGATCCAACCTTGGTCGATGGAAAAACATATGCCACCAAATGTATATAATCGTGATATTACCGAAGCGGAAATTCGCCAGCATGGTGCATTGCTACTCGGCAAAAAATATGATGATTGTGCCCATGAGAACTTTGCTAAAGTACGTAAGTTTTGGCCGCAATTTACGATAGAAAAAGAAGATGTGATTTACCGTTCTGAACCGGATGCCGCACCTGAAACTATGTGCTTTGGGTTTATTGCGCCGGAACAAAAGAAATAAAAGGGTTTAAATTTATGTCATTAAGCGGTCGGTTGACCGCTTTTTATCAATTTAGTTATGACTTTGATTAGAGATATCGGGCTAGTTGCCGATAAACATCAAGAGCTTGAATACTCGCCATCGTATTTTCAGGAGGCTTAATGGTATTCTGCCCTTGCCCATATCCCCCTATCAACCCTGGGTCAGTGGGCCCAAACAGGGTGAAATTGGGTTTATCAAGCGCAGCAGTCAAATGGCTAAGCCCAGTATCGACAGAAACCACTGCTTTAGCATTAGCAATTTGTTGTGCAACCTCAGCTAAAGTCAGTTTTGGCAATACCTCGACAAAATCAAAGCCTTTCGCTAACCGCTCTGCACGTTGTTGCTCATGAGGCGCACCCCACGGCAGTTTAATTTGAATACCACTATTCGCCATTAATCTAATGAGTTCTCGCCAGTTTTCTTCTGGCCAGTGTTTATCATCGCGGGTTGTTGAATGCAAAAAGACGACGTAAGGGCTTTGCCCATCTTCAGATGATTGCAAAAAATGGCGTGCAATGGCGTAATCCCCTTGCTGTGTTGGGCAATCATAGCTAAGGCTTTTGGCAAACAGTTGGCGGATGCGTTCGACAGCATGTTGTTGTTTACTAATTGCATAACGGTGGTCATAGAACCAACTGGCTAACGGCTCGCGAATACTATGGCGGTCGTACCCATGTTTGTCACCCTTTGCTAAACGGGTGACAAGAAAAGCGCTCTTTAATAACCCTTGAGCATCAATGATGGCGTCATACTGTGTTGCTTGTAATTTCTTGCGAAATTCTGCACGTTCGGCCCTAATCGGTGCAGAAAACCAATTTTTTCGCCAGCGGCGAATGGCCACAGGGATCACTTGGTTAACGGCACTGTGCCATGTCGGAATTTGCGCGAAGCCTTCCTCAACGACCCAATCAAATTGGATACCGGGTATGGCTTGTTGTGCATCGGTCAGTGCTGGTAATGAGTGTAAAACATCTCCCATTGAAGATGTCTTGACTAATAATACTCTCATTATTCAATACCTATATTTAACCGAGCTAACGCATCGATAACTAATTGAGGTTGGATATCAATCAAACTTTGGTGATAACCACTTTCACCGTCACCTTTACGCACTTTGTGATACCCCGTAATTAGGCGGATCACTTCTGCTTTATCTGATAATGGCGGGGTGAAATCAGGGCTACTTGGACCATATAAGGCGACAAGAGGTTTACCTAGCGCTGCTGCGACATGCATCAAACCAGAGTCATTACTGACAACGGCAGTACAGGCATCGATCAGATTCACAGCTTGTTCTAAAGATGTTTTTCCTGAAAAATTATGGCAATGTAATTTCGCATCATCAGTCAGCTCTAAACGAATGGCTTCACCGGCTTCGTGGTCTTTTTGTGAACCAAATAGCAGCACCTGATAGCCTTTTTCGCTAATTAATGTTTGAGCGAGAGAAGCGTAGTGATAGTGTGGCCAACGTTTGGCTGGCCCGAACTCTGCACCAGGGCAAAAACCAACAATAGGGCGAGAACCATCAACCCCAAAAGTTTGCAGGGTTTCAGTGACTTCTTGCGGCACTGTCACCAGTTTAGGCGGTAAAATTGGTGTCGGAATATCGGAAGCTGATTGAATAGTTTGCTTATCATAAGCTAGAGCAACATATCGCTGCACCATTAAAGGAAAAGCGTCTTTATTTAGTGGGCGAATATCATTGAGTAGGCCATAGCGCATTTCTCCCCGCC
The DNA here is from genome assembly GCF_045040775.1 of Providencia sp. PROV003. Lineage (NCBI taxonomy): Bacteria > Pseudomonadati > Pseudomonadota > Gammaproteobacteria > Enterobacterales > Morganellaceae > Providencia > Providencia sp. PROV003. Next base: position 829,223 of record NZ_CP096369.1, read on the forward strand.
ACCCGGTTCTTTTGGGGATTTTTGCAAAGAAAGGCACACATGCAGACTTCAAAGAATTGGGTAACACAATAGCTTGATCATAGCCATTTGCTTGCAAACTTTTGCCTAATCGACGACGTTCACCAATTTCAAGTGCCCCATGGCCTAGCGGCATAGGAATTGCGTTACTGACTTCGGGCATTTTGGCAAGTAAAGGGCGACACCATTGTGGCGCCATCACATCAATCTGCGCATGGGGCTGTAACGCCTTTATTGTGCGATAAAGGCTCTGTGACATCATCATATCCCCTACCCAAGAAGGGCCGATCACCAATATTTTCATAAATAATAATTACGCGTCTTTATTTAGCCATTGCATATATTCAGCAACACCTTCTGCAACCGTCTTAAATGGTGCAGTATAGCCGGCGGCACGTAGCTTAGTGAGGTCAGCTTGTGTGAAGCTTTGGTAGTGGCCTTTTAATTTTTCAGGGAATTCAATATATTCGATAGCGACATTTTTATCTTTGTGGAATTCAGTGACTGCATCAGCAACGGCTTGGAAAGATTCCGCTCGCCCTGTACCGCAGTTAAAAATACCTGAAACATTATTTTCCCAGAACCACAAGTTAACCGCGGCTACATCACCGACATAAATAAAGTCACGACGGAAACCATCGCTACCTTCGAACAGTTTTGGACTTTGCCCTTCATTAATTTGCTTATTTAGGTGATAAGCAACGCTTGCCATGCTGCCTTTATGGTTTTCATTTGGCCCATAGACGTTGAAATAACGGAAGCCACAGACTTGCGAACCCGCTTCAGGCAAAATTTCGCGAACGTATTGGTCAAACTGGAATTTTGAATAGCCATATACATTCAACGGTTTTTCAAATTGGCGCTCTTCGATAAAATTATCGCTACGGCCGCCATATGTCGCCGCTGATGAGGCGTATAAGAAGGGAATTTCCCGCTCTAAACAGTAGTGTAGTAACTCTTTAGAATATTGATAGTTATTATCCATCATATATTTGCCATCCCACTCAGTGGTTGATGAGCAAGCACCTTCATGGAATACCGCGTCCACATCACCGAAATCATCACCGGCAATGATACTAACAATAAAATCTTCTTTGTCTGCGTAATCGGCAATATCAAGGTCAACAAGGTTGGCAAATTTAGTGCCATCTTTCAGATTATCGACTACTAGGATATCTGTGCGGCCAATTGCGTTTAGAGCTCTAATAATATTGCTGCCAATAAAGCCAGCTCCACCAGTGACTATGATCATTGGATATACCTCAAATGGGTTAAAAAAATAGAATAACAATGGGTGACTATAATAACACCTCTTTCCATCGACAGCAGTATTGTTAATAGAGATTTGAACTAGTGTGTTAATCAGAACAAGGCCATTATCGTGATCTTGCCTACAAACTTCACTTATTTGTGCTGTGAATGTCGCTACCAACAGAGACTATTATTAAACTCTATTAATAGTCATTATACAGGAACAAATCATGTCAGATAAATTTTACCAGCAGATCCAAGACCAATTGGTGCAAATTGAAGCGGATGGGTTATTTAAAAATGAACGCATCATTACCACTTCACAAGATGCTGACATTGAAATTATCGGCGGCCAGCGAGTGATTAACTTTTGCGCAAATAACTACCTTGGGCTGGCGAACCATCCTGCATTGATTGAGGCGGCAAAGCAAGGAATGGATAGCCATGGTTTTGGAATGGCTTCTGTACGGTTTATTTGTGGTACCCAAGACAGCCATAAGGTTCTCGAACACAAGCTCGCTGACTTTCTTGGTATGGAAGATGCTATTTTGTATTCTTCTTGTTTTGACGCAAACGGTGGGTTATTTGAAACATTACTAGGGCCTGAAGATGCAATTATTTCAGATGCATTAAATCATGCTTCAATTATTGATGGTGTCAGGCTAAGTAAAGCAAAACGTTACCGTTATAGTAATAACAACATGGCCGAGTTAAAAACACGTCTTGAAGAAGCGAAAAGCGCGGGGGCTCGGCATATTCTAATTGCCACAGATGGCGTATTTTCGATGGACGGTGTCATCGCCGACCTTCAGTCAATTTGCGACCTTGCTGATGAATATCAAGCTTTAGTCATGGTTGATGATTCTCACGCAGTCGGCTTTGTGGGGGAAAATGGCCGTGGTAGCCATGAGTACTGCAATGTCATGGGGCGCGTCGATATTATTACAGGAACATTAGGAAAAGCACTGGGGGGAGCCTCTGGTGGGTATACTGCTGCGAGAAAAGAGGTCGTTGAATGGTTACGTCAGCGTTCTCGCCCGTATTTATTTTCCAATTCCCTTGCGCCAGCCATTGTTGCTGCATCCATTAAAGTCATCGATATGATGAGTGAAGGGCAACATTTACGTGAGAAGTTATGGAATAACGCCATGTTATTTAGGGAGAAAATGACATTGGCTGGTTTTACGCTCGCGGGGGCTGATCACGCAATTATCCCCGTTATGTTAGGGGATGCGAAGTTAGCCCAAGTATTCGCCAAAGAGCTTCTTAATGAAGGTATTTATGTTACCGGCTTTTTCTATCCTGTTGTGCCGCAAGGCCAAGCTAGGATACGTACCCAAATGTCTGCAGCACATAGTAAGGAGGATATTTTACACGCCGTTGAAGCATTCACCCGCATAGGTAAAAAACTAAACATAATCAAATAATAAGGCCGTCTATGAAAGCACTGTCCAAATTAAAAGCAGAGCCAGGTATATGGATGACAGATGTTCCTAAACCGGAACTCGGGCACAATGATGTGATGATAAAAATTCGTAAAACCGCTATTTGTGGTACGGATGTCCATATCTATAACTGGGATGAATGGTCGCAAAAAACGATCCCTGTCCCTATGGTAGTCGGTCATGAATATATAGGGGAAATTGTTTCCATTGGGCAGGAAGTGAAAGGTTTTAATATTGGTGACCGGGTCTCTGGTGAGGGGCATATTACCTGTGGTCATTGCCGAAACTGTCGTGGTGGCCGTACCCATCTTTGCCGTAATACTATAGGCGTGGGGGTCAACCGTACTGGCTGCTTTGCTGAATACCTAGTCATCCCCGCATTCAATGCCTTTAAAATTCCCGATAATATCCCTGATGAAATTGCCGCTATTTTTGACCCTTTTGGCAATGCAGTTCATACCGCACTATCCTTTGATTTGGTTGGGGAAGATGTTCTGGTTTCAGGCGCAGGCCCTATCGGTATTATGGCTGCCGCAGTTTGCCGACACGTTGGTGCCCGCCACGTTGTGATCACAGATGTTAATGACTATCGTCTTGAATTAGCGAAAAAAATGGGGGTGTCACGAGCGGTCAATGTCAGTCGTGAAAATTTAAAAGATGTAATGAACGAACTTGGTATGAAAGAAGGCTTTGATGTCGCATTAGAGGTTTCAGGCGCCCCAGCCGCTTTTCAAACCATGTTAGATACCATGAACCACGGTGGACGAATTGCATTATTAGGGATCCCCCCAGCTTCGATGGCGACGGATTGGAGCCAAGTCATATTCAAGGGGCTGTTTATTAAAGGGATCTATGGCCGGGAAATGTTCGAAACATGGTACAAAATGGCGACCCTAGTACAATCAGGGTTAGACTTATCACCGATTATTACTCACCAATTTCCGATTGATGAGTTCCAAAAAGGCTTTGATATCATGTGCTCAGGGCAGTCTGGTAAAGTTATATTAAATTGGGATTAACTTTTATAACGTAATGTCCCTTTTCCCCCTTCTGCATTATTTCCACGCCAGAAGGGGACTACCACCTGTTGAATAGCTTATGACTTGGGTTGTTTAGTCTTTTAATAAAAGAGGTTGTAAGGCCTTGTCGTGATAAATCCCTTCAACTACAAACATAATAAAATCAATTCCTTGTAGTTTATTCTTTGGTGTTTCAAACTCGCAAAGACCTAATTCTGCGGGGGGAGCTTCAACCGTTGTCACCTCTTGTTCGGGCTCGGGTTGTACCTGTACTTCTTCTTCCGGTGTTACGGATGGCGGAGTGGAAGATCCACTATTTTGTGGTTGCTTCGCTTCTTCCGATAGCATTCTGAGTGATTTTGCAGGTTGTTTATCGGCTGGTTGTGGGCTAAGCAGCGAACTAACCGCAACAAGTTCAATATCCGCAGGGAGCTGTGGAAGGTACTTTTGCAAAGCACGTACTGTGGATGGGTGAGGGTGGCCAATCGCAACGGCACTGCCATGTTTACGTGCATAGGCAACGGCTTTGTTAAGTTGACTGCGGGTTTCTTCTTCCGATTGGTGGTTATCGATAAAAATATGGCGGCGTAAGGTTGGCACACCGTATTCTTTCGCCGCATTTTTCACTTGTGTATTACCAATGGTGACACTATCTAAGAAAAATAAATTCGATTGTGACAGGCTGTGCATGACATTACGCATCCCCGGTAAGCTCGATGTCATCTCGCTACCCATATGATTATTCATACCTTTTGCATAGGGTACCCGTTTAATCGCATTCTTAATGAGTTGGTCAATATCCTCTGCACTCATTGAGGGGGATAATGTATCTTTTTCTAAGGGCTGGTTACTCAATGGCTTCATTGGCATGTGGATTAAAATATCCCGCCCTTGCTGATGGGCCTTTTCTGCCACTTCACGACCGTGTGGAGAGCTTGGTAAGATAGCAATAGTGACCGCGGCTGGTAACGCTAAAATTTGGTTATCTTCTTTGACTCGGTAACCAAAGTCATCAATAACGATAGCCAGTTTTGCTGCACTCACCTGTAGACACACCATTAACAAAGAACATCCAATGAGTAATCTAAAGGGTAAGTACTTCAACATAATTTTATCCTAATCTTTTAAATTTAACGTTTTGCTATCGGCCCAACCAAGGTCGAGGGTTTACGGTTTTACCTTGTCTACGGATTTCAAAGTACAAAGCAGGGCGTTCTTGACCACCACTACTACCGACTAAGGCAATAGGCTGACCCGCTCGAACTTCTTGGCCAACATTCACTAATGCGCTTTGGTTATATCCATAAAGGCTCATATCACCTTTACCATGTTCAACGACCACAACCAGCCCATAACCTTGTAGCCAGTCGGCCAGTAACACTCTGCCATCTGCAATGGCTTTTACTTGCGTGCCTTCATTTGCCGCAATAACCATACCTTTCCAGCGTAATTCACTAGAGATAACATCACCATAGTTATGCAGTAATGAACCGCGAACTGGCCAAATTGCTTGCCCAGCAGGGCGCCCTAATCCACCTGTTCGAGACATAAGTGAGCGTTCACTTTCTGACGGTTTATAAGTTGAACCTTTTTGTTTTGCTTGGCGTTCTTTTTCTGCTACTTGTGCACGGATACGAGCAGCTTCACGGGCTTCTCGTTCAGCTCTTGCTTTTGCTTCCCGCTCAGCACGTGCAATTTTGTCTCGTAGCCTTGCTTCGTTTTGTTTTAGAACCGCAAGGTTCTTTTGGTCCTCTTTTAATGTGCTTTCGAGCGCATTTAATGTTTTTTGGCGCGAAGCTCGGGCATTATCGAGTTTGCGCTTTTCTTGCTGTTGACGCGCAAGAGTTGTTTTTTGTTCCGCTTGTTTTTTCTGTTCCAGTTGCTTTTGTTCTTGTAGCGTTTGAGTTGTTTCTTCCAGTGCGGCAATGTTTTTTTCACGAGCCTGATTTAAATAACTGTAATAGGCTAAAATGCGCTCTTCACGCTGACCTTCTTCACCTTTAAACATTAAGGTAAGCCCTTGATGCTTCCCTAAGCGAAAGGCTGCATCAAGTTGGTCCGCCAGCAGTTTTTCTTGCTGTTGTTTCTTTATTTGGAGTTGTTTTATATTATTATTTAATGAAACTATTTCTTTATCTAATTGTTTTAATTGGTTTTGTGTTTCATGCAAACTACGGCCAGCAGCCGAAATACTTTGTTCTTGCTGCTTGAGTTGATTAAGGAGTGCCGAGCGCTTAGCTTGCTGTTCTTTAACACTTTTTTCTTTTTCGGCAATATTTTTCAGTAAATCGTGTAATTGCCCTTTATTTTCGGTGATCTGATTGGCAAATACGGTGTGGGTAGGGATGAGAGTAAACAGCCCTAAACCCAATAGAGCAGTAATAGCCTGACGAAGAAATGATGCTTTCATTCGATGATGTATATTGGCCATTGTGATAGTTCACCTCAATTAAGTACGATAACTGATTATTTCATCTGCAAGTTATGGTTTCCAGCACTCTCTAACAAATAGTATTGAAAACATTTACAAATTCGGATTTTTGCCCTGAGATAAAGGTTAATTAAGTTAAATTATATAGTTTTATTATCACTGATTTATTTTGTATAGCTAGTATTCAATCATTTTTTTATTATTGAACCCCTATTTAATCCATCACTTGACCCGTTTAGCCATGTTTATGTTAAAATGTCTGCGTACAGTTTCGCGATACAAATGTTATTTTCCAGTGGTTCGGTATTCATTTTGCGTGCTTTACCGCAAAAAAAACACCGTAGTTTGTGTGAATTGGCTGTAATTAGCTCAACACAAAGGTATACTCTGAACCCTTTGATATTCGTTTTTAACTAACGGGAGTGATTGCCCCCCATGATCCAAGAAATCATGCAATTTGTAAGCCGGAACATGTTATTGAGTCTGGTTTGGATAGCGTTATTAGTTGCTGTGGTCGTAATGACCTTTAAAGGTCTTTTCTCTAAAACGAAAGTGATTGCTCGTTCACAGGCGATTACACTGATTAATAAAGAAGAGGCAGTTGTTGTGGATTTGCGTACTCGTGACGATTTCCGCAAAGGGCATATAATTGATTCTATTAACTTAACACCGTCTGAAATTAAAGATAACAATTTAGGCGAATTAGAAAAACATAAACAGAAACCCGTCATTATTGTTTCTGCGAGTGGTATGGAATCAGCTAAACCTGCTGAGCAACTTGCGCAATACGGTTTTGAAAAAGTTTTTGTCCTAAAAGAAGGGATTGCTGGCTGGGCAGGTGAAAACCTTCCATTAGCTCGTGGTAAGAAGTAGTTACCATATATAATAGTTAATCTTGAGTTGCATGTATTAATATGTAACTTGGGTAGTGCAATGCAGAGAGTCTTCTGTAACTCAAAATGAAATTATTTGGGTTACAGCTAGGCGCAAGTGAAGGTATCCAAGGAGCCTACATCAGTATGTGACTTGGGTAGCGCGATGCAGCGAACACCTTCTGTGGCTTAAGAAACAAGGCTTTCCTTGGGTTATTTGGGCTACAGGCAGGCAGCAAATGAAGGTATCCAAGGAGCCTACATCAGTATGTGACTTGGGTAGCGCAATGCAGCGAACACCCCTGTAACTCGAAGAATAACAGGGAAAACTCATATGGAAGTTAAAAGGTACTAAACTATGTCAGAACAAAACAACTCAGAAATGGTATTTCAAATTCAACGTATTTATGCAAAAGACGTTTCATTTGAAGCACCTAACGCGCCTCATATTTTTCAACAAGAGTGGCAGCCAGAAATTAAATTGGATTTAGATACATCTTCAAATCAGCTGTCAGAAGGCGTTTATGAAGTTGTTTTACGTGTCACGACCACGGCAACGTTAGGCGAAGAAACCGCATTCCTGTGTGAAGTTCAACAAGCAGGCGTTTTCTCTATCGAAGGTATTGATGGGACTCAAATGGCGCATTGCTTAGGTGCATACTGCCCGAATATCCTGTTCCCATATGCACGTGAAGCGATTACTAGCTTAGTGGGTCGTGGTACATTCCCACAATTGAACTTAGCGCCAGTTAACTTTGATGCACTGTTCATGAACTACTTACAGCAGCAACAAGGTGAACAAGCGCAGAACTCAGAAGCTCAACAGGACGCTTAATGGATACTGCTTCAATGACAGTGATCGGTGCCGGCTCGTACGGCACCGCTTTAGCCATTACGTTGGCGCGTAATGCACATCAGGTCGTGTTATGGGGTCATGACCCAAAACACATTCGTCAATTAGAACAAGATCGTAGTAATCAGGCTTTTTTGCCTGGCGTTTCTTTCCCTGATAGTTTATCTCTCGAAACGGACTTAAAACGTGCCGTTGAGGCGAGCTCGAATATCTTGATAGTCGTCCCTAGCCATGTTTTTGGTGATGTACTAAAACAAATCCAACCTTATTTACGAGCAGATTCGCGCATTATTTGGGCGACGAAAGGCTTAGAGAGGGATACCGGTCGTTTGTTACAAGATGTGGCACGTGAGGTATTAGGCAATGAAATTCCTCTAGCAGTTTTGTCTGGGCCTACCTTTGCAAAAGAGCTAGCAGCAGGCTTGCCAACAGCAATATCGGTGGCGGCAAGTGATAGCCAATTTGGTGATGACCTACAACAACTTTTCCATTGTGGTAAAAGCTTTCGGGTTTATAAAAACCCAGATATGGTTGGGGTGCAACTTGGTGGCGCAGTCAAAAATGTGATTGCTATCGGGGCGGGTATTTCGGATGGCATGGGCTTTGGTGCCAATGCACGGACTGCTTTGATCACCCGCGGCCTTGCTGAAATGAGCCGCTTAGGTGCAGCACTCGGTGCTGACCCTTCAACCTTTATGGGGATGGCAGGGCTTGGCGATTTAGTGTTAACTTGTACTGATAACCAGTCTCGTAACCGCCGTTTTGGTATGATGTTAGGCGATGGCATAACGGTTGAACAGGCAGAAAAAGAGATTGGCCAAGTGGTTGAAGGTTATCGGAATACCAAAGAAGTCCGTGCTCTTGCTGAACGTGCTGGGGTGGAAATGCCAATTACAGAGCAAATCTATCAAATCCTCTATTGCCATAAAAATGTACTAGAGGCGGCGCAAGCATTACTGGGGCGAGCGACCAAAGATGAAATTGCTGATATGCCAAAACTGCATGATTAATAAAAATTAACCGCATTAAGAAGTTACATAATAGGGTAATTATAAAAATAGATAGGTGAGTGATTATGTCGCGTGAAGAATTGGATAGAATTTGGGGCTTCATTAAAGAAGAAGCGAAGTCGCTTGCTGACTGCGAACCACTCCTAGCTAGTTTTTTTAACGCGACATTATTAAAGCATGATAACTTGGGTAGCGCACTTAGCTATATGTTAGCGAATAAACTCAGTTCACCTATCATGCCTGCTCTTGAAGTCCGCGAAATCGTTGAAGAAGCATATCGCAATGACGAAGGCATGATTTTCTCCGCAGCAATGGACTTAGCTGCGGTTCGCCTACGTGACCCTGCCGTTGATAAATATTCCACTCCATTATTGTACCTGAAAGGCTTCCACGCCTTGCAAGCCTATCGCATCGGGAATTGGTTGTGGAAAGAAGGCCGCCAAGCGCTGGCGGTTTACCTGCAAAATCAAATTTCTGTTTCATTTGGTGTCGATATTCACCCCGCAGCTCGTATTGGTTGCGGTATTATGCTTGACCACGCAACAGGCATTGTAATTGGTGAAACGGCTATTGTGGAAAACGATGTATCTATCTTGCAATCGGTTACCCTCGGTGGTACTGGGAAAACCTGTGGCGACCGTCATCCTAAAGTCAGAGAAGGGGTGATGATTGGCGCGGGGGCAAAAATTTTAGGTAATATTGAAATTGGTCGCGGTGCAAAAATTGGTGCGGGTTCGGTTGTTCTTCATCCTGTTCCGCCACATACTACCGTTGCAGGGGTCCCTGCGAAGGTTGTTGGTAAGCCAAGTAGCGAAATGCCGTCCTTAGAAATGGACCAAAACTTTAACGGCAGTATTTATGGTTTTGAAGATGGTGATGGGATTTGAGTTGCGGGAAGGCGTAATAGGTAGTGAGTTGCTCACTATCGTTGTTATTTTTCAATAGTGTGTTTTTTAAACACATTTCCCTTTTTAAACTGAGTAATCGATTTATTTAAATGTTCGGCATTAGCGGGTGAACGTAATAAATAAGTGGTTTCATTGATACGACCCAATGGGGTATTCGTGGATTGCTCAGTTTGTTTAGTAAAAGGCTCTTTTATTAAAATATCTCGCTTATGTTCAGAAAAGTCACCTACCCCTCCAAATAATTCGAGCTGCACATTGCTTGGGTATTGGTGTCAAGCCAACACCCATACTGCTTGAAGTATGGCTAGGGGAGCCTAGTCTTTTAGCAACGCCCCTGCATACCCCAGCTGTCTCCATGCTTCAAACACCACAACCGCCACGGAGTTGGATAAATTCATACTGCGGCTATCGGCTAGCATTGGAATACGAATTTTTTGCTCCATTGGCATGTTATCGAGAACATAGGGTGGCAACCCGCGTGTTTCCGGGCCAAACATCAAATAGTCATTTTGTTGGTAACTGACATTACTGTGGCTGGGTTTACCTTTGGTGGTTAAGGCGAAGACGCGAGCACCACTTTCTGACTGGTTATTATCGGGGTTTAGCCCCTCACTTTTTAAGAATGCGTAATAATCATGGTGATGTTTGATATCAGCAAACTCGCTGTAATCCAACCCTGCACGGCGTAGGCGCTTATCATCCCAAGTAAAGCCTAATGGGTGAATAAGGTGTAAATCAAAGCCAGTATTAGCGCAAAGGCGAATGATATTGCCGGTATTTGGTGGTATTTCTGGTTCGAATAAGACGATGTGTGGCATAACGTTAGGCTGATATTTGTAATGATGAAATAAATGATGGGTAGAGTTTACGCGCAAATGGGTTTGTTTTCATGTGGAACTTTTATTTGCGGGCTAAAAATTATTTGCACTCTAAAAACAAAAAACGAGCCATAAAGGCTCGTTTCTGAATTAACTCGTTGAGGTTAGCAGTTATAACCGTTAGGGTTCATAGATTGCCAACGCCAGCTATCATTCACCATATCTTGAATAGAATATTGTGCTTTCCAGCCTAAATCTTTGAATGCTTTTTCTGGGCTAGACCAACATTCCGCAATATCACCGGGGCGCCTTGCTACAATCTCATATTTAATGGGTTTACCAGCCGCTTTTTCAAAAGCAGTAATAATCTCCAGCACACTTGTGCCAGTTCCTGTACCAAGATTGTAGACATGTAAGCCTGCTTGCTGGCTAACTTTATTCAGTGCAGCAATATGGCCATCAGCCAAATCCATTACATGAATATAGTCACGCACACCAGTACCATCTGGTGTTGGGTAATCATTACCAAATACCATGACTTGTGGGCGGCGACCTACAGCGACTTGGGAAACAAACGGTGCTAAGTTATTTGGAATGCCTTGCGGGTCTTCACCCATTGTTCCTGATGGGTGTGCGCCTACTGGGTTAAAGTAGCGCAGTAGTGTCAGTGACCAATCATCTTCCGCAGTATATAAATCCGAAAGGATACGCTCAACCATATACTTACTGGTTCCATATGGGTTGGTGGTGCCACCGACTTTGGAATTTTCTGTTAATGGCACTTCTTCAGGGTCACCATATACGGTTGCAGATGAACTAAAAATCAGGCTTTTAACACCGGCTTTTTTCATGCTTTCCACTAATACCAATGTGCCATTGACGTTAACATCATAGTATTCAATCGGTTTCTGTACTGACTCACCAACCGCTTTTAACCCAGCAAAGTGGATCACTGAGTGAATTTGATGATTGGCAAAAATGGTATCTAATACTTGGCTATCGCGCATATCACCTTGGTAAAAGACCGGCTTAACACCTGTGATAGCTTCAATGCGATTTAGCACTTCAAGGTTAGCATTATGCAAATTATCTAAAATAATCGGCTGCATTCCCTGCTGGATCATTTGTACACAGGTATGGCTACCAATATAGCCAAGACCACCAGTGACTAAAACTTGTTGTCTCTGCATTTTGTTATCCCTGGATGTTAATTAATATTCGTAGTGGTAGTTATAGTCGTCAGACCTTGCATCAATACCGTTGAGTATCACACCGGTGATTTCTATATCATTTTGCTTAAAGCGTTTCAGTGATAAATCCACATCTTTCACGGTATTCACACCATAGAAAGCAATCAATAACGAGGTGCCAACATATTTACCAATAATGGCTGAGTCCGTAATCGCCAAGATTGGGGCGGTATCGATCACCACAATATCGTATTGGTTTTTGACTTTATCAAGCAACTGTTTAAAGCGCTCGCTCATTAGTAACTCAGAGGAGTGAGTGACATTTTTACCACGGCAAATCACATCTAAATTTTCAATTACATTAGAGTGAATGGTGGGTGACTCTAGGTTAGACTGAGATAAATACTCAGATAACCCAGCTTTATTATTTAACCCGAAAGCTTTGTGCAAACGGCCTTTGCGTAAGTCGGTATCGATTAATAACACTTTCTTACCTGCGTTAGCCAGTACCACCGCCATATTGGAGGTAACAAAACTTTTCCCGACACCGGGTGAGGCACTGGTGACCATAACTAGGTTGTTACCTTGGTTCATCACCGAAAAATACACACTGGTGCGTAAGGAACGAATTGCTTCTACTGCAGTATCCGCTGGGTTTTCTATTGCCAATGGGCTTTTATTGCCTGCTTCAATCAGTTTTTTCTCATGGGTAGAGAAAGGGATAGTGGCATAGACATTAATCCCGAGCGCATCGATATCTTCAGTACTTTTAATCTTATTATTAAAGAACTCGCGGGCTATCACATACGCACAACCGATAATAAAGCCAAGGATAGTGGCTAGGGCAACAATTAGTGATTTTTTCGGAGCTATAGGTTTTGGTTGTGATTCAGCGGAGTCGATAATACGCACATCCGCAGTGATACCGGAGTTTAATACGCTGAGTTCTTGTTGTTTAGCCACCAACTGAGTGTAAATAGCTTGCTCAGACTCAACATCACGGGTTAAACGCACTATTTCTTGTTGGGTATTCGGCAATTTTTGAATATTTTTGCTGATCTTTTCTTTTTCCCGTAACAGTTGTTGGCGTTTATCGAGTAATGACTGATAAGCCGGGTGGTTACGGGTATACAGTTGCTGGATTTCCACTTCTTTAAATGTCAGCTCATTGAGTTTTTCTTCCACTTGTAATGCGCTATCAAGGGCAGATTTAGCCTCTAAGGAGAGGTCAATAGACTCATTCTTTTTGCGAAACGTATTAAGTTGGTTTTCGTAGTTATCTAATTTCTTTTTAATGGTCGGTAAGTAGCCTTCTAAGAACACTAAGGTGTTATTAGTGACTTCTTTTTTACGTTCAGTGTTCTGGTCGACATAGTTTTGGATAACACTATTGAGGATTTTAACATTTTCGGTTTTATCTGCCCCTTTAATCGCTAAGCTGATAATCCCTGTCCCTTTGCCCACTTCAGCAATGGTTAAGGTATTACGTAAGTCTTCAATCGTCGAGTAGCGGGCATTTTTAACTAAAGTAAATTCCTCGCCAGTTTCTGCAGTAAAGCTTGAGATCAATAAGCTAATCTCACCTTGTTGTAGCACTTCCCCCACTTTGCCTTGCAATACTTGTCCATCAATATTTAAGGAGTATTGGCCATCCCCCAAATAGGTTAATGTAAATGGCTGACCAATCAGGCTTTCAGGTAGCTGAAATAGGGCAATATCAATAGGCGCAACTTTACCCAGCAACTTATTGAGGAAGCCCTCAGGAGCGGCTTGCGTATCTAAGTTCAAGTCTGCAACCGTTTTACCCAACACCATGCGGGATTTAATCACTTCAATCTCTGAATCCACTTGGTTATTGCTATTTCCAAATGGCATTACATCGCTCATTTGGTCAAGTAATGATACCTGACCTAATTTATCGTATTGTAATGTAGCATTAGCTTGGTAAATTGGTGTTGCGAGTAGGCTATAGGCTATGGCAATGGCTGCAAAAATAACAGTAAAAAACCCAATTTTAATGGTATTGGATTTCAAAACTTTAAACAGAGCGAGCAGATCGATTTCATCTGAGGCAGGGGAGCTATTTTTTGTTGTGTTCATAATAGGTTAAATGTTTAGTCATCCAATAAATAAAATTAAATTTTTCCTTGCCAAGCAATCGCGGCTTTTTCCATTAACTGATAAACATGTTCAAACATTTCATCACTGCGTTTATGGGGGTCAGGGATCTCGGTTTTATTAATCCACTGGCCAAACAACATCACTTTGCCACGGGTTTCAGGAAACAATTGGTGGATTTTAGCAATATGGTCATTTTCCATCACTAGGATTAAGTCGGTTTTTTTACATAATTCGCTAGTTAAACGACGGGACTGATGGTTTTCCAAAGAAAGGCTATGTTGCTGTGCAATGCGGATGGCACTGTCATACGCGGGTCTATCATTTTTAGCAATAATGCCCGCGGAATGGACGGTTTTTTCGGGAAAATACTGTTGTAATAAACGCTCCCCCGTAGGAGAGCGGCAGATATTTCCCATACAAACAACGAGAATATTATTAAACATATCGATTACCAGTCGTGAATACGCTTGGTACCTTCGGTTAACTGATTATAAGTTGCGATAGTTGGTAACAGTTGGGTAATCAAGCGGTTCCAACGTACTACAGGAGCAGCGGTAACATACACTAAGTCATAAGGCTGTAGTTTAAATTCAGTACCCATTACAAGCGATGTCGCATCTGATAGGTCTAACTGATATACCGCGGCCATTTTTTTCGGTAATAGTGCTTCGAGTTCTTTATCTTCTGCTGGCTGGCTCTTAATTGGGCGAATAACAAATACACCTGTAGCTTGGGCTGTTTCTTGCTTAATTCCATTTGCCTTGCTAAGTGCCTCGGTGATGCTCATGCCTGCACGGTCGATGGTAAGGGTAGTTGGTTGGCCGACTTCACCCATCACAAACACTTTCTGGTTATCATTACGCGGCACATACAGTACATCACCTGATAACATTAAATGGTTTTGGGTTAAATCCCCATATTGCACAAGGGATTGCAGTGAAATTTTAATTTCCTTGCCATTACGTGTTAAAACTACATTATCCCAATCGGCTTTTTCGGTTAAACCGCCCGCATTATTAAAGGCTTCTAAAATAGTTAGCGGCACGTTAGTAATTGGCAAAGTACCCGGTTTTGCCACTTCACCTGATACATACATTTTCTGCGAGCGGAAGGCGGCAATGCTGACATCCACTTGTGGGGATTCAATATAGGTGGCTAAGCGGTTGCTGATCAGGGTACGGATTTCTGTTACCGTTTTACCTATGACCTTGACTTTACCAATATACGGGTAGTAGATGGTGCCATCTGAATGTACCCAGTTACCCGAGTCTTGTGCACTACGATAAGAACCAGCAGGGATGGTCAGTTCAGGGTGGTCCCATACCGTAATGGTTAATACATCACCTGCACCTACACGGTACTCATAGTTAGTGAGCTGTTTTTCTAACTGAGAATTTGGTTTAGCAATAATCGGAGCGGTGTACATATCGTCCAAGAGTTTTGGTGAAATGGGGTAGATATCCACCAATTTAGTAATATCACGGTCACCGGTATCAACCACATTTTTGCCTGAGGTTGACATATAGGCACCGGGGGTGATGGTGCAGCCTGTAAGTAATATGCTGATTGTTAATAGTGTAAGTGGGAAAGGCTTCCTAAACACGGTACCATCCTATGATAAAAAATGATTAGATAAGATATAAGTGATGATGGGTATCATTATTCCCACTTATACATAATTACTACAAATGAAAGTAGTTTATATTGATGGCCGAAATTTGGCAAAAATCGCGATTATTATAAGATAATTTATCGCAATGAGAAGTGCTAAATAAATTAGCGTAAGTGAACCAATAGATTAAATTTCAGAGAAAGTTTTAATGTTCTTTAATGATTTCTGCACGATGGAATGCGCGGTTTGGTGATCATCAGCTTCGGCATAACACCTTAATTCAGGAGCATTACCTGACGGTCTTAGATGAATAATATTGCCATTTGACAATGTCATTCTGAGTCCATCAATTGTATTTAGGTCCAACAATGAGTCATTACCAAAACCTAAATGTTGCAATAAATACGTTGGGTTTTCTTTCGCTTTTCCTATGATAGCTTTACTTTTTTCCGTTGCGAAATTTTGTATTCTATCACTATAGGTTACGCGTTGTGGCAATGAATTAACTAATTGAGCGATGCCTTTTTTTTTGGCGGCTGATAACAACATTAAGAAGGGTAAAACGGCATCTCGAGTTGGTAGTGCGGACAATTGTTTGCCATTTATTTCAATATCAGATCCTAAAAGAAAACCACCGTTAGCTTCAAACCCTGCGATGTTCTTATAGTCTTTAGTTAAATCAGTAAATGCTTCAATGACATAAGGTGAGCCAATTTTAGTTTGTTTTACACACTTAAAAGATTTATGAGATGCAATGATCGTATTGCAACTAACAGGGACTGCTAGTGCTTCTATGTTCATCTCTAATGCACATAACAAACCCAATATATCCCCTCGTAACCATTCACCATTTTCATCAGCAACAAGTGGGCGATCTCCATCCCCATCAGTAGAAAAAATAGCATCAAGATTGTACAATTTTGCCCAGTTTTTTGCTTTTACTTTATCTCCTTCGGATACAGCCTCAGTATCAATAGGGACAAATTGATCACTACGCTCTAGAGAAATAACTTCAGCACCGAGTTTTTTAAATAGAGTCGGGTATATATCACGTCCTGCACTAGAATGCTCATAAATACCAATTCGCTTACCAGTTAATAAATTCTCATTAAAAATAGATAAGTAACGGGTTAGATATTCTTCAGTTGCTAAGGTACCTATTGATAAGTGCTGTAAGGTTACATTAGGAATTTCAAATTGAGAGTTGTTATTTAAAATAGCGACTTCATCAACTTTAGTGATTTCACCATCAGGACGATAAAATTTGAGGCCATTTCTATCAAAAGGAATATGACTGCCCGTTACCATGATGCATGGAATATTATTTTTCATAGCAGTATATGCAAGGGCAGGTGTTGGAATTACCCCGTAATATAGAGGCTCTATTCCTTGTTGCTTTATTGCCTCTATACAAGCAATCGCAATAAATTCACTACTTGGGCGATTATCTATGGCGATGGCTATTTGGCCAAAACTAAATTTGCTTTTGATGCTATTAATAAATGCATGGGTAAATGCAGCACAGGACTCCTCAGTAAATTGAGAGACTAAACCACGTGCGCCACTAGTACCAAATTGTATACCAGAGGTTTTTATTGTGTTAGAACAATTCATCATAATATAGAGCCATCTAATTAAGTTGATTAACAACTTTTTCCATATTCTTCTAATCTAATAATGTCATCTTCATGTAGATAATTACCAGAGCGAACCTCGATTAAATGCAAGTCAATTTTACCGGGGTTTTCTATTCGGTGCGGTGAGCCAATAGGAATATAAGTTGATTCATTTTCACTCAGTATGAATATTTTATCACCATTAGTGACTTGTGCAGTACCTTGTACAACAACCCAGTGCTCAGCGCGATGATAATGCATTTGTAGTGCTGTCTTTTCACCCGGTTTTACTTTTAGGTGTTTAACATGAAAGCGTTGTCCCTCAGCAATATCGTCGTGAGTTCCCCATGGACGGTAGGCTTCTCGATGCTGCTCACATTCGGAGCGACCAGCATTTTTCAACTGAGTAACAATACTTTTTACATCTTGAACATTGTTTTTATTGGCAACTAGCACGGCATCTTTAGTTTCAATTATGACTAAATTATCAATACCTACAGTAGATACGAGTTTATTTTGAGAATAAATATAGCTATTTGTTGTACTTTCAGTTAGAACATCACCAATAATTACATTAGATTGAACATCTTTAGGGGAAACCTCCCAAAGTGAGCTGAAGGAACCAACATCACTCCAGCCTACATCCATTGGAACGACTTGGACGTTGTCTGCTTTTTCCATGACAGCATAATCTATTGAATTATCAGGGCATGAATTAAAAATATTAGGCTGTATACGAATAAAATCTAAATCAATTTGTGAATTATTGATTGCTTGCTCGCATATATTTAAAATTTCTGGGCAGTGTTTTTTTAATTCATTCAGATAGCAGGATGCTTTAAAGAGAAACATACCGCTATTCCATAGATATTCACCGCTTGAAAGGTAGCTTTCAGCGGTCGCTAAATTTGGTTTTTCAACGAAGCGTTCGACGTGATAAGTTGCACTACCAACTGGGGGGCCTTTTTTAATATAACCATACCCAGTTTCAGGTGCTATTGGAACGATACCAAAAGTAATTAAAGCACCTTTTTCAGCTGCCTCAATGGCTTTTTCAATAGAATGAGTAAATTCTGTTTGGTTTTGTATGACATGATCTGCAGCTAAAACCAATAATAAAGGGTCGTTTCCATTTTGTATTGCCCTAATAGCTGCTAGTGCTATGGCAGGAGCTGTATTACGGCCTATAGGTTCTAAGATGATGCCACTGTGTTTTACATTTTCTTGTCGTAATTGCTCAGCAACAATAAAACGATGTTCTTCATTACAGATAAATACTGGAGGCTGATGTTGTAATGTTTTCAGCCGCGCCGCAGTTTCTTGCAACATTGTTTTTTTGCTAGTTAGGCTGATAAACTGCTTTGGGTATAGACTACGAGAAAGTGGCCATAAACGGCTACCTGAGCCTCCCGCCATAATAACAGGCAATAACATGATAATTTACCGTAGATTTAGATGATTATTGATAAAATAGGCTTTTGTGTTATCGTGGACCTCGAAGGAATTAAGAAGCTCATCGATATTCCACCATCGATAATTTCTATGTTGTTCCAAAGGTAATTTATTTAGGTCAAGATCTTCTTTTATTAAATATCCTAAAACGATATAATGGGTTGAGAAATTATCATCAGAAAAATTATCCTGATAAAGATGTTGGTAATGGCCAATAAACTTTGCGTTATTGATATTATAGTCGATACCAAGTTCACCAAACGTTAAACGCTGAAACGCAATATCAAATGTTTCATCCTTGCAAATACGCCCACCTGGCACAAACCAATAACCTTGAGCGGGACGATTGTTTCGTAGCCCTAACAATGCTTGGTTTTTTGAATTACAAATGACCAGATCAATAGAAACTAAAGGGGTAGATGCAACGATAGTTTTAAATGTATCTAATGCTAATCGCTGCGCCATATTTATTTGGTCCGTTATTTACGAAAATTATGTTGATTTTGCAGGAACCACTGATAAGTTTTACTCAACCCATTTCCAAGCTCGACTGAGTATGTCCAGCCTAGATTTTTTAAACGAGATACATCCATTAATTTTCTTGGGGTTCCATCAGGTTTAGTGCTATCAAATGTCACTCTTCCCTTAAAGCCAACAACTTTAGCCATGGTTTCAGCCATTTCACGAATTGTGCAGTCGACACCTGTGCCTACATTAATATGGGATAACATTGGTTGGGTGTTTGCTTGGTATGTTTCTGTATTTAACTCCATAACATAGACAGAGGCCGCAGCCATGTCATCGACATAAAGAAACTCTCGCATAGGTGTTCCTGTACCCCAAACAACGACTTCTTCGTCATTATTCAATTTAGCTTCATGGAAGCGGCGCATTAACGCAGGAATAACATGTGAGTTCTCTGGGTGGAAATTATCGTTTTCACCATATAGGTTTGTTGGCATAACGCTACGATAATCACGCCCGTATTGTCGGTTATATGATTCACAAAGTTTGATACCAGCAATTTTTGCAATTGCATAAGGTTCATTGGTTGATTCAAGAATACCCGTTAATAGTGCATCTTCAGACATTGGTTGTGCTGCTAACTTTGGATAAATACAAGATGAACCTAAAAACAGTAAATGTTGAACATTATGTTTATGAGCAGAATGGATAATGTTGCATTCCATTATTAAATTTTCATAAATGAAATCTGCTGGATAGGTATTATTTGCGTGGATGCCACCAACTTTGGCAGCTGCTAAATAGACTTCGTCAATTTTGCTTTGTTCGAAGAAACTATCAACAGCCATTTGGCTTGTGAGATCCAACTCGTGGCGCGATTTTGTTATTAATTCAATGTCGTTACGATTTTGTAATTGTCTAATTATTGCTGAGCCAACCATGCCATTATGGCCAGCAACAAAAACTCTTTTTTTCACGGAGTGATCCTTAATTCTCTAAAGAAATAGCAACATCAAATCCATTTGCTTTAAGTAAAGCATGTTGTTTTGCTTTTTCTATATCAGATGCAACCATTTCTGAGCACATTTCTTCCACAGTGATTTCCGGTACCCAACCTAATTTTTCTTTTGCTTTAGAAGGATCACCTAGAAGGGTTTCAACTTCTGCTGGGCGGAAGAATTTTGGACTAACACGAACTATGATATCACCGACATTTACATTTGGTGCCAGTGTATTATTTACGCTAGTAACGGTTGCAATTTCCTCTACACCAGCTCCGCTAAATGAGAGCTCAATTCCTGCCTCTTTAGCAGACATACGTACAAATTCACGTACGGAAATTTGTTTGCCTGTAGCAATAACGAAATCATCAGCGTGATCTTGTTGTAACATCATCCATTGCATACGAACGTAATCTTTTGCATGCCCCCAATCACGTAAAGCATCCATATTACCTAAATATAGACACTGCTCTAAGCCTTGTGAAATATTGGCAATAGTACGCGTGATTTTACGTGTAACGAACGTTTCACCACGACGCGGGGACTCATGATTAAATAAGGTACCATTACAAGCATACATTCCGTATGACTCACGGTAGTTCACAGTAATCCAATAAGCGTACATTTTCGCCACAGCGTACGGTGAACGAGGGTGGAAAGGTGTGGTTTCTTTTTGTGGAATTTCTTGAACTTCACCATAAAGTTCCGATGTGGATGCTTGATAAAAACGAGTTTTCTTTTCTAGACCGTTAATACGAATAGCTTCTAATAAACGTAATGTTCCGATAGCATCAACATCAGCGGTATATTCAGGAGATTCAAAAGATACAGCCACATGTGACATGGCGCCTAAATTATAAATCTCATCTGGTTGGATTTCCTTTACTAAACGGATTAAGTTTGAGGTATCAGTTAAATCACCATAGTGTAATTTAATTTTATCACTATTATTAACGACAGCGTCAATTCTTTCCGTATTAAAAGAGGAGGCCCTACGAATTAAACCGTGAACTTCATAGCCTTTTTCTAAAAGAAATTCTGCGAGATAAGAGCCGTCTTGGCCTGTTATACCTGTAATTAAAGCTGTTTTCACAATATAATTCCTATAAATAATTATAAACTACTTTTTAAAAAATCTAATAAAATCTTAGATTGGTTATCTGGAATATGATGGAAAAATTCAATAAAACCATCATCTTTGGGCGTGGCGTTCTCTATTGCAGAGCACAATTTATCAATATCATTGATAACGGAGCCTGTGCCCCAGTATGAGTAAATAGGTTTTTTTTCCCAATCCATTTTAGAACAATTAATAAAAATTGGTTTTATTGCTCTATTACACAATGCGAATTCAAAAAATTGACTGCTAACATCGCCAAGATAAAAATCTGCATGACCAATATATGCGCCATTAGTTAAATTAGGTGAGTTTAAATCAATAATGATATTGGGGGCATTTATATAATCTTGAGGTACCTTAATTTTATAAAATTTATCTAATAGTAAATGAGGGGCAAAAATTAAATTGAATTGGCTGTTTTTTTTAAAAAATTCAAGAATGTCTAATCCATAATTAAACCATGATGACTGGTTTAAACCATTATCCCAATGAGGATTGTAAACGACTACAGGATTATCATTATTAAACAATTTTTTTGTATTTTTATAATCATTAATAATTTCTTTTTTAAGGTATGCATTTTTGTAAAATATAGTATTTGGGGCTACTGTTGTTCTTTCTTTCAGTTTTTATTCTAAGTTTACTTGTGGTGACACAACAATGTCGCACAGCCAGTTTTTAAAGTATGGATTATCATTAGATATTATTCCATGAAGTAACCAAACTAGTTTTACAGGTGAATTTAATAGCCATGAACTACCTTTTAGTTCAGTTGTTAATACGATATCTTGAGAAAGAAAAAAACTGGAGTTTTTTTTATAGAATAAAGAGTAATCTTCAGTGGTCTTAGCCGATTTTACTTTTAGAAAAAGTTTTCTAATAATAGGTGTTATTTTATGAATATGTAATGAATTAATTAAAGATAAAGTTGTTCTTTTTATTCTATTGAGTTTGTTGTCTTTGAAAATATGAATACTGACATTATCAATTTGCTCACATTGATAATGCTCTAAGTATTGTTTTTTTAAAAACAAAATGTTTTCTTCTTTATTTGTGTAAAGAGTGACTGAAATAGAAGGGTCGTTACAACATTCACGTAATAGAGGTAGCATATGTCCATGTTGAGCAATGTTGTCTGAGACCTCAAATGCAAAATTATATTTTTTATTCATTTTATTTCTTTTTTGCTGACTTTATAGCGTAAACTAATCCGTAGTACAATCTATAACCAATTAACCTAATGATTGTATATTTAAAATAAAGTTTTGTTTTTAATTTTACCTTGGATAGAGTATTGAGGTTTCTAGAGTTAACATCAATGAACTCATTAATAAAAACTCTTAGTTTAGAGAATGTCTTTGCCCCAATACTCGATACTCCACCTACTTCATAAATACTGATGGTTTCATTTATGTTGATGTGTGTTTTGAGTGAATAAAAAGCTGATTGCACATTTATTCGATCCGCGAATATTTTGTAATTTATGTCAAATTTATTCTGTACCATATAATTACGAGGAATAATTATAGACTGATGACATGGAATCACTTTTTCCCACCATGAGTCATATGAGTCATTAACTTCATCAAGGTAAAATAAATGGTTTAGTTTTCTCAATGTATTACCGTAGATAATACATTGAGATATATCTTTATTTTCTAAAATACTATCTATTTTTTCAAAAGAAAAATGTGGGTGAAATTCATCTCCAGAATTCATGAAAATAATAAAGTCACCTGATGCAATATCAATTCCTTTATTCATTGCATCATAAATTCCATTATCTTTTTCTATCAAATACTTGTTAGCAAATGAGCAGTTTCTAATAAAGTCAGGAGAGTTATCAGATGATAGTCCATCAATAATGATCCACTCTATACCAGAATTTAGTAATGGTATAACTGATTGAGTTGTTTTAATTAATCCATCATGATTATTATAATTTATAGTTATAATAGAGTATGTTATTTTATTCATTTTTTTCTGGGTTTTTATTTTTTGAAGTTAAGTTTAACTTACTATTAAATAAGCAATATATAAGTATAAATATACTAAAAGAGTAATAGATAGATGTATAAAAAGGTCTTTGTAATAATAATAAATTTAGTATAATAGCAATAAAAAGACAATTTTTTTGTCTGAAATTCCATATTGAGAACATGAAAAAAGATAGCTGTATTATTAGCCCAAGTGCTCCTAATCTATATATTGGCGTAGCTGGAGATGAACTTATATCGCCATCTTCTATACATCGGCTATTAACCCTATTTAAGCAGTCTAAGTTTCCATATAATAGTATGTTTTCATTTCTATCAATGGATCTCTTGAAGTTTTCTAGTTGTACTGTTCTATTGTTTTCATGCACAGAATCCGTATTAAGTCTATTAATGAAAAAACCAAGTTCATCCTGAAAGCTAGCTAGTAATGAAACAAAAATGAATATAAGAGGGCCTAATAGAACTAGTAACTGTTTTTTGTTTAATAGTTTAATTGTGAATAAAATGCAAATTATTAAGTGAGTTAAGCTAAATGTAACTAATGAACCATACAATAATATTAATGTTACCCATTTGTTTTTATTTAAGTAAACTCTAGATAAAGCAATAAATGATAAGTAAAAAGAATAGGCACCAGGTTCATCATATATAAAAGAAGGCCTTATTATATCACCTAGTTTGCTATTTGATAGTGAAGATAAATAGAAACTTGCAAATCGACCATCAGGATTTTCAATAATAAATAATTCTTTACCTCCGAAATAAGCATATATCAGAGATAAAATAATACATATTGTCCCAAGAGTGAAAAATATTGTTGCAGCATCAATTAATCCATTTAGAATATGATTTATTTTATCACCTAATAATGAGTAAATTATCAGAGTTAGAGGTAATCCGAGCATTAAGGATATTACAATGGTATTTTGAATAATAACAGCTAAGAATATACAATAAATTAGTAAAGCTAAGCTTATTATTGTAGTAAAAAAACCAATATGGTAATTTGATCTTGCTAATAAAATTACACATATAGTAGCAGCTAAAATTGATAAATATGAACCCGGAAAAAGGAAGTGATTTATTATAGGGGATGGGAAAATGAAAATTATTAAAAACAACAAAAAACAAACAATATTTGTATTTTCTATTTTAATAGAATTATACTTCATTTGGACATTATCTCATTAAATAAGTCATTATATTGACTTGAAACGGAATGATAGTTCCATTGCATAGATGCTCTTTGTTCGGATTTACTTCCTAGTTTGACTAGTAAATCACTATCTAATAAGATGCTTTTTATCCCTTCACTGAGGCTTACTGTATTAAATGGTTCAGCTAGATAGCCAGTTTCATTGTGAATAATTGCATTAGATACCCCCGATGTATCAAAGCCTGCCACAGGCACACCACAAGCCTGGGCTTCTGTTGCTGATTGAGGAAAGTTTTCAATGCGTGATGGTACAACCATAATATCTGCGGAATTATAAATTAAGGATAAACTGATATCGTCATAAATATGACCGAGCCAAATTGTTTCAAAAGGAATTAAGTCAAAATTTGCAGGTCTACTTTGTCCAAAAATAACACATACTACTTTTTTAGGGTCTATATCTTTATCTGCATGCAGATGTTTTAAGGTGCTCTCTAATAAATCAAAGCCTTTATTCGGATTTTTTGCCCCGCCGATCGCACCAAAAAGAATGATTTTTTTATCTTCAGGTAAATTTAAAATATTGCGGCAGTAGGATTTATTTAGCGGTTTATAGACATTAGTGTCTATAGGGTTTGGAATTACAGATATCGGCCAATCTTGAAATAGATAGCTTTCTTTTGCACAATTGGCTAGCCACTCACTTGGCGTTACAATATGCATCGGTGTTTTCCAAAGTTTTAATTTCTTTTCCCATACATATCGGTCTAAGTCAAAACCTCGATCGCTGGGGTTTCTATTTTTTTTTGTATATCCCGTTCGCCAGCGTGCATCTTCATTGTAGTGAGTAACGTGCTCAGCACCACAAAATGCCCACATATCATGCAAAGTCCATACGACAGGTTTAGAGATAGCGCTGATATCACGTATTGACATTGTTTCGGAGCCTACCCAGTGTAAATTAATAATATCTGAATCATTATTATTTAATAATTTATGTAACTTAGAAGGCAAAATATTATTGGAATGAAGATTCAGATTTTCTCTTTTACTTATTTTGTTGAATATAGTATTTGCTGGGTTTCTAAACATATTGACTAATCTTTTAAGGTTAGTCTTTGGACCGATTACTGAGCTATAATCAGAATGCTTCATTCTGACATACATCTTAATATCAGTATGGTTTTCTTGCATCGCCTGTAATAATCTAAATGCGGCTCTAGCTGCCCCGCCTTTACTATCATTATTTGCTACAATACTAATTTTCATTAGAAGCCTATAATTTGATTGAAACACGTGATTTTATTAATCTGAATTTGAAAGTTAATCACTAATAAAAAATTAACGATTAACTTTGCTTTTAAGTTCACGGTAGAATAAATATAACTTGCAAACTAAGTTATTTATATAACCTAATTTAAGTTCATGAATAGAAAATATGATATTAAGAATTTTTGGACTGTCTTTTGTTTTTATTAAGTAATTAGTTTCAGGGTATAAAGAAATTGCCTTTTTAATATATCTTGGGTCATTGCTAGCGCTAATAATATATAGTAATCTAATGTTTAATTTGAATAAGTTTAAACTTTTTTCAACATCATATAGTTGATTTTTTTCTTTTAAAAAACACTCAGTAATTTTAACCACTTCAGTGATATCAAGTAACGCTTTATAAGAGTAATTTTGTGTTAGAGAGCTTTGGTTCATTTTATTATAATAATAAAGAGGTCTTGAAATGTATGTCACTTTATTAGTGTAGTAAAGAGCTTTTAATGAAAATAAAAAATCTTCTCCCATATTAATATTTTCAATAAAGTTAATGTTATTTTTTACTAAAAAATCTTTCTTGATTAGTTTATTCCAGTTTGCATTACTGATTTTACCACGAAGTAAAGAGTCTATATTTTTTATGTTTGATGAATAACACTCTTGGGTTTTATGTAGTTGCTTATTATTATATACTTCAGTGTAGTCACATATTACAATATCTGAATTATTACTACATGCAGTTTCATACATTATTCTTAGCCAATCATAGTCAGCCCAATCATCGCTATCAAGATGAATAATATATTCACCTTTAGCAATAAAAACACCTTCCGATCGTGTAGCTGCTACTCCCTTATTATTACGAGAAACTAGGTTTATTTTTTTATTAACTTTGGGGTTTTTCTTTATTGTATTTTCTATCATAGATAATGAGTTATCTGTAGAGCCATCATCAATAATAATAATTTCAATATCATCTAGTGTTTGGTTTATTAAACTTAACAATGAACGTTCAATATATTCTTCTGCATTATATACAGGTACAATCACAGATACTTTTATCATAGTTAGGTATTACCTAATGAACGGATTATAAAATCTATAGATTCTGCTTTCTTTCCTTTTTTTATTTTATTGACTTCAAAAAAATCTATCGGTGTATCTATTATATTTACTTCATTTGGTGATGATATGAGTCTATTTTCTAAATTAAATGTTTTTAATAAAGAGGTGAATCGGGTTAATCCTCGAGACTCATTTCCAATAACAATAAAAGGTTTGTTAAATATAATTGAAAATACAACACCATGAAATGAGTCAGTTATAACAAATTTAGATTTTGAGAATCCGCTTAACCATTGAGAAACAGAAGGATAAATATTATTAGATGTATCCGTTAAGAAATTATGTGGTATGAGACCTAGTTTTTCAGAAGCTGTAGTTATTATTTTATTTTTAACATCTGATTGGTCTAAAACATAGACCATTATGTCCCCAACGATTGGAGGAGACGGTTTTTTTTGAATAATATTATCGTAATCTTCTTTATCCAGTAGAAGAGTTGGATCTAAAACTTGTTGTGAAGGGGCGCCAAAGTGAGTATCACATAAATTTACAGCTGAATCTTCTCTGACGCCGACTGCATCAAATTTTTTTAGAAGAGCTGAATATCGGATAAGGTCTTCTGGCGAAAATTCATCACAGTTATCAATGCCAAAAGAAGCCGCATAAGATATGCGTTTAATTGAGGTATCCCCCCCTAAAAACTCAAGAAAGAAAGCGGACATTCCTGGGGAATAGCTCGGTCTCCACACTTGATCGCTTCCGACTATATAAGCATCAAAGTTGTATTGTGAAAGAAGGGATAGTTCATCTAAAGTTGCTATTTTTGCCGTTTTATCAATATACTCAGTAATAAATTCTTCAGTATTTTTGCTGTTAATAGGCATGATAAATTTAATATCATGCTTTAAAATATATTTTTTTATTGAATTTATAGCAATTCTCTTAATTCCCCAAAGTTTAGGTTTTCTTTTAGATGAGAAATCGACAGTAATGGGAGAGTGGCCTAAAGTTTTTAAAAAATGTTGTAGTGCATATGCTTGTAATAGCCCGCCATAGTTATTATGTAATGGCTGAGTTAAAATTCCAATTCTCATATCTTACCTTTTTATTATTTTTTTCATGGCATCAATGCCTTTGGGCCCAAGAACCTTTTTAAGTGTTTGTTTTGCTTTCGTTTCCGTGCTAACTTCCAATCTATGCATTATTTGCAGTGCTTTACTTTCATCTTCACTGTCAGTAAATACTTCAAAGATCATTGGTTTTTCTGTAATAGAAAGTTCAAGGAACCGCTGGTAAACATTCTCAAATTCTTCTTTATTATTTGCTGAAAAATATTCAAAACCCAAGTTCTCAGCATAATTCTTTATAAGAGTGCTTGATTTATTTCCATAATGCCCAGCTGCCGCGACAAACTCATCACCATCCATGCCGAAATGTGAGGCGTGGTGGTTATAAAGTCGGAATTCTGTTCCTTTACCGTTATTAACGAGAAGAATTCGTAAATTTTTTGCTGTGTGGCGGTTACCAATTGCATTAAGGTCATAGAAGAATGCAAGATCACCAATTACACCGTAATAAAGTTTTTCAGGGTTTGCCAATGATGCCCCAAGTAAGGATGATACACCACCATCGATTCCAAAACCCCCAACATTCGAGAATGAAGTGACAGTATCAGGAAGATCATAGAAATTCCAAGTCCTTAAACTATTTAAAATACCAAAATGAATTGCTGAACCTGCTGGTATTTTTGACGCTAACTTAGAGGCTAGCCAAACATTAGAAAAAGGTACTTCTGGTATTTTACTTTGTACTGTTTTCAGAAAATTTGTACATTGCTCAAAAAACTCGTTTGTTGATGGCTCGGAAGTTTCTTCTGTGTAGTATTGGAAGAATGGTGTTTCGGGCATTTCAAATACGTAACGAAGTTTGCGAAATGTATCTCGTATTTCGCCATCAGGGCTGATGCGCCATACTTCATTTGCGGCCATTCCTAATAAAGGATAATCACCAGTTACCTCGCCGATATGTAGGGTTATATCTGATTTAAGTTCTGATTTTGAATGAATTTCTTGTGCAGCGGCAAGGGAGATTGGCACACGATTTTTACCTTTATAGCCACTAGTGTGATCACAGAAAACAGCTGCATTATATCGGTCACAAAAGCTTTCTAATGCAATCGTGTCTTCTTCGCTCCAAGTGTTATGTGAGCCAATAATAACAGAGATACGTTTATTTTGGTTAAGGTCAGGAAGTTCATTGTTAAGCGTAAAGCGATTAATTACTCTACAATGGATACTTTCTTTTTCTGTAAACGGTAAACTATATGTCGTTGGTAAATTAATGTGTACTGGCCCACCACCACGTCGTGTTAGCTCTAGAATAGCTTGGTTAACCTTGATTTCACAATCCCAGAAGTCTTCTTCATCCTTAATAACAGGTAAATTCACACTTAAGTTTGCAATATCATTTGAAATAACACTACGGTCAATTACTTGCGCAACATGGTGGCCAATGCGACTAACTGGTTGAGTGGACGTGATTGCTAACACAGGTAATTTACGATAATAAGCTTCTGTCATGCCAGGGGCATAGTTTCTTGAGGCTGTAGCCCCCGTACAACTGATTACGACAGGCTCGCCAGTCTCCGCTGCTAAACCACAGGCCATATAGGCAGCGGAACGTTCATCAACAGAAGAGTAAATAGTGAAAAACGGATCTTTCTGTATACTACCTATGAAAGCAGTGTTTGTATTGCCTGGAGATGCTATTACATAGCGAATACCATGAGCTTTAAGCAATGAGATGACTATCAGTGCGTTTTTTTCTGATGTTGAGTAGAATTTCATCGTGTTAGTAACCTTCCTACACTAGGTAGGGATTTGAATAAGTGATATTTAATTTTTTGTTTTAGACGAGGCAATTCACAGGAGGGGGTTCGCTCCTTTAAAATCCTATCTTTAAGGGCTTCTTCTTGCCAGTTTATTGTTTTAAAAGAGTAAGGCCTGTTATTGAGAAAGTTTTGGAGACATTCATCCAAACCAATTTGTGGTGGTGTAAAAGTGGAGGTATCTATAAACTGATTAATCTTTTTATTGTTGAAAATTCGGTTAAAGAGCCTATCATAAACAACCTGATATTTTCCTTGTCGCCAAGCTAAAAAGCTCTCTAAATTCTGCTCAACTAAGTTAACTTTGAATCCATGGTTTGTTAATACACGAAGATAAGTTTCTGATATTTGTTGCCAGCTAAAACTTTGGTTGTTTGTTATATGAAATGCTTCACCCAGAGCAAGCTCATTTCCTATTAATGCACAAATACCCCTAGCAACATCTTTGCCTGCAGTAAGTGTTGTTAATTTAGTTTGAATATCTTTTGCTGTAACGATACTTCGACCATGTAAAGCCCGATATAACCAGTCTTCTTTTTCGAGTACGCCAAGTTGCAACCTTTCATCATCGTATGTGATATATGGGCGGATAATCGTCCAATTATTAGTTGTGCTGTTAAATAAGAGGTTTTCTTGCCTTGCTTTTGTCAAAGCATATTCATCCGTGTTTAAGTAGTCTTGATCATCTACGATGTCTAGTAAACGTGGTGAATTTTCTTTTATTGGTAGTTTTGAATTTGCGTAAACACGAGCTGAGCTGATAAAGATATATTGTTTTGTTGATTTTAAAAATTGGCTATAACGCTGTTGAAAAATTGGTGTTGAGTACACCATAAAATCAACGATGGCATCCCAGCTTTGGCTTAACAACGAGCTCAGAAATTCTGGATTATGTGCATTTCCTTGAATGTAGCTAATATTGTTGCTGATACCAGATTTACTACGCGAAGTTACATAAATTTGGTTATTTTTTTCAGCTAACAGTTTCACAAGATGAATCCCCATAGCACCTGTTCCACCTAGAACTAAAACCCTCATTTTGCCTCTCTAAATTTTAAAAACTTACTAGCTAGGATATTGATTATTTTTTTGCGCCAGTGCTGATCTAGTCCTAAATAATACATAGTAATAGTCGAAGTTATGACTGAAAATATAATAACTACTAAAGAATAATATAAGTTATTTGGAAGGTTATTTGCTAATAGTGTACTGAGAGAGGCTGAAATAATGAGTATGATTGTTATAGGCCCAACGACTTTTTTATAATAAGGTAAAATAGGCATTTTTATTAGCAATTTAACTAACAATAATCGTATTTGAAACATAAGAATATTAGCTGCTATTGCTACATAGAAAACCCATTCAGCAGAGTAGCCTAAACTTAAAAATAGCCATGAAATAAAAAATATAGCTATTTGAATACTGCCTAATGTTATTTCATATAATGCCATTTTCCCTGGTGCTCTTGCTGCTGTGGTTAGTGGCATACTGATGGCTACAATTAAAGACTCAATGATAGCTAACTGAGTAAATAGAATAGCTTCAGGTGGAGGAGTTTTTAGCCAAAGCGTTAGAATTGTTTCCATTTCAAGCATTATTGGCAATGCGAATACCCACATCAGAAAAAAAGTTAGCTTGGAACCATTAAATATTAATCCCATCATTTCATTTTTCTGGTTTGCAGCATAGGACTTAATGATGGGAGGGTATAGGCCAGTATTTAAACTGTTTGAAAAAACAGCTACTTGGCTTGCTACATTTAATGCGATTGCACGGGCGGCAACTATCCCAGGGTTAAACATCTGGTTAACTAAAACAGTTACGGCTTGATTTCTAAAAACAGTACTGAGTTGCCCTAATAAAGTCCATGTCGTAAAGCCTAAAATTTCTTTGAGCATGGAACTGCTCCAATAAAGTTTTTTTAACTGGCATTCAGTATACTTTTTCATACAAATAAAAATATAGGTGCAAGCTACGAAAATGGATATAAGTAAAAGAGCTAACCCATAATAAACAAGTAAATCATAATTAATATAAGCTAAAGAAATGGCGATAGCTAATTTTAAAATTGCATCAATAACTGAAATAAAAGCATAAATCTGCATATCTTCATGGGCGATCAGAATAGCTATAAAAGGTGCAGTAAAAATAGAAAAAATAAATGAAAGTGAGGTGTAATGATAAAGTTCTAACGCAGCACTAAAGCGCGAATCGGGTATTTTCATATATTCTTTTATATACCACAAGCCTATTGTTTGTAATAGCATGTATGCAAGTAAAGCAATAGCAGCATACATAATTAAATTAACACTAAATGTTTTTTTTAATTTTGATGAATCATTTTCCCCTAGAGCAAAGGAGAAAAAACGTTGTGTTGCACTTGCCATACTTCCAGGTAAAAATGCCAGTAAAGTAACAAAACCAGCAACAACACTATAAATACCATAATTTTCTAAACCTAATTCATTCAAAATTACCCGCATGGAATATAGCGTAATTAAAATAATAATGATCTGGCGTAAATAAAGAGCTACGGTATTTTTTAGAATTTTTTTATTGGACATAAAGAGTGGAAACTCAATTTAAATTTAATCGTTAGGTTATTAGGTATATTTCTAAAATTACAACAATAATCTGTATTAATAACTAAATGTTGATTCTGTGTTTGGAATCTTATGCACTAAACTAAATACTAGTTAGTTCAGTGCATTTACTGCATTTAAAATGCCAGAAATGAACATTATTAATATAAAAACCCATAGCTACCGCACTGGGTTATCGGGTCCCAGAGCACCATTGAAATTGTAAATGCATACTTATCAATTGAAAACGTTACATTTTTTGCTAACCTGTTCAATTGATAAGCACTGCTTATCGTTTTTTGACCGACCAAGGGTATGCTTCGAGCCCTGTCCGGTCAAGTAAAAGCGCCTAATAATACCACTAAATATATATAGTGACTATCACTGTGATAGCCTTAGAGAATAGTCCTAACAGGTGTATCTATTGAATAAGTTATTTTAAATTATTAGGTTATAATTCCATTATCACATTTTGAGCATGATTAAATATTTTAGTTAGGTTACTCCTTATATATCATTGCTTTCGATATGTAACAAATTAATTTACAATGGAAATATATCTAAAATTATCCAAATTAAGAGTGTTAACAGATGAATAGTATGGGTAATTGATTATATTAATTAACTGAATGGTTAGATAACATCTAAGAAGTTAATGTATATTTGTTTGAAAATAGAAATATTCAACATATAAAAAAACGGGTTATGTATAAAACATAACCCGTTTAAAAGAAAGTTACGCGAAATAGGTGTATTTTACCATTTAAACGGCACGTTTACCGTAACAGCGGCACCTAGGTCATTACGAGTTTCATAATCTGTTTTAGAAACCCACACTTTGGCATCTGTGCTGATATCATTCTCAAAGTTATGCCACCAACCTAAGTCTGCACCTTTGATAGTTTCTGATTTAGGGAACAGTTTGTTACCATCGAAATTAGATTTATTCACCTTCGCATACATTAGGCGGGTGCTAACACGGTTATCATCATCAAGGGTATATTCTACTTTGGTGGTGAGCATACGGCCGTCACCGCCCATCGCGTGGCCTAGTGATGCACCTTGTTGGTAATAACCATTACCATAAATAAAGTGTTGATACATTACGCCGTCTTTATCCCACTCTGTATGGGTATTGGCGCCTTCAATGTACCAATTTAATGGTTGGCCCCATAGGGTGTGGTAGCCCTCAATACCGCCCATAAAGGCGTTTTTCGATGGGAAAAGGTTAGCTTCATCTTCACCGACCATTTGCCCGTAAACGCTGACAGGGAGGTCAATTAATGGGTAAAGTTTTAGTTTAAAGTCTAAACCCGCTAATTGGTTACCGGGGTCATCATTATAGTCGCCGGTATTATCCCTACCACCCATAGCGTTCCAGAACGAGTTCCAGTTGTTA
Source organism: Providencia sp. PROV003 (assembly GCF_045040775.1). Lineage (NCBI taxonomy): Bacteria > Pseudomonadati > Pseudomonadota > Gammaproteobacteria > Enterobacterales > Morganellaceae > Providencia > Providencia sp. PROV003. The sequence continues at coordinate 862,780 of NZ_CP096369.1, forward strand.
GGGCGGCCATCGCCTCCCCACATCACGACGCGTGAACCGCCGAGTTCAAAGAAATCAGTAGGGTTCATGGTCATACGCAAACCAATCAGTTTGGTATTGGGTTGGGAAGAGTATTGCTTAATTTGCCCAGCGGTTAATTGATATTGCCATGAACCAATCCAAGAAAGCCATGGGGTTTCAAATGGGCTTTGGTCAGCACGTTGCAGCAAAAAGCCCGTGACAGGGCGAGCGGCATCGGTACGAATTAAGCTACCATCATGACCCGGCCCCCACCATTGAGGGATCTCACCAAAGGTGACCCACTGGTTCCAAATTTTTACTCCACCATAAGAGCCATTCAGGTTATAGTCTGAACCGTTTTCAACACGTAGAGCGCGTTCACCGTTGGCGGTGAGGTTTAAATCTACATCGTCAGTGCTATAGTTGCCGGAAACGGTATAACGGATGTCGCTATATTCGCTTTGTGCAAAGCCTTGCGGCATAGAATTGTGGCTAGATGCAAAGTGCGTTTCCAACTGAACACTGTTTTTAGTGCGGTTTAGGTTCTTTTTAATACGTTGAATAATCGCTTCTTGTTCGCTGTTAGTAATATTCGCATTATTTAAAGAACGTGTAATTTCTTCTTGGGATAGTGGCCAAGTTGATAAACTAATCTGAATAACGTTACGCTCTGAAAGCCAAGCCAAATCACTACGTAAATTGTTATCCGGTAGTACTAATCCCCCCGCAATGCTGTGTGTACTTATGGCACTCAGTACAGCAAGCATAGCCAGCTTGGTGAGCTTGAATTTTTTCATTGATAAATCCATTTGAAGTTGAGTTCGCCTAATATTGAACAGGTTAATAAATAAGAACCAATAAATTAAATCGATTTAAAACGTGATTAGTATCAGCACATATTATAAGTATCTTAATTTGAAGCGAGTTGGGCTTCTGTGCCTTCTTGCCGCTCTATTAAACACCACGCGTAAATTACGTAAAATAGAATATCAGATTAATATATTAGGCATAGGAAGTAATAACACATTAAGATATATAGCGATATACATTACTGCGATTTTATATCTCTAAAATCTTCCTTATTTCTCAATAATATTCTTTCATTTCTGTGTTTTTTTAGATAAAAAGCATTTTATATTGGTGGCGTGTTTAGGGATTGTTGCTTTTGCATCCAATATAAGAATATTCCATAATAGTTTTTGAGTACATGTTTTGTGAGTAGAAATAAAAAAGCCCTCTATTTAAAATAGAAGGCTTTAAGGTTCAAACTAAGCGTTAGGTTAACGGCCGTGTTCAGGTAACCAAATTTGTAACCTTAAACCACCAAGTGGGCTATCATCGGCTTTCACCCAACCTTTGTGTTGTGTTATGGCTGTTTCAACAATAGCAAGGCCTAACCCAGTACCACCAGTTTCCCTGTCTCTAGCTTCATCCGTGCGGTAGAACGGGCGGAAAATATGTTCACGGTCAGCAGGGCTAACACCGGGGCCGTCATCATCTACAGTGATCAGAATACCGTTGTTTTCTTCTTTAAAATCAACAGCAATATGGGTGTTTGAGTAACGCAAAGCATTACGCACGATATTTTCAAATGCACTACCCACCGCGGAAGGGTTACAGTACAACGGCCAAGGGCCTGGATGAGAAGTTACATCAAGCGTTTTGTTCATTTGTTCCGCTTCGAAACTTGCGTCATCTAAAATATCACCCCAAAGTTCATCTGCCTTGATGTTTTCACGGAGGATTTCGTTTTTGTGCTGGCTACGGGACAGAACAAGCAAGTCATTGATCATGCTGTCCAAACGGTGAGTTTCTGTTTCGATGCGTTCAAGTTCTTTACTTTCACCATGGCGACGACGCAGTAATGCGGTTGCCAATTGTAACCGTGTCAGCGGAGTGCGTAATTCATGGGAGATATCAGAAATTAAACGTTGTTGAGCACTAACCATGCCATCAAGAGCGCTGATCATCTGGTTAAAGCTGTTCCCCGCAGAAAGGAACTCTTGTGGACCGGCTTCCAGTTCAGGGTGGGGCCGCAAGTTCCCTTTGGCAACGTCATCTGCCGCCATTTTTAATTTACGGGCAGGGCGTGCGAGGCTCCAAGATAGCCATAATAAGAGCGGAGCACTGATTAGCATTGTGGCAATCAGTAATAAGAATGGCCTATCAAATAATAAGTTAATAAAGTCAGATTGCGGGCTGCTAGATGGGCGAACTAAGTACAGTTGATAGTGGTCTTCTCCATCACGGATAGAAAAAGGCCCTAAAATTTCAGCGCGACCGTATTTTTTCTTTTTGGGGTGATCGGCGTTATCTGATTGCCCAATGAAGTTACGAATAACTTGCATTTCACTTGGCATTGCACCGATAACACGACCTTCGCTGGTGACGATAATCAACCGTTGCCCAGGCGGTGCCCATTTTTTGATGGCATTAGAGATACGACGCCACCAAAGTAAGTCATTCATTGGAGCTTGCGCAAGTTCTGCTTCTATATGCTGCTCAAGCATTTCCCCTTGGCGTTGTTCACTTTCCATAAGGACGGTGATTTGCCGAGAATCGAGCTTGGGCACCATCAGCACTAGCATTAATACTAGTGCGAGGGTGAACCAGAAAATCGCAAAGATCCTGGCGGTTAAGCTGTTGATCATGTGGCAGAAACCATTAAGTACCCTCGACCGCGCAAGGTTTTAAACCATGGCTGGCCATCAGTACGTTCAGGAAGTTTACGACGTAGGTTTGAAATATGCATATCGATTGCACGGTCAAACGGTGTTAAGCGTTTCCCGAGAACTTCTTGGCTAAGATGCTCACGAGACACCACTTGGCCTAAATGCTGTGCAAGCAGATATAACAAAGTAAATTCAGTCCCTGTTAAGTCCAAAATTTCGTTATCAAAGCTAGCTTCTTGGCGACCAGGGTTAAGCTGCAGCTTATCAACTTGCAAGACAGGGGTATTGCTGTTGTCGCCTTGCGTTTGTTCGCTCCAGTTTGAGCGACGTAATAAAGCACGAATGCGGGCAACCAGTTCGCGGTCATTGAATGGTTTTGGTAAGTAATCGTCTGCACCTAATTCTAAGCCCAGTACTTTATCTAGTTCACTGCCGCGGGCAGTTAACATGATCACCGGCGTTTGGTGTATTTGACGCAGTTCTTTTAATGTCTCAATACCATTTTTTTTCGGCATCATGACATCAAGTAAGAGTAGATCAATGGATGAGTCAATTTGTTGTAATGCTTGTTCACCATCATAAGCGATGACAACATTGAAGCCTTCCATTTCTAGCAGTTCTTTTAATAGCGACGTGAGTTCACGGTCGTCATCAACTAATAGGATTTTATGCATTTTATATGTCCTCCAACTGCCAAAATACGATAACAATCTTTACGATTCCATCACTTTACGTTCTTTTACATGCTCTGACGCTAGTTTGCAGCCACAGGTGTATATTCATTCACATTGAATCACGAGCACAGTTCATAGACAAGGAACCAAATGCTGAGAACAACACATAGCAAAGTACATAATACAGTACATAAAACCGCAATGTTAGTTTTAGCTTCTGCATTTGTGTTTGGCCCAACAGTTGCTTTTGCAGAAGTTTCGCAAAGTGCGGCAAATGAAAGTTCGGCACCTTTGATGCTACAAATGCAATCTGAGCAAACTTCATCAACAGGGCATGCCGTTGTGCCATTTCAGCATCATGAAATGTTTAACAGTGAAGAACGCGCCAGCACCTTTATGTTTAATGGTATCACGTTAAATGAGAAACAACGTCAGCAATTACGTGATTTAATGGCAACGCAGCGTCATTATCATGTTGATAACACGGCTTCCATTCGTGAACGTGAAGCACTGCACAAATTAATTATAGCGGATAGCTTTGATGGCAAAGCGGTTCGCGAGCAACTTGAAAAACGAATGCAAAGAGAACTGGAACAACGTGTTGAAATGGCACGAATTCATCATGAATTATACCAGTTGTTAACGCCAGAACAGAAAGCAGAACTTGAGCAAATTCACCAACACAAGATGGCTGAATACCAAGCGATGCAGTTTCAGTAAGTATCGTAGTAATGCAAGTTAGTTAGTTTTATATTTTGAGTTTTTATGTAAGTAGTGAAGTAGCAATAAGTGAAGTTTTTCCTTGCCATAGACACCATCCCTGTCTTTTATAGCCCCTGTTAGGGGCTTTTTTTTACCTCGAAAATAAATAAATCCTTTATTTATCAATGTGATAATTTTTTATTAGGCGTCCATAAAAGTCACGAAAAATCATAAGTGTGGACAGTCCGTGGACACTTTGAACGCCTATTAATGCTTAAATACTAATACCCCCATTTAATGGATTTAAGGTAATAGCAAATTGCAAATAATCAGGGGCTAAGTGAGCATAAGCCATTGTCTGTTGAATATTGGCGTGACCTAATATTTGTTGCAGCGCAACAATATTGCCACCATTCATCATGAAGTGACTTGCGAAAGTATGCCTAAGAACGTGCGTAGCTTGACCGTCTGGCAAATCAGGTTTCACAGCTTTTAGTTTCAGCCTGAAACTTTCGTAATCAACATCAAACAATAAGCCGGTTTGCTTAGTTTTTATCTCCTTTTCTAATTCCTCAGAAATAGGAACTATGCGTGATTTCCCATTTTTAGTTTTCAGAAAAGTAACTCGCCCATTTTTTACTTGTTTACTCTGTAGTGTTGCTGCCTCTCCCCACCTTGCGCCTGTGCTCATACAAAATATTGCGATTTTCTTTTCTTCTGATGATAGCTGAGATAGCAATAAACTAATTTCATCATGAGTTAAGAATGTCATTTCAGGCGGTGTTTCTTTGAGAGGTGGCAAGCCGTTAAGTGGATTATCTGCATTAAACACCTCAAGCTTTTTGAGTGTAGAAATCATGCCTGATAAACGATACATATCGCGATTAATAGTCGCTGCACTTGTTCCACTTAGTAACCTATCACTACGATGCTCAAGTAATACTTGTTTATTCAATCTGTTAATTGCGGGGTCACCAAGAAACTTAATTGTTTTTTTAAGTTGTCTTTTCTCTATTGAACCATTTTCAGTTGTTTGGCCATAATAAAGCCACCAAAGTTCTAATAGGTCACTTAAAAGCCGCCTATCTGCTTTCGTTCCCGCTCTTTTAGCATCCGCCATTGTGTAACGTTCAAAGGCAATCGCTTCTGATTTTTTATCGAATGTTTTCCTGATCCGGTTTCCGTTCCGTCCAAGAGGTCTAATGTCCACCATATATCGACCATCATCGGTTTTTTTAATTGGCATATTGCAGCCCTCCGATGTGGCAAAGCGACTGGCTATCAATCCAGTCTATAAACTCATAATGTAGATCTAACCAATTTTCCTTTCGGATTGGGATGACGTTTTGTCTTCTTGTCCATTAGGGGAGAGAGTAGGGCTAATTTGTCCTATTGATTCGTTTGTTTTACCCGTTAGTAACCATAATGTGTACTTCTCAAATCTAGGGTGGTTTGTGAATTTAACTATTGATGACTCTGTAAGTTGAATCCCTTTAGTTTCATAGTTGTTTAGTGAGCCATATGAGATATCTAGCAACTCAGATAGCTCTTTTCTGTTTAGTCCTTCCGCTTCACGTATTAAGCGAATTTTTTCACCAAGGCTTGACGTGTTGGTCATATGTGTCTAATATCCTCTTTAGTTGGTCATATGTGGCTAACTTATATGCGAGTCTTAAAATTGCCTATATAAGCTTTTATAAGCATTCACACAAAGAGGATTATGCAACATGAGCGATAAAGAATCAGCAAAGTATTTACAAGTTCACTATCCAGTGGACGCGGTTCCTTATAAGAAATTCGCTGATCTGATTGGTAAAAGTGAATCAGCAGTAAAAAATATGGTTGAGAGAAATAAGTTACCGCTGATTGTTTGGCAGAATCCAGATCATGAGGGTGATGTTAAAGTCCGTGGTGAAAACTGGGTTTATATCCCTGAATTCAACCGCGCAATGCGTGATGCATTTCTTAATAGACCAAAAGAACAACGTGACGCATGGTTATTATGGGTAGGGCTGTAATATGCAAATATTGCAGCTTAAATCTCATTGCTTTATTTATCGTGGTTTCACGATAAATAAAATACCACGGAATAAATTACGCCAAATAACGCGCTATCAAGTTTCACAGAATGAACAATCATTTGGGTTATTTGATGCAATGGCGGAAGCAACAAAATATATAGATAAACTTTACGGGGTTTAATATGGGTAACACGGCGATGAAAGAAATAGATAATATAGGCAAGAAAGTAAATACAGCCGAGATTATTAGTTTTCAATCAAAGCTGGTAGATGCCCCTAGTATAAAAAGAAAGTCTTATGATCGGTACTATAATGATGGTGGAACACTCACAGAGCGCACCGTAGCACTGAATAAAGCAGCAGAGCTGAGAACTCAATTACTACAATGCCGTAATGAAGAACCAACAAATCAACAATTATCAGGTTTCATTGATTACTTACGTAAACAAGATAAAAGAATATTAGATATGATTTTTTATCTTGCAAATCTAAGTGATAAAAAAGAAATGAGATTTGACGATTTAATTATTAGCGAACAAAAACAGTTTATTAATGCACTTAATCAAATAAAGGCATTAAATGCATTGTTACCAACACATATAGTAATGCCAATCTAATTTAAATTTAGTTTTTAAAAATAATGACGTTTATTCGTCAGGGCTTTTTACAATCAAAATATAGGTAATGAACATGAGAACATTTCCTGATCCAATATTTACCCCTGTAGCAGAAAACATAAAAGCTAACCGAGAAGATGAGCGCAAATCACTTATTGGCGGGTTTGCTGATCGCCAGCGTTCACTAGCTTACAAGGTTTTAAGTGAAAAACTGAGTTATGGAGAAATACATCAGTTATTGATGAGTGAAGCAGACTATTTAGAAAACCAAGCCGCGGAGCTAAATCATGTCTAAAGAAATTGACCGTGCTAGCGACCACGAAATGTTAATCCGAGAACAACAAATAAAAGCGATTACTGACCGCCCGCGTGGTGTGTCGGCTTTCTTTTGTGAATGTTGTGGAAAGCCAATCCCTGAAAACCGCCGCATTGCGTCCATTGGTTGCACTTTATGCATTGACTGCCAAACGCTATCAGAACTTAAAAGTAAACATTATCGGAGTGTGTGAAGTGGCTAATAAAACAATACTTAAATGGGCTGGCTCTAAAGTTCGAATTATGGACCAATTACGCCCTCATTTACCTAAAGCAAAACGGTTAGTTGAGCCATTCGCTGGCTCATGTGCTGTGATGATGAATACTGACTATGAGCAGTATTTAATTGCTGATGTAAATCAAGATTTAATTGATATGTATCTAGTAATTGCTAGAGACCCTGACACGATATATTCCATTGGCTTTGAAAAGTTAATTTTGTCAGTTCAAAACGACTCAAAAACCTATTATGGCACTAGGGATGCTTTTAATAAGCGACATAAGAGTAAGTGTGACCAAGCTTGGTTTTTCTTGTACTTAAATCGCCTTTGTTATAACGGGTTATGTCGTTATAACAAAAAAGGGGAATTTAATGTTCCATATGGGAAATATAAAAACCCGTACTTTCCAGAAAAAGAAATTATTTCGTTTATTGATAGGGCTAAAAATGCAGATATCGTTTGTCTTGAATGGCAAGACACACTTTCATTGGTTGAATATAGTGACGGTATCTATTGTGATCCGCCATACATGGGCGGGCGTGATAGCTTCACTCAATATCATACTGCTGGCTTTACCGATGCTGAACATGAAGCGTTAGCGATTGCATTAAAAGATATTAATGACAATCAAGGCAATCCGATCACCGTTTCTAATTCCCCGCAAGCTAAAATACTTTACGCTGACCTTGGTTTCACTATTCATGAAATAGAAGCACCACGCACGATAGCGGCTAGCGGTTGCCGTAAGCCAGCAAAAGAAATTATCGCGGTTTTAGAGGGGGTTAAGTAATGATGCTTGATCCTATCAATGGTGTTTACATTAGCGGCACACGTTTTGCTATTCAGCGCCATGTTGATACTGAAAACAATAAAATTATCTGGCGGTTGCTGTCATATAACCGTCGTACTCGTTGTTATAGCCTCGTTTGCTGTCATTCCGATCCGTGGATGCTGGCAATTGATTTAGTTTCTTATCATGTTCAAAACGTTAAAGGGCGAGGCATTAAAACATTAGATGTTTATCGTGAGGCGGTAGATGTCATTTCTCGCCGGTGTGAAACTGCGATTAATCTTTTAAGACCTGAAACATTAGGCGGAGCACTTAATGTCTAAGGTATTAGATTTCACCACGTTACCGCTGACTTATACCGCGGATATGGCATTTCCTTATCCGTGGAATAAGCCAAAAGATAATGATCACTATAAATCTGATATAGAAAGACCGCTTACCCGTGAACAAATTGTTCAGGGGCAAGCGATTTTAAGTGATATTCAAACCTTGCCGCGTGTTCTGCGCTATCGCTATCAAAAACACTATGACAACTTATTAAAAGAAAGTGGGCTACGTAAAGCCTACGACTTTTTATATTACCGTTTTCATGAGCAGATATGGCAAAGATTGCTTGTTATCAATGCACGTTATGAAATTGAAACAAAAGCATTATTAACAATATCAACTCGTTTATCGCCTGATGTTAGCCAATATAACCGATTGTTTGATTTGAATGATAAATCGGTGAAAAAGTTGGCTGAAATTATTGCTGTCGGTTTCTCTAATTTGTATGAAATCTATTGCGATAAGTTTACAGAACAGAATAACGGTGATCGTGAAGTTATCTATCAAGATTCAGTACAAACAGAAATTTATGCACGTTTGGCTGAGTTGGTGAAAGGGCTACATGTTGCACCGCTTCATTATAAAGCCTACTGCCGAGTTTTGAAAAATCGCAAAAAAGGCAAAGGTAAACAAAATCTAGAAGTTAGAAAAGTGATAGCGGCTGTACAGCGCTTGGTTAATGCGGACTTTTGGTGTCGGAAGTTAAAAGCCCATCGCACTCAATGGCTAGAAGCCTTAATGATTGCCAATATGGATGTTTGCCAGAATCGCAACCCATATGCGAGTAAACAGGCTATTCGCGCAGTGCAAGCGCAGCGTTTGTCTAATATGCAATACCTACAAGGTATGGATATTCAGGATGTTGAAACCGGTGAACGCTTTGATCTGTTCGATAAAGTGATGGCGAGTGTTTCAAATCCTGAAATTCGCCGCATGGAACTTATGGCTCAAATGGCGGGGATTGAACGCGTAGCGAAAGAACGTGGTGATATTGGTATGTTTATTACCATGACTTGCCCGTCAAAATACCACCCAACAAAGCTACGTAAACGCAAAAAAGACGTGATCGCAGTACTTAACAGCAAATGGAAAAATGAGGCATACACACCAAAGGACGGGCAGCAGTACTTAGTCAAAGTTTGGTCGCGTATTCGTTCAGCATTTAATGACAATAACATTGATGTTTATGGTGTTCGTGTTGTCGAACCGCATCATGACGGCACACCACACTGGCACATGTTGTTATTTGTTGATAAAGCAAGCCGGGCAAAAGCTATTGAGATTATGCGCAAACGTGCATTAAAAGAAGATGGTGACGAGGCCGGCGCACATAAATACCGTTTTGAATGTAAACACATGAACCGCGGCGGCGCAGTAGGCTATATCGCAAAATATATCGCTAAAAATATCGACGGTTACGCCCTTGATGGTGAGATAGACCACGAAACCGGTAAAGATTTAAAAAGTATGGCGGCGGCTGTTACTGCGTGGGCTTCAACTTGGCGTATACCACAATTTCATTTCTATAAACTCCCATCAAAAGGCGCTTATCGAGAGTGCCGTCGTTCTTGTTTGCGTGGCGTTTCTATTGCTGATCAGCTTGGTGAAGTTGCAGAGCGAGTGCGCGCAGCAGCAGATAGCGGTGATTTCTTTGAATATGTTATGTCACAGGGTGGCCCATGTATTCGCCGGCGCGAAGAAACAATACGTGTTGCCCGTGAAGTCAGTGATGTAAATGTCTACGGTGAAGATGTTCAGAAGGTTGTTGGTATCTACAACCAATTAAAAGCCGGCGCCCCAGTCATTAAAACGCGCGACAGAAAGTATCAAATCGTCAAGAAAAGCGCCGTTGATGTTGACCTTAATCTTTTAAGAAGCGACAGCGGAGCGCCTCGGAGTCCTGTCAATAACTGTAGATCGCGGATCACATCTAATCTATCAGATGTGCAATTTTATGAGCCTGAACAGGGTTCAGGTGAAGTATGCAACATTAAGGAATACGGTTTCGCGTTTATAGAAACAGACGCTAATAACGCCGCAGGCAGCGAAATATCACAGGGTAATCAGCAAAGACAGGTATCAAAAATTGAACTAAGCGAGAGTGATAAAGAAATTCAGTCTGAAATAGTCACTTTTGCCAATGAGGTCGGTATTGATTTTGATATTCCCCACGTTGAAGCCATGTTTACGAAAGGCATGGGGGTTAGTGATGGTAACTATTATCTGAAATTAGATGGGGAACGGCTGAGGTTAGAGCTGACAGAGGATGGAAAAGAGCAAAGGAAACAAGAAATAGTAGCACAAAATGAGGCTAGGATTCGGAAGTATAAACAACGGTGCGCTGATGTGTTGGTTAGGATAGGTATCACCAAAAGTTAATTTTGGTTATGTTTAGTTTTTGTTTAATGAATATAAAATTGATTATTTTTTATGTTATAGCGGTATTAATATAGCAGATACAGCATATAGTGTTTTATTAATCATTTTTTTACTATATATAGTTTATATCTATATGAAAAAGCTAAGAGATATATTAGAAATAATGTGAACAGAGTTGTTTTGTTTGTTGAATTAATCAGCTATAATCTGTCTAAGAAAATGTCTAAATGCATAAAATTGAGAGGAACACCAATGAGAGGGAGATATGAACAGGCTCCTTTATCCTATGTTACTGCGAGGTTGGTGATAAAGGAATTAACCCAGTTGTTTTCAGACCAAAACAAGTTTCTTATCCAAGAAATGAAATTAATAGGTTTTATTTATAGGGAAACAGTTACAGGAAGTAAAATAGAATTCAATTTAAATTCTGACTCACAGAAAGTGGTATCTGAAGAGCTAATACGCACTTGCTTTTTAACTAGTGATAGGCGAGAAGCGGTCCTGTTTGATGATGATGGGATTGAGTTTAGAACCACAAAATATAGACGTTTTGATGATCTGTGTGAATCATTCCAAAAGGTTATGGAGGTTATAACTCAGATAAAGGTCTATAATTCATTGAAAATAGAAGAAGTTGCTTTAGCGTACGTTGATGTCATTGTGAGTGATGGTGTTCATCAATTGAGTGATTTTTTTCGCCATGGTAGTAATATATTACCTTTGAACTTTCTTGATGATGAAGACTGCTTAATCTCCTTTGGTAAAAAAGAGGTAAACAAGGTTTTAAGGCAGAACCATAGAGTGGAGATTTGCTTAGAAGAATTACCTCAAATGGCTAATCAATATGTACCTAAAGATATGGCAGAATTAGAACCACGGTTTCATATGCCGATAGATATACCATACAAGCTAGACCCGCACCTTAAAGATAAATATGTTCTCGTTTCTACAATAGGCTATGAGCTACATGGAGAAGAAATCAATAGACAAGATGATGGTAATCTATCAGGAAAATCTATTAGAGAATTCTTTTCACAATCACATGAAACATGTAGGAAAGAGTTTAACAAAATCATAAATAAAAATGTTTGTGATAGAGTTTGGGGTTACATTGAAGATTAGTAAAGGGGCTGATTATGTATTACATAGATTCTAACGATGTTTCTATTTCTAATAGTCAAGCAGAACAACTTGATTTTTATGGGCGTTTAGCTAATAAAATCAATAATGGAGCAGGTTTAGCTAAAAATAATGAGAATAGGTTAATAAGAGCTTTTAATGGTAAAAGCAGTCACTGCACGCTATTAAAGGAAGATAATGCCTACGTTCTTGTTACTCAATCTCCTGAAACTAATACTGTTACAACTAGTGATATTAAGGCAGAGCAACAGGTTATTAGCATCAATGATGCGGTTTCTACTTTAAAAAGTAAATTAGGTTTGCCTACATTAGTAATTGCTGAAATGGCTGGAGTGTCAAGGGCTACACTCTATAATCATATGTCTCTGTCAAATGATGTAACATCATTTGAAAGTCAGTATCAAAGAATTTTTGATATCGCAATTTACTTAGAAAAAAACAATTTAACTATAAAAAATGGTTTGAAATCTGTCTTAGTCGATGGAAAAACATTGCTTAGTCATCTAAAAAATAAAAATTTAGAGACTGATATACTGATCTCTTATATTGATCAAGTTGCTGAAAAGTTGACTAAAGTTAAGTTGGCGAAACAACTTTCAATTGAAGAAGAAAGATATTTGTTATCCAACACAAGCTATAGCTGAGTATTGTAATGAATTTAGTTTCTGATTGGGATGTTCAACAATTTACGTGTTTTCCTTGTGATATGTTCAGTCAGGACTTTCTTGAGCATTGCCAACAAGGAATGACACTAAAAAATGAAAGAGAGGTTCCTGTAACTGACAAGATGTTTTTAGTTATAGTGAGCCAAACATGTGACATCTCAAATAATGGTGTTTCTTATATTGAAGGTTTTATTTTCACAAAAGCTAAATCTAAGCAGGTAAAGGACGGTGAACGTATAAAACACACTAGAAATTACCAAAAAATCCTTATTAATGAACCTGTTTCTGGTGATGATAGGTGGTTTCTTATAAAGAAAGATAAACGTTTCTTTCTAGATAAAGCCTTACTTATTCATGAATTGGTAAGGGTTGGTGATTCTGGGAAATTTAGTTTTTTAAAAGATAACCGCGCAATGTTATTGGAGTGGTTAATAAAATCATACACTAGAGCAGCGTTACCTGACGGATTTAATAAGGCATTTATTGATGATTGCAGAGACAAAGAGCATCCAGTTCATTTGTTTTTGATTCACAATCGTGAAAATATTATTGATATATTCGTTTTCTGTACTCCTTTAGATGATGAAGATGCTGAAAGGTACGATGTTACATTCACTGCATTAGTATCATATAAGTGTGATGATGAAACAAAGGAAAGTTTAGCGGATGAATTTAAAGCCATACTGGAAGAAATGTCGAGAGAGTCTAGTAAGCTAAATCTACTACAGCTAGGAGAGGGCGCCTTAGATGAAGTTATCCATGAAGGGGCACTTATGGATTTTGTACTTTCAGCTGATGAGTTTACTAAGAAGGATGAGTATCTGACTCATCGTTTGAATCTTGATTTCATATGCTTTATGAGTTCTGGAAGTGAATAATAGTTAGCTTATGAGTTATCACTTCAATTTTTTAATTTTACCGCCAACCTTGGCGGTTTTTTATTGCCTAAAATCAGGTCACAATTTCGCATCAAGTTGCACAAATTTAGCCTTGACTTATTTTATGCTCAGTGCCTGTACTGGTGCGGGTTGTGGTGGTTGGCACAATTGCACAAAAAGCCACCCCTTTTGTGTGCGGGCGAGGCGGGGGAGCAATCGCGCGCAATGGGTTGTAGGTGGAGTTGTTTTTTCGCACGTTTGAGACATAAAAAAAGGCGCATTTTGCGCCTGTATGGGGTAGGTTGAAGCGTTTTAAATTAAAACGAGGCTAGCTATAGGTAATAATTGAAAGCTATGTGATAGCGTACAGCTTGATACAGAGGATGAGTATTTTTATTCCGTCATCACTTGCTACCCAAGGCATCTAACAAAGCGTATGTATTGAAGCGTACAACTTCTTCACCTAGCCACTCATTGATTGATTTTAAACTTTCAATGATTGGTGATAATTCATTGATAGAAAAGACTTTAGCGGCTTTTTCTATATCACCAAAGTTACTCGAACCACTTGGCACGATACCCATGAGTTGTGGCGGTACGCGATGCATGGCGAGTAAATCATCGCGCGTTGTATCTTTCACGCTCATGAATTCATCTTTTGCCGCTATTTGGCTGAACGGTAATATTTGAATCCCGTCTTTCTTTCCTCCTGCCGCATAAACAAATAAGTTTTTAAATGCCCCGCCTTGTCGTGATTTCTGTAACGATTCTTTTAAGTCATTGACGCCATTGGGATCGGCTAGGGTGTCATTGAGATAAACAATCACACCGGCGTGTGAACCGTTTTCATAATAGTTAACACGAAAGGTTGTCGCTGAACGGTTGAGTGTAGCGGAAATTAAACCGGCAAGATATTCAGGCAGTCCGTACACTTCCTGGTTAATGTCAGGATTGATTAAGTGAAAGACATTACCGCGTTTAAATTCGTGAGCGTCACGAAAGTTTTGGACGAAAAAATAGTTATCCAGGTCAACACCACGGCGAGTATATTTAGCCGGTGAGCGCTTAAGCTGCAGTAAACCGCCAAGGCGATTAACTCGTTTCTCAAAATACGCATTTCCAAACACCAAATAATCAAGAACATAGGCGCTCATTTCTTTATAAGTCAGTGCCTTATGCGGAATAAAGCAACTCATGATCACGTTACGTTTAAAAAACAAAGGTGATTGGTGGTGCACTGCAGAATGGAATGCGCGAGCAATACCATAAAAATCAAGCGGTGTTTCGTACCATCTGCCGTTTTTGGCGCACTCCATACAATCAAGCAGATCATAGGCGCCCATAATGGGAATAGGGTTATCAAAGGTAAACGCTGCACATTGATTTTCAGGGGGGAAGTTTGTTGTATTCGTTACAACGGGTAATTCAGTTTCCATTATTAAAACTCCGATATGCAGGAACCTTCGTTCACTGTTTCGCTGCCAATTGGCTCGCCATATAAAACATTCATGATTGACCAGGCAATATCACCGTGATCAACACCGCGTGTTCTCTCTGACACATAAGTCACAATACCGCCAGGCGTGATCACTTTTTTGATTGTCATAAATGATGATGGTATGTGTTGTGCGCCGGCATCATATTCAAGGCGACCGTTACGAATTAACATTTGTGTTTTAAGTACCATCAAACGTTTAACCGGCGCGGAGTAACCAATCATGTTTGCTGCAGGGTAGAATTTTTTAACCAATTCATAGACGGCTTCACCTGTACCGCCAGTTCCGTCAATCGTGATCCCGATAACGTTATAACGCAGAGTTAATTTTTTGATTTCTTCGGCTTGTTTTTCAAATGCCATACCACGAAAACGTAATGCTTCAACGACTCGCCATTTACCGCCAGGAACAGCAGGCGGGGAAAGAACGGCAATACCTAAGCCGTCACCATTACCGCCGGTGCCAGTTGGGTCAGCACCGATATGCACTGGTTTATTACCTAGCGGACGGTTGGTATAAGGTTTCCAATCCGACCAAACATCTCGGTTATAGCCGTCAACACCACGAGCGATGAGTGCGTTGTAATCAAACGCGCGTTCACCGGCTTTAACAAACTGACAGTTGTATAAGTTTTCAAAATCATCCGGCGTGTTTTCACTTTCAATTTCTTCCAGGGAAACGAGGTCAAAACCAGAGTTAAGTGCATCATGAATAGTGACGATTTGCCGCCAGATGTTATCACCGCCTAATTGCCCATTTTTTAATGCCTTATGGCTGGTATCAATGAGAATTTTTTTACTTTCCGCTCGTGCATTATTGAAAAAATCCCCCGTCCAGAATGGATAGGCTTCATGTTCTTCTGATGATGGCGTCGAAAAGTAAGTGCGGCGCAAACCAATTTGCGTTGCCATTGCTGCGGCAACTTTACGTAATTCCATAAAATTAGCCGTCCAAAAGAATTCATCAAAATGAAGATCGCCGGTATATGACTGCGCGGTCGCTGCGGATGTGCCAAGGAAAAACAGCGTAGCACCGTTAGCTAAAATAATTTTGTCGCCGCCTTTTAATTCAACACCGACAAGCCTCGCAAGTGCTTGGATAAACACTTTAAATTGCAATGCCTGGGCACGACTTGCTGACAAGAATATTTGGTTATTGCCAGTTTCCAACGCATGAATTAATGCTTCCCTGGCAAAATACCAAGTCGCCCCGATTTGCCGTGATTTTAAAATCATCCGGTTACGGCGGTGTTTCTGCTTGTACCATTTCTTTTGATGCTCATAGAGCGAATCAAGTACGAGTTCGCGCAGTTGGTCTATTTGCTCATCGGTGAAATGATTTTTAGGTGTTTTGGGTTTGTTTTCTTTTTCGTGGTGCTCATTCGATTTGTTAAAGCGTTCGAGCTGACGACCTAAAAAATCAATGACTTTAAAGTCATGGGCGGTCAAATTCTCTTTAGACATTAAACGCAATATACGAACATGGGTTTCACCACTAAGGCGTTGCATCACCTCGGTTTCATCCCATTTATCCCGCCGGCGCCACGAATAAATAGTGTTAGCGCTCACATTTAAGTGAGTGGCAATTTGTGAAATGCTGTAAGCCTGCCAATAGAGGCTTTTCGCTTCCTGTCTCGGATCGCGTTGAGAATCTGTCATCATGTGTCAACTTTCCCACATCGCGCGCGTAGTCCTCCACGGTTTTAACTTGTCACATCGACATAACAAGGCAAAGGTTTTGAATCGGAAACAAGCACTTGCGAAGATATAAGCACACAGAATTGTCGCTATCTTCGGAGTGAAAACCCAATGTCAAAGGACAATAAAACACTACAAGCCATCGTCTGTACCGAGGGTGGAACGCTGAACGGTTTTGCTGTAACGCGTGACCAAATCCAACAGATGGCGGACAACTACAGCCCGCAGCTGTATGCAGCCCGTTTAAACCTTGAACACATCACCAGTATTTTTCCTGATAGCCAATGGCGTCACTTTTCAATGGTGGATTCCGTTCGTGCGATTGAATTGGAAGATGGTCCATTAAAGGGAAAATTAGCCTTAGAAATTACCGCCACCATTGATCCAGTAAAAGATGCGGGGTTATTAGCGCTTAATCAAAGCGGTCAAAAAATCTTTTCCAGTATCGAATTTTTACCGGATTGCCCGAATGATGCTGCAAAAGGGGCTTATCTGACCGGTGTTGCGTTAACAGACACGCCAGCGGCATTTGGTACGCAAGTTATCAAACTGAGTAACCGCGAACGTGGATTACCAGATGATGCAAATAACACCTATACGGCATCACTGGAAACTGTTGTGAAACTGACGGCTGCAGCGGTGAAAGATAAGAATGATAAACAATCATTATCAGAGCAATTCTTGGATGGACTGAAGAAAGTATTAGGCATGCAGCGTGATACGGCATCACAAGAAATTTCCGCGCTAAGAGAGGGGATTAACCTCACGGCAACAACGTGTGCCAACGCGTTAAAAGAAGTGGAGGCGCTCAAAGCGAAAAATGAAACTCAAGCAGGTGATATTAGCAAGCTTACGCAAGAGCTTGAAGCGCTGAAAACGCAACTGAGTAATTCGGATGCAGGCGGTGAACAACGCCAACTTTCCACCGGTAACGGCGGGTTTGTTCAGTCTGAGTATTAATTAAACCCGACTATTAAGGAATGACCAACATGTCATACACACCAGAAGTACAAAAGGCGTATTTATCTTACTTAGATAATCAAGCGCGCTTAAATCACACCGTCCGTGCCGGTGACAGTCTGCAGTTTTCGGTTGATCCGTCAGTGCAGCAAAAAATTGAAAAGGCAGTGATGGAGAATCACCCATTTCTAAAAGAAATTAACTCGTTTGGTGTTACAGAGCAAAAAGGCGAAACGATTTTAATCTCAGTGAACAAGCCTATTGCGGGTCGTAATACCTCAACGACAGAACGCCGTGAGCCGCAAGCGGTGCATGACTTGGCTGCAAATCGATATTCATGTGAGCAAACCAACTTTGACACCATGATTTCTTATACGCAGTTAGATGCCTGGGCGGGTCATCCTGAGTTTCAGAATTTGATTAACCAGCAAATTTTACAGCGTGAAGCTTTAGACCGTTTGATGATTGGTTTTAACGGTGAGAAATGCGCGTTGAAATCTGACCGTGACACCTACCCATTGTTACAAGATGTCAATATCGGTTGGCTGCAATTAATGCGTGAACGTGCTCCGCAGCGCGTGATGAAGGGAGTCACACTAACATCCCGTGATGAAGAAGGGAAAATCATTAAAAAAGGATTGTATGCCAACATCGACGCGCTAGTGATGGATGCAGTGGGTAGCTTACTTGATCCGTGGCATCAACAGGCTGCGGGTCTAGTTGCCATTGTTGGTCGCAAATTGGTCACACAGAAAAACTTCAAGGTTATCAATCAGCACAGCCAGCAAAATCCAAACATGGAGCTGCTCGCCGGTAATGAATTGTTAAAACTAAGTGCTTTAGGTGGCATTCCTACGGTTCAAGTGCCTTATATGCCGGATGGTGCCGTGTTTATTACCACCATGAAAAACCTGTCACTGTACTGGCAAAAAGGCAAGTTAACCCGCTTTATCAAAAATGAACCGGAATATAACCGCATCGCGACTTATGCACAAAGTAATGATGGTTATGCCGTGGAAGATTACGGTTTAGGTTGCCTGATTGAAGGCATTACCTTTGCTAGTGCAGAGAGCGGCGAGTAGCAGTAAAACCACCGGTGTCATTGTGGCACCGGTATTTTCACGGGGAACATGCAATGGAACAACTCACACCGGCGCAAAAACATTGGCGTCAAGTTATGGCAGAACGCCGAGGCGATGAACAAACAACCGAAAATATGACGGCATACGAGCAAATTTTACACCGTTTGCGGCATGACCAAACCCGACTTAGCCATATTCAAGGTACGGAATTTAAGGTTGATTACAAAAAAACAATACTTGAACAGTATGAACCTTGGATTGACGGTGTGTTATCTGCCAATACCGGTCAATCAGATGAAGTCTTTACAACCATTTTGGTCTGGCAAATTGATTGTGAAAATTATGATCGTGCGCTTGATATGGCTGATTACGTTCTCGCTTATAACTTGCCATTACCGGAACGTTATAACCGCACACCGGCAATAATGGTGATTGATGAAATCTGTGATAAAGCACTGACATTATTTGCAGCCGGCGTTGATAAGGAGAAATTAATTCCTATCAATGTGTTAGAGCGTTTAAATGACCTGACTAAATCATACGATGTACCTAATGAAGTTCGTGCAAAACTCTATAAATCATTGGCTTATACATTGCGTTTAAATGATGACTTAAACGACAAGGCGCGAGCCGTTGAATTAATGCAAAGCGCATTGTTACTGCATGAAAAAGTGGGTGTTAAGCGTGATATTGAACTACTGCAGCGGGAAATTAAAAAAGCAGCAGGAAAACAAGACGAAACACCACCGCTAGAGCCTACAAGTTCAGAAAAACCAGAGCCTAAAAAGGCGGCGGCGAAGAAAACCACCACGAAAAAGACAACAACGACACGGAAAAAAGCCGCGTCTTAACCGAATGCACCCCCGTGTGCCACGGCGGCACGATGAAACAGGGTAAATAACGTTGTTTCATCGTCCACCGCCGTTTTTTATTGAGGTGACCAAATGAACGGGCTAGTTGCGAAGAAAACCATTGCGCCAACAGATGAAACCATTGATATCAATGACCAGGGCGAAACTGTAAAAACCATCCCTTTTTACCCTGAGATTAAGCTTTCGGATCTCCGGTGGGCGATGCGCATTAATGGAACCGTAACAACAGCCAGGCTAAAACATGCCACCACGAATTCGGTTATCTACGTCAATGACTTATTACA
Source organism: Providencia sp. PROV003 (assembly GCF_045040775.1). Taxonomy (NCBI): domain Bacteria; kingdom Pseudomonadati; phylum Pseudomonadota; class Gammaproteobacteria; order Enterobacterales; family Morganellaceae; genus Providencia; species Providencia sp. PROV003. Next base: position 882,572 of record NZ_CP096369.1, read on the forward strand.
TTCGTGGCAAAGTAAGCAAGTTGTTGATGCATTAGAAAAAATACCGTCACCGCCAGTGAATAATGAAACCAAGCATACATTTTTATACCGTCATGCGGTGTATAGCTATACCAAAGCGTATTTGATTGAAAACTATCGTGATATCGACACGACTCGCGATGGAGAAAAACACGCTGAGGCATTGAGCACTCAAATCGATGATTTAAAGCGAGATGTACAAAATGCTATCCGCGACTTGACCGGCGAGAAGCGAATGATTGCGGAGTTAGCGTAATGAAAGTTCAGGCACATCAAGGCGATACCGTTGATTTATTGTGTTTTCGTTATTACGGGAGAACACAAGGTGTTGTTGAACAGGTTTTAGAAACTAATCCCAACTTGTGCCTGACAACCGAATTAAACGCCGGTCAATGGGTTGATATGCCGGATATTACCGAGCCTAAACAGAAAGACATTATTCAATTGTGGGATTAGGGATGGACGAATTTTACAGCGAACTTCACAGCAAACTGACTTACTTTTTTGCCACCGTTGGCGCGTTCTTTTCTGGTTTCACACTTTATGAAGTTGGCTTTCTATTTGGGCTTATTGTCAGTGTTGTATTGGGGATTTTGAACTACTTGCTTAATCGCCGTTCGCAGCAAAAACGGACGGAAATATGGGCTGATTATGTGAACACCTTAAAAAAACAGAGTGAATCAGGTGATTCGACAGAATCGGTTAAAGACTTTATCACCGCACCTAAACAGGACTTGTGATGCAACAGAATCAATTGAATTTATTCAGCAAAGCAATGATAGGTTTGTTATTAGGTGGCGCCGGTGCAACCGCTATCCTTGACCAATTTCTTGATGAAAAAGAAGGGAATTTACTGACTTCTTATCAAGATGCCGGCGGTGTTTGGACAATCTGCAGAGGTGTGACACAGATTGACGGCAAGCCAGTAAAAAAAGGTATGACACTGACTGATGAGCAGTGCGCTAAGGTGAATCGTATTGAAGCGGAAAAAGCCGTCAACTGGGTACTGCGTAATGTCAAAGTACCGTTAACCGATGCCCAAGTCGCCGGTATTGCCAGCTTCTGCCCCTACAATATTGGTCCTAATAAATGTTTCACATCAACATTTTATAAAAAGCTGAATAGTGGCGATAAAAAAGGTGCCTGCCAAGAAATTAAGCGTTGGATTTTTGATGGTGGCAAAGATTGCCGTCAAACAAAAGGTAAGAAAGACGGCTGTTATGGGCAAGTGCAACGGCGAGATCAAGAGTCAGCGCTAGCGTGTTGGGGGCTTGATGATGAATAAAAGTGCTGTTTCCGTTTATCTCATTATCGGGTTGTCGTTATTGGTCGTTATGGGTAAGTGGCATTACGACAAAAAAATAGCGCTGCAAACGGTGATGCATGAAACGACCATTTCCGCGATAGCACTTGAAGCGAAATTGCACAGTGACGCAGTGATTGATCGTATGAAATCAGCGCAACGTACTGCGGCTGAATTAGATGCTGAACATTCAGGAAAACTTAAAAATGCACTTGATGAAAATGATCGCCTTCGTCACTCCCTGGCTAATGGTGATAAGCGGTTGCAGTTCGCCAAAGCCGACCTTGCTACCTGTGAGTTGTCAGCAAGTCGAAATACCAGCAGCGCCAGCGTGGGCAATGGAACCGAAATCCGATTCTCTGCAGAAGCTGGACAGCTTATTCACGATATCCGAGCCGGAATTATCAGTGACCAAATAAAATTGGATTATTGGCAAGATAGAGCGGTAAAGCTTGAAAAACAATGCAGGTTAGCGCCATGAAAAAGGCATTTTGTTTAATCGCAATTGTTTTTTATCTGTTTGTTTTTTGGGGTTTTAGTTTTTATATCTCAATAGATAACAGTTGCAAAGTGGATAAAACCAGTCTTGAAAAACGCTGTGTTCGTGCAATTGAGTATTACCGGGGGGCAATGATGTTAAAGCCGAAATTATTAAGAGAGTTTATTGCGGATAGTGATCCGTTTTTTCAGCAAAGCGCGGAGGCACTTGAAGTCTATGTGACTGAGGGGCAAGTCATTGCAACTGGAACGGTGAGTAATTCATTTTTATATCGCTACAAACTGAATGTACTAGCAATGGATTACCCCAATCCGCTCGATAATTTAACGCTACCAGTAATGAATTGGGTGCGTGACCAGCAACCAGATTTGATATTCAACCCTGATAAACGCGAAGCGGGTATTCGTTTTGATGCGGATATTTTAGATAACGACACCGCCGATATTTTGATTGTTTTACAAGTGACTGAGCGGGTCATTGTTGATAGCTCTAGTGGTAAAGATGTGATCACACATCTACCTGAGCCTAAATTTCAGCCTAAATAAAGTGGGGTAAATCGTGAGTAATGAAAATTCACTGTTTACACAGTTAGATGATGAATTATCACGGTTGCTTTCAACAACAAGCCCCGCTTATCGGCGCCGGTTATCTGCCAGATTGGCAAAAGCGATTAGAACAGACCAACAAAAACGTATTCGCAGCCAGAAAAACTCGGATGGGTCAGCCTACCAGGCACGAAAAACAAAAGTGCTTCGCTCAAAACAAAGCGTTGAATTTCTTTATAAAGGTGAGGTTCGCCGGTTACGGAGTTGGCGAAGTACGAAAGGGCGCAATGGTCGAATGATCACAGGATTTGATGAGGAACGCGGTGCGTTAAGGTCATTTTACCGTAGTGATATTGATAAATTTTTAGCCATCAATTTATCGGAAACCCGTCGAAGCACTAAGCGCCCCGATCCTATGTTTCAGCGACTTAGAACCGCTAAATTTTTACGGATGCAATCAACATCAGATGCTGCCGTTGTAGGCTTTCAAGGGCGGGCTGCAGCGATTGCAAGACAGCACCAATATGGACTTAACGGAACGATTAACGAACTGGCAAAAACGCAGTACCCACAACGTGAGTTATTAGGTTTATCGCCTAATGAGCGAATCAGATTATTGGAAATTATTTACCAGGATTTAATGAGTGCAAAATGAGTATTACTGAGATTGAGCGCCTAATTTCTAATATTTTGCGAGTTGGTATCGTTACCGAAATCGACTTAGAGGGAAAAGTTTGTCGTGTAAAAACGGGCGAAAACCTCACTGACTGGATTACGTGGGGGGTTGACCGCGCGGGCGCGGGTCGCTCTTGGTGGGCGCCAAGTGTGGGTGAGCAAGTATTAATCGGCGCTATTGGTGGCGAATTGACTACCGCGTTTATTTTGTGCTCGTTGTATAGCTTTGATCATGATGCACCAAGTCATTCAGCAGAGGCGATGCATAAGACGTTTAGTGATGGTGCTGTGATTGAGTACGAACCAAAAACGGGGCAATTATCTGTGACCGGTATTAAAAAAGCCGTGATTAATGCCAGTGCTGAAATCGATGCAACGGCGCCAACAGTCACGGTTAATGCTAGTAGTCAAATTAATTTCAATACGCCAAAAGTTGTGTGCTCAGACAATCTGACGTGTGCCACGTTGAATGTTGAAAAAGGCGGTGAAATGACCGGTAACTTTAATCATAAAAACGGCAGCATTAAATCGAATGGCATCACTTTGCATACTCATAAACATGGTGGTGTCGAGCGAGGTGGTAGTCAAACGGATGGTCCTCAATGATGTATAGCGGATTTGACAGAAATACAGGGCGACAAATTAATGATGATGCGCACATTTGCCAGAGCATTAATGACATTCTCATCACGCCGATTGGTTCGCGAGTGATGCGCCGTGAATATGGTTCACTATTGATGGAATTGATTGACCAAGCGGATAACAAGCCACTGCGTTTAAAAATAATGAGTGCCTGTTATATGGCGTTATTACGTTGGGAGCCTCGTATCAGTTTGCAAAAAATTGAAGTGAAACAAAATGATGAGGGGATTACAACGCTTTACCTGCAGTGTATGAAAAATGACGGTCAACCTTTAACAACAATGATCCCTGTGAGGTAAATCATGCCAACGATTGATTTAAGTTTATTACCACCGCCGGATGTTGTTGAGTCGCTTGATTTTGAAGTTTTATTTGCAGAATACAAAGCCGCATTAATTGAAGCCACGCCAAAAGAACAGCGGGCAGCAATTGCGCGAACGTTAGAGTTAGAGTCTGAGCCGCTAACTAAGCTATTACAAGTTAACTGCTATCGTGAGTTACTTTTACGACAACGTGTGAATGAGGCGGCAAGAGCCTCAATGGTTGCATTTGCTACAGGCTCAGACCTTGACCAATTGGCTGCAAATAATGGTGTTAAGCGCCTGGTACTGTTTGCCGGTGATGAAAACGCGATCCCGCCTATACCTCCAGAGTATGAATCCGATTCTGATCTACGGGTTCGCATACCTGGCGCATTTGAAGCATTGAGCGTGGCGGGTCCTATTGGTAGCTATGAATATCATGCGCGTTCTGCAGATGGTCGCGTTGCTGATGCATCCGTAATTAGTCCAAAACCGGCGTATGTCACGGTTACGGTGTTATCCCGTGAGGGAAATGGCACTGCGCCGGTTGATTTGATTGAAAAAGTGAATATTGCTTTAAACGATGAGGATGTGCGACCAGTGGCAGACCGCGTCACGGTGCAATCAGCAAAAATAGTGAATTACGAAATTGAAGCCGTGATTTATTGCTACCCAGCACCCGAGTACGAGCCAATCACCGAAGCTGCAGAGGCGCAGCTAAAACGATATACAACACAACAACACCGGTTAGGGCGTGACATTGTGTTAAGCGCTATTTATGCCGCTTTGCATGTGCAGGGGGTTCAGCGGGTCGAAATCAAGAAACCTACCGCCGATATTAAATTGGATAAAACACAAGCCAGCTACTGTACCAATATTAACGTGACGCTAGGTGGTTCCGATGAGTAGCCGATTATTACCCGTTGGATCTTCAAAGTTGGAGATTGCAGCGGCAGAGGCTTGCGCTCAAATTGAAAAAGTCCCCGTACCTATTCGCGAGCTATGGAACCCTGATTTATGCCCTGTGCATTTATTACCTTATTTAGCCTGGGCGTTCAGTGTTGACCGTTGGGATAAAAACTGGACAGAAAAAGCAAAACGTGACGCGATTAAGTCCGCGATGTTTATTCATAAGCATAAAGGAACAATAGGCGCATTGCGTCGTGTTGTTGAGCCATTGGGCTATTTAATTCGAGTTATTGAGTGGTGGAAAACTAACGAAACACCAGGAACGTTTAGGCTTGATATTGGCGTGCTAGAAACGGGTATTACAGAAGAAATGTACCGTGAGTTGGAGGCGCTTATTTTTGATGCGAAGCCAGCCAGTCGGCATCTCGTCGGGCTAACTATTCAACTGGAAACTAAAGGCAATATTTTTTGTGCTGCTGCGAGCTATGGCGGGGATGAACTTACAGTTTATCCATACTCACCAGATGTGATCAGTATCGGTGGTGGTGTTTCCTCTGGTGCTGCAGTTCATGTTATTGATGAAATGAGGGTTACTCTCCAATGAAATATTTTGCATTGCTCACCACCTATGGTGAAAAGGTGCTCGCAGAGGCGACAGCTCTCGGCACAAAAATTGAATTAACACATATGTCAGTTGGCGATGGAGGCGGTTCATTGCCTGCACCAGACACTAAACAAACGAAGCTAATCAATGAGCGCCGAAAAGCTGCGATTAATACCTTGTTCATTGATCCATTAAATCCGAATCAAATCATTGCGGAACAGGTTATTCCTGAAAATGAGGGTGGTTGGTGGATTCGTGAAATTGGGTTGTTTGATAAATCGGGGATGCTGGTTGCTGTAGCGAACGCGCCTGAGACTTATAAACCAACTATGGCAGAAGGTTCTGGGAGAACTCAGACTATCCGCATGATTTTAATTGTGAGTCATACTGAAACGGTCACGCTTAAAATTGATCCAACAGTCGTATTAGCAACAAGAAAATATGTTGATGATGCTATTCAAGTATTAGATAAGCGAATTTCTGATTTGACAGCTAGTGACGTTGGAGCGGTGCCAGTCACCCGTAAAGTGAATGGTAAGCCATTAAGCACAGATATCACGTTAAATTCAAGTGATGTGGGTTCGTATTCCAAAGCAGAAACTGATACTCGCGTTGCTGATGCTAAAAAAGCGGGAACGGATGCGCAATCGACAGCGAATGCAGCAAATACCAATGCAAATAGCCGAGTACCAAGTACACGGAAAGTCAATGGCAAGCCGCTGAGTGAAGATATCTCATTGGGTGCGGGTGATGTTGGGTCATACACCAAGGCAGAAACCGATACTCGTGTTGCTGATGCCAAGAAAGCGGGAACAGATGCGCAAGCAACAGCAAACGCCGCTAATACAGCTGCGGCTAATGCAAATACAGCGGCAAGCAACGCAAATAATAATGCGAATGGTCGGGTGCCTAGCACTCGTAAGGTCAACGGTAAACCACTGAGTGGCGATATTACTTTGGGTGCGGGCGATGTAGGAGCATACACCAAAGCAGAAACTGATACTCGCGTTGCAGACGCTAAAAAAGCGGGAACAGACGCACAAGCAACAGCGAATGCTGCCAATACCGCTGCAACTAATGCCAATAATAATGCGAATGGTCGAGTCCCAAGCAGCAGGAAAGTAAATGGAAAACCTTTAACTGCTGATATTACATTGACAGCCGCTGATGTCGGTGCAGGCGCAAATAATTCAGCACTAAAAGCTGCCAACGGATGGTGGAAATGTGGTGTTACAGGTGTGATTTTTCAATGGGGGACAGCATCAAATGGTGTTGAAAAAGCTTTTCCTGTTGCATTCCCTAACGCTTGTACTTACGTGACAGTGATATACGGACCCGGAGCAGTTGATACGCGCACAATAAGTATTACTAAAAAAACAAACACTAGCTTTATCGGTAAATTGGGTTCTAATAACGATATGATGTGGTTCGCTACGGGGTACTAAGGTGACAGTATGTATTATGCAGATATAGATAAAGAAGGTTTTTTGCTTGGATGGTATAGTGACGAAGTTCATTTGATTGAAGATATTCCAGCATCTGCAATGCAAGTATCTGATGATATTTGGTTAGATGCCGTTTCACTCAATGCAAATTTTTTTGATAAAAGTTCTAAGCTATTCACGATTAGAGACAAACCTAAAACTAAAGAGCAAGAAATTGAAGAAGCAATTGAGAAGAGATCTCATCTGTTATTTGAAGCCAGTGAAGCTATTGCACCGTTGCAAGATGCAGTAGATTTAGGTATGGCTACTGATAAAGAAAAAGTATCACTGCAAGTATGGAAAGAATATCGTGTTTTGCTAAACCGTGTTGATACATCACTAGCGCCTGATATTAATTTTCCAGCAAAACCAGAATAAGAAAAGGGGCGTTAAGCCCCTTGAATTTTAAAAAGAAATTAAATCGTTGAATTCCATACCGGCTAGCCGCTCGCGCAAATCTTCATTTACCCTGGTCAATGTAATCGTAAATTCGATTCGTTTAGCTTTACCATCCCCAAAAAATAACGTTCTGCCTTCGCTCATGCTATCCATGACATACATACCATAAATTAAGCCAGTGCCTTCTATCAGTGGATAAGGACGCCCACGATAAGCCGATGTACGTAATAATTCCAAGGAGAGATCGCCGCCAGTTACTTCGGGAACCAACACTCCGGTTAATGTGATCTTATCTTCACCGGCACCAATGTATTGGTAAGATGCGGAACGACCGATAAGGTCATTTTTAGCATAACGCCAACTCATTGAGCGTTGTAAGTTTTGATACGGTATGGTTTCCAGCATGAAAACAAACATACCAAAAATCATCATCATAGTGATTATCCTATATCGGTTAACAGAGAACGCCGGCGTGTGTCTGTTTCACGTTTAATCTTTTCCAGTTCTTGGCGAACAATGGACGCGATATTTTTTGCATCACGCATATCGACACCGTGAAAATGCAATTCGTATTTATCTCCCTCTTGTTTGATATCTTGTTTAACTGGACGTTGCATTTCCATTTTTGCTGGCGTGATATCGGAAGTGGCAACCACGTTAGGAACAGAGACACCTCGCAGGGTTGGGTCTTGGTAAAGTCCATCAACGGCTTTAATGGCAGGGAAGTTTTTAAACACAATTTCACCGAGTTTATTCGGGTCGCGTGTTTCTTTTTCCGGTGTCGATAAACCGCCGCCACTAGAACTTTTAGATTTTGATTTCGCTTCACCAGGATCATAAACCGCCGTACCAAAATCAGGCGTTTTGACTTTTGGCGGGGTAATGTTGCCCTTGGCTACATCATCATTATGTTTCTCTGTCTCCTTGTTGGTTTTAGCTTGTTCTTGGTTTCCGGCTTGAATAACTGCAGCAATACTTTGTAACGGTGAATTAAATGAATCCATAACAGCTTTGGTTTCTGCTGTTAGTTCAACAGGTTTCATTTTATTAATCTGGTTTACCGTATCACTCGCAACTTGTGGCGCCATACCTAGCGCTTCAAGTATCCAGTTAATCCCTTTGGCAACCATTGTGATCGGTGTCATTAATGCGGAAATGGCAAAGCCAACCACTTCACCAAATGTTTTCCCTGCATCGGTACAATCTTTTAATGCTTCGTCGGAGGCTTTAATAGGGGCAAATAGTTCAGATAACCATTCCCACACTTTTTTAACAGCGGTCCATATCGCATCAAAAATAGGAGCAACAACAGAAAATGCCCCGCTAAAGGCTTCTCGAATAGGTGCAAGACCTATCATTAGACCTTCAAAGAAACCACTAAAGAATGCGCTGATATAATCCCAATATTTGTAAATGGTTAATGCTGCAATCACCAGGGCAGTAACAACCAAGCCAATAGGTCCAAACATGGTTGATAAAGCAAATCGCGCCACGCCACTACCGACTTTTATTACATTGAAGAAATTCGAAAATGCGCCTTGGGCGCCAAGTAAGCCTTGACCACCAGTGAGTAAATTTAGACTAAGACGCATAGCCGCAAAAGGGATCATAACAGCGGCAGCACTGACAGCTAGTATGCCTAGAACTGCAGTAAGGCTAGCAACAATTAACCCTGTTTTAATTAACATGGAGGCTAACTGCGGGTGAGCCTGCATCCATTTGCCAATGCTCGTGACAACACCGGTCAAGCCTTGCGTTAAATTACGCAATGGGGAATCAACGCTTTCTTGCATCTGAATGCCGAGATCTTCCCAGGCAGACTGCAGTTGTTTGAAATCCCCTTTTAAGTTATCAATTTTGACTTTGGCGTTTTTGTCCGCTTCGCCTTCGGCGCCTTGGTTTGATTTTAGAAGTTCATCGTATCGACCGTTCAGGCTTGCATCGATAACTGCACCCATCCCGACCATCGCCTCTTCACCAAAAATATCTTTTTTGATGCGGATTTGACTAGCCTGGTCATATTTCCGTAATGCCTTACCAACGTCCTTTAAAATCTCGCCACTATCGCGCAGTTGCCCGTTGGCATCTTTGATAGAAACGCCTAGGGCGCTCATAGCGGCTTGACCTTTGCCAACTGGCGCAACCAGTCGAGATAAACCCGCTCGTAACGATGTACCCGCCATAGAGCCACGAATACCGTTATCTGCCATTGTACCCGCCATAGCTGCCATACTTTCGAGGCTAATGCCAAGTTGTGCGGCTACGGGTCCTGCATACGTCATTGTTTCACCAAGCATACGTAAATCTGTGTTGCTTCGTGTGAATGTTGCAGTGAGTACGTCTGAAACACGGTTCATCTGGTCTGCATCAAGTTTAAATTGAGTTAAGACGTTAGAGCCGATATCAGAGGCTTCGCCGAGATCCATATCACCGGCTAAGCCCATGTTTAAGACGCCAGGTAACGCGGCTTTAATGGCTTCGGGGGTAAAGCCTGCCATTGCTAAGAATTTTTGACCGGATGCTGCATCCGTGGCGGTGTAAGCGGTACTTGCGCCAAGTTCGCGAGCTTGATCCCGTAGAATTTTTAAACGTGGGTCATTTTTATCTAGCCGAGTTAATGCCTGTACGCCAGACATGCCCTCATCAAAATCCAGTCCAGGCGTCATAATGCGAGAGGCAGCATAAAGAGCACCCCCCCCGGCTGCAGCTGCGGCAGCACCACCCATTGCTAATTTATTACGGGTTTCTTTTGCTTTTTCGTATTGAGTTTGTGCGCGGGTCACTGCGGCGAGTCGCTGCCGCTGCATGTCAAGTTGCCGATTATATGCTTCGGTGCGCCTGGTAATTTGAGCGGTAGCATTATCACTGTTGCGAACAGAAACACCGTGTCGATATAGCTGTGCTGCAGACGCTTGTAATTTTCGTTTTTCACTATCCAGTGAACGACCAAGATGGTCACGGGCAAGCCTCGCTTGTTCAAGTGCGCGCTTTTGTTCTTCAGTACGTTGATTTAATGCGGGGTAACTATCACGTAGTGCCTTAACTTTCGTTTTCGCTTCTTCATAAGCCGTATTATTGCGTTTGACGGACTGTGAGAGTCTGTCAAATGTGCCGGCTTGGCTTGCCAGGTTTCGAATACTGTTTTGAGTTGCCCTGATTTGAGAAGCAAAACCGGCAGCGCTGCGTTGTGCAGCACTAACCGGTGATGTTAGGCGGTTTACGGCGCTGAGAGATACCCGAATGTTAAGATTACGATCTGTCATTCGTTTTGTCCTATGCGAGCCGCCGCGAGCCTATGCCACTTTATCAATTCTGAAATTGTCATTTCGGAAAAAGAAGCCGGTGACCAGTGAAACACCATCGCAATATCTGCGATGATGTCATCAATATCGATTGCGGGTATTTCGGGGATTAGTTTTCCTGTGCGTCCATCTCTTCGAGTGGGGCACTCGGCGCTAAAAAAGTCGCGACCTCATTAGCGAGTTGAGCAAAACAATCAATCGGCATTGAGGCAATATCTTGTTCGGTGAGTCGTGGTTGCGTAACGCGTGGTAATAATGTGATCAGCGAGTTCACATCACCGGTTGCCACTTCCCACAATTTTAAACCGCGTAATGCGCCAGCTTGTCGCATCGTATCTGTGATTGTGACTTCTGTAATTTCACGACCACCTTGGATTTTTACAGGGGTATTAAATTTAACAATAGACATTATTTATTCTCCATCAAAAGAGGGTATTAGCGCCACGCTGTGACGCTATTAGAAATTAGTGACCAATATTGGCGCGGTGCTCGGCAAGGCGGTCTACACCACCCACAATCCATTTCATGTTGAGTAAATCAATTTCAATGAGCGTTTCACCGTTTGCCGTGATCTTGCAGTACGTATTTTTTAACGTGTACTTATGCTGAGTGTTGTCACCGGCTTTAGCGGTTCCCTGGTCAAGTTCGTTAAAACGTCCGCGAGTTTGAAGTTCATAGGCAGTGGTTTCACCCGTTGAATCATCGTAGTAAGAGCCAGCGAAACGGAACTGTGTACCGTCAATTGTGCCGCCCCAATCTTTGATAAGTTCAATGTTTAGACCGCCCATTGTGATATCCATATCTAACGCGCCAGCCTCAAAGCCGAATTGTGGTGCGACAGAGCCGAGCATTCCCCCACCTTGGTAGTCTTCCGTTTTTAACGTTAGTTTTGGGGGCGTTACCTCTTCTACTTGTCCAAGGTAGGTTTGACCGTTAATAAAAAGGTCAAACATATAGAGTTTTTTAGGCATTCCCATGTGTTACGCTCCTGAGCCTAATTGGTTGAATACGGCAAAATACTCGTCGGTGAAGGTCTGCTCTAAACTTAGACGCTCAAGCGGTGGTACTGGCGTGTATTTATATTTGATAACGGCATGACCATCACGTAATTGTGTGGTTGGGTTTGCTGATGGGTCATACCAGCAATTAAAGCCAAGTAGACGACCTTGTGTAACTAGCTCGTCACCTTTCTTTTGAATGCCGTCAATCACATCTTTTATTAATGATGGGGTAAGCTGCTTATCAATATAGGAAAAGTGAGCTTCTGCGATCATTTCAGATAAGATTTGAGCGGTGCGGGTATACACTTCAAATACATAGGTTTCTTCATCGCAAGTACGGTTGCCCCAAAAACGATAACCTTGATGTTTGATTAAGGTTGTGATGCCTTTTTCGTTCAAGTCGTTTGAGTCGGTATCTTTGTCTTGTAATGACCAGTACACGTCTGCAGAAATACCCAGTACACCATTAACCGGCACGTTTGATAGTGATTTATGCCAACCTTGCTCATCATCAATACGAGCACGTAAGCCAGCAGCAATAGCCGGTGAGGCAACAATTTCATTTTTAGCTGTTTCAGTGTTGTACCCTATCCAATCAGGATAAATCACCATGACTTCACGCTGACTAAAGTCTTTGCGATATTCTTTTGCTTCCGAAATAGTGGTGCAGCCATTTGATGATACATAGGCAAATGCTTTGAGTTTCTCTGCAAAAATCGCCATTTGAAGTGCAACTGGCTTAGTGTCTAGCCAAGGTGCGATCAGAATGCGCGGCTTTTCATCCACTTTTGCTTTAGCGGTTAACCAGGCATACATACCGGTATAACGACCATCGGCACCATTCCCACCAATTACAAGTTGGTCCTGCGTTTTGGTTTCGCCTTCATCGGGCTTAATATTGGCAGCGTCAGCCACGCGGATAACAACAACTTTTGGGCTACACTGGTCAGAAATAGCTTTGAGCGTTTTATACAATGTGCCGGTTTTGCCGGCTTTGCCTAACACGTTATCAATACGTGTAATTAAGACGGGCGTATCGAGAGGAAACAAACTTTCATCCGCATCATCACCCGTACAGACAACACCAATGGTTGAGGTGTTTAAGTCACGAATTAATGTGGTGAGTTTTGTTGTCTCGTTGACTTCCATGCCGTGATGATAAGTCATGATTGAACCTCACTAGAATAATATCAGTCCAGATATTGTCGTAATAAAAACCTGTAAAATCATGCGGTTTGACTTGTTGCATCAACACGACAAGGAAAAGCTATACCAACTCGCGCGCGCGATGTGGGAAAGTGTCGGCATACAGGGAGGGGCTATGTTTGAACAATATTTTGATTCTGATCTCGTAAAACAACCGGCGTTTGATATCACGATAGGGGGTAAGCAAATTCTGAGTTTGAATGATCGGTTAATTGGATTGACGATAACCGATAATCGCGGCTTTGAAGCTGATACTCTGGAAATTACCATTGACGATACGGACGGAAAAATAGAGTTACCACCGCGTGGTGTTGAAGTGAGTGTGGCGATTGGCTGGCTGAGAGAGCCGCTAGTACACAAAGGTATTTTTACCGTTGATGAAATCAGCCATAGCGGGGCGCCTGACCAAGTGATCATTACTGCCAGGTCTGCCGATTTTCGCCAAGAGTTTAACGTTAAGCGTGAGTACAGTTGGCACGATATCAAGGTCGGTAAGGTCGTGAGTGCGATAGCAGGGCGCTACAATTTAACCCCTGCAGTCAGTAAACAGTTAATTGATATTGAAATTGACCACGCAGATCAAACAAACGAGAGCGATATTAGTTTCTTATCCCGTATGGCTGAAATGCTCGGAGCCATTGCGACGATTAAAAACGGTAACTTACTGTTTATTATTCCCAATCGTGGTTTAACACAAAGCGGAACGCCCATACCCGAGGTGGTAATTAAACGTGATGTGGGTGACAAGCACAGCTTTAGAGTCGCAGACCGTGACGCCTACACTGGCGTTAAAGCCAATTGGTTAGATTTGAATTTTGGTAAAAAGCCCGCAACAAGCGTTAAGCGAAAAAAGAAAAAAACGACCACGCCGAAAAAAGAGAAAAAGGCGAAGTCTAGCAGCAAAGAGGGCGAGTATTTAGAAGGGGCTGAGGGTAATGTTTATGTGTTACGTCAGACATATAAGACCGAAGAAACCGCAAAGCGCGCAGCAGCGGCGAAGTGGTTAAAGCTGCAAAGAGGAGCAGCAGAATTTAACATTACCCTAGCAAGAGGGCGAGCCGATTTATACCCTGAAATGCCGGCGGCGGTGGTTGGTTTTAAAACGGTTATTGATAGCCACCGGTGGATCATTTCTCGCGTAGTGCATCAAATCAGTGATAACGGGTTTCAAACGCAGTTGGAGTTAGAATTAAAAATTGATAATGACAATATGGTCGATGGTGATAATTCAACCAATTGATATAACGTGTTATAATTAGGTTAGGCAAACCCAAGAACCAAGGCTTTACAATGGCGTTTAATTGTCCAAAATGCGGCGCCGCATCTTACACTCGCACGAGTGAACCAGTAACCGAAGAAACAAAACGCAGTTATCATCAGTGTCAAAATGTTTTATGTGGTTGTACGTTTACGACATTACAAAGTGTCGAGCGATATTTAACGATTCCCAATCCTCAACCGTTACCGGCTGATTTTAAATTACCAGGTGATGCGTTTCCGAAAAGCCATTATGGCGAGAATCAACTTTCGTTGCTGATATGAATGTAATGCCCCTCAATTTGAGGGGCATTACATATTTTAATCTGACACTTTAGCTTTATCCATATTAGTTAAATCAAACTTAAACTGCTTATTACTTTCATGGTAAAAATTGGCTTCGATGATTACTTTCTGGCTATCAGTTACTTGTTCTATAAACTTTTTACTATTTTTAATAAGCAATGAATCAGAGCTGTGATCTTGTGGTTTCAATACGCTGTATTTTTCCACTGGGTTATTATCGAATTTCACGGATACATAGCATTGGTCATAAGCTTGACAGATAAATTGACCTTTATCGATATAAACTATAGCTTCAGATACTTTTAGGTCACTCGGTTTTTGTTCTTTTTTTAATGTTGTTTTTGCAGACCTTAGGACTAATGTCATTGATGTACCACCTGCATACGGGAAACTAAATTCATGCTTATTTTGGGAGGAAAGTGTAAGAATTTTTCTTGCTGTACCTCTCATTTCATCTTCATGGTATGAGGCATACCATTCACCCGCCATAATAGGCATGGATATAAAGGGTAGTAATATACATCCGATTTTTAGAGTGAAATTCATATTGTTGGGTTCCATTTTTGATGTGAAGTTTTATAAGTTTACCTTAAGCAATACTCTCTATTGAACTCATATGAATAGATAATGTAAAGCCCCAGAAAAATATCTGAGGCTTTACATTTTGTGGTCAATAATGGTCGATGTGGACGTAACATGGACGGCGTGAATCATAAATAATTATATAACAATCAGTTACGCTTTAATAATGAACACCATCCCTGTCTTTTATAGCCCCTGTTAGGGGCTTTTTTTTTATCGCAACACTCGCTTTTGATTTATAGTTGTTAGCTATAGTTAGCAATTCAATCAGGGTCGCTATGATAAAATAACGTATCCATCAAAAGCAGGGTTCACCTTATGATTCAGATATTAACAACACAAGATTATCGCAATATGCCTTGGAAAAATGGCCAAGGTTCAACCCTTGAAGTGGCTCGTAGTCATGGTGAGGGTTTAGATGACTTTGATTGGCGAGTGTCGATTGCTGATGTAAAAACGGCGGGGCCATTTTCTCATTTTATGGGGCGGCAGCGTATCATTGGTGTACTAGAGGGGGATGGGCTTATTTTACATGTCGATAATAATGCGCCAGTTGCACTAAAATCTAAATCATTCTTTGCTTTTTATGGTGAAAGTGACGTACATGCCGAACTAATTAACGGCCCCATTCGTGATTTTAACTTGATTTATAACCCTGAAAAATATGCCGCTCGGTTACAATGGGTTAATTCAACGTCAGCTAATTCTTGGCATAGTGATGCCAACGAAATTTTAATATTTAATAATAGCCATAGTTTAAATATGGAAATCAATTTAGAAAACGTTTATTTAAATCAATCTGAAACCTTATTGGTTAAAGGGAATGAGCGGGTCTTGAATTTTAGTCTTGAACAAAATAAGGAAAGTGATTTTTGTATAATTGAGTTATTTATTAGGTAGTTGCAATTTATGATGACTCTATATTCGCATATTTTCTGTGAATTAAATGTTTAAAGTGTTATTTGTCAGAACAATGTTCTGACAAATTTGCAATTTTAATAAAAACATTATCAAATTCATATATTGAATAATTATGGCTTTATTCCTATTGTTATTTTCCGCAGAATTTATAGGCTTTAGCATTACTAAAAAATATAATACTTATATATTCTAAAGGAAAAATGTTCTATGAAAATGAAGGCACTTGTGGCGGTCGCTGTTTCTGCTGTCATCTTAACGGGCTGTAAAAACTTAGACCAAGGGATGCTGACTAACTCTGGTATGCAGTTATTCCAAGCAGCAACATTGAGTGATTCAGATGTTAAACAGCTAAGCGATCAATCTTGTAAAGAGATGGATGCACAAAACAAAATTGCTCCCGCTTCTAGCAAATACGCTAAACGTTTAGATAAAATCGCAAAAGCACTAGGTAATGAAGTTGACGGTACTCCAGTAAATTATAAAGTTTATCTGACTAGCGATGTGAATGCGTGGGCGATGGCAAATGGCTGTGTCCGTGTATATAGCGGCTTGATGGATGTTATGAATGATAACGAAGTCGAAGGCGTTTTAGGCCATGAAATGGGCCACGTTGCATTAGGTCATACACGTAAAGCTATGCAAGTTGCATACGGTGCCGTAGCAGCACGTACAGCAGCTGCATCAGTGGGTGGCGTTGCAGAACAATTAAGTGCATCTCAATTGGCTGCTCTAGGTGAAAAACTGGTTAATTCTCAGTTCTCTCAACACCAAGAAAGCCAAGCAGATAACTTCTCTTATGACCTGCTGAAAAAACGTGGCATTAAGACGGAAGGTTTAGTGACTGGTTTTGAAAAACTAGCCAAAATGGGTAGCCAAGAGACAAGTATGTTTGACTCTCACCCACCATCAAGCGAACGTGCGCAAAATATTCGTGACCGTATTGCGGCCGACAAAAAATAATTATTAATTTTGTCTACTCAGTGTAGCGGCGTAAATACATGCCGCTACACCTTTGTTATTCCCTGCTGTTTGTCTTAGTATCGCTGTCCTTATATTATTTGATGATATAAATCAGAACTTACCCCGTTGTACTCTTGTTATTGACTCTCTATCTTAACCAATTAACGATATTCAGTTTTTTTCGTAATTTTGCAGTTTTACTTGTGATAAAACGCTAGCAAGGAAAAAAGATGGAAAAAGTGCAGAAAATTTCTCTTCTCGCGAAGGGAATGGGCATGTTGTTATCGGGAACTTGTCGTTTATTAACAGGCGTTCGCACTCGTTGGGTGGGCTGCCAGCCATCAATGACCCCCCGTATTTATTATGCAAACCACTCAAGCCACCTTGATGGCCTAGTTATTTGGTCTGGTTTACCCCCTCTTATGCGCCATTTTGTTCACCCTGTAGCGGCGAAGGACTATTGGGATAAAACACCTTTTCGCCGCTATCTTGTTAATAAAGTATTTCGTGCAGTATTGGTGGAAAGAAAAGGGGGCAAACCTGCACAAAATGCTATTTTGCAACCGCTTGAGTCGGTATTGGATGCTAAGCATTCTTTGATTTTATTTCCTGAAGGGACAAGGGGTGATGGCGAAACGTTGAGCCAATTTAAAAGCGGCCTTTATCACCTTGCGAAAAAATATCCTGACGTTGAAGTGGTTCCCGTGTATTTGGAAAACTTAAATCGGGTATTACCTAAAGGCACCAAACTTGTTGTTCCAATAATTTGTTCTGCAATGGTGGGTCAGCCATTGGCACCTCTAATGGAAAATGAAAATAAAACGGTGTTTTTGCAACGCGCAAAAGCAGCACTTGAGGAGTTGATGCCATGAGTATTTGGGACAGTGAGCTCGTTTTATTATTATCTGGTGTATTTGGTATATTAGTGTTTGCGAGTGTGATCGGCGGCATTTTAGCTTATCGCTATTCTGGTGAGAAAAGTAACCCAACCATTGATAACTTAAATGCGCGTATACGTGCATGGTGGGTTATGTGCATTATCTGTGTGCTTGCCGTTGTGTTAGGTAATATTGGTGTGGTGATCTTATTTGCCTTGATATCATTCTTCGCACTAAGAGAGTTTATTACGTTAACGCCAACACGTAGAAGTGACCATGAAGCCCTATTTTGGTGCTTCTTCGTGTTCATTCCGTTGCAATACTTGCTTGTTGGTATTGAATGGTATGGGTTATTTTCGATTTTTATTCCTGTTTTTGTCTTTTTGTTTTTACCGACCCGAATTGCCTTAGCTGGGGATACTTTTCATTTTCTTGAACGTACCGCTAAAATTCAATGGGGAATGCTAGTCGCTGTTTTCTGTTTAAGCCATGTTCCTGCTTTGTTGATGTTAAATATTGAAGGTTATGAAGGGGAAAATGCAAAATTATTACTTTTCTTGATCATCGTGACGCAGATTTCAGACGTGCTTCAATATGTATTTGGCAAACTGATGGGTAAGCACCCTATTGTGCCAAAACTTAGCCCAAATAAGACGATAGAAGGCTTTGTCGGTGGCATTTTATCTTCTGTGTTGATCGGGATATCCCTTTATTGGGTGACACCTTTTAGCTGGTGGGTTGCCGGGCTGATGTCATTAGCGATCACGATTATGGGGTTTGTTGGTGGTTTATGCATGTCAGCGATTAAGCGGGATAGCGGAATTAAAGATTTCGGCGCTATTATTGAGGGGCATGGGGGGATGTTAGATAGAATTGACTCACTGTGTTTTGCTGCTCCAATTTTTTTCCATTTAACGCGATATTACTATACATAAAGGTATTTCGTTTTCGTTTTTGTTCGTTTATTCAAAAGCACCGTAAGGTGCTTTTCTTTTGTTTGACAGATACAGCATAGGATGAATTTAAGTGTTATCATCAATACTTAATTTTTATTTCAAACTAAGATGCGATCTAGGGCTATAGCTGGTTAGTCTAGGGCATTACATTTATTTAGTGCTGAAATATTTACCTATTGGGGTCATCAGCTAGAATTATGTAAACTAGATCACAATAAAGCATAAAAGCTTGATGGAAAGCAGAGGCATAATCACCTATTTGCCGTATTATTCGCTAGGTGAATCAATTCAGCTTTGTAGTTAAACGCAGTTAGCACGAAAAAATTAAGTAACTCAATGAGTTTATAGATTTGCAATTTTATATTCATTAATCAGAGGTCATCATGGTCAAGCAGATTAAAAGAATTGGGGTTTTAACGAGTGGTGGTGACGCACCGGGCATGAATGCAGCGATCCGCGGCGTGGTACGCGCAGCGCTAGGCGAAGGCTTAGAGGTCATGGGTATCTTTGATGGGTACCTCGGGTTGTATGAAAACCGAATGAAACAATTAGACCGATACAGTGTGTCGGATATGATTAACCGTGGTGGTACTTTTTTAGGTTCAGCACGTTTCCCACAATTCCGTGATGAAAAAGTGCGCGCTGTTGCGTTTGAAAATCTGAAGAAAAACCATATAGATGCATTAGTGGTTATCGGTGGTGATGGTTCATATTTAGGGGCTAAGTCACTGACAGAAGCTGGTTTCCCATGTATTGGCCTGCCGGGGACAATCGACAATGATGTCGCGGGTACGGATTACACTATCGGTTATTTTACTGCGCTTGAAACCGTTGTTGAAGCGATTGACCGCCTACGTGATACCTCAACATCCCATAAACGTATTTCTATTGTTGAAGTGATGGGGCGCTATTGTGGTGACTTAACGCTATCCGCAGCCATTGCCGGCGGTTGTGAGTTTTTGGTATTACCAGAACAGGAAATGGCATTTGACCGTGAAGAGCTGTTATCAGAGATTAAACGCGGCATCGAAAAAGGCAAACGCCATGCAATTGTAGCTATCACTGAGCACGTTTGTGATGTTGGTGAATTAGCAAAATATATTGAACAAGAGACGCATCACGAAACACGTGCGACGGTTCTTGGCCATATTCAGCGCGGTGGCTCCCCAGTGGCTTATGACCGTATTTTAGCTTCTCGCATGGGGGCTTATTCAATACAGTTGCTGCTTGAAGGCTATGGCGGGCGTTGTGTTGGTATCCAAAATGAGAAATTAGTACACCATGATATTATTGATGCTGTAATGAATATGAAAAGGGTCTTCAAGAAAGACTGGTTCGATACAGCGAAAAAATTGTATTAATCCCTCTGTAATTGCAAATCTCTCCTGCATGGTTGGTTTCTACTGTGCAGGTTTGATGCTATTTTACGCCCTAGACAGCTAGGTTGTTGAGTTAATATTCGTTTTGTAGTCTTGTTGCGACCCGCTTGTTTTTTATTCTACATATTCCCCATACGCATAAGTTTTTCTTTTTAATTATTTCTCGTAATTGATTCTATCTGTCAGCCTCTTCCTTATCTAAAACTTGATGGGGTAAAAGATGACGCATTCATGGCAGGTGACAAAGTCTCGATTGGCAGCAGCGTTGCTATTAGTATTAACTACAGGCACTTGGGCGAAAAATATTCAGTTGTTGAATGTATCTTATGATCCAACCCGAGAGTTTTATCAACAATATAATCAGGAGTTTAGCGATTATTGGAAAAATAAAACCGGCGATAGTGTGACTGTTCGCCAATCTCATGGTGGGTCAGGTAAGCAAGCGATATCGGTGATGAATGGCTTAGAAGCAGATGTGGTGACATTGGCATTAGCTTATGATGTGGATGCTATCGCGCAAAGTGGCCGTATTGATAAAGACTGGGCCAAAAAACTTCCTGATAACTCAGCTCCTTATACATCGACTATTGTTTTTTTAGTCCGCAAAGATAACCCCAAAAATATCCAAGATTGGGATGATTTAATTCGTCCGGATGTTTCTGTGGTGACGCCTAACCCGAAAACATCTGGGGGGGCTCGTTGGAATTATTTAGCCGCATGGGGCTATGCCTTAGATAAAAACCAACAAGACTCTGAAAAAGCAAAGCAATTTGTAAAGCGGCTCTATCAAAATGTTGAAGTATTAGACTCCGGCGCTCGTGGTGCAACGAATAGCTTTGTTGAGCGTGGGATCGGTGATGTATTGATAGCTTGGGAAAATGAAGCGTTACTCGCTATCAATGAATTAGGGGAAAATGGCCAGTTTGAAATAGTGACACCCAGCATTTCTATTTTAGCTGAACCAACAGTTGCTGTGGTGGATAAAACCGTTGATAAACGAGACCGCAGAGTTGTTGCTGAAGCTTATTTAGCCCATTTATATTCCTTACAAGGGCAGGAAATCGCTGCGAAAAACTATTATCGCCCACGAAATAGTGAAGTTGCTAAAAAATATCGTCAGCAGTTTCCTGAGCTTAAATTGCTGACCGTCGATGAAAGCTTTGGCGGATGGCAGGCGGCACAAAGCACGCATTTTGCCAATGGTGGGGTGTTTGATGAAATTATTCAGCGTTAATACGTTTTATATTTCACACTGTAGTGCTGTTGGCTACGTTGATTAACCACTGGTGTATGCATCTAGGGGAGCTTAGCGCGAACTATTTTGAGTCTAACTAATAATCAGTGGGATATCATTCCTAGCCTGTGAGGGGCAGACTAGGAATGAGGTTAATTTATTGCCACTGATATTTCACACCTAATTGGCCAAGATAGAAGGTTTGGCGGTTGTTGCTTCCAGAGGTGATCCCAGCATTTTTAGGGTTTTCCCAAGTGCTTGGCTCAACGGCGAAGCCACCCCAAAGAGTGAGTTTTGGTGTTAAGTTATAGAAAACTTGAGTCCCGACGCGATAGCCATCCTTCACTTTTTGCGTTGTACGTTTGTTACTATCATAGTTATGTTCATTTAAATAATAGCGAAAATAAGGCATAACGCTCCAATCTTGGTTGAGTGTTATTGGGAAGTAGCCGCGAATTTGGTTTTGTTCCCACGTCTTATTGAAGTCTTTATCCCATGTCCAGTCGGTATACATATAGACTTTTGCGGTTGCAGAATCATTGATTTTATAGACTAAACCGTGTTCAGACTCCCACTCATAACTATTCGCTGCATGGAAATTATCGTAGTGGTATATCGCATCCCAGAAGTTAAATGCCCATTTGTCGTTAAAATTATAGGTTCCACTAGGCATTAACCAAAACATGGTATTCGATGGGCGTGCTTGTGTACCTGGTGCAGAATCATTTGATTCTTTTCGGTAAGTTACATTTAAGTTGAACTGCCCAATATCACTTGAATACATTTTTCGCGTTGCACCAATTTGTGTACGGTTACGAATAAACGAATCTTTTGAAGTTGAAAAGTCGTGGTTATAGCTACGTAATGATTCCTTGTGCTCAAGGAAAAAGCTCCATTTTGACTCTGGGTTAACTAAAAATAGCTGGCCTATCATGCTGGTTTTATCAAAAACTTTGCGATCATTAGTATTATGGTGGCCTTCAAATTTTTCGAGTTCCATATATACGTTAGAAGATATTCGCCAATAATCATTGTTTACTGGCTCTGCCGCAAAAGCAGATGCTGTTAGCCCAGATAGTGCGGTAAGAAATAAACCATTCAGTGAAGTTTTCATTTTAACCCTTTATTTTTTTATGTGTTTTTTATTTTTAGTGCCGTTATGACGGACGTCAGTATCTAGCCTTTATACCGTGGAGGTATAAAGGCTAATTTGTTAATAAGAATTAATATGTGGTGTGGTAGTTTTCACCATGACCATAAGGGAATAGGATTTTGTCCCCTTGTGGGTTTTTGATATTGACGGGGAGCAACCCTTGAGGTGGGTTTAGAGGTTGTGCAGCGCGGTTAGCAAACAGCGTACGTAGCCCGCTACGGATATTAGTTTCCAACGAATTGCGGTTATTATTAGTCACATCGAAGCCAGTGATCCCATAAATAGCAATGTTAGCTTTAACATCATTTAAATAGGCAATGTCATATGGATTACGTGAAGAAATAACAACAAGCGGTATATTTGCGTTATTAGCAGCATCAATAATTAGCTGAGCATTTGTTGGGGTATCTTTCAGGTTATAGGTTGTCAGTAAAATTAAATCTTGTTTTTTAACGATATCTCTAGCCTCGCTTTTTGATAGCGTATTTTCATTTAGTTTTATTACATTGTCGCTGCTATTAATGATTACGTCTGTTTCTTCCGCAATATCACTTAACTGTTTCTGGATTAACGCATTACGTGGTTTTTCATCAGAAATAACTAAGATACGGTTTTGAGGTTTTAGCTGGTAGGGCAAGATATTATCATTCTTAATTAATGTAATTGCTTGTTCAGAAACCATATTTTCTAGGTCTTTATGGCTTTTAGACGCTACAATTTGTTTAGCCTCAGTGAGGTTAATAGGCTGCGCCGTAATTTCTTGTTGAAGTTTTTTCAAGACGACTCGTTTTGCCGACTCATCAATACGTTTTTTTAACTCAGGGTTTTTCGCCGCTTGTGTTTCTAAGTAACGATACATGTTATCTAGGCGTGTAATTGCTTCTGTATCCCACATCTTTATTGGCATTAATACAATATCGGAACCCGCTAACAGTGATGTTTCGACGGCCCAATTAATGTCAAAGTTGTCAGCTATTGCCCCCATGTCCATTGCATCAGTGATAATTAGCCCATCATACTTTAGCTCATCGCGTAAGATACCGTGTAAAATAGGTTTGGATAAGGTTGCTGGGGTGCCAACTTTTTTCCCCGCCAACGTTGTGATTTTATGGTCATCAAGGGCAGGGACAATAATATGAGCGGTCATGACCGCATCTGCGCCATGTGCTAAAGCATATTTAAATGGGGCGAGTTCAGTAGAATGCCACGTTTTTGTATCAGAATTCACCACAGGTAAATCAACGTGGGAATCGGCGGAAACATTACCATGTCCTGGGAAATGTTTAATAGAAGTCAGTAGGTTATATTTATGTATCCCTTTTATATAGCTGGTGGACAATGTTTCAACTAGGTTTTTATCATCAGAATATGAGCGGACACCAATCACAGGGTTATTTTGGTTGTTATTAATATCAACGACAGGGCCAAAGTTGATGTTAAACCCAAGGCTAGATAACTCATATCCGTGGATCATCCCTGTCAGTTCAGTAAGTGCGGGGTTACGAGTCGCGCCTAAGGCCATATTTCCCGGCATTTCAGTCCCAACTCTCAAGCGTGTTACATATCCGCCTTCTTGGTCGGTACCGATAAATAAGGGTAAATTACTACGAGATGATTGTAATTGATTAATAAGTTCAACGGTTTGTGGTGTATCTATTAAGTTTTCACGGAATAAAATAACAGACCCTAAATGGTATTGGTTGATCACTTTAGAGACTTCATCATTCATAGCAAGGAATGGGGCTGGGTCACCATTGCTATCGTTATTCCAATATCTGAAATCCAACATAAATAACTGGCCGATTTTTTCTGCTTCAGACATGTTATTAACGATTTCTTCAGCTGATTTTTGTTTATTTTTCCATAAATCATTGAGCTGGGCTTGTGTCATTGGGTCGGCGATTGACCATGTACTGAAAAGGCATGCAGCCAGTAAGGTAAGCTTTTTCATATTATTTTCTCTAGGTTATTTTTCGAGGAATAATAAGTGCCAAAATTTATTTATGATGTGAGAAAAATCACAGTTGATACTATTCTTCATTTTAAGGTAATGGGAATAGCGAGGAAATAGTGACTTAGATATAGTAGATTCATTTGTATGATATTAAACAATAATTATCCCGGAATAGTTTATTATTACCTGGAATAATTTCATTTTGGTATTATTTCGTTGTGTGACCTAAGCCTTAAATATGGTTAAATAGTATATATATCTTTGTATCTTGTTTATGCTTTATTGTTTCATCGGGCAATTTGGTTTTTATTTGATTTAATTTTATAAAATTAGTAAATGGCGAGCAAAAATATTAAAGCCACATATAAAAGCAACGTGGCTTATTTTTCTGTAAAAAATAACTAAGCCCTATGAATTAAGGGTTACCAAGTATATTTTACCCCAATTTTTCCAAGATAGAGTACTTGTTTATTATTATCGCCAGAGGTGATGTCATTCTTTTTAGAATATTGCCATGTAGTGGGTTCGTAAGCGGCACCTCCCCATAAAGTTAATGAGGGAGTAACATGGTATTCTACATCAGCACCAATTCGGAAACCATTTTTAGCTTTTTGCGTTAAGTAATGGTTTTCATCATAAGTGTGTTCGCTTAAATAGTAGCGAAAGTAAGGTGTAAACTGCCAATTGTCATTAAGAGTAATGGGAAAATATGCCCGAAGCTGTGACTGCATAAACCGGTCACTGAAACTGTTATCCCATAGTTTATCTATATAAACGGTTAGTTTGGCTTTCAATGCATCGGAATGTTGATAAGTGATACCATATTCTGTTTCTGCTTCATAACTATTAGAATTAAAATAGTTACTATAGTAAAGATAAGAAAGCCAAAAATTAAATGACAAATTATCGTTAAAATAATAGTTACCTGATGGCGTTAATGCATATAAGCGATTTGATGAGCGAGCTTTGGTGCCTGGAGCAGAGTCATTGGATTCTTTACGATAGCGGAAGCTAAGGTCGAGATCAGATTGTTTTGATTTAACCAATTTCTTTGTGATATCAAATTGGGTTCGGTTGCGAATATAAGCGTCCCGAGATGGGCTAAAATTACGCCCATGGTTTCTTAATGATTCCCTGTGTTCTAGAGCAAAATGCCAGTCTGATGCGGGGTTGGTTAGCTTTAATTTCCCAACAGTGCTGATTTTGTCGTAGACTTTATTGTTGAATGCATCACGTTGACCGCGATATTCTTCTATTTCTAGATAAACATTGGTTTTTATATGCCAAGCATCCTGGTTTTTTTCAGAAAAGCAAATAGTCGGGAATATAATTATGATGCTATAAATTAGACTAACTATATATTTCATATTTATCCTTTATGATGAGATGAATAATCATTGTTGATTTTTTAAGTTGGATAAATCTGAATTATATTTTATTTTTAGTCTACTGTTATTATTTGATTTATGAGGAATGATATTTGTAATGGAAAAGAGTAAATCTATATAGCCAATTGATTTTAATGGTTTTATTTTTACTTTTTTTATATTTGAATGTTGTCTTAATTATGCTCTCTGGTTTTTCTTAATCATTTGTTTATTAATTAATTTGAAGATTAATTTTAATTATTTTAAATTTAAATAACTTCAGATTTTAAATCTAAAGCTATATTTTATTATGTGAATAAAAAGTATTAGAAAGTATTTAATATATTCCATTAAATATAACTATTATCTAATAAAAAACCGCCAATAAATGGCGGTTAAGAATAAACATGAATAACCTAATAAGGTTATTTAGTTTTTTTCGCTTCAGCTGCTGCTTTTACAATGACTGCAAATGCGTCAGCTTTTAGTGATGCACCACCAACTAAAGCGCCGTCAATATCTGGTTGAGTAAATAACTCAGCAGCATTACTTGCATTCACAGAACCACCGTATTGGATGATCACTTGCTCAGCAATTGCAGCATCTTTTTTCGCAATATGAGTACGGATAAACTTATGAATTGCTTGTGCTTGGGCTGGAGTTGCGGATTTACCAGTACCGATAGCCCAAATTGGTTCATAAGCAATTACTGCACCTTCGAATGCTTCTGCGCCTAATGAATTCAGTACAGCATCGATTTGGCGAGCACAGACTTCTTCAGTTTTACCTGCTTCATTTTCTGCTTCTGTTTCACCAATGCACAGAACTGGGATTAAACCTTGTTCTTTTAATACAGCGAATTTTTTAGCAACAAATTCATCACTTTCATTGTGATAGGTACGGCGCTCTGAGTGACCAATAATAATGTACTTGGCACCGACATCTTTCAGCATTTCAGCAGATGTTTCGCCTGTGAATGCGCCAGACAGGTTAACGTCAACGTTCTGTGCACCTAATGCAATACGGCTACCTGCCAATGCATGTTTAGCTTGAGTCAGGTAGATTGCTGGTGGCGCAATTGCTACATCGCAGCCATCAACGCTGCTAAGTTCATTACGCAGACCTGCGATCAGGTCATTGACCATATGGGTGCTGCCGTTTAGTTTCCAGTTACCCATTACCAATGGATGTCGCATGTTGTTTCCTCCAACCAGAGAGTTTGAATGATTAATCAATAAGTTATTCATTACGCGCTGATGTTGTACGCGCAACGTGACAGTTTTGTCGCCATTCACCTTTCGTATTATAAGAACAATAGATGATAATAGCTTTGCTTTTTATCATGCTTATTCTGAGAGCGTGATCACTACCCGTTTAGGGCGTTTGTTGTTCTAGCTTAATCGGTTCAACAGCAAAAGTAAGCACATTATTGTCACTTTTTACTAAAATATACCTCAATACCCCGAAGCGAGCTTCTTCAGCCCGGTTTGTGTTTTTGTCTGCCATAATTTTATTTAATGCCTCAGTGAGTTCAGGAGCTTTATCAAGTGGGACATCGGGGGCAAATTGGTGGATAATTGCGATGGTATAGCGTTCCATTAACTGTTGGTTTGCTTGTGCTTCTTGGCTATTTTCTGCGGGGAGTAGCGTAATTTGTAAGCTCTTAATTTTTTCGCTTCCACGCTCTAAAACCGCGGATGAGTATATGTATTGGTTTATACGAGAAGCTGCCCGAATATAAGGTGCGGAAATGTCTTGGCTGGCAATCACTTTATATTCGTGAAGATATAAATCTTTATAAGTTTGGTTAAATTGATTGCGCAATTTAGGAATGGTGAGGTCAAAAGAAGGGGCATCAGGAGCTAAATAGGCGACTTCAACGTCGGTATCTGGCATTGTTGGCACTTTCTGAGCCAAGACCAATTGTGGCACACTAAGCGCAAAAATGGTTATGATGGCGTATATAGAACGAAATAAGGTTTGGGGCATTTTTTTGACACTCATTCTTTGGGTTTTCATATTGTATCAGGATTATAGGTAATGACATTACAACAATGGGCTTTTTCCTTCAAAGGTCGTATCGGTCGCCGGCCATTTTGGGTAGGTATTGCCGCCACTTTTATTTTAATAACGGCTGTTGCACTATTACAAAATGTATTTTTATTGCCTGAAATATTCTCTTTAGTTTTCTTTATTGTATTACTTTATCCCCTAGCAGCGATTTTTGTGAAGCGTTTACATGACCGAGGTAAGTCAGGGGGCTGGTTCGGGTTAATCGTACTCGCATTTGCCCTGTTTTCGATAGATGTCAGCCAATTTGAGCCGATATGGCAATGGGGAATAGGCCGTTTTTTACCTTTGCTAATTACCATGATCATGGTTTTAGATTGCGGCGCTTTTTTGGGAATGGAAAGTGCGAATCAGTATGGTGAGAAAACAGAACCCGTTGAGTATCTATAGCGTGAGGCTATGGAGCCAAAACTACCCTGAGCATCTCTCAGGGTAGTACTTTTACATGATTGCTAACGTTGCGGGTCTATTGGGCCTGTTTACCAGTATTGTTCACTAGAAATATGGCCGGGTTTTCGGCGTAGGTGCTTAACCATCCCGTGGCTATTTTTCAGCATTTCGCGCGTATCTCTTACCATCTCAGGGTTACCACATAACATGACATGGCAGGTATCAGGAGAAAGGGTTACACCCACTGCATTCTCTAGCGCATGGCTTTCAATGAGAGCGGGGACACGCCCATGGAGAGAGTTTGAGCACTGTTCACGGCTCACGACAGTGACAACCTTAACTTTCCCATGAAATTGTTGTTCTAAAGCTTTCATGAGAGGCAAATAGCTTAAATCTTTTGCAAAACGTACTGCATGTAGCAAGATGATATTATCAAAACGCGCTAAGTCTTTACCTTCTTGTAAGATGGATAAAAACGGCCCGATGGCAGTTCCGGTTGAAAGCATCCATAAATTTTTGCATTCTGGTATTTCATCCAAGACAAAAAATCCGGCAGCTTCATCCGTGATTTGTAAGGTATCGTTAGGCTTTAATTTTGCAAGTTGTGGGCTTAATTTCCCTCCAGGAACAATCACAAAGTAAAATTCAAGCCGGTTATCGCTCGGTGCGTTAACGTAGGAATAGGCTCGTTGAACTCTTTCTCCCTCGATTTCCAGTGCTAATTTAGCGTATTGTCCGGCTGTAAAAGGTTTAATTGGCGCCTCAATGACAAGGCTAAATAATGCATCAGTCCAAAATTTGGCTTCAATGACTTTCCCAGTTACCCAATTTGCCATAAATTCCACCTCTTAGTATTTCAAAATAAACTAACTAAAACGACATATTGATTACATGAATTAGCTAGGGAATGGATCATTAGGATTTAATACTAAATCAGTTCACTATTTATGCTTATCGATAATGTGTCCCAGTGATTTATTCTTAAATATGGCTTATTTTCAATTTCAATGTACAGTTATCTTGACAGTGTTGGCGAATATTACTGCCATTGTTAAATAAACTAAAATGTACTGCTACTACGAATAAAGGGTAATTTTTGTTATCTTAATCACAGTAGGACAAAATCTGTTGTTTGTTATTTACCTGAAGCAGGTTTAAAGCGCAGAACAACAATTAAATATTGATAATTTAATGTCTAAATAGTCGCTGTATTATTTTTAAATAATACAGCGTTATTGTGTGTCCGGATTGTCTATCCGGGGTTTTGATATATTTGAGAGAAAAATGAGAAAGCTGGAACATTTCAATCTGTTATTAATGTTAATTGCATTAGCGGCTGTCGGCCAAATGACACAAACTATTTATGTCCCTGTGATAGCTGAAATAGCGGTGTATTTTAATGAGCCTTCCGGGGCTGTTCAGCAGGTAATGGCCGCTTATTTATTTTCTTATGGTTTTTCACAGTTATTGTATGGTCCGTTGTCCGACCAAATTGGCCGCCGACCTGTTATTTTGTTCGGTTTGACAATTTTCTTATTTTCCACCATCTTGGCGATTTTTGCTCCAACCTTGACGACATTAACAGTTGCCAGCGGTTTACAGGGGCTAGGTACTGGCGTAGCTGGTGTGATGGCGAGGACCATGCCGCGTGATTTATATAAAGGCACTGCGTTGCGCTATGCAAATAGTTTATTAAATATGGGGGTATTAGTTAGCCCATTATTGGCACCCATGTTTGGTGGTATATTAGCCCATTTTTGGGGGTGGCATGCCTGTTATATTTTCCTGTTTATCTTAGGTGCATCAGTGTTATTAAGTATGTACCGTTGGCTACCTGAAACCCGCCCAGTTTCGCCTGAAAAACACAGAATGGTTGATTCATACCGAGCGCTATTATCAAACGGCTCATTTTTATCGTATTTAGCAATGCTGATAGGCGCGTTAGCAGGGATAGCCGTGTTTGAGTCGAGTAGCGGTGTATTAATGGGGGGAGTTTTGGGGTTAAGTAGTATCACCGTGAGCATTTTATTTATTCTGCCGATCCCTGCCGCTTTTTTTGGTGCTTGGTATGCAGGGCGTGAAGGAAAAACCTTTTATCACCTGATGTGGCACGCCGTATTAATTTGCCTGCTGGCAGGTATCATGATGTGGCTACCAAGTTGGTTTGGTATTATGAATACATGGACATTGTTGGTGCCAGCCGCCGTCTTTTTCTTTGGTGCTGGGATGCTATTTCCTTTAGCAACAACGGGGGCAATGGAGCCATTCCCTTATTTAGCGGGTGCTGCCGGAGCGCTGGTAGGGGGATTGCAAAATGTAGGTTCAGGGGTTGCAACATGGATCTCTGCATTGTTACCACAGGATGGGCAGTTTAGCCTTGGGCTTTTAATGTTTTTAACATCCATACTGGTTTTATTGTGTTGGCTGCCATTAGCTAAACGGATGGGTCATACAGAACGAACTGTTTAATGGATAAAATAAAGTGGGAAACGATAGGTTGTCCCACTTTATTTGCAATATTAGGCGGCAGTGCCGTTAGGTTTATTGGGTGATTAGGCGATTAAAGGCGGAACAATCTGCGTAGGTTGTGGCAGTATTGCTTCAGGAAAAAGCGATAAGTTATCCTTTTGATCAATTGTTGATAGCAGCGCCGGTTGTTCTGCTATTGAGTTAAATTCGACTGGGCGGTCATAATTTACAAACGCGGTATTTTCTGCCAATTGGTCTATGCTGTTTTGGTAGAGCCAAATTGAGCTAGGTGCCACGTTATCCTGCAAGTGTTGGTCGATATACACTTTGATTCCAACTAATTCTAAGCCCGGGGTACTGTCGATGGTTCCGTTGAGAGTCAATATGTCTTGGTCTACAGAAAGATACCAGCGTTCTTTTGGTGTATATTCTTCAATTCTACCCTGCTCATTATAAAGCTGTAGTGTTACCCAATATGTATGTTCGCTATTAGTTAGGCCAAGTTGTTTAATGTTAACCAGTTGATGAATATGTACATCAGATAGTAAGTTTCTTTCTGAGGGGACATTAAGTTGGCGATTAGAAATAAAACGTTTATCTACTTGAATATCAAGGTGGTTAATCGGCTTAAATTCGTGTATGGCCAGTTGTATTTCATCCTCACCAAATGGGTCACTTAATGAAAAATCCTGTTGGTGTAATTGGCCGTTTTCGACCCAGCTAGCGCGTAGTTTACTATGTTTATCAATACGCGATAAATTTACCTGACCAGTCTTAGCATTAACCAAATCATGTTCGGTTGCAGACCAAAACAGCTTAGTGCCACGCCAATAATCATCTAGCTGTAATTTTTCTGGTAGCGTTTGCCCATTACTGTTAGAAAACAAACGATTTGCCAGTGATTCAGGGTTTTTATATTGAAAAATGATTTTTGCTGCATCTTTGTTGCCCGCTTCTTTAACTTCCAGTTTAACCAATTCCCCCTTGTCAGCAATTTTTAAGTTCAATTGGTTATCAAATATAAAAATATCTTTTGTTTCAGAGAGTAAGCCGTGATGTGTTGCGTAAGTAACTTTGAATGAATAGTCCGGGTAGTCATCATCAAGAGATTTTGTGATGAATTCATCATGAGGGGCATTTATGGTGCTAGCGATCGTTTTGATGATATTCAGCCGACTATAAGGATGAAGGGTACCATCCGTCATTCGCGTAAATTGCCTATGTAGCCAATATATTGGGGTATCACGCTGAATATAGTGTTTAGAGTACTTGTTTTGATGAGCTTTTTGGATGAGAAAATCTTGGATTTTTGCTACGAAATAATCAGAGTGAGGAAGAAAAGCATCGTTATTGGCTAAGAGTTCCATAGACGAGGTGGGGTACATTGCTGGCTTGACCTCAGTAACATCACCGTTAACCGATAGCCGTTTATAGGTAATATATCGTTGCTGTTGTTGGTCATAGGCAATGTTTACCCCATTGCTATGCTCCTTAAATGGGTATACTTCTTTATTATTAGTATGTGGTAAGCCTAAGCCATGGCCATATATTTCATGCCATAAAATCCCCGAATCTGCCAATCCCCCGCCATAATTGGGTGAAGCTATCCCCAACAACCAGAAAAAAGCACCATCAGGTATTAAAGGCTCGATAGCGGAGTAATGAAATTCAAAATTGAATGGGGTTAATTTTGCTAATTTGAAGCTATTCATATATGCCCAATGAATCTGTGAAGCGGTAAATTGCGGAATTACTTTGGGGTTATCATATTTAGGGTTTGACAGAATACGGGTGGTAAGGTAGCCATTAATATAAGGGTTTAGTGCTGGGGACTGCGAAACAGCTGGGTAACTATAGAGAGTAAAGTGTTTGATTGGTAGCCTAGCGGCGGCTTCTATCCCCCAACTTAGGGGGGAGTAGGTGTAAGTGCCATGCCCTTGTTGATAAAGGCTAGTAGTATGGATATGTGAGGTTATTGAGTGATTGGGTTTTACGTTTAATTGGAAATTACCATTTTCCTCGGTATAAGGCATAAGAATCGGGGTATTATCGGCTAAAATGCGAATTCTAACCCCCGGTTGTACCCACTCGCTTTTTAATGGGGCGGTATAGCTTTGATGATGCAAATCATTAGCAGGAACACTCATTTTTATGGGAATTGGTAATAACGTTTGCGGTAGCCTTTCGGGGCCCACTAACCTTACTCGGCCTAGTTCTTTTCCCTCCTTTGTGCTGACTATCGCGACAAAATCAGGTGATTTCGCGGAAGATTGACTAGTCACATCGACTTTAACCAATGCCCAACGGTTGGCGGATAAACAGAAATAGGGGGTATCTGGTGCCTGCAGGTGAGTCTGTGCGAGTTGAATATTATGTACTTGCATGTCATGGGGGTTAGGGTGTTTTTTGGGGCTGGGCTCATTATAGATAGGGTCTTGGATGGTAAAGGTTTTTTTCCCAGGGATGGAAACCAGTGGAGGGGCTTCCATTTGTAATTGAACGGATATTGGGGCAGAGGTATCCCCATTTTTCATTACGGCAACAAAATCAAATTGCTCTACTCCGTGGTGATTAAAGTGATTATCTGGCTGGTATTGCCATTTCCCGGTTCTCTCATCTAGCAAAACGTCGCCAAATTGTGGTTTTTCAATTAACTGATACTCCACAATGTTTTCATCTGTAGGGAGATCGCCTGTGACGGCACCTACGATGAAAGGGTCTAATGATGATGTTGGGTTTTCAACAATAACAATAGGGAGGATTTGTTCTTGATAACCAAATTGGAGGAGGTCGAGCTTCCGGTTTTGTAAATCAGTAATATTTAACTGATATGTCTTTTTATTCCAGTTGACACGAATGTCACTATCATCAATGTGCCGGTGGATATAGTCTTGCAGGTATTGTGCAAATTGTTCAGGGGAGGTGAATTGGGTTTCTGTCAGTTTAAACTCTTCACGATAAATCTCAGTAATATGGCTATCTTTATCCGTGAGTTTTAGTGAAAGGTGTGTCCAGTTATTAATTTGGTCTTTATCAATGCTAATGGATTGAATAATTGCATTATCTTCTATTTTTTTATAAACGGTATTGGGAACATCAACATAGGGAACAGGCACGTTTCTTTTTAATTGAAATTGGGAAATGCAAATACCTTCTCCAACAATTATTATTTGGTTATTTTTATAGCTGACTTTTACTAATGGGTGGGATAATAGACTCAGTTGATGGTTGATCTTATTTTCAATTTCTTGGGCTAATTCAGGCCAAGAAGACCGTGATATTAATGCGATGTCATCTAATTTTAGAATTATATTTTGATGTTCACTGCTAAGGACAATTGAAAAATATTCTGATTGTTGAAGGGTTTCATCTGTTAACAGTATTGAGTTGATCGCTGAATGAGGTAAGGAAACCACTTGTTGGAAGCCATGTGGGTTAAATGATGGTGTATTTTTGTTTGTTTTGGCTATGTCAGTCTTAGATTGGATATAGCTAAAGGCACTTTCTGGAATACGCTCTATTGGTGATTGCCCTGAACGATATAATAAGTCAAATTTAGGTGGTGATGTTTCTGTAATTGTCTTAATGCTAAAATTTATTGTGCCATTTTTATCTATATGCCCAAGGGAGATAGCCTGATGTTCATTCGAAGGTATAATATGAATGTCTCTTGGGCCTATGCTTAATGTCGCGCACTCCTGTAATAATGAAGTATCTAGGTATAAGGTCCAGTCACCTGAATCGGTAAACGTTATTTCCCCGCTATAATTCCAACCAGTTCGGTAAGTCTGTTTGGTAAACACTGAGTGCTGCTGCGAAAAATTGGAAATGATATGGGTATTTTTTTCAATATCATTTTTACCTTTAATTTGGTAAGTGCTAACTAATATTCCTTGTGGCGCATTATTTTCTTTTTCAGTTTTTGCACTGTTTTTATCATTAACATCAATTAATGAAAGCTCATTGATAAATTTTTGCATTGATGGAGAGGGGGGAACATCGTCATTTTCAATGATGAGTAAGCTACCGCCAGTCAATTCGAGGTAATGGCGTAGTAGCTCGACTTGTTTATCATTACTGCTAGATGAAACAACGACCGTATCATAGTGGCGGTGCCATTGCCCACTGGGTAATAAGAGGTCTGCGATTTGGTCTGCGGCACGTGCATCCCCCTCTTGCCATTTAGTTGGTGAATTAGAACTATCAACAAATAAATTATGGCTGGGGTGGAATTCAGAGCCTGAAAATTGAAACTGTTCAACGGTGCTCAGTACATAATTGGGCTTGTTTCCACCGGATAAACGCGGCGAATTCATTAACCAATTGAAAAAAGTAAAAGTAGCTTGGCTGGTGGTAGATTGGCGCGGGTTTTCTTTTAATCCACGAATTAAGTCAGAATCGTTTTTTATTATTGCTACTCGGCTGTTTTGTTTATAATAGCCAAACTGTAGTTTTTTTTGCTGTATTTGTTCTGAAACAAGCGTAGATGTGGTTAGTTTATATAAATAATTTGTAGGTTTCTTGAGGTGTTCCATACCCATTTTCCTTGAAAGAATAAGTAATAATACATGTAGTTCAAGGTGATTTTAGATAAACTCATATGGGCTTTCTAATTTATTATTAGTCTGATTATTGGCTTTCTATTTATTAGCTAATTGGTTTTCCCTGCCTTGTCTCACCATTCGAAAGTCAATAAATTGATTTTCCTTGTTTATTTTCAAAAACTATTCAGTTTACTGCCAAACACAATATATCAGTTAATCGTTTAAGGCAGTGCCGAAGCACCGCCTTAAAAAACAATAAAGTGTTAGTGGCAATAATTAACCACGGTCTTCCCACTCTTGAGCTCGTGCTACTGCTTTTTTCCACCCTTCATATTTGAAATTACGTTCTGTCGTTTCAATACCAGGCTTAAAGACACGCTCAATAGTCGCTTTACTTTGTAGTTCATCAAGGTCATTCCAGAAACCAACGGCTAACCCTGCAAGATAAGCAGCACCTAGTGCTGTACTTTCACGAACCTCTGGGCGTTCAACAGGGGTCCCGAGAATATCCGCTTGAAATTGCATTAGGAAGTTATTGGCGACAGCACCACCGTCAACACGTAGTGCTTTTAAACGTTCGCCAGAGTCTGCTTGCATTGCGTCAAGTACGTCACGAGTCTGGTAGGCGATAGATTCTAGCGTTGCGCGAATAATGTGATTACGGTTAGCACCACGGGTTAAGCCAAAAATTGCTCCTCGCGCATAAGGGTCCCAATAAGGGGCTCCTAACCCTGTAAAAGCAGGAACGACATAGACACCATTACTGTCTTTCACTTTAGTGGCAAAATATTCGGAGTCAGTCGCTTCATCGATTAATTTTAGCTCGTCGCGTAGCCATTGAATGGAAGCGCCCCCGACGAAAACCGCACCTTCAAGTGCATAGTTCACTTCACCTTTCGGACCACATCCTATGGTCGTTA
Source organism: Providencia sp. PROV003 (assembly GCF_045040775.1). Lineage (NCBI taxonomy): Bacteria > Pseudomonadati > Pseudomonadota > Gammaproteobacteria > Enterobacterales > Morganellaceae > Providencia > Providencia sp. PROV003. Next base: position 918,801 of record NZ_CP096369.1, read on the forward strand.
GTAAGCCGTGATTAGAGCGTACCGCGGTTTCTCCGGTATTTAACAGCAAGAAACAGCCTGTTCCATAGGTATTTTTCGCCATGCCAGGCTTGACGCACAGTTGGCCGTACAGCGCCGCCTGTTGGTCACCCGCCATTCCTGAAATTGGGATACGCGTTCCACCTTTCCCCCCAATATTGGTTTGGCCATAAACCTCTGATGATGGACGAACCTCTGGGAGCATGGCGCGTGGAATATTTAGGGCTTTAAGAATTTTATCATCCCATTCTAGGTTGCGGATATTAAACATCATAGTACGGGATGCGTTGGTATAGTCGGTGACGTGGACACGGCCTTGTGTCATTTTCCAAACTAGCCATGTGTCAACGGTTCCAAACAGTAATTCCCCTTTTTCTGCGCGCTCACGAGCCCCTTCTACGTTGTCTAAAATCCATTTAACTTTTGTGCCGGAAAAGTAAGGGTCAACGACAAGGCCTGTGTTTTGGCGAATATATTCTTCTAGATCACGGTCATTTTGTTTGAGATGAGTACAAAAGTCAGCTGTGCGGCGGCATTGCCATACAATCGCATTATAAACAGGCTTACCTGTTGCTTTCTCCCATACAATAGTCGTTTCTCGTTGATTAGTAATGCCAATTCCAGCGACTTCATCAGTTCGGATATCTGCTTTGGCAAGAACTTCAACTAAGGTCGAACTTTGTGATGCCCAAATTTCCATAGGGTCATGTTCTACCCAGCCTGGCTTAGGATAAATTTGTGTGAATTCACGTTGTGAAATACTAATAATATTTGCATCGTGGTCGAGTACAACCGCTCGTGAACTGGTTGTGCCTTGGTCAAGTGCGACAATATATTTTTTCGCAATAGTGGTTTCTGTCGTCATAATTTAAGCCTGTTCCGAAGATTTGGTGTTTTTAACGGATAACTTTTCTGTTTTGGTCTCTTCTTCACATACCATGCACGGTAGGTGGCGACCAATAAGTTTACGATAGGCGAATGCCCCTAGCAGACCACCAACAATAGGTGCTGTCAATGGTACAAGGAAATACGGTATATCACGGCCACCTGTGAGCGCGATGTCACCCCAGCCTGCAAGATAAGCCACAACTTTCGGCCCAAAATCGCGAGCAGGGTTGAGGGCGAACCCTGTTAGAGCACCAAATGAACCGCCGATAACTGCGATTAAAATACCAATTAATAGTGGAGCAAGTGGGCCACGAGGTACGCCATTACCATCATCAGTTAGCGCCATAATTAAACACACTAAGATGGCAGCAATAACCACTTCAATGAAGAAGGCATGAGGAACGCTGATTTGTGGTGCAGGGTAGGTAGAGAATACCCCTGCGGTAAATAAGCTTTCTTGTGTACCCCTAATAATATGGTGAACTTGGTCGTAATCGAAAAAAACGGGGGAATACATAGAGTAGACTAATGCCGCTGCAAAGAAGCCACCTAGCATTTGTGCGATGATATAAGGGATCACTTTGCGCTTATCAAAACAAGCGAATAGCCATAGTGCAAGGGTCACCGCAGGGTTTAAGTGAGCACCTGAGGTTCCCGCTGTAAGATAAACGGCTAAGGCAACACCGAAGCCCCAGATAATACTGATTTCCCAGAGACCAAGTTGCGCCCCTGCAATCCTAACTGCGGCAACACAGCCTAAACCGAAAAATACTAGCAGTGCAGTGCCTAAAAACTCTGAGATACACTGACCAGTGAGTGATGTAGTCGTCATTTGGCTCATATGTTTCTATCCTACGAAAATGAAAATTATTGTAATGTTTTTTTAGTTAAGACTTTCTAATCGAAAATCATTAGCTGTAAATTTATCGTTAAAGAACATAAACGAGAAATATCGAAATTGAAAAATGTGTGTTACATCACTAAAGCGAAAGAAAACAACCAAAAATAGTGACGAGTTCGACCTTTATGGTGTGATCTGACCAGTATTTTTTATCAATGGTTATTAGTATTCAGATGGAAGGAACTGGACACAGGGGATCATGCTACTTACAATCGTGTAAAAGCAGATAAGGGAGACCTAACAAATGTCATTTGAAGTATTTGAGAAACTCGAGTCCAAAGTTCAACAAGCGATTGATACAATCACGTTGTTACAAATGGAAATTGATGAATTAAAAGATAAAAATGGTGCACTAAGCCAAGAACTAGAAACGACAAAGTCAGGTACTGAGTCTTTAGTGAGAGAAAATGAACAACTCAAACAAGAGCAGCAAGCATGGCAGGAAAGGTTGCGTACTTTGTTAGGGAAGATGGAAGAAGTGTAATTTCTCGTCATACTTCGCGTTGTAGGGGTGTTGGCTTCGTCTCTTCGCCCTAGTCACATACTTATGTATGCTCCTAGGGTCTTATCGACTTTGCCGCCTACCTACAACACGAATTATTTAGAGAAACTTTCGTCATACTTTGCGTTGTAGGGTGTTGGCTTCGTTTCTTCGCCCTAGTCACATACTTATGTATGCTCCTAGGGTCTTATCGACTTTGCCGCCTACCTACAACACGAATTATTTAGAGAAACGTTCGTCATACCTTGCGTTGTAGGGGGTTGGCTTCGTCTCTTTGCTCTAGTCACATACTTATATATGCTCTTAGAGTCTTATCGACTTTGCCGCCTACCTACAACACGAATTATTTAGAGAAACGTTCGTCATACTTTGCGTTGTAGGGTGTTGGCTTCGTTTCTTCGCCCTAGTCACATACTTATGTATGCTCCTAGGGTCTTATCGACTTTGCCGCCTGCCTACAACACGAATTATTTAGAGAAACTTTCGTCATACTTTGCGTTGTAGGGGGTTGGCTTCGTCTCTTCGCCCTAGTCACATATTTATGTATGCTCTTAGAGTCTTATCGACTTTGCCGCCTGCCTACAACACGAATTATTTAGAGAAACTTTCGTCATACCTTGCGTTGTAGAGTATAAAAATAAGGGCTGCAATAATTTGCAGCCCTTATTTTTAGAATTTTTAACGGATTATGCGTCGATATTGTCATCTTCGATAAAACCGTCGTTCTCAGACGAGGTTAATGGCTCTTCAGAAAGAATAATGCCGGTATTATCCGCATACAGATAATCACCAGAGAAGAAGGTGACGCCACCAAAATTGACGCGGACATCACTTTCACCAATGCCCTCATCAGGGCAACCTGCTGGCATAGCGGCAATAGCTTGGATGCCAAGGTCAAGTTCCATTAGTGCATCGACTTGGCGAACCGCGCCATAAATCACGATGCCTTCCCAATGGTTGTCAACAGCAAGCCTTGCTACATTGGCGTCAATAAGCGCTTTACGGACAGAGCCACCGCCATCAACTAGCAGAATACGGCCGGTACCGTCTTCTTCCAGCAAATCATACAGTAGGCCGTTATCTTCAAAGCACTTAACTGTAATGATTTGACCGCCAAATGAAGTACGCCCACCAAAGTTGGAGAAAAGAGGTTCTACCACATTAACGCTTTCTTGGTATATATCGCAGAGTTCGGAAGTATCATAATTCATAGGATTTAGGTCTTTTTTTGCTGCAAGAGGTAGCCAGTATATCCCTTTTGAACAGTACTTGGCAAAGTTACCCGCCTAAAAATAGGCGGGAAAAGTCAAAAAATAGGCAAATAATGATGATTACTTGCTCATCACCACGCCAATAGAGAATAACACGTTGGTGATCAGTGCCGCTTTTACCATATTTTCAAGTAAAGGGCGCATACCTTCTGGTGTGGGGTCGCTAAGAACACGGCGTAAATGGTTCATCAATACTGGCACCGCAAGTAAGAATAGCCAGCCACTCCAACCTTGTAAGTAAATCAGGTTGAAAAACACTAAACATAAAATGGCAACGATAATAATAATTGCGTGGTAAATGCGTGCACCCTGCGGCCCTAAACGCACAGCTAATGTATTTTTACCTGCTTTGATATCATTTTCGATATCACGCATATTATTAATGTTTAATACGGCAACTGATAGCAACCCGCAAGCTGTGGCGGGTAACAGGGTGATGATATTGAAACTATTTGCCTGTAAGTAGTAAGTCCCAATCACGCTTAGCCAGCCAAAGAAGATGAGTACCGATATATCCCCCAGCCCTAAATAGCCATAGGGTTTTTTACCAACAGTGTAGGTAATGGCCGCAACAATGGCAATTAACCCTAGGGCTACGAAACCGATAGCATCTTCGGGTTTTTCACACGCGACAATAATTAACAGTAACCCAGAAATACAGGCCGCCGTAATATTGATTTTTAACGCTTTTTTCATGTCAGCTTGCGTGATAACGCCTTTTTGCATACCACGTAGTGGGCCAATACGCTCTTCGGTATCGGAACCTTTTACAGCATCACCATAATCATTGGCAAGGTTAGATAAAATCTGTAATAGTCCAGCGGTAATAAGGGCTAAAAGCGCCACAGGCCATTTAAAGTTGCCTGTTAAATAGGTTAGAGCGGAGCCTGTGACAATCGCAATCACCCCGAGAGGGAGGGTTTTGGGGCGTAGGCTTTCAATCCAAGCTTGTTTACGGCTTATTGTATTTGGTGAGTTCATTTAATTACTTCACAGGTTCATACTTGTCATATTTCAAATTGTAGTGATCTTGGCTGTACTTTATTGCTCTAGTCACATACTCGTATAGGTTACTTGCTATATTCCAGCTACTTTAGTCACATCGGGCTGATGTTATTTTGGTTTTCTACAATCTGAATTATTTAAAGTCGTGTTCTTAAAAATTTAACTAGCCTATCGCAATGATAAATATTGTTGAATTTCAAAGCAGTAGGATTAATATTTCATAGAAAAAAGTGCAGCGATAAAAGCTGCACTTTAGTCGATGTATATTAAGGATACATGAAAACCTGATAATTAATAAGATTATAAAATAAATCTACTCAGGTCTTCGTCAGCAACCAGTTCGTCTAAGTGTTGTTTGACGTACTCAGCATCGATTTGGATTGTTTGGCCATTACGGTCGCTTGCATCGAAAGAAATATCTTCCATTAAACGTTCAAGTACCGTGTGCAGACGACGAGCACCAATGTTTTCAGTTGACTCATTCACTTGCCATGCTGATTCTGCAATTTTACGGATACCGTCTGCTGTAAATTCAATATTGACGCCTTCAGTTGCCATTAGCGCTTTATATTGCTCAGTTAAGGAGGCATTTGGTTCTGTCAAAATGCGGACAAAATCTTCAGTGGTCAGTGCTTGCAGTTCAACGCGAATAGGTAGACGACCTTGCAGTTCAGGGATTAGATCTGATGGGCTAGATACTTGGAATGCACCTGATGCAATAAAGAGAATGTGGTCGGTTTTTACCATACCGTGCTTAGTCGAAATGGTACAGCCTTCGATTAATGGTAATAAGTCACGCTGAACCCCTTCACGGGATACGTCTGGACCTGAGCTTTGACCGCCACGTTTACAGATTTTGTCGAATTCATCGATAAACACGATACCGTTTTGCTCTACGGCTTCAATAGCTTGTTCTTTTAGCTCTTCTGGGTTAACTAATTTAGCGGCTTCTTCTTCCACTAATAGTTTAAACGCCTCTTTGATTTTCATCTTACGAGGCTTTTGTTTTTGACCCGCTAAATTTTGGAACATGGATTGTAACTGGTTAGTCATTTCTTCCATGCCCGGAGGTGCCATGATCTCAACCCCCATTGGGGTGGCCGCAACTTCAATCTCAATTTCTTTATCGTCTAACTGGCCTTCACGTAATTTTTTACGGAATGTTTGACGCGCAGGTGATTGTTCATCAGTGGGTTCAGATTGACCCCAATTGTTTTTTGCCGGTGGGATCAACACATCTAAAATACGCTCTTCGGCCATTTCTTCTGCACGATAGCGGTTTTTTTCGATAGATTGTAAACGCACCATTTTGACGGCAGAATCAGTCAAATCACGAATAATAGAGTCAACTTCTTTACCCACATAACCGACTTCTGTAAATTTTGTCGCTTCAACTTTGATAAACGGTGCATTCGCTAATTTTGCTAAGCGGCGAGCAATTTCAGTTTTACCTACCCCTGTTGGGCCAATCATCAGAATATTTTTTGGGGTAACTTCATGGCGTAACACTTCATTTAACTGCATACGGCGCCAGCGGTTACGCAGAGCAATTGCTACAGAGCGTTTGGCTTTGTTTTGGCCAATAATATGATTGTCGAGTTCGCTGACAATTTCGCGTGGAGTCATTTCGGACATGCTAGCAATCCTTATGATTTTGAAGAAATTTCTTCAAAGTTGACATTGTGGTTGGTGTAAATACAGATGTCGCCAGCAATGGCGAGTGCTTTTTCGGCAATTTCTTTTGCGCTCAAGTCTGTATTTTCTAACAGTGCACGTGCTGCTGATTGCGCGTATGGACCACCGGAACCTATGGCAATTAAGTCATTTTCAGGTTGTACCACGTCACCATTACCCGTAATGATAAGCGAGGTGTGTTCATCTGCGACAGCGAGCAACGCTTCTAGCTTGCGTAGCATACGGTCTGTACGCCAATCTTTTGCAAGCTCAACGGCCGCTTTAGTTAAATGGCCTTGGTGCAGTTCGAGTTTACGCTCAAACAGTTCAAAAAGTGTGAATGCATCTGCGGTGCCACCGGCAAATCCGGCAATGACTTTGTCATTGTATAAGCGGCGAACTTTGCGGACATTGCCTTTCATGACGGTATTACCCATCGTCGCCTGTCCATCACCACCAATTACGACCTGGCCATTACGGCGAACACTTACGATTGTTGTCATGAGTTAGCCCCTGGTTTTATTACAAAAAGAATGCAGCTGGTTTTAATTTCCAAAAGATAAAATTCAAGTGGTAGCTGTTTAATTAGCTAGCACTTGAATTGTGTTGAAGATAAAAACAACCGCTCATGAGTACATTAAAACAGTACATGGGGTGGGAGGTTAGGATTTTCAACCCCCTGAAGCACGAAGAATGCAACCTGATACACCGACACCTGCTGCTCGGTCACGCATTTTCTCTGCGGTTGACTTGGAATAAGGGCCTAATACGATACGGTGCCAGCCACCGCCACTAGAGATACGGCTTTCAATACCTGAAAAGGCGAGTGTTGCTTGTACCGACTCTGCTTGTTCTGCTGTACGGAATGACCCGCATTGAACTAACATATTTTGCAGATTATTCGCTGGTTTTTTATCCGGTACATTTTGTGACGATGAGGGCGGTGCCGCTGGTCGAGATTCTACTTTCGGTTCGTTATTCACAACAGGCTTACGTTGAACTGGCTCTATAGGTTGAGCCGGTTCATTGATAATGACCTGAGACCGCGGCACTGGTTTACCGTTAGCAGGGATTTCTTGTAAGTTAGTTACCGGTTGGCGCCGGTCAGAATCGATTTGCTCTAATAATTGACGTTGTTCAGGTGTTAAATCTGATGGACGCAGAATATTAGTACCGGTATTAGGCTGCTGAGAGCTTGGTATATCAACACCGCGGCGCTCGAGTTCTTTAATATAGCGCCAGCGCTCTTCAGGTTTGGGCGGAAGTGTGCTGCCCGTAGGTGCAGTTGGTACGACAGATTGTGGTGGTAGGGTATCCTTTTTATTTTGGGTGATATAAAACAGGCCACCAACGAATAGCACGACAATCACCACAGCAACGACCAAAGTAGTCATTGGCAGTCCCTGTGCTTTTTTCGATTTACCTTTGCCTTTTTTACGAGCGGATGAGCGCCCTCGAGCTACATAATCTTTTTGTGCCACGCTATTAATTCACTAATTATTAATTGTTGTCGTCATTTGGCTTAACATGTTACTTAACCTGAGTGGCTTTGACTAGGGGCTGTTCATCTTTGCTGATGATTTTTACAGCGCGTTTTGGTGTTAAAACCAGCTACATGGTTAGGTTTAGTACAACCATGCTCGGTAAGCTACATAATTCAGAAAAATAGACCTTCGGGTTCGATTAAATGTAATTTTTCTCTGTGTTAAGCACTTCTTGCCTAGGTGACTGTGACTAGACGGTGAATCGCTCGCCTTGAGCAAAATACATTTAATACGAATAAAAATGTACCATTAAAGTTCAATAACCCCTAGCTTTTAGGCGCTTTTGTACTCTCTCTAATGATTAAATCAGAATCTAGGAGACGAGACCCTGGGGTGACATTGTTACCGTGGATCTGTTCTAGTAACAGTTGCATAGCATGATGGCCGATTTCAGTACGCGGTTGGTCGATAGTCGTTAATGCGGGTAAAGTGTATTTTGCTTGTTCTAAGTTATCGAAACCAACGAAAGAAAGGTCATCTGGGAGTTGTAACCCCATTTTCTTCGCTTGCCACATAGCCCCTATGGCCATGATATCACTGTGACAAAAAACGGCAGTTGGGGGTTCAGGAAGTGAAAGTAACGTTTTCATGGCTTCTGCGCCACCTTCGTGCGTAAAATCGCCGCGAATAATATAGTTTTCGCGTAACTTTTCGCCAGTACGCAACATCGCCTTTTTATAACCTTCTAACCGATACTCACTCAACGGCATATGAGAGGGACCTGCGATACAAGCAATCAGCCGGTGGCCTTGCTTTTGTAGGTAATGGGTCGCGTTAAATGCTGCCGTAAGGTTATCAATATGAACGGTAGGGAGCTTTAATTCAGGGGCAAACTCATTCGCCATAACAATTGGCGGTAGGTTTTTTTGTTCTTCAGTGGAGACATCAAAGGGGATATTAGAGCCGAGTAGTACCATACCATCGATTTGTTTGGTAATAATCAGGTTAATAAAGGCATTTTCTTGTTTTTGTTGATGTTTGCAATCACCAATTAGCACAAAATAGCCTTCTTGTGCTGCAATTTCTTCGATACCACAAACCACGTCGCTAAAGAAAGGGTCACGGATATTCGGAACGAGTACAAGAATAGTTTTTGATTCATTGCGCTTATAACTTCTAGCAAGGTTGTGGGGGTAATAGCCAACATCCATCACGGCTTGCTCGACCTTTTGCCTTGTCTGCAAAGAAACCTTTTCTGGGTTCATCAAGGTTCTAGAGACTGTCGCTGTCGAAACGCCCGCAGCACTGGCAACGTCTTTCATTGTTGCCGTATTATTGTGTTTTTTACTTTCCACAACGCCTTCCTTAGATTGATTTAATCGTTTGCTTTTTTTTGAATGGCGAAAGCACGTCATTATTTATGATTAGAAGTTATTCTAATTGGTTTCACAATAATATCTGTTACCTAGTTTGCATAAAAAGTGTGACTTACGTCATTTTTTAGAGCTGCTTCGCAAATTTAAAAAAAATTTGAGAGGAAATTCCTAAAAATCGGCTGTTGAAACACAGAGATATCTAGAGATACTTTGTTCATGGGTATTCAAATTATTAATTTAAGGAATGAGGTTAGCAATCAGTCGGGTCGACGTCCACATTCCATTTTACTTTACGGCTTTCTGGCTGCTGAAGGATTTCAGGCAGTAGTTTTGCCATAAATTGCTGCAAATATAACCGTGAAGGGTGTTGGAGCAATAATTGCCAGCGGAATCGTCCACCTCGTTTGGCTTGAATCGACGGCGATGGCCCTAAAATCCACAGTTTAGCGTCACTTTGCGGGTGCTCTGCGATATATTGCCGTACATTTTGCAAAAAAAGGCGTGAATCTTGGTTATTGTGATCTTCGGAGCGGATCAAAATATGGTTAGTGTAAGGTGGTAACATGGCGATACGGCGCTCTTCCATTGCCTCTTTTGTGAAAGCGTCATAGCCGTTTTCAAGTAAATTGAGTAGCAGAGGGTGCTCTGGGTGGTGAGTCTGTAAAAAAACGTCCCCTTGCTTACCAGCTCGACCCGCACGGCCTGAAACTTGTACATATAATTGGGCAAAACGCTCAGCTGCACGAAAGTCACTCGAAAATAGTGCGCCGTCAACGTCTAATAGCGCGACTAAGGTAACATCTGGAAAATGGTGGCCCTTAGCTAACATTTGCGTGCCGATAAGGACCCTTGCCCCACCTTCGTGAACTTGGTTTAAATGTTGCTCAAGTTCGCCTTTACGACTAGTAGTATCACGGTCAATACGGGTCACTGGCGTGTCAGGGAAAAGCTCCGATATCCCCTCTTCAAGTTGCTCTGTTCCCATACCTACGGGCACCAAGTGGGTTGACCCACATTGTGGGCATTGGCGAGGGATCGGGCGTTGGCTGTCGCAGTGATGACAACGTAATTGGTGAAAATTCTGATGTAAGGTGTAGTAATGATCACAGCGTTGGCACTCGGCAATCCAGCCACATTCATGGCAAATCAGTGCCGGGGAATAGCCCCGACGATTTAAAAATAAAATCACCTGATTATTTTTCGCTAAATGTTCTTTAATATGTTGGATTAGCAAGTGTGATAGGCCATATTTTAAGGGTTGGCCTTTTAAGTCAATTAGATGTTGTACTGCAGGGTGAGCATTCCCAGCCCGAATAGTGAGGTTTAATTGACGATACTTATTTTGTTGAACATTAAAAAGGGTTTCCAGTGACGGTGTTGCGGTCCCCATCACAATCGGAATATTATTTTTTTTGGCGCGAAAGACCGCGAGGTCTCGAGCATGGTAACGCCAGCCATCCTGTTGCTTATAAGAGCTATCATGCTCTTCATCGATAATGATGATGCCTAAGTGGGCAAATGGGGTAAATAGGGCAGAACGAGTGCCAATAATAATTGCATTTTGCCCTTGTTTAGCTCGTAGCCAAACGGCTAAACGTTCACTGTCATTTAACCCCGAATGTAGAACATCTACAGGGGCATTGAAACGCTCACGAAAACGGCTAATGGTTTGTGGGGTTAAGCCAATTTCGGGAACGAGAACTAAAGCCTGTTTACCTTGGGAAAGCACATTTTCTAATACGCTTAAATAGACCTCTGTTTTACCGGAACCTGTGATCCCAGCAAGCAGCCATGGTGAGAACTCGTCATCTTGTGCACGGATCGCTCCGACCGCGGTGGCCTGTTCGCTGTTAAGACGTAGCCTTTCGCCACATATTGTAAAGTTAGGTTGCCATTTTTCCGCAGTAGGCTGAACAGGGTGTAGTTCTATATAGCTTTTCTTTTTTAAGGCTTGTAAGGCACTTTCGCTGATTTCAAGTTCATTGACCTGATGGCGATACACAGACCGGCGACGTAAAAGGGCGAGTGCTTGCTGCTGCTTAGGTGAACGTTTTAGCTCATTAAGGTCAACCGCAAGGCCTAACTCAGTAACTTGCCATTGCCAAATAGGGGTGAATTCTGCGGCTTTACCTTGGCGCAGTAATGTCGGTAGGGCGTGGAAAAGAACCTCACCAATTGGGTAATGGTAATATTGGGCAGACCATAATAATAATTGCCAAACATCGTCAGGAAATAGAGTTTGCTGGTCAAGAACCAGTTCGATAGCTTTGAGCTTGTCTTCAGCAAATTCACTTTTATCGCTATGTTTAACCACAACCCCCAGTGCTTGGCGCTTGCCAAACGGCACCATGACACGGCTCCCAATGACGGGAAGCGCCATGTTATCAGGGAGGCGATAATCAAATGTGCGATTTAAAGGAACAGGTAATGCCACCTGAACGACGATCATAGCTGGATTTCCGTCTGTTTTTTATGCGATGATAATAATAAGAGCGGACTAGAGTAACACAAAATTTACTCGGTTTTCATTGCGTGATAAACAGAATTTCTGTATGATCCGCCGCCTTTGGTAGTTATTTTTGCCAATAATATTAAATTCAATCAACACGACGTGTGGTGTCCGGCGTTAGGGCTGGAATGGCGACACGGCCTTAATAGAGGTTCTCCCATGAAAAAAGGTATTCATCCTAAATACGAAGAAGTTACTGCAACTTGTTCTTGCGGTAATGTTATGAAAATTAATTCAACTGCTGGTCACTCGCTGAACCTGGACGTTTGTGGTAATTGCCACCCGTTCTATACTGGTAAACAGCGTGATGTTGCGACTGGTGGTCGTGTTGATCGCTTTAACCAACGTTTCAGCATCCCAGGTTCTAAAAAATAATCGAACTTGTGAAATGCAAAAAAAAGGGAAAATATATTTTCCCTTTTTTTATGGGTAGAATAAACCGTTAGAAGCGGTAAACCACACCAAGCATAATGTCATTGCTTCTGACTTTCACTTTTGATTTATCTTTGGCACCGTCAGTGTAAGAGCTCACCTCAGATTTACCTGCATCTAAGAAGCGGTAGCTTAAATCTAATGATAGATTGTCATTGATTGCATACTGTGAACCCAATCCTAAACTCCAAGCAAAATTACTATTAGTTTTTGATTTAGACGATGAACTATATTCGCTACCACCGGAATTCGTTTCAGAGTAGGAATACTGTGCTTTATGCTTAATGCTCGCTAACCCTAAGCCCACAGATACATAAGGTGTGAAATTAGTTTCATTTTTGAAGTCATAGTAGGCATTGACCATGAAAGTATTTAGCGTGATATCATTTTTTGCATCATCACTATCTGAATAGAAAGAACCATTGCCATTGTCCCAAGAGCTACTCGCTAGATTATATTTGGAAGATGCTTTCCCTCTAAGGGTTATATCGAGCTCAGTACGAAGAGGTAAAGAGGTCATATCATATAAGTCATAACCAACAGCAAGGCCGCCACCGAACACGCCTTTGGTTTTGCTTCCACCACTGGCACGATCATACTCACCAAGGTCATCAATACTTTCCCATTTTTGGTCGGAAAGTTTTAAGATTGATGTTCCCATTTTACCAGAAACATAAAAACCACTATTCGATGCCATCGCTACGCTAGAAACGACGCTTAAAAGAGATACTGCAATTATCTTTTTCATTAAAAATACCGTTTAGTTAGTTTATTGGAAATAAGGTTTTATTATAAGTCAAATTAAGCGTTTGATTTAAGATAAGTTAAAATTGGGTGAAAAACGATATGATTATCGTTATTTTTTGTTAATAGTTGATAATTAACGGTTTCATGGTGGGTTTATGGTGGTTGTTAGTATTTTATTTTGTTTAAACGCGGCCAATATTTAAGAACGCACTCTTTATGGGGTGCGTTTTAAGCGTATTTAGCGTTTTTTACACGGGGCTGGAGCATATTGTGTCTCTGCGGGGAAAGGGTTTGCTTCGCAGTCGGCTAATTCTTCCCGAACTTCAAAAATCGCAAAACCAATTACGCCAATATTCCGTTCGTCACCTTGAACATTTTGATTTACATAAGAATCTTCTGGTGCTGAGAAGCGAAAAGCGGCGACTTGGTCCTGATTCTTGCGGAAGCCTTCAATGGTGACCTCATGTTTGGGACGGATCAAATATCCATTATTTTGGTATGAACCTGCACGGCCATTTAGTACGTCAATACTATCAACGGTTGTGACCACTTCGTAGGTTCTATTTCTATCGGTATTGGCGATAGTCAATTGATAACGCTGTCCCTCTTGGGCGGGCAAAATATATTGTCCTTGGTTATTACGGTAAATTGGCATTTTACGGTCATTTCCATCAGTGATTTTGATCTCTATGGGGGACAACGGAATATAATTGATGGTTTGAACATGGCTTGGGACACGTTCACCACGGTAAAAGATAATGGCGGTGTCAAAAGGTGTGTTGGTTAAACGTGAGGCTTTGACCGTTTGTACAGCAGAATTAACATCTTCCCCCCATTTTGTCCCTAATTTTTTCGCTGATAAATCGCTATTAGCAGTTTCTTTATATTCTTTGGTATAACTAGTTGAGTGGTTTGTGCATCCTGCGGTGATGAGTAGTGCTCCACCGAGTAAGCCGATTAAGACCTGATTATATTTATTCATTACACTATCCTTAATAATTCTAATTATTGGGTGTGGTTATAGATTGGTGTGATGAAGTGTAGAGAAGTTGGGGAAATAAGCCTGCGGGCAATTCTGAAAGTGAACTAATTCAGAGAAATCTTGGTGTTAGGTGTGAGACCAAAGAAATGTTAGCGTGGCTTGGGATGAGCGATTAAGTGTAATCACCTTTAGATAAGATAAGAAGAGCGCTACGCCACTGGCAGGGAATACCTGTTTGCGACGTAGTGAAAAACGTATTGCATTACTGAGGCAAAAATTGAGTTAGTACTCCCACGTTTCTGGGTCGATACCTAATTCACGCATGATTTCTTTTGCCGCTTCAGGGATTTCGTCATTACGTTCTTTGCGTAAATCTTCGTCATTCGGCAGCGGTTGCCCCGTGAATGCGTGCAAAAATGCTTCGCACAGTAATTCACTATTTGTAGCGTGACGTAAGTTATTAATCTGGCGGCGTGTACGCTCATCAGTTAAAATTTTTAGTACCTTCAACGGGATAGATACTGTAATTTTTTTTACTTGCTCACTCTTTTTGCCATGTTCAGCATACGGACTGACATATTCACCATTCCATTCAGCCATGAGTTACCTTGGATATTTTCAGTAATAATTAAAAATAATATGCATATTCTTTTTAAGAGAAACTTATTCTAAGCTTCAAATAGGGCGTGTCTGCATATAAGTAAGAAGAAACTTGTCCTAGTTTACCACAATTTTTCCTGTGAAATTAACCAGCTAAGTCTATTTGTGCTATTGATTATCAATGAGCACATAATCATTAAGGCTGATTATTCCATTACTTGATATAAACGTAAAGAGGTTTAGACGTCTAGATATGTTGACGTCTAAACATCTCATGGGTATGATTTGAGCAATCACAAATCAGGAGAAGCGTTTATGGCCTACAAACCGTCAACTATCGCAATTCATAATGGATTAAATGAAGATCAACAATTTGGTTGCGTTGTGCCTCCCATTTATTTGTCCAGTACCTATAATTTTACTGACTTTAACCAGCCGCGAGTTCATGATTATTCACGTCGAGGAAACCCAGGGCGGGATATAGTACAAAAAACATTAGCGCAGCTCGAAGGGGGAAGTGGGGCTGTAATGACGAATAGCGGTATGTCTGCGCTTCATCTGTTATGTACGGTATTTTTACAACCGGGTGATTTACTTGTAGCTCCCCACGATTGTTATGGGGGAAGTTACCGGTTATTTAATAGCCAAAGCCAGCGTGGGGCTTATCAAGTACAGTTTGTCGACCAAAGTGACGAAAGTGCATTGCAAAAGGCATTAGATAAAAAGCCTAAATTGGTGTTAATCGAAACACCGAGCAACCCACTATTAAGAATTTTTGATATACAGCATATTGCTCATTTGGCTCATGAGGCAGGGGCATTAGTCGTTGTTGACAATACATTTCTAAGCCCGATTTTACAGCAACCGCTTTCATTAGGGGCGGATTTCGTTGTCCACTCATGCACTAAATATCTTAATGGCCACTCAGATATTGTGGCTGGAGTTGTTATTGCCAAAGATGAAAAATGGGCAATAGAATTAGCGTGGTGGGCAAATAATATTGGTGTTACTGGAGGGGCTTTTGATAGCTATTTACTATTGCGAGGGATTCGAACCTTATCGCCACGTATCTTACAACAGCAGAGAAATACACAAGAAATCGTAAAGTATCTTAAATCACAGACTTTAGTGAAAAAATTGTATTATCCTGAATTGGAAGACCATCCAGGGCATCAAATTGCACTTAAGCAGCAAAAAGGTTTTGGGGCAATGTTAAGTTTTGAATTTGCTGGTGATGAATTACAACTACGTCGTTTTCTGAGCGCCTTGTCTTTATTTACATTGGCAGAATCATTAGGTGGTGTAGAAACCCTGATTTCTCATACGGCAACAATGACCCACGCGGGGATGTCCGCTGAAGCTCGAGCACAAGCCGGTATTACGGATAGCTTGCTGAGAATTTCGGTCGGGATTGAAGACCCTCAGGATTTAATTACAGATTTAGAGCAAGCATTTCAGGTTGCGGCACAACGTTAGCGGAGTTTTTTGATGAGTGTACTAACAGCGGTTGAGGTGGCACCTTGCCACCGCCAGTTACATAAGTTTGGAGGTAGTAGTTTAGCGGACGCGAAGTGTTATCAACGAGTTGCGGCTATTATGGCTAACTATAGCCAACCCGGTGATTTAATGGTGGTTTCCGCTGCGGGTAGTACAACCAATCAACTAATCAATTGGTTGAAATTAAGTCAGATTGACCGTATTTCGGCTCATCAAGCTCAGCAAATATTACGCCGCTATCAACTGGATTTAATTGAATCTCTTTTGCCAGAACCAAAAGCAAAAGAATTAAGCCAATTATTCATTCAGGATTTAGAACGACTCAGTGTTTTACTGGATAAGCCGAATAGTGATGTCACTTACGCAGAAGTCGTCGGTCATGGTGAAATTTGGTCTGCGCGCCTTATGTCTGAAGTATTATCTCAAGCTGATATGGCAAGTTCTTGGTTAGACGCGCGTTTATTTTTACGTGCTGAACGCGCTGCACAGCCTCAGGTAGATGAAATACAATCACGGTATTTATTACAACAACAATTAACTCAATTACCTAATCGACGTATTGTTGTTACTGGCTTTATCTCCCGTAACCAGCAAGGCGAAACCGTATTACTCGGGCGCAATGGTAGCGACTATTCAGCCACACAGGTTGGTGCGCTCGCCGATGTTGATAAAGTCACCATTTGGAGTGATGTTGCAGGGGTGTACAGTGCAGACCCTCGTAAGGTTAAAGATGCGTGTTTATTGCCTTTATTACGTCTTGATGAAGCTAGCGAATTGGCGCGTTTAGCGGCGCCAGTTTTACATACTCGTACCTTGCAGCCCGTTTCTGTCAGTAACATTGATTTGCAATTAAGGTGTAGTTACCAACCAGAGCAAGGCTCAACCAAGATAGAGCGTGTATTAGCATCAGGAGCTGGGGCTAAAATTGTCACAAGTCACGATGATGTTTGCTTAATTGAACTACGTATTGCTGCAGGGCGGGATTTCAAACAAATCTGTAAGGATGTGGACTTACTATTAAAACGGGTCCAATTACGTCCATTAGCTCTTGGTATTCACCATGACCGTGCATTGCTTCAATTATGTTACACCTCAGAACTTGTTGAAAGTGCGTTGAATGTCTTAGAGGAAGCCGGGTTACCGGGGTCATTATCACTGCGTGAAGGTTTTTCTTTGGTTGCTTTAGTGGGGGCGGGTGTTGGCAAAAAACCCCTGCATAGCCACCGTTTTTATGAGGAGTTGAAGGGGCAGCCTGTTGAATTTATTTGGCATTCTGAAGATGCGATTAGCTTGGTTGCCGTATTGCGTACAAACCAAACTGAACATTTAATCCAAGGTATGCACCAAAGCTTGTTCCGTGCGGAAAAACGTATAGGGTTAGTACTCTTTGGTAAAGGGAATATTGGCGCGCGTTGGTTGGAACTTTTTGCAGCGGAGCAACCTAATATTTCTGCTCGTAGTGACTTTGACTTCGTGTTGGCTGGTGTGGTGGATAGCCGCCGTAGTTTATTAAATTATCAGGGGATCGACCCTAGTCGCGCTTTGGCATTTTTTGATGACGAGGCGGTGGAACATGAAGATGACAACTTGTTTTTATGGATGCGTTCTCACCCTTATGATGATTTAGTTGTCTTAGATGTTACCGCCAGTGAAACTTTGGCTGATAGCTATGTTGATTTTGCCAGCTATGGTTTTCATGTTATTAGTGCTAACAAAATTGCAGGGGCCGCACAAACAGCTCAGTATCGCCAAATTCGAGATGCATTTTCAAAAACAGGTCGTCACTGGCTTTATAATGCGACAGTTGGAGCTGGGTTGCCGATTAACTATACGGTGCGAGATTTAAAAGAAAGTGGTGATGCCATCCTGACGATTAGCGGTATTTTTTCAGGGACATTATCATGGCTATTTTTGCAATTCGATGGCTCGGTTCCGTTCAGTGAGTTAGTTGAGCAAGCGTGGCAACAAGGTTTAACAGAACCTGATCCACGTATTGACCTTTCTGGGCAAGATGTGATGCGCAAGTTAATTATTTTAGCCCGTGAAGCTGGTTACGATATAGAACCTAATGACGTACGTGTTGAGTCATTAGTCCCTAAACAAGCTCAAACCGGCTCATTAGATGAGTTTTTTGAAAATAGTGCTGTGATCAATGAACAGATGCAACAGCGCTTAGAAGCGGCACAGGAAATGGGGTTAGTACTTCGTTATGTTGCGCGGTTTGATGCAGTAAAAGGTAAAGCTAAAGTGGGTGTTGAGGCAGTACAACCGAATCACCCATTGGCTTCATTATTACCGGGTGACAATGTATTTGCGATAGAAAGTCGCTGGTATCGAGATAACCCATTAGTAATAAGAGGTCCTGGGGCAGGGCGAGATGTGACTGCTGGGGCTATTCAATCTGATTTAAACCGCCTTTCTCAATTGTTGTAATCATTGTTTAAATGTATTGGTGCTTTAAATGTAAATTTGGCACCAATACATCATGAAAATTTTTAATCTACAGCCTTCTTTTCTGTCTTTTTATTCTGATGATTTAATTCTTAAGCATTATTCATGTCTTAAAAGTGCTGAATCGACGATATATTGCGCTGAAACAATACTTAAATAAGAAAAATTAATAAAAATGAATCTGTAATTAAATTTCAGAAAAATCCCCCAAAGTCATTTTTTTCTGATATGAATATACATTGAAGGGTAAATTTAGCGGTCTGCATCACAAAATGATAATTCTAACGCAGCCGACTGAAATTTTGTTACAGGAAACAGGTAGCAGTCTGTTAACCGTGAGTCATGCGGGATGCATTCTGCCAGAAGCACAAGGTCAGGAGTCTCATGAATCAGCAATATTCCGCAATGCGCAGTAATGTCAGTATGCTAGGTAAGTTACTCGGCGATACCATCAAGGAAGCTTTAGGCGAAGACATACTCGATAAAGTAGAGTCCATTCGTAAGCTTTCTAAATCTTCCCGTGCAGGTAATGAAGTTCAGCGCCAAAAACTGCTGATGACATTACAAAACCTCTCTAATGATGAGTTGCTACCCGTCGCAAGGGCATTTAACCAATTCTTAAACCTAACAAACGTCGCTGAGCAATACCACAGTATTTCACCTCATGGTGAAGCGGCAAGTAACCCCGTCGCATTGAAAAATCTGTTTGGCCGCTTAAAAGAAAAAAGCTTTACTGATACAGACATTCAAAAAGCAGTTGAACAGCTTTCTATCGAATTAGTTTTAACCGCTCACCCCACTGAGATCGCACGTCGGACGTTGATCCACAAACTGGTTGAAGTAAACACCTGTTTATCTCAGCTTGATCATGATGATATTGCGGACTATGAGCGCAATAATATTATGCGGCGCCTACGCCAATTAGTCGCTCAATCATGGCATACCGATGAAATTCGTAAAATTCGTCCAACGCCAATTGATGAAGCGAAGTGGGGTTTCGCAGTGGTCGAAAATTCACTGTGGGAAGGGGTTCCTGCATTTTTACGTGAATTTAACGAACAACTCGAAGACTCGATTGGCGCTGTTTTACCTGTTGAAGCCAATCCAATCCGTTTCACGTCATGGATGGGCGGTGACCGTGACGGTAACCCAAATGTGACGGCGGATGTTACTCGTCAAGTTTTACTGCTAAGTCGCTGGAAAGCAGCAGATTTATTCCTAAAAGACATTCAGGTTTTAGTTTCTGAACTGTCCATGACGGAGGCAACCCCAGAGTTACGTGCATTAGCTGGAGGCGATGATGTGGATGAACCGTATCGCCAAATTGCTAAAAATTTGCGTAGCCAATTATTCTCAACATTAGAATATTTAGAGCGCCGTGTAAAAGGTGAGCAAGCCTTGCCTCCCGCCGATTTATTGACAGATAATGCCCAGTTATGGGACCCGTTATATGCCTGTTATCAATCGTTAATTGCCTGCAATATGAAAATTATTGCCAATGGGCAACTGCTGGATACCTTACGTCGTATTCGTAGTTTTGGCTTACAGTTGGTACGTATTGATGTCCGCCAAGAAAGTACTCGCCATACAGAGGCTATTGCAGAACTCACACAATATTTAGGGCTGGGGGATTACTCACAGTGGTCGGAAGAAGAAAAACAGCAATTTTTACTGTCCGAGCTGCAATCACGCCGCCCATTAATTCCACAAGATTGGCAGCCTAGCCCAGAAACACAAGAGGTATTTGAAACCTGCCGTGTTATTGCGAATGCGAAGAATGATTCGATTGCGGCTTATGTAATTTCAATGGCTAAAGTACCTTCAGATGTTTTAGCAGTTAAATTATTGCTTAATGAAACTGGCGCTTCAGTTCGTTTACCGGTCGCACCATTATTTGAGACCTTAGAAGACTTAAATAATGCCGAAAGCGTAATGCAAAAACTGCTCAGTATTGAATGGTACCGCGAGCTGATCGATGACCGCCAAATGGTGATGATTGGGTATTCAGATTCAGCTAAAGATGCAGGGGTAATGGCAGCATCGTGGGCACAATACAGGGCACAAGATGCGTTAATTAAACTGTGTGAAAAAGAAGGCGTGACACTGACCCTGTTCCACGGACGTGGTGGCACTATCGGTCGTGGGGGGGCTCCGGCTCATTCTGCATTGCTGTCTCAGCCTCCGGGGAGTTTAAAAGGTGGCTTGCGTGTTACAGAACAAGGGGAAATGATCCGCTTTAAATTCGGGTTACCACAAGTCACTATCAGTAGTTTAGCAATGTATACAAGCGCAATCCTAGAAGCTAATCTCTTACCGCCACCAGAACCGAAAAACGAGTGGAAATCGGTGATGGATTCATTATCGGATGTTTCTTGTGCAATGTACCGTGACTATGTACGTGAACAGCCTGATTTTGTTCCGTACTTTCGTGCTGCTACGCCTGAATTAGAACTAGGCAAGTTGCCACTAGGGTCAAGGCCAGCGAAACGTCGACCTACTGGTGGTGTTGAAACATTACGTGCTATTCCTTGGATTTTTGCATGGACACAAAACCGCTTGATGCTTCCTGCTTGGTTGGGTGCGGGCGCAGCACTGAAACATGTCATTGAACAAGAAGGCAAACAAAACATTCTTGATGAAATGTGGCAGCAATGGCCATTCTTTAATACACGTATAGCTATGTTAGAGATGGTTTATGCGAAAGCAGACCTATGGCTGGCGGAGTACTATGATCATCGTTTAGTGGAAGAACGTTTATGGCCGTTGGGGCAAAAACTACGTGATCAGCTGTCGGAGGATATAAAAAGTGTGCTAGCGGTTTCGAAAGACGAAGCGTTAATGGCGGATTTACCGTGGATTGCTGAATCTATTGCACTACGTAATGTCTACACTGACCCGTTAAACGTTTTACAAGCCGAACTATTACACCGGTCTCGCCAACAAGAACACCCAGACCCACGCGTAGAACAAGCGCTGATGGTCACTATTGCAGGGGTTGCTGCTGGGATGCGTAATACGGGCTAGGGGTATTACAGCCGTATTTAAGAAAAAAGCTGCCAATTCATTCGGCAGCTTTTTTTTATCTTTATTTCATCTTACTTAGGGGAGTCACTATCTTGCTTATCATCATGCACTAGATGATAGGTAGAACGCGCTCTAGGGTGAATAAAGAAGTGGTTAACTGGTGCATTATGCGTTTTGATATGTACCATCGCCACATTGGTTTTCTTACCTTGCTTGCTATGGAATGCATAAATTACAAATGGCAGTAAGAAGATAATTATAAAGCTGACGGCAAGTAGCGTGACGTAAGTATTATCACTTGCTCCGCCGGGTAATGAGCTTGGTGGGAAGAATGAAACAATAAACGCTAAGATAGAAATAATAAACCCAGCGGAGGCAACAAGTAATTTAACACCTTTGCCACCAGGGATATTAAACGCTCGTTTCTTCTCAGGTTGCTTGCAGACTAAATGCATATAACCAAGGAATAACATAAAGTAGCTACAGAGATAAATAACGACCGTCAGTGCCAATGCAATAAGGAATGACATATTCCCGCCGCCGCCAGTATTGGTGAGGACGATAATCGCGACAGTTGTAATTAATAATTGAGAGACAACCAGTGTGACTGGGACGCCATTTTTATTCACTTTGGCGAAACTTTGCGGCAAAATTCCTTTCTGTGCCGCAACGTACATTCCTCGCGAAGGCCCTACAATCCATGAGGCTATTTCCGCTAAGACACCAAGCAATAATAAAGCTGCAATAATTCGCACTGCCCATTCAAGGGAAGAATTAAAGTGTGTAACAAGTACGTTGAATGTCTGAACTACACCGGCAGACAGGTTAATTTCACTATTTGGGATAGCAACAGCAACAGATAACCCGCCAATAGAGCTTAAACAAATGGCTGCTATCATCAGTAAAAACATGGCTGCTGGGTAGTCTCTACCTGGGTTTTTCATTTCGTTAACGTGGGTTGCGGAAGCCTCAACTCCCATATAACTCAAAATAAACGCAACAAAAACGACCAATGTCCCTATTTGGGTAAAATCAGGAATAAAGGTTTTTTCACTGATTTCAATGGCTAAAGGGGCACCGCTGGATAAATAACTAATGGCTAAAAACACTAAAATGAGTGCAGGAAGTAAAATACCTAAAAAGAAACCTACTTTAGCGATGGTCGCAGTATATTTGGTCCCGCCAAATTGAGTGAAAGCTAGCACCCATAAAATGACTAATGCCCCGATAGTTTTGGTTATAGGGTCCGTATTCAATTCTGGCCAATTTAGAATATAAGATAGGGCCCCTAGCACAAAGTACAGCATTGGGATAAAGCCAATAGCAATCTGTAGGTAACCAAATGAAATTGCAGCAAATCCCCAGCGCTCACCTAGTGTATTAGAAACCCATGCGAACACACCGCCTTCTTCCCAACCTTCCACTGTCGCCATTTCTGCGGCACATAATGCGACAGGAATGAACCATAACAATCCGCCTAACAATAGGAAAAAAACTAAACTAAAACCAGATGTTGCAAACGTTGGGTATTCATATACAGCCATTACCATTGAGGCTGTAATGGCAAAAAAACCCAGTAATGTGAGCTGTTTTGCGGCTGGAGCTGTCGTTGTTGTCGCCATACGAGTTCTCCTAAAGTCTATAAACAATCAGTCTTACAGGACTGATCCCAATAGAAGCCAAAGAACATGACATTCTTTGGCTAATAAATAATAGAGCTAATGACTAGCTAATTAACTGTGGTTAAAACCGCCGCCTTCATCTTCTGTTAGCGGTTTATTGACTGGGTGTTTTTCGAAATAATCTAGCGTGCGTTTAAAATCTTCAATTAACAATGCGGCTAAGTCTAAACTTACTCCGTGACGAACTAAGATACGTTGAACAACGAGGTCTTCACGGTTTGCTGGCATTGAATATGCAGGGACTTGCCATCCACGACTACGTAGTTTATCTGCTATGTCATAGAGGGAATAATTGCTGGTGGTCTCGCCTTTTTTCAACTTCCAAGCCAACGCTGGGATACCTTTTTGGCTATCACCATCGAAAATCATTTCAAATGGACCTAACTTTTCGATTTCGCGGGCTAGGAATTGCGCAGTTGCGTAGCAAGAATTATGAATTTTTGCATAGCCTTCACGACCGAGCCTCAGGAAGTTATAGTACTGAGCGATAATTTGGCCACCTGGGCGAGAGAAGTTAAGCGCGAAGGTTGGCATATTGCCACCTAAATAGTTTACATTGAAAATTAATTCTTCAGGTAAGTCTTGCGCTTCACGCCAGACTACCCAGCCTGCGCCTAATGGGGCTAAACCAAATTTATGTCCGGAAGAGTTAATCGATTTTACGCGAGGTAAACGGAAGTCCCATTCTAAATCTGGCGCACAAAATGGTGCTAGGAACCCACCGCTTGCACCATCGACATGGATAGGAATATCTAAGCCCGTTTCTTTTTGTAACTTATCTAATGCATCATGAACTGCTTTAACAGGTTCATATTGGCAAGTAAATGTCACGCCTAACGTTGGTACTACACCAATCGTATTTTCATCTACACGTTTAAGCACTTCCTCAGGGTTCATAATCAGGCGGTCGCCTTCAAGTGGGATCTCCCTGAGTTCAACATCAAAGTAGCGGGCAAATTTATGCCAACATACTTGAACAGGGCCACAGATCATGTTTGGTTTGTCTGTTGGCTTTCCTGCTGCTGCACGTTTTTTACGCCATTGCCACTTTAAGGCTAGCCCTCCAAGCATTGCTGCTTCAGAAGAACCGATGGTCGAGCAGCCGAGGGTATTTTCTGCATCTGGCGAATGCCAAAGATCCGCTAGCATATGTACACAACGGTTTTCAATTTCGGCAGTTTGTGGATATTCATCTTTATCGATCATATTTTTATCGATAGATAAGTCCATTAAGTCACGAATTTCATCATCTACCCAAGTTTGGCAGAATGTTGCTAAATTTTGACGTGAATTACCATCTAACATTAATTCATCTCGCACTGCACTAAATACATTGCGAGGTTCTTGTTCTTTTGATGGAAATTTAGTTTTTGGTAATGATTTTGATAACTCTAATGACGCATAAACGTCATCCATCCCATTATATTTTGGATTCAATGAACGATTACTCATATTTTAATTTCCTCAATAACCAAGTGGTAATTATGTGATATTTAATATTGAGAGCAATATTAAATATACGCGCTCTTCTTTAAATATCCAAAGATTTAAACTAAAAAAAATTAATTGAATAGCCATTATCTTAATTAGAATGAAATTAAGGTTATAACTATGGCAGATGGGGGGAAGTAATATATTTAATATTGGTTAGGTGTCTTTTTAAGTCATGTATACTCTGAAATTTTAGCTGCTTAACTCATCATGAGTGAAAATTTTGGGGTTAACTTCTGTAAATTTATTCTTTATGAGTTAGTTTGTCGTTATCTGATGATGCTAATTAGTGTTGGGTTTTTATAACATATTAAATGGATTACATATTTCATAATTGTGATGATTATTAACGAATAATTCAAATTTAGTTTTCATTAAATTTAAATTTAATGTGATGCTCTAAAAAAGATTTAACGCTAAATTCCCCCTTTCTGCTTTATTTTTATATTCATTTTGTTGGATATAAACGCCAGAATGTATTATACCTTAAATAAGTCAGGTTAATTTATTAAATATCATGGGTTTTATTCATCGTAATTATGGTAATAGGCAAATATATTATTTGATAAGGCTGCTAACATGTTAGAAAAAAACACAAATCCTCGCGCGTTTGCTTGTACATCTCTGGCAATCACAGATAAAAATAATTACGTTTATCACGGTAGAACATTAGAGTTCTCTTCAGATGAACCTGAGTCAATTTTAACTTATTACCCGAAGAACCATATTTTTCAGCGTAAAGCCCCTGATGGCTCTTTAGGACTAAAGTATAAAGTGAAGTATCCTTTTATCGCAATTACTGCACCAGTGAGTATTTTAGGGGAAAGGGATGTGCTTGAGGGCGTTAACTCCGGAGGGTTAGCTTTTAGTTTAAATATGATCACAGATTCTGAATTAGCCCCCCTTAACCCCAAAAAATATACTAAAGCAGTACCGATTGCATCAATTGGTGAGTGGGCATTATCTCAATACGCCACAGTCGCTGAGTTGAAAAAAGCGATCCCTAAAACGGCATTTTGGTCACAAAAATTATTACTGCTGCGTAATATGCCAAGCCCTTTTCATTATGCTTTTTATGACAGAACGGGGGCGTGTATCGTGGTTGAAGTATCAAAGGGGGTTTTGCACGTTTATGACAACCCAACTCGCTGTATGACGAATGGCCCTGAATTTCCTTGGCATCTCACTAACCTTAATAACTATACCCAACTCTCAAATGTTGATGTGTCATCAAGCACGTTAGGTAATATGAAACTCTCCCAGCCTGATAGTGGTATCGCTCTTGCTGCAGTGCCAAATGCTGACACCTCTGTTGGGCGGTTTGTTCGGGCAGTTTATTATTCAACTTACTATCATAAAGTATCAGACCCCAATGTTCAGCTCGTAGAATTAGGGCACGTCATGAATAAATTTGACCGGCCTAAAAATGCCTCTGTTGATCCATTATTAGGGGAAGATGATATCTTCAAGCTTTACCTAACCGAGTTTTCAGTTTGGACAGTATTGACTGATTTGCAGCGGGGGATACTCTTATTTAGAGGGTATAACAATTTAAATTATCAAAAATTTACGATAGAACAATTTGAGAATGAGCAACAACCCGTATTCATTCACGTTAATGTTCCTAACCCAGCCTTGGTTTAGTCTATTTATAGGGTGAGGGGCAACTAGCCCCTTTAATGAACTTATGTGCTGTAAACTCGCCCTTTAAGGCCTAACTCCTAACGTATGACAGATTGCATAAGTAAGTTCAGAGCGGTTAAGGGTATAAAAATGGAAATCTTTCACGCCTTCTCTGCTCAAAATTTTGACCATATCCATGGCGATTGAGGCACCAACAAGGTTACGGCTTTCAGGGTCGTTGTCTAACCCTTCATACATTTTGCTCATCCATGCGGGAATGCGTACATTGGTTAATTTGGCAAAACGCTCTAACTGACGGAAATTAGAAACGGGTAAAATACCTGGGACGATTTCAACGTCGATACCTGTTGCAACGCAGCGATCGCGAAAACGGAGGTAGCTTTCAACATCAAAGAAAAATTGGGTGATTGCACGGCTAGCACCTGCATCAATTTTCTTTTTAAGGCTAATTAAATCTGCTTGGGCACTTTTCGCTTCAGGGTGAACCTCTGGATAAGCAGCGACTGAAATATCAAAGTCGGCTTCACCTTTTAATAGTTCAACCAAATCAGTTGCATACATATCGGGTTTATTGCTGTTATCGGGTAGGTCGCCACGTAGAGCTACGATATGGCGTATACCATTATTCCAGTAGTCACGTGCAATGCCTTTTAATTCATCACGGCTCGCATCGATACAGGTTAAATGAGGGGCTGCAATTAAACCTGTTTTATCTTTGATATCTTTAATAATGCTATGGGTTCGATCGCGTTCACCTGAGTTAGCACCATAGGTCACTGATACAAATTTAGGTTTTAAGGTTTTGAGTCTATCGATAGATTTCCAAAGTGTTTGCTCCATCTCTTCACTGCGAGGTGGGAAAAACTCAAATGAAACATTAATTTGGCCATCTAATTCAGCTAAGTTTTGATTTAGCGCTTCGCGCTGGTTTGCGTGAAAAAAACTCATACCCTGTAACCTCGCAATTTGCAGACTCATTATTATCTTTGTGAGTTATGATCTTTATAAATAATCACATCCATGTACGCGTCTATACGTTTAGACGGCTAAATAGAGATTACCGGATATTGGTCGATAGTCAACCCTTAAATTAAATATAGACGCTGAGGTTTTTTCAAAGGTAACAGGAAAAAAATTCATGATAAAAACGCATGGCGCTAAATATAGCCATGCGTTTTTAAGGCAATCATTGATTTTGTTTAGTAAAACAGAAGTGTTCTATCATTTGGCTAATTAGCTGACGAGTCGGTTCTATAAAACGCATATCAATAAACTCATCAGGTTGGTGTGCTTGCTCAATCGAACCTGGGCCAAGTACTAAGGTCGGGCACAGTTCTTGAATGAATGGCGCTTCAGTACAGTAATTTACGGTATCTGCTTTTTGCCCTAGTAACTGTTCAATCACAGCAACCATTTTGTGATCTGTTGGGCATTCATAGCCAGGAATTGGTGGATGCATTGATTCTATTGCTATACGGCCTGGCCATTTGGTGCTGACAGGCTCAAGGGCATGATTTAACATTTCATCCAGATCTTGCAATGTCAGCCCTGGTAGTGGGCGAATATCCATATGCAACTCACAACAGCCGCAGATACGGTTTGCCGCGTCCCCTCCATGAATGTGCCCAAAGTTCATAGTTGGGTATGGAATAACAAAAGCAGGGTTATTAAAACGCTCTTTCAATGTATTTCTGAGCGTCATCAAATGAGAAATCGATTCATGCATTAATTCAATCGCATTAACACCACGCTCTGGGTCACTGGAATGCCCTGATTGCCCAGTAATGCGAATGGCGTTCGATATATGCCCTTTATGTGCTCGTATAGGTTGTAAAGACGTAGGTTCACCAATAATAGCAAAATCAGGGCGTAGTGCTGTGTTAGCCGCAAAATAACGTGCACCTGCCATTGACGTTTCTTCATCAGCAGTTGCTAAGATATGCAGTGGGCGTTGGAGTTTTGTTAAATCCATATCTCTTAACGCATCAACAATAAAGGCGAAAAAACCTTTCATATCTGCGGTACCAAGCCCATATAACTTACCATCGTGCTCAGTCAGCTCGAATGGGTTTTTACTCCAACGGCCCTCATCGAATGGTACTGTGTCGGTATGGCCACATAACATGAGCCCACCGTTACCCTCACCGATAGAAGCGAGTAAGTTGTATTTATCACGTGTTTCCGGCACAGGTTGGATGTTAACCGAAAAACCGAGAGTTTCTAACCAACCACCTAAAAGTTCCACAAGGGCTTTATTGCTTTGATCCAAATGAGAATCAGTCGCACTAATCGATGGAGTGGCAATTAATTGACGATAAATCTCAATAAATGCAGGTAATTTAATATTCACTGTTGACAGCCTTTATCCATAATAGTATCAATATTCATGCACTTTATTTGAATAAAAATACACATTAAACTGTTTGGGTCACGAGTACAAGGTAGAAAGCATATGTTGAACACACTCATTATCGGGGCCAGTGGCTATACTGGAGCAGAATTAGCCGCTTATTTGCAGCGTCACCCTGAAATAAATCTTCAGGGATTAATGGTTTCCGCGCAAAGCGCAGATGCAAATAAACGTTTTTCTGATTTGCATCCTCAGTATAAGGGTATTATTGACCTTCCGGTACAGCCATTAACTGATGTTGCAGAGGCTGCGAAAGGTATTGATGTTGTTTTTCTCGCTACTGCACATGAAGTGAGCCATGACATCGCGCCTCAATTTCTTGAGGCGGGTTGTGTGGTGTTTGACTTATCCGGTGCTTATCGCGTTCAAGACCCTGCGTTTTATACGCAGTACTATGGCTTTGAACATACAAATACCGAATGGTTAATGCAAGCAGTTTACGGTTTAGCTGAATGGCAGACGGATAAAATTCGACAAGCTCAGTTAATTGCTGTTCCGGGGTGTTATCCGACGGTGTCTCAGTTAGCGCTGAAGCCATTAATTGATGCGCAATTACTGGATGACGCAATGTGGCCAGTAATTAATGCAACTAGCGGTGTTTCAGGTGCGGGCCGTAAGGCATCGATGACCAACAGTTTTTGTGAAGTTAGCTTACAGCCATATGGCATCTTTACGCATCGTCATCAGCCAGAAATTGCGACTCATTTAGGTCGGGATGTCATTTTCACTCCTCATCTGGGCAATTTTTCACGAGGAATATTGGCGACTATCACCTGCAAAGTAAAAGCCGGTGTGACCGCAGAGCAGGTTGGTAAAACTTTTAAAGAGGCATATCAAGGCAAACCGTTAGTCCGTTTGTATGAAAAAGGTGTTCCAGCATTGAAATCAGTTGTTGGTACGCCATTTTGTGATATCGGCTATGTATTGAAAGGGGAACACCTGATTTTAGTCGGTACAGAAGATAACCTGCTTAAAGGTGCTGCTGCACAAGCCGTTCAGTGCATGAATATTCGTTTTGGTTTTAATGAAACTCAGTCATTATTTTAATAAGGATCAAACCCATGCAACCCTTAGTGATTAAATTGGGCGGAGTGTTACTTGATAGCACCGAGGCACTTGAAAAGTTGTTTACGGCAATCCAAAGCTATCGCCAGCGACATCAACGTGAGCTAGTGATTGTTCATGGTGGTGGGTGCTTAGTAGATGAACTAATGCAAAAACTACAATTACCTGTCGTGAAAAAACAAGGGTTGCGTGTCACGCCTGCAGACCAAATCGATATTATTACGGGTGCCTTAGCGGGAACAGCTAATAAAACCTTGCTAGCGTGGGCGATAAAATATCAGTTACCTGCGGTAGGTTTGTCGCTGGGTGACGGTCAAAGTGCCATAGTGACTCAATTAAATGAAGAGCTAGGGCATGTTGGAAACGCAAAGCCAGGTAACTCTAATTTATTGAAATTACTTTTGAATTCAGGTTATTTACCAATTGTTAGCTCGATAGGGATCACCCCAGAGGGTGAATTGATGAATGTGAATGCTGACCAAGCAGCCACCGCTATCGCGCAAGCATTAAATGCAGATCTGGTTTTACTGTCTGATGTGAGCGGTATTTTGGATGGTAAAGGCCAGAAAATTGATGAAATGACGACACAAAAAGCCCAAAAATTAATTGAGCAAGGCATCATCACTGATGGAATGATTGTTAAGGTGAATGCTGCACTTGATGCCGCAACGGCCTTACAGCGCTCGGTTGATATCGCAAGTTGGCGTCATGCAGAACAACTTCCTGAGCTGTTTAATGGGACAGCTATCGGAACTCGGATCTTGGCATCATAAATGAGCCATGGAAATAAATATTAATTGAGCGGAATAGGTACGTTATGAAAAAGGGCATTAAAAAAATCGTATTAGCATACTCAGGTGGTCTCGATACATCGGCAATTATTCCATGGTTGAAAGAAAACTATGATGACTGCGAAGTGGTTGCTTTCGTTGCTGACGTAGGGCAAGACAGAGAAGACTTAGTCGGTGTTGAGAAAAAGGCTCTGCAATCAGGCGCATCTGAGTGTTACGTTGTTGACCTGCGCGAAGAATTCGTTAAGGAATATATTTACCCAGTTCTTAAAACAGGTGCGTTATACGAAGGTAGTTATTTATTAGGTACCTCAATGGCTCGTCCTATTATTGCAAAAGCCCAAGTGGAAATTGCCTTAAAAGTAGGGGCTGATGCGGTTGCCCATGGCGCAACAGGTAAAGGGAATGACCAAGTACGCTTCGAAAGCACCTATACTGCGCTTGCGCCGCAATTACAGGTGGTTGCTCCATGGCGTGAGTGGGATCTTCGCTCACGTGAGGCGCTGCTCGATTATTTAAAAGAGCGCAATATCCCAACGACTGCTAGCCTTGAAAAAATTTATAGCCGTGATGAAAATGCGTGGCATATCTCTACAGAAGGTGGTGTATTAGAAAGCACATGGAATGCAGCAAACCAAGACTGCTGGGTATGGACAGTTGACCCACAAGATGCGCCAGATGAAGCTGAACTGGTGACCGTGGGCGTGAAACACGGCGAGGTAGTTTCAGTTAATGGTAAAACATTATCTGCACTAGGTTGCCTAGAAACACTGAATACGCTAGGGGCAAAACACGGTGTTGGCCGTATCGATATCGTTGAAAACCGTTTAGTCGGCATGAAATCTCGCGGTTGCTATGAAACCCCAGGGGGCACCATTATGATGGCGGCTCTGCGTGGTGTTGAGCAATTAGTTCTGGACCGCGATAGCTACAAATGGCGTGAGCAATTAGGCTTAGAAATGTCTTATGTGGTTTATGATGGGCGTTGGTTTGCGCCATTACGCCATTCGCTACAAGCTGCGGCAGAATCATTAGCACAAGATGTCACCGGTGAAGTTGTTCTGAAATTATATAAAGGGCAAGTCACGGCAATTCAGAAGAAAGCGGACAAGAGCCTATATTCTGAAGAATTCGCCACATTTGGTGAAGATGAGGTATATGACCATAGCCACGCAGGCGGGTTTATCCGTCTTTATTCCCTGTCTTCACGTATCCGTGCGTTGAAAGAACAGAATAAAGCTAAGTAACCTATACTCGTCATACTTCAAGTTGCACTGGCGTTGATTGTACACATTGACTTGTCGCTTAGCTGCACCTCGAATTATTGGGAATATAACAGGCTAGATCCCCGGCAGCGTTTAATGCTGTCGGGAGCAAAACTTATTTTATCAATCAGGTAGGGATTAGTTATGGCACTATGGGGTGGGCGTTTTAGCCAGCAAGCGGATCAACGGTTTAAACAGTTTAATGATTCACTGCGTTTTGATTATCGCTTGGCGCAACAAGATATTATTGGCTCAGTCGCATGGTCAAAATCATTAGTCACCGTTGGTGTACTGACTGAGAGCGAACAACAATCTTTAGAACAAGCGCTAAATGCATTGTTAAAAGAAGTGCAAGATAACCCTGAAATTATACTGCAAAGTGATGCAGAAG
Source organism: Providencia sp. PROV003 (assembly GCF_045040775.1). Classification (NCBI taxonomy): domain Bacteria; kingdom Pseudomonadati; phylum Pseudomonadota; class Gammaproteobacteria; order Enterobacterales; family Morganellaceae; genus Providencia; species Providencia sp. PROV003. Next base: position 950,901 of record NZ_CP096369.1, read on the forward strand.
ATATTCACAGCTGGGTTGAAGGTAAACTGATTGATAAAGTTGGTGATTTAGGTAAAAAATTACACACAGGTCGTAGTCGTAATGACCAAGTGGCGACAGATTTAAAATTATGGTGTAAAGACCAAGTCGCATTATTATTAGAAGCGGTCACTGAGCTACAAAAAGCATTAGTCATCACAGCCGAAAATAACCAAGACGCAGTGATGCCAGGCTATACTCATTTACAACGCGCTCAGCCCGTGACATTTGCCCACTGGTGTTTAGCTTATAGTGAAATGTTAGCGCGTGATGAAAGCCGCTTAAAAGACACACTAAAGCGTCTAGACGTTAGCCCATTAGGGTGTGGTGCATTGGCGGGGACAGCGTATGATATTGACCGAGAGCAACTTGCCTCTTGGCTTGGTTTCGCATCTGCGACACGCAATAGTTTAGACACCGTTTCAGACAGAGATCACGTACTCGAATTATTATCTGATGCCAGCATTGGCATGGTGCATTTATCGCGTTTTGCTGAAGATTTAATTTTCTTCAATAGTGGTGAGGCAGGCTTCGTTGAGTTATCTGACAAAGTAACCTCGGGCTCTTCATTAATGCCACAAAAGAAAAACCCAGATGCACTCGAATTGATCCGCGGTAAATGTGGGCGAGTTCAAGGCGCATTAACGGGTATGATGATGACGTTAAAAGGGTTACCGCTTGCTTATAACAAAGACATGCAAGAGGATAAAGAAGGCTTATTTGATGCATTAGACACATGGTTAGATTGTATGCATATGGCAGTGTTAGTCCTTGATGGTATTCAAATTCGTCGCCCACGTTGTGAAGATGCAGCAAAACAAGGCTATGCAAATGCGACTGAGCTGGCGGATTATTTAGTAGCGAAAGGCGTTCCATTCCGTGAAGCGCACCATATTGTGGGTGAAGCGGTTGTTACTGCTATTGCTCAAGGTAAAGCATTGGAAGAAATGGCATTAAGTGATCTGCAAAAATTCAGTGATACTATTCAATTGGATGTGTATGAAATTTTATCGCTGCAATCATGCTTAGATAAGCGGTTAGCAAAAGGTGGGGTATCTCAGAAGCAGGTGGCGAGTGCGATTGTGGAGGCAAAAACAAGGTTGGGGCTTTAATCGGTCATTGTCACCAGAAAATGGGGGGTAGCATGACTACCCCAATTCCCATAACACAGTTCTATTAAATATATTTAACGGTTAGCATGCCTAGTTGTTTCTCTTCGTTAACCCAATTGTATGAATATTCATTTCTGCCATCATTAATAACCTTCCAGCCACTTTTTTGAGTAATATTATTTAGCTCAATACTCTCGGTGGTTAATTCTGTATTATTATTCATACAATGTAATTTAATCTGTGTCTCACTGATATCATTTGTACAATTCGGATGGACAATTGCGCCATAGAAATTAATGGTGCCAGAATCTTGATTCTGAGCGGCATAAGCACTAAATATACTAGAGGCTGTCATTAATAATAAAGCTGTTATTGAACAATGAAATACTTTTTTCGCCATTGAATTTTTCATAATAGAATCCTATAATTTAATTTTGTTTAAAATCAGTTTGTTATATTATCTTGGTTATTTAATAAAAAAGTCGTTTAATGATTATGCATGTTGTACTGATAATAGTGCATGGCCTTTATCTTCATTAGTCCATTTAAATTGGTAAGTGCTATGGTTATTATCTAATTTTTTCTACTCTGTGGATTTTTGCTCTTTAGAGAAATTAATTTTGCTTGTTTCTGTTTTATTTTTTCATTATTAAAATAATTTAAATTTGTTTTATTATTGATGTCATAAGTACAGGGTGAAGCAAAAATAGCAGCTTTAAAATTAATTGTTGTTTGATTCTCTTTAGTTTATACATTTGCTGTGAATAATGAAGTAGCGACTAAAGTTAACGCTAATACTGAAGAGATATTTTTAATAGTCATGATATTAACTCCTAATTTAAAGTCTATATAGTTTGGTTGATTTTAATTTGCTCATGTCTTGCTATGGAAGAATTATAAAACGAAAAACGCGTTAAAGGTGTAAATGTGAAAATTCAAATGTGTGAAAATATAATAGAAATAGGGGATGTATAGAATCTATTCAGTTTAATGTTCTATAGTGGAATTTTTATCATCATCTATTAATTTGCCTTTTTGGGTTTTTAATGTTCTGAGTTTGTGGTTTTATCTCTCTTTTTGATGGTTTAATCTGCTGTGGTTTTTTTGATAGTGACAGCGAGTAGAGCTCTATTTATATATAAAGTAGTCAGGTTACATTGAGATTTTGAATTAACTTTCAAACAGAAACTTACAAAGATTAATAATAAATGAAAACAAATATAACAAAATGTTTCTAAAAAAAGGCTAACCAAGCCCATTTTTAAACTTTTGGAGAGTAAAGCTACCTTGTTTTTCGAGTTATTTCGCTTAAAACTACATTGTGATTAATATAAATGTTTCAATATTACATCCAATTATATTGGAACTCCCCAAATTGATGTTTGACGTCTTTATTTTTGCTTGCTTGCCCTATTAGTTGTTGCTCATGTTAAGGCGCAATTCTTTTTTGTACTTACAAAAAGAGAAGGCTAAATGGGGGGGCTCTTTACTAAATTACATTGCTGATCTCTATTACGCCTTTTGTTGTTATTTGTTTTCAGCAGCTTCATTTGCTTACTTGGCCGTTTCAGCTCTCTTCAATACTCAGTTTTGTTATCATTAACATGCGGTATAGGGTATCGACAGTATGGCGACATTCTTTAATTATTTAATGAGGTATTTTTAACTTGTGAGGGGATAAAGTGTGGTAATAGTAGCATCCATAGTATTTTAGCTCCTCGTGTCATTATCACGGATGAAAGCTTTTTAGAAGCGACTAGACTGGATATAAACTATTATTTGGGGGAGGTTTGTTTATGTACTCATATAAAATTGAAGAAAGGTTTACTTTAATTTGATGTCATAAATACAATTTATAATTGTTTGATTCCTATTTTTTTTTGTGAAAAATGGAGGGAACAGAATTGAGTCATTTTATTTCTAAATGTTACTATTTATTTCAATGAGTGGGTTATTTATGCTGAAATGGGATGAAACACGGTGTTTTTTAATATATCAATAGATATAACAAACTAATATCGATATAGTGATTGGTATTATCTATCTTTGGTTTGGCAAAGAATTCACGAAAGGAAATAGGAATATGAATATTCGAGATTTGGAGTACCTTGTTGCACTAGCTGAACATAAACACTTTAGACGTGCCGCGGATTCTTGTCATGTTAGCCAACCAACATTGAGTGGACAAATTCGTAAGCTAGAAGAAGAGCTTGGTGTTATGCTACTAGAAAGAACTAGTCGTAAAGTTCTTTTTACTCAACAAGGTTTATTACTCGTTGAACAGGCTCGAACTATTTTGCGAGAAATAAAAGTACTGCAAGAAATGGCCGCGTTGCAAGGCGAGAGTATGTCTGGCCCATTGCATATCGGTTTGATACCTACAGTGGCACCGTACTTATTACCACATATCATTCCTCAATTGCACCAAGCACACCCTAAATTAGAAATTTACTTACATGAAGCACAAACTCAGCAATTACTGGCTCAGTTAGATAGTGGTAAATTAGACTGTGCAATTTTAGCGGAAGTGAAAGAAACAGATCCTTTTATTGTTGTCCCTTTATTTGAAGAACCCATGAAATTAGCTATCTATGAAAGCCATCCATGGCATGGGCGTGACACCATTGAAATGGGTGAATTATCAGGTGAAAAGCTATTAATGCTAGAAGATGGCCATTGTTTGCGTGACCAAGCTATGGGCTTTTGTTTCCAAGCGGGCGCTAAAGAGGATACGCATTTTAGGGCGACTAGTTTAGAAACGTTACGCAACATGGTCGCGGCAGGAAGTGGGATTACACTATTACCTGATTTAGCGGTACCAAATGAAGTTTGCCGTGATGGCGTTTGCTATTTGAATTGTATTGAGCCAGAACCGAAACGTACGATTGTTTTAGTTTATCGTCCGGGGTCTCCATTAAGAGGTCGCTATGAGCAATTAGCAGAAACTATTTATAACTCGATGGATCACTATTATAAGAATCGAGTTTAGGAATAAAGCTCGCTAATTGTTTACATCTCAAAAAGATATGATGGTTGCCAGAAAAACAGGCAACCATAATTGCACATCACTAAAATAAGCGGTTTAAGCCATTTAATGCAGCGACACGGAAAGCTTCTGCCATAGTAGGGTAATTGAATGTGGTATTAACGAAATATTCAATGGTATTACCTTCACCTTTTTGTTCCATAATAGCTTGGCCGATATGAATAATCTCAGCCGCCCTTTCACCGAAACAGTGAATACCTAATATTTGTAGCGTTTCTCTATGAAATAGTATTTTTAAACTGCCGACATTCATCCCAGCAATTTGAGCTCGAGCTAAATGTTTAAATTGCGCTCGGCCAACTTCGTAAGGTACTTTCATTGCCGTCAGCTCTTGTTCTGTTTTACCAACAGAACTAATTTCAGGAATGGTATAAATCCCCGTTGGAATATCCTCAACTAAATGTGCATTACCTAAACTACCGCCGATTGCACGAGCTGCAATTCGCCCTTGGTCATAGGCAGCAGACGCTAGACTTGGGTAGCCAATCACATCACCAACAGCATAAATGTGTTCATTCGTTGTTCGGTAGGCTTTGTTGACTTTAACTAAACCACGGCCATCCGCTTCGATTCCTACATTGGCGAGACCTAAACCGTCAGTGTTACCTGTTCTTCCGTTCGCGTACAGTAAACAGTCAGCTTTGACTTTTTTACCTGATTTAAGGTGAACAATGACCCCGTCATCTAAACCCTCTATCTTTTCATATTCTTCATTATGGCGGATCACAATGCCACTATTCCAAAAATGATACGACAAGGCATCAGACATTTCTTGGTCAAGAAAAGCCAGTAGGTGATCGCGAGTGTTAATTAAATCAACTTTGACTCCCAATCCACGGAAAATAGATGCGTATTCGCAGCCGATAACCCCCGCACCATAAATAATGACATGGCGAGGTTCATGGGTTAGGTTGAGAATGGTATCGCTGTTATAAATTCGGGAATGGTTAAAATCTACGTCAGAAGGGCAGTATGGGCGAGACCCTGTTGCTATCACAATTTTATCTGCACTTAAAACATCGCAGCTTCCATCTGCATAGCGGACACTCACATGTTGCTCATCAATAAAAGTTGCTTCACCAGAAAACATTTGGCAACCATTACGCTCATAAAACCCTTGTCGCATACGCGTTTGTTGGCTAATAACTGTTTCGGCATGCCTGAGGATTTCAGAAAAAGAGGAGCTTAAGTTACGGGAATTATCACTATAAAGGGGGTTCTGGTTGAATTCGATAATACGGCTAACTGCATGGCGGAGGGCTTTTGAGGGAATGGTTCCCCAGTGGGTACAGCCTCCGCCGACATTATTATAACGTTCAATAACAGCAACGTTTTTTCCTTGTTTTACCAGTCCCATGGCAGCGCCTTCACCACCAGGGCCGGAACCAATGACTATTGCATCAAAATGGGTAAGTTGCATAAGGTAAGACCTGTTTTTAATACGAAGTGACTACATTATAGTAACATCAGTTGCTTCCTTAACCTAATTTCTCTTTTTCCATCGCCTTCTTTTGCATATTCAAAACACGGATTTATGTCTGTTTATTTAAACCCATTCGTTTGCCGTTTTGCGATAAATTAGAAATTCTGGGGGAACAATATCGAGTGCATTTTTGGTAAAACTATTTTTTCTTGTTCGGGTAGGGTGTAGTGGTGAAGATGATGGTTTCTATATAAGAAAACAGCAAAGATAGTAAGCGAAATTCTGAAAATGGCTAAATTGTAATAAAGAGTCGATTTTTCTCTCAACCAGATGAAGAAATTTCAGGTATGCTAGGGGGTGAATAGCACTCCTTATTTACATCTTTGATGTAATTATTAACGTTTAATGACATAGAAATTAGGATCACCGTGAGCAACACTATTGGCGTTAGGGCAAAACAAAAAGAAAAAACACGTCGTTCACTCGTCGAAGCTGCTTTTAGCCAATTAAGTGCTGAACGGAGCTTTACTAGCCTTAGTTTACGGGAAGTCGCTCGGGAAGCGGGTATTGCGCCAACTTCATTTTATCGCCATTTCAAAGACGTTGATGAACTTGGTCTGACAATGGTAGATGAGAGCGGTCTGATGTTGCGCCAGCTGATGCGTCAAGCACGGCAGCGTATTGCGAAAGGTGGGAGTGTGATCCGCACATCAGTCTCAACTTTTATGGAGTTTATTGGTAATAACCCAAACGCCTTTCGGTTATTATTGCGAGAGCGTTCCGGTACCTCGGCTGAGTTTCGTGCTGCAGTGGCAAGGGAAATTCAACATTTTATTGCTGAATTAGCGGATTACCTTGAATTAGAAAGCCATATGCCGCGTCATTTTACTGAGATGCAATCAGAAGCAATGGTGACAATTGTATTCAGTGCTGGTGCTGAAGCGCTTGATATAGATGAAGAAAAACGAAGAAAGCTTGAAGAACGGTTGGTATTGCAACTAAGAATGATCGCTAAAGGCGCCTACTATTGGTACCGCCGTGAACAAGAACGACAGAATCAAACTGACCCAGACCTAACCAAATAATAAGGAGAATCAATGACGGATCAAAAAAGTTACGAAAGAAGTACATTACTGCTGGCACTTGTAATTGGGCTTGCGACTCATGGGACTTTCTCTACGTTGTTTAACTCATTAGTCGATTTTTCTTTCTTTCCCATTTTAACATTAGTACTCGCTGTTTATTGTTTGCACCAACGTTATTTACACCAAGCTATGCCGATGGGGTTACCAAAATTTGTTGCTGGTAGTTTCTTTGTTGGGATATTTGGCTATGCCGCGATTTTACGTGTTCAAAATCCAGAGGTTGGCTCAAATTTTATTCCCTCGACTATCATTGTGATTTTAGCTTTATGGATGTATGTCAGTTGGAAAGCTCGTAAAAAAGAACAACAAGAATTAGCGTTAGAACAAGAAATTGAAAATTAAAGTGAATTAATAAACTAAAAAACGCCGTATTATACGGCGTTTTTTGTCGCTGCTATTTTCTAACGGCGGGTTAATAACACACCGCTTTCCATATGGTGGGTATAGGGGAATTGGTCAAATAACGCTAGTTTTTCAATTTTATGGGTTTGGGTCAGTTCATTGAGATTATCGCATAAGGTTTCAGGGTTACATGAGATATAGACAATGTGGTCATAACCTTGAACTAGTTTTACAGTTTCTTTATCTAACCCACTACGTGGCGGGTCAACAAAAATGGTATTGCATTGATAATCTGCAAGTGAAATTCCTTCAAGGCGTTTAAATTCACGCACACCTTGCATTGCTTGAGTAAAATCTTCAGCGGACATTCGGATAATCTGCACATTTTCAATATTATTTGCTTCTATATTATATTGAGCAGCAGCAACCGACGGTTTGGCAATTTCAGTCGCTAATACCTGTTTAAAATTTTGCGCTAAAGCCAATGAAAAGTTCCCATTACCACAATAAAGCTCTAATAAATCACCTGTTGAATTTTTTGTTGCACCAATAGCCCATTCCAACATTTTTATATTGACCTGTGCATTCGGTTGAGTGAAGCTATTTTCTACTTGGCGATAAACCATATTTTTACCATTTACAGGTAAAACTTCATCAACATAATCATTATCTAACATGATTTTTGTCTTTGATGCTCTACCGATAAGCTGTACATCAAATCCTTTTTTAGTCAGCGTTTCTTTTAACGCCTTAGCTTCAATGACCCACTCTTCACCTAATTTTTTATGATATAGCAGTGAAACAATCAGCTTATTACTCAGTGTGGATAAATAATCGATTTGGAATAACTTGTGGCGTAGCAACTCATTGGGCTGAATTAATGGTAACAGCGTTGCCATCATGTCATTAATTAGCTGACTTGCGACCGGAAATTGTTCGATACGAATGCGTTCTTTCGTCTCTTTATCAAACATAATATGAAACAGGTCATCGCCTTCGTGCCAAATTCTAAATTCTGCACGCATCCGGTAATGGGACGTCGGTGATGAAAAAATTTCAGGTTCGGGAGCATTAAAAGGAGCCATCATAGCTTTTAAGCGGTCAGTTTTCTCTGCGAGTTGCAGTTCGTAGTCTTCTGTATGCAACGTGTTTGGCATGTTTGGCCCCATAAAACAGTAAAAAATTCGTATCAGGGGCGAAATTGTAGGGCAAGCAGCGAAGATGTCCAGTTTTCATTATTCATCCGTAGACACTGATTGTTATTCCTCTTAGGATAATGCCTTGAGTGAGCAGGGAATTTGGTTGGAATCCAAAACTGACGCGCAACGGTAAAAGTCCGATACCTGCCACACATCTAATCGCTTCGTTGAATATTCGCGCGGATCTTATATTCAACCTCGCGGAATCTTAATTTAATTGATTTTCCGAGTGTAATCATAATGAATAATAAAAAGTTGCTGCCGTTATCGGCCGCTGCTCTGGCAGTGCTATGTAGTATTCCTTCTTTGGCAAGTGGAAATAGTCAATCTGATCAGCTAGTTGTGTCAGCAAACCGTTTTGAGCAACCAATCTCTTCTATATTAGCTCCTGTCACGGTCGTGACCCGTGAAGATATTGACCATTGGCAATCTAATACCGTGATTGATGTATTAAGACGTTTGCCAGGTGTGGATATTGCGCAAAGTGGGGGAATGGGTCAACAAAGCTCACTATTTATTCGTGGAACTGAATCTCGCCATGTTTTGGTCTTAATTGATGGTGTTCGTTTGAATCAAGCGGGTATTTCAGGCTCATCTGATATGAGCCAAATTCCAATTTCTCTGGTACAGCGCATTGAATATATACGCGGAGCACGCTCAGCGGTTTATGGTTCTGATGCTGTTGGTGGTGTAGTGAATATTATTACTCGCCGTGATAACGATGGCACAACTTTAAATGCAGGTATTGGCTCACACAGTTACCAAAACTATAACGGTTCGACTCAGCAAAAGATTGGTGAAAATACAACCGTAACAGCTGCCGGAGCTTATACTCATACCAAAGGGTTTGATTTAGCGCCAAAAGATGTTAGCCCAAGACAATATGATAAAGATGGCTTCCTGAGTAAGTCATTATGGTTAGGCATTGAACATCAATTTTCTTCAGAAATATTAGCGTATGCAAGAGCGTATGGTTATGACAACCGTACAAATTATGACGTATCCGAGTATGCAGGATTAAGTGTGGATACCCGCAAGCTTTATAGCCGTACTTATGAAACCGGTTTGAAATATCATCAGGGTAAATATTCGTCATCATTGATGGGGAGTTATGGTTATTCAAAAGATTACAACTTTGATCCTAGAAAAGGACAATATAGTGAATCTGCAAATCTTGATGAGTCCAAACAGTACAATATTCAATGGGGTAATAGTTACCTATTAGATAAAGGTAATATTAGTGCGGGGGTTGATTATCAACGTCAAAGTATTGAGCCTAGCAGTTATGCGATGATCAGTGAAAAACAGACGTTAAATAACACCGGGATATACCTCACAGGGCAATATGCGATTATTGATTCTGTAACAGCAGAAGCCGCTATACGTTCTGACCATCACTCTGAATTTAATTGGCACACAACATGGCAATCGGGTCTTAGTTGGGAGTTTTATGAGGGTTATAAACTTATTGGTTCATATGCAACTGCCTATAAAGCACCTAATCTAACCCAATTATATGCGTATTCTTCATCGGCATACGGAACAACGCTAGGTAATCCGAACTTAAAACCTGAAGAAAGTAAGCAGTGGGAGATAGGGGTTGAAGGAACGACAGGACCACTCTTTTGGCAGGTCAATGCATACCATAATGATATTGATAACCTGATTGCATATAAAGCAGGTAATCCAATTAGCTCTTACGAGAATATTGGTGAGGCTGAAATTAAAGGTATTGAATGGGTTGGTGAGTTCGAAACAGGTGTTCTTCATCACCAAGTAACCTATCAATATATTGATCCACGTAACAAAAAGACGGATAAGATTCTGGAGAGACGGGCTAAACAGCAAATCAAGTATCAATTAGATTGGAATGTTGCCAATGTAGATTGGGGACTTACATATCAATATATTGGTTCTAGATATGATAAAGATTTCAGTCAATATGATTTGAGTACTAAGGATTATAAAAGATTAAAACAGGGTGGTGTTAGCCTTTGGGATATCACTGCTGCATATCCAATCACTTCACATCTCACAATTCGTGGTAAAATAGCTAATATGTTCGATAAAGACTATGAGACCGCGTATGGTTATCGCACCGCTGGAAGAGAATATTTCCTCACTGGAAGCTACAACTTCTGATAACACCCTATCTGTTCGCCCGACCATTCTAGTGTTTGACTCTGGAGTGGGCGGGTTATCTGTCTATCGTGAAGTCAAAAAAATGATCCCGCATGCCCACTATATATATGCATTCGATAATGAAGCCTTCCCTTATGGTGAAAAAAGTGAAGAGTTTATTATTGATAGGGTCTATCAAATCGTAAATTCGATAGCTGCAAAGCATCCTTTAACGATCGCAATTATTGCTTGTAATACGGCAAGTACAGTCAGCCTTCCTAATTTAAGGGCCCATTTCTCCTTTCCTGTTGTAGGCGTGGTTCCCGCAATTAAGCCTGCTACCAAACTAACACGTAATGGTGTGGTTGGTTTATTGGCAACGAAAGGCACCGTAAACCGTGAATACACTAAAGAGCTGATCGATCGTTTCGCAACAGACTGCAAAGTGATTTCCTTAGGGTCTGCGGAATTGGTCCAACTAGCAGAAAGAAAGCTGCATGGGGAAACATTACCATTAGACGAAGTTGCTCAAACTGTCAGGCCATGGCTCAGAATGCCAGAACCCCCAGACACCGTTATTTTGGGCTGTACTCATTTCCCTCTATTAATAGAGGAACTAGAAAAGGTACTTCCCGATGGCACAAGGTTTATTGATTCAGGTTCTGCAATAGCAAGAAGAACGGCTTGGCTAATTAACAACCAAGCTGAGACGATGAATTCTGATGAAGATGATTTCGCATATTGTTTATTAATGGATGCCAACGTAAAAGACTTACAGCCTATTCTTGAGCTTGAAGGGTTCAAAACGCTGCAAAAACTAGCTATTTAAGTTAAATTTGATGGAAAGCTGAGCGAACGAAAAAAAAATGCAAAAAAAGGGTTGCCAGATTTTTCTGACTCCCTATAATGCGCCACCACTGACCGGGAACAAGACAACGCAAAGCGCGATGAACACTGAAACGGCAGCGAGAGATTCTGAAAAGAAAAAGCAAAAAAATGCTTGACTCTCACAGAGGAAAGCGTAATATACGCCACCTCGCGACAACGACCTAAGTTAATAAAAACTGAGTCAAATTTCCAAAAGAAATGTCGCAACGCTCTTTAACAATTTATCAGACAATCTGTGTGGGCACTCACAGGACACTATCAAAAAAATATTTGATTTTAAGTCTTGAAGAGTGACTAACACGTTAATTCATATATATGAAATAAGGTAGTAACGCTTATTTTGGAAGGATAACGCGAAGGCAAGCAGAGATAACCCGAGACAGTACTTAGGTACGGCGAGGGGAAGCGATGTGAAGCCGACAACGTTAGCCGAACAAAAGAACGTTACGGTCAGTAAGACATTCTTTGAGCATCAAGCTACTTTTAATTGAAGAGTTTGATCATGGCTCAGATTGAACGCTGGCGGCAGGCCTAACACATGCAAGTCGAGCGGTAACAGGGGAAGCTTGCTTCTCGCTGACGAGCGGCGGACGGGTGAGTAATGTATGGGGATCTGCCCGATAGAGGGGGATAACCACTGGAAACGGTGGCTAATACCGCATAATCTCTTAGGAGCAAAGCAGGGGAACTTCGGTCCTTGCGCTATCGGATGAACCCATATGGGATTAGCTAGTAGGTGAGGTAATGGCTCACCTAGGCGACGATCCCTAGCTGGTCTGAGAGGATGATCAGCCACACTGGGACTGAGACACGGCCCAGACTCCTACGGGAGGCAGCAGTGGGGAATATTGCACAATGGGCGCAAGCCTGATGCAGCCATGCCGCGTGTATGAAGAAGGCCTTAGGGTTGTAAAGTACTTTCAGTCGGGAGGAAGGCGTTGATGCTAATATCATCAACGATTGACGTTACCGACAGAAGAAGCACCGGCTAACTCCGTGCCAGCAGCCGCGGTAATACGGAGGGTGCAAGCGTTAATCGGAATTACTGGGCGTAAAGCGCACGCAGGCGGTTGATTAAGTTAGATGTGAAATCCCCGGGCTTAACCTGGGAATGGCATCTAAGACTGGTCAGCTAGAGTCTTGTAGAGGGGGGTAGAATTCCATGTGTAGCGGTGAAATGCGTAGAGATGTGGAGGAATACCGGTGGCGAAGGCGGCCCCCTGGACAAAGACTGACGCTCAGGTGCGAAAGCGTGGGGAGCAAACAGGATTAGATACCCTGGTAGTCCACGCTGTAAACGATGTCGATTTGAAGGTTGTTCCCTTGAGGAGTGGCTTTCGGAGCTAACGCGTTAAATCGACCGCCTGGGGAGTACGGCCGCAAGGTTAAAACTCAAATGAATTGACGGGGGCCCGCACAAGCGGTGGAGCATGTGGTTTAATTCGATGCAACGCGAAGAACCTTACCTACTCTTGACATCCAGAGAATTTAGCAGAGATGCTTTAGTGCCTTCGGGAACTCTGAGACAGGTGCTGCATGGCTGTCGTCAGCTCGTGTTGTGAAATGTTGGGTTAAGTCCCGCAACGAGCGCAACCCTTATCCTTTGTTGCCAGCGATTCGGTCGGGAACTCAAAGGAGACTGCCGGTGATAAACCGGAGGAAGGTGGGGATGACGTCAAGTCATCATGGCCCTTACGAGTAGGGCTACACACGTGCTACAATGGCGTATACAAAGAGAAGCGACCTCGCGAGAGCAAGCGGAACTCATAAAGTACGTCGTAGTCCGGATTGGAGTCTGCAACTCGACTCCATGAAGTCGGAATCGCTAGTAATCGTAGATCAGAATGCTACGGTGAATACGTTCCCGGGCCTTGTACACACCGCCCGTCACACCATGGGAGTGGGTTGCAAAAGAAGTAGGTAGCTTAACCTTCGGGAGGGCGCTTACCACTTTGTGATTCATGACTGGGGTGAAGTCGTAACAAGGTAACCGTAGGGGAACCTGCGGTTGGATCACCTCCTTACCATTGAAGTGTTTTTGTGAAGTGCTCACACAGATTGTCTGATAGAAAGTAGAGCAATGGCTTTACGTGGGAGACTTATTCGAAAGGATAAGACTTACACGAAAATAGCAAAACGGTGTTTTGCAATTGAATTTTCGTGTCCCCTTCGTCTAGAGGCCTAGGACACCGCCCTTTCACGGCGGTAACAGGGGTTCGAATCCCCTAGGGGACGCCAATTGCGCCGATATCGAGTGAAAGACGATGTCCCCAATAATGATTAAGCCAATTACGTTGTAGTTGGTTTAACAATTATGCTCTTTAACAATCTGGAACAAGCTGAAAATTGAAAACAACGCACATTGTTTATCGCTTAAACAATGTGAGAGTCTCTCAAAAATCTCAACTTGAAGTGTTTTTCAAACACACAAACGAGTGGCATGAGCGAGCAGTGTGAAATTCAAGGCGGCTAGCGCACAGCAAGCGCAGCGTACAATAGTACGTGAGCATTGCGAGCACTACCCAACGAAGAAGTTCACCACGCACAGCCATGACGTTAAGTGTCGTCTGATAAGAAGACACCTTCGGGTTGTGAGGTTAAGCGACTAAGCGTACACGGTGGATGCCTAGGCAATCAGAGGCGATGAAGGACGTGCTAATCTGCGATAAGCGTCGGTAAGGTGATATGAACCGTTATACCCGACGATTTCCGAATGGGGAAACCCAGTGCAATTCGTTGCACTATCGTTTGATGAATACATAGTCAAACGAAGCGAACCGGGGGAACTGAAACATCTCAGTACCCCGAGGAAAAGAAATCAACCGAGATTCCCCTAGTAGCGGCGAGCGAACGGGGAGCAGCCCAGAGTCTTAATCAGCATTAGTATCAGGAGAACGGTCTGGAAAGTCCGGCAGTAAAGGGTGATAGCCCCGTATCTGAAGATATTAGTGTTGTGAACTCGACGAGTAGGGCGGGACACGTGTTATCCTGTCTGAATATGGGGGGACCATCCTCCAAGGCTAAATACTCCTGATTGACCGATAGTGAACCAGTACCGTGAGGGAAAGGCGAAAAGAACCCCGGCGAGGGGAGTGAAATAGAACCTGAAACCGTGTACGTACAAGCAGTGGGAGCCTTGATTTATCAGGGTGACTGCGTACCTTTTGTATAATGGGTCAGCGACTTATATTCTGTAGCAAGGTTAACCGAATAGGGGAGCCGTAGGGAAACCGAGTCTTAACTGGGCGAATGAGTTGCAGGGTATAGACCCGAAACCCGGTGATCTAGCCATGGGCAGGTTGAAGGTTGGGTAACACTAACTGGAGGACCGAACCGACTAATGTTGAAAAATTAGCGGATGACTTGTGGCTGGGGGTGAAAGGCCAATCAAACCGGGAGATAGCTGGTTCTCCCCGAAAGCTATTTAGGTAGCGCCTCGTGAACTCATCTTCGGGGGTAGAGCACTGTTTCGACTAGGGGGTCATCCCGACTTACCAACTCGATGCAAACTACGAATACCGAAGAATGTTATCACGGGAGACACACGGCGGGTGCTAACGTTCGTCGTGAAGAGGGAAACAACCCAGACCGCCAGCTAAGGTCCCAAAGTCATAGTTAAGTGGGAAACGAAGTGGGAAGGCTCAGACAGCCAGGATGTTGGCTTAGAAGCAGCCATCATTTAAAGAAAGCGTAATAGCTCACTGGTCGAGTCGGCCTGCGCGGAAGATGTAACGGGGCTAAACTATGCACCGAAGCTGCGGCAGCGATATGTAAATATTGTTGGGTAGGGGAGCGTTCTGTAAGCCTGTGAAGGTGTACTGTGAGGTATGCTGGAGGTATCAGAAGTGCGAATGCTGACATAAGTAACGATAATGCGGGTGAAAAACCCGCACGCCGGAAGACCAAGGGTTCCTGTCCAACGTTAATCGGGGCAGGGTGAGTCGACCCCTAAGGCGAGGCAGAAATGCGTAGTCGATGGGAAACGGGTTAATATTCCCGTACTGGTGATAATTGCGATGGGGGGACGGAGAAGGCTAGGCTGGCCGGGCGACGGTTGTCCCGGTTTAAGGATGTAGGCAGGTGAATTAGGCAAATCCGGTTCACTATATGCTGAGGTCTGATGACGAGTCACTACGGTGGCGAAGTAGCTCATGCCCCGCTTCCAGGAAAAGCCTCTAAGCTCTAGATTATCACTAATCGTACCCCAAACCGACACAGGTGGTCAGGTAGAGAATACTCAGGCGCTTGAGAGAACTCGGGTGAAGGAACTAGGCAAAATGGTGCCGTAACTTCGGGAGAAGGCACGCTGGCGCTAGGTGAAGTGGTTTACCCATGGAGCTGAAGCCAGTCGCAGATACCAGCTGGCTGCAACTGTTTATTAAAAACACAGCACTGTGCAAACACGAAAGTGGACGTATACGGTGTGACGCCTGCCCGGTGCTGGAAGGTTAATTGATGGGGTTATCCGTAAGGAGAAGCTCTTGATCGAAGCCCCAGTAAACGGCGGCCGTAACTATAACGGTCCTAAGGTAGCGAAATTCCTTGTCGGGTAAGTTCCGACCTGCACGAATGGCGTAATGATGGCCAGGCTGTCTCCACCCGAGACTCAGTGAAATTGAACTCGCTGTGAAGATGCAGTGTACCCGCGGCAAGACGGAAAGACCCCGTGAACCTTTACTATAGCTTGACACTGAACATTGAGCCTTGATGTGTAGGATAGGTGGGAGGCTTTGAAGTGTGGACGCCAGTCTGCATGGAGCCAACCTTGAAATACCACCCTTTAATGTTTGATGTTCTAACGTTGCCCCGTTATCCGGGGTGCGGACAGTGTCTGGTGGGTAGTTTGACTGGGGCGGTCTCCTCCCAAAGAGTAACGGAGGAGCACGAAGGTTGGCTAAGCATGGTCGGACATCATGCGGTTAGTGCAAAGGCATAAGCCAGCTTGACTGCGAGAGTGACGGCTCGAGCAGGTACGAAAGTAGGTCTTAGTGATCCGGTGGTTCTGAATGGAAGGGCCATCGCTCAACGGATAAAAGGTACTCCGGGGATAACAGGCTGATACCGCCCAAGAGTTCATATCGACGGCGGTGTTTGGCACCTCGATGTCGGCTCATCACATCCTGGGGCTGAAGTAGGTCCCAAGGGTACGGCTGTTCGCCGTTTAAAGTGGTACGCGAGCTGGGTTTAGAACGTCGTGAGACAGTTCGGTCCCTATCTGCCGTGGGCGTTGGAAGATTGAAAGGGGCTGCTCCTAGTACGAGAGGACCGGAGTGGACGCACCACTGGTGTTCGGGTTGTCATGCCAATGGCATTGCCCGGTAGCTAAGTGCGGAAGAGATAACCGCTGAAAGCATCTAAGCGGGAAACTTGCCTTGAGATGAGTCTTCCCTGACCCTTTAAGGGTCCTAAAGGAACGTTTAAGACTAAGACGTTGATAGGTTGGGTGTGTAAGCATAGCGATATGTTGAGCTAACCAATACTAATGAACCGTGAGGCTTAACCTGACAACACCGAAGGTGTTTTAGAGATTGAGAGATGAGGTTGATTCAATGAGCGTGAGAAGCCGAGAGGCGAGGGACACAGCAGCTTGTTCAAGATTACAGTTCTGGTTTAGTGACGAAATGTACTAAACGGGAACAAACCGAATTTGTCTGGCGGCAATAGCGCGGTGGTCCCACCTGACCCCATGCCGAACTCAGCAGTGAAACGCCGTAGCGCCGATGGTAGTGTGGGGTCTCCCCATGTGAGAGTAGGGAACTGCCAGACACTAAATTTAAGGTTGTGTCAGTACTGACTGACCGCACCATATTGCTGATATGGCTCAGTTGGTAGAGCACACCCTTGGTAAGGGTGAGGTCCCCAGTTCGAATCTGGGTATCAGCACCATATAATCGGCATTTAAAAAGAATTTACCTAGCGGCAATAGCGCGGTGGTCCCACCTGACCCCATGCCGAACTCAGTAGTGAAACGCCGTAGCGCCGATGGTAGTGTGGGGTCTCCCCATGTGAGAGTAGGGAACTGCTAGGTTTTAAATATAAAGAAGCCACCCATTGGGTGGCTTTTTGCTATTTAAATTTTGCTAAAAAATAGCGGCCTCTATATAAAATATCTCAAATTATCTTATTTTATTATTCTAGCTACCCACGATTAAGTCTGACTGATAGACTTACTTTATTATCGTTATATTTTCCCTGAAGGTAGTAATGAATCCAACTTCTAAACTCAAGCCATACAATAGCTTTGGTATTGATGCAAAAGCATTATCCGTTTTTATAGTAGAAAATAAACAATCGCTCCATCAGCAATGGCTCAAAGCGAAAAGTGATAATTTGCCTGTACTATTACTTGGAGGGGGGAGCAATGTCTTATTTGTAGAGAATTTTGACGGTATTGTCATTATTAATCAATTAAAAGGCATTGAGATCGCAGAGTGTGGCGATTATTGGCACGTACATGTCCAAGCGGGTGAAAATTGGCATCAGCTATTGGAAACATTGTTGCAAAAAGGGGTTTACGGTGCAGAGAACCTTGCTTTAATTCCTGGGTGTGCAGGTTCCGCCCCAATACAAAACATCGGTGCTTATGGCGTTGAGTTAAAAGATATTTGTGATTACGTAGATATCTTATCGCTTGAGACAAATCAAGAAACGCGCATTACAGCCAGTGAGTGCCAATTTGGCTACCGTGATAGTATCTTTAAACATAAGTATCAATATGGCTATGCTATTGTCAGTATTGGGCTGAAATTCGCGAAAATGTGGGAACCTAAGTTGACTTACGGTGACTTGGCACAGTTTAACCCCGAAACGGTAACACCTAAGCAAGTCTTTGATGCCGTGTGCCAAACTCGTAGAAATAAATTACCTGACCCTAAAATTACCGGCAATGCAGGTAGTTTCTTTAAAAACCCTGTTGTTTCTGCTGAACAAGCTGCAAAAATTAAGCAACAAAACCCAAGTTGTCCTCAATATATTCAAGATGATGGTAGTGTAAAATTGGCAGCTGGCTGGCTTATTGACCAGTGTGGCTTAAAAGGGCATGAGATAGGAGGAGCAGCAGTTCATACTCAGCAGGCACTTGTTTTAATTAATAAACATCAAGCCACCGGGATGGATGTTGTTAACCTCGCAAAATACGTGAGTCAAAGTGTTGCTAAGCGTTTTGGTATTATCTTAGAACCGGAAGTTCGATTTATTGGTCGTCATGGCGAGGTTAACGCAATGGATTATATTCAATGAAAGAGGCATCAATCCCCTTACAGCTGATAGATATCTTAGCAGATGCTCAAATACACTCTGGTGAACAACTCGGTGATAAACTTGGAATGACGAGGGCTGCTATCAATAAGCATATTAAAACGTTGCGCTCTTGGGGCTTAAACATCGAAACTGTTACAGGAAAAGGTTATAAACTACCTCACCAAATTAATTTATTAAACCGAGCAGTCATTAAGCAGCAAATTAGTGATGTTAACATTATTGTTGAGCCTGTTATTAATTCAACAAACCAATATATGTTAGAGCGCATTCCAAGCCTAAAATCGGGAGATACTTGCTTAGCGGAGTATCAAAGTGCTGGGCGCGGTAGAAGAGGGCGGCAATGGGTATCGCCATTTGGCTGTAACCTTTATTTATCAATGTATTGGAAGTTGGACCAAGGTCCTGCTGCGGCAATAGGGCTAAGCCTAGTTGTGGGTATCGTAATTGCAGAAACATTAAATAAAATTAGCCAAGAAAAAGTAAAAGTGAAGTGGCCTAATGATCTGTACATGAATGATAAAAAACTGGCTGGGATTTTAGTTGAATTAACAGGTAAAACAGGGGATGCTGCTCATATTATTATTGGTATTGGAATTAATATTGGTATGAATAAAAACAATATTGAAAGTTCAAATACAATAACACAAGAATGGTCTTCATTAAGAGATGAAGTTGAAGATATAGAGCGTAATGAATTATCTGTAAATATAATTAAGGCATTAAGAGAGTCTTTGGTTATATTTGAAAACGAAGGGTTAAAACCATTTTTAGATAGGTGGTTTAAATTAGATAATTTTTTGAATAGGGACGTTAAGTTACTGATTGGTAATGATATAATTACGGGTGTTGAACGTGGGATTAATGAGCAAGGCGCATTATTATTACAAAAAAATAATGGTGAAATCATTCCTTATATTGGTGGTGAAATATCATTGAGGCCCAATGAGTAATATATTGGCCGGTAACAAACCGGCCAATATATTATTAACTATTTTCTTAGGCGGACATTTTGAATAGAATGGTTTTCGCCCTTAGTCATTATTAGGCTTGCTCTTTCTTTGGTGGGTAAAATATTTTCTTTAAGATTTAACCCATTAATTTCATCCCAAATTGACCCAGCAATATTAATAGCTTCATCTTCTGTTAATTTAGAGTAGCTATGGAAATAAGAATCTGGATCAGAGAATGCACCTTGTCTAAATTTCAAGAACCTACCGATATACCATTGTTTTAATAGCTCCGGTGCTGCATCAACATAGATTGAAAAATCAACAAAATCGGAGACAAATACGTGGTGTGGATCTTGTGGATAATCCATATCACTTTGTAAAACATTTAACCCTTCAAGAATTAAAATATCGGGTTGGTCAATTAGTTGTTCTTGATCAGGAACGATATCATAAGTCAGATGGGAGTACACAGGTGCCTTAACATTGCGCGCACCTGATTTTATTTGCGACACAAAGTTAACCAGTTTTCGCATATCATAAGACTGAGGAAACCCTTTTTTCTTCATGATATTTCTATCTTTCAAAACTTGGTTAGGGTGTAGAAAACCATCAGTGGTGATCAAATCAACCTTACGGTGTTCTGGCCAGCGCGTCAGCAATGCTTGCAATAGACGAGCCGTTGTACTCTTACCTACGGCAACACTGCCAGCAATACCAATAATGTATGGAACTTTTGCTCCGTTTGTTCCTAGAAACTGCTCTAAAACTGCTTGGCGTCGTAAATTTGAACTGATATAAAAATTCAATAGACGCGATAAAGGTAGATAAATTTCGATAACATCTTCCATAGAGAGCTCTTCATTAATCCCCTTTAATTCAAAAAGCTCGCTTGATGTCAGTGTCAAAGGAACTGAATCACGTAAAGTTGCCCAGTGTTCTCTATCAAACTCTAAGTATGGCGTAGTAATAAAATTTTCATTCTTTTTCATAAACCAACATCTGCCTATTTTATGCAGGTTGGACAGGTTGCCTAAACACCCGTATCCATAAAATTTGCTAGCATCATAGCGAGTGATAAAGGTGAGGCGTAGGTTTTTTTGTATTTTTTATGAGTTTTTTTTGAAGTGTGCAGAAAAAATGATACTGAATGATTAAAAAACGATCTGCTATTTG
Source organism: Providencia sp. PROV003 (assembly GCF_045040775.1). Lineage (NCBI taxonomy): Bacteria > Pseudomonadati > Pseudomonadota > Gammaproteobacteria > Enterobacterales > Morganellaceae > Providencia > Providencia sp. PROV003. The sequence continues at coordinate 971,578 of NZ_CP096369.1, forward strand.
CTGGGATAAAACTGTGATTTTGAATAAAAAATAGCCCTTTGAAACTTTTTAAGTTTTTTTCCCCCTTTGCTGAACAAATAATAATGGATTATAGTTAATGCCTGCTGTTGATGTTTTAATCTTAAAAGAGCTAAAAAAACAGCAAAAATGCAAAAAGCGAACAAAATATAAGCAAATGAACAAAAAACTTAATTTTTTTGTTGCAACATGCGCTCACTCTTCCTAGAATGCGCAGCACTTGATGCCGGCATAGCTCAGTTGGTAGAGCAACTGACTTGTAATCAGTAGGTCCCGAGTTCGACTCTTGGTGCCGGCACCATTAAAAATTTGGATAGGTGGGATACCCAAGCGGCCAAAGGGAGCAGACTGTAAATCTGCCGTCACAGACTTCGAAGGTTCGAATCCTTCTCCCACCACCATCTCCAAGAAGTTTTTTTTCCAAAGAAAATTTTGAGGAACAGTTTAACAGCTGATAACTCAGGTAGCCGAGTTCATTGCGGGCATCGTATAATGGCTATTACCTCAGCCTTCCAAGCTGATGATGCGGGTTCGATTCCCGCTGCCCGCTCCAAGATGTGCTGATATAGCTCAGTTGGTAGAGCGCACCCTTGGTAAGGGTGAGGTCGGCAGTTCGAATCTGCCTATCAGCACCACTTCCCTTATGTTCTCAATTATCTCCCTGTTTTGTCTCCTGAAATAACAAGCGAAATTCTTGCTTGGTTGATGTGGTTTAACCACCGATTCCGTGTCTTAGAGGGACAATCTAATGTCTAAAGAAAAATTTGAACGTTCAAAACCGCACGTTAACGTTGGTACTATCGGCCACGTTGACCACGGTAAAACTACTCTGACAGCAGCTATCACTACTGTTCTGGCTAAAACTTACGGCGGCGCAGCGCGTGCATTCGATCAAATCGATAACGCACCAGAAGAAAAAGCGCGTGGTATCACCATCTCTACTTCTCACGTAGAGTACGATACTCCAACTCGCCACTACGCACACGTAGACTGCCCAGGACACGCCGACTATGTTAAAAACATGATCACTGGTGCTGCTCAGATGGACGGTGCAATTCTGGTTGTTGCTGCGACAGATGGCCCAATGCCACAAACTCGTGAGCACATCCTGTTAGGTCGTCAGGTTGGTGTTCCATACATCATCGTTTTCCTGAACAAATGTGACATGGTAGACGACGAAGAACTGTTAGAATTAGTTGAAATGGAAGTTCGTGAACTTCTGTCTCAATACGATTTCCCAGGCGACGACACTCCAGTTGTTCGTGGTTCAGCTCTGAAAGCGCTGGAAGGCAACCCAGAGTGGGAAGCGAAAATTGTTGAATTAGCAGAGCACTTGGATTCTTACATTCCAGAGCCAGAGCGTGCAATTGACAAGCCATTCCTGCTGCCAATCGAAGACGTATTCTCAATCTCAGGTCGTGGTACAGTAGTAACAGGCCGTGTTGAGCGTGGTATCATCAAAGTTGGTGAAGAAGTTGAAATCGTTGGTATCCAAGACACTGTAAAAACTACCTGTACTGGTGTTGAAATGTTCCGTAAACTGCTTGACGAAGGTCGTGCAGGTGAGAACGTTGGTGTTCTGTTACGTGGTACAAAACGTGAAGAAATTCAACGTGGTCAAGTATTGGCTAAACCAGGTTCAATCAAGCCACATACTCAGTTCGAATCAGAAGTTTATATTCTGAGCAAAGATGAAGGTGGTCGTCATACTCCATTCTTCAAAGGTTACCGTCCACAGTTCTACTTCCGTACAACTGACGTAACAGGTACTATCGAACTGCCAGAAGGCGTAGAAATGGTAATGCCAGGTGATAACATCAACATGATCGTTACCCTGATCCACCCAATCGCGATGGACGACGGTTTACGTTTCGCAATCCGTGAAGGTGGCCGTACTGTAGGTGCGGGTGTTGTTGCAAAAATCATTGCATAATACCTAACCACTAAAGGTTTTAATGAAAAGGCACCGTTCAGGTGCCTTTTTAGTTTTAGCACTCGTTAGGCTGAAAGAAATGCCTAGTGACCCCACAAGTCAATTCTAAATACGGCACTAAAGTATATTGTGTAAATAATCAGCAATGATAATTGAAATACAAATCATTTTCATTTAAAATATTCGTATGTGATTTATACAGGTTAAGCATCATGTACGTATGCCTCTGTGAAGCAATTACTGATAAACAGATCAGAAATGTAGTAAGAAAATATCAGGTCACCTCCCTTAAAGGGTTACGCCAAATTTTACCTGTAGGCCTCGAATGCGGAAAATGTATTAGGCAGACGAAGGTAATCTTGCATGAAGAACAGGTTTTACTTGAAGAAATCTGCGCTGTCGAAGTTGCTTAGGTTGTAATCTAGTCACTCGTAAGAATTAAATTACTAACTTTTCATTTAAATCGTCGTATAAATATTACCCAGCTATCTATTTCAGTACTACACTTAAAATACTGGAAGCGATGGAGGGTACACATGAAAGGCGATAAAAAAATGATAGCCCATTTAAATAAATTATTGGGCAATGAACTAGTTGCGATTAACCAATATTTTTTACATGCCCGTATGTTCAAAAATTGGGGGCTAACTCGTCTCAATGAGATGGAATACCATGAATCAATTGATGAAATGAAACATGCCGATAAATACATCGAGCGTATTCTTTTCCTCGAAGGTATCCCTAATTTACAAGATCTTGGCAAGTTAAATATTGGTGAAGATGTTGAAGAGATGCTGAAATCAGACCTACAACTTGAGATAGACGGTGCAAAAAATCTAAAAGAAGCTATCAAATATGCGGACTCTGTTCATGATTACGTCAGTCGAGATTTAATGATTGAAATTTTAGCAGACGAAGAAAACCATATTGATTGGATTGAAACGCAACTTGAGTTGATCACTCGTATAGGACTACAGAACTACCTTCAAGCACAAATCAAAGAAGAGTAATGCTCAATAACATTGTTTAACTAAAAAATTATAGTTAATAAAAGCCCTCAATAATTGAGTTTTCAACATTGAGGGCTTTTTTAATACCAGCGCTCAGTGACCACCTTAAAAAAATTCGCACATATTTTCCCCGATTGCTTGCGTTTAGCGATAATTTACGTATAATGCGCGGGCTTACTGATGAGTAAGCCCTATATTTTAGGACTGAAATCTCAGTATTGAGTTAACGATTTGTTACTCATTTAGACAATACTCCCGATTTGGGAGTTACATCAAGAACGATTACACTCTCCCATCAATCGAAATGGGTACGAGGAGTAATCATTTTACGTTTATAAATAGTTGGAGCTCTGGTCTCATGCAGAACCAAAGAATCCGTATCCGCCTGAAAGCTTTTGATCATCGTTTAATCGATCAATCAACTGCGGAAATCGTAGAGACTGCTAAGCGCACTGGTGCGCAAGTACGTGGTCCTATCCCGCTGCCGACACGTAAAGAGCGTTTTACCGTTCTGATCTCTCCGCACGTTAACAAAGATGCGCGTGATCAGTACGAAATTCGCACTCACAAGCGTCTGGTTGACATCGTTGAGCCAACCGAAAAGACCGTTGATGCTCTGATGCGTCTGGACCTGGCTGCCGGCGTTGACGTGCAGATCAGCCTGGGTTAATCAGGTCGTCGAACGATTGAGAGGTTGAAACAATGATTGGTTTAGTCGGTAAGAAAGTGGGAATGACGCGTATCTTCACTGAAGATGGTGTTTCTATCCCTGTAACTGTTATCGAAATTGAAAATAACCGTGTTACTCAGGTTAAAACTGCAGAAACTGACGGTTATAATGCAATTCAGGTTACTACTGGTAGCAAAAAAGCTAACCGTGTAACTAAACCTGAAGCAGGTCATTTCGCTAAAGCTGGCGTTGAAGCTGGCCGTATTCTGCGTGAATTCCGTACTGAAGAAGGTACTGAGTTTGCAGCAGGTCAAAGCATTAGCGTTGAAATTTTCGCTGACGTTAAAAAAGTCGACGTTACTGGTACATCTAAAGGTAAAGGTTTTGCCGGCACAGTTAAGCGCTGGAATTTCCGTACTCAAGATGCTACTCACGGTAACTCCTTGTCTCACCGTGTTCCGGGTTCTATCGGTCAGAACCAGACTCCGGGCAAAGTGTTTAAAGGCAAGAAAATGGCAGGCCAACTAGGTAATGAACGTGTAACTGTTCAAAGCTTAGATGTAGTACGTGTTGACGCTGAGCGCAACCTGCTGCTGGTCAAAGGTGCTGTTCCAGGAGCAACTGGTAGCAACCTGATCGTAAAACCGGCTGTCAAGGCTTAACGTCGAGGAGATAGGAATGGAATTGGTAATGAAAGACGCGCAAAGCGCGCTGACTGTTTCCGAAACTACCTTCGGGCGTGATTTCAATGAAGCGCTTGTTCACCAAGTAGTTGTTGCATATGCAGCTGGTGCTCGTCAAGGTACTCGTGCTCAGAAAACTCGTGCTGAAGTTTCTGGTTCAGGTAAAAAACCATGGCGTCAAAAAGGCACTGGTCGTGCACGTGCTGGTTCAGTAAAGAGCCCGATTTGGCGCTCTGGTGGTGTTAGCTTTGCAGCTAAACCACAGGACCACAGTCAAAAAGTTAATAAGAAGATGTACCGTGGTGCTTTAAAAAGCATCCTGTCTGAATTGGTACGTCAAGATCGTCTGATCGTTGTCGAGAAGTTCTCTGTAGAAGCGCCTAAAACTAAGCTGCTGGCACAGAAACTGAAAGATATGGCTCTGGAAGATGTGCTGATCATCACTGCTGAATTAGATGAAAATCTGTTTTTAGCAGCGCGCAACCTGTACAAGGTTGACGTTCGTGATGCAGCTGGTATCGACCCAGTAAGCCTGATCGCCTTCGACAAAGTGGTTATGACTGCTGATGCTGTGAAGCAAGTTGAGGAGATGCTGGCATGATCCGTGAAGAACGTCTGCTAAAAGTACTGCGCGCGCCGCATGTATCTGAAAAAGCTTCTACAGCGATGGAAAAAAGCAATACCATCGTTCTCAAAGTTGCGAAAGACGCGACTAAAGCAGAAATCAAAGCTGCTGTACAGAAACTGTTTGAAGTCGAAGTTGAAGGTGTTAACACTTTGCTGGTTAAAGGCAAAACTAAACGCCACGGTCAGCGTTCCGGTCGCCGCAGTGACTGGAAAAAAGCTTACGTTACGCTGAAAGAAGGCCAGAATCTGGACTTCGTTAGCGGCGCAGAGTAAGTCGGAGGAGTAAAGAACAATGGCAGTTGTTAAATGTAAACCTACGTCTCCGGGCCGTCGCCACGTTGTTAAAGTGGTTAACCCTGAGCTGCATAAGGGAAAACCTTATGCTCCGCTGTTAGAAAAAAACAGCAAATCCGGTGGTCGTAACAACAATGGCCGTATCACTACCCGTCATATCGGTGGTGGCCATAAGCAGCATTATCGTTTAGTTGATTTTAAACGCAACAAAGACGGTATCCCTGCGGTTGTTGAGCGTTTGGAATATGATCCAAATCGTTCTGCGAACATTGCACTGGTACTATATAAAGACGGTGAACGTCGTTATATTCTTGCACCAAAAGGCCTGAAAGCTGGCGACCAGATTCAATCTGGTGTTGATTCAGCAATCAAAGCTGGTAACGCACTGCCTATGCGCAACATCCCTGTTGGTTCTACAGTTCATAATATCGAACTGAAACCAGGTAAAGGTGGACAGTTAGCGCGTTCAGCAGGTACTTACGCTCAAATCGTTGCTCGTGATGGTGCTTATGTCACCTTACGTCTGCGTTCTGGTGAAATGCGTAAAGTTTTAGCTGATTGCCGTGCAACCTTAGGTGAAGTTGGTAACGCTGAACATATGTTACGTGTTCTCGGTAAAGCTGGTGCTAGTCGCTGGCGTGGTATTCGTCCTACCGTTCGCGGTACTGCGATGAACCCAGTAGACCATCCACATGGTGGTGGTGAAGGCCGTAACTTTGGTAAACACCCTGTAACACCTTGGGGCGTTCAAACCAAAGGTAAGAAAACTCGTAGCAACAAGCGTACTGATCAATTCATCGTACGTCATCGTTCTAAAAAATAATTAGAGGATAAGCCATGCCACGTTCTCTCAAGAAAGGTCCTTTTATTGACCTGCACTTGCTGAAGAAGGTAGAGAAAGCGGTGGAAAGCGGAGACAAGAAGCCTCTCAAGACTTGGTCCCGTCGTTCAACGATCTTTCCTAATATGATCGGATTGACCATCGCTGTCCATAATGGTCGTCAGCATGTTCCAGTTTTCGTAACCGACGAAATGGTTGGTCACAAACTGGGTGAATTCGCACCGACTCGCACTTATCGCGGCCACGCGGCAGATAAGAAAGCTAAGAAACGTTAAGGATAGGAGGAAGAGATGGAAACTTTAGCTATGCATCGCCACGCTCGTTCTTCTGCCCAGAAGGTTCGCTTAGTTGCCGACCTGATTCGCGGTAAGAAAGTGTCGCAAGCTCTGGAAATTCTGACCTACACCAACAAGAAAGCTGCTGGTTTAGTGAAGAAAGTACTTGAATCTGCAATTGCTAACGCAGAGCAAAACGATGGCGCTGACATTGATGACCTGAAAGTTGCGAAAATATTCGTAGACGAAGGTCCAACTATGAAACGCATCATGCCGCGTGCGAAAGGCCGTGCAGATCGTATTCTTAAGCGCACCAGCCACATTACAGTGGTTGTGTCCGATCGCTGAGACTCTGGAGACTAGCAATGGGTCAGAAAGTACATCCTAATGGTATTCGCCTGGGTATTGTCAAACCTTGGAACTCTACTTGGTATGCGAATACCAATGAATTCGCTGACAACCTAGACAGCGATTTTAAAGTACGCCAGTACTTAAATAAAGAATTGGCAAAAGCGTCAATCTCTCGCATCGTTATCGAACGTCCTGCGAAAAGCATCCGTGTGACTATTCACACTGCTCGCCCAGGTATCGTTATCGGTAAGAAAGGTGAAGACGTTGAAAAACTGCGTAAAACAGTAGCGGATATCGCTGGTGTTCCTGCGCAAATCAATATCGCCGAAGTTCGTAAACCAGAACTGGACGCAAAATTAGTTGCTGACAGCATTTCTTCACAGCTGGAACGTCGTGTTATGTTCCGTCGTGCTATGAAGCGTGCAGTACAGAACGCAATGCGTCTGGGCGCTAAAGGTATTAAAGTTGAAGTCAGTGGCCGTTTAGGCGGTGCTGAAATCGCTCGTACCGAGTGGTATCGTGAAGGCCGTGTGCCACTGCACACATTACGTGCTGATATCGATTACAACACTTCAGAAGCGCACACCACTTACGGTGTTCTCGGCGTTAAGGTATGGATCTTCAAAGGTGAGATTCTGGGTGGTATGGCTGCTGTTGAACAAGCTGAGAAACCAGCTGCTCAACCTAAAAAGCAGCAGCGTAAAGGCCGCAAGTAAGGAGAGTCGCTGATGTTACAACCAAAGCGTACAAAATTCCGTAAGGTGCACAAAGGCCGCAACCGTGGTCTAGCGCAAGGTACGGATGTTAGCTTCGGCACTTTCGGTCTTAAAGCTGTTGGCCGTGGTCGTCTGACTGCACGTCAGATCGAAGCGGCACGTCGTGCTATGACCCGTGCTATTAAGCGTCAAGGTAAAATCTGGATCCGTGTGTTCCCAGACAAACCAATCACTGAGAAACCACTCGAAGTTCGTATGGGTAAAGGTAAAGGTAACGTAGAATATTGGGTTGCCTTAATCCAGCCTGGTAAAGTTTTATACGAAATGGACGGTGTGCCTGAAGAGCTGGCTCGTGAGGCATTCTCTCTGGCAGCAGCGAAACTGCCTATCAAAACCACCTTTGTAACTAAGACGGTGATGTAATGAAAGCACAAGAGCTGCGCGAAAAAAGCGTTGAAGAGCTGAATGCTGAACTTTTGAACTTGTTACGTGAACAATTTAATTTACGTATGCAGGCTGCAAGTGGTCAGCTACAACAGTCTCATCTGTTGAAACAAGTGCGTCGTGATATCGCACGTGTGAAGACTTTACTGACTGAGAAGGCAGGTGCGTAATGAGCGATAAAATCCGTACTCTGCAAGGTCGTGTAGTTAGCGATAAAATGGAGAAATCTATTGTTGTTGCTATCGAGCGTATGGTGAAACACCCTCTGTATGGTAAATTCATCCGTCGTACGACTAAATTGCACGTACATGACGAGAACAATGAATGTGGAATCGGTGACGTGGTAGAAATCCGCGAAACTCGTCCACTGTCTAAGACTAAGTCTTGGGCCTTAGTTCGCGTTGTAGAAAAAGCTGTTCTGTAATAGAATAGACTTTTCTGATGAATAAACGGCTCTTATTTGATTGAGCCGTTTATTTTTTTCTGTCCAACTCGATGATGTGGTGTTATAATGCCGCGCCCTCGTAGTATGGGTATATTTGAACGGCCTCTTCATAATGAGGTGGCTCAGTAGTAGTTGACATTTAGCGGAGCACTAAAATGATCCAAGAACAGACTATGCTGAACGTGGCCGACAACTCCGGTGCACGTCGCGTAATGTGTATCAAGGTTCTAGGTGGCTCGCACCGTCGCTATGCACATGTCGGCGACATCATTAAAATTACCGTTAAAGAAGCAATTCCACGCGGTAAAGTTAAAAAGGGTGATGTCCTGAAAGCGGTAGTGGTGCGCACCAAGAAGGGTGTACGTCGCCCTGACGGTTCTGTCATTCGCTTCGATGGTAATGCTTGTGTGTTATTAAATAACAACAGCGAGCAAGTAATCGGTACGCGTATTTTTGGGCCGGTAACTCGTGAACTTCGTAACGAGAAGTTTATGAAAATTATCTCTCTGGCACCTGAAGTACTCTAAGGAGCGAACTATGGCAGCGAAAATCCGTCGTGATGACGAAGTTATCGTGCTAACTGGGAAAGACAAAGGTAAGCGCGGTAAAGTAAAGCAGGTTATTTCTTCTGGTAAAGTTATCGTTGAAGGTATCAATCTGGTTAAAAAACATCAGAAGCCTGTACCGGCTCTGAACCAACCAGGTGGCATCGTTGAAAAAGAAGCGGCTATTCAAGTTTCTAACGTTGCAATCTTTAACGCGGCAACCGGTAAGGCTGACCGTGTAGGCTTTAGATTCGAAGACGGCAAAAAAGTCCGTTTCTTCAAATCTAACAGTGAAACTATCAAGTAATTTTTGGAGTATACGATGGCGAAACTGCATGATTACTATAAAGACGAAGTAGTTAATAAACTCATGACTGAGTTTAACTACACTTCTGTCATGCAAGTCCCTCGGGTCGAGAAGATCACCCTGAATATGGGTGTTGGTGAAGCGATTGCTGATAAAAAACTGCTGGATAACGCAGCAGCTGATTTAACAGCGATCTCAGGTCAAAAACCTTTGATCACCAAAGCACGCAAATCTGTTGCAGGCTTCAAAATCCGTCAGGGCTATCCAATCGGCTGTAAAGTAACCCTGCGTGGCGAACGCATGTGGGAGTTCCTTGAGCGTCTGATTTCTATTGCTGTACCACGTATTCGTGACTTCCGTGGCTTGCCCGCTAAGTCTTTCGATGGTCGCGGTAACTACAGCATGGGTGTTCGTGAACAAATCATCTTCCCTGAAATCGATTACGATAAAGTGGATCGCGTACGTGGTTTAGATATTACTATCACCACTACTGCGAAATCAGATGACGAAGGTCGCGCACTGTTAGCAGCGTTCAACTTCCCGTTCCGCAAGTAAGGCAGGGTACTCATGGCTAAGAAATCTATGAAAGCGCGTGATGTTAAACGTGCTAAATTAGCTGAGAAGTTCTTCGCAAAACGCGTAGAATTGAAAGCTATCATCTCTGATGTTAAAGCATCCGATGAAGATCGCTGGGACGCTGTTCTCAAGCTGCAAACACTGCCACGTGATTCAAGTCCTTCTCGTCAGCGTAACCGCTGCCGTCAAACAGGGCGTCCGCATGGTTTCCTGCGGAAGTTTGGTCTGAGCCGTATTAAAGTCCGTGAAGCCGCAATGCGCGGTGAAATCCCGGGCCTTAAAAAGGCAAGTTGGTAATTCCATTTGAATCACGGGAGTAAAGACAGATGAGCATGCAAGATCCCATCGCGGATATGCTGACCCGTATCCGTAACGGTCAGGCCGCGAACAAAGTTGCGGTCACCATGCCTTCCTCCAAGCTGAAAGTGGCAATTGCCAAAGTGCTGAAGGAAGAAGGTTATATCGAAGATTTTAAAATTGAAGGCGACATCAAGCCAGAATTGGAACTGACTTTACGTTATTTCCAAGGTAAGGCTGTCGTAGAAAGCATTCAGCGTGTAAGCCGCCCAAGCCTGCGCATCTATAAGAAAAAAGATGAGCTACCACAAGTTATGGCTGGGTTAGGTATCGCTGTTATTTCTACCTCTAAAGGTGTCATGACTGATCGTGCAGCTCGCCAAGCTGGTCTTGGTGGCGAGATTCTCTGCTACGTAGCTTAATTCGGGAGGAAAGAATGTCTCGTGTGGCAAAAGCACCCGTCGTCATTCCTGCCGGCGTAGAGGTAAAACTCAACGGTCAGGTTATTTCGATTAAGGGTAAAAACGGCGAGCTTAGTCGTACTATCCATAATGCAGTTGAAGTTAAAAACGAAGACAATCAGCTGACTTTCGCACCACGCGAAGGTTTCGCGGATGCATGGGCACAAGCGGGTACTACTCGTTCACTGTGTAATGCAATGGTTGTTGGTGTTACCGATGGCTTCACTAAAAAGCTTCAACTGGTCGGTGTTGGTTACCGTGCAGCAATCAAAGGCAATGCTGTAAGCTTGTCTTTAGGTTTCTCGCATCCGGTTGAACACGCACTGCCAGCAGGCATTACTGCTGAATGTCCAACACAAACTGAAATCGTACTGAAAGGTGCGGATAAGCAAGTGATTGGCCAAGTTGCAGCAGAACTGCGTGCTTACCGTCGTCCTGAACCTTATAAAGGTAAAGGTGTTCGTTACGCCGATGAAATCGTGCGTACCAAAGAGGCTAAGAAGAAGTAAGGTAACACTATGGATAAGAAAGCAGCTCGTATCCGTCGTGCGACCCGCGCACGCCGTAAGATCCAAGAGTTGGGTGCGACTCGCCTGGTGGTACATCGTACTCCACGCCATATTTATGCGCAGGTTATCGCACCGAACGGTTCTGAAACATTGGTTGCAGCTTCTACTACAGAAAAAGCTATCAATGAACAAGTTAAGTTTACTGGAAACAAAGACGCAGCAGCAATTGTTGGTAAATTAGTTGCAGAACGCGCACTGGAAAAAGGCATCAAAGTTGTTGCTTTTGACCGTTCTGGTTTCCAATATCATGGTAGAGTCCAGGCACTGGCAGATGCTGCCCGTGAAGCTGGCCTTCAGTTCTAAGGTAGAGGTGTAAGATGGCTCACATCGAGAAACAAGCTGGCGAACTGCAGGAAAAGCTGATCGCGGTAAACCGCGTAGCAAAAACCGTTAAAGGTGGCCGTATTTTCAGCTTTACCGCACTAACTGTAGTTGGTGATGGTAACGGTCGCGTTGGTTTTGGCTACGGCAAAGCGCGCGAAGTTCCGGCAGCAATCCAGAAAGCGATGGAAAAAGCCCGTCGCAGTATGAAAACCGTTGCTCTAAACAACGGCACATTGTTCCACCCTGTGAAAGGTACACACACTGGTTCTCGTGTGTTTATGCAACCTGCTCACGAAGGTACCGGTATCATTGCCGGCGGTGCAATGCGTGCTGTTTTAGAAGTAGCTGGAGTTCGCAACGTACTGGCTAAAACCTACGGTTCCACAAACCCAATCAACGTGGTTCGTGCAACACTGGATGCTTTAGACAGCATGAAGTCTCCAGAAATGGTCGCAGCTAAGCGTGGAAAATCCGTCGAAGAAATTCTGGGGTAATCGGCCATGGCTAAGACTATTAAAATTACACAAGTTCGCAGTTCAATCGGTCGTCTGCCTAAGCATAAGGCAACACTGGTCGGTTTAGGTCTGCGTCGCATTGGTCATACAGTAGAGCGCGAGGATACTCCTGCTGTACGTGGTATGGTCAACTTGGTTTCCTACATGGTTAAAGTTGAGGAGTAAGAGATGCGTTTAAATACTCTGTCTCCGGCTGAAGGTGCCAAGCACGCGCCTAAACGCGTAGGTCGTGGTATCGGTTCTGGTCTGGGTAAAACCGGCGGCCGTGGTCACAAAGGTCAGAAATCTCGTTCTGGCGGTGGCGTACGTCGTGGTTTCGAAGGCGGCCAGATGCCTTTATATCGTCGTCTGCCGAAATTCGGCTTCACTTCACGTAAAGCAATGATCACTGCAGAGATTCGTCTGTCTGATTTTGCTGCTGTTGAAGGCGATGTTATTGATCTGAACGCACTGAAAGCCGCGAACGTTGTTGGCATCCAGATTGAATATGCGAAAGTTATTCTGTCTGGCGAAGTGAACCGTGCAGTTACTGTACGTGGCCTTCGTGTTACTAAAGGTGCTCGCGCTGCAATCGAAGCTGCCGGCGGTAAAATTGAGGAATAAGTGACAGATGGCTAAACAACCAGGATTAGATTTTCAAAGTGCCAAGGGTGGAACTGGCGAACTTAAACGCAGACTTTTGTTTGTAATTGGTGCGCTAATTGTATTCCGAATTGGTTCTTTTATTCCAATCCCTGGTATTGATGCCACTGTGCTTGCCAAATTGCTCGAACAGCAACAAGGCACCATCATTGAAATGTTTAACATGTTCTCTGGTGGTGCTCTTAGCCGTGCTTCTATCTTTGCTTTGGGGATCATGCCGTATATCTCGGCGTCGATCATCATCCAATTATTATCTGTGGTTAATCCACGATTAGCAGAGATTAAGAAGGAAGGAGAAGCAGGTCGTCGGAAGATAAGCCAATATACTCGTTGGGGTACTCTGGTATTAGCAATATTCCAATCTATTGGTATTGCAATGGGTCTACCGAATATGCCAGGGATGCAAGGATTGGTTATTGATCCGGGTCTTCCATTCTACTTTACGGCTGTTGTTAGCTTAGTCACAGGGACAATGTTCTTAATGTGGTTAGGTGAACAGATAACTGAAAGAGGTATTGGTAACGGTATCTCTATCATTATCTTCGCTGGTATTGTTGCGGGGTTACCGCCGGCTATTGGCCATACCATCGAGCAAGCTCGGCAAGGCGACCTGCACTTCCTCCTGTTGCTGTTGGTTGCAGTATTAGTATTCGCGGTTACTTTCTTTGTTGTGTTTATGGAACGTGGTCAACGTCGTATTGTCGTTAATTACGCTAAACGTCAGCAGGGGCGCCGTGTTTATGCAGCACAAAGTACACATTTACCGTTAAAAGTGAATATGGCGGGTGTAATTCCTGCAATTTTTGCTTCCAGTATCATACTATTCCCGGGTACAATAGCTTCTTGGTTTGGTGATGGAACTGGCTGGGACTGGCTGACGACTATTTCTATGTATTTGCAGCCTGGTCAACCGTTATATGTGTTGCTTTATGCATCTGCGATCATCTTCTTCTGTTTCTTCTATACGGCGTTGGTTTTCAACCCAAGAGAAACAGCAGATAACCTGAAGAAGTCCGGTGCATTTGTACCAGGAATTCGTCCGGGAGAGCAAACGGCCAAGTACATTGATAAGGTAATGACTCGCTTGACATTAGTTGGCGCATTATATATTACCTTCATCTGCCTAATCCCGGAGTTCATGCGTGACGCAATGAAAGTACCTTTTTACTTTGGTGGTACTTCCCTCTTAATCGTGGTTGTTGTTATCATGGACTTTATGGCTCAAGTGCAAACTCTGATGATGTCAAGTCAGTATGAGTCTGCATTGAAGAAAGCAAACCTGAAAGGTAAATAATCACTCTGTGTGATTATGGTTTGCTTAGAAGTTACGGAGAGTAAAAATGAAAGTTCGTGCTTCCGTCAAGAAATTATGCCGTAACTGCAAAGTTATCCGTCGCAATGGTAGCGTTCGTGTAATTTGCAGTGTTGAGCCAAGACATAAACAACGTCAAGGCTAAGAAAAAGCATTTTTTTCTTGCAAAGTTGGGTTGAGCTGGCTAAATTAGCCAGCCAATCTTTTTTATCTAAGATACATTATTGTTTGAGTATCCTGAAAACGGGCTTTTCAGCACAGTAATGTATATTTTAACTTAGGAGTGCATAGTGGCCCGTATAGCAGGCATTAACATTCCTGATCATAAACATACCGTAATCGCTTTAACATCGATTTTCGGAATCGGCAAAACACGTTCACAGGCTATCTGTGAAGCAACTGGTATTGCTGAAAATGTTAAGATCAGTGAACTGTCTGAAGAACAAATCGACAAGCTGCGTGACGAAGTTGCCAAGTATGTTGTAGAAGGTGACCTACGTCGTGAAATTACCCTGAGCATCAAGCGTCTAATGGACCTTGGTTGTTACCGTGGTTTACGTCATCGTCGTGGTCTTCCTGTGCGCGGACAGCGTACTAAGACTAACGCTCGTACCCGCAAGGGTCCGCGTAAGCCGATCAAGAAATAAGTCGGGGTACTGAATAATGGCAAAGGCACCAATTCGTGCACGTAAGCGTGTAAGAAAACAAGTCTCAGACGGTGTGGCTCATATCCATGCTTCTTTCAACAACACAATCGTTACTATTACTGATCGTCAAGGTAACGCATTAGGTTGGGCAACTGCCGGTGGTTCCGGTTTCCGTGGTTCTCGCAAATCCACTCCGTTTGCAGCTCAGGTTGCAGCAGAGCGTTGCGCAGAAGCTGTGAAAGAATACGGAATTAAAAACTTGGAAGTTATGGTTAAGGGACCGGGTCCGGGTCGCGAATCAACAATTCGTGCTCTGAACGCCGCAGGTTTTCGCATCACTAATATTACTGATGTGACTCCTATCCCTCATAACGGTTGTCGCCCACCGAAAAAACGTCGCGTTTAATACGTATCGTTTTTTAGGACTGTTGGAGAAAGAAAATGGCTAGATATTTGGGTCCTAAGCTCAAGCTGAGCCGTCGCGAAGGAACAGACCTCTTTCTGAAGTCTGGTGTTCGCGCGATTGACACCAAGTGTAAATTAGAACAGGCACCAGGCCAGCACGGAGCGCGTAAACCGCGTCTGTCTGACTATGGTGTTCAGTTACGTGAAAAACAAAAAGTTCGTCGTATCTACGGTGTTCTGGAGCGTCAATTCCGTAACTATTATAAAGAAGCAACACGTCTGAAAGGCAACACAGGTGAAAACCTGCTGACTTTGCTGGAAGGCCGTCTTGATAACGTAGTTTACCGTATGGGCTTTGGCGCAACTCGCGCAGAAGCACGTCAAATGGTTAGCCATAAGGCTATCATGGTAAATGGTCGCGTAGTTAATATCGCTTCTTATCAGGTTTCCCCGAATGACGTTATCAGCGTTCGTGAGAAAGCTAAAAAACAGTCTCGTATTAAGGCTGCTTTAGAGCTGGCTGAACAGCGTGAGAAGCCAACTTGGCTGGAAGTTGATGCTGCTAAAATGGAAGGTGTGTTCAAACGTATTCCTGAACGTACTGACTTGTCTGCGGACATTAACGAACACCTGATCGTCGAGCTTTACTCCAAGTAAAGCTTAGCACCAAAGAGAGGACACAATGCAGGGTTCTGTGACAGAGTTTCTAAAACCGCGCCTGGTAGATATCGAGCAAGTGAGTTCGACGCACGCTAAGGTGACCCTTGAGCCTTTAGAGCGTGGCTTTGGCCATACTCTTGGTAACGCACTGCGCCGTATTCTGCTTTCGTCTATGCCGGGTTGTGCGGTGACAGAGGTTGAGATTGATGGTGTACTGCATGAGTACAGCACCAAAGAAGGTGTACAGGAAGATATCCTGGAGATTCTCCTCAACCTGAAAGGGCTGGCGGTAAAAGTTCAGGGGAAAGATGAAGTTATTTTAACCTTGAATAAATCTGGCATTGGCCCTGTGACTGCAGCCGACATCATCCATGATGGTGATGTCGAAATCGTCAAGCCACAGCACATCATCTGCCACCTGACTGACGAAAGCGCATCTATTAATATGCGAATTAAAGTACAGCGTGGTCGTGGTTATGTGCCGGCTTCTGCCCGAGTTCATTCGGAAGAAGATGAGCGCCCAATCGGTCGTTTGTTAGTCGATGCTTGCTACAGCCCAGTAGAGCGTATTGCCTATAATGTTGAAGCAGCTCGTGTTGAGCAACGTACGGACTTGGATAAGTTAGTTATTGAAATGGAAACTAACGGTACAATCGATCCTGAAGAGGCGATTCGCCGTGCAGCGACCATTCTAGCTGAACAACTTGAAGCATTCGTTGATTTACGTGATGTACGTCAACCGGAAGTTAAAGAAGAGAAGCCAGAATTCGATCCTATCTTACTGCGCCCAGTTGACGATCTGGAATTGACTGTCCGCTCTGCTAACTGCCTCAAAGCAGAAGCTATCCACTACATCGGTGATCTGGTACAGCGTACAGAAGTTGAGTTGCTTAAAACGCCTAACCTCGGTAAGAAATCTCTTACTGAAATTAAGGACGTCTTGGCATCTCGTGGTCTTTCTCTGGGCATGCGCTTAGAAAATTGGCCACCAGCAAGTATTGCTGATGATTAAGATCACAGGTTAAGGTTTTACTGAGAAGGATAAGGTCATGCGCCATCGTAAGAGTGGTCGTCAATTGAACCGCAACAGCAGCCACCGCCAAGCTATGTTCCGTAACATGGCTGGTTCTTTAGTTCGTCATGAGATCATCAAGACGACTCTGCCTAAAGCGAAAGAACTGCGTCGCGTCGTTGAGCCGCTGATTACTCTTGCCAAGACCGACAGCGTAGCTAATCGTCGTCTGGCATTCGCACGTACTCGTGATAACGAGATCGTTGCAAAATTATTTAATGAACTGGGACCTCGTTTCGCAGCTCGTGCAGGTGGTTACACTCGTATTCTTAAGTGTGGCTACCGCACAGGTGACAATGCTCCGATGGCTTACATCGAGCTTGTTGACCGTGCTGTTGAGTCTCAAGAAGCAGCAGCAGAGTAATCTGTCGTCGCTTTCAAGAAAACCGGGTATATTGCCCGGTTTTTTTGTACCTGCTATTCTTACTTTTCCAAAGCAGATTTTGTGCTCTTGAATTTTTTGTTGTTAACCCTTATTTATAGGTAAGCGTTCATGAGTATGTATAAGATTGGCGAAATAGCTAAATTAGCTGATGTCACTCCAGACACCATCCGTTTTTATGAGAAACAAGGTTTGATGGGACATAAAATAAGAACTGAAGGTGGCTATCGACTATTTACAGAACAGGATTTGCAGCGATTACGCTTTATTCGCTATGCAAAACAGTTAGGGTTTACTTTGGATGCTATTGCAGAGTTACTTTCAATAAGAGTTGATCCGGAACATCATACATGCCAAGAATCCAAGCAAATTGTTGATGTTAGGTTACTAGAAGTTGAAAAAAAAATACAAGAGCTTATTATTATGCGCGATTCACTGAAGATGCTTAGCTCAGCATGTTGTGGTGAGGAACATGCAACAACCTATTGTTCAATTATGGAGATTTTAGAAAAAGGTGCTTCTAAAGTTTATTAAGGATATAAAACCCACTAATTATATGAAGGTATATCATGAGTAAATATCAACATAAGCGTGGTGAGATTAAAGATAATGCAATTGTAGCATTACTTCATGACCCATTATTTCGTCAAAGAGTTGAGAAAAATAAAAAAGGTAAAGGAAGTTATACAAGAAAAGGGAAAAATAATAAGGCAGGTAACTGGGAGGCCAGTGGTAATAGGTTTATTTACTTATTACCACTGGCCTTTTAGTTATTTTTTATTCTGTTCTTTTAATAAATCACGAATTTCTGATAATAAGACTTCTTCAGTTGATGGTGGTGCAGGCTCAGCTGGAGCAGCTTCTTTTGCACGGCGAACTTTATTCATTGCTTTAATTGCCATAAAAATAGCAAAGGCGACAATAATAAAGTCAAATACAGTTTGTAAAAACATCCCATAATTAAGTACTACGGCTGGTAAGTCACCTTGCGCTTCTTTTAGAACAATACTAAATGATTTGAAATCAACACCTCCGATGATTAAACCTAGTGGAGGCATGATGACATCAGCAACTAGAGAAGATACAATTTTACCGAAAGCAGCACCAATAATAATACCGACAGCCATATCTACTACATTGCCTTTCATGGCAAATTCACGGAAATCTTTTAAAAAGCTCATTCGACGACCCCTTAATAAATACCTTAATTGAAACAAAATGTGTATTAGGTTAATAAATTATAGTCGCTAGAATTAATAAGCTACAAATATTTATACATTTTTATTTTTTATAAAAAGAATGGACTTGGCTGGAATAGTTTTTCAACATCAGGGACATGTTTTTTATCTGTAATAAACATGATGACATGGTCGCCTTGTTCAATAATATGGTAATCGCTAGCAATAATTACTTCTTCTTCGCGAACTATTGCCCCAATAATTGTACCTGGCGGAAGTTTAATCTCTGATATTTTTTTACCAACAACTTTAGATGTATTCTCATCGCCGTGTGCAATTGCTTCGATTGCTTCAGCAACACCTCTTCTTAATGATGAAACATTCACAATATCGGCTTTTCTCACATGACTTAATAAAGCTGAAATTGTCGCTTGCTGTGGTGAAATTGCAATATCAATAACCCCACCTTGCACAAGTTCAACATAAGCTGAGCGTTGAATAAGTACCATTGCTTTTTTAGCGCCCATCTTTTTTGCTAGCATGGCAGACATAATATTAGCTTCATCGTCATTTGTAAGAGCAATAAATACATCCATCTGTTCAATGTGTTCTTCCGTTAGTAACTCTTGATCAGATGCATCACCATAAAAAACGATAGTATCATGCAATAACTCAGCAAGTTCTGTTGCACGTTGTTGGTTTCGCTCAATTAATTTTACACTGTAGTCTTTTTCAAGCCTTCTAGCTAAACCTGCACCAACATTACCACCGCCAACAATCATTAAACGTTTATAAGGTTTTTCCAGTCTTTGTAGTTCACTCATGACTGCTCTGATATGTTGTGTTGAAGCGACGAAAAATACCTCATCACCCGCTTCAATAATAGTTGAGCCTTGTGGGCGGATTGGTCTGTCTTGACGAAATATTGCCACGACACGAGTATCGATATGAGGCATGTGTTCACGTAAACTGGATAAGGCGTTGCCTACAAGTGATCCCCCATAATAGGCTTTTACTGCCACAATGCTGACTTTACCTTCCGCAAAATTAACGACCTGGAGCGCACCTGGATATTGGATTAATTTATAAATGTAATCTATCACTAACTGCTCTGGCGATATCAAATAATCAATAGGGATCTGTTCAGGTAGAAAGAGCTTATCCGCTTCACGAATATATTCGGTTGCCCTAATACGAGCAATTTTATTAGGTGTATTAAATAGGCTATATGCAATTTGGCAAGCAATCATATTTGTTTCGTCAGAGTTAGTGACGGCAACTAGCATGTCTGCGTCTTCGGCTCCAGCATCACGAAGGACTCTAGGATGAGAACCATGGCCATTAACGACACGCAGATCAAACTGATCTTGTAGCTGACGTAGGCGATCTCCGTCTGTATCAACTACTGTAATATCATTGTTCTCATCAACTAAATTTTCAGCAAGAGTCCCACCAACTTGCCCAGCGCCTAGAATAATGATCTTCATTGCATATTCCTATATCAGGTAATTAACGACTTATTATTGTACTTTTTTTATTAAGCGTGCATAAAAAAAGCCATCACCACCATCGGTAGTTGGCAATATTTGTAACCCTAATTTGGTTCCATCATTTAGGCATGCATCAGTATGCTTAGTTAGGAAATTTTCTATTTGCTGGCTGTTTTCTTCAGGCATAATTGAACAAGTCGCATATAGCAAAGTCCCGCCTGGTTTTAAATAAGGCCAAATAGCTTCAAGTATTTGAGCCTGTAGCTGTGCAAGTTCATTGATATCAGTATCACGGCGTAGCCATTTAATATCAGGATGGCGCCTTATTACACCGGTTGCAGAGCAAGGTGCATCTAGTAAAATGCGGTCAAATTGCTGTTCTTTCGCCCATTTTTCTGGTTGAGTACCATCACCTTGAACAACTGTTGCATGTTGTTGTAGCCGTGTTAGATTTTCTTTTACCCTTTTAAGGCGAGCATCATCAATATCGACCGCGAGTACTTTCGCTTTTGGCGCTAACTCTAAAATATGTGTTGTTTTCCCACCAGGTGCTGCACATAAATCTAGGATGCTTTCACCATCTTGGGGTTGTAATAGTTCAGCACAACCTTGAGCGGACACATCTTGCACTGTACACCAACCTTCTTCAAAGCCCGGTAGTTTAGAAACTGCGGTTGGTTCATGCAAACGAATAGCACTGGTATGCGTGGCATGTACATCCGCAGCTATGTCAGCCTGTTTGAGTAAATCAAGATATTGAGTTGCGGTATGGTGCTGAGAGTTGACCCTTAACCACATAGGTGGGCGTTGGTTATTTGCATCTGTGATTGATTGCCATTCATCAGGATAGGCATTTTGTATGCGTTTCAATAACCAACTCGGATGTAAATACTGGCTATTGTTGTTAGCAATGCGTTCTTCTAATTGTGTTTGTTGGCGCTGGAATGAACGCAAAACCCCATTAACCAGCCCTTTTAGTTGTGGGCGTTTTAAGGCAACAGCGCCATTGACTGTTTCCGCCAATGCGGCATGCGCCGGAATTCGAGTATAAAGAAGTTGATAAATACCCACCATGATGAGGTAGTGAAGCGCTCTTTGCTTACCTGTTAATGGTTTTTCCATAAGCTGGCCAATGAACCATTCTAGTTTAGGTAAGTAACGTAAGACACCAAAACAAATCTCTTGTAATAGTGCTTTATCTTTATCATTGATATTGCGTTGTAAATCGGGCAACACAGTATTTAAGGATTGTCCATTATCAAGAACTTGACTGATTGCTGTTGCTGCGATACTTCGCAAATTATATGTATTTTTCATAAAAGAAGATGAACTTTGTAGTTGCTAAAATAAAACTGCCTGATGATATCAGGCAGTTTACAGATTTATTAATCTAGAATTTGCTCTGGAGTAAACCATTCACGACGGGAGTTTAGTATATCTTGCGCACTCATTGCTTTTTTGCCTGGTGGTTGTAACTGAGTGATATTCAGTATGCCATTACCCGTGGCAATGCTTATCCCTTTTTTATCGGCGCTAATGATTGTTCCTGGCTGTTTATTGTGAGTCCCAGAGATTACTTCAGCTTGCCATACTTTGATTAGCTGCTCTTCAACCGTAAAATGACTCATAGGCCAAGGGTTAAATGCGCGGATACAGCGTTCGATGTGGCTGGCATCTTGTTGCCAATCAATACGCGCTTCTTCCTTAGATAATTTTTCGGCATAATTAGCCAGCGAATCATCCTGCTTTTCTGGGACACATTGGCCTAACGACAACATATCTACGGTATGGATCAATGCTTGTGGACCAGTTATCGCTAGCTTTTCATACAATGTAGCACTTGTATCGTGGGGGGTAATCGGGCAAATTGCCTTATAAAGCATATCACCTGTGTCTAAACCTGCATCCATTTGCATAATAGTGACGCCCGTTTCAGCATCGCCAGCCCAAATAGAACGTTGAATAGGAGCAGCTCCTCGCCAACGAGGTAGTAAAGAGCCGTGAACATTTAGGCAGCCTAAACGAGGAATATCTAAAACAGCTTGTGGCAGAATTAACCCATAGGCAACGACGATCATTAGGTCTGCATTTCTTTCTTTGATCCATTGTTGATTTTCAGCATCTCGAAGCGATACAGGTTGAAAAACAGGAAGTTGGTGCTCTTCAGCTAGAACTTTAACCGGACTTGGTGTTAGTTTTTTCCCTCTACCCGCAGGTTTATCGTGGCGAGTAAGTACACCAACAATTTGGTGATTCGTTTCTAAAAGCGCGGCTAAATGTTTAGCAGCAAAATCCGGAGTACCCGCAAAGATAATTTTTAATGGTTCTGACACGTTAATTTCCCTGTTTATAGTTACCAAACTAGCTATTTTTTAGCCTCTTTTGCTCTTTGTCTATCCAGTTTTTCAACTTTTTGGCGGATGCGTTGACGTTTTAAAGGGGATAAATAATCAACAAACAGCTTACCAACAAGGTGATCCATTTCATGTTGGATACAAATAGCTAATAAACCATCCGCTTCAAGCTCAAAAGATTCTCCGTTGTAATCTAAAGCCTTAACTTTTACTTGCTCTGCTCGCGGCACAAACCCATGCTGTTCAGGAATAGAAAGACAACCCTCTTCGATACCAGTTTCTCCTGATTTATCTAATAATTCAGGGTTAATAAGTACTAGACGTTCATCACGGGTTTCAGAAACATCAATAACAATAATACGCTGGTGGATATCGACTTGTGTTGCTGCGAGCCCAATACCTTCTTCTTCATACATGGTATCGAACATATCATCAATGATGCGCTGAATAGAGGCATCAACTTTTTCGACCGGCTTAGCAATTGTGCGTAAGCGTTCGTCTGGGTAATGTAACACGTTTAAGACTGACATAAATTTTTCGAGCAGTTTCCAAAAAGTGAATGGGAATTAATGACTATTCTAGACATTTCTCCGTCATATTGACAGTATTGGTTATCATTTGTTCACTGAAGAACCTATTTACTAATTTAGTCAGGATGACAAAATGAATACTCAAGAAATCTGGCTGAGAATGTCACAGGTAAAAAAGCTATTACCTCAGCGTGCAGTAAAAATAGTTAATGAGTTAACACTGTTAGATAAGGTTAGTCATCAAGCCTTACGAGACTGTGGTCTGAATGAGATGCAGCAATTGCAATTTCTTCATGTTCCAATGAATCGAATCGAAAAAGTACAAAAATGGCTCGCTAATCAAAATCATCAATTAATTACTTATCTTGACCCTAATTACCCACATCTCTTAAAGCAAATTTATCGTCCTCCCCTATTACTTTTTGTGGTGGGGCAAAGTGAATTGTTAGCAACGCCACAGGTTGCTTTAATTGGTAGCCGGCAAGCTAGCGAATATGGTCGAAAATGGACCAATATATTTACTAAAGACTTTGTGCAGCATGGGGTGACTATCACGAGTGGGCTTGCAATCGGTATTGATGGAATAAGCCACAAAGCTGCGCTTGACAATGATGGTAAAACCATCGCAGTTCTGGGAAGTGGTCTAGAAAATATTTATCCAAAACAACATTATGGGTTAGCTGAGCATATTAAAATGAATGGGGCACTAATTTCCGAATACTGGCCTAGCACTCCCCCATTACCCAAGCAGTTTCCGCAGCGAAATCGTATCATTAGCGGGTTAAGTAAAGCAGTTGTTGTGATAGAGGCAGGTATGAAAAGTGGTTCATTAATAACAGCGCGATATGCAATTGAACAAAATCGTGATCTTTTTACATTACCTGCTCCATTAGGTAACCCTGCGTTTGGAGGGAATCATTGGTTATTACAACAGGGGGCTTATTTATTAATAGAACCAAATGATGTTTTGCAGCATTTAGTTGATGGGTTAAATTGGATTCAAACGGAGTTACCTATAAATGAAAACCCACTTGAGTTTAATGTGGTAGAAAATAAAATTTTAGGTATGGTGGGGTACAAACCTACACCAGTAGATGTGATTGCAGAACAAACACAAGTCCCAATCACTCAAGTGATTTCTATTTTAACTGAAATGGAAATTAATGGAGTGATTTGCTCAAGTGCTGGTGGGTATATTAGATTAACTTAGCTTTATCGGCTAAAGAAAGTAGAGAATGATATGTCGAAACAGCTGCCTTTTGATACAGAAAAAAATGAATATTGCCCAGAATGTAACTCTATATTGGTGATCCGTAATAGTACACACGGCCCTTTTTTAGGTTGCTCAAGTTATCCTCAGTGCAATTATATGCGTCCACTTAGGGCAATGGTGGAAAGCCATATCATTAAAGTTTTAGACGGGCAATCTTGTCCGAAATGTGGTCATGATTTAGTGCTGAAACAAGGCCGATTTGGCATGTTCATAGGTTGTAGTAACTACCCTGAGTGTGAACATATTGAGCTAATTGATAAGCCGGATGAAACTAAAATTCCATGCCCACAATGCCAAAAAGGAAATTTATTGCAAAGAAAATCCCGTTTTGGGAAGACTTTTTATGCTTGTGATAATTACCCTAACTGTCAGTTTATATTAAATAATAAACCTGTGACTGGTAAATGTTTGTATTGTGAATATCCATTATTGATGGAAAAAAAGGGGGGACAAGGAGTAAGATTATTTTGTGCCAGTAAACGTTGCGGTAAGCAACAAGAAGAATAACGAGTTAAAATTATGCCAAATAAATCTACACCTGCAATTGAAAGTATTATTGTTTCATTACAAAAAGGGGAAGTTATTGCCTATCCAACGGAAGCTGTTTTTGGATTAGGTTGCGACCCTGATAACGAAAATGCAGTCAACAAGTTATTAGAACTAAAGCAACGCCCTTGGGAGAAAGGTTTAATTCTGATTGCTGATAGTTACGAACAATTAAAAGACTATGTTGATGATAAACAACTCACGGAAGAACAAAAGCAAGCGATGTTCGCAACTTGGCCGGGCCCTGTAACCTGGGTGATCCCCGCGAAAGCCTCTACACCAAAGTGGTTAACTGGCCGATTTGATACTTTAGCGGTGAGGGTTACTACTCACGAGTTAGTAAAAAAATTATGTCGTGAATATGGTAAACCGTTGGTGTCTACAAGCGCTAATTTAAGTGGGCTAGAGCCATGTAGAACAACAAATGAGGTTATTGCTCAATTCAACAAAAGTATTCCTGTTTTGGATGGGGTGGTTGGCGGTCGCCAAAACCCATCTGAAATTAGGGATGCTAAAACGGGTCAATTGTATCGTAAAGGGTAATGTTCATGGAAATGTTTGCGGTTTTTGGTAACCCGATTCAACACAGTAAATCACCATCTATACATAAAATGTTTGCGGAGCAAACAGGTATACTACTTGAATACGAAAAAATTTTAGCGCCTGTAGATAACTTTGAGCTCAGTTTAGCCGAATTTTTTTCTCAGGGGGGGAAAGGTGCAAACATTACTTTGCCATTTAAAGAAAGGGCATATCAGCTTGTTTCTGAGTTAACGGAAAGAGCCCAAGCCTGTGGCGCAGTTAATACTGTGATGAAGTTAGATGATAACCGCCTGCTTGGTGATAATACCGATGGCATGGGCCTATTGTTAGACCTCCAACGCTTAGAATTTATTCACCCGAATAGCAAGATACTAATGATCGGAGCTGGTGGGGCAACTCGGGGAGCGCTACTCCCCCTCTTGGAATATGGATGTAACATTACTCTAACGAATAGAACGTATGCCAAAGTAGAAACATTAGTTAATGAGTTTTCTTCACTAGGTAACATAAAAGGGATGCAGATCGAACAGATCAACTCTCCTGATTTTGATCTAATTATTAATGCAACTTCATCGGGTGTAAGTGGTGATATCCCGACAATAAACTCACTGATATTTACCAAACAAGTTGCTTGTTACGATATGTTTTATCAATCTACATTGACGCCATTTTTATCTTTTGCATGTGAACATCAGGTGACAAAAATAGCGGATGGCCTTGGTATGCTTGTAGGGCAAGCTGCATTTTCTTTTAAGCTATGGCATGGTGTTCTCCCTGAAATTACGCCAGTTCTATCTGCTTTATATAAGGAGTTGAAAGGGTGAACCAGCAAATTCAATTTCCTGATAGAGAAGAGTGGGATGAATTATCCAAGCAAGTACGTTTTCCTGTATTGATTAGCGGAATGCTTGCTGAATGTGCAGTTCCTCAGTCATTATTGTTTCAACGCTATGGTAAAGAAGAAACTCCTCTGAGGTTATTTCAGCAGCATCGATGGGATATAGAAGAAGAGTTTGAAGCCTTGATTGAACAAGGCCACGATGGCGCATATGGGCTTTACGTATTATCAGAGGCTAAATAGTTGTTTTTCCATTCGACATAGTTGTTTGCTGAATAACGCAAATGGCCTAACTCAGCATCAGTCAATTTTCGGATGGCTTTTGCTGGGCTTCCCGTATATAAGTAGCCAGATTCGAGTCTTTTCCCTTGAGTCACTAAACTGTTAGCACCAATAACGACATCATCTTCGATGATAGCCCCATCAATGATAATTGAGCCCATTCCAACTAGCACTCTATTTCCTATAGTACACCCATGTAGCATCACTTTATGACCTACGGTGACATCTTCACCAATGATTAGCGGGTTACCAGTAGGATTGCTACTTGATTTATGAGTAACATGCAAAACACAACCATCCTGAATGTTAGTCCTTGCGCCGATAGATATATAATTTACGTCACCACGTAAAACTGAAAGTGGCCAAATACTAACATCATTAGCTAAACGTACATCTCCAATCACAACTGCGGAAGGGTCAATAAAGACACTTGGTTCGACAGAAGGGGATATTCCTAGATAAGGGCGTAAAAGTTTGTTCATTTCTATGACCATTAAAAATATCAATATAAAGGTTAGAAACTAAAATAGTTAGTTCATCAACAATGGGAGTACCTAACAAGTTTCATTAAAGTAGGATTATAGGCAGAAATTAGCTTTTTTTATAACCATAATGAAGCTAAAAAACACAGAGTGATGATTTTATCCCCAAACGGCATTTTTTTTTAAAAAAAAGGTTGTGTAATTCTAATACCTCCCTATAATGCGCATCCGTTGTCACGATAAACCGGCTCGAAGAAAACCTCGAAGCCTTGTGATAACAGAGGTGAGAAAGAAAAAGTTGAAAATAAATGCTTGACTTTCTAAATAAAAAACGTAATATACGTCACCTCGCGACAACGACCTAAGTTAATAAAAACTGAGTCGAATTTCCAAAAGAAATGTCGCAACGCTCTTTAACAATTTATCAGACAATCTGTGTGGGCACTCACAGGACACTATCAAAAAAATATTTGATTTTAAGTCTTGAAGAGTGACTAACACGTTAATTCATATATATGAACTAATAGGTAATCTGGTTTCTTCGGAAATCAGGCGACAGTAAACATTCTTTGAGCATCAAGCTTTTTAATTGAAGAGTTTGATCATGGCTCAGATTGAACGCTGGCGGCAGGCCTAACACATGCAAGTCGAGCGGTAACAGGGGAAGCTTGCTTCTCGCTGACGAGCGGCGGACGGGTGAGTAATGTATGGGGATCTGCCCGATAGAGGGGGATAACCACTGGAAACGGTGGCTAATACCGCATAATCTCTTAGGAGCAAAGCAGGGGAACTTCGGTCCTTGCGCTATCGGATGAACCCATATGGGATTAGCTAGTAGGTGGGGTAATGGCTCACCTAGGCGACGATCCCTAGCTGGTCTGAGAGGATGATCAGCCACACTGGGACTGAGACACGGCCCAGACTCCTACGGGAGGCAGCAGTGGGGAATATTGCACAATGGGCGCAAGCCTGATGCAGCCATGCCGCGTGTATGAAGAAGGCCTTAGGGTTGTAAAGTACTTTCAGTCGGGAGGAAGGCGTTGATGCTAATATCATCAACGATTGACGTTACCGACAGAAGAAGCACCGGCTAACTCCGTGCCAGCAGCCGCGGTAATACGGAGGGTGCAAGCGTTAATCGGAATTACTGGGCGTAAAGCGCACGCAGGCGGTTGATTAAGTTAGATGTGAAATCCCCGGGCTTAACCTGGGAATGGCATCTAAGACTGGTCAGCTAGAGTCTTGTAGAGGGGGGTAGAATTCCATGTGTAGCGGTGAAATGCGTAGAGATGTGGAGGAATACCGGTGGCGAAGGCGGCCCCCTGGACAAAGACTGACGCTCAGGTGCGAAAGCGTGGGGAGCAAACAGGATTAGATACCCTGGTAGTCCACGCTGTAAACGATGTCGATTTGAAGGTTGTTCCCTTGAGGAGTGGCTTTCGGAGCTAACGCGTTAAATCGACCGCCTGGGGAGTACGGCCGCAAGGTTAAAACTCAAATGAATTGACGGGGGCCCGCACAAGCGGTGGAGCATGTGGTTTAATTCGATGCAACGCGAAGAACCTTACCTACTCTTGACATCCAGAGAATTTAGCAGAGATGCTTTAGTGCCTTCGGGAACTCTGAGACAGGTGCTGCATGGCTGTCGTCAGCTCGTGTTGTGAAATGTTGGGTTAAGTCCCGCAACGAGCGCAACCCTTATCCTTTGTTGCCAGCGATTCGGTCGGGAACTCAAAGGAGACTGCCGGTGATAAACCGGAGGAAGGTGGGGATGACGTCAAGTCATCATGGCCCTTACGAGTAGGGCTACACACGTGCTACAATGGCGTATACAAAGAGAAGCGACCTCGCGAGAGCAAGCGGAACTCATAAAGTACGTCGTAGTCCGGATTGGAGTCTGCAACTCGACTCCATGAAGTCGGAATCGCTAGTAATCGTAGATCAGAATGCTACGGTGAATACGTTCCCGGGCCTTGTACACACCGCCCGTCACACCATGGGAGTGGGTTGCAAAAGAAGTAGGTAGCTTAACCTTCGGGAGGGCGCTTACCACTTTGTGATTCATGACTGGGGTGAAGTCGTAACAAGGTAACCGTAGGGGAACCTGCGGTTGGATCACCTCCTTACCATTGAAGTGTTTTTGTGAAGTGCTCACACAGATTGTCTGATAGAAAGTAGAGCAATGGCTTTACGTGGGAGACTTATTCGAAAGGATAAGACTTACACGAAAATAGCAAAACGGTGTTTTGCAATTGAATTTTCGTGTCCCCTTCGTCTAGAGGCCTAGGACACCGCCCTTTCACGGCGGTAACAGGGGTTCGAATCCCCTAGGGGACGCCAATTGCGCCGATATCGAGTGAAAGACGATGTCCCCAATAATGATTAAGCCAATTACGTTGTAGTTGGTTTAACAATTATGCTCTTTAACAATCTGGAACAAGCTGAAAATTGAAAACAACGCACATTGTTTATCGCTTAAACAATGTGAGAGTCTCTCAAAAATCTCAACTTGAAGTGTTTTTCAAACACACAAACGAGTGGCATGAGCGAGCAGTGTGAAATTCAAGGCGGCTAGCGCACAGCAAGCGCAGCGTACAATAGTACGTGAGCATTGCGAGCACTACCCAACGAAGAAGTTCACCACGCACAGCCATGACGTTAAGTGTCGTCTGATAAGAAGACACCTTCGGGTTGTGAGGTTAAGCGACTAAGCGTACACGGTGGATGCCTAGGCAATCAGAGGCGATGAAGGACGTGCTAATCTGCGATAAGCGTCGGTAAGGTGATATGAACCGTTATACCCGACGATTTCCGAATGGGGAAACCCAGTGCAATTCGTTGCACTATCGTTTGATGAATACATAGTCAAACGAAGCGAACCGGGGGAACTGAAACATCTCAGTACCCCGAGGAAAAGAAATCAACCGAGATTCCCCTAGTAGCGGCGAGCGAACGGGGAGCAGCCCAGAGTCTTAATCAGCATTAGTATCAGGAGAACGGTCTGGAAAGTCCGGCAGTAAAGGGTGATAGCCCCGTATCTGAAGATATTAGTGTTGTGAACTCGACGAGTAGGGCGGGACACGTGTTATCCTGTCTGAATATGGGGGGACCATCCTCCAAGGCTAAATACTCCTGATTGACCGATAGTGAACCAGTACCGTGAGGGAAAGGCGAAAAGAACCCCGGCGAGGGGAGTGAAATAGAACCTGAAACCGTGTACGTACAAGCAGTGGGAGCCTTGATTTATCAGGGTGACTGCGTACCTTTTGTATAATGGGTCAGCGACTTATATTCTGTAGCAAGGTTAACCGTATAGGGGAGCCGTAGGGAAACCGAGTCTTAACTGGGCGAATGAGTTGCAGGGTATAGACCCGAAACCCGGTGATCTAGCCATGGGCAGGTTGAAGGTTGGGTAACACTAACTGGAGGACCGAACCGACTAATGTTGAAAAATTAGCGGATGACTTGTGGCTGGGGGTGAAAGGCCAATCAAACCGGGAGATAGCTGGTTCTCCCCGAAAGCTATTTAGGTAGCGCCTCGTGAACTCATCTTCGGGGGTAGAGCACTGTTTCGACTAGGGGGTCATCCCGACTTACCAACTCGATGCAAACTACGAATACCGAAGAATGTTATCACGGGAGACACACGGCGGGTGCTAACGTTCGTCGTGAAGAGGGAAACAACCCAGACCGCCAGCTAAGGTCCCAAAGTCATAGTTAAGTGGGAAACGAAGTGGGAAGGCTCAGACAGCCAGGATGTTGGCTTAGAAGCAGCCATCATTTAAAGAAAGCGTAATAGCTCACTGGTCGAGTCGGCCTGCGCGGAAGATGTAACGGGGCTAAACTATGCACCGAAGCTGCGGCAGCGATATGTAAATATTGTTGGGTAGGGGAGCGTTCTGTAAGCCTGTGAAGGTGTACTGTGAGGTATGCTGGAGGTATCAGAAGTGCGAATGCTGACATAAGTAACGATAATGCGGGTGAAAAACCCGCACGCCGGAAGACCAAGGGTTCCTGTCCAACGTTAATCGGGGCAGGGTGAGTCGACCCCTAAGGCGAGGCAGAAATGCGTAGTCGATGGGAAACGGGTTAATATTCCCGTACTGGTGATAATTGCGATGGGGGGACGGAGAAGGCTAGGCTGGCCGGGCGACGGTTGTCCCGGTTTAAGGATGTAGGCAGGTGAATTAGGCAAATCCGGTTCACTATATGCTGAGGTCTGATGACGAGTCACTACGGTGGCGAAGTAGCTCATGCCCCGCTTCCAGGAAAAGCCTCTAAGCTCTAGATTATCACTAATCGTACCCCAAACCGACACAGGTGGTCAGGTAGAGAATACTCAGGCGCTTGAGAGAACTCGGGTGAAGGAACTAGGCAAAATGGTGCCGTAACTTCGGGAGAAGGCACGCTGGCGCTAGGTGAAGTGGTTTACCCATGGAGCTGAAGCCAGTCGCAGATACCAGCTGGCTGCAACTGTTTATTAAAAACACAGCACTGTGCAAACACGAAAGTGGACGTATACGGTGTGACGCCTGCCCGGTGCTGGAAGGTTAATTGATGGGGTTATCCGTAAGGAGAAGCTCTTGATCGAAGCCCCAGTAAACGGCGGCCGTAACTATAACGGTCCTAAGGTAGCGAAATTCCTTGTCGGGTAAGTTCCGACCTGCACGAATGGCGTAATGATGGCCAGGCTGTCTCCACCCGAGACTCAGTGAAATTGAACTCGCTGTGAAGATGCAGTGTACCCGCGGCAAGACGGAAAGACCCCGTGAACCTTTACTATAGCTTGACACTGAACATTGAGCCTTGATGTGTAGGATAGGTGGGAGGCTTTGAAGTGTGGACGCCAGTCTGCATGGAGCCAACCTTGAAATACCACCCTTTAATGTTTGATGTTCTAACGTTGCCCCGTTATCCGGGGTGCGGACAGTGTCTGGTGGGTAGTTTGACTGGGGCGGTCTCCTCCCAAAGAGTAACGGAGGAGCACGAAGGTTGGCTAAGCATGGTCGGACATCATGCGGTTAGTGCAAAGGCATAAGCCAGCTTGACTGCGAGAGTGACGGCTCGAGCAGGTACGAAAGTAGGTCTTAGTGATCCGGTGGTTCTGAATGGAAGGGCCATCGCTCAACGGATAAAAGGTACTCCGGGGATAACAGGCTGATACCGCCCAAGAGTTCATATCGACGGCGGTGTTTGGCACCTCGATGTCGGCTCATCACATCCTGGGGCTGAAGTAGGTCCCAAGGGTACGGCTGTTCGCCGTTTAAAGTGGTACGCGAGCTGGGTTTAGAACGTCGTGAGACAGTTCGGTCCCTATCTGCCGTGGGCGTTGGAAGATTGAAAGGGGCTGCTCCTAGTACGAGAGGACCGGAGTGGACGCACCACTGGTGTTCGGGTTGTCATGCCAATGGCATTGCCCGGTAGCTAAGTGCGGAAGAGATAACCGCTGAAAGCATCTAAGCGGGAAACTTGCCTTGAGATGAGTCTTCCCTGACCCTTTAAGGGTCCTAAAGGAACGTTTAAGACTAAGACGTTGATAGGTTGGGTGTGTAAGCATAGCGATATGTTGAGCTAACCAATACTAATGAACCGTGAGGCTTAACCTGACAACACCGAAGGTGTTTTAGAGATTGAGAGATGAGGTTGATTCAATGAGCGTGAGAAGCCGAGAGGCGAGGGACACAGCAGCTTGTTCAAGATTACAGTTCTGGTTTAGTGACGAAATGTACTAAACGGGAACAAACCGAATTTGTCTGGCGGCAATAGCGCGGTGGTCCCACCTGACCCCATGCCGAACTCAGCAGTGAAACGCCGTAGCGCCGATGGTAGTGTGGGGTCTCCCCATGTGAGAGTAGGGAACTGCCAGACATTAATTAAAAATTTATTGCTTATAAGAAGCAGTAAATTGCCGAAAGGCGAAAAGAATAAGTGGAGCGGTAGTTCAGTTGGTTAGAATACCTGCCTGTCACGCAGGGGGTCGCGGGTTCGAGTCCCGTCCGTTCCGCCACTTAATTTAGGGGCGTAGTTCAATTGGTAGAGC
Organism: Providencia sp. PROV003; assembly: GCF_045040775.1. Lineage (NCBI taxonomy): Bacteria > Pseudomonadati > Pseudomonadota > Gammaproteobacteria > Enterobacterales > Morganellaceae > Providencia > Providencia sp. PROV003. The sequence goes on from NZ_CP096369.1 coordinate 1,004,155, forward strand.
ACCGGTCTCCAAAACCGGGTGTTGGGAGTTCGAGCCTCTCCGCCCCTGCCAGTTACCAATTAAGTAATAATAAAAGAAGTATCTATTGATAACCCGATTACCTTAATCGGGTTTTTCTTTATATACCATCCGGTTGCCACGTAATAACTCCTTTCCATTTATATTAATAATCCCCTTACTAATCTATGAATAGCTCAATACTTCTGCCTATTTATTTAATTTTTATTATTTAATTTTTAAACGCAAAAATTATCTACTTACCTATATCATTGTTTAATAATTGTGCTCTTTTGCTGTTTTAGTTAGCTAATCTATTAGTGGCTTAACTAATTATTTACTCTGAAATTTTTATACTGTGCTCACAGATAAAGGTTAAAGTTTCAGTTGAATAAAATCATAGTTATAAGACGGATAAGTTAGCTAAAGTAGAGGGATGCATGAGGTTTTTTGTTGTTTTAAGATAACTAGTAATCAATAGACTAAAAAAACGTTATAAACCATATGCTAATGGACGGTTACATTGCTTTTGGCTTTTGCCATTAATGACCAAGCGCTATTATTCTTAACTTTCATTGATGAGCTTTGACATAAATTTGTATTATTCACTAGAAGTGATTAAAGCAACGTTTATTCATATTAACCCTTTAGTTGATACCCGCTAGGCGTTATTAGTAAATACGGGCAGCTCAGCAATAGTATAGAGACGAGTAAAACTTACTCGTCTTTTGGGTTTTCTTCGGTCAATAGAGCGTTTTTTATTGGTGTTTTAATCAACTGATTAATAAGCGCTTGCTGGTCATTTTTTTGTAACCAGACAGCATAGAGAGGTTTACTTATTGAAGTTTCTGAGAGAGTTTTTAAGCCTGGGTATTGATATACCCAATGTGCAGGTAAAAATGCAGCTGAAAGCGATACAGGAAGTAATTGACGGGTAATATGAGCAGAGGTGGTTATCATTACTGGCGTATCATCTTGCGTTAATATGGATTCACTTTTAGGCTGAAAATCGGCCCCCCACTCAAGCTTGATATAATTATATTTTGTTAATGCAACATTTTTTTGTGAAGCCATCAGTTGTAAGTCAATAGTACCAATAATGGTACTTTCGAACTCATCCATTTTGGGCGGTTCAGTGGCAATTAATAAATCTAATTCTCTTGAATGAAGCTGTTTGACTAATGATTGACGTGTAGAAACCCTTGCTTCAAGCCGTAACTCATCGTGTTGACTATAAAGAGCTTCTATCCAGTCTACTAAATAGCCTTCCCAAAGAGATGCTGTTGCACCAATTGAAAGCTCTGTATGTTGTGATGCATGGGATATTTCTTTTTTGGCTTGTAACCATGTATTCATCAATGATTCAGCATATGGAACGAGTCTTTCACCTGCTGCGGTTAAGCGGATATTATTTCTATGGCGGGTAAAGAGACTTGTTCCGAGTTGAGTTTCTAATTGTCGAATACGAAAGCTGACTGCTGATTGTGTCAAATAGAGTGATTCTGCGGCTCTACCGAAGTGCCTAGTTTTACTAACTTCTAAAAAAGTTCTCAATAACTCGCTGTCCACACTCATCTCCAATTTTTTTTGTCGTGATGATTTAAATGTTTTGTTTTACAGATTGCTTATGCTGTCTAATACTCCGCGCCATATAGAGTTTGACTGTAATAAGTTAGGAGTGTGTCAGATGGCAGATAGCTTCATCACGACTAATCGTTTTTTTGATAACAAAAATTACCCACGTGGCTTTTCTCGTCATGGTGATTTCACCATCAAGGAAGCCCAGTTACTAGAACGCCTAGGCCAAGCTTTTAATGAGCTAGATACTGGTAAACGTGCGGCACAGACAGAAGAAGAAAAACTTTTCGTTGCTGTATGTCGCGGCGAGCGTGAACCAGCTACCCCTGAAGAAAAAGTTTGGGCAAAATATTCTAGTCGTATTAACCGTCCAAAACGTTTCCATACTTTATCAGGCGGCAAACCTCAGATAGACCCATCGGAAGACTACACCGATACAGATGATTAATATTGTCATCGTATGTTAAGAGGGACTTCGGTCCCTTTATTTTTATCCGATAATTAATATTCTCTTCTCTACCCCGCTCAGCTTACTTGTTTTTGCAAATGAAGCAATAACTTATCCATTGTCCTGTACCCAAGGGCTTCTAATAAATGTGCCCGTTCTATATGCTCAGATGCATTAAGATCGGCAATGGTCCTAGAAACCCTTAATACCCTGTGCCAAGCCCGAATAGAAAGCCCTAACTTATTTAACGCATGCTCTAAGAATAACGCATCTTTAGCCTTTAGCGGGCAAAATTGTGTGGTTTCTCTCGACGTGAGTAAATTATTTATTTTTCCTGCACGCTCAAGTTGCCTATTTCTAGCCGTGATCACTCTTTGCCTGACTTGTTCACTAGTTTCACCTTGATAATTTTGATTGCTTAATGAGCCGATAGGTAATAATGGTATTTCAATCGAAATATCAAATCTATCTAGAAAAGGGCCTGATATATGCGAAAGATAGCGCAATATGCGGGCGGGAGATGAGCGGCTCATTTCACCTTGGTAGTGACCTGTTGGACTTGGATTAAGTGCAGCAATGAGTTGAAAGTTTGCAGGGTAGCAAACTTTTGCTTTTGCACGAGAAATACTCACTCTTTTTGACTCAAGAGGTTCTCTTAATGAATCAAGGACAGAACGACTGAATTCAGGTAATTCATCTAAAAATAAAATGCCATTATGAGCAAGAGAGATTTCGCCAGGTTTTGGAAGAGAACCCCCGCCGATTAATGCAGCTATTGATGTGCTGTGATGAGGCGTTCTAAAAGGCCTTATAGGCCAATTCACTTTATCACGAGTGGTTTCAGTCAGGCTATATAATGAAGCGACCTCTAGTGCCTCCTGAGGCGTTAATGGAGGCAATAAAGTCATTAACCTGCTGGCTAGCATTGTTTTTCCTGTACCAGGGGGGCCTAGTAGAAGTAAATTATGACCACCTGTGGCGCAAATTTCTAATGCACGTTTTCCTTGTTCTTGCCCAATAATATCATTGATATCACCTTCATATCGAGCCGATGAGGGGGCTTCGTGGATTTGTTGGTTACTGGCTAAGACCTGTTTACCATGTAAGAAGTGGCAAAGTTCTAACAAAGATGTTGCAAAATGGACGCTATTGTCAGCGAGTAAGCTTAATTGGTGCTGATTTTCAATTGAAAGTATTAATACTCGACGTTGTTCTAATGCTGATTGTGCTGCAGGAATGGCACTGTTGACGTAACGTATCAGACCAGATAATGCCAGTTCACCTAAAAACTCATGTTGATTTAATGTTTCATTAGGAATTTGTCCAGATGATGCAAGAATAGCAATTGCAATTGCAAGGTCGTAGCGCCCACTTTCTTTTGGTAAATCTGCAGGCGCTAAATTTACGGTCATTTTTTTAGCGGGATATTCAAACCCACTATTTAGTAAAGCACTTCTTACCCGATCCCTAGCTTCTTTGACGGCGGTTTCAGGGAGACCAACAAGTGTTAGGCCAGGAAGCCCATTACTAATATGAGCTTCAACAGTGACAAGTGGAGCTTCCATGCCAATCGATGCTCTAGTATAAACAATCGCCAATGTCATAAGCCCTCCAATATTATTTGAGTTAACAGAGTAATATTCTGTTGAGAATAAATTGATTTGTAGAGCTGTTTTGTTGTATTTGCGAAGCGGTTCGATAATTTAATTACTTAGTTTCATAGCTGTTTCAGTTTTTTAGAAAACGGCTCGAAATGTTGGTATAACAAAGGTTGCCGTTATTTAATAAAGAATTAAGAATGGAGATACCTTGGATAGGCATCAATAAAACTAATCAATGGGTAGGTGTATTTTTACCTGCTTTTATTTGTGGAGTCTGGATGATGTAGCTGATTGTGCTATCAATTACATTTAAAATTACTGTGAAATTACCTTTTTAATGGTTTTTTATTCTTATTTTTATTTAACATTATGATTTTAAAGTAGTTAAATATTTTGAAAATAAATAAATTAAATAAAAGTTGTCAAAGTGATTTTAAAATGATACCTCTTTAATAAAGATAATTAAGAATGTTGAAAAATTAAAACTCATGAACGCATTTATCCAAGCAGTTAGCCTAATTATTATTCGTGTGGTGGTGATTATTATCCCACCGTGCGGGGCTGCACTTGGACGACGAAGGCTAAAATAACAGCCAGATCTCACGAGAACCCCGCACCGAAAGGCGCGGGGTTTTTTTTGACACTAAAGTTTGTTAAAGCAAATAAAATAGATAAAACATAATAAATACAAATAGATAAAAAGTGGACGGACAGGAGATAAAGCATGAACGGAGCACAATGGTTAGTTCAAGCATTGCGAGCACAAGGTGTTGATACGGTATTTGGCTATCCTGGTGGTGCAATTATGCCAGTTTATGATGCGTTATATGACGGTGGTGTGGAACATCTGCTGTGTAGGCATGAACAAGGCGCAGTGATAGCAGCAATAGGTTATGCGCGCTCAACAGGTAAAACAGGTGTGTGTATCGCGACATCAGGGCCTGGGGCAACAAATGTTATTACAGGATTGGCGGATGCTTTGTTAGACTCGGTTCCGGTTGTTGCTATCACTGGTCAAGTTGCCTCTGAGTTTATCGGAACAGATGCTTTTCAGGAAATTGATGTCTTAGGGTTATCTTTGGCCTGTACTAAACATAGCTTTTTAGTTGAAGCGATAGAAGATTTACCTCGCATCCTTGCTGAAGCTTTCGCAATCGCAAATAGTGGACGTCCTGGACCTGTACTGATTGATATTCCGAAAGATATTCAACTACAACATGCTGAACTATCTCCATTCCTAATGCCTGTTGAACAAGAGACGACCTCTCCATTATCTGAAATCCAGCAAGCAAGAGCATTATTACAACAATCCGAAAAACCGATGTTGTACATTGGTGGCGGTGTTGGGATGTCTGGAGCTGTTAGTGAATTACGAAAATTTATTGAATTTACAGGTATTCCCTCTGTTGCAACATTGAAGGGCTTAGGTGCTGCACACCCATCTGATGAAAATTATTTGGGGATGTTGGGTATGCATGGCACTAAAGCAGCAAATATTTCCGTACAACGCTGTGATTTACTGATAGCTGTTGGTGCTCGCTTTGATGACCGAGTCACAGGTAAATTAAATACTTTTGCTCCGAATGCTAAAGTCATTCACCTTGACATCGACCACGTTGAGCTGGATAAGCTAAGGCAAACTCACGTTGCATTACATGGTGATGCGAAGGCTTTATTACCTGAACTGGCACTTAAAAAATCAATCGCTCCTTGGCAGCAGGAAGTTCAGCAACTGAAGAAAGAATTTGGTTGGCGTTATGATCACCCTGGAGAGCTCATCTATGCGCCACTCTTATTGAAACAACTATCAGATAAAATGAAGCCAAATACGGTGATTACGACGGATGTCGGACAACACCAAATGTGGTCTGCACAACATATCACCGTCGATGGCCCAGAGAATTTTTTAACATCAAGTGGCTTAGGCACGATGGGGTTTGGTATCCCAGCGGCAATTGGAGCCCAAGTTGCAAGACCTGAAGATGTTGTTGTCTGTGTATCTGGTGATGGTTCTTTTATGATGAATGTCCAAGAACTTGGAACCATTAAACGTAAACAGCTTCCCGTAAAAATTCTGTTAATTGATAACCAACGCTTAGGCATGGTTCGCCAATGGCAAGAACTGTTTTTTGAGCAGCGTTATAGTGAAACTATTTTGACAGATAACCCAGATTTTATCGCATTAGCTAGCGCATTTGGCATTAAAGGCCGACGTATTACTGACAAATCTGAAGTGAATGCTGCCCTTGATGAGCTGTTAAATAGTGAGGGCGCTTATTTATTACAAGTGTCCATTAATGAATTAGAAAATGTCTGGCCATTGGTTCCACCTGGGGCTAGTAATGAAAAAATGATGGAGAAACCATTATGATACAACATCAACTCTCAATATCGGCCCGTTTCCGTCCTGAGGTTTTAGAGCGTATATTAAGGGTCACCCGCCATCGCGGATTTCGTATTAGTGCCATGAATATGGGCCAGTCAATAGATGGCGATAATGTTAACATTAAACTGACCGTAAGTAGTCCGAGGCCGTTAACGCAACTTTGTGCTCAGTTAACTAAGCTCTCAGATATTACGGAAGTTGAAGTACTACAACAAGAATCACGACTATTAAGCACACAAAGTGCAATGTAAGGAATATACAAATGACTAAGAAAGCTGACTTTATTTGGTTTAACGGTGAAATGACGCCATGGGCTGATGCAAAGGTTCATGTAATGTCTCATGCTCTGCACTATGGTACATCTGTGTTTGAAGGCGTCCGTTGCTATGATTCACATAAAGGTCCTGTGGTCTTTCGCCATCGTGAACACATGCAACGTTTGCATGATTCAGCAAAAATTTACCGTATGCCTGTCAGCTATAGTGTTGAAGAATTAATGGAAGCATGTCGTGAGACGCTGCGTAAAAATAACTTAGTCAGTGCGTATATTCGTCCATTAGTATTTATTGGTGATGTCGGCATGGGTGTAAACCCACCAGAAGGCTACAACACCGATGTTATTTTAGCTGCTTTCCCATGGGGTGCCTATTTAGGTGAAGAAGCACTTGATCAAGGTATTGATGCAATGGTGTCTTCTTGGAATCGTGTCGCACCAAATACTATTCCTACAGGTGCAAAAGCGGGTGGTAACTATTTATCATCTTTGTTGGTTGGTAGCGAAGCACGTCGCCATGGCTATCAAGAAGGTATCGCACTAGATGTTCATGGCTATCTGTCAGAAGGTGCGGGTGAAAATATTTTTGAAGTGAAAGACGGTATCTTGTACACCCCACCATTTACCTCTTCAGCTTTACCGGGGATTACGCGTGATGCAATCCTAACACTAGCAAAAGATATGGGCATTGAAGTACGTGAACAGACACTGTCTCGCGAATCACTGTATTTAGCAGATGAAGTCTTTATGACAGGAACCGCAGCAGAAATCACCCCTGTTCGTAGTGTTGATGGCATTCAAGTAGGAATTGGCCGCTGTGGCCCTGTGACGAAAAAAATTCAGCAAGCATTCTTTGGCCTGTTCACTGGAGCAACTGAAGACAAATGGGGCTGGTTAGATCAAGTAAACCCTTAATAACTAAATTGAAATAGATGTTACAGGCGGACGTTCCCCGCCTGTTTTAAACACGGGAGTTAAAGATATGCCTAAGTACCGTTCAGCAACAACAACTCATGGTCGTAATATGGCTGGCGCTCGTGCATTATGGCGCGCGACAGGTATGACCGATGCTGATTTTGGAAAACCCATTATTGCAGTTGTTAACTCATTCACACAGTTTGTTCCTGGCCATGTGCATTTACGTGACTTAGGCAAACTAGTTGCAGAGCAAATCGAAAATGCGGGTGGCGTTGCGAAAGAGTTTAATACGATTGCCGTTGATGATGGGATTGCCATGGGGCATGGCGGAATGTTGTATTCCTTACCTTCCCGTGAATTAATTGCTGATTCAGTTGAATATATGGTGAATGCACACTGTGCGGACGCGATGGTGTGTATTTCAAACTGCGACAAAATTACTCCGGGTATGTTGATGGCGGCATTACGTCTAAATATTCCTGTTATTTTCGTTTCAGGTGGGCCGATGGAAGCTGGAAAAACCAAGCTTTCAGACCAAATTATCAAGCTCGATCTAGTCGATGCAATGATCCAAGGTGCTAACCCAAATGTTAGTGATGCAGATAGTGAACAAATCGAACGCTCTGCTTGCCCAACCTGTGGTTCATGTTCAGGAATGTTTACAGCAAACTCAATGAACTGTTTAACGGAAGCGCTGGGGCTTTCTCAGCCGGGTAATGGTTCATTATTAGCGACACATGCAGACCGCGAAACACTCTTTATTAATGCGGGTAAGCGTATTGTCGAATTAACTAAACGTTACTACGAACAAGACGATGAAAGTGCGTTACCACGCAATATCGCTAATAAATCTGCATTTGAAAACGCGATGACTCTTGATATTGCTATGGGAGGGTCAACGAATACGGTACTTCATTTGTTAGCAGCAGCACAGGAAGCCGATATTGACTTTACCATGGACGATATAGACCGATTATCACGTCAAGTTCCTCATTTGTGTAAGGTTGCACCAAGTACGCAAAAATATCATATGGAAGATGTTCACCGTGCTGGTGGTGTTATCGGTATTTTAGGTGAATTAAGCCGCGCAGGCTTGCTGCAAGAAAATGTAACGAATATTTTAGGGTTAACCTTCCAAGAGACATTGGCGCAGTATGATGTGATGTTAACCAAAGACGAAGGTGTGAAGTCGATGTTTTCCGCGGGCCCTGCCGGTATCCGCACGACAAAAGCGTTTTCACAGAACTGCCGCTGGCCGTCATTGGATACTGATCGTGAAAATGGGTGTATCCGTAGCATTGAACACGCCTATAGCTTAGATGGTGGCTTAGCCGTCTTGTCCGGCAATATTGCCGAAGATGGTTGTATTGTGAAAACAGCAGGGGTTGATGAAGGCAGCTTAACATTCCGTGGCCCAGCCAAAGTATTTGAAAGCCAAGATGACGCAGTAGAAGCCATTCTGGGTGGTAAAGTCGTTGAAGGGGATGTGGTTGTTATTCGCTATGAAGGGCCTAAAGGTGGTCCGGGTATGCAAGAAATGCTTTATCCAACCTCTTACTTAAAATCAATGGGATTAGGCAAAAGCTGTGCATTAATCACGGATGGCCGTTTTTCGGGGGGGAGCTCCGGTCTCTCTATCGGTCATATTTCACCAGAAGCGGCAAGCGGCGGGCTATTAGCATTAGTTCATGATGGCGATATTATTGATATTGATATTCCAAACCGGACAATGGTGCTTGATGTTAACGAAAGTGAATTGAACCAACGTCGTGAGGCTGAATTAGCTCGTGGTGATAAGGCCTTTACTCCACGTGGTCGTCAGCGTGAAGTTTCTTTTGCGTTACGTGCTTATGCTTCCCTCGCTACCAGTGCTGATAAAGGTGCGGTGCGTGATAAGTCGAAGTTGGGAGGCTAATTGTGGCTGCAGCAAAACCCTTACCCGCAACTCCAACTGGAGCGGATTACTTAAAAGCGGCGCTAAGTGCGCCGGTTTATGAAGCTGCGCAAGTTACGCCTCTTCAGCAAATGGATAAAATATCTTCGCGTTTAGGTAATACAATTTTAGTGAAACGTGAAGATAGACAACCCGTGCATAGCTTTAAGCTACGTGGTGCGTATGCCATGATCGCTAGCCTAACAGAAGAACAAAAAGCTAAAGGGGTAGTGACTGCTTCAGCAGGAAACCACGCCCAAGGTGTTGCATTATCAGCAAACCGTGTTGGTGTAAAAGCAAAAATTGTTATGCCTGTGGCAACGGCAGATATCAAAGTTGATGCAGTGCGCAGTTTTGGCGGTGAGGCTATTTTGCACGGTGCTAATTTTGATGAAGCCAAAGCTAAAGCTATTGCGATGGCGCAAGAAGAGGGTTATACCTTCGTCCCGCCTTTTGACCACCCTTCTGTGATTGCAGGCCAAGCGACCATTGCTCTGGAATTATTACAACAAGACGCGCACTTAGACCGTATTTTTATTCCTGTCGGTGGTGGTGGTTTGATTGCTGGTGTTGCTGTTTTAATCAAACAGTTGATGCCAGAAATTAAAATTATTGGTGTTGAATCGGAAGATGCTGCTTGCTTAAAAGCGGCATTGGAAGCTGGTCATCCTGTTGATTTACCTCGCGTTGGGTTATTCGCTGAGGGAGTTGCAGTAAAGCGTATTGGTGATGAAACTTTTAGGCTGTGCCAACAATATGTTGATGACGTCATAACTGTTGATAGTGATTCTATTTGCGCAGCCCTTAAAGATATTTTCGAAGATGTCCGCGCAATCGCAGAGCCTTCAGGCGCATTGGCTTTAGCTGGGTTGAAAAAGTATGTTCAGCAGCACAATATCAAAGGTGAGCGATTAGCGCATATTCTTTCTGGCGCGAATATGAATTTCCATGGCCTTCGTTATGTTTCTGAACGCTGCGAAATTGGTGAGCAACGCGAAGCCTTGTTAGCGGTGACTATCCCTGAGCAAAAAGGCAGTTTTTTACGTTTTTGTCAGTTACTCGGCCATCGGTCAATTACTGAGTTTAATTATCGCTATACGGATGCCGACCCAGAACGTGCTTGTATCTTCGTTGGGGTGCGTTTAAGCGGCCGTGAAGGGGAACGTGGTGAGATTATCCAAGAACTCAGAAATAATGGTTATGAAGTCGATGACTTATCTGATGATGAAATGGCAAAACTACACGTACGCTACATGATTGGTGGTCGTCCTTCTAAGCCACTAGATGAACGCTTATACAGTTTTGAGTTCCCTGAGTCTCCGGGGGCATTATTGAAGTTCTTAGAAACACTCGGAACATATTGGAACATAACGCTATTTCATTATCGTAGCCATGGTACGGACTACGGGCGTGTACTTGCCGCATTCGAACTTTCTGGGCCAGAAGTGCGCTTTGACCGGCACCTTGATGCGCTAGGTTATGAATATCATGATGAAACTGGAAATCCGTCTTTCCGCTTTTTCCTAGCGCCACAAGATAACCAAAAAGTTTTAGATTGATTGGTCTGGGAGCAGTTCCCAAAAGGCTTTAATCAATGGCTCGCTAAGGCGTTTGCTTAATAAACAGACGCCGAGCTCGAATGGTTCGACCATCGAGATATTATCGAGCTGTGAAATACGGCTACGGACTGGTTCAGGGCTGTTGTCGACAACCACACTGGGGATTAGGGCGATACCACAACCGAGAGCCACCATTGACACTATTGCTTCATGGCCAGAGACAGTTGCATAAATAACTGGGTTGTTTATGTTGTGGCGACGAAACCAGAGTTCAATACGTTTACGAGATGGCCCATGCTCGGGCAAGATAAACGGTACTGTTGACCAATCAGGTTCGGCTTCGGTTACCATCGTTCGTACGGCACATGGCAGTGATGGCGCAATCAATACCAGTGGGATTTCACCAATTTTAGTGAATCGGACGTTGTCAGGTAAGCGCTCTGGTTTCCCTGCAATACCAAGGTCGGCTTCATTTGTTTCGACCTTTTCGACTGCATCAGCGGCATCACCTGTTGTGAGTTTTATTTCCACTAGAGGGTGCAATGCTCGGAATTTATCGAGCACTTGAGGTAAGTGGCTATAAGCCGCGGTAACAGAACAAAATAGACGTAGTTCTCCACTCAGCGAGGGGCTTTGTTGGTTAAGGGCATGTCGAAGTTGTTGGTATTGCAATAATGTTTGTTGAGCAAACTGTTTCAGGTGCTCACCAGCCTGAGTTAGTTTTACGGAACGGTTATCCCTTACAAATAATGGATGGCCAAGCTGCTCTTCTAGGCGCTGTATTTGCCTAGAGAGAGTTGATGGGCTGACATGCATCGCTTTAGAGGTGCGCCCGAAATGTAAGCTCTCCGCCAAATGTAAAAATAGCTTTAAATCACGGATATCCATTTTGCCCTCGATGAAGTAATTAATGGTGTTGCAAATATCGCAACATTGTATTGTTAATATATCAATTTAAGCAATGCAAAACATCGCATATAGTAAATCCATAACCGCTCAAAATGAGCGACAGGCAAATAATTGCCTGACATAACGAACACAACAGAACAATGGAGTATGACAATGGCGAATTATTTTAATACATTGAATTTGCGTGAGCAGTTGGCTCAATTAGGCAAGTGTCGCTTTATGAAGCGCGAAGAATTTGCAGACGAAGCAGGTTATCTGAAAGGTAAAAAAATCGTCATCGTCGGTTGTGGTGCTCAAGGTCTGAACCAAGGCCTGAATATGCGTGATTCTGGTTTAGATATTGCTTATGCATTGCGCGCTGAAGCGATCAGTGAAAAGCGTGCTTCATGGCGTAAAGCAACGGAAAACGGCTTTAAAGTTGGGACTTATGAAGAACTTATCCCAACAGCAGATTTAGTTATTAACTTAACGCCAGACAAACAGCACTCTACTGTTGTTCGTGCTGTTCAGCCTATGATGAAACAAGGTGCGGCTCTGGGCTACTCTCACGGCTTTAACATTGTTGAAGTAGGTGAAGAGATCCGTAAAGATATTACTGTTGTGATGGTTGCTCCAAAATGCCCAGGTACAGAAGTTCGCGAAGAATACAAGCGTGGTTTCGGTGTTCCGACATTGATCGCTGTTCACCCAGAGAATGACCCTAAAGGTGAAGGTATGGCCATTGCTAAAGCATGGGCGGCAGCAACAGGTGGTCATCGTGCAGGGGTACTGGAATCTTCATTTGTTGCCGAAGTTAAATCTGACCTGATGGGCGAACAAACTATCCTGTGTGGTATGTTGCAAGCCGGTGCGTTATTAAGTTATGACAAAATGGTTGCAGATGGCGTAGAGCCGGGTTATGCAGGTAAATTGATTCAATTTGGTTGGGAAACTATCACTGAAGCGCTGAAGCAAGGTGGTATCACGTTGATGATGGACCGTTTATCGAATCCAGCAAAAGTACGTGCGTATGCATTATCTGAGCAATTGAAAACCATTATGGCGCCATTGTTCCAAAAGCATATGGATGACATTATTTCAGGTAAATTCTCATCAGATATGATGGCAGACTGGGCAAATGATGATAAAAACTTGCTGACATGGCGTGAAGAGACCGGCAAAACACCATTTGAAAACTACCCTGAGTATGAAGGTAAAATTGCTGAGCAAGAATATTTTGACCATGGAGTTCTGTTAGTCGCGATGGTTAAAGCAGGCGTTGAGTTAGCATTTGATACGATGTTAGAAGCAGGTATCTATGAAGAATCAGCCTATTATGAGTCGCTGCATGAGTTGCCGTTGATTGCCAATACTATCGCACGTAAGCGTCTGTATGAAATGAACGTTGTTATTTCAGATACTGCAGAGTACGGTAACTATTTATTCTCATTTGCGGTTGTTCCAATGCTAAAAGATTTTATGACTAAATTGCAAGCAGGGGATTTAGCAAAACCAGTTGCTGATAATGGAACTGATAACGCGCAGTTACGTGATATCAATGAAGCAATCCGTAATCATCCTATTGAGAAAATCGGTAAGACATTACGTGGTTATATGACGGATATGAAGAAGATTGCGGTCGGCTAACTCATTTTTCGTTACTCTTCGCGTGATAGGCGCGTTGGCTTCACTCGGTTACCCAAGTCACATACTTAATATATGCTCCTTGGGATAACCTAATTTTTCGTCACTCTTCGCGTGATAGGTGCGTTGGCAGCACTCGGTTACCCAAGTCACATACTAATGTATGCTCCTTGGGCTAACCTCCTTTGCCGCCTTCCTCTAACACGAATAGTTTAGAAAAATGCATTATTGATATAACCACATTGTTCTAGTGAATAGTGTGGTTTTTTTGTTTTTTATAAATAGACGGGATCGTTGCTCAAGAGTTGGTTGGGTTTCTGCTACAATCTGTAGCGAGTTCCATTTTGAATAACTAGGTGATGTAGAAAAACCATGCGATTAAACCCAGGCCAGCAACAGGCAGTTGAATTTGTCGATGGCCCTTGCCTTGTATTGGCAGGGGCAGGATCAGGCAAAACACGTGTTATTACGAATAAAATTGCGCATTTAATTCGCCAGTGTGGCTATCAACCTCGGCAAATTGCAGCGGTGACTTTTACCAATAAAGCGGCTCGCGAAATGAAAGAGCGTGTTGCTCAAACATTAGGGAAAAAAGAAGCCCGTGGTTTGATCATTTCTACCTTTCATACATTAGGACTAGAAATTATTAAACGTGAATATAAGGCATTGGGTATTAAAGCCAATTTTTCATTGTTTGATGACCAAGACCAGCTAGCACTACTTAAAGAGCTGACTTTTGATTTGCTTGAAGAAGATAAGGATCTTTTACAACAGCTGATCTCTTCGATCTCTAATTGGAAAAATGATCTTCTTTCACCAGAAAAGGTGGTGGGGCAGGCTCGTAGTGAGAAAGAGCATCATTTTGCCGAGTGTTATCGCCGCTATGAGTTACATTTAAAAAGCTGTAATGTGCTGGATTTTGATGACCTTATCAGCAAACCCACTTTGTTGTTATATCATAATGAAGAAGTGCGTGAACGCTGGCAGCAAAAAATCCGTTACTTGCTGGTGGATGAGTATCAAGATACCAATACGAGTCAATATCAACTTGTTAAATTACTCGTAGGAAAACGAGCAAGGTTTACCGTTGTGGGGGATGATGACCAATCAATCTACTCATGGCGTGGTGCTCGCCCACAAAACCTTGTTTTACTTAGCCAAGATTTCCCTAAGTTGAATGTCATTAAACTTGAGCAAAATTACCGTTCTTCAGAGCGAATTTTGAAAGCTGCGAATATTTTAATTGCGAATAACCCCCATGTGTTTGAGAAAAAGTTATTCTCTGAATTAGGATATGGCGCACCATTAAAAGTCTTAACTGCCAATAATGAAGACCATGAAGCGGAAAAAGTTATTGGGGAACTGATTGCTCATCATTTTATCAATAAAACAGAATATAAAGATTACGCTATTTTGTATCGTGGTAATCACCAATCACGTATTTTCGAAAAAATGTTGATGCAAAACCGCATCCCATATCGTATTTCCGGCGGGACATCATTCTTTTCACGCCCTGAAATCAAAGACTTATTAGCTTATTTGCGAGTACTAACTAACCCTGAGGATGATAGTGCATTTTTACGTATAGTGAATACACCGCGTCGGGAGATTGGCCCCAAGACAATTCAAAAACTAGGCGAATGGGCGAACCAACGAGGTAAAAGCTTATATCAAGCTAGCTTTGATTTGGGGCTAGAGCAAACACTAAAAGGTAAAGGCTTAGAAGCATTACAACGATTTACACATTGGATGGATGGAATTGTACAAACTTCGCAAAGAGAGCCTTTGATTGCTGTACGTGATTTATTGCGAGAAATGGATTACGAAAGCTGGTTATATGAAACATCCACGAGTACTAAAGCGGCTGAAATGCGAATGAAAAACGTCAACCAATTGTTCACATGGATGAGTGAAATGGTTGAAGGCGATGAACTTAATGACCCAATGACTTTGAGCCAAGTGGTAACACGTTTTACGCTACGTGACATGATGGAGCGTGGAGAAGACGATGAAGAATCCGATCAAGTTCAGCTTATGACATTGCATGCATCTAAAGGTCTTGAATTTCCATATGTTTTTCTTGTTGGTATGGAAGAGGGGTTACTGCCACATCAAAGTAGTATCGATGAAAATAATATTGATGAAGAGCGCCGTTTGGCTTATGTAGGGATCACTCGAGCACAAAAAGAGCTGTTTTTTTCTCATTGTCGTGAGCGTCGGCAATATGGCGAATTAATCCGCCCTGAACTGAGCCGATTTTTACTTGAGTTACCTCAGGATGATGTATTGTGGGAGCAGGAACGCAAAGTGGTTAGTGCGCAGGAGCGTATGCAAAAAGGGCAATCGGCATTAGCAGATATTAAAGCGCGCTTAGGGTTAAATAAGAAAACAGAGAATAACAATTAATTAGGTTCCACACTAGGTTTCCCCTAGTGTGGAAAGAACTCTCAATTTGAACTATTACGTTCTTCTAGCTCTAATAGCCAATTTACATAACCTTGCCATTGGACTTCTTGCTGTAAATTTTCTGCGCGCAAAGGGTGCTCTGCTAACCAACGATAAGGCAGCATAATTGTTAACCCATTAGCATCCGTATTGAGTCTCAAAGCTGGTAATGTATCATCACGTCTACGGCTAGAAAAAATAATGGCTAGCCGCAGTAAACGGCATAAATAGTATGCCTGCTGTATGGGTAATGCATTTTGTTGGCTCAAAGATGCTAAGTCGACAGGGCCTTGTTGGTTTCTTAATAGTGCTGCGAGTAACCGTTTTTGCGCAGGGGTAAAACCGGGCAAATCAAGGTGTGTTATTAGATAGCTGGCGTGTTCAGGGCTTTTACGGAAATCAACGCTGAGGCCTATTTCGTGTAAAGCACAAGCACTTGATAATAAATCACGACAACGAGTATCTAACCCCCAATTTTTTGCCACTTGTAGGAAAAAGTACTCCGCAAGTTGACGAACTCGACTCGCTTGCTCAATGTCAACTTGGAAGCGGCGTTGAATATTACGAACAGTACGGGCTCGAATATCTTGCTCGATAGGTAATTGCAACATACCGTAGACGAGCCCTTCTCGAAGAGCGCCCCCAGCTAGTGTCATGTTATCAATCCCCAAAGCTTCGAAAATTGCGATTAGAATCGATAATCCACTTGGAAAAACAAGGGCTCGCTCAAAGGTTAAACCCTCAATTTCAAGTTCTTCAAGTTTTTGGCATTGAATTGCTTTACGCTTAAGCTGTTGTAACTTTGAGAGGGTGATTAATTCATCCATGCCTTGAGCAATCATAATTTCTTGAATTGCTTGGACTGTTCCTGATGCTCCAACACAAATTTTCCATCCATGGGTTTTTAAGGCGTCAGCAATTGGGGCGATGACTTCTTGTGCAGCGGTTTGGGCTGCAGAAAAATTTTCTTCTGTTAAACTTCGGTCGCTAAAATAGCGTTCAAGCCAAGTAACACAGCCCATTTCAAGGCTATAAAGTTGCTCCGCTTTAGCTCCAGTCCCTGTGACTAGCTCAGTGCTGCCCCCGCCAATATCAACGACTAAACGTTGATCAGGGCCGCCTGTCGTATGTGCGACACCTTGGTAAATTAGGCGAGCTTCTTCTTCTCCTTGAATAACTTTAACGGGGTTTCCTAGGATATTACTGGCTTTCTCGATAAATAGGTCAGCATTTTTAGCTAAGCGTAATGTCGCTGTGGCGACGACTCGAATTTGCGTGTTCGGAATATCTTGTAGGTGTTCCGAAAATAGGCGCAGACACTGCCAGCCTCGTTCCATCGCTTGTTCAGAAAGAAGGTTGTTTTTATCTAACCCAGCCGCAAGCCGAACTTTGCGTTTAACCCTAGAAATAACCTGAATGCTGCCAGCAGTTTCGCGCACTACTAGCATATGAAAACTGTTTGAACCCAAATCGATGGCAGCATAAAGAGAAGAAGATTTCAGCATATCGTTTTTACTCAGCCTGGACGTTTATGGTTATTACGTGGGCCATTGTGGCGACGCGGCGAATTTGAATTGCGGCGAGGGCCCCCAGGGCGAGGACGATGACGGCGTTTTGGTGCCGGTAAATCATCCAATAGTGCTTCGCTATTATATTTACTCACAGGGATTGAGTGTTGAATATACTCTTCGATAGCTGGTAAGTTGAGTGCATATTCTTCACACGCGAGGCTGATTGAGCAACCACTTTCGCCAGCACGGCCAGTACGACCAATTCGGTGAACATAATCTTCACAATCGTCAGGTAAATCATAGTTAAAAACATGAGTTACAGATGGAATATGTAAACCCCGAGCAGCCACATCAGTTGCGACGAGAATATCAAGGCTACCTTGTGTGAATTGCTCTAAAATACGTAGGCGTTTTTTCTGTGCGACATCCCCAGTAAGTAGCCCCACTCGGTGACCATCTGCAGCTAAATGAGCCCAAATATCATCACAACGATGCTTTGTATTAGCGAAAATGATACAACGTTCCGGCCATTCCTCTTCAAGTAAGGTTTGGAGTAAACGCATTTTTTCTTCATTAGAAGGGTAAAATAACTCTTCTTTGATACGATGACCTGTTTTTTGCAAAGGTTCTACCTCAACATATTCAGGGTTATTCATTTGTTCAAATGCTAATTCTTTGACGCGGTAAGATAGTGTTGCGGAGAACAGCAGGTTAAGCCTTTCTGTTGCAGCCGGAATACGGCGAAATAGCCAACGAATATCTTTAATAAACCCAAGGTCATACATGCGATCAGCTTCATCGAGAACAATGACTTGGATTGCGCTTAAATCGACGTAGTTTTGTTTGGCATAGTCGATAAGACGACCCGTTGTGCCAATTAAAATATCGACGCCATTTTGTAGAACTTTTAATTGTTCATCATAACCATCACCACCATAGGCTAGGCCCATTTTCAGGCCAGTATATTCAGCAAGCTCTTTAGCATCTGAGTATATCTGTACTGCCAGTTCACGAGTTGGTGCCATAATTAGCGCGCGAGGCTGGTTAGTTTTTTTCCCCTCAATAGCGGGATGAGTTAATAAATAATGAAATGTAGACGTTAAAAATGCTAACGTTTTACCTGTACCAGTTTGCGCTTGACCCGCTACGTCTTTGCCTTCGACAGTAAAAGGCAAAGTGGACGCCTGAATTGGCGTGCAATAATCGAAGCCTTTTTTATTAAGAGCTTCAATGACTTTAGGGTGCAATGCGAAGTCGGAAAACTTCTTTTCTGTCAAGTGTGCTTTACTCATAGTATGTTAGAATATCAGTTAACGGTTGGTTTACGAAAGTGTATCTTTTGAAATAAAGCATACTGCTGCCAATAATGTTACACTAAGTCTGCAAAAGATGAATTTTTGGAGTACAACATGAGCGATAAAATTATACATATAACTGATGCAAGTTTTGCAACTGAAGTTTTGAACGCAAGTTCACCTGTTCTCGTCGATTTCTGGGCAGCATGGTGTGGTCCTTGTAAAATGATCGCGCCTATTCTTGATGAAATTGCTGATGAATATACAGGCAAATTGACCATCGCAAAACTGAATATTGATGAAAACCCGGCTACCGCCCCAAAATATGGAATTCGTGGTATCCCGACACTTCTTTTATTCAAAAATGGTGAAGTTGCTGCAACCAAAGTGGGCGCATTATCAAAAACGCAACTGAAAGAATTTCTAGACGGAAATCTGTAAGTTATCGTTATATACAAGCCAAAACGTTTAGCGGTATATCTATTTTATCTAGAGAGCCGCTAGACGTCTTCACTTAAGCATGATAAGTTATCATTATTCCTCGTATAGCACCCATATGAATTACTTTGTATTCCATTGCTCTTATCTTATATATCTAGTTTGTTAGTTCTGTATTGTGATAATTGTTTCGTAATGATTGTTAATGATCAAAAACTGATGACACAATGATTTTAAATATGAAAATTGAGAATTTAGACGTTGAGTTCAAGCTACTGCTGCATTCAATATCATTTATTCCAATGTGTTTTTCATCTTAGTTAAAGATAGTGCATAAGCTACAGTAATGTAATCTAATGTTATTAGATCTTAGGGGATAGTAACAAACTGGGAAAAGTTAACGTTCAGTTCAAATGTGTTATTTAATGCGGTTCTGGCGTTAAATTTGCGATATTGGGATAGATGTTGTCCTAAATGTACAAAAAACTATTGCTAATGTTGTGTGTGTTTCTAATAATATACCGAACATCTTTCAGGTGAATCGTAGTCACATGTTAGAAAAATCATTAGTAATGACTAGCAAAAATTTTTATGCATTGTTGTGAGCGTATGATGAATCCGTTACCAACAGGGCTGTATAAAGTTAAACTGGCACTTAGTTATTAAGTTGCCGTCAATTTACGTTCATAGTTCGAGAATTACCCCGAGTTAAAGAACCCACCATTATGAATCTTACCGAATTAAAAAATACGCCAGTATCAGAATTGATTACGTTAGGCGAAAACATGGGGCTAGAGAACTTAGCCCGTATGAGAAAGCAGGATATTATTTTCTCTATTTTGAAGCAGCATGCAAAAAGTGGAGAAGATATTTTCGGCGACGGCGTACTGGAAATATTGCAGGATGGATTTGGTTTCCTCCGTTCAGCTGATAGTTCTTACCTCGCAGGTCCTGATGATATCTACGTTTCTCCTAGCCAAATCCGCCGTTTTAACCTACGTACAGGTGACACAATTTCAGGAAAAATTCGTCCTCCTAAAGAAGGTGAACGCTATTTTGCCCTCCTGAAAGTCAACGAAGTTAACTTCGACAAACCTGAAAATGCCCGCAGTAAAATCCTTTTTGAAAACTTAACACCATTACATGCCAATAGTCGTCTGCGTATGGAACGCGGTAACGGTTCTACGGAAGATTTAACTGCGCGTGTACTGGATTTAGCTGCACCAATCGGTCGTGGGCAACGTGGTTTGATCGTGGCTCCACCTAAAGCAGGTAAAACAATGTTACTGCAAAATATTGCAGCAAACATTGCACATAACCACCCTGATTGCGTTCTGATGGTACTGCTTATTGATGAGCGTCCAGAGGAAGTGACAGAGATGCAGCGTTTAGTTAAAGGTGAAGTTATTGCTTCGACTTTTGATGAGCCAGCTGCACGTCACGTTCAAGTTGCTGAAATGGTGATTGAAAAAGCTAAACGTCTGGTTGAACATAAAAAAGACGTTATTATCTTACTTGATTCCATTACGCGTCTTGCTCGTGCATATAACACCGTCGTTCCTTCATCCGGTAAAGTATTAACCGGTGGGGTTGATGCCAACGCATTACATCGCCCAAAACGCTTTTTTGGTGCTGCTCGTAACGTTGAGGAAGGTGGAAGCCTAACAATCATTGCGACTGCGTTAGTCGATACCGGCTCTAAAATGGATGAAGTTATCTATGAAGAGTTTAAAGGTACAGGTAACATGGAATTGCATCTTTCTCGTAAGATTGCAGAAAAACGTGTATTCCCTGCTATCGATTACAACCGCTCTGGTACCCGTAAAGAAGAGTTGCTGACGTCGCAAGATGAGCTACAAAAAATGTGGATCTTACGTAAGATTATTCATCCTATGGGTGAAATCGATGCGATGGAGTTCCTCATTAGTAAACTCGCAATGACTAAAACAAATGAAGAGTTTTTTGACTTCATGAAAAGAGCATAGCAGCTAAGATTTTCAAATCTTATAAATAGGTGCCATTATTGGCACCTATTTTTTTGCACCCATATCTTTGCTGAATACAAAAAATGAAGTTATAAAATAAGCTATAAATGATATTTATTGTTGTATGGTGTTAGTTTAGATAAATTAACCCTATGTTTTATTTCTTTATTTACACGCTGTATTAGTTAAACAAGTGTATATTCTCTACGCTACAATAATTAAAGACATACAAAACAATGGGTTTCTTTTAGTTCATTGAATTTAAAGAAATTAATTGGTTTTATATATTTTTGTGATTGAAATTAAATTTATTTAGGGCGTTTTATTATTTAATCTTTAAATGATTATTTAATGGTCAATTGATTAACTCTATTTTAGCGTATTGATTTTATGGCATGCATATTGCAGCTATAAAGTATAAACTTGGAAATGTTTCGTTATCGAATTAAAAACACACGTGTAGTGTGTATATTGATAATGTTATAGGAGTCTTTGTACGAATGAAGATTCGTCTTATAGCGGATTTTATTGCCAAGATGATAATGCATTGGCGCTTGCTTACTTATCGGCATTCACCAAAAAAAATTTAGTTTTGAAAGTTAAATATAAAGATTAAGAGAGTCGAACAGTGGACACCATACACTTTGTAACCAACCTCTTCTACGTTTTCTTGTTTTCGTTAGCCTTTATTTTTCTGGCCCGAGTTGTTGCGATAAAAATCGGGTTAGTTGATAAGCCTAACTTCAGGAAAAAGCACGTAGGATTAGTTCCTCTTGTTGGGGGAATTTCCGTTTTCTTTGGGATCTGTTTTGCGTTTTATATAACTGAAGAGTATATACCCCATAAATGGCTGTATATCAGTTGTGCAGGTTTATTGGTCTTTATCGGTGCGCTAGATGATAGGTTTGATATTAGTGTAAAATTAAGGGCAGGGATCCAAGCAATTGTTGCGGTTGTTATGATGACAGCAGCAGGGCTAAAACTTGAATCATTAGGCCATGCATTTGGGCCATGGGAACTCGTTCTTGGTCCATTTGGTTATATTGTCACTCTCTTTGCCGTATGGGCTGCAATCAATGCATTTAACATGGTTGATGGTATTGATGGGTTACTTGGGGGGGTATCTTCGGTTTCCTTTGGGGCACTCGGCTTTTTACTTTATCAAAATGGTAATTTTGCATTAGCCTTTTGGTATTTTGCCTTTATTGCAGCTATCCTTCCTTATATTCTGTTAAATTTAGGCGTGTTAGGGCGTCGTTTTAAAGTATTTATGGGGGATGCAGGAAGTACTTTGATCGGTTTCACCATTATTTGGATCTTAGTCGCTTCAACTCAGGAAGAAGTTCACCCTATTAACCCAGTAACAGCTTTATGGATTATTGCGATCCCATTAATGGATATGGTTGCCATTATGTATCGCCGAATTCGTAAAGGTATGAGTCCATTCTCACCAGACCGCCAACATATTCATCATTTGATTATGCGTTCCGGTTTCACGCCAAAAGGTGCATTTGTATTGATTACTTTATCTGCAGCTATCTTGGCATGTATCGGAATTATTGGCGAAAGGTTAACATTTGTACCAGAGTGGGTAATGTTGGCATTATTTTTGCTTGTATTTATGATGTATGGTTATTGCATCAAACGAGCTTGGAAAGTCGCCCGTTTTATTAAACGAGTTAGACGTAGAGTCCGTCGAGGTGCAGTACGGTAACGACAAAACGAAAATAGAGGTTCTGTGCAGTGAATAACTCAGAAACACAACCGAGTCAGCATCAAACACCAATAGAGCCGGAATTGGATATCCGTGGTTTATGCCGCTCATTGTGGCAAGGCAAAATTTGGATCATTGCATTTGCAGTTATTTTTGCTGCAATTGCATTGGGAGCATCTTATTTTATGCAACCCAAGTGGAGCGCAACCGCAATCACGGATTTACCAACTGTAAATAATCTGGGAAGCTATTACTCTCAGCAGCAATTTCTGCGCAACCTCGATTCCCGTATAAATAATACCGGGCAAGAAGGGCAATTACCGACGATCGCAAAAGAAGCGTACCAAGAGTTTACAAAACAACTTGGTTCTTATGATACACGCCGTCAATTTTGGTTGAGTACTGATTACTATAAGCAACGCTTGGAAAATGACCCAAAAGCGGATGCTGCATTATTGGATGAACTCATCAATAATATTGAATTTACTCCCGCCGATGAAATCAAAAACCTAACAGATAGTATTAAGTTAGTGGCTGAAACATCAGCAGATGCGAATCAATTATTGCGCCAGTACACTCAGTTTGCGAATCAACGCGCAACAACGAACCTGAACGATGAAATTAAAGGTACTTGGGCAACTAAAATGCAATCCATGAAAGCCTTAGTTAAGCGTGAAGATATGGTTGCCAACGCGGCTTATGAAAGACGTCTGAATGTCTTAGAACAAGCACTTAAAGTCGCGGAAAAACAAGGTATTGTGCGTAATCAAAGTACAACACCAGTGGATGAACTCCCTGACTCTAAAATGTTCATGTTAGGTGCCCCATTATTACAGGCACAAATTGAAACATTGAAAGCTACAGGTCCTGATCATGATACCGATTATGATCAAAATATTGCCATGTTATCAACATTGAGCGTAGGACCAACTCTCCAAGATAATTTCCAAGCATATCGCTACCTGCGGACTCCTGAAGACCCCGTAAAACGCGATAGTCCTCGTCGAGCCTTTATGATGGTTCTTTGGGGAGCCATAGGGTTGTTAGTTGGTGCCGGAGTGGTACTTGCTCGCCGTCGCCCATCTTGATTTTGGGATATGCCACTGATGTTTTCATCAGTGGCATTATGAAGTCATTAAGATTACAAAAGCAGCACACTGCGAAAGATAAATATAAGAGAGTCACTGTGAAAGTATTGACTGTATTCGGCACACGGCCTGAAGCTATTAAAATGGCACCGTTGGTTCATGCACTTGCTGCGGATGAATTTTTTGAAGCAAAAGTATGTGTCACCGCTCAGCATCGTGAAATGCTAGATCAAGTACTGAAACTGTTTGAGATCACTCCCGATTATGATCTCAATATTATGAAACCTGGGCAAGATTTAACCGATATTACATGCCGTATTCTCGAGGGGTTAAAAGCTGTCTTTGCTGATTTCCAACCTGATGTTGTCTTGGTTCATGGAGATACAGCAACAACGATGGCGACTAGCCTCGCCGCATTTTATCATCGTATCCCAGTCGGGCATGTTGAAGCTGGGTTACGCACTGGTGATCTTTATTCACCGTGGCCTGAAGAAGCAAACCGTAAAATTGCAGGCCATTTGGCCATGTATCATTTTGCTCCAACTGAAAATTCGCGCCAAAATCTATTAAAAGAGTCAATCCCTGATAGCCATATTTTTGTCACGGGTAATACGGTTATTGATGCACTATTGTGGGTGCGCGATAAAGTGATGAGCGACCAGTATATGATGGAAAAATTGGCAGCTAATTATCCATTTATTGACCCAAACAAAAAAATGATTTTAGTTACAGGCCATCGTCGCGAAAGTTTTGGTGGTGGTTTTGAACGTATTTGCCATGCATTAGCAGAGATTGCCCAAGCACACCCAGATGTCCAAGTTGTTTACCCAGTTCACTTGAACCCTAATGTGGGTGAACCAGTTAAACGTATATTGCATGACATTGATAATATTATTTTAATTAGCCCTCAAGAATATTTACCGTTCGTTTACTTGATGAATCATTCCTATTTGATTTTGACGGATTCTGGCGGTATTCAAGAGGAAGCTCCTTCTCTCGGTAAGCCGGTTTTGGTTATGAGAGACACCACAGAACGCCCTGAAGCAGTTGATGCAGGTACAGTTCGCCTTGTGGGGACAGATACACAAAAAATTGTGGAAGAAGTTAATCGGTTACTGACAGATGACGCGGAATATCATGAAATGAGCCGCGCACATAACCCGTATGGGGATGGTCATGCATGTCAGCGTATTCTTGCAGCATTAAAAGGTAATCAGGTGAAATTATGAGTTTTGAAACTATTTCTGTTATTGGCCTTGGTTATATTGGTTTACCGACAGCAGCAGCCTTTGCATCACGTAAAAAGCAAGTGGTTGGTGTAGATGTTAATCAACACGCCGTTGACACCATTAATCAGGGGAAAATCCACATTGTCGAACCTGAGCTGGATGTTGTGGTGAAAAAAGCCGTTGAAGAAGGTCACCTGAAAGCCTTTACTACACCACAGCCTGCCGATGCTTATCTTATTGCTGTGCCAACACCGTTTTAAAGGTGAGCATGAGCCTGACCTCACTTATGTTAGGGCTGCGGCAGAGTCGGTCGCTCCAGTGCTGAAAAAAGGCGATTTAGTGATCCTTGAGTCGACATCCCCAGTGGGAACGACTGAGCAAATGGCACAATGGATGGCAGAGGCTCGTCCTGATTTAACTTTCCCTCATCAAGCTGGTGAAGAGGCAGATATCGATGTTGCATATTGCCCTGAGCGTGTATTACCGGGGCAAGTCATGGTCGAATTGATTAAAAACGACCGTGTCGTGGGTGGAATGACGCCAAAATCTTCCCTACGAGCCAGTGAGTTGTATAACATTTTCCTTGAAGGTGAATGTGTTATTACCAACTCCAGAACAGCTGAAATGTGTAAACTAACGGAAAATAGCTTCCGTGATGTTAATATCGCTTTTGCAAACGAATTATCATTGATTTGTGCTGAACAAGATATCAATGTGTGGGAACTAATTAGCCTCGCTAATCGCCACCCTCGCGTTAATATTCTTCAGCCGGGACCGGGTGTTGGAGGGCACTGCATCGCAGTTGACCCATGGTTTATCGTATCGCAAAATCCAAAACAATCCCGCTTAATTCATACGGCGCGCTTGGTCAATGATGGCAAGCCTATTTGGGTAGTTGATCAAGTAAAAGCTGCGGTTGCAGATTGTTTAGTGGAAACGGGTAAAAAAGCCAACGAAGTGACGATTGCGTGCTTCGGTTTATCTTTTAAACCGAATATTGATGACTTACGTGAAAGCCCAGCGATGCACATTACTAAAATGGTGGCGAACTGGAACCCGGGTAAAACCTATGCGGTTGAGCCTCATATCCATGAATTACCAACCTCTTTAAAAGGTATTTCTGAATTAGTATCGATTGAACAAGCCGTTAATGAAGCGGATGTGATCCTCATGTTAGTTGATCACAATATGTTTAAAGGTATTCAAGGTTCAGCTATTCCACAAAAATGGGTTGTTGATACAAAAGGAGTGTGGCGTTGAAACGCATATTAATTACTGGGGGCGCAGGGTTTATCGGTTCTGCGGTTGTTCGTCACATCATTGAGAACACTGGCGACAGTGCGGTCGTGGTTGATTGTTTAACTTATGCTGGCAATTTAGAGTCCTTAGCGGCTGTTGCCAGTCACCCCCGCTATGCTTTTGAGCAAGTGAACATTTGTGATAGAACGGCACTAGACAAAGTATTTGAACAATATCAACCAGATGTAGTCATGCATCTGGCTGCTGAAAGCCATGTTGATCGCTCCATTGATGGCCCTGCTGCATTTATTGAAACCAATATAGTAGGGACTTACACACTGTTAGAAGCCGCGCGTTCCTACTGGTCTGCATTGGATGAAGAAAAAAAAGCTGCATTCCGCTTTCATCATATTTCCACTGATGAAGTGTATGGCGATTTAGAAGGCCCAGAAGGGTTCTTCACTGAAACAACACCTTATGCACCAAGTAGCCCATATTCTGCGTCTAAAGCATCGAGTGACCATTTGGTAAGGGCATGGGAAAGGACTTATGGTTTACCAACCATGATCACTAATTGCTCGAATAATTATGGTCCATATCATTTCCCTGAGAAATTGATCCCATTAATTATTCTCAATGCATTAGCGGGCAAGCCATTACCTGTATACGGTAAGGGGGAGCAAATTCGTGATTGGTTATTTGTTGAGGACCATGCGCGTGCATTGCATTTAGTGGCAACAACAGCTGAACCGGGCACCACTTACAATATCGGCGGGCATAATGAGCGCCGTAATATCGAAGTGGTAGAAGCGATTTGTGAGTTATTGGAAGAGCTACAACCACAGAAACCACAAGGCGTTGCTCACTACCGTGATCTCATTACCTATGTGAAAGATAGGCCGGGCCACGATATGCGTTATGCGATTGATGCTGAAAAAATTGAGCGTGAATTGGGGTGGAAGCCCCAAGAAACATTTGAGTCTGGCATTCGCAAAACCGTGCAGTGGTATTTGAATAACGAAACCTGGTGGCGTCGTGTGCAAGATGGTTCCTATGCCGGCGAGCGCTTAGGTCTTGGCAATTAGGTGAAAGTATGAAAGGTATTATATTAGCAGGAGGGTCGGGGACGCGATTGCACCCAATCACTCGTGGCATTTCTAAACAGTTATTGCCTATCTACGATAAGCCCATGATTTATTACCCGCTATCAGTACTGATGCTAGCGGGGATCCGTGAGATTTTAATTATCTCGACACCTGACGATTTACCCATGTTCAAACGCTTATTAGGTGATGGACATGAATTTGGTATTGAGTTGAGCTATGCGGAGCAGCCATCACCGGATGGTTTAGCACAAGCCTTTATTATTGGTGAAGAATTTATCAATGGGGATTCATGTTGCTTAGTGCTGGGTGACAATATTTTCTTTGGTCATTCATTTAGCCCGAAATTAAAAACAGTCGCGCAAAGGCAGCAGGGGGCAACCGTATTTGGCTACCAAGTCATGGACCCTGAACGTTTTGGTGTGGTGGAGTTTACTGATGATTTTAAAGTGCTCTCCATCGAAGAAAAACCTAAAAAACCAAAATCTAATTGGGCTGTTACAGGGTTATACTTCTACGACCAACAAGTCGTTGAATTTGCTAAGCAAGTAAAACCTTCTGAGCGTGGTGAATTAGAAATCACTTCAATTAACCAAATGTATTTAGAACGCGGTGAGTTGAATGTTGAGCTATTAGGACGAGGTTTTGCTTGGTTAGATACTGGTACGCATGACAGCTTAATTGAAGCGGGCACATTTGTACAAACTGTTGAAAAACGTCAAGGTTTTAAAGTTGCTTGTTTAGAAGAAATAGCATGGCGTAATGGCTGGCTTACTGATGAGCAAGTTCAGGCTTCAGCAGAGCAACTGAAAAAAACCGGTTATGGGCAATACTTAGAGGATTTATTACGTGTCCGTCCGCGCCAGTATTGATAGTTTGCAATGGGAGAGCGATTTTTTTCAACGCTCGACCGCAAAATTAAATTTCACGGGGGAAAACTCCAATATTATTCTTGCTTATCAAATGGATAAGTTTGATATCGTACAGGCTAAAGTCACGGCGTCTGAAACGGGGCTAATCGATGACTTAGCAAGTATGGGGTTTTCTTTTGTTGAAGGTGAAATTGACTTTGCTCTCACTATTGGCACAGAAAATGCTTATCTTAAAGCAGGTTTAACAGCGGCAGATAATATTGTTACAGCGCAAGTGGATGATATCCCTGCACTGAAACAAGCTGCTGCTTCTGTCTTTAGCAAAAGTCGCTTCCGAGCACCTTGGTATAATGAAGGTGATAGCGGGCGGTTTTATGCTTTATGGATAGAAAAATCAGTACTTGGTACGTTTGATCACACTTGTTTATTAGTTAAAGACGCATCTGGCACAATTTTAGGGTTTGTGAGTTTACGCCATCTTGATGCAGACACAGCACGTATTGGGCTGTTAGCGAAAGTGCCAGAAGCGACAGGGCAAGGAGTGGGTCGTAAGTTGATGTCAGCCGCATTTGATTGGTGTGTACAACACCAAAAAAGACAGTTAAATGTTGCCACTCAAATCAGTAATGTTGCTGCATTAAATCTTTATTCACGTAGTGGTGCTGCCATTGCAAGCACTGCATATTGGTTATACAGGGGACAACATGATTCCATTTAATAAACCGCCAATTGTAGGTACTGAATTAGAGTATATGAAACAAGCCATGGAAAGTGGCAAACTGTGTGGTGACGGTGGTTTTACTAAACGTTGTGAAGAGTGGATGGAAAAACGTTTTGACTGCCCGAAAGTTCAATTAACACCCTCTTGTACTGCTTCATTAGAGATGGCGGCGATTCTAATCGATATTAAGCCGGGCGATGAAGTGATCATGCCTAGTTTTACGTTTGTATCAACATCAAACGCATTTGTGCTGCGCGGCGCAAAAATTGTTTTTGTTGATATCCGTCCAGACACAATGAATATTGATGAAACTAAAATTGAAGCGGCGATTACAGAGCGTACGCGAGCAATCGTGCCAGTTCATTACGCAGGTGTAGCCTGTGAAATGGATACCATCATGGACATTGCCAAAAAGCATGATTTATTCGTTATTGAAGATGCCGCACAAGGTGTGATGTCAACCTACAAAGGTAAAGCGCTGGGTACCATTGGCCATATCGGTTGCTATAGTTTTCATGAAACCAAAAACTACTCTTCGGGTGGTGAGGGTGGGGCAACATTGATAAATGATAAAGATTTAATCAATCGTGCTGAAGTGATCCGTGAAAAAGGGACCAACCGTAGCCAATTTTTCCGTGGGCAAGTCGACAAATATACTTGGCGTGATATTGGCTCAAGCTATCTGTTATCCGACTTACAAGCTGCTTACTTGTGGGCTCAATTAGAAGAAGCTGACAAAATTAATGATCGCCGTTTACTGCTTTGGCAACGTTATTACGACGCGCTACGACCTCTGGCAGAAGCAGGGCGTTTAGTTTTAGCCACAGTACCGGAAGGTATGAAACATAATGCCCATATGTTCTACATTAAGCTTAAGGATGTGGAAGAGCGTACGGCGTTTAATGACTATATGAAATCTCACGGTATTTTGACTGTATTCCATTATGTGGCATTGCACACGAGCCCTGCGGGCTTGGAGTTTGGTCGTTTTCATGGTGAAGACCAATATACAACGTCTGAAAGTGACCGTTTAGTACGCTTACCGATGTTTTACAATATGACAGATGACGAGCAACAAGTCGTCATTGAGCGAATCAAAGCGTTCTTTGCCTAATGTCGTTAGCTAAAGCATCGGTTTGGACTGCTGGCTCTACCCTAATTAAAATTGGGGTAGGCCTGTTAATTGTCAAATTATTTGCTGTCTCGTTTGGCCCTAGTGGCGTCGGGCTGGCGGGGAATTTCCGTCAGTTAATTACGGTACTAGGGGTACTATCTGGTGCAGGGATCTTTAATGGTGTCACAAAATATGTGGCGGAACATCATCAAGACCCACAGAAACTGCGTGCAGTACTCGGGACGTCATCAACGATTATCCTTGGTTTTTCGACCTTATTGGCGATTGTTTTTTTACTTTGCAGTGTGCCAATTAGTGTAGCGCTATTTGATAGTGAGAAATATAGCTCTGTTATTCAAGTAGTTGCCTTGATTCAAATGGGGATAGGTTATTCAAATTATTTCTTGGCTATTCTAAAAGGCTATAGGGACGCATCTGCTAATGCATTAGCGATTATTTTAGGTAGCATAATTGGGGTTTTTGCCTATTATTTATGCTATTTAGTGGGTGGCTACGAAGGGGCACTCGCAGGGTTAGCATTGGTGCCAGCATTGGTCGTATTACCTGCGGCTGGTATGGTTATTAAACGCAAACAGTTTGCGTTGTCATCGCTAAAACCTGCATGGGACAAAGCGATTGCGACTAATTTGGGTAAATTTACCGTCATGGCAATGTTAACTGCGGTGACTTTGCCAGTTGCCTATATCATGATGCGAAATTTACTGGCCCAAACCTATAGTTGGGATGACGTTGGCTTATGGACAGGGGTTACTACTATCTCTGATGCCTATTTGCAATTTATTACCGCCACATTTTCGGTTTATTTGCTGCCAACATTATCTCGTTTGCAGCATAAAAGTGAAATCTCAGCAGAGATCATCAAAGCATTGAAGTTTGTCTTACCCGCAGTGGCCGTAGTGAGTTTCACAGTTTGGTTATTGCGTGACTTTGCGATTTGGTTGCTATTCTCTGAAAAATTTATAGGAATGAGAGACCTTTTTGCTTGGCAGTTAGTTGGAGATGTACTGAAAGTAGGGGCTTATGTATTCGGCTATCTAGTGATTGCCAAAGCCGCATTACGTTTTTATGTTTTAACTGAAGTGAGCCAGTTTGTGCTATTGATGGTTTTTGCACATTGGTTTATTCCAGAGCATGGCGCTGTTGGGGCCACGCAGGCATATATGGCCACCTATATTGTATATTTTACTCTCTGTTGTTGCGTATTTTTGATTTACCGTAGGCGAGCATGACAACCTTAATACATGTACTGGGATCAAACCTCCCACACCATAATCAGACGGTATTGACGTTTTTTAATAACGTAATTTGCCAAGAAATGGCACCGTCAACAAAACCGCATTTTATGGTCGTAAGTGATGATGCGCAGCTTGCTGACGCATATCCACAGCTCGAAATAGAAGTTTTTAGTAGTAAAAAGTCGGTTGCTAATTGCGTGATCCAGCGGGCAAAAGCTGAGCGCCGGACCCGGTTTTTCTTCCATGGGCAATTTAACGCACCAATTTGGCTAGCATTGCTATTTGGCCAAATTAAATCCCATCAGTTTTGGTGGCATATTTGGGGTGCTGATCTTTATGAGGAATCTAACTCATTAAAGTTTAAATTGTTTTATATTCTGCGCCGTTTGGCTCAGAAAAAAGTCGGCCATGTTGGGGCAACACGTGGCGATTTGTGTTATTTCCATCAATCGAATCCGAAAGTGCCTGCATCGGTCTTGTATTTTCCGACTCGAATGGACCCTGCATTGACGATTACTGAGCGTAAGCCCCGTGAAGGTGAGCAATTAACTATCTTACTCGGTAACTCAGGTGATCGTTCTAATCGCCATGTAGAGGCTCTGAGCGCGATTAAACAGCAATTTGGCGATAAGGTTAACGTTATTGTCCCAATGGGCTACCCAGCGAATAACCAAGGTTATATACAGCAAGTCGAACAAGCAGCAAACAGTGAGTTCACCGCAGGGCAAGTGCAAATTCTAAAAGACCGTATGGAATTTGATGATTACCTTAATTTGCTGAAGTCTTGTGACCTTGGCTATTTTATTTTTAATCGCCAACAAGGTGTGGGGACGGTCTGTTTACTTATCCAGTTTGGGGTTCCATTTGTGATAAGCAGGCAAAATACATTTTGGCAGGATTTAACTGCGCAGAATGTACCTGTATTTTTCTATGGTGATGAACTGACAACCTCGCTGGTGGATGAGGCTCAACGTCAAATGAGCTTACTTGATAAACAACATATTGAATTCTTTGCTCCTAATTTCACTGAGGGTTGGAAAGATGTTCTCAGTGCCGCGGAGGAGCGAGCATGACACATGCAGAATTAGGTGGCTTAGCATTTGTCTACCTGATATCAATTATTTTTATTGGTACTTTGCTTTATAAAGAGTTTGTGCGTGTTCGCTTTAATTTCAATATTTTCTTTTCAATGTTGTATTTATTAACATTTTATTTTGGCTTTCCGCTAACTTGCGCTTTGGTATTCCAATTTGATGTCGCAGTGGTACCGGCGGATTATTTGCTTTATGCACAGTTAGCTGCGACCAGCTTTTATGCAATCTATTACGTTGCCTATAAAACGCGGATTTCGAAGCGTACAGAGGTATCAGGGCGTGCTCTGTTTAGCATGAACAAAGTTGAAACCAATCTAACGTGTATGCTGTTGATATTAATAGCTGTAGTAACAGTTGGTATCTTCTTCATGCAAAATGGTTTCTTATTGTTTAAGTTGAAATCTTATAGCCAAATCTTTTCTAGCCAAGTGTCCGGTGTCGCACTAAAACGCTTTTTCTATTTCTTTATTCCTGCGATGTTGATCGTTTATTTCTTACGGCCAACCCAAAAGCGTTGGGTATTCTTCCTTGTGAGTACCGTTGCCTTTGGCTTTTTAACGTATGTTATCGTGGGTGGAACAAGAGCGAATATTATCATCGCTTTTGCTTTGTTTTTATTCATCGGTATCGTGCGTGGTTGGATCACCTTGTGGATGCTAGCTGCAGCAGGGGTAGCTAGTATTGTTGGTATGTTCTGGCTTGCCCTTAAACGTTATGGCCTTGATGTGAACGGAGCAGAAGCTTATTACACTTTTTTATATTTGACCCGAGATACTTTCTCACCGTGGGAAAACTTGGCTCTGCTACTCAGCCATTATGATGAAATGGATTTCCAAGGCCTTGCGCCAATTATCCGTGACTTCTATGTTTTTATCCCATCTTGGGTTTGGCCAGAACGGCCAGATACCGTTTTGAACTCTGCTAATTATTTTACGTGGGAAGTGCTAAATAATCACTCAGGACTGGCGATTTCACCGACGCTTATCGGTTCTTTGGTCGTGATGGGCGGTGTGATTTTTATTCCGCTGGGCGCGATAGCCGTTGGCTTAATTATAAAATGGTTTGACTGGATTTATGGCATGAGCCTAAAAGAACCGAACCGTTATAAAGCCGCCATTATGCAGGCCTTTTGCTTCGGCGCCATCTTTAACATTATTGTTTTAGCGCGAGAAGGGGTCGATTCTTTCGTCTCACGAGTGGTTTTCTTCTGCTTAATATTTGGACTTTGTCTGATTTTAGCAAAATTATTGTATTGGCTATTTGAAACTGCGGGGCTTATCCGCATAAAAACAGCTTCTCTTTTGAGAAGCCAACAGCGTGAAAGTCGCTAAAGGAGTATCATGGAACCGTTATCAACTCAGGCTTCATCCGTTCCACAATATTGCATTCGTGGTCATAATATTTGGGGCTTCAAAAATATGGCCCATTTTTTAGATTATTTGTTTGCAGATGGAGAAACCAAAACGGGAACGCTAGTTGCGATTAATGCGGAAAAAGTGATGATCGCTGAAAAAGATACCGCGTTAAATACCTTACTAGGCCAAGCAGAGTACTTGTATGCTGATGGTATTAGTATCGTACGTGCTATTCGCCGTAAATACCCACAAGCGGACGTTTCTCGTGTTGCAGGTGCCGATTTGTGGGAAGGCCTGATGGAAAGAGCAGGAAAAGAAGGCACTCCCGTTTTTTTAGTCGGTGGGAAACCTGAAATTTTAGAGCAGACAGAAAGTAAGCTTCGCGCTCAGTGGAACGTGAATATTGTCGGGTCTCAAAACGGTTATTTTACTGCAGAAGAAAGGGATGCGTTGTTTGAACGTATCCATGCGAGCGGTGCGAAAATAGTGACTGTTGCAATGGGCTCTCCAAAGCAAGAAATTTTCATGCGTGACTGCCGACAGGTACATCCTGAAGCTTTGTATATGGGCGTGGGAGGTACTTATGACGTGTTTACTGGTCATGTCAAACGCGCCCCTAAAGTATGGCAAAACTTAGGGTTAGAATGGTTATATCGTTTGTTATCTCAGCCATCACGGATCACTCGTCAATTTAAGCTGCTGAAATTTTTAGGCTACTATTACGGTGGTAAGTTGTAACTCTTCCAATAAAGAGACTTGCGTAATTGCTGGTCTCTTTCTTCAAATATTTCTATAATCCCTCAAAAATTAAAGCAATAACGTCGGTTTGTGCTCAATTTTCCTCACAATATGTTTTTAAAATTTGCCTAACTGACATTTTTCGACTGATTACAGTGGTGATGACTACTAAGCTTTAATTAACGCTGTAATTTAACCATGGTAATTTTTGACAGGGGTATTTATGGAAAATCCACAACAGGGACTTCAGCGTGGGCTAGAAGCTCGCCATATCGAGCTTATTGCACTTGGTGGAACCATTGGTGTTGGGCTGTTTATGGGCTCAGCCAGCACGTTAAAATGGGCAGGGCCTTCTGTTCTATTAGCCTATATCATCGCGGGTATTTTTGTTTTTTTCATCATGCGCTCGATGGGAGAGATGCTATTTCTTGAGCCTGTCACGGGGTCTTTTGCTTCTTTTGGTTATAAATACCTTAGCCCATTTTGGGGATGCCTGACTGCTTGGGGTTATTGGTTTATGTGGGTTGCCGTTGGGATCTCAGAAATCACCGCAATCGGTTTTTATGCGGAATACTGGTTTCCTGAGGTACCACAATGGGTTTTTGCTATTATTGCAGTGGTATTAGTTGCTTTAGCAAACTTAGCGGCTGTACGTTTGTATGGGGAATTAGAGTTTTGGTTTGCTATGATCAAGGTCACCACGATTGTGGTCATGATTTTGATTGGTTTAGGGCTAATATTCTTTGGTATTGGTAATAACTTTGAACCTATCGGTTTAGGGAACTTAACAGAGCATGGGGGCTTTTTTGCTGGCGGCTGGAAAGGTTTTCTATTTGCTTTGTGCATTGTTGTAGCTTCATATCAGGGTGTTGAATTAGTAGGGATTACAGCAGGGGAAGCGAAGAACCCCAAAGTCACGTTGAAAAAAGCCATTAATAATATCTTATGGCGTATTTTGATTTTTTATGTAGGGGCGATTTTTATCGTTGTTACGCTTTTTCCTTGGACTGAAGTGGGTCAACAAGGAAGCCCATTTGTTTTGACCTTTGCAAAAGTTGGTATTGTCTCTGCGGCAGCAGTCATCAATTTTGTGGTGTTGACCGCTGCGTTATCAGGTTGCAATAGCGGTATGTATAGCGGTGGGCGGATGCTATACGCATTGGCACAAAATAAACAATTACCAAGTTCATTTTTAAAACTCACAAAAAATGGCGTTCCTGGGCGTTGTGTGGGCTTTACTATCTTGTGTCTGGTTGCAGGCTCTAGTCTCAACTATATTATTCCAAACCCTGAGAAGGTATTTGTGTATGTATATAGTGCTAGTGTTTTGCCGGGGATGGTGCCATGGTTAGTGCTTCTTACTAGCCAGATCCGCTTTCGCCAGCAAAATAAAGAAAAGCTTGAGGGGCACACTTTCAAGTCGATACTATTTCCATGGGTGAATTATGCCACATTACTTTTTCTGGCTTGTGTGTTGATTGGAATGGCGATTAACCCAGATACACGCTTGTCATTAATCGTAGGGGCAATATTTTTATTGGTGGTTTCGGTTCTTTATTTTTTAATTCGCTGGGTGAATAGAGAAAATCAACAGGCCTAGCTAAAGTATTTTGGGGTATTTTTAGCGGAAATTGGTTGTCTGAGGGGGTGAATATGCTCTCTTTCTCAGCGAAATGGATAAAAGGCAAGCAATCGATATTTTTATTTCAAAAAGGACTAGACAGCGAGAGGATAAATCCGTACTATCCTCTCCCGCAACGGCGTTAAGCGCCCGTAGCTCAGCTGGATAGAGCGCTGCCCTCCGGAGGCAGAGGTCTCAGGTTCGAATCCTGTCGGGCGCACCATTTTTAGTACGCCGCTACGGTTGGCAAAATGACGTTGTATGTAGTAGAATAGCAACGCTTTGAAAAAGTGAAGTTATGGTGGCTATAGCTCAGTTGGTAGAGCCCTGGATTGTGATTCCAGTTGTCGTGGGTTCGAGTCCCATTAGCCACCCCATTTTTTTGTGACATTGCGAGGGTGGCGGAATTGGTAGACGCGCTAGCTTCAGGTGTTAGTGTCCTATGGACGTGGGGGTTCAAGTCCCCCCTTTCGCACCACGAAAAAAGATAACTAATGCTATAAAAATCAGTACTACAAAAATTTCGGCGAGTAGCGCAGCTTGGTAGCGCAACTGGTTTGGGACCAGTGGGTCGGAGGTTCGAATCCTCTCTCGCCGACCAATTTAAAGAACCCCGCTTAATAGCGGGGTTTTTGCTTTTTATTGCCTGGTCTTTTTATTGGCTTCTTTGTCAAAACTTCTTTTCTTTCCCCTTCAGTTGGATCACTTTTGTTGATTGTGTTTTCACATAAGTTTTTTTAAAACAGGTAATATTTTGGAACTGTGAGAATTGCTATTTAACTTATTGTTTTTTCTTGAGAAGAAGATAAGTGTCGTGATCTTGATACAACCCTCTACTTACTTGTCTCCAAAAGGAGACATTTTAATCATTGATTTATAAGAAAAAATAAATAATGAATTTATGATGTCTCTAAATTGAGACAAGCAGGTGTAACGAAATATGAGAAGGGACACTCATAGAGAGAAATTATCTAGCTAGGTTGGATTGATGATTAAAAATAGCGAGTCAATCCGAGGGGTAGAGAGAAATAAAAAAAATAGGCCCAAAAATATAGCTTTTATAAAAGTTGGCACGCATCCTGCATTATTATAGATGTAGATGCTCATCTCACTTCTTATGACAGCAAAGCTTCATAAACCCAGAGATGACGCAAAGCCGATTATCGGTGCCTATTGTCCAACTTAGATGATCAAGAGCTCATCCTCTTACCATCAACGAACGGGCGAAACGTTGAGTGAGGCACCATCCGTCTGTAGACCTGATTGTATTTTACACCTGCCTTGTGCAGGTGTTTTTTTTTCTGCAATACAAGCGACTTAGCCCCTTTACTGAAAACGTGAAAGAGGCTGTTAAACAAGATAAGAGACTATTTTTTGCCTTTACTAAACCATTTGCTGAACCAGCGAGTAATGTAGGTATAGCAGAGGATGATGAACGTAATAATAAAAATGTCTTTACTGAGGTCTTCTGTATTAAAGCCAATAAATAGGATAAAAACAAAAGGCGATAAAACTAGCAGAAGAAGATCAAAAAATATTTGTAAACGGTTTGGACTTGCAATAACCCAACGCCAAATAGTTTTAATTACATTCATATAGATATCCCACATTCATTCAAGCCAAGATGTATATTATGCTTTATACACTATGTATTTCCTTTATGACATAGTAATCACAAAATTTGTTTATACCTTGGCACATAAGTGGTTTTATTTTTTTATGATTATGTCACCTAGCGTGATATTTGTATTTTGTTTCTTTATTTTTGACAGTGTAAAACATTCGTTTGAATTAAAGTGAAACGCTGTTATTTTTCGCTTAAAAATACACATTATTAGTATTTAAATTAAACCTTAAATAAACAATTTCTTACTTTACCTTGTCAGTAAAAATAAATCATCTTTAACTGATGATTCATTTTCCCAAGGAAAGGTATTTAAAATGAAATTTTTATTTTTTGCATTGCTTTCTTTTTGTGCAGTCTCTTTTTCATCAACTAACCAGCCAAATTATTTATTAGATATGAGTGATGATTCTAAATTAGCATTGGATCAGATTATTCATAAAGTAATAATACCAAATCAAGGTCTACCCTATGGCAATCTTATTGATCAAGTTTCTAGTATTTTTCTGGGGATGCCGTATGTCGCCAACACATTAGTTGGTGGACCAAACGTCAGTGAAGTACTTGTTGTTAATTTAGAAGGTGTTGACTGTTTTACTTATCTGGATTATGTCGCGGCACTAAGCAAATCAAACAGTAGGAATACGTTTTTAAGCGCCCTTGTGAATACGCGTTATAAAGACAGTGATGTTGCTTATTATAAAAGAAAACACTTTTTTACTGACTGGTATGCGGTATCACCACAAAATGCGACAGATGTGACAGCATTAATTAGCTCTGAGTCGGTTACAGTTGAAAAAAAATTAAATCAAAAAGCAGATGGTAGTGAGTTTATTAAAGGATTAGGTATTCACTCAAGAAAGGTAACCTATATTCCTACTCATGCAATTAATGAAATGGTTCTTAATAACTTAAAAACAGGCGATTATATTGGTATTTATTCACCAATTAAGGGGTTAGATGTTTCCCACACAGGTATTGTGATTAGAAAGGATAATCAGGTTTTGTACCGAAATGCATCATCACTTTCAAAGAATATGAAGGTTGTTGATACAAACTTCCTAGAATATATATCCTCCAAGACGGGTATTATCGTTCTTCGTCCTATTATCTAATTGGATATATGGGGCTAACAAATATGAATTAGCCCGTTATTTTACTTAACGATAAACTAACGGGTAGGTTTGTATACTAAATAAAATAGCCCCTAAGGTAACTTCTTGGGGGCTATTATAATTAATATAGCCTTTTATGAACGCTCTTGGTTCAATGAGTGTATTAAGGCCTCTTGGCGAATTTTTGCTGCTTCATTCGGTTTATGTAATTTGTCGAAAGCATCAGCTAACCATGATGCATCTTGTACATCAAAACGTTGAGCTAAGGCAGCTTTGAAATAAGTTTCTGCTTTATCCCATTGAGCATGCTGCAGTGACAAAACCCCCAATGTACTGTTTAGTAATGGCGTTGCCCCATTTTGCTTTTGCAGATGTAAAAGCGTTTTTTCAATAATTTCAGGGTGTTCGCTATTAAGCTTCGGCACTAACAATAACAAGCGCTCATCATATTGCTGCTTTAAGCCGTCAATGATCATTTTTTCAGCACTGTTAATGTCGCCACATTCAATTAAGTGTTCTGCTAAAAAAGCCTGCAATGCAGTTTCATGGCGGACGCGACGAGGCTGAGCTTTCCACCAAGCCTTCAAGCCATCACTCCCACCTTCAGCCATACATTGGTTCATTAACCCTTTGTAAGCTTTCAGTTTTAATGCGTCTAACTCGTCTTCAGTGTGTAATTGTACTTTGGCCATTACAGGTAATAATTCGATCAGTGCTTGGTAAGCCCCTGAACGTAAATAAGCTTGTTCGGCTAGGCGTAAAACCTCTGGGTGCCTCGGTGCTTTATCGAGAAGTTTATCAATGCCGTTACGAGCCGCGTGTACTTCGCCTTCAGCTAATTGGATGCGAACGCGACTAATATCAACAGGGAGTTGATCATTACCTGCGGCTTCTGCTGCCCTATCTAAGTATTGGTGGGTACGGTATTCATCACCGCGCTGTTGCGCCGCCTCTGCTGCCATTAAATAGTTGATTACAGGTTGTTGGGAAAAATCAGCATGCTTGCTCATCAATTTTTCAACCTGCTCAAAATCACCTTCAGCTAACTTGAGTAGGGCTTTTTGCGTTTGGGTGTGTGCTTTATGATATTTACGACCACTTACCCAACCTTTAGTCCGTGATGTGGTGCTCATAAAGCGGCGGTAACACCAACCAAGAAATAGCAACACGAATTGGAGTAAAATAAAGCCCAATATCAGGCTCGTTACACTGGTTGTAATGTCGTAGTTATCGGTGCGAATAAAAACATAGCCTTGGTGACCGGCTAATAGTGGCCCTAAGATGACACCTGCGATAAGAACAATAAATAGGAACAGTACCTTAATCATTGTTACCCCCTATTTCCAGCAGGCTCAGTTGACTCAAAAGGGTGTGGTGTATCTGCTGGTTCTGCTTTTTGTGTCTCAGTCGCGGGAACTGCGGCATCTGCTGCTGCATCAACAGCACCATCATTTGCCTTAGTATTGTCAGAGGATTGAGCAAGTAAGCTACGCACTCGCGTTTGCATAACTTTCTCTAGCTTTTCTTGGCTTTCTAAGGCGTCAGGCATTTCAACATCAATCGGTTGATTAATTAGCTCGTCAATGGTTGATAAGAACGCTTTCGTTTCCGGCGCTTCAGTATCAAAATAAGCTCTTACCCATGTTGAAGCCTGCTCAAGCGACTGTTTGTATGTTTCTTCTTGGAAGCGAGGAACGGCTTGAGCTGCGATTAGCAACTGTGAACGAATGTTTTCACGAAGGTAAATGTCTTGATTTGGGGCTAGTAGTGGTGCTTCAGAACCGTCACGAGCCCTGACGGTGATGAAATCGTTAGTGAAGCTTTTCCAACTACGAGATAAGTTTTGTTGCCAATCAGAAATGTCATCACTGACTTCGGCATTATCTTCATTTTTAGCATCACCACTGTTTAAGTCGGCTAAACGTAAGTTATCAACGTCGTTA
This sequence comes from Providencia sp. PROV003, assembly GCF_045040775.1. NCBI lineage: Bacteria > Pseudomonadati > Pseudomonadota > Gammaproteobacteria > Enterobacterales > Morganellaceae > Providencia > Providencia sp. PROV003. Next base: position 1,044,881 of record NZ_CP096369.1, read on the forward strand.
CTGAGTTGGTTTAGGCGTAAGATAATACCGTCATAGTCGACTTGATTGATGGCGGCTAATTTTGCCATGTCATTGTTAATTGACTTGCGAATATCGAGCAGACTTGGGTCGTTCATTTCAGCCAAACTAGAGTCTGCACTTTTTAATAGGACAGCTGCTGTGACAGGGTCGTGGTCGTTCCACAGTTTTCTTCCTGCCATTTTTACCATAAAGTCAGCTTGTGCAATCAGCCAGCTTTTAACATCACTACTGGAAAGGGCAGTCACGTGAGCTTGCAGTTCTTGCATGCGACGATTGAGCCTATCTTCATACTCGCGAGATTGGTTTTTCATCTCAGTATTTGCGGTAATTAGGGCATCTAAACGTTGTCTATCTGAATTTTGTTGTTCGATTAAATCACTCAATTGCTGTTTTAGTTCATTGTTTTCATTTACTAAAGTTGCATTGTTTTGTTGAGTGAAATAATAAAGACCACCACCAATGGCGATGATAATAGCGATAGCAATTACTCCGCCAATGAGACCAGAACGTTTTTGTTCCGAAGAGGTTTTTTTTTCGGAGTGCTGTTGTTTTGCACCTGTTTCTGGGGTAACCGTCTCGGTTGTTTTATCGTGTTCCGTCATAAATTAGCATCCCATGTCGGTTGAAATTAATGCTTCTAATAAAGCATTATTATCTGCACTATTAGCTACACAGACCCTCTGCCATCCAGCTTGGCGAGCTTGATCTGCAATCCGTTCACTGACAACGAGTAAGCGGCGGGTAAACCACCAATTTTGATACTCTTCAGCGATTAATTCTTCTAGTAAAGCTAACATTTGGCCACTGGTTATCACAATGTCAGTGATATCAACTTGAAACCATTTGCGATTAAATTCGTTTTTTTCGTAAGGGATTGGGTGCCTTGCATAACATTCACAATAGTCGACTTGCGCACCTCGAGCCCTTAATGTTGAAGCAAGAAGTTCTCGGCCACCATTTCCACGCAATAAAAGGGCGTGTTTCCCTTCGAGAAACTGGAGATCAGGAAGCGTGAGTAGCACTTCGCTGGTTTCCCCTTGTTCAGCCCAATGGGCTGGCTTCCCGGTTACTTTCTTGAAAAACTGGGCGGTAGAGCGACCAATACCATAGTAAGATAGCTTATCTGACCAGTTACGTCCCATTTGTTCAAGTGTTAAATTTGCGTACTCGACTGCATTTTTAGATAAAAGAAAGACTAAGTCGTTTGTATTGAGGTGATCAAGGCGTGAAACTAGCGTGTTTAATTCAGCGCCTGGTCCAATACTGATCAAAGGGGAAGAGTAGGCTTCTCCCCCTTTAGCGGTGATTGCCGTTATTAGCTCCGAACCTGTGGGTTCAGGGCGTGTAACAAGAACCCTCATGCAGGTGGGTTCCCGTTATAAACTTCGGCTAAAATTTCCCTTGCACCGCGTTCGAGGAGTTCTTCCGCGAGTGATACACCCGCTTGGCTTGCTTCATTTGGGGCGACAAGCCTTTCTCCACGAATAATAATACTCCCATCAGGTGCGCCAACAAGAGCACGTAGCCATATTTTGTCGTCTTGCCAAATAGCATAACTACCAATAGGGACTTGGCAGCCCCCTTCTAAACGCATATTCATTGCGCGTTCAGCAAGAACACAAATAGAAGTCGTATCATTATTAAGCTTAGCGAGCAGCTCTCGTGTAACACTATCGTTTAATCGACACTCAATGCCAACGGCCCCTTGACCAACAGCAGGGAGACATTGTTCCGGTGCAAGAGCTGTGCGTATACGTGCTTCTAACCCTAAACGTTTTAGCCCTGCTACCGCTAAGATAATGGCGTCATATTCACCATTATCGAGTTTAGATAACCGTGTGCCTACGTTACCGCGGAGATCCCGAATGACTAAATCCGGACGAAGTTCTCTTAATTGGCATTGGCGACGTAAGCTAGATGTCCCAACGATGCTGCCTTTTGGCAACGCATCAAGATTGTCATAGTGGTTTGAAACAAAGGCATCTCGAGGGTCTTCGCGTTCACAAATAGTGACTAGGCCCAAGCCTTCAGGAAATTCAACAGGAACATCTTTCATTGAATGAACGGCAATATCTGCACGCCCTTCTAATAAAGCCAGTTCAAGTTCTTTGACAAACAAGCCTTTCCCCCCCACCTTTGCGAGCGGAGTGTCAAGGATGATATCCCCTTTTGTCACCATCGGAACCAGCTCAACCTGCAAGTTAGGATGTAATTGCTCTAGCTTATCTTTGACAAAATGCGCTTGCCATAAGGCCAAAGGGCTTTTGCGCGTAGCAATGCGCACAATATTTGTTGATGTCATTTTACTGTTTTCTCTAGCGAAGAACGCCGTAGATTAACCATACAATTGACGTTAGTTTTAACATGTTAAGGATATTTTTTCCAGCTGAGCTCAAAGCCACCGCTGCGTGGCTATCTTAGTGTTTGCTGTTGTTTGGTTCATTCCACTACATTCTTTACCCACCTTCACTTACTCAACATGAAATTCGGCCCATACACTGACAAATCGTGATGTTACTTTTCGATGGTCTCTTGATAAATATTTTCCGGTGATGCGTGCTAACCAAAGAATTATTTTAGCTTTTCGTGCTGTTTTTTTTGTTGGGTTACCTGTAGGTTTCATCTGTTCATGTTGAAGCGTTCAAGCATAGATGCTGCATGTATTACGCTTACATGGCATTTTACATAGTGGTTTTGTTGTTCAATTTGCATCAAAAGTATTATTCCATTGAAAAACAAGGGATATTCTGATGCATTAAAAAATAAAAACCTTTTTATACAATATGTTGAAAAGCATTTAGTATCAAAAATAAGCACGTAAAATAATGTGATCTACTTTACCCTTTTGCTGCAAGGTGTTAAATTGATCACGTTTCCGACAATTCATTTGAAAACTTTTTTAAATCTATCTCTATCTGTTGGGTGCTGGGAAATTCCCAGATTTGTATTACATTCAGTCAGGCGTAACTCTTGTATCTCTATATTGAAACCTTAAAGCAAAGACTTGATGCGATAAACCAATTACGGTTAGAGCGCGCAACAGCATCTATGAGTGAAACCTTTTCGAAGGTTTATAACCTGCTGCCTGTCTTGTTTCATTATCATCATCCAATGATGCCTGGTTTTATTGAAGGTAATGTACCCCATGGCGTCTGCTTTTTCTCTCCAGATACAGAACAAATGAAGTGGTTGGGGCAATTTGAACGCTTCCTACCAATCGAAAAGCCCACTAATGGTGAATTACCCATAACTGGGATTTATTCAATGGGCAGTACCTCCTCTGTAGGGCAAAGCCATTGTTCAGATATCGATGTTTGGGTTTGTCACCCTTCTTGGTTAGATCACGAAGAAAAACGTTTTTTACAAAAGAAATGCACATTAATTGAACAGTGGGCAGCGTCTTTAGGCATTGATGTAACCGTTTTTCTAATCGATGAGAATCGTTTTCGCCATCATGCGAGTGGGCATATAGGCGGGGAAAACTGTGGTTCAACGCAACATATTCTATTGTTAGATGAGTTTTATCGTACTGCGGTTCGAATGGCCGGCAAACGCTTATTGTGGGCGATGGTACCTGTTGAAGAAGAACAACATTATGATGAATATGTTATGGGGTTATATGCACAAGGTGTATTAACGCCAAATGAGTGGTTGGATTTAGGCGGATTGAGTGAACTTTCAGCCGCAGAATACTTTGGTGCAAGCTTGTGGCAACTTTATAAAAGTGTTGATTCCCCTTATAAAGCAGTATTAAAAAGTATCTTATTAGAGTCTTATTCATGGGATTATCCTAATGGCAAACTACTGGCTATGGAGTTTAAACGCCATTTACATGCCGGTGAAATCGTGTGTTATGGCTTGGATTCCTACTGTTTAATGCTTGAACGCGTCACAAGGTATCTTGTTGAAATTAACGACTTAACTCGTCTTGACCTTATACGTCGTTGTTTTTACCTTAAAGTGTGTGAAAAACTTTCTGAAGAAGATAGCAATGCTTTTTCTGGTTGGCGTCGAGATGTCTTATCCCAATTGGTGGCATCATGGGGCTGGGGAGCAGAACGTTTAACAGTACTAGATACACGCAGCCAATGGAAAATTGAGCGTGTCCGTGAAGCGCATAATGAGCTACTCGACACCATGATGCAAAGTTATCGTAATTTAATTCGCTTTGCGCGGCGAAATAATTTAAGCGTTAGTGCAAGCCCACAAGATATTGGGGTATTAACTCGTAAATTATACGCAGCCTTTGAAGCGCTTCCGGGTAAAGTGACGTTAGTTAACCCTCAGATTTCACCGGATTTAAGCGAAGAGCACCTCACTTTTATTTATGTGCCAGCAGGGCGTGCAAATCGTAGTGGTTGGTATTTGTACAACCAAGCCCCGAATATTGATGCGATTATTGGGCACCAGCCTCTGGAATATAACCGTTACTTAAATAAATTAGTGGCCTGGGCATATTTTAATGGCTTACTAACTGAAACGACACAAGTTTATATGCATAATGGGCAGTCGCAGTGTGACGAAAGAAAACTGCTTGAACTTATGCATGACGTCTCAAATCATTTCCCAATTAGGTTGCCGGCTCCAACACCAAAAGCGCTATATAGCCCCTGTGAAATTCGCCACCTTGCAATAATCGTTAACCTAGAAAAAGACCCGACTCAAGTTTATTCAGAGCAAGTGGTTCATGTCGATTTTAGGAAATTAGATATTTTCAGCTTTGGCGAGTCACAGCAGTGTCTCATTGGTAGTATTGATTTGTTGTATCGTAATTCATGGAATGAGGTAAGGACGCTCCATTTCAGCGGTGAGCAGTGTATGCTAGAAGCGTTAAAAACGATTTTAGGTAAAATGCACCAAGACGCTTCACCACCGGAAGCTGTTGAGGTCTTTTGTTATAGTGAGCACTTACGGGGGCTTATTCGTACTCGTGTACAGCAATTGATATCGGAATGCGTAGAACTGCGTTTATCAAGTAATAGTAATGACCCTGGGCGCTTTAAAGCGCTCCGCATAGCAGGGCAGACTTGGGGGCTGTTTTTTGAACGCCTGAATGTCTCAGTACAAAAACTAGAAAATGCGGTTGAATTCTATGGCGCAATTTCCCATAACAAGTTACATGGCTGGCCGGTCAAACTTCAGGCAAAAAGTGATAACCATTTGCCAGCTGTTGTTGATGGTTATGCGAGTGAAGGGATTGTACAGTTTTTCTTCGAAAATACGGCGGATAACACAGGTTTTAATATTTACGTATTAGATGAAGCTAACCGTGTGGAGATTTACTCTCACTGTGAAGGTTCCAAAGAAGACTTGGTGCGTGATGTCAGTAAGTTCTACTCCTCCTCCCATGACCGCTTTACTTATGGTGCTAATTTTATCAACTTCAATTTACCGCAATTTTACCAAATTATTAATCATGACGGTAAAAACCAAGTGGTTGCCTTTTCGGGCGCAACGTGGCCATTTACATCAGAGGATGATGACGAAGTGGGGCATGATATGCATTTAAGCCAATCAGGGCACCCACAAGCGCATTACTTTTAGTGATAGTTGTTTAAAACTAGAACGAAAATGGCTGTTGGCTTTGGAAAGCAATGGCTTCCGCTAACTGGTTTTTAAATTCATTGCCAGAACGGTCACAGACCCATTCCCCTTGTTTGTAATCATAATGGTATCCGCCTTGTTTGGTCGCTAGCCAAATTTGGTGAAATGCCTCTTGTTTGTTGATGATGATTTTGCTGCCATCTTCAAAACTGAGAGTCATAACACCGCCATTTATCTCACAATCGATATCGGCATCACCATCGTAATTGTCCAAATGCTCTTCAATAGAGCCCAGTAGCGCTTCTGCTAGCTGGTGAAATTCACTGTCATTCACGGTTAAAATCCTGTTTGCTCACAATTAGTTAATTAAAATTATAGGAGGGATCAAGCATTGGGGTCAATCTCAGTGCGCTGACTAAAAATTTCAGATTAAATTTAGCCTAGAGTATATAATATAAGCATGCTTGATAAACAGACGTGATTTGCTAGGTCACTCCTGTTATTGTGTAAAATATCAGATGTCAAAAGTTAGTATCACAGGCGAAAAAGAATGAAAAAAAGTTTATTTGGGCTTAGTGCACTTGTTATGTTATTTACCTTATCTGGTTGTGGCTTGAAAGGCCCTCTTTATTTCCCGCCGGAAGAAACTGTTGCTCCTGCTCAGGCGCCTGATGTGCAACCAACAGCGCCAAGCAGCTCAACCGAAGAGCCTGCTACAACAAATCATAACCAGTAAGTTGCCGCTATGGAGCGTGAAATGCAATTCTCTAAAATGCATGGCTTAGGCAATGACTTCATGGTTGTCGATGGTGTCACACAAAATGTGTATTTTTCGCCAGAACTTATTTGCCGGCTGGCAGATAGGCATACTGGTGTCGGTTTTGATCAGCTATTATTAGTTGAAGCCCCCTATGACCCTGACCTTGACTTTCATTATCGCATTTTTAATGCGGATGGCAGTGAGGTGTCACAATGTGGTAATGGGGCGCGTTGTTTTGCGCGCTTTGTTCGGCTTAAAGGTCTGACTAATAAGCAAAAAATTAAAGTTAGTACCCAATCAGGCCGGATGACATTAACCATAAATGAAAATGATGATGTCTGCGTTAATATGGGAGAGCCTGATTTTGAGCCTCAAAGGGTGCCATTTCGCGCTATTAAAGAAGAAAAAACCTATATTATTCGAGCTCAAGAACGTACAGTGTTATGTGGGGTTGTTTCAATGGGTAACCCACATTGCGTCATTCAGGTTGAAAGTATTCATACCGCAGAGGTTGAAATTTTAGGACCAGCTTTAGAGAGCCATGAGCGCTTTCCCGAACGCGCTAATATTGGTTTCATGGAAATTATTAATGCTGAGCATATTCGCTTGCGCGTTTATGAGCGTGGTGCAGGTGAAACTCAAGCATGTGGTAGTGGAGCATGTGCCGCAGTGGCTGTTGGGATCACTCAAGGGTTATTGGCGAAACGAGTACGTGTTGATTTACCCGGCGGGTCGTTAAATATAACTTGGGAAGGTCCAGGGGCTCCGTTGTATATGACAGGCCCAGCAACTCATGTCTACGATGGGGTCATCCAGCTATAAAAGTCACACAGCGATAATTTTACCGAGTTGAAGAGGGGAATATGGATAAAACCGAAAAAGCACTGAAGAGAAAACATCAACTTGATGAATTCGATGTGGTGCAATATCTAAAGGAAAATCCTTACTTTTTTCTTCGTAATGCACAATTATTGGAGCAGTTGAAAGTTCCACATGTTGTACAAGGTGCTATCTCATTACCTGAATTAGTGATGAATCGCCAACGTTTGAAAATCAAAGAGCTTGAGCAAGATATCCGTTTTATGGTAGAGCAAGCGCATGAAAATATAGAGCTTTTTGATGAGTTATTGGTTCTGGTGATAGACATGTCATCAGCCAAAAGCTTACAAGAAATGTTACTTACTTTAAATCGCTGGGCAAAAAAATTAGGTTTATCAGGCGCATCGGTTCGTTTATTCAGTGATAGTTGGCATTTATCAGCCCCTTTAGATGCCCATCAACTGGTGATTTCGCGTCGTGTTTTTGAGCCTATCAGAATTCAACGATTTGGCGATAAACGTAACTATCTTGGTCGTTTAAATGGCCCTGAAATCCAATTGCTTTTACCAGATGCGCTCAATGTCGGCTCTGTGGCTATCTCATTATTTGGTCATCATGGTGAATCGGGCATGGTTATTTTTACTAGCCGCGACCGCGAGCATTATCAACATGGTATGGGGACGGTTATGTTGGAAAAAGTGGCTCAAATTCTCCCGAGGTTATTATGCCAATGGATAGAACGCCTGTAGAGTCTCAGCCGAAAGGGCTGATGATGCAAGTTGAGGCCTTCTTACGTTATCTGCGAGTTGAACGTCGGTTAAGCCCTGTCACTATTACTAATTATCATCGTCAATTGAGTGTTATTGTTGAAATGCTAACCTCATTGAAAATCACTGAATGGCAAAAAGTTGATACAGCTATCGTACGGAATATCGCGGCTAAAAGTCGCAAATCAGGCCTACAGGCTGCAAGTATGGCTTTACGATTATCGTCATTGAGAAGTTTTTTGGATTGGATGGTGCATCAAGAGGCGTTGCCTGCAAACCCAGCCAAAGCAATTCAAGCACCCAAATCCAAAAAACGTCTTCCTAAGAATATGGATGTAGATGAGGTCTCCCAACTGCTAAATATGGATAGCGGTGATCCACTAGTTGTGCGCGACCGTACTATGCTGGAAGTGATGTATGGTGCTGGATTGCGTTTATCTGAACTTGTTGGTCTTGATGTTCGTCACCTCGATTTAAGCACTGGTGAAGTTTGGGTGATGGGAAAAGGAAGTAAAGAGCGAAAAATTCCAATGGGAAAAACAGCGGTGAGCTGGCTACATCGTTGGTTAGAAATGCGTGAGTTATATGAGCCAGAAGATGATGCTGTTTTTATCTCAACCCAAAGTGGGAAACGAATTTCGAATCGAAATGTACAAAAACGTTTTGAACAATGGGGAATAAAACAGGGGGTTAATAGTCACATTAATCCTCATAAATTACGCCACTCCTTTGCGACACATCTCCTTGAATCAAGTGGTAATTTACGTGGGGTGCAAGAACTTCTTGGTCATGCGAACTTATCAACAACACAAATTTATACGCACCTTGATTTTCAGCACTTAGCCAACGTTTATGATGTGGCTCATCCGAGGGCAAAGAGGGAGAAACCTTAATGCATTTTTACCGCCCACTGTCACCAATTATGGCGATTACGTTTGATTTGGATGACACGCTTTATGATAACCACCCAGTTATTGATAAAACGGAAGAGGAAGTCTTACGTTTTGTTCGTGAATACGACCCTCGATTCAATCATTTTAGCAATGATGACCTCTATGCTTTTCGCCGCCTTGTGGAAGAACAAGAGCCTGAGATCTGTCATGATATTTCCCGTTGGCGCTGGCTTTCTTCAAAAATGATGTTTTGCCATTATGGCTATTCGCGAGAAGATGCACAAAAAGGGGCAGATGACATCATGGCACATTTCACTTACTGGCGTAATAAAATAGATATCCCTGAATCTACACACGCAACACTTGCCAAATTAGCTGAAAAATTACCGTTAGTTGCGATAACCAATGGTAATGCAGAACCTGAAGCGTGTGGGTTAGGCCAATACTTTCAGTTTGTTTTAAAAGCCGGGCCAGATGGCCGTTCAAAACCTTATTGTGATATGTACCGTTTAGCTGCACAGCGCCTTGATCTTGAACCGAAATTCATTCTTCATGTTGGGGATAATCTACTGACAGATGTTGAAGGTGCAATCAATAGTGGTATGCAAGCCTGCTGGATTAACCTTGACCAAAAAACCCTAATGGGGGAGAAAGACGTGCGTTTATTGCCGCATGTAGAAATTTCTCAGTTGGCTTCTCTTTTATCATTGGTATAATCATTTCTCTGTATAAAAACACAGTGGTATTTGCTATTGTCGTGCTGCTACCAAACCTATTAAGGTTGGTAGTAAGTCGAATAGGTCATTTAAAATAAATCAGGAAAATCAATTTATTGGTTTTTGATTGATAACACAAAGTGGGAAATTACGTTTTTATTCCCCTTTGTTAACAACCTCACAGTGGTATTTTCCACTGCTTTGCTTTGATGGTAATTATGGACGTCTCTTATCTGCTTGAAGGTCTCAATGACAAACAACGCGAAGCGGTTGCCGCACCGCGTACTAATTTACTTGTGCTCGCGGGGGCGGGCAGTGGTAAAACTCGCGTATTGGTACACCGAATTGCCTGGTTAATGTCGGTGGAAAATGCATCACCATTTTCTATTATGGCAGTGACGTTTACTAACAAAGCAGCGGCAGAAATGCGTCATCGAATCAATCAGTTGATTGGCAGTAGTGAAGGTGGGATGTGGATTGGCACATTCCATGGTTTAGCACACCGCTTGTTGCGCCAACATTATATGGATGCCAATTTACCGCAGGATTTTCAAATCTTAGATAGTGATGACCAATATCGCTTAATTCGACGTTTGCTTAAAGCAATGAATTTAGATGAAAAACAATGGCCCCCACGTCAAGGTATGTGGTACATCAACGGCAAAAAAGATGAAGGTTTACGGCCCCAACATATTGAAAGCTATGGTAACCCTGTTGAAGCGACGTGGTTGAAAGTATATCAGGCGTATCAAGAGGCTTGTGATAGAGCAGGTTTGGTCGATTTCGCTGAGCTGTTACTTCGAGCTCATGAATTGTGGTTGAATAAACCCCATGTATTACAACACTACCGTGAACGTTTTACTAATATTTTAGTGGATGAATTCCAAGATACTAATAATATTCAATATGCATGGATTCGAGTATTAGCAGGGGAAACAGGCAAGGTCATGATTGTTGGTGATGACGATCAATCAATTTATGGCTGGCGTGGTGCCCAAGTAGAGAATATCCAACGGTTTCTTAATGATTTCCCCGGTGCAGAAACAATTCGTCTTGAGCAAAACTATCGCTCGACAAATAATATATTAAAAGCGGCGAATGCTTTAATTGCGAATAACAGTGATCGGCTAGGCAAGAATTTATGGACAGAAGGAGGGGATGGTGAACCCATTTCACTCTACTGTGCATTTAATGAATTAGATGAAGCCCGCTATATTGTTGGGCGTATTAAACAATGGCAAGAAAATGGCGGGGCGTTAAAAGATTGTGCCATGTTATATCGTAGTAATGCCCAATCGCGTGTACTTGAAGAGGCGTTAATTCAAACTAACATGCCTTATCGCATATATGGCGGCCAACGGTTCTTTGAACGTCAGGAAATCAAAGATGCACTTTCTTATTTAAGACTGATAGCAAATCGTAATGATGATGCCTCGTTTGAACGCGTGGTCAACACGCCAACACGAGGAATAGGTGAACGTACTTTGGATACCGTTCGCCAAACAGCACGAGATCAACAATTAACTTTATGGGAAAGTTGTGAGTACTTACTTCGTGAGCAAGTACTTGGAGGGCGAGCTGCGGCAGCAATAGAGCGTTTTTTAGAGTTAGTTGAAGCGTTGGCGAAAGAAACGCAAGATATGCCATTGCATGTTCAAGCAGATAGGGTTATTCACGATTCTGGTTTGCGTGCAATGTATGAGCAGGAAAAAGGCGAAAAAGCCCAAGCGCGTATCGAAAACTTGGAAGAGTTGGTGAATGCAACGCGTGACTTTAGCTACCAAGAAGAAGACCAAGATTTAATGCCATTACAGGCATTTCTATCACATGCAGCTCTTGAATCAGGGGAAGGGCAAGCGGATGCCAACCAAGATGCTGTTCAATTGATGACTTTGCATTCAGCCAAAGGTTTGGAATTCCCAGTTGTATTCATTGTCGGAATGGAAGAAGGGATGTTTCCCAGCCAAATGTCAATGGATGAAAGCGGGCGTCTTGAAGAAGAGCGTCGGCTCGCTTATGTGGGGGTTACCCGAGCAATGGAAAAACTTACCATTACTTATGCAGAAAGTCGTCGGTTATACGGTAAAGAAGTCTATCACCGTCCATCACGCTTTATTGGTGAGCTACCGACTGAATGTGTCGAAGAAGTTCGCCTAAGAGCCACAGTTTCTCGTCCGGTTAGCCATCAACGCCTTGGTACACCAATCAGTCAAAATGATTCAGGTTATGCGCTAGGCCAGCGGGTAATGCACCCTAAATTTGGTGAGGGGACTATTATTAACCTAGAAGGCAGCGGTGAACATTGTCGTTTACAGATAGCCTTTCAAGGACAAGGGATTAAATGGCTAGTGGCTTCATATGCACGGCTAGAGAATTTATAGTTACCATAAATTTCAAATATAACACCACCGTTCTAGGTGGTGTTATATATAATATAATAATTATATTATGTATCTCTAAAACTATTTAGTTTATTTGTTTTGATTTTTTATATGATCTATTAATTTGTTTTTTTATTTTTATCTTTTAATATTAAATTGTAGTTCATGGCTAACGTAATGGTAATAAATGGAGCTTAATTATATGGATAGTAAACGTATTTCTGCACTAAATGAAAGATTGATAAATATAAAAAATAAAATTAAAGATATAAATGGCTTATTAAAGAGATATAAAAACAGTATAGATGAAATGTCAAATAATATGGAATTAGTAAAAATACAATTAGAGCAGTCTGAGCATCCTAATAGAGTCAAAATGAACAAAATTATGGATGAGGTTAAACAGAAAATAAAGGTCAGAGACAAAGAGCAGAGAGACAAGCTTAAATCACTAGGCGAGTTTTTTAACAGGAAAGAAAAAAATATAAAGACATTTATCAAACCAACAAGTACATATAAGGCAGTCAACTTCGTTAATGTGGGTGGGTTAAAAAGTCGGATTTTTGATTTTATTGCAGTAGTTAATAGGAATAGTGAATTAGTGGAGAAGGAACTTAGTTCTCTTCAGATTGAACTGAGCGAAGTTAGCACGAAATATCCGGGTATTAAGGGTGATTGGTTAGAGGCGTTGCTGAAACCAGATGCACTTATTGGAACAGCGAAACCAGATGCACTTATTGAAATGACAGCGGCGCTAGAGCCGTCTCAGGAAATGACTTCATCTGTAGAGGCACTGGTTGAAACTCAACATAAACCTCTCGTTTTTGTTGCTAAACACAGTTGTTTTGGAAAGACGGCATGGTGTGGAATAACACACTGATAATATTGTTTGATTTTTAATCTGTAAAATAAATCAATCGAAATAATTTATTAGTGTAAGGTACTTATTTATATAGGTACCTTATTCAATCAAATGATTAAAAATACTTACATAATGAAAAATAAAGGGTTTTTAGTTAGAAAGATTGATTCGATAGTTTAATCAATAAGATTTAAGCTTTTAATTTTATCTTTTTGTTTTTTTAGCGTATAAAGTTTTACCGAATAACCTTTCTAGTATTTATCATGTCAATTAATAAACTTATTGATTCACTCTCTACACAGGGCTGGTATGTGTGGGACGGTTTCTTGATCCCGCCTAATATAAAAGCTATCAAGGATTGCATTCCAGAAACACTGCAAGATGCACGTATTGGTCACCGTAATTTGTTACAGGGGAATAAAGCAATTCGAGGTGACCAAACAGTTTGGTTAGAACCTGAAATGGGGGCTCCTATCTGTGATTATATGGAGAAAATGGAACAAATAAGACAGGAAATCAACCGTCAACTTTACCTAGGTTTACGCGGTTTTGAAACGCATTTTTGCCGATATTCACAGGGTGGTTTTTATAAGAGACATGTCGATAACCCTAGGGGTGTTGGGCGGCGTAAGGTCACGACGGTTTTATATATGAATGAATCATGGCAACCTAGTGATGGTGGTGAATTGGTGGTTTACGACCAAACAGGTAATCAACTGTTTACATTAGAGCCGATTGCGGGGCGTATGGTCTTTTTTATGTCAGAAGAGTTTCCCCATGAGGTTTTACCAACTAAATTGATACGTGAAAGTATAGCCGGTTGGTTTTTAACTGAAACAGTATCTTAATTAGTTTTTTCATATTCTAGATACTGTTAGATAGTAAGCTATCTTATCAAGATTTCAACAATAAACTTTTAAAACATACAAACTATAAATTTGTATTTTAACGTTAATAACGATATTTTATTTTACTACGTTAATAGTAGCTTAACTTTAAAAAGGAGTTTTATTATGAAATCTAATTATGGAACGCTTGATAACGTAAAAAATTTAATTCATGAATTAAGTGAATATAATGATGTTGCAGTAGATAAAAAGCTAATAAGTACGCTTGATAAGTTTCAGGAGGGGATAGGTAAAATATCGGATATAACATACACTCTACCTAAAATTTACGCCTCAAAACCGCCGCTTATTCAACATGCTTTTCTATCAAGCTTCAATAATAATATAGAAATGAAATATCTATTTAAAGAAATAAATAGTGAAGTCATTAAATATGTTGATTTCATCAAGAAAGACTACAATCCCCAAGAGCAAGTACAGATTTCATCGTTGATTAAAGCGAATCAAAGTAGCGCGTTTCTTCCCCAAAGCCCACCGCAAACTATAGAAGAGCAGGCTAAAGCCTATCGTAAAGCACTTGAGCCACAGAATTTAGCACCAGTTATCGAAGGGTTTAGAGAGGGTACACAAGAAACTTTATTATCGAACCACATGGCGGCACTAAAGCCAGTAGAAAGTCACTCTTTAGATAACAACCTGTCAGCAGATTTTACTATTCACGGCTGCCAGATCTTTATTCCACATCAATATCGTATGTAATAGGTCACGTTGGGGGTCCACCTTTCAGAGTGGGCCCCAATTAGTTAGTTAGTTAGTTCGCTTAAACTCTATTCCAACAAAAGTGATCGTAGCATTTCCCCTTTCTATTTGGTAATGGGAATGATGTCGCTGTTTGTCTAATGAGCTCAGTTGTTGTGAGTAATACTCACTGAGTTTCCACTGGATTAATTGCCTTGCGAGTCTCTTATTTGCGTGTTGGCTACGCTCAGACTGGACTTTAACCGCAATACCTGTGGCAATGTGTTTTGCTCTAACTGCAGAAGACGTTTTATTTACATGCTGCCCACCCGCGCCTTGGGCTTTAGTAAATTCAAACTCAATCTCACTTTCTTCAATAGGTTTGATCGCTGAAAAACGCGTGACATTGAGAAACCAATTTTTCCGTTTATGGCGAGGCCTGATGGGGCTTTGACATTGCCATTGAACAGTGCCACACCAAGTATTGGCTAATGTTTCTGTATTTTCACCTTCCAGGCAAACTAATGCAGATTTTAACCCTTGTTTCGATGGGACAGACTCTAACAAATTGACTGTAACTTGGTGTTTATTCGCTTCTTGTAGAAAACAGGCTAGTGCTTTTTCAACCGCAATACAGCATTCTTCAGGGCCTTGTGCAGAGGAAAATTGTAATAACATGATTAACACTCCCCACTGGTTTTGTAGGTAATGATAGGTTTAAGCCTAGCCACCACTTGGATTACTCCAATATTCACCATGCTTTCAATCACAGTATCAATTGATTTATACGATTGTGGGGCTTCTTCATAAATCAGTTGTTTATTGGCGCAAATGACACGACTACCTAGTTCTGTTCGAGATAATTGAACAGGTGTGTAGCGATGAGATAGGCGGCCTTTACACTCCCCTCGCATCCATTTGCGCCCAGCGCCGTGAGCGAGGGAATTCAGGCAAGCGTCATTTCCCTGTGGTGCGACTAAATAACTGTAATCGCCACGCGAACCAGGAATAATTACCAGCCCTCGGTCTGAAGGGGTTGCTCCTTTACGATGTAACCACCCAGTTATGCCATTAATTTGACATGCCTCGACTAAATTATGGTTAACATCTAGGCTTAGTTCACCAGTTGATTTAACCTGTTGCAGCATGCGTAGCCCTATAAGACGGCGATTTACCTGTGCAAAATGTAAAGCACCTTGATGAGCTTTAAGGTAATTATCAGCATCACGAGTGCCTGATAGAAGCCCATTGTGGTTATATTTTTCAACGTGTTGTCGAAGAATTGATTGGCCTAAACCACGCGAGCCGCTATGAACTAATAGCAGTAGCTGTTGCTTATTTAACCCACTCGTAGCAAATAATTCAGGGTGCAATACTTGGTCAATGGTTTGGAACTCTGCAAAATGATTCCCACCACCAATAGAGCCTAATGATGCCATAAATTCACATGTTCTCATTGTGTCTGGCACATGTTCTTCGAGCCATGCTAATGAGGCATGATCTGACATCTGAGATAGCTGTTTTTCTAATTTATCGAGGTTAACTTTTGATTGTTTAATATCTGTTTTAAACAGGCTCATACCGCAGCCGATATCATTACCAACTAATGCAGGATAGAAGCGTTTAGTAGAGAAAAATGCCGCACCAATTGGATATCCTCGGCCTGGATGAAGATCAGGCATACCAACAACAGATATCATATCTGGTAAGTTTGCCGTTGTTTGTAATTGTTGGATCGCTTTGCTTTCAATCCATGTATTTTTCGTTGCGATATAACTAACGTGTTCGCTAACGAAATGAAGGGTATTGCCCATAAGCTATTTACTCATTTAAATATTAAAAATAAGGTTATTTAGCGGGCCAATATGAATAGGATCTTTTTTTAAAGAATGGCTATTTTTGACAGTGCCCGCAAAGAGTTTGATTAATTTTTGACATTGTAAACCTCCTTGCAGTTAGTTGATGAATATAAAACGTTGTGAATACTAGCTATAACTTTTTTCTTTTGCAAGCGCTATTTTTACAAAGAAATATTTTTAGTCATTTTCTTATAATAATATATTCTCGTTAATATTTTTCGATAATTTATAACGAGATTGTTTATTGTTATATTATATGATTATTAATTTTAAAATATACTTTTTATTATCGTAATAACAGGTGTGAGGAATATAAAAGTTTGTTACGCTGTGATTCTGTGCTTGAGCCTTTCTGGTTCAAACTTATTTTTTGGATCAGAAATGAAAAAGCCCCGTTAGTTATTATTAACCAACGAGGCTCGATCCAAACCTAGACAGTTAGGTTTGTGGTTTTAAGCACCTAATTAAAATACCCCAACGCTACTATTAGTATTGGGGTATTTATTCATTTAAATAATATAAAAGTATAATTAAGCGATATGAACGGTTTTTCCACCGATAATTGTGCGCAATACTTTTACATTTTCAATATCATCGGCTGGGATTTCAAATACATTGCGATCTAGCACTATCATATCGGCAAATTTGCCTGCTTCGAGTGAACCAAGTACATCTTCTCGGTGTTGCGCATAAGCAGAATCAATAGTTGCTGAGCGCAAAACTTCGATAACAGTAAGGTTGCGGTCATTATCCAGTCTTGGCGCTTTTTGACCATTAATATCACGCCCACGTCGTGTAGCTGCCACTTTTAAGTCATACCATTCGTCAAAATCATCAATTGGCCAGTCACTACCAAAAGCAACAACAGCACCTGCATCGACAAATTTAGCGATAGGTTCTAATTGTTCAAAACGTTCATCACCTAGCATTTTCTTTTCAAAAGCAGCGAGCTCAGGTGTTGGTGCTGCCCATTGGAAAGATAGGCAAGCGATGGTTTTCAAGCGGGCAAAGCGTGCATAATCATCTGCATGTACTAGTTCGTTATGGGCTAAGCCTGGGCGAATATCTTTTTCGGGGTGTGCCGCTCGCATTTTTTCAATCGCATCTAATACAATTGACACAGCACCTTCGCCGACAGTGTGTAAGTGTGGGTCATAACCTGCCGCTGCTATTTTTTCCATCAGTTCATCAAGGATTTCGGCAGTGAAGTAGAGGTCGCCATAGTTATTAGTTTCGACCCAATTAGGGGCATCATCAGTACCTTGATTAATACGATATGGTTGTAATAATGACGCGGTCATGGTTGGAAACTGCATCACGCCATCAACAAACATCTTAATATTATTCAATCCTATTCCTGGAGCCGGTGTCCAATCTGCTTGGTGCCATTTTTTGGCAAATGCAACGGCTTTATCCACCGCGCTAGCAACGGATGCCACATCAGGAGTTTCATCTGGGGTAATTTCACGAGCCGCTTGGAAACGGAGCGTTAAATCACCGCGTTGTTGTAATTGTGAAAATGCTTCGAGTTGTTGTTCAGAAACCCGAGCATCCATGACCATAGTCACGCCTTGTTGATTCAATACTTTTTGAACTAATTCAGCAACTTCAATAGCTTGGTCATCGCGAATAGAAGGAATGCTGTCGGCTGCACGCATGGCAGGGGCATCTTCTAAAATACCGTTTAACTCGCCATTTTCATATTTACCAATTTTACCATCAGGGGGCTCAGGGGTTTCTTTGGTAATGCCAAAGAGTTCGAGTGCACGGCTATTGGCGAGCAATGTATGGCAATCATTGGAAAACAGGACGACAGGGCGCTGAGTGTTCAGTTTATCCATGTCTTCACGGTACATATCAACCCCTGCAGGGAGCATTCCTTGGCGTAGCCAAGCGGTTACTTTTAGCCAATCATTTTCACCGGTACGAGGGTCTTTATCTAAATGGTCTTGAACGCGCTCTAAAATTTGATCGATAGTCAAAGATTCATAGTTCAAATGGCAGCCGAACAATTGAATGCCACCCCAAAATGGGTGCATATGGCCATCAATAATGCCAGGCATCATCATTTTGCCTTCTAAATCGATACTTTCTGTTTCAGGACCAACATATTGATGAAGTTCATCTGAGGTGCCTGTTGCGAGAATATAGCCGTCACGGAGCGCAATCGCATCAACTACGCGATTCTGGTTATCTGCGGTGTAGATATAACCGTTAAAATAAATAACATCAGCAAATGGATTATTCATAGTAAACCGTCTGTATCAGTAGTGCTTTAGAAGCAACAAAGCTAAAAAAACAACGGGGAAGGCAAATGCTCCCCCGTAATTATTTATAAAGTATGAAATGATTAGTTAATAATCATCTCAGTTTCGTCATCAGAAATTGCAGGAGGACGACGAGTGAAGCCATGGGTGAGCAGGGTGAGATAAACAGCACCAGCAGCTAACCACCATAAACCGACTTTAAAGGCTTCGCTATCAAGGCTTGTCCATAACCATAAGGTTAAGATAACACCAATGGACGGCATTATCAGGCATGTGACAATTTTTGTATTATCTAATGACGCTTTTCGGTCAATATAGAAATGTTTGATTACGGATAAATTCACGAAAGTGAAGGCAATCAAAGCACCAAAGCTTATCATCGATGCAACCATGCTTAGGGATAAAACTAACGAAAGCAGGGAAGCGATAGCCACAAAAATAATGGAATAAACAGGCGTATTGAGTTTTGGATGTAAATAAGCAAATAAAGAACGCGGCAGTACGCCCTCACGGCCCATCGCATAGAAAATCCGCACAATACTGGCCTGTGAGGTCATCGCTGAGGCAAATACACCAATAACATAGGCGGTGATAAAGCTCGATGCCATCATTGCGCCACCGACTTGTTTCATCACAGCAAGGCTAGCAACATCGGTATTAGGAATAAAGTCCTGC
Organism: Providencia sp. PROV003; assembly: GCF_045040775.1. Taxonomy (NCBI): domain Bacteria; kingdom Pseudomonadati; phylum Pseudomonadota; class Gammaproteobacteria; order Enterobacterales; family Morganellaceae; genus Providencia; species Providencia sp. PROV003. Next base: position 1,064,031 of record NZ_CP096369.1, read on the forward strand.
CACATTGGATAAACGAGGTGTGCGCCGTAGGAGATAACGACAAATAGCGTTCCAGCGATAAACACAGTGTATAGGATTGCTTTAGGTAATGCGCTGCGTGCATCTTTGGTTTCTTCTGCCATGGTTGAAATTGCATCAAAGCCAAGGAAGGCTAGGCACAGCACTGCGGCACCTGCAAACAGCCCAGAGGCTTGATCTGCCATAACCGTAATTGGCGCCAATAAGGCATCTGCATCTAATACAAATGATGTTTTAAAGCTTAGGTATAAAAATACAGCGATAAACACAAATTGCATTAAAATGATTAGCATATTCATTGAGGAAACTAATTTGATCCCCAATATATTCATAATGCTAACAATTGTGATGGTGCTACAAATAATCACATACATTGGAATATCAGGGAAAGCTTCATGAACGAAGATCCCAATCGCGATGTAGTTGATAATTGGTAGGAATAGGTAGTCGAGCAATTGTGCCCAACCAACTAAAAAGCCAAGTGTGCCGCCGAAAGTTTTTTGTACATATGAGTAGGCAGATCCAGAAAGTGGAAGTGCGCTAGTCATTTTGCAATAGCTCATGGCAGTAAAAAAGACAGCGGCTAATGTAATCAAATAAGCGACAGGCAAATGCCCTTCACTTAATACAGTAACTTGCCCATAGGTGGTGAAAATTCCGAGTGGTACCATATAGGCCAGCCCGAAAAAAACTAACGCAGGAGTGGTTAGTACGCGTTTCATTTGAACGGTATTCTGTTGCATTTTGAAGCCCTTCCCAAAAGCCCTTAACAACGTTAACTCTGTCTGAATACTCAGGGAGAGTGAACCTAAAATGCAGCCATATAGCTTGGTCTTTATAACATTGGCTATAGTACTACACTGTTTTTATTTAATACTTACGCGTCATATTCAATTTCAGAAAACCTCGCACCAGGACATTTTAATTAAATGTCATCGTGCGCACTTTAATGAAACGTCAGTGATGAATCGGACCATCACCATCCGCTGGGGTGAATACAAGCGGCGTACAATATAATTACCAAGTTCCTATTAAGCAATCATTAATTGAAAAAAATATAGAATTACTTTTATATCAATAAGTTGTTTATAGAAGAGTCAGTTAATTGATGAGAATTTAAGATAGGTTAAATGATAGCTATTTTTAGAATAAAATCAAGCCAAATGAGATTGTTGTAATTAATTGATTTATATGATTATTTTTGATTTCTTTATGGAGTGTGAGAATTAATCTATCTGGTTTTGATTAACTCTAAGTATTATTCATAATAAAAAATTAATATTCTTTTTTATCATCATTGCATTAATTAAATTAATTATTTTTGTTCCATATAATGAAACACCGACTTTCTTTTTATATTAAAAACAAAGTCGGTGTTTGAAATTGGCACTGTTTATCCACTATGCAGCTTTATATAAATTGCGATAATTTATTTCTTCCTCAGCTTTTGTTGAGTATATAAAGCATCTAATGTAAACAAAACTAATGCAATCCAGATAAAGCCAAAAGTTACTAATAATTCAGTGGTCATGACTTCGCCATACACAAAGACCGCCAGCAAGAACATAATACTTGGCCCCATATATTGGAAAAACCCAAGGGTGGATAACCGTAAATGGTTTGCTGCCTCTGTGAATAATAATAATGGCACCGTCGTAATAACACCCGCGGCAATCAATAGAATATTCAAGTGCCAATCATTGACAGCCATGTTACTGGTAGGGCTATCTGCAAAAAATAATAAGAAAATAACGCCAACAGGTAGTAGCCATAATGTCTCGAATGTCATCCCTGTTTGAGCATCTACGCCAAGTTTTTTACGTAATAAACCATACGTTGCAAATGTTACAGCTAGACTTAAGCCGATAACGGGGACTGAACCGAATTGCCAAAGTTGGATTAATACCCCAGTTAAGGCAAGCGCGACGGCAAACCATTGCATAGGACGGAAGCGCTCTTGTAAAAATAACATACCAAACAATACGTTAACTAATGGGTTGATAAAGTAGCCTAAGCTTGCTTGTAACATATAACCATTATTAACAGACCAAATATAAATTAACCAGTTGCAAGCAATTGTTGTCGCTGTCACGCCGAGAAGTAATATTTTCTTGGGTTGCTTGAGTACTTGACGGACATAATTCCAATGTCGTGAAACGGTTAATAACAAAATCATAAAGAAAAATGACCAGATAATACGATGAGTCAGGATTTCTTCTGCGGGCACTTCTTGGATACTTTTAAAATAAATAGGTGCGACACCCCAAATAAAATAGGCGCCTAAGGCACATAATACGCCTTTGGTAGTATTTTGCTGGCTCATTGTTGGCTCTGAAATTGAATTAAAAACTAAAAGAAATTTATACAGAGATACCGAGCCGTTTTTTGTGCGGCTCGATTTTTGATGCCACTAATGTGACATTGCTCAGGTTTTTTTACAAGTTAATAGTTTACTAAGTGACTAATTATTTACAACACTAACTCAACCAACGAGATAAGTAGCGGTCGCGGTCGCAATATGTTGGTTATTTTCATTATGTAATTCACAACGGGTGACGGCTATTTTATTGCCGTCTCTTAATAAACTGGCACTCGCGGTAAATACTTCACCACGTCCAGGACGTAAATAATCCACGCGTAGATCAATTGTGCCCATTCGCGACATTTTATCCACAATTTCTGTATGTGATAGCGGGTCAATGCGCTGCAATATGCGGTTAATACACACCATTCCGCCAGCAACATCTAAAATAGAGGCAATCACACCACCATGTAGAATATTTTGAGTGAAGTTGCCAATGAGTTGTTGGCGGTTTTCAATTGTTAGCTGAACAAAATCATCATTCATATTGGCCAGTTTAATGCCGAGTAATTGGTTAAAAGGCATTTTGTAGATAAATGCATGGCTCATTAGCTCACTGGCTTCTTCTAAGGTATAGATACGGTCATTCATCATGTTCATCCTTTGAATAAAATGTAAATGATAAGTTAACATTATGTATAAATTATGTCTCTAACAAACGTATGAATAATCTTTCAACAGTCTGTGGGTTTTATGTGTAAAATAGGACAAACTTTTTTTTGACGATGTTGAAAATAGGAATGACTAATGCGTGCTTTAGCAGTGTTATTGAGTGCCGTGCTCTGTTTTTGGTCTGCTTCTCTATCTGCGACTGAAATTAATTCCCAGTCAAATCAGGATATAACGAGCAACACACCAATCAGAGGGAGCATTATTTCAGGGTTATTACAAAATTATGATAACCCTTTTGTGTTGTATCCGTATGAATCAAATTACATCATTTACACCTATACTTCCTCGATAAATAAAAATGCGATTTCGAGCTACAACTGGGGGGATGATGCATTAAAAGATGAAGTTAAATTTCAATTAAGTTTAGCCTTTCCTTTATGGGAGGGGATTGCAGGGGATGATTCCATTCTCGCGGTCTCGTATACACAACGTTCTTGGTGGCAACTGAGCAATAAAAAAGAATCTTCTCCTTTTCGTGAAACCAATTATGAGCCGCAGGTTTTTGTCGGCTGGCTAACCGATTATCAACTGGGTGGCTGGACTTTGCGTGAAATTGAAACTGGTTTTAACCATGAATCAAATGGTCGTTCCGACCCAACCTCACGTAGCTGGAATCGGGTATATGCAAGGATGATGGCACAAAATGGCAATTGGCAAGTTGACCTAAAACCTTGGTACCGTATTCATGAAAGCGAAGGTAGCGATGATAACTCAGATATCACAAAATATATGGGATATTACCGCCTGAAAGTCGGTTATGCGCTGGGTGACAGTGTGTTTACAACCACGGGTCGTTATAACTGGAACACCGGTTATGGCGGTGCTGAATTAGGTTGGAGCTATCCAATTAGTAAACATGTGCGAATTTATACTCAGTTGTTTAGCGGATATGGCGAGTCAATGATAGACTACAACTATCGCCAAACTCGATTTGGTATCGGTGTTATGTTAAACGACATGTTGTAATCTAAGGTTAGCTCAACCTGATTTTGTTAGTTAGAGCTAAATATCTTTTGATGAATCAACAAATTCGCTGCTCAACTGGGCAGCGACTTGTTTTATAGATTGAGGAAGTTTGTGTCAACTGCTTGTGTCATTAACCAACTTTCGCTGGCTGAAAATGTGCTTAACAGTACATTTGGTTACCAGTCATTTCGCTCTGGGCAAGATGCAGTTATTGGGGCTATCCTTGATAATCGTGATTGCTTAGTGTTAATGCCAACAGGGGGCGGCAAGTCCTTATGTTACCAAGTGCCTGCTTTAGTAAAAGAAGGGGTTACCTTGGTGGTCTCTCCTCTTATTTCACTGATGAAAGACCAAGTAGACCAATTGCGGTTACACGGTGTCAGTGCGGCTTGTCTAAATTCATCGCAAACCTCCCAAGAACAGCGCCAAATCATGGAATTATGTAGCCGTGGTGACATTAAATTATTATATGTTGCCCCTGAGCGGTTACTGACTGATTATTTTCTGAGCCAATTATCGAATTGGAATATCAGTTTGCTGGCGGTTGATGAAGCGCACTGCATTTCACAATGGGGGCATGATTTTCGCCCTGAATATCGTTCATTAGGTCAGTTAAGGCAATCTTTGCCTGATATCCCCGTTATGGCATTAACGGCCACCGCAGATGAAACAACTCGAGCAGATATTATTCGCTTATTAGAGCTGCGTGATCCTTTGGTTCATGTGAGCAGTTTTGATAGACCAAATATTCGTTATACCCTAGTAGAGAAATATAAGCCTTTGGATCAACTTTGGTTTTTTATTAAAAGCCAAAAAGGGAAGGCGGGGATCGTTTATTGTAATAGCCGTAATAAAGTTGAGGAAACCACCGAGCGCCTGCAAAAACGAGGCTTGAGTGTTGCAGCTTACCATGCGGGGCTAGAGGCTTCACAACGAGAGTGGGTACAAGACGCCTTTTTAAAAGATAACTTACAAGTTGTGGTTGCAACAGTGGCTTTTGGAATGGGCATCAACAAATCCAATGTACGGTTTGTTGCTCACTTTGATATTCCTCGTAATATTGAAGCATATTATCAGGAAACGGGTCGTGCGGGGCGTGATGGCGTTGAAGCCGAAGCAATTCTATTTTATGACCCAGCAGATATGGCATGGCTGCGTCGTTGCCTTGAAGAAAAACCCGCAGGTATGCAGCAGGATATCGAGCGGCATAAACTGAATGCGATAGCCGCTTTTGCGGAGGCTCAGACCTGTCGTCGCTTAGTCTTACTGAACTACTTCGGCGAAAATCGACAGCAGCCTTGTGGTAATTGTGATATTTGTTTAGACCCACCGAAACAGTATGATGGGTTAATTGATGCACAAAAAGCGCTTTCTTGTATTTATCGTGTTGGTCAACGCTTTGGTATCGGCTATATTGTTGAGGTGTTGCGTGGTGCGAATAATCAACGGATACGGGATTTAGGGCACGACAAGCTGCCTGTTTATGGTATCGGTAAAGAACACAGTAATGAGCATTGGGTTAGTGTGATCCGCCAATTGGTACATTTAGGCATGATCACTCAGAACATTACACACTTTTCTGCACTGCAACTCACCGAAGCCGCTAGGCCAATATTGCGAGGTGAAAGTGCATTACAACTCGCAGTTCCTCGTGTTTTAGTGGCAAAAAGCCGTAATCAACAAAACAAAATTTATCATGGTAATTATGATAAGAAGCTATTTGCGAAATTGCGTAAATTACGTAAATCGATAGCAGATGAAGAAAATATCCCACCATTTGTGGTATTTAATGATGCGACACTTATCGAAATGGCCGAACATACACCAACCTCTTCGGTTGAGTTACTGTTAATTAATGGCGTTGGTGAGCGTAAGCTTGAACGTTTTGGGGATGCATTTATGACGCTTATCCGAGACCATCTTGAAGGTTATGAATGAATAAATAAGGAAACTACCGGATGACGCCTGAAAGCCTAAAAGAAAGCTGGCTGAATCGAGAAACTCAATTTTCTGCCTTTACCAATGGCCCCCTTTTAGATTTCTGGCAGCACCGTGAAGAATTTAATTTCCTTGGTGTTGATGATATCCCTATTCATTATGTCCGGTTTATTCATCCTACCCACCATAAAGCGGTCGTCATTTCACCTGGTCGAAGTGAAAGTTATGTGAAGTATCCTGAAGTAGCATATGATTTTTATCATTTAGGCTATGACGTATTTATTATAGATCATCGTGGTCAAGGGCGTTCAGGCCGTATGCTGACAGACCCTCAAAAAGGGCATGTTGAAAAGTTCACTGACTATATTGATGATTTTGAAAAATTTATCGAATTAGAGGTTAAGTATCGCCATTACCCAAAATGTTACGCATTGGCGCATTCTATGGGGAGCGCAATTCTTGCAGGGTATTTATTGCGCGATAGCCTCACCTTTGATGCTGCGACTCTGTGCGCACCGATGATTGGTATCAATCTGCCAATGCCTCGTTGGATGGCGAGTTTTATTGTTGATAGGGCAGAATCGCGTGAGAGTGTGCGTAATGATTATGCGGCATCAACAGGTAAGTGGCAGCCTTTACCTTATTTAATCAATGTATTAACACACAGCTCAGAGCGTTATCGGCGTTATTTGCGTTACTATGCGGATTACCCCGAATTACGTTTAGGTGGGCCAACATACCACTGGTTGCGTGAGAGTTTTGCGATGGGCGATGAGCTAATTGCGAAAGCGGGGGACATTGATGTACCACTGATGGTGTTGGAAGCCAGCGAAGAAAAAGTGGTCAGCAATAAAGAGCTACAAGCTTTTTGCCAAAGTCGGCAAAAAGCGCAAATAGGAAGAGAAGAAAAATTACCTCTCGTCATTGAAGGGGCACACCATGAAATCCTATTTGAAGTGGATGCGTTAAGAGCTATGGCACTCAACGCTATCTGTGATTTTTTTGAGCAGTATTAGTTAGGGTTTGAATATGAAATATCCAGTAGTTGCCTCCGATTTAGATGGGACATTACTATCTCCCAATCATGACTTAACGTCTTATACCAAAGACACATTAAAACAGTTAGTTGAAACACAAGATATTCATTTTGTGTTTGCTACTGGGCGCCATCACGTGGACGTTGCACAAATCCGCGATGGCTTAGGCATCGATGCTTATATGATCACTTCAAATGGTGCTCGTATTCATAACACACAGGGTGACTTGATTTTTGAGCACAATGTTGATGCCCAAATCGCCCATGAGCTTTGCCTAATGGAATTTGATAACCCAGAGCTCGTCACTAACTATTATCATGGTGATGATTGGTTTATTAACCGAGAAAGCCCAGAGCAAAAAGAGTTTTTCAAAGAATCGGTGTTTAATTATCAACTGTTTGATCGACATAACTTTAAAACCTCAGAAGTTTGCAAAGTTTATTACACCAGTGAAGATCATGATCTATTAGTGGATTTGCAGCAGCGAATTCAGGATCGCTGGAAAGATAAAGTGAATGTCACATTTTCTTTGCGTAGCTGTCTTGAAGTTATGGCTGGGGCGGTTTCTAAAGGTGAGGCCTTGAAGCAAGTTGCTGGGTTACATGGCTATGCTACAAATGATTGTATCGCATTTGGTGATGGCATGAATGACAAAGAGATGCTTACCATGGCTGGAAAGGGTTGTATTATGCAAAATGCCCACCAGTTACTGAAGGATGCGTTACCGACGATGGAAGTGATCGGTTCAAATAGTGATGATGCTGTTGCTCGTTATTTAAGAAACAAATACTTAAGTAACGTATAGTGTTGAGGTAAGCCCTTCAGTAATAAGTTGGGTAAGTATGGTATTTACCCAACTTATTTATACTTAATTTAGAAAGCTAGCCAGTTGGGACTGAAATTCGGCGAAACGTGCTTTTTAAGTCAATTAGGTCATTTTTCCTATTTTTTCTCACAAAGAGAAAATTTACACTAGGGGTCTAGGTGTTTGGGTCGATATTAATGGATATAGCACTGTTGAGGGTTTCTTAGGATGAAAAAAATTGCGTTAGCATTGTTGGTGAGTTCTGTTTTTTATAGCTCAGTATTAATTGCAACACCGAGTGCAGCTCCTACTGCTGCAACCACAGAGCAAGAACCCACGATAGAGCAGATTAAACAATTAGCGCAAAAAGGTGACCCTGAAGCTCAATTCCAACTTGGAGAACGTTATTTTAAAGGTAACGGGGTTTCTCAAGACTCGAAAGCCGCAGCGGATTGGTTTGTTCGGGCTGGGAACCAAGGGAATTCTGACGCACAGTTTAGGCTTGGCACCATGTTTGTGAATGGTTTTGGTGTTCGTCGTGACTATGATAAAGCGATGTTATGGTATGAGCAAGCTGCGGAAAATGGTGATACCCGCGCTGAAACCAATATGGCAATGATGTATGCTCAAGGCTTGGGCGTCCCGCAAAATTTAGAAAAGGCCGCTTTTTGGTTTAGAAAAGCCGCTCAAGGCGGTAATGTTATTGCCCAATTCCATATTGCTCAGATGTATTCGATTGGCAGTGGTGTTGATTTAGATGATGAAAAAGCTGTCTTTTGGTTTAGAAAAGCCGCCAAACAAAAAGATGCCAAATCCCAAGACCGTTTAGGGGTGATGTATTCAGAAGGGCGTGGTGTTAAGAAAAACTTACAGCAAGCTTATGCATGGTTATCTACCGCAGTTTATAGTGGCAATGCGGAGAGCCGCCGTTTGCAAAGTAAAATTGAAGAGCAATTAGAGAGCGCAGACTTACAACAAGCGCAGAAACTGGCTGAAAGTTATATTAAATCCTACGGGAAAAAAGCCAGTTGATTGTTAGTTTGATGGGCCGGAGATAATTCTGGCCCCTGCCATTATAAGTAGTGACAATATCAGGTAGCTCCAACTCAACCGATAAAAGCGGTTATAACCCCACCCCCGTCGGATACTCAGCTGTACCTCTTTAGAAGAAAGCGTCGCCGTCATCATGCGAAATATCACAATGTAGACTAAGCAATAAGTTTGCCATAGGTAGAGTGTATTAAATGCGAAACTTTTACCAACGATTAATAAGATAATTAATGGGATCAAAAAGAATAAAATTGACCCAACTCGTTCAAGTTGGGCAATCCTCAGCTTAATTAGCTCATCTTGATGCTGTGGCTCTAGCGACATAATCGGTTTACAACTCCCCAGACTTACGAGCAGGATTACGCCCAGAGAGGTTGTTAGTTGCACTCTGCAGTGAGTTATCGCGCACATCGACCCTCGCTTGGAATGGTGGGAATGGTAAGGTAATCCCTTGTTCAGCAAAGGAAACTAAAATATTTTGGTGGATCTCATGACGAGCCGGTAAGCGGTGCCCCATCTCAGCTGCATAGACACGTAACTCAAATATTTGAATCCCTTGCTGTAAATCAACCAAATACACTTCTGGCGCTGGGTTATCTAAGATCATCGTAGAGCGATTCGCTGCACGTAAAATAGTGTTAGTCACTAACTCACTGTTGGCATCTGATGGTGCGGGGATGGTCATAACGATACGGGTGATAGTGTCAGAAAGTGACCAGTTAATAAATTGCTCGGTAATAAAAGCCTTGTTCGGCACAATAATTTCTTTTCTATCCCAATCTGTTAGGGTCGTTGCCCGGGTATTGATTTTGGTGATGCTACCCGTTAAGTTACGAATAGTCACGGTGTCCCCGATACGAATTGGTTTTTCAAATAAAATCATCAAACCAGAAATAATATTGGCAAAAATTTCTTGTAAACCGAAGCCAAGCCCAACCCCCATTGCCGCGATTAACCATTGAAGTTTTGACCAGTCAATCCCTAACATAGAGAAGCCGACAATGGTACCAATAAGGGTGATACCATACTTGGTTAGTGTACTGATAGCGTAGCCAGTACCTGGCGTTAAATCTAAATGCTGTAATACTGCAAGTTCCAATAAAGCTGGAAGGTTACGAACTAATTGAGCCGTTACAATAATCGTTAAAATGGCAATAAAGATAGAACCCATCGTGATAGGCTGAATAGTATCAACACCATTTACTGTGGAAGTCACATCCCATAAGCGAATATTTTCTAAGAAAGAAAATGCAGTGTGTAATTCTGACCACAGCCAAATAAGTGATACCAAGGCTATCATGGTTAAAATTGAGCGTACCAGCCCAACAGATTGGGTACTGATAGTATCAAGGTCAATGACCTGTTCTTCGATATCAATATTCCCTTCGCTACTGGCACTTGCTTGTTGGTTGTCATCTTCACCTTTGGCTCGTTGTGCCAAAATCTCTGCACGGCGCTGCTTAGCACGCTCAAACGCAAGCTTACGGCGTTGCATCGACATCCATCGACGAATGGTGTGATATATAATGAGGATCACAAACCAAATTGCCACGGAGGTTTCTAAGCGGGCGAGTAGGGCTTGTGATGTTGAAAAATAGCCTAAAATAGAGAAAAATGCGGCAATGATGGGGGCGAGTAATATCATCCACCATAGTGCTTTATTAACAATATTTTCCCCAGACCCATGTCTATCTATATACAGCGGAATTTGTGAGCGACGTAGGTTATTAGTAATTAGGCTTAATGCGATACACAAAAAGATGAAGCAGAAACGGCCAATACTTGCCGCAAATTCCCTATCACTATAATGTTCAAAGGTAATAATGGCCATAACGAGAGGGACGATAACAAAAATAGCCATACGGTAATAACGCATCGCTCGTTTGACAGCGTCTTTGTCCCAACCAAAGTGGGAAATAAATAACCCCGTTGGGCGAGAGAAGGTCTCACTGATCATAAACAGCCATAAAAGTGGTGTGGTTGCACTCACGCCAAAACCAATGGCAACGGCCATCGGATACTGCCATGCACTTTGTAACCCATAACCTATAGCGGACCACATCATTGGTAATGGCAGTGCCACAATAATAGACCAGAAAATAGTACGGATGGTTAAATAGAAGCGGTCTTGCGTCACTTTACCGATACGTAAACTGGAGCGATCAAGGAATGCTTGGTAATGTTTGCGAGTACTGATGCTAAAAATGACCAGTGCTATTGAACCTAAAAGATATAAAAAAGTATCTTGGGTTGTCACCATAACACTGAGTGCGCCAGCAAGCTGGGACAAGGTATCAAGTGACAGTAACTGGGTAATATCTGTGACTAGCAATACGGGATAACTGATGCTAATTGGCGGGACATCAGCTACCCAAAATAGGTAGCGGTTAGACGCATCTTTTACTTCTTTTAATGCATCTGTTAATTGCCCTGTCGCAACATTTAACTTTGTCAGTTCTAACATTTCAGCGTCAAGGCCTGAAATCAACGAGGTTAATAGCTCCCGACGTGTTTTGATTAAAGATTGATAAACCTGAATTTGGGCTGCATTTAGCTCATTAGCCGTTTCTTGTTCGCGGGTATCAATTTTAGTTAGTCTATCAAGGCTATCTTCGTAATTTAAGCGTTGGACTCGTAAATCAGCCATTTCACGGTCAAGTTGCTGGCTTTTAGGGATATCTGGCAAACGAGAAAGCTGTGTCCTCAATGCTTCCCCTAGAGTACTCGAACTACTGATCCATTGAGCTTGCTCGCGAATGGTTGTTAATGCTTGGCGAGCATCGCGAATACTGGTAGAGATTTCCGATTGGCTGGTGGTAATCGCACTCATACGTTGAGCTTGAGCCGTTAATTCTTGTGACATTTTACGGTTGACATCAAGCTGTTCTTTCAAAAAGGGCGTTAATTCACCTTGTTCAGCCAACATTTCTGTATGTTCTAAAGCTAAAATGGCTTTTTGTTGGCGTTGAGTATTTTGAAAGTCACGTAATTTTTGAAGCTCAAGCTCCATGCGTTGATAACGTTTTTTATATAACTCTAAAGTAATACGTGAAATTTCTTGGCGATTATTGGCGGACAACTGCGCCATTTCTAATTCATTAACGGCTGATTTGCGAGCACTTACTTCCGCTTGAGCTAAGGTATACTGGGCTTCAGCCAAAGGCGTTGATGGAGTACTAAGGGATTGAAAGCGTGATGTTGCTTCAGTGAGTATACGCCTTGCTTCAGAAAGTTGTTGTGGCAGTACATTTAATGACTCACTGATCTCTCGGCCTTTATCTTGCTCCTGTTGGGTTAGACGGCTTTGGTCCAGTAATTGGCTACTGAGTTGAATAATACGCTGGTCTAATTCCCCTAAACTAATCCCAACTGGGATAGGGGCAGGTTGATCACTTTCGTTAAGTAGCTTTTGTCTTAGCTCCTTAATAATATTAGGGAAATCATCAATAGCTTTTTGATAAGATTTTGCTTTAGCTTCAGAATCACGAGTTTCGTTTATCCAATTGAGTGCGCCTTGTAACGCTTGAGCTATTTCTGCATCTTTGGGGTTTTTACTCGAATCAAGTTGTTTGAGCTCCTGCTTAATCTGTGCTTCATCCTGCGCCGCCGTAGGCGCCGCAACGGAAGAAAAAACGATTAACAGACTAACAAAAAAACTGATAATCAAACGCACAGTAAGGAGCTCCTTTAAGGAATGAGTGATTTACTTAACTTCAGTTGGTTCTTCTGCTGGTTGATCTGCTACAGTTTCAGCGAGTAATTCACCCATACGTGTAGCATAACCAGGGATCAGCGATGGGTTAAAACTGATTTTATTGGCTTCAAATAAGTTAACCACCGTTGAACCAAGTTTAAAAAGCCCCATTTCTTCGCCTTTTCTCAGGAAAATAGCACCTTCAGAACCTAATTCAGGGTAAACCCAACGCTTGATTACACCTTCACGAGTCGCATTCACACAGCCGCTCCAGACTGTATCTATACTACCTACGATGGTTGCACCAACAAGAATTTGCACCATTAAACCAACTGGAGTGTCAAAAACGCAAATCAAGCGCTCATTACGCGCAAACAGATTCGGGACGTTTTGTGCCGTCAGTGGGTTCACAGAAAATAGGTCACCAGGGACATAAATCATTTCTTTGAGCAAACCATCACATGGCATGTGGACACGATGGTAATCACTTGGCGATAGATAAGTCGTAATAAATTGGCCACCGCGGAAATGCTCAGCTAATTGATATTGCCCAGCGAGTAATGCTTCAACGGTGTAATTGTGGCCTTTTGCTTGAAAAATAATGCCATCATTAATTGAACCAAGTTGACTCACCGCACCGTCTGCGGGCTGGGCAAGTTGATTATCTTTTTCAACGATTGGGCGTGCATCTTCTTTTAGCAGACGGATAAAAAACTCATTAAAGGTAGAATAAGCGGTCAATTCACTTTTTTGGGCTTCATTCATATCCACTTTATAGGCTTTTACAAACAGCTTAATTGCCCATTGTGTCAGAAACCCTGCATTTCGGCTCGCAAACCAGCCTGCGAATTCAGTAAGGCATTGTTTTGGAAGCATATATTGCAAGCGAATTTTAAATTTATCTAGCACGTTAACCTCTGGTTTTTAAAGGTATGTTAGCAAAAGGGCGGCTATTGTACACAGTTTACTCGCCATATTTCAAACGGTAGTAGGGGGTACCTAAGTGACAGGGAAATACATGTCTTTGGGGTTACCCAATTTTACTGCCGAACACTACTTAGAACTATTTAGAGCCGTAAACAACAAGATTGTAAGCGCTCACTAACTTCACTTGTCTTTCGCTGTAAAGTTACCGCGGGGTTTGACCTGTTCCATACTCTCTAAGATGCGATGGTAGTTTTCAAAGCGTGATTCGGCAATTTTCCCTGTATCTACGGCTTCACGCAGCAAGCAACCAGGATCATCCAAATGTTTGCAATCACGGAATTTACAACCACCAAGGTATTCTTTAAATTCGACAAATCCTTTCGTCACTTGTTCCGTGGTTAAATGCCACAAACCAAATTCACGAACTCCGGGGGAGTCAATCACATCACCACCTAGCGGAAAATGATACAAACGCGCTGTTGTCGTTGTGTGCTGGCCTAACCCAGAGTTGTCTGAAACGTCATTAACGAGAATCGCCTCTTCATTATGCGGAAGTAACGTATTTAGTAAACTAGATTTACCGACACCGGATTGCCCTACAAATACCGACATTTTACCTGCTAGTATGTTAGTAAGTGCTTCCATTCCTTCATTAGTATGGCTAGAGACCTCGAGAACTTGGTAGCCAATATCACGATAAATAGTCATTAAATCGCTTACCCATTCGCGATTCTCTGTATCGAGTAAATCGACTTTGTTTAACACGATAATGGGTTGAATTCCGATGGTTTCACAAGCCACAAGATAGCGATCGATAATATTGAGAGACAGTTCAGGTAAAATCGCTGAAACCACCACGATTTGGTCAATATTTGCAGCGATTGGCTTTAAACCATCATAATAATCTGGACGAGTTAATACTGAGTGGCGGTCATGCACAGCTTCAACGATACCATTAACTTTAATGTCACTTTGTGTGTTTAAGGCAGGGCGCCATACCACTTTGTCCCCAGTCACCAGAGATGAAATGGTCCTACGCAAGTTGCAGCGTTGTATTGTGCCGTCGAGAGCCTCAATATCTGCATGTTGCCCAAACCGGCTGATGACTAGGCCTTCTTGCGCTTCGCCTAATTGGCTATCATCAATCTCAACTGTTTTTTGCTTTTTAAGCCTTTTTTGATGATTTTCCTGAACGCGGCGCTGTTGGCCTTTGGAAAGTTTCTGTTTAGCCACCTGTCCTCTCTTCGCTATTGGTAGTCGTTTAGAATATCAATTATACAGTAAGTTGTTAGTAGAGCTTGCTAAGGCAATACCTGTCACTTAAGGCATGAACAGTGCTATCATACCTTAACTTCATAGAATGCAGTTAGGGTATATCATGCAAAAGAATGAGAATAATTTAATTTGGATCGATTTAGAAATGACTGGTCTCGACCCCGTTCGTGATCGCATTATTGAAATTGCCACTATTGTAACAGATAGTCATCTTAATATTTTAGCAGAAGGCCCCGTAATTGCAGTACATCAGACTGATGAGCAACTTGCGTTAATGGATGAATGGAACGTGAATACTCACACCAACAGTGGGTTAGTTGAGCGCGTACGTAAAAGTACAGTGAGTGAGCGTGAAGCGGAGTTAGCCACTATTGAGTTTTTAGAAAAATGGGTTCCTCAGGGGGCATCCCCAATTTGTGGTAATAGTGTTGGGCAAGATAGGCGTTTTCTGTTCAACTATATGCCTGAATTAGAACGCTATTTTCACTATCGTTACCTTGACGTTAGTACGCTAAAAGAGCTTGCTCGCCGTTGGAAACCTGAGATTTTAGCGGGTTTCACTAAGAAAAATACTCACCAAGCCCTTGATGATATTCGTGAATCAGTCGCTGAGCTAGCTTATTATCGAGAGACATTTATTAAAGGATGAAAAGGTTTATAAATCTGCGGTCAATAGGCTGGTATAAGTATTATTGTTGAGTAAGTTACCAATGTTAATGTATTGAAATCAGATTTTTACAACGTTTGTTGATAAAATCACCATTGTGACTATTTTGTCGGCAAACGAATAAAAAAATTAAAAATTTGGGTCTAGGGGCTTGCTAGAATCTGAATTTTTCGTATAATGCGCTCCCCGTACCGATGAAGTTTTTGTAGTTAAGTCGGCACGTGGAATACCTAGAAATGGTGATGCGGGAATAGCTCAGTTGGTAGAGCACGACCTTGCCAAGGTCGGGGTCGCGAGTTCGAGTCTCGTTTCCCGCTCCAAATTTTCTTGGTGTTTTAGCTAAAGCACTATTTTCGTGATGCGGGAATAGCTCAGTTGGTAGAGCACGACCTTGCCAAGGTCGGGGTCGCGAGTTCGAGTCTCGTTTCCCGCTCCAAACTTTCTTAGTGTTTTAGTGATAGCAATACCCACCAAATGCGGGAATAGCTCAGTTGGTAGAGCACGACCTTGCCAAGGTCGGGGTCGCGAGTTCGAGTCTCGTTTCCCGCTCCAATATTTTCTTATCGTATTATTTTCTCTTATTACTCTTTCGTATTATTTACTCACACTTAAATCTAAGTGAAATCACGTATCGTTATAAATTCTGACGATCGACTGCTTTTTGGTACATATAATTTCTACAAGCTAGGATCGACGCGGCTTAAACGATCTTTTCCAGATCTTATTCCGATTTTTACTTGCATTCATCATCCGGTCGCCATAGAATAGCCACCCCTTGCTAATAGGGTGTTCTATTTGGTGTTTTATTTAAAAGTGGTTAGGTTAGCTTATTAGACAAAAAATTATTTTTTACCGGGTTTTACTCTTTTTTCATGGTAACTTGGTCTTTTAGTCACTTTATATCGATTAATCAACGTAAAATCAGTTTTTTTCTCTTATTACCTCATTGAAAAGTTATCCACAGCCTCGCCAATCTTAATGGACGATTATTGTCGTTTGAAATAACTTATTGCACAGAGTTATCCACAGAATGATAGGTTGTTTTTGTTTACATTATCAAGATATGACTTGTTAATTACTCTTTTGTAACCCATTGATTTTTAGTGGTGGGATATATTTTTCTAAAATGTGTTGAGCACGACTTGCAAATTCTTTACCTATTGGTAGCTAAGCCTTTTTTTATTTTATTCACATCTGTTTGACAATTCTTTTTTTTGAATATATAGCCGCGCTTTTTTTAGGCGTCTCTAGGCAAACCTTTAGTAATGGCGCGTACAAGACGCTTTTGTTGTGAAGTTTGAATTGTTACTTGATTTTCGTTGCGTCGATTGAGCTGCTGTTGGATTGCCCAGTGGAAGTGTTCATCCAGCATCCCGTTGATCCCTAAACGGTTTTGTAAGGCAAGTACAATGTTATCTTGGTAGGGGGCATTACCTAATGCTACGCTAATATTGCGTAACCATTTGATATAACCAATTCTGCGGATCGCCGATCCTTCTGTCAACGTTAAAAATTTATCTTCTGTCCATGAAAAAAGCTCAAGAAGTTCAGGGGTGTGCAACGCTCGTCTCGGGCTGAAATCTTCTTCATCGGTAAGCTGTGAAAAACGGTTCCATGGGCAAATCAATTGGCAGTCATCACAACCATAGATGCGATTTCCCATTAATGGCCTAAATTCTTCAGGAATAGCGCTATCTAACTCGATAGTAAGGTAAGAAATGCAACGCCTTGCATCTACGGTATAAGGTTCGACAATCGCGCCAGTGGGGCAGGTCGTCATACAAGCCACACAGCGCCCGCAACCCTCTTCGATAGGTTGATCAATAGGCACTGGTAAGTTAATCAATAACTCGCCTAGAAAAAACCAAGACCCTGCCTCACGATTTAATACGAGAGAATGTTTCCCTGTCCAGCCTAAGCCTGCTTTAACGGCAAGGGGACGCTCTAAGATAGGTGCTGAATCGACAAAAGGCCTAAAGTTAAGGTCGTCAACATGGATACCATTTGCTAGCATCATCCCATCAAATTCGCGACAATAGGCTAAAATACGGTCAGAAAGTACTTTTAAACGTTTTTTCAATAGCTTATGATAGTCACGGCCAAGAGCATAACGGCTAATATAGCCTAGCTCTGGGTTATTCAGTGTACTGGCAAATGCGGCTTTGGCTGGAAGGTAGTTCATGCGTACACTGATGACGCGTAATGTGCCGGGGTGTAATTCATGAGGTCTAGCACGCATCATACCGTGGCGGTTCATCCATTCCATTTCTCCATGGTATTGTTTGTCTAACCATGCTTGCAGCTTGGGTTCTTCTTCAGATAGATCTGTATCGCAGATCCCCACCTGTTGGAAGCCCGCTTCAATGCCCCATTGTTTGATATTCTGGGCCAGAAGATTGAGATCGAGGTATGTCGCCATAGATCCTATTATGGTAAAGGTTAAAACGGCAGGCACTCTATCATGTCCTGTGTTTTTCATCAAAATACAGGAAAAAAATGCCTCAATAATTTAGAACTATTATAGGATATTTCTGATCTCATCATTCAAGTCATGTTAATTAAGAAAAATGGCCCGGCTTGGGTTAAGATAAGCAGTAATAATGATATTAATTGTTATATCTGTTATCCATTATTGCGCGATGAACAATAATGCAAAAGATCTTAGGCCTAAACAGGCTAGATAGTTCACTAATGACGTAATCAAAGAACAATATGAAAGAACGTACAATACAACTTGCCAACGAAGAGCAAACTGTTGCGCTAGGTTGCACTATCGCTAAAGCTTGCCAGCAAAATACCGTGATCCACTTGTTTGGAGATCTTGGGGCAGGGAAAACAACCTTCAGCCGTGGTTTCTTGCAGGCTCTTGGTCATCAAGGTCATGTAAAAAGCCCAACTTATACATTGGTTGAGCCATATGAATTAGCGGGTCGTCAGGTTTTTCACTTTGACCTTTATCGCTTAGCCGATCCCGAAGAACTTGAATTCATGGGGATCCGTGATTATTTTTCTGAAAATTCGATCTGTTTGGTTGAATGGCCGCAGCAAGGTAAAGGTTTTTTGCCTGAAGCGGATCTTGAGCTCCATCTAACCTATCAAGGTGAAGGGCGTCAGGCTCACTTTATTGCTTTGTCTGCAAATGGGGAGTCGTTGTTAGAAGCATTATCCCTACTTTAAGGAAGCTATTGCTCATGTTGAATGCATCAATACATAAAATAACAAAAAAGGGTTTTTTTACTGTTTTCTTCCTGTTTATGTTATCGATAGTGTGGTTGTTTGTTGCGAAAGCACAGGCAGCGACGTTGTCTAATATTCAAGTCAGTAATAGCCCATCACAGGCAGAAGTGACCCTAAGCTTTACCGATGGTAAGCCTGATTACTCGTATTTTCCATTGCATTCACCTGAGCGCCTTGTTATTGATCTAAAACAACGGGGCGAGATCATTGGGCTCCCCCTTAAAGTCCCCGCGGGTGATTTAGTTAAATTGGTGCGCTCGAGCCAACCGTCAGATAATCAACATAAAAGAGTCGTCTTGGAGTTGTCTCGGGCTGCAAAAACTAAAGTGCAACTTAAGCAAGTTTCTGGCCAATACCAATTAATATTTACCATTTATACCGGTAATTCAGCAAATTCAGCATCACTAAATCGGACGAGTAGTGCAGCGGCTCCAGTGGCAAATAGTGCGTCGGATAAACCATTAAAAATGAATAAGCCAGCCCCTGTTGCAACACCTGTTCCCGTAAATAATAAGCAACTGCCAAAAGGCTCTAAACAAGTTGTAATTGCGATTGATGCAGGGCACGGAGGAAAGGACCCCGGGGCAATTGGTAAAAATGGTTACAGAGAGAAAGATGTTACGCTCAGTGTTGCACGCAAGTTATATCAGCGCCTTGAGGCGGACCCAATGTTCAAGCCCGCAATGACGCGTGATGGCGACTACTTTATTTCAGTCAGCGGTCGCTCTGAGGTTGCACGTAAAAAAAGCGCTAACATGTTAGTGTCTATACATGCGGATTCTGCGCCGAATAGCCGTGCTCGTGGGGCTTCTGTATGGGTATTATCTAACCGGCGTGCAAACAGTGAATTAGGTAGCTGGTTAGAGCAACGTGAGAAACAATCGGAACTATTAGGTGGGGCAGGTGATGCGCTTAGTGGTGCTGATCCTTACTTAAGCCAAGCGGTTTTAGACCTGCAATTTGGTCATTCCCAACGAGTTGGTTATGATGTTGCGGTTAAAGTTATCGAACAACTACGGAAAGTTGGCAATATTCATAAAAAAACACCAGAACATGCAAGCCTTGGTGTACTTCGCTCTCCTGACATTCCATCAATTTTAGTTGAGACAGGGTTTATCAGTAATACAGCTGAAGAGCAATTGTTGAAATCCAATGAATATCAAGACAAAGTTGCTGAAGCTATTCATTTAGGGTTACGCCAATATTTCCTTGCGAATCCAATACAAGCGGCACCACGCTAAGGGGTTTTGGGTCATGGCAATACACATTCTCTCTCCTCAACTCGCAAACCAAATTGCCGCAGGTGAAGTGGTTGAAAGGCCTGCCTCAGTAGTGAAAGAGCTTGTTGAGAATAGCCTTGATGCTGGGGCTACACGGGTTGATATCGATATTGAACGTGGGGGAGAGAAACTGATCCGCATCCGTGATAATGGCTGTGGGATTAGCAAAGATGAGCTGATCCTCGCTTTAGCACGTCATGCAACCAGTAAAATCGCAACGTTAGATGACCTTGAAGCGATTATGAGTATGGGGTTCAGAGGGGAGGCTCTTGCCAGTATTAGCTCGGTTTCACGTTTGACCTTAACATCAAAACCAGCAGATCAAACAGAAGCATGGCAGTCTTACGCTGAAGGTCGGGATATGGAAGTGTTAGTTAAGCCCGCGGCCCACCCAAATGGCACAACCGTTGAGGTGTTAGATTTATTCTATAACACGCCAGCACGGCGCAAATTTATGCGTACAGAAAAAACGGAATTTGGCCATATCGATGAAGTTGTTCGTCGTATTGCGTTATCTCGCCCTGATGTTGCTATTAACCTGACGCACAATGGCAAATTGGTGAAGCAATATCGTGCTGCCCATGATGAAACTCAACAAGAAAGGCGGCTTGGTACCATCTGTGGTACCGCTTTTATGCAAGGCGCATTGAGCTTATCTTGGGAACATAGTGACCTTGCTATTAAAGGCTGGGTGGTTTCACCATCGAATATGCCAGTTAGTGAAGCACAATATTGTTATGTGAACGGTAGAATGATGCGTGACCGGCTGATTAATCATGCAATACGTCAAGCTTATGAAGGGCATTTAGAAGAAAACCAGCAGCCTGCCTATGTCCTTTATTTGACCATTGACCCGAAACAGGTTGATGTTAATGTGCATCCGGCAAAACATGAAGTGCGTTTCCATCAGGCTCGCTTAGTCCATGATTTTATTTATCAGGCTGTTCGTACTGTACTACTAGAAGCAGCATCAATTGGTGAATTGCCTGGTATTGAACCTGCAAATGCAGAATTTGAAAACCGTACCTCAGCAGGGGATAATTATTTTTCTTCTGTATCTTCTTCAACGAAGCTTGCTGAAACTGAACATGACGCTCGGGAGCCACTGAAACCGTCGTACGAGTCGTACGAAAAGGAGAGCAGGGAAAAGCAAGTTGCAGAGCCTTTGCTATCACAGCCAAAAGCGACATATTCAGGGGCCATAAAGACAGAATCAAAAAACCTCGCACCGGCCTACGACAAAAAAGCAGGTAGCCTTTACCAAAGCTTAATGTCGATCCCTGTTGCCCCTGAAGATAAAAAAACGCTATTTCCAGAAAGGCAAACTATAGATAACCCGCAAGTTACGTCACAATCTGTAGCAAAAAATGCGGATGACTACCTTTTTGGCAAAGTATTGACAATTTACGCAAAAAACTTTGCATTAATTGAGTCTTCATTAGGGTTAATCCTGCTATCCTTAACGGAAGCTAATTATTTATTGAAACTTGCGCAATTGTCACCTGCGGAAGGTGGTTTAAAGCCTCAACCATTGTTAATCCCTCTAAAATTGTCACTTAAAAGTGATGAAATAGAGGTTTTACAGCGGTACAAGGAACAATTGACAATATTTGGTATCGAAGCCACGATATTTCATGGAAAAGTAACAATTCATACGGTATCGTTACCACTAAGAACACAAAATTTATCACAGCTTTTTTCTGACTTGCTCGGTTTTTTATCGACAAAAGAAAGCGTAACCGATGAAGATATCGCACAATGGCTCGCTAAAGCGATTTCACAGGTGAAACCAGATGAAAGCTGGAGTTTAGCTCAGGCTGTCCAGTTGCTGGCTGATGTTGAGCGGGTTTGTCCGCAGTGGGTGAGAAATCCTCCATCAACATTATTACAATTAATTAATTTACAATCCGTGGTAGCTACACTAACAAATGAGTGATTTAGTAACTCAGAAAAAACCTGATGCAATATTCTTAATGGGTCCAACGGCCTCAGGTAAAACCGCTTTAGCGATAGAACTTCGCAAGCATCTGCCTGTGGAAATAATTAGTGTCGATTCGGCATTAATTTACCGTGGAATGGATATTGGTACAGCAAAACCAACGGCAGAAGAACTCAGCCAAGCTCCCCACCGTTTGATTGATATTCTCGATCCAGCTCTCCCGTATAGTGCTGCCGACTTTCGCCGTGACGCATTAAATGTAATGGGGGAAATTACAGCACAAGGTAAAATCCCATTATTAGTAGGCGGTACGATGCTGTATTTCAAAGCATTGTTGGAAGGGCTTTCACCATTACCTTCTGCAGATCCTGCTATCCGCTCAGAAATCGAACAAATTGCACAAAAACAAGGGTGGGATGAAATTCACCGTCGTTTGGCTGAGGTGGACCCGGTTGCGGCAGCAAGGATCCACCCTAATGATCCACAAAGATTATCCCGTGCTTTAGAGGTATATCTCATTTCGGGGCAAACTTTGACTGAAATGACACAAACAGCCGGTGAAGAATTGCCTTATAATGTGTTTCAGTTTGCTATTGCGCCACAAGATCGTAAAATTTTACATGAGCGTATAGAACAACGTTTTCATCAGATGATAAACGCGGGCTTTGAAGATGAAGTGCGAGCGCTTTATCAACGAGGTGACTTACATGTCGATCTCCCTTCAATTCGTTGTGTGGGGTACCGGCAAATGTGGTCATACTTAGATGGCGAAATTAGCCATGATGAAATGATTTATCGGGGGGTCTGTGCAACTCGCCAATTGGCAAAACGCCAGATTACCTGGTTAAGAGGCTGGGAAAATATTCACTGGTTAGATAGTGAACAACCTCAGCAAGCGCTTGACACAGTTATGCAGGTTGTATGTGCATAGGACTGATGTTTGTGTACAATTAGAACGTTAAGCGCAATTTTTGAGTAGTTAATTTTGGAATCTTAAAGATTCTCTTTTAAAAACAACAAAATAAGGAAAACATAGAATGGCTAAGGGGCAATCTTTGCAAGATCCGTTCCTGAACGCATTACGTCGTGAAAGGGTTCCGGTCTCTATTTATCTCGTTAATGGCATCAAATTGCAGGGGCAAATTGAATCTTTTGACCAATTTGTCATTTTATTAAAAAACACAGTTAGTCAGATGGTTTATAAACACGCTATCTCTACTGTTGTCCCTGCTCGCCCTGTCTCCCACCATAGCGGTACTGGTGGCAGCACTGGTACTGGTAATGGTAATTACCATTCAGGTGCTCCGGCAGCGCAAGATGGCGAAGTAACTGAGTAAGTTTGTACGCTAAAAGACAAGGAAAGCATGGGTAGGGAGACTATACCTATGTTTTTCCTTTGCAATTATTGTTTAGCCTAAGAGGTTACACCTTGTTTGATAGGTATGAAGGCGGTGAACTAGCGGTATTAGTCCATGTCTTTTTTTCTCAAGAAAAAGACGTTGATAATCTGGCAGAATTCGAGTCACTTGTGACATCTGCTGGGGTAAAGCCAGTACAAATAGTTACGGGCAGTCGTAAAGCTCCTCATCCAAAGTTTTTTGTTGGTGAAGGAAAAGCAGAAGAAATAGCCCAAGCCGTTGAGGAAAGTGGTGCAGATGTGGTGTTGTTTAATCATACTCTAAGCCCTGCTCAAGAACGTAATCTCGAAAGGATTTGCCAATGTAAGGTGGTTGACCGTACAGGGGTAATTTTAGATATTTTTGCTCAACGCGCACGCACGCACGAAGGTAAACTTCAAGTTGAATTGGCTCAATTACGGCATTTATCGACTCGTTTAGTGAGAGGATGGACGCATCTTGAGCGACAAAAAGGCGGGATTGGCTTACGTGGTCCCGGTGAAACTCAACTTGAGACAGACCGGCGGTTATTACGGGACAAAATCAAACAAATTTTATCTCGTCTTAGCCGGGTGGAAAAACAGCGTGAACAAGGGCGTCAAGCGAGAAGCAAGGCGGATATTCCAACTATATCCCTTGTGGGTTATACCAACGCAGGTAAATCCAGCCTGTTTAACCGTATGACGGCCGCGGATGTTTATGCTGCTGATCAGCTATTTGCAACACTTGACCCAACGCTTCGCCGTATTGATGTAGAAGATGTTGGCGCCGTGGTTCTTGCAGATACTGTGGGTTTTATCCGTCATTTACCACATGATTTGGTTGCGGCATTTAAAGCAACCCTGCAAGAAACACGTGAAGCAACGTTATTGCTGCACGTTATCGATGCAGCAGATAATCGTTTGGATGAAAATATCCATGCGGTTGAAAGCGTGTTGGAAGAAATAGAAGCGGATGAAATACCCGTACTTTTAGTGATGAACAAAGTGGATATGCTGGAAGATTTTATCCCGCGTATCGACAGAGATGAGGATAACAAACCTGTTCGTGTCTGGGTCTCAGCACAAACGGGTGATGGTATCCCGTTGCTGTTACAAGCATTGACGGAACGTCTTTCAGGTGAGATCGCACATGTTGAATTGCGTTTACCACCTAATGAAGGTCGTTTGCGAAGCCGTTTTTATCAACTCCAATCTATCGAACGTGAGTGGTTGGAAGAGGACGGCTCAATCGGCCTTGAGGTGCGTATGCCAATGGTGGATTGGCGACGTCTATGCAAACAAGAGCAGCAATTACCTGACTACGTTATATAATTGTATAGTTAGGCAATGGAATTGATATTAAGAGCCCTATCGCTCTTAGCCCTGAAAATCAATCATAAAGAATGGAGCTAAAACATGGCGTGGAATCAGCCCGGTAATGACGGACAAGACCGCGATCCGTGGGGAAGCGGCAATAAAGGCGGCAACTCTGGCGGGAACAAAGGTGGTCGGAAACGTGGGGCTTATGATCTCGACGATCTCTTTCGTAAACTAGGCAGTAAGCTTGGTGGAAATAAAGGCAGCGGTGGCGGTGATGGTGATAACAAACAATCATCACCAATTAGTGGCCGTTTAGGTATGTTAGCTCTTGCTGCCATCGTTGTTGTATGGGCTGGCTCAGGTTTCTACACCATTAAAGAAAGTGACCGTGGTGTAGTTTTACGTTTTGGTGAATATAGTGGCATTGTTGGGCCTGGTTTGAACTGGAAACCTACGTTTATTGATAGGGTTATACCTGTTAACGTAGAAACTGTTCGTGAACAAGCTACAAATGGCATGATGTTAACATCAGATGAAAACGTGATCCGCGTTGAAATGAACGTTCAGTATCGTGTTACCGACCCAGCACAATATTTATTTAGTGTAACGAACCCAGACAACAGTTTACGTCAGGCGTTAGATAGCGCAGTGCGTGGTGTTATTGGTCAGTCTGCGATGGAGCAAGTACTGACTACGAATCGTGCTTTTATCCGTGATGTCACACAAAAAGAGCTCGAAGCAACAATCGCACCATACAAAATGGGTATCACATTACTCGATGTCAACTTCCAAGCCGCGCGTCCACCAGAGGATGTTAAAGCAGCCTTTGATGACGTAATTGCAGCAAGGGAAGAAGAACAAAAAACAATTCGTGAAGCTCATGCTTATCGAAATGAAGTTCTTCCATTGGCAAAAGGTAATGCTCAAAAGCTGATTGAAGAAGCAGAAGCTTATAAAGCGAGTGTGGTCTTCAAAGCAGAGGGTGAGGTGGCAAGCTTTGCCAAAATGTTACCTGAATATCGTGCTGCGCCAGAGATAACTCGTGAGCGTCTCTATATTGATACGATGGAACGAGTTCTGAGCAATACACGTAAAATCATCGCGAATGATAAGAGCAACAGCATGCTAGTTCTGCCGCTTGATCAAATTATGCGTAATGGTAATGCAGCACAAGCACCAAAAGTGGCTCCATCAGCAAGAATGACGACACCAAGTAATAATTCGTCATCTTCAGGCGCAACTTCTACGCAGCCAAATAACGCTGTCCGTGGTGATGCAGTTAGAGTAGGGAGACAATAATCATGCGTAAATCGCTAATTGTTATCGTTATTGCCATTTTGGCAGTTGCATACGCATCTATCTTTATTGTGCCTCAAACGGATCGCGGTATTGTTTTGCGTTTTGGTAAGGTTCTGCGTGACTCTGAAAACAAGCCGATCATTTATGAGCCGGGTCTACATTTTAAAGTGCCATTTATTGAAACGGTTAAAATGTTAGACGCACGTATTCAGACGCTGGAAATTCAAGCTGACCGTTATTTGACGAGTGAAAACAAAGATTTAATGGTGGATTCATACCTGAAATGGCGCGTTACTGATTTCAGCCGTTACTATGTAGCGACGGGTGGCGGTAACCCATATCAAGCAGAAACACTATTAAAACGTAAGTTTAGTGACCGTTTACGTTCTGAGTTTGGTCGTTTAAGCGTTAAAGATATCATTACAGACTCTCGTGGTCGTTTAACTATTGATGTCCGTGATGCACTGAATAAAGGTTCTGCTACAGACGAAGCAACGAAAGATGCGGATGCAGCGATTGCTGATGCAGCAAAACGTGTAGAAGAAGAAACTAACCTGAAGCCACTGGTTGTTAATGCAAATAGTATGGCTGCATTAGGTATTGAAGTCGTTGACGTACGTATTAAACGTATTGAACTGCCAAATGAAGTTTCTGAAGCTATCTATGCTCGTATGCGTGCAGAGCGTGAAGCGGTAGCTCGTCAGCATCGTTCACAAGGCCAGGAAGAAGCGACTAAAATTCGTGCAGTTGCAGATAAAACTGTAACTGAAACCCTAGCAGAAGCTGAACGTACTGCTCTGACTTATCGAGGTGAAGGCGATGCAATGGCAACGAAACTGTTTGCTGATGCATTCAACCAAGACCCAGAGTTCTATGCATTTATTCGTAGCTTGCGTGCTTATGAGCAAAGCTTCAAGAGTGGTGAAGACGTGATGGTAATGAGTCCTGATACCGATTTCTTCCGCTTTATGAAAGCACCTACTAAGCTTCGCGCGACAGATTAATAAATAAGCTAAGTTGCGTGCAACCTAGCAAAATAACTGTTAAGCTATTAAAGAAAAGCCCGCTTCGGTGGGCTTTTTTTCGCCTGTCGTTTTAAGTGTAGGATTTTTCAGGGAAAATTTAAGCTGCTCAACTGATGATATTCACTTTGAGTTTACGGCAGAAATAAAAATACCATTTTACTTGCTTTCCAGAAAAAAATTTTTGTAATGCCAAAATATCACTGGAACAGTTCATTTTTGATGGTAGAATTCATTTTTAAGCAACCGAGTGTATTTCAAAATGGGTAAGAACGTTGTCGTACTGGGCACCCAATGGGGTGACGAAGGGAAGGGCAAGATCGTTGACTTGCTGACAGAGCGTGCTAAATATGTAGTTCGCTATCAGGGCGGCCATAATGCTGGCCATACTCTTGTTGTAAACGGTGAAAAAACCGTTCTCCACTTAATTCCATCCGGTATTCTTCGTGAAAATGTCATCAGTATTATTGCTAATGGTGTAGTTCTAGCGCCAGATGCATTAATGAAAGAAATGAAAGAATTGGAAGACCGCGGTGTTCCTGTTCGAGAACGCTTACGTCTTTCTGAAGCCTGCCCACTGATCCTGCCTTATCATATTGCATTAGATAATGCGCGCGAAAAAGCACGCGGTTCTAAAGCGATCGGTACAACGGGTCGTGGTATTGGTCCTGCTTATGAAGATAAAGTTGCACGTCGCGGTTTACGTGTTGGTGATTTGTTTGATAAAGCAACGTTTGCAGAAAAATTAAAAGAAATCGTTGAATATCATAATTTCCAACTGGTTCATTACTATAAAGAACCTGCTGTTGATTACCAGAAAACGTTAGATGATATTATGGCTGTTGCTGACATCTTGACTGGCATGGTAATTGATGTTTCTGATCTGCTCTATAAAGCCAATCAGAAGAATGAATTAGTGATGTTTGAAGGTGCGCAAGGTACATTACTGGATATCGACCACGGTACTTACCCTTATGTGACGTCTTCAAATACAACGGCTGGTGGTGTTGCGACAGGTTCAGGCTTAGGTCCGCGCTATGTTAACTACGTACTGGGTATCATTAAAGCTTACTCTACACGTGTTGGTGCTGGTCCATTCCCAACTGAACTATTTGATGAAGTGGGTGACTTCCTGCGTGAGAAAGGCCAAGAATTTGGTGCGACTACAGGTCGTAAACGTCGTACAGGTTGGTTAGATATCGTTGCTATTAACCGTGCGGTACAGATCAACTCATTGTCAGGCTTCTGTATGACTAAACTGGACGTGTTAGACGGTTTAGAAGAAGTTAAACTTTGTGTCGGTTACCGTCGTCCAGATGGCCAAATACTTGAAACTACGCCTTTGGCGGCAGACGAGTGGGATGGTTTAGAGCCAGTTTATGAATCAATGCCGGGTTGGAAAGAAACAACTTTTGGTGTGAAACAAAGAGAATTACTGCCACAAGCTGCTTTGAATTACATTAAACGTGTTGAAGACTTAACCGGTATTCCAGTTGATATTATTTCAACCGGTCCAGATCGTTCAGAAACAATGATCTTACGTGACCCATTTGACGTTGAGTAATAACACTGACAGCGCCTAATACAGGCGCTGTTTTTTTACTGCCTTATCCACATTTCCTGCCTTGTGATGTATCTTCTTTGATAAAGCATTCCAAATTTCACATAATATCCGCATAATGATTGATAAAATTGAATCTTCTGTATGTATTTTGTGCAATTAAGTGCATATTTGATTTGGGTAATACGCTAAACTGTATTTAAGTCTATATAATTTACTTACGTGCTCTATTTTATGCAGAAAGTAACGTTTCTGGGAGTAAAATAGAAAATATGCATTTTAAGGTAAGTCACATTTTTTAGGCCAAAAGCTTTTTTAGACTAATCGCTTTGTGGCCAAATGCGTTAAAGCCAAAATTTTGAGGTGATTGTGCAACTAACGAGTTTTACAGACTATGGATTACGAGCTCTGATTTATCTGGCTTCTCTCGGTGAGGGGAAGATGACCAGTATTACAGAGGTCACCGAAGTTTATGGTGTATCTCGTAACCATATGGTGAAAATTATTAATCAACTCAGTCACCTAGGTTATATAAAAGCCACCCGAGGTAAAAATGGCGGGATTACACTTGGGCAACCAGCTGAATCTATTCGTATAGGGGATGTGGTTAGGGCATTAGAGCCCCTAACACTTGTTAATTGTAGTGGTGAATTTTGCCACATAACACCTGCGTGTCGTTTGAAAGGTGTATTACACCAAGCAATACAGCAGTTTTTACAAGAACTTGATCAATATACGCTGGCGGACATGGTAAAAGATAACAGCCCGCTCTATCAATTACTGCTTGATTAATATTCGCAGTAGTTATGAATTCTGATGACAACGGAGGTAACGATGTCACAAGATCCTTTTCAGGAAAGAGAAGCAGAAAAATACGAGTCACCAATTCCAAGTCGAGAATATATTCTTGACCTTATCTCTAAACGTACAGCTCCTGCCAAACGCGAAGAAATCGCACAATTATTGAACTTATCAACTGAAGATGAACTAGAAGCTTTACGTCGCCGGTTAAGGGCGATGGAGCGTGATGGTCAACTGGTCTTTACACGCCGCCAGTGCTATGCGTTGCCAGAACGCCTAGATTTATTAAAAGGAAAGGTAATCGGCCACCGTGATGGTTATGGCTTCTTACGCGTTGATGGTAAAAAAGAAGACTATTATTTGTCTCAAGATGAAATGAAACGCGCCTTGCATGGCGATATCATTTTGGCTCAACCTTATGGGCAAGATCGCAAAGGGCGCACGGAAGTCCGTGTTGTCCGCGTGTTAGAACCCCGTAATAACCAAATTGTTGGCCGTTATTTTATTGAGTCAGGCATGGGGTTTGTTGTACCTGATGATAGCCGCCTTAGCTTTGATATTTTGGTCCCTAAAGACAAAATTAATGGCGCTCGTATGGGGAATGTTGTAGTTGTTGAGTTAGTCACTCGTCCACAACGCCGTTCTCAAGCTGTCGGTAATATTATTGAAGTACTGGGTGAAACGATGGGAACCGGAATGGCGGTTGAAATCGCATTACGCACCCATGAAATTCCACATTCTTGGCCACCTCAAGTTGAAAAACAAGTTGCTGACCTCAGTGAACATGTCCCTGAGTCAGCCAAAAAAGGGCGCGTTGATTTACGCGACTTGCCTTTAGTGACAATTGATGGTGAAGATGCCCGCGACTTTGATGATGCCGTTTATTGTGCACCGAAGAAAGGCGGAGGTTGGCGCTTATGGGTCGCAATTGCGGATGTTAGTTACTATGTTCGTCCGCAGACAGCTCTAGACACCGAAGCGCGTAGCCGCGGTAATTCGGTATACTTCCCATCTCAAGTAGTCCCTATGCTGCCTGAGGTGCTATCAAATGGTCTGTGCTCATTAAACCCAGGTGTTGACCGCTTGTGTATGGTGTGCGAAATGACGGTGTCTGCATCAGGAAAACTGTCTTCATACAAATTTTATGAAGCTGTTATGAGCTCTCATGCAAGGTTAACTTATACAAAAGTATGGAAAATCTTAGAAGGTGATGAAGAGCTACGTGAACACTATAAAGCACTTGTGCCACATATTGAGCATTTGCACCAACTATATAAAGCATTAGATTCCGCACGTATTGAGCGTGGTGCGATTTCTTTTGAATCTGAAGAAGCGAAATTTATTTTTAATGCTGAACGCCGCATTGAAAGTATCGAGCCGGTTGAGCGTAATGATGCACACAAATTGATTGAAGAGTGCATGATTTTAGCTAATATTGCGGCAGCTCGGTTTGTTGAGAAAAACGAAGAGCCCGCGTTATATCGCGTGCATGATCGCCCGAAAGAAGAGAGCGTGATGAATTTACGCTCTGTTTTCAGTGAATTAGGTTTAACTTTACCCGGCGGAATGAAACCTGAGCCAAAAGACTATGCTCAGGTCATGAATGAAGTGGCAGAGCGCCCTGATCATGAATTGCTGCAAACTATGATCCTGCGTTCAATGAAACAAGCTATTTATGACCCAGAAAATCGCGGTCACTTTGGTTTAGGTTTAAAATCGTACGCCCACTTTACGTCGCCAATACGCCGATACCCGGATTTAACATTACACCGTGGTATCAAGTATTTGCTGGCTAAAGAGCACGGTCATTCGGATAAGCGTTGGACTGAAACGGGTGGCTGGCATTCTGATATGGACAGTATGCTACAATTAGGTGAGCATTGTTCAATGACTGAGCGCCGTGCTGATGAAGCAACTCGTGACGTCGCAGACTGGCTGAAATGTGACTTTATGCAGGATCAAGTTGGTCAAGTTTTCACAGGGTTAATTACCAGCGTGACCGGTTTTGGTTTCTTTGTTCGTCTGAATGATTTATTTATTGATGGCTTAGTGCATATTTCTACCTTGGATAACGATTACTATCGTTACGATGCTATTGGTCAACGTTTAATTGGTGAGTCATCGGGTACGACCTATCGTCTTGGTGATGAAGTGGAAATCCGTGTTGAAGCCGTGCACATGGATGAGCGTACAATTGATTTTGCTTTGATTTCAACAACTCGCAAGGCTAAAAACCCTGGTAAAACGACTCGGGACAGAATGAAGAAAGATGTCAAAAATGCGACGCGTTCAACCCGTAAAAAAGGGGATGCAAGCAAAGAGAAAAACTTCGAGCCTGATTCTGCATTCCGTCGTTCTGAGAAAAAAGCCAAAAAAGGTGATGCTAAGCCAGATGTGAAAGGTAAAGGAAAGAGTAAAAAACCTTCCGATAAAACCAAGAAAATTACGGCTAAATTAAAAGCAAAACGTGTTGCAAAGAAAATACCAAAACAAGATGGATAGGTTTTTCTTAGCTGTAATACTTTGTTAATTAACGAAAGTGGCGTAAACGCGCCACTTTTACATTTTTATCAATACATAAGAAATTTATGAGCGAAATGATTTATGGCATTCACTCTGTGAAAGCCTTACTTGAGCGTTCACCGCAACGCATTAAAGAAGTGTATATTCTGAAAGGCCGCGAAGACCGTCGATTAATGCCACTCGTGCGTGAAATCGAAGCCTTAGGTGTTGTCGTCCAAGTTGCCAATCGTCAGTGGATGGATGGGCAAACTGAAGGGGCGGTTCACCAAGGTATTATTGCGAAAGTGTTGCCGGGTAAGCAGTATCAAGAAGGTGACTTGCCTGACTTACTCGACAATACTGAGTCGCCATTCTTATTGGTACTCGATGGCGTGACAGACCCTCATAACTTAGGCGCTTGTTTGCGTAGTGCGGATGCGGCTGGTGTTCATGCAGTTATTGTTCCGAAAGATAAGTCAGCTCAATTGAATGCAATAGCCAAAAAAGTTGCTTGTGGAGCGGCTGAAAATGTACCGCTTATCCGAGTTACAAATTTGGCAAGAACCTTGCGCTTGTTACAAGAGTACAATGTTTGGATTGTGGGGACAGCGGGAGAAGCTGACCATAACTTGTATCAAAGCAAGCTAACGGGGGCTATCGCTCTAGTGATGGGAGCAGAGGGCGAAGGTATGCGCCGTTTAACTCGGGAACATTGTGATGAGCTAATCAGTATCCCGATGGCAGGTTCAGTTTCGTCACTGAATGTCTCCGTTGCAACAGGGGTTTGCTTGTTTGAAGCCGTTCGCCAACGTCTGGCGGGTGTTAGCAAATAAATATTATGGTAATAACTGCATCCATCACTTGAGTTTTATCTCAGGGATGGGTATAGTTACGCGTCAATTTTTTAGCCGCACTCAATAAGTTCCTTGCCTCCGCGGGCCGCGGTTAACCCAGACAGGAGGCTAATAATCCGTAAGGAGCAACTACTAATGCGTCATTACGAAATCGTTTTTATGGTCCATCCTGACCAAAGCGAACAGGTTCCGGGCATGATCGAGCGTTACAGTGCTGTTATCACTAACGCACAAGGTCAGATCCACCGTCTGGAAGACTGGGGCCGTCGTCAACTGGCTTACCCAATCAACAAACTGCACAAAGCTCACTATGTTCTTCTGAACGTAGAAGCTCCACAGGAAGCGATTGATGAGCTGGAAACTAACTTCCGCTTCAACGATGCCGTTATCCGCAGCATGGTTATGCGCTTAAAACACGCAGTAACAGAAGCTTCTCCAATGGTTAAAGCTAAAGACGAACGTCGTGGCCGTGACCTATCTGATGAATATCAGGAAGAAGAAGCTGAAGAAGCTGGGGATTCTGAAGAGTAATTGCGCAGGTGACCACCAATCGTTTAGTGCTCACAGGCATAGTCTGTAAAGCATTGATTCGAAAAGTGAGTCCGTCAGGCATTCCTCACTGCCAGTTTGTTTTAGAACATCGTTCGAAGCAACAGGAAGCGGGGTTGTCAAGGCAAGCATGGTGCAGAATGCCCATTATCGCCAGCGGACAAACCTTACAAGCCCATACTCACAGTATAACGGTCGGCAGTTGGATTACAGTAAGCGGTTTCATTAGCACTCATCAAGGGCGCAATGGAATTAGCAAGATAGTCCTCCATGCCGAGCAGATTGATTTGATAGATTCTGGAGACTAGCCATATGGCACGTTATTTCCGTCGTCGCAAGTTCTGCCGTTTCACAGCGGAAGGCGTTCAAGAGATCGACTATAAAGATATCGCAACGCTGAAAAACTACATCACTGAAAGTGGTAAAATTGTACCAAGCCGTATTACCGGTACTCGTGCAAAATATCAGCGTCAGCTCGCTCGTGCTATCAAGCGCGCTCGCTACCTGTCTCTGTTACCATATACTGATCGTCATCAGTAATTGGTACAGTCCATTAACGACTTAAGAGGATAAGGTAATGCAAGTTATTCTGCTTGATAAAGTAGCTAACCTAGGTAGCCTAGGTGATCAGGTTAACGTTAAATCGGGCTATGCTCGTAACTTCTTAGTTCCACAGGGCAAAGCTGTTCCTGCAACTAAGAAAAACATCGAATTCTTCGAAGCTCGCCGCGCTGAACTGGAAGCTAAATTAGCTGACGTTCTAGCAGCAGCACAGGCTCGTGCAGCAGCAGTTACTGCGCTGGGTTCTGTAACTTTAGCTTCTAAAGCTGGTGACGAAGGTAAACTGTTCGGTTCAATCGGTACTCGTGATATCGCTGATGCAGTTACTGCAGCTGGCGTTGCAATCGCGAAAAGCGAAGTTCGCCTACCAAACGGCGTTCTGCGTACTACTGGTGACCACGAAGTTCACTTCCAGTTACACAGCGATGTTTTCGCAGAGCTGAACGTTATCATCGTTGCTGAGTAATCAAAAATGATGGTATGCACCGTTGATTTATCAGTGGTGCAATAAAAAACACCGGCATAGCCCGGTGTTTTTTGCTTTCTAGGGGATCTATTTCCCTATAACCTATATTCTAAGTAATTCATTGGAATTAGCTTTAATGTATTTAAACGCTAAACTTTATTGATTTGCTAAACATTGGTAGTCGAGTATTTCCCCCGCTGAACCTAAATTCAACTCCGTGATATCCAACCGATTTGCTAGCAACACCTTTGAGCCATCTTTCAGCTGTACCATTGCTAAACCATAATTTCCCATCTCGTCGTGATGTTTCACAACATAATCATACAGTTGATTGAATGGATTTTTTGCATCGTTAAATTCAGATTGAAGTTTTTTTGCTAAGTAATGATGGCCAACGAGCTCAGTTGGTAGAAAAGCCCAGTCTGTTGTTATCGTTGACGAAAATTGGTTTAGTTTCTGGTGGACTTCTTGTTTTAAACAGGCAAGGTGAATATGTAATTGGTCTTGTGAACGCCCATATTGCGAATTAACGGCAATAGCTAATAAATCATCAGGGATCTCTTTTTTTGATTGTTGTAATAAACTGGCCCGTTCTTGCCAAGCTAAAGCGAAATAGTTAGGCACATTTGCCGTTATTAATTGTTTTGCTTCAATCCCTTTAACCTTACTGGTAGGGATAACTAAGTTATGTAATGGCCCTTTTTTGTCTTTAAATAACACATACTGATTTTCCGTATCGACTTTTAGGCAAGGGGGAGTGATTGAGTGAGTTTGTTGTTGGGGAATGCATTGGCTATTAATGATATTCCAGAGTGCATTAGCATTGAGTTTAATCCAAGAAATATAACCAATAATGATGGCTAACAATAGGAAAAAAAGCCCCAAAAAAAGTTTAACCCATTTATTTTTTAGCATAATAATTTGTTAATGTGTATATTTTAGGTTGAAAGAACTTTAATTATACAGCAAAAGCAGGTAGGTTAGAGGGAAATAGTGGTTGGATGTCGCTTATCGGGCAGCTTAATGACAGTGAATTAAGCTGCCCATCGTTATTTACTATGGCGTACGGTAATAGCCACCGTCACTTAACCTAGCAAAGCTATAAGTTTTCCCATCAGATGCGGTAATTTCCAATAGTTGGACTTCGCCTTTTGCATTTGCTTTCAAACGAATTTTTTGCCCTTGGCGCAAATTACTTAATGGCTTTTCTGCGCCTTCAACGCGAGCCATGGTAAAGGCATCATTGGCTTGCAGGTTATTATCACGAAATAGTTGGGCGAGTGTTTTGCCTTTTTGTACGCGATAATTCTGCCATTTATTGGCTGATGGGCTCACCGTATTAGGTTCTTCACTTGGCGGTTGCGTGGTTGCCGTTGGTGGATCAACCGGTGCAGGGTCAATGGGTTCAGGCACTATTTCGGGCTCTGAGGGTAACGATTGTGGTGCGCTTTCTCCTTGGGTTTCAGGTTCTTGGGTTGGAGAGGGGATGACTGGGTCAGGTGTAATATCAGGTGTGGTTGGCGGTGGGACCACAATAGGTTGATTCTGTGCAGTTGTGTTTAACGGTTTATCTTCCGCGGGCCAAAGTAGGGCTACCACGACAATGAGAACTAAAGTAGCAATACCATAGCGGTGAAATTTTGAAAGTTTAAACATCACTCCTCCTTGATGAGGCAATGAGTAAATTTGTTCATATTTCCACGATATTAACACCATTTTATTGTATTTTAAGGGCCTGACTCGATTTTTCAGAGAACACTGAGTTAATTTATCGCTAATCAGCTGCTTTTATTATTTAGATCGATTGTTTGGGTTTACCCATAAGTGTCAGGCTGCTATCCTTGCTTTTTTCTCAAAACCATATGGGTGTTTTCATGGCAAACCAAAATTTCGATTCAGTAGAAGCACAAGCGAGTTATGGCATTGGTCTACAAGTTGGGCAGCAATTATTAGAGTCAGGCTTAGAAGGTTTAGTGCCAAATGCGATTTTGGCAGGGCTTGTTGATGCTTTAGAAGGCAATATGCCATCAGTGCCTGTTGAAACACTACATAAAGCACTGCGTGAAGTTCATGAACGCGCCGATGCTGTTCGTGTTGCACGTCAGGCTGCATTAGCAGAAGAAGGCCAACAGTTCCTTGATGAGAACCAAAAACGTGAGGGTGTTTCAACCACTGAATCTGGTTTGCAATTCTCAGTAATTAACCAAGGTGATGGTGCTATTCCTTCACGCACAGACCGTGTTCGTGTTCACTATACGGGTCGTTTAATTGATGGCTCAGTATTTGATAGTTCAGTTCAACGTGGTCAGCCAGCAGAATTCCCAGTGAGTGGCGTGATCCCTGGGTGGATTGAGGCATTAACACTGATGCCTGTAGGGTCTAAATGGGAGTTGTATATCCCTCATCAATTAGCATATGGTGAGCGCGGTGCGGGTGCTTCTATCCCTCCATTTAGCACATTAGTGTTTGAAGTAGAATTATTGGAAATCTTATAATTTAAGTAAATTTGCTTAATTTTTAGATAAATGCCTCATTGTTGGTTCAACGGTGAGGCTTTTTTTATAGCGTAAACTTTTCACGCTTGCTAATCTTGCTGTAAAGGGTGATTGAGAGGTGATTAAAATGCTACAACAAATTTGTGAACTAGCTCAAGAAGCAGGCTATGCCATTATGGAAACCTACAATGCACAAGAGCCTTTGCAGGTTGAACATAAAAGTGATAATTCCCCTGTAACAGAAGCGGATATTGCAGCTCATAAAGTCATTGCAGCAGGGCTCACTCGTATTGCTCCAGATATTCCACAACTTTCGGAAGAAGACCTTGTTGACTGGTCAGTTCGTCAACATTGGCAACGCTATTGGCTAATAGACCCACTTGATGGCACAAAAGAATTTATCAATCGCAATGGGGACTTTACCGTTAATATTGCATTGATTGAAAATGGAGTGCCTGTGATGGGGGTTGTGTATGCCCCCGCGAAAGGGCTGTTATATTACGCAGAGGGGAGCCAAGCATGGAAAGAAGAAGGTGGTCATAAACAGCGTATTCATGTTCAGGATATGAAACCCCCTGTCATTGTGATCAGCCGTTCCCATCAAGATAGCGAACTGATGGATTATTTAACCCAAATGGGCGAACACACTACGGTGGAAATTGGTTCCTCATTAAAGTTTTGTTTAGTTGCAGAAGGCAAGGCGCAGCTTTATCCACGCTTTGGGCCAACCAATATTTGGGATACTGCGGCAGGTCATGCTGTGGCTATTGGTGCGGGTGCGAAAGTGGTTGATTGGCATGGGAAAGTACTGGATTACACGCCAAGGGAATCATTTTTAAACCCAGGTTTTCGTGTTATTTTATTCTAGATAATTAAAACCAATAGTTGGCGCTTAAACATTCAAGTGCCAACTATTCGGAGTGCTAGTTGTCTAATTGCAGTACTTTAGCCGTTGCTGCCCGGATATCTAAACAGGCTTTTGCATCTTGTTTTAAATCAACCCCATAAGTTGGAATAATTTGTTTTAAGCGTGTTTCCCATCCCTCTGCTTTAAGTTGCTCATCGAAACAGGTTTTTAGTACGTTTATCGCAATAAAAGCAGCCGTTGACGCCCCCGGAGAAGCCCCCATTAATACAGAGAAGGATTTATCTGCACTGGTAATTAGTTCAGTACCGAATTCTAAAACCCCTTTCTTATCGTGATCTGGTTTTATAATTTGCACTCGTTGCCCTGCAACGACTTCTTTCCAATCTTCATGTTGAGCATCAGGGTAGAATTTTTGCAACATGGCAAACTGGTGAGCAGAAGTTTGTAGCACTTGCCCCACCAAATATTCAGCAAGTGACCAGTTATCTTTGGCGACCGCTAACATGGGTTCGATATTATTGAGATGAACCGATTCAAATAAATCGAGATAAGAACCATGTTTTAAAAACTTACTAGAAAAGCCTGCATAGGGCCCGAATAATAATGAACGTTTACCCCCAATTATACGGGTATCCAAATGAGGTACTGACATTGGTGGCGAGCCTTTATCCGCTTTCCCATAAACTTTAGCATGATGGCGCCCTGCAATTTGTTCGTTATCACAACGTAGCCAGATACCACTGACAGGGAAACCACCAAACCCTTTACCTTCGGGGATGCCTGATTTCTGTAATAATTCAATAGCACGCCCACCGGCTCCTACAAAAACAAATTTTGCCGAAGTAACTTGTTTTTCATGAGTAATTAAATTTTTTACTTCTACATTCCAGCGGCCATCTTTTGTTTGTTTAACATCAATGACTTCATGCTTATAGTGAAGAGAAAAACCTGTTTGTTCGCTAAGTTGTGCAATTAATAGGTGGGTGAGAGCGCCGTAATCGACATCGGCTCCTGTCGCGACACGAGTGACCGCAATTTTTTCATCGCCTTCACGCCCTTCCATTAATAATGGAGCCCAGTCATCGATCTGCTTGGGGTCATCACTGTACTCCATATTATGGTAGCAATGGTGAGCGGACATCTGGCGAAAGCGTTGCTGTAAAAATTTCACATTGTCTTCACCCCAAACGAAACTCATATGTGGGCAAGGGTGAATAAAATCGCGAGGGTTTTTTATTTTGCCTTTTGTGACAAGGTATGACCATAGTTGGCGCGATAAATCGAATTCGGTGTTAACCTCAAGTGCTTTACTTATATCTACAGTGCCATCAGGGTTAGGTGGCGTATAGTTCATTTCGCAGTTTGCCGCATGGCCGGTTCCTGCGTTATTCCAAGGATGAGAGCTTTCCTGAGCACAATCGTTTAATCTTTCAAAAATAGAAATTGTTAACGAAGGCTCTAACTCTTTGAGAAATGTAGCGAGGGTTGCGCTCATAATACCAGCGCCGATGAGGGCTATATCGACATTCTCTACAATAGGTTTATCCATTATGACCTCTAATTTTTAGTCGGGGTGAAGCAAAGCTGAGTATCTTCTTGATAGACAACATAAGCACGACGCCATGGTTCATCACCAATAAGCCGCCACTTATGACCCGTCCCAGTATTATCTTGCGCTAACAGAATATCACCTGGGTTAATGACAAACTTAGAGCCATCTTTAGTTTCAAACTCTAAAGTACCGGTAAGAGTGATGACATAACGAGGAACGGGGTCCTTATGCCAATCGAAAGATCCGCCTGAAACGGTTTCACGAAAAGAAAGTTCACTAACAGCTATAGGAAGAGTTTGGTTATCACCATCTGCATTAGGAACACGACCAAGCTCTAGAGTTCCTTCTTCAAATAGAGAATTTCCATCTTCTCCCGTCCACATACGAACACAGCGTATCATTTTGTTTAGCTCCTTAATGACGTACAGAAATGTATCACAACTATTCGATATTCATTAGATATAACAAGCAAAGCTCTTAAAAAGATAATATTTAATTTTGATATAGTTTTAAATTTAAAGTGTTTTAGGCTTCAGGTCAAAAATATTATCTGATTATCTAAATATAGCTTAATAACAACAGTGAAACTTGGTTTTTTACCATTAATATTAAATAAATTTAATTTTTAAATCTTAATTTGATTGTCTTTTTAGGATGGCGTTAAATATATCTTGGATAGATTTTCTATGCTTAGAAAATATTTTTAAGTATATTTACTTTAGGTTTTTCTATGGTTGGGTTGTAGTTTGATTATACAAAATATAATATTTTTGATGTTTTATATAAGAATTTTTATATCCATAATGTATTGTAAAAACCAAATGTTAACTGATTTTTAAAAGTTAGATAATGGATAAAATATCATATAAACCCTCATTGCGAAGTAATGAAACTAGTATTTTTGATAAGATAACTAATGCAATTTCATCTTTTCCTTTAATAATTAAAAATATAACTAATACTACACATTTTCCTAACAGAATAAACTTAAATGGGAGAATAGTAAAAAAAGCCGAGAAGGTTGATGCTAATAAGGCATTAAAAGAAATTTTAGATATTGGGAAACATATCCATCGCGAAGCTATTGAGGTAACTCAACCTCCAATTCAAACTCAGCCTAATATTAATCATAAATTATCGTTGAAAGGTAACAAGGGGTTAATAGTTGGTAGCTTATTATTATTGGATCTGCAAAAAAATAATGCCATTCATCGTAGTGGTCATGAGGAGAATACAACAAATTTGATGGGGATGGAAAGGGGTGAAAGAAATTATAATGATACTATTCATTTTCATAGGAAAAGACGAAGTGTTTTCGAATCACTTAACCTAAAATTTGATATGAAAACAAATGCATACCTAGATCACTTAAGGGAAACAGAAACTGGTTTTATAGGTAAAAAAAGTTATATTGGCTCATTGGTTTTTAAGTTAGAGGCTAAAGGCTGGCCATTAGATTTTAACTTATTAAAAAATAGATTTGAAAAGGACAAGTCACGTAGAATAAAAATAATAAATAAGTCTAAAAATATGTTAAAAGAAGCAGAGGCTAAAGCTTTTAGCCATAGGTTTAAAGCATTATTTGGACAGCCAATAAACTATTTAGGTCGAGAAAATAGTAGGTTAGTAAACAATGAAGGTAAAATAAAAAAATTAAAGCAGCATATCGCTAGGGAGGAAGCAAGGTTAACCAAAGAAACTGAAAATTTGTCTGTGCTTAATTTATTACTTCACCCTGATAACCCCAATTTTTCTACAGCTTGGGTGGGTTTCTATAAAAAAATAGATTACTTGTATGCAGAAAAAAATAAAATTGATTTAGAATGTAAGGAATATAGCCAGCATTTGGAATCATTGCCTAAAAATAGTAACCCAATTGCCTTTAGGTATATTAGCTCTGAAAAATATAGCACAGAAGTAAAGCTAGCTAATGCAAGAAAAGAATATAAATTGCTCACTGCTAAAATTAATTCTATGGAAGCAGCGGCAAGTATTGAGATGTCTCAAAATGATTTAAAATCGCAACTTAGTCTAGAGACTCAAATGGAAAGAATAGCTGCTGAATTAAAAGTAACGCAGGTAAATGAATTGGAGCTAGAAAATAATGTTAAGAATGCTAAAGAAGAGTTAGATAAGCTAATATTATCTGGTTTATTAGTTAATGGCATAAATATTGATTGTACTGATCTCGATAAAGTTTGGCAGGTTCATTTTTATCAGGGAGCTAACTTTAAAGGAAGTATTTCGTTTTCTAATACAATAAAAGAATTTAGCTTAAGGAAGGTTCTATTGGGGGAAGCAGATCGTTCTATTTTTATTCATGTGGGAGGCTCTCAAAGTATTTTAAAAATAAATAGTAAAAATAATGATGCGAAGAATGAAACATTACTCAAATTATTAAATGATAAAAAAAGCCGATTAAATATTGCGGACTCAGTTATGTCAGAAATTGAGAATTCTGCATTTAAAAAAATAGATGACATTGATTTTATTGATGATTTTAAATTCAGTGTACATGGTAAAATTTTTCATGTTTTATCAAAATCATCTCAACAATTATCAAAAGAACCTAAGATCTATCAACATATTATTGAAGGGTTTATTAGTGGATTAATCAAGCCTAGTGTCGTTTTATTTGAGGGTAAAGTTGTTCCTGGTTTACTTTCTCTTGGAAGTGAACATCATAACCTAATTTTTTCACTTCCAGATAATGACCTTATTATTTCTAGTACATTCCACGAAAATAAGAAGTTAGCTAAATTTATTCATAAGCATTTAACTAAAATTGACCAAGAGGGGTTTAGCAAAAATAATTTAGAAAATATTAAACATATAGATAACCGACTAAATCAGAAGTGGCAGCATAGGTTAACCTTTATTGAAAGAAGCCCCAATATTCAGTTTAAAACTGAGCCTGAGATTGACCCTTATCGATTGCTACTAAAAAGTGGAGTTGAAAAAAATTTTTCTGATCTAAACGGTGTTATTTATACATCATATGAAAAAACAGCAAAATTAAGTAATGACGTCAAGAAAATGTTGATTGAGTCTGCTGAAGTTATCATGATGTTAACAACTACAGGGGTATCATCACCTTGGATTATATCCGCTGAATTTATGGCGGGCATTTCTTTAAAATTAGCAAACATATATTTAGATATGCAGCTAATTGAAAACTCAGATCGTGGTGCCGATATAGAGCAGGCAAAGAAAAATTTGATGGTTGGAAAAATATATTTATCACTTAATCTTGCTAAAGCACCAAGGTTGATGGTGCAGGTTATCGGCAAATGGTTAGATTTAATTAATACATTAGAAGGTATTGCGGCAGAAAGATTATTCAATCCATTAGCTAAATATTCAAAGTTTAGGGTAAATCGAGGAGGAGACGATTTAGCAACAACCGCATTTCGATATGCTAAATTAGATCAATTTAGTTTCCCTAACCTATTAAAGAAAAAACACCCTGATGGCTTATGTCATGGGTTATCTTTAGAGATCTTGCAACGGTTAGAAGAAAGCGTTGACCCACAAAAACACTTATTTTCTGTTGTTGCTAGCTTAAAAGAGGATTTAAAAAAGCCTGCTTCTTTCTCAGGGAAGGTATTTGATAGTATAGAGAGAAAACAAACTCAGCCTTCTTTATTTAAAACCCAGAAATATCATAGAGAACCGACTGTAAGATATAGGGGAGAGCACCATGATTTAGTCAAAAAATTAGAGGATGATGTGATGGAGCTAAACCCGGGTGATACTGCACTAATAAGGGCGTATATAAGAAAGTCAGATGGTTCAATTCTTTCTGAAGGGCACATAATTATGGTTCAACGTATATCTAACCAACAATTTGAGTTGTTTGATTCTAATAATGGTGTTTTTTCATACTCGACAGAAACGGGGTTCAAAAAAGCATTAATGAATTATTTTAATTTGGCTTATCGTGACCACGGTTTGTTAATCCCTGGAAGTTTTACTCGTTTTATCTTATAGCTATAGTAATAAAGGCTTTTAGCACTTTATAAAAATTAATATTTTAGAATTGAATTCAATGCTAGGTATTGTATTAACATAATAGTCTTACCATCAACAATTTCGCCAGTTTTGATAGCTTCTAACGCTTTAGGAAATGGCCATTCTAAGACTTCAATATCTTCACCTTCTTCAGCTAACCCGCCACCTGCATTGCTGCGGTTATTGTCGTTGTACTCAGCAATATAGAAATATAGCTTCTCGGTAACGGAACCGGGGCTCATAAATGCTTCGAAGACTTTTTCTATTTTGTCGACTTTAAAGCCAGTTTCTTCCTCTGCTTCGGCAATGATACGGGTTTCCGGTGAAGCATCGTCAAGCAAGCCTGCGGCAGCTTCAATCAGGAAATGCTGGTAACCATTTACGTACATAGGCATACGGAATTGGCGTATCAAGATAATGCTGTTTTTTATTTTATTATAGAGCAGAATGACCGCGCCATTGCCTCTATCATAGACTTCACGCTCTTGTTGTTGCCAGTTTCCATCTCTTCTTTGTAATTCATAGGTGTATTTTTTTAAGATATACCAATTATCGGAAAGCAGTTTTTCTTTGATATTACGTAGTTGGGGGTGTTTCAGTGACATTGGATGATCCAAAATAACAATTATATTTATGTCTAATCTAGCATTGTTAATATTGGTATAAAATAGGATTTTGGCGATGAAGTAATAGCATACTTCAGGTACAACCCTGAAGTATGCTAACGAAGGGATATGATGGGTTATTTAATGATCTGAATTTGTTTAACTTCAACTTCCCTTGAATTCCAATCTTTATCGATTTTACCGCGGATTTCGACTTTATCTTTTGGTGTGACATTAACACCATTCCAACGTTTTTCACTGATTTCAAGGTTGATGGTGCCTGTGCCATCAGTAAATTCATAATGTTTATAGTCAAGTTGTTTAACGATATTACCACGTAAAATAACCCAGCTATCATCAGACATCTCTAGTGCTTTTGCGACGGTTGTTTCTCCGCTATTAGGGCCAATAAAGCCCCCATTTTGATTGGTTTGCGTTGTATTATTAGTGACAGCACCCGGACCGTCAAAACCGCCATTTGCAGCAAAAACAGGGGCTGTTGCAAGAGCGGCAATTAATGTAATTAAAGGTAATTTTTTCATGATCAGTTTCTCCAAATAAGACGTAAACTTGTTTATATGGAAGTTATTAAAGCAGGTAAATCTTAACAGGATCTTAAGAAACTTAATTGATGCATTATATTTTTAATTTAATAAATAATAGCTAGTCATTTCATTACTGATGGGATAAATATAATAATATTCTGATACGGAGGGGTTATGCGTATTCTATTAATCGAAGATGACAGGCTAATTGGTGATGGGTTAAAAGTAGGGTTAACTCAACTGGGTTTTTCTGTTGATTGGTTTATGGATGGAAAACTGGGGCAACTTGCTCTTTTTGATGCTCCCTATGATGCCGTGGTACTTGACCTCTCATTACCCAATATTGATGGCATGGACATTTTGGCACATTGGCGCAAACAGGGGCGTGATGAACCGGTATTAATTTTGACAGCCAGAGATGCTCTGGAGCAGCGGGTACAAGGCTTACAACGTGGAGCGGATGATTATCTGTGCAAACCTTTTGCCTTAATGGAAGTTATGGCTCGTTTGCAGGCATTGATCCGCAGGCGAAGTGGTCAGTTAACACCTAAATTGACTCATGGAGATGTGGA
Organism: Providencia sp. PROV003; assembly: GCF_045040775.1. Lineage (NCBI taxonomy): Bacteria > Pseudomonadati > Pseudomonadota > Gammaproteobacteria > Enterobacterales > Morganellaceae > Providencia > Providencia sp. PROV003. The sequence continues at coordinate 1,108,859 of NZ_CP096369.1, forward strand.
AATGGACCCGTCTGGGATGACGGTAACTGTTAAAGGGGAGCCTGTTCAACTTAAAGGGAAAGAATTGGCATTATTATCTCTATTTATGCATAACCCAAATAAAATTCTATCGCGAGGCTTAATAGAAGAGAAACTGTATAACTGGGAAGAGGAAGTATCGAGTAATTCAGTTGAGGTACATATTCACCATTTAAGACGCAAGTTAGGTAATACGTTTATTCGTACTGTTCATGGTGTCGGTTATCGATTAGGTGATGATGAATAATGAAAACATTTAGTCTTCGGCTAAAACTTACCTTAATGTTGCTGTTATTAGCATTGGTGACATGGGGTATCGCGAGTTCACTAGCTTGGTATCAAACGTATAAAACCATTAATGAGCTATTTGATACACAACAAATGGCATTTGCTAAACGTTTGTCTGTATTGCCTTCAGATCTTGAATTGTCTAAACCTTCATTAAAGAAAACAAAAAAATTATTACGGAAAAATCGAGGCGATCAAGATGATGATGCATTAGCTTTTGCTATTTTTACGCTTAAGGGGCAGATGGTTTTAAATGATGGTGATAATGGGAAAAAGATTGTATTTAACTTTGCAAGGGAAGGCTTTTCTGATGGGAGAGTTACAGGAAGCGATGACTCGTGGCGCTTTGTTTGGTTAAAATCTCAAGATGGGCAATATGTTATCGTGGTTGGCCAAGAGTGGGAATATCGGCAAGAAATGGCAACGGATATCATGGTGGCGCAATTTATGCCTTGGTTGGTGGCATTGCCGTTGATGCTAGTCGTATTTCTATGGCTTTTAACCCGTGCTTTGCGGCCTTTAAAAGAAGTTGCAAACCAATTACGCTATCGTCAGCCTGATGAATTAACACCTATTGAAGTATCACGTATTCCAACCGAAGCAAAGCCAATCATAGACTCAATGAATGGTTTGTTTGAGCGAATCAATAATATGTTTGCGCGTGAAAGGCAGTTTACATCTGATGCTGCCCACGAGCTGCGTAGTCCTCTCGCAGCCTTAAAAGTGCAAGCGGAGGTGGTACAAATTGCAGGGAATGACACTGATATTCGTCACCATGCAGTAGCAAACTTATCCGAAGGGATTGACCGTGCATCTCGTCTTGTTGACCAATTGCTCACATTATCGAGGTTAGAATCGATATCCCAACTTGAAGATATTACTGAATTATCTTGGTTATCTCTGATTGAAACTGCAATCAATGATATTCAGCCGGAGGCGCAGGCTCAAGGAACCACGGTGATCAGCATGATTAAAGGCGAACCGCCGACATTAAAAGGCCAAGCACTGTTATTGAGTGTACTGCTCAGAAACCTACTTCATAATGCAATACGCTATGGCAAAGCGAAAGGGCGAGTAACGCTAACGTTGTACGCAGACCACCTTGAAATTGAAGACGATGGTGATGGGGTGACCCCAGAAGTTTTACAACGCTTGGGAGAACGTTTTTATCGGCCTGCGGGGCAAGAAAAAACAGGGAGTGGTTTAGGGCTATCTATTGTTAAGCGAATTGCTCAATTGCATAACTTACAGGTTATTTTTGCTAACAGTGATAAAGGCGGTTTTTGCGTTAAAGTATATTGGTTGGTTTATTAAATTTATGTGAGTTACAGCGTCGCTAAGATATAACGCGTTAATATTAATTAGGTAGAATGGGGTAATGCAAAGAACACAACCACCTTGGTTATAAATTGTTTTTATTGGGAAGTTTTTAAAGCAATATGTGTTGGTTAATAAAACTATCAATAAACCATATAATAATGAGTAGTTATTAATGAAATAGTTATAATTATGCATATGGCATATTGAGGAATTTTAGAATAACTGACTATTTTTGTGTTCGCTGTTTTATGATTGGTAATGGGCTTATGTAGTGTGCACTTAAGGGACACTACATAAGATGTATGTCATGTTACTGATTTAAGCTGGAAACAAGTAAACTCATCACTTTTTCAATTTCTTGAGGGTTTAATTCACCATCTTTGAAAAATAATACTTTCCCTTGGTTATTCAATACGATAATTGCGGAGCTTTCAGGTTTTAACCCCCATGCATTTTTGACGACACCGTCACTATCAACAATAAATTGAGAGTAAGGAAACTCTTTTTTACTGTCTTCAACACTATTTTTAACAAATACACCTGTACCGAAAATAGCATCATCCGCATTCACGATAGTCGTGGTTTGATAGGCATCGTGAGGGAGTTTGGCTTGTTTGATAGCCTCTATTAACGGTGCATTAAGTTCTTTCGCTGAAGAGCGGCCCGCAATATGTTGGATAGTGCGTACCTTGCCAATTAATTGCTGGCTTTTCCATGGCTGATTATCCAGTTTCCCTTCATCGTTTATAATGAGCTCCCCCTTGTCAGATAGAGAAACGGCAGGAACTGTTTGGTTTAATTGAATATTAGCAGCAGTGGCGGCGGTTGATATTCCGAGTAAAAAAATCGACACTAAAAGATTTTTAATCATATATACCCCTTAAATTTTGCTTTAGCCTTGTTAGAGAGGTGAACCTAAGTACCAATTCTATAATTGATACTTATAGCATAGCTCATCGGATGAGTTTCAAAAGAGAATTTAACATTTTTTTAAAATTCAGAATAAAGACAAGGTTTGTAAGGATTTAACAGTTATTTGACACTGTCATGTTATGTCAGCAAATTGAATAAAACTGCAATTTTAGAACCAAAATGGAAATTTCTGGTCTATGATTATTGTACGGTATGAGTTATTGAATATCGTAAGAACAAAGGGGAGGCTAAGTTCTAATGAAAATTTTTAACCGTTATAACCCATTTAAGATTGCTCTTTACGTCAAAACGTTATTCCGTGGCAGGCTCTATATTAAGGATTTTGGGGCATTTGAGTTTAATTATGGGAAAATTTTACCACCTAAAGTCAGTGATAAGCGCCATTACAATGTGATGAGTGAGGTTAACAAACAGGTATTATTATTACAGGCGGAGTTAGGGTAGCGTTAATCAAACTTAGGTTTGGTTAACAATAGCGCCACTCAAGGTGGCGCATTGAAATGAAACGGCTTTGCAACTAAATATTAGTGTTCAGTATCTTTGGTTTGTCGTTTTGCATCAGCCGTTTCAGTCGTGTTTTTTCCCGGTTGTACAATTACTGGTGCTGGTATTGCCGTGAGGCGAGTTACCAGTAGTTGGTCGATTTTGTAGTTATCAATATCGACAACTTCAAACTTATAACCCGCATATTTAACGTAATCTGTACGCTTTGGCATCCTTCTTAACCGGTACATCATAAAGCCTGCGATGGTTTCATAGTTACTAAAGTCAGGGAAATCATCGATATCTAAAATGCGCATGACATCTTCAATAGGGGTTCCCCCTTCAACTAACCAAGAGTTCTCATCACGTACCACAATTTGTTCTTCTTGCCCTGAGCCAACTAAATCGCCCATTAAAGTAATCATCACATCGTTGATAGTAATGATACCCATAACAAGCGCATATTCATTAAGAATAACGGCGAAATCGACAGCATTCGTTTTAAATGCTTCTAGTGTATCTGACAGGGAAAGGGTATCCGGTATCATTAGCGTATTACGAATATGTACACCGTCTTTTAAACTTAGACTTTGCCCATTCAATACGCGATTAAGTAGCTCTTTGGAATCAACGTAACCAATGACATGGTCAATACCCCCAGCACAAACGAGGAATTTAGAATGTGGTTGAGTTGAGATTTTATGTTTAATACTTTCTTCTGACTCGTCTTTATCAAAATAGATAATACTTTCACGTGGTGTCATCGCTGATGGCACAGTACGAGATTCAAGCTCAAAAACATTCTCAATTAATTCATGTTCTTGCTTACGTAATACCCCAGCGACCGCGCCTGCTTCAACGACGGCAAAGATATCATCAGAGGTGATATCTTCATTGCGCGATATAGGTAACTTGAATAGCTTGAAGATGAGGTTGGCAAGGCCATTAAAGAACCAGACAAAAGGGCTGAGAACCACCAAACAAAAGCGCATTGGATTGACAATACGGATGGCGATTGCTTCGGGTTTCACCATGCCAATACGTTTTGGTGTTAAATCCGCCACTAAAATAAATAAACTAGTCACAATGGTAAAAGAAATGATTGAAGCGATTTGTTGTGCCCAGTTAGGGGATAAAAACTGAATAAATACATCATACAATGCAGGTGAAAAAGCTGACTCGCCCACAATACCTGCAAGAATGGCAACGGCATTTAAGCCAATTTGCACGACGGTAAAAAACATACCAGGCATTTCTTGTAATTTGAGTACTCGGGCCGCGTTAATATTCCCTTCGTCTGCCATTAGCTTAAGTTTAATACGGCGGGAAGCCGCCAATGAAATTTCAGACAAAGAAAAGAATGCGCTAATTGCACATAATAAAAGAACGATCAATAAGCTGTTAATCATAGGTTTTCCTGACACCCTTCAACACTAAGATTGATTCATTTTTAATGATCTCAGTAGGTATCATCTCGGGTAGAAAATATATTCAATAAGTAAATATACAGTAGCGCACTATGCGCAAAATAATTGATATGTTCGATGAGTATAGCATCGGGTATATTTATCTGGCTAGATATTCATCATAAATCATGTTGTAGGGCGGTGTTTACTTTATTGCCTGAGCCGTGTACTCGATTATGCTCAGGTAATTTATTATCTATCTACAACATGATTTATCTAGAATGAAAAACAAATTAAAAACTAATAATTTATGTTTTAATTATTTAATGAGGGGGGTAAGCAAACACCAATACCCCCTAAGCCACAATAACCATTTGGGTTTTTGTATAAATACTGCTGGTGGTAATCCTCTGCGAAATAGAAGGTTTCCAATGGCGTAATCTCAGTTGTAACCTGACGTACATCATTTTGTGCTTTCATTGCTGCTTGGTATGCTTGCAAGGTCTTCATTGCTTGCTGGTCTTGTTCATCGGAAACCGTATAGATGGCCGAGCGGTATTGGCTGCCAATATCGCCACCTTGGCGCATCCCCTGAGCAGGGTCGTGATTTTCCCAAAATAAGGTTAATAATTGGGTGTAATCGATCGTTTGTGGGTCAAAAACGACCCGGACGGCTTCCGCATGCCCTGTTAACCCTGAACACACTTCCTCATAGGTTGGGTTTGGTGTTAACCCACCACAATATCCTGCTGAAGTGGAATAAACGCCAGATTGCTGCCAAAATAGACGCTCTACACCCCAGAAGCACCCCATAGCAAAATAAGCGATTTCCATATTCTTAGGAATAATCTCAATCGAATGATGGTTAACCGCATGATATGGTGAGTAAGTTATAGCGGTTGCTCTGCCGGGCAGAGGTTGTGCAATATTTGCAGAGTGAAATTTATTAAATGGCATAATGATTCCTATGTATATTGACCGCACAAAAAAACTAAAAATAGGGATAAAAACTTGTGTATCCGGCTAATTTTACTCAAAATAAATTGATATGAAGTATTTAGTCAATCGAATAACCACCTTAGGAGTAGGCGTGTCGAAATACCCACTAGCTTGTTTTCTCTGCCTAACTGCGGCACTACCAGTGGCACACGCAGCGAACCTTCGCCTTAATATTGAAGGGCTTGAAGGCCAACTTAATCAAAACGTGCGAGTACAACTTTCTAATATATCTCAAGATGAAGTTGTACCCAATGGTCGTTTTCGAGCCCGTGTTGAGAAAGCAATTCAAGAAGGTTTAAAGCCTTTAGGTTATTATCAACCTTCCGTTGAGTTTAGTTATGAAGAAAAAACCCCGCCTGCTCGTTCTGTATTGACTGCTAAAGTAACTCCTGGAGAACCCATTTTATTGAGAGGGGTGACAGTTGAATTACAAGGTGGTGCAAAAACCGACCCTGACTATGAAAAGATGGTTAAAAAATACACACCAAAACTGGGTATTATCCAAAATGATGGTGAATATGAAGATTTCAAAGGTCGTTTTAGCAGCCTAGCTATTCGTAAAGGTTATTTTGATGCAATGATGGAGAAAAGCCAATTAGGTATTTCTCTTGACCACCATGCTGCTTATTGGGATTTTGATTTTAATAGTGGGGAGCGTTATCGCTTTGGCGCCATTTCTTATCAAGGGTCGCAAATTCGTGAAGATTATTTGAATAATCTCGCTCCGTTTAAAAAAGGGGAATATTACACCTCCGAACAACTCGCTGAGTTTAACCGTCGGTTAGCAGAAACTGGCTGGTTCTCTTCTGCGATTGTCACTCCGGACATCGCAAAAGCGCGTGAGGCGGATTCCGATGTGTTACCTATGGAGGGTGTGATGGTCCCCCGCGCCAAAAACTTTATTGAACTTGGTGGCGGTTATGCAACTGATGTCGGCCCGCGCGTTAAAGCGACATGGAATAAACCTTGGGTCAATTCAAGGGGGCAAAGTTTTACATCAAGTATCAGCCTTTCTCAACCAGAGCAATTGATTGACGCTAGTTATAAAATTCCATTAAAAGCCAATCCTTTAGAGCAATACTATGCCGTTCAAGGCGGTTTTAAACGCACCGATTTAAATGATACACAATCAAATACTACGACTTTAAATGTATCTCGTAACTGGGACTACTCTTCCGGTTGGCAATATGGCGTGAATATGCGTTGGATGCTGAGTAACTTTACCCAAGCTGATGTCACTAATACGACAATGCTATTGTATCCAGGGGCTTATGTTAGTCGCATTCGTCAACGTGGTGGTGTGATGCCAAGTTGGGGGGATAGCCAACGTTATTCAATTGATTATTCGAATAAAATTTGGGGTTCAGATATCGACTTTGCTGTATTGCAAGCTAAAAATGTATGGATAAGAACCCCATGGGAGGGGCACCGTTTTGTGGTGCGAGGTAATATAGGTTGGATTGAAACCAATGATTTTGACAAAGTCCCGCCAGACTTGCGTTTCTTCGCTGGTGGTGATGGTAGTGTGCGTGGATATGGATATCAAAAAATCTCCCCAGAAGACAGTAAAGGTAAACTGACAGGGGCATCTAAGCTGGCTGTTGGCTCTGTTGAATATCAATATAATTTCACGGGTAATTGGTGGGGCGCCACTTTTATTGATAGCGGCGAAGCAGTAAATGATATTAAAAAGAGTGATTTTAAAACTGGCGCAGGTATAGGTGTTCGCTGGGTTTCTCCAGTAGGACCGATTAAATTTGACCTTGCAACACCAATCGGTGATTCAAATAACGACAAAATACAATTTTATATCGGTTTGGGGACTGAATTATGAGGTGGTTGAAATGGCTAAAATGGATAAGTCTTTCCATTTTATTAATTCTAGTTCTTATTATTGCGGCATTAAGTTGGGTAATTGGCACCCAATCCGGTCTTCATTTTGCTTTAAATTCAGCGACTCGCTTTGTTCCTGAATTAACGATTGATAAAATAGATGGTGATATCAGTAATTTAACGTTGACTGGCGTGAAGTATCAAATGCCAGGCATTGATGTTAATGCAGGGGAATTACATTTAGCATTACGCCTAGGCTGCCTGAAAAGCCGTGAATTATGTATTGATAACCTTAGCACTGATAATGTAATGGTAAATGTTGATACGGCGCAGTTACCGCCATCAGAAGAAGCACCTGCTTCAGAGCCACTAACTGAACTCAAAGCACCGCTAACCATTCGTTTAAACCAGCTTTCGTTAGTTTCAACTCACGTCAATGTTGATGGTATGGATATTGATTTAGCTAAATTTACCACAGGGGTAACGTGGGAAGATAAAGCTATCACAATTATTCCGACAGATATTATTGACTTGGCAATTCATTTACCTGAAACGCAACAAGATCAGGCGACGGAAGACAAACAACCCGACCCTGTGCCGATTAACGAGCAAAAATCGTTAGCAGATGAACTAAAAGAATTGTTCTCAAAACCGCTACTGGCTGAATTACCTGAAATAATTTTACCTGTTAATTTAAATGTTGAGGGGATTAATGCATCGAACTTTCAATTAACTGGTGGGGCTGACGTTAAGATTAACCAATTACATCTTAGCTTGTCTAATGAGGGGCAGCAGGTACTGGTTAAACAGTTAAAAGTTGATGCGCCACAAGGTAATGTGGCTTTATCTGGAACAGCAATGTTGAAAGATAAGTGGCCAGTATCTTTATCAATATTGGGAGAGAGCCGTTTAGAGGATTTAGATGGGCAAAAAATAGATTTGTCTTTAAAGGGCGGCTTAATTGATGAACTAAAATTGGCATTGAATCTGCAAGGCCCAATTAATGCGACGTTAGATGCAGAAACTGACTTATCACAAGCGGATTTGCCAATTTTATTAACACTAAAAAGCGATAAGCTGACATGGCCTTTAGTCGGTGATGCACAGTACCAGTTAGATGGCACACGCCTACGTTTAAATGGCCGCCCATCCGCTTATGATATGTCTTTGCGTTCTGCTATTACTGGGCAAGATCTTCCTCCATCAACCTTACTCTTAGACGCCAAAGGTAATGAAGAGCAAATTAACCTTACGCGTTTACGCTTATCCGCTTTACAAGGGAATGCGGACATCACAGGGGTGGCTGACTGGAGTAAAGCAATCAGTTGGAATGCGGTGCTAACCTTGTCAGGTATCAATACCGCTAAACAATATCCCGAGTGGCCAGCGAAGGTCGATGGTAAAATTGTTACGCGCGGTAGCCTATACGGTGGGAGCTGGCAATTGCAAGTCCCTGAAATTATGCTGGATGGTAATGTAAAAAATAACTTACTGAAAGCGCGTGGGCAGGCAAAAGGCAATGCAGCCGGTCAGTGGGACATCCCTAATTTTAATTTAGCACTAGGCAAAAATAATATTGATGTAAAAGGGACGCTTGCTGATAAATGGAATCTTGATGCAAAAATTAACGCACCTGGGCTCAATGGTCTACTACCCGGTTTAGGGGGGGTGATTGTTGGTGATGTGAAATTACGGGGTAATTTGCAAACGCCAGAAGCGTTAATTGACTTAACCGCTCGCGGTGTGAAATGGCAAAATGATCTCGCTATTGATAACGTGGTTATTAAGGGTAATGTTGCTACTGGTGAGCAGATAAAAGGCGATTTATCCGTTGTCTTACGCCAATTAAAGCAAGGTGATATGGTCATTAGTAACCTGAATCTTGACGCGAAAGGTAGTGAAAAGCAGCATACACTGAAGCTGAATGTTAAAGGTGAACCTGTCTCAGGGCAGTTATCACTCGCAGGGAGCTTTGACCGCCAAACAGAAGTGTGGAAAGGTAACCTGACCAATACGTTATTTGATACTGTTGTCGGTGAGTGGCGCTTGAATCAAGCCATGTCACTTAATTACGCTAATCAAACGCAAGAAGTGACAATTGGTCGTCATTGCTGGGTAAATCCAGATGCGCGTTTATGTGTGCCAAAACCAATTAAAGCAGGTAAAAGCGGCAGTGCTGACATTGTATTAGAACGCTTTGACTTAGCAATGATTAAACCGTTTATGCCTAAAGATACACGTGTTAGTGGTGTCTTTAGTGGCAAAGCAAACGCTATTTGGAAAGACGATGGCAGTATGCCGCAAGTGAAGTTAGATTTACGTGGCAATGACGTTAAAGCAACACAGTTTGTTGAAGGGACGCGCTTACCTATCGCATTTGATACCTTAACGTTAAGTGCAGGGCTCAAAAATGGTAAGGCAGACGTTAATTGGTTGTTTGGTTTGCAGAATAACGGCCAGATGCGCGGCAATATTCAAATTTCAGATATTGAAAAACGCCGTCTGTTAGCGGGTAATGTAGAAATCAATTCGATTACTTTAGATTTAATTAAACCGCTGCTTGGTCAAAAAGAAGTGGCTAATGGCCGCTTGAGTGCCAATTTACGGCTAGGGGGCTCAGCAAATAACCCATTATTAAATGGTAATTTATCGCTTTCTAGCTTAGAAGTTCGCTCAGCGATGATCCCATTTGATATTAAAAGTGGTCATTTAGGTATTAATTTTAATGGCACTAGCTCTGTGATGAATGGGCAAATCAATACACCGGAAGGTTATTTGAATATCGATGGTGATGCTGATTGGCGTAACATTGATGCGTGGCGAGCTAAAATAATGGCGCGTGGTAATAACTTACGGGTTTCTCTGCCACCAATGATTAAGATTGATGTACAGCCGGATATTGTGTTTGATGCATCGCCATCCTTATTAACCTTGAATGGTTCTGTGACAATCCCTTGGGCAAGAATTACTGTTCAGGAATTACCTGAATCTGCGGTTAGCGCATCATCTGATGTGGTTATGCTAGATAGTGATTTAAAACCAATAGAAGAAAAAGCGCCATCAATCCCAATTCAAACCAATCTAGATATTAAAATTGGTAATGATGTTCGGTTAGATGCGTTTGGTTTGAAAGCTCGTTTGACTGGCTTGTTGAAAGTTATTCAAAATAAGCATGGCCTCAGTTTGAATGGTCAAGTTGATATTCCTGCAGGGCGTTTCCGCGCTTATGGGCAAGACTTAATCGTCCGCAAAGGCCAAATACAGTTCTCTGGCCCTGCCGATCAGCCATTCTTAAATTTAGAAGCTATCCGTAACCCAGATAACACCGCTGATGATGTTATTGCGGGTGTTAAGGTAACAGGGCTTGCAGATAAGCCGAAGGTAGAAATATTCTCTGAACCTGCCAAAACGCAACAAGAAGCACTCTCTTATCTGTTAAGAGGGGAAGGGTTAGATAGTGGTGATGCAAATGGTTCACAAATGACATCAATGCTTATTGGCCTTGGTGTTGCACAAAGTGGGCAATTAGTTGGCAAGATTGGTGAAACATTTGGGGTATCTGATTTGGCTGTTGATACCCAAGGTGTGGGGGATAGCTCCCAAGTTGTGGTGAGTGGTAAGATCACTAATGATTTACAAGTGAAGTATGGTGTTGGTATCTTTGACTCATTGGCGACGTTAACGTTACGTTATCGATTGATGCCAAAACTGTATTTAGAAGCGGTGTCTGGTGTTAACCAGGCCTTGGATCTCCTTTACCAATTTGAGTTTTAGATTATGCGTGTAATTGTTTATGGCAGCTTAAGGCAAAAGCAAGGTAATCATCACTGGATGACTTATGCTCAACTGTTAGGGGAGCATAAGCTAGAAGGCTATGAACTGTATGATCTTGGGTTTTATCCTGCGGTGGTTAAGGGGGATGGGGTGATAGAGTGCGAGGTATATCGCATTAACCCATCTATCTTAACAGAGCTAGATGAGCTAAAGAAAAACTCCCAAGATTATGCGAGGGAGCTAATTTCGACGCCATATGGCAATGCTTGGATTTATCTATATAAACATTCTGTTGATGGTCTGCGCCGCATAAAAAGTGGTGACTGGCTTAAACGTAATGAAGAAGAATAAACGTTTAGCCATTTAGGCTTTGTAGTTTGTTAATAAAATAAAAAAGCTCTGGTATTTACCAGAGCTTTTAACAATGACCCTTAAGGGAAAATTATTTTTTTGCAGCGCGTTCGAAAGAAGAAATAATTTCTGCTTTAGCGGCTTCTACGTTATCCCAACCGTCAACTTTAACCCATTTACCTTTTTCTAAATCTTTGTAGTGTTCAAAGAAATGGGTAATTTGTGCTTTCAGTAGTTCAGGGATATCGTTCACATCTTTAATGTGGTCGTATTCTTTGCTTAATTTAGTGTGTGGAACAGCAACTAATTTAGCGTCTTCACCTGATTCGTCAGTCATTTTTAAAACCCCAACTGGGCGACAACGAATAACTGAACCCGGCTGTAATGGGTATGGAGTAGGGACTAACACATCAACTGGGTCGCCATCTAAAGACAGAGTATTGTTGATGTAACCGTAGTTGCATGGATAGAACATTGCTGTTGACATAAAACGGTCTACAAACAGCGCGCCAGATTCTTTATCAACTTCATATTTGATAGGGTCTGCGTTAGCTGGAATTTCGATGATAACGTAGATATCTTCTGGCAGATCTTTACCTGCCGGTACATTGTTCAGGCCCATTTAAGTGTATCCTTTGTGTGAATAATGAATTTACCTACTGACTTTTAAGCTGCTGGTGGAAACGGTATTAATGACTTATTTCCATGCAAGTTAAATCTCAGGGTAGATAACGTGGGGACATTATAGCCGTAAAAGGGGGGAAAACTCACTAGTTGGAGAAAAAAAGGGGCAAAAAAGGCGGGAAGCCCCGCCTATTAGCTAGTTATATGAATTATTCGGTGTCAGGGAACTCACGCATGAATGATTCTGCTTTCTCCACCATTGACTCTGTTCCTACGAAGAAAGGAGCACGTTGGTGTAATTCACTAGGGATAATATCCAGGATGCGGTTAGCGCCATCGCTTGCTTTACCGCCGGCTTGTTCAGCTAAGAATGCAATAGGGTTGCACTCATACAGAAGACGCAGTTTACCATTTGGATGGCTTGCTGTACTTGGGTAAATATAAATCCCCCCTTTAAGCAAGTTACGGTGGAAGTCTGCGACTAAAGAGCCAATATAGCGGGTGGTATAAGGACGGTTTGTCGCTTTATCTTCTTCTTGGCAGTATTTAATGTACTTTTTAACACCCATTGGGAACTTGATGTAGTTACCTTCGTTGATAGAGTACATTTTACCTTCTGATGGGAACATGACTTTCTCATGAGAAAGGCAGAAAACACCTAAAGAAGGGTCGTAGGTAAATGCATGGACGCCAACGCCAGTGGTGTATACCAACATAGTAGAAGAACCGTAAACAACATAACCGGCAGCAACTTGGCGATGACCTGGCTGTAGAAAATCCGCTTCAGTAACTGGTTGCCCAATTGGTGTAATACGGTGATAAATTGAGAAAATTGTCCCAACGGAAACGTTTACATCGATATTTGAAGAACCATCTAATGGGTCCATTAAAACGACATACTTTGCGTTTTCAGCACGATCTCCTTCGAAAATGACAATTTCGTCTTCTTCTTCAGAGGCGATACCGGCAACTTCTCCGCGGGCTTTTAAAGCCGCTTTCAGTTTTTCGTTTGCATACAGGTCTAGCTTCATCTGGACTTCGCCTTGAATATTCGAAACACCATTGGTGCCAAGAATATCTACCAACCCAGCCTTGTTAATATCACGATGGATAATTTTAGCGCCCAGTTTGATTGCTGATAGTAATGATGTCAGCTCACCTGTTGCATGAGGAAAATCTTGTTGCTTTTCGACGATGAATTCGCCTAATGTTTTCATGACGAAGGTCCTGAATAAAATTGACAAAGGTTTTGCGGGGTATTGTACCCTCGCGCGCAGAGAGTTTAACTAAATAAAAAAAAGATTAATAGGTTAATGCATTTATAAACCTGCTATTGATGGGTAGAATAGTGACAAACCTCATGCTAATTGGATGAAAAAGAATGCACATACATATTTTAGGTATATGCGGTACCTTTATGGGTAGCTTAGCAATATTGGCTCGTTCTCTAGGCCATAAAGTCACGGGCTCTGATGCAAATGTGTATCCACCAATGAGCACTTTGCTTGAAAATCAAGGCATTGAACTCATTCAAGGTTATGACCCTTCACAACTCGACCCAGTACCGGATATGGTGGTTATTGGTAACGCCATGACGCGTGGTAACCCTTGTGTTGAAGCTGTATTAGAAAGAGGCTTACCTTACACTTCAGGTCCTCAGTGGCTACATGACCATGTATTACCAGAACGCTGGGTGCTCGCTGTGGCAGGGACGCATGGAAAAACCACTACCGCGGGTATGTTAGCGTGGGTGTTAGAAGATTGTGGTTATAAGCCTGGTTTCCTAATTGGTGGTGTCCCCGGTAACTTTGATGTGTCGGCAAAAATAGGGGAAAGCCCATATTTTGTTATTGAGGCAGATGAATATGATTGTGCATTTTTTGATAAGCGTTCTAAATTTGTTCATTACAGCCCGAGAACGTTAGTCCTGAATAACCTTGAATTTGACCATGCGGATATTTTCGAAAGCCTTGAGGCGATACAAAAGCAATTCCACCATCTGGTTCGTATCGTTCCAGCCAGCGGCAAAATTTTCACACCAGATAATGACAATCACTTAAAACAAGTCATTGGTATGGGCTGTTGGAGTGAACAGGAGCTTGTTGGTGGTGAGCATGGTGAGTGGCAGGCAGTAAAATTGAATCATGATGGTAGCCATTTCGAGGTTTACTATCAACAAGAGAAAGTGGGTGAAGTCACTTGGTCACAAGTGGGCAATCACAATATTCAAAATGCATTGATGGCGATAGCCGCAGCACATCATGTCGGCGTCCCCGCCAAGGAAGCTTGCCTTGCTTTGGATAAGTTTATCAATGCACGTCGGCGGTTAGAGCTGCGTGGTGTTGAGAATGGTGTGAGTGTTTATGATGATTTTGCTCATCACCCAACCGCTATCTTGGCAACATTAGAAGCATTACGTAGCAAAGTGGGGGGGACTTCACGCATTATCGCCGTACTCGAACCTCGTTCGAACACCATGAAAATGGGGATTAACAAAAATGATATTGCGCCAGCCTTAGGCCGTGCAGATGAAGTCTTTTTATTCCAACCTGCTAATATTCCGTGGATGGTAACGGATATTGCAGAGAAATGCGTGCAACCTGCTCGTTGGAGCGCTGATATTGACGCTTTGACAAATATGGTCATTGAGACGGCTCAACCTGGCGACTATATTCTCGTGATGAGCAATGGCGGGTTTGGTGGCATTCATGGCAAATTGCTTGCGGGTTTAAAGGCTAAAGCCGAAATAGAATTAGATGAGTAATGGTTTAAACCGTATTTATCTGTAAATAAGCCCCCTATCATAGTTTGTGAGATAGGGGCTTTTGGTTAATACTAACCTTCGTTAAAACCCTATTTCTTGCCGCCATTGTTGAACGCCGCGCATACTACGTTCATATTTCCTTAGCGGTGCCATAACAGTATTAAAAAACTGAAAATAGCCTTCACATAACTTGTTTTTCCCCATCGAATTGATATGCGCTGGGCATCCGCCTTGGCAAACCGCTTTTACCGTACAAGATTGGCATTCTCTGCGGGTGCTTTTATTTTGCCCAAAAGGTAGCTCTATAGAATTGAGGACGAGTTCACTCAAAGGTGTTTGTTCTAAGATGTTCCCAATGTGATGGCTACTATTTATTTGGTGGTCGCAGGCAAATATTTGCCCTTGAGCTTCCATGACCAAGTTAGTACCACAGCGTTCTGAGTGGACACAAGTCTGGCTAACATGGGTAAAATACTGGCTGTAAACGTGCTCAATGTTCATCACATGTACATTGCCAACGTGGCGTTGAGATTTCCAGTGTAAATAGATATCAGTTAAAAATTTTCCCCAATTAGGAGCCGTCAATGTAAATTGATGTTCAAGCGCACTACCTTCGGTCATTAATGGTTGGAATTGAATAAATTTTACACCAAGCTGAATAAAGTGCTCATAGATGGTTTGTGCTTGATTGGCTACGGCATCATGTACAACCGTCAAGATGTTGAATTCAATATCAAACTCTTGTAGAAGCCTTATGCCCTTTAGGACGGCGTTGTAACTACCTTGCTGGCCTTTTTTGTCTAAACGATAGCGGTCATGTATTTCTTTTGGTCCATCTAAACTCACACCAATAATAAAATTATGCTGCTTTAAAAAGCGGCACCATGCAGGGGTGAGCAAGGTACCATTGGTTTGTAGACTATTAGAGATTTTCACATGCTTTGGTGCATATTTTTGCTGCAAATCAATGGCTTTTTTATAAAAATCTAACCCAGCAAGTAGGGGCTCTCCACCTTGCCACACAAAATTAATTTCTTTGCTGTAGGTTGGTTGAGAAGCAATATAATTACGGATAAAAGGTTCTAACATCTCTTTTATCATGGGTTTAGGTCTAGGTAATTGGTCTTCTGGATAATAACAATAATCACATTTCAGGTTACAACCCGCCCCAACAGGTTTAAGCAAAATATGAAAAGGGACAACCGCCCTTGTGGGCGGTGAAAACGAAGAAAGGCTATCATAAAAGGCGATTTTCATATTATTCCCCTGATTGATTCACTGAGGGAATAATACGTTTATGCGTTTTGGGGTCGATACCAATATAGTTACCTGTTTTTTCATCATAACCAATATAATCAATGGCTTCTCCTTTGGCTTCAATCACCATGCCAGTTTTAGCAAATTGTTCATATTGCTGACGAAGTTTCTCAAGGATCTTCGGATGTTGTGTTGCAACGTTTTGCGTTTCTAGCGGATCATTTTTTAAATTAAACAGCTCCCATGGCGCCATTTCTGCTTTTGCCGAGTTTGGAACAAGGCGGCGTAGTTTCCAATCACCTTCAACCAAGGCTGCCTGATTATGTAATTCCATGGCAAATGAATAGCGGGTTTTAACGGGGATATCTTGGGTAAAATGTTGTTTAAAGCTAACTCCTCTAATGGGGACTGGGTTGATATTTTTAATTTTTTTATTGGGGTCAATATTGGCAAATTCATATAAGGTTGGCGCGATGTCATAAACGGCCATAGGGGTATTATCAATACTACCCGCTTTATGGATACCAAGGCCTTTGATAATGAAATTGGTATTAATGCCACCCTGTGCGCTAGTAGTTTTATGGTAATTGGCATACGGAGCATTGCTAACATTAGCCCAATGAGGGCCTGCTGAAATAAATGAATTTTTACGGCCTAAGTTTTCGTAGCTATTATCAAATTGCGTCCAAAATGCAGGGTCGCCCTCGTAATAAAAGCCTTGAGCAGGGTTAGCTCCATTATCAGTGGCAAAAATAATGATGGTGTTTTTATCTCGCCCAGTTTCTTTTAGCGTCTGGAATACATTGCCAATTTGCTCATCCATATTAGCTATCATGGCGGCGTAGACTTGCATGGTTTTAGCGGTATAGCGTTTTTCTTCGGGGGTGAGTTGTTCCCATTCTTTATCTAAATCAAGGTGAGGCATCGGCGTTTTATCTGTAATAATCCCGATTTTTTTTAATCGGTTGATTCTCTGCCGGTAAATTTTCCCATAGCCTTCATCATATTGACCGTCAAAACGCTGGGTCCAGTCATCTGGTGCTTGTAGGGGGTCATGGGGAGCCGTGAAGGCTAAATAAGCAAAAATGGGCTGTTCACTGGGTGTTTCTTTGATCCATTTTTCAAGTTGTTGTGCATAAGCTTCGCTGGAGTAAAAATTCGCAGGTAAAGCGGTTTTCTTACCATTTAACGTGTAATAGGTATGGAAACTTTCAACGGTACCAAGAGGAACTGCATCATCAAAATGGCTAGTGCCACCTCCCATAAAGGCAAAAGCTTGGTTAAAACCCCTATCGGTTGGCTTGGAGCCAGAACTGTAGCCTAAGTGCCATTTCCCTGACATCAGTGTGTTATAGCCAGCATCTTGGAAACGCTCGGCCATGGTAACAACGCGATCAGTTAGCCGTAATTCATAGCCTGGTTCACCGACTGTATTTTCGTACCACCACATTCCACCGATACCAGCTTGCTGATTGGTGGCGCCAGTGAGTAGCATGGAACGTGCAGGTGCAGACATTGGTGAGGTGTAATACTGGCTCATTCTGACACCTTGTTCTGCCATTGTTTGTAAATTAGGTGTCGGGATCTCACCGCCAAAAGGACTGATATCGGAATACCCCATATCGTCGGCGATAATGATTAAAATATTAGGTTTTTCAAGGGGGGCGCTGTAAGCAAAGTTTGATATTGCACTGCTTAATGCAACGGCTAATAGTGTTTTTTTGATCATTCCACGGCCTCAATTGTTGATAAATTGTTTCATTAACATTAAATATTGTTGCTATGGATGACTATCGTTCTTTGGAATTATATCTATGGTATAAATGAAAGCTTAATTAACACTCAAGGAAGGCACAGAAATAGGGCATTGTGTGACAGCTAAGCTCAACGTGATTGGGGCATTCATTTCTTTTTTGAGACTGCCCATATAACAATCTAATGAATCTGTAAAAAGATGGAATAAGCAACCTACAGCGACAGCCTTGAGCTTCCATGAAGGCATAAATAATAACACCACATAAGCAATAGCAGCCCAAAGGGAATGAAGAGGATGAAAGCCAATACCGCAACGCTCAGGGTCGAAAATTGGATCTGCTAATAGGTGGTCTAAATCGATAGCCATAGTCGCTATCATGATTAACGCTGCGATCTTCCAATTTTTTCGCCAAAATAAATAAGCAAATAGAATTGGCATCAAAAAATGGAAACCATAATGTACGAGGTTACGGAAAATGTCGAATAACACAGCGAAGTCCCAAAGCAGTTAGGGGGCAGAAAAAACAGAGGGAAATAAGACTTCCCTCTTCATATCAATGAATATCGATAAAATTATAATTCTTGTTCAAACAACGCTAAGATAGCTTCATACAGTTCTTGCGTTGTGAAGTTATTTGCAGGCGTAGAGAAAATCGTGTCATCTCCCGCGATACTGCCTAAAATCCCCTCCGCTTTCCCCAAAGAGTCTAGTAAACGTGCAATAAGTTGTGCGGCACCTGGGCTAGTTCTAATGACGACAACTGAAGGGTTATAGTCAATATCCAACACCAAATTTTTGAGAGGGCTGGTAGCAGTAGGAACACCGGGCTCTGTCGGTAGGCAATACACCATTTCCATTTTTGCATTACGGGTGCGAACCGCACCAAATTTTGTCAGCATTCTGGAAATTTTTGATTGATTGATGTTTTCGAAGCCTTCTTCTTGGAGAGCTGTGACAATTTCAGCTTGTGAGCTGAATTTCTCTTCTTTCAATAGGGCTTTAAAAGCCTTAACCAAGTCTTCTTGTTTAGACGGAGTGCGCATAATTAACCCATTCTTCGGCATTAAACTGAGTTGTATTATCCGTAAAAGTGCATTTTTATGCAACAAAATTGCGTTATGATGATTTTATAAACAGTATTCAATGTGCCCTTGAGTTAAAGAGCCATGGAGAGGTTAATGATAAACATTAATTTATCTTGTTTGCCCATAGTTAAGCGTCAGCATAATAGGCTAATGAACTTACGCAATAAATATTGTAAAATTATTGTTAATAAAAATGATTTTGTTTGAATAATAAACAGTAAAAACAACTTATTGTGCGAAAATCAATAGTAAGAAAAACTATTTGTTAAAAAAGTGCCCGTTATCTCATTAACAGATAAGGAATTTGTTTAGAATACTGGCAATTAGTAGACAAGTTCTCTAGCGTTAAACTCTCTCTCTATCTGTTAACAAATTGTTTTTTATACGTAATGTGTTAAGTGTATAACAAATAAAGTGATATCTTTTTAAAGTACAAATTAAGGAGTTTCAGAATGAAAGTTGCAGTCCTAGGTGCAGCAGGTGGTATCGGTCAGGCTCTAGCCCTTCTTCTCAAAAACCAGCTCCCAGCAGGTTCAGAACTCTCCCTCTACGACATCGCACCAGTAACGCCAGGTGTTGCTGCTGACTTAAGCCACATCCCTACTGATGTTAAAGTAACAGGTTTTGCTGGTGAAGATGCAAAACCGGCGCTAAAAGGTGCTGATATTGTTCTTATTTCAGCGGGTGTTGCGCGTAAACCAGGCATGGATCGCTCTGACCTGTTTAATATTAACGCGGGTATTGTTCGTAATCTGGTCCAACAAATCGCTGAAACTTGCCCGAAAGCGTTAATTGGTATTATTACTAACCCTGTGAATACTACAGTTGCAATTGCAGCAGAAGTACTGAAAAAAGCAGGTGTTTACGACAAGAATCGTTTATTCGGTGTGACAACACTGGATATTATTCGTTCTAATACTTTTGTTGCTGAATTAAAAGGCAAAAATGTCAATGACATCGAAGTTCCTGTAATCGGCGGTCACTCAGGAGTGACAATTCTTCCTTTATTATCACAAATTGAAGGTGTTAGCTTCACTGACGAAGAAGTTGCAGCTCTGACTAAGCGTATCCAAAATGCAGGTACAGAAGTTGTTGAAGCTAAAGCCGGTGGCGGGTCAGCGACTCTGTCTATGGGCCAAGCAGCAGCACGCTTAGGCTTATCTTTAATTCGCGGCCTACAAGGCGAAAGCAATATTGTTGAATGTGTTTACACCGAAGGTGATGGTGAGCACGCACGCTTCTTCGCACAACCAGTTGTTTTAGGTAAAAATGGTATCGAAAAACACTTACCAGTGGGTAAATTAAGTGCGTTTGAAGAAAATGCGCTAAAAGAAATGTTAAGTGTATTAAAAGCAGACATTGAGTTAGGCGAAAAATTTATTAACGGCTAATGCCAATTAATTTTTTCTAACTAAAAAAAGGTTGAGTTCAAGTCTATAGAACTCAACCTTTTTATTTTTTGTCACGCCACGCCACGGTATTCTTCACCTCATGTACTGACTCCAATGAAGATCTATGAGTACTTATTTCCCATAGTAATGGATGCAAAATAGACGCCAGCCAATATTGTATAGGGGCTAATTGTTTTACTCATTTATAATCGATGATGTAAGCAAGTGGTTTTTGGCTGCTTAATGATATGGGGCATCTTATTGTTAGTTAATGGGCTGTAGGGGAAATATTGAGATTGCAAATCGAGTGAAGAAATATAGATGACTTAATATAACGCCCCATCAATAAGGTTTTTGGGTTTAGATAAAAATTGTCTCAACTTAATCAATTAGTATTAATCAGTTAGTATAAGAATATAAAGCCACCGATAATAACTCATAACAATGGCTTTATATTCATTATTTTTTTAGCTTTCTACTTGTGTTTTATCTCTGACTTTCCTTTCTAATAAGTTCCCCGAGATAGGGTCATAATACCGACTAGGCCAAATTTCAGAAGGATGGATACCTAAAAAATTGGCAATGATCCATTCCCCTTTAGGCCAAGGGCGTGATAGTGCATTCGCTAACGTAGAAGAGCTAAGACCTGCCTCTCTAGAAATAGCGGCCAGAGTTGTTCCACGCTTACGTAAAGCGGCGATGATGTCTGCTGGATGCCAGTCCGACTTCCGTAAAATCATTTTTTAGTCCTTTTTTCGCTCAGAATAATGTAGAGTTAATGGTACGAGTAACGGGAAACTGTGATACATTCAGTACAAACTCCCTGTTATTGGAAATAAAATAACAGAAATTTCCCAAAATAATTTCCAGTTTTTTCTAAAAACTTCATTTTATGAAACTGTCGGGGTTTTTGTGAAACTAAATAGAAAGTCAGTGTTAATAATTGTGAATTAGGATAAAACTTTGAAATTAAAACTAACTCTTTCGAGTTAGTAGTGGAAATGGCGTATTTAATGTTATCCGTTACTTGTATTAGTAATATATATAAATTACTCAATAAAATTAGTTAAATTATTAGCGAGTAAATCATTTAATTATCTGTTATTAAAAGAAATTAGAATACTAATAACAAATATTATTTGTATATTATTATTTGCAGTTATAAATAAAATGAATGAGTTAATGTTTTTAAGAAAATATAGATAGTTTTCAGCAACTAGAAATAAATTGTCATCATGACTAGGAGGGTCAGCATGTACAAGGAATGGCTAACTGCAAAGGAGTTGGTCGGGTTGCAAGGGCTTCCCATGACGACTCAAGGCATAAATGCGATGGCAAGGCGAGAAAATTGGGTCAGCCGTAAAAGGCGGGGGATTCAAGGAAAAGCGTTGGAATATCATATTAGTTCTTTGCCTATCGATATTTTTGAAAGCCAGTTTGTGAATGAAACTTCTGCACCTTATCAAGTCAAACGAAATGATAATTCGTTTATTTGGCAGGAGGCATATAACCAGCTTTCTAACGAGGAGCGTGACATTATTTTGACATTCATTATGCGTGAAGGGGCTTTAGCACTAATCGATTTAATTAATAATAAATAGTTTACAAATACTTAAGATGCAAATAATTAGTATATAAAAATAATATTATATTGAGTCTAAAATTTTTTTAACAGTTGACGATTTGGTAAAGCTGCAACAGCAGGTTTCATAATATAAGCGTGAAAGTGAAAATATGAAAAAATTGTGGTTCACTGCAAAAGAATTAGCAGGGCTAGAAGGTCTCCCTACATCGCCTCAGGGGGTAAACCTAATGGCAAGACGAGAAGGCTGGAAGCATCGTCGCAAACGGGGCGTTCAAGGTAAGGCTGTTGAATATTATGTAGAGAGCTTACCTGATGAAATTCAAGGGCAACTCAGTTTATGTGAGCCATCGGTGACTTACCAAAGCCAAAGAATAGATGCACTGCAAATTTGGTCAGAAGCCTATTACCAATTGACGGAGGCTGAACGCAATAAAATTGTCAAACATATCTTGCGTTACGGCTTATCATCACTTCTTGCTCAAATTGGTGAAGAAGAGAAAGAGGAAAAATAACTCCTCTTTCTCGCATCGCATGAGTGAATCTTAGGAATGGCGTTGTATGGCAATGTGCGCTAGGCCAATTAATGCTTCTTTATAGATAGAATCATCAATAACATCTAGCATATCAATGGCTTTTTGTGCCTCTTCTTGTGCGCGGGCATAGGTATACTCAAGGGAGCCACAACGTTTCATCGTTGCGAGGACGGTATCTAATAAGTGGCGTCCATTGCCTTGCTCGATCGCTTGGCGGATCAAAGCAGATTCTTCTTCATTACCATGTTGCATGGCGTGAAGAAGAGGGAGCGTTGGTTTACCCTCATCAAGATCGTCACCTGTATTTTTACCTAATTGCGCATTATCTGCATCGTAATCCAAAAGATCATCAATGAGTTGAAATGCCGTACCAATATAACGACCATAATCTTGCAAGGCTTTTTCTTGCTCTGGCGTCGCATTGGCTAAAATAGCAGAAGCATGAGCTGCAGCTTCAAATAAACGCGCCGTTTTACTGTAGATCACTTGCATGTAGTTTTCTTCAGTAATATTGGGATCGTTACAGTTCATCAACTGTAATACTTCCCCTTCGGCGATCACATTAGTCGCTTCAGACATCAGCTTTAACACCCGCATTGAATCAAGATCTGTCATCATCTGGAAGGATCGAGTGTAAATAAAATCACCGACAAGAACACTTGCCGCATTACCAAAAACGGCATTAGCGGTTTGTTTTCCACGACGCATATCGGATTCATCGACAACATCATCATGCAATAACGTTGCGGTATGAATGAACTCGATCAAGGCTGCGACTTGGGTATGCTTATGACCAGAATAGCCGAGTGCTCGCCCTGCAAGCACAGCGATCATTGGCCGGATCCTTTTGCCACCACCACTGACAATGTAATAACCAAGTTGGTTAATTAGCGCAACATCTGAATTCAATTGACTGAGAATAGCCTCGTTTACCGCAGACATATCTTCAGTTGTTAGTTCAATAATAGATTCTAAATTCATCGTAATTTATTCATATTATTAGTTTTTGGTTCATTCCCTGAATAAAAAATTGGGAGACCGATATAACAGTTATGGTATTAGCATAACATTATTAATAATAAGATTATCAGGTGTGATGCAAAAAATGTTTAAATAAGTAACAATTGAAGCAATAAGCGTGAAATCAATGCTCAAAAACGGTTATTGAGAAAAAAGTCGTATTTTTTGTCATCTAACCGCATTATAGGCTTGTGTTCTGATGCTTTTTTGCGTAGAATTCGCGCCCTATTGTGAATATTTTATAGCGTGCTCTGGAATTGAGATATTTAACGGGTACGCGGAAAGCGGAGTTAATATGTACGCGGTTTTCCAAAGTGGTGGTAAACAACACCGAGTTAGCGAAGGTCAAACTGTCCGCCTAGAAAAGCTGGACATCGCAACAGGTGAAACTGTTGAATTTGATCAAGTTCTGATGGTTGCTAATGGCGATGAGATCCAAATCGGCGCTCCTGTCGTTGAAGGCGTTAAAGTGAAAGCGGAAGTTGTTGCACACGGCCGTGGCGAAAAAGTAAAAATCGTCAAGTTCCGTCGTCGTAAACATAGCCGTAAACAACAGGGTCATCGTCAGTGGTTCACTGATGTTAAGATCACTGTCATCGCTTAAGATTTAGGAGAGCAGATTAATGGCACACAAAAAGGCTGGTGGTTCGACTCGTAACGGTCGTGACTCAGAAGCAAAACGTTTAGGTGTTAAACGTTTTGGTGGTGAAGCTGTATTAGCAGGTAGCATCATCGTTCGTCAACGTGGTACTAAGTTCCACGCAGGTAACAACGTAGGTTGTGGCCGTGACCACACTCTATTCGCATTAGCGGATGGTAAAGTTAAATTTGAAGTTAAAGGTCCAAACAATCGTAAATTTATCAGCATCGAAGCTGAATAAGTTTTCTGATCTTTAATTCAGAATTAAAGCCCTGCAAAAAACTTTTGCGGGGCTTTTTATATTCAGGCATTTTGTTTCTAATGAAGTGCACTCGTATTAAAAAATACGCCATCTCTGAGTAAAACAGCCATCCAGCGTTATATGGCTCAGAAACGGAGAGAGAATTATGAAATTTGTAGATGAAGCCAAAATATTAGTCGTGGCAGGAGATGGTGGCAATGGTTGTGTCAGCTTCCGCCGTGAAAAATACATTCCGAAAGGGGGACCTGACGGAGGTGATGGTGGTGATGGTGGTGATGTTTACTTGCAAGCAGATGAAAACCTCAACACCCTGATCGACTATCGCTTTGAAAAATCATTTCGTGCAGAACGTGGGCAAAATGGTCAAAGTCGTGAGTGTACCGGTAAGCGTGGTCAAGATATCACAGTTAAAGTCCCTGTAGGAACGCGTGTACGCGACTTAGGCACTAATGAAATCCTTTGTGACATGACCCGCCATGAACAGCGCCATATGGTTGCTAAAGGCGGCTTTCATGGCCTTGGGAATACACGTTTTAAATCTTCAGTAAATCGAGCTCCACGTCAACGTACTATGGGGACGAAGGGCGAAACTCGCGAAATACTGTTAGAACTGATGCTATTAGCTGACGTAGGCATGTTGGGTATGCCAAACGCAGGTAAATCAACATTTATACGTTCTGTATCAGCCGCTAAGCCAAAAGTAGCTGATTATCCATTCACAACTTTAGTGCCAAGCCTAGGTGTGGTGCGTATGGATAACGAACAAAGTTTTGTGGTCGCGGATATTCCTGGGTTGATCGAAGGCGCTGCAGAAGGAGCAGGTCTTGGGATCCAATTCCTGAAACACTTAGAACGTTGTCGTGTTTTATTACACTTGATCGACATCTGTCCTATTGATGAATCAGATCCTGTCGAAAATGCCAAGATCATCATCAGTGAACTAGAAAAATACAGTGAAAAACTGGCTGCGAAGCCTCGCTGGTTAGTCTTTAATAAGATCGATATCTTAGGTGAAGAAGAATCCGTACAACGCGCAGCAGAAATTGCTAAAGCAATGGGTTGGGAAGATAAATATTACATGATATCAGCAGTTAACCATGAAGGTGTAAAAGCACTTTGTTGGGACATCATGGAATTTATGAATACTCAGCCACGCGATATGGCAACCACTGAAGATGCTCCGCAACCAGAAAAAGTCGAGTTCATGTGGGATGATTATCACAAAGAACAGCTTTCTGGCGCTGAAGATATTGATGATGACTGGGATGACGATTGGGATGAAGATGACGACGAAGGCGTCGAAATCATTTACCAGAAATAGTTATCGTTGAGACATAAAAAAGGCGCAAAGGCGCCTTTTTTAATTACCAAATTTTGATTGATCAATTTTTCTGGTACAGATCTTTATACAAACGGCTTTCGAAGCGCACTAACGGTACACGACGACTGCGTTGTTGGCTCTGTGGTACGGCATAAGCAGAAATAAACTGTACAAATGCTACGCGTTGCCCACTGGCTGTTGTAATAAAGCCGGCTAGGTTATAAACCCCCTGTAATGCACCTGTTTTGGCAGACACTTTCCCATTAACGCCCGCCTCATCAAAACCACCACGATAGCGTAATGTCCCATCATGACCTGCTAAGGGGAGCATAGAGATAAAATCGAGCTGTTGATCGTTTTTAGCGACAAACTGCAAAACTTCCATCATCGTTGCCGGGGTGATTAAATTATGGCGTGATAACCCTGAGCCATCGACCATGACAGTATTGCCAAGATCGATCCCCGCTTTTTGTTTCAAAACTTGCCTTACGGCATCAGACCCTGAGCGCCATGTTCCTGGAACACCATAATATTCGCGACCAATGGTACGAAAAACAGTGTCGGCAATCATGTTATCGGATTTCTTTAACATTACTTTCAATAAGTCATGTAAGGGCTTAGATTCTGTTTTGACTAACACTTGTGATTGAGCTGTTGGCTGAGTCCGTTTTTTTATATGACCGACTAATTCGATGCCTGCGGTAGTGAGCTCATTTTTGACAATTGCCCCTGAGTAGCTAGCTCCATTTTGCACCGCAAAAGCGAGAGGTAAGGGGTCACTACGTTGAGTAAGGCAACCTGTTAAAGTATAGCGATTTAACTCACCGGGTACGACGTCAAGTTCGCAATAACGGGCTTCGGGAGAGCCTTTTGCCAATGTTTTGACTTCACTGAACATGTTAACAGGATAAAAACTAGCTGTTTTGATAAAGGCAAAATCACCTGCTTTTTCAGCAGGGTATAGGGATACAGAAAAACAATTGCGGTCGATAATAGCGGCGGCAGGTGGCGCACTGAAGCATTGGGTCATATCATTCCATACCCAGCCAGGTGCTTTATCGTGGCTGGTAAATGCGGAAATATCGACGATCAAATCCCCATCAATTTTTTCGATCCCTAGCTGTTTTAACGCATTTGCCATGTTCCGAATTTGCTGGCGAGTTAACGTTGGGTCACCACTGAAGCGGATGACTAAGTCACCTGTCAGTGTATTGTTGCTCAGTTTTGCACTCGTTTCAAAATTGGTAACAAAACGGTAATCTGGCCCCAATTGCAACAATGCTGCAAGTGCCGTCACCACTTTTTGGGTGCTCGCTGGAAGAGCCATTTGCTGGGCGTTATAATCAATTAATGGGGTATTACTTCCCACCGTTTGCGCGACCAGAGCAAGGTTAGTGCCGTCAGGTAGATACTGCTTGTATTCATCAATTGGGATCGCCAAAGCTTGGCTACTGGCTAGGGTGATCCCTAAAGTGATTATCCATTTTCTGGTTAAAGTTAATAATGACATATATTTCACGCATTAGGGTGGACATACAGCACATACTAAAGTGTAATGCCTAATAAAGTAAACGGTGACCCGCTATTAAGTCTCAGTTAAAATAGCGTACATTATGATAAGATAAATGAGTACATAAGTCTGATTGAGTTTTTTTTACCTAGAACACCCCCCTGTTATACAGAGGTGTTCGGTGTGCTGTTGTTACAAAATCAGGAAGATACTTATTTTTAGATAGGATTGAACCGAGGTATTTATTAATGAAACAGATCCCGATGACAGTACTTGGTGCGGACAAACTAAGAGAGGAACTGGAGTTCCTGAAATCTGTTCGCCGCCCAGAAATTATCGCCGCAATTGCTGATGCGCGGGAGCACGGTGATTTAAAAGAAAATGCAGAATATCATGCGGCTCGTGAGCAGCAGGGCTTCTGTGAAGGCCGTATCCAAGAAATCGAAGGTAAACTTTCTCACGCACAAGTGATTGATGTAACCAAAATGGTTAATAACGGTCGAGTGATCTTTGGCGCAACAGTGACAGTATTAAATGTTGATACCGACGAAGAGCTAACGTATCGTATTGTTGGTGATGATGAGGCTGATATTAAAGTTAATCTGATTTCAGTCAATTCACCAATAGCACGTGGTTTAGTCGGTAAAGAGGTTGACGATGTCGTCTCAATCAAAACCCCAGGTGGGGATGTAGAGTTCGAAATTCTTAAAGTTGAGTATATCTGATTCCTATTTTACTGAATTGGTTATATTATTTCCCCGGATTTAAAGAAAAAGGCCGCAGGCGGCCTTTTTCAACATATAAAACATGCTTTCAATGGCATTTTTATATAAATGATGGGTTATTATTTAGGTAAAATGATTTTGCGATCCGCCGAAGGGCGGTAAATAACAAGAATTTTACCAATGATTTGTACATTTACTGCACCAGTTTCGCGAACAATCGCATCAGCGATCAAATTTTTAGTATCACGGTCTTCGCCTGCGATTTTGACTTTGATAAGCTCATGATGCGCTAGTGAGAGTTCAATCTCAGCTAAGACACCTTCGGTTAAACCGTTGTTGCCAATCATAACGACAGGGTTTAAGTGATGAGCGAGACTTTTTAGGTGCTGAATTTGTTTTTTATTAAGATTCATCGATTTTTTGCTTGGTTAGTATTGAAAATGGCTTATTCTACCGCCATCTGATATCTATCACCATCAATTATATCTGTTCGATGGTAAAGAAGCAGCAACATAGGTGTAGATCTTTTAGTATAGTTGGAAGACACAATGGCCAATAAAAAACGTTCGGCAAGCTCAAGTCGCTGGTTGCAAGAACATTTTAGTGATAAATATGTTCAGCAAGCACAAAAAAAAGGGCTACGCTCACGTGCATGGTTTAAACTGGAGGAAATCCAGCAAGGTGATAAAATATTTAAACCAGGTATGACCGTTGTTGATTTAGGAGCAGCCCCTGGTGGTTGGTCACAATATGTTGTCAGCCAAATAGGTCATAATGGGCGTGTTATTGCTTGTGACTTATTACCGATGGACCCAATCGTTGGCGTTGATTTCCTTCAAGGGGATTTTCGTGACGAGGCAGTGCTCGCCGCTTTGCTAGAACGAGTAGGCGACAAAAAAGTACAGGTGGTCATGTCAGATATGGCCCCAAATATGAGTGGGACACCTGCGGTCGATATTCCTCGCTCTATGTATCTGGTTGAATTAGCATTGGATATGTGCCGTGCTGTATTGGCGCCTGGGGGGAGTTTCATTGTTAAAGTGTTTCAGGGAGAAGGCTTTGACGATTACCTTAGGGATATCCGCTCCCTGTTTACGAAAGTAAAAGTTCGTAAACCTGAATCTTCGCGGGCACGGTCACGTGAAGTATACATTGTAGCGACAGGGCTAAAACTATAGTACCCTGAGCGTTATTTGTTAACACAGTTGTAATATGAGGTTAATCCCTTGAGTGACATGGCGAAAAACCTGATTCTCTGGTTAGTCATCGCAGTTGTTCTGATGTCCTTGTTCCAGAGTTTTGGCCCAAGCGATTCGAATAGTCGCAGAGTTGATTATTCTACGTTTATCAATGAGTTAGCCCAGGATCAGGTACGTGAAGTTCGTATCACAGGTCGTGAACTGAACGTCAGAAAGGCTGATAATAGCCGCTATACAACTTATCTTCCTATGCAGGATGAGAAGCTGTTAGACACCATGCTGAATAAGCATGTGACTGTCGTTGGTGAACCACCAGAAGAACCTAGCTTACTGACATCTATTTTCATTTCCTGGTTCCCAATGCTTCTGTTGATTGGTGTCTGGATTTTCTTTATGCGCCAGATGCAAGGTGGCGGCGGCAAGGGGGCAATGTCATTCGGCAAAAGTAAAGCCCGCATGTTGACGGAAGATCAGATAAAAACAACATTTGCAGACGTTGCAGGGTGTGATGAAGCGAAAGAAGAAGTCGGTGAAATCGTAGAGTTTTTACGTGAACCTGCTCGCTTCCAGAAACTTGGCGGTAAAATTCCTAAAGGCGTCCTGATGGTAGGGCCTCCTGGTACAGGTAAAACACTACTTGCAAAGGCTATTGCGGGTGAAGCAAAAGTCCCATTCTTTACTATTTCCGGTTCAGACTTCGTGGAAATGTTTGTGGGGGTTGGTGCTTCTCGTGTTCGTGATATGTTCGAACAAGCGAAAAAAGCTGCGCCTTGTATCATCTTTATTGATGAAATCGATGCTGTCGGTCGCCAACGTGGTGCAGGTTTAGGTGGTGGTCACGATGAACGTGAACAAACCCTGAACCAGATGCTAGTTGAAATGGATGGTTTCGAAGGTAACGAAGGTATTATTGTTATTGCCGCAACTAACCGTGCAGACGTACTTGACCCAGCGTTATTACGTCCAGGTCGTTTTGACCGTCAGGTTGTTGTTGGCTTGCCAGATGTTCGTGGCCGTGAGCAAATTCTGAGAGTGCATATGCGTCGTGTTCCTATCGACCCAAGTGTTGATACTTTCATCCTTGCTCGTGCAACCCCTGGTTTTTCTGGAGCAGAATTAGCCAACCTAGTGAACGAGGCGGCATTGTTCGCAGCTCGCGCAAATATGCGTGTCGTTTCTATGGTCGAATTTGAAAAAGCTCGTGATAAAATTTGGATGGGTGCTGAGCGTCGTTCTCTGATGATGACTGAAGAACAAAAAGAATCAACGGCTTACCATGAAGGTGGCCATATGATTATCGGTCATTTAATGCCAGAGCATGACCCTGTTCACAAAGTCACAATCGTTCCTCGTGGTCAAGCGCTGGGTGTGGCATTCTTCTTACCAGAAGGTGATGAAGTTAGCCGTAGCCGCTTAAAACTGGAAGGGATGATTGCGACAGCATATGCGGGTCGTATCGCAGAAGAACTGATTTACGGGCGAGATAAAGTCACCACGGGTGCCTCTTCTGATATTCAGTTTGCAACGAATACAGCGCGTAACATGGTGACTCAGTGGGGCTTCTCAGACCGTTTAGGTCCAATGCAATACTCAAAAGAAGAAGGCCCTGCATTTTTAGGTCGTTCTGCGGGTAATGGTTCAGGTATTTCTGATGAAACAGCGCGTATTGTTGATGAAGAAATTAAGAAAATCTTAGACCACTGCTACCAATTGGCTTATAAAACATTGGAAGACAATATTGATATTCTGCATGCAACGAAAGACGCATTGTTGAAATACGAAACTATCGATATGCCAATGATTGATGATTTAATGAATCGTCGTCCAGTACGTGAACCAGCAGGTTGGGATGAGGACAAAAAAGTCAGTAACGTGACTGGAACATTTGGCAAAGGTGCGTCAAATGGCGATAAAGTTGCTGATAAACCTCAAACTGAAGAACCAAAAAATAATGCTGAAGAGCCAAGCAACAATACTGATGAATCAAACCCATCAGACAATAACGATAACAAGCCACAATAAGTTATCGGAAAAGTAAGGTAATCGAGAGCCCCAGTTCGCTGGGGTTTTTTTCGTTAAGGAAAATAACAATGCAAATCAAAGCGAGAGGCAGTGTCCTTGATTTATCCACACCGCAAGTGATGGGGATTCTGAATGTTACTCCTGATTCGTTCTCAGATGGTGGCACTCATAATCGTTATCATGATGCATTAGAGCATGTAGCTAGGATGGTGCAAGAAGGGGCAACCATTATCGATATTGGTGGTGAGTCAACTCGTCCTGGGGCAGCTGAAGTTTCTGTTAGCGAAGAACTCGATAGGGTGATCCCTGTAGTAGAGGCTATTGCCCAACGTTTTGATGTGTGGATTTCTGTTGACACTTCGAAAGCGCAAGTGATGTCTGAAGCGGCAAAGGCAGGGATGCATATGATTAATGATATTCGCTCACTTCATGAGCCGGAAGCATTAGATGTTGCTGCTCAAACTGGGTTACCTGTGTGTATTATGCACATGCAAGGCCAGCCACGAACAATGCAAGCCGCCCCAAATTATGAGAATGTTGTGCGCGAAGTTAAAGACTATCTAGAGGCCGAAATTGCACGTTGTGTGAATGCTGGAATCGATAGGCAGCAAATTATCCTTGATCCAGGCTTTGGGTTTGGTAAAAACTTGTCGCATAATTATCAATTATTGGCAAACTTAGAACAATTTCATAATTTCGGACTACCGCTATTGGCAGGTATGTCACGTAAATCTATGATTGGGCAATTATTGAATGTTCCACCTCAAGAGCGTCTCGCAGGCAGCCTTACTTGCGCAGTTATTGCTGCAATGCAAGGAGCGCACATCATTCGAGTTCATGATGTCAAAGAAACAGTGCAAGCGATGCAAGTGGTACAGATGACTCTGTCAGAAAAGGAAAAGTAAGCGTATGAGTGAGCGTAAATATTTTGGTACCGATGGTATCCGTGGCAAAGTGGGTGATAGCCCAATTACTCCTGACTTCGTTTTAAAATTAGGTTGGGCAGCAGGGAAAGTCCTTGCGCGTCATGGCTCACGTAAAATTATTATCGGTAAGGATACGCGTATTTCTGGTTATATGCTGGAGTCTTCTCTAGAAGCTGGGCTAGCGGCCGCTGGGCTATCAGCATCTTTTACAGGGCCAATGCCGACGCCAGCGGTGGCTTATTTAACACGTACTTTCCGCGCTGAAGCGGGGATCGTTATTTCCGCTTCCCATAACCCTTATTATGATAATGGCATCAAATTCTTTTCAATTGATGGGACTAAGTTACCTGATGAAGTCGAAGAAGCCATTGAAGCTGAAATGGAAAAACCGATCACTTGTGTCGAATCAGCAGAATTGGGTCGCGCTAATCGGATTGTAGACGCTGCTGGGCGTTATATTGAGTTCTGTAAAGGGACGTTCCCAAATGAGCAAAGCTTATCCAGCCTAAAAATCGTTATTGACTGTGCTAATGGTGCGACTTATCACATTGCCCCCAATGTATTTCGTGAGTTAGGTGCGGAAGTCATTACTATTGGTTGTGACCCGAATGGGATCAACATCAATGAAGAATGCGGCGCTACTGATGTTCGACAACTACAACAAAAAGTATTAGAAGAAAAAGCAGACGTCGGCCTAGCGTTTGATGGTGATGGTGACCGTATTATCATGGTTGACCATATGGGCGAAAAAGTGGATGGCGACCAAATCTTATTTATTGTCGCTAGAGAAGCTCTACGCCAAGGTCAATTAAAAGGCGGGGTAATCGGTACATTAATGAGCAATATGGGCTTAGAAATAGCCCTGAAACAGTTAGGCATTCCATTTGAACGAGCTAAAGTGGGTGACCGCTATGTGCTCGAAAAATTACAGGAAAAAGGCTGGCGCATGGGCGCGGAAAACTCAGGCCATGTAATTTTACTGGATAAAACCACCACGGGTGACGGTATTGTTGCTGGCCTACAAGTTTTGAGCGCTATGGTACGTAACCATATGAGTTTGCATGACTTATGTAGTGGTATGAAATTATTACCTCAAGTGCTGGTTAATGTTCGGTTCAAAGGCACACACGACCCTCTACAAAATGAGGGGGTTATTGCTGCTAATGAAGAAGTTGAAAAGCAACTGGCAGGTAAAGGCCGCGTGTTACTCAGAAAATCGGGTACAGAGCCGTTAATTCGTGTCATGGTTGAAGGCGAAAATGAAGCGGATGTAACTGCAATGGCGAATCGTATTGCGGATGCAGTTAAAGCCGCAGGTTGATTGTAATAAATAAAGCTGAGCAATATTTCGAATATTTGTTGTTTTTTTCCGCAAATAATCGATAGAGTTTAAAATAGACTTGCTTGTCGGCTCAGCTTTGGGTAGTATTCGCACCTGCTCAATCCTGTAAGAGTGTCCTTTTGCGGGGAATTGGGCGGGTGTGCAGTGATAAAGGTCATAGCATTAGGCTATGCACCGTAACTGAATAGGTAACTCAAATGTACATAGCTCTTTTAATTATTTTCCTGCTAGCAGCTATCGGGCTTATTGCTCTGATTATGTTACAGCAAGGTAAAGGTGCTGACATGGGTGCATCATTCGGTGCGGGTGCTTCTGCAACACTGTTTGGCTCATCGGGTTCAGGTAACTTCATGACTCGTATGACTGGAATCTTGGCTGCTGTGTTTTTCATCATCAGTTTAATACTTGGCAATATGACTGCAAATAAGTATGGAACTGGTAGTGGTAGTAAGTGGGAAAACATTAGTGAACCTGCGAAAGTCGAGCAACCAACAGACGTGCCGGCAGCACCAGCTACACCAACGAGCGATATTCCTCGTTAAGTGTTAAAGATTCCGAATGAAGGCAGTTATTGTCATCATTAAGTAGTAAGCTCAGAAATGAGCAAGAAGTTAAAAATTTGAGGTTATTGATTTTAAATTGATAACCTCGCCTCAGTGCCGAGGTGGTGAAATTGGTATACACGCTACCTTGAGGTGGTAGTGCCTACAAAACGGGCGTACGGGTTCAAGTCCCGTCCTCGGCACCATTATTTTGATAGCTTGTAGTTTACGAGTTATCAGTGTAGAATATGTCACGTTTTCGAACGCGGGATGGAGCAGCTTGGTAGCTCGTCGGGCTCATAACCCGAAGGTCGTCGGTTCAAATCCGGCTCCCGCAACCATTTCTTATTCAACATACCTTGTCAGTATCGTAGTCAGAGTTGTTGTCAGATGTAGCAATCAAGTGTAGTTATCTAATAGCTCCCAAAATTTCTCATCGATTTCTCTAGACTTTGCAGGTATAATAAGAATATGGTGAACCCGTGCACTACAGGGTCCAGTTGCATAAAGCCCCGAATTTCGGGGTTTTTTGTTATTTGACAATCGAATTAACTGGGCTTTTATAGCCCTTTTTTTATGTCTGGGGGTGGGCTTGTCCACATTAGAACAGCAATTAACAGAGATGATTTCAGCACCTGTGGAGGCGCTAGGCTTTGAATTTGTTGGCTTAGAGTTTGTCCGTGGTCGCACATCGACACTGCGTGTCTTCATTGATAGTGAAGAAGGCATCACTGTTGACGATTGTGCTGATGTCAGCCATCAGGTTAGTGCAGTATTGGATGTCGAAGATCCAATTTCTGTTATTTATAACCTTGAAATATCGTCACCTGGGCTTGAGCGCCCATTATTCACAGTCGCTCATTACGAGCGTTTTGTTGGTGAAGAGGTGGCGTTAACTTTGCGTATAGCAATGCAGAACCGCCGTAAATGGCAAGGAATTATCAAAGCCGTAGACGGTGAAATGATTACGGTTACTGTAGATGGTAAGGATGAGGTGTTCGCCCTCGGCAACATCCAGAAAGCTAACTTGGTACCCCACTTTTAATAAAGTTCAATGAGGCAACTAGGATGAATAAAGAAATTCTGGCTGTTGTAGAAGCGGTTTCTAACGAAAAATCCCTCCCTCGTGAAAAAATCTTCGAGGCTCTGGAAACGGCATTAGCGACGGCAACCAAAAAGAAATATGAGCAAGAAATCGATGTTCGTGTTGAGATTGACCGTAAATCCGGTGATTTTGATACGTTCCGTCGTTGGTTAATTGTCGATGAAGTGACAATGCCAACTCGCGAAATCACATTAGAAGCAGCGCAATACGAAGACCCTGCACTGCAACTAGGTGAGTATGTTGAAGACCAGATCGAATCTGTTGTGTTTGACCGCATTACAACACAAACTGCAAAACAAGTTATTGTTCAGAAAGTTCGTGAAGCTGAACGTGCTATGGTTGTTGACCAATTCCGTGAGCAACAAGGCGAAATTATCACTGCTCAAGTGAAGAAAGTTAACCGTGAAAACATCACGTTAGACTTAGGTAATAACGCTGAAGCGGTTATTCTGCGTGAAGATATGTTGCCACGTGAAAACTTCCGCCCAGGTGACCGCATACGCGGAGTCCTGTATGATGTCCGTCCTGAAGCTCGCGGCGCACAACTTTTTGTTACGCGTTCTCGCCCGGAAATGTTGGTTGAATTATTCCGCATTGAAGTGCCTGAAATTGGCGAAGAAATTATTGAAATTAAAGCCGCTGCGCGTGATCCAGGTTCTCGTGCAAAAATCGCTGTAAAAACTAACGATAAACGTATCGACCCAGTTGGTGCTTGTGTTGGTATGCGTGGTGCGCGAGTTCAAGCCGTTTCTAGTGAGTTAGGCGGCGAGAGAATCGATATTGTGTTATGGGATGATAACCCAGCTCAGTTCGTTATTAATGCAATGGCTCCGGCTGATGTTGCATCTATCGTCGTCGATGAAGACAAATGCACGATGGATGTTGCCGTAGAAAGCAGTAACTTGGCACAAGCAATAGGGCGTAACGGTCAAAACGTTCGTCTAGCTGCTCAGTTGCTGAAAAAACACCGTGGTGATGACAAATGGGAACTGAATGTCATGACCGCAGAAGAGCTAAATGCAAAACATCAGGCAGAAGCACATGCTTCTATTGATACATTCACCAAGCATCTTGATATTGATGAAGAGTTCGCCACTGCACTTGTTGAAGAAGGCTTCTCTACGTTAGAAGAACTGGCTTACGTGCCTATTAATGAACTTCTGGAAATTGACGGTCTTGATGAAGATACCGTTGAAGTTCTACGTGAAAGAGCGAAAGCTGCCCTCACCACAATTGAGTTGGCTCAAAAAGAGAGCCTAGGTGATAATCAGCCAGCAGAAGATTTGTTGAATCTTGACGGTATGGATCGTACTCTTGCCTATAACTTGGCTACTCGTGGAATCTGTACACTGGAAGATCTTGCTGAGCAGGGCATCGACGACCTGATTGATATTGAAGGTCTGGATGATGAGAAAGCAGGTACGCTCATCATGGCCGCACGTAATATTTGCTGGTTCGGTAACGATGCGTAAACACTGTAGCAGGAAGGAACGGCATGACAGAAACTGTAAAAACATTGGCAACGGAAATTCAAATCACAGTTGATCGCCTGGTACAGCAATTTGCTGAAGCAGGGATCAAAAAAAGTGAGAATGACTCTGTTAGCCAGTCAGAAAAAGAAGCTTTACTGAACCACCTAAACCGCGAACAAGGCGGGGCGGCGGGTCAGCCAAGTAAGTTAACACTACAACGTAAAACTCGTAGTACGTTGAGTGTTCCGGTCACCGGTGGCAAAAGCAAATCGGTAAATGTTGAAGTCCGCAAAAAACGCACTTATGTGAACCGTGACGCTGAAGAAGCGAAAGCGGAAGAGCAGGCACAGCGTGAAGCGGAAGAGCAGGCACAGCGCGAAGCTGAAGAACTGGCACAACGTGAAGCACAAGCTAAGCGATTAGCAGAAGAAGCTGCAAAACGCGAAGCAGAAGCAAACGCAAAACGTGATGCCGAAGATAAAGCAAAACGTGAAGCAGCAGATAAAGCTACGCGCGAAGCAGCGGAAAGAGAAAAAGTGAAACCAAGCGAAAATCATCAAAAAGCAGGCAAATCGTCTGAAACTAATGCCGACAAACAACGCCGTGAAGCTGAAGCTGCAGAGCTAAAACGCAAAGCTGAAGAAGAAACTCAACGTAAAGTTGAAGCAGAAGCGCGTCGTGTTGCTGAAGAAGCCCGTAAAATGGCTGAAGAAAATGGCGAAAAATGGACGGCTGAAACTAAAACTGAAGAAGACAGCGATTATCATACAACCACTTCTACGCACGCTCGTGCCGCTGAAGATGAAAATGATGCGAAAGAAGAAGGCCGTCGTTCTCGTAACCGTACCGCTAAAGCACCTCGCCAGAAAAAAGGTAACAAGCTTTCAGAGAAAGCTGATCGCGAAGAAGAGCGTGCAGCAGGTCGTTCAGGTCGTACTAAAGGTAAACAACGTAAAGGCAGTTCCTTACAGCAAAGCTTTACTAAGCCAGCTGCTGCGGTAAACCGCGATGTTATCATTGGTGAAACGATCACTGTAGGCGAACTTGCTAATAAAATGGCGGTTAAAGGCTCTCAAGTCATCAAAACAATGATGAAGATGGGCGCTATGGCGACTATCAACCAAGTGATTGACCAAGAAACTGCACAGCTTGTTGCAGAAGAAATGGGTCACAAAGTTATTCTGCGTCGTGAAAATGAGCTAGAAGAAGCGGTAATGAATGACCGTGATACAGGCTCTGCATTACAAGAACCACGCGCACCAGTTGTTACTATTATGGGTCACGTTGACCATGGTAAAACGTCTTTACTTGACTACATTCGTTCAACGAAAGTGGCATCAGGTGAAGCCGGTGGTATTACTCAGCATATCGGTGCGTACCACGTACAGACCGATAAAGGTATGATTACCTTCTTAGATACCCCAGGTCACGCCGCGTTTACCTCTATGCGTGCTCGTGGAGCACAAGCAACGGATATCGTTATCCTTGTTGTTGCTGCCGATGATGGTGTTATGCCACAAACAATTGAAGCTATTCAGCATGCGAAAGCAGCGGGTGTACCAATTGTGGTTGCAGTCAACAAAATCGATAAGCCAGAAGCTGATCCAGACCGCGTCAGAAATGAGTTATCTCAATACGGTGTTATTTCCGAAGATTGGGGTGGTGATACTCAGTTCATTAGCGTATCAGCTAAGAAAGGTACAGGTATTGATGACCTACTGGATGCTATCTTACTGCAAGCTGAGGTTTTAGAACTGAAAGCAGTTTATGCAGGAATGGCAAGCGGTGTTGTTGTTGAATCCTACTTAGACAAAGGTCGTGGCCCAGTGGCAACTATCTTAGTTCAAGAAGGTACACTGAACAAAGGCGATATCGTCTTATGTGGGTTTGAATATGGCCGTATTCGTGCAATGCGTAACGAATTAGGTAAAGAAGTTCAATCTGCAGGCCCTTCTATGCCAGTTGAAATTTTGGGGCTATCAAGCGTCCCATCTGCTGGTGATGAAGCGACAGTAGTTCGTGATGAGAAAAAAGCCCGTGAAGTTGCTCTATATCGTCAAGGTAAATTCCGCGATGTTAAATTAGCGCGCCAGCAGAAATCTAAACTGGAAAATATGTTTGCGAACATGGAAGAAGGTAAAGTTTCTGAACTGAATATCGTGCTGAAAACTGACGTTCAAGGTACTTGTGAAGCGATCACTGACTCTCTGATGAAACTGTCAACTGATGAAGTTAAAATTAAAATCATCGGTTCTGGCGTTGGTGGTATCACTGAGACAGATGCAACATTGGCAGCGGCATCAAATGCTATCATTCTTGGCTTTAACGTCCGTGCAGATGCATCTGCGCGTCGTGTCATTGAAAGTGAAAGCGTTGATTTACGTTACTATTCCGTTATCTATAGCTTGATTGATGAAATCAAACAAGCAATGAGCGGTATGTTGGCACCTGAATACAAACAACAAATCATTGGTCTTGCAGAAGTCCGCGATGTATTTAAATCACCGAAATTTGGTGCTGTTGCAGGTTGTATGGTTACAGAAGGTACCATCAAGCGTAATAACCCAATTCGTGTACTGCGTGACAACGTGGTTATCTACGAAGGTGAGTTAGAGTCTCTGCGTCGCTTTAAAGATGATGTTGCTGAAGTTCGTAACGGCATGGAATGTGGTATCGGTGTTAAGAACTACAACGATGTTCGTGTCGGCGATATGATTGAAGTCTTCGAAGTTATTGAAGTTAAGCGTTCGATCGACGGTTAATTTTATAGATACCCGTAATATCACTTTGTTATAAAGCGAATCGGGTAAATATCTTCATACTTTATTTTCCATTGGGGGGCTTAGCCCCCCAATTTGTCAGGAGATAGAACAATGGCAAGAGAATTCAGTCGTTCTCAGCGCGTTGCACAAGAAATGCAAAAAGAAATTGCAATCATTTTGCAACGTGAAGTGAAGGATCCTCGCATTGGTATGGCAACGGTTTCTGGTGTTGAACTGTCTAGGGACTTGGCATACGGTAAAGTATTCGTTACGTTTTTAAATATCTCTCATGAAGAACATGAGTCTGATATGGTAAAAGAAGGCATTAAAGCGCTGAATGAAGCTTCAGGTTTTATTCGTTCTTTATTAGGTAAAGCCATGCGCTTACGTGTTATTCCTGAACTGACATTCTCTTATGATAGTTCTTTGGTTGATGGTATGCGTATGTCTAACCTCGTTTCGAATGTCATTCGCGATGATGAAAAACGTCGTGCTGATGCAGATGATAAAGAGGAAAAATAATGGGGCGTCGTCGTAGCGGCCGTGATATCGACGGTGTAGTGCTGCTGGATAAACCTACGGATATTTCTTCTAATGATGCGCTGCAAAAAGTGCGGCGCTTTTTTAATGCTAATAAAGCTGGGCATACAGGGGCGCTTGATCCGTTAGCAACAGGTATGTTGCCCGTTTGCCTTGGTGAAGCAACGAAGTTTTCCCAATTTTTACTCGATTCAGATAAGCGTTATCGTGTAGTAGCTCGTTTAGGTCAACGTACTGATACATCGGATTCTCATGGCGAAATCATCAGCGAGCGTAACGTTGAGTTTACGCCGCAACAGTTAGATGACGCCTTAGCGTTTTTCCGAGGCGATACACTGCAAGTACCTTCGATGTATTCCGCATTAAAACACCAAGGTCGTCCATTGTATGAATATGCACGTAAAGGGATTACGGTTGAGCGTGAAGCTCGTCCAATTACTGTGTATGAACTACAGTTTATTCGTTTAGAAAATAATGAGTTAGAACTGGAAATTCATTGCTCGAAAGGGACTTATATTCGTACTATTGTTGATGATTTAGGCGAAATGTTAGGCTGTGGCGCTCATGTGATTTATCTACGGCGTATTCAAGTCGCTAATTACCCATATGAGCGCATGGTAACATTAGAGCAATTAGCCGCTTTGCGGGCACAAGTAGATGCAGGAGAAGGTTCTTTTGAATCATTACTGGATAGCTTGTTATTGCCAATGGATACCGCAGTTGTTCATTTTCCAGCTATCAATATAACTGAAGAAACAGCGGCTTACTTTAAACAGGGTCAACCTGTTAGGGCGAATGTTGAAGGTCTCATTGAAGGGGACATGGTCCGAGTGACTTGCGGTGAAGAGCAGCGTTTTATCGGTATTGCTCTGATTAGCGAAGATGGCCGTGTGGCACCAAAGCGTTTGGTTGTGGAAAATGAACAATCCGCATAGTGGCGCTTATTGCTTTGCTGTTATAAGCAGCGTAGAATAGCGGCGCTTAATCTTGAGATGCTAAATTAGAGATTGGCTCTCATCACTTACATTAATCATTTTGGAGTTTATTATGTCTCTAAGTAATGAAGCGAAAGCTAAAATCGTTGCTGAGTTCGGCCGCGGTGAAAATGACACTGGTTCAAGCGAAGTACAAATCGCTCTGCTGACTGCACAAATCAACCATCTGCAAAGCCACTTTGCAGAGCACAAAAAAGATCACCACAGCCGTCGTGGTCTGTTGCGTATGGTTGCACAACGCCGTCGCTTACAAGCTTACTTGAAAGGTAAAGATATCGCACGCTACACTGCTCTGATTGAGCGTTTAGGTCTGCGCCGCTAATCTTACTCTAGATAATTCCAGTTGCGGCTAGGCGACCAATGAGTGAGTGGCTAGGAATGTACATCAGTATGTGACTAGTACGAGTGAGTGTAGTCAACAACGTTGCAACTTGAAGTATGACGAGTAGAGTCAGTTTCAGAGAAAAGGGGCCACAGGCCCCTTTTCTTCTAAAAGTTATTTTGAAAGTTGAAGTAATACTCGAATTGTTCTTAACTTAAATGTTAAGCTATGGTTTGTAATTAGTTGTTTTAATAATGCCTCTTCGCTACATCCGATTCGCGCGGCTAATGAGAACATTGATGACTTGAATATCAATCTTCTCATTAGTCGCGAGGCTGTAGGAAGAATAAGTCAATGCTATCCGAGATGCTCAGATAGCCTTACAAAAAGGGTAATATTGTGTTAAATCCTATTGTTCGTAAATTCCAATATGGTCAACATACCGTTACGATTGAAACGGGAATGATGGCGCGTCAAGCGACAGCCGCTGTTATGGTTAACATGGATGACACTGCGGTATTTGTTACTGCGGTTGCTCAGAAGAAAGTTAAAGAAGGTCAAGATTTCTTCCCTTTAACTGTTAACTATCAAGAACGTACATACGCAGCAGGCCGTATCCCAGGGAGTTTCTTCCGTCGTGAAGGTCGTCCTGGTGAAGGCGAAACGTTAATCGCACGCTTAATTGACCGTCCACTGCGCCCTCTGTTCCCAGAAGGTTTTTTAAACGAAATTCAAATCATTGCTACAGTTGTGTCTGTTAACCCACAAGTTAACCCTGACATCGTTGCGATGATCGGTGCATCTGCAGCTCTTGCGCTGTCTGGCACGCCATTTAATGGCCCAATCGGTGCTGCTCGTGTTGGTTTTATCAATGACCAATATGTTCTTAACCCAACAGCTGATGAGCTGAAAAACAGCCGTTTAGATTTAGTGGTTGCAGGTACCAATAACGCGGTCTTAATGGTTGAATCTGAAGCTGACTTGTTAAGCGAAGAACAAATGTTAGGTGCGGTCGTATTTGGCCACGACCAACAACAAATTGTTATTCAAAACATCAATGAGTTGGTCAAAGAAGCAGGTAAAGAAAAATGGGATTGGCAGCCAGAGCCAGTTAACCAAGCATTAAATGACCGCATTGCGGCATTAGCAGAAAGCCGTATGGGTGATGCTTACCGCATTACTGAGAAACAAGAACGTTACGCGCAAGTTGATTTAATCAAAGATGAAGTCATTGCTACATTAGTCGCTGAAGATGAAAACGTTGATGTTTCTGAAGTTGCTGATATTTTAGGTAACTTAGAAAAACAAGTTGTACGTAGCCGTGTTATCCGTGGTGAACCTCGTATTGACGGTCGTGAAAAAGACATGGTTCGTGCACTTGATGTGCGTACCGGTGTTCTGCCACGTACTCATGGGTCTGCATTGTTCACACGTGGTGAAACTCAGGCACTGGTAACTGCAACTTTAGGTACAGAGCGTGATGCACAGGTTATCGACCAGTTAATGGGCGAATACACTGACCGTTTCTTATTCCATTATAACTTCCCTCCATACTCTGTTGGTGAAACTGGTATGGTAGGTTCACCGAAACGTCGTGAAATTGGTCATGGTCGTTTAGCGAAACGTGGTGTGTTAGCTGTAATGCCAGATCACGCAGATTTCCCATATACTGTCCGTGTTGTATCTGAAATTACTGAATCTAACGGTTCATCATCTATGGCTTCTGTCTGTGGCGCTTCACTCGCATTAATGGATGCAGGTGTGCCAATTAAAGCTGCTGTTGCTGGTATTGCAATGGGGCTGGTGAAAGAAGGTGACGATTTTGTTGTCCTATCTGACATTTTAGGTGATGAAGACCACTTAGGTGATATGGACTTTAAAGTTGCCGGTAGCCGTGATGGTATCAGTGCACTGCAAATGGATATCAAAATCGAAGGGATTACCAGCGAAATTATGCAGGTTGCTCTGAACCAAGCGAAAGGCGCACGTTTGCACATCTTGGGGACGATGGAACAAGCTATTAATGGTCCTCGCGAAGAAATCTCTGAATTTGCACCACGTATCTATACGATTCGTATCAATCCAGACAAAATTAAAGATGTCATCGGTAAAGGTGGTTCTGTCATCCGTGCATTAACGGAAGAAACAGGCACTACGATTGAAATCGAAGATGATGGTACAGTGAAAATTGCTGCAACTGATGGTATTAAGGCGAAAGAAGCCATTCGCCGTATTGAAGATATTACTGCTGAAGTTGAAGTTGGTCGTATTTACCCAGGTAAAGTGACTCGTATCGTTGACTTTGGTGCATTCGTTGCTATTGGTGGCGGTAAAGAAGGTCTAGTACACATTTCTCAAATCGCAGATAAGCGTGTTGAGAAAGTGACTGATTATCTGCAAATGGGTCAAGAAGTCCCAGTTAAGGTATTAGAAATCGACCGTCAAGGCCGTATCCGCCTTAGCATGAAAGAAGCGGTAGCAACTGAGGAACCAAGTTCGCAACCTCAGGACTCAGCAGAATAAGTTGACCTAGCTGCGCTCTATTTGTTTAGAGCGCTATCAGCCTAAATTTGCTGAAACCATAATTTGTTGTAAATGCGTGGTAATGTAAGGGCGGAGTATGTTGAACAGTATCTGTCTTCGGGTAAGAGATTATCGCACGTTACCGCGTGTGCTCTTGGCGCTTATCTTTTTTGTTATTATTGGATGTAGCAGCAAAGATTGGCGAAAGAACGAGGTTTTTGCCGTTCCACTTCAACCTTCATTGCAACAAGAAGTGATATTGGCTCGTATGGAACAAATCCTTGCGAGCCGGTCTTTAACCGATGACGAATACGCACAGCTTTTATATGAGCGCGGTGTGTTGTATGATAGTCTAGGTTTAAGGGCGCTGGCGCGTAATGATTTTTCAACTGCGTTAGCCATACGTCCTGATATTCCTGAAGTTTTTAATTTTTTAGGGATATATTTTACGCAGGCAGGGAACTATGATGCTGCCTATGAAGCGTTTGATTCTGTTTTAGAGCTTGATCCAACTTACAATTTCGCGCGGATGAATCGTGG
Source organism: Providencia sp. PROV003 (assembly GCF_045040775.1). NCBI lineage: Bacteria > Pseudomonadati > Pseudomonadota > Gammaproteobacteria > Enterobacterales > Morganellaceae > Providencia > Providencia sp. PROV003. The sequence continues at coordinate 1,153,027 of NZ_CP096369.1, forward strand.
CATCGCTTTATATTACGGTGAACGGTACAAACTAGCGCAGGATGATCTGCTGGCGTATTATCAGATAGATCCAAATGATCCTTTTCGTGTTTTATGGCTTTATCTTGTAGAAAAAGACATAGACCCGCGTACGGCACAAGATAATCTTGCTGCTCGTTACAACCAAGCGGAGAAAGGGCAATGGGGCTGGAATATCGTAGAATTCTATCTTGGCAATATCAATGAAACAACATTGATGGAGCGTTTGAAAGAAACGTCTACGGATAACACTTCGCTCGCTGAGCATCTCAGTGAAACTAACTTCTATTTAGGTAAGCATTACCTAAGTCTGGGGGATAAGAATAGCGCAGTTGCGTTATTCAAACTGACGGTAGCTAACAACGCTCACAGCTTTGTTGAACACCGCTATGCATTGTTGGAATTGGCGCTGTTAGGCCAAGAACAAGACGACCTTTTAGAATCGGGCCAGCAATAGCTGACGAACATTTCATGATTAATTTTTAAGTCATCATCCCTCGGGGTGACGGCCTATTTGTTCGTTTAATAAACACAATTTGAGCCAGTTCACATTTTAAATGAAAATGACCGAAATGATTTTCGCATGGTTATGTAAACTGGCTGCCATTATGTATGAGGCACCTTTACATGACTACTGAGACCGATATTTCTTTTGCTGATTTAGGTTTATCAGCATCTATTTTGACAGCACTGAACGACCTGGGATACGAAAAACCATCACCAATCCAGCAACAATGTATTCCATTGTTAATGGATGGTAACGATGTATTAGGTATGGCACAAACCGGTAGTGGTAAAACCGCTGCATTTAGTTTGCCATTACTGCAAAACATTGACCCAGATTTAAAAGCTCCGCAAATTTTAGTTCTGGCACCAACTCGTGAGTTGGCTGTTCAGGTAGCTGAAGCGATGAGCGATTTCTCTAAACATATGAGCCGCGTTAACGTCGTTGCTCTATACGGTGGCCAACGTTATGACGTGCAATTGCGCGCGTTACGCCAAGGTCCACAAATCGTTGTGGGTACACCTGGCCGTCTTCTTGACCATCTGAAGCGTGGTACTTTAGATCTTTCTAAATTAAAAGGCTTAGTCTTAGACGAAGCTGATGAAATGCTACGAATGGGCTTTATTGAAGATGTTGAAAACATCATGGGCCAAATTCCAGCAGAGCACCAAACCGCATTGTTCTCTGCGACAATGCCTGAGCCAATTCGCCGTATTACGCGTCGCTTTATGAAAGAACCTAAAGAGATTCGTATTCAGGCAAGCATTACCACACGTCCTGACATTGCTCAAAGCTACTGGACTGTTTACGGTATGCGTAAAAATGAAGCGTTGGTTCGTTTCTTAGAAGCAGAAGATTTTGATGCGGCGATTATTTTCGTCCGTACTAAAAATGCAACATTAGAAGTCGCAGAAGCATTAGAGCGTAACGGCTATAACAGCGCAGCGCTGAATGGTGACATGAACCAAGCTCTGCGTGAGCAGACATTAGAGCGCCTGAAAGATGGTCGTTTAGATATCTTGATTGCAACTGACGTGGCAGCTCGTGGTTTAGACGTTGAGCGTATTAGCTTAGTCGTTAACTATGATATCCCTATGGATGCTGAGTCTTATGTTCACCGTATTGGTCGTACTGGCCGTGCAGGTCGTGCGGGCCGTGCCTTACTGTTCGTTGAGAACCGTGAGCGTCGCCTGTTACGTAACGTTGAACGTACGATGAAACTGACTATTCCTGAAGTTGAACTGCCAAATGCAGATTTGTTAAGTCAACGTCGTCAGGAAAAATTTGCTGAAAAAATCCAGCAACAATTAGAAAGCAGCGATTTAGACCAATATCGTTCACTGTTAGCGAAAATGTCTCCATCAGAAGATGTTGATATGGAAACTCTAGCAGCAGCGTTACTGAAAATGGCTCAAGGCGAACGCGCCCTGATCCTACCACCAGATGCACCTCGTCGTCCGCGTCGTGAATTCAACGACCGTGATGATCGCCGTGGTGACCGTCGTGACCGCAATAGCAATGGTAATGGTTTTGACCGTGCAGAGCGTGGGGAGCGTGGCGGTCGTCGTGAGCGCCGTGATGTTGGCGATATGGAAATGTATCGTATCGAAGTTGGTCGCGATGACGGTGTGGAAGTTCGTCATATTGTTGGTGCGATTGCTAACGAAGCGGACATCAGTAGCCGTTATATTGGTAATATCAAACTGTTTGGTACTCACTCAACCATCGAGTTACCAAAAGGTATGCCAAGCGAAGTGTTAACTCACTTAAGCCGTGCACGTGTATTAAATAAACCAATGCAAATGCAACTGATTGGTGATGCACAACCGTTTGAGCGTCGTGGCGGTGGTGAGCGTCGTGGTGGTCCTCGTCGTGAAGGTGGTAGCGAGGGAGGTTTCGGTGCAGGTCGTCGCAATGACCGTGGTGGTGAGCGTCGTAGCAACGGTGGTGGTGAACGCCGTGGCGGTGGTAACCGTGGCAATGCAGCACCTCGCCAAGATGGCACTAATGCGGCACCTCGTCGTCGTAGCAGCAGCCATAACGCGTAATAGCTAGGTTTTGGGGAGTTTAATCCCAATAAAACGAAACCCGTACTTTGAAGTGCGGGTTTTTTTATTAGTCATTTTTATTTAAGTATATAGTGGCGATAAAGCGTTTTTTCTAAATCTTGTGCTGTGCTAATAAAAAGTAGGATAACGACGTTATTTGTTTGCTTATCAAATTCATATAAACAGCGATATTGGCTAGTTATATCGATTCACTCTCGAATAAGTAGACCATTATTGGCTAACATTTGATTTGGGCGATAAGGTTTAGGATCTTCTGATATTGCTTTTACGGATGATAGAAGTAGCTCATCAACAAACGCTGCAGCTTGAATACTACTCATAAAATTGATTTTTAAACGATTCTACATCCTGTAGTGACCATAATGCAGTTTCTGCGAGGGTGACCGTATATGGTTGTTCCATCACAATTTCCTTTCATTATTTTCTTGCTGCACGTAATTTTTCTAGCGCTTCTTCTGGTGATAAGGTTCTTTTATTTTTAACATCATCTTTTGCTGCCATCACCAATTTTAGTAGTGCATTTGCTTGGCGCTCTCTTTCTTTTAGCTCTATTTCACGTTCCACACTAGTTTGAATAAAAAGCTCAGACTGCCCATTTTTTGTTACAAAAACGCCCCTCTTAAAGAGCTCAGGGTTACCAAGGCCTTCACGTGCTGCTTTTTGCGACATTGTATTAGATATATTTTGTTCCTATAAATGGTGAACACACAACACGGAATACAGAATAACGTATTGTGTGTTTTTTGAACTTATGTTTCTGTTTATAGAAAAATTGTTTTGATGTACAAATTTATTATTAATTTATACACCAAGTGCATGTGTGAGAAGTCGAAGAGCCATTTAGACTAAACCCAATGCCTCTTTTAGTGGTTTGAGGTAACGGCGGCTAACGGGGATGCGTTCGCCAGAGCTAAGTACTAACTCGGCTTGCCCACTATCGCCAAATAAAATTTCATTTAATTGGGTCATATTGACTAAGTATTGGCGATGGCAGCGCACTAGCGGTGTACGAGTTTCTAAGGTGCGTAATGTGAGTTCAGTAAAGCCTTCTTGCCCTTGTGTACTCATGACGTAGACGCCACTCAAACGAGAAGTTGCATACAATACTTCATCGAGTTTCATCAAATAAATACGGCTATGACCAGTACACGGAATAAATTTAAGTGGTTCATTATTACCCAGTAGCTCAAGGTTTTGTTTTTGTTTACCTTGACGGAGCCGGCTTAATGTTTTCTCCAATCTTTCTGGTTCAAGGGGTTTTAATAAATAATCAAAAGCATGTTCTTCAAAAGCCTGAATAGCAAATTCATTAAAAGCGGTTAGAAAGACAATATAGGGGCGGTCTTCAGGATCTAACATGCGCACCATTTCAAGGCCAGTTAGGCGCGGCATTTGGATATCGAGAAAGACCACATCAGGCTTTTTTTTATGGATTATCCCAATAGCTTCTATCGCATTGGCACATTCGCCAATGATTTCAATATCATCGTGTTCTTCGAGGAGGCAACGGACGTTTTCCCGCGCAAGTGGTTCATCATCAACAATTAATACATTCATAGGGTTACATTATCATTATTATGGTGCCGCCAAATACGGTAGGCGGATTTTCATTCGTGTGAATTTTTCTGACTCATGCTCTACGCTAATGCCGTATTGTTCGCCATATTTTAAACGCAAACGTTTATCGACCAAGCCCATCCCTAAGCCATCACTTTGCTTCGCAGATTGGTAGAGCCCTGCGTTGTCTTCAATTTCAATATAGACGTGTTCGCTACCGATATAACTACGTATTGTAATATATCCCGTCTCTAATAACTGTGAGGTGCCGTGTTTAATTGCGTTTTCAACAAGAGGTTGTAAGGTAAATGCAGGGAGTTCAACATGTTTAACTTCCTCTGGAATGTCGATGTAAATCTGTAAGTTTTCTTGAAAACGAGCTTTTTCTATTTGTAAGTAAGCATTGATATGTTCAATTTCTTCTCCCAAAGTGGCATTTTGTTCCGGACGTTTTAAGTTATTACGGAAAAAGGTCGAAATATATTGCACTAATTGCCCCGCTTGTTGGCTGTCTTTGCGGATCACGGCCTGCAACGTGTTGAGTACATTAAATAAAAAATGAGGGTTTACTTGGGCATGGAGCAATTTTACTTCCGATTGTAGCAGCGATTGTTTATTGCGTTCGTATTGCCCTGCCAAAATTTGAGCTGAAAACAAGCTGGCAATCCCTTCACCTAATGTACGGTTGATTGAGCTAAATAGGCTATTTTTGGCTTCATAGAGTTTTATGGTCCCAATCACTCGGTCATTTTCGCCTCGTAGGGGAATGACGAGTGCCGAGCCAAGTTTACAAGTTGGGCTGAGGGAACATTTATACGGTGTTTCATTCCCATCGGCATAGACAACCTCATTATTATCAATGGCTTGTCTTGATTGTGTCGATGAGATTGGTGTTCCAGGTCGGTGGTGGTCTGCCCCAATACCAATAAAGGCGAGTATTTTTTCGCGATCGGTAATGGCAACAGCTCCAATTTCCAGTTCTTGGTAAATAATTTTGGCAACTTTCATGCTGTTATCCGCATTAAAGCCTTTACGTAGAATACCTTCGGTCGTTAAGGCAATTTTAAGGGCCTGTGCGGAAAAAGCGGTAGTGTATTTTTCAACAATTGCGCGTCGGTCGAGTAAAATACGAATAAACATGGCTGCACCAATGGTGTTCGCGACTAACATCGGTGCGACAATACTTCTCACCAGCTCAAGGGCTTCATCGAAAGGGCGCGCAAGTAATAGAATAATCAGCATTTGTAGGACTTCAGCTACAAAAGTCGCACAACTGGCAGTAACTGGGTTAAAAATTTTATTAATTTCGCCACGTTTCATATAGTAACGATGGACTAAGCCACCAATGAGCCCCTCGACAATGGTCGAAACCATGCAAGCAAATGCACTCATCCCTCCTAATGAATAACGGTGTATTCCGCCAGTAAAACCAACGGCAAACCCGACAGCAGGGCCGCCAAGTAGCCCACCTAATACCGCACCAATTGCCCGAGTATTGGCAATGGAATCATTGATATGTAAGCCAAAATATGTCCCGATAATACAAAATACGGAAAAAATCAGGTAGCACATCACCTTGTGGGGTAAGCGGATAGTGACTTTCAATAAGGGAATGACGAGTGGGGTGCGGCTGAGCGCCCATGCGATAACAAGGTAGACGCACATTTGCTGGAGTAGGAGTAATATTAAATCAAATTCGTACATGCTCGTCATATTTCACATTGTGGGGGTGTTGACTTTGTCATCTCGCCCTAGTCACATACTACTGTATGCTCCTAGGGTCTCGTTTCCTCGTCGCCTACCCACAATGCGAACTATTTAGAGCATGGCTCGTCATGTGCACGTTATGGGATGTTGACTTTGTCATCTCGCCCTAGTCACATACTACTGTATGCTTCTAGGGTCTCGTTTCCTCGTCGCCTACCCACAATGCGAACTATTTAGAGCATGGCTCGTCATGTGCACGTTATGGGGGGTTGACTTTGTCATCTCGCCCTAGTCACATACTACTGTATGCTCCTAGGGTCTCGTTTCCTCGTCGCCTACCCACAATGCGAACTATTTAGAGCATGGCTCGTCATGTGCACGTTATGGGGTGTTGACTTTGTCATCTCACCCTAGTCACATACTACTGTATGCTCCTAGGGTCTCGTTTCCTCGTCGCCTACCCACAATGCGAACTATTTAGAGCATGGCTCGTCATGTGCACGTTATGGGGTGTTGACTTTGTCATCTCGCTCTAGTCACATACTACTGTATGCTCCTAGGGCCTCGTTTCCTCGTCGCCTACCCACAATGCGAATTATTTAGAGCATGGCTCGTCATGTGCACGTTATGGGATGTTGACTACGTTCAGCTCTTTGGGTCATATACTGATGTATGCTCCCCAAGATGTCTTCTCTTGTCGCCTACCCACAATGTGAACTATTTAGAACATGGCTCGTTATATTTTGCATTGCGGGAGTTATTCACTTTAGCGTCTATTTTAGTCTTTATTTGGCGAGTGATTATACCGTAAGTCATTGGTTAAGTAATCGACATTTGAGTAAAGGACATTCATCATTATTTGACATAAGAAAAAAATCGATTCAATATTAGACAATGCCCTACCTTTTCGTGATCTTGCGCACGAATTTATTAACGCTGTATTTAATTTTCTTGTCATACTCTAGGGATGATAGTTTCCCCCGTTATTATTTAAGGTTCACATAAATAATGAAAAAAAGAACAATAGTACTGATTTTGCTGATGCTCATTTTAATAGCAGCAGCTGCACTTTTTCATTCCCATAATCAATATTTATTGTTGCAGGGAGAAGTGGATGCACCTGAAGTTATTGTCACCTCAAAAGCGAAGGGGCGAGTGGTTGAACGCCATGTCGAGCGTGGGGACGATGTCAAACAAGGGCAGCTTTTATTAACATTAGAAAGCCCTGAGTTGCAAGCGCAATACGAAGCCTCAAAAGCGGCAAGGGACCAAGCAAAAGCTCAGCTCGAACAATCGATTAACGGGACCCGAGCAGAGACTATTCGGGACCTTAAAGCCACATTAGCGCAAGCAAACTCACAATATCAAAATGCTTCTCGCGAATATGCGCGTTTGAGTAATTTAAAAAGCAAAGGGTATGTTTCAGCAAATGAACTTGATAATGCCCGTAAAGCTAAAGATGTTGCATATTCTCAAGTACAAGGTGCAAAAGCTCGGTTAGAAGAGGGGCAGAATGGGGATCGTGTTGAGTTACGAAAACAATACGAAGCAGCTCTGAATCAAGCAGAACAAAAACTTACAGAGCTACAAGTACAGGTTGATGACCTACAAGTTAGAGCGCCTGTTGACGGTGAAGTCGGCCCTATCCCAGCAGAAATAGGTGAACTATTCAATGCAGGCAGCCCGTTAATTTCATTAATTCGCTTACCTCAGGCTTATTTCATTTATAACTTGAGAGAAGATATTTTAGTCAATGTGAAAAAAGGCGATAAAGTTCAACTTGATGTGCCCGCATTAGGCAATAAGGTGATTGAGGCTGAGGTTCGTTATATTGCACCAAAAGGTGATTACGCAACAAAGCGTGCAACCCGTGCAACTGGTGACTTTGATTTAAAAACGTTTGAAATTCGTTTATATCCATTAGAGCCAATTGATGGGCTGCGGCCCGGTATGAGTGTGCTATGGCACTGGGATAAGTAAAAGGTGTTGCCATGAAATTAAAGTTCGCTTGGCAAGGCTTCGAGCATGCTTTTAGCCGTGAAACTAAAATGGCTATCCGTAGCCCTGTTTTTCACTGGTTGAGCTGGTTGTTTCCATTGATGTTGTTTACGTTGGTGAGTTCTAACTTTTCAGAAGGAACGCTGATGGATTTGCCTGTGTCAGTGGTAGATGACAACCATAGTCCAGTATCTCGGCAAATTATTCGCGACTTGAATTCAGGCCCTCACGCAGATGTAAAAACTATCGATGACAATCTGAATACATCCTTAAAAAGATTAGGCAGCTCAAAAGATTATGCATTACTGTACATCCCCCATGATTTTGAAGAGGATGTGTTAAGAGGGCGCCAACCTGAACTGCGTATGTACTACAACGCTTTATTTTACGCATCGGGAAGTTATGCAATTCAAGACTTTAGCGGCTTAGTTGCGGAGCTAAATGCAAAGTATCGCCAAGAACTGGCGAGGTCGATGGGAAAAGCACTACCGCCGTTGGCGCAAGTGACACTTTCTTATGACAGCTTGTTCAATCCGAGTGGTAGTTATATTTATTACCAGCAGTTTGCTGCGACTATTCATATGTTACAGCTGTTTGTCGTCACAGCGACTATTTATACTATGTCGCGAGGGAGCACTTTACAAAGCGTTAAACCTTTCGCTACTGCCCTATTAGGGAAGATGGCCCCATATACGTTATTTTTCACGACATTGTTGGCAATTGAACTTGCTGCACTCGTGACCATTTTTGATGCTAAAGTGGTGGGTAACCCATTGTATATGCTGGTGGTAGGCTTCTTTTATGTGATAGCGGCACAAAGTATTGGGGTATTACTATTTAGCTTTACCTCTAGTGCTATTATGGCTTATAGCTTAATAGGGATGCTAGTGAGTATCGCTTTAGCGTTCTCAGGAATGGCTGTGCCTGAATTATCGATGATTTTACCCGCGCGAATTATTTCTAATATTGAACCCCTTACGCATACACTTAATGCAATGTTCGATATTTTCTTACGGGAAATTTCGTTTGGTCGAATTGTAGAAGTTTGTTTGTTTTTATTAATTTACCCTGTCGTAATTGCCTTTTTAGTTCGTAAACGCTTGGTTAAGCGGCTTGCAACTCAAGGAGGGGAAGTTTAATGGCGGTCTATTTTGCGACTTTCCGTAAAGTGCTACTGGGTATGTTAGAAAAGCCGATGTGGCTACTACTTTTAGTCTCATTGTGCGTGATGAGTTTGGTCTATGCAAAACCTGTTTTATGGGATTTGCCTGTTGCCGTGATCGATATGGACCATAGCACTGCTAGCCGCGAACTAATCCGTGATTTAGACGCGACGCCAAAAGTACAATTGCATGGTTATGATAACCTTGCGCAGGCTCGTCAGGATATGATCGCTAGAAAATTATTTGCGATAATTATCATTCCAACCGATTTTCAGCAGCATTTACTAAGTGGTAAAAGCATTACTGTCCCTGTCTATGGTGATGCGACTAACCGCCTCGCTAGCGGCCAAATTCAACAAGAGCTTTCAAAAGCATATCAAACTCTTTTAAACGCTTATAATACGCAATTACTAACAAAAGCAGGTTATAGCAAAGAACAAGCCAAAGTTATCATTACCCCAGTCCGCAGTGAAACTGAGCCGTTGTATAACCCCGGAGTCAGCTTTGCGGCCATTGTTTTCCCAGGTTTATTGGTGATGTTGTTACAGCACTCCTTGTTGATCGCTTGTGTGCGCGTCAGTATTGCGATCCGTTCAACACCGAAAGGTAAACCGCCTTTAGCCGTTTATTTGGGAGCATTATCTGCGTTAATACCCATTTGGTTGTTTTTATCTACGGTCTTTTTTGCACTTTGGCCATGGGTATTGGGCTTCCGGCAAGAAGCACCGCTGTACTTAATTTGGATATTTACCTTCCCGTTCCTATTAGCGGTTATTGGCCTAGGCAAGTTGGTAACAGAATGCTTGCGCAGTGTTGAAATGATCTATTTAACGTTAGCGTTTATCACTACGCCAGTGTTTTATATGTCAGGCACTATTTGGCCATTACAAGCGATGCCAGATTGGGTACGTATGATTGCTTCAGCATTGCCATCAACATGGGCCACAAACGCCATGGCAGGCCTTAACCAAATGGGATTGCCGTTTAGTGAGGTGTTGATGGATATCGTTATGATGCTAACACTTGGTGTAATTTATACGGTTATTGGTGTGTTTATTGGCATGCTAAGAGATGGAGAGTTACGCCATATTAGCTATATGTTTAACCGTTGGCGTAGGCATCGGCATTAATCGTTATTTTTGAGTAGGAAACCTATGGCTGAGTTAGGAACAACGGCTTTTGTTGCCATTTTTGCTTCTTGGCTTAAGGTTTCCCAGTCATCAGGAGGGCTTAGCATTGAGGCAAATACTTGATAGGCATCATTTTTGGAACTATATGAACGTAATGTACTGAAATCATTTACCCAACTAATAATGATGATTTTATCTTTTTCACTGCAACGAAAGAATAAACAGAACTGCTGTAAAAATTTAGCCCGAAACCAATGTTTGTGTTTTGTTCCTAAGGTATTACCTTGGTAAAAAATTGGGTCAAGTGGGTTGACTGCAATTCGTTCTGTTATCACTTTATTAATTGTAGCGAGTAATTTTGTGGGAGCTTTCTTTTTATAGCCTATTGGGGCAGATTTTTTTAAGGTTTGTACTGTACTGACTAATGCAACTAACTGTTCTAAGAAACATGAGTGAAAAAAATTTTCCATCCGTTAATTTCTAACATTCCCTGTGACTCCATGATTAACTATCAGTAAGTGGTGCATCTAAATCAATGTCGATATCCGCAGTAAGTTCATTGACCTTATTCCATAATGCTACAGGCACAGGATAAAGGTGTCGTGGATTTTCTTTCATATCTTTTTCTAGGAAATTGAGAAACTATAGGGTTCTCATGGGCGTTTGTTTGCCTAGAAATAATGACATTACCATCTGCTAATAGCGAATATTCAATTATTTCACCAGGTTGTAAGTATAAAGCATCATATATGGCCGCAGGGATAGTTGTTTGACTGCGTTCGGTAAGGCGGGATTTTGCACGTAAAGAAACAGTGCTTGGGTTTATATCAATCATTTTATTTACTTCAAAAATTTCCAGTCTATCCTCAGTGTAATGTAAATGCATTGTGCAATGCATTTGCATTACACTGAGGATAGGTGGTTATGAGGTGGGTAATAGGCTTAAGGCACCATCGACAACCCTGCAATTTGTCGCCAGTAACCATTGCAATTTTGGTTGATAATATTCAACGGGATCTCCCCATTTTCATTGGCTTTAAACTGCTTGATTACCTCAAGGGTCTCAATGCCTTCAGGTGAAATGCGCACAATATCCACAAGGTCATGCATTGAATACAGGTCATTGCCGAGGTTATAGCAAGCGCCACTGAGTGTTTGAATACCATTTAAGGTAAATACTTGCTGCTGTTCTTGAGAAAGAACCTTGCGCCCTTGGGGGTAGTTAATACAGCAAGTCTCACATTCGTCTTTTTGCCGATTTTCTGAACGAGCCGTAAAACAGCGGGCAGAGTAGGCCAGAGGTAAATGACCGTAGCTCATCACTTCCACCTCAAATTTACCGTGGATACCAATATCATCACATTGATTGAGCAAATTAATTAGCCAATCACGAGATAGCTCTACAGGCATACACCAGCGCGTCATACCTTGGCGTAATAAAATATTTAAAGTTTGTGCGTTATAGCAATTTAACCCGTGCCCAGCGACAAAAGGAAGGTTTCTTTCGACTAACATGTTGACCACACCAAAATCATGGGCTTCAACGAGAAACTCACCATTATCAACTAACTTGCTGATTTCTTTAAGTTCGGAAGGGGCTTGAAGAAGGGCAAGGGTACTCAGAACAATTTGTTTGCCGCTCTTGGCCAGTTGTTGGGCGAGCTCTATCCAATCATTGGGTTTCATTTCTCGGCGCTTACTGCAAACCGTTTCTCCAAGGTAGATAATATCGGCTTCACTTTCGATTGCGCACTGATAAAATTCACTTAATGTGTGTTTTGGCCAGTAATAAAGAACCGATCCTAATGAGTACTGCATAATATTTACCTTTTCAATTACTGCCACTTGCGATGATAAGCACCCAAAGTCGTCTGGCTGCCTTCTGAAAGCCCACCTAATACTTTTAGCCATTTAGGGTCGGTGGTGAAGTTATCAGGGTTGGCTTTGTAACGGTCAATCGCTTGGCGCCAAATCCGTGTTACCTCCGTGACATAAGCAGGGCTGCGCTGGCGGCCTTCAATCTTAACCGAAGCAATACTAGCGGCCATGAGTTCTGGTAACAGTTCAATCGTGTTGAGGCTAGTTGGTTCTTCTAGGACGTGGTATTTTTGACCATCGACAAGGTAACGCCCCTTACACAAAGTAGGGTAGCCTGCATTTTCATGTTCTTGGTAGCGGTCGATTAAGACGTCATTCAGGCGAGACTCCATACCATTTTCTGTTTGCTGCCAACGAACAAAACGAGCTGGTGAGCAAGCGCCTACGGTGTTTGGTGATTCGCCCGTTAAGTAGGAAGATAAATAACAACGGCCTTCAGCCATGATGCATAAACTACCAAAAGCAAACACTTCAAGCGGCACAGGGCTATTTCTAGCGAGTTGTTTTACTTGATGAATAGATAAAACGCGTGGAAGGACAACACGATGTACTTGAAAGTTTCGCTGATAGAAGCGGATCGCTTCTGTATTGGTGGCTGAAGCCTGAACCGATACGTGTCTTTCGATATGCGGGTACTTGTTTGCTGCATACTCTAACATCGCGATATCGGCTAAGATTAACGCATCAGCCCCTAAATCCGCAGCAAGATCGACGGAGTTTTGCCAACGTTCATAACCGGTAGGGTGTGCAAATGTGTTAATCGCAATATGCAATTTGCGATTATGGTTATGAATGTAGCGCTCTGCTTCATGCAGCTTTTTTTCAGTGAAATTGAGCCCTGCGAAGTGGCGCGCATTGGTATCGTTTTTTAACCCAATATAAACAGCATCTGCGCCGTTATCGACAGCGGCTTTCAACGCAGGCAAATTCCCTGCTGGGCAGAGTAATTCCATTGGCCTATCCCTGTATAAAATTTAACAACGGACATTCTAGTCAAGGGAACTGTTATAGATTTTGATTTAGAGCAGAGAAATTGTTAATGGATATCAGTATTCGTTAATTAAGGCTGTGGGTGACTGAATTAGTGAGTGACTTTTTTGTGAGTTAGGGCACTAAAGAATAAAATGAGACCCGTTTCATAAATCTGGATATTAAGTCATTTTTGGTTATTTATTGATCATGATTTGTGGTAAAAGCCACCAATAGAAACTATCCATTTTGTTAAAAATAAATATGGGTGACATGGGCAAAAATTGATATAGGATCAGACCAATAAGGTGTTTTTTTGGCAAGATAACTCATCGTGAGCTAAATAGTGTATTGATGATCTCAGTAATTGGGGTTATTAACTACAAATATTTTGTTTAACTAATTGAATATACAATATGTTACCCTAAATAATTCGAGCTGCTACTGTTGTTGAGTAGTTACCCGAAAACGGGCAGACAATTAAGACGGGAGTCAGTACTGTGCTAGGTAAAATTCGTTCTCAACTCATCACAAAAGGTCCTTCATTTTTGAAATTACCTTTAAAAGTGACCCCATTTGCTGTGCAACGCCATGTGCTTGAACAGCTACTAAGTTGGCAATTTCGTGAGTCAGTCAAAGAAGGGGAACTCGATTTTCTCGAGGATAAATGGCTAAAAGTTGAAGTTCGTGACTTATCATTGGTGTGGTTTATCAGTTTGCAAGATGGCCAATTAGCCGTTAAACAGAACGCACAAGCTGATGTCAGCGTTAGTGGTAATGCAAACGACCTTATTTTGATAGCAGCACGTAAAGAAGATCCCGATACTTTATTTTTCCAACGTCGCTTGGTGATTGAAGGGGACACCGAATTAGGTTTATACGTTAAAAACTTAATGGATGCTTTTGAATTGGAAAATATGCCGGCTCCGCTGCGTTTTGCTTTACTGCAATTGGCTGAGGTGATTAAAACGGTTCATGATAGCGAGGACGTAGAGCACAAATCGCCTGCGTTAACTTCATGTTAATTCGAGTTGAAATCCCAGTCGATGCAATGGGAATTGATAAGCTATTGCGTGAAACTTTTCCAACAGAAGCGGAAGCTAACCTTGTTCAGCACTTGCGAGAAGACGGCTTATTAACGCTTGGTGTTGTTGCGACCAATGACAACGGCGAAGTCATTGGTTATGTAGGCTTTACACCTGTTGATGTCAATGGTGAAGACGTACAATGGGTTGGGTTAGCTCCTTTAGCGGTTAGTAAAGCTCACCAAGGCCAAGGCGTTGGTGAAAAATTGGTTTATGAAGGGTTAGATAGCCTGAATGAATTTGGTTATGGTGCTGTCGTCGTTTTAGGGGATGAGCGTTACTATTCACGTTTTGGTTTTGAACCAGCCTCAAAACAAGGAGTGAATTGCCAATGGCCTGAACAACAACCCCATTTCCTGATATGTGGGCTCGAAAATGGCGAAATAGGGGCTCATCAAGGCCTAGTGACTTATTCTTCACACTTCAGTAATTTATAGTTAGCTAAGTAATCAATGAGATTATCAGGCTGGTCAATGACCAGCCTTTCTTTTACCTTTTTATTCAACTTCTTAATTTGATATTCCACTTGTGAGGCAGTTGATCGTGAACCGACAAAACACGAGAAAGCTAATATAAGTGGCGTTTTCCCTTTCAATGCTTTTGCGCCTGTACCCGCTTTATGTTGTTCAAAACGGCGTTGCACATCTGTCGTGATACCACAATACAAGGCATTATTTTTCTCTCTTACTAAGTAAAGATACCAATTACTTTGCTGATCTTCGCTTTTTTTTGATGTGTTTTTTATCATTTTGTGCTGGCGTGTTGAGATAAAACAATAGGTTAACAACGAATATATTCGTTAAGAAAGATGTTTATAACATATTAAATTTTAAATGAAAAATGATATAAAACTGTCACAAATCCGTAACCTCAAGTTAGGTTTTGATTCAAATAATTTGAATAACTATAGCAAAATTAGCTAATTTTCATTCTGAGTTAAAGCGCATAATATGATCCATATCACAGAGGGACAGTAAAAATCCCAACTAAAAATCAAGTTTGTTAAAAGGAACATACCATGAAAAAATCAACATTATTCGCTGCTGCTTTAGCTTTAGGTGCTGTTTCATTTGGTTCAATGGCAGCTGATGAAGTTCAACATTCTAGCCAACCGGCTGCAGGTTATGTATCTGTAACAGGTGCTGTGAGCGTAAATGACCTTACCGCACAATTAGCCAAAAAAGCTGATGAAGCTGGTGCGACCTCATTCCGTGTCATTTCTGCTGGCGGTGAGAATTCAATGAGTGGTACAGCAGCTATCTATAAATAAATTTACTCGTCATACTTCGAGCCGTAGCGTTGTTGGCCGTGTTTATTCGCACTAGTCACATACTTATGTATGCCTCTAGCGCCTCGTTTACTTGCCGCCTAGCTACAACTCGAATTATTTAGAGTAAAGACTTAGGTGAGATAGCCTAAAAAGCCAAGTTAATTAGAACCATTTTCTAATTAGTTAGGCTATAGTAATAGCGAATTTACGCCTACGTTCAGAACATTTTAAGCAAGCTCACGGGGTTATCTCCAAGAGCTTGTTCTGAACGGGTTTATATGGAAACCGCTATGACCCCTGAACAAACCTTACAACACATCCAGCGCTATATCGCCCGCCAACACGTTTTTTCCTTATTTGCTCATCATCACAATGATATCTGGCCTGCCAGTTGTTATTATGCATTTGATGCGAAAACTATGTCGTTGATTTTAATGACTGATGCCAGTTCGAAGCATGGACAATTGATGGTAGCTAACCCACAAGTCGCTGGGACGATTTCGACACAATCGAAAACGGTCAATCAGATACAAGGTATTCAATTTATCGGCAAAATAGCAAGGTTGGAAAGTAAACCAGAACAACTAGCTAGAACAGAGTACTGCCGTCGTTTTCCTGTGGCATTGACAGCGAAACTGCCTATTTGGCAGCTTCACTTAGACAATGTCAAAATGGTGGATAATAAATTGGGATTTGGTACAAAATTACATTGGACCCGAGAAGCTTAGCGCAAATGGTGGATCACCTGATTTGCGCTGCCACGCCAAATTAAACGTGGGTCGTGCAAATTTTGCTCAAACTTACCGTCAATCAAGGTATTCACAAAACTGACCACCTTTTGTTGCTCAAGGGTAAGCTCATTCAATTTGTATCCCGTCCATACCCAAATGTCTTTATCTGGGCAGACTGTTTTTACTCGCTTCACTAGCTTGAGTATCGCTGGCAAATTGGCGGGATGTAGCGGGTCTCCACCGGACAGGGACAAGCCCTGCCGACGAATACGCGTGTCTTGCAAATCTTGAATGATTTGATCTTCCATTTCTTGGGTGAATGGTACGCCGGAATCCACCCGCCATGTGCTTTGGTTATAGCAACCGCGGCACTGATGCACACAGCCAGAAACAAACAGTGTACAGCGGGTACCTGGACCATTAACAACATCAACGGGGTAATATTGGTGGTAATTCATCATATTAACCTAATTGACCATTACCTAGATGCTTAATACGACGTTTCACCTCTTCTTGTTTCCCCGCATTGAAGGGCCTAGCATCTGGGCTACCTAAATAACCGCAAACTCGGCGAATAACAGAAACTCGGTTGGTGTCATGGTTTCCGCAAGCAGGGCAAGTAAACCCTTTACTGGTACAGGAAAACTCACCAGAGAAGCCGCATTCATAGCATTCATCTATTGGTGTGTTGGTTCCATAATAAGGGACGTGCTGATAGCTATAGTCCCACACATCTTCCAGCGCCCTAACATTATGTTGTAAGTTCGGGTATTCGCCGTAACAGATAAAACCGCCATTCGCGAGAGCAGGGTAAGGGGCTTCAAAGTCAATTTTGTCGTATGGGTTGACTTGTTTTTCAACATCTAAGTGGAAGCTGTTGGTGTAGTAGCCTTTATCTGTGACGCCAGCAATAACCCCAAATTCAGCAGTGTCGATACGGCAAAAACGGTCACACAGGTTTTCACTTGGTGTGCTGTATAAGCTGAAACCGTAGCCTGTTTGAACTTTCCATTCATCAGTAGCTTGACGTAAGCGGTTGACGATAGCCACTGCTTTTTCGCGCAGTTTTTCGCTGTCATACACATGCGTTTCTGAACCAAAGAGTGCATTGATTGTTTCATGTAACCCAATGTAACCTAAGGAAATTGATGCTCGTCCATGCTTAAATATTTCAGCAACATTATCATCAGCTTTTAACCTTACACCACAAGCACCTTCCATATAGAGGATTGGGGCAACGCGGGCTTTCACTGTTTCTAAGCGGGCAATACGAGTCATTAAGGCTTTTTTCGCGATAGCGAGGCGTTCATCCAGTAATGCCCAAAATGCATCTTCATTGCCTTGTGCTTCGATAGCAATACGAGGCAAGTTGAGGCTGATAACCCCTAAATTGTTGCGTCCATCATGAATTTGTTGCCCATTTTCTTCATAGATCCCCAGAAAACTGCGACAACCCATTGGTGTTTTAAATGAGCCAGTGACATCAACAACACGATCGTAATTAAGAATGTCGGGGTACATGCGCTTACTGGCGCATTCTAAAGCGAGTTGTTTGATATCGTAATTAGGGTCACTTAGCTTATGATTTAAGCCATCTTTAATCGCAAATACGAGTTTAGGGAAAACGGCTGTTTTACGGTTTTTACCTAACCCTGCAATACGATTTCTGAGGATAGATTGCTGAATTAATCGGGCTTCTTTTGATGTGCCAAGACCAAAACCAAAGGTGACAAATGGGGTTTGGCCATTCGCGGTGTGTAGTGTGTTAACTTCATATTCTAATGATTGGAAGGCGTCATAACATTCTTTATCGGTACGGCTTTGGGCATAGCCTTCTGCGTCTGCAATTCCCCATTCTTTGGCGACTTTTAGGTGTTTTTCGTAGCTGATTGCGACATATGGCGCTAAAATTTCGTCAATACGGTTAATTGTTGTACCGCCATAAATATGACTCGCAACTTGTGCAATGATTTGTGCTGTTACTGCTGTTGCGGTAGAAATAGATTTCGGGGGTTCTATTTCGGCATTTCCCATTTTAAAGCCGTTAGTTAACATGCCTTCAAGGTCAATTAACATACAGTTAAACATTGGGAAGAAAGGGGCATAGTCGAGGTCGTGATAGTGGATTTCGCCTTTTTCATGAGCAATCACGACATCACGAGGTAAAATATGTTGTTTAGCATAGTGCTTCGCGACGATCCCTGCGAGTAAATCACGCTGAGTTGGGATGACCTTACTGTCTTTATTTGCGTTTTCATTGAGTAACGAGACGTTGCTTTGTTCTATAAGGCCTCGAATATCATGAGTCAGCTGGCTACGTTTTTCGCGTTCGCTGTCCCTATCGTGACGATATTCAATATAAGCGCGTGCTAAGTCCTTATACGGCCCAGCCATCAATTGGTTTTCTACGGCGTCTTGGATCTCGGCAATATCCACTTGGTTTCGGCTGCAAAGTTGCTCTTTAACTATAGTTGCAACTTGAAGACAGTAATCGTCATCCTTAACATTTACTGCGGCAGCAGCACGTTTAACGGCTTCCTGAATTCGTGGAAGGTCAAAGTTGACCTGACAACCATCTCTTTTAATCACAACCGTTCCCACTGTTATTCTCCTTGCTAAGTTATCCACAGCGTTAATCAAAGTATTTTTGATCTTGATTATTACGACTCGTCTGTGGATAAAATGTGAATAAATACTACATATTGTGCCAATTGATATAATTAAAGCACAATATGTAGGATATTGCTTTTTTTTAGCAGCAATAAGTTTGATCCAAAACAAGGAAAAAAATTAATTGTATGAATATCAAAAGCGGGGAAGTTAAAAATAAATACTTATCATCAGGGAGTGCTAATTTAACTTAAATTATAGTTTTGTTCGCTAGACTTAAGAAAGGATAAGCTGTATCGGTATTATCAAAATAACACCCCATATAAAGATGATGGGGTGTTTAAAGCAAATTAGCGGTTACTTACGAACAGCAATAGCTTCGATTTCAATTTTGACATCTTTAGGTAGGCGGGCTACCTCGACGCAAGAACGAGCAGGGAATGGCGCATTGTGTTGTTTGAAAAATTCTTCATAGGTGGCATTCACTGTCGCAAAGTCATTTAAATCTTTTACAAACACCGTTGTTTTCACGATATTAGCTGCACTTAAGCCCGCTTTTTCTAAAATAGCTTTGACGTTAGCTAGGGATTGACGTGTTTGTGCGGCAATATCTTCCGGGACTTCACCTGTTTTAGGGTCAACAGGAATTTGGCCTGATGTCATCACTATACTGCCCAAATCTACGCCTTGAACGTAAGGACCGATCGCTGCTGGTGCATTTTCTGTATTGATTTCGAATGACATAATTACTCCGTTTCATCACGTAAAGAGAAGATACTCATGTTATTTCAACCTGCGGCTATATGTGCGGATTTGAATATAATTTGAGTATAACTGTATGGGTCATCAGGCGCTATTATAAACATGGATCACGCCTGAACAACACCGCAGTCTACGCTGAAATATCCTATTGGTTATTGATCACAGCGTCTCTATCGAATTCTTTTTCGCAAAACTGGCAAGTCAGAGCCACTTCTTTGTCGATTTTTTTCACACGAAAACTGCTGGATACCGGCTCATTATGGCTAATACAGTTACTGTTTGGGCAAATCAGTACGTTATCGATATAGTCAGGCAAGGTGAGTTCTAATTTTTCCACCACTTGGTAGTCTTCAATACGATTGACAGTGGCTTCAGGGGCATACATTGCTAATTGGTTAGCTTGTTCTGGAGTTAAAAAGGTATTTTCAATTTTAATAATATCTTTTTTGCCCAGATTGCTAGAAGGCAGGTTTAAGCCAATAGTGATACGCTCATCGGTTTTTGTCAGTTTAAATAATTTCAGGAGCTTGAAACCAATTTGAGCAGGAATATGGTCGATAACGGTGCCGTGGCTGATCGCTTCAACTTGTAATTTATGGTCGTGTGTCATGGTGATTTCCTCCTCAGATAGCTAATTCTTTATTTAAAACCAGTGATAACAATGCTTGTCGTGCATAAATCCCATTGCCAGCTTGTTGGAAATAGTAAGCGTAAGGTGTGCTATCGACATCGACAGTGATCTCATCGATTCGTGGCAGAGGGTGTAATACTTTTAAGTTCGGTTTCGCACAATGTAAATCAGCAGCATGAAGAATAAATTGGGCTTTAACATTGGCGTATTCTGATGGGTCCAGACGCTCTTTTTGTACGCGTGTCATGTACAGAATATCGAGCTCTGGCATGACCTCATCAATATTATTATGCAGGCTATAAGTTGCGCCTTTCTCTTCTAATATATGCAAAATATGATTTGGCATAGACAGAGCTTCAGGTGCAATAAAATAGAAGTGGTTGCCTTCAAATTTTGATAACGCTTGGGTCAGAGAATGCACTGTTCTGCCATATTTGAGGTCACCAACCATGGCGACTTGTAGATTTTCTAACCTACCTTGTGTTTCTTGAATAGTGAACAGGTCGAGTAAGGTTTGAGTAGGATGTTGATTCGAGCCATCCCCTGCATTGATGACAGGGATATGGCCTGCAAACTGGCTGGCTAGTCGAGATGCCCCTTCCTGTGGGTGGCGCATTACAATTGCATCAACATATTGGCTAATCACCGAAATGGTATCTGCCAGCGTTTCGCCTTTCTTGCCTAATGATGTATTGGTACTGTCAGAAAAACCAACAACCGAAGCGCCTAAGCGGTGAATAGCGGTTTCAAATGATAAACGTGTCCGCGTTGAAGCCTCAAAAAAACAACTTGCGATGACTTTATGTTTTAGAAGTTCAGGTTGTGGCTGTTTTTTCAGTGAAGCGGCGACGTTGAGTACGAGTTCAAGGTCTGAACGATCTAAATCATTAATTGAAATGATATCGCGTTGGTATAAAGGGTTCGGCATTGTTGTTCTCCTGTGTCAGCAAGACATGTTAGGTCTATAGGCCAAAAAAAAGCCCCTCAATTGAGGGGCTTTCTTGGAAATACGAAGGGGAAAAACAGGCTGTCCAAACCGCCTGAAGGCAGTGTGTTGGAGGTGTTCTCTGTAAAAAATACAGCAGCAGCGTTCATAGTTTCTCCCGGCAAATTGTGGCGCATTATACGCATCTCATTCTTTGACGCAAGCGTTTGCATAAAGAAAAATAAATTTTTTTAATTTTTGCATTTAGAGCGAAAACTCGCCTACTGAATAAAAGCGGAAAAATCAGCGAGATGAGGGTGGAGTTACTGATTGTAGTTATTGTTTTTGTATTACGGGTAATCTACCGCTAAGTTCCCTGCAATGTTAAATGAGTGCTCACCGTAGTCGCCGGTACCATTAGGCGCAACCCTGATTATAGTGGCATCGATATAATAACTTTTTTGATTTTTTATCATCGTAATATCAACGCTTTTATTCGGGAGAATAGGTGCTCCTTGCCAACTTAATTTCACACCAAACGCATGACTTGAAGTTTGAAATAGTGTATTTGAATTGGCGGCCGGTGCTGCGTTAAACGATAGCTTCGCGTTGACGGTAGCATTACAGTCAATATTGAGTGCGATTTTATGTGGTGCGGTTTCTTCGCCTATACGATTACTATGGCTAACAGATAATGAGCGATGGCTTGCGACTGTGTTGTCAGAAATATGACATATAGTGGGTGTCATTGAAAATGAGCCACTAATATGGATAGGTACATTTTGCGTTGCCGCTTGTGAAATAGAAATAGCGCTAAGGAGTAGCCCAAAAGAGATGAAAACTTTAAAAAAATAACGGAATTCATAATGTTTCTCAAATGATAAATCATGCATTTTATCTATTTTCATATAAATTATTATTACGTGGCTGAGTAATGAATTAACCCAGCCACAATCATATAGAGGAGTAATAAATATTACTGATAGGTAATTGCTAAGTTAGCCGTAATGTCAAAGGTATGATTACCAAAGTCATTGGGACCATTAGCGGTTAAACGGGTTAGGCTGGTAGAAAATGAAATACTGTTCCCACCTTTTACCACTTTAAAGTCATCACTTTGACCAGGTTTAACTATAATATTGTTATATTTTAATTTTACACCGAATGCATCACTTGATGTTTTAAATGTTTCAGGTGAATTTGGTGCGTTATTTGCGACAAAAGTGAGTTTAGCATTAGCAGGGAATTGGCATGTGAAGCTTAAATAGCCAGAACTATGGAATGCAGTTTCATCACCGACTTTTTCTAGTGTATTGATCGCACCAAAATCTGTTCTGTTTTCAAGCTTTGCATCATTACAAGGTTGGGTGACATTTGAGAAGGTGCCTTTAATATTAATTGGCATATTTTGAACAGCTGATAACGCAGGTAAAGAAACACACAGTAATAGCGCTAAACCACTTTTTTTTAGCAAGTGCATAATAAAAATCCTTTTATTGATTTTGAGAAGTATTTTATTTTAATGAAGTTATTAAAAATATTAAATAGACGATATTTAAATAAACATTTAATTTTGTTTTAAAAAATAAATCCCATTAAAAGACTCTTTTTAAACTGTAGTGGTTTATGTGTTTAATTATTTTAAGAGTAAATGCTTAGGTAATATTTTGATATAAATAATTTATACTTTAATAACTATGTTTGTTTACTTAAGTATTATGTTTAATATTGCATTTGTATTTTTTGGTTAATAACCATTTTAATGTTAATGAATTTGTTATTAATGTTAATTTAAATGATGAACTGAATATATAATTATAATTTTGGTAATATCAAAATATTGAAAAATGAATAAAAGCTCATTGCGAGCTTTTATTGGGGGTTGCTCTTATTTTTGACTTAACTTAGTCGCTATTTTTTCTAGCTTGAACATTAATAATAAGGTGATGGCGACCAGTACAATGGTCAGTGCTGAGCCATCTGCGATATTACCACGGTCGGTTAAGCTAAAAATTGAGACGGGCAGGGTGGCCCAACCGGGGGGATATAACATCATCGTTGCGCCTAACTCCCCTAAAGATAGGGACAGGCTTAATGCTAATGCTGAGATCATCCAAGGCATCAAGAGTGGTAGAGTGACGTGACATAGTCGATACCAAGGTGAAGCACCTAAACTAAAGGCGACATTTTCAATATCAGGGGAAATGCGGGTTAGCCCAGTAGAAACATTGCTAAATGTGAAAGCTGAAATTAATACAAAGTGGGCACTGAATACAATCCAAAATGTCCCGTTCATTTGTAGATATCCTTGGCTAAATGCAACAAGGATACCAAGACCAATAGAGACTGAAGGTATTGCGCTTGGTAAGTAAAATGCGATACCGAGTAATTTTTGCCATTTCCCGCTCTGTCGTCTGAGCGCCAATGCGGCCCAAAGCCCACAAAATAGGGCAAATAGGCTGGCACAAAACCCAATAATTAAACTAGAAAGAATAGCATCCCAAGCTGGGCCACTGAATGCATTGACAAAATGCTCAAATGTAAACCCTGAAGGCAAGATACCATTCCATTGCTGGCTGAAACTCGACATTAAAATCATCACTAACGGTAGCAAAAATAATAATGAAAACAAGCTAATAGCAATCAAGGTTGCGACGGCTCGACCTTGTTTAGACCAAATCAACATAGTTAATTCCTTACTCCGAGGCGAGTTGTAGCCATTCTATAGAGAAAAAATAACCCGAGAGAAAGTAAGATGTTTACTAAAGCAATCATACAGGCAACCGCATAATCAGACTCTAGTATGGCTTTGCTGTACACCATCATAGGTAAGGTATTCACGCCTTTTGCGCCGATAAATAAAACGATCCCAAACTCATTGGTGGTTAATAGTAAGCAAAGACTGCCGCCAGCAAGTAAGGCGGGAAGTGCGGCTGGAAAAATCACTTGAGCAATAACACGAGCGGGGTGCGCACCTAAAATACTCGCAGCTTCTAATTGGCTTTTATCTATTTGCCGTAGAGCAGCCATCAATGGGCGCATAATTAACGGCGTGAATACGGTGATCTCGGCTAAAATGACCCCATTGATAGAATATAGGAAATCAACTGGCGGTAGTTCGAAATCAAATAATGCCATTAACGTGCCATTTAGTAGCCCAGCGGAACCATAAATAAAAGTAAACGCGAGAGTAATCAAAAAGGTGGGTAATGCAATAAATGTATCAATAACTTGGGTAATAAAACGGCTACCAGGAAAGGGGATAAACACTAATATCAGGGAAAGTATGCTCCCTACGATAAGGCAGCCTAAGGTAGCAAAAAACGCGATTTGCAGGGTGTTCCATAGACCATTAATGAAACGTTTAGATTCAATTAGTTGCCAGAGTGCATCTAGCCCCCAGACACCAGTTTCATTTTGTAGTGCTTGTTGGGCGATTAACAATAACGGATAGAAAAAGAGTGTGGCTAACACCAGCAATGGCGGTATTATCCAATAAATGGGTTTTAGAGAGATACTTGACCGTTTTGGCACACTGATATATGACATGTCATTCCTCAATCAATACGGTATCAGTAGGCGAAAACCATAAGGTGAGTTTATCGCCTACTTTGGGCTGTGAAGCTAAGTGCGTTACCGCAACACTGACTGTTTCGCCCGCAACATCACAGACTAAATGAGTCAAGTCCCCCTGCCAGCGAATTGATCGTAAAACAGCCTGCAATTGATTGCTCGTTTCGTTTCTTGGCGTTAGCGTAATATGTTGTGGGCGGATGCATACCCATTTGTGTGTGCTTGCTCGCATACCGGGGGTATAAGCTTCCAGTAATGTACCACTACAGCTCACATTGACAATTGCTGGGTTGGCTGAAAAACCGAGGGCGGTAGCATTTAGAATATTGGCACGGCCTAAAAACTCAGCGGAAAAACGGTTTGGTGGGCGGTGATATAAGGCATTCTTTTCACCATGGGCGACGAGATAGCCCTCCTTCATGATACCAATTTTGTCGCCTAGGGCGAGGGCTTCTGTTTGGTCGTGGGTGACATAAAGAATAGTTAATTCAGGTAGTTCACGGTGTAAGCGTGCGATTTCTTCTACCATATTATGGCGAATTTGTGCATCAAGCGCAGAGAGAGGTTCATCGAGTAATAAAACGCGAGGACGTACCGCAATCGCTCTAGCAATCGCCACCCGCTGTTGTTGCCCTCCCGATAATTGATGAGGGTAGCGAGTCGCATAATCTGTCATCCCAACAATCTTCAAAGCCTCGGTGACCCGTTCATTGATCAAGACTTTAGGTTGTTTCTGGGCGCGTAATCCAAACGCTACGTTATCCTCCACCTTCATATGAGGAAAGAGTGCATAGTTTTGTACCACCATCCCAAGCCCGCGTTGATAGGGAGGGAGATGGGTGATATCGGTATCACCTAATAATATCCTTCCACTATCAGGTTGAGCAAACCCTGCAATAGCACGCAATACAGTGGTTTTTCCTGACCCTGATGGGCCAATTAGTACTAATATTTCTCCGGGGTCAATGGTTAGGCTTAACGGCTTAAGCACGACATTGTTATGATAGGAAACACGCAAGGACTCTAGTGTGATCCCTGAGTGTTCTGTTTGCTGCATTGCGGCAGTGAGTTTACGTTTCATTAGCATCACAAATTACTCACCATCAGTGACTTTTTGCCAACGTGAAATATCGCTGGAAAGTGAAACTTCGACTTCATCCCAATTTGGTTGCCATGTTTTAACACCTTCAAGCATTTTCACAGCTGTACGGTATTGTTCATCGGAAGGCGTGATATCGGAACGAACAGGCATTCCCCATGACAACTCACTCACACGGCTTTGTGATTGTTTATCTAACAAAAAGTTAATTAATTTTTTGCCATTTTCTGTTTCAGGCCCGTTTTGTACTAGGCCAACAACATAAGGCAAAACGAGCGCACTACGCTCCCCATTATCATCTTTTGGCCAGAAAATTTGTACATTTGGGTTGCGCGCCATTTGGGATAAATTCATTTGTAAATCGCCATTGGCAATATAAAGCTCACCTTTGTTAACTAGTGCGGTCAGTTTACCGGTAGAGGCGGATGGGCCTACGTTATTAGCTTGTAATTTACCGAGGTAATCAAACCCTGCATCTTTGCCATTAAAACTATGAAAAACTTGCAGCATGACAGCCGTACCGTCACCGGCTTGCCCTGGCGTAGAGTATTGCAGCTTATTTTTAAAACGCGGGTCGAGAAGAGAAGCCCAATTTTCTGGTGGTGATTTTAGTAACTTAGCATTATAGATAAAGGTTAAATAATTATTGACCAATGGCGTGTAATAGTGATTTGAAGTTGGAATACTGGCCGCAGCCTCTGGAGTAAATTTTGCTAACAGTTGAGTTTTAGCGGCGCGTTGGATAAACGGAGGAACAGTGATTAGCACATCGGCTTGTGGGTTGGTACGTTCTTTCGCTAAGCGTTCAACTATTGCACCAGAGCCACTTTCAACATATTGCACTTTGATGCCTGTTTGTTTGGTGAAAGCTGCAAATTGGTTTTTATACCAACTATTATTACCGTCATGTAGGCCATCAGCTGAGTAAACCGTGACAACATTATCGGCAAATACTGTTGTTGAACAAAAGGTTGCCATCAATAGGCAGGCTAAGTGAGTTTGTTTCATTGTCTTCTCCTGTTAGGGTAAAATGCACTCTGGTATATACCAGATTCTTTTACGCTAACGGGTTTATATGACAAAAAGATGAAACAGAGCTAAATAGTGAAAATATTTTACTGATGTTGGTTTTACAATGTATCGACTTCAATTCTCAGGCTGTCATGACGCCAATATTCCACATCGTAATCTAGAACTCTTCCGTATTGATCATAGTTCAAACGCTGCAGTAGTAATGCGGGACGACCCACCGCGACCCCGAGTGCATAAGCGGCTTGAGGAGGCATGGCTGTTGGGTAGAATGACAAGTGCATACTGGTATATATCAACCCGAAATGGGTTTCATATACCTCGGTTAAACTGCCATTGAGATCATGGCGTAGTAACTCGGGGACTCGGGCTGGTAGGCAATGATTTTCACAATAACAAACAGGCCTTTCATCGGCAAAGCGTAGGCGTGTGAGTAAGTATATTTGCTCGAAAGGTTGGAGCTGCAACGGACTCATGGCGTCAAGGGGGACAGTGACAACTCGGCCATCTAACAAGGTCGTTTTAGGCTGGCGGTTTTGCTCAAGGCAAAGTTTATGAAAATTAGTATTTTGTGTTGGGTCTAACCAAAGGCGTTCAGGAGTGACAAACCAGCCACGGCGTTCAGAACGATAAATTGCGCCGCTTGATTCTAATTGCGCCAAACTTTCACGGATAGTGACCCTCGTGGTACCAAAAATAGCACAAAGCTCGCGCTCAGAAGGGAGCTTATCGCCACTTTTTAGTTCCCCATTCTGAATTCTTTTTTGTAATTGAGCCTTAATTAGCAGGTACTGAGGCATTTCATCCGTTGATAATTTCATTGTTATTTCCGCTGATTATTTCTTCCACATTATACATAGTTATATGAATTTTTTGTTGCACGGGCACTTTTCCTTTGACCTTTTGATCTCCCTAAGACCATTATAATAGAAATCTGGTATAGACCAATAGGTGAATTGAATGACAACCAAAAATTATTTGCTGTTAACACCGGGTCCGCTAACTACCTCTAAAACGGTGAAGCAGGCCATGTTATTTGATAGTTGTACATGGGATGACGACTATAACTTAGAGGTAGTACAAAAGGTCCGCCAACAGCTAGTTGCCCTATCAACGGCGCAGTCAGGCTACTCATCGGTATTATTACAGGGCAGTGGCAGCTATGCGGTGGAAGCGGTTTTAGGAAGTGGGATACACCCAGAAGATAAATTATTGATTATCAGTAATGGTGCATACGGCGCACGGATGGCTGAAATGGCACAGCGTTTAGGGATTACACATCATCTCTATGATTGTGGTGAGGTGGTAAAGCCAGATATTGAATGGATAGAACAATTACTACAACAAGATAGCCAGATCACACACATTGCGATGGTACATTGTGAAACGACGACGGGGATTTTAAACCCGATAGAGCAAGTCGCCGCGCTAGCGAAGCAGTATCAAAAACGCTATATCGTTGATGCCATGAGTAGCTTTGGCGGTATCCCAATGGATATTGGGCAACTAAATATTGATTTCTTGATAAGTTCGGCAAACAAATGTATTCAAGGAGTACCGGGCTTTGCATTTGTGATAGCACGCACTGAAGCACTTGAAAATTGTAAGGGGCGCTCTCGTTCATTATCTCTCGATTTGTATGCCCAGTGGCGTTGTATGGAGGATTTCCATGGTAAATGGCGTTTTACCTCACCAACGCATACGGTATTAGCTTTTGCTCAGGCTCTTAAAGAGCTTGAAGCTGAAGGGGGCATTGCCGCTCGTTTCCAACGTTATCGGCAAAATCAGAGAAAACTAGTCGCAGGTATGCGAGCTCTCGGATTTAAAACATTATTAGATGATAGCAACCATTCACCGATTATCACCGCATTTTACTCACCAAGTTCAGTTAATTACCAATTTAAAGAGTTCTATCAGCGATTAAAATCGCAAGGTTTTGTTATTTACCCAGGTAAGGTGTCACAGAGTGATTGTTTCCGTATTGGAAACATTGGCGAAGTGTATGAAACAGATATTGACGCATTATTGTTAGCGATAGAAAAAGCCATTTACTGGAAACAATAAGGAAGAATTATGAACCGCATTCAGGCTGTTATTCTGGATTGGGCAGGTACTACGGTGGATTTTGGATCTTTTGCCCCCACACAAATTTTTATTGAAGCATTTAAGCGTGTGTTTGATATTGAGATCACCTTAGCACAAGCCCGTATTCCTATGGGGTTAGGTAAGTGGCAACATATTGAAGCACTTGGGAAATTACCTGAAATTGACACTTTATGGAAGGTGAAATTTGGGCGCTCAATGACCAGTGAAGATATCGATACAATCTATGCGGCATTTATGCCATTGCAGATTGCCAAAGTTGTCGACTTTGCAGCACCAATAGCTGGAGTTTCCGACACAATCACTACTTTACGCCAGCAAAATATTAAAATTGGTTCTTGTTCTGGTTACCCTCGCGCAGTAATGGAGAAATTAGTACCTGCAGCACAAAAACTCGGTTATCACCCTGATTACTGGGTCGCGAGTGATGATATCCCTGCGGGAGGACGCCCGGGGCCTTGGATGGCATTGCAAAATGTGATTGAACTAGGCGTAGAAGCAGTATTTTCCTGTATAAAAGTTGATGACGCAGTGCCTGGTATTGAAGAAGGCCGCAATGCAGGAATGTGGAGTGTTGGGTTGTCTGTTTCAGGTAATGAATTTGGCAAAACATGGGAGGAGTACCAAAGTATGCCAGAAGAGGCAGTTAGCCAACTGAAACAGCAGGCGGCTGATAAACTTTTTGCTGCAGGAGCTCATTATGTTATTGATACTTTAAACGATTTACCTTCAGTTATCGATTCCATTAACCAGCGTTTAGCAAAAGGTGAACGCCCTTAACGCTTGATTATGGCACCATCGGCATGATATTCGTGCCGATGGTGATTGCCAATCTTAGAAGATATTTACCGGTAGTTCAGGGGCTAATGTTGCGACCATTACGGCTTTGATAGTATGTAAGCGGTTTTCTGCTTGGTCAAAGACGATACTATAAGGGGATTCAAAGACTTCTTCCGTGACTTCTAGCCCACCATACATATTGAACTCTTTCGCTAGCTGAGCCCCAAGCGTGGTATCTTCATTATGGAAAGCGGGTAAGCAGTGCAGGAACTTCACATTCGGGTTGCCTGTAAGCTTAATCACATCCATATTCACTTGGTACGGCTTTAATAAATTAATACGCTGCGCCCAAGCC
Organism: Providencia sp. PROV003; assembly: GCF_045040775.1. NCBI lineage: Bacteria > Pseudomonadati > Pseudomonadota > Gammaproteobacteria > Enterobacterales > Morganellaceae > Providencia > Providencia sp. PROV003. The sequence continues at coordinate 1,182,974 of NZ_CP096369.1, forward strand.
TCTTTGGCTTCTCCCATCGAGACCCAAACATCAGTATAGATAAAGTCAGCTCCTTTAACGCCTTCAGCCACATCTTCAGTGAGCGTAATTTTTGCACCTGTTTTTTTCGCTATCTCTTGGCAAGCATTGACCAGCTCTTCTTCCGGCCAGCAGCTTTTCGGGGCGACTAAACGCAAATCTAAACCTGTGAGAGCCGCAGCTTCTAACATCGAGTTGCCCATGTTATTGCGTGCATCGCCTAAATAGGCAAATTTAATTTCTGAGAATGGCGTATTTGGTCGGTGTTCTTGAATGGTCAGCAGATCGGCTAATAACTGTGTGGGATGGAATTCGTTGGTTAATCCATTCCATACAGGCACTCCCGAGTGCGCGGCTAATACTTCTACGGTTGATTGAGCAAATCCCCGATATTGAATGCCGTCGTACATCCGCCCTAGCACCCGTGCGGTATCTTTCATGGTTTCTTTATGACCGATTTGGCTACCAGAAGGCCCTAAATAGGTCACTCTAGCGCCTTGGTCGAACGCACCAACTTCGAATGCGCAACGTGTGCGAGTAGAGTCTTTTTCAAAAATGAGTGCAAAGTTTTTACCTGCGAGGAGAGGGTGTTCTGTACCGGCTTTTTTTTCTGATTTTAACCAAGCTGAGAGTTTTAACAGTGAATGAATTTCGCTAGATGTAAAATCAAGTAGCCTTAAAAAATGCTTGCTATATAAGGGGTTCATAAATTACGGCCTTTTTATGTTGAATTAATATTCAATTTATATCCATAAAAATTCAAAATCAACCCCAAGTGAAAAAGAAATTATTTTTAAATGTATGGTTTCACTGTCAACCCTATGGGAGAATGGGGCGAGACTAGCGATAATGGAACAAGGGGTGTGGATATGGTAGATAAAGCTGAACTCGATGCGCAGTATGAAGAAACTCGGTTAATTATCGAGGAACTGTTAGAAGATGGTAGCGATCCTGATGCATTGTATGCAATTGAGCATCATTTCTCTGCGGACAACTTTGCGTTATTAGAAAAAGCAGCAGTTGAAGCATTCAAGCTAGGTTATGAAGTGACGGATGCGGAAGAGTTAGAAATTGAAACAGGTGAAACGTTGATGTGTTGCGATGTGATCAGCGAAAGCGCATTAAACGCAGAACTTATTGACGCACAAGTTGAACAGCTAATGAAGCTGGCGGAAAAAATGGGTGTCAACTATGATGGTTGGGGCACTTATTTTGAAGACCCAGATGCAGAATATGATGACGAAGACGGTGATGATATCGAGCCCGAAGATCGCGTTCATTAATTCTAACATCTAAGATTGTGATAATGAGCCTGCCTTTGAAAAATGACCAAAAGCAGGCATTTTAAAATAAAATAGTTGAACTGGATGTACAAAAGGTTATTTCAACAAGGCGTTTGTTATTCATGCCCTTGAAGATTGACTAATATTCAATAACCTATTCGATTTTTCGCCAAACATAATATGTTTGTCTGCAGTCTGAAATATATTAGCTATTACTCCCTACTAAATTATTTAGGATCTGCCGGGTATCCCGCGGTGCTGAGCGCTGTACGGAAAATACTTTCATCTATATGGCTGGTAATTAGCACTTTTTTTGTCGTTGGGTCCGTTTCTACCTGTGCATTAGCATCAATATCTAACACAATTTTGGTAATTGATTTAGCGCAGCCACCACAAGCCATTTTAGGTATTGTAAGGTTAATCATTTTCTAACTCCTATTATTAACATTTTGATAAATATACAGCTTTACCCTATTGGAAGGTCAATCAGTTTTTTACTGAATAATTTGCGAGTTGTCCTTTTTTAGTGACTGGAGTTTCAAGGTATTCGGCTGGATTCACTAAGTTTTCAATGATAGGGCAGTCAGGATCACTATTACCGTGGCAATGTTTTGTCAGTACTTCGAGAGTATTTGCGATACCTTGTAGATCATTAATTTTTCTTTTTAATTCATGAAGATGAGTAAGTGCCATATTCTTAACATCAGCACTAGCACGTTCTCTATTGCGCCATAAGCATAGTAGAACTGAAATCTGTTCAGTCGGGAAACCTAGGGCTCGGGCGCGACGAATGAGGTTTAGGCTATCAATATCTGTTTGACTATAATAGCGATACCCTGCATTAGTCCGTTTTGCTTTGGGGATTAACCCAGTCTGCTCATAATAGCGGATCATTTTTGCTGAGATGCCAGAAAGTTTAGCGGCTTGACCGATATTCATAATCTTATCTCCTCAATAGAATAGGTATTTTAGAAATAAAATACCTAGCTATTTTCTTTAGGTAGTTTGAGTGCTGCTAATATGTTTGGTTTTTGCGATGAAAAAGTACCGTAAAAAATATGTTCCCCAATGATGATAATGGGAGCAACACGTACACCTGTTCGAGCTTTAGCTTCAGCCATAATTTTGGGGTCGGTAAGGTCTCGTTCTTCAAAAGAGAGCTGTTCTTTAGCTAACCAATCCTTAAGTTGTTGACAGTCAGGGCAAGTTGGCGTGGTGTAAATCAATATTTGTTCTTTTGATGAGAGTGTCATAGCTAACTCCTTTCTACGAGTAAAGCCAGACTTTATAAAGTCTGGCGATTAAGTCCTTTATTGAGTTTGAGCCATACTATCTTTCATAGGGGCTTGGAAGCGTTTTAGACGTAAGGCATTACCTAATACGAATACGCTAGAAAGTGCCATTGCGGCGGCTGCTAAAATAGGTGAAAGCAAAGTTCCGTTAATTGGGTATAGCAAGCCTGCGGCTACTGGGATCAATAGCGCATTGTAAGCGAATGCCCAGAACAGATTCTGTTTTATGTTACGAATAGTTGCTTGGCTTAATGCAATGGCATCAACAACACCGCGTAGATCTCCTGACATCAATACGACATCTGCGGCTTCAATAGCGACATCTGTTCCTGTACCAATTGCTAATCCAACATCTGCTTCGGCTAATGCTGGGGCATCGTTGATACCATCACCAACAAATGCGACTTTATTACCATTGTTACGGAACTGTTTTAGGGCTGAAACTTTACCATCTGGCAATACTTCTGCGGCAACTTCATCAATCCCAAGCTGTTTAGCGATAGCTGCGGCAGTCGCTGCATTATCACCAGTGATCATGGCAACTTTTAAACCTAAAGCGTGTAACGCGTTAATAGCCTCTGGTGTTGTTTCTTTAATGGGATCAGCTACGGCGATAATTGCAGCTAAGCGACCATCAATAGCTGCGTACAATGGGCTTTTTCCTTGCTCTCCTAGTCGTAGCGCAGATTGCTGGAAGTGACTGACATCTAATCCGAGTTGTTTCATAAAGCGATCGGCGCCAACAGAGACTGCTCGACCATCTACTCTGGCTGAAATACCAAATCCTGGGACAGCTTCAAATTCTTCAATTGCCGCAAATGTCAGACCTTTTTCGTTTGCTGCGTTGACAATTGCTTCCGCAATCGGATGTTCAGAACGGGTTTCAATTGCAGCGACCAAGGATAAAACTTCATCATATTCAAAGCCATCTGCAGGGACTAGGTCAGTGAGCTCTGGACGTCCTTTTGTTAATGTCCCCGTCTTATCAAGAGCAACTACAGTGACATCGCGTAGAGCTTGCAATGCTTCGCCTTTGCGGAATAGAACACCTAATTCAGCCGCTCTTCCTGTTCCAACCATGATAGATGTCGGTGTTGCGAGGCCCATTGCACATGGACATGCGATAATGAGTACAGCAACAGCATTAATTAATGCGAAGGTCAGGGCTGGGTCTGGGCCAAATATTAGCCAAATAAAGAATGTGATCACGGCACCTGTCATAACGGCAGGTACAAACCACATCGTGACTTTATCAACTAACGCTTGAATAGGTAATTTTGACCCTTGTGCCTCTTCAACTAAACGAATTATCTGGGCTAATACAGTGTTTGAACCAATTTTAGTGACGCGAAAACTAAACGCGCCTGTTTTATTTATTGTGCCGCCAACAACTTCAGAACCTACTTCTTTAGATACAGGAACAGGTTCTCCTGTGATCATGCTTTCATCAACATAGGAAGCGCCTTCGATGACTTCACCATCTACAGGGATTTTTTCACCAGGGCGAACGAAAACAATATCATCCGTTATAACTTGATCCAGAGGGATCTCAATCATTTTTCCATCGCGTTCTACACGAGCCGTTTTAGCTTGTAACCCTACAAGGCGTTTAATCGCTTGGGAGGTTTTTCCTTTCGCTCGCGCTTCTAATGTGCGACCAAGTAGAATTAACGTTACGATAACGACAGCTGCTTCAAAATACACATTTGCGGTGCCAGCTGGGAGAACTTGGGGGATAAACGTTGCTACTACTGAATACCCATAAGCCGCGGCAGTACCTACAGCAACAAGTGAGTTCATATCAGGCGCAGCGCGTAATAGTGCTGGAACTCCTTTTTGGAAAAAGCGCAAACCAGGACCAAACAAAACAAGGGTTGCTAATATAAATTGGATATACCAATTGAGTTGCTGCCCAAGGTTTTCTGATACCCAGTGGTGAATACCTGGAATAAAGTGTGAACCCATTTCAATAATAAATACTGGTAAGGTAAATATAGCCGCAGTGAACAACGCACGACGTAGAGAGCGCTCTTCATTTTCACGGCGCTCATTGGCTTGGTCATTTGCATTGGTCGTTGTATCTGATAAACGGCGAGGTTTATAGCCAGCTTGAACAATGGCTTCTTCCAAAGTGGCGATAGTGACCACTTCAGATAAATGGCGAATACGGGCGCGTTCTGTTGCTAAGTTAACATTCGCTTCAATTACACCCGGTATTTGTAATAATGCTTTTTCAACGCGACCGACACACGATGCGCAGGTCATCTCTTCGATCGCCAGTTCGGTTGTTTCTTCCCGCACTTTATAACCTGAGCTTTCTATCGCGCGGATTGCTACGTCTGGATCAACATCACCTTTAAAGGTGATATCAGCACGTTCTGTTGCTAAATTCACCACAGCCGTATCAATATTTGTAACCGCTTTTAATGCCTTTTCAACACGACCAACGCAGGATGCACAGGTCATGCCTTCTACTGGCAAGCTCAGTCTATTGACTGAGGTATTAGAGATATTTGTTGTCATGGATCTACCCTCTTGAATGTCTTTATTGAGTAAAGACTAACGTTTACCTTAAGGGTAAGGTCAAGTGCTATTTTTTAATTTTTATTTATATTAATGATAATTTCCTTTATTTTTTTGTTTTATAATGAATTTTATTTGGTGATTAAATAGAAAACTCACCAAACTACTTGTGCTTAGTGAGCTTCCTTATCGGATAAAATATACGTTATGTTGATTTCTTGGACGTTAATCTCCGTATCGTCATATAAAATACAGGGGTTAGCAATAAGCCGAAGAAGGTGACGCCTAACATGCCGAAAAATACCGCGATCCCCACTGCTTGTCTCATTTCAGAGCCTGCTCCAGTGGCTAGTACCAGTGGAATAACTCCAGCAATAAAGGCGAAAGATGTCATCAAAATAGGGCGCAATCTTAGGTGCGAAGCCTCCAATACAGCGGTTAGTGGATCTTTTTCTTGCTTCTCTTGCACTATTGCGAATTCAACAATCAAGATAGCATTCTTCGCCGCAAGACCGACCAGTACAATAAAGGCAATTTGTGTGAAAATATTATTATCCCCGCCGAGCAACCAGACTCCCGTAATTGCTGACAGTAGTGCCATTGGGGCTATTAGTAATACTGAGAATGGTAACGACCAACTGTTATATTGGGCAGCTAATATTAAGAAGGCAAATAGTACTGCTAATGGGAAAATATAGAGAGCAGAATTACCCGCTAATTGTTCTTGGTAAGTTAAATCTGTCCATTCAAAATCCATTCCTTCAGGTAAGGTATCACGTAAGATTTTCTCCATTGCGTTAGTTGCTTGACCAGAGGTATAGCCTGGAGCTGCATTGCCAGTAATATCAACGGAAGGATAGCCGTTATAATGGATCACGCGGTCTGGGCCATTTGTACGAGTAATAGTCACTAATGCACTTAAAGGGATCATTTCGCCATGTTTATTACGCACTTTGATCAGTTCAATATCTTTTGGGTCCATTCTAAATGGAGTATCAGCTTGAACAACAACACGATAGGTACGACCGAAGCGATTGAAGTCATTGACGTAGAGAGAACCTAAATTGATTTGTAAAGCATCGAAGATATCGGTCAGTGTTATTCCTTGAGACTTGGTTTTCTCACGGTCAATATCTACATCTATTTGTGGGGAATTAGTCTGAAAACTAGCCATCATTCCTGTTAACTCGGGTGATTGCATCGCTTTCATAAGGATTTGTTCTTGCACTTGTGCTAATGCATCAAAACCTAGGTCAGCCCTATCTTCGATTTGTACTTTAAAACCCCCCATTGAACCAAGTCCAGGCACAGGAGGTGGAGGAAATATACCAACAAATCCGTCAGGTATCTGGCTGAATTTGCCCATTAAGCGCTCTGCAATCGCATTTGCAGACAAGGAGGGGTCAGTGCGCTCATCAAAAGGCTTGAGCATGGCAAACATGAGGGCAGAGTTAGGCAAATTAACAGGCCCATTCACTGAGAGGCCAGGGAAAGCCACTACATTTTCAACTCCTGGTTCCATCAATGCAAGGCGTGACATTTCTTTGACAACGGCTTCTGTTCTATCGAGAGATGAACCGGATGGTAATTGAGCAACGCCAATCAAATAGTATTTATCTTGTGCGGGAACAAAACCATTAGGCACTACTTTGAAGCCTAATGCGGTTAGCCCAACAAACCCCAGATATAGCACTAGAACAATTAAGCTTCCTCGAATACAACGGCGTACGATTAGAACGTATTTGTTAGATAATGTATTGAAAAAAATATTAAATTTTGTAAAGAAACGACCAAATATTGCATTGATAATACGAGTAAGCCAATCTAACTTTGTATTTTTATCATGGGATTTGAGCAAAATCGCGCTAAGGGCAGGGGATAACGTTAGCGAGTTAATTGCTGAAATAATTGTCGAAATAACAATGGTTAATGAAAACTGACGATAAAATTCTCCTTGTAGGCCAGACAAAAATGCGGTGGGAATAAAAACGGCGGCTAGAACTGAGGTAATCGCAAGGATTGGGCCTGTAACCTCCTCCATTGCCTTAAATGCGGCTTCTTTTGGGGCTAAGCCCTCTGAAATATGCCTTTCAACGTTTTCGACGACGACAATAGCATCATCGACAACTATTCCTATTGAGATAACTAAACCAAATAAAGATAACGTATTTAGAGAAAAACCAAACAGGTACATAAAGGCAAATGTGCCGATTAAGGATACTGGTACAGCGACTAATGGAATAATAGAAGCACGCCAACTTTGTAAAAACAAAACAACAACCAGGACAACTAATATGGTGGCTTCAAGCAGTGTGATGGCGACAGATTTTAAAGAAGCACTGACAAATATGGTTGGGTCATAGGCGATTTTATAATCGATTCCTTCGATAAAGTTAGCTTGTAAACGCGCCATAGTTTCTCTGACTGATTCGGCAACCTCTAATGCATTTGCCCCTGGGCTCATCACAATTTGTAGCCCGACTGCATTTTGCCCATTCAGCAAACTACGAAGTGAATAATTATCGGCACCTAGCTCTAGCCTAGCGACATCTTTTAAATAGGTGGCTTGTCCATCTTCTCCTGAGTGAATAATAATATTGCCAAATTGTTCTTCAGTTGTGAGTCGTCCAAGGGCGTTTATACTAACTTGAAATGATGATGTTGCATTCGGTTGTTGCCCAATAGAGCCTGTAGCAACTTGGACATTTTGTTCTCGAATAGCGGCAACGACATCATTTGCGGTTAGCCCTAATGAGGCTATTTTTGTTGGGTCAATCCATGCTCGCATCGCATATTCACCTTCACCCCATACTAATGCGCTTGCCACTCCAGGTAGTCTTGCGATTTCATCACGGACATTGAGTAATGCATAGTTAGAAACAAACAGAGGTTCGTAGACATTATTAGGCGAATACATATGGACAACCATTAGTACGTCCGGTGAAGTTTTCTCTGTGGTAACGCCAATTTGCTGAACTTCTTGGGGTAAACGGGGAATAACGCGTGATACTAAGTTTTGTACTTGGATCTGCGCGATATCGGGGTCAACATCTTGTCTAAACGAGATTGTGAGCACCATTTTTCCATCGGTTGACATCTGTGAGCTCATATAGAGCATGCCCTCGACGCCATTTACTGCTTGCTCAATGGGGGAGGCAACGGTGTCTGCAATCACTTTTGGGGTGGCACCAGGATAACTCGCAATAACTTGAACTGTCGGCGGTGTTACCGATGGATATTCGCTTAGGGGAAGCTTATAAAAGCTTAATACCCCAGCTATCACTATAAATATTGATAAAACCATAGCGAAAATAGGGCGCTGTATAAAGAAATGAGGAAACTTCATTATTGTTTCTCCTCGACTTCATTGACGGTCAGATGTTTGTTGTTCGTGGTTGACTGAGTTGCTTCTGCTGCTAATGAGGGATGCATAGGAATAGGATTAGGCATGACTTCCATACCGGGTCTAATAAGGCCTTTAATAATAATTTTCTCACCAGCAGTTAAACCGTGATTAATGACTCGGAGGCCGCCAATCATGGCGCCTAGTTCCACAGGGCGATATTCTGCCTTATTATTTTTATCTAGAACGAGGACGTAGTTCTGCCCTTGATTAGAAGCAATCGCTTGGTCATCAATTAAAATTGAAGGTGTTTTTTCTCCTATAGGCAGTTGTGCACGAATAAACGTACCGGGTATCAATTTGCCATCTTTATTGGCGATAACCGCTCTGACTTTTACTGTGCCAGTCGTTCTCTCGATTTGATTGCCAATAAAATTAAGGGTGCCAGTATATTGCGTATGTTTTTCATTTGGTAACCGTATGGTCACTGGAGGTAAAGCTGTCGCGCTATTTTTTATTGTTGACGGCTGTAAACTTGTTAGTTTATGAAAGGTAGTTTCATCAATATCAAAGTAAGCATATATTGGGTCAATAGAAACAATCGTGGTTAAGCGAGTCGCCTCATTCGTATCCCCACCAGTCACTAAATTACCTTCAGTAATAAATGCTCTATCAACTCGACCCGCAATCGGTGAACGGATTTGGGTATAAGATAAATTTAATTTAGCGGACTCTACGGCTGCTTTGGCGGATTTTACTTGCGCATTATTAGCCGAAAGTATAGAAAGGGCATCGTCATAGTCTTTACGGGAAATCGCCCCTTTATTGACTAATCCTTTGAGGCGCTGGTAATTTCGCTGAGCTTGTATGGCTAAAGCTTCTGCTTGGCTTAATTTTCCTTCTGCATCAAGTAGTGCTATTTGAAAGGGTCGCGGATCTATATGAAAGAGTAAATCCCCTTTTTCAACCAGTTTCCCCTCTGGAATTTCTATCGAATTAATGCGTCCACCAACCCGAGGGCGTAAATCCACGATTTTGGGAGACGCTAAATAGCCTGTAAATTCAGAGGAAGGGACAATTTCTTGTTGAATAACTTCTGCTACAGGCACTTTGGGAAGTATGGTGGAACTTGCTGTTTCTGATTTGTTATCATTATTTGCGTCTTGAGCAATAACTAGACCACTTATGCCCATGGCTACAACAAATGTAGCGTATATCCCGATTTTTATTTTCATAATAAACCTTACCTAATTAATTGATCTCATTGTTAGCTTAAAACTTGAATAAGAAATATTTGGGCAGGGTAAAGGTTACAGTAGTTGTAAGGTCAACCGTTTTAATTTAATAAGGCTTTAATAGGATATTAAAAATCGAAAAGGAACCTTTAATTAATTCAATTATGATTAATTGACTAAAATATACTGTGCAAAAATAGAAATAAGCTATTGACCTTGTATCTACTTTAAGGTTTTTAATAATAATCATTAATTTAAATACATACTTAAATAAGGGTTAATGATGAAGAAGATGATAGTTTTATTAGCGTTAAGTTTATTTAGTTACCAGGGTTTGGCTTCCGGTAATAAGGTTAACTTTCAGCTGGTATCAAATAAAATAATTGAAAATAATTCCTCAACAGAACCTCACAGAAAAATATTAGTAACAAAGACTTTTGTTGGTGATGCTAGTTTGTCATCAATTGAAATGCAGGCTCAGCAAGAAGCTAAAAAGTTAGGAGCGAGCCGCTATAAAATTGTTGGCGCAAGCGGTGAAAATCAACTTCGAGGACATGTCACATTTTATCAGTAAAGCCATTCGGTTTTATTAAGGAGATGAGCGATGAGTCATCAAACCATTAGAGAAAATGTAATACAAGATATTCTTTTGTGGATCGATATGAATGTAGATAAACCACTACAGATAGCGGAAATCTCTGATAGAGCAGGATATTCAAAGTGGTATTTCCAACGTATTTTTAAAAATACGGTTGGTGTGAGTTTAGGACAATATCTTTTAATCAGCCGCTTGTTAAGGGTATCAACAGATTTGAAAGAAACCAATGATAAAATCATTGATATCGCTTTCAGGTATGGATTTGATGGTCAGCAAGGGCTAACACGAGCATTTAAGCGAGAATTGAAAGTGACCCCTGCTAAATATAGGAGAGAAACAATGCTAAGATATCATGCATAGTTTAGTGAATAGGTTTTAGAAGAAGGAATAGAATTAGCTAGTCATCTGGCTAATTCTATATACCAAAAGAACCAAAAAATACGATACTAATAAATTTAATTATATATTTTAATAATATAGTGGACAAATGAAAAAATATGTTTTTTTCTTGACATTACAATGATGGTAAGGATTAGTATTATTGAAAGTTTACAATGGGCTGTATCCGTTTTTAGGTGGTCAATAATGAAAATAGGTGAATTATCAAAACTATTCAACATTCCAAGGGAGACTATACGTTTCTATGAAAAAGAGGGGTTAATTATTCCTCCTAATAGAAATGATAATAACTATCGAAGCTATAGTGAAAATCACATTGAGAGACTAAGGTTTATTAAAAACTGCCGTAGTCTTAATATGTCTCATCGCGAAATAAAAAAACTATTAGACTTAGTGGATAATAATAGTAATGATTGCCAATTAGTTGAATCTGTTATTAATACGCATTTAATTAATGTGAGAGAAAATATTGAAAAATTAATTAACTTAGAGAAGGAACTAATTATTTTACAAGAACATAGTGATGAAATAGGTTCTCGATATAAATGTGGGATCATAAAAAATCTATTATCTAAAGAATATTAGATAAATAAGGATAGCATATTGACTACCCTTATAAGCTTTATAATTACAACGCTTTTAACATACGAATTTCACAGTCGCTATGGCCTGTATTACCTAAAGGGGCATCAATAAATTCAAAACCTAACTTTTCGTATAGCTTAATTGCGGCTTGTAAGTCTTTGGTGGTTTCTAAATAGCAACGGGTATAACCTTGTTGTTTCGCAAACTCCAGTGACATCTGCACAATTTTTTTGGCTAAGCCTTTGCCACGTAATACGGAAGATAAATACATTTTCTGTAATTCCGCTGTTTCGTTATCGCCGCCTGCCAGTTGTGAAACACCGCCGCCACCGACAATTTCCCCATCCATTTCTACCACCCAATAAGCGCTACGGGGTTTGTTGTATACCTCAAATAAGGTATCTAAGATGGGGTCTGCAACGGCAAAGCCTTTATCTGCAGTTAAACCATGTTCAGCAGAAACTTCACGGATCACCGCGGCAATCCCTGCATTATCTTGTTGTTCAATAAGTCGAACGTTATAGTTTTGTGTTGTCATGTGAAACTCTTGATTATTATTGTGTACAACTCAGTGTAGAGAGAACCAGAAGGGAACTTCAATCTGAGAACTGCGAACGCAGTCGTTTGATGATACTCGAATTATTCAGCAAGAAAAAGCCCTTATTAGTAAACCAATAAGGGCTTTCAAGTCGGCTAAATTAATGAACCGTTATAAAGAGGCAATTGTCACTTTTTGCGCTTCAATTTTCGCTTTCGCTTCAATATTAGCGGTTAAACGCTCACGCTCTTTTTCCACTACCGCAGCAGGTGCACGGCTTACAAAACCTTCATTTGCTAGTTTGTTTTCAATGGTTTCGATCTCTTTAACCACCTTTTCCAGCTCTTTATCTAAACGAGCCAGTTCGGCGTCTTTGTCTACTAGACCCGCCATTGGGATCAGTAACTCAGCACCACCAACTAGTTTGGTGACAGATATAGGAGCTTCTTCACCTTCAGTTAATACTGAGATGCTTTCTAAGCGAGCCATTGACTTGATAAAGTTCTGGTTTTCATCGACACGACGTTTCGCATCGGCAGAAGCACCACGCAGCATTACATCGAGCGGTTTACCTGGGGAAATATTCATTTCAGCACGAATATTACGCACGGCGATAATCGCTTCTTTGATCCACTCAAGGTCACTCAGCGCGAGTTGATCCACTTTAGCCGCATCGAACTCAGGGAACGCTTGTAGCATGATAGTATCAGCGTCGATACCTTTCACTACTTTGACGCGTTGCCAGATGGTTTCAGTGATAAACGGAATGATAGGGTGTGCAAGGCGCAGTAAGCCTTCTAATACCTCAATTAAAGTGAAACGAGCCGCACGAACTTGTGCTTCGTTACCTTTATGAACCGCAGGTTTAGACAGCTCTAAATACCAGTCACAGAACTCGTTCCATGTGAAATCATACAGAATACCCGCTGCGATATCGTAACGGTGAGTGTCTAACGCATCGCGGTAAGCTTTCACTGTCTGATTAAATTGTGCCATGATCCAGCGGTCAGCGAGTGAAAAGCTCATCTCTCCGCCGTTTTGGCCGCAATCTTGACCTTCCGTGTTCATCAACACGAAACGGCTCGCATTCCAGAGTTTATTACAGAAGTTACGGTAACCAGACAGGCGTTTCATATCCCAGTTGATATCACGACCTGTTGACGCTAATGCCGCTAAAGTAAAGCGCAGTGCATCGGTTCCGTGGGCTTCAATTCCTTCTGGATACTCTTTACGGGTGCGTTTAGCGATCTTTTCAGCCAATTGTGGCTGCATCATGTTGCCTGTGCGTTTTTCGAGTAAATCTTCCAGAGAAATACCGTCAATCATATCCAGTGGGTCAATAACGTTCCCTTTGGATTTCGACATTTTTTGGCCTTCTTCATCGCGGATCAGGCCTGTCATGTAAACAGTTTTAAATGGAACTTGTGGCTCGCCATTTTCATCTTTAATGAAATGCATGGTCATCATGATCATTCGGGCGATCCAGAAGAAAATAATATCAAACCCACTGACTAATACATCGGTTGGATGGAAAGTTTTCAGTGCATCTGTATTTTCTGGCCAGCCGAGGGTGGAGAATGTCCACAAGCCGGAAGAGAACCAAGTATCTAGAACGTCATCATCTTGACGTAGTGTGATATCTGCCCCTAGGTTGTTTTCACGGCGAACTTCGTCTTCGTCACGACCTACGTAGACGTTGCCTTTTTCGTCATACCACGCGGGGATGCGGTGACCCCACCACAATTGGCGAGAAATACACCAATCTTGGATATCACGCATCCACGAGAAATACATGTTTTCGTATTGGCGAGGAACGAACTGAATACGACCGTCTTCGACAGCTTTGATGGCATCACGGGCTAAAGGCTCAGTACGTACATACCATTGGTCAGTTAGCATTGGCTCAATAACGACACCACCACGATCGCCATAAGGGACGGTGAGGTCATGAGGTTTCACCTCAACGAGTAGGCCTAATTGCTCAAACTCTGCCACAATAGCTTTACGTGCTGCAAAGCGCTCCATGCCACGGTATGCTTCAGGCATTTCGCTGCTATAAGCGGTTGATGGGTTACCGTTAGTATCGAAAACTTCAGCTTCGCTACGTACGTTACCATCTAAATCCATCATGTTAATCATCGTTAACTGATGGCGCTTACCGACTTCGTAGTCATTAAAGTCATGAGCTGGGGTGATTTTCACGCAGCCCGTGCCTTTTTCCATATCGGCGTGCTCGTCACCAACAATAGGAATACGGCGGTTAACAATTGGTAGAATAATTTCTTTACCAATCAAATCTTTATAGCGAGGATCTTCTGGGTTAACAGCAACGCCAGTATCTCCCAACATGGTTTCAGGACGTGTAGTAGCAACGACTAAATAGTCTTTGCCTTCGGCGGTTTTTGCCCCGTCAGCTAATGGGTAACGCAGGTGCCACATAGAACCTTTAACTTCACGGTTTTCAACTTCTAAATCAGAAATTGCGGTGTGCAGTTTTGGGTCCCAGTTAACAAGGCGCTTACCACGGTAAATTAAGTTTTCTTTGTAGAGACGAACGAAAGCTTCTTTAACAGCTTTAGATAAGCCTTCATCCATGGTGAAGCGTTCGCGTTCCCAATCAACAGAGTCGCCTAGACGACGCATTTGTTGAGAAATAGTGCCGCCAGATTCTGCTTTCCATTCCCAAATTTTGTCAATAAACGCATCACGGCCGTAATCGTGACGGTTTTTGCCTTCTTCTGCCGCAATTTTACGTTCAACGACCATTTGAGTCGCGATACCTGCGTGGTCAGTACCTGTTTGCCATAAGGTATTTTTACCTTGCATACGTTGGTAACGGATCATGGTATCCATGATGGTTTGTTGGAAGGCATGCCCCATATGCAGGCTACCAGTGACGTTCGGTGGTGGAATGACGACACAGAAGCTATCTTGGGTGGTATCCCCATTAGGTTTGAAATAACCGCTTTTCTCCCAGTGAGCATACAGTGATTGCTCAATTTCTGCGGGGTTATAGGTTTTATCGAGCGAAGGCTCATTCATTGGGCTATCTGGTTTCTTTTCCATTATCTTTTGTATTCAGTAAGTTGGCGGCGCCGCCATAGTCAAATTGAAGCCGACGCTACGGTATATTTTGTACCGCTCACGCGCCAACTGTTTTAAAGTTTCATCAATAGGTACGAAGTCTATCACTTCATGGAAAGCCGTGGCAAAATCTGCGAACTGATTTTGTAAATTAATCAGTATATCACGTGGCGTATTTCCCCGTTTGGCAGGCCAACAAATTTCAATAGGCGCACCATAACGAGGGCCTTCACCCGCTAAATTATGGGGAACAAACTGATGTGGGTCACGCTGCCACAAGGTTTCATCTATTTTTTCTGCCTGTTGCTGCGTTTCGCAAGCAATCAGAACTCGCTTCCCATTACGCCACAATTGAGCAGCAAGCTCGCAAGCTAGCCATTCATGGGCTTCAAGATCAGGAAGCGGTGAGGCTTGTGTTAGTTGGTAAAATGTACCTTTTTTCATATACCCATTATACCCGTCATACTTCAGTTTGTAGGGGTGTTGGCTACGCTCTTTCGCCTTAGTCACCTACTTATGTATGCTCCTAAGGTCTCAGTCGCTTGCCGCCTACCTACAAACTGAATTATCTAGGGTATAGCTTAAATCGCTACCCTTCAATTTGCAGGGGTGTTAGCTATGTTTTTCTCCTTAGTCACCTACTTAGGTATGCTCCTAAGGTCTCAGTCGCTTGCCGCCTACCTACAAACTGAATTATCTAGGGTATAGCTTAAATCGCTACCCTTCAATTTGCAGGGGTGTTAGCTATGTTTTTCTCCTTAGTCACCTACTTATGTATGCTCCTAAGGTCTCAGTCGCTTGCCGCCTACCTACAAACTGAATTATCTAGGGTATAGCTTAAATCGCTACCCTTCAATTTGCAGGGGTGTTGGCTACGTTTTTTCGCCTTAGTCACATACTTATGTATGCTCCTAAGGTCTCAGTCGCTTGCCGCCTACCTACAAACTGAATTATCTAGGGTATAGCTTAAATCGCTACCCTTCAATTTGCAGGGGTGTATTTTGGTAACCAAGCGCAGTATATATCTATGCTTAATTATATCCTTTTTTATAGCTGCCTCAAAATGGCTTTCTCAGTGCCTTGAAAACCAAAAAACAATATCCCGAATCACTATTGCTCATCGGGATATTTTTATGGACGAGATACAGCTAAATCATTTAAATGGGATTACTCATCACCATTTAAACCCGCGCGGTTTAGTAAAAACTGCGCTAGCATCGCAACCGGACGACCAGTAGCCCCTTTCGCGGCACCTGAACGCCAAGCGGTACCTGCAATATCAAGGTGTGCCCAGTTATATTTAGTGGCAAAGCGAGATAGGAAGCAGCCAGCGGTAATTGCACCTGCTGGACGACCACCTGTATTCGCTAAATCAGCAAAATTAGGGGTGATTTGGTCAAAATACTCATCCGCTAGTGGTAAGCGCCATGCACGGTCACCCGCTTGTTCCGAGGCATTTAACAGCTCATGAGCTAGTGGATTATGGTTTGACATCAACCCTGTATAATGGCTACCTAATGCAATTACACAAGCCCCTGTTAAGGTAGCGATATCAATAACCAGCTCAGGTTCAAAGCGTTCAACATAGGTGAGTGCATCACACAGAACTAACCGACCTTCCGCATCAGTATTAAGTACTTCAACGGTTTGCCCTGACATGGTAGTTAGAATATCGCCGGGACGATAAGCGCGACCACCAGGCATGTTTTCACAACCTGCTAGTACCCCAATCACATTGATTGGAAGTTGCAATTCAGTGATAAAACGCATCACGCCATACACACTTGCCGCACCACACATGTCGTATTTCATTTCATCCATGCCTTCGCCTGGTTTGATTGAAATACCACCTGAGTCAAAGGTTAACCCTTTACCGAGCAGAACAATTGGCTTGCTGTCCGCATCTGGGTTGCCTTTATATTCCATAATGGACATCAGTGATTCATTTTGTGAACCTTGCCCCACTGCTAGATAGGCATTCATTCCCAGCTCTTTCATTTGCTCTTCACCAATCACACGAGTGGTTAGTTTGCTATCTGAAATATCTGCTAGTTGACGAGCTTGAGAGGCTAAGTAACCGGCATTACAAATGTTTGGTGGCATGTTACTTAAGTCTTTCGCAGCTTTAACCCCTGAAGCAATGGCTAAGCCATGGGAAATCGCGCGCTCACCACTGGTCAATTCACGGCGTGTTGGGACATTAAACACCAGTTTGCGTAGTGGGCGACGGTGCTCTGTTTTATTACTTTTTAGTTGGTCAAACACATACAGCGATTCTTTTGCTGTTTCGACTGCTTGACGTACTTTCCAGTAGTTATTGCGGCCTTTTACATGTAATTCAGTTAAGAAACATACGGCTTCCATTGAGCCTGTTTCATTCAGAGTACTAATTGTTTTCTGAATAATTTGTTTAAATTGGCGTTCATCTAATTCGCGCTCTTTACCACAACCGATAAGCAGAATGCGTTCAGACAGAACATTTGGTACATGATGGAGTAGCAGGGATTGCCCTACTTTACCCTCAAGTTCGCCGCGGCGCAGCAGGGCGCTGATATATCCGTCACTAATTTTGTCCAGCTGTTCAGCAATTGGGGACAGACGGCGTGGTTCAAAGACTCCGACAACAATACATGCACTGCGTTGTTTTTCCGGGCTACCACTTTTTACACTAAACTCCATGCGTTCTCCTGAATCTTAAAGACAAAGGCCGATGCTCCCGCTAGAATTAGCGTTTCGCATGATCTACCTCATAGAGAATGAACTCTTTATGTTAAACTGACCATCTATACGCGAAATAAACCAAGTTGTATGCTGTTTATCGCGATACAACTACGAAGTATGGCGAGTATATTTGGTTTCGCGAATATTAAGCATGTTCTGATATTTTAATCAGTATAGAGAATGCTTTTATATCATTCTAGCCATACAATAAACTAGAGTATATGTTAGTAAATGGCAGACATTGAACGAACTTAGCCATTTTCTACCCAAAAGACAAGTTTTCACAGGCGTAATAAGCGTGATCATTATTAGATATTTGGTACGGGAAACCCTGAAAAGTCAGTTAGCCATACTTTTTGTATTGATGCTAATCTTTTTTAGCCAGAAGTCGATAGATATTCTGGGCGCTGCCGTTCAGGGCAATATTCCATCAAACTTAGTACTTCCTTTACTGGGGTTAGGTGTGCCTGAAATGGCGCAACTTATCTTACCTTTAAGCCTATTTCTTGGGCTATTGATGACCTACAGTAAGCTTTATACTGAAAGTGAAATTACGGTAATGCACGCCTGCGGTTTAGGGAAAAGTGTTTTGGTCAAAGCGGCGTTAGTGCTGGCCATGATTACCGCCATGGTGGCAGTTGCCAATATTACGTGGATGCTACCGTGGTCATCTCAATATCAAGAACAAGTGTTAGCGGATGCTAAAGCTAACCCAGGTTTAGCCGCAATGGTGGAAGGGCAGTTTAAAACCACAAAAGACGGCAACTATGTTTTGTATATTGGTGATGTAAAAGGGAGTAATTTCAAAAATGTTTTCCTAGCGCAGTTACGTGCTGCGAATGAACAGCGCCCTTCTGTAGTGGTTGCCGAAAGTGGTTATATGAAGGAAGACCCTGATGGCCGTCAAGTGGTCATTCTTAATGAAGGGACCCGTTACGAGGGGACGGCATTATTACGTGATTTTCGTATCACTGACTTTGTCAATTACCAAGCCATAGTCGATCATCAAACAGGTGAGGCTCGTAATGACCGCGTTGAGCAAAAGAATATGCTGCAATTGTGGAATGAAAATACACCTGAAGTGAATGCAGAGTTTCATTGGCGTTTAACGATTGTTTTCTCGGTTATCGTCATGGCTTTAATGGTGGTACCTCTAAGTGAAGTGAACCCACGTCAAGGTCGGGTGCTAAGTATGTTACCTGCGCTGCTGTTGTACCTCATCTTCTTTTTGCTGCAAAGTACGTTACGCAATAGTGCAGATAAAGGTGATATTGACCCAAGGTATACCATGTGGGCAGTGAACTTAGGGTATTTAGTCTTAGCGGTGATCCTCAATGCATGGAACACTGTTCCTATGCGCCGTATGCGTCTTAAATTGAGTAAAGGGGTTGCCTGATGTTTGGTGTTTTAGATAGGTATATCGGTCGGACCATCCTAAATTCTATTTTGGTGACGCTTTTTTTATTGGTTTCACTCGCTGGGATTATTAAATTTGTCGAGCAACTGCGTAAAGTGGGTGATGGTGATTACACTGCGTTGAGCGCGGGGGTTTTTACTTTACTTACGGTACCAAAAGATATTGATGTTTTCTTCCCGATGGCGGCCTTATTAGGGGCGTTAATGGGCTTAGGTGCACTCGCTTCACGTAGTGAGCTGGTGGTCATGCAAGCTTCTGGTTTTACCCGTTTACAGATTGCCCTTGCGGTGATGAAAACGGCTATCCCTCTGGTTATCGTGGCGATGTTCATTGGTGAATGGATTGCACCAGCCGGTGAGCAATGGGCGAGAAACTACCGTGCAGAAAAAATCGTTGGTAATTCATTAGTGGTTACTGACGAGGGAATGTGGGCAAAAGATGGCCGCGACTTTATACACATTCAGCGTATTAATAACGCAACATCGATTCAAGATGTATCGATTTACCGTTTTGATAAGCAACAAAAACTTAACTCGGTGATGTTTGCTTCAAGTGGGGAGTATGACACGGCAAATAAACAGTGGGTGTTATCTCAAGTGGATGAGTCAATATTAAGCAGTGAGAAAAAAATTACGGGTTCACAGCGGTTGACGGTTGACTGGAAAACTAACCTTACCCCAGAAAAACTAGGGATAGTTTCTTTGAATGCGGATTCGTTATCTATTCGTGGCTTATATCAGTATGTTTCTTACTTGAAAGAAAGTGGTCAAGTTGCAGCTGTTTATGAATTAAGTATGTGGAAAAAAATATTGGCGCCACTCTCTGCCGCTGTCATGATGTTAATGGCCGTTTCGTTTATTTTCGGGCCATTACGCACCGTACCAATGGGGGTACGTGTTATTTCAGGTATTGTGGGCGGCTTCTTATTTTATGTGCTAAACCAAGGGTTTGGTAACTGGAGCCTTGTTTATTCAGTACCACCGATTATTGCAGCTATCTTGCCAAGCTTATTGTTCCTAATTGTCAGTATTGTTTTATTAGTGAAACGAAAATAGCGTTTTATAGGTCATTAAAGGCTGTGTATCTTCGGGTATCACAGCCTTTTTCTTTGTCGTCATTTACTTAGTAATAAGTTTCCTAACTTACTGATAATTCGTAATAGTTTATTCTGAGGACGGAATAAAACTTGTTGTTGCCTATTATCTGCAGATGTACTGATATATTCACCTTTAATCCCAATAACATTCAATCGACTTTTATTCGCTAACTGTTGAGCACAAGAAAAAATACCGCCATTCGCCGTATATGACTGGCGAATAAGATAAGCTTTTTTCCATTCTTGCTCTGTGAATGCGATTTGTACTTCTTTTCGTGCTTCACTGACAAGTTTTTTATATTCAGGTGTTTGTTCTAATTTCTTTTGATTGTTTTTTAAAGGATGAGAATTGAGTGATCCAAGATTTATTTCTACTGATGTCGGTTTCTGCGGGGCAGGGAATATGTTTTGGTGGTTATGGATTCTTCTAAGTTGGAGAACCAACTCAGAAACGTTGCCCTGTTTAATGGTACAGGGCCGTGTTATATGATGTAAAAAAAATGGAGAAGTACGCATTTTAATTCCTATTCATCAAGTAGAAGAGGGATTAAGATTAGCCTTGAATCAGCTTACAACATTGCATAAAACGATTATAAATATAAGAAATAGCTTGAATAATAGGGCATTAATACTGTTATTATTAACCAACTATTGCGTAACCTAATGCACTGATAAAGGCGACTACCCTTGTTTGGGGTTGAAATAACTTTTTTCTGGCTCCTGAGATATGACTTTGGTTATCAATAGCTAAAATATTTTGGCGACTCCGGTTTGCTAATTGCTGAGCAAGTGAAAAAAAACCACCTTTCATACTATTTTGTCGTTTAAATTTAAAAGCCGTTTGGCACTTTTCCCGATATATTCGCCTTTCTTCTTGTCGGTAAGCTTTGATAGCTTGTAATTCTGAGCCATCTAAATATTTGTAGGGGTATTGAGTAGCAATAGACCTATTCTCTACGTACTCTGGTTTTTTAGTACAATGGCCTTTAATACTATTCAAAATTTCTATCAATTCAAATTGGCTAATTTTTGGGCATTGTGTAGCCTGACAACTTAATGTTATCGCGTGGTTTTTTGTTTTCATTTTAGCTCTGGATGTGTTAATGGAAGGCTAAAAGATTATCGGGAATTTGAATGAATTGATTTTAAAAATGGGTAGTAAAATTATCAAAAACAGCCTGAATATATCAGGCTGTTGTCGCAATTAATGAGATAATGCGGGTAAATCCACGTTTTAGGGTCGGGGTGTAACTCGCCATTGTTTGTAATGCTTTGGCGGTACTCCTTCAATGTTTCCCATATGCGTGGTTAGAAGATAGCGAAGCGACGAGTTCATTAACGCCAATAGTTAACTTACTAAATTTGCTGCTATCTTTTCGGGTCATGACGACAAATACCCCAATGTTTTGCTGTGGGATCATCGCCATATAGGTATTAAACCCACCGCCGCCGCCTGTTTTCTGGTAAATTCCTGGAGTGCCATTCTTCGGTTTCATATAAACCCACCCAAGGCCTAACCCATCCGCATGGCCAGCGACGTCCATTCCTTTAATTTCTAACAATTTTTCGCGAGGGAAATAGATGCCTTGCTCACGAGCCGCGGTGACTTTCCTTAAGCTCTTATCTGTCGATAAAAATTGTTGCATCCACTTTTGCATATCTGCTGGGGTTGAATACACACCACCGCTTCCTGCTGCTGCAAGTGTATTATGGCAAGGGCTTGGTTTAGTGCCTTCCATTAAACGTGCACATTGAGCTTTATTGGGTGTATAGGTGGTATTGGTCATTTTGGCTGGGGAGGTGACATAATGACTAAACAATTGTGGGTAAGAATGACCTGATGCTTTCACCATGGCATCAGCTAATAAGTCATATGCAAGGTTAGAATAGGATGCCTCAGTGCCTGGCGTCGCATCTAATTTGCCTGTTTTTAACCATGTCCAGCGGTTATCTTGGGTTGGCCAAATAAATACAGGACGCCCCCATTTTCCGCCTGGTTGCTCACGAGGTAAGCCACTGGTGTGGCTTGCAAGGTGGTAGAGGCGAATCGGCTGCCCACTGGCGTTATCAGGCACAGTAACACCATGATAGGCATATTGTTGCAGCGGGTCAGTAATTAATAACTTTTTGTCTTGTTCAAGCTTGATTAATATTTCACTCGTCATCAATTTAGTAATTGATGCTATGCGAATGAGTGAATTTGGCCCCGGTTTTTTACCATTGCCGGGTGCTGTTTCGCCATAATAACGGGATAAAACTTGGTTATTATCAATAACAATTATTGCCATACCTCTGGCGTCGCTTTCGTTAAAAATACGATTGGCATATAAATCGACAATTTTAGCAACGCGTTCGTAGGTCCTTCTATCTCCTTCAAAAACCTGCCAGTCAGTAGATGCAATATCATTCGTTTGCAGAAATTTTGGTGTTTTTTTGGTCGTTGTTGAACATGCCATCAAGGCTAAAGACAACGCAGATACTGACAGAATTTTTAGTAATGATTTCTTCATGTTTGAAGCCAGCCGATATGATTGTTTGCAAATGGCTATTCAGCCAATCTTATTTTTTCTTAGCGAAAATTTTCATTACCACACCAATTAAGATGCCAATAAAGATCCCTGTCGCTATCCACCCAACAAAACCCATGATAAAGCCTTAATGTTTGTATTAGATTGCGGATAAACTAACAAAAATAATTGTCTATCGCCAGTGACCCAGCGTTGTGATAAGAAAAATAGTTAGGGAAAGCTACCATATCGGCTAATGAAGATATAAACAAAAGAAGCTTTCTTTCTCTTATCATGTGATTTTAGCAATATGCGTTTTTTTTAATCGAACAGACTTGATCTTCAAGAATAAGTGTTGCCAGTAGACACAAGGCAAGTATAATGGCAGCGTTTTCCAAGAAACA
The DNA here is from genome assembly GCF_045040775.1 of Providencia sp. PROV003. Taxonomy (NCBI): domain Bacteria; kingdom Pseudomonadati; phylum Pseudomonadota; class Gammaproteobacteria; order Enterobacterales; family Morganellaceae; genus Providencia; species Providencia sp. PROV003. The sequence continues at coordinate 1,206,017 of NZ_CP096369.1, forward strand.
CATCACTTCAGTGCCGGAGTGGCGGAATTGGTAGACGCAGTTGATTCAAAATCAACCGCCTTCGGGTGTGCCGGTTCGAGTCCGGCCTTCGGCACCATAAGAACATCAAGAGACGTCAACTGACGTCTTTTTTTGTATCTAAAATCCAGTATTTGCAAGGCTTCCCCCGCGTTTTCAGTCAATGTATGTCAACTTAACTCAACCCACATCAACCTCCGAGTGAGTATATAACTGAGTATATCTTCGCTTCGATAATGTTTGTATACTCATTATATCTTGAATTACCAATGCTAAAGCAATGCAGGCGCAGCCTTTGGCGTAGATACTTAGTTGTTTATGTAACTCGAAATCATCGACTGTAATCTGAGATATCTCGTTTATATACTCACTCTGGGGTGAAGAGGATAAAGAATATGGCATTAACCGATACAAAAGTTCGTGCAGCTAAACCTGAAGATAAAGCTTATACACTGACAGACAGTGATGGCTTGTTTCTTTATATTCACCCCAATGGTTCTAAATATTGGCGTTTCCGTTTTCGCTTTGGCGGTAAACAACACTTGATGGCTTTTGGTGTATACCCTGAAATTTCTTTAGCGGATGCAAGAGAAAGAAGGGATGCTGCCAGAAAGCAAGTCGCTTTAGGTATCGATCCTCGCGAGCTCAAGAAAGAATTAAAGGAAGAACAGCAAAAGGAATTTAACACCTTTGAGAAGGTAGCTCGTGATTGGCACGCGACCAATAAAAAGTGGTCAGAAGGGCATAGCCATCGAGTCCTTAAAAGCCTTGAGGACAATATCTTTGCTGCTATTGGTAAACGCAATATTGCCGAACTAAACACTCGTGATCTCCTTGAACCGATTAAAGCCGTAGAGATGTCTGGACGTCTTGAGGTTGCAGCACGTTTACAACAACGTGTGACAGCCATAATGCGTTATGCCGTACAAAGCGGTTTAATCGACTATAACCCAGCGCAAGACATGGCGGGTGCAGTTGCGACAGGTAAACGAGTCCACAGAGCCGCTTTAGAGCTTAAACGTCTACCCGAGTTCTTACAACGTATCGATGATTATAAGGGAAGACCTTTAACTAAACTTGCTGTCAAACTTACCTTGTTAGTTTTTATTCGTTCCAGTGAATTGCGCTTTGCTCGCTGGGATGAAATCGATTTTGATAATGCCATGTGGACGATCCCTGCTGAACGCGAAGCGATAGAAGGGGTTAAGCACTCTCATCGTGGATCAAAAATGCGTACTCCTCACTTAGTCCCTTTAAGCCGACAAGCCATTGAGATCTTAAAACAGATCTATCAATTCAGTGGCAACCACGAACTGATCTTTATCGGCGATCACAATCCTAGAAAACCAATGAGTGAAAACACAGTTAACAACGCGTTACGTGTGATGGGCTATGACACTAAGACGGAAGTCTGTGGACATGGTTTCAGAACGATGGCTTGTAGCTCGTTGATTGAGTCAGGGCTATGGTCGAAGGATGCAGTAGAAAGGCAAATGAGCCACCAAGAACGCAATTCAGTAAGAGCTGCTTATATTCATAAGGCTGAGCATATTGAGGAAAGACGACTGATGGTGCAATGGTGGGCTGATTATCTGGATGCGAATAGGGAAAGGGAAATTTCGCCGTTTAGTTTTGCTAAATTAGGCAATGAGATAGTGTGAGGCTTGCAGATACAGTTTTGCATACCTTGCTAGATACTCATCAAAAGCTGGTTAGTCAAGAAAGCGATTTAATTGCTTAGGTATGAAGGAAGGCTAACAGGACACGGTCTCCGCCACGAGATGAGGATTATCGTGAGAAAGGTTTTAACAGCGCTTGGATTGAAACACAGCTGGCGCATAGCAATAAAAATGCGATACGTGGAACCTATAACCATGGCGCAATATTTGGCAGGGAGACGTGAAATGATGCAGTGGTATGCCGACTATATCGATTCATTGCGAAATGGTGGCAATATTGTTCATGGGAATTTTCATCGTCAAAACGCATGATAACTAACCACGATTTATCGTAATACATTTCATTCAATAAAAAAGCTTTATCACTGAAAGCCTCTGTCCTCACGGACAGGGGCTTTTTTGCTTTTTAATCAACCTAAAAGGAAATTATCATGGAAAATTACATTCGTTGCCCGGCCTGCGATTCAACCCGTATTCGTGAACGTCATATCGGGAAAAAGACAGGAGCTGTTGCTGGTGGCGTATCAGGCGCACTAGCTGGAGCGTCTATCGGCTCTGCTGTTCCTGTTATAGGGACGATTGCTGGTGCTGCGGTAGGCGCTCTATTTGGACGTTTAGTAGCTGGAGCTACTGCTGGGGCTGTGAGTGGTTCAGCTTTAGATGGCGTGGTATTTGATCGTTATGAATGTATCGAGTGTGAATACACGTTTGATTGATAGCCATAAGTTAACGGAAACCCCTGATGGGGTTTCATCTCTTAGGAGTCTGTGAGTCTGAACTGACCCTAGTTTATTGGAACAGGGGCTTTTTTCGTTTTAACCCACACAAAAATAAATCATGATAGAAAACTTAACACATTATCGGATCTGTCAGTCTGCTCATTATCCTGATCTAAAACGCCATTAATCACGCTTTAAAGCAGATTATCTGTTTTCAGCTGATGGGGATTTTATATCAACATCAGCTTCTAAAGGGAAATAGCTCCCTTTATCAAAATATCGCCATTAATTAAATCACAATACATCAATAATAGGACACGAATATGCATATAACTGCGACGGCTTCCCCATGCCTAAAATCGGGGATGATTTCTGTTTTTATTACGAATTTAGGTAAATATAACGAAGGTGAACTGGTTGGTGAGTGGCTTGAGCTTCCGGCAACCTCAAAAGAAATAGAACACTGTTTAATGCGGATTGGCATTGATGGTATTCACTATGAAGAGTATTTTTTGACCGACTATGAATCCTCCATTGATGGCCTTTCTTCCTATATTTCAGAATATAGCCTTTTAGATGAGTTGAATGAGTTAGCCACGCAATTAGCCATGTTATCGCCTGATGAAATTGACCTTTATCAGGCAGCTATTGAAATCGGTTCTTCCGCGAGTTCAATCCATGATTTAATTCATTTAGCGGATAATTTAGATTCTTTCCAGCAATTAGCGGGGGTCTATAATGAATATGATTTAGGTTATTACTGGATAGAAGAAAGTGGTTGTTATGATTTAGCCCAACTGGGTCATTTATCCCATTACTTTGACTATGAACGCTATGGACGTGATGTTTGTCTTGAACAAGGCGGAATTTTTCACAGTGGAGGATATGTTTATCATACGGGTGGGTAGATAGGACAACAACATGAGAGTCGAGCCGCTTTCATCCCTTAAGGCGGGAAATAAAGAATGTCGTGGTACCCCAATGACATCCATAAGCTAGAACGTTAATCAAACTAAACTCTATTTTAAGCCATCTTTACGGATATCCGTGAAGATGGCTATTATGGTATTCTTTTTTTATTTAATGCAAACCATTAAATGGATATTTATCTTACTGTTATGACAAATGCACTAGTAGAAGCAAGATAGCCACATATTGGCTTTCAACATAACACCCTTCAAGTATGCCACCATCCGTTGATGTTGCATCACCTTTCTGGATCACTTTATGATTAACGATTGTGCAGCACATAATATTTTCTTACGATTAATCATCTAGTTTGCCTTCACGTACTAGATGCCAAAGCGTGGTGCCTTCTGGGTTATTGTTCACATCAGAAGCAATAGCCCTCGTTGAAAATACGCCTCTTTTAAGCACTCTTTTTCAATGTTGTAATAACCTGCCACCAAAGCTGGCTCATCTGCAACTATTGGCGTGATTTTTAAAAGGGCGCTATCTAAACGAGAATACTAAGCTTTGGTCGCGAGAATATCGAAATGACCGTAGCCTCGGCTATGTAAACTGTCAATTGGTGGCTATTCATTATAGTGTGGGTTTAAGTGCCGAGTTTCAGTAAAGCTTCGTTATCGGTAGCAATATGTGAGATTAGGCATCTGGTATAATCTTAGTATAAACCTTGTCACTACACTTCAATAGCTGGAATACAGTCACTTTACCGACGGTGCCTCTACCTAAAGAATCTTTACGGCTTCCACCAAAATAACTTTCGTCGATTTATATCTCTCCATCAAACCAAGAATGCTTATCAACGTGCTCAGCGATTAGCACTCTGAGGCGATGGGAACAATAAGCCGCGGTGTTGGACACCAACTAATTCGGCAGCAATACTAGCTGTAGAGCCTGTAACGAACAGCTCAATTAACCATTCCTATTTGTACTGACTGAGTCTGCTTTTTCTCGTAGAACTATCCTAGATGATCTTAATTATCTAGGACAGTCCCCCTTTATTTTTATCTTCAACGTGTTGTTTAAAAATCAAAACCTCACTCATTTTTACCTTACCATGCCTATTTCTTTTCGGTAATGGTAATCCTTCTAATTCGCATGTGGTTCTATATAACATAGCTAAATACTCTGCCTTAACGCCAATATATAAAGCAAAAGAATCTATATCAATATTCATATCTTAACCTAAATCAAATAAATCTATTTATAGCCATTAGGATTCTGCGATTGCCAGCGCCAGCTATCATTAACCATATCTTGTACTGAATATTGTGCTTTCCATCCTAAATCATTAAAGGCCTTTTTAGGGCTAGACCAACATTCAGCGATATCGCCAGGGCGGCGCTCAACAATTTTATACGGGATAGGTTTACCTGATGCTTTTTCAAAAGCAGCAATCATCTCTAATACACTCGTTCCTTTACCCGTACCTAGGTTATAGATATGTAGGCCTGCTTGATGGCTGACATTATTTAATGCTGCAATATGACCGCTAGCTAAATCCATAACATGGATATAATCACGTACGCCAGTACCATCTGGAGTTGGGTAATCAGAGCCAAATACCATGACTTCTTTATGACGACCAACTGCTACTTGAGCGATATAAGGTGTTAGGTTATTTGGAATACCCTGTGGGTCTTCACCAATTAAGCCTGATTGGTGTGCGCCAACGGGATTAAAGTAGCGTAGTAAAGTAACCGACCAATCGTTATGTGCAATATATAGATCAGCAAGAATACGCTCAACCATATATTTACTGGTGCCATATGGGTTGGTAGTACCACCGACTTTAGAGTCTTCGGTTAATGGTACTTCTTCTGGATCACCATACACAGTAGCCGATGAGCTAAAAATTAAGCTTTTGACGCCCGCTTTTTGCATACTGGCAAGTAATACTAACGTGCCATTGACGTTATTATCATAATACTCAATCGGTTTTTGAACGGATTCACCAACCGCTTTTAACCCAGCAAAGTGGATCACCGATGTGATTTGGTGCTCAGCAAAAATCGTATCCAGAATAGCGTTATCACGTACATCACCGGCATAGAAGACAGGTTTTTTACCTGTGATGGTTTCAATGCGGTTGAGTACTTCTGGGTTGGCATTACATAAATTATCTAAAATAATTGGCTGCATGCCTTGTTCAATCATCTGCACACAGGTATGGCTACCAATGTAGCCAAGACCGCCTGTGACTAAGACCTTTGTATGATTCATTTTAAATTCCTGTACGACTAGTACTCATAGACATAGTTATAGTCGTCTGATTTCGCATCGATACCATTGAGGATCACGCCTGTGATTTCGATATCGTTTTGTTTAAAGCGTTTTAGCGATAGCTCAATATCTTTCACCGTATTGACACCATAGTAGGCAATAAGCAGTGAGGTGCCGACGTACTTACCGATAATCGCGGAGTCAGTGATTGCTAAGATTGGGGTGGTATCGATAACCACGATATCATATTGCCCTTTCATCGTGTCGAGCAGGTGTTTAAAACGTTCTCCCATCAGTAACTCAGAAGAGTGAGTGACATTTTTACCACGGCAGATCACATCTAGGTTTTCAATCACACCACGGTGGATGGTCGGTTGCGTAATGTCCTGCTGAGCCAAATATTCGGATAACCCCGCTTTATTGCTTAAACCAAAGGCTTTATGAATACGGCCTTTACGTAAGTCGGTATCAATTAGGAGGACTTTTTTACCCGCATTAGCTAATACAACCGCCATATTAGAGGTAACAAAGCTTTTACCTACGCCCGGTGACGCACTACTGATCATCACCAAGTTATTCCCTTGGTTCATCACCGAGAAGTAAACGCTGGTACGCAGGGAACGGATGGCTTCTACTGCCGTATCGGCTGGGTTTTCCAATGCAAGTGGGCGCTTATTCCCCGCTGCAATTAATTTTTTCTCATGAGTAGAGAATGGAATAGTGGCATAGACGTTAACACCCAATGCATCGATATCTTCAGTACCTTTAATCTTATTATTAAAGAACTCACGGGCGATCACATAAGCGCAACCCACAATAAAACCGAGGATCGTCGCCAGAACCATTATGAGCGCTTTTTTCGGTGCCACGGCATTAGGTTGGGATTCTGCCGAGTCAATAATGCGTACATCGGCGGTGATCCCGGAGTTTAATACGCTCAGCTCTTGCTGTTTGGCCACTAGCTGATTATAGATAGCTTGCTCGGACTCTACATCACGTGTTAAACGCACAATCTGTTGCTGGGTATTGGGAAGTTTTTGGATATTTTTACTGATTTTCTCTTTTTCACGTAACAGTTGCTGACGCTTATCCAGCAATGATTGGTAAGCAGGGTGGTTACGGGTATAGAGCTGCTGGATCTCTACCTCTTTAAAGGTTAACTCATTGAGTTTCTCTTCGACTTGCAAGGCGCTATCAAGAGCCGATTTAGCCTCTAAGGACAGGTCGATAGATTCATTCTTTTTACGGAAAGCATTTAATTGGTTTTCATAGTTGTCCAATTTAGTTTTTACTTTCGGTAAATATTCATCTAAGAATAATAGCGTATTGTTGGTGACCTCTTTTTTACGCTCAGTATTTTGATCCACATAGTTTTGGATAATGCTATTTAAAATCTGTACATTTTCCGCTTTGTCAGCACCTTTAATAGCAAGATTAATAATCCCCGTGCCTTTACCGACTTCTGCAATCGTTAAGGTATTACGTAGGTTTTCAATGGTCGAATAACGGGCATCTTTAGATAAGGTAAATTCTTGTCCGACTTCAGCATTGATTGAGGATACCAGCAAGCTGATTTCATCTTGTTTTAGGAGTTCGCCCACTTTGCCTTCAACGGTTTGGTTATCAATATGAAGAGCATAACGGTTTTCGCCTAAATAGGTCACAATAGCGGGTTCACCAATAAGATGTTCAGGTAAAGAATAGAGGGAAATAGCGACAGAAGCTTTGTCTCCCCAAAGCCTATCGAAAAAACCAGCCGGTGCGACTTGGGTATCTAAATTAAGGTCTGCAACCGTTTTACCGAGCACCATCCGAGACTTAATGACCTCGATTTCGGAATCGGCTTGGCTATTACTATTAGCAAATGGCATCACATCGCTCATTTGATCTAACAATGAAACTTGGCTCATTTTATCGTATTGCAGTGTCGCATTGGCTTGATAGATTGGTGTCGCTAGAAAGCTATAAGCGGCACCAATTACAATAAAAAAGAGGGTAAAAAAGCCGATTTTAAGGTAGCTGGATTTGAGTATCTTAAAGAGCGCCAGCAGATCGATTTCGTCCGAGGCAGCGGAGCTGGTTTTTGTCGTGTTCATAATCAATTAACGTTAAGCCTTCAAATAGTAAAATTAAATTTTCCCTTGCCACTGTATAACGGCTTTTTCCATCAGTTGATAAACATGCTCGAACATTTCATCACTGCGTTTATGCGGATCTGGGATCTCGGTTTTATTTAGCCACTGGCCGAACAGCATGACTTTGCCACGCGTTTCAGGGAACTGTTGATGGATTCTATCAATATGGTCGTTTTCCATCACTAGGATTAAGTCTGCTTCTTTACATAATTCACTGGTTAAACGACGTGATTGGTGGCCATCTAAAGAGAGATTGTGGTTTTGTGCAATACGGATGGCGCTATCATAAGCGGGACGATCCTCTTTGGCGATAATGCCCGCGGAGTGCACCTTTTTATCGGGGAAATGGGTTTGTAATAGGCGCTCCCCCGTGGGGGAGCGGCAAATATTCCCCATACAGACAACGAGAATATTATTAAACATATGGATTACCAGTCATGAATACGTTTAGTACCTTCGGTTAACTGATTATAAGTTGCGATGGTTGGTAGCAATTGGGTGATTAGGCGGTTCCAACGTACAACGGGTGCTGCGGTAACATAAACTAAGTCATAAGGTTGCAGTTTAAATTCCGTTCCCATCACCATGGCAGTGGCATCGGATAAATCTAACTGATAGACCGCCGCCATTTTTTTCGGCAGTAGGGCATCCAGCTCTTTATCGCCCGAGGTTTGGTTTTTAATTGGACGGATGACAAATACGCCGGTTGCATTAGCGGTATTTTGATCTGTACCGCCTGCTTTACTCAGTGCCTCAGTAATACTCATGCCAGCACGGTCAATGGTTAGGGTGTTTGGCTGACCTACTTCTCCCATCACAAACACTTTTTGCCCGTCGTTACGTGGTACATATAGTACATCACCCGGTAGCATCAGATGGTTTTGGGTTAGGTCGCCATACTGAACTAATGCTTGCAGTGAGATTTTTATCTCTTTGCCATTTCGGGTGAGTACGACATTGTCCCAATCGGCTTTTTCAGTCAGGCCGCCTGCATTATTAAAAGCCTCTAAAACTGTTAGCGGCACGTTAGTAATCGGTAATGTACCGGGTTTAGCCACTTCACCTGAAACATACATTTTCTGTGAGCGGAAGGCGGCAATACTGACATCCACTTGTGGTGATTCGATATAAGTCGATAGACGGTTACTCACTAGATTACGGATTTCAGTGACCGTTTTGCCTATGACTTTCACTTTACCGATATACGGATAGTAGATAGTACCATCGGAATGCACCCAGTTACCGGAGTCCGCGGCGCTACGGTAAGAGCCGGCAGGAATGGTTAACTCAGGGTGATCCCATACCGTAATGGTTAATACATCACCCACACCAACACGGTACTCATAGGTTGCCAGTTGCTTCTCTAGGGTTGGGTTGGGTTTTGCAATAACTTGTGGGGTATACATCTCATCTAATAGTTTTGGCGAGATCGGGTAGATATCGACAAATTTAGAAATATCACGATCGCCAGTGTCGACGACATTTTTGCCTGATGTGGACATATAGACACCAGGGGTAACGGTACAGCCGGTGAGCAAAATGCTGGCTGCGAGTAGTGTCAGTGGGAGACGCTTACTAAGCACAAGACCATCCTATGATAAAAAATGTTTAGATAAGGTATAAGTGATGGGTTGTTATCATCATCCCACTTATACGTGTTTAATATAATTTTTTAAATAGTTTATAGCGAAGGTAAATTTTTGGCAAAAGCAGAACGATAAATTTAGCCTATCGGTTAATCATTGCCAAACAGATCACGTGTATACACTTTCTCTGCGACATCTTCGAGTTCAGGCACCATCCGGTTGGCTAAAATAATATCGCTATCGGCTTTGAATGCTTCAAGATCATGATACACTTTGGAGCGGAAAAATTCGTCCTCTTTAAGCACTGGCTCATACACAATCACTTCAATGCCTTTGGCTTTGATGCGTTTCATCACACCTTGTACCGCCGAGGCGCGGAAGTTGTCCGAACCCGCTTTCATCACTAAACGATATACCCCGACTTTACGTGGCGCTTTGGCAATAATCGCATCTGAGATAAAGTCTTTACGGGTACGGTTAGATTCCACAATCGCATTAATGAGGTTATTCGGTACATCGTCATAGTTAGCCAGTAGCTGCTTGGTGTCTTTCGGCAAGCAATAACCGCCGTAACCAAATGAAGGGTTGTTATAATGGCTGCCAATACGTGGGTCTAAAGACACCCCTTCGATGATTTGACGTGCGTTCAAGCCACGACTCTCTGCATAGGTATCTAATTCATTGAAATAGGCCACACGCATCGCTAAGTAAGTATTGGCGAATAATTTAATCGCTTCCGCTTCAGTGCCATCGGTAAACAGCACAGGGACATCTTTTTTGATAGCGCCTTCGAGCAGCAAATCCGCAAAGATTTCCGCTCGCTCAGAGCGTTCACCCACCACAATGCGTGATGGGTACAAGTTATCCCACAGCGCGCGGCCTTCACGTAAAAATTCAGGGGAGAAAATCACATTGGTGTAGCCAAACTCTTCACGCAGGCGCTCAGTAAAGCCAACAGGGATGGTGGATTTAACAATAATGGTGGCTGTAGGGTTGATTTTCTGCACATCATGAATGACCGATTCAACTGACTTGGTATTGAAATAGTTGCTTTTCGGGTCATAGTCAGTCGGTGTGGCTACAATCACATACTGTGCGCCCGTATAGGCTTCAACAATATCTTGGGTTGCACGGAAATTGAGTGTTTTTTCACGTAAAAACTGTTCAATTTCGGTATCGATAATCGGCGATTGCTTATTGTTCAGCATCGCCACTTTTTCAGGCACGATGTCGACGGCCACCACTTCATGGTTTTGTGACAGTAACATGGCGTTAGACAGACCCACATAGCCTGTACCGGCAATTGCTATTTTCAAAACTGACCTCTCAAATCCATCTTAGGACATTACAGGGAAATTGATGATATTTTACAGGCGGTAGTAGGATTGATACCAATCGACAAATGCCTGTACGCCCTGCTCAATAGAAACTTGTGGGCGATAACCGGTGACCTTAAATAGGTCTTCAGTGTCCGCCCAAGTGGTATACACATCCCCAGCCTGCATCGGTAAAAAGTTTTTAATCGCTTTTTTCCCTAATGATTTTTCAAGTGCAGCAATAAAGTCCGTCAATTTGACGGGCTGCCCATTCCCAATATTATATAAACGGTATGGCGCACTGCTTTGTGCAGGTGAAAGCGAACAGTTTTCTGGGTCTGCCTGTGGGATTATATCGGAAATACGGATGATCCCTTCCACGATATCATCAATAAAAGTGAAATCACGGCTGAGATTGCCGTTATTATAAACATCGATTGGCTCACCGGCTAAAATAGCTTTGGTAAATTTGAATAGTGCCATATCTGGACGGCCCCACGGGCCATACACCGTGAAGAAGCGCAAACCGGTCGTCGGGAGCTGATACAAATGTGAATAGGAATGCGCCATCAATTCATTGGCTTTCTTCGTTGCCGCATACAATGAAACGGGATGGTCAGTAGGCATATCCGTACTAAATGGCGTTTGGTCAGTGATCCCATAGACTGAGCTGGAAGACGCATAAACTAAGTGCTTGATTTTCGCTTGTCGGCAGCCTTCTAAGATAGCAAGATGGCCATTAAGATTACTGTCTGCATAAGCAAACGGGTTTTGCAGTGAGTAACGAACACCAGCCTGAGCAGCAAGGTGGATCACTCTATCAAACCCTTCTTGAGTACACAGGTCTACCACTTTTTCACGCTCAGTAATATCGAGAGGAATAAAGCGAAAATGCGGGTATTGCGCAAGGAGATGTAAACGAGATTGTTTAAGCCCCTGATCATAATAGTTATTTACATTATCGATTCCAACTACGATATGCCCTTGATTTAATAACTCTTTTGCTACAGCATAGCCAATGAAACCAGCAGTGCCAGTTATTAAAAATTTCATTTATATATCCTTTTATTTAGAAACTTTAAGAACCTATCTCAATAGGGTTTTGTTACAGGCAATGATACCACAGGCAAAATGCAGCATCGCCTCATAATTCTCGACTTTCTTCTCCCAACGAGTCAGGACACGACGGTAGCGATTCATCCAACTGTGTGTTCTCTCTACAACCCAGCGGTGGGCCTTAAAATCCGTGTTTTTGATGGCTTCTGATTCATCCTTCCGTGACTGGATATGAGGTTCATAGCGACGACTTCTCAGATACGATCCCAACCATTCCGCTTCATACCCTTTGTCCATGCACAACCGGAGCCTCTTGCCCGGTCTGCCCGTCTGGAGGGCATCGAGCGTATCCGCAACCAGCTTTATGTCGTGCGTATTTGCTCCAGCGACAACCAGTGCAAGCGGAAGCCCGTTCCCGTCAGTCATCAGACTGCGCTTTACGCCCCGTTTCCCTCGGTCTGTTGGGTTCTTGCCTGTTTTTTTGAGCCTGCCAGCGGTGATTTGGTCATACAACCATCCATCGACAGCCACGACCAGTCAATAGCGTCCAACTGTTCGCAAGCAAGCAACCCGTTTTGCCAGAAGCGTTCAAATACGCCAGCATCCCGCCACTCCTGAAATCGGCGATGAGCAGAGCTTGACGAGCATATACCGGTGGCATTTAGCGCATTCCACTGGCAACCCGTCCTGAGTACGAAGAAAATGGCGTTCATTGCAGCGCGATTATCAACCCGCTTGCGGTGCGTACCCAGCGGGTGTTGAGTTCTATGCTCCGGGATGAGAGGAGCCATTTTCTCCCAGAGTTCATCACTGATTTGCCACTTGTTGCCCACCATGCTTTGCCGTCATAAATTATCATTATGTATTATCTGACAATTCCTTTTGGGATAGATTCTAAGTAATAATTATCTTAAATACTTATATGCAAATTTTTTTAAAAATGGTGGGCTTAATCGTAAGGATACAATTAAAAGCAGAAAGATGAAATTTAATGGACTAAAAAGACCTAGTTTTTTCATTGCATATAAACGAGCGTTAAAGTCATTTTTGGCTTTTTTAAAACCTCTTCGATTATAAAAATTTTTATCAACTCTAAATCGTAATAATGGCTCATCTAAGTTTCCGAAAATGTACTTTTTCTCTAATAAGTCAACCCATAAATAATAATCTTGGGTATTCATTAATGCTGGATTATAATGAATATGATTAATATTAATATTTGATAAGTTAAACATAACCGTGGGGTGATTAAAAGGACAACGCTTAATTATATAGCGACTTAAAATAGCATGACTACATGGAATTTTTTTCAACTGAGTATAACCATCCTCGTGAAATTCGATAACTTGAGTTCCACAAATAGCTACATCAGGATGGTTATGAAAATACTCAATTTGCTTTTGAAAACGCTCTGGTTCACATATATCATCTGCATCCATTCTTGCTATGAATGAATATATATTTGACGTTGATAAACGGCTTATAGCCCTATTTAATTGCCAAGCAAGACCTTTATTTTCATTAATAAATTCAATATATATATTTTGATAATTATTTTGATAATTATTGAGCTTATTGGATAGCTGAATAGGAACCTGGCCATCCACTTGTAGGTAAATATCAAAACTTTTAAATGTTTGGTTTAGAACGCTATTTATCGCGGCATCCAAAAAAATTGGATCGTCATTCTTATAAACTGACATTATAACAGCTATTTTTATCATATTATTTAACTTAACGATATTTTAATAAATACATAAATACTATTAACAAAATTATTGCAGCATGCTAGGTATTAATAGATAGATTTTTTCCCATTTTAAAATCGAAGCTTATGGGAACGAATTTTTCTAAGCAGTTACCTGGAAAATTTTAGGATTAGGGTCGCATTATGCTATAGTTGTTTTAATTTCGTTGAAAGTAGTTACCTCAATAGTATTGAATATAAATTAACTAATTATTTTTCTTATAGATAAATTAGCAATTGACTGCCAATTATAACTTTCATTTGCTAATTTTTTTGCATTAGTTGACATTTCTATTAATTCGTTATCAGGCATATTTTTTATTTTGTTTAAAGTATAATAAATGTCATTTATATTGTTTATAACAAAGCCACAATTATGTTTTTTTACAATTTTCGCCATGTTAGTCCCTTCAGTTAGTAAGCAAATGTTTCCATACGCTAGTGCTTCTAATACTGCTACTGGTAGGCCTTCGTAACGAGAGGTCATAATAAATATATTATTACTTTCTAAAACTTCTTCTTTTTCAAGTCCAAATATAGGTGGCCTAATTATAATATTTTTATTGGGTTTTAGATTTATTAATTCAATAGTTTGTTTTTTATTAGCACCGTAGATATTAAATAAAATATTACTTTGTGTTTTTTTATAAAAAATATTAAGACTGTTTATTAATAGATCCAATCCTTTATGGTAAATATCACACCTACCTAAATAGAAAGGTTTTATTTTTTTAAAGTTTTTTTGCTTTATGGGAGTATTCACACCCACTCCATTAGGTAAAATATATGTTTTTATTTTATTAGAAATAAAAATAGAATCATTCTTTTCTTCTTCATTTAAGTATTGTATGAAGTTAACATGTTGAAATGATATTTTTTTAAATATAGAAAGGTAAATTGACTTCTTTATTTTTTTATGAAGTATAGTTCTTTTCATTAAAGAACAATGAGGAACAAGTATTATTTTGAACCCCATCAGTTTCAGTGATGTAATTAAAATAGGTGATTTTATTTTAAAAATACCATGCACATAGATAAAATCTGGAGAGTAAGACTTTATCTGAAAGAGTAATTTAAAAAAAGAAATTGTTTTAAATTCAGCTTTTTGCTTTAACTTATCATCAGAGGAAAAAGCAAGGTGGAGACTTTCTATATGTGGTATTTTATTCTGATATTTAGATAAATTAGATACAACATTAGTAATACCATCACCGGCATTATATGTTTTATGGTATAAGTGTAATAGTTTCATTTAATAAAAGTAATAGTCATTTTTAATATAAAAGGATATGTTCGTTATAATGTATACGATTAGCAGTAGAGCAGTATATAAATTCAATTTTGATATTCTAAATAATTCATATATCAATATGGGAGAAATAGCTAAGAAGACAAGTAAAGCTCGTCCAGATAAGACTGCAATTGAAGGTGTAGATAAACAAAAAACAAGAATGATAATAGATAATTTGACTATAGGTATTCTATAACTAACATTTACTTTTATTCCATAAAGTAATAATGCCAAAAAGACGAATGTAAATAGAATTGAAGACCATGATTTATTTCCAAGATAGGAGTCTGAGCCAATATAATATTTAAATCGGGTAAATTAAATTATACTTTCTATATTTAATACTACTAAATTTATTAGCATAATCGATGATATTAATAATAAGAATCCTTTTGCTTTATTAATAATTAAATAGTGATAGTTTAATTTCCTTGAGAAAATAAAAAGTAGTGCAAGAATAGCTATGCCATAATGAAATAGAGTCGAAGTATAATAAGGAGATGTCGTAAATTTATCCTCTCTGACTTTAGAACTGAAAGTTATAGGTTTTTCAGAGACACCAATAGACGGTGAAATTACATATATATTTTCATCACCTAGCATTTTTTGTAAGAAAGCTGCTGATGTTGGATTTGCAAAATATTCGTTATTATAGTGAAAATACTTCTCACCTAAAAAAGCAATTATCTTCATAAAATATAAGCCATTAATTATTAATTAGTTCTCTATAAGGAACATGGAATTTAGAGTCATCGTTCTGAATATAAAAAGATTGATAGTATAACAAAATAATAATAGTAGTGAATATAGGACTAGAAATTGAGGCAACAGAAAGGCCAATAAGAAAAAAAGGAAGTACCACATATATAAGAATACGTTTGTAATTAATTATGAGAATGAACTGAATCAGATAATATAATATAAACCCAATTAATCCTAACTGCAATAGCAATTGCAATATAACAATATGCGGGTCATATCCATTTAACTTAACACTAAAAAGGCCTGTTCCAAATAATGTTGTAAAAATATCACGAGATATCAACATTTCAAATCCACGTTTAATAAAATTGATTTTAGTAGAACCACTACCATCCATTTCTATCATGTGAATAATGAATGATGATGATAATATCATGCAAAATATTCCGATAGGTAATAAATATATTTTAATCTTTTTAGATAAACGGAAATAGATAAATAAGATAGTTGTAATAGATATAGCTGCTAATGATAAAGAAGATAATACGAGCATATACAGTACTATCATATAAATTAGAGTATATTTATAGTAAACTTTACGCAAAAATAAGCAATAAAAAAAAATCAAGGATGCATAAATACCAGAAAAGTTTGAATCCATATCAATTAATCCGAATTTATAAGCATATCTTCCTATATCGTTTTTTTCTATTGTATTAATAAAGAAACGATAATAACAATCCAAAAGCAAAATAAAAATACTAGTAATAATCGTACAGTGTGATAATTTTTCTAGTAGCCTTTTTGGTGGAGGAGAGAATATCAATATTGATATAAAAAGATAAACCCACCAGTAAGTGCCAGAAAATGCATTTAATTGAGGGTTAAGTAGTATATTATTAGAAAATAAATAAAAAATAAAAATAAAAATAAAAAATAATAATGTTATTTTTTTTTGGTTAAGGCTTAAATTAAAAGGAAAATAAAAAATAATTGCTATGGTCAAACCAACCAATGATAATATAGAGCCAATATTATCATATCCAAAAATATTTAAATAGAACAATGGAGGTATGCATAAAAAATAATAACTTAAATTCTTTGACATATTATATCTTTATTTATTAAGATGATGTTTTATTGAAATGAAAAAGCAATTTATATCTCTAATAAACTTAACCGTGTTTTTTGTACCTCTAATATTCAATAGGATCTTGATTAGAATGAATTTTACACTATGTAAGTTAAGTTGATATGGTATTTTACTTTTCTTCATCACACATATATACTCGCTTATGGCTTCATTATAAAACACATCATTAACATCGTATTTTCTAGATATTAACGTAGAATAATAATAAGCTTTAAGATAGCTAGTGTTCATATTTATTTTTTTTTGTTCGAAAAAATTATCTAATATAGAAAATACATATATGATATCATATATCTTGCGTATTGTTCCTGAATTCATTATGCTTTCGGAGTTTTGAATGTAATTATAATATGCCTTATCGATAATTCCAATTTTCTTAGAATAAAAAGATAACCTTGGTGTAGTTACTAAATCTTCTCCTAAAGATATATGTTCTGGGTGTAATATATCATTATCTTTATATAAAGATGTTCGTATTAGCCTATTAACACAATTAGAGATAACTTTGTTCTTACTCCAAAAATCCAAGTATTCTAAGTTTGTTATTATTTCTTTTGTCGGTAAATTTTCAATAGATTTTTTTTCTTTTTCAATACCATTCCATAACATATTTAAATTAGTAATAACCATATCAAGGTCATTTTTTTTTGCGTAACAATAAGTATCTAGGCAATAATCAGTATCAATCCAATCATCACTGTCAACATGAAGAATATAATCTCCCTTAGCTTCTTCTATCCCACTATTTCTAGCGGATGATAATCCACCATTCTCTTTATTTATTATAACTATTCTATCATCAGAGTATTGGTTAATGATAGATAAGCTATCATCAGTAGAACCATCGTTTACAATAATTACTTCAATATCTTTTAGTGTTTGAGCAAGGATACTATCAATGCACTTTTTTAAGTATTTACTAGTGTTATATACTGGGACAATGACGCTTACTAATGGCATATTTATTCCTGATAGATAAGTTACTATTGAAAATATTGAATAAATGAAAAACCCATTACATTTTTAATAAGTTTTTTTTATTTTTTTTGTTAGAGCTATAAATGCTAAATTCTAGATATTTAAAGGTTTATTTTTCATTTTATTAGCACTTATTAAATCTTGATTGAGCTATGATTAATTTTTTTTAAAATTGCTCATTAATGAATTATAAATTAAGATTAGTTTTGTTCTTTTTATTTCAAGGTAGACTAGGTAAATTTTTAGTAGTATCTTGCCTAAAAAATTCATTTTAAGGTTATTTAACTTGAATAATATTTTGAATGTTTTAGATGTTTCTTTACTTTTAATTAAATAATTTGTTTCCGGATATAAATTCATTGATACTTTAATTCCATTATTTTTTGAGTTAATAAGATGTAACACTCTGATATTAAATTTAAAGTGATCAAGACTTTTTTTTATTTTATTCAAGTAGTTTTCATTTTTTAAAAAGTTCTCGGCTATTTCTACAACTTTGATAATATCACTTAATGCTTTTTCTGAGTATTTATAGGTAAGCGAATTCTGATTTGATTTATTGTAATAATAAAGTGATTTAGATATATGGGTTGTTTTCTGTGAGTAAAACAATGCTTTCAATGTAAATAAAAAATCCTCACCCATATTAAAGTTTTTTATAAAATTAATATTGTTTTTAGTAAGGATTGACCTTCTAATTAGTTTGTCCCAATTTGAGTTACTCAATTTATTCGTCAATAAAAACTCTATATTTTCTTGTCTAGATGATGAGCAGCTTTGGTAAACTCGATGTTTTTTCTTATTGTAAACTTCGGTATAATCACATATAACAATATCAGATTCATTTTTAATGGCTGTTTCATACATAAGCTGAAGCCAATTATGTTCTACCCAGTCATCACTATCAATGTGAATTATATAATCTCCTTTAGCTAAGGATATACCTTCAGCCCTTGTTGCTGCTACCCCTTTATTCTCACGAGAAATTAAAGTAATTATATTTTTATTTTTTAAGTTTTGTTCTAATATATTATTAATTATAGCTAGTGATTTATCTGTAGAGCCATCATCTATAATAATAATTTCAAAATCGCTTAAGGTTTGATTGAGCAGACTTAATAAAGACTTTTCTATATATCTCTCTGCATTATAAACAGGCATAATTACCGATACATTAGGCATAATTAATTCTCGTTTAGAGCTTCATTCAGAAACATTAGTGATTCTAGTTTCTTTTCTTTTAGTATTTTATTAACTTCGTAGTAATTAATAGGGCGATCTGCAATTTTGATATCATCAAGAGATGAAATTAAACGATCTTCTAAATTGAATAGCTTAAGCAAAGATGTGAATCTAGTTAGTCCTCTATCTTTATTCCCAATAGCAATAAATGGTTTATTAAATATAATTGAAAAAACAACACCATGAAATGAATCGGTTACAACAAATTCTGATTCCATAAATCCACGTAACCATTGTGTAACAGGTTGATATATACCTAAAGTATTATTCCCCATAAAATTATATGATGTTAGATTATGACGCTTTTCAATTTCACTAATAATTTTATTTTTTTCTTCTTGTGGATCTAAAACATAAACCATTAAATTCCCATCAATTGGCTGTGTTTTATCACTATTTATTAAATTGATATAATCATCTTTTTTTAGGAGAAAAGTAGGGTCTAACACATGGGTAGCGTTAACGTCAAAGTATTTATCACATAAATCAACAGCTGAATCTTCTCTGACACCAATAGCATCAAATAATTTAGCGAGATAAGCATAACTATCTAATTCTTCTTGAGTATACTCATCACAATGATCAACACCAAAAGATGCAGCATAAGCAATACGTTTTATTTCTTTATCATCACGCAAAAAATCAAGGAAAAAAACAGGCATGCCTGGAGAATAGCTAGGACGCCAGACTTGATCACTACCTACAATGAAAGCATCAAAATTATATGCATCAAGAAATGAGAATTCACATAAATTAGTTATTAGTTGAGTTCTACGAATATTTTCAGATATAAAACGATTAGTATGCTGGTTTATCTTATGTCTTTCCGTATCTTTTAAAGGAAATACTGATTTTATATCATGTCTTAATATATATTTTTTTATGCTATTCTTAGCAATTCCTTTTATGCCACCAAATTTGGGTTTATATGTTTTTGAAAAATCAACGGTAAGAACATCGTGCCCTTGCCTAGCTAAGAAAAATTGCAATGCATAGGCTTGCAATAAACCACCATAATTATTATGCAATGGTTGAGTTAAAATTCCAATTTTCATGTTTTACCTTTTTATTATCTTTTTAACTGTATCAATACCTTTAGGACCAAGTACTTTTTTTAATGTCTGCTTTGCTTTACTTTTTGCACTGACTTCTAATCTATGCATTATTTGAAGTGCTTTACTTTCATGATCACTATCAGTAAATACCTCAAATAACATTGGTTTATCTGTAATTGCAGGTTCAAGAAACCGTTGATAAACGTCTTCAAACTCTTTTTTATTGCATGCAGAAAAATATTCGAAACCTAAGTTTTCGGCATAGTCTTTAATAAGAGTTCTTGATTTATTTCCATAATGTCCAGCGGCAGCTACGAATTCATCACCATCTGTACCAAAATGAGCAGCGTGATGGTTATACATTCGAAATTCTGTTCCTTTCCCATTGTTGACAAGAAGGATACGTAAGTTATTTGCTGTATGGCGG
The DNA here is from genome assembly GCF_045040775.1 of Providencia sp. PROV003. Classification (NCBI taxonomy): domain Bacteria; kingdom Pseudomonadati; phylum Pseudomonadota; class Gammaproteobacteria; order Enterobacterales; family Morganellaceae; genus Providencia; species Providencia sp. PROV003. Next base: position 1,226,310 of record NZ_CP096369.1, read on the forward strand.
TTGCCTATGGCATTGAGATCATAGAAAAAGGCAAGATCACCTATCACACCATAATAGAGTTTATTCGGATTTGCTAAGGATGCACCAAGTAGTGTAGAGACTCCACCGTCAATTCCAAATCCCCCGACATTTGAGAAAGAAGTTACAGTATTGGGAAGGTCATAGAAGTTCCAAGTTCTTAAGCTATTCAAAATCCCAAAGTGGATAGTTGAACCTGATGGTATTTTCGATGCTAGCTTGGAGGCTAACCAGATGTTGGAAAAAGGTATTTCTGGTATTTTATTTTGTACTGTTTTTAAAAAATCAGTGCATTGTTGAAAATATTCATTAGTAGATGGTTGGTCTGTCTGTTCTACAAAATGTTGAAAAAATGATGTTTCTGACATCTCGAACACATAGCGCAGCCTACGGAATGTATCGCGTAATTCCCCATCAGGGCTGATACGCCATACTTCATTTCCAGCCATTCCAGCTAAAGGGTAATCTCCAGTTATTTCACCTATATGCAGTGTTATATCTGATTTTAGTTCTGATTTTGAATGAATTTCTTGTGCCGCTGCAAGTGAAAGTAATACACGGTTTTTACCTCTATAACCACTAGTATGATCACAAAAAACAGCAGTATTATACTTACTACAAAAACCTTCTAACGCTTCTATAGCATCGTCACTCCAACTGTGGTGTGAGCCAATAATAACTGATATGCGCTTATTTGTATCAAGAATTGGTAGCTTATCAGCTAAGGTTAAGCGATTTATTACTCTACAGCTGATATTTTCTTTTTCTGTAAAGGGAAGGCTATATGTAGTTGGTAGATTAATATGTACCGGTCCTCCTCCTCGTCGGGTTAACTCCAAAATAGCTTGATTGACTTTGACCTCACAATCCCAAAAATCTTCTTCATCCTTAACTACAGGTAAAGTAACACTGAAATTTGCTACATCATTTGAAATAACACTGCGGTCAATCACTTGGGCAACATGATGCCCAATACGACTAATTGGTTGAGTTGAAGTAATCGCTAATACAGGTAGTTTACGATAATAAGCTTCTGTCATACCCGGTGCATAATTTCTTGAAGCTGTAGCTCCAGTACAACTGATAACGACTGGCTCACCAGTTTCAGCTGCCAAACCACAGGCCATATAAGCAGCGGAGCGTTCGTCAACGGCTGAATAAATTTTGAAAAAAGGATCTTTTTGAATACTACCAATGAGAGCATTATTTGTAGTGCCTGGAGAAGCAATTACATAGCGAATGCTATGGGCTTTGAGTAGTGAGATAACAATCAATGCATTTTTTTCTGATGTTGAGTAGAATTTCATCGCGTTAGTAACCTTCCTACCTTTGGTAGGCTTTTGAATAAACAATATTTAATTTTTGTTTTGAACCCAGATATTTCACTTAAGCATGTGCTCTCTTTTAATGCTTTATCTTTAAGAGCTTCTTCTTGCCAATTTATTGACTTGAAGGCATAGGGCTTACTACTGAGAAAGTTTTGAATACATGCCTCTAAACCTATTTGTGGTGAAATAAAGGTTGAGGTATCTATAAATTGACTAATCTTTTCATTGTTGAATACTCGGTTAAATAGCCTATCGTAAATAACCTGATATTTTCCTTTGCGCCAAGTCAAGAAATTATCTAAATCTTGTTCGACTAGATTTACTTTGAATCCATTCTTTGCTAACGCATGTAGATAAATTTCTGAGATTTGTCTCCAGCTAATACTTTGATCGGTTGTTATATGGAAAGCCTCACCTAGTGCAAGTTCGTTACCTATTAATGCACAAATACCTCTAGCAACATCTTTTCCTGCTGTAAGTGTAGTTACTTTAGCTTGAATATCTTTTGCTGTAACTATGCTACGCCCATGTAATGCACGATATAGCCAATCTTCCTTTTCAAGCACACCTAACTGTAATCGTTCGTCGTCGTATGTAATATAAGGACGAATGATTGTCCAATTTTTACTATTGCTATCAAATAAAAGATTTTCTTGTCTTGCTTTTGTTAAAGCATATTCATCAGTTTTTAAATAATCACTATCTTTTATTGTGTCGAGTAATCGTAGTGAATTTTCTGTTATTGGTTGAATAGAATCTGCATAAACACGAGCGGAACTGATAAAAATATATTGTTTTGTTGATTTTAAAAATTGAGTATAACGTTGTTGAAAAACAGGTGTAGAGTACACCATAAAATCGACGATTACGTCCCAATTCTGGCTTAACAAACTATTTAGAAATTCTTGATTATGGGCATTTCCTTGAATATAGTTAATATTATTATTTATGCCTGATCTACTGCGCGAAGTAACATAAACTTGGTTATTTTGCTTTTCCAAGAAGCGTACAAGGTGAATACCCATAGCACCCGTACCACCTAAAACTAAAATTTTCATTTTATCTCTCTAAATTTTAAAAACTTATTAGATAACACATCAATTATTTTTTTACGCCAGTGGCGATCTAATCCTAAATAGTACATAGCAAGAGTTGAAGTCGCGACAGAAAACACAATAACGACCAAGGAAGTATATAAGTTGTTTGGAAGGCTATTTGATAATAGGATACTAAGAGCGGCTGAAATGGTTAGAATGACTAGAACAGGGCCAACTACCTTTTTATAATAGGGTAAAATTGGCATAGCAATAAGATATTTAACCAGTACTAGGCGTACTTGAAACATAAAAACGTTAGCAGCTATTGCTACGAAAAAAACCCATTCAGCTGAATACCCTAGACTCAAAACCCACCACGAAACGAAAAAAATTGCAATTTGGATACTGCCTAAAGTTATTTCATACAAAGCCATTTTACCAGGGGCTCTTGCTGCTGTTGTTAGGGGCATGCTTATGGCTAATATCAATGATTCAACAATTGCTAGTTGAGTAAATAGAATGGCTTCTTGTGGTGGAGTTTTTAGCCAAAGAGTTAAAATTGTTTTCATCTCAAGCAGCATTGGCAGTGCAAATACCCACATTAGGAAAAAAGTGAGTTTAGAGCCATTAAAAATTAAGTTCATCATGTCATTTTTTTGATTTGAAGCATAAGACTTAATGATAGGGGGATATAACCCTGTATTTAGATTATTTGAAAATACAGCTACTTGACTAGCTATGTTCAATGCAATAGCTCTAGCGGCTACAACGCTAGGGTTAAACATCTGGTTGACTAAAATGGTTACAGCTTGATTTCGAAATACAGTACTAATTTGCCCTAGTAAAGTCCAAGTTGTAAAACCTAGAATCTCTTTAAATATGGTGGTGCTCCAATAAAATTTTCTTAGTTGGCACTCAGTATATTTTCTTATGCAAATGTAAATATAAGACAATGCTACTAAAGCCGATATCACAAAAAGAGATATGCCGTAGTATGCAAGTAAGTCATAGTTAACGTAATTTAAAGATATTGCGATTATTAATTTTAAAACCACATCAATCACAGAAATAAGTGCGTAAATATACATATCTTCGTGAGCAATTAAAATTGCTATAAAAGGTGCACTGAAAATGGAAAAAACAAAAGAGAGAGAAGTGAAATGATAGAGTTCTAAGGCAGCACTAAAGCGTGTATCAGGTATTTTTAAAAACTCTTTAATGTACCAAAGACCTATAGTTTGTAACAGTGTATAAGCAAGTAAGGCAATACCTGCATACATAATTAAATTTACACTGAAAGTTTTCTTTAGTTTTGATAGGTCTTTCTGCCCCATAGCAAAAGAAAAAAAACGCTGAGTGGCACTTGCCATGCTTCCCGGTAAGAATGTTAACAAAGTAACGAAGCCTGTAACAACGCTATAAATGCCATAATTTTCTATACCTAAAGCATTCAAAATCACCCGCATTGAATACAAAGTAATTAGAATAATGATGATTTGGCGTATATAAAGAGAGATTGTATTTTTAAGGATTTTTTTATTGGACATCAACAGTCAAAACTCAATATTGGTAATAAGTAAATTTAACATTCCACCGATAAATGTCTAAACTAAATAACTATTACCATGAAAAGGAATGGCGAATAACCGCAGAACCAATAAAGCCTGCACCACCAGTAACTAATATTTTCATCTTGGAATAATAAGTCGTATTTTGATTGTGAAAAACAGAGTGCTAAAAGTAGTTATCTCATGATTTTGGCACGCTACCGCCCCGGGCTTACAGCTACCTGTTCACTGATAATTCTTAATTTACTCAACTAATTTTGGCTATTATACACAAATAAGCTCGAGTGAGATAGTTGTTAACTAGAGCGTGTTGATCTTTTCGGTATAAAAAGCAGACAGCAAATGGGGCTGTTATAATGGTTTCGCCAAAAATCAAAAAAACACCCCCAAATGCCGAGACTTATGTTAACAGATGATAGCTGGAAGTTACTATCAAAAATCATGCACCTAACCGGACGTATTTATAACAAACCAGCACATAGAATGACCCTTGAAGGTATTTTATTCCGAATAAGAACAGGCATTCCATGGCGCGATTTACCTCGTCAATTTGGTGAATGGAATACGGTATTTAGACGTTTTAACCTTTGGTCAAAGAAAGGCGTGATGATGGAAATTTTCCAATTTCTATCTCGCTTCAATGATCCTCAGTGGCTATTTATTGATGCCAGTATCGTGAAAACGCATCAAGATGGAGCCAACGTTAAAGATGCTTCAAAGCAGGCTATAGGCAAAAGCCGAGGCGGCAACTCAACTAAAATACATTTAGCGGTAGATAGCAGTGGTCTTCCGGTTCATTTTGAGTTGTCAGGTGGGCAAGCCCATGATGTGAGTTATGCAGAAACATTGGTTACCTCTTCACCGGAAGCCGAAGTTGTTATTGCAGATAAAGGCTATGACTGTGAAGCCTTACGACAGTTGATAAAAAGCCGTCGGGGTCAGCATGTCATCCCAAAAAAAGGGAATAGTAAACAAGGGAATAAAGATATTGATTGGTGCTTATATCGATATCGTCATTTAGTTGAAAATGCCTTCCTAAAAATAAAGAAATACCGAGCAGTGGCGACTCGGTATGACAAATTAGCCCGAAATTATGAAAGTGTTGTTGCTTTAGCATTTTCAATCATGTGGCTCCCAATGTGGGTCGATTGAAATATGCACTACAAAGATAAACACGCTCTAAACTATCTATAAATAAGATATACTTACAGATAAATCTTACTGTGATCCCTTCCCCCCACTTTAGTTCCGCACCCTTTTGATATTTCATTATTTTCAGCTAACAGCTGATATAGATTGGCCTCTTAGATCTCCAAGAAGTTGATATCACTTAAATTAGTGATTATTGAAATGGCATAGTTAATTTGGTCACCAACTCAGAGGTGATATCATCACCTCATAAAACAGATAGGTGACAATTATGGCAAAACGTATATGACGGCTTTTCAGTGCTGAATTCAAACTTGAAGCGGCTCAACTGGTACTTGACCAAAACTATTCCGTGGTCGACGCCGCCAACGCGATGGGCGTCGGGAAATCAACCATGGACAAATGGGGTCGGCAACTCAAGCTAGAACGCAAAGGGATCTCACCGAAAGCGTCACCCATGACGCCAGAGCAAGTTGAAATCCGTGAATTGAAAAAGAAAATTGCGCGACTTGAAGAGCATAATGAGATCTTAAAAAACTGCCTACATTTCGCGATATCCCCCATCTGTTCTGCGCAACTAAATCAGGACACTTTTCTTAAGGAATTTTCATACACCACTGGCGATAAATAATTATTGGCCGTGTGTGATAGCGTAACAGCCGTTCCTCGATATGAAAATTCAGCCTTAACTCCTCTTCTTCGGTGAGCTTATCAGGGTAGGCTTAATTTTGGTGGCAGTGCCGTGGTCACATTTAGCGAAAGCGTGATTGATTAACCTAACACCATGAGCATTAAAAGGTCATAATGGAAACGATTTTTCTGTTTTAGGCTGATGTTCCTCTGTTACATTCTGGGCAGGAATACACCAAATCCCCTCATGGCACTTCGGGCAACATTTTTGATTGTTTGTAAAATACTCACGACACTGCACGCAAAACCAATCCGTGACCTTTAAAATAGGGGACACTGATCGAATCTGTGTGCTCAGTCGTGCCTTGTCTTCTAAGCTCTTGATCTTACTGATGACCCGCGGACAGTGCTCTGCGTTCTGAGGATCAGAATGGGTAAACCATGACTCCGTTGGCGTCTTGTGCAGTGTGACGGGCTCACCGCAGTGAGCACAGTAATAGTTTTCTCGTGAATAACTCGGTTCTTGGGTGGCTCCAGCGAATCGATTGTTCTGCGTTAAGGCTAGCGACATTTTGACTTCATGTAATTTAAGCATGGTTGTGCTCCTTCTGTAAAATTTAAACTAAACGTTCTGAGTACCCAACATTCATGATCCACACTCGGCAACCCACCTTGAAACTTAGAAGACCACTGAGCTGTGCCTGCATGCGTATCGAGCCAGGTTCGTATGTTTAGGGCGTCGCTTTGCCTAGAGCGCATTCAATCGCACCAGGTGTGGTTGAAATTGAGTTGGTGGGTAATGGGTGGGTATGCTATGGAAAATGCACGGCGACTCGCGCTAGTGCCTTAGGATCCAAGGGCGAAGTTGCCCCCTCTCGATTCATCAATGCGCGCCTGCATCCAGGCCTCCACTTCACTTCGTAACCAGCGGGAGCTGCGACCCAGCTTAATTGGTTTCGGAAACTCACCGTCCTGTATGAGCTTGTAGAACCATTTGTCAGTAAGACCGGTAAACTGAGTTAGAAATTTCATATCAACGAATTGGTCGTTTAGCAGGCTGGTGGTTGGGGTTGTTTGAATCGTCATTGTCTTGTCTCCTAAGTATGAAAAGGAGAAGGCGACTGAGGTGGGGAATGCGTGGTGTCAGTCGTCCTTCAGACAATAACGGACTGCTGTATTTTTTTATTGCGCCTCATCGATAACATTCGGTTCAGTGAGGTCCGTCAACCGCAGCAATGGAGTGCGTACCAACGATTCAATACCCTGATTATTCAGCGCGTAATGAAAATAGCTGTGGTCTTCGGTGACCTGAGAAGCAGGTATGCTGTAAATCCCCTCTCTGCACTTCGGGCAGCACTTTCTGACTGGTCGCTGCTGGCTGGTGTAAAACCGTCGACACCAGACGCAATACCATTCCGTGATGGGCTTTATGGGATGAAGCTCGGAGAACTGTTCAGCTTGTTGAGATTGTCGCGTCAGATAACTGATAGCCGCGTTTACCTCAGGACAATCGAGGTATTTCTTATCAACGGGGTGTGCAAAGAAAAAATGCCGTTTACGGCGGTCCAGATACACCGGTAAGTGACAGTGTGGACAGTAAAAGGGAATGGGTAGTGCCGGTTGCCAGCGCTCCTGCTCTTTAAAGGCATTTGTCAGGCGGCCATCAGGTAATTCAGCGATACCGAGCTCCAGTTCATTCAGATTGTAAATGTTCATTGTTTTTCTCCGGTGTGTTGTGTGTTTGAGCAGGACAGTAATAATGGGTCTGAAACCCGTTATGGCGAAGCGGAATATGACGGTATCGGGTATTACCATACGTCGGAGGATGGACGGGTTAATCTGCGTCAGGAAGTCGATCCCAGTAACAACAGCCCAATTGTCATTGCCTATGTTGTCGGCACCGACCACGCTACGGTCTACAGCAACTGCAAAGTGACGGCTGAAGAGGAGTAATGGGTGTGAATAACGCGCTCAGCGCCATTCTGCGCGTTTTATTCGGGCAGGGGATAAACTTGCACGGTGTCGCCACAATAAACGGCTATAAGGGCCATAGAGATCATCATACAGCCCCTTGCTGCTACAGCATTCCCTATGGCTGACTTAACGATGACGGGAACGAGGACGACCTATCGGCTTATCATTCACATCAGGCAGGCGGGAGATATGGTAAATCGGGTCAAAGGGTTTCTGCTCGGCTTTGGCTAAATAGTTCACCTGCCTTACGACCAGCATAATCATCAAAGTGTACCGGACGGCGTATAGCGTATCGATAATCGCGGCCTGTAATTTATTTTCATGTCAGGCTGTTCGTCTACTTGTTGGGGTAATGACCCGCATATTCCTTGGTCAAGTATTTCCCGTGAGTCCTATGCACTGTTCACATCAGCATCAAAGTCTTTTAATATTCCCGCACTGACTGGCGCCTATGGCATTATTAATGATAGCAGATCTCGTTATGCTTTTCATGGTTGCTGTACAAAAAACTATCAATCGGCACCTTCCTTAGTACCCTAAAGATCGTCTTCTTTTGACGTTCATATAATATTTCACTAGTGAGTTGTAAAAAATCGCTGTAACTGACTAAATTAATAATACTTAGCCTCTAGAAGCGGTGATACGTTCATTCAACCAGTGTTCAACCTCACTCTTTAACCAACGTGAGCTACGTCCTAACTTTATTGGTTTGGGGAATTCGCCCTCTTGAATGAGTTTATAAAACCACTTATCCGTTAATCCTGTCAGATGAGTGATAAATTTCATGTCGATAAATTGGTCATTCAGTAAGGGGTAATTGGTTGTATTGGTCATCGTTTGTTTCTCCTAAGAGTGAAAAGGAGAAGGATCCGAAAGGGTTAATGAAATGCGGTGTGAATCCTTCAAACAATAACGCCATGCTGTATTTTTTTATTCACTTCGATGGTTAATGCTTCTCACAGCTAATACATAAACTGAACCCACTACTCCCTTTCACTAGACAATACGATAAACACGCTCAGATCCATTCTGAGCGATTTAATCAGCTAAGTGCTATGATGGGATGACTACGGTGTAAAAAACGCACTGGTGAAGCGAATAGACGTATTTAAGACGAAGAGGACTTACGAGGACGACCGATTCGCTTTTCCGTAGGCGGAGTCGAGAGATGGTAGATAGGTTTAACGCCTTTTTGTTCGTATTTAGCCAAGTAATTGACGACATACCGCATCGCTCTTTTACCCCGTTTATCATCAAAGTGGATAGGTTTACTGATATCCGCACGATATTGTTTATTGTCGGTACAATGATAAAGATAACCTTCGCCTTCCGTAATGGTTTCCCAGAGCATATCCATTCGCTGATTGAAATCCCATTTCTTACGATGGCGTTGACCATCCACATAGATGACAGCATGAGCATGTAAGCCCCTATCAGGAGCTTCTTCCAATACCCAAGCATAACCTATTACTCCGGGATATTTTGAGAGACGTAACATCAGGATACTCATATCCCGACTGAATTGATGTTCATCTCCATAAATGTATCGCTCACTGTCTTCACGCCAATGGAAATCCGTTCTTATCATCAATATCTTCGAGTAGTGTTCAAAGAGTTTGGTTTGTTGTTGATAGAGTAAATTTTGTAATTGAGGGATAGCAAAGCTCATGGTAATAACTCCGTTAAGTAGAAATTAACTCAACGGATAACAGGAGACTGTAAATTATTTTCTAACGTACAAAAGAAAATGGTCGTTTTTATTTTAGGTAATGGATAACCACGCCACTCGGATATTTTCTATTTAACCCAGAGGGGTGGAGGGTTAATGTTGTTTTTAGTCGGCGTGGTTTATTGATTAATGATGTAATGATGAATCATAGAGATTAAGGTTAGGTAAGAGTGATATGAGAATGGATATCTTGATAATGGATATCTTGATAATGGATATCTTGATAATAACATTAATAACCTAAAGGTTTCGTTTTATGTATTCTCGAGATCATAGTGAGAGTTAACTAGGCATTGTTAGATTAACATATCTCATTCATGTTATCTGCTAATAATAGAGACAAAACTATCTTTTTAAGGTAGTATCAACATTGTTCATTTTTTGCCGTGGATATGATGAGTGATAATAAAGGCTAATCACTAATATAGATACTATCCAATTATTGACCTGTCATTCTAGTTCATATTAATCATAACCCTCTATACTTTTTTATGCTAATACCGATTAAGAGGTTCATAAGGGGAGGATCAAATACTAGATAATGCTAGAAAAAGAGTGACTATCTTTTATTATCTTCATATTTACTTTTTATCTACTTTATATCTGTTTCTGACGTTATTTATACATCGGTCACATTAAAAATGCCTCAAAACTGTCAATATAGATACAATAATGGTACATAGTAGAGGTCGTTTTATGAGCAGATCAGATGATATTGTTAAAGAAGGGTTAGATAAGCTAAAAACAAATGATAATCGTTTAGCTAATTTTTATGTCAATTATCTATCCAATATCGATTGGTTTAATGATCGTCACCGTCATGGTGATATATATAACTTCCATTCAAATAATGATGACTATAAGTCTATTAACAGTACTCTTAGAAATATCCTTTATGAATTAGATCCTCACTTAGAGGATTTAGAAAATGCTATTACTCTTGGGAATTTAAATATTCTCTCTTTAGAAGGATTTTCTTGGATAAAAGATGATGAATATGCGTGTGCATATTGCTGGGGAGTGATTACAACAAGAGAAAGTGATATATTTAGAGATGCACCATTTGATACTTTCTATTTGGATAGGCACAGGAACAAAAATACATCTTGGTTTGACTTTTTAAATTTAAGTAAGCAAGCAATGAGTCACGAAGAACGATACAAGGTTATTTTAAACTTATTTGATGGTGTTTTTTTTAAACAGGGTGGTGAAAAACAACGCACTTTGGATTTATTAAAAGAGCTATGGCTTAAAGCAAGTAATGATTTTAACTCATTCTCATTTATAAAAAATATGGATGAGCCGTCTATCAACTGGTTATTAGATTATTTTAAAAAATATAAAAATGAACGTAACATAGAGGATAGCTTAGGGCTAGCGCCTAGAAGAATGAATCTATGGAATCGATTGAATCAACCTGACTTATTATACTATTTATCACTTTACCCACAAAGCTCTCAATCGGATAAATTAATTGCTGTTACATCTGCTCTCCGACTATGGGATGCAGGTGATCAAGTATATGAAAGAAAACATTTTATCACAAAATTAAAAAACTCATATAAACAATGGCATACTCGTAAAAATCTAGATGGAAGAGTCGCAATAAATAGCGTCATTGGGAACAGTGAAAAAGAGCGATTAAAAGAAATGGCAAAGCATTACCGTATGAATCAAAACAATTTTTTAGAAGCTCTTATCAATAAACAATACAAAAAATATCAGGAAAACCCAGATGATTTACAAATTTAATCTGTAATTTTTCTCAGGTATATATTACTTCAATGAAACCTAAGCCTTAATGGCGATTAATGAGTGAACTAGCCCTGCGCCTTACGGTGCAGGGCTTTTTGTTTATTGCGACAAAATACACTGAATTGGAGTTTTATTATGTTTACCTTACAACAGCAAGCATCTGCCGTTATCAAAACTAACCTTGTTCACCCTCGTGGTCGTGATACCTTCTGGCGTTTTTACTTTGGCACTGTGCCAGACTGGCAACGTATTGAAGGCGATATCTTTAATCTGATGGATAAGATGTGTGAGGTCTATCAAGGTGCTTTCTGGGAGTTCAGTATGCTGTCTAATGGCGGCGCATTTATCTGGCCTGATATGCTCGAAACCTCCCTGCAAATGTTTAACCCGCATAACGGAAATGAAGCTGAGTTAAGCCCTGAAGCAGCCGGTATCGCAGTTTGTCTAATGGTGTATAGCATCTGGTCGTTTAAAACCGAGAGTTCTGTGCTGGTAGAGTATTTTTACCAACTTCGTGACTATGCAATGCAACATCCCGAGCAAGCACAAATCTTTCGCCTTATAGACTGATTTATCAGTCACGGTTTTATCTTTCTCCCACCAGCAATCTTCATTTAATCCATTTATCGAATTATTTATCAGTTTAATTATTGAGGAGAACCCCTATGTCTCGTTTAGCTTCCCGTTTTGGCAATGCTTGCTCTATTCGTCGTGACCGCCCGCTAACTACCGAAGAGTTATTTCGCACAGTACCCAGTGTTTTTGGTGAAAACAAACACGGATCCCGCAGTGAACGATATGCCTATATCCCTACGATTACGTTATTAGAAAGTTTACAGAAAGAAGGTTTTCAGCCGTTCTTTGCCTGTCAAACTCGTGTACGAGATGACAGCCGTCGTGATCATACTAAGCATCTGTTACGCCTCAGACGTCATGACCAAATTACGGGCAGCCTAGTGCCTGAAATCATCTTACTCAATAGTCATGATGGCTCATCGAGTTATCAGATGTTACCGGGGATGTTCCGATTCGTTTGTCAGAATGGCTTAATTTGCGGACAAACCTTTGGTGAGGTGCGTGTACCGCACCTATGTTAATTTCTCAACTATGTATAGTTAGCTCGCGGAGCTATTGTCGACCCCTATAGTTTATTGACCTGGAGCCGACAATTGATTTGCATAGTTACAGCGTTTTCAGAAAGTTGAGTAGATCATCTGATGCCCGGAATCGCTTGAATGTTGTGTCTGGTGCATCAAGGCGAGAAAGCACCTCTTCCTTCATCTGCAAGTTGGCTTCGACATAGCGATGCGTCGTATTCACGCTTTCGTGACCAAGCCATAGAGCAATGAGATTGAAGGAGACACCACTTTGCAGAAGGTGCATGGCGGTCGTATGCCTGAGGACATGTGGTGACACTCGCTTGGTCTTCAGACTGGGTTGAGTGGCTGCTGCACGATTGACTGCAAGTGCTAAACGTTGTGCCACATTAGCTCGCGTCATTGGTTGCCCCGATCTGGCAGGAAGCAATGCCGCATCACCGTGCATGTTCTGATTGGTTCGCAACCATGCCCGTATAATTCCAACCGTGGATTTCCATAATGGTATCGATCTCTTACGTCGCCCTTTTCCATTCAGATGAACGCATGCGCTTCCATCAAGCACGACATCAACAACACGTATATTGATTACCTCAGACACTCGAGCCCCCGTGTTATAGATAATCGTAAACAGCAAGTGATCGCGCTGTGAGGTCCAGCCATCACCAGGGGCACCGAGTATGGCGATGATTTCTGGGCGAGTTAAGTGGCCGATTAGTGGCTGATCAAAGCGTTTCATTGGTACATTGAGTGCCCGTTCTACCGTGTGTAACGCGGTAATGTCTCGTCGGCCAGCAAATCTGAGAAACGTTCGTAGGGCAGTCAGGCGAAGGTTGCGGCTTCGTACAGTATTCTGACGTTCTAACTCCAGATTATCCAAAAACTTCAAGATGAGATCTGGCGTGATATCTTCCAACTTCATGGCTACTGGTTGTCTGTGCAACTGCGAAGTTGCAAACTCAAGAAATAGCTTGAGCGCATCCCGATAACAGGCGATTGTTTGCGGACTGAGAGCCCTTTGCGCCACCAGGTATTCAGTAAAAAACTGCTGCACAATTTCCGGGAAACTTGATTGCTTAGACATCGATTTACGCATCATTCACCTCCGGCATACACATTTCGAATTGCTTTGCCGAAGCCGCCATCAGCTCCGGAACCGCCTGTAGATACCAGTAAGTCTCCGCTATGCTGGCATGCCCTAAATAAGTCGATAGTGACAGCATCTCATGAGCAACATCGATCCCTTGTTGTTGCCACAAAATAATCCGCCTGACCACAAATGAATGCCGTAGATCGTGGATACGTGGTGCATGATGAGTACCACGATTAACCCAGCCCAATTCCCGGCGTAATGCCCGGAATACCCGACAAACTTGTTGTCCGCCTAATCGTTTTCCTAATACATCGGCGCGTAATCCGATGAAAAAATAAGCATCTTCATCTGATGCTGCCCTCGTTAATTTACGTTGGTTCAGGTATTGATGTAATGCCTTGCTCGTACTCGGGTGCAACACGATTGAACGTGATTTTCCAAACTTGGTTCTCCGGATTATCAATATGCTCCTACGTAAGTCTACATCGCTAATGCGAAGTGACAGAGCCTCAGAAATACGCAATCCAGTGCTTGCGAGAAGGCCAAAGAGTGTCTCGTAGAGCAGACCTCGGATGCTGTTGTGCGGGCCCAACCTCTTCGCCGCAGCCAACAGATCCTCGATCTCTTGCTCACTGTAGATATGCGGCGTTCCGCGCTCTGGTTTTCGTCCGCAGACCGAGCCATCTGGCACCTCGTGTTCCGGTTCTGAGAATTGCAACCAGCGCATGAAGGTACGCAAATATTTCAGGCGACCGTGGGCCATGCTAATGGGCACAGCTTCGGTAAACCGGCCTTTTGATGCCCATTCTGTCATCAATTCAAGAGTTAATGGCCCTTGATGATTGGCTCGCTGTACGTATCGTGCAAAGCTACGTAAACAATAACTGGCATGACTCATTTCGAAGCCGAGATACCGTTTTTCAGAAAGATAACATTCAACTTGTGTGGTCAGATCGCCCATCATATCTGGCCCCCTGCAGTATCCATGTCAAAAAAGCCCGGCCACGGCAGAGCTACGTGTGCAAGATTACGACTGTCGAGTTTGGCATAAATGCGTGTGGCATTTAACGAGCGGTGACGCAAAATATCAGCAATGTCTTTAATCGACGCACCAGTCGCAAGCAACCTGTTGGCCATCGTGTGACGCAGTAAATGGGCACTGGTGTACTGAAGCCCGGCACGCGTATATACCTGGCGTATAGCGATACTGACCACCGATCTACTAATGGGACGTTCACGAGGTGTTTTATGGCTGGCAAAGACCTCCCGATGCAGGGTCTTCGGTCTGCCGTTCTGTAGGTAGGCAGCGATGGCATTGCCTGTAGTTACGGGCAGAGGCATTACATCGTCCCGGCGGCCTTTTGTCCGACGCAGGGTGATTGTTCCGCTCACCCAATCAATATCATCCAGGCTCAGGCGGGCGATTTCACCAATACGAAGGCCGAGATCCAGAGCACAGCGCACCATGGCATCAGCACGCAATCCAATAGGATCTGTTTGCCCAAGTGAGTTTAGCAGCTGTTCAATTTCGTCGGTGCTGAGTGACTTAGGTAAAGATGCCTGCTGCCAGTTAGCCGGATTTGCAAGGGCGCCAATCAAAACATACAAATCATCCTTTTGCATTATACGCCACCGGAAATAGCCACGCAGACTGGACACAACGAGACTAAAGCTTACCGGTGTTCTATAGACATTAGCCTGTGAGGCAAGAAAATCACGAACATGTGCGGGGGTGAGCGTGGATAAATTGATGGCACCATCGTTGAATTTATCGCGAAGAAATCTGCCAACAATTCGTATGGAAGTCTCCCGAGTACTTCGCGCGAATCCACGGGCTTGTAGTAAATAGTCGTCAAAACGGCGTAACTCTACAGCCACTGGGAGCATATCAATAGGTTTAGGTGGGATTAACTCTATGGCCCGCAACATGTTTAACAAGTGCCCTAGGGGCGAGCGACTATGGTTGCGCCGATATCCCGAAACAGGCTCAATATAATCGGGAACGCGCTGGTGCAAAAATTCTTCAACCAGAGTCTCATTTACATCACACAAGGACAGGCGCATTTCCGACATCCAACGTGAAAACTGTGCCATGACCTCCCCGCAACGCTGAATATAACTGTTCGAATATCCACGACATGCTAAGTACTCTCGAAATGTTTTTCTGTATTCAATCAATAATGGAACACAACCGGTAGGGTCACCGTGATTGCATAAAGTAGGTTGATCGGTATTCATGATTATCTCCTTGAAATGGGAGACAACAGGTTGGTTCGAAAATGAAAACTATGTATAGGAGAAATTTTAAGCCAGCTACCTATAACAGGTTAAATGGATACGGATTAACAACAAACTACACATAGTTAAGAGATCAACATAGGTGCGGCTATGAATAGATGCTCATAGCCCCATAAGGGCGATGTGGTAAATAAAGTCATTGAAGGGGCTTATGAAGTATTAGGCACCTTCGATGCCATCGCAGATAAACGCGAAGAAATGCAAAGCTTGATATTACCGCCACCAGCCCAACACATCTTTGCTCAATCTGCTCTCACATATCGTTATGGTGAAGCGCATCAACCTGTGACCGAAGCGCAAGTATTACAGCCACGCCGTGTAGAAGATAAGAAGGACGATCTTTGGACGGTGTACCAACGTTTGCAAGAAAATTTAATTAAAGGGGGATTATCAGGCAGAAATGCGAAAGGTAAACGCGCTCGCACGCGTTCAGTGAACGGTATTGATGGGGATATTAAATTGAATAAGGCGCTGTGGGTGATGACTGAAAAGATGTATGAGTATATTAACAAATGAAGCTCCATTGAGTGCTTAGGGTGGGTATAATGTGGGTAGAGACTAAGGCTCTACCCTATATTAACGCCGTCCTAAAGACTCTAATGCCCATATCATTTTTAAATAAAATAATAAAATGATCACAGCTGAAACGAGTATACTCCAATTGAATAATGTATCTCTTAGTGGGCCATCGATATCGTCTCGTCCTTCTACTAAACCTTCTATACCCTCGTAAATACCATTAGCGCCATGTGCAATTAAAGGAGCTCCGATAATACAGCCAAGCCCTGTTCCACATAATGCACCACCAGCCCACACCATGCCTGCACCACCAAAAATTGAAAGACCATTAGTTAACCAGTTTAGTGATTGTTCCAGTAAGCTTTTCTCTTCCTGCTTTAACTCGGCAGAACCTTGTTCATAACTTTTTTGGCCAGATTCAACTTGATCAACAATAAGATAAGCAAAAGCTTCTACTTGACTTTGGAATGCATTCTTTATGTCTGGATAATAGAGGTGTTTTTCACAAAGCTCATCAGCACAATCAATTAGGTGTTGCGCATCAATTTTAATTTTGTTGCTGTTATTGGCAATAATAGGAGGAGCATAATGATTACTTGGTTGGCTAATTGTTTGCTGAATAGGAGCCTGGGTAGCTACAGGGTTATATGCGCGAGACATCGGTTCATCTTCTTTGCTGTAGCAATCAGTGATCGAGTTTATCAGTCTTGCTTTGCATGGACAGGAGCTAAAGCTATCTAGTGTTCCCGCCATCATTCTGCCATTACCCCATACATTGCTAACGCCACCAAGTATGTTGTATGTCCCAGAATGCTTTCCACAGGTAACTAGATCGCCCTGACGTGCAGCCGATCTTCCATGAAATATAAAAGTATTATCACCCGTCAGAATCTGACTACCGCAAGTTGTTTTATCACCAACACGTAAAAAATAGCCTATAGCCATGTCTGTCCTTAAACGTAATTGCACTTAAGTTAAATGTTATTGTTGAGCAGTGTTAAGGCATTGACAAGTTATTTTTAACAATTACTAAGGATTACAATAGATAAGAGATAGGGTGTTAGTATTTTAATAATGTCCAACAAGAAGGATAAAATGGTATTATGGCAGAAGCTTATATAAGAGAGGGAGTGATGCTAATTAATTTAGTTTTCAAACCCCAAACTACTGAGTATACATTTAAGTATACAAAAAATTATCTGTAAATTTATACTGAATAAAAACAATGCATTATCTGTAAAGTACGAGTCCGGCCTTCGCACCATAAGAACATCAAGAGGCATCAATCGAGGTCTTTTTTGTATCTGAAATCCAGTGCTTGCAAGGCTTGTCCTTACTTTTGATGCTAAGATCAACTCAGATCGATTATCTGCATACCCAATCATGTATCGGGTGATTTGGTGCTGAGTTTCAACAAAGCTTTGATAGCCTATTTATTATACCCATTCCGTTTTTAAGTGCCTAAAACGCGTTTGATTGGCGCATTGTCCCAGCAATTGCCTTGTTGAAATAAACTTTGCTTTAACTGGTTAACTCATTTATCCATAGTAAATTTACTAGCACTTATAGCGTTAGTAGCTTTGAGTACGGAATAGCTCTGGTCAAGGGAAAAACTAGTCTCAAATTAAATTCTGCACTGAAATTACGTCGAGTTTGCATTGTCATATAGGTCACCTTGAACTAATAACACCTCTATTCAGGTAGCCAATTGACTATGACACTTCAGTCCGTATATCTTCTCTCAATATGCTTTATTGATATCAGATAGGAGGCAACTCGTTTTCTTTTTGTTCCCCACAAATAAAGTAAGGGCCAAATGCACTGGAAAAGAGATACCTTCCAGGGGAGATTTGATTAATCTTCGAGTAACTGGTTGTACCAAAAGAAAATGCTTTTAAATAGTGATTGAATACTTCATCACTGACATTATCATTTTTTGCCTTTCTCACTAATGTAATTTTCGTTTTGATATTATCGATTTCATCAATAGTCGAGTTAGTATAGTGAACGACTCTATTCACGGAATAGGTTTTATCCGTGGAAATTGAACCAACCAACTTTATATAGCCGCTATTATCCTTTTGATGGACGATCCTTAAGTCAATTTCATATCCAGCTTTAGGGTATAAGGGAGACTCAAAATTTGAGTTAATTTGTGCACTACAGTATTTGTTGTCCTCTACAGTCACAGAATAAAAAAATAGGCCAACTGACAATAATGCAATGACACACAATAAAATAGTAATTTTTCTCATTCTTAACCTACCAATTTATTCGAGTTGAAATACATATTTTATTATCTTCGCACTTAGTCAGTAGGGTTTGTTTTTCTACTTGAGCATTACTATGGTTACTGTAGTAATAAAAAATGGCACTGTTATTACATTGTAAATTAAACTCTTTTACATGTTTATCAATATCTTTTGAATTATTTTTATCGTCAAAATTACTGTTAAATGAATAAACAGGGCATGACCCTATTGTACTGACAAGGTACGTGTTAACTTTGTCAAAGCTTAATGCACCAAAAAATAAATTATACATTGAAGCCAGTGTTAAAATGACGCTTAAGCCAAGTATAATTTTCAATGAGAAATTACGCTTTAACGTATAACATACTCGGGGTTTAGCTATAACGGAAGATACCGCGACTTGATTATGTGTATTAAGCTCAATTAAAGGTAGTTTATCCCTTCCATCAAGTTTTTCTGTATCTCCTTTTTCTTCACTATGGCGAACAAGCTCGGTGTTACGTTGTGTAATAATGAGTTCTGAAGATAAAATAACACCTTTTTTAGGAATATTTAAAATTGCATTATCTATCTCAAGGTGCTGATAAAGTAGTTTTCGCAGAGCACTGATATATTGGTTTAATGTATTAATTGAGGCAGTCAAACCATGCTCATCCCAAACTTTTTTTAAAAGCTCTTCTCTTGGGATGATCATGTTATTATTTTCGACTAATACTCTGAAAATACGATTTAAAATAGGTGTAAGCTTGGCCACTTCGCTGTTTGAGCCTAGCTGAATTATCTCACCAGTTTCAGAATCATATTCTATACAATTGTTCAATATATATATCATTGTTTATAATTTTTACTCTGTTAAAAATGATTTTTAAGTTTATAAATTTCACTTACAGTCAGTCTGTTAATTATATTAAGCACTACCTCACGATTTTACAACACATTGATTTGTGGTTTTCTTAATCTAAAGCATGAATGATTGATTTAACAATTAATATGAATAACAACCAAATTATTACACGAAAATGGAGTGATGTCAGTTAGAAAGGAAGGTTTTCAAAGAGGTGAGCTAGCTGTTTAGTCTAAAAAAATAAATTTTTTAGACTTATAGTTTTAAGTTTTAATAAAGTTTGGTTTTTTAATTCGATTTATAAGAAGTACTTTTTTACACCTAGAATACTATAGTCATATGATCCTACTCTGGGGATAATTAAAATTTAATAAACAATGGGTTACCTGTTTTCCGTGTTTGTATCTACTTTGAGTTACACTAAATAATCCCCTCTACATTCCAACATTTCTGTTGAAATGATTCATTTATTCCATTTCCTTGTTTTCTTTAGACAGAAAGAACGAGTAAGTAAAATCACCTTTATAGATGAGCTTTGTTAGGCTTTAAAATTTAGCTACGGTACTAATATGACAGAAAAGCAAAAGTCTTATTTACCCCTTCAGTTTCTTTGTAGGTAGTCTTAAAACAAATATCTATTTTATCAACTAAAACTAAAGGTAATATTTATTCTATAGTGTAATTGTCATATTTTGACTATCTATATAAGTTATTTTAATAAAGTTATCATATATCTTTTATTGAATAACTGTAACAAATTGCAAGTATGATAGGTGAAGATATGAGTACTAAATATTAAATCTGACAATGTTAACGAAAACATAATTTATAACGTGATTAACTAAAGCTCTTCAACCTATTGATATATAAGATTATAATAACTTATAATTAATTTTAATAGGTTATAATATATATTTTTATATTTTTTAATAGGTCATACCTATCTAAAAGCTCGCTTTTCATTGCTTAAAACACTTTTACTCCAATATTGGATAAATCTATAGTAAGCGACATCAAATGAGTTGAGTTAAAAAATACTCCTCCGTTAAATGACTTATTATTATATAAGAATTTATTATTTAGAATCTGGCTATGGTTTTAAGCTAATCGATTATTGATTAAAATATATTTTTAGGAGACTTGGCTATGTTTGTAGAAAATGTAGATAAGATAAAAAGTGAAGTTAAATATATCAATGGATTAGATATTACAAAAGAAACAGGTAAGTTTTTAAAATCAGCTAGAATAGAAAAATGTTTGTCTGGTACTGAAGTTGGAAAATTATTATACCTGAGTCAACAGCAAGTTTCTCGTTATGAGAATGGGTTGTGTAATATATCGATCGATATGCTAAATAACTATTTGCATGCACTTGGCAAGGATTGGTCTGATTATTATTACTACGTTATTGCAAATAATTTTTCGAACAAAATTTAATTGTCTAATTTTAAAATTTATTTCCTTAATTAGAGTAATTAAGGGTTTTACTCATGCCTATAAATAGGTATGAGCTTAGTGTCAATGTTAATAATCATTCGGTTATTAATTTATTTTAATTTATATAGGTAAATATATGAAAAAGTTAGTTATCGCAACAATGGTTTTTGGTGCAATGAGTACGTCAGCATTAGCAGTTGATGCAGGTACTGGTAAAGTTCATTTCAGTGGTTCAATTATTACAGCGCCATGTTCAATTGCACCAGGTGATGAAAACCAAGAAGTACCATTAGGACAAATTTCTAATACAACACTTGAATCAGGTGGTATGTCTTCAGCTCAACCATTCGCAATTAAACTGGAAGGTTGTACTTTAAATGCAAAATATAAAGGTACAAATGAAGATGGTGAAGAAGTCGAATTAACTTACAATAATACTGTTAATGTAAAATTCACCGGTACTGAATGGGTTAATTCTGGTAATAATACTGGTTTAATTCAAATTACTGGTGATGGACAAGGTGCTGGTGTTAAATTAATGACAGTTTCAGGAAATAAAATTGACCTGAATAGCTCTACAACCCAAAACTTTGTTGCAGGCGATAATTCACTAAGATTCCAAGCTGCTTTGCAAGGTGTTTCAGGTGCACAAGTTAACCCAGGCAAATTTGAAGCAACTACAAACTTTGTTCTTTCTTATAACTAAGTTTCTGCAAAATATTAAGTGCTGACCTATCAGGAAAACACTAAATACTAAATAAAGGACATACCACCAATGATTGTTATCAGGAAAATCACGGGCTTCCTAATTTTATTAATTATAGGAGCCAATAACTCTTTGGCTGATAACAATACTATTATTGGTAAGGTAAATATGCAAGGAAGCATTTTAGAAACAGCATGTGCTATTTCAATGGACTCTTATGACCAATCAATAGATATGGGTGTAATTCCAATGAGTCTTATAAATCAATATGGTAATAGTCCAATAAAGTATTTTTCAATTAAATTAATTGGTTGCCATTTAGAAACGTTATCAGGAAAGCATTGGAATTATTTCACATTAACATTCGATGGACCAGCCAAAAAGAATTTGTTCGAATTATTTGGTCACGCAAAAGGAATATCATTGTCTCTAGAAGATGAAAAAGGAAATTTAATATATCCCAGTATTCCTCTTAAAGAACACTCAATAATACCTGGGGAATCAAACTTAAAATATGGTGTGAAGCTTATGAGAAATGGTTTATCTCTAAAGTCAGGTGGATATAGAACAACAATAAAATTTAAAGTTGATTATCACTGAAGATATTTGAAATTTATTTTTGGGTAGTCAGGAAATTAATATGCCTATTAAGAAAAATAAAATACGACAATATATATTAAAAGGCTTGATCATATCAATGCTCTATAGCAGTATGCTGACTACCACATTTGCTAGGGTAATTGAATTTAATACTGATGTATTAGATGTAGAAGATAGAAACAATATTGATTTAGAACAATTTAATCGTATTGGATTTATTATGCCTGGTACGTATAACTTGAAAATTAATATTAATGGTCATTCATTATCTGAAATGTCAGTTATATTTAATGAAAGTGAAACTTCAGATTCAGGTAGTGTGGCTTGCCTTTCCCCAGATATTGTCGAAAGATTAGGGTTAACAAAAGAAGCCTTAAATAAAGCATTATGGGAACAGGGTGGCCAATGCTTAAATTTAAATAGTTTAGATGGTATGTCTGTTGAAGGGGATCTATCTACCTCTTCACTTAATATTAATGTCCCTCAGGCCTATTTAGAACAAATTTATGAAAACTGGGACCCTCCTAGTCGTTGGGATCATGGTATTTCGGCTTTATTATTTGACTACAATATAAATGGAGCAATTAACGATTCGCTTGAACAAGATCAAACATCATCATCTTTAAGTGGAAATGGTGTAGCGGGTGTTAATTTAGGAGCATGGAGATTCCGTGGTGAATGGCAATCTCAAATCAATCGTACAACTGGAGAACAAAAAACAACTCAACATAATTTTGATTGGAATCGTATCTATGCTTATCGAGCGATAGCCGCTTTGCAAGCAAAATTAACTCTAGGTGAGGATTTTTTAAATTCAGGTGTATTTGATGCATTTAAGTTTATTGGGCTTGGATTGCAATCTGATTTGAACATGCTGCCGCCTAACTTACGTGGTTATGCACCAGAAATAGTTGGAACAGCAAAGACAAATGCCACAATTACTATACGTCAGCAAGGAAGAGTGATTTATGAAACACAGGTCGCTCAAGGCCCATTTCGTATTCAAAACCTCAGTGATGCAATTACAGGAAAAATGAATGTTACAGTTGCTGAGCAAGATGGGACCACACAAACATTTGATGTTGATACCGCCAGTCTGCCCTTTTTAACACGGCCAGGTCAGGTTCAATATAAATTTGCAACGGGAAAACCTATTGATAACCAAGGCCACCGTCAAGGCGTGAGCTTCGGTATGGGAGAATTTTCATGGGGAGTCAGTAATGGCTGGTCATTATTTGGTGGAATATTAGGTAGTCAAGACTATAAATCAACATCTATTGGTATTGGTCGTGACCTGTTGGTTTTTGGCGCGCTTTCATTTGATATCACGCAGTCTATTGCAAATATTCCTAACGATGGTTCGTTAAAAGGTAAATCTTATCGTCTGAATTATTCAAAGCGTTTTGAGGAATATAACAGTCAAATTAACTTTGCTGGTTATCGTTTTTCAGAACGAGATTTTATGAATATGAGTGATTTTTTAGATTTTCGAGTAACAGGTATGCGTTATGGCTCTAGCAAAGAATTATATACGTTATCAATTAATAAGAACTTTATTGAAAGTGGTCTTTCTTTGTACTTTAACTATAACCACCAAACCTATTGGGACCGACCAGCCAATGATTATTACAGCTTAATGCTATCAAAATATTTTGATATAGGCAGTTGGAAAAATATTAGTGCAACTGTTTCCGCAAATAGGCAGCAAACAGACTCAAAAAGTGACGATAGCATTTATTTTTCAGTCTCTATACCTTGGGGAAGCTCTGCAAGCCTCGGTTATTCGATGGATATAAGTCATGACAATGTTTCAAATAATGCATCCTATTTCGATACATTAACAGAAAGAATGAATTATCAATTTAACATCGGAAACAATCGTAAAGGCGCGACAACAAGTGGGTACTTTTCATATCAAGGAAATGATGCTTGGCTTTCTACTAACGTTAGCTATGCGATGAATCAGTATCGTGCCGCTGGGTTTAGTGCAAATGGCGGATTAACAATAACACCAGAAGGTGGGGCATTCCATGGTTCTAGCCTTGCAGGGGGAACTCGGCTCTTGGTTGATACAGATGGTGTTCCTGATATTCCTATTCGTGGCTCAGGTATTGCAGTTAAAACGAATTTATTTGGTAAAGCAGTCATTAGCGACATGAGTAATTACAACCGAAATAATATACAAATTGATTTAAATAACTTACCCGATAATGCAGATGCGCAGCAGTCAGTGCAACAAGCAACATTAACGGAAGGAGCCGTCGGTTATAGACACTTTGATGTGTTATCAGGATTAAAAGGTATGGTCGTTATCAGGTTAGAAGATGGGACATATCCCGCTTTTGGTTCCCAAGTTAAAAATAGTAAAGGGCAAAACACCGGTATTGTCGGCGACGAAGGGAATACCTATTTGAGTGGAATTAATGCCGATGAAGTAATGCGAGTAAATTTATCTTCTAACCAAGAATGTAAAATTGTTTTTCCCAAAAAGTTGGATGACTTATCGGGAGGGTTATTGGCACTTTGTGTTCGAGAAAATCACCAATAATCTAATGTCTAAATAAAGAAAAAGTAAAGGTATATAAATTATGAAATATAAATTATCCCACAGTTTATTAATAGGGCTATCCAGCATTTTATTGGCAAACATGTCTTTCGCTGGTGTTTCTTTAGATCGCACTCGCATTATTTTTGATGGTAATCAAAAATCTGTCACTTTAAATATAAACAATAATAATCCTGAGCTACCTTACTTAGCTCAAGGTTGGTTAGAAAACCAAACTGGTGAGAAAATTACTAAGCCATTAGTTGCGTTGCCACCAATTCAACGTTTAGAGCCTAGTAAATCTAGCCAAATTAAAATTGATTTAATGCCAACGATAAACGAGTTACCACAAGATAGAGAAAGCCTATTCTATTTTAACTTGCGCGAAGTGCCACCTAAAAGTGATAAAGATAATGTATTGCAAATTGCGTTACAAACGCGAATAAAATTATTTTATCGCCCAGCAGCTATCGTTCCAAAAGATGATGAAAAACCATGGCAAGAAAAAATCACATTAGAGAAATCAGGACATGAGGTCATTGTCAAAAATCCAACGGCATATTACGTCACAATTTTAAATGCATTTTCAGACAGATTAAAAACCGATCCAAATGATTTTGCTCCAATAATGATCGCACCATTTGGTAGCGAAAAATTAGGTGTAAGTACAAGTGTTTTAGGTAATAACCCCGTACTGATTTATATCAACGATTACGGTGGTAGACCTGAATTACATTTCCGCTGCCAAGAAATGAACTGTCAAGTAGAAGAACAGAAATCCTGATACTCTTTAAGAAAAGGAATATAAGATGAATGTCTTTCAAAAAAAATGGAATCCTGTTCTATTACTATTTTCTATATCGGGAATGACATTTGCAGAAAATCAATTTCCAATTAATCATTGGGATGTTGATGGGCAGCATGGGCAAGTGCATGTGAAAGGAATACTAACAGAAAGTCCGTGTCGTATTGCAATGCATTCAATGTATCAAGATATTGAAATTAGCGATTTAAAAACAGGAGATTTTCCCAGTATTCATTCTATGGGAAATGAGTATCCGTTTTATATTGAACTACTTGATTGCCTTGCAACACCCGTTAACATGCTAGATCCGTACTCTGGTAATATGACATGGAGTAATGACCAACCTGGGTTTTCAATAAGGTTCGTCACAACTAAAAGTGAAAATATGTCGAAGTATATCTCAATTAGAGGTATTGAAGGCTTAGGCTTAGTACTGAAAGATAAACAAGGAAATACTATTACTCTAGGGGAATATACAAAACCTAAATTAGTTCCACAAGGGCAAAGTATTTTAACTTACAGTGTGATTCCTGTTAGAACCTCGATGAATATGACGCCAGGTAAATTTTCATCGGTTATTAACTTCCAATTAAATTATGATTAACTCTGAGTAAAATTCATATGAAAGAGAGTATAAGTATTTTAATAATTTCGACACTAGTATCTATTTTGAGTATACAAATTCCATCTGCATTAGCAGCGAATTCTGTAAGGATTAATTTCAAAGGAAACTTAATTCAAAACCCACCTTGTGAAATTACAGGGTTAAATGGTAATGAAATTACTATTGACTTTCAAGATATGGTTATTAGAAATATAACTGGAATGAATTATATACAGGAGATTAAATATAAATTGACTTGTGATGCGCCAAATAATACAGGGCTTTCATTAAGTATAAAGGGGACTGCTGCTAGTTTTAATACAAATTTACTTACAACGAGCAATACAAATTTAGGTATTTCATTTTATAGTGGATCTACAAATTTATCTACAATTCGTGTAAATCTTGACCCTATAAAGTTTCCAAATAGCCGTCGAGACCCTATCTATGCTAATCCAGTAATTAATGCTAAAGCAGCTAATATTACAGCGGGTAGTTTTACTGCAACTGCAACGCTTTTAGCGGAGTATGAATAAGGTTAAAATTTATTATTCAGTGTATCTATAAAGGTTTTCCTATGATAAAAAAAGTTAACATTTTCGCTAAGATGATAAACTATTTCTTATTTATATTTTTAATATTAAATAGCCCTAATGTTTTTTCTAATAACTCTACGAGCTTATCATTTAAAGGAAATCTTATTGATACACCTCCATGCGATATTTATGGAACAGAAGGCATCAATAAACCAGTTAATATTCAATTTAGTAAGATAGCGATTCAACGTATTGATGGTAAACGGTTTCAAAAAAATTGGTCTTTAAATATTGACTGTGGAGCTAATTTAGGCAGTAACGTGTCTTTAGAGCTAAATTATATGGGGAACCCAGTATTATTTGATGAAAAAGCATTAGAAACTTCCCGAGCTGGTATAGGGATTCGTTTATATAACGCAACAGATAGTACCGTTATTGCTCCGAATGATAAGAAAAAACTTACTATGACAAATAATGGTAGATTACAGATTCCGCTATATTCTATACCCGTAAAAATAGCCAAGCCTATTACACCGATAATAGAAGGGAAATTTACAGCAACAGCAACAATTTCCATTAATTACCCATAAGGAAATTAATATGAAAAAAATAAACTCTGGCCTATTTTTGGGTTTTCTAATGATGCTATGCGCAGCCTCATTTGGAGATAATAATAATACAGTTCAGTATGAAGGCACGTTAATTTCATTACCTTGTACAATAGATGAGAGTACGCCAACTGTAGTTGAGTTTGGTGTTATTGTTGATAAACAGCTTTATTTACATGAAAAAACATCACTAAAACCATTTTCTATTATTTTACAAGATTGTGATGTATCTATTGCCAATACAATTTCACTATCAGTTCAGGGTACTGCTGGTAATGTAACTTCGGATGGCTATTTAATGCTAAATCCTAGTAGTACAGCGAAAGGTGTTGTCATAGGTTTAATGGATAGCTCTGGGAAAAAGATACCTATGAATTCAGTGTTATCTCCTATTGCCATTTCAAATGGAAAAATGGCGATTCAATTAAATGCCTTTGTTAAAATTGAAAGTCAAAATGAAACAAAAATAATACCTGGTGAGTTTACGGCTATGCTCTATTACACCTTGGATTTCAATTAATATACAAGTAAATTTTAAAAATGTCGTATTTTAATTCTAATGAAAGACCAATAGGTGATTTAAATGAATAAATCTAGAAAATGTAAAAGGGGATTTGTAAATGGTATAACATCCATACTTATATTTCTTGTTAATTTTAACGTTAATGCTGCAATATTTAATACGAATGTTAGTGTGATTGTTTTACAGCAGACTTGTGATATCACATCATCGATAAATCCAAATCAACCTATTACTATTGATTTTGGTGATATTTCTGTACCTAAAATTAATGGTTTAGAATATCAAAGGGAAATTCCTTTTAATTTAAATTGTTCTGATGGTGCAAATAACCCTGCATTAAAGCTACGAATAGTTGGGAGTGATGGCATATATTCCACAATGTTAGGGACAAGTAGAGATAATTTATCAATTATATTCCGATTTGGAAATAATATATTAAATTTAAATGGCTGGGCTAATTTTAATTACAGCTTAAGACCCAAGTTGACAGCCGCGCCTTTTACAATGAGCCATAGCACATTGACTGGCGGCTCGTTTACTGCAAGCGCCACTTTGGTGGTTGAATACCAATAATAATTAAATGGTTATTGAAAATTGAAGGTAATATTTATTATGCCAAAAGTTATTTTTATTCTTATTTTTTTATTTTCGGGCATCGCTCACGCTGAGCGTACGATGCTTTCAAACGTCAGTCAATCAGCCGCTTTATTAGTTACCGCTTCGTGGTTTACAACTGGAAGCAATAATCCTGCTGAAAATACAGTAATACCTTGTGCAGGTTCTCTATGTAGCTATGGTGTGGTTTTATACTATGAAAATGGAAGTGTTACGGATTTTAATGGTCGAAGTATACCTGTTACAGCAGGAATGACCTGGAAGATGGCGAATGATGCGTTTATTCGTCGATTTGGTGCAACAGGAATAGCAGCATGGCAATGGAATTGGCAACCAAGCCAATGGGATGTTTGTATAGGCGCAATCCCTGCAAGGCCTGGTGGATTAGGACTAGGGAGGCCTTTTTCAATTTATAGTTCCCCTTGTACACCAGTACCGCCTGTTAATGTTCAATGTAATGTAAATGGTGATGCTAATATTACACACGGTACTTTAAATGCTGGGCAAGTTAATGGGCATACAGCAGAAGCAACTATTCAACTAAGCTGTAATCGAGCCGCAACAGTTTCAATTGAAGTCCCATCTCCAGATATTGATTTAGGTGGCGGTGTAAAATCTCGTGTTAGTGTCACAAACGGTAGTCGTATTTCGGTTGCCAATTCAGTGGCCTTAAAAATTAAATCGGTATTAAGCGGCACAGCTCCAACAGCAGGACAGCATTCAGGTAGCACAGTAATTGTATTCAATATTGTTTAGTTTAGAGAAAAAACACTATTTAGAAAATTGAATGCAATTCAAAACCAGCCCTACCTAAATATACCTACGATCCCCTCCTGATGAGGGGGGAATGTGAAATCCCTCATTAGGGAGGATGATGTATATCAGTACTTAATCATTTATTTTGGTGTGTATTTATGTAGCTAATGAATTTTCAATATGGGGAGATTTGTGGGTATAAAAATAATGACTAAAAATAGAGTATTTAAATAGCAAATACTCTGAATGAATATAGCTAAAAGCCCCTCTTTTTACTCTAATAACCTATATATACCTAGCCATGACCACCCCGCCTTAAAATCACATTCAGTTTTATCCTTAAAAATGAAGCGTTCGTAAATTAGATAAGAAATATTTAGCGCTCAATACTGAGAAAATTTAACCACTGTAGCAGTGAGGATTATCCTCTATATAACTATACAAATGAACTGTATATAAAACATAAGATAATCATGCTCAGGGTGGTTTTTATCGTCTTTAGGCTAAATCTTACCTGTTTCTCAATTTATTGGCTTTCAGAAAGTGAACATAGATCACATTAACTTTTACAATTGATAATGTATACTTTGCATATGTAAAGTATAAGGCGATTAAACAACAGTAAGGGGATTTGTTATGTTGGACTCAATTCCAGCAGGCTACAAGCCGCTGACGTGTGAAACACTACCAATTTATTTAGCTTCCAAACTGACTTCGTCATGCGAGTTAGGTGGAGAGCCTAATCAATGGAAAGTAAATGAAGTTGGTGATGGTAATTTGAATATGGTGTTTCTTGTTGAAGGGACACAAAAAACAATTGTGGTAAAACAGGCACTACCATGGGTCAGGGCTGGAGGGGAAAGCTGGCCATTGTCCCTGACTCGAGCAGGTTTTGAATACAATATTTTATCTCAAGAAGCTCGCTGTGCAGGCCATGAATTAGTTCCTGAAGTCTATTTTTATGACCAAGAAATGGCACTGTTTGCGATGGAGTACCTTTCACCTCATATCATCCTGCGTAAAGAAGTGATGGCAGGTAAAAAATTCCCAAAACTTGCTGAAGATATTGGGACATTTATTGCCAAAACTCTTTTTTATACCTCAGATATCGGTATGAAAGCCGATCAGAAAAAAGCGCTGACCGCTCAATTCTCTCTGAATCATGAGCTTTGTAAAATTACTGAAGATCTGATCTTCACTGAGCCATATTTCAATGCCGAACGTAATAATTGGCTATCCCCTGAGCTAGACCAAGCAGTAGAAAAGATGTGGCAAGATAAAGAAATGATCCAAGTTGCCATGCGTTATAAATATAAATTTATGACTGAAGCACAATCATTGTTACATGGTGACTTGCATTTAGGCTCAGTAATGGTCACCGAGAGTGATACAAAAGTTATCGACCCTGAATTTGGATTTATGGGACCAATGGCGTTTGATATTGGTAACTATATTGGCAATTTACTGATGGCTTTCTTTTCTAGACCAGCATGGGATGAAAATCCATCAAGTCGTGTTGAATATCAAAACTGGTTACTTGACCAAGTCGATTCAACTTGGTCTGTTTTTGTTCGAGAATTCCGCCAATTATGGAATACAAAAACACAAGGGGACGCGTGGCCTTCAGAACTCTATCAACATGAACTCGGCCGCCAAGCTTTACAGGAAGCCCAAAACCAATTCTTTGCCACACTACTTGAAGATTCCTTAGTCAATGCGGGAATGGAAATGAACCGCCGCATAATTGGGTTCGC
This sequence comes from Providencia sp. PROV003, assembly GCF_045040775.1. Classification (NCBI taxonomy): domain Bacteria; kingdom Pseudomonadati; phylum Pseudomonadota; class Gammaproteobacteria; order Enterobacterales; family Morganellaceae; genus Providencia; species Providencia sp. PROV003. The sequence continues at coordinate 1,257,090 of NZ_CP096369.1, forward strand.
AGGGGTGGCAGAGTTTAAACAAATTAAAGACATTGCTCTTCGTGCTGAATGCGAAAAACGCGCACTTACCATGGCTCGCGAGCTTATTGTCAATGCCAGTCTTTATAAAGAGATGGCTTCAGTTATTCAATTAGCTAAAAAACAGTAAGAGGAATTCATGAATATTGAAGGGAAACACTATCGTACAGTTTGGGTTTCTAAAGATGGAAAATCAGTAGAAATTATCGACCAAACTAAACTGCCTTTTAAATTTGAAGTACTCACGCTCGATTCCGCACAAAAAGTAGCAACTGCTATTCAAGAAATGTGGGTGCGTGGGGCGCCTTTGATTGGGGTTGTTGCTGCTTACGGAATGGCACTAGGTATGCAACAGGACCCGAGTGATAAAAATCTACAATCAAGTTATGACTTGTTAATCAAGACCCGACCTACTGCTATCAATTTAAAGTGGGCACTCGATAGAATGATGGAAAGCTTGAAGGATGCTCCTGAACAGACGCGTAGGGACATTGCTTGGGAGCTTGCCGGAAAACTGGCCGATGAAGATGTCGAGTTGTGTGAGCAAATTGGGCTCCATGGCGTAGAAATTATTCGGGAAATCGCGAGTAAAAAACCGGCAGGCAGTGTCGTAAATATATTGACTCACTGTAATGCAGGCTGGCTTGCCACGGTCGATTGGGGGACCGCACTTTCGCCAATTTATAAGGCTCATGAAGAAGGGATTCGTATTCACGTTTGGGTAGATGAAACTCGCCCGCGTAATCAAGGTGGCCTTACTGCATTTGAATTGGGTTCACACGGAGTTCCTCACACATTAATTGCTGATAATGCCGGTGGTCACCTGATGCAGCATGGCGAAGTGGACCTATGCATTGTTGGTACTGACCGAACCACAACGCAGGGGGATGTCTGTAATAAAATTGGAACATATCTAAAAGCGCTGGCGGCTTATGATAATCAAATTCCATTTTATGTTGCGCTCCCATCTCCAACTATCGACTGGACGCTTAAGGATGGGAAAACAATCCCCATAGAGCAACGCAATGGTGCTGAACAGTCACATGTATATGGGATCAACCCCGAGGGTGAACTAAGTTGGGTTAATACTGCGCCGGCAGGCACCACATGTGGTAATTACGCCTTTGATGTCACGCCTGCTAAATATATTACTGGATTGATCACGGAGCGTGGTGTTTGTGCAGCGAATGAACCTGCATTAACCAACATGTTCGCCGACCTAAAAAATTCGGTTATTTAATTGAGTGTGCATGGGGTATATGCACGCTTTCTAAGGAACTAAGATGGAAAGACTCAAATTAGCGGCAGATATTATCGTCACTTGCCAGGAAATGAATGCTTCTGGGTTGAATCAAGGGACGTCGGGTAATGTCAGCGTGAGGTATCTTGATGGAATGCTCATTACACCAAGTGGTATACCTTATTCGAAAATGACACCCGATATGATTGTTTTTGTTGATGGTCAGGGGGTATCAGAGTCTGGAAAAACACCATCAAGTGAATGGCTCTTTCATCTGGCTTGCTACCAAGCCAGACCTGAATTAAATGCGGTTATTCATACACATGCGGTGAACTGTACCGCGGTATCCATAATGAACCATGCGATCCCCGCAATTCATTATATGATAGCGGTGACAGGGACGGACCATATTCCTTGTATTCCATACCATACATTTGGTAGTGCTGAGCTTGCAAACAGTGTGTTTGAGGGAATTAAATCTAGCAAATCACTTTTGATGCAACACCACGGCATGATAGCGATGGAAACAACACTGGAAAAAGCGTTGTGGCTTGCTGGAGAAACAGAAACTCTAGCAGATCTCTACATCAAAATAGGCGGACTACACAGCAAAGTTCCCACTTTATCTAAAGAAGAAATGACAATAGTCATCGGTAAATTTAAAACGTACGGTTTAAAAACTGACGCTTAAATTCAACTTGTTCTCATCGATAGCAGCCATTTTATAAAATGGCTGCCAACCTCTACCTATAACGATTAATTATAATTATCCCAAGGAGTTATTCATGTTTATCGTGGAATCATATCCTATAGCAATAATTATGTGTTTTATCACGATGATTTGTTGGGGGTCATGGGCTAACACAACAAAACTAGTCAGTAATAAGAAATGGGAGTTCCCTCTCTTTTATTGGGACTATTCTCTCGGTGTTTTATTCTGTTCTCTATTATTTGCTTTTACTCTCGGGTCAATTGGTGAAGAAGGCCGTAGTTTTATTTCTGATATTCAGCAGGCGGATATCAATATTATCTTTCTTCCTATATTGGCAGGTATGATTTTTAATGTTTCAAATATTCTTCTTGTTGCTTCAATTAGTTTAGCTGGTATGGCTGTTGCATTCCCTGTCGGTGTTGGGCTTGCATTAGTTCTCGGTGTTATCACAACTTATATTGGTAGCCCTCAGGGGGACCCAACTATTTTGTTCTTAGGGGTTGCTTGTGTAGTCGCCGCAATCATCCTAACTGCGATTACTTACAGCCGTGTTACTCAATCATCGGATAAAAGTCGCCGTAATAAAGGCCTGATAACTGCTATTTTTGCCGGTATCATTATGGGGTCATTTTTCCGTTTCCTCGCTCAATCGATATCAGGTAATTTAAGTGAACCAGAAGCGGGGTTGATGACACCTTATTCTGCACTTGTATTATTTGCTTTAGGTTTGTTTTTATCTAACTTTGTCCTTAATACACTGGTAATGAAAAAACCAATCGTAGGGGAACCAGTTAAAGGGAAAATGTATTTCTCTGGTAGCTTAAGGGACCATCTCTGTGGTTGGTTGGGCGGAATCATCTGGTGTATTGGTTTAGGACTGAGCCTAATCGCATCAGGGCAAGCAGGGTATGCAATATCCTATGGATTAGGGCAAGGAGCTACTATGATTGCCGTGATTTGGGGGGTATTTGTTTGGCGTGAATTCGCCAGCGCACCAGCTGGCACGAATAAGTTACTCTTAGCTATGTTTTTGCTGTATATCGCCGGTATTGTCCTTATCATAGCGGCAAATCAGTAAATATTTTGCCCCATTATGTCTATAGTGGGGTAAATATTCTTTTTTATTAGGTGGGCCGTAAAAAGTGCGGCACCTTGCTCTTTAGGATGGGGATGAATCAACGTTGGGCAGCTCGCAGGATAATAAAAACTCAGCTGTTCCTTCATCAACAATAAGGTCTGTGACATAGCCGCCGAGTAATGCCCCTAAGGTTGCAGCATAGCCGTTCTCGCCCCCAGCCAGAAATATTTTACGCTCAATTTGCCTTAATTGGGCAAGGCTTATTCCTAGTATCCGTTGGTCAACTTCAGCAATAACAGGTACTCCATTTTTGTCGTAGAACCGGCCACAAATGACGCCGACGGCCCCTGCATCTCGGTAGTTTTGCATTTCTTTTTTGCTTAGGACACCGACTTGAATTAACGGGTTTTCATCCAGTGCGCTTCCTACAACAAAGAAGGCTTTTGTGCAGTGAGTTAATACTTCAAAATTAGCACGAATGATGGGTTCAGCTTGTAATTCCATGGCTAACCTTGCACTGGAGACAACCGCTGGGACATGAAGAGAAGCCACTTTCCCTGACAGTTTAAACGCTATTTGTGACGACGATTCGAGGATTGTCAGGTCTGGCTGAGAAGGCATGGAACCTAGCATCTGGATCACGGTGACATTTTTACATGAATTTGGTGTCATCGTTTTGCTCATCTCATGGATGGTTCTTCCCCAAGCAACCCCAAGAACGTCATTGTTCTCGATAACTTGGTTTAAATACATCCCTCCAGCACGGGAAAGTCTGGAACGCATCAATTTTGAGTCTGTTCGTTTTCCGGCATGCTCGCCATCAGGCACAATGATAACTCGATACAAACCAAATTTATCACGAATACGTAAAGCGGCATCAATTGAGCCAAAGACATTGGTATCTAAATTGATCTGAACTAAACCATTTTCTCTAGCAGTTTGTAGATATTTGACGACGGTGACACGCGAAAGGCCCATTAGGGCAGCGACTTCAGTCTGGCTTTTGCCTTCCTGATAATATAGCCATGTTGCGTGTAATACAGGATCATCATTGAACAAGCTGCTGTTTACTTGCTCTTTACTCATTATTGTCTCCTGGCATCATTTGGAAAAGCCTAGTTTAAACTATAAGAATATTACAGCCAGTCTTTCTCAAGGTTGTTTGCTTTTTTGAGCGGGCAAATCATTATTGGGTTAATTCGTGAATAGAACAATAAAATTTAGAAACGATGCTTTGTATTATAAGGAAAAAAATGGTGATGCCCTAACTTCTATTTAAATATAATTTCCACTATCCACTCTCAATGTAAAATACATAATAACCTAACAAATACTAACCTGTTGTCAGGAGCGGATTTTTTGCCATATTGAGCAAAATGTGGTGAATCAGCTAGGAAAGTAATTTGTATCAGACATAGGAGAGTTTTTTGTTTAATGGATTTGTAAAGCGCGACGGAGTGCCGCGCTCGATAAGAAGTTAGAGGTTAAAATAGTTTTTTCTGCGGGGGGCCCGAGAAATTCATTTTACCGATATGATTCATTAATACTTCAACGACAACTGGCCGCTTTAAAGCAACAGCTTGATGAAGTATAGGTTGGAATTCGCTGGGTTTATCTACCGTTAGGGCGGTGATCCCCATCGATTGTGCTAGTTGGCTAAATGATGGTGTTAATAACTCATTATAATATTGGCGACCTGAGAAATATTTTTCCTGAATACCACGCATGACACCATAACCTTGGTCATTCATGATTATCAACACAATCGGTAGTTGTTCTTGAGCCATAGTCGCAAGCTCACCGACCCCTAACATCAAGCCGCCATCCCCAACTAAGCCAATCACTGCGGTATTTGGGTTGGCTTTCGCACTACCAATGGCCATCGCAAGGCCTAAGCCAATGGCACCCGCTAAGGAATGAATATTGTGCATCGGCTGTGTAGCTTTTAATAAACGGCTGCCCCATAAGCTGCCTGATACAGTAATGTCCCGCACAAAAATACCATGTTCGGGTAAGGCTTGCTCGACAGCATCACTGAGTTCACTGTATGGCCCGCATTGTGCCCTTAATTGCTGTTCTGCCAACTGAACGGCTTGTTGTATTTGCTGTTTCCATGCAGAAGAAACTGGGCGGTTAGCTTGCTCAATTTTATCGGCAAGCGCATTAAGCAGGCCTTTACAATCCCCTGTGATATTGAGGTCGGCTAAGTAATTGCGGTTTGCCGCTAACGGGTTAATATCAATTTGGATGATGGGGTGAGGTAATGGTAATGACCAAGTTTTAGTCTCATTACTGCGTAACCGGGAGCCCGCGACCAGCGTCAAATCACATTCACGCATTAATGTATCAATTGAGTCCGCATTATGAAAAGCACGCAGGCTGAACGGGTGATCATCCGATAAAATACCTCTTCCATGGGTGCTGCTGATTACGGCGACACCTTGATTAGCCAAGCGTTTAACGGCTTCTACCGCCTGCAATGCACCGCCACCGACCCACAATAATGGGCGCTGTGCATGCTGAAGTTTGTCCCAAATGGCTTCTATCTGTGATGAGCAAATTGCGGGCAAAGTTGGCACAGAAAGCGGGGCACTTAATAAGGACAATGGCACTTGAGCACTTTGAATATCAATGGGGATTTCAATCGAAACAGGGCCACATGGGGCGGTTTGCGCAACTTGGATTGCTTTATGCAGTGTCGCCACCGCTTGTTCTGGTGTATGTACACGGAATGCTTGTTTAGAGCTTGAACGCAAGAAACCCAGTTGATCCGCTGTTTCATGAATAAACCCTGCATCCATATCTAAATAGGCTTTTTCAACCTGCCCAGTAATGTGGAGCATTGGTGAACAAGCATTCATAGCTTCAATCATTGACCCCACTGCATTTCCTGCTCCAGCCCCCGTACTCGTTAGCGCGACACCTAAGCCACTAAAACGGCTGTGTGCATCGGCCATAGTTACTGCTCCGGCTTCTCCACGGCTTGGGGTAAAGTCAATTTTAGCACGACGGCCAATCGCATCGGCAATAGGTAAATTGTGAATAGAAATAACCCCGTAAACCGTTGTGACTTGGTATTGTTCAAGTGTTCTGGCGATAGCTTCGCCAACTGTAATCATTTCAGACATTGTATTCTCCTAAATGCAGCCGTAATCCTTTAACGGATAAGCTATTCACACCAACGGTTTGGTTGTGGGTTAAGTGCCAAAAAAAGGCTTTTTTGTTGCATATAGGCTTTTAGGCTTTCTAAGCCTTTTTCTCTGCCAATGCCACTTTCTTTAAAGCCCCCAAATGGGGTTGAGATGGAAAAAACTTTGTAGGTATTGACCCAAACTGTTCCTACATCAAGGGCATCCGCCAGTTTAAAGGCGCGAGTATAGTCGCGAGTCCAAATCCCCGCAGCCAGCCCATAAACGGAATCATTAGCTTCTTGGATCAATGTGGCTTCATCATCAAAGGGGATCACCACTAAGACGGGGCCGAAGATTTCTTCTTGGCAAACACTAGATTGATTACTGAGGCCTTCAATAATGGTCGGTAAGAAATAATTGCCATTTTGTAGTGCGGGGTCTGTGGGAACGGTACCGCCAAGGCGAATATGACCGCCTTGTTGGACGGCTTGTTCAACGTAGGTTTTGACGCTATCACGGTGAGCCGCTGAAATTAAAGGCCCCACATGGATGCGTTCTTGCCTTGGGTCGCCAATAATCAAGTTCTGGGTTAATTGGGTTAATTTTTCCATAAAAGGTTGGTAGATATCGCGGGTAACAAATAAGCGAGAACCTGCGATACAAGCTTGTCCCATTGAACTAAAAATACCGTAACAGACTCCATGAGCGGCAATGTCTAGGTCAGCATCTGCTAGCACAATTGTTGGGGATTTCCCACCCAGTTCGAGGGAGGTCGTGATCAGTTTATCAGCCGCAATATGAGCCAGTTGGCGACCCGTGTTTGTCCCCCCGGTGAAAGAGATTTTTCGCACTAACGGGTGGCGAACCAATGCATCACCCACAATAGAGCCTTTTCCCGGTAATACGCTGAGTAAGCCACTTGGTAACCCTGCTTGTTCAAAGAGTTCTGCCAATTTTAATGAAATTAGTGGCGTGGCTTCCGCAGGTTTTAAAATAACCGCATTACCTGCGGCAAGCGCCGGAGCAATTTTTTGCATATCGCTGGCAATGGGGGAGTTCCACGGTGTGATGGCGGCGATCACTCCGATGGGTTGGTAAGTGCTTATTGTCATCAAGTCTGGTTGGCGTCGAGGTGGAAGCTCCCCTCCAGAAACCTCACAAACGGCGGCAAAATAACGTGCGGTGGCGGCTGCGCTCATGACTAAACCACGCGCTTCAGCCCACGGCTTCCCGTTGTCCAAAGTTTGTAATTGCGTTAAGGTTTCACGCTGCTCATCAATCAATGCGCTGACGTTATATAAGATAGCCGCGCGTTGATGCGCAGGCATATTGCGCCAGGTAGGTTCTCGCCAAGCTTTGTCCGCCGCGTTTACGGCGTCTTGGACATCTTCAAGGCTGGCACTGTTGAGAGTAGCAACGACATGGTTATCACCCGGAAAACGTGATTGCATTTCAGGTCCACGACCTTGTTGCCATTTTCCCCCCACAAAAATATCCATTTTATTCATGATTAGGCTCCTATTAGCTTACCTGTTGCTCAGCAATACGGCGGCAAATTTCAACGGCACTTAGGGCTGCAAGCATAGATGTCTTTGGGTTTGAAGGTAGGGGGTTGCCATTTAACTCAATAGAAAAATGCCCGAAATCCCCTCTTACATCAATTTGATGCGAATTTTTGGTGGTGTCCGGATCAACGATGAGTTGTACCTGAGTTGCATCCATACCTATGCCATACAGTGCAACGGTAGCGGCAACATTAGCATTGGCTGGGAAGTTCAAGGCAGCTTCTCGCGCACTACCACTAAAAAAGGCGGTAGCTTCAGAGACACTCGATAAGTCGATATAACGCTCAGCAGCACCATTGCGCCAACTGGCAGGGCTTTTACGTGACTGATAAATGACGTGGGTAATGTTCGCCTCTTTGGCTGCTCGTAAACCATCAAGCCCAGCAACCGCGCCTGAGAGAGGAATTAGTTGGCTTTGATGACGCTTTGCTAATGTGGTTAGTGTGTTTTCGAAAGTGGCATCAGCCAGTACACCAGTGGAAATAATGGCAAGAGTCCAGCCCCTTTGTAAAATGGTTGGCGCATACTGCTGTACCGCTTGATGACCAGCACACTCCAACACTAAATCGGGGTGTTCGTTAAAGTCATCAAGGCTATCAATAGGGAGCACCGCGCCATTGAAGCGTTCTTGTATTGCGTTATGGTGATGAGGGCGAGCCACAACCCAGCGAAGGGTTATTCCACTAGGTAAACGAGCAATCACTTCTTGTGCCATTGCACCATAACCAATCAACATTAATGTTTTCATAATTAACCCTTTAAATGTGATGGCTAAAGCCACCCGAAATATCTAAAGCGGCACCGGAGGTAAACGAAGCCATCGGTGAAGCTAAAAAAACTAAGGCACGGGCTGGTTCTTCTGGTTTCCCCAAACGTTGCATCGGGATCCCTCGCTTGTTAGCGATATCGCCAATCCATTGCTGCCAATCCAAGCTTTTATCACTCCGGTTTTCGAAACGACGCCGCCATTGGTCTGATTCGACCATACCGAGCAAAATTGAGTTAACGCGTATCCCTTTGGGTAGCAATGTTTTCGATAAATTTAATGTCATGTTCAACAGAGCAGCGCGTGCAGCAGATGTGGCGACCATATGGGGCTCGGGTTGTAACGCTAATAACGAATTAACACAGGTAATTGACGCAATATTGGATTGTTCTAAGAAAGGTAAAAAAGCATTTACTGGGTTAATGACACCAAATAATTTTAATTGTGCTTCATGTAACCAAGCGGCTTCAGGAGTGTCAGCATAGCTTGCAACATAGCCTTGACCCGCATTGTTAATCAGAAGATCAACTTGCCCATAGTGTTGATAAACATGTTGAGCGAAGTTTTCTGTTTGTGCCTTATCGAGGACATCACAGCGCTGTGCGATAAATTCCCCTTGAGGGTAGAGAGACCGTAATGTATTGAGAGCGTGTTGTAGTTTTTCAGTATCTCGACCACAAAAAGCAACTTTACAACCTTCGTCGAGTAACAGTTTGACTGTTGCAAAACCAATACCAGAGCTCCCTCCAGTCACGACAGCAATACGGTTATTTAACTGTAAATTCATAAGGATTCCTTTATTCGACTGGGTTGTATACCGTCTCTAAAAATTGTTTCAAATGGTGATTAAACTGTGTGGGGGTATCAAGGTAACTGGCATGTCCCGCTTGTTTAATCAACCAAAAAGGGCACTCTTGTTGTATCGCGAGCTGCTGTACTTGTTGTGGTGGCGTAATGGTGTCATCAGCGCCTGCCAGTATTTCGATTGGCCCGTTATAACCCTTTAAATACAAACTAATATCGTCATGGGCTAACATCCATGCTGCCGCAAGAAAGCCTTGGGGATTAAGTTTTTCCATATTTTGTTTCACCCAATCGATTTTTTCTGGGGTTGCATTGGGTGATAGTAGGGCGGCGGCTCGGTTTTCAGCATAGGCTTGTAACCCTGAATTAGTTACAATCATCTGCCGTTGTTGATACACGGAAGCTTGCTGTTCAGGGCTTTTAGAGGCATAGCCTTGAGCTGGATTAGCTAAAAATAACCCTTTTACTTGCTGAGAATATTGTGCGGCAAAAGCGCTAGCTATCAAGGCTCCGAGTGAATGCCCGACTAAAACGACCTGTTGTATTTTTAGGCTATCTAAAAAAGCTTTTAATGCTGTAGCATAGTCAACAGCAGTTGGTTTCGCTGTGTTGAGCATTGAGCTGCCCGAATAGCCGGGAGCATCCCAGCTATACAGTCGATAGTGGTCGGTCAGTGATGAAGAAGCCAGTTGGCTTACCCATGAGGCCGAGCCAGAGCTGATCCCGTGCAATAAAACGACGGCATGCCCATGACCTGAACAGCGCCAATTAAGGCGGTATTGGCCAAAATCAGCCAGTTGTTGTGCAGGAAGTTTTTCGATTGGCAAATTCATCACTGATAACTCCGGTTAGTTACGTTTCACTTTAGATAACGGGTGGTCTTCTGGGTAAGTCGGGATTGCTGGCTTTTGTGTGCCAATCATCACGCACATTAATGCCTCTTCCTCTCCATGATTAAATAGACCACGGTAAATCCCCGCTGGAACAGAAATTAGGTCACGTTCTTTGAGAACCGTTTCATACTCTTCGTCACCATCACGAACAAATAGCGTAATAGTGCCCTTCAGCATGAAAAACACTTCTTCAACATCAGGATGTAAATGTAAGGGGCCTTCACATTTGGCGGGTAATACCATGGTGGAGAAAGTGAAGTTCTCTGCGGGGACGGTATTCACGTCATTAGCAACACCTGTTGCACCAGTACCGATGTAGCGCATTTGGGCACGACGATATTTAGGGTCGTAATCAGCTTGGAATTTCAAGGCGTTCCAGTCATATTTACGGCCTTCAAGGCGAGCAATTCGTGATTCTATCCATTGTGCCATTGGGATATCTTGGGGTTTGATTTGAGGTTGTGACATAGCGTTATCTCCTACACAGAGTGATTAGTATTTTTTCAGTAGAGGCAGAAGTAGTAGGCTGCCGACTAAACCAATAATTACGATAAATAACAGCCCGCTATCCATAGTGTGAGTGGCGGTGATCAGCACCCCCATCAGCAGAGGTGCAGCCGCGCCAGCGAGGTTTCCTAGGCCATTGAATATGCCACCGGCCAATGCACTGACTTGTTTTTGTGTGACTTTAGCGAGTAGAGCGAAGATATTGGGAGCTCCTGCTCCCCACATAAACATGCTAAATGCCATCATGAGGATGATGCTGTAGGTATCAGTGAGGAATAGCACTCCAGCTAAGCCCAATACCGCACCTAAGAGAGATACAAAACACACTAAAGCTCTACGGTCATAGCGGTCAGACAACCATGCGCCTATTCCTTCGCCAAACAACATGGCGATAAAGGGGAGAGAGGATAAGACCCCTGCATGCTCTAAGTGGATTGATTTCCCTTTAATTAAATAGCTTGGTAACCAGCCATTCATCCCCCAAAGATAAACAAGAAAAGCGATGTTAAACAGGCAGATAATCCAAAAATGGCTGTTTTTGAATAAGCGTTTTTTATGGGCTTGTATGGTCGCGAGCTGTTCGACTGATCGTTTTTCACCCGCTGAGTTTTTGGTTTGAGCCTGACGATTTACTAAGTTAGGGTGACGGATACCAATCACGACTAGCCACCAAACGGGTACGGTAAAGGCCGCCATCACAAAGAAGGTACTTTGCCAGCCAAAATTATTCAGAAGATATAGGGCGATAGGGAAGCCTAGAGCCGCTCCAATTGGAGTTCCAAGTAACCACATCATAGTGGCGCGAGCCTGCATCTTAGGTGGAAATGTGCGGCGTACAATGGCGTAAGCAATGGCTAGTAGGGGGCCTTCAGCAATACCGAGCAAGATCCTCAGAAAAACCATCGTGCCGTAATGATGGGTAAACCCCATGAAAATCATTAAGAAGCACCAACTGCTAATCATAAACAGTAGCATTTTGGTTGGGTGGAATCGGTCGCCAATTCCACTAAGTAACATTGAGGAAACGCCATAAGCAAATAAAAATGCGCTCATCAGCAGACCTAAACGTGTTGGATCAAAGTCAATGCCAAGTGCCTGCTGAAACTTTTCATCTGAAAATAGAGCTGCAATACTGATTTTGTCGAAGAAAGCGAGCAATACACAGGAAAATAAGCCAATTGGGATTAACCAATTAATTTTTTCAGGGATGTCTTGGGCTTGTTGGTCATGTTCCTTGGCTTGTAAGGTAATGCTTTGATTAGCCATGTTATTTCTCCTTGCTGTACACTATTTCAGTGACATCAGTGAAAATGTTGGATCAGCAAGTTCAGAAGGATCCAGTTTGCGGTGACTTTGCATCCAACGCTTACCTAGCTTGATAGCGCGTGCATCATTGAAAGCAATCATTTGCACCAATTCATTAGTGTCATTCAGGGAAAAATGGACCTCTGAGTTTGGTGTATAGCGCTGGATGTGTTGTTGCGCTTGCGAAGTTGGTATGCCCAATATTTGAATATTATCTTGGTATTGATCCGACCATAGCCAAGCTGGCTCATCAAACCCTTCTGATTGCGGGTTTAACATGGCTTTTGCCGTCGTGATGGCTTGGTTTTGTGCGTAAGCCCAAGATTGCAGACATAAAGAAAGTGTTGGATGACAAGCCACGTCGCCAGCAGCGTAAATATCAGGGTGTGAGGTTTGCCCTTGGTCATTGATAACAATACCATGGGTGATATCAAGCCCAGCCTGTTTGGCGAGTTCAAGGTTTAATTCAACCCCAATCCCCATTACGGCTAGGTCGAATGTTTGCCATGGTTGCTTCTGGCAAGTGATTTGTAAGCGAGTCACTGACTCCCCAAGCTTAATGTCACCACAATCCGTAATGATATGTACGCCAGCTCGGGTATGGCGCTGTGCCAATGCTTCAGAGACATTTTGTGGAACGCTGCGTTCGCATAGGCGGCTTTGACGCTCAAAAATTGTGACATCTATTCCCATTTGACGTGCAGAGGCAGCGACCTCCAAGCCAATCCACCCGCCGCCAATGATGGCAATTTTCTTTGACTCAAGGAGTGCTGAGCGTAGTTGTTGTGCATCGTTCCATGAGCGTAATGCGAAAACTTGTGGGTGTTTTTGCCAATCATTGGAGAGGTAACGGGGGCGTCCACCTGTGGCGAGTAACAGTTTTTCAAACGTTACAATACGACCATCATTGAGGTGAACATATTTTGTTTTTGTATCAATCTTAGTGGCTCGCACTGGGCGAAACCATTGCAAATGTAAGGCTTGGGTGGCTTCTTCACTAAATAACCGCGACAGCGCAAAGCTTTCTAGTGTGAGTGCGGCCTTTGATAGCGGTGGGCGTTCATAAAAGTCATGATCTTCATCGCTGATAACAGAAATTTGGCCTTGGTAACCTTCATCTCGTAAGGTTTTTGCCGCCCAGCCACCTGCTTGCCCACCGCCAATAATGACAATACCACCTTGGATTAAGGAATTCATAGGGTTACTCCTTTACCGGTTTGACTTGACGACGGGTTTCATAATCTAGACCGCCTTCCACCGCCCACTCGGTGAATGAAACCAGTGAATGTTCCAGTTCGCGAGGCTGCCATTTATCCGTCAAGAAATCGTCATTGGTGTAATATTCAAAGGCGCCACCGGTCGGGCTGTTAACGTACCAAAAATAAGCCGATGAAATCGGGTGGCGACCAGGACCAATAAAGGTGCTCCATTGCTGCCGGTTCATTGCTAAGCCACCGCCAATGACTTCATGGATATCACGTACGGTAAAGGCAACATGATTAAGGCCGCTGCCACGGTGTGGTAATTTGAGTAGGAATAAATTGTGATGACAACCATTAACTTGAGCACGTAAAAAGACAGCACGGTCGATATAACGGTCAGAGACTTGAAAACCCAGCTTTTGGCAATAAAAGGCTTCTGTGGACGGTAAGTCGTCGACAAAAAATACCACATGGCCCACATTAATTGGCGTTGCTTTTTCGTAAACAGGGCTAGGTTGATCAATACGGCGAATATCCCCCCATTGGTTGATTGGTGAGATTTCTATTTCGACGCTCTGTTGCTGAGTGACGGTAAAAGCCACTGTCATACCATTCGGGTCACGGCATTCGGCGCCATCTCCAGTAAGTTTGAAACCATCACAACCCTGAATGTTTTCGATGATTTTATTGAGTTCAGTGGCATTTTCCGTCCCCCAAGTTATTCGACGCAGGGTTGAGCCTTTTTCAAAAGCAGGGGGAAGTGTAGGGTCTTGATGGTCAAAAAGTTGTATTTTTGCCCCAGAGAGCGTCGAAAATAATGACGGGTTGACCGCGGTAACCTGTAGGCCAAAATCATGTAAAAATTTTTGGCAGTTAGGGATGTCTTCGACACCAAATTCTAATTTTTCTATTCCAATCACTGACATAGCAAAATCCTCTGTAGATTGGTGTTATTGCCAAAGGCACCTTTTGGGCAAAAGGAGTCTGAGGCTTATGGCAATAAACCTAAAAATGTAGGGTAGATAATTGCTTAACGCTAAACGGCTTTTGCTTGGTTCATACCACCAATAAATTCAGTCAATCTTTGCGCGGCATAACTCACTTCATTTTGTAATCGCTGGCGTTCCTGTGCCGGAATACTATTCATCGGTACCATGATGCTAATCACCGCCTCTACGCCATTAGCTTGGTTGTAGACGGGGTAAACAATGGATGAAATCCCCCGACGATAAAATGATTCGCCGATCACGTAGCCACGCAATTTGTCGGCTTGGATCATTTGCCAGAATTCGTGTTTACTGCCTGCATTGTCGGGTAACTCATCGTGAGGGTAGAGTGCATCAAATTCCGCACGGTTCAGCCCACTAAGTAGCATGCGCCCAAGTGAGGTACGATGCGCGGATAAACGTGTTCCGACACTGACGTGGTTAATTTTTGATTCGGCACCACTAACCCGAGCGATATAAATAATATCTGTGCCATCGCGGATAACTAAATGGCTGTTACATTGGCTACGGTCTCTCAATTGTTCGATAATGGGTTGACCTAATTGAGTTAAATCTAACGATGCAATATAACCAAGACCAAGGCTTAATACTTTTCGCCCCAGAGAAAAGGCCCCTGTGCGTGGGTGTTGGACGAGAAAATCCAAATGCACCAATGTTTGGATAGCCCGATATGCCGTAGCCTTTGGCATATCGACTAAGCGCAAGATTTCAGCAAAAGTTAACTCACGATGTTGCTGAGCGAGGAGAAGAAGAAGTTGTAACCCTTTTTCCAAACCCGGTATTAAATATTTGCATGTTGAACTCATTGCCTTAACCCCTTAGCCAACTTGGTTAGTTAATTAAAAACAAAGCCACCATTAACGGGAATTAATTGCCCTGTGACAAAATTAGCCATTGCTGAAAGTAGATACAACGCGGTGCCTGTTACGTCTTCAGGGATTTGTTCACCTTGTAGTGCTCGGCCATTTTCATAAAGCTGGTGGCGCTCAGCAGGGACATATTCTGTTGCTTCAACTTTGGTAAGCCCCGGTGCAATAGCATTCACACAAATGCGGTGAGTACCAAGTTCGCGAGCCATTGAACGAGTCATACTGATAATGGCCCCTTTACTGGCGACATAAGCCATTAGCTTTGGTGCACCCCACAGTGCAGTATCGGAGGCAATATTGACGATTTTTCCATGGCCACTGAGTTTTAAAAATGGCAAAGCCGCTTTTGTGACTAGCCATGTTCCTCTGACATTGACGGTCATGACGTTATCCCACAGTGCTATGTCATACTCATCCAGTAACTTGCCGCCTACACCTGTTGCAAGAGCTGCGTTATTGATCAAACCATCAATAACCCCTTGCTGACCGATGATATCGAATGCATGCGCTATTGAATCAGGGGAAGCAAGGTCAAGCTGAACACCTTGTGCATCAAGGCCTTGGTTACGGAGTGTTTCAACGCTTTCTTGTAATCGTTGTTCTAGGATGTCACATAAGACAACATGAGCCCCTTGCTGTGCTGCGGCTTGGGCAAAACTAAAGCCAAGCCCTCTGGCTGCCCCAGTGATAACAATCCGTTTGCCCACTAATAAGTCACGCATTTTCAGCTACCTTGCTGTTTATTAGGTCAAATTGTTTTTTCGCTTCACGCTGCATTATCCGGCGTAGGCGCGATAGCCCCACATCATGTTGGTAGAGGAATTCTTTATTACGTGCGTTAGGCGCAAGGTTTTCTAAAATAATGCGGTCTTGTTCTAAGACATCCCAGTGCAACCCTTCTAGACGATTGCGGTACATAAAGCGCCATAAATCACGTTGCCAATCTTTGACTTTGCGGATGCGCCAGAAGAAGACCCGAGTATGATCACGGTCTTCAGGAACGACCATACCGATAATCCAAAAATGCCCACCCGGCCCAAAACGTTTTTGATAAGGAATGGATAAGCGCATCCAATTTGCGCCTGTGCTCGCAAATTCGACCCAATCGAAGTTGACGCCAATTTGGTCATTTTTACGGAAAATGAAACCATTTTTTGTCGCTTCAAGGATCATCTCTGACTGTTTGTCTCCTTCAGCCATTGAATGTGATGATGAATGGAGGTAGGTTCCGTGCATGGGGTCCATTACGTTTTCTAACGCATACTGGTAATTGCATTTCCATGAGGCAGTACATAGGAAATGACTGTGATTTTCGTCATCCGCTAATTCTTCAGGGAACTCAAGAGCGGGTGGGGTTTCACCTTCAATGACAGCAAAGTAGAGAAAAATAGCCCCATGAATTTCTTGAACTGGATAGGTCTTTAAGCATTTTTGCCCTTCAAGCGGACATTGGCTGACCGCTGGAACATCTTTAACGACACCGTCGCCACCGACTTCGACGCCGTGGTACCAGCAAGCAATGCGTTCACCTAGGTTCCACCCCATTGATAATCGAGCGCCACGATGTGGGCATCTATCTTCAAGTGCGTGAAGTTGGCCTTTATCATCTCGCCATAAAACGATTTGTTCTTCGAGCCGAGTGATGCCAATAGGGTTACTGCTTACTTCCCAACTGGATAATACGGGATACCATTGTCCACGTAACCCAACATCTAAATATTCTTGAGAGTTTTGAAGTTGTGTATTGGTTGTCATGATTTGCTTCCGTTTATCAAAGGCGTTTTAATTATATTTTCTGAGTAATGCCAAGGTGTTAATAACCATTGACGAGAAGAAATTCTCGGAAACTGCTGGAAGACCAAAGGTGACCTTGTCGGTCATATATTTGCAGCTGGTTTAATGCGCTAACTAATTCATCAAGGGTTTCAGTGCCTGCTGCAAATAGAGTCTCAAGTGCCGAAATTAGAGTGGTCTCATATTCATCAGGTATACGTGAACGGGTTTGCCAAACAATATTGGGGGCACTTCCCGGTGCTTGAATACTGCCTTTACCCCCTTCACGGGCAGGAATGATTTGGTTATTTGCAGGTAAATAAGGATTAAAATTCTGAATGGGTTCCATTTCTACTCCTCAATTAAACTGATTTCGATTTGGTTTTCGTGAACTCGCGTTTGGTAGGTTTTTAAGTCACGACCTCCTGGTTCACGTAAACATTTTCCGGTTTTGATATCGAAAATGGCTTCATGTAGTGGGCATTCAACTTTTCCATCTTCTACAAAACCTTGACTTAAAAGGGCATAAGCATGCGGGCAAACATCTTCCAAGGCGTAATATTGGTCCTCAACCAAGAAGATCCCAATCTCGGCATTATCAACTTTGGCGGAAAAAGGAAATTCTTCTTGAACCTGTGATACATCACATACCGCAATCCAGCTCATTGTTTTCTCCTTTTAAATGTGGGTAACATTTTGTTTCATATATAAAACATTGTTTATTATTTAAAACCAGATTAATTGTATGGACGATTATTAGTCAATCAAATGTTGGTTTTATGTAAAATAATCGTTTCAAAATGTGGGGTGTGTCTAGGTTATGGTGATGTTTTGTTTCATATAAGAAACCCAAGCTGACATACGCAGAGTAAAGTGCAGACTAAGCTGGTCGTGTTAGAAAAGGTG
Source organism: Providencia sp. PROV003 (assembly GCF_045040775.1). Classification (NCBI taxonomy): domain Bacteria; kingdom Pseudomonadati; phylum Pseudomonadota; class Gammaproteobacteria; order Enterobacterales; family Morganellaceae; genus Providencia; species Providencia sp. PROV003. The sequence goes on from NZ_CP096369.1 coordinate 1,274,866, forward strand.
AAAGAATGGGGGGTGAGAGAAGAGGGGGAATAAAATTAAAATGGCACCTTATTTAGACGCCACTAAAAAAGCGTTTCACGTATAGTTAAAACTGATTGAAGAAATAACTTAATGTCGTTTAAGTACAAAACCACTTATATACAAAGTGGTTCTATACTTACTATTGTCAAAAATGAAGCGTTAACTTGCTACTGGGGTTTGATGGTTGTTATTTAATGGTGCATGGGTCGTAAAGAGTTGTAATATAACGCCTAATAATGCGCATGCAGCCATCGCAAAGAAGGTATAAATATAGCCTAAAGAACTATTCCAACCCCCACCTAAATTGATTAACCAGCCCATTAATAACGGTGATAACGCACCGCCAATAAACATTGATGTGGTAATAATACCATTTGCTGTGGATATGGACTGGTCATTTGCATTATCTGATGCCATGGCATAGTAAATAGGCCAAACAGCGTTAGCGACTAAGCCAAAAAACAGTTGTATTGCGATGATTTTTGGCATTGAGGTTGCGAAGTAAAATAAAGCAATCCCGATACTCATCCATAAACCACAGATGATCAATGTTCTTTTTCTGCCTAAGATATCCGATAACCATGGCCAAACAATTTGCCCAACCACGCCCGTCAATGTAAAAATAATACTCAAACCCGCAGAAGCCGCTAAAGATAACCCCGAAACATGATATAGATAAGAAGGTAATACCATGCTTATCCCCATATAGACGATTTGAGTTAATAGGGTATTCCCGGCGGTTAAGGCAATATTTCTATTTTTTAGTGTTTTCAGGAAAATTTTTAACCCTTCACCTTTTTGAACTTGAGTACTGCTATTCTCAGCAGGTTTTGTCATCCCTGACTTTTCAATATGTTGATATAATATTGAAATCCTTGCAGCGGTAGAATATTTTGCCCAAAAAATCATAATAGGCAGTGCGACGATTAATGGAATAAAGAAACTATAGCGCCAATTTGCTTCGCCAAATTCAGAAATAATAAAGCTTGCGACAACGCCACTTAATAAAGCCCCAATAGGATAGCCCGTATGGTGTACACCGAGAGCAAACCCTCTTTTTTCTTTAGGCCACCATTCAGCAGTATTACTGACGCCAACAGGTTCACCCCAGCCTGCACCTAAATTAACCCCAAAACGCAATAGAATAAAATAGGTTAAGTTATGGCTAATTGCTTTAAAACCTGAAACAAATGAAATTGCGGTATAACCTAAAACTAAAGGAACTTGAAAACGAGCTCGTTTCCAACCGGAGCCATATCGGTCACTTAATACAGAACCTGGTATGTCAAGAATAGCGAGAGCTATCATGATAATAGCAACAATATTACCCCACTCTTCAGGGCTTAAATTAAACTCTTGAGAAATAACCGGACCTAACCTTAAAATCATTTCTCTATCATAAGCATTCAATAACCAAATAAGCCAACATATGAATAATGAAACCCATGAATAGCGATGTATATTCTTAAAGGATATTTTATTATTTGAAACATTATTTTTAATCATAATTATAGCTCTTTTATAAGTATAATAATTTGAGGTTAATTGATATTAAATTTTGATTAGCAAATTGTTTATCTACCCACCAAATCTTTTTTCAGCTATACCCTTTACACCAAGATTATGTATTGAGAATACGCTTCCTCTTAATTGACCATCTTCAGGGAAGCGAGGTAATGGTGGCCTTGCCATTGAAGTAACATATAAAATATCTAAATTTTCGCCGCCAAAAGCGACGCTGGTGACCTTTTTAACTGGCATTTCGATAATTCTGTCAATATCGCCGTCGGGGTTATATCTCACGATTTTCCCTGCATAAACGAGTGCATTCCAAAGGTAGCCTTCACTGTCAACAGTTGCTCCATCTGCAGCGCCTCCTGTTGATGTATCGACTTTGCAGAATGTCTGGCGATTATTAATATTACCTGTCGATACGTCATAATCATATTTCCATATTTCCCCTGTCCATGTATCAGCAAAATAAAAAATATCACCGTTTGGTGACCAACAAGGTGCATTAGAAACAATAATGTTTTGTTCTATTTTATGGAGTGAGTGGTCTGTATTTAATCGATATAACGCCCCTGATGGGTTATCTTCTTGCATGTCCATAGAGCCGACAACAAAGCGTCCTTGTCTATCGACTTTTCCATCATTAAACCTATTGTTAGGTTTGTCACTTTCAGGTGCGTGCAGAAGATGAGTTTCACCTGTTATAAAGTCAAGAATATATATTCCTTTTTCTAGGGCGACTATAGCCGAATGACCGTCTTTGCATAAAGCCATTGAGCCTATTTTTTGCCTAACATCCCAACATTTAATTTCAGTTCCTTTTTCTGTACATGAAAATACTCGTCCATCTAAGCTATCAATCCAATATAAACGTTGTTGTTCTACATCCCATATAGGGCCTTCCCCTAAATTGTTTTTTAAATCCAATAATATATTTATTTTCATTTTTCAAATCCTACTAATAACATTATTTAAACTAGGGTTATTTAATGGGTTTCGGGAGTGTGATTACTTACACGATTGGGTTAATTAGTTATAGAGAATCTTAATAGTAGGGGAATAACGCTGGAATAATGTGAAGATGGCAATGTTTATTATATATTCAATTGTTAAATCATTTGTTCATTTGCACAATGAAATAAAATTTAATATTGAGGATGGTTCTTATATTTTTTTATTCTAATAGTTATCTAAAATAAAATCAATTGACTTAAATTAAATGTATAGTTAGGCATATTAACTAATACTTCTTAATAAAGGTAATAGATTAATCGATATTAAATTAACTTTTTAACAGAAAGTGGATTAACTTTATAAATTTAACTTTAGTTATTTTTTGTGTCAATAAACCTTACATTTTGTAATGGATTATTGATCGCGCACAAGGCTCCATTCTGACCTGTCTATAGAATAACCATTGAAATTACATAACTTAGCTAAATACAAAAAAATTTTAATAAAGCTATTTAAACTTTAAGAAGCAATGTTAAGTGAGGCAGATATGGATAAAGCATTATCTGATAGGTTGCTCCAATCGGAAATCAGCCGTAGGAAATTAATGCAAACAGGTACTGCAGGTGGGCTAGCGCTTGCCAGTGGTGCATTAAGTTTACCCTTTTGCAGTGCCGCGAATACGAATGAAACTGCATCACAAACAATGACACCCAAGGAAAAAATTGTTTGGAGCGCATGTACGGTTAACTGTGGTAGCCGTTGCCCGTTACGGATGCATGTGGTCGACGGTGAAATTAAGTATGTCGAAACCGACAACACAGGCGATGATGTTTACGGAGACAAACATCAGGTAAAAGCGTGTTTACGTGGTCGCTCTATGCGCCGCCGTGTGTATAACCCTGACCGCTTGAAATACCCAATGTTGCGTGTTGGTGCGCGAGGTGAGGGGAAGTTTAAGCAAATTAGTTGGGAAGAGGCCTACGATTTAATCAGTGACAATCTAAAACGTATCATTGCCGATTACGGTAATGAAGCGGTCTATTTGAACTATGGTACGGGGACTCTAGGGGGGACGGTTGCTCGTTCGTGGCCGCCGGCCAACTCACCTATTGCACGCCTAATGAATTGTACAGGTGGTTATTTAAACCACTATGGCACATACAGTACGGCACAAATTAGCTGTGCGATGCCTTATACCTATGGCAGTGGGGCAGGAAACAGTGTTTCTGATATCGAAAACTCTAAGTTAGTGGTGCTATTTGGTAATAACCCAGCTGAAACGCGAATGAGCGGTGGTGGTATTACTTATCAATTAGAGCAAGCGCGTGAGCGTTCGAATGCACGCATGATTGTTATTGACCCTCGCTATACTGATACGGCAGCAGGGCGCGAAGATGAATGGATACCGATCCGACCTGGTACTGATGCTGCATTGGTCGCGGGGCTTGCTCATGTGTTAATCACAGAAGACATGGTTGACCAACCTTTCTTAGATAAATACTGCGTTGGGTATGATGAGAAAACCCTCCCTGCGGATGCGCCGAAAAATGGCCACTATAAAGCGTATATTTTAGGTCAAGGGGATGATGGTGTAGAAAAAACACCACAATGGGCTGCGCAAATCACCGGTATTCCGGCTGATAAAATCATTAAACTCGCGCGTGAAATCGGTTCAGCAAAACCAGCTTATATTAGCCAAGGTTGGGGGCCTCAGCGCCATTCAAATGGTGAGCAGACAGCGAGAGCTATTGCGATGTTGCCGATTTTGACTGGCAATGTGGGAATTAGCGGGGGGAATACAGGGGCCCGCGAAGGGAATTACGATATTCCATTTGAACGCATGCCAACCCTTGAAAACCCAGTTAAAACCAGTATCTCTGTATTCTTATGGACAGATGCTATTGAACGCGGCCCTGAAATGACCGCAACTCGCGATGGTGTTCGGGGTAAAGACAAACTAGATGTGCCAATTAAATTTATTTGGAACTACGCGAGTAACAGTTTAATCAATCAACACTCAGATATTAATAAAACACATGAAATTCTTCAGGATGATAAAAAGTGTGAAATGATTGTTGTGATTGATAATCATATGACGGCTTCGGCAAAATATGCAGACTTAGTCCTGCCAGACTGTACGGCCTCGGAACAAATGGATTTTTGTTTAGATGGTGCTGCCAGTAATATGGGCTATGTCATTTTTGCCAGTCAGGCAATTGAACCTCGCTTTGAAAGTAAAACTGTGTACGAAATGTGTACGCAAATTGCACGTCGTATGGGGGTGGAAGAGAAATTTACCGAAGGGCGAACACAAGAAGAGTGGTTACGCCATTTATATGAAATTTCAAGAGAAAAACTGCCAGAACTCCCTGATTTTGAGACCTTCCAGCAGCAAGGGATCTACAAAAAAATGAATCCGCAGGGACATGTGGTGGCACACCAAGCCTTCCGACAAGACCCTATTGCTAACCCACTAAATACGCCATCGGGCAAAATTGAGATCTATTCATCACGCTTAGCGGATATCGCGAAGACATGGACATTGGATGAAGGCGACCTGATTTCTCCTCTCCCAATGTATTCTCCTGGCTTTGAAAGCCATGATGACAAACTTACGGATAAGTATCCTTTGCAACTTAGTGGTTTTCACTATAAATCACGAGTTCACTCAACTTATGGCAACGTCGATGTGCTTAAGGCAGCTTGTTTACAAGAGATGTGGATTAACCCGATTGATGCAAAACGTCGCAACATCAAAAATGGCGATATGGTGCGTATTTTTAATGATAGGGGTGAGGTTCATATCAATGCCAAAGTAACACCAAGGATTATACCGGGGGTGGTTGCGATGGGGGAAGGGGCTTGGTATGCACCAGATGAAAACAAGATAGACCACGGTGGGAGCCTTAACGTATTGACCACGCAGCGTCCGTCACCGCTGGCAAAGGGTAACCCTCAGCACAGTAATCTTGTTGAAGTGGCTAGGGTATAGGGAGGAGATAAATCATGACAACCCAATATGGTTTTTATATTGACTCAGCCCGTTGTACGGGGTGTAAAACATGCGAATTAGCCTGTAAAGATTACAAAAATTTATCTCCTGAAGTGAATTTTCGACGTATTTACGAGTACACAGGGGGAGATTGGCAAGAAGATAACGGTGTATGGCATCAAAACGTCTTTAGTTACTACCTGTCAATCTCCTGCAACCACTGTGAAGACCCTGCGTGTGTCAAGGTGTGCCCGAGTGGTGCGATGCATAAACGTGAAGACGGCTTTGTGGTCGTAGATGAAAGTGTCTGTATTGGCTGCCGTTATTGCCATATGGCTTGTCCATATGGTGCACCGCAGTTTAATGCGGAAAAAGGTCATATGACAAAATGTGATGGCTGTTATGAGCGAGTGGCAGAAGGGAAAAAACCGATTTGTGCAGAATCTTGCCCACTGCGAGCCCTCGATTTTGGTCCTATTGACGAGTTACGTAAAACTCACGGCAATTTGGCTGAGATAGCGCCATTACCTGAAGCGCATTATACCAAGCCAAATATTGTGATTAAACCTAACGCCAATAGTCGCCCTGTCAATGATACGACGGGTCATTTAGCCAATCCACGGGAGGTCTAAGATGGGCAACGGATTACATGAATGGCCGCTGATTTTATTCACCGTTTTAGGCCAAAGTATAGCAGGTGGTGCGATTGTGACCGGACTTGCATGGCTATCGACTGATGATAAACAGCAAAAACAGCGCATTGTTAATGCCATGCTAGTGCTATGGGTGCTAATGGGGCTAGGCTTCTTAGCCTCTATGATGCATATGGGGTCACCATTACGGGCCTTTAACTCGATGAACCGTGTATTTGCATCTTCATTAAGTAATGAAGTGCTGTTTGGTTCAATCTTTTTTGCCCTCGGGGGGCTTTGGTGGCTGCTATCTGCGCTGAAGAAAATGCCTGAGGGGTTAGGTAAAATTTGGTTGATCCTTACAATGCTAATGGGGTTAGTCTTTGTCTGGGCTATGACTCGCGTCTATATGATTAGTACTGTACCGACATGGGACACGCCACATACCACTATCGGCTTCTTTATGACGGTGTTTGTGGTGGGGCCTATCTTAGGGACATTGTTACTGCGAATCGCTAAATTTCCCCTTCATAGCGGTAAGTTAGCGGCAATCAGTATTATTGCCTATATTGTGACTATCGCATCGGTGTTACTACAAAGTGGTGAAATAGCGCTAATCGCTAGCTCAGTACAAAAAGCGAGTGATTTAGTCCCTGACTACGGCTTATTGCAAATGATCCGTTTAGTGGCTACAAGCCTTGGCTTGTTATTGTGGATCTTGCCAATTTTCCGTCAAAGTCAACCTTCTGCGGTAAGTTTGTTGATCGGCACATTATTGGTGTTGTTTGGTGAATTGATTGGACGTGGACTATTCTATGGTTTACATATGACAGTCGGTATGGCTGTTGCTTAATAGTAAACTTTTCAGCGTAGGGGGGTCCCTACGCTGACCACCGCAGAGACAATGAATATGCAAGACACGCGATTTCTTGAACAGGTAGCAATTACTGGACGCGTTCTCGGTTCTTTATTTTATTTCGCCCCAGATAGTGAAAATAATACGGATATTGTTGCTATTTTGCAGGAACCGACATGGCATGAAGAATGGCCATTTGACTTACCGTCTTTAACTACCATAAGTCAATTTTTTCAGTCCAGTATTCACGATGAAGAACCCTTGAACGAAGCCTGGCAGCGTTTATTTATCGGGCCTTATGCTTTACCAGCTCCCCCTTGGGGCTCAGTTTGGTTAGATAAAGAAAATATTATTTTCGGTGATTCAACTGTTGAGCTTCGTCAATGGATGCGTACAAAAGGCATTGAACCTGTGACGACCCAAAAAGAGCCTGAAGACCATATTGGCTTGGTCTTGATGTTAGCGGCTTGGTTAGCAGAGCAAAATAGGCGAGACGATCTTGAAGAGCTACTCGCGTGGCATCTTTTACCTTGGTCTGAACATTTTTTGGATACTTTAGCGGATACAGCAGACAGTGCTTTTTATATTGCAGTAGCGAAATTGACCAAAGAGACGCTTGCTGGCTATCAGCAACAAATCACACAGCCTGTTTTAGCAAAAACAGTGTATTACAAGGAAAACGCCGAGTAAAAAATAGCACCATCCAGTTATAGGGTTGGTGCTATTGGTTTCTATTAATTGTTATTGTAGCTTAGGGTGTTTTTTCGCCTTGTTGTACATAAGGTGTATACACACCCGTTAAACTTTTCAAGAAGGCCACAATATCATCGACATCTTTTTGTGGGAGTTCTTTACCCACTTGATAACGCAGCATCAGTTTAACGGCTTCGTCTAAGGTTGCCACATCACCACGGTGGAAATAAGGTGCGGTTAGCTCGACATTACGCAGTGTTGGGACTTTCTGACGTAGCTTATCGCGTTCATCGGAAGTCACATTCATACGGCCAATATCTTGTGCAGTTATTTCACCGAATTCATAATCTTTCTTCAAGCCTAGAGGTTCGAAAGAGCGACCGCCGAGAATAATTCCCCCATGGCAAGTTGCACATTTATTCTCTTTAAATAGTTGGTAGCCATGTAATTGTTGAGCGGTCAGTGCACCGTTATCACCTCTTAACCAATTATCGAATGGAGAATCCGGGGTAATTAATGTTTTCTCAAACTCGGCAATGGCATCGGTAATGGTATCGCCTGTAAAACCTTCAGGATAGACGGCATTGAAATCGCTTTTTAAAACAGGGTCCTGATCCAATTTAACAATGATTTCATCCCAAGATTTTGAGGCCATTTCAATTGGGTTTAATGGCGGCCCACCGGCTTGAGCTTGTAAGTCAGGTGCTCGTCCATCCCAGAATTGCTCAACGTTAAATACGGAGTTAAATACCGTTGGTGCATTGATAGGTCCTACTGCACCGCCAACACCAATTGATGTTTTACGACCATCAACCCCGCCGGCATTTAACGCATGGCAATGGGCACAAGAGATAGTACTATCGCCAGATAGACGCGCATCATGGTAGAGGCGGAAACCTAAAGCGACTTTTTTGTCATCGACTTCCAGTGATTTGGGAATAGGCTGGATTGGTTCATTACGATGTTCAGCAGCCATATCTTCACTTGCGTAATGTTCTGCTCGTTGCTTGGCTATCCAATCAAGAAGTTTAGTTCGTTCTTCATCACTGACACTGCTCGCCCAATGAAGTGCGACATAGCGAGTTGGCGGCATCGTGTGGTTCTGCATAACCCACTCAATTTTGTTTAATTCACTTTGTGGAACAGGTTCTCCAGCGATAAGAGCAGCGCGTGCGGCTTCGAGGTTAAATGATTTATAGCCGAGTTGAATATCATATTCCATCAATTGTTTTGCGATGGGGAATGATGCATAGGCGGGTAAATCAGCTGATGGAGTATGGCAGTAATCGCATCCTTTTTCGTCAAAAAAACGGAGGACTTGATTATTTTCTGCAATTTTAGATGTCTGAATGTCATTATTTTGTCTACGTTGATTATCGTGATACCAAACGTAACCAGATAACCCAAAATATCCGAGTAAAAGCAAAAATATGACAGCGACCGTAATGCGAGTAAGCTTTTTCATTACACTATCCTTGGAAGATTGCGGTCAAATATATTTAAATATTTTTAATTAATATAATTCTACAGCCGGACTATGATGGATAAATAAAGCTGAAAGGTTCTTGATTTTTATCAACGATGGCCATCGGTTTAAACGATTGCTGAAATAAGATTTGCCTATCAATCAAACTAAAAAGAAAAATAATCAATTTTAATTATTGTACTTGATTGAATTATATGTGAATTAATTTTTAGCTTACATCATGATGTGAGAAAGTCTAAATTTTAAAAACAAGTTACCTTTAATGATGGCTTCCCCTTTATTTTTAATTAATCTAAGTAAATGCAAGTAGAAAAATATATTTTTATGCTTTTTTGATATTGTTGTAAATTAAATGCATATTTTAATATTGAATATAATATGTAAATTTTTTCTAATTTTTAAAATAAATTCTATTTTCTCTCGTTATTGTTGTATCGGAATAATTGTAAAATATATTTATTAACCCCCACTGACATTATCTTTTTTTATCGCTTCATTATTTTGTCATAAAAAAGACATTTCATTGTCATGAGCCTGACTTAAGTTCCTTGTAACTAAGCTAGGAGATAGCATTATGTTTAGTGTCGATACCTTGCTCCACGATATTTACCCACAGCAGCTACCTTCAGTATGGAAGCGTCGTATATTGAAGCGCTTGCTTTTCGAAAAGGAATTTAATCAATTTGCGCTTAATTACCCACATTTAAAAGGTTTTGACCTGATAGAACAGGTTATGGAGTACTTTGATATTCGCAGTGAATTTGCCGAAAGAGATTTAGAAAATATCCCTACTCAGGGGCCAGTTGTTTTAGTGGCAAATCACCCGATTGGTTCTTTGGATGGCCTCGCGATATTACGAGCGGTGGCTACAGTTCGTCCCGACGTTAAAATCGTAGCTAACCAATTTCTGAGTTATATTGAGCCACTAAGTAGCTTGTTTATTCCTGTTGACAATATAAAGAGTAGAACCAGTCGCCAACAAGTTTCCAATATGCAACAACATTTGAATAACCAAGGGGCTTTGATTATTTTCCCTGCGGGGGAGGTTTCTAGGGTTAGCCGCAAAGGTATACGTGATGGACATTGGCGTAGTGGTTTTTTGCGTTTAGCAGCGAAAGCCCGGGCTGTTATTGTTCCCATTCATGTTCAAGGGCGTAATAGTTATTTATTTTATCTCACCTCGATGGTTTATCGCCCTTTATCAACGTTAATGTTAGTCAGGGAAATGTTTAAGCAACAAGGTAAACAAATAAAAATACGGATTGGTGGGCGTATACCATTTACACATTGGCATAATGGGCATATGAAGGCTCATGAATTAGCAGAACGATTTCGTCGTCATGTGTATTTACTGGGTAAGGGTAAAGCGGGGTTATTTACTAGTGAATCAGCCATTGCACTACCTGAAGACCGTTCAGAATTAAAAAAAGCGTTAGTTGCTTGCGAGCATTTGGGGACATTGCCTGATGGCAAAATGATTTATCTTTATCAACGAAATCAAGATATCAGGTCGCCTATACTTCGTGAGTTAGGCCGATTACGGGAAATTGCTTTTCGCGCTGTCGGTGAAGGGTCTGGAAAACGTCGTGATTTAGATAGCTACGATGATGACTATTGTCATCTGATCCTTTGGGATGAAGATGAGCTGGATATTGTGGGTGCCTATCGTTTTATCCCAACTGAGAAACAATTGGCTGTGAAAGGGTTAGCCGGTATTTACAGTTATAGCTTATTTCACTATGACCAAAAAATGTTACCTATTCTTGCTCAAGGGATTGAGTTAGGAAGAAGTTTTATTCAGCCTAAATATTGGGGCAAACGAGGTTTAGATTATTTATGGTTGGGAATAGGCGCCTATTTAGCCAAGTACCCACAATATCGTTATTTATTTGGTCCAGTGTCTATTTCTGGTGCGATGCCAGTAGCTGCAAGGGATTTATTAATTGCATTTTATCGGCTCTATTTTTCTGCAAAACAGACAATGGCACAATCACGCCAGCCTTATCCCGCTTCCTTACCGCAAGTGCTTGCCCAATTTGCGGGAGATAACTACCAAGAAGATTTAATTAAATTAAAGAGCTTACTCAATAATATCGGCTGTTCGATTCCGACACTTTATAAGCAATATACAGAACTGTGTGAGCCTGGGGGCGTACAGTTTATGGATTTTGGTTCAGACCCAGCTTTTAATGACTGTGTTGATGGTTTGATATTAGTCGACTTAACTAAATTAAAGCCTACACGCTATCAACGGTATGTGGGGGGACATTTAACAGGGAAAAGAGTCGCCACATCATTGTAATGAATCATAATTAAATGAATCCGATTTGAGAGGGGGATTGGGGGAATAGTTCTCCCCCAATTGTGTTTATCTATTTAGTGAAATTATGGCCAATAAGGTAGATGAGCGAAGAAGATATTAACCCTGCAACCACGACTGATAACTCAGGAGCGTAGGCATTCACAATTAATGCAATTCCTGATGCTAATATCCAAGAGATAAAAGCTAAAGGTTGCCAATTTTTTGACTCATCATTTTTTCTTTTTAAGACTAATTGGTCCATGATAATAATTGCCGCAATAGGTGGAACAATCAATCCAAGTAAATTTAACCAAGTTTGGAATGCATTCCAAATCCCTGTCACCGCAACGATAATCCCAATCACACCAAGGATAATCGTTAAGGTTCTCATTTTTCCTTTTGTAATATGTGACCAACCAACAGCACCATTGTATAAACAATGAGTACAGCCCACGCCTAAGTTAACAAAAACAAAAATGATAGCCAAAATAGAAAGTAACGGGCTAGCATTGGCTAGGATCGTAATAAAATCTCCGCCAGTCACTTCTGGGTGCAATACCACTCCGGTGGCTACAATTATTGCGCCAATCACTTCTGCAAAGAACTTGGAAATTGGGAAGGCGGTAAATGCAGCTAAAAAACCTTGTTTACCATTTTTTGCCCAGCGGGTGAAATCTGCGGTCATGGTACCTGAATCGGTAAAGGTGGAGAAGATCATCGTTACAGCGACACCGAATGAAAGTACGCCAGCACCAACCGCAGGCTGATAATTAATAATATCTGATGAGCCATTTTTCATAGCAATAACAACAGAAATAATGCCGAGGATTAAATACATCGGGGCTGCAATATAGCCCAGAAAGGCTAATGCTTTTATGCCTATGAATGTGGCTCCAACATAAAGCACACCACCTAAGATAGTCATCAGTAATAGGTTCTGTCCAAATGAACGAAACATTGTGTCGCCAGTTAGGCCAACCATCAGAGCAAACCAACCTATAACGACGGTTGCCAGCAACCCTGAAACTGCAATATATCCACGCTGTCCAAATGTTTTTTTAGCCGAAATAGCAAAGTTTTCCCCGGTTTTTCCTGCTAAATAACTTAAGGAACCAATAACTAAACATAAAAGTAAATTACCCACGAGGATTGCAGTGACCCCCATTTTGAAACCGAGCATTGCTGTAACGACACCGCCAATCACTGCGCTGGTTAATACTAGAGGGAAGCTGTACCAAACGGCAGAAACGGAGGCAAAGCTTTTTCGATGTTCAATAGGGACTGGGACATGTTCATATTCGGAATCTAATAGAGCATTTTCTTTTTCTTTATTTGACATATTAGGTGAACCTCATTTTATTAAAAATAATTGGAGTACCTATAAAAATAAATTTTTAAATATTTATTGTTCTAATATTTATGGTTTATTAATAATGGCGAAATAGAATCTATTGTTAATAAATAAATTTATTAACTTGTAATAAAAATGTTTTTCTTGGTTTTTTTATGATAAATCAAGCATATCAATAGTCAGTAGTGAATAGAATCCATTTGAAATTAATTCATCAATAAGGTGGGTGATTGTTGATCTTTTTTCAATAAACAAGGTTTTATGTGATTGCTAACATCATTAAATAAGAAATTAATATTGTTTTTAGATGGTTTGTAAAAAATTCATTAGAGTTAATATTACTCTCATTAAATAATAATGTTTAAATTGTGATTAATATCAAATTGCGTGTTTTCTTATTGTTATTTAACTGTGTTTTTTATGTTTCTTTTAATTCGTAAAAAGTACTTTTATTCTGTCAAAATGGAATATTAATTTTTTATGATGCCATATGAAAATGCGATCTTTGCATGAATTAGGCTGTCATCATCCAATCATAAAATTGTCATCAATTTGACGTATTCAAGCCGTAGCATCATCCATAACGATTAAGTCCCAAAGAGGATACAAATAGTTATGCGACAAACTCTCTCTTCCTTGAGTGAGTCTCCCTGTCTTTTGCCATGTAGGCAGGAAACGGGGGGCTTACCGATGATCTCAATTCAACGTTTATCTCAGGCATTTTCACACCAATATGTACTAAATGGCATCGATTTATCTGTAGAAAAAGGCACGATCCTTGCGCTACTAGGGCCTTCTGGTTGCGGTAAAAGTACTTTGCTTAAATTATTAGCGGGTTTATTACAACCTTCTGGCGGTGCGATTTATTTTGGTGATCAACTGGTGGCGAATTCTCAACGCCTTGTTCCTCCTGAAAAGCGCAATCTTGGCATGGTATTTCAGGATTATGCGTTATGGCCGCATATGAGCGTATTTCAAAATGTGGCATTCCCTTTGCGTATGCGCGGTTTCAGTCGTCCAGAAATCGAAAATCATGTTATGGAAGCTTTAAAGCGTGTGGGGTTAGTGGATTTTGCTAAGCGGAAACCCGCTGATTTATCAGGGGGGCAGCAACAACGTGTTGCCTTAGCTCGCGCCATTATTGCTGAGCCTAAAATTTTGTTATTCGATGAGCCTTTGTCAAATCTTGATGTTGCATTACGCCAATCACTTTGTGCAGAAATGGCTCAATTACTAAGAGCATTAGGGACTACCGCTGTATACGTAACACATGACCCCGCAGAGGCTAATGCACTAGCACATCAAGTTGCACATATGCGCAATGGAAATATTGAAAGTTTGACCACATTATGAAGAGAGAGACCGCTATGCAAAATTTACTGTCAAAGAACCGATTTTCACTAAAGGGTATCACAATGAGTCTTGGCCTTTCCTGTGCATTATTTTCCATTCCTTCCCAAGCAATTACGGTTTATACCGCAGGGCCTGGCGCTATGGCGAAACAATTGGCGGCGGGGTTTGAAAAACAAACAGGCACTAAAGTGAATGTTTTTCAAGCTACAACCGGGAAAGTAATGGCAAGGCTTGAAGCTGAACAAGCGAATCCCCGTGCTGATGTGTTGATTTCTGCATCATGGGATACGGCAGAGGATTTGCAACAAAGAGGTTGGCTGTTGCCTTATGAAAGCGCAAATGCCCAGCAAGTGCCTGCACGTTTTAAAACACCTTATTATGTCGCCCAAGGTGTTTCTGCATTGGGTATTGTGTGGAATAGCCAAAGTGGCACACCAAAACCTACAGATTGGCAGGATCTTGCTCAACCTGCTTTTAAAGATAAAGTCACGATGCCTGACCCTGCACTTTCTGGTGCATCATTAGATTTAGTCTTAGGGTTACAAAATGCCAAACAACAGGCTGCTTGGACATTATTTTCTGAATTAAAAGCCAATGGAATGGTGATTTCTGGGCCGAATGCGCAGGCGCTTACTCCTGTATTGCAAGGGGCAAAAGCGGCAGTATTTGGTGCGGTAGACTATGTGGCATATAGCAGTATTGCCAATGGTGAGTCGATTGAAGTCATTTTCCCTAGTAGCGGTACGGTAATTGCGCCTCGCCCGATGATGATTTTAAACAGTACTAAGCAACCTGATGAAGCCAAAGCCTTCATTGATTATGTATTATCTCCAGAAGGGCAAACGATAGTCGCTAACGCTTGGTTAATGCCTGCTAGGGCTGATATTGAAGGGAAGCGGCCTGATTTTTCAACACTCAAATTATTACCAGAAGCAACAGTAGATAACGCAGAACGTAGTGAAGTGCTAACGCGTTTAAGCGCACTTTTCCGTTAAATAATGCAACAAGGTAATTTTAATTAGCAAACCGCTGGGTATGCATAATACCCGGCAGGAGTGTTGTTTCTAATGATAAAAATTCGTTTTTTACCTTTATTGGTGCTCATTGCATTAATCATTTTAGTCGTGATCCCTTTGAGCTTCATTATTTTACAGGCGGTTTTCCCCCAATTAGGGCAGGGAATATTTGAACAACCATTCGAACCAATTATTCATTTACTGAATGAGCCAGAGCTTCCACTGTTATTGCAAAATACTTTGTTGTTAGGTGGTGGGGTCGCTGTCATCAGCGCAATGATTGCTATCCCTTTAGGGGCACTACGAGGCTTATTTAATATCCCTTTCGCAAAAGGCTGGGATTTACTGTTTCTAATCCCTTTTTTGATACCACCTTATATTGCGGGGTTATCATGGATGTTAACTCTGCAACCCAATGGCTATTCTCAGCAGCTTTTTGGTCTGAGCCCAGGAAGTGCCATTTTCTCATTAGGTGGCATGATGGGGATTATGGCTTTAAATTTATTCCCCGTATTGTATTTTGCCGTATCGAGAAGCATGGCTGCGAATGGTAATAGACTTGCTGATGTGGCTCAGGTTCATGGCGCTACCCCTTGGCAGGCCTTTTTTAAAGTGACGTTGCCGTTATCATTACCATCGATTGCCGCTGGGTTACTACTCATTTTTACTCTAGCGATTGAAGAATACGGTATCCCAGCAGCAATTGGTGCGCCTAATGGTATTCGAGTATTAACGACGGATATTGAACAACGCTTAGCGGATTGGCCAATTGATTTACCCGGTGCAGCATCGTTATCACTGGTGCTGGCGAGTATGGCAATTTTGGCTTATACCTTACAGCGTTCTATTGTTTCTGGGAAAAATGTTGTCACGACGACAGGAAAAGCGGCAGCACAAGTGACTCGCTCGTTAGGTGGCTGGCGTTGGCCAGTTGTTGGGATATTTACATTTACTGCTTTTTTGGCGGTGGGAATGCCTTTATTAGCGATGTTTGGTACTGCATTTTCCGCCACGGTTTCAGGTGGATTGGCTTGGGATAACCTGACGTTAAGGCATTTCTCAGGGCTAATTGACTCGCAAACAGAGGCTCTTTCAGCATTGTTGACCAGCGTTTCTTTAGCGACTGTAACAGCAATATTGACAGGGATATTAGGTTTCTTATCGGCTTGGATCGTTGTATCACAACGTATTCGTGGTGCTGCTGTTATCGATGCGCTTTCTTTACTGCCAATTTCTATTCCTGGCATTGTTATTGCGGTAGGGATGATTTTGGCTTGGAACCAGCCCTTTTGGCCTATAACACCCTATCATACATGGGGGATCTTACTACTTGCCTATAGTTGTTTGCTTCTTCCTTACCCTGTACGTTATTGCAGTGCCGCATTAACCCAAATCGGCGGAAGTTTAACGGATGCTGCAAGGGTACATGGTGCTTCAGCTATCACGACATTACGTTTGGTACTTTTCCCGTTGGTATTACCGAGTTTAGTCGCAGCCATGATGTTAGTTTTTGCCGTGGCTTCTCGAGAGTTAGTTTCTTCATTATTGCTAGCCCCAGCGGGTATGCAAACCGTATCTATTTTTGTTTGGCGTCAGTTTGAACAAGGCTCGATAGGTAGTGGGATGGCAATGGCCTGTTTGGCGGTATTAATTAGCTTAAGCTTAATGCTGTGCGCACAATGGGTAGAACAGCGATATAGCAGAAAGTCATAAAATAAAGCGCAAGTAAGTTTGTGAGTACTTACTTGCGCGTAAGAGTCATTTAATACATTACTCGCTAATATCACTCGCATCGTGGCGTTCGCGGACTTGTTGTGCCGGGTCACCTTGTAGACGGTTCACTCGGCGTCCACGTTGCACGGCTGGGCGTGCATAAACTTCATCAGCCCAACGAATAACATTTTTATATTCATGGACAGATAAAAACTCAGCCGCATCGTATAACCAGCCTTTTACTAGAGCACCATACCATGGCCAAATTGCAATATCTGCAATCGTATAGCTGTCACCGGCGACATATTTATGGTTGGCTAAGCGCTTGTCTAATACATCGAGTTGGCGCTTGGTTTCCATCGCAAAACGGTTAATTGGGTATTCGAATTTTTCAGGAGCATAGGCATAGAAATGCCCAAAACCGCCACCTGCGAAAGGCGCTGAACCCATTTGCCAAAATAGCCATGAGAAGGTTTCGGCACGCTCTGGTTGGGTTGTCGGTAATAACGCAGAAAATTTTTCGGCTAAATACGTCAGAATCGAACCTGACTCAAATACTCTAATAGGTTCTTCGCCACTTCTATCTACTAATGCGGGAATTTTTGAGTTAGGGTTAACTTCAACAAAACCAGAACTAAATTGGTCGCCTTCACCAATATTAATTAGCCAAGCGTCGTATTCAGCCTCTTTAATGCCAAGGGCTAGTAGCTCCTCTAACATGATAGTGACTTTTTGTCCGTTCGGCGTTCCTAAGGAATATAGCTGTAGTGGGTGCTTACCTACAGGTAATGCCTTTTCGTGAGTAGCACCAGAAATTGGGCGGTTTATATTCGCGAATTTTCCACCATTGCCTTGTTCCCATTGCCAGACTTTAGGGGGAACATAAGGGGAGTTTGCCATGAGTTATCTCCTTAACCGTTTTAAAGGGGGCGATTTTTCTCTTCAATAATCTTATGTTGAATGATCTTCACTGTAGCAATCTGCGATGAATTCGCCACCTTTTTATCGTATTTTACTGCGGGAGGTGCTTGAACCGCACAGAATGCATGAAATAGCCACCTAAGAAAGTCAGTTAGTCATTTACACAAAGATTACCTTTAGGTGGGGGGATTGTTCATGCGCACAATAGCGAGTCAATAAATGGGATGAATATACTTAAGACTGAGGTTTGAAAATCATACCCAAAGTCAAATAGTTCAATTTATCATCATCTTTAACGCCAAAAAAGGCACTTAAGTAAAAAATAATTAACAAACCGATTGTGCAGATAGCTAACTTAAATAAAAAAAAGGTGTGAACAATATGTGAACATTGGCACTAATTTATGAGGTGGCATTTTATACATTGATAGTATATCAGCCATATTCAGTTGTGTTGGAGTGTCTCATGCTTGCATCAAATTCAAATATTTATCAAAGCTTATTAAATAGAGCAAAAATACAACCAGATGCTATAGCCATTGTATTTGAAGAGCAAAATTGGAGTTATCACCAGCTACTGGTTAAAGTAAACCAAACGATGCATTGGTTAACATCCAGTTTGCAATTGAATAAAGGTGACCGCATTGTATTAGGTTGGGGAAATACCATTGAATTCTGCCAATTATTTTATGCTGCTGTGGGGTTAGGGCTGCAAGTTATTCCTTTAAGTACTAAAATGAAAGAGTTTGAAGGAAAAGAACATGTACTGAATATCAATGCGAAGGCAATTTTTTGGGATGACAGTTATCAACCTTGGCTAGCTCCATTAAGTGTAAAAGGTATGAGCCTTTCACAATGGCGTGCCTTAACATTAACTGATGAAATTAACTTTATTAATCAGGTTGACAATGATGACCCTGCTGTAATTATTTTTACTTCAGGTACAACGGGTGCCCCTAAAGGTGCTGTTATTACCCATAAAAATATATTATCTGCAATATATGCATATCAGGAAACATTACAGTTATCTGAGAAAGACAAAACAATACTTGCTGTGCCTATTTACCACATTACAGGGCTTTCAGCTATTTTAGCCTTATTTATTCATATTGGTGGGACAATTTATCTACATAAAAAATTTAATGCACAAGAGATTATTTCCACAATTGCGAAGTCGAATATAACATTTTTACATGGTTCACCAACAGTATTTATATTATTAATTCAAAAAATAAAAGAAAATAAAAGTATCAATTTAGAAAGATTTAATACATTGCGAATGATTGCATGTGGTGCGGGCCATTTAAATGAAGGCACAATTAAAGAATTATCATATATTTTTTCAAAGACATCTATTCATTCTATATATGGCTTAACGGAAACATCGTCTCCTGCAACAGTTTACCGTGACGATATTCGTAGCAGTAATAAAAAAGCAAGTTCTGGTACGCCGGTACCGGGGATTCAAGTGGCGATCCGTAATGAAAAAGGTGATGATCAACCCGCAAATAGTACCGGTAATATCTGGGTTAAAGGGGATGTTGTGATCCAGCGTTATTGGCCTGATTGCCCTGCGAATAAATCTTCATTTAAAGATGGTTGGTTTTTTACTGGGGACATCGGTTATATGGATGATGAGGGCTACCTTTATATTCAAGATAGAATTAAAGATATGATTAACCGAGGTGGTGAGAAAATATATTCCATTGAAATGGAGGACCTTATTTCTAATTACCCTGGTGTCAATGAGGTTGCTGTTATCCCTATAGAAAGCGCAATTTATGGTGAAGAACCGATCGCATTTATTATTCCAGAAATGCAAGTGTGTTTAACCAGTAAAGAAGTTATTGAATGGCTAAAGGAGCGGGTTCCAAATTATAAAGTTCCTATAAAAATTATATTTACACGTAATTTCCCTAGAACTTGGAATGGGAAAATAAGTAAAAAAGATTTGAAAAAACGATATTACTCTTTAAATAACTAACATCTAAATTAGTTTTTAATTAATCAAATAAAAGGCTACGAAATATTAGCCTTTAGGCAGGTTTTTATCATGAATAATAAATTTATCTCTAAACAGGAAGCCGCTAAATTAATTAATGATGGCGATACAGTTTGTACTGTGGGAATGACCTTAACGAGTGCTGCTGAATCTATTTTATCGGCAATTGAGCAACGTTTTTTATCTGAAGGCTCTCCAAAACAATTAACTTTAGTCCATGCGGCAGGGCAATGTAACCGTATTCGGGGTAATCAACATTTTGCTCATCAAGGAATGGTGAAACGCATTATTGGTTCACATTGGGGGTTAGCCCCTCGCTGGATGCAGATGATCAACGATAATCAGGTTGAGGCTTACTGCCTTCCTCAAGGGCAGATGGTGCATTTATATGGTGCGATGGCGGCTGGTCTACCGGGGCGCTTGTCCAAAGTTGGGCTAGGGACTTTTATCGACCCTGACTTAGAGGGGGGAAGAATGAATGCGAAAACATTAGCGCTTCCGTCCCTTGTGGAGAAAGTTAATTTCAAAGGGGAAGCGTGGTTATGGTATCCCGAAATTCCATTGGATGTTGTTGTGATCCGCGGTACACATGCGGATACTAAAGGTAATTTGACCACAGATGAAGAAGCCATGTCGTTGGAGGTATTGCATGCTGTTTTAGCGGCAAAACGCTTTGGTGGGAAAGTCATTGCTCAGGTGAAGTATTGTGTTGAAGAGGGGACTTTGCACCCGAAGCGTGTCACTGTTCCAGCCAGTTTTATTGACCATATTGTGGTTTGTGATAACCCTGAAGAAGATCATCGTCAGTCCTCAAGTTGGTTCTTTGATCCCACATTGTGCGGCGATATTCGAACGCCAGTGCAGCAAACCACGCCGTTACCTCTTGATATTCGTAAGTTGATCGGGCGCATCGCTTGCCGTTATCTCACGGAAAACTGTGTGATCAACTTAGGAACAGGGATACCTAACGATGTGATCGGTTCAATTATCCAAGAAGAAAATGCGACCAAACGCGTAGATATCACTGTGGAATCTGGTATTTGGGGCGGTGTTCAAGCGGGGGGAATCGATTTTGGTATTGGCCGCAACCTTTCTGCCATGATCAGCCACCAAGACCAAATGTTGTATTACAACGGTGCAGGGGTAGATATCACCTATATGGGCGCGGGGGAAATGGATGCCAGTGGCCATGTTAATGCTACTTTGCTTGGCAATATTTGCCCGGGTGCAGGTGGGTTTATCGATATCACGCAGAATGCTCGTCACGTCGTTTTTTGCTCAACATTTACGGCTAAAGGGTTAGATATTCGTTGTGAAAATGGGCAGTTAAAGATTATTCGTGAAGGTGATATCCGCAAGTTGGTGGATAACGTTAGGCAGATTTCTTGGAACGCAGATGTGGCGCGTCAGATTAACCAAACTATGCATTTTGTCACGGAGCGTGCGGTATTTACCTTGGGTGAGAAAGTCCCTGTGTTAGTAGAAATCGCCCCGGGAATTGACCTTGAGCGTGACATTCTTGCTCATATGGATTTTGTACCAGAAATCTCCCCTGATTTAAAAGTGATGTGCTCTTCATTATTTAAAGAAGCGCCTTTTGATCTGATTTCATATTTATAGTCTCAATATTAAAGAGGGATTTACGCATGTTAGTCAAAAATAAAGTTGCCATTGTTACAGGATCAGCGAGAGGGATAGGGTTTGCCATTGCACAAGTATTGGCAGAAGAAGGTGCAAAAGTGGTGATATCTGACCTTTCGATGTCCTCTGGCGAAGAAAGTGCGAAGCAATTACAAGAAAAGGGTTATGAAGCTGTTTTCATCCCATGCGATATATCGAAGCGTGACCAGGTTAATGAGTTGTTTTTAAAGACAAAAGAACATTTTGGCACCATTGATGTATTGGTCAATAACGCAGGGATAAATCGTGATGGCATGCTGCATAAATTAACCGATGATGATTGGGATAAAGTTATCGATATCAATCTAAAAGGTACGTTTAATTGCATGCAAGAGGCTGCAAAACTCATGCGCGAACAAGGCAGCGGACGCATTGTAAATATTTCATCTGCAAGCTGGTTAGGGAATGTTGGGCAGGCAAATTATGCGGCATCGAAAGCAGGTGTCATTGGCCTAACGAAAACGGCCTGCCGCGAATTGGCACGTAAAGGGGTCACTGTGAATGCGATTTGCCCAGGGTTTATTGATACCGATATGACTCGTGGTGTTCCCGAAAAAGTGTGGGACATCATGATCAGTAAAATTCCAGCAGGCTTTGCAGGCGACCCGCGTGATGTCGGCCAATGTGTGGCATTTTTGGCTTCCGATAAAGCGCGTTATATCAATGGCGAAGTGATTAATGTTGGCGGCGGCATGGTGCTGTAGGAGGAAATATGAAACAAGCAAATGACATTGTGATTGTAAGTGGTGTGAGAACGGCAATTGGGACGATGGGTGGTAGCTTTGCGAACACTCACCAACATGATTTAGGTGCGTTAGTTATTCGTGAAGCGGTAAAGCGTGCAGGGATCGCCCCTGAAGATGTTAATGAAGTGATTGTGGGGAATGTGGGGCAAATCGCAGAAAGTGGGTTTATTGCCCGTATTTGCCAATTGCGAGCAGGCTTACCAAAAGAAACGACCGCGTATTCTGTTAATCGCCAATGTGGTTCAGGGTTACAAGCGTTAGCTGATGGCATGATGTTGTTACAAACTGGTCAATCAGATGTGGTTGTGGCTTGTGGTACAGAAAATATGACCATGCTGCCTTATTACCTGCGTAAAGCGCGTTACGGTTATCGCATGGGGAATGATGTTTTAGAAGATGGCTTAACATCAATTCTTACTTGGCCTGAAGGCCCATATCATAATGGTATGACCGCAGAAAATGTGGCCGAGCAATTTCATATTTCCCGTGAAGAAATGGATGATTTCGCATGGAACAGTCAGCAAAAAGCATTGAAAGCCATTGAAGAAGGCTATTTTCAAACGCAAATTTTGCCAGTTGAAATCGCAGAAGGGCGTAAGGGAACGCGTATTTTTGATACGGATGAACACCCGCGCGATACACCACGTGAGAAGCTTGCCAAATTACGTCCCGCATTTAAGGCAGATGGCGTGATTACAGCGGCTAATTCATCAGGGATTAATGATGGAGCCGCTGCGTTAGTCATGATGCGACGCGAAGAAGCTGAAAAACGGGGGTTGAAACCTAGAATGAAAGTGGTTGATTGGGCCGTTGCGGGCTGTGAGGCTGCCATTATGGGGTTTGGCCCAGCACCTGCAACACGCCGCTTGATGGATAAACTCAAGATGGACGTCAAAGATATTGACCTTATTGAGTTAAATGAAGCTTTTGCCGCACAAGCAATCGCAGTGATGAATGATTTGTCGTTAGACAGTTCTCGAGTCAATGTGAATGGCGGCGCAATTGCTCTTGGTCACCCTGTTGGCGCTAGTGGAGCAATCCTACCTGTAAAATTAATGTACGAAATGGAGCGTCGTCAGGTTTCTACTGGGCTAGTGACCATGTGTATTGGTGGTGGTCAAGGGATATCAATGTTGTTTGAAAAAGAATAAGAAATATTGCAAGCAGAAAGCCCGACGTGGGGCGTCGGGCTGTTGCTGAAGTAATAACAACAGGTAAGTCACTTATGACGAAGAACTATACCTGTTTCACCACAACATGAGGATCTTATCTATGTTTTCTACAAATGCAAATTTAGATTATGTTGCGCAGGGTAAAAAAACGAACGCAAAGATATATCGCAACCTGATGCCTTTACTGATCTTAGCTTATATTATTAGTTTTATTGACCGAACAAATATTGGGATGGCAAAGCACGCCATGTCAATTGACTTAGGGCTGTCAGCAACCGCATTCGGTATTGGTGCAGGGCTGTTCTTTCTGACCTACTCGATTCTTGAGATCCCAAGTAATTTGATTATGGAAAAAGTGGGAGCGCGGTTTTGGATCACACGGATCATGATCACTTGGGGGTTATTATCTGCTGCGATGGCATTTGTGACTGGGCCTACCTCATTTTATATTTTACGCTTATTACTTGGTGCGGCTGAAGCAGGGTTATATCCCGGTGTTATCTTGTATATGACATATTGGTTTAGCCAAGAAGAGCGTGCCAAAGCAACAGGGCTATTTTTACTTGGTGTCTGTTTAGCCAATATTATCGGTGCGCCGTTAAGTGGCTTATTATTAAGTATGGATGGCTTATTAGGTTTCCATGGTTGGCAATGGATGTTTGTTATTGAAGGTTTACCTGCAGTGATCTTAGCTTTTGTTGTCTGGTTTGTTTTACCCAATAAACCTGAAGATGCAAAATGGTTAGATGAGGATGATCGCAATTATATTAAATATAAACATGAACAAGATAAAAACAGTATTAGTGTGAGTAATAGTAAATTTTCACTGATGGCAGCATTTAAAAATAAAGCCTTCATGATGATTGTCGCAATTTATTTTACTCATCAATTTTCAGTTTATGGCTTAAGTTATTTCTTACCAACAATTATTGGAGAATATGGCAAGTTAACACCAATTCAAATTGGGTTATTAACAGCTATACCTTGGATCTCAGCAGCGATTGGTGGCATTTTTGTGGCAAGAAAAGCCAATACACCTCGTCGTTCATCGCGCATTTTAATTTCAGGTTATGCCGTTATGGCTATCGGGCTAGTGATTGGCGCTATGGGCGGGCCTGTTGTCGGTTTAATTGGATTCTGTTTAACCGCATTTATGTTTTTTGTTGTCCAATCTATTATTTTCTCGCTTCCACCAACCTATATGAGTGGCAGTATGCTGGCAGGTAGCTTGGCATTGTTAAATTGTCTGGGGTTATTTGGTGGTTTTCTTGGCCCATTTATTCTCGGATTTTTTGAGGACTATACTGGTACTGCTACATCTGGATTATGGTTTGGTGTTGGTTTACTTGTTATCGGCACCATTATCGCCTCACGGGTCAATACTGGTAGTATAGGGGATAGTGCAAAAGTGGAAGCTACTACCTCAATACAAGTAAAGTAATACAACATCGCCATTTACAATAGGAAAGTCTGCATGAAAATTGTTATCGCACTTGATTCCTTTAAAGGAAGTTGTTCAGCACAGCTTGCGTGTCAGGCTGTTGCAGAGGGTTTCGAGCGTGTATCCTCCGAGTTGGATGTGACGTTATTACCTATCTCTGATGGTGGAGAAGGTTTGTTGGAGTCACTAGAGCACAGCCCAGTATTATCAGGTGTCACACCTTATACTTTTAATTGTACTGGCCCATATGGAAGTAAGGTTGATGCACGATTATTAGTATTAGAAGGAAAGACGGCCTTTATTGAAATGGCGCAATGTTGTGGTTTAGAACTGGTTCAAGCAGAACATCGTCAAGTTGAAAAAGCGTCGACTTATGGCTTAGGTGAAATGGTAAAACATGCACTCGATTTAGGGTGCACACGCATTATTATCGGTATTGGTGGAAGTGCAACTAATGATGGTGGTGCGGGTTTTGCACAAGCTTTAGGCGCAGAGTTTTATGATAATGACCAACAGCTTATCGAATTTCCCATTAATGGCGAAAATTTGATAAATATCGCAAAGATTAACTTTGATAAATTCGATCCTCGTGTAGCGGATGTCGAATTTAATGTTTCTTGTGATGTTGAAAACCCGTTATTAGGTAAAAATGGCGCAACCTATATTTATGGCTCACAAAAAGGCGCTGATAAAGCGATGTTAGATAAGCTTGAGCTAGGCATGGCTCATTACGCTCAATTAATGACAAAAATTACAGGGAAGGATTTCTCATTGGATGCGGGGAGCGGCGCTGCTGGCGGATTAGGGGCTGGGCTACGTTGGTTTGTTTCCGCTAAGCTTGAGAAGGGGATCGACTTGGTGTTGGGGCTACTTGGTGCGGAGTCGTATATTCAGCAAGCCGACCTTGTTATCGTTGGGGAAGGGCGGCTTGATAGCCAAAGTGCCAATGGTAAAGCTCCTGTTGGTGTCGCTCGTATGGCAAGTCATTATGGGGTACCAACAATCGCACTATGTGGGGGGTACAGTGAAGATAGCCGTATTTTATATCAACATGGTATCACTGCCATGTGGTCACTTTGTCCGGGGCCAGTTTCCCTTGAGCAGGCAATGGTTAATGGAGAACGTTATTTAGCTGATACGGCTGAAAATTTGTTACGTACTGTATTATCTAGCCATAGTAAGCAAATAAAACATTAAGATGAGGCGGTAATATGCTACTGACTGAAAAATTAGCTAATGATATTGTCACTCGTGCAATGGGGATAATCCATCACAACGTCAATGTGATTAATAGTCAGGGTGTAATTATCGCCTCAGGTGAAAAAAAACGTATTGGTGAGACTCATGAAGTCGCGGTGGAAGTTATTCGCTGTGGTAAACGGATCACCATTTATAATGAAAATGAGGCGAGTCGCTATTCCAATGTCGCGCCTGGTATTAATCATCCAATTATGGTGGCAGATAACGTTGAATTAGTGATTGGTGTCAGTGGTGACCCGGTTATTATTCAACGTTATGCCGAATTAGCAATACTCACAGCAGAGTTATTAATTAAACAGGAAATTGAGCGGCGTAGTATTAATTGGCAACATCGTTTACGTGATATGCTATTTGTGCAATTTATTGAAAGCACTACGCCAATGCAAGGTCGTAGTGCTTTATTGAAATTACACAATTCGGGTTTTTCATTTTCGTTGCCTACAATCCCGGTCATTATTAATATAGAAGCGATTCAATATCGGCCAGAAATTCTGGATTCCATTATTACTGAATTGTCAGCAATGGAAAAAAGTGATGTATTACTATTAAATAGCCGTGAAATTTTGATGTTATTTCCATCAACATTTTATAAAAACGAATCCTTTATTTCTCATCTACATTTTATTTTAGATAGTCAACTTAGCCAGTACTATATTGGTGTTGGGGTTCAAGCTGATACGGAAGAACATGTGAGAGATGCTGTTCATTTCGCACGTTCAGTCATTGATGTAGGGCGGTTAACCGTTCCTGAGAAACAAGTTTTTTTATTTAAAGAAATGGCCTCTCTGTGTTTATTTAATGAGTTGGAGAATAGCTATTTATTTAATTTTTTCTTAGATATTTGCAATAAAATATTATTACATGACTCGGGGGATATCTTGCTTGAAACCCTAGAGTTATTTTTATCGCAAAATGGCGAGGTTGGCAGCACGGCGCAACAGTTAGGTATTCATAGAAATACATTAAGTTATCGATTACAACAAATTAAAAAGCAAACAGGCTTAGACCCGACAAAGTTTACTGACCTTATTCAACTGTCTGTTGCTATGCATGGCTATCGTCGGCGTTATCCGAAACAACAGCCATGGTTGGATGCGTTAACTTGATCTCAATGGGCATTATTTTTGCTGTAAAACAAATATTGCAGCTTCGACCCGTGACTTTAAATTTAGTTTTTTCAATAAATGTTTTACATGTACTTTTACTGTACTTTCTGTGATTTGCAATTTATTAGCGATCAGTTTATTTGAAAGGCCTTGTGCTATTAAGTTTAAAATACGGGTTTCTCTTGGGGTCAACGACGACAAATTATGGTCCGCAGAGGTTCGATTGTCTCTTAATGATTCAGCTAATACGGTGGCAAGAGTAGGGCTAACTACCATTTTACCGCTGGCGGCTTCTTTTAAGGCAACAATCAGTTTTTCAGGTTCCATATCTTTTAATAAGTAACCGTCCGCCCCCCGCTTTAAAGCATTAATTAAGTCTTCGCTGTAGTTTGAGACAGTAAACAATATAATTCGGCCAGAAAGTTCTCGGCTACGCAAATCATCAAGTACTTCAAAACCATTCATACCGGGCATATTGAGGTCTAATAAAATTAAGTCAGGGTCTTGTTCTTCGGCAATTTTAATACCTGTCACCCCGTCATCAGCTTCACCAATTACCCGTAATGTGGGCTCTAAACTGATTAATTGCTTAACTCCGTTACGTAGCATTGGGTGGTCATCAATAAGTAAAATGGTGGATTGCCCAATGGTGGTATTTTTATTTTTCATGAACGAGTTGCTCCAATTTGGTTAAGACACACTCACAGGGAATATGACATTAACAATGGTTCCCCCTTGAGCTCTTGGGGTAATAGAATATTCCCCGTTTAAGCTTAGGGCTCTTTCTCTCATAATAATCAGCCCATAATGATTATTTTTTGCAGGCTGAAGTTGAATGCCTTCCCCATTATCTTCAATCATTACCGTAATTAGCCCTGCATTTTCGACTAATGAAACCTGAGACCAATTAGCATTAGCGTGCTTTAGGATATTACTCAAGGCTTCTCGAATTATTTGTATAATATGGATAGCTTGATGTGGTGAAATACTTTTTGCTGGGATCTGATAATTTAAACCAATGTCAAAACCAATGCGTTGGCTAAATTCTTGAATAGTGCTCTCTAAAGAGGGCAGTAACCCAGGCTCTGTTAGTTTTAACCTAAAGGTTGTGAGTAATTCACGTAATTGGCTATAAGCCGAGTTAATTTCATTGCGCATTTCATGAAGTAAATCTTGATGCTGTTTGGGGAGTGGTCCGGGTTGCATTTGCAGGTAGCTAATTTGCATTTTTAAACAAGATAATGATTGGGCAATAGAATCATGCAGTTCTCTTGCGATAGCGGAACGTTCATCCATAATGAGCAATTGTTGCTGTTGTTCTAGTTGGTGCTCCATCGCTAACATACCCGCGATTTGCTTTACTAGCATGAGAACTAAATTATTTTGTTCATCAGATAATTGCTGATCTATTGCGATCTCCGCCAATATCACACCGTAACGGTGTAAGTTATCGGAGATATCCCAAGACATTATTGTTGTGGGTTGTATGGTTTCTGGTGATAGAAGGCCGCCACAATGGAATTCATGAAAGCAACGGTCATTATCTTCTTCATATAATCGTAAACTAATATTTTGTAATGGTGTTAGGTTCTTGAGTTCAACCAAGACTTTTTCTAATCGGTTTGCTAATGGTTCAATGGAATGTAATATGCGATTAGATTGATACAAATACAGTAGTACTTTGTTTTTACTTTGGAGATCGGCGGTTTTTTCTTCGACACGTGATTCTAGCTGGTGGTAACTTTGTGCTAACTCGTCTGACATTTGGTTTAAAGTTTGCCCAAGGGAGCTTAATTCATCTTGTTTTTTACCCGCAGAAAAACGCTGACTAAAGTCCTTATGGCTAATGGCATTGACCATATTTAATAGTTTCAGCCAAGGGTAGTAAATTTTTTTTCTAAGATGGCATATGGTAAGTAAAAGTAGAAATGCGACGAGGGCAATAAAAACCATTTGTGTTATTGAGACATAAGTTATTTTTCTCTCTGTTTTTTCATCAATATTACGGACTAACTCGTCGAGTTTATTAACAAACGTAATGACTTCAAAGCGGGCATCATTTGGTGACGTTGCATTAATAAGTGCGGGTTTTAAATTTGTTTCCCAATAATGATAAAGCTGAGTAAATTGGTCTGTTAAATTTTCTACCTCGATCACTTGAGTTAATTCTTGGCTTAATAAGTTGTTTTCGAGTTCGTTTAAATAGGTATCGGAATATGGGGTTAATGGGGTGAGAGAAAGCAAATGGTAACTTTGCATTCGTAATGCGCCTGATTTATTAATTGCGTGAGCATTTCCTTGAACGCTGGTAATCATGCTATTAGAAATAGCCATGCCAATAATACCGAGTACGGCAATCAATAGCATTAACCCGATGACTTGGTTAATGATTGAAAATCGGTGATAAGTCGTTGGCATAAATAATTCGTTCCTTTTTATTTGGTTATTCATTCTTTTCTATAACGTGGGTATTGTTCCTCTATTGTGCAAAATTGAATATGCCACTTCGGTGTTACTCCTTAATATCCCGCTGAGTCATTTCGCCTAAATTCAAACAGTAAAAACGGCCATTTAACGAATTTTATTTATTTAATTCAAATGATTAAATGGTTGTACTCCCCATACTCCTCTGGTGGTTTATCCAAAAAACACACAAAATTTGATTTAAATCTGTCTTGATTTAGATCAGCTTCGCGGCGACATATTCGCCACACACTGCGATAAGAAATTGTGTTTATCGGGGTGATTTATGTCTCAACGAGATAATGTTAATAGTGGAGTTGCACAGCAAAATGCCAATAGTGTTATTCAGGACTGGCGTCCTGAAGAAACGCAATTTTGGCAGCAAACAGGAAAACGAATTGCAGAGCGTAATTTGTGGATTTCTATCCCTTGTTTGTTGCTCGCATTTTGCGTTTGGATGTTATTTAGTGCCGTTGCAGTGAATTTAAACAAAGTGGGTTTTAACTTTACCACTGACCAATTATTTTTATTAACAGCATTGCCTTCAGTGTCAGGGGCTTTATTACGAGTACCTTATTCTTTTGTTATTCCTATTTTTGGTGGGCGACGCTGGACAGCCATTAGTACGCTATTTTTGGTGATCCCTTGTATTTGGCTTGGCTACGCTATCCAAGACCCAACTACGCCTTATCAAATATTTGTCATTATTTCCCTTCTTTGTGGTTTTGCTGGGGCTAATTTCGCATCGAGCATGGCGAATATCAGTTTCTTTTTCCCAAAAGCGCGTCAAGGGGGAGCACTAGGTCTGAATGGGGGGTTAGGTAACTTAGGTGTAAGCGTAATGCAATTGGTAGCACCATTTATCGTCGGGGTGGGTGTTTTTGCCTTTGCGGGTGGAACTGGGGCATTACAGCCCGATGGTTCAACCTTATGGCTAGAAAATGCCGCTTGGGTTTGGGTGCCATTTTTATTGTTATTTACAGTGATGGCATGGTTTGGCATGAATGATTTAGCGGCGAATAAAGCGTCATTAAAACAGCAATTGCCAGTGCTTAAACGCGGCCATTTATGGATTTTGAGCCTGTTGTATCTTTCTACCTTCGGTTCATTTATCGGTTTTTCTGCTGGTTTTGCCATGCTTTCTAAAACCCAGTTTCCCGACATTATTATCCTCAAATTTGCCTTTTTTGGCCCTTTCCTTGGTGCATTAGCTCGTCCATTAGGCGGCATGCTGTCAGACCGCTTTGGTGGAGTCAAAGTGACTTTCCTTAACTTTATTGTGATGGCGATTTTCTCTGGTTTGCTATTTTTTACCCTACCTGAAAACGGACAAGGTGGTTCTTTTGGTGCTTTTTATGGGGTGTTTATGGTGCTGTTTTTAACCGCTGGGTTAGGCAGTGGCTCTACTTTTCAAATGATAGCCGTGGTCTTTCGTAAATTAACTATGGATAAAGCCATTGCCCGAGGTGCTTCAGAGCAAGAAGCACAAAAAGAAGCAGTAACAGAAAGTGCCGCAGCATTGGGTTTTATCTCAGCAATAGGCGCCATCGGTGGTTTCTTTATTCCAAAAGCGTTTGGGACCTCCTTAACGTTGACTGGGTCTCCCGCCGATGCAATGAAAGTGTTCTTTGTGTTTTATCTTTCCTGTGTGTTTATCACCTGGCTAGTTTATGGGCGTACACATAAATAATAACAAGCAATAAAGATTAATTTTAAGCAATGTACGGCGCGAGTCGCCGTCTCTTTGGAGGCAATCCGAATGAGCAAGTTTTTAGATAGATTTCGTTATTTCAAGCAATTAGGTGATACCTTCTCAGGTGAACACGGCCAAGAGTTAAACGTAAACCGTGACTGGGAAAATGGTTATCGTAGCCGTTGGCAGCACGATAAAGTGGTGCGCTCTACTCATGGCGTTAACTGCACAGGTTCTTGCAGTTGGAAAATTTACGTCAAAAATGGTCTTGTCACGTGGGAAACACAACAAACTGATTATCCTCGCACTCGCCCAGATCTACCCGACCATGAACCAAGAGGCTGCCCGCGTGGCGCGAGCTATTCATGGTATTTATATAGTGCTAATCGCGTGAAATATCCGATGATGCGTAAGCGCTTACTTAAACTGTGGCGCGAAGCAAAAGCTGAACATCAAGACCCTGTCAATGCATGGCTTTCTATCATCAGTGATCCGCAAAAGGCGCAAAGCTATAAGCAGGCGAGGGGACGCGGGGGCTTTGTGCGTTCAAGTTGGCAAGAGGTGAATGAACTGATTGCCGCAGCAAATGTGGCAACTATCAAGGAGTTTGGTCCCGATCGCATTGTCGGGTTCTCTCCAATACCTGCGATGTCAATGGTTTCTTATGCGTCGGGAGCGCGCTATTTATCGTTGATCGGTGGTGCATGTTTGAGCTTCTACGACTGGTACTGTGACTTGCCGCCTGCATCCCCCATGACGTGGGGTGAACAAACAGACGTACCAGAATCCGCTGACTGGTATAACTCGTCTTATATTATTGCTTGGGGATCTAATGTTCCGCAAACTCGGACCCCAGATGCCCATTTCTTTGCAGAAGTACGTTATAAAGGAACAAAAACGGTCGCAGTGACGCCAGACTACGCGGAAATTGCCAAATTATGTGACCATTGGTTGAACCCGAAACAAGGGACAGATAGCGCCATGGCAATGGCGATGGGGCATGTGATCCTCAATGAATTCCATGTCAAGCGTGAAGCCGAGTATTTCCGTGAATATATACGCACATATACGGATATGCCAATGCTGGTTATGCTCGATAAACGTGATGATGGCTCTTATGTGGCAGGCCGGATGCTGCGAGCATCTGACTTAGTTGATTCTTTGGGAGAAGAAAAAAACGCCGAATGGAAAACTATCGCCTTTGATGAAGAAACAGGCGAATTGTGTGCACCACAAGGGTCGATGGGGTTTCGTTGGGATGGTAGTCAGAAATGGAATCTAGAACCTAGGGCAGGGCAAGATGCTCATGACATTAAAATGAAACTTAGCCTTGCAGATATGCATGATGAGTTGGTGAATGTAGGGTTCCCGTATTTTGGTGGTTTAGAAAGTGAACATTTCCAAAGCGTTGAACTGAAAGACGTCTTACTGCACAAATTACCCGCGAAACGTATTCAGCTGTCCGATGGTCGTGAGTCTTTGGTGACCAGTGTCTATGATTTGATGCTTGCTAACTATGGTATCGACCGCGGGTTTGGTGATGAAAACTGTGCGGTTGATTACGATGATATGAAAGCCTATTCACCTGCTTGGGCGGAAAAAGTCACCGGTGTTAGCCGCCAAAATATTATTCGTATTGCCCGTGAATTTGCAGATACCGCTGAGAAAACCCATGGCCGTGCGATGGTGATTGTGGGGGCAGGGATTAACCATTGGTATCACATGGATATGACCTACCGTGCGATTATCAACATGTTGATCTTCTGTGGTTGTGTTGGGCAAAGCGGCGGCGGCTGGTCACATTATGTTGGGCAGGAAAAATTACGTCCACAAACAGGTTGGTTGCCATTAGCATTTGGACTTGATTGGCAGCGTCCACCACGCCATATGAACAGCACGTCATTTTTCTATAATCACTCAAGCCAATGGCGCTATGAAACGGTAAGTACTGAGGAATTATTATCGCCTTTAGCAGATAAAAAAGCCTTTAATGGTAGCTTGGTGGATATGAACGTACGTGCCGAACGTATGGGCTGGCTACCCTCAGCACCCCAGTTGAATGTGAACCCACTGAAGATTGCCAAACAAGCACAAGAAGCGGGGCTTTCTCCCGTTGATTTTACTGTTAACCAGTTGAAAGAAGGAAATATCCGCTTTGCTTCGGAACAACCGGATGACTCACAAAATTTCCCTCGCAACTTGTTTATTTGGCGCTCTAACTTACTTGGTTCTGCTGGGAAAGGTCATGAATATTTATTGAAATATTTATTGGGAACTGAAAACGGTATTCAAGGCAAAGACTTAGGTCAACAAGGTGGCGTAAAACCACAAGAAGTTGAATGGCAAGATAAAGCTGCTGAAGGAAAAGTTGACCTTGTTGTGACATTAGATTTCAGAATGTCGAGTACTTGCTTATTTTCTGATGTCATTCTCCCTACAGCGACGTGGTATGAAAAAGACGATATGAATACATCAGATATGCATCCGTTTATTCATCCGTTGTCAGCTGCTGTTGACCCAGCTTGGGAATCAAAAAGCGATTGGGAAATCTATAAGGGTATTGCTAAAGCCTTCTCGGCGGTTAGTGAGGGGCATTTAGGTCAGGAAATCGATGTGGTGACTCTGCCTATTCAGCACGATAGTGCGGCAGAAATGGCCCAAGCTTTGGATGTTAAAGATTGGAAAAAAGGCCAGTGTGACCTGATCCCAGGTAAAACAGCACCGCATATTATGTGTGTTGAACGTGATTATCCAAGTACTTATGCACGCTTTACCTCTCTTGGTCCACTCATGGATAAATTGGGTAATGGGGGTAAAGGCATCAATTGGAATACACAAGATGAAATTGATTTCCTGAAAAAATTAAATAAAACCCAGCCAGAAGGTGCAAATCAAGGCCGCCCTAAAATTGAAACGGCAATTGATGCTGCAGAGGTCATTCTAACCTTAGCGCCGGAAACCAATGGGCAAGTTGCAGTGAAAGCGTGGGATGCGTTAGGTAAGGTGACTGGGCGTGACCACACCCATTTAGCGCGTTATAAAGAAGATGAAAAAATCCGTTTTCGCGATATTGTTGCACAGCCACGTAAAATTATTTCCAGCCCCACATGGTCAGGCTTAGAAGATGAACATGTGTCTTACAATGCTTGCTATACCAATGTTCATGAAATGATCCCTTGGCGTACGCTAAGTGGTCGCCAACAACTTTATCAAGACCATGAATGGATGCGTGCTTTCGGGGAAAGCCTCGTCGTGTATCGCCCACCAATTGATACGCGGGCGGCTCAGCCATTAATGGGCAAAAAGCCTAATGGCTTCCCTGAAAAAGCACTGAATTTCTTAACTCCGCACCAAAAATGGGGTATCCACTCAACTTATAGTGACAATTTATTGATGTTGACATTAGGGCGTGGTGGGCCAGTGGTTTGGCTTAGCGAAGAAGATGCCCGCGAACTGGGTGTTGAAGATAACGATTGGATTGAAGCGTTTAACAGTAATGGTGCATTAACCGCCAAAGCGATCGTTAGCCAACGTATTCCTGATGGCATGATCATGATGTATCACGCCCAAGAACGGTTGATCAACTTACCCGGGTCTGAAATTACGGCTCAACGTGGCGGAATTCATAACTCTGTCACGCGTGTTTGCCCGAAACCGACCCATATGATCGGCGGCTATGCGCACCTTGCTTATAGCTTTAATTACTACGGAACCGTGGGTTCTAATCGTGATGAATTTGTGGTTGTTCGTAAAATGAAACAGGTTGACTGGCTGGATGGTGAAGGTGATGACTACCAGCAGACCTTGAGCGGAAAGGAGAAAGCATAATGAAAATTCGTTCTCAAGTCGGCATGGTATTAAACCTTGATAAGTGTATTGGTTGTCACACTTGTTCAGTGACCTGTAAAAACGTGTGGACCAGCCGCGAAGGTGTTGAATACGCTTGGTTTAATAATGTCGAAACTAAACCGGGTATTGGTTATCCCCATAATTGGGAAGATCAGGACAAATGGAAAGGCGGTTGGATCCGTACTATCAAAGGTAAATTAGTGCCGCGAATGGGTAACAAAGTTGGGGTTTTATCCAAAATTTTTGCCAATCCCGATGTCCCTGCATTAGATGATTATTATGAGCCATTTGATTATGACTATGGCCATTTAAAAAATGCCAAAGAAGGTAAACATGTGCCAACGGCACGTCCGCGCTCTTTGATCACGGGCGAGCGAATGAGCAATGTAAAAATGGGCCCCAATTGGGAGGATGATCTGGGAGGCGAGTTTTCTAAACGTGCACAAGATAAAAACTTTGAGCACATTCAGAAGGAAATGTATGGGCAGTTTGAAAATACCTTCATGATGTATTTACCTCGTCTTTGTGAACACTGTTTGAACCCTGCTTGTGTGGCCACGTGCCCAAGCGGTGCCATTTATAAGCGTTCTGAGGATGGCATTGTACTGATTGATCAAGATAAATGCCGCGGCTGGCGTATGTGTTTAACTGGTTGCCCATATAAAAAAATCTATTTCAATTGGAAAAGCGGTAAGTCAGAAAAATGTATTTTTTGTTATCCACGCATTGAGTCTGGGATGCCAACTGTTTGCTCTGAAACCTGTGTTGGTCGCATCCGTTATTTAGGCGTGTTGTTATATGACGCAGATAAAATTGAGTCAGCAGCTAGTGTGGAAAAAGAGACCGATCTTTATCAAAGCCAGTTGGATGTTTTCTTAGATCCCCATGATCCGCAAGTGATTGCTGAGGCTGAAAAACAAGGGATACCATTGAGCGTGATTGAAGCTGCACAAAAATCCCCAGTGTACAAAATGGCAATGGAATGGAAGTTGGCACTGCCATTACACCCTGAATATCGTACATTGCCGATGGTTTGGTATGTGCCGCCTTTGTCACCCATTCAATCTGTTGCAGATTCAGGGCTATTGGCAAGTAATGGGGTATTACCCGATGTAGAAAGCTTGCGCATTCCTGTGCAGTACCTTGCCAATTTATTAACGGCGGGGGACACCGAGCCGGTATTATTAGCACTGAAACGGATGTTGGCGATGCGCCATTATAAACGTGCAGAAACCGTTGAAAACCAATGTGATACTAGTGCACTAGAGCAAGTGGGTTTAACTGAATCACAGGCTCAAGAAATGTACCGTTATTTGGCGATTGCGAATTATGAAGACCGTTTTGTGATCCCATCTAGTCACCGTGAATTAGCACGTGAAGCTTTCCCTGAAGCTAAAGCTTGTGGTTTTAGCTTTGGTGACGGTTGCCATGGTAGTGATAGCAAAACAAATCTGTTTAACAGTAAACGTATTGATGCCATTGATATCACACCAAAAACAACACAGGAGAAAGCACTATGATGACGTTAAAAGTGATTTCTCGTTTATTAGAATACCCTTCAGAGGCGCTTTGGTTACATCGTGATGAACTGATTGAGGCATTAGAACAAGCAGATGAATTACCGATAACTCGGGCGATCCAATTGATGATGTTTGTACGTGAATATCTTAATGAAGAATTGTTGGATATGCAGGCGCAATATTGTGAATTATTTGATAGAGGCCGGGCAACATCATTATTGTTATTTGAGCATGTTCATGGCGAGTCTCGTGACCGTGGCCAAGCTATGGTCGATTTAATGGCGCAATATCAACAATATGGTTTACAGATTGATTGCCGCGAACTTCCTGATCATTTACCTATTTATTTGGAGTATCTCACGGTCTTACCCACAACAGAGACCGTTGGCGGTTTACAGGATATCGCCCCTATTTTAGCGCTCCTTGGTGCAAGGCTGAAGCAACGTGAAAGTCGTTTTGCCACATTGTTTGAAGTATTACTCGAATTATCAAATAGTGAAATTGCCACCGAGCAATTAACCGAAAAAGTGGCTTTGGAAGCGCGTGATGATACTCCACAAGCACTGGATGCAGTTTGGGAAGAGGAGCAAGTGAAATTTTTTGCTGATGAAAAAAACTGTGGTGGGGAAGTTACTGCCCATCAACATCGTTTTGCCAATGCCGTCACCCCACAATACTTGGATCTCGGCTCTAGCAGCCATGTAGGAGTGCAAAAATGAATTTTCTCAATCAATTTTTCTTCGACATCTATCCATATATTGCTGGTACTGTGTTTATTGTGGGTAGTTGGTTGCGTTATGACTATGGGCAATATACGTGGCGAGCAGGTTCTAGCCAAATGCTCGATAAGAAAAACATGCGCTTAGCATCAAATTTATTCCACGTGGGTATTATTGGTATTTTCGCAGGGCACTTTTTAGGGATGTTAACCCCACATTGGATGTATGAATCTTTCTTGCCAATGCATATAAAGCAATTAATGGCGATGATTGGTGGGGGCGCTGCAGGTGTGATGATGTTAATTGGTGGCGCGATGCTATTGAAACGCCGATTGACTAACCCTCGTATTCGCGCAACATCTTCTTTTGGTGACATCATGATTATGGTGTTGCTAGTGGTACAAGTGTGTTTAGGGTTACTGACTATTCCATTTTCAGCGCAACATATGGATGGTAGCGAGATGTTGAAACTTGTGGGATGGGCGCAGTCCATTGTGACATTCCATTGGGGGGCTTCAAATTACCTTGAAGGCGTTGGTATCGTGTTCAAGCTGCATATTGTGTTGGGGATGACGATATTTTTACTCTTCCCATTCTGCCGTTTAGTGCACATTTGGAGTGCACCTATCGAATACCTGACTCGTCGGTATCAATTGGTGAGAAATCGCCATTAAGTTCAGGCTTCACAAGGATGTGAGCCAGTACATTGCTCTTGTGTAACTTGTTCTTATATCAACAACAAATGTGGCCATTTTGGCACCCCATCTCATATGAGATGGGGTTTTTTGTTTGTGTTTTATTTGCTCTCTACTTTAAATCCATTCAATCGTTAGCGTATTGATGATAATAGAGAAATCCTATTGAACAAGTAAGCCTCTTTATAATACTTATAATTACTTAATTTGATGTATATTAAAGGTTCAATGTGATTAGCTTATAATATGTGTTTAAGGTTAGGTAATGAAATAATCATGACTTATAAAGTAAGTTACGTGTTTTTTCTTAGTTGTGATAATATGTATTAATGATTTCTGATATTTTTATCATGTAACTATTAATTAATATATAAACATTACGCCTATCTGTTGTTTTATATATTATGTGGTAGTGAGATGAAACTAATTAAATTAAGTAATTTCATTATAAAATTTTAAGCTAAAATAGAGTATTTTAAATTTTCACTAATAAAGATATAGTAATAATGTATCATATATGATTGTGAGAAATTACTTTTAATTACTTTTAATTACTTTTTGATAAGCCTTGTAACATATTTAATTTATCTTAAATATTAATCCTATCCTTTAATTTGACATGGTGTTAATTTTTTGTTCTAAAGTTACATACCTAATAATCTATGTAATTTTATACTGAATTGTTTCCTGTTATATATTTTATTTAGTACTTGTTTTCTTTGTTATTTGATTTAACTTGTTGATTTTATTTTTACTTTTTTTTGTTTTATTTGCGTTGGTAAATGTGACAAAAAGTAAAAATAGAAATATTATGAAATTATTTTATTTATGATTTTGAGATGTTTCTCATTAATTATTATGCGATATAAATATCGTTTTAATTTACTTAACTTCTCTATAATTTAACTTTTTCTTTAACAGCATTTTTTTTCACTAATGAAAACCTGTTTTATGAGTATAAAAAACTTTATTAATAATATTTGGGTTTATTTTGTGTTTTTTTAATGAAAAAACTACGGTTCAATTAGATTTGTTATATCAATTTATCCTATTGCAGTGTATTAATTAGTGTGTTTTTTTTGAATATTATATATATATCACCAGCTTACGGGTAAAGTTATTAATTAAACCTGAAATTTGACATAACTAAAATGAGGTATAATAATGGCGACGTATTGATACGTTGCTTAATTATTCATTTTATTAATGGAGTTCGATAAAAGGGAATAATTCTCGGTATCAATTTTTTAATGTTTACTTATCAAACATATTTTAAGAAAAAATTAAAATAATCGGATTAATGATAACTCATTATTTTAATTTGTGTTGTCTTTTTATCTAATGGAAATGTATAAAATGAAATTAAATAAACTTGCTTTAGTATTAGGTTTAGGTATGGCTGTTGTTGCTGGTTCTGCAGCTGCAAACCAAGGCTCAGGTGTTATCAATTTTAAAGGTTCTGTCATTGATGCTCCTTGCTCAATCCCTAGTGAGTCTTTAAATTTAGAAGTTGGTTTAGGTGCTATCTCTACTGCTGCATTAAAAGATGGCGGTAAAGGTATTGCCAGCGATTTCAAAATTGAGTTAGAGCAGTGCGACATTTCAGTTATGAAATCTGTACAAACTACATTCACTGGTACTCCAAGTACATCTGTGCCTGATGGTTTAGCTATCGTTGGTACTGCGAAAAACGCAGGTATCGTTATTACTGATGCTAACGGTGACAAAATCAAGTTAGGTGAGAAATCTCCATCTCAAGTTTTATTCTCTGGTAAAAATACTCTGAACTTCCAAG
This sequence comes from Providencia sp. PROV003, assembly GCF_045040775.1. Classification (NCBI taxonomy): domain Bacteria; kingdom Pseudomonadati; phylum Pseudomonadota; class Gammaproteobacteria; order Enterobacterales; family Morganellaceae; genus Providencia; species Providencia sp. PROV003. The sequence continues at coordinate 1,314,808 of NZ_CP096369.1, forward strand.
CGTATTTACAAGGCGATGCAGACCAAGCTAAACCTGCAACACCAGGTGAGTTTACTGCAATTGCAACATTTGCACTGAGCTACCAGTAATAAGTATTGCCCGTACAAGGATGTATGGGCCTTAATTTTAATGAATTGTAATAGGTCATTAAGTTGAAATGGAGTCACTATGAATCACTTTGGCATATTTGTCATGGTGCTTTCAGGAATGATATTTGCCCCAATAGCAAGTGCGCAAAGTCAAATTTCTCGGGCACAAAACCAGTTTGAAGGAACTGTGACGATGGACGGCTCAATCATTGAAAGTCCTTGTGCAATTGATGCAGACAGCCGAGATCAATCAGTTAGCATAACGACTGTACCAGTTAGCCAAATAATTCATGACAGAGAAAGCCCCGCAAGTAATTTCTCTATTCATCTGATTAATTGTGTTCTAACGCCGGTAACGCCTGGAAGCTCCAATTGGCAAACTTTCAATATTACATTTGATGGCCCGACAGATAGTCGCAATTTTGATGTTTTCGGACATGCAAATGGGTTATCAATAAAAATTTCTGACATGGCTGGAAATATTGCTATACCTGGGAAACCTATGCCTAGCTTACCCATAACTGTGGGTGATTCTATTCTGCATTATAACGTTCGAGTCGTGCCAAATAATAAGCGTTTAAAACCAGGAAACTATCAGACTACTATCCGTTTTAAGATGGATTATTACTGAGTTATTACTAAGGGACTATTATGGCTCTGCTATTTAAAAGTAAAAATAAAGTATTTAATAACTCAGTAAGTTATTTTTTAACGCCAGTTGCTACTATGGTGTTTATAGCCATTGCTCAGCTAAATTTAGCTAATGCAAATAATGATAGTATTGAGTTTAATACGGATGTTTTAGATATTCAGGACAGAGAAAATATTTCCTTAAATGAATTCTCTCGTGTTGGTTATGTTATGCCAGGAACATATCCATTTAAGATTAACTTAAATGGCCGTGATCTATCGGAAACTTTTGATATTACTTATATTGCTGACCCTAATGACGAGAGTATTTCTAGACCTTGTTTAACACCTGATATCGTTAACCATATTGCTTTACGTAGTGAGTGGAAGAAAAAGATCCAGTTTGATAATAAGGGGAAATGTTTAATCTCAGAAAGTGTTCCAGGTATGACTATGCTTGGCTCTTTAGCAAAAGAAACTGTTTCGATTACTATACCTCAAGCATACCTTGAGTATACCTCTGATAACTGGGAGCCACCTTCTCGCTGGGATGAGGGAGTGCCTGCCCTAATTTTTGACTATAACTTGAATGCTAATGTGACAAGACCTGCTGATTCAGCAAATAGCCAGTCGTTAACAGGTAATGGTACGACTGGATTTAACCTCGGTGCTTGGCGTTTTAGGGGGGATTGGCAAGCAAGTTATAATCGTACTAATGGGCAGTCGACTAATCGTACATGGGATTGGAATCAATATTATGCTTATCGTGCAGTAAAGGAATTGAACGCTAAGCTGACGATGGGTGAGCAATTTTTACGTTCAGGGTTATTTGATTCATTCCGTTATCTAGGGGCAAGCTTGGTCTCTGATGAGAGAATGTTGCCGCCAAACTTACGTGGATATGCGCCTGAAGTAACTGGTGTGGCAAAAACGAACGCAAAAGTGATTATCACTCAGCAAGGGCGTGTTATTTATGAAACCCAAGTTGCTCCTGGGCCTTTTCGTATTCAGGATCTAAATGATGCTGTAAACGGTAAGTTAGATGTACGCGTTGAAGAGCAAGATGGTTCCATACAAGAATTCCAAATGAATACCGCCTCTATTCCTTATTTAACTCGTCCAGGCTCTGTGCTGTTTAAGATCGCAGGTGGTCGACCGAATAATATGGAGCATAAAACTGAGGGCCAAGGGTTTGTTACGGGGGAGTTTAGCTGGGGGGTTTCGAACGGTTGGTCATTATTTGGTGGTGCGCTTACTGCAGGTGACTATAACGCATTATCACTGGGGGTTGGTCGAGATTTACTCGCCTTTGGTGCAATCTCATTCGATATTACAGAATCACGCGCAAAACTAAAAACCGAAAACAAAATTTATACAGGTGCTTCTTATCGGTTAAGTTATTCAAAACGCTTTGAAGATTATGACAGTCAGGTCACATTCGCAGGGTATCGATTCTCTGAACGCGACTTTATGAGTATGAATCAATACTTGGATCGTCGCTATAGAGGTGTAGCACTCGATAACAGTAAAGAGTTGTATACGATTACCTTTAATAAGTATTTTACCTCGGCGGATTTGACTGCATATTTGAACTATAGCCATGAGACCTATTGGAATAAACCGGCAGCAAAACGTTATAACCTATCGATTGCTAAATATTTTGATCTTGGTCGTTTTAAAAATATTAACTTAAGTTTAACGGCATTCCGTAACAAGTTTGATAATAGAAATAACGATGATGGCGTCTACATGAATTTATCTATCCCTTGGGCAGATAGAGCTTCAATTAGTTATAACAATATGATTACGAAAGATGGCAACTCACATACTGTCAGTTATTTCGATTCAGTTGATGACAAGACGAACTATCGTGTTGGAACTGGGGTGAGCAGCCGAGGCCGTGGAACCGTTGATGGTTTCTACACTCGTTATGCTGATTTAGCAACGGTTACCGCCAGTACAAGTTATATCAATGGTGATACCTCTTCAGCAGCACTTTCTTTGCAAGGTGGGGCTACGGTTACAGGTCACGGTGCGGCATTACACCGTATTAGTACCCCTGGTGGAAGCCGTGTGATGGTAGGCACTGAAGGTGTCAGAAATGTTCCGGTCCAAGGTTTTGGGCCAAATACAGAAACCAATATTTTCGGTAAGGCGGTAGTAGCGGATATCAGTGATTACTATCGTACGAATACCAGAATTGATGTCACTAAATTACCTGAAAATGTAAATGCGATTCGAACATCTCAAACGGTTACGTTAACTGAAGGTGCAGTTGCCTATCGCGAGTTTGAAGTTTTATCTGGCGTGAAAACAATGGTGAGATTAGCTTTAGCGGATGGTAGCTATCCACCATTTGGTGCAACCGTAAGAAATGAGAAGAACAGAGAATTAGGTATCGTGACAGATAACGGCTCTGTTTATATCTCTGGTGTGAATCCAAATGAGGAACTCGATGTTTATTGGGATGGAAGCGTGCAATGTAAAGTCCAAATCCCAGAAAACATTATGAGGGCAGAATTTAACTCATTGTTATTACCTTGTACAAATAGCCCAAGCGTTGAACCCGGTTATCTGCCTGCAAAAACGGTTCCGGTTGGCCAATCGACGCCAGTTTATAAGCCAGTTTCAGCCCAACAAGGTGTGGAGCCTAGCCAGCGCTGGTTATTGAAGCCACCAGATATTGCTTACAGTACAGATTATACCGAGTAACCCGAGCTATTCGATTTTTAAACAGTTGGTACATATGAATATTAAAAAAATTGCATTTTTCACTACAACAATTGCGTTATCTACAGTGCTATGTGGCCAAGCAATAGCGGCCATTGCACTGGATAGAACTCGTATTATTTATAATGGTGCCGAAAAAACCATTAGCTTGACCATTAAGAATGAAAACACGGAGCTACCTTATTTAGCTCAAGGTTGGATTGAAGATATTAATGGTAAAAAAATTGAAAGTCCATTAACGGTATTACCCCCCGTTCAGCGCATAGAGGCTGGGGAAAGCAGCCAAGTTAAAATTCAGTCTCTTCCTGATGTTTCTACATTACCTCAGGATAGGGAGAGTGTTTATTATTTTAACCTGCGTGAAATTCCACCACGTAGTAAGGAACCAAACGTATTACAAATCGCTTTACAAACTCGGATTAAATTATTTTATCGTCCAAAAGCCTTGTATGCGACACGTACGGATTTAGAAAACCCATGGCAGGAAAAGATTACGTTAACCCGTAAAGGTGATACGTATGAGGTAACAAATCCAACCGCTTATTTCGTGACTATTATAGATGCAAGTTCAAAAGTTGGGGGCGATACGATCAAACAATTTGAACCATTAATGGTAGCACCAAAAAGTAACGGAACACTTAAAGGAAGTGCAAGTGCACTGGGTGTAAAGCCTGTTCTGACGTATATCAACGACTACGGTGGTAGGCCTAAGTTGACGTTTGGTTGCACAGGGAAAACTTGCAAAGTTGAGTCTGCAACTGACAGATAACGGGGAATAACGTATGAAAAGGACTCTCCTGTTTAGCGCTATCGTATTTAGCTTTGCACCAGTGATTGCATCTAGTCTTGATAGCTGGAATATCGATGGTTTACATGGAAAATTGACAGTCAATGGCATGATGACAGAAGCACCTTGCACGATGGATGTGACTAATTCAATGCGCCAAGAAGTGTCTCTAGGGGAGATCCCTTCTTACTCATTGCGTAAACCGGGGGATAGGGCGGAACCTGTTTCATTCAATTTAGAATTTAGAAACTGCATTCGTACCGAAAGCCGAATGAGAGATGTTAGAACTGATACACCGCTTTGGGATGCTATGCAACCAGTGATTTCAGTTTCATTTATTGCGGTATCAGACGAACATTTTCCAGAAATGTTGAGTGTAAAAGGTGTTTCAGGATTGGCATTAGAAATTACTGACGCGCAAAGAGAAGATATTAGATTGGGAAGCCAAGGTCGTCCGCAGTTTCTAAACTCACCACAGGGCACGCTTCAGTATTTTGTTACACCAGTGAGAACTCCCGAAAAACTGACGGAAGGAAGTTTCAGCGCCGTAATGGACTTTAAGGTGGATTATGAGTGATTTAAATAAGCAACGATACCTGCTTGCACCATGTCTTGCTGGGATATTTTTTACGTCAATTTCATATGCAGGGTTGCCCGATTCGCGCATGAGTGGATTAGCAAGCGTAAGGAATACAATAACGCCAGGTATGGTAACCATACCCATTACAGGGGTTGTTTTAGCGCCACCACCTTGTGTGATTAATAACAATCAGATTATCAAAATCGATTTTAAAGAAGTGATGAGTACGCGAATCGATGGTTTAGCATACGCAAAACCAGTTAATTATAATATTGATTGTTCTAAAAGACCAACATCACAAATGAAAATGTCTTTAATAGGAAATCCCGCAATATTTGACGTAACGGGAGCAGTAGCAACGAATATTCCAGGGCTAGGGATTGGTTTTCGTTATAACGGGAATAAACTTCATTTAAATGAAGAGATTAAATTTGTTTATCCAAATGCCCCCCAATTTGAAGCGGTACCTGTTCGTGATTTATCGAAACCACTGACTCAAGGTGGAGCTTTTCAAGCTGGCGTTACTATTAAACTCGATTACCAGTGAGGAAAAATATGATGCAAAAAATAATGAAAAAAATTCCTCTGTTAATGAGTTTACTTACTATATCAGTAAGTCCAGCTATGGCTGATGATGTAGAGTTTACTGGCACGTTACTCATACCACCACCTTGTACTGTGTTTGAAAATAAAGTGCATATTATTGAATATAAAGATATTGGTTTACATAAAGTGGATGGTGTCAATTTTACGAAGCCAATTAACTACGCCTTAAAATGTGAAGACAACCTAAAAGGTTGGGATTTAGTGCTAACGATCATTGGGACGCCAACAGATTTTGATAAATCAGCATTACAAACCAATATACCGAATCTTGGCATGCGTATTACACAAAATGGTTTGGGCTTTGAAATAAACAAACCACTTAAAATCGACTATGGACAAGCGCCAATTCTTGAAGTTGTACCAGTAAAAAAATTAGGTGTGACTTTGCCTGAAGGAGGCTTTACCGCAACAGGGACATTGCTAGCGGAGTACCAATAATAATGAACAAATTAATTCAATGTGCAGTAGCTGGTGCTCTACTTATTAATATCAGTAGCGCGTTCGCTATACCTGATAACCTAAGAATTATAGGTAATTTAGTGGAAGAACCTTGCACTATTTTGCCCGGTGATGAAAACATCACCATGGATTTTTTTGATACACCCGAGAAGAACTTTTATGCCTATGGTGAAACTCCAGGCAAAGAATTTATGGTTAAGTTAGCTGACTGTGATATCAGCATCGGGAAAACTGTGGAAGTGACTTTCTCTGGGACACCTAATCTTGCGCTTCCAGGGTTTTTGGCTTTATCGACTAGCAGTGTCGCTTCTGGTTTTGCCATTGGCCTACAAAGCTCAGATAGGACACCGTTAGCTCTCGAACAAAAGGGTTCGAAGATAAACCTACAAGATGGCTCTAATCAGTTACGGTTCTATGCATATTTAAAAGGTGAGCCAGATGCTATTACAAATAAGTCAATTAAAGTAGGCCCTTATAGCGCAGTGGCCACGTTTAAATTAGATTATGAATAATAAGGCTGTGACTAATATGAAAGTTTTGTTATCGCTATTAATTGGTGCAGTTATGTTTTTATCTACTGCATCAGCTTCTGTTTTTTCCTATATCACGGAATCAAGACCCGGTAATAGCCCAAGTTATGGGGATGCAGACTATAAGTATGTTATTGCTCGCTGGGACCCTGAATTGCCAACTACGCTTAATCCTTGTTATGGGTGGCCGACATGCTATCTCACCATAAGCCATAAGCATACAGCTGCTGGAACACCGGGGGCTGCAACAGTCGAGTTGGCCGAAATTTCTAAGTATCGGTATATGCGTGATGTTCAGAATATACCTGGTGTTTGGGCAAAGGCGACAGCTCCAGCAGCTCAGTGGGCTGTTCATACCGGAGTTAGGTTACAGAATAATCAAGAGTGTGTGGGGCTGTTTTACCAAGATCAAAAAGGGGTTACAGATAAGGGTGGGTTAATTCCCGGCTCATTATGTGGTATTGCGCCTCCACCGATTGGAGCTTGTAAGATCAACAATACGATCCCAGATATCAACTTTGGTTCCATTAGTGAAGCAGATCTTGCAGGTCAAACAAAACAAGTGAATATTGATGTGACATGCAATTTGGACATGGACGTTTTAGTTATTGCTACAGGGATTAACGTAACTAATGGTCATGTGAAGTTACGCCCAGATGGTAGTTTATATGCTGATTTATATCTGGGCTCAAATAATACTCTAGGAGAGAATGGTTACAAAATTCATATTCCCGCTGGTGGAGTAAGTACTGTCAACCTTAAAGCAGTATTAGGCACCAATGGCAGAGTTGAAGCCGGTAGGTTTGATGGTGCCGCAGCCCTTATTTTAACTGTACCTTAATAAATGGTGAAAATATGTATTCAGAAAACGGTAGTGAAAAAATCCATTATATGGTAGGTCAGAGGATCTTAGAAAAACGTCGGGAGTTAGGCTATACAGGCTTTCAGTTAGCTCAATTGTTAGGTGTCAGTCAGCAGCAGATCTCTCGCTATGAAAGAGGTAAAATTAAGATTGATTTATTTCATTTGTTTAAACTTTCATTTTTAATGAGGACACCCATTGATTGGTTTCTTGAAGATATCAGTTCTCAGCTCACTGAAAATGGTCAATTAGATGATATACAATAATGAGCATTTTAATGCTTGTTAATAGTAAATAGGTTGAAGTTGAGGTTTATGTGGTCTGCTGTAATCGAAATAGTTAAGCAACTACAGTCGAAAATTCAACCTATTTATTTTTATTTAATCATAAAAATCAATCTGTTATTAACTTAAACTTCCTCTGTAATATTTACCCTCGTGGACTTATTCTCTTCTTTTATGTGCAAAAAATATTGAAACAGTCAAATTGATGTTTTTGTGCGTTCTGACAATTTTTTAGTGAATGCAAATGCAAACTAATATCATTTGCGCTTGATTGTGTGTAATATACTTCCCATCTTTAAATCACCGAATTTTATCATCAGTATTTTTATAGACGGATGGAGAAAATCAGATGTTTGCAAAATCATTAGTTTCAGGTATTGCCTTGTTATCTGCTTTAGTATTAGTTGGTTGCGATAACGCTAAAGAAAAGACAGAAACAACTCAGGTTGCAGAACAACAAACTATCACAATTGAACATGCCCAAGGCAAAACTGAAATTCCTCGTCATCCGCAAAAAGTCATGGTGATGAACATGGAAACATTGGACATTATGGATGCACTCGGGGCACCAGTTGCCGGTGTTCCACAAACCAATGTTCATTTCCCAGATTTCCTAACCAAATATAGCGGTTCTGAGTTTGTTAATGGGGGAACATTATTTGAACCTGCCTATGAAACACTCAGTAATGCGAAACCTGACCTAATCTTAGGCGGTAGCCGTGCACGAGATGCGTATGACAAACTCAGCGGTGTAGCGCCAACTATTTCATTAGATATTGATAACAAAAACTTTATTGGTAGCTTAACTGAGCGTACTAATGAACTTGGTATGTTATTTGGTAAAGAAGATAAAGCCAAAGAACTGATTGCTAATTTCAATAATAAGATAGAGGGTATTAAAACTAAAGCACCAACAGCGGGTAAAGCGATGGTGATCTTGGTTAGCGGCGGTAAAATTTCTGCTTATGGTCCAGGTTCACGCTTTGGTTTTATCTTTGATGTGCTAGGTTTTGAACCTGCGTATGTGTTTACAGAAAATACGGGCCGCCATGGTAATATTGTGAATGCGGAATTACTGGTGAAACTAAACCCTGATTGGTTGTTTGTTATCGACCGTGATAGCGCGATTGGTAAAACAGACGCCCAACCTGCTGCTGAAGTATTAGATAACGCTTTAGTGAGAAAAACAGCAGCATGGCAAAAAGGCCAAATTACTTACCTTGACCCAACAGCGGTGTATATTTCAGGCGGAATTCAGACTTATTCTAAGTTAATGGATGACATCAATAACGCGTTAGAGAAGAGCCAAGCAAAATAACCCATGAAAACGCTTTATCTTTTTTGTGGAATTATCGCGTTATTGGTTTTAGCGGTATTAAGCTTGTTTATTGGAGCGGGTGACGTGTCACCCGTTTCGCTTTTCACCGACCCAGAGATGCAAGACATCTTTTTTATTAGCCGAATTCCTCGAACTCTCTCTTTAATTTTAGCGGGCAGTGCAATGAGTGTTGCAGGCCTCATCATGCAGTTACTCACACAAAACCGTTTTGTCGAGCCTTCTTTAGCCGGAACAACACAGTCAGCGAGCTTAGGTCTGTTGGTCGTGATGGTGTTATTTCCTGCTGCAAGTATTATGACCAAAATGGTGGTTGCTAGTGGGTTTGCGTTGATGGGGACGATGCTGTTTATGGTACTTTTACGCAGAATTATTTTAAAATCTGCATTAATTGTGCCGCTTGTCGGGATTATGCTTGGTGCAGTCATTAGTGCATTAACTATTTTTACGGCTTATTACTTTGATTTGTTGCAATCACTAGGCGCATGGATGAGCGGGGACTTCTCTAGCATTATCCAAGGTCGTTATGAATTGCTGTGGCTAGTAGGAATTCTTACGCTAATTGCTTGCTGGATTGCCGATAGTTTTACCGTTGCAGGTATGGGGCGTGAGTTTTCGATTAATGTTGGGTTAAATTATCGCAAAGTAATGACAATTGGCTTATCCATCATCGCATTAATTAGTGGTGTGGTTGTCGTCGTCGTTGGGGCTTTACCTTTCCTTGGTTTAATTATTCCAAATCTTGTCAGCTTAGTGATGGGGGATAACATTCGCAAAACTATCCCGTGGATCTGTATTGCGGGTGGGGGCTTAGTGCTACTGTGCGACATTATTGGGCGCTTAATTCGCTACCCATTTGAAATCCCCGCGAGTGTGATTTTAGGTGTTGTGGGTGCGGTGATTTTCTTATATTTATTGTTGAAGCAGCAACGTTATGCAAAAAGTTAACTCATCAATGGCATTACCCAAAAAAGGGGTAACACCATTGCAAAGAATATGGATATTACTGGCATTGTCGCTGTTATCTATCATTCTTTATATGACGGTAAATCTCGGCAGTAATCTTGCTTATATTTTACCGCACCGTGGGTATATTGTTCTAACCATGGTTGTGGTTGCTTTTGCCGCAGGGGTTTCGACGGTTCTGTTCCAAACCGTTGCAAACAATAAGATACTTACGCCCTCTATCATGGGGTTAGAGGCCTTATTTGTTTTATTACAAACCATTTTTATCTTTTATACAGATAGCTTTCCTGCCTCTTGGCTACTGAATATAGGTAAGTTTTTATTAGAGTCAACATTATTAGTGTTGTTCTCCGTCCTGCTTTATCGCTGGTTATTCGTGTCTGTTAAAATGAATATCAACCTAGTTTTAATGGTGGGTATCATCTTAGGGACTTTATTCCGTAGCGTGGCTACCTTGCTACAACGTTTGATGGACCCTAATGAATTCTCTATTTTACAGAGTCGTATGTTTGCAACCTTTACTAAAGGGACGCCGGAGCTGATTTTATTCACATTACTGATTACAGTCGTGGTGGGTATCTTACTATGGCGGATGCGCTATTGTTTTGATGTTATTGCATTAGGGCAAGCTAATGCGGTGAACCTTGGTATTAATTATCGTCAGCAAGTAACGGTTATTTTATTGCTAATCTCAATATTAGTTGCAGTTTCGACCGCACTGGTTGGGCCCCTGACCTTTTTAGGGTTAATGGTAGCAAACTTAGCTTACTTGGTGAGTGGTAGCAGCCAACATCGTTATTTACTTCCTGTTTCGTTTTTACTTGGGGTAATAGCGCTGATTGGTGGGCAATTAATCCTAGAGTATGGCCTTAATATGGCAGGGACATTATCGGTTGTTATCGAGTTTGTCGGTGGGATATTCTTTATTTATATGGTGTTAAGAAGGTTTTAGTATGATTGAAATTAGTCAGATATCGAAAAGTTATCAGGGTACTAAAGTCTTAGATGACGTGACAACATCAATTAAAAATAGCGGCATTACCTCAATTATCGGCCCTAATGGCGCGGGTAAATCAACACTATTATCGATTATTGGGCGCTTATTGGTGCCAGACGATGGTGGCTATGTCAAAGTCAATGAGTTAGACGTATCGACAACGCCAAGTGATCAGCTAGCTAAATGTTTGTCAGTACTGCGCCAAGAAAATCAATTTGCCAGTCGGTTAACTGTTGAAGAGTTAGTTGGCTTTGGGCGCTATCCTTACACTAAAGGTCGTTTAAATATTGAGGATAAAAAGAAAATTGATGAGTCACTCTCTTTTCTTAATTTATCGAATTTACGCCATCGTTATTTAGATGAGCTATCGGGGGGCCAGCGCCAACGGGCTTATGTGGCAATGGTTTTATGTCAGGATACTGAATATGTTTTACTTGATGAGCCTTTAAATAACCTCGATATGAAACATGCGGTAATTATGATGAAGTTGCTGCGCAAAGCGGCTGATGAGCTGGGGAAAACTATTATTTTAGTTATCCACGATATTAACTTCGCTTCGGTATATTCTGACTATATTGTTGCCTTAAGAGACGGAAAACTGTCTTATCATGGTAAACCTGAGGATATTATGAAATCAGATATTATTGAGGATATTTTTGATACCCCAGTGGATATAAAGCGAGTTGATGATCAGTTCATTGCGCTGTACTACTAAATATTCGTCCTCATTTAGGCGGTAGTGGTTTAGCTACTCGGGTCACATACTGACCCGAGATATCGTCGCTATCCGCCTTGCTACAAGCTCAATTGGTTACAATATTCGCAGTGAAAATTACTGTGGTGTGATTTCAATATCTTCATCAGTCGCTAATAAATCCAAAGACTGTAATACTTCCAAGCGTTTAATCCCATCAGCATTTACTACCAAACGCGCCAGCTCATTGTAAGTTTTCTTGTTAATGGTGACGCGGCGGCAGAGATAAATATGGTAAACCTTTTCACCAATAATAGCGGGTTCATCTTCATTAACGGTTAATTCTTCATAGCTAATATCAATGTATTTCAAAAAGTCAGAAATATTAAAGCGGGTGATATCAGCAATAGAAGACTGGTTTTTCTCAAAAACAGAATGGCGGTTATGGAGTAATACGTCCTTTCGATAATATAGAATATCTTCCATACGCTGTACATTGACCAAATTCACCCAGTGAGATTGCTGGCGCATTTCACGAATATCTGGCGATAGCATGTTTTCGCTGATAAACCGAAAGGATTCCTTACATACCCCAACAGGGGCTTTAACGCCTTCGCGATAAATACGTAATTGCCTGTCAGGTATCCATTTTTGGAAGAGCCGGTACAATTGCTCCCTACCGATTTCTTTTAGCCTATCTTTAAAAATATAACCGATGACCATAGCCAAAAATAAGTTTGCACTTAATGCACCGTATTTGCCCTGCCAAAGAAAGGCAATTAGCGTGGCAAAAATCATCGAAATAGCCGCAGCAATACCATAAATAGAATGCAACAGTAGCGGTAAACCGCGCTTATGGCGGATTTCTAAGTAGAGATAGCGATTAATATATTTTTTTAATAGGTTGCGTCGGTAGGTAACCAATTCAGCATCTGTTTCGTCACTGGGAAAGCAATCAGGGTAGTGCTTCTTCAAGTAACGCATTTCTTGATACCAAAAATGGTGTATTTCTTCACGTATCGGTATTTGTTTATCAGCCAATAAACCACGTAAGTAATTGATGGTGTAATAAGTCATAAACTCATCGCAATAGGAAAATGCATTGGAGTGAATGGCTTCTTCTATATGAGCTGCAAGCGGTAACAAGGCACGGTAAGCGTTTAGGCATTTCCCAATATCAGCAACTAGCTCGGTTAGATATTCGGGAGTTTGTCGCTGCGGGTTTTTGCTGACCATTTTGATATTGAGACGCACGGTTTTCTTGATGGTGAGCGCATAGCGTTTTAGTTTATTTTCATACTCATCTAGCGATGGGGGATTCAGCGGGTCACATTGTTCTAACCAGTGCTTTAAATCGTTTAGCTCCCCGTTTTCATCTGGTGAGGCAGACAGTTTAATCGCAGGAGGGCTGAGGCGAATATAATTTTTGAGGCTACGTTGAAGGTTTGACGGTGTGTATAAGTCAGGGTTAACTTGCAATGAAGAAGGCAGAAAGAAAAATGTTTCAACTTGGTAGCGGATCTCTTTAGATTTGCGTGGAAATAAAACTTTTTGTTTTATTTCAAATTGCTTTTTCCCGTGGATCTTAAGAGACTCTCTGATCATATTGCGCCTTTATAAGTAACTTTTTATATTTTTTATTTTTCTATCAATCAGTGAAGCATAACATGGTTTGTCAAAACCCTAAAATAGCGGAAATTACGATGACAATCTGTGAAAGATAGTGAAAAAGTATGATGAAAGGAAAGGGGAAGGAACAAGAAAATATAACGAGGCATAAATAAGTTATGCCCCATTATCGTGTTGTTACTCGTTAGAATAACTTATTTTTTTGCAGCTGGACGAACTGCGGTAACTTCAATTTCAACTCTCCAAGCTGGGTTTGCTAGCTTAGCGACTTGGAAAGTAGAACGAGCTGGCAGATTAGTAATTTTCTCAGACTCATAGAACTTGTTATAACCCGCCATGAAACCAGCGAAGTCCATAGTGCCTTGAGTTTCTTCACCACCAACTAAGAATACTTGCATTTTAACAACATCATTCATTGTCAAACCCATGTCAGCTAGGTTTGCTTGAATTTGTTTTAGCACGTTGATTGTCTGTGCTTCGGTATTACCATAAGACTCTAAAACGCCTTCTTTAGCATCTGCAGAGATTTTTGAAGGGACTTTTCCGCTTAGGAAAATAAGGCTATTGCCCGCGCTGATTTCTACTGATTCAGAGATAGGAAATCCTTTCACTGGAACGCGTTTAACATCTTCAGCTGCATTTGCACTCGCTACCCCTAAAATTAACGGTAGAGAAAGCAATAAAGTTTTATAGCGCATGTAAACTCCTTAACATTATCAAAGTAAAAAGGATCTGTTAGTGTTATTTAAAACTAAATTTAAGTTTAGCTTAATTCCATTGACTCGCAGATCCCAGTAAAAAAAAGCGTATTCTCGGTTATTAATTAAAACGAGAAAGTTTATACGGCGTTGGGTCGATAAATGGTGTTTCGCCCATTAATAGTTCTGCCGTTAATCGACCAGATGCTGGGCTTTCAGTCATACCCCAACCTGTTGCGGTGTTGATGACCAGACCTGGGTACTGTTCGATTGTTGAAATAATTGGAATTTCATCATCCGTTGGTGCCACCGTACCACCCCAACGTTCAACCACTTTAGATTCTTTAAATACTGGGAATTCTTTTCTCAGTCTTTCTAGGACGCCATCTAAGTGATCATTGTTTGGTGTATTGGTCGCGGTACGGAATTCTTCAAATGGTGTTTTCTCATCTAAATTCCAAGACGTTGCCATCATGAACGAGTTAAATAAGTCTTTACCGATAGAGAATTCTAATGGTAATTCACCACCTTGCAACAGGTGCATAAATTTAGGACCTAACAGGAAGCTGTCTTTAACGATAGAGCTGGTAAAGATACGTGGTGCAACGGCATAGGTGCCATCAGCTTGTTCACGGAAGTGAATACCATTAGGTAAGTGGACGTTGCCTTTCGGTGCGCCCGGAACGCCGGTAATGCGTTGTTGTGACAGGTAAACGTTCAGCGTTGGAACGTCGATACCTAAGTTGCCCATAAATAGACGAGACCAAATACCACCAGTTAGAACTACACGAGAGGTTTTGATTGCGCCTTTTTCAGTGACAACATCAGAAATTTTGCCGCCTGCGGTTTCAATACCGCGTACTGCGCAGTTGGTATAGATGCGAATACCAATTGATTTAGCGTAGTTAGCCATGGTTGGGGTGACAACCTCAGGGTCTAGACTACCTGAGTCTTCTTCAAACCCACCAATTTTCCATGGTGTTTGAGCGTCGACTAGACGATTAGCTAACTCAGTACCTTCGATCATTCGGGTACGTAATGGCGTATCAAAACCTGGGTTTTCAGAAGCAGATTTAATCCATGCTCTTGAAATTTCTAAATCTTCTTCGCTTGAAGGAACTTCAACACGGCCTTGAACACGGTAGCTGGTATCAGCACCAATTTTTTCGTTCATACCGAGCCATTGAATTTTCCCATAGTGGTGTAAAGGGAAAATTGCTGGAGAGGTTTTGTAACTGATAATTTGGCTGTATGCGCGGCCTGATTGCTCACCACCGACAACACCTTTTTCACAGATAACAACATTAAGACCTTTTTCCGCAAGGTTTATTGCCGTCATGATCCCTTGAAGACCAGCACCGATAATAACTGCATCAGCAGATTCCGGTAGTTTGCCTTCGGTACCTGCAACCGCAGGTACTCGTGATTTAGTCGATTCGAAACGACCTTCACGATTGATCATAGGAACAACCGCAGCACCCCCTGCTAGAACCCCAGCAGCACCAACCCCTAATAATAGCTTTCTTCTCGAGATTTTCATCTATAACCTCAATAACAATCTTGTTTTTTATATAGTAAATAATTTCAAATTGAGATAATGATCTTATCATATATTTTGAAATTGTTAAGTAGGGTTAGCATTTGTTAATAATTGTCGATTAAATGAAAAGTGAAGTAAATTGATATAGTCAGTGCTGTAAAGGGTTTGTCGCGAGTAGCTCTATTTTATCTATACATCAATTCTTATTTTAAAAATGTAAATGTCATTAAAAGTGTACAGGTGTAAATATTGGTATTTTGCTTAAGTTGAATAATTAGTAATTAATTATCAGCGAGAGGTTAATTATTAATCGTAGATGAAAATGCTAAATATCATTTAAGTCCTAATAATCAAATATGATGTAAAAAAAGGCTTAGTTAAAAAGAATGAGCTATTTTTTGTTCAGTTGATTATTAATTAGTCTTTATGGTTACCTTTCAATCAATATATAGCTTTGTGGGACTGTTTTGTTTTTAAGTTTTAGTTAATTAATTGATATTTATGATTTTATTTTATGATGGGCGTGGTGAGTCTAATTTAATTTATTGTTGGTTTTTCTAAATGGAGAATAATATTTCATTTTAATAAGATAAAATTATTTTATAGATTAGACATTACCTTGTCGTATAAGTCAGATAGGCTAGTTAATAAAATATAATTCTAAATGTAGACAATAATTTATTTTAACTGGTTGATAAAAATAAACATATAATTGTACTAAATAATAATTGGCGATAATTTTGATGTCGTTGGGGGATTTATATTACGATGCAGATGTAATTAGAATATTAAATATACATTTAATTACTGGGTGTATATTATTAAGAATATTTACATTATTAGTTAATATACACCATCGTGATGTTAATTTTCAGTTTTATATTCATTCCCAGTTGGGATTTGAGCAAAGAAATTAGCATAATCCTCGGAACGAACCTGTTGAAGGACCAAATAAAGCTCAGTTAACGGGGTTTCTGACCAGTCACAGCGAATATCAATATCTGCATACTGCCGGTTATTCCATATTTTTAATGCAGCAGAGCGTATCCCACGGTAATCACCACCTTCATTTGCCCCTGCTTGCATGGCGAGTAATAGCCTGTCTGCAAGCTCAAGATGTGAGTTTTGCTGATAACTTTGGTGTATTGCTTGAAGAACCTGCTCACCGGTTAGCATATTCCCTGCTGTAGCGAAGTTTTTTTCAGACAAACTACCACACCAAGGTAAGCATTTACTTCCTGTCCAGTCTGCACTTTCCCCATATTTATTAATAATGATCAGTTGCCGTAATTCACTGTTGGTATCTTCCATCAGAAGGAAATCTAAGCTCTGTTTGGCGTGGTCACTAAGCCGTAAATGTTCAATACCTTTTAAACCTGCTATCGGGTTGGTCATGGCTTGGGTTGCGATAGCTCCCACTTGGCTTGCACCATGCAAAACAAGGGCACCGACAGCGGGCCCGCCTGTTGCTGTTGCTGCGCCAATTTTCCCTGTTTGCGGACAGTGAGCCACAATTGAAAATGTCATTTCACACCTCATAAATTAGACATCGATCAAATTTATCATTATAAATTGTTGCGTGAAACATAATTTATCATCATAAATAGGATAAAAGATAAAATAATTAACAAAATTGACACAAATCACATTTAAAAATCACATAGCAATGTCAACGCTCGGGGAGGGCCGTATGAGGATGCGTTTATGCAGGTGGATAGCCAGTTTTTGGTTTTTCTGCTTTATTTCTACACCGACATTGGCGGCAAACCATAGTGATGTACTATTGCTTGGGCAGGTTGCGGAGCCGCAATCACTCGACCCGCAAGTGGCGACTGCGGCCAATGATTCTCGGATACTCGTGAATATATACGAAGGGTTAGTTCGCAATGCCGATGGTACATTGACACTTGAACCTGCATTGGCAAAGTCATGGTCAGTCAGCGATGACGGTTTGACTTACACATTTCATTTACGTGAAAACATCAAGTTCCATGATGGTAGTGCGTTTGATGCGCAGGCAGTTAAATTTACGTTTGACCGCATGCTAGATAGCCAACATCCTTACTATCATACTGGTCCATTTCCTTTATCATTTTTTTTCTCTGCGATAGATAAAATTACCACCCCAGATAATTTAACGGTGGTATTTACCTTAAAAGAGCCATTTGCACCGTTCTTATCAAATTTAGCTACCCCCGCAGGGCTGATTGTGTCACCGGCAGCCGTCAAGCAATATGACAAGGACTTTAGTCGTCATCCAAGCGGGACAGGGCCGTTTAAATTTGACGAATGGACGGCAAACCAGCGTGTTGTGGTCTCGGCAAATGAGCAGTATTGGGATGGAAAACCACACTTAAAAAATGTGGTTTTCCGACCAATAACTGACGCCAATACACGGGTAGCAGAAATGCTATCAGGTGGGATTGACGCGATGGTTGAAGTGCCCGCGGATAACGTCCCTTTATTTATCAAGGATGAGCGTTTTAAGGTTTATGAAGCCGTAGGGCCACATGTGTGGTACGTGATGCTAAATGCATCACAACCTCCTTTTGATGATGTGCGTGTAAGGCAAGCGGTAAATTATGCGGTTAATAAGCAAAATATCGTTAAGTATATTCTCCAAGACTCAGCTGGTGTGGCTGAAGGGCCTATTCCATCTGCTTTTGACTGGGCGTTTGACCAAGAAACAGAGGCTTACCCTTATGACCCTGAAAAAGCGCGGCAATTAATTGCAGAAGCGGGAGCACAAGGGCAAAAAATTGTTTTTTATGTTACGGAAGGGGGCTCAGGTATGTTAGACCCTATCCCGATGGCAACCGCAATCCAAGCAGACCTCAAAGCTGTTGGGTTATCTGTTGAAATTCAAACCTTTGAGTGGAATACCTATTTATCTAAAGTTAATTCAGGCTTACAGCAAGCCCACATGGCTGAAATGGCATGGATGACGAATGACCCTGATACCTTGCCGTTCCTAACCTTACATTCTGCATCTTGGCCCGATAAAGGCGGCTTTAATTCCGGTTATTACAGTAATCAACAACTTGATAGGTTGTTAGATAAAGCGAGAGTCACGAATGACCTTGAAGAACGCGCTCAACTGTATAAACAAGTACAAAAAATTGTTCACCGAGATGCGCCTTGGCTGTTTGTTGCTAATTGGAAGCAAAATGCAGTCGCGAATGAGCATGTTAAACATTTTAAATTGCAGCCGAATTTTAATTTATTACTTAAAGATGTTCGCAAAGATTAATTAACGTGAATATTTTCAGTTGGTTAATAGATTTTATGGGGAAAAACTATGTGGTTATACTGCTTTAAACGCCTGTTAGCGACGATACCCATACTGATTGGTCTAACATTAATTGTCTTTTTTATCATGGCAATGATCCCTGGGGAGCCAGCTCAAGCATTGCTTGGGCCTTGGGCAACACCAGAGAACGTGGCTCGAGTGAAAACTGAGCTTGGTTTAGATAAACCGTTATATCAGCAGTATTTTATTTGGATGAATAATTTGATTTCAGGGGACTTAGGGCGTTCTTTTGTGCTGAATCGTCCTGTGGTTGATGAGGTCCTTGAGCGTTTTTCTGCCACCTTAATTTTGGGGGGAAGTGCGTTATTGCTCAGCTCAGTGCTGGGGCTATTAGCTGGGATTATTTCTGCGATCCGTCAATTTAGTTGGAGTGATAGGACGATCACATTGGCAGTTTTACTCGGTATTTCAATGCCATCCTTTTGGATTGGGTTGTTGATGATCATGCTTTTTTCGGTACAGCTACAATGGTTCCCCGCATCAGGAATGTATGATATTTGGCAGGGTGGCGGCTTTCGCGACTTATTGCATCACCTTGTTTTACCCGCAATAACCCTTTCGCTAGTTGCGACAGGCGTGATAGCGCGTTTGACGCGAACAGCAATGTTAGAGGTTCTACGCCTTGATTTTATTCGTACTGCACGCGCAAAAGGGTTGAGTGAACGCAAAGTCATTTTCCGCCATGCATTTCGTATGGCATTGGTATCGGTGATCCCTGTTATTGGTATTCAGGCAGGGTTTGTGTTTGGTGGTGCGGTTTATATTGAAACGGTTTTTCAATGGCCGGGCTTAGGGGCAATGTTGGTCAAAGCGGTAGCTACCCGTGATTTATTTTTAGTGCAAGGGGGCGTGTTAATTGCTGCTGCGTCCTATGTGTTTATCAATTTGCTGGCTGATGTGGTGCAAGCAATGTTAGATCCGAGGTTGAAATCATGAGTCATAATACCGCCCCAGTTATTCAACATCGTCATCGTCAATCAATAGGTTCTTTATTGCTCGCTAATCGCCTTGCGACACTAGGGCTGTTTATTTTAACCGTTATTATGCTACTTGCCTTGCTTGCGCCTTGGTTGCCTTTGGCTAATCCAGATGAAACGGACTTAGTGAACCGCTTGCTCCCAGCTTTTTCACCGGGGCATATATTAGGCACTGACCATTTAGGGCGGGATATCTTGTCTCGATTATTGTGGGGAACTCGTGTTTCGCTGATGGTGGGTATTTCAGCGACGTTAATCGCTGCAATACTTGGAACCCTAATTGGTTTAATCGCCGGCTATGTGGGCCACCGAACTGATACCTTATTGATGCGCTGTATTGATATGTTGATGGCATTTCCATATATCCTATTAGCGTTAGCGATTGTAGCTGTACTTGGCCCCGGTTTATTAAATGCGCTATATGCTATCGCATTAGTGAATATTCCTTTTTTTGCGAGAAATATCCGTGGGTTAACGGTTGGGCTGCGAGATAGAGACTTTATTCAGGCCGCAAGGTTATCAGGTAAAAACCATTTACAGGTCTTACTGACTGAGGTTTTACCGAATGTATTGCCAATCATTGTTGTCACAATGTCGACGACCATCGGGTGGATGATTTTAGAAACCGCTGGCTTGTCATTTTTAGGATTAGGAACCCAGCCGCCGAATGCTGATTTAGGGTCGATGCTAGGTCAAGGGCGTGCTCAGATGTTTGTTGCACCACATGTTGCTCTGGTTCCTGGAATTATGATTTTCCTGATTGTGATTAGCTTTAACTTACTGGGGGATGGGGTACGTGACATCCTTGACCCTCGCCTAAAATCAGGTGCCTTACATCGTTCACAACCGATGACACAAACAGACCGTATAAATATTCCTGCCAAAACCGAGGGAAAACAGGCGATATTGGAAGTTAAAGACCTTTCTGTCGCCTTTCGTCAGGGGGGGCAATTACGGCCTACCGTTAAAGGTATTAGCTTTAATGTTGGTGCGGGGGAATGTTTGGGGTTAATTGGTGAAAGTGGTTCAGGGAAAAGTGTAACTGCATTATCTGTTATGGGGCTTTTGGCTTCGCCGCCCGCGGTGATCACCGCAGGTGGCATCTATGTTGAGCATGAAGAAATGTTGTCTTTACCTTTATCCGTTATGCAAAGACGCCGTGGTGCTAAGGTGTCATATATTTTCCAAGATCCTCTGACTACGTTACACCCCCAATTTACCGTGGGTGTACAGCTTCGTGAAGCGATCACGGCTCACCAAGCGTTATCGAGTTATGATGCCAAAATGAAAGCGATTGAACTACTTGATAGCGTCGGTATACCGGATGCAGCGGAGCGTTTTGATGCTTATCCTCATGAGTTATCCGGTGGGCAACGCCAACGAGTTGGTATTGCGATGGCATTAGCGAATGACCCTGTTTTGATTATTGCCGATGAACCGACAACCGCACTAGATGTCACCGTACAAGCGCGAATTTTAGAATTGCTCGATCAACTACGTCGTGAACGAGGGGTAGCATTGTTATTTATTACTCATGATTTTGCGGTGATTAACCAAATTTGTGACCGAGTGGCCGTTATGCAGCAGGGCGTTATCGTAGAAACCGGTAATACACAAGACGTGTTACAGCAACCTCAGCACCCTTATACACAGCGGCTGATAGCCAGTGTTCCAAAATTGGGGGAGGGTAGAGCGTTTTTGACTCAGGTTGAGCAGCTTTATGGAAATAATTCCGCACAGGAGGCCTAATGAACAAGGTTATTGACGTTAATCAACTGGTGAAAACCTTTGGTCACCCTCGCAGCTTATTTCATCCCCGAGGGAGAGAAGTTCAGGCGCTGAAAAATATTTCATTGTCATTGTACGAAGGGGAAACGTTAGCCGTCGTAGGGGAAAGCGGCTCAGGGAAAAGCACTTTAGCCCGTATTCTAGTTGGGTTAGAGAAAGAAACCTCAGGCGACATTACGGTACTCGGGCAAACTCGTGCTCAGTGGCAAAAACAGGGGGCTCGTGCTTTCGGTCAAGCTATTCAATATGTATTCCAAGACCCTGTTGCTTCTTTAAATCCACGCAAAACCATCGGTGAAACATTGTCGGTGCCTTTAAAATATTTAAAGCATATGAATCAAACACAAAGACACGGGCGGTTGGCTGAATTGCTTGAGGCTGTCCATATGCCAATGGATGCATTAGCCTGTTACCCTCACGAGTTTTCAGGGGGGCAAGCTCAGCGCTTAGCGATTGCGCGAGCGCTTGCCGCAGATGCGCGAATCTTAGTTCTTGATGAGCCTGTGAGCGCATTGGATGTGTCAGTACAAGCCCAAGTTTTGTTGTTACTCGAAGAACTAAAGCAACAGTTTTCACTGTCTTACTTATTTATTAGCCATGATCTGGCGGTGGTAGAGTCTATAGCAGATAGGGTGGCCGTACTCTATTTAGGGGATTTGCTAGAATGTCGTGATACTTGTGACTTATTTGCGGCACCAGAACACGACTACACTCGTAACTTACTGGCGAGTGCGCCGCGTATTCGCGTTGAAGCTTAGAAATATATTTAAAATCAGTTGGGGTCCTAATATGAGCACGGATAAGACAGCGGCTATCGAGCCAGTTCGCATTAAACGTACTGATGAAATTGTTAATGCGATAAAAGAAACGATTATGGCGGATAACCTGATACCGGGTGACCGCTTACCCCAAGAAAAAGAGCTAATTGAGCGTTATAGCGCGAGTAAAAGCACGGTAAGAGAAGCCTTAAAATCATTGGAAGTGCAGGGGTTAATTAAAACCAAAACGGGCCCAGGCGGGGGGGCGTTTATTGATTCAATGACCGAATCCCGTGCGATGAGCTTGTTATCAAACTATTTATTCACGCGAGATATTTCCATTAAAGATATCTATACATTGCGTAAATTATTAGAGCCAGTTGTTGCAGTGAGTGCCATTGATAATATCGATAATGCGGGAATTCAAAAACTGTATGACACCATTGCGATTTACGACCATGAGCCTGCTAATGAAGAGGAACGCTGGCAACAGCGAATGGCAGAGTTGGATTTCCATGCCGTCGTTGCCAGTTACTCTGATAATGTTCTCTTAGTGTTTATCTGCCATTTTTTACAGCGTTTACTTAAAGATTTAGCGGTTTGTAAAGACATTTACCTGAAACCCGAACCAGTAGATAGATGCCAAGGCATTGAATATCAGTATCAATTAATAGAGGCATTACGCCGTAAAGATGCCGCTAAGGTACAGGCGGTGATGGAAGAGCACATGAATTATGCCGAGCAAGCAATGTTGGCTCTACAAGCCACACTGCAAGAACGTTTTTTAAGTGAAGATAGGTAACATAATGATAGATAAAGCATATCTAACCTCAGTATTAAAGACACTTTTATGTACACCTAGCCCGGTGGGTATGACTGAGAAAGCGGTCGCACAAACGCACCAATGGTTGACTGAGTTGGGTTTTACACCGCAGTATACGCGCCGTGGAGTGTTATATATTACATTCGGTAATGATGAACCCAAACGGGCACTTGCAGCCCATTTGGATACCTTAGGGGCAATGGTTACTCAGCTCAAACCTAACGGGCGGTTAGCGTTACGTAATACGGGCACTTGGGCTGCGCGCTTTGCTGAAGGCGCTCGAGTCACCGTGTATGGTGATAATCACCAGTATCGCGGCACCATTCTACCGTTAAAAGCATCAGGTCACCGCTTTAATACCGAAGTGGATACTCAAGTGGCTGATTGGGATAACTTAGAAATTCGCCTTGATGCCCCATGTTATAGTGCGGAAGATCTACAATCTCATGGTCTGAATGTGGGGGATATGGTGGCAGTTGATGCCCAACCTGAATTTATTGACAATGGGTTTATTGTTTCTCGTCATTTAGATGACAAAGCAGGCTGTGCGGTGATGTTAGCGGCATTAAAATCGCTAGTGGACGATGGTGTGCTACCAGCTGTTTCTTGCCAATTGATGTTCACGATTTCTGAAGAGGTCGGGATTGGAGGGACTCATGGCTTTGGTGAGCAAGTTCAGGAATTATTAGCGATTGATAATTCTGTTTCAGCGCCTGATCAAACAACACGTGATGACGCATTAACATTGGCATTTCGTGATAGAACGGGGCCATTTGATTTAGCGATTACGCGCCACTTACTGCAATTATGCCAGCAATATAACATCCCTCATGTGCGCGATACATTTAAACATTACCGTTCTGATAGTGCGGCAGCTATTGATGCTGGGTGGGATATTCGGGCTGCATTAGCATGTTTTGCCTTAGATAGCTCCCATGGTTGGGAAAGAACGCATATTGATTCACTGGTTGCGTTAGCAACATTGGTACGACGTTATATTGAAAGTGATTTAGTGCCATTACCGGGGCAGTAATTTTAAAGCCATCTTCTGATAAAAAAAGAAGATGGCTTTAATCCTATGTATCACTAGCTTAGTTTGGCTTGCGATAAATATTTATCCATCTCATCTTGCGGTACCATACCGCCACCAGTCGCCCAGACAAGGTGGGTGGCATTGGCCATGACTTCTGGTGTCAGTGACTTAGACTGTAAATAGTCTGTGTTTTGGGTGACATGAACACTGCCGGTCATACCTGCTAGTGCGGAAGGCTCGAGCTTAATCGACTCCGTTTGATTAAGTAAGCTTAATAGGTTGTACATCTCGGTATCATCAATCGTGTAATAACCATCAATTAAACGTTCCATTGCACGCCCCACAAACCCTGACGCGCGGCCCACTGCAAGGCCATCAGCGGCCGTGATGTTATCAATGCCGATTTCTTGTACTGAAATGGCATCATGGAGCCCTGTATGCACGCCAAGCAACATGCAAGGTGAATGTGTGGGTTCGGCAAATAAGCAATGTACCGCATCACCAAAGGCTAACTTCAAGCCAAAGGCAACGCCACCCGGGCCTCCGCCGACACCACAAGGCAGATAAACAAACAGCGGGTGTTGGTTATCAACAATAATGCCTTGCTCTAAAAATTGTTTTTTCAAACGTAAACCTGCAACCGCATAGCCTAAAAATAGTGTGGTTGAGTTTTCGTCATCAATAAAGAAGCAGCGCGGGTCTTTTTCAGCTTCTTTGCGGCCTTGTTCGACCGCAATGCTATAATCCTGTTGATATTCAACAACATTTACGCCGTGAGAACGTAACTTATCTTTTTTCCACTGACGTGCATCCGCCGACATATGTACACTGACACTAAAGCCTAATTTTGCACTCATAATGCCAATAGACATGCCTAAATTGCCGGTTGAGCCAACGGCGATACTATATTGGCTAAAGAATTGTCGAAACTTATCTGAGGATAGAATTTCATAATTATCATCAATTGATAATAAACCGGCTTCTAAAGCGAGCTTTTCCGCATGGGTCAAAACTTCATAGATACCGCCTCGCGCTTTTATTGAGCCCGAAATAGGTAGGTGGCTATCTTTTTTAAGTAACATTTCCCCAGTAATTGGCGTTTTATAACGTGTTTCAAGAGCACTTTGCATATTGGAAATAGCAACCACGTCGGATTCTATGATCCCTTGTGTGGTTTGCGTTTCAGGAAACGCTTTCATTAAATATGGGGCGAAACGTGTTAAACGTGCCTCGGCGTCTTGCACATCCTCGAGGGTCAACCCCACATAGGGTAAACCCGCTTGTGTGGTGGTTGAGTTTGGGTTAAACCAAGTAACTTGCTTTAAATCGATTAAGTCCTGAACTAAAGGGGTGTCAGCAATTAACTTATCAATATTTATCTGAGTCATAATTACTCTCTTTTAAATCACAAATGAAAGTGCAAAGGTGCCTGCCAGCGCAACGAGGGATGCGATAAGTGTGGCGACACTGTAAAAACGAAATGTTTCAGCCAAGGTGGCATTACAATATTGTTTGACCAGCCAGAACAAGGAGTCCGTCACGATGGTACAGCCAATTGCGCCTGAGCCGATGGCTAATGTCATGATCTCAGGGCTGATATGCGGGTACATTGGCATTAATGGGGCAACAATTGCAGTGGCGCCCATCATGGCAACGGTCGCAGAGCCTACCGCAGCATGTAGAATGATAGCCACTAACCAAGCCAATAGGATTGGGTGCATATCAATGCCTGAAAGAACCAGCGCAAGGGAATCGCTTAACCCACTTCCTTTTAAGATGCCATTAAACGCCCCTCCCGCACCAATGATTAATAAAATATTGGCGATGGAACTAAAGCTTTCTTCCGTTTTACTGAGTAGCACGCTCATGCCCATATTACGGCGAATGCCCAGTACGTAATAAGCGACAAATGCGGCAATAAACATGGCAGTGATTGGGTTACCAATAAACTGTAAAAGGGTAAATAATTGATTGTCTTTGCTCATGTTCAAATCTGCTGCGGTTTTGATCAACATGAGAATAATTGGCAGTAAAACGGTAAATAAAGTGGCACCTAGCGAGGGTAAATCTTTTTCTTCACGGACTTCTAAGTCAGAAAAGGCTTCTGGTACCGTTTTAAAAGGTAAGCGCTCACCTAAGAACTTTAGGAATAATGGCCCGCCGACCAGTGAGGCGACTAAACCAACGGCTAAGCCCGCAACAATCACAGTGCCAATATCTGCCCCAAGTTCATTAGTGACAAATAGTGCAGCAGGGTGTGGCGGAACGATACAGTGTACGGCCATCAGCGCAGTACATAGCGGGATAGCCAGTTTTAATAAAGAGGTATTGGTTTTTTTGGCGATGGAAAATGCCAGTGGGATCAACAAAACAACCCCCACCTCAACAAATAGAGTGATACCACAGATTAAACCAATTAGTACCATGGTGACGTCTGGAGTTAACCAACGGCTTTTCTGTAGGGTGATCCCGATGCGCTCTGCTGCACCTGAAATCTCCATCATTTTCCCTAGTATGGTGCCTAGTCCAATAATAGCGGCTAAAAAACCGAGTGTACCGCCAATCCCATTTTCGATAGCATTCACCATCTCTAACGGGTTCATTTTCATTGCAATACCGACAAAAAAGCTGGCGAGTAACAGGGCTAAAAAAGGGTGAAACTTAAATTTAATAATTGAGACTATGATCAGCAAGATACTAATAACCAGAGTACCGAGCATCCACATTGTAGAGTCCATATCCTACCCCTAATCATTTTGTTGTTGTACTTCTATTGGATAATAAATATGCAAGGGTGACAAACGATGAAACCTAAGCTTTAGATGAGTTCAATTAACTCAAGTGCGTGATATGGGTCATATAAAATACCAATATTAGGATTTGCATCATATAAATTCACCTTAAAGGCGCTATATTGTTGATAGCGACGAGCTGGGTCATTTCTCAAATAAGGGGGGAAGAGGTTGGTGTCATCGAATTTGAATCAATTTGAACAATCCGGTTTTATTCAATGGAATAAGCGGTTATCGAGCTATCAATTATCCCGCCTACATACCTTTGAAGCTGCGGCGCGACATAGCTCTTTTGCCCTAGCGGCGCAGGAGCTTTCCCTCACACCCAGTGCGGTAAGTCATCGTATTAATACCTTAGAGGGGGAACTGGGTTTTAAATTATTTGAGCGTTTTCATCGGCGTATTGAGTTAACTTCCGATGGTGAGCGTATTTATTGGGCGTTACGTAAAAATCTGGATGATATTAACCAAGAAATTATTGATATCAAAAACCAAGAAATTTCTGGGGAATTAACGGTTTACTCACGCCCATCGATTGCCCAGTGCTGGCTGATCCCGAAAATTGCAGATTTTGCTAATCAATACCCATCGATTCAATTAAATTTATTAACAGGGAACGATGATGTTAATTTTCGCGGCTATGGTATTGATGTGGCAATTTATTATGATGATATGATAAGGTCTAATCTCTATTGTGAAGACCTGATGTCAGAGTCGATGGTTCCAGTGTGTAGTCCGAAATATGCCCAGCAATATGATTTGCTGAATAATATTCATCAACTAAAAAACTGTACGTTACTGCATGACCGGCAAGCATGGAGCAGCAATTCCGACTATGATGAGTGGAAAGCATGGAGCGAATACTATCAGCTACCCTTGTTTCCCCACCGCCGAAACCTGTGTTTTGACCGTTCAGACTTAGCTATTGTAGCCGCAATGAACCACGCAGGTGTAGCAATGGGGCGCAAGCAGCTGGTGGAAAAGCGGATTAAAAGCCGTGAGCTCGTGATGCCTTTTGGCGATACGCCATTAACCTGCCAACAGCGGTATTACTTTGCGATGCTTAATGATAAGCGGCACCCAAAAGCGGATATTTTTATTCAGTGGTTAAAACAGCAGGTTAGCTGAATATTGCAAGTAAAATAGCCTTTTTTCCGGTAAGATAACAGCAACAATTATTTCTTCGAGATGGGTAAACACTGGGTTATGGTTCCGAAAACACCAAAAGTTGCAACGATCAAAGATGTGGCTGCCAAAGCTCAGGCAGGGAAAACCAGCATCTCACGTTATTTGAATGGTGAATTTCATTTGCTTTCCGATAACCTTCGTCAACGTATTGAAACGGCGATTCGTGAATTAAATTATCGGCCTAATCAAATGGCGCGGAGCTTAAAACATGGTCGCACGGGGTTAATTGGTTTGATTATTGCGGATATCGGCAACCCGTTTTCTGTGGAAGTATTGAAAGGGGTTGAAGCTGAGTCCATCAAGCAAGGCTTTATGACAGTTGTCTGTAATGCGGATAATAGCATTGAGCGTGAATGCCAATTTATTCAGTTACTTAAAGGTTACCGTGTCGATGGGCTAATCATTAATTCAGCGGGTGTTAATGAACAATTCATTGATGTTCTTAAACAAACCACGTTGCCTTTTGTTTTATTAGATAGAAAAATTGATAACTTTCCCTGCGATATGGTGGGGTTAGACAATCCTGCTTCGGCTCAAATGGCTTTCAATCATTTACTTGAGCAAGGCTTTGAAGCGATTTGCTTTGTCACTGAACCCATCGTGTATAACAGCGCTCGCCAAGAACGCTTACAAACCTTTCAAGCGCTGTCACAGGATAACCCGCAAATCAAGAGTGAGTTCCATGAAGTCACGTTACCAAACCCTGAAAAATTAGCATCGATTGTTGCTGAGTTTTGTATTTCTCACCGAGGAATGCGTAAAGCCATTGTGGCAGCTAATGGGGTTTTAACTTTACAGTTAGCTTATGCGATGAATCAGCAAGGGTTGCGCTGGGGGGCAGATATCGGTTTTTTAAGTTTTGATAACCTTGAATGGGCTGCATTTGCTGGGCAGGGGGTGACGTCGGTTTCACAACCCACTGCCGAAATGGGGCATAAAGCAGTTACATGTTTACTTGAAAAACTCGAAAACCCAGAAAAAGAACCAACTCAGCATTTGTTTCATGGTGAGTTGATTATTCGAAATTCAACTACACTGTAGAAAGCTATTAGGGCTGTATGGCATTTAAATTAGCGCAGTTTTGGCTAAAATCGCCATTAAGACCTGCAATTAAATTATCGACGGCGCATTCCACCATAGCATAGCGAGTCTCATGGGTGGCAGAGCCGATATGCGGCAAGGCGACCACATTCGGTAATTTAAGTAACTTAGAGTCTACGGGTAAAGGCTCTACTTCAAAGACATCTAAACCTGCACCGCGGATCACGTGGTTTTCTAGTGCATCAATCAACGCTGCCTCATCGATAATTTTTCCTCTGGACCCATTAATCAAAAATGCACTGGGTTTCATTTTTTCGAGTTCATTTTTGCCAATTAGTTTTTCTGTTGATGGCACTAAGGGCAGCACGACACAAACAAAGTCAGACTCAGCAAGTATGGTATCTAAATCACAGCGACGAGCCTTGAGCAGGTTTTCCGCTTTAGAATGCGAATGGTTGCTGTAATAGAGAACAGACATCCCAAAACCAGCATAGGCTCGTGTTGCTACGGCATAACCAATTCGGCCCATACCTAAAATACCAATCGTTTTACCACTCACATTGCTACCGTACACATTTTCGCCAATACTTTTCGTCCACTGGCCATTTTTAACCATTTCAGCCATTTCAATAATGCGACGAGCGCTGCATAGCACTAAGGTAAAAATGGTATCTGCGGTAGTTTCGGTTAAGACATTCGGAGTGTGCATCAATGCAATTTTTCTTGCGTTCATTGCCTCCAGATCAAATTGATCGATACCCACAGAAATGGTGGAAGCTACCGTTAAATAAGGGGCGAGAGCAAGGTCGCTCGCAGTGATGGGGTAGCTGGCTCCGATAATACCGTTGGCCGTTGCAAGGGCTTGCCTAAAACTGGCGATATTGTCTGCTGTAATGCTATCAAATTGAGTGACGTTGAATTGCTGTTGTAAGCGCCCAAGTTGATCCGCAGGGATCGTTTTATACAAAATAATATTTTTTTTCATTATGTTCCCCATTATGCGTGTTTAGCGAGGGCAGTAGTGCCGTCTTGTTCTTGATTAGGTTTGACAATTAAGGTAAAGAAAACAGAAGCTAACAATGCGAGCCCCATAAACATATAGGATGCACTCGGGCTACCTGTTACACCATTTAAATAGCCTACAAACCATGACCCAAAGAACGAACCTAGTGCACCCATACTGTTGATTAATGCCATTGCACCTCCCGCAACGTTTTTGGGGAGCATCTCAGGGATGATGGCGAAGAATGGCCCATAAGGTGCATACATCGCGGCGCCGGCTATCACCAATAACATATAGGATAACCAGAAATTTGTACTACCTAACAGGTATGAACCAAGGAAACAAATAGCACCTAACAGAAGCATTGGCCAAACAAACAGTTTACGATTATGCATTTTATCCGATGCCCAAGATACCAACACCATCGCTAATGTCGCAGCAAGGTAAGGGACTGCAGAAAGCCAACCTGTCTCAACCATACCGAGATTTGATGCACCACGAATAATTGACGGTAACCACAGCACAAAGCCATATACCCCGATACTCCAGCAGAAATACTGTGCACACAGTAAAACTACATTACGTGATTTAAACGCTTCACGATAATTACGTATAGGTTTGATATTTTTCTGTTCGTCACTAAGAATTTTATCAAGGGTATCTTTTTCTTGTTGGCTTAACCAGTTTACTTGGTTAGGTTTATCACGTGCAGTTTTCCACCAGAAGAAAGCCCATAACACAGCGGGAACGCCTTCAATGATAAACATTTCGCGCCAACCAAATGCTTGAATTAGGTAGCCTGATAGTACAGACATCCATAGGACGGTCACCGGGTTACCTAAAATTAAGAAAGTATTCGCACGTGAACGCTCTGGTTGAGTGAACCAGTTACTGATGTAGATCAGCATTGCGGGCATGACTGCGGCTTCAACTACTCCTAAGCTGAAACGAATAATCACTAACATGGGAATATTGCTTACCATTCCCGTCAAGCTAGCGAATATTCCCCATAAGAAAATACAGGCAAAAACCAGTTTGCGAACGCTACGTTTTTCGGCATAGATAGCCCCAGGGATTTGGAAGAAAAAGTACCCTAAGAAAAACAACGAGCCCAACAGGGATGACATCCCTTTGGAAATACCTAAATCTGCGTTGATCCCTGCGGCAGCGGCAAAGCTATAGTTGGCTCTATCTAAGTAAGCAAGGCTGTATGTGATAAACACGATTGGCATAATGCGCCACCAACGTGACATTGCCGGAGTATTGATTGTCATAATATATTCCTTCTTAGCATGCCGCGTTGACGGTAGGTGAGGATAATAAAGCCATTTCTTGCTGTAATTGCACCTTAGTAGGCAAGCCTTCGCTATCACCAATGACTTGGATAGCCCTAGCACCAATAAAATTACCTCGTTTAATGGCTTGAGGGAGGGATTGCCCTTCTAATAATGCGCTGATCACCCCGACCGCGAAGCCATCACCTGCGCCGACGGTATCAACCACATTTTTGACAACTACTGCATCGACAACCCCTTGTTGATTAGTTGCTGTTTTATAGTAAGCCCCTTGTTCACCTGTTTTAATGATCACAGCATCGACACCATGGGCGAGATAAAAGTCAGCAATGGCTTCAGGTTTATCGAAACCAGTTAAAATCTTGCCTTCTTTTAAACCGGGTAATACCCAGTTTGCTTGGAATGCTAATTGGTTTAGCTGGGTGACCATCTGTTGTTCATTTTGCCAGAGTGAAGGGCGTAAATTTGGATCAAATGATAGGCTTTTCCCTGCATTTCGCATCCACTTTGCTGCGTATAGTGACAGTTGATAGCTGGTGGTAGAAAGCGCAGCAGCGACTCCGCTTAAATGTAAATGGCGAGCAGATAGAAAATAGTCTTCATTAAAATCAGTTAGGTCTAAATGACTTGCTGCTGACCCCTTACGGAAATATTCCACGATGGGATCGGTTCCATTTTGAGCTTTAGATTTTAACTGAAAACCAGTTGGGTAATTTGCATCAATAGTAACACATTGAGTATCCACCAATTCTTTATGTAAAGTCGATTGAATAAAGCGACCGAAGGAGTCATTACCAAGACGGCTAATCCAACCACTTTTTAAACCAAGACGAGCGAGGCCGATGGCTACGTTTAGCTCTGCTCCTGCCGCACGACGAATAAAACTTTCTACCTCGTGCAATGTCCCTGTTTGTGTTGCCACAAACATCATCATAGCTTCACCAAGGGTCACCACATCTAATTGATTTTTCATGATATTAAACCCCTTTTAATAGCGAAACATAGTGTTCAGTAATGGCACGTAAATCGTGACCTTCTAGTGGAAACTCAATGCCACGTGGTACATTATTAGGCAAAATCTGTAGCACTTCTTCCCATGAACCATCACTGTCATCAAGGGCGACCGCCACATGCTTATCAGTACGTAACTGACAGGCCTTGACGTGAATATAGGCCACTTGCTTAGTAAATATGTGGGCGGCTTTGAGAGGATCTTCGTGTTGCCAGTACCAGTTGGCCATATCGAAAGCCATCTTAATGGGGATGTTTTGTGCTGCAACACCCCTAAAAAAGCGCTCTAATGGGGCAATATGACCACCTGCTTCCGTCTGGTCATTCTCAATCACGAGTTGTGTTGTATATCGATTGATAACGTTAATGACTTCAGACAAGTCATAATTTTCAGGTGGTTCACCGAGTGACAGTTTTAAGAAACGTGCATTAAGTTGTTTGGCTTCGTCGAAATAACCTTGTAATTTGCTGATTATGATAGGTTCACGTTGCTGAAATAGGGTATCAGGAACGGAATAGACAGCGGTTAATTGCCTTGATTTCAGCTGATTGCTAATGTCAGCTAGCCTATCATTAGGCAGCAAAAGCTCTTGGCGGATCTCTACGCCATCAGCGCTAGCCCCTTGAATAATATTCAGCAAAGCTTGCTGCCCACCCAGCTGTTTTACTGCCTGTGTGCTATAGGCAGCAGTGACAACAATAATATCTTTGCTCATGATTTTCCTCTGCCTTATTTTAGGTAATGGTTTTAGTCTTTCTGAGAATAAATCATTATGGAACCGGTTCCATTTTGTTTTCTAGCAATGAAAGATAAAAATAAGAGCCACATCACTAATCAAACTCCGATGAATGCTTAATAACTGATCCCTATCACAGTTCATTATGTAAAGGATGTAACGTTTTTTAAGCTGTATCTGATGAAAATATATTGATATAACACTTTGTTTTTAAATACATTTATTTTTCACGGATAAGAAATTATAGGGAAGTATGAGATAACTGTGTGAATTCTCGTGTTTTATTATTGTTATCTGTATCCCAATTTCTTATTTATAGTCTTTCAATGAAATATTATTTCAATATATTAATATTTGAGTGAAATTTCAGTTCAATTATTAACTGATTTCACAAGCTCTGCCCTGACTACACCACAGCAACTCAAAAAATAATAAGTTATGAAGATGAGGTTCTGAACATGAAAGTAATTAAAATGACTGCACTTTATAGTGCACTTTTGTTAGCCAGCGTTTCGTTGGCTCAAGCGAATAACAGTGAAAACACAGGTGTGTATAAGAAAGCCTGTACTCCAGAATTAATACAAGGCGCAAAAACCAATGCGGACTTATGTTTTGGGGTGGAAACGGCTAGCGATATTCAGATCACCAAAAAAAATGACCCTAAATATAAAATCAAAGTGGTGATTATTGGCGAAAGTACCAATAAAAATTACATGAATACGTATGGCTACCCATTGGAAAATACGCCATTTTTATCTTCCGTGAATGGACGTTTCTTTAACAACTTTATCAGTGCAGCGTCCAATACGGTGCCCACATTAACCCGCGCTTTAGCGAAGAATGATTTAAATACCATTACAGAGCATCATGAAAAGCCTTACTACAATAATAATTCGATTGTCGATTTAGCCAATAAAGCGGGCTATGAAACTTATTATATTGGTAACAACGGTAGTTTTGGGGATGATGAGATAGGGTTTACTAACTATTTCTTAAAAGCTGACTATTTTTTACCTGTAAGAGACAATAAAACAGGGTTTGATAACCTATTTGTTCAAGAAAAATTTGTCGTTGATGATAGCGTAAATAAGCTGACCAATGATTTTAAAATGTTACCTGCATTTAAAGCTGCATTAAATAACCCTTCAGATAAAGAAAAAGTCATTTTTGTCCATATGTGGGGACCTCACCATGACGGCTGGCCAAAAGGAGCTTGCGAGCTAGTTAAAAATAACTACAACATTAATCCAGAACAATTCGATACAGGCTGGGGAAGTTTGGTGAATTGTTATGTTTCTGCCATCAAACTGAGCGATGATTTTATTGGCGATATTTATAAAACCTTGCAAGAAAATAATAAAAATGGCGAACATCCTTTCTCCATTCTTTATTTTGCCGACCATGGGCAAGGTTTGGTGAAAGCGAATAAGCAACACGTGGCTGCTCTAGAGGCGGAATATAACGGATTCATTAAAGAAGGGAACTTGTATTTGCGCCATGGCCAATTAGTCAAAGGAGCGTATCAAATTCCATTAGTGGTTATGAACTCTGATGATACTCAACGTGAGTTCCGTGATGAGACCTTGAGTGAATGGAATTTATTTGATTACTTCGCGTCTTGGTTAGGGGTTGAAACTAACCTGACATCCCCAGATAAAAGCATTGTAGCGGATACCATCACACCAGAAAAAGATATTGATGTATTTGTTTTTCCACGAGATGAATTTGTAAAATACGATAGCTTACCGCAGGACACAGTACTTTCCCCTGTAACCGTTAATACAAAAATTATTGCGGATTAACTAAACAAAAAAGACAGGGCCTAATGTCAGCACTGCCTTTTTATCGATATAAAACCTTAATTAGCGGCTCAGAGCATCCGCCACGGATTTAAAACGAGCAAATTTATCGCGTAATTGCTGATGCCCAACGGCATTGGGTTGGTAAGTTGTCATTTTCGCTGTACTGGCTGAAATGGCGACATCGAAGCCGGAATAATAACCTGTTCCAACGGCAGCACACAGCGCTGCCGCTTGGCAGCCAGACTGTTGTATGTTGACGACATCTAACGGTAAATTACTCGCATCACAGAACATTTGCATCCACAATGGGGAGTGGGTTGGGCCACCCGTAAAGCGAATGGACTCAGTGGTATTATCGAGCCCAACAATGCGGTCTTGATGCAGCAAGTGAGAGAACACAATACCTTGGTAAATCGCGTAAACAATATCTGCATCTGTATGGTGAGAACTTAAACCTAATAGGCCGCCATGCAGGTTACTATGGTAATTAGAGCCATATAGCCAAGGGAAAAATAGGATATCATTTTGCCTTGTTGCCCCTTCGGCTACGCAATGGTTAAGTACCTCATAGTCCTGTAAGCGTTGATTGAAGAAATGGCGCGTAAACCATGCGAGGTTACTGGCTGACGTTGGGCTTCCTTCATGGACAAAATAAGTACCTGGAATACAGTATTTGCTCCAAACATACGGGTAATCTGATGGGATAATTTCATCAAAAACACGGGTGGAGATTGTCCATGTCCCAGCAACTGCACTCAGTTTATCTTTTTGATTGACGCCCGAAGCCAAGGCTGCACCGACAACATCGAAGAAACCACCAAAGACAGGCGTCCCTTCTGTCAGGCCACATTCTGCTGCTGCTTTATGCGTTACAGTCCCCGCAAGTTGGGCTGAATTGATCACTGGTGCTAATTTGTCATTGACCTCGTCAATACCAAATAGTTTGCATAAGCTAGGGTCGTAACTTGATTTAGTTTGGTTAAATAACTGGCTACCTGAAATATTAGTTTCTTCACAGGCAATTTGGTCAGTAAGGCGATAGCGAATATAGTCATGTACCATTAAAACATGACCTGTACTCCGGTAGTTATCGGGTTCGTTTTCTTTTAACCAGCGTAGTAATGCGACAGGGTGAGAAGCCCAGAGCTGCTGTAAACTCAGCGGATAGGCTTTGTCTGCCGTGCCATTTTTATGCCATTCATCAACAATGGCCTGAGCGCGGGAATCCGAAGATACAATCCCATTTCTAACGGGTTTGCCGTGTTTATCGAGTAAATAGAGGCCCTTACCGTGCGAAGAAAAGCTAACGCCCGAAATTTGTGAAGCATTCAAGCGGCTATTTTTAATCGCTTCGCGGATCACGCTACAGGCTGCTTCCCATAGCACATCCATATTTCGTTCACTAAACCCTGCTTCAGGGCTCTCAGTGGGGAAAGGGTGCTCTGCAACAACAATTTCTTGGCCTTCAGGTGTGTAGACTCCCGCTTTAATAACAGTACCACCAAGGTCGACACCCATAAAAAATGCATTCATTGTGGGCTCCTTTAA
The DNA here is from genome assembly GCF_045040775.1 of Providencia sp. PROV003. Classification (NCBI taxonomy): domain Bacteria; kingdom Pseudomonadati; phylum Pseudomonadota; class Gammaproteobacteria; order Enterobacterales; family Morganellaceae; genus Providencia; species Providencia sp. PROV003. Next base: position 1,351,331 of record NZ_CP096369.1, read on the forward strand.
GCGTTGTACCAACCAGCTTGTTGCATTTTATCTTCTATCCAATGGCGAGCCTTAATGATTTCAATCAATGGTTCTTCTGCTTTTTCTGTCCACATTTCAATCAAAAAGGTACCGCGATAATTTAAACGCTTTAATAGTTTGAATAAATTCACAAAATCGACACAACCTTCCCCAAAAGGGACATCACGGAATTGGCCTTGGCAGGTTTCTGTTACTGCGTAGGTATCTTTCAAGTGAATAGCCGTGACGTGCTCAATACCTTGTGTGAATTCCTGTTCGACATTATTCCCCCATGCGGTCAAGTTACCCACGTCAGGGTAAACAGAAAACCATGGAGAGCGAATTTTGTCAGATAGGGCTTGCCACTTAGTGATGGAATTCATAAATGGCGTATCCATGATCTCTACGGCACACATTACCTGAGCCGCTGCGGCAACTTCACTGACCCATTGCATCCCTTTTTCAAAATGGGCAATGGTCTGTGCATCTTGCTCTTCATAATAGACATCGTAACCTGCAAGTTGGATAGTCCGGATCCCAAGGTCTTGCGCTAATTTGATGGCTTTTTCCATCAAGGAATAAGCCATCATGCGAGTTGCTTCATCGTGGCTACCGAAAGGGAAACGGCGGTGACCAGATAAACACATTGTTGGAATACGCACGCCAGTTTGCTGGATGGCTTTGACAATGTCTAGGCGCTCAGCTTGGTTCCAGTCCAAGCGTGCAAGGCGTTCGTCGGTTTCATCCACTGACATTTCAACAAAATCAAATCCAGCGGCTTTAGCTAACGCTAATTTCTCTAACCAACTGCTATCTTTAGGTAATGCTTTTTCATAAATTCCAATTGGATGCTTGCGCATGGTGTTCTCCCTGAAAAATTTAACTTTGTGGTGATGTTTTATTAAGGCGCTGGTTGCGGGTCATGGCTCGTTTAGCACTCCATCTTTCTTTGAAGAATTTGAACGCCAGTGCCAAAATTAGGGTGATCCCCCAAACCGCAAGGTTAAAGTGCAGGCTGACTCCCAGTAGGCTTAAACCCGTTGCGATGACTTGTAAAACTAATAAAGCGCAGAATACACGGCTAACTTTCCCAACTCCGCCAAATGGGTTAGTCCCACCTAATACAATGGCAAGGATGGTGAGTAATAAATAAGAGTCACCATAGCCCATACGTGCAGAGTTAAAGCGTGCCATCATAATGAGGCCTGCAAGTACGCACAGAAGGCTAGAAATGGTATAGATGGCGATCATTACGCGGTCTGTACGAATACCGCTGAACCATGTGGCATTGATATTACTGCCACTCATGTAAATATTTTTCCCTAAGCGTGTACAACCTAAAAATAGGGCTAACAAGATAGCGGTGACAATAAAGATAATCATAGCAATAGGGACACCAAATACAGTGTCAGCACCAATAGCACGTACAATCGGTGGCATACCGCTGAGTGCGGCACCTTTAGTAAGGTAAACCCCAATACCACTGATAATGGTCATCGTACCAAGTGTGACTAGAATTGGGTGGGCACCGATATGGGAAATCATTAGCCCTGTGAGTGTGCCAATAATTACCGCGATGACCGTTGCACCGACTAATGCCAATAATAACCACATTAATTGCGTACCAGTTCCTGCCTCCACGGGTAGGTAATTAATAAAGACCCACGCCATAAATAAGCCCGTTAAGTTAGCGGTGCTGATAATCGCAAGGTTTAAACCACCGCTTAACATCGGGACAAACATGGCAAAAGTGAGTAAACCTAGCTCAGGTAATTGGAAGGTAATACTTAAAAAAGTATTTTGCGTAAAAAAATGCCCCGGCATAGCGATGCTGAATGCAGCAATCGCCAATAAGAAGATTGAAAGCAGTCCGATAACAGAGCCATCAATTTTAAAAAAAGCGTGTTTTTTCATGGTGATATTCCTGTTAAACAAAACCTACGTCCGTCTCTTTGCGTTTTTTGTAGTGAGTAATACAAATCGCAATGAGGATAACCATGCCGATGACGATATTGACGAAATAGTTAGAGACGCCAATCAAGTTGAGGCCATTCTTTAAGATACCGATCAGGAAAACCCCCATGAGCGTACCGATCACCGTACCGCGTCCCCCCGACAAACTTGCCCCTCCTAACACCGCCGCAGCAAGTACATCGAGTTCTCCTCCTACGAGGGCACTGGGTACCACTTCACTCATTCGGTAAGTTTGCAGCATGCCACCAATGGCTGCCATTGCACCTAGATAGCCATAAGCGAACAAATAAATGACGGAAACTCGAATACCAATACGAGTCGCAGACTCTTGGCTGCCCCCAACCGCATATAACTGGCGGCCAATATGGGTTTTATTCATTAAAATCCAAGTCAGGAAGGCAATACCAAGCATCACTAAAAGAGGTAGGCCAACTTGGTAGTATTCCCCATCGACTTCGAACGGCAAGATAGTCACAGGGTCTACCCACCAATCGGGTAAATCATAAATACTATGGCCATTTGTTAACCACATCAGCATGCCAAATAACAATGATTGCATGCTGATGGTGATAATGATGGAAACCACATTGAGGGAGTAAATTAATATTGCATTGATTAAACCAAAAGCGATACCAATGACAATCGCCAATGTGATACTCAGGGCTGGGCTAGCAATAATTCCTTGTAATAACCATGTTGCTATGACGTATTGAACGACGGAAGCTACGGCCGCAAAAGAAATATCTATCCCACCAGTGACTAAGACGACAAATAACCCTAAAGCAAAGACACCTGTCACTGCATAGCTTTCACTTAGGTCGAGTAAGTTTTGAATAGTCAGAAATTGTGGGCTCATAGCAGTAAAGAAAACCACCATAATGATAATGACCCAAATTAACCAACCTTCAACTGATTGTGGTCGAAGTTTTTGCCAATTAGCCATTGATGATTTCCTCCAACTGTTGCTCATTGATGGAATCTGTCATGATTTCTTTGACGATAGTTCCTTGTTTCATATGTAAAATTCTGTCGCAGTTATAATAAGCTTCGGAGGCTTCATCGGTAATTAGAAGAATTGAAATACCCACACCAGATAAACGGTGAATTAATTTATAAATACTGTCTTTTGCACCAATATCGACACCCACAGTTGGGGAGTCTAAAATCAATACTTTTGGGCGAGTTAAAATCCATTTAGCAAGAACCACTTTTTGTTGGTTACCGCCAGATAGCGTGGAAAGGGGGTTATTGGGGTCAGTTACTTTAATATCTAAGTCAGCAATCCACTCTTGGACAATGTCTTGACATTGTTTTTCATCAATCAAATGCAATGGGGTTTTTAAACGATCAAGAATGGAAATGACCATATTATCGGCGATAGATTGCTGTAATATCGCACCTAACGTTAGGCGGTCTTCGGATACATAGCCAATACCGTGTTTAATCGCTTCGGTATTGTTCTTCAGCTTAACGGGTTTACCTTCAATACGTAACTCACCATTATCGGGGTGAGTAATACCAAATAAAGAGAGCGCTAGTTCAGTACGGCCGGAACCGAGCAAACCACATAAACCTAATACCTCACCGCGTTTTAAACTCAACGAAATATCTTGATATTGGCCTGAGCGGCTGAAGTTTTTAACTTCTAGAACCGTACGTCTATCTTCCGCATTGTTTGGGGGTTTGCGTTCATGAACGATGTCTAAACCGGTCATGAGTTCGGTAATTTTGCGGGTGGTTAAGCCTTCAGCAGGCCATGTGCCAATTTTTTGCCCATCACGGATCACCGTAATGCGGTCAGATATTTCCTTGACTTCTTCAAGTCGATGACTGACAAAAACGACGGTGATCCCTTTGTTTTTTAAGTAGTTCACTGTCGATAGTAATTGATTTACTTCGGTTCGAGTGAGGGACGCCGTTGGCTCATCCATAATTACTAGGCGAGCATCCGCGACTAAGGCACGGCAGATAGCGACTTGTTGGCGCTGAGCAATGGGTAAAAATTGAACTGGCGTATCTGGGTTAATGGAAAAAGCGAGTTCATTGAGTATTTCTAACGCTTTTTCGCGCAATTTCTTTTTTTGGAACCAACCAAAATACCCTTTGAGGTTCAGCTCAAAAGCGATATTTTCAGCCACCGTTAAGTTAGGGAATAGCGATAAGTCTTGATAGATAACCTGTACGCCTAATTCACGAGCTTTATCGGGTGTTAACCGGTGGTAACTTTTGCCATCAATCTCGATTTTACTGCCATTATCAGGAGCGTACACACCGCTGATAGTTTTGATCAGGGTACTTTTTCCACACCCATTGGTGCCTGCTAAACAGTGCACCTCACCTTTGTTTAGCGTCAAATCAATATTGCGTAATGCACGATGCCCCCCAAAGCTTTTGGAAAGGTCTCGTAAGGTGATGAGTGGGTCGGATTTGTCAGCTTTTGAGGTGGTTGTCATAGGTATAATTCCTACTGCAAATAAATTGGTGTTGGCTTGTTTGTCATAGCGCAAGCTGTTGCGTTGTTGGCTACAACTCGCGCTATACAAAACAGTAAATTCAAAATGCTAATTAATATTGTATTTTTGTTTTAAATGTTATTTTGCTAGTGAAGAATTACAGGCCGACTTCAACCAATTTTTTGGTGTTTTCGATATTCAGATTGACAGGGTTATCACTTAAAATGGTATTGCCACTGACTTTAATTTCACCCATATCACCGATTGAAACGCCATCTTTAATTTCTTCACCGTTCATCATTGCAGTCGCAACTTGAACGAAGACTTGTCCTGCAACTTTAGGATTAGAAATGTAGCCACCATCAATAGCGCCTTTTTCTAGTAACTTAATGCCTTGGCCTGGGGTAAAGGTGCCGAATACACAGGTGGTATCATTTTTGCGGCGCTTATCAATAGCACGACCTGCACCGATAGGGCCTTGCGAGCCAAATGACATAATGCCTTTTAAGTCTTTGTGCTTAGATAACAGGTCATTAGCGGTACGCATTGAATCATCAACGGATTCTGCAACGCCAAAACGGTCATCTACCATTTGCATTTTTGGGTAATTGGCTTTTTGATAAGCAATGGCAGCATCCGCCCACTCATTAACAAGAGGGACCGTTAAACTGCCGACGAACATGGCGTATTTACCTTCTTCACCCATACAAGCTGCCATATCTTTCATATGGTTAGCTCCCATGCTTTGGGTATCAAGTAATTCAAAGTCCCAGTCTGCGTTGGTTTGATTTGGAGATTCGTGAGTAATGACTTTAATACCAGCTTCTTGAGCGCGTTTTAATACAGGCTCAAGTACTTTTGCATCGTTAGGAACGACACCAATGACATCCACTTTTTTGGCGATTAAATCTTCGATGGCACGAACTTGTTCTGCTGGATCAGCCGTTGTAGGGCCAACTTGGAATGCGTTAACGCCCAGTTTTTTACCTTCTTCGGTGATCCCTTGTTCCATAACGTTAAACCAAGGAATACCACCGACTTTAACGACTACGCCCATCGTGAATGGCTTTTGTGCTTTTTGTGATTCGGCCATTGCGACATTGGAAAACAGTGCAACGCTCATTAAACAAGGTAAAACTAATTTTTTCATGTTCATAGTTGTATTCCTTAGTGTAGATGGATACTAAATCGAGATCTCTCATCAACATAGGGTCAATGTTATTATCTCATTTAGGTATGCCTATAATTAAGCGCTAAGGAATTATGGGTACATAATATCCCTGCACTTTTTAATACAGAAAATAAATGAATGATTATTATTTTACTTACATCACGGTTACGGACTTTTTATATTTTAATAAATTACTTATCACACTCGATAATATTTAAATTCGGGAATTGTTTTTGAAAATTAGTATCATTAAGCTTGTTAGTAATGAGTACGTTAATATCCTCAAAGGTACAAACTTGGCTAAAAGCATATTTTCCGAGTTTACTGTTGTCGGCGAGTAAAACTTTATTCTCTGAAACTTGCAACATAATATTTTTCAGCTTTGAATTTATTTCGCTACCATCACGAATACCATTCTCAATATTAAAACCTTGGCATGATAAAAATAAGGTTTTTATCTGAAAGCTACGAATAATACTTTCTGCAATAGGGCCATGAAAATCATCATGACGTTCTGAGTATTCACCACCAATCCCAATCACTCGTACACGATCACGGCAAGCCAGTGCTTGGATAATTTTGACCGAATTAGTGACAACAGTAATATCGATATCAGGTATTTGTCGTGCTAAAAACCAGCAAGTACTGCTGTTATCTAGCATAATACAGTCGCCGGGTTGGATAAACTTCAGTGCAGCCTTAGAAATTTTCATTTTCGCATCAGGGTGTTCTTCGGTTCTTTTGCGAAAGGATTCTGCACCATCGACCATTTGACTGAGTTTGACCGAAGAAGGTATTACATTGACCATTGGCATTTCTTCTTGGTCAATGGCAACGGCACCGCCGAAGCTACGAATAATTCGGTTTTCTCGCTCTAGTACTGTTAAATCACGCCGGATTGTTTCTTGGGAAACAAGACATAACTGAGCTAATTCACGCACTAACGCCGAACCATTTTGTGAAACATGAGAACAAATTAATTTATGGCGTTCGGCTTGTAACATGTTTAACTCCTATTTTTTCCACGATATTTATTCTGCCTGTGTTGCTTTTTTTTTGTCGTGATTAGATTCAAGTATTCCATTCTTGAAAAAAACAAAGCCGTTTAAAGTGATCTTGTATAGCTATATTTGAAAGCAATATGTAATCGTTACATTTTAGTTGTGATGCATGGCGCATTATTTGCAGTATCTTTCTGTGTTACTCATAAGAAACAAAAAAAAATGGGCTAACTCGGTCATATTTCCACGCCTCGATATTGACTTAATGTGACCGATTGTGACCGATTATGACCGATTGACTGTGGTTTGTTGCGAGTTTGTAAATGTGACCGCTTTTTAAATCAGCAAAATCTGTTTACCTTAATAGGTAGAGACAGGTTATCAACACACAAAATATACCCAGAGAATAAATTTTTGTTGTTGATATTAAAGCAAATTTTATAGCTAGGGGATTATTATGTTAGAACAATTGAAGCAACAAGTCTTTGAAGCAAACCTCGCATTACCAAAACATAACCTAGTGACCTTTACTTGGGGAAATGTCAGTGGCATTGATCGCCAAGCAGGGTTAATGGTAATTAAGCCATCCGGTGTGGATTATGAAACCATGAAAGCAGAAGATATGGTGGTTGTCTCACTGGAAACGGGAAAAGTTGTTGAAGGTAATTTTCGACCATCTTCTGATACAGATACCCATCTGGCACTTTACAAGGCATTCCCTGAAATTGGCGGTATCGTGCATACTCATTCGCGTCATGCCACTATTTGGGCACAAGCGGGGCAGCCATTAAGTGCATTAGGCACCACACATGCAGATTATTTCTATGGTGAAATTCCGTGCACGCGTTTAATGACAGAAAATGAAATTGCTGGGGATTACGAAAGGGAAACGGGTAATGTCATCATTGAAACATTTAAAGAAAAAGGTATCACAGCCAAAGATGTTCCCGCAGTATTAGTTAACAGTCACGGCCCATTTGCATGGGGGACAAACCCTGATAATGCGGTGCATAATGCGGTTGTCTTAGAAGAAATCGCTTATATGAATTTATTTACTCGTCAATTACAGCCTGCTGTAGGGGCAATGCAGCAAGAACTGTTAGATAAACATTATTTACGTAAGCATGGTAAAAATGCCTATTATGGGCAAAAGTAAAGAATTAAATGTAGTGTAATTGACATAATAAATTGATTAAAAATAACAAATACTATTTCTTGATTTTTATTATAGTCAAGGAAGGAGTTATTATACAAATAACCACAAAGAAATTCAGTGTGGCTATTACTGTTATTAAAATAATACCCCTTAAAGAGATACCATCATAAAACTGTTCATTAAAGTTTAAACATAATGTTTATATACCCATATCCTAAAATAGAAAGTAGGCGGTAATTAATTATTATCTATAAGGAAATGAAATTAAGATAATAGAATAGGTTAGAAGCGCCCTTATTGTTTCCTAATAGCGAAAACAATAGGGGCAGTTTATTCTAAAGTGTGACGCCCATTTTAAAAATGGCTAATTCGCGGAAGTCATTCACTTCATTTTTGGTTTGCTCTCCATTTACGACCTTAACCACATGTTGAATAAAGTCAGCCAATAACTGATCCATGGATTTACCGGTTAATAAGGCACCTGCATTAAAATCAATCCAATGGGGTTTTTTGGCGGCCAGTTCATTATTAGTGGCAATTTTTAATGTTGGTACAAACCCACCATAAGGAGTTCCACGACCCGTAGTAAATAGCACTATATGGCAGCCTGCGGCACCTAATGCACTGGTTGCAATCGCATCGTTACCTGGAGCACTTAATAAGTTAAAGCCCGGTTTTGTTAGGCGCTCACCGTATTTTAATACATCCATTACTTGGCTGGTTCCCGCTTTTTGAGTACAACCAAGGGATTTTTCTTCTAGCGTAGAGATACCGCCTGCTTTATTACCCGGAGAGGGGTTCTCATAGATAGGTTGATCATGAGCAATAAAATATTGTTTGAAGTCATTGATCATATTTACTGTTTTTTCGAAGGTTTGTTGGTCATGACAATGGTTCATTAAAATCTGCTCAGCACCAAACATTTCTGGCACTTCGGTTAAAACAGTCGTTCCATTATGGCTGACAAGGAAATCAGAAAAACAGCCTAATAGTGGGTTGGCGGTGATCCCTGATAACCCATCAGAGCCACCACACTCAAGGCCAAATTTCACTTCACTAAGCTTGCCTGACACACGTTTATCTTGTCTAACTAATTGATAAAGTTCATTAAGGTGTTCAACGCCCGCTTCAATTTCATCTTCCAATTGTTGACATACCATAAATTTAACGCGATCAGTATCGAAATCACCTAATGTTGCTTTAAACTCAGCCACTTGGTTATTTTCACATCCCAACCCAATCACCAGAACGCCCCCTGCATTAGGGTGTTTTACCATATCTTGCAAAATAGTACGGGTGGTTAAGTGGTCATCGCCTAATTGAGAGCAGCCTAAGGTATGGTTGTAAAGATAGACCCCGTCAATATCAGTCGCTTCATTGTGCTGTTTATTGAAGCGTTCGATCATTTTTCTTGCAAGGGCATTGACGCATCCAACCGTTGGGATCACCCAAATTTCATTACGGACAGCAATGTCACCGTTATTGCGGCGATAAATTTGTACTTCAGGGTCAGGGAGAGTTGCCGCAATTAGGTTACATTCTGGGTCATATTCATAGTCATTTAATGCACTTAAATTTGTTGCAATATTATGAGTATGCACATGCTCACCAGCACTAATTGCAGTGGTTGCATGACCAATTGGGGAACCGTATTTTAAGATATTGTGATCTTTTTCAATCGGCACTAATGCGATTTTATGACCGCGGGCGACATCCTGTTTTAGGGTGACGGAGTGGTTATCAATAGTGATAGTTTCTCCTACTTGCCTATCAGTTAGCGTAACAGCGACATTGTCATTGGCATGTATTTTAATTATATCTTTTATCATGTTTAGTTCTCTGGGCTGGAAATCGGATGTAATGGGATCAACCAATCATATCAAGGTGTGATCAATCATTTTATTGACTAAATTTCAGGCATTATACTATTTGGTTTATATCTTTTAAAGGTGTTATACCAATTTAACTGTAATTTCTTTTCTTAACATTTTCTATTTCACCCAGACATGGTAAATTTCGTTATACTTAGAGCGTTTAGATGCTGGTTACACAGGGTTGTATTGCGAAAGGAGAAAATGATGAGCTCACAAGAGAGTGAACCACGCTTATATCAGCAAGTTGCCGCTTTAGTTAAAGATAGAATTGAAAATGATGCGTACCCAATAGGGACAAAACTCCCCGCAGAACGCTTACTTGCAGACGAAATGAATGTCAGCCGTACGGTGATCCGTGAAGCCATTATTATGTTAGAAGTCGAAGGTTATGTGGATGTTCGCAAAGGCTCAGGTATACATGTTATTAGTAATCGGTCTAACAACTCGGTTAATACGGACAGCGGGCTCGAGTTTAGTCGTTGTGGCCCATTTGAATTACTACAAGCAAGGCAATTGATTGAAAGCCATATTGCAGAGTTTGCCGCGACTCAAGCAACTAAAGAAGATATTTTAAAACTGGTTGATATACAAAAAAATGCACGGAAAGAAGACCGCTTTCGTGATTCAACGTGGGATTTAGCATTCCATATGCAAATTGCAGCATCGACTCATAACAGCGCCATGGTAATTATTGTTGAGCAGATGTGGAGCCAGCGCTTGCGTAACCCATACTGGTTAAAACTTCATGAGCACATTGATAATAGGTCGATTGAAAGTTGGTGTGATGAACATGACCAAATTTTACAGGCACTTGCACGCCGTGATGCAAAGGGGGCAAGGCAAGCAATGTGGCAACACTTGGAAAACACTAAAAAAATGTTGTTTAATGCCACTAGTGATGACTTCGAATTTACCATGGATCGTTACTTTTTTGCGGATAGCCCAACCGTCGATCATAACGATTAGTTATTCCTCATCATCTTCAGAGATTTGCTTTAATGCGGGAAGATTCACTAAGATAATTTTCCCGTATTTTGCATCGATCCAACCTAATTTTTCCCAAGCAACCAAGCGCTTATTGATGGTTTGTCGAGTGGTATTAATGATCGTTGCTAGGTCATCTTGTGTTAGGTATAGGCTAAGTTGGATGCCTTTCTCATGGGGTTCTCCGTACCCTTCGGCTAAGCTAAGCAGCCGTTTAGCTAACCGAGCAGAAACTGACAATAAAGCGCTGTCATTGATAATGGTAAAAGCGTTGCGAATGACCTTACACAGTAAGATATTCAATGATTGATAAAAAACAGGGTATTTCTCTAAGATTGTAGCTAAGTCTTTTGGTGAAATCGTCAACAAAATTGTTGGGCTAATCGCTTTTGCATCGTGAGTACGGGCGGATTTATCTAACATGGCAATTTCGCCAAACCAGTTCCCGGGGGAAAGATAGCGGAATACACATTCACGCCCATCGGTAGAGATGGAACTCACTTTAACGGAGCCTTGAATGACGGCGTATAGCCCTCTAGCTGGGTCGCCTTGGTAGTGAACCATTTCGCCATCGTTATAAAAACGTAGCGTTGCGCATTCCATTAATATACTAATCAAATAGTCAGGTAAGTTATTAAACCAGCTATTGGTTTGTAAAATTTCAATAATGTTTGCATGGGGCAAAACTAACTGGCTATTTTGTACTGCAATGTTCATCTGAATGCTCCCTGCATGAAATAAGCTGACTTTATCATGACATTTGGTAGGGGTATGTTCAATCCTGAACCACCGCAATATTTGATTAAACCTCTTTGTGTAATAAATGAAAGCTAATGTTGCCATTAATTAAGTAAAAACGAGCCACCGATGGTGGCCCGGGAACAAAGATTTAATCTTCGAATCGTTTTTCAATACCTAATCGTTTTAATGTCAGTATTAAAAGGCCGCCAATAAAGGCAACGAGCGCGATAAAGTACAACCCAGCTCGCGCAGATTCAAACGTCGTTTCTGCCCAGACTCTTAAGTTTGGTGCCACAAAACCGCCTAAGTTGCCCACGGAGTTAATTAAGGCAATACCGGATGCGGCAGCGGTTCCACCTAAGTAAGCCGATGGGAAGCTCCAGTACAGAGGTTGCATCGCTAAGTGACCTGCTGCTGCCACACACAGTGCAATAATGGCAATGACTGGAATGCTATCGAACAAGCCGGATACAGCAATCCCCGCAGCCCCTAACATAAAGGTAATCGCAGCCACTTTACGACGCTCTTTTAGGCGTTCAGAAATGCGCGGGACATAGTAAACTGCGATAGCCGCACACAGAGGTGGAATTGCCGTCACGAAGCCGACTAATATTCCAACTTTACTGCCTAATAGCGTCCCGATTTGGGTTGGCAGGAAGAAATAAATACCGTAACCACATACTTGAACAGTGAACCAAATTAAGCATAAATAGAGAACTCGCATATCTAATAGCGCACTTAAAGCGCCTTTTGGACTATGCCCTGCTTTGGCATTTTCTTCTGTGGCTAATTTAGCGGAAAGCGCACTTTTTTCTTCTGCTGTCAGCCATTTTGCTTTTTCTGGACGGTCATCAAGGTAGAAAAATACCCAAATCCCGACGAGAGAGGCGAGTAACCCCTCGACAACAAACATTAACTGCCAGCCATATAAACCGAATGCGAATGATGAGCCTTCTAGTGCGAGTAATGAACCGGATAATGGTCCTCCAATAATAAAGGCTAATGGTGCACCAAATAAAAAATAGCCAGTGACACGGGCACGAATATTTTGTGGGAACCAGAAAGTTAAATACAGAATAACCCCTGGAAAGAAGCCCGCTTCACTCACGCCTAATAAGAAACGCAAGACAATAAAGGTAGTTTCATCGTGAGCGAACATCATTGCCGCTGAAACTAACCCCCATGTGACCATAATGCGTGATAGCCATACACGTGCACCTATACGGTACAGTAAGATATTGCTTGGTACTTCAAATAGTGCATAACCAATAAAAAAGATCCCTGCACCGAATGCATAGGCGGCGTCACTTAACCCTGTTGTTAATTGAAATTCTTGCTTTGCAAAACCGATATTTGAACGGTCTAAATACGCTAATATGAACATTAATACCACCATGGGTATTATTTTTCGTATTGCTTTGCTGGTAGCCGATGATAAATGATCAGTATTGGTGGACATGGTTCACCCCAGTTTTGTAAGGTAATGATGTTATCTATTCATTTTTATTACGTGTTTAGCCCACCGCTGAGTTATCAGCAGGGTAGAGTATAGAGCTAATGAATAAGTAACTTAAAATGAATAATTCTTGTTATTTATTTCCCTTTCTCGTGGTGTTAGTGATGAAATAGCGAAAAAGGGAATTATTATTATTTCACGTTAAATTTAGCCAATGCTTCCGGTTTTAACGTCGTACCGGCTCCCGGAGCCGTTGGGGTGGTATAAACACCATCAATGACTTCAACTGGGTCAACAAAGCAATCCAATGTCCATGGAATAAATTCCAGTAATGAACAGGCTGGATGTGCCATGACTAAGTGCAATTGTGCTTGCATCATATCGCCATGGTGCGGTGTTACTGGTAAGTTAAATGCCATACCTAAATCCGCAATTTCCCATACTGCAGTTAAACCACCACAACGGGTTGCATCTGGTTGTAGGTAATCAACCGCGCCAGCAAGGACAAATTCTTTAAATGAATCATTGTGATACAGTAATTCACCTAACGCGATTGGTGTATCCATATAAGCTGCTAGCTGCTTGTGACTTGCCACGTCATCGTGCCACAGTGGCTCTTCAAACCATTTAATGTTGAAATCATTTAAACGGTGGCCATATTGTTTGGCGATGCTGATATCCCATTTACCGTTAGCATCGACCATTAGGTCAATATCATCGCCAATTGCATGGCGAACGGCTTCGATTCTTTGTAAATCTTCACGTGGATCTGGCTTGCCAATTTTCATTTTGATCGCTTTAAAACCTTCTTCGAAGATCATTTTTTTACAATCATCAACGAGATCGTCTTGGCTACGAACCAGCCAACCGCAGTCAGTATTATAAGCGTTCACTTTATTGTGTTTTGAACCGCCAAACAGTTGCCATAGTGGCTGATCGGCAGCTTTCGCTTTGAGATCCCACAAGGCAATATCAATGGCAGAGATAGCCATTTGCATCAAGCCACCACGGCCTACCCAAATATTGGTCGAACTACGAGTGAGCTTACGATGTAAATAACGTACTTCAGTTGGGTCTTCACCCAGCAGCATGGGGCCAAAAACATCTTCAATGATGGTGGTAATTAAACGATCTGTAGTGATATCCGCATGTGTTCCTGTATGACCATAACCGACTAACCCACATTCAGTTTTGATCATGACACCCGGCATTCCCCAATGGGTAATGCTATGCGTCGAATCACCAATTAGATCATTAGTGACCGGAACGTGCATGATAAAGGTACTAATTTCTTTTATTTTCATTGTTATTCCCAGGTGTTGAAAGGTGGTTGATTGCCAATCTAACAGTGGGAAATGGAATTAACTGTCAAATGATTTACAGATCGTACCTTGAAAACGTTTTTTACTGATAAACATGAGCTAGATCTCTTTATTTTGTATGATACATCAAGGTTAAACCACCTAATTGGTATAATAACTTTTGTAAGAAATAAACACTGATTAAAATGAGTATTGGGGCTAAGCTGTAAGGGGGGGTTAGCTGCTTGATAAAGAAAGAGAGGTAACAGGGGGGCGACCTCTCAATAAAAATTTTTCATGGGGTATAGGGTTAATTCTTCAGTAGGTTTAGAATAATTAATGCAAACTTTGTTGGTAATGGATAAAAAATGTGTAAACAATTACTTGTTTTATTTTTAGTCTTATTCATAAATTCTATTTCCCCATCTTTAGCCACAGTTGTTGAGCATAATACGCAGGATTGGCGGTTAGCCGATATTCCCCCTAAACTAATCCAAACCCAAAAAACAGAAATTATTTTTTCAAGGGTCGCGGGTGAAATGCGTGCGGTGGCTGAACTTAACCATAATCATGGGTTCTATGCTTATAACTCTTCAGGGGATTATAGCGCGATGCAATTTGGTAATGATTATGCGTTTGTAAAGGCAACAGCACTTGCGAATAAACCCCCTCGTTATATTCCAGATATTGATAGGTTAAATGACTTACAAAAACCCGTTTATGATTATCTAATCACACGGCAAAAAACGCCTGTTTATCAATCAGCTGATAGCAGTGGCCGGCAAATTGCCTCTTTATGGGCAAACTTACGTTATCCGGTCGTCGCTAGAATGATAAAAACCGATAAAATAGGTACAAAGACAGCTTGGCTGACAATTCGCTTAGGTGACAGACTAGGGTATGTTCATCTGGATGATGTTGCGTTGGATAAAGGTATTCCAATCTTAACTTATCACCATATTTTACAAGATAGTGAAAATAAACTGTTTCGTGAAACATCGACAGCCACTTCAGTGGAAGCATTCAGTGAACAAATGAATTACCTCAAGCAAGCGGGTTATCAAACCCTTTCTTTGCAGGATGTGGAAGATTATTTGAATAAATCAGCTAACTTGCCCGGCAAAGCCGTGGTATTGACTTTCGATGATGGTTTGAAATCCGTATACCGTTATGCGTTACCGATTTTAAGGCAAAATCATCAGCAAGCAACTTTGTTTGTTATTTCTTCAAGGGTCAAAACTCATCCAGAAAAGTGGTCTGCAGATTCGTTACAGTTTATGAGCAAACAAGAAATAAAAGATAGCCAAGATGTATTTAATATTCAATCACACACGCACTTTTTACATCGTTTGGATAACCATAACTCACCGATTATTTTTAGCCGTAAACAACACACGGCCATGTTGGATTTTAAACGCTCAATGAGGCTACTTAGCCATTTTGAGCCAGAGCAGCGCTATTTAGCCTACCCCTTTGGTGGCTATAACCAATCTGCAATGGATGCCGCAAAAGAAGCGGGCTTACACCTAGCTTTGACGACAATTCAAGGGAAAGTGAAGCTAGGGGATAACCCATATGCCTTAAAACGCTTGTATGCATTTCGTACCGATCCCCTCGACAAATTTTCTCAGATGGTTGGGAATAGCGAACAGAATGTGGTTAATCAAAATATTATTATCGACAGGTGATATCCCGTTTAATGCACTGAATTCCTTTTTATCGGTATTCAGTGCATATCGGCTTGTTTGCCAGTTCCCATTTCCTTTAAGAACCGCTGCTGGTAGATAAACAGTTCCTTGGCATTGATACAGTGATATTCCATTGAGAACTGCTTTGCCGTTTGTTCGATGATCTTTGCAAGGGCAGGGTAGTGGCGGTGATTCCAGTTGGGAAACAAATGATGAGTTAAGTGCAAGTTTAAACCACCTAGCCAATAGGTGAGCCAACGAGGCGTGGTATGCCAATCATAAGTGGTTGAAAATGTATGTGTATAAAACCCGTGGGGCATATTACCTTCTTGGGGTGGGGTGTAGAAGGTTGCCTTTGCCCAGTGTGTGCCGAGTATCAAAACAACAAATATGAGTGATGCAAACATTTGGCTAAGCAAATAAGTGAGCAGCAATGTACCTAAGCTGATATCACTAACAACTAAGATAGGGATAATAATAGCGATAAACAGATGGAGAAATTTTGCCAATAAAAAGGTACTAAGCCCTTTCTGCCCTTGATGGCGCATATGTGGGGCGACTCTCGTGAAGTGAAACCTATCTAACCAATCAAAAAACCAGATCAACGCCGGAAATGTCATGGCTGCAACCAAGGGCCAGTACAGATGTTGCGCCCGCATAAAAGGGTACCAGCGTTGGTATGGGGTCTGCCGTAGCACAAAATTTTCTTCAATATCTAGGTCATAGTGACGAATATTCGTGTGGGCGTGATGAAAAATAATGTGTCTAACACGCCAACACTCAGGGTCTAGGCCAAGTGGGATAGTGACCCAGAAATTAAGCCAATAGTTGGCTTTCCCATGTTTAAAAATCGCATTATGGGAGGCATCGTGGACCAAATTAATCGCCAACAACAGGGCAAAACAGATAAAGAGCGGATAAAAAGTGAAAAAAGCCCATTGCGCATTCGCGCACAAGGCTACGATGTAACTGCCGAAACAGCACAATACTAAAACTAGGCTTTTTAAATAGAAGCGTAGATCTGCAAAACGGTGATCTGAACGGTCTTTTAAATACTGCATAGCAGCATTGTTTAATGCTTTTTGAAAAGCCTGATCATGGCGATGTTGATAACCTAATGGTCTTAGTGGCTCATTAGACATTGAGCACCTGCACTGGTTTACGACCAATGCCAATGAGCATCAGCAAACTATGTAACCACAGCGCACTGGTCGAAATTATCCAAAATGGGCTTGTCCATTGCCAAATAAATAGAATACAAATAAGTAATAAGCAGGCTATAAAAAACCAGCTTATTAAGCCACTTTTACGGCCATCTGATATCCCTGATAGGGCAATAGTTCCCAGTGCTAATAAAACAAATAAAATGACTTGTTGCTGTGTTGTACCTTGATAACCGTAGCCGTATAGGTAGACATAACCAATTACTAATATAAATAGCAGAAGTGTTCCTATCACAAGAGCAAATTGGTTGGTGCGAAATAACGGTGATGGTTTTTGGGTTGTCTGCCGGCGGCGATTAATAATTTTCCAAAAAGGTAAATTGCTATCAATAAATGGGTTCTCGGATGCTGGTGCACCCTTGATACCAAAATGGTGCTCTGTTTCTGGTAGCTTGGAAAAAGTGCCAAATAGCTTATCCCAAAAAATAAAACTACCTGCAAAATTACGGTTTGAGTAGTGCCCTTCCTTTACATGATGAACTCGGTGATGCTGTGGTGTCACCATAAACTTTTCTAACCAACCAAGGCGTGGGATCAACGCGCTATGGTTAAAAAATTGGATGGTATAGTGCAAAATGGAAACAGTAATAAAGACTTCTAAAGGCACCCCGATAAGAGCCAATAACATAAAAAATGGGATTGAGGTTAGAGATGAATACCATGAATTACGTACACCTAATGATAGGTTGTAGTGTTCTCCTTGGTGATGTACTACATGTACTGCCCATAATAGGCGGTAAGTATGGTGTAAGCGATGCAGCCAGTAAAAGCCAAAGTCCCACGCTAAAATAGCAAATATCCAAATTAAAGCTGTTGGCCAGTTTTCAACAAGGTTGAATGAGTAGTGTGTAACGACAAAGCCATAACAAAAAAGCTCTAACCCTCTAAATAGCCACAACATAATATGACCAGAGTTCAGGTTAAAAACCAATTCCTGCCAACTTACCGACCCCTTTTGTGTTTTGGCGATCACTAAGCCTTCAGCAATGACGACCGCTAACATAAAAATAATCGGAAAGGTTAATTCATTCATGAGCGTTTTCTCTCTAAGCCGTATTTTGCCATGTGGACAACCAACAGCGCTCCACAAGCGGTTACTGCTCCAGTGATAACATCAATAAATAAGTGGCGTTTTAGTACCAACACAGACACACAAATGGCTGCGGCCCATAAAAAGTACAACAGTGTTCGAAATTTATATTTTACCGACCATAATGCATTCAGTACGACAAGAGTCAATGAGACATGTAGAGAAGGTAATAAATTTTGAGGGCTATCAATCTTGATTAAAGCGGATAAAGCGTGAGCCGAAAATGAGGTTAAATCATAATCGTAATATTGCATTGTGGTTGGATACAGTAAATAAACAGCGCCAGAGACTAAGGCACATAATTGCATAGCAAACATTAATGACCGAGTTCGTTCTATTGGGCTGCAAAAATAGCCTAATGGGATAAACAAAAAGAAGGATAGATAAAACCAAACCGCACTAGGGGAGAACGGCACCGCGCTATCAACCGCACTTGGAGCCAGTAGATGGACATTATCTGTATTTTGACCAGTATAACTATACACAATGCCGACTGTTCCCCAGCCGATTAAACAATATAACGCCCTAATGAATAACGTTTTAATATTCATTGCTCTTCCTTTCGAATAATCCGGCGTTTTTTAATAGAGAGAGCTTGTTGAATTGGCTCAGATGATAATTGCCAACGTAACTGAGTGATATCGACTTGCTGACGAGTGAAATAGTTTTCGAGTTGCTGTTGGCAATCATTTAATTCAAGCTGTGTACATTCCGCTTGTAAAATTAATAACTGGCCTTGCTGGGTCAACCGAAAGTCAGCGGTAAGGGGAATGCTATTGGCAATGACTCGGGCGCAGGGGTCTGCAAAGATAGTCACCGTATTCCCTTTTTGGTCGGGGAGTTGGAGTAAGTCATCACAACGGCCTTCGATACGTTCAATCGCTAATTCAGGGGAACCGCAGGGGCAAGGTGTTTTTTTCACAACTAAAACATCATCGAGTTGATAACGGACAATCGGCTGAGTTTTCCGCGTGAAATCAGTGATAATCGGAGAGAATCGTTCATCATCGATCCAGTTAGGTTCAATATGAATAAAGGCTTCATTTAAATGTAGAGTTCCATGCGAACAAGTACAGCCTAAAAAACCTTCAGTGGCTTGGTAGACCTCACCAACACTCGGGAAGCAGTTCTGTAATTTTTGTTTATCATGTTGTTCAAGCACTTCCGCCACTGAAATGACTTTTTGTACTTTTAATTGAATTTGTTGGCGGCTAATCGCTTGGGCAATAGCGCACAGCACTTGAGCTGGGGCAACAATAATAGAAGGTTGATATCTTTCTAGTTCGATTAATTGTTGTTGAAAATCCGCGAAAAGGTCATAAAAACGCAGGGATATCCAGCGGTTATTGACGCTTTCATACAGGTTATTATTGGCTCTAAGAAATAACGCAATACGCTCACCGTTGAACAGCCCACTCGGTAACATTTTGGCTAACATACTGCCAGACCAGATATTTTGCTCCTCAGGGCTAACAACAAAAAGGCCGCGGCGACCTGATGTCCCAGAGGATAACCCAACACTATATTTCCCTACTTTAGGGGCAAAATCGCGAGATTGCTCACTTTTTTGTGCACAATCGAGTAATGTTTGGCGAGAAAGCCCTGCGGTATTCATCGTATCAAAATGACTCATCATGATGTGTTTATTCATGATGGGAAAATCATGGAGTGGTTGATGAATATACGGGGAAAAATAGCGGCTATTAGCCAATGTTTTTTGCTTGAATTGTGTTAAGCGCTTTTGCTGATAGGCTTCAAGTTGTTCACGGTTTTCAAATTTTAGATGGCGTGCTCGCCAATAGTGCCAAAGCATGGAAAAGATCACTGCAATTCACCCTCGTGACAAAGTTGGATGACAATATTTTGCTTATCAATTTCATGTAATTTATTCAGCGTTTCATAATACGCTTGCTTATCATCCATGATGATATTAGCAATCGCCATTGGCCCACGTAATTGTTTATAGTTGGTTGGTGACCACGCGGCATCCCCCGCAAGGAGCACCCAACCTGTATTCGTTAAAACGCATAAACCAATGTGACCTGCTGCATGACCAGGAAGCGGTACAATTAATAAGGTCTTTTGCTTATTTACGGCGTAACCTTCGCCTAATATTTGCAATTCATGAGGCAAAGAAACACGCTCAAACCCTTCATAAAACACAGTGCGTTGTTCAAAATCATCGGGTAATAACCCGCTGACAAAGGCATTTTTTAAGGCGGCAAAACCGGTTAAGTGACGTGTTTTTGCCCACCCATCACCAGAGCAAATAATGGGGATCTCAGGGAAGTCACGTAGCCCTGCGATATGGTCACCATGAAAGTGAGACAAAATAACGGCATTAATATCTGCGGGTTTTATTCCATCATCAGCCAGTTGATTAACTAATGCCTGTTTACTGTCGAAGTAAACTGGGGTAATGGCTCGATATAACCGCATAATTCCGTGGCGAGTATGATCATAAAAATGCGTCGCATAACCAGTATCAAATAACCAACGTTGGTTTTCATCGTTAATTAACCATGCTCTGGCAGGAAATTTACAGGATTTAAAGCTCGCACCTTTAAGGGCGACGCAACCTGGGTGTGTGCAATACCCCACTTCATACTGGTGGATGGTTAACATAAATTCTCCTGCTGTTTTAACCATTTCGCCGTTAATTTGACCCCTTGTTGCATCGTATATAAAGGGTAATAACCGAGTTCTTGTTGTGCTTTTTGGTTATCAAGCGTCATGGTGAAATAGGCGGCTCCAAGGCTATAACGCGTCAGTAAGGGTTCTTTTCCTGTTATATAGCCAATCGCTTCTAAAAGAGTTGCCAGACCATACAGTAACGGGTAAGGCGCAGAACGAATTTCACACTTTAAATTCAATTCACTAAACAATTGTTGAAGCGTTTGCTTTAGCGCTTGAGGCTGTTGATTGGTGATATTGTAGGCAGCTCCACTTTTAAGTCCATTTTTAACAGTCGCTAATTGCATACTGTGAACAACATTTCCCACATAAGTGAGGTCGAAATGGTTATTTCCCCCATTAGGTAATATCAATTTACCTTGGCGTGATTTTATTTGTGCTAATAACCTCGGTAAAAGTACACGGTCATGAGGTCCAAATAACCCCCTTGGACGTAAAATAGTGTAGCGTGTTGTTGGAAACTGGCTCACACACTGTTCGATAACGGTTTCTGCTAAATATTTTGTTCTTGCATATTGATTGGCAAAATGGGTATTAACCGTCGATTCACTAATATCTTGCTGGTGTGTGAAATTGAAATAAATTGCAGGGGTAGAAATATGAATAAAGCGCGAAACGTTAGCTTCACCAGCGGCAGTTGCTAAGGTTTGAGTCGCATGTATATTTGTTTTTTCAAAGTCTTGGCGCTTTCCCCAAGGCGAAGAAAGTGCGGCACAGTGCCATATTGCATCACAGCCGGCCATTAGTTTTTTGGCATCTTGCTGGGTTAAATCGGCCAATTCTACTGAAATAAATTTAGCACCCATTTGGCTCAGTTGTTGACCTGCTTGTTGATTACGACCACAAGCAATGACTTCAATACCCCTTTGCAGTAAATATTCGCTAGCATTGCGTCCTAGCCCACTGGTTGCGCCGGTGACTAATATTTTCACGGGATAAGTACCATTGCACATAGTGCTAATCCTGCTGCTGTTCCGATTAACATTGCACTTTGCTTTTCATAAAACCGACCGCTAATAATCGCCTCATGTAATGCTGAGGGGATAGATGCTGCGACTTGGTTACCACGATATCGATAGATATCAATCAATTGGTCTGTTGTTACCCCGACACGTTGGCGCATATGCTCTAACGATAAATGACTAGCTTGGTGTGGAATAACTGTCTCTATTTGCTTGAGTTGTAAGCCTGATTCATGAAAAACCTGTTGCATAAAGTCTTCAATTAAAGAGGAGGCTAAGCGGAATAGTTTTTTACCTTGCATATGGAAAAGGAAATCATCCTCAGTCATACCTGAACGCGGATTACGCCTTGTACCGCCAGCTCGGATTTCACAAAAATCAATGCCAGCAGTATAAGTTGTATGGGTATAAGAAATAATACCGCTAGTTCCATCGCCTTTTTCAACGATCACACAAGCTGCACCATCCCCAAAAATCAATGATGATTCCTTGTCCTGCCAATCAATTCCCCGTGAAGCAATATCTGCAGAGACGATAGCAATTCGCTGATAAGCACTGGTTGCGAGTAAGCCCGCGGCAACTTGTAATGCGGTAATAAAACTAATACAACTGGCATTGACATCAAAGCATGCAATGCCTTCCCTTAAGTTTGATTGCTCCAGGATATGCGCTGCAGAGCAGGGTAACGCCTGAACAGGGATAGCAGAGGCATTTATTAGCATATCAATACTTTGAGGATTGATATGACTAGCGTCCAGTGTGTTTTGGATCGCCTGAGCTGCCAGCTCGGCTTGCGAATCAGTATTACTGGCATGATAGCGGTATTCAATGCCTGAATGTTTTTCAACAAACCCTATCGATTTATTGAGTTTTTCATCAAGCATTGAAGAAAAAATTTTATTCTTAGGCAGTGCTACACCAGAAGCTATGATTTTAAGTGGGGTGATTAAGCTATTACCAGACATATAAAGTAGTGCCTATCTAACAAAGATGGGGGTAATAAATATCAGAGTTCTACCATTTAATATATAGGAATTACGGAGTTATTGTTATCGGTAAACTCTTTATGAACCTCGTCAATTAGCGCGTAAATAACTGTTTGCCATGCTTTAGGTAATGACGATTGCCAAACAACGTCAATTTGCCATTGGGCTTGCTTGTGATGTTGAATAGGAATAAAGCAGATATCTTCCCGGCTAATATGCCTCGCACTGTATGGAACAAGGCTTACGCCTACTTTAGCGGCAACCAATGCAATAAGAGTCTGAATATCATTAGCTTCCTGCAATGGGGTAATTTTAACCCCCTCAGATTGCAGGTAGCGCTGAATTTGCTGATATAGACCTAAACCGCGTTGAGCCCGCAATGTGAGTAATGGATATTGCGCTAAGTAGTCATTTATTGTGCTTTTCTTCTGATGACCTTGGGCTATAGCAAGAGCGAGTACTTCCTGTTTTAATTTCTGGCTTGTAAGTGTTTTTGTAGCGGCTGTATCAAGGTGGCGAGTAAAGGCAATATGCAGTTGATGTTCTTGAAGCTGTTTTTCCATTTCATGGGAGGGCATATCATCTAGTTGAATCGCAATATTAGGTAATTTTTCACGAAGCCGTGCAACAAAAAAAGAAGCTTCCTGAAAAGTTGAAATCCCAAAGCCGACATTTAAGGACAATGGTGGTTTTTCTCCAAGAGCGATAGCTTGGTTAAGCAACTCCATTATTTGGCTAATAGCTTGTTTTGCATAAGGTAATAATGCTTGGCCCGATTCGGTGAGTACAGCACCGTGGCGACCACGCTGAAATAATATTATACCTAATTGGTTTTCTAATAATTTTATTTGCTTTGTTAAAGCCGGTTGGCTAATACAGAGGCGTGACGCGGCTTCACGATAGTTTGCCGTATCAGCGAGGGTAATAAATGCACGAAGAAGCCGAGTATCCATTATGGTTTGCTGCACACCTCTTAGTTGAAATGTATTAACTCTATAATATCCACCTTATTAATAAGATACTATAGAGTTTCCGGTCTTATGGTTTAGTGCTTTTACTTGGGTTAGGCACTGAAGGTGGTGTCTGGCAAGCAAAACGAACACGACGAATATCCGTTTCATTGCCTATTGTTTCATTGATCATTCGGTAAAGTTCTGGCCGTCTTCCCGTTAGCCAACGTCGACCACTTGATGTTGGCAGTAAGTTGAGGTCAAGATCCGCAATGACCATATCATCGTCAATGGCTAAGCTTTCGTTGATAATCCGCCCATAAGGGTCAATTATCATCGCATTTCCAGTACGAATTTCATCATCATCTAAACCTACGCCATTACTGAATAGGTAAAACACACCGTTATCATGGGCTCTAGCTGGTAGCCAGCGCATCAGCCATCCACGCCCATGTTCCCCTTGAAATGCATCAAATAATGCTTGTGGGTTATTTTGCCTATTTTCCCAAAGGTTCAGGTCGAGTGGTTTCATTCCATATGGGCTACTTGAATGAGTTCCTCCTGTTTGATGGGGAGCAAGAATAATATCAGCACCTAGCAGTGCGTTGATCCGCGGGTTTTCTATCAAATTATTATCCCAGCAAATTAAGATCCCCGCTTTAACCCCCCATGGGGTATCGAATACCGTATAGCTATCTCCACTATGGATAACGGGGTGTTCAAAGGCATGTAATTTTCGATGAGCATGGTATTGCCCATCCGGCATGCAGGCAACCCAAGTATTGTAGCATTGCCCATCTAAGCCTCTTTCAATTAACCCGACACCGATGAGCATATCTAATTCTTTAGCCCGCTGGCGGATTAGGGACAATGATGGGCTATCGTGTAGTGTTTCACTGAGCGCATAAACGGCAGGAGCAGCTAGTTTAGGAACATGCCAGTAACCAGTTATGCACATTTCAGGCAAAACAAGTATTTTTACTTTTTGTTTTGCGGCTTGGGTAATGAAATGGTGAATACGCTCTAGGTTATAAGCTTTGTCGCCAGGTTTATGTTGGAATTGCACTGTTGCAACGCGAAGTAATGATTGTGTTTGCATAGAATCTCCTTGGTTAAGGAGATCAAAGCAGGTTATTCGCACAAAAAATAATGAGTTATTTTCTTGTTCAATTACTATTTGTTATCGGAAGGGTGTCCTTAGTTGTTATCAAATATATATATCGATAAATAAATATTTTTAAATATATTATTTCGTATAGTATTCAAAAAAAGACTTTTCTTGGTGTTGATATCTTTATAGCGTTATTGATCTTAGTTTAACCCATTGACTAATATATTTTCTGCCAAGCTATGAATTTTATAAATAAACGATGAAAGTGATAGCTATTCTAAGTATTGACTCACTGAATTTCCCCTAAAATGCATTGAGGAGCAGCCATATTCTGTGTTTTATGAATGGTTTTTACTGTTTAAGAGATATCTTACAAGAATAAACATCGATTTTATGCACTTTTTACCAGCTAAGGTGATAATTA
Source organism: Providencia sp. PROV003 (assembly GCF_045040775.1). Classification (NCBI taxonomy): domain Bacteria; kingdom Pseudomonadati; phylum Pseudomonadota; class Gammaproteobacteria; order Enterobacterales; family Morganellaceae; genus Providencia; species Providencia sp. PROV003. The sequence goes on from NZ_CP096369.1 coordinate 1,376,570, forward strand.
TTATGTTTTATTTTTGTTAAATTGTTTTTTTATAGCTCTTTTGGCAATAATATTTCTTATTTTGTTACATTTGGAAATAAATATAACCGATTGTTATTTAAAGGTTATTTTTTCAATATTAATTTATTAAATCTAAAAAATGGGGTATTTAACTATTTGATAATAGTATTACTCGCTAAATGAGAATTACACGGTTTTTATGAGTCAAAAATAGATGTTTTAACCTATTCTCTGATTTTTTATCTTTCGCACTCTTAATGGGAGTATGGAAAATTGACTATCAATTCCATTATAAAAAATGATAAAAATAAAAATACCACTGACAATGGTTTTTTTAAAATAAACTAAAACAATGTAAAAAATAAATTAATTTATAATTTTTTTATATAAAAATACTTATTAATCAATGGCTATATTATTAAATACCTAAAAATCATCTGAAACTATCAAGTAAGGTTACTTGAGTCTCATTTTTATATATTACCATCATGGGTTGTAATATAGTCTAATTTTACTTAAATCAACGTGTTAGGATTATAAATATCATATGAATAATAAGGTGAAGTTGTATTATTTAGGTGATTTTCTTTTTAGTGATAAAGCTAAATTTAAATGAACAAATATTGATAGGTTTTACTGACTTGAATTGATTAAATTGATCGTTAGAAACAGTTTTACTTTTATATATTGAAATTTATAATTAACTCAAATTACGAGTTTTAATTAATTTGTTCTATTTTAATTTGCATTTGTAAGTACAAATTTTATTATACTAAAGGTTTTTGATCTGTTATATAGTTTAGCCGTTTAATATTTTAGGTTATCTTGGGCTATCGTTGATGACAAACGTTAATAGAATAGTAGGAAAAGAAATTAGAAAAAGAAGAAAGCACTTGGGGCTTTCTGGTTTTGAATTGGCAAATCTTGTTGGTGTTAGCCAGCAACAAATTTCACGCTATGAAAGGGGGGAGTGTAACATTAATATCGAAAATTTACATGTTCTCGCTAATGCGCTGGAAACGGAGATGATTTGTTTTTTCATTGATGATGTATTTATAAATAAAGAAAATAATCATATATAAATATTAAAATTAGTCTAATTATAAATGCTAAAATAATCATCCATTAGTATGGATGTATTAAGATAAATTCACATTTCATAAAAATAATTATTTTTAATAACGGTGTATTACTATATTTATTGTATATAGTAAATGCCTGCTTTTTTATTACACTCTTAGCAAAAAAATATCAACTTAATAATTATCTTGATTATTAGGTGATTGGTACATCTGTCGTCTTTTTATAGGAAAATATAAATGAAATTAACCAAAATTGCATTAGCTACAATTATCGCATCTTCATTTGGCATTGCAAATGCAGCACCAGTAGACCAAGGTAGCGGTATTATTAACTTTACGGGTAAAGTTATCAATGCACCTTGCTCACTTCCTGGTGATGGCACAATCAATGTAGACCTCGGCCAAGTTGCAAATAAAGTATTAGAAACCGGTAATAAATTTAGCCAAAGCGTTCAGTACAATATTGCTTTAGAAAACTGTGACTTAGGTGAAGTTAAAGATTCTAACGACCAAGTTGTTTTCCCTGCGGTTAGCAAAGTTAAAGTCACTTTCACAGGTACTCCAGACACTACGGCTAAAGAATTATTAGCAAATACAGGTACTTCTAAAGGTGTTGGTGTTCGTTTAATCAACGCTGATGGTGCGACAATGAAAGTAGGTGATACAAGTGTTGAGATGCCATTAGCTGATGGTCCAAACAAACTGGCATTCAGTGCTCGTGTTGAAGCAAATGGTGACAAAGTTGAAACAGGTAGTATCATTTCTCAAGCAACTTACGCTTTAAACTACCTGTAATTTATATTTTTAATAACAGGCATGTATTTGCCTGTTATTTTTCCTTTGTTATTTGCTTTTTATTTTTTTGGCAGGGAACTCCATGTCTTTATTGCCTCATTTTAAAATGAATAAAATATTATTTTCTATTGTATTGGCATTTTCTATTTCAGAAATATCCAATGCTGTGGAATTTAATATGAATATTATTGATGCAAAGGACAGAGATAATATTGACTTGAGTCAGTTCTCAAACCCTGATTTTATTCCAGCCGGTGAATATCTGACAGATATTACGTTGAATGGCCGAAAGTTATCTGGTCAACACTTAATTAAGTTTATTGAAACGAGTAAAGATAATTCAACACTCTGCATTACACCAGAAATGGTAGATATTTTTGCACTAAAAAAGAAGGTTAAGGAAGAACTTCTGCAAAATAATAATGGCCAGTGTGTTGAACTATCTAAAAATTTAGATATTACATATCGCTTCGACAAGGCGAATCAAAATATCTTATTTTCTATTCCTCAAGCTTGGTTAGAGTATGACGACCCTTATTGGGTTCCACCATCTCAATGGGAGAATGGCATTACAGGGGCTTTTCTTGACTATAACCTATTTGCGAATTATTCCTCTCCTAAAAATAATAGTGAAACATTTAGTGCCAGTAGTAATGGTACCACTGGTATCAATTTAGGTGCTTGGCGTTTTCGTGCAGACTATCAATATCAATATAATCGTTCTCAAGGGAAAACAAACGAACGTTTCGATTGGACCCAACTTTATGCTTTTCGTGCATTACCAGAAATGGGTGCGAAAGTATTGTTAGGGGAGTCTTATTTAAAAACAAACCTATTTGATAGTTTCCGTTTTATTGGTGCTTCTGTTTTCAGTGATAATCGCATGTTACCGCCTTCTTTGCGTGGGTATGCGCCACAGGTAACAGGGATTGCAAAAACAAATGCAATGGTGATTGTTTCACAAAATGGGCGAGTGATTAAGCAAGCAAGGGTAGCTCCAGGGCCATTTAATATCCAAGATATTACAGAAGCTGTACAAGGCACCTTAGATGTGACTATCGAGGAAGAGGATGGGTCAAAAACGACGTATCAAGTGACTGCGGCATCATTGCCGTTTTTAACTCGCCAAGGGCAATTTCTGTATAAATTTACGGTGGGTCAGTCCGATTCATTTGGCCGCTCGCAGAAAGTCGACCCGCGGTTTATTGCGGGTGAGATATCCTATGGGTTATTTGGAAATACCTCTCTTTTTGGGGGCTTAATAGCGACTATTGATAATACTAATTACCAAGCTGTAAACCTTGGTATTGGGCAAAATATGAATATGTTTGGTGCGATCTCACTGGATATTACTCGCACACACGCAAACTTAGATAATTTTGGTTCTTATTCAGGTAATAGCTACCGTTTAAATTATTCTAAGCGCTTTGAGTCTACGAATTCCCAAGTGACATTCGCTGGCTATAAGTTCTCTGAAAAAGAATTTTTAACCATGCCGCAATATATTGATGCAGCTAATGGAGCGCTGGACTTTAGACGCGATAAAAACGTGTATACGGCATCTTTTAATCAATATATCAGCCCATTAGATTTAACTATTTATTTTAATGCATCACATCATCAATTTTGGAATAGTGAATCTACAACTAACTTTGGGATGAGTTTCAGTAAATTGTTTAGTGTTGGGCAGATTAAAAATATTTCTGGGACATTGTCACTTAATAAAATTAAATATGAAACGACAGATGATAACCAAATTTATTTATCATTTTCTATCCCATTAGAAGGCGGTAGCTCCATCAGTTATGACGCGCAATATGCTGATAATGACCACAGTTTTGGGCAGTCTGTTGCGTACTATAGCGAGAATGTGAATAACAACTATTGGAGTATGCGTGTTGGCGGTTCTCAACATGAACTTGGACGCGCAGAGCCAAATATTAGCGGTAGCTATCAGCATTCATCTCCTTACGGCGTATTAAACGTCAACGCGACGGAAAATATTAATTCTTATCGTGCATTTGGTGGTAGTTGGTATGGTTCGATGACAGCCACGAAATACGGTGCAGCAATGCACCGCAATGGAACCAATAATGAGCCACGAGTCATGATTGATAGTGACAATGTTGCTGGTATTTCTATTAATAATGGCGAGTCAGTGACAAACCGTTTCGGGATTGGAGTGGCGACAAGTTTGAACAGTTTCTCCAATTCAGATGTATATATTGATATGAATACATTACCAGATGATGTTGATGTTAATGACAATATCATTGGTAAAACATTAACCGAAGGTTCGATTGGTTATCAAAAAATAAAAGCAAATCAAGGGAAACGTATTTTAGCGGTTATTCGCTTGAGTAATGGTAATTATCCACCATTAGGGACGAGTGTTATTGAAGTGAATACCGGTAGGGAAGTAGGCATCATCGCAGATAGTGGGGTGACTTATTTGACCGGTGTTAACCCAGAAGAAAACTACTTTGTTAAATGGGCCAGTGGCGCGAATCAGTGTCGTTTAAATTTACCTAATATTGCCGAAAAAAATCAGGGGAAAGTCCTGATCCCTTGCCAATAAAGGAATGATGTATGAGTAAAAAGTATGTAGTAGCTTTAGGGCTTTCACTCGTTTTTGTCGGTATGCAATTTGCGTCCGCAGCAATCAATATTGACCGTACCCGAATTATTTTTCCGGGCAAAGATAAGTCGATTAGTTTGGTTATTAATAATCAAAGTAAAACAATGCCATATTTAGCTCAGTCTTGGATGGAAGATGAAAAAGGGAATAAGGTTTCAGAGCCTTTTACGGTACTCCCTCCTATGCAACGGGTTGAACCAAATGCGAAAAACCAAATTAAAATCATCAAAACAGAAGGTGTTGATTTACTTCCCCAAGATAGAGAGTCGCTATTTTATTTAAATGTACGTGAAATTCCGCCTGTCGCTGATAAAGAAAATGTCGTGCAAATTGCGATTCAAAGCCGTTTGAAAATGTTTTATCGTCCACCTCAGATTGAAAATAATAGCGATAAGGTTTGGGCAAAAGAATTGAAATATACTCATAAAGGTAATCAATTACTCATTGAAAACCCAACAAAATATTATGTGACATTAGGTTATTTAAGTAACAACAATAGAAATAATTTCCCCGGTTTTGAAAGTGTTATGGTGGCACCTCTTTCGAAAGAACGTGTTGTCGTACCGAGCGAAGGGTTTACTCAATTGTACACAGGGTACATGGATGATTACGGCGGTATGAAGATGTTGACTTACCGATGTGTTGCTTCGACATGCCAATTGTCAAAAGAGAGCCAATAGGATTTTAGAAATGAGAAATTGTTACTTTTCAATATGTTTGTTCATGTTGTCTTTGGTTGGAAATCATTCTTACGCAGACAGTAGCATGATGAGAGGAGATCTTAATTTTACAGGGAATGTTATTTCATTACCTTGCAAAATCTCATTTTCCTCTATTGATCAAAATATTGAACTTGGCCCAATTTCTCTGAACTATTTTAATGAGATCGGGGATCGAAGCCCTAAGCATGAGATCAAATTAAAATTTGATGATTGTATTTTTCCCAAACGCGACCGTGATGATAGAGACCCTGTTGTTCAGCTTATGTTTATTTCAGAGCCAACTAGCAGTACAGACCGTAATTTATTTGGTGGCAAAACTATTCTAAATGGTTATGGGATTCGATTAATGGATAAAGATGGCAATATTGTCCCCAATGGTAAATACCGCAGTTATCCAATTTATTTTGATGATAACCAGCAAATTACGATTTATTCCATGCTAGAGAGTTATCTACCAAGAAATGAATTAACAGTGGGTAATATTAAAACGCAAATTACCTTAAATATTACTTACATATAAGGTGTATAAATCATGATACACAAGTTTATTCAAAAATATGGTTTTTATATTTTATTTCTATTTGTTTTTATTAGCCCAAAAACCTTCGCATTAGATTGTGTGGAAAAGGGGACAGGAGATGTCGAAAAACCGGCAGTCCCTGTAGGTCAATTGGCTATTCCTGCTGATACAATTGCAGGCTCTATTATTTGGCAGTCCGACCCTTTAACTGTGACCGTTTATTGTGACAATGTACTTGGTAATGCTGTTGACGTTGTACATATGTATTTTAATCCGAAATCTCAAAAACTTGGGGCGGGGTTATTACTAGGCGCGAATTACCAAGGCCAACAATTAGAACAAAATGAGCAGCGTGTCAACTTAGGGACTCGTCCTATTCGCCGTGGAGAGAGTGTCACGGTAACAGTGACTTTTACACTATATATCAAAGTGACGGGTATTATTCCTCCTTCAGGTAACTACACAGGGGATAACCAATTTACGGTTTTCCAGTTTGATGGAAGTGGTGGGATAAATCATACCAATGGTGCAAAAAACTTGAAGTATTCTATTATTGGGTTACGTGGTATTCGCTTCCTCAAGTGTGGGGCTGATATAAAAGTGTACCCTGAATCACAGCAGATTGATTTTGGCCAGATGATGATCACTGAGCTGAACCAAGGTAAAGAGTTTAAAAAAAGTTTTCAAGTTCAAGCTGTGAAAAGAGGCTGCCTCGATAATTTTTCCATGAATATTAATTTTGAAACCACCGATCCGTTAAATGGTGAATATGCGATTGATTTAAAAAACGGAACCAATCTAACGATTATGGATGATAAAAGTAACCGTATAAAATTTAACTACTTTCAATTTTTTGGGAGCTTGCCTCAAGGAAGTACATCTGTAACTCGTGACTACAGTGCGTCGATTAAAAAAGTTAGCTCAGTGAAAACAGGGGCATTTAACGCCTCAACTATTGTTCGTATTAACTACTATTAATTTGCATATATGTGAAAAGAGCAGGCTTTGAACCTGCTCTTTTTCTATGGTGCACAAAGAGACAAACTAACGAAAGTGAATGTAATTCATTACTTAGTATAGAGAGTCTTATTTAACACATTTACGGCAGCTTTTATCTTGAACTTGCTCAAAGAAATTATTTCCTTTGTCATCCACAAGAATAAAGGCTGGCAACCCTTCAACTTCCATTTTCCAAATCGCTTCCATTCCTAATTCTGGATACTCAAGGCAATTTAAACTTTTCACATATTCTTGAGCGAGGATCGCAGCTGAGCCCCCGATACTGCCTAAATAGAAACCGCCATGTTTTTTACACGCATCAGTCACTAATTGAGTCCGATTACCTTTTGCAAGCATCAACATGCTACCACCATGGGACTGAAACAAATCTACATAAGGGTCCATGCGGTTGCCTGTTGTTGGGCCTAAAGAACCGGAGACCATGTCTTCTGGTTTTTTCGCTGGTCCTGCGTAGTACACCATATGGTCTTTAAAGTATTGCGGTAACTCTTCGCCGTTATCTAAACGTTCTTTAAGCTTGGTATGAGCAATATCACGAGCAATAATGAGTGGACCACTGAGGGAAACTCGAGTCGATACAGGGTGTTTACTTAGCTCGGCCAAAATATCTTTCATTGGACGGTTAAGGTCGATATGAACCACTTTCCCTTCTGTTTGGTTACGCATCGATTCAGGGATATATTGGGCTGGATTATGTTCCATTTTTTCAAGCCACAAACCGTCTTTAGTGATCTTAGCCTTGATATTACGGTCAGCAGAGCATGAAATGGCTAACCCGATTGGGCAAGAGGCTCCGTGGCGTGGTAAGCGAATAACACGGACATCATGAGCAAAATATTTACCGCCAAATTGTGCACCAAAGCCAAGGTGACGTGAGGCTTCTAATAACTCATTTTCTAACTCAATATCACGGAAAGCACGGCCGTACTCATTACCTGTTGTCGGTAAGTTATCGTAGTATTTAGCAGAAGCCAATTTGGCTGTTTTCAGCGTAGTTTCAGCAGAAGTACCGCCAATAACGAATGCGATATGATATGGAGGGCAAGCGGTTGTCCCCAAATTACGCATTTTATCAATTAAGAAGTCTTTTAATTTAGCAGGAGTTAGTGTTGCTTTGGTTTCTTGATAAAGGGCTGACTTATTAGCAGAGCCGCCGCCTTTGTTGACGAACAGGAAGTGGTATTCATCACCTGTAGTCGCAAAAATATCAAATTGTGCAGGTAGGTTCGTGCCTGTGTTGACTTCATTGAACATATCAAGTGGGGCATTTTGAGAAAAACGTAGGTTTTCATGTTGGAATACGTTATAAATCCCTCGAGAGAGGTATTCTTCGTCATCGCAGCCCGTCCAAACTTGCTGGCCTTTTTTACCAACAACAGCAACTGTTCCGGTATCTTGGCAGTTTGGTAAAATGCCTTTTGCAGAGATATCAGCGTTACGCAGCAATTGTAGTGCTACGTATTTATCATTTTCACTGGCTTCTGGGTCATGCAATATAGCTGCAACTTGCTTTTGGTGAGCAGCCCTTAGAAAAAATTGTGATTCATAAATTGCGCGTTCAGCAAGAAGTGTTAGTGCTTCAGGCTCTATTTTTAAAATTTGTTTACCCGCGAATTGCTCGACAGAAACATATTTATCAGAAACTTGGGTATATTCAGTTTTATCCTCAGATAAAGGATATGGTTCTTGATAAAAAAACTCTTTATTAGCCATTTTGATCACTCACATATTAATTTCAGTGGAATATCCAAAAAATCACCCGTAGGCTTATGTTTATTCTTAATTAATTCAATTTGAAAGACACAAAGTAAAATTTATAGGTGTAATAATAAAACTAAGCTTACAAAACAAGTTACTAAAGGTTACAATTTAAGCTGATATTATATCAATTTGGCCCTTATATTCAAAGGGATGCATGAGATTATATGACGCGGATTAAATTTATAGGGATAAAAGTCATTGATTAATAAAAATTAGATTCAAATCACATAATATTATTAATAACTAAGGTTTTAACCATTTGTTATAGATGTTATCGATTATTGACTATTTAAGTGCTTAATCATGATAAATAGCTATGGCTACATTTTTTCAATTAAAACGATTCAGTTAATCCAATGCTTATTTTCATTTTATTTTTTGCAGGAATATGTGATTTAAAATCATACGGTATTTATAATCCAAGGGTTTTAAATAAATGAAAATGATTATTTACATAATTAAGTTCTATTTCCTATTAGATATTTTAAGCATATGAAAAGCATTGAATTTAACTTAAGTTTAGTGTGTGAATATACTAAGAAAATCTATAGATATCGATAAATTGATAGCATATACCTCTATGTTGCTTATTTTTATCAGAAATCTGATTTATTTATTGATAATTCATAATGAAAGGCAAACGAAATGGCGAAAATGGCTTTCAATTTACAAAAACTGTGTTTATCATGCAGGGCTTATGAACTATAAAATGGCGCTACTGGTTTTGGGCTTTGCTGGGGAAGGATGAAGAGTATATCTCCGACAAGCTTATACAGTCTTTAACGGTGGCGGTTCTATCTGCATTATTCCTAGGGATAGAGTGTATAATAAATGACTGAGACAACCTCTCTGACACCACTCGTCGAATTAAAATCTTTGAATAAAGGTTTTGATGGCAAACAAATTATTTCTGAACTTGACTTAACTATTCAAAATGGTGAGTTTTTAACCATTCTTGGGCCTTCAGGTTGCGGCAAAACGACGGTTTTACGTCTTATTGCTGGGCTAGAAGACGTCGATGATGGGAAAATTATTCTTGATGGTCAAGATATTACGGATATTCCCGCAGAGCAGCGCTTTGTGAATACCGTATTCCAAAGCTATGCTTTATTTCCTCATATGACCGTGTTTGAAAACGTAGCCTTTGGTTTACGCATGCAGAAAACACCTGCGGCTGAAATTCAAAAGCGCGTTGACCAAGCCTTGCGTATGGTTCAATTGGAAGATTTTGCTGAGCGTAGACCCAACCAACTGTCTGGTGGTCAACAACAGCGCGTGGCAATTGCTCGTGCCGTTGTTAATCGGCCGAAAGTCTTGCTGCTGGATGAATCATTGTCCGCGCTAGATTATAAACTACGCAAACAAATGCAAAATGAGCTAAAAGCCCTTCAGCGGAAATTGGGGATCACGTTTATTTTTGTTACCCATGATCAAGAAGAAGCTTTAGCGATGTCTGATCGGATCATCGTTATGCGTGAAGGGAAGATTGAGCAAGATGGTACGCCTCGTGAAATTTATGAGGAGCCCAAAAACTTATTTGTTGCTCAATTTATTGGCGAAATTAACATTTTCGATGCAAAAGTCTTGTATCGCCTTGATGACAAACGCATTCGTGCCAATGTCGAAGGCCATGAATGTGATATTTTCACCGAACTTTCTGTCGAGGAAGGGCAGCATGTTAATGTGTTATTACGCCCAGAAGACCTACGAGTTGAAGAAGTGAATGATGCCGATAATTACCCAGGGCTGATTGGCTACGTGCGTGAGCGTAACTACAAAGGCATGACGTTAGACTCAGTGGTTGAGATGGAAGATGGCAAAATTATCATGGTAAGCGAATTCTTCAATGAAGATGACCCTGATGTTGACCACTCCCTTAACCAAAAAGTTGCTGTGACTTGGGTCGAAAGCTGGGAGGTAGTTCTGGATGATCATTCGTAAACATAAAATTTTGCAGAATGTCATCATCACCGGTGTCGTTGCTTGGTTAGTCCTATTTGTCTTTTTGCCAAATGTCATGATTATTGGCACCAGTTTTTTGACACGTAGTGATACTAATTTAGTTGACCTCGTTTTCACATGGGATAACTACATTCGCTTATCTGACCCAATGTATGCAGAAGTGATGCTTCATTCGCTTAATATGGCGCTGATTGCGACCTTCTTCTGCTTAGTCATTGGGTACCCGTTTGCTTTTATATTGGCTAAGTTACCAAAGCGTATCCAACCCCTGATGCTATTTTTGTTGATTGTACCTTTTTGGACTAACTCACTAATCCGTATCTATGGTTTGAAAGTTTTTCTTAGTACCAAAGGGTACTTGAATGACTTTTTACTTTGGGTTGGCATTGTTGATAAACCTTTGAGAATTATGTACACGCCAGAAGCGGTAATATTGGGGCTTATCTATATATTACTGCCGTTTATGGTAATGCCGCTTTATTCAAGTATCGAAAAACTGGATAAATCATATTTAGAAGCGGCAAGGGATCTTGGTGCGAATAAATTCCAGCGGTTTGTAAAAATTATCATTCCATTAACGATGCCTGGGATTATTGCGGGCTGTCTATTAGTTCTGCTGCCTGCAATGGGGTTATTTTATGTTGCAGATTTAATGGGCGGAGCAAAAAACCTGTTAATTGGTAATGTGATTAAGAGCCAGTTCTTGAATATTCGTGATTGGCCATTCGGGGCAGCAACCAGCATTTTCCTAACTGTGATGATGGGGTTATTGCTGTATGTGTATTATCGAGCGGCTAAGCTTCTGAATAAAAAGGCATATGAAGAATGATCGGACGTACTTTGCGTGGTGGCTTTATGGCCATCATTTACGCTTATCTTTATATTCCAATTATTATTTTGATTATTAACTCTTTCAATGAATCTCGTTTTGGTATTCAGTGGCAAGGGTTTTCAACAAAATGGTATGAATTACTCAGTAATAATGACAGCTTATTGGAAGCAGCAGGGCATTCGTTGACAATGGCTATCTTGTCAGCAACTTTTGCCACAGTTATTGGCACATTAACGGCGGTTGCTTTGTTTCGCTACCGTTTTAGAGGAAAGCCTTTTGTGGGGGGAATGCTGTTTGTGGTGGTGATGTCCCCCGATATCGTGATGGCCATTTCCTTATTAGTGCTATTTATGATACTAGGTGTTTCACTGGGCTTTTGGTCATTGCTGTTTTCTCACATTACTTTCTGCCTGCCGTTTGTGGTTGTTACCGTATACGCAAGGCTCAAAGACTTTGATGTGAAGATGCTCGAAGCGGCACGTGACCTCGGTGCGGGTGAATTTACTATCTTACGTAAAATCATACTGCCTTTAGCATTACCTGCCGTTGTTGCTGGGTGGTTACTGAGTTTCACATTATCGATGGATGATGTGGTGGTTTCGTCATTTGTTACGGGGCCGAGTTATGAAATTTTGCCATTAAAAATTTATTCGATGGTGAAAGTGGGTGTTTCTCCTGAAGTGAATGCATTGGCAACCGTGTTGCTGATAATGTCCCTATTGCTTGTCTGTTTAAGTCAGTGGGTGATGCGGGATAAATACTCAAAAAAAGCCAAGTAATAAGTTAAACGATGGTGCTGTGTTTTGTTGTATTGCAGCATTTTTTTTAATGCCATTAGGCGAGAGGGTGGGCTCCAATTGAGTCCATAAGATACATACCCTAAATAATTCAAGTTATTGCTTGAGATATGCGGGGGTAAAAACACGTTGTTGAGGGAAGCTCAGTCATGAAAAAATGGTCCTATCTACTGGCGGCAGGCTTAATGGCTGCAAGTATTGGCACGGCAACCGCCGCTGACGATAATAAAGACGTACTGTATTTCTATAACTGGACAGAATATGTTCCCCCCGGTTTATTAGAGCAATTTACCAAAGAAACGGGTATCAAGGTAATTTACTCCACCTATGAATCAAACGAAAGTATGTATACCAAATTAAAGACCTATAAAGAAGGTGCTTATGATTTGGTTGTACCATCTACTTACTTTATCGCCAAAATGAGCAAAGAAGGGATGCTGCAAAAGATCGATCAAAGTAAATTAAGTAATTTCAAAAACCTTGATCCAAATTTAATTCATAAAGAATTCGATCCAAATAACGATTATTCCGTGCCTTATATTTGGGGTGCTACGGGGATCGGGATTAACGGTGAAGCGGTTGATCCAGGCTCGGTGACTTCGTGGGCTGATTTTTGGAAACCTGAGTATAAAAATAGCCTACTAATGATGGATGATGCGCGCGAAGTATTCCAAGTCGCGTTGACTAAACTGGGCTATTCAGGGAACACGACCGACCCGAAACAAATTGAAGAAGCTTATAAAGAGCTACAAAAACTTCGTCCGAATATTTTAGCCTTTAACTCTGACAACCCAGCGACACCATTTATCGAAGGTGAAGTGGATGTGGGTATGTTATGGAATGGCTCTGCATTTGTGGCAAGGCAAGCAGGTCTACCTATTGAGGTCGTATGGCCAAAAGAGGGTGGGATTTTCTGGATGGATAGCTTAGCCATCCCAGCCAATGCAAAAAACGTTGAAGGTGCCCATAAGCTAATTAATTTCTTACTGCGCCCTGAAATTGCGGCACAAGTTGCTGAATCTATTGGTTACCCAACACCAAATTTAGAAGCTAAGAAAATGTTACCTGCGGAAATTGCTAACGACCCATCCCTTTACCCAAGTGAAGAGGTGCTGAAAAAAGGCGAGTGGCAAAGCGATGTCGGGAATACCAATATTCTGTATGAAGAGTATTTCCAAAAGCTAAAAGCAGGCCGTTAATAATCTGATTATTAGGTTTATTTTATGTAAAGGGCACTGGTTGAGTGCCCTTTTTTATGGGCGGCATATTGCCAACCCACTTATTTACTCACAATATTATGTGCCACAAACTTTGCAAAGGTATCGGCCCAAGGTTGTAAGAAATCTTTGCTTTTTGGTGAGATATTTCCCTGCTCATCCACCATGCCGTCATACCATTTCAAGTAACATTCGGGTTGGTTCATGGTAGGCATATTTAAGAATGCAAGGCTATTGCGTAGGTGCTGTTGGGCTATTGCGGTACTGATATTACCAATAGAAACACCTAAAATGCCTGCTGGAATGCCATCCCATGAATTATCACCCCAAGGGCGGGAACCTTGGTCAATGGCATTTTTCAACACGCCAGGGATTGAGCGGTTATATTCTGGGGTAGCAAAAATAATTCCGTCACAAGCTTTAATCTGCGATTTAAAATTTGCGACCACAGTTGGCACACTTTGGTCTGCATCTTGGTTGTAGAGAGGTAAGTCACCGATGTTGATAAACTTAAAGGTAAAGTTTGCTGGGAACAACTTGGTAATGGCCTTAGCCACGGTTAAGTTGTAAGAATCTGCACGTAAGCTACCAACAATAACACCAATACTATATTGATTTGACATGATAAAACCTCTTCTATCGACAGTTGATCATTAATACTTCATATGATTTGTATTTTGTCAGAACGTTGTTTCTTTTATTAAACATCATAATATGAACAGGTGCAAAATCTAAGTTAAATTAAAACGACAGAATAAGTGAAATAAATATCAAAAAAAATTGAATTTTTTAAATTAATTATAGTGATATGAATTATTACGATGGGATATTGTGAGTCCTCTTCCAGTATTTCTATTTACCCACTGACAAATCATAGTTACTTGATTTTAGTCAAAATGAAACATACCGACTGGTCGGTATCATTCGTTTCATGAATAAAACGGCACAGCATAGAAAAAAAGATCCCGCCAAACTCCAAGTTGAGTTACTCAAAGCGGCTCGCATTATTGCTGGTAGAGAAGGGATTTCTTCGTTATCTCTTAATGCTGTGGCAAGAGAAGCGGGTGTCAGTAAAGGCGGGTTGATGCACCACTTCCCAAGCAAACAGGAACTCATCCATGCGTTGTTTCTCCAATTATTGGGAATTATGGATGAGCGAATTCATTTGATTATGGAGAATGATCCGAATCCGTATGGGCGTTTCTCTCGTGCATATTTGCACTATATTGGTGAACTTAAAGAATCGGATGAAAGTTTTCAACTTGCTTTGTTGTCTTTAGCTATGCCAACAGAGCCGGTATTACGTCAATGTTGGCGAGATTGGGTGTTAGGCCATTTAGCAAATGGGGATGAATTTGATAATAGTTATTTAGGGGCATTAGTCAGGTATGCCGCTGATGGGTTATGGCTTTCGTCATTGACTGAAGGGGAAACATTATTACAACAAGAACGCGCTGCTATTGTAAGTCGGTTGACACAAATATCATTTGAAAAACTACCTGAGGAGTAACGGTAATACCAGCAGTGTAATTTTATTAATATAATAAGCACATGAGGCGATAGTGAAATATAAAATCAATGCCTTCATTATATATGATGCAGTTGATGGCACTTTATCTTTGAAAGAAGGTGAGGTGGACACGCAATTGTCTATCACTGCTAATGCATTATTATTTTATTTTATACAACATAATGGTGTTTTATCCCGAGACGATATATTGAAATCTGTATGGGATGATAATGGCTTAGTGTCATCGAACAGTAATTTAAATCAATACTTAAGTATTTTAAGAAAAGCATTCCGTCAATATGGTATTGAAAATATTATCGTTACTGTTGGGAGAGGCTTATTAGAATTCAATTCTGAAGTCTCCTTAGAATTAATTGATGATATTAAAATCAACCCTCTTGAGTTAATTAGTAATCTTAATGAAATTGATGGCGCAGAGATCGTTTTATCTTCTGTTGCGAATTCAGCCCCACATCCCCTTGAAGAACCACAGATTATTACTTCACTAACCCCAGAAAAAAAAGAAATTTGTTGGTATTTAGCTAGTGCAGCCTTATTGCTTTGCTCAATTTTATTAGCCGTGATGGCTTATCTATCCAAGCAACCATCATCACCAATTAGTATGACGGTGTTGGAACACAATAATTGCGATGTCTTGTCAAATGAGAAAATGATTAATGGCACTGTTGCCCTCAACTATATACAAAATTTTGACAAGGTAAGAAATAACTTGAAACTAGACTGCATAGAAAAGGAGCGATTTGTTTTTTTCTATGGTGATAAGTTACAAACGAATGGATTAGGGCGAGTTTTTCTGGCCCATTGTGCTGTGAATGAAGATAACCCATTTAGTTATTGTGATAATTACTTCTACTATTCATGGAATCCATCATGAAGATTTCAGGCAAGGTATTATGCTTACTGAGTGGTTTACTATTTATCATAGTAGCGGTTTATACTCAGTCAGTGTTATTTTCAAATCAACAAGATGGTTTGATGGTCTGTTCGACTAAAGGCATTATGCGCTTTGAAAATATGATAGATGAAAATGTTAATGGCAACATTCATTTCAATTTTGGTTCTAATGGCAAGGGCTCGATTGTTGTGGAAGGTTATACAGACTCCAAAGCAGGGTGGCTATATTTACAACGTTACGTAAAATTTAGTTATACTACCCAACGAGTATCCCCAACAGAAAGGCATTATAATATCAGCCAATGGGAATCACGAGCATCTTCTATTGATGAATCCCCCGATGTTATTTTCGATTACTTTATGCGAGAGATGTCAGATAGCCATGACGGTTTATTTCTTAATGCCCAAAAGCTCAATGACAAAGCATTATTGTTAAGCTCAATAAATTCCCCGCTTTATATCTGCACACTTAAACCTGGCAGTAAATTTGATTAATGGTCTGAAAATAGCTTAAAGAAAAGGGCGCTATGGGCTCTTTTCTTTCGGTATTTTATGCGTATAGAGATGCTCCCCCGCGTTTTATCCAATAGCTCATTGGAGCTTTACTTAGTTTAAACTAATTATGCCTATGCAGGGTTCCTCATAGTGGTTTCGTGAATGAGATTAGCCAAGTTGGTATTGAAGTTGGCAGTTGCCCAATCGCTATCTCACAAATAAATACTTAGCTAAGCTTATAAGCAAGTGAGCCCTTCCACAGTTATCACTCCCTAAATTACCCCGCCTTATCAGCTCAATAATATCTTGTTAACAATTCCTTTGATTAATCGTAAATCAACTTTTAGCCCTTTTTTCATCTCCAGATAGAAACGTGAATTTTTGGTTTTTTTAGTGAGGTTACATAAAAAATCAAATAAATCACGCTAATTTTTAGAGTAAAACACTAAGTATTAATCATTCATGGATTTATATTTTGTTTTGTTTTTTAGGCTCTATAGTGAGTTTGAAGCCAAAGGCTGCGTTCAATAAATCACCGCGCAGACACCCTTGGCGCAAATGATTACCCCGATATTTCAAAGGACATGTACTCGGACACATCAATTTGAATTATCAGCGGTAAAGAAAAACAAAGAAGGTTTCTCGGAGGAAATAACAATGGGTGATGCATTAGGTCTTATTGAAACTAAAGGTTTGGTGGCTTGCATCGAAGCAGCGGATGCCATGTGCAAAGCGGCGAATGTTGAGCTAATTGGTTATGAAAATGTCGGTTCCGGTTTGGTAACTGCAATGGTTAAAGGGGATGTAGGCGCGGTTAAAGCGGCTGTCGATTCCGGTGTTGAGTCTGCTCAGCGTGTTGGGGAAGTTGTGACCTCTTTGGTGATTGCGCGTCCACACAATGACATCAACAAAATTGTTATTAAACATAAAGCATAACTTTTTCCGGAGGAAAAAACATGGGTGACGCATTAGGTCTTATTGAAACTCAAGGGTTAGTGGCCTGTATTGAAGCCGCAGACTCGATGTGCAAAGCCGCAAACGTTGTGCTGATTGGTTATGAAAATGTTGGGTCAGGGTTAGTTACCGCCATGGTCAAAGGCGATGTAGGTGCAGTGAAAGCTGCAGTGGATTCAGGTGTTGAATCCGCCTCTCGCGTTGGCACCGTCGTGACATCTTTGGTTATCGCGCGTCCTCATAGCGATATTCAAAAAATCGTCGCCCAGTATAAAGTCACGGAATAAAAAGGAAATCACTTATGAAAGAAGCACTTGGTCTAATTGAAACCAAAGGTTTAGTGGCTTGTATTGAAGCGGCTGATGCGATGTGCAAAGCGGCGAATGTCGAGCTAATCGGTTATGAAAATGTTGGTTCAGGGCTCGTGACAGCAATGGTTAAAGGTGATGTGGGTGCCGTTAATGCTGCTGTTGAATCCGGTGTTGAGGCTGCAAAACGTATCGGAACAGTGGTGACTTCACGCGTTATCGCAAGACCACACAACGATATTGGCAAAATTGCGCAGCAACACAAAGCGTAATTATTGGCTAATAAATCAATAAAACAACAAGTTAATGAGTTAATTTTGACTCCGATACGGGGGAAGACATGGTTGCATTAGACAAAGATCTGCAATCCAGACAGCTAGCAAGAGAGCTAGTTCGAAACGCGAAACAAGCGCAGAAAGAATTCGCGACATTTTCGCAGGAAAAAATCGACAGTATTGTTAAACACATTGCTATTGAGTCTGCACTTCATGCAGAAGAGTTGGCAAAAATGGCCAATGAAGAGACAGGGTTTGGGAAGTGGCAAGATAAAGTCCTGAAGAATACCTTCGCTTCAATGCGTGTTTATGAGCACATCAAAGATCTAAAAACCGTTGGCATCATTAATGATGACAAAGTCAACAAAGTTATGGATGTGGGGGTACCTCTTGGTGTTATCACAGCGTTAGTACCTTCTACTAATCCGACATCAACCATCATCTACAAAACGTTGATTGCCTTGAAGGCTGGTAACGCAATCGTCTTCTCCCCTCATCCAAATGCTAAAGCATGCAGTTTCCGTACGTTAGAAATAGTCAAAAAAGCCGCACTAGAAGCGGGCGCACCAGCAGGTATCGTTGATGCAGTCACTATGTTGACTCTTGAAGCAACGAAAGAACTGATGCACAGCAAAGACGTTTCATTAATTTTGGCAACGGGTGGTGAAGGCATGGTACGTGCAGCCTATGCATCAGGCACACCAACCATTAGTGGCGGCCCGGGTAATGGCCCTGCATTTATTGAACGTAGTGCTAATATCAAGCAAGCGGTCAGTGACATTATCACCAGTAAAACTTTCGATAATGGTGTGATCTGCGCATCCGAACAATCCATTATTGTTGAGCGTTGTATCTATAACGAAGTCCATCGTGAACTCCTTGCCCAAGGTGCTTACTTCATGAACGAAGAAGAAGCGAAGCGTATGGCATCCATGTTGCTTAGAGCGAACGGCACTATCAACCCTGAAGTGGTAGGTAAAGATGCGATTACTTTAAGCCAACGAGCAGGTTTCGCTGTCCCTGCGAATACCCGTGTATTAATTGCATTACAAGATACCGTTTCCCCTAAAAACCCGTACTCCCGTGAAAAATTGTGCCCAATTTTAGGGATGTATATCGAAGAAGACTGGCAATCAGCTTGTCATCGTGTGGTTGACTTACTGACCAACGAGGGCTTAGGCCATACCTTGGTTATTCACACTCAAAACGAAGATGTTATTCGCCAGTTCTCTCTCGAAAAACCCGTTAACCGCATTTTAATTAACACACCAGCGGCGCTTGGTGGTATCGGGGCAACCACCAATATTACGCCTGCATTAACATTGGGGTGTGGCGCAGTGGGTGGGGGTTCTAGCTCAGATAATGTAGGGCCAATGAATCTACTGAACATCCGCAAAGTGGGTTATGGCGTACGTTCAATTGAAGATTTAAGGCAACCCACTCAGCCTTGTACAACTGCACAACCTGCGGTGTCAGCAACGGTAACTCAACCGCAAGTCAGTATTTTTGATGATAACCGCTTCCGTAACCCTATTGCGGCGACAACATCACCCGTAGCTGTCCATCCAATAGGTGATGACCGATTTGGCGGTGCGGTGACAACGGCTGCGGTTACTGAGGCTGTCGTTTCTCACGGTGATATCAGTGAAGAAAATGTTGAGCAGATCATCAAGGCCGTTCTCGGACGCCTAAATAAGTAACTCATTGGAATAAGGCGGTATAAACCATGATCCTTGCAAAGGTAGTCGGGCATGTTGTTGCAACGCAGAAATGCCAAGAACTTAGCGGCAGTAACTTACTGATGGTAACAAAGCTAGGGGATGACCTTGAACCGTTGAAAAACAAAACGTATGTGGCAGTCGACAGTGTTGGTGCTGGTATCAATGACATTGTTTTAGCTGAAGCTTACTTCGCTTTGAATAAAGACAATTACAAAGCCATGTCAGTGGTTGCCATTGTGGAAAAGGTTTATACCAAGGAGTAAAAACAGCATGAACCAGTTTTTGATTAAACCTAAAGTCCAATTCGGTGCTAACGCATTGGATTTTATCTCACAAATGAGTGCTCACCATGCATTTATCGTCACTGACAAAGCGATGGTGAAGTTTGGCTTAGCTGATGAAGTCACTCGCAGGCTAACCCAAAGTGGCATCACCTTTTCGATTTACGATGATGTTGTGCCAGATCCAGACATTTCAGCCATCGTTAACGGCATGAAAATAATGGATAGGCAATACCCAGATGTGGTGATTGCACTCGGTGGTGGGTCGGTGATTGATGCTGCGAAAGCTGTTATTTACTCCCTTTGGCACACGAAAAAAGACCCCAATCGAGTTAAACCGCAGTTTATCGCTATTCCAACCACCAGTGGAACAGGCTCTGAAGTGACATCATTTTCCGTGATCAAGTCTCAGTCTGAAAAACTGGTTTTGGTTGATGAGTTTATGTTGCCAGATGTAGCTATTTTAGACCCCGCACTAGTGAAATCTGTGCCAGCTTCTATTACTGCGGATACAGGAATGGATGTGCTGTGCCATGCATTGGAAGCGTATGTTTCGCGTACCGCTTCTGATTTTTCCGATGCATTGGCAGAAAAAGCCGTGCAATTAGTCTTTGGTCATTTAATTGATTGCTACCGTGAAGGAAGCAATTTAGTGGCTCGCGAAAAAATGCACAACGCGTCATGTATTGCAGGAATGGCTTTCACTAATGCCTCCCTTGGGATAACGCACAGTTTGGCTCATGCATTAGGTGGTGTGTTCCATATCCCACATGGCCGCGCCAACGCTCTGTTAATGGCACAAGTGGTTGCTTTCAATGCAGATTTAGAAGGCCGTTGTGACACTGAGGCAGCGAAACGCTACGCCAATCTTGCGAAAAATTTAGATTTACCCGCGTCATCAATACGTGAAGGCGTTGAAAGCCTGATGGTGGCGATCAACGTATTGAAAGATGAAATGAACCTGCCAAAAGGCATTCAAGCAACAGGTATCAATGAATTCGATTTTAACGCCCGTTTAGGGGAAATGGT
Source organism: Providencia sp. PROV003 (assembly GCF_045040775.1). Taxonomy (NCBI): domain Bacteria; kingdom Pseudomonadati; phylum Pseudomonadota; class Gammaproteobacteria; order Enterobacterales; family Morganellaceae; genus Providencia; species Providencia sp. PROV003. Next base: position 1,397,404 of record NZ_CP096369.1, read on the forward strand.
TGGGCAAGCACTGCGCGATAGTTGCACGCCGACCAATCCACGGGATGTGAGCAAGGTGCAACTGGAAGCGCTGTATAGACAGTCTTTTTAACAGTTAACGCTTTATGTGATGAACAACAAACTAGAAAGAACATCAGGATAGGCTAACATGAATAAATATGCTTTGACCCCACGCGTAAAAATGCTGGCTGAACGCTTAAGTGCCCGCAACAGTTCAATTATTACTGAACGAGCTAATATTTTAGAAGCATTGGGTAACCAATTATCCGGTGCGCCGCAGGCGATTAAACCTGCTCAACGTTTTTATGAGTTTATCCGCCATTTTCCAGCCTTTATCGGGCAAGACGAGTTGATTATTGGTAGCCAATCATCAACCCCACGTGGTGCTATTTTCCATACTGAAAATGAAATTAATAGCCACAGTATTTATACCTTTTTAGCAGGCGACAGTAACGTCGATGCGCCAGATTACTTAGCAGTATTAAACGTAGGCTTTTTAGCTATCAAAGCGCAGCTAGAAAATAAAGTGAGAAATATTGGTAGCGCAGTGAGCCGCAATAGCATTGATGAGGCAAATAATTGCCGCTCTGCGATTTATGCGTGTGATGCAGCAATCCACTTTGCGCAATCTTTAGCGACGAAAGCTGAAAGCATGGCAGCAATCGAATCGAACCAATATCGCCGTGCGGAGCTGCAAGAAAGCGCAGCAATTTTGCGCAATGTGCCTGCTAAACCTGCGCAAACTTTCAAGGAAGCTTGCCAAGCCTTTTATTTATTACAGCTGATCTTGCACTTAGAAAATGGCAGCTATGCGGTTAATCCAATGGGATTTGATAAAGCCGTTTATCCATTCTACCAACGCGATATTGAACAAGGCCGTTTAACTCAGGCGCAAGCTTATGAAATTGTAGAAAGTTTATGGCTGAAACTGGCTGAGCTTTCTGAAGTTCGCTCAACCAAGCAAGTTGATGGCTACCCAATGTTCGATGCATTAAAAGACGGTATCTATCTGAATGATCCTCGTGTTTGCATTAACGAGTTGTCTGGCATGATGTTATCCGCTAATGAAAATATCAGTGCTATCAATAATGGGTTAAAAGTCCGTTTATATTGCGGTAAAAACAGTGTTCAGCCGCAATACGCAGCGCCAAATGCGAATTATATTGCTCCAACAGCACAAGCGGAAACTGAATTCAAAGTTATGGAAGGTTTAACGCCCCGCTTACAACGCTTGCGCAATCGCTACTTAGAAGCGCGTCCAAGTGTATCTATCTACCGCGCACTCGCCTTCACTGAAGTTGTCAAAAATAACCCAGGTTTACCGCCAATTTTATTGCGTGCGAAAGCGTTCCGCCGAGCTTGTGAAACGGCACCAATCCTAATTCAACCCGAAGAGCTGATTGTGGGTCATCCATGTGGTAAAGCCCGTGCGGGTGCATTCTCACCGGATATCGCATGGCGTTGGGTAGTCGAAGAACTCGATACCATGAGCACGCGTCCACAAGACCCATTTGTTATCTCAGAAGAAGACAAAAAAGTGATCCGCGAGGAAATTGCCCCGTTCTGGGAAGGGCGCTCTCTGGATGAAATTTGTGAAGCACAATATCGTGAAGCGGGGGTATGGGAATTCAGTGGTGAAACATTTGTCAGTGACTTGTCTTATCACCAAATCAACGGTGGTGGTGATACCTGCCCAGGCTATGACGTTTTATTATTCACCAAAGGAATGAATGGCATTAAAGCGGATGCTCAGGCGAAATTAGCTGAGTTGAGCATGGAAAACCCAGATGACATTGACCGCATTTATTTCTATAAAGCGTCAATTGAAACCTGTGAAGGGGTTGTTGCTTATTCACATCGTATTGCTGCACATGCGCGTGAATTAGCCGTACTTGAATCAGACCAAAAACGCCGTGAAGAATTACTGACTATCGCGCAGGTGAATGAAAATGTACCTGCTAATCCGCCGGTGACATTACAAGAAGCATTACAAAGCATTTGGACGGTTGAGTCATTATTTGAAATTGAAGAAAACCAAACCGGTCTTTCTTTAGGGCGTCTCGACCAATATTGCTTACCAATGTATGAAAACGACATCAAAACAGGCCGTTTAACTGAAGACCAAGCATTAGAGATGATGCAGGCATTTATCATCAAGTGTGCTGAGTTAATGTGGATGTCGAGTGAGCTAGGTGCGAAATACTTCGCAGGTTATCAGCCATTTATCAACTTAACTGTTGGTGGACAAAAACGTTCTGGTGGTGATGCTTGTAACGATTTGACCTATTTAATAATGGATGCGGTTCGCTTTGTGAAAGTGTATCAGCCATCTCTGGCATGCCGTATTCATAACCAATCACCACAGAAATACATGGAAAAAATCGTTGATGTGGTGAAAGCCGGTATGGGCTTTCCAGCCTGTCACTTCGATGATTCCCACATCAAAATGATGCTACGTAAAGGCTTTGATTTTGAAGATGCGCGTGACTACTGCTTAATGGGGTGTGTAGAGCCACAAAAATCAGGCCGTATTTATCAATGGACATCAACAGGTTATACCCAGTGGCCAATTGCGATTGAATTTGTGCTAAACCGTGGTCGCATGGTGTTATTTGATAGCTATCAAGGCTTAGATACGGGTGACTTACGTGAGCTGAAAACTTTCGAAGACTTTGATAATGCAGTAAAAGCACAGATTGGCCACATTGTTCGTTTATCGGCTATCGGGACTGTTATCAGCCAGCGTGTACATCGCGATGTAGCTCCAAAACCCTTGATGTCTTTACTGGTAGAAGGTTGTATGGAAAAAGGGAAGGACGTTGCAGCTGGCGGGGCGATGATCAACCACGGCCCAGGGCTGATTTTCTCAGGCCTTGCCACCTATGTTGACTCGATTGTTGCTATTCGTAAATTGGTTTATGAAGAGGGCCGCTACACGCTTGAGCAAATCCGCGATGGCTTACTCGCAAACTTTGAAGGCTATGACGAATTACGTCGTGACTGCTTAAATGCGCCTAAGTTTGGTAACGATGATGACTATGTTGACCAATATGCGCTGGATATCACCGAGTGGACAGAGCGTGAGTGCCGTAAATATGACATGTTGTATTCAACATTGAGTCACGGAACCTTATCCATTTCCAACAATACCCCAATTGGTGAATTGACCGCAGCAAGTGCTAACGGCCGTTTAGCGTGGATGCCACTCTCGGATGGTATCAGCCCAACACAAGGTGCGGACAAACAAGGCCCTACTGCCATCATCAAATCAATCAGCAAGATGAATGTTGAGACGATGAACATCGGTATGGTGCATAACTTTAAGTTCTTAAAAGGCTTATTGGATACACCGGAAGGGCGTCATGGCTTAATCACGTTACTGAGAACCGCCTCTATTTTAGGTAACGGGCAAATGCAGTTTAGTTATGTAGATAACGAAATGCTGAAAAAAGCACAGCAAGAGCCTGAAAAATACCGAGATTTAATCGTTCGTGTTGCAGGTTACAGCGCATATTTCGTTGAGCTTTGTAAAGAGGTTCAAGATGAGATTATCAGCCGTACTGTAATTGAGAAGTTCTAAACCAGCGTTGGCAGGTATGGCTTCATACCTGCCATTTCATAATAACAATAATAAATTTGAACTGATTTTAGAGGTGTAATGATGAGCGCAGCAGAGATTAAAGGTCGGATATTTAATATCCAAAAATACTCAATTTATGATGGCGATGGCATTCGAACGCTGATTTTCTTAAAAGGGTGCAATATTCGCTGCCCATGGTGTGCTAATCCAGAAGGACTAAGTAGCCAGTTTCAAGTGATGTTTTCTCACGACAAATGTGTGAATTGTGGGAAATGTGTCGATGTTTGCCCTACCGGTATCCATTACAAAACCATTAATGAACAAGGTGAACAGATTCACCGTGTCAATCGCAGTATTGACTGTATTGGTTGTCGTAAATGCGAAGAAGTGTGTATTGGCGGTGCGTTAGACATTATGGGCAAAGATGTCACGGTAGCCGAAATGATGGAAATCATTATGCAAGATTATGATTTTTATATCTCTTCCGGTGGTGGTGTAACAATCGGTGGTGGCGAAATGAGCCTACAAACCGACTTTGCTGTTGCCCTACTGCGTGAGTGTAAAAAAATGATGATCAACACCGCCGTAGAAACACAAGGAACAACCTCATTAGCCAACTATGAAAAGCTAGCTGAAGTTGTCGACCTATTTTTGTATGACATTAAACATATCGATACGGTACAGCATAAAAACTTATTCGGTATTGGGAATGAAAATGTTCGCCGTAATCTTGAAAGGTTGGTGGAACTTGGCGCTAACATCGTCGTTCGTATGCCGTTAGTCCGTGGATACAACGATTCATTTGATGCCATTACTGGTGCGATTAATTATGCGATGGAATTATCCAAACGCGGCAATGTAAAGCGCATCGATATTTTACCTTATCACCAGTTGGGTCGTGGCAAATACGACAAGTTAGAGATGATTTACCCGGTTAAACAAGACCCAACCTATAGTGCTGAAGAGTTAGATCAACTTGAAGCGTTCTTTAAGCAATTCGATTTCGATATTCGACTGGTTCGTCACTAAGTCACAAAGTAGGAGAGACAGATGAAAAGTTTAGGTGTGATTGAAACTCGGGGGCTGACATCCGCCATACAAGCCGCAGATGCAGCATGTAAAGCCGCTAGTGTAGAAATTATAGGTTATCGGAAAATAGGTTCTGGGTTGGTATCAGTTTGTTTTCAAGGTGAAATTAGTGCAGTTCGCACTGCGGTTGACCATGGCATTGACGTGATAGCGAATAGCCAACTGCTTGTCGGCTCATTAGTGATTGCTCGCCCAGAAGAAAGTGTGACGGCTAAATTGTTAACGGTGAAAAGTAAAAAGGGTGAATTAGAAAAAAGCATTGAAAAGACAGAAAAAGGACAAAGTTCATCAGAAAGTGAAATGGTTGAAGCAAAACCTCAACATACTGCGCCTGAAGTAAAAGAGGATACCAGTGTAAAAGAGACCAAAAATGACCTACGCAAAGGTAAAAAATCATGATTAATGAGCAGTTGATGGGCAAAATTTTATCCCGTCTTTCAACCAATAGCTTTGCTCAAGGAATACAACCGAACATTGCAATTCCTGTCGGTATTTCAAATCGTCATGTTCACCTGTCACAGCAAGATGTTGAAGCGTTGTTTGGTCAAGGATATCAACTGACACCATTCAAAGATTTAAAGCAGCCAGGGCAATTTGCAGCCAAGGAATGTGTCATGGTGGTTGGGCCAAAAGGGTCGATAAGCAAAGTGAGAGTCTTAGGGCCTGTTCGTCCAAAAACGCAACTTGAAGTGTCCAAAGCGGATTGTTTTGCACTGGGTATTAAAGCGCCAGTGAGAGAGTCAGGAGATTTAACGGGCTCAGGTAACGCTTTATTGATCGGCCCTGCTGGGCACGTCAACCTTGAGTCGCAAGTTATTTGTGCTCAGCGTCATATTCATATGAGTGTGATGGATGCGAGGTCACTCAATGTGGTGAATGGGCAAAAGGTAAATATCCGTACTGAGGGTGAGCGTAGCTTAGTATTTGATGAGGTTATCGTGAGAGTGGATGAGCGGTTTTCTCTTGAATTTCATATTGATACAGATGAAGCGAATGCTGCGGGTTTACGTAATAACGATAGCGTATTTATTGCGGGTTAAGGAACGGTGGCAAAATGAACGAAAAACTGATCGAGCAAATTGTGCAACAAGTTTTACGTCAGTTAAAACGACAAGTTTTGGTTGTGTTATCACCGGTTGAGGGCTATCAGCAAGCTATTTACCAAAGGTTAGCGCAGCTAGATTCTGTTTGTTTTTCCTTTTATGCCACCGCATCAATGCTTCAGTCTTCGAATATGGAGAAATGGGCTGAGCTAGGACATGTTATAGACAAAAATACGTTATCAATAAATAAGTTAAGCCGCTATAGCTGCCTATTTTTACCTTTTATTGATGCAAAAGTTGTCGGTGAAATTGCCAGTGGTTTATTTGTTAGTGAGGAAAGTGAATTAACTTTACACGCACTATCACAAAATATTCCTATATTGGCATTGAAATACCATTGCTGCCCAGAAAGTGAATTAAGCCATATCTTAGGTTTAAATAAAAATGAAAATTATAATCATCTTATTAAAGAAAATATCAGTAAAGTAATTAAATTAGGTATTCAGTTTTTTCCATTAAATGAAATTGAAAAAAAGTTACTAACTCATGATATTTCTAAATATTTAAAACCTGAAATAACTAATGAAACTCCAAGTCGCTATATTACTTTAAAAGAAGTAATGAATAACCCTAGGGGGTATTGCGCGAATGAAAATAAATTAACAGATTCTGCAATTGATTATTTAAAATCATTGAAATAATAAAATAAATTTAGCGTATTAAAAATCATCTTAATTTTCTATTTATTGTAGGAGTATTATCTATGTCCCCTAAAGCAAAATCATGGCTTTGGATGTTGGCGGTTATTATTTCTGAAACCTCAGCAACATCAACGCTAAAAATGTTTGATAATAGTGAAGGAATGACAAAATCGTTATTATTGGCATTAATCGTCGTACTGTATGTTATTTGTTATTATTCACTTTCTCGCGCTGTTAAATATATTCCGGTGGGTTTAGCTTACGCAACATGGTCAGGAACAGGGATATTAATGGTTTCTACTCTTGGCATGTTATTTTATGGTCAGCATCCAGATACAGCCGCAATGATAGGTATGGCTGTAATAGCAAGTGGTATTGTAATTATGAATCTATTTTCCAAAATGGGTTCTGATGAAGAAGCCGAAGAGCCTAAAGCTGAAGCTTCATTATTATCAGCAAAAAATAAAGCAGCTCACTAATTTAAATTTAAGGGGAATATTATGTTTACTGGATTTTTATGGTTAGCGCTTTCTATTGGCTCAGAAATAACAGGCACATCCATGATTAAAAAGACCAACAGCTTTAGTAAGTTGGGGCCTTCAGTATTAGTCATTATTGCATATTGCTTATGCTATTTTGCATTGACTCGCGCAATGGGGTATATCCCTGTCGGAGTCGCTTACTCATTATGGTGTGGGTTTGGGATTGTCGGTGTAACGTTAGTTTCTATGGTGTTATATAAACAAAAGCCTGATTTTCCTGCTGTCTTTGCGATGGGGTTAATTATCTCTGGCGGGATAATTATGAATACATTCTCCACTATGTAATTAATACATTAGTTTAATTGCTACTCTCAGAACTTTATTATTATTTTGCTCATTACGTTGCCTTCATTTTAGTGTGAGGGCTTTTTTTTAAGTAACCGAAGCTATTGATGCTTCTACAACATAAAATGATTGCCTAGCGATAAAAAGCTAAATCCGTTCTATGTTACTTTACAGAAGATAAGTGAATTAATTCAGGAATAGATTTATGCAAATTATTGAGTGGGATGATTTTACTCGGGTAGAAATGCGAGTCGGTACGATTATTCGTGCCGAAGTGAATAGTAAAGCTAAAAAGCCAGCTTACGTAATGGACGTGGATTTAGGCGAGTTGGGAATTAAACGTTCCAGCGCACAAATTACCGTCAACTATACACCAGAAGATTTGATTGGTAAGCAGGTGCTATGTGTCTGTAATTTTGAGGTGAAACGGATAGCAGGGATCAAATCCGAGGTATTAATCACGGGGGCACCGGATGAAACAGGGGCGATTGTTCTTGCAGAATTTAACCTGCCTCTACCGAATGGTGCGCTTTTAGCATAATGCTCGTCATTCTTTGTGTTATCGCGTTGTTGGCTTCGCTCACTCGCCCTAGTCACATACTTTTGTATGCCCCTAGGGGCTCGTTTGCTTGCCGCCTAGCATAGTCGGCGCCATCGCTGCCATTTATCAGTAAAAAGGTTATACTACTATCATCTGTATCAGTAGGAGTGTGACCTTTTGCTATTGCCTGAACTTCATTTTCGCCAATATTCAGACGAAGTCATTTCTCATCAACATGATGGGCAGTGGCAAGTCGTTTTGTCGTTATCTGGGCAAATGGAAATCAATATGCATCGCCAACATTTTTTACTTAATGCAGGCAATGGGGTAGTGATCCCGCCAAGTGTTAATCACGCTTTTAGTGGGCAAGTCGGCAATCAAAATTATGTATTAGAAATGCCCGCTACAGCTCAGTGGGCATTGAGTGAGAAAATGACGCAGTTCACTTTGACTCCTGCCGCTGTCGGTCTTTTGAATTGGTTGCAAAGTTTCCCGCAAGCACCTGAACATAATTTTACGGTTGCCCGCTTATTATTGGCTCAACTAAAGCCTGAAAATAAATGGATTGATGAAGTTTCTCAGTGGGTTGAACTACGCTTACATCACCCTATTAGCTGTGAAGATATGGCGACAGCTTTTTGTATGTCGATAAGTACGCTCCAACGCAAAATAAAGGCTGAAACACAATTAACGGCGATGCAGTTTTTATTACATAAACGGATGGAAGCTGCGGGGAGCTTATTGCTAACAAATATTCCGATAGAACAAATCGCATTAACAGTCGGCTATGATTCACATTCCGCATTTAGTCATGCATTTCGTAAATTTTATGGTAAAACGCCGAATGAATATCGTATACAGAAATTTCACTTACGGTAGGTTACGACTCAGCGGCTTAGGTTAACTATTTAGAAATCGAATTATCACAACACGATGATAAAAATTAGCTACTTTTAAGCCGCCATTTTATTTTTCTGCCGCTATACCATGCGTATCCCTTCGAATGGGTTCCAACCATCTAGCCCTTTAGTTTCTTTAATATAGTAAGCATAGTTAGCAACCATCGCCCACATCACTGAAATACCTACCGATAACCCAGTATAAGCACCATTAGGGATAGTTCCACCTACCATAAAATCAATAATATTTAAGACAAGGCCTATCGCTATAGAAATACCAAGCATCACCAGACCTTTCTTCCAAAGCCCTAATATTAGGAAGTAAATAATACCGAAGAAAAAAGCAAAAAAATTCATGTTAATTAAAAGGCGCTCGCCAAAGGACGCTGCTTTTAATGCAGTTTTAAATTCAGGTGTACTCGGTGAGCCATACTTTTCAAAAAAGTCGAAACGTTTTTGCCATTTATTAGAGTATTGTTTTTGTTCCATTTCCCATTCCTTGTTGATATATAATATAAAATAGGGATTGATAATACTTATATGTTTATATAAAAACAGTGGGAAATAGTCTTAATATGACTATTGCAGAGCTTTCTTAATACAGTATGCAGAAGCTATAAATAGAAAAGATATTAAGAAGATAAAAGGCTAGTGGCTATTTACTAATCTATTTACGTAAAGTTACTTTGTTTCTGAATTATTGGTTATTTTCTCAGAAATAGAGTTTGAGTAATTACCGTGCAAGAAGTCAGTATTTACATTGGCTTGTCTAAGTTTTAATTCAAGTAAAGCAAGTTGTTTGCTAATGCTTGAATAATTGGGGTCGTCGGTTGAAAGACTTTGCAACATATTACTTAATGTCAGAGCATCTTTTCTTTGCTGTAATTCTGGGGGTAAATACCCCGAATTTTTCAAGAGCCGATACCCAGCCTTAAGCTCTGGTGGAACCAAACTATCATCTTCAAGCTGCAACGGCTGGCCTTCTCCCTTTAAACTCGATAGTTCACCTTTGTTTAACGCTTCTTGAATATGGCGTTCAGCCCAAAGATCGATAACTGACATAATAGTGACCCCGAAAATTGATTTTATACCATTATAGCCTTTCATATTCGCTGAATGAAGGCTGGTATATTATGCTTCATTAGCGTTGTTATTACGAATAATCAATAAGGTTTTATCGAGTATTGATAAATGGAGTTTTAACTATTTATATAAAATAAAACTGCTAAAAATTGATATATATTTAGTGATAAATGATGAAAAATGGTTATTAATAATGTGTAAATTGTTATGTTGAGCACATTTATAGAAATTAATTTACGAGGCTTTCTTTGGTGTTATATCTCTAGTTTAATTAAATTAATAGTTTTAATAGCTGATTAAGTGATTGCACTCCTGATTTTTATGAATCTTATGTCTAATTTGTATAAATTTTGTTGATTTGCAATTATCTATTTGTAAATAGCAAAAAAGAAAAACATTGTGTAATGTCCGTTTTTCTTGTTTATAAGGAGAAAATATGGAACAAAAAAAGCAAGAGGGAAGCCGTTTTTTGCGAACGGTAGAGTGGTTAGGTAATGCTTTACCACATCCCGTTATTTTATTTATTATTTTGATTGCCATTTTATTAGTTTCTTCAGCAATTGGTCAGTACTTTGGTGTCAGTGTGGTTGATCCTCGTCCAGAAGGCGCAAAAGGGCGCGCGGAAGATGGTATTATTCACATTGTGAGTCTATTGGATGCCGAAGGGATCCGAAAAATTATTGCCAATGTTGTCACAAACTTTACAGGGTTTGCACCATTAGGGACGGTGCTTGTCGCACTATTAGGGGTTGGGATTGCAGAACGGGCAGGCTTACTATCTGCCGCTATGCGCTTAGTTGTGACCAAAGCTCCACGAAAATTAACCACTATGGCGATTGTGTTTGCCGGGATCATGTCAAACACCGCTGCAGAGTTGGGCTATGTGGTTCTTATTCCACTGGCTGCCATTATTTTCCATTCATTAGGTCGTCACCCTTTAGCGGGTCTTGCTGCTGCATTTGCTGGGGTTTCAGGCGGCTATTCAGCAAACTTATTATTGGGTACAGTTGACCCGTTACTTTCTGGTATCACTCAGCAGGCTGCACAAATCATTGACCCAACGTATATCGTGGGTGCAGAAGCAAACTGGTACTTTATGTTTGCCAGTACGTTTTTAATTACTATTTTAGGTTATTTGATCACTGAAAAAATTGTTGAGCCGCAACTCGGTCCCTATACCGGTGGTGCGGTTGATGAGGATGAAAATAGCCTCTATGCTTCGGCAAATGTCACCCCACTAGAGAAAAAAGCATTATTTTGGGCCTCTGTGACTTTTTGGGGATTGGCGGCGATTCTGGCGTTAATGGTAGTACCAGAAAACGGAATATTACGTAACCAAGATACTGGGTTAGTTAGTAACTCTCCTTTCTTGAAAGGAATTGTGGTCTTTATCTTTGTTTTCTTCGCGGTTCCAGGGATTGTGTACGGCTATATTGCTAAAACCATGCGCTCAGACAAGGATATTGTTGACGCAATGGCAGGGGCAATGAGTACACTTGGTTTATACCTTGTTATTATTTTCTTTGCAGCACAATTCGTCGCTTTCTTTGGCTGGACAAACATTGGGCAAGTTATTGCGGTTAAAGGTGCTAACTTCTTAAATAGTATCGACCTTCACGGTGGTGTTCTATTTATTGGCTTTATTCTTATCTGTGCATTTATTAACTTAATGATTGGCTCTGCATCCGCTCAATGGGCTGTTACTGCGCCTATCTTCGTACCGATGTTGATGTTGGCGGGTTATGCGCCAGAAACTATCCAAGCGGCATATCGTATTGGGGACTCAGTCACTAATATTATCACCCCAATGATGAGCTATTTTGGGTTGATTATGGCGATTGTCGTGAAATATAAAAAGGATGCAGGTATAGGGACATTGGTTTCAATGATGTTGCCATACTCTATTATCTTTTTTATCGGATGGTCAATATTCTTCATTGTCTGGGTATTTGTATTAGGTATTCCAGTCGGACCGGGCTCTCCAATTTATTTTACTCCGGGTAGTTAGTCTTTTTATTAGGTATAACCTGTCTTAAAGAGGGTTATACCTTTTTACTTTTAAGCGATAGGCTACAATACGCGTTTGGCTTAGCCAGTGCAGTCAATTTATGGTGAGGAGGATGTGAATTTCAGCGTGTAGGTTTTTGTTTAGGAATTAATCAAGCCCTTCCCATAAATAGTCTTTCAATTTTATCTTATCGTTCAAACCAAAAATAATACCTTCATCTATCAGTGCTTGTTTATGGCGCAGATAGCACTCGCCCTTAACGGATAATTTCCCCTGACCATTAATGATACGGTGGCAAGGTAAAGTACTGCCCGCCGGAATGGTTCGAATTGCTTGGCAAACTTGGCGTACATGGGCTGGGTAACCCGCCATTTTCGCCAGCGTTCCGTAAGTCACGACCCTACCTTTAGGGATGCTTCCTATGAGGCTATAAATGATGTCTCGAAAAGATGGCGCATTGTTCATGGTTATGGTCTCAATTACGATGAGTGTTGGGTTTCAGTTGTGTGGATGTAATTTAACGGGGTGATTAATCCTATGTTAAATTTTAAACTAACAAAGCTGGTGATTAATCGAGTGTTTATTTTTTATTGTATTTCTAATTAAAAAAATAACTAATATCATTCCTTTATATTTATAACAGATGACCCATCCTAAATAAAGTAGACACTTTTCCAATCTAAAATTGGATAACGTAATGAAAACAATCAATAAACGAACTCAACGCGATTATTCCCTTGTCTTTAAATTGCAGGTTGTTGACCAAGTTGAAAAAGGCGAAATGAAGTATAAACAAGTCCAAGAGCACTATGACGTATAAGGTTGCTCTACTGTAAGCATGGTAGGTTAAATTAGTTGGGCGGTACCCTTAATACTCTTTGTAGAGGTTCAGTTATGACCCAATCTTCTGAACAACAAACGCCTGAACAACGCATTAAGGCAGTAATGGCTGGAGCTTTACGTTTTGCCTCTGCAAGATCTTTAGTTTTTAGTGAACGTTTAAGCTCACCTTTTCCGAGGGTGTCTTTAAGTTCGGCAGGTACTGCCATTCTGAGGGGGTAAACCCCGTGCCGGTTCTTAGTTGGCTGTATCATCGTACTCATGAATGTACCACCATTCTGTACCACCGCGAAGCGGATACGGTGATAAGTGAAAGATAGAATTCACTGACAAACCAATAAGTTGATGATATAGAAAGCAAAAACCCCCGCCGAAGCGAGGGTTATAAATGCGTGGTGCCCGGACTCGGAATCGAACCAAGGACACGGGGATTTTCAATCCCCTGCTCTACCGACTGAGCTATCCGGGCAACGGGGCGCATTAAACCGTATTAGGCCGTTTACGTCAATGAGTTTTTATAAAAAAAACATATTTTTCGACTGAGTGTTTTCTTTTTCAGCAAAAGATGTGTGTTTAATAAACGGTTGTTGGTTTTTTAACTTAAGGCGCCTTTTTTACGACATAAAGCAATGGCTAAAATGTCTTCGGATAAGTGCTGAGCAATTTCAACATCTTGAATATCTCGCTGAACTAACAAGCGGTTCAAGCAACCCTCTAGTACTAATTCCATTTGGTTGGCAACCAGCTCAGAGTCCTCTATATCAAGCTCATCTAACAAATCTTTGGTAAATTTAAAGGAGTTCTCTTTTTGCAGACGGCTAAGTTGGTGAATAGGGTGCTCTGATTCAGGATAATAATTACAAGCAGAGATGAACAAGCAGCCAGGGAAACGCCCTTCACGGACTTTCTCGGATAACTGCTGGTAACGGGCCATAAGCTTCTGCTGAGGGTTTAATGATTCATCTAGGAGTGTTTGGCGCTGCCACACTTCAATTTGCTGACCATGATAGCGTAGGCAATCATAAACAAGCGCTTCATCGTCGGGCCAAAATTGGCGTATAGTAGAGAAATCAGATTCAATTTCATGCAGTAAATTTTCTGTGGATGCAGATAAACCCTGGATTTCAAGTTGGTTTAAAGCATGACTTAGAATAGTGTCACGTTGGATAGGCATTGTTAACTCCATCACAGTAAAGTCTGATTTTCTCCCATCATAACAATGTTCAATTCTGAATTATAGCTGTTTGTTTTACCCCCAACCAATTGAGAAAAATAGATAATACAGCCTTAAGAATGTGAGTCGCCCACATGTTATGGCTAGGGCTTATGAGGGGGGAATGATTTAGTCGATTAGAAGAGAACAAATAAACTGAAAAAGTGGGCAACAGGAGGGGGAGAACCCCCCTGATATTGACTGATTGTTTTTAATTTATATTAAAACATTAGTTAATCAACTTAGCTTCTAGTGCAGCATCGATATAATAGAACTGAAAAATATTTTTCATAAAATCATCTATATCGTGTTTTCTTAGTTCAAGAGCTTGTAAAATATCCAAAAGACCTTGAATAGTAATGGAATTTTTGCCTCTTTCATAACGAGAAACTTGCTGTTGACTAATATTTAAGCGGGAAGCTAACTGCGCCCCCGTTAAGCCAACCGCTTTTCTGCGGTGCTTTAAATATGTTCCAATATAAATAGTCACATTAGTATTTTCATTTCGTTGAGCGTTTAACATTCCTCCTCCAAATAAATAGATACAAATAGTACACTATTTAATTATCAAAAATATTCTTTGTTATCGTCTATTACGATGATGGTTAATAAAAGGTAATCGTAATAAATTCCGCGGTCTATTTAACTAGGATTAATTAGTTATTACCAATATTTATGGCGAATTGGTTTTAATGATTCAATAGGTTATTTCTATATTCAATACACGATATATGAGTGCAGGATATGGATTTATTGGTGTTTAGTTTTGTGATTTTTAATTTGTTTGGAGTTAACTTTTAATTTGTTGTTATTTTCTCTTTATTTTTAGCATTTAATTTTATAGCTAAATTAGCGTAAAAATGTCTTTTTTATTTATCATTTTATGTAATCAGTCATTGTTTGTTACACTTATATTGAGAGTATTAATATAAATGTAACGCCAGTAAAATTATTATAATTAGTTTTTATTTTAACGATTAAAATAAGAGGGTAATGCACTTTAAATATGTATATTGGTATTATTTTTATACATATTAAATAAAAATAATAGATAACCTATAAGAGACCTATTATTTTTATAGTCACGTATGTAACTTTATTTTGATAAGAGAGAATAACATACTGTTGTGTATAGATATAAAAAACCCGCGCAAATCGCAACGGGTTTTAAGTGTATTTAATTATGATTAGTAAAACTACAGGATCATACCACCAAACAGGAAGCCGAATGAAACGGCTAATGCAACACCAATAGTGCCTGGGATGAAGAATGGGTGGTTAAAGACGAAACGGCCAATGCGTGTTGTCCCTGTGTCATCCATTTGTACCGCAGCAACCAGAGTTGGGTAAGTTGGTAGAATGAATAAACCAGATACCGCAGAGAATGACGCAATAGCGGTTAATGGGCTTACATTCAAGGCTAATGCCATTGGCATCAGTGCTTTTGCTGTTGCAGCTTGTGAATAAAGTAGTGCAGAGCAGAAGAAGAAAATTACCGCTAACATCCATGAATGTTCGTGGATTAAGTCACCTGCAGTTGCTTTGATCCAGTCAATGTTGTGCTGTACGAAAGTATCACCTAACCACGCCACACCTAAGATACAAATACATGCACTCATACCCGCTTTAAAGGTACTTGAATTCAAGATTGCATCGGTGTTTACACGGCATAGTACAGTAATTAATGTTGCCACTGTTAGCATGATAATTAAAATTGCGTTAGTGGTGTTCATTAATGGTGTTTCAACAATACCAAGGCTAGGGCTATTGATGATGGCATAACAAACAACGCCGATAACACCAAACAAAAATAACAAGACGGAAGATTTAGCACCCGCTTTGATTTCTTTTACTTGGCTTCCACGTAATTCGACTAATCCTTCTGCTAAACGTTTTTGATAAATAGGGTCATCAGACAACTTGGAATTAAATGTCCAAGAAATGATGAATGACATTAAAATGATAGCGAGGAAGGTGGCCGGTAATAAAATACTCAGCAGCGTGATGTAACTTACAGTATTTCCTGCGCCAACCATTGCTGGGTTTTCCATGACTGATGCCATGTAAACCACTGCGGCTGAAATTGGTGATGCAGTGATACCAATCTGTGCCGCAACAACCGCGGTTGAAAGTGGACGACAGGGTTTAACACCTTGCTCTTTTGCGACTTCTGCAATAACAGGTAATGTCGCTAAAGAAATATTACCAGTTCCTGCAAAAAGGGTCAGAAAATAGGTGACGATTGGGGCAAGTATGGTGATGTATTTTGGGTTGCGGCGCAGTAATTTTTCTGTTTGGGCAACTAAGTAATCTAAACCCCCTGCAATTTGCATTGCTGAGATAGCGGCGATAACAGCCATGATGATTGAGATAACGTCAAATGGAATCGTACCCGGTTTCACGCCAATTGCAGCGAGTACCAGTACCCCAAGGCCACCGGCAAAGCCGATACCTATCCCACCTAAACGGGCCCCCAAAAAGATGGCCAGCAGAACAATAATAAATTCTACGGCTAACATAGTGTTTACTCCTCGACAAAATGAAAATTAAAATTATGAAACTGTTATGTTAATTTTTTGTGTGTGTATGAATCAAAAAAGGCACGCTTTCTGGTGAGAGGCGTGCCTTTATTTTTAAGTATTATTTATGATAAACATAAATTTTTAGTCATCAAAACGTTTTGCTTTATAAGCAGGGTGTTTTAAGTTCTCAACAGAGAAAATATCATCCAGCTCAGCTTCTGTTAGTAAACCACGTTCAAGAACAACTTCACGTACGCTCTTACCTGTTTCTGCGCAAATCTTACCGACGATATCACCATTATGGTGACCAATGAATGGGTTCAGGTAAGTGACGATACCGATGGAGTTAAATACAAACGCTTCACAGATCTCTTTGTTCACTGTAATGCCGCTAATGCATTTTTCTTGCAGATTACGACAGGCGTTGTTCATCAGGGAAATCGATTCGAACATAGCTTGACCGATTGCAGGTTCCATTACGTTTAATTGTAATTGACCTGCTTCTGCAGCCATAGTCACGCAAATATCATTACCGATGACTTTGAAACAAGCTTGGTTAACAACTTCAGGGATAACAGGGTTAACTTTTGCTGGCATGATAGAAGAACCAGCTTGTAACTCAGGTAAGTTGATTTCTTTAAGACCTGCACGAGGCCCAGAAGACAGTAGACGTAAGTCGTTACAAATCTTAGACAGTTTCATCGCCAGACGTTTTAGGCCTGCATGTACAGTGATATAAGCACCACAGTCTGAAGTTGCTTCGATTAAGTCTTCTGCTGGTACACAAGCTAAGCCTGTGACCTCTGCTAATTTTTTAACGGCTATTTCTGAATAGCCCGGTGCGGTATTCAGACCAGTACCGATAGCAGTTGCACCTAAGTTAACTTCGAGCAGTAATTCGATGCTACGTTTTAGATTTTTCTCTTCTTCTTTTAAAAGAGTCGCGAAAGCATGGAACTCTTGACCGACGGTCATTGGAACAGCATCCTGCAATTGGGTACGGCCCATTTTCAGAATGTCTTTATATTCTTCAGCTTTAGCTTCAAAGCCTTTTTTCAGGTATTCAACAGAATCAATTAATTTCAGTACAGAGTTATATACTGCGATACGGAACCCTGTAGGGTAAGCATCGTTAGTTGACTGGCTTTTATTAAGGTGATCATTCGGGTTTAAATAATCATATTCCCCTTTTTTATGGCCCATCAGCTCTAAACCGATATTTGCCAGAACTTCGTTGGTATTCATATTGAGTGATGTGCCCGCACCACCTTGGAATACGTCAACAGGGAACTGATCCATACATTTGCCTTCATTTAATACAACATCACAGGCTTTAATGATAGTATCCGCGATATTACGTGGGATAGTTTTCAGTTCTTTATTGGCTAAAGCTGCCGCTTTTTTGACCATAACCATGCCTCGAATAAATTCTGGGACATCGTTAATAGTGCGGTCGCTGATATAAAAGTTTTCAATCGCACGCAGAGTATGAACACCATAATAGGCATCAGCTGGAACTTCTTTTTTACCTAACAGGTCTTCTTCGATACGAGTATTGTTTGACATGAGAACCTTCTTAATTAGATTACAGTTTACTGTCCGTTTATGCGCTTGCAAAAAAAGTAATATATCGTAAAGCAAAATTCACAGGTGATTAATATTGTGAAATAAAACTTCACAAGCGATTAACACCAACTACTACGTTGTCAGCATTATGATCTACTGATTTATGGGTAGATGATAAGCTTTTAATCATGTACTGCCTTGAACCTAGATCACTATATAGTTTGATTTATGCAACAGATTTTACGTTGTGTGACATTCATCACAGATAAGTATCATTAATGAGAAAAATCTGTGAGTTGAAAAGCGTTATATCTGCCCCAATTATTATGGCTATACTAAAGAAAAAAGCGAATATTGATAGTTGTCTCTTAGATACAGTTCACAAAGGTTTTCCAAGGGGCGTAAAATAGTTGATAGCTTATTGAAATAAAGGAGAACTTGTGCGCTGGTTACCACTCATTCTGATAGGTATTCTCGTTTACATTGAATCTGTCATTTTTGTGCGAGTTGCGTCCGAAGTTGGCGTATTAATGACTTTGATTTTAGTTGTTCTAACTTCTTGTCTAGGTGTTTCACTCGTCAAGAACCAAGGCATGAAAAATGTACTGCAAATCCAACAAAAATTAGTGTCAGGTGAAAGTCCCGCAGCAGAAATGATCAAAAGTGTTGCGTTGGTTTTAGCTGGCTTTTTACTTATCGTTCCAGGCTTTTTTACTGACTTCATTGGTTTATTGTTGTTACTTCCGCCAATTCAAAAACTCATTGTAATGCGTTTAATTCCTCACATCCGTTTTTATCAACCGGGGAATGGTTTTGGCCAAACGGGGGGCGGGAAATACCAAACTGGAGACACTTTTGAGGGGGAATTCCAACGTAAACAAGATGACCCTTCTTTTACAATTGATAACTCAGATAAAACGGACTCATCTGATAAAGACGACCGCCCCAAGTCGTAAATCCATTCTTTTTGTAGGGAGATAAAAATGAAAAATTTTTTATCTCCCCCCTTGAAGTCCCTCTGTTTCGCCCCAATCTGCTCAAACATGGTACTAGTTTATTTGAGACATACTGGTATCGTCCTTTTACCTAGTGTGGACTTTATTTATAGGAGAACTATTAATGAAAATTCGTCCATTGCATGACCGTGTTATCGTTAAACGTAAAGAAGTTGAATCAAAATCTGCTGGCGGGATCGTTCTGACTGGTACTGCTGCAGCTAAATCAACTCGTGGTGAAGTACTTGCTGTAGGCAACGGTCGCATCCTAGAAAATGGTGAAATCAAAGCACTGGATGTGAAAGTTGGTGATATCGTGATTTTTAACGACGGTTATGGTGTGAAAGCTGAAAAAATCGACAATGAAGAAGTCCTGATCATGTCTGAAAGTGACATTCTGGCAATTGTTGAAGCGTAATTTTCACTTAAAACTTCTCAACTAACGAAAAGAATTTGAAGGAAAGAGATAATGGCAGCTAAAGACGTTAAATTTGGTAGTGATGCACGTACGAAAATGCTTCGTGGTGTGAATGTTCTGGCAGATGCAGTAAAAGTAACTTTAGGTCCTAAAGGCCGTAATGTAGTTTTAGATAAATCTTTCGGCTCACCAGTTATCACCAAAGATGGTGTTTCTGTAGCACGTGAAATCGAATTAGAAGATAAATTCGAAAACATGGGTGCACAGATGGTGAAAGAAGTTGCCTCTAAAGCTAACGATGCTGCGGGTGACGGTACAACTACAGCAACAGTTTTGGCTCAAGCTATCATCACTGAAGGTTTAAAAGCCGTTGCAGCGGGTATGAACCCAATGGATCTTAAACGTGGTATCGATAAAGCCGTTATTGCTGCAGTTGAAGAGCTGAAAACACTTTCTGTTCCATGTTCAGACTCTAAATCAATCGCACAGGTTGGTACTATTTCTGCAAACTCCGACGAAACCGTGGGTAAACTGATCGCAGAAGCAATGGATAAAGTCGGTAAAGAAGGCGTTATCACTGTTGAAGAAGGTACAGGCCTAGAAGATGAATTGGATGTGGTTGAAGGTATGCAGTTTGACCGCGGTTACCTGTCCCCTTATTTCATCAACAAACCAGAAACAGGTGCTGTTGAGTTAGAAAACCCATTTATTTTATTAGTTGATAAAAAAGTTTCTAACATCCGTGAATTACTGCCTGTATTAGAAGGCGTAGCTAAAGCTAGCAAACCACTGTTAATTATTGCAGAAGATGTTGAAGGCGAAGCGCTGGCAACACTAGTTGTCAACACGATGCGTGGTATTGTTAAAGTTGCGGCTGTTAAAGCTCCTGGCTTTGGTGATCGTCGTAAAGCAATGCTACAGGATATCGCTGTTCTGACTAACGGTACTGTTATCTCTGAAGAGATCGGTATGGAGCTAGAAAAAGCAACGTTAGAAGACTTAGGTCAAGCAAAACGCATTGTTATCAACAAAGATACTACAACCATTATTGATGGTGTTGGTGATGAAGCGACGATTTCAGGCCGTGTTGCTCAAATTCGTCAGCAAATCGAAGAGTCTTCTTCTGATTATGACCGTGAAAAATTACAAGAGCGTGTTGCTAAATTAGCAGGCGGTGTTGCTGTTATTAAAGTTGGTGCAGCAACTGAAGTTGAAATGAAAGAAAAACGTGCTCGCGTTGACGATGCTCTGCATGCAACTCGCGCAGCTGTTGAAGAAGGTGTTGTAGCTGGTGGTGGTACTGCACTGGTTCGTGTTGCTGCTAAACTGGAAGGTTTAAAAGGCGACAACGAAGATCAAACCGTGGGTATCCGTGTTGCTCTGCGCGCAATGGAATCACCTATGCGCCAAATCGTGACTAACGCAGGCGAAGAAGCCTCTGTTGTTGTGAATAAAGTTAAATCAGGCCAAGGCAACGAAGGTTATAACGCAGCGACTGATGCATACGGCGATATGATCGATATGGGTATCTTAGACCCAACTAAAGTAACGCGTTCTGCTCTGCAATTTGCAGCATCTATCGCAGGTTTAATGATCACGACAGAAGCGATGATCACTGAACTGCCAAAATCAGATGCACCTGACTTAGGTGCTGCTGGTATGGGCGGCATGGGTGGAATGGGCGGCATGATGTAAAAGACATCAAGCTTAGGTAACAGCTAACTTAGTTGGTTGTTACTAGCCGATATAAGACCGGCACCGTTAGTTTAACTAGCGGTGCCGGTTTTTTTATTGCCAATGAATTAGTCACATTATACAAAAATGCTTATAAGAGTACATTTAATGATAATCAATATCATTTGAAGTGTTGAATGTAGGTTTTTATACTTGGATTTCTGTATGTAATTACAGCGATAAAGTAGACTACAAGGATATCATCATGAAGGACAGAGTCGATATTAAAGAGGTATTAGACAGAAATATTTGCCCAGTTTGCGGCAAGCAGGATTGCCCTTATTTAACTGAGAATAAAAAAGCCAAGGCAATGATGGATGCATACCGTAATGGTGACATGGACACTGCCAATAAAATTTATGTTAAAAATTATGCGCAATATGCAGGAATGAATAATGAACAGTATAGAGATGCTGTCAAGTTGCATGATGCAGTGACTCAGAGTTTGACTCGAGGAAATAACAGTAATTCACCACTAAATATTTCACCTGTTTTTAATTCTGCAATTACAGCAGCAATGTCTACATTAAAGCCTTCGAATTCATTAATCGGTAATATAGCACCTGTTTCCTCATTCAACTTAAGTGCAATAGCAGGTTCGAAATCTGAATCATTGGGAACGATTATTGGGCGTTCTTTAGGGATCGGGGTTGGGCTACTAACTCATTCCCCTCCTGCTGGATCGCCAGGATTAGATACACTACATGGGTTTTCTAAACATGATTTTAATCATCTAACGAGCAATACCGATTCATCATTCACTTCAATAGGTAAAACGCTTGGGCTCCCCAGTGAACATAAGCTGCGTGATATTGCTAAAAGTAAAGGAACAGTTGATACTTTCGCAGTAACAGCTGAACGAGTCAATAATGGTGTTAAAACGCTGGAGTTATCACCAATAAGTACACCGATTAAAGCAATGGTCGTAGAAGCTAGGCCTACAAATCAGAAAGGTGTATTTAGTTATTCTGTTCCTAATGAATCAAAAGAGAGGCAAATTCAAATTGGTAAGCCTAATGTGCTTGCTGGTAATCCGGTTTCTCCACCTAAAAGGCTTAAAGAACTACCTGGTAATGTTAATGATATTAGTCGATTTAATAATATACCATTAGACCCACCTTCATTTTCTAAGTTCGATAAAAGCCAAAGCCCATTAGTCATTGTATTCCCTTGGGAGATTGGTGTTAAACCTATTTATGTTTCTTCGAGTAAGAGAAAAGAAGGCAAGGCTAAGGATGAACCGGAAAAAAAACGTAAAGGCGTAAAAGAAAAGGGGCATGATTACCATCCAGCACCTAACACTGAAGAGATTAAGGGGTTGGGCGAGTTAAAACCAGGTAAGGATAAAACACCTAAGCAAGGCGGGTCTGGAACACGAAGACGTTGGATTGGAGATAAAGGGCGAAAAATCTATGAATGGGACTATCAACATGGTGAAATAGAAGGTTACCGGGGCAGTGATGGTCAGCATCTTGGGGCTTTTGACCCGAAAACAGGTAAACAGATAAAACCTGCTGATCCAAAACGTAATATTAAAAAATACTTGTAAGGAAAGATCATGGGATTAAGAGTGTATATGAAGTGGTTTGATAAAAAAACGGAAGATTTTATTGGTGATGAATATTCAGTAGACTTGGGGGATGATGATACTGTTATCGAACAAACTATTAATCCACGAGAAGAAAATATTATTAATGCAGGTAGTTTTGATGTGGTCTCCGCTTGGGTTTCTAATTTACAAAAATATCTAAACCATAAAATTGAGCTAGATAAATACGATTATCAAGTGTCATTTGATTATCGGGACAACTGGTAGTTTTTCATAATAGATTCCAAGAGTTTGGTTTGGAAGATTGAATCATAGATTTATCAATACTCAGTGAGTTCAGATTATTGTTAAACATATTATGCTTAGCAATAATCGGTAGAGGTTGTAGAAGCGACTAGAACATTGAGACTGCTCTAAGAGACTGTAATTTAAATTGTGCATTTGTATTACCTTTAACACAGTCTTACACGTAAAGCTAACAGATCTTAACTGTCGAATGAATTGTAGTGGCCAAATTTTATTGATCACTACAATTGGCTCATTTTTTAGCTGAGTATGCTGGGAAAAATGTTTTTGTACTTTACCCATCTAGTGATAGACATGCGAATTTAAAATATAAATTTGGTAATAGGAAATTTTGGTAGGAAGGCTACTATGTAAGTACGGTAGGGCTAAACGAAGCGACAATTCAGAAGTATATCAGAGAGCAAGAAAAGCCAGATTTAATCACAGATAAACTCAGTACGAAAGAGCATATAGACCTCTTCAAGGGGGAGGTCAAAGTAGCAAAGATACCAAGCTTGAACGAAGAGAAAGCAGCGTCATTAAGACTCAGTCGGTAATAAGCCCTTATAGGGATGGAGCAAACCCTCCTATGCGGGTGGTTATGATTGCCAATGAATTATTACCATAGAATTAATTCGAACTTATTTTTGCGTAAAGGTCCATCAAAAGGTTATATTTAGCGTAAGGCAAAATGGTTTGAAGAAATAAACAACAGGGCGGTTGTCTTGATTGTTTTGTGATAGACTCTATTTGGCTGGTGAACTGTGGTATTTACACGGTAATTTTGACGCAGTATGTTAATCACCTCCTAGATATTTCATGATATATTGCTATCAATATGGTATTGGGACTAAAACGATTTTCAAACCAGTTGCAAAAAAAACACAATGAAAAATGAGGGAAAACATGCGAATTAAAGTCTTGATTGGTGCTGCTGCATTACTGCTTTTAGCGGGTTGTTCTACAACAACTAATTTGACTGCGGCAGGCTCACAAGTTCGTTTTGTTGAGAATCAACCAGGAAGTGATTGCCAGCTTCTGGGGCAGGTTGCAGGGACACAAAGCAACTGGTTGAGCGGTGTGAATAATGAATCCAGCTCAATGCGCAGTGCAGCGAATGACTTGCGAAATAAAGCTGCTGCAATGGGTGGTAATGTTATTTTTGGCGCAACAAGTCCAAGCGAAACAGTATTATCTAGCTTTATTCCGCTAGATAGCAAAATGGTTGGCCAAGTATATAAATGTCCCTAATATGATTTCATAGCGCCCAAATTACAGTAATTTGGGCGTTTTGCTTTTTAAATCTGCCTTAAATTTAGGTCAAGCAATGTTTTGCTTGGCTCTCCGCCAATTTCCCGTGCCAATTTTGGTACGAGGTATCCGGATACCTGACTTAATAACTGCTGTATTAATTGTCGAGCTTCTAAATCACTGACTAAAAAGTGTGCTGCTCCTTGGACTTTATCCAATACATGTAAGTAATAAGGTAAAATCCCTGCGTCAAATAAGGCATTACTTAAATTAGCTAATGCGCTTACATTGTCATTAACTTGGCGTAATAATACGCTTTGATTCAGTAAGGTAACACCTGATGACTTTAGTTTAAACATGGCGGCAGTTAATGGTTTATCAATTTCATTTGCATGGTTAATATGTGTAACCATAATCACTTGAAGCCGCGAACGCGCAAGTCTGTTGCATAGTGTGTCGGTAATACGTTCTGGAATAACAACGGGTAAACGAGTATGAATTCTAAGGCGTTTTATATGTGGGATTGCCTCTAGTTGGCTAATTAACCAGTCGAGTTCATGGTCTTTTGCCATTAGTGGGTCACCACCTGAGAAGATGATTTCATTGAGTTCGGTGTGGTTTTTTATATAATCCACAGCCATCAACCAGTTATTTTTATTTCCTTTGTTATCTTCATAAGGAAAATGCCGGCGAAAACAGTAGCGACAGTTGACTGCGCAACCACCTTTTACCAGCAGTAATGCGCGGTTGTGGTATTTATGCAGCAAACTGGGAATTGCGTTATCTTGCTCTTCTAGCGGGTCTGTAGAAAAACCTGGATGTATATCAAACTCTGCTTTTGCCGTTAATACTTGCAATAACAGAGGGTCTAGTGGATCGCCTTTTTTCATCCGCGAGATAAACGGCATTGGCACACGCAAAGGAAATAATTTACGCGCTTCATTGCCTTCTTTCGAAAAAAGGTGGTTTTCTAAGTTAAGCATTTGCAGCAATTCATCTGGATTAGTGATTGCTTCAGCAAGTTGTTGTATCCAGACTTCTCTGGATGAGGTATTTTGAGTTACAATATCGACCATTTTTTGGCTATGCCATTTTTAGTTTATAAATTAGAGGATCACCATGGCTACTTATAGTACCAATGAATTCCGCTCAGGTCTTAAAATCATGTTAGATGGCGAGCCTTGTGTCGTTTTAGAAAGTGAATTCGTAAAACCAGGTAAAGGTCAAGCATTTGCACGTGTGCGTATCCGTAAACTGATTTCTAACAAGCTGTTGGAAAAAACATTTAAGTCTACTGACTCCGTTGAAGGTGCTGATGTCATGGATATGAACTTAACTTACCTATATACAGATGGTGAGTTCTGGCATTTCATGAACAACGAAACTTTCGAACAATTAGCAGCAGACGAAAAAACCGTTGGCGATAACGCCAAATGGTTAGTTGACCAAGCAGAGTGTATTTTAACTTTGTGGGACGGTCGTCCTATCGCGGTAACTCCACCTAACTTTGTTGAGTTAGAAATTACCGATACTGATCCAGGCTTGAAAGGTGATACTGCTGGTACAGGTGGTAAACCAGCGACACTGAGCACTGGCGCAGTTGTTAAGGTTCCGCTGTTTGTTCAGATCGGTGAAGTTATCCGTGTCGATACTCGCTCAGGCGAATACGTTTCACGCGTAAAATAATAGCGTATCCTATACGGAATCGCTAAAAATAAAAAGCCGTGGTCGATGTGAACTGACCCCGGCTTTTTTGTCTATTTTAAGTCGCTAACAGCACTTAAACCCACCTTTACCACCATAGCGTGCGTCTTGACGTTCTTTGAAAAACTCTTCATAGGTCATTGGCGTTTGATCAGGATGCGTTTTTTGCATGTGAGCAACATAGTTGTCATAGTCAGGGACGCCAACCATCATTTTTGCCGCTTGGCCGAGGTAGCGGGCTGCTTTTCCCAGTTCTCCAAACATAAATCCTCGTCATATTTTGTGTTGTAGCTTCAATTATTTTGGAGAAAGAGAGTGAATCTTGATAAATACTTAAAAACTAAATATTTAAAACAAAACTGCTCAACTTTCAATCTCCGGTGTATTAATGATGTCGTGTATTTGCCACGATTTCTTCATAGTTGGCTGGCATTGGCTCGTAGGGTACTTCATTCGCAGTTGGTTGGTCAGATTTTAAGGCCTTCAACGCAGTACGGATGGAGAAAAGAGCTAGTAATACCACAACAATCATAAAGAAAATAGTTAAGCCAGCGTCTAAACGGTTATTGAAAATCAACTGCGTGAGTTGAGATTCGGTGTACTGAACTGGAATATTTCCACTATCAATCATTGCTTGGAATTTATTTGCAACAGCTAAGAAGCCAACACGGGCATCTTCACTAAAGGTTTTTTCCCAACCAGCTGTCATAGTACAAATCAATAACCAAGCTGTTGGTATCAATGCAACCCATGCGTATCGTTGACGCTTCATTTTGAACAGTACCACAGCACAGAGCATTAATGCCATACCTGCTAGCATTTGATTTGCGATACCGAATAGTGGCCATAGTGTGTTAATCCCGCCCAGAGGGTCGACAACACCTTGATGCAGGAAATATCCCCATGCCAGTACGCATAGTGCGGTTGCTATTAAGTTTGCAGGCAGTGAGTCTGTTCGTTTTAGTGACGGTGACACCACCCCAAGCAAGTCTTGCAGCATAAAACGTGCGGCACGTGTTCCTGCATCAACTGCAGTTAAAATAAATAACGCCTCAAATAAAATAGCAAAGTGGTACCAGAAGGCGACATTCATCAACCCACCAAGTGCACCGTGTAAAATATAGGCCATTCCGACAGCAAGCGTCGGTGCTCCTCCTGCCCGTGAGATAATACTGCTCTCACCGACTTCATGAGCTATTGTATTTAACTGCTCAGGCGTAATTTGGAAACCCCAACTACTTACAACTTGAGCCGCAGAGGCAACAACATCTTGTGTACCGGCGGGGGCTAACATTGCCATTGGACTATTCATGGCAAAATACACACCAGGGTCAATCACACAAGCTGCGACTAGCGCCATGATGGCAACAAATGATTCCATTAACATACCGCCGTAACCGATAAAGCAGGCTTGGTTTTCATTTGCTAACATTTTCGGCGTTGTGCCTGAAGAAATCAGTGCATGGAAGCCAGAAACAGCACCACAGGCAATAGTGATAAATAAGAATGGGAACAAATCCCCTGCCCAAACGGGGCCTGTACCATCAATATATTTCGTTAGTGATGGCATTTGTAGATTAGGATTTAAAATCAAAATACCAATAGCAAGGCCAATAATAGTACCGATTTTTAAGAAGGTAGAAAGGTAGTCTCGTGGAGCAAGGAGTAACCAAACAGGAAGTACCGCAGCAACAAAGCCATACCCCACTAACATCCACGTTAATTGGACACCAGTATAATCAAAATAAGGTGCCCACGTTTCACTTTCAGCAACCCATCCTCCAGAAATAATGGCAAAGACAAGGAAAATTAACCCAATAATCGATACTTCGCCAATACGCCCAGGACGGATATAACGAGTATAAATCCCCATGAAAATGGCTAATGGGATAGTGAAAGCAACAGTGTAAGTTCCCCATGGGCTATGGGTTAGCGCTTTAACGACAATCATGGCCAGTACCGCTAAGATAATCACCATGATCATAAAGCATGCAATTAATGCCAGCACACCTGCTGTATTACCCATTTCTTCCTTAACTAGCTCTCCAAGAGAGCGCCCATCTCGTCGCGTCGAAACAAATAACACCATAAAGTCTTGTACAGCCCCTGCCAGTACTACTCCTGCTAACAACCAGAGCATACCCGGTAAGTACCCCATTTGGGCAGCAAGAACCGGACCAACAAGAGGGCCTGCTCCAGCAATAGCGGCAAAATGGTGACCAAATAATACTTTTTTATCTGTTGGTACGTAGTCAAGCCCATCATTATGACGAATTGCAGGCGTCATACGTGTTGAATCGACTTGTAATACTTTTTTCGCAATAAATAGCCCGTAGTAGCGGTATGCAATGAGATAAATACATACTGCAGCAACAACAATCCACAGAGCATTGATCTGTTCACCACGATTTAAGGCAATATAACCTAGTGAAAATGCACCAAGTAAAGCGAGTACAATCCAAATTAATTGTTTACCCATAGCCATCCCCATTTATTCAGTTAACAGCGCTTTGTTATCTATTTAAATGTTACTTAATTACTATTTATTTAAGTAGAACAAGGAAGATATAGCTAATTTAAGTTAAAGGAAAAGTAGCTAAAACGAGACACCTATTGGAAATTGTGAGAACAATTCTATAATTGCAGTGAGCTTCACTAATTTATCATTAGCGACTGGATTTTATCGGATTTTAAGCTAAAGGCTTGCTATTTTTTTTAATTAAACCATAAGTTTTATTTAGTGTGGATTTTTGAACTAAATAATAGTCAGAAATAAAATGCTTTATGAGGGGGGATTTAATTACCGAAAGATAAAACTCTCGGTAATTAAATCGGCTACTTTAAGCATGCCTTAGGCTGAGAATAATTTTTTTACCAAAAAGCGTTATAATTAAGCCAAACATAATTAAAATAAGCCCGGCGATTTGTATGCCATTAATATGTTCATCAAGGAATAAAGCACTACTGCTTAAACCAAATACAGGAACGAGCAAAGAGAATGGCGCAACTCGCCACGCTTCATAGCGGCCAAGTAAGATCCCCCATAGCCCATAGCCAACAAAAGTAGATAAATAAGCAAGATATAAAATAACGCCAAATATGGACCAATTAAAACCAGTAAGTCCGTCTACGATGGCATCTTCCCCTTCTAAAACCCAAGAACTTATTAAGAATGGAATAATAGGGATTAGCGCGCTCCAACTTACTAAGGACAAGGCACTGCATTTTTCAGCCCCTTTATGTTGCATAATGATCCTATTAGTAATGTTACCGCAAGCCCAAGAAAGCCCCGCGATCAGTGTAAAGGCTAGCCCAAGTAGCGGTATATCATCTAATCCACCAGCGGTTGCCCCATTGGCTAATATGGTTAACCCTATTATGGCAATAAACATGCCGATGAAGTGAGTCGGTTGCAATGATTCTTTTAAAATCATTGCGCCAAGTAATAGGGTAAAGAAAGCTTGGGATTGCAATATGACAGAGGTTATACCCGCAGGCATACCCACTCTAATCGCGCAAAATAAGAAGGCAAATTGACCGAAGCTGATGGTAAGTCCATAGAGAAGTAATAATTTGAGCGGAATTTTGGGGCGCTTAAAAATAAAAATAGCAGGGAAGGCCACAAACATGAAGCGTAATGCACCTAATAATAACGGCGGAAGTGCGGTAACGCCGAGTTTAATGATAACGAAGTTAACACCCCAAATAACCACCACACAAAGGGCGAGTAAGATGTCTCTGAGACTCATGCTATTTTCTCGATTAACTTGCCAGATTAAACATCTACTTTACATGTGTATAATTTTGAGTGCGATGGTTATGATGCTTAATAATAAAAAACGGTATAAAAATGTTGAATTTTATGGTTGATTTGCGCTTATTTGTTATTTTTCGTGGCTTGAGTCAGCGCTAACGAAGGTTTATAATGTATTCACACATCACACGTATTCAGGACGACCTGAATAAACGTCATTCAAATATGGGGACGGCCCCGAGTAATTAACGGGAGCAAGCAATCATGGCTTGGATCGTTCTTTTATTTGCAGGCTTATTAGAAGTAGTATGGGCTGTAGGGTTAAAATACACTCATGGTTTCACGCGTTTAACACCCAGTATTATTACCATTATTGCGATTATCGCCAGTATGGGGTTATTAGCTTACGCCATGCGTGACCTACCAGTAGGAACTGCCTATGCAATTTGGACGGGTATAGGTGCTGTTGGTACTGCAATTGTTGGGATTATTTTCCTGGGTGAATCAGCGAATATGTTCCGTTTATTAAGCCTAGCTTTGATTATTACGGGTTTAATTGGCTTAAAAGTGTCGAGTTAACTATTTAAAACAAGCGGGTGGTTTTCATCTTACCTGCTTTATTATTGTTATATATTGCTAGTTCCCCTATGGGGGCTAGCAATATTAATTTACAGACTAGAGTATCCAAGCTGTTCTAGCTCCTACCGTCGTACTTTTATGGTGTTCAGTGTGGCTAAGGCACAGGGAATCAATACCTGCACTAGTTTGTGAATACCATGCACCTCCACGCATTAGGGCACGCTTACCGTAGTTGCGTAGATAAATTTGGTCATCTGTTAGTTTCGCTTTATAAGGAGCAAGGCCTAGTACTTTCAGTAAAGTAGGGATTTGCTCTTGGCTTGCTCTATCAAGTAAACGAAAAGGGCTATCGAGTAGACCCGCGGGATAACTGGAATCACTTGGCTCGCCGTTAAAATTCAAAATATTCTGTGAAATGATCGGGGTTCCTGCATTACCATCAGTTTTAGAGTTAGGTGAATCATATTTGGCACTTGTTGAATGGTTTATCGGGATATACTCACCTGTAGTCATGTTGATAGCACGCCAATTTGTTGATGAGCACTCTAAGGTGATGGCGGCATCATTATTTGGGATCACTTGGATTTCCCCTGCATGTAACCGAACGCCAGTTTGCCATTCCCAAAGGTTACCGACTAAATCGCTGATCCCTGTTAGTTGGTTATTGTGGTGCCAGTTTTCCCACTGTGCATTGGTTCGGGTTGTTGGCGTTCCATGTAAATCACCCGTGGCAAGGCCATCTATTCGCGGAGTGAATTCATTATGGGAATAATAATTACGACCATAATCGGTATTGCCTTGAACAATGCCATTATGTTGATTGGTTAATGCTGAAATGGCGCACCATTCTGCATTGCTACTGACATGACAGCCTTTGCCACTTTGTTTAGCTAATAATTGAAATTGTAGTAAATCAAAATTACATGCAGGTATTTGATTCGGCTGACTCACTAATTCGCCATCATGTAAGCTGGCGGCGTAGCAAGAATAGAAAAAGGCATCAATAAGATGGTTATTGATAATAAATGCAGGGTGGGGGCCATTGCCCAGACGTTTATCGATATCTTCTAAGTTAAAACGAGGAACGATAAAAACATAATTAGGTTGCCCCTTGGGGCTATAAATAATGGTGCGTTGGCCATTACTTTGTTTTTCAACTTGTTGACGTAATGGATCAGGAGAATAAATCATGGTCATATTAGCCTTTTTCATTAAAGTGAAACCCAATAGCCTTCTTCCCATTTGATGGGTAAGAATTGTTCAGTGAAGGATTTAAAAACCTTATCGGCATCAAGGTCAGCGAATAACGTTGGGTGGAGCCAACTGGCGAACTTTAACACTGCGATAAAGCCAAAAGGACTGTCATAAAAGGTATGCCAAATGGCATGAACCTGTTGCCGTTTCACGGCACTTAGTGTCTTAAATGCATTACGTACCATTAGTTGTTTTAGCTTTTGCTTCGCAATGGCTAAATCAGCCCCCGGGCCTAATCCAACCCAGCCACCTTTTGGGTTATAGCCACTCCAATCCGTTCCTGTCACAATCACCATTTGCGCTTCGGTATGGATAATGGTTTCTTGATTAAGAATGCCATAAGTCCCATGAATATATTGTTCAGAAATATTTACGCCGCCTGCGAACGTGAGAAATTGGGCAAAATTCCCATTTCCATAAGCGAAACAACACTCGTCAGTAAAACCCGCTGCTCGCTCCAGAAGGACGCTAGGCATGTTAGGTTTTGCGTCTCGTAAACGGTTTTCGACCATTTCCAACTGCGTTTTAATAAATTGATTAATACGTTTGGCGCTATCTTGCTGTTGAAAAACCTCTGCCATAATGGCAACACTTTTGGGTGTATTACCGATAGGATCAATACTCATATCGAGGGCAATCACGGGTATATTTGCACGTTGTAATATCGCCAGTAATCCATTCGCTTGTAACCCTGCAAATGTCCCTGTCGTTGTGAAAATCATCTCTGGTTTTAGCGTTAAAATTATTTCTAAATTGGCTTGAGCTCCGCCAATTGGGGGAAGGTGAGGGAGAGTTTGCAGAGCTGGGAAAGCCTTACAATACTGCTGATAACTACGCAAATCAGCGGAACGGAAGTTGCTTGGGATGGCGACTAATTTTTCGACAAAATTTTTCTTATTTAGCACAGCGTAAAGAAAAATTAGTGAAGGATCAGCCAAATAGATGCGTTCAGGTTTTTTGGAAAAATCGACGGAGCGCCCAAGGATATCTGTGATGCTGCGTTTTTTTTCTGCCAAGGAAGGGGATGACACTAAGGTAAGTGCCATGGTCGCCAACCCTGCTTTGATGAAGTCCCTTTTGGAAACGGTCATAACTGTTTAACTAACCTATTAAAAATAGTAATTGAGCGTGGCAAATAACGTTCTATTGGTACCTATGCTGCAATAGGTAGAACTGGTGCAGCTAGCAACATAGGGGTTATTGGTAATGTTACTTACGGTGACCCCGAGTTCCATTCCTGTTAATTCAGGGATAAGCGCATCCATTTGGTACCTAGCGCTAACATCTCCTAGCCAGACTGCAGGGACTTTAAAGGTGTTGGTATTGTCACCCCATGTTGCACCTAAATAACGTACTCCTACTCCGACTAACGCACCTTCTAAATAAGGGGAATGAAAGCGGTAATCTACCCATGCAGAACCGCTGTGTTTAGGAACTTGAACAGGGTGCTTATTTAGCACCGAAAGGTCTTGGCTTTGTGTAATTTTGTTATCCGTATAGGCATAATTGAGCATCATATTTAGCGAAGTAGTAATAGCAAACCGGCTTTCAAAATCGATGCCTCGAGAACGAATTTTACCCGTTTGATTATAGTAATCAGGGTTTAGTGGGTTATGAGTGGTGACATTTTTTTGCTCAAGCTCATAGGCGGCAAGGCTTACCATCAAATCACCAGATTGGTTTTGGTATTTTATCCCTAATTCTGTTTGTTTTGATTCAGTTGGAATAAAGGGTTTCCCCTCTGCGTCGGTACCTAAAACAGGGTCAAAGCTGTCAGATACACTAACCCACGGTGAAAACCCACTTTCAAAGGAATATGTTAGCCCAACGCGTTGGCTCCATGCGGAGGTATCATTTTTTTGCGTGGTGTTTGTCAGGTTATTATCGGTATTGAGATACGACCAATCATAGCGACCGTTAAGTAGCAGATCCCATTGTTGCCAACTGAGTTGATCTTGTAGATAAACACCATAGCGATCAAAGCGTTGAGTTGTTGATGTGCGAGATACCGGATAAGGCCTAAACTCAGGGTGATGAGGTTTTACCCATGGGTCAAAGCTCACAGTTTGTGATCCCCACCAGTCTTTATCGAGCTTTCCAGTTTGGTAATCAAAACCAAAGAGCAGTTGATGACGAATAGGGCCAGTATCAAGTTGATAAATGAGTTGGTTATCAGCAACCCAAGTTTTTGAATGGCTTGGCGAGTCTTGATAAACCGCTGTGAGTCGCTGATCGCCGGCTAAAAAACCACGAGTGAAGTCACGTTTAATATGCGTATCAACATCGGAATAGCGTATATTTTGTTTAAAAGTAATAAATGGCGTGATTTGATAGTCGATCAAAGAAGTGATAGACCATTGAGTTCGCTCAGATTGCTCATGTCTAGGGTCGCTGTAGTTTTGTGTAAAATCCAGTTTTCCGTTTCGATTCGGTAATAAACCAATCGCTTGAGCGGGTAGTGTATTATAGTGGCCAATATGGGGGTCGCGTTGGTATTGGCTTAAGACAGTCAAACTGAGTTTTTCATTGGGTTGCCACGTGAGGGATGGCGCGAGCAAATAGCGAGATTGCTTGGAAGAATTGATTTGCGAATCAGTGGATAGCGCTAACCCATCCATTCTATAAAGCAAAGTTTCGCTATCATTTAATGCGCCTGTTGTATCAAATTTTATTGAATCGTTATCAAAATTACCTTTTTGGAACTGAATTTGATGTGATTCGTTGGCACTTGGTCGGCGAGATTGCATATTGATGACTCCACCTGCTCCCCCTTGACCATACAGTGCAGATGAAGGCCCATGAACGGCTTCAATACTATTTAAGGTCCATGAATCGATTTGTGGCCCCCAAATTCCGCTGTTACCTATGACACGTAGCCCATCTAAATAATAGTCAGCATCGAACCCTCGAATTTTTGAAAAATCGATACCGTTACCAAACGCACCAAACTTCTCACTAGTCACTCCGGCGCTATAGCGTAGGGCTTGGCTGATTGATTCTGAAGGTAATGTATCCATTTGTTCACGTTTGATAACTGAAACAAATTGTGGAGTTTCCAATAAGGATGCAGAACCTTTAGTTGCCGTGAATTGTGTTTTGTTGGCATATCCTCTGGGAGAATCATTATTATTTTCACTGGAAGTGACGACCAATACATCGGTTTTAGCGGCCATACACGCAGTGTTTGAGTAAAGTAGCGTACAAACGAGCATGCTAACCGTTGATAGGGTACTGTTTTTGGAGACAAAGTTGTTCATACAATCCAAGCCAATGGGTTAATGTGAAATTTTAATTTCGTTAGCATAGATCGTAAACCGACCGTCGGTCAATATAATTAATAATCATTTGCATTTAAATGATGAGGTGTAATGAGCCTATAAAAAAGGGAGTTAAGTAATAGTTTGATATCTAAATAAAAATAGATAATGTAAGAGAAGGAAAAATATGAGAAATGCAGCGAGGTATCACTGCATGGATGGCTAAATTATTTTAGAAGTTGGCTAAAGCGCTGGTAGAGGATTTGGCCTAAATTATGTTGATTGTATTCGGTGCTAGTCGATAAATTATCAACCGCAGCATGCATCGAATGGTAAATCATTGTCGACATCAATTCATTAGGCAACTCTGGCCACGCTTTGTTTTGTTCACCGAAAGCTAAAATAGTTTTAATCTGCTCAACGGCACGGGTTTCATGATCATTGCTGCGGCCGTGGTATTCGTCATGAAATAACATGTCGTGAATATTTTGTTTTTCGACATAGTATTTGACGCTATTTTCGCACCATGCTTTTAATTTTTCACAGGCGCTTGTTTGGCTATCTAAAGCCGTTTGAATATGGCCTAAATACCAGTCCATATAGCGTGTGCGCAGGGCTTCCATGATATCATTTTTAGATTGAAAATAATGATAAAAGGTCCCTTTTGCTACATCAGCTGATAAAACAATTTCGCTGACGGTGGTACTCACAAACCCTTTAGAAAGAAACAGTTTTTCCGCTGCATTCATTAGGTCATCTAGCCTTTCTTCCGCAGGTTTTGTTCTTGGTTTTTTAGGGGGTAATGTCATAGGGTTTGTCTCTTAATATCTTGTGCTAAAAGCAAATCTGATAGGGGTATCATAGCACTTAATATTGATATGCTAAAACTTAGCTCGCTGGTAGCTTCGCTATTTTAACTATCTTTTTGGTGCTTCTATAAAAAGATAAAATAAATACAATCAATAAAACATACATTATCGCACCAATCATCCATATCCAGCCATCCCAACTTGCCAGTGTTTGACCAAAAATAAAGCTAAATAATAATGGGCCGATCACCCCCGTCGTATTGGTTAAGCTGACTAGAATGCCTTGTAGCTTACCTTGGTTAGTTTGATTGACTTGAGCTGACATTAACCCCTGTAAGGCTGGTAGCGCAATACTGCCGCCGGCGAGTAAGATTAATGTAGGGTAAATCATCCAACCCTTTGTCAATAATGACAAAATAATGAATGCTGCTCCATCAACAACAAAGCCCACAATAATCGTCACTTTTTCATTGAATTTCTTGGCGATTGCGCCCGCTACAAATGCTTGGAACAAGGCATGCATGATGCCTAACCCCGCTAAAGATAGGCCGACCTCCATACTGCCCCATTGAAAACGATGTTCCGTAAATAACACCCATGTCGTTGCTGGAATTTGCCCTATCATTTGAGTCATAAAAAAGATAAATAACAATAGTATGACTGGCTTGATCACTTGCAGGAAAGGTCGCGAATTTTCTGCTGTTTCTGTGGTGTTTTTTTCAGTATTTTTGATTTTATTATCTTTAAATATCAACATAATAACTAAAAAAGAGAGCGCATTTAAAATGGCAGCAATAATAAAAGGAAGGTGAGCTGAGAATTGCCCTGTAAAGCCGCCAATTGCAGGGCCAGCGATTAACCCGATACCAAAAGCCGCCCCTAAGCGTCCAAACCACTTAGTACGCTCTTGTGAAGCAGTATTGTCAGCAATAACAGAAGCGGCGACCGCACCTGTTGCGCCAGTAACTCCAGAAATTAATCGCCCAACGTATAGCATCCAAAGTGAGCTAGATAATGCAAGCAAAGTGTAATCCACAGCAGCGCCTGCAAGAGATAGTAGTAATATTGGTCGGCGCCCGAATTTATCAGACCATTTGCCAAGTAGAGGAGCAAAAAAAACCTGCATGATGGCATACAGTGCCAGCAGGATACCGTAATGATTTGCTAAATTTTCAGCCGACACGTATTCACGTAACAATGTAGGCAATACAGGCATGATCAAGCCGATCCCCATAGCATCTAGGGCGGTGATCGTTAAAGCGGTGATCGCAAATTTATTCATCGTTTTTTCTCTATCATTGATAGAGTTGGAATATATCCCTATCAGTGATAGAGTGTCAATAGAAAAAAAGAGAGGGCAGTATGGCGCGATTAGATAAAGAAACCATCATCACAGTGGCATTAGAGTTGCTAAATGAAGTGGGAATGGAAGGGCTGACAACGCGAAAACTAGCTCAAAAACTGGGCGTAGAGCAGCCTACACTATATTGGCATGTGAAGAACAAGCGCACATTGTTGGATGCATTATCTGTTGAAATGCTAAAGCGTAATCATCGTCATTCATTACCCGCAGTTGGGGAAACGTGGCAACAATTTTTACGTAATAATGCATTGAGCTTTCGTGATGCATTATTAAGTTACCGTGATGGCGCAAAAGTGCATTTAGGGACTCGCCCGAGTTCAGACCAATATGACACCGTAGAAATGCAGTTGCAGTTTATGGTGGACAATGGTTTTTCATTAAAATGTGGGTTATATGCCATAAGCGCGGTTGGTCATTTTACGTTAGGTTCTGTGTTAGAGCAGCAAGAACATATCGCAGCACTTAATGATAGGCAACAAATAGCAGATGATACGATGCCTCGACTATTAAAAGATGCTTTGCAAATTATGGATCAAGATGATGGCACAGAGGCTTTTTTATTTGGTTTAGAAGCATTGATTAATGGTTTCGAAAAGCAGTGATAAGGTGTCTGTGTTTTTAGGCTCGCACAATAGGGGGGATTTGTGCGAGTGGTGGATTTATTTAGAACATTGTTTTTCAATTTGGCGTTTTTGTTCTACCAATTTTTTAGCTGTTGCCATCGCGAGTTGTTCATCGGCTTGCATTTTTGCCGTAAAAGAATTGAGGTCATTTCCTACTATATCTTTTAACAGCTTATATTCGCGTGGAGCCACACATTTACATTTTTTCTCTACGGCTGCTTTTCTTTTTGCACGTTTTTTATTTACGGAAGACTGGGGTTCACCAGGCGTTGGTAAGTAACTGTAAGTATTAGACTTTATGCAATCATTATACAACTCTGTTTCGGTTGGCATTTGGTTGGAAGATTCTTTTTTAACAGAAAAGGAATCAGCCTGTGCGGGTAATACGAATGCACTCGAAATTAATAGTGCAACAAATAGAGTTTTAAATTCCATTTAAATTTCTCCTAACATAAGAATATTGATAAAAATAAAGAATGTGTGAATGCTAC
This sequence comes from Providencia sp. PROV003, assembly GCF_045040775.1. Taxonomy (NCBI): domain Bacteria; kingdom Pseudomonadati; phylum Pseudomonadota; class Gammaproteobacteria; order Enterobacterales; family Morganellaceae; genus Providencia; species Providencia sp. PROV003. The sequence continues at coordinate 1,435,382 of NZ_CP096369.1, forward strand.
CCTTTATTCTTAGAGGGGTATGATTAATACATTGATATTTGATAATTAATGACTTTTCTAAAAGGCATTATTGATCATAGCAAGTAAGGTTTTGATTTAACTTCAGGTTATTCTGAATGTTTTTTAGCTTGGGAATTATGCAGTTTAGGGTGGCTAAAAGGGTGTATTGGCGTAAAAATAGAAGGTTTTCTTGTTTATAAGCGATGGATAAATATATTCATCTATTATTTAAAAATGCCACTATTTAAATAAAAAATACCCCATTACTCAATAGCTAATGGGGTATGTATATTTTGTTAGGTTCGCAATTACAGAGTGAAAACACCGATAACTGCGATCACACTAATGATCGCTGAGCCGCCATAGAAAACCCATTTAGTTGCAGGGACATGGATTTTAAAATCGTGCAGTGTATGGTGAATACGGTGCATACCACACCATACTGGCAGAATAATCATCAGTAATAAGAAAACGCGGCCGATAAAGCTTTGGCAAAATGCCATAATGCGTTCATAGCTAAGCATTTCTGGTGCGACACCCAGTGGAATTAAAATCCCTAACAGGATGATAATTGCGGGGCCAATTACAGCACTCCACATACCACCAGCACCAAATAACCCCCAGAAAATCGGCTCATCGGAACGTTTAGGCGTTAGATTCATCAGATTCTCCTTCGATTAAAATAACAATGCGATAGCTAAAATTGCCGCAGTGACGACAATCGTGACAGCCCAAAAGCCTTTAACGATAGGCTCATCAGACATTTTCTTATCTTTAACAATAATACTGACAGCTTTAGGTGCAAGGTTGAACCACGTTGTGGTATGTAGCAGCGTTGCAGCTAACGTAATGATGTTAATAATAAGAATAATTGGGTTACTTAAAAAACCAACAAAGCCAGCCCAAGACTCAGGACCGCTTTTAAGCGCAAACACCCCATACAGGACTAAAATACTGAACCAGACCTGAAGAACGGAGGTGCTTTCACGCATGATGTAAAAGCGGTAAAAACCGAGCTTTTGCCACCAGTCGCCCTTCATTTCTCTGACATAGGGTTTACGTTTCGTAGTCATGACTTCAATTCTCCTTATCGTGGCTTCAGCATGGCGATAACAAAGTCTTGCGCACTGGCAACTTTACCTTGCTGGATAGCGCCTGCAGGGTCGACATGCTTAGGACAGACTTCAGAGCAGTAGCCTACAAACGTACAGCTCCAGACACCGTTGTCACCATTTAACAAGGTCATGCGCTCTTTCGCACCATGGTCTCGGTTATCTAAATTGTAGCGCTCTGCCAATGTGATCGCGGCTGGTCCGATGAACTCTGGGTTCAGTCCAAATTGTGGGCAAGCTGCATAGCACAGACCACAGTTGATACAACCTGAGAACTGATGGTATTTAGCCATCTGTGCAGGCGTTTGTTTATTTGGGCCTTCAGATGGTTTGCGATCATTCCCAATAATATAGGGTTTGATTGCTTCTAAACGCTCAATAAAGTGAGTCATATCAACAACAAGGTCACGCTCGATTGGGAAGTTACCTAACGGCTCAACTTTCATACCTTGTGGGTATTCACGCAGGAAGGTTTTACAAGCCAGTTTAGGGACTTTATCTACCATCATGCCACAAGAACCACAGATAGCCATACGACAAGACCAACGATAAGACAGGTCTGGAGCAAGGTTATCTTTGATATAGCCTAACGCATCTAACAAAGAAGTTTGCTCATCGTAAGGGACATCATACGTCACCAAATGGGGTTCACTATCCGTTTCCGGATTGTAACGCATGATCTCCATTTTTAGGTGTTTCATATCATCCATTAGCTTGCTCCTTCTTCGCCTTATCTTGAGCTTCAGCTTCGGCACCGTAAACACGTTTAGCTGGCTGAGATTTCGTGATTTTCACATCACTGTATTCTAAACGAGGGGAGCCCTCAGGGTTATAGAATGCCAAAGTATGTTTAAGGAAATTCACATCATCACGCTCAGTACAGCCTTCATCTAAACGTTGGTGTGCACCACGTGATTCTTTACGGTTGATTGCAGAGTGAGCCATACATTCCGCCACATCAAGGCCAAAGCCTAATTCAATGGTGTACAGTAGGTCAGTATTAAAGACGCTGCTATGGTCGGTAATTTCGACATTTTTGAAGCGTTCTTTCAGTTCAGCAATCTTATCAACCGTTTTTTGCATTAATTCAGGAGTACGGTAGATACCGCAGCCTTCTTCCATCGAAATTCCCATTTCATCACGGATTTTCGACCAGCTCTCTTTCCCTTTTTGGTTCATGAGCTTGCTGAGGTCAGCTTCGATATCACGAGTACGGGCTTCGATAGCATTTGCATTGGCTGGCGTTGCCTCAGCAGCATGGCGGGCAGCTTGTTCACCGGCTAAGCGACCAAATACTACTAGCTCAGCGAGTGAGTTAGAGCCTAAACGGTTTGCGCCGTGTAAGCCGACAGACGAACATTCACCCACTGCAAACAGGCCTTTAATACGGGTTTCAGTATTGTGATCTGTTTCGATACCACCCATGGTGTAGTGAGCCGTTGGGCGAACAGGAATAGGGTCTGTGACTGGGTCAACACCCACGTAGGCTTTCGCCAATTCACAAATAAATGGTAAACGCTCATGCAGTTTTTCTGCACCAAGGTGGCGAAGATCCAGATACACAACATCACCACGGTGTGTGCTAATGGTGCGACCTGCACGCCATTCGTGCCAGAAGGCTTGAGAAACTTTGTCACGAGGGCCCAGTTCCATATATTTATTTTCAGGCTTGCCGAGCGGTGTTTCTGGCCCCATTCCATAATCTTGCAAGTAACGGTAGCCATCTTTATTAACAAGGATACCACCTTCACCACGGCAACCTTCGGTCATTAAGATACCTGAACCTGGCAGACCCGTTGGGTGATATTGCACGAATTCCATGTCTCGTAGTGGAACCCCATGGCGAAATGCCATCCCCATACCATCGCCTGTTACGATACCACCGTTGGTATTGTAACGATAAACACGACCAGCCCCACCTGTTGCCATAACGATAGAGTTCGCACGGATTTGAACTTTGGTGCCTTCCATCATGTTAAGTGCAACAAGGCCACGAGCTTGACCTTCATCGACAATGATATCTAGAACAAAATGCTCGTCAAAACGTTGAATTTGCGGATATTTTAATGATGTCTGGAATAACGTATGGAGCATGTGGAAGCCGGTTTTATCGGCAGCAAACCATGTACGTTCAATTTTCATCCCACCAAAGCGGCGGACGTTAACTGAACCATCTGGTTTACGGCTCCACGGGCAACCCCATAGTTCTAGTTGGGTCATTTCTGTAGGGCAATGTTCGACGAAATAATCGACGACATCTTGCTCACACAGCCAGTCCCCACCAGCAACAGTATCATTAAAATGATAGTCATAGGAGTCATGAGCCTGAGTAACTGCAGCTGATCCCCCCTCTGCGGCCACTGTGTGGCTACGCATTGGGTATACTTTTGAGACCAGAGCAATCTTGATATTGGGATTTGCTTCAGCGGCAGCAATTGCTGCACGTAAGCCTGCGCCCCCGGCCCCGATAATCGCTAAATCGGCATTGAAGGTTTGCACTGCGCTTCTCCATTGTTCAAGTGTAAATTGATAAATTCTTTTAAATACTTTTGATAATTAGCTATGTCATTTGTCATTTAACTTTGGGCTAAACGACAAAATATCTGTTTTTTAATAGTAAATAATATAATAGCTAATAATGACTTATCATGCTGTGAATTATAACGAATAGTCCCCAAGATAAATTTGATATAGAGGGGGGTTTTAGCCAAAATTAGCAATAAAGTGTGATATTGATCTTCTTTTTATAAATTGTTTTTACATTTTATGTTTTTTTAGTTTGTTAACAGTGAATAAAAAGGAATTTCAAATAATTATCATTAAATTTACATACTATTATAGTATATAAAACCAAGTAGAATACTCGGGTTTTATCAACTTTAAGTGAATAATATTGTTATTATCGCTGAATATTTTAATTCATATTGAATATTTATTTGCGAGCGGCTTCACTATTTATTTTGCAGATAAATTTTATTTTATTGTTTAATTTCTAAAATAAGTTGAGAAAGCGAATCGTTTCGTTTTTTTATTAACAGTTGTGTCACATAACATAAGAAATAATCATGTTTTGTGTTCTTTTTATTCTTTTGTTCATTCTAGTACAAGCGGTACCATTTCTACTAAAAAGTAAAGACTTTGCCTAATCGTGTAAAGCAGGTGATAATCAGCATCTCTTTACTCACCTTTAGTGTCTAACACGGCCCGTAAGCAATCATGTTTTTTTACCCAGATAATTATGCTTTATCAGTGTAAATTCATTGTGTGTTGCAGGTGAGGTGGGTACACTGCACGACTAAGTTTATTTTGGAGTCATCTTCATGAGTGATATAGCGAACTGGCAGCCAACCGCCCCCATCGCTAACCTGCTACAGCGCGCAAAAATTATTGCGGAAATCAGGCGTTTTTTTACTGATCGCTGTGTACTTGAGGTCGAAACACCAGCAATGAGTCAGGCAACTGTAACTGACATTCATCTTGTTCCATTTGAAACGCGTTTTGTTGGCCCTGGAGCCGCACAGGGGCTGAATTTATATTTGATGACAAGCCCTGAATATCATATGAAACGCTTACTCGCTGCGGGTAGTGGGCCTATCTACCAATTAGGTCGAAGCTTTAGAAATGAAGAGGCGGGGAGGCACCATAACCCTGAATTTACCATGCTTGAATGGTATCGCCCACATTTCGATATGTACCGTTTAATCAATGAAGTTGATGACTTATTACAACAGGTTTTAGAATGCGAAAGTGCCGAGCTGCTTTCTTATCAGCAAGCATTTTTACGTTATCTGGATATTGACCCACTTTCAGCAGAGAAAAGTGAGTTACGAGAAGTCGCTGCACGCTTAGATTTAAGCAATATCGCTGATAACGAAGAAGATAAAGATACCTTATTGCAGTTGTTATTTACTATGGGGGTTGAACCTCATATTGGTAAAGAAAGGCCGGCAGTGGTTTATCATTTTCCGGCGACTCAAGCTTCGTTAGCTGTGATTAGCACAGAAGATCACCGGGTAGCAGAGCGTTTTGAGGTGTATTACAAAGGGATGGAATTAGCGAATGGCTTCCATGAATTAACCGATGCCAGTGAACAGCGCCAACGCTTTGAGCAAGATAACCGTAAGCGTGCGGCAATGGGGTTAGCTATTCAGCCTATTGATGAGCATTTATTGTCAGCGCTTGAGCACGGCTTACCTGATTGCTCAGGCGTTGCTGTTGGGGTTGATAGGTTAATCATGATGGCATTAAATGCAGAAAAGATTAGCGATGTCATCGCGTTTCCCGTTACTATTGCGTAACAGCGAAATAAACCGTTTCTAATAATGCAGCCAGATGGCTGCATTATTGTTTTACAACCAATAAAAGCTATTTTTGTTGTTCTAGAAATTTAACGCCTAAATCAGGGAAGTCGGTAAAGGCACCATCAACATTTGCTTGGTTATAGATGATGTCATAAAGCTGCTGCCCATCTTTTGCATATTTAGGTAGCTTGTCGACACGAATGGTGAATGGGTGAACTGCCATTTTGTTTTCATGGGCTTCTTTTACCATATCATTCACTTTGATATTAGTTGGGGTAGACTCTTCATCGATTAGCATATGGTAATCAGGGCCAATACCATCAGCGTATGTGGCAATTTCTTTCATTGCACCAGGTTTCATCATCCAGTCGTAATTATAGTTAACCCAAGTACCATCTGGTTTTTGTTCTTGAGTTTCATTCCAGTCCGTGTAAGCGATCAACTGAATTAACTTAAGATCCATCCCCATTTCAGGCATCAATGTGTTTTTAATCCGTTTTAGATCATTTGGGTCAAACGATTGTAGGTAAACATTAGAGTCTTTGTTGGTATAGCCATATGCTTTTAGCACCTCTAGTGTTTTTTTAGTGATATCTTTCCCTTCTTGTTGATGGAACCAAGGTGCTTTAATTTCTGGGTAAATACCAATATTTTTACCTGTGGATTTGTTTAAGCCCTGAACAAACTCAATTTCTTCTTGAAATGTATGAACACGAAAGTCTGATTTACCCATTGGGAAACGATTCGGGTAACTCTGGACTTTCTTGCCATCAACAATATCAAATCCTTCAGTGAATTTAAGAGATTTAATTTCATCCAGCGTAAAGTCTATCGCATAGTAACGGCCATCTTTGCGAGCACGATCTGGAAAACGTTCGGCAACATCTGTAACCCGATCAAGATAGTGGTCGTGTAACACCACAAGCTCGTTATCCTTTGTCATGACTAAATCTTGTTCAAGAAAGTCTGCACCTTGTGCGTAAGCCATTGCTTTAGCGGGTAGAGTATGTTCGGGTAAATAACCACTTGCACCACGATGTGCAATGACGACTTTACCTGAAGCTTGAGCTACGGCAGACACTGACATCACTAAAACCATACTTGCCACCAATGTTTTTAATGGAAAGTTCATGATTATATCTCCTTGGCACTTTAATTGGATAAAAAAAATGGGCTACATCATTTTTTGATATAGCCCACGAGTCTAGCGATTAACAATGAACATTTGATGAATGCTTATTGTGAGTTTGCTAATTCACGTTTATGTTTGCTTTCGCTTAACATCACGATAAACAGTAGAACAACCGCTAATGCTGAACCACCAATCATGACAGCGAAGCCACCGTCCCAACCGAAGAAGTCAACGGTATAACCGACGATAGCACTTGCCGCAACTGAACCCCCGAGGTAACCGAACAAGCCAGTAAAGCCTGCTGCTGTACCTGCCGCTTTTTTCGGAGCCAGTTCAAGTGCGTGTAAACCAATTAACATCACCGGGCCATAAATTAAGAAACCGATGACCAACATACAGGCCATATCAATATTTGGGTTACCCGCTGGGTTCATCCAGAATACGATAGTTGCGATGGTTACTAAGGTCATAAAGAACACACCTGTTGCACCACGGTTACCGCGGAAAACTTTATCCGACATCCAACCACACAGAAGTGTTCCTGGGATACCTGCGTATTCATATAAGAAGTAGGCCCATGAAGATTTATCCATAGCGAAGTGTTTTACTTCACGCAGATAAGTCGGAGACCAGTCCAAAACACCGTAACGTAATAAGTAAACAAATACGTTGGCAATCGCAATCATCCATAACAGTTTGTTAGGGAAGACATACTTCATGAAGATTTCTTTTGCGGTTAGCTCTTGTTCATCAGACTCTTTATAGTCTGTTGGATAGTCGTTTTTGTATTCTTCGATAGGTGGAAGACCACAAGATTGTGGTGTATCGCGCATTAATGCAAATGCGATAATCGCAACAAGGATAGCAGCCAATGCAGGCATATACAGAGCAGCTTTCCAGTCGTTAAACCATGCCATACCTAACATGAATAGCAATGGCGGGATACCACCACCAACGTTGTGGGCACAGTTCCAAACAGAAACGATACCACCGCGTTCTTTTTGTGACCACCAGTGAACCATTGTACGCCCACATGGAGGCCAACCCATACCTTGGAACCAACCACAAAGGAACAATAGAACGAACATGACCATGATGCTAGAAGTCGCCCATGGTACAAAGCCCATAACTAACATGACTAAAGAGGCTAGGATCAGACCTGCGGGTAAGAAGTAGCGCGGGTTCGCACGGTCAGAGAATGACCCCATGATAAATTTAGAAAAGCCGTAGGCAATTGAAATACCGGATAATGCGAAACCAAGGTCACCTTTTGAAAACCCCTGTTCAACAAGATATGGCATCGCTAACGCAAAGTTCTTTCGGACTAGATAATACGCTGCGTAACCAAAGAAAATACCCATGAAGATCTGCCAGCGAAGCTTACGATAGACAGGGTCTATCTTGTCAGCTGGCAGCCTCTGTATGTGAGGTGCTGGTTTAAAAATGCTTAACATATACGCCTCCGATGGCATGCTAAATTATTTATTCACTCATTCCTTCTCTTTTTAAGAAAATCATTGAGTGTTTATTATTGGTGAAGTAACAAAAACGAAAATAATCGAGTAATTTAAGAGTTTTTATTTTCTTAATTGCTCTAAATTGTAGTCGTTAGAAAACAATTTATCTGTAATCCAACGCACAATTATTGATTTTGTTTATGAAGTTGCATAGTAAATGACATTTGTGAATAGAATGGAACCATAATTGTTAATTATTTTGTGATTTACATCACGTATTTGTTGTTTTCAACGCTAAAAATGTACCAATCACTTTCGTTTTTGTTCCTTATCAAACATTGGTCGCATTTCTGGTCTATATTTAGTAATAGATTATAAAAATAGAATCTATACTTGTACTGATTATAGAAATGTTTATTAATGTGAGGAATGCGACATGAATGGCTCATCTGTGACTGAAACGGATGTCATCATAATTGGTGGTGGCGCAACAGGTGCAGGAGTCGCTCGTGACTGCGCTCGCCGAGGTCTAAGAACGGTTTTACTTGAGCGGCATGATATTGCAACGGGGGCGACAGGACGTAACCACGGTTTACTACATAGCGGTGCACGTTATGCAGTAACGGACAGTGAATCAGCTAAAGAATGTATTGAAGAAAACAAAATATTGAAACGCATTGCGCATCATTGTATTGAGCGCACAGATGGTTTGTTCATTACGTTACCTGAGGATAGTTTAGACTATCAGCAAAAGTTTATTACAGCCTGCCAAGCAGCCGGAATCGATGCAACAGCAATTGACCCTGCTCAAGCCATCCGTCTTGAACCTTCAGTTAACCCTCAGCTTATTGGGGCAGTTCGTGTACCAGATGGAACTGTTGACCCATTTCGTTTAACCGCAGCGAATATGCTTGATGCTAGAGAGCATGGCGCTAAGGTATTAACTTATCATGAGGTTATTGGCCTCATTCGTAACGGGGATACTGTGCGCGGTGTTACCGTTTATGACCATCAAGCAAAAAAACAATACGATATTTATGCGGAAATTGTTGTTAATGCGGGGGGAATTTGGGGGCAAAAAATTGCAGAATATGGCGATCTAAAAATTAAAATGTTCCCCGCAAAAGGGGCTTTATTGATTTTAGGTCATCGATTAAACAATATGGTAATAAACCGTTGCCGCAAGCCTGCGGACGCCGATATTCTTGTGCCTGGTGATACTATTTCCTTGATCGGCACCACCTCAACTCATATTGAATATGACCAAATTGATAACATGTATGTCACGCCTGAAGAAGTGGATATTTTGATCCGCGAAGGCTCTATGTTATCCCCCGCACTGGCGAAAACGCGCATTTTGCGTGCTTATGCAGGCGTTCGCCCATTAGTTGCTAGTGATGATGACCCTTCAGGGCGTAATGTAAGCCGAGGGATCGTATTGTTAGACCATGCAAAACGTGATGGCTTGGAAGGGTTTATCACTATTACTGGCGGTAAATTAATGACTTATCGGTTGATGGCTGAATGGGCTACCGATAAGGTTTGTGAAAAGTTAGGTCATAATGAGAAGTGTACGACTGCTGAAGCGGCGCTTCCAGGCTCACAACATAGCGCGGAAGAAGCATTACGCAATGTTGTTTCAATTCCAGCTCCTATTCGCGGCTCTGCAGTTTATCGTCATGGAGATCGTGCTTCTGCGATTTTAAGCACTGATAGGTTAGATAAAAGTTTAGTTTGTGAATGTGAGGCGGTGACTGCTGGCGAAGTTCGTTATGCTGTTAATTCACTAACAGTAAATAATCTACTTGATTTACGACGCCGTACTCGTGTGGGAATGGGAACTTGCCAAGGAGAATTATGCGCCTGTCGTGCCGCAGGGCTGTTAAATCGCTTTAATGTCACAACGCCCCATGAAACTGAGCAACAGTTAGGTCATTTCTTAAATGAACGTTGGAAAGGCATTCGTCCAATTGCGTGGGGTGATGCATTACGTGAAAGCGAGTTTACCAGTTGGGTTTATCACGGTTTGTGCGGTATGAATGAGGCAACGCTGGCTAAAGCACCTCAGAAGGAGGAGGCGGATAATGAAATATGATGCTGTTGTTATGGGGGGAGGCCTTGCTGGGTTACTTTGTGGTATTCGCCTCACTCAATCAGGTTTGTCATGCGCCATTGTGAGCGCAGGGCAAAATGCCTTACATTTTTCCTCCGGTTCACTCGATTTATTAACCCATTTACCTGATGGACAAGTCGCTGAAAAACCCTTATCGATGTTAAGCGCACTGAAAGCACAAGCGCCAACACACCCTTATAGTCTGATAGGGGAGGCGCAAGTTGCTGTATTAGCGCAAATGGCAGAGTCTATCCTGCAACAAACTGGTATTCGTTTAAAAGGCTCTTGTGAAGAAAATCATTATCGCATCACACCATTGGGTCATAAACGTATGACGTGGTTAAGCCCTGAGGTTGTTCCTACAGCTTCTTTACATCAAAAAATGGATATAGGCAAAATTGCGGTTGTGGGGATTGAAGGTTTTTTGGATTTTCAACCACAGATGGTGGCTGATGAATTGCAGCGTGAAGGGCTATCAGCAAGCGCTCATTATGTGCACTTGCCACTATTGGATCGTTTAAGAGAAAACCCAAGCGAATTTCGAGCCGTCAATGTTGCTCGTTGGTTAGATAGAACCGAAAATATGACGCAAATTATTGAGGAGATTTCGCCTTTAGTTGTTGATGCGGAAGCCGTATTTTTGCCCGCTTGCATAGGTCTTGATAGTGAGGAACCAGTATTAGAGCTACAAAGAAGGTTAGGTAAGCCCCTGTATTTATTGCCAACATTGCCACCATCCTTGTTGGGGATTCGCTTGCATGAATGCTTATTACGTCAATTTCGTCGTCAAGGCGGTATCGTTATGCCTGGGGACAAGGTAACGTCAGTGAATTGTATTAATGGAAGAGTTGAATCTATTCAAACACGCAATCACGGCGATATATCTTTAAAGGCAAAACACTTTGTTTTAGCCACCGGCAGCTTTTTTAATAATGGCTTGGTAGCTGAGTTTGACCGCGTTTATGAGCCACTTATGGAATTAGATTTGTGTGATATTTCTGAACGTGCCAAATGGACAAATAAACAGTTTTTTGCCTCTCAGCCATATATGGCCTTTGGTGTAAAAACAGATGGTAAATTGCGCGCTCAAAAAGGGGGCGTAACCATTAACAACCTTTATGTTGCTGGTGCTGTATTAGGTGTTTTTGATCCACTAACCCAAGGATGTGGCGCTGGGGTTTCAATGATTAGCGCATTATTTGCTGCAAATGAAATTATTGGAGAAATAAGTAAAAATGAAGCCATGCAGGCGGAGGTGGCACAATGAGTATTCTCGATACGAGCTTTGAAAGCTGTATTAAATGCACGGTGTGTACTACTTATTGCCCTGTTGCAAAAGTTAATCCATTGTACCCAGGGCCAAAACAAGCAGGTCCAGATGGCGAGCGTTTACGCTTAAAAGACCCAATGCTTTATGATGAAGCGCTGAAATATTGTACTAACTGTAAGCGTTGTGAGGTTGCTTGCCCTTCAGATGTTAAAATTGGTGACATTATTGCACGTGCGCGCAACACTTATAGCCAGCAAAAACCGAAAATCCGGGATGCTATCCTCAGCCATACTGATTTAATGGGGTCGTTATCAACGCCATTTGCACCTGTTGTGAATACGATCACTGGCCTGAAACCTGTACGCCAAATATTAGATAAGGCATTGAAAATCGACCATCGTCGCGAGTTACCAAAATACTCTTTTGGGACTTTCCGTCGTTGGTATTCCAAACAGGCTGCGGAGCAAGCAAAATTTGAAGAACAGGTGGCATTTTTTCATGGTTGCTATGTAAATTACAACCATCCTCAATTAGGTAAAGACCTGATTAAAGTGTTTAATGGTATGAACATTGGGGTACAGCTTCTTAAACGTGAAAAATGCTGCGGTGTCGCATTGATTGCTAATGGCTTTATGAAACAAGCGAAACGCCAAGCTAATGTGAATTTGGAATCATTGCAAGAAACTATCCTTGAAAAGCATATTCCAGTCGTTGCAACATCCTCCACCTGTACGTTTACTATTCGCGATGAATATACCCATGTTCTTGATGTTGATACTTCTAAGATGCGTGACAATATTGAGCTGGCAACACGCTATATTTATCGCCTACTGGAAGAGGGGCGTGAACTTAAGTTGAAACATACCCCATTAAAAGTAGCCTATCATACACCTTGTCATATGGAAAAAATGGGCTGGACTTCCTACACATTAGAGCTGATTAAACGAGTACCCGGTGTTGAGTTGATTGTACTGGATTCACAGTGTTGCGGTATTGCTGGGACTTATGGTTTTAAAAAAGAAAACTATGAAGTTTCTCAAGGTATTGGGGCAGGCCTGTTCCGCCAAATTGAAGACAGTGGTGTCGATATGGTGATCACTGACTGTGAAACATGTAAATGGCAGATTGAAATGTCGACAAGCAAAAAGTGTGAGCATCCTATTTCGCTCTTAGCACGCGCATTATAAAATTCTCGTCATACTTCGCGCTGTGGCGTTGTTAGCTTCATTCGCGACCCCTAGTCATATACTTGTGTATGCCCCTAGGGTTTCGCTCATTTGCCGCCTAGCCACAACACGAATTATTTAGAGAATTAAGAGGAATGAGGCTTGTGTGGTGTTGGCTTCGTTGGTGATTTAACTGTGAATTGAAATATTGAGAATATTCAATAATTAAAAATTATACGGAATATTCACGGAATTTATTGAATTGTAGGGGTGTTATTCTTTGTTTTAGCTCAGTTTAACCCTTTTGGAGATAGCATTTAGCTATCTCCTTTTTTATTTTCAATGTTGACGAATTAATTGCTTTTTATCTGCATTATTAAAGAAGTACTTTAAGATTAGGTTTAACAGAACCCCATAAGCAGGTAAGAAAAACAGCATACAAATAAGTAGTTTAAATACATAATCAACCAAAGCAATTTCAACCCAATTTGCGGCCATAAATGGGTCGCTACTGCGGAAAAATGCAATAAAGAAGAATGCAATAGTATCAATCAGGTTACCAAAAAACATGGCACAAGCAGGCGCTACATACCAGCGTGCATTTTGCCGTAACCGGTTGAATACACCAACATCTAATATTTGCCCAAGGACATAAGCCATAAAGCTTGCTGCAGCAATACGCGCAACGAATAAGTTAAATTCAAATAAAGATGCAAAACCTTGCCATTCACCTTGGAAAAATAACGCTGAAATAACGTATGAAATCAGTAATGCAGGTAACATTACAGCAGTAATAATTCTACGGGCAAGTGGTGCGCCATAAATACGAACGGTTAGGTCTGTAGCAAGAAAAATAAATGGAAAAGTAAATGCACCCCAAGTGGTATGGAAGCCCAAAATATTAATTGGCAACTGCACTAGGTAATTACTTGAAGTGATAATTAGTACATGAAATAAAGATAGCCAGATTAAGGCGGTGGCTTTTTGCCGCACAGTAAAATCAAACATATTGTACCTTTTTAGTCGCAATGGGGTGAGGGAACCCATGAAATACATCCCTAAATCGGGAATTGCGCATCATACGCTTGTTGCGCAACAAAAGCAAAACTGTTCACTCATCGCGAGCAATTTTATTATATAATTGGCTCATTGATTACTTTGAGTAGAAGCGTTTTTATGTCTGACTTATTTGCAAATGCGAGCAAAACCCTTGACACACTTGGCTTACGTTGCCCTGAGCCTGTTATGTTAGTGCGTAAAACAGTCCGTAATATGGCTGAGGGTGAAACATTGTTAATTATTGCTGACGACCCTGCAACAACCCGCGATATCCCAGGTTTTTGCCGCTTTATGGAACATGAATTATTGGCTGTTGAAGCTGAAACGACACCTTACCGTTATTTATTGCGTAAAAAGGCGGGCGGGTTGTAATATTAAGTATGCCAATTCCTGCCATAAGGCAGGGATTGAGAATATCACTGAAATTTAACTTATGAAGTATGCTGTAAGTCCAATATTTCTTGGTAGCTTAACCCAGTGAGTTGGCTAATTAGTTCAATACTGGTCCCGAGTTCTAAGCCTTTAAGGGCAACTTCATGTTGTTTTCTATTTGTACCGATGTCAATTCCTCGGTTTACACCAATATCAATTCCTCGGTTTACACCAATATCAATTCCTTCTTGCATTCCTTGATTTTTTAAGCGTTGTGCAATGTTCATAATTGCCTCTTGGTTATTTTCAATTTGATTGATAAGTTGACTGACAACAATTTTAAAATGAGGTGAATCCATTGTAAGAAATAAGTAATTGAAAATTGTGATAATGTCATCATTGTTATGATAATTATTGTTCATCGCTTGAGCTAATAGTGTAGTCACTTTCTCAACATTTTCTCGTAAATCTTTATGCTTCATTGCTAATTCCATCACGGCAACCTTGCGGTGATTCACCAGTTCATTGTCATCAATAACGGTAATATCAACGACAGGAAATGGTTGGCTATATAAATCATTGGCTATGTCAGGCCAAGGAAAGCAATGGGTCCATGGCTGTGAATACGGGTAGGGAGTGACTTTCCCATGGTAGAACAAGATAGGGACGACTAAGGGTAAATGACGATGCCCTTGTTGTAAGTGCTGATTCATTGCTGAAAATGCATAATACATCATCCTCCATCCCATAAATTTATCGGGTGTTGATTGATGCTCAACTAGCATATAAAGATAGCCTTCGCCTTGTAGTGTTTCCACAGTGTATAAAACATCTGATAACCGAGAGCGAAGTTGCTTATCAATAAATGAAGAATTGGTGATGGCCAAGGTATCAAAATTACATAACTGTTTAATATGCATTGGTAGGTGAATATCAAAAAAATCACGAGCGTTCTCAATTTTAGACATAAAGCCTTTAAATGCAGAGTCATGAGGTGTTGAGCTGTGACTTTTTACCATATTAACCTTCCCAAAATGTGATGACCATGACTTATTTTCAGGGGATATTCTAGCGGGGTTTGGGATGGAATGGGGGTGAAGTTAGTCCTAAATATTTAGTCAAGATGGCAATTAACATATTGTAATGGTTAGAGTTATTTTTTCTTCTACAAAAGAAAAACGCCCCTAAGGGCGCTTTGATTAGTTGATGAAACACTATTTTTTCACTTGAGGTAATTTTACTCGAAGTAACCGTACAGCATTTGCAGTGACCAGTGCAGTTGCACCTGAGTCGGCCAGTACTGCAACCCAAAGCCCAGTGATCCCTAATAAACTGGTTACTAAGAAAACACCTTTTAACCCAAGTGCGATAGCGATGTTTTCACGAATGATTTTTCGTGTCGCACGGGATAACGCAATGATTTCAGCTAATCCGGTTAAGCGGTTGTGGGTTAACGCCGCATCCGCGGTTTCAAGAGCCACATCAGTTCCGCTTCCCATAGCCACCCCAATGCTTGACGCTTTCATTGCTGGCGCATCATTGATGCCATCGCCGACCATCATGGTACTATGGTTACGGTTAAGCTCCATGACTGCAGTGACTTTATCTTCTGGCAATAGCCCTGCTCGGTATTCCATACCTAACTGATTTGCAATTGCACTAGCAGCGCGTGGGTTATCACCGGTTAGCATCACGGCGTTCACATTAAGCGCTTTAAGCATATGCATTGCATCAGTTGCATCATTACGCAGCGTATCTTGCAAAGCGGTTAAACCGATGACACGGCTATCTTCAAGCGTGACAACGACAGTTTTCCCTTCGGCCTCTAGGGCTTCAACTTTACCTTGCCACTCACTATTTAACGGGATATCAAGGCGATTCGGTGCGCTAACAAGAATATGCTTGTTGTTAAGGAAACCTTCAACCCCTTTCCCTGCTAATGCTTTGCGCTCTTGAGCTTCTAGAACTGTTAAAGATAATTCTTCTGCTTTATTAACTACAGCTTTGGCGAGAGGATGGTGAGAGCCAACTTCTACAGAAGCGGTAATTTGCACTAATTCACCTTCAGTCATGCCTTCTGCTGGCACTAAGTTAGTGACATGAGGCTTACCTTCTGTCAGTGTACCTGTTTTGTCCAAAGCAATTGTTGTTATAGTACCTAGTTGCTCAAGTGCTGCACCACCTTTAATTAATGCTCCACGACGAGTTGCAGTGGCGAGTGCCGAGGTTATAGCTGCTGGGGTTGAGATGACTAAAGCACATGGACAACCGATCAACAGCAATGTTAAGCCTCGATATATCCACGTTTCCCACAATGCACCAAAGAAAATAGGTGGAATGACAATCACTAACGCTGAAATCAACATAATGATTGGCGTGTATATACGACTAAAGCGGTCAATAAAACGTTCTATAGGTGCTCGGCGTTCTTCTGCTTCCTCGATCAGTTGTAAAATGCGGTCGATAGCATTTTGCCCCTGTTCTGACACCACTTCCATTTGAACAGCTCTATCAACAGACAAACAACCCGCCGCAACTTTCTCACCAACATTGCGTTCAACCGGAACGGACTCCCCTGTTAGTGCACTTTCATCGAAGCTAGCAAAACCCGAAACCAAAACAGCATCTGTTGGTAGACGACCACCTGGGGCTATTTCAATAATGTCGCCTGGTCGTAATTGCGCAACAGGGATAGTGGATTTTTCCCCATCTTTGATTAAGACCGCATCTTCTGGCACTAAAGCCATTAATGCGCTAACACCGCGTCGTGCTCTACCTGCAGAATATGATTCCAGCATTTCACCTAACATGAAGAGCAAGATAACCATCGCGGCTTCTTCAGTTGCTTGAATGAATATTGCACCGACAGCTGCAACGGTCATTAATGTTTCAATAGCAAAGGGGGAGCCTGTACGAATTAAACGTAACGATTTACGGGCAATAGGGTATAGCCCAAAAAGGGTAGTTAAAATAAAAGCAATGTTACCAATTTGCGGATTGAAAGACTCAATCCCCCAACTAATGGCCATTAAAATGGCTAAGATAATGACGGGTTTAGCTTCACTCAATAAACTCTGTTGAGGAGCAAGGGACGCAGCACTGTTATTACCAACTTCAAGTAATTCATAACCCGCAGCTTCAACAGTAGAACGTACTGCCGTGCTGATGTCAGTATTTGCATCAACAACTAATTTTTCTGTGGCAAACAACACCTTAGCTTGTTTAACTTCACTAATTTGTCTTACTGCGGTTTCAATTTTATTTGCACAACTTGGGCAATCCATACCACGGATGATCCAACTAAAGCGTTGTTTCGCTTCTAGAGTTGGTTCAACGTCGTTAATTGTTTGTGTGTTAAGCCCACAGCTGGTGCCGTGTTGGTGGTCATGACTTGTGTGTTGATGTGAAGAATGCTGATGAGATTCTTCGTCATCGTCAGGATATTCCTTCACATTATTATGTTCATGAGTATGTGAGTCATTACTAACTTTTTTGCTGTTATTCGCAATAGAGGATGAACAGCTGCTATTGCTTGAGCAGCAACTGCTCGTATGCGCATGGGTATCTTTATGTGTATGTGTGTGCATAAGTGCCCCTTATCAAACAAGATATTCTATCATTGCAGATAAGCTTACACTTTGGAGTCTACTCCAGAGTCAAACTAAAAGAGAGGTGCCAATTGATAAAATTCTCAAATAGCATTTTTTATCAATTGGCGTGAGACTTGAATGAGTTGTTGTTACAGATAAATGGCACGAACAATGAAGAATTGTCCAATAAAATAGAGCGCGGCAACAACGGCTTTTGAGGCTTTAAATGGAATACGGAAATGTGCTATTAGCCAAACACAGTTAGATAAGAACAGTAGTGATGCCCCTATCATAATGGAAAAATTATATTCACGAGCTAGCCCAAAGTACTGGTCACCTGCGACCCATGCCATAATCATACACATGATTAACGACGCAAAAACAATAGCCTGTAGATTTTCGAGCTTTCCCCAAATGAAAACAAGAGTAACGGCTGCAATAATCAGAGGGACAGCTAGCCAAGGTAAGAATAGGCCAAAATTTAATTGCATCCCAAAGCTAATGGTATAAATCAGGTAACTCAAGAACATCAATGCGACTGAAGTTAGTAAGCGTTCACTAGATAACATGCGAGAAAGATCCGCTACTAGAGAAACTAATAGGCCTGCTAAAATCAGGTAGTTTTGAATATTTAAATCCTCAGAACTCCACCCCCAGAGTAGTAAGAGTAGCAGTGTAATAGGGCGAAATAACCAACGTTGCCACCCTGGTCCTCGATAGGCTGCATCGACATACAACCAACCGGAAAAGAGTACAGCGAGGAATGGCCAACTAATCATACACATATCCTTATAAGTTCAATGAGTGAAACTACAGTGATTAGGTTACTTAGATAACGTGTCCTATTTATATAAATAAGATAAACTACAGTTACTGACTTTTTAAACAAAATTCACATTATGAATAAGCCAATATTACTGATTATCGTTCTTGCGATCATTGCTGTTTTAGCAACAAAGCGCTTTTTTGACCAACGCAAGCAAAATGAAATTAATGATAACTCTTTGCCTGTGACTTATTTAGTTAAAGTCGATAATAAAAAAGATTACCCTTACCCTAACATGCGTTCTAGAGAGCGAGATGTTGTCTCTCCAGAAACTTTTCGTTATGAAATTTATTTCAAAACGCTATCAAGTGGTGAAATAATCAAAACTATTGTAACGGAAGAACAATACCAAGACGTTGAGTTAGGCCGCGAAGGTAAACTTATTATGCAAGGTACGCGGTTTGTTCGTTTTGAGCCAGCCTAGGGCCTTATTGGCCGGACTGTTTTTTCTTTGCTTCTTCCAACGCGGCTTTGGTTTTTTTCTGCATAGCTAGCATTTCAAAAAACCCAAAAAAGAAAATTCGTAGTTGAACTAAACCTGAGATTTTCTCCCCTTTAGGGAGGGTCGCTTTAAGAAAGATAGTTTGCAGTGCATGCATGAAAACCATAAACACCATTGCAATATCCATAAAGTATTTCAGTGGCTTAGGGAATGGGTGAATAAGGTTAAATACCATAAAGCCCCAAACACAAATCATCAGCAGGCGTCCAATGTTAATAAACATGTTTTTTTCCCTAAAGTAAAGTTCGGATGAAAAGACGATAAGCAACTTGCCCAGCTATTTTTTCGCGGTGAAGTTGCCAATTCGCTGGAATGTCAGTAAGTGGTGACTCCGCTTCTGACTCAATGTATACCCAGCTTTCTTCTGCTAACCATTGGTTTTTTTCTAATAATTGAATGGTTTCATTAAGTAACCCTTTTCGAAATGGTGGGTCAATAAAAACCACATCAAAAGGGGCCCCTGATTGGTTTAGTATATTAAGGGTATTATTATTGACAACAGAGGCATTATCGGCTTGCAAGCGGGTTTTATTTTCGGCTAATAGCTGTGCGTTTTGTTTATCAAGCTCAATAAAGGTTACAGTCTGGGCAAAGCGAGAAAGAGCCTCAAAGCCTAAAGCCCCGCTTCCTGCAAAGCAATCTAAGCAGCGAGCATCACGAATAACAGGCATTAACCAGTTAAATAAGGTTTCTTTTATTCTATCTGTTGTTGGGCGTAAGCCTTCACTATCGCGAACAGGTAGTTTTCTGCCTCGCCATTTTCCACCAATAATTCGAATTTGCCCTAAAGGGGCTGATTGTGGTTTTTTTGCCATAATATTTATTGCTACTTAGCTGGTTTATGTACTTAAAATTGATTGTTACTATTGTATACCTGTCAGACGATAAGTTGCAGTGTTGTTATTCCTTATTGGTTGGATTTCAATTATAGCGTTTTATTTTCACAGTTTTAACACCCAAATTTAGATTAAATTTTCAGGATTTTTCTTTCAGATATGTGTTGCTGAGCGATGAAATGGTAGACTGGATGTAATTTTATCGCGATTTAATTATCGAGTGCCATATTTTTACCGCGAGGAGTGTAGTGGCAAATGGCTAAAGACAAGAAAAAAGGGTTCTTTTCATGGTTGGGGTTTGGTCGTAAAAATGAAGAAGATACTCAGAAAACAGACCATCAACAAACAAATACGGCTGACGAAGCTGAAAAACAGCCGCAAGAGCAAGAAGTTGCAATAGATATCGCAACCGCAGAAGCAGAACGACAACATCAAGCCGAGCAGGCCGCCATTAAAGCGGCTGAAGATGAAGCTCAGCGTCAGTATGAGGAACAGCAAGCTGCAATTGAAACAGCAACTGAGCAAGCAGAAAAAGAGCGTGAAGCACAAATAGCGGCGATTCAGGCAGCCCAAGAACAAGCTGAACTTGAACGCCAAAAGGCAGAAGAAGTACGGCTCATAGCAGAGCAGGCGGAGCGTGAGCGTTTGGAAGCTGAGGCAATGCGTGTGGCTGAAGTCGAAATGGAGCGCCAGCGCCAAGCAGAATTAGCCGCTATTCAGGCTGCAGAAGAGGCTTTAGAACAACAGCGTCAAGCTGATTTAGCGACGATTAAAGCAGCGGAAGAACAAGCAGAACGTGAACGCCAAGAAGCCGAAGCGGCACGGTTAGCGGAAGAACAAGCAGAGCGTGAACGCCAAGAAGCCGAAGCAGCACGGTTAGCGGAAGAGCAAGCAGAGCGTGAACGTCAAGAAGCCGAAGCAGCACGGTTAGCAGAAGAACAAGCAGAGCGTGAACGTCAAGAAGCCGAAGCAGCACGGTTAGCGGAAGAACAAGCAGAGCGTGAACGCCAAGAAGCCGA
This sequence comes from Providencia sp. PROV003, assembly GCF_045040775.1. Classification (NCBI taxonomy): domain Bacteria; kingdom Pseudomonadati; phylum Pseudomonadota; class Gammaproteobacteria; order Enterobacterales; family Morganellaceae; genus Providencia; species Providencia sp. PROV003. The sequence continues at coordinate 1,456,137 of NZ_CP096369.1, forward strand.
AGCAGCACGGTTAGCAGAAGAGCAAGCAGAGCGTGAACGCCAAGAAGCCGAAGCAGCACGGTTAGCGGAAGAGCAAGCAGAGCGTGAACGTCAAGAAGCCGAAGCAGCACGGTTAGCAGAAGAACAAGCAGAGCGTGAACGTCAAGAAGCCGAAGCGGCACGGTTAGCGGAAGAACAAGCAGAGCGTGAACGCCAAGAAGCCGAAGCGGCACGGTTAGCGGAAGAGCAAGCAGAACGTGAACGCCAAGAAGCCGAAGCCGAGCGCTTACGTTTAGAAGAAGAAAAAAATAATTCGCCAACAGAACAAGAAAAACCCAAAAAAGAGGGTTTCTTTGCTAGGCTAAAGAAAGGGTTATTGAAGACCCGTCAAAATTTAGGTTCAGGCTTTTTGGGGTTATTTTCTGGTAAGAAAATTGATGATGACCTATTTGATGAACTTGAAGAACAATTATTAATTGCAGATGTTGGTGTAGATACCACTCGTAAAATTATTAATAACCTCACCGCGCATGCTAGCCGTAAAGACCTGAAAGATGCTGAGGCTTTATATGGCAAATTGCGTGAGGAAATGTCTGATATTTTAGCGAAAGTGGATAAACCACTCGTGATCGAAGATAAAAAACCCTATGTTATTCTAATGGTTGGGGTTAATGGAGTGGGTAAAACAACCACGATTGGTAAATTAGCACGTCAATACCAGTCGGAAGGGAAAAGCGTCATGTTAGCTGCGGGGGATACTTTCCGTGCCGCAGCGGTTGAACAACTCCAAGTGTGGGGTGAACGTAATAAAATCCCTGTGGTTGCTCAACACACCGGTGCAGACCCAGCCTCAGTTATTTTTGATGCAATTCAATCAGCGCAAGCTAAAGGTGCTGATGTCTTAATTGCTGATACTGCAGGGCGTTTACAAAATAAATCACACTTAATGGAAGAACTGAAGAAAATTGTTCGCGTGATGAAAAAATTGGATGAAAACGCACCGCATGAAATTATGTTAACGCTAGATGCGAGTACTGGACAAAACGCGGTAAGTCAGGCCAAACTTTTTGATGAAGCTGTTGGTTTGACTGGTATCACATTGACTAAGCTCGATGGCACAGCAAAAGGTGGGGTAATTTTCTCTATTGCAGACCAATTTGGTATTCCAATTCGTTACATTGGTATTGGTGAAGGTATTGAAGATTTACGTCCATTTAAAGCAGATGACTTTATCGAGGCTCTATTTGCCCGAGAGGAATAATTTTCGATGATCCGCTTTGAACACGTTAGTAAAGCTTATCGCGGTGGCCGCCAAGCTCTCCAAGGGGTTGATTTTCATATTCAACCTGGGGAAATGGCATTTTTAACAGGCCACTCAGGCGCAGGTAAAAGTACGTTACTTAAACTAATATGTGGCATTGAGCGCCCAAGTGCGGGCCACATTTTGTTTAATGGTCACGATATTAGCCGCTTGAAGAATCGGGAGATCCCATTTCTGCGCAGGCAGATCGGCATGATTTTTCAGGATCACCACCTGCTATTTGATCGAACTGTTTATGATAACGTAGCGATGCCATTGATTATCTCTGGGGCGAGTACAGAAGATATTCGTAGGCGCGTTTCTGCTGCATTGGATAAAGTTGGGTTATTGGATAAAGCGAAAAATTTCCCTATCCAATTATCTGGTGGGGAACAGCAGCGAGTGGGTATTGCACGAGCCGTGGTGAATAAACCAACGATGTTACTCGCGGATGAACCAACCGGTAACCTTGATGGCGAGCTATCGGAAGGTATTATGCGTTTATTTGAAGAGTTTAACCGCGTTGGCGTGACGGTATTAATGGCAACACACGATATTGCATTGATTAAACGTCGTAACTATCGTGTTCTTACACTTAGTGAAGGCCGCATGCTTGGAGGTCAACATGGCTAAGAATGTCCGTAAAGGCAGGCCAGAACGCACCATGCAATCGAAAAGTAAAGCACTAAAGGGCGGGTGGCGTGAGCAATGGCGTTATTCGTGGCTTAATGCACTTGCCGATATGCTTAGGCAACCTTTAGCCACCTTTTTAACGGTGATGGTGATAGCGATTTCACTCGCTTTACCAAGCCTTTGTTATATTGTGTGGAAAAACGTCTCACAAGCAGCAGCACAGTGGTATCCAACACCACAACTCACAGTTTATCTGGATAAATCTCTTGATGAACAAGGTGGTCAAAATGTGGTGACTCAATTACAGGCTCTTGAAGGTGTGGAAAACGTTAATTACCTTTCAAGGGACCAAGCAATGAGCGAATTTCGTAGCTGGTCTGGTTTTAGTACCGCACTTGATATGCTTGAAGAAAACCCATTGCCTGCGGTGGCGATCATAACGCCAAAAATTGACTTTGAAGGGTCAACGGTACTGACCACACTTCGAGACCGGGTCAGTCAAGTGAATGGTATTGAAGAAGTTCGCATGGATGATAGCTGGTTTGCGCGTTTAGCATCATTAACCAATTTGGTGGGGAGCATTGCTTCCGTGATTGGTATTTTAATGATTGTGTCATTGTTCCTTGTAATTGGTAACAGTGTGCGGCTAAATATTTTTGCTCGACGAGATACGATCAATGTGATGAAGTTGATCGGCGCAACTGATGGTTTTATCATGAGGCCATTTTTAAATGGGGGGCTTTTTTTAGGGGCTTTAGGCGCCATAATCTCCTTAATTATGACCTTCTTACTGGTTTGGCAGTTATCGGCTGGTGTTGCGCAAGTCGCAAGTGTGTTTGGGACTCAATTTAATATTGAAGGGCTATTGTGGGAAGAGTCATTATTGATCCTCTTATTATCTGCAATGGTAGGTTGGGTTGCAGCATGGTTGGCGACACTTCAACATTTACGTCATTTTACACCAGAGTAATAGATTGTTTTTAGTGGCTTTTATCGAGGGCTATGGGTAATGAATGCTTATTAGCCCTTGATTTTATTAGGTCTTTATTTTAAAAGTGAACTTAGTCTGGATTGTTTTGTCTTATATTGACCTACTGTTGACAATTCCTGTATATAATTTATTTAATGCCGTTAAACTGCTAAACTCTATGTTTACTTCATGATTAACCAATACGGTTATCGACATCAAACCAATCTGTTTTCCATTTTGTTTATAGAGGATCTGAATGACCAAAGATATGCAATCCTTAGCTCTTGTTCCACAAGGAAGTATTGAAGCCTATGTTAGGGCGGCTAATGCTTACCCGATGCTTACCGCTGAGGAAGAAAAGGAACTTGCTGAACGGCTGCATTACCACGGTGATCTGGATGCTGCCAAGCAACTTATTTTGTCGCATTTGCGCTTTGTTATTCATGTTGCTCGTAGTTATGCGGGGTATGGTTTGCCGCAAGCGGATTTAATTCAGGAAGGAAATATCGGCTTGATGAAAGCGGTGCGTCGTTTTAATCCTGAGGTTGGTGTTCGCCTAGTTTCCTTTGCGGTTCACTGGATCAAAGCAGAAATTCATGAATATGTGTTACGCAATTGGCGTATCGTAAAAGTTGCAACAACTAAATCTCAGCGTAAGCTATTCTTTAATCTAAGAAAAAATAAAAAGCGTCTTGGTTGGTTTAATCAAGAAGAAGTGGATATGGTTGCTGAAGAACTTGGAGTAAGCACGAAAGATGTCCGCGAAATGGAATCTCGCATGGCCGCACAGGATATGGCATTTGATATGTCAGATGACGACGATAGCGGTGATTTCGGCGGTCCAATTGCGCCAGTCTTATTTTTGCAGGATAAATCATCGGATTTTGCAGGTTCCATTGAAGATGATAACTGGGAAAGTCACGCGACTGATCGGCTATCTGATGCATTAGATTCCTTAGATGAGCGCAGCCAAGACATTATTCGGGCACGCTGGCTTGATGATGACAACAAAACGACGTTGCAAGAACTGGCTGATAAGTACGGTGTATCAGCTGAGCGTGTTCGTCAGTTAGAAAAAAATGCCATGAAAAAACTGCGTTTAGCCATGGAAGAAGATGACGACGAGATGTAATTTGTTGTTAAATAAACTGCGGTAAATAATTATCTGCATTTGTCTTCAATAAAATGGAGTATAAATGCAGATAATCACATCTTATATTCTGTTTTTATTTCTGGCCTTATAAATAGGCAAACAACCTACTCTTAGTCGCTATACAACTCTAATGGAAGGCCATCAGGGTCAGCAAAAAACGTGAATCTTTTTTGAGTGTAAGGGTCAATCCGTATTTCTTCACAAGTCACCCCTTGTTTTGCTAAATAAGCGACCCATTTATCTAAGTTATCAACACTAAAAGCAAGGTGGCGAAGCCCTGCTGCTTCGGGGTAGCTCAACCTTGCTGGTGGATCAATAAAACTGAATAATTCAATTTGATAATGTTCCCCAAAAGCTAAGTCTGCTTTCCATGAATGGCTTTCAGCACGGTAGTATTGTGCTAGTAAGTTTAAACCTAAAATACGGCAGTAAAAATCTTTACTGACTTCAAAATTTGAGGCGATGATCGCAACATGATGGATTTTATTTAACTTCATGTAGGTAGCCTATCTGTTTTTCCCATACGTCTGGTTGTATTGTCGCATTAAACCCGCAGGCGGTTAAAAATAATTGCGTGTGTTGTTTTTCTTGTGGCAAAACATGATTGAAATTGAACTGCCAGTGTTCTACATCAGGATGAGCTCGGAAAATTTCTTGCATTAAATATAAGCCAACACCTCTGCGACGAGTCGCCTCACGAACACAAAAATCACGAATAATGGCATGATGATGGTCAACGCTCACTTTAGCGGCTGCAAGTAACCTTTCATTAAAGCGAGCAGCATAAAACTGTTCCCCAGTTTTAAGTATTTCAGTAAGTTCATGTTGGCTCTGGTCAGGCCAGATTTTATGTAAGTCTAGGTATTGCTGTTCAGTAGGAATGACCAAAGGGATAATAGTGAGTCTCATGATGTTTTGTCCGTTTCCCTGTAAGGGTTGCAGTCACTGATCCTGCCAGAGTGATCTACAACTGATTTTTAGGTTTTAGAGAGAAAAATTTGGTACGACTTAATTTTCCGAGTTTAGCTCGGATTAATTTAAATTTAACTAGAATATAACACTGGTATTTACATAAAAACCACTTAAACACATTAGTTTTTTATTCTGCATCTAATGTAATTACCTACCATATCCATTTGCTATTTAGCATAATTATCTTGTTTAATGTTATGAAATATATAGCCTTATTCGCTGTATTTTGAAATATCAGGCATTGTACCTGTCAACCATAATAATCTACTACAAATCAAATACAAACACTCAGAACCATGAAGACGGGGACGATAAAATGAAGAATATGAATAAAGCATTATTAGCGGGCTGTATCGCGATGGCATTCAGCTCTGCGGGATGGGCAAAGGAAATTAAAATTGCGGTTGTTGGCGCAATGTCAGGGCCAGTGGCTCAATATGGTGATATGGAATTTACAGGAGCGCGTCAAGCTATTGCAGATATTAATGCAAAAGGTGGCATTAATGGTAATACACTAGTTGCAGTTGAATACGATGACGCTTGTGACCCGAAGCAAGCAGTTGCAGTTGCCAATAAAGTAATCAATGATGGTATTCGCCATGTTATTGGTCATCTGTGCTCTTCTTCTACTCAGCCTGCATCGGATATCTATGAAGATGAAGGCGTGATTATGATCACCCCTGCGGCAACGAACGCCGACCTCACTACCCGTGGTTACCAAATGGTATTGCGTACGACGGGTTTAGACTCTGACCAAGGGCCTACCGCAGTTAAATATATTTTAGATGAGGTTAAGCCAACTCGTATCGCTGTGGTACACGATAAACAGCAGTATGGTGAAGGTTTAGCGCGCTCTGTTCGTGAAAACCTCAATAAAGCTGGTGTAAAAGAAGTGATGTTTGAAGGGGTTACCGCTGGTGACAAAGATTTTTCAGCATTAGTGGCGAAGCTGAAAAAAGAAAACGTAGATTTTGTTTACTTCGGTGGTTATTACCCAGAAATGGGGCAAATTTTACGCCAAGCGAAGCAATCTGGTCTAAACATCCGTTTTATGGGGCCTGAAGGTGTTGGTAACTCGTCATTATCGAATATCGCTGGTGATGCTTCGGAAGGGATGCTAGTCACATTACCAAAGCGCTATGACCAAGTTGCCACTAACCAACCTATTGTTGATGCAATTAAAGCGAAAAAAGAAGATCCAACAGGGCCATTTGTGTGGACAACTTATGCTGCTATCCAAGGTTTAACTACGGCAATGGAGCGTACAGGTAGTGTTGAGCCTGAAGATTTAGTCAAAGATTTGAAAGCAAATCCAGTTGAAACTGTAATGGGAACGCTAAGCTGGCAGCCAAACGGGGACTTGAAAGGTTTCGAGTTTGGTGTATTTGAATGGCACAAAGATGGGACTTCCACCTCTGTAAAATAGTCGCGAGTCGTGTTCCAAAGTAGTGAATAAGAACCGGAAGAGAGTCACTTTCTTCCGGCTTCTGTTCTCTATATAGGACAAGCAGTTCGAAAGGATAGTCTTATGTCAGATCAAATTCTTTATTTTATTCAGCAATTCCTTAATGGATTGACTCTTGGCAGCACCTACGCACTCATCGCTATAGGTTATACCATGGTGTACGGCATCATTGGTATGATTAACTTTGCCCATGGCGAAGTGTATATGATAGGCAGCTATGTTTCTTTTATTGTGATCGCAGGCTTAATGATGCTTGGGATTGACGTTGGCTGGATCTTAGTCGCTGCGGCATTTGTTGCCGCGATCGTTGTTTCCAGTGCTTATGGTTGGAGTATTGAGCGTGTTGCTTATCGGCCTGTACGTCATTCTAAACGTTTAATTGCATTGATCTCGGCGATCGGGATGTCTATTTTTCTACAAAACTATGTCAGTTTGTCACAAGGTTCACGGGACTTAGCGTTACCAAGCCTAATTACAGGGCAATGGGTGCTCGGTGAAAGTGATGGTTTTGCAGCAACAGTTACGAAAATGCAGTTAACAATATGGGTGGTAACACTGCTAGCGATGCTGGCGTTAACCGTATTTATTCGTTATTCAAAGATGGGAAGAGCCTGTCGCGCTTGTGCTGAAGACTTAAAAATGGCGAGTTTACTTGGCATTAATACCGACCGAGTCATTTCGTTAACTTTTGTTATTGGCGCTGCAATGGCCGCAGTAGCCGGTGTTTTGTTAGGGCAATTTTATGGTGTTATTAACCCATATATTGGCTTTATGGCTGGGATGAAAGCCTTTACGGCAGCAGTATTAGGTGGAATAGGCAGTATTCCTGGCGCCATGCTAGGTGGTTTAATTCTTGGTGTGGCTGAAGCGATGACTTCTGCATATTTGAGCACTGAATACAAAGATGTCGTGTCATTTGGTTTATTAATCGGTGTGTTATTAATCATGCCTACCGGCATTCTGGGACGCCCGGAGGTCGAAAAAGTATGAGAAAAGAAAATTGGATTAACGCCATTGTAGCCTCAGCCACTTTTTTTGTGCTGGCGTTATTTATGATGGGGATGCAACTTACACTTGATGGAACAAAACTGGTTGTCACAATGGGGGATTCTGTTCGTTGGAATTGGATTCTTGCAGGGATTGTCGTCATTTTTGTGTACCAGCTTGTCCGCCCAACGTTAAGTAAAGTATGGAAAGGCGTTCCTAAGAAAGCTTGGTCTATTCCTGATTTTGATGGTTCCACAACAAAACAGAAAATCTTAGCGGTCATAATCATTATTGCTGCAATTATTTGGCCATTTCTAGTTTCACGTGGAAGTGTTGATATTGCGACTTTAACACTAATTTATGTGATGTTAGGGTTGGGGTTAAACGTTGTTGTTGGCCTTTCTGGTTTACTGGTTTTAGGTTATGCAGGCTTCTATGCGATCGGCGCTTATACTTTCGGGTTATTAAATCATTACTATGGTTTTGGTTTCTGGGAAAGTTTACCGATTGCAGGGTTAACCGCGGCATTAGCCGGTTTTTTACTAGGCTTCCCTGTTCTGAGATTAAGAGGTGACTATCTTGCGATTGTGACGCTCGGTTTTGGGGAAATTGTGCGTATTTTATTACTCAATAATACTGAGATCACAGGTGGGCCGAATGGGATTAGCCAGTTACCTAAACCTACATTGTTTGGTCTTGAGTTTAGCCGTACAGCAAAAGAGGGATGGGACACATTCCATAACTTTTTTGGGTTAGATTATAGCCCTGGTGATCGGATTATTTTTCTCTATTTTGTCGCGCTACTGCTAGTTGTATTGACGCTGTTTATCATTAATCGGCTGCTTCGAATGCCGTTAGGCCGTGCGTGGGAAGCGTTGCGTGAAGATGAAATTGCATGTCGCTCACTAGGCTTGAGTCCAACGCGAATTAAATTAACCGCTTTTACTATTAGTGCCGCTTTTGCGGGGTTTGCGGGGACATTATTTGCCGCAAGACAAGGGTTTATTAGCCCAGAGTCATTTACCTTTGTTGAGTCTGCATTTGTACTGGCTATTGTTGTACTTGGGGGAATGGGCTCGCAAACATCGGTGATTTTAGCCGCTATTATCTTAGTTGTATCAAGGGAAATGATGCGTGACCTTAACCAATACAGCATGTTGTTATTGGGGGCATTGATGGTATTGATGATGATTTGGCGGCCACAAGGCTTATTACCAATGAAACGTCGACAAATGCAGGTTAAAAAAGTACCTGAAGGGGAGGGCGCATGAGTCAATTAACTCCCCCTTTATTACAGGTCAGTGGCTTAACCATGCGTTTTGGTGGCTTACTTGCGGTTAATGATGTCGAACTAGGGATTAATCAGGGTGAAATAGTGTCCTTAATTGGGCCTAACGGCGCAGGGAAAACAACCATTTTTAACTGCTTAACTGGCTTTTATAAGCCGACTAGTGGCACTATCTTATACCATGATAAACACCTTGAAGGCCTATCAGGGCAAGCTATCGCGCGTTTAGGGGTTATCCGAACTTTTCAACACGTGCGGTTGTTCAAAGAAATGACTGTCATTGAGAACCTACTTGTTGCGCAACATCAACATTTGAAAAGTGGTATTTTTTCTGGTCTTTTAAAGACTCCAGGTTTTCGCCGTGCAGAGTCAGAAGCTCTTGATAATGCGGTAAAATGGTTGGAGCGAGTTGACCTATTACCGTTTGCTAATCGGCAAGCAGGTAATTTAGCGTATGGGCAACAACGACGTTTAGAGATCGCACGCTGTATGGTGACTCGCCCTGAAATTTTGATGTTAGACGAACCCGCAGCAGGACTTAACCCTAAAGAAACTAACGACTTAGATGAATTAATTGCTGAATTACGCAGCCATCATAATGTTTCTATCTTATTAATTGAACATGATATGAAATTAGTGATGGGGATTTCAGACCGTATTTATGTTGTGAATCAAGGTACGCCATTAGCCAATGGTACACCAAATGAAATTCGCCAACATCCAGATGTGATTAAGGCCTATTTGGGGGAAGCTTACTGATGTTAGAGTTTAAAAAAGTTTCTACTCACTATGGGAAGATACAAGCACTGCATGGGATCAGCTTAAATATTCAAAAGGGTGAAATTGTGACCCTAATTGGTGCTAATGGTGCAGGGAAAACAACCTTATTAAGCACCTTGTGTGGCGACCCTCGAGCATCTGAAGGCCAAGTTATCTACCGAGGTGTGGATATTACTCAATTACCTACATCGAAAATTATGCGTGAAGATATTGCATTAGTGCCAGAAGGGCGGCGTGTATTTTCTCGTATGACGGTAGAAGAAAACCTCGCCATGGGGGGATTTTTCGCTAATCGCCAAGAGTATCAAGAACGTATTGAACGAGTATATACGCTATTTCCAAGGCTCTATGAACGTCGAAACCAACGCTCGGGGACGATGTCAGGTGGGGAACAACAGATGCTTGCCATAGGGCGTGCTTTAATGAGTCAGCCTGAATTGTTGTTACTCGATGAGCCGTCACTAGGGTTGGCTCCGATTATTATTATGCAAATTTTTGATACGATTCAACAGCTACGGGAAGAAGGCATGACCATTTTCCTTGTTGAGCAAAATGCTAATCAAGCTTTGAAACTCGCTGATCGCGGGTATGTACTGGAAAATGGGCGTATTGTCTTGGAAGACAGTGGAAAAGCCTTGTTAGCCAATGAGGCTGTCAGAAATGCTTATTTAGGCGGTTAGTGAGAATATATTAAATACTTCGGGCTGTGGGAGTGCAATAGCTCGAAGTATTTAATACCAATGCTTTCTGTATTATTTTTTTATAATAGTAATTTTAAGCTTATCTTTATTATCATTAATATGTTTTAAAACACCATTATTATTATTCATTAATTCAAGTGTGCCGTCGTCACGTTTAGTTAAATAGGTTTTTCTTTCGACTGAGATTAATAAGTTTGGCAATTCACGACCAAAACTAGTAGTTACATTTATATATTTAAATTTTTTATTAGCCGTAATGATACAATCGCCATTTTCTGTTTCTTTAATCGTAAAACTAGTTCTCATATCATCAATTGATTCATCATTTTGGATTGTATCTATAGCGTTATTTCCTATAATATAATTATCATCTTTGTTTATTTTATGTAAACGAGTGAGCGGGTCGGCAAGAAAGCCTTGATGAGTGATTTGTGATATTATTTGTGCGTTTTTTGAACCGAATTTTGCAGTAAGAACTCTTGCATCTTTAATATTTACTGTGTTTTCTTGGCGATATGGGGTGTGTAAATAAACATTCATTCTATTGAAATCTTTGTTGAATTTATCAGATAGTTCCCTATCAAAAGTAAATCCATCAGATTCAAGAATGTGACCCAGAGCGGTAGATGTCGTTTTATCATCACTATTTGGAGTAAATCTTTCTATTTTAGTTTTTAATATAATTGAAGTTGAATTTTTATCATGAATAATTTCTTTTTTATATTTACTAAGATTCTGAAAGTGTTGCTTAAGGGAAATTATTTTACTTTTATTATTTAATGTCTGTTTTCTTTTATTTATTATTGATAACCTGAATGATTCTAAAATTGATCCTAACGCTATTTTAATTCTGTGAATAGAACTTGGGAGTGATTTTTTATTCGAGCTGTTATTTTTTATACAGTGAGTATTTTCGGGGGAATAGACAATATTCTTAGTAATTTTAGTCATAAAGGGTCACTTAGTAATATATTTAAATTTAGGGTAGATTATCCCACCCTAAATTTAATGTATTGCAAAAATAGATAACTATTAATTTGGTATTTATCTTTTATAAGTGACCTGTTTTGTGAAGAGCTTATCTCATTAGAGTGAGTTCTAGCCGTGTTATCTGTTCATTTTTCTATTTTTACGGAATGTGAAGTATCTCCCATTTCAGCTATTTGCTTGTTTCTATGTATAAAATTAAATGTATATACAACTTTTTCCATAGAAACAGAGAGCTACTTGTTGTTGTATAACTTTTCTGACTCCCCTTTTTCCACTGTTCGTATAAAAATTCAAATTTAAATGTATATACTTTGTGAATTAAATGTATATATATTTGAATGCAAGATAAATGATTTCAATGAATAGATAGTCTCGAGCACGTTGATATTGATTTAATGTATTGATTTTAAATCAGTTAACTGACCTGAAAATAAAGGTGAATTGTCGCTAACAAGGTATCTCGTAGATTATCACCGTAGAAAATTGTTAATTTAAAGTTAATTGAAAATGGATGATAGGGGATACAACCATGCAAAACCGTACAGACTTAACTCGAGTGATCCGCGCTCCACGAGGCAGTGAAAAAGCCTGTAAAAGCTGGCTGACTGAAGCCGCGTACCGGATGATCCAAAATAATTTAGACCCCGATGTTGCTGAGCACCCTCAAAGCTTAGTGGTTTATGGTGGTATCGGTCGTGCAGCCCGTGATTGGGAATGTTATGACAAAATTTTAGAAGTATTAAAAACATTGGAAGACGACCAAACCTTGTTAGTTCAGTCAGGTAAACCTGTCGGAGTATTTCCTACTCATCCAGATGCTCCACGTGTACTAATTGCCAACTCAAATATTGTTCCACATTGGGCGAATTGGGAGCACTTTAATGAGTTAGATCGCAAAGGTTTGATGATGTATGGGCAGATGACCGCGGGTTCATGGATCTATATTGGTTCTCAGGGGATAGTTCAAGGTACCTATGAGACTTTTGTTTCACTTGCAAAACAACATTTTGATGGCAATGCTGCGGGTCGTTGGATTTTAACGGGAGGGCTCGGTGGAATGGGAGGAGCGCAACCTTTAGCCGCGACGATGGCTGGTTTTAGCATGATTGCGGTTGAATGTGATGAAAGCCGTATCGACTTCCGTTTAAGAACCCGTTATGTGGATAAAAAAGCCACTTCACTCGATGAAGCATTGCAATACATTGAAGAAGCAAAAGCGACAGGTAAGCCGGTATCTGTGGGGCTATTAGGTAACGCCGCAGATATTTACAGTGAGTTAGTCAAGCGCAATATAACCCCTGATTCTGTGACTGACCAAACGAGTGCTCATGACCCTGTTCATGGCTATTTACCTCAAGGCTGGTCATTAAATCAATGGCGAGAAAAACAAGAAACCGCTCCAACTGAGGTCACGAAAGCTGCTAAGAAAAGTATGGCGGTTCAAGTGGATGCCATGTTGACAATGCAAAAACGTGGCTCTGCTGCTTTTGACTATGGAAACAATATTCGACAAATGGCTAAGGATGAAGGTATCAGTAATGCCTTTGATTTTCCTGGGTTTGTTCCTGCTTATATTCGACCATTATTTTGTGAAGGGATCGGTCCATTCCGTTGGGTCGCTTTATCGGGAGACCCCGAAGATATTTATAAAACCGATCAAAAAGTCAAAGAGTTATTGCCTGACGACAAGCACTTACATAATTGGCTAGACATGGCCCGTGAGCGCATTGCTTTTCAAGGTCTGCCAGCACGCATCTGTTGGGTAGGGTTAAAAGATAGAGAAAGGTTAGGCCGAGCTTTTAATGAAATGGTGAAAAGTGGCGAATTAAAAGGACCTATTGTGATTGGGCGTGATCATTTAGATTCAGGTTCAGTGGCAAGCCCGCACCGTGAAACAGAATCAATGAAAGATGGTTCTGATGCCGTTTCTGACTGGCCGCTATTGAACGCATTATTAAATACTGCGGGAGGCGCTACATGGGTTAGCTTACACCATGGTGGTGGTGTGGGTATGGGCTTTTCTCAGCATTCAGGCGTAGTCATTGTCTGTGATGGAACAGATGCTGCCGATAAGCGTTTAGCTCGTGTCTTACATAATGACCCAGCAACGGGGGTTATGCGCCATGCGGATGCAGGTTATGACATTGCAATTAACTGCGCCAAACAGCAAGGGCTTAATTTGCCAATGGTTAAGTAATGTTGTTTGCCGGCGACTGTTGAGCCGGCAACATTCTGGAATAATAAGGAATTCAGTATGAATGCTGCATCAATTCAGAAAAAACAAGGGCCACTGGCAGGGATCAAAGTGATCGATTTAAGCCGTGTATTAGCGGGTCCTTATTGCACCGGTATGATGGCTGATCTTGGTGCTGAAGTCATTAAAATTGAAGTGCCTAATCATGGTGATGATAGCCGCCATTTAGGGCCTTTTATTGATGGTGAAAGCGTTTATTACGGCTTAATTAATCGTGGGAAACGTAGCATTGAGCTGGATCTTAAAGCGGATGAAGACCGCGCTATTCTTTTTCGATTAGTTAAAGAAAGCGATGTTGTTGTTGAAAACTTCCGCCCCGGTGTAACTAAAAGGCTCGGTATTGATTTTGATAGCTTAAAAAATCATAACCCTAAATTAATCTATGCCAGTATTTCAGGGTTTGGTCAAAACAGCCCATTAGCAAGTTACCCTGCGTATGACATTGTGGCACAAGCGATGTCAGGTTTAATGAGTGTCACAGGGTTCCCTGAAACGGGGCCAACGCGTAGTGGCGAATCTATCGGAGATGTCTGTGCTGGTATGTTTGCTTCATGGGCGATCAGCAGCGCGTTATTTGCCCGAGAACGACACAATGAGGCGGCACAATACATTGATGTTGCTATGGTTGATGTGTTACTGAGTATGCAATTAACCGGGCTTTCAAACTTATTTGCTCATAATAAAGCACCAAGTTTAGTTGGGAATCGCCATCCTGTTTCTACGCCATTTGATACTTACCATGCAAAAGATGGTTTAGTGGTAATAGCGATTGCCAGTGAAAAACTATTTCAACGTTTTTGCGAGTGCATGGGGAAAACTGAGCTTTGTCAGGACCCCCGCTATTTTGATGACCCCACCAGAACGCAACACCAAGCGGATTTAAGAAAAGAGATCGAAAGCTGGACTTGCCAAAAAACCGTTGAAGAAGTGTGTGATTTATTGTTAAACGCAGGGGTACCGGCTTCACCAATCCATGATTTACAGCAAGCAACACAGAGCGAGCATGCACAAGTACGTCAAGTACTCACTTATTTAAATGATGGTGGTACCCCGTTGATTTCTCAGCCCGTTTTTTTCAATGGTAATAAGCCACATTCAACATTACGAGCCCCTGTATTAGGTGAGGCAAATGCTATTTATAAGCCAGCGAAAACAACAACTAAAAATGCGGAGACAATGTTATGAGCTTTGAAATTAATGAAACTGAACAGGCAATTGTTGATGCAGTAGAAAAAGTATGTCACGACATTTTGCAACCTAATGCACAACGCTATGATGAAACCGAAACGTTCTGTGCTGAAAGTCTACAAGCGTTGGGAGAAATGGGGTGCTGGGGGATTAATTTACCTGAACAGTATGGTGGTTTTGGTATTGGTAGTATTGCGATGAGTAGGGTTGTTGAGGCTGTGGCGGCAGCTTGTGCATCTACCTCATCTGCATTAACAGCCCATTTCCTAGCAACAGATTCAATTTTAGTGGGGGGAACGGAAGAACAAAAAGCATATTGGCTACCGAAAGCGGCAACAGGTGAAATGTTAGGAGCATTCGGTTTAACAGAACCAGCTGCTGGCTCTAACCCAGCCGATATGCGAACAGTCGCTACACGTGAAAACAGCGGCTGGCGTATCCGAGGTAACAAACACTATATTACCAATGCTAAAGAAGCCGATTTTATCGTGTTGTATGCCAAAACAGATGTTGAGGCAGGAGCCCGCGGGATCAGCGCTTTTATGATCCCAAAAGGCACAGAAGGCGTAGCCTTTTCACAGCCAGAGAAAACCATGGGGCTACGTGGCAGTACGATTTATGAATTAGCTTTAAATTGTTGGCTACCTGAATCTGCCTTATTAGGTGAGGAAAATAAAGGGTTCCATACGGCAATGGAAGTACTAGATAAAGGCCGTGTCGAAGTGGCAGCAACCTCGCTCGGTATTGCTCGGGCAGCGATGGAAAGTGCTTTAGGTTGGGTCAAAGAACGTCAAATTGGTAAAAAACCATTAGCTGCATACCAAGGGACACAATGGCGTATCGCCGATATGCACACGCAACTTGAAGCCGCACGTATGTTGACATGGCGCGCCGCTGAGTTACGTGATTCAGGAGAGCGCTTTAGCTTGCAGTCAGCCACAGCAAAATTATTTGCTGCTGAATGTGCTGGTTTCGTGACTGATGCTGCATTACAGCTTCATGGTGGGTATGGTTATATTCGTGACCTTCCATTAGAACGTTATGTACGTGATGCACGAATTTTACGGATTTTTGAAGGTACTTCGGAGATCCAAAAGATCATTATTTCTCGTGCGGTTTTAGATGCGATTTAATTCATTTTAAAAATAATGAGCGAGTAGGCGGGACAGGCGGCTACTCGTTCATAAGGCAGCATAGGAGCACTACCTGACAACAGGATCATGGAATTAAAACACAACAACAATCAGGTTTAAGAATGTATTTCAATTAGTTACTGTGGATGAATAATAGATAAAACATCATCCAGCGTAATGGTTAATAACTGTACCTTACGATTGTAGTTATTGCGGGTTCATTACGATTAATTGGTTCATTCTTTAGGCCAGCCTTGCTTAAAGAGGAGTTACCATGACAGTATCAAACGACATCGCGACAGGGCAAAAAAGTCGGCAGGAGAATGTACCACTAATCGAAGCTCGTTCCATCGATTACATTCCTGAGTCTGAACGCCATGGCACCTTATCGAGTCAATTTACACTTTGGTTCGGTTCTAATTTGCAGATAACAGCAATTGTAACCGGTGCATTAGCTGTAGTACTTGGTGGGGACGTGTTCTGGTCATTAATCGGCTTATTTATTGGCCAATTGCTAGGTGGTTCAGTAATGGCTTTGCATGCAGTGCAAGGGCCAAAGCTGGGGTTACCACAAATGATTTCTAGCCGTGTGCAGTTTGGGGTATACGGTGCCGTTATCCCTATTTTATTAGTATGCATGATGTATGTTGGGTTCTCTGCCAGTGGCACGGTATTAGCGGGGCAAGCGGTTGGTCAGCTTATGCATGTAAGTGACTGGATGGGGATTTTAATATTTGGTGCCGTGATTATTGGGATCACCATTTGTGGCTACCGAATTATTCATATTCTCGGAAAAGCAGCGAGCGTGATTGGAGTGATTACGTTCTTTTATCTATTTTTCCGTCTGTTTTATATGAATGATGTTTCGGTATTACTGGAAAATCGTCATTTTGATTGGACGCACTTTTTATTAGCCATGTCATTATCAGCATCTTGGCAAATTGCATTTGGCCCTTATGTTGCGGACTACTCGCGTTATTTACCGACAAAAACGCCAACAATTAAAGCATTTATGGCAGTAGGTGCAGGGACTGTTATTGGTACGCAAGCCTCTATGATTTTAGGTGTATTTGCGGCGGCCCTTGCAGGGAATAAATTTGCGGGTAATGAAGTTGCTTATATTGTGGGCTTAGGTAGTACAGGGTTAATTGCGGCGTTGTTATATATCAGTATTTTCTTTGGTAAGGTCACAATAACGGCTCTAAATGCTTACGGTAGTTTTATGTCGATGGCTGCGATTTGGTGTGGCTTCCGTGGTAAAAGCCAAATTTCTCGTGGGCAGCGGTTATTTTTCATTATTCTGATGGTGAGTTTTTCGACAGCTTTAGGGTTGGCAGGGCAACATTCTTTTCTAAAACTGTTCTCTTCTTTCTTATTATTTTTACTGGCATTTTTCACTCCTTGGAGTGCGATAAACCTAGTGGATTATTATTGGGTGACAAAAGGTCGCTACGATGTACCTGAACTTGCAAACCCTGATGGCCGTTATGGTCGCTGGAATAAAGTAGGGATCGTGACCTATGTTGTTGGGGTATTGATCCAATTACCTTTTATTTCAACAGGTTTCTATACCGGTCCTTTAGTTGAAAAACTGGGTGGTGTTGATATTTCATGGATTGTCGGTTTAGTTGCAACCAGTATTATTTATTATATCGCGATAAAAAAATGGCCAATGTCTGTTGCTGATAAATTGATATTACCTACAACAAAATAATGTGAAATACCCCTTATTTAATTATTAACAGATTTATTTAAAAGATAATTGAGAAAGCCAATAGTAGTGAATTTTTCACTGCTAGGGCTTCTCTCAACCTAAAAACGATTTTGAATCCTCTTTATATAAGCCAATCGTTGAAGAATTGGATAGGAGTTACGATGAAAATTTTAGTCGCAGTGAAGCGAGTGATTGACCATAACGTTAAAGTGAGAGTTAAAGCTGATGGCTCTGGGGTGGAATTGGCTAATGTCAAAATGGCAATTAACCCATTTGATGAAATTGCTGTAGAAGAAGCAGTACGTTTAAAAGAATCCGGCAAAGCGACTGAAGTGATCGCTGTTTCTGTGGGGGATATTAGTTACCAAGAAACGCTGCGTAGTGCGATGGCAATTGGTGCCGACCGCGCCATTTTAATTCAGCGACCCGCTGAGTTAGCGTTAGAGCCGTTGGATATTGCTCGCTTACTACAACAAATTGTCGATAAAGAACATGCTGACCTGATTTTGTTAGGTAAACAGGCAATTGATGATGACTGTAACCAAACAGGTCAAATGTTATCGGCATTATTAGATTACCCACAAGCGACATTTGCTTCACAAATTAAAATCGACGGTGGAACACTGCAAGTGACACGGGAAATTGATGGGGGGTTAGAAACGTTAGAAATGCCATTGCCAGCAGTCGTGACAACAGACTTACGGTTAAATGAACCTCGCTATGCAACTTTACCTAATATTATGAAAGCAAAGAAAAAACCTCTAGATATCATTGATATTGCTGATATGAATTTTTCACCATTGGGGCAAGTTAAAACGCTCAAGGTCAGTGAGCCGAAAAAGCGTGTTGGGCAATGTACATTACTAAGTAGTGCAACCGCATTAGTCAGTGAACTGCAAGCGAAAGAAGTGATTTAACAGAGGGAAATGAATATGAGCCAAACATCAGTGTTAGTGATTGTCGAACATGATAATCAAACAATAAAATCATCAACTTATCATAATATTACCGCTGCTCATGAAATTCTTGCTGCTGGTGGTGAACTACACTTATTCGTTGCTGGGAGCCAGACAGCTTCAGTTGCTCAATTAGCTGCGAGCATCAAAGGTGTTAATAAAGTTCTAGAAATTCAATCTGATGAGCTTGAAGGGCAATTAGCTGAGCCAATCACCAGTGCGATTGTTGCGGTTGCTAAAGGCTATACACATTTGTTGTTTCCTGCGACAACATTTGGGAAAAATATTGCTCCGCGTGTCGCCGCAACACTAGGTGTTGCTCAAATTTCAGATATTACTCAAGTCATTGACTCACAAACATTCATTCGTCCTATTTATGCGGGGAATGCATTGGCAACAGTGCAGAATAATGGTCAACAAGTCGTGATCACCGTGCGAAGCTCTGCATTTTCTGGCGCAAAAGAAACGCAAAATAGCGCTCAAATTGAAAATGTTACCCTTGCACAACTCCCCCAGCGAGCACTATTAAAGAGCCAATCGTTAACGCAAGTAAGCCGTGCAGAATTGAGTTCCGCTAAAGTCGTGATTTCTGGTGGTCGCGGTTTAAGTTCTGGTGAGAATTTTGCTTTATTAGAAACCATTGCTGACAAACTGGGTGCCGCAGTAGGGGCTTCGCGCGCGGCAGTCGATGCCGGTTATGTTCCTAACGATTATCAGGTTGGGCAAACAGGGAAAATTGTGGCGCCCGATTTGTATATCGCAGTTGGAATTTCTGGCGCAATTCAACATGTTGCAGGTATGAAAGAAAGTAAAGTGATCGTCGCCATTAATAGCGATCCTGACGCGCCTATTTTCCAAGTGGCGGATTATGGCATTGTTGGCGATCTATTTGAGATCTTACCTGAATTTGATAAAGCATTGGCGTAAGAGAGGGCATATGGCTATCGACAACATTGAGAATATAAACGAGGCTCCCGAGCGGGAATCGATGGAGTTCGATGTCCTGATTGTCGGTGGTGGGCCTGCAGGGTTATCGGCAGCAATTCGTTTAAAACAGCTAGCCGCAGAAAAAGGGGCTGAGCTCTCCGTTTGTTTAATTGATAAAGGGGTAGAAATAGGGGCGCATATTTTATCAGGAGCCGTAATTGACCCTCGCGCTTTAGATGAATTACTACCAGATTGGCAGCAAAAGGTAACAGCCCCTTTAACTGCAGTAACCCAAGACCGTTTTTTATGGCTAAAAGAAAATAAATTCAATCAGTTACCGTTATCTTTATTACCAAGTAGTTTAAAAAATAATGGCAATTTAATTGGGAGTCTAGGTCAAATTAGCGCGGCTTTGGCGGTTGAAGCAGAGGCGTTAGGTGTAGATGTTTTCGCTGGGTTTGCGGCTACTGAGGTGCTATTTGATGACGCAGGAAGCGTGATTGGCGTGACGACAGGGGATATGGGATTAGATAAAGCTGGCTCGCCCACCGCGATGTACCAAGCTGGGATGAATTTAGTTGCTAAAATGACCTTTTTTGCCGAAGGGTGTCGGGGGCAACTAGGTAAGCAATTAATTGAACGTTTTGATTTAGCTGCAAACAGCGGTAAGCAAACTTATGGGTTAGGGATCAAAGAAATTTGGCAGATCCCAAAAGAACAGCATCAGCCAGGGGTTGTGATCCATTCAGTAGGGTGGCCATTAGATAATCACACTTATGGAGGTGGTTTTGCTTACCATTACGGTGAAGATCTCGTGGCTGTTGGGTTAGTTGTTGGTCTGAATTATGAAAACCCATATTTATCTCCCTTTGAAGAGTTTCAGCGTTTAAAAACGCATCCTGCTTTTAGTGGTTTTTTGTCTGGTGGTAAACGGATTAGCTACGGAGCAAGAAGTATGGTAGCAGGAGGCCTTGCTGCATTACCTGAGCTAAGTTTTCCTGGTGGTGCATTAATTGGTGATGATGCAGGCTTTTTAAATGCTGCACGCATAAAAGGAACTCATTGTGCAGTTAAAAGTGGGTCATTAGCAGCTGAGGCATTGTTTGGTTCTTTACATCATGAAACGGTAGATTATTCGCGATTTAAATCATTATTTCGCCAGCTATTTGAGGATAGTTGGCTATATCAAGAACTTTATCAAACACGCAATTTTAAGCCATATATGAAAAAAGGGTTAGTTATTGGCTCAATGTTATTTGGGGCTGAACAGCTACTGTTGAAGGGGAAAAGCCCTTGGACACTGAAGCTCAAGCAAGCTGATCATGAAAATATAAAAGAAGCGAGTAAATTTCAACCAATAATATATCCAAAACCGGATGGTGTGCTGACTTTTGATAAGGCTTCATCTGTATTTTTATCAAATACTAACCATGAAGAAGACCAGCCTTGCCATTTAAAATTGGCGGATATCACAGTGCCAATCCAAATTAATTTAGCTAAATATGCGGCTCCAGAAACGCGTTATTGCCCCGCAGGTGTATATGAAGTCTTGGGGGAAATTAACCAAGAAAAACTGCAAATTAATGCGCAAAACTGCCTACATTGTAAGGCTTGCGATATTAAAGACCCATTACAAAATATAACTTGGACTGCACCACAAGGGGGAGAGGGGCCAATTTACCAAGGAATGTAAGGGGGAAATTATTGTTTGTGATGTAGATGTGCTTGATGTTTTTTTATTTTTATCAGTCGTTTTGGGGCATTATTGCCCCATTTTTTTATAGATTATTATCAATACGGGTATGTAATTTTAATTTATAACGAGAGCCTGCAGAGGTCATGTTGACGTAGCTAATTAATGTATTGCCAGTCCAAGTGCGTCGACTGAGCTGTAAACAAGGGGAATTTTCTTTTACTGATAACGATTGTGCAATTGATTTTGTCGCAAGTGCCGCTTCAATGGTATGTTCCATTTCACTGACAGGAAAATGGCGTTGTAAATAGCCGCTTGGTGTTTCCGTATCGCCGTATTTTTGTTTTACAAATTCAGGTGCAATAGCATGGTTCACGTAGCGTTCTTCTAACATTAAAGGGATATCATTTTCAAAGTGGAGCACTTTACAATATCCGACTTCACTTCCTTCTGTAATACCAAGTTGTAATGCAATTTCTGCGGAAGCAAGGATGACTTTCAGTTGCAATTGGTGACCACTATATTTATTACCACTTACAGATATTTCATCAAAAATATCAAACGCCTTGGTAACAGGAAGCTCATGTTTTTGAGTTGCAACAAAAGTGCCCTTTCCTGCAATACGATTTAGGATACCTTTCTGACTTAATTCTGAAATAGCTTTATTTACCGTCATACGGCTTACATTGAACTGTGCACAGAGTTCAAGTTCGGTAGGGATTTGAGTTTCTGGCTTAAAAACCCCTAAATCAATACTGCGTAAAATGTAAGACTGAATTTGCTTGTATGCAGGTTGTGATGTCATCGCTTTTATTCAAAATTATTGTTAGAAGAAGGGAGAAAATGGCGCTCTTGCTACATTTTACCCACCAATTTTGTATTGAATGCAAGTTTATCAGTAATTATTGGCTTTACTAGTAGGAGTCGCCTATTTATAGGGGAAGGCCCCGAGTAATTGTTATTTACAGATGCTCGTCATTGTCTGAATTATTTTATTATAGTGTAAGTTTTTCTAGGGCAATATACCTTTATTTAATATCATAATGTTAAATTTACTATAACAAATAGGCATCATTTATGGGCGTTCAGTATTTCCAAACGACTTTAACACAGTGTGATTATAAAAATGTCACCCCGATAGGTATGGTGAGGTTGTTAGCATCAGATAAAGTGTTTTTTTTCAATCAAGATGACTTTAAAAACAGCCAAATATTTTTGGATAGGTTGAAAAAGGGTGATGTACTGATTATTTGTGCAGAACAGATGAATGATGGCAGTTATTGGATAAACTGGGTATACCATGAAACCAAAGGACGCTTAGAGCCAGATAGAACGGTCGGTTTTACTCGTAAGCTTGGAATACAATTTTTAATTTCATTGTTTTTAATGGCACTAATACCTGCAGTGTATTACTGTTTTATTGAAGCTGATGATAATTTTTTAATGATAATACTTGTGGCAGTGTTAGGCTGCGCAGCTTTTACTGGTATTGTATTATTTGTGTTAGTGCTTGCAGAAATAAAACATATTTTAAGTTCGAAGCGTAAATTAATTTTGAAGGCACTGGATTTAGTCATTGATGAACAATATAAAACTAATGGCCAAGACCAGCAAATTGATATTTTAGGTATAAAAAAAACGAAAACTAAGCCTGCCAAATTACATAAAGCCACTAATATTGGCATAGAGCAAACCTCTTTATCTTCTACGCGTGGTAAAACCAATATTACTGCTAACCTCAGTGTCACCATTGCAGCAGGAGATACAGAACAAAAGCTTAATCAAATCAGCTTACAAATAAATAAAGAACATCTGGATGTCTTAGTGTCGGCGAATGAGCCACTCTTTAATAACCATAGTTTGTTTATCGCTCAAGGGGATGAGCTTGAGGTTTATCATAAAAATCTCCAAGAGAACTCAAAAGAGCAAGTCGTCTTTGGCATCTACAATCATCAAGATGGTTTAGCATATAGCCTTATTGGTAAAGGTGCGCCCCAAGAACGAGGGTTTTATTACGGCTTATGGGGATTCACTGGTTTGATTCTTATTTTCTTAGTATTAATGGCTCTCGGACTATCTATTGCTGAAACTATGGAAAAAGGAGGGTACTGGGACTACTGGGATTGGATAAATCTTGTTGATACGGGTGGGTTATATATCAGTTTTGCAGTTTCAATTGTGTTGGGAATTAGTTTTCTTATCGGTTTGTGTGTGGCGGTCTATTTTAAAATATCTAAGCGCGGTAATGCGTATTATCAAGCTCAGTATTTATTGAAGCATTTACGTCGACAGCAAGGCAAAACTGATTATGTCACGGAGGTTCGGTCATGAATCCATTTCTCAGTAGGCATTTTATCTTATTAACGTTGGCTTTTGCGCTAAGTTTTATTTTTATTGTATTCGTATTTGTGCGTGATGGTACAGTTGATTGGCAGTGGGAAAAACATAATGAAAATGGGCCTGTTATCGCAAATTATGACTGGGCGACTACTTTTCCTGCTGAGAATGGCATGTTGATTATTGCTCAAAAAAGTAATAACCAAAGTTACTATTATTCGTTGTATAACAACTATACAAATTTTAGTGAGCATAGCTATCAAGTTTTGTTTGCAGATAACCAAGGTGTGCGTTTTATTACTCGTGCTGATGATAGTTTTTACAATGCAGTCTGTGAAAGAAAAGAGTGTTTAATTATTTTAAGAGATGGCTACCGAAAAATTAATTTAATTGATTTCTCAATCAGTGAGTTAATACCTTGGCAAGATAAATCTGGAGAGTTATTCTCTGCGTTGATCACGGGGAAAATCTACCAATCTAAAGGCCTACCTGCATATATTGTTGCGAGTAATGAGAATATCTTTATCAGCCAAGATAAAGGTATAACTTGGGAACACTTTATGAATGTGAGAAATTTAGCCAAGTCGTTATTTCCTGAGGAAATTGAAGGTAATTCAAATTTTTCCTATGCAACGTATCGAGATAAAGTGGTGATGTGGTACAGCTACGGTAATCAGATGGGGTCACTTGAGGTTATTATGGATATACCAACGAAACAGGTGGTTAGTAGTAAATGGTTACCTGTTCGCATCAATGAAGCAGCACAAAACCTTAATGGTGATATTTTTGTTATTGCTCAAGAGCCTTCTCGCCGGTTATTTTCTTTAATGCAATTTCATACCAATGGGACTTTCGAACTGATCGCCGAAAATGGTTATAATAATATGCATGAGCTAAAAGTTGGTCATAAAGGTGTCATTGTTTCAGAGTGGGTTAGGGGTTCTCAGCAATATCTAATGATGGATTTAACGACAAAAACGCTGCGTCATCGTCCGGAATTATCACTGTATAACAAAGTCTATAATGATAGCGACCAGTCTTTTATTGATATAGGCAGTATTTATTCAGATGAAAGCACCATAGAAAAAGGTGCATCTGTTTCTTATCAATCAGTACATTAATGCTATTGTAATATATTATTGATTATTAATAATATAGTTAATAAAAAAGGATAAGATTCCTCTTATCCTTTTTTGGTCATGATCTATTGCAAATTCATACAAAACCTACCAATAAAGTAATATATTGGGTTAAATTAAAAGAGCTATGATGTACGACAAGGAAATAAGCTAACGATATATAGAATGTGATTGTTTTTTATACTTTGGTTAGCTGCATGTTTATAATAATCTACTATTTGAGTGAAAAATAAACAACAGTGATTGGTTATATTATTACCTACCATTTGGCTATATAAATGGTAGATAATTTAGAATAATTCAGTTGGATGTTTTTATTGGGATAGAATAATAGTGATGATATGAAATATTACATCATTAAAGATTACTGATTAAATAATTTATGTTACCTCCATTTTTTAATCAAACAGTTGATTTCATCTAATAAACCTGAGTTACTTTATGAATATTATCAATTGGATGAAATAGAAATAAAGATAAAATCACTGAATAGGTGATATTGACTAGACCCTGTTTTATATTTGATGCAAAATAAAGCTGCAATAATTAATTCTAATTAAATTTTAATTGAGACAGCTAAATGAATATATCTAAAATCAGCATCGCATCTATTTTTATTGCTAGTGCATTATTAAGTGGTTGTGCAAAGGAATCTTCCCGTTCTTTAGCAGTAGAGAAAGTTGCGACTTATAATACTAATTACTCGGGTCCTAAAAGCCCAATATCAATTGGCAAATTTGATAACCGTTCGAGTTATATGAATGGCATTTTTTCAGATGGCGTTGACCGCTTAGGTAATCAGTCAAAAACAATTTTGATGACGCATCTTCAGCAAACTGGGCGCTTTAATGTATTAGACCGGGCTAATATGCAAGAGTTAAAAGAAGAAGCTGGAATTAAAGGCCAGTCCCAGCAATTAAAAGGCGCAACATATGTTATTACCGGTGATGTCACTGAATTTGGTCGAAAAGAAGTCGGTGATAGACAGCTATTTGGTATTTTAGGCCGTGGTAAATCACAAGTCGCATATGCAAAAGTTAATTTAAATGTTGTGAATGTCCAAACTTCCGAGGTGGTATTCTCAGCTCAGGGAGCAGGCGAGTATGAATTATCAAATAGGGAAATTGTCGGTTTTGGTGGAACTGCAAGTTATGACTCTACGCTAAACGGTAAGGTGCTAGATTTAGCAATAAGGGAAGCTGTGAATGATCTCGTAGTTGGTATTGAAAGTGGTGCATGGCAGCCAGCTAAATAAGGGAATATGATGAAATTTAAATTACTTCTTATTTTTGCTGGAGCCATTTTATTAAATGGTTGTGCTAACGAGCCAAAACCATTATATAACTGGGATGGTTATCAAACTACAATTTATCAATATTACCAGCAAACAGATACTGGCCCTCAAGAACAAATTCAAGCATTGAAAAAAAACCTTGAAATGAGTAAGGCAAACGGTCTTGCTACCCCTCCGGGGTTACACGCCCATTTAGGGTTATTGTATTCCACAACCGGAGCCATCGACCTTGCAATGCAAGAGTTCAACGCTGAAAAAGAATTATATCCAGAATCTGCGGCGTATATGGATTTTCTAATGAAAAATAAAGGGAAAGCAAAATGAGGCGTTTATTCATACTCAGCGGGCTGGTGATGGCTTGGTTATTAACTGGTTGTGCACAGCCAACAAAAGTTGATTATACTGCGTTTAATCAAAGTAAGCCAAAAAGCATTTTAGTGTTATTACCTCAGAATAGCTCTCCAGAAGTACAGGCTAGTCATGGTTTATTATCACAAACAGCCCTGCCTTTAGCGGAGGCTGGCTACTATGTTTTTCCTGTAGCGGTAGTGGAAGAAACATTTAAGCAAAATGGTTTAATAAATGCAGGGGATATCCAATCTGTTCCGCCCGCCAAAACCCGAGAAATTTTCGGTAATGATGCTGTGTTATATCTTAATATAACAGAGTACGGTACTAGCTATCAGGTTATTTCCAGTGATACACGTGTCACAGCGGATGCAAAACTTGTTGATGCGAGGACAGGGGCATTATTATGGAGCGGTTCGGCATCTGCATCGAGTGCTGAAAATAACTCTTCTTCCAATGGCATTATTGGTGTTTTAGTTTCGGCGGTTGTTAATCAAATTGTTGATACCATGACAGATAAAAGTTACACAATTGCAGGTATAACAAGTGCAAGGTTATTATCTGCAGGTACGCCTAATGGTATATTATATGGGCCTAGATCTCCTAAATATGGGAAAGATGCTCAGTAATTGTTAATTATTTGAATCATGGGTAAAGTATTCTAATCATACTTTACCCATTTTATTTTTGTTAAGCGTTATTTAAATAAAGCCAAATTACTCTTTATAATTATTAAATTACAGATATGAATAATAATTATTTTTTGTTTTTTTTATGTTTTAATATTTACAATCTTATAAAAAATAACGAATAAAATTAAATGTGTGACTTGAGTCAATTTGTCTTAGTATTATCTAATGATTATGTGATATAGGTATAATTATATGACAATCTCTATTACTTTATATTTTTAACTGTTATATATATGATGCTGTTGGTTGTACTAATTCCTTTTTGATAGGAGTCATAGTATGTTTTCGTTAAGCAAGTCTCTCATATCAAGGCATTTCTTCTATATGAAGAAATGGTTCAATATTGATATTTCTTTAGCCTTCTTTTTCCCAAATAAATAACCTTTTTTGTTTTTCTAAACTAAAAGTTTCGTTATAGCTTATTTTTTATAAGTACGATCCTTTGTATTTATTATTTAATGAAAAATTAAAGGTATTATCATGGCTAAAAGAATTGTAGAACCATTCCGTATTAAAATGGTAGAAAATATCCGTATTCCAAGTAGAGAAGAGCGTGAAGCTGCGTTAAAAGAAGCTGGATACAATCCATTCTTGCTACCAAGCAGTGCTGTGTATATTGATTTATTGACCGACTCAGGTACTAATGCCATGAGTGATCATCAATGGGCAGCAATGATCACTGGTGATGAAGCCTATGCAGGATCTCGTAACTATTATGATTTAAAAGATAAAGTTAAAGAGATGTTCGATTATGACTATGTGATCCCTGCTCACCAAGGTCGTGGTGCTGAAAACATGTTATTTCCTGTATTATTGAAAGTAAAACAGGAACAAGGTGGTGCTAAAAAACCTGTCTTTATTTCTAATTTCCACTTTGATACTACCGCTGCTCATGTTGAATTAAATGGCTGTAAAGCAGTTAATATTGTTACAGAAAAAGCTTATGACTCAGATACCTATGATGACTGGAAAGGTAACTTTGATATTCAAAAATTAAAGGATAACATTGCACAACATGGCGCTGAAAATGTTGTGGCGATTGTATCTACTATTACTTGTAATAGTGCCGGCGGCCAGCCAGTATCAATGGCTAACTTAAAAGAAGTCTATGAAATAGCAAAACAACATAATATCTTTGTTGTTATGGATTCAGCGCGTTTCTGTGAAAATGCGTATTTTATAAAAGAACGTGATCCTAAATATAAAAATTCAACAATTAAAGAAATTATTCTGGATATGTACAAATATGCTGATGCATTAACTATGTCAGCTAAGAAAGACCCATTATTGAATATTGGTGGATTAGTTTGTATTAAGAATGATGAAAAGATATTTACGTTAGCTAGACAGCGCTGTGTACCAATGGAAGGGTTTGTTACTTATGGCGGTCTTGCTGGTCGTGATATGGCTGCCATGGTTCAAGGCCTTGAAGAAGGGGCTGGGGAAGAATATTTACACTATCGTATCGGTCAAGTTAAATATTTAGGAGACCGTTTACGTGAGGGAGGGATTTCAATTCAATACCCTACTGGTGGTCATGCGGTATTTGTGGATTGTAAGAAACTAGTACCGCATATTCCTGGCGACCAGTTCCCAGCACAAGCGGTTATTAATGCATTATATTTAGAATCTGGTGTTCGTGCGGTTGAAATAGGCTCATTCTTATTAGGGCGCGATCCCGAAACAGGCAAACAAAAACATGCAGATATGGAGTTTATGCGGTTAACTATTGCAAGACGCGTTTATACCAACGACCACATGGATTACATTGCAGATGCTCTGATTGGGTTAAAAGACAAATTTGCTACTTTGAAAGGGCTTGATTTTGAATATGAACCTCCAGTATTAAGGCACTTTACTGCAAGATTAAAACCAATCAAATAATAGGTCGCTCTTATGGTTCCCGTGCAATGCGGGAACCTTATCCTTATTCTTAAGGTGAACACCATGAATAATTTGGCAGCCAAAAAAGAACCCTCCATATTGGTAGGGGGTTTTGTGCTAGGCGGTGCAATGATAGGGGCAGGGATGTTTAGCTTGCCAACTATTATGGCAGGAGCTTGGTTTATTAACTCTGTAGTTGTTTTATTAATCGTTTGTTTCTTCATGTTTCATTCAGGAATTTATATTTTAGAATGTATATCTAAGTATGGGGCGGGAACGAATTATTTTTTTATTTCTAAAGAATTATTACCAAAGTGGGCATGCTATATTGCTAATATAGCACTAATATTTGTTCTTTATATATTAATTTACGCCTATATATCAGCAGCAGGATCAGTCATAAAAGAGGCTGCGGCTATTTATGGCTATAATGTTAATTTAAGATTAATATTTATTGTATTTACATTGATATTAGGAGCAAGTATTTGGTGGAGTGGGGTAGGAGCAAGCCGGTTAACATCTTTATTTTTATTTATTAAAATAGTTTTATTTATTTTGGCTTTCTCAGGGTTATTTTTCATTGTAAAAACAGATTTGTTATTAACATCACCAGTTGAAGGTGGAAACACATCACTATTGCCCTTTATCTTTATTATTATTCCATATGCAATTACTTCTTTTGGTTATCATGGCAATGTATGCAGCTTATATAAATTGTATCATGAAAATGAAAGGAAAGTGGTTAAAAGCTGTGTGATTGGGTGTGTATTAGCCCTTGTTCTTTATTTCTTATGGATATTAGGAACAATGGGGAATTTACCAAGAACAGAATTTTTAACAATTATTAATAAAGGTGGTAATTTAGATGCGTTTATTGAGTCGCTTTATGCGGTCCTCAATAGTAAGAATATTGCGACATTCTTACTATGGTTTTCAATAAGTGCAGTATTTTGTTCATTTTTAGGTGTTGCTATTGGGTTGTTTGATTATATTCTTGCTTCATTAAACTTTAAAGATAACCCATCAGGTAGAATGAAATCCGCCTTATTATGCTTCTTGCCACCACTTGTTCTTTGCATGTTATTCCCAAATGGTTTTCTCATTGCAATTGCATATGCAGGTATGGCCGCATGTATCTGGGCGATTATTTGCCCGGCAGTTATGGCATTAAAAGTAAGAGAGCGTTTCCCTGATTCTAGATTCAAAGTATGGGGCGGAAAAGGGCTAATCTATGCCGTTATCGCCTTTGGAGTCGTTGGCATTATTTGCCAATTGTTAGCGCAGTTTAATTTGTTACCGATATACCGTTAATTTTTCAAAATACAAGTTGTAGAATAACTGCAAAGGTACAGTGAGGGTTTGCTGTACCTTTTTTATAACTGTATGTAATTTTAATATTATTCACTAACTCTTTTTATGCAAAAATAAATAATTTCTTATATCAGTTTGTTTTTTCAATGATTGTATTATTTTGAGACTTGTATCAAGTTTCTGGAATTAAATTCCAATATCGATATTCGATAATTCTCATAACCAAATAGTAACCCCTTTGAATTATAAGTGTTTTTACTTAGTCTTAGCCTGATTCTGTGATTATCTACTTCAGTTAACCCTAAAATTATTCTCTTTATCGCCGATAAAGTTAAATATCGTCATTTTATCTCACCGAAAGAGAAATTCTATGCAGAAACTTCGCGATTACTCAATTCGTACTGCGGTCTTCGTATTATTAAGTATTTTATGCCTGATTTTGGGGGGGACAAATGTTTACAGTGGTTGGTCACTATCACGTATTGCAGATGGAAATGATATCGATAGACAATTAGTCCAGCAAATGACAGTACTTAGTCAGGGAAACGATCAATATTTTCGATTTGTCACACGACTGACTCGGGTAATGGAAAGTAAAAGTGAAGGAAAAATAGTAGATTATGCCCCTGTAAAAGAGGCTCTGTCGAATATGGAAAAATATTTAGAACAGATGAAGTCTATCTCTCCAGGACCAATGGACCCTGAAATATCAGAGCAGGTAATTTATAGTTGGCAGGCGCTATTCGATGATGGGGTAACACCTCAACTTATGCTAAGCATGGACAATGATCCGAATAAATATTTAGCCCATGCTCACAACATTACTCCTGCTTTGAGCCGCGCTTTTGGTGCTTCAATTCAAAAGTTTAATCAGACGGCTGATGCATTGATTAGTCATACTCGGCAACATGTTGATAATGTGATGGATATTACGCGTATCGTCATGATTATTACGGCAATACTAGGAATATTGATGCTCATTTTTACGGATCGCTATATGGCGACTATGATGCAAAAGCCATTAGGGGTGTTGAGACAGCACTTTATTGAAATTGCAAAAGGGAATTTAAGCCAGCCAGTGCTACCGTTTGGTAACAACTGTGTGGGGAGATTATTTCCGATCCTTGAAGAAATGAGAAAAGATCTGCATGAATCAGTAGGCTCGATCAGGCAAGGAAGTGAGAATATTTATCTGGGGGCGAGTGAGATTTCTAATGGTAATAATGACCTTTCATCGCGTACTGAAGAACAAGCGGCTGCCTTAGAAGAAACCGCTGCGAGTATGGAACAAATCACCGCCGCAGTTCAGTTGAATATGGAAAATACACTTCACGCAAACCATTTAGCTAGCGAAGCTTCTGTGGTTGCGAATAAAGGCAATGAAATTGTTTACTCTGTCGTTACAACGATGAGTGAAATTTCACAAAGTTCACAAAAAATCTCAGATATCATCAGCATGATGAATGACATTAGTTTTCAAACAAATATCTTAGCTTTGAATGCATCTATTGAAGCGGCTCGTGCTGGTGTGCATGGTCGAGGTTTTATGGTGGTTGCGGCTGAAGTTCGTAAATTGGCAAGTCACAGTGCAGATGCCGCTATGGAGATTGAAAAGTTAATTGCTAGTTCAGGTGCTTGTGTGGAAAAAGGAACGGGGCTAGTTAATGAGATGGGAAAAACGATGGAAAGTATCCTGCGAGGTATTAACGAGGTCACTGCTATTATGAAGCAAATTACGGTAGCTTCAGAGGAGCAAAGTAAAGGGATTGCACAAGTCGGTGTCGCTATTACGCAGATGGATAGCGTTACCCAGCAAAATGCGTCTTTAGTTGAACAAGTTGCTACGGCAGCTAATTCATTAAGCCAGCAAACCCGAGAGCTACAGCAGTCTGTGCAACAGTTTAATTTATCCGCATAGTAAGGTGAGATTGCGCCATTTTGTAGAGAATAAAAAGCCCTCACTGTATTACAATGAGGGCTCACAAAAGCACAGTATTTAGGAGCTAAGATTATTATTATAAGTCAGCAGTAGGCCTAATATTATTAGCTTCGTTTAAAATATTGTTTATAAATCGTAGTCGCGTGTTCTTTTAAAATACCTTTAACTACAGTGGGCTTAAATGGGCTTTTTGCGAATATTTCATCACTGCCGAGCATGATATTAAAGCCCGCAATTTCAGCTAATTCATCATGTGAAAGGCTATAAACCATTCGTCCTAATTGGCTCCAAACCATTGCTCCCGAACACATGCAGCAAGGTTCACAGCTAGTATAAAGAGTATACTCTGACAAGTCTGTAATTTTATGCTCTGAACAAAACTTTCGTATAAGACCTATTTCTGCATGATAGGTGGGGTCGCTCTCGGTATGAATATGGTTTTCTCCTATCATCACAATTTGGTTAGCTTTCACTAATATTGCCCCAAAAGGTTCATTGCCTTTTTTAGCAGCATCAGTTGCAACAGCTAAAGTTCTCGTCATAAATTGAATATCCAATTCGTGCTGTTGAACTTCTTTTTTCGAATTAATGACCATATTTATATTCCTTTATCGAGCTAGTTTATTTCATTCTATTTACATATTAACATGTTAATGCTATTTATATTTGTCGTTTCTTGATTTTAAATTATCTTAATGAAATTATAATAATTTAATTGTCCATTTTTGATGGCTCCTTTATAGACAAATACTGATTTAAACGTTTGATATATTAAAAGCCATTGATGAATCAGTAGTTTATGCTAATAAGCTAATCTTATTAGCACAATAGCTCATGAGATTATTAATAAAAATCATTTAGTCTAAGGTGATTGGGGTGTTTACACATTAATTAATATTTTATGCTCACCTATTATTGAAAAAAGATTAAGACTAACTGTTATTTTTTAAAGTTACATGAATTCAAAAACTTTTTATTTATAGAGCCTCCAATATTAAAACCCCCGTTGCATTGCTGACTCCAGCAGACGAAGCAGATCCCATTAGAGTCGCACTTACTGGAATCGATTTACTCGTTAAGTTATCTAATTGGATCCCCATTCCATTAGCTTGAACTTGTGTACCATTCAATGATACTTGGGCAGAAACTCCATTACCAAAATTAAGACGACCGTTTGTTACATTACTTCCCGTCAACTTAAGTTTGTAATTTTTTGCACTACCCGAGGTACACGAAATCATTAAATTTACATTTTGAGTGAGGCCAGTAACATTAAAGTTTGTTGATGAGTAATTTAAATTTAAGTTTTGACTATTTAAGCTACACACTGCAGAATCTTCTAATTCTGGAGGAGTTATATCATTTGGCCCTCCTTTTGTGCATGTTGATTCAAAATCTGTCGAATAAATATCAGAAACACCTGTTGTAGATAACTGGTTTTGAAAGAGAATGCCTCTATTGCATAGCGGATATTTACTTAAATGTTTCCACACAGCTGCACCTTGTGAAGTCATAAAGTTATGTTTCACAGTATACGTATTTCCCAAATATCGACTTAGACATTTTTGATAACTAGCATTATCATTTGGTGTACAGATTAAACCCGGTACTGTTTCAGTCCATTCAATCCTCAGACCATATCCACCTCCTACCCAGTCAAATTTACCTTGACGAGAAATAGTGGTTGAATTATTTGTCGCATTAATTCTATTATTAATCGCTTGGTTTAAAGTACCCTGGGTAAGGCGTATCGTTATTTCAATTTCACCATCTAAAACAATATCATTATTATCTCTACAGTTTGCATGTGGATTGCTTGGGCCAATACAATTTGAAAGTGTGTAATGAAGCCATTTTGTTGATATTTGTTTAGGGTAAATAAATGAACTGCCTGCAGGCAATTCGGTAAGTTCTTCCGATAAGCATTGCCCTGAAAATAAAAAAAACAGAAATAATAGTCTATTCATTATTGCTTTCCATATTTATCTTTATAAAAAAATTTTATTCATATTCTAGTGTAAAAGTAGTTGTAGCTACGAAATCACCCAGAATAATATTTTTTTCTTGTAGTGCTTTAGGCTCACCTTGAATATATGCTTTAAAATTCAAATTATTACCATTACCAGAATGCAATCCTTGAATGTGACCTTTCATTTTGTTCAGTTTTATTGGCGTACCATTAGCTGATTCTAATCCCACAGCAATACCTTTTGCGTGACTTACATTATTTAAAGCTAATAATCCAGGTAAAGTTATGCTTTCATTACCTGTAAAGGTAACTTGAACTTCTTTTCCTAATACCAAATCACAATTAATTAAGCGAATAGTAAAAGGCTGACTATGCGTACGTGTATTGAGATATAGATATTCATCAATTACAGTCCCAAAATCGAGTTCAATATTTTCATCCCCTGGGTATACTTCGCAGGCATCCTCTACCAGCGTGCCATCAAAAAGTACGTCATCTGCAAATATTGGGAATGATATACTTAATATTACCCAAGGAAGCCAGCGGCCTAGTTGTATTTTCATCTCTTAGTCCATGGTGTATTTATTGAAATGCAATCGCTAATGTACCTTGTGCTGTAAAATCATCTCCCACTAAATCAACGCCAGTTCGCTTAATCGGAACTGCAGATAGTACTGGTAAATGCCCTGTATCAATAGCAAATGCCTTATTTAACTCCAGCGGTACACCATCTTTTTGTATTTGGATGCCTAGCTTGTTTACATTCAGTAAGCTAGATGTACGCAATGTTGCATTATCAAATCCTGAACCTGCTAAAGTTGCATTAAAAGATAAAGTGATATCCCAAGGTTGATTTAAATCTCCTTGGCAATTAAGTTGATAAGGAATATTTTGCTTAAATAAATGCCCATCAACTTTTCGCACTCCCACCTTCCCAAAAGAAACTCTGATCGGGTCTTCATGTCCTAACTGACAGACTGGCGGAATAATCAATGTCCCATCAAATAGCCAATTAGCTTGTGAGTTCCATGAGACAATAGTGAGGAGTATTACTCCTAGCCCGTTACGTAAGAAGCAAATTTTTTGTAATAATGTTCCCATTATGTCCCTCATTGATAATCTACTTTCAGGGTTGCTAACGCAGTAAATACACCTCCATCCGTATTACTGTAGCTCGCAGTTAGATTTTTTATGGGGGCCACTTTAATTGTAGGTAATGCAGTATAATTCACGTTTATAGTCTCATTAATTGCTTGGCGTACATCATTTAGATAAAATGCTATACCCAGTTTAGAGTGACTAGTTTTTAGCGCTCCATTGCTATTAAAACTAGTTACATCACCTTGAATCGTAAGTTTAATTGCATTCTTCGCCAACTGTGTGCATGTCAATTTAAATACCAATGTCTGCTGGTAGTTAATTCCATCGATACGCGTTAATAAAATATCGTTAAAATGCACAGCCTGCTGTTGTCCATTATTTAAAATACATTCTGGAGGTGTTACTATTAGGTTTCCGGATAAATTAGCTCCGATACCGAATGCCATACCAGAATTAATCAGAATAACGAAAGTTAAAATTGACTTTAAGCACCGATTTAATTTCATAAAGATTTCCTCAGCGGTAATCAACAACCATCGTTAATACACCATTAAATTCACCACCGTCAGTGAGTACTGTTCCTGTTGGTTTTACTGGGACGGCATACAATGCGGGCATGCTCCCACCATAGGTGAAGTTCAATGATGTTCCATTATTCAAGCGAGTATTATCTTGATAAATAGCTATTCCTAAATTACTTCGATTAGTGCGCACTACATTTTGGCCATTTAACGTGATGGCATTCCACGTTAAGGTCATTTTTAGCGCGTTGTTGTATACCTGTGTGCAATTTAATGCATACATAATTGGCGTGCGTTTATAACTGCTATTATTAATCAATGTTTCATGTACATCGCCAAATTGTACATCGGTTGTTGAGCCTCCATTAACTGTACATTCTGGCGGTGTGACAACTAATGTACCATTAAAATTCACCGTAAACGCGGCTGATGCTGGAAATGACACTATATTGAATGTGATAAACATGTATAACCAGCTGTGGATTTTTGCCCTCATTTTTTCATCCTATTGATAATTTAAGGTCATGGTCATGGCACCAGAAAATGCCCCCGCGTCTGATAACATAGTGCCTGTCGGTTTGACTGGTACGGCATACAATGCGGGATGAGCGCCAAGTAGGTTGAAATTTAGGCTGTCTCCATTACTTAATCGAGTTGCATCTTGGTATATTGCTATTCCTAAATTAGTACGATTGGTTTGAATAGCTGATAACCCATTGAAAGTCACCGCACTCCAAGAAAGTGACATTTTCAAAGCATTTGTTGCAACACTAGTACACGCTAACCTATAGTCAATTGGAGTGCGTTTATAGCTGACGCCATCTATTAACCCCTGTTGAACTTGCCCAAATGAAACCGTTATTTCATCACCATTACTGATGGTGCACTGGGGTGGCGTAATAATTGTTAGTTTTAAATTTAAATTTGCAGTATCTGCCTGTGTTTGATTAAGTACTCCTGACAATATTCCAATTACCATCATCCCTTTGAATATGGCAAGGCGGAATTCTTGTTTGTTTTTTAATGACATGTGCATTGCCTTTCTGTTAATCATAATTCAATTGAAATCGAATTAAGGCGGAGTAGGCGCCTGCATTTAACCCCATGGTTGTTCTCACTGGAGTCACGTAATACGTCAACTGATTTTGCCCAGGTGATACTAAATGAGGCGAGCTATACTGCCCTAATGCAATGGGAGAGTGAGTTGCATCACTGAATTCTAATGCTATTCCTTTTGCTCCAATAACTGCCGCTAAAGATGGATTTTGTTTATCAGCTGGTGCTAAAAAACGGATTTTCATTGCAGGCATATCGGGGCTCCAAAGTAAGTCACCCAATTGGTTTCGATTACGGCTTTCCCCACTTAAACAATCTTCTAAACGTAACACGACAGCTATGGGGGGGCCTGATTGCCCGACTTGCTGAAGTTGACCCGTCCCGATTGTACCTAGGTCGATTGTTTGATTTGCAGAAGTCATCGCTAATCGGCAAGCACTTTCAGTTAAAGCTCCGTGAACATATAGAGTGCCATTTGCCCCATCTACATCCCAATTATCCACTTTGTCCAATTCCGTGGCGTTAACAGTAGTGGCTAGTAACACTAGCAGCATCCCTCCTAACGCATGACGATATCGTTCTAATTCCAGTACTATATTCATGGTGATTTCTCCTACTCAAACACAGTAATTGCGATTGATATCGTCTCGTTTTAAGGTTTTTGTGAAGGGACGACATAACAACTCTGAGATTGACACTGGAAAGATAGTACCGGGCGCCCGCCGTAATCATTGATATAAGTTAAAACTGGCTTGTTACCCAATGCATCAGCTGCTCCACTTATCGTTTGACTACTTTTGGGGGCAATCATAATAGGTTCAAAGCCATCAACGGTTTTACCTTCTGTGCTCGGTGCTGCATCTACTATAGTGACGTAGTAAGGCGTTGGGTTGGTCACTGTATATTGGTTATCTTTGCGCGTTAATGTCAGCTTTTCTTGCCACGGGGTGTTCATTTGTTCACGTGTCGGAATAATCGTTTTCGGGCGATAGAACAATTTAATTCGTGTTTGTAATGCGAGTTGTAACGTGTTTGGCTTATCACTTTTAGGTGGGATCTCACGCAAGTTAAAGTAAAACACCGACTCTCTGTCTTGTGGTAACACAGCTGTACCAGGAAGTGATTGTATTTTCACCTGACTCTTAGCGCTAGGCTCTAGTCGCTGAACTGGGGGAAGAACTGTAAATGGTTCGCTGATCTTTTCCCCTTTTTCATTTTCAATCCACCCTTGCGCTAAATAAGGCAGTTGTTTATTTTCGTTACTGATGTTTAGGCTAATTGATTTATCATTTTCTGTAATAATAGCCCGTGTTCTATCTAGTGCTATTGCAGCTTGAACTGGAGATACTCCAATTATGCTGAGTATGCTTCCTAATAACCAAATAGAAGAATAGGGTAATACCGAGCCAAATAATTTATGGCATAATTTATTTGTCATTAATAATTTCATTATTTATTTTCTCATTCTGTAAAAGCAGTGTCTTTTATTTACGCTGCATTCATAAATATCGAACGAATAAAATTATTCATTCGCATTGATTTACTAGAAAAGTAGGCTGTCTTGAATTGACAATTTCATATTTGATGAAAAAAGTGCCTGTAATTGTATTGATATTTACTCAATTCATTTCCTCGAAGGTTGTGTTGATTGAGTTTTTATTACCAGCAGAGAGACACGGTAATAACCAGCTAGAAAACAATGCTTCTCCTGTTGGTAAAGTTTCCGGTAATGTCACTTCACATTGAGTTCTCTCATCCCAACGTATCTGCAAAATATCATTTGGGTTTAATCCAGTTAAATAGGCGCTTCCTTCATCACCAATCATTCCTACCTGTTGGCCTCGTCGATTAAATACCAAAGCACCAAACGGTGGGTAACTGTTATCAGCGAGCCGTAATATGGCCATGGCACTTGCACCAGCAACGACTTCAAATTGACGATAACCTATAGCACCTTCCGTTAATGTTCCTTGTTTAACCGATTGTGTTACTTGTGCATCATTGGGTAGGGCATTTAAGTCTACGCTCACTTGATTACGGTAATAGCTATTCACATCAGTTAAGATTGCTTGCCCAAAACGATTAGAGTCAACTGTTGCGCCGTACCCTCGTAAGGGAATGCCAGCTATGCCATCAGTATCGACAAAAATACGTGTTCCCCCCATTTGGT
This sequence comes from Providencia sp. PROV003, assembly GCF_045040775.1. Taxonomy (NCBI): domain Bacteria; kingdom Pseudomonadati; phylum Pseudomonadota; class Gammaproteobacteria; order Enterobacterales; family Morganellaceae; genus Providencia; species Providencia sp. PROV003. The sequence continues at coordinate 1,494,981 of NZ_CP096369.1, forward strand.
TATTTCTGTGGAATACAACACCGTCTCGTATTGCGGTGATCCCACCTTGTAAAGACAATCCAGCAGAGCGGTAGCGGTTTTGTTGATAAGTAGCATTTGCATTTAATGATGCAATATCACCTTGATGAGAATAAAAACCACTGACTAAAGCACCAGTACGAGAAATCCCTGTGCTTAGTTGGTAATTACTGCGCTCATCCAAACGGTCGTAATACCCGATCCTTTGAGTGTTATCATTTTTATTCCAACTACTATTCATATTGAGAGAACCAGAATTTCCCCATGGCACTGATAAAGAGACATATACCCCATCATCATTCGTATTTTGATAACTATTACGATACGCCGTCAGGTTAATGCTTAAATTTTTTAGCTTATCCATGTCAAAATACTTGGCTATAGATAGGCTATAGCGGTCATTATCTGGCTGATCCCAATAGGTTTGGTGATAATAATTAAGATATGCACTTAATCCGACACTCGGAAATTGTTGGTTATATGAAACGGTATACATTTCTTTGCTGCTATATTGCTGAACCCCACTCATTTGCGCATTTAAGTACTCTGACATACTCATAAAACCTTTTTCCGCGAAACGATAACCTGCAAAGGTTACTTGGCTGTTATAAGCATCAAAGTGTTTTGAATAACTTAGGCGGTATGAGTTGCCTTTATAGGTTTTATTTCCAACATCAGTCATTCCTTTTAAATTAGAGCGTGCATGTGTAATATCGAACGATAATGCTCCAAACATCATTAAATCACGTCCGATACCGAGTGCTGCAGAAGCATAATTTTCAGCGCCAATTGCGCCACCAAATAATGACCAACCGTTGTTGACTCCCCAAGAAAACTCACCGCTCGCAAAAGTTTCACCATTTACATGGTGTTGCCAATCAGTAGGACGTCCTACTGCTAACTTGTAACGTAATTGCCCCGGACGAGTTAGGTAAGGGACCGTAGCTGTATTTATTGTGAAAGTTTGGATTGAGCCATCTTGTTCTTTAACTTCAACATTTAATTCACCTGACATGGCATCATTTAAGTCCTGAATACGAAAGGGACCAGCCGCAACTTGTGTTTGATAAATAATACGGCCTTGCTGGCTCACTATTACTGTCGCGTTACTAGTGGCAACCCCAGTAATTTCAGGAGCATACCCTCTTAAATTAGGAGGGAGCATATTAATATCGGTAATTAAACTCATTCCCGTAAATCGGAAGCTATCGAAAATATCTGACACCAGATAATCTTCACCTAAGGTTAATTTTGCACCCAAAGATTTAATGGCTCGGTAAATATAATAACGAGACCAATCTAACGAATGTGTTACGCTTTGGCTTTGTTGTTTATCTAATCGCATTTGCCAATCAGCACGAGCACGCCATGCGCCTAGGTTTACTCCAACTACGCCATTTCCACTGGTGTTGTAATTAGTTTGCTCGCCACCGCGTGTTTGCTGTGATACTTGTGTATTGACGTTATAATCAAAGACCATCCCTGATACGCCATCTTCCCAACGTGCAGGAGGGTCCCAATTTTCAGCGGTATATTCCAAATATGCTTGCGGCATATTGATATATAATGTTGAACTAGCTAAATCAGCTTTAACATCGGTTCCCTTTAAGCTATCAAGTGACAAACATTCTCCTTCATGCCACCATGACAGTTTGTTCATCACCTCGGGTTTCAGACCAAATTGTTCGACAATACTTGGCGTTAAGCACACTAAACTATCACCTTCATCTATAGGCGAGGTGTAGTAATAAATAGGTTGTTCTGGTAACGTCTGCTTATTCACATAAATAGCAAAACTATATTCACCTGGCATTAAATAACCGGATTTTGAAAACTGGCTCAAGTCAATGTTAGCTCGGTCGTTTACATCCAAAATATCGGTATTAAACTCAATCTCTTTCGCCTGCCCAGCAAAGCTTACTACCAGTGTAATACATAGCCCCACTACACTTGGATGAAACCACCCAAGTAACGGGGTGCGAATGAAATCCGAGGTCATTGCCCCACCTTCTCTTATTTTTATCTATGATGTTTATTTAATAACCGAAATGAACAACGACTTATGCGGTCTATTCGTAATCTAATTTAAAACGTATGTGGCTAGAGTATTGCCCTGCTATCAACGCATTTTTATTTGCTACTAACCGTAAATTGTATGACAGGTCGCGTTCACCAATTGAAAGTGTTTGGTGCGATAAACTTTTTCCTGGGATGGCAATTTCACCGTCTTCGCGTTGAATCTGTAGTCCAACACCGCTCGCCTGGCCATCTACTTGAAATAACCCTTGCGATTGTGAGCCGTCAAAGGTGACTTGAAAGTATTGCCAATTTGGCTTAGCGGGGTTTTGCCGAGCTAAAACACAATTAACTAAACGAATATGAAAAGTACGAGCAGGTCCTTGGCCATCTCTATGAATGGCGGCTAAAGGTAAACTTCCCATATCAATAGTTTGATTTCGGCTTCCAACATCAATAGAACAAGCTGTTTCAATAATAGAGCCTTGCATTTTGATGCTCGCTCCAGCATTCGCTGAAAAGGCCAAGACGATACAATGCAATCCAAATGTACCTTTGATAATTCTCATTTTATTTATCATGCGTACCTCTCACCGAATTTTAAAAGCCTGAGCGATATCCTTATCTCATCAGGCCATTTATTCGTTTACTCGTAGTTCAGTGTAAAGTCAGCTATAGAGCTAAATTCACCTGTTTTTGCTTTATCACCATCACCAATCAAATATGCGGCAAAACGTAGAGTGTTGCTGCCATTTTGGATTATTTGGAATGGAGAGGGTTTGCCCAGTGTGATTACTTGGCCAGCTGGGTTAGTAATTTGAACACCTGCTCCGGAAGCTGTACCGACAAGTCCTAATGTCTTATTTGTTGTATCAAATGCTGCAGCTGCACCACTGAAAGTCAATTGGACTCCACTTTTTAAGTTTTCGGATTTGCAGTTTTCTAATGAAACATCAAATGTACGTGGGGTTGATCTACCTCCGCCCATTAATGTTGAATCTGCAATTTGTCCTAACTCAATAGTTTGATCGATAGAATTAGGCGATATTGAACAAGGTGCTGTAATAATAGCTCCTTTAAATGTAACTTTACCGTGCCCCATATCAGCGGCTAATACAGAAGCGCTCATTGCACTCGATACTAAAACTGCAAAAATAACTTTATTCATATATTCCTCAGAGAATCATAATAAATATTTGATGTGTTTTTGTTTGAAAATGTTTAAAGCCACTTTAATTATTAAACTTAATAAAGTTACTTAATAAAAGTAGATGGTATCAGATGCCGTGATGCTTTTTCTTAAAGTTACCACGTCATCATAATTTGATTTGTTTATTTCAATAATAATGTTCTTGATTAAACTTTCAAATGAGATGTTTAAAGCTACTGAAATATTAAATAACATATCGACTGTTAGCTTATTGACACCTCTTTCATAGCGAGACATTTGCTGTTGTGAAATATTTAATTTTGTTGCTAATTGAGCTCCAGTAATACCAGTTTCTTTTCTTATTCTTTTTATTACAACTCCACAATAAGAAGAAAAACAATTGGCAGAATTCTCACTTGGAGCATCTTTATGTTCTTGTAAGTTCATACAACTATTTTCCAAAAGAAAACTACTAATTTAAATTAATAAATTAGTAACTTATTATTAATATTAGTTCTTTAATTAAAGAGAAAGCTAATAATATTCATCGTTGCCTTGATTTCCTACAATTATAAAGAGTGAGAAATTTAAAAGCAAACTCACTAATTTGAAGTTTTTAATGAATAACCATAAATTTACACTTTTTACAGTTTTTATAATTATATATAAATCAATGTGTTGTGATTTTCTGCGAGATGTGTGTTTTTTAATTTATCAAAAACTGATAAATCAATGACAATACAAAAAAGCAATTCTAAAGATAAAAACAGAATATTAACTCGATATTAACATTTTTTCATACTTTATCTTTATTTGTAACGTTTAAGTGTGTAAAAAGCAAAGAAAACACATAATGTGAGTAATCAAAACGTGGTATATATAGTGAAAAATACTTAAATATCATGGGGTTTAGTTTGAGTAAAGAAAACTCTCATCGTGAGTGAAAAATAAATATTAACTAACATAATTATCAGATAATAATAAACGCATAGGTACTTAACATCACCAAATATCCTATGAGTAAACCGCTATGGTAATAATTTTCATTCAGTTTTTCCTCAATAAGTTGTTCATTGTTTTTTCTTGTTCAACTAATTCTTTTTAAGGTATATAAATCTGTATATACATCAGGAAATGACATTGACCTATTATGAAAAGTAGGTACTGTAATAAATGCTATCTTTACTAATAAAATAATTTAAATTCTTGTATAACAATGAGTTCAGAATTTATTATATAAAGTCAAATGGAAGGGTGTTAGTCAGTTATGTGATTTTTAATCAGCGTAGACTTATGTAAGTTGAACAAGGGTTATTAGGTTGGGCTATAGTTTTATTTACTATTTTGAGAATGGTGAAATAATAATATTTTAAACTCAGTGAGTGATTAATATTTTTTGTGTTTTAGCGAACTATTAATAATGACTGAGTACTTTAAATATTAAATTTCCTTCTGTTTTAATAGCTTATTATTAATAATTAAATTTTTTGATGTGTTTGCTGTGATGGTAAGCGCACTGTGAATTTTATTTACTGAATATAGTATTTATTATTATATTTTAGATGATGTGATTTATTGAGGCTATTTAAATTTATTATATTTAAGTTAAATCAACCTAGGGTTAACAGGGAATAAAATAGGTTATCTAATAAAATAGGTGAGTGAAGTATAAGTTTATAGGGGCTTTTAGGGATTGAAAGGGCATTGGGGGGAATGGTAATTTAACTGGTAGGGAGTAAAGCTAGGTTAGTCTAGAGCAGTACATTTTGTGTATTTAATGAGAAATACTAAATACCTGCAATAGAAGAGTAAAATATACTAGCTGCATGCGTCGCAGTACTGTGGCGTTTCTGGTGCCCAGTCATTTAAACAAAAAGGCACCTTCTAAAATATAGAAGGTGCCTGTAAAAACACTGCATTAACCGACTAGGATTAGTTCATGCCGTATTTTTTCAGTTTCTTACGCAGAGTACCGCGGTTGATACCCATCATCAGGGCTGCACGGGTCTGGTTTCCACGGGTATATTGCATAACCATGTCCAACAAAGGCTGTTCTACCTCAGCCAATACCAGCTCATATAAATCGTTAACATCTTGATTATTTAATTGAGCAAAATAGTTCTTCAGTGCTTGCTTGACTGAATCACGTAACGGTTTTTGAGTTACTTGATCTTGTGAATTTACAGTAGCAACGGTTAGTACGTCAGAATTTACGCGTTGTTCGAACATAGTTCTGTCAGCTCTTATCTTTATTTACGCAAAAATTTTCAAAAAATGCTTCCAACACCTCCAGCTGTTCGCTGGCATCCTCAATGGTGTTGAATGAGCGCCGAAACTGGTCATCAGGTGCATGTTCCTTTAAGTACCAAGAAACATGTTTGCGCGCTATACGGGCTCCTTTGCCTTGACCATAAAAGTCGTGCAATTCCTGTACATGCGCTAGCATAATGCGTTGTACCTCTGCCATTGGCATCGGTGGCAATATTTCACCTGTGTCCAGATAATGCTGGATTTCCCGGAAGATCCATGGTCTTCCCTGAGCCGCTCGTCCTACCATCAAGGCATCAGCCCCTGTGTAGTCCAAAACAGCCCTGGCTTTTAGCGGGTCAGTAATGTCGCCATTGGCAATAACCGGAATGGTAACAGTCTGCTTAACTGCCCGAATATTGTCATATTCAGCTTCCCCATTAAACAGACAGGCTCTAGTTCTGCCGTGAATGGTGAGTGCTTGAATGCCGCAATCTTCGGCCAATTTGGCAATTTCTATGCAGTTTCGCTCTTCAGGTGACCAACCTGTGCGGATCTTAAGAGTAACAGGTACATCCACTGCTTTTACGACACCTTCTAGAATCGACTTAACGATTTCTGGATAACGCAGCAGTGCAGAACCTGCAAGCTTACGATTCACTTTTTTAGCTGGACAGCCCATATTGATATCGATAATTTGAGCGCCACTCTCAACATTAATTTGAGCAGCAGCAGCCATCTCATCGGGATCATTGCCAGCTATTTGAACGGAACGTACCCCAAGTTCATCACGATGAACCATTCTGAGCCTAGATTTGTCTGTCTTCCAAACCTGAGGGTTAGAAGAAAGCATTTCTGATACCGTCATACCTGCGCCCATGTCATAACAGAGTGACCTAAAAGGTTTATCTGTAATGCCAGCCATTGGGGCAGCAATAAGACAGTTTCTCAACTGATATTGTCCGATTCGCATAACTAAATGGGGGCCATACTGTGACTGCAAGGGCGCGTATATTACGCATTTTTTACGAGATATGAAAGGACAAACTTTGAGCAAACGGTTATTTATCACTAATTTTTTTATCTTGCATTCTAGCAACTAAAAAATTAGTTATATTTAACAAATAGTTAAGCGTACTCGATAACGATTTATTAAAATAACTGTTGCGTTGTTCAAATCTCATGCAGAACAGATTATCACCAGCTATTGAGCAATATTTGAGCTATAAGATAATCTATTCTGGCGTTATTTTCAAAGGAATTATTCCCTAATTTTGATAAAAAAAGCCATCAAAAGTGCTTGACACCGGTAATACGGCACCACTCATCTTTTTCAGCCACAGGGTCAATTTCAAACATGGGTCGATAAGCATCAGCAACCCCTTCTGCTTGAGTGGCTAATACCCCAGAAAGACCCAGTAAACCACCTGCACGAGGCAATACGCTTATCATTGGGGCTAATTCACGTAGAGGGCCAGCAAGGATGTTAGCAACTACGACATCAGCTTGTAGCGCTTCCGGTTGGTCTTTAGATAAGTAGAGAGATAAACGCTCGGAGACGCCGTTACGTTGCGCATTATCGCGACTTGCAGTAATAGCTTGAGGGTCGATATCGATACCAATGGCATGAGCGGCACCTAGTTTCAATGCTGCGATCGCCAAAATGCCCGAACCGCATCCGAAGTCGATTACCGTTTTCCCTTCGAGATCAAGGCTATCTAACCATTGAAGACACAGTGATGTTGTTGGGTGGGTCCCTGTTCCGAAGGCTAAGCCTGGGTCTAACATGACATTAACGGCAGTTGGGTCCGGAACATCGCGCCAACTTGGGCAGATCCATAAACGCTCACCAAAGCGCATTGGGTGGAAGTTATCCATCCATTCTCTTTCCCAGTCTTTATCTTCTAATTGTTCGATTTTATGAATGAACCCAGTTCCAAGAAGAGGGCTATTTTCCAATTGAGAAACCACCCATTTCATGTCGGTTTCTGCATCATATAAACCAATGACGTCAGTATCACCCCAAAGACGAGTTTCTCCAGGTAGGGGCTCAAAAACAGGGGTATCATGGCTATCTTGAAAAGTGACGGATACCGCCCCAGTTTCGATGAGTTCATCGCCAAGAGCTTCTGCTTGTGGACCTGTTGAGTTGATGCGGATCTGTATCCAAGGCATATTTATCTCTTATGTTAAAATCTAATTTGTTGATGTCTTAATTGTGGGCAATTGTACTGGATTTTTGCCAAAAAAGTTACCTATCAAGAAGGCTATGAGGCTGAAAATTAGCGATGGAACGATAGCGTGAAAGCCCATAAGTTCTATCTTAAAGGAAGCAAAAATGGCATAACATACGCCACCGACAACCATACCGCAAATTGCCCCTGTACCATTGGCTTTTTCCCAATATAGCCCAAGAACTAATGGCCACAAGAAAACCGCTTCAAGACCACCAAACGCTAATAAATTCAGCCAAATAATCATTTGAGGTGGGTTCCACGCAGCGATCAAAAGCAAAGCCCCTAAGATCAAACTAGAACAGCTAGAGATCCGAGCCAGTTTTTTCTCATTTTTAATTTGCGTGGGCACTGCATTGAGGTAAATATCTTTTACGATAGTGGCTGAGGACTGCAAGAGCTGAGCATTAATAGTCGACATAATTGCTGCCATCGGTGCTGCTAAGAAAATCCCAGCGGCAAATGGAGGAAGGACTTGTACCATCAATGTTGGTATCACTTGGTCAGGGATGGTCAGATCAGGCAAAATTGCGCGCCCTAATGCACCCGCAAAGTGCATACCAAACATCAATATTGCCATCACGATAGTGCCTAAAATAATTCCTCGGTGAACAGCTTTGCTGTCCTTGTATGAAATACAACGCACCGCGGTGTGGGGTAAACCAATCACGCCAAAACAGACTAGAACCCAAAAAGAAGCTAAGAAAGGCCCACTCAGAATATCGTCAGCCCCTTCGGGCGACACTAATTTAGGGTCAATGGCATGTATTTTTTCGATGGCTGTAGGGAGCCCACCAGCATGGTAAATGATGGCAACAAGTAGGATCACTGTCCCGATAAGCATGACTAGCCCTTGCAATGCATCATTCAATACGCTGGCTCTGAAGCCACCAATAGCTGTATAGAGGGCGATAGATACCCCAAAAATTATCAAACCATAGGTATATGGGATACCAGCTGCTGTTTCTAATAGCCTTGCGCCGCCAATAAATTGCACTGTCATGGCGCCAAAAAAAGCAATGAGTAGGCTAACACTTGCAAACCAAACTAAGAAGCGGCTTTGATAGCGAGCGTAGAGCATATCGTTAAGGGTCACTGCATTATAGCGGCGCGCTAAAATAGCAAATTTCTTACCCAGTACGCCAAGGGAAAGCCAGATTGCCGGTAGCTGGATCATCGCTAAAAGTACCCAACCTAGACCATATTTATAGGCGGCTCCAGGGCCTCCAATAAATGAACTCGCACTGATATAGGTTGCGGTAATTGTCATTGCAAGGACGAAACCGCCCATGGAACGATTACCTAAGAAATACTCATTCAGAAATTCGCCTGTTTTCCGCTTTTTATAGGCATAAATTGATAACAGAAAGACGAGGGCAAGGTAACCGATTAATGGTAGGAGAACTTCAATCTGCATCATTCTCCTCCAGAGAGATATCTTTGAATATGAGCTTAACCATCATAATACACAGTAGAATAAAGATGACGGGCAAAATTAGGCATGACCATTCAAACCATAATGGTAACCCAGTAACTCCCATCGTATTGCTAGGAAGGTATGCACAAATAACCCAGCCTATCATATAGGCTATCGTTAAATAGAGTGACCAACGGGCCTCTTTATTTGATTGAAGAAAACGTTTGTCCATCCGTTATTCCTCCTCATTCTCACAAAAATAATCGGGGATTGTACGATAATCTGGGAGTGGAGTGTGAAAAATTCAGAGAAAAGCGATTAAAGGCAGTGATTTATTTAAGATGAACTTAGTTAAATATTGAGAGATAAAGTCAAATTAAGTAGATAAAATCTTAATAACCAGCATAAAAGACATAAAAATAAGGGTGTATGACGCAAAAAATAAGAATATAGAATTGTTTATTTTTAATCCTATTTTAGGGGAGGTAGATGCATTATGTCTTTTGAATGTAATGATCAAAAATAATAATGCGCCAGCCGCAGCTGCGGTTAGCATTAGGTATGAATGATTGAGTAACCCAGAACGCAGAAATAGCAATATATTTAGTGCTAAAACGAGTAGCGTTCGGCTCCAAGCTTGCTGTGTTCTTTCTGGTTGTAGTCCGGGGTCTCGCATTGCACTGCCTATAGTAAAATATATAAGAGTGCGAAAGAGGCTGCGGTCATGATAAACAATGTAATTAACAATAAAAAAGAAGTGTATTGAAGGGGTTTATCTTGCCGCATTGCTAATTCGTTTTGTTTCCAGCGATACAATGCCATCGCCGCAGTCAGCCCACCCGCCACAGCGAGCACTAATGCCAGTGCCATTTTTATCCATGGAAATTCGATAGATTGAAATAGTTGTTCGATGGCAATTGCACCAGCTAAAAAAGCCAACGCTGTTCTAATCCAGGCTAAAAATGTTCTTTCGTTAGCTAATGTGAATCGGTAATCCGGCGCTTTCCCAAGTATTTTCCAGTTTTCTTTTTTTATCGTCATTGGAATTCCTATCTTTTTTAGAAAAAGTGAGAAGAAAATCACAAAACATTAATGTAAGTGTGGGCTTTCTTTTTCTGATGATATATTAATCTAAATGTTATAACAATATGACAAAGCATTTTGCCTTACTATACCGTAAGAGAGGATCTATGGATCTCGATAAAATATCAAAAAAAATTATAGAATTATCAGGCGGTTCTGAAAATTTCATTCACGTCACAAATTGTATGACTCGAGTGAGAATGACATTAAAAAATGAAGAAAAGGCGGATATTGCAGGTTTGAAAGCACTACCTGGCGTGCTAGGAGTGGTGAGTGATGAAACATTGCAAGTGATTGTCGGACCGGGAAAATGTAACAATATTGCTGACGCAATTAATCAACTACTATCTAACGGGGACTCTGAAAGCACTGTATTGCAGGATGATAAACCTGAAAGCGATGTATTAGCTAAAGCTGAAATCGCTAGAAATAAAGCAAAGAAAAAAACGCCAGTTAAAGCCGTGCTAAGAAGTATAGCGAATATTTTTGTTCCATTATTACCCGGCTTAATTGCTGCTGGTACTTTAATGGGGATCAATAACATTATTGTTAACTCGGCACATGCCGAGGCGCTAGCTCAGGGAATTCAAGCAACCGCTAATATGTCAGCAGCCCAAGTGGTTTTGCAACAACAAGGGTTGTTAGAAATAAGTACTATTATGGGGATTATTGCGAGTGGCTTGTTTAGCTTACTAGCTGTATTCACCGGTATTTTTGCTGCTAAAGAGTTTAAGGGAACTGAAATCTTAGGGGGGATTTTAGGGGCAATTACGATTGCGCCTCAAGTTGCTATTTTGGGACTAACTCCGGGACAAGGTGGGTTAATTGGGGTTATTTTTGCGGTTTGGATTAGCTGTTGGTTAGAAAAGCGATTACGCCGCTATATCCCGAGTATGATAGATGTTATTGCAACCCCAACGTTGACAATCATCATTATGACTGCGCTTTTGCTATTTGGTATTATGCCAGTAGCTGGCGTTGTATCTAATGGTATTTTAGGCTCATTGTCCGGAATTTTACAGCATGGTGGCTTAGCGGCTGGTTTTATCTTATCTTCTTTATTCCCATTTTTAATTTCTCTTGGTTTACACCAAGGGTTAATTCCTATCCATTTAGAATTAATTCAAGCAACAGGAAGTTCGCAGTTATTTGCGATTCAAATCATGAGTAATTCCGGTATGGTCGGCGCTGCAATTGCCGTCTTGATAATGACAAAAGATCCGGTAATGAAACGTGTCGCTAAAGGGGCTATCCCGACCAGTATTTTAGCCGTAGGTGAACCGACTATCTTTGGGGTAAACATCCCAGCAGGCTTTGCATTTATCACAGGATCGATAGGTGCTGGTTTTGGGGGAATGATGATCGTCTTATTGGATGTAACAGCCAATGGGGTCGGAGCCGCAGGGCTATCCGCACTACCACTGATAGCGGATGGTAAATATCTCCAATACATTTTTAGTTGGTTAGTCGGTGCGAGTATTGCTTTCGTATTGACTTATGTTGTTGGACGTATCAGAAAGTACCAGTAAAAAGGAAATAACAATGAAAGCTGTAATGTTAATGTTTGATTCATTGAATAAACATATGTTGTCGGCTTATGGCTGCCAAACAACCATTACTCCTAATTTTGAGCGATTACGTAAACGCGCACTGAAGTTTGATAATTTTTATGTTGGCAGTATGCCTTGTATGCCTGCAAGGAGAGAATTGCATACCGGGAGATATAATTTTCTTCATCGTAGCTGGGGCCCGATTGAGCCATTTGATGAGTCGATGCCTGAAATACTGAAAAAACAAGGTATTCATACTCATTTAGTTACGGATCACAAACATTACTGGCGAGATGGTGGTGCAACCTACCACTCGCGTTTCTCAACATATGAATTTATTCGGGGGCAAGAGGGGGATAACTGGAAAGGTGTTGTGAATAAGCCAGTTGTTCATTATGAATCAGGTGAACCTGATGAAAATAAACAGCGTAAAATAGCCAGTCGTACCCAGCACCTGATTAATCAGCAATATATGCAGGATGAAAAAGATCATCCACTGGTACAAACAATTAGTCACGGTATTGAATTTATTGAAACTAATCACTCGGATGATAATTGGTTTTTACAGCTCGAGTGTTTTGATCCTCATGAACCGTTTTATGTACCTGAAAAATACCTACAACTTTATGGTTTATCCAATGCTCATTTTGATGGCTGGCCGCCGTATTATTTTGTCACTGAGGATGAGTCTAGGCAAAAAGTGATCCGTGGTTTTTATCAAGCACTAGTAACGATGGTCGATGCATATGTTGGTCAGGTTCTTGATATATTTGATAAATACAATTTATGGGAAGATACGCTATTAATTGTAAATACGGATCACGGTTTCTTATTAGGTGAACATGATTGGTGGGGGAAAAATATCATGCCACTTTATAACGAAATCGCGAATACACCATTTTTTATTTGCCACCCTGATTTGGATACCAATGGGGTATCAAGGCAGATGTTGGCTCAAACTATTGATATACCGGCTACGTTACTTGATTATTTTAATGCACCAATCCCTAAAAATATGCAAGGAAAAAGCATATTAGCTGGGCTTGCTAAAGATGAACCTATTCGCGAATATGCGCTGTTTGGCTACCATGGCTGTCAGATTAATATCACAGATGGTGAGTATGTTTATATGCGCTCTCCTGTTGTTCAAGGAACCGAGGGGCTTCATGATTATACTTTGATGCCAACACGTATAAACCGGCGGTTTACGCCTAAAGAGTTACAAGGAACAGAGTTATATGAGGGGTTTGATTTCACACAAGGTTGCTCAGTATTAAAAATCCCTGCAACGAGTGTGATGACAACAGACTCAGACCGTTTTGGACATCGTTTATACCATGTTAAGCAAGACCCGGCACAAACGTCACCAATCCTCAATGTGGTAATAGAACAGCGTTTACTCGAAAATATTCGTTTAATGATGTTACAAAATGATGCTCCTGAAGAGTTGTATGCTCGTTATGGTTTATCGAAAGAGCAACCAGTTTCCCTTGAGCAAATTGAACAAGAGCATAAGCAGGCTGGAGCAGCGAAAACTGCATTTGACCAATATCCGCTCACACAGGAAGTTAAATATGGTGCGATGTCATTATTACAATATATCGAAACCCGTCATTTAAAGACGATAAAGGACAGGTTTATCAAACAATTAGAAGGTGGGTTAACACAAAAACAGCTAGTTGATTTCATTATTGATAATTTTCCAGTAGAAAACCATAATGAGCTTTTATACCGGGTAGCTCTGGAAATGCGATTAAAATAAATAAGAGCATTACCCGGTGGGCTAACATCGGGTAATTGTGATTAATATATGAAAAAACAACTAGATTATAGTACGCATTCAAAACCGTTATACGCGCAAGTGTATGATATTTTAGTAGATAAGCTAAATAAAGGTGAATATAGGAAAAACGACACTTTTCCGACAGAAGCTGAATTTCAAGAAATGTTTGGGATCAGCAGGATCACGGCAAGAAGGGCACTTTCGGAATTAGAAAAAGAAGGGTATGTAAAACGATCTCGAGGGGTTGGCACTCTCGTTATTCGAAATTCTAAAAAAGCCTATGCAACAATCCATACCCAAGTATTGGGGGCTGCAACACAAAGAGTAAAACGTAATATTATTTCGATAAACAAAGTTACGGCAAATAAAGATATCAGTGAAATTATGAAATTGCCGGAAGGCTCAGTTCTGACCAAAGTGGAAAGGGTTATTACAAAAGGAAATAAACCGATTCAATACAATTGTTTTTATTTTCCACCTTGTATTGAAAGCATTACAGCAGAGGATTTAGAAGAGTCTATTTATCTTTTTTTAGAATCCAAAGGGCTAAATTCAAACCATTATACTGAAAAATTATCAGCACTTGTTCCAACAAAACAAGAAATGGAATTATTAGATATCGATGAGAAAACCCCCATATTTTCTCGTTGCCGTATTGACTACAACAAAGATAATGAAGCCATTTTATATATGGAAGGTAGTTATTTAAGCAACTATTACGAGTATAAAGTGAATGGCAGCTAAGATGTCCGTTGCCAAAACTTAAGAGGTTACTATGAAAAAAGCGTTTCACATAATGGCTAAGCCAACAAGTTATCAGTGCAATTTAAAGTGTGATTACTGCTTTTATCTAGAAAAACAACACCAAACTGATTTTAATAGTAAAAAATTAAAATGTATGGACGACAATACATTACGTGAATATATTCGTCAGTACATTGAATTATCACCAAGCCATGAAATTGATTTTACTTGGCAAGGGGGTGAACCGTTAATGGCGGGGATGGATTTTTTCCAACGAGTGATCCAATACCAAAAGCGGTATGGAAAAGGAAAGCAAATCTACAATAGCATACAAACAAATGGGGTATTGTTAACCGCTGAGTGGGCTAAGTTTTTAAAAGAACATCATTTCTTAGTCGGAATTTCCCTTGATGGCCCACAATGGCTACATGATATTTATCGAAAATCCAATTCAGGTAATTCGGTTTTTGATAAAGTTATCAATGCAATTCGCCTACTCAAAGAGTATCAAATTGATTTTAATATTTTGACGGTGATTAATAATGAGACGGCAAAATATCCAGAAGAAATCTACCGTTTTATTACCGAAGAACTTCAAGCTAATTACCTGCAGTTTATTCCTGTTGTCGAATATGAAATGAACAATAGTAAATTTCAACATTTGAGCTACCCACAAGAAGCGGGAGAGAAAACGCTAACCTCATGGTCAATAACAGGGAAGCAATACGGCGATTTTATTAATAAAGTCTTTGATATTTGGGTAAGAAAAGATGTTGGGAAGGTCTTTGTCCAGTTGTTTGATAACTCGCTTGCGGCTTGGTCTGGTGATATGCCTAGTTTTTGTGTTATGCAGCCGGCGTGTGGATACGGTTTAGTGGCTGAGCAAAATGGGGATATTTATAGTTGCGACCATTTTGTCTATCCTGAATTTAAACTGGGTAATTTATTAAGTAAGCCTCTCAATAAGCTAGTTTATAGTAAGCAGCAGCAACGTTTTGGCCAACAAAAACTCAACCTTTCTTCATTGTGCCAAAAATGTGAATTTAAGTTTGCTTGTCATGGGGGATGCCCAAAGCATAGGACAGAAAAAGTTGAGAATAAATGGCATAATCATTTATGTGAGGGTTATAAGGCAATTTTTAGCCACATTGACCCCTATATGCAATATATGGCGAATGAGCTACGTTTTCGTCGCCCTCCAGCCTCGGTGATGGATAATTTACACTTATTCCAGCGTGCTGCACCTATCGAAAATACAATCCCAATTCGCCATATTAATTAAATTCAATAAAAAATACCGCGCAGCTGAGCTTCGCGGTATTTTTTGACGATAAATAAAAAGGGCTATTTCAAAAAATTATTCAGAAATACCCAGTTTTTTCTCCAGATAGTGGATATTAGTCCCACCTTTTTGGAAGTTTTCATCATTCATAATCATCTGGTGCAATTCAATATTGGTTTTAATACCATCGACGATCAGCTCGTTTAATGCATTTTTCATACGAGAAATGGCAATTTCACGAGTTTCACCGTAAGTAATTAATTTACCAATCATTGAGTCGTAATAAGGAGGTACAGTATAACCTGCGTAAATATGCGACTCCCAACGCACACCAAAACCACCAGGAGAGTGGAAACGGGTGATTTTACCTGGACTTGGAATGAATGTATTCGGGTCTTCAGCGTTAATACGGCACTCAACAGCATGACCGTGAACAATAATGTCTTCTTGTTTTACAGATAGCGGTAAACCAGATGCGACACGTAACTGTTCTTTAATTAAGTCGACACCAGTAATCATTTCAGTAACTGGATGTTCAACTTGAATACGGGTATTCATCTCGATGAAATAGAATTCACCGTTTTCGAATAAGAATTCGAAGGTACCCGCACCGCGATAACCAATTTCAATACATGCATTTGCACAGCGCTCACCGATATTACGGCGAATTTCAGGCGTGATACCTGGTGCTGGAGCTTCTTCTACCACTTTTTGGTGACGGCGTTGCATTGAACAATCACGCTCTGCTAAGTAAACAGCGTGACCCTGACCATCCGCCATCACTTGAATTTCAATATGACGTGGGTTTTCAAGGAATTTTTCCATGTAAACCATGTCATTATTGAATGCAGATTTGGCTTCTGCGCGTGTGAGGTTAATCGATGATTCTAAATCTTTTTCGTTACGAACCACACGCATACCACGACCACCACCACCACCTGATGCTTTGATGATTACAGGGTAGCCAATACGTTTTGCGATGGATTTATTCTTTTCTGCATCATTGCCTAGCGGGCCATCTGAACCCGGAACGCAAGGAACACCTGCTTTTTTCATCGCGTTAATAGCAGAAACTTTGTCGCCCATTAGGCGGATGGTTTCAGCTTTTGGACCGATAAAAATAAAGCCTGAGTTTTCAACTTGTTCTGCGAAATCAGCGTTTTCAGCCAAGAAACCATATCCCGGATGGATCGCTTGCGCGCCTGAAATTTCCGCTGCTGAAATAATCGCAGGGATATTTAAGTAACTTTTCGCGGATGCTGCAGGACCGATACAAATGGTTTCATCAGCCAGCAACACGTGTTTTAGATCGCTATCAGCCGTTGAGTGAACCGCTACAGTTTTGATGCCAAGTTCTTTACAGGCACGCAAAATACGTAGTGCGATTTCCCCACGGTTAGCGATAACAATTTTTTCCAGCATGGAGACGCCTCGTTATTCGATAACAACTAGTGGCTCGTCAAATTCTACTGCATCACCGTTTTGCAGCAGAATAGCTTTAACTACGCCTGCTTTATCTGCTTCTATTTGGTTCATCATTTTCATCGCTTCAACGATGCAAAGAGGATCACCAACGCTGACAGTTTGGCCAACTTCAACAAACGGTTGTGCTTCTGGGCTTGGTGCACGGTAGAAAGTCCCTACCATTGGTGAACGGACTTGGTGACCTGCAACTGCAGCTGGAGCCGCTGGTGCAGCCATTGCTTCTGATGGAGCAACAGCATTTGCTAATGCAGGCTGTTGTGCGACAGGTGCTGAGTAATATTGTTGCGGTGCTGCCATAGCCTGAGAAGCGGCAGAAATGCGGCTGATACGTACTGACTCTTCACCTTCAGAAATTTCCAGTTCAGAAATGCCAGACTCTTCGACCAGCTCGATCAGCTTTTTAATTTTACGAATATCCATGGATATGATTCCGTACTCTTATATTTGGATTGAATTAATTAGACGCACACGGTTAACTGCAGCCTGCAAAGCAAAACTGTAGCCATCCGCGCCTAGACCACAAATTACACCGACAGCTTGGTCGGATAAATAAGAATGTTGGCGAAATGGTTCTCTGGCATGCACATTCGAGATATGGATCTCGATAAATGGAAGACAAACTGCCAGTAACGCATCACGCAGAGCTACACTGGTATGTGTGAATGCAGCCGGGTTGATTAGAATAAAATCAACATCATTGCGGGAAGCATGAATTTTATCGATTAACTCATGTTCTGCATTTGACTGAAAATGGCTCAATTTTACCCCTAACTCATTGGCTTCCTGCGTCAGTTTGGAAACAATGTCTGATAGGGTTTTGCTGCCATAGGTACCTGGCTCACGCGTTCCTAGCAGGTTCAGGTTTGGCCCATTCAGGAGCAAAATGTGAATATCTTCTGTCATTATGCTGCTAACTCCGACGATATATCAATAGCCCGACAACATAACCCGATGTTGAGGGTTTGTCATCATTTATCATAAAAATAAATGTTTTTTTGGCTGACAAGGGGAGCCATTATAATTATTTCGTGGCATTTAGCAGCAAAATACTGGTCTTATCAGAGAAATTACCCGAATTTATTTTGTGAATTGTGCGGTAATCCTTATTTTTGGAGAATACCGCAGCAAATTTGTGATTAGGTGCGTAGATTGACAAGGGTACGCCCTGTTACTTCATTTTTTAAGAGTTTTTGTGCAAATTCAGCAGAATCTTCCAGTTTAATCTCTGAACTGACGTGCTCATAGAATGAGGCTGGCAGTATTTGAGAAAGCCGTTCCCACACTTTAGGGCGGTTTGCCGCTGGGTAGTAAACAGAATCAACGCCTTGTAAACGCACATTACGTAAGATAAAAGGCATCACACTGGTTGGTAAGTTAAACCCACCGGCTAAACCACAAGCTGCTACTGCCCCGTTGTAATTGGTTTGAGCAAGAAGGTTGGCTAGCAATTCCCCGCCTACAGTATCAATGGCGCCAGCCCACAGTTGTTTATCTAACGGTTTGGCCGCGTGGGTGAAATCGCTGCGAGGTAATACCCTTTTAGCCCCTAAGCTTTGCAAGTAAGCGTTATTCTCTTCGCGCCCTGAAATTGCGACAACGTCATAGCCTAAAAGGGAGAGTAATTGCACGGCAGTGCTCCCTACGCCACCACTTGCCCCACTAACAATCACTTCGCCTTTATCTGGAGTGATGCCTGCTTCTTCTAACGCATTAACACATAGCATGGCAGTGAAGCCTGCCGTACCAATGACCATGGCTTGCTTCAAGGATAAATTTTCAGGTAATGGGGTTAAATACTTCGCAGGAACTCTCGCTTGGGAGGCTAACCCGCCCCAATGAGTTTCACCGACTCCCCACCCTGTTAATAACACATGCTGACCAACTTGAAACCTTGGGTCTTCACTGTGGTGGACTACCCCTGAAAAATCAATACCAGGGACCATCGGATACTGGCGTACTACGCCTGCTTTCCCACAAATGGCCAAAGCATCTTTATAATTTAACGTTGACCAGTGAATATCGACTATAATGTCTCCGGCTGGCAGCATTTCTGTTGTCAGAGATTGAATATTTGCGACAATTTTTTCATCTGCTTGATTTAGGACGAGAGCTTTCATCGTTCACTCCTAGTAAAATGATTAAATATGTCATGTAAAAATGCCGAAAATTTAACGGTATTTCATTGACGTAATAACGGTTCTTAAGCTATTAATAATGTAATTATTTTGTAAAAATTTATTTTTTTCTGGCATACATAGGCTTTTATCATGCAAAATAACGCATCGCGACTAATTCATTTTGCGTACTGATACAAATTTGCCTTATTTTTGGTAGATAATAGAGCTAACACTCGTGAAATTCATCTAATTTGTAGTGAAAATAACCAGTGAGTAGCAATAATAAAAAGATATCAATATTATTTGAACTTGTAGTTATAATTACTTGTCACACTGGGAATACAAACAATGGAGTATATAACAGCCAAAGAATAGGTTTTTTTACGTAATTTCATCTAATGATGGAAAAAGTAAAATAAATATCTATTTTTGGGGCTTTTATCTGCTTCGTTTTGATGAGAAGCATGTACAGTACAGTACGTGATAATAGATGAATTAACCATATTTTTAGAAGTCGCCCATTAACGCCTTGAGGCAGCTTCAAGTGGTTGGTAGAGTAGACGGGTTTATATTCGTCCCCAGCTTGCAGGATAACTCTTTCATTATGTTTAAAAAATTTCGTGGCATGTTTTCTAATGACTTGTCTATTGACTTGGGTACGGCCAATACCCTTATTTATGTTAAAGGACAAGGCGTCAAATTAAATGAACCCTCTGTAGTTGCTATTCGTCAAGACCGCTCCGGTTCGCCAAAAAGTGTTGCGGCGGTCGGTGGTGAAGCCAAGCAGATGCTGGGACGTACACCTGGTAATATTTCTGCAATCAGACCAATGAAAGATGGCGTAATCGCCGACTTCTTCCTGACAGAAAAAATGTTACAACACTTCATCAAACAAGTTCATAGCAACAGTTTTTTACGTCCAAGTCCACGAGTATTAGTTTGTGTACCAGTTGGGGCAACGCAAGTTGAACGTAAAGCTATCCGTGAATCCGCACTGAGTGCAGGGGCACGTGAAGTATTCTTAATTGAAGAACCAATGGCAGCAGCAATTGGCGCAGGTTTACCTGTATCTGAAGCAACGGGTTCTATGGTTGTTGATATCGGTGGTGGTACCACTGAAGTGGCGGTTATTTCTTTAAATGGTGTTGTTTATTCATCTTCAGTACGTATTGGTGGTGACCGTTTTGATGAGTCCATCATTAACTATGTGCGCCGTAATTACGGTTCACTGATTGGTGAGGCAACCGCAGAACGTATTAAACACGGGATTGGCTCTGCATTCCCAACGGATGAAGTTTATGAAATTGAAGTCCGTGGTCGTAACCTTGCAGAGGGCGTACCTCGTGGTTTCAAAATGAATTCAAATGAAATTTTAGAAGCATTACAAGAGCCACTGACTGGGATTGTCAGCGCGGTAATGCTAGCGCTTGAACAGTGCCCACCTGAACTAGCATCTGATATCTCAGAGCGCGGTATGGTATTAACTGGTGGTGGCGCGCTGCTTCGTAATTTAGATCGCTTATTGATGGAAGAGACTGGTATCCCAGTTATTGTTGCAGAAGATCCGCTAACTTGCGTCGCTCGTGGTGGCGGGAAAGCATTAGAAATGATCGATATGCACGGTGGTGACCTGTTTAGCGAAGACTAAATGGCCAGCTATAAGCAGCTAGTAAACCCTAGCTGCTTTGACTATTTTTGATCCTCTGACATTAGCGAAACTTAGCCACACATGAAGCCAATTTTTAGGCGAGGTCCATCCCTACAGTTACGCATTATTTTTGCGGTAATCATTGCACTTGTGCTGGTGGTGATTGACCATCGATTTGAGCCTTTCAATAAAATCCGTACCTACTTAGACACGGCGGTTAGCCCATTCTATTTTTTAGCAAATGGGCCACGTCAATTTTTGGATAACATCTCTGAAAGTTTCACCTCTCGCGAACAATTACAGTTTGAAAACAGGGCATTACGTCAAGAATTGTTGCTGAAAAAAGCGGATAATCTTTTACTAGAGCAACTTAAACAAGAAAATGCACGTTTAAGAGAGTTGCTAGGTTCGCCACTTCGTCAAGATGAACACATGATGGTAACGCAAGTTATCTCAGGGGCGAATACACCATATCGCGACCAAGTTGTGATAGATAAAGGCAGTAACGAAGGGGTTTACGAAGGGCAGCCTGTTATTAGTGATAAAGGTGTTGTAGGCCAAGTTGTCGGCGTCAGTAACTTCAATAGTCGTGTTTTACTCATTTGTGATACAACTCATGCATTGCCCGTACAAGTACTACGAAATGATGTGCGTGTTATTGCTGCTGGGTCTGGTTGTACGGATGACATACAATTAGAGCCATTACCTGAAAATACCGATATTCGCATAGGGGATGTATTAGTGACTTCTGGGTTAGGGGGGCGTTTCCCTGAAGGTTACCCAGTTGCCGTTGTTTCTGCGGTTAAACACGATACACAACGCGCTTATACGATTATTAGTGCCAAGCCGAGTGCAGAACTACAACGTTTACGTTATCTGCTCCTTTTATGGGGAAATGATAACGACCCTAAAACTCCGTTAAAGCCGTCAGAGGTATATCGTGCGGCTAATGAACGCTTAATGAAAGTACTGCCTCAAGTATTACCTAATCCAAGTGAAATTCAGGGGCCTCCACTGCCGCCGTCAATGTCTCCAGTATCAGAACCATAGAGAGGGGAATTGAGTATGGTGAGGAGGGGAAAATAGAATGGATGAGTATCGTGGTAACGGGCGAGCCATCATTTGGTTATCTTTTTTTATTGCCTTAATTTTGCAAGTCATGCCTTGGCCTGAACAACTAAGTTTTTACCGCCCTACATGGTTATTATTGATCCTCACTTATTGGGTCATGGCATTGCCGCATCGTGTTAGCGTAGGCACAAGTTTTATTTTGGGAATTATCGTTGATTCCATTCAAGGTTCTGCTCTGGGGGTTCATGCCCTTTCTTTTAGTATAATTTGCTATCTTGTTGCTTATAAGCACCAGTTATTGCGTAATATGGCTCTGTGGCAGCAAGCTTTAGTGATTATGTTACTGACAGTCATTCAGGATTTAGCTGTTTTTTGGGCTGAGTTTCTGTCTTCACAAGTATTATTTCACCCACAAGTATTCTGGAATAGCCTAGTGAATGGTATTCTGTGGCCATGGCTATTTTTGCTTCTACGAAAAATTCGCCGACAATTTTCAGTGTGTTAAGGCTTTAGGTATCCGTTCTGACAGGGAATACAGTTTATGAATTTAATTTATCTTGCATCTGGCTCACCCCGTAGGCGTGAACTAGTTCAGCAACTTAACTATACCTTTGAGATTTTACGCCCAGAGGTAGAAGAACAGTGGCAGCAGGGTGAGTCCCCTCAAGATTATGTCCAACGCCTTGCGCGCGATAAATCATTGGCTGGTGTTGCAATTGCCCCTGAAGATTGTCCGGTATTAGGTGCAGATACGATTGTGGTGCTTGATGGGGAAATATTGGAAAAACCTCAAGATGACAAACATGCGGAAGCCATGCTAAGCGCGCTATCGGGGAAAACACACCAAGTAATGACGGGTATCGCATTATCTAACCGCCAACAGACTATACAGTCACTGATTGTGACAGATGTGACCTTTCGCGAGTTATCTTTACTTGAAATACGGGATTATATACAGTCAGGCGAGCCTATGGATAAGGCGGGAGCATATGCAATACAAGGAATTGGTGGGCGTTTTATACGGAAAATTAACGGTAGTTACCATGGAGTTGTTGGTTTACCACTGGTTGAAACAGATGAACTCATTCAGCGATTTTTAGCGTTAGGTGATGGTAAGGGGAAGTCATGACTGCGGAACTATTAGTAAATATTACACCATCTGAAACGCGTGTTGCTTATATTGATGGTGGGATCTTACAAGAAATACATGTTGAACGGGAAGCCAAAAGAGGGCTAGTAGGGAATATTTACAAAGGCCGTGTGAGCCGCGTGTTACCCGGTATGCAGGCGGCCTTTGTTGATATTGGTCTAGATAAAGCTGCCTTTTTGCATGCCTCTGATATTATGCCGCACACTGAATGTATTGCTGGCGATGAGCAAAAAAACTTTCATGTCAGAGACATTGCTGAATTAGTAAAACAAGGGCAGGACTTGATTGTCCAAGTTGTTAAGGACCCTCTAGGAACCAAGGGGGCTCGTTTGACGACAGATATTACATTGCCATCGCGCTATTTGGTTTTTATGCCTGGGGCATCCCATGTTGGTGTTTCACAACGCATTGAAAGTGAAGAAGAAAGAGAACGGCTAAAACAGTGCGTTTCTCAATATTGTGATGAAAATGGCGGTTTTATTATCCGTACCGCAGCGGAAGGGGTGGGCGAGGAAGAAGTTAAACAAGATGCCGCCTTCCTAAAACGGCTTTGGGCTAAAGTGATTGAGCGTAAAAAACGTAATGTTACTCGGACTAAAATCTACGGTGAACTGGCTCTCGCTTTTCGTATTATTCGTGATTTTGCAGGTGCTCATCTTGATCGTATTCGCGTTGATTCCCGTTTGACTTATACTCAATTACAAGAGTTTATTGCAGAATACGTACCTGAAATGACGGCAAAATTGGAACTCTATCAGGGAAATCAACCCATTTTTGATTTGTTTGATGTCGAAAATGAAATCCAACGCGCGATGGATAGAAAGGTCGAGTTAAAATCAGGTGGTTATTTAATTATCGATCAAACTGAAGCGATGACGACCATTGATATTAATACTGGGGCGTTTGTTGGGCATCGTAACCTAGAAGAAACCATTTTCAATACTAATATTGAAGCTACTCAAGCAATAGCAAGGCAACTTCGTTTACGAAACCTTGGTGGTATAATTATTATCGATTTTATCGATATGGTTGATCCAGAACATCGCCGCCGTGTGTTAGCATCATTAGAACAAGCACTGGTTAAAGATAAAGTTAAAACGACCATTAATGGCTTTTCTCAGCTTGGTTTAGTCGAAATGACGCGTAAACGGACAAGAGAGAGCCTTGAACATGTTTTGTGTGATGATTGCCCAACTTGCCAAGGTCGAGGTACAGTTAAGTCAGTAGAAACTGTGTGCTATGAAATTTTACGGGAAATAGTCCGAGTTCATCGCACTATCGATGCAGATAGGTTCCTTGTTTATGCATCTCAAGCGGTTGTGGATGTACTTAAAGGGGACGAATCTCACGCACTTGCCGAAGTTGAAATTTTTGTTGGTAAGCAGGTTAAAGTCCAGATTGAACCGCTATACAGTCAGGAACGTTTTGATGTTGTCATGATGTAGCATTATTGTTTGAAGGAGAAATGAGTGAAACGACTACCACGTGTAGTACTAGTAACCACTGCGGTTATCTTATTGCTGTGCGCACTAGTGCTGGCAGGCTTGCGTTTCCTCTTGCCGAATATTGATAGCTACCGCCAAGATATCATTGCTTATATTGAAAAAAATAATGATGTCACAGTGCAAATTGGCAAAATTGAAGGGGCTTGGCAGTATTTTGGCCCAACCTTCATGTTATCTAATGTGGAATTACAAAATGAAACCACAGATATAACCGCGAGCGTGATTGACGTCGAATTAGATATTTGGAGTTCAATATTATCGTTGCGTTGGCGCTTTCGTGATTTAACCTTCTATCAGCTCAATGTCGATTATAAGGTCCCTTTTAATTTCGAAGGTTCCTCTGAGGGGGAGTCATTAGACAGCATTGAAGAATTGTTTTTACGTCAATTCGACCACTTTATCTTAAAAGAAAGTCAGTTAACTTTTCTCACGCCCTCAGGGCAAAAAACCACCCTAATTTTACCTGAACTCTCTTGGCTAAATGAAAATGAACGTCATAGGGCTCAAGGTTTTGTCAGCCTCGAAACAATCAATAAACAACATGGTTATTTGCAAGTTAAATTAGACGTATCGGATAAAAACGGTGTCTTAAGTGACGGTATTTTTTACCTGCAAGCCGATAATATTGATATGCAACCTTGGCTTAGTCGCTGGCTACGAGAAAACACGTCATTACGAGATGCTAACTTTAGCCTCTCTTCATGGATTAGCTTGAAAAACCAGCAAATTGAAAGTGGGCTAGTTCAATTGCGTCAAGGGGAAGCTAACTGGGGAACCGGCAGTTTATCGCAAAACCTGCAAGTGAATGATTTATTGCTACGCATGAAAAGGCAGGGGAATGGCTGGCTATTTAATATCCCTGAACTTGATACGTTGAAAACCAATGAATATATTTGGCCGCAAGGTAATGTTTCTGTTTTGTATTTACCCGCTTCAAAAAAATATCAGGATAACGACCACTGGCGTATACGAGCAAAAAATATTGAATTAGAACGCTTAAGTGAAGTATTACCCACTTTTTCATTTCTAACGCCCGAGATGGTACAGGATTGGCAGCATCGCCAACCAACGGGTGTCGTCAGTGAGTTTGCCCTTGATCTCACACAGAATATGCCAGAACACATGCAAATTAGTATGGATTGGCAGGATGTTAGCTGGAAAAAATGGAAAGCGCTTCCTTCGATTAATCATTTTTCGGGGGTCTTAGCGGGTAGTATGCAAAGTGGGGGAGCCTCAGTCAGCTTACAAGATAGTCGGGTGGATTATCGTGACGAATTTAAAGCTCCTTTTGAGATAAAAACGGCTAATGGGCAGCTTTATTGGTTGGATAATGACAGTGAGTTTAAGCTCTGGAGCCCATCTTTAGATGTACAAGCCAAATCACTTTGGGCAAACGGGGAGTTTCGTTATGCCAAAGCGAAGAAAGGGAATTATGCAGATTTAGCTATTTTAGCTGGCTTACGTTTGGATGATGCGGGAGACGCATGGCGTTATTTTCCACAAAAACTGATGGGGCAAGATGTTGCTGATTACCTAACAAAGGCGGTTATTGCAGGAAAGGTGGATAATGCAACCTTAGTGTATAAAGGTGACCCAGCAAATTTCCCTTATGATAATAATGATGGTCAATTCCAAGTTTATGTCCCGTTACGTGATGCAACGTTTGAGTACGATCATGAATGGCCAGCCTTATTGGATTTAGATATCGATTTGGACTTTAGGCGTGCTGGGTTATTCATGCATGTGCCAAGCGTCAAACTCGCCGATGCGACTGCAACTAACCTTGATGCCAATATCCCTGATTACACGAAAGAAATGCTGTATATCAATGCTGATGTCAGTGGAACTGGAAAACAAATCCAACAATATTTTACCCATACGCCGATGAAGCACTCAATTGGTGACACTCTAGAAGAGTTACAAATAGGTGGTACGGTGAATGGCCAGTTGGGGCTATCTATCCCACTGGTGGCCGGGAAAGATGTTGTAGCAACAGGAAGCGTTAACCTTAATAAAAATGATTTATTCATTCAGCCGATTGATAGCACAATTTCTTCTCTCACAGGAAGTTTCGTCTTTGATAATGGTGACTTACGAGGTGAGAAACTCCAGGGGCAGTGGTTTGGTCAACCTATTTCCGTAGATTTTAACACATCAGACGGGGCTAAAGATTATCAGGTAAACGTTGATATTGCGGGGAATTGGGCACTGAATAAGTTATCAATGCTACCTGAGGAAATAAAACAACGGGTTTCTGGTAATAGTGATTGGAAAAGCCATGTTGCTATCACAATACCCGAGTCGGCGAAACAACAGGTCGGTTTACAAATTGATGTCACCGCGGGCTTAAAACAACTCAAAAGCCAGTTACCTGCATTGAATAACCAATTACTGGCTGAGCTTGGGGAAATAAATGTACAAGCTAAAGGAACAACAGAGCAATTGACGGTAGGTGGTGATATTGGCAAGCGTCTTGGTTTTAACACGCTGTGGAGTTTGGGTGATGAGCCATTAAAGTTATTAAAAGCGCATGTTGCACCATGGCAAAATAAGCTCCCAGAGCTACCAAAACAGTCAGTTTTTGCGGTGGATTTACCGCCTATGACCGATGAGAATTGGCAGAGCCTTGCAGGGCTATTAATGTCATCTAATCGCGGCCAAGGGGATATGAGTATCCGTTTACCTGAATCACTTGATATTCATATTCCAACAATTAACCTTGGCGGGCAAGATTGGAAAAATGTCAATTTTACCTATGATTTGCAGCGTGCAGAGCAGCAAGTCAACATTGATAGCGAAAATTTAAAAGGGTCACTACAAATTTTTGCTAATCAACCATGGCAGGTCGCTATTGATTATTTGTATTACAACCCAAGTTCACTTGCAGGTAATCAAGATAGCTTAGCGGGGCCTGCTCAGTTTGATTTTAGCCAATGGCCACAATTGCACTTTAATTGTAAAGAGTGCTGGGTTGCAGGGCAGAAATTGGGGGAAATCAGCGCCAATATTCAGCCTATGGGGCACTCACTACGCTTAACGGGTGGTACATTAAATAATAGTGCGACACAGTTAAAATTAGATGCAATTTGGCACAGTCAGAACGGTAATAAAACAGAAATCGCGGGTTCTCTGACGGGGGCCGCATTTGATGAAACAGCAGCCTATTTCGGGATATTAGTGCCCATTATTGAATCACCTTATACCATACAATTCGATTTAGACTGGGCGAACCTTCCATGGTCACCGGATATTGCTACCTTAAATGGTAAGTTGTCAGCGAAATTAGGTAAAGGTGCAATAGCACAAATGGGCGGAGGTCGAGCTGGGCAAATTCTACGTCTAGTGAGTTTTGATGCGTTATTGCGTAAGTTACAACTCGATTTTCGCGATACGTTCAGTGATGACTTTAATTTTGACTCTATTAAAGGTGATGCCACTATTCATAATGGTGTGATGGCATCCAAAAATACTTATGTTGATGGGTTGGTCGCAGATATTGCGCTGAGTGGGGAAATCAACCTCGTTAAACGGCAAATTAACTTAGAAGCGGTCATCACTCCTGAAATTTCTGCTACAGTAGGTGTAGCAACCGCATTTGTGTTAAACCCTTTTGCAGGCGCTGCTGTTTTCGCAGCGACAAAAGTGCTCGGTCCATTATGGAGTAAAGTTTCTGTTATTCGTTATCGCGTGACAGGTAGCTTGGACGAGCCAAAAATTGATGAAGTATTACGCCAACTGAAGGAGACTCAAGAGTAATGAAAAATGGTAATGTTGCACTTTTGCAGTTATGTAGCGGAAATAATACTAAACACAATTTGGCACAAATAGAGCAACAAATCAAACAGTTACCTGACACTGTTAAGTTAGTACTGACACCTGAGAATGCATTATTATTTGCAGATGCAGCGGCTTACCGTAAACAAGCTGAAGTTCAGGGGAAAGGCCCGCTTCAAGATGCCGTCATTGCAATGGCTAAGCGTTATAATGTTTGGATTTTAGTTGGGTCTATGCCATTGATTAGCCGTGAAGACCCTGAGCGTATTACCAGCAGCAGTTTATTATTTGATTCCGAAGGAAATATTAAAGCACGCTACGATAAAATTCATATGTTTGATGTGAACATTGAAGATGAGCAAGGTAATTATAACGAATCCGTAATTTATCAACGTGGCGAACATATTACGGTTGTTGATACCCCGGTGGGTCGCCTTGGCATGACGATTTGTTATGATTTGCGTTTCCCAGGTTTGTTCCAAGCGTTACGTGAGCAAGGCGCTGAAATTATTTCAGTTCCAGCGGCATTTACTCGTTATACCGGTCAGGCGCATTGGGAACCTTTGTTACGTGCTCGTGCGATTGAAAACCAGTGCTACATTCTAGCGCCAGCCCAAGTTGGGGTTCATGGTACACGTCGCACATGGGGGCATAGCCTCGCAGTCGATGGTTGGGGTAAAGTTATCAAAAAGAATGTGGATGCGGTCGCATCTACCGTCTTGAATATAAAAACGGACAGCTTAGGTGTCATGCGTGAGCAAATCAGAGTGGTAAAACATAACCGCTTTAGGCCGCAACTGACATCATTAATTAAAAAAGAAACCAAAGAGTAACGAATATGAGTTTAGTTTCTGTCAGCGAACATTTGCTGGCCGCCAATCGCCTTGAACAAGAAAATCTGTATGACATCTTAGGGATGTTATCTGAACGCCATCTGGATTACGCAGATCTCTTCTTCCAGTCAAGTTTCCATGAGTCGTGGGTTCTTGAAGATAGGATCATTAAAGATGGCTCTTACAATATTGACCAAGGTGTTGGAGTCAGAGCAGTGAGTGGTGAAAAAACAGGTTTTGCTTACGCTGACCAAATTTCACTGCAAGCGCTGGCACAAAGTGCGAAAGCGGCACGCAGCATTGTCAATGAACAGGGCTCTGGCAAATCACAAATTTTAACGGGTGTTGAGTATAAAAAACTGTATTCAGTGACCGACCCGCTACAGAGCCTATCTCGAGAGCAAAAAATTGATTTGTTGCACCGTGTAGATCAGGTCGCTCGTGCAGAAGATCCTCGTGTAATTGAAGTCAATGCAAGTTTAACGGGGGTTTATGAGCAAGTGCTGGTGGCTGCAACAGACGGTACACTGGCAGCAGATATTCGCCCGCTAGTTCGTTTATCGGTCAGTGTACTTGTTGAGCATGATGGTAAACGTGAGCGTGGCGCAAGTGGTGGTGGTGGCCGTTATGGCTATGAGTACTTCTTGGAGATCCATCAAGGGCAAGTTGTTGCTGAGCAATATGCACGCGAAGCTGTGCGTATGGCCTTGGTGAATTTATCTGCGGTTGCCGCACCAGCGGGTATGATGCCTGTTGTTCTTGGCGCTGGCTGGCCGGGTGTCTTACTGCACGAAGCGGTAGGGCATGGCTTAGAAGGTGACTTTAATCGCCGTGGTACCTCTGTTTTTTCTGGCCAAATTGGTGAGCAGGTGGCGTCGTCACTGTGTACTGTTGTAGATGATGGCACTCTTGTTGGTCGTCGTGGCTCTCTTGCAATCGATGACGAAGGTGTACCGGGTCAGTATAACGTTCTAATAGAAAATGGTATTTTGCGTAATTATATTCAAGATAAACTGAATGCACGCCTGATGGGAGTCTCTCCAACGGGCAATGCACGTCGTGAGTCTTATGCGCACTTACCAATGCCTCGAATGACTAACACCTATATGTTAGCGGGGTCTTCAACACCTGAAGAAATTATTGCGAGTGTTGACAAAGGTATCTATGCACCGAACTTTGGTGGTGGTCAGGTGGATATTACCTCGGGTAAATTTGTATTTTCTACATCAGAAGCTTATCTGATTGAAAATGGGAAAATTACTTCTCCAGTGAAAGGGGCGACATTAATTGGCTCTGGTGTTGAGGCTATGCAACAAATCTCAATGGTCGGTAATGACTTAGCCCTTGATAAAGGTGTCGGGGTTTGCGGTAAAGAAGGGCAAAGTGTCCCTGTTGGTGTCGGTCAACCCACATTAAAACTGGATAAACTTACCGTTGGTGGTACCGCGTAATTTTTCAGGACTATAATATAAAATAGGCTTTGTTCGCCCTAGTGACGCTATTGTGACTGGGGCGATTGTGTCTTTGCAAAGCACAAAATAACAGAGGTGTTATGAATAAACGTCTTTTATCCGTAGTGTTAATGGCTATTTTGATTGTGATTAGCCTCTATTTTAATGGCGGGGACAAAACGGCACCGGAACCACCGGCGACTCAAAATAACCCGCCTTCTCGTGAAGCGATAACGCCAAAGGAAGCTCCGCAAACCATCGATAAACTCACTGCGCAAGATAATGTAGTCAGTTTTATGGAAAAATACCAAAAGCTTCCAGCCTTTTATATGACGAAGAAACAGGCTCGTGAAGCAGGGTGGAATGCGAAAAAAGGTAATCTCTGCGAGGTTCTACCCGGCAGGGCAATCGGGGGAGATCGTTTTTCTAATCGTGAGAAAAGGTTACCTATTGCACAAGAACGCCAGTGGTTTGAAGCCGATATTAATTACCGTTGTGGGCATAGAGGGGCTGACCGTTTGTTATACTCGTCAGATGGGATGATTTTTATCACCCAAGATCATTATAAAAGCTTTAAACAAGTAAAATAAGACAAGGGGCGAATGATGAGTAAAAATGTCAGTTTTGACTTTAGGCACATTAATACATTTGACGATTTTTATCATCAGTTTGCCCAGCAATTTTCGTTACCAGATTGGTTTGGATATAACCTTGATGCCTTATGGGACATGGTTTCCGCAGGTATTGAATTACCTGTAACGATTACATTTTCACATATGACATCTGAACAGCGTATTCAATTTTCAGACATTATTGACGTTATGAATGATGCGCAAGATATGTGGGAAGAAGAGTTTATTTTTGCTTTAGATATAACAAAAAGCTCTAACTGATCTACCCATTACTCATGGTAAAGTTTAAGTAAGATAACTGAGTTGATAGGGATTTTAGAATGAGTGATTTCACATCAACACCATTACCACTGCAAAACAAAAAATTTGTTATTGTGCATGGTTATACTGCTTCACCTAAAAAGAATTGGTTTCCGTGGCTAAAATCTGAACTTGAAAATTTGGGCGCTTTTGTTCATGTTCCTGCTATGCCTGAGCCATTATCACCTGATCCGCTAAAATGGCAGCAAAAATTGCAAAGCTTACCTTTTGATATTGATGAGAATACTATCTTTATTGGTCATAGCCTTGGTTGTGTGACGGCATTACAATTTATTGATAGCCAAAACCAAGCTGTTGCCGGCTATATTTTAGTGTCGGGTTTTGATGAAGAGCAGCAGACGCTTCCTGAACTGCGCAGTCATACTACCAGCCCGCTCAATTACGCTTCATTGATTGGCGTGGCTGATAAACGTGTTTCAATCATATCAACCAATGATGAAATAGTGTCACCTCAGTCATCAAAAGCGCTGGCGGAACTGTTAAAAACGCAGGTGATTTTTGAGCAAAATGCAGGCCATTTCCTTGATAGGGAAGGTTATACAAAGTTTCCAACGCTATTAGAGACAATCAAACGCCATTTCAGCTAAAGGGAAAGCAAAGCAGACGGTGTTGTGCTTGCTTTGCTAACCTAATTAGGTGTCATCAAATGGCAAGCCTTTTAGCAATGAATCAAATCGTTGTTTAGTTTCCTGATTTGGTTCAACCTCGTAGCAATTAGCTAAAAATGCCTCTAAACCTTCCGGCCATGTTTCTCTTTTCCAACTGAATAAAGCCTTTAACGCCATATTACGGTTACGTACAACGGGGCTTTGCAAAGCGCACTGAATGAGTGGGAAGCCAATACCTGGAAAGCGATGCAGTTCTTGTAGAATAAAATCCAGTTGACCGTGTGGCAGGTAGTTGGACCCAATTCCTAAGTCATCACGAGGGCCTGTAGCAATTTCATCTAAAGCAAACTGCTCTTCAGCGAGTGCAGCTACTTGCTTAACTTTTTCAATATCATCAGTTTGCATTAACTCATACCATAGATTGTTTTCTGGTTGAGTATATTGTTTTTCATAGAGGTATGGAAAAACGTCTTGTTTGCGTGACTTTGCAACATAAGTGGCTTGGCGAAATAGTGAACTGTCATGACTGTTTAGACCATGATTGATTAAGGTATCCCAATATGGATTATCTAAAATTAATTGTGCTAATGAAATAATGTCAGAACTGTTGTCATATTGGTTATTATGTTTTTGGAAGAACTCAAGAATTCCTTGAACAGTAAAATAGTATTCTAATGAATAATCATGCTTTTTGACTTGCTGTAAATAATTTAAGCAGCAGCGTGGTGCATCTTCATAATCATGGATATCACGGGCTGGACCACCATCGAGTAGAGCTTGGATGATATGAGTCGCCGCGGTTAGCAATGTTATATTGCTCAATGTCTCAAGTTCATCTGCAAGATGACAGTAAGTCGCACATTGCCAAGCTGTGTATTCAATCATTACCTGATTCATATAACCGTCAGTGAGTATCCACTGCCGCGTTTCTTCACTTAACTGTTCGGGCAGGCGTTCAATAAGCTGCACTCGTCCCCAACCTTCAACTCGCTTAGCCATTTTTATCCACATTACTTCATATTCTTCAGGTGACTCAATGATGGTGTGAATGGGAAAGATAGCATAAAGGGTAAATTCATCGTGTGCTGCAAGGGTATACAGCGTGTTTAGCCGCTCGTGGCTAGGAAAAAATACACAAAAGGCAATCGCCAGTTTCACTGTATTTTTATCGGGGCTATTGTGTAACAGCCAGTCGGTAAATTCGGCTAATTTAGCGGCAGGCAAGTCTTGTTTCTTGACGATAAGCTCAATTAAATCATCAATATAAGAAATTGGCGTGTTTTGAGCCACATATTGATAAAATTGATTAACAGAAGGTTTATCCCCTTTTTCAACGGCTGCCTTTAATAGCGAATAGAGTTCATGTATATCGGTTTCACTGTTACCGAAGCCGCCATGATGCCCTAATACCCCATCTTCTGCCCCATTTGCCCAGCGAACTTGGTTATCATCCACACTTGGTGTATTAGGAAGCTCAGAGAGGGATTCAGGTAAGGGAGAAAGTTGCTCTTGCCACGGGAGTAATTGTTGGTAAATCGACGGCTTATTTGTATCCCATACACATGGGTAACCAGATTGTTTTTGGCCAAAAATTGAGGACAACCATTTTTTCATAATATCAACCATTTCATTGATTATATTCATAATATATTGTTGAAATAGTGCAAAACTTGCAAAAAAATAATTGGCTAAGTTTACGCTACTAAGAAAGATAGCTCGGAACAGTGTCTTGTAATATTTGAACCAATTCAGGGTCCATATATTGATAATTGTCAGGGATATCAAGAATATGAAGTGGCTTGTATTCAAGTAAGCGTGAAAAATCAGCTTGTAAGCGGTTTTTATGTTTTTGTTCCATGACAAAAATCACATCTGCCCAGCGGATCAAATCCGCATTTACAGGGCACCGTGCATTACGGCTTGTTCCCGCTGAACGGGTGACCCAACTCTCATGGTTGCGCCAGATCTGTTCAGCGGTTGGACTACGCCATTGATTTTTACTGCAAATGAATAGAATATTCACTGGTTATTTTGTATCTCTTCAAGGCTGTTACGTACAAGTTGGCTACGACTAACTTGCGGGTAAGCCATGCCTAGTTGAGCTGCACGGACCATTTTTTCACTTCGACCGTACATTTGTTTCCAGTTTTTTTCTGGGGTATAACAGTCAACTAAGCGTGCGTTAAGTTGATCACGTGATTTATTGATGCGAGCTTTGGCTCTGCGCCATGCTCTATCTCGGGTATTATCCATATCTTCCTCATTATTTATCGTGGTTCAGCAGCCGCGATAATACGGGTCAGAGTATGACTAACAGGGGGATAATACGTGGCATTCGGCACGCTATCAATAGCAAGGAAGGGACTTTCAGACTATTGCTTAATTTCCCCTAGCTATAAGGTAGGCTAGGGGAAAAGGGGTTAAGAAATTTCAGATTGCTCTTTCAAATATTGAAATATTTGGCGAAACGCTTTTGGTGGTTTATTGGTTTCGCGTTCTTTTTTAGCATTACGGACTAATGCACGCAGTTGTTGCCTATCAGTACTCGGGAAAAGCGCAACAACATCTTCAATCACTTCATCACCGCCTTCTAACAAGCGGGTGCGTAGATCTTCTATTTTATGTAAGATCACGATCTGCTGGTTATGACGATTTTTAAGTTTATCTAGCGCCTCGGTAATCGGCTCAACTTCTCGTGAACGCAGTAATTTGCCAATAAGTTGTAATTGACGGCGGCGTCCCTCACGCTTAATTTTTTGAGCAAGCTCAATTGCTTCAAGGAGTTGAGTATCTAATGGGATGCGCTCTAATTCGCTTTTACTTAAATCGACTAGCTCAGCACCCAGTTTTTTGAGGATCTCAGCATCGCGTTTGATTTCGCTTTTACTGACCCAAATGATTTCCTCTTCTTCTTCGTCTTGCGGCGCTGGGATATCATCCAGCCAGTCATCAGGCTGTTTGGCCATATCAATTTTCCTTTTTACCAAACACAGTAATGTAATTACGAGTAATTAGCATGATTTACTGCGTTGTGAGTGTTAACATTTGACTATTATCTATTGTAACTGGGAAAACCCCTTTATGACTACCTAGCATTTGCTTGTTAGGGTAGAAAATCACTTTTCCCCACATTATTGGATTAATTGCATGAGTATAACTGAACAAGTCACTGAACAACGTAAAAAACTCGAAGAAGCGGTCGCACGCGCATTAGAATTTGCACAAACACGTTGCGATGCTGCTGAAGTGGCAGTGAATAAAAGTACAGGGATCAGTGTAAGCACTCGTCAAGGTGAAGTTGAAAATGTTGAATTTAACAGTGATGGCGCATTAGGGATCACCGTTTATCATCAACAATGCAAAGGGAGCGCGTCTTCAACCGATTTAAGCCCTGAAGCGATTGAGCGTACCGTACAGGCAGCAATTGATATCGCAAGTTTTACCTCGGAAGATTTATGTGCGGGGCCTGCTGAAAAGTCATTATTGGCCTTTGATGCACCTGATCTCAAGCTATTTCAAGCTACTGAATTTTCACCTGAAGAAGCTATTCGCTTAGCCTCTGTGGCAGAAATGTCAGCGCTAAATGCAGACTCGCGCATTGTAAATACCGAAGGTGGAAGTTTTAATGGTCACTACGGTGTCCGTGTATTTGGTAATTCCCATGGTATGCTGCAAAGCTATTGTTCGAGCCGTTATTCGATGTCTAGCTGTGTAATTGCGGAACAAAATGGTCAGATGGAACGGGATTACGCTTATACGATTGGCCGTAGCATAGATGCACTGCAATCCCCTGAATGGGTAGGTCAAGAATGCGCCCGTCGCACATTGTCACGTTTATCACCAAGAAAATTACCAACAATGAAGGCTCCCGTGATTTTTGCTGCAGAAGTCGCCACAGGGTTATTTGGTCACCTCGTTGGGGCGATTAGTGGCAGTAGCATTTATCGTAAGTCGTCATTTTTGTTAGACAGCCTAGGAAAGCAGATTCTGCCTAGTTGGTTAACCATTAATGAGCAGCCGCATTTAATTGGTGGGTTAGCCTCTTCGCCATTTGATAGTGAAGGGGTACGCACCGTTGAGCGCAATATTGTGGAAGATGGCGTTCTGCAAACTTGGTTACTGACTAGCTATTCAGCAAGAAAACTGGGCTTACAAAGTACCGGGCATGCGGGGGGAATTCATAACTGGCGCATAGCAGGGCAAGGTCTTTCTTTTGATGGGCTACTCAGGCAAATGGGGACAGGCTTAATCGTGACCGAGTTAATGGGGCAAGGTGTGAGCGGCATTACCGGTGATTATTCGCGTGGTGCTTCAGGTTTTTGGGTAGAAAATGGGGAAATCCAATATCCTGTAAGCGAGATCACTATCGCCGGTAATCTAAAAGATATGTGGGCAAATATGGTGACTATTGCGGATGATATCGAAACTCGTAGCAATATTCAGTGTGGTTCAGTCTTGATCCCCGAAATGAGCATTGCTGGGGAGTAACACGCCTCTTATTACTAACGGTTTGACAATAAAACGCCTAATATATTTTATTAGGCGTTTTATTTTAGTATAAAGAATTCTGTTAATTAGTTGATTTTAAATTTATTATTTGAATAGCATCAGCGTGTCATATTGCAGTCGCTATTCTCAGCGCCTATTTTTATCACTGTTTAGCTATATAGGTTTAGTGGTTAAAGTAGGAAAGGGGGGTTACAAGTGTAACTTGCTCTGCAAAGTAGTCAGTACAAAAAAAGCACTCAGATGAGTGCTTGAATAGGTCAGAGGCTTTAGCCAACAGTGTGTTCCGCTAAACTCCCCTTAATTCTATTGCCATAAACATTAACGATGAAATTCACCGGCTGCTTCTGGCTGATAAACGATTTCTAGTACTCGAACTCGGGTTTGCACGCCGTTAGGTAATTCCCAGCTGATTTCATCATTAACATGTAAACCTAACAGTGCAGCACCGATAGGCGCCATTACTGATAATTGTTCAGCGCTATCTTTTAAGGAAGCCGGGTAAACGAGTGTACGCGTATGCTCTTCATTACTGATTAAATCTAAAAAGCGAACGGTACTGTTCATTGTGACGACATCTGCTGGGATTTCTTGTGGGCTAAGAATATCCGCACGGTCAAGTTCATCATTGAGTGCTTCTGCAACAGGTGTGCCCGCATAAGCCGGCTGTTCCATCAGTGCATCCAAGCGTTCAGCATCTAAATCATTGATAATAATTGTTGGCTTTGTCATACCACACTCCAATAGAGACGTACAAAGCAAACACCCCCCACCCAAAAGGTAGGGGGTGTCGCTGTAAATAAATTTGTTTAAAATATTAGGCGCTATACGCTTTAAAGGGAAGAGATCGCGATCACGATCTCTAAGCCTGCCTTTGTAAAAATACGCAGATTGAAATTTTATTGTTACAGCTTAGCTTGACTATTGTTTCTCAAATTTCATCAAACCCGCTTTCGAACAGGTTAATAATTGCGGATAAAGCCTGATTTTCATCGGGGCCGCTAACCTCAATATCAATCTTACTACCTTGTTCCGAGTCTAACATCAACATCGCAATAACGCTATCGGCCTCAGCCTCAATTTGGCTATTATTACGCAAAATAACCTTTGAGTTAAATTGTTTAACTAAATCATAGAGTAACATAGCCGGCCTTGCATGCATACCGAGCCGATTTTTTAGTGTAATAGTGGCTTTTACTGCCATTTATTTACGTTTTTCCAGTGTTCTGTGGCGAGATTGTACATTTTTGCCACGGGAACGGAAATAATCGGCAAGTTGCTCTGCAACATAAACAGAACGGTGCTTACCGCCCGTACAGCCAATCGCCACGGTCAAATAACTGCGGTTATTGGTTTCGAGCATAGGTAACCATAACTCCAAGTAGCTACGAGTCTGATAAATAAAGTTATGCACTTCAGTATGCCTATCTAAAAATGCGGCAACAGGGCGGTCAAGACCTGTCATTGGGCGCAATTTGGGGTCCCAGTGTGGGTTTGGTAAAAAGCGCACGTCAAACACATAGTCAGCATCGATAGGAATACCGTGCTTGAAGCCAAAAGACTCAAACACCATGGTTAGCTCACGCTCACGTTTGCCCATTAAACGTGTTCTTAGCATCTCAGCTAACTCATGAACTGACATCTCAGAGGTATCAATAACTAAGTCTGCACGAGAGCGCAGTGGCTCTAGCAATTCATTTTCTTCATCTATCGCGCTTTCAAGAGAAAGGTTTTTACTCGAAAGAGGATGCAACCTGCGAGTATCACTGTAACGGCGAATAAGGGTGTTGCGATCGGCATCCAGAAACAATAGCTGAGGAGAGAAGCTTGATGGTAGTTTATCAATAGCCTCTTCGAAGATTTCTGGATTGTCGGGCATATTACGCACGTCAATGCTCACTGCTGCTGAAATATTACGATCAGCCAATGAATTAGCTAGCTCCGGTAGTAATACAACCGGTAGGTTATCCACACAATAGAAACCCATATCTTCCAGCGCACGTAAGGCAACGGATTTTCCCGAACCGGAACGGCCGCTGACAATCATCAGCACCATGAGCTTACTCCCTTTTGTTTCCTAATGATGTGTTTCTTGATAAGCGGTATCTTGCCATTTCTACATTAGAAATCATAATAATATCATTTAGCTATGACAAGAAACATAATTTATCATTTACTCTATAATTATACTGTATAGCTCATCATCGCTTTGTGCGCTGCGTAAGCGCTTGCACAATGTTTTATCTGCTAGTTTTTTAGCGATAAGTGACAATGTATGTAGGTGCGTTTTACATTGGTCAGATGGCACCAGTAACGCGAAAAGCAGGTCTACAGGCTGATTATCAATTGCATCAAAAGCAATTGGTTCCTCTAAGTGTAAAAATACACCGACAGCGCGTGCGCTATCACCTTCGCTTAGCTTTCCATGAGGAATGGCAATTCCACCGCCAATACCTGTCGTACCTACTTTTTCTCTGGTTAATAATGCTTCAAATACC
Source organism: Providencia sp. PROV003 (assembly GCF_045040775.1). Classification (NCBI taxonomy): domain Bacteria; kingdom Pseudomonadati; phylum Pseudomonadota; class Gammaproteobacteria; order Enterobacterales; family Morganellaceae; genus Providencia; species Providencia sp. PROV003. Next base: position 1,534,104 of record NZ_CP096369.1, read on the forward strand.
GTATTTTCAGGTAATTCCAATTCAACGGCAGCCAGCTCACTAATAATTTCTAAGGCTCTTTTTTTACTCGTGCACACAACATTATTACGTGTACAGGCTGATGATAAAACAACGCTTAACTGGATTTCTATATCACTATTCATTTTATTGTTCACTTAGGACTACAAAACCAGATGGTGTATGCCACCATCTGGTTCGAAACATTCATCGGCTCAGTTGCTAGCCGGATAAATGTATTAGTGTTGTCTCAGTTTTTCTTTGTGCTTAGTTAATTGGCGCGACAGTTTATCGACAAGTAAGTCGATAGCTGCGTACATGTCGTTTTCTTCCGCTGATGCATGGAGATCCGCTCCATTGACTTGCACGGTTGCTTCAGCAATTTGCTGAACCTTTTCAACTTTCAAGACAACTTGGATACTATTAATACGATCAAACAATTGCTCTAATTTTTTGAGTTTTTTCTCAACAGTTTCGCGCAATGCTGGAGTAACTTCAATATTGTGTCCAGTAATCTGAAATTCCATACAACCTTCCTTATTTTATCAATTAAACCAGTTGTTTACGCTGGTTTGAGGGCGGAATAGATAACGATTCACGATACTTAGCGACAGTTCTGCGAGCCACTTGAATGCCTTGTTCGGCCAGCATACTCGTCAATTTACTGTCACTCAATGGTTTTGCAGGGTTTTCTGCAGCAACCAATTTTTTCACCAACGCTCGAATTGCGGTTGAGGAGGCTTCGCCACCTGTATCCGTACTGACATGGCTGGAGAAAAAATATTTCAACTCAAAAATGCCTCGCGGGCTATGGAGAAACTTTTGAGTTGTCACTCGAGAGATGGTTGATTCGTGCATATCGACCTGATAGGCAATATCAGCCAATATCATTGGTTTCATATACTCTTCACCCAGCTCAAAGAATTCTTGTTGCTGTTCCACAATACAAGTCGCCACTTTTAATAGTGTTTCATGACGGCTTTCTAGGCTTTTTATTAACCATTTTGCTTCTTGAAGATGGCTACGAATATATTGTGTGTCACCCTCATTCGCTGAATTATTAGCCATAGAAGCATAATGATTATTAATACTCAGTTTAGGGATGCTATCTGTATTTAGCTCAACTTGCCAGTGTCCTGCTATTTTTTTCACTAAAACATCAGGAATTACGTATTCTGATTCCCCAGTATTAATGGATTGGCCTGGTTTAGGGTTAAGCGTTAAGATCAAATCGATGGCGGTTTTTAACGCATCTTCTTTTAGACGCGTTAATTTACTGAGTTGCCTAAAGTCACGATTTGCAAGCAAATCAATGTGGTTGCTAATAATTAGTTTGGCTTCTTGTAGCCCGTTGGTTTCTTTGGGGTATAACGAAAGCTGAATCAGTAAACATTCTTTTAAATCTTGAGCGGCGACGCCTAATGGGTCGAAATGTTGAATTCGTTTTAAAACAGCGACAACTTCTTCTAAGCTAATTTCAGGGTTAGCAATTCCTTCATGTATATCAGAAATTGTAGTGGTGAGATAACCTGAATCATCAATTGAATCAATAATTGAGGTGGCTATCGCACGGTCTGTATCAGTAAAGGGCGTCAGCTCAGACTGCCATATTAGGTAATCTTGTAAAGTCTGTGTGGTTTCACCTTGATAAACGGGTAATTCATCATAACTGTAATCATTAGTGGTGCCTGAAGGCGTACCCGCTGTGTAGATTTCATCCCAATCAGCATCCAAAGGAAGCTCATTAGGCATGTCTTGGTTTTCAAGTGCGTCTTTGGTATCAAGTTCACTGCTGTCAGTATTATCACTCAGAGATTCAATAGATTCGGTTTCAGAATTTAATTCTTCTTGTTCAAGAAGCGGGTTAGTTTCTAACGCTAGTTGGATTTCTTGTTGCAGCTCAAGTGTAGACAGTTGCAACAGGCGAATAGCCTGCTGCAATTGGGGTGTCATTGCAAGTTGTTGACTAACTCTAAGCTGCAAACTTTGCTTCATGAAAGTGTTTTATTCTCCTTGAAAAAGAAAGCTGACACGTAATTTATAACCGGAAACCTTCACCTAAGTATACCCGTTTCACTTGTTCATTTTCTAAGATCATGGTTGGCGTACCATGAGCAATCAGGTGCCCTTGGCTCACAATGTAAGCTCTTTCGCAGACATCTAATGTTTCGCGTACGTTATGGTCTGTAATTAGAACGCCAAGGCCATAATCCCTTAAGTGCTGAATAATCTTTTTGATATCGAGCACTGAAATTGGGTCAACCCCAGCGAAGGGCTCATCTAATAAAATAAATTTGGGGTTCGCTGCCAGTGCACGCGCTATTTCTACACGACGGCGCTCACCTCCTGATAGAGACTGCCCTAGGCTGTCACGAAGATGGGTGATACTGAATTCTTCCATCAGTTCTTCAGCACGCTGTTTGCGTTGCTGTGAATTCAAATCTTCGCGGATCTCTAATACAGCCATCAGGTTATCATAAACGCTTAGGCGACGGAAAATAGAGGCTTCCTGAGGAAGGTAGCCAATACCGCGACGCGCACGTTCATGTAGCGGTAGGAGGCTGATGTCTTCGCCATCAATCAAAATTTTGCCTGCATCCCGCTGAACAATGCCGACCACCATATAAAAGGTTGTTGTTTTACCAGCACCATTTGGCCCTAGTAAGCCAACAATTTCGCCTGATTTAACTTCAAGGCTTACATCTTCAACAACCTTGCGTTTTTTATAGGCTTTTGCCAGATTTTCCGCGGTTAGTGTCGCCATAACGATTATTTACTCTTACTCGTAGTTGCTGATGAATTTTTCGCCGCTGGGCCTTTTTCTTGCAATTGTGCTGGGAGTAACACGGTTGTTACGCGTTTGCCCTTATCACTAAATGCTTCCATTTGTTGCGTCGGCACCAAATAGGTGATTTTATCACCTTGGATATTGCTATCTAACTGCTCGAGGTATGCATTACCCGTTAGTGTAACGAGCTGCTTATCAACCTCATAGCGTGCCTTACTTGCATGCCCTTTAATTGGTTTACCATCATCTTGTAATTGATAAAACGTGACTGGGCTACCAAATGCTTCAACAATTATTTTATCAGAGTCACTGCTTGGACGAGTCACAACCACTTTATTGGCTCGAATATCAATTGAGCCTTGTTTAATGATCACGTCATCTGTAAAGGTGGTGACGTTTTTTTCTAAATCAAGAGATTGTTTGACCGAATTAATCGTCATTGGCTGCTGTGTATCGCTTTTCAGTGCTACCGCAGGTAGGCTAAGAGCTAACATTGCACTGGCAACAGCCCCTTGAATAAAACGCTTCTTAGTTACTTGATTCATTTTAATGCTCTTCTGGTTGTAACACATAATGAGTTTTTACATCTTCGATTAATTCTGCCGTTCTTGTACGAAGGTTCCCCTTCATTTTCAAGCCCGTTGAATTTAGACCGTGTCCAATAATGGTCACTTTATCGTCAGATGAAACGTCTTGTGTTGTCAAATTGACAACTGCACTTTCAGTTGTAATTCGTTGTATCTGTGACTCTTTAGTTAAGCTATCGACCTGAACATCACTATATAGATAGAGAATTCTATCGTTTGTTAATCTGGCTTTGAAGGCTTTGACCGTCCATGTAGGCTGACCAGCCTCGTTATAAGTGGTTAAAACAGGTTTTGAAAACCAAGTGATTTTCCCTTCAGTGTAGTTATCTATTTTATCTGATACGAGCTTATAAGCTAAATTTCCCGCTGGATTATAGACAAAAGTCACCGAATCATCAGTTTGATAATTAGGTTGCCCATCATTAATTACTTTATCCTCTGGGTTAATAGCATCATTACCGGCTAAGTTCCAGCCAATAAGCCCTAATGCAATCAAGGATAAAATAATGATTAACCACTTCTTCGCATTGCTCATGAATTTAATCTATTCGTTATATTGATAAACCTTTCGCTTCTTCTAATTTACCTTGAGAAAGAAGAATAAGGTCACAAAGTTCGCGGACTGCACCTTTGCCACCACCAAGTCGGGTGATGTAATCAGCTTTTGGCAGTAACAACGGATGTGCATCCGCTACGGCGACAGATAAGCCTACTTTTGCCATAACTGGCCAGTCGATCAGATCGTCCCCAATATAAGCTATTTGTTCATCTGATAGTTGTAGTGTATCTAACAGTTGCTGATACGCCAAAAGCTTATCGCTTTGCCCTTGGTAAAGATATGTAATGCCTAGTGTTTGTGCTCTATCTTCAAGGAGTTTGGCTTTTCTACCTGTGATAATGGCAACTTCAATATTTGATGTTAATAGGCAGCGGATACCATAGCCATCACGAACATTAAAAGCTTTAAGCTCTTCGCCATTATTTCCCATATAAATCAAACCATCAGACATTACACCATCCACATCGCAGATCAGTAATTTCACTTTTGCTGCTTTTGTGAGTATGGCGTTGGCAACAGGGCCATAGCAGGTTTCTATATTTCCCGAATTCATTGTATTTCCTTATGTTATACAACACCCGCTTGAAGCAAATCATGCATATGTAGCACACCCACTAATTGATTACCATCGGCAACTAATAAAGATGTAACATGTTTAGATTGCATTAAATTAAGGGCTTCAACAGCCAACAGATTTGGAGAAACGCGGATACCTCCAGGGGTCATCAAGTCGGCAATTTTAGCATTATTTAAGTCAATACCCATATCAAATATACGGCGTAAATCCCCATCAGTGAAAATGCCTTCAATATTCATGTTGTCATCACAAATAACGGTCATTCCAAGTTTTTTGCGTGTAATTTCGACTAAAGCCTCACGCAAAGACGCGCTTTTAGGAATATGGGGGATATCATCACCCGTATTCATTAAATCACGAACTAAGAGTAAAAGTTTGCGCCCTAGTGCGCCGCCTGGGTGAGAAAGTGCAAAGTCATTAGCTGTAAAACCTCGAGCGGTTAACAAGGCTATCGCGAGTGCATCACCCATGACCAGTGTTGCAGTCGTACTCGTGGTTGGTGCAAGTCCTAGAGGGCACGCTTCTTGTGGCACTTTTATACACAAATGGACATCAGCATATTTCCCCATATTACTATCAGGGTTGTTGGTCATACAGATTAAGGGAACCTTAATTCTTTTTAAAACAGGAAGTAAAGCTAAAATCTCCCCTGATTCACCGGAGTTGGAAATAGCTAACACGACATCTTTATGGGTAATCATCCCGAGGTCACCATGGCTGGCCTCTCCGGGGTGAACAAAAAACGAAGGTGTCCCTGTACTTGCGAGTGTAGCGGCAATTTTACGGCCAATATGCCCCGATTTTCCCATCCCCATAACGACGACTTTCCCTTCACAGCCAAAAATAAGCTGGCAAGCGCGGTCAAAGTCTGTATTGATGTATTGCTCAAGGTTTTTTATACCTTCGTGTTCGATATGGAGAACTTCTTTACCTACTTTCTGAAAATCGAAGTTTGACATTTCTAGTTCCATGCGTAGCTTTTAAGTTAATCGGATAAGCGGAATTAAATTGTATAACGAATACTTAGTATCAGTAAGTATTTTGTCTGTTAAGCTATCTTTAAGGATAGTTTTGCGTCTAATTGTTATTTCATTGCGAGACGATGTTTAATTGGTATGTAAAGTGAGATCCCATAGCATCTTGGACCAAAAAAACATGGGTAAATTCGCGTATTCTTAAGTACAATAAATTACGGAATTCTAAGAGCTGTCGGCTGTTTTTACTGATAATTTTTACTGATTATAAGTAAATACTATTGTTTATAGCCTGTTTCATTTATATAAATATACAGTTGTAACACTAAAAGTCACATTTTCGACGCTATAATACTATAAATTCTATTTGGTTGTGATATTTGACGATTTTCAGTTTATCTTTCGGTAACATCTGAACGGATAAAAAATATTCAAGCACGATGTATAACGAGTTATTTAACAATGCAAGCACAGACAGACAACTTAATTGAAGTTCGGAACATGTCCTTTACTCGAGGAAGTCGGAAAATATTTGAAAATATTAACCTAACAGTTCCTCGTGGGAAAATTACGGCGATTATGGGGCCATCAGGGATCGGTAAAACCACACTGCTGCGCTTGATTGGTGGTCAATTAAGACCAAATGAAGGTGAAATTTGGTTTGATGGTGACAACATTCCTAGTTTGTCACGTTCAAAGCTGTACCAATCACGTAAAAAAATGAGCATGTTATTCCAGTCAGGTGCTTTATTTACGGATATGGACGTATTTAATAACGTCGCTTTTCCACTGCGTGAACATACTAATTTATCGGAATCTTTGATTCATACTACGGTAATGATGAAATTAGAAGCCGTCGGGTTACGTGGCGCAGCAAAGCTAATGCCGTCTGAGTTATCTGGTGGTATGGCGCGACGTGCGGCTTTAGCTCGGGCAATTGCTCTTGATCCTGATTTAATTATGTTTGATGAACCTTTTGTGGGGCAAGACCCGATAACAATGGGGGTTTTAGTCAAACTGATCGATGAGCTTAATCAAGCACTTGGGGTAACATGTGTCGTTGTATCCCATGATGTTCCAGAAGTGTTGAGCATCGCTGATAAAGCATATATTGTTGCGCAGCAGCATGTTATTGCACATGGCTCAGGGGATGAATTACGTGAAAATCGAGATCCCCGTGTGCGGCAATTCCTTGATGGTATTGCCGATGGTCCGGTACCATTCCGTTTTCCCGCCAATGATTATCTGGCTGATTTATTAGGGTAAAATAAGATGATAATAAAGGCGATCGCAGCCTTCGGACGCCGATGGATTGATATTTTTTCTGCGTTTGGTCGAGCTGGTTATATGCTGTTTCGTGCTTTACTTGGCAAACCAGAGTTTCGTAAACAGTGGCCATTATTGATGAAACAATTGTATGCCATTGGCGTACAGTCTTTACTGATAGTTGCTGTTTCAGGTTTGTTTATTGGAATGGTTCTTGGGTTACAAGGTTACCTTGTCCTGACAACATTTAGTGCAGAGGCAAGCTTAGGGATGATGGTGGCGCTTTCCCTATTACGTGAACTTGGTCCTGTTGTGACAGCTCTATTATTTGCTGGGCGGGCAGGGTCAGCATTAACGGCCGAAATTGGTCTAATGAAAGCAACTGAACAAATCTCTAGCCTTGAAATGATGGCAGTTGACCCTTTAAGGCGAGTCATTGCTCCGCGTTTTTGGGCTGGTTTTATTAGTATGCCATTGTTATCACTGATTTTTGTTGCTGTCGGTATCTTAGGCGGCGCATTGGTTGGTGTTGATTGGAAGGGTATCGATGAAGGTTTTTTCTGGGCGTCAATGCAATCCTCAATTGATTGGCGGCTAGATTTGGTTAACTGTGTGATTAAAAGCTTAGTTTTTGCTTTAACAGTAACTTGGATAGCGCTATTTAATGGCTATGATGCAATCCCCACTTCTGAAGGGATAAGTCAAGCAACAACACGAACCGTTGTGCATGCATCATTGTCTGTTTTAGGACTGGATTTCGTACTTACCGCACTGATGTTTGGGAACTAAGTCATGCAAAGTAAAAAAAGTGAAATATGGGTGGGTTGTTTTATGTTGCTGGCGATAGCCGCAATCATTTTTTTGTGTTTAAAAGTTGCTGATTTGAAGTCGATTGGGAGCCAATCTACCTACCAAATTTCTGCCTCTTTTGAAAACATTGGAGGTTTAAAAGAAGGCTCACCAATTAAAGTCGGTGGGGTGGTTATTGGTCGAGTTGCCAGTATCACTTTAGACAAAAAAAACTATATTCCCGAAGTTAAAATTGATTTATTGAGCGAGTACGACAATATTCCTGACTCTAGCTCACTTTCAATTCGTACTTCTGGGTTACTAGGGGAGCAATATATCGCAATGAATATTGGCCCAGATGATGAAGAGTTAGGTATTGCAATATTGAAAAATGGCGGGCGTCTAGAAGACACTAAGCCTGCCATGGTGCTAGAGGATCTCATCGGACAGTTCTTGTATAAGAGTGGTGATAGTCAAGGTACAGAGCCAGCGACAGAGTAATTTGAAGCTCTCTTTGAATAGTAAAGGAATTAATTATGTTTAAACGTTTAATGATGGTTGCCATGCTTGTTATTGCTCCATTTGCTATGGCGGTAGACCAAACCAACCCTTATAAATTAATGGATGAAGCGGCAGCGAAAACTTTTAATCGATTAAAAGCAGAACAGCCGAAAATTAAGCAAGATCCTGAGTATTTAAGAACGATTGTTCGTGAAGAGCTTTTGCCTTATGTTCAAATTAAATATGCGGGCGCTTTAGTGTTAGGCACCTACTATAAAGGTGCAACCCCAGCGCAGCGTGAAGCTTACTTCAAAGCATTCGAAGCTTATCTAGAACAGGTTTATGGCCAGGCATTAGCGATGTATCATGGGCAAACTTATCAGATTGCACCAGAGCAACCTATCGGGGATAAAAACATTGTTGCTATCCGTGTAACAATCGTTGACACCAATGGTCGCCCACCTGTACGTCTAGATTTCCAATGGCGTAAAAATAGTAAAACAGGTTACTGGCAAGCGTACGACATGATTGCAGAAGGTGTGAGCATGATCACCACCAAACAAAACGAATGGGGTGATATTTTACGTAAGCAAGGCGTTGATGGTCTAACAAAACAGTTAGAAGCTAGCGCAAAAGCCCCGATTACTTTAGAAGAGAAAAAGTAATATGAGCCACCCGTTAGCATGGGAACAAACAGAAATGACATTGCATCTAACGGGGACGTTAGACCGCGATTCTTTAATGGTGTTTTGGGATAAAAAGACGGTATTACTAGAAAGCATAGGTAATATCAATGTATCCGGTTTAACACATGTTGACTCTGCAGGTCTTGCGATGCTAGTTCGTTTAAAAGGCGAGTTCCAAGCTAAGAACCGCTCGCTGAGTATTACTGGTATTAGTGAGAACTTGAAAACATTGATTGAACTATATGGGGTTCAAACGGTGATTGCGAGTTAGGTTAAATGTCCTAAACTAAGTCAAGTTATGTAAAAATAAGCGCCTCTATGTGCTTTTCAGCTCGAGAGGCGTTTTCTTTGGTTTAAGTGTTAAGCTTAATCCTTTAGGATAGGGTCTTGCCTTGACTGCTCCGATTACGATGTTTTGATATAGGCAACGAAACATGGTGAGTTAGGGTAATATTATAAATCACAAATAATTAATAAAATTGAGTCATTATGGATACCAACGAAATTAAGCAAGTATTGATGGATAAGCTGTCTCTGGATGAGGCTATTGTTACTGGTGATGGCAGCCACTTTCAGGTTATTGCCGTCGGTGACATGTTTGACGGCATGAGCCGTGTTAAGCAACAGCAAGCAATTTATGCGCCTTTGATGGAGTATATTGCGGATAACCGCATTCATGCTTTATCAATTAAAGCGTACACCCCTGCGCAATGGGAGCGCGATCGTAAACTTAGTGGTCTTTGATTTAAAAGCCTAAGCGAACAGCCTGTAAAATTCGACATACGAGAACACTTGAATGGATAAGTTTTTAGTTAAAGGGCCAACCCGGTTAGAGGGTGAGGTGACTATATCTGGCGCAAAAAATGCGGCATTACCAATCTTGTTCGCTGCTTTATTGGCTGAAGAGCCAGTAGAAATTCAGAATGTCCCTCATTTAAGGGACATTGATACCACCATTAAATTACTGAATCAGCTTGGTACGAAAGTTAAGCGTAATGGTTCTGTGTATGTCGATGCTAGCACTGTGACAACTTATTGTGCACCTTATGATTTGGTTAAAACGATGCGTGCTTCTATTTGGGCATTGGCACCATTAGTCGCGCGTTTTGGTCATGGTGAAGTTTCTTTACCAGGTGGTTGTGCTATCGGTGCGCGCCCTGTTGATTTACATATCTCTGGTTTAGAACAATTAGGCGCAAATATTGTTCTAGAAGATGGTTATGTAAAAGCAACAGTAGACGGCCGTTTGAAAGGCGCATGCATTGTGATGGACAAAGTCAGTGTGGGTGCGACTGTTTCTATTATGACAGCAGCAACGTTGGCTGAAGGTACGACAACGATTGAAAATGCGGCTCGTGAGCCAGAAATTGAAGATACTGCTAATTTCCTTAATACCCTTGGTGCCAAAATTACAGGTGCAGGTACTGACCGTATTGTGATTGAGGGGGTTAAGCGCTTAGGTGGCGGTGTCTACCAAGTTCTACCTGATCGTATCGAAACAGGGACATTTTTAATCGCCGCCGCAGTTTCTCGTGGGAAAGTGATTTGTCGTAATGCACGCCCAGATACACTTGATGCTGTATTAGCTAAATTACGTGAAGCTGGTGCGAAAATCGAATTAGGGGATGACTGGATTAGCTTAGATATGGAAGGTAAACGCCCGAAAGCAGTTACTTTACGTACAGCACCACACCCAGGTTTCCCAACGGATATGCAGGCACAATTTAGTTTGCTCAACCTTGTTGCTGATGGTGCAGGGATGATCACCGAAACGATTTTTGAAAACCGTTTCATGCATATTCCAGAGTTGATCCGAATGGGCGCTCATGCTGAAATTGAAAGTAATACTGTGTTGTGCCATGGCGTTGAAAAACTGACCAGCGCCCAAGTGATGGCAACAGATTTACGCGCTTCAGCAAGTTTAGTTATTGCGGGTTGTATAGCCGAGGGGACTACGACGGTTGACCGTATCTACCATATTGACCGCGGCTATGAGCACATTGAAGATAAATTACGTGGTTTAGGTGCCGATATTCAGCGAGTACATTCTGACGATTAGTCATATTGTTAGACAGGTCGGTAGTAAACCTATTGACTTAGTTAAACCCAAAAAAAGGTTGTTCTTCGAATGGAACAACCTTTTTTATTACAAAGAGAATGAATAAATTAACCCGCTTGGCCTTCAGGGATTTCCTCAATAATAACATCAATATTTTTGACTTCGCCATCCCGTAATATTTGTACTGCGGCTTTACTTCCGGGGCGAATTTCAGCAACTAAATCCATGGTTTCTGCCGCCGAAATGGCAGGCTTACCATCAACGGATAAAACAATATCACCTTGCAAAATCCCCGCTTTGGCGGCAGGCCCATTCGGAGCCACTTGGAAAACACGTAAACCTTGTATTTGATTGATATTATTATTGTTTGACCTAATTTGTGGTAGTTCGCGGGCGGTGATCCCAATGTAACCGCGGATCACCCGACCATCACGGATTAGTTTATCCATGATTTTAGTCGCTAGTGCCGTTGGAATAGCAAAACTTAGCCCTTCAGAGCTAATACCTTGGCCTGCGGTAAATGAAAGCGTGTTAATACCAACTAATTCCCCTTCAGTATTGATTAATGCACCACCTGAGTTACCTGAATTAATTGAAGCATCAGTTTGTAGGAAGTTTTGTCGACGTGTTGAGCTTAGCCCTACACGGCCAGTTGCGCTAATAATACCTTGGGTGACGGTTTGACCAATATTATAGGGGTTACCAATAGCAAGAACGACGTCACCAACATGGGTAACACGCTTGGTGTTAATGGGGATTACAGGCAGGTTGTCTGCGTCTATCTTAAGCACAGCGAGGTCAGTTAATGAATCCGAACCGACTAACAAGGCATCAAAGATAGCGCCATCTTGTAAGGCTACAAGGATTTGGTCTGGGTTATCAACAACATGTTTATTCGTAATGATATAGCCATTTGGGCTCATGATTACGCCAGAACCGAGAGATTTTAGTTCACGACCAGATTGGGAAAAACTGCCCTTGGAACTACTATACACATACACTACAGCTGGAGCCGCACGGCGCACAGCTTTATTATAACTGACGGGTTCGCTATTTGTTTTACCATACAGTAAGTCAGCTAAGCCTTGAGGACGCAACGAAGGAACCGCAACGATAATAATCAATGCAGTTAACAGGCCAAGCATGACGGATAAAGTTAGCTTCTTAACCATAAAATATCGAACATTCAGTTATTTTTTCAACGTACCCTTGAGCATAACATAAAAAAACAGGCACAGCAGAGTGATACTGTACCTGTTTTATTGATTTTAAGATGGAGTTTAATAAATTAATTTTTCATTAATAGATACAAGGTTTCCCCATCACGCAATACTTTCATTGCCAGCACTGGTGGCTTACCGTCAATAATTTTACGGAATTGGTCAATGGTCTCCACACGTGAGTCATTGACACCAAAGATTAAGTCACCTTTCATTAGGCCAATTGCAGCCGCAGGTGATTTTGGAGCCACGCTATCTACTTGGACACCTTTGGTATTACTGATAATTGCATTAGAAATAGTTGCACCTAATAAGGATTCACTTAGTTTTTCTGCTTTAGTTGCCGTACCTTCATCGTTCTCTAATACCACTTTGACATCAATTGGTTTACCAGAGCGGATTAAGCCAATGGTAATTTCTTTACCTATTTGGCTAGTACCAATTTTAGCTCTCAACTCAGCGAAACTGTTAATACGTTTACCATCAACTGAGACTAAGACGTCACCAGATTTAATACCCGCTTTAGCCGCAGATGATTTAGGAATAACTTCACTTACAAAGGCACCGCGTTGTGCATCAATGTTAAATGCTTTTGCGATATCGGAGTTCATCTCCGTACCTTTAATTCCTAAAATACCGCGTTTAACTTCCCCATGTTTAATCAGTTGTTCACTTAGGTTTTTAGCCATATTACTTGGGATAGCAAAACCGATACCGATATTACCGCCACCAGGGGCTAATATTGCAGTATTAATACCGATTAGCTCACCATTTAGGTTAACTAATGCACCACCTGAGTTACCACGGTTAATTGAGGCATCTGTTTGGATAAAGTTTTCCAAACCTTCAAGATTTAATCCACTACGACCTAATGCTGAGATAATCCCTGAAGTTGCCGTTTGGCCTAACCCAAATGGGTTACCAACTGCGACAGCAAAATCACCAACACGTAGTTTATCTGAATCTGCAATGCTAACAGCCGTTAAGTTTTTAATATCTTTGTTATTCGTGATTTTCAGTAATGCGATATCTGTTTGTGGGTCTTTACCAATCAATTTTACCGCGATTTCACGGCCATCATTTAATTGGATTTGAATTTTGTCCGCACCATCAATTACATGGTTATTAGTTAAAATATACCCTTGTTCTGCATCAATAATTACACCGGAACCAAGCCCTTCAAATGGGCGCACGCTTTGTTGTTGTGATGGAACATTTGGGCCAAAAAAGAATTTTAGCTCTTCAGGGATTTGTTGATTTTGTACACGAGTCCCTGATACATGAATATTAACCACTGCGGGTAATACTTTTTCAAGCATTGGGGCTAGGCTTGGTAAATTTTGACTTTGTGCTGTTACGGGTAATGAAGCGGGTAATGCTGCACTGCTAACGGCAGGAATAGCGGCTAATGATAACCCTAGGCTCATTGCTACAGCGGTAAGAAAAAAGTTTTTTCTTTTCATAATTTAGTCGATTCTCTCAAAAATAATTATCAATTCACTGTGGATACATTTTTGGGGGTAACACAATGAGTTGAGATATTGGTTGGTATCAGATTCAATTTTACTGAAGACTATGACTATAGATTATGCGCAAAAGTTCCCTTTACGGGTAGCGAATATCCATTCTTTTACATCTATTTACATGCAACTTAAGTGAAACTTTAACTTCTATACAGTTGCTAAATAAATCATTAAGTTACATTTAGATGGAAATTTTGTTCAGATTTATTAAATGAGTATTTAAAAGCAGAAGATACAGGTGGAATAATAAAATTCAGTGAATGTTATAAGGAATCACCAGTAAGTGGCACTTACTGGTGATAAACGAAGAAAATTACTTTTCTTTCTCTTCAAGAGGGCGGAACAAGCCTGATGCGCCATCAGAGTAATCTCTTGGTGGCATTTTAACTGGTGCTTGGTCGTTATCTGCCTCAGATTCCGTTAAGCGATAGTTAAATGGGTTATCTTGTGCAGGCATATCAGGCATCAATTCAGACGAACTTTGTGCCATGTGTTGATACAGTTGACGGTAGTCACGCGCCATTTTATCCAATAGTTCTGCGCTGCGAGCAAAATGGCTAACAAGCTCTTTACGGTACTCTTCAAGTTCAGTGCTTTTTTTGTCTAACTCAGCTTGCGCTGTTTTTTGTTGGCGAAGTTTTGGGTTACCATAACGGACAACTAGTGCGCCGATGATAAAACCAACAATTAATCCTATTAATGCATACTCCCAGGTCATGCTGACTCCTTCATTACTTCAATGTTCACAGATTCAATGTTCGCAGAAATTAAGTGTCGTTACCGTTACTATACCTTAAATAATTCAAGTTGCATGTAAGCGTCAAGTAAAGCATTTCAACATATTGTAATTTGACAATTAAGTGATGAGAAAACCCACAAAACTTGAACTAGCTAAACTAAAGTTATTCAGAACTTAAAGGTAGAATCTTAAGTTGAATTTCCTTACTCTATATCGATTCGTTAACCGAAAGTTAAATGATAACTGAATCTGGTTATAATAAAGGCAGTGTATATCAAATAACGGTAAAAAAACCGAAATTTTTAAGGATTATTCAGTTAATGTCACCAATGAGCCCTACAATGCGTTATCAACAAGCGTTAGCTGATGGGAATTATCAGCCTGATGACGTACAAAAGCTTGCTGTCGAACGCCTAGATAAAATTTATCAGAACCTCGTTAATGCACCTTCAATTGTTCCTAGTGAAAAACCTTCTGGTTTAAAGCAACGTTTTAGCCGCTTATTAGGCAAAGCTCCGGCTACATCGATAGTGCCTGTACAAGGGTTATATATGTGGGGGGGAGTGGGCCGTGGAAAAACATGGCTAATGGATATGTTTTACGAAAGTTTACCAGGAACACGTAAACTTCGTTTGCATTTTCATCGTTTTATGAAAAAAGTACAAGAAGATTTAATGGCGTTACAGGGGCAAGAAAACCCGTTAGATATTATTGCCGATGAATTTAAAAAACACACTGACGTGTTGTGCTTTGATGAGTTTTTTGTCTCTGATATTACTGATGCAATGATTTTAGGTACTTTACTTGAGGGGTTATTTGCTCGGGGTATAACGTTAGTGGCTACCTCGAATATTATTCCTGATGATTTGTATCGTAATGGTTTGCAGCGTGCTCGTTTTTTACCTGCGATCGAGCAAATTAAAAAGTATTGCGATGTAATGAACGTCGATGCAGGGATTGACTATCGCTTACGGACTCTAACTCAAGCTCACCTATTCTTGTCGCCAATTAATAGTGAAAATCGTCAACATTTGGATGACATTTTTGTTAAATTGGCCGGGAAGCAAGGTGAACAATCACCGGTGTTAGAAGTTAATCACCGCAAAATGCAGGCGATCCGTACCGCGGAAGGGGTTTTAGCAATAGAGTTTAAGGTGCTTTGCGAAGAGCCTCGTAGCCAAAACGACTATATCTATTTATCGAACTGTTACCATACTATCTTGTTATATAATGTACCCGCCATGGGTACGAACGATGAAAACTCCGCTCGCAGGTTTTTGGCCTTAATTGATGAGTTTTATGAGCGTAAAGTTAAATTAATTATTAATGCAGCAGTACCGATGGAATCGCTTTATCAAGGGCAATTACTGGCGTTTGAATACCAACGTTGTTTGTCCCGTTTACAAGAAATGCAAAGTGAAGAATACCTTAAAATCCCACATTTGGCTTAAGTGGACAAACCCTTAAGTCGATAAACCATTGGTATTTTATCGAGCAAACGCCTTGGAATGCACAATTTAAGTACAAATTAGGGTGTTTATTCGAATAAACGTAAAAAAAATGCATTTGGGGTCGATTTTTGTTGCTGACTTCTCTATAATCTTGCGACCCCACGTTACAGCATTGTTTTTTATTTCCCAAAAAATAATGCATTAATGCCAGTTAGGCTGCTCGAAGGGGTAGGTTTACTGGACAAAGAGTCGTGTGAACCTCAGAAAGCTTATGAACATGAGTGTTCACCAACGTGTAACTTCAATATTGGGTAAGTTTTAATGAAAACTTTTACAGCTAAACCAGAGACCGTAAAACGCGACTGGTATGTTGTTGATGCAGATGGCAAAACTTTAGGCCGTCTTGCAACTGAAATTGCTAGCCGTTTACGCGGTAAGCATAAAGCGGAATACACTCCGCACGTGGATACTGGTGATTACATCATCGTTCTGAATGCAGAGAAAATTGCTGTTACCGGCAATAAACGCGAAGACAAAATCTACTATCGCCACACTGGCCATGTAGGTGGAATCAAGCAAGCAACTTTCGAAGAAATGATTGCTCGCAGTCCTGAGCGTGTGCTTGAAATCGCGGTTAAAGGCATGTTGCCAAAAGGACCTCTGGGTCGTGCAATGTACCGTAAACTGAAAGTTTACGCAGGTAATGAGCACAACCACGCGGCTCAACAACCGCAAGTTCTTGACATTTAATCGGGATTATAGCAATGGCTGAAAATCAATACTACGGCACTGGTCGCCGCAAAAGCTCATCTGCTCGTGTCTTTATTAAGCCGGGTAGCGGTAACATCACAATCAATCAACGTACACTGGAACAATACTTTGGTCGCGAAACTGCGCGCATGGTTGTTCGTCAGCCGTTAGAGCTGGTTGAAATGTTAGAAAAACTGGATCTGTACATCACTGTTAAAGGTGGTGGTATTTCAGGTCAAGCAGGCGCAATCCGTCACGGTATTACACGTGCACTGATGGCTTACGACGAGACTCTTCGTTCTGATCTGCGTAAAGCTGGTTTTGTTACCCGTGATGCGCGTTCTGTTGAACGTAAAAAAGTGGGTCTGCGCAAAGCACGTCGTCGTCCGCAGTTCTCCAAACGTTAATTTATTGCCCTTTGGGCATGAAATTAATGAAAAAACCCGCCTTTATGGCGGGTTTTTTATTGTCTGTTGTTTTTGATTAATTAATATTGGTAATACTTGATTAAATATAGCGATTAAAAAGAAATTGATATAATTTGTAGAAAAAAGAATTATTTAGTTTAGAATTTAAAATTATTATTAGTTGGGTGTTATTTAGTTCATTTATTTATTATTAAATAACCAAAGTATGGATTCAACTCCAAGGATTTAAATCCATATATAAGTATATTTTTAGTTAATAAAACTATTTTTTTTGTGATTTAACCTGTCATTGAAATATACTTATGATTTTTTCGATGCTTCCCCCCTAAGCTGTACAAAATCTGTTAGAATATGTGCCTGTTTTTTATTTCGGATTTCTCGCCTTTATTGTGCGGGAGGGTTGTGTTGGCTTTCAGTATGGATAAATGAAAGACGGACACTGGGGATTTTAAAATGGGTAATCGGTAATTAAATACTTAATTACATTTCGTCCATTTTGTATTTTGGAGGTTTTAATGGCTGTCGCTCCTAATAAACGTTCGGTAATGACATTGTTCTCTAGCCCAACTGACATTTTTAGCCATCAGGTACGTATTGTTCTGGCTGAAAAAGGAGTTAGTGTTCAAATTGAATATGTTGAACCTGGTCAGCAACATAAAGATTTGATTGACCTCAACCCATACCATAGCGTTCCAACGTTGGTTGATCGTGATCTAACGCTTTATGACCCACATATTATCATGGAATACCTTGATGAGCGTTTTCCTCATCCACCATTAATGCCTGTTTATCCAGTTGCACGTGGTACAAGCCGTCAATTAATGTATCGCATTAAAAATGACTGGTATTCATTGATGGACAAAATTGAGAAAGGCACGGCACAAGAAGCTGCAAATGCCCGCCGTCAATTATCTGAAGAGCTGATCGCAGTTTCTCCTGTTTTTGCTGAAATGGACTTCTTCATGAGCGAAGAATTTAGCATCGTCGATTGCTATTTGGCTCCATTGCTGTGGCGCTTACCTGTACTCGGTATTGAAATTAACCCATCAATCAGCAAATACTTACATTTTTATATGGATCGCGTTTTTGACCGTGACGGATTCAGCGCGTCATTGACGGATGCTGAAAAAGAAATGCGCGAGTCTAGACAGCCTATTAGAAGAGGCTAAAAATGATGGAAATGACACCAATGTCACCACGTCGTCCTTATTTGTTACGTGCCCACTACGAGTGGTTACTTGATAACGATATGACTCCGCATTTGGTGGTTGATGTCACCGTTCCCGATGTAAACGTTCCTATGGAGTTTGCTCGGGATGGGCAAATTGTTTTGAATGTAGCGCCTCGAGCCGTCGGTAATTTCGAAATCACCAACGAAGAAGTGCGTTTCAATGCCCGTTTTGGTGGTGTGCCGCGTCAAGTGTATGTTCCAATGTCAGCAATTATGGCGGTATATGCACGTGAAAATGGGGCTGGTATGATGTTTGAACCTGAGACTGCTTATGATGCAGAGTTATCCTCAGGGGTCGAAGATATTGAAGAACCAGAAGATAATATTACTTTAGTTCATGAAGCTGACCTTCCTGATGAAAGTTCGCAAGAACCATCCGGTGATGAGCCACCTAGGCCTCCGAAAGGTAGACCTGCACTAAGAGTTGTCAAATAACAGGCTTATCAGTTTTCATTACTTTAGAAATCAAGTAATAACGATCAACAGAGGGGATAATCCCTCTGTTTTTCTTTTCTTTAAAGTATTATTCGGTAATTAAACACCGAGAAAAAGCAAAATTCCTTCAGCTGCTCCGCGGCCATCAGCAATCGCAGTGACTACAAGGTCAGAACCCCTAATGGCATCTCCCCCTGCAAATATCTTTTGATTGGATGTTTGGTATGGAAAACCCGTATGATGACTAGCTAAGATATGACCGTGCTGATTATGCTTAACATCTTGCTCTGCTAACCAAGATTGAGTGTATGGGTGAAAACCAAAAGCAACAATAACCACATCAGCTTCGATAAAAGTATTTGAATTTTCAATGAGTTCTACTTGATAACGCCCATCTTTGAGTTCACCTTTTTGGGTTCGAGAAGCATAAATGCCAGTAATCTGACCATTTTCATTGGTGGCTACTTTGGTCGCTTGGGTATTAAAATAAAATTGAACACCTTCGTCTAATGCATTCGTTATTTCTTTTTGCGACCCGGGCATGCTTGCTTTATCTCTACGATAGACACAATTAACCTGTGCAGCGCCTTGACGAATAGCACTCCGAGTGCAATCCATCGCGGTATCCCCCCCACCTAAAACAACCACGCGTTTTTTATGTAAATCAATGTAGGGTTGGTCTGTAGATGCAGGTAGTGCCATTAAATGACGGGTATTCGCGATTAAATAGGGCAGAGCCTCATACACGCCTTGAATTGATTCAGTTGAGAGGTTCCCTTTAATTGACTGATAGGCACCTGTAGCAATAAAAATAGCGTCATAGGTGCTAAGAAGCGCATCTAACGAGAGGTCAACACCTATTTCAGTATTAAGCTGAAACTGTACCCCCATTTCTGCCAAAATTTCATGTCGCTGCATCATAACGTGTTTTTCTAACTTAAATGCTGGGATACCAAATGTCAGTAGTCCCCCAATCTCGGGATGTTTATCAAAAACGATAGCCTCGACACCATTACGAACAAGAACATCGGCACAAGCTAGCCCAGCGGGGCCAGCCCCGATAATAGCAACACGCTTATTGACTGGAGAAACATGAGAAAGGTCGGGGCGCCAGCCTAATGCAAAGGCAGTATCATTAATATAGCGTTCAATGTGGCCAATAGTCACTGCACCATGGTCGTCATGTAGTACACAAGCGACTTCGCATAACTTATCTTGGGGGCAAACACGACCACATATTTCGGGTAAACTATTGGTGTGATGGGACAATTCAGCGGCTTCAATGATACGCCCTTCAGCTGCAAGTTTAAGCCAACTAGAGATTGGGTTATGTAAAGGGCACTTCCATTCACAAAAAGGGCTACCACAAGACAGACAACGACTTGATTGTTGTTGAATATCAGAAACGTTATCAGGCTCATAAATTTCAACAAACTCTATTTTACGGGTTGCCAGTGCTTTTTTGTGTGGCTCGCGGCGTTGGAGGTTGAAACTGTTAGAATTCATGGTGTTCCTTAATGAACTTTGTCTGATTTCACTTGGTAAAACTTGGCGTTTTCTTTTAAGTTTATCGCCCATATTTAAAGATAAACAGCATTAATATTTTGTTTTTCAATTGATTGTGATTAAGATTTACTCAGAATGAGTTTTTACCCGAGTAGAAGCAAAGAAAATTCCTGATTGTTATTTATCATTAATAATAAAAAATGGCTATTGAATGAGCAGGATCGACATTTTGTATTAATAAACATCCGAAACTGTCCTGTTTGATATATGATTCAAAGAGAATTTAACTAAGGGGTGGTTATGAAAGTACTTCGCGGCCTTGCGCAATACTATGTCGATTTGATGATGAAACTAGGGCTGGTGCGGTTTTCACTATTACTAGCATCCGCGCTGGTTGTTCTTGCCATGATAATGCAGATGGCCGTGACAATCTTTTTGCGAGGGCATGTTGATAGCCTCGATATGGTCGGGTCGATTTTCTTTGGCTTAATCATTACCCCTTTAGCGGTTTATTTTCTTTCGGTTGTCGTTGAGCAGTTAGAAGAGTCGCGGCAACGTTTGTCGCGCATGGTCGATAAACTTGAAGTCATGCGTAAGCGCGATGCGGAATTAAACATTCAATTACATGGCAATATTGAGCAGCTAAATCTTGAAATACAAGAGCGCGAAAAAGCTGAAAGAGCGCACTTGGAACTGCTTGAACAACTCAAACAAGAAATGAAATATCGAGAGCAAACACAGGTTGAACTTGAACAACAATCGGTGTTGCTGCGCTCATTCCTTGATGCATCACCGGATTTAGTTTATTACCGCAACGAAAATAACGAGTTTTCAGGTTGTAACAGAGCAATGGAACTGTTGACTGGTAAAAGTGAAAAACACTTAGTTGGGTTAACACCTCTAGATATTTATGATGTCGAAATTGCGTCTAAAGTAATGGAGACCGATGAAAAAGTTTTCCGCCATAATGTTTCCCTCACTTATGAACAGTGGCTGGTTTACCCTGATGGCAGAAAAGCCTGTTTTGAGTTACGAAAAGTCCCATTTTATGACCGAGTAGGTAAACGACATGGCCTTATGGGCTTTGGTCGCGATATAACAGAGCGTAAACGCTACCAGGAGGCGTTAGAGAACGCGAGCAGGGAAAAGACGACCTTTATCTCAACGATAAGCCACGAGCTTCGTACGCCGCTTAATGGCATCGTTGGTCTTAGTCGTATTTTACTCGATACGAATTTAACTTCAGAACAATCTAGCTATTTAAAAACGATTCATGTCAGTGCAGTGACATTAGGGAATATTTTTAATGATGTCATTGAGATGGATAAAATTGAGCGTCGTAAAGTCCAACTAGATAACCAACCCGTCGCATTACCTGAGTTTGTGAATGATTTAGAGAATCTAAGTGGGTTATTAGTTCAGCCTAAAGGGCTTAAATTTGTTATGGATGTGGCACCTACTTTGCCAAAAACGGTGTTAACTGATGGGACGCGTTTACGGCAGGTATTATGGAATTTAATTGGGAATGCGGTTAAGTTCACGCAACAAGGTGAGGTCAAAGTAAGTATTTGGCAAGAGCCTGAAAACAAAATCTTTTTTAGGGTAAAAGACAGTGGTATTGGCATACCTCAGGATGAGTTAGATAAAATCTTTGCGATGTACTATCAAGTAACAGATTCTGCTGGTGGTAAACCTGCAACAGGGACGGGGATTGGTCTTTCTGTATCACGTCGGTTAGCACAAAATATGGGGGGCGACATACAGGTTGAGAGTGAAATAGGCCAAGGTTCTACTTTTACTTTATCAATTACAGCGCCTGTGGTTGAAGAAGAAGTCGCTGAACATCAAGACAGTGATGATGATTACCCACTACCAGCCTTGCATATTTTATTAGTGGAAGACATTGAACTCAATGTTGTTGTTGCGTGTTCTGTATTAGAAAACCTTGGCAATACAGTTGATGTAGCGATGAATGGTAAAGATGCATTAGCAATGTTTGCTCCCGGTGAATATGATTTAGTGTTATTAGACATTCAATTACCAGATATGACAGGTTTAGATATTTCTAGGCAGCTTAAACAACAGTATGACAAAGAAGATTTACCGCCATTAATAGCCTTAACGGCAAATGTCCTTAAGGATAAAAAAGAATATTTTGATGCGGGAATGGATGGCGTATTGAGTAAACCGTTGTCGGTTCCTGCTTTAACTCAAGTTATAGAACAATTTTGGGGGGAGCATACTTCCCAAAATGAGGAAGTTGAAAAC
Source organism: Providencia sp. PROV003 (assembly GCF_045040775.1). Lineage (NCBI taxonomy): Bacteria > Pseudomonadati > Pseudomonadota > Gammaproteobacteria > Enterobacterales > Morganellaceae > Providencia > Providencia sp. PROV003. The sequence goes on from NZ_CP096369.1 coordinate 1,556,438, forward strand.
CGCGATGTCACATCACAAGTTGATGAGTCTATATTAGATTGTGACATGTTAGAGCAGTACATTGAATTAGTCGGCCCCAAACTGATTTATGATGGGTTAGATGTTTTTGAAAAAATGTTGCCGGGTTATTTAGCTATTCTTGATTCGAATATGGTGGCTAAGGACCAAAAAGGTATTGTTGAAGAGGCCCATAAAATTAAAGGTGCCGCTGGCTCTGTTGGTTTAAAGAATTTACAGAAAATCGCACAGCAAATTCAATCTCCTGATTTACCAGCATGGTGGGATAATGTTCAGGAATGGGTTGATGAATTAAAACAAGACTGGAAAGCAGATATAGAAACTTTAAGAAACTGGGTTGATGAGCGTACAAAAAAATAACCCCAACCGAAGTTGGGGTGCGCGAATACTGCGCCAACACCAGGGAAATCGTTGATCTGCATGTATTTTTTGTTCTTGGCAAATCATTAAATTAGGTATATCACCGTAAAGGGCAACATCAAGATACCAAAATTTAGCGAATCTGTTACAAGATTCATTAAAATCTGTGATGAAGATTGATGTTTCTACCCTTTAGCGCTTGAGAGATAATTTACTACAAATGGAGGAAGATATGAAATCAATTGCGGTTATTTTAAGTGGCTGTGGTGTTTTTGATGGAAGCGAGATCCATGAGTCTGTATTAACTATGTTGGCTTTGAGTCAAAATAATGCTGAAGTTCATTTTTTCGCTCCTGATGATAATCAACCTACTGTTATTAATCATATAACTGGTGAAGAAAAATCAGAGAAACGTAACCAATTAGAAGAATCTTCTCGTATTACACGTGGGAAAATATCGCCTTTGTCGTCAGCTGATGCATCAAAGCTAGATGCCCTCATAATTCCTGGTGGTTTTGGTGCTGCAAAAAACTTATGTAATTTCGCAGTTAAAGGAAGTGAGTGTGAAATTAATAAAGAACTATTAAGTTTAGTACGAGAAATGCATCAGCAGAAAAAGCCACTAGGGCTGATGTGTATTGCTCCTGTCATGCTTCCTAAAATGTTAAATACATCAGTAGAACTAACTATTGGTGATGATAGTGAAACGATTGCTCAGATAGAGAGCATGGGAGGGAAGCACGTCAAATGTACTGTAGATGACATTGTAGTTGATGAGGTTAATCGAGTTGTTACAACACCTGCTTATATGCTGGCTCAATCAATTTCTGAAGCAAATATAGGTATTAACAAGCTCGTTAAGAAAGTATTAGAAATGGCGTGATTATTTAAATGCTAACTTTTGTTTCTAGATTGTGGCACTGGTTAAAGAAGATCACAATTTCATTACTTGTGGTGTGGCTTTTTTCCGTCATTCTTTTTAAATATGTACCAGTGCCATTTTCAGCAGTAATGGCAGAAAGACAAATTACCGCATGGTTAAACTTAAACTTTTCTTATGTATCTCATTCTAAATGGGTAGATGAAAATCGTATTTCTCCGTATGTTTATTTGGCTGTAATTGCCGCTGAAGATCAAAATTTCCCTCATCACTGGGGTTTTGATCTTGATGCAATTGAGAGGGCTTATCAACATAATATGATCAATAAACAGTCAGTCAGAGGGGCATCTACCATTTCTCAACAAACTGTAAAAAACGTATGGTTATGGGATGGAAGAAGCTGGATAAGAAAGGGGTTTGAAACAGCAATGACTCCAGTTATGGAGCTCTTCTGGTCTAAAAAAAGAATACTCACTGTTTATTTGAATGTTGCTGAGTTCGGAGAGGGGGTTTTTGGGGTAGAAGAGGCTGCAAATAAATTCTTTAATAAGCCTGCTAGCAAGCTTACAATGAATGAATCTGCATTATTAGCAGCAGTTTTACCTAATCCTCATAGGTATAGCGTAAAATCACCCTCTTCTTATGTTTTAAAAAGGCAAGCGTGGATCTTGAATCAGATGCGCTTATTAGGCGGTAAGAATTTTCTGAAAATAAACCAATTGGCTTCGGAATAAGATAAAAGCCATGGTTTTTAACTCATGGCTTTTATTTTTATACCAATATATTATTGTTTATGATTAATTGAGATAAGTGAATGCTGTGGTTACTCGGCGAACACCGTCTGTTTCGCTCGCAATTTTTGCTGCTGCATCACCTTCTTGCCTTGTTAATACCCCCAATAAAAAGACTTCACCATTTTCTGTGATGACTTTTACACTGCCCGATTTAACACTGTCACTGGCAAGAATTTTGGATTTTACTTTGGTTGTTAACCAAGTGTCTTTTGAGGCTGTGCCTAAATCAACAGGTTCACCACTACGAACCTCATTATAAACAGCAGTAGTTCCTTCAACATTCGAGGCGATTTGTTTCGCACGCTCAGCCCAAGCCATGTCAGGGCTTTGCCCCGTTAATAACACATTTCCTTTATACGCAGTCGCGATAATGCGTGCTTTACCTGTTATTTCCTTATCTTTATTAAGTTGTCCACTAACACGTGCTTCTAAGGTGCCATCGTCAACTTGCTGACCAACTGTGCGAGGATCTGTAGCGCTTTTCGTTGCAACAGCAGCAGAGCCGACAACAGCAGCACCAATACAACCTTGTAAAAGAATAGTACTCATGATTATGGCAAAAACTGGTATTAATCGCATTTTGTCTCCTTAATCGTCCTGATGAGGGAAAAGGGTATTATCTATGAGGTCGCACAGACAATTTACAGTAAGTAAATGAACTTCTTGGATACGAACACTTCTTTGAGATGGGATCCTAATTTCAACATCTTGTGGGCCAAGTAACCCTGCGAGCTCTCCACCGTCATAGCCAGTGAGAGCGACAATGGTCATATCTCGCGTTACCGCCGCTTCAACAGCTTTAATTATATCACTGCTATTACCATGAGTAGATATTGCCATTAGAACATCACCATGCTGCCCCAATGCCCTAACTTGTTTAGCATAAATTTCGGACGGTTGTTTGCTGCCTGAGATAGCGGTTAATACAGCATTATCGGTATTAAGTGCCAATGCAGGCAGGCTAGGACGTTCAGTTTCGAAACGGTGGATCATACTCGCGGCGAAACGTTGTGCTGTGGCAGCAGAAGCACCATTACCACAACATAAAATTTTGTTACCATTTAGCAATGATTGAACCATCATCATTGCAGCTCTGGATATAGCATCCGGCAGCGCTTCAGCAGCTGCTATTTGAGTTTGAATACTTTCAGTGAAACAAACTTTTATACGGTCTAGCACTGGTTTTTTCCTATCAAAATTTACCCGTCATACTTCGTGCTGTAGCGGTGTTGGCTACGCTCGCTAACCCTAATCACATACTTATGTATGCTCATAGGGATTAGCTTACTTGCCGCCTTGCTACAACACGAATTATTTAGGGTAATCCCGTCATATCCCATGCTGTAGCGGCGTTGGCTACACTCTTGCAGCCTTGCTACAACGAAAAGTAATATTTGTAGCGTTGTTGATTATACTCGCTAATTTATTCAGGTAGCTTATTTGTCATTCAGATTACGAATACTAGCCATCTTCGTTAAATGCGTTTTGTATCCATTCAAATTGGTTACCCGTTATTGCGCAGATATCAAAACGGCACGAGCTGGTATCGAAACTTTCTTGCCTTTGCGCAAGCCATAATTTTGCAGCGGCTAATAATTTTCTACGTTTATGCCAGTTTACTGATAAAAGTGCATTACCGTAATCACCATTTTTACGAAAACGTACCTCGATAAATACCCAACCAGTATTATCGCGCATTATTAAATCGATCTCACCGGCTCGATTTCTTGCATTACGTTCGACAAACGTTAGCCCTTGTTGTTTCAGGAAAGTGAGTACTTGGTGTTCATAGTACCGACCTGTTAACCATTTTAAGGGTTTCTGGATTGTTTTCATGACGTCCTTGTCTGAAAAGTCACCTTCTCGATGACTTGTTTATACCCTATTGAGCAGGAAGGATCTTCCCTTGCTTGAACTGTAACCAAGGTAATTCGCGGAAAACAACACAATTAGGTGTTGTTGTGAGTACTCCGGATGCACCATTAATACGTAATTGTTCTGGTTGCTGTAATTTATCGAAATTATTAGCTAATGACCATGCATCAATACCCATTGCATATAAGCGAAATAGTGAGTAGTCATTATTTAACTTTTGTTGAGCCTGTTTGCGTAAACTATTGTTTGCACCAGCTAATAAAGGGACCTCGCTGAACTTAACACCGTCCATTTCGAAGCGGTAATCAGCCCCTGAACCTGCTTGGTTACTACGTGAGCTCGTATAAAGTGCTGGACGTGAACGGGTGCTAATTGCCATTTCTATCATCGGTTTGATAAGCGTCAGCTCGTCACGTGTCGCCACAATATAAACACCATCAATAGCACCTGTTGAATCTTCAATTTGAGGGCTTAATTGTGGGCTAACTGTTTCCCCTGTATTAACAGGTGTTCCAGTCATACGGATACCAGCACCGCGGTTAATGGATTCTTTTAGCGAAGGTACTGAACCAAAGGTTTGCATTAACACGGTCGAGCCGCCTTTCTCTTGCCAACCTTTAGCGAAGGCTTTGGCAATTCTATCGCCAAAGGCATTTGCTGGCACTAATACGAGAGGCATTTGTTTGCCTTCAGACCTCATATAAGCGGCTGCATTTTGCGCTTCATCTTCTGGAGATAACGAAAAATAACAGAGGTTTGGACGAGGTTGTAATTGGTTGCTATCGAGTTCGTTAAGCGCAAGAACGCTAACAGGAGCACCCATTTGTGCTATCACATTTACATCTGTTTTCAGCAGCGGCCCGACAACAAGGTTAAAGCCTTCATTTTTAGCTTGTTCAAGCAGTTGAGGCATTTGTTGATTGGTGGTATCAAAGACTTTGATCGTTTGTGTATTTGTCGGAGTAGCATCAATACGTAAAGCGGAGGTTACCAAGTCATTATCGGTGGTGGCAGGCGCTTCACCCGTGGTCGCTGCGACTTCTGCATAAATTTGGTCGAGTATATCATTACCGCTACTTTGAGCGTTCGCTGTGTTAGCCGGAAGAGATGTGGTTTGCGGGAGCCCTTTTTGAGCATCCATAAACCCTTGCATGATGGCTTGACCGAAAACCTGACCTTGCCCACTCATCGGTAAAAATAGGGCTATTTTCGGGGTTGTGCCAACACGCGGTAACATTGCTTGGAGCAACTGGGTCGGGGGAATTGTGGCCCCTGGGTTATTTGAATAACGCATTTTCCAGTCGTTGAAACCGGTGCGTAGCGCATCAGGGTCATCTTGGTTGTTTTGATAAATATCTAAAAGATCGACCCAACCTTGGAGAATATATTCATCAGCCTCAATTCCGTGGACTTGTTCTGGCGTTAACTGTGTTAACATCTTCCAGAGGCCATCAATATTGGCTTGGCGCTCAGCAGCTGTTTTTAATAAAGGCTCTTGGCTAATATAAGCTCGCAGGGCTTCCATTGAGGGCTTGCCTTGAGCAGCATCAATGATGGCTTGGTAGCTGCTGACATCAGACGTACTTTGCTCAGGTGTTTTTTGGGTGGGCGGGAAGTAATCCGATACCATTTGGCACCCTGACAATGCAAATATAGATAGCATTGCTGTGCAGATTAACCCTTTTTTCAAATGCAAAAAAATTGAAGGACGCATACTGTATCCAATGGTGTATTTTTCAATTGCTTAATTTTAAACCGGCTATTCGGATGAAACAATGAACCAACCTAATCAAGCTGTGGTTATGGCATCCACGCTGTATATCGTCCCAACCCCAATTGGTAATATGGGTGATATCACGCAACGTGCGTTGGATGTTCTTAAACATGTTGACCTTATTGCGGCAGAGGACACTCGGCATTCAGGCATTCTTTTACAGAATTTTGCGATTAATGCACGACTGTTCGCTCTACATGATCATAATGAACAGCAAAAGGCAGATCAATTAATTAGCAAACTTCAACAAGGCGATAGTATCGCATTAGTCTCTGATGCAGGTACACCTTTAATTAATGATCCAGGTTATCATTTAGTCAATCGTTGTCGTGAGGCTGGTATCCGTGTTGTGCCTTTACCCGGCGCCTGTGCAGCGATTACTGCGCTGTCTGCTGCCGGTTTGCCTTCAGACCGTTTTTGTTATGAAGGTTTTTTACCTGCTAAAACAAAAGGCCGTAAAGACGTTTTACAATCACTTGAACAAGAAACTCGGACACTGATTTTCTATGAGTCAACCCACCGTTTGTTAGATAGTTTAGCAGATATGGTAGAAGTCTGGGGACCAGAACGTCATGTTGTTTTAGCTCGGGAATTGACTAAAACGTGGGAGTCAATTGAAGGCCGTCCAGTAGGTGAATTGTTGGCGTGGGTAAAAGAGGATGAAAACCGCCATCGCGGCGAAATGGTGTTAATTGTTGAAGGCTATAAGAAGCCAGAGGATGATTCGGCTATTTCTCCTGATGTGGTTCGCACGTTAAATTTATTACAAAAAGAGCTTCCCCCTAAAAAAGCGGCAGCGATTACAGCCGAAATTTATGGGTTAAAGAAAAATATGTTGTATAAATTGATGCTTGATAATCAAAGCAATGAATGATTTTTAGGCAAATAAAACGGTTACATTAATATAAGTGGTAAATTGCAGGTGCTAGAGTCTGTACAAGCTACAACAAAGTGCCTATAATTCGCCGCGGAGTTGGCCAGACAACCGCTGCTTTATCGTTGTCCCTTCGGGAGACGGGTAAAGGGGAGGAAAGTCCGGGCTCCATAGGGCAGGGTGCCAGATAACGTCTGGGAGGCGCAAGCCTACGACTAGTGCAACAGAGAGCAAACCGCCGATGGCCTGTTTACAGGATCAGGTAAGGGTGAAAGGGTGCGGTAAGAGCGCACCGCGCGACTGGCAACAGTTCGTGGCACGGTAAACTCCACCCGGAGCAAGACCAAATAGGGGTTCATATGGTGCGGCCCGCATTGAACTCGGGTAGGTTGCTGGAGCCAGTGCGCAAGTGCTGGCCTAGATGAATGGTTGTCCACGACAGAACCCGGCTTATCGGCCAACTCCCATTTTTTCGTCATACTTAGCGCTGTCACGGCGTTAGCTTCATTCAGCCACACGGGTCACATACTTTTGTATGCTCCCCGTGCTGTCTTCACATCGCTGCCTTGTTACAGCACTAACTATTTAGAAAAAATCTCAGTTTGTAGTGCTTTAAGCTGTCCTATGTTGGCGTTGCTCGTCAACTCGAGTCACATACTTTTGTATGCTCCTAGGGATTTCCTCATTTTGCCGCCTTGGCACAACTCGAATTATTTAGCAAAAACCAACGATAATATTTTTCTATTTTTCTGGTCAACCTTCACCATTTTGTTGTATCAAACCATCAACGTCACAACCCCCTGATGCAAATCAATATGCTTTCTGAATATGTAAATACAATAATGGTATTTAAAATGCATGTTAAAGAGATGGGCGTATATGACCAAAAAACCACGTATAAGGTATCAACGCCGCCCCGGTACGACAGGGGGAAAGCTTCCTTGGAATGATTGGCGGAACGCATCAACTTGGCGGAAAGTTGTACAATTCACACTCTTGGCGATAAACCTTTATATCGGTATTACTTTCTATTACTGGGTTCGTTACTACGAAACTGGTGGGGCAACGCTTTATCTTCCTCGTCCGGGTGGGATTGAGGGTTGGCTACCTATTGCTGGGTTAATGAATTTAAAATACACATTAGAAACAGGCAGTTTTCCGGTAATCCATGCGGCCTCAATGTTTCTTTTGATTTCTTTCATAATTATTAGCTTATTATTGAAAAAAGCCTTTTGTTCGTGGATGTGCCCAATAGGGACAATTTCTGAATACACGGGGAAAATAGGGCAAAAACTGTTTCGTTATCAAAACCAAATCGATTTACCTAAATGGTTAGATATTCCTCTAAAAGGCTTAAAATATTTACTATTAGCTTTTTTTCTCTATATAGCATTATCCATGCCTGCACAGATGATCCAGTATTTTATGATGTCGCCTTATGGGATCATCATTGATGTTAAAATGCTCGATTTCTTTCGCTACATTAGCGGTGTTACCTTGGTGAGTGTTATTGTTCTTGTGGTGATTAGTTTGTTTATTCGCAATGCTTGGTGCCGTTATTTGTGCCCTTATGGTGCATTGTTGGGGCTATTTTCGTTATTTTCCCCCGTAAAAATTCGTCGAGATGTGGAAAGCTGCATTGATTGCGGAAAATGTGCCAAGAACTGCCCGTCGCGTATTCCAGTCGACAAGCTCATTAAGGTAAGAACGGTGGAATGTACAGGGTGTATGACGTGCGTGGAGTCCTGCCCTGTTTCTTCAACCCTAAATTTTTCATTACAAGTGCCAAGAAAAAAACGCCAAATCCCATTGTCTGGGGTAATTATGTTAGTTTTAACTCTGGGAATGTTATTTAGTGTCATCGGGGTTGCTGCTTACTTTGGTGTGTGGGATAGCCCTGTCCCCGATAATTATTGGTTTCATATTATACCGAATGCACGAATGATAGGTCATTAATATATAATGAAAAAAGCCCCACTACATACTAGATGAGTGGGGCATTTGTTGTTTTGTCATTTGTCACAATGACTGTTTTTTATAACATCTCGCTTATATTTATTTTCCGACTTCTTTTTACTGCTTTAACGCATCAATTAACCGCTTGCTTAACCATCTGCAATAATTGACGAACTTCTTCTGGGCGAGTATTGCCCGTATTTTTATCAATGATTGAGCTATAAATATGAGGAATGATTTTCTTCACGCCTGCATCAAGGGCTATTTGCAAAATTTCCGCAAAGTTATCTAAATCAATACCGCCAGTAGGCTCTAAAGAAAAATCAAATTCAGCACAAGCTTTAGCAATGGCTTTATATTCTTCAATATATTTTAACCCTTTCATATTAAAGAACTTAACAGAGTCAGCGCCCATATCTTTAAGCATCATGATTGCGGTTTCAATGGGGACAATGCCATCTGGGGCTTGTGAGCTTAATGGGCCTGTAGAGATTTTTACCATGCCAACCGTACCTGTCGGTGAGATTAATGCGTTAACGAATGTCTCGGTTTGGCCTAATAAGGCTCGGCTAATGGGAGCACCTGTAAATACTTGATTTACATGCTGTGGTTGAATTTCCTGTGAAATTAAAGACACCATGGTTGATTGGTTTGGATCGCCAGCCCCAAGACCAACCGATAACGCATTATCCGTCTCTTGCGCGTAGATGCGCATATCAGCTATGGCACTTTCTAAGTCAGGGTAATTTTTGGATAATACACCGACAACGACAAAGGTTTCCGCTGCGACATAAATGTCTTTAGCATTTTGGTGGCTACCAGCCAACACATTTAAACAGACACGGTCACGGTAAAAATTCGGTGACAATTTCATTTTAAAATCCTTCTACTAGCAAACGAATATTCTTTGAAATGACATCAAGTTGTTCATTGCTTACACTACGGATATCCGCTTCAACTTTTCCTTCATTAGCTTTGTATTCACGGAAATAAATGGCGGTATTCCCCTGTTTCAACTCAGCCATAATCTGATAGGTCGTTTTGCCAATAACATTTTCATCGAAGCTAATTTCAGTACGTGCAATATCGCGTCCTGCGCCATCCCATACCACTTGCGCAGAGATGCCGTTGATATCATTTAGGTCACTGATAAATTTACTCATTCGATTAACCATTTCAGCGCCAGTTTCTTTTGTCGCACTCAGATATTGTTCGATAGCAAGTGTGAGCCCTAAAATACCTTCTTTACCGACTTTCATTGCTCGGCCGATACCTTGGCTTTGGCGTTTAACCCACTCGATATATTGTTTTTTACCAATAACGAGACCGCTGGTTGGGCCTTCAATAGCTTTGGCACCACTGTAAATAACAATATCGCCACCAGCGTGATAATAAGCCGTTAATTCCTCTTCTGCCGCAGCATCAACAATCAGCGGTAGCTGGTGGTCATGAGCGACTTTGGCCGCTTGCTCCACAGTTAACATGCTTTTTTGTACGGTATGATGTGATTTGATATATAAGATGGCTGCGGTTTGAGGGGTGATTTTTGCCGCGAGTTGTGCAGCATTGCATTCATTAGCAAAACCAGCTTCAATGACTTTACCTCCGCCGAGTGTCACCATGGTGTCGACGGGGGCGCCAAAGTTAACATTATGGCCTTTAGGTAAAATAATTTCGCGAGGAACCACTTTGTCGGATGAATGCAGGTTGAGTAGTAAATCATCGTCGTCTTGCACGATCACCGCGGCAACAGCTTGGGCAATACCGGCAGATGCACAAGACACCACAACTGCAGCTTCAACATCTAATAAACTTGCAATGTATTCGCCTGTTTTATTGACTAAATCTTTAATTTCAAAATAGTGATTTAACCCATAAGCCACTCGCTCAACCACTTCAGGTGTTGGGGTCGATACACCAAGGGCGGTCATACGGCCAGAAGCATTAATAACGTGTTTTAACTGATATTTATCATAGATTGATTGCATGTTCAGATTCGCCTTCTGCATGAATAATATGTTTTCCACCGACAATTGCGGCAATAGGAACAAAGCGGTGAGTCCCTATGCGATGTTCACCTTCTGCATCAGTGAGTTCAGTCGGTTCTTCTTTTAAATCAAATAGCGTAATATCTGCATCGAAGCCCGGTTTTAGATAGCCTTTCGCTGGAAGTGACAGCAAGTCAGCAGCTTTTTCTGTGACACAACGTAAAACTTGCTCAGCACTAAAGCCCATGCAGAGGAATTTCGTCATTACAAAAGCAAGGCTATACACTGGCCCATTTACGCGGTTTCGGTGATAGATATCTGAACTGATGATGTCTGGATAAGTCCCAATACGCATGGCTTGCTCTGCAACTTTAAAGCTAAAGCTTTCGCCGCCATGACCAACGTCTAAAATAACACCACGCGCCAGTGCTCTGGCAATTGAGGGTTTTAGGTAGCCATCATCACCTAAAATTTTATTTGGCTTGCCATTAAAGCAGTGAGTAATGATATCCCCACGGGTGAGTAAATCGGCAACTTCATCAATATTTGGGGGGTTATTACCAATATGCACCATTAGCGGGAGATGATGTTTTTTCTGCATTTCTTTTGCTTTGATTAAAGGGGTAATTCCGTTTTCACCCACCACGCTTTTGCTCATACGCGCTTTCATACCAACAATGAAGCCATTATGGCGCTCAATGGCCTCTTGGAAGCAAGTTTCATTGATATTGTTCATATCTGACAATTCATTTTGTGCAATGATGCCAATACGAGAGATATTCAATAAAGAAAAGACATTGGTTTTCGATTTTTGGGTGAGTTGATAAAATTTATCAACATCATCAGCGCCTACACTACCTGCATCAACCAGTGAGGTGACTCCACCCGCAGCACCTGCTAAGTCGGGGTCATCGAAGTAGATAGGCGATTCAACAAAACAATGTGCGTGAGAGTCGATCCACCCCGCACTTACATAGCATTTTCCTTTCAGGTCAATAACTTTGTCTGCTTGTTGATTGTTGGCCAGCTCTGGGCCTGCGGCGTCGATTTTTCCATCTTTGATAAGAATATCGATAATTGCACCATCGATACGTTTAGCTTGTTTGATGATTAGAGTGTACATAAGTTGCCTTCTTCATACTCGATGCTTGTCATACTCGTCATACTTCAAACCGCAGCGTTGTTGCCTGTTGTTTCACTACCCTAGTCACATACTGGTGTATGCTCCTAGGGATATCGTCGTTTGCTGCAATTTGAATTATTTAGAGTATGTCTAACTGTTTGTTCTAAATGATATAAACCGTAGCGTTTTCGTTAACCTATATTCCGAGAGAATGCGGATTAAGCGGCGATTGGGAAGAAATAACCGAATAACATCGCACCTAAAATTGCACCGCCTGCAACAGGTTTTTGCCATACATAGAAAACCAATGCGCCGATTAAAGAACCAATACCAATTGGGATGGATGCAGCCATTGCAGCAAGGATAATCAATGGCCCAAGGAATCGACCTGATGTGTTACCTGCACCCATCATGACATCAGCCCCGAAGGTTGAGTTGGCTTGGGCAATTGTGAATTTACGTGCAAATACGATTAACAGACCGATTAACACGCCAAGGAGTAAACCCGTAAGCAGTGACATCCAGAAGTTGGTCACTAAAATATCCCAGCCCGCGGCTAAGAATAGAGCAGGAACACCTAGACCAATCCCCGTTTGTAATGCGCCACCGATATCTAAGATACCGACTAATGAGCCTTCAATGATCCGAGCGAATAGGAAGCTAGCACCGAAAGCCGCTACTGCACCGTAAACACCAGTATCTAACCCTGCACGCAGCATGGCTACGAAGGCCACTTCGTTAAACGCTCCGAAGCCATAGACGACATACATGTGAGTACCTGCAAAGATCCCTGCGGATAACAGCCCAACAAAGATTGGGAAGGACCATTCAGCGTACCAAAAATCTTGTTTGTTAATTTCAGTTGTCATGATTATTTCCCGCTTAGCAGTCCGTGGACGTATTCAAGCCATAATGGTTTATCTAGGTTGAAGGAGGTGATCATCTTCAGGTCAAACTCACGGAAGAAACCACTTAATACAAACAACAACACGACAGTGATCATCATAGTACGAGTGATACGGTTCCAACCGTTGTCATCAACACCTTTACCAATCAAGATACCTAAAACTAAACCAGGGATAGCGTTACCCATAATTAACTGTGCGCAGCCTCCAAATAGGGTGGCCCAGAAACCGGAACGACGGCCCGCATCCATCGCAGCTAACCAGAAAATGACTGGCATTACGGTGTTGACGAGTAAGTTAGCGGCGGGGACTAATACATTGACCGCCGTGGTTTGTAATGCCGCTGGAACAGCAGAGGCGGTGGTATTTAAGAACGCAACCACGACCGCACCGATAATGGCACAAGCAATCGCCATTTTTTTCGGGTTATGCAGTGTGTCTGCTACGCTGCGGTTTTTGGTTAACAATGCGGCCGCGCCCCAGTTTGGGATGATGCGGTGGTCGACATCTTGGGTAAATGCACCAGCTGCAACAGATGAAGCCCATGCGTTAAAGAAGAACCCTAAGCCGAAAGAAAAGTGTGAAGCTGGGTCGCCTTCACAGGCGTTAAGTTCACCCAAAGTACGAAATGCCCCCATACCTTGTACGGTTGGTGCGTGGAACATCCGCGCTGCCCCGGCTCCTAAACCGAAGCCGCAGAGCCCACCGATAATTAGGGACATGCCCAATATTTCTAAAAAAGATGCAGTTTCACTCATGGAATTAACTCCAGACCTGATTGCTATTATTGTTCTGTAAATGGTATTTCGTTGACAGAAAGTAAGGTGACATCCAGCGAAACGTCGAGTACAACACGAAAATGTTCACGCTTGCGTGGCAAAAAGATAAAAAGAAACTTTTCTGTTCGCGATTGTGAGTGAGCACTAACAACCTCAACATCCTTTGGTTCTATCCGCAGGATGATATCTGTATTGTTTTTCAGTACGGTTTTTTGAATTGAATTTAAGGCGTCAGCAATGGCTTTTTGTTTGGTATCGCCTTGCCCTGTTACCCGTACAACCGTTTCGATAGATTTTTTCATTAAGCGTTGCCGTATTTTTTATTAAAAGCTTTAACTAAGCGCTCACCTAACTCTTCCTTGTCCATAAAACCAAAACCTAGCACGTTGCAACCATCCGCAATGGCGGTCTCTCCCTCTTCGATAGAACGCATCCCATAACGAGCTTTGTAACCATATTTAGTTTGAGCGGTAATAGCGCCTGCGCCGCCGCTACCACAAAAAGAGATACCTAAATCGGCTTGCTCTGCATTCATAACATCACCGAGTTTCATATCCGCAGCAACACCAGGAACGACAATGGCTTTACCACCCGCAGCTTCCACACCTGCAGCCACTTTTTGGCCTTTACCTAAGCGATCTCCGATAACAACAACCATCTGTTTCATAAAATATTCTCCAAATTCTACAATGTTAAAAATTAATCATTCGCGCGAGCGACTTCAAAGTGAACAGAGAGTAAATAGGTCTCTTCTTGTGCCAAGCCGGGTAACGTGTCGACAACGCGTTGTGCTAGTGCAATTGAATGTGCTGATATTTCGTCAAACAGGCTGATATCGATTTCTGGTAAGGCTTCACCCGTTTTTGCTCTTGCCACCATGGCTCGTAAGTGAGATTGCAACATTTGTTGTTGTACATCTGTAGTGTAGCAGTCCTCCTGCTTGAGCCAGTCAGTAATCACTGCCAGCAGTTTTTGTGTCACCTCATCGATATCGAGGTTATGTTCTAACATCTTAAAAACTACAACTGATTCACTCATAACTATTTAAAATCCAAAGTAATATTGCAAGTTAGACCACTCTGTTCCTTCATGCTTAATACCTTAATACGTCCATACTCATTTTTGCAGGCAATGAATTTCCACTTATAAGTGGAAATTATTTGGAAGTTAGAACTTACAAGAATGGTTTATTTTTTAGACTATTTGGAAAATAAGTGGAAAAAACGGATGTTTATCAACTATTGTTGAATAATTAAATTATGGGGTTTTCTTTAAAATTTTATATCTATCAAATAGATATGATTTTTTATAAACAAGTGGAAATGGAAAATAGAATTGGAGGGTAAAGTGGAAGCTCTAAATGGAAGCCATCTAATGTATCTGATAATGACTTCCACTTAGCCATTTAGCGTGTAAAATCACCAGTTTTGGATAGGAAAACATTTGATGGAGTTGTGGTTAGGATCACGTAAAAACTATCAATCATCATTTTTCCATTACTAAGTGGAAGTTGCTCTTAACTTAAAGAATTCGCGCTAGGCTATCTTTAGCGATCACTTGGAATTCATTAAAGTTTTTGACGCCTATTAGGCGGCGAGTGGTTTTTTCCTTCACAAAGGTGACGAATAAATCATAGATTGCCATGGCTTCTTCATAATCCGCTTTGCTGATAGCCAATAGAAAAATGACATAAGCGTTTTCTTTCGTTTCTTTATTCCATTCAATACCTTGTGGAGCAACGACAGTGGCAACGACGGTTTTATTCGCCAATAACCCTAATGAATGCGGCAGTGCAATCCCTTCCCCAAGTAACGTGGAAACAATGGATTCGCGTTCTTGCAAAGAAGGATAGAAATCTGAAGTGACATAACCTTCCCGTTGTAATTTATGGCACACGGTTTGAAATAACTCTGCTTGGCTAATTTTTTCGTTAACGACCATAAAAAAGCGTTCATCAAAGAAGCGTTCAATGATGTAGGGGCGTGTTTGGTCTACCATGGCAAGGCGACCCACTTGCTCTAGCTGGTAAGGTGTAGGAAAAGGCGCGATTTTGATGACGGGTTTATTTTTTTCCGAAACACGAACTGTAGTAATGACAAAATCTTCCGTAACTTCATTTAGCGATTCATATTCTTGCAGTGTTAAGCCGCGACTAAATTTAAGTTGTGGAAATTCACGCATAATTTTTGATTCAACGACTCGGAAGGTTGAGTTCCCTGCATCAGTGACTACGAGTACCTCGGTCTGGCGAATTGAACCTGCACCGTAATTTCGCTCAAGGCTAACCCCAATATGTACGGCTAAATAACCTAATTCGTCTTCGTTAATAGGGTGGGGAAGTAATTGCTTACTTGCACTCGTTAAAGCACTTAAGGTGACATCGTAAGCAAAAGGATAATATTGTTTAATATCAGAGAGTAATGGGTTTGGCGTAGAAATATGGTATTGCAGGCGGGTGATTAGCGCAGCAAGATGAGTGTTGAGGTCTTTTTTAAGTTTTTCATCATTACGCAAATCGTAGTTATATAACTCGTTGATATAGCTTAAAATATATTCGGATAATTCATTGTGGCTCCCTACTTTTTGGCTGCTCGGGTCTTGATTGCTAATGCGTTGAGCTATGATTTGATCGTGTAGGTAACTGAGCTCAGCCCCTGAAAGGTCATTACCAAGAAAGTAAATTAGGCCTTTCGATATTTCATCACATGCCTTGCGGATCACTTCTTCGCTATCATCATTTTTTACCGTTGTCGTTAGTTCATGGCCGCGAGTAATACGCAAAATAGTTACAGCACAATTAAAAACAAGGTACAAATGGCCTTCATTGCTAATACGAATATCGAACCGATTCATACTGTTATGTAGGACTTTGTCAATATATGTTAGGTCTAAATTATCAAGGCAATCAGGGCGGAAAGATGTTAAGTCTGGGGTTAACTGTGCGGAATATCGGCGCCATAACGTTTCGGTCATGCAAGCACGAACGGCCCATTCACTACCATTTAACCGAATACCTTGATGGGGAATACTTTCTAATGAAATTTGATATTTATGTAATTGTTCCCTGACCGCTCCCATGTCTTGCTGTAAAGTACCTCGACTGATAAACCATTCTTCAGCGATATCATCAAGCTTTACTGGCAGGGATTGCATTAGTAATTTGAGAAGCAAGGCGTCAATGCGTTCTTTGCTCGTACGAGGAATGCTATTTTCCTCTTCAGTTTGCTTGGTGAAAGTGGCAAACAGGGCTTCATCCTCAATTTTTAACCGATAACCATGACCACGCTCATACACAATGTGTGCGCTATATTCCTGAATCAATTCATTGATTTCATTGATATCTGAACGAATGGTTCGTGTTGAAACTGAGCAAAGTTTTGCTAGCTCATCTTGAGGAACGACCTCATTGAGTATTTGTGCAAAAATTTGGTTGTGTCGCTGCTGCGTAAATAGGGCCACTAAAACACCTTTAAAATCAAAATCAAAAAGTATTTGAGTTAGAAAAGAACGTATTTTCTTTCTCTCTAATGGCAGGACTCTATCATAAGGGTGTCAATATGTAGGACATGTAAATGATTAAATTTGCGAATCCGTTCGCAAATTTAATCATGATATTGAAAAAAATTGAGTCTTAAAGGAAAGAATATGATGTTGAGATAGCTATAAAAAACGGTTTAGCTTTGGTCGCCGAGGTCAATCAATAACCCTCGAAAATATTTATCTGCTGTAATAACGATTTCATTATCATTTTGGATAAAAACGCCATCATTACAGTCCATAATTAAACTCTCACCTTGCTGACTGCGTATAGTTGCGCCGCCATGTATGGATTGCAGGAATGCATTGTTACCTTTTAATGTCATGGAAGCTGATTCTTGGGGCTCTAGATGGATATGGTTTATCCAAATTTGTTGACGTAATTGAATGCTTTGATTTTGACCATCAGGTGACGCAATGAGCTTGTTTTCATCCTGTTGAATCGCTATTTTTTGTAACGGAAGCGATTCTTGTTGCGGGCAAGCATTTAACCAAAGCTGTAAGCGAGTTAATGGTGTTTGTGGGCAAATGTTTTGCTCGCTATAGCTGAGGTCTGAACGGGGTGAGAAACGCACACATTCCCCTTCACTGGCTTGTATTGTATTACCTTGACTATCACGGTATTGCGCATGCCCTTTAAGAATAATGTTTAATATATCAACATGAGGGTACATTCTAGGTTGTAAGGCGTTTTGTGGCGCAATAACTTCTTGATTTAACACTCGTAGGGTTTTAAAACCCATAAAGTCAGGGTCAAAGTAGTGGCCAAATGAGAAGGCGTAACGCGCTTGTAGCCAACCATAGTCTGCTTTTCCACAATGGTTAGCGGGTCTAAGTGTCATCATAATGGTTGCCCCTCAGCTAAAATTAATAAATTAATACTATATTGTTATAATAAATAGCTGGACGTTGAATTGTTAGCCAGTTAATCTGTTTCCTTTATTCAAATTTCCTGAAAGAGATACGTCATGAGTAAAGAGAGAGCATTAACGCTTGAATCATTAAGGGTGATGGATGCAATCGACCGGCGTGGTAGCTTTGCAGCAGCGGCAGAAGAGTTAGGTCGAGTACCTTCCGCGCTTAGTTATACCATGCAAAAATTAGAAGAAGAGCTCGATGTCATTTTATTCGACCGTTCAGGACATAGAACCAAATTTACCAATGTCGGTAGAATGTTGCTGGATAGAGGACGGATTCTACTTGAGGCGGCCGATAAATTGACTTCGGATGCTGAGGCCTTAGCAAAAGGGTGGGAAACACACCTGACAATAGTGTGTGAAGCATTAATTCCAGCTCAGTCATTATTTCCTCTGGTTGAACGTTTGGCTGAGAAATCAGAAACACAATTATCATTAATTACTGAGGTGTTAGCAGGGGCATGGGAACGCCTTGAAAGTGGTAAAGCGGATATTGTGATTGCCCCTGATATGCATTTTCGTTCTTCATCTGAAATTAACTCGAAATCGTTATATACCATTAACCATATTTATGTTGCGAGCCCTGATCATCCTATTCACCAAGAACCCGAGCCGCTTTCAGATGCGGTACGAGTGAAATATCGAGGGATCGCGGTTGCAGATACTGCGCGAGAACGCCCAGTGATCACCGTACAATTATTGGATAAACAGCAGCGATTAACAGTATCGACAATTGAAGATAAACGAAATGCATTGCTGGCAGGGTTAGGGGTGGCAACTATGCCATATCCAATGGTTGAGCAAGATATTCGAGAAGGGCGCTTAAAAGTTGTCGGGGCTGAATTTAGTCATGAGACGAATATTATTATGGCGTGGCGCAGAGATAGTATGGGGGAGGCTAAGTCGTGGTGTCTCCGAGAAATCCCCAAATTATTTAGGGTGTAAACTCGTTATATTTTGAGCCGTAGGGGTGTTGGTTTCATTGAGTCACCCGAGTCACATACTTATGTATGCTCACGGGATGACTCAATTTGCTGCCTACCGAGGACACCTCACTAAGTGATTTTCTCTTCACTGATTCAATACCTTTATTTTAGATAAAAAAATACCTCCCGAAGGAGGTATAAATTGGACAAAAAAATCAAATAAATTCACAAGGGTGATAATGAAATCGGAGTTACCATTTTTTATTTAATAAATGGTCGATACTAAATTTACCCGGACCAGTGACTGCTAACAGTAAGAAGCCGCCCGCAATCGTGAAGTTCTTCATAAACATTAGGCTGTTTGGTGCAACACTAAAGTCAATGTGGAACAGCAATGCTGTTAGTACAGTAAAGCCTGCTGTAAACAAGGCAACAGTTCTGGTTAAGAAACCAAATAGGATTGCTAAGCCGCCGCCAAATTCTAATAAAATGGTTAAAGGTAATAAAAACCCAGGGACGCCCATTGCTTGCATATATTGTTGTGTTCCTGCATAAGCATCACCTAGTTTCCCGTACCCAGCGACAATAAATAGGATTGGCATCATGATACGAGCCAATAATATCGCACCATTTTCTAAATTTTTCATCGAGACTCTCCAGACTAATAAGCTATTAAATTTTATTAAATTGCGATATATGTCGCTTTGTAGTGTTGTTTTCAGCATTAATAGGTAAGAAAACATTTGATGCACTTATAGTAGTGATTTATTTATTCAATAAAAAGCAAAGCTTATTAACAAACAAGTACAAAAAAATTGAATGATAAATAAATTGTTGGAGTTGATTTCAGGAAAGGGGGTTTTTATTAACCTATAGCGATTAATTGATTTCAAAATAGAGGATTATTTTTTACTTGCGTTGAGGGTGCTTTGTACTGTTCGAGCCAAACTCCAAATTGTGAGTGCTTTTTTACCTAACCGTAAAAGTTTTTGAGGCTTTTTCAATGAGTAGATTGACAGTATTCCTGTTGCGGCAATAAACAGAGGGCGGAAGGTAATAAAAAATTTCCATGTGCGGTCGTAGCGTTCAGTGGTTTGTAGCCAATCTTTAGAAGAAGCAGCAAGGTCACTCCGTTGCTGCTCAATCCTTTTGATTAACATTTGTTTTTTGGTGGCTAATAATTGGCGCTTATTTCTGCTCATTATCCTTTCCCGCTAAAGCATTAGCATCTTGGCTTAACTGCTCTCGAGTAGAACCCAATAACGTTGATTGCTTCGCTTTTTTTAATGCCCAAAGGGCAAAAATAATAGCGAGTATGATCAGACTCCCTGTTGTCATTGCCAGTGCTTGATAGCGATAGACGGGGTCGACTGACCAAAAGATTAAACCGATTAAACACATCAAACCAAAAGCAGTAAATAGGAGAGCTAGCCCAACTAACAGTAATAGTTGAATAAAGTTGATTTTCTCCTCTTCAAGCTCAACGGCAATAAGCTGAAGACGAGTTTCAACAATATTCACAGTGATACTTGCGATACGTTGCAATATTTCAAGGACCCCTTTCCCGGGGCCCTGACGTTGTTGGTTTTGTTCCATATACGATTAACGTTTAGCGAGTAATACGCCAAGAACAACCCCGACGGCTGCACCAATACCGATGCCTGTCCACGGGTTTTCCTTCACATAGTTATCCGCTCGTCCCGCGATTTCCTTGGTTTGTTCTGTGATCCGCTCAGTGGTTTGGCTGAGTTTAGCGCGTGATGAACACAATGCATCTTTTGCCTTGGATTTTAGGCTTTCAATCTCTTCTTTCGATTTTTCACCGGTATCATTGAGTACCGCTTCCAGAGAATCTGCTAAAGCCCGTAATTCCGCACGTAAGTCTTCTGATGAATGGTTAGCTGACATGTACAACCTCCTGTTAATAGAAAAATCGTAATTGCTGTATTAACAATAGCTTTTTTTGTACTAAGTGCAATGGATTATTTAGGCCAAGTGTATGTAACAAAGGAAAATTTACATAATGAAATGATTAAGAATAGTTTTTTATCAAGGAGTTAAGGAGGTAACTCTTTGATAAATTAACAGAGGGTAAATAAAAGTAAAACTAAAAATATGGGGGCTAATAGACCCCCATCGTAGATTTAGTTTGCTTTTTTGCTTGAGAGTTTTTTCTTTACAACAACAGCAATACTACCGATTAAACCTATAATCAGCAGACCCACAGGGATTAACATCAAGACATTCATAATATGATGTTCATACTGCAGGAAAATAGGGCTTTTACCAAACCCATAGCCAATAGCGGTTAAAATCAGAACCCATAGTAGACCACTTAGCCAGTTAAAGACTTGGAAACGGCCATTCTGCAAACCTGCAAGGCCCGCGATGGTGGGTAATAATGTTCTGACGAAGGCTAAAAAACGGCCAACTAATAATGCAGCGAGGCCATGGCGATGGAAAAGCCCATATGCGCGCTGGTGGTAGTGTTCTGGTAAATGTGCAAGCCACCCTTTAACTAAGCGTGTATTCCCTAACCATCGCCCTTGTATATAACCAACCCAGCAGCCTAAGCTTGCCCCGGCAGTTAAAATTGCGATCGTCAGTGGATAACTTAGCGTACCTTTAGCGATGAGCACACCGACTAGAATCAATAAGCTATCGCCAGGTAAAAAAGCCGCAGGCAAAACCCCGTTTTCAAGAAACAAGATAGCGAACAGCATGAAGTAAATCGACCAGACTAACGCGGGGTTAGACAGGGTGACATAATCTTGGTGCCAAAGGGCAAAAAAAAGTTCTTTAACTAATTCCATTAATGTTTCCTAAACGGCAATAACAGCAACAAACTTGTTGTTGGGCAGGGAGAAATGGATTAAGTGAATGCCAAAGTGAAAGTGTTGTTTCCTCAGGCTGTTAGTGTAAAGCACGCTCACTTTAACAAAACAGAAAATAACTAAACAGTAAATTTTAAGCTTATTTTTAGAATTCATTTAAGTTTTGGCTTATTTTTACAATTTATCGCTCATTGTATACAGGTTTAAAGTGCTTAAAACCCGCTTTTAGCCTATTTTTTAGATGATAAATGTGAAATATGATTGTTCTTTCATTTTTTAATGTGAAAAAAGAGTGATAAAACCCTCGTTGCTAATTATTGCATTTTAAGATTATTTACCGTATCTTATCGCCATAGCAAAGGGGAGTAACTTCTTCTTGTCGGTTTATCGTCATTACGGTGTACAAATTACACCCGGTAGCCGAGCACCACAGTTTCCTAATCTCAGGTAATTTGTGTTGTAAGTGAGACCTTGCCAGAAGGCGAGGTTTGCTCATAATTTACAACCAATAGATAACTCCTTGAGGTTAAACAATTTTAAGCGGCTGATGTCTTCTGGATATCAGCCGTTTTTTGTTTTTAAGGGATAGGAAAATGCATTCAGTCGGTAACCCTGTTTTATGGGGTAGTTTTGCAGTTATTATTTTACTCATGTTACTTATCGATTTGTTTTGGCAGGGAAAACATAAAGGCCAAGCCATGTCGATGAAGCAAGCGGCTGCTTGGAGTATTGTATGGGTGACACTTTCATTACTCTTTGCCGCAGGGTTTTGGTGGTATCTTAATGATAACGTGGGGCGTGAGTTTGCTGATAACCAAACTATCGCATTTTTAACCGGTTATTTATTAGAAAAAGCATTAGCGATAGATAATGTATTTGTCTGGTTAATGCTCTTTAGTTATTTTGCTATTCCAGCAAATTTACAACGTCGTGTCCTTGTGTACGGTGTACTGGGTGCCATCGTATTGCGTACGATTATGATTTTTGCTGGTAGTTGGTTAGTTACGCAATTTAGCTGGATTTTATATGTATTTGGCCTGTTTTTATTATTTACCGGGCTTAAAATGGCATTTGCTAAAGAGGACGATTCCCCTATTACGGATAAGCCTCTGGTCAAATGGGTGCGCTCACATTTACGTATGACCGATGAATTACATGGGGAAAAATTCTTTATTAAAAAGAATGGGATATTGTTCGCAACCCCATTAATTTTAGTGCTAATTTTAGTTGAAATTAGTGATGTGATATTTGCGGTTGATAGCATACCCGCTATTTTTGCGGTAACAACTGACCCGTTCATTGTCTTAACATCGAACCTATTTGCTATTTTAGGGCTACGTGCGATGTACTTTTTATTAGCTGGTGTGGCAGAAAAGTTCTCAATGCTCAAATACGGTTTAGCGGTTATTTTAAGCTTTATCGGTATAAAAATGCTGTTAATTGATATTTTTCATATTCCAACGGCTATTTCTCTTGGGGTTATTGCGTCCATACTAGTTATAACGTTAATTATTAATACAATTGTTAATAAACGAAACGAAGCCAAAAGTTAATTTAGTGGTTTTAGTTGAAGCCTCCGCTGGAAAGTTGGGGGCTTTTTTTGTTTTAACCTTCTGAAAGTATTCACTCATTTTAAAATTCTCTATTCTACTTTAAGAAACAAAACTCTATTGAGATCACAGATGTGTAAAATGTTTGTTAAATAAAGTCAATCATTGTGTATATTTTGAATAATTGCCTTTTCAGGCGACTATTATTCCTTATACTTGCTGTGCAAACACATTTAATTCCTAATAAAGATAACTAATATAGGTCTACTATGGATACAAATAAAACAGGGTTATGGCGAGTAATTAGCCAAGGTAGTCTAGTCAAGCAGATACTGGTTGGTTTGATCGCAGGTATCTTACTGGCATGGTTATGGCCTTCAGCGGCGAAAAATGTTGCCCTACTAGGCGACCTATTTGTTAGCGCGTTGAAAGCAGTCGCTCCCGTGCTGGTCTGGGTATTAGTCATGTCGTCAATTGCGAATCATCGTCAAGGGCAAAAAACCAATATAAAACCGATACTGGTTCTGTATATCTTGGGGACTTTTTTTGCCGCGGTTGTCGCAGTCATTGGTTCTTTCATTTTCCCATCTAACTTAGTTTTAGTGGTGGGAGACTCTCAATTAAACCCCCCAAGTAATATTGCTGAAGTTTTAAAAGGCTTACTGATCAATATCTTTGCTAACCCTATCGATGCATTAATTAAAGGTAACTATGTTGGTATTTTGGCATGGGCGATTGGGCTTGGTATTGCATTGCGTCATGCCAACGATACAACAAAGAATTTAGTGCATGATTTCTCTAATGCGGTGACTCAGTTAGTACGCGTTGTGATCCGTTTAGCACCTGTGGGGATTTTTGGTTTGGTCGCTTCTACCATCGCAACAACTGGTTTTGAAACCTTAAAAGGTTATATCCATGTCCTAGCGGTATTAGTTGGTTGTATGTTAGTTGTGGCACTTGTTGTTAACCCATTGATTGTTTATTGGAAAATTAGGCGTAACCCATTCCCCTTGGTATTTGCCTGCCTGCGTGAAAGTGGTGTAACTGCCTTCTTTACGCGTAGTTCTGCAGCCAATATACCTGTTAATATGGCAATGTGTCGCCGTATGAACCTTCACGAAGATACCTATTCTGTTTCGATCCCATTAGGTGCAACCATTAATATGGCGGGTGCTGCAGTGACAATCACTGTATTGACTTTAGCCGCTGTACATACACTCGGTATCCCTGTTGATATTCCAACAGCTCTGTTGCTAAGTGTTGTTGCTGCTGTCTGTGCTTGCGGTGCTTCTGGGGTTGCTGGCGGGTCGTTATTGCTTATCCCATTAGCATGTAATATGTTTGGGATTTCGAATGAAGTTGCCATGCAAGTCGTTGCTGTTGGTGTGATGATTGGGGTATTGCAAGACTCAGTGGAAACGGGGCTTAACTCTTCAACTGATGTCCTTTTCACAGCTGCAGTCTGCTTAGCCGAAGATGATAGACTGGCAAATTCAGAAGCGCAGTTATCTCATCGTGATTAAGTGTTCCTGAATTTAGATAAATAGGGTAGAGGCTGCGAAAGCAAACTCTACCCTTATTGTTTTAACAGCTTATAGATTTAAAACTCATTACGTAGACGACGGTAGCCTTCAACAAGTTGAATGTTCGTAGTTGCGACCTCTTCAGAGAATTGCAATGAAGCGTGATCAACTTGGTTGAATGCCGATAAATCACTGTATGCGTTCACATGTATGCATGACGGAATATATAAACCATCCGGCAGTGTTAAGCCATCGACGACTGCGTTATAGCGGATCACACTGTTTTTACCAATTTTGCAGTTAAATAAAACGCTATTAAAGCCAATAAACACGCGCTCAGCAATTTCACAAGGGCCATGGACAATTGCTCGGTGCGCAATCGATGTGTGTGAGCCAATTTGTACACCCGCGCCACTTTTTGAGTGAATTACCACCCCATCTTGAATATTTGAGTGTGAGCCGATCACGATGGGGGACATATCTGCATTTTCATTGAGTTCATCAGCACGGATCACGGCATATGGACCAACGTAAACATAATCTTCAATAATCACTTTACCGCAGATAATGGCGGTAGGGTCAATATATGCTTTTTCCGATACAACAGGCGAGTGCCCCGATGGGTTTTTACGCAACATACAGACTCCGTTTCCATTGTGTGTGGGCAATCGCATTATGGGCATGTAAGCTTTCTTGGTGATCAATGTGGATCGTCGCTTCGTCAAATTGGCATTGATGGCGAAAGGCATTCACTAGTTTACGAGCGGCATCTTCACAAAACATCAAGTTCTGCCCATTAACAATAGCAAAAGCTTGTTCATCTTTACGTTTCACCACCGTTTGTACTGGGGTGGAAAGAATATTTTCGATTTGGTTGATTAACTCAATAATAGGAAGCTCTTTATAAGTTGTTTTTAGCTTGATGGTTACCCATGCCCAACTGCGTTGACTGTGTGGTATTGCTGGGACCCCTTGTTTAATCAACCAATCAAGGACTTGAGATTGAGTTAATGTTTGTTCTGTATCATCAAAATCAATCGCAAACTGTTGTTGCATAACTTGGCTGCTGAGTGCGGCAGAGCTTGGGCAAGTTGATGAATAGGGGACTCCGACTTTCAAATAAAGGGATAGTGACTTATCAAATGATGCTGAAATCTCAAACGGATAGGCTTTCCAACCAAATTGAGCTGATACTAACGAACGGCGCGATAATAAAATATCACCATAAAATCGGATATGAGCCTTCGATGAAATAGTTTGATGCGACAATAATACTTGTTCTAATGTTTGCTTTATTAAATCTGGCGTCAGTTCATTTTGTGTTAGGCCATCCAATATTTGATAGAGACGAGACATGTGGACCCCTTTTTGCCCTTGTAGATCAACGCCAATATCGATAGTCGCATTAACTGGGCGGCTTTCAATTTCAATGGGCAAAGCAATCCCTGTCATTCCAACCCAGTCAAGCTTGATATTACTGTGAGTGTCATTTTGTGCTTGTGCGTCAGGCAAAACAGAAGAGGGTAATTCAGTTGAAAGTGTCATAAAGCCTCAAATTATCCATGAAATAATGAGATGTTATAACATAACAATTTGAATTATTAAAGTCAGATAAGAGTAGATAGTCAGGTTGAGCTTAAAGTTGGGGCACAGAAAAGCCCCTTAAGCTAACAGCTTAGCACAAGGGGGAAGAAGTTAAAGTTGGTAAGCTATTTTCATGCCTTGCTCGATGGCTCGGCGTGCATCGAGTTCTGCTGCTATATCTGCACCACCAATAACATGCGCATTAATGCCGAGTTTTGCTAACTGTATTTTCAACGGGCGATAAGGCTCTTGCCCTGCGCAAAGAATGACATTATCAACGGGAAGGCACTGTATTTTATCTTGATAACGAATATGTAGCCCGTTGTCATCAACTCGCATGTATTCAACGCCATTCAGCATTTTTACACCGCGCTTCATAAGAGACAAACGATGTACCCAACCAGTTGTTTTCCCTAAATTAGCGCCAACTTTACTATTTTTACGTTGCAATAAATAGAGGTGACGAGCAGGCTCTATTGGCCGTTTTTGTGGAGGGTATATACCACCTTTAGAGTGAATTGAAGTATCAATATTCCATTCTTCGTTAAATAACGAAGTATCTAAACTGCTACTTTTTCCTGTTTGGGTTAATAGCTCTGCGACATCAAAACCAATCCCCCCAGCACCAATGATAGCGACATTTTTCCCTACAGGGCGTTGTTGGGTAATAACATCTATATAGGAAATGACCTTATGATGGTCTATCCCCTCAAGCTGAATTTGGCGTGGTACAACACCCGTTGCAATAATCACATCATCAAAGCCTGACAAGTTGTCTACATCGGCTTGCTGTTCAAGGCGTACATCCACATTCAATAATTGTAGCTGTCGGCAAAAATAACGGATCGTTTCATGGAATTCTTCTTTACCGGGAATTTGCTTTGCGAGGTTAAATTGCCCACCAATATGATTAGATTTTTCAAATAGGGTGACTCGATGCCCACGTTTAGCGGCATAAATAGCACAAGAAAGCCCTGCGGGGCCTGCACCGACTATTGCCACTGATTTGCTAATCGTGGCTTTTTCGTTAGGATAATCAAACTCCCTGACGGCTTGAGGGTTAACTAGGCAACTGGCTAATTTTCCGCTAAAAATGAGGTCTAGACAGGCTTGATTACAGCCAATGCAGGTGTTTATTTCATCTGCTCGGTTTTCCGCAGCTTTGCGAACAAATGACTCGTCAGCAAGAAAAGGGCGAGCCATGGAAACCATATCCGCTTGTTGATTAGCGATAATTTGCTCAGCTACATACGGGTCATTGATACGGTTAGTTGTGATCAATGGAATATTAACTTTACCCATTAACTTTTGAGTAACCCAGCTAAATGCACTGCGAGGGACTTGAGTTGCAATTGTGGGAACTCTGGCCTCATGCCAACCAATCCCTGTATTAATTAAGCTCGCGCCGGCAAGCTCAATTTGTTTTGCTAGTAACTCTATTTCTTCCCAAGTGGAGCCATCCTCGACGAGATCAAGCATGGAAAGCCGGTAAATAATAATAAAATTATCCCCAACGGCTTCTCGTACTTGACGAACAATTTCAATGGGAAAACGAATGCGGTTTGCATAGCTTCCTCCCCACTCATCGTCCCTATGGTTAGTGCGCTTGGTAATAAACTGGTTGATTAAGTAACCTTCAGAACCCATGATTTCAACACCATCATATCCCGCTCGTTGGGCTAATTTTGCAGTAGTGACAAAATCTTGTATGGTTTTTTTTACTTCATCAGATGTCAGTGCTTTAGGGGGAAATGGAATAATTTCAGCTTGAATAGCACTGGGGGCAACTAATGCGGGGTGCAAGCCATAACGGCCTGCATGTAGGATTTGTAAAGCAATTTTTCCGCCTGCTTGATGAACTTCGTTTGTAATATGCTGATGGAAGGGGAGCTGCTCTTGGTTATTGAGTACAGCCCCATGAGCAGTTAGTGCCCCTTCTGGGCTTGGCGCTATTCCCCCAGTAATAATAAGACTGACCCCATTTTCTGCACGTAAACGATAAAAATGTGCGAGTCTTTCACTTCCTTCAGGATGCTCTTCGAGCCCAGTATGCATTGAGCCCATTAATATTCTATTTTTTAGAACGGTATGGCCTAAATCTAGAGGGGTAAAAAGGTGTGGAAAATTGCTCATTATTATACTCCCATTTCGGGCTCTATTAACAGGTCAGATGAGTTAACTGTAGCCTAATGGGATGATGAATTGGTAATAATGTTAATTTTTTGTGATTTTTATCATGACTTTTAATTAAAAGTGCGGAGTTAATCTAAATATAGCGGAGAAATTTATTATTTTGTCATAAAAATAAATTATCAATAACATTCAAATTAATATTCACGCACAATCAACATTTACTTGTCAGGAACTCACAGCCTATGAAAGAAATTTGCCAAACTATCACTTTAGAAGGTTCACACGTTCGCTTGGAGTTTTTATCTCATCAATACGATCAAGCGTTGTCTGCTATGATCCAAAAGGATGGGCTACATAAGTTATGGTATACCTCTGTCCCTGAACCTGAAAATGTCGCTAAAGATGTGGATAACCGTCTTAAGCGGTTTCAACAAAAAGAAATGTTGCCTTTTGTTGTTATTGATAAAAAAACAGGTAATGCAGTTGGTATGACTTCCTATCTGCGTATTGATAGTGTGGTTAGGCGAGTTGAAATTGGCGCGACATGGTACGGTAAAGAAGTGCAGCGTACAGCGATTAATACTGAGGCTAAATACCTGTTATTACAGTATGCTTTTGAACAATTAAATTGTGTTGCTGTGGAGTTAAGAACGCACTTTTTAAATCAACAAAGTCGCAGAGCGATTGAACGTCTGGGAGCAAAACTTGATGGGGTCCTCAGAAACCATATGCTCACTCGTACAGGGGAACTGCGTGATAGCTGTATTTACAGCATTATTGAGTCAGAATGGCCCGCGATAAAACGGCATTTAGAGTGGCAAATGGTCAAGCCCCGTTAACGATTGCCATTAAATCGGCCAAAAAGCCCACCACTGTGTTTTGGGGTGGGCTAAATAGGCTTATAAATATTCGTGCATTGGTTTGGTCATATAGACGTTATTTGGCATTTTTTCCGTCGTAGTATATCCCGCTGGGCTATTAATCAGTGCAGGGATGCGGTTGACTAAATTGGCACAAGTTAACTCAACTGTCGCTGGGTTATTCACTTCAATAGACGTATCTGGCTCACCAATTAATTGCCAACTATTTTTATCGCATTCATCAGCGGTCAAAATTTTACCAATACATTCTGTTTCAAGGGTAACGCCTTCTGCTGTTTCGGTGATCACAACAGCAGATAAACCGAGTACATCCCCTTTTTTGACGGTCATTTTTAAGGTGTCTGAATAGGTATCTTGCTTGGCGATTTGTGGAACACAGCGCTGAATTTGGCTTGTAATGGTTAACCCTAGGCGGCTACATAACCAACCATTTTGCGTCCACATGTACGGCGGTGCATATTCACCGCTTTCAATTTTTTGTGAGATAACGTCATATGGTAAATCATTGTAGTTACCGATTTGTTGATTAAATTCATTAACAGTTAACCCTGCGCCATGACCAACAGCTAAGGCAATACCGTAATCTTCAACGTTATAGCAACTAGAGCCTTTAACTTTTACTAATTTATGCATTGAACCTGCTAAGGTGTCGATCAACACTCCCCAATACATATCTGGGTAGCCACTCCCTGCTAAGGTACAATTATTTTCTTTGGCCAATATATCAAGTTTTTGGGTTATTTCTGGTGATGAATTCCAAGGGTAAAGCGCTTCCTCTCCGGTTGAAATGGCATTAACACCGTGGCGGGCAAATAAGGAAAATGCATCTTCTAAATCAGCCATCGTGCTCAGTGTGGCAATGATCCCAACATCAGGTTTTAAGGTTTCGAGTGTTTTATCTGCTTCATGGAGTGCTTGGACTTTGACTCCAGTTAGTGCGGTTCCTGCAATTTCGCCTATATCTTTGCCGATTACAGCTTCATTGATATCAAAAGCTGCCACAACTTCAGCGCCATGTTCTTGTAAGTAACGGATTAGGTATTTACCCATTTTTCCGCAACCATATTGAACTGCACGTACTTTTTTCATCATTTTTGTCCTATCAGCGAATTATCTATAAATCATATTGTGAGATCTTGATGAGAAAATTGTTGTTCTATATCAAATGATTGGGGGAAGAATGTTTAATAAGCCTGATTGTGTTTATGCTGTGGTTTATATTTTTAATTTGATATAGATTGATTTTTAATGTCATGGATACTATGAGCATTGGTTGAATTAAAAATGACAAAAATAAACGAGGCTTTATGGCAAGTATGAAAGAATGATAGTTTTTGGTGATGCTATCACTTTGAATTATAAGTGATGCGATTGATTTGAACACAATTTCGCCATACAGTTTTGAAACACTAGACCTAAGAGAAAACTGCACGTATAATCCTTTCCACTTTGGCCCCTTAGCTCAGTTGGTTAGAGCAGTCGACTCATAATCGATTGGTCACTGGTTCAAGTCCAGTAGGGGCCACCAAATTTATTAAGGAGTTAGGTGTTAATCATCTAACTCCTTTTTGTTTTTACCTGATTTTGGGTCAGGTAATGGGTCAGGTAAGGTTTTGGGTCAGAATGGCTCAAGTTACCTAATTCAACACATCCATGCTGACCTCTTCATCAGACATGATACGATCGGTTTCGTCTTCCCTAGAAATTACCAGAACGCCAGTCTTATTTTTGGATAGGTTGACTATACCTGTATTATGATCCAAATAAATGTATTGGCTTTTATTTGTTTTTGTATTGGCATCCAATAGGGTGGGAACTAAACCATGTAGGGTGGTTAGCCTAGCACTCAATGGCATGAATAATTTTATCACTCATAACAGGCACCTCTTATTCATTTATTAACATATTACTTGTTGTAACAATAAGTTATCGTTTTCTTGGCATACAATTAGTTGGTTTTCGTGATTATCGCTGACCAATGACAAGATTGTGCTATGCCGAGCAATCCCACTCGTACCGAAAAAGGCATCGGCATTATAAAATTGGTTTAAGAGACAATGAATATCTTGTTGTACATAGCTTTCAATACATTGGCTTTTGTTTTTATCTGTGACCCCGCTATGCCACACTGAATTTAATTGGTGACCCAGTAATTGAAATTCACATTGTGCTTTCAATGCATCATCGAAGGATTTTACCTCGGTGGATATCGGGCGTAATAGCTTCGCTTTGATAGGTGCTCTTAGACTCTCGTAGAATCCTTGAGGGGCGAGTAATAGACTCGCGGCTTCTTCACTCGCCGTTGAGTCTAATTGAAATGCTAAAATAGCGTATAACTTAGGTTCAAAGGAGTTTTCATACAGTGCCAATAGCCATTCACTGAGAGACATGTATGGTAATATTTCAACAGATTCAAGTGGCAATGATAGGCGAGCAGCTTCCTGCTCAATAAGTTCCGTCCAATTAGTACCACTTTCTTCTGCTTGCCAATACAGTGTTATCGGCTGGGTGAGGGCGTGTTGATGATAAAACGTCGCGATTGGGATAAGCAATTTTTGTATCGCTGTTTCTTGTTTTTCCCATAACGAAAGGGATTTCAAGGCGTTTAGTGTCAATATATTATCTTTATTAATTGGTAAAGAAGATAATGCAATGCCTTCCGGCATCACTTCATCGGCTTGAGTTAATCGAGCATGCGCTAATATTCCAAGGTGCTTGCCTGCCCAATAACGCCATTCTCTGCGAGCGTCATCTAACATATTCGTAAAAAGTTGATGACGATAAGCCGTGATTGAATAAACAAGTAATCGGACGAACAGGATAATGATCACCGGAAGAACAACAAATAAAGCAATTATTTGGTTGTTACTGACTTCACTAGACAATACCCCAATTGAAGATAAATAAGCACCTATGCCAAATCCGATAACACCAATAATCACGACTAAAAACAACCAAAGCATCAAGCGAGGTAATTTAGGCTTAGGTGGGTGCTCTAAAGAGGGAATTTTCCAGCTTATCATGACTGTTCACCTGACGAGGAAAGGCTCGCAATGAGGGTACAGCCACATTCGGTTTGAAAGCCGTTCAATGCCGCTTGGCGACCGGATATTAAAATGCGCGTTGAGCCGGGTAAAATGGCATTGACACCATGTCCTTTTTTAGGACAACTGACTTTATCTCCCACTAAGGCAATGGGCTTACCGTACATCATCGAGCCAGAAGCGGAAATCACTTCGCCGCAATGAGTAGTTTTGTCACCTAATCGAACAAGTGCGCGCATGTTAAGATCCTTTTATTGGTTATCCTGTTGTTTTTTATATTCAAACGTACCATCCCATTCAGGGAGTTCGGCAGGGGGAAGTGGAACGATTTTATCGATATCGGGGAACTTGGCGGTTTCGTCAGAAGCATCCATTTCTTTGACAATTGCTTCATAACGGGCTGAACGAACTGCATCAGGTTTAATTGGTAAATAATAATAATCTTTAGGTGTTGAATTTGGAGAAAATGCTTTACTTAGCATAGAAGCCCCCATTCGATACCCGTTCCTTGCGGAAATTTGAAAAAACTTTAAAGTATTATCAATATTTTTTTCTACATCTCTTGAGTATGCAGCTAAGTTATAACTGGCTTCACCATGTCCTTGTTGCGCGGCACAAGTAAGCATTTTTTTACCAATATCGGGATGATAAGCTGGATTATCGCTATCTGAAACTCGCTGTGATATAAAAATATCACCAATGAAATACTGCGCTTCTGGATTACCTAAATCAGCCGCTTGGCGAAAATAAGCCAAAGCTTTTGTGCGGTCAGCAGCTACGCCATAACCCGTGTCTAGATAATGTCCCATTTGGTAATAACCATAACTGATGTTTAATTTAGCCATTTTTCGGATAATATCCCAGACCTCTTGGGCAGGGCCTTTACCTTCAATCGGGGGGACTTTTCCATAACTGATTAAGTTACTGAGATTCAACATGGCCTTGGGGTGATTACGCTCCGCGGCTTTACGGTATAGAACACCAATTCGCTTATAATCCCGTTGGTGTTTATTGATTTTTTCAAGCTCACGCGCTTGTTTAAACCAAATATCCGCTTCCGGATCAACGGGCGGTAGCGTGTCTTTTTCATACACGCAGGTGAAGGTTAAATCAGGTTCTGTTTTTTGGTTCACAGTGACATCCTTTTTATCGATTGGCTTGCAACTAACAAGTAAAATAGAGCCTAGCAACAATGCAATCTTTGTTTGGATTTTCATAAATTAATCCGAATTCTTTAGACTAATACTTTTGTCTTGAAAAAAAATTAGGGAACTAATCGGTTTTATTTTATTTTTCTTTTTGATAACATTTTCTTTGATAAGATTTGTCCAGTCTTTAAACTCCGATGTAAAATCACTTGAAACACTCCCCGTCCTCTTATGCAATCCCCATAATTTTTCTCTTAACGGCTTCACAATTGGAAAATCATCGCTATCTTGCAATATCACAGCGATTTCACTGTCGAATGCCATGCTGCGTAAATTAATATTGGCAGAGCCTTGAATTAAAAAGGTATCATCGACTAAAGTTAATTTACTGTGTACATACACTTGCTGCCATCTATCGGAATCAGGAGAGACGAGGGTGCAAATCATTGTCTCTAGCCCCTCAATTTTTTCAGGCTGGATGTCATCAGGGCTTTTGATGTTTTCATCTGGAATATGCAGACCAAACCATTTGGGTTTGTACTCATTTTCATACACATATTCTTTCATCAAATCTCGACGACCAAGTTGTTCTAACATCTTATAAGTTTGATAGCCGCCTACCTCATTCGAACTCCCGACAGAGGGTTTTTCCGTTGAATTAGTGACAACAAAAAGATAGAACGGAGGTGGTTTAATGCTTTGTAATTTGCTGTCAGTTTCAGCAGCTTGTAAAAAACGTCGGTTTCGTTCTTCAACCATATCCCGTAAATTGGTCGCTATAGATGACAAACGAAAATATTGGTTTTCAAAATAGATGTAGTTACGGGCATGTTTAACACCATGATCATAGGCTTTTAATATATCGTATTCATCGTGTTGTGGCTGGGTTCGGCAAATTTTTCCGCCCGTGGGAACTAAAGGATTATTCGCTAAAAAGGTGTAATGAGCGTTGAGGTTTTTGATATGCTCAGGTGTCGGGATATAGTCACATCGTGAACGACTTTCTCTCTGTGCAAGTTGCTCTACATCGTCACCTTTGCTGGCGAAAAAACCATCAGTTTTTTTCCACGCCGACACAAAGTTATCATTTAAATCATACAGTAGCTCACCATACACACAGTTTGAGGTATCCTGCCACGCAGTTACGCCATCGCGACCAAGCCATGACTCTTCCTTATAACGAGTGATGGCATGTGCATCTTGATCCCAATATTCCGAGTGCATATTGTGCCCCATCACAAAACCAATCGCATTTTCAGGCTCTTCATAATCGATTAAAACCGCTTTTTGATGATGCGTTGAACCAGCCGCTAAAGCAGCCCAGCGAGCACTTAGCTCAGTTTCTTGACTCGAAAATTGATGATTGGTTCGCGCCGTAACATCTTTTAATCGCGAATCAGGTATACTCATTGCAATATCACGAGTCCGTACTGACAAGTTTTTGACAAGGCCCATATGAACTTTACGGTTCCAAGCGATATCAAACTGATATTGTTTTTGGGTTTGATAATCGAGCTTTGCACCAAAGACAAGAAAATCATTGAGTTGGGATGGCGATATCACTTGTTTCCCCCAACCGGGAAAGCTTTTCTCAAAATGTTTTCCCACATGATCAAACCACACAAGTACACGCACTTGCACACCTTCATTGGCCTTTTGCTCTAACAACTCGCCAATCATCGGATATTGACCTTCTCGGGCATTCGAACTACGTTCAAAATACATAGAGGGTTGAAAGCCCCATGTAATAATATCAATACTTTTTTTCGATTTTCGAATGGCTTCCGCAACGGCGGCAAAGGTTTGTTGTCCATTAATTAATGGTGCATAGGTAAATAAACTCATGGGGTATTTCGTGCGTTCAGGTATCCAGCTTGGCGTCATATGTGCCACCATGCAACTTGATACTGGTATATCAATCATCGGTGGCGTTGCTGATGTTGGGAGTTGAACTCCTAGCGGGAATTGACTCCAATTACCTCCAGACATATTACTTATCCTTTTTGAATGCGGTTAAAAACTCTGAAAGGTTTTGACCCCAAGCATCGCCAATACGTGCATTTTCACGCTCTTGGCTAGGTGCGCTTGGTCTAAATCCAATATTGACTGTAGGCTCGTTACTGTCATCATCTTCAGCAGGTGGTGGCACTGTAATGTCATAACGATCGCCACTGAGTAGGTATAGTTGATAGCTATCTGTGGGAATATCATGGTCAATTTGGACATTACCTTGCGCATCACTTATACCTTTTAAAATAAGCGCTCCGTTGGCATACAGTTCATACGGCTCAAACGCACGCGCCTTCATCGGACTCTGCGGTGAGGAGCTCAGTTGAAAACGCAAGGTTTGTTTTGGCATCGATTGCGGGAATTGCGGGTGAGTGACATCCATAGACGCCGGTCCTTCAACCACCCAATTAGTGGCTTTCACCGTTTGGTTATTGGGGCTACCGTACTCTATCTGCCCACCTTTTAATCGAATATAGGCGCCACCACAGGTCAATAGCAGTTCATCTTTAGCGGCAACGACGGTTTTACCGCCGGTACTAGTGACGGTCATGTCTTTGAGTGAGGTGAGATGCATTTCATCACTTTGAGCTTGAATTTCCACTTTACCTTTTGCTGCAAAGGCTTTGATTCCTAGGGTATGAGCAAATAAGCTGATAGCTTGACCTGCGGCTAAGGTGATTTTTTTACCTACTGAGATATCTGCCTGTTTATTGGCCGTCAGGGTAATGTTTTCACCGCTGTGAGCCTGTACGGTTTTGGGTGAGGTTAAGGCAATACCTGCTGGTGCACTAAGCAATAACGCTGCCTGCTGCAATTCGTTGATGGACTCAGTTAATAAGCGTTGTTGAGCCTTCATGTCTGCCAGCTCTGCTTTTGCGACTTCGGCTGCTTCCCGTAGGGAGCTCACAAGGTTCAACGCATCATCCAATTGCTGCTTGGCTTCGCGCATATCCAGTTGTTCAGACGAGGCTTTTGTGCGTAAATCTGTGCTGATAAACAGCCCTTTTCCTGCTCGAATAGCGCCCCAGCTGTCGGTTCGCAGCTCAAAGCCATCACCGCGCTTTTCACGCCCTTGATTAACCAGATGCCCTAAATTGAGTTGCGATTTCCCCCCGTATTCGGTGCTGAATTTGATGTGTTCTTCCCCGCGTTTGTCTTCCATGCGTAGCTTATTATTTGCCGGAGTACGAATGACATTGCGGGTATTATTTTTGTCGGTGATGTGGTCGGGACGATGCGAGTCATGCAACGCATGAGCGATATACGGCCTATCCGGGTCGCCCTGATGGAACCCAATGGCAACTTCTGTCCCTTGGATTAAGGGGAAGTGCATGCCGTAGGTATCGCCTGCGTAGGGTTTCGCCAGCCGCACAGGCATGCTTTCATACCCAGTGGGCTTTTCATCACGGTCGGCATCGAATTTAACCCAATAAAATCCATGTTCATTTTGATGGGCATAGATATCATGTGGCTTGGCGCTAGTAATCCGCGCCATTAACGTACCTGCAATCACGGGGCGAGGTTTAAGAGCTGGTCGCCAGCACAAAGCTTCGGTGTACGACGTTGCTTCAAACTGCACGACTAAGGCACTGCTGCGGCTACCTGAAAATCGCAGGCGGCTCAGGAGGATTTCAGATTGAAAGTCAGACGGTAATGTTGAAGGCAGTTGGTTATCGGTAATTTTGAGCACCAATAGCGGCGTTAGCATCGGTGAATTACTTTTACCGTACAGTTGAGTTTGACGAACCAAAAAGCGTTCATGGTCAAGGCGTGACCAAAAGTGAGCGGTTTCCGTTTCAGGTTGGTACTTCTCACCGCGCTCAAGGTGACGAGGTTTATAATGGTAGACATCGCCGTAGTGGATGTCCTCTCCCTCACCTCGAGTCATATCCGTTTCAATCGATTGCAGAGTTTGCATCGCTTGGCGGTGATTGTAATCTTTGGTGGTGACACTGCGCTCAACCACTTGATGACGTAGTGATAACCCCCAGACACTTTCTACACCCTCGTCATTCATCCCTGATGGGCTATTGAGAGGTAGCTTGAGGTCATACACATAGGCTCGTTGGCTATCCCCAAAATGAATAACTTCGGTTTTGGTATCCGGTTGCAAACTGAACGAATAGAAAATCCCCACTTCACTTAGCAGGCGTTCAATAAACTGCCAATCACTCTCATTGATTTGGTTAATTTGCTCTCGCTTGGGGTATTGGCGCTGCAAATGAAACTCAAATTCCCAGCCTTTCATGTCATGCTCACGTAAGATGAGGTCAATGACGTCTGGCACGGATTTATTTAAGAAGAAGCGGTGAGTGCGCATTTGGTGGCGTAATAAGGAGACAAACGGTTCTATCACAATTTGGTATTGTGTTTCATCAGCGGAGCCAGACAGCCGCTTGAAGTGGGTGATCACGCCATGAACACGTTTTTGCGGCTCATTCAATGTGTTCAGCATAGCCAATGGCAGGGTAGGCGATGAAAAGGTAAAATCAGCACTGCGGCGTAGAAATTGTTGCGCTTGCAGGTTTTTGTTTGGGGAGGTAAAGGTAATCTGATAACGATAAGTTTCACTAATGGCTTCACGTCCCGTGAAGTGCTCAACGTCTAAGTGGGTCTGGCAACCTTGTACAGCAAGCTGGTAGCGATTATGGGATTGAAACGGCTTAATGACAATGTCGAACAAGCTCATGACGTATTCCTTTCAGATGCTTTGTGGCAACCGAAAATGAAATGCTAGAGTAAGGTTATCCACGCTAATGCCAATTTATTTACCTTAAGCTAACCGATTGTTATAAATAAAAACAAATTTATTATTTAAAAATTTTGACGCATTTAGCATAAAATAGATTTATCTGAATGGTTTTACACGCATAATAAGTTTTTTTGGGAGTTAAATTATATGCATATGGCGGGTTTAACTAACCGTTTGTCTTAATGCTTTACTTTTGGCTGTGGCTTATACTTGGGGTATTAGCGCTAGGTGTTCAGAGTCGTTTAGAAAAGACATATTGTTCCGATAACCGAGTCCAGAAGAAATTCTAAGGTAAGCTGGTGTCCTTTTAACCGTGAGATCCCTGTCGGAAAAATTTTATAGATATTGAGTGGAAACATTTAATAATGATCTTAATACGTTTCATCATTACTCTTTGATTAATCGTGGGGCCTTCTCATGGCAGGGCGATCCATCATCATGGCTATTAAGTATAACATTTACTATGGTTGAGCGAGTATTTGTGAAACGTAGTGATTATCAAATCAACCAACATGGTGCTGATGATTGAAAGCCTTGCTTGTGTGATGGAAGCATTCTGAGTTGGATTTTTATTATTTAAGGCTTGTTATGCTGTAGAAGTACCAAGGCAGGCAACGTGAGACCCATATTGCTTTATTTTGCCTTTTTAGTTTTAGCCAGTTAATTTTTACAACTAATAAAACGCCTCATTACCTATTTTCAGCTTTTAATTGGCATACTCCATTTTTTAGAGGTAGATTCAATTGCTAAATAAATCACTTTCGGCACAGAGTCATCGCTGGGGAAGACCTTACGTTTCTTTATAGCATGACGGATAACGCTGTTTAATGACTCGATGGTATTAATATAACTATCTAATTCGACTATATGAATTAAATTTTTAGGGGGAATATATACCGATGATATATAAATTGATGTGGTCGACTTTCGTTTTAATAAAGTTTTAAAGTTAATTTTTGGAGCGGTTATTTTTGATTGTCATAATAAGACAGTCTAATTGTTACCTGAAATAGGCCAAGAGTAAAATTGTTTTAAATTTCTAGTGTTAAATCATATCGAGATAGTTAAATTAGTTCATATTTCCGTTTAATAGGCTTAGTTAATCAGTTTAAGCGGTTAATTTGATATTGAACTTTGCATAATATTGTACTTGTTCAACATTATAACCAGTATGGTCTTATACTGATTTGATTAATATATATGTTTATTAATCAATGTGTTGGGTTGTTATTAAGCTTTTTTTTGACGGGTGGGGTGTCGGTGAAACTCAGTTAATAAAAAATAAAACCAATGTTTATCTAGTTGAAATTTATTTATTTTATAATCATAAAAAAAACGCTATAGTAATAAGCAATCAATTAATAATCATATAATGATAGGTAATATTGATGTGAACTTGCTTAAAAAATATTGTCATCATTTTAGCATTAGCTTGCTAGCTTTTTTATTAGTAGGCTGTACACAGGGAAACTCTCCACTATTTCCCATGCTAGGTGCTTATTTTCCTTATTGGATGTTGTGTGTCTTAATTGGACTAATAGGCGCAGTGTTATTACGTGTTCTTCTGGTCCGCTTAGAAATCGATGATAAGTTACCGTTGCCCTTGCTGTTTTACTTTGGTGTCTTGCTATCGATTGCCATTACAATATCTTTACTTTATTTCTCTCATTAAATTATGAATACAGAAAATAAAAAAAAGCTCGCAATCATTATCACAATCGGTGTGTTTGTGGCTCTATTGCTTTTGCTATGGAAAAGCCTGCAATCATCAGTTTTGAACCCATTAAGTGAAGATGCGGTGATTGAGGCAAATAAAATCAATATATCTTCTGTGGTACCTGGGCGGATCAGCCAATTTCATGTTAAAGAAAACATGGAGGTCAAGGAAGGTGACCTATTATTTACGATCGACCCTACCATGTACCAGTTGCGAGTGGATCAAGCTCGAGCTGAATTACTTGTTGCAGAAGCAGCCCTCAGTAATAAAAAGAGGATCATCGTTGCTGAAACTTCAAATTCTGAAGTAGCAGAAGAACAAATCAAACGTGCACAAGTTAATCTTGCTCTTGCCACACAGTCATTAAAACGTTTAGAGCCTTTATTAGCTAAAGGTTTCGTGACTGCTCAACAGGTTGATGATGCACGTACTTTAAAACGTGATGCAGAAGTCAGCTTAAAACAAGCCCAAAAACAAAATGTAGCTTCTGAAGCATTAATTAATAATACCAAATCCGAAGAGGCTCTCGTTCAGTCATTAAAAATGTCATTGGCTATGGCGGAGTGGGAATTAAGTAATACGGAAATCAAAGCACCGAGTAATGGTTATATCGTCGGGTTAACCATGTCTGCTGGTGAGTTTGTGTTATCAGGCCAGTCTATATTTACATTAATAGATACTGATACATGGTTTGCATCTGCTTACTTTAAAGAAACGGAGTTAGGCAATATTCAGATGGGGAGCTGTGCAGTAGTTTACTCTATGATCAATAATAAGCAGCCAATTAAAGGTAAAGTGCAAGGTACAGGTTGGGGGGTTATGTCTACTGATTTGCTCAATATTCCTAGGGATTTGCCTTATGTGCCTAAATCACTAAATTGGGTACGAGTCGAACAACGTTTTCCTGTCAGGGTGATTTTAAATAATCCACCTAAGGAATTAATGCGAATAGGTGCCACAGCTACTGTTAATATAGTATCTAAAGATGATGACTGCTAAAACTTCACTAGTTTTTCAACAAATAAAGCAGGATTTGTTGCCATTCGAGTTTCGGTTTTCGACGGCGTGGCGTATTTCTCTACTCTGCGCATTAATGGCAGGTATTGCCATGTTATACGAAATACCAGAGTCGGCGATCAGTTGTTACCTGATTATTTACCTTGTTAAGTCTGACGCAGTTGAAAACATACTATTGTGTATCGGTGTCATAGTCTTATGCAGTATTGCTGTTTGTGTGATTTTTATATTATTTAACTTAACCATTCAAAATGTGATGTTACGCTTTTTCTTTATGGCGTTATTTTCTGGCTTATTTATGTATTTATCTTCTGCCAGTAGTTTGGGCGATATTGGTAATTTAATCGCGCTTGTGATCGCATTTTTAATGACATTAATTGATGATATTCCTTTTGGCGATGCTGCAACTAGGGGGCTGCTGTATGCTCTCTTAATGGCAGTATCACCTATGTTACTGGTTATTATCTTTAATTATTTTTTTGGTATTAGCCCAAGAAAATTATTACTCAATAAATTGTCAGAGCGCTTTTTAAGTGCGCATCAATTTTTTTTAGGGGGTAAGCTCCAGCCAATTAAAATAACCGAAGCTTTAGCTACTCAGTCTGAATGCAAACGTTATTTAATGTTTATTAAGCTTTTTTTCCTAAAAGGGAAAAAAGAAATACAATGGCTAGATAGCATGATTGATAATTCCTATGAAATACTGATCATGTCTTTGAATTTACCGGATGATACATCATCAGCAGTGCGTATTGAGCTATCAGAAAAATGCCAATTTATTGCACAGTGTTTATCTACAAATCAACTTGAACAGTTAGAAAACCTTAAAGATAGCAAACCAACTAATAAGAGCAATCAACAGTTATTGGATGATTTCCTAAATATTTTATTTAAGAATAAAACATTCAGTGACCCAAAAACGAAAATGCCGTTTTTTGTTGAGGATGCTTTTACTAATCCTAATCATAAATATTTTGCAATAAAAACCACTTGCGCAGCACTGATATGTTACGTTCTTTATGACTTTTT
The DNA here is from genome assembly GCF_045040775.1 of Providencia sp. PROV003. Classification (NCBI taxonomy): domain Bacteria; kingdom Pseudomonadati; phylum Pseudomonadota; class Gammaproteobacteria; order Enterobacterales; family Morganellaceae; genus Providencia; species Providencia sp. PROV003. The sequence goes on from NZ_CP096369.1 coordinate 1,598,366, forward strand.
TGAATGGCAAGGCATCCATACGGCGATGATCACTTGCTATGTTGTCGCATTAACATCAGTTGGTGAAACTGTGCATAAACTGACACTGCGTATCACGGGGTGTTTAATTGGTGCACTGATTGGGATCATTTCGTTACTTTATATTATTCCTCATTTATCCGATATTTTTAGCTTAATGGTATTGATTTTCTTCTGTATTTTACCCGCGGCATGGGTGGCTGCCGGTAATGAGCGTATTTCCTATGCAGGAGTCCAAGTTGGACTTGCATTTTTGCTAACGGTATTACATGGGTTTAAACCTAGTTTTGATATGGATGTCGCTTCCGATAGGATTTTAGGCATCTTATTAGGCAATATAGTGATGTATATTATGTTCACTAAAGTGTGGCCCGTATCCATCATGACCACGATTAATAAGCAAATTAAGAATATCTTAGATAGTTATGCGGCACTTAAATTAGGCAATTATGAGAATAATGTGCAAGCGCTCAGTTTAGTCTCAACAATTAATGAAGGCGTAATAAAAGCAAAAGATGATATAGACTTGTTAATCTTTGAAACTCACTCTAAAGATAAAGGTGATGCTTTAACTCGCTTCTTTAAACAGCTGTTAGCTGAAGCCTCAGTGGACAGTTATCAAAATTATGCTTCTAAATTTATCTATTTTAATCATAAAGATAATTTAGCTCCCCATGCATGCGCTAAATCAATTAGTGACTTTAAACGTGATGTATTAAATTCGCTACCGATAATATTATCAGCTCAAGAAAAAGAGCAAGTCATGCAAGAACTCATTAGTGAGAAGTAATAATGACGGCACAATTAACAAAAAGTAAAAACAAACAGTATTTGCTCACTACTTTTCTGAGCGTATTTCTTGTCGGATGTGTCGATACCAGCCGCTCATTTATGGAAAAAGCCCAGCAGCCGCTACGATATGAATCCGAAAAATACCTTTCTTCTCCTGAAGAGAATTTGTATGCCGAACATAATGAAACACTTAAAGAGCAGTATGACTTGGCTGATCTTATCGATGTTGCGCAAAAAAATAACCCTGAAACACGTATTGCTTGGGAATTAGCCAAAAAGGCGGCGGTTGATGTTGGAATGGTTGAAAGCACCTATTTGCCTGTTATTACAGCAACAGCATTAAGTGGTTATCAACGAGGGACTGTAAAGCTTCCGCATAATGATCTTGTTGATAAAATCGATGTTTCTAACCATGTTTTTATCCCAGCGGTGACGTTTCAGTGGTTGTTGTTTGATTTCGGTAAGCGTGAATCTCTCGCGAATGCAGCAAAACATGCGGCTCTAGCTTCCGATTTGAACTTTAATTTACTTCATCAAAAGGTCATTCATGATGTTACTACGGCTTACTATACTTACGGAGCCGCACAGAAAAAAAACAAAATTACTGCTGAATCCTTAGCGCGCAGTAAAAATGTCCTTTATGCGGTGGAACAGAAAAAGGCGCGAGGTCTTGCGACCGTGCTTGATGTTGCATTAGCTAAGCAACAGGTTGCTCAATTAGAATTCCAAAGCGTATTAGCCGCAGGGAAAGAAAAAGACCAGTACCAATTATTGCTATCATCCATTGGTATGTCTCCACTTCAGTCTATCAACATCCAATATAGCGACAAAGATGTTCTCCCTGATGATATCGCGCCATTGACCCATGAAAGGATCAGGAATGCATTAGCTCAACGCCCTGATGTACTTTCTAATTATGAGCTTATGCAAGCAGCGATGAAAACGACTCAATCCGTTGAGTCTGATTATTTTCCTAAAGTCTATTTGGCCGGCGCTGTTGCTGGGGGAAATAGTAGCTTAGATGTACAGGGGTTACCCGGTATCAATCAAAGTACTTCCTCTTCAAATATTTTACTTGGAGTGAGTATTCCGCTTTATGAAGGGGGGATCAGGCAAGCCCGTATGAAGAATGCACAATCAGATATTCTGATTGCTCAAGAAAATTTACGAAAAAGCCAAGAGTTAGCGATCCGAGAAATGAGCTTAACTGAGAACGCGTTAAAATCAGCATTGGAAGCGCATAAAGCGGCAAAAAATTTAGTTGAAACAACTCAGTTAAGTTATACCGCAAGCGTTGATTTTTATCATAATGGGCTAGGCACGGTGACTGAAATTAATGCGGCAGAAATAGCATTATTTACAGCAGAACTTGCCCGTATTGATGCTTATACTGGCTCAGTTATTGCTGCTGTTGATTTAGCTTTTTCATTAGGGGAAATAGAAAAAGCATTACCTCGTTATGAACAGGCTAAAGCTAAATAAATAGTTTTAAATTGTAGAAGATAGGGATTACTATCTTCTACAATTGGTGATTAAATTAATAAATATCGAGTTGTTTAAAAATAGCTTTACCTTCATGGCTAAATTGGTCAATCGAATATTGAGTATAATTCATTTCACCATACCCTCTAATATAGATAGTTCCATTAGACAAATCAGATAAGCAAGTCCAGACAGTATATTCAGACAGTAAAATATCACCTTTCCCTTCACCTTCTCCGATATTATCAACAGTGATATTTTTAGTGCGGTCAAAGTTATTCATTATATGGGCAAGGGTATTTATTGCCTCTTTTGCATTATCAGCTTGCGGTGCGTAAGTACTATAAAAAACGGCACGAACAAAACGCCCAACCGAGGTATCTGAAGAAGGGAGGTTTGCAGTTGCAATTCCGCTATCTGGCTGAGTCACTCGGATATTACCTAATAGATTGGTTGACTTATCAAGGTTAGATAATTGGCTATAATTATTGAGGTTTTTTAAATGCCATTGAAAATCAGGCCCATTAGTCATTACACGAGTTGGGTTATCAAAGACTTGTAATTTGCCGTTAACAGCTTCAACGACGATACTGCCACCTTGTTTATCATAAAAAGCATAATGGAATGGTGATTTTAAATTCCTAAAGTTGACGAGGATTGGGGACCAAAAGAAGCCACTTTCAATAGCTTTTTTCACTTCGTTAACATTGCTAAAACTAGATAAAGCCCATTCACCTATCGAGGTGACAGGTAATGACTTGGAATAATTTTCAGGTTCAATCGGTGAGAGTTCTGCTTCTGTGATCATATTGGCACTAAAAGTTAACCCCTCACTATTTAAACCTTGAAACATATTATGGTTATCACCATCAAAATAAATTTCAGTTGTTATAGCAAGAATGTCGAATTTAGATGTATAACTAATACCATTTTGACCATCAGGTGATTTTTTCTGAAAGAAGGTATTTACTGGGTAATATGTTATCCAAGAAGGTAAGTTTTCAGTTAATTCTAGTGTTCGTCCTTGGTAAATATGATTTTGACTATCTACTATTGATAAGCTTGTGCACATTTTATTAGTCTCTTATTGATAACATGTCAGTAAATTAGTAAATAATAATGACGTATACTATAAACTTATATTAGCTTCACTGAATAAACAATAACGAATATAATTTAATGTTGTTTTATCTAATAAATATCGGTTGGTAATTCTGATTTTTTATGTAATTAATTCTTTGTGGCGCTATTATTTTCGCTTAATCACTGAGGTTAATTGGGGGGATTAGATGCCATCAAATACGGGTATTAGCAGAATAACCTTTCGGGTCACTTTAATCGAATGAAAGATGGATTTATCAGTGGTTAAGTTGCTGAATTAAAGTTTGATACATCATTGCGTCATTTCTCATACTTTTTTGATCTTAAGTGAAGTTTTCTTTAACTATTAGCGTGAAAATATACCCTTAGTAATAAAGAGGGTGTGTAAGTGGAAAACGGAATACAGCTTCGTATAAAAGGTAAGGTTCAGGGGGTAGGGTTTCGGCCATATATTTGGCAACTTGCTCATCAATGCCATCTTTATGGTGACGTTTGTAATGATGGTGAAGGGGTGCTAGTTCGTTTATGTGCAGGCACTAATTTAAGCGAGTTCATACAATTACTACATCAACACTGCCCGCCTTTAGCACACATTGAAAGCGTACAATCAAGTTCATTTCAATGGCAGATATTACCTGAGAGCTTTACTATTCGCCGTAGTGGCGAAGGCCGAATGGATACACAAGTGATCCCCGATGCGGCAACTTGTGATGCGTGCTTGCAAGAACTTTTTACTCCCTCAAATAGGCGTTTTCATTACCCATTTACTAACTGCACCCATTGTGGTCCAAGGTTTACCATTATCTGCCATATGCCGTACGACCGACCAAACACGGCAATGGCTAACTTCCCATTATGCGCACATTGTTTATCTGAATATCAATCACCAGCCGATAGGCGCTTTCATGCTCAACCCAATGCTTGTGCGCAGTGTGGTCCAGAAATTAAGCTTTGCGATGGTTTAGGGCAAACTTTAGCGCAAAAAGAGGATGCTCTGTTATTGGCAACGGAGCAAATATTGCTTGGCAAAATTATTGCAATAAAGGGGTTAGGCGGCTTTCATCTAGCTTGTGATGCGACGAACGATGACGCGGTGAAACAATTACGCCGACGTAAGCGGCGGCCTACAAAACCGTTTGCAGTGATGGTTCCGTCCATAGGTTGGCTAGAGGATGAAAATATAAAGGTTAACAATGGGTTAAAGGCATTATTAAAAAGTCCTGCGGCACCTATTGTCTTAATTCATAAATGGGCGAATAACTCACTGAGTGCAGCGGTTGCTCCTGAACTGACAGAGTTAGGTGTGATGTTACCTTCCAACCCTTTACAGCACCTATTGATGGCAAAAGTGAAACGGCCATTAATTATGACTTCTGGTAATGCCTCTGGAAAACCCCCCGTATTAACTGAGGCTGACGCATTTACTGATTTAGCGAATGTCGCTGACTTTTGGTTGACACATAACCGAGACATTGTGCAGCGAGCTGATGACTCCTTAGTCCGTTACCACGATGGGCAGGCTGAAATGTTAAGGCGTGCAAGGGGTTATGTCCCTGATGCATTGGCCTTACCTAAAGGGTTTGAAAATGCGCCCTCAATACTCGGTTTAGGTGCGGATCTAAAAAATACTTTTTGCTTGTTGCGGGGCAATAGTGCAGTGATGAGCCAGCATTTTGGCGATCTTGATGACATGGATATTTGCCAACAATATCAAGATACGATTACTTTATTTGAGTCAATTTATCGCTTTATACCGAGTGTCATTGTGGGGGATATGCACCCAAACTATGTGAGTTACCGTTACGGAGAAACATTGGCGCAACAACGACAAATTCCCTTCATTAAGGTACAGCATCACCATGCTCATATCGCTGCTGTAATGGTAGAACATGGCTTGCCGTTAGATGGTAGTAAAGTGATTGGCTTAGCCCTAGATGGCTTAGGTTATGGCGATGATAATCGACTATGGGGAGGGGAATGTTTATTAGTCGATTACAACACTAGCCAGCATTTAGGGGGGCTACCGGCAGTAGCGCTACCCGGAGGTGAATTAGCATCGCGGCAGCCTTGGCGCAATTTATTGGCCCATTGGTTACAGTTTGTTCCACAGTGGCAGCAACAGGAAATGGCATTGCAGTTAAAGGAATTTCCTTGGCAGGGTTTGCAAAAAGCGATTCAACGAGGAGTTAACAGCCCCGTAGCTTCATCGGTAGGTCGGTTGTTTGATGCAGTTGCCGCTGCGTTAGGGATTTGTACGGCGGCGACCAGTTGGGAAGGGGAAGCTGCGTGTCAGCTCGAAGCATTAGCTTCGCAATGTGATGTTATGACGCACCCAGTCAGTATGCCTTTAATTGGCCAGCAATTGGATTTAAAAACGTTTTGGCAACAATGGGTTGCTTATCAAGCCCCTAAAGTGCAGCGTGCCTATGCATTTCATGTTGCTCTAGCACAAGGTTTTGCCGAACTTGCTAGAAAGTCAGCTCACCAATATGGTATTCACCGGATAGTGCTGTCTGGAGGGGTTATTCATAATCAGTTATTAAGGCGGTTGCTGGTCAGTAATTTGAACGAATTTGATGTACTGTATGCTAAACAATTACCCATGGGGGATGGGGGGTTATCATTAGGGCAAGTAGCTATTGCAGCAGCAAGATTAAAAGTTTAATTGAATATAGATACGATGATAATGAAATTATATAAGTGGATGGTAATATCTTCTTATACACCCATATTCTATTATTATCTTTATTATTTTTTGATATTGATTCTTATTTACTTTATTTCCCTGTATTAAAAATAGGCTTTTTATTAATACGCAAATTTCGGTTAATTAATTTAATTTAAAATAATGGTTTTCATTATCCTTATGAAAATAAATAAATTTTATATTTAAATTAATGTGATATGTAGCGCAATATTGAATTAAACAGACTATTTGTTTCTATGGTTATATTTTTTAATCCTCACGAACTGAATCGATTTTTCTAACAAATATATAAAAAAGATAAATTTTCTTATTACCTCTTGATAAAGATCAAGCGATAAAAAGCAAGTAGGAATAGGATCTTGTTTTATATTTATGCATCAGGTTACTTAAATAAGAACTTATTTCATTAGGCATGGTTTTATTTTCAATCTTACGGTAACAATACTAGCCAAAGGCGTATGCACATTAGGGCATAGGCGTGGTGGTATTTATAACCTCAAGATAATAAACAAAATTTGCCTAATGAATAGGTTCTAAGCCACCCATAATAATAGGAAAAAAGAATGATAGGAGATAACTCTATTATTTCTTCTCATGGTATAAACCGCCGTGATTTTATGAAGTTATGTACAGCATTGGCAGCAACAATGGGGCTAAGCGCGAATGCGGCCGCTCAAATTGCTGAATCTATTAGTGACCCATCACGTCCCCCCGTTATTTGGATTGGGGCTCAAGAGTGTACGGGCTGCACAGAGTCTTTGCTGTGTTCTACTCACCCCACCTTGGAAAACTTAATTCTTGATACGATTTCACTGGAATACCATGAGGTATTGTCCGCCGCTTTTGGAGAACAGGTCGAACAGAACAAGCATGCTGCGATAGAGAAGTATAAAGGCAAGTATGTATTAGTCGTTGATGGTTCTATCCCATTGAAAGATGGTGGTATTTACTGCATGGTTGCAGGAAAACCGATTGTTGAGCATATCCGTGAAGTGGCTGAACATGCGGCGGCGGTAATTGCTATTGGTTCTTGTGCATCATGGGGCGGTGTTGCGGCTGCTGGGGATAACCCAACAGGTGCAGTTGGCCTCAACCAAGTAATTAAAGATAAAACGGTTATTAATATCCCTGGTTGCCCACCAAACCCACATAACTTCCTTGCGACAGTTGCTCATTTAATTACCTTTAACAGACCTCCAAAACTAGACAGTAAAAATCGCCCAATGTTCGCGTACGGTCGATTAATTCATGAACACTGTGAACGTCGTCCTCACTTTGATGCGGGACGCTTCGCAAAAGAGTTCGGGGATGATGGTCACCGTGAAGGTTGGTGTTTATACCATTTAGGTTGTAAAGGGCCCGAAACTTACGGTAATTGCTCCACATTACAATTTTGTGATGTCGGTGGCGTGTGGCCAGTGGCAATTGGTCATCCTTGCTATGGTTGTAATGAGGAAAATGTGGGTTTTCATAAAGCTATCCACCAACTTGCGAGTGTTGAAAACCCAACACCGCGTGCGGACAAGCCTGATGTGAATAACCGTGAAGGTGGGCAAATATCATCAACCGCAGTGGGGTTAATTGGTGGCGTTGTAGGGCTAGTGGCTGGTGTGAGTGTGATGGCTGTGCGTGAATTAGGTCGTCAAAAACGCCAACAAGATACTGACTCACGGGGAGAATAACCGTGAATAGACGAAATTTTCTTAAACTCTCCGCTGGGGGAGCACTATTAGCTGGTAGCTCGCCTAGTTTAGCTGGGGCAGAGAACCGGCCGCCAATTCCGAATTCTCTTGGCATGCTGTATGACTCGACGCTATGCATTGGTTGTCAGGCTTGTGTCACTAAGTGCCAAGATATTAACCACCCTGAGCGCAACCCTGTTGGGGAGCAAACGTGGTCAAATAACGACAAACTGACCCCTTATACCAATAATATTATTCAGGTCTGGAGTAGCGGGACTGGGGTTAATAAAGATCAGGAAAAAGACGGCTACGCTTACATCAAAAAACAATGCATGCATTGCGTTGACCCTAACTGTGTGTCGGTTTGTCCTGTTCAAGCATTAAAGAAAGATCCGAAAACAGGCATTATCCATTACGACGCTAGTGTGTGTACCGGTTGCCGTTATTGCATGGTGGCATGTCCATTCAATATTCCTAAATATGCTTACGATGACAAATTTGGTGCAATTCATAAATGTGAGCTATGTAACCAAAAAGGTGTAGAGCGCTTAGATAAAGGGGGGTTACCGGGGTGTGTAGAGGTTTGCCCTACAGGAGCAGTGATTTTCGGTACGCGTGAAGAACTGCTGGCAGAAGCAAAAAAACGTTTAACACTCAAAGCAGGGGATGAATACGGTTACCCTCGCCAAACTTTGCATAGTAATGACCCGAATGTCATTAAAGTACCTAAATATGAGTCGCACATATATGGCGAGCTTGAAGGTGGCGGTACGCAGGTGATAGTGCTTTCAGGGGTGCCTTATCAGAATCTTGGGTTACCTGAACTAGACCAGCTTTCTACCGGCGCTCGCTCTGAATATGTGCAGCATACCCTTTATAAAGGCATGGTGTTGCCATTAGCCGCACTAGCAGGGCTGAGCTTCTTGGTATACCGCAATACCAAGAATGACAAACACGAAGGAGATGACTCAAATGACGACGCATCATAAAGAACAGCCGCTCGGTGGGCGTTTAGTCAGTTGGCCAATAATGGTCTTTGGGCCGTTGGTTCTAATTTGTGTCATTCTGATTATAAAACGTCTGGTTTTTGGACTCGGTTCCGTTTCTGACTTAAATGGCGGCTATCCATGGGGAATTTGGATTGCTTTTGATCTGCTGATTGGTACAGGGTTTGCTTGTGGCGGTTGGGCACTGGCTTGGGCAGTGTACGTATTTAATCGCGGAGAATATCATCCGTTGGTACGTCCTGCATTACTCGCTAGTTTGTTCGGTTATTCGCTTGGTGGTTTATCGATAACTATCGATGTGGGGCGTTACTGGAACTTACCTTATTTCTATATTCCCGGCTTCTTCAATACCAATTCGGTGCTGTTTGAAACGGCAGTATGCATGACGATTTATATCGGGGTCATGGCCTTAGAGTTTGCCCCAGCATTGTGTGAGCGTTTTGGTTGGAAGGTCTCGTTAAAACGCTTGAATAAAGCCATGTTTTTCATTATTGCATTAGGAGCCTTGTTACCCATGATGCACCAATCCTCAATGGGGTCATTGATGATTTCTGCGGGATATAAAGTTCATCCTATTTGGCAAAGTTATGAAATGCTGCCGCTGCTCTCGCTGTTGACCGCGTTCATTATGGGTTTCTCGATTGTTATTTTTGAAGGTTCATTGCTGCAAGCTGCCTTAAAGGGGCAGGGAGCTGACGAACGACCATTATTTGTGCGATTAACGCAAATTCTGCAAGTGCTCTTGATATTGTTCTTAGCCTGCCGATTTGGTGAGTTGATTTACCGCGAAAAATTACATCACATTTTTAATGGTGATTTTTACGCCATGATGTTCTGGATAGAAACCGTGTTAATGGTGATCCCTCTGGTTATTTTCCGTATTCCATCGCTGAGAAATGACTCGCGTTGGTTATATATCAGTGGGTTGAGCATGTTAATCGGGGCGGCAATGTGGCGGATGAGCTACTCCCTTGTCGCGTTCAATCCGGGGGGCGGTTACGACTATTTCCCAACAACAGAAGAACTTTTAATTTCAATAGGTTTTGTGGCAATTGAGGTATGCGCTTATATCTTATTGGTCCGCTTACTACCTGTTATCCCAGCATTGAAAAAAACAACGATGAGCCATTCACAGGCCCGAGGTAAAGCATGAGCCAACGTATAACAATAGATCCAGTCACTCGTATCGAAGGTCACTTACGCATTGATTGTGAAATTGAAGATGGAAAGGTCACTAAGGCTTGGGCTTCAGGCACTATGTGGCGCGGTATGGAGGAAATCGTCAAAGGGAAAGACCCTCGTGATGCATGGATGATCATGCAGCGTATTTGCGGGGTTTGTACGACTGTCCACGGTATTGTATCTGTCCGCACGATTGAAAGCGCTTTGAATATTGATGTACCTGTTAATGCGCAGTACATCCGTAATATGATTTTAGCCGCGCATACTATTCAAGACCATATTGTCCATTTTTATCAGTTATCTGCATTAGATTGGGTGGATATCACCTCCGCATTAAATGCCGACCCAAATAAAGCCGCTGAAATCTTAAGCGGTATTTCAACTTGGCCGCTCAATAGCGCCGCAGAATTTACACGCGTGCAAGATAAAATTAAAAAATTAGTCGCAAGTGGTCAATTAGGCATTTTTGCTAATGGTTATTGGGGGCACCCAGCGATGAAATTGTCGCCAGAGGTAAACTTAATTGCGGTGGCTCACTATTTACAAGCCCTTGAGTGCCAAAGGGATGCAAACCGTATTGTGGCATTGTTAGGGGGGAAAACACCGCATATTCAAAACCTTGCTGTTGGTGGTGTGGCAAACCCAATCAACCTTGATGGGGTTGGTGTACTTAACCTTGAACGCTTGATGTATGTGAAATCTTTTATCGATCGTTTGGGGGATTTTATTGAGCAAGTGTACAAAATCGATGCGGCTGTTATTGCTGCGGGTTATCCAGAGTGGTTAGAAGTTGGTCAAGGTGCTCAAAATTATATGTGTATGCCTGAAATGCCAATGGATGGTAAAAATGGTAGCTTCTTATTGCCCGGTGGTTACTTAGAAAATAGTGACTTTAGTACTTATCGCCCAATTACCAGCCATACAGATGAGTATTTGATCAATGGTATTAAAGAAAGTAGCAAACATGCATGGTACAAAGAAAACGAACCACAAGCGCCATGGGAAGGAACCACTAACCCTGACTACACTGGTTGGGATGATGACGGTAAATATTCATGGGTAAAAGCACCGACTTTCTACGATAAAACTGTTGAAGTGGGACCGTTGGCAGACTTATTGTGCAAACTGGCAGCAAAACATGAGCCAACGGAAAAACATTTTAACGATGTAGTGAACCTGTACCAAACTCTGTCAGGTAACAGTATTAGCATCGACCAACTGCATTCCACATTAGGTCGTATTATTGGTCGTAGCGTGCGTTGCTGTGTATTGAATGAAATGTTGTCGATTCAGTGGCAAGCGCTGGTGGATAACATCGGCAAAGGGGACTTTACCACCTTTGTTAAACCGAACTTCCCAGAAAATGCCACCATCAAAGGGGTTGGCTTTGGGGAAGTACCTCGTGGGCTACTTTCCCACTGGGTGGTTATCAAAGACGGTAAAATTGAAAATTACCAAGCCGTTGTGCCATCGACATGGAACTCAGGCCCACGTAACTTTAACGATGAACCGGGTCCGTACGAACAAGCCCTTGTGGGAACCCCCGTTGCTGACCCAACAAAACCTTTAGAAGTAGTCAGGACCATTCACTCCTTTGACCCTTGTATGTCTTGTGCTGTACATATTGTGGACACTGAAGGTGGTGAAGTCACTAAGGTTAAGGTGCTGTAATGCGTATTTTAGTCTTGGGTGTTGGCAATATCTTATTGAGTGACGAAGGGATAGGTGTGCGTATAGTGGAAGCGTTAGAAGAACGTTATCACTTGCCCGAATGTGTAGAAGTGCTAGATGGTGGTACTGCTGGTATGGAATTGATCGGCCCAATGGCCGACCGTGACCATTTGATTATTGCGGATGTGGTGTTATCGAGCCAGCAGGCTGGCTCAATTTTAGTACTACGCGATGACGAAGTGCCCGCATTATTTACCCGAAAAATTTCCCCTCATCAACTTGGTCTATCAGATGTGCTATCGGCTTTGCATTTAACGGATGAATTCCCCCAACGTCTAATCTTAGTCGGTGTGGTACCTGAATCCCTTGAACCGCATATTGGCTTAACGTTAACGGGGCAAGCTGCCCTTGAGCCCGCGTTGAGAAAAGTGGTTGAAGTGCTGCGCAGCGAAGGCCTAGAGGTGATTGCCAAAGAAGAGAGTTTACATGTCTGATGATATTAAAGGCTATGAAGCCAATCCCCGGCCTCTTGTTGAGGCCGCATTTCAGCGTGTTGTAGAGCAATCGATGCATGATTTATCTTTTTTACATCCGACTATGCCTGTTTACGCCAGTGATTTTGTCTTGTTTGAACATCAATGGGTAGGCGTTGTTATCACTCCATGGATGTTAAGCGCTGTTATTTTGCCCGGCCCTGAACAATATTGGCAGCGGCGTAGTGTGGGGGACAAATTAGGGTTAATTCTGCCTTACGGTGAAATGACTTACACCGTAGGGGAACTTGAGGGGTTAACGCAATATTTGGCTTGCTCTTTAATGTCACCATTAGATAAAGGCTTGAGCATTGAGCAAGGTATTCACCTTGTGGATGATTGCCGCCGGATTTTGCTGTCATTGCCTGTTAGCGACCCAAATATTCCGCAATCACCTGCACGTCGCGCTTTATTTGCTCGTCATTTGAAGGGGGCATAATGCATGAGGTTGCTCTGTGCCAAAGCACAGTAGACATTATTGAGCAGCAAGCCAAGCTAAATGCGGTAACACGAGTTTCAGGGGTTTGGTTAGAAATTGGAGCGCTCTCTTGTATTGAAGAGGGGGCTTTTCGCTTTTGTTTTGATATTGCTTGCCGCGGTACGGTGGCGGAGGGGTGTCAACTTCATGTTATCCATACTCCTGCGCAGGCTTGGTGTTGGGATTGCAGTAAAATGGTGGAAGTCGAAAGCCACCAATCAGGCTGCCCGCAATGTCAGAGTTTTAATTTAAAGGTTGAGAATGGCGACAGTTTACGCATCAAAGAGCTCGAAGTTGAATAGTTTTTCAGGTTGGGCTTGAGGTGCATCAACCAGTCTCAATGGATTATGTATTAACCTAATTTAACAATCTCATTGTTGGGAGTGAAACTTATGTGTAGTACTTGTGGGTGTGCTTCAGGGGAGCGCAAGATCGAGGGCGATGACCCTCATCACGACCATAATCATCACCATGACCACCCTCATGATCATCATCACGACAATGATCACCATCATGGACACGATCATCATGATCATGGGCTTTCGCACCAAGACGATAACCAAGGGCAAACGGTTATTATCCATCATCATTATTACCATCAAGGTGATGTGCATAATCACTATCACCAATATGAACCGGCTCCCGTCGAGGCGAAATCAAAAAAACATAAACATAAGCATAAGCACAAACATGTTTATCAAACTCTAGAATCAAGCTTTAAACCTGCGGGGGAGCATCACGATCTGGATTATGGCCACGGGGAGGCAGGGACTCATGCACCGGGGATTAGTCAAAAACGCATGCTGCAAATCGAAATGGATGTATTAGATAAAAACAATCATCTTGCAGAGCATAACCGTGATGGGTTTAACCAAAAAAATATTTTAGCGTTAAATTTAGTTTCCAGCCCCGGTTCGGGTAAAACAACGTTATTAACTGAAACCCTATTAAAAATGCGGGGTAAAGTAAATTGCGCAGTCATCGAGGGGGATCAGCAAACCACCAATGATGCGCAGCGTATCCGTGAAACGGGAGTACCTGCTATTCAAGTGAATACAGGTAAAGGTTGCCATTTAGATGCACAAATGGTGCATGATGCGGCCGCACGTTTAGGTCTAGAAGATAATAGTTTGTTATTTATTGAAAATGTGGGGAATTTAGTATGCCCTGCAAGTTTTGATTTAGGGGAACGTCATAAAGTCGCAGTGCTTTCGGTAACGGAAGGGGAAGATAAACCCTTAAAATACCCACATATGTTTGCGGCTGCAGACATTATGTTACTGAATAAAATCGACTTACTGCCTTATTTACATTTTGATGTGGACGCTTGTATTGCCAATGCCAAACAAGTGAATCCAAACATCCAAGTGATCCAAGTCTCTGCGACGCAAGGAGATGGTATGGACGCATGGCTAGCGTGGCTGGAGACTCAGTTATGTGCTTAGGCATTCCGGGAAAAATTGTCGCAGTGGGTGAAGATATTCACCAATTGGCGCAAGTGGATGTGTGTGGTGTAAAGCGGGACGTTAATATTGGTTTAATTTGTGAAGGGGAAACTTCAGATTTATTAGGCCAATGGGTATTAGTACACGTCGGCTTTGCCATGAGTATCATTAATGAAGAAGAAGCACAATCGACGTTAGATGCGTTAACGGCAATGAGCCAATTAGATCATGAAGTGAGCGATTTTAGTGGGTTAACAGTAGGAGACTCTGATGCAGTACGTCGATGAGTTTCGAGACCCAACGTTAGCGCAGGCATTATTAAGCCATATCCGTAAACGAGTGAGTGACATTCCACAAGCGAAGTTCCGCCCATTACAACTCATGGAAGTGTGCGGCGGCCATACCCATGCTATTTTCAAATTTGGTATTGACCAACTTTTACCTGATGAAATTGAATTTGTGCATGGGCCGGGCTGCCCTGTCTGCGTATTACCGATGGGGCGTATCGATGGCTGCATTGAAATTGCGGAGCGCCCAGAAGTGATTTTTTGTACTTATGGGGATGCCATGCGAGTGCCTGGTCAAAAAGGCTCATTATTAGATGCCAAAAGACGTGGGGCTGATGTACGTATTGTTTATTCTCCTCTTGATGCGCTAGCGTTAGCTGAACAGCAGCCTGAACGCCAAGTGGTTTTCTTTGGCTTAGGCTTTGAAACCACCATGCCGAGTACGGCGATCACCTTGCAGCAGGCAAAACGCCGTCAGCTCAATAATTTTACGGTATTTTGTCAACATATTACTATTATCCCAACGCTTAAAAGCCTGTTAGAACAACCTGATGTACGTATTGATGGCTTTTTAGCACCGGGGCATGTCAGCATGGTGATTGGCTCTCAGCCTTATCAATTTATTACGGATGACTTTCATAAACCGCTGGTGGTAACGGGGTTTGAACCACTTGATATTCTGCAATCCATAGCGATGCTTGTTGACCAACTTGCAGATGGCCGCTGTGAAGTAGAAAACCAATATAAGCGTATTGTATCTGATCATGGCAATATGTTGGCATTAAAAGCATTGGGTGATGTTTTTGAATTAAAAACAACGAGCGAATGGCGTGGACTTGGGGAGATTGCGGGTTCAGGTGTTCAGCTCTCGAAAGCTTATCAAAGTTTTGATGCAGAATTACGTTTCCAAATACAGCCTCATCAAGTGGCTGATGACCCGCAAGCTCGTTGTGGTGATGTCTTAACGGGGCGTTGTAAACCGAATGAATGTGCTCTATTTGGCAAACGTTGCACGCCTCAAACAGCATTTGGTGCATTAATGGTTTCTTCAGAAGGCGCTTGTGCGGCTTATTATCAATATCGTCGGGAGGCATAAATGAGTCGTGATGCTAACAATGTGGTGACGATGGCACATGGGAGCGGCGGGCAGGCTATGCAGCAACTGATAGAACAGTTGTTTTTGCAGGCATTTGCCAATCAAGCACTTAATGAAAGGGAGGACCAAGCGCGGTTATCATTGGCGGAGTTAACGGCTTTAGGTGACCGTTTAGCTTTTAGTACTGACAGCTATGTGATTGATCCTATATTTTTCCCTGGTGGCAATATTGGTAAGCTTGCCGTGTGTGGTACGGTTAATGACGTAGCGGTGAGTGGCGCTATTCCTAAATATCTTTCTTGCGGTTTTATATTGGAAGAAGGTTTCCTTCTATCTGAATTACAAACTATTGTTGAATCCATGGCAGCAACAGCTGCCGCCGCAGGCGTAGAGATTGTGACCGGAGATACTAAAGTGGTGCAGCGTGGAGCTGCCGATAAAGTCTTTATTAACACTGCTGGTATTGGGGTGATCCCAAGTGAGATCCGTTGGGGGGCCCAGCAAATTCAAGCGGGTGACAAGGTAATAGTGAGTGGCACTTTGGGCGATCACGGCGCAACCATCTTAAACTTACGAGAACAGCTTGGTTTGGAAGCTGAGCTAAATAGTGATTGCGCGGTATTAACGCCATTGATTGAACCACTGCGCAATATTGAGGGGGTTCGTGCATTACGGGATGCCACCCGTGGCGGGGTTACTGCTATTTTGCATGAATTTTCACAGGCCAGTGGGTGCGGAATCGCGGTGAATGAAGGGGATTTACCCGTTTCTTCTGCTGTTAGAGGGGTTTGTGAGCTATTAGGTTTAGAGCCACTTAACTTCGCTAATGAAGGTAAATTGGTGATTGTGGTTAAACCTGACGCAGAAAGTGCAGTACTCGGCGCGTTGCGCAGCCATCCATTAGGCGAAAATGCTGCTACCATTGGTTGTGTCACAGAGCAAAAACCAGTGAAATTAGTCGGGGTTTTTGGTGCCTCAAGGCTGTTAGATTTACCACACAGTGAGCCATTACCACGTATTTGTTAATCAGATGCCCTATAGGCAAAAAACTATAGGGCAAACTAACAGACTAACGCCTTAGCATACCTTTATCGATAATAAACTCGATAATGGTCTCTAAGCCTACTTTTTTCTTCAAGTTGGTGAAAACATAAGGTTTGATTGGGCGCATTCTTGCGGTATCTGCTTCCATAACCTCTAATGATGCCCCAACATACGGAGCGAGGTCTATTTTATTGATCACCAATAAATCAGAATGGGTAATACCCGGGCCGCCCTTACGTGGGATTTTTTCCCCTTCAGCGACATCAATAACATAGATCGTTAAATCGGCGAGCTCAGGGCTAAAAGTTGCACTTAGATTGTCGCCACCGCTTTCCACAAATACGACATCGAGGTTTTTGTGGCGCATTGCCAGTTCCTCAACTGCCGCAAGGTTCATGGAGGCATCTTCACGAATGGCAGTGTGAGGGCAACCGCCTGTTTCTACGCCGATAATGCGGTCAGCGTCTAAGGCTTCTGCACGCGTGAGTATTTTTGCATCTTCTTGGGTATAAATATCATTGGTGACGACCGCAATTTGGTAGGTATCGCGCATCGCTTTGCATAAAACTTCGAGTAATGCCGTTTTTCCTGAGCCTACTGGCCCACCGACACCAATTCGTAGGGGTTGGTTATATTCTTGCATTGTATATTTCTCATGAACGAAAAAGTCGTGTGTATTGGGTTTCATGCCGACTACTGGCAATAATTTGGGCAGGAGTAAAACTGCCGATATCTTCTAAAGGCCAAGTGGCTGATTGCGCGACAATGGTTGGGATGCGTTCTGTCAGGGTAAATAGGATGTTCTGTCCAGCACTTTGCCCAAGAGGGATTAGCTTAACACCAGACATGACGGTGTTTTCCAGCCAACCCCATGCATAGGCACTGCACAGCTTTTCAATATCAATATTCCAACTGACTGCCGCAAGAGCAAACGCCATTAACTGTGTTTGCTTAACGCAGGTCTGTGTGGTTGTATCAAGCTCAATCCCTAGCTGAGGTAGCAAGCGGGCGAAAGCAATACCTCGCTGGCGCTCCTCTAAGCGTAGCTCCTTCGTTTCACGGCTGGCGATCATAAAATCACACCAATAGGTGACTTTTTCTATATCGGAACATAGCAAATGTGTATGAATTTGCCGCAAAACAGGAAGTTCTAATGCCGCAATTGCGTGGGTCATTTGTGCTGTTAACCAGCTTGCAAGAGTATCCGGCGTGGTGACCCAGCCGTTTTCAATCGCCCATTCCAAGCCTTGGGAATAAGTGAATGACCCAACAGGTAAAGAGGGACTGACAAGTTGATATAAGCGCAAATCTGCTAACATGGATAAACTTCTCCAGTGTTATTAATGGTGGTGATGTTCATCGTGGTCATGTTGATGGTGATGATGATGCCCACCGGATGACCCACCATAAGCCCCCGGCTCAGGTTGGTATTTTTCCAGCCCCACACTGACCGTTGCACCTAATCCACGGGCCATATCATCTAACACATGGTCGTGAAAATAACGGCACCAACCCGCTTCAATTTGCAGAGGAACGTGGCGGTTGCCTAAGTGATAGCAAACACGCGCCAACAGCAGTGGGTCATCACTGTAAACCGTCGAAACTTGCTCTTTTGCGGCTTCGATAGTGACGAATTCCCCAGTTTCCGTGGCTAATACATCACCTTCCTTAAGTATTGTTCCACGGGGAAGGAACAACCCCGCTTCTTGTCCATCACTTAAGGTGACTTTTAAACGGCTCTTAGTGCGCTCATCCATGGTTAAACACAATGATAATAAATGCATATCAGGTGCCTCATGGTTATCTATAACTTTAATAAATTTTTTCATGCACTGGCTCTTCAATTAGGGATCAGAATAAAAAGTAACGTTGTGCCATGGGGAGTTCAGTGGCTGGCTCACAAACCAATGGAATACCATCAGCTTTGACAATGTAAGTTTGTGGGTCGAGCTCAATATGAGGCACATAGTTATTGTGGATCATGGATGCTTTGGTGATGTTACGGCAGCCCTCAACTCGGCCAATTTGACTTTGTAAGCCTAGTTTCTCAGGCACGCCTGCATCGATACCGGCTTTCGACATAAAAATCATCGAAGTGTGGTATTTGGCTTTACCTAATGCGCCAAACATTGGGCGGTAATGGACAGGTTGAGGCGTTGGAATAGCCGCATTAATATCCCCCATAGGGGCATAAGCCACCATGCCACCCTTCATAATCAAGGCCGGTTTAATGGCAAAAAAGGCAGGGTCCCACAACACGATATCCGCGAGTTTACCTTTTTCAATCGACCCGACTTCATGGGCAATGCCATGGGCGATAGCGGGGTTAATTGTGTATTTAGCGACATAGCGTTTAATTCGGTTATTGTCACTTTCCGGTGTATCCCCTTCTAGGGTGCCACGCTGCAATTTCATTTTATGAGCGCATTGCCAAGTGCGAATGATAACCTCGCCAACACGCCCCATTGCTTGCGAATCAGAGGACATGACAGAAATTGCTCCCATGTCATGCAAAATATCTTCTGCTGCAATGGTTTCACGCCGAATTCGCGACTCGGCAAAAGCGACATCTTCAGGAATAGAAGGGTCGAGATGATGGCAAACCATCAACATATCCAAATGTTCGTCCACCGTGTTGATGGTATACGGCATAGTTGGGTTGGTTGAAGCGGGTAGAATATTGGGCTCACCCACAGATTTGATCACATCAGGGGCATGACCACCCCCAGCACCTTCAGTATGGAATACGTGGATCACTCGTCCAGCAATGGCTTTGACGGTTTCCTCATAAAACCCACCTTCATTTAAGGTATCTGAGTGGATAGCGACTTGCACATCCATTTCATCTGCGACATTTAGGCAGTTATCAATTGCCATTGGGGTTGCGCCCCAGTCCTCATGGATTTTAAGGCCAATTGCACCTGCTTCGATTTGTTCGCGGATAGCTTCAGGTTTGCTTACGCAGCCTTTACCAAACAGGCCCACATTGATGGGTAACTCGTCTACTGCTTCTAACATGCGGTACATGTTCCAGATACCGGGCGTTACTGTCGTCGCATTGGTACCAGCTACAGGGCCCGTTCCACCGCCTATAAATGTAGTAACTCCAGATACCAAACCTTCTTCTGCTTGCTGTGGGCAAATGAAGTGAATATGGGTATCGACACCGCCTGCGGTAATAATTTTACCTTCACCGGCAACCACTTCTGTTCCCGGGCCAATAACAATATCTACGTTGGGTTGAACGTCAGGGTTACCTGCTTTACCAATACCGGTAATACGGCCATTTTTAATACCGATATCTGCTTTGACGATCCCCCAATGGTCTAAAATAATGGCGTTGGTGATTAGGACATCAACACATTGGTCACTCGTGACTTGGCTTTGCCCCATGCCGTCACGGATGACTTTACCACCGCCAAATTTAACTTCCTCACCGTAAGTGGTGAAATCTTTTTCGATCTCTAAAAATAACTCGGTATCTGCTAAGCGTAAGCGGTCACCTGTTGTTGGACCAAACATATCAGCGTAAGCTTGCCGTGAGATAGTTTTCATTATTAATTCTCACTCTTTAACTTGCCCATGACTTTGCCATGGAAGCCATAAATTTCTCTTTTGCCACTAAATGCGACTAACTCAACCGTACGGCTTTGGCCTGGTTCAAAACGAACGGCCATACCCGCAGGGATATTTAAACGAAAGCCTAACGTCGCTTCCCGCTCAAATTTAAGGGCGTCGTTCACTTCATAAAAATGGTAATGAGAGCCAATCTGAATAGGGCGATCACCATGGTTAGCGACTTGGACGGTTTGGGTTTCTCGACCTGCATTGAGTACGATGTCACCTAAAGCTGAGTTAACTTTAATTTCACCGGGGATCATATTGCTACCTATACAATTGGGTCATGAATGGAAACAAGTTTAGTACCGTCAGGGAATGTGCATTCCACTTGGACGTCTTTGATCATTTCGGGGACTCCTTCCATGACTTGATCGGCGGTTAAGATGGTACGGCCTTCACTCATTAATTGTGCGACGGTTTTACCATCGCGAGCGCCTTCCATAATCTCACAACTGATCAACGCAACCGCTTCTGGATAGTTGAGTTTTAATCCACGATCTAAGCGCTTTTGCGCAACAAGCCCGGCGGTAAAAAGCAATAATTTATCTTTCTCTCTTGGTGTTAGTTCCATTTTTGCTCCTAAAAATAACGTTTAAGTTGCCCAAATTCGTGGTGGTTCAGGGCAATAACCTAGCCAGTGCTGCCTTGTTGCTTGCCAAATTTGCACAAAGCAAGCCATCATAGGTTCAGTTTGAGAACCTAATAACCGCAATACTAAAATGCCATCAACATCCGTTAAGCCATATTCGATAGGTTTATTCTTTGAAACGAAAAGCGGGTTTAAACTTTGATGAATAACTTCTTTCAATTCATCCGTTGCGGGGTATATATATAATGAACCGAGCATTGGATATTCATGCATTATCGCTAATTGGTTTTGTAGGCCATTGATCCATAAGGATTCAGTTAGCGTTAGTTTGTTATCAATATAGAAATTTAGTCGCCCTCTGATATCGCCATCTTCAAACCACTCATTTAATACTGGTCGCCCTAGGCATTGCATTTCCCAACCAATAAACCTTGCCTGTAAACCAAGGTGAATATGGGTTTCTAGCCGAGCTTGGGCTTTCGGGAAAAAAATATTTTCCTGCGGTAACCATTCAAGAAAACCATCGTTGGCGACAGTTAGCGTCTGTACTTGACGCGCAACGCCACCAGCACTACGGTAAAATTTTGTCGCTCCAGGTGTTGTAAGTAGTGCATGAGCATTGGGTTGAACATCAATATTGATAAGTAGTTTATCCCCCCCGACGACACCTCCTGGGGGATGAAGTAAATACGTGTGTGCAATCCCTTGCTCGGGATAGAATGGCCGCTGTACCATTAAAGGGCCGATATGTTGTTTATCCGTTAAACGGGTTATTCCACGTTTTAATTCATATCGTAAAAAAATTTCAGCTAACCAGCCTGATCCTGAAAAATCAGACATACTTTCTCCTGCAAATCAGCCAACTAAAAATACGCGAACATGTTTAGCTATACCCCTAATCTCAAGGATTGGTGTATATGAAGTATATACTCGTGATACTGCAAGCCTGAGCGTCGTTAACGAGGTACTTTTGCCCTTGTCACACACTTAAGTATGCGACGAAAAGCCTGTTCGCTTGTCATCTGGCTACAACTTGGATCATTAAGAATATAAGCTAATGCAAGTAGGGTAGGGTGTGAATAAACGCCAGAAAAGTGATTCTTTAAACCGGAGTAGATTCATCTGCCGCGCGATTTTACACCTTATAGTGAAAATTACCTTTCAATTAAATAGCAATTTATTTAGAAAAAGTAACAAGCATAAAAATAACAGTAAAAAATGAACGTATATCTATATTGCGATTTTTCAGCAACAGGACTATATTCTGAGCCGCAAGCAGGTAGGGTATGTGTACAATCAATTTATGGCGTTTTACTGTTCATCAAAAATGTTATGTTCTGACTTATTCAATCGCCCCTTTTTCTAGGGATATTTTTCACATGTTGACTGCAGTGTATTGAGATTATGGAATACAAATATTTTCTTTCAGAGAGCCAAATGGTGCTAAAAGCGTTTTATATTGAAAGCGCGATGATTGCCATGCTGTGTGGCGCGAAAGGGAATGTGGTGATCAATGGGCAATCTATTGATATTTCATCGGATATCACATTAATTATGCCTAAATACAGCCAAGTTTCTTGTAATATTGTTTGTAACACTGTGAATCAACCGATTGAAATCCATACTCTATCGATGACAGAGTTTGAGTTACAAGCCGTTTTTTTATTACTGATCACCTTGATGAAGTCTAGTGCACCGTTGACGAGCCATCAGCCAATTTACCATGTTTCACCCCCTGAAACTGTCAGAGATAACTTTAGTTTATTAAAACAATGCTTACCATTGAAAAAACAAAGTGAATCTCAAGAAGCGCTGTTGATGAAGCAAAGCCTATATTTTATTTTAATGGCGATATATCAAGAGGGTGTTGATATCCTTACTATTTTTCGTTTCAATTATGATGAACCGAAAAACCAAGCAATTACCCATTTGATCACCCAAGAACCCCAGAAGAAATGGAGTTTGGATGATGTTGCAAAGGCGTTATTTACAACCCCTTCAACTTTACGCCGTCATTTAAACCGTGAAGGTGTGTCATTTCGCCAATTATTATTAGATGTTCGAATGGGGATGGCTCTTAATTATTTAACGTTTTCGAATTACTCTGTATATCAAATTAGCCATCGTTGCGGGTTTGGTAGTAATGCCTATTTTTGTGATGTATTTAAGAGAAAATATAATATGACGCCTTCTCAATTTCGTTTGCAATCAAGGCAATCTAATGACCCAGCTTTTATTACTACCTTATTGTCGAGTTCAAATCCTATTGAATTTGATAAAGAAATTGAAGAATAGCCATTACCGAATTTATTCGGCATAGCCAAGGTGTGTTACCGTTTTAATAAGTTTTTCATTAAATTCGAAGTTCTCTTGATATAGAACGTAGAAAATAATGGCTTTAAATTTAATATGACTCACTACACACAGTGAATATCTCACCAATAGCAATAATTAATGAAATAAAGCTCATTAATTGTATGAAATAAAAAATAAAACCAGTCTATAGAGGGATGTATGATTAAAAATATCATTGCAGCAATGTGCCTTATGGGGCTAAGCCTGCAAGTCCAAGCCGCAGAACCTATTCACTCGCAAACCTTACGTTTAGCAATCGGTGCTGAACCCACAGAAGGTTTTGACCCAATGTTGGGGTGGAGTCACGGTAGCTACCTCTTACTGCATAGCCCGTTATTAAAACAAAAAGCAGACCTTTCATGGCATAGCTATATGCTTGAAAGCTATCAACATAATGCTGATGGTAAACAATGGACGCTAAAACTAAAAAAAGATTTAAAATTTTCTGATGGCTCACCGTTAACAGCTAAAGATGTGGTATTTACCTATAATAATGCGGCGGCAAGTGGGGGTAAGGTGGATATGGGGAATTTTGCTCAAGCAGAAGAAATTGACCCATTAACCGTCAAAATTACCTTATCTTCTCCCCAAAGCACTTTTATTAACGTCCTCGGTTCATTAGGGATTGTTTGTGCCGATAAATATGATGCGAAAACCTATGCTCATAACCCAATTGGGGCAGGTCCTTATCGCTTGGTTGCGTTCCAACCGGGTCAGCAGTTGATTGTTGAACGAAACCCATACTATGCGGGGCCAAAAAATGATTTTGGCAAAATGGTATTTGTGTTCCTTGATGAAGATGCTGCGTTTGCTGCTGCACAAAGTAATCAATTAGACATTGTCCGTATTCCTGCTGCGGTTGCTACGAATGCGAATAACGTTAAAAACATGAAACTGATTGAGCGCTATAGTGTGGAAAATAGGGGGATTTCCTTCCCAATTCCACCAGCAGGTGCAAAAGATGCCCAAGGTAACCCTATAGGTAACGATATTACGTCAGATATCGCAATTCGTAGGGCTATAAACTATGCCCTTGATCGTAAATTATTAGCAGAGTCTGTACTTGAAGGGTTTGCTGTGCCGGCTTATACCGGTGTTGCGGGTTTACCTTGGAATAACCCAGACTCAGCATTTAAAGACGGTGATTTAGCAAAGGCTAAGTCGATTCTAGAAGCCGCAGGTTGGTCACTAAATAAAGATGGCTTAAGAGAAAAAGACGGTAAGGTTGCGAAATTGACTTTATGGTATGCCAGTGGCGATACCACACGCCGTGATTTAGCGCAGGCTATTCGTTCAAGTTTGAAACCACTCGGTATTGAAATGGATTTAAAATCAGGTAGCTGGGAAACTGTTGAACGTTATATGCACGCTAACCCGACTTTATTTGGGTGGGGGAGTTTAGACCCTATGGAATTGGTGCATAATTACAGCAGTAAAGCGGCGGGTGTTGGGTTTTATAACCCAGGTTATTATAAAAACAGCGCAGTTGATGAGCTGATTGAAGACGCGCTTCGTCAACCTGACCAAACAGCCGCTATCCCTCTTTGGCAAAAAGTTGACTGGAATGGCACGACAGGCGTGGGGGTTAAAGGGGACGCAGCTTGGGCTTGGTTAATGAATCTACAACATATTTACTTGCTGAATAATTGTGTGGATTTAGGCGCGAGTGCACCCGAAATTCACGGTTCTTGGTCAGTATTAAATAACGTTGATGAATGGGCATGGACTTGCCAGTAATGCGAACCACACTTGGGCTTTTATTGCGGTTTATTTGTTTGTTAACCGTCACTGCAGCGGGGATTTTTATCCTACTGAGTTACTCGCCTATTGACCCAATAAAAGCCTATATTGGCAATGATTTGATGCATGTCCCCCCTGAACAATATGCGTTAATTGCAGCTCGTTGGGGGCTAGACCAACCATTATGGCTGCAATTTTGGCGCTGGTTTTCGCAAATGTTACAAGGAGATATGGGGTATTCCATGCTTTATAATACCCCTGTTGTCCAAGTGATATCAGACCGCCTTGTGCCTTCCCTTGCCCTTCTAATTTGTGCTTGGCTTTTTTCTGGGGTTGTGGGTTTTGCTTTAGGGGTTATTGCAGGGCGTTATTTAAACCGTTGGCCTGATAAGCTGATTTCAACCTTATGTTACTTGCTTGCGTCACTACCTGTTTTTTGGGTTGGTCTTTTATTACTTTCTTTATTTGCGGTTTCACTACAATGGGCGCCAATTTGTTGTGCATGGCCGATAGGGTTGGATGAACAAACTGCCACTTTTACACAGAAGCTTCATCACCTAGTTTTACCTGTTATTGCTTTGGGTATGCTAGGCATTGGTAACATAGCTCTACATACGCGTGCGAAAGTTGTTGAAGTATTGAATAGTGAGTTTATTCATTATGCACAGGCACAGGGTGATAAAGGTTGGTCAATGATCGGCTTTCATGTGTTAAAACATGCGATTACCCCAGCAATTTGTTTACAGTTCGCTTCCGTAGGGGAGTTACTTAGCGGAGCACTATTAGCAGAAAAAGTTTTTGCTTATCCAGGGCTTGGTCAGGCAACCATCGACGCTGGGTTACGGGGGGATATCCCCTTGCTGATGGGGATAGTTATGTTATGTGCAGCACTGATTTTCTTTAGTAACACGATTGCTGATGTACTGCTAAAAAAGGTGAATAAGGGAGTGATGAGAACCTCATGACATATAACCCAAATCGTGCTTTGTTTAAGTTGGTCATTTCTTTGCTTTTATTGTCTATTTTGGCTATTTACGCTTTTGGGTTTTCCATCAATGATGTTGAAATGAGCTTACTCGATAGGCGGCAAGCACCTTCTTGGCAACATGTCTTTGGAACGGATAATTTAGGGCGTGATTTATTCGAGAGAACTTTTCAAGGTGTTGCTACAAGCTTGCAAATTGGTTTGATTGCCGCTTTTTCAAGTGGGTTAATTGCTGTGGTGATGGCAGGTTTATCCTCTTTAAATAAAACAATGGATTACGCTGTCCGAGGCATAATTGATGCCTTACTTGCTTTGCCTCATTTACTCCTATTGGTATTAATTTGTTTTACATTAGGTGGCGGTAAAATGGGGGTGATTTGGGCGGTGGCTCTGACACATTGGCCAAAACTGACGCTAATTTTACGTGCTGAATTGCAGCGTGTAAGCCAATCAGACTACATTATGCTCTCTCAACGTATTGGTAACAGCGCTATTTACCGCTGGCGTTATCACTATTTACCTATGATTTTACCTCAGTGGATAGTTGGGACTCTACTGATGTTTCCTCATGCGGTGTTGCACAGTGCGGCATTGAGCTTTTTAGGGTTTGGTTTATCCCCCCACGAGCCTTCTCTTGGCATTTTACTTTCTGATGCACTGCGTTATTTGAGCACTGGAGCATGGTGGTTGGTGGTATTCCCTGGTGTTGCTTTAATGGGGTTGGTACTGTTATTTGACCAGTTCGCTAAAGCCGTGCAGCAGTTATGGTTAAAGGGGGTTGCATGTTGAGTTTAGACAATTTAACGATTGATGTGGCTCAATTCCGTTGGTTAGGGCGTAAGCGCTGGTCACCTTTATTAAAAGGCATTTCATTAGATATTCAACCGGGTGAAATGGTGGCACTGGTTGGTGGGAGTGGGGAAGGGAAAAGCCTGTTATTGCAAAGTGTTTTAGGGTTACTCCCTGAAAATATGCGTTGTCGTGGCGATATTAATCTTAATGGCAAACGGCTAACAGAAAAAAATAAGCCACAACATCGTGGGAGTTCCTTATGTTATATACCTCAGGGGGTGAGTGCCCTTAACCCGTTGATCAGAATTGGCCCTCAGTTAGAGCGTGCAGCTATACTCAGTGGGCAGCATATTAAAATGCATGATGTGGCACGCCATCTACAGAAATATAACTTACAAAGCTCGTTAGTCGGCCATTATCCAAGCCAATTATCAGGTGGAATGGCAAAGCGAGTGTTAGCGAGCAGCGCCACGCTATCTTGTGCGGAATATATTTTAGCTGATGAAATTTCATCGTGGCTGGATGATGAACATGCTGTTCAACTTCTTGAAAATATACAAACGCTTTGTCACGATGGGCGAGGTGTTTTATGGGTCACTCATGATCTCTCCATGGCAGTACGTTTTGCAGACCGCATTGCACTATTGCGCAATGGGGAGATGGAAGAAGTATTGAGTAGCCAAAAATTAAAGCAAGGTGGTGGTGGCAAGTGGTTGCAATCACTATGGAATGCACTACCTGAACACCAATTTATGGCAATGAAATGAGTGTAATTGAAAGCGTTTTAGATGTTAAAAACTTATGTATTGAGCAAGGTAACCAAGTATTATGGGATAACTTTAGCTTTTCACTTGGCCATCATGAACGCCTTGGGATTTCAGCGCCAAGTGGTTTTGGAAAAACGACATTAGGGCGGGTATTAGCGAAGTGGCAAAAGCCAACCCAAGGGCATATTCTATTTGAAGGCAAGCCATTAAATAACCAGGGGTATTGCCCAATCCAGCTAGTCCCTCAACACCCTGAAAAAAGTTTTAATCCTTACCGTACTGTCGGTGCCAGTTTATATGATGCATGGCGACCAGAAGCTGATTGGTTGGCACAATTTTCAATAAAGCCCGAATGGCTAGACAGGCGGCCAAACGAGCTTTCTGGTGGGGAGCTTGCTCGGATTGCACTATTACGTGCTTTAGACCCTCGAACTAAAATTTTAATCGCAGATGAAATAACGGCTCAATTAGATGCCAATTTACAAAAACAGATTTGGCAGCGTTTAATCACATTATCGCAAGAGCGCCCATTAGCTATGATTATTTTTAGCCATAACAGAGCGCTATTAGAGAAAGTTTGCTGCCGTGTTATCACATTAGGTCAATTATCAAAATGATGGGTTAATTTAATTGGCCCCAGTGATTTGGCTAAGCTTATCAATTTCTGCTAATAAATCATCTACATTAGGGCGATAACCGATCCCATAATCAACCCCCTCGGTATATGTCGACTTTTTGATAATTTCTCGCATTCCCCACGCAGATAAAACGATTTCATTTTGTTTGGCGTAGTCTTGGATTAATGCAAGGGCGCCAGAACACAAAGGTGTTGCACTTGAGGTCCCTGAGTAATCTTTTGAATAATTACGATTATTACCGGGTAATTTCTGCAATGAGCTATACCCCGTGGTGGTGACACTCCAGTCTCCCCATGAATTTATCAATGAGGTTTTTTGGTTGTAGTTTGAGAAATAAGCGCGTGTCCCCGAAAGATGATTACAAGCGCCCACTAACATGCTGCCGCTATCCCCATAGTCAGCCATCACGCCCGGTAAATTTAAGTCTAAACCACCGTTACCAGCAGCAAGGATTACAACTGCTCCTTTATCAACCATGATTTTAATGCGTTCCCACCAACTTCGAATGGCTGTTGCCGGAAGCAATTTCTCATTAATTTTAAATTGTATATCTAGGCTAACAATGTCTCCGGGGGCGACGTGTTTAGTTAATATATCGAGGTCTCCAGTATCGTAAAAGTAGTATTGGCAATCATAGGCGATCCCCGTCACACCGAATGCATTATTGGCGGCGACAATACAACCTGTTGATGCAGTTCCATGGTTGCAGTCTTCAGTTTCAGGGCGGCTATAGACTACTGTTATTTTTGAATCTTTTAGATCTTCATGGTTTTTATATACGCCAAAATCTAAATGTCGAACTACCGCTTTTGAACCATTGACATGTTTATTCCATGCGTTGCGAATATTCATGCCTTTTGGGGCATCTAAATAAGTTTGTAAGTGATTAAAATTTGGTGTTATGTCATCAACATTATCTACCTGCTCGGTATTTTCTGGGGGATTCTGATTAAATGGTAACTGCGGAGGTGTATATAACGCCGTATTTGGGGTAACACAACAATATTCAACATATTCAAAAGTTTCAATTAGATTAGCAAGTTGTAATAGGCTCTCAAAATCAGTTTCCTTGTCATAAGTTACATAATCATATTGGCTGATGGGCTGGCTATTAGTTGAATTAACTGGGGCAATATTAATAGGTATTAAGTCTATTAACAATTTAGTTTCAAGTAAAGTATACTTGCCTTTTAGTACTTTGATATCTAACTTGTAATTATTTACCCCCGCTACTTTTTGATTAATTGTTTTTGTCTTTACTGGGCTGTTATATTCCTTAACTTGAGTTTGAATATTGTTTATATTGAAAGTGATCGCTTTTGAATTAAGTTTTTGCTTACTTTCACTTAGCGTTTCATATGTAACCTCAGCATGGTAATCTCCTGATTTATCTATGTTAAATAGGTGGTGATTTTCTTTGGTAATTATAGAGTCTATTTTATTATTATTTAAAAATAAACCAACCTCAACATTAGTTTCTTCTGCATTGTTAAAATTAACTAAAATCCCACTTAAATTAAAGTCTATATATTTATAAATTTTTATACTCATCGTATCTCTTTATATTAATAGTTATTGGTTGTTCATTGAATTGGTATTCTATTTAAGGTTTGTTTTTTACTTGTTGCAATATTAATAATTTACTAGTTATTAATGAAAAAAAATTCACAATATTAATTATGCTTTATTTATTTTTATTTTTGACAAATGTCATAGGGATATCTTCCTCCTTCAATTATTTTACCCATCACAAATGAAAATGATAATCATTACTATTTATGGGGTGAATATATGCCTTATCCATTAAAACAGCATAAATTAACGTACTATATTGCTTTAACCTTCAGTATCAGCACGTTAGCGACTACTAAAGTGGTGGCTGCTCAGCAACCGACAAAACCAGAGGTAATAATTGTCAATTCTTCTACGCAGCACAGCCGCTTAACCCCAAGCGAACAGCAAGAGAAAGAGAAACTTGAAAAAGTTGCTGGGGGAACAAACCTCGTGATGATAGAGAAAGACTCCCGCCTTGCCACATTACAGGATGCGCTTGATTACCAGCCAGGGTTAATTATTCAAAATTTTTTCGGTGGGATTGATCAGCCAAGACTAAATATCCGGGGGTCTGGGGTACAGAGTGCTCCTCTTGCTCGCGGTGTTTTATTATTACAAGACGGCTTACCAGCAACTGATGCAGATGGTAGTTTCCATATTAGTACACTAGAAATGCGGGATGCACGCATGGTCAGTGTACGTCGAGGAGCAAATAGCCTTAACCCTCAAAGTAATAGCCTTGGGGGGGAACTAGATGTTCTGTCTTATACCGGAAGAAATGAACAAGGTCGTTTACGCTATGAGTACGGCTCTCATGGGCGTGAAGCGCTACAAACGGCTTTTGGTGGTGTATCTGATAATGGGTTATTTGATGGGCGTGTTAATTTTACCTATGACCATTTTGATGGTTATCGTAAACATTCCTCCTCTCAACGAAAAACATTACGTAGTAATTTTGGCTATATTACTGATAATTTTGAGAATAGAACGTGGTTAAATTGGACGGACTTACGTTTTGATGTTGCTGGGCCTGTTTCTGAAGAAGTACTAAACGATAACCCTACCGAGGTCTACCCGATGGTATGGCTACGTGATCCGCATCGTAATGTTGAACAATTTCGGGTTGCTAACCGTTCCGATTGGCAGGTAGGTAACCAAGCCATAGGGGCAGGGCTATGGCATATTCGTACTCATGATAACTTCACTACGCCTGCATATTACCGTTTTAGCCGTAGTCACAGTGAAGGTTTACAGCTAACGTATAATATTGAAACTGAGCCTGTTACCTATCGCACGGCATTAGCGTGGGATCAAATGACGCTGCAAACAGAACTGATGCAAAATCGAAAAGGTACGCCAGCGGATAAGAAAAAAATAGGTAAATATGACGGACGTGCGCAAAATATCTATGGCAGTGTTGGTGTCGATATTCATATTACACCAGCCGTGACAGTGAATTTAGATATGAAAGGGACACATGCACGTCGTGATGTTGAAAAGCGGCAAAGCCATCTTTCACTTGATCAAAACTGGACATTTTGGACACCAAAGGCCGGTATTGTTTGGCGTCCAACGGAAAGTCAGCGCTATTTTGCGAATATTAGTGCTAGCGAAGAGCCTGCGACGTTCTGGGAGATTATCAACTCGGGTAATGGAAAGCTAACCAAACTTTCGCCACAAAAAGCGGTTACTTATGAGATTGGTGGTGAGGGCGATATAACAGAAGCCTTGAAGTGGAACCTTGCGCTATATCGTAGCCAAATTAAGGATGAATATATAACAACCTATGACAGTGCAGGGACGGTTGTGGGGGTATTCAACTATGCAGCTAAAACACGTCATCAAGGTTTAGAAGCCGGCTTGGCTGGGCGCATTGGAGCAGGGCCTGGCGATTTTAATTACCGAGTTTCTTGGACTTACAATGATTTTCGTTTTATGGGGGGAGAATATAATGGCAATTATATCGCAGGTATTCCCCGTAATATCATTGCTGCCGAGGTTTTGTATGAGATAGGCGATTGGAGCGTAGGCCCGAATATCCATTGGGCGCCTACGGATATGGCAGTTGATCATCAAAACAATCTTGATATTCAAAAACGCAAGCACTATGCGATATTGGGGCTCAAAGGGAGCTATAAACCAACCGAACAATGGTCCCTTTACTTATCAATGGATAATTTGACGGATGAACGCTATGCAACAACATCAGTTGCTAACCAAACGGTAACAGCGAGAGACAGCACATTATTCCCCGGAATGGGCTTTAATGTGAATGGTGGAGTGACCTTTAATTTCTGATAATTAATAAACGCATTAGCGCAAGTTAATGCGTTTTCCTTAAAATGGGCGCTGCGCAGAAATAGATAACTGTGTCAGGTAATTTTCGTTATAAATGTGCACCGTATCTTTTTCGATACCAATAAACCCTTTTTGACGCCAGCCAGAGACTAAACGGCTCAGTGTTTCATAACGTATTCCTAATTTTGCTGCTAATTGCCCTCGAGATAATGGCAGAACAATATTTAGGCTTAATTGTTTGTGTTTTAAATCAATAAGATAAGCGGCAAGCCTTTGCTCTGCTGAGCTGGAAGTCAGCCAATCAATATGATTGATATTTTCATAAAGCTTACTGCTAAAACGCATGAGTAACTTTTCCATGATGTGTGGGCATGCATGGCAAAGGCGCAGAATATCACGTTTATCTAGTAATAAAGCTTCCCCATCAGTTTTGGCTCGTAAGCTCATAGGGTAACGGTTGTGAGGCATAAACACGGCAGCAATTGCGACGATTTCCCCGACATCAAACAAACCAAAAACTTTCTCTTCGCCTAAATAGGTGTGCCGATATACCTCTATTTGGCCACTGATCATCAAAGGGCAATGTTTGAATGGTTCCCCTTCGTGGTTAATTATTTCACTACTTTTAAACCGTATATAGCCACAATTTTCCAGCAATAAAGATAATTTTTCATCTTCAACTGATTGAAATAAAGAACATATTTTTAGCGAGTCTAAAGATTGTGTATGGGGGAAAATATTTTTGACAAATGTCATAGGTCTTCCTCTTTTGCCGCCTTAGAATAGTCAGAGTATAAATGATAATCATACACATTATCAATTAAGATATTGGCGGGGAATTGAATAACCTTATGATAAATAATGCTTTTAGAATAGTGACAGTCTTCGTAACTTTTTTGGGGATGCTAAGCCCAGCCACTTCCCAATCAATTGATTTTACCGATATGTCAGGTGATAAAGTTCATTTATCTGCCCCTGCAAAACGTATTGTGGTGATCCCGATCCCTGCCGCTTCGATGCTAGTGGGGATGGACGAAAGTAGTGAGAAGCTGGTGGGGATGCACCCGTTTGCGAAGGTCGCCGCACGAGAGGGCATGCTGGGTCAAATGTTTTCACCGGTCTTACAGGTGAACTCTAATGTGGTGGGGAATAATTTTACACCAAATATTGAGGCATTGTTGAATGTTGAACCAGATTTAGTATGGCAATGGGGGCATCGAGGGGATGACATTATTTCACCAATGCGAAATGCAGGGTTGACGGTTGCTACACTTGATTATGGGCAAGAAAGTTATACCCAAGAATGGGTCCGCCTAATGGGGCAAACGTTAGGCCATAATGAAAAAGCGCAAAAGATGATCGAGTGGCGCCAACACGTCATCGCATTGCTTTCCTCAACCACCGCCAAAATTCCAGAATCCGAACAGCCTCGCGTTTTATATCTATCTCATTTTAAGCAGAGTATTCAAACCTTTGGCTCAACTTCACATAATAATGCAGATTTTGCTTTAGCAGGTGGTGTGAGTTTAAACCGCGACCTCACTGGGCCAAGAACCTTAAATATAGAGCAAATCTTAGTTTGGAACCCAGATATCATTTTATTGGGCAATTTTGAAGAGGGTTTATCCCCTGAGGATGTGTATCAAAATCCGATGCTAAGCGAAGTGACTGCGGTGAAAAACCAACGAGTCTATAAATTACCGATTGGTGGGTTCATTTGGGATGCGCCTAACCAAGAAACGCCTTTGTATTGGCAGTGGCTAGCAATGATCTTCCATCCAGAAACCGTAAAAGTACCAATACGAGAGGAAATTCGTCAACGTTATCAGCAACTTTACGGTTATAACGTTTCAGAGCAACAAATCGATGGTATTTTGCAAATGGGAATGAACAAAAAAAGCCTGCACTACCTTTCTTTGATGGGGAAACCTGATGCGTAATTCGCAAATTCTGTGGGGTGGCTTAGTTATTTGTTTATTACTCACTTTTTTATTGGCGCTGAGTTGTGGGCGTTATCCTGTTTCGTTTTCTGCTGTTTTTCATATTTTCTATGACACCATTTTAGGCAATGACACTGGTTTAGCATACAGTCGCACGGAACAGAATGTGGTATTAAATGTCCGTTTACCTCGGGTTTTGATTGCGGGGGTCGCAGGAGCAGGTCTTGCTGTGGCAGGGGCTGCGCTACAAGGTATTTTCCGCAACCCATTAGTTGGCCCGCAAATTATCGGGGTGTCATCGGGTGCGGCGTTAGGTGGTGCCTTAGCTATCTTGCTGTTTTCTTCATTATTTATAACTATTTCCTTTGCTTTTGTGGGGGGGTTATTGGCGATTGTATTGGTTTTCTTGTTAGGGTTGAATCGCCAAGGTAGCCAGTTATTAATGTTGATTTTAGCTGGTGTGATTATTAACGCTTTTTTTGCTGCTTTGATCTCATTAATTACGTATTTTGCCGACCCAAATAATACCTTACAAACAATTGTTTTTTGGCTAATGGGCAGCTTTGCTAGCGCGTCCTATTTAAAACTATCCATCATCTTTCCAGTAGTTCTAGTTGCTGTTCTGGTCATTTTTGCTCTTCGTTTTCGCATCAATGTGTTGTCTCTTGGTGAGGAAAATGCACAGGCTTTGGGGATGAAAATTAACCGTACACGCTGGGCGGTTTTACTTTGTGTAGCCTTGATCACCAGTGCAACCGTTGCGGTATCTGGAACGATTGGTTGGGTAGGCCTAATTGTTCCACATATTGCTCGGATTGTGGTGGGGCATGATCATCGTATCTTACTTCCGGCGAGTGCAGTGATTGGTGGGGTATATATGGTTGGTGTTGATACCTTTGCTCGAAGTATTACCAATGCGGAGATCCCGCTCAGTGTGATCACTGCATTAATTGGAGCCCCTATTTTTGCCTTACTTATTCACACGCTAAATAAAAGGGTGGCTGACTTATGATCGATGTTGAACAGCTCAATTTCACGATAGGTCAACGCCAACTATTTACTGATTTAAGCTTTAAACAGCCAAAAGGCAGTATTGGTGCAATTTTGGGGCCAAATGGCCGCGGGAAAACCACGTTATTGAGGTTATTACTCAGTTTACAACAAGGTGCGACAGGGAAAGTACGGATAAATGCTCCTGTTGCTTATGTGCCACAACTTAGTAGTTCATTGTTTCATTATTCAGTGCGGACTATGGTGAGTCTTGGGCGCATTCGCCACTTACCTTGGTATTCCTCGCCCAGCAAAAAAGACCATCAGATAGTTGAGCAATGTTTAACCTATTTAGAATTGAATCACTTTGCTGATCAACCGTTTAACCGCCTTAGTGGGGGCGAGAAACAAATGGTGATGATTGCTAGAGCGTTAGCCAGTGAGCCAGAAATTCTCATTCTTGATGAGCCTACATCGGCTTTAGACCTAGCAAATCAAGACAATGTGCTTAGCGTATTGCGTGATTTAGCCGCGCACCGAGGAATGACCATCTTATTTACCAGCCATTACCCTCAGCATGCCCTGCATATTGCCGACCATTCCTTACTACTGTTTAACAATGGCAGTTTTTTATTTGGCGGTTCTCAAACCATTCTAACGGAAGAAAACCTCGCAAAGCTTTACCAATTACCGGTGGCTATAACGGCTATTAATGACCAAGGTCGACAGACACATGGGGTCATTCCGTTATTTAGGTGATTATTTTCGAAGATAAATAAAATTATTAAATTGAGGAATATAAAACAATGAGTGATAACACAATAACTCCATCAGAAGCGCTTACCATCAGCACATTAATTAATTATACAGAACAGGGGATTGCCAGTCGTGTTCTGGCTAAAAATACTGGGGGCAATATGACCTTGTTTGCTTTTGATAAAGGCCAAGCACTTTCAGAACATAGCGCTCCCTTTGATGCCATCGTCATGGTTGTGGAAGGAAGTTTATTATTAACCATAGAAGGGAAGCCTGTCACCGCAAAGCCGGGGGAAATTGTCAGAATGCCAGCAAATATTCCCCATGCAGTTGATGCACCTGAGCCTGCAAAAATGTTGCTGGTAATGCTACGCGAACCTAATACTGATTGTACACATTAACTTAGAGGCGATTATGGATAAATCATTTACAGCTCATGAGGCTGGACATAAATTTTTAGCTCGCCTAGGGAAAAAACGCTTGCGGCCCGGCGGGAAAATAGCAACTGAATGGCTACTTAGTCAGTCTGGCTTACATGCAGAAAGCCACGTCCTTGAAATTGCCTGTAATATGGGGACAACTGCTATTGAAATTGCTTCACAATTTCGTTGCCACATCACTGGTATTGATATGGACAAACAAGCTTTGGCACAAGCTAAAAAAAATGTTGCGGATCATGGTTTAACTGATTTGATTACCATTCAAATGGCAGATGCCTCAAAATTACCATTTGCAGATAACAGCTTCGATGTGGTGATTAATGAGGCAATGCTAACGATGTATGGTGATAAAGCAAAAACAAAGCTATTACAAGAATACTATCGTGTATTAAAGCCGGGGGGCCGTTTATTAACCCATGATATTGCTTTGAAAGATGAACAGGATGTCCAGCAAGTAGCAGCTCAAATGCAGCAAGTTATTCATGTTAAAGCGCAACCTTTGCCACAAACTCAGTGGGTTAACTTATTCAAACAAACAGGCTTTCAAAATGTGACGTCGATAACGGGGCCAATGACATTATTGTCTCCGAAGGGGCTAATCTATGATGAAGGGCTATTAGGGGCGATGAAAATTATTAGAAATGCGTTAAAAAAAGAAAACCGCCCACAATTTTTGCAGATGTTCCGCCATTTTCGTCGAAACCGTGGAAAGTTAAACTACGTT
Organism: Providencia sp. PROV003; assembly: GCF_045040775.1. NCBI lineage: Bacteria > Pseudomonadati > Pseudomonadota > Gammaproteobacteria > Enterobacterales > Morganellaceae > Providencia > Providencia sp. PROV003. The sequence continues at coordinate 1,635,080 of NZ_CP096369.1, forward strand.
GCCGTGGTTAGCATGAAATAATTAAAAGGAGCCGTTAAGCGCAAGGATGCGTGATTAACCCCTTCCGTCATCATTCTCTCTCTTATTAAGTATTGGTAATGATAATAATACTTATATACATCTTTATTATTAGTTATAATTGATGATAGTTTTTATACAAAATAATAAGCAATGATTTAATCATGCTTTGTGAATTGTTTGTAAATTGATCACGCTGACTTTTATGACCACATTTAAAGGCCTAATTTAATGAAAATAAAACACCTTTTCATTCTTTCACCATGTTTACTCCCTTTCGTTTCCCCCTCAGTATTCGCCGCCGATAAAAAAGAAGAACAAATTACGGTATCTGCAACTCGTGGTTATAAGGCTGTTTCTGAAATGGCACAAACCACTTGGGTGATTGATAATGCTGAAATTGAGCAACAAGCGGAGGGCGGGAAGGAGTTAAAAGATATTTTAGCTCAGTTAATCCCTGGGATGAGTGTTAGTGGCCAAGGTCGTACGAATTATGGTATGAACATGCGTGGTCGTTCGATGATTGTCATGGTAGATGGCGTGCGTTTAAACTCTTCTCGTAGTGATAGCCGCCAACTAGACTCTATCGACCCTTTTAATATCAATCATATTGAAGTGATCTCTGGCGCTACTGCGATGTACGGCGGTGGTAGCAGCGGTGGTTTGATTAATATTGTCACGAAAAAAGGCCAAGAAGAAAAACAAGTTTCTCTTCAGTTAGGTGGAAAAACAGGCTTTAACAATGGCAAAGATCATGATGAAAATGTTGCAGCGGCTGTCAGCGGTGGTAATGAAAACGCTCATGGACGTGTTGCTGTAGCTTATCAACGTTATGGTGGTTGGTATGATGGAAAAGGGAATGCGATCAATATCGATAATACGCAAACAGGTCTGCAATTTTCTGACCGTCTAGATATCATGGCATCAGGTACGATTAATGTGGATGAAAAACAGCAGATTCAAGCTGTATATCAACATTATAAAAGTGAGTCTGATGGTAAACATGGCCTATATTTAGGGAAAGATTTTTCTGCGGTAAAAGGGCAAAGTGATGCCTACAATAGCGGTAAATTAAATTCTGACCGTTTACCGGGTACTGAGCGTAACTTACTTAATTTGCAATATTCAAATGCAGATGTATTCGGGCAAGATTTTGTAGCGCAAGTTTATTATCGTGATGAATCACAAAAGTTTTATCCATTCCCAACCCTCAAAGGGAAAGAGGTGACAAGCATTAGTTCATCCGACCAGCAAACCAATTTCTATGGAACTAAGCTGACATTTAATAGCCAACCAATGGATGAGCTAACGTTAACTTATGGTGTGGATGCAGAACATGAGCAATTCCGTGCCAATCAAATGTTCTTTGATTTAGACAAAGCCAAAGAATCGGGGGGAATGGATTTAACCAAAGCTTTCCAAATTGGCCGATATCCGAGTTATACCACCACGAACATGGCGACATTTTTACAAAGCAGCTATGACATTTCGCCAATGTTTACATTAAGCGGTGGCGTGCGTTACCAATATACTGAAAATAAAGTGGATGATTTTATTGGTTATTCACAGCAAGAAGCTATTGCGAATGGTAACGGTAAATCCGCAGATACGGTTCCGGGCGGGAAAACGGATTATAACAACTTACTGTTTAATGCGGGGGTTTTAGTTAACCTAACGGAAGAGCAACAAACATGGTTTAACTTCTCACAAGGTTTTGAAATTCCTGATATTGCTAAATATTATGGTACAGGTACCTATTCATCTACTCCAGATGCAAATGGCCATTGGAATTTAAAGAATAGTGTGAATATTAATGATACCAAAGTTAAAGGTATCAAGGTTAACTCCTTTGAGTTAGGTTGGCGCTATACCGGTGAAAACTTACGCACGCAAATAGCCACCTATTATTCCCTATCTGATAGAAGCTATGGTATCAATAAAGATGATATGACCATCTATATGAAGACCGATAAACGTCGTATTTATGGGGTAGAAGGTGCCGTTGATTACTTCTTTGATGATTCAGATTGGAGTGTAGGAAGCAACTTCAATCTACAAAAATCAGAATCGAAAGTTAATGGTAGTTGGGAAAAATGGAGTGTTGATTTTGCTAGCCCATCTAAGGTTAACGCTTACGTTGGCTGGGAGCCAAATGACTGGGCATTACGTTTACAAAGCCAGCAGACATTTAACTTAACGGATGCAGCAGGCAAAAAATTAGATGGTTATAATACCGTTGATTTATTAGGAAGTTATATGTTGCCAGTCGGTAAGGTCAGCTTTGCTGTAGAGAACTTACTCGACAAAAATTACTCTACAATTTGGGGGCAGCGTGCTCAAGGATTGTATAGCCCTAAATACGGAGCTCCGAACCTTTATGATTATAAAGGTCGCGGTAGAACCTTTGCGCTTAATTATAGCGTGACATTTTAAATGATTGACATAAAGCCACTTTAGAGTGGCTTTATGCTTATAGAATGATGCAGATTTAAGGTAAAGAGATATCCTATGAAATTATTTCTGGCAGGGTTATTGTGCTTATTTAGCGTTTGGGTACAGGCTAAAACGCCAACGCTGATCACCGATCTACAAGGCCGAGAGGTGATGGTAAATCTTCCGGTTGAAAAATTATTTCTAGTTGATGGTCGCGATATTTTGCCAATTGATATTGCTGGTGGTAAGGAGGGCATTTCACGTATTTCGGGGTGGAGTGATTCATTAACACAATATGCGCCAGACTTAAAACAAGCTTATTTTGCGGCGGTTCCTGAGCTCGAAAATATCCCAACATTGAAAAAAACACGAGAAGCGGGCATCCAAATTGAGAAATTAATAGAACTCGCGCCTGAAGTCGTGATTATGCATAAGGCTAATTATGGGTCGATGCGTGATAGCCAATTCTTACCACAATTAGAAGCCGCGGGTATTAAGGTTATTTTTATTGATTTTCGAATGGATATTGCGAAAAACACCCCGAAAAGTATCTTATTATTAGGGCAATTGTTAGGTACGCAAGAAAGAGCAGAGCAGTTTGCAACGTTGTACCAAGAAAAATTAAAGGCGATAGAGTCTCAGTTGGTTCAGCCGTTTCCTTCCGTGTTAATTGAAGCGAATGCAGGGCTATTTGCAGAGAACTGCTGTCAGCTATATGGTCGTTCAGGCTATGGCGTTTTGGCGTCGTTAGCGGGGGGAAATAACCTCGTTGCTGATAGCTTTCCAGCTAAAGGGGCAGAAAGTTCCATTGAGAATATTATTACATTAAACCCTGATTTTTATCTCTTAACAGGGGCGGATTGGCATAATTTTAACCGCCGTTCAATTGCAGTCAGCTTAGGATACCGTGCAAATAAATCTGATGCACAAAAGCAATTGGTGGTATTAGTCGATAGGCAAGGCATCTCCTCATTAACATCGGTAAAAGAAAAACGGGTGATGGCGATTTACCACAACTTTTACAATAACCCGATGAATATATTTGCTATTGAAGCAATGGCAAAATTTATGCACCCTGAGATATTTACTAAGTTAAACCCAGAGCAGAACTTAACGGATTTTCAAAAGCAGTTTACTCAATTGCGCTCGGAAGGCGTTTTCTGGGTTACATTATAACTTATCATCACATCTGACTTTTTGTTAGCAAGGATAGCTAACAAAAAGTTTGGTCATTTTTTATCATTATAAAATCAAGTGACATACCTCTAAGCCTTGTTATATCGGGCTCATTCATTGTTTTATAAAATGCTATGATGATTGTTATTATGATAGTAGCAAAATTTTTGTTAGCTATAATCAAGATATAGATCACAAATTGTTCAAATCTTGATTGAGTCTCCTTCATGATCTAACTAATATTTAGTTAGGCTTAAAATAAGTTTGGTAAAAAATGAAAATAATTCAAGATAATTTTGAAATGTTATTAGCTGTAATGAAAGGCATTGCTGGCCAATTTGGAGAGAACTGTGAGGTGGTGTTACATGACCATAGCAAAGGTTTAGAAAGTAGTATCGTGGCTATTATTAACGGTCATGTGACAAAAAGAAAGGTTGGTGATCCAAGTAGTAATTTAGGGCTTGAAGTGTTACGTGGTACAGATGTCGATGGCGATAAATATAATTATTTTACCCAAACTAAAGATGGGAAAATGCTGCGCTCAACCTCTATTTATTTACGGGATGAAAACGGTAAAGTGTCAGGCGCACTTTGTATCAATCAAGATATTTCAGAATTTATTGCAGCAGAAAAGGCGATTCAAGGTATTACACAACGCAATAATATTGAGCAAGATACAGTTAAAGAAGTTTTTGTCACTGATGTAAATGAAATCTTAGATCATCTTATTCAAGAATGTATGCAAGTTATTAAAGTGCCCGTCATTAATATGGCTAAAAAAGAAAAAATGGATGCCATTAAATTTTTCGATGACCGTGGGGCTTTTTTAATTAAAAAAGCAGGTGAGAAAATCTGTGAGTTTTTAAATATTTCCAAATATACCCTTTATACCTATTTAGCGGAATTAAAAGGGGATGACAATAATGAAGATTAAGAGAGGTTTTTATGCCAATAACGCCTTATGTTGCATTAGACTTACAGCAACTTGAAAAAAATGTCAGGGGCATGACAGGCAGGTTAACTCAGCAGGGAATTGAACATTGGCCACATATTAAGACACATAAATCGGTGGAGTTGGCTAAATTCGAAATCGAATGTGGCGCAAAAGGGATTACTTGCGCGACATTACAGGAAGCTACTGTAATGGCACAAGGGGGGATTAATCATATTCTCCTAGCCTATCCTATGATTGGTGAACAAAAATGCCAACAATTTGTCGCATTGGCTAAACAAGTTAACTTAAGGACGATTGTTGATAGTTTGCAAGGGGCTAAGCAATTATCAACGGCAGCAGTGAATGAAAACCAAATAATTGAAATATATATTGCAGTTGATTATGGCGCTCACCGAGAAGGTATTCAATTAGACGATTTAGAGCAATTTGCTCTTAATGTGCAAGAGCTACCTAACTTAAAAATTATTGGTGTATTTACTTATGCAGGGACAATATACCAATATCGAACTGAACCTGAAATACGTAAAGCAGCTAAAGCAGAAGCCGATCTTTTATTATCTTGCCAGCAACGTTTAGCGAATATTGGCATTAAGGTACAACGTACATCAGGAGGCTCAACACTTTCATCCTTTTATGCAGATGAATTAAAGGGTATTACGGAGTCCCGTGCGGGCAATTTTATTTTTGGGGATATGAATGCAATCTATGGTGGTATTTATACGCCAATAGATTGTGCCTTAACGATTAGAACGACAGTGGTAAGTATTCCAATTGCTGGGTATGCGACTGTGGATGCAGGGACTAAAACATTAACATCAGACCAATCTGCTGAATCAGGATTTGGTTATATTGTTGAAGAACCAAATATCAAACTGGTTAAGTTAAATGAAGAACATGGTTATCTCCGTTATGATCCTGAAAAAATAAAACTAAATATTGGTGATGTATTAAATATTATTCCCAACCATAGCTGTGTTATTCCGAATTTAACTAATAAAATATACGCATTAAATAATAATGAAATAGACCATATCATTATACCAGACGCACGATATTAATTATCGGAGAATAAAATGTATAAATTAAATAAACAGCAACAAAATGAGTTGCTAGAGCTTCTTTGTGCCTTAATTCGGCATAAATCAGAAAATCCTCCAGGGGAGGAGCAACAAGTTGCTGAATATATATATCGTTATTTTAAAAAAGAAAATATTGATGTTGAAATGCAAGAGGTTGCTTCAGGTCGACCAAATGTGATTGCTTATTTAAAAGGAACAGGGAAAGGAAAACATCTTTTATTTAATGGGCATATTGATGTGGTTCCTTGCGGTTGTGGTTGGAGTACTGAACCTTTTGACCCAGTGATTAAAGATGGAAAAGTATTTGGTCGTGGTGCTGCAGATATGAAATCAGGGGTTGCCGCTATGATGTATGCGGCGACGTTATTAAAGCGTAATCAAGATACATTTTCAGGGGATTTAACATTAGTTTTTAACGTTGATGAAGAACGAATTAATCTGGGAATGTTGCACTATATTAAAGATGGAATCAGTGCTGATTATGCCATTATTGGTGAGCCTACTTCCCTTGATGTTTGTATTGCACACAAAGGGGTAAGCCGTTATAACCTGAGTACAAAAGGAACAGCAGGGCATGCAGCAAAAACCCGTTACCCAGATAGTGCAATATCCAAAATGGCAAAAATATTACCGGCATTAGAGCTGCATCGTTCTTCTGTTGAAGAAATAGAGCATCAATTATTAGGCAATGCTTCCATGATTATTACCACTATTAATGGTGGTACAGCTCCAAATATTGTTCCTCAACATTGTGATATTGAAATTGATAGGCGTTTAGTTCCTGGGGAAGATAAACAAGATATTGAGCAAAAAATTCACCAGGTAATAGCTGAATATAACCAAGGCGAAGAAATTGAATATCACTTAGATAATTACTTATTTATTCCTGCTTCAGATATTCCTGTTGGCCATGAACTTACTCAGGTGGCCTTAGAAACAGTAAGCCGTTTTACAGAGAAAACATCACAACCTCAGATATTTGAAGCAACATGTGAAGCGCCTTTTTTCTCTGTTACTAGCAAAATCCCAACATTAATTATGGGGCCCGGGGGGTTAGCTCAAGCGCATGTGAAGGATGAGTTTGTTGAAATAAGTGAGTTATACCTCGCAGCAGAAATTTATTATGACATGGCAAATACATTGCTAAATAAATAGGAATAACCAATGAATATTGAAAAAAAATTAGAAGAAAAGGGAATTAAATTAGCTACACCAGGGGCTCCTAAATTTTCATATGTTTCAATTAAGCAATATGGTGATTTACTTTATACATCAGGGCATGATTGCCAAAAAGATGGTGAATTACTCTATACAGGAACACTAGGAAAGGAGCTTTCGGTAGAAGAAGGAAAGGAAGCGGCTAAACAATGTATTATCAATATACTTTCGACACTTAAAGCTTATTTAGGTGATCTAGATAAAATTGATGAGTGCATTAAATTACTCGGGTTTGTACAAAGTACAGATGACTTTAAAAACCAGCCACAAGTTATGAATGGGGCTTCAGATTTTTTAATTGAAATACTTGGAGAAAAAGGAAAGCACGCGCGTTCAGCTATAGGTACTAACACACTGCCTTTTAATACACCGGTGGAAATAGAACTAATAGTAAAATTAAAATCATAAGTAATAGATAAAAAATTAAAGATTATTAATAAAATAAAGCTGCGGAGTGAATATTATTCCGCAGGGTCCTGTTACGTCTTAAAGGTACTTAACTATGTCACTACACGCGAGTAAAAGACTAAAGCGCTGGCAGTTCATTGCGCTCACATTCTTGCTGATAGCAGGTATTATTAATTTTTTAGATAGGGCATCACTTTCAATTGCTAACTCAACCATAAGTAAAGAATTAGGGTTTAGTGCGACACAAATGGGGTTGTTATTATCTGTATTCTCATTTGGTTATGCTTTATGCCAATTACCTATTGGTATGGTTATGGAGCGCTTTGGCGTTAAAAAGATTTATGGCTTTGGGCTATTTTTATGGTCATTAGCTCAAACAGTAACAGGGTTATTATCTTCATTTACTCATTTAATTATCGCCCGAGTTATTTTAGGAATTGGTGAGGCTCCTCACTTACCGACAGGCGTTAAAGTTGTTAATGATTGGTATAACATCCGTGAGCGAGGTTTACCTATGGGGATTGTTAATATGTCCTCAACATTGGCTCAAGCATTAGCACCACCATTATTAATTGCGTTAATGTTAGCATTTGGCTGGCGTACGATGTTTATCATTATTGGTATTAGCGGTATTATTCTTTCAATTCTATGGTTTATTTTCTATCGTAATCGTGAACAATTAGAACTAACAGACGATGAATTAGCATATTTAAATGATGGAGCACCGCCGTCATCCACTAATAAAGTCTCTTTTAAGGAATGGGCATCATTATTTAAACAGCGTTCTTTATGGGGCATGATTATTGGGTTTAATGGTGTTGGCTATATGGTCTGGTTATACCTAACATGGTTGCCAGCGTACCTTGAGAATTCTCGTGGTTTAAGTTTAGAGAAAACTGGGTGGGTAGCTGCCATACCATTTTTATTTGGTGCGTTGGGAATGTTAATTAATGGCGTTGTTGCAGATTATGTTGTGAAACGCGGCGCAGATAAAATGAAAAGTCGTAAATGGATGATCTGCTTAGGGTTATTATTTGCGGCAATCTTTACATTGCCAGCGGCTTATACAGACAGCACATTCTCTGCAGTTGCTTGTATTAGTATGGCATTGTTTTCTATTCACTTTGCAGGGACTTCTGCTTGGGGACTGATTTTAGTTTCAGTTCCTTCTCGCTTAATCACCTCTGTAAGCGGCATTCAAAACTTCGGTGGTTTTATTGGGGGGTCATTTGCTCCGATTATTACCGGTATTATTATTGACCAAACCCATTCATTCACTTTAGCGCTTGTGGTTTGTGCAACTGTCGCATTTCTTGCTTCATTGGTTTATTTCTTCTTTGTAAACGAACCTATTAAAGACCCCGCGGAAATGGAGGTAAAAACAGCATAATGCAATATTATAGCCACTTTTTATAAGTGGCTTTTTTATAAAAAATAAATCTTATACAGATGCTCTAATTAAGATTTACCTTCGTGATTATTTGTTTTTATTATTTATTGTTTGAATTTTTAATCCAGTATTATTTTAACTATCAAAATTAGAATATGTAATTTTCATAAATAATATGCTAATAATACCTTGCCACATAATTCTGTATTTTAAATTTTTTAAAGGAGTTCAAAATGAGAAAGGTTATTATATCTAGCGTATTATTTGCAGTGTCTACAATTTCATTTAACTCAATGGCAGCAGACAACAATACAGTTACACCTGAAAATATGACTTGTCAGCAATTTATTAATTTAGACCCTCAAAGCTGGGCACCTGTTGCGTTATGGGTAACAAACCAAGAAACGCAATTTAAAGGTGGAGATTATGTTGCGTTAACAGAGCAAAGTGTTGCTGAAGTCCCTCAAATTGTTGAGTTTTGTAAGAAAAAACCGGAAGGCACTCTGCAAGATTATTTAGCATCTAAGAAATAAAGCAAACTATTATGCCATGGAGGGCATAATAGCTATTACCAACCAGAAAAATGAGTTTTGATACTGTGGTAGATTAGAAACTATATTTTCGAAATATCGAATCGATCTTTATACTTTTATTTATTTACGGCTAATTTATCGGCTAAAAAATCGATAAATGCCCGTGTCTTAGCAGGTAAAACAAAAGTATTTGGATAAAGTAATTGAATATTTTGTTTCGGTAAGCGGTATTCGGGTAATACATGGACTAAACGACCATGCTGTAAGTCATCATCAACCATCCAAGCAGGGCATATTGCGATACCTAAAGAAGCTAACACCATATGGTGAATAACAGCTGCAGAATTAGACTCATACTGATTTTTAATTAAAGGTAAGTAATATTTTTCATTTTTTGAATTCTGTAAAAAATATTGAGGATCTTGCCAGTTTAATAATGCATGGTTAATCCATGGAACATTGGCTAAATCCGTAAGTTGTTTGATCGGATATTTTTTTAGAAATTCAGAGGTGGCGACTAAGAAAATCTCATATTCACCTAATTTTTTCATTTTAAGGGATGAGTTTTTTAAATTACCTAATCGAATGGATAAATCGAGTTTTTCTGTGATGAGGTCGTCTAAGGATGAGTTAAATGAATATTGTAACCTTAGTTTAGGATAAAGACGGCAAAACTCAGGGAGTAGCGGTAAAATAAAACGTTGGCCAAATTCACTCGTTGATGAAAAACGCAGTAGACCCGCAATATTAGTGCCTAAATTTTGGCTTCTTTCGAAAGCTTCATCTATTTGGCTTTGAATACGTTTAAAGTCGTCATAAAAATGTTTTCCCACCTCTGTTAATGCAATATTTCGTGTATTTCGTGTTAACAAGCTGACATTAAGCTGAGCTTCTAATTGCTTGATATCGACACTAACCATAGAACGGCTTAGCCCTAAAATATCTGCGGCTTTAGTGAATGAACCGGAATCAACCACTTGTAGAAAGCTAATAATCTGCTTGAAATTTTTTTGCATAATAGAGTCGATTGTTTGTTTTTATTAAACAATGATTTTACTTCCTTTGCATCGACAAAGAAAGACCCTAACTCTATTCTTTGCCACCGGAGGAAGTGTATGACTTATCGATACAAAATAGCGACAGTCTTTTTACTTGGTTTCTTTATTGATTGTATTAACATTTTTATGTCGGCTATTGCCTTACCTGATATCGCATTTTCATTTTCAGCCAGCCAATCTCAGGTGGCTTGGGTAGCAAATGCTTATATTTTAGGACTCGTTTTGGTGATGCCAATGAGTTTGTGGCTTGCGGGTAGGCTAGGTCACCGAAAATTATTGTGTTATTCAATGCTGCTTTTTTCTTTAGCTGTGTGGTTAAGTGGGGCGAGTGGATCAATTTATCAATTAATTTTTTGGCGTTTTACGCAAGGAATGGCAGGGGGATTATTAATACCGGTCGGTCAGGCATTAGTTTTTGCATTATTTCCAAATAATGATCGCCAACGGATCTCTACCTTGATAATGACGGTTGCGTTAATAGCACCTGCATTTTCACCTGCAATAGGTGGCTTAATTATTGATTCTTTATCGTGGAATTGGATTTTTTATTCGAATCTTCCTTTTTCATTATTAACTGCATTTCTTGCTTGGATATGGGTAAAAAATGAGAGTAAGAAAACCAGAGAAAAACCTGATATTTTAGGTCTATTAATGGTGAGTATCAGTTTATTATGTTTATTATTGTCATTTTCGTTCTACAACGATTATCACAGTATTTCATTAGCCATATTGAGCTTTACGGTTTCAGTATTAGTATTTATTTTTTACCTACAATACGCAAAGAAATGCCGTGAACCTATTCTAAATTTTCAGTTATTAAAGAATGCGAACCTACGTACTGCTTTTATTGTTTATTATGCAGTACCGGGGGTTTTTACAGGCGTAAATTTACTGAATATATTTAACTTACAAGTGAACCTTGGGTTTAGTGCGGGGCAGACAGGGCTATTTATGGTGCTGTATGCTGTAGGCGCTTTAGTTTCAATGACTAGTGGCGGGAAACTGTATCAGCGTATCGGGAAAAAGCAGTTATTTGTTATTGGAATTTTACTACACAGTTTGGGAATATTTTTTCTCTACTGGGTATCGAATTTAGATCAATTAAGCTTACTTGTTATTGCTTATCTATTAATGGGAACAGGTGGAGGTTTATGCACGAATACCGCACAAATTAGCTCATTGATGGACTTTAAAGATAAAGATTTACTACAAGGCAGTGTGTTATGGAATATTAATCGCCAAGTGGCGTTTAGTGTTGGGGCGGTGGTATTAATTTCTATATTTAGTTTAACTACTTTTTCTAGTGATTTACTACGTTACCAATATACATTTTTAATTGCTTCAATACTTGGGCTATTCTCGTTAATTTCAGTCATAAAGGAAAAATAAATGAGCGAAACAATGAAAAAAGCGCTGCAAAGCGTGGTTGACCTGCATACTTTAATTGAAAATGTATTTACTGGCCGTGATGACGATAAAAGTTTAGCCCCTCTATTAGCCAGTTTTGATGACAACTTTAAAATGGTCACAATTCAAGGGCAAAGTATTGGGCTTGATAAAGTGAACACATTATTTAGCAGTAATATAGGCAACAAAACTTCATTTAGTACAAGGTGCCTTAATATGCTTCCGTTACACGAAGATAACCAGTATTGCTGGGTGCAATATCAAGAAAAACAGCTTAATGATGGGGTTGAAACATTAAGAATTTCAACTGCATGTATTAGAGTTGAAGCAGAGAAATGCTATTGGGTTTATCTTCATGAAACACCAGTAGCATAAAGATTAAAACTCATGTTCACATCAAACGACCTTAAGGTCGTTTTTTATAAGTAAAAAAGATAAAAACATTCAAATGATATTTGTTCTCATTTTGATTGACCGTCGGTCGGTCGAGTATTATCATGTTGCCATGATCGGGACGAGGAAAATAAAATGAGACGGCTTTTTTTGATCTTAGCAGTTTGTTTAGGCACCTTTATGGCAACGCTAGATATCAGTATCGTGAATGTTGCATTACCAGCTATTGGGCGTGAATTAAACGTGAGCATGTCGATGCTACAATGGGTTATTGATGCTTATGCACTATGTTTATCGGCATTACTTCTTTCTGTAGGGCCAATAAGTGATCGTTATGGGCGAAAGAAAGTATGGTTAATAGGTATTGTCATTTTTACTTTAGGCTCGGCTATCTGTGCATTGTCAACATCCCCTGAAATATTGATTACAGGTAGGGCAATACAAGGGATAGCAGCCGCTGCGTTAATTCCCGGGGCTCTTTCTATAATTTCCCAAGCATTTACCAATGATATTGAACGGATAAGAATTATTGGCATTTGGTCAGCAGTGAGTGCACTGTCTCTGATCATTGGCCCAATTTTAGGTGGTTTTTTAGTTGATAGCTTCAATTGGACAACGATCTTTTGGATCAATATTCCAATCGGGTTGCTGACATTATTATTAGGCTGGTTAGGTATTCAAGAAAGTGCTGACCCTGACAAAGCTGCATTAGACCCAATAGGGCAAAGTTTGAGCATTGTGGCTTTAGGTGGATTAACTTTTGCTTTGATAGAAGCTGGTGAGCAAGGCTGGGGAAATTATATAACACTTAGCGGATTAATTATCTCAGTAATAGCGAGTATCGGGTTTATCTATGTTGAACGTCGCATAGAGAGGCCATTATTGCCGATTTTTCTATTCAAACAGAACCCTTTTTTCTTTCAATATAATATGGCTTCTTTTGCGCTCGGTTTTGCGACTTATAGCAATGTATTTTTTATCGCCCTATTTTTACAAAAAGGACAGGGGTGGGGAGCGTTTGATGCGGGGATAAGAATGGCGCCAGAGTTTATTGCTATGGCTATTTTTTCATTCTCATTTAGTAAACTCTCGCGCTATATGAGCGTCAGAAATCTGATGATCCTAGGCTTTATTTTTATTGCTTTCGCTTCCTTATTATTCACGCGTGTTAATTCTGAAACAGCCTATCCTCCGATTGCGGTGATATTATTTATATTAGGTGCAGGGATGGGAATGTCGACGCCTGCAATTGGTGCATTAGTGATGGCTAGTGTTGAAAAAGCCTATTCGGGAATTGCATCCGCGGTTATGAATGCATTGCGGCAAACTGGTATGACGTTAGGAATTGCTTTGTTAGGGACATTAATGACCCAGCATGCCATTGGTAAATTACGCCATGATGACAGGCTAGTTGGTATCCTATCGGTACAGGAAATCGAACAGTTGATTCAAACTTCCTCTCGCGTTCCATCTTTGTTTATTGAGCAAATTACTCGGTCAGCCTTTGTGTCCGGTTTTAATTTGGCGATGTTAGGCGGAGCAATGGCTATTCTGGCAACATTATGCCTAATGGTAAAAGTGAGGTGGGCTAAATAGTTTTATGGTGAATTAGTATGCATAAAAAAACACCTGCCGAAGCAGGTGTTAAATAATAAATTATTCATCAAGGAAGCTGCGTAGCACTTCTGAGCGGCTTGGATGACGTAATTTACGTAATGCTTTTGCTTCAATCTGACGAATACGCTCACGGGTAACGTCAAACTGTTTACCGACTTCCTCAAGGGTGTGATCGGTATTCATATCGATACCAAAACGCATACGTAGAACTTTCGCTTCACGAGCAGTTAAACCTGCTAATACTTCATGAGTTGCAGAGCGTAAGCTTTCCGATGTCGCAGAGTCTAAAGGCAGTTCTAAAGTGGTATCTTCAATAAAATCACCTAAATGTGAATCTTCATCATCACCGATAGGCGTTTCCATTGAGATTGGCTCTTTAGCAATCTTCAGGACTTTACGAATTTTATCTTCCGGCATTAGCATGCGTTCTGCCAGTTCTTCTGGCGATGGCTCACGGCCCATTTCTTGCAGCATTTGACGAGAGATACGGTTCAGTTTATTGATAGTTTCAATCATATGAACCGGGATACGGATAGTACGTGCTTGGTCAGCGATTGAACGCGTGATAGCCTGACGTATCCACCAAGTTGCATAAGTTGAGAACTTATAACCACGGCGATATTCAAACTTATCAACGGCTTTCATCAGACCGATGTTACCTTCTTGAATGAGGTCAAGGAACTGCAAGCCACGGTTGGTATATTTCTTCGCGATAGAAATAACCAAACGCAAGTTCGCTTCAACCATCTCTTTTTTCGCACGGCGCGCTTTTGCCTCACCGATAGACATACGACGGTTGATATCTTTCACCTGTTCAATCGTCAGGCCTGTTTCTTCTTCAATATGACGCAATCTTTGTAAACAACGCAGAATTTCTTCTTCAACTTCAATCAGTTTTTCAGACCAAGGTTTGTTCATCGCTTTTGCAGCGGTTAACCAAGTCTCACTTGTTTCATTGCCGCTGAATAAAGTGATGAAGTTTTTCTTTGGCATTTTGCATTGTTCAACACACAGTTTCATGATGGTACGTTCTTGAGTACGAACTCTATCCATCATTTCACGCATGTTATTGACTAAGTAGTCAAATTGTTTTGGTACTAAGCGGAATTCTTTGAACACCTCTGAAAGCTGTTCAATGGCTGCCGCTGTTTTCGCATCACTACGACCATATTGCTTAATATGTTGACGCGTTTTTTCGTATTGCTCACGAAGGTCAGAGAATTTTTGGCGAGCTAATTCAGGGTCGATGCTGTTATCGTCCTCTTCTTCTTCCTCTTCCTCTTCTTCGTCTTCTTCGTCTTTATCTAATTCTTCTTGTGGCAATTCAGAACCAACATGTGTTGCTGTTGGTGCGAGGTCTTCTTCCGCATTAGGGTCAACAAAGCCAGTGATTAAGTCAGATAAACGACTTTCACCTGCTTCAACGCGGTCGTATTGCTCAAGAAGATAAGTGATAGCTTCAGGATATTCAGCCACAGAGCACTGAACCTGATTAATCCCATCTTCAATACGTTTTGCGATGTCGATTTCGCCTTCTCTGGTGAGAAGCTCGACAGTCCCCATTTCACGCATATACATGCGCACTGGGTCAGTTGTACGGCCAATTTCACTTTCAACACTGGACAGCACTTGTGCAGCGGCTTCTGCTGCATCTTCATCAGTATCGGAAGTATTCTCAGCCAAAATTAAATCATCGGCATCAGGTGCTTCTTCCATGACCTGGATGCCCATGTCATTAATCATCTGAATGATATCTTCGATTTGATCTGAATCGACGATATCTTCCGGCAGATGGTCGTTGACCTCGGCATAGGTTAAGTAACCTTGCTCTTTACCCTTGGTTACGAGTAGCTTAAGCTGCGACTGCGGGTTTTGCTCCATAAGACGGTATCCACACTTCTGAGTATTTAGATTGGTGTCGGTCGGCGAAACATTCGGCCAACAAGAACATACAAAGGGAACATTTATTATTTCGCTACGCCCTTTAT
Organism: Providencia sp. PROV003; assembly: GCF_045040775.1. NCBI lineage: Bacteria > Pseudomonadati > Pseudomonadota > Gammaproteobacteria > Enterobacterales > Morganellaceae > Providencia > Providencia sp. PROV003. Next base: position 1,650,753 of record NZ_CP096369.1, read on the forward strand.
TTTTCGTAGCGTTTTACAGGCATCTGCCTTGTGTTTATCGGCACTTAAGCCGTTTTAAATATTAATTCTGTCTTGGTTATATTATGTTTTCACTCTTGAGAGAGTGATTAAGCGGACTTCTTCGCGCTCTTCTGGGGTCAGCCCTTCAGTTCGTTCTTTTGCTATTAAATAGTCGAAACGTTCGTCAAGAGCGCTATTAAATAGATGATTTAAGGCATCTATAAAGGTATTTTCCGCTATCTCCTCTATTTCTATATCGTTCCATGTTGCTAGTTTTTCAAGCTGTTTCGAAAATTTATTATCACGATAACGCTCTAGCAACTGCCCAGTAGTCATCCCGGGGGTGGAACGGCATACATCAACCAATTCCTGAAATAGAGAAAGCCCCGGCATTTGAATATGGGCAATTCCCTCCAATGAGGGAACGAGTTCCGAAAAGTTCGGATTTTGTACCAACAGCGCGATTAATATTCGCATTGTGGTTGGTTTTAATTTTGGTGCCTGATAGTTAACTGGTTCTTTGCTCTCTCTATCAATCATAGCAAGAACCTGAGAAATATCCGGTATACCAATAAAATTTCCTAGCTCTTGAGCCATATAAAGGCGCAGAGTTTCGCCCGGTATCTGTTTAATCAATGGGATAGCAAGTTTACTAAATTTTGCTTTCCCTTCTTGAGTTTTCAGGTCAACTTGTGGCACAAGTGAATCAAATAAAAATGCAGAAAGTGTTTGAGCATCTTTCATGCGTTGCTCAAAAGACTCTTTACCTTCTTTGCGTACTAATGAATCGGGGTCTTCACCATCGGGTAAAAACATAAAACGAAGTTGGCGGCCGTCAGTTAGATAAGGAAGAGCTGTTTCCAGCGCCCGCCATGCAGCTTCTCGGCCAGCTCGGTCTCCATCATAACAGCAGATAACAGTATCTGTAGAACGATAAAGTAGCTGAATATGTTCTGATGTTGTCGATGTTCCCAATGAGGCAACCGCGTAGCGGATATCATACTGGGCAAGGGCAACAACATCCATATAACCTTCAACAACCAACAACTTAGCTAATTCATTATTATTTTGTGTCGCTTCATATAGGCCAAATAACTGACGGCCTTTATGGAAAATATCTGTTTCGGGGGAGTTTAAGTATTTAGGTAATGCATCCCCTAAAACCCGCCCACCAAATGCAATCACTCGACCGCGCCTATCCCTAATTGGGAACATGACCCGCTCTCTAAAGCGGTCATAGATTCGACCGTTATCATTGGTCACTAACATGCCTGCATCATCAAGCTGTTTGCGACTTTCTGGGTTTACTGCGAATTTCTTGAGTAAATTATCCCACCCCGCAGGGGCGAAACCAATTGAAAAATGCTCAATAATTTCGGCACTTAAACCACGTTGGCTTAAATAATCTATGGCTTTACTAGCCGAGGGATGATTTAAGGCAGCGCAGTAAAATTGATTAATTTTCTCCATCAACTGATACAGGTTTTGCCGTTGATGTAGTTCTATTTGGCTTGCTCCAGTCCCTTTTTCATAAGGTACATCAAGACCATGCAGTGCTGATAGTTCTTCAATTGCTTCGACAAAATCAAGTTTGTCATAATTCATTAAAAAATCGATAGCGTTGCCGTGGGCTCCACAACCAAAACAATAATAAAACTGCCTTTCACTGTTAACAGTAAAAGAAGGGGTTTTCTCATTATGGAACGGACAACAAGCGTGATGATTTTTACCCTGTTTTTTTAACGGGACTTTTGCATCGACTAAATCAATGATGTCTGTTCTTGCTAACAAGTCATTGATAAATGAACGCGGAATTCGTCCAGCCATAAGCCTCTTTTTCGCCTGTTGATGAACGATAATAAGCCGCGCTTCCTTGAGGAAAGCACGGCCTTTAACTGCTTAGCTATTTACTACTACGAAACTGAGTGACTACGAGAGAAACTAAAGTTTTGTATTAGCTATCGTCTACTTATGAATGCGGTTTTCACCGCAATCAACTAGTACAGACGAGTACGGCGTGCGTTTTCGCGAGCCAGTTTCTTAGCGTGACGCTTTACAGCAGATGCTTTAGCGCGTTTACGTTCAGTCGTTGGTTTTTCATAGAATTCACGACGACGAACTTCAGCTAAAACCCCTGCTTTTTCACAGGAACGTTTGAAACGACGTAGTGCAACGTCGAATGGCTCGTTTTCACGTACTTTAATTACCGGCATGTGCCTCTCACCTCAATAGAAATCGGTTTGTTGCTGGTATTGATTCACCAGCCTTCATTTAAAATGGTGCGGAATTTTACTTCAATGAGTACGGGTTTGTAAAGTGCCGTATAAAATTGAATCACACAAGATCACCTGATTTGTTGCTTGTTCGATGAAAAAGTAAACAAAACCAGATAATAATGAGAATTAGCCACACGAAATTTTTATTACAGGGGGCTGATTATAGACTATACAGCAATGAAAGTCAGCCTTTTGACAACATTAATTACGCGATTGAGCGAAAATAGTGATAGACTTGCGGTCATGCAATAAACAAGGGTAGTGCAATGCGTGTTTTAGGTATCGAAACCTCTTGCGATGAAACTGGTATCGCAATCTATGATGATGAGCTTGGCCTAATGGCTAATCAATTATACAGCCAAATTAAAGTGCATGCCGATTATGGTGGCGTAGTACCGGAGTTGGCTTCCCGTGATCATATCCGTAAAACAGTCCCTCTGATTCAGGCCGCGCTGAAAGAAGCTAACCTGACTCGTGAAGATATCGATGCGGTAGCTTATACTGCTGGACCAGGGCTGGTTGGTGCTTTAATGGTGGGGGCAACGGTTGGCCGGTCATTGGCTTTTGCATGGAATGTGCCTGCGGTAGCCGTTCATCATATGGAAGGCCATTTGCTAGCGCCAATGCTAGAAGAAAAAAGCCCAGAATTTCCCTTTGTAGCACTCCTTGTTTCTGGTGGGCATACCCAATTAATAAGCGTGACAGGGGTCGGTGAATATGCGCTTCTTGGTGAATCTATTGATGATGCAGCAGGTGAAGCGTTTGATAAAACAGCTAAATTACTAGGTTTAGACTATCCTGGTGGCCCCGTTTTATCTCGTATGGCACAACAAGGAACCGCAGGGCGTTTTGTGTTTCCAAGACCAATGACGGATAGGCCTGGGCTTGATTTCAGCTTTTCAGGTTTAAAGACCTTTGCAGCAAATACGATCCGTGAAAATTCGGATGACGACCAAACCCGAGCTGATATTGCTAGGGCTTTTGAAGATGCGGTAGTCGACACTCTCGCAATCAAATGCAAACGCGCGCTGGAGCAAACGGGGTTCAAACGTTTAGTGATGGCCGGTGGGGTGAGTGCCAACCGAGCGTTAAGAGCAAAAATGGACGAGGTCTTGAAGCAGCGTGGGGGCGAAGTGTTTTATGCACGTCCTGAGTTTTGCACCGATAACGGCGCGATGATTGCACTAGCCGGTCTTATCCGCTTGAAAGGGGGGGCAAGCACAGGGTTAGGTATTACAGTGCGCCCACGTTGGCCACTTGCTGAACTACCTCCGCTAGAAAAATAATATTAGGGCTGCTGTGCAGCCCATTTGTTATCCCTCAAATATCAATGTAAGACAGTAACCGCTTCTTCTAATCGAATTGAACGCCCTTTGACCATGTTCGACGTTTCTGTGCTTTGTTCAACTAACAATGTGCTTTGCTGCGTAATGGTTTCTAGTTCACTAACGGCTTGTGTAATGTCAGCAATGCCAGCGGCTTGTTCAGAAGTGGCTTGGCTAATATGCGTAATTAATTGAGTGACATTTTGTATCTGGTCGACGATATCTTTCATCGTGTCACCAGCGGTGTGCACTTGTTCTTTCCCTGAGTTAACTTTCTTTTCGCAATCGTTAATGAGTTCACGAATATCATTCACTGCGCTAGCACTGCGGCTTGCTAGGCTACGTACTTCATTAGCAACCACAGCAAAGCCTTTGCCTTGCTCACCTGCACGAGCGGCTTCTACAGCGGCATTTAGTGCTAATATGTTGGTTTGAAAAGCGATATCTTTGATGACATCGGTGATTGAATTAATTTTACTTGTACTGCGGACAATTTCATCCATGGTATCAACAACAGCTTCCATCATCGCGCCACCGCTAACTGCGGTTTCGCTGGTTGCATTAGAAAGCTGATCAACTTGAACCGTGTTGTCTGCATTCATTTTTACGGAAACTGCCATTTGGTTCATAGTAGCAACAGTTTGTTGCATATAACCGACTGTTTGCTGGGTATGGGTATCTAGCTCATGGCAATCGGAAACTAAAGATTCACTGCCTTTTCGTACACTATCCACTTGTGCAGAGACATCTTTGATTAACCAGCGACATATTAGCCCCAATTGGCCGATTGAGCGTAAAACCAGCCCTATTTCATCGGTACGTTGCATATGGTGAATGCTATGGCGTTCGCCTCGAGCAATACTTAAAGCCTGTGTCGCAATGTTTTCCAGTGGTTTAGCGAGCATTCTTTCAAAGGCAATATTGCCAATAATTAGCGTAATAAGTGTACAAGCACTGGCGATGGTAAATGGCAGCGCTTGTAACCCAGCTAAGCTCGCCATGACTAGCCAAAATATCAATAGTAAACTCATGGTTAATCGAATGCGCCAACGTGTAGAAAAAGTGGAGAAGTGAAACGGCATTTTTTTGGAAAGCACAAGCCCCTTAACTATTTTACGCTGACATTTATTTCGATTCATTGCGGCATAGAGCGGTTCAACAGTCGCAATTTCTTGGCGAGTCGCGCGTGTTCGGATCGACATATAACCTGTAATTTTGCCTTGACGTTTAATCGGGACGATATTGGCTCTAACCCAGTAGTGATCGCCATTTTTACGTCGGTTTTTGACAATGCCGGTCCAAGGTTCTCCTTTTTTTAATGTGGCCCACATATCAGCAAAAGCTTCTTTAGGCATATCGGGATGACGAATAATATTGTGAGGACGTGTTAATAATTCATCTAATTCATAGCCACTGACTTGCACAAAAAAATCATTAGCACTAACAATGTTGCCTTGTAAATCGCTAGTAGTCATTAACGTGATGTTTTCGTCTAACATATGTTCATTTTGAGTGATATAAGGGGTTCTGCTCATATAAATACCATTATTATTGTTTAATTTTGCTTTTATATAGTCGACACTTTTTAAATATTCCTTAGTAATAAATTTGCAATAAATTAACTTTTTATTAAAAGTGTGCGCTAGTTATGGCAAAAATGTAACGCAGCACAAATTGCTGCCAGTACAGTTTTAAGGTGAGATATAACCCTGCTGTTATTATTCGGTGTTTTAGGCAGTCTGTGATGAAAATGAAACGATAAAAAAAGAGCTGAATTTTCAGCTCGTTTTTATCATGATAGAAAAGAGGGGGGATTAATCGTCGAGTTCTTGTTCTTTGGCTTCTTGGGCAATTTCTTTATTGGTTTTTTGCTTTTTATTTTTTAGTTTTTGCCAAATCCGGCTTTCTTGACCGCGCCAAAGACGTTGTATGTTGCCATGATGGCGCACAAGGACTAAGCAAGATAACATTGCGACAGGGAAAGTAAATTCAGGCTTAAACCACCATACGTAAAATGGTGCCAGTAGCGCACTCACAATTGCCCCTAATGAGGAATAGCCGCTTAGCAGTACAGTGAGTAACCATGTACCAGCGACTAACCCAGATAAGTCCCAACCAATAGCAGCAATTGAGCCAAAAGCGGTAGCAACGCCTTTCCCGCCTTTAAAATGGAAGAAAACAGGATAAATATGCCCAAGGCAAGCTGCAATTGCGACAAACCCAAGATAGAATGGTTGCACATTTAAATAATAAGCAAGCCAAACTGGGACCATACCTTTTAATACATCGCAAATAAGAACAGCAGCAGCGGCAGCTTTGCCACCGACACGTAATACGTTAGTTGCACCGGGGTTACCAGAGCCGTGTTGACGGGGGTCGGGTAGTCTCGCCAAACGGCAGATCAGTATCGCACTCGAAACTGATCCACATAGATAGGCGAAGATTATCATGCCAAGCGCGGTTGCACTCATAGCTAACTCCAAAAACGGTTAAGGCCATATATTCACTTCAGCCTTGGATAATACGCATATTTTTGCCGAAGTGGTATCAATTCAGTACATAAATGAGAAAATGACGTGATGGATATCGTATTTATTGAACAATTATCAGTCATCACCACGATAGGTGTATATGACTGGGAACAAGATATTGAACAAAAATTAGTGCTCGATATCGAAATGGGATGGGACAACCAACGCGCGTCTATGAGCGATAATGTTGAGTACTGCTTGGATTATGCACAAGTCAGCCAAGCCATTATCAGCTATGTAGAGGAAAATAAATTTGGTTTAGTCGAGCGAGTGGCTGAAGAAGTCGCTCAGCTCTTATTGACTCAGTTTAAAAGCCCATGGGTACGAATCAGGGTGGCTAAGCCGGGCGCAGTCGCTCGCGCACGCCAAGTGGGGGTAGTAATCGAAAGGGGAATTAAAACCGCTTAAACGGCGACTGGCGGTGTTATACCGCCAGTATGACCATGGCTTACTAAGCTATTACCATTATTTGCTGTTGTTTCTGCCAATCTTGCACAGCTTGAATACGCTGCCGTGTTAGTTCTTGGCGAATTTCCGGCCCTGTAAACCCCTGTTCAATAATCGGTTTGACCTCAACAGCACGCGCAATGGCAAATGCTTGTCTAAGAAATTCCCCTTGTGGATAGGCTTGTTGCTCAAGGCCTAATCTGCCTCTTGCATCGGCTTCACTGATTAAACTTAATTGCGTAATTCGTTCAGGTTTGCGCCAACTATCTAATCCGTCCATAACCGCAATTAAATCATTTGCAGGTAGCTTATTGATAATATGAATTTTATCATGGTAGCGAGCAGCAAGGCGAGCCAGATCACGGGCGCTACTAGGCACCCTCAATCTATCACAAAGTTTTTCAATGAGTACGACTCCATTTTCCCCATGATTAGGATGACTGGGCCAAACGGAAGGGGGCGTTAATGCTTTACCTACATCATGGCAGAGCGCAGCAAAGCGAATATCGATATCATCAGATAAGGTTGCGATAACCTTCATGACCATCAAGGTATGAACCCCTGTATCAATTTCTGGATGCCATTTTTCGGGGGCGGGAACACCAAATAAGCCATCAATTTCCGGAAAAAGGACGTGAAGTGCACCGCATTGACGCAATACGTCGAAATAAACTTGGGGTGAGCTTGATTTCAGTGCTTTTTCTGTTTCTGCCCAAACACGTTCAGCGGTTAGGTGGCTTAATTCCCCCGTTCCTGCCATAGATTGCATTAGTGCTAAAGTTTCAGGTGCGATAGAGAAACCATATTCGAAATAGCGTGCAGCAAAACGGGCTACACGCAATACCCGTAACGGGTCTTCTGAAAATGCACTAGATACATGACGTAATAACCGGTTTTCTAAGTCTTTGATACCGTTAAACGGGTCAATAATTTCGCCAGAATCACTTTGTGCCATTGCATTAATGGTTAGGTCTCGTCGTAATAAGTCATCTTCAATGGTGACATCCGGGGCGCTATAACAACTAAAGCCAGTATAGCCAGCGCCGGTTTTACGCTCAGTTCTGGCTAGCGCATATTCCTCATGAGTTTTCGGATGCAAAAAAACGGGGAAATCTTTCCCTACTTGTTGAAAACCTTGCTCAAGCATAGCTTCTGGGGTTGTACCAACTACCACAAAATCCCTATCAGAAATAGGAAGACCAAGGAGTTGGTCCCGCACGGCGCCACCAACGAGATAAACTTGCATATTAATGACCTTTGTTACATCCAACCATTATTACGTTTTTTACGACGAGGGATGATGTGAGGTAAAATCAAACCAAAAACTAACCCCGCTCCAGCAACGCCTCCACCATACATAAACCATTGTAAAATCAACTCACGGCGGCGATCATCCAAGTTGACCTCTGCTATTTCCAGTTTTTTACCTGATTTAATTAATTCATTTTTTAGTTTTTCATTTTCAGCTTTTAGCTGGTTAACGATATTGTCGTTATCCGCCACTTTTTGTTGCATTTCTGCGGTACGGGTATTCCATGTATTGTCAATGCTATCTAATTGTTGACGTAGTTTTTGATTTTCAGCCTCTAATTCAGGAATACGCGTTTTCATGCTTGGGGTATTACTTAATTGGTCTACAGGTAGCCAAACAGTTCTGCCTTTTTGATCTTTGATTTGCGCAAATTTATTATCTGTGGAGATCAGCTCAACCGTTTCTCCCGCATTAAGTGTGCCAACAATGCGGTAATTTGTACCAGGGCCACTATGAACGTAAGTTGATAGGTCATCTGATACATAACGTTTTTCTGCTGCGTGTGCATTTAAGGAAAGGCCTAGCCCCATGAGTGAAATTAATAATAATGGAATTTTTCGCATGGTATTTACAGTCTTTTGTGGTGAGTGAATTTTATATTCATTGAATACTAATAAGTAAAGTGTGTAGGTGCAAACTCTAAACATCGATGTATTCATGCTCTAAAGGATAATGAGAACTATCCTAACTGTCTAAATTACACTTCTTTTTATCTCATTTACAATATAACTCTCTGAAAGAAATGTAATAGGTAGAATTTTTGATTTATAGATAGTTTCTTTTCTCTGCTTGGCTTGATTGGGGTAATATGATGGCAGTGAAATAATCAATTAAGGATATGTATGAGCCACGTAGAGGTTGAACTCAAATTAGCCGCAAAAGGGTGTGCAATCGAGGCTGTTCGCCAGTGTATTTCTACACTTTCCCACCAATACAGTGAGCCAACTAAGTTAACCAATATCTATTTTGATACAGAAAAAAGACAATTGCGTCAATGGGATATGGGGTTACGCATCCGCGGTTGTGATGGTCGCTACGAAATGACGATTAAAACAGCGGGGCAGGCAATTGGTGGGCTACATCAACGCCCTGAATTTAATGTTGATATTGATTCGCCAGAGCTTAACTTAGCGGCATTTCCAACGGAAATTTGGCCGGAAGGGACGGATGTCGCTCAGCTACAATCTGAACTTAGTATACTTTTTAGTACTAATTTTACCCGTGAAAAGTGGCTTGTCACGTTTGAAGATAGTGAAATTGAGGTTGTTTTAGACCAAGGTGAGATTTCTGCTGGGGCAAAAGATCTACCCATTCAAGAGTTTGAATTGGAACTTAAAAAAGGCTTTATCGCAGACGTACTCAATCTAGCCAAAAAAATTGCCGATATTGATGGCCTTCACCTCTCATCTGTCAGCAAAGCAGCCCGAGGTTACTCATTGATTAACCCGACTACTACACCATTAACACGGCCGGATGCCATATTTGATTACGAAGAACAACCTATTGAAAAATCATTGACTCATATGCAGTTACTTTGCCAGCAACACGAAGCATATTGGTTAGCTGGTGAAAGTGATGCTCGGCAGGGTTTTTCTGAGTTTTTGCGTTTTGTGCAAGCCTTTTTAGTTCATTATCAAAATTCTGCGCCTCACTTTGTGCACGATACGCCGTTAGAACAGTTGCGTTTAGATATTGCGAATGAAGCCATCAGTGCTGAGGATTTTTGCTATAGTAGCCAATGGTTAAAGTGCAAATTAGCCTTTATTCAATGGCTAAGTGCTTTAACTTATCAAGAAGCTCAATAAGGTATTGATAAAATGCTCTCTTTTCCTAATTTGCTGCGAGCCCAAAGTGAACGTGTTTTAAGTCAAATAGCCGAACAAGCTCATGAGTTACTGCCCTTAAATGAGCAAGAAACCCAAGTGCTTACGTTCAGTGATTTTGTATTTCAGCAGGTTTTAGCGCATTCGCGCTTTTTACTTGAAATTCGTTCTCAACCTCCGAAAGCCGATGAATGGAAAAGTTACGCAACATGGTTAGCGCAAGAAATGTTGCCCGTCACGGAGGAAGAGCATTTGATGCAGGTGTTACGCACATTTCGTCATCATATGTTAGTGCGTTGCGCATGGATGCAAATATTAGAGATAAGCACCCAAAAAGAGACAATTTATCAATTAAGTGTATTAGCAGAAACACTGGTTGTTGCTGCTAGGGATTGGCTGTATCGGGAATATAGCCAATCTTGGGGAACGCCTTGTAACCTTGAAGGAAAGCCGCAGCCATTATTAGTGCTAGGCATGGGTAAATTAGGTGGCGGGGAACTTAATTTTTCATCTGATATTGACCTGATTTTTGCGTATCCTGAAAACGGTGTAACCCAAGGTGGCCGAAAAGAGCTAGACAATGCACAGTTTTTTACGCGTTTAGGGCAAAAATTAATTCGGGTACTTGACCAAGTCACCGCACAGGGTTTTGTGTATCGGGTTGATATGCGTTTGCGGCCATTTGGTGAGAGTGGCCCGTTAGTTTTCAGTTTCTCAGCCCTTGAAGATTATTATCAAGAACAAGGGCGAGATTGGGAACGCTATGCGATGGTCAAAGCTCGGATTATGGGGGCTGACAGCCTTCATTATGCTCAAAGTTTACGTAAGCTTTTGCGTCCTTTTGTCTATCGCCGCTATATTGATTTTAGTGTGATCCAATCGCTGCGTAATATGAAAAATATGATTGAACGGGAAGTTCGGCGTCGCGGGTTGGTGAATAACATCAAATTAGGTGCAGGGGGGATACGTGAAGTTGAATTTATCTCACAAGTTTTTCAGCTTATTCGCGGAGGGCGAGAGCCTGTTTTGCAGTCGCAATCCTTATTTACGACTTTGCAAGGTATACGCGAATTAGCACTATTAACCGACGATCAAGTCGATACTCTGCAAGATAGCTACCTTTTTTTGCGTAGAGTCGAAAATTTACTGCAAAGTATTGATGACCAACAAACTCAAACACTTCCTGATGATGATTTAAACCAAGCGCGTTTATCATGGGGAATGGGTTACAGCGATTGGCAAACATTTTATCATGTGTTGAGCCAAAAAATGGCCGCCGTCCATCTCATATTTGCCGAGCAAATCGGTCAGGACGATGAAGATGAAGGTTCAGATACCTTCAATGAGATTTATATTACACTTTGGCAAAGCGAGTTATCGAAAGAAGAGTTAGCGACATATTTGCCATCTAAAAATGAAGATGTCGCGCAAAAAATAATCCATGGCATTTTAATGTTTCGTCATGATCTTAACAAGCGCACCATTGGCCCTCGAGGGCGTGATGTGCTTGATGATTTAATGCCTAAATTATTAGCTAAAGTTGGTGAGCGTGACGATGCAGGTCAGGTGATCGAACGGATGACACCATTACTATTAAGTATTGTCAGCCGTACTACTTACCTTGAACTAATGCTTGAATTTGATGAAGTTTTGACGCATGTCATTCGCTTATGCGCAGCATCGCCGATGATAGCAGAACAACTTGCTCGTCACCCATTATTACTGGATGAACTACTTGACCCACAATCTTTATATCAACCCCTACCATTAACCGCTTATCGTGATGAATTGCGCCAATATTTAATGCGAATTCCTGAAGAAGATGAGGAACAGCAACTCGAAGCGCTACGCCAATTTAAGCAAGCACAGTTATTACGTATCGCAGCCGAAGATATTTCAGGTGTATTGCCAGTCATGAAAGTGAGTGATCACTTAACTTACTTAGCTGAAGCGATTATTGATGCGGTTGTTCATCAAGCTTGGCAAAAGATGGTAAGGCGCTATGGCGAACCTGCGCATTTAGCGCAGCAAGATAAAAAACAATATGGTTTTGCTGTGTTAGGTTATGGGAAGTTAGGGGGATGGGAATTAGGCTATAGCTCTGACTTAGACTTGGTTTTCTTATTTGACTGCCCATTAAATGTGGTCACAAATGGTGATCGTTCCATTGATGCACGGCAGTTTTATTTACGTGTTGCCCAATGCATTATTCACCTATTTAGTACTAGAACCGCTTCAGGTGTTTTATATGAAGTTGATGCGCGCTTAAGGCCGTCTGGTGAGTCAGGGATGTTGGTAAGCACAATCCAATCTTTTGATGATTACCAAAAAAATGATGCTTGGACGTGGGAACATCAAGCATTAATACGCGCTAGAATGGTATTTGGTGATGCTAATTTACAGCAACAATTCGCGTTAACTCGCCATGAAACTCTTTGTATGCCTAGGGAACCACAAGTCTTGCAACAGCAAGTACGTGATATGCGATTGAAAATGCACCAACACTTAGGTAGCCACCAAGACGATGAATTTGATTTAAAAGCGGACCCTGGAGGGATCACCGATATTGAGTTTATTGCTCAGTATTTAGTCTTACGGTTTGCTTCGCAAAATGCAGCATTGACGCGTTGGTCGGATAACGTCCGTATTTTCGAACTAATGACCCAATATAACATTATGTCAGAAGATGAAGCGGCGGCGTTAACTTATGCCTATGTCACAATGCGTAATGAATTACACCATTTAGCCTTGCAGTCATTGCCAAGCCGAGTCAACATCAGCCAGTTTGCTGAAGAACGCCAGCAAGTTTTAGTCAGTTGGCAAAAATGGTTAGGTGAGTAAACACTGACAGCAGTTTACGGCATTTTATTTAGCTAAACAGCGCAATATGCTAGTATTGTTGCAAATTATTATCAGACTTTTTGAAAACTGGAGTGCAGGATGAAAGTAACTCTTCCGGATTATAAACAAGCCGGTGTGCTAGTAGTGGGTGATGTGATGTTAGACCGTTATTGGCATGGTCCTGCAAACCGAATTTCACCTGAAGCCCCTGTTCCTGTAGTTAAAGTGACCATGGTAGAAGAGCGCCCTGGTGGTGCAGCTAACGTTGCTATGAATATTGCGTCATTAGGCGCAAATTCCCGTCTTGTTGGCTTGACGGGTATTGATGATGCTGCGAAAGCACTCACTGAAAATTTAAATGCAGTGCAAGTACGTTGTGATTTTGTTGCGATCCCAACGCATCCGACGATCACCAAATTGCGTGTATTATCGCGTAATCAGCAATTGATCCGCCTTGATTTCGAAGAAGGTTTTGACAATGTTGATGCTCAGCCGATGTTAGAGCGTATTGAACAGGCGCTACCGCATATTGGGGCGCTTGTGTTATCAGACTACGCAAAAGGGGCTTTAACCCATGTCGAAAAGATGATTGCTTTAGCAAATAAAGCAGGCGTGCCTGTCTTGATTGACCCAAAAGGAAATAACTTTGAGCGTTATCGAGGTGCCACGTTACTGACACCAAATATGTCAGAATTTGAGGCCATCGTAGGGCCTTGTAAGAACAATCAAGATGTTGAAGAAAAAGGTATGAAGTTGCTTCAATCTCTGGATCTAACGGCTTTATTAATCACTCGTTCAGAGCAAGGGATGAGCTTAATTCGTCGTGATGAAGCCCCATTGCATTTACCAACCCAAGCGCAAGAAGTGTTTGATGTCACGGGGGCGGGTGACACAGTGATTGGGGTATTAGCTGCTTCAATTGCTTCTGGTCGTCCGTTACATGAAGCGTGCGCACTCGCTAATGCTGCGGCAGGTGTTGTAGTCGGGAAATTAGGGACTTCAACCGTTTCACCAATTGAATTGGAAAATGCTATCCGTGGTCGTGCGGATACTGGTTTTGGCGTAATGACCGAAAGCGAATTAAAACAAGCAGTTGCTAACGCAAGGCAGCGTGGTGAACGGGTTGTTATGACCAATGGCTGCTTTGATATTTTACATGCGGGGCATGTATCTTATTTAGCAAATGCACGTAAATTAGGTGATAGATTGATTGTTGCAGTAAATAGCGATGCATCTACTCGTCGTTTAAAAGGGGAGACTCGGCCTGTAAACCCATTAGAGCAACGCATGGCAGTACTTGGAGCATTAGGCGCCGTTGATTGGGTGGTTCCCTTCGAAGAAGATACACCACAACGCTTAATTGCAGAGGTATTGCCGGATATCTTAGTCAAGGGTGGTGATTATCAACCAGAAGATATTGCGGGCAGTGCTGAGGTGTGGGCTGCGGGAGGTGAAGTTAAAGTGCTTAATTTTGAAGATGGTATCTCAACAACCAATATCATTAAAAATATTATGAAAACCAGCTAATTGATTATTTACGAGTGATAAACCTCACTTGGGTGTTTGAAACCCAGTGAGGTTTTTTTGTTTTTTAATGATTATTCGTTTTTGTCTTCGCTAAAATGGGCTTCTAATGCGCTGACGCGCTGTTCCATTTTGGCTAATTTTTCACGGGTGCGTAATAAAACTTGAGTTTGAATATCAAATTCTTCTCGGCTGACTAAATCCAGTTTACCGAGCTGTGACTGTAAAAGAGAACGCAGCTTTTTATCAAAGTCTTCGCCTAGATCACGTACGCCTTGTGGTAATGCACCTTGGATTTGGCGTGCCACCTGTTCCAGTTTTTTCGGATCGAGCATTCGCGGGTCCTTAATTAATCAAAAAATAATTATTAGTAGTGTAATGCCTCTTGTCGCGGTAATAAACCTTTTTCCACGCCATACTGAGAGCTATCACTGTGTTGGTCACTTTCTGCGACCCTAAACACAAACAATCTCTACCCCCAAGTGATAATGCCCTTTTCTCTTTTAGTCACAGAGAATGGAAAAATAAATAGAGCAGTGAAATTAACCTTTATAACGCTAAGTTTTTATTCATGTTTTTTGACTAAAAGTGTGAGTTGTTCGCCAATTTTGATCTTCATCGTTGCGCACTTGAATTATTGGCGTTATATTAATTGCGTTTATCTCAGGGCGGGGTGTAAGTCCCCACCGGCGGTAACATGCAACGCGCATGAAGCCCGCGAGCGCTTTATCATTTTGTGGTAAAGGTCAGCAGATCCAGTGTGAATCTGGAGCCGACGGTTATAGTCCGGATGGGAGAGAATTAACTGTATCTGCATGTTTGTGCGGTGTTGCACAATATTGTTCTGCATACCTGAATGAGTTGATAGCCATCTTGGCTATTTGTTTATTCATCATTTCTCGTACTCCTAAGACTGCCTTGATTCTGGTAACTAGTTAATAACTATTTAAGAGGTTTTTTACCATGGATCATACGCTACTTTCCGAATTCGGTAATCCTATCGAACGTGTTGAAAACGCTATCGAGGCTCTGCGCCAAGGTAAAGGTGTCCTTGTTCTTGACGATGAAGATCGTGAGAATGAAGGGGACTTAGTGTTTGCCGCAGAAACTATGACAACAGAACAAATGGCATTTACCATTCGCTATAGCAGTGGGATTGTTTGCCTTTGTATCACTGAAGAACGTCGCAAGCAGCTTGAGCTGCCAATGATGGTGGAAAATAACACAAGCCAAAATCAAACCGGTTTTACTGTAACAATTGAAGCTGCCAAAGGGGTTACCACTGGGGTTTCTGCCGCAGACCGTATCACAACTATCCGCGCAGCAATTGCAGATAAAGCAGTACCTTCAGACTTAAATCATCCAGGCCATGTATTCCCATTACGCGGTCGAGAAGGCGGCGTATTAACTCGCCGTGGTCATACAGAAGCATCTATTGACTTAGCCACTATGGCTGGTTTCAAACCCGCGGGTGTTCTGTGTGAGTTAACTAATGACGATGGTTCTATGGCACGTACACCAGATGTTGTCGTCTTTGGTAGGCAGCATGGTTTAACCGTTGTGACGATTGAAGATTTAGTTCAGTACCGTTTGCAGCAAGAGCAAAAAAAGAAAGCTAGCTAATCCTCATCATATTTCGAGGAGTAGGTAAATTTCGAATATCACCTAAATAGCGATATTGGTTATTTAGGTAATAAGTAGTCTGTTAAGCATATAGAATCATATTGAGGCCATTGAGTTGCACACCTTGATGGCCTTTTCAAATTTTTTGATGATCATCCTCATAATTAGCCCACTGTGTTTTTTACTAAACGGCGTATGCTGTAATAAGAAACTAATTGAGGTGGAGTCAAATCATCATGTCGGTAAATACGTCTGTCGTACAAACTAAGCTCCCTGCTATTTTTATTGGTCATGGCAGTCCAATGAATGCGATTGAAGACAACCCTTATACTCAAAAATGGGAACATCTTGGTAAAACTTTACCGCGGCCCACTGCGATATTGGTGATTTCAGCGCATTGGTATACACGAGGGACAGCAATTACTTCGATGTTAAAACCTAAAACGATTCATGATTTTGGCGGTTTTCCTGAAGAGCTCTATCAGGTTGAATATCCTGCTCCGGGTTCACCTGAATTGGCGCAGCAGGTTGCTGACTTATTATCCCCTGAACCTGTTTACCTTGATACCCAAGAGTGGGGACTGGATCACGGGACATGGGAAATCTTAGTGCGTATGTATCCAAAAGCAGATATTCCTGTGGTTCAACTGAGTATCGATGCAACTAAACCTATGGCTTGGCACCATGAATTAGGCAGAAAACTGTCTGTTTTAAGGGAGCATGGGGTGCTAATTATGGGAAGCGGTAATATTGTCCATAACTTACGAGCAATGAATTGGCAGAATGCACAAGCAGAGCCGTATCCATGGGCTATTTCTTTTGAGCAGTTTGTCTATGACAACCTACAAAGCCGTGAGCTGCCACATCCATTAACAAATGGTTTAGAGCGGGAGGACGGTAAGCTATCTAATCCCTCGCCAGAACATTATTTACCTATTTTGCCAATACTGGGAACATGGGATGGAAAAGAAAAAATTAGTATACCTATAGAAGGGATTGT
The DNA here is from genome assembly GCF_045040775.1 of Providencia sp. PROV003. Lineage (NCBI taxonomy): Bacteria > Pseudomonadati > Pseudomonadota > Gammaproteobacteria > Enterobacterales > Morganellaceae > Providencia > Providencia sp. PROV003. Next base: position 1,667,455 of record NZ_CP096369.1, read on the forward strand.
TTCTGGATCATTGAGTATGATGTCAATTCAAATTGGTTAACTTGTTGTTATATCTTCGCATAATAAAAAAGCTCAAACTATATTAGAAAGTTTGAGCTTTTTGCGTTTTAGTGATTGATGATAACTAATCGATGATCGTATGTGGGTAAAAACGCGATAGATCTTGAGTGATCAGTTCTTTATCTTCACGGATGCAGATCCCCGCAGGTTGGTCATTCACTAGCCAACTGCCCACTAAGGTATAGCTACCTTCAAATTGTGGAAGAGGGTGGAACTGCTGAATAATCATACCTTCTTCACCATATGGGCCATCAGCAGCAGCAATTTCTTTGCCATTTTCGATGATACGAATATTGGCTCCTTCACGAGAAAAAAGCGGTTTAATAACGTATTTATCGAGTTCAGGTTGTGTTTTACCATCGGCAAAATAAGCCGGTAGTAAATTAGGGTGATCAGGGAACATTTCCCATAACATTGGGAGTAAGGCTTTGTTGGAAATAATGCTTTTCCATGCAGGCTCTAACCAACGAACACCTGCATCCTGTAGTTTGGTTGAGAAAATTTCTCTTAGCATAAATTCCCACGGATATAATTTGAACAGATTACTAATAACCTGATCTTGAGTATCCGAAAACTCACCTTTTTCACCTAGGCCAATTTCATCAATATATAAGAATTCAGTGGCTACGCCAGCTTCGTTAGCACAGTCTTGAAGATACTGAACAGTACCTCTGTCTTCTTCGGTATCACGACAGCAAGACATATGCAGTAGACGGAAACCGTATTGATCTTTAAGTTGAGTAAAACGCTCGATCAACTGTTCTTGAATACTATTAAATTGATCTGCATTTTCTGGTAACTTGCCAGCTTCGATTTGATCTTCAAGCCAAATCCATTGGAAAAATGCAGATTCATATAATGAAGTTGGCGTATCTGCGTTATTTTCAAGTAGCTTTGGTGGGTTAACCCCATCGTAAGCAAGGTCTAACCTTGAGTACAAGGACGGTTGTTCACTTTTCCAAGAGCTACGAACAAACTCCCAACAATGTTTGGGAATTTGAAAGCGAGCCATTAATTCATCACTTTCTACTACGCGTTCGACAACTTTTAAGCACATTTGATGCAACTCTGCCGTTGCATCTTCGATTTCTTCAATTTGTGCCATTGTGAATTGATAGTAGGCATCTTCTGACCAGTAAGGTTCACCATACATAGTATGGAATTCGAAACCAAACTCAGAGGCTTTTTCACGCCAATTCGGGCGTTCGACAATAGGAACTCGTTTCATTACTTATCAACCACCCATTGAACGGGAAGATGAAGTTGATTTCGCAGAAGAAGATGAACGTTGTGCCATTGCTTGTTTATTCACTGTATCACCAAAACCACCGCGTGTGACGGTTGATGTTGTTGGTGGCTTAGGTGCCATGGCCGTTTTAGGTACGCTCATTGAACGACCACCAGCAACGGCTGGGCCGTAACTTTTACCCGTGGCATCAACAAACTTACCGTTAGCTGGGCTAGCTGGGTTTTTTGAACTAAACAATGGTTGGGAAGCCGCGCTACCACCCATCATACGGCCCATCATGTAACCCATCATTAATGGCATCCACATGCTGCCACCGCTGCTTTGTGCTTGTGCGGTTTGTTCACCATTAGTAGAACCCGTCCCTGCTATACCTGCTTGAGCAGGAGCTTGGGTACACATTGACTCACCAAACTCAGCAATACAATCAGCTTGGGTTTCATATTTTGGCGCTGTTTTGGCTGCTTCTTGTAGGGCATTGTTGTAAGCAAGAGTACATTGTTCTGCTTGTGATGGATTAGCTTGGCTGCAATCCTGTGCATTGGTATACAGTGATACGGTTTCATCACTTTCTTCACAAGCTGAAAGCATAAATACCGCACTGACGGCAACGGCAACTGGTGCCATACGATATGAGCGCCAAGACTTACGGAATGCGCTTTGATTAATATTTTTGGTACGCTTCATGGTCATGGTAATTACCCTGAATATAATTAAGTAAGATGTATTTAGGTTACCTCTAGGATAGGGGATAACCGCTGAAAATTAAAGCAGAAATACAGGGGAAATAAGCTGATTTTATCATTTTTGTCGCTTCCCCTCTATTTTTTGAGGATTGAATATACACAGTTACAGTAATAATTAGCTAATTTCATTAAATATCAGTACATTAATTACTGTTTGTTTTTTGTGCTATTGTGCAATAACCCTAGTGAGAATAGGCTGAAATTTCTAATTAAGGTAATTTAAAAGTAGTTATAAATCACCTAAGCTGGCTAAAACGGGCAATTTAACAGATTAGTACCGGAAATATATGGCCTTTTGCAGATAAAAAATAACCCGCTAAAATAGCGGGTCATTGTACCACTTAAGCACCAACCAAAAATTTAGTTAATAGCTGGCGCATTGGTATTACGGATGATACTACTTGGCGCAGTTGATATTTCTTTGCCTAAATTTGCATTTAGACGCGCAATATCATCTTCATTTAAAGTACCACGAGCAAATTCAATGTTGAGTTGGTTAATCATATAATCATAGCGTGCATTAGATAGATTCTGTTTTGCTTGGTATAGGGCCGTGGTGGCTGTTAATACATCAACGATAGTACGCGTACCAACCTGATACCCAGCTTCCATCGCATCTAATGAGCTTTGTGCAGAAACAACGACTTGTTTATATGCATTGATGCTACTGATTGATGAAGATACGTTGTTAAATGATGAGCGAACTAATTGAACGACGTTACGGTATACTGTTTCGAGTTGTTCACTCGCACCTTGGAAACCATATTGCGCTTGTTCAACTTGTGAACTAGTCGCACCACCTTTATACAGTGGGATACTCAAGGTTAAACCAACGCTGTTTTGCCCGTTATAACTATTACGTGCACCAGAAAGACCTGTGTATGGGTCGCTATAGCCACTACCATGTTGGTAGTTATTCGTCACACTGGTTGATGCGCTCAGACCAACTGTAGGCATATGACCAGTTTCTGCTAAGCGAATATTTTCACGCGAAACATCTTGTGCTAAACGTGCACTTAGCAGATTAAGGTTACGTTCTTCTGCTTCTTTTAAAATCGCGTTGATATCGCCTAATTCAGTGGTTTTAAAGCGATCAATATTCAAAGAGGCAAGTTGGCTATAATATACGCCGCTGACTTGACGCAGTTTTTCAATCGCATTTTCTAAGTCGTTACGGCCTGCAACTTCTTGTGCAATCACGCTGTCGTAGTTTGCACGAGCGTTTTGTACATCCGTAATCGCCACTAACCCAACATTAAAACGTTGTGTTACTTGATCTAATTGACGGTAAACAGCTTCTTTATTTGCTTCGATGTATGATAATGCGTCAATCGCTTTCAACACATTAAAATAGGCGGTTGCGGTATCTAAGATCAGTTGTTGCTGGCTGGTTTGATACGTCACATCGGAAATACCCGCTGTTTTTTCTTGAATCGACAATTGACGCCATATCGACATATCAAAGACGACTTGCGTTAATTTTAACGTCGCATTTAAGCCCGTACTTTCAGTATTTCGCGCATCGCGGTAACCGCTTCCGTAGCTAGCACCAGCATCTAACCCTAATTGTGGTAGTAATGGGCTACGAGATTCATTAATTTTTTCAAAAGCTTGGTTACGTTCAGCTAATGATTTTCTTAATTCGGGGTTACTTTCTTTAGATTTTTTGTAAACCTGCAGTAAATCTTCTGCGTAGCTATTGGTACTGAGACCCACAAAACTCATCGCAATAAAAAGGGGAAGCAGTTTCTTCATTTTGATTCCTTGATTAAACAGCAAATTAAGTTGAGTCTGCGGTCTAAAACGTACCATGCCTAAATGAGTCGTAGGTATCAAATTATGCGTTTTAGAGAGCCAATAAAACAGACCCTATTGTTGCTCTTCGATTTGAATAATGGCGCACATTGTAACAGAGTATCACTTGTGTTAACGGTAGCCTTTTGTGCCATTTTGTCTTAATTTCATTAAACATTACCTCATCTGAGGTTAAAAAGCCTTAAAAACAGTTTTAATCCACAATTATTTCCTTAATATGGAAATTAATAGTTTTGGGAAATGCAATGACAAATAAAATAAAACAGCCAATTAAATATGGCAAAAATGATGTCGAAATTATATCCAAGCGTAAATTATTTAATGGTTTTTTTCAAATGATTGAGTACCGATTTCGTCATCGTCTTTTTGCAGGCACGTGGAGCAATGAAATCCGTCGCGAAGTATTTGAGCGTGGCCATGCAGGGGTTGTTTTACCTTATGATCCACAAACGGATAATATCGTTTTAATTGAACAAATTCGTTTCCCTGCCATAGAAACCAGCGCAACACCTTGGTTACTTGAGGCTGTCGCAGGGATGATTGAGGAAAACGAATCACCCGAAGATGTTATTCGTCGAGAAGCCATGGAAGAGGCAGGGTTAGTGATTGGCCGCGCCGAAAAAGCGCTAAGCTACCTTTCTAGCCCAGGCGGTACAACTGAGCGTATGCATGTATTTATTGGCGAAGTAGATAGCCGCCAAGCAAAAGGTGTCCATGGGCTAGCATCAGAAAATGAAGATATTCAAGTGCATGTGGTAAGCCGAGAACAAGCTTATCAGTGGGTGGAAGACGGGGTTATTGATAATGCGGCGACAGTAATCGCCATTCAATGGTTGCAGCTTAATTATCACAAGCTTCGTGGAAAATGGATGAAACAGTTTTAAATAACAATTAATCTAGTGAAGTGTGTGCTAATTAGCAGATATTTAACTAATTACTCGTCATACTTCAAGCTGCAAGTGTGTTGGCCGCGCTTCGCCACCCAAGTCACATACTGGTGTATGCTCCTTGGGATAGCTCAGCTTGCCGCCTTCTTGCAACTCGAATTATTTAGAGTAATTCGAGTAAGTTAAAAATTATGCTTTAAGGTGATTGCAGCGAGGCAAGGCGCACTAAAGCAAGGAGTACAACAAGCTGCAAGTGTGTTGGCCGCGCTTCGCCACCCAAGTCACCTACTGGTGTATGCTCCTTGGGATAGCTCAGCTTGCCGCCTTCTTGCAACTCGAATTATTTAGAGTAATTCGAGTAAGTTAAAAATTATGCTTTAAGGTGATTGCAGCGAGGCAAGGCGCACTAAAGCAAGGAGTACAACAAGCTGCAAGTGTGTTGGCCGCGCTTCGCTACCCAAGTCACATACTGATGTATGCTCCTTGGGATAGCTCAGCTTGCCGCCTTCTTGCAACTCGAATTATTTAGAGTAATTCGAGTAAGTTAAAAATTATGCTTTAAGGTGATTGCAGCGAGGCAAGGCGCACTAAAGCAAGGAGTACAACAAGCTGCAAGTGTGTTGGCCGCGTTTCGCTACCCAAGTCACATACTGGTGTATGCTCCTTGGGATAGCTCAGCTTGCCGCCTTCTTGCAACTCGAATTATTTAGAGTAATTCGAGTAAGTTAAAAATTATGCTTTAAGGTGATTGCAGCGAGGCAAGGCGCACTAAAGCAAGGAGTACAACAAGCTGCAAGTGTGTTGGCCGCGCTTCGCCACCCAAGTCACATACTGGTGTATGCTCCTTGGGGTAGCTCAGCTTGCCACTCGAATTATTTAAAGTAATACAGCGCTAAGTTGGCGCGTTGGCAAATTACCCTTTAGAATAATTACGGTGTATTTTACAGCAAGCGGCAGTGTGTTGAGTTTGTGTATAGTTGTAATGAATATAATTAATTAGGCATAAATAATATTTACGGATAAGGAATACTTTTGGACAGCCAGCTTGAAGTGACTGCAAAGAACTCGAAGATCGTGAGAATTTTACAAGTTACGGATACGCATCTTTTTGCTAACACTGAGAACACCCTTTTAGGTGTAAATACTTATGATAGCTATCAAGCAGTGCTTGGCGCTATTGCAAAAGAAAATCTCCCAATTGATTTGATTGTTGCGACAGGGGATCTGGTTCAAGACCAATCGCCACAAGCTTATCAACATTTTGCAGATGGTATTGAGCGTATTCCTGCGCCTTGTGTTTGGCTTCCTGGAAACCATGATTATCCGCCAGCCATGGTTGAAACCCTTAGGGTGGCTGGTATCTCAAGCGCTAAACAAATTTTAATTGGCGATGAATGGCAAATTCTAATGTTAGATAGCCAATTGCAAGACGTCCCCCATGGTGAACTTTCTGAGCAACAATTAGAATGGATGAAGCAGAGCTTAGATGCGCAACCTGACCGTACAACGTTAGTAATGCTACACCATCATCCATTGCCTTCGGGCTGTACATGGCTAGATCAACACAGCTTAAGAAATTCGCACATATTAGCGGATTACCTAAAAAGCTATCCAAATGTTAAAACCATGCTGTGTGGGCATATTCATCAAGAAATGGATGTGCTTTGGCATGGAATACGTTTGTTAGCCACGCCTTCAACTTGCGTGCAATTCAAACCACATTGTACTAACTTTGCGCTAGATACCGTAGCACCCGGTTGGCGCTATTTGGAACTCAGTGTGGATGAACAAGGGCATAGGCATATCAAAACGAGTGTGCATCGTTTAGAGACGAGAGAATTCAGCCCTGATTTAGACTCCGACGGTTATTAATCACCTTATGTCTACTTTACTTTATATTCACGGTTTTAATAGCTCACCTTTATCAGCTAAAGCAAATAGCTTAAAGAAATGGGTTGATGCAAACTACCCACATATCAATATGGTTGTGCCGCAATTACCGAATTTTCCTCGGCAAGCTCAAGCCATGTTAGAAGATATTGTCTTACAACATAAACAGGGGAAGATTGGCCTAGTAGGTTCCTCCCTTGGAGGGTATTTTTCTCTTTGGCTCAGTGAGCGTTATCAACTTCCTGCAGTGGTGGTCAACCCTGCTGTAAGACCCTTTGACTTACTACAAGACTATTTAGGGGAGAATACAAACCCCTATACTTACGAAAAATATGTGTTGGAAAACAAACATATTCATGAGCTAAAATCCTTATACATTGAAAAGTTAACATCTCCTCATCTTATTTGGTTACTACAGCAAATGGGGGATGAGGTACTTGATTATCGTGAAGCTGTTACCTATCTTTCTAAGTGTAAACAGACTGTAGAACCTGACGGTAATCATGCATTTGTTGGTTTTGAAGCATACTTTCCTCAAATTGTTCATTTTTTACAATTGGCAGAGAAATAGTGTCAAAACACATGAACACTGTTATTATCAACAGTAACTCACTGATTGAATAGTTCAATTAGCCACCTATTTACCGCAGAATGACAACATGACTCAATCTAGTTATAACGCAGAGGCCATTGAAGTCCTCAGTGGTTTGGAGCCTGTTCGCCGTCGTCCGGGGATGTATACTGATACCAGCCGACCGAACCATTTGGCTCAAGAAGTAATTGATAATAGTGTCGACGAAGCCCTTGCTGGGCATGCGGGGCACATCGAAGTTATTTTACATGCCGATCAATCCCTTGAGGTGATCGATGATGGGCGTGGTATGCCTGTTGATATCCACCCTGAAATGAAAGTGCCAGCCGTAGAGTTAATTTTAGGGCAGCTGCACGCAGGGGGGAAATTCTCCAATAAAAGTTACCAGTTTTCCGGGGGCCTACACGGGGTAGGTATTTCCGTAGTCAATGCGTTATCAAAACGTATTGAAGTTACAGTGCGTCGCGATAGCCAAGTGTATCAAATTGCCTTTGAAAACGGCGATAAAGTAGAAGATTTGCATGTAATCGGTACCTGTGGCAAGCGTAACACAGGGACTAGCGTGCATTTTTGGCCAGATGAAAGCTATTTTGATAGCCCAAAATTTTCAGTTTCGCGTTTAACTCATAATTTAAAAGCCAAAGCCGTTTTATGTCCTGGCGTGAAAATCACGTTTAAGGACAAGCTCAATAATACAGAGCAAAGCTGGTGTTACAGTGATGGGTTAACTGATTACTTAATGGAATCCATAGACGGGCTAGAAGCATTACCCGCAAAACCTTTCACTGGGGAGTTCTCAGGGGAAACTGAAGGTGCTCAGTGGGCGCTGTTATGGTTACCTGAAGGCGGTGAATTGTTAACTGAAAGCTATGTAAACCTTATTCCAACCGCGCAAGGTGGAACCCACGTTAATGGTTTACGCCAAGGGTTATTGGACGCGATGCGTGAATTTTGTGAATTCCGCAATATTTTACCTCGTGGTGTTAAGCTTTCGGCGGATGATATCTGGGAACGCTGTACGTATGTACTTTCCGTAAAAATGCAAGACCCTCAATTTGCAGGGCAAACGAAAGAACGCCTTTCATCGCGTCAATGTTCTGCATTTGTTTCCGGTGTTGTTAAAGATGCCTTTAGCCTGTGGTTAAACCAAAATGTGCAAGTGGCTGAGCAACTGGCGGAAATGGCAATATCGAGCGCACAACGCCGGATGCGTGCGGCGAAAAAAGTAGTGCGTAAGAAGCTAACCAGTGGCCCTGCATTGCCGGGTAAACTGGCAGATTGCAGCTCGCAAGACCTTAACATGACAGAACTCTTCCTTGTCGAAGGGGATTCGGCGGGCGGGTCAGCAAAACAAGCCCGCGACCGTGAATACCAAGCTATCATGCCATTACGTGGTAAAATCCTAAACACATGGGAAGTGTCTTCTGACGAAGTTTTAGCTTCCCAAGAGGTACATGATATCTCCGTGGCAATTGGTATTGACCCTGATAGCGAAGACCTCAGCCAACTACGTTACGGTAAAATTTGTATTCTTGCGGATGCGGATTCCGACGGTTTACATATCGCAACGTTATTGTGTGCTTTATTTGTGCGCCATTTCCCGACTTTAGTCAAAGCGGGGCATGTATATATGGCTATGCCGCCGTTGTACCGTATCGATTTAGGCAAAGAAACTTTCTATGCCCTTGATGAAAGCGAAAAAAATGCGGTGCTAGAGCGTCTTAGCCGTAAGCGTGGTAAACCGAATGTTCAACGGTTTAAAGGGTTGGGTGAAATGAACCCACCACAATTACGCGAAACCACATTAGATCCAAATACTCGTCGCCTTGTTCAGTTAACCATCGATGATGAAAACTACCAAGAAACGCTTGCCGTTATGGATATGCTTCTAGCGAAGAAACGCTCTGAAGACCGCCGTAATTGGTTACAAGAAAAAGGCGATATGGCTGAAATTGATGTCTAACATCCGAATTGCGATGAGAAAGCGTAAGGAATTAATTAAATGAGTGAAATTACTCATGATGGTGTGGAGCGCCTACCGCTTCATGCCTTTACTGAAAATGCCTATCTAAACTATTCGATGTACGTCATCATGGATAGGGCATTACCTTTTATTGGCGATGGGCTTAAACCTGTTCAGCGCCGCATTGTGTATGCCATGTCAGAACTTGGTTTGAGCAACACAGCAAAATATAAGAAATCAGCAAGAACTGTCGGTGACGTACTAGGTAAATACCATCCACATGGTGACATTGCGTGTTATGAAGCGATGGTATTAATGGCTCAACCGTTTTCTTACCGTTACCCACTAGTGGACGGGCAAGGGAACTGGGGAGCACCGGATGACCCTAAATCGTTTGCAGCAATGCGTTATACCGAATCGCGCTTATCAAAGTATGCGGAAGTTTTGCTGAGCGAGTTAGCTCATGGCACGGTTGATTGGGTACCTAACTTTGATGGTACGTTAAACGAACCTAAAATGTTACCGGCGCGTCTGCCAAATATTTTATTAAATGGCACAACGGGCATTGCAGTTGGGATGGCGACAGATATTCCGCCTCATAACGCCCGAGAAGTGGCAAATGCGCTAGTGGCATTGTTGGAGAAACCAACACTGGGTCTTGACGATATCATGGCGTTTGTTCCTGGTCCTGATTACCCGACCGAAGCTGAAATTATTTCTTCACAAAGTGATATCCGTAAAATTTACCAAAACGGCCGTGGTTCTGTTCGTATGCGTGCTGTGTGGGAAAAAGAAGACGGCAATGCAGTGATAACAGCGTTGCCTCATCAAGTTTCTGGCGCGAAAGTATTAGAGCAAATTGCTAGCCAAATGCGCGCGAAAAAGCTACCCATGGTTGAAGATTTACGTGATGAATCTGACCACGAAAACCCAACTCGTTTGGTTATTGTTCCGCGTAGTAATCGTGTTGATATTGACCAAGTGATGACGCATTTATTTGCGACTACCGACTTAGAAAGAAGTTATCGTGTTAACCTGAATATGATTGGCTTAGACAATCGTCCTTCAGTTAAAGGGTTAGTTGAAATTTTAACTGAGTGGATTACTTATCGTCGCCAAACAGTTCGTAATCGATTAAATCACCGTTTAGACAAAGTGTTAAGGCGTTTACATATTTTAGATGGTTTATTAATCGCTTACCTTAACATTGATGAAGTTATTGAAATTATTCGTACAGAGGACGAGCCAAAGGCTGTCCTAATGTCTCGCTTTAATATTACGGATACACAAGCAGAAGCTATTTTAGAGTTAAAACTACGTCATTTAGCGAAGCTTGAAGAAATGAAGATCCGTGGTGAGCAAGATGAATTAGCAAAAGAACGTGATGAGTTACAAGGTATCTTAGGGTCAGAGCGTAAATTAAATACCTTAATTAAAAAAGAAATTCAGGCTGATGCTAAAGCTTATGGCGATGATCGCCGCTCACCATTACATGAGCGTGAAGAAGCTAAGGCCATGAGTGAGCATGAAATTCTCCCTTCAGAGCCTATTACCGTTGTGCTTTCTGATATGGGCTGGGTACGTAGTGCTAAGGGCCATGATATAGAGCCGACGAACCTCAATTACAAAGCTGGCGATGGTTTTAAAGACGCAGCTCGAGGCAAATCGAACCAAGCCGCAGTATTCCTTGATTCAACAGGGCGTAGTTATTCTGTTGACCCGCTTGAACTACCATCAGCGCGTAGTCAAGGCGAGCCATTAACAGGAAAACTGTCATTGCCACCAGGTGCAACCATTGAACATGTGTTAATGGCACCTGAAGAGCAAAAATATTTGATGGCGTCTGATGCTGGTTACGGCTTTATTTGTACTTTCAATGACCTAGTAACCAAAAACAAAGCAGGTAAGGCTTTAATTTCGTTACCAGATAACGCAAAAGTGTTAGCCCCCATTGAGCTACATAATGAACAAGAAGATTTGCTGTTGGCAATAACCAAAGCAGGGCGTATGTTAATATTCCCTGTTTCAGATTTACCACAGCTGTCGAAAGGTAAAGGGAATAAAATTATCAACATAGCTGGCGCTCAAGCTGCAAGTGGTGATGATTTGTTGACTTGGCTTATGATTTTACCTACAGGTGCATCAATGACTTTGCATTTTGGTAAGCGAAAATTGAAATTTAAAGCTGAAGATCTGCAAAAATATCGTTCAGAGCGCGGCCGCAAAGGGACCTCCTTGCCGCGAGGAATGCACAATATTGAACGTATTGATATTGAGCCTTTAGGTGCTGAATAATTAGTTAAGTAATAAATTCCTATTTATTCACTGCTCAGTCAGATTTGATTGGTGAATAAGTGGGTGATATTAATAGATTGGGGCTGTATGGCCCCGTTGAATTTGGGGTTAGTATGTTAGCGCTGATTAGAGCGATTATAGTTATTATCTACACGCTTGCTGTTTGTATCGGGGGCGGTATTTACTGTCTATTTAGCCCACGCAATCCAAAACATGTGATGACGTTTGGCCATATGTTTGGTCGGTTATCTGTAGTTTTTGGGATTAACGTGATCAACCGTGTCCCTGAAAAAGCCAAAAGCTATGGCCCAAGCATTTATATTGGTAATCACCAAAACAATTACGATATGGTGACCATGTCAAATGGTGTGCAGCCAAGAACGGTAACAGTGGGCAAAAAAAGTTTAGTTTATATTCCATTTTTCGGTTTTTTATATTGGATCACTGGCAATATTCTAATTGACCGCGCTAATCGTTCTAAAGCACATAATACGATTACTCAAGTGGCGGATCAGATAAAAAAACGTAAAATTTCAGTGTGGATGTTTCCAGAAGGGACGCGCAGCCGTGGGCGCGGTCTATTGCCTTTTAAAACGGGGGCATTTCATGCTGCTATCGCTGCTGGGGTACCTATCGTGCCAGTCTGTGTTTCTAGTACGCAAGGCAAGATTAAACTAAACCGTTGGAACAACGGTAATGTGATCATTGAGATGCTAGATCCTATCGATACGTCAGTGTATAGCCGTGAACAGGTCCGCGAACTGTCGGAACTCTGCCATTCCTTAATGGAAGCTAAAATAAAAGAGTTAGATTTAGAAGTCGCTGAAATGGCGAAGCAATCCCAAAAATAATGCGTTATTAAGCCTAATATTCAATAATGCGGTCAGTAAAAATTATTGTCCGCATTATTATCCAAAAACGAGTTTGCCCATCAAATTTGAATCACATTTCGTATAATTTTTTCTTTTTAATTAATTAACCCTACTACTTGTAAAGCTATTAATTATATTTTTATATTTTTAGAAAGATATTTTTAGAATTTACTCTTTTTTCGCGATATCATGGCTGACATAATATTACGGTACTTTATTGTTGTATCTAAGTAGTTATTTTGCTAGCGCCAATTCAAAATTAGCCGCGTTATTGGCTGAAAGTTTCTAATATTAAATAATAAAATGCGCTGGAATTTTTGTTTAGCGGAGAATTTATGTCATTCAATCGATGCCAAACCCTTGTAGCGGCAGGGTTGGCTCTATGTATGTCCTATGTGCCAATGAATGTAAGCGCAGAGGGGGCGATAGCTTTACCTGTGCCACCGTTATTAGAATCTCGGTCTGGTCAGCCACTCTTTTTGACATTACAAAAAATCCATTGGTCTTTTGATGGGAAATACTCAGCCGATATTTGGGGAATCAATGGTTCTTCACCAGGACCAACGGTAAGAGTCAAAAATGGTGATGATTTAAAGCTAATTTATAGCAATAGATTGCCTGAAGCTGTTTCAATGACCATCAGTGGGTTACAAATCCCGGGGACCCAGATCGGTGGGGCTGCAAGGTTGATTTCACCGAATGCAGATTGGTCCCCCGTGATCCCTATTCGTCAAAATGCAGCGACACTTTGGTATCATGCAAATACCCAAGGAAAAATGGGTGAACAAGTCCACAATGGGTTATTAGGCATGTGGATTATAGAAGATGATGTGACTAAAAATTTGCGTTTGCCTAAGCACTACGGTGTCGATGATTTTCCTATTATTATTCAAGACAAGCGGCTAGATAACTTTGGTGTGCCTGAATATAAAGCGAGTGAAGACGGTTTTCTTGGCGATACCTTATTAGTTAATGGTGTTCAGGACCCGTATGTCGAAGTTTCTCGCGGATGGGTGCGTTTACGGTTGCTAAATGCATCGAATTCACGTCATTATGTAATGAAAATTAGTGATGGTCGCCCATTTTCGATGATAGCATCAGACCAAGGCTTACTCACTGTGCCTGTTAATGTTCAAGCATTACCACTCGCCCCAGGTGAAAGGCGAGAAGTGCTGATTGACATGGCGAAAACTCAAGAGTTAACCATCACAGCAGGCGAGTCTGCAACATTTATGGACAGGGTAAAAGGTCTATTTGAGCCGTCAAATAGCCTAATATCTACTAATGTGTTGACGATTAAAGCCACAGGCTTGATGTCGTTAGTGACTGATGGCTTACCAACGCAATTAGCTGAAGACAAAACGCAAGTTACATCCAGTATAATGCAACGTGAAATCCACCTTAATGACGGCTTTGGTATTAATAATGCGGTTCTTGATACTAATAGAGTCGATATGACAAGCCGTCAAGGAAATTGGGAACGTTGGGTTATTACAACAAATGTTCCGCAAGCGTTTCATATTGAAGGTGTGAGGTTTAAAGTGCTGAACCGCAATGGTCAACCGACTCCGCCTGAAGATTATGGTTGGAAAGACACCGTATGGGTAGATGGTCGTACCGAGTTGTTAGTTCAAATGATGCAACCTTCGTATAACCATTTTCCATTCTTATTCTATAGCCAAAATTTGGAAAAAGCGGATTTAGGTTCAGCGGGTCAGTTGGTGGTTTCACCACAAGAGTAGTTAAATGAAATAGCAATGTCATCAATAAGAACTATTAAGGAGGTTATTATGCCAAACACAAGAGCTAGAGCGTTAAATTGTATAATAATCATTAGTTAGAGAGGTATTTGCTTCTCTAACACTAGGAGAAGTTAATGGTAACATTGGTTGTTTTAACCCCTGAAAATTGGGAAGAGTGCGCAGATTTACAGGTTTCACCAGCGCAATCCGCATTTATTGCGTCGAACCTTTATTCTATTGCTGAAGTGCAATTTCTAACGGGGTTTGTCGTGAAAGGGATATGCCATCGTGATGAGATGATTGGGATGTTAATGTATGGTATTGACACCGATGATGGTAATTACTGGATTTATCGTTTTATGATTGATGAAAAACATCAAGGTAAGGGCTATGCAAAGCAGGCAATGGCTTTGTTGATAGCGGATATTCAGCAGGAAAATACAGCGAATATTCCCTTTTTGATGGTTGGTTATCATTCAGAAAATAATACTGCGCACTATTTTTATCAAAGCACAGGGTTTGTTTCCCAAGGCTTAGCAGATTGGGGGGAGAATTTAGCTCAATATTGCTTAGTTTAAAAATCAGCGAGCCGCATGGAAATTGCGGCTCTTTTTTATCTTGAACTATCAAAGAATAATTTATTCGGTAACACAAAGTTATGCCGTTTTAATAGTACGAAGGGTCTCCCACCCTATTAAATAGAGTGGAAGTCATCAGAAATTGAATTTGTGTTCCTTTGAAAAAGGAAAGGAATTTATAAGCTATCGTTAATCAATAAACAGTATAGACAGATAAATTAGGCTATTGTTTTTTGCATTTTATCTTAATGAACTAACTAAGCGCTACGCGAACTCCAAAAGCAATTAAAATAACTCCCAGCACTTTATCAACATATTTTTGCACTTTCGCTAACCCTTTTCTAACTGGGGCACTTTGAATTAAAAAGACTAAAATTGGCCAATAAATAACGGCGAGCCCCCAAATAATAAAAGCAAACCATAGTTTTTCGCCAACAGTTGAATTGATGTCCAATACTTGAGTAAACACAGCAAGGAAGAAAAGGGTTGCTTTCGGGTTCAGGACATTACAGAGAAAGCCTTGCATAAAGGCTTTTTTGAACGAGACAATCTCATGTTTACGAGTATTTAAATCAACTAAATGACTTGAATGTGGCAGTAGGCTTTTAATACCAATCCAAATTAAGTACGCTGCACCTGCATACTTTAAAATGTTAAATAACCAAGGGGTGGTGGTAATGAGCACTGCAAGGCCTGCGACACAGTAAGTCATATGTAATGCAATTGCAGCAATAACACCAAAGGCTGTCATGAGAGCCGCTGAACGTTGGTATCGTGCGGCATTTTTAACAATTAAAAAGAAGTCAGGACCTGGCGATAGCATCCCTAGGGTTGCTATGGTGGCAATCATAATACTGGTTTCGTACATGGGATATTCTCTTTTCTATAGCCCCTTACTAACCCAATTTTTAGAATTTGCAATACCTTGCTAAATACCCGTAAATTGAGGCAGGATGAGGTATCTCTTTTGTTTTTAAATGTTATTTTTAGTCCTAAATTTATCAATTCGAGTATAAGTGATTCAAACCTGTTTAAGGAAGCTTAAATTTAGTCGACGAAGCAATTCTCTTTCCGTATAGTGTGCTCAATTTTTATATTAGTTTCTAAGGTGAGTAGATGAATATTAGCTTAATCGCAGCAATGGCGATCGATCAGGTTATCGGCATGGAAAAAGCGATGCCTTGGAATTTGCCCGGTGATCTTGCGTGGTTCAAACGAAATACGTTAAATAGGCCTGTTATTATGGGGCGTGTCACCTATGAATCAATCGGGCGTCCATTACCACAACGCGTCAACATCGTATTAACTAGCCAGCCAGGGGCAGACTCTAACGTTGTTTGGGTGACCTCTATGGAAGAAGCGCTAGCTGCTGCACAAGCGGTAGAGAATGTTGAGGAAATCATGGTGATTGGTGGCGGTAAGGTTTACCAGCAGTTTTTACCTCTAGCGAATAAATTATACCTGACTCATGTTGATGCAGAAGTCATTGGGGATACTCATTTCCCAGTTTATGAGCCAGATGAATGGGATTCGATTTTTACCGAATATCACGAAGCGGATGAAAACAATACGCACGGCTATTGTTTTGAGATACTAACCAAAAGAGTTTAAATTTTCATTTCACAAAAATGGCGCTTAATGCGCCATTTTGTTTTTAATAGAGCCAAAACTATTCTTTACGGCTTTTTTGGTGTGATTTTTGGCGATAAAATTGTTTTGTTTCCCAGTGGTATAAGGTTAGGTCACCACCCCAGCAGCAGCCAGTATCTAAAGCATAAACGTTATCTGGTGTACATTTCCCTTCAAGGGATGCCCAATGGCCAAAGAACACCGAATAATCCTCAGGAATTTGACTTGGTAAATCAAACCAAGGTTTTAATGGTGCGGGCGCTTTTTTAGGGTTTTCTTTGCAAATCATATCAAGCTGCCCATTCGGGAAGCAGTAGCGTAAACGTGTGAGAGCATTGGTACTAAAACGTAAGCGTGCTAACCCCATTAAACTACTCGACCAATTATTTGGCATATCGCCATACATTGAATCGATAAATAGCGGGTAAGCATCACTGGAAAGGACGGCTTCGACTTCCCTAGCGCACATCCGTGCGGTTTCAATATCCCACTGTGGCGTTATACCTGCATGCGTCATCACTATTTTTCTTTCTTCATCAATTTGCAATAAAGGTTGACGACGTAGCCAATTGATTAGTTCGTCTAGATCAGGGGCATGCAATAATTCATCAAGGTGATCTTTAGGTTTATTACGACTAATTTTACAGTAGATCCCGAGAAGATGGAGATCATGGTTACCGAGAACCAAACGCACCGCGGGACCTAAACTTTTAACATAACGTAAAACTTGCAGTGACCCAGAACCTCGGGCAACCAAGTCACCAGTAAGCCATAATGTGTCTTGGTTTGGATCAAAATTGACCCTGTCCATTAGTTCACGAAGTTCACGATAGCAACCGTGGATATCACCTACTAAATATGTCGACATAATTAATTAATCAATGTTGGAATTGCAAGACGAAAAGCGGGGATATCAACGTGAAAATGGTCCCCTTGAGTGCTTAGCATCACGTAATAACCTTCCATCGTTCCCATTGGTGTTTCAAGAATTGCACCACTGGTGTAACGATATTCTTTTCCAGGAGGAATGACGGGTTGTTCACCCACCACGCCTTCACCTTGAACTTCAGTTTTATGGCCATCACTGTTAGTAATGAGCCAATAGCGGCTCATTAATTGGATGGGTTCTCGCCCTAAATTGCGAATACAGATGGTATAAGCGAACACATACCTTGCAATATCGGGTTGAGATTGGCTTTCGATGTAGACACTCTGAACTTGGATGCTTACATTTGGTTCATTAAGCATAGTGCCTCCTTCAACAGACTATTCTGACCGGTTAGAAAGATAGTTTGCCATTTTGCAATATTGTTCAACAGAAATATTTTCTGCACGGGTACCTAAGTCAACACCCAAATTGGTTAACTCTTCAACACTAAATAAATCCCCTAAGCTATTGCGGATCGTTTTACGGCGTTGGTTAAAAGCTTGGGTAGTAATACGACTTAAGAATTTAATATCTTTTACTGGATAAGGGTTTTCACGATGAGGGATTAACCTCACAATCGCAGAATCTACTTTTGGTGCTGGAGTAAATGCTGTTGGCGGCACTTCGAGTACTGGAACCACATGGCAATAATATTGCGCCATGACACTTAAACGACCATAAGCCTTACTCCCAGGGCCTGCTACCAGCCGATTAACCACTTCTTTTTGCAGCATGAAATTCATATCTGCAATCGAGTTAGTAAAGGTAAATAGGTGGAACATCAATGGGGTAGAAATATTGTAGGGTAAGTTACCAAATACCCGCAGGGGTTGACCTGCTTGTTTTGCTAGCTCGCCGAAATCCACAGTCATCGCATCTTGCTGAATGATAGTGAGTTTATCTTTTAGTTGCGGATGGACGTGTAACCGTGCCGCGAGGTCACGGTCGAGTTCAACGACGGTCATTTTGTCGATTCGGCTACCAACCGGTTCTGTTAAGGCACCTAAGCCAGGGCCAATTTCGACAATGGATTGGCCCGGTTTCGGGTTCATTGCATCTACGATGCTGTCAATAATAAACTGGTCAGTTAAAAAGTTCTGCCCGAAACGTTTGCGGGCAAAGTGCCCCTGATGGACTCGATTATTCATGTATTTTTAGATGTCATTTGGATAGCTAACTTTAATGCGGTGATAAAACTCCCCGCATCAGCATGACCCGTCCCCGCGAGTTCAAGCGCAGTGCCATGATCGACAGAGGTACGGATAAAAGACAGACCGAGGGTAATATTCACCGCTCTGCCGAAACCTTGGTATTTTAACACAGGAAGACCCTGATCATGATACATTGCTAAAACTGCATCTGCGTGATCTAAATACTTAGGTTGGAAAAGGGTATCCGCGGGTAATGGCCCAACGAGATGAACCCCCTCTACACGTAAGCTTTCAAGTGCGGGTTCGATGGTGTCAATTTCTTCGGTACCCATATGGCCACCTTCACCTGCATGTGGGTTTAAGCCACAAACATAGATTGTAGGTTTTTCAATACCGAATTTTGTTTGTAAATCATGATGTAAGATGGTGATCACTTCACGTAGACTTTGTTGCGTGATGGCACCTGAAACATCTTTAAGTGGTAGGTGTGTGGTGGCTAAGGCAACACGAAGCTCTTCGGTTGCTAGCATCATAACGACCCGCTCACAACCACTACGTTCTGCAAAAAACTCGGTGTGACCACTAAAGGGAACACCGGCATCATTAATAATGCCCTTATGCACTGGCCCCGTTACAATCGCTGAAAATTCACCCTTTAAACAGCCATCACAGGCTTGTGCTAATGTGTCAACCACATAACTACCATTGGCCACATTGAGTACGCCTGCTTTCGCCGGGGTATTTAAGTCAACGGGTATAATGGATAGATGACCTGGAGTATGGGCTTTTACTGCCTTACTTGATTCATATTCGGTCAGAGTGAGTGGTAAGTTTAACGTTTTAGCGCGTTCAATAAGTAAGTTTGGATCAGCGCATGCAACTAACTCAACAGGCCATGCCTGCTGAGCGAGTTGGATTAGCAAATCTGGACCAACCCCGGCAGGTTCACCGGGGGTGATAACAATAGGCTTAATTAGATTTTTCATCATTAGATTGGTTGTCACGACCATCGATGACTTTTACGTAAGCAGAAGCCCGCTGCTCTTGCATCCAGCTTTGCGCTTCTTCATTAAATTTACGGTTAAACAGTAGGCGGTACGCTTGGTCTTTTTGTGCCGCATCTGTTTTATCTACCTTACGTGTATCTTCTAATTGAATTAAGTGCCAGCCAAAACTTGAAGGAACAGGTTGGCTTAATTCACCTTTGTTTAATTTCATCAGAGCATCACGGAATGCTGGGTCATAGATATCCGGCATGTTCCAACCCAATTCACCGCCTTTTAAGGCGCTACCTGGGTCTTCTGAATTCTCTTTTGCCGCATCTTCAAATGTGATTGCGCCAGAACGGATATCTTGGGCTATTTTCACTAGTTTCTGTCTAGCTTGAGTATCATCCATAATTGGAGATGATTTAATCAAAATATGGCGTGCTTTTACTTCTGTTACAGAAATCGGTTGGCTACCACCACTGACATCATTTACGCGCAAAATATGGAAACCAACACCAGAGCGAATTGGGCCGACAATATTGCCTTTTTTCGCATTTTTTAATTGTTCAGCAAAGACAACTGGCAATTCTTGTAAACGTGACCAACCCATATTGCCGCCTTTCAGCGCTTGCGGGTCTGCTGAGTAGGCAATCGCTAATTTACCAAAATCCCCACCTTTTTTCAGTTCAGTTAAGATTTTGTCTACTAACGCTTCCGCTGTTTTTAACTGTTCTTGAGTTGGGTTTTCGGATAATGGGATTAAGATATGGCTGAGATTAACCCCCATTTCGTAGTTTGCTTGTGAGCTCATTTGTTCAGCAAGAGAATCAACTTCTTGCGGTAAAATTGTCACACGGCGGCGTACTTCATTATTACGCACTTCAGCGATCAGCATCTCTTTACGAATTTCACTGCGATATTGAGCCATATTGATGCCATCAGCAGTTAAACGCTTTTGCATTTGCTCCAGAGTTAAACCGTTCTGGCGAGCAATATCAGCGATGGTCGCATTCACGGCTTCTTCTGGAATGTTTATCTGCATCTGGTTAGCCATCTGCAAGATGATGTTATCCATAACTAGACGCTCAAGGATCTGATGACGCAGGGTTTGATCATCAGGCACCTGTTGGCGTGCGTTCTGAGCGTTCACTTTTACCGTATTGATCATATTCTGGACGTCACTTTCCAGCACAACTCCGTTGTTGACGACCGCAGCTACTTTATCCATTTGCTGCGGCGCAGCCAAGGCAGCAGAGCTTGCGAACATCAGTCCCAGAATAAGCGTTCTCCAATTCTTCATAATGGTCCTATAATATTGACTTTGATTCCGCAAAATGCGGGCTAATACGTGTTTACTCGCCATACTTCGAGTTGCAGTGTTGTTGACTGCACCTCGAAGTATTTAGAGTAAATGCATCTCAAATTATTCAGAATAAACGATGCTATTTGTTATCAGAAAGCACGTTGATAAGGCATAATACCTCGGCTCAACATTTCCTGACTACCTAAACTATGATTGTTATTTAGGCCTCTAAGTTCCACATTGATTGACCATTTATTATCATATTCGCTGCTGAACTTTTCTTTTTGCCAACCGACAATCTTACGTTCATAGCCAAGGTTGACTGCCCAACAACAGGTATTATATTGCAACCCAACCAGTTGGCTCGCGGATTGTTTTTGTTTTGTATCATAATAATATGAGCCGACAAAACCCCAGCGATCATTCAATGGCCAACTAACAACCGTACCTACCTGTGAAATACCTTGTTGATATTCAGGTAGGGTATAGGTGTAGCCACCATTTGCCACATCATCACGGCGGAAGGTTGCTTGAATATAATCGCGGTCAACAAAACGGTAGTTCAACTGAACTAATCTATCTGCATCTAAACGATATTCTGCAACAGCGTTCCCCATAGTGACATTGCCTAGACGACGGTCATACTGTAAACCACCGCGCATTCCCCAATTATCATCGATGCGCCACATGGTATCAGTGGCCCATAATAAGGAACCGGTATTACTTTTATCATCAATTGGGCGGTTAGAGTCACCCGCACGAGGGCGTTCGAAATAATAAATTTGCCCAACGGAGAAATTAAAGCGCTCAGCTAAACTATCATCATAGAGGCGAGTTGTAACACCCGTAGTAAGCTGATTTGCTGAGGCTATACGGTCAAGACCACTGTATATTCTGTCACGGAACAAACCGCTGTAATCCGATTGTAATAATGAGGAATCGAAGTTATTGATATTGTCCTGATCTTTATACGGAATATACAGGTACTGTACGCGTGGCTCTAATGTTTGTATAAAATCGCTTCCTTGGTAGAGGTCGCGCTCAAAAACGACTTTTGCGTCACTTTTGAACATTGGGAGAACACGGCTTACATTTTTCTCTAAATTTTTATCAGTATTAGAGCGGGGTATGTCTTGGTCGTAATGGGTAGCATACAATTTAATGCTATTGTTCATATTTGCCCAGCCATTTGATAATGGCAGGTTCACCTCAGGTTCGAAGTGTAAACGTGTTGCATCAGGGTTGTTTTTACCCACACTAGTAAAACGAGCCGCTTGCGCATAGGTATGAAAATCGAAAGCGCCTAAATTATTTTTATAATAATTAAAGTCAACTTGCGGCTCCGCTTTATATGCGCGTTTGTTTGGGTTATCAGCAAAGATCTGGAACTGCTTGTGGGTGACTTTAGCATTCCAGTTAGTATCTGAATAACCGGCACTGAATTTTTGGGTGGCATAACCATCAGTGGTACTACCGTATTGGGAACTAAAATCTGTAAAGTAGCTTGGGTCGCTTACTTTGGTATAGTCTGAGCTAAAATTCCAATGCCCTGCATAGGTACCTGAATGGCGCCAGTAGAATAACCAGCGGTCATCGCTGTCACGCTTTTCACGTTTACCACGTTCTTTATCTTTACTGTAGGCTCTGTCATGCTTCAGAAAGTCAAATGCAACGGTACCTGTTCCTGGTGTTATTAGATAACGGAATTCATTATTTAACTTAACACCACGGTGTGTCATAAACTGTGGGGTGATAGTTGCATCGTAGTTCGGTGCAATATTCCAATAATAAGGTAAAGAAAACTCTAAACCGTCATTAGTTGAATAGCTACCTGTTGGAATTAAGAAACCGGAACGACGCTTGTTACCAATAGGCAACTGCATATATGGGCTATAAAAAATTGGCACATCACCAACTTTAAAGCGCGCATGCCAAATTTCAGCGACTTCTTCTTCTCGGTCGATAATTACTTCTGAACCAGCAACGCTCCAGCTATTATTGCCGGGTAAGCAGGTGGTGAAAGTCCCATTTTCCATAATGGAATAACGGTTTTCATCACGCATCTTCATTTTTGTTGCGTCACCACGTCCCTGACGGCCTACCATCATGTAGTTACCATCATTTACATCGGTATTTTTGTTATCTAAATTCGACCATGCTGAAGGGCCTTTTAAGATAATTTGCGGATCATCGTAATGAACATTACCGGTTGCGGTCACTTCACGTACAGGAGGCTCACCCGCCGTTTCTGTTTGGGTGAGTTTGACGTTATCGGCGGTTAATGTCTGGTTCCCTTGTTGAATATCGACATTACCGTCATATTCAACAAAATTAGGGTATTCGCCACGGACATCTTCAGCAGTTATGTGAATAGGCAGGTTGTTGGGGTCACCCTTTACAATAGGTTTTGTATATACAGGGACACCCAGCATACACTGCTGTGCAAGGTCAGCATGTGCTTGCTGACTATAAATTGCCGCCCATACCATGGTGGCAAGTAGTGTTGGATAGCTTTTTTTCATCATTAAATATGCGGTTCCGTCATAATTGGCACAGCCAGCAAACGCTCAAAGACTAACTTAGCCAACCACTTTGCGCCAGTATAATGTAAAAAACTTTACGCGCGGGTAGTTATGCATAGAGCAGAATGAATAGTATGATAATGCAAAATTGCATTCTGAGCATTGAAGAATTGAGGGATATATGCACTATTGGGGTAAAATTATTGGCGTTGTACTCGCAATCGTCTCTGGATTGGGCTTTTGGGGGGCGCTAGTAGGGCTAATTATTGGGCACGGTTTTGATAAAGCATCGATACAACGTAAGTTCGCTGGGGCGATGAACAAACGTGATCGGCAAATCATTTTCTTTGCGAGTACCTTCCAAATTTTAGGTCATTTAACGAAGTCGAAAGGCCGTGTAACTGAGACAGATATTCAGCTTGCATCAAATTTGATGGATAGAATGCAATTGCATGGAGAGACCCGAAAAGCTGCCCAACAGGCATTTAGAGAAGGTAAATCTCCTGACTTCCCATTACGTGATGTATTAAAGCAATTACGTATGGCCTGCTATGGTCGTTTTGACTTAATTCAGATGTTTCTGGAAATTCAATTACAAGCCGCTTTTGCGGATGGGCAGTTGCATCCGAATGAAAGAAAAGTGTTGTTTATTA
The DNA here is from genome assembly GCF_045040775.1 of Providencia sp. PROV003. Taxonomy (NCBI): domain Bacteria; kingdom Pseudomonadati; phylum Pseudomonadota; class Gammaproteobacteria; order Enterobacterales; family Morganellaceae; genus Providencia; species Providencia sp. PROV003. The sequence continues at coordinate 1,691,316 of NZ_CP096369.1, forward strand.
TCGCGGAAGAGTTAGGGATTTCAAAAGCCCAATTTGAGCAGTTCTTAGATATGATTCAAAGTGGTCGCCAATTTGGCCAAGGGTACTCTCAGCAGCAATCTGGGGGCTATTATCAACAATCTAATGGCCCAACCTTAGAAGATGCCTGTAAAGTGCTTGGTGTGTCTCCTAGCGATGACCCTACAAAAATTAAACGTGCTTACCGTAAATTAATGAGTGAACATCACCCAGATAAGCTGGTGGCGAAAGGTTTACCCCCTGAAATGATGGAAATTGCTAAACAAAAAGCCCAATCAATTCAAGCGGCTTATGACCTAGTCAAGAAGGAGCTGGGCTTCAAATAAATTTCCCCGTTATATTTTGCGTCGCAGCATTGTTGGCTGCGGCAGATAGTGTTACTAGGTATCCCACAGGGGCATCTAATATAGCAGCGCTGGCAAGTTTTTTAGTATTTTCAAACGTATAACTCGTAAAAGCCATTAACAAGGTTCGCCTAGAAAACGGAAAACATCCTATGTTAAGCCCATTTTTCAGTTGGTGTGATAGCCACTTTGAGCGAGGTGCAAACGTTGCATTTGAATCAGGATGGATTTGTCCTTATAGAACCATTTAAGGTCTAGACGTCCATCCCGTGATTTGGATAGTGATTACACTTTCTGGTCGCTTACGTGATTAAAGTGTAAGAGACAGGAAGTATGGACTTAAACTATATTAGAGTACTCTTCCAGCATGGCAAGGAGCGCGTGTCGTGCTGCATCATCTGCGATATTTTCAGGCAGAGCATCAGCTCGCAGATTGATGTAAGCGTTAATAGCCTTTTTTATTGCAATGCTAACGGCGTTATGGTCGTGCGTTGCCAGCGTGGGCGGTAGCAGATTTTCAGGATCAATATTGTGGAGCTCAATGCGGCGAACCCCACGTTGAGGTAGATTAGCACGGCGGTTCAGCATAGGCCCCAGCACTTGCTCCCGGAAAAATGACAGCATACCAATCGCTTCAAAGAGTTCGCCCCTTCCCAGTTTAGTCACTGCATAATGAAGCCAGATCCAAGCTCGGGACTCAAACCACTCTGGCGTCATATTAGGCCAGTGAGCACTACATTTTGCTAGCTGTCGCTCTAAAGCGCGGTTATCACGGGTAAATAATACCGCTGGCTCTTCGACACGTTGAGTGAGCATTTCCATTGTGACAAATTTTAGGTCGACATGGAGGAGTTCAGGGCCATACAGGCATATAAGTAGGCGAGGTTCTCCGACATGCTCCCCAGTGAAAGCATGCAGCAGATGCCCCAGTGTCCCAGCGAACACAAAGCGCTGTGCCATTATTTCGTCGTAGTAGAGAGTGTCTACCACAACGACAAAATCCAAGTCGGAGTATTTATCAAATCCGCCATGGATAATCGAGCCACCAGCGAGAAGGGAGTGGATCCGCGAGTCAGACTGTAATTTTAGCTTGAGCTGCTCTGTAAAAATTCTGTGTAAATCGGGTAACATACTTAGCATATTTTTTCCTGTTCACAAAAAACACAAAGCATTACAGCTTAACGAGTTCTATATATTTAGGCTAGATATTTTGTAAGGCGTAGTCATCTCTTTGGAGAGTTTTTCTTAAGCGATAAATTCTTCTGTATAGCCCTACACTGTTTATTTTGTCACGCTGGCTGACCTGAAAATACTCATGAATCAGCCAGTGTTTGCAAGGGATATCCTGCATATTACATAAATCGGTCAGCTCCACCTGAAGCTTCAATGGTCTGACCGGTAACAAACTGATTTCGATCAGAAAGTAAGAATGCGGTTATTGCCGCAATATCTTCTGGTAATCCAAAACGGCCTACAGGCGTTTTTTCTTTACCTAGTAATGCCATGACCTCTTTATCAGTTTTGTCAGCCAGCTCAGGGCGACGATTACGGACATTCGGCAGCATATTCTGGGCCCAGTTATCTGTAGTGACAGCGCCCACCCCCACCGCGTTGACCAAAATTCCATCAGGCGCAACACTCAGTGCCAAGCTACGGGTCAGGTTATTGATTGCCGCGCTCAGGGCATGTGAAACAGTCAGTTGGGAGTTTGGATATATTCCGCCGATAGATGAGATATTCACAATGCGGCCCCAGTTTCGGGCCTGCATTCTGGGTATGACTGCCTTACAAAAACGTCGCATTGCGGAAAACTTAGTCTCCGTCATCGACTGCCATTCTTCTTCTGATGTGGTTAGCAGCGTGCCCGCATGGGCTCTTCCTGCATTATTTACGAGCAAATCAATGTGCTGAAAAATACTTTCGGCTTGTTTTACCACCAATTCTGGCAATTCAGGATCGGTCACGTCCCCAGCAATAGGTAAAGCTGTTACACCGTATTTATCTGTGATTTTTTGCGCTGCCAATATCAATTCTGCTTTTTGTCTAGCAACCATGACCAGATGCACACCATTCGCTGCCAGTTCTTCGCAAATGCTGAAACCAATACCAGTTCGAGCCCCAGTTACTAGAGCCACTTTTCCAGCCAGTTTTAAATCCATTTTTAGCTCCTTACATTATTCCTAGTGATTAAGTGAACAACATTAGTAGCAACTTTTTGTTTCAGAGACTTGGGGAACAAAATTCAGACGTCTGAAAAAAGAGGTCAAAGAATCGAGAATTGGCATTGCATAGAGTAGGTAGCACTGAGTTTAGAATGAGGTGTGAACATGTGCGCTGATAGCCACGAGCTTTCTTCGGGCAAGACCCTAATGTTGGCGATTATTTGCTGTATCGTAGTCGCTAATATTTATTTTAATCAATCTGTTCTAAATCTGATCGCCGGTTCTTTTCCTAAAGAATGGAAAGCGGTTTCTTTGATCCCTATGGCTACCCAGTTAGGTTACGCGGTAGGCTTGTTCTTGCTGATCCCGCTGGGCGATTATATCGAGCGTCAACGACTTATCCTGCGTCAGGCACAAGTGCTGTTTTTGGCGCTGATTGGCATGATATTGTCTCCAACGGCATCAGTACTGGTATTCTTCTCCTTTATAACGGGCATTGCTGCAACCGTCGCCCAACAGATAGTGCCGCTTGCAGCTTCACTATCGAGAAGCTCCTCACGCGGGAAAACGGTGGGTATGGTAATGAGTGGTGTGCTAGCAGGGATTTTAGCGGGGCGGGCTATTGGCGGCTTTATCGGTCAGTATTTTGATTGGCGAGGGGTCTTTTTATCGGGTGCGATCATGACATTGCTGGCGATATTTTTCATCGCTCGTATTTTGCCTTCTCAGGAGTTACCCACTCAAAAATTTAACTATCTCGCTGTACTGCGCTCCTTAGGGCTGATGTGGAAAAATGAGCCACAACTGCGGAATGCCACGCTGACACAGGCACTGTTATTTGCTTCCTTCAGCATGCTATGGACGGTGCTTCCTTTCTGGCTAGCCCACCGCTACCATTACGGTGCGGGTATTACTGGGTCTCTGGCAGCGTTGGGGTTAATCGGAATTCTGTGCGCGCCTCTGGCAGGAAGTGTCAGTGACCGTCAAGGACCTTTTCGAATGGTCATTTTAGGCGTAGTACTCATGCTGCTGGCTTGGGTTGTTTTCTGGGGTTGGAACAGCATAGCGGGTATGGCAGTGGGGGTTTTGCTATTGGATGCGGGGGAACAATGTGTCCTGATTGCAAATCAGCACACTATTTATTCTTTGAGCCCCGATGCACGAAACCGCCTTAATACACTCTTTATGTGTGTCATGTTTATTGGTGGGGCATGCGGATCACTGACAGCCACTTGGCTATGGGAGACCACGCATAACTGGACTTTGATCGTTACTGCTGGGGCCGGGCTTGTGATGCTGGGTATGTTAATCGCTATCAGACGTAAACTGTCATCCTTTCAGACGGGCACATAGCACGACAGCATTTCTAATATCTGCTGAGTGTTGAGAATCATCGATATGGCTTAACACCTCCGTGATTAACTGTTTTGCCGCCACGTTGTCATCAGTTTCAATCAGTAGCGTCGCTAGTGAGCAAACAATGCGTAAAGCCCAGCCATATGCCTGTTGCTGGTATGCTTTATTCAGTGCCAGCTCCAGTTTCTGGCGCTGGGCGTAGGGGGGAAGATGTATTGTGGCAAGACGTATTAATTCGGGAGTACACCAGTTTTCATGCGGAGTTTGTTGCGAAAGTCTGGCATCTATTTCGGATAATAAAGGGGAGTACTGCCAGTCTAATCCCACGGCACGCAATGAGCTAAATAATGTCGTTTGCTTGATATTGGTATGCCTGAATTGCTCAGCCCAATGGAGAAACAACTCACCGTAGGTTTTCCAAAAATAGAGATCATGTTTTTCAGCCAGTTCAATAAGCCAGATAGCGGCTTTTCTTACCCAGCGTGGGTTGCGATTTAACGCTGCTGTCATGCAGGCACCCTCAGCCAGAGCACAGCACAGCGAACAAACATGTTGTAAACGCGCCGCTTTTTTCACGGCTCGCCATGCAACCTGTTTAGCTGCTCTATACTCACCTTGCACCCATAGTACACGGGATAAAAATGCCTCACCGGCGGTCTCTTGATCGAGTCCAAAACGAAAAGCGTGGTTGGAACCGTCAATGGCAAATCTGTCCAGTGATTGTTGCAGATAATCGCGACCGAGGGCATGCTGACCCAAAAAATGCCAAGATACACCCAAAATTCGCAACCCTGTAGCCAGTGCGTTAGTATCATTAATTGCACGAGCGAGTGTACACATTGACTGCGCATGATGAAGCGACAGGTCCAATTTTCCAGTTCGTAAGTAATACAACCATAGCCCGTAATAAGCTTGTAAGCGGATTTCGTTATCGTTGAGTTGTTCTGCTAGTGACAACGCTGTTTGCCAAGTGACGCGCGTTTCAGGTGTGGGGCCTTTTGCCCAAGTGGATGCTTTACCCGCTGCTGCGCTGAGATTCATTCTTTGATGTAATGTTAAAACCTCCTGCAAACGTACTTCACTAAGCAGCGGATAAATATGACGCTGGCATTCATTATAAAGTGAATATTCAATCCAGAATGGCGTCATGGCCTGTAATATTTTAAGTCCTTTGGCAGGATCAGCTCCTTCAGTTAAGGTGCGCTGCAAAGCACTGCGTAAATCATTAAGGATAGGATCATAACGTGTTCGCCACTGTTCTGTTGGCAGTCTATACCAATCGTGCTGAGCTTGCTCCGCTTGATGGTGGCAATAGTCAGCAAACCGAGCCACAAGCCTTGGGTATTCTCCTTGCTGCCTGAGTTTATCACAGGCGAACTGACGGAGGGTTTCCAGTAAACGAAAATGAGTAACAGGTACCTGAGTGCTGACCTGAATCAGTGACAGGGAGAGCAACCGTTGGAGGTCATCGACAACCTGCCAACTATTTTCTTTAGCAGTCTGCAAGAAATCGATAACAGCGTTTACTGTGAACATATCGGTGAAGATCCCCAAAGAGCAGAATAATGTCTGTTCTCGTGGATTGAGTAATTGATAAGTCCACTCCAGTGTAGTCTTGATTTTTTGATGTCGGGATACTCGAACGCTTTGACTGTGATTCAGAAGCTGAAAACGATCTTCCAGACAATGATAAATCTCGCTGACACTCATAATGGGTAACCGAGAGGCTGCAAGTTCAATTGCTAGGGGGAGACCGTCAAGGTGACGGCATAATTCACCTATCACCGGCAGGTCAGCATCTGACGGATGAAAACCAAATTGCTGAGCCTGAGCTCGTTCAATAAACAGGCGGATACTGGGAAATGTTAGTAGGCGTTGTAAGTTGGACTCTTCTTTTTGCGGAACTTGGAGTGGCGGTAGGCGGTACTGTTGCTCACCCGCAATCTCTGTTGCCTCCTGACTGGTAAGCAACATGGTAATATGTGGCGCTGCATTCAGTAGCCGAGTAATTACTGGTTTTAATTCTTTAATAACATGCTCACCATTATCAATCATCAGCAAACATTGGCGTTGGGCAAGTTGGTGAGATAAATCACAACTATTATGAGCTGCGGTCAGTGGCAAATGTAAGGCCTGTGAGAAAACAGAAAGAAGACTGGAGGCATCGGAAATGTGTGCCAGTTCAGCCACACAAACGCCATCTGGGTACCTTGTCCGGACGAGGTTAACGACTTCCCAAGCAAGACGCGTCTTACCCACGCCGCCTGGACCGGTGATGGTTACTAGAGGGTGCTGACGGATTAAGTTGCAGATCTCCTGCACTGCTTGGTCTCGCCCTAAAATTGATGTCAGAAAAGGGAATACAACGGGTGATTTTCTGGAGTGCTCTGGCAATATTACTTCGGGGCTGGGCAAACGTTTAAAACGGTATCCGGAACCAAATTCAGTCGTTAGAAGATTACGATCGTCACCAAGTACGCGACGGATCGCAGAAATTTGCGCCTGAAGATTATTTTCCTCAACAATTTCATTCCCCCATACCTGAGTAAGCAACCTGTCTTTACTGACCACTTGACCTTCTGCACTGACCAGAACAATCAGTACATCAAAGGCTCTGGCCGAAATTTTAACCGGCTTACCGCGGTGCAGTAGGACCCTTAATTGAGGCCAGATTTGCCACTCAGCGAAGCGGATTTCATCGGTAGATTTCATGGCGTCACTCTCTTTTGTCAGGAGCCTCTGTTGTAGAGCAGTGGTAGTATAAAATCAGGGGCAACCTGTCGTATTGCGCAGTAGTTAATTCAACAATGATAACATGGGGGATTTTTCATCACATCCAGATGAGTTATATAAAGTACCATATCATTGAATAGAAGCATGTGGAGAAACCATGCCCACATTAGGCACTAAACGGCTTGTATAGAGAACTGAAAAGCTTAAAAGGCCTACAAAATTAGGCATTGCAAAATAATGAAATCTTATCGCAGAACCTAAGTTATCTTCGAACAAAGTTGAAATAGTGTAGCTTATTGAACGTTACGTAAACGGTTATCCGCAGAGGGCTTTAGCATAATGTCATATCAGGGGCGTAACAAAAAACCTTGATGTTTTACGCCGCAGCATTATTGGCTGCGGGGCAAACAAGTCAAGGATAGGGGGTAATCAACCGATTAAATAATATTAAAAATCGGGTTGGCAGGTAAAATGCATTGGTGTGCCATATTCAGGATGAGTGATATATAACTCCTGAGCATGTAACTGTAAGCGTGGTGCTAGGGATTTTGCCTCATCGTGAGCATAGAAGCGATCACCAAGGATAGGGTGCCCTAAAGCCAACATATGTACCCGTAATTGATGGGAGCGGCCTGTAATTGGTGAAAGCTTAACGCGAGTTGCTTGCTCTTCATATTGCAAAACTTGGTATTGCGTTTGAGCTGATTTCCCCGTTTCAAAACACACCTTTTGCTTAGGGCGGTTTGGCCAATCACAAATTAGTGGTAAATCAATTAAGCCTTCTTCTTTTTCTAAATGGCCCCATACTCGAGCAATATAGACTTTTTTCGGCTCCCGTTCCCTAAATTGGCGTTTAAGCTCCCGTTCTGCGGCTTTATGCAGGGCAACAACCATTACGCCACTCGTCGCCATATCCAGACGGTGGACAGATTCTGCCGTAGGAAAATCACGCTGAATACGACTCATAATGCTGTCATGGTGCTCTGGCGCTTTTCCCGGCACAGAGAGTAGCCCGCTTGGCTTATTCACCACAATAATGTGGTCATCTTGGTATAACACAAATAGCCAAGGTTCAATGGCGGGATGATAGGGTTCCATCATAAAATATGTAGCTCCCAAAGCTCTTAAAAAATTCTCCCTCAGATGAGGGAGAAGTCAGTCATGATTTTAAATTAGGTTAGCTATAATTCAAACCGTTAATAATAATCGATATGAATGGGCTGCCGTGTATACATCTTACTGATGCGTCACCACAACTAAGCGAATAGCATCTAAACGCCATGTTGCTTGGTCAATATTAGTGATCAGTTGTTGGCGCTCTTCCTCGATAATATCCAGTTCTTCATCACGAATATTAGGGTTAACCGCTTTAAGGGCTTCTAAACGAGAAAACTCCAACGTTAGTGCTTTGTCGGCGGCTTCTTTAGCGCTCTCTATCAAGGCTTTGGCTTCTGTTTCCACCATAGGTTCAGATAAACGCAGTACAGAATGCACTTCATTTTGCACCGCATTGACCAATTTGCTCGCCATATGGCGGTTAATCGCATTTAATTGACGGTTAAAACTTTCAAACTCAACTTGAGACGATAAGTTATTGCCTTTTAGGTCAATTAATAAACGCACAGGCGTAGCGGGTAAGAAACGGCTAATTTGCAGGTGCTTAGGCGCTTGAGCTTCCACAACGTAAATTAACTCTGTCAGCAAAGTACCTACGGGGAGAGCTTTATTTTTTAATAAAGAAACCGCGCAGCTACCTGTATCGCTGGATAATACTAAATCCAAGCCGTTACGGATAATTGGGTGCTCCCAACTGATAAATTGCGTATCTTCGCGTGAAAGTGCCTGTTCCCTATCAAAAGTAATGGTACAGCCATCTTGAGGAAGGCCAGGGAAATCAGGGACTAACATATGGTCAGAAGGCGTCAGAATAATTAAGTTATCACTCTTATCTTCTTGGTTAATTCCAACGATATCAAATAAGTTTAGTGAGAAATTGACTAATTCAGTGTCATTATCACCTTCACCAATTTCTTGAGCCAATTGGTTACCAGACTCCCCGCCGTTGGAATGCATTTCCAGTAAACGGTCGCGCCCTTGTTCCAATTGTAATTTTAAGCTGTCATGTTCTTCACGACAGGTTTTGATAAACTCATCGAAACCGTCGGTTACCGTTGGGTCGGCCATAAATTGTAATAATGGCTGATAGTACTTATCGTAAATTGCTCGACCCGTTGGGCAGGTATGCTCAAAGGCATCTAAACCCTCGTGATACCAGCGCAGTAGAACGGATTGTGCCGTATTTTCTAAATACGGGACGTTGATGGTGATATCACGGTTTTGGCCAATCCTATCTAAGCGGCCGATACGCTGTTCTAATAGGTCCGGGTTGAAGGGTAAATCAAACATCACTAATTGGTTTGCAAATTGGAAATTGCGGCCTTCAGAACCAATTTCAGAGCAGAGTAACACTTGTGCGCCTTCTTCTTCGGAAGCAAAGTAAGCTGCTGCACGGTCGCGCTCTAATAGTGATAACCCTTCATGGAATACGGCTGCACGGATACCTTCGCGTTCGCGTAAGACTTGTTCTAATTGAAGTGCGGTTGCAGCTTTCGCGCAGATTACTAATACTTTTTCATGGCGGTTAGCGGTTAAAAAGCCCATCAACCATTCAACGCGTGGATCGAAGTTCCACCAAGTTGCATTTTCACCTTCAAATTCTTGGTAGATTTGCTCTGGATAAAGCATTTCTTTGGCGCGTGTTTCGGTGTCTTTTTTTGCTCCCATAATACCTGCAACTTTAATCGCTGTTTGGTATTGGGTTGGCAATGGCATTTTTAAAGAATGCAATTCGCGGCGAGGAAAGCCTTTTACTCCGTTACGCGTATTGCGAAATAGCAGCCGGCTAGTCCCATGACGGTCCATTAACATGTTAATTAGCTCTTGGCGCGCAGCCGTACCATCTTCACTCTCAACATTTGCCGCTTTTAATAGCGGTTCGATGTCTTGCTCTTTAATTAATTCATTGAGCAAGTTTTGCTGGTCGTTTGTCAGTTTTTCACCAGATAGCAGTAATGAAACGGCATCGGCAACAGGGCGATAATTTTCTTGTTCTGCAATAAATTCTTGATAGTCATGGAAACGACTAGGGTCCAGCAAACGCAAACGCGCAAAGTGGCTTTCTTGGCCTAGTTGTTCAGGTGTGGCGGTAAGTAGCAGAATAGAAGGAACATTTTCAGCTAATGTTTCAATAACCTGATATTCACGACTAGGGGCTGATTCACTCCACTGTAAGTGGTGTGCTTCATCAACAACCATCATATCCCAGCCAGCTTCAACGAGTTGGTCAAAGCGTTGCTTACTGCGACGCACGAAATCGAGTGAACAAAGCACCAGTTGTTCAGTTTCAAATGGGTTATCACTATCGTGTTGTGCTTCGCTATAACGGCTATCATCAAATAAAGAAAAACGTAGGTTAAAGCGGCGTAGCATTTCGACTAACCATTGGTGCTGTAAGCTATCTGGTACAATAATTAATACACGCTCAGCACGCCCAGCGATTAATTGCTGGTGGATAATCATCCCTGCTTCGATGGTTTTTCCTAAGCCAACTTCATCGGCTAATAACACACGAGGGTGGTGGCGTTTACCCACTTCATTTGCGATATGTAATTGGTGTGGGATCAAACTGGCTCGAATGCCACGTAACCCTGTCGCTTGGTGCTTAACTTGCTCACTTTGGAATTTACGCGCACGATAACGCAAGGCAAAGCGATCCATACGGTCAATTTGGCCAGCGAATAAGCGGTCTTGCGGTTTATTAAACGTGAGCTTACTGTCAAGAAACACTTCCCTAAGACTTACATCTTTTTCTTGTGTATCTAAGCGAGTGCCGATGTAAGTTAATAATCCCTTGTCTTCTTCAATGCTTTCAACTTGAAGCTGCCAGCCTTCATGGCTAGTTATGGTATCACCTTCATTAAACATTACTCGGGTAATAGGGGCATCGCTGCGTGAGTAGAGGCGGTTTTCTCCACTTGCAGGGAAAAGTAACGTGACCATACGGGCATCAATCGCCACAACGGCACCTAATCCAAGTTCGCTTTCTGTATCGCTGATCCAGCGTTGACCAAGAGTAAATGGCATAGATTTAATTTAATTCCATAAAATTGAGAGTTTATTTTTAGATTTTTTAAGACAATTTTTATCGGTATCTTCGCTCATTATTGGTATAACCCGTTATGAGTCACACAAGGAAGAGTTCGAGTTATTTTTAAAAAAAGTCAGTACCTGATGATTAATTATACACATTTAATAATTCAAATTGCAGCAATGTGAGTGAATAGACCCATATCGTTAAGTGGAAAGGCTGTTGTGGGTTTATCACAAGGCATACCATTTGAATTATAACGAGTATCGTTGATTATCGCGCATTATTTGTGCAGTCAGATGTGCGATACATCAAAGGGGCGATATATTAATTCAACCAGAGCTTATCGTCACCTGTTAAAAAAACACCAAAGCGATATTAAATTTTAAAACAAAAGTGTAATTTGCCCAGTGAGTAAGGCATCAAAGTCATCTTGTAAGAAGGGGAGAATGGCATCAGCTATTGGCTTAATTTGTTTCAAAATATAGTGTTCGTAATCTGGCTTTGCAGTGATTTTTTCGAGGGGTTCTGGCCCTGCTTGGGTAATGATATAGCTGATCCAGCCACCATTTTGGTACTGTAAAGGGCGTTGCAATTTTAAATTATAGTCATCCGCAGCGCGGGCTGCTCGAACATGGGGGGGCACATTTTTTTGGTAATCGGTTAGTTTGCGCCGTAGGCGTTTACGGTAAATTAACCGGTCGTCATACTTCCCTGTTCGAATGTTTTTTATATATTCGCGAATATACTCATGGTATGGCTGACGATGGAAAATGAGGGTGTACAGCTCTTTTTGGAATATCTGGGCTAATGGCGTCCAGTCAGAGCGGATAGTTTCCAGCCCCCTAAATACCATAGTGTCTTTACTCAACCCCGCATAGCGTTTTTTACTGCCCATTTCCGCACCACGTACAGTTGGCATTAAGAATCGGCGATAGTGGGTTTCATATTCCAGTTCTAAAACACCATTTAATTGCAACTCATCCCTTAAATGGTTTTTCCACCAGTTATTCACGTAATCACGTAAGGCAAACCCTATTTTTTGCGCTTGTTCTTCATTGTGAGCCTCACGTAGCCAGACAAATGTGGAGTCGGTATCACCATAAATAACTTGATAACCTTGGGACTCAATCAGGCGTTTTGTGGTACGCATAATTTCATGCCCACGCATGGTAATCGACGCTGTTAGCCTTGGGTCGAAGAAACGGCAACCTTCTGCGCCCAATACCCCAGCAAAGGCATTCATAATAATTTTAAGCGCTTGAGATAACGGAGCGTTATGTTCTTGTTTGGCTTTATCGCGTTCTTGCCAAATATGGCTAACAATATCAGGCAAACAATGTGTTTTACGGGAAAACCATGCTTGGCGGAAACCCGGAACCGAATGTTGTGGGTCTGGGTGTGCTAACCCTTCGATCATCCCTGCGGGGTCAATTAAAAAAGTCCTAATAATTGAAGGGTATAGGCTTTTAAAATCCAAAACTAATACGGAGTCATATAACCCAGGTTGAGAATCCATGACAAAGCCCCCGGGGTTTAGCTGGGATTTTTGTTCCATCAAATTTGGAGCAACAAAACCAAGGCGGTGTAAACGTGGAATATACAGGTGAGAGAATGCAGCCACTGAACCGCCCATTTTATCCACGGCAAGGCCTGTTACAGTTGAGCGTTCTTGCAAGAATGCCATTAAATCTGTTTTTGCAAAGATGCGATGCACTAAAATGCAGTCTTGAATATTGTAGTGAGCCAAAGCGGGTTTATCATGGGCGAAGCGGCGGTTAATTTCATCCATTCTGTCGTATGGAGTATCAATCGCTTTACCTTCACCAAGCAATTCTTGGGCAACAAATTCTAAGCTAAATGACGAAAAGCTCCAAGTGGCTGCTTTTAAGGCATCAATGCCATCAATAATTAACCGGCCTTCAGCGGAAGCGAAAAATACCCCTTGTTTAAAACCATGTTCCCGCCATTCGAGTTTTTTACCTTGCCGGCCAAGTAATAGTGGAATGCCATAACGCTCAGCATGTTTTTGTAAAACTTGTAGGTCGAATTGGATTAAGTTCCAGCCGATAATGGCATCAGGGTCGTATTGTTTCAGCCATTCATTAAGTTTCTCAATTAATTGAGGCCGGCTATTCACATAGACTAGGCGGTGATCCCCCCCTCGCGCTGGCCCTTGAACTGGGCCTAACATAAATACGACGTTGTCATTGCACCCTGATAAGCCGATTGAATATAGCTCACCATGTTGGCTCGTTTCTATATCAAGAGATACTGCTTTGATAGCGGGACGATAACCTTCACAGGGTTTAAGTTGATACTCACCTTGTTGAGTCTGAGAAAACCAGACTGGCGCAGTAATAAAGCGCTCCATTAAGTAGCGTTCACAAGGGCGAATGTCTGTTTCTAATAATTCGACGCCTAATTCACTGCAATTTTTGCTGAGATTTTGTAATTGGCGGTATTGATGACAATAAATGGCATACACTTTTTCCCGTTGAAAATCGGCCAATTCAACCCGCCGATAGGTGACATTAGGTTGGCTATCTAGCAAAGGCTTTACAATAGAAAGTTTAGATTCGGGTAAAAAACCAATCGCTTTTTGATAAGGAATAGTAATTTTTTGAGGGCGTGTGTCGGTAAGCAACCAATAAGTGACCTCGACACCTTGACGGGTGTCTCGCCAGTGGCGGCTAAGAATAAAGCCTTTTTCTGCGGAGGTCATAAGTTGAGACATTTAGCTACTCGCGTGACAAAATATCCTATAAATATACGCGAATAGTGTGAATTTATACAGTATTAATTGTGAGTTCGTGTCGAGATGTTAAGTAAGGTTGAGGCAGGACTTTTACCCTGCAATAACTGTTGAGTCGTACCATCGTAGGCAATCACACCATCAGCAATGACCAATGAGCGTGGTGCTATTTGTAGCGCATCATCAATATTATGTGAAACCATTAATAAGGTGATTGATTTTTCTTCACAAACTGATTTAAGCAACAAGAGCATTTCACTGCGTAGGGCAGGGTCTAAAGCAGAAAAGGGCTCATCAAGCAGTAAGATTGGTTGATTGCGGATAAGGCAACGGGCAAGGGCAGCACGCTGACGCTGCCCTCCGGAAAGCTGTGCTGGTAATCTATCTAAACAATCGCGCAGGCTAACATGATCAGCCATCAGCTCTACTTGTTGCATTTGTGCTTGAGTAAGCCGCAAGCTAGGGTGTAGCCCCAAACCAATATTTTGCCTAACGGTTAAATGTGCAAATAAATTATTTTCTTGAAATAACATGGAAACAGGGCGTTTTGCAGGGGGGGTAAAGGTATGGTTTTCGCCATTTAATTCAATAGCCCCAGTTTTAGCAAATTGAAACCCACTGATTAAACTTAATAACGTACTTTTCCCTGCGCCACTGGGCCCCATAATAGCGACGCATTCCCCTGATTTTACTGAAAAATCAAATAACATAGTTAGGTTATCGTATTGGTAGTTCAGTTGGGTCAGTTTAATCATAATGTTTTCCTGAAATGCGTTCTAGCAAGCTAAATAAGCAAAAACAGAGCAGTAATAGTAACATCGCAGTGACTGCACCATCATTTGTTCGATAAGCACCAATTTGTTGATACAGGTAATAAGGCAGGGTAAGGAAGTTTTCATTACCAAATAAGGCGACAACACCGAAATCACCGATGGAAATAACACAAGCGAATGCGAGAGCTTGTGCAATAGTTTTGCGTAATGCTTTTAATTCAATGATTTTAAAGCGGTTGATGCCTGAAAGACCCAATGACTGGCATAAAGGATTATAACGTTCTGCCATATCCCGCATAGGGTTTTCGAGAACCTTTAATGCGTAAGGAATAGCGAGTAAGGCATTTGTCATAATAACTAAAGGGTAGGGTGTTTCTGGTAACCCAATCGTTTCATTGAAAAAAATGAAGAAGCCTGTTGCTAATACGATCCCTGGCATAGCCAGAATAATTAGCCCACTCAGTTCGATAGCTTGACCAAGGCGTAAGGCTTGACGTAAACGCAATTCACGGCTGCTCCATAGCAGCATTAAGGTCAATATAACGCAAACAAAGCCGGCACATAGAGCGATGAATAAGGAAGTGCTGGTGGCTTGCCAAAGCGCTGATTGTTGTAAAACAGACCAAAGTTGCCCATTTAAGCCATCTAAAATAACGGCTAAAAGCGGGGGGAGTAGCAATAGCATGGCCGCAATGATAAACAATGCATCACGAATACGGCGAAACCAATTATCTGTTGGGTCAACCCATTGAGCTTGTTGACTAAAACCAACTGAAAATAAACCATTAATTTTTTGGCAAATAAACATCAGGCCGACACAGAAAAAAAGCTGGATAAGCGCTAAAATAGCGGCTCTTCCTAAGTCAAAATCGTAGTTGAGTGCTTGGTAAATCGCGAGTTCAATGGTTGTGGCAGCGGGGCCACCGCCGAGGGCAAGAACTGTAGCAAAACTGGCAAAGCACAACATAAAAATTAAGGCTGCAGTAGGCAGAATTTGCCGACGCAAATAAGGCCATTCTAAAATCGTAAATTGCCGCCATTCATTAAACCTAAGTTGTGCAGCAATTTGCCGCTGCTCAATAGCTATATTTTCTAATGATTGTAATAGCATACGAGTAGCTAGGGGCATATTAAAGAATATGTGAGCCAACAGGATGCCTTTTAAGCCATAAGGGGAGAATTGGTAGTTGATACCGAATAATTGGGCTAATTTTCCTAACCAACCAGTTTGCCCATAGACCGATAAAATACCAAATACTGCAACTAAAACTGGTAATACTAAAGTCATCGCACACAAACGTAGGAATAAAGTTCTTCCTACAAAGCGGCGGCGATAAAGGGCTCTAGCCAAAAAAATAGCAGGGGTCACCGAAAGAACGGCAGATAAAAAAGCCTGCCAGAAGGTGAAGCCAATCACATGCCATAAATAGCTATCGCTAATAATTTCATTAATCGATACTTCAGGCGCGAAAAACCAAAGTGCACCAAGACTAAGAAGTGCAACAGTGATTAATAAGCCGGAGGCGAGTGCCCCCGGCAGTAAGGACTGATTCATTAACGACTGACGGCGGCTTGCCATAAACGAGTCCATGTCTGACGTTGTTTGGCAACTTCTTGTGAACTAAATTGCAGCGCCTTATTAGGGAGTGGTAATTGGTTATACACTTCAGGTAATGGGGTATCAATAACCGGATACATCCAGTTTGTGGTTGGTAATGTATCTTGGAATTCAGGTGTTAAAATAAACTGTAAGAATTGCTTAGCTAGTTCAGGTTGAGGGCTGTTTTTAAGCCTTGCTGCCACCTCAACTTGCATATAGTGGCCTTCGCTAAATAATGCCGCTGCATAATTGTCTTTTTTATCATTTAGCATTTGATAACCGGGAGATGAAGTATAACTTAGGACAAAGTCACCTTCCCCTTTTAAAAACAAACCGTAAGCTTCACTCCAGCCTTTAGTGACCGTTAACGTTTTAGCCGCCATTTTTTGCCATGCATCGGCAGATTTATCACCATATAATTTTTCTATCCATAGCATTAACCCAAGCCCTGGCGTACTGGTGCGTGGGTCTTGGTAAATAATTTTCCAATTATTATCGCTAGTTAGCAGATCATCCATACTGGTTGGTGGTTGTTTTATTTTATTTGTGTCGTATATGAATGCGAAATAGCCATAATCATAAGGAATAAAGGTTGAGCTATCCCATTCAATAGGCAGTTTTAAGGCGTTGGTATTGATGTCAGCGGGTGCGAATAAACCTGTTTTTTCCGCAGAATCTAACAAGTTGTTATCTAAGCCTAAAATGACGTCAGCTTTACTTTTTTTGCCTTCCATTCTTAGGCGATTGAGTAAAGCAACACCATCACCCAATGCGACTATTTTTAAATCACAGTCACACTGTGCTTCAAAATTCTTCTTAATCTGTGGGCCCGGCCCCCACTGCGCAGCAAAGGAATCATAGGTATAGACAGTGAGTGTAGGTTTTTCGGCCCAAGCGAGTTGGCTAAAACTAAGTGCACTAAGCGTAAAAACTGATGCTATAATTTTGTTTTTTAACATGCTTTTTCCTGCGCTAAAAAGATAGTGACACAGGATTTGAGGGGAAACCGATGCATATCGGTAGCTCAAATCCCTACGCCGGTATTAACCGGATCAGGTTCTACGGGTTATTTCTCAGCCTAAACATATTTGGCACCCCGTTGAGACGTTCACTATTGTAGAGACTTCAGACATATCTGCAAACTGTATTGATATAGGTTTACCAGTTTGGGTATGTGTGAAACAATTAGGCATCTTTCAAATTTGGTTATTGAGGTAGTCTGTGATTGATGATGATGGCTACCGCCCGAATGTAGGAATTGTAATTTGTAATCGGCAAGGGCAAGTTCTATGGGCCCGCCGCTATGGTCAGCATTCCTGGCAGTTTCCTCAAGGAGGCATCAATCCAGGGGAATCGCCAGAACAGGCGATGTATCGTGAGTTATACGAAGAAGTCGGGCTACAGCGTAAAGATGTCAGGTTATTGGCATCTACCCGTAATTGGTTACGTTACAAATTACCCAAGCGTTTGGTGCGTTGGGATACAAAACCTGTTTGTATCGGGCAGAAACAGCGTTGGTTTTTACTTCAACTTCAATGCAATGATGCAGATATAAACGTGCAGCGCAGTAAATCGCCAGAATTTGATGGCTGGCGATGGGTCAGTTATTGGTATCCTGTCAGGCAGGTAGTTTCTTTCAAGCGGGAAGTTTATCGCCGTGTGATGAAAGAGTTTGCGCCAGTTGTTATGCCTCTACAGGAACAAAAATTACCGCAACGGCCTGTTTTTAATAATCGTAGGCGTGGGGCAAAGTAGCCGATGTTGATGCGTTTACGTGACATTGTCGAAAAAGTTGCTATGGCAACTAGTTTGGCAGATGCACTAGAAATATTGGTGAATGAAACTTGCAAAGCGATGCGGACGGATGTTTGTTCAATTTACTTAGCTGATCACCCTCGCCAATGTTATTACTTAATGGCAACCCGCGGGTTAAAAAAACCTAGCGGGATTGCTATACGCCTTGGTTTTGATGAAGGCGTGGTTGGCGCTGTCGGGCGTCAATCTGAAATGCTCAATTTGGCTGATATCCGCGAGCACCCCCAATATAAATTCCTTCCTCAACTCAAAGAAGAACAGCTCAAAGCTTTTTTAGGTGTACCTGTGGTCTATCGGCGTCAACTATTAGGCGTTCTCGTCGTGCAACAGAGAGAGAAAAGGCTATTTAACGAAACTGAAGAATCTTTCATGGTGACGTTGTCGATGCAACTCGCGGTGATCCTATCGCAAGCTCAAACAAAAGGTGTTTTTGGGCAATATCGACAAAATAGAATTAAAGCCATACCCGTCTCACAGGGGATTTCAATGGCTTATGGTTGGCAAGATAACTCTCAGCCATCTTTTGAAAGTATCAGTCAAGCTAGTGCTATTGATATTGAAGGGGAAAAACAGCGCCTTATTACTGCCTTAGAAAGTGCAACTGCGGAATGCCGTCGTATTAGTAAACGTTTTATGGCTAGCTCTGCAAAAGAAAGCGCTGCAATATTTGATCTTTATAATCACTTGTTAAGTGATCCTCAACTTAAAAAACATCTCTTTGCAGCTATTGAAGATAAAGCAACCGCAGAATGGGCCGTAAAAACAGTCATTGAAAATTATGTCGAGCAATTTTCTCGCTTACGTGATCTGTACTTAAGAGAGCGAGGCGCAGACCTGAAAGCGTTAGGCCAGCGTTTATTATTCCACCTTGATGACTCATTAACACTGAACGAACAGTGGCCAGAACGTTTTATTTTAGTTGCGGATGAACTCAGTGCTAGCGTACTTGCTGAATTACCGATTGAGCAACTAATGGGTGTAATAGTGCGTGATGGGGCAACACACTCACACTCTGCTATTTTGATCCGCGCAATGGGGATACCTGCGATTATGGGGGCAGATATTGAGCCTTCGTTATTGCACAATCGCCATTTAATTTTAGATGGTTATCGTGGTGAAGTATTCATTGAGCCGGAAAACCTGATTATTCAGGAATATCAGCAAATCATTGAGGAAGAAAATGTTATTAGCCGATTGGCGGAAGGCACCCTTGAGCAAGATGCAACACTGAAAGATGGTGAACAGGTCTGTATTTATCTCAATGCAGGTTTAAGCCCCCGTTATGAGCAACAAATTAATACTGGTGTTGATGGTATTGGCTTATATCGTACTGAACTTCCTTTTATGCTACATAATGGGTTTCCTTCAGAAGATGAACAAAAACAGCTGTATAAGGAAGTACTACAACTGTTTCCCTCAAAGCCTGTGGTACTAAGAACTTTGGATATTGGTGCAGATAAACAGTTACCTTATATGCCAATTAGTGAAGAGAACCCGAGCTTAGGTTGGCGAGGGATCCGGATCATGCTAGACCAGCCAGAAATATTTTTGATCCAATTAAGGGCGATGCTGCGAGCTAACGCGCTTTCAGGCAATTTGCGTATTTTATTGCCGATGGTAACCAGTATAAATGAAATTGATGAAGCTATTGTCTTGATCAAAAGAGCAAAAGAAGAAGTGAGCCTGTTGCTAGGAACACCTATCAATATGCCGCAAATAGGGGTAATGCTGGAAGTTCCCTCCCTATTATTTTTACTACCAGAAATAAAAAAGCGGGTTGATTTTATTTCGATTGGTACCAATGACTTTACACAATATTTACTTGCTGTTGACCGCAACAACACACATGTGGCGGCACTATATGATAATCTTCATCCCGCGGTTGTGCGTTTTTTAGCGAAAGTGAGTGAAGAATGTCAACGTATTCAGCTGCCTGTATGTGTTTGCGGTGAAATGGCGGGGCAGCCACTTAGTGCCATGATATTGATTGCGCTGGGGTATCGTTCTTTAAGTATGAGCGGGCGTAGCGTTCCTCGTATGAAATACTTAATCCGTCAGCTAGACCCAGCCTTGATGTCTGAGCTAGTGCCAAAACTATTGGCCGCAGAAACCTGTGATAGCATCAGACAGGAGGCAAGTGAGTTTATGGAGAAACATCGTTTAGGTGGCTTTGTACGTGGTGGAATTTAATTCAGTCATCATGTCTGGACTAACGTCAATGATGAGTGCCTCTCTGCTATTGGCGCTTATGAAGCCAAGGGAGCGCTATTTTAATTAAGTGTTTAAATTAGGTGGGAGCAAATAATTTTGAGTATAAATTACTATACTTTTTATTGTATGCTTTCGTGTGCTTCGAATAAATTGAAGTCTATTGAATATTTTATAGCCGATGACTGATTGGCTTAATTATTAAAAGTGGGGAACGATGAGTAACAGCTACTTAGCATTTCCGGAAATTGATCCTGTTATGTTCTCAATTGGGCCAGTATCGCTGCACTGGTATGGTTTTATGTACCTTGTGGGTTTTGTTTTTGCACTATGGTTGGCTGGGCGACGTGCTGCAAAGCCTAATAGTGGATGGACAAAAAATGAGGTTGAAAATTTACTCTATGTTGGGTTCGTAGGTGTATTCGTCGGTGGCCGACTTGGTTACGTTTTCTTTTATAATCTTCCTGTTTTTCTTGATGATCCCCTTTATCTGTTTAAAGTTTGGGATGGCGGGATGTCATTCCATGGCGGTTTAATTGGTGTAATATGCGCCATGATGTGGTTTGCCCACCGTACACGCCGCCGTTTTTTACAAGTTTCAGACTTTGTTGCTCCATTGATCCCATTTGGTTTAGGTATGGGCCGTATAGGTAACTTTATTAATGGGGAGCTATGGGGACGAGTGACACTGGATACGCCATGGGCATTTTTATTCCCTCATTCGCGCAGTGAAGATATTCAACTTGCAGCCCAAGACCCGTCATTATTACCTATTCTTGAACAGTATGGTGTGCTACCAAGGCACCCGTCTCAGCTCTATGAGATGTTCTTAGAAGGTATTGTCCTATTCCTTATTCTTAATTTATTTGTTCGTAAACCTCGCCCAATGGGGAGTGTTTCCGGGCTATTTTTAATTGGTTATGGTGCATTTAGGATCATAGTTGAGTTCTTTAGGCAACCAGATGCCCAATTAGGGTTATTTAGTGGGATCAGTATGGGGCAAATTCTATCAGTCCCAATGATTATTGTTGGTATTTTGATGATTGTATGGGCTTATAAATATGGTAAAAACATCCCAGCACACAAGCCATTAAAAGAGCCTAAAAACAGTTAATTAACCCGATTGTAAGGGCTAGCTGTACACCTTAAAACGACTCTTTTATTAAAGGAAAAGGGTAGGGGGCTAGCTAGCCACTTAAGTTATTTTGAATAAGAGAGTGACTATGAAGCCGTATCTTGAGTTATGCCAACGTATTATTGATAAAGGACAGTGGGTTGAAAACGAGCGGACAGGTGTTCGCTGCTTAACGGTTATCAATGCTGACCTTGAATACGATGTTGGCAATAACCAGTTTCCTTTGATTACGACTCGTAAAAGCTTTTATAAGGCTGCAATTGCTGAGCTCCTTGGGTATCTACGCGGTTATGATAATGCAGCTCAATTCCGCGAAATTGGTTGCAATACTTGGAATGCTAATGCCAATGAAAACCAAGCATGGTTAAATAACCCCCATCGTAAAGGGGAAGATGACATGGGGCGAGTATATGGTGTTCAAGGTCGCTCATGGCAACGTCCCGATGGTACGTATTTAGACCAACTGAAAAAAGTCGTTAATAATTTAAAAAATGGCATTGATGACCGCGCGGAAATCATCACTTTTTATAACCCCGGCGAATTTGAAATGGGTTGCCTGCGTCCTTGTATGCACACTCATACGTTTTCACTGTTAGGTGACACCCTTTATTTGACATCCTATCAACGTAGTTGTGATGTTCCGCTTGGTCTTAATTTTAATCAAGTTCAATGCTTTGTTTTACTTGCATTAATGGCTCGTATTACTGGTCATAAAGCAGGTAAGGCTTACCATAAAATTGTAAACGCACATATTTACGAAAATCAGTTGCCTTTAATGCGAGATGTTCAGCTAAAACGTGAACCTTTTGCGTCTCCTTCATTGGTCATTAACCCTCAAATTAAGTCATTGGATGATATTGAAACTTGGGTAACCACAAATGATTTTACTTTGGAAGGGTACCAATGCCATGAAGCAATTAAATACCCTTTCACTGTGTAATAAATAAATTGTTTGATAGCTAAGGTGGCCTGAAAGTAAAAGTCACCTTAGTGTTTTTATTCGTGCATACCACATTTCCCTCCTTTGGTTGTTTCTATCCTTTCGTTGAATCCAATCTTGTCTGGCAATCAAAATTTTTTCTTGTGTTTATTTCTACATGACTACTTTTTTGCGAAAAGCTTCGCAAACATGGCTAAACATTGTGTGAATTCCATATGAGGTTGCGAAGCTCTACGCAAGATGGATCAACCTAACTCGCTATATAGTTTTTTTTCGCCAATATCCACTTTGTGTATAAAACATGGAAGAAAAGGCGATGAAACAGAAGCAAAGTCATACCCAACATGGGTTCACTTTAATTGAAATCCTCTCAGTGTTATTTATTTGTTCTTTAACAACTTTATCTGGTATGCATCAGTGGAAACAGCATCTAGAAAAGCAACGGTTAATTGATGCTGCAAGGCAACTATCTGAGTTTATTTATAGTCATATGATGGAAGGTGTTTACTTAAATAGGCATCAGTTGTTATCAATCAAGATTGGTAAGGAGGGCTGGGGGATATCTGTAAAGGATGCGAATACCCGCCAAGAA
The DNA here is from genome assembly GCF_045040775.1 of Providencia sp. PROV003. Lineage (NCBI taxonomy): Bacteria > Pseudomonadati > Pseudomonadota > Gammaproteobacteria > Enterobacterales > Morganellaceae > Providencia > Providencia sp. PROV003. The sequence continues at coordinate 1,713,894 of NZ_CP096369.1, forward strand.
ATAGGGAAAATAACAGCGGATAAGTATCAAGGAATTGAACTTATTAGGGCTAGTCGTCACTCAGTCGATTTATATGGCAAGCAAGGTACAAGCCGCGCGTTTAGCTTCGAATTAAGAAATAAAGATACTGATATTTCTATTTATATTTCGGCCTTAGGGCGGATTAGGGCTTGCAGTAAGAAAAATATTGTTGGGTTACCCAAATGTTAAACAGGGCTAGCATTGATGGAAATAAAACACCAGATAAAAACCAAGGTGGTTTTACATTAATTGAAATGTTAATAGCAATAGTAATAAGTAGCTTTGTATGTGTTGCTGCTATGAATAGTATCCCCGCCATTTTTAAGCAAACTTATCGCGCTTATTTCCAATATCAACTTGATAGAGAAGTTAGGCAGGTCTTGCTGAATATGGAAAAAGACTTCAGGCGTATTGGTTACTGTAGCAGTGCTCATTGTACTGGTGAGCCAATAAAAATTAGTGCTAAGTTCCTGAGTAAAATTAATAACTCGTGCATAATTTTTGCTTATGACCAAGACCTGTCTGGGCAGTGGGAAAATATTAAATCAAAAAAGACAGAGACTGATTATTTTAGCTATCGTTTTAATGGTGAGAAATTAGAATCTAACCGAAATGTTAGAAACTGTGATGGAACTCGTTGGCAATCATTGTTCGACCCTAATGTTGTTAAGGTCAAACGGCTATCGTTCAATTTGTTGAAAAACAAGCGAATATTAGAAGTGTTTTTAGCAGTAGAAACTCGGTTGTTACCTAATCAAGTATTTAATTACCAGTTTGCTGTATTTCTTAGGAATCTATAATGGGGCTAATAAAGCAGCAAAATGGGAGTGTCGCTTTAGTGATGGTGGTTGTGCTAATGACCATGGGGTTGATACTCATTAAATCACTGCATTTTTACCAAGAGCGGGCTTTCGAAGAATGGCGCAAAGAAGTTCGGTATTTTAGCGGGTTTAATCGAGCAGAATCGGCACTTGCTTGGGGAGCTACACTATTGTGGGATATCCATTCACGTAACTATAAAACTTGGTTTTGCCAGCAAAATACAAACCGGAAATGGAAAACTTGCCTAAAACATTACAAAGGTTCAAATTTTATTTTATCGGGGCAAAGTGATTATCAGTTTGGTTTAGAAATAAAAGTTTATCGTTGGGTTATATTGGATGTTAATAAGCAGCAAGTTATACCGCGTTCGAAGGGCTGGTTAGACTATTGCCCTGTGACAAAAAAAGGGTTTTGCCAGTGAAAATAGAACAGCAAGGCTTTGCATTAATACAATCAATCATTGCAACCGCAGTTTTTGCTATCTTATTAATAGCTTTGCTAAACTATACGCAATATATCGTATTGAATTTTAATCAATTATATAAAGATTCAACGGCGGTAAGGGTCTTGCATAGTCGATTAGAAAAGCAGGGGGCAGTCGGTGATGAAACCTATTCTGAGGAAATCTCTTCCATTGGGGCGGTTTTACGTTACCCTGAATGGAAAATAGAGCAAACTCTTACGCACCCTGTTAAATATTGTACAGAGTCGATGGCTTCACTACTAATTTCAAGGCAGCGATTTTCGTTAAGCCGCTGGTACTGCTCAATAGGAGAGCATCATGTTTCAGGTTTATCATTCTAATCAATTAGATTTATTAAAAGAGTTAATTGCTCATTTAATGAAAAATGAACCACTTCCTCACCCTTTTGAGCAAGAAATTATTTTGGTGCAAAGCCCTGGTATGTCTCAGTGGCTACAAATCGAGTTAGCAAAGCAATTTGGCATTGCTGCAAATATTAATTATCCATTGCCAGCAACATTTATTTGGGACATGTTTAGGCGGGTACTCCCTGATATTCCTAAAGAAAGTGCATATACGAAACAAGCAATGACATGGAAATTGATGACAATATTGCCAACCGTGATTGATGAAGAAGATTTTGAACCTTTAAGGCATTATCTTCAGCAAGATACAGACAAACGCAAGCTGCATCAGCTTGCAGGGAGAATTGCTGATTTATTTGACCAGTATTTAGTTTATCGTCCTCAATGGATTGAAAAATGGCAGCAAAATGAAGAGATTGAAGGGTTAAGCTCGAATCAATTATGGCAAAAGCGCTTGTGGCAATGCCTTGTTGATTATTCAAACGAATTAAAGCAACCGCCTTGGCACAGGGCAAATTTATACCAAAGCTTCATTAATAAGCTGTTAGAAGTGCCTGATTTAGGAAAAATGCTACCAAAACGTATTTTTATTTGTGGCATTTCATCACTTCCACCTACGTATTTGCAGGCTCTTAATGCTATTGCAGAACATACGGACGTTCATTTAATGTTTAATAACCCCTGCCGCTATTATTGGGGGGATATTCAAAGTGCATCATTTTTAGCTAAGTTACAACAGCGTAAGCTACGTCATTATCTTGATAAACATGAAATTTCTCGGTTTAAGGCCGAAGAACATAGCCCGACCTTATTTAATGAAAATGGTGAGCAAAATATTGCTAACCCATTGTTAGCGTCGTGGGGGAAACTTGGTAGAGACAATTTATATTTTATTGCCCAACTTGATAACGCCAATGAAATTTCTGCGTATGTAGATACAAAGCGTGCAAATTTATTAGAAAATATACAGCAAGATATCTTAGATCTGGAAAATCATGCACAGCTAGGAACAACATTAGAAAGTTATGAAACGAGTTCAGGCAAACGTCCAATAAGTGAGCTGGATGAATCTATAACATTTCATTCGTGCCATAGTGCGCAGCGGGAAGTTGAAGTATTACAAGACCGGTTATTAGCACTTTTTGAGCAAGATCCGACATTAACTCCGCGTGATATTATTGTGATGGTTGCGGATATCGATAGCTACGCACCTTATATTCAGGCTGTTTTTGGTAATACGGCATCCTCTCGCTATATTCCATTTTCAATTTCAGATAGAAAAGCACTACAAGCTCACCCAATCTTACAAGCATTTATTACGCTACTCGATTTACCTCAAAGCCGTTTTTCGACGGAACAGGTGCTTTCTTTGCTTGAAGTCTCCTCTTTTTCCCGCCGATTTGGGATCGATGAAGGCGAGTTAAGTTTATTGCGTCGATGGGTTAATGAATCGGGGATCCGCTGGGGGCTTGATGATGATAATGTACGCTCTTTTGCTCTCCCTGTTATTGGCCAGAATACTTGGGAATTTGGCTTAAGCAGGATGTTGCTTGGTTATGCAATGGATAGCCGAAATGGTCCTTGGAATGGTATTTTACCATATGATGAATGTAGTGGATTAGCCGCGCAACTTGCTGGCAAACTCGCATTATTAATAAATACATTAAGGGAATGGCGAACCTTATTAGAGCAAGAACGTGCACTGAGTGAATGGAAGGAGCTTTGTCAGCCATTACTGGATAGCTGTTTTATGGTTGATAGCGAAACTGAGTTGGTATTAACGTTATTAACAGAACAATGGCATCAAATTATTGATAATGCGATAACATCAGGATACGACAAGCTCATTCCACTTCGTTTAATCCGTGATGAACTCTCAGTGCGTTTTGATGACGAGAAGATAAGCCAGCGTTTTTTAGCAGGTTCGGTTAACTTTTGTACTTTGATGCCAATGCGCTCAGTCCCATTTAAAGTTGTTTGCTTATTAGGCATGAATGATGGTGCTTATCCTAGAAATATTCCACCGCTAGGCTTTGATTTAATGGCTGAAAAATCAGTCCGAGGGGATAGAAAACGGAGGGACGATGACCGTTATCTATTTTTAGAGGCATTGAACTCAGCAGCTAAACAACTCTATATTAGTTATATAGGGCTATCTATTCGTGATAATCAACCTTGTAATCCATCAGTATTAGTGACGGAATTGCTTGATTATATTTGCCAAAGTTTTTGTTTGGTAGGCGATGAGTCGCTTACCATCGATGAAAGTGCTAAGCGTTTAAATCAAAGGTTAGTTATTCAACATAATAGAGTACCATTCGCAAAAGAAAATTTCCTCCCTAAAACACCTTACCAAAGCTTTGCTAGTGAGTGGTTACTCGCAGCAAAAACAGCCAATAGAGTTGATGAACCATTTTGCTCTGTACTTGAAACTCGAGAATCTATTACGGATATTTCTCTCGAACAATTGTTACGATTTTATCGTCACCCAATTCGGGCGTTTTTCCAACAACGGTTAAAAGTGCATTTTTCAATTGAAGAAACAGAGTTGCCAGAAGAAGAGCCATTTACCCTTGGTCGGTTACAACGTTATAAAATTAATGATCAAATTTTAGATTTGCTTGTCAAAGATGAAAGCCCAGATCCATTTTATTTCGCTTTGAAAGCTTCAGGTCAGTTACCGGCTAAGCAATTTGGCCAGCTTTTTTGGGAGCAGCAGTTAACTGAGATTTTACCATTAGCTGAAAAGGTTAAAGAATATGACAGGCAACTTTTTGACTACCCTATTGATTTTGAAATAAATAGGGTAAAAATTACTGGGGTACTTAAAAATGTTCACGAGACAGGTTTATTACGCTATCGACCAGCTTACTTAACCGCTAATGATGGGGTCCAGTTATGGATTGAGCATTTATTATTTAACTCGCAAATTGGTGAAGGGGACAGCCTATCACTAGGTAGGGATAATAGTATTTGGCAATTTTCATCTATTAGCAAAGAGGATGCCTTGGGGTATCTACAAGACCTAATAACAGGGTACTGTGAGGGTTTTGATTCGCCCCTAATCCTTCTAAATCAAAGTGGTTGGAATTGGATAACGGCTTGTTTTGATAAAAAGACAAAGCAGTATGATTTTTCAAATGAAGAAACACAACAAAAAGCACTGTCGGCTTTGCTTCAAAGTTTGCAAGGAAGCCAAATGAAAAAAGGTGAGATGGAAGATGATTATGTGTTGCGAGCATGCAGAAATATTGATAGCGCTATGATCCAATCGCTTTTATTAAACACTCAGCGGTTCTTATTGCCGATGACAAAATACTTGAAATAACGGGAGAGCACCATAGGATGCAACATTTATCCAAAAAAATCGCTCATTTGTTCTTATTATTCACCATCTTGGTGTGTGGTAGTGCATTAGCAGCGCAACCACTCTGGGAATTACTACCAGAAACGATTAATAAGAGTGAAAGTGATCCTAGGGAATATAAAGCAATAAAACTAAGCAATGACATGACTGTCTTGTTGGTTTCAGATGCCAAAGCAACGAAATCGCTAGCTGCTGTATCGATACCTGTTGGTAGTATTGAAAACCCAGATAGCCAGTTAGGGCTAGCTCATTATTTAGAGCACATGGTCTTAATGGGGTCTAAAAAATACCCAGAGCCAAGTAGTTTCTCGGAGTTTTTACAAAAGCATGGTGGCAGCCACAATGCGAGTACCGCACCTCACCGTACTGCGTATTATTTTGAAGTTGAAAATGGGGCATTGCAGGAAGCGACAGATAGACTAGCTAATGCTTTAGCAGAACCACTTTTAGACCCTATAAATGCCGATAGAGAACGTAATGCGGTCAATGCAGAGCTTACAATGGCGCGTTCTCGTGATGGCATGCGTCTATGGCAAGTGCGCTCGGAAACATTAAATCCCCAACACCCAAATTCACGCTTTTCTGGGGGGAATCTTGATACATTAAAAGATAAAGCGAATAGTAAATTACAAGACGAATTAGTGGGCTTTTATAAGCACTATTATTCTGCAAATTTAATGAATGGTGTTCTTTACGGTGATCAATCTATTGAATCATTAGCTAAAATTGCCCAAGACACATTTGGTCGTATCCCTAATTTTAATGCGAGCGTACCGGTTCTTGATATTCCAGCAGTAACAGATAAAGAAAAGGGCATCATTATTCATTATGTCCCCGCACAACCACAAAAAGCGCTACAAATTGAATTTAGCATCAAAAATAATATGGCAGACTTTCGTAGCAAAAGTGATAGCTATATTAGTTACTTGATCGGGAATAGAAGCCCTGGGACATTAGCGGACTGGTTGATATCACAAGGCTTTGCTGAGGGTATTAGTGCATCAGCCTCACCAAATGCAGATAGAAATTATGGTTCTTTTTCCATATATGTCACATTGACTGATAAAGGCTTAGAGAACAGAGACGAAATTATTGCCGCTATTTTTGCCTATCTTGATCTGATCAAGAAAGAGGGGGTCAATAAAAATTACTTTGACGAAATAGCAAACGTGCTCAATTTGTCATTTAAGTATGGGTCGATTGTAAGGGATATGAATTATATTGAATGGCTCTCTGACCAGATGATTGATGTTCCAGTTAAACATGTTCTTGATTCAGACTATATTGCAGACAAATATGATCCAGAAGCGATTAAACAACGCTTATCGGAGTTAACTGCACAAAATGCACGAGTTTGGTTTATTGGCCCGGATGAGCCTAGTAACAAAAAGGCTTACTTTGTTGATGCGCCTTATCAAGTTGATAAAATCACACAAAAACAATTTAATCATTGGTCTAATTTAGAATCTAAAATGGGTTTTAAATTACCGGTTTTAAACCCATATATTGCGGATAAATTGACGCTAATAAAAACAGATAAAGCCTATAAACACCCTGAGTTTATTTATCAGGATGGGAATACGCGTGTTTTATATATGCCAAGTCAATATTTTGCAGATGAACCCAAAGCGAGCATTACCTTATCATTACGCTCAAACCAAGGTGACAAGGATGCTAAAGAACAAGTTACAGGGGCCTTGTTGCAATATATTTCATCATTAAAAATGGATGAACTGCAATATCAGGCGTCTGTTGCAGGTATGTCTGTCTCTGTTTCTCAGGGCGTTGGATTGCAGTTAAATGCAAGTGGCTATACGCAACACCTACCTGAACTCTTTTTGTCAATGACTAAGCTGTATCTTAGCTTTGAACCGACTGAGCAGGAATTAGCTCAAGCAAAATCTTGGTACAAAGAGCAAATTGCGGTTGCTAACAATGCTAAAGCTTATGAACTGGCAATGCAGCCCCTGCAGCGCATCAATAGCGTACCATATTTTGAGCAAGAACAGCGTCTTGCTGAATTAGATAAAATTACGCTTAAAGAAATTACTGATTATCGTGAGATGCTGGTTAAGAGTGCTGCATTACAAGCACTTGTTTTCGGTAATATCACGGAAGAAAAAAGTATTGAGACCATTAAAGATGCTCAACAGCTACTCAAAAGCGAAGGAACAAACTGGTGGCGTGGGGATATCGTTGTTATTGATAAAAGCTATTTAGCTGATTTTCATAAACAAGGGAATAGCTCCGATAATGCATTAGCGGAGATCTTTATTCCAGATGGTTATAATCGCATTGATGGCGCTGTTTTTGGTGGCATTCTCGCGAAGGTGATCCAACCTTGGTTTTATGACCAACTGAGGACAAACGAACAGCTTGGTTATGCCGTGTTTGCTTTTAAAGCGGGCCTGGGCGATCAGTGGGGAATTGGCTTTTTATTGCAAAGTAATGCTAAAACGCCGAACTACCTGAATACTCGTTATCAGGAATTTTATACCAATGCCTTGGAAAGGTTGAAAAAATTACCAACAGATGAGTTTAATCAGTATAAACAATCGATGATTACTGAAATGAAACAACCACCACAAACGTTCTATGAGGAGGTTGGTCGCTATTCTTCCGATTTCTCACGTAATATTTTCAGCTTTGATACTCGAGAAAAAGTAATAGCTACGCTTGGTTCTGCGACTAAACAACAGGTAATCAAATACTATGAAGATGCAGTTATCAAACACAAAGGGTTAGCACTTAGCTCTCAGGTTATAGGGCATGGTGTTGATGGAAAAGCAGGGTACGCTAAATTGAAAAATTGGCGGCTGTACCCAACAGCTTCAGAATTACAAAAGAGTTTACCAATAAAGGAAGATGCTGAGTGAATAACGCGCAGATAGGGTCCCAATTACTGAATGTTTTTTCATTACCGTTGCAAGGGCAGCGTTTAATTGAAGCATCGGCAGGAACCGGTAAAACATACACAATAGGTATACTTTATCTGCGTCTTTTATTAGGTTTAGGGGGGGCGAATGCTTTCTCTAGGCCTTTGAGTGTTGAGGAAATTTTAGTTGTAACCTTTACTGAAGCAGCAACGAATGAGCTACGCGGTCGTATTCGTCAGCGGATACATGAAATGCGCTTAGTGTGTTTAAGAAATGGCGTTGGTTTTGAATCACAGCCAGAATATCTTGAACTATTAAGTGAACTTCCCGAGGGTTTACAAAGGGAATTTGCCCAAGAATGGCTATTGGCGGCAGAAAGGCAAATGGATGAAGCTGCTATCTACACTATTCATGGTTTTTGCCAAAGAATGTTGGTTCATAATGCATTTGAATCAGGTGTGTTATTTGAGCAAACAATGGTTCAAGACGAATTTCCAATTCAAAAGCAAGCTTGTGCAGATTTCTGGCGTCGTCATTTTTATCCGTTAAATTATTCGATGACGAAAGTCATTCAGTCATTGTGGAACAGCCCTGAGTCATTGTTAACAGAGATAAAACCTTTTTTGCAAGGTGATATTCCAGTTATTATTAATCAGCCTCAACAAATAGAAACACTAGAGGAACGACACCAGCGGTTAATCTCATTAATTGATTCAGTTAAAGCATCTTGGCTAGAACATTCCGCTGATTTCGAAAAGCTGATTACAGATTCTGATGTTGATAAACGAAGTTATAGTTCCCGTTTCTTACCTTCTTGGTTGACAAAAATAGCTCAGTGGACGCAAGAGCCTACTGAGGATTATCAGTTACCAAAGGATCTCGTTCGTTTTTCGCAAACTACATTGCATGAAAAATCTAAAAGCGGTTCTGGGCCAGAACATATTGTTTTTCAACATATAGACAACCTACTTTCTCAATCATTAACACTTAAAGACCTTATTATTCCACTCGCGATTTCTGAAGTTAGGCAAACTATTACTCGAGAAAAACACAATCGGGGAGAAATGGGGTTTGATGACCTATTAACTCGTTTAGATAGTGCTCTTAGCCAAGAGAGTGGGAAATTTTTAGCTCATGCTATTAGCCTGCGTTTTCCTGTGGCAATGATTGATGAGTTTCAAGATACAGATGCACAACAATACCGTATTTTTCAACGGATTTACCAAGGTGTTGAAAACAGCGCCTTACTTTTTATCGGTGACCCTAAACAGGCTATTTATGCCTTTCGTGGTGCAGATATTTTTACTTATATTGAAGCCAAAAAAGAAGTTAGTGCTCACTACACATTAGAGACTAATTACCGTTCATCTCAAAGTATGGTTGAGGCCGTTAACCATATCTTTAGTCATTGCGAATCTCCGTTCATATTTGATCAAATACCTTTTCAACCAGTTAACTTTGCCCCACAAAATAGTGGGAAAAAATTGGTCCATAATGGTGATGAAGTTAACGCTCTCACTTTTTGGCAATTGGGTGCTGAGGGGGTTTCTGTCGCGGAATATGAGCAAGCAATAGCGTCACAATGTGCGGCACAAATAGCTCAGTATTTACTAGGTGGGCTGCGAGGGGATACTTATTTTGATAATAAAGGTAAGTGTACTCCTGTTGCAGCTTCAGATATTACCGTCTTGGTACGTAGCCGGCGAGAGGCCGTATTAATTCGCGATGCTTTAAATCAACTGAATATAGCTTCTGTTTTTCAATCCAATAGGGAAAGCGTATTTTCCACCCCCGAAGCTAGGGATCTGTTGTGGTTATTGCAGGCGGTATTATCCCCTGAAAAAGAACGCGTTTTGCGTAGTGCATTAGCCACAGGGATATTAGGTTTATCAGCAAAGCAAATAGATGACCTTAATCACGATGAGAAAGCGTGGGAACAATTAGTAGATGAATTCGCTCGTTATGCACAAGTGTGGCAAAAACGTGGTGTACTCCCAATGCTTCGCATGGTGATGGCTCAGAGGCATATCGCTGAAACATTATTATCTGGAATTGATGGCGAACGCCGATTGATGGATGTAATGCATATTGGTGAACTGTTGCAAGAAATGTCACTACAACTTGAAGGTGAGCACACACTTACTCGATGGTTAGCGCAGCAGATTGCACACCCAGACCATCAATCAGATGCGCAACAAATGCGCCTTGAAAGTGATAAACATCTGGTTCAAATTAGTACAATTCATAAATCTAAAGGTCTTGAATACAAAATTGTTTGGTTACCTTTTGCCAGTAATTTTTTACCTCAGTCCAAAGGGTTATATCACGACAGAACAGATTTCGGTACAAGGCTAGACTTGTCTGATGGTGAAGATACCGTGGCCTTGGCTGATGAAGAGCGATTAGCTGAAGATTTGCGTTTATTATACGTAGCCTTAACTCGGGCTATCTATCACTGTAGTGTGGGGGTTGCGCCGCTGATTAAAGGGAATAGAAAGAAAAGTGGTGAAACGGACTTACATTTATCTGCGCTTGGATACGTCATACAAAAAGGGCAGGCAGGAGATAGCCAACTGTTAAATGAGATGCTCGATGAACTCAGTAACGATGTAATTAATGTTACTGTCATTGATGTACCTGAATTTGAACGTTTAACTCTTGAGTCAAATCATGATGAAAACTTAGCGGCAAGGGAAGTCACTCGCTATTTTGATGACCACTGGCGTGTTACCAGCTATTCGGGGCTAAGTTATGGTTCTAGCCATTCAGAAGACGGGCAAGCGGTATCCGCTCTACAATTTGCAAATTCACTAGCACCAAATATGGATACTGAAGTCAGCGTTGATGTTGAGCAACAAGAAGGTGAAAATTCGGCTGAATTTTTAACGCCACATCAATTCCCTAGAGGGGCATTGCCGGGGACCTTTTTACATACTCTGATGGAAGAGATTGATTTCTCTGAAGCAATTTCGGTTGAATGGTTAACTGAAAAATTAGAAGCGGCAGGGTTTGGTATTCAATGGGCACCTATGTTGCAAGAGTGGTTAAATGCGATTGTTCAGGCTCCGTTAGCAGATGATGGCTTATGTTTATCTGCATTACAGCCACAAGATCAGTTAGATGAAATGCAATTTTATATCCCTATAGAATCGGAACTCACGGCTAATCATTTTGATAAAATTGCCCATCAATATGACCCGCTATCTCAGCGTTGCCCTCCGTTGAATTTTGAAAAGGTACAAGGGATTTTAAAAGGGTTTATTGATTTGACTTTTTTTTGGGGTGGCAAATTTTATCTTCTTGATTATAAATCAAATTACCTGGGTGAGGATGCTAGCTTTTATACTCAAGAAGCAATGGCCGAAGCCATGATCGATCACCGATATGATTTACAATATCAATTATATTCCTTGGCACTACACCGCTATTTAAAACAAAGGTTACCTGATTATGATTACGAAACGCATTTTGGTGGTGTGTATTACTTATTCTTAAGAGGGATTGATAAGGTAAATTCGCATAATGGGGTCTTTTTTTATCGGCCTTTAGAAGCTTTTATTGGGGAATTGGATCTCCTTTTTCAAGGTAGGCAACAAGGGGAGGTGCTGAATGAAAGCACTATTTAATCGGGGAATTGAAGAACGTATTTTTACTCCACTTGATGTGCAATTTGCCTATAGCCTATCAGAGGATGAAAACCCAATACTACTGATGGTTACTGCTATTCTTAGTGCGGAAACGATGGCAGGGCATGTTTGCTTAGCGTTATCTGACATCATGCCTGAAAAGTTATTTGCAGGTCGGCATCCTGAACTGGCCGCGGAGTTTTGGCACAAAATGGGGCAGCCAGATGAGCAAACGGTTTATCAAACTTTGCTGCAAGCAAATGCAGTTTCGTTAGGAAATGAAAATAAAACGTCCCCGTTGGTTCTGTCGGGAGATTACTTATATTTTCAACGAATGTGGCAATATGAGCAGTATGTTGCGCATTATTTTTCTAACACCCCAATAGATGATAAAAATAACCAACAAATCAAGGTGGTTTTAGATAATTTATTTCCGATCTCAGATGAGATTGATTGGCAGAAAATTGCAGCTGCTGTTGCCGTGACGAGTAAAGTCTCCATAATTTCTGGGGGGCCGGGAACAGGGAAAACAACAACGGTCGCGCGTATCCTCGCTGCATTAATTAAACTGGAAACTAAGCATGAGTATAGGGTCAGAATTGAGCTTGCGGCGCCTACAGGTAAAGCGGCTGCAAGGTTAACCGAATCTTTAGGAGAGGCAATGAAACATATGCCTTTAACCGATGATGAGAGGGCGTTATTACCACATCAAGCGAAAACACTTCATCGTTTACTTGGTGCTCAGCCTGAAAGCCAAAAATTTCGCTATAACCGAGATAACCGATTATCGCTAGACATTTTAATTGTTGATGAGGCATCAATGGTCGATTTACCGATGATGGGTAAATTACTTGAGTCGCTGCCTGAAAATGCAAAACTTATTTTTCTTGGTGATAAGGACCAACTTGCATCTGTTGAAGCAGGGGCTGTACTCGGGGATATTTGCCAGTTTGCAGATAATGGCTACAGCCTTGAACGAGCGGCTCAGCTTTCTGAAATATCGGGTTATTCTATCGATCAATACTCTTCGACAACAGGTCCGATAATTCGCGATAGTTTGTGTTTATTGCGCAAAAGCTACCGTTTTTCTGCTGATTCAGGAATTGGGAAACTTGCTTTTGCTGTAAATGCGGGAAATGTACTTGGTGTTCAAAAGTTATTAAAGCAAGGCTGTTTTGATGTGCATAATTATGTGCAAGAAACGGCAGATGATTATGCACAAATTTTATTAAATGCCTCTGAAAATTATAAAGATTATTTATTGGCTGTAAAATCAAAGAAAACGCCGGCTCAGGTTTTAAAAAAGTTTAATCAATATCGTTTATTAACCGCTTTACGGGAAGGCCCTTTTGGGGTAGTAGGCCTGAATGATAAATTAGAAAAATTATTACATCGGCAAGGGTTAATAAACCGTCCCTATAATTTATTAAATAAACACTATGCTGGCCGGCCAATCATGATTAGCCGCAACGATAGTCCACTAGGTTTATTCAATGGGGATATTGGTGTCATATTACCTGATGAAAATAATAGCCTGAGAGCTTACTTTCAATTTCCAGATGGCACTATTCGTGGAATACAACCGAACCGTCTACCACAGCATGAAACCGCTTATGTGATGACGGTTCATAAATCACAAGGTTCGGAGTTTGCTCATACCGCATTAGTGTTACCGCAGGTATATTCACCTGTTATTACACGTGAACTCGTCTATACCGCAATAACCCGAGCAAAAAAAGAATTGTCCCTTTATGGGAGCCCAAAAGTATTACGTCGAGCAATTGAAACGCCGACAAAACGGCGCAGTGGTTTGGCGATACAATTAATGTGACTAAGATATACTTAAGTGACAGTTATATTTAAATAATTTATAACCATAGATTAAAGGTAATAAGATGGATAACCAGCAAGAAATGACCGCAATAACCCTAACATTAAATGCAAGGCTTGAGCCGATTAGGCGTGCAGATTTAGAAGATGCATTTGATGAAGTCATGAAAATCATGGGGAAAGATATCCATGTTACTGGTGGTGGTACGTCACTTGATGATAATGGTGAGGCACAAGAATGCGATATAGAAATCGCTATTGCGGATGCTAGTGACGAAAATATCAGCTTAATTATCCAGCTATTTACTTCAATGTTAGCGCCGAAGGGCTCTCGTTTATTTATTCATGGTGAAGATGTCCGGATTGATTTTGGTACAGATGAAGGGCTGGCAATTTATTTTAATGGAACAGAATTAGCCGATGAGGTTTATGAAAACGGAGATATCAATGAGGTCTTTGACATACTTGATGAAGCAGTTGAAGATATTGGTAGTATCCATGGTGTTTGGGATGGGCCAACAGAAACAGCATTTTACTTTTACGGCACTTCTTTTGCTGAAATGGAAGCTGCATTAAAACCCCATTTAGATACAATCCCATTATGCCAAAAGGCAAGGGTTGTACAAATAGCTTAACTGTGTAATTTATTCCTAGCTAGAGTTAAAGTTGTAAAAGTGCCCACCCAAATTATACATCCATATGATTTGGGTGGGAGAGGATAATTAACCAGCTATGGTTTCAAATAGTGTCGAAATAGTTATTTATCTGATTGGGTTTTTAAATCTAATATTAAAATCTTAGAACGCCGCTGGTAGTTATATAATGCTTGTTTCTTCAATGGTAGCATTTCAATTTCAGCAGGGGTAAAGCCACGTTCTTGGAACCAATGAATGCTGCGTGTTGTTAATACAAACAATTTGTCTAAGCCAAATTGTTTTGCTTGAGCTGCCACTCGATTAAGTAGTTCTTCCCCTCTGGCAGAGCTGCGGTAGTCAGGGTGAACTGCAACACATGCCATTTCTCCAAGTTTTTCTTCTGGGTATGGGTAGAGAGCCGCACAAGCAATCACCAAGCTATCACGTTCAATAATGGTAAATTTGTCGATTTCCATTTCAAGCTGCTCACGTGAACGCCGTACTAAAATGCCTTGCTGCTCGAGTGGGCGAATAAGTTCTAAAATGCCCCCAATATCGTTAATATTTGCGCGGCGGATTTGCTCTGCACTTTCCATTACTATTTGGGTACCAATACCATCGCGGGAGAACAGCTCTTGGATTAAAGACCCATTTTCTTGGTAGCTCAATAAGTGGCTACGGCGAACACCACGACGGCAAGCTTTTGCTGCACCGCGTAAAAAGCGTACAGTTCCTGAGTAATAATCCCCTTCAGATTCCAGCTGTTGAATGAGGTTTTCCGCTTCATTTGGGAATAACTCAGACAGGATATTACCGTTCTTATCAGCAACCCCTTGCGAAGAGCAAAAACCGATAAGTTTCTCAGCCTTCATTTTTACAGCGAGTTGGGTGGCTATCTCTTCTGAGGTGAGATTAAAGCTTTCCCCAGTAACAGAAACGGCAACAGGGCCAATGAGTACAATGGAACCGTTATCAAGTTGGTTATTAATCGCTTCTTCATTAATACGGCGTATCCTACCACTATGGCAATAATCAATACCGTCATCGACACCTAATGGTTGAGCAATAACAAAATTACCACTAACTACATTAATATGCGCGCCTTGTAACGGAGTGTTACCTAAGCTCATGGATAACCGAGCTGTAATATCTAATTGTAAAGCTCCTGAGGCTTGTTTGACATATTCAAGTGTATTGGCATCAGTTACGCGAGTATGTTTGTGATAAACAGCGTCATAGTTATGCTCTGCTAGGATATCTTCGATTTGAGGCCGAGCGCCATAAACGACGATAATCCTTATGCCTAAACTATGTAATAACCCTATGTCATTGACAATACTAGGGAAATTTTCATGGGCAATTGCTTCACCACCAAGCATAATAATAAAAGTTTTGCCGCGGTGGGCGTTTATATAAGGGACCGAATGGCGAAACTCATCAACCAATTCGGTACTGCGCTCTTTCATAACGACCCTCTTAAATGAATTTTTATTCGCTAATAATGTATTTTTATTCTTTTTGGCGCAGAATATCAAGTAAAAGATGGTATAAAAAAAGTAACAATTTTATTTTTGACGTTTACATATCTCTAAATTTAACTATATATACTCTACGGAAATTAAATTGCTTAAAATTGACACAGAAAGTCACTCAAAAACATTTTCTCTAGGTATGATTAAGTTATGCTTATAGTGGTAACTCTATAGATGTCTTGTATATTCTTAATGACAGAGCACAAATGATTAGTTAGAGTGCTTATTTCTGGTCAAGCTATTGGCAGTTATTCTTAAATCACTTTATTTCTCAGTTCTAGGTTCGGAATTATTGATGAGTCATCAAGATCACAGCCCATCGAAGCGCCGTTTTATACAGGGCGCAGCTGCAGTTATGTTACTGAGCGTCAGCCCATTCGGTTTTTCTGCAAATAGCAGCGTCATCGCTGTGCGTATTTGGCCTGCATCAAGCTATACCCGAGTTACGCTAGAATCCAGCGTCCCGTTAAAGTATCGCCAGTTTGTGCTTAATAACCCTGAGCGCATTGTTGTCGATCTTGAAGGGGTGCAGTTAAATAATGTGCTTAAACAGATGGGGACTCAGATCCAAACTCGTGACCCGTATTTGAAGTTGGTTCGGGTAGGGCAGTTTGATCCTCAAACGGTTCGTTTAGTTTTTGAAGTAAAAAATAGAGTTAGCCCTCAGTTCTTTACGATAACGCCTGTTGGTGAATTTAAACATCGTTTAGTGCTTGATTTTTATCCGGGCAAAGGTGTCGATACCAATGATGACCCACTGTTGGCATTACTTGAGGATTACAATAAAGGTGATCTCGAAGAAAACATGCCAGCTCAAGCTAAAAAACCAGGGAAGGCGGGAAGGGATCGCCCGATTATTATTATGATAGACCCGGGACACGGTGGTGAAGACCCAGGTGCGATAGGGAAATATAAAACGCGAGAAAAAGATGTCGTCCTGCAAATCGCACGTCGTTTAAAAGCATTAATTGATAAAGACCCTAAAATGCGGGCTTATATGACACGAAATGAAGACGTTTTTATTCCGTTGAAGGTTCGTGTTGCGAAAGCAAGAAAGATGCAAGCAGATTTATTTGTTTCTATTCATGCTGATGCATTTACTAATCGTTCAGCACGCGGTTCCTCTGTCTTTGCTTTATCAACGAAAGGGGCTACCAGTAATACGGCTCGCTATCTTGCGCAAACTCAGAATGAAGCTGACTTAATTGGTGGGGTAAGTAAGAGTGGAGATGTATATCTTGACCATACAATGCTTGACTTGGTCCAAACGGCAACGATCAATGATAGTTTGAAGTTTGGTGATGAAGTATTAAAACTCATGGGTAAAGTCAATAAATTGCATAAGAACAAAGTTGACCAAGCCGGGTTTGCGGTACTTAAAGCGCCTGAAATACCATCAATTCTAGTTGAAACCGCATTCATTAGTAATTTAGAAGAAGAGCGAAAGCTTAAAACAGCTAAGTTCCAGCAACAAATGGCTGAATCTATTTTTGAAGGGGTTAAAGCCTATTTCCGCAATGGTGGAGAGCTAGCTATTCGTAACTAATCGAGTGAGCTATTAGGTATATGTTGATATAAAGGTGATGAACTAATTTGTGAGTCGCCTTTTTTATTTGCATAAATAAAAAAATAAGGGTTTATACAGGATAAAGACTAAAGGTGATTTGCTATTCAAGGAAAGAAACTAAGAAAGAATTGGTTGCGGGGGCTGGATTTGAACCAACGACCTTCGGGTTATGAGCCCGACGAGCTACCATGCTGCTCCACCCCGCGACTGAAGAAGTAAAAAATTGGTTGCGGGAGCTGGATTTGAACCAACGACCTTCGGGTTATGAGCCCGACGAGCTACCATGCTGCTCCATCCCGCGACTGAATTTTTACATCTTTATACTGCTGACTACTTTTAATACTTTACTGATAAAATCAGTAATTGGTTGCGGGGGCTGGATTTGAACCAACGACCTTCGGGTTATGAGCCCGACGAGCTACCAAGCTGCTCCACCCCGCGTCCGATTCGGGCACTATACTCGGGATGAGATCTGATGCAAGTTTTTTCGTGTTTTTTTTTCAAATTTCAGCATCTACAGAACAAAATCCGCACTGAATGTCTACTTTTTAATCTTTGGTGGGAGTATTGAGAAAAATAACTGAACTAAATATGTTTACTCGTTTCATTCCCAATTTGGGTTTGCTATTGTGCGTTTCATATTGGATTGTTGGATGCGCTTGGGTGGTGGAGAATGAATTTAGGACTGACAAAAATTGTAAATAAGCGAGCAGTAAAAAATGGGTTGGTAATCAGTGTGTTTTTTTCTTTATTGGCAGGATGCCAAACTCATCCAACGGATAAAGGCCAACAATATAAAGATGGGCGTTTAGTACAAGACCTGCAAAAAGTTAACCAAGTGAATGTTCAAGGTCGGCCTATTAATGCACCTGATTTTAATCAACAAGTTGTTGAGATCAAAAATGCATCCCCCCGTTTATTTCAAAATAACAGCGATACCTACCATGCTATCGAGAATTGGTTAATGGCGGGGGGAGAACCTGCGAAATTAGCTAATTTCAATTTAACAGCTTTTCAAATGGAAGGAGCTGATAATTATGGGAATGTGCAATTTACTGGTTATTACACGCCTGTTATCGAGGCTAGACGCGTCCCACAAGGTGAATTTCGTTACCCTCTATATGGTATGCCACCGAAAAGAAAATCCCGCTTACCTAGCCGAGCAGCTATTTACAATGGTGCATTGAGTGATAATTTAATTTTAGCTTATAGTAACTCTGTCGTTGATAATTTTATGATGGAGGTACAAGGAAGTGGTTATGTTGACTTTGGTGATGGCAGCCCACTGAATTTCTTTGGTTACGCAGGTAAAAACGGTCATGCATACAAAAGTATCGGTAAAGTGCTTGTTGATCGTGGAGAAGTACCATTAAACCAAATGTCTTTGCAAGCTATCCATGATTGGACAAATAACCACAGTGAGCAAGAAGTTCGCCAATTATTAGAAGAAAACCCATCGTTTGTTTTCTTTAAGCCTCAATCATTTGTCCCTGTTAGGGGGGCGAGTGCAGTACCTTTAATTGCTAAAGCTTCAGTGGCATCAGATAAAACATTAATTCCGCCTGGGACCGCATTACTTGCAGAAATCCCCGTATTAGACGGTAATGGTAAATTTACGGGGCAGTATGAAATGCGTATGATGGTTGCCTTAGATGTCGGAGGGGCAATTAAAGGACATCATTTTGATATTTACCATGGAACGGGCCATGAAGCTGGGAAAATGGCAGGTTTTTATAATCATTATGGGCGAGTTTGGGTGTTGAAAAAAAGCCAACCGCTTTTTGGTACAATGTAGTTAACGTTTTAACTAAGGTTGTTTGTTATTATGCAAGCTAAGCTTTCAGATGCTTGGATGCAGCGTTTTGCTGGGATCGGGCGTTTATATGGGCAACAAGCCCTTCATCTTTTTGCACGATCTCACATTTGTGTTATTGGTGTCGGTGGGGTTGGTGTATGGGCAGCTGAGGCGCTAGCTCGTTCAGGTATTGGTTATATTACTTTGATTGATATGGATGATATTTGTGTAACCAATACAAACCGCCAATTACATGCAATAAAATCGACAGTGGGCTTACCCAAAGTTGAAGTCATGAAAAATCGCATTTTGGAAATAAACCCTGAATGTGTAGTGAATGTGATTGATGATTTCATCACTGTTGATAATGCTGCTCAATACCTTAGTACGGGGTTTGACTATGTTATTGATGCGATTGATAGTGTTAGGCCAAAAGCTGCACTGCTAGCGTATTGCAGGCGCTTTAAAGTCCCTGTGGTAACGACCGGGGGAGCCGGGGGGCAGATTGACCCCACGCAAATCCAAGTTTCAGATCTCGCAAAAACTATACAGGACCCATTAGCTGCCAAACTACGTGAACGTTTGAAATCTGATTTTAATGTCGTGAAAAATGGCAAAGGCAAGCTTGGTATTGATTGCGTTTTCTCAACTGAGCAATTAGTTTACCCGCAAAGTGATGGGACGGTGTGTGCCGCTAAAAGCACCGCCGAGGGTTCTAAGCGTATGGATTGCGCAGCAGGTTTTGGCGCAGTAACCATGGTAACTGCGAGCTTTGGCTTTATCGCAGTTTCTCATGCACTCAAAAAAATGGTTGCAAAAGCACAAAGGCAGGCAAGTCAAAGTGAGTAAGAATAGGAAGAGGCCATAAAATAGCCTCTTTCTAGCATTGATTATGCTGGCGTCATTTCACTGGCAATATTTTGAATTGCACTAATGAGTGATTGAATGCCATTTTGGCGGGATTCACTTAGCTGTGCCGGTAAGCCAGTTTGGGTGAGTAAATCATTAAAATTAATATCTATGATTTCCTGCGCTGTTTTTTGTTCTACCGCCGCGAGTAAAATGGTAAATAAACCTTTTACTACACGCCCCTCACTATCACCATAAAAGTGGAACGTATTATTATCATTGAGCAGTGCACCTATCCAGACGCGGTTTTCACAGCCTTTAACCTCTTGAGTTTGTTGCTTTTCATCGTCAGTTAATGGTGGTAACTTTTTAGCAAGCTGGATGAGCAAACGATACTTATCTTCCCATGCTTTGTACGTTGAAAATTGTTCAACTATTTCTTGAATTCCAATCTCTGTACCAAAAGGGTGCGGAGCAAAATCATGTTTAGTCGAAGTCATTAGGCTTCCTTCTGTATCTTTAGTCTTCATTTAATCATTTAGTATAGAAAGTGAGAGTGTGACTGCATCGATAAACTTATTGATGTCTTGCTGGTTGTTATAAGGCATTACTGAAATGCGCAAACACCCACTAATATTCAATGCATCCATTAAGGGTTGGGCACAATGCTGACCATAGCGTAATGCAATATTTTGCTCGGTCAAGAGGGTACCTAAATCGCTATGATGAATATCTTTAAAATTAAATGATAATAAAGGGGAGTGAGAAGGGTGATAACTCATAAAGTTGGGGAGTAATGACAGCTTCTCGTAGGCGTATTCCACCAAGGAACATGCATAAGCTTCAGCAGAAGTTAAATCGACACCTTCTAGCCACTTAAGGACAGCAGAAAAGGCAATGACGCCAGCAATATTTGGTGTTCCAGCCTCAAAACGCTGTGGGATAGGCGCAGGGGTAAAATGGTCAAATGTGACATCAGTCAGCATTTTACCTCCTCCGTGCCAAGGGCTCATTTGTTCTAATAGCTCAGTTTTCGCATAACAAACCCCAAGCCCTGTAGGGCCATACAATTTGTGGGCTGAAAATGCGTAAAAATCAATATTCAGCTTTTTTACATTTATTGGGCTATGTACTACACCTTGTGCTCCATCAACCAGAACAAGTGCCCCAACTTGGTGAGCCAACTGAGTTATAGCATGTAAATCAGTTTGATATCCCGTTACATTGGACATTTGTGTGATAGCAACAAGTTTGCTTTTTGTGGAGAGCTTTGATTTGAGCACATCAAGGCTTAATGTTAAGTCTTTTTCAACAGGCCATTTAATTATTTTAGCGCCAGTTTGTTGAGCTAGCATAATCCAAGGTAATAAATTTGAGTGATGTTCGATTTCACTTACAATAATTTCATCACCGGGTTGTAATCTTGAGCGAAAATAACACTGAGCAATTAAATTGATTGATTCAGTAGTTCCACGCGTCCAGATAATATTTTTTTCGCTGGGGGCATTAATCAATTTGGCAGTGCGGACACGGCCTTGTTCATAGTCACGAGTTAATTTTAAGGCGTCAGGGGATTGGCCCCGATAAACAGAACTACCTGATAAACGGTAATAATTATTTGAAGCATCGATCATGGCTATGGGTTTTAATGCGGTAGCTGCGCTATCAAAAAATAGAGTCGATGAGTCTAAAGCAGGAAATGCGAGACGAAATGAAGCGGCGCTAAAATGGTCCATGAGTTCTTTCTTTTAGTCAAAATTTATCTGTTATTGGCTATTGCTGAGTGTGGTGTAATTTGATTGTACATTTATTAGTACATTTATAGTTATTTTTTTGATTAATTTAAACATATCATTTTCAACCTAAGCATTGAAATATTTTGTTACGTTTGGTATTAATTGTTATCAATTATCTAGAGTGTGTTTTTTAAAATGATTTAGCGTTTTGCATTACAATGCAATCCTTTTTATTCAGAAATTATTTTATTGATATCCTTTACGAACATATTTCAAGAATTATCTTAAATATCTAACTGAAAGTTTTTTCGGTACACTAGTAGTTATCTATAGATTATTGTATTTATTACGTTAAATTGCTTAGGTATTTATTGTTAGTGGTTTAAATAAATAGCAAAAAAAAGCACCGCGCGTTGGCGGTGCACTATAAAAATCACTATGGACAGACAGGGTAAATGTACAGGAAGTGAAAAAACAGTAGCAAAGCTACAAAGTCTGGCTGAACCAGACAACTTGCAAACACAACATCACAACCACAAAGCCAAAAGTTCCAAAGTAACTAAACTCTGTAACTTTTCGTTCCGGCTTAGGAAGTGTGCATACTATAGGTATTTACTGGCGTATCCTCAAGGGACAAATTATAATGCTTCGGATGAAAAAAACTAATGAATAACAATATGCCAAGTAGAAGTGATTATGTCTAAAAGATTACCGCCTCTGAATGCACTGAGAGTCTTTGATGCAGCAGCTCGTCATTTAAGTTTTACTAAGGCTGCAGAAGAATTATTTGTAACGCAAGCTGCTGTTAGTCACCAAATGAAAAGTTTGGAGGATTTTCTTGGGCTCAAGCTGTTTCGCCGACGTAATCGTTCATTATTATTAACGGAAGAAGGTCAGAGCTATTATCTTGATATTAAAGAAATTTTCTCTTCTTTAAATGAGGCGACACGCAAGCTTCAAGCGCGAAGCGCGAAAGGGGCTCTAACAGTAAGTTTGTCACCAAGCTTTGCTATCCAATGGCTTGTACCAAGGCTTTCAGGCTTTAACCAAGCTTATCCTGGTATTGATGTAAGAATACAGGCTGTGGATAGAGAAGAAGATAAATTGGCAGATGATGTTGATGTCGCTATTTTCTACGGTAGAGGAAATTGGTCAGGGTTAAGAACGGATCGGCTGTATGCTGAATATCTAATGCCAGTATGTTCACCATCGTTATTAACAGGTGATAACCAACTTAAAAATCCCGAAGATTTAGCAAAACATACGTTACTTCACGATTCTTCTCGAAGAGACTGGCAAGCGTATGTTAAACAACTAGAGTTACAGAATGTGGTCAATGTACAGCAAGGGCCTATTTTTAGTCATAGTGCTATGGTTATCCAAGCTGCTGTACATGGGCAAGGTATTGCATTAACAAATAATGTGATGGCCAAAAATGAAATTGATGCAGGGCGTTTAGTTTGCCCCTTCAGTGAAGTATTGGTGAGTAAAAATGCATTTTATTTAGTCTGCCAAGAAAGCCAAGCAGATTTGGGCAAAATAGCGGCATTTCGCCAGTGGATCTTAGGGCAAGCAGCGAGTGAACAAGAAAAATTAGGCTTTATTACGGGTGACCAAGATGTGGCGCTTATTCAGTAATCAAGTAGTTAAATAAAAAGGTGTTACTGTGAATAGTCGTTTGATGTTAATTTTTGCTGGGATTAGTGGCTTCTTTACTGTTGCTTTTGGGGCTATAGGCTCTCATGCGTTGTCGTCAATCATGAGTGTCCACCAAATGGACTGGATTGAAACAGGCTTACGTTATCAGATGTTACATACTGTTGCGCTTATGGTGTTAGGTGCAGTTTTATTGCGTAAAGTGGTTCTATGGTTTTACTGGTCAGGGGTATTTTTTTCAGTTGGCATACTTCTTTTTAGCGGTAGTCTTTATTGTATGGCCCTATTGCAGGTAAAATACTTTTCTTATTTTACGCCAATAGGGGGAGTATGTTTCCTGATTGGCTGGCTGTTAGTAGTAATTGGCGCTATGCGTCTAAGGAAATCGGCGTCACGTAATGAGTAATAAAATTGCACTATATTGCCGTCCAGGCTTTGAGAAAGAGTGTGCAGCAGAGATTACAGACAAAGCCGGGCAAAAAGAAATTTATGGTTTTGCTCGGGTAAAAGAAAATAGTGGTTATGTTATTTTTGAGTGTTACCAAGCAGAAGATGCAGATACACTCGCGCGGACGTTGCCTTTTCGAGAGTTAATTTTTGCTCGTCAAATGATTGTGGTGGGGGATTTACTAAAAGATCTGCCGCCAGAGGATCGTATTACCCCGATTATAAAAGCGCTGAGCCAGCAAGTTGCTCGAGCGGGTGATATTCGTGTTGAAGTGGCAGACACGAATGAATCTAAAGAGTTAATGAAGTTCTGCCGTAAGTTTACGGTGCCTTTACGTAATGCGTTACGTAAAGAGAAAATTTTACTTCCTCTTGAAAA
Source organism: Providencia sp. PROV003 (assembly GCF_045040775.1). NCBI lineage: Bacteria > Pseudomonadati > Pseudomonadota > Gammaproteobacteria > Enterobacterales > Morganellaceae > Providencia > Providencia sp. PROV003. The sequence continues at coordinate 1,737,860 of NZ_CP096369.1, forward strand.
TTTTAAGCGCCCAGTGATCCATGTATTTTTTATTGCTCCGGGTTGCTGTTATACAGGGTATTCCTATACCAATAACAGTTCGAATTTTTATATGGGTATCCCGCGATTAAAATTTCCATCAGATGCGCCAAGTCGCTCAACATTAAAACTCGAAGAAGCTTTTCATGTATTTATTCCGTATGAAGAGTGGGAAGAGCGGTTAGCAAGCGGTATGAACGCAGTTGATTTAGGGGCATGTCCGGGAGGTTGGACATACCAATTAGTGAAGCGCAGTATGATGGTCCATGCCGTAGATAATGGCCCAATGGCAGAAAGCTTAATGGATACTGGGCAAGTTAAACACCACCGAGCTGATGGTTTTAAGTTTCAGCCAAGTTCACAAAACATTACTTGGTTAGTATGTGATATGGTTGAAAAACCGGCGAAGGTGGCTGCACTGATGACTGATTGGCTAGCACAAGGTTGGTGTCGGGAAGCTATTTTCAATCTCAAGTTGCCAATGAAAAAGCGTTATGAAGAAGTTTCACATATTCTGGAAAAGATGAAAACACAGCTAAAAGAGCAAGGTGTGAATGTGTTAATTCAAGCTAAGCAACTTTATCATGACCGAGAAGAAGTCACTGTACATGTGATGAGAATTTGGTCTGCCAACCCAATGGCGCGTGAATATTACTAGTTAGTGTACTGCCATTCTAAAGGCCGCCAAGTGTGGCCTTTTTTGTGTGTTTATTTAGTGTAGTAACGTAGTTGATTTAAATTACCTTGCAAAGCTATATCTGTTTTTAATGTTGCAATATCACGGCAAATCAATGCAATTTGCTGCTGATCGACTAACTTTTTTTGCCATTTTTCTTCTAGTTCCGATAAATGAGCAAATAAATTTTCAATTGAATGATATTGTTGTAAAAGCTGCGTTGCACTTTTAGGGCCAATCCCTGCAACCCCAGGCACTTTACTACTGCTAATACCGGCAAGCCCCCAGTAATCAGGGAGTTGCTCAGGTGTAACGCCAAATTCCTTCTCAATAAACGGAACATCGAGCCAGCGTTTTTGAAAATAATCACGAATTCGAATATTCGGAGATAATAATTGGCAATAACCTTTGTCTGTGGATACGATGGTAACTGTATGCCCCGACCCAGCAATGCGTGTTGCTAAGGTCGCCGCTAAATCATCTGCTTCATCTCCTTCAGATTGCCAGCAATGTATCCCCTTTTCTTGGAAAAGAGCAATGAGAGTTGGCAGTTCAGCTTGTAAATCCTCAGGCATAGGCTGTCGACCCGCTTTGTAATCGGGTAGTTTTTCATGACGCCAACTTTGATGCCGCCCTTCCTCATCAAATACCGCCACAATATGAGTTGCAGCGGTATGATTTAATAATTGGGATATGGCAGATAAGCAGGTTTCACCACACGGGCTTCCTTGCACCGCATGGATGCGGCGTATTAAGTTTAGTGCATCAATAATTAATAAATGGATCATAAATACGCCATACTTAAAATGTTTATCCTTACTTGTAGACCATACTTATTTTACAATTTCGTAGCAAGGCTCATAAGCTGTACCACCTGGTAGCTTCATGCGGTGCTGTTCTACGAAGCCTTGCAGTAAAATATCCATTCGTTTCATGAGTTCGGTATCACCGTGGATTTTAAATGGCCCGTGCTTTTCTATTGCCTTCATACCAAACTCTTTTACGTTACCAGCAACAATCCCAGAGAAAGCGCGGCGTAAATCAGAGGCCAGTTTTTCAGGTTCTTGACCAGGATGAAGGTTCAATGAAGCCATATTTTCATGCGTTGGTTCGAATGGGTGTTGTAAATCTTGAGCAATTTTAATTGACCAGTTGAAGCTATAGGCATCACCGGTGCTACGGCGGTTCTCTTTAACTTTTGGCATGCTTTGCTTCATTACTCGGGCGACTTCTTGGGCATCGTCAATAATGATTTGGTAATGCTTACTGGCATCTTCACCTAAGGTATGACGGATAAAATCATCTAAAACGGTAAAATATTCAGCACTTTCTTTTGGACCCGTTAAGATAAGCGGCAGAACTTGTTCGCTGTTGGCTGGGTCCATTAAGATACCCAGTAAGTAAAGTAGCTCTTCAGCAGTTCCTACCCCCCCAGGGAAAATAATAATGCCGTGGCCTAATCGAACAAACGCTTCTAAGCGTTTTTCAATGTCAGGCATAATAATCAGCTCATTTACCAGTGGGTTAGGTGGCTCTGCGGCAATAATTGATGGCTCTGTTAAACCAATAAAACGGCTATTTTTATACTGTTGTTGAGCATGCCCTACAGCAGCACCTTTCATTGGTGCTTCCATTGCTCCTGGCCCACAGCCAGTACAAATATTGAGCTCACGTAAGCCAAGTTCGTTACCAACTTTACGACCATACTGGTATTCGATTTCATTAATGGAGTGACCGCCCCAGCACACAATCATGCTTGGGTCTTCATCAATATGTAATGCGCGGGCATTACGCAAAATGGAGAAAATCATATTAGTAATATGAGCTCCATTTTCAAGGTCTAAATGGAATTGTTCTTTTGCGTAGGTAATTTGTGCATGAACGAACAGGATATCACGTAATACTGAGAATAGGTTTGCTTGCAATGTACGGATGATTTTACCGTCAACAAAGGCTTTTTCTGGCGGGTCTATAAGTTCTAGTTTAACACCGCGCTCACGACGTAATACATTGATATCAAAATCTTTGCTTTTTTCTAATAGCTCTTTACTGCTATCAGTAAGGCTGCCTGAGTGTAGAACGGCTAAAGAGCAATTTCTAAATAATTGGTACAAATCGCTACTGGCCGTACGTTTTAGCATATCAACTTCAAGTTGAGATAGTAGATCCATAGATCCTAATGGACTGATATGAGTAATCAAGTAGTACTCCTTTACCCAGTGGGTTCTTGATATGTGAATTGTACTGTAAATGCATGGGTAACATTTACTTTCAATTGTTTTTCAACTACATGGATACTTATTGCCGTGCTAAACGACCTAATTCAGGCGTAAAATCCTCATTACTTCGCCATGGGTTAATATCAAGCCCTCCACGGCGAGTATAACGTGCATAAACACTTAATTTATCGGGTTTACACAGTTGTGTAATATCATTAAATATACGTTCAACACATTGTTCATGAAACTCATTATGATGGCGAAATGAAATTAAATAACGTAATAGGGCTTCACGATTAATTTTCGCACCGCAATAGTGAATTTGTACGGAGCCCCAATCTGGTTGATTAGTAATTAAACAATTTGATTTTAACAAATGGCTAACTAAGGTTTCTTCGACGATATCTTCTTGCGTACTATTTGCTAAGTAGTCACGGTTAAATTCATAATTATTGATATCAATTTCCTGATCATCAATACATATCCCTTGCAATGGTTGGATAGGTTGATGGGAAAAATCATCTAATTTATAAAGTGTAACGCTAACCTTACCATTAGCACAGCGGCTTAAATCATTTTGCAAAACGCTTCGCACATTTTCCCAAGTTTCAAAGCATGTTTGGTTAAAGCTGTTGAGATATAGCTTAAAACTTTTGGATTCAATAAGGTTTTCACTATGGGCATCAACACTGATTGAACCAATCGCAACTTGAGGGACACCACGTTGGTTTAGCCAAGAAAGCTCGTACATTGTCCAGATATCTGCACCATGAAAGGGAAGAGCATCAGCGTAGATCGCTAAAGGAGAGCGATTTAGGCTGCGAGGAACGGCTTGGAGTAATGTTGCATCATATTGGTCATGATAAGCCGTTTTTTTCCCTAACGTTAAATTATCAAGTGCGGGATTATTCTGGTAGTGTGACATATTGGTCCTTGTACTTCATAAACGAGAATGAGGTTAAAAGGCAGAAACTGGTACATTTTATTCGCCCGTAAACTTCTGCCATAATACCATTTATCCACCTTGTTGACGTCTTTCAATTTAACGCAGCTATAAAACCATATAAATATGAATACAACACTTTCTGTCGCATTGCATAACTTTACTGAGAAATATGTTTCTCAATGGCAACAACAAACTGGTTTACCGCCCGCTTCAACGGATTTATATGGTATTCCATCCCCTTGTATTGTTCGCACTGGCGAAAACTGGGTGTATTGGGAGCCTCAAACATTTCCAATTAAGGGTGCAACCCTGGATAAAGTCGCTACTGCATTAGATATCAATTTGCAAAGTGATATCCACACTTTTTATACCACTCAGTTAGCTGGTGATATGAAAGCGACATTTCGTGATATTACCCTTAATTTAGTGCAAGTTTGGAATGAGGATGACTTTATTCGCTTACAGGAAAATTTAATTGGCCATTTGGTCACTCAAAAGCGTTTAAAGCTGCCGCCAACGTTGTTTATTGCAACCTTAGATTCTGAACTTGAAATGATATCAATGTGTAATCTTAGTGGTGAAATAATCCTAGAAAAATTTGGTAGTAAAGAAAGACGAGTACTTTCTTCGAATTTAACCTGTTTTCTTGAAGAGCTGACTGTCATTGTGGAGCCAAAGGGGTAAGCATTTTATTACAACTTGGTGTAGGTAAAAGCTTACAATTAAGTTAAGCAATATCTTAAAGTTTTCTTCTTTTATAAGAATGATAATTATTTAACTTTTTATTTCATGGCGTTACTACCGTACGTGATATTTCATTTAATATTATTGAATTATTGCAAGCCATACTAGGTTGTTTTAGTAAGCGGTTTCATACATTCTTATCTCGCTGGACAGGGTAAGTCAGTTTAGCTTTTTATACCTAATTATAGGGTGTAAAAATTTTTAAAAGTAAAGCGAGGGATTGCTAAATAGGTTAAAACACCTATTAACATGCTTTTATTCAACAGGATGTTGAGTGACAGGATGTCATTTTGCAGGATGCATAAGTCCTAAAGCGTAAGCCAGTCAACCAAGGTTGACTGGCTTTTTTCCTGATAAATATTATAGAGTTAATAATAGGCTTTATTGGTTATGGTTCTTCAAGGCATTTTTATTAACGGCTAGTTATCATTTACATTCTTGCTAACGCAAGGCCTGCGAACGAAATATTAATGGCTGTTATGCTGGGAGTTTTTAGTTAATGACATAATAATTTCTTGGGTCATTGCATCGCGCAGCGCTTCGCGACGGCGAAACTCAGCTCGGCGTTGGCTTTTGACTGATTCGATATCGCGTACAGGCTCTTGAATTGGCAATTGGAACCAGCCGTCTGCGGTTTGCGTCCCATTGCACTCTAACCAAAAAGTATCATAACTTGATTTTAAATGTTGGCTCTTAATATGGCATTGGTTAGAAACGCCTAATATTGATTTTACATGGAAAAAAGTAGCGACAGCATAAACTGCGGACATTAATAAATTCTTAGGTCTCATACCGTGCATTTGTTTAGTAATTAACCTAACTTGGTCAACACTTTGCTCGGTTGAAGGCCCTTGTAAGGAGCATACATAAAGTTGGCCTTCAGGGCCGAAAGAAAAACTCATTAAATAGATCTCATCACCTGTTTCATTTTTCAGGTGTAGAGTGAGGTCACCTTCTCTTGGGTATTGTGAATATATTAAGGTTAATTGAGCAAAATCCCCTGATTTTAACTCAATATTAGCCACAACAAGCCCTTCACGTTTATCACAAAACATGGCTTCGATAGCTTCAGGTTTAAATGTTGTTTCAACTAAATTAAGTGTATAGCTAGCCGTAAGCAACTTTTGCTTTCCAGTCCAAGCCTTATGAAGGTATTTATTAATCGGTCGTTCAATGAAATGAGGAACACCTTCAATTGCCGCCGAAAATTGAGCACAACGGTAGTTTTGGCACATTACCTGATAGTGTTTATATTGCTCAGTAGGAAGTTTAGTAATACGAATTTTTCTTTTTAATTCAACATATTTTGAGTTAAAAGCTCGCCAAACTTTATTTTCCTTACGCCACTGCTTTAGTAATCCCATAGATAAACCATTTTATTGTTAATTATTTTGTTTGTATTAAATTGAAAAACATTTGATTTTACTTTTATCAATCGAAACAAATCATCAACGAAACTTATCAAGTTAAGTCGAGCAGATAATTAAGCAGAAAATAATGGTATAGAGATATCAATAAACTTGTATTTCCTCGTTTTTAACCCCATTTATCCGACAGAATTGTGATGAAAAATAAAGTATATTTGCTTTGTGATAATTAAATAGGTTTAAGCATGAATATTGAACAACGCATTATTGAAAAACTTTGTCATCTAGAAGAGGAAATGAAATTAAAATCCCTTTGGAATGAACAGCCACCAAGTCCTGAAGCTTTTAAAAGTGTTGAACCCTTTTGTATTGATACAATGGAAGCTTCGGAATGGTTACAATGGGTTTTGATCCCTCGCTTGCAGATACTGATTGAGCAAAAAGCGGTATTGCCGACAAGCTTTGCAGTTGCCCCTTATTTTGAAGAGGCTTATAAGCATGACGAAGAAGAGCGTTATACATTGGTTATTCATCACTTGCGTGAGCTAGACGGCCTTTTTTCAGCGAAAACGAGCGGGTGAATAATTAATGCTGGAAATCATTTATCACGATGAGTATATGGTTGCGGTGAATAAACCGGCAGGTATGCTAGTGCATCGCAGTTGGTTAGATAGCAAAGAAACGGTGTTTGTCATGCAAACGCTGCGAGATCAAATTGGGCAATATGTGTATCCCATTCATCGGCTTGATAGGCCTACATCAGGTATATTGCTTTTTGCGTTGTCGAGTGAGGTTGCAAGGCTGTTAGCTGCACAGTTTGAAAGCCACCAGTTAGAAAAAGTATATCATGCTATCGTTCGTGGCTATTTAACCGAAGAGCAAACCATCGATTATCCACTCTTAGAAGAGTTAGATAAAATTGCGGATAAACACGCGTCTCGTGAGCCCGTTTTACAGGAATGTATTACTCATTGTAAGCCAATCGCCACCGTTGAATGCCCTATTGCTATCGGGCGCTACGACACATCTAGGTTCAGCTTGGTTGAATTAAGGCCGGAAACAGGCCGTAAGCATCAACTAAGAAGGCACATGTCTCACCTTCGTCATCCTATTATTGGCGATAGTAAACATGGTGATTTGCGGCAGAACCGGGGAGTTAATGCGAATTTTTCAGTATCACGACTGATGTTGCATGCCAGTTTATTAAATTTAAATCACCCGATAACAAAAGAAAATATATCACTAGTTGCGCCGTGGGACACACAATGGTTGTCATTAATTGAACAATTTGGGTGGTCAGATAAGGTTGTAAAGTTAGGAATAAACGTTATTAATTCGTCAAATGAATAAGAAATAGAGGGGGTGTTATGTCAAAAATAGGCATTTTTGTTGGAACTGTCTATGGTAACTCTTTGGCTGTTGCAGAAACGGCACAAGAAATTTTAGAACAGCAAGGGCATGAAGTGGTTGTCTTTGACGAACCTACCTTGAATGATTGGCAACACTACAATTCAGGTGAAGAAATTGCCTTAATTGTGACTTCATCTACAGGCCAAGGGGATTTGCCCGATACTATAGCGCCGTTGTTTAGTGAAATTAACGATGTTGTTGGTTATCAACCTGATTTACGTTACGGCCTAATTGCTTTAGGTGATAGCAGTTATGAAAGTTTTTGCGGGGCTGGGGTCCGTTTTGATGAACTATTAGCCGAACAATCAGCTACACGTATTGGTGATATTTTATTTATTGATGCAATTGAAGTGGACACGCCAGAAGAATATGCGAAGAGTTGGATTGAAGCTTGGGCTGAGCTACTTTAAATGCCTGCACCGTGGGATTACCCATATTTATAATAAATAGCGGTAATGCTACGGCGCAGTATATAATCACTTCGCCTGTAAATTATTTACGGGTAAGTTTTTCGAGGTCAGCTTCAATTTCTGCAATTTTATTTGAAACAACATGTTCTAAATGGCGTAAGTCATCAAGAATTTTGTGTTTTAAATCAATATCAGTTTGCTCTGTTTGGCAAATTTGGTCTAGTTCTTCAATCGCATAACGTAGGTTAGTATTGATCTCGTTAATTTCTTTGAAATTATTACCGCCATCGGCAATCGTTTTACGTTGGCGTGGGTATTTGAATTTTACGCTTTTAGCGAAAAACTCCCCTTTATCTTTGCGAAAATAGATTTTTAAAATGTCATTATTCGCTTCTTGACGCAAGGAATAGCGGTCAATGTCTTGGGGGTTACTGATGCCTAAACTTTTCAAATTATCGTACATGTTAGCTCGCTTTACTGTAGGAACAGAGTCGGTAAACAAAGTGATAGTGTGAGCAAGGCCGTAACAATATCGGTCTATTTCCCTTTATGGTACTACTGGTTTAAAGACGTAGGTTGGAAATACCCTATTACGTCATTTTGCAATAGCATCATTATAATGAAAAATAAAATAATACAGTTTTATTGATGGTAAACGGCAAAAGTCACGGACATATTATGCGCGATTTCTTGAAATTGACAAACTTCTCTTTGCAATTAATGCGCTCAGATGAACCACAAAATGAAATATTAACGAAAGTGTATTGAATATGGCCACCCGATTTGCATACAAGGTATGCGCTTCGGGATAGCTTCATGTTTAACCTAATTACTATGAAATGATTACAAAAACTGAGTAATAGGTTTTTAGATGGTAAGTAGTGGCTGATAGGAATTATTCATCAATACTTCTTAATAATTCATTGATCCCTACTTTACCCCGTGTTTTCTCGTCGACCTTTTTAACAATAACAGCACAGTAAAGGCTATAGCTACCGTCTTTGGAAGGCAAGTTACCGGAAACAACGACAGACCCCGCAGGTACACGACCGTAAAAGATTTCGCCAGTTTCGCGATCATAAATTTTTGTGCTTTGTCCCAGATAAACCCCCATTGAAATAACGGAGCCTTCTTCAACAATCACACCCTCAACCACTTCTGAGCGAGCACCAATAAAGCAGTTATCTTCAATTATTGTCGGGTTTGCTTGTAATGGTTCTAAAACACCACCAATGCCAACGCCGCCAGATAAGTGAACATTTTTACCAATTTGCGCACAAGAGCCGACTGTCGCCCATGTATCAACCATGGTGCCTTCATCAACATAAGCCCCTATGTTGACGTATGATGGCATTAAGACGCTATTTTTAGCAATGTAAGCCCCTTTACGTACAGCGGCTGGTGGAACAACGCGAAAACCTTCTTTTTCGAAGCGAGCTTGGTCGTAGTCGGCAAATTTCATTGGGACTTTATCGAAATAACGGCTTTCAGCGCCATCAATGACTTGGTTATCTTGAATACGAAATGATAACAACACGGCTTTTTTGAGCCACTGATGTGTAACCCAAACACCAGCAATTTTTTCTGCGACACGTAATTTACCGCTATCAAGTAATGCAATAGTCTCTAAAACGGCTTGTTTTACTGGGATAGAGACGGTATTTGGTGTAATACTGCTTCTATCTTCGAATGCTTGTTCAATGATCGCCTGTAAATGCTGCATTGATTGTATTTCCCTCTTGAATGACATGAAAGTAAGCGTTGACCGCAATAATGCGATGAGCGCTATATTTTATCCTTCGATTTTAGGGCTTCTGTCAACCTTTCTGATAACTCTTGTTGCATATTTTTACTTAAGGCTTGGTGCTCTTTATCTGCTAACACAAAGAAATCTTCAACTTTTTCGCCAATAGTGGTGATCCGTGCGCCATATAGCGAAATTTCCATTTGAGCAAAAACATGCCCAATTCGCGCTAATAACCCTGGTTGATCTAAGGCAAATAATTCCATATAGGTACGGCGATCATTCGTTGAATGTAAAAAATTGACTTTTGTTGGAACCGTAAAATGACGTAATTTAGATGGAATAGTGCGTGGTTTTGGTAGCGAAATTTCAGGTTGTTGCACCGCTAGCAACAACATTTTACGGATATGTTCATATCTATCTTTCGACAATGCATTCCCGTTAGGCTCTAACACCACAAAAGTATCCATTGCCATATTATCTTTATTAGTAAAGATCTGCGCACTGTGAATACTTAAATTACGCCTATCAAGTTCACTAGCAACAGCTGCAAATAAATGGGGTTTATCATGGCACCAAATAAAAATTTCAGTGCCACCATGTTTAGGTTGGGTGCTTATCAGGACAAGCGGTTGGCTTAAATCATGCGCTAGCAAATGTTTGGCGTGCCAAGCCAGTTGTGATGGGGTGTGACGCAAAAAATAGTCGGCGTGACAACGGGACCAAAGCGCTTGCAATTTTTCTTCGTTAGTAGGGGACTGCCGTAATAATGATAAAGCTTGATAACGGTGATGGCGGATACGTTGGCGCAAATCAGGCGTGCTTTGCATCCCTTGATTTAACTGGTGTTCAGTGGATAAAAATAACTCGCGGATTAAACTTTGTTTCCAGCTATTCCATAATGTGCTGTTGGTCGCGCAAATATCAGCGACGGTCAAACACATTAAATAATTAAGACGCGAAACTGTTTTTACTTCAGCTGCAAACTGCTTAATGATATCGGGGTCTTGAATGTCACGCCTTTGAGCGGTTACTGACATCAGTAAGTGGTTTTTTACTAACCAAGCGGCAAGACCTGCTTCTTTGCTCGAAAAACCATGTAATAAGGCGAAGTCATACACAAATTCGGCTCCAAGATCAGAATGATCTCCTGAACGCCCTTTAGCAATATCATGGAAAATAGCGGCTAGCCGTAAAATCTCAGGTTGAAGTAATTTAGGGTAAACACTGACACAAAGCGGGTGATCGCGGCGATTTTCTTCTAGGGTAAAACTATCAATTTTTTGCAAGACGCGAATTGTGTGTTCATCGACGGTATAAGCATGGAATAGGTCGAATTGCATTTGGCCAACAATATTGCTCCAAAGAGGCGTATAAGCGCTTAGGACACTGTGAAGGTGCATAGGGACAAACGCACCTTTGATTGCTCTTGGATGGCATAATATTTTTAGGAATAGTTTTCGTGCTTCTGGCAGTTCACAGAGCGGCTTCACAAGATTTCGTCGCGCAAAACGTAATTGCCGTAAAGTGGTTGAGTAAATCCCTGTAATATTGGGATAGCGGGCCATTTGGTAGAACATTTTTAAGATAGTGGCAGGCTGGTTAATGAATAGGTCATCATCAATCATATCAATTAACGAGCCACGAAGCTGGAATTGAGAATCAATAGGACGAGGCTTTTCATCGGGGTTGAGGGTCAAAATGGCTTCATCAAATAGTTGTAATAACATTTGATTTAGTTCTCTAACGCGCCGAGTGACGCGATAAAAATCTTTCATCATTCGCTCAACAGGTTGGTTTTTATCACCTTGATAACCCAATAGATTGGCTACACTAAACTGGCGGTCAAATAACAGTCTATTATCATGGCGTTTAACCACTAAGTGTAAGGCGAAGCGAATTTTCCATAAAAAGACTAAACATTCTTTGAGTTCTTGGTGTTCCTCTTCGGTTAAAAAACCAAAACCCACCATTTCATCGACGGTTGTTGCCCCAAAGTGACGCCTACCTACCCATAGTAAGGTATGTATATCCCGCAAGCCACCAGGGCTGCTTTTAATATCAGGTTCTAAGTTGTAGCTAGTGCTATGGTAGCGTTGATGGCGTTCTTGTTGCTCTTCAATTTTAGCGGCAAAAAAGACAGCGGAAGGCCAAAATTCATCACTGAAAATCGTTTTTTGTAACTGTAAAAAGAGGGCGATGTCACCACAAATTAGCCTTGATTCAATTAAATTTGTTGCGGTTGTGAGGTCTGCATTGCCGGCTTCAATACATTCAGATAAAGAACGAACGCTATGACCAATATCAAAGCGAAGATCCCACAATAAAGTAATAAATTGCCCAATTTGAGCTGCTAATGTCTCAGGTAGTGGCTCTTTACTTAACACTAAGATATCAATATCAGAAAGTGGGTGCAGCTCATGACGGCCATAGCCACCAACCGCAATCAGTGACATCCCTGACTGTTTTTCAAATTTAAATGATTGCCAGAGACGAGTCAGTAAAGCATCGAGGTAGTCACTGCGAATATGAACTAGGTCAACGACATCTTTACCTTGGTTGAATGCTTCCTCTAGCCAATGGTCAAAATCATCGACATGTTGCCTTAAGGCACTGAGTTCAAGGTCGTGGGGACCAAATTGGTTTGGTGAGAGATAGGGAGTAGGAAGTGCCGTCATCTTTATCTTTCCGTAGTGATATCGATAGAAAAACTTATATCAGCTTACGGTTTTTTAGTAAAAATGAACAGAAAAAGAACCCCCTAATGTGAGGGGGTCTTCTTGGAATTAGGCGTTAACCAGAACCGCTGAGATAAATGGCTCTTCTTCTTTACGTAATGTTAAGATTTCACAACCGTTATCAGTAACGACTAAAGTGTGTTCATACTGTGCTGACCAACCTCGGTCTTTGGTTTTGACTGTCCAACCATCTTTCATGGTACGGATGCGGTGATCGCCAGTATTAACCATAGGTTCGATGGTAAATGCCATGCCTTTTTGTAGCACCACTCCACTATCATCAGCATCATAATGTAGAACTTGTGGTTCTTCATGGAACCCTTCGCCAATACCATGGCCACAATATTCACGTACAACTGAAAAGTCTTGTTTTTCAACAAACTCTTGGATGGCCTTTCCTAGGGTGCGTAAGCGAATACCCGGTTTAACCAGACGTAGGGCTAAGTACAGGCTATCTAATGTGACTTTGCAAAGACGCTCGCCTTGGATAGTCGGTTTCCCAACAATGAACATTTTAGACGTATCACCGTGGAAACCATTTTTGATCACCGTAACATCGATATTAACGATATCACCATCTTTTAAAATTTTATCTTCACTAGGAATTCCATGACAAATGACATCATTGACGGAAATACAAACGGATTTAGGGAAACCGTGATAGTTAAGACAGGCAGGGATAGCTTGCTGCGTTTCAACGATGTGTTGATGACAGAGGCGGTCCAATTCACCAGTGCTGACGCCCGGCACAACATGTGGCGCAATCATTTCTAACACTTCCGCTGCTAGCCTACCCGCAACACGCATTTTCTGAATATCTTCTTCAGTTTTGATAATAATAGCCATGAGTTTAATCCATTCATGCCACATATATTAATGGCATGTTTAATAAAGGGGGGTGAAAATAGGTTTGGTACCTTTTTTACATCAATAACACTTATGGTAACAGCCACCGCATTTCCTGCCAACTAGCTATCGATAGGAACCGATAGATTAAGTGTTTTTTAGATAGGTGAGTAGGGCGCTGAGGCTATACGAACCTAAGTGTTTTATAGCACAAAATGCACAGTAATGATGAAGATATCTTGAACGGAGAAATAACACCGATAGAAAATAAGATTTTTACTCTACCAGCGTTTTTACCCTGCCCAAATAGCGTCTATAATTGATTAATGGGAATATCATATTTCCCGAGTGAACCGCTTTTTAATCAATCTGCTTTTTTGTCATTTCTGTTAGCGAAAAAAACAACAAAAGTTGGCTTCTAAGTTGGATTTATGGTATAAAGCGCGCCGGCAATCCATATTATTTCTTCTCACTTTTTTGTGCATCAATGAATGCTGCTCAAATGTTGTTAGTCGGATAGAAAATTGGATATGCGATAAACTTAAACTCAATTGTGTAATAACACACACAAATCGACACGTGCTCCGGGGTGCTCTTATGCGTTTAAACGCAGCCATAGAGTCGGTAGCATGGGATTTGTGGAGGCATAACCCCAATTACTTATATACAGAGGTATTAAATGGCAACTGTTTCCATGCGCGATATGTTACAAGCGGGCGTACACTTTGGTCACCAGACTCGTTACTGGAACCCAAAAATGAAACCTTTCATTTTCGGCGCTCGTAACAAAGTTCATATCATCAACCTGGAAAAGACTGTTCCAATGTTCAACGAAGCTTTGGCTGAGTTAACTAAAATTGCTTCTCGTAAAGGCAAAATTCTGTTTGTCGGTACTAAACGTGCTGCAAGCGAAGCCGTTCAAGAAGCTGCTAACAGCTGTGATCAGTATTTCGTTAACCACCGTTGGTTAGGTGGGATGCTGACTAACTGGAAAACTGTTCGTCAGTCAATCAAACGTCTGAAAGATTTAGAAGTTCAGTCGCAAGACGGTACTTTCGATAAACTGACCAAGAAAGAAGCGCTGATGCGTACTCGTGAACTTGGTAAGTTAGAAAACAGCTTAGGCGGTATCAAAGATATGGGCGGTTTACCTGACGCTCTGTTCGTTATCGATGCAGACCACGAACACATTGCTATCAAAGAAGCAAACAATCTGGGTATCCCAGTATTTGCTATCGTAGATACTAACTCTGATCCAGATGGTATCGATTTCGTTATCCCTGGTAACGATGATGCAATCCGTGCAATCAAACTGTATCTGGGCGCTGTAGCAAGCACCGTTCGTGAAGGCCGTTCACAAGATCTGGCTGTTCAAGCAGAAGAAAGCTTAGTAGAAGCTGAATAATAAGGCTTAAGTCCTTATTTATAGGTATTGCTATACAGGTACTGCTATATGTTAGAAGGGGCCTGATAAAGGCCCCTTTTATATATGAATCAGAACTATCCACGTGAGGAAGACTCTCACGGGGAATATCGAGGAATAAATCACATGTCTGGAATTACCGCTGCATTGGTAAAAGAACTGCGTGAACGTACTGGCGCAGGTATGATGGAATGTAAAAAAGCACTTGTTGAAGCTAATGGCGACATCGAATTAGCGATCGATAACATGCGTAAATCAGGTCAAGCAAAAGCGGCTAAAAAAGCAGGTCGTGTTGCAGCTGAAGGTGTTATCCTGACCGAAGTTTTCAACGATGGCAAAACAGGCGCTCTGATCGAGCTGAACTGTGAAACTGACTTCGTTGCTAAAGATGCTGGTTTCTTAGCATTTGGTAAAGAAGTTTTAGCATCTGTTGTTGCGGACAAAAATGCAGATATCGAAGCGCTGAAAGCAAAATTCGAAGAAGCTCGTACAACTTTAGTTGCTAAAATCGGTGAAAATATCAATATCCGTCGTGTTGATATTCTGGAAGGCGCACAAGTAGGTAGCTACCTGCACGGTGCTCGTATTGGTGTTTTAGTCGCTGGCGAAGGCGCAGACGAAGAATTACTAAAACACATTGCTATGCACATCGCTGCAAGCAAACCTGAATATGTGACTCCAGATGATGTACCTGCGGATGTTGTTGCTCATGAGCATCAAATCCAGTTAGACATCGCAATGCAATCTGGTAAACCACGCGAAATCGCTGAAAAAATGGTTACTGGTCGCATGAACAAATTCACTGGCGAAATCTCTTTGACTGGCCAGCCTTTCGTAATGGATCCAAGCAAATCTGTTGGTGACTTACTGAAAGAAAAAGGTGCTACTGTTTCTAACTTCATCCGTTATGAAGTTGGTGAAGGTATCGAAAAAGTTGAAACTGACTTTGCAGCAGAAGTTGCTGCAATGAGCAAGTAAGCAACTTAAGGGCCGCCGATTGGCGGCTCTGTTTTATACACGTTATATTTCAAGCTGTATTAGCCTTGTTTTACGACTGCAAACGGAGAATAACTCCGCCCTCGGAGCCGTTGACATAACAGCAACATGTAGCTCGAACTATTTAGTGTATAACTGTCGTATTCTAATTTTAAATTTAGGTACGTAGAAAACCATTATTCTACGTGTGTTACCCCAATAAATAATCTGTTAGGACAGAACACCATGGCAACCAATGCAAAACCCGTTTATCAACGTATTCTGCTTAAATTAAGTGGCGAAGCCTTACAAGGTGCAGAAGGTTTTGGTATCGATGCTAGCGTTTTAGATCGTATGGCTCAGGAAATTAAAGAACTCATAGAACTGGGTATACAGGTCGGTGTGGTTATTGGCGGTGGTAACCTGTTTCGTGGTGCTGGTTTGGCACAAGCTGGCATGAACCGTGTTGTCGGCGACCACATGGGGATGTTAGCGACAGTGATGAACGGGCTCGCTATGCGTGATGCGTTACACCGTGCATATGTGAATGCAAGGTTAATGTCTGCAATTCCACTAAACGGTGTCTGTGATAATTATAGCTGGGCAGAAGCAATCAGCTTATTACGCCACGGCCGTGTTGTTATTTTTTCTGCCGGAACAGGGAATCCATTTTTTACAACGGACTCAGCTGCATGTCTACGTGGGATTGAAATTGAAGCGGATGTGGTATTAAAAGCCACTAAAGTTGATGGTGTATATTCAGCAGATCCAGCTAAAGACCCTGAAGCAGTTCTTTATGAAACCCTGAGCTATCAAGATGTTCTGGAACGTGAACTTAAAGTGATGGACTTAGCTGCCTTCACTCTGGCGCGCGATCATAACTTACCTATTCGTGTTTTTAACATGAATAAGCCGGGCGCTTTACGCCGTGCCGTAATGGGTGAAAATGAAGGTACCCTGATTTCTCACAATTAATACTCAGAGACATAACCTGAGTTTAAATGTATTATCTAACATAAATTCAGACTATTTAAGCGAGGTCGCATCGCGGCCTTTAATAACCAGTTCTTAAGGGTTGAAAACGTGATTAATGAAATCCAAAAAGATGCTCAAGACCGTATGGAAAAGAGCCTAGAAGCATTTAAAAACCAAATTAGCAAAGTCCGTACAGGCCGTGCATCCCCAAGCCTCTTAGATGGCATCACTGTTGAATATTACGGTTCAGCAACACCTCTACGTCAGTTAGCTAACGTGACGGTTGAGGACTCCCGTACATTAGCAATTTCTGTTTTTGACCGTAGCATGTCACCGGCTATTGAAAAAGCGATTATGGCTTCTGATTTAGGTTTGAACCCTTCATCGGCAGGTACAGTTATCCGTGTTCCACTTCCTCCATTAACGGAAGAACGCCGTAAAGACTTAATCAAAGTGGTTCGTGGTGAAGCAGAACAAGGCCGTATCGCAGTTCGCAACGTTCGCCGTGATGCTAACGATAAAGTCAAAGCTTTACTGAAAGATAAAGAAATTAGTGAAGATGACGAGCGCCGTTCACAGGATGAAATCCAAAAGCTGACTGATAGCTACATCAAGAAAGTTGATGAGTCATTAGCGCAAAAAGAAACGGAATTGATGGAGTTTTAATCCATCTTGATATAAAGCCACCAAAGCATACCGTAAAAAGTATGTGTTAGTGTGGCTTTATTGTTTTCATATCTATTAAAAAATCCTTTCTAACCTCTAAGCTGATATAATCTCAGTATTGATTTAATACAGAGTAACCAATCACTATGAAACGTCTGACAATCCTAGGTTCCACAGGCTCAATTGGTACAAATACACTTTCTGTTGTTCGCCAAAATCCCGAAAAATTTCAAATTCTTGCTTTAGTCGCAGGGCAAAACGTTTCTGAAATGGCTAAACAATGCCTTGAGTTTAATCCGAAATATGTATCAATGGCGGATGAGTCTTCAGCCAAAGCATTACGGGCTATTTTGACTGAAAATAACAATAAAACGGAAGTGTTGTCAGGAAACCAAGCTGCAATTGAGCTCGCAGGGCTTGACGATGCTGACCAAGTTATGTCAGCGATTACTGGTGTGGCGGGCTTACTTCCTACTTTAGCCGCGATCAGAAAAGGCAAAAGAATATTATTAGCGAATAAAGAGTCTCTGATTACGAGTGGCCGTTTATTCTTTAATGAGATTCGTCAACACAATGCGACAGTTTTTCCTATTGATAGTGAGCATAACGCTATTTTTCAAAGCTTACCTGAAGTTATTCAGCTTAATTTAGGGTTTGCTGATTTATCTGCTTCTGGTATATCAAGTATTGTTTTAACTGGCTCAGGCGGCCCTTTTAGAGATACCCCATTATCTCATTTTGATAACGTGACACCTGATGAAGCCTGCAATCACCCGAATTGGTCGATGGGAAGAAAAATTTCAGTAGATTCGGCGACAATGATGAATAAAGGGCTAGAATATATTGAAGCTTGTTATTTCTTCAATGCGAGTGCTGAGCAGATGGAGGTCATTATTCACCCTCAGTCAGTTATCCATTCAATGGTACGGTATAAAGATGGCAGTGTGATTGCTCAATTGGGTACGCCTGATATGCGCACACCAATTTCATATAGTATGGCTTATCCTCAACGTATAATGTCTGGTGCAGAACCTCTCGATTTTGCCACTCTTTCATCATTAACGTTTGTTCAGCCAGACTATCAACGTTATCCTTGTTTGAAGTTAGCTATAGATGCTTGCCATGAAGGCCAAGCGGCAACAACTGCATTAAATGCAGCAAATGAAGTGGCCGTTGCCGCTTTCCTTAACGGTAAAATTCGTTTTACAGATATAGCAAAAATTAACCACAAAGTACTAGATGCACAAGTTTTTTCTGAACCAGTTTCTATTGATGAGGTCTTAGAAATCGATGAGCAAGCCCGCAAAAATGCGGTAAAAATAATCGCTCAGGCAGTTTAACCTCAGTATGTGATTTATTTAGTTGCTGATAGCCACATTATATCTTTAATATGTGATGTGTTTAAAAAAAGAAAGATAACATAGTATTTTGTAGCGAATTAAGGATGTGTCTTATCAGCAAACTTAATAATAGTGGTTATTATTGGGCTGTATTTTTAAAGCAGTACTCACAAGGATTAACATTTAATGAACTCTAGTGGTGAAAATCTCTCTGATTCGATGATACCTAAGCATGTCGCTATCATTATGGATGGTAATGGGCGATGGGCTAAACAGAGAGGAAAACTCAGAATTACAGGTCATAAGGCAGGTGTTGAATCTGTTCGTAATTCAGTGCGTTTTGCGGTAAAAAATAAAATTAGCTCCCTTACACTGTATGCATTTAGTAGTGAAAACTGGAGACGGCCAGAAAAAGAAGTGAGTTCTTTGATGGAATTATTTGTTTTTGCTCTCGACAATGAAGTTAAAAACCTGCATAAAAATAATGTAAAATTAAAGGTTATCGGTGATGTAAGTCGTTTTAGTGATCGTCTCAAAAAAAGAATCGATAAGGCAGAGGCACTCACGCAAAACAATACAGGTTTGAAACTGAATATTGCCGCAAATTACGGTGGCCGTTGGGACATAACCAACAGTGTGAAACAGGTATTTTCGAAAGTACAAAATGGTGAACTCTCTATTGATGATATCAATGAAGAAACCATTAATAGTGAAATTTGTATGCATGACCAAGAAAATGTCGATTTGGTTATAAGAACAGGAGGGGAGCATCGCATCAGCAACTTCCTGTTATGGCAAGTCGCTTATGCGGAATTTTATTTCACCAACGTTTTGTGGCCAGATTTTGATGAAATGGTGTTTCAGGATGCAGTTGATGCTTTTAGTAAGCGCGAGCGTCGTTATGGTGGAGCTGAATCAGATGATGAACTCGTCAAATAATAGGGGAAAGATGTGCTGAAATACCGTTTACTTACTGCAATAGTATTAATACCAATCGTTATTGCAGCTTTGTTTTTGCTTTCTCCAGCAAATTTTGGTTTTGTCGTGATTGCAGTTTGTGCATTAGGTGCTTGGGAATGGGCGCAGTTCGCAGGCTGGCATTCGCAAGTTAAACGTATAGGGCTAGCTATTGTTTTTGCAATAATATTGCTTGCGGTTCAATTAGCTGTTCCTGATATAACATCATTTTCCTCTGAGCCGATGATCCTCTACGGCTTGTGGGCCGGTCTGGCATGGTGGGTTGTCGCAATTCTTTTAGTCGTGACTTATCCTGCATCGGCATCGTGGGGTAAATCGGTCATTGTCCGCTTGCTGTTCGGTGCATTAACTATTATTCCATTTTATTGCGGCATGATGGTACTTAGAACTATTGGTTATCAAAGTGATACATCCTTTGGTGCATGGTGGTTATTGTACGTTATGTTACTTGTTTGGGGGGCTGATTCAGGTGCTTATGCATTTGGCCGCACCATTGGGCGGAATAAAATGGCGCCGAAAGTTTCTCCTGGGAAAACATGGGAAGGTTTAATTGGGGGATTGATTACCGCAGGGGTGATATCGTGGTTGTTTAGCACATTTGCACCAATCCCTGTGATGCCTGATTATTTGCTAGTGACTTCGATTATTGTTGTTGTAGTATCTGTGTTTGGTGACCTAACAGAAAGTATGTTTAAACGTCAATCAGGTATTAAAGACAGTAGCCACTTAATTCCGGGGCATGGCGGTATTCTTGACCGAATTGATAGCCTGACAGCAGCGATTCCAGTTTTTGCTGGGCTAAATTTGTTAGTTTTTAACGGTTTTGGTCTTTAGGAAGATAAATGGGATTTATTTGGAGCTTAGCGGCGTTTATTATTGCGATTGGTGTGCTGATTACAGTACATGAATTTGGGCACTTTTGGGTTGCTCGCCGTTGTGGTGTTTATGTTGAGCGTTTCTCCATTGGTTTTGGGAAAACGTTATGGCGTAAGGTAGATAAACAGGGTACTGAGTTTGTATTAGCAATGATCCCGCTAGGGGGCTATGTCAAAATGCTTGATGAGCGAGTTGGCGAAGTTTCTCCTGAGCGTCGGCACCAAGCATTTAACAATAAAACTGTTGGGCAGCGGGCTGCCATTGTTAGTGCAGGGCCAATTGCGAACTTTTTACTTGCTATTGTTGTCTACTGGGTAGTATTTATGATTGGTGTTCCTTCGGTGAAACCAATTATTGAGGATGTAAAAAGCGGTTCTATCGCCGCCATAGCAAATTTTGAACCAAAAATGGAACTAAAAGCCATTGATGGTATCGAAACACCTGATTGGAATTCAGTGCGTTTGGCATTGGTCGGTAAAATTGGTGACCGTGAATTAACGGCTCAAGTATTGCCACAGGGCTACAGTGAGCCGATTACAAAAACGGTTGATTTAACCAATTGGCAATTTGATCCAGAAAAACAAGACCCGATACTGTCTATTGGCATTATGCCAGTATCTGTGAGAATTGACCCTGTTATTCAAAAAGTCACTGAAGGTTTGGCTGGTGAACGTGCGGGTTTACAGCCGGGTGATAGAATTGTTAGTGTTAACGGGGAGGCATTGGGTCTTTGGAATCCAGTGACGCGTATTATTCGTAATAACCCTGGAATACCATTGAAACTTGAGGTAGAGCGGTCACAACATTTGATCCCTCTCACTCTAACCCCTGACAGCCAAAATGGTCAGCGTGGTGAAAAAATTGGGTTTGCGGGCGTTGAACTTTCAGTGTTACCGTTAGCAGATGAATATAAAATGGTACAGCAGTATGGGCCATTTTCTGCGTTTTACCAAGCCAGTGATAAAACGTGGCAATTAATGAAATTAACGGTCAACATGATGGGTAAACTGGTTGTTGGGGATGTCAAACTCAATAACTTAAGCGGTCCGATATCTATCGCAAAAGGTGCGGGGGTATCAGCCGAATCAGGCTTGGTGTATTATTTGATGTTTATTGCGCTTATTAGCGTCAATTTAGGTATCATCAATCTGTTTCCACTGCCTGTTTTAGATGGGGGGCACTTGCTCTTCTTGTTAATTGAAAAAATTAAAGGAAGTCCAGTGTCTGAGCGAGTACAAGACTTTAGTTTTCGGATAGGTGCAATGGCATTGATTCTGTTAATGGGACTTGCACTTTTTAATGATTTCTCTCGCTTCTAATTTTTATAAGCTGGGGACCAGTAAGGAATACGCATAACAACGATGGCGATGAAAAAGTTGCTCATAGCGTCGCTGCTTTTCAGCAGCGCCACTGCATACAGTTCAGACGGATTCGTAGTTAAAGACATTCGTTTCGAAGGTCTACAACGCGTCGCCGTTGGTGCAGCATTATTGAACATGCCAGTTAGGGTCGGTGATTCGGTTGATAACGAAGATATCAGTCGTTCGATTCGTTCCCTATTTTCAACCGGTAACTTCGAAGATGTTAGGGTCCTGCGTGATGGAAACACGCTGATCGTTCAAGTTAAAGAGCGCCCAACTATCGCAAGTATCACTTTTACAGGTAATAAATCTGTCAAAGATGACATGCTTAAGCAGAACTTGGAAGCTTCAAATATCCGTGTTGGTGAGGCGCTTGACCGCACAACAATTGCGAATATTGAAAAAGGCTTAGAAGACTTTTACTACAGTGTAGGTAAATATAACGCGACAGTAAAAGCGGTTGTAACGCCTTTACCACGTAATCGTGTTGACCTAAAATTTGTTTTCTCTGAAGGTGTTTCTGCGCAAATTCAGCAAATTAACATTGTTGGTAATAAAAATTACACGACTGCAGAATTAGTCAATAAACTGCAATTGCGTGATGATGTACCATGGTGGAACCTTGCTGCTGACCAAAAATATCAGAAACAAAAATTGGCGGGTGACTTAGAAACACTTCGCAGTTTTTACCTTGATCGCGGTTACGCTCGTTTCAATATAGATTCAACCCAAGTTAGTCTGACACCAGACAAAAAAGGAATTTATATTACGATTAACATTACCGAAGGCGACCAGTATAAAATTTCTGGTGTTGAGGTTAATGGTAATACAGCAGAACACTTAGCTGAAATCCAAGAGCTAATCACTATCACTCCGGGTGAGCTGTATAACGGTGCGCAAGTGACACGCATGGAAAACCAAATTAAAGAAATGTTTGGTCGCTATGGCTATGCTTATCCTCGGGTTATGACTCAACCTGAAATCAATGATGAAGATAAAACAGTTAAGTTGCATCTCAACATTGATGCTGGTAACCGTTTCTATGTACGTGAAATTCGTTTCCAAGGGAATGATACCAGTAAAGATACTGTTCTGCGCCGTGAAATGCGTCAGATGGAAGGCGCTTGGCTTGGTAATGACCTTGTCGAATTAGGTAAAGAACGCCTCAATCGTACTGGTTTCTTTGAAACTGTTGATGTTGAAACTCAACGTGTACCAGGAAGCCCTGACCAAGTTGACGTTATCTACAAAGTTAAAGAACGTAATACGGGTTCTATGAACTTTGGTATCGGTTTTGGTACTGAGAGTGGTGTAAGTTTCCAAGTCGGTGTAACACAAGATAACTGGTTAGGAACGGGGAATGCGGTTGGTATTAACGCAAGTAAGAATGACTATTCAACAAACGTTGAATTCTCATTTACTGATCCTTACTTCACCGTTAACGGTGTGAGTTTAGGTGGGCGCATTTTCTATAATGATTTTAGTGCGAAAGATGCAGATCTATCAGGCTATAACAACAAAACGTATGGTTTAGATAGTTTCTTAAGTTTCCCATTCAATGAGAATAACTCTTTCCGTGTTGGTGCCGGTTATGTACATAACCGACTTTCTGATATGCGTGCACAAGCTGCGATGTGGGATTACCTTGATTCTATGGGTAAAAATCCACCAGTCACAGAAAATGGGCGTAATAAAGAAAGTTTTGATGCAGATGACTTCACGCTTAACTTAGGTTGGACTTACAACTCGTTAAACCGCGGTTTCTTCCCGACATCAGGTAATAAAACTAACTTGTCTGCTAAAGTGACTATTCCTGGTTCTGATAACGAATACTATAAACTGCGTTTTGATACAGCACAGTATTACCCATTGGATGAAGACGAATCGTGGGTGGTTCTTGGCCGTGCACAAGCGGGTTATGGGGATGGTATCGGTAGTAAGCAAATGCCATTCTATGAAAACTTCTATGCGGGTGGTTCTAGCACCATTCGTGGTTTCCGCTCGAACAATATCGGTCCGAAAGCGGTTTACCTGAAGAAAATTAATGGTAAAGATCAACCTGAACCTGGAAGTCCATCAAGTGATGCGGTCGGTGGTAATGCTATGTACGCAGCATCATTTGAGTTAATTACCCCTACACCATTTATTGACGAGAAATATTCGAATTCTGTTCGTACTTCTTTGTTTGTCGATGCTGGTACGGTATGGGACACAAATTGGAACAGTATTCCCGCTGCTTGGCGTGCAGGTATGCCTGACTATGGTAAAGCAAGTAATGTCCGTGCTTCTGCGGGTATTGCTTTACAATGGATGTCTCCTCTTGGGCCATTGGTATTCTCTTATGCGCAGCCAATTAAGGACTACGAAGGGGATAAATCAGAACAGTTCCAATTTAATATTGGTAGAACGTGGTAATCTACTCTAGTTTCTATCTATGAAGGCTCCCATAATTTTGTGGGAGCAACCAAAATTTCCAGCCATACATATGGGTTAAGGAGTTTAGTGTGAAAAAATTGTTGTGTGCAGCGGGTGTTAGTATTGCTTTAGCAATGTCTGCGGGTGCTTATGCTGAGAAAATCGCTATTGTAAATGTTGGTGAAATTTTCCAAAAAATGCCTGCACGTGAAGCCGTTGCTAAACAGCTTGAGAGTGAGTTCAAAAGTCGCGCAACTGAGTTACAAAATCTAGAGAAAGATTTACAAGCTCGAGTTGATAAATTGCGCCGTGATGGTGCAACTATGAAGAAAACTGAACGTGAAAAACTTGAAGCAGAACTCATGACTAAACGTGACCAGTTCGCTGAAAAAGCTCAAAAATTTGAAGAAGACAACCGTCGTCGTCAAGGTGAAGAGCGTACTAAAATTTTAACACGTATTCAGGATTCTATTAAATCTGTAGCTGCTAAAGAAGGCTATGATGTTGTTATCGATGCAAATGCAGTTGCTTATGCAAAAGATAGCGTAGACATCACCAGTCAGGTTCAAAAACAGGTTAAATAATAGATGTCTTCAATTCGATTGGCTGACCTTGCTCAGCAGTTGAATGCGCAACTACATGGTGATGGCGATATTGTCATCACCAGTATTGCTCCAATGCATTCAGCGAATAATCAACAGATTACTTTTCTATCTGATAGCCGTTATAGTGATAAATTGGCTGATTGCCAAGCTGCAGCGGTTGTTCTCACAGCAAAAGATCTTGCAGCCTGTAAAGTCGCAGCATTGGTTGTGGATAACCCATACCTTGCTTATGCGCACATGGCTCAAATTATGGATACAACTCCGAGCCCAGCTGAAAATATCCATCCCTCCGCAGTGATTGCAGAAGACGCAAAACTCGGTGAGAATGTGGCAATAGGTGCAAATGCCGTTATCGAAAGTGGTGTAATCCTAGGCGATAACGTGGTGATTGGCGCAGGTTGCTTTGTGGGTAAAAACACACGTATAGGTGCAGAGACCCGCTTGTGGGCAAATGTGAGTGTGTACCACAATATTGAAATTGGCGAGCAATGCTTGGTTCAATCCGGAACAGTGATTGGTTCCGATGGGTTCGGCTATGCAAATGATCGTGGTAATTGGGTCAAAATCCCCCAATTAGGTACCGTAATTATTGGTTCACGAGTAGAAATCGGCGCAAATACAACGATTGATCGTGGTGCATTGGATAACACAATAATTGGCAATGGGGTTATCATCGATAATCAGTGTCAAATTGCACACAATGTCATTATTGGTGATAATACAGCAGTTGCTGGTGGTGTCATCATGGCGGGCAGTTTAAAAATTGGCCGTTATTGTATGATTGGTGGTGCCAGTGTAATCAATGGCCATATGGAAATTTGCGATAAGGTAACGGTAACGGGAATGGGTATGGTCATGAGACCAATCACTGAGCCGGGAGTTTACTCTTCAGGTATTCCTTTACAGCCTAATAAAGCTTGGCGTAAAACAGCTGCTTTAGTCTTAAATATCAATGAGATGAATAAGCGACTGAAACATGTTGAGCGTGAATTAGATAGCCAAAATCAAAAAAATCAGTAATCATTTTGTAATTCAGGCTAAAATAGTCATCTGAGTTACGTTTTCCGGCCTGCCAGTTAACCTAATTTATGGTTAAAGCGGGCCGATTCATTAATTAAACCGTATTAATAGACAGGAAGAGTATTTCGATGAGTGATAATCATACTCTGAATATAGAAGAAATTTTAGAACTGCTTCCGCACCGTTATCCATTTCTTTTGGTTGACCGTGTATTAGATTTCGAAGAAGGCAAATCTTTGCGCGCAGTAAAAAATGTCTCATTTAATGAGCCATTTTTCCAAGGCCATTTTCCAGGCAAACCTATTTTTCCTGGCGTGTTAATTTTAGAAGCAATGGCTCAAGCCACAGGTATTCTTGCGTTTAAAAGCGCCGGTAAATTAGAACCTGGTGAACTGTACTATTTTGCTGCGATTGATAATGCACGTTTTAAACGTCCGGTTCTACCTGGAGACCAAATGGTCTTAGAGGTTGAATTCATTAAAGAACGTCGTGGTGTAGCACGTTTTAAAGGTGTTGCAAAAGTTGATGGAGAAGTGGCCTGCGAAGCAGAAATGATGTGCGCCCGTCGTCGTGAGGTCTGATATGATTGACAAAACAGCCTATGTCCATCCCTCATCTATTGTAGAAGATGGGGCTAGTATTGGAGCCAATGTTAGAATTGGCCCTTTTTGTTATATTGGCGCGAATGTTGAAATTGGCGAAGGTACAGAGCTGAAATCCCACGTTGTGGTCAATGGCCATACAAAGATCGGCTGTGATAATGTCATTTTTCAATTCGCATCAATTGGCGAAATAAACCAAGACCTTAAATACCAAGGTGAACCAACACGTGTTGAAATTGGTGATAGAAACCGTATTAGAGAAAGCGTAACTATTCACCGAGGCACTGTCCAAGACGTAGGGCTGACCAAAATCGGTGATGATAACCTGTTAATGGTTAACGTCCATGTTGCTCATGATTGCCTGATTGGCAATCGATGCATCATTGCCAATAATGGGACATTAGGTGGTCATGTTACATTAGGTGATTACGCCATAATTGGTGGGATGACAGCTGTACATCAGTTTTGTAAAATTGGTGCACATGTTATGGTCGGTGGCTGCTCTGGTGTTGCACAAGATGTTCCTCCTTATGTTATTGCGCAAGGGAATCATGCGACCCCATTTGGTTTAAACCTTGAGGGTTTAAAACGTCGCGGTTTTGAAAAAGACTCGTTGCATGCAATTCGTAATGCATACAAAACGTTATATCGTTCAGGGAAATCGTTAGAGGAAGCTCGTGAAGAAATCGCGGAAGCTGCAAAGCTTAATGAGTACGTTAAAGTATTCAGCGATTTCTTGGAAGATTCCGCGCAATCTAAACGTGGTATTATCCGTTAATCCCTACTTTGGGGTTAACGAGCTTAGGCCTTTATTAAGGAGCGAATTTCGGTGAATAGCAACCGTCCACTTACTATTGGCCTTGTTGCCGGAGAAACTTCTGGTGATATTCTTGGCGCTGGCCTTATACGAGCGCTTAAAGAGCAAGTCCCTAATGCACGTTTTGTCGGTGTTGCAGGGCCGCTTATGCAAGCTGAAGGTTGTGAAGCTTGGTATGAAATGGAAGAGCTTGCTGTGATGGGCGTGGTTGAAGTCCTTGGTCGTTTACCTCGCTTATTATCCATTCGTAAAGATTTAACTCAGCGTTTTACTCAGTTGCAACCTGACGTTTTTGTTGGTATTGATGCGCCTGATTTTAATATCACCTTAGAAGGTCGTTTAAAGTCAAAAGGGGTCAAAACGATCCATTACGTAAGCCCGTCGGTTTGGGCATGGCGCCAAAAACGGGTATTTAAAATCGGTCGTTCCACTGATTTAGTATTAGCATTTTTACCATTTGAAAAAGCGTTTTACGATCGTTTCAATGTCCCTTGTCGCTTTATCGGTCATACAATGGCAGATGCAATCCCATTACATCCAGATAAGCACGCAGCTAGAGTTCGTCTAAATATCCCTGAAAGTGTAAAATGTTTAGCATTATTGCCGGGGAGTCGCCATTCAGAAGTGGAAATGCTCAGCGCAGACTTTCTCAATACAGCTAAAATTTTACAGCAGCGGTTTCCTGACTTGCATGTGGTCGTTCCGTTGGTGAATGAAAAACGCCGTCAGCAATTTGATGCTATCAAGCAAAGTACTGCGCCTGAATTACAGGTTCATATTCTTGATGGTCAAGCACGCGATGCAATGATAGCTGCAGATGCAACTTTATTAGCCTCTGGCACTGCTGCGCTTGAATGTATGCTGACAAAATGCCCAATGGTTGTGGGTTATCGTATGAAACCTTTTACTTTTTGGTTAGCAAAACGCTTAGTAAAAACACCCTATGTTTCTTTGCCTAACTTACTGGCCGAAAAAGAGATAGTAAAAGAATTACTACAAGAAGAGTGTCAACCTGAACAATTAGCACAACAGCTTATTCCATTATTAGATGGCGGAGAGCAGGTTGATAGCTTGAAACAAACCTTTTTGCAATTGCATCAACGTATTCGTTGTGATGCAGATAAACAAGCTGCTGAGGCAGTACTAGATTTGGTTAAAAATTAATGGAATTTATCTATCCAAAAGCCAATTTGATTGCTGGTGTGGATGAAGTAGGTCGTGGTCCATTAGTCGGGGCTGTGGTAACTGCTGCCGTGATCCTCGATCCTAACAATCCAATTATTGGTCTCGCTGATTCAAAAAAGCTCACGGAAAGAAAACGTGAAAAACTATTTGATGAAATCCAGGAAAAAGCGTTGTGTTGGTGCATTGGTCGTGCAGAACCTGAAGAAATTGATAAAATAAATATTCTGCATGCAACTATGTTAGCCATGCAACGTGCAGTCGCAGGGTTAGCAATTGTTCCTGAGTTTGTTTTGATCGATGGCAATCGTTGCCCTGAATTACCGATGCCAGCACAGGCGGTTGTCAAAGGGGATAGCCTTGTACAGGAAATTAGTGCCGCCTCTATATTGGCGAAGGTTATTAGAGATCGCGAAATGGTCGAACTAGATAAAACCTTCCCTGAATATGGCTTTGCTAAGCACAAAGGTTATCCTACGGCTTACCATTTAGAAAAATTAGCGCAATATGGCGCAACCGAATTCCATCGCAAAAGCTTTGCTCCAGTGAGACGAGCTTTAGATATAACACAGTAGGTAGAAATTCGATGGCATCTCCTCGTTTTATTCATTTGCGTGTCCATAGTGACTATTCCATGATTGATGGGTTAGCTAAAACGGGTCCATTAGTTAAAAAAGTGGCCGCTATGGGAATGCCCGCATTTGCAATCACAGACTTTACTAACCTTTGTGGGTTAGTTAGGTTCTATGGGGCTGCCCATAGTGCAGGGATTAAGCCAATTATTGGTGCAGATTTTTATGTTGAAAGTGAATTATTAGGCGATGAAATTTCACATTTAACTATTTTAGCGCGTAATAATGAAGGCTATCAGAACCTAACCTTGCTGATTTCTGAAGCCTATCAAAAAGGTTATGGGGCAATAGGCCCAACAATCCACCGTGATTGGTTAGCAAAACATAAAGAAGGCCTGATTTTACTTTCAGGTGGGCGCAAAGGAGATGTCGGTCAATTTCTTTTAAGAGGTAATCAGGCGCTTGTCGATGAATGTCTTGAATTTTATGAAACCCATTTCCCAGACAGTTATTATTTAGAGTTAAT
Source organism: Providencia sp. PROV003 (assembly GCF_045040775.1). Classification (NCBI taxonomy): domain Bacteria; kingdom Pseudomonadati; phylum Pseudomonadota; class Gammaproteobacteria; order Enterobacterales; family Morganellaceae; genus Providencia; species Providencia sp. PROV003. Next base: position 1,767,311 of record NZ_CP096369.1, read on the forward strand.
AAGAACTGGTCGACCGGATGAAGAAAGCTACTTACACGCAGCCGTTGAGCTAGCCACTAAAAAAGGCTTACCTGTTGTTGCTACCAATGACGTTTGTTTTATTGAAAGTAGTGATTTCGATGCTCACGAGATCCGGGTTGCCATCCATGATGGGTTTACACTTGTCGACCCTAAAAGGCCTAAAAATTATAGCCCTCAGCAATATTTACGTTCTGAAGAAGAGATGTGTGAGCTATTTGCTGACATCCCTGAAGCGTTAGAAAACAGTGTAGAGATTGCTAAGCGTTGTAACGTGACCATCCGTCTTGGTGAATATTTCTTACCACAATTCCCTACTGGGGATATGAAAACGGAAGATTTTCTGGTTTTACGCTCAAAAGAAGGGCTTGAAGAGCGCTTAGAATTTCTCTTTCCAGATGAAAAAGTTAGGGCAGAAAAGAGGCCCGAGTATGATGAGCGTTTAGATATTGAGCTAAACGTTATTAACCAAATGGGGTTTCCCGGTTACTTCTTGATCGTAATGGAATTTATCCAGTGGTCAAAAGATAATGGTGTCCCTGTAGGGCCGGGCAGGGGGTCAGGCGCGGGCTCACTTGTCGCTTATGCTTTAAAAATTACTGATCTTGACCCTTTGGAATTTGACTTACTGTTTGAGCGGTTTCTTAACCCTGAACGTGTTTCGATGCCAGACTTTGACGTCGATTTCTGTATGGAAAAACGTGACCAAGTGATTGAACACGTTGCTCATATGTATGGGCGCGATGCTGTTTCGCAAATCATCACTTTCGGTACGATGGCTGCAAAAGCGGTTATCCGAGATGTAGGGCGCGTGCTTGGTCACCCTTATGGTTTTGTTGACAGAATTTCGAAATTAGTGCCACCTGATCCAGGTATGACATTGGAAAAAGCTTTTGAAGCTGAACCCCAATTGCCAGAAATATACGAAGCTGATGAAGAAGTTAAAGCGCTTATTGATATGGCGCGTAAGCTTGAAGGTGTGACCCGAAACGCAGGGAAACATGCGGGTGGTGTCGTTATTGCCCCCACGAAAATTACTGATTTTGCGCCGCTGTATTGTGATGCAGAAGGAAATAACCCTGTTACTCAATTCGATAAAAACGATGTTGAATACGCAGGGTTAGTGAAGTTTGACTTCCTTGGTTTACGCACACTGACAATCATCAACTGGGCGTTGGAAATGATCAACGCACGTCGAGCCAAGAAAAATTTAGATCCGATTGATATCGCAGCGATCCCATTGCATGATCAAAAAAGCTTCGATATGTTACAACGCTCAGAAACCACGGCGGTATTCCAGTTAGAATCCCGTGGAATGAAAGATTTGATCAAGCGGTTACGTCCAGACTGTTTTGAGGATATGATCGCCTTAGTTGCTCTTTTTCGTCCCGGCCCTTTGCAATCAGGGATGGTAGATAACTTTATTGACCGTAAGCATGGTCGCGAAGAAATTTCTTACCCTGATGTACAGTGGCAACATGAGTCATTAAAACCTGTTCTAGAACCAACTTATGGCATTATTCTGTACCAAGAACAGGTTATGCAGATTGCGCAAGTTTTGGCTGGTTACACACTTGGCGGTGCAGATATGCTGCGTCGAGCTATGGGGAAAAAGAAACCAGAAGAGATGGCCAAGCAACGGTCCATTTTTGAAGAAGGCGCAATCAAAAATGGTGTTGACGGCGAACTATCAATGAAAATCTTTGACTTGGTAGAGAAATTTGCCGGTTATGGGTTTAATAAATCTCACTCAGCTGCATATGCATTAGTTTCATATCAAACTTTATGGTTAAAAGCCCATTATCCAGCCGAATTTATGGCCGCAGTAATGACCGCTGATATGGATAATACAGAAAAAGTGGTTGGTTTAGTTGACGAATGTTGGCGAATGGGATTAAAAGTATTGCCACCGGATATCAATAGTGGGCTTTATCATTTCCATGTCAATGACGAGGGTGAGATAGTTTACGGTATTGGCGCGATTAAAGGGGTTGGTGAAGGCCCGATTGAGGCGATTGTTGAAGCTCGTCAACAAGGTGGCTTCTTTAAAGAAATTTTTGATCTCTGTGCCCGTGTTGATATAAAAAAAATTAACCGACGGGTGATGGAAAAACTGATTATGGCGGGGGCCTTTGACCGATTAGGCCCTCATCGTGCGGCATTAATGTCTTCATTAGAAGATGCATTAAAAGCTGCCGATCAACATGCGAAAGCAGAAGCTATTGGCCAAGCTGATATGTTTGGCGTATTAGCGGATGCGCCAGAACAGGTGGAAAGTTCTTACGCTAGCGTACCGAAATGGCCCGAGCAAGTGGTTTTGGATGGTGAAAGGGAAACGCTTGGTTTATATTTAACAGGGCATCCAATAACACGATACTTGAGCGAAATAGAACGCTATACTAACGGTCTTAGATTAAAAGATGTGAACCCAACCCCTCGTGGTCAAGTGACAACTGTGGTAGGTTTAGTACTTTCAGCTAAAGTGATTACAACCAAGCGTGGTAATAGAATAGGTATTTGTACGCTTGATGATCGTTCCGGTCGTCTGGATATTATGCTATTTTCAGATGCACTCGATAAGTACCAGCACCTGCTGGAAAAAGACAATATCCTGATAGCCACCGGTCAGGTCAGCTTTGATGATTTCAATGGTGGTAATAAAATGACAGTGCGTGAGTTAATGGATATTGGTGAAGCAAGGGAAAAATATGCACGAGGGCTTGCAATTTCACTGTCAGACAAACAAATTAACGATCAATTACTGAATCGGCTTCGTAGTACTCTTGAACCTCACCGTTCAGGAACGATCCCGGTTCATTTGTATTACCAGAAGGATGATGCCAGAGCTAAGCTTAAATTTGGCGTTGTTTGGCGTGTGACACCCGTAGATCCCCTTCTGAACGATCTTCGAACTCTGCTGGGTAGTGAGCAGGTAGAATTAGAATTTGACTAAAATAGGAATATTATGAGTCTGGATTTTCTTGATTTTGAACAGCCAATTGCGGAATTAGAGGCGAAAATTGATTCTCTAACAGCGGTTAGCCGTCAAGATAACAACTTAGAAGTCAACCTAGATGAAGAGGTTGCTCGTTTACGTGAAAAGAGTGTTGAACTGACACGTAAAATTTTCTCTGATCTGGGTGCTTGGCAAATTGCTAAACTTGCTCGTCATCCACGTCGTCCTTATACTTTGGATTATATCCCGCGCATTTTTACCGATTTCCAAGAATTAGCGGGCGACCGTGCCTATGCGGATGATAAAGCTATTGTGGGCGGAATGGCACGTTTAGATGGTCGTCCAGTGATGATTATTGGTCACCAAAAAGGGCGTGAAACAAAAGAAAAAATCCGTCGTAATTTTGGTATGCCAGCTCCTGAAGGTTATCGCAAGGCTTTGCGTTTGATGGAATTGGCTGAACGCTTTAATCTACCGATTATTACATTCATTGATACTCCAGGCGCATACCCTGGTGTTGGTGCTGAAGAGCGCGGTCAATCAGAAGCTATTGCTCGTAACTTACGTGAGATGTCACGCCTCTCCGTTCCGGTTATTTGTACCGTTATTGGTGAAGGTGGTTCAGGTGGGGCACTGGCAATCGGTGTTGGCGATAAAGTCAACATGTTGCAATACAGTACTTATTCTGTTATTTCGCCGGAAGGCTGCGCATCCATTCTGTGGAAAAGCGCTGATAAAGCCCCATTAGCGGCTGAGGCGATGGGGATCACCGCACCTCGTCTGAAAGAATTGAAACTAATTGATAATGTTGTGGCTGAACCTTTAGGTGGTGCTCATCGTAATTATGATGAGATTGCAGAGCATTTAAAAGCTCGCCTCACTGAAGACCTTAACGAATTAGAGTTATTAGACGCGGAAGCGTTGAAAAACCGTCGTTACCAACGTTTAATGGAATACGGTTACTGCTAATTGCGAGTCGTTAATTAGTTAAAAAAACGGGAGTTTGCTTTTGCTTGCTCCCGTTTTTTATTTTCTAATATAACCGATAAGTTAAGGTCTAAATTGCCATTCGGTTATCTGCTAAGAAGAACAATAGATAGGAACTAAAGTGAGACAATATAATTACCTAATGTACGCTTTGGCTTGTGTATTGATATGGAGCTTTATTCCTATTGTTTCCCGTTTAGGGCAAGCAGGAATGGATAGTTTTCAGTTTCTATTTTGGTCTAATTTGATATCAGCAATATCTGTCGTGATTGTTGCTTTAGGTTCTGGCTATAAAGTGAGTAAGCTGTTTATTTTACCTAGAAACACGATAAAAAAAGTGTTTATTCTTGGTTTTTTGGATTGTTTGTTCTACTTACTATTGTATTACGGTTATTCCATCGAAAATGGAATTGCAGTCTTAGTTATTCAGTACAGTTGGCCATTAATTATTATTTTGCTGTCAGTGGTATTATTAAAGGATAAGTTAGCGGGTAGGCAAATAGTTGGCATTATTATTGGGTTTATTGCCGTGATAATTACCTTTACCAAGGGGCAAATTACTCAGCTGCATGTAGAAAACCCAACGGCGCTATTATTAGTCTTTAGTGGTGCTTTTTGTTTTGCGCTAATGTCCGTTTTTTCTCGGCAATATTCGATCGACCCTTATATCAGTACAGTATGGCTATTTATCTTCTCCACACTGACCTCGCTTGTGCTACTGCTACTGTTTAGCGAAGTACAGTTACCCTCAAAAGCTGCTTTTTGGCCAACACTGATTAATGGTATTTTAATCAACGGCGTTTCGTATATTCTATGGTTTAAAGCAATGAATACGGGCCATTCGGCAAAAATCGCCTCTGTCGTGTTTTTGTCCCCTGTACTATCGGTGCTGTGGTTGGTATTAATTTTAAGTGATCCGTTTGAAATCGCCTATATCATAGGGGTGTTGCTTGTGATCATTTCAGGTGTTTTATGTGTTGGTATAAAAGGGAAAGTCAGAAATCGTGAATAAGGGTAGGCTAATAGTGCAGCAATCAAATATCATCATTGAGCGTATTTTAAATAAAATACAGGGTTTTGAGCAGCTATTGGTGGGCTTTAGTGGCGGCATTGACTCAACGGTGTTATTGCATGCCCTTTTTCAAATTCGGCAAACTCACCTTCCTACATTGAGTATCCGCGCAATACATATTCATCATGGGCTAAACCATAAAGCGGATGCGTGGGAACAACATTGTGCTCAGTTATGCTCACAGTGGGATATCCCTTTTATTTGCCGACATGTGACGGTTGACCCCAGCCAAAAAGGGGTTGAAGCAGCCGCACGCGATGCGCGGTATCAAGCTTACCGTGAAGAGTTAATGGCAAATGAAATCCTAGTGACGGCACAGCATCTTGATGACCAAGCAGAAACATTTATGTTGGCGCTTAAGAGAGGCAGTGGCCCCGCAGGGTTATCATCTATGCCTGAATCGTTACCATTTCTTGCTTTGAGTGGGGCTACGTGGCTATTGCGCCCGTTACTTTCAACGCCACGTGTTGAGTTAGAAACTTACATGCAGGAAAACCAACTTGCGTGGGTTGAGGACGATAGTAACCAAGATGATCGCTATGATAGGAATTTTCTTCGTCTACATATCATGCCTGCATTAACAGAACGTTGGCCGCACTTTCCGCATGCTGTTGCTCGCAGCGCAGCTTTATGTGCTGAACAAGAAACGTTACTTGATGAATTATTGAAGGAAACGCTAGAAGGCATGATGGATTATCGAGGTGGGCTATTTATTGATGACCTACAAGATTGTTCATTATCAAAGCGTAATGCATTAATCCGCCGTTGGATAGGTTTGCATCAACTCCCGATGCCACCTTTTAACCAATTAGAACGAATTTGGCAAGAAGTTGCTTTAGCTCGACAAGATGCCGACCCAATTTGCCGATTAGGCCAATTTGAAGTTCGTCGGTACCAAGGGGCATTATGGGTTATTAAGCGTATTAATAGTTTAGCGAACAAGCAGTTTCAATGGCATTATCCAAAACCATTTGAATTGCCAGAATCTCTTGGTGTACTTCATGTTATGGCTGGGCAAGGGCAAATACGCCCTCCGTTGCCTCATGAAACAGCAACTATTCGCTTTGGGTTGCAAGGCACATTGAATATCGTGGGTCGCCATCGTTCAAGAAGTAGCAAAAAGCTATGGCAAGAACTGGGGGTTGCTCCGTGGATGCGTGAGCGAGTGCCTCTAGTTTATTATAATGACCAGCTTATCACGGCTGTAGGTTGTTTTATTACGCCTGAAGGGCTGGCTGATGAGACACAATTAGGGATAGCGATTGATTGGCAGCAAGGCTGTGTATTTAAGGCGCTGTTATAAAGAGAAACCCCTTATGACTGTGATTATCATAAGGGGGGATAGAAGGACTCAATAATGTGAGTATTAGTGAGAGTGGTCGACAACAATTGTGCCGATTTCTGGATGACTGAAGGAGTTTATGCAATCCAGTCGTAGTTCCTTGGTTCCTTCATGCGTTTCAACAATCAGGTACTCGACTTTTTTTCGCAGGAGCAAATCACTGGCCTGCCCTTCAATATTCTCGCCGTCATTAAGTTTTATCTGTAACTTTAATTGACGTTGGCATGCAATTTCTAGATATTCGTAATCATCACAATTGATAGGTTGATATTCAGTATCTGTAGACATATTCCCTCACCACTGTGTTAGTGGCGGTTATTGCCGCCTTGAACATGTTGTATCAAGCAAAAAAGCGCTTGCTACGATAATAGCACAGTAAATTTAATAACTATAATCGTAGCTAGAGGAAAAAGACAATTCTTATTCATTAAATTAATTCATAACGTATTTTATCAGTAATGTCCGAATTTTCTTATCCCTGCCGTTTTTTTAAGTTTTGAAATGTTATGATTGAGAAATCGGTTAACGAATAAAAATGTATGATTTTAAGGGTATTATAATGAAAAAATCACTAATGTTAGTATTAATGGCTGTTGGGGCTGTCACGTTAGCTGGCTGTCAGACAGTTGCAAAAAATACAGAATCATCACCAGTAGATAATGTTTACACAGGTGTACTACCTTGTGCAGACTGTTCTGGTATTGAAGCAACCTTATTAGTTAACCAAGATGGCAGCTATGTTGAGCAATTGATCTATTTAGGAACAAAGGATGGCGATAGTGCTTTCCATGATTCAGGTAAATGGGCTATTGAAGATAACAAATTACGCACAACTAACCCAAAAGGTGAGAATACTTATTTCTCTCAAGCTGCGGATGGGAAGTCGGTTACTTTACTTGATTTAGAAGGTAATCCGATTGAATCGCAAATGAATTATACGTTAGAGAAAGTTAAGCCAAGCAAAAAAATAGGTCAGTACCGTTATATGGCGGACGCTGCTGTGTTCACTGAATGTGAAAGTGGGCGCCAATATTCAGCATCAGGTATTGAATTAGAAAAAGCATATAGTGAAACAGGTGTTGATGGTGGAACACCGGTGTATGTTGAGTTAGAAGGTTATTATACTGTTCGTCCATCAATGGAAGAAGGTCAATTTGATCCTGCATTAGTTCCTACAGGTAACATCAATTTCGATAAATCTGCTTCTTGTAACTAATCTTAGTACATCCATTTCTATTAAAGGCTCAATAGTTATATTGAGCCTTTTTCTTTTATTAACTATCTAAAATATCAGCCAAAATCCCTTCGATTTATCAATATATTCACCAGCCTTTGCTTTTTTGGTATCAATATAACTTTTTTATTAACGCAAAATATTTGTATAAATGTGAGGGGGGTCATAACGATTAGTCAATGAGAGACAATTCTTGATGACATTGAAATATCGAAAACTAGGGGAAGTACGTATACTTCATTCAACTAGAAAGAATTTTTATTTTTAGTTTGTAGTGTTAGTAAATGCTGTAAGTCTGCAAAAAAACTTATAAATTACAGCGGTAATTAAAAGATAGAACGAATCTAAGGATAAGGAATGAAGAAAAAAAATATCTATTTATTTTGTTCTGCGGGGATGTCTACCTCACTGCTAGTTAACAAAATGAGGCAACAGGCAGAGAAATATGATGTACCAGTCAACATTGAAGCTTTCCCTGAAAGCTTAGCAGCAGAAAAAGGTGTCGATGCTGATTTGGTATTACTTGGGCCGCAAATTGCTTGGATGCAATCTGATATTCAAAAATTATTGCCGAACAAACCCGTTGAGGTGATTGACTCACTTTTGTACGGCAAGGTTGATGGATTAGGAGTGTTAAAAGCGGCCGTGGCAATCATTAAAAACCAAACAGCAGGTTAATATTAGAGCGCTACTAACTACCTCTATTACATAATAACTCCATCGATATTGGTGCTAATACGATCTTTAGCTAATTAAGAATGGAGCATACTCAAAAAATTGAGGGTATTTTTATGAGTCTTGTTATCACTTCGCTTGAAAAGGTACTCCTTCCATTCGCGGTTCGATTGGGAAAGCAGCCTCATGTTAATGCAATAAAGAATGGTTTTATTAGAATAATGCCTCTAACACTCGTTGGGGCTATGTTTGTACTAATTAATAATGTTTTTCTTAGTTTTGATACAGGGTCGTTTTTTTATTCTTTAGGTGTTCGATTAGAACCTTCAACAATCGAAACATTAAACGGTTTTAAAGTGATAGGGGGAAATGTTTATAATGGGACACTAGGTATTATGTCTCTAATGGCCCCTTTCTTTATTGCCATGGCATTAGCAGAAGAACGCAAAGTTGACCCGCTAGCTGCAGGGTTACTTGCTATAGCTTCTTTTATGACAGTAACACCTTATGATGTAAATGGTGCCTATGCCGTTGGGGCGAATTGGTTGGGTGGAGCAAATATCATTTCAGGGATTATTTTAGGGTTAGTCGTCGCTGAAATGTTCACTTTTATTGTCCGCCGTAATTGGGTTATCAAATTACCAGATAGCGTTCCGCCATCAGTTTCACGTTCGTTTTCTGCACTTATTCCTGGTTTTATTATCTTATCTATTATGGGAATAGTGTCATGGGCGCTAACGGGGATTAGCACTAATTTTCATCAAATTATCATGGATAGTGTTTCAACGCCTTTAGCATCGATGGGAAATGTGGTTGGATGGGCTTATGTGGTCTTTACGTCGCTGCTGTGGTTTTTTGGTATCCATGGTTCATTAGCATTAACGGCGTTAGATAGCGGTATTATGACGCCTTGGGCATTAGAAAACGTTTCTTTATATGCAGAGTATGGCTCAGTTGACGCAGCAATTGCAGCTGGTAAATCCTTCCATATGTGGGCGAAGCCTATGCTTGACTCCTATGTGTTTTTAGGTGGAACAGGGGCGACATTAGGTCTGATTATTGCAATTTTTATTGCTTCACGTCGTGCTGATCATCGCCAAGTTGCTAAGTTAGCTTTACCTGCAGGTATCTTCCAAATTAATGAGCCTATTATTTTTGGTTTACCGATCATTATGAATCCTGTGATGTTTATCCCCTTTATTTTGATTCAGCCATTATTGGCAGGAATAATGGTGGCAGCATATTCTTTAGGGATCATCCCACCGGTAACAAATATTGCTCCGTGGACGATGCCAACAGGTTTGGCTGCTTTCTTTAACACTAATGGAAGTATTGCTGCCTTATTACTTGCCTTATTCAACCTTGGTGTTGCTGTTCTTGTTTATCTACCGTTTGTGGTCATTTCGAATAAAGCCCAAAACACGATAGATGAAGAAGAAAGTGAAGAAGATATTGCGAATGCACTGAAGTTTTAAAATATGGAGGAGCTTGCTCCTCCCATTTAAGTCGAGATAAAAATATGTTTGAACTTGATGATATCCAAGAAGACGCAAGCAATGAACTAGAAGAAGTTGTCATGGGGTTAATTATTAATGCGGGGCAAGCTCGAAGTTTAGCCTACACTGCGCTGAAAAAAGCCAAAGCGGGTGATTTCGTGACAGCGAAAAATTTAATGGAGCAGTCTCATTCTTCATTAAATGAAGCTCATAAAGTACAAACTCAATTGATTGAAAGTGATATGGGAGAAGGGAGAATCAAAGTGAGTTTAGTTCTTGTTCATGCTCAAGATCACTTAATGAATGCTATGTTAGCCCGTGAATTAATTACAGAATTAATTGAGTTACATGAAAAAATAAATCATTAGAGAGAGGCTCATGATGCAGACACTGATGAATAGAACCGACACTAATGCTGAGATTAAATTGGTTCAAGAAAGTGAACTTTTTAATAATAAAACCTTTCATGTCTTTATTTATAATAAAGTTGAGAGTGCAAGTGGACTGCATCAACACGATTATTATGAATATATGATTGTTCTAACTGGTCGTTGTTATCAAATTATAAATGGAAAAAAAGTTTTATTAGAGCGTGGGGATTTTGTATTTCTACCAATTGGCTCCTACCATGAAAGTGCTTATGACTTTGGTCCTACACGGATATTAAATGTCGGAATTAGCAAAGCATTTTTCGATAAGCATTATTTGCCATTATTACCAAATTGCTTTGTTGCATCACAAAGCTACCAATTAAAAAATGAATTTATGGCTTATATCGAATCGGTAATCGCATCATTGAACTTCCGCGATAGTGAATTTAATGAATTTATTGAATTAGTTACATTTAACGTAGTTAATCGGTTACGCCATTTTCGTGAGAAAAGTATGCGGGATGATGCCCCCCAATGGTTAAAAAGTACATTGGAAGAAATGCATGATATCGCGATGTTTAGTGAAAGTGCGTTGCAAAATATGATAACAATTACTGGCAAATCACAAGAGTATTTAACTCGCGCAACAAAACGATATTATGGCAAAACGCCGATGCAAATTATTAATGATATAAGAATTAATTTTGCTAAAAAACAGCTTGAAATAACTAATTATTCAATTACCGATATTGCATTTGAATCAGGGTATAGTAGCCCCAGTTTATTTGTGAAAAAATTTAAAGAGTTAACATCATTAACACCAAGTGATTATAGAAAAAATCTATTTAGTGTTGAGCAAAAAATGGTGGGTTAATTTTTTATTTAAGTTAATTTTTCTTTTAAGAAAACTCAAGCATAACCATCTTTTGATAAAGATGGTGTGCTTTTCTATATTCATTTTATAAGGTTCAATGAGGTTAATATGACTCAGAAATTAAAAGTTGTCACTATTGGCGGTGGTAGTAGCTATACACCTGAATTGTTAGAAGGTTTTATTAAGCGGTATCACGAATTACCTATTACGGAATTATGGTTAGTTGATGTTGAAGAAGGGAAAGAAAAGTTAGATATTATTTTTAACTTATGTGAGCGTATGGTTAAACATGCAGGAGTCCCTTTAAAATTATATAAAACATTAGATCGAAGAGAAGCATTAATAGATGCTGATTTTGTTACGACTCAATTAAGGGTTGGTCAATTAAAAGCGCGTGAGCTGGATGAGTCAATTCCGTTAAAACATGGTTATTTAGGGCAAGAAACTAACGGTGCTGGTGGGTTATTTAAAGGGTTACGTACCATTCCTGTTATTTTCGATATTATTAAAGATGTTGAAGAGATTTGCCCAAATGCATGGGTGATTAATTTTACCAACCCAGCAGGTATGGTGACAGAAGCAGTATATCGTCATACTGATTTTAAACGCTTCATTGGTGTCTGTAATATTCCAATAGGTATGAAAATGTTTATTACAGATGTTTTGCAACTATCTGAAAAAGATGAGTTATCAATAGATCTATTTGGTTTAAACCATATGGTTTTTATCAAAGATGTTATTGTAAATGGTGTATCACGCTTTGATGAACTATTAGAAGGAATTGCCGCAGGGACATTAAGCGCAAATTCAGTAAAAAACATTACTGACCTAGCCTTTGAAGAAGGGTTAATTAGAGGCTTAAATCTAATCCCTTGCTCGTATTTATTATACTATTTTAAACCTAAAGAAATGTTAGCAATAGAGCTTGGCGAATATTATAAAGGTGGGGCTCGAGCACAAATTGTGCAAAAAGTTGAGCATCAACTTTTCGAGCTTTATAAAAACCCATCCCTCGATGTTAAACCTAAGGAATTAGAGCTGCGGGGGGGAGCATATTATTCGGATGCTGCCTGTGAAGTGATAAATGCAATCTACAATGATAAAAAGACAGAGCACTATGTAAATATCCCACACCATGGCCATATTGATAATATTCCAAGCGATTGGACTGTAGAAATGACCTGTATACTTGGACGTGATGGTGCTATGCCTCATCCAAGAATTACGCATTTCGATGATAAGGTACTAGGGTTAATTTATACATTGAAAAATTTTGAAATAGCAACAAGTAGAGCTGCAACCAATGGTGATTTTAATGATGTCTTATTGGCTATGAATCTAAATCCATTAATTCACTCTGATAAAGATGCTCGTTTAATTTCAAAAGAATTGTTAATTGCTCATAAAAAATACCTGCCTAACTTTGATGAAGTGATAAAAAAATTAGAGCAGGAAAGTAAATAGGGCGATTATATACAGGGTTAAGGGAAATACTATGTCTTCATTACTTATTGTTAATGCTGATGATTTTGGATTATGTCGCGCTGTAAACTATGGGATCATTGAATCCCATCGAAATGGAGTTGTTCATTCAACTACGGCTATGATGAATATGCCTGCGATATCGGATGCCGCAAAATTAAGTCATGATTACCCTAATTTAGCGGTAGGTATGCATTTTGTTTTAACCGCGGGCAAACCTTTTTCATCGATGCCATCTTTGTGTCGTGATGGTTTGCTTGGTAAATGGTTGTGGGATATAGACACAAATGAATTGCCATTAAATGAAATTGAAGAAGAGCTAAATCAGCAATACCAGAAATTTATTGAGGTTTTCGGTCGAAAGCCAAGTCACATAGATAGCCATCACCATGTGCATATGATAGAAGGGGTCTTTCCTATCATTGTTAACTTTGCACAGGAAAAAGGTATTGCATTGCGAGTTGATCGTCAATTAGAAAAAAATTGGCCGCCTTTGTCATATCAAGTTGCTAGCACTGATTCTTTTAGTAGTGAGTTTTATGGTGATAAAATTAGTGAGTCATTATTTTTGCAGATTTTAGACGAAGCGAAACTACATGGAAATCGCTCCATTGAGATAATGAGTCATCCTGCATTTATTGATAATGCTTTATTAAAAAGCAATTATGCCTATCCACGGTTGAATGAATTAGAAGTGCTGACCTCAGAGAATTTAAAGATGCGGATCTTAGAGCGTGGCTTTAAAATTGGTTCATATCGAGATATTTAAAAAAAGCCCCCAATAGTTGGAGAACCAATGGCTGGGGGCTTTTTATTGTTTTGGTTATTTAACTAAACAAGCTGCTAACTTTTCTTTTAAGAAGCTAACCACATTGTCTAGACCAACCAAGTCTTTGTCATCACTGCGACGAGATTTGTATTCAACTTGGTTATTATCTAAATTACGATCACCAATAACAATGGTGTATGGCACACCAATTAATTCCATATCGGCAAACATCACACCAGGGCGCTCTTTACGGTCATCAAAAATAACATCAATACCGTTGGCTTTTAAATCAGCATACAGTTTTTCTGCAACTTCTTTAACGCGGTAAGATTTATGCATATTCATTGGCAAAATTGCAACTTGGAATGGTGCAATCGCATCCGGCCAAATGATCCCACGCTCATCGTGGCTTTGTTCAATAGCTGCTGCAACGATACGAGTTACACCAATACCATAACAACCCATTGTCACGATTTGATTATGGCCTTCTTCATTTTGGACAGAAGCTTTCATCGCTTCAGAGTATTTAGTCCCTAATTGGAAAATATGACCGACCTCGATACCACGTTTAATTTGTAGTACCCCTTTACCATCTGGGCTTGGGTCACCATTAACGACATTACGCAGATCAAAAGTGTCAGGGGTCGGTAGATCACGTTCCCAGTTAATACCGAAATAGTGTTTACCATCAATATTCGCACCCGCGCCAAAGTCGCTCATTATTGCAACACTACGGTCGATAACGATAGGTAATGGCATATTAACAGGGCCTAAAGAACCCGGACCTGCATTTACCGCATTTCTAATTTCTTCTTCAGAAGCGAACTCAAGTGGGCTCGCAACTAAGGGGTGTTTTTCCGCTTTAATTTCATTAAGCTCATGATCACCACGGATTAACAACGCGACCAATGTATGACCAGAATCTTTTTTGGCGTGAACAATTAATGTTTTAACTGTCTTTTCAATAGGTAAATGGAATTGTTCGACCAGCTCAGCAATAGTTTTTGCATTTGGAGTATCGACTAAACGCATTTCTTCTGTTGCTGCTCCACGTGGTGCCGTAGGTGCAACTGCTTCAGCAAATTCAATGTTTGCAGCAAAATCAGATTCCGTTGAGAAAACAACGTCGTCTTCACCACTTTTCGCAAGTACTTGGAATTCGTGAGAAGCGCTACCACCAATTGAGCCGGTATCCGCTTGGACTGCACGGAAGTCAAAGCCAATGCGAGTGAAAATTTTGCTATACGCTTCGTACATCGCATCGTAAGTTTCTTGTAACGATTCTTGATTGATGTGGAACGAATATGCATCTTTCATGATAAATTCACGTGAACGCATGACACCAAAGCGTGGGCGAACTTCGTCACGGAATTTAGTTTGAATTTGGAATAAATTCAAAGGCAGTTGTTTATAAGAGGTGATTTCATTACGTATTAAATCAGTAATGACTTCTTCATGAGTTGGGCCTAGAACGAAAGGCCGTTCACCACGGTCAACAAAACGTAGCAATTCAGGACCATACTGTTCCCAACGCCCACTTTCTTGCCATAAATCTGCCGGTTGAACTACGGGTAAAGATACCTCGATAGCACCTGCATTTTCCATTTCTTCACGAACAATGGTTTCTACTTTTCGTAGTACACGCACGCCAGTGGGTAACCAGTCATACAGACCAGAAGCAAGTTTACGGATCATTCCTGCACGCAGCATCAGCTGATGGCTGATAACTTCTGCATCCGCAGGGGTCTCTTTTAGAGTTGAGAGCAGATATTTGCTAGTACGCATTGTATAGGTTCCATTAGAACAACAAATTATGATAAGTCGTTTGCTTACCAAGGTATATAGAGAGCTAGTCTACCAGTGACTGACATTTGCCAAAAGGGGTTAACGCGTTTTTTCATACGGTTCAATAGCGAATACTTCAGTCACACCACGAATTACTCGCCAGCGAATATTAAAATCTAATAAATGGACAGCGTAGTCACGAATTTCAGTAGATTGTTTTTTATAAGCAGGACGAGGGTCTTGCATTAGTACTTGTTCAATAAATTGCTTCAATTTAGGGTATTGTCTTTGATAGAGATTTAATTCCTGTTGGGCTTGTACAGTAAATATAACCTGCATATCGTCTGTAGGCGCCTCTTGTGCGTATCCTGCAATGGCTTCTGGTAACGCTTCAGCGAAGGGCAAATAAGGCTTAATATCAATCACTGGCGTACCATCAAGTAAATCAAGGCTACCTAGGTCAAGGATAACTTGATTATCTTTTTCCGTTATCCCTTTTAATTCAACAAGTGACATACCGATAGGGTTTGGTCTAAAAGTTGAACGCGTCGCAAAAACCCCCATTTTCTGGTTGCCACCAAGGCGCGGCGGACGAACTAAAGGCTTCCAACCGCCTTCCATCGTTTGATGAAAAATAAATAAAACCCAAATATGGCTAAATTGCTTGAGCCCTCGAACAGTGTTTGGGTCATTATAAGGCGGGTGTAAATGTAGGCGTCCTACACCGCCTAGAACGAGTCCAGGCTGGCGCGGGATGGCAAACTTTTCTTTATAAGGTGATTCAATATGGCCAATAACATTAAATTGAAAAGATTGCATTGATTTATTATTCAACAATTTGTAATGCACTGCCTTCACAAATGGTTGCCTGATAACAGCCCGGTGAGGTCATTGTTTGGCATTGATGTAAAAGCACTGCATCGGCGGCAATATAAGCAGCTTGGGTTAACATGCTGTTTTTTGCTGTGTTTAGATTTGCCGGAGGGCTTTGAACACTTTCACGGCAAGATTCCCCAGAAACAACACCTAAGTCTTTGAAAGGCATGCCTAACAGCTCTTCAGGGCTATTCATTAATTTGACATTTGCGGTGTCTGGTTCTGTGACACGAGGTACAGGTTTAGACAATTTCATACTAGTGAAACCTTTGTTTTGCCCTGGACTTGTGTATTGGTTAATTCCACACCCGGCTAGCGTAAAAGCCACCAAGGTGAGCAATAACAGTCTCATAAGTTATACCTTTCTTATATGGTTACTAAAATTAAGTTGCTATGTTTTGTAGTCTATAAATTGCAAAAAATACTAGATGGCATTACGCCACCTAGTATTTTAATCGTTTTTTTAATAATAAAAAAGATTACCAGCCTTTAACTGCACCACCATCAAAGACTTCATTAGCTTTGTTAGATACTTCATCCGATTGATATGCTTGGATAAATTTCTTCACATTTTCGTTATCTTTATTATCTTCACGGGCAACAATAACATTCACATATGGAGAATCTTTGTCTTCAACGAATAAACCATCTTTTGCTGGTGTTAATTTTGGTGTTGCGCTACTTGCCCAAGTGGTATTGATAATGGCTAGAGCAATTTTTTGGTCATCCAAAGCTCGTGGTAATTGAGGTGCTTCTAATTCAACAAATTTCAGGTTTTTTGGGTTCTCAACCACATCCAGAACAGTAGGCATTAAACCTGTGCCCTCTTTTAATTTGATCAAACCTTGCTGTTGTAACAATAGTAGAGAGCGGCCTAAGTTAGTCGGGTCATTAGGTAGCGCAATTTGTGAACCATCGGCTAATTCATCAACTGATTTAATTTTTTTAGAATAAGCTGCAATTGGGTAAATAAAAGTATTGCCCACAGGAACTAATTTATAGTTACGATCTTTAATTTGTTGATCAAGGTACGGTTTGTGTTGAAATGCGTTAGCATCAATATCGCCTTTGCTTAATGCTTCATTAGGTAAAACGAAGTCATTAAATGAAACTAATTCAACATTTAAGCCATACTTTTCTTTAGCAACTTTTTGTGCAACCTCAGCAACTTCTAATTCTTTGCCCATGATCACACCAACTTTAATGCTGTTGGCATCTTTTTCTTTCTCACCACAACCTGTGAGAACTAGAGTGCCTAATAGCGCGCCGACAACTGCGATAGATTTTAATTTAATAGACATTGATATACCCCTTTAAAACGGACTTTATAAGCACCCTAACGGCGCAGCTATTTTACTTACTATCGATGTGATACTTTTTTCATTAAGTATTCACCAGTGTATTGAATGATGAAAACTAAAATGATTAACAAAACAAGTACGGTATTCATCACTAATGGATTGTAGGTGTAATACCCATATTGCATTGCAATTTGCCCTAAACCACCAGAACCCACAGCACCGCCCATTGCTGAGTAGCCGACTAACATAATTAATGTGATAGTTGCTGCGTTGATAATCCCCGGTAATGATTCAGGTAACAATATTTTACGAATAATCTGTAGCGGTGTTGCCCCCATAGCCCTTGAAGCTTCAATCAAACCACTTGGTACTTCTAATAATGTATTTTCAACCATACGAGCAATAAAGGGAATTGCGCCAACTGTCAATGGAACAATAGCGCCTTCAATACCAATGGCCGAACCAACCAAGAATTTAGTGAATGGGCTAATCCATACTAATAGAATGATAAACGGGATTGAACGAAATACGTTCACTACCGCTGAAATTACACTATAAAGAGCTGTATTTTCCATCACTTGCCCACGGCGAGTGACATAAAGTAAAACACCTGTCGGTACACCTAATAAAAAACCGAGGATCGCTGATACGAAAGTCATAATGATAGTATCAATCGTTCCTGTTATAAGTAGTGAAATCATTCCCTCAGACATAACCCAAAACCTCTACTTTGACATGGTGTTCTTTTAAAAATGTAATTGTGGACTCTACTCCACCATTGATGCCATGTAGTTCAGCTAACATTACACCAAACTTAACGCCGCCTGCGTAGTCGATTTGGGAGCTCAATATATTAATATCTATATCGAACTTGCGTACAGCCATGGAAATTAAAGGAGCATCAACAGATTGCCCTGTAAATTCTAATTTCACTAATGGCGATAAATCACTGCCTGATTCAGCTTTTAAACGAGCTTTATAGTCATCTGGAATATCAATCACTAATGTTGACTGAATAAATGCTTGGGCAACCGGTGTTTTCGGATGAGAAAACACTTCACTGACTTTATCTTTCTCGATTAACTGACCACCGCTGATGACTGCAACTTGGTCACAGATGCGTTTTACCACATCCATTTCATGGGTAATTAATAAGATAGTTAATCCTAAACGACGATTAATATCCTTTAATAACTCAAGGATAGAGCGTGTTGTCGCAGGGTCTAATGCACTGGTCGCTTCATCACACAATAGAACTTTGGGTGAGTTTGCTAAGGCTCGCGCAATAGCAACGCGTTGTTTTTGCCCTCCAGAAAGATTAGCAGGATAACTATCTTTCTTGTCGGTTAAACCAACCAGTTCGAGTAATTCATTAACGCGCTCATTAATTTTTTCCTTAGGCGTATTATCAAGCTCTAAAGGAAGCGCCACATTATCAAAAACAGTACGTGAAGATAATAAGTTAAAATGTTGGAAAATCATGCCGATGCCACGGCGTGCTCTCGTCAACGTTTTTTCTGTCATTGCTGTTAAATCTTGCCCATCAACGACGACTTGGCCTGAAGTAGGGCGTTCGAGCATGTTTACGCAACGTATAAGTGTACTTTTACCTGCACCTGATGCGCCTATTACGCCATATATCTGACCAGCAGGAACATGCAAGCTAATGTCAGTCAGCGCTTGAATGTTACGGTTTCCTTGCTGGAAAACCTTATTAATATTTGAGAGCTTTATCATTTATATTTTCTAACTTTTATCTGAATTGTTTTTTTAGATAGTGTATCTAATATTGTTGGATGTTAAGGCGTCTAGACGTCTAAGTCAATAAAGATTGTTCTATTTATTCTATTCTCATTTCTTTTCTTTTCATGAGATACTAAAAAGATATTAAATTTGAGGAGCAAATCGGTGAGTAACGGGACCCCCGCAGTCTTTTTAGACAGAGATGGAACAATCAATATCGATCATGGCTATGTTCATAAAATCGATGACTTTGAATTTATCGAAGGCTCGATTGAAGCGATGTTAGAATTAAAAAAAATGGGTTATGCATTAGTCATTGTAACTAATCAATCTGGCATAGGTCGTGGTATTTATACCGAGAACCAGTTTATGCAGCTAACAGAGTGGATGGATTGGTCGTTAGCCGACCGCGGTGTTGACTTAGATGGTATCTATTTTTGCCCTCATCATATCGATGCGAAAATTGAAGAGTATCGCCAAGACTGCAACTGCCGCAAACCAAAGCCAGGGATGTTACTAGATGCGCAATCATTCTTAAATATAGATATGGCTGCTTCTATTATGGTTGGCGACAAACTCGCGGATATACTAGCGGGAAAAGCGGCTAAAGTTGGTACCACTGTGTTAGTGAAAAGTGGTGAGCAGGTCACTGATGAGGCTATGGAGAATGCAGATATTGTCATTAATAGTATTGCTGAGTTACCAGAAGCCCTAAAAAGAATCAAAAAATAGTCGTTTTGAGTGTTAAGTAAGCAGTCAGAAAAAAAATGCAAAAAAAGGGTTGCCAGATTTTTCTGACTCCCTATAATGCGCCACCACTGACCGGGAACAAGACAACGCAAAGCGCGATGAACACTGAAACGGTAGCGAGAGATTCTGAAAAGAAAAAGCAAAAAATTGCTTGACTCTCACAGAGGAAAACGTATTATACGGCTCCTCGCGACAACGACCTCGAAGTCGAAAATCAAACAGATTTAGTCGCAACGCTCTTTAACAATTTATCAGACAATCTGTGTGGGCACTCACAGGACACTATCAAAAAAATATTTGATTTTAAGTCTTGAAGAGTGACTAACACGTTAATTCATATATATGAAATAAGGTAGTAACGCTTATTTTGGAAGGATAACGCGAAGGCAAGCAGAGATAACCCGAGACAGTACTTAGGTACGGCGAGGGGAAGCGATGTGAAGCCGACAACGTTAGCCGAACAAAAGAACGTTACGGTCAGTAAGACATTCTTTGAGCATCAAGCTACTTTTAATTGAAGAGTTTGATCATGGCTCAGATTGAACGCTGGCGGCAGGCCTAACACATGCAAGTCGAGCGGTAACAGGGGAAGCTTGCTTCTCGCTGACGAGCGGCGGACGGGTGAGTAATGTATGGGGATCTGCCCGATAGAGGGGGATAACCACTGGAAACGGTGGCTAATACCGCATAATCTCTTAGGAGCAAAGCAGGGGAACTTCGGTCCTTGCGCTATCGGATGAACCCATATGGGATTAGCTAGTAGGTGGGGTAATGGCTCACCTAGGCGACGATCCCTAGCTGGTCTGAGAGGATGATCAGCCACACTGGGACTGAGACACGGCCCAGACTCCTACGGGAGGCAGCAGTGGGGAATATTGCACAATGGGCGCAAGCCTGATGCAGCCATGCCGCGTGTATGAAGAAGGCCCTAGGGTTGTAAAGTACTTTCAGTCGGGAGGAAGGCGTTGATGCTAATATCATCAACGATTGACGTTACCGACAGAAGAAGCACCGGCTAACTCCGTGCCAGCAGCCGCGGTAATACGGAGGGTGCAAGCGTTAATCGGAATTACTGGGCGTAAAGCGCACGCAGGCGGTTGATTAAGTTAGATGTGAAATCCCCGGGCTTAACCTGGGAATGGCATCTAAGACTGGTCAGCTAGAGTCTTGTAGAGGGGGGTAGAATTCCATGTGTAGCGGTGAAATGCGTAGAGATGTGGAGGAATACCGGTGGCGAAGGCGGCCCCCTGGACAAAGACTGACGCTCAGGTGCGAAAGCGTGGGGAGCAAACAGGATTAGATACCCTGGTAGTCCACGCTGTAAACGATGTCGATTTGAAGGTTGTTCCCTTGAGGAGTGGCTTTCGGAGCTAACGCGTTAAATCGACCGCCTGGGGAGTACGGCCGCAAGGTTAAAACTCAAATGAATTGACGGGGGCCCGCACAAGCGGTGGAGCATGTGGTTTAATTCGATGCAACGCGAAGAACCTTACCTACTCTTGACATCCAGAGAACTTAGCAGAGATGCTTTGGTGCCTTCGGGAACTCTGAGACAGGTGCTGCATGGCTGTCGTCAGCTCGTGTTGTGAAATGTTGGGTTAAGTCCCGCAACGAGCGCAACCCTTATCCTTTGTTGCCAGCGATTCGGTCGGGAACTCAAAGGAGACTGCCGGTGATAAACCGGAGGAAGGTGGGGATGACGTCAAGTCATCATGGCCCTTACGAGTAGGGCTACACACGTGCTACAATGGCGTATACAAAGAGAAGCGACCTCGCGAGAGCAAGCGGAACTCATAAAGTACGTCGTAGTCCGGATTGGAGTCTGCAACTCGACTCCATGAAGTCGGAATCGCTAGTAATCGTAGATCAGAATGCTACGGTGAATACGTTCCCGGGCCTTGTACACACCGCCCGTCACACCATGGGAGTGGGTTGCAAAAGAAGTAGGTAGCTTAACCTTCGGGAGGGCGCTTACCACTTTGTGATTCATGACTGGGGTGAAGTCGTAACAAGGTAACCGTAGGGGAACCTGCGGTTGGATCACCTCCTTACCATTGAAGTGTTTTTGTGAAGTGCTCACACAGATTGTCTGATGAAATAGAGTAGCAGTATCAATAGGCTTGTAGCTCAGGTGGTTAGAGCGCACCCCTGATAAGGGTGAGGTCGGTGGTTCAAGTCCACTCAGGCCTACCAAATTTTGTTTATTCGTTGTTGCAGATTAGCTCGTTTACCCAAAAGTAAACTTCGCCAATCCGCGCCTAGACTAAACAAAATTGGTAACTTTAAGCATACTAAAAGCGAGAAGTATAAATTTTATTATTTATCATTGATACTGAAATTACCTTTATGGGGCTATAGCTCAGCTGGGAGAGCGCCTGCCTTGCACGCAGGAGGTCAGCGGTTCGATCCCGCTTAGCTCCACCATAAATTTTTCTGATTATTCAGAATAGATTAGTCAAATAGTCTATTGCGAATAATTATGCTCTTTAACAATCTGGAACAAGCTGAAAATTGAAAACAACGCACATTGTTTATCGCTTAAACAATGTGAGAGTCTCTCAAAAATCTCAACTTGAAGTGTTTTTCAAACACACAAACGAGTGGCATGAGCGAGCAGTGTGAAATTCAAGGCGGCTAGCGCGCAGCAAGCGCAGCGTACAATAGTACGTGAGCATTGCGAGCACTACCCAACGAAGAAGTTCACCACGCACAGCCATGACGTTAAGTGTCGTCTGATAAGAAGACACCTTCGGGTTGTGAGGTTAAGCGACTAAGCGTACACGGTGGATGCCTAGGCAATCAGAGGCGATGAAGGACGTGCTAATCTGCGATAAGCGTCGGTAAGGTGATATGAACCGTTATACCCGACGATTTCCGAATGGGGAAACCCAGTGCAATTCGTTGCACTATCGTTTGATGAATACATAGTCAAACGAAGCGAACCGGGGGAACTGAAACATCTCAGTACCCCGAGGAAAAGAAATCAACCGAGATTCCCCTAGTAGCGGCGAGCGAACGGGGAGCAGCCCAGAGTCTTAATCAGCATTAGTATCAGGAGAACGGTCTGGAAAGTCCGGCAGTAAAGGGTGATAGCCCCGTATCTGAAGATATTAGTGTTGTGAACTCGACGAGTAGGGCGGGACACGTGTTATCCTGTCTGAATATGGGGGGACCATCCTCCAAGGCTAAATACTCCTGATTGACCGATAGTGAACCAGTACCGTGAGGGAAAGGCGAAAAGAACCCCGGCGAGGGGAGTGAAATAGAACCTGAAACCGTGTACGTACAAGCAGTGGGAGCCTTGATTTATCAGGGTGACTGCGTACCTTTTGTATAATGGGTCAGCGACTTATATTCTGTAGCAAGGTTAACCGTATAGGGGAGCCGTAGGGAAACCGAGTCTTAACTGGGCGAATGAGTTGCAGGGTATAGACCCGAAACCCGGTGATCTAGCCATGGGCAGGTTGAAGGTTGGGTAACACTAACTGGAGGACCGAACCGACTAATGTTGAAAAATTAGCGGATGACTTGTGGCTGGGGGTGAAAGGCCAATCAAACCGGGAGATAGCTGGTTCTCCCCGAAAGCTATTTAGGTAGCGCCTCGTGAACTCATCTTCGGGGGTAGAGCACTGTTTCGACTAGGGGGTCATCCCGACTTACCAACTCGATGCAAACTACGAATACCGAAGAATGTTATCACGGGAGACACACGGCGGGTGCTAACGTTCGTCGTGAAGAGGGAAACAACCCAGACCGCCAGCTAAGGTCCCAAAGTCATAGTTAAGTGGGAAACGAAGTGGGAAGGCTCAGACAGCCAGGATGTTGGCTTAGAAGCAGCCATCATTTAAAGAAAGCGTAATAGCTCACTGGTCGAGTCGGCCTGCGCGGAAGATGTAACGGGGCTAAACTATGCACCGAAGCTGCGGCAGCGATATGTAAATATTGTTGGGTAGGGGAGCGTTCTGTAAGCCTGTGAAGGTGTACTGTGAGGTATGCTGGAGGTATCAGAAGTGCGAATGCTGACATAAGTAACGATAATGCGGGTGAAAAACCCGCACGCCGGAAGACCAAGGGTTCCTGTCCAACGTTAATCGGGGCAGGGTGAGTCGACCCCTAAGGCGAGGCAGAAATGCGTAGTCGATGGGAAACGGGTTAATATTCCCGTACTGGTGATAATTGCGATGGGGGGACGGAGAAGGCTAGGCTGGCCGGGCGACGGTTGTCCCGGTTTAAGGATGTAGGCAGGTGAATTAGGCAAATCCGGTTCACTATATGCTGAGGTCTGATGACGAGTCACTACGGTGGCGAAGTAGCTCATGCCCCGCTTCCAGGAAAAGCCTCTAAGCTCTAGATTATCATTAATCGTACCCCAAACCGACACAGGTGGTCAGGTAGAGAATACTCAGGCGCTTGAGAGAACTCGGGTGAAGGAACTAGGCAAAATGGTGCCGTAACTTCGGGAGAAGGCACGCTGGCGCTAGGTGAAGTGGTTTACCCATGGAGCTGAAGCCAGTCGCAGATACCAGCTGGCTGCAACTGTTTATTAAAAACACAGCACTGTGCAAACACGAAAGTGGACGTATACGGTGTGACGCCTGCCCGGTGCTGGAAGGTTAATTGATGGGGTTATCCGTAAGGAGAAGCTCTTGATCGAAGCCCCAGTAAACGGCGGCCGTAACTATAACGGTCCTAAGGTAGCGAAATTCCTTGTCGGGTAAGTTCCGACCTGCACGAATGGCGTAATGATGGCCAGGCTGTCTCCACCCGAGACTCAGTGAAATTGAACTCGCTGTGAAGATGCAGTGTACCCGCGGCAAGACGGAAAGACCCCGTGAACCTTTACTATAGCTTGACACTGAACATTGAGCCTTGATGTGTAGGATAGGTGGGAGGCTTTGAAGTGTGGACGCCAGTCTGCATGGAGCCAACCTTGAAATACCACCCTTTAATGTTTGATGTTCTAACGTTGCCCCGTTATCCGGGGTGCGGACAGTGTCTGGTGGGTAGTTTGACTGGGGCGGTCTCCTCCCAAAGAGTAACGGAGGAGCACGAAGGTTGGCTAAGCATGGTCGGACATCATGCGGTTAGTGCAAAGGCATAAGCCAGCTTGACTGCGAGAGTGACGGCTCGAGCAGGTACGAAAGTAGGTCTTAGTGATCCGGTGGTTCTGAATGGAAGGGCCATCGCTCAACGGATAAAAGGTACTCCGGGGATAACAGGCTGATACCGCCCAAGAGTTCATATCGACGGCGGTGTTTGGCACCTCGATGTCGGCTCATCACATCCTGGGGCTGAAGTAGGTCCCAAGGGTACGGCTGTTCGCCGTTTAAAGTGGTACGCGAGCTGGGTTTAGAACGTCGTGAGACAGTTCGGTCCCTATCTGCCGTGGGCGTTGGAAGATTGAAAGGGGCTGCTCCTAGTACGAGAGGACCGGAGTGGACGCACCACTGGTGTTCGGGTTGTCATGCCAATGGCATTGCCCGGTAGCTAAGTGCGGAAGAGATAACCGCTGAAAGCATCTAAGCGGGAAACTTGCCTTGAGATGAGTCTTCCCTGACCCTTTAAGGGTCCTAAAGGAACGTTTAAGACTAAGACGTTGATAGGTTGGGTGTGTAAGCATAGCGATATGTTGAGCTAACCAATACTAATGAACCGTGAGGCTTAACCTGACAACACCGAAGGTGTTTTAGAGATTGAGAGATGAGGTTGATTCAATGAGCGTGAGAAGCCGAGAGGCGAGGGACACAGCAGCTTGTTCAAGATTACAGTTCTGGTTTAGTGACGAAATGTACTAAACGGGAACAAACCGAATTTGTCTGGCGGCAATAGCGCGGTGGTCCCACCTGACCCCATGCCGAACTCAGCAGTGAAACGCCGTAGCGCCGATGGTAGTGTGGGGTCTCCCCATGTGAGAGTAGGGAACTGCCAGACATTAAATTAGTGAGAAAGCCACCCATTGGGTGGCTTTTTTGTGTTTGGGGAAACCGAAATCACGCAATTTAGGGAGAGAGGCCTACATCGTGTGTTTATCGTTAAAGGTGATAAGGTAATCAGTAGTCCACTGAGGGGTTGAGCTAGTAGGCGGTATAGCCTGATTGCGATAAGTATTATTGTTTAGTCTCGAGTTGCCCCCTCGCAATAGCACAAACTACAAATTTGATAAGATAAGATGCACCTGATTTGATATACTGGTAGGCGATATCTTATCAAGCTGTAATAGGGTATTGATTATTTCATTGCAATGTAGGGATATGAGACGTGGCGAAAAGAACTTATTCTGTTCGATATATTGCAGGTGAACCTGCAAAACGTATTCAACCTACACCTGTACATATGTTAGGGGAATCCCTTCCAATTGGTATGCCGTTATTTGCTGCTGGGGAAACCTTAGATGTCGTTACTTGGAACATATATAAACAGCAGCGTCCAAATTGGAAAATAATGCTACGTGAGTTAGTGGTCGATAGAAAACTAATCTTACTGCAAGAAGCTCAAATGTCCCCAGAGTTAATTTCTTTTGCTGCTTCACATCAATTGATCGCTGACCAAGTCCCTGCTTTACCTTTTTCTCCTCATCCTGCGGGTGTAATGACATTGGCAACATCACATCCAATTTATTGCTGCCCATTGAGGGAGAAAGAGCCTTTATTACGTTTAGCAAAATCAGCTTTGATTACGGTTTATCCATTACCGAATGGTAAGCAATTGATGGTAGCGAATGTGCACGCAATTAATTTTAGTTTTGGGGTAGATGTCTACACTAAGCAACTAAATAAGCTTGGAACGCATATTAGTAAGCATATGGGGCCGGTACTCCTTGCTGGTGATTTTAACGCATGGAGTCGTCAGCGAATTAATGCACTAAAACGCTTTATTCGTTCTGTTGGCTTAAAAGAAGTTACCTATAATTTAGATTTACGGACAAAAGCTTTTGGTCGGCCATTAGATTTTATGTTTTATAGAGGTTTGAAGCTTAAAGAAAGTCGAGTGTTACAAACAGATGCTTCTGACCATAATCCAATCATCACTCAATTTGATTTGCTTAAGTAAGATCTTTTTAAGAGTTTCCCACCTTATTTATCTCTGAAACTATTGTAGATTTTATTATCAACTATAGCTGGAGATAGTTCATTGAAGCGATTATTACCTATAGCCTTATTATTTTGTGCATACCATGTTATGGGAAAAAATAATATCGAGCTAGCGAAACAAGCAGAACTACTACCCCGTTTGGTTATTTATGATCCGGCTTATCGTCAGATTGAATATCCTAATGGTGATGTCCCTGAAAATTATGGGGTGTGTTCTGATGTGATTATCCGTAGTTATCGGAAGATCGGAATTGATTTACAAAAATTATTACATGAAGATATTAAAACTAATTTTAATCAATATCCAAGTCAGCGTATTTGGGGTTTACGCAAGCCAGATAGAAATATTGATCATCGACGAGTCCCTAATTTAGAACGTTTTTTTACACGAAAAGCTACTGTAAAACAAATTACCAATAATGGGCAAGATTACTTTCCAGGTGATATTGTTTCGTGGCGTTTAGATGATGGTCGACCGCATATTGGAATTGTGACCACTATTAAGCTACCTGATAGCCAACGGTATTTGGTAATGCATAACATTGGTTATGGGCAGGTGGCAGAAGACGTGCTATTTAAGTGGAAGATTGTAGGGCACTACTCGTATTAGCATCTTTTTATCAAATGGTTAGTGACACTGATGACTGTTTATTTAAATAAACAGTCAATTAATAACATTTGAATTTATCGGATAAAATTATTTAATATATGAAAGTAATTAGTTTTTCTTGTTGTTTTTTCAATTATATGCAATTTATTGTATAAGTTATTATTGGAATTAAACTATATTTATTAAGTGTAAAGCACGGTGATAAGCGATTTATTTGTCGAGTTGTTTTATTTCTTAAGGATTAAATGCCATGAAAAATATAGTTATTGTGGGTGGTGGTACAGGTGGTACCATGCTAGCTAATATTTTAGCTAGAAAACTTAATAAAGAAATTTTTTCGAAAAAAATAAAAATAACCTTAATAACAGATAACCCTATACACTATTATAAGCCGGCATTTATGTATGTGGCTTTCAATATGTTTTTTAAAGATGAGTTAAGTCGTCCAGAGCGTGAATTATTGAGGCCTGAAATTGAATTAGTTATTGATAAAGTAGATTCATTTAATTTTAAAGATAAAGAATTATATTCGATAAATAATAAAAAATACCATTATGATTATTTAGTGGTTGCGACAGGTTGTGTACCTAAACCTGAACGAATTGAAGGGCTAAAAGATATTGGTAATCACTTTTATGCCTATGATGCTTCTCGTAAATTAGCAGACCAACTTAGTAAAATTGAAAAAGGTCGTATTTTTATTACAGTTTCTTTTCCTGAAACGCCGAATGTACCTCACCAGTGTGGCATTGCTCCTATGGAGACAACACTGATGATTGATGAGTTCTTACGTAAACGCCGGGTTAGGGATAATATTGAAATAGTTTATACCTACCCAACCGTGTCACAATTATTACGTAACTGTTTATTTATGCAGCAGCCTGTTTGTGAAGTTATTCCAGAAATATTTACTATTAAAAATATTCAAGCACAGAGGGGATTTACATTAAATAAAGTCGATCCCGATAAAAAAATTGCATACTCAAAAGAAGGGGATGAACAGCCTTTTGATTTATTGATTAGTACGCCGCCAATCACCGCAGTAGAAGCAGTAATTAATACAGGATTAAGTGAACACAATAATGGTGAGGGATGGTTACCTACAGACCATGAAACTATGCAAGTATATGGTATAGACGGTGTTTATGTTATAGGGGATACCGTTGATTTACCGATTAGTAAAGCAGGAGGCAGTTGCCATAACCAAGCTGCAATTATTGCAGATAACATTTGTGGTGAATTAATTTATGGTTATCCGGCGGCTATATATGATGGACGAGTTCAGGCAGTTGCTCAAATGGGGTTAACAGCAGGAATGCCTTTGCAATATGATTATAAACACGATGTTATTCCGACTCCTCCAACTAAATTAGGAGGGTTACTGAGAAATGGCTTCAATAGGGGTATCTATTGGGCAGCTATTCGTGGCTTAGTTTAATGAGGAATTTAAAATGTCGAATAATGAAACTCAAAGTAAGCTTGTTGAGCTACTTAGCTCAGAATCAGGTAATCATCTTGCTGAAAAATTAGCACCATTATTACAATTAAATCGCTTAGATAATATTGTTGATTTACTGTCATTAGTTTCTGACCTTATTGATATCTTAGATAACAGTACAGTAGAAAGATTGTCAAATTCATTTGAAGATACTTTGGTTCCTGTATGGGAATTAGGTACAGCATATAACATGGCTAAAATGGAAGGTGTATATGATAGTAAAAACCCAAATTTTCGTTCAGTGTATGCTTTATTAAAAGATCCTGACACATTACGTGGAATTAGTACGGTTTTACGGACTTTGCAAATTGTCGGATCTCGATTATCTCAATCCCAAGGAGGGTGATTTTTAGGAGGTGGTATGAGTTTAGATATAAAAAGTTCTTTTGATACACGGGCAATTCATAGCCATTATGATGCAAACCAACATTTAGGTTCATTAGCAGCACCCATTTATCAAACATCAACTTATGTATTTAAAAGTGTGGAAGAGGGAGGTGCCTATTTTAGTGGTGAAAAAGAGGGGTATATTTATACTCGGATTAATAACCCGACGCTAACTTTACTAGAAAATAGGATCGCTTCTCTTGAGGAGGCAGAGGCTGCTGTTGTGTTCTCTTCAGGTATGGGGGCGATTACAGCGACTTTTTGGACATTGTTAAACCCTGGTGATGAACTACTAGTGGACTTAACCGTTTACGGTTGTACCTATGCTTTTTTTCATCATGGATTAGCTCGATTTGGTGTAAAAGTGCGTCATATTGATATGAGCGATCCAAATAATGTGGCTAAAGCGATCACTGATAAAACTCGGATAATATTTTTCGAATCACCGGCTAACCCAAATATGCGCTTAGTTGATATTG
Organism: Providencia sp. PROV003; assembly: GCF_045040775.1. NCBI lineage: Bacteria > Pseudomonadati > Pseudomonadota > Gammaproteobacteria > Enterobacterales > Morganellaceae > Providencia > Providencia sp. PROV003. The sequence goes on from NZ_CP096369.1 coordinate 1,797,107, forward strand.
CAGCCGTGAGTGAAATTGCTCATCGAAAAAAAGTATTGGTGGCTGTCGATAATACATACTGTACGCCTTATATCCAAAAGCCAATTACACTTGGTGCTGATATTGTTATTCATTCTTTGACTAAATATATGAATGGTCATGGGGATGCAATGGGTGGGGCAATAGCGACTTCCGCAGAGTATGCGAAACAAGTAAGGTTAGTTGGATTGAAAGACATGACGGGGGCATGCTTATCTCCTCATGATGCGAATTTAATTCTTAGAGGGGTGAAAACGCTACCTGTTCGCATGGAACGGATTGTTCAAAATACGCATAAAATTGCTGAATATTTGCAGTCTCATCCGCAGATAAAGTCAATAATGTATCCAGGATTACCGAACTTTGAACAATACCAATTAGCTCAAAGACAAATGAAGTTAGCTGGGGGGATTATTGCCTGCGAGTTAAAAGGCGGAATCGAAGCCGGCAAACTGTTTTTGAACCGCCTCAAGCTATTTTCAAGAGCGGTGAGTTTGGGAGATTGTGAGTCATTAGCTCAACACCCTGCTAGCATGACCCACTCGACCTATACTCGAGAAGAAAGGTTGAAATATGGTATTAGCGATGGGTTGATTCGGCTTTCTATTGGTTTAGAAAACGTGGATGAGTTAATAGACGATATTCGTCAAGCTATTGAGCCATAATAAAAAATAGCCCTATATGGAATAAATATAGGGCTATTATATTTTTAGGTTAGCGCTTTTGGTAAGAACGCATAATAAAGAAAGCAATACTGAGTAAAGCAACCCAAACAAAGCCGACGATTAATGCGACCTGAGTATCTTTAAAGAAGCCTAGCAATGCGATAACAAACACCATGAATGCAATAGTGAGAGCAGGGCCTACAGGCCAGAAAGGTACTGGAAATTTTAGTTGTTTTACTTCTTCTTGGCTCATTTTTCGGCGCATAGCAACATGAGATAGTAAGATCATAAGCCATACCCAGACGGTCGCGAAGGTTGCAATAGATGCAATAATCACGAAGATTTTTTCTGGTAATAGGTAGTTAAGGTAAACGCCCAATAACATTACGACAGACATAACCAGTACAGTTACCCATGGAACACCACTTTTTGTTAGTTTGGTAAAGACTTTTGGCGCTTGCCCATCTTGAGCCATGCCGTACATCATGCGGCCAGCACCAAAAATATCACTGTTAATCGCAGAAATTGCGGCGGTGATAACGACAATATTCAAGATATTGGCTGCTGATTGAATACCTAAGCTATCGAAAATTTGTACAAATGGACTACCGTTTTGGCCGATTTGATTCCATGGGTAAATACACATCAGGATAAATAGTGTTAAACCATAAAATAGTAATATGCGAATAGGTACAGCATTGATGGCTTTAGGAATGGTTTTTTCTGGATTCTGGGCTTCACTTGCGGTAATACCAATGACTTCAATACCGCCAAACGCAAACATGACGATAGCTAAAGAGGCGATGACTCCCTCAATGCCGTTTGGCATGAAACCACCGTGTTCCCACAGATTTTGTAGCCCAACTTCGTGGTTGGTTTCTTGACCAAAACCATAGAACATTAAGAATGCACCACCAACTATCATACCAATGATGGCACTGACTTTTATGATAGAAAGCCAGAATTCCATTTCGCCAAAGATTTTGACATGACATAAATTGAGCGCACTAATAAATAGTACGATACTTAATACCCATACCCACTGGTCGACATGTGGGAACCAGAACCCCATGTACATCCCGAAGGCGGTAATATCAGCTAAGCAGACAACCAGCATTTCAAATACATAGTTCCAGCCAGTGAGAAAGCCAGCTAGAGGGCCCATATAATGACTTGCATAGTGAGAGAAAGAGCCTGGGACGGGGTTATGCACCGCCATTTCACCGAGGGCACGCATTACCATAAACACGGCTGCACCGCCTAACATATAGGCAAGTAATACTGCAGGCCCAGCAGCCTGAATGGCTGATGCTGAACCGTAAAACAGCCCTGTACCAATCGCTGAGCCTAAGGCCATAAAGCGAATGTGCCGAACACTCAGCCCCTTTCTGAGTTGATTTTGTTCACTACTTTGCATGTCTTTTCCTGTCATTGACTTTGTTTTAATATATTGTACCGAATATAGTTTCGGTTTCGTTGATTTAATTGATGTACTTTCCTGAACGCAAGGTGATTACATTATCACAAAGTGCATTGCCCGTGAGATAGATATCTGCAATATAATATGCGCTAAATGGATTATTCTAGGAGCAGTATGAAGTACCCAATTAATGAAATCTTCCAAACAATACAGGGGGAAGGTGTTTTCACTGGTGTCCCAGCAGTATTTATTCGTTTGCAGGGCTGCCCTGTTGGTTGCAGTTGGTGTGACACTAAACAAACTTGGGATAAGGAACCTGCAAAAGAAACCACTTTGGGCGATATTGCATTGAAAACACAAGATAGTGATTGGTGGGCGATGTCTGATGCGGATGGGTTGGTCCAATTGATGCAAAAAAGTGGTTTTACCGCGAAACATATTGTGATCACGGGCGGAGAACCTTGTATTTATGATTTAACATCATTGACCGAGGCTTTGGAGAAGCAAGGGTATCAATGCCAAATTGAAACGAGTGGGACTTACCCAGTTCAATGTACAGAAGAGACTTGGGTGACGGTATCACCAAAAGTAGGTATGAAAGGCGGATTGAAAGTACTTAGCCAAGCGGTGGATAGGGCTAATGAAATTAAGCACCCAGTTGCGCGAGAAAAAGATATTGAAGCGCTTGAAAGAATTTTAGCATTACGTACTGTGGATGCTCCACCTATCGTTGCATTACAACCGATTAGCCAAAAGGCGACAGCAACGAAATTGTGTATTGACACTTGTATACAGCGTAATTGGCGTTTATCGATTCAAACGCATAAGTATTTGGATATTCAATAATAAAAAAATAACGATGACTTTGCATCGACCCCCAATAGTTGAAAAACAATCATTGGGGGCTTTAACATTATCTAAATGGTTGGTTTAACGGCACTTCAGGATCGGGCTCGTGAGTAATACGGTTACGTAAGTCACGACGAATAATCTCAATAGACCAAAACCAAATTAAATGGCCAAATATTTCTGAAACATTCTCGTACCATGGGAGGTCGAAAAGTGGAGGGGTGAGCCCCATAAGAGGGAATGAAATCATATGGACAAATAATTGCGCCAGTGCACCCGCTAATAACCCTTGCCATAGCTTAATTTTAGGGAATATTTCAGCAACAATGCAATATCCGACAGCAAACACGATAGAAAATAGGATGTGAGTAACACCCACTGAATTAAACACGTGCCCTGCAAAGGTGTAAACCGCAGAATTAGGGTCTGCAATTCCTAACCAATCTCTTAAGAAAATATAAGGTGGATTTAGAAAATTACGTGAGCAGTCAATTTGTTCTGCTGCGCGGATCAGAGTTTCAGGCGAGCAAGCCGCGTTGAACATATCTGTTGGGCTTCTTGGCGGTAATGGAACTTCAGCGCCCCATTTGACAAACGATGAGACAATACCTGCGATTAAACCGATAAATGCTGCTAATCCATAACGTCTTCTGGATTTGGGTGTTTGTTGAAATAGATTCATTTTCCCTGCCTTATTAAAAGTAAATAATGGTAAATAATAGATCAGGTTATAATTTGATGCACTATGTCAAATTAAAGTTTTTATGTTCTTTATGCCAGAAAACTTAAAATAGTCGTCAATGGCCTCTTTTTATTTATATTGTTGCAAAAATGTAAACTTTTCAGTGACTTCATTTTTACGAAGATAGAAAATGCCCGTGGTTGCTTCACTTCTTGCTTATACTTTAGCGGCAACTCTTCTTACCTTAATCTTAGGTCTTGATACCAGATTAACCACTGCCACTTGATAGCGGTTGGAAAGCTTTTCATATGGTGTGTTAGGGAGTGCTTTATCTGAGGGGGGATTATTATTTACTGCATAATTAGCGATAAGTCGAAGAGAAGGATATAGAGATTTTTGCCCCTCATTTATTTTCAAAACCGATTAGGCTTGCCACTAAACCAGCAGCCTGAGGGGCTTGTATCCCTATATAAATGAATTTTATTTTTACCCAGCTATCAAAATAGTTACGGGAAATACTATTACCTTTTTAGAACTTGTATTTTTAAGCCTGCCCGCGATAAACGCAGCCTGCATTGCAAGTTTCTTTAACGGTGACTGCACTTAATAAAGGTAAATGTGGTTTAGTTTGTTGCCAAATCCATTGTGCTAATACTTCACTTGTTGGGTTTTCTAGCCCTTTGATCTCATTTAAATAATGATGGTCTAGTTGTTCCCAAATAGGCTTAAATACCGCTTTCACATCAGCAAAATCAATAATCCAACCACTCTGTTTATCAACTTCCCCAGTAATTTCTAAACGCACCATGAAAGAATGCCCATGCAGACGACCACACTTATGACCAGCGGGGACATGGGGAAGTTTGTGTGCAGCTTCGAACGTAAAATCCTTATAGATTGTTGTGCTCATATATCATTCCTTATTGTTAATAAACAGCGCATTGTACTGTATTTTTAGCTAAAAATGTCTTTATTTGCCAAATTATTACTAACCGCTTTTATGGATATGATCCATCTGCTAATTGCTTTAGGCTTTTTAGTTATTATTTATGGCTATAGTTTCTTATCCCGCTATTGATGGTTGTTATAACCTAATCGCATACCCTACTTATTCTAAGTACAGCGGTATTTTTTGCTTTACTAGTTTAATTATTTAGGTAAATGAGCGAACAGTCTGTTGTGGGTATTTTCTGGGTGAGTGACATAGCATTGTTTTTTAAAATTCAAAAATGAACTACGCTGGGGTTACAGGATAATGACAAAAAAACAGCCGCCATTAGCGGCGCTGCCAATATCTGTTGAGCAATTAACACGTTTGCAGACAGTTGTTGATGATTTTTCATCACATCAACTCGCTTGGCTTTCCGGTTATTTATGGGGGATGGTAAATCAAAATGCCCCTGTTGACATGTCAACGAGTGCGCCAGTCGCTGCGCAGGAAACCGTTACGATTATTTCAGCCTCACAAACGGGTAATGCACGCCGCCTATCAGAGCAACTCAGAGAACGTTTAATTAGCGAAAAAATTAACGTGAATCTAGTGAATGCGGGTGACTATAAGTTTAAGCAAATAAACCAAGAGAAAGTGCTGGTTGTTGTGGCATCAACTCAAGGGGAAGGGGAGCCAGCAGAAGAAGCTGTCGCATTATATAAATACCTTTATTCGAAAAAAGCACCGAATTTGGCACAAACCAGTTATGCCGTTTTTGCTTTAGGCGATTCATCGTATGAAAAATTTTGCCAAGCGGGCAAAGACTTTGATTCCCAATTGGCATTATTAGGCGCAACGTCATTGATTGAGAGAGTCGATGCAGATGTCGAATATCAATCCATTGCAGATGAATGGGTTGAAAACCTCACTCAAATCTTAAAGGCACGAGTTCCGGCACAAACTGATAGTCAATTATTAACAGCTCAAGCGGGAAGTGTGAATGAAATTCACTCATCGCCTTATACCAAAACAGCACCTTTAACCGCCACGTTACTCAGTAATCAAAAAATTACAGGGCGGGATTCACAAAAAGATGTTCGTCATATTGAAATTGATTTAGGTGACTCTGGTTTACGTTATCTACCGGGGGATTCACTGGGGGTGTGGTTTGATAATGACCCCGAATTAGTTGATGAGCTGGTGGCTTTACTTTGGTTACAAGGGGATGAAGAGGTCTTTATTGGCTCGCAGCGGCACTCTTTACGTGATGCACTGATTTATCAATTAGAACTGACACAAAATACTCACGTAATTGTCGAGAAATATGCACAACTATCTAAAGATGATGAGTTGCTGTCATTAATTAGCGATAAACAGGCTATTTTGCAATACGCGCAAACGACGCCGATCGTTGATATGGTGCGCCAAGCCGCAGCGCAGCCAAGTGCTCAAGAATTTGTTGATTTACTACGCCCACTAACGCCTCGATTGTACTCAATTTCCTCATCTCAAGCGGAATCAGAAGACGAAGTACATGCTACCGTTGGTGTTGTTCGTTATGACATCGATGGGCGTCCTCGCACTGGTGGGGCGTCGGGTTTTTTAGCAGATAGACTCAAAGAAGGGGATGAACTGCGCATTTTCATTGAGCACAATGATAACTTCCGCCTACCTGCTGACCCAACAACACCTGTGATTATGATTGGTCCTGGGACAGGCATCGCCCCATTCCGCGCTTTTTTACAGCAACGGGATAACGACGGTGCAACAGGTAAAAACTGGTTGTTTTTTGGTAACCCTCACTTTGTTGATGACTTTCTCTATCAAGTTGAATGGCAGCGTTATGTTAAAGACGGTTTATTAACCCAAATTTCATTAGCTTGGTCGCGAGATCAGAAAGAAAAAGTTTACGTGCAGGACAAACTTCGTGAACAAGGCGAAGCTGTTTGGCAATGGTTACAAGAAGGTGCACACCTGTATGTCTGCGGTGATGCAAATCGTATGGCAAAAGATGTAGAGCAGGCATTATTGGATATCATCGGTCAATACGGCAACATGGATAGTGAGGAGGCCGATGAATTTTTAAGTGAGCTGCGCGTAATGCGCCGTTATCAGAGGGATGTTTATTAATGAGCAATGAACAACAACAAAAACCCTTAATCGTCGAAGGCAAACTTGCTGACAGCGAACGCATGAAGCAAGACAGTAACTATTTGCGCGGTACCATTAAGGAAGATTTGAAAAACGGCTTAACCGGTGGTTTTAATGGGGACAACTTTTTATTGATCCGTTTCCATGGCATGTACCAACAAGATGACCGTGATATTCGAGCAGAGCGTGCAGAACAAAAACTTGAGCCACGTCATGCAATGATGTTGCGTTGCCGCTTACCGGGGGGAATTATCACCCCAAAACAATGGTTAGATATTGATAAATTTGCTACTGAGCACACGCTGTATGGCAGTGTGCGCATAACTAACCGGCAAACATTTCAGTTCCACGGCATCCTTAAAGGGGATGTGAAACCTGCACACCAAATGTTAAGCCATGTCGGTTTGGACGCATTAGCAACGGCAAATGATGTTAACCGTAATGTGCTATGTACATCTAACCCAGTGCAATCGGAGTTACATCAGCAAGCCTATGAATGGGCAAAGAAAATTTCTGAGCACCTTTTACCTAGAACCAGCGCATATGCTGAAATTTGGCTAGATAAAGAAAAAATTGTGACAACCGATGAAGAACCTATTTTAGGGCAAACTTATTTACCAAGAAAGTTTAAAACATCGGTGGTTATTCCTCCTCTCAATGATGTGGATTTACATGCTAATGATATGAATTTTATCGCTATTGCTGAAAATGATGAGCTCATTGGTTTTAATGTGTTGGTTGGTGGTGGTTTAGCTATGACTCATGGTGATACTGCGACCTTTCCACGTTTAGCCAGTGAATTTGGTTTTATTCCATTAGATAAAACATTGGCCATTGCAGAAGCGATAGTGACAACTCAGCGTGATTGGGGGAATCGGACTGACCGTAAAAACGCGAAAACTAAATATACTTTAGAGCGAGTGGGGGTCGATACCTTTAAGGCGGAAGTTGAAAGGCGCTCCGGCGTGGATTTCGAACCAATCCGACCTTATCAATTCACGGAACGCGGTGACAAAATTGGTTGGCTTAAAGGGGTTGATAATCGTTGGCACTTAACGTTGTTTATTGAAAATGGCCGGTTGATTGATTTAGCGGATAAACCATTAAAAACTGGGGTTGCGGAAATAGCGCGTATTCACCAAGGTGATTTTCGTTTAACAGCGAACCAAAATCTGATCGTTGCTGGTGTGCCTGAAAGTGAAAAAGAGGCGATTGAAGCGATAGCGAAAGCCCATGGGTTAATGAGTGATGCAATCACGCCACAGCGTGAAAATTCAATGGGTTGTGTTTCTTTTCCAACTTGCCCGTTAGCGATGGCTGAAGCGGAACGTTTTCTCCCTGAGTTTGTTAGCCACGTTGAAAATATTATGGCATCACATCAAGTGGCTGATGAGCATATCGTTTTGCGCGTTACAGGCTGCCCAAACGGATGTGGTCGAGCAATGCTGGCGGAAGTGGGGTTAGTTGGAAAAGCGCTTGATAGGTATAATTTACACTTGGGTGGTAACCGTATTGGAACGCGAATTCCACGCATGTACCGCGAAAATATCAGCAGTGCTGAAATTTTGGCTATTTTGGATGAATTAATTGGTAATTGGTCGAAAAACCGCTTAGCTCAAGAAGGTTTTGGAGACTTTTTAGTCCGTACTGACGTTGTAAAGCCAGTTGTAAATTCTGCTGTCGATTTTTATGAGGTTCAGGAGGCAGTATGAGTCAGCTTCAACTAGCGACAGTATTAAATTTAGATAAAGCTCAGCAAACGGCGTATTTATCTGACTTCAACGTGCAGTTAGAAAAAATGAGTGCAATACAGCGTATTGAATGGGCGCTTGAACATTTGCCAGCAGAATTTGTGTTGTCTTCCAGTTTTGGAATACAAGCAGCGTTAACGCTGCATATGGTGACACAAATTGTACCTGATATCCCTGTCATTTTAACGGATACAGGCTATTTGTTTCCCGAGACCTATCAATTTATTGAGCACCTAAGCAGTACACTAAATTTGAATTTACAAGTATATCGAGCTCAGCGAACCCCTGCGTGGCAAGAAGCGATTTATGGGCAGCTTTGGACGCAAGGTATTGAAGGGATTGAACGTTATAATCAACTTAATAAAGTTGAACCGATGGAAAGAGCATTACATGAATTACAGGCTCAGAGTTGGTTTTCCGGGTTAAGGCGTGAGCAATCAACGAGCCGAGCCAATTTATCAGTGTTGGGGGTTGGTAAAGGCATTTTTAAAATCCTACCTGTCATTGATTGGAATAATAAGCAAGTTTATGAATACTTAATAAAGTATAAGTTACCTTACCATCCATTATGGGAAAAGGGATATCTATCAGTCGGTGATACCCATACAACCCGTAAATGGGAGGAAGGGATGAGTGAGGAAGACACTCGTTTCTTTGGTTTAAAGCGTGAGTGTGGGCTTCATGAAAACTAAATACTCGTCATACTCGTCATAATTCAAGCTGTCGCGTTGTTGGCTGCGTGCATTCGCACTAGTCACATACTTATGTATGCTCCTAGCGACTCATTTACTTGCCGCCTAGCGACAACATGAATTATTTAGAGTATGGGTTGGTCATAATTCAAGCGGTAAGGTTGTTGGCTGCGTGCATTCGCACTAGTCACATACTTATGTATGCTCCTAGCGGCTCATTTACTTGCCGCCTAGCGACAACATGAATTATTTAGAGTATGGGTTGGTCATAATTCAAGCGGTAAGGTTGTTGGCTGCGTGCATTCGCACTAGTCACATACTTATGTATGCTCCTAGCGACTCATTTACTTGCCGCCTAGCGACAACATGAATTATTTAGAGTATGGGTTGGTCATAATTCAAGCGGTAAGGTTGTTGGCTGCGTGCATTCGCACTAGTCACATACTTATGTATGCTCCTAGCGACTCATTTACTTGCCGCCTAGCGACAACATGAATTATTTAGAGTATGGGTTGGTCATAATTCAAGCGGTAAGGTTGTTGGCTGCGTGCATTCGCACTAGTCACATACTTATGTATGCTCCTAGCGACTCATTTACTTGCCGCCTAGCGACAATATGAATTATTTAGAGTATGGGTTGGTCATAATTCAAGCGGTAAGGTTGTTGGCTGCGTGCATTCGCACTAGTCACATACTTATGTATGCTCCTAGCGACTCATTTACTTGCCGCCTAGCGACAACATGAATTATTTAGAGTATGGGTTATTCGTAACCCAATTCGTGGTTTTAGTTTAGGGTTTAAATAGTTATAGATTTAATAAAATATTTGTTTAATTACAAAGGGATACTTTTATTTAAAAAATAGATATCCCTTAATTTTTATAAAACTAAATTTAAAATAAAGTTTTAGTTAAGTTTGGTTGATTTGATACTTTTGGTCTTTATTTTTTGCTAGTTAATGAATATTTGGCTTATTCCTTTCAGTTACAAGTCATGTTTTTTTAGCATTTCAAACCTTAACTTTTACACCATATAGTCAATTTTATATTTCATATAATAAGTTTATATAAAGATGGGTGAGCAAGATGGATTATTTACCGTTATTTGTCGATGTGCGTACGCGCAAAGTAGTGTTGATTGGCGGTGGCGTAGTGGCTGCACGCAAAGCTGAATTGCTCATCAAAGCACAAGCTCAACTTGTGGTTATCTCCCCGTCGTTATGTCCTCAATTACAAGCTCAGTGCCAACAAAACCATGTTATTTGGTTAGCTGAGGAATATCGCTCTTCTTTATTGGATGACGCTTTTTTAGTGATTGCGGCGACGGATGACACGAAACTTAATGAAACCGTTTTTTACGATGCTAATGAGCGAAAAATTTTTGTCAATGTAGTGGATGATCAACCTTTATGCTCGTTTATTGTTCCTTCAATTATTGACCGTTCTCCGGTGATTGTGGCGGTTTCCTCTGGGGGAACAGCACCCGTTTTAGCCCGTTTATTGAGAGAAAAATTGGAAACAATGCTTCCTGCTTCTTTGGGGAAAATGGCTGAAATTGCTGGGCGTTGGCGCGGTAAAGTCAAAGAAACGCTGGTCAATATGCGGGAAAGAAAGCGCTTTTGGGAAAAAAGTTTTAGTGGGCGCTTTGCATCACTAGTTGAAAAAGGCCAATTAAGCGAAGCAGAGTTGCAATTAGAACGCCAACTTTATGAACCCGATAACCATGGTGAGTTAATTCTTGTAGGAGCCGGGCCCGGTGATGCGGGGTTACTTACGTTAAAAGGGTTGCGTGTTTTACAAAGTGCCGAGGTGGTTTTATATGATCACCTTGTTAGTGAGGAAATTCTGGAATTGGTACGTCGTGATGCCGACAAAATTTGTGTGGGTAAACGAGCTGGCAATCACAGTGTTTCTCAAGAAGAAACTAACGCATTGATCGTGAAATTTGCTCAGCAAGGCAAAAAAGTTGTTCGCCTTAAAGGGGGGGACCCGTTTGTTTTTGGTCGCGGAGGTGAAGAGCTACAAGTTGCTGTTCAGGCAGGGGTCCCATTTCAAGTGGTACCAGGGGTGACCGCGGCGATTGGTGCAACTGCTTATGCAGGGATCCCGCTGACGCATCGGGAATACTCTCAGAGTATTACATTTATTACTGGGCATTGTCGTGAAAATGGCGCTGATTTGGATTGGCAGGCACTTGCTCGTGGTCAACAAACCTTAGCAATTTATATGGGCACAGTAAAAGCAGCCAATATTAGTGAACAACTGATTAAATTTGGGCGAGCGAGTGATACCCCTGTCGCTGTTGTAGGTTGTGGGACAAGGCGTGAGCAAAAAGTGGTTACAGGTAGTTTATCTGAGCTGGAAACATTGGCACAGCAAGCACCATCACCCGCTTTGATCGTGATAGGTGAAGTTGCGGCATTACATAAACAATTAGCATGGTTTGGCACACAAACTGAAGATATCAGTTGGCGCAGTGCTGTACTGGAATTGGCTTAATTTAGGAGGCGCTTGTGAACGAAAAAACATTGACTCATTTACAGCAGTTAGAGGCAGAAAGTATTCATATTATTCGAGAGGTTGCCGCCGAATTTGCTAACCCAGTGATGCTGTATTCTATTGGAAAAGATTCGTCTGTCATGCTGCATTTAGCTCGGAAAGCTTTTTACCCTGGGAAATTACCTTTTCCTTTGTTGCATGTAGATACAGGATGGAAATTTCGCGAAATGTATGAGTTTCGTGATGCAACAGCACAGAAATATGGCTTTGAATTATTGGTGTATCGTAACCCTGAAGGGGAAAGATTAGGGATTAACCCATTTGTACATGGCAGTGCAAAACATACCGATATCATGAAAACCGAGGGGCTAAAGCAGGCTTTAGATAAATATGGCTTTGATGCGGCATTTGGAGGGGCACGACGAGACGAGGAAAAATCCCGAGCAAAAGAGCGGATCTATTCTTTTCGTGACCGATCTCACCGTTGGGACCCGAAAAACCAACGCCCAGAACTTTGGCATAATTACAATGGGCAAATAAACAAAGGTGAAAGTATCCGTGTATTTCCACTGTCAAATTGGACTGAACTCGATATTTGGCAATATATCTATTTGGAAAATATCGATATTGTTCCATTGTATTTTGCAAAAGAGCGGCCTGTTATTCAACGAGAAGGGGCCTTGTTGATGGTTGATGATGACCGTATTGATTTACAAACGGGGGAAGTTATTCGCCAGCAAACAGTACGTTTTCGAACTCTTGGCTGCTGGCCTCTTACGGGAGCCGTACCATCAAATGCGCAAACCCTGCCTGAAATTATTGAAGAAATGTTGGTTTCTACTACCAGTGAACGGCAAGGGCGGTTAATCGATAGCGACCAGTCAGCATCGATGGAACTGAAAAAACGCCAAGGCTATTTTTAAGGCCTGTGGGGAAGGTTAATACATAACGTCAGGGTCAATACGTAAGGTCAGGAGAAAAATCATGGCACAGGCCGTTTATAACGAATCAATTGCACATCAAATTGAGCAGCAAGGTGGTGTGGAACCTTATTTACTGGCTCAGCAGCAAAAAGGGTTATTACGTTTTTTAACTTGTGGCAATGTAGATGATGGCAAAAGTACTTTAATTGGCCGTTTACTGCATGATACCCGCCAAATTTATCAAGATCAGCTCTCAACACTGCAAAGTGATAGTAAGCGTATAGGTACGCAAGGCGAAAAACTGGATCTTGCGTTATTGGTTGATGGGCTCGCAGCAGAGCGTGAGCAAGGGATCACCATCGACGTTGCTTATCGCTATTTTTCCACGGAAAAACGCAAATTTATTATTGCCGATACACCTGGTCATGAGCAATACACGCGTAATATGGCGACAGGCGCATCAACATGTTCACTTTCTATTTTGTTGATCGATGCGAGAAAAGGGGTACAAGAGCAAACTCGACGCCATAGCTTTATCAGTACTTTGTTGGGGATACGCCATCTTGTTGTCGCCGTAAATAAAATGGATCTGGTGGGTTACAGCGAAGCTGTATTTGAGAAAATTAAACAGGATTATCAACAGTTTGCAACAGAATTACCCGTTGAATTGAATGTATGGTTTGTGCCAATTTCAGCGCTTGATGGCGACAATATTGTGAATAGCAGCCATCACTTACCTTGGTATCAAGGCGAAACACTATTATCGATTTTAGAAAATGTTCAAGTGGAACAAAAGGCCGTAGAACAGGCAATGCGTTTTCCAGTGCAGTATGTTAATCGTCCAAACTTAGATTTTCGAGGCTACAGTGGAACGTTATCGTCAGGTATTGTACGGGTAGGGCAAAACATTAAAGTCTTACCGTCGGGGGCGACATCTCAAATTAAACAGATTGTGACTTTTTCTGGTCCACAAGAGTTTGCTATTCCGGGGGAAGCTATCACGCTCGTTTTAGCGGACGAAATTGATATTAGCCGCGGTGATTTATTGGTTGCAGAAAATGAAACCTTACAAGCGACACAACATGCGTCAGTTGATGTTGTGTGGATGTCTGAGCAGCCTTTAGTCCAAGGGCAGCAACTCGATATAAAAGTGGCTGGTAAGCGTAGTCGAGCCAAGGTTGAAAATATTCAATATCAAGTTGATGTGAATAATTTAACGCAAAAAGTTGCCACAGAGTTACCTCTAAATGGAATAGGTTTAGTGGAGTTTTCTTTTGATGAGCCGCTATTGTTAGAAAATTATCAGCGTAATGCGGATACTGGCGGTATGATCCTGATTGACCGGTTAACTAATGTCACCGTAGGAGCAGGGCTAGTTCGCGAGACACAAGCCCCTATTTTTGAGCCAACTAGTGAATTTAGTGAATTTGAAATTGAATTAAATAAATTAGTTCGTCGTCATTTTCCGCATTGGGGCGCTCGTGATGTTCTTGGTGGAAAATAACTATGATGACAAAAGCAAATAATATAGTTTGGCATCAACATGCTGTGACTCGACAGCTACGGGAAAGCAATAATGGGCACAAAGGTGCAGTATTGTGGTTTACAGGGTTATCGGGTTCAGGGAAATCTACCCTTGCAGGGGCGATAGAACATCAATTAGCTTCAATGGGGAATAAAACCTATTTATTGGACGGTGATAATGTTCGCCACGGGTTATGTCGTGATTTAGGTTTTAGCGAAGCGGATCGGCAAGAAAATATCCGGCGGATCGGGGAAGTGGCTAAATTAATGGTAGATGCAGGCTTAATTGTTGCTACTGCATTTATTTCCCCGTTTCAACATGATCGGCAAAAGGTGCGCGATTTATTTGAGCCGAACCAATTTTTTGAATTGTATGTTGATACTCCTGTCAGTATTTGTGAACAGCGCGACCCAAAAGGTTTATATCAACAAGCCCGAGAAGGTAAAATCAAGCAGTTTACAGGGGTTGACTCCCCCTATGAAGCCCCGCAATATCCGGAGCTACAGCTTAATGGTCAACAACCGATTTCAGACTCCCTTTCTCAAATTATTGCGTTATTATTGCGCAATCAAATCATTCAAGTGGATTATTAATTGCCTTTAAATATCCCTCTTTTTTATTAAATGGTAAAATAAGAGGGAATATTTAGTGCATTTAAACCAGACTTATTCTGACTTTTTATCACTATTTTAGTATCACAGTAGCGTCATTCGTTGAGTTATGGGATGATTAGCAAATCATTTCAGGGGGCAAGATGGGTAAATTAACGCTACTATTAATCGCGATATTAGCATGGTTACAATATTCCTTATGGTTAGGTAAGAACGGCATACATGATTACGTACAGGTCAAAGATGATGTTGCTGCTCAGGAAATTGTTAACTCGCGCTTGAAAATGCGTAATGAACAGCTATTTGCGGAAATTAATGATTTAAATGATGGGCAGGATGCGATTGAAGAACGAGCTCGTAGTGAGCTTGGGATGATCAAGCCTGGGGAATCTTTTTATCGGGTGGTTAAAGAAAGTAATAACCAAAAATCCACACAATAATAACGATGCAAAAATGGTATGCCCATTAGCCTGATTATTTCTGATGTAAGAATCTAATAATGATAAATCCAGACAATACCCCACAAACCCGAGCCCTACAAAACAATGACCCTCAAATTGTTGCGCTAATTCCTGCAGCAGGGATAGGGAGCCGCATGAATGCCGATTGCCCCAAACAATATCTACGGGTGGCTGGCAAAACGATCATTGAACATACACTGAGTGCATTGCTAGCAAATAATAATGTTAAACATATTATCATTGCACTAAGCTCAGAAGATGAATATTTTCAGCAGCTAGCTATTTCAACAAACCCTCGAATTACTGCGGTTATTGGTGGAAAGGAACGTGCAGATTCGGTCCTTGCCGGTGTCAATTTTTTAGCGGCGCAACCTGAACTCTCAAATTGTTGGGTGTTAGTCCATGATGCTGCTCGTCCTTGCCTCCACCAGTCAGATTTAAATAAAATTATTCAATTAACAACAGAACAAAACTGCTGTGGTGGGATACTCGCGGCGCCTGTTCGTGACACCATGAAACGCAGTTTAAAAGCCAGCCAGTTAATCGACCATACTGTTGAACGTGAGGCTCTATGGCATGCGCTGACACCACAATTTTTCCCGCTATTATTATTACGGGACTGTCTAAGTAAAGCCTTGAAAGAAAATGCAGTGATCACAGACGAAGCCTCTGCACTTGAATATTGCGGTTATCAACCGGTATTAGTTCCGGGGCGCGCAGATAATCTAAAAGTGACACGCCCAGAAGATCTCACCTTGGCGGAGTTTTATCTTTCAAGAATGAACAATTAAGGAAAAAAAATGAGAATCGGACACGGTTTTGACGTACACAAATTTGGTGGTGAAGGCCCTATCATCATTGGTGGCGTGCGCATCCCTTACGAGCAAGGCCTACTCGCGCACTCAGATGGTGATGTTGTATTGCATGCACTAACTGACGCAGTACTCGGTGCTGCTGCGTTAGGAGATATCGGTAAATTATTTCCAGATACTGACCCTGCATTTAAAGGGGCTGATAGCCGTGTGTTACTAAGGGAAGCCTTTTGTCATGTACGTGCTAAAGGTTATCGTATTGGTAATATTGATATTACCATTATGGCTCAGGCGCCTAAAATGTTGCCGCATATTGCTCAAATGCGGGTCAATATTGCTGAAGACCTTGAGTGTCATATGGATGATGTTAATGCGAAAGCCACGACGACGGAGCAGTTGGGGTTTGTGGGGCGTAAAGAAGGCATTGCCTGCGCCGCGGTTGTTCTTTTAGTCAAAGATAATAGTAATGAAAGCAATGAATGTTCAGTACCTGCATGGTAAGCCGTTGTCTTCTGGCACGCTAAAAAGTGTTCCTGAAGATTTTATTGTCAAAGAAGATTTAGGCTTTGAGCTCGATGGTGAAGGCGAACATGTCATGGTTCGTGTCGAAAAAACAGGGTGTAATACGCTGTTTGTTGCTGAGCAATTAGCAAAGTTTGCTAAAATTTCAGCTAGAGCTGTCAGCTATGCAGGTTTAAAAGATAGGCATGCGGTGACTGAGCAGTGGTTTTGCTTACAAATGCCGGGTAAGGAAACGCCAGATTTTTCTGCATGGCAGCTTGAAGGATGCCGCGTGCTTGCCACTACACGGCAAAAACGGAAATTACGTATTGGTTCCTTGAAAGGAAATCAATTTGAAATCACTTTGCGTGATATTTCAGATGCGAAAGATGTTGAACAACGCTTAGAAAAAGTCGCATTATCTGGAGTACCTAATTATTTTGGTGAGCAACGCTTTGGTCGTGGTGGGCAGAATCTGACCCAAGCATTACGTTGGGCAAACCAAGAGATTCATGTTCGTGAGCGGAATAAACGCAGTTTTTATCTTTCTGCGGCTCGCAGTGTAATGTTTAACCATATCGCGAGTGAACGTATTGCGAATAATACGGTACATCAAGTGCTATTAGGGGATGCATTACAACTAACGGGGCGGGGGAGTTGGTTTGTTGCAACTTCGGATGAGTTATTAACACTGCAAGAACGTGTGTTATCAACAGAGTTAAGTATTACTGCCCCTCTTCCTGGTGATGGCGAGTTAGGTTCGCAAGATGACGCATTAGGGTTTGAAATTCATTGCTTAGAAGATTATCAGCCATTTATGGCTTTAATGAAAAGTGAACGCGCATCTTTGGTGAGAAGAGCCGTTATTATCAAGCCACAGGGATTGCAATGGCAATGGTTAGATAACACGACAGTAAAGCTAACATTTTTCTTAAACTCAGGTAGTTTTGCGACAAGTGTAGTAAGAGAAATTATCAATCAAAATGGGCAGGATAATGCCGATGCTAAAGATTTTATTGAGTAATGACGATGGCGTAAATGCACCGGGTATCCAAACCCTAGCGGCTGCGCTACGCCAATATTATCATGTTCAAGTGATTGCCCCAGACCGCAATCGCAGTGGTGCGTCGAATGCACTAACATTAGATAAGCCTTTGAGAATTCAAACGTTAAGTAATGGTGACCTTTCGGTACAAGAAGGCACGCCAACAGATTGTGTGTATATCGGGGTAAATAAAGTGGTGCGCCCACGGCCTGATATTGTGGTCTCAGGTATCAATTGTGGGCCGAACTTGGGGGATGACGTGATTTACTCAGGTACAGTCGCTGCGGCTACTGAGGGGCGTCACTTAGGCTTACCGTCGATTGCCGTGTCATTAGATGGAGATACTCATTATGAAAGTGCGGCAAGGGTAACATGTGATATCTTGATGTTGCTGCAAAAGAGCCCTCTGCGTGCGGGTAATATTTTAAATATCAACGTACCTGATATTCCTTATAAGGATATTAAAGGTATCAAAGTGACTCGCTGTGGAAGCCGGCATGCTGCATCTGAGGTATATAGCTTAGAAGACCCGAAAGGTAATATGCTGTATTGGCTAGGCCCTGTTGGTGAAATTCGAGATGCTGGTCCGGGGACCGATTTTGAAGCTGTACAACATGGCTATGTTTCGATAACCCCATTGCAAGTTGACTTAACAGCCTATAAAACGCACACGTTAGTGGAAGAATGGCTAGAAAAATCAGGAGTGCTAGTAAAATGATAACAGGGCTCATGAAAGATCTTTTGGCTCAATTACGCCAACAGGGAATTCACGATGAGCGCCTATTAGACGCAATTTCACTCGTGCCTCGAGAACGCTTTGTGGATGAAGCTCTTTCACATAAAGCCTACGATAATATTCCATTGCCGATAGGCTATGGTCAGACTATTTCGCAACCATACATAGTGGCTAAAATGACCGCCTTGCTGTCTTTGTCACCGAATGACAAGGTGCTTGAAATAGGGACAGGGTCTGGCTATCAAACGGCAGTACTTGCTCATTTAGTTGAGCATGTTTTCTCTGTTGAACGAGTGAAAAGTTTGCAATGGTCCGCAAAGCGGCGTTTAAAACAGCTTGATTTACATAATGTGTCAACTCGCCATGGTGATGGTTGGGAAGGGTGGCAATCAAAGGGCCCTTTCGATGCTATCATTGTGACAGCTGCGCCGACTGAAGTGCCAACCATGTTACTGGAGCAATTGAAAGATGGTGGGCGGATGGTTTTACCTGTTGGAGATAAAGAACAATCTTTAAAGCTCATTACCCGTCGTGGTAATGATTACCATGCTAATGTCATCGAGAAAGTGCGTTTTGTTCCATTAGTTGCGGGTGACCTTCTTTAATCTATTTGCAATGGTATTTATCCATCACCGCACTGGGTAATTTTGTATCATTAGTCTACATAAATACTATTGCGAATACTTCATTAACTCAAATAGCAGTAAAACTATTCTAAATATGATAGTTTAACCCTCTTAAATTGGATAATAGGCTCAAACTATTGAGTCATAATCTCAAATTGTTATATTTTTGATATATTTAACTTGTTCACTATTTTGTATTTCTGTTTTAATAAGTGAAATATTTTATGGTATCTCTATTACTGACATTATTTTGCATTGTCACGTCAGATTTTTCTTCACGGGAGAAGAAGCATGAAAATTGTTAGCCCTATAAGCAGAATTCGATGGGCAGTCATCTTTTCATTTAGCGGAGCACTATTGGCAGGCTGTTCCACGCCTTATCATACGGCAGCACCTATTTCCAGTGTGAATGATAGCCAATCTCGCCAGCCAACGACGCAAAGAGTGGCACCCGTATCGTCATCAAATACGGGGGTGAGTACGGCAATGCCGTCTGCACGCCCAAATTTATCAAGTAATACCAATACACAACCGGTTAGTCGTACTTCATCTTCAGGGCCTGTTACGACCAATGGAGAAGGGCGTATTGTGTATAACCGTGACTACGGCAATATACCAAAAGGCAGTTATAGCGGTAATAGTTATACTGTTCAGCGCGGTGATACGCTATTTTACATTGCTTATATAACGGGTAATGATTTCCGTGAGTTAGCATCTCGAAACAATATTCCTGAGCCATACAGCTTAAATGTAGGGCAAGTTATTAATATTGGTAACACAAATGTGAACTCGAGCACTCAATTAGCCTCAAATTCATCAAATAGTCATCAGCAACCGGTTGATCTTCGAACAACTAATGCGTATCCTGAAAATAGTGGTGGTCAAACTACGGGTAAGATGTTGCCTAATAATAAGAAACCTGCAACGCAAGTTTCAACGACGACAACAGCTCCGACGACCACAACTGCTTCAACCGCAGCTAGTAGTACAAATAATTCGTCAATAAAATGGCGTTGGCCGGCAGATGGGAAAATGATTGAAAGTTTCTCAGATGCTCAAGGCGGGAACAAAGGGATAGATATTGCAGGTTCTCGTGGTCAAGCTGTACTTGCTGCTGCTCCAGGAAAAGTCGTTTACGCAGGTAATGCTTTGCGTGGATATGGAAATCTAATAATTATAAAACATAACGATGACTACTTGAGTGCCTATGCACACAACGATACGTTGCTTGTGCGTGATCAACAGGATGTCACTGAAGGTCAAAAAATAGCCACCATGGGTAGTACTGGAACAAGTTCGGTTAGATTACACTTTGAAATTCGTTACAAGGGAAAATCAGTAAACCCGTTGCGCTATTTGCCGCAGCGATAAACTGGGCGGAATGCTTTGACATTCTGTCCGCATTATCAAGGGTAGGAGTCACTGATGAGCCAAAGTTCGCTGAAAGTTAACGAGTTATATAATGACCTCGACGAAAGCAATTTAGATGATGCATTTGATGAGAGTCAGTTTAAAGAAGAGGATCTAGTTTCAGAGCAGGATGAAGAAATGGATTTACTCCAGAACACAAACCAACGTGTTCTGGATGCCACCCAAATTTATCTCAGTGAAATTGGATTCTCACCGCTCCTTACAGCTGAAGAAGAAGTCTTTTATGCAAGGCGTGCATTGCGCGGTGATCTTGCGTCGCGTCAACGCATGATTGAAAGTAATCTTCGTTTAGTTGTAAAAATATCTCGCCGTTATAATAATCGAGGTCTTGCTTTACTCGACTTGATCGAGGAAGGGAATCTTGGGTTAATCCGTGCTGTTGAGAAATTCGATCCTGAAAAAGGGTTTCGATTTTCGACGTATGCAACATGGTGGATACGTCAAACGATAGAACGTGCTATCATGAACCAAACTCGTACAATTCGCCTTCCTATTCATATCGTTAAAGAACTCAATATTTACCTTCGTACTGCACGTGAATTAGCCCAAAAGCTGGACCATGAGCCAAGCCCTGAAGAAATCGCTGAACAGTTAGATAAACCTGTCGAAGATGTCAGCCGGATGTTGCGCTTAAATGAACGTATTACGTCTGTTGACACTCCAATTGCAGGGGATTCAGAAAAATCTTTGCTTGAGGTATTGTCTGATGATAATGATTCAGGTCCAGAAAATACAATTCAAGATAATGATTTAAAAGAGAATATTGTTAAATGGTTATTTGAATTGAACCCAAAACAAAGGGAGGTTTTAGCACGACGTTTTGGGCTTTTAGGTTATGAAGCAGAAACTCTGGAAGAGGTTGGGCGCGAAATTGGGCTCACTCGAGAAAGGGTTCGTCAGATCCAAGTCGAAGGTTTAAGGCGGTTAAAAGATATTTTACATGGTGAAGAGCTGACATTAGAAGCATTATTCAACATGTAGAGCACTAACTAGGTTAGTTATTCAAAATCCCTATAGATGAAAGTTTATAGGGATTTTTTTATATCAATATGCACGAGTTAAAGTGATTGGTACACCACTATGAAACTTAAAATCATCATCAGGGGTAGAAATTAGTTCAGCTTCAATAATACCAAAGTAATTAATACGTTCAGTGATATCCTGTTTGCTAATTAATTGCGCTAAGTGTAAATAATCTTGGTAATGACGTGCCTCAGAACGCAATAATGAAATATAAAAGTTAGCCAGTTGCTCATCTAAATAAGGTGCCAGTTTCGCAAAGCGTTCACATGAACGGGCTTCAATATAAGCACCAATAATGAGTTTATCAACCAAGGTTTTAGGGTCATGAGGGCTAATATAGCTAAATAAGCTTTTTGCATAACGCCCTGCGGTTATCCCATCATAGGGAATATTCCTTTGGTGCATAATTTCAAGAACTTGATAAAAATGGTGAAGCTCTTCTTTGATAAGCAATACCATTTTATCAATTAAGTCTTGGCTATAAGGCGATTGTTTTTTCGCGAGTATTTGCTTGGAAATTTGGTTTTTATTTTTTAACGTATATATATCGCCAATTCGATCATAAGCGAATGCTTCATAGGGTTTAAACCATTCAAGTAATACAGTAGCACTTTGCTTATCTACCGCATATTTGCGAATTAAAAACATGGCACTTTGCGCGGCTTTTAGTTCGCATAATAGGTGGTCTTTTAAAATAATGGGTAAGCTTTCAGGTAAACATGCTTTTTGCACCCAAGCATCGGGTGTTTCACATTGCAAAAACTGGCGGATTGGCGCCAGTAATTGTTGATACTCATTCATGTTATATATTCATGTCCTTTAAACGATAAATCCAATCAAGGGCTTGGCGAGGTGTGAGTTTATCCGGGTCAATACTGTCTAATGCCGCTAGTGCGGGTGAGGGCTCGGCTTCTTCTGTGGTTAAGAAGCTAAGTTGCGCACTATCAACATGGCTGGTATTGGCATTATTGGAGATAACCTCAAGTTCTTTCAATTTCTGTTTAGCTCGCTTGATGACATCCTTAGGAACACCAGCAAGAGAGGCTACTGCTAGGCCATAACTTTTACTGGCGGCACCATCTTGGACATTATGCATAAAGGCAATAGTATCACCGTGTTCAATGGCATCAAGGTGGATGTTGACAGCACCTTCGAGCTTTTCTGGCAGTGTAGTTAACTCAAAATAGTGGGTAGCAAATAATGTCATTGCTTTGATTTTATTCACTAAGTTTTCAGCACAAGCCCAAGCGAGTGAAAGCCCATCATAGGTGGAAGTCCCTCGTCCTATTTCATCCATTAATACTAAACTATGTTCAGTTGCATTATGGAGAATATTCGCTGTTTCAGTCATTTCAACCATGAAGGTTGAGCGGCCAGAAGCAAGGTCATCGGAAGCCCCAACACGGGTAAAGATCCGGTCAATTGGACCAATAACCGCTTTACTCGCAGGCACAAAGCTACCGATATAGGCTAGCAATGTGATCAATGCAGTTTGGCGCATATAAGTACTTTTACCACCCATATTTGGCCCTGTGATGATCAGTAGGCGACGCTGCGGTGACAGTGATAGAGGGTTAGATATAAAGGGTTCACTCAGTACTTGCTCAACAACTGGGTGGCGGCCTTCAGTAATCTGAATACCTGCTTTTTCAGTGAGTTGTGGGCAAGCATAGCCTAAAGTATCTGCGCGTTCAGCAAGGTTTGCTAATACGTCTAGCTCAGCTAGTGCTTCTGCACTGGTTTGTAATTCAGCAAGATGAGGAAGTAACATATCAAATAGCTCATCATATAATGCTTTTTCAATTGCTAACGCTTTCCCTTTTGATGTCAGTACTTTATCTTCATATTCTTTTAATTCAGGAATAATATAGCGTTCTGCATTTTTTAGGGTTTGACGACGAACATAGTGGATTGGAGTTAGGTGGCTTTGACCTCGGCTGACTTGGATATAGTACCCGTGCACCGCGTTATAACCAACTTTAAGTGTGTCTATCCCCAGTTTTTCCCTTTCGCGAATTTCCAGTTTATCTAGGTAATCTGTAGCACCATCTGCGAGTGCACGCCATTCATCGAGTTCACTGTTATACCCTGGGGCGATGACGCCGCCATCACGAACTAAGACTGGCGGAGCATCGATAATGGCTCTTTCAAGTAACGCTTGTAGTTCGTCAAATTGGCCAATCCGTTGTTGTAAATCTTGCAAGTAGGCGCTATTGGATTGCCCCAAGATTTGATGAATATCTTGGTATTGTTGGAAAGCATGGCGCATGCGCGTTAAGTCACGAGGCCGTGCAGAACGTAACGCAAGACGGGCCAATACACGTTCTAAATCCCCAATTTGACGTAAAAAAGGTTGCAGTTCAAAACCACATTCCTGTAGAGCCCCAATAGCTTGCTGGCGGTTATTCAAGACTTGAATGTTTCTTAAAGGTGTATGCAGCCAGCGTTTTAACATGCGGCTACCCATTGGGGTGACACACATATCTAAAATTGCGGCAAGGGTATTTTCTGTACCGCCGGCTAGGTTTTGTGTGATCTCTAAATTTCGACGAGTTGCTGCATCCAAAATGACATTATCATTTTGTTTTTCCATCACAATACTGCGAATGTGGGGTAACGAAGTACGTTGTGTATCTTTCACATATTGCAGTAAACAGCCTGCTGCACGAAGGGCTTTGTGGGCATTTTCGACGCCAAACCCGACTAAGTCTTTGGTACCAAACTGTAAGCCAAGCTGCTGTTTTGCCGTATCGAGTTCATATTCCCATAATGGGCGACGACGTAACCCTTTATTATGTTCAATAAGTGACATGCTAGCGAAGTCTTCTGGGTACAGTAACTCAGCAGGGCGAGTGCGCTGAAGTTCAGCTTGCAGTGCTTCTTCGTCGGCAATTTCGCTAATAATAAAACGCCCAGAGGTAATATCTAAAGTGGCATAACCAAAACCTTGTGGGTCTTGCCAAACCGCGGCCAGTAAGTTGTCTTGCCGCTCATTTAAAAGAGCTTCATCAGTAATGGTGCCGGGGGTGACAATGCGTACGACTTGGCGCTCTACCGGCCCTTTGCTTGTTGCTGGGTCGCCAATTTGTTCGCAAATTGCGACAGACTCACCCATTTGCACCAATTTGGCTAAGTAGCCTTCGGCGGCATGGTGAGGAACCCCAGCCATTGGTATAGGTTGCCCCGCAGATTGCCCGCGTTTAGTGAGCGAGATGTCCAATAATTGAGAGGCTTTTTTTGCATCATCGAAGAAGAGTTCGTAAAAATCACCCATACGATAAAACAGCAGTATGTCTGAATGTTGTGCTTTTAGTTTTAAATACTGCTGCATCATGGGGGTGTGGGATTCGAAACTTTGCTTATCAGTCATAATATTGTCTGTTCTAACGTATTGAGTTAACTAAATTCTGTGAGTTTATTCGAAGATTGTATTCAGGTAATAAAATACCACAGATCGTAATAAATGAGTGTAGATAAAAGTACATGTCGCATAATTCGCTATAGTATGACGTGGTTATGAGCAGGGGCAACAGTATAGGGAAATAAAAGCTCTGAAATGTGTGTATTCTCTCGGGATGTTGATCCGGTGAATATCTTATGATTGTTTTATATTCAAGAACAATTTAGTTTAGAATTATATTAGAGGAAGGAGTTAGCTTTGCTAGCTAAATTAATTTAATGTATATGGTTATTTGTAGACGATAAATCTCAGTTAATATTTTTTTATTAATGTTAATCAACTGGTTATGGATGGGCGCTGACCTTTATCCAGAATGGATTTATTACGAAGAATCGCTTAAATATAGGTTCACAAAAATAACTAAGACTAATCCATAAATCAGGTACTTGTGTAGACCTTAATATTAGAATGGGTTAAAAAGTTAATTCATATACGAATTGAGAGGTTTTCATGAAATTTAGCACATCAAAAGCGCTAATTATCGCTACGGCAATTGCTATACCGGCATTCTCTTATGCTGATGCTACCCCAGATACTAAAGTCACAGAGGGCCCTCTCAAAGAATGCTATGAGCAAATTGCAGATGCTCCACGAACTGCGGTTCAAGCTTGTTTGCAAAGTAAATTAGATAAAGCCGATGAGCTAATGAAGCAAGCACTTACCGACAATGAAACACATCTAAAACAGTTGAATTCATCTGCGACGACACAGGCGATTACATCATTAAAAAAATCGCAGGATGATTTCCTTGCATTTAGAGTTAGTGAGTGCCAACGTCAGGCAGATGCATTACTCGGTGGAACCGGAATGGGGGATGTAATGCTAGCGTGTAAAGTGCAGCTAACTTACTCACGAATTGAAGCGCTTAACCCATAAAGGTTGTTCTTATCGGGGTGCCTTAAGTTTTTTATGCATATGGCAGTAAATTGCTTTCGTCATGGTTGCGATAAACAAGATAAGAAATGTATCCAATATGGGAATTCACCCTTATGACTGGCAATTTGAGCCCCTTAAGTTCGTATTAAGGGGCTTTGTTGGTTATTGCGCTGCCTTTTTCAGCTTTTCAACTTGCTCAACGGTAACAGGGGTACTTTGTCCTCCCCATTCGGCTCGCGCCCATGAAATTAAATCGGCTATCTCTTGTGATGTTAAATCATCTGCAAAACTTGGCATGGCGTACATACGTTGGCCATTAGGGAACGTTGTTGTCGGGATACCGGTTAATACCACACTTATAAAAGTCTCGGGGCTATCCATTGCTAAAATAGCGTTACCTTTTAAGGCTGGAATGCCATTAGGAACGCCTTCCCCTGTGATGCCGTGACAGCCTGCGCAGGTCGACATATACATCAGATGCCCTTGCTCCATAGTCCCTGCGGTATCAGCCATTTGTTGGCTATTAGCTTCGGGAAGTGGAGCTGGCGGCTCTTTTTTGCCAAGTACTTTTCCTTGTTTATCGGTCATTAAATAAATAGCCATATCATCGACATCACTTTTTTTCATCTGACTAGTGGAAAAGTGTGTGACAGTGCTCATATCTGCAAAAGCAGAGCCTTGTGGTGCGTTACCTGTGAGTAAAAATTGGCTTAGTGAGGCAGTATCATAACCATGCTTAGACAGTGCTGCGGCAGTAATATTAGGAATTGCCAAACCTGCTTCCTCTCCACCTTGAAGTGAACGTGAAAACTCTACGCCCATCATAAGGTTACGTGGTGAATGACAGGCGCCACAGTGAGCTAACCCTTCGACAAGATAAGCGCCGCGGTTCCATTCGGCAGAACGTTGCGGGTCATGTGGTGCATTTCGTTTCGGGAAGTTCAGTAGTGTCCAAAAGTTCATAAACGGACGAACTGGGAGGACAAAAACCCCTGTATTTTCTTTGTTTGGCACCGCCATGGGAGGAAGTGACATCACATAAGCATATAAGGCATCAATATCTTCTGATGTTGTCATATGTGTAAAGACAAAAGGCATCGCAGGATAGAGGTTCCCTCTTTCTTTGCCAATACCGTCTTTTAATGCTCGATGGAAATCGGCACGCGTATAGTTACCGATGCCGAATTGTTTGTCGGGGGTGATATTGGTGGAATAAATGGTCCCAAATGGCGTTTCAATGGCTCGTCCTCCTGCCGCTAGCGGCCCCTCAGGCAAAGAATGACAACCAAAACAGTCTCCTGCTGTTGCCAATTCTTGGCCTCTAGGCAGTAATTTTGCGATTTCTTCTGAGGTCAGTGGTTTATCGATATTAGTTGCGATACTTGAGGTTCGAAATGCACCGAATAGGATAGCAAGAATAAGCGCTATGAATATTACGATGATGATATAGAACGTTTTACGTATGGAGCTAGATTTAGTCATTGTCTTTCCCCTTAGTCTATTACACAGCCGGGGGTGTCGAGAGCAACTTTTCTCACCGCTTCATAATAACGTACATAGCCGGTACAACGGCAAATATGTTCGTTGAGAGCTTCTTCTATTGCATGTTCTAGCTCTGCGCGTTTAATTGGGTGTTTCTTGAGCTTATCAAGAAATACCGTCGCGCCAGTGACAAAACCAGGGGCACAATACCCACATTGGAAAGAGAAGTTTTCGATAAAGGCTTGCTGGATTGGTGTTAATTCAATGACGTTGCCTTGTTCATCAAGTTTAGCTTGCCCCTCGATGGTGACAATATTTTTATGATTAAAGTAATGAGCACCAAAGATGCAGGTGCGGCTTTCAATCGTTGAGCCATCGGGTTGAATTTCCATGATGGTGCAAGCGTGGCAGATCCCTTGCCCACAGCCGAAGTGAGTACCAGTGAGGTCTAAATATTCATGTAAAAATTCAATCATTGGCATACCAACAGGGACATCAATAGGACCAATTTTTTTGCCGTTAATGGTCAGTGTTAATGGCTTGCGCTCAATAATCGGAACGGCATTTTTGATATTCATGAGAGGGCCTTTTTAATTTTATCAACCGTAATCGGGAATTCGTAGAAACGCTTGCCTGTAGCGTGGGTTAATGCATTACTAGTCGCTGGTAAGATGGGGATCATTCCAAGTTCAGCCATACCTTTTGGTGGTGAGGTCTCAGAAAGGGGCGGTAAGTAATCAATGGTTTGCTGCCATACGGCGACATCTTTAGCTCGAGGCAGAACATAGCGGTTAAAATTCCATGTTCCATTACCGGGGCCATCTTCATATAACGGGAGCTCTTCCATTAATGCGTGACCAATCCCCATTGCGGTGCCACCTTGGATTTGCCCAGATACTAATTCAGGTACAATCATAGTGCCGGGGTCCATAATCATATGGTGACGCATGATCTCGACTTCGCCAGTCATGGTATTGACATTGAGCTCAACTAAACAGGATGCGGGCGTCACTGTAGTCGGGTCGGCTTTTGCGCGCTGTGTCGGCGGGTAGTAGGCAATATTACGTTTAATGAAATGATAACCGCCTGTTGTCATTTGTTTTTTCAATTTTTGTGATGCACCATCACCATAACGTACAGATATCGCATCAAGAGGGAGGTTTTTTAAGCCAACAGTAGGAATATCAAATTCTGCACGAGCCCATTGCCAGCTTGAGTATCCATGTACGGCGACGCCTGTAATTAACCCCATTTCATGGGCTCTTTTTGCAAGTTTGTCGAAGGGAATTGGTTTCATGCCTCCGCCGCCAATACCTTCAGGCCCTACTCGGATATCTGCGAATTCGACATTTAAGCCATTGAAAGCTCCACCACCAGGACCTTCACTCCAAATACTTTTTGCGGCAGGCCAGAGTGTGTTTTCCAATAGAAAATGCCCGGCTTGGCGAGTACCGAAACCAATGTAGTAAACGCCACTAGATGAGCTCATATCAGGGATAAGAGCGGGCGTCCAATAAGGATCAGTTTTAGATAACTCATCTTGTTTTTTCTGGTCTGCCCAACTGGTTTTAAGGGGTAACTCCTCAAATTCAGTGACGCCAAACTCGACAACATCAGGGGCTTTACTCAGCGCCTGCCATACCATCACTTGTTGTGCGGTTGTGCCGCCAGTACCAATTTCTTGCATACAATGGCGCATGGTGAGTTTGCCATTGGCGTCAAATTCTAGGGAGAGGATAGTAGGAACGCCACTTGAGCCGTAAACTTGTTGTACTTGAGCAAAACCAACACCGTAGAGTTTCCCCGGGTTTTTTGCTTCATATTCTGCTTTATTTTTATTACGTTCGACCCAAATTGGGTGGTTTTCTGCTAGGTTTAACATTTCTACATTGCGAGGATCGCCTGCAATAACACCACCTTGAGTATTTGGATAACCTTCTAAAATAGCGTTACGGCGGCGTAACTCGATAGGGTCAATGTTAAGATCATGGGCGATTTCATCGACCATTAACTCGGTGACCGCCATAGATTGTAATGACCCAAAACCACGCATAGAGCCGGCTTCAACTGCAGGGGTCGCCATTGCTAAGGCTGTTAAGTCCGATTTAGGGAAATAATAAATCGATTGGGCTCCACGGACAGCAACGTGAGATACGGCAACGGAAAGGTTTTCACGACCTCCGCCATTACAGTTATAAGTACCTTTTAATACATCAAATTTACCCGTTTTTTTATCACCCACAATGGTGACATCCATTTCAATGGAATGGCGTTTCATCCCCATTTGAAATTGTTCATAGCGGTCGTTTGCCATACGTACTGGTAGCCCATCGGCATAGAAACTTGCCACCATAGAATAGAACGGGAAAACCGAATAGTCTTTTGAGCCATAACCTACCGTAGAGCCAGTTAATAGCACAATATTCTCGACTGAAAAGTGTTTATTGTTTTTAGATAACTCTGCTGCTGCATTTACTACACCAGCAGGTGATTGTGTCGCGGTTAAAATATGCAGTGTTTTGGTTTGTGCATCATACCAAGTGTTACAGTTATCTGGCTCCATAGCACAGGGGTCGATAGACTGAGAAAAACCGTGGCGTTCAATGACAAATTTATTGGGGTCCTGTTTTGCAGCTTCGACCTCTTGCTCAATTTGCCGTGCGTAATCCATGGCTTTTTCTTGTTTATCGGGGTGTTTTTCTGCTTGGTGTAAGGCTTGAATAAAACCACCCCCGCGATCTTTTCGAATGACAGGTGGAATGGTTAGTGCATGTTTAGGGTCATAAGGGGGCCAAATGGGGGTATTACCATCAAAACCGCCTTTAATTCCTGAATCTTGGTAAGGAGAAAAAATGGAAGGGGAAAGTGGTGTTTCACCCCCAATGCGAACGTAACGGGCTGCTCCATAGTTAGCTGGCGGTTTGGGGCCGGTGACGGCACCGTATTTTACCGTGTTCGTTGCAAACCGTAGCATTCGTTGTGCAGCACTAAAATGATCAAAATCCTGATAAATTAAGATGGCAACAGGGTGGCCGATAATAGGGGGCGTCTCACCAAGAGGGACTAAAATATTGGTGCCATAGAACCCTTTTCCCATACTAGTATCTTGAGGAATATTTAAACCATCTCGTATAAGGTCTTCTTGCAAAACAATTTTATCGGGTTGTAGATTTGGCCCTAGCATTGAAATGTCGATGCCTTCAAAGGTTTTATTCGCTTCTGTTGCTTTTAACATAAAGGCATAACTTTGTTTTTTAGGCCAGCCAGGAATATCTTTTGCTCGGTAATCGCGTGCAAAGTTTTTGCGTCCTGTTACCTTCTCCACACCGTCCCAACGAAAACGAGCTTTACCATTTTGACCGATCCAATCTGTTGGGGGAGAATCTGAATCAAGCTCCATTGCACTAGCAAAAGGTAATTTACCGACCATAACAGCAATACCTGCAATGGTTCCGAGTTTGATAAAATTGCGTCTAGAAATTTGTCCCGACATTTAGTGCTCCCTGATTATATTCTTAGGAGATTTTATTAGTGATGGAGATAAATAATTCATCTTAATTGTTAATAGTAATATTATTTTGTTTCGATGATATCTATTCTAAAATTGATGATTAATATCAGATTGCTCAGTAAGTTAGATAAGAAATTATGTAAATAGTAAGGTTATCTATAGAGGTATATCAAGAATGAGTAAAGGGATTTATTCAAGAAAGTGAATAATATTGTTAGAGTCATCTTAATATGACAGTATTGAATAAAGTCACTGAGTTTTATCAGGGTATGATTTAATTAAATCAAATGAAATATTATTAATAAATACATAAAATCAACATGTATTTAATGATATAGAATCAGTTGTTATGCGCTGATTTGGTGGCGAACTATCGAGCTTGTTAATATTGCTACAAGCTCGATAGCTGCTTTTTAGTTGTTACTGACGTAATGCTTTAATTTTATCTGGGGTGACATCTGCGGGTTGTCCCCCCCATTGGACCCGAAGGAAATTTACCAAATCACTGATTTGCTCATCTGTAAGTTGGCCTGCAAATCCAGGCATACTTTGCATGTTTTGGTTATTTGGGAATGGTTGTTCAGGTAAACCATCCAAAATGGTATTAATTAAATTAGTACTATCTACATCACGAAGCGTTGAATTACCTTTTAGCGCAACAGCGACATTAGGTTTTCCTTCTCCATCGTATGAATGGCAGCCAGAGCAAGTTTCCAAGTAAATTTGGTGGCCCTGTGGAGAACCCTCACCTATATTTAATGGTGAAGTTGCGGGGGGGTTGTCGCCCATTAAATAGGTCGCAATGGCTTTGTTATCTTCAGGTGTGAGATGTTGTGAGCTAAGATAAATCACCGGGTGCATATCACTGAAAGCAGACCCTTGCGGAGCGATACCGGTCATAAAAAATTGTTGCAAGTCCTTTGTTGTCCAACCGCGAGCTGCGAGAGCTTCAGGTGTAATATCTGGCGCCATAAAACGGCCTAAAGACCCACCTTTCATAAAGTTATCTAAATCCATTTCACCAAGTTTTCCTCTTGGAGTATGACATTCAGCGCAGTGCTCTAACACATTGACTAAATACTTTCCTCGCAACCATTCAGGAGAGCTACCTTGTGAACTATTTGGTAGGGGCTTATCGTTAAAAAACAATAAATTCCAGCCAATCATTGCCATACGTTGGTTTAGTGGAAAGGGCAGTTCGTTCTCAGGAGGAGCGACATCGACAGCAGGTTGGCTCATGAGGTAGCTGTAAATAGCATCAGAATCTTCACGCGTTATTCCTTTATAAGAGGTATAAGGCATGGCCGGATAAAGGTGCTTGCTAGGGGGAGAAATACCCTGAGTCAAAGCGGTATAGAACTCGTCTTTTGTCCAACGACCAATACCGAAATCAGCGGATGGCGTTAAGTTACTGCTGTAAATTGTCCCGAATGGCGTATCCAGAGGGAAACCGCCTGCCAGTGGTGCGCCATTGGCACTTGTATGGCATGCAGCGCAGTCACTCGCAAGGGTAAGGTAATGGCCTCGTTCGATTTCTTGTGCTGTCGCGGTAACTTTTTGCACTGGGCCATCTAATGTACGGCTTTCGTACCAATACAGCACAGCCCAAACGATAACAATGATGGCTATAAGCCATAATAGAATGCGTTTAATCATTTTATGGCCTCCTTGAGTAACCCTGGAGTACTGAGGACCACATCGCGTACGGCTTCGTAATAACGCACATAACCGGTACAGCGGCAGATATGATTATTAAGGGCTTGTTTAATCGCTTCTTCTAAATCTTCTTCGGCAATTGGGTTTTTCTGCAGTTGCTCAATAAAAATAGTTGCAGCATTAACAAAGCCGGGGGTGCAATAACCGCATTGAAAACTAAAGTGTTCAACAAAAGCTTGTTGCACTGGGGATAAAGTAATGTCGCCGTTTTCTTCTTTAGTTGCAGCGCCTTCAATTGTGCGAATACTTTTATTATTAAAAAAATGAGCCCCTGTGATGCAGGTTCGTATTTCTTCACTTGTACCGGATGGGTTGTCTAATATCACGACACAAGCGTGACAAATACCTTGCCCACAGCCGAGCCTTGAGCCCGTTAGGTCTAGGTATTCATGTAAGAAATCAATCATCATTAGGCCAGCAGGGACATCTATCGGTCCATAGGATTGGCCATTGATAGTTAGGGTGAGAGGAAGGAAATTTATGCTCATGATATTACCTCTATGATGTCTTCAGGGCGAACTGGCAGGCGCAGGAAGTGATGTCCTGTTGCGTCAGCAATGGCGTTAACGATGGATGAAACGACAGGGATCATTACGACCTCTGCGACACCTTTAGGGGGATCTGTTTCTGAAAGCCCCGGTAGGATTTCATTTGTCTGCTTCCAGACGGCAACATCACTGGCTAACGGCATATGATAACGGTTGAAATTCCATGTTCCGTTACCCGGTCCATCTTCATAGAGAGGTAAATATTCGTGTAATGCGTGGCCTATCCCCATCGCGAGTCCACCTTGGATCTGCCCTGAGACAAGCTGAGGTACAATAAGGTTGCCACATTCAACAACAGTATGATGATCTAGAAGTTCAACATGCCCCGTTGCCTTATCAATTGAGAGCTCAGAAAGTGTAGCAACAGCACTGTAGTAGGTGACACCTGCATTATTACGTTGTGTGTCAGGATAATAGGCTTTTTCACGATGCCAAACTTGGTAATCTTGATCTGCAAAGCGTAAAGAAAGACCATCAATGTATAAACGACGTGTCTCACCATTAATTTTGAAGTCAGCTTCAGCCCATTGCCAGCGGTTAAATACGTGGCAAACGGCGCCTGTAACCCCACCCATTTGGAAAGTTCGTTCAACTAAGCGAGATAAACTCAGTACTTCTAATCCATTAGCGGTTAAGCCATTTTCAACCCAACGCGCATCTTCACGTCGAACAACGAGAGGAGCGGCTTGTCCATTACCAATACCTTCTTGCCAAATAGACATCGCAGCAGGCCATAAACCATATTCGAATATTAATCGAGCGGCTTCATTCGTACTTTGAGTGAAGTAATAAGCGGAATTACTCGCACTTGCTGGTGAACAATAATTAGGTGTCCAAAGAGGGTTCTGTGCTAAGCGTTCCTGTTCTTCTTGTGACATAGCGAATGGATTACCACTCGAAACCATCGGTAATACAGACCAATCAACGACAGAAAAATGAGCTTCTTCTGCAGGTTTACCTAGCCATTTAGCGCAAACCACCGACTGAGAGGTTGACATACCTGTGCCAATTTCCGCTCCACTGTGATAGATAGCAATTTTACCTTCAGGAGTTAGCTCGACGCGGGCAAATGAAGATTCAGCTCCTGTACCAAAGTCTTTTTGTACGCATGAAATACCTGTGCCAAATAGTTTTCCACTATTTTTTGCTTCAAAGTCGGCTTTACGTTTGGCTCTTTCTAGCCACATGGGGTGCTCAGCGCAACGGGATAGCACTTCATCGGCACGAATTGCGCCGCCAGGGATAGCGCCTTGGGTATTTTTCATACCTGATTTAATCAGGTTTTTCATTCGAAACTCTATAGGGTCTGCATTCAGTAATTTTGCGGCTTCTTCCATCAACATATCGGTGGCAGCCATTGCTTGCAAAGTCCCATAGCCACGAGCTGAGCCAGCATCTACAGCCCTTGACGCAATCCCGACTGCTGAGAGATCACTACGAGGGACGTAGTAGATTGCTTGGGCGCCAGTTGCCCCGACCATAACAACCGAAGGGGTAAAGTTACAGCGCCCGCCACCATCGCCAATGAATGATGCAGAAAACGCTTCGATTTTGTGGGTTTTTTTATTAACGGCTAACGTGTAATCCATATCAAAAGCATGGCGTTTAATACTGGATTGAAATTGCTCATAGCGGTCATTGGCTAACCGAATTGGTACACCATCACCATAGAGTGTTGCCATAGCACCATAGTATGGAAATGGTGCATGGTCTTTGGAACCATAACCCACGGTAAAACAAGGATGTAAGAAAATTTGTTTAATCGGAAATTTTGATTTTGCCAACATCTCAGGTAGCGAAGCTGCGACTTCTTGAGGAGATTGAGTTGGAATAACTAAATGGAATGATTGGTTTTTTGCATCATACCAACCATTAGCATTATCTGGCTCAAGTGCTGCAGTATCAATAGATTGTGAGAAATAGTTACGTTTAATAATTAGCCAATCTTCAGGTGGGTTTTCTAACTGCTTGGCGAGTTCATCAGCATAAAACATGCCTTCTTCGTCCAGTTTTCCGCCTTCACGCCCTTCGGGCCAAACTGGTAGATGTTTTTTCATCCCGATAGGGGAAATTGGCATGTCTTTTAGACTAGAGTATACATCTGGTGAATAAGGCGTTTCTCCGCCAATTCTTACACCGCGGTAAGTTCCCCAAGGATTGCGTTCGAGAGGGCCAGTATAAGCGCCATATTGAATGATATCATCACGGAATTTTAGCGTTTCTTTCGCGAAGTTAAATCTAGCGAAGTCATGATAAATCAATAAAGCGACCGCTTGACCTAGATATGCGGGGGTTTTCCCTGTAGGTAACAACATGTCATCACCATAAAAGTCAGGGAAGGCGACACCATCTTTTTCTAAATCTGCTGCCGTCACAAGGCGATCAGGCATTAACCCATCTTTAAGACGACTGAGGTCAAAACCTTGATAGATTTTATCGGCTTGAGTAACTCGAAGTAGAAATGCATGACCCTGTTTTTTGGGCCAGTGAGGGATATCGCGAGCGCGTATATCTCGAGCAAATACTTTTTCTCCTTGAACTTTGGAAAAACCATCAATTCGAAATTTTATTTGCTTATCTATGGGATTCCAATCTGGAGATTGAAGGATTTTTTCCTCGAATAGCACGTCAAAGGCACGGCTATACAAAGGCGCTAAATAAACAGATATCCCAGCAATAACGGCACATTTTAGAAAGTGTCTGCGGGAGAGTTCGACATTGCTTTTGCTCATAATACACCCTTACACTTATTTTTACTGTATCAGTGTTTTTATTTTTATAATTGCATTGATATTTATTCTATATCCATTTAACTATTGTTCAACTACTAATAATTAGCAAATTAATGAAAACTAAAGCTTGTTATCTTATTGAATATACCTTATCTATGAGATACGCAATAAATATATATACACATAACGTAACCTATGAATATTGGCATTTTAATATTAGCAGCAGGAAAAAGTGAACGTTTTCAAAAGGCTGGAGGTAAAGGAAGTAAATTAAATCTCGTGCTTGATAAGCAAACAGTTTTTGAGAAAACTTTATATAATTCAATGGGTAGTGGGCTTCCGATTCATGTGGTTACTCGCCCAAATAATGTTGATGTTATTAATAATTGCTTACAGTTTAACATTTCATTTTCATTGTTAAATAGTGATGGGCTGGGTGATTCTATCGCATTAGGTGTTAAAGAAACATGGCACTTAGATGGGTGGTTGATTCATTTGGCGGATATGCCATATATAAATAGTGAGTTATTTGTATGTGTAGCTAATGAATTAAAATATCATTCATTAGTAAGACCTATATATCAGGGGTGCCCTGGTCATCCTGTGGGGATATCTGCTAAATACTATTTAGATTTAATTAGATTGACGGGGGATGAAGGTGCAAAATCGCTATTACACCATAATGTTGTTTATGAAATGGATATAAATGATAAAAATGTTATTAAGGACATTGACTATCCAAGTTTTGATAACAAATAGGGAGCAAATATGTTGCGTGAAGATGTTTCTGTTATCTCTCAAGCGGTTGTTTGGATAAAAGAAGGGCCTATCTGGCTATGTACCGTATTGAATACTTATGGCTCTTCACCTAGAAGCCCTGGTTCTCTTTTGGTTGCAAGAAGTGATGGTCAGTATTCAGGCTCGCTTTCTGGAGGTTGTATTGAGGAAGACTTTATTCAACGAATTAAACAGACTGAATATACGGATAGCAGCCAAGTCGTACGTTATGGGCGAGGTGGCATCGAAGCCAAAGTAAATTTACCCTGTGAGGGGAGTTTAGATGTTTTAATAGAATATTTACCAAATAATGAAAAATCACTTAATTATCTAATCGAAATTCAAAATGCATTATTGGGTTATTCTGCAATTATCAAAAAAGTGACATTGCCGCAGCCCGGAGTGATTAATACGGTAAAGGATATTGAGTTTTCAACACAGATAGAACGAGATGGTCACGATATTCAATTATACATTGCAGCTCCCCCAAAACTGATTATTGCTGGCATTTCAACAGTTGGCGCTTATTGTGCTAATTTTGCACTCACTTTAGGCTTTGAAGTGATTATTTGTGATCATAGAAATGATGAGTTATCACGTTTTTCGCAGCAAATTCCCTCTCAGATAGAAACTATACCTGTATTTCCTGCCCGTTATTTAGAAGAAAAGGGGTGTTCTCCTAATAGTGCAATAGTTTCATTAACTCATGACCCGCG
This sequence comes from Providencia sp. PROV003, assembly GCF_045040775.1. Classification (NCBI taxonomy): domain Bacteria; kingdom Pseudomonadati; phylum Pseudomonadota; class Gammaproteobacteria; order Enterobacterales; family Morganellaceae; genus Providencia; species Providencia sp. PROV003. Next base: position 1,834,276 of record NZ_CP096369.1, read on the forward strand.
GATCGATGATTTGACATTAATGGAAGCGGTAAATACAGATGCATTCTATATTGGTGCAATGGGCTCTGTAAGAACAAGCGCTCGTCGAAGAGAGCGTTTAGTTGAGACGGGCGGTATGTCAGTCGATGAAATTAAGCGTATTCATGCACCTATTGGTATTCCTATTGGGAGCAAAACCCCCCCTGAGATAGCATTAGCTATTATGGCGGATATTGTTGCTTATAAAAATGGGGTGAATTTGTCTAATCAGGTATGTGATAAGAAAAAGTTGATGACGACAGCTTAAATAGCATGTGATATTGAAAACTAAAGTTTCCTAACCATGGCTTGGATGAAAAAACAGTGAGCCTTTAATTTTAGGCCTCACTGTTTTTATTGATAGCGAGGTATACAGTTAAAGTATATTAGGACTGGGAAGCAATAACCATAATCTCAACAAGTACTTGGTCACGAGCCATATTAGCTTCAACCGCTGCACGCGCAGGGCTATTTTCTACAGGCATCCAATTTTCCCATGCTGCATTAAAGGCGGAAAAGTCTCTCGCCATATTTTTAATCCAAACTTGAGCAGATAAAATACGGGTTTTATCACTGTTGCTTGCTGCTAATAAAGCATCTATTTTCGCAAAAACTTCTTCAGTTTGTTGCGTAATATCGCCAGTTAAATCATTCGGTACCTGCCCTGATAAATAAACAATGCCTGCATGTTCAACACTATCAGCTAAGCGTGGTTTTGGGTTATTACGTTTAATGGGCATAGTTACCTCGTGAATCCAGTTAAAGAAATAGGTGATTTTTGTTCTGTAATAAGTTTAGTTAATATTTCTGCACTACCAGCAGCGAGTGTGAAACCTAAACTGCCGTGACCAATATTTAGCCACAAATTGTGGTATGCAGTTTTTCCTAAAATTGGGGGGCCTTTAGGTGTTGATGGACGTAAACCAAACCAACTTTCGGCGCTATCAACTTGTGGTAGCTCAGGAAAGGTTTTTTTTATGATTTTTTTGAGCGCTTTTATTCTATTTTCGCGTAAGCCAGCCGTGTCATATCCAATATCGACCATGGCAGCAATACGGAGTTGGTCATTAAGTTTGGCATAGACAATCTTATTTCCGTAATCAGTCACGTTAATTTTAGGTACTGTATTTTCTGTTTGTGGATATTTCACACTTAAGCTATACCCTTTAAGACCTAATATTGGCACATTAATTTTGAGCGACTTCAATAATTCACGACTGCCGTTACCTGCACAAACAATAAAATCATCGGCTTGAATTATTCCCTGGTGTGTCGCTACGCCTGTAATACGGTTATCTTGTTTAATGAAATATTGGACTGATTGCTGTAAACAAAGATTAAATTGCGGTTGAGTTTGCAAATATTGCAAGAGATTTTTACAGAACAAATAACAATCAGCACTTTCATCATCAGGGGCATAGATGGCACCGACTAATTGGGACTGTATATGTTTTAAAGAGGGTTCCAGTTCGATGATTTCAGCGGGTGTTAATGTTTTTTGGAATTGTTTATCGGCGGTTTCGCTGGCTTTTAGAAAGCTTTTCGAATCACGGTGGATAATCAGTTTGCCTGATTTTTCCCACGCAAAATCGCCTAAATCACCTTTTTGACGCCATAAATTCATCATATTTTGGCTTAATAATGATAAGCGTAAAAGATGGTCTCCATTGATTCTATTGGTTTTTCGGTTACAAGCTAATGTGAATTGTGCTAACCAAGACCATTGGTGCACAGACGGGGTTATCTTTAAATTTAAAGGCGAGTCGTTTTTCCCCATCCAACGCAAACCTTGTAAAGGCACACCAGCATCGGCGAGTGGGGACACATAGCGATAACTAAGCTGACCACCATTTGCAAAACTGGTGTGCATTCCAACATCTGTTTCAGACTCAATTAACGTGACAGTTTGCCCCGCTTTAATTAATGCATATGCGGTACTTAGTCCAATCACACCGGCACCGATAATCACCACATGTTTAGCCATAATATTCTATAACCAATAATCACTAAGGAGTTATTATTTAACGGTGAATAGGTTAACTAAACAATTGAGTTTTCATTACCAGAGTATAACTTTTGGTTAACTGTTTTATTCCTTTTTTCCAAAGTTAACGCCAATGTATTGACGTAATTTTGTGCCGCTTTCGTTAATGGTCTATCCGCGCGATGAAAGACGGAGACTGCGAGCTGTAAATCTTCTTTGAGAGGGTAAATCATTGATTCGGGTAAGGTATGCTCAGCTGAGAAAATATCGGTGATGCTACACCCCAACCCAGCTTGGACGAATTCAGCTGCCATATGATAAGTATGAACGCTAATGTTTGACTCTAAAAACTCATGGCGTTCTTGTAATAATTGAGCCAATGAATCTGAGCCAGGGTGTATCCAACGCTGTTGATCAATATCGATAAGAGAAACAGGTGAGTGTGATGGTGGTTTACTGTCTACATAGACCAACGGAATATTAGCAATCGGCAGCATTGTGATCCCACCTTCAATACTTAGGTTGAAGCCTATGCCAATATCTAAGTCTTGCTGAGTTAATAACTGCATAATATCTGTTGTGTGATGTGTTCCTATGGTCAGTTTAATATTGGGATGTTTTTTTATAAACAGAGCCGTTACTTCGGGAACGAGGTTTAACCCCAAGCTGGGGAGACACCCTACAGCAAGTTTACCTTGAGGGTTACGTGATAAGTTTTGTGCTAAAATTCTTAGCTTTTCTAAGTTGTGATAAACTTCTTTGGCTTCTTCAAACAGCAAATTGGCTTCATCAGTAGGGAGCAATTTCCCTCTTATCCGCTGAAATAACACTAGCCCAAGTTGTTGCTCTGCATGTTTTAAGGCTTTACTGGCTGCTGGTTGTGAAATATGTAAAACTTCTGCTGCACGAGTTAAAGACCCACAGGTCATGACTGCATAAAAAATATCAAGATGCCTTAATTTCATTGTATAAAACCTACTATTTTTCGCTATATCACTATGTTAGCGAAATCATTTAAATTAATCCGGATAAGTCATCACGTTGTTACGATGAATGTGAGCGATTACTCTATTTTTCGCTAATCAAGTTTTTCTTAGCGCAAAGGAACCAGTAAAGTTCAATAGTCTTTGAGGGGAAACGTGGGTAACTGAAAAGAAACAGAGAAGCGAGCCTATAGCTTTTTGTTATAGGCTCGCAAGTTATACTATCGTGTTAAGTAAAGTAAGTACCGATTTCAATAAAGATCTTAATTATGATGCTATTTGCAATATCAACAATAAAGGCTCCAACCATTGGAACAACTAAAAAGGCTTTATGTGATGGGCTAAAAGCTTTGGTAACTGTTTGCATATTGGCAATAGCTGTAGGGGTTGCCCCCATACCAAAGCCACAATGCCCTGCACTAATAACGACAGCATCATAATCTTTACCCATCATCTTAAAGGTAACAAAACAAGCGAATAGCACCATAACCATAGTTTGTACGGCAACGATGATTAAAACAGGCCCAGCCATACTCGCTAATTGACCAAATTTGAGTGACATTAATGCCATGGCTAAAAATAGTGATAATGCGACACTGCCTAATACATCAACGGTTGGCTCAAAAACCTCATGTTTAAATACATGGGTTAATACATTACGGATAATAATACCAACAAATAAACACCACACAAAAGTAGGTAAATGCAACACGGTATCTTTAAATAATTCACTGATATATCCACCAGCGACGATGCAGATAATTAACATCGAAATGGTCTCAATCACATTATTTGCATTAATTTTCCGCTTAACGCTAGGTTGTTCAAAAGCCTCAATAATTGTTTCTTTTTCAAGTTCAGTGGCTTTTGGAATAGTGACTTTTTTCAATAAGTGACGAGCAACAGGACCACCAATTAACCCACCTAAGACTAAACCGAGGGTAGCGCAAGCCATCGCTAATTCAACTGCACCTGTGACACCGTATTTATCAGCCAGTATTGGCCCCCAAGCTCCTGCATTACCATGCCCACCGGTTAACGTCACTGACCCCGCAATTAAACCAATAAATGGGCTTTCATTTAATAAAACCGCCATTCCCATTCCTACTGTATTTTGAATGGTAATCAAAATGGTTACTGCGATGGTTAATAAAACGAGAGGTTTCCCTCCTTTTATTAATCGAGAAAAATCTGAACTTAACCCAATTGATGAGAAGAAGGTGATCATTAGAATGCTTTGTAGTGAAGCATCGAAAGTAAATGAATAACCTACTGTTTTATCAACGATTAATAAAATTATGGCAACAATAAACCCACCGACAACGGCTTCAGGAATATGGTTTTTTTGAAGAAATGGTGTGTATTTAACGACAAACATACCAATCAATAGCGCCAAACAAGCGACTAATAAAGTGTAGCTGGCATCTAGGATCATTATTTTACCTCAAGTTAGTTTACCAGAACTTTCACTGTTGTTATTTAACATTAGCGACAAATTAAATTACTTTGCTTAACTTTTGTTTAACAATGAGTTTTGTTTGGGTATCTATAACTTTTAGTTAACCATGATCTATAACACTATTTAGATATTGTTTTTTTCGTCGTTGAGTATTTTTGTGAGAATATCACTAATTATTTGTTTTTATGGTTTTTTTTGTTTTTGTGCCGTTTTTATATCGTAATGATAATGGTGTAAATGAGGTGTTTTTTTATCTGAGAAAGGTAAAGAGATAATCGAAAGGAATGATAAGAAGTGTGATGTGTGACATAAAAGAAAACCGCCACTAGTAAGAAAACAAAATAGTAATCTGTATGAATAATATAAGGTTTGTATCAAAAAATTAGCATTTTAAATAGTGACAATACCGATTTTAAATTTATGGCTTAGAATTAAATAAATAACATTATTATTAACAAAAATCACAGTTTAATTTTGTTTGTATATTGTTATTTAGTGTTTTTCAGCATCTTTTTATTATTATCATAATAGGTTAATAATTTAACTATTTGTTTTTTAAAGCTAATAAGAGATTATTGACACTCATTTTTATTTTAAAGTCTTATTTTTCCTTAATATAGTGAGAATAAAATTTTTGCTATGATGTATTACTATAGCTTATGTAAATCAATGGGGAATGTAGTTTGATCAAGGCTTATAAGATTACTCGGTAGCCCACTTAGTTATGATGATTTTTATGGAGTGTTTTAAATGAAAAAAACTATTCGGCAAGTAACATTCGAATTATTACGTAAATTAGGTGTAACAACCGTTTTTGGTAATCCAGGCTCAACAGAAGAAACATTTTTAAAAGATTTCCCGAGTGATTTTCGTTACATCCAAACTTTACATGAGTCTTCGGCTGTTGCCGCAGCTGATGGTTATGCTCAAGGTATGCGTAAGGTTGCTATGGTGAATGTACATACATCAGCAGGTTTAAGTAATGCGATGAGTAATATATTAACCGCCTATATGAACCGGACACCATTGATTATTACTGCCGGCAACCAAACGAGAGAAATGTTATTAATGGAACCTTGGCTGACAAATATCGAACCCGAAACACTTCCGAAACCGTGGGTGAAATGGAGCTATCAGCCTGTACGTGCTGAAGATGTCCCTGCTGCATTTATGCGGGCTTATGCTATGGCGTTGCAACCACCCGCAGGGCCTGTGTTTTTATCAATTCCGCTGGATGACTGGGATAAAGAGACACAAATGACTATGCCAACTGTTCGTTCAGTTTCGGAGCGTATTGGTTATGATCCTCTTCGTTTACAGGAATTTGCAACTGCTTTATCTAACGCTGAAAACCCCGTTTTGATTTACGGTTCAGCAATTGCAAGGGGACAAGGGTGGGATGTGGCTATTCAATTGGCTGAAAAAATCAATGTACCAGTCTGGTCTGCTCCTGCATCCGAACGGCCTCCATTTCCTGAGGATCATCCTTTATATGCTGGTGGATTGCCTTTTGCGACAAAGCCATTATCAGAAAAACTGAAAGGTCATGATTTAGCTATTGTGGTCGGTGCACCCGTTTTTCGCTACTACCCTTATGTTGCGGGAAGCTATATCCCTGATGGTATGCGCTTATTGCATATTACAGATGACCCTATTGAGGCGGGGAGAGCCCCTGTTGGTGATAGTTTATTAAGTGATGCCGTTTTAGCGCTGGAAGGGTTGCATCAATTGGTGATGCCAAGAAAAATGGCTAAAACAGTGGTTAAGCAACCGCATGGTATGGCTCCTCATTCTACAGCAGAGACTCAGAACACTTCGGAAATATTAAGTGCCTCTCAGTTATTCCGCGCTCTGAGAGAGGTTTCCCCAGAAGATACTGTACTTGTTGAAGAATCCCCGTCTAACTTAGGCGAGTTACACCAAGAATGGCCGATAACGTTACCCGACTCTTTTTATACATTTGCGAGTGGTTCGTTAGGTTGGAATTTACCCGCGAGTGTTGGTATTGCACTAGCAGAGAGAGACAGTGGGCGGCATCGTCCTGTGATGGCAATTATTGGTGATGGTTCAATGCAATATTCTATTCAGGGTTTATGGAGCGCAGCTCAACATAATTTACCGATTGTTTTTGTGATACCTAAAAATAATGAGTATGCGATTTTAAAATCATTTGCGGTACTCGAGAAAACACCGGGGGTACCGGGGCTTGATATTCCAAACCTGGATATAGTTGCATTGGGTAAAGGATACGGTTGCAGCGCGGTAAGGGCTCAAACCGTTGATGAAGTCAAAAAAGCCTGCCAAGAAGCATTTAATCGTAATGGACCCACGGTGATTGAAGTTCCTATTTTACCGTCTATTCCTCCACTTATCTAATTAACAAAAATAGTCCCTAGAATGGGGCTATTTTTGCCTATCTTTTATTGTAATAATAGCTAAATTAGCGTCACTCATGTGGAGTTAGAAAACATTATAAAAAGGTTTTTAGAGCGTTATGAAAAATTCATATCAGGTAGCGCAAACATTGTCGATTTTACAACGGCATCTTTGCGATTCATTGATTGCCGTTTACCTTCATGGTTCAGGCGTGTCTGGCGGTTTAAAGCCGGCAAGTGATATTGATATATTAGTTGTCATTGATAAAGAAATGACTCATGACCAGAGAACGCTACTAGTTTCTGATTTTATGGTAATTTCTGGGCTTTATCCTAGCGATCCTCAAGGGCGTCGGCCATTAGAAATAGCTGTTTTTGTTTCAGGCGAGTTAGCCTCTCTTTCATACCCAGCAAAATGTGAACTAATGTATGGGGAATGGTTACGGCAAAGTATTGAGCAAGGGCAGTTGGAAGGTCAAGTTTACGATCCTGAATTTACTTTGATGTTAGCGCAAGCACAGCAAGAAGCTGTTAGTTTATGGCAATCAAAAGAATATCAACTCCCTGTTGTTAATGAACAGCAAATAAAGCAAGCGATGTTAGATTCTCTCCCTAATTTATTGTCATCTTTAGACAGTGATGAGAGAAATGTTTTACTGACATTGGCTAGAATGTGGAAAACCATGGAAACTGGGCAGTTTGTGACAAAAGATAAAGCCGTTGATTGGGTCATAAACCGGGTTCCGGATGAACTACAACCCATCCTAATAGGTGCCAAAATGGCTTACTTAAATGGCATCCCAACTGATTGGATAAAGAAAAAAATTGAAATACAGAAGCTAGCAAAGTTTATGGAACTCGGTGTCATGAATAGTTTTAAATAAACTTTATCAATATATGTAGCTTTAAATACGTTATTTGTTTCAACAGATAGAATTTGTCTGATACTTAGATACTTTAATAGAATTTTCTTTATAATTTACAGTTGGTTGATATTTTAAAACGGATAAAAAATGACAAAAAAATTAATTAACCCTAAAACGGTATTTAACTCTTTGCAGTATGGCTTTAGCCAAGCAATAGAAACGAGTGGAACACGCCAATTATTTTTATCGGGGCAGGTTGGTGTAAATGCTGGACAAGAGACTGTAACTGGTGGGATGTATGAACAAACAGTTCAGTCACTGATTAATATTGAGCATGTATTACGTGAAGCGGGTGGGGATTTATCCCATGTCGTGATGTTACGTATCTATATTAAAGCAGGTTATGATGGTGACGAAGAGCAGCTTGCTATTACAAATGCATTAAAAGAAAAGTTTGGTGAAATGCCTCCCGCCTCTTCTTGGATTATTGTGACAGGCCTTTCATTGCCAGAATGGCTAATAGAAATAGAAGCACAAGCGGTATTAAATTAGTGTTAGCTTAATTAAAAAAGGCCGCTGATTATGAGCTGACCCCAGTCATTGGGTAACCAATTTCTGGGGTTCACGTCATTATTTAAACTCTGGCCTTTTTATCATTCAGTGAGTATTAGTGTTTTACTAGTGTTGAGAAATAATACACGAGAGGGACTGCTAGAATCCATAAACTGATAGGGATCTCGCGCCATTTACCAGCAACAGCTTTAATTAAAATATAGAATAACAACCCGCCAGCAATCCCTGTTCCAAAGCTATTGGCAATTAAGGTGATCATCACCATCATTAAAACAGGTAACCCATCAGTAAAGTTGCCTAAATCAACTTTACGTAGACCACTAAACATATTTAGACCAATCAAAATTAATGCGGGCGCGGTGGCTTGTGCTGGGATCATTAATGCAATAGGGGTAAATAATAACATTAATAAAAACATAAATGCTGCGGCAAGAGCTGTCATTCCTGTTTTACCACCCGCTTCAGCGGCTGCCGACGACTCTATTAATGCTGTTGCAGCTGGAATGCCGACCATTGGTCCTAATGCTGCTGCGATTGAGTCAACGATAAATGGGCGGTTTATATTCGGCATATTACCTTCTTTATCTAATAGACCTGCTTCGCCGCCAACGGCTAATGTTGTTCCCATGGTAGAGAAAAACTCAGCAGCAAAAAAGACAAATAAGAAGGGTAAAAATGCAATATTCAACGCACCAATTAAATCAACTTGCCCAAGAACTGGTGCGATAGAATGAGGAACACCAATAAAACTTTCAGGTAGTTTTGTGACACCAAATGGAATACCTAAAATAGTCGCAAATAAAATGGCCCATAATATTCCACCGGGAATTTTACGCGCTTGTAATGCGATAGCGACAAAAAAACCTGCAAGGGCAACTAAAGCACCCGGTGAAAGGAAATCACCTAACATTAATGCATTAGTTTTTGGATTGGCTAATACTAGCCCAGCATTGCGAAAGCCTAATACAGCAACAAAAAGCCCAATTGATGCAGTTAATCCGAGTTTAATTGATTGGGGTACTGAACGAGTTACTACTTCACGTAAGCCGAATTTGGTTAACAGAAAAAATAAAATACCAGACCAGCACGCAATACCTAACCCTATTTGCCAATCTATTCCTTCGCTGCCCGCTAGGGTAATACCAACGAGTACCGACCCGCCAATTCCAGGACCCACAATAAAAGGTAAATTTGCATAAAAAGCCATTAATAAGCTGGCAAGCACAAAGACAATAATGGTCCCTGTTGTTGCAGCGCCTTTATCCATTCCACCCGCGGCTAATAAACCAGGAATTACCACCAATAGATAAGCGGCAGCTAAAAAGCCCGTGATACCCGATAAACACTCAGTTTTAATTGAACTTCCGCGTTCTTTTAATGCGAAGCGTTTTTCTAACCAACTCCCTGATGTTGGCGTATTTATTGAATTTTCAGCCATTAATAGGCTCTCCTGTCATTATTTTTGGTATATTCGTATTTTTAGGTCATTAGTGCTCGGAAAAATGAAGAACGGCATCAACAAGTTGACGTGTTGTTCCATCTGTTAATCCTAAGTCGGTTAAATGTGGCCCTGCATTACAGGCTAGACAAGTTCCTTCTATCGCTTTGAAAACACGATAAGGCGGTTCCCAGTCAGCAATTTTATGGCTTAACTCACGTAATTGACGGAACTGCTCGGCGAGTTCTGAGGCGGGTAAATCCGATAACATGCCCGCAATTGGCATAGCTACATGGGCTAAAATTTGTCCATTTTGGACTAAGGCCATGCCTCCACCGCTTTCTATCAATAAATTGGCGGCAATCGCCATATCCTGTGGGTCACGACCGAGCACGACAAGGTTATGAGAGTCATGTGAATAGCTAGTAGCGATGGCGCCGCGTAATTCACCCCAACCTTCGAGCAGGGCAATCTGTGGTCGTGCATCATGACGTCCATGGCGGTGCTGAACGCGAATAAAACTAAAATTATCAGGAAGTTGTACTATGCCATTAGTAACTTGCACATCAACTTCTCCCCATTGAGTAAAGCGGGCGCCATGGATATGCCGCAATCTAGCTATTCCATTATTCACTCCATCAATTTTAAGTTGGCAATCATCCGCGGTAATTGGGGAAAGATGCATAGTATCTCGAGGTGGTAAAATATCTGATGGAGAACTAATGGCATGTATTAATTTGCCTTTTTCTGCAATTTTTTTACCTGCTACATAAACGGCTTGTGCTTTTAACGTTGTCAGTGAGTCAAAGAGTACGAAGTTAGCTTTTCTGCCAGCGGCAATTAAACCAAGGTCATTACGTTGTAAGCGAATAGCCGCATTGAGTGTTGCAAAGCGCAGTGCATCAGTTGCTGGCATGCCATATTCAATCAGTAGGTTGAGTAAAGCGATAATACCACCTTTTTCTATCAGCATATCGGGTGGAACATCGTCGGTACAGACTGTGATTTGCGATGATAAATGGGGCAATGATCTCAGTGCATTCACAATGTCAGGGAGTAAGTAGGGATGGGAGCCTCGAATTTCTAAAGTAAGGCCCGCTCTGAGTTTTTCCAGCGCGTCATCTGCGGAAGTTAACTCATGGTCTGAAGTAACGCCTGCTGCGAGGTAAGCCTGCAATTCGGCACCTTTTAACCCTCGAGCATGCCCTTCTATTAATTTACCGGATTGGAGCCCTGCATTCAGCACTTCCTCCATTTTTTCGCTGCCATTGAGTACGCCATGCATATCCATAACCTCGGCGACCCCCCGCACTTCAGGCCAACTAAGCATAGTTGACATTTCTTTGCCTGCGAAATCTGCCCCCGACATTTCCAACCCTGGCGTAGATGGGACGGATGATGGTGCAGCAACCATAACGTCTAAAGGTAAATTACGACTAGAGTCAATTGCATAGCGGACTCCCTCTAATCCTAATACATTAGCAAGTTCATGGGGGTCCCAAAAGACGGCAGTTGTCCCTTGAGTTAGAACGATTTCTGCATAACGAGCTGGTGGAAGGTGAGAACTTTCTAAATGGACGTGAGTGTCAATTAACCCAGGTGAAATAAAATAACCCGATAAATCATGAACTTCTTTTGCATCAGTGCGTGAACCTGTTGGGTGGACACTTGCAATCAAATTATCTACGATACCGATATCTGCGGAGCGTATCTCGCCTGTTACCATATCAACGATATTGGCTTGTGTGAGTAAAAGGTCAAAAGGAATATTGCCTTTTGCGGCTTGAATAGCATTACGCCGAGTTTGCTCTGTTATGTTCATAAAAATACCATTTATATGATTTATGGTTGCTACTTTATGAGCAAGGCAAACGTTTGCCAAGATGATAAAATTTATCAGGCTATAAGAGAAGGTTATGATAGGATGAATATTCCATGATTATTCAATCTGCAGACAATTAACGATTATGACAGAACCTTGGCAACGGCTGCCGGCACTGACGCTCAAACAATTACAGTATTTTGTCACTTTGGCAAAGCTGCGTCATTTTACTGAAACAGCTAATCGTTTAGCTGTAAGTCAGCCTGCACTTAGTAGTGCTTTACGGCAAATTGAATCTGTTTTAGGTGGAAAGCTAATTAATCGAACGGCATCATCAGTCACATTAACGGAACTAGGTGCTGCTATTTTACCTCATGCACAGCAAATCCTCAGTGTGTCGCATCGTGCATTTAGTGATATTCAAAAAATCATCGAGGATGGTGGTGATGGTATAGTGCGTATAGGGCTTGTTCCTTCTGTGAGTTCATTAGTATTTCCATCTGTTCCTGAACAATTAAACCAATTATTTCCTAGATTAAAAACCGAGTTTTATGATCAAACTAATGACTCACTCGTGAACCAGATAATTAATCATGAAGTTGATTTTGGCATAGGGGTTCTAGACAGTTCAGTTCCACAAGAGCTGAGTATTTCCCCATTACAAGATGACCCTTTTGTTGCTGTTATTCATCATGATGACAGGTTAGCGAACAATGAATTTCATTTACCTTGGAAATTACTGAATAATCGCGACATTGCTGTATTTTCTAAAGGGAATATTCAACGTTTAGTTGCTGCAACAGTAGAAAGCCATCGGCTCAAATTAAATATTCGTTATCAAGTTGATTATATTGAAACTCTATATGGTTTAGTTCGTTCTAAACTAGCTATTGCCATCCTACCTCAACTTTATACTGTTCATTTACGTGACCCTGAACTGAAAGTATTACAACTTCAGCAACCTGAATTAACTCGTACAGTCGCTTTAATACGTAATAATCAGCCTCTTACACCAATGATGGAGGATGTTTATCAAGTATTATTAAAAGTATTACGTGGTCATAATGGATAATATTTAAACTATTTTAGAGTGTTGATTGCAACAAAATAGATAGTTAACAGTAAATTAGTTAGTTAAAGCACTTATCGTAAAGTTATTTTTATCAATATCAATTAATAATATACTGTTAGCATTGCTGGTAATATTTAAAGTGAGAGATAACCCCCCTCATTCAGGTGTAACATTCTGATTATTTAGAATAACTATAAAATTATCATTTGGAAATAATATTATGAAAATCATCCTAAAAATTATTTGGTTTATTGCCGCAGTCATATCTATTTCTGCTTGTGATGATTTTCAGGCGTTAGATGGAAAAGGTAAATTCTATTACACTAACCCTAGTACAGATACAATGACCTTTAAGTTAGATGGTAAAAGTTATGATATTTTACCGGATGGGAAAGGGGTTATTCTAATTTCTAGTGGGTTACATCACTTAGAAGATGAAAAAGGGCATATAACTGACTTTTTTGTTTTTGAAAATAATTCAGGTGGGATTATTAACCCAAATCAGTTTGTTTATTATACTTTATCTGAAGTGTATGCGGTTGATGGTAAAGAAAATAGGTTTCAGCCTGCTAGTTACCCTGTGACCATTAATGGTCATGAGTTAGAAATGCCTATTCGAAGCTCAAATGCCACGATCATTGATGCAAATATATTTAGATGTAGTTACCCTGTAGGGGAAGCATTTCCTGAGTCAATTACCCTTTATGACGATAATTTAGATGGGAATATTAAATCTAAGTGCTTTGATAAGCTTGAATTAATTCAATATATAAAAAATGAATATAACAAAAACCTATTACCTCAGAAAAATCATCATGGTTTTTTAGATTCCGTGAATATAGATTTTATGTATGTAGAACCCACTGCTGATTTTGCTAATGCTAATGTGCAATTAAAAGCAGAAAAACTAGTAAAATTGGTTAGAAAGCTGAAAGATTCTGATGATGCTGATATACATAAAAAGCTGAATGAAGAATTCTATCAAGCGACAACTGAATTAGTTCATGAATATGCGCAGAGTTCTGCATCTAATACCGTTTCTGAAAATGTGAAATATAATGAATTTATCCAACAAATTAATTTACTCAGGGAAAATGGTATTTGGGTAAGGTAAATTTAACTTATTCTAATTACAGTGATATTTCTACACATAAGAGCTAATTATTTAGTAATGGTTCGTCTCATTCTTAATTAAGAAAAAGCTTATTAAGTAAGCAGAGTAATCTTATTTGAAATAATAGTAGGAAAAGAGACATTGGATATGGAAGTCTTTATATCAACCATACCAAGGAACTCGGCAATGAACCTATCAAAGCAATCTGTTTTTGCTGTTATATCAGCAGCATTTTTATTGTTGTTCACTACTGTTGCAAGTAGCAAATCAGTTGTCGAAATTAAGAAAGAACCTGATGTTTTAGATCTCGTTTTTATTCTCGATAAAAGTGGATCAATGTCTGGTTTCGAATCAGATACTATTGGCGGCTATAACAGTGTTCTTGCTGAAAATAGAGACAAAAAAGCCAAAACTTACATTACGACACTGCTATTTAATGATAAAACAAGCCTGCTCTACAATAGGGAACCTATTGATAAAGTAGCTAATTTAACGCTGGATGATTACCCAGTTGGCGGTTATACCGCACTATTAGACGCAATTGGGGAAGGCATCGAAAAAATGCGTGAAAATAGAAAAGTGACTAAAAATAATAATGTTCTATTTATCATTATTACGGATGGTCAAGAAAATAGCAGTCGTAAATATTCTCAAGCTAAAATTAAAGCGATGATTAAATCAGCGGAAACGGAAGATAAATGGGATTTTATTTTCTTAGGTGCAAATATTGACGCAATTTCTGAAGCTGAAAACATTGGCATTAAAGGTGCTAATGCGACGGGGTATGTCCAAGATGGTACGGGATATGATAAAGCTTATCGTGCTGTCAATAAAGCGGTTGAATCAAAGCAGATGTCTGCACCAATATCAGAGGATTGGAAACAGGAAGTTGAAGCGGATGTGAAGGAACGCCAAAAATAATAAATGCAGTAAAGCCTAAACAACAGTGATGAATAGATAATATTTAGGTGATATAGCCAATGGCTAGTGATTAAGAATATTAATTGTAAATGGTAAAAGCCCCTCAGTAATTGATTGTCTAACTACTGAGGGGCCTTTTACATGATAGGAGAGTTAAATCACTTTATTTGGTTTGTTTTAATGCTGTAAACATTTTTTCAGCAAGATAACCTTGTGAATTTTTTACCCCCGGCAAGACGAAGTAGTACCCACCACCGAAAGGCTTTATGTATCTCTCTAGGGGTTCACCATTGAGACGTTTTTGAGTATCAATAAAACCCGTTTTTAAATTTTGTTGAAAAGATACAAAGATTAGCCCCATATCTAGAGCACCAGACTCTGTTAAGCCTAAAGAATAGCTGTAACTTCTGCGCCTAAGCTTGGCAGTATAACGTTCAGGATTACGAGGCTCAGCACGGCGCATATGAGAGTCAAACAATATACGATCGCCATGTGGGTCTTTTTCAAAGGCTGGGTCATCATGTTCATTTTTCATCCCTATTGGTGCTCCGGAGTCTTTATGACGTCCAAAATCGTTTTCTTGATCTTCTAATGGCGTTCTATCCCAAAATTCAAGATTGAAGCGTATTAAGCGCACGGCTTGGTATGTACCGCCATCACACCAAGAAGGTTCTTTACTTCCATCTGTTATCCAAATCAGTTTATTCATCAATGATGTGTCAGAAGAGGGGGCATTGCCCGTTCCATCCTTAAAACCGAACAAGTTAATTGGAGTCGAGTGATTGTCGATATCTCGTGCAGGTAAGAAACCGTCAATTTTCCATAATGGGAAGCAATAGGGAGATACATGGCGTAAAATATCCCTTAATGCATAAATAACACTTTCTTGGCTGTTGGCACATATTTGTAGTAAAAAGTCCCCACCACACCATTTTTTCTCTAGCCTATCGTTAGGAAAACTCGTCATTTCACTGAGGTATTTAGGTTTAATTTTGTTGAGACCAAATCGGTTATCAAAAAGGGAGTTTCCTAGTGCCACAGTGATAGTGAGTAGGTCAGGTTGCAAATGTGTCCCGAGAATACCGGACTCAGCTGGAGGCATTTTATCATTTTTTGTTGAAGGCATTATTTGTGGTTGGGTAAGGTATGCAATGCGCTCGGTTAACAAAGCGAAAATAGTTTGTAGTTCTTCAACAGTATTCGACGTAATATTGAAAGCGATAAATGAGGCATTTTTAGGCTCGGGTGTTAATACACCGGCTTGGTGTTCTCCAAGATAATTAACCGCTTTATTGTAAGTGGGTTGGCAATCAGCGAATTTTTCTTTAGCTTTTAAAGTTGGAATAGTTAAAACCGCGCTACCAATAGCGAAAGCTTTTAATGCATTTCTTCGTGACATTCCTGTTGCTTGCAAAATACTTCTAGGTTTAGCTTGCATAAATTTATGCCTTAATATTTATAGTAAACATCAACATCGAGCTGAGCCCGTAACTTTGCTAAAGTTTCGGCTTGTTGAGTGAGTAATGAATAAAGTGCCATTTTGTCTTGTTGTTTTAGCTGGCTATAAGGTTGATATGTGCTATCAGCCATATAATATGGCTGCATGATTTTATTGATCCGTAGAGTATTTTCTTGTAATTGTTTAAGTGTATTCTTTTCAATAAAAGGTTGAATAACGTTGATGATTTCTTGCGAACCTTTTAAGTTAGCAGCAATATCGGTTAAATCAGATAAGCTGTAGATATTTTCTTTACCCTCTAATTTTGTTTCTAGGATCATTTCAATAAAGTCAGCGGAAGCCTGTACTAATTTAGGGATCTCAATAGTTTCTGTTGTGACTCGTTTATGCAAATCGCGCCCTTTAATGAGTAACTCTTCATTAGCCGCTAATGCTTGTGTTGGATTTTTTGCAGCAAATAATTGGTATTCAACAAGATGAAACCCAGTAAAGCGATAGTCTTTTTCTTTATCGAGAAAATAATCTGCCCTAGGGTTAATGGTTCTATCTGTGTTACCGAATAACACTATAATTGGACGAACAGTCTCGTAGTGTTGATGGGCTATGATGTAAGCGTGTTGAGCTGCCGATAGCTTCCCTTGTTGTAAATTTTGCTGTAGTAACTCTAGCTGGATAACCATTTCTGCTAATTCAGCGGTGATAAAATTCATGTAGGTATGGATTGAATCTTGGTATTTCTCTGGAGTGGGGATATCCCCTTTAGCAATAATGATGTTATCCCCAGTCTGTACTGGGGACCTTAGTGCTTTGCCATAACTTAATGAAGGAACAACGACCCCTAATATTAAGCTAAAAAATAACCATTTGAATTTATACCTTAGCAAGCTGCACATTTTTTTTGCTCCTTGCAAATAGCGGTATCACAATTACCCAATAGAGAATAAAGGTTATTACACTTAGCCATATCGGTTGTGAGCGATAGGCAAAGAAAGAGGAAATAAAATTCCCCGCAATACCTGAATCATCCAGTAAAGCGGTAGTATCCCAAGCGGGATAAATTAAAAACTCGGGGATAGCAAAATCATACTCAATCAGCAGGTTAGCACTTTCTTCCACCCCTTTTAGTAGAAGTGATAATGCAAGGAAAAGTAGGATCACCCCTGTAACTTTGAAAAATATAGCCCAAGAGATTAAGCGATTGGTCAATAAAAAAGCGTAAAGGGTCAGGGCAGCAATTGCTATTCCGCCAGCGACTTCGATAAAGAATTCAGATGCATTATTGGTTGTTAATGACATAATAAAACTAGAAAGGAATACCACAATTTCACTCCCTTCACGGGCAATTGCGATGGCGATAATGAGTGAAGCTCCCCACCAGTTATGGTGTGCAGCATTGCGGTTAATCCCCGACTCAATTTCTGCTTTCATAGAACTACCGTGTTTATTCATCCAATAAACCATTTGGACGATAAGAACACAGGCAAGTAATTCCATAAAGATCATAAACAATGATTGGCCTGTATCATCGAGGACGTTAAATACGCCATAGATAAGCAGTGCAAGCAATATGGACATTGCTAGCCCAAGGGCAACGCCCCCCCATAGGTATTTCATGCCATTACGAGCATCAGGGTGACGTTTTATCCACGCATAGATGATACCGATAACTAAAAGCGCTTCAAAACTTTCTCGCCACACAACAAAGAGAACTTGCCCCATGTTACATCCTTTTATTTAGCAATGATCTCGCCTTTCGGGTGAGAAAGGTGAAAGTCATCGAAGAAGCTATAAGTACCTGGTTTTAGCGGCGCAATGACAACAACAGAACTTGCGCCTGGCGCTAAAACTTTTTCTTTTCTCAATTGAATACTTTCAAATTCAGCAGGTTCTGTACCCGTATTTGTGATTTTAATGCGAATAATTGTTTTGGCGGGGACTTCGAGCACTCGAGGAATGAGGTCTCCATTTTTCATTTCTAATTCGACTGTGAATTTTTCTGCCGCAAGTGAATATTGCGGCGTAATAGTGCAAGCAATAAGCAGTATAAAGCTCAGTATTGTTTTCATCTTGGCTTATCCATTTTAAGCGCAAATAAAAAAGGGCTTGCGTGGAAAGATTCCCCGGTTAAGCCCTTAACTAATTTGGTGAGAAATTAGTAACTACCTTTACGACCAATACCCGCGTAGTCAAAGTCCCAAGAGACTTCAAAAGGCTGGAACCAAGGAGCGACACCTGTTTCTTTATCAATATGGCGACCAAAGGCAACATCTTTATTGTGTGAAGGTGGATAAATTTTGTAGACCACACGATATTTACCATTGCCGTCTAATTTGATGTTTTCCCCATAGTGAGGGCCATCACTCGCTACCATTGGCATAAACGTACCTGTTTGCGTTTGTGGTTTATCACCAAGTTTTGTAACGGAATATTCAATTGTTAGGTAAGGGACCCAATCGCCTTCGGCGAAGCCATTTGGATTATCTTCAACAGCATGGATATCAGCTTCTAAATGAACATCTGCTTTGTCTGCGGGTAAATGAGACATTGCATGGTGACCTTCTTCAGTATCCATTGTGATGGGTTGTAAATAGACCCCTTGGATTTCCATTCCATTTTTGATCACTGGGTGGCCAAGTGGATATTCTTGAGCGAATGCAGCGATTGAAAATAGCGTGAGACCCGAAACAGCAGCTTTGTATGCGAGTTTCATTATTTCGTCCTTACCATAAGTAATATTGAGTCGTAATGATAATCATTACTATTGGTAAAAAACAAGCAGTAATTTTTAATGGAATAGGCATTAAAAGGGTAAAAATACACTTTTTTTATAAAAATCTATATGTTAGAAAAAGTTATTATTCTTAAAAAAATAACTTATTCATAATGTGTTCTATTAGGCAGTTTATAATTTTATACATGATATATTTCGCTGATTGTTATGAAATTAGTTAAAGTTCTTTTAATAAATTCTTTTGATTGATAAAGAAAGGGACAACTATGCAAAAACGTTATCTTGATTGTTCAGCCTCAGAGATTGCCAAGCTAAGTAAAAAGACGCTATTAGAGTCAATTAAGGCCAGTGAGGGGCGGCTATTGGTTTCTGAAACCATTGGTACTATTCAACCCGTATTAATGACAGTCACGAATGCGGAGCTAGCCGCGAGTCAAGGTGCTGATATTTTGCTGTTAAATGTTTTTGATGTTAATCAACCTATTCTACAAGGGTTACCAGAAGGAACGGCTCCTGAGGCGGTGATTCGCACTCTTAAGCATTTAACGGGTCGGGCGATCGGTGTGAACCTCGAACCAGTTCCAGCAGGGTTTAATAACCCAACGCAAGATGCACAGTGGAAAATATCGGAAGGGCGCTTGGCAACAGTAAAAAATGCACTGAAATTAAAAGAAATGGGGGCTGATATTATTGTTCTAACGGGCAACCCCGGGAACGGTGTTACTAATGAAGAAATTAACCAAAGCCTTAAAGAGCTTAAAGCCGTGGTAGGCGAAGATATTGTTCTTATTACAGGGAAAATGCATGCAGCGGGTGTTTTGAATGCTTCTGCTGAACAATTAATTACGGAAGATGATATTCGGGCATTTATTGCCAGTGGTGCTGACATTATTTTATTACCAGCGCCCGGTACCGTCCCTGGGATTTCATTAGAATTTGTACAAAAAATGGTTGGTTATTGTCATTCTCAAGGGGTTATGACAATGACAGCAATTGGAACCTCCCAAGAGGGAGCTGACTTACAAACGATTAGGCAAATTGCGTTAATGTGTAAAATGGCAGGGACTGATTTACATCATATTGGCGATTCGGGCTACAACGGAATTGCATTACCAGAAAATATTTTAAATTATGGTATTGTGATCCGTGGTGTTAGGCATACTTACTCGCGAATTGCCCGTTCAATCAATCGTTAGTGCAATTTATTTTCTAGTTAAAAGGGCTATTCTGATTGGCTCTTTTAGCTTTAAAAATTCATTATTATCGCTAAAAATTTATACAATTCCTTTTCTTCTTCAGGTAAAATTTCGCCCATTTTTCTAAAATAATAAAAGAAGTGAGTTATGTCGCAAAATACTAATTCGGTGCCTAAAATTGGCTTCGTTTCCCTTGGTTGCCCGAAAAACCTAGTTGATTCAGAACGTATTTTGACTGAGTTACGCACAGATGGCTACCAAGTGGTGCCAAGTTACGATGATGCAGATTTAGTCATCGTCAATACCTGTGGTTTTATCGATAGCGCAGTACAAGAATCGTTAGAGGCGATTGGTGAGGCGTTAAACGAAAACGGCAAAGTTATAGTGACTGGGTGCCTCGGCGCAAAAGAAAATCAAATTCGTGAAGTTCATCCAAAAGTCTTAGAAATCACAGGCCCACATAGCTATGAACAAGTACTAAACCATGTTCATCACTATGTCCCTAAACCAGAACATGACCCTTTCTTTAGCTTAGTTCCCGAACAAGGGGTTAAACTAACGCCTAAACATTATGCTTATTTAAAAATTTCGGAAGGGTGCAATCATCGCTGTACTTTTTGTATTATTCCTTCAATGAGAGGGGATTTAGATAGTCGTCCAATTGGTGATGTATTAAATGAAGCGAAGCGTTTAGTTGCATCTGGCGTAAAAGAATTACTCGTGATTTCACAAGATACTTCTGCGTACGGTGTTGATGTTAAACATAGAACGGGGTTTTGGGATGGGCAGCCAGTAAAAACCAGCATGGTTGGTTTATGTGAACAACTTGCTTCTATGGGGGTATGGGTGCGTTTACATTATGTGTATCCATATCCACATGTTGATGACGTGATCCCATTGATGGCTGAAGGAAAAGTATTACCTTATTTGGATATACCTTTGCAACATGCTAGTCCAAAAATCCTCAAATTAATGAAACGTCCTGGGGCAGTGGAAAGGACATTGGAACGGATTAAGCGTTGGCGAGAAGTTTGCCCTGAGTTAACGTTGCGTTCGACTTTTATTGTTGGCTTTCCAGGGGAAACCGAGGAAGATTTCCAAATGCTATTGGATTTCTTAGCTGAAGCTAAGCTAGATAGAGTCGGGTGCTTTAAATATAGCCCAGTAGAAGGTGCGAAAGCGAATGAGCTTGAGGATCAAGTACCTGAAGAAATTAAAGAAGAGCGCTACCATCGTTTTATGCAATTACAACAACAGATTTCAACGCAGCGTTTACAAGATAAAATTGACAGTACAATTTTAGTGATTATTGACGAAGTTGATGATGAAGGGGCTGTTGGGCGTAGTATGGCAGATGCACCTGAAATCGATGGTATGGTTTATCTAAATGGTGAGTTTAATGTTAAGGCCGGTGATATTGTTAAAGTTAAGGTCGAACATGCTGATGAATATGATTTATGGGGCTCGATAGTTACCGATTAATAACTTATTGATTAGTACATTTTATAGCCTGCTTAAAGATAAAAAAAGCAGGCTATTTTTATTCATTGATGGCGAGCTATTCGATTGCGTGTGGTAAATTGATGTAGATCAATGGTGAAAAAACTATCAATAAATAACTTGATCTAGAATATAAAAATTAAATGGGAAATTGACATAATCAAATAACTCTTATCGAAGAATAAGGATGACTATGTCGGCTCATTTAATATTTCCAACAGCAATATCGAATAAATTTAATCATTATAATTCAATTGATTATGATTTTATGATGAACCTTGTTAGTGGGACCATCATGGATGGATTATCGCCATTATATAATTTCAACATCGATGTTTCATGCATTAGCACGCAGGGCGAAACGCTATGGCTAAGTAATGAATCGAAAGGCGCTTTTGAAATTGCAAACCTATTATTAGGGGATATGACTGAAGGTGCGAGAACAAGGTTATTTGCCAGCCCAATTGAGTTACATGGTACATTCTATTATTTAGCCCCTGTATATTGGCCTACCGATGAACTATTCCTGATCGTGGCTTTTTCAACCGTTGGAGATAACGGTAATCTTCTGCTCGCGCTAGCTCAATCTCTTGCTAGAGAAGCAAGTGAAAAACTAAAGTGTCACTATTATTTGCAGAAAATACCGTATGAAGCGAAAGGGGAACAACGTTTTGCTAACATGGATATTCAATCTGTTGAAAAAGAATTGATTATTGAAGTCGCGCAAGCCTGTAAAGGTAAAATCCAACAGATGCATCAGGTGCTCAATATGGGGAGAACAACGCTGTGGCGTAAGCTAAAACAATATGAGATCAATATTAAAGAATATAAGTAATCTATAGCCTAGTTGTATCACTGCATAAAGCCAAAAAGAGTGCGCTTCTGACTACTCTTATGGCCAGTCATGAGCCATAAAAATAGTGAAGCGCAAAAGAATTAGCCAATATTGTGATCGGTCGTATGGAAAGGCAGATTTAGCTTACCTCCCTGTACTGCTATCAGATGTATTGGGATAAAGAGAAATGAAAAAGTAAGCTCATTATGACGAAGTAGTTGAGGTATGTATGTTGTAAAAAGCTTTATTTTTTTATATTTTCGCTCGAAGGAATTGTTAGCAAAAAAGCAACAGATTTCATAAAAATATGTTGTATAAAATATTTTTGAACAGTAGCTTAATAAAGCTTAATTCTATCATCTTATTAGATAAATTCGGAAGGTTATCATTACGACTGAAATTATTAATTAACTTAAGTGGCTCTTTAGTCAAATATAGTGTATTTATATTTTTTCTGTAATTTATAAATTTTAGTTATTATTTTTAAATATACAGGATTTTAATCTATATTTATCTTAGATTATATAGATTAATCATTTTTAAGGGAGAGAATTTCTGATGGTTTAATATCAAACCATCAGAAATAATAATTTACATAAGAAAGGAAACATATCATATAGATTAAATATGTTTAGGATAGGTATTGATATAGTCGTATTCTTGAATAAGCTGAGGAAGTGATTTAATACCTAGTTTTGTATAAATATTAGAGCGATGAACCTCTACAGTTCTAGGTGATAAAGAGAGTTTTTCTGCCGTTTCTTTACTCGTATTACCTTCTAATATCATATCCATGATTTCTCTTTCTCTAGTCGAGAGGCGAGCAAACTTATCAGATAGATAGGTATATTTTTTGTGCTCTTCATGCATAGAGACGAACAGTTCTGTTGCATTACTAATAGCATTCAAAATTTCAGTGTCTTTGAAAGGAAAAGGAAAAAAATCAAAAGCTCCAGATTTAAAGCTTTCGCGACACAGATTGATAGAAGGCTCTTCAGCAAGTACAATAAATGGTACAATGCCGAAATTGCTACTTATATTGTTTAATCTATTAATACGGTTCTCATCATTATTTAAGAATAATAAAATACATTCTTTCACATTGTTCTCGAAAGGGTAAGTATAATTACTCATAAATGTTTCTTCGTTATTATAAAATTTAAAGAGGAAACCAAAAGATTCCATCATTAATTTCAGCTTATTCTTAAAGACATTATCACTATCTATGATTACGTGAATGGTGTTATTCATCACCATACTCCTGTTAAACTGATTTGATATTCATATTAATTTGATAAAATACGTAGGTAAATAAACCGAAAAATGAATTTGACGGTAATATTTTCTACTGATCGTTGTTCTTTTTATTAATGTATTACTGACCTTAATTTATATTAAAAATATCATCTAGTTAAATTTAATATAAAAATAGAAACAATGGTTAAAGTTTGTGTCAATGCGTAAGATTCGATTAATGTTATGTAACATATTAGGTGGTTTTACTTGTTTAACGAGTTTTTTCCCTAACAAAATATATAAAAAATTTATAAGTTCTTCCAATAATATCGCAAATAGCTAATCATAAAAAGTCTAAAATGTGGGGCTGAGCGAAGTTTTGTTAAGTATTTATACTTGTTTTAGATTGATTAACAGTGGGTGCTTTTTATATCTAACATGCTAAAATTTATCCTCGACCTTTTTTAATGAGTGAATATACTTAATGGCTTCTTTAAAAGATGTAGCGCGACTAGCAAATGTTTCATTGATGACGGTATCAAGGGCAATTAATAGCCCTGGCTTGCTCAAACCTGAAACATTGAAACAGGTTCAACAAGCTATTGAGTCACTTAATTATGTCCCAGATTTTTCTGCTCGGAAGATAAGGGGGAAAAGTTCAAAAATTTCTACAGTAGGTGTTTTAGCGCTCGACACAGCGACAACTCCATTTTCAGTAGAAATGATCCTTTCAATAGAACAAACAGCAAGGCAATTTGGTTGGAGCAGTTTTGTGGTTAATATCACATCAAGTGAAGACAGCGAAAGAGCGGTTCGCCAACTATTGTCCCAACGTCCTGATGGTATTATTTATACCACAATGGGGCTTCGAGAAGTCTCTATTCCAGAAACGCTACATAATAACCGTCTTGTTTTAGCTAATTGTGTAGATAAAGAAAATAAATTTCCGGCCTACATACCAGATGATTTTAATGGCCAATATAATGCAGTTGAACGTTTAATTGATAAGGGATATCGCCATCCATTGTGTCTTTATATCCCACAAGAAACATTGGCTGGGAAAATTCGCAGTGAAGCAGTTGAGGCGGCGTGGAATAATGCTAATTTACCTAAACAATCTTTAAAACAATATCATTTAGAACTAGGTGATGAACATTATTTGGATGTTATAAATTTAATCAATCGTCACTTTAAAAATAAGAAACCAGATTTTGATGTCGTCATTTGTGGAAACGACCGCATTGCATTCTTAGCATATCAAGTGTTGCTTAGCCATGGATTACGCATCCCTCAAGATATTGCGGTGCTTGGTTATGATAATATGATTGGTGTTGGGGAATTATTTTACCCGCCATTAAGCACTGTGGTATTACCGCATTATCAATTGGGGCAACAAGCCGCTTTACATATTATAGAAGAACGCCAGTTAGATGGGGTTCAATACGTTGCATGCGACTTGTTAGAACGTAACTCATTTTAATATATGAATATTTAATTATTTCAAGAGGTTGTTGGCCACTGGTGTAGTAACAGCTTCTTAATATTCCCAACAGAACTTCTCTACTTATACGATAGCTTTTTCGAGATGCCAATAGGTTGCTTTTTCTAACTTTGCTTGGTTATTTATTGCAAATAGTTTTAAATCTCGCTCCCCTTCATGTGGGTAGATACGGCAACTAAAATTAACGTCACCATCGTTAATGAATATTTCAAGACTGGAGCGATCAACAAAAGCATGTATTTTTAGCTGCTGGGTTTCAGGTAATGGAACACTGCGGCTATCACTAATTGTATATTCAGGATAATGGCGCATTAAGGTTAATCGTTGGTTTTGGTTATCAATATAAAATTGCACTCCGTAACCAATCCAAAAACCAAATTTCTCCGCGGGGCTCTGTTGTAAATCCCAAATAAGTTCTAGTTCACAACAGGAGGCATCTTCATTCACTAAAACCGTTGTGTTCTTTTCTAAATTTATTGTGGGTAAGTGCGTAGTGGATTGCCGTAAAGACTTTAATTCTTCAATAGGTCTAGAAATAATTTTGCCTTGTTCATTAAGAGTAAGCTCTCTGGGTAAAGTAAAACAACCTGACCACCCATCTTTTTGGGATGGCATATGACTTTCCCACATATCCATCCAAGCTATTGCAATACGGCGACCATCTTTCGATAAAAAAGTTTGTGGTGCGTAAAAATCCTGCCCAAAATCTAATTCGGTAAATTGGTGAGTAATTGTATAAGGGGAGTTTGGTGACCAATTCCCGACTAAATAACCATTTTGAAAAAGATTACGATATTGGTACTTTTCAGCTTTTTTCCCTTGAGGTGAAAATAAAGCAATAAAATGTTTCCCTAGAGGAAAAAAATCAGGGCATTCCCACATATAAACACCCTTATCATCAGTTTTAGCCAGCACTTGGTAGTTTTGATCCCAATTTAATAAGTCTGAAGTGCTAAATAAGAGTATTTGACCATGATTATGGGGATCTCTTGCACCGACCACCATCCACCACTTATTGTTTTGCTGCCAAACTTTTGGATCACGGAAATGCATAAACCCTTCAATTGGCGGAATGACAACTCCTTTTTTTTCAAAATGAATACCATCTGTACTAATCGCAACGCATTGAGACTGAATAATTTGGCTGTCATCACCTTGATTACCCAACCAAATATGACCCGTGTAGAACAGATAGAGTTCACCGTTATGGCTAACTGCGGAACCCGAAAAACAGCCATCACGGTCATACTCTTCACTAGGTGCTAATGCAATAGGTTGGTGCTGCCAGTGGACCATATCAGTACTTGTTGCATGCCCCCAATGCATAGGCCCCCAGCTAGCGCTAAATGGATGATGTTGATAAAAAGCATGATATTGACCTTGGTGATAAATCAACCCATTTGGGTCATTCATCCAGCCAGCAAAAGGAGCGAGATGATATTGAGGATAGAATTGAAAATCTAGGTTTTTTCTTGATGTTTGAATGGTGTTATTCGCTAATTCAAGTTGATTTTTCATTGTGCTTCCTTAGTTATTTCCCCATACCGAAATGGATAAATAAGATGAGATAACTCGTGCGTTTCTTTAATGATGTATTTATACTAATGTTAACGTTAACAGTTTGCTAGTGAAAATTTCATTAGTAGGTAATGTATATATTCATTAATAGATAATAAAAACACGTAGTCAGTAAAGGAGATATGATGAAAGTCTGGGCTTTAGGCGATGCAGTAATTGATTTGCTCCCCCTTAAAGGGATGCAATATGAAGCTTGTGCTGGTGGAGCCCCCGTTAATGTCGCCGCTGGCGTTGCACGTTTAGGGCAAAACAGTGGTTTTATTGGCAGGGTAGGGGAAGAGGCTTTTGGGCATTTTATGCAGAAAACCTTATTTGAACTAGGAGTGGATACCAGTGCGATGGAGTTTGATGACAAATATAAAACGAGTACCGTTTTAGTCTCATTACATGAAAATGGTGAACGTGAATTTTCTTTTTTAGTTTCCCCTTCAGCAGATCAATTTTTAACTGCAAAAAACTTACCTAAATTTGGTAATGATATTTTGCACTTTTGCTCATTAGCATTGGTACATGAAACCTGTCGGGCATCGTTATCAACAGCAATAAAAAATATACAGCAAACAGGGGGATTACTGAGTTTTGATATCAATATTCGCCAACAAATGTGGGCTGATCCCGATGAAATGCATTGTGTTATCGATACTTTTGCAACGCAAGCAGATATTTTAAAACTATCGGATGATGAATTATTGTGGCTAACAAAGGAGAGCTGTTTTGATGATGCGATTTCTAAATTACAAAAGTATCCTGCCAGTTTAAAAATAGTCACTCAAGGCGCTAAAGGTTGTCAAGTATTTACGTCCTACACATCTATAGCGGTTAGTGCATATTTCGTTGATAGCATTGATACAACAGGGGCTGGCGATGCTTTTATGGCGGGTTTACTTGCGGGAGTTTCTCAATATGGTTTGTCAAATACTGGCGACAGCTTAATGAAAATTATTTCTCAAGCGTCAGCTTGTGGAGCTTTGGCAACGACTAAAAAAGGGGCGATTTCAGCAGCGCCAACGCAACAAGAATTAATCGAATTTATACAACAGCAACCACTATTATCCCAAAGAGAAATCCTTTGAAAAGTATCTATATGGAAGGTAAATAGAAGATGGTTGTCTAATCCTCTTTTATTTATATTTACTTCGATATAAATCGACCAATATTGGAGGTGCAATCAGTTTTATTTTCTATATTTTGGCGTATGATACGAAGCTAATTTCACTTAATTAGTTTTTATTGCGGGTAAACTATGTTGCTGCGTTCAGGAGTGGCTCTTGCCATTTTTTCTTATATTCTATGGGGTATAACACCGTTATTTTACCGTTTACTTCCTGGCGCCGAACCTTTAGAACTACTTGCTGAACGTCTTATTTGGTCAGTACCAATACTTTTTTTTATTCGTTTAATTATTAAGAATAAATCTTTATGGGGCCAAGTCTGGGCTGACAAAAAATCAATTGTTTTATGTTTCTTTAGCTCATCGATTATGGCTATTTCATGGACTGCATTCACTTATGCGTTAACTCATGGACAAGTTCTAGCGGCAAGTTTGGGCTATTTTATTAACCCTTTATTTTCAATTTTACTCGGGGTTATCTTTCTCAGAGAGCGACTTGTATTTTCTGAAAAAATGGCCGTTATTTTTATATGTGCCGGTGTCGGTTATCAAATATGGCAGTATGGCGAACTACCTATTCTAGCGTTAGTGATGGGGAGCGCATTTGCGATATATGGATTAATACGTAAATTTATTCGGTTTGATGTCATTACTTCTTTATTTTTAGAAGCTCTTTGGTTATTGCCAATAGCAATAGGAATAACTTGGTGGTTAAACTCAAATGGTTTAAGTGCGGTAGCAGAAGGGGATTGGCAAGTTAAAATTCTTTATATGCTAGCGGCTCCGGTAACGATTATCCCATTGCTATTTTTCACGGCTGCAATTAAAAGAACTTCATTGACTGTAATTGGTTTAGCACAGTATATAGAACCCACAATCCAATTTTTACTTGCGGTATTTTTATTTAATGAGCTATTTGATTGGGTAAAAGGTGTCAGCTTCTCATTAATATGGATTGGTTTGATGTTCTGTATTTTAGCGATTTTGCGCAAGCAATATACTAAGTTCTCTCATAAAGATCCCTTTATTACTGGGCGTGATAAGACACCATTAGGCTAGATACTAGGCTCAGCATTCATGAACTTTGTTTCCTTTGATAGTAAAAGCAAACGATTGCGTATATAATCACATTTATTATTTTTGCGGATAAGGTCATTAATCATGAATCAATTGGGTACTGCGCTGTGCGCTTCAGCAACCAAAGTCATGTTGCTTGGGGCGGGTGAACTGGGTAAGGAAGTCGCTATTGAATGCCAACGTTTAGGCATTGAGGTGATTGCTGTTGATAGATACGATAATGCGCCAGCTATGCACATTGCTCACCGCAGTTACACAATTAACATGCTTAATGGCGAAGCATTAAAACAGCTTGTTGCCTTAGAAAAACCTGATTTTATTGTCCCTGAAATTGAAGCTATTGCGACAAAAACCTTAGTTGAACTGGAAGAAAAAGGGCAAAGAGTCGTGCCATCTGCGAAAGCCGTTTTTCTTACCATGGACAGAGAAGGGATACGTCGCTTGGCAGCGGAAACGCTTCATTTACCGACCTCTAATTACCAATTTGTTGAAAATAAAGCGGATTTTATTACTGCAGCAGAGAAAATCGGTTTTCCTTGTATTGTAAAACCAGTCATGAGTTCGTCAGGGAAAGGGCAGAGTGTTATCCGCTCGGCAGCAGAATTAGAACAAGCATGGGAATATTCTCAACAAGGTGGGCGCACGGGACAGGGCCGCGTTATTGTTGAAAAAATGGTTAATTTTGATTTTGAGATCACCTTGTTAACAGTCAGTGCAGTTGATGGCATTCATTTTTGTGCTCCTGTTGGTCATCGCCAAGAGAAAGGGGATTATCGTGAGTCTTGGCAACCGCAACAAATGAGTGATATTGCATTGAGGAAAGCACAAGAGGTTGCCCAAAAAATAGTTAGCGCATTGGGAGGCTATGGGGTATTTGGTGTTGAGTTATTTGTGTGCGCAGATGAGATCATTTTTAATGAAGTCTCACCCCGCCCTCACGATACAGGAATGGTGACGTTAATTTCACAAAATTTATCTGAATTTGCCTTACATGTTCGGGCTTTCCTAGGGTACCCAATAGGCGCAATTCGTCAATATGGGCCAAGTGCTTCTGCGGTTATTTTACCTGAATTGCATAGCAGCGATGTAGTATTTGGTCATATTGATACTGCATTTGGGTCGGATATCCAGTTACGTTTATTTGGTAAACCTGAAATAGCAGGAACTCGTCGACTCGGGGTTGCTTTAGCTGTTGCTGATTCTATTGAACAAGCATTGGAAATGGCTAAGACTGCGGCTGATAAAGTTAAAGTATCAGGTTGATTTCTAATAAAAAGAGCTCATTCACATTATATGAATGAGCTTTTAACTATTAAGAATTAAAATGATAACGAAGGGTTATTCAAGGAAAAATTTTGTTGTAAAGCAGCAGTGGTTATCTCTCTGATAAATGGTATAAGTCATAAGCTTGCACTAATATGACGGTACCTGCATAATTTTAAAAAAGAATTTAATTGTTGCATTAGGTTATACTTTTTTATTTTAGGCGACTACTGGCATTCCGCCGTTAAAGTTCTTACTGGCGAATCTGCAGTAACTGCAATCGTGTCTAATGCAGAATAGTTAATGGTACACTGACCCGATTGACCACCCCATTTAACGTTAATACGACCAGTATTTGGTAACCCACTCATGTAAAGTTGGCCATTTGAACCCACAATTCCGGTATTGATATCGTTTTCATCGTCTTCTGATACTAACGTCGCGATCGCCCCAAAAGGTGGGATTTTCCCCGTAGCTTTCAGATTAATAATCGCTTGATAACCAATTTTGGTTTTAAACTTACGCTTAATAACCGCCCCTTCCGTTGGATATACCATCATCGAGGTGTCTTTAAAGGTCGTATCATCCGGTAATGTGTTCACATTAACCGCAATTTGGTTAGCCGTGTTACTGGATAACTGAGGAATAATGGCATTCCCAAAGCGGTCAAATTGCGCGCCAGAGGATAATGACGCCCCTTTTGCCCCCTCTGCGGTGATAATCGCAATCGTATCCCCCACGTTTGGCGATAATGTGACCCCATCTGAATGCGCAACTACACCGCCACTTAGGGTACCGTTCATTGAGCGGCTCATATCTGAATAGCTGTAACCGGCTGATAATGTTGCGTTGTTCGCGGAGTAAGTCCCATTCAGGCTTCCCCCGTAGTTGTTATTGTAACTGTCATAGTTCTGGTAGATACCATAACTAAAGCGACTCTTCATCGCGCTACCAGTTAACCCTGCTTGATGACGAGTTTCACCGTGCTGATCTACACTGACCCCATAACGCGCGCTCATGGTTTGTGCCATTTCACTGTTCGTTAATAAGCTGAGCGGCACAGACACATCAAAGGAAACCACGCGGTTCTCAGGCCAAGTATTGTTATAGCTCTTCACGCGGTCAACCATATAACTGAGACTATAAGAAACCCCTTTATAGTTATTGTTATAAGACACCCCAACCGAGGTATTTGAGTTTTGGCCGCCCCAATAAGTATTTTTTGACGCTCTTAAAGAAAGGGAACCATAAGAGTCAAAAGATTGGTTAATTGAGGTTTGGAAACTATAACGTTGACGCGCTCCCGTCCAAGGCGCTAAGTCATCTTTAATCGCATAACCGGCATTATTGTAATCTGAGAACGAATAGAAGTTCTCAGAGGTATAACGTAATGCCGTTAAGTCAAATGAGGTCCCCGTTGACAACAAACTTTTTGAGTAACGGATACGATAGGATTGCCCTTTGAGGCTTTTCCCTGAAAACCGAGCTAATATCGGTAGATAACGCCCCTAATACACCCAACGATAAGCCGACCCCACCCACAAAGGAGTTATACCCATTAGAAACTAACACCCCACCATAGGTGGTAATGTTATGTGGTAGCCCGATGCTGAAGGAACCAAGCGTAAAGTTTTTTCGCTCAGAGTCCACGGCAATTCCGCCATTGTAGCGACCCGCGGAAATTTCATAATTATAAGCGCCTTGGCGCTCCATCATTGGCAGCGAGGAATAAGCCTGAGTGAAAACAGTTTGTTTGCCATTTTCTTCTTCAACCGTGACTTCCATATCCCCGGCTAAGCCGCTGGCAGGGATGTCACGAATAATAAAACGCCCTGGCGCCACAAAAGTTTGGTAGACCACACTGCCGTTCTGGCGCACAGTGACAGTCGCATTGGTGTTCGCCACCCCTTCCACTATAGGTGCAAACCCTTGCATGCTGCTAGGGTCAAGCTGAGGGTTTGATTTTAGCGTGGCGCCTTTCATAGGAATGGCGTCAAAAATATTCCCACCGGTCGAGATTTCCCCGGCTTTTAGCGTTGATTTAATCGCATTAATGGTGCGATAGATATAAGTATTGGAAAAGTTGGAGTCACTTGTGCTGGAAGACCCACTGCTTTTACTGTAGTTATATAAATAGCTCGTTCTCAGGCGCCATGGCCCCATGTTAATCCCTGCATTGATATTACTAAACAGAGAATCACTGGTACCTGCTTTTTGGTGATATTTGCCCAGTTGGCGGTTATTACTGTAGTTAAAGACATAGTCCATCACTAACGCGGTAACACCATCATCGCGTAATTCAGGCGGTACATAGCCAGCAAAGTTTGGCACCATGGCAATTTGAGGAACGGATAAATTCACCGTCAGCGTTTGTACATCAAAGGTGATGGCAGCATCGGCAATGTAACTGGATAAGTTTTCAATCTTCGTGTCTTCACTCAAATCTCTTAACTTGGGCAGAGATGCCGTATTAACACCCAGTTTTTTCAGTTCGCCGACTGTAAAGACGGGGGCAACATGACCATCTTGCTGTTTTTCAAATGCGAGATTAAATTCCCCTGACGGGATCATGTTAACATTAACGACCACGTCATAGACGCCGGGCGTTAATGTATTGTTATCCGCAAAGTCATTTAAATCGAGTTGAGAAACGTCTATCCCACTGCCGTGCATTAATAGGCCGGGGTCAAAATACGATTCGGCATGCATAAAAGAGGGGGCCATTGCATAGCAACAAATAAAGACCTCTAATGCAATTAATTTTATTTTCATCCCTTTCACTGCATCACCTTTCGTTATTTATTCTTGTTATTTATGTTTCAATCGATGTTTATTCTATGGATTGAGGAGGTAACTCCATTAAATTTTCATCGGTAAATCGCCATTCGATTTTTCCAGTTTGCGAGTGAACTTCATTTGTTTCGCTAAATAGTTTTTTGTTTATTTAATCGATTTAAGGCGATATAGATATTTAAAATAGAAATTAATAGCGAGTTGAAATCTATTTTCTATTTTAATTTATTATCAATAACAAGATTATTTCTTAATGGAAATTTATAATGAAATATAATTATAAATGGTTATGTTCAATAAATATTATCTATATATCAATCGGCATAATAGCCAATAGTTAATGTTGCAGAGAAATCACCATCGCTAGGGCTACAATTGCTTTCAGCGCAACGTAATTTGGCTGTCACCATTTTTGTTTCACTGACACTTTGAATATTATCCCAAATTATTGAGGCTGCATCTGGCTTTAATAATGAGCTCTGATTAACATCAATAACCCGATTTCCTTCTAATAACTGAACACCGATGACACCATTTGGGTCATCATTGAAGAAGTTTTTGCTGCCATTTAATGTATTACCTGATGCTAAATAAACCGCCGCCGTTTTTTGATCCGTCGTAGTACAATTTCTTAAACCAATCGAGAAGTTCTTTGCCACCGTATCCTTTTTAATTTCACTGACGGTTGTGACACCAGATGCATTACCAAATATAATTTCATTTGGGACATCGATTTCACAGGTCTTAGCTAAAAATAAAACAGAAAATTGGTATTCTACTTTGTAATCATCTGCCGCCATCACGGGGTAATGCATGAGGAGCATTAAAAAAGTCAGTAACCCCTGTTTTATTTTTTTCATGGCTCTTAATCCTGATAATATTCAAAAGTAACCGCAGCATTAGCATCGCCTGGCTTAACGTTATTCTCTCGTTTGACAAGGCTAACTTGGTAATTCACAACAATTGAATCGCTGGTTGTGGAAGGAAATGTGGAAATCCCTTCATCTTTCACCGCCTGACAATTTTGGTTGTTATTGTCGCAGGATTCAAGTAAAAAACCCGTTTTAGTTGTATCCGCTAATCCAAAAAAAATACCATTATTAAATGTTGTTGATGCGGCCGATTTAGATTTTATTTTAATTTTCTTTTCAGTACCTGCTGGGAAATTCTGACAAGTAATGGTATAAGAAAAACTTTCAGTTTTTATCGGTTGATTAATTGGGCTTTCGTCAACATCAGATGCTGTTAGCATTCCACTTTTATTAAAATCAATATATTTATCTAACTCACTGTTATCATCAAACTCACAAGTTCCTTTTATGATTTTGGTTTTGAACTGTATTTGCCCATTCTGAGCAATAATTGAGCCTGAGAATACAATGACACTTAGCGCTAATATCCCTTTACTCAACAGTCCCATGATATTCATTGTATCCTCCAAGGTCGTTGATAACAGCCCACTTAACAGCGCCCACTTTTGATTGAGAAACAAAGTTCATTTCAGCAAATGGGGCAATAACATTATTTTGTTTATTAAGCTTAATCGCTTTGTTATTAACAGATAAACCAGCCAAATTGATATAGTAAGGCGAGTTATTGACTACCTTAACGCCATTGGAGGTACTTTTAGTTTTGATGCCTTTAAATGCTTCTTCTTGCTGCATCGGCAGATTAGCCGGTCGATAGAAAATTTTAATAACACTTTCTAACCCGACTTTTACCCCATCCGCTTTATCGGATTCAGGGACATTTCTTGAGTGAAAGTAATACATACTTTCACGATCTTTTGGAAACTTGTGTGTGAGCGCTTTTATTTTAATAATATTACGTTGTTTTGGCGCTAATTTAAAAATAGAAGGTGTAATGACAAAGTAGCCTTCAGAAGGTGTTTTGCTGTCTAATTTTTGTGTAATAAAACTGGCGACTAAATACGATTTACTGTCTTCATTTCGTGCAGTAATTGCAGCAGAGTTTGTTGCTTCATCAATAACAATACGCGTTTGACTTAAACCGACACCCGCTTGAGAAGAAAACGAAAAAGCAAATAAGATAAAAAGTAAGGATTTTAATTTTAGCATTCTTTTTTTCTCTTATAATTTGCAGGCAGCAATAAATCACTGCCTGCTTTACTAGCTAAATTAACGCACGACGGTGATTAGTCGTATGCTACGCTGAATGTTACTGGCACATTTAAGTTTTGTGCGACAGCATCAGAAGCCGTTGCGTACAGACCAGCAACAACTGGGATGACGTAGTCATTTTTACCCGTTACTTTCAGGTCAGTAATTTCAGTTGCGATGTTAGGTTTAACTTCAGTTTTTGCTTTACCAGCAGCTAATTTAACACCGATTTGTGATGCTTGAGCGTCAGCAAACATATCTGAGTGACCAGTTAATGCTTCACCAGTTGCTAAGATAGAAACAGTCGTTGCATCAGCAGTTTGGTTTGTAGAATCGTCATAAACTTTAGTACAGTTATTTAAAACTAAGTTAAAGTTTGCTTCAGATAATGCTTTAGTAGTGTCTAGGTTTTCAGTTGAGTGTGTACCTAAGCTAACTAAATCTTTAGAAGCGCTGATATCACAAGTTGCAGCAACTAAACGTGCATTAAAGTTAACAGTTGCATCTTGTGCAGCAAAAGCTTGAGAAGAAAGAGTAGCAACCGCGAATGCACCAACTAAAGCAAGTTTATTCAATTTCATAATAATCATTCCTAAGTATGTGAGAACGCCTTAATTTAAAGATTAAATTAATGGGTATATAAATTTTAGAATTACAGATTAAGTTTTTATTTTATTAATGTAGATTTAATATGATTTATCTCATTATTAAATCCAAACAAATAAATATATTTATTCGGCCATTTAATGAAAATTAAACTAGCTTATAAGTAAAAACTTAACTTTAAAATATCTTCATGTCTATTTAATTAACTCTTGTCTACCAGAGTTCGTGGATAATATTAATTCTACTCATATAGGTTGTCAAACTGGTGGGAAATCCATTTTTATGGTTTTTAAATAGTTTTCAAATTGTTATTTTCAGTTAATATCAATAGGTTATGTTTTTTATATGTAGCTTAACTAATATTTCGAGTTGTGATTCAGTCATATATTCTAAAAATAATTTAATTAACATGTTAATTCAGACATAAATGTTGAAATTAACATTTACACACAATTTGTCGCTAAAAATAACACACAAGATGCGTATGCAGGCTAAATGTTACGAATAACTACGAGGTGTGATAAAAATGCCTATTATTTATTTTCTATTAACACTTAAATTAATCTTGATCATTTTTTTGGTAACTTACATAGAACACCATTAATTAAAAGAAGATAGTTGTTAGCCTCATCGAAATAGAGGGAAATGTGAAAACAATGTTTTTCTATTTTTTCTCTGGGATTATTCTTATAAAAATTTGCTATTTCTGTTTATTCTGAGTTTCACACGGGGAGATACTCGTTATAGTATCTAGTGTATAAGTGAAATCACTAAGCGATAGTGTCTGATTATCATAAAGAACAATTGATACAGGCTGACTTAAAACAAGGGAAAACCATGATGCATTATTTTATAAGTGTTCTTTCATTAGTTTTTGTCTCTTTTTTGTCTGTTGGGCAAGGCCTTGATGAACAATTTCGTTTATGGGTTTCTGGTGAGAAAGACAATATTCAGTGTTTTGACAACCAATCTTATTTTCAATATTGCTTACGCAAACTACCGAATAAGGGGTTAGTTGTGGTCGATAAGAAGGGGGATGAGGTTTATCAACTTTATTATTTTGATAATTGGCCTGATGAACCTCAAGAGGGGTTATATCGGTTTCGTAAAGGGAACAAAATAGGTTTTGCAGACGAAGTCACAGGGAAAATTGTATTCGATGCTATTTATGATTGTGCTTACCCTTTTAAAGGTGGGAAAGCGA
This sequence comes from Providencia sp. PROV003, assembly GCF_045040775.1. NCBI lineage: Bacteria > Pseudomonadati > Pseudomonadota > Gammaproteobacteria > Enterobacterales > Morganellaceae > Providencia > Providencia sp. PROV003. The sequence continues at coordinate 1,871,111 of NZ_CP096369.1, forward strand.
AAGTCGGTATTGGTTGTGAAACACAAACGGATGGCGAGCACAGTTGGTGGGCAGGTGGTAAATGGACAACAATTACTCACTAGTAACGTGTTTTGATATTTAAACACATTAATTACGAATGATTGGCTGTTTTTACGTTTTATTTGCCATTTATTTACAATAATACTCATTTTAGTTAATTAATTTATAGTAATTAACTAATTGAAAACTAATTGTAATTGTTATTTAGATCACAGTTTTTATCTTGTTTAACCCCCCTAAAAACCATTCACAGCAAAAAATAAACCGCTTAAGTCTGTATAACACCGCTTAGCATAACTTTAAACAATGACGGCGTATAATTTATTACCATAGACCCCATGGCAGAACTCATTTTTATTTTTACCGTTCAACCACTGCCAATAAAAAATCATCAGTGATGAATGACACGCTAGCAATAAATAGTTATCCATTTTTCACTGATGGTAAATACAAAATCAAAGGCATGTTCGTTTTACCTCAGAAGGGTGTTCTATGAACAAAAATGGCATTTTAAAGCATATTCCGTGGATGATCCTTGGAATTATTGGTGCAGTCTGTTTAGGTGTAGTCGCGCTTAGACGTGGCGAGCACATCAGTGCGCTATGGATAGTTGTTGCTTCTGTAGCGGTCTATCTCATTGCATATCGATATTACAGTTTATACATCGCTAAAAAAGTGATGAAGTTGGATGAAACTCGTGCAACACCCGCCGTCATTAATAATGATGGATTAAATTATGTACCAACAAATAAAAACGTTCTTTTTGGTCACCACTTTGCTGCAATTGCAGGGGCGGGGCCATTAGTTGGACCGGTGCTTGCTGCTCAAGTTGGTTATTTACCCGGTACGTTATGGTTATTGGCCGGGGTTGTGCTTGCGGGCGCGGTGCAAGACTTTATGGTGTTGTTTATTTCTTCACGCCGTAATGGGGCATCATTAGGGGAGATCGTTAAGGAAGAGTTGGGGCCAATCCCAGGTACTCTAGCACTTTTTGGTTGCTTCCTTATTATGATCATTATTCTTGCTGTATTAGCATTGATTGTGGTGAAAGCTCTAGCGGAAAGTCCATGGGGGGTATTCACTGTTTGTTCTACAGTACCAATCGCATTGTTTATGGGGATATATATGCGATATATCCGGCCGGGACGTGTGGGTGAAGTTTCGGTTATTGGTATTGTATTACTTGTCGCATCAATCTGGTTCGGTGGGGTGATTGCTCATGACCCATATTGGGGACCTGCACTGACCTTTAAAGATACAACTATTACCTACGCATTAGTTGGCTATGCATTCATTTCTGCATTATTACCTGTTTGGTTAATTTTAGCGCCACGTGACTATTTAGCGACCTTCTTAAAAATTGGGGTCATCGTGGGTTTAGCCATCGGTATTGTTATTCTTAACCCTGAACTGAAAATGCCAGCAGTAACACAATTCGTTGATGGAACTGGCCCAGTTTGGAAAGGGACATTATTCCCATTCTTGTTCATTACCATTGCATGTGGTGCCGTATCTGGTTTCCACGCATTAATTTCTTCGGGAACAACTCCGAAATTATTAGCAAACGAAAAAGATGCGCGCTATATCGGTTATGGTGCCATGTTAATGGAATCTTTCGTTGCTGTTATGGCGCTGGTTGCTGCTTCAATTATCGAGCCTGGTCTGTATTTTGCTATGAATACACCGCCAGCGGCTTTAGGTATTACAATGCCTAACTTGCACGAACTCGGTGGGCCTGACGGCGCAGCTATTATGGCTCAACTGAAAGATGTTTCTGTTCATGCGGCGGCAACAGTCAGCTCTTGGGGCTTCGTAATTTCACCTGAACAAATTATGCAAACGGCGAAAGATATTGGTGAGCCGTCTGTTTTGAACCGTGCGGGTGGTGCGCCAACTTTAGCTGTCGGTATTGCATTTGTATTCCATGAAATTATGCCAGCGGCAAATATGGGCTTCTGGTATCACTTTGGGATCTTGTTTGAAGCGCTGTTTATCTTAACTGCACTTGATGCAGGAACTCGTTCTGGCCGCTTTATGCTGCAAGATTTGTTAGGTAACTTTGTTCCATTCCTGAAGAAAACGGACTCATTGGTTGCGGGTATTATCGGTACCGCAGGGTGTGTTGGTCTATGGGGTTACTTACTGTATCAAGGTGTTGTTGACCCTCTGGGTGGTGTTAAGAGCTTATGGCCATTGTTCGGTATCTCCAACCAGATGTTAGCTGCGGTTGCATTAGTCTTAAGTACAGTTGTTCTGATTAAGATGAAGCGCAGTAAATATATAATGGTTACCGTATTACCAGCAGTATGGTTATTAATCTGTACTACTTGGGCGCTAGGTCTGAAACTATTCAGTGATAATCCACAATTAGAAGGCTTCATGTATTTAGCTAAATCTTATAAAGATAAGATTGCAGCGGGTGGTGCGGAATTAACGGCACAAGAAATTACTAATATGAATCACATTATTATTAATAACTACACCAATGCTGGCTTGAGTGTTCTATTCTTAGTGGTTGTTTACGGTATCATTTTCTATGGTATCCGCGTCGGGATGAAAGCACACAAAAATCCGCAGCGTACAGATAAAGAAACACCTTATGTTCCTGTACCGAAAGAGGGCGTGAAAGTTTCATCTTCACATTAAGTCACCCTTCAATCATGCTGAGTTACCGAAAGGTACTCGGCAACTGAAAGGTCGCCCTACATTGTGTATTCATAATGTAGGGCATTTACATTGGAGAGGCTGATGTTTGGAAACCTCGGCAAAACAGGTAAGTACCTTGGGCAAGCTGCGCGTATGTTAATCGGTATCCCAGACTATGATACTTATGTGCAGCATATGAAAGATAATCATTCCGATAAACCGGTGATGACGTATAACGAGTTTTTTCGTGAAAGGCAGGATGCACGATATGGTGGCAGTGGCAAAGGCGGGTTTCGCTGCTGTTAATGATTACTTCGGTAAATGAATGCGGTGGGGGTAATAATGAAACCAATTAATGTCACAATTTTAACCGGTTTTCTCGGTGCAGGTAAAACGACACTCCTTAGTCATATTCTTCATACAGAGCATGGCCATAAAATAGCGGTGATTGAAAATGAATTTGGCGAAGTGCCTATCGATAATGCATTAATTGGCGATCGAGCGACACAAATTACCACATTAAGTAATGGATGTATTTGTTGCAGTCGTTCCAATGAATTAGAAAATGCATTATTAGACCTATTAGATGGGTTGGATAGTGGGAAATTAGACTTTGACCGTTTAGTGATTGAATGTACTGGCATGGCAGATCCAGGGCCAATTACTCAGACGTTTTTTTCCCATGAGGTATTGTGTGAACGTTATTTGTTAGATGGTATTATTACTTTAGTGGATGCCGTTCATGCAGAGAAACAACTGAATGATTTTGCTATTGCTCAAGCGCAAATTGGTTATGCTGACCGCATTTTACTCACCAAAACAGATATTAAGCCGAATACTGAAGCTTTAATTGAACGCCTACAACGGATCAATGCGAGAGCTCCGATTTACCCTGTTATTCATGGGGACATCAATTTAAATTTATTATTAGATATTGAAGGTTTTTTACTCGATTCAACACTGAATGTGAAACAACCTACTTTCCGTTTTGCACCTAAACAACAAAACGAGGTGGGGTCGATTGTACTTGAATTTGATTACCCTGTTGAACTGATGGAAGTTTCCCAAGTGATGGAAGATTTGTTGCTCAGTTTTGCTGATAATCTATTGCGGTATAAAGGTATTTTATCCATTAAGGATGAACCTAAGCGGCTCTTATTTCAAGGGGTTCAGCGTCTTTATAGTGCAGATTGGGATAGAGATTGGGAAGAGGGTGAACAACGTAGCAGTGTGTTAGTCTTTATTGGCATCGACCTTCCTGAAGCGATGATCCGTGAAAAATTTGCGGCATTAGAAGCCAAATAAAGCATGGCTGAAAAACGGATTTAAAGCGGTTTATTTCAACGAAAAGTCATTAGCGCTGATGGGGAGCAATGAATTTTAAGGTACCATCAGCGTTCAAGACGAAGAGTTAACGTGCTTTAGCCGCCATAATCTCAATGATTTGCACATCCGTATATTTCATTGAACCAGCAGCAAGTGAGCATAAATTAGCGATAGATTGGTCAACATCGTCAGAAACAATCCCATCAGACCCTTTGACACAGCTATTATCTAACGCCATGAGTACGGCTTTATAGGCTGCACTTGCACCCGTGGAAACTTTCATTGCACAACTGTTTGATGCACCGTCGCAAATCATCCCACTGACATCGCCAATCATGCTAGAAATTGCCATAGCGACAACTTCATAGCGGGATTCTAATAACCAGGCTATCCCCGCGGCAGCACCCATTGCAGCGGTAGTTGCTGCACATAGCGCCGACAGGGCTGGGAGTTGATTATGGATGTAAATTGCCATTAGGTGCGACAACATTAATGCACGAGCCAGTTGCTCCTCAGAGGACTGTAAATAATCGGCGGTGACAACAACAGGCATGGTTGCGGCAATACCTTGGTTACCCGAACCTGAGTTGCTCATCGCGGGTAAAACGGCCCCTCCCATTCGCGCATCAGAGGCAGCGGAGGTGCGGATCATAATTTCTGACATTAGATCTTTTGACAGCAAGCCACGGTCACGTTGAGTTTGCAGTGTTTTACCAATATGTAAACCATAGACATTACGTAGCCCTTCTTGAGATAACGCTTCATTTAAATGTGCGGCTTCTAAGATGAAACGAATATCTTCCAGTGGTGCTTGGGTCGCAAATTGATAAACTGACTTCGCGGTGACAGGGGGAAGGGCAACATCTGCTGCACAGTCAGCAGCATCATCGGATTGAGGTTTGTTTAATGTAGCATCGAAGCATATTTGCTGGTTATGAATGATTTTAACGATATTTGTGTGAGAACCCGCAATAATAACGGTAGCTGAACCCGTTTGTGTATACACCGTTGCTTCTGAATATATAACGTCATTGCATGGATGTTTAATATCAACGGTGATAGCTCCTTGTTCTAACATCGTTTTACTTAGTGCAATGGCCTGCGCTGATGCGGATTTTAGAACTTCTAAACCCGCTTCTGCATCACCTCCAATGGCGCCTAATGCTGCTGCGATAGGCAAACCCACCATACCGGTTCCAGGAACGGTGACACCCATACCATTTTTCATTAAGTTTGGTGAAACAAAGGCACAAACACGAATAACTTGCCCATCAAGGAGGGACGCCGCTTTAGCGGCTGCATATGCCAATGAAATTGGCTCAGTACAACCTAAGGCTGGTTTGACTTCTTGTTTTACCGCATTGATAAAATATTGCCAAAGTAATGGTTGTGATTGAGCATGCATGGCAAGTCCCCCTTAATAAAATCTTTTTTGATTTTGTTATTTTAAACAACAAGCTGGAGAAAAACTTCGCTATGTTTGGGGGGATATAAGATGCAAAGAGAAAAATTTTCCCTAATTTAATTTATAAAGAATAAATTTTCCCAATGTTGAACTCGGTCACTTTGCCTTGCTGCTTAAAAATGAGCAAGACAAAGTGATCATAGTAGGTTACTAACTTTCAAGGTCTAGGCGTTTGCTTTGCCATTTGCGTGAACGCCAGCGCCATGCATTGGTTAAACCACGTAACCATTCATCGGCGAAGAAACCGAGCCAAATACCGAGTAAGCCCATTTCCATTTTAATGCCTAAGAAATAACCTAACGGAATGGCGACACCCCACATAAAGATAATTGCAGTGCACAGTGGAAAACGGGCATCTCCTGATGCGCGTAATGCATTCACCATCACAATATTAATGGTCCTACCTGGTTCTAAAAAGACAGACAGTAAGAACAGTGGCAATAGTAGTTCAATAATACCTTGGTCATCAGTAATGTTATTTAGGATAGGGTCACGTAATAACCAAAAGGCGATCACCACACCAATAGTGACGTAGAACCCCATCTTGAGGCTTTTCACTCCCCGATTAAAGGCATCTTCAAAACGTTTTGCACCAACAAGGTGACCAACCATAATTTCATTACCAATACTGATAGAAATACCAAATAGCATGATAAATAAGGATAATTGAAAATAGAGTGTCTGCGCTGCTAGTGAGGTTTCGCCCATTAAACCAATAAAGGCAGAAGCCGTCATAAAGTGTAGGATCCAGACAAGGTTTTCCCCTGCAGAGGGGAGACCAATATGCAAGATTTTGCCCAGCATTTTACGTGACCAGTGGACCAACATTATCGGCACAAATTTGATACGTAGGCCATAAAACAGCAGGCAAAAGAGTAGGATCACGGCAACAACACGACCGACAACTGTCGACCATGCAACGCCTTCAAGACCGTATTGAGGTAAGCCAAAGAAACCATAAAGTACAATAATATTTCCAAAAACAGTAATTACGTTGGCAATCAATGTAACCCACATGGCTGGCTGAGCCTTTCCATAAACCCGCAAGCATGCGGCTAAAATAATGGAAATGGCTTCAGGAATTAAGCAAATACCTAAAATACGTAAATAAGTATAACCGTCAGCCATCAAATGTGATGGCATATTCATAATGGTTAAAATACTGTAACCAAAAAATAAAGCGACGAGGGCACTAGAAAAGCCAAGAATAAAGTTAAATGCGATAGAAATATGGATCGCTTGGCTTGCCTTTTCACGGCGTCCAGCCCCTAAATATTGAGCAATAACAACACTGCACCCCACACTAATAAAGTTAAAAATAGTAATAAAAAGGTCAAACACTTGGTTACCTACACCCATTGCAGCTAAATAGGCAGTAGAAACGTGGCTGACCATATAGGTATTAATTAATAAAGTGGCCAAATGGAGAAAAATATCGATAAAAATTGGCCAGCTGAGCGAAAAGAGTGATCGCTCAGTCACATCGGATTGATGCATTGAGAACCTTTATATTCATAAGTATTTGGGAAAGTATTCTGAACCGCTAATTCTACATGGATTCCAACAATGAAAATAGGGTTAAAATGCTTCCATCTGAATAAAGCTAATGTTTTGTTTACTTTTACTTATTCTGTTAGATTTAATTTCGCTATAAATTAATTAATAAGCAACATCAGAACTGTATAGGAGTAAAAATGACAAAAATTAAAGCAGCAATAGTGGGCTATGGCAATATTGGTCGCTATGCACTAGAAGCTGTTCTAGCCGCTGAAGATTTTGAGCTGGTTGGCATCGTGCGTCGTAATACACAAGATATTCCTGCTGAACTTTCCGCTTATAAAGTGGTTGATGATATTGAAAAGCTAGGGAAGGTAGATGTTGCTCTACTGTGTTCGCCAACGCGTGCGATCGCGCCATTAGCAGAAAAAATACTGGCCAAGGGGATTAATACTGTTGATAGCTTTGATGTTCACTCAGATATTGTGGCGTTAAAACATCGTTTAGATGACGTGGCTAAACAGCATAATAGTGTGGCGGTTGTCTCTGCTGGCTGGGACCCCGGCTCAGATTCTATCATGCGTACTTTAATGTTAGCTATGGCGCCAAAAGGTGTGACTTATACTAACTTTGGTCCCGGTATGAGCATGGGGCACAGTGTGGCAGCCAAAGCCATTGATGGGGTAAAAGATGCTCTATCTGTGACTATTCCGTTGGGAACAGGGGTTCACCGCCGCATGGTATACATTGAACTTGAAGCGGGTGCAAAGTTTGATGATGTGGCTCAAGCCATTAAAGCGGATAGTTATTTTTCATCAGATGAGACGCATATTCGCCAAGTCGATAGTATTGATGCACTAAAAGATGTTGGTCATGGCGTTCATATGACCCACAAAGGGGTTTCAGGGGCAACACATAATCAGTTATTTGAATACTCAATGCGCATTAATAACCCGGCGTTAACCTCACAGTTTATGGTTTCTGCTGCTCGAGCTACCATGAAGCAAGCTGCGGGTGCTTATACTGTGATTGAAATCCCACCAGTGAATTTCCTGCAAGGTGACTTAGATACATTAATTGCCAAATTGGTTTAATCACAATAGGTAATTTTTCATTAATGGCATGGAGGTTCATTCCATGTCATCTTGTCTTAATTTATTACAGTTGTTCTTACGCTAAATTTGTTATTCAGATTTAAGGCACTGTTTATTATTTGTATTATCAAGTAGCTTATAAAGAAAAAATATATTGTTGAAAACGGAGTAAGATAATGGCGAAGTCGTCAGGGAATGGACAAGTGGAAACCAAAACAAATAAAAACCAAGGTTTTTTCCCAAAAGAACCAGCAGTAAAAAGTGTGCAAGAAAGTTCACATTCTTTTAGTCTTATTCGCGTTTTTTCAAAGCTAATTAATTATGGTTTCTCTCTTTTCTATGTTGGCTTTATTTTATCAGTGTGGTTTTTTCCTGAGTATTACACGGTGGAAATTATCTATAACCTAACGCTGATCCTGATCTTTGAATTTATTTTAGTTCACTCCGGTGTATTTATGGCGGTATTTCGTGATTGGCGGATATTAATGCTATTTGCGTTGCTATATGGTTTATTTGCATTAGCAATTAATATGGCAGTATTAGGTGACTCTCCGCTAATCTTATACTTGTATAGTGCTACTGTGGCGAACCGAATGCTTTTTGGTATCAGTAGTCGTACAGAACAAGAACGCGGAGAAAATATGGGCTATTCGGCTTTGATGGCATTAAATTTTATGTTTTGTATTTTCTTTGTAATTATTTTGTCTTTTCTTGTTCCTTATGGTGGATTAACGCCAGAGTATTTAAGGTCCATTGATTATTATTCCAGTATTTCTTCAGGCGGTGAATTTCCAGAAAAACCTCATGTGGCTTTTGCTTTTGGTGTTCTTTACTTTGGAATGCCGTTATTTATGGCCTGCCTAATGCATTTTTTGTGTAAAGGGCACTCTATTTACCAAAAAAAAGAGAAGTAATATTGTGGCAAGGAAGATCAGAAATAGAAAACATGCCAATAAACGCTCGACATCATTTACAGCGAAAGGGAAACGTCATTTTGTTGCATCAGACAAACAGCAAGGAATGATGAGTTTTTTACCTGAGTTAGTGGATCACGGCTTAACTATTTTTTATATCGGTTTTTTATTGTCTTTATGGTTTTTCCCCGATTGGTCGGGGGTTGAAGTTGTTTACAATATGGTGTTGATTCTGCTGTTCGAATTTATTTTAGTGCATATGGGCACGATGATGGCAGTGTTACAACGTGGTTTTTTCTTTGTTTTTGTGGCTGCTATTTTAGGCGGTGTGGCCTATATTTTTCATACAACACAGATTAATTCTTCTGCTATTCTTTATATTTACGCTGCTACGTTAATTAATCGAATTATCATTGGACGCCAACAAGGGAGCCAATTTGATAATTTTAATGCTTTCGATGAAGGGCTTGCAAAATTACGCCATTATGTTGCGTGTTTTATCATTGCTGTATTTCTAACGCATTATTTACCCCAAGGGGGGCTCACTGAGCAATACCTTGAAGAGAATAATTATTATGGCATGTTAAAAATGACAGGCATGACAGAAAACCCATTAATCATTATTCAATTTGGCATTTTGTACTATTCTACTTCTCTGCTTTGGGTGTTGTGGCGTTTTTTAAAACGGCATAAAAAATAAAAAAGCGCCTATCGAAATAGGCGCCTGGTGTTGGCAAAACAAAAAAATAATAAAAATTAACGTGTTATTGTTTTAAATTGCTGTGTAGTCTTTGTGAGTGCGACTTCGGTAGGCAAACGTTCCATTGAACTTGCGCCATAAAAACCATGGCAGTCAGGGCAGTTTGCTAAAATATATTCGGCATCTTCAGGTGTTGCGATAGGGCCACCGTGACAAAGCACAATAACATCATCACGTACTGCTTTAGCGGCTTTAGCCCATTCATTGATTAGTGGCACACAATCTTTCAGTGTCAGTGCGGTTTCTGCACCAATATTACCACCTGTTGTTAGCCCCATGTGTGGCACGATGATATCAGCGCCTGCTTCAGTCATCGCTACAGCATCTTCAGCGCTAAATACGTATGGCGTTGTCAGGAGGTCTTTTTCATGTGCCATACGGATCATATCGACCTCTAGGTCATAACCCATTCCCGTTTCTTCCAAATTAGCACGGAAATTACCATCGATTAAGCCAACTGTTGGGAAGTTTTGTACGCCCGCAAAGCCTGTTGTTTTGATGTCATCTAAAAACTTATCAAATTGGCAGAATGGGTCAGTACCGTTTACACCAGCAAGAACAGGGGTGTGCTTAACTACTGGTAATACTTCTTTTGCCATATCCATGACAATTTCATTGGCATTGCCGTAAGCGAGTAAGCCTGCGAGTGACCCACGACCCGCCATACGGTAACGGCCTGAATTATAAATAACAATTAAATCAATACCGCCAGCCTCTTCACACTTAGCAGATAGACCCGTACCAGCACCACCGCCGATAATTGGTTCGCCACGAGCAATCATTGCTCTGAATTTTTTTAATAAATCTGCGCGGTTATGTTTCATAATTAACCTCTATTATTTGTTCAAAATATCCTGGTGTAGTTGAATAACCTGCTCACAAAACTCTTGGGAGTTAATGTGATAAGGACTCAAAATAAGCTGTCTTTTTTCTGTTTTAATTAAATTTTCATTGAGCGCATCAATAAAGGCTTGGTCAGCAATTGGGTCCCAGAAAGGAGCCCCATCGATATCTAATGCTGAAAACCCTGCTGTTGGAACAATAAAACGGATCTCTCCCTCACAACGATTTAATTTTTCGGCGATCCAGCGGCCCATCTGTTGGTTTTCTTCTTTTGTTGTTCTCATCAATGTGACTTGGGCATTATGATGATAAAATAAGCGGTCTTGGTAATGTTCGGGAACCGTAGAAGGGCGGCCAAAATTGACCATATCCAAAGCGCCACAGGACATAACGCAAGGTGTCTGAGTGCGTTCGATAGCGCCAAAACGATCTTCATCACAGGCTAACACGCCGCCAAAAAGGTAATCACAAACCTCAGTCGTCGTGATATCTAATACGGAATGAAGTAGCTTACTATCAATCAGTTTTTCCATCGCTTTACCGCCACTGCCCGTTGCATGGAATACAAGGCAGTCATATTGTTCTTCTAATTGCGCGGTTAATTGCTGAACACATGGGGTGGTGACACCAAACATAGTTAAGGCAATTGCTGGTTTCAAATCAATGTTTTCTTCGGTGTCTTGATCAAACCAAACAGCCCCAGCGATTTGGTTCGCGGCATTTTTTAATACCTTACGGGAAATTACATTTAATCCTGATACATCTGTTACGGAGTACATCATAGAAATATCACTGGCTCCGATATAGCCAGAAATATCTCCTGAGGCCATAGTGGATACCATGAGCTTAGGAATACCAACGGGTAATACTTGCATTGCTGGTGTGATTAGCGCAGTACCGCCTGAGCCGCCTAAACCAAGAATTGCAGCTACATCTGTTTGGGCTGAAAGATATAAGCTAAAGGCTTGTGCCATCGCTTCTATTGCTTTACCTCTATCGCCACAGAATACGGCGTTTGCACCAAGAGGGTGAAAACTTGCTACAGTACTTGCACTGACATCTGCATTTTTTTCTAATTGAGTCTTTTGTGTTGTCAGGTCAACAGTACGCACAGCTAATCCGGCACTTTTTATTAATTCACTGACATAAAAAACTTCAGCGCTTTTGGTATCAAGTGTTGTTGCAACATAGATAAAACCCTGATTTTTTTTCATTGAAAAATCCTTTCAGATAGAAGCGGGTCGTTGAATTTCCCATCACAATGAGACTATAGTATCATTTTGGATAAATGTAAAATGAGACTGTCGTCTCATTTTTAGGTTTGTTGTAGAGGTAAATAGTTGTTAGTATCTATATCTTATTGATAAATATTAGTAATTGTTTTTTATGATGGTGAATCAATGATTAGGTTGGTAATACAAAGTTACAGTATAATTTATCATGAATGATAATTTGTTTTATGGAGAGCAGGGAAAAGCTCGAGGTGACAGCGTAAATTCATCTTTTTAATAGAGATGGTTACTTGCTTGTTGTTGTGCTTTATTAGTGACATTGACTAAACTTGTGGTAAGAAACAGTATTTTAAGGGTAAATAATGCCGAAGATTAATTCAGAACTACAATATAAGGGCACTCGAAAACGTACCTATGTACTATTGGTCACTACGGCTTTAGATTTATTTGAAAAGGGAGCTATGCCTTCTGTTTCGGAACTCGCTTTAGAAGCAGGAGTTTCTCGTGCAACTGCATATCGATACTTTCCAACACAAACTGATTTAATTACCGCAGTAGTTAATGAGAGTTTAGGGCCTATTTTAACTTGGCGCCCACAAAGCGTAAAAACGGAAGAGCGCATTGATGAGCTATTAACATATGCTTTTCCTCGAATGTTTGAACATGAAGGAGTATTGCGAGCGGCGTTACAAGCATCATTACAACAATGGGCTCAAGGTCGGTCTACCCCACTCAGTATAAAAGACAAACGGCTGGAAAGAGGTAACCGTAAAGATATCCTAACGATGGTGACGTCACCAATGAAATCAGAATTTCCGCAAGAAATTATTGATAAAGTGATCCGTGCTTTTTCTGTTATTTACGGCTCTGAAATATTTTTAGTGTTGAAAGATATTTGGAAAATGGAAGATTCCCAAGTCACCGAATTAGCGCAGTGGATGGCAAAAGCGATCATGAACCAAGCCGTTGCAGATAATGCGAATAAGTAAATATTCGTTAACGGACTTAACTGGTTTTTATCGACTGAAGTCAAAAAGATAAAATCAAAGTCTGATAAATAATCAATTAGTAGTGAATAATTACTATGGTGATAATTAAATCGATACTAGCCCCATATGGCATCGTTAATATGATATAAACTAAGGCTATAAATAATCTGAACGGTTAATGCCATATGATGAAGTTATTGAAAATGATAGGTGGGATTGCCATCTGTTCATTGATCGGCGGTGGGCTTACTTACCTAGGTATCCCACTTGCACTTATGTTTGGGCCGATTATCGCTGTTATTATTTTTCATCGTTTTGGTGTTTCTTTTGCTGTACCTAAGCATACGATTACTTTCGTTCAAGTTACCTTAGGGACTTCTGTTGGCTTGATGTTTAATCAGGTTTCCCTTAATGAGGCAGATAATTTATTTCTTTTATTATTAATGTTAGTTGTATGTTTAGCGGTACAATTTTCATTTAGTTTTTTTTGGTTTTATCGAAAAGTTGGTTGGACGAAACAAGAAGCAATGCTTGGCTCAGTGCCTGGGGCAATGGCCGCTATTTTAGCCTTAACTGACCATACCCATACGCCACCACAAAAAATTGTTATTTCACATACAATTCGCTTAATTATCCTGATTCTATTAGCAGGGATTGTTGTAGGTAGTGATGGTGATCCGCAACCTATCATAGAATTACCAGTACTAACTTTAACCTCAACGCTATGGTTATTGGTGATTATAGCGGTTGGTTTGGGGGCAGGGCTTATTTTGCAGCGTTTAAGGGTTCCAGCCCCTTTTATGCTAACGTCATTAGCTGCAGCAACGTTGATTCAAAGTTTTCTAGATATCCCATTAAGTTTCCCATTGATGTTAACTGAACTGAGTATGGTATTAATTGGGATGAACATTGGTAATCATTTTATTGTTTTCCCACTTTCCTCATTGATTAAAAATATTTACTCCTCTGCACAAGTGGTTATCATTAATATCGCATTAACTTTCCTGATTACTGTATTTGCCTCTTGGGTAACGGGTTATGATATTTCTGTACTCTTACTGGCTTGGGCTCCAGGTAGTATGGAAGCAATGACCTTTGCTGCGATTACGATGAACCTTGATGCTGGCTTTGTTATGTCAAACCATATTATCAGAATGGTTATTATCCAAAGTATTCCATCGATTGCTTTATTTTGGCAGGAAAAAAAGGCTAAAAGGCAAGGTTAATGTAGCGTGGTAAAAAGAAAGAAAACAGACAGAAAAGGTACGGGTGTGTTTTCTTTCTTTTGTTATACTTGGTTTTAAACAACCTGTATTAATTCATTTTAGGGTTATTTAACGTAAGCAAAAAGGCCGAGGGAATCCCGAGCAAGTGATTGGCATTTAAACTCGGTTGTCAGTGGTATTCCTTTTAAGTCTTTATAACTTTCTTTATTGAGAACGGTCATTTTTTCAGAATTATAATTGCTCAGATCCCATTTATTACTTTTAGCGAAGTAAACAATAGCCCGTTCGATTTCCCTGTCAGGGATTTGGGAGTACCCACAGTCATATTTTAGATAAATGAAAACAGCCGTCAGATCAGCGAGATCTTCAGCTTCATTGTTAGAAAGTGCTCTGGAAGAATTGGTTATCCCTAACAGAGTCATCAGGCATGACATCAATATAAATTTGCGCATTCGTTATTCTATCTGTTTTCTATGTCAAGTTACGTTAGCATAAGAATAGAATTGTTAGTCAACTATATTTTTCTTAAATCCATGTAATAAACCCACAATTATAGAGTGGATTTATTGACCTTCCTGTAAGGGGAGGCTTTATCATTCCTTTATTAAACCATGTTTTGCATAGAAAGGGTAATTTGCCATAAATTACTCTGATAATGATTATTTATTTGATAAACAAAAGGAAGGTTATCAATGCTACGTCGCGATTTTCTTAAGTTAAGTGCTATCACATACGCTGCAAGTGCGCTGCCTATTTGGAGCCGCATCGCGGTCGCAGCCGAAAATTACCCAACTCTTGCTATTCCGCCATTACTAGAGCCTGATGAGCAGGGAAATATTCAGTTAGCAATTCAGCAAGGTGTTTCTCAATTTGTCCCTGGAAAGAAAACGACAACATGGGGCTATAACGGAAATTTACTGGGGCCTGCGGTTAGTTTGAAAAACGGGCAAAGTGTGAATGTGAATATTATTAACCAGCTACCGGAAGAAACCACTGTTCATTGGCATGGTTTAGAAATCTCAGGTGAACAAGATGGTGGTCCGCAAGCGATTATCCAACCAGGAGCAAGCCGTAAAGTCAATTTTACGGTTAATCAAAGCGAAGCAACTTGCTGGTTCCATCCTCATACTCATGGAAAAACAGGCCACCAAGTGGCGATGGGGTTAGCGGGCTTAGTGATAATTAAAGACGATGATAGCACCAAGCAGGGGCTGCCAAGTTCTTGGGGAGTGGATGATATTCCTGTTATTTTACAAGATAAACGTTTAAAAGATGATGGTCAGATTGATTATCAACTCGATGTGATGAGTGCTGCGGTGGGTTGGTTTGGCGATATGATGCTAACTAACGGGGCTGTTTATCCAAAACATGTGGCACCTAAAGGCTGGCTACGCTTGAGATTACTGAATGGCTGTAATGCTCGTAGCTTAAATATTTCGACCAGTGATGGGCGTAAAATGTATGTTGTTGCCAGTGATGGCGGTTTACTCGCTGAGCCAGTTGCTCTAACTGAATTACCTATTTTAATGGGCGAACGCTTCGAAGTACTTATTGATGCTTCAGATGGTCGCGCTTTTGATCTTGTGACCTTACCTGTTGGGCAAATGGGTATGACTATCGCACCTTTTGACCAGCCATTACCTGTTTTACGTATCGAAACAACATTAACACCGAGTGAAGGAAAACTGCCTTCAACGCTTGCTGCAATACCGGCTATCCCTTCTCTTGCTGGTTTAAATCGCCGCCGGTTCCATTTAATGATGGATATGCGTTTGGATATGCAAGGTATGATGATGTTACGTGAAAAATATGGTCCGCAAGCGATGGGCAATATGGGCGGACATGGCGCTATGATGGGAAATATGGGTCATGGCGCTATGATGGGAAATATGGGTCATGGGGCGATGATGAATAATGGAGAAATGAACCATGGGAACATGGGACAAGGAAATAAACGTGGTGGGATGGGAAATGGAGGCCATTGTGGAACTAATTCAGGTGATTTAGACATTCACAATGCAAATACTATTAATGGACAAGTTTTCTCAATGACGCATCCTGCATTTAATGCCCCAATAGGTAAGCAAGAGATTTGGGTTGTTTCAGGGCGTGGTGACATGATGTTACACCCATTCCATGTGCATGGAACGCGTTTTCGTATTTTGAAAGAAAATGGCCAAGCGGTAGCGCCACACCGGCAAGGTTGGAAAGACATCGTTAAAGTTGAAGGGCAAGTGAGTGAAATTTTGGTGGAATTTAATCACCCTGCAACACAGCAGCATCCTTTTATGGCTCACTGTCATCTACTTGAGCATGAAGACACCGGCATGATGATGGGCTTTACTGTAAGTTAAGCGATATCCTAATTTTTAGGACAAAATGCAGTACTAAATTTTAGTACTGCATTTTCCTTTATTAGTATCTAGGTTCTGCCTATGCTAAAATTACGCGCTTTCCATTTCCATAGATGCGTAATTGAAGATGAAACATACCCTTGAAGTCATGATCTCTGAAGAAGAGATTGCACAACGAATCAGTGAATTAGCAGATAAAATTAGCACTCATTATCAACAAGTTGATGGTGAGTTAGTCCTTGTTGGTCTGCTAAAAGGTTCCTTTATTTTTATGGCTGATTTGTGCCGTAAAATTAATGTTCCCCATGAAGTCGATTTTATGACTGTTTCAAGTTATGGCAATGCAATGACATCGAGTCGTGATGTGAAAATTGTCAAAGATTTGGATGAAGATATTCGTGACAAACATGTCTTGATCGTGGAAGATATTATCGATTCAGGCAATACCTTAAATAAAGTCCGTGAGATTTTCGAATTACGTGGCCCTAAATCAGTCGCAATTTGTACATTACTTGATAAGCCTTCACGTCGAGAAGTGGATGTCCCTGTCGAGTGGATTGGCTATTCAATTGAAGACAAATTTGTGGTTGGTTATGGTATCGATTACGCTCAACAGTACCGTCATTTACCTTATATTGGTCATGTAACCTTACTTGAAGATTAAGGTATAAACAACGAATAACTAAAAAGGACAGCAATGCTGTCCTTTTGTTTATTCTCATTGAAATTTCAATGAATTATTTTTAGTTATTCTCGATAATTACAGGATAACCAGTAATCTTTCCATTCTTATTATCAAGGTAAGGCGTAATCAGTGTAGTGATATCTCCTGAACTGATTTTTCCATAATAATTAGAAATAGAATAGTCTGCTTTAGCCGTTAAATCAAGACCTGCACTCATAATACCGTCATAGTTAGAAATCTCGTTCGCACTCGCATTTAGATTTCCTGCACTATTAATTTGAGCATAGTTATTAATGATTTCGTTGCCCATTGTAATATCAATGTCAGCTTGCCCTGCTGCGGGGAAGATAGCATTTGTCTGAATAATCCCTGACTTATTATTCAGCTGATAACCTTTGATATTAATGCTACCATCATTAGCGATAATTCCGCCTTTTTGAGATGATGATAAGCCAAGGTGGAAGGTACCTCTTTTAAAGTCGGCAGCATTGGTATTGCTAACGTATTCAGCATTCATCACTATATTATTGTCAGCTTTAATTAATCCACTACTATTATCTAGATACTTAGAGATAAAGTTAAGATCAAAACCTTTAATATAGCTTAAATTGTTTACCAAATTACCAATGTTGAATGTGGACTTACCATTGTTAGAAACAATAGTACTACTCTTAACATTGGTTAGCTTCGGTGATGTGATATTCATCAATTTGTCGCTACTAATAGTCGATACAGTATCGTTGATGATTTCTCTGCTGGCGGTGATGTCCATTCGACCCGTTTCCGCTTTAATTACCGATTCTTTGTTTGATAGGTAAGTACCGTCAATATTCACACGACGATTAGCATTAATGGCACTAGAACGATTCTCTAATTCAGTGCCCGTAAAGCTAAAGTCCCTCCCAGCTGTTATAGCTGAATGTTCATTTATTATCCGAGCATCAGTAATATTGATATCTCGGCCTGCGATCAGCCTATTTTTTCCGTATTTACTATTGCTATTTTGCCTATTATAAACAAGACCGTTCTTAACATTAATATCGCCTTGTTCAGCTAAAACTAAACCGCCTGTATTGTTAATGGTGGAGGTGGAGTGAAGATTCAGGTTGACGTTTTTCTTTGCACTGATTAAGCCATCATACATATTAGCTATGTAACCAGTAATAGCGGTAATAGTGATGCTTCCATCAGTTGAAATAATGGTTCCTTTATCATTCAGAAGCGCCATTTCAGTTCCATGAAGGTAGTTGACATCTGGGGTGCCAGTTATATTAATATCCCCTTTACTTTTTATGGTTCCTGTATTATTTATCGAATAAGAATCCACAGTTAACCCACCGTTTCCAGCATTGATTAACCCTTTATTCTTTAAATAATTGTGTTTAACATTAACATTCAGGTTTATTTTGTTGGCATTTAAGCTGCCTTTAGAGTCAACAGTGATACCATTGAAATTTGGATCATAAGAAGCTTCCGACAAGCTAGAAAGTGTCTTACCATTTGGGTCAAACAGACTCGCGCCTGCTGATATATTTAGCTCATTGGCTTCGACCTTACCCTTAACCAATACAGCAGAGGAAATAAGGTCAATAGTATTATTGGATGTTAGGTGGTTATTAACTGTGATTTTGCCTTTATTGACGTTATATCCAATTAAGTTATCACCAGCCATAAGAGGGGTGCCTGCTACAAAGGCACCACGTGATGCATTAATAAACCCACAGCTATTACAGGTAATACCGGAAGCATTAGCTACAATCACTTGCGCTGTTTTGCCTGCAACTTCCATCATCCCATTTATAACACTAGTTTTGTTAGAAACTACTTCATTTAAAATAACTTTAGCTTCATTACCAGCAGTTAAGTTACTATTACCGAAGATGCTTCCTGCTAATTGAGTGTTAGTCGTTGAACTACTGTTATTGAAAATAACACCCTTTTCACTCACATTGAAGCTGTCAAAAGTATTATGTGAAATACCTTTATCAGTTGGTTTTTTAATGTGAATAATATTAGGGCCATTAGTATTATAAATGATACCTGTACCATCTAGACTATAAGTTTGATTGTAATCAGTAGATGAAAAATAAGGAGTGTATAACTCTGTTACATCTTTAGAATTAAGCTCACTATAGCGGTGATAGATTCCATCAGAGCCTTTCAGTTTTATTTTTGCACCTGAATTTATTTTAGCATCATAGTTATATATCTCTTTGGCATTAATAACGATATCTCTATCGCTGTTTAGTTCACCTCTTCTATTATCAAAGTTTCCTGTTAAATTAAACTCTATTCCACCTTTGCTAGCAGCTCTTTCTCTTATTTCGCTTTTAAAGAAACCATAGTCGCTGGATATTATATCACCATTGACAGTGATACCGCCATCTAAAGTTTCAATCCCACCAACGTTATTAGCTAATCCAAATTTGTATGCAACTTGATTGAAATTATTCGAGTATGTGTTATATAACTGATTAACATTAAGCGTTATATCATTATATGAACGAATATATCCGCCACTGTTGCTTAGTGAGTTAGCATCAACATTGAGTTTGTTTGCATTAATAAAACCCAGTCCATTATCAATGGTGTTTGACTCAATATTTAGCTGGTCACCTGAGATATGCCCACCGTTATTCTGAATATTATTGACCTTAATATTGGATATATAGGTTGGTGTGGTGCTAGCTGTATTTGTCGCAGAAACTATTTTTCCTTTATTGGTAAGCTTATTAGCGGTAATATTTAATCCTCTTCCACTACTAATAATTGAGTTTGCATCATTACTAATTTCATCTGAAACGATTAAATCTAATTTAGCATTCTTCGCAGTAATTGATGATGCTTTATTTTTTAGTGTATAAGCATTAAGTGCTAGTTTACGATTGGCAGTAATGGATGAGTTAGTAATTTCACTATAACCTACAGTTATATTGACATCTCTACCTGCTTTAATTTTTGCATTTTCGTTATAAATACGGCCAGCATTAATATTGACATCTCTGCCTGCAATAATTCTATCTTCAGATCTTGAAGTATCACGCCATTGATAAAGAGTGTCTCTAGTATCGACATTAATATCGCCTGTTTCAGTTTTAATTAAATCACCACCATTCTGAATAACATTGGACTTAATGCCAACATTATTTTTAGCATTAATTATGCCACCCCTGGTATTTGATATCAGGCTATGGGATGTTAAATTGATATCACCAGAGGTTGAAGTAAGGCGGCCTCCCTGATTATTAAAAGTCGTATCAATTTCACCAGGTTTTCTAGCGATTATATTAAGATCTTGTTTGGCAGTAATAGCAGCTTCACTGTTATCCAAGGTGTCAGCATTGATATTAATATTACCAGAAGATTCAATTCTCTTATAGTTAGTCAACCCACCTGCCGTGTTAACGGATAGCCCTTGATCTCCGGCTAAGATAGTTCCTTGGTTTTTTACACCCACTCCACCTTCTGTGGTAATTAAGGTAATTTTATCCGCATACATACCACCTAACGCAGAGACATCAATACCGACAGATGGACGACTTCCTGTACCCGCAACAGACGTTACTGCAGTTCCATTCGCATCAACAAAATTATTGCCGGTAACCACTTTAATTTCTTCAGCTTTTAACCGCCCATTGATGAGCGCAGAACGAGAAATAAGCTCTGTTGGTGAGTCTGAATTTAAACTATTATTGACAATGATTTGCCCTTTGGCAACATTATAGCCAAGGAGTTCACCATTTGAAACCAAAGGCTTACCAGTCGTCAATGTTGTACTTTCAGTATTAATAAAACCACATGAGTTACAAGTAATACCTGATGGGTTAGCGACAATAACTTGAGCTTTCTTACCCGCAACTTCAACCATACCATTCAGGGTAGTTGCATTATTAGAGTTAACCTCATTTAGGATAACTTTTGCTTCACCACCTGATAGATTAAGGTTCCCGTTAATTAAACCGCCTAATTGTGTATTAACATTATCTTTACTGTTATTTAGAATAGCGCCGTTTTTATCAACATCGAACTTACTGTATATATTGTGAGAAACACCTTTATCACTAGGTTTGTTAATATGAACAATGGTAGGACCATTGTTTTGATTCATGACACCAGCACCGTTAGTATTGATTATTTCTGCGTGAGCAATAGAGGTAACTCCTAAAATTGCTGAAACGCATAAAACGATTGGTTTTAGTTTTAACGTGGGGGTTGATGACCCACTTTTAATAGGCAAACTCATAGAAATATCCCTAAATATAATTGGAGATTGATATTTATAAACTAATAATATTCCATTATAGCCAGTAAATTATGATAGAATTAAAAAATAAGTATATTTAAAAGTGTTTAACTGACTTTGTTTTTTATTTGATAAAATTAAATACCATTAATAAACTAAATATGGATTAAAATGTAGTTTTTTTTACTAAGTCCTTTAGTATCAATGAATAAGGTTTACTCTGCGGCAGGATAATTATGTGTTAATACTTAAATGTCTATACTTACATAATTTTTCTTATTTGGAGTTAATGTTAAGTTTCATTGAATATATATATTTTGTTTTGTTATTTATTACCTTTAATGAATCTCTATTTTATTTTATTTTTATATTACTCTAATTTTGGATTAAATAAAAAAGCCCTCATATGAGAGCTTTGAATTTAAATTATTTTTTTTGAGTTAATGTTGCAATAGCTTCTCTATAACAGAGTTCAAGTTTTTCTCTGCTGTCTGCAGTGATATGTAAATCTTGTAAACGACCATTATTAATCCCGTAAACCCAACCGTGGATCATAACATTTTGTCCACGCTTCCAAGCTGATTGCATAATTGTTGAATGGCCTAAATTATAAACTTGTTCAACTACGTTTAGTTCGCATAAGCGGTTAAGGCGCTCGCATGGTTTGAGTTCACCTAACATTGAGCTGTGGCGATACCAAATATCACGTATATGCAGCAACCAGTTATTAATTAAACCGAGCTCGGTGTTATCAACAGCAGCTTCAATCCCACCACAGCCGTAGTGACCGCAGATAATAATATGTTCGACTTGAAGCACATCAACCGCATACTGTATAACTGACAAGCAATTGAGGTCTGTGTGTATAACCAAGTTAGCGACGTTACGGTGAACAAATAGATCACCAGGGGCTGCGTTAATTAATTTTTCTGCAGGTACTCGACTGTCTGAGCAGCCTATCCATAAGAATCTCGGCTTTTGCGCTTTTGATAATTCTTTGAAGAATTCAGGATCTTGTTCTTTTACTGATGCTGACCATGCTTCATTGTTAGCAAACAGCTCTTCGATTTTTCTCATCATGACTTATAGCCTAGTTGTGTTACTTTGCGATAAAATCTTATACAACATTTATTGATTAAATAATAATTAGTTATACTAATTACAGTATCCTTATGATGAACCTCTCTTTTAGACAAGACAACCATTAATTACTAACTCATTGAATTATTTTAAATAAATCAATTATCTCTTTTCTGCATAACATAGAACAGAAAAAAGTGGCATCATAAGATTATATTGCCTGTAAACCGTCTTAAGAATAAAGGTTTTTTTTACATATGACATATGCACTTGAGTTATCACAGTTAACCAAAACCTACCCTGGTGGAGTGAGAGCCCTAAGAGGAATAGACCTAAGCGTTGAAGATGGAGACTTTTATGCTTTGTTAGGGCCAAATGGCGCGGGTAAATCTACAACAATTGGCATCATCAGTTCATTAGTTAATAAAACTAGTGGTTCTGTAAAAGTTTTTGGCTACGATTTAGAAAAACAAGTTGTTCAAGCTAAGCAGCAACTTGGTTTAGTCCCTCAGGAATTTAATTTCAACCCATTTGAAACAGTATTACAAATAGTGCTTAACCAAGCGGGTTACTATGGCGTAGCTCGGCCCGTGGCTGTACAACGTGCCGAGCAATATTTGTCGCAGCTTGATTTATGGGAGAAGCGTAACGAGCGTGCGCGTAATTTGTCTGGGGGTATGAAACGCCGTTTAATGATTGCTAGAGCATTAATGCACCAACCGAAACTGTTAATTTTGGATGAACCAACCGCTGGAGTTGATATCGAATTACGCCGCTCAATGTGGACATTTTTAAAAAGTTTAAATGCGCAAGGGACAACCATTATTTTAACGACACATTATTTGGAAGAAGCTGAAATGTTGTGCCGTAATATTGGTATTATTCAACATGGCGAATTAGTTGAAAATACCAGTATGAAACAATTGTTAAGCCAACTGGAATCAGAAACTTTCATTTTCGATTTAGTACCCAAAAGTCCTATCCCTCAGTTATTGGGGTATGAGTCCCGTTTAATTGATACATCAACTCTTGAAGTTGATGTCAAAAGGGAACAAGGGCTGAACAGTGTTTTTAGTCAACTTAGTGAGCAAGGTATTCAGATTTTAAGTATGCGTAATAAAGCTAACCGTTTAGAAGAGTTATTTGTGAACTTGGTTAAAAAAGAAAATAATGTGACTGAAAAGGGGATAGTGTCATGATCTCATTATATTGGGTTGCATTGAAAACCATTTGGATAAAAGAAGTTACTCGATTTGGTCGTATATGGGTACAAACCTTGTTACCACCAGTTATTACAATGTCATTGTATTTTGTCATTTTTGGTAACCTGATAGGTTCTAGAATTGGTGATATGGGGGGCGTGGACTATATGCAATTTATAGTACCAGGTCTGATAATGATGGCAGTGATCACGAACTCATACTCAAATGTATGTTCTTCATTTTTTGGGTCTAAATTTCAGAAAAACATTGAGGAATTACTTGTTGCTCCAGTTCCAACCCATATTATTATTGCTGGTTTTGTTGGTGGGGGGGTTGCAAGAGGGATTTTAGTTGGCTTCTTGGTTACTTTAGTATCACTATTTTTTATTCCATTACAGGTTCACTCATGGGTTATGGTCATAGTGACACTTCTATTAACTGCAATTGTGTTTTCATTAGCTGGGTTATTGAATGCTATTTTTGCCAAGACATTTGATGATATTAGCATTGTTCCTACCTTTGTATTAACACCACTAACTTATTTGGGGGGTGTTTTTTATTCATTGTCATTACTACCGCCATTTTGGCAAGCAGTATCCAAGCTGAATCCCATCGTTTATATGATTAGTGGTTTTAGATACGGTTTCTTAGGTATTGCTGATGTTTCTATCGGAATTACCCTTGGGGTGCTTATGATTTTCTTGGTTGTTTTCTATTTGCTGACTTGGTATTTAATTGAGCAAGGTAGAGGGTTACGCAGCTAACTTAGCATATTTTATTTTTCTTAAGGCCATATCTAAATTTGTTATTTAATTAATTAGATATGGTCAGTTTTTAAGTATAAATACGCAGGTGATTTAAAATTAAATTAACTGGTAAAAATACTTAGTTTATTAGAGATTAAGTTTGGTAGTATAAATTTTGGAATAAATTTAGCGATTATTTACATATGAAATAGTTTTATTGGGAAACTGCAAGGTTTATAACATCTCATTCGGAATATTCCGAACTAAATCTATAGCTTTTTTCAATAAATAAACGGTTATTTATAACACCCCCTTCAAAATATATAGTTATTTATCTCTGATGTAATTAAAATTTAGAGTTAAAGACTCAAAATACAATTAAAGTATTTATATTATTAACTCGTGCTTATTATAAGTAGACAAAGTAGTTGTTATAGCTGGTTATAATTATATTTTAACTTAATTAGCTTGTTTTGTTATCGTTAACAAATGGTTTTTCTTTATTTTTTGATATATTTCTCTAAATGATCATTGTCAATAAGTTTAATTATGGATTTAATTCTTTCCTTAAATTAAATTTGCGAGTTTACTCTTAATATGGATTTTATCTAAAAAAGCTAATATACTTTTTGTGAATTAAATATATGGGGTATTAAGTATTTAAAAGTAATTTAACTACTAGTCTTGTACATAATTAATAATTATTTACTGGTATATAAGAGGTTTATATGATTTTAAAAAAATCTGTATTAATGACATCAATTATTATTGTGTCATTATCGGGCATGGCACATGCAGCGGTTGATAGTGGTAATGCTAGAGGTACGATAAATTTTAAAGGGCAATTTATTGATACAACTTGCACTATTGAAGTTAATAATACAAATAAAAATGAAGGTACTGTGCAACTGGGTACTTGGATGACAAATACCTTTGATAAAATCGGTGAATTAACAGAAGCTGTTCCTTTAACAATAGGCTTAAGTGGCTGCCCTGCAACATTAACTCGGGCACGAGTTACTTTCGGTGGGACGGCACATGCTGATGACAACAAACTATATGCGGTTAGTGAAGCAACAGGTGTTGGTATTGGTATTTCTGGTGATGTAAATGGAACAAATTTTTATACTCCAGACACTGAAGCTGATGGTATTGATTTAACGAGTAATGGCGGTGAGAAAACCTATTACGCACGCTACGTTACAACTGCGAATGAAGTTACAGCAGGTAAAGCGAATGCTGATGTCACAGTAACTATTCAATACAACCAATAATTAACTTAATTAGGGAACGATTGTTCCCTCTTTTTGATAGGGGAAAATTTTGAAAAAATCTCTTATTTTGCTAGTACTTCTATGTATGACAGCAGTTAACGTAAATGCTAGTGTGGTTTTAGGTGGTACGCGCGTCATTTATGAAGGTAATAAAAAAGAAGCCTCTATATCAGTTCGGAACGATGAAAAAATCCCTTTTCTTGTTCAGTCGTGGGTGAATAGTTTTGATGATAGTGAAAAACAGAAAATACCATTTACAGTAACACCGCCTCTTTTTCGTATTGAGCCTGAATCAGTAAATGCAATTCGAATTGTATTAACGGATCCTAAATTACCATCAGATAAAGAGTCTATTTATTGGTTAAATGTTAAATCAATACCGCCGTCTGACCCTAATGCAACAAATAATTTAACTATCTCAATTAATAATAAAATTAAGTTAATTTATCGCCCAGTGGATTTACCAACAGCAGATGCATTTACTGCCTATGAAAAGCTCACCTTTGAAAAGAAAGGAAATAGCTTAAAATCTAAAAACCCAACACCTTATTATGTGTCATTTGGTGAACTAAAAATTGGCAATAAAAAAATTACTGATCCTGGCATGGTGCCTCCAATGGGAGAAGCAACTTGGAATATTTCAGAAATCCAAGCAAATCAGGTGACTTGGAGTGCTGTTAATGATCATGGAACGATAACAAAAACAAAAACTCAGACATTAAAATAATTCGTTGGAAGAATATACATTATGCGTTGTATTCCAAGAAAACAACTCTTATCAATTTGTTGTGCTAATGCTATAACCTGTTCGCATAATTGGGTAATGTATTTTCGGTTAAAGAAAGTATGTCAGGCAGTGGCTGCAATTATTTTCACTGGTATGAATGTTAATTATGCATTTGCTGATGACTATTTTAGCCCAAGCTCATTAAGTGTGGTTGATGGTCAAAATATTGCAGATTTACCGAATTTAAATCAATTTGCTAATCCGGGTGGCCAGCTTGCAGGGGAATACCATGTTGATGTAATTGTAAATGGTATTTTAATGGAATCGAAGGTCGTTGAGTTCATTAAGGATAAGTCGTCAAATCAGCTAATTCCCCTATTAACGAAAGAAGAATTAGCACTTTGGGGTGTTAAAGTTGATGCAATTCCTGCGTTAAAAGCTCTTCCTGAAAAACAAGAAATTGTTCCTATCAGCGAATATATACCTGATGCAAAATCTATATTGGAATTGAATCAACAAAAGTTAAATATTTCGATCCCTCAAATTGCGATGGACAAGCAAGCATTAGGTACTGTGCCAACAAGTCAGTGGGAAAACGGTGTTCCCGCTTTGGTCTTAAATTATTATTATAGTGGTTCAAATAATTGGAGCCGCAATAAGTCTAAAGACTCCAATTCTCATTACTTTAATTTGCGAAGTACTGGAAACCTAGGTCCGTGGCGTTTAAAAAACTACTCAACCTATACAGATAATAATGGGAAGCGTGAGTGGGAGAACATTGAAACCAGTTTAGAAAGAGGAATTAATTATTTAAAATCACAATTAACAATAGGTGATACTGCTACACCAAGTGAAATATTTGAAGGATTTCAATTTCGAGGCGTACAGTTACGAAGTGATGAATCTATGCTACCTAGTTCAATGAGGGGATTTGCACCCGTTATTCGTGGTATAGCACAAAGTAATGCAGAAGTTACAGTTAAACAAAATAACTATGTTATTTACCAATCTTATGTTTCGCCCGGAGCATTTGAAATTGATGATTTATACCCAACAGGAACCAGCGGTGATTTGACTGTTTTGATTAAAGAAGCAGATGGTTCTGAACGTTCATTTGTAGTTCCTTTTTCATCAATTGCCATAATGCAACGTGAAGGACAGCTCAAATATTCACTAACTGGAGGGAAATATAAGTCTAATACTTCAGGTGAGGTTGAGCCAAACTTTTTGCAAAGTACATTTATTTATGGATTACCCAAAAGTATTACGGGGTATGCAGGGACTTTATTATCCAAAAACTACCAGTCTTATGCGGCAGGAATGGGGATTAACTTAGGAAGTTTTGGGGCATTATCGGCAGATATAACACAAGCTAATAGCCAAAACTTATTAGGGAAAGACAATACTGATAGCGGGCAGTCATATCGTTTTCAATATTCTAAAAATGTCACGTCTACAGGTACTTCAGTAACGTTAGCAAACTATCGTTATTCAACTGAAGGGTTTTATACATTTAGTGAAGCAAATAGCAATCAGCCTAAAATCTATCGTAATAATAAAAAAAATCGTTTTCAGGTTTCGCTTAACCAATCACTAAATGAATTCGGTAATGTCTATTTTTCGAGTTATCAGCAAGATTATTGGAACCGTTCAGGTAAAGAACGCTCATTGAATGCAGGTTATAATAATAATATTGGCGGGATCACTTACAATTTTAGCTACAGTTATACTGATAGTGCTTATCAACGTAAAGCGGATAACTATTTTTCTTTTTCAATGACTATTCCTTTGAATGATTCATCAGGCAACTACACATCGATAAACAGCAGCGTTACAGCTGATAACAGTGGTAATACGGATGCAATGATGGGGATAAGTGGTACTTTAGGTGAGAGTAATAATTTTAATTATGCTATTCAACAATCCTATGGGAATAAAGAAACACGTGCGAGCGGAAATGCATCAGCATCTTATCGGGGAAGCTATGGGGTTGCAAATGCGGCTTATGGATATGATAAATATTCACAACGAGCGAACTATGGTCTAACGGGGGCCGTTGTCGCTCATCCACATGGAATCACATTGTCTCAGCCAATCAATGATACTTTTGCTATTGTCCGTGCTCCTGGGGCGAAAAATGTACAAGTTTCAAACCGAGCAAATATTTCAACGGACTCTCGTGGTTATGCAATTATTCCTTATTTAAACCCTTATACGAAAAATGAAATTACGCTCAACATAGATTCATTACCAGATAATGTTGAATTAAAAACGAATACCGTGAGTGTCGTACCAACGAAAGGTGCAGCGATTCTGGCAAGTTATCAAACGCATGTGGGTTACAGACTATTATTTACTGTAACGCATAATGGCAAACCTGTGCCTTTTGGTGCAATGGCACAATTCTCTCAAAGTGATGATCAAAATATAAGTACAGGTATTGTGGGCGATAATGGTGATGTTTATCTCAGTGGAATGCCGGAACAAGGGCAATTACAGATAAAATGGGGTAAAAGTTTACAAGAACAATGCATTGCAGAATACCAATTAACCGCGGAACAATTAAAACAGCATTTACCTATATTGCCTGTTAATTGCCACTGAGAATAGGTTTTTAATATGAATATAAAACAGATTATTACTTCGATTGGTATTACATTGTTTTCATTTAGTGCATGCAGTATTGGGCAATTTCGTGTCAATTTAGGGGATTTAGAAATTGATTCAGCGGCACATAAACTTCCCCGTGAATCTATACTCGGTAATGGATGGAAGCAATTTGAACCTAGCGCTAACCATGAATTATGTGTTGCAGAAAATGCGGGAAATTTTAAATTTATGTTACAAGCTAATAGTCAGCCGACCGGAATGACTATTAATGATGGTTCAGGTAGTTACCCTGTTTTTAGTACTGGGATTGATGGTGTTGGTTATGTGGTTGGTGTAAGGCAAAAAGGAACGAGTCAATGGTATCCATTAACGGGAAGTAATAGCGAAATTAATGCAGTTGATGGCTCATCGGCACTACAACTTGAAACGCGGATGATGTATATCAAAACGGTTCAAGGGGATATTGAAGGGTCAGAAAAAGTTGCTACACATTTTAGCACAATTAAAGTGCAATGCACTGGTGATATGAATTGGATATCATCAGTTGGCGAAATATTACCTGCATCAACTTTAATTTCATGGGCACAGCGTACTTGCTCTATTTCATCTGTTCGTCAATCTGTTGATCTTGGAGTTCACGATATTGCTAAAGTTCGTTCACTTAATATAGGTGATACTTTTGGTCATGCTCAGCAGTCGATCACGATTAATTGTCCAAAAATAATGTCTGTTGCCTATACGATCGCAGATAATTTGCACCCCAGTAACATCAATACAGATATCATTTATTTGGAAAATAACAATGAGAACCCAGGATTTGCTGTACGTGTATATGAATCTGGGAAGTCATCTCCGTTGAGGTTGGGGGGAGATCGCTCATTATCTAATAGTTATGTATATTCTCTGCTAGATAAAACGAGTCTAAGCCCGATTATTACAAAGACATTTGAATTCAAGTACGTCAAAACGTCTAATGAAGTGAAAGCGACTAATGGTAATGCACAGGTCACGGTTACCCTTGTGTATAAATAGAAAAGGTAAATTATCAATGAATTATATAATTAATTTGCTCGTTTTTTTATTTTCTTTAACCTATATGAATGTTCTTGTCGCGGACGAATATATCAAGGTGAATTTTAGCGGCTCAATCAAAGCTAAGTCGTGTACCGTGTTCTCTGCAGCACAGAATATTGATTTAGGGACTTGGTTTTTAGAGGGAAATGGGCGTAACTTTGCTCGCGATTCAGTCACTGATTGGGTGGAATTTGATTTGGCGTTTAATTGTTCACCGGACAAGCGGCAAGTGGTCGGTGTATTAGAAGGTACGCCAGCCGAGTTAGATAATAAACTATTTGAGTTAGATAAATCAGCTGGTTCAGCAAGCGGAATGGCCATTCAAATTGAAGCTTATTCACCAGAGAATAAGCGTTGGGAAGAAAAAAATGCGAATGAAGTGAGCACATTAATTAGTTTTGCGGGAACAACATCAGGAATGAATACGGTTCAATTGCGCGCACGTTATAAGCAACTAGCAGACAGCGCAACAGGAGGAGATGCAAATGCCTCTATTACATTTGTTGTGCGAAATAACTAAGGAAAAGCAATGAATCAAAATATTAGATATGCGACTTATGTTTTTGCAATAGCACTGCTCTTTTTTTCTACAAAATCTATGAGTTATGATGCTATTTTTAATATTACAGGGCGAGTATCTGCAAACACGTGTTCAGTTCAATCTGCGAAAACATTCAATGTTAATCTTGGTGACAACATAATTGGTTGGAGTGGTTTTGGTTCTGGTATCAATACGAAATCTAAAAAGGTAGATTGGCGGATTGATTTTAACTGCGATAAAGATGCTACCATTTACTTTAATTTTCGGGGAAATAATTCTAGTAGAGATCGTGAATTACTAATGTTGAGTCCTTTGCCTGGAAGTGCTAAAGGGGTCGGAATAAAGACGGAATTGGATTTCGGAACTAGCAGTGTAACCATAGGATTTTATAGCAGTATATTGGCATCATATAGTGGCGTTGAAGGAAAAAGAACACTTATACTTAGATCGTATTATGTACAAACAGATAGTGTAGTTACTCCTGGTATCGCGAATGCTTCGATGGATATAGACGTGACTTACCAATAAATAATAGATATTGAATAAACTAAAGCGCCATTAATATGATGACGCTTTAGTCTTATGTTAAGCCACTTGTACGGGGACCGCTTTTGCCACACGACTCATAACGTTATTTTCATCAAAGTAAGCGACTTTAGGCTTATGAAGGCGAGCATCTTCATCTTCAATTTGTACATAAGAACAAATAATAAGTTTATCCCCAACAGCGGCACGACGTGCAGCCGCGCCATTCACAGAGATAATCTTCGAACCTCGTTCACCTGAAATCGCGTAAGTTGAAAAGCGTTCCCCGTTATCAACGTTATAAATATCAATCGCTTCGTATTCAAGGATACCGGCTGCATCCATAAAGTCTTGATCGATAGCACAGGAGCCCTCGTAGTGTAAGTCAGCCTGAGTAACAGTGACGCGGTGTAGTTTTCCTTGCAACATTCTTCTTAACATTTTTTCTTCCTCATTCGGCCCACAGCGTTGTTGGCGTTTTCCCTCCCTAGTCTTAGGCTCCTAGAGATTTGTTTATTGAACGCCTAGCTGTAAACTCTGTAATTGCAGTGTGTTGTTTTATTGTTATAAGTACTTTGTTTCTATGCAATATCGACGGGAAGGTCAACTTGCAAATTGTCAATTAGTCGAGTCTGCCCTAACCATGCTGCCATCAGGATGACGGCTCGTTTACTCGACCCACTAAGGGGTAACAAGGTTTCTGCATCACGAATAAATAGCTCATCTGGTGTAAAACCAGCTTGGCGTAAAGACTCTTCCATTTCATTGACAAGGTCATTTGCAATGCTAGGGGTTTCTGCTAATTTTTGCCCGGCTTGTAACATAATTTGATAAAGCTGGGGGGCTATTTTTTGCTCTTCAGCAGATAAATTATTATTGCGAGAACTTAAGGCTAGCCCATTTTTTGCTCTAACTGTTGGAATACTGATGATTTGGGTATCGAATGATAAATCATTAACTAATTTACGAATCAATTGTAATTGCTGATAATCTTTTTTACCAAACAGCGCAATATCAGGTTGTACTAAGTTGAACAGCTTAGTAATAACAGTTGCGACACCACGGAAATGCCCCGGACGACTTGCGCCTTCTAGTATCGTTGATAGTTCAGGGACTTCAACATATGTCTGCTTTTCCTTCCCGTCAGGGTAAAATTCGAGAGGAGAAGGTGCAAAAACTAAATTGATACCAAGACGTTTTAATTTCTCACAGTCTTCTTGCAACGTTCGCGGGTAATTTGCTAAATCAGACTGCCTATCAAATTGCATTGGGTTAACAAAGATACTGGCAATAACAATATCAGCTTGCTGTTTAGCTTGGTCAATGAGTGTTAAGTGACCATCATGCAAATTGCCCATTGTTGGCACAAGTGCAATACGTTTGCCTTCTTGTTTCCAGCGACGGATTTCACGGCGTAGTATAAGTGCCGTTTCAACGATAAGCATACGTGTGTTCCTTATGGTTTTTTGTAGTCAATTAGGAAAAGGAGTGAGCTTCACTTGGGTAAATCCCATCTTCCACTTCTTGAATATACATGCGGATAGCATCATTGATATTACCCGCTTGCGCTAAAAAGTTTTTAGCGAATTTTGGTGGGCGGGCTGTAATACCAAGTGCATCATGCATAACGAGAATCTGACCATCAGTTTCATTTCCTGCGCCAATACCAATAACGGGGAGCAGCAATTCTTCAGTGATATGACTCGCTAATGAAGTAGGAACACATTCAAGTACTAATAATTGCATTCCTGCATTTTCGAGGGCGATTGCATCTTTCAAGACTTGATTAGCAGTCACTTCATCACGCCCTTGGACTTTATAGCCCCCGAGTATATTGACGGCTTGCGGTGTTAAACCAAGATGGCCACAAACAGGAACAGAGCGTTCACATAGCATTTTTACGGTGTCACACAACCAACTGCCGCCTTCAATTTTTACCATATTGGCGCCTGCTTGCATTAAAATAGCGGCATTTGCACAAGCTTGTTCTGGTGTGGCGTAGCTCATAAAAGGCATATCAGCGATGATAAAGGCGTTTGGAGCCCCTTTACGAACACAACGTGTGTGATAAGCAATTTGTTCAACGGTAACGGGTAACGTGGAAGACTCGCCCTGAATAGTCATGCCAAGTGAGTCGCCAACGAGCATGACTTGAATTCCTTGCTCATAAAATAATTGAGCAAAACTAGCATCATAGGCTGTCATGGTTGCGAACTTGCGTTTGTCTTGTTTAAACTGACATAAATCAGCCAGAGAAATTGGTTTCATTATAATAACCTCCGGAAATGATCTCCTTGCGACCATACCTCATAAGAGGTTGCACACTTTAAGGGGTAATGTCCCAAAGCGTCAGGCCATTGCGAGGAACTTGTGTGAGTCTTTCCAAAAGCGTTTCGCCATCAGGAAAAACTAGGGTGGGGGCAATTTCACTGAGCGGATACAACATAAATTCCCGCTCTTTTAGCCCGTAATGTGGAATGGTTAACCGGGGGGTATGGATAACTCGGTTACCAAAAAGCATGATATCAAGGTCAAGAGTGCGAGGACCCCAACGTTCTTCTTTACGCACTCGTCCAAGATCTAATTCGATTTTTTGTGTGTGATCAAGTAGCTCTTCGGGCTCGAGATCTGTTTCTAGTAATACAGCCAGATTGAGAAAATCTGGCTGATCCTGTGGCCCTAAAGGCTTAGTTCGATAAATAGAAGAGATTGAAACGACACGACTGTTAGGGATCGCATCTAATGCTGCAATAGCTTGCTGAGCCTGTTGTAGTGGCTTACCAAGGTTACTTCCTACAGCAATATAGACTTGTTCCATGGTACTCTCTCTATGTATTACTATGACTTATTAGGCTTGCGAGCCCCAGCGTTTGATGAGCGTTGTGGGCGGTGACGCCGACGCGTTGGCATATTGCCTAATTCGGAAATCATCTCACGCTGCTTGCTATTATTAGCTTGTTGGAAATCCGCCCACCACAATGTTAATTCTTGTAGTTCATTCCGGTTTTCGACATTGGCTCTTAGTTCTAATAAATCAAACGCAGCACGGAATTTAGGGTGCTCCATTAGTTTATTTGCACGGCGGCCTTGACGACGAGGTAATCGAAGTTGTAATAACCAAATATCACGCATTGTGGTTGTGATACGTTTCGGTATTGCAATCGACCGACATTGTTCGTCTAAAATGTCATTCATGGCCAGCGCAAAGGCATCATAATAAGCCAATCCACCCTCCTGAGTAAGCTTTTCAGCATGCTCGGTTACGGGGTACCATAACATAACCGCAAATAAAAAAGCAGGGTTAACGCGTTTATCATTTTTAAGCCTGAAATCGGTATTTTTCAGGACTTGCTCAATGATTTTTTCCATTGGTGAGTCACCGTTTTCAGTGAAACGGCTGGCAACAACAGGGAATAGCTGCTCAAATAAACCATATTTTTTGAGCATCATATAAGTGGTATAACCTTGCCCAGCTTGTAGCAACTTAAGTGATTCTTCAAACAGCCTTGCCGATGGTATCTCTTTTAATAAATGAGCGAGTGAATAAATAGGATCTGCGGTTTTTGGCTCGATACTCATATTGAGTTTGCATGCGAAGCGTACCGCTCTTAGCATCCTAACTGGGTCTTCACGGTAACGGGTTTCAGGGTCGCCAATTAAGCGAATAACCCCATCCTTTAAGTCTTTTAACCCATTAACGTAGTCACGTACGGAGAAATCATCAATATTGTAATAGAGACTATTCACTGTGAAGTCACGACGAATCGCATCTTCTTCAATAGAGCCGAAGATATTATCACGCAGCAACATGCCGTTTTGTGCTTGAGAAGACAGGTTTTTATCTTCTGAAGCATTTTGGTCATGATTCCCCCGGAACGTTGCCACCTCAATAATTTCAGGACCGAACATGATATGAGCCAAACGGAATCGGCGGCCGACTAGGCGACAATTACGAAATAGCTTACGAATTTGTTCCGGTGTTGCATTGGTGGTGATATCGAAGTCTTTAGGTTTTTGACCTAAAAGTAAATCGCGAACCCCTCCGCCGACTAAATAGGCTTCAAAGCCACTTTTATTTAATCGATAGAGGACTTTTAGAGCATTATCACTAATATCACTACGGGAAATAGAGTGCTCCGCACGGGGAATAACAGTAATGTTTTCGTCGTTAACGGTTGTCATTATGGTGTGTTTCTCAGGCGTAGGGTCGGCACGTTGAGATTGACGAACCGTTTTTTTAATAGGCGCTGTTTTATGAGTTTGCTTAGTGTTCTGTTCTTTTGATGCAGTTTGCGCATCAGCAGAATGAGTGACTGGCCTTTTACCGGCTGCCTGAGTATCTCGTAAAATGTCACGATGCTGTGATGCATCTTCATCTGATGCATTTGTATTGCGAGATAAAATATTACGGCAGAAATTTGCTACACGGTTAAAAATAGTACACCTCGATGTGATTACCAATATTCATTAAACAAAATAAGCGGCTAATCATAGCTCACAGAAGTTTCTTTGAGAATGGTTAAACGCATAAAAGTCATGTCTAATCATTAATTTTACCAATAAAATTAACTCAAAAAATAGCATAATTTATTTTTGCTTTCGTAAGATATGACCTGCAATGCCTTATTTTAAGCTATTTTAGGGCGTTAGGTTATTTGTTTTTTTTAATCATTGGCCAAAAAAATGGCTAATTTTAAGCCCTCTAAAATTTTAGGTGTAATGGATGAGTATTATTTAGTATTAATGATAATACTAAATTTAGATAAAACAGCAAGATAGCTTAAAAACACCATAAAAATGCAGGGGGTAACCAATATAAACCATGACTAACGGGGAGGAGAATGCTGGGAGAGCATGTTTTCACGGTGACAAAACCTTATAACGGCGCACGTAATATGCGCCGTTTAGGACTCCATCTGAGCTATTAGCCTGCCATTTGCTTTTCGCGAATTTCAGCTAATGTTTTACAGTCGATACATAAATCAGCAGTAGGACGGGCTTCCAAACGGCGGATACCAATTTCTACGCCACATGATTCACAAAAGCCAAAGTCATCATCTTCAACTTTTTTCAGGGTTTTTTCTATTTTCTTGATCAGTTTACGCTCACGATCCCGGTTACGTAATTCAAGGCTGAACTCCTCTTCCTGAGCGGCTCTATCAACGGGGTCTGGAAAGTTAGCTGCCTCATCTTGCATATGAGTAACAGTCCGGTCCACTTCATCTCTGAGTTGATTGCGCCATGCTTCGAGAATGAGCTTAAAATGCGCCAACTGGGCCTCGTTCATGTACTCTTCGCCAGCTTTTTCATGATAGGGTTCAACCCCAGCAATGGCGAGAATGCTTAAGGACGATGTCTTACGTTTTTGCCCTTCTTGCATAATGCTTCTCCTACACACGCAAATTTTACAAAAACCCCAAAGGGGAAAAATTAAGGTCGCTATAAATAGCAGAAGAGAGCTCTCTTGGCAATCGTTCCTGCAATGAGTTTTGTAATGCTGTGAGGGCGAGCGTGTTTATTCCCTTTCTAGCGCCCAGAACTCAGCGGCCTCGTATAAAAATTGGTTAAAAAAACTTTATTTAATAGAGTTAAAGCGAATCTGCTTCCCTAACGCCATTTGTTGAACAGTTATATCAGCTTGATAACAAAGTACTTCAACACCACTTTGCCGTGCCTCCTCTAATAACTGCGCATATTTTTTATCAATATGTGCAGCCGCAGATGCTACGTGAATACCTGTGTGTAAAGCAACAAACAATAGTATGGCTCTTTTTCCTTCTTTAGCAATCTGTGATAGCTCGCGTAAATGTTTTTGCCCTCTTAGCGTGACGGCATCAGGGAAAAAACCGTGGCCATTTTCAAGTAAAGTTACTGATTTAACTTCAATAAAGCAATCTGGTAATTCACTGTTTGAGAGAAAAAAGTCAATTCGGCTATTTTCTGAACCATATTTCATTTCTGGCTTTATTACGCTGTACTCGGATAATTCTGGAATGTGTTTTTCGGCTAAAGCTTGAGCAACTAATTGGTTCGCACGCAGCGTATTAATACAAATAAAATCGCCATTAGCTGTTTGGGTAAGTTCCCAGCTGTAGGGATATTTACGTTTTGGGTTATCAGATGTGGAATACCAAATAGTATCACCCGGTGTCGCACAGCCAGTCATTGCGCCGGTGTTAGCACAATGAATAGTGATTTCTTCACCATTAGGCAGGGTGACATCAGCCAAAAAGCGTTTATAGCGCTTAATTAGCGTGGCCGATTTTAAACAAGGATTAAACTCCATATATTCTCCGCTGTCATACGAGGTGAGTTGTCAATACACTGATTTTAATATGATTGAAAGTGGCTAATGCTACAATGTCTGATAGTAAAAGTTAAATGCATGGAGTGATAACCAAAGTGTTCCCCATATTAGACGTCAGAGAATCACTAATTACCGCATTAAAATCATCCCCTCAAGTGCTATTACATGCACCGACGGGAGCCGGTAAATCCACCGTTTTGCCATTGGAAATCTTAAAAAGCGGGGTGGTTAATGGGCGGATTATTATGTTGGAACCTAGGCGTCTTGCGGCTAGAGCAGTTGCCG
This sequence comes from Providencia sp. PROV003, assembly GCF_045040775.1. Lineage (NCBI taxonomy): Bacteria > Pseudomonadati > Pseudomonadota > Gammaproteobacteria > Enterobacterales > Morganellaceae > Providencia > Providencia sp. PROV003. Next base: position 1,908,777 of record NZ_CP096369.1, read on the forward strand.
CGCGTTTAGCGGAGCAACTTGGGGAAGAAATTGGCCATACCATTGGTTTACGTATGCGTTCAGAAACTAAAGTTAGTCGTGATACTCAGTTAGAAATCGTAACGGAAGGCGTCTTAACACGACTATTACAAAATGACCCTATGCTTGAAGGGGTTGGGTTGGTGATTTTAGATGAATTTCATGAACGCAACTTACAAGCAGACCTTGGCCTTGCATTATTACTTGATTCACAACAAGCTCTACGGGATGACCTGCGGGTGTTATTGATGTCTGCTACCCTTGATAACCAAGGGCTCTCCCAGTTGTTCCCTAATGCTCCAGTGATCACTTCACAAGGACGCAGTTTCCCCGTTATTCGTGAATATCATCCCATAAATCCTAATAAATTATTTCATAAAGAAGTCGCGGCGGCAGCATGGCTGTTTTTGCAGCAAGAGAAAGGGTCACTATTATTATTTCTCCCGGGCGTGGGGGAAATAGAAAAAGTAAGAGCTGAATTAGCTTCGATAGTGAGTGAGGACATACTTTTGTGTCCTTTATATGGGGCTTTACCTCTTAAAGCACAGCAGCAAGCAATCCAAATAGCCCCCGAAGGGAAACGTAAAGTTGTGCTAGCGACTAATATTGCGGAGACCAGCTTAACTATAGAAGGTATTCGCTTAGTGATGGATAGCGGCCTGGAGCGAGTAGGGCAGTTTAACCCTCGTTCAGGGATAACAAAATTAGTTAAGCAACGCATTAGCCAAGCATCAATGACACAGCGAGCTGGACGAGCGGGGCGCTTAGAAGCTGGGGTATGTTGGCATCTATTTAGTGAAGAGCAAGCGGAGCGTGCGGCTCAATTTAGTGAAGCACAAATCAACCAAAGTGACCTCAGTGGGCTATGGCTTTCTTTACTACAGTGGGGCTGCCATGATGTGACACAATTATCATGGCTCACCTTACCCCCAGCCCCCGCGATTGGGGCGGCAAAAAATCTACTTGCTAAACTTGGCGCGATTGATGCACAAGGGAAACTGTCTATCATGGGACAGAAGATGGCAGAACTAGGTAGCTCAGTACGTACTGCCGCGATATTGTATAAAGCACAAGTCGCTAAAGATGAGTCAGTTTTGCAATTAGCCGCATTATTAGTGGCTATTATTGAAGAGCCGCCAAGAGGTGGTGAGTGCGACTTACGTTATTACTTAGACCGGCCAAGCGAAAGCTGGTGCCGGCGTGCGACCATTTTAAGTGGGCGAAAAGTTAACGCGAGTATAGGGCAGCAAACCGCACTGATAAGTAAGTGGTTACCAACCTTATTAGCAGCCGGTTTTCCCGACCAAATAGCAAAAACGAGGGACAATCAATTGCGTTATCAGTTATCCAGTGGGCTTGGAGCATCGCTACACGAAACGGATAGGCTATTGGGAACTTCTTGGTTAATCGTGCCATTGTTGTGGCAACCAGAAAATAGCGCAGATGCACGAGTGGCACTTGCGTACCCCATTGATATACAAGAATTGCAAAAAGATTGTACTGAACTATTTAATGAGCAAGAAACCGTTGAATGGGATGAGCAAAAAGGGACATTGCTAGCATGGAAGCGCTTGCAGTGCGGCCAGTTAGTGGTGAAATCAGAACGCATGAGTAACCCAGATAAAGCTGATATCAGTAAAGCGTTGGTTTATTGGCTAAAACAAAATGGGCTGCAACAATTGAATTGGCAAGAGGATGCGTTGCAACTGTGTATTCGTTGTACGTTAGCACAGCAATATTTCCCTGAGTTTGAATTACCATCCTTTGATGAAAGTACATTGTTATCAACATTAGATGAATGGCTTGAGCCTTATCTTATTGAGGTAACCAATAAACAAAAGTTGCAGCAAATTAATTTAGCAGAGTTACTAATAAACCGGTTAGATTGGCAACAACAGCAGTGGCTAGCGAACATGTTCCCTACAACTTACCGCGCACCTTCTTCACATGATGTGAGTATTCACTATGCATTGGATAAGCCGCCTGTCATAGAAATTCGTATGCAAGAAATGTATGGTGAGAAAACGAATCCAACTGTTGCGCAAGGGAAAATGACGTTAACGGTTTGTTTGCTTTCCCCTGCGATGCGCCCATTACAAATTACACAAGATCTCGGCGCATTTTGGCATGGAAGCTACAAAGAAATACAAAAAGAAATGAAAGGCCGCTACCCAAAACATTTATGGCCCGATGACCCAGCAAATACAGCACCAACGCGGCAAACAAAAAAAGCGATGATGGGTGCGAAATAAACTATTTTTATGCTCTAATAGCAGGTTCATAAAAATGGCTTATCCCTGCTTAATGTGAGTAAGGAAATGTAATTAAGAGCTTTCTTTGGTGAAATCTCTAAGGTTATGAGCCAAAATTAACCACTAAGCTATTCAAATAGTGAATGATTATGTTGTTAAGTTATTTTGTAAGGTGATATGGAGCGACCATGTCAGGTAAAGATTTTGAACCAATAGGCAGACGCAACAAAAAATCTGCTGGGAAAAAACAATCTTCATCCCGCCGTCGCAGAGACCGCGATGATTATGACGATGAAGATTTATTCGAAAATGATGATATTGACCAACAATATCTCGATGATGAAGACGAAGAAGAGCAAATGGCTAAAAAAGGCTCGAAAAATAACAAACCACGTAAAGTGAAAAGCAAATGGCGTTGGTTCTGGCTGTTAGTCAAACTAATGATTGTGTTTGCTGTTTTATTAGCAGCATACGGTTTTTATTTAAATCAACAAATTAAAGAACGTCTCGATGGTAAGGTGTGGGATTTACCTGCGGCAGTATATGGCAGGATGGTTAACCTTGAACCGGGAATGGACTATAGCCAAGCTGAAATGGTTCGCCTGCTCGAAGGTATGCAATACCGAAAAGTGAGTAAAATCACCACCTCCGGCGAATTTGTGGTTCGCGGTAATAGCATTGAAATTTTACGCCGTCCTTTTAATTTCCCTGACCAAAAAGAAGGGCAAATATTAGCGCGTATGGTGTTTGAAAATAATGGGTTAAGTAAAATTGAAAATATGGAAAATGGCCGTTCATTTGGCTTTTTCCGATTAGACCCTAAACTGATCACGATGATGCAATCGGCGAATAATGAACAACGTTTAGTATTGCCATTGTCTGATTTCCCCGAATCGTTGGTCAAAATTTTACTGGAAACCGAAGATCGCAACTTCTATGAGCACGATGGGGTCAGTTTATACTCTATTGGCCGTGCTGTTGTTGCCAACTTAACGGCTGGGCGTTCGGTTCAGGGGGGCAGTACCCTGACGCAGCAGTTAGTAAAAAACTTATTTTTAACTAATGAACGCACATTAAAACGTAAAGCCAATGAAGCTTACATGGCTATTTTGCTGGATTATAACTACAGCAAAGAACGTATTTTAGAGCTGTATCTAAACGAAGTGTTCTTAGGCCAAAATGGTAATGATGAAATTCGTGGCTTCCCGCTAGCAAGTTTGTATTATTTCGGTCGCCCAATTAATGAGTTAAGTTTTGACCAGCAGGCACTGTTAGTGGGTATGGTACAAGGGGCATCAACTTATAACCCATGGACTAAGCCACAAAATGCAATTAAACGCCGTAACATTGTGTTGAAAATCTTGGAAACACGTGGCGTAATCGACCAAGAAATGTACCAAGTGCTCAGTGCAAGGCCTCTTGGCGTGAAAAATAAAGAAGGGTTGGTGGCTTCTCAGCCTGCCTTTATGCAAATGGTACGTTTAGAGTTAAATCAAAAACTGGGTGATCAAGTTAAAGAGTTATCCGGTGCAAAAATCTTTACAACCTTAGACCCTGTCGCTCAAACGGCTGCGGAAAATGCGGTGGAAAATGGAGTCGCTGATTTACGTAAGGCTCGTAAGTTAGACGATATCGAAGGCGCAATGGTGGTCGTTGACCGTATTAATGGTGAAGTTCGTGCCATGGTTGGTGGCTCTCAACCTCAGTTTTCTGGCTTCAATCGAGCATTGAATGCACGCCGTAGTATTGGTTCGTTAGCGAAACCTCCTGTTTACCTTGCTGCACTGAGTGAGCCTGATCGCTATCGTTTAAATACATGGTTAAAAGATGAACCACTCACTGTTAAGGTGGGTAATCAAAATTGGAGCCCAAGGAATTATAGCCGTAATTTTAATGGACGTATGATGTTAGTCGATGCACTTGCTCGCTCACAGAATATCCCAACAGTAAACTTAGGGTTGGAAGTTGGTCTAGATCAGGTATTTAATACCTTTGTACGTCTAGGAGCCCCAGCTGCAGCAATGGAAAAAGTGCCTGCGATGCTACTAGGGGCGGTAAATTTGACACCAGCTGAAGTCGCACAAGTTTATCAAACCATTGGCGGCGGCGGTAATCGCGCTAAATTATCTGCGCTGCGTTCAGTGATTGATGGTGATGGTAAAGAGATTTATCAAAGCTATCCATCTGCAGAGCGTGCTGTACCTTCACAAGCTGCCTACTTAGCGTTATACGGTATGCAACAAGTGGTTAAGCAAGGGACTGGCCGTGTATTATTGTCTAAATATGGCAAATATAACTTAGCAGGTAAAACAGGGACAACTAACGATTTGCGCGATAGCTGGTACGCCGGCATTGACGGTAAGGAAGTCGCGATTGTATGGGTAGGTCGTGATAACAATGGCCCTACGCAATTAACAGGCGCAACAGGAGCACTGAAGGTATATCAACGTTATCTTGATAATCAAACACCTTTGGCATTAATCAATCGTGCCCCAGAAGGGGTTGTAGATATGCAAGTGACTGCCGATGGGCAATTAAGCTGTTCAAATTTTGGTGGGGGTAGAATGCTACCAATCTGGACGGATAACCCCGATGCTTTATGCCAAGCATCAGAAAACCAAGACCCAGTTTTGAACCTAAATGGCAATAACGATGAGCCACAAAATGATGCACCGGATTGGGTTAAGGATATGTTTGGCAATAATCCCTAAATTCTCGTCATACTTCAACCTGTAGCGTTGTTGGTTGCACTCGCTAGACCTAGTCACATACTATTGTATGCTCCTAGGTTCTAGCTCACTTACCGCCTAGCTACAGGCTGAATTATTTAGAGAATTACCGCGTAACGTTTCACTTTTTAGCGTTGTTGGCTGTATTCACTAGATTTAGCCCCACACGGTTGTATACCTTAAGTTCTAGTTCACTTACCGCCTAGCTACAGGCTGAATTATTTAGAGAATTACCGCGTAACGTTTCACTTTTTAGCGTTGTTGGCTGTATTCACTAGATTTAGCCCCACACAGTTGTATACCTTAAGTTCTAGCTCACTAACCAACTAGCTACAGGCTGAATTATTTAGAGAATTACTAAGTACAGTTTGAGTTATTGCATGAGGATATCGTTAACTATAAGAAGAATAGAGGTGAAAGTGGAGATAGCTTCACCTCTATAATGTTAGTGTAAATTAATTGTTTTTAATTTTCATCAGTGCAGTTTCGGCGGCTTTGATCGTTTTTTCAATGTCTTCATCACTGTGAGCGATAGACATAAAACCAGCTTCAAAAGCCGAAGGTGCAAGGTAAATGCCTTGTTCTAACATATAATGGAAGAATTTCTTAAACCGTTCTACATCGCACTTCATCACGTCTTGGTAGCAAGTTACAGTCGGTGCATCAGTAAAGAAAACCCCAAACATACCGCCCACATGGTTGATTACCATCGGGATACCTTGTTCTTGGGATACGCGTTTTAAACCACGGGCTAATTTTTCTGTTAGCTCATTTAAACGTGAGTGGACGCCTGGCTGAGCGACTTCTTTTAAGCAAGCGAGACCCGCTGCCATCGCGACAGGGTTACCCGATAATGTACCAGCTTGGTAAACAGGGCCAATTGGCGCGAGTTTTTCCATGATCTCAAGTCGGCCACCAAACGCGCCAACAGGCATACCGCCACCGATAATTTTACCTAAACAAGTTAAGTCAGGTTGAACATCGTAATAGTCTTGTGCGCCGCCCAGAGCTACGCGAAAGCCTGTCATGACTTCATCAATGATTAATACAGCATTGAATTCATCACAAAGCTCACGTAAACCCGGTAAAAACTCAGCAGTAGGAGGGACGCAGTTCATATTGCCAGCAACAGGTTCAACAATCACACAAGCAATATCTTCAGGGTAGTTTTCAAATGCTTGGCGAACTGAGGCAAGATCGTTATAAGTACAGGTTAAGGTGTGTTTAACAAAATCTTCAGGGACTCCTGGAGAATTCGGCTCCCCCATAGTGAGTGCCCCTGACCCTGCTTTTACTAATAAGCAGTCTGCATGGCCGTGGTAACAACCTTCAAATTTGATAATTTTATCACGTCCAGTGTAGCCCCGAGCAAGGCGGATAGCGCTCATGGTAGCTTCTGTTCCTGAATTCACCATACGTACCATATCCATAGAGGGCACTAGTTCACAGACGAGTTCAGCCATTTCAACTTCCGCTGCGGTTGGCGCTCCAAAACTTAAACCTTTATGCACAGCTTTAATTACTGCATCACGAATAACTGGGTGATTATGCCCTAAGACCATCGGCCCCCATGAGCCAACGTAATCCACATAGGCTTTGCCATCGACGTCATAAATATATGAACCGTCAGCCTTTTCTATAAACAAAGGGGTTCCGCCAACACCATTAAAGGCACGAACTGGTGAGTTTACACCACCAGGAATTTGTTCTTTTGCTAGTGCATAAAGTTTTTCAGATTGCGACATGGCAGGGCTCCAAAAAGAGGCTAAATAGAAATTTGCCTCCATTCTAAAGCACTGTCTCAATTAAACCAAATGTTGATCCTAAGATATGCACAATGTGTCTAATTGTGTAACAACACTTGAACGATTTAGTCAAGTGGCGGATAATTAGATTAATTGATCTGGGGCGGCTTTTGCTTCCCATGAATTTACCGGTTACCGGTTTGGAGCTAAAAATGAGTGATGATTCAGCTCTGCCCTTACAATTTACTGATGCGGCAGCAATAAAAGTTAAAGATCTAGTTTCTGACGAGGATAACCCAAATCTGCGTTTACGTGTTTATATTACCGGTGGCGGATGCAGTGGTTTCCAGTATGGTTTCACATTTGATGACCAAATCAATGAAGGTGATATGACCATTGAGAAGCAAGGTGTTGCTCTTGTGGTTGACCCAATGAGCTTACAATATTTAGTTGGCGGAAGTGTTGACTATACTGAAGGTTTAGAAGGCTCGCGCTTTATTGTGACGAACCCGAATGCTAAGTCTACTTGTGGGTGTGGGTCGTCCTTTAGCGTCTAATTTTCGTCATATTTCGAGCTGTGGCGGTGTTGGCTTCATTCAGCTACTCGGGTCACATACTTGTGTGTGCTCCCCGAGGTATCTTCATTTGCCGCCTTGCCAAATTTTCGTCATATTTCGAGCTGTGGCGGTGTTGGCTTCATTCAGCTACTCGGGTCACATACTTGTGTGTGCTCCCCGAGGTATCTTCATTTGCCGCCTTGCCAAATTTTCGTCATATTTCGAGCTGTGGCGGTGTTGGCTTCATTCAGCTACTCGTGTCACATACTTGTGTGCGCTCCCCGAGGTATCTTCATTTGCCGCCTTGCCAAATTTTCGTCATATTTCGAGCTGTGGCGGTGTTGGCTTCATTCAGCTACTCGGGTCACATACTTGTGTATGCTCCCCGAGATATCTTCATTTGCCGCCTTGCCACAACTCGAACTATTTAGAAAATTTCTGTAATCTGTAATCTGTAATCTGCAATCTGTAATCTGTAACCTGTAACCTGTAACCTGTAACCTGTAACCTGTAACCTGTAACCTGTAACCTGTAATCTGTAACCTATAACCTATAATTCTCGGATTTTAGTTCCTAATTATCAATTATATAGTGAGTTTAGCTGTTCGCACAGTTGTTCGGTTGCATTCACAATCCTTGGGCCTGCTCGATGAAACCAATCTTCGTTTAACCGAATAACAGGGACATTGAGTTGGGGATGCCAAAATTCTTTCACTGCTTTTTCCTGTTCTGCTGAACCTGTCATGATAATCACATCTGGTTTGCGGGTGAGTACTTGCTCACGGCTGACTTGCGGCCATTGCACTGTACTATTAGCAAAAATATTTTCACCACCACAAAATTCCACAACATCATTTTGCAATGTCTGATTACCAGTACTAAATAAAGGCTGGATACCTAATTGAATAAACACACGTTTTGGTTTGTTGATTAAGGCTTTTTTATTTTGATAAGAGGCTAAGGTTGCCCGCATCATTTCAATATTGTGTTGTGCAATTTTGGGGTTAGGACTGTATTGTGCTAATTCAGTTACTGAATTAATCACTTCATCGATGCTTTGCGGGTCGAAATAAATAATAGGAATACCAAAAGATGCGAGTTGTTCGAGAGGGCGCTGTGGGTTTCCTCCTCGCCATGCAAGAATTAAATCCGGTTTAAGTGCGATAATACGCTCCACATTTAGCCCTTGCCAATCAGCAACTTGTTCTATTTTTTTTGCTTGTTCTGGATAGTCGGAGTAAGCACTAACTGCAACTAAATTATCACCTAATCCAGCCGCGTAGGCGAGTTCGGTGTTTGCTGGTGATAAACTAATAACCCGTTGTTTGGGGGTAGCTAGAGCAGAAAAAGTAACCAACAAGGTACATAACAAGGTAACAGTGAAGGAATAAAAATGAGGAATTCTTTTCATGACTATCATTTATCTTAGCTGCAATGAAAAAGCATAACGGAATGTTAGTTATGCTTTTTCATAGGAGAAAATTAAGCGAGTTTTGTTAAAATCGCGTTGATCATCAGTGAAGATTGGCGAGCAGCAATAGGTAAAAACTCATCAAAACTGGTATGAGACTCTTTATCGGCTACATCAGAAATGGCGCGAACGACAACAAATGGTACGCCAAACTGGTGGCAAACTTGCCCTATCGCAGTCGCTTCCATCTCAACTGCAGCAACTTGAGGGAACATGGCTTTGATACGAGCTAATGGTTCTGCTCCATTAATAAAAGCATCACCACTACAGACTAAACCACGTACTGCATTCATATCCAATAAATTAATGCACTGTTCCGCAACGTTTATCAGGTTGCTATCCGCGACAAAAGCTGGTGGGCATTGTGCCATTTGGCCTGGCTCATAGCCAAACGCGGTGACGTCGGCATCGTGATAACGAACTTCAGTAGAGACAACAATATCACCAACATTTAAACGAGGATCTAACCCACCTGCGGACCCAGTGTTGATAACTACATCAGGTTGGCAATGTTCTAGTAATAATGTTGTACCGATTGCAGCCGCAACTTTACCAATACCTGATTTTAATAAAGCAACGTCAACACCATTAATTTTTCCGGTATAAATTTCACAGCCTGCGCGGCTGATCGTTTGGCAATTTTCAATTTGTGAGCGCAAAATAGCAACTTCTTGCTCCATTGCACCAATGACCCCAACTTTCATTTTGTCTCCTTCACCATATTCCCCTACTTAGTGTTTACAACACATTATTTAGGGAAAATAGAATTTTGTTGTGTTATTGCTTTGATCTTCGAGCGCTATCGCAACTAATATTGCAATATCTCATGTTTAAGCAATGAAATTACAAAGCTGTACGAAGTGTAGCATTGAAAGTTGAGGCGTGAAGTATTTTTCCTGCACTTTGGTTATATAATGACTAATAAATTTAGATAAGGGAGAGGAAAGAATGGGGGAGATTAACTTTCTTAAAAAGCTAAGCTTTCAGCGTAATTATACGAGTAGCGCAAAGAATCAAAAAGTTTCGGAAAAAGATGAAGACGCCGTTAATCGCTTATTTGAAAGTGATCGGGGGCGTATCATTAATTCTGCTGCCATTCGTCGCTTACAACAAAAAACACAAGTTTTTCCGTTAGAACAAAATTCTGCTGTACGTAGCCGATTGACTCACTCACTAGAGGTTCAGCAAGTGGGGCGTTACATTAGTAAAACCGTTTTGGGTGAATTAAAAAAGAGAAAGTTATTAGAAACCTATGGGTTAGATGAAAGGTGTGACGCCTTTGAAAGCCTCGTTGAAATGGCTTGCTTAATGCATGATATCGGCAACCCACCTTTTGGTCATTTTGGTGAAGCTGCAATACAGCGTTGGTTCAGTAAATTATTGGCTCCCGGCTATCTTTATACACCAGACTCTCCTGATCCATGCCAAATACACGCCTTACAATTGACAGGTAATGAAAAGCAAGACCTTTTTCGTCGTCAATTGAAGCACGATTTGTGTTCATTTGAAGGCAATGCTCAAGGGTTGCGTATGGCTCATCGGTTGCTCAAATTAAATTTGACCTACGCACAGATTGGTTCAATTTTGAAATATACTCGCGGGGCTTATGATTTAGCTCCGATCCCTGCAGAATTTGACTATTTAATGAAAAAACCGGGTTATTATTGGTCTGAATCAGATTTTGTCAGTGAATTGACAAAAAAACTCGATATGGAGAAATATTGTCGCTTCCCTCTCTCTTATATTATGGAAGCGGCTGATGATATTTCATATTGCATTGCTGATCTGGATGACGCTGCTGAAAAAGGTATTTTTACCGTCGAAAAATTAATCGATTATTTAAAGGCAGAATGGGGTCCTATTGAACCAAACGATTTGTTTGACCAAACCATTATGCGTGCTTATAACAATATTAGTGATAATCACACAAGGCGCATTCAACAAGATCAGTTTTTTATGTACTTACGCGTCAATATTACGAGTAAATTATGCCATTACAGTGCTCAACAGTTTATAAAAAACTTACCTGAAATTTACCATGGTAATTTTAATAGCGCATTACTGGAAGATAAAAGCCCTGAGCATAGGTTATTGAAAGTATTAAAAACAGTGGCATTTAAGCATGTTTTTAACCACCATGAAGTTGAGGAACTAGAACTTCAAGGGTATCGCATTATTAGTGGGTTACTCGATTTCTATAGCCCATTATTAATGATGAGCAGAACAGATTTTGCGGAACTAGTGGACAAAAACTATCATAAGCATTTTTTTATTGAAACTCGTTTATTCCATAAGTTATCTAATAAGCACCGCTTATCTTATACTGAAGCGCTTGAAAAAATTTCTGCGACCAATGAGTCTGACCGCTCAATCCTCGAGTTTTATTACCGGGCACGTTTAATACAAGACTATATTAGTGGGATGACAGATCACTATGCCTATGAAGAATATAGAAAATTTATGGTCAGCAACTAACATTATATTGATGTTATGTAATAAATTCGCAAAGTATTCAATAAAATGATAGGAAAAACAGGTATACTAAGGGGACAGGTTTTTCCTTATTAATAGGCGGAAAAAGCAACGTGTTGAAACGGGAAAAACGGCAATCATTATTTTTATAACTTAATACTCCGTAGTGACTACTTATGGCTCAATTTTACTCTCCGAACCGCCGTACTACTTCACGCCGTCAAATAACGGTTATTGCTGAAAGCCTTGATGCTGCTGGGCAAGGTGTCGCTCGTGTCGATGGCAAAACGATTTTTGTGGCAGGTTTATTGCCTAATGAAGAAGCTCAGATTGAATTAACAGAAGATAAACGTCATTTTGCAAAAGCGAAGGTTATTAGGCGGTTGAGTACCAATCCACAAAGGGTTAAGCCACGCTGCGGTTACTTTGAACAATGCGGTGGTTGCCAACAACAGCATGTTGATATTGAACTACAAAGGGAAAGTAAAGCCCTTGCTTTACAGTATGTAATGTTACGCGAAACGGGGGTAGATAAACCAGCAACCCCGGTTATCAGCGGTGAGTCATATGGCTACCGTCGACGAGCACGCTTGGGTTTGCAATACCATTCTAAAAGCCATCGGTTAGTCATGGGCTTTCGAAAAACTCAATCGAATACTTTGGTTGATATAAAACATTGTCCTGTTTTATCACCCGATCTAGACATATTGCTTGAGCCGCTTTCACAATGTCTCAACCAGCTCAGTATTGCCGCGAAACTGGGGCATGTTGAATTAATTTATGCGGATAACTGCAAAGTTGTATTGATCCGGCATTTGGCTCCTTTGCTATCTTCAGATAAGCAAAAACTCATTGATTTTGAAAATCAGCACGGAGTGTCTATCTGGTTAGCAGGTAATGATGAAAACTTACATACGCTGACTGAGGCTTCCCCATTACCTGAATATCAAGTCGCAGGGGAAAGGTTGAGATTTAATCCGTCAAACTTTATTCAAGTTAATGCGCAAGTTAACCAACAAATGGTCGAGCAGGCGTTAGCATGGTTGGATATCAACAGTGAAGACAGGGTATTAGACCTGTTTTGTGGAATGGGTAATTTTACACTGCCTATTGCTCGGCTAGCGAAATCTGTCGTTGGGGTTGAAGGTGTTGAAAATTTAGTCGAACAAGCACGAAACAACGCTCAGCTCAATACTATTTATAATGTAGCATTCTATAATGAGAACTTAGAAGCACAAATTCATACACAGCCATGGGCAGCTCAAGGGTTTAATAAAGTGTTATTAGACCCTGCAAGGGCCGGAGCTGCTGGTGTAATGGAACATTTAATTAAACTGATGCCAGAAAAAATTGTCTATGTTTCATGTAACCCCACAACATTAGCTAGGGACAGCAAGGTTTTGCTTGGTGGGGGTTATCAATTATTACATTTGCGGATGTTGGATATGTTTCCGCACACTAGCCATTTAGAGTCAATGGCATTATTTATCCGTCGCCCAGAGGTTTAATCGGTAGGGAGAATATATGGTTGCAGTAAGAAGTGCACATCTTACCCCAGCAGGTGAGTTTGCCCCAGAAAATTGGGTTAATGGTTTAGGTTTGGGCAATAAGCAATCAGAAGAAAAGCTCATCCATACCTGGCAATACTGTCATGACAAATTAGCTGGACAAGAAAAAGCGCCTTTATTGCTATGGCGCGGCATTGAAATGACCGAGATACTCTCTACATTGAGTATGGATATCGGTAGCTTACAAGCAGCTTTGCTTTTCCCTTTAGTCGAAGAAGGGGAGCTAAAAGAGCAAGATGTGATTGATGAGTTTGGTAATTCTATTAACGAACTTGTTAAGGGCGTGTTGGAAATGGACGCAATTCGCCAGCTCAAAGCCACGCAGTCGAGTGAAACAAGCTCGATACAAGTGGATAATATCCGTCGTATGTTACTGTCGATGGTAGAGGATTTCCGCTGTGTTGTCATAAAATTAGCTGAACGCATCGCACATTTACGTGAGGTAAAAGATGCAACAGAAGATGAGCGCGTATTAGCCGCTAAAGAATGTTCAAATATCTATGCGCCTTTAGCAAATCGTTTGGGGATAGGCCAGCTAAAATGGGAACTAGAAGATTTTTGTTTCCGTTATTTGCACCCTGATGAGTATAAAAAAATTGCTAAATTACTCCATGAGCGCCGTATCGATCGTGAAGAATACATTGATAACTTCGTAGGGACATTACGAAAGTATATGTTAAAAGAGAGTATTCAAGCTGATATCTACGGTCGCCCTAAGCATATTTACAGTATCTGGCGCAAAATGAAGAAAAAATCTTTAGCGTTTGATGAACTGTTCGATGTGCGTGCAGTGCGTATTGTCGTCGAACGCTTGCAAGATTGTTATGCTGCTCTAGGGATTGTACACACCCACTTTCGTCATTTGCCGGATGAGTTTGACGATTATGTGGCGAATCCAAAACCAAATGGTTATCAATCGATTCACACGGTGGTACTTGGGCCAAATGGTAAAACCCTTGAAATTCAAATACGAACTCGTCAAATGCATGAAGATGCAGAGTTAGGGGTTGCAGCGCACTGGAAGTATAAAGAAGGCGCAACGGGTGTTGGCAAGGGCAGTAGCTATGAAAACCGCATTGCATGGCTGCGTAAGTTAATTGCATGGCAAGAAGAAATGGCCGATTCTGGTGAAATGCTGGATGAGGTGCGTAGCCAAGTATTTGATGACCGAGTCTATGTCTTTACACCTAAAGGTGATGTCGTTGATTTGCCAACGGGTTCGACGCCACTTGATTTTGCATATCATATCCACAGTGATGTGGGTCACCGTTGTATAGGGGCTAAGATTGGTGGTCGCATCGTGCCATTTAGTTACCAACTACAAATGGGGGATCAAATTGAAATTATTACGCAAAAGCATCCAAATCCTAGTCGTGACTGGTTAAACCCTAACCTTGGCTATGTTACCACTAGCCGTGGACGAGCGAAAATACAAAACTGGTTCCGTAAGCAAGATAGAGACAAAAATATCCTTGCGGGTCGCCAAATATTGGATAGCGAGTTATCTCACCTCGATATTAGTCTTAGAGAAGCAGAAAAGCTGTTGATAGCGCGGTATAACGTTCATTCATTAGATGAAGTTTTAGCGGGTATTGGTGGTGGTGATATTCGTATCAACCAATTAGTTAACTTCCTACAAAGTAAGTTTAATAAGGCGACAGCAGAAGAAGAAGACCGTGCAGCGATGAAGACGCTGGAAAGTAAGTCTTCAGTTCCAAGGGCACCATCTCATGGAAGTGGTCGTGTGGTCGTCGAAGGGGTGGGTAACCTGATGCACCATATTGCGCGTTGTTGCCAGCCAATCCCGGGTGATGAAATTGTCGGTTTTATTACCAAAGGGCGAGGGATTTCCATTCACAGTGCGGATTGTGAACAGTTGGCTGAATTGCAAAGCCATGCCCCTGAGCGTGTTATTGATGCCGTATGGGGGGAAAACTATTCAAGTGGTTATTCTTTAGTCGTCAGGGTAGTCGCAAACGATCGTAGTGGGTTATTACGCGATATTACGACAATTTTAGCGAACGAAAAAGTTAATGTCCTTGGTGTCAGTAGTCGTAGTGATGTTAAACAGCAACTAGCGACAATAGATATGACAATTGAGCTTTATAACATTGAGGTACTAAGCAGGGTACTCGCAAAATTAAATCAGTTACCTGATGTGATAGAAGCAAAACGCCATTCATCATAGGTTGTCGTCAGATATTGAGCCGCAGCGTTGTTGGCTGCGGTCTTTTACTTTAGCCAAATACTATTTTTTTGCGTGAGCAGGGTAATACTTATGAACACTCGCGATCATCGTTTTTTCTTGTGGTGTATTGTGGTCAATGACCGAAAGTAGAGGGTCAACATTGGGATTAGATAAATATTCAGAGGTATCATTACCTCTTAGCACACCTCCATCCCCATATCCTATGACTTCTCTGTTTAATTCATTTGCAAATGATTGATAGACACCATTAGTAACACCAAAGCATGATAGGACATGCAGTGGTTTTTGGGAAACCGTAAGGTCAACATTGTGAACTGATTTTATATGAGATATCGCCTCTTTTACCGTTAAGTATTTTCTATTGGCCGTATTATTCGAATACATTGAAACTTGTCCATTAGGAGTTCCGTGTATGGTTAAAGCCTCTTCCTTCATTCCTTTAAAATCACTGATATAACCGATTTTAAAGTAGATATCTGATCGAGTACTTTTCTCAAAGCTAAAGGCTTTGCAAGTTTCATACCCTTTACCAACTCCTTTCGGATGAAGGTTGATTGAAGAGTTGCTAATTAATTTTACTTTTTTTGAAAACAAAGATTTAAGGCGATTTTTTGGTGTGATATCCGTTGTGTTTAGTTCACTGACTGGATACGTAATTTTATTAAACATGCTATTAGCTCTTTAATGTTTTTCTTACCATACTTATTTTTTGGACAGTATTTTTCATAAATAAAGGTAAAAATGTCGAATTTGTTTTTTATCGTCATTGATAGTTGATGAAGGGGAGATAGCTTATTGAATTCCCATATTATACTCGTCATACTTCAAGTTGCATGGAACGGGCATTCAGGTAACTGCATTACGCATTGGTGTATGCCTATCAGACTATTTTTGTTTGTCGTCTACATGCAATTTGCATTAATTAAAGTATAAAACTGCCATTGTAAAAATCGTTTCAGTTGGTTCTATCTTGTAATCAGTCAGTGATAAAAAGCCAACGCGTACAAAATCAAAGAAAAAAGGGAATAAAAATGAGTCAGGCCAATCCTCAGATAGAACGCTTATTGTCTATTATGGCACAGCTACGCGACCCTCAAAGCGGTTGTCCATGGGATAAAGTACAGACGTTTAAAACTATCGCACCATACACACTTGAAGAAACTTATGAAGTGTTAGATGCAATAGAGCGCGAAGATTTTGCTGACTTAAAAAGTGAATTAGGGGACTTATTATTTCAGGTGGTTTTCTATGCACAAATGGCGAATGAAAAGTCATTGTTTGATTTTAATGATGTCTGCCAAGCCGTGAGTGATAAGCTTGAGCACCGCCATCCCCATATCTTTGATGCCGATAATACGCTGAGCAGTACAGAGGTGATTGACGGGTGGGAAAAACGTAAATCGAAAGAGAGAGCTGAGAAATCCCAGTTTTCTGTACTGGATGATATTCCAAGCTCATTACCCGCGCTGATGAAAGCGTATAAAATTCAAAAACGATGTGCATCAGTGGGTTTCGATTGGGATACACTGGGTCCTGTAGTTGGTAAAGTTCATGAAGAATTAGAAGAGGTTATGGAGGAAGCAACTCAGGTTGTTGTCGATGAAACGCGCCTTGAAGAAGAAATTGGTGATTTATTATTTGCCACAGTAAATTTATCTCGCCATTTGGGGCATAAACCTGAAATAGCGCTACAAAAAGCATGCAACAAATTTGAATCTCGTTTTCGTCAAATTGAAAAATGTTTAGCTGAAAGTGGTAAATCTACAGAAAGTGCTACACTTGAGGAGATGGAAGCGCTCTGGCTGCAGGTTAAAAGCCAAGAATAAAATGTCTCGTCATATTTCGCACTACAGCGTTGTTGGCTGCGTTCGGCTACACAGGTCACATACTTATGTATGCTCCCCGAGATATCCTCTCTTGCTGCCTAGCTGTAATGCGAACTATTTAGAGCCATTATATGTAAGTATTGAAACTATCTGTCGTTTTAAGATTTGGATATTGTTGGTTTATTCTAAAAGTAATTTATTCAACATTCCCAAACAAAGCTTCAAAAACAATGAATAACGTGGCATTTTTGGGCGTTAAATAGCGGGTGATAGAGTAAATAGTTATTCAAAATCAAAGTTAGTGCAGAATCGCATTTTTTACGCCATATAATCAGCTGAAAGGATTTAGCTTTTGCCTTTAAACTGTGTTAATCTATAAAAACAGACATAGATGACTACTTTTAAAGCGATAAATAATTTTCGTTTTTAACTTGCTGATAATATTAGAGTATTGATGAAATTTAGCCTTATTATGCTTAGAACATTTGTAGCGAAATTAAGGTTCGGGTATACTGTTTTCCCGTCCTGTTATATCCATCATCTTTTAAACCTAAACTTTCAGGTTCAGCATGAAAACTAATTATATTTTTGTGACCGGCGGGGTCGTATCCTCTCTGGGTAAAGGCATTGCCGCAGCCTCTTTGGCGGCTATACTCGAAGCCCGTGGACTCAATGTGACGATTATGAAACTGGACCCCTACATCAACGTAGATCCAGGTACAATGAGCCCTACCCAACACGGGGAAGTTTTCGTTACAGAAGACGGCGCTGAAACTGACTTAGATTTAGGTCATTATGAGCGTTTTATCCGTACCAAAATGACACGTCGCAATAACTTTACGACTGGGCGTGTTTATTCCGAAGTTCTGCGCAAAGAGCGCCGTGGTGATTACTTAGGTGCGACAATTCAAGTTATCCCGCATATCACTAATGAAATCAAAGACCGAATTATCCGTGGTGGCGAAGGCCATGATGTCGTTCTTGTCGAGATTGGTGGTACTGTTGGTGATATTGAATCATTGCCATTCTTAGAAGCTATTCGTCAAATGGCGGCAGAAGTAGGTCGTGAGCGTACTTTATACTTACACTTAACTTTAGTGCCATACCTTGCAGCAGCGGGTGAAGTGAAAACTAAGCCAACGCAGCATTCTGTGAAAGAGTTACTATCAATTGGAATTCAGCCTGACGTATTAATTTGTCGTTCAGACCGTGTTATCCCTGCGAATGAGCGTGCAAAAATTGCGTTATTCTGTAATGTACCAGAAAAAGCGGTTATTTCCTTAAAAGACGTTGATTCTATTTATAAAATCCCAGCATTGTTAAAATCACAAGGTTTGGATGAATATATTTGTAACCGTTTCCGTATCGAATGCCCAGAAGCGAATTTATCTGAATGGGAACAAGTTATTTACGAAGAAGCTAATCCTGCAGGTGAAGTCACTATTGGGATGGTAGGTAAATATGTTGAGTTACCAGATGCATATAAGTCAGTTATTGAAGCACTAAAACACGGTGGTTTGAAAAACCGTTTAACAGTGAACATTAAATTAATTGATTCACAAGATATTGAAACTCGTGGTGTTGAATTACTAAAAGGCTTGGATGCTATTTTAGTTCCAGGTGGTTTTGGTGAACGTGGCATTGAAGGGAAAATTCTGACGGCAAAATATGCACGTGAAAATAACATCCCTTATTTAGGTATTTGTTTGGGAATGCAAGTTGCGTTGATTGAATTTGCTCGTAACGTTGCCAATATGGAAGATGCAAACTCAACAGAATTTAAAGCAGATTGTAAATACCCAGTTGTTGCGTTGATTACAGAATGGCGTGACGAAGAGGGTAACCTTGAAGTTCGCTCTGAGGAGAGTGACCTTGGGGGTACCATGCGAGTAGGCGGTCAGCCATGTCACTTAGTGAATGGTAGCTTAGTGCGTGATATGTATGGTTCAGAAACCATTATTGAACGCCACCGCCATCGTTACGAAGTAAATAATTTACTGTTGAAACGCATTGAAAATGCAGGCTTGAAAATTGCAGGTCGTTCAGTAGATAACAAATTGGTGGAAATTATTGAAAATCCAAATCATCCATGGTTTGTGGCATGTCAGTTCCATCCTGAATTTACTTCTACTCCAAGAGATGGTCACCCATTGTTTGCAGGTTTTGTTAAAGCCGCTGGTAAGTACCAGAAAGGTGAGTTGAAATAAGATATGGGGAAGTCGGTGCAGGTGTGCCAGCTTCCCGAAATTTAACTTGTACTGAGGAAAACCTAATGTCCAAAATTGTTAAAGTGATCGGCCGTGAAATCATTGACTCTCGTGGTAACCCAACTGTAGAAGCTGAAGTTCATTTAGAAGGCGGCTTTGTTGGTTTAGCAGCTGCACCATCAGGTGCATCTACAGGTTCTCGTGAAGCACTGGAACTGCGTGACGGTGATAAAGCACGTTTTCTGGGTAAAGGTGTTCTGAAAGCAGTTGCCGCTGTAAATGGCCCAATCGCAGAAGCCCTAACTGGTAAAGATGCAAAAGATCAAGCCAATATCGACCAAATCATGATTGACCTTGATGGCACAGAAAACAAATCTAAATTTGGTGCAAACGCAATTCTGGCTGTTTCTTTAGCAAGCGCAAAAGCAGCAGCAGCAGCAAAAGGCATGCCTCTGTATGAGCATATCTCTGATCTGAATGGTACTCATGGTCAATATTCTATGCCTTTACCTATGATGAACATCATCAATGGTGGTGAGCATGCAGATAACAACGTTGATATCCAAGAATTTATGATCCAGCCTGTTGGTGCACCAACACTGAAAGAAGCGGTTCGTATGGGTTCTGAAATCTTCCATCACTTAGCTAAAGTACTTAAATCTAAAGGTATGAATACAGCAGTTGGTGATGAAGGTGGTTATGCTCCTAACTTGGAATCAAACGCAGCAGCTTTAGCCGCAATTAAAGAAGCCGTTGAACAAGCTGGTTATGTATTAGGTAAAGACGTTACTCTAGCGATGGACTGTGCAGCATCTGAGTTCTATAACGCAGAAACGGGTAACTACGAGTTAAAAGGTGAAGGCAAAACCTTTACTTCACAAGAGTTTACTCACTATTTAGAAGAACTGACTAAACAGTATCCAATCGTTTCTATCGAAGACGGCCTGAACGAATCTGACTGGGACGGTTTCGCATACCAAACTAAAGTACTTGGTGACAAAATCCAATTGGTTGGTGACGACCTATTTGTAACGAACACTAAGATCTTAAAAGAAGGTATCGATAAAGGTATTGCTAACTCTATTCTGATCAAATTCAACCAAATCGGTTCGTTAACTGAAACTTTGGCTGCAATTAAAATGGCGAAAGATGCCGGTTATACTGCGGTTATTTCTCACCGTTCAGGTGAAACTGAAGATGCAACTATTGCAGATTTAGCTGTAGGTACAGCAGCAGGCCAAATCAAAACCGGTTCTATGAGCCGCTCTGACCGTGTTGCTAAATACAACCAGCTGATTCGTATTGAAGAAGCATTAGGCAAAAATGCGCCATTCAATGGCCTGAAAGAAGTGAAAGGCCAAGCTTAATTTAGTTTGACCTTAATAATATTATTACATGGGAAGCTTAGGCTTCCCTTTTTTATCTACTATTCATAGATAATAAATTTAAATAATTAATATATTATTTTCTACCAGCTGAATTAGTTCTTATTTTAGTTCTATTACCTAATGAGTTATTGCTTAAATTTTTTATAACTAATAGTGTTTAACTGTTTTTATATTAATTTTAACCTGTATTCAATAGGGATGGGTATTTAATGATTGTAATAAATGATGCGCAAAAAAAAATAGGAAAAGAACTAATTAAAAGTAATGATATTAATTTAATTACGTCTAATTTTATCGAGTTTACTCAAAGAAATGTCATTAATACTGATAGCATAACACATTTTGAGCAGCCATTTACAGAAGGTCGAATACAATTCATTAAGGTTGCGGATGGCGCTTATAGTATGGAATATGCCAGTGGTTCTGACGTACTTAGGGATGGAGAAAGTATTGAAAGTTATTTTTTAGGGTGTAACAGAATAAACGATAATAATAAGCGACCTATTTATATAGATATCCCTAAAAATGCAAAAGAAATAAAGTTTTTATTTACAGGAACGCTTTCAGGTCACTCAATAATAGTAACTGACTTAAATTCAGAGAGTTATCGGGTTTATCAAGATAGGCGAACTAATAGTTCTATCCTCTATGATAATGTCGTTATGGCTATTGACTATAATGACTATAGAGTAGAAGGGAGTCACGGAGGAATTGCCGCAGCATATATGCAATATATTAACGGTAAATGGCAACTTTTATTACAAAAGCAAAAATATAAAATAGAGGGCAATATTGCTATCCCTATTTTTCGAGATGAAAACAAACCATTAGATAGCTATCATGCAAGTGTTAATTTTCTATCATACAAAAAGCGAAAATTTATAGAATATAGGGGTAGGTTACACAAGAGAATATTGAATTTAGCAAAGCTATATAATGTTCCTACAAATGATATAAATAAAGGTAATTTTGAATTTGACGATTTTTCATTAGATAACTTAGCATCTAATCCTTGGGTGGTAATAATAAACAATATAAGCAATAAAATTAAGTCGGACTCAATCTTACTTAAACAGCTTTTAAAAAAATGGGAATCTGAATTAAAACATTTAGAATCATTAAGTCTTAACAAGGTAAAAGAAAGAAATAGAATTAATGTTTTAAAAACAAAAACAGCCAAAAATAGAATGTATTTATTATTTATAACAGAACAATATGAATCGCTTCTTTTAGAAACTAGGGATGCGGAGCGGAGTTGGCTATGGTATCAAGTCAAAGAAAAAAAAGGGATGGATTGGGTTATTGAACGTAAGTCAATTAAACGACGAAATATCGAGTCTGATCTTTTAATTACAAACCGTTATCATAACTTGGTTTATATCCACAAAAACTCAGCTAATATAAAATTCAAAATAGATTTTAATAATGGGATGCAAAAATTTAGTGAGATTAGCATAGCTTTAGTTAGGGATGATATGACATCTCTACAAATGAAAGAAATATATGTAAATCAAAATTTAACTGCATTAAATAGAGGGGCGTTATATAAAAAAATAGAAGAGTCTGAGCATAAAGAATATATCGATAATATATTAAATAAAACGGAAAAAATTAGCGAGCTTTTTTATTTAAATGGTAGTATAACAAATCGCCTTGCACCACAAGATTTCTATTTGATGCTAGCTGATGATACATCTAATGGGCGGTGTTATCCATTAGTTAGAGCCATGTCAGTTGCATTATCAAACCGAGGAACAAAGGGCGCTAATTTATTAATTGATAGGTTATTTTTTGCTTCAGCAACCCCCAACGAAACGGATTCTGTTTTGTTTAAATCAGCATTAGCTAAATTACATTCTAATATTAGTGCAGTAGAGGCTTCAATTCCCCATGGATATATGGACTTAAATGACATAAAAAATTTATTAACTTTAAAAGAAAAAAACATGATGTTTGCAGTAAATACAAGAACACATTCCATGTTGATTGGTAAAACAGTTACGGATGGTTATACACTATATTATTTTTATGACCCTAACTTTGGGTTATTCTCTTTTGATAAAAGTAAATCTCTTTTTTCTGCGGTAAATAAGTTTATGATAGATAACCAAATGGCGAAGTATTATTCTGCCTTTGGTACAGATAGTACGCCTACTTTTTCAGTGCTGACAATTGTCAATGATGATATGGCATTAGTTCCTGTTGGTAATTATTTAAATGTTGACAATTTAAGTGATGTAGAGTCTCTCAGTACAGCTTCAGAGCGCCAACAATCGGTTGTTCAACTAATTGAACGACAGGATATAGTCGAAGTAGATATTCAGTTAAAAACATCACTTACTATTTTAGATGCACAGCAGTGGGGGAAATCACTAAGTAAATCGATAGAAAAAATATCATCTGAACATCGGTTAGGGAAAAGTTGGCTTCCTTTATTTTCAAATATCGAGGAAATTGAAGATAACCACTATCGGATTCAATTCATTAATAAAGATGATCCACAATCAACCTATTGGGCTGAAACAACAGACAGCTCGTTAATGGCATTTAAAAATTACTATGAAAAAAATATGCTGGCATTTGAGCAATATTATTATATTAATGAAAATAAAGTGGTTCCAAAAGGGGGGGATATCAATACAGTACCTATTGAAGGCTTAAATGCGGGAATAGCAATACAATCTATAATTCAATGGGCTGAAAATAGAACGAAAAAGTTGAGTGAAGATAACGAGAACTCCTCTAATTTATCATTAGCACTTAAATTGCATAGCTATGTTAACTATACGATGACGGCTCATGGGACAATGACCGATGCAGTGAAAATAACGGAATTAGTTAAAACAGTATTAATCGAAGAATCCGATACATCGGCGATGGTAATTAGTGATTTTTCTTTTTCTTTAGCTAATGTAGCAAATGAAGGTGTAGGGCTAATTTTTAATGGTGCAGTTGTTGGCTTTGATATTTATGAACTAGAACATGCAGAAAATGAATCTCAAAAAGTGGTGTTTGGTACTCAATTATCTTTTGATTCAGTAGGGCTAATTGCAGGGGCTGGTAGTGCGGGGGCAGGTTTTTTAGGTGCAGCGAGTACCTCGATGGCTTTGGGAGATGCGAGTGTTATATTCGCAGGGCTTGGCATTGGGTTTGCGGGGCTAGCACGTAATTTTGCTATTATAGGTGATAATGCAAAAGCAGTTGGTCGTTATTTTTATGCTCTTGATCAAGCTTATAAAGGTAATGGATATGATTATTTAAGTGACAAAAAAGCGTTAGTGCCTCGTTTTGGTGCGGTATTTAGAAAAATTGATTTAAGGTCGAAGCAAATTGAGTTTGATAGCCAATATATTTATCGAACCAGTTCAGTATCAGCCGGTGGTGGAAGGCGAAATTATATTTTTTGGGGTGGCAATTTCCCTACAATGGTAATTGATAAAGATAAGGCGATTAATATTCGTGATGGGATAGGCTATCAAAATAAGGTACATAAATTAGAGACCGAAAATGTAGAAGCGCTAATTTTGCCAGTCATACCTAAGTCGTATATTAAATATAATTATAACTTATGGCCAGGAGCAACAATGCGCCATGATTGCGGTTTTGATGTGATTAGGCGCCTAGAAAATGAAGATAACTTTGATTATGATTTTTATATATTCCCGAGTGAGAATACAATTACACAAATTTACCATGAATATGTTGATACATCAATTGAAGTTAGGTTAGATAAACAATATAGGTATTTATTTGTTCCAAAATTAGCCAAGGAATGGCATGGATATATAAAATATGAAATCCAAGGTGGTGGGGGTGAATATCAAATAAGCATACAAGAAGGCGTTAAAATTAAGTTAATGGATGATGATGGGAAGGCATCTCGTTGGGTGATAAATACAGAGCAACTGAATAACCCAAGCATTAAGGTTCTGGAAAATGGCCTGAATATCGGTGGTGTTGAAATAGAAATTTCATCTTATTTAAATAAAG
Organism: Providencia sp. PROV003; assembly: GCF_045040775.1. NCBI lineage: Bacteria > Pseudomonadati > Pseudomonadota > Gammaproteobacteria > Enterobacterales > Morganellaceae > Providencia > Providencia sp. PROV003. The sequence goes on from NZ_CP096369.1 coordinate 1,933,209, forward strand.
ATAATATTTTTGTATTAGATAAAAATAATGAGTTGAGCAAAGTAAATTTTGAAGCATTAACAGTGAGTGTTGTCAGTGAAGATGCGAGTCAATGGGTAAATAGTCAGCAAACGCTTGTTAGTCATCTTAGGCAATTATCTCATGAAAATAAATTATATGAAAAATATATAGTTATAGAAAATTATAAACACAATGAGATAAACGTCGGGCGTGCTTTTTTTGAAATGGATAAAGAACGATTTATATTCATTAATTCAGAAAAATATAAAAATAATAATATGGTTCTTGGAACGGCACTTGACGAAGTGGCATATTTTTATGTATTAAAAAGTAATGTAATGTTGGGGGTTGATATTAGCTCCGGAGATATTCTGTCTGAGTATAAAATGACCTATCCGGAAACTGCTTCAATTGAAATTATTGATATATGGCAAGAGGATGAAAGTATTTATATTTCATGTGAAATAATGGTAAAAGGTAATTTAGTTAAAACTACTCACTTATTTTATAATAATAAAATACAATTGTTGAGTATTACCATTGATGTGATATCACAAGAAAATCCCTCTGAATTATTTGATAAGATATCATCAAATAAAACGGTGTCTTTTTTAGCTGAACATATGGTAGGTATTACAGACAATGGTCGGGTATCAAACTCTACTACTTCTGAATTAGCAAAAGTAGTTATGATATCAGAAGAAAGTGAAGGTAAGGTATCACAGCGTTATTGGTATTTTATAGAAAATGATAAAATAATAATTCCTAATTATAATTCTATAAGAGAAAGAGGTGGTTTATCATTAAATCCGACTAAAGAAGATACATCTCTACTTTCTAATTTATTTTTAGTGGGGGGCTTGTTAGATGAAAAAGGAAATGAAGTATTTTATTTTTATAATGATAAGAATAAAATAATCTATCGCCAAGAAAGTTTTGAAAAACAAAATTTAAACTCAACGTCATCAGTCATGGAGAGTATTGAGATACCTGATTTAAAAAATGTTATTTTTTGGAAAAAAAGTATTTTAGCCATAGATGTTTATGGAATAGTCTATCAAATAAATGCAGATGGGAAATCACATCAAGTCGCACTTAATACTTTTTGGTTTGAGCAGCACCCTTTTTGGTGGGATAGTTTGAATGAATTATTCAGTGACTTGCCTATACTGACATTATTCGGTATTAAATCGTCAAATGGTAAGGATACGGTACCTGCATGGTATGTAGATAACAAAGTTGTTATCGCCCAAGAATTGTTAACAGGAAACACACTAAAATTATTAGGTAGAAATAAGGACGACTCCGGTGTACTTATTTTTGATACAGTTAGTCGTAAAATTTACATACAAAAGTACGCAACTCCTGAGCAGTTAAGAGACTCGTTTGGTTCCGGTTACCAAATTAAGGAGGTTTCTAGCTTGCCTTCTATTATTGAATTACATCCTAATACTAAGTTTAAAAGTGTCAAAAGAGTCAATTCAGGGGTGCTTCTTTTTACAGAAAATGATGAAATACTTTATCATGATGTAATTTTAAATGGTGAGGATAAACCTAGCCCTGTGGGGACATCATTAATTATCCAAGCAAAAAAAGAGAATGGAATACTTATTCCTCCAGTCATTTCTAATGTTAAAAATTTAGTATTGAGCGGAGGTGAGGGACTAGGTAGGTATGTATTAATCAGATCTGTTTGGCGGCACTATAAGGTAATTGTTATTGATAATTACGCAAATGACTCTTTAATAGATACAATCTCTTTGCCTGTTGATGATTTAGATTCTTTACTAGTAAATCAGTACAATGATGATCTGCTTTTAACTGACCCCAGTACGGGGACAATATTAATGTTACGCCAAGTTTTCGGAGAACAATCTCAAACTCATAAACATTTACAGATAAACTGTATTAATAAGTTTGCTTCGTACAACGTGGATGAACTGATTCAGAAAGCATCATTTGAAAGTCGATTGAGTACTGAAGTTAGTTTAAGAAAAAAGCTTGAGAGTGCCCCTTATAAAGGGGAGTTTAGTGATCTTAGTATATCTAGGTTAACTGAAGTGATGGCGCCTTTTAGCAGTGAGAAATCATTTTTAACCAGTGACGCAAAAAATCAACATCTTCAAAAACATACATCTGAACAGGTTTTTTCTTTATTTAATGAAAAACAGTAATTGTTAATTATGGATTAAAATACAGCCAGTGTTGTTAGGCTGGCTGACATAAGATGCTAAGCTTAGCGAGGCTTGTTTCTATCGGGGACTTAGGACAGCATATCTAAGCTACTTTAATCGATAAAGTCGATTATTTATTGTCATTACAATGAAAAAATAGCTAAATTACACAACATAGATCGCAATTTTGGAGTATCCACATTTTCATCCTAATAAATTAACTCTATATTTCACTTCTCGTAAATAAATATTAACAATAAAACTCGAAACTGAATTTGCTTCCGAGCTATGGAGTTTACATGGATGCTTCTGAATCTTTAACACCAGCAGTAGGGCCTGGTCCATCAAACAAGCGGGGTTGGATAATCTTAGCGGTTGATATCGTACTATTGCTGTTACTGTTGAAATACTTGCCATTTGATGACAAAGCTAATGCAGGCCTCGCTATGATGGTCTTTATTGGCGTGCTTTGGTTGACCGAAGCTATTCACGTTACAATCACTGCTTTATGTATTCCAATTCTCGCTGTAGTGCTTGGGTTAATGAATACAGGTGATGCGCTGAAATCTTTTGCGAACCCAATTATCTTTTTATTTTTTGGTGGGTTTGCATTAGCAACAGCATTGCACATTCAAGGTCTTGACAGGCTGATTGCTAATCGTTTACTGATGGCAGCTCGCGGTCGCTTGTCTGTTGCTGTTTTATTATTATTTGGCGTTACAGCTTTACTGTCGATGTGGATCAGTAACACTGCAACTGCTGCTATGATGCTACCGTTAGTGTTGGGTATTTTATCTAACCTAGATGTTCGCCATGAACGTAACACTTTTGTATTTGTATTATTGGGTGTTGCGTATAGTGCCAGTATTGGTGGTTTGGGAACCATTGTTGGTAGCCCACCTAATGCGATCGCAGCCGCTGCATTAGGGTTAGATTTCTTATCATGGATGAAATACGGTATTCCTATCATGGTGGTATTACTGCCAATGATGTTTGTATTGATGTATATGATGCTGCGTCCTAATCTTAAACACCGTTTTGAAATTGAATTAGAACACGTGGAATGGAATGGTAAACGCATAACAACAATGGTTATTTTCTTATTAGCTGTTGTATGTTGGATCACCAGTACATTTATCAGTGATGCATTCGGTGGTGTTAAAGACTTAGATACTATTATTGCAGTCAGTGCCGCGATCCTAATTGGTATTTCTGGCGTAGCTAGTTGGGCGCAAATTCAAAAGAATACTGAATGGGGCGTGCTAATGTTATTTGGTGGAGGTTTGACCCTGAGCGCAATTTTAAGCTCTTCAGGTGCGAGCCGCATCATGGCAGATTGGATGCAATTAACATTTGGCCAAAGTCACTGGTTTGTGATTATTATCGCCGTCACAGCCTTTATCATCATTTTAACCGAATTTACCAGTAATACAGCGAGTGCGGCATTATTAGTGCCTATTTTTGCGACAGTTGCTGAGGCATTAGGTATGCCAGTTATTGTATTAACAATGATCATTGGTATTGGTGCATCTTGTGCATTTATGTTACCAGTTGCGACACCACCAAATGCGATTGTGTTCGGTTCTGGCTATATTAGGCAAATCGAAATGGTGCGGGTTGGGGCAGTGTTGAACGTTGCTTGTATCATAGTGATTTCACTGTTTGCATGGTTCGTTTGGATGTAACTTAAGCCCAAATTTGAATTAACACACGGCCTCTTATTCGGAGGCCGTTTTGTTTGTTACTTCGTAAGATTGGTATTACTGGGGTGGCTGAGCGATGAGTATTTGTTGGTTTTTACCTATCTTTATAGCACCTTTATCTGAAAGCATAATATCACCGTCTCCACGTACTGAAAGACTCATTGCACTGATAAGGCCTTTAATATCAATTTTATTTTGTGGGCAAAGGAAGTTATCTTGGCATTGGTACTGATGGCTCTCAAGTGTAATATTTCTCCCAGTTAATTTTGCTTGTTCGTCCAGTTCAAATTGATTTCCTTGGATGTAAGGAATGTCTGTTTTAAACTTTGAGCTATATTTAATGACTGCTTCACTAGGTGACAGTGTACCGATACCGGATGCACTAATATAATTTTGTATAGCTGCATTGATATTGAGAGTGTTTTGTAGTTTTATTTGGTCAGCGAATACATTTATTTTTGACAATAATATAGGGTTACCTTGTTGTTGAGTAATGGTGACAAGGCTATCTGGCTGGGTTGAAAACTTTAGTTGGCTGTAGTCCTCTAATTTTTTTGGTTCAAGTTGGTTATCTTTTTCTTTATTTTTGATATATTGCCTTTCAAACTTTCCTGCTACTAATGACAAACTATTTATATTATTAGTTATGCCATTCTTCCATGAAATACCATTTGGGTTTGCGATAACTAGGTTAGCCCGTTGGCCTTTTATGCCTAAAACTCCTTGTAATTGGCTTTCTTCATTTCCTGTTACTTCAGCAAATATAAGCTTGGCAGCTTTATTATTAAGATTGCTATTGCTGTTTATATCATTGTTAAAAACTAAACCGTCTTCATTGGAAGATAAACTCTCAAAAGTATTGAATGAAATATGGTTTTTAAGTGGAGCTTCAATGTTAATGACTTTTGCTTTATCGATGTTGGGAGGGGTTGAGTTAGAAATAAAAGGTAGAAATAAACTTAGATATGTGGCGGTTTTTACAATTATTAATTTCATATATAACTTCCTTGCTATTATAATGACTCCTGAACAGTGTTGATTATACTTAAAAGTAAGGTTTTTAAAATAACAAAAAAAACACCATTATAATAAAAAATATCAGTTATTTCCCATGGTGACTGTATGGGGTTTATTTGTTTATTTTTGTTTTTTAGTTAAATTATTTAAATTTATAGTGTTAATTAATAAATGATTATTTAATTAATAGATTATTACATCAAAGGAATGATATAAATGTTGAATGATAAATGTAGTTTGCTAGATTTTTTAATTATAAAAAAACATTTTGGGATTAAGCTAATATATGTAGGGAATGTATTAGCGCAGAAAATAATGCAAGTTAGCCCCGAATTAATAGCTCAAGTATTGCGGGATAGATCTTTAAAAACGGGCCTTTTGGGGCGAAGGATACAAACAAAAAATGGTCTTGCAAGCCATGATATTCAGCAATTAGCCACAGACCCATTATCCTTTATTAGGCTGAATGCCATTAGTGGCGATAACATGACAAAAATGGGGAAGCTTCCTCCACACGGCCGTGCTCAATTAGTCAAGCTAGCACCAAACAGTTATGCAGCTGAATATCTGTATGAGCCTTCAAGAATGGACCCTAAATTAGCCGTTGAAGCCTATTTTTTAGGCTATAATGGGGCTAATCAGTCAATTAAAACACCTGCTTATGTTGATATACCTATACAAGCAACTGAAAATAGCTTTTTATTTACAGGGTCTTTGACAGGGTGCTCTGTTATTGTCACAAAGTTAAACGAGACAACATACCGTGTTTATCATGATGGCCGAGTAAACAGTTCAGTATTATATGATAACGTAGTAATGGCATTTGATTTTAAAGATTATCAAATATCTGGCACTGAAGAAGGGCTTGCCGTTGCTTATATGCAGTTTAATCATGGTGGGTGGCAATTATTACTACAACGCCAAGAATATGAAGTCATTAATGGCACTCCTACCCCCATATTGCGTAGAAATAGTGCCTCGATTAGTGCTTTATACCCAAATGAGCGGCTTTCTCATGATGTTTTAGATAAATTTAACCTTCATCGTAATGAAATACATAAAAAATTAAAACAAATTGCAAGTGAATTTGGTATTGATACTGATAATATTTTAGATGGCGTGTATTTTGAAGGGGAGTTTTCATTACAGCATCCTGCTATTACGCCTTGGTTAAATTTACGTGATGAGATAAAAATTCAAATTGCTAAAAATATTAATATACTAAATAATAAAATAGAAGAAATAAATTTAGAATTGACAGCGTTAAATAGAAAAGAAACACATAGTAATGAGGATTCGATTAGAATTGCACAATTTAAAAAATCTATTGAGGAACATAAGATTACACGTGGATACTATAGGCAGAAGTATGGTTCTATTTTGGCAGAAGCATTAGTCGTTGAACGCAATTGGTTATGGTTACAAATAAAAAAACAACATGGGGAATCTTCAATTATTCAAATGGAAGACCCGAGTATCCAGAGTGGAATTAATTTTAAAACCCAGCCAATTGAAAAGCTTTATGAGCTGGTGTTATATAATGACATAGTAAAATATAATGTTAAATTTAATGAGGGTATTGAACAATATGATCAGATAGTTATTGATGGTTTTAATGATGATATGTCATCATTAGAAATGAAAGAGTTATATATTAAGAGTGAATTAAGTATTGAAAAGAGGGGGGCTTTATACCAACATATAATTAGAAAGGAGAAAGCAGAGTTTGAAAGTAATATTTTAAGCTTCACTTTGAAATCTAATTCATTGTTTCGAGACGCGGGGGGGATTGACCAACGAATTGCTCCCCAAGATTTTTACTTGCCTTTAATGGGGGATAATTCGGGGGGGCGTTGTTATCCTTTAGTTAGGACGATGTCTGTTGCATTAAAGTCAGAGGGGATGATAGGTGCAAATAAATTTCTTAATAAAATGTTTTTTGCAGCAGCATCACCTGAAGATAAAAACTCAATTTTATTAAAATTTGCACTGGAGAATCTCCATTTAAATATAGAGGCGGCTCAGGCATCAACAGTTCTTGGTACATTTGAATTAAATAAGGTAAAAGAAATTCTGGTTGATTCTAAAGGATCAAATATGTATGCACTTAATAGTGTTACACACTCGATGCTATTAGGGAAAACGATAATTAATGATGAAACAAATTATTATTTTTATGATCCTAACTTTGGTATTTATGTTTTTGATGATCCTGATAAATTATTTTCTGCTTTGAATAAATTTATGTTTGAAAATAACATGGCTCAGCACTATTCAGTTGTCGGTGGTCAATTTGAAATGGTATCAATTGACACAGAGCAAATGTCTGATGTTCAAATTGGTAGCCGTTTAACTGTTGCCGATTTAGTTCAGTCGGATGATTTAACGGAGTCTATTCACCAAAGCGAGGAGGTAGCAGAGATAATTGCTCGTCAAGACTTAATCGCAAGAGACAAGCAAATACAGGCTTCCTTAGCCATTTTAGAGTCAGAGTGGTTGGGAGAACGCCTTGAATCGGCTCTTTATGAAGTGATTAATAAACATCAATTAGATGAAAAGTGGTTACCCGTTTTTGAAAATGTTGAGAAATTGAGCGATGACCGATACCGCATTCAATTTATTCACCAAGACGTAGAAGCAAAAACACGGTGGATTGAAACAGAAAACGCAACATTTTTTGAATTTAAAGAATATTTTCATAAACAGATAGCAATACTAAAGAAAAATTATTCTTTTAATGGTAAGGAGTTACAAAGAAAAAGTGGTATTGGGGAAGCGGAACATGTAGATGGCCTCAATATAGCAATGGGTATACAAGCAATAATTCAATGGTCTGCAAATCGAAATCGCAAGGCAGCGGCTTCTTCGGAACAGCCATCAAATCTAGAAACAGCATTACGTATTCATACTTACATTAGTTATTCAATGATGGCACATGGGGTGATCAATGATGCTGCTAAAGTAGGGAAAATAGCTTACTCATTGTGGCGAGAAGGAAGCGTAGCGGCTAAAACAATGATGAACAACTTTTCTTTATCGCTAGTACGTATGGCAAATGAAGGGCTTGGTATTCTTTTCCAAGGAGCAATGGTTGTATTTGATATTTATGAGTTAGCTAATGCACAAAATGAAGCACAAAGAGCCGTGTTCGGAACGCAATTGGCTTTTGACTCAGCGTCACTCGGAGCTGGTCTTGTCGGTATAGGTGCCTCTATACTCGGTGCTGAAACCGTCGCAGGTATTACTGGGCCATTATCTGTACCGATTATGGGGGTAGGGGTTGGTTTTACTGCTTTAATCAATATTAATGAACGCCACGCACAAAAAGCAACTGCTGTTGGTCTGGAATTTACGGCTTATCAGCAAAGTTACCAGAGTGCGGCAATAGCTTATGATGATGAAAAAAAACTTTTAATCCCAACTTATGGAGTAGTAATAGAAGAAATTAACTTTCAAAGAGGTTTTTTTAAACTGGGGAGTCAATATATCTACCGTGGTGAAAACATGACATGGACTATTCCGCATTGTTGTATGAGTGATTTTCAGTCAGCGCCACGAGCAGATATTGATAGAAAGAATGCCATTAATATTAGGGAAGCGGTTGGCGTTGTAGATAATCAGGTCAGCTTTGATGGGGGACAGTCTCATATTATTGTGTTGCCCGTCGTTCCGCAATCTTATATTCGTTATAACTACAGTGTTCTTTTCGGGGGAACAGTACGTAATGATAATGGCTTTTCAATATTGCGGAAAATGGAGGAAGACTACCAATTTTATTTTGATTTTCTCTATTGTAGTGCCGAGTACATAATCTCAGAATTAGTGCATGAGTATGTCAATACTAAAATCCAAGTTACGCTTAACACTGAAAATAAACATTTGGTTGTTCCACTAATGCCTGAACCATGGCGAGGTCATATAGAACATGTTGTTAAAGGGAATGGCGGGGAATATCAAATTACAGTTAACCATGGTGCTTCCTTGCGGCTAATGGAAGACTTAAGCAGTGATAAGCTATCCCAATGGATACTTGATACAAGTCTGATTGATGATGGTAAAGAACTTAACGTTTCATTTTATGATGACCATATTAAAATAAATGGGTTTACGATTGGAATTGATGCTACAGCTAAATCAAGCCTGATAAAAGTTATTAATAGTAAGAATGAGCTTAATATAATTAACTTTAGTGCTCAAACAATTGAACCCATTAGTTTAGATGGACACCGATGGAGTGTAAAAGGCCAATCTATTGAACAACACCTTAATGAATTAGCGGATAAACATGAATTACATGGGCAATATGTAGTAGTTAATAGTTATCAGCATAATGGCTTAGATGTTGGGCGTGCTTTTTATGACGTTGCAACAAAACGTATGTTATTTACGAATTCATTATCAGAAGAAAACCAAACAGCAGAATTAATCGGCGTTATTGGTGATGTGGTTTATTTCTATTCGAGAGAAAAAGCGATAGCTTGGCAAGCAAATGTTAAGACCGGCAATATTACCCATAAAATAGAGGCTTCATCAGTTTTAGGTAGTGGAGCAGAAATTGTTCATGCTTCATTAGAATATAATCAATTTAATATTACATTACGTCAAAATTATCTGGGGCAGAAAATAGATAGCACTTATCGAGTGCTTAGAGATAAATTAGAGCTAACAAAGGTATTTAATAATAGAAAGTTAATTAATATGCTTCATAATACCCCGACTATATTATCTCAAGAACAACGTCAAAAACTGTTACAACATGACTACTTAGTTTTTTCTGATGAAGTAATAAACTCTAGTTCAGATTTATACATGCCTATTGAGCCAAATGTTAGGAAAGTCGTCATACTCACAGAACAGGAGCAAAACCACGAAAGGGAACAAGGTTTTACTTATCATCCTGAACATATTGGAAACCCTAGTTCACAGGCCGAAACTTCCGTTGGGAAAATCGTAAAGCTAATAGGGACAGACAAAGGTTTTACTTACCGTTATTGGTTACGAAGTGAGAGTGGGACATTAATTAAGTGTAATTTAGCCAGACCTGATAATTATGATAGCCAGCTAAGTTCACAGTTATTACGGCGATATTCCATAACGGCAGAAAAACAAGTCGAAATTGATTTGCTATTAGCTAAACCAGGTATACCACTAAAAACAATTATGGAAAGTTCTCATTTGGGTATATCACAAGAACACTTAATACGAGCTGAGAATTTATTTAAAATTAGTGGAAAGAAAGCAACCTTAGCCAAGGTTTTGGGGGTAGTTCATGATCTCTATGACTTGAGAAGCGACCAGTGGGTATGGCAATCACCTGAAGATTTAATATTGGTTGGTAGCCTGTTTAATCAAAGTGGACAGGAAGTATTCTTTTTTTATAGTCGAAAAGAAGATGTAGTTTTTTACCAAGAGGGGCTTGGGCAAGATATTATTGAACCAAATAACCCAACGGCTTTACGTTTAAATTTCCGCCAGATAGAGAACGTTATTAACTGGCAGAATAATATTTTAATTATTCAAGATGATGGCACAGTAAAGCAACTTAATGCTGATGGCACTGCTGATACAGTTGCCCTTAATAAAAATTGGTTTAATAAGTCAATTTTTAAGTGGAGTAATTTCAACCAATTTTCAAATGAAAAACACCCTATTGCGTTATTTGGGTTAAAAGGTGCTGATGGGAAACGTATATTACCTGCATGGTATTTAAAAGGTAAAATTATCATATCACCATCATTTTCATCGGAGAGTGAATTACAAATCATGGGGTTTGATGATGCTAAACAGCAGGGCATAATTTTTGATACAAAATCAAAGAAATTATATCAAGTAAAGGCAATTGACTCTGCTCAATTTGACCGCATTTTTGATCAGAATAGGGTTATGATACACCCTGAGAACCTACCTGAATATATGGATTTATACCCAAACATCAGCTTTAAGTCCGTAAAAAAAATAGCTGGTGGTTTAATGCTACAAATAGATAGTGATGAAATTATATATCACCCAATTTTGCAGAATAATAAACAGCTAAGTTCATCGTTAATTATAAAAGGAACAAGGGGCGATGATAATTTAAAGTTAGAGGAATTCAGAAATACATTTGTTTTGATTATTAGCTTAGGTGAAGGCTCAGATACGTATAATTTCGAGAAAGCAGATTGGCAGTATTATAAAGCGATTATTATCAATAATTATTCGGCAGATCGGGTTGTTGATCGGCTAGTTCTCCCCATAGAAGCTCAACTGGGGGATATATATGCTAGTCGCCAAGGGGAGGATTTAATCATTACGGACCCAATAAACAATACATCGTTATGTATATATAAAGCTTATAGCTCACAGGCTGACTCCTACCGTCATCTACAAATTCAAATTGGTGAAACTGAACAATTTATTGATATTAGTATTCTTGCTGAACGTCCTCAGGTTCGTCATGGCTTAATGTATTTATCCGCTTATTTTAATGAGCAGCTAAGAATAAATGACGAAATCGCGCTATTAGGGGGATTTACAACTCAAATGGCTGTGGATGATGGAGTCAATACGTTGCAGAAATTAGCCTTAGGGCAAGGGCAACGTTATTCCGATACATTATTATTCGATACAGTGAATCAACATTAAATAGTGATCAGGTTAAAAAAAAGAGCCACGTAAGTGGCTCTTTTTAAGTCTTATAGGTAATTAATGCGAAGCTGGTGGATGGCTGTGTTCAATATCTTCAGACTTCTTAGAGAAACGGCGACGGATCACCACGAAGAAGACTGGGACAAAGAAAATAGCCAGTGAAGTTGCTGCGAACATACCACCCAGAACACCCGTACCTACTGAGTTCTGAGATGCAGAACCTGCACCATTACTAAATACCAGTGGAATAACACCTAGCATAAATGCCAGTGATGTCATCAGGATTGGTCGTAAACGCATCTTAACTGCGTCAAGTGTTGCCTCGACTAACCCTTTCCCTTCTTTTTCCATTAAGTCTTTGGCGAATTCAACAATCAATATTGCGTTTTTCGCCGAGAGCCCAATGGTTGTTAGTAGACCTACTTTAAAGTAAACGTCGTTATCTAAGCCTCGAACTGAGGTGAAGATTAATGCCCCGATAATACCTAGCGGAACGACTAACATAACAGAGAACGGAACTGACCAACTTTCATACAGTGCTGCCAAGCATAGGAAGACGACTATCAAGGAAATCGCATATAGAGCAGGGGCTTGGTTACCTGCTAAACGTTCTTGATAAGACATCCCCGTCCACTCATAACCAATTCCTTTTGGCAGGTTTTCAGTCGTGAGTTTTTCCATTAGCAGCATAGCATCCCCGGTACTTTTACCTGGGGCAGCCTGACCTTGAATGTTCATTGATGGGACACCGTTATAACGCTCTAAACGTGGTGAACCAAACTTCCAAGGGTCTTGGGATGTGTCCAAAAATGCAGAGAATGGAACCATTTTACCTTGGTTGTTACGAACATACAGGTTACTGATATTTTTTGGCAGCATACGGCTTTCTGCGTCACCTTGTACGTAAACTTTCTTCACACGACCGCGGTCGATAAAGTCATTCACGTAGGCTCCACCGAAGATCGAGCTTAATGTTGCGTTAATATCACTAATCGCAACACCTTGTGCCTGTGCTTTTTGTTGGTCGATATAAATACGGTACTGTGAGGTATCATCCTGACCATTTGGACGGACACCTTGCAGCATTTCTGGGTGCTGAGCTGCTAATCCAAGTAACTGATTACGGGCTTCCATTAATTTTTCATGCCCTAAGTTAGCTTTATCTACAAGCTCGAAGTCGAACCCGTCGGCGGTACCTAACTCAACAATTGCCGGTAGGTTAAATGCGTAGATTAGCGCTTCTTGTTTTTGTGACAGCGCGATATTAGCGCGTTGTACAATCGCATCGACGTGGTTTTCATCACCTTTACGCTCGCTCCAGTTTTTCAGAACGATAAAGGCTAGACCCATATTTTGTCCTTGACCTGCGAAGCTAAAGCCCCCAACGGTAAAGACTGACTCAACGTTTGCTTTTTCTTCGGTAAGGTAGTAGTTGTTAACTTCATCCAATACCGCTTGCGTTTGTTCTTGGGTTGATCCAGGTGGTAATTGGATCATTGACAGGAATACCCCTTGGTCTTCTGCTGGTAAGAAAGAAGACGGCAAACGCACAAACATAAAGGCCATGCCCGCCACTAATATCAGGTAGATGACAAGATAACGGCCTGTACCGTTAAGCATGCGGCTTACACTGTCAGTATAATGGTGAGCTTGCTTTTCAAACATTCGGTTAAACCAACCGAAGAACCCTTTCTGGCTACCGTGACTGCCTTTTTCAATCGGCTTCAACATGGTTGCGCACAGTGCTGGCGTTAAAATCATTGCCACCAGAACTGAGAATACCATTGATGATACAATCGTGATTGAGAACTGACGATAAATAGCCCCCGTAGACCCTCCAAAGAAAGCCATTGGGATAAATACTGCCGAAAGTACCATTGCGATACCGACTAATGCACCTTGGATTTGACCCATTGATTTTTTGGTCGCTTCTTTTGGTGACAAGCCTTCTTCTTGCATTACCCGCTCAACGTTTTCAACAACAACGATGGCATCATCGACCAGAAGACCGATGGCAAGAACCATGGCGAACATCGTCAGGGTATTTATCGAGTATCCGAATGCCGATAAAATAGCAAAAGTACCCAATAATACGACTGGAACGGCAATTGTAGGTATTAAGGTTGCACGAATGTTTTGTAGGAACAAATACATTACCACAACAACTAGCATGATTGCTTCAACCAACGTTTTAACCACTTCGTTAATCGAAATTTTAACGAATGGGGTTGTATCGTATGGATAAACAATTTCTAACCCTTGAGGGAAGAAAGGTTTCATATCTTCAAGAGCTGCGCGCACGTTATTAGAGGTATCTAATGCGTTTGCACCTGTCGCCAACTTAATACCAATACCAGCAGCAGGTTTACCATTAAAACGGGCAATCGTGCTGTAGTTTTCTGCACCTAATTCGACATCAGCAACATCTTTAATGCGTACTTGTGAACCATCTTGGTTTACACGCAGCAAAATATTGCTAAATTCTTCAGCATTATTTAAACGTGTTTGTGCAATGATAGAAACGTTTAAACGCTGGTTAGCAATTGAAGGTGAACCACCGAGTTGCCCTGCTGCTACTTGGTTGTTTTGAACCTTGATAGCATTAATGACATCCGTTGTGGTCATGTTGTATTTAACGAGCTGTTCTGGTTTTAACCAGATACGCATCGCATATTGCGTACCAAATAGTTGCGTTTCACCGACACCATTTACTCGGCTAAGTGGGTCTTTAATATTTGACCCAACATAGTCAGCAATGTCGTATTGCCCCATTGAGCCATCATTAGAAACGAAACCGGCAACCATTAAGAAGGAACTAGTTGATTTATCAACACTAATACCTTGCTGCTGAACCTCTTGTGGCAGCAATGGCATTGCCAGTTGCAATTTATTTTGTACCTGTACTTGCGCTATATCACCATCAGTACCTGCTTCAAACGTTATTGTGATGCTAGCAGAACCTGATGAATCACTGCTCGATGACATATATACCAAGTTATCGATACCGTTCATATTTTGTTCGATAACCTGAGTTACGGTGTTCTGTACAGTCTCAGCATCCGCTCCCGGATAGTTAGCTGAAATAGAAACAGCCGGTGGCGCGATGGTTGGGTACTGTGAAACAGGTAACTGGATAATTGCCAACAGACCAGCAAGCATGGTGATAATTGCAATTACCCACGCAAAAATTGGTCTTTCTATAAAAAACTTAGGCATTAATCAGCCGCTCCCTTATTTAGACTTTTCTTCAGGTTTTGCCTGATTGTCTATGGATTGCGTTTCTAAGTTAGCTTCCTTAGGATTCACAACAATTCCTGGTTTGATTTTTTGTAAGCCGATGACAATGATGCGATCACCTTCTTGTAAGCCATCAGTTATCAGCCATTTATTGCCAATAGCTTGACCAGCTTTAACCGCCCTGACTTCAACTTTATTCTCAGCGTTGACGACCATAACTTGAGAGGTCCCTTGAGCTGTACGGGATAACCCTTGTTGTGGCACCAAAATCGCTTTTTCAATTATGCCATCTTCTAATACTGCACGAACAAACATACCTGGAAGTAACTCTTTGTTCGGATTAGGGAAAACGGCTCTCATTGTGATAGAACCTGTTGTTTCATCAACAGTCACATCAGAGAACTCGAGAACACCTTTTTGTGCATATTCTAGGCCATCATTACTGATTAAGCTTACAGGGGCTTGACCAGATTCTCTTTGGACAGCACCTTTGGCTATCTCATTTTTTAGACGTAAAAAATCATCGCTTGATTGAGTGACGTCTACATAGATAGGGTCCAGTTGCTGAACACGCATTAACTCAGTTGCTTGACCAGTAGAAACTAATGCCCCTTCAGTGACATTCGATTTACCAGTACGACCACTGATTGGCGCAGTTACTTTGGTATAGTTCAGGTTAATACGTGCAGTTTCAACTGCGGCTTCAGCCGCTTTAACAGCAGCAAGAGCTTGTGCATAAGTTGATGTTGCTTGGTCGTATTCCTGACGGCTAATGTAATTAGTGCCTAACAATGGTTTATAACGTTTAACTGTCAATCCTGCTAAATTTGCATTTGCTTGCGCTTTCGCTAATTCAGCTTTTGCACTGTCATAGGTTGCTTGGAATGGTGCAGGGTCAATCTGGTACAAAGATGTGCCAGCTTCGACATCGCTACCTTCTTTATAGTTGCGCTTCAAAATGATGCCACTAACTTGAGGACGAACCTCAGCAATACGAAATGCAGATGTACGGCCTGGTAACTCGGTTTTGAGCGTCAGAGGTTCGGCTTTAAGCGTAACAATTCCTACTTCAGGCGCCGGGCGTTCTCCGCCACCTTGTTGTTCGTCGTTACAACCGGATAAAGCTAAGCCACCTGAAAGAACCAACAGAGCCAGAGGTAACACCCCTCTGTTTTTTCGCATAAGTTAACCTCAATTAATCAATATGAGTTCAAAACAAAAATAAGAAAAATGGTAAACAATATGATTTATCACTGTGCTATAGTACAAACATACACGATTGTATGTAAATCAGCTTTCGATAGAAACGGGTCACAATGGCACGAAAAACTAAACAACAGGCTGAAGAAACTCGTCAGGAAATATTAGATGCTGCTATCAAAACATTCTCTGAACGAGGCGTTTCTGCCACATCATTAGCCGATATTGCAAAAGCCGCCGGGGTTACCCGTGGGGCGATATATTGGCATTTCAAAAATAAAGTTGATCTTTTTTATCAAGCCTGTGAGTTTGGTGATAACCAAATTGTACAAGCTGAAGAATATTATCGTTCTAAATATACCAATGATCCACTTTCAATACTAAGAGAATTGTTAGTTTTTATTTTAACTGATTTCATTGAAAGCCCTAAAAACCGCGCTCTGATGGAAATATTTTTTTTGAAGTGCGAATTAGTCGGTGAAATGGCGGCGCTAGTTGATTTTAAACGGGCTAATTATGTTGCTAGCCAATGTCGAATTGTTGAAAACTTACACTCGTGTATTGCGGCAGGGCAATTACCGGCAGACCTAAATGTCGACTGCGCTGCTATTATGATCCGTTCTTTGATGTCAGGTTTATTGGAAAACTGGCTACTCCAGACAGAAAACTTCAATATAAATCAACACACCATTACATTGGTTGATACACTATTAGAGACTTTAAAAAGTAATGCCGCAATACGGCTTAAACCAATTCAAACTGAATAATTGGAGTGTAAAATGTCATCTATCCTGATTATTGCCAATGGCGCACCTTACGGCAGTGAAACATTATTTAACTCATTGCGTTTGGCGATCACCTTAAAAGAGCAAAATTCACAGTTGGATTTAAAAGTTTTCTTAATGTCAGATGCAGTGGCTGCGGGCTTGGCTGCGCAAAAACCCAAAGAAGGTTATAATCTTCAACAGATGTTAGAAATTTTAACCGCACAAAATGTTCCCGTGAAATTGTGTAAAACATGTACGGATGCACGAGGAATTAGCGAACTTGCTTTAGCGGACGGTGTTGAAGTTGGGACGCTTGTTGAACTCGCCAGTTGGACATTAAGTGCTGAGAAAGTATTAACGTTCTAGTCTGGGGTCGTGCAATATTTACCTAGTGTGCTGATAGTTCTTTATCAGCACTTTGTGTAATAAAACAATATGTGAAAGCTTATTATGAGTATATAGGGATGTTGTTATGATGAAACAACAACGGAATTGGCTACATTTAATTAGCATAATCTCATTATTTGCCACAGTGCTTTTTTCCTATCCTGTTAACGCATTAACCACGAGTCATTTACCGAGTAAAAATGAGATTAAAAGTGCACTCGATGCATTGAATAAAAAAAGTGCCTTGAATGAAGATGATAAATTAGCGTTAGCGGATTTAGAAAAAACATCTGATTTTTATGAGGAACTGAGTAAATTAGAACAACGAACTGAAGAACTACAAGAAAAACTCAACAATACCAGTGAAGATTCGAGAAAAGCGGTTCAAGGTTTACAGCAAATAAAAAAAGAAAATAAACAACTTGCAGCAAACTTCGCTGAACAAATTCAAAAAAGCACACTTTCCCAATTAGAAGCATTGAAATCATCTTACCTAGAAAACCTTCAAGTTGAACACAGTGACCTCGCTACCTACAGTAGTCAATTGATAGGGTTACAAACTCAACCTGAACGAGCCCAAGCGCTGATGCTAGAAAATGCGAAGCGTTTGCAAGATATTCGTAATGAATTAAATAATACACAAGACGATGTGGTGAGCTTAAGGCCAACCCAAATCAATATGCTACTGGTAGAACAATATCTATTACAGCAGCAAAATGAGTATCAAAAACGCATTCTACAAAGCAATACCCAATTGCAAGATGTATTGCAAAAACAACGCGATTATACCGCGGCTTATATTGAACAGCTCGAAGTCTACATTCAACAGATCCAAGCTGAAATTAGCCACCGGCGGCTTAATGATTCCCAATCGACGGTACGTGAAGCATTGAGTACCTCTGAAACAGATATTAACGTTCAACAAAACCCGATTATTCAAAAAGAAATTGCGATTAATAATACATTAAGTGATCGGCTTATTGCGGTGACAGAAGACAGTAATAAATTAGTACAAAATGGTATACGAGTTAAAACGTGGCTTGAAAGAGCGACACAATCAGAGCGAAACTTAAAAGAACAGATCAATGTATTACGAGGTAGTTTGTTGTTATCTCGAATTTTATTTCAACAACAAATTGATTTACCCGCTAATATTTTAACTAAAAACTTACCTACGACAATTGCTGATTTGCGCCTTGAACAATTTGATATTAATCAGCAGCGTGATGAACTATACCAACCCAGTGATTACATCACTAAATTAGAACAGCAATTAGAGGTTAAAACGGGGGATGACCCAGAAGCGTCAACCTTATTATCAGAGGAAGACAAAGCGGTTTTAATAAAACTGTTGGAAGTTCGCCGAGGGTTGTTAGATGAGCTGAATCAACAACTCGGAGGGCAAATTTCACAAGCAATTAATTTAGAGTTAGATCAAAACCAATTATTGAGTGTTGTGAGTTCTCTTGAAAACATATTGGCACAGCAAATATTTTGGGTGAACAGTAATAAACCGATTGATTTAGAATGGCTGAAAGCCTTTCCCGAAGCGGCGACTGCACAATTCGACAATGTTGATTTATCCATTTCAAGCCGTAGCATTATGAAGGGCGTCAGTAACTCTTTGCTGGTGGTTATTCCGTTAGTGTTAGTCGCGCTAATTTTTATTTGGTTTAACCGTAAGATTAATCGACGATTACAGGATATCGACCAGCACCTTTCAAGTTTACGTAGTGACAGCGTATTAAGTACACCATTTGCCTTATTATTAACGTTAATGCAGACCTTGCCAGTATCATTGTTTTTATTAGCTATTGGTTATTGGTTTTTGAAAACAGGTAATGCTCAAGGGCCCTTTGTTTGGAAATTTTGTCAGCAATTAGCCATCTTCTGGGTGTTATTTGAGCTAACTTATCGGGTACTTAAACCCCAAGGTATCGCGCAAAAACACTTTGCTATCGAAAAAGAGAAAATAACACTTGCTCGACGTGGTCTGTTCAGATTATCTATCCCTTTGTTACCGCTTATTTTCTTTTCGACTTACGGAATTAGCAATCCATTAAAAGTGTCAGAAGATGTGATTGGTCAGCTAGTAGTGTTAATTTCCTTAGTGCTACTGTGTATTTTTACCACTCCATTTTGTAAGCGGGTTTGGCAAGAAAGGGGCAGTCATTTAACTCGGAGTATTGTTGTGGCACTACTGACATTTTCACCATTGATTTTAGTGGGGTTGATGATGGCGGGGTACTACTACACCACATTACGTTTGACGAATCGTTGGATAGACAGCTTATATTTATTGTTGCTGTGGCATATCACTTATAATGCCTGCTTGAGGGGGTTGACATTAGTCGCTCGAAAGCTTGCGTATCAACGAGCTATTGAACGACGTGCGATGTCTAAGCAAGAAGAGACAGAAAATGAGCCAATTAAAGAACCCCCTATGGCCATTGATTTAATTAGCCAACAGTCGTTGCGCTTAATGACAATGGTCTTATTTATTATCTTTGCACTAGCGTTCTATGCTATTTGGTCTGACTTTATTACGATTTTTTCCTTCTTAGACAGCGTGAATTTGTGGGGCTACACGGCGACTTCGGCGGAAGGTGGCAATATTTTACAATACGTGACGCTTGCCAATTTAATTTTAGCGTTAGTGATTATTGTTGTGTCATGGGTGATGACGCATAACTTACCTGGGTTATTGGAAGTTCTGGTATTATCTCGTTTGAAGTTGCGTCAGGGCTCAACCTACGCCATTAAAGCCATATTAACTTACAGTATTATTGGTATAGGAGCGATTGCTTCGCTGGGGATGATTGGCGTAACTTGGAATAAATTACAGTGGTTAGCCGCTGCTTTAACTGTTGGCTTAGGGTTTGGTTTACAAGAAATTTTTGCTAACTTTGTTTCTGGGATCATCTTATTATTTGAAAGGCCAATTCGTATTGGTGATACGGTGACGATCGGCGAATATTCAGGGACGGTGAGTAAGATCCGCATCCGAGCGACTACCATTGTTGATTTTGATCGTAAAGAGGTCATTATTCCCAATAAGGCTTTTGTGACTGAAAGGTTGATCAACTGGTCGCTTTCAGACACCGTCACACGGGTAACGATAGCAATTGGTGTTGCTTATGGGTCAGATCTCGACAAAGTTAAGCAAGTTTTATTATCTGCGGCGACCAGTAACAGCAAAGTAATGACAGAACCTGCGCCTAATGTTTATTTTACTAGTTTTGGCGCGAGTACTTTAGATCACGAATTGCGTTTTTACGTACGCCAAATTGGTGATCGGTCTGTAACGAATGATGAAATAAACCGAGCGATAGACAAACTATGTAGAGAAAATGATATTGATATTGCCTTCAACCAACTAGAAGTTCATTTGCATAATAGCCAAGGGGATGAAGTGCAAGAAGTCAAGCGTACATTAAAAGACGGTGATGGCAACTTAGCTAATTAGCGGTCTTTCGTGCAGGTGGCTTGGGCCGCCTGCATTTGCTTCGAAATATAGTCATTTCTAACAATATCAAGGGCTTTTAGTACGATATCTGTGTCTATTTCTGAGGTTTCTAATAAATAAATCAAATCAACGGCAAGCTGTATTTCTAGCGGTGCATCTTTAAGCGAAGACATGGCAATTCCTTTTGTCGTTAATGTTGATTAATCAAAATATTGGTTTTCTTGGTGCTCAATAGCTTTTTCTATCCGTAACAGTGCTTGTCGGCAACGGTATAAACGGCCTGCCAATACGGCAAGTTCTTTTTGGCATTGGTGCTGTAAACGATGATCCGTTAGTTGGCTTAGGTGAAGTTCTTTTTCACTGACCATTGACTGCAAACGGCGTTCGTAGTCTTGATGTTGTGATAAACGTTCATATAAATCAATCTGCTCTTTCTTCTTGGTAAATGTTGATTCTTTCTCTCGCAAGGGTTGTGTCGAAATCTCACGAGAAATTGCCTGTATCTGGTGAACGATTTTTTCTGTGAGGAAATTGACCTGCTCTGCATGGTTTAGCGTGACACTATGGCAAAGCTGTAGATAAAGCGCTTTTAACTCGTTTTGGCAATCACCAAGGCGCGTCGACTTACGATTAAATAATTGCACATCAAAGCGGGAATGCGAAAACTCAAGGTCCTTTATTGGGCTCACTCGCGTCTCTAATTCATCAATCTGCTTTTTTAACGCATCTAAAAGAGCGGGGATTTTCATTTTTTATTCTCATTAAATGTGAAAAATAGCGTAATATTGATATTCAGCAACAAAAGCAACTGCAAATAGTCGGCTTCTTGTTGCATTTTTATGGTACTTTACATAAATTCTACACTTTCGTGTTTACTATATTGGCTTTTATTATGACCGCTAAAGAGCAACAACTGCAATTGATTAAAGAAAGTATCGCATCTATTCAAGATTATCCAATCGAAGGTGTGATTTTTCGTGATATCACGACTTTGTTAAACACCCCAGCAGCATACCAAGCAACCATTGATATGTTAGTTGAGCATTACCAAAATAAAGGGGTTACTAAAATTGTAGGGACTGAAGCACGTGGTTTTCTATTCGGTGCACCTGTCGCATTACGTTTAGGTGTTGGTTTTGTTCCTGTACGTAAAAAAGGGAAACTACCGCGTGAAGTATTAAGTATGACTTATGACCTTGAATACGGTACCGATACCCTTGAAATCCACAAAGACAGCATTACCCCAAATGATAATGTATTGGTTGTTGATGACCTATTAGCAACTGGTGGCACTGTCGAAGCAACAGTTAAAATGATCAAGCAGCTCGGTGCTAATGTGGTTGAAGCCGCATTTATCATTAGCTTACCTGACCTTGGTGGTGTGGAGCGGCTACAAAAAGAAGGCGTATCTTCTTACAGCTTAGTTGAATTCCCTGGGCACTAATCTTTATTTTCCCTCTATTTTTATCACAACCTCGCCGTAAGGGTTGAGGCTGTGGTAGCATGTACTAAGATTATATTTATTCACGTATCATGTTAAATTACTGTGGGAACCATGAGCTATCAGGTACTTGCCCGTAAGTGGCGACCTCAAAAATTTTCAGACGTTGTTGGCCAACAACACGTCTTGACTGCACTTGCTAATGGGCTGGAGCACCAGCGGCTTCATCACGCCTATCTTTTCTCGGGCACACGAGGCGTAGGGAAAACGACGATTGCTCGCCTTTTTGCCAAAGGTCTTAATTGCGAAAAAGGGATCACGGCATCCCCTTGTGGTCAATGTGTCAACTGCTTGGAAATTGAACAGGGCAGGTTTGTCGACCTAATTGAGATTGACGCAGCTTCACGAACTAAAGTGGAAGATACCCGCGAATTACTCGATAACGTCCAATACGCACCAGCACGCGGTCGCTTCAAAGTCTACTTGATTGATGAAGTCCACATGCTGTCACGTCATAGCTTTAATGCCTTGTTGAAAACCCTTGAAGAGCCGCCAGAACACGTAAAATTTCTTTTGGCGACGACTGACCCACAAAAACTTCCCGTGACTATTTTGTCACGTTGCTTGCAGTTCCATCTAAAAGCGTTAGATGTCACTCAAATTAGCGAACAACTTGAATTAATTCTTAATGCTGAAAATATTGAACATGACCTGCGTGCTCGCCAGCTGATAGCGAGAGCCGCTGATGGTAGTTTACGTGATGCATTAAGTTTAACAGACCAAGCCATCGCGATGGGGCAAGGCAAGGTAACTGCTGACATAGTGAGTCAAATGCTTGGCACACTGGATGATGAGCAACCATTAGCTATCATTGAGGCATTAGTCCGTGCTGATAGCATCGCCGTGATGAGCCAAGTGGAGCAAGCGGCTAGCCGAGGTGCGGACTGGGAGAATTTACTGGTTGAAATTTTAACCCAGTTACACCGCATCGCGATGATCCAACTTCTTCCTGCGGAGCAAGAAACAGACCCATCTTCGATAGACGGGCGCTTGCGGCAAGTTGCAAGGGTTATTTCTCCAGCAGATTTACAGCTTTTCTACCAAACCTTGTTGGTAGGAAGAAAAGAATTGCCCTATGCACCTGAGCGGCGTATGGGGGTAGAAATGGCCTTATTGCGAGCACTGGCATTTCACCCTAAAAGTGTAATCGAAGAAATTGAAGCGCCTCCTCGGGTAATCACACAAACGGTAACACAGAGTGCACCTCAAAGGGGAGCGCCGCCACAAACTCGTGCAGAGAATTTGCCAGAAAATAGCCCAACCTTGCAGTTATTAAAAGCTAGGCAGACCCTGCAATCACCCCAAAGCGAGGACCCTGGCCTAAAAAAGGCTAAACCGGCGACGTCTGAAAAGGCTAAGCCGGCGGTATCAGCACTAGAAAGGCTGGCCGCCGTGACCAGCAAACACCAACAAAATGTGGAAAACAAAGCTTCACAAGGGGTGAAAGCTCAGAAACCAAAGCCGTATCAGTGGAAAGCTCAGAACAAAGAAACAATGGCTCAAAAAGATGCCGTTACGACGCCAAGTGAGATCAAAGAAGCGTTAGAATATGAGAAAACCCCTGAATTAGCAGTAAAAATTATTGAAGAAGGGCGGGAGCGAGACAGCTGGTCCGGGACAATAGCAAAATTAAATATTCCTAAGCTGGTTGAACAATTAGCTTTGAATTCATATATAGAAGAATTAAGTGAGTCGCAAATTGTTTTACATTTGCGTTCATCTCAGAAGCACCTCGATAAGCCCCAAGCGCATAAAGCGCTAGAGGAAGCTCTGAGCGAGCAGTATGGTCGTTCTGTTGAACTGAAAATCGTTCATGATGATAATAGTGATGTGAAAACACCACTAGAATGGCGACAGGCGATTTATGAAGAGAAACTGGCGCAAGCTCGTCAGTCAATTATTGCGGATAAGACGATTCAAAAACTTCGCTCTATGTTTGATGCGCAGTTGGATGAAGAAAGTATTCGCCCCGTTTAACGCTACAGTATATTGGTTAATCTGTAGCCTCAGTTGTGAGAGAAAACTATGTTTGGTAAAGGTGGATTGGGTAACCTGATGAAACAGGCCCAGCAAATGCAAGATAAAATGCAAAAAGTTCAGGAAGAAATCGCTCAACTTGAAGCTACAGGCGAGTCTGGTGCTGGCTTAGTGAAAGTGACAATTAATGGTTCGCATAATTGCCGCCGTGTTGAGATCGACCCTAGCTTGTTAGAAGATGACAAAGAAATGTTAGAAGACTTGATTGCAGCGGCATTTAACGATGCGGCTCGACGCATTGAAGAGACACAAAAAGAGAAAATGGCGAGCGTTTCTAGTGGTATGCAATTACCACCAGGCTTTAAGATGCCATTCTAATGCAAACAAGTCCGCTTCTTGAATCATTAATGGAAGCGTTGCGCTGTCTTCCCGGCGTTGGGCCAAAGTCAGCGCAGCGTATGGCTTTCCATCTTCTACAGCGTGACCGGAGCGGTGGGATGCGTTTAGCGCAATCTCTCACAAGTGCAATGTCTGAAATTGGTCATTGCCGTGATTGCAGAACGTTTACCGAACAAGAGGTTTGTAATATTTGTGCGAATCCGCGTCGTCAGCAAAATGGTTTAGTTTGTGTTGTCGAAAGCCCAGCAGATATCTATGCCATTGAACAAACTGGGCAATTTTCAGGGCGCTATTTTGTTCTTATGGGGCATTTATCGCCATTGGACGGTATTGGTCCGATAGATATTGGCCTTGATAGGTTAGAAGAACGCTTAGCGGTAGAGACGATCACAGAAGTGATTTTAGCGACAAACCCGACGGTAGAAGGTGAAGCAACAGCAAACTATATTGGGGAAATGTGCGCACAATATGGGGTGGCAGCGAGCCGAATTGCTCATGGGGTGCCTGTGGGTGGGGAATTAGAGTTAGTCGATAGTACGACGCTGTCTCATTCGCTCTCCGGCCGCTCTCGATTGTAATATCCTCGTCATATTTCAAGCTGTAGGGGTGTTGGCTGCACTCGGCGACTCGGGTCACATACTGATGTATGCTCCCCGAGATCTCCTCATTTGCCGCCTACCTACAACTTGAACTATTTAGAGGATAGTATTGATTTCGTTTTTCTAAAATCACCCTACAGAATTCAGTTACTAATTTGAGTCGTGGGGGTTGCACTCGGCGACTCGAGTCACATACTGATGTATGCTCCCCCGAGATCTCCTCATTTGCCGCCTACCTACAACTTGAACTATTTAGAGGGTAGTATTGATTTCGTTTTTCTAAAATCACCCTACAGAATTCAGTTACTAATTTGAGTCGTGGGGGCTACACTCGGCGACTCGGGTCACATACTGATGTATGCTCCCCGAGATCTCCTCATTTGCCGCCTACCTACAACTTGAACTATTTAGAGGATAGTATTGATTTCGTTTTTCTAAAATCACCCTACAGAATTCAGTTACTAATTTGAGTCGTGGGGGCTAC
This sequence comes from Providencia sp. PROV003, assembly GCF_045040775.1. NCBI lineage: Bacteria > Pseudomonadati > Pseudomonadota > Gammaproteobacteria > Enterobacterales > Morganellaceae > Providencia > Providencia sp. PROV003. The sequence continues at coordinate 1,958,747 of NZ_CP096369.1, forward strand.
ACTCGGCGACTCGGGTCACATACTGATGTATGCTCCCCGAGATCTCCTCATTTGCCGCCTACCTACAACTTGAACTATTTAGAGGGTAGTATTGATTTCGTTTTTCTAAAATCACCCTACAGAATTCAGTTACTAATTTGAGTCGTGGGGGCTACACTCGGCGACTCGGGTCACATACTGGTGTATGCTCCCCGAGATCTCCTCATTTGCCGCCTACCTACAACTTGAACTATTTAGAGGGTAGTATTGATTTCGTTTTTCTAAAATCACCCTACAGAATTCAGTTACTAATTTGAGTCGTGGGGGCTACACTCGGTGACTTGGGTCACATACTGGTGTATGTTCCTAGGGATTAACGTATTTGACGCCTAGCTACAGCACAAATTATTTAGAGTATATGATTGGAGATGAGTAGAATTATTCCTTTCATTAACTATCTTTAAAATGATTGCGGTTGTTATTATTTCCTTTCTAATCATTGGTTTTGGTTTTTTCTTCAGTAAATTTTTTTGTCTTTATCGCTTGAATTTTTGTTTTTCGCCCCCAACTAATCTGCATCGATAAGTCAAACCTATCCAATTAGATTGATGAAATAGAGGCGATTAATGAGTATGAAAGGACAGGAAACGCGTGGTTTCCAATCAGAAGTTAAGCAACTCCTCCAATTAATGATCCACTCTCTTTATTCGAATAAAGAGATTTTCTTACGCGAATTGATCTCCAACGCATCAGATGCGGCGGATAAACTGCGTTTTCGTGCGTTATCTAAACCAGAACTGTATGAGAATGATGGTGAATTGCGTGTACGTATTAGCGCAGATAAAGACCAAGGTACATTAACGATTAGTGATAACGGTATTGGTATGAGCCGTGAAGAAGTTATTGATAACTTGGGGACTATCGCAAAATCAGGTACGAAAGCATTTTTAGAATCTTTAGGTACTGATCAGGCAAAAGATAGCCAAATGATTGGTCAATTTGGTGTTGGTTTCTATTCAGCTTTTATTGTCGCAGATAAAGTCACAGTACGTAGCCGTGCAGCAGGAGCCCCTGCGGGTGAAGGTGTTTTTTGGGAATCTGCGGGTGAAGGTGAGTATACTATTGCCGATATTGAAAAAGCGGAACGCGGTACAGAAATTACGTTGCATTTACGTGACGATGAAAAAGAATTCCTTGATAACTGGCGTCTACGCTCAGTAATTAGTAAATATTCAGACCATATTGCTTTACCTGTTGAAATTGAAGATAAAAATGAAGAAGACGGTACGGTAACGTGGGAAAAGATTAACCAAGCTAAAGCACTATGGACACGTAGTAAGTCTGAGATCTCTGATGAAGAGTATGTTGAATTCTATAAACATATTTCCCACGACTATGCTGACCCTTTGACTTGGACGCACAACCGTGTTGAAGGTAAACAAGAGTATACCAGTTTACTGTATGTTCCTTCTCAAGCACCATTCGACTTATGGAATCGTGACCAACAGCATGGCCTGAAATTATACGTTCAACGCGTATTTATTATGGATGACGCTGAACAGTTTATGCCAAATTACCTACGGTTTATTCGTGGTGTATTAGATTCCAATGATTTGCCATTGAACGTTTCTCGTGAAATATTGCAAGATAGCGCATTAACACGCAGTTTACGTAGTGCATTGACTAAACGTGTTCTACAAATGCTTGAAAAATTGGCGAAAACAGATGCGGAAAAATATCAAACTTTCTGGCAACAATTTGGTTTAGTGATGAAAGAGGGCCCTGCGGAAGATATGGCAAATGGTGAAACCATTGCTAAACTTCTGCGTTTCGCGACCACTCAAACAGATAGCAGCGTGCAAAATGTTTCTTTAGAAGACTACGTTAGCCGTATGGTGGAAGGGCAGGATAAAATTTACTATATCACCGCAGATAGCTATGCGGCGGCAAAAGGTAGCCCACACCTCGAGTTATTCCGTAAAAAAGGTATTGAGGTATTGTTGTTATCCGACCGTATTGACGAATGGATGATGAACTATTTGTCTGAGTTTGATGGCAAACAATTCCAATCAGTCAGTAAAGCTGATGAGTCATTAGATAAACTTGCGGATGAAAACAAAGCTGAACAAGAAGAAGCGGATAAACAATTAGCACCATTTGTTGAGCGTGTAAAATCATTCTTGGGTGAAAGGGTTAAAGACGTCAAACTGACGCATCGTTTAACCGATACTCCAGCGATTGTCACCACAAATGCTGATGAAATGAGCACTCAGATGGCGAAATTATTCGCTGCGGCTGGTCAAGCTGCGCCAGAAGTGAAATACAACTTCGAATTAAACCCAGCACACCCATTGGTGAAAAAAGCGTCTGAAGTGTCAGATGAGTCTGTATTTGCTGATTGGGTTGATGTGTTATTGGATCAAGCATTATTGGCCGAGCGTGGTACATTGGAAGATCCAAATTTATTTATACGAAAAATCAACGAATTGCTTTTAAAATAAGTTAATTTTGTACTTTCGTTTTTGAACATAAACCACGCTTTTGCTTGTGCTTTAGCGTGGTTTTTTTCTTTTGCGAAAAAAGATAAATGCGAAAACGTTTACGTGTGTTCTTGAGTAAAGCGCCATGCTAATGGTATGGTAGCTTGTTTTCTTTTCAAATTATAAAAATCTAAATAGCAAGGGGTTTACGCAATGCGTATCATTCTGCTTGGCGCTCCAGGCGCTGGTAAGGGCACTCAAGCTCAATTTATTATGGAAAAGTTTGGGATCCCTCAAATTTCAACAGGTGACATGCTACGTGCAGCTGTTAAGTCAGGGAGCGAACTTGGTTTGCAAGCTAAAGAATTAATGGATAACGGTAAATTAGTGACTGACGAATTGGTTATCGCATTAGTTAAAGAGCGTATCAAACAAGATGATTGCCGTAATGGGTTCTTGTTAGATGGGTTCCCTCGCACAATTCCGCAAGCGGATGCCATGAAAGAAGCGGGTATTACCGTTGATAACGTCCTTGAATTTGATGTACCAGACGAAATCATCGTTGAGCGCATCATTGGCCGTCGTGTACATGCACCATCTGGTCGTGTTTACCACATCAACTTTAATCCACCGAAAGTGGAAGGTAAAGACGATGTAACCGGTGAAGAATTAACGATACGTAAAGATGACCAAGAAGATACCGTACGTAAACGTTTAGTTGAGTACCATGCATTAACGGCTCCTTTAATTGCTTATTATCAAAATGAAGCAAAACAAGGTAATACGAAGTACTTCAAATTGGATGGTACACGTAAAGTTTCTGAAGTTAGTGAAGAATTAGCAAAAATTTTAGGTTAATATTGGCACTCCTTATGCTTCTTATTACTGTATAACAGTAACTTGCATTATTAAGGGTGTAAGCCAAGTATAAGGCAGCGAGATCGCTGCCTTTATTGTTATACCACTTGGTGATAAAAATAGTTATTTAACTATGTTAATGTTGGGAATGATTATCAATTAGGAGTTGTTTCATGTCAGAAAAAAAATACGGCATTTTATTGGCTAACCTAGGAACACCTGATGCCCCAACAACCTCAGCAGTTAGACGCTATTTAGCAGAATTTCTTAGTGATACTCGCGTTATTGATGTACCTCGTCTAATTTGGAAACCTATTCTATATGGTGCAATTTTGCCTATTCGGTCGTCGAAAGTCGCGAAATTATATCAATCTATTTGGTTAGAAGACGGCTCCCCATTATTGGTTTACTCTTTACGCCAAAAGCAAAAATTAGCCGCTTTGTTGCCTAATATTCCAGTAGATATAGGGATGAGCTACGGTTCACCATCAATTAAAACTGCGATTGATAACCTGATGGAGCAAGGGGTTACTGATTTAGTGGTCTTACCTTTATATCCACAATATTCATGTACCACAACTGCTGCGGTTTATGATGCAGTTACAAGGGCATTTCAAGGTCGACGTACTATTCCGTCAGTTCAATTTATTCGGAGTTATGCCACTCATCCTGCGTACATTAAAGCACTGGTAACTTCTATTGAAGCTAGTTTTGCCAAGCACGGTGAACCAGATAGGCTGGTATTGTCTTTCCACGGCATTCCTAAGCGTTATTGTGATACAGGTGATATCTATCAGCAAGAATGTGAAAAAACCGCTCAGGCATTGCGTGAAGCCTTAAATTATCCAAGTGATAACGTGTTACTCACTTACCAGTCACGTTTTGGACGAGAGCCTTGGCTCATGCCCTACATGGATAAAACAATGCATGAATTACCCAGCCAAGGTGTAAAATCAGTTCAGGTTATTTGTCCTGGGTTTTCAGTTGATTGTTTGGAAACATTAGAAGAGATAAGCGAACAAAATAAAGAGTTCTTTATTAGCAGTGGTGGTCATAAATATAATTACATATCGGCTTTAAATGATAATCAAGATAGTATTAGCATGATTAATTTAATAATTGAAGATGCATTAAAGTAGTCAATGCATACAATTAATACAAAAAAGTTAGCTTATCGATATATCAAAAATTCGATTATAGACTATAATAACTTATCTGAAATTAAAAACGATTAAACAAATTTTATGTCTTTTGGAATTAATATGAGCAATGAGCAACCGCCACGAGGCAATAATATAGAGCAGAAATCAAATACTGCTCCTCAGTTTCATTTACAGCAGAATGATGAAATTGACCTCATGGCATTATTTTCGATTTTATTAAAGCATAAGCTCTTAATTATTATTTTTACTGCTTTCTGTATTGTGTTGAGCGCGGGGATTGTCAGCTTTTTACCCCAAAAATGGAGTAGTACAGCAATTGTTATTCCTCCTACATCTGAAAACATCCAAGAAGTAAACAAATTAAAAGCGCAATTAGACGCACTAGAAATCCCTATTGATTTAAGTGCTCAGCGCATTTTTAGCGTGTTTGTTGATCAGTTTCGTTCAAAAGTTAACCAGAGCGAATATGTAAAAAGTACACGGTATTTTCAGCAGTTAGCGCAAAATATCGAACCGAAAGATGATGTTGCTAGTCAACAACGGTTAGTGAATCAAATCATTACCAACGATATCCAAATTCAAGACCAATCGAAAGAAAAAAACAGTACCTCCAATGACATTGTTTTAAAGTTTACGGCGTCTTTACCTATCGAAGCACAAGACTTACTTGAGGGGTATATTCGCTATAGTGCATCAAAAGTGAGGCAGCAAATTAAAGTTGAGATAGATAACACTGTTTCTCAGCGGTTGATCTTTGCTAGCGAATCACTGAAACGCGAAGTCAGTAAAATCCAAACGGAATATGATGTTAAAGTTGAACGCTTAAAGCGAGCTGTTGACATCGCGAAAGCTGCTGGGATAGAAAAACCGATTGCGAGTGATTCTGTAACGATCAACGATGACCCTGACTACCCAATTGCGCTTGGTACAGAAGCCTTAGAAAAGAAATTACTCATTGAGACACAAAACCGTGATTTAGCTTTAATGAGCGAAACCTTGCAGAACCGTCAAATTTATATTGATGAACTTAATGCGTTAACGAGCAAGGAGTTAGACTTTGCACCCGTGATGTTTATTTTGACACCGGATTTCCCACTACAAAAAGATTCACCTAAATCATCGCTTATTGTGGCATTGAGCGCAGTTCTCGGCTTTATATTGAGCTGTTCATTTGTATTGAGTCGCCAGTTATATCGTGATTATAAACAGCAAAATGTGTAATTATTCAGCTAGATGATAGTAATCAAGCCAGCACTTTCTTTTGAGGTGCTGGCTTAGCTTTATCGTGTTAGAATAGGGAGATGTTCCATTTTTAATCTCCTAATTATGAAATTCCCCGGTCAGCGTAAGTCAAAACATTACTTCCCTGTTAGTCTCAGAGATCCGCTTTTACAGCCCCTAAAAGAAACGTTGGCTGATGAAGAAAACTGTAAATCCTATATTGTTGGTATCGACCAAACTTTGGTCGACATCGAAGCAAAAGTGGATGATGAGTTTATTCAACGCTATCAATTAAGCAAAGGGCACTCACTGGTTATAGAAGATGCTATTGCTGAGGCGTTATATAAAGAATTAACAGATAACGCATTGATTACACATGAATTTGCGGGTGGTACGATTGGTAATACATTGCATAATTATTCTGTCTTAGCGGATGATCGCTCTGTCCTGTTAGGCACAATGTGTAACAATATCCAAATTGGCAGTTATGCTTATCGTTATTTATGTCATACCTCTAGCCGTATGGATTTAAATTTCTTGCAAGGTGTTGATGGCCCTATTGGGCGTTGTTTCACGCTAATTACTGAAAATGGTGAGCGGACGTTTGCTATTAGCCCTGGCCATATGAACCGCTTACAGCCTAGTAGTATCCCTGAAGATATTATTGCAGGGGCTTCTGCATTAGTATTAACGGCCTATTTAGTACGTTGTAAGCCAGGTGAGACTATGCCTGAAGCGACGATGCAAGCCATTACATATGCGAAAAAACATAATGTGCCAGTGGTATTAACTTTGGGGACTAAATTCGTTATTGCTCAGGACCCACAGTTTTGGCGTGATTTTCTCGCCGAACATATTTCAGTAGTCGCGATGAACGAAGATGAAGCACAAGAACTAACCGGTTTAAGTGATCCTCTATTAGCCTCGAATATGGCTTTAGATTGGGTTGATTTAGTGCTTTGTACCGCTGGGCCGTCAGGGTTGTATATGGCTGGGTACACAGAAGAAAGCTATAAACGTACAACACAGCACCCATTGTTACCAGGGGCGATTGCAGAGTTTAATTTGTATGAGTTTAGTCGTGCAATGCGCCAGCAAGATTGCCAAGTACCATTACGGATTTTTTCTCATATTGAACCTTATATGGGGGGGCCGGAAAAAATAATGAATACGAATGGTGCAGGAGACGGCGCATTATCTGCATTACTCCATGATATCACAGCAAATTCTTATCACCGTTCAAACGTCCCAAACTCCAGTAAACATGAACGCCAATACTTAACATATTCATCTTTAGCTCAAGTGTGTAAGTATGCTAATCGTGTTAGTTATCAAGTGTTAACACAGCATTCACCACGGTTAACTCGCGGGTTACCTGAAAAAGAAGATAGTTTGGAAGAATCCTACTGGGATCGCTAAGTTAAAAATGATATTCAATATTTATATTATTGAAGTATGTTAAGTTAATTGACCCCAATATAAATATTGGGGTTTTTTATATCAATATATAACATCTATATATTAATTGATTAATATATTAATTAATTAGTAACAAATTATGAGATAAATTGTGAATAATGATGACAAGAAATAAATTATGGGGCATTAACTAAATGTAGTTAATGGATGAATTTTGGCATTTAAAAGCGACGAATAAATAAAAGCTGCATCCTACTTTATGGGTATAGACATTTCAAATGCAGCTAATCTCTAATAATAATTATATAAACATAACTAATGTGAATTATTTTTATTTAGTGGTAGCAAGTTGGTGCTCTACCTCCACCTTTTCAGATTCTTTTGCATCTTCCTCTTCATAGCGCATAGCTTGAGGGACTGATATTTTGATTGCAATAAATACGGCTAAGGCCCCACCGACCAATTTACCAAGTAAAATGGGGAGAACAAGCGTGGGTTGGAAATTTGCGGTAAAGGCTAAGTGATCACCAATGGTAGCCTGTGCACAAACACCGAATGCAACACATAATACTTTATCTCTTGCACGCATATCTTTGAATAAGTGATAAGTTGCAATGATGTTTGCCATTACCATAATAAAACCTAACGAACCGGTATCACTCAATTTTAAACGGTTACTTAATGCGCGAACTAATGGTTTACAGTAACGTTGGAACAGGTAACAAATTGGGAATGTCCCTGCCAGCATGATACCAATATAACCTGCAATTTCGATTGCACGGAATAGCTCATTTTGATCTGCAAACAGTGGGTCAAAGCCCCATGCACCGAAGACTTTACTAAATACGCCAGTAAAATGCTCAACAATAGAGAATGCTAAGACTAATTTCACAAATGCATCCATAATCTTACCGAAAATTAAAAAACCGGTAACCATTAGCATTGGGCGATATTTTAACCCAGCAGCGAGTAAGAAACAGAATACAAACAGTGGCATCAAGTATTGCAACATCGTGAAGAAGTCTAAGGTTAATTGATGCGCTGCGGGTGAGTTAGTCGAAATAATGTCTCTAACTGGAATATTATTGAATGTAATTAACAACAGGGATGCGAGTACGCCAAAGGGGATCGAGATCAGACCTGCCATCGCACCCAGTGCTAGATATTTATGATCTTTACGATTTAACATGGTTAAACCAACAGGGATCAAATAAACAATGGTGGCACCAGAGGTATAGCCGATCAACATGGCCGTGATCCACATATCGCGGTTTGTTGTGAGTGCATCAGCTAATTGATAGCCACCCATATCGACTGCAATAATTGACAATGCAGCAATTGAAACATCTGACCCTACAGATGAAAAAACAGGGCCAAGCACATAGGATATTAACTGTGATAGTAATGGTACGGCTGCCATAATCCCTGCTTGTGCAAGGAAAACGGGACCAATAGAGAATATACCATTAACAAACTCTTTTCCGAGGTCACTTGTTGGTCTAACAATAGATGCGACTGCGCCTATAATCGCACCACACATGATTAAATAGATAATGTAATTTCCGAATTCAGCCATGGTAGGGTCCTTTTATTATTTTAGTGTCTTAATTGGCGAGAACGGGCAATGATGTCGCGATACTGTTCCATCACGCCTTGCATGTTGGTTCCATCTGGGCGTGTTATGGTTGCATTGCGTCTAACTGCCATTTCGTGAGTGATACCTAGGCCTTTACGAGCCAATAAGGCTGCGCCTAATGCTGTTACTTGACGGTTTGCTGGTGCTTCAATATTTTTTTGTAATAAATTGGCTAAAAACTGCTTAAAGTATTGATTTGAAGATAACCCTCCATCGACTGAAATTGACTGACCTAAAGGTGAAACTTGCTCCATTGCAAAAATAACTTCCGCTGAACGAGCTGCTATTCCTTCAAGAACGGACTGCATCATATCTTTTTTATCGGTATCTAGAGAAAGCCCCGCCCATAACCCCGCGGCACTCCGATCCCAGTAAGGGCAGCCTAAGCCAGATAATGCAGGTACGAATGCAAGGCCGCGTTTAATTGCTGGTTCAGTTCTAAAATCGGTGAGTTCATCGAATGAGTCGAAAAGGCCAATTTTACGCGCCCAATTAATGGCTGATGCTGCGTTATATACCCCTCCATCTAATCCGAAAACGGCAGGTGTACCCGGAAATTTCCAGCACAAGGTTGGTAATAATCCACTTTCGTGAGTTTTAGGAATATCAGCCCCTGTCAGTGCTTGTAAAAAAGCGCCTGTACCGAAAGTAATTTTTGCATCCCCTTTTTCACGGCAGCCATGACCGTATGTGCCGGCAAACTGGTCAACAATGATTGCCGTGACAGGGGTTAAATGCCCATCGAGGTTGATGGCACCAAAATCACCAATATTGTCTTTAATAGGTGGCAAACAATGAATAGGCACACCAAAAATGTCACATAGTTGTTGATCCCACTCTAAAGTGTGAATATTGAGTAGTGAGGTTCGTGATGCGGAATTATAGTCAGTGACAAATACACCACATAAACGGTCGAGGAAAAAAGCATCCATTGTGCCTATCCGTAGCTGGTTTTTATCCGCTAGCGTTTTCGCTCCCACCACATTCTCAATAATCCATCCCATTTTGCTGGCGGAAAAATAAGGGTCTAGTGGCAAACCTGATTTAGATTGCACTAGTGGTTCCAAGCCTGCTTCTTTCAGTCGTGAAATGGTTTTTTCAGTGCGTAAATCTTGCCAAACGATCGCATTGTATAAAGGGCGCTTACTTTGAGCATCCCATGCGACAATGCTTTCACCTTGATGACAAAGACCAATCGCATCAACAACCTCGCAGCTATTTAAGCATTTAATAATATTTGCCAAGATTTCCTCAGGGTCATGTTCTACCCAACCACTGTTCAACGTGATTTGTTTATGAGGAATGCTCATTGGGGAGTGATAATGGCCGCCTTCTTCAAAGACAACGACCCGGGTTCCCGTTGTTCCCTGATCGATAGCCGCATAACGTTGATTGAGCATCGCAATATTCCCAGTGTTGTAAATGTTGTAAATTAGTCTGTTTTTTTGCTTACTATCGTTTAATCGGAAATAAAATCCACAAAAAACTCACAATAAGTTTCACTAATGTGATAAAACTCACAATATTGTAACAATGTGAATAATATTTTTGTTAATGTTGTGGTTTGTGTTGTTTTATTTGTTGTGGTTGTGGGAATTATGTGGTTTTATGTGTGCAAGTTAGAAATTAAGGATCTCAGCCATGGATATTAATAATAAAAAAATTTGGGATGTCATTGTCATCGGCGGTGGTGTCATTGGCTGTGCTGTGACACGTAAATTTACACTAATGGGTGCCAAAACACTGCTGTTAGAGCGTGGTGGAGACATTCTTTCGGGAGCAAGTAAGGCAAATAGTGCACTATTACATACGGGTTTTGACGCCACACCAGGGAGTCTGGAACTTGAATGTATGCAAGATGGGTATCGTGAATTCATTGAAATCAGAGAAAAAATGAATTTACCGTTACTCGAAACCGGAGCATTAGTTGTTGCATGGAATGAAGAGCAATTGAGTAAACTCCCTGCGATTGTTGAGCAAGCACACACTAACAATGTATTAGATGTGGCAATCATCGATAAAGAGGAGTTATATCGCCGAGAACCACATTTGGCTCAGGGCGCGCTGGCTGCGGTTCATGTCCCCGGTGAAGCGGTTATCGACCCTTGGAGTACGCCACTGTCTTATTTAACTCAAGCAGTGAAACATGGTGCTGAATATCGTTTTCATTGTGAAGTAAAAAACGGTTCGCTAAACAATGGGGTGTGGGATTTAACCACATCAAAAGGTGAGTTTTCTGCCCGTTTGGTAATTAATTGTGCTGGTATTAACGGTGATATTGTGGAGTCGATCTGCCACCCATCACCATTCCAAATAAAACCACGCAAAGGGCAGTTTTTGGTTTATGACAAAGCCGCCGCTGCCGATATTAATGCGATCATTTTACCAGTGCCAACCGCAATAACTAAAGGCGTACTATTATCAAAAACTATTTTTGGTAACTTATTATTAGGCCCAACAGCAGAAGAACAGGATGACCGTTGGAAAGCGGAAGTGAAACAAGAAGTGCTAGAGGGGTTAATCGCCCAAGGCTCTCAGATGTTACCTTCATTACATAATTATAGTGTAACGGCAACTTATGCGGGACTGCGCCCTGCAACAGAAGAAAAACATTATCGTATAAATGATTATCCTGAAAAACACTGGATATGCGCAGGCGGGATCCGTTCAACGGGGTTAACCTCTGCTTTAGGTGTTGCTAACTACTTGGCAAAACTATACCAACAACACTTTACGCCATTATTTGAGCTTTCTCCTCCAGAAACGCTAATTTGGCCAACAATGCCAATGATATCCGAATATCACCAACGGGATTATCAGTGTAAAAGTAATGGTGGCATCGTATGTCACTGTGAGCTTGTTACGCAGCGAGAAATTGAAGCTGCGTTTGACTCCGATATTCCGCCTGAATGCTTAGGGGCATTGCGACGTAGAACGCGCGTGATGATGGGGCGTTGTAATGGGTTTTATTGTAGCAGTCAGGTAGCAGAAATAATCAATGGCCGGTTTGACCATACATTAGCAGTGGAGTCAGTAAAATGAGTTTGAATTATGATGTGGTTATCATAGGCTCAGGGCCTGCTGGGGTTGCTGCTGCGTATTCGTTGCGCCGTCGCGGTATTCAACGTGTTGCTATCATTGAACGTGAAGCTGATGCTGGCGGGGTTCCGCGTCATTGCCAGCACCCAACGTTTGGGGTACTTGCCTTTAAGCGCCCAATGAAAGGGAACCAGTTCGCTAAAAAGATTGTAGCTCAACTGGGAGACACGCCTATCTTTACCCGTAGTACGGTGACTCAGCTTCACCCTAATGGGCATTTAACCATTTCTACTCCTGATGGGCTTGTAGAGGCGCAAGCAAAACGTGTTTTAATTGCAACAGGAGTGCGGGAGACACCAAGGCATCCACGCTTGGTATCAGGGTTGCGTCCCCAAGGTATTATCACTGCGGGGGCATTACAGCAATTTGTGTATCTTAATGGTAAAAAACCGTGTCGTAACCCAGTTATTGTGGGGAGCGAACTGGTAAGCTTTTCTGCTTTATGGACACTAAAAAATGCAGGCGTTAAAGCGCAGGCTATGATTGAAAGTGGTGATCGCATTTTGGCCTTTAAGCCAGCCACATTATTTGCCAAAGCAATGGGAACGCCAGTGTTTCTTAATAGCCAAATTACTGAAATTGGTGGATTAGAGCGTGTAGAGTATGTGGTAGTTGAAAGTGCCGGTAAAACTCACAAAATTATGTGTGATTCGGTCATTTTTACTGGGCAATTTGTTGGGGAAAATACATTAATTCGCAAAAGCCACCTTGATTATGATGCGGCGACAGGCAAACCTGTAACGGACCAACGGGGTCGTTGCTCTGATACGAGCTACTATGCTGCTGGTAATATGTTACACCCTGCAGATATGGGTGATCAGTGTTACCAAGAGGGGCTTTGGGTAGGTGAACAGATTGCAGATGACCTACTGGCGAATCATCACCAACAGCAACTAAAAGAGACTCAACGGCTCCCAGTGCATCTGGATGATAAAATTTGCTTTAGTGTGCCTGCTTGCATTGATATTAATGATAATTCAATAAATAAAATTAATTTTAATATTAAAGTCGAGCACGCGGTGAATGGCACTATTAAGGTTATGGCTGGCAGTACATTATTATATGAAAAGCACCATCGAGGTTTGCCAACTAGGCGTATTTTGCTGAAAAATATCGATTTAACAAAAATACAACGAGATGCTACTGAAATTAGTATCGCTGTTGTATAGTGCTAGAAATGTAAATGGTCAAGAAGGGTTAAACTATGTGTGAAGGGCGTTCCTCAAAAGTACGTCATCAAACCATCATTGAGTTACTTTCTACTCAGGGTCAGGTGTATGTACAAGAGCTCGCAAAGCATTTTAATGTCGCGCAAGAAACTATCCGTCGAGATCTGAGTAAGCTCGAAACTCAAAAATTACTTAAGAAAATTCATGGTGGCGCAGTTAATATTCAGTCAAAGTTTGAACGTAATTTTACTGAAAGGGCTCAAGCCGCGGTTGATGAAAAAAAAGCGATTGCAGCGAAAGCGGCTGAATTTATTAAACCGGGTGATACGTTGTTTATCGATTTTGGTACAACAACATTTGAATTTAGCCAGCGAGTAAAGCTAATTGATAACCTAACAATAATTACTAACTCACCGCTATTAGCGAATATATTGCAGGAAAACCCAACAATTGAAACTATTTTAATTGGTGGGCAATTTAATGCAGCGCAAAATGCCTGCTTAGGGGCTATTGCGCTAAAGAATATTGCTGAATTTTTTGCTGATTATGCGGTTATAGGTGCAGGGGCTATTCATTCATTACATGGGGTTATGGATCAACACGTTGATGAGGCTGCTATTGCGCAAAAAATGATGGAAAATAGTGACAAATTAATGGTATTAGCGGACGGCACAAAAGCCAATAAGCATGCCATTAATTTTGTTACAGGTTGGGATAATATTGATTATTTAGTGACAACCAGCAAAGACTTTAAATTACCTGAAAATAAAAAACGACCAAAAACAAAGATTATTATTGCAGAGCTTGAATAAGCTGTAGTTTTAAAAATTAAATTTTAGTTCTCCCTATGGAAAATAATGAATTATTTTTTATAGGGTTACTTTATCCAAAATACGTTATTGCCAACACTAGGAATTATTATGAGCCTTTATTTTATTGCTTGCCCTTACTCAGACCCTGATAGCAATGTTGTGGAAATGCGCTTTCAGGAGTGTACAAAATTTGCCGCTGAACTCGCCCTTCAAGGGATTGCAACTTATAGCCAGATCACAATGACTCATCCAATAAATCAATTTCTTGCAACACAAGGACAAAAAGTGGCTTGGTCTTCCATCGATATGGAATTCTTGAAACGTTGTGATGGGTTAATTGTATTGACGTTACCCGGCTGGGAAAAGAGTGGTGGTGTTGCGGCAGAAATTCAATTTTTTAAAGATAAAGGCTTGCCTGTTTGGACTGGCGACGAGTTTAAGGCTCAAATGGAAAAATAATTTCCAGCCATAAAATAAATCGGTCCATAACCTATTGTTGTTATGGACTTTTTATTTATGCCAATTATTTAATAATATTCGTACTGATATTTGAACGTTTCAATTAAAGTATCAGGTAGATTACTACGTGAATTCGTTAACTTTTCTGTTAGGCAGTTACCAAATTTATCAGTTTCTAAACACTCAATAGTGGTGGAGACTTCCTCATTATTGAGTTTGATTTTACGTATTTCTTGTTTAAAAAAACCGTGAGTGTCATAACTAAACTGGCGGATATCTTGCCCTGAATTACCGACCATTGAGACAAGTTTTCCTTGGTCATCATAGGAATATTGGTAAAATACCTCGACTCCTTCAGTAAAGCCCTTTGTGGAATCTATTTTGCCATTTTTGTACGTGGTACTGACTGTATAGTCATTACCTGCTTGGTCATGGGTTTTGATTGTGGATATTTTCCCGGATGGGTCTTGCTCAAAGGTGAACTTACCTTCGATACTCTGTATTGGCTGGCCGAATGAAATAATATTTACCATTTCATAGGTTGGATTTTTTTGGATGGTTCTCTTTAGTGATGAGTTTAGTTCTTTGTCTAAAAACCATTTTGACTCACTTTGATAGCTTTCTAAAGCACTACAAGTTGAAAACTGCATTTGTAGCGTTTTTGTATCTAGAGGCGAGCCTGTGGGAGTTGATGCATAGCTTACTGACTTTATTGATTTAATAGGGCCATAGACTATCTTTTGAGTCATTAAATGCAAGTTTTCACGATGTGTGTTTCGTAACTCATCACGACAGTCATCTACTGCATAAGCCGATGAAATAAATAATGACAATAAGCAAAGCAGGTGGTTTTTTTTCATTTATTATTTTCCTGAATTTTAACGAGTAGGAAATAATATAGAAGGTGTAATCAAAAAGTTTGTGTAAAAAAGCCGTAACTCGAGTTACGGCTTTAAAGGGGGAATAAGGCTCTAGTGGCTAGGTTTTAGGTATTCCGCTAAATTCTTGCCTTCACCTTTTTTATCGTTGTCACCATCAATAAAATCATCGACAGAACAGCCAAATT
This sequence comes from Providencia sp. PROV003, assembly GCF_045040775.1. NCBI lineage: Bacteria > Pseudomonadati > Pseudomonadota > Gammaproteobacteria > Enterobacterales > Morganellaceae > Providencia > Providencia sp. PROV003. The sequence goes on from NZ_CP096369.1 coordinate 1,974,108, forward strand.
CCTCTACATCGTGGCACATGAGTGTCGCCATTGATTTGGCAATTTCATGTTCACCAATAATGATATGGTCAGCACCGCGTTCTTTGATAAAGCTGACTTCGTCATCATAGTGAGCACGAACAATCACAGTAATGTTAGGGTTCATTTCTTTAGCTGTTGCCACAATTTCACCTGCTTCATAACCATTAGGAATGGTTAGCAGTAACGTTTTGGCACATTCGATGCGGGCAAGGCTAATAATGTCTTTATTCGCGCCATTACCTAAAATCGCACTAAAGCCATTTTCGGCCAGCTCTTCAAACCTTGCTCGAGTATCTTCAACGACAACAACAGGGATTTCTTTTCTACGTAGTTTGTCTGCTAGCATACCGCCTACACGCCCATAACCGACAATGATGGCATGGCCACAAATATCGACAGGCACTTGAGTTTCTTCTTCCAGCGTTTCTTCCAGAAGTTGTTCTTCAATGGTTTCGGTACTTTCGAGGTATTTATCTAATAAAGTAAATAACACAGGGTTAAGCATAATAGAGACAATTGCCCCTGCTAACACAAGGTTCTGCGCGTCTTTATCCATGACACCGAGTGTTAAGCCCATACCTGCTAAGATAAATGCAAACTCACCGATTTGTGCAAGGCTAACTGATATGGTTAAGGCGGTTCGCCGTGAATGGCCAAACATCCTGACTAGTGCTAATGCTGCCGCAGATTTACCAATGATAATAATGGCGAGTACACCAAGAATGCCTAAAGGTTGTTCAATAAGTACGACTGGGTCAAATAGCATCCCGACGGAGACAAAGAACAGAACAGCAAATGCATCACGTAATGGTAAGGTATCCTGTGCTGCGCGGTGGCTCAATTCTGATTCGTTTAATACCATCCCAGCAAAGAAAGCACCAAGAGCGAATGAAGCGTCGAAAATCGCGACTGCTGCGTAGGCAATACCTAATGCTAGCGCAAGTACTGCAAGGGTAAATAGTTCACGAGACCCCGTAGAAGCGGTGCGCGATAAAATCCATGGAATGACCTTTCTGCCAATCACTATCATAATGAAGATGAATAGAACAACTTTCCCGATAGTCCAAGCTAGGCCTAATGCTAATTCACTAAAGCTTGCGTCATCGGTATTCATGATGGCAGCGGCTGCGGGGAGTAGGACCAAGGTTAATACCATGGCTAAGTCTTCCACAATCAGCCAGCCAATCGCAATTTGCCCACGTTGACTTTCAATCAGTTGCCGTTCTTCTAATGCACGAAGTAATACCACAGTACTGGCGGTCGAAAGACAAAGACCAAAAACAATACCCGTAAAGATCCCCCAGCCGAACAATAGGGATAACCCAAGACCAAGTAAGGTGGCTACTGCGATTTGTGCAATTGCCCCAGGAATGGCGATGGATTTAACGGCGAGTAAATCTTTCAGTGAAAAATGTAGGCCAACCCCAAACATCAGTAAAATAACACCGATTTCAGCTAACTCGGGTGCAAGAGCCGCATCCGCAACAAACCCTGGCGTAAATGGGCCTGCGAGAACACCTGCTGCAAGGTAACCAACTAAAGGGGAGATTTTTAATCGCTGTGCGATCATACCTAACACATATGCAAGGGCGAGACCACCAACAATGGTTGTGATTAAGGGCGTTGAATGCTCCATTTAGTCTCCTCTGATTAGTATAAATAATAATAGGTGGGTACATGCCGTTGACTTTTAAAATGAGGCCTTCATTTTAAAATGCAAATGCGATGTTTTTATATTTTAACTTTTTTTGAGAAAAATTTCCTTAAAAAAATGAAATGTTTTTAAAAAAAAGACGCTTTAAGGGTGCTAAATCGTTACAAACGATAAGATTATGGGATTTTTATCTGGAATTTATCTCTAATGTGGTGAGAAAGACCCACACTTATTTTTAGGTAAGTGTGGGAAATATAACAAAATAAATCTATTTGTGACCGATATTCGGCAGCAATACTGTAAAAATGCCAAGTAATGGTAGGAAAGCACAATAATGATAAACTTGTTCTATACTGGTTAAGTCAGCGATATGCCCTAAGACGGCAGCACCGACGCCTCCCATTCCAAAAGCGAGACCAAAGAATAACCCTGACACCATGCCTGTTTTACCGGGGATTAGTTCTTGCGCATAGACCAAAATAGCAGAAAAAGCGGAGGCTAAAATCATCCCGATAATCACGGTAAGGATACCAGTCCAATACAGTGAGGCATAAGGTAAAATTAAGGTAAAAGGTGCAACTCCGAGGATTGAGAACCAAATAACGTATTTACGCCCTATTTTGTCACCAATAGGGCCGCCAATCATGGTGCCTGCTGCAACTGCGAATAAGAAAACAAATAAGTGGATCTGGGCGTTTTGCACAGAAACACCAAACTTATCGATCAGATAAAAAGTGTAATAGCTGCTAATACTGGCCAAATAGAAATATTTGGAAAAAATCAACACTAACAATACTGCTAGTGAACCAATAATCGCTTTACGTGGTAACACGTTAATATCAGCGGTAGAAGCGGGTTTTTTACTTGCAGCACGGTGCTGTTGCTTATACCAATTACTGACTTGTAATAAAATGACGATGGCGAGTAATGCCGCTAATGAAAACCAGCCAATATTCCCTTTCCCATAAGGCTCTATAATTAAAGCCGCGAGTAATGGTCCTAAAGAAGCGCCTAAATTGCCGCCAACTTGGAAAAAGGACTGAGCGAGGCCATGACGCCCCCCTGATGCCATACGAGCAACACGCGAAGACTCAGGGTGAAAGACCGAAGAGCCGGTTCCGACTAAAGCGGCAGCGAGCAAAATGGTAGGGAAAGTTTCAGCCATTGCGAGCAAAATAAGCCCCGTTAGGGTAAAGGTCATTCCAATCGGCAATGAATACGGCTGTGGGTGCTTATCGGTATAGTACCCAATGATAGGCTGCAATAATGAAGCCGTAATCTGATAGGTCAAGGTGATCATCCCTATTTGGGCAAAACTCAATGAGAAATCAGCTTGCAACAAAGGGTAAATCGCTAATATCAACGATTGGATCATATCATTGAGTAAATGAGAAACACTGATAGCAGTTAGAATACTAAAAACAGTTTTCCCAGTTTTATTCAGTGGTTTTGATGGATTCGTGTTATTTGGGGTTGTGGTTTGCTCACTCATAATTATCAACTTTCTGTGTTACATAATTGTTATCAATATAGCTGAAATACAATTTATTTAAATGAATAAATAAGTCACATGAAAAAATAACACCAGTGATTTATTTGATGGCGATCTCATTTTTATGAAACGAATTTCTTATTCTGCAATAGGTATCAAATCCTGTTCATATTTTTGTGCTATAAAACTGAGGGTCATGACAAGCTATAATCTAATATTAGTCAATTAAAATTCCTATACCAGCAGGGAGAAATGTATGAGGTTTACATTTAAGGCATCCGCATGTGCATTGACGGTATCATTAGCGTTAATACCCGCCACTATGGCAAATGCGTGGGAAAAAGATAAAACCTATAATATCACTATTTTGCATACCAATGACCATCATGGGCACTTTTGGCATAATGACCATGGCGAATACGGGCTAGCAGCTCAGAAAACAGTGGTTGATGAAATTCGCGATGAAGTAGCAAAGCAGGGTGGTAGCGTTTTATTGCTATCTGGTGGTGATATAAACACAGGTGTTCCTGAATCAGATCTGCAAGATGCAGAGCCTGACTTCAAAGGTATGAACCTTGTAGGTTACGATGCAATGGCATTGGGTAACCATGAATTTGATAATCCTTTGGAAACTCTGCGCCAGCAAGAAAAATGGGCAACGTTTCCTTTCTTATCTGCCAATATTTATCAGGCAAGCACAGGTAAGCGTTTATTTAAGCCTTACCAAGTTTTCGATAAGCAAGGCGTAAAAATCGCCGTGATGGGGCTAACAACCGATGATACAGTTCGTATCGGTAACCCAGCAAACTTCCCTGACGTTGAGTTTCGCGTACCTGCTGATGAAGCGAAAAAAGTCGTCGAAGAGTTACGAGAAACAGAAAAACCAGACATCATCATCGCCGCAACCCACATGGGGCACTATGATGATGGCAATCATGGTTCAAATGCGCCGGGTGATGTAGAAATGGCTCGTAGTTTACCCGCGGGTTATTTAGATATGATTGTTGGGGGGCATTCACAAGACCCTGTTTGTATGTCTCAAGAAAATAAAAACTACAAGCAAGCTGATTATGTGCCAGGCACGCCTTGTGCGCCAGATAACCAAAATGGGACTTGGATTGTTCAAGCACACGAATGGGGTAAATATGTCGGACGTGCTGATTTTGAATTTAAAAATGGTAAGTTTACCCTGAAACATTACCAGTTAATTCCAATTAACTTAAAGAAAAAAATCACGAAAGAAGACGGCACGAGTGAGCGCGTTTATTATACGCAAGAAATAGCTCACAACCCTGAAATGACCAAGCTTCTGACGCCTTACCAAGAAAAAGGTGATAAGCAACTTAGTGTGAAGGTGGGGTCAGTTGAAGGTAAACTTGAAGGTGACCGCAGTAAAGTTCGTTTTGTTCAAACCAATATGGGGCATCTTCTGTTAGCTGCACAAAAAGAGCGAGCAGGGGCCGATTTCGCCATCATGAGCGGTGGTGGTGTTCGTGATTCTATTGAAAGTGGTGATATTACCTACAAAGATGTCCTTAAAGTTCAACCGTTTGCTAATGAGCTAGTGTATGTTGATTTTAAAGGGGATGAAGTGATCCCTTATTTGACAGCTGTGGCAAATATGAAGCCTGATGCGGGTGCGTATGGTCAGTTTTATAATGTGAATTTAACACTGAATAAAGATGGCACTATCAGTGATGTTAAAATTGATGGTCAGCCTGTTGACCCTAGCAAAACTTATCGCATGGCAACATTAAACTTCAATGCTATCGGTGGAGATGGTTATCCGAAGATCGACAACCATCCAAACTACGTCAATACAGGTTTTGTCGATGCAGAAGTCCTCAAGGGGTATATTGAAAAACATTCCCCTCTGAAGGCCGCGGACTATGAACCTAAAGGTGAAATTATTTACAACAATAAATAATTCATAAAACCAGTAGAAAAGCTCCATTTATATGGGGCTTTTTTATCGCAAAAATACATTTGCCACTAAACGTGGTCCTTCAAAGATCTTGAAAGTAGATAAGTGCTTAAAATAGTCATTAGGTGCATGGTCAACAAGGAAACGAACTTTTCCTTGTGTTAACCACAACTGATGGCTATTTATTAAGTGGATTTCAAGTTGAAATACTACACTCCAATTTTTACTGTTAGGGATATCGAAGTGAGCGACTGCATAATAGAGCCCGATTGGCGGTAGTTGTTTTCTACCACCATTTTTAGTTAATACCCATTCAATAGTAACGGGAAACATTAAATCAGCAGCTACTTGCGAATTTCAGCAAAGGTGGCATTCAGTACGTTAGCGAGGTCTGTGGGGGCGAGTTCAATATCTAATCCACGTTTTCCCCCAGAAATAAACATCGTCGCATATTGTTGTGCTTGGTCATCGATAACGGTGGGCAGACGCTTCTTTTGGCCTAATGGGCTAATCCCCCCAAGCAAATACCCCGTTGTTTTTTGGGCTATCTGAGGGTCGGCCATTTCAACTTTTTTTACTTTAAATACTTTGGCGACTAACTTTAAATCTAATTGACCTGAAACAGGGGTGACAGCAACGGCTAATGTTTTTTGGTCACCATTTAAGGCGACTAAGAGTGTTTTAAATACCTGTTTGGCATCTAACCCGAGCTTACGCACTGCTTCATCACCAAAGTTACTTTCATTGGGGTCATGTTCATAGGGATGCAGTGTAAATTGAATTTTTTGTTTTTCGAGTAATTTAACGGCTGGAGTCATTCTTTTGCCTTTTATTGAGTTATGACTTACTAACGCAAATATTCAACAAGACTATTTTCACCAAATAAATGCAATGCGCCCACGGCGACAACATAATTTCCATCAGGGAGCGCTTTGAGCTTCTTTCCCCAATCTGCATTACGTTGATTCATTAATACTTGATATGTCCCTTCGCTAAAGGTATTTGGGAGAATCGTTCGATTATTGGGTTGGTAATCTAGCCACCAACCTATCATGGTTTGCAGTAAACGTGCGTTTTCTCGCCAGTGAACCAGTGAGTCTTGTAATAACGTAAGCCCATTATTAGGCAAGGAAAGCAACAATTCAACTTGGGAATGGGTTCCCTCAAGCTCGATAATAGGTTTATTCTGCGATTGGGCACTGCGGAGTAATTGATAGTCTATGCCATAATGACCGCGCAAACCCAGTTCTTGGGCTTGTGTTGCTTGTAAGATCAATGCGATTTGCCATGAAGGTAGTGCATCAAAGCGTTCAGGTGATTGGTGTATTTCTTGGCAAGACTGTAAGAAAAGACTGAACTCTTTATCAGTTAACCGCTGTTGGACTGGAGGTAGCTCAGTATTACCGTCAGAAAAAGGTGAGTGGGTATCAGTAATATCCGCTTCAACAATCAATGCATCTGCTTGGTTAAGTTTGTCTAATAGTACGCTAGATAAGGGAAACATATTTTCTGTTCCCATATGAATACTGCCCACTATGTGCAGTTTGAGGTGCTTTGATAGTCGAACATCAATGGCGGGATAAGGATAGACTGGCGCAGTTTCCATATGGAGCCAATTTTTTAAATTTTCGATAAGTTTTCCCATGTTCCCTACCCAATTCTTAGTTAGACAACTAGGTTAAACAATCTTTGGTCATTTTGCGAATGTTGAACGTCAATTGCGCATTTTTAGTGTGTTTGTCATTAAAAGTGATTAAATAAAGGGTGGATAAAACCGAGGAAATAATGCCTCTATAATAGAGGCATTATCAGTGATTAACTTTGCTTATTGATATTTTTAAACACGCTTAACAACGTAAATAAGCTAAAGGAACTAAATACCATTTCAATACCAATCAATGTTGTCAGTAAAGTGATTGACGTAATTGGGCCGTTTCCGATGAGTAGATAGGCGATAAAGAAATCTAAAAGACCAATAATAATTTGCAACCAACCGCTAGCGGAGCTGATTTGTTGGAAGCCAACATATAGCCGAATAACACCACCAATAATAAAAAGAGCGGCTACAAAAATGGCGAGAGCAATTAGACTTTGGAGCGGGTCTTTGATAAAGGAATAGCCAACAATGATATAGATTAGCCCAATAATAAAGCCAAATAAGCGTGACCACCCCGTGTAAATAACGGTGCTTAAGATGCTCACAATTGCGCCAACACCACCAATAATAAGCAAAACACCTAGTACTGTACTGACGGCGATACCAGATATCATTGGGTTAATAATACAAAAAATCCCACCTGCTAATAGTAAAAAAGATAATATTAACAAAATGGTGCGCTGTTTTTTAAACTCTTCACTAGCGAGTTTTGCGAGCTTATCACTATCAATATTAAGCATTTTGTACTCCAAATATTAAATAACGGGATATTTAACATTATAGACTTCGCTTTCAATTAATAACATATAAGATAATAAGATTTTACTGCATAAAGCATTTTCTGTGAGAATGGATAAAAGGAGAGGAAATCAATTTCCTCTCCTTACAGGGTTATTTCTCAGGTTTAAAGCGTAATAAGCGGTTGGCGTTACTGACCACGGTAATGGATGATAAGGCCATTGCTGCACCTGCAACGACAGGGTTAAGTAAAGTCCCCGTAATTGGGTATAAAATACCCGCCGCGATTGGAATGCCTAATGTGTTATAAACAAAGGCACCAAACAGGTTTTGTTTCATGTTACGCAGTGTTCCTTTTGAAATAGACACTGCATCGGCAACGCCATGTAAGCTTTGGCGCATTAAGGTAATGGATGCGGTCTCAATCGCGATATCACTACCGCCACCCATCGCAATACCAACGTCAGCTCGGGCTAGAGCAGGGGCATCATTGATACCATCACCGACCATCGCCACTTTGTGGCCTTTGGCTTGTAAGGCTTCGATTGCTGCTGATTTACCGTCAGGCATTACGCCGGCGATAACTTCATCAATACCCGCTTCTTTGGCTATCGCATTGGCGGTTACTGGGTTGTCGCCAGTTAACATGACTAAACGGAAACCTTGTTTATGTAAACGCGCCAGCGCACTTATGCTGTCTTCACGTAATGGGTCACGGATAGATAATAGTGCAGCGACTTTGCCATCCACCGCTAACATGACAGGTGTTACACCTTGAGTTGCTTGTTGATGCAATGTCTCTTCAATATCGCGGGTGTCGATATTATTTTGTGTTAACAGCTTTTGGTTGCCTAATAAAATGGTTTGCCCATTAATGATGGCGCTGACACCAAGGCCTGCGAGAGTCCTAAATTGCTCATTGGTTGGTAATGTTAAGCCTTTTGCTCGGGCTAATACCGCACGTGCTAATGGGTGATTAGAACCATTTTCCAATGAGGCCGCCAGTTGTAAGGCGGTATCTTGTTCATAACCATTAAATACATGGATATCGGTAACTTGTGGCATACCCTCAGTCAATGTACCTGTCTTATCGAATACTATGGTATCTAATTCACTGGCTTGTTGTAACGCATCTGCATCACGCACTAAGACACCAAATTCAGCAGCTCGACCTACGCCTGAAATAATGGACATAGGCGTCGCTAAACCTAAGGCACAAGGACAAGCAATAATAAGTACCGTGGTGGTAATGACCAGTGCGTAGGTAATTTGTGGGGCAGGGCCAACAAAGTACCAGATGGCACCTGAAATCAAAGCAATAGCCACGACGATAGGCACAAACACCGCAGAAATACGGTCAGCAAGTTGGCCGATTTGTGGTTTGCTGCTTTGTGCTTGGCGAACAAGATAAATAATACGAGCTAAGGTAGTTTGACTCCCCACAGCTGCTGCGCGAAATAGCACAGTTCCATCCTGAACTACAGTACCTGCATGGACTTGGTCACCCTTGCTTTTTTGCTGAGGGATTGGCTCACCAGTTAGCATTGCTTCATCTAGCCAGACTTCTCCTTCAATGATTTCACCATCGACAGGTACGCGGTCGCCCGTCGCTAAGCGTAACACCATCCCTTTTGTCACCTGCTCTAATGGCATATCCACTTCGCCTTGCTCTGTGACGACACGGGCAGTGGGGGGCGTTAAATCCAATAGCCTTTCGAGAGCTTTTGATGAACGCTGACGAGCACGTTGCTCTAGCGCATGGCCTAGGTTAATCAGACCGATAATCATTGCACTGGCTTCGTAATAAAGGTGCCTTGCCTGATCAGGAAACCACTCTGGCCAAATATTGACGACGATAGAGTAAAGCCAAGCTGCACCTGTTCCTAGTGCAACTAGGGTATCCATTGTGGCACTGCCATTTTTTAGGCTTTGCCATGCATTACGGTAAAAGTGGCCGCCTGCAAACACCATGACGGCAAGGGTTAACAGACCAATGGTTAGCCAAATAGTATGGTTTTGCTCAGTGAGCACCATATTATCGCCCATCATCCCCCAGACCATCACTGGGATACCAAGAGAGAGTGCTAACGCTGATTGCCAGCGAAAACGACGCATATTTCCCTGCGCCACTTCTTGCTGTCGTTCGCGGCGTTTTGCTTCATCTTGAATAATTTCAGCGCCATAACCGGCTTTTATGACGGCGTTAATCAGGTCTTCAGGGACTGCGGTTCCTGTAACTAACGCACTGCGTTCAGCTAAATTTACACGTGCATTCTCAACACCTGGGACGCTATTTAATGCTTTTTGCACTTTACTGACACAACTGGCACAAGTCATCCCGTCTAATAATAATTGAACACTGTCATCGGTTGGTGTTATGTCAGGTTGTTCATCTAAATCAGACTGCTGTGCCGGAATATCACATATTGCCGCTGAATCAGCTTCCGGCTGTTCAGTTTCTATCGTCAGCGGCTCAGTTTTTGGGGATTCAGAACCTTCTTGACTGAGGGATGCTTGATATCCTGCTCCTTCAATTGCACTAATTAGTGCATCAACGGAAGCATGACCGTGAACAACAGCCGATTTAGTATCAACTTCAGCACGTTCAACCCCCTCAACGGCTTCTAAAGCTTGTTGCGTTTTCGCTGCACATTTCATGCAACTTAAGCCAGAAAGAGCTAGTGTTGTTGTATTAGGTAGTGCAAGCTCCGCATGATAACCGGCTTGCTGAACCGCGCTAATTAAAGCTTGTGGATCAGCGGTTCCATAGACTTTTGCATGCGTGGTATCAACAATTGCGACGGCAACACCATCAACGGATTCAAGTGCTTGCTGGGTTTTACCTGCACATTTCATGCAGTTTAGACCGGAAAGCTGTAATTGTACGTCAGGGGTTGTTGCGACTGTAGCTTCATAGCCAGCGTCGGTGATTGTAGGAATAAAATCAGTTGCATCGGTATCACTGTCAAAAACAGCATAGTCGATGGTAACTTTAAGGTTAGCCACATCATCACGACTTTCCAATGCTTTAGTGACTGAACTGACGCAATGCATGCAGCTTAGCCCTTGTAATTTCAATATAACTTTATTACTCATTTTCCAGCCTCCAAACCCTTTTAGTAAATGGGTCTATAATTTTATCTTTAATTTGGTCTATAATTCGTCGATATGCAAAGGTTACACCTTCCAGCAAGGTTAAGGTCAAGAGGAATTATGAATATTAGTGAAATTGCCAAAAAAACTGGCCTAACTGCAAAAGCGATTCGTTTTTATGAAGAGAAAGGGCTAATTACTCCACCAGAAAGGGGGGAGAATAGCTACCGCTATTATCAAGAGAGGCACTTGAATGAACTTGTGTTACTCAAACAAGCAAAAGATGTTGGCTTTACACTGGATGAATGTGGCGAGCTGTTAGGGTTATTCCGTAACCCCAGCAGACATAGTGCGGATGTAAAAAGCACAACTATTGCTAAGATAAATGAAATAGAGCAGACAATCGTAAAATTGTCTGCTATTCGAGATACATTACAAGAGCTTGTCGATGTGTGCCCCGGGGATGATGGTGCTGACTGCCCAATTATTGACCATTTGGCGCGTAGTTGTTGTCACCTTCAGAAGGCTTAACTTTCAAAGTGATACCATCAACGGCAACGACGACCACTTCAGTGTTTACAGAAAGAGGGACGTCGCTATAAACACGCCAACTGCCATCGGCAAGGCGTATGCGGCTATAGCCCTCTTCAGTATCGGTTAATAAACGTGCTTTGAAGCCAACCAGTTGGTGACTAATTTGATTGACGTCATCGGCAGTCGTTTTCTTTCGCCCACTTAACCACTTACGCCATAAAACGGCAGACACAACCGTTAATACGGCGAATAAAATTCCTTGCCATTCCCAACCAAGAAATGGCAGTAACCAAGTGAGTAACCCGACGGCAACAGCGGCAATTCCTGACCATAGTAGATAACCGCCAGTACCAAGTAGTTCGGCAATTAGCAATAGCCCACCAAGACACAGCCAAAACCATGCCGGCTGAGCACTGATAAGCTCTATCATTCTGCGACCTGTTTTTTGGTATTGTTGGCTTTTTTACTTTCGCCGATCAGCTCTGTAATTCCGCCGATTGCTCCCATTAGATTGCTAGCTTCTAATGGCATCATAATCACTTTGCTATTTTCAGCGGAACCAATACTGGTTAGCGCATCAGTGTACTTCTGGGCAACGAAATAGTTAATCGCTTGCATATCCCCTGCGGCTATAGCATCGGACACCATTTGAGTCGCTTTCGCTTCGGCTTCCGCGGCTCTTTCCCGCGCTTCTGCTTGTAAGAAAGCAGACTGGCGTTCACCTTCTGCTTTTAGGATTTGGGATTGTTTTTCACCTTCGGCTTTTAAAATAGCCGCTTGACGAACCCCTTCAGCTTCCAAAATATCAGCACGCTTAGTCCGTTCAGCCTTCATTTGTGCATTCATCGCGCTGATAAGTTCTTTTGGTGGTTTGACATCACGAATTTCAATACGGGTGATTTTAACCCCCCAAGGGTTAGTTGCTTCATCAACGACATGTAATAAGCGAGTATTGATAGAATCACGTTGAGACAGCATTTCGTCAAGTTCCATTGAACCTAATACAGTACGAATATTGGTCATGGTTAAATTCAGTACGGATAACTCTAGATTACTGACCTCATAAGCTGCACGAACAGGGTCTACGACCTGAATAAAGCACACGGCATCGATAGTGACGTTGGCGTTATCCCGAGAAATGACTTCTTGAGATGGGATATCAAGGACTTGTTCCATCATATTAATACGACGGCCTATTTTATCCATAAATGGCACGATGATATGTAAGCCTGGTTGTAAGGTACGGGTGTAACGACCAAAGCGCTCTACAGTCCATTGGAAACCTTGAGGCACTGTTTTAACACAGGTAAAAACAATAACGATAGCGACAAAAATGATAATCGGTATTGCACCATAGGCGAACAAGTCCATATCGACCTCTTAATTAATAAAGTAATGAATAAACTTGGCGGCGATATTTACTTGCTAACGCATCGCCAGTACCCATTGCTGACATGATATCCATCATAGTTTTTTTAACGGCACCTTCACCAGCACCCAAATCTTTACGTAAGAAGCCAAATAATAATTCCAGTGCTTCTTCATTACGGTTCACTTCATGGAGTTTTAATGCCAATTGTACCGCTAAATTTGTATTTTGTGGTTCTTGGTTAAATTCATCCTGCAATTGTTGAATTTCTGGGGTATCTGCAGCTTGTTTCAGCAATTCAATCTGAGCAACTAAACCTTGATAACGGCTGTCTTTATCTTGTAATGGAACACTATTCAGGGTGATTTGGGCATCATCAACTAAGTTTAAGCTAATTTGTGTTTCTGCCAATAATAGTGTGATGTCACTATTTTTAGGGTTAAGTTGGTTAGCTTCTTTTAATAATGGTAATGCTTCTTGTGCTTTACCTTCCGCGATTAGCTCCGCGGCTTGCGCCGCTTTCATTTCTTCTGGGCTAGGGAGTACCCGAGATAAAATTTCTAGCACAACCTCTTCAGGTTGTGGCCCTTCAAAGCCATCGACGGGGCGACCATTTTGCAATACATAGACGGTTGGGATTGCTTTTAAGCCAAATTGACCTGCAATCATTTGTTCTTCATCACAATTAACTTTAGCTAAAATAAATAAACCTGCATAGTCATTGGTGATTTTTTCCAACAGGGTACCAAAATCTTGGCAGTGTGGGCTGCGAGGGGACCAAAAATAAAACATGACAGGTAAGTTCATTGATTGTTCAATGACTTGATGCAGGTTAGTTTCGTTGATATCGATAATTTGAGCGTTAGCAAACATAAGGTATCTCTTTAGAATTTTTTTAACATTAATAGTAGAGTGGGGCTGATTTTGCTTTTTTCAAGCCTTTTTCCCCTGATTTGCCAGTATTTTATCCATTAATTTGTCGGGTAGAATACGTTTAAGTATACGCACGGCAACGGTTAATAATGTGACTGAATAGCGTACTTTGGGGCGTGGGCTTTCTAAAGCATGGATTAGTTTCTCAACCACATGCTCTGGCGTTAATGTAAAGCGAGAAGCAATCCCTGGGTTTTGAATGGGTTTATCTTTTTGAGTTTGTTCGACATTTTGGGTAAATGCAGTATGAATAGGGCCGGGTTCAATTAAGCTGATAAATACACCGCTACCTTTTAGCTCTAATCGTAATGCATCTGACCAAGCTTCAAGGGCATATTTACTGGCTGCATAGGCCCCGCGGCCAGGGGTCGAAATAATGCCCATTACGGAGCTAGTTTGAATTATTCGGCCTTCATGGTGCTCTAGCATGGAAGGGAGTAATTGTAAGGTAAGCTGGTGGACACCAAAAAAATTGGTGGAAAATTGCGCTTCGAGTTGCTCGCGACTAATGCTACTTAAAGGCCCATATACGCCAAACCCTGCGTTATTGAATAATCCGAAAAGCCGATGGTTACAGAGAGATAATACAGTTTGTGCCGCAGCATCTATGCTATTGTTATCATTAAGATCAAGGGAGACCGTGTCATAGCCAAGTGCTTGAAGGCGTAAAATATCGCTTTCTTTTCGACAAGCGGCAATAACATGGTAACCACGCTGGCGTAGGGTTTGTGCAGCACAAAAGCCAATACCACTCGATGCTCCGGTAACCAAGATTGATTTTTTGTTTCGTGCTGATGTTTGCATAACTTTACCTTGATTCCATGCAATTTAAATTATTTCGAGTATAAAAGAGGGCTTTTATACTCTGAGTTTAGCCATTATTTTACTGCTTAGGCGGTAAAATATGCGCAGAAAGTTGCTTTTCCATAAAATCAGCAATTGATGGTTGGGCTTCTACTGTAGGATGAATACCATCTTGTTGTATCCATTCAGGCTTTGTAATCACCGTTTCCATATAAAATGGTAATAAAGGTATTTTATTATTTTCAGCAAGTTTGGGATAAACTTTTTCAAAGCTTGTTGTATAACGTTTTCCATAATTGGGTGGAATACGAATTTGCATTAAGAGCGGTTTTGCACCAGATTGCTCTATTTGGTCGATAATTTGCTGTAAATTAGTTTCGAGATCCTCAACAGGGAGGCCTTGTAAGCCATCATTGGCACCTAATTCAATCAGAACCCAGTTTGGTTTGTTTTGTGTAAGTAAGGTAGAAAGGCGTTCAAGCCCTTGTGCTGAGGTATTCCCACTGATGCTGCCATTAATAACTGCAATGGGCGGTGACAGTTTCTGCCAACGGTCGGCAAGTAGCGAGGCCCAAGCCTGCTCAGCCGGTAAACGGTAGCCTGCACTCAGGCTATCCCCTAAGATCAATAACTTAGTTGACGCCAGTGCGTGTCCACTCGCGGTTAGTAACAGGAGAAAAACCAATATATGTCGGCGAATAATATTCTTGAAGTTCATCATCTCATTAAACGTGTTGGTCAAGGTGAACATGAACTGACTATATTGCAAGGTGTTGAGCTAATTGTCGAGCCCGGTCAAACAATTGCTTTAATTGGCGAGTCTGGATCTGGAAAATCGACCCTATTGGGGATCATCGCAGGCTTAGATGATGGTTCTAGTGGCACGGTTAGTTTACTAGGGCAAGAGCTAACCCGTATGGATGAAGAACAACGTGCGCGTTTACGTGCTGAAAGTGTCGGTTTTGTTTTCCAGTCTTTTATGCTTATTCCAACATTAAATGCGGTTGAAAACGTGCAGCTACCTGCCTTATTACGTGGTGAATCTGAATCAAAAAGCTACCAACAAGCCGCTGATTTACTGGCTGAATTAGGGCTAGGGAAACGCCTTAATCATATGCCGGCTCAGCTTTCAGGAGGGGAGCAGCAACGGGTTGCATTAGCTCGCGCTTTTAATGGGCGCCCGAAAATTTTGTTTGCAGATGAGCCAACGGGGAATTTAGACCGCCATACTGGGGATAAAATTGCTGATTTATTATTTGCTATGAATAAAGACCATGGCACAACCTTAATTTTAGTCACTCATGATAACGAATTAGCCGCTCGTTGCCAGCGTCGTTTACGGTTAGTTGATGGGCAATTGAGGGAAGAAATATGATTTGGCGTTGGTTTTGGCGTGAATGGAAAACACCATCGCTACTTATTGTTTGGCTTGCATTGACGCTTGCTGTTGCCTGCGTATTAGCGTTGGGGCGCATTAGTGATCGTATTGAAAATAGTATGAGTTACCAAAGCCGTGAGTTACTGGCTGGTGATTTAGTTTTACGTTCTTCACACCCCGCTGACCCAAAATGGTTGCAAGAAGCGAAAAATACAGGGCTACAGCTGAGCCAGCAGATTTCATTTTCGACGATGGCATATGCAACCGAAGATGAAGATGCAAGGCCGCAACTGGTACTAGTCAAAGCCGCAGATAACGCTTACCCACTCTATGGTGGGTTAGTAACTGAACCTGAAGGCTTACAGCCTAGACAAGGGCAGGTTTTAGTTGCACCACGGCTACTTGAGTTATTGGGACTTAAAGTTGGAGATAGCCTCGATATTGGTGATGCCACACTTAAAATTTCAGGTAAATTGCTCCAAGAACCTGATAGCGGTTTTAATCCATTTCAAATAGCGCCAAGGGTATTAATTGCGATTGAAGATGCACCATTAACAGGGGCAATTCAATTGGGGAGCCGTTTAACATATCGCGATATGTTTGCTGGTGATACCGACATGGTCAGCAGTTTTCAACAAAAATTTGATCAACAGCTCCGAAGTGACCAACGTTGGTATACTTTAAGTGAGAATAACGGGGCGGTCGGAAAAACCTTCCAGCGGGCGCAACAGTTCTTGTTACTGTCAGTTTTATTAACCTTATTGTTAGCCATTGCCGCGGTAGTGGTTTCTATGACCCATTATTGTCGCAGCCGTCACCAGTTAATAGCAGTGCTTAAAACCTTAGGTGCAGGGCGAAATGCGTTACGGAAATGGATTATTGGCCAATGGTTGGTGATCTTAATTGCTGCGGCACTACTCGGCTCATTATTAGGGTTGGCTTTTGAAGGCATTTTAATGCAAATCCTTGGGGCCATGTTACCGAAAGAACTTCCATCAGCAAGCTTAATGCCTTGGGTTTGGGCTGTAGGTACCCTATTTATTATTGCTATTATTGTTGGTAGCCGGCCTTATTACCAACTTATGGCAACTCAGCCTTCAAGGGTATTACGGGATGATGCTCAGTCTCCTGTTTGGCCACTATATTATTATTTACCTATCGTAGTATTCATTGTTGTTGGTGGTTTATTTATCTTTGCGGGGGTAAACCCACTGTTATGGTCGATTCTAGCAGGGATTGTGGTTGTTGCTATTTTATTGGCTTTAATTGGTTGGCTAGGGCTATGGGGGCTTCGACATATTAAATTCCGCCAGCTTAGCTTACGTCTTTCTGTGAGCCGGTTACTAAGGCAACCACTACAAACGATTACTCAGATGAGTGCATTTTCATTATCGTTTATGTTATTGGCGTTATTGATCTTAGTGCGCGGTGATCTTCTTGATCGTTGGCAGCAGCAACTTCCTGCGGATAGCCCTAATTATTTTTTGATCAACATGAATCACTCACAGCTTGAGCCTGTGACAAAATTACTTGCACAGTACCAAGTTAAACCGACAGAGTTTAACCCTGTGGTACTTGCACGCTTAACGGATATTAACGATCAATCTGCTATTGAATGGGCAGATGAGCGAGATCCCAATAATAATACGGTTAGGCGTGAATTAAGTTTAACATGGCAATCGGAATTAGCCCCTGCGAATGTAGTTGATGAAGGGACGTGGCCACCTAAAGCGGGTGAAGTTTCAATTGAACAGACGGTGGTTAAAGAGCTAGGTTTAAAAATCGGCGATAAACTTACTTTTAACGCAGGTGCTCAGGTGTTTTCGGCAACAGTAAGCAGTATTCGTACTGTTGATTGGGAAAGTTTACGGCCAAACTTCTATTTTATTTTTTCAGAAGAAACGTTATCGGCCATGCCAGCAACTTGGCTAAGTAGCTTCCATTACGAAGGCGATGGTCAGTTATTGACACAACTTAGTCGTCAGTATCCAACTATTAATGTCCTTGATACTGGGGCGATTATCACACAGATCCAGCAAATTCTTCAGCAAGTCAGCCAAGCTCTTGAAGTAATGGTTGTGTTGGTTATCTTCTGTGGAATACTGTTGCTATTAGCGCAGATCCAAGTGGGAATGAGTCAGCGCGAACGTGAGTTGGTTGTTTATCGCACCCTCGGTGCAAGTAAAAAACTGATGCGAAGAACACTGTGGAGTGAATTTGCTTTACTTGGTTTAATGGCGGGTCTTGCGGCTGCATTTGGCGCAGAAATCGCGTTATGGTTACTGCAAAGTAAAGTATTTGATTTTCCATGGCAACCCGAGTGGCGTATGTGGGTATTACTCCCTTTAAGTGCCGCCTTATTGTTATCTATTTGTGGCGGGTGGCTGGGGCTGCGTCTGGTTGGAACAGGAAACCAGCACAGGCGGCTACCAAATAGTTAACAGGGTGATTTTTAGCGTTAGGCGGTCTGTAATGCTAAAAGTTAACTTAAATAAAGGGGCAAGTATGAGTGCTGTTTGCTTGCCCTTAATCATAGCAGGCCGTTTGTTGGTGTCTCTAGTCAAATAACTGTCTTTAATTCATCACAAAATTGTCATTCACTATAGTTATGATTCCGCTGTCTATTATTGATGGTCATACAGTGGAAATATAACAATGCAATATAACAATTCTATTAAGCGTAAGTTCGGTTCTTTATCTTTGTTGGCAAGTTTAATTACTTTTAGCATTTCAGGGTTCGCTCAACAGGAAGTACCAGCAACGCTGGCTGGGCATTCTATTTTGCCTGTTGATTCAACGGTTTCAGCGCCACACAATGCGCCTTCAGGTTTACAAGTTAGCGGTAAATTTACTACGGGGACTCGTGTTGATACTCTCGGTAAAGTCGAAGGTAAATCTGCTGATCGACCAACAGGGATGTCTATTCCAATTAAAGGTCAACCGCGGCAAGGTCATTCAGGTATCAAGCATATGGCTGATGGTACTTATTGGGTTTTGACTGATAACGGCTTTGGTAACAAAGTAAATTCACCAGATTCTATGTTATATATCACGCAATATGATATTGATTTTAAATCAGGTAAAACGACACCATTGAAAACCGTTTTCTTCCATGACCCAAATAAAATTATTCCTTTTCATATTATTAATGAAGACTCAAAAGAACGTTATTTGACGGGGAGTGATTTCGACCCAGAAAGCTTTCAGTTTGCTGATGGTGCGTTATGGGTAGGTGATGAATTTGGCCCTTATTTAATCAAGATGGACCTTGATGGTAAAGTCTTGGCATTGTTTGAAACCCAAGTGAATGGGGGAAAAGTGATTTCTCCAGATCACTACCAAGTAACAACACCAGGCAAACCATCTGATACAGTGGCTTTTCAAGTTAATCGCTCAAAAGGTTTCGAAGGGATGGCATCATCACCGGATGGCTCAAAATTATATCCGATGCTAGAAGGGGCAATTTGGGACGATAAAAAGCAAGACTATGAAAGTGTGGATGGTAAGCGAGCCGCTCGCATTTTGGAATTTGATGTCAAGAAACAAGGTTGGACAGGCAGAAGTTGGTTGTATGTCTTTGAAGATAACCAAAATGCGATTGGTGATTTCAATTTAATTGATGATACCCACGGTTTAATTATTGAGCGTGATAATGGCGAAGGGACAGCTGACAAGGCATGTGCAGCGGGTAGTAGTAAGACTGAAAATTGTTTTAGTCATTTAGCGAAATTTAAACGCGTATATCGCATTGAGTTCTCGGATAAAAATGTAGGCGGTGCGGTCGATAAGCAAGCATATATAGATTTGATGCAGATTAAAGACCCGAATAACCAAGCAAGAAAGGCGTTAAACGAGGGCGTATTTACCTTCCCATTCTTTACTATTGAAAATGTGGATATTGTGGATGATGAACATATTATTGTGGGGAATGACAATAATTTCCCATTCTCATCGAGCCGTGACCCTAATAAAGCGGATGACAACGAATTTATTTTACTGAAAGTCCCTGAGTTACTAAAACCTTAATTTATTTTATGCCACTTTAACACGATGTTGGGTGGCATAAACTGATACGCATGTGTTGATCCAATATCTGGTCTTTTAGCTTATTTTCCCTTGGTTTTAATCTTTCCCGAGCTAGAGTCTCGGGATTTTTTATTGGGTATTGAGTACAGGGGGCTTCATCATCAATGTTAGCAGTAAAATAACGACAACAGGGGCAGCAATAATTAAAAATGCTGGGGTGAAGCTGCCTGTAAAATCTTTTATTGCGCCGGCGATAAAAGGGGCCAAACAGGCAATAGTAGAAATTAAATTTACCACGGAAAACAATTCTAAATAAGGGCCACGACCAAAATAGTTAGACAGCAGAACACTCGATGCAAGGAAGGTCATACCATACCCAACACCGACACACAGTACGAATAAAATGAGCCATAACCAAGATGTCGCAATGCTTAGGAAAACCACGCCAAGTACCATAATGATTAGACTACCAATTAATAGTTTTTTAGGTTCTAACCATTCACCAGCAGCTCCACCAATAAACCTTGAGAATGCATTAACAAATGCCATTGTACTAAGTAATGAAACTGCAACGGTCATACCAAACCCGCGCTCTTCAATATGTGCCACGGCAAAGCTGTTGACAGTAATGCCACACCATAAAAAAGAGGTGTAGGTTGCTGCAATTAAATAAAATTGCCATGTACGCAGTGCTCTGCCGACAGTCCATACTTCAGCAGTACGATAAATGGGTTTATTGGCATCACTCACTTGTTTTTGCATCACTTTTTTTGCATGAGCTTGTTCTTGTTTGCCTTCGCGCAACATAAAAATCGTGATTAAAGTAACAATGCTCAGGTAAACGGCGCAAAGTACCCAATGCATACGCCATGAGCCGAGCTGATTAGAGGCATAAAAGTAGATCCATGGGCCTGCTACGCCACCTAACCCGCCTATGGTGAAATACATCCCAAAGGCGAGAGATTGTTTTTCAAATAACCGTGAGAGGACATAAGTCCCTGGAACGGTAGCCAGTAGGGTAAAACCTATCCCAATTAGTGCAGTGCCAAGAAAATAAGTACTGATGGTATGTGTGGAGTATAAGTTATAAAAACCCGTGATAAAGACCAATGTTCCCAACAGTAAAGTGGTGCGTACCCCCATTTTACGGATAAGAAGTGAAGGGAGAAAACTGGCGAGACCACAGGTTAACCCGAGTAAAGTAAAACCGAAGCCTGCTTCGCTCCAGCTCCATTTAAGTTCGCTTATCATCTCCGGTAGTACCACACCCAAAGAGGTAAAGGTTGTTGCGGTGGCTAAAAAGTAAACCAGCCCTAAAAGGATGAGAATGCACCATTGATAAAGCGGACTAAAAGGCTGCGAGGACATATTAACTCCGGTAATGCCGCACACCTTGAAACCAGGATACGTATTGATTGGGTGACGGCCAAAAATAGCAGAATGCCCGAAAACATGTTCGGGCATCGATTAAGCGTTATTTTCGCTATTTATTGCTGAGAGTGCCAGTCTAATTTTGCATTTGCCCACTCAATGCCACTTTTGTACTCATTTGGTAAAAGCGGAATTAGGCTATTAAGGGTTGAAATAAGTTGCTGGTAATCATTATGGGCTAAATTTAAATGACCAACTTTACGGGCAGGGCGTACTTCTTTTTCATACCAGTGTAGGTGAATAAGCGGTAGTTTAAGCCAGTCAAGGTTGATATTAGTGCCAATAAGGTTGACCATAACCGCAGGGCTATAAACCTCAGGGGATGGCATCGGCAAGTTTAAAATTGCCCTTAAATGTAATTCGAATTGGCTAATGGAGGCACCGTTTTGAGTCCAATGCCCACTATTATGAACGCGAGGGGCAATCTCATTGATAAGTAAGTTATCGCCAACCACGAAACATTCCATTGCCATGACACCGATATAACCTAATTCATCCATGACTGCACTTAACATCGCCTGCGCTTGCGCTTGTAATGGAGTAGCAGATTTAGGGAAAGCGACGCTGGTACGCAAGATCCCTTCTTGATGAAGGTTATGGGTGATTGGGTAGAAAACGGACTCCCCTGCTTGGTTGCGTGAGCCAATCACAGACACTTCGCCATCAAAGGGAATGCCTTGCTCAACGATGCACTCACCATAAATTTCTGCGGGCAATTGAGTTTCATCGCCGGGGCGCACTCTCCATTGCCCTCGGCCATCGTAACCGCCAGTTCTACGCTTGACGATGAGAAAGTCCCCTAACGTAGCGAATAGCTCAGGCCATTGTTCTGGTGACTCAAGCCGTGCCCAAGGCGCCGTTGCAAGCTGCAAGCTATCAAATAGGCTTTTTTGTGGGAACCTATCCGCTAGGCGTGGAAAAATATCACGATTAATAAAAGCGTTATGACGTGCGAGTTCTTTTGTTAATGGGGTTTCAGGCCAGCGTTCAATTTCCGCAGTGATCACGCTTTGTTGATAAGGAACCGCCTCAGGTTCCGCATCAAGGCCAACAGGAAAAACAGCGATACCTAATGGCTCGCCCGCTTGGCGAAGCATTCGGCCTAATTGGCCATTACCAAGAACGCAGACGGGCTTCATTAGGCTTCCCTCGGATCTGGGTTGTTTAACACATCATCAGTTTGCGTCGCACGCCATGCAGCGAGGCGATTGAAAACGACGGAGTCACTGATTGCGAGTACTTGAGCGGCTAATAAAGCCGCATTGGCAGCGCCTGCTTTGCCTATAGCTAAGGTCCCAACGGGGACCCCTTTGGGCATTTGTACGATAGAATAGAGGCTATCGACGCCACTGAGTGCAGCACTTTGTACAGGAACGCCAAATACAGGAACTAAGGTTTTCGCTGCTAACATACCCGGTAAATGAGCGGCTCCGCCAGCACCGGCAATAATCACATCAAAGCCATTTTCTTTCGCATTTTCAGCGAAAGAAAACAGTTTGTCTGGGGTGCGGTGTGCTGAGACTATTTCGACATGAAAAGGGAGTTGGAGCTCGGTTAACACATCAGCAGCATGCTGCATGGTTGTCCAGTCACTTTTCGAACCCATAACAATGGCGATTTTTGCCGCAGATTGATCAGAAGCTTGGGCGGTCATTTGGTGCTTTCCTGTATTGAAAAAAACGTCACCCGAAGGCGGAGAATTGAATTGTGCCGATCATATCACGACAAAGCAGCAAGGAAAACGTTTGCGTGATTAATAAATAGGCAATCAGTTGTGTTTACAACCAAGAAGTTGCAGAAGCGTTATTCGAATGGGAAGAAAATGAGTTCGATACCTTGTTGATTGATAACAAAGGCAGAACCTTCATGATGCCATGCACCTAACACGCCACGAAAATGAACTTTACCACCAATATTGATTTCATGAATAGCAGGGCGGTGGGTATGACCGTGGATCATCCATTGGGCTTGGTGCCTTTTTAGTGCGTCAATAACCGCTTGAGGATTAACATCCATGATGGATTCTGCTTTCATACTGCTTGCATACTGGCTATTTTGGCGCATTTTTTGGGCAATGCGGCGGCGAATAAATAAGGGAAGTGCAAGAAAAATACGTTGAACCCATGGAGTATGGACTTTTTTACGGTAGTTTTGATAAGCGGCGTCATCAGTGCATAAAGTATCACCGTGTAAAATCAAAATGCGATTACCATAAAGTTCCAGCAATGTTTCTTGGGGCAAAATAGTCATGCCACATTGTTTGGCGTAACGTTTACCCATCAAAAAATCCCGATTTCCGTGAATGAAATAGCAAGGGACTCCCTGACTTGTCAGTGTTTTTAATTCGTTAGCAACAAGTTGATGAAGCGGGCCTTGATCATCATCACCCACCCAATAATTAAAAAAATCACCGAGGATATACAGGCTATCGGCGTGGATGGCTTGCTGTTGAATAAAATTAATAAAACCGGCGGTGATCGCCGGTTCATCTTCACTCAAATGCAAATCTGCAATGATATAAGTGGACATGCGCTCAGGCTTACTCGCTAACTGTCACTTTCTCAATGATTACATCTTCACGAGGAACGTCTTGGTGGAACCCACTGCGACCAGTCGATACCCCTTTGATTTTGTCGACAACGTCCATGCCTTCAACAACCTCTGCAAATACGCAGTAACCCCAGCCATCAGGGCGCTCTGAGCGGAAGTTTAAGAAGTCATTATCAACAACGTTAATAAAAAATTGTGCGGTTGCAGAATGTGGGTCGTTGGTACGAGCCATTGCTAATGTACCACGGCTGTTTTTGACACCGTTGTTAGCTTCATTTTTGATAGGAGCTTTAGTGTTTTTTTGTTCCATGCCGGGCTCAAAACCACCACCTTGGATCATGAAACCATTAATAACACGATGGAAAATGGTATTATTGTAGAAACCTTCACGACAATAAGTTAAAAAGTTTTCGACTGTGACGGGGGCTTTATCGTCAAAGGTTTTGATAACAATGTCACCGTGATTGGTATGAAATGTAACCATAATAGCTATCCTGAATAATTGTTTTTTATGCGCTATCTTGCGAAAGCGTTGAGATCAGCAAGTTTATATCACAGATAAAACCTGACTTGAAGCAGCAGTACGCATTGTAGCTGTTTTATAGCATAATAGGTGCGTCTTAAATACAATGAAAAAACCGATAGTAAAGGTAGGTTAAACCCTTGCATTCTTAAGGTGAACGGGGTTCAATAACATGATATTTTATCGATAGAAATCGATAATCATTTTTCAAATAAAATGGAAAAGTTCAGATGCTGCAAATTTTTAATACACTAAGTCGCCAAAAAGAAGAGTTTAAGCCCATCCACGCAGGTAAGATTGGGATGTATGTGTGTGGCATCACTATCTACGACTTGTGTCATATCGGTCATGGCCGTACATTTGTAGCGTTTGATGCAATTAGCCGTTATTTACGTTATTTAGGTTATGACTTGAATTATGTTCGTAATGTGACTGATATTGACGATAAAATCATTAAACGTGCGGCGGAAAATAATGAAAGCGTTGAAGCGCTGACAACGCGTATGCTGGCTGAAATGCATAAAGATTTCGATGCTTTAAATATCTTGCGCCCAGACAGCGAGCCACGTGCAACACGTCATATTAGTGAAATTATTGAATTAACCCAAAGTTTAATTGAACGTGGACACGCGTATGTTGCAGGTAATGGCGATGTCATGTTTGAGGTAAAAACTGACCCGAATTATGGCTTATTGTCGCGCCAAGATTTAGAACAACTGCAAGCGGGTGCACGCGTTGAAGTTGCGGATGTTAAACGAAATCCAATGGATTTTGTGTTGTGGAAAATGTCCAAACAAGGTGAACCTAGTTGGGAGTCACCTTGGGGTTTAGGTCGCCCAGGCTGGCATATTGAATGTTCCGCGATGAATAGCAAAACGTTAGGTAACCATTTTGATATTCACGGTGGGGGCTCTGACTTAATGTTCCCACACCATGAAAACGAAATTGCACAATCTACCTGTGCCCATGATGGCCCATATGTTAATTATTGGATGCACTCAGGGATGGTGATGGTTGATAGAGAGAAAATGTCTAAATCTCTCAATAACTTTTTTACTATTCGTGATGTGCTTGAGTATTACGATGCAGAAACGGTACGTTATTTCTTGTTATCTGGTCATTATCGTAGCCAACTCAATTATACCGAAGAAAATTTAAAGCAGGCTCGTACAGCACTTGAGCGCATGTATACCGCATTACGAGGCACCGATAAATCAGCTGTACCAGCTGGCGGTGAAGAATTTAAAGCTCGTTTTATTGAAGCGATGAATGACGATTTTAATACTCCAGAAGCCTATTCTGTATTGTTTGATATGGTGCGTGAAGTAAACCGCTTGAAATCAGAAGATATGTCAGCGGCCAATGGGATGGCGGCACAACTTCGTGAGCTAGCCGGTGTTCTAGGTTTGTTAGAACAAGACCCAGAAAGCTTCCTAAAAGGTGGCGCACAGACTGAAGATGATGGGGAAGTGGCAAAAATTGAGGCATTAATTCAACAACGTTTAGATGCGCGTCAGAATAAAGATTGGGCACAAGCGGATGCGGCGCGTGATGAACTTACTGCAATGGGGGTAGTGTTGGAGGATGGTGCGGCTGGCACTACGTGGCGTCGCAAATAATACGCGTCATATTTCGCGCTGTGGCGGTGTTGCCACACTTGGCTACTTGGGTCACATACTTTTGTATGCTCCCCAAGTTATCCGCGTTCGGCGCCTAGCCACAACGCGAACTATTTAGCGTATTAATAAGTGTTAATTTCACGCTGTGGCGGTGTTGCCATCACTTGGCTACTTGGGTCACATACCTTTGTATGCTCCCCGAGTTATCCGCTTTCGGTGCCTAGCCACAATACGAACTATTTAGCGTATTAATAAGTGTTAATTTCACGCTGTGGCGGTGTTGCCATCACTTGGCTACTTGGGTCACATACCTTTGTATGCTCCCCAAGTTATCCGCGTTCGGTGCCTAGCCACAACACGAACTATTTAGCGTATTAATAAGAGTCAACTTCACGCTGTAGCGGTGTTGCCATCACTTGGCTACTTGGGTCACATACTTTTGTGTGCTCCCCAAGTTATCCGCGTTCGGCGCCTAGCCACAACACGAACTATTTAGTGTATTAATAAGTGTTAATTTCAAATATAAATTGAGTTAAAAATAAAGCGTTAGATATTTAAGCGGTTAGGTAGTGATATCTAACCGTTTTTATTTTGTTCTAGATAAAAGCCCCCCAATTAAGGGGGGAATAAGACTACCAACAGGGACTAGGAATGGAACTTAAATTGGTATGACTAAGCGATACTTGCCATTTCTTGTTGAGCTTCTTTAGGGGTTGCTTTTTTGACAATGGCATAAAGCACACCTGAAACCACTGTGCCAACTACTATCGCGAATAAATACATCAATACATGATTAATGGCTCCGGGTATTAACAGCACAAATAGACCCCCGTGAGGTGCCATCAACTGAATACCAAAGTACATGGATAACGCTCCAGTTATTGCGCCACCAATGATACAAACAGGGAGAACACGGATAGGGTCTTTTGCTGCAAAGGGAATGGCTCCTTCAGAAATAAAGCATAATCCTAGAACAAATGAAGCTTTGCCTGCCTCACGTTCTGCTGGAACAAATTTATGACGAGCCAAAAAGGTTGCAATACCCATTGCTAGAGGGGGAACCATTCCTGCTGCCATAATCGCTGCCATTGGCGCATAAGTTTGTGAACTTAACAGTCCCACACCAAAAGCATAGGCAGCTTTATTGACCGGGCCTCCCATGTCAGTGCACATCATTGCACCGAGAATCGCCCCTAAGATCACGGCATTGGTGGTTCCCATCGTATTTAGCCAGTTTGTTAGCCAATCCATTAACCAAGCGACGGGATGCCCTATTACATAGATCATGGCTAGGCCGGTCACTAAGGTAGAAATTAGTGGCACGATTAAAATTGGTTTTAGTGCCTCCATTGTTTGCGGTAATTTTAATCGAGTACTAATAAAATGAGCACTGTAACCCGCAAGGAAGCCAGAAATAATCCCACCTAAGAACCCAGCACCTAAAGTGGTTGCAAGTACACCGCCGACTAGACCTGGCGTTAAACCAGTCCTATCAGCAATAGAGTAGGCGATATAACCGGATAGCACTGGCACCATCAACGCGAGAGCTGTTTGTCCACCAATTAGGCTAAGTGCCCAAGCCAGTGACCCTTCAATGTTGGAAGCGTCCAAACCAAAAGCAAATGACAGTGCGGTGCACAGACCTCCGGCAACAACCATCGGAAGCATATAAGACACTCCAGTGAGTAAGTGTTTATATATTCCACGTTTTTCATTGGTTTTATGTGATTGCGAGGAGGGGGTTCCACATTGTGGCGTGAATAGACTCGCTTCTTCTATAGCTTTATCCATTACTTGAGCTGTTTTTTTCAATGCCGCACTGGTGGAGGTGCGGTACATTTTTTTCCCCGCAAATTTATCAACATTGACTTCAATGTCTGCCGCGACGATAACAAGATCGGCTCGTTCTATTTCTTCTGGTGTAATTTCGTTTCCTACACCGACGGAACCTCGAGTTTCTACTTTTATATGCCAGCCACGTTTTTTGGCTTCAGTTTCAAGAGCTTCTGCTGACATATAGGTATGTGCAACCCCTGTAGGGCAGGCGGTAACTGCCAGAACAGATAGAGGAGATGAATGAGAAGGTGCTGAAGCATTTTCTGTTAAGAATATAGCTTGGCTAAGAGCTGCTGAAAGAAATTCAGCAGGTTGCCTAATTGCGTGTTCAGGAAGGCCAAAATAAACTTTTTTATCAATGCAAGTAAAGTTATCAGGTAGTTGATTTTCAAAACAAATGATAATATCGGCATCTGAAAGTTGTTCTGTAAACGTAATATTTTGGCTAGCAGATATTTTTTTTAAGGCATCAATAGCCAGCCAGACAATAGCAGGACCTTGTTGATGACTCGGAGCGATTAGTATTTTCATCATGTTTACCCTTATTCTACTGTAAACGGCTGTAAGTCAATTTGAGCCATCATGCGTGCAAGTTGAGCTCTGTTAGTAACACCGACATTAGGTTGTGAGACTGCGAGTGCGGATACCGCTGTAGCAAGACGTAAGGTATGTTCACTAGTTTGGCTCATTAATAAGCCATAGATTAGCCCGCCAACCATGGAGTCTCCGGCACCAACAGTACTGATAACTTCGCATTTAGGTGGTTTTGCAAACCAAGCCCCTGATGCGTTAACCCACATAGCACCTTCTTCACCTAAAGAAACGACAACATGGGCAATACCTTGCTGCCGGAGCTGATTCGCGGCCTCAACAATTTCTTGATGGGTAGATAGTGCTCTGCCTGCCCAAATTTCTAATTCACGGTGATTGGGTTTGACTAGCCAAGGTAATGCTTTTAAGCCTGCGACAAAGGCTTCGCGGCTACTATCAAAAATCACACACATGCATTGTTCACGCAGGCGGCGCATCCATTGGGTAAAATCATTTAAGTCGACGCCTTGAGGTAAACTTCCGCTAACACAAATCATATCGAATTGCCCAGCCCAGCTTAGTGAGTCTGTTACGAAACGCTGCCAATCTGCTTTGGTAATGCTAAAACCTGAAAAATTGAAATCAGTCACAGACCCAGCTTGCTCTGTGAGTTTCACATTAATTCGTGTACGTCCTTCAACGACTTGGAAGCGATTCGCGATACCCGTTTCACTAAAGACTTTTTGAAAGCCATCTTGGTTTTCTTTTCCTAAAAAACCACCGACGGTGACATCAATATCTAAATTTTTAAGTACTTTGGCGACATTGATCCCTTTTCCTGCTGCGTGAAGACCTGCAGTTTTAACTAAATTCACATCACCACGATGGATATCAGTTAACAGACCAACTAAGTCATAAGCTGGGTTTAAAGTGATAGTTGCAACTCTTCTACTCATGGAATTTGTTCTCCAAGTCCGGAATTAATGGCTTCGCCAATCGTGCTTATCGCTTGCTGTGCATCAACTCCTTCTGCGTGAATTCGTAAACGATGGCCACATTTAGCGCCTAAACTGACTATTTTCATTAAACTACGCCCATTAACAGGTACTGCTGTCCCATCAAGGTTACTGACGGTGATTGTGCTTTCGAATTTTTTAATAGTGCTGACTAACAGGGTACTTGGACGAGTATGCAAGCCATGTGGATTCATAATGGTAAAATCTTGAGTGATCCCAGACTGGCTTGGTTCTATAAGTGAATCGGAGGGGGAAGGGGAGTTTGTGTTTTGTTCATTTGTAAAGCGTGAAACTAAAGAGTTAACGTTATCATTTTTTAAAATATGACTGATTTGTTGGTTTTGTAATAACTGACTTACTTTTGATAGAAATGACTCAACTTGGTTATTCGCATAAGAAATGGTGATTAAGGCTTTGACTGGATGCTCTTGAAAATGAAAGGTGTTTTTGGCGACCGATAACGCAATACCATTTTGAATGTTCCCAACAGGGCTATCACTTAGCCAAATACCTTGTCCAAGGTAATAAGGTGTTTCAGTGAGCACTTGCGTAATAAAGTCAGTACTCACTATTTGGGCATTTTGTAGGTTAATAATATTTTGTATTTTCAGTGTATTAATATTATCTGCATGGGCATTAATAGTAACCATCGTATCGTCAAATTTTAATGGCTGAATTTGGCTTTCTCCCATTAATAATTGCTTTAGTGCTTTAGGTGTATTTGCCTTTACCATTGCTTGCGCAATATTTTCATCACTAATAA
Source organism: Providencia sp. PROV003 (assembly GCF_045040775.1). Classification (NCBI taxonomy): domain Bacteria; kingdom Pseudomonadati; phylum Pseudomonadota; class Gammaproteobacteria; order Enterobacterales; family Morganellaceae; genus Providencia; species Providencia sp. PROV003. The sequence goes on from NZ_CP096369.1 coordinate 2,004,000, forward strand.
CGTGGGTCAATTGGCGAAGCAATTCTAAATGTTCATTAGATTGAGCTGCAATACCAATGACAATGTAAGCAGTTTGCCCATCGCCCCATTCAACACCATGAGGAAATTGGAATACAGAGAAACCCGTTTTTAATACTTGGTCTCGAGTGTCTGTTGTCCCATGAGGAATAGCAATCCCATTGCCTAAAAAAGTGGGGGCTTGCAGTTCTCGATTAAGCATCCCTTGTACATAACCACTTTTAACATAACCTGAGTTTTCTAATGCTAGAGCCACTTGTTCAATGGCACTCTTTTTGTCAGTTGCTGATGCAGCAAGATGGATATCATTAATTGATAGGCTAAACATAATTTCTCCTGATTATTTAGTGATAACCGGACCAGCCAGAAAGAATGCTTACGAGCAGATCTGATTGCTTGTTAATCATGTTATCGTTAACAACGATAGCTGAATCGTTTAGTCTTGTCTATGGAATAGAAGAAAATTATGTTGAAATTGAGATCTAAGTTAAACTTTTTAACTTAAATAAATACGTTTTATAAGGAGAGTTTTATTGCGAGCTGAAGTGTTGCTGAAATTGTTTTCTTATCAAAAACAAAGAATAATGTTTTTTTAAAAAGGCAGGGGATAAAAAATATCTCAAAATAAATTGTTGATGGTTTACTTGGAAATGAGCTAACAGATAAAGGGGTGTTATGATGGGGGGTAAAGAGGGAGGTGGGTAAGCTGACTGGCTCAGCTTACCCAAATAAACTATTCTTCAACTCTGACTGTTTCACTACCCATTGAAACGGTTTTTCCAGCCAAAATTTTGCAGCGTTTACGTGTTTCAACGAGGCCGTCGACTTGTACTAAGCCATCAGCAATCATTGCCTTAGCCATTGCGCCACTTTCAGCCCAGCCTTGAATTTTTAGCAAATCGCACAGTTCGACGTGCGGATGCCCATCAAGATTGAAAATTTCCATTGTTGCTCCAGATTACATTAAATATCGTGGTACTCTTCACACGCTTGTAACGTGTTTTGAATCAGGGTTGCTACGGTCATTGGCCCAACTCCACCGGGAACGGGGGTTATCCAAGATGCGCGTTTTGACGCCTCATCAAAATCAATATCCCCTGTTACTTTACCATTTTCTAAACGGTTAATACCAACATCAACAACGATAGCACCAGGTTTAATCCACTCTCCTGGAATAAAATTAGGCTTACCAACCGCAACAACAAGTAAGTCCGCATTGCGCACATGTTGTTCTAAGTCTTGGGTAAAACGATGGGTAACGGTTGTGGTGCAACCTGCTAATAGTAGCTCTAGGCTCATTGGGCGACCAACGATGTTAGATGCGCCAATAATAACGGCATTTAAACCGTGTGTATTGATATTATAGCGTTCTAGCAACGTAACGATGCCCCTTGGTGTGCAAGGGCGTAAGCGAGGTGCTCGCTGGCAAAGGCGACCGACATTGTAGGGGTGGAAGCCATCAACATCTTTGTCTGGATGAATGCGTTCAATAACTTTAACGTTATCAATGCCCGCAGGTAATGGCAATTGAACTAAGATCCCATCAATTTGGGTATCTTGGTTTAAATCGTCAATCAGTTTTAGTAATTCCGCTTCTGACGTTGTATCAGGTAAATCATAGGAACGCGAAATAAAACCGACTTCTTCACAAGCACGACGCTTACTGCCAACATAGATTTGCGAGGCAGGGTTGGCACCGACTAAAATAACGGCAAGCCCTGGAGCACGTTTTCCTTGTTCTAAACGTAACTGTACTTTTTGGGCAACTTCTTGCCTAATTGTCTGCGCAATCGTTTTCCCATCAATAATTTTTGCTAACATCTGTAACTTAATCCATATATGAGACACGGTAATATCTCTATTTTGTCAGAACTTCACACTATTGTCAGTTCAAACTGTTACATAAATTGAGCATCTAGTAATTTTAGTAGCGAAAAGCCATTGACTCGGCGCTCAGCAACCGTATAATTCAACGCCATCAGCCATATAGGCTACCTGCATTATCAATGCGCCCTTAGCTCAGTTGGATAGAGCAACGGCCTTCTAAGCCGTAGGTCACAGGTTCGAATCCTGTAGGGCGTACCATTTAAAATCAATGAGTTATGCCAATTTGAATCCTGCTTGATTTCCTCCTTGTGTCGTAATTGTGCCGTTATCATCAAAAATAGTATCAATATGTCTAGCGTGTTCACTTAAATGATTAGGTGCAAGATGTGCATATCTTCTGACCATTTCTATGCTTTCCCATCCGCCCATTTCTTGAAGTGCTGAAAGCGGGACGCCAGACAGAATTAACCAGCTAGCCCATGTATGCCGCAAATCATGAAAGCGGAAGTTTTCTATTCCTGCTCTTTTAAGTGCGGCTCTCCATGCTGTGTTAGAATCAACTCGCATTTTTCTAACGCTTGGCGTTAATGTTCCGTCTGGTCTCTTTTTGGATTCAGGGTGAACAAATAACCACCAAAAGTAACCGCAAGACAAATTTGTCCTCTGGGAATTAATTCCACAGTGAAAACAAGCACTCTTTTTAAATATCAATAAGTTACCTAATAACCGTTTCCATAAAATAAAAAAACTAGCAAGATTGATAATGGCGCAATCGAAAATGACAAAGAACTGAATTCTATGATATCTAATTGGCATGATGGAGTAGCAAATATCTGTCAATTTTCAGATTTTCGTGATTATAGTTCATGAATAAGCGCTAAAGAGTTTACACGTATAGCATTCGATAAATGGAGATGCCTCAGTGGTTAAAGGCAGATATAAATTATTGCCTGGTGAGTCTATTGCTTTTGGATATAAAATTGATTTATATAGAAAAATCTCAGGGTGGGCACATTTATTCCCCTACTTTTTAGATAACGAGTGTTTAAGTGTTGAGGCATTAGATTCTTGTACCGTGGCTCCTCTTAGCTCGACTGATATTAAATTTGGTAATCAACTTGCGGGGAGAAAACAGAATCAATTGCTTGAAACTAAACTTGCGAGTATGCATATTAATTGTGTAACAGCAGGTAAGCTTTTAATGGTAGTTTCAGCTAATCAGCAATTACATAGGGAAACAAGTTCGGGAAATAATTCAGGCACAAATTTGGCTGGAATGGCCTTGGACTCACTTAGTGTCAATACAGCGGATTCAACAGAAAGGCCATATATTGTAACCTCAAGAGCAGCATCTACCCCAGATATTTGTAGAAATGGAAATGGTAATGCTATTCCATATTATGACCGTATTAAGTTAGGGAATATGTCAAATAGTAGCACTAAAGAAACATTATATTTCAACCTTTGTCATAATGGAAATATCAAAGCGGGAAGCTATCGAGGGAGTATTGATGTTTCATTTTTCTTAGAATAGTTACTATAGTTCGTAATTAAAATTATAATATCCTCTTAGCCTGATATTTAACAATTAATTACGAACTATTATTTTAATAATTTACTCATAAAGCTACAGAGGTTTAATGGCTATCAGCTAACAGGGGCGCAGATAGTTACTGCTTAGTAAAAGTTAGTATCATAAGCCGATTTGAAATCGGAAAATCTAAAGAGGACATTTCACATCTTTAGACTAACCCACAAATTAGTTACCTACCTTTCATTGTTCCTCTTTAAGATGACCAGTTCAGCTGCTCCGAAGTTACCGAGGAGTTTCAAATATATCTATAAAATTTTAGTTACTTGTGTGCTCAATTAATTCATAGTTAATCTACTAACTTATTGTGCAATGAGACCCTTATTGAGGCGCAAATATGATTATACGTTGTTATAGTGACAAAATAAGCGATAACAAAATAGATGAGCTGACCAATTTATTGTATAGATGCGTCCTTGGTGGGGCTAGTGTTGGATATACTGACGCAAAAGATCAAATAGGTGATATGAAAAATTATTGGGTTGGTGTCAATCACTCTTTATCAACAAACAATTTTAAACTTATCTCAGTAGAGGTAGATAATAAAATCGTTGGTGTTGTTGGACTTGATTTGTGTACAAAGCCAAATGGCAAACACCGAGGAGAAATTTGTAAATTATTGGTATTACCTGATTACAGGCGCAAAGGTCTCGCAAGGAGATTAATGCTAGCGGCTGAGCAAATAGCATGGGAAACAGGATTGACACTTCTAACATTAGATACAAATACCAAAGGAATAACTGTTAGCTTATATACCTCTCTAGGATGGCAGGTTAGTGGTGAAATCCCTGAATTCGCTCAATCAATTCATGGCGACCTTGAATCAACAACCATCATGTTCAAGCTAAACCCTGAAAGTAAAGTTTAAATAAGATTGATTAATAGCTGATTAAATTTGAAGTCGTACCGGTGTTAATTTTACAGTTCCGTTTGAAACGAAGTCGTGGAAAACACGAGTAGAACTATTTCCGGTTGGTATTTCATTATCTGCAATGAAATTACCAATTGATGATATTTTGCAATGCTGGTGGCTTTGGGAAAACTGAAGCCTGAACCTCTTAATTTTTGAGTCACAAAATAAAAAGGGGACATAATTGGAAGCATGATACGAAATTGAATGAATATAAAATGTTTATAATTAATGAGGTATGTCTTTATATTGAATCCTGTAGACTTCAAATTATGTCTATTTTTATGCCTAAAATTCAGTGGGTTAACTGATTTTACGCTTTCTTTGTTCATCTTCCAATGTAAAAAACTCCGCTCTATAAGCCGTCATGTGAACCCCTTGATGGTGATCCTACGTGATGGACACCTTAACTTAACTCAGAGCGGATATTACAACTTTGCTATTACAAACGGTGTGCACTAATAATTAAAAAAGGTGAATATCGATTAAAAATTTCAGCTTCCGGTTTTTCCAATAGGGCTTCATTGATGACTTTAGGCTCTTTAAGAGCATCAATCACAAATCCCACATTGAGTAATCCCATAATATAACTTTCGACTGTTCGGTGATATTTAATAACGTCATCGACAAACCATGAGGTATGACGTATAGACTCATTCTGATAATTATCGACAGGCATACAGATAAATTCACCAGATTCATTTTTCATAAATGAAGAAGCATGTGCGGTACACATCGGATGTTCCACAGAGAATACAAATTTCCCACCCTCTTTGAGGTGAGAATATGCTTCGCTTGCGAGCTGATTAAAGTTTTCGATATAGTGGATTGCGAGGGAGGAAATAATAAAGTCAAAACGTTCATCGAAAGTCATAGGGTCAGTCATTGACGCATGAATATATTCAATATCATCGGTTTGGGTCAGTTTTCTGGCTTGTTCTATCATGTTACTTGAAAGCTCAATACCGTAAACTTTTTTCGCCCCTTTGCTGTGTGCGTACCGTGCAAAATCACCAAAGCCAGATCCCAAATCGAGAATTATTTTACCTTTTAAATCAGGTAATAGAGCCCTTAATGCAGGTTCTTCTATGATGCCATTAAGGCCCGTATCATTGACCCTTAATGTTTGATAATTTTTAAAAAAAATGGGGTTATCATAAATATTCTGTTCTTTCATAGATAGTCTCAGTATCGTTATAAATTATCTTCAAGCTGTTACCACTGATCACCACTGCGAAAATCGCAATAGAGTGGTTGGGAAAAATCAATCGTTTTATCTTTTGTCCACCCAAGAACGCCGCCTTCTTCATCAATGGAATGAATATAAGAGCCTTGTTTAAGTTCATACAGCTTTCCTTCCCAAACATGCCATCCTGCTGATTGATATAGAGGAAAACCCTCTTCAGATGCAGAAAGTAAGCCGAGTTGATAACAGTTTTCTATAATTTTGTTGGTTTCCTGCATGAGCTGTCGACCAATACCTTGGCGGCGATAACTTTCTAATACTGCCATGGCTTCAACATAACCGACAGTGACTGGGTGATGACCTAATGCCATATTGCGCTGAACAATGGATACGTGGCCAACAACATGTTTTTGGTCGTAAGCTAAAATATGCATGCCGCCTAAAGCATGCTGAAAGTCATCTCGAGAAAAATCACAGTCAAAGCTTTGATATAACAAAGTGTAGATAACCTCTTTTTGGTCATTAGATAACTGCGATGTATGGCGACTGAAATATTGGATAGTCATAGAGTCTCTTGAAGTGCTAGAAATAAAAGTAAATAGAATCAATAATTTTTTTGGCGCCCCAAATATACCAATAATATTATTTAATAATTCTGGATAAGTGGGGTTAATGTATTCATTAAAAAGGTAATTTCATTATTATCTAACTCATGCAAATGGAGCGGTTTGTACGAGCGCTAATATCTCGCTCTAGGGAAGAAAAGTTTTCATAAACACGTTGTGCCTCACAAAAAAACTGTGAGGAAACAAGTTTGAAGCCATATTGCTGTAATACAGTTTCAATTTGTTGCTGAATTGGACTGCGTATAGCTCCAATTTCAATCAGTTTGGAAAGCATTCAAAGAGGAAACCACGTAAGTGTTGTTCTCCACCCGATAGGGCAACATTTTCATGCTTCTATCCTGAATAATAAAATACCCATAATCATTTAGAATTCTATGGATTTCATTATAATTACCATTGTAATCATTAGTGTGGTGAATTAGTGCTCTTTCAAATACGATATCAATACTTACTGTATCAGTCTTGCTGAAAAGATATTTGTAGATAATTGATGGGTTTTTCTGTCGCGGCTTTAGCCATGTATTTAGAAGTTACCCCGAATGGCTCTAAGTATTGGCGTATAAAATATAGATATGCTGGTAAAGATAAAAGGCTGGCTTTATATGTATAATTGTAATGTGTGAGAAGCCAGTCATTGATATGGTAGATATTCACATTAGAGCTGATAGCGTGAGATTCTTACACACCATAGGGCGCAGTGCTTTCTGTTTTCTAGTGGATAACAATCGAGTAGTGTCGACCATATCTTTTTATAAGACAAAAAATAGGTCCGTTCAACATGATAGCGATTTTGATTAAATCATTTATTGGTAATATTAATGGATATAAAAATATAAAGAAAATAATATGGTTATGTATGTTAATTCCAGTTTTTGGTATCGCTAAGGAGAAGCCTACCGTTGTTTATACTCCCTTAGAGCTATTAGAGATGACCGTTACCAATAAAATCCCGAATAGCGGCCCCCCGTTTTGGATAAGTCTGATAGCTCTAAAATGCTATTTAATGAATGTAAATCAATAAGCAAAGATTGTAATTTCTAATTTCAGTAACGCCTACCCAACAGTAATTGATGTTGATAGCAGCACACACTTTAAAGTAAGAGTCGGATCAATAGATGAAGTGTTTACCTTGGAGTGTGTTAATGATGAAAAACGGGTTTACAGGGCTAAATACAAACCTAAAAGTAATTAGTTTTTATGGGGAATAGTTGATTATTGGTAGGGGAATAAGAATGATGATTTTCGGGCTCGTTAACAAAGGTAGTTAGATAGTTTTTTAACATTATATTTAAATTATATCCACTTCTCATGTAAATATGAAAAGGCGTTGTAATTTCAAATAGTTAGTAACTATATTTAAAAATTAAGTAATAACATATTCACTAATGTATTTTTTGTATATTCTAAAAGGATTTAGAGATGGTAAAGATAATTAATACTATTCGATATTAATTTATCACCTTTGTTGACTGGCGATGAAAAATAAAACGCTATAACACCTTATTCAGTTGAGGAGTAAGAGCTGAATAAGGTGTTATTTATATATTAAATCAGAGCAATACACGATAACATTGATCAAAACTAGCTAAAAAAACCAGAACGTGTGAGTTCTCCTATACCCGTAATGATAAACTGCACGCCCATACAAACCAGTAAAAATCCCATCAGCCTAGATATTGCATCAATACCGCTTTTACCAAAAAACTTCATAATAAGATTTGAGCTTTTTAGACTGGCCCACAGGATCACAGAAAAAATTAAAAATACCAGCGGTGGCGCGACAATAACAACCCAATGTGGGTAAGCGCTTTCATTGGTGATTACTGATGAAGCCATACTAATAATCATCGCTATAGTACCTGGCCCTGCAGTACTTGGCATAGCTAAAGGAACAAATGCAATACTAGATGTATTATCTACCGCTTTTCCCTCTTCAACATTACGGCTATTTTCAGCGATAGGAAACAACATACGAAAACCAATGTAGGCAACAATAAAACCACCTGCAATCCTCAAACCAGGAATAGTAACACCAAAGGTATTCATGATCGCTTGCCCTGAATACCATGAGGCCAACATAATAAAAAAGACATATACAGGCGTCATTTTTATAGTTTTTTTACGAGCCTCAATTGTCATTCCACCTGATAAACCAAGAAACAATGCAACTGTAGTTAGTGGATTTGATAATGGCAACAATACCACTAACCCAATACCTATTGCAGTTAATAATTCAAACATGACCACCTCATATATTTATGGTTATAACAACAAGCCAATAACGTCTTTGGCATACTTTACATTAATATCAGAATAAAATTTTTCAGTACCATTAAGAAATTTCAATATATTATCTTTATTATCTTTTATTGATACTGCATTAATGATACTTACTATCAGCTTTCTTACCTGCTCAGATTCGGATAATTCATATAGGCTAATCAATGCAATTAACACGTAAAATTGGTTAATATTTTTATGTTCATATAATGAATTCACATTCATTAGTAAGGTATTACGGATTTTTATGAGAGCCAATTCATTTAACGGTATTGTATTTATCTTCTGTAAAATGAAATTAACTTTACGAGATTCTATTTGCTGTGTATTACTCAATGGGATGATATACAACATCAAGATCACTATAATGATAGAAAAAATAAGTGCTATGGCTGTATTAGCAAAAAAGACAAAATCAAAGCTCATTGGATTAGTAAAATTAATTAAAAATATTAATGAAATACACATAATATGTGAAATCAAAAATGCTAATTTACCGACTGTTTTCAGGACACCTAAAAGGATGAAAACAGGGGTCATAATCAAAGCTGCTTGCATAAAGCTTGATGCTTGTATTAAAAAGAAAAACTTCAATACATAGCTAAGTGCGATAACCAAGAGAGCAACAATAAATACAATAAAAGCAAGCTTATTCGCATTGGGAATAGTAACCCCAAAAGTAAAAGAAATACTCACTAGCACAGGCAATATGTAGCCATATTCCCAACCAGTATTAAGCCAAAAAATGACACTAATCACTAGGCTTACAACTAACCTTAATGTATTTAAAAAAGCATCTTTCCAATCAAAAAAAACATAAAACTGAGAGGTGGAGGGATTATCAACCTTGTTCTTCAAGCTTAATATTTGATTATATTTTTCATACTGTAAAAATGCTCGATCGACTAAACCAATAATAGATATAGTGACCAGCATAGGTAATTTTAATACCTTACTGTGTGCCTTTTTAAAAGATAAAAAATGACTTTCATATTTACTCACTTCATCATGGGCAATACTATCAGCAATGATAATAGATAGATTTTTCATCGTATTATCATAGTTTCCTTTGAACACACTTGATAACACATCTTTTCTATCCGTACTTATTTTTCTTTTCAGTAGAACTGTTTGTAGATTATTCGTTCTATTTGGCAAAGCATAACTAATAAATGTATAAATAATGATACCTATCATGACCTCCATTAGCCTTTCTTGAGACAAATTAAATATAGTCATAGGCAATGGATAAACTGAAGTACCAAAAGCAATAATTGCAGAAGTATACCCCGAAAGTGAAAACATATAAGGCATCATATAACGTGAGGTCAGCGCCATAAATAAACATACTGACAGCCAAATAATAATCAGGGCGGTAAACAGCCAGTGGTCACTGATACTAATATTAGCGATTAATGTTACTGCTATAACGCCAATAAAACTTCCCGCAAGCCGTGCCACCATTTTAGCCAAGCTTAATGATGGGTCTGGATAGCCAATGATTGCGACCGTCATCATTGACCAATAGGGCTTATCAAAACCAAAATATGAAGATATATACCAAGCCAATAAAATCGCTAGCATATATTTAACTGCGAATATCCAGTTTAGTTTCATCACTTAGTCTTCAATAAATACAGTGCAAGTCGTACCCGGTATAAGTGTAACTCCTTGAGTGCCATTTAATGATATTTTAATTGGTACTCTTTGCGCTAATCGAACCCACGGGTAGTTAGGCTGTATATTTTCAAGTAACAGACTCCCTGTCGTGGAATTGTTATCATCAATTGCTCTACCAATGCTTTGTACTTTGCCTTTTAATTCATGATTGTTACTGTATAACTTTATACTTGCACTATCACCAACCACAACATTGGTCATTTTAGTTTCTTCTAAATAAGCAATCACATAGAAAGAGTCTTTATCAACGATCGCAAATAAAGGGGAACCTGCATTAATATAATTCCCTGAACGTAAATTCAAATTAGTAATAAAACCATTTACTGGTGAATGAATTTGTGTTCTTGATAGGTCAAGTTTAGCTTTTTCAATCTTCACTTTTGCTAATTCAATTTTCTTAGCTAAGCTTTCCTGGCGGGCTCTAGCATCATCTAGCTCTTCCTTAGATATTGCAACTTGACTTAATTTAGTCCGCCTTGCTAATTGGTTCTTTGCAAAATTGTATTGAACTACTAAATCATTAAGTTCTAATTCAGATTGACGTAGTTTAATTTCATAATCAGTAGGGTCAACGATGAGTAACAATTCACCTTGTTTGACCTCTTGGTTGTCAATGACCATCAATTGTTCAATTTTCCCTGAAACCTCAGCTGTCACTTGGTTGATTTCAGCGCGCACTCTACCATCACGAGTCCATGGACTTAATGCATAATGGTTCCATAATAAATATATAGACGAAATGATGATAAAAACAGATATAATAATTAATAAGTATTTCTTTATATTCATTATATTACCAACTATAAATTAATAATGAATGAACGGCCAAAACGCAGAAAAATAGTATGGAAATATCGAATAAACTCCCCGCATATTCATATTTGCACACTAAATTTGCGTAAACCACCCTAATCAATAACCAAAAAAAGAAACCTAAAAAAAATACCAAAGCAATACCGGGTATAAAAACCGTACCCCCTAGAATTAAATCTTTCATACGACTATCCCATTATAAAGAGATATTTGGCGACATTAACTATTGTAGGTAGTAAATTTACATCGCAGTATAGTTTTTAAAATATAACAAACCCAAACAATTGCTTTAATTATATAAACTGTAAAATATTACGATTTTCTTATTTCCACTTTACTACATGATAGGAATAATGAATTTAGCCGATTATATTACCAATAAATACCGATGTAAAACTTGAAAGCATCAAAAGTTAACTTGTCAGAGTTAAATGCCAAAATTAATCATGATTGGTTATTGTGCAGATAAATGAATTTATCTTAATTATGTGCATTGTAACTAGTAATCTCATGCATTTTTATTAATTAAGTCTGTACTATTTTAATAACAAGACAACTAAATAGAACACGATATAATTTACTAAATAGATATTTACATTGGTGCAATTAATCAGAAATACAATTTAAATTGGTAATGATAATATATCCTATGGATAAGCTACCTCTTAATGTGGTGAAATTATTCAGTTTTATTACAACCATTTAATTGCTGACTTTGACGCAAATCCATTAAAAATAGTAACAATACTACACATGAAAGACGTTAAAATACTAAGCCACCCATCCGCAGATATGCCACTATTCTTATGGAGAATACGTATTGATAGGGTTGATGGGTTTCATTTAGGAAGAGCTCAGTAGCCATCAAAAACTAACCCGCTTATGAATTGCACCCAAAAAGTTGGACATATCATTCAACATATAGGGGGCTTTTTTATGGATATCTCATGGAGATAACCGACTATCCTGAATGGTTCTCGTAACCACAAAACGTGGATAAGAATAGACCGACTGACACAGCGTTCAGGATTGAGTAATCACAGTATGTGATCGTGAATATCACCAAGAAAAACCGTGCTTAAATCGCGAGAAAAAGAGTGAATTCGTAGTTGGCCTTGAAGGGGAATAGAGTATTGAAGCCTATTAATGGCTGTATTTATCCAATAATTGCCTACTATTAATTGTTGTTCTCAGTTTACTACCACAGAAAACTTCAGATTGAAATTAATTATTGTTCACAATATCAGATGTATAAAAATGATTAGGTCAATAGATTATTATGATACAAAAGTTTTAGTAAGAGATTGTAATTGGTAGAGCGAAAAAATAGCCATGCGATATCTTTCGTACCGTTTTGAACGGCGCAATATTTGGGGGTTAGGTTGTGTTTATTTCAATATCGGATGATTCTCATATGTCTAATAATTACTATAGTTAGTATAAGATACACTTAAATTTCATATCTACATGAAATAATTACTAATTACTAATTATTAATTTTGAGCTATCTTCGATGAATAAAAAATTCAATTTAAGTATAATTTTAGTTTCACTGATCATATTAAGTGGTTGTACTCAGAAACATAGAGATACCATATCAGATATAACTTATGCATTAACGGGTGTCCCTGGTGCAAAGCACAAAAACAATGGAAATAACACCACTGCAATGAAATCAAAAGCACAATTAGAAAGAGAAAAAGAGGAGTATGAATTCAAAAATCGCCGCCAAAGTTGGATTGGTAAATCTATAGATGACCTAATAATGCAAAGGGGCAGCCCTTTTGGGGTTCATAAGAGACAGGATGGGGGATCTCAGTATACCTTTAAGAAAACCCAAAACAGTTCTAATGACCCGTACCTTAATAACCCTCGCTTATGCGTAGATAACTTTATTACCGATAAAAATGGATTAATTAAAGACTGGTCATCTTCTAACTGCCTTTATTAAACATAGCTAATATAGTTTCTCCTAATCCTTTTTTGTTAGAAGGGCGAGTTAGTTAGCTAAAACCGCCCCTCTACCTGTTTTATAATTAAATAAGCTTACCTACAATATCCTTATCCCATACTTTACCGCCTTTAGCTTGATAGCTAAGCCCATGAATTCGTACAGCGATAATGCGCCCGTTATCTATGCCTTATGATAGTACTAAATTGATCACTGAAACGACGACAGACTCATTATAGGTATAAGGTGGGATAACTTCTTACCAGTAATTTTTAAAACCTGTAATGGTAATAATGACTCAAATGGAAAGAATCAGAGCTATTCAGGATGCTGAAAAAGTCAAGCCACCTCTAAATTAACGCGTTGTAGCGGGTGACCTGCCAGAAAGGAAGAAAGTTACAGGTTACTATGAGTGATTTAGTGGTTATCCGCTAACAGGAGCGCAGAGAATTGCTTGTTAGAATTTGTTTATAAATGTAACCTTTGATGTCCACATATGTTTTTTTCCACGGGTCTTATTAAATGAAAAATTTGTTAGTTTCTGTTAGTTGTATTCTTTCATTATCTGGGTGTGCAGTGACCGAATATAATTACACGCCAGATTCACATAAAATAAGTGAGCCGAAAGTAGGTAGTGTTAATCGTGCCATCATAGGTCAAAGTTTAGTTAGGGAAGGTGATATAAGCGAGCTGAAAGCGATTAAGGTATTGAACCCAATACAAATAGACTTGGCTTATAAAATTATTCCTGGTGTGTTCAAAAAAGTTGGTTCAAGTGACAAAGGTGATTTCTATATGCCAGCTCAAACCATTGACTCCGGTTCTGTTGTCGTTGAGGCTCTTGGTCAGCCATGGAGTTCAATTTTAATAAAGAAAGGAGCCAATGCTAATGAAATTTGTATTGTAACTGACTTAAATGTTGCTGTTTGTAGTGATAAAGCCCAAATTGAATATCTTGAGTTAAATAACCCTGATGGTAATTCATTTGAGCAGGCTTTGATTTTTAATGGGATAAATAATCAAATAGTAGATATTAGCTACAGAAAAATAGGCTCAAACATTGAAAATCAAGGGTTTGGAAACAACCTTCAATATAACCTTAAAAAAAGCAATGTTATTTCTTATGGGAATGTAAAACTAAAAATTATAAATAGTTCTAATGATTCATTGACGTATGAAGTTATAAGTAATTTCTCGGGTAATTAAAACTATCGGAAATGGATGGTTTTTCCAAAATATAGCGTTAAACATATAAAGTCATTCTTTGTTTAACGCTACTATCGTAACTTTGAAATATCAAAGCTAATAGTTCCCGCGCATAAAAATCTTGTAATAATTTAAATCGTAAACTGTTTATAGTTTTACTATAAAAAATAGTTATGGTGAAAATATATTTCAATGAAATTTCAATAAGATAAGGTGTTTTTTTGTTGAGCGAATGACACCTTTCTCTGTAATTTATTATCTTCTGAAATTTTAGTAAAAAGTCTGTAAACCCTTGTCTAATTGAATCACCCTTATAATGATAAATATAATTATCACAAAAAGAGAGTCATAATTGAACAGTATATGTATGTTATTTTTCATATATAATATTCTGCAGTCAAGGTTTGGTAGTACGAGGTAGTCGAGTTATAAACTAATAAATTTTGTGTAAATGAAATATTATAAAAATAAAAGTGAGATACTGTGAGCATATTTAAATCGATTTGGGATTTTTTTGGCCTGTATCAGACTAAAAAAATAAGAATTTTACATTTATTAATTTTAGTTTTAGTGATATCGCAAATCATTGTTAGTAATTGGATGACAGGAACAAAGTCAGTCGTTCCTCCTTTTTTTGATATGGCTTATTTATTCACTTGGATTCATATTATTTCTGGTTTTGTGCTCTTTTTTTTAACGTTCTTTTTAGTCGTATCTTGTTTTAATCAACGCGGTTTTAGATATTTTTATCCCTATCTCTGGGGGGATTTTAAACAAATCAAAGAAGATATAAATTCTCTTTTAGCTAAAAAGCTACCAGATAGCTCTCCTAAAGGACTTGCTGCAACAGTTCAAGGGTTGGGGTTGGGGGCTTTATCAATTGTTATTTTGTCAGGTATAACATGGTTTATTTTATGGCTACAGCAGTCTCCATTTGCTTTAGAGGCTAGGAGTATTCATAAGTCACTCACTATTTTAATTGAGATTTATATTTATGGTCATGGTGGTTTAGGGGTTATCCATTTTATAATTTGGAAAAAAAATAATAAAATGGGTGGTTAGTTTTGCTCCTATGTATTTAATGATTTTTTATGAATCTCTAAATACTAATAAAAACAAACAATTTCATTTTAAATGAAGTTGGTGAAGGTTATTTTTATTCCCTATGATATTTAATAAAGTTAAATAAATCATAGGTATAGGTTATTACTTTTGACACTTTTGCTAGCAATAATATCTATAGAAAAAATAACCCAATTACCGCTTTAAATCACATTTGTTATTCTCGATAAGCCTTTTAGTGCAACAGCATGAATCACGGGTGAAACACTTGTACAGCAATTCCCTAATACTGTTATTTTATATTTCTTTGCTTGTTCAGCAATCGTGGTAAATAGTACGCAGTTTTGAGTCATCATTCCGCATAATTCAATATGTTCTATATTATGCGTTATAAGCAAATCATCAAGGTGCGTTTCATCAAATGAGTTGCCATGTCTTTTAGTTACAACGAAATGATCTTGGGACAGGTTAGTCAGTTGAGATATAAGTTCACAACCTTTTGTTGTTTCGTCAAAAAAGGCCGAGCCTAGAGGTGATAGATGTTGTATAAAAATAATGGCACAGTCATTTTTTTTGAATTCTAAAATTTTATCAGATATACGCATTAAGGTCGTTTCAATATCCCATAAAGGAAACCGCCCATCAGTAAGATAGTCATTTTGTGCATCTATAACGATTAATGCCTTTTTCATAATATCTCGTTAATTTAGGTTAGATTAGAGTTGAGTGTGAAATAAAGTAAAAAGAATTACAACAACTTTTAGTATTAACTCTCAATGATGCTAATCATATTCTGTATGAAATATTGCCATAGCGTGGTGGCTCATCGCCTGAAGGGGGGGATTAGGATAACCTATAGTTAAAAAACACATATGCTTTGACGTATGTGTTTGGCGTGTATATATTATACATAGTAGAGAGTAAAGGAGCATGTATGGAACCATTACAACTGTTTAAAATTTTAGGCGATCAAACAAGGCTAAATATCGTGTTGCTTTTAAAAGCATCAGGTGAATTGTGTGTTTGTGATATCTATACCGCATTAAATTTATCACAGCCCAAGACATCTCGTCACTTAGCGATGCTTAGAGAATACGGTCTTTTGCTTGATTCTAAACAGGGTAAATGGGTTCACTATCGCTTATCTCCAACATTACTTCCATGGGTAAAAAATATCATTGATGTCACCTATGCAACCGAGAAAAATAGAATCGCAGATTTGCTCAAGAGCCTAGAGACAAAAGTGTCAGTGGGTCATTGTTCGGCATAAAATTTTTTAAATTAACATATTCGAAAAAACATATATAAGGTTGAGATATGAAAAGATTAGAAGTATTTGACCCAGCGCTATGCTGTAACACTGGTGTTTGTGGAACAGAAGTCGACCAAGTATTAGTAGACTTCGCAACAGATGTAGATTGGTTAAAAAAACAAGGGGCGAATGTAAAGCGTTTTAACTTAGCACAAGAACCTATAGCGTTTGTTGACAATACAAAAGTGAAAACATTTTTGGAAACCGCGGGGGCGGAATCACTTCCTCTATTTATTCTTGATGGTGAGATTGTGTTGACTGGTCGATATCCTAAACGCCATGAGCTTGCTAGATGGTTTGGAATTCGTATGAATATTGAGAAGGTTGAGGTCATTAAGCCGTGCTGTGGTAACGATAAAACATGTTGTTAACGAGGGATATACAATGAAATTTTTAGATAACGCACCTAACTATTTATTTTTTACAGGAAAAGGTGGGGTCGGTAAAACCTCGATTTCATGCGCAACAGCAATCAAATTGGCAGAGGAAGGAAAAAAAGTTTTATTGGTAAGTACTGACCCGGCTTCTAATGTGGGGCAAGTATTTTCTCAATCAATTGGAAACCACATTAAGCCAATAACATTAGTGCCAAACCTATTTGCGATTGAAATAGACCCGCAAGCCGCTGCCGAAGAATATCGAAATAAAATTATTAATCCCATCAAAGAAAGTTTACCTGAAGCGGTAATTCAAAGTATTACGGAGCAGCTATCAGGTGCCTGTACAACAGAGATTGCTGCTTTCGATGAATTTACTGGGTTGTTGACTAATACACAGATTACCCGTCAGTTTGACCATATCATTTTCGATACTGCACCAACGGGGCATACCATTCGTTTACTACAACTCCCGAGTGCATGGAGTGATTTTATCAGCGATAACCCTGACGGAGCGACATGTTTAGGGCCAATGTCTGGCCTTGAAAAACAGCGCGAGCAGTACAGCATGGCTGTGGAAGCGCTGAGTGATAACTCGCTAACAAGGTTACTATTAGTTGCACGTCCTCAGTCAGCTGCGTTAAGAGAAGTTGCGAGAACCTACAATGAGTTATCTTCTCTGGGGATTAAAAATCAGCAATTGATCGTTAATGGTGTTTTCCCCGAAACGGCGATAACTGACAATGATAAGTTATCCCATGCGCTCTACTCTCGTGAACAAGCCGCATTAGCGTCTATGCCTGAAGCACTACGCTCGTTACCTGTCGATATTCTTTATTTACAAAATATCAATATGGTTGGAGTCGATGCACTGAAGCAGTTGTTATCTAATGACATGCCACAAGTTCCAACTACTACCCCGACAAAACAACCTATTTCTTTACCTACTTTGTCAGAACTGGTTGGCGAAATATCTCAACAACAGCATGGGTTGATTATGTTAATGGGAAAAGGCGGTGTAGGGAAAACAACGATTGCAGCATCAATAGCGGTGAAACTGGCAGAAAAAGGGTTAGATGTTCATCTGACCACATCCGACCCTGCTGCTCATATTGAGTCAACACTCGATGGTGTTTTACCCAACCTTCAAGTTAGTCGAATTGACCCTATCGCCGAAACTGAACGTTATCGTAGTTATGTTTTAGAAACAAAAGGGAAAGATTTAGATGCAGAGGGGCGGGCATTACTAGAGGAAGATTTGCGCTCCCCATGTACTGAAGAAATTGCGGTATTTCAGGCCTTTTCTCGCATTATTAGGGATGCTGGAAAACGTTTTGTTGTGATGGATACAGCTCCAACAGGGCATACATTATTACTCCTTGATGCAACTGGGGCATACCATAAAGAAATTGCTAAGAAAATGGGAGGGAAGGGCCACTTCTTAACCCCTATGATGCAATTGCAAGATCCTGAAAGGACAAAAGTGATTATTACGACACTTGCTGAAACAACACCTGTGCTTGAGGCGGAAAACTTACAAAATGATTTAATACGTGCAGATATACACCCGTGGGCATGGGTGATTAATAATAGCCTATCTATCACAGAAACAACCTCACCATTGTTACTTTCAAGGGCAGAGCAGGAGGTTTCTCAGATTGAAAAGGTGGTATCAACATTGGCAAAGCGTGTTGCTATTGTCCCTTTACTTGAGACAGAGCCTGTGGGGATATCCGCATTAAGTCAGCTCGCAGGATAAGTTCTACTTTTGGAAAAAGGTGCATAGAAAAGCACCTTTTAAACGAGGTTGTTATGTTTATTGCCGCATTAATTTTTATTTTGACCATTACGTTCGTTATTTGGCAACCCAAAGGGCTAGGTATTGGCTGGAGTGCAACGGCAGGGGCGGTATTAGCCCTTATTTTTGGGGTGATTAGTTTTCAAGATATTCCCGTTGTTTGGAATATTGTGTGGAATGCCACCGCGACATTTGTTGCCGTGATTATTATCAGTTTGCTGTTAGATGAAAGTGGCTTTTTTGAATGGGCGGCATTACATGTTGCCAAGTGGGGTGGTGGCCAAGGAAAACTATTATTTAGCTATATTGTGTTACTCGGTGCGACTGTTGCGGCTTTATTTGCCAATGATGGTGCGGCATTGATATTAACGCCGATTGTGATTGCAATGTTACTTGCACTTGGCTTTAACAAAGGCACGACATTAGCATTTGTTATGGCTGCTGGTTTTATTGCAGATACAGCGAGCCTGCCACTTATTGTTTCTAACCTCGTTAATATTGTTTCAGCTGACTTTTTTAATATTGGTTTTACTGAGTATGCGTCAATTATGGTGCCGGTGGATATTGCTGCGATTATTGCGACACTGGTGATGTTACATTGGTTTTTCCGTAAAGATATTCCTAAACAATATGATGTCACTAAACTGAGTGAACCAGCTTTAGCTATCAAGGACATGACGACGTTTAAAGTAGGCTGGTTTGTGCTAGCGCTATTACTCATCGGTTTTTTTGTCTTAGAACCATTAGGTATTCCTGTTAGTGTGATTGCTGCGATTGGTGCTTTAATTTTATGGGGAATTGCAGCTAGAGGTCATACGATTAATACCAAAAAAGTGTTGCGTGGTGCGCCGTGGCAAATTGTTATTTTCTCGTTAGGTATGTACTTGGTCGTGTATGGTTTAAGAAATGCAGGGTTAACTGATTACCTCTCTGAAACGCTTGATTACCTTGCCGATAAAGGGTTATGGGTAGCAACACTAGGAACAGGGTTTATCACTGCGTTTTTATCATCCATCATGAATAACATGCCAACAGTATTAATCGGCGCTCTTTCCATTGAAGGTAGCCAAGCAACGGGAGTTATTCAACAGGCGATGGTGTATGCCAATGTCATTGGTGCTGATTTAGGCCCGAAAATTACCCCTATAGGGAGTTTAGCAACATTGCTGTGGCTGCATGTGTTATCACAAAAAAATATGACCATTACATGGGGATATTATTTTAAAACGGGGATCATTATGACTATTCCTGTACTCACCGTCACATTGATTGCTTTAGTGCTAAGGCTTTCACTGCTAAATTAAGGGCAACTCCATGAATGAAATTACAATTTACCATAACCCAGATTGTGGTACTTCACGCAACACTCTAGCGATGATCCGCAATAGTGGCATTGAACCGACGATTATTTATTATTTAGAAACGCCACCCACTAAAAATGTATTAGTTCGACTGATTATAGATATGAACATTACGGTAAGAGAGCTATTACGCAAAAATGTGGAACCGTATGAGCAACTAAGCTTAGAAAAAACGATTTATACCGATGACCAATTAATTGATTTTATGTTGCAGTACCCAATATTGATTAATAGGCCGATTGTGGTAACGCCATTAGGTGTGAAATTATGCAGGCCATCTGAAGTGGTATTAGACATATTGCCAAATCCGCAGCAAAAGGTGTTTATCAAAGAAGATGGTGAGGTTATCGTTGATAAACTGGGGAACAGACTAAAGTAGGTAACTATTTAGTGGTTTTATTATGTTTTCTTTTACGTGAATACGTCTGAAATAATGAGAAAAATAAGCTCTATTTCAATGAAATGGGCGATAAAACCCCCTGCGATTACCAGTGAAAACGGTTTTTTATATTGCTCGGTCTTAAAAAGCACTAAAGGCTGAAGGCCGCCTTTAGTGCGAGTTGAGGTTACAGCGCACTATCCCGTTAATTAAGGGATTACAAATAAGGCAATGGCCAGTGCTTAAAGTAGATATGCTTTGCTTGCCAATCTACTTTCTCAGTATTGTCTGCAAGTAAATAGTGAGCGACAGTAAATGCAAATTCAAAGCTGACACCTAGCCCTTTTGCACTAATAAATTTACCATCCACAACAACGTCTTGATCAACGTAGTGCCCATCATTATATTTTTCAGCAAGTTTATCACCAGTACTATAATGTCTACCTTCAAGTAACTGATGAGCTGCGAGTACTTTGGCACCAGAGGAACATAGGGCACAAATATATTTATCTTCAGAAATATGACGGCGAAGAAACTCAATAACTTGTGGTGAGCTACTAAGGCGATCGGTGCCTTTTGGGCCGCCAGGCATCATTACTGCGTCATAACTGTGAGATAGTTTTTCTGTTAACAAGTAGTCAGCACTAATTTTAGTTTCAAAATAAGTATTTAGTGTCAGGGTATCCATACATGAAAGAACATCAACATGAATATCTAATCGACGCATAATATCAATGAAAACGACGGCTTCACCTTCTTCGAAGCCATCTGCGAGTAATACAGCAACTTGTTTCATGTCATTCCTTTATTATTTATTTCAATGAATTATAACTTTCCATCACTTTTACAAACGCGAATTTTATCCATGACAACCGATTTCATTGCAGCTTTGCCTGGAACTAAATAGTGACGAGGGTCAGTAGCATCTGGGTTTTCAAGAAAGTAGTGTTTGATGGCATCGGAAAAGGCTATTTTCAGTTCAGTTGCCACATTTACCTTACAAATACCTAGATCAATACAATGGCGTACATCTGCATCGGGTATCCCTGATGCACCATGTAATACTAGTGGTATTTCTGTTTTTTGACGGATTGCTTGTAAACGGTCAAAATCTAAGTGCGGCTCGCTTTTATACATACCATGAGCTGTACCAATTGCGACCGCAAGTGAGTCAATACCAGTGCGTTGGATAAATTTTACGGCAGACTCTGGGTCTGTAAATAAAGCATCTGCAGCATCAACGACCAAATCATCTTCTTGGCCCCCTAAGCGTCCAAGTTCCGCTTCTACGGTACAATCCCATTGGTGACAGTAATCAACAACTTGTTTAACAATTTGAATATTTTCTTCGAAAGGAAAGTGGGATGCATCTATCATTGCGGAACGCACTCCTGAGACCACCTTCTGGAAAATATCAGGAATATCTTCATGATGGTCTAGGTGTAATGCGACAGGAATATGATAGTGTTCAGCCGCTTGCTGGCAGATAGCAATAAGATAATCACTCCCCGCATAGGCAAAGGTACTTGGTGTTCCTGCGAGGATCACTGGAGACCCCATTTCTGCGGCAGTTTCCATCACAACTTGAATAGTCTCGAGATTGTGGATGTTGAATGCAGGCACAGCATAGCCACCTTGTTGGGCTTTATTTAACATACTACGGGTCGATACGAGAAACATAGTTGCCTCTTCTTTCATTTAATTTCGATTTATAATAATCGAAAGATAAAGAAAGGTAAAAGATCTAAATCACATTTTATTTGTTTCACACCGAAAGGTAATGAAAGAAAACTAAAAAAAATGACTCATTTTAGAACTATAAGTTGTCACACCTTTACGTAATAGGTTGTTTTTAGGACGTTTTGATTGACCTATAATTGTTTCAATTACCTTTTGAGTGAGAGGTTGTTTATCTAAGCGGCGACTTAAAGGAGACTGCTGTTGAGTATACTCCTGCCGAAATATCACCGTAACTTCCTGCGTATCTTTAACTCCTATTACCGAAGCATGAATCGATGGAATTTCGAAACGAAAATCGGCCTTTTCGATTGGAAGTTCGCTGGTGGGAGTTTGCCAAAGCTGTAGCCGTTCACCACAATATAAAGCGATGACCACAGACCGCAATGACCAGAAACTGCTTGCAGGTCCGCTGTAATTATCGACAAGACGAGAGTCTTGCGCGAATAAGCCTTGCGTTGGAGCTCCTGCTTTTAATGCACCATTACTAATAAAGTAGCGAAGTGTGCTTTCTAAGGCATGTTTGGCTTGACCGATACTGACGGAATCACAACCTAAATCAACGCCTGCGATTAATGGAGTTGACACCGCTAAACGGTAACATGCACTGCGCCCAAAAAATGGAATACCTTTGGTTGTAATAAATGGTAGATAGCTGCGATTAAACTGGTTAAGGGATTGCTTTATAAATTCATGATCGAAGCCTGGAATAATTTGGTTTAGCCAGTAAAGCCCATAGTAAAAACCCCAAGCATTGTAATAATCAAAATTCCCTTTTGCACCATCACGGAACCAACCGTCGCCAGCATAAAATTGTTTAATTCTGTTATAACGCCAATGGGCAATATGGTCAGTTCCCGTCAATGCTTTGATAACAAATTGGACGGTGAGTGGGAATAAATGCCAGTTATTATCAACGATTTCGCAGTGATTAACTTGTTCGAACCACGTGATAATTTGGTGTTGTAAGCTAATATCAAGCTGATCCCATACCCATTTACGACTGAGCCAAAGGGTGAGAGCTAAGTCTGCAGATTCACATATTTTTTGGTCGTAGTTTTCAAGCTTCCCCCAATAGCCTTTATGGGAAGGGTTTGTCCCATTCACAAATGCGCTTTTAATCATCTCTGCAATATTAAATGGTTGTTGGTTTAGCCCTTTGATTATCGGTTGCTGATGATGAACTAACCATGCTGCAAGCAGGGGTAATACTCGGCTAACACCTTCCATAGCATCTGTCTTGACGGTTTGTTGTCCGGGGCTTCCGGGGTAATAAGCATGGGTATAATCCCAAACTTGATAATGATGAAAAGCCTCCGTGACATAGCGAGTGAGTGTTTCGCAAAGAAATAATAATGGCTTTTGATTATCGCGAAAGGTATCGGCAATAAGTTGGTCATGGTGGTGGTAAGCCCGTTTTCGGATACATCTTCTAATAATATTTTCTTTAAACAGTCGTTGATAGATGGCTATATTAGGGTGTTCATAGGGGAGTTTTGGACGTTCAGTAGGAATAATAGGTGTAGTCATATTTATTCTCGATTGTTAGAAAAAGCGAGCCTCCATGCTCACTTAATTGGCCAAAGATCCGATTCTATCGTGCAGAATCAACAAGTATTTGGTAACGGTCTTGTCCCCATACAACAGGTTTTGGTTTGTCTTTAACCCAATGATAATAAGCAGATTTTAGCTGTTTAACTTTTTCTGGATACTGACGTGCTAAATCAATTGATTCAGCAGGGTCTTGTTTATCATTGAATAGCTTAGGTTGGTTTGAGCCATCGTCATAAAAATACAGAGCCCATTCGCCATCACGGATCGCCCATGAGCCTTTTGATAGTTTTTCTAGGTTAGGGTTATTAGGGATTTCTTTACGTTGGTATGTTATCCATTCATGGTAACCGTGCCAGAATGCCTGATTTTCTTCGCTGTAGTGTTTAGTCCCTGGACCTGTCCAATAAAGGTATTGATGTGGAGATTTATCGTCTTTGCCTGTTAGTACGGGCATAATATCTTTCCCTTCTACTTTCAGGGTATCTGGGATAGTTATTCCTGCACTTTTCAGCGCCGTCGGCAGGATATCGATAGCTGAAACCATGATGTCACTCTGTTTACCTGCTGGGATATGGCCCGGCCAATAAGCAACAAAAGGGACACGCACTCCGCCATTAAACATTTGGCCTTTGAAGCCTTTATCCATTGCGTTCATTGGCATTGGGGATTCATGAACAGCCCCGTTATCTGAAATAAAGAAAATTAACGTATTTTGTAATTCTCCATTTTCTTTCAACGTGGCAATTATTTTTCCGATCCCTTCATCTGCGGCATTCAGAGCGGCAAAATACTTATCAGCTTCAACATTACCTGTATTAAATTTATCCATATATTTGGCAGGTGAAGCCTCCTCAAGTGGGATATGAGGCACGCTATACGACAAATTAATAAAGAAAGGCTTATCTTTATGACTGTCTATGAATTTGACAGTTTCATCCGTCAATAAATGAGTCAGGTAGCCAGAAGCAGGGACATTTTCCCCATTACGCCAAATCGCTGGTGAATTCCACAACGCTGCGCCAGAGGCATAATAACTGTAGGCATAATCAAAACCCCTTTCATGGGGGGCAAACCCAGGTTCTGGTGTTGATATCATGTTGTCATGATAATCACGAGTTTGTTTATCTTCAGCTATCTTGGGCTTTTTGATCACTTTCGCATTATGCCACTTCCCAATGCTGGCAGTTGCATAACCATCGGCTTGGAATAAAGCGGGTAATAATTTAATCTCCTCTGGAATGCCTAACATAGCATCATCATTACTATAGGTACCGAAGCTTGCAGGGGAGCGACCAGTAAAAATCCCTGCTCTAGATGGCCCACAAACTGGGTGAGCAACAAAGGCGTTAGTCATTTTAATTCCGCCGGCTGCCATTTCAGTGACATTTGGCATCGCAATTTTCGCGGCTTCGACCATTTTATTTATGTCGCCATCATAACGTTGGGCGGTAGGGCGTTTTGCTAGCTCGTTAACATCAAGATTGTCTAACACAAAATCAAGCTGACCAGTCCCTAAATCATCCATAACAATAAGTAAAACATTGGGTTTTTCAGGGGTCCCTCCAGCAGTTGCAGCTAAGGGAAAACTTAAGCAACTAGTGGCTATAAGGCCAGCAAGTAGGCTTTTTTTTACAGTAGGTAAGATCACAAAAGTCTCTCCAGAAAGGTTAATTTATTGAAAATAAGCTTTTTTTAAGGCAGGGAGTGCATCGCTAGCCAATCCCCCGCGGGAAATAGCTTGCTGCATTAACTGCATGCCTAGTGCGGTATGATGAAATATTTTTTTATAAGAACGGCACAAGTAATTGTGGCGATATTTTTCTCCATCAATTGCCACAATTCGGTGTTTAGGGCAGCCACCGTAGCATAAGCTTTGGACTTCACAACGTTGGCAAATACTGGTGAGTTTGTCGTATTTATTTTGACCAAAGCGTGTCTGTTGCTTAGAAGAAACTAAACGAGCTAAGGTGTTTTCTTGGACGCTACCTAAGCGGTTTGCAGGGTAAACGTAGTGGTCACAGGAGTAAACATCACCATTAGATTCAATGATTAATGCTTGTCCACAGGTTTTGGATTGAATACAAGTGGACGCAGGATAACCCATCCATGTACCAAGTAAGCTATCGAACAAACGGATGTATACTTTTCCTACATCACCTTGGCGTATCCATTCGTCGAAAATATCAGCCATAAATTGTCCGTATCCTTCACTTGAAACTGAGAAAGACGCCATAACAGCATTCGGACCGGGCGCATAGTGCCCCCCTTGCATATGTGGAAAACGTCGGTCTACTTCAACAATTGGAATAAATTGAAAGAATGTCGAGCCGATATCTTTTAGTGCTTGATACGTTTCTTTTCCTTTACGCCAATTCTGATCGTTCACGACGGTAAGTGTATTAAATTGAACACCATATTCGTTGAGTAACTGAATTGATTTTTTAACGCGTTCGAAGGTTGGGTTACCATTGACTGAAATACGATATTTATCATGCACCGCTTCAAGTCCATCAATAGAAACCCCGAGTAAAAACTGGTGATCGGCAAAAAATTGTGCCCATTGACGGTTTATTGCAATTGCATTGGTTTGGACACTATTTGTGATCGTTTTTCCTTGTGCGTATTGTTTTTGATACTTCACAACACGCTCAAAAAACGCTAACCCAGCGAGTGTTGGTTCTCCGCCTTGCCATGAAAAATCAATTTGGTCACTCGCGTTAGACTGAATATAGTCTTTAATGTAACGACGTAATACATTGTCAGGCATCACGTCATGATGGTTATCTGCTACTTCTTCGTTAAATACATTCTCTTTTTCGAGATAAAAACAGTATTCACACTTGATATTACAGCGATAGCTAGTGGGTTTCGCCATCATATGAAAGTTAGTTGGTTGGTTAGAAGCCATTTTTTTATCCGAAAGAAGTCAGGTTATTTTTATAGCATTACGCAATTTTCGTAAAATCAAAAGAGATTGAAATCACAAAAATGGAAAATGAAAGATTTTGAAAGGTGGGGAGGGGAATAAATGGGGGATTCACGATAAAGTATTTTGTCGTTAAAATTCCAAAATATACTTTTTAATTAAACGGAACCCGACATCTTTCGAATAGAAAAAGTTTTTTCAGCACGTTTTGCTAATTTTAGAGTCATTTCATTACTAAAATTTCACGAATCTGGGCTTAGAGACGACAGTCTGACGATTAGATTAATTAAAATACACTGATTAACACTTTATATATTGGATAGTTTCTCATTCGAAGCTATGATATTTCAATTATGAAAATATCCGTAAGCAAATAGTGAACAAATCGAAACTTTGTGAAAGAGATCAAAAGTTTTGTTTTTTTACGTTGTCGGTAATTTTTGGCGTAGTAAACTAATTTCGAAATCAAATGAAAGTATTTTGTTTGGTTTCGTAAGGAGACGAAAGTGAAAGCGGCAGTTGAGCGGCGTATGGAAATACTCGACATGGTTAACCAACATGGTAAAGCCAGAGTTGAGGATCTAGCCGAAATTTTTAAAGTTTCAAGTGTCACCATTCGCAGCGATTTAAGTTTTCTTGAAAAAAATGGTTATGTTATTCGCTCTCATGGCGCTGCAATACCGAATACAGGGTTTATTGCAGAACTGAGTATCCACGAAAAACGTGGGCAAAATGCGGGAACAAAAACGTTAATAGGGAAAGCTGCCGCCACGCTAATTAAGGATGGGGATACCGTTATTTTAGACTCGGGGACAACTACGCGTGAAATCGCGACACATTTAAAATCGCGTGAAAACGTAGTGGTCATGACTAACGGTTTAGATGTTGCAATGGAGTTGGCGAATACCGCAGGCGTTGATGTATTAATGACAGGCGGTGCATTGCGAAAGAATGCTTTATCGTTTTCTGGCTCTCAAGCAGAAAGCAGCCTAAGAAATTACCGATTTGATAAGGTTTTTCTTGGGGTTGACGGATTCGATTTACGTGTTGGTATCACGACACACAATGAACAAGAGGCGAGCCTCAACCGTTTAATGTGTGATATCTCAGAGACTATTATTGCAGTTGCTGATTCTACGAAATTCGGTAAACGCAGCTGTCATATGATCCGTGAGTTTGGTGATATTGATATTTTGGTAACAGACTCTGGTATTCCTGATGAATATGTCCAAGAGTTAAAGGACCATAAAATCGAAGTCATTATCGTCGATAAAGATTTATAGCTGACTAACTCCATTAACAGCACTGCCGGTGTTGATTGTGGAGTTAGTATTAATGCATCCTTTAGAAAAAATTGTTCAGCAAAATAAGTTAGGTCAACAGAACGGTATTTATTCTGTTTGTTCTGCTCATCCTTTTGTTATTGAAGCATCATTGCAGCAAGCGTTGGACAATAATTCCTTTCTTCTTATTGAAGCCACTTCTAATCAGGTTGATCAATTCGGTGGTTATACCGGTATGACACCTGCTGATTTTTATCATTATGTTACTGAAAAAGCAGAGAAAGTTGGCTTTCCTCTCAATCAGCTAATTCTTGGTGGTGACCATTTAGGCCCTAACCGTTGGCAAGACCTCCCTGCTGCAGATGCTATGGATAATGCCGATGTTTTAATCGCAGCTTATGTTGCCGCTGGATTTAAAAAAATTCATTTAGATTGCAGCATGTCTTGCGCTGATGACCCTGTTCCTTTAACCGATGAAATTGTTGCTGAGCGGGCGGCTCGCCTTGCGGTTATCGCAGAAAAAACAGCAAAACAACAATTCGGTCGTAGCGATATTGTGTATGTCATTGGTACTGAAGTTCCTGTTCCCGGCGGAGCCACAGAAGCTTTAGAGGGTGTGGAGGTCACTTCTCCTGATGCCGCTCGCAAAACCTTAGAGTGTCATGCGAAAGCATTCGAAAAAGCAGGTGTGGGGGATTGTTGGCAACGGGTTATCGGATTGGTCGTTCAACCTGGAGTGGAATTTGATCATACCGGTGTGATTGATTATCAACCCGAAAAAGCACAGGCATTGAGTAAAGTAGTTGATGATTATTCACATCTGGTTTTCGAAGCTCACTCAACTGATTACCAAACAGAAGATGCTTATAAACAATTGGTTCGTGACCATTTTGCTATTTTGAAAGTAGGCCCCGCATTGACGTTTGCAATGCGCGAAGCGCTGTATTCATTGTGCGAAATTGAGAATGAAATGTTTCCTGCCAAGCAATGTTCTCATTTAAAAGAAAAAATGGAGCGCTTGATGTGTAGCGAGCCGCATTTCTGGCAGAAGTATTATCATGGCGATATTCACCAACAAGCATTTGCTCGGGTATATAGCTTCAGCGACCGCATTCGTTACTATTGGCCGGATAAAGAAATTAGCGATGCAATAGATAAGCTAATGAATAATTTATCTGCTAAACCAATCCCATTACCTTTACTTAGCCAATATCTGCCACATCAATTTAAACAATTGAGAGAGGGTCTGATTGATAGCTCACCTAAGTCGTTTGTTTTCGCAAAAATTCGCGATGTGTTATCGGTGTACGCCGATGCGTGTAAATTCAGTCACTGAGGTTTGACATGGAATATTTAAGTTATCAACCGGCTGAACTAGAACAACTTAATGCGTTCTGGACAGCAAAAGAAATTGAGCAGCAACCTGAATGTTGGCAAAAAACGGCGTTATCAGTGAAAGCATTACGTACTGAAATTGATGCGTTTTTAGCTAAAGTTTTATCAGCACCAGATGCTCGTATTATTATGACTGGAGCAGGCACTTCTGCATTTGCCGGACGTGCACTGGCCCCTATATTAACTGGGCATCTTAAGCGTCGTGTTGATGCAATAGCAACAACAGATTTGGTTTCTGACCCGAAAGAGTATTTAGCTGAAGATGTGCCGACCTTGTTAGTTTCTTTTGCTCGCTCTGGAAATAGCCCTGAAAGTGTTGCAGCTCTTGATGTCGCTGAAAAGTGTTTATCTCAATGTTACCACTTAGTGCTGACTTGCAATTCACAGGGGCAATTATTCCAATATTGCCAAAATAACCCTAATGCATTGGCACTTTTGATGCCAGAAGAGTCGAATGACCGCTCTTTAGCCATGACATCAAGTTTTTCATCTATGATGATGGCCGCACTATCCATTTTCTTAGATGATACTTTCTTTAATAAACAAATCTTACCATTTTTCACTCAATATCATGAGAATTATCAGCAGTTTAACCGAATAATTCGTGAGAGCTATGCAGGTAAATTCAAACGTGTGATTTATTTAGGTAGTGGGGGGCTTCAGGGGCTTGCACAGGAAGCGGCTTTGAAAATGTTAGAGCTTACCGCAGGTAAAGTAGTGGCTAGTTTTGATACCCCATTAGGATTTCGTCATGGCCCTAAATCAATCGTTAACAAAGACACGCTAGTCGTTTTATTTCTTTCGAATGACCCGTATACCAGACAGTATGAAACTGACTTATTACGAGAGGTAATTCACGATAATGCATCATCCAAGGTGATCGGGATCACTGCGTCCTCTGAAGATATTTTTTTGAAAGATAATTTCATTTATATTTCAAAACTGGAGCATTGTTCTGACGCAGCGTTACTATTTCCTTATCTAATGTTAGCGCAAGCATTTGCTTTTCATAGCTCTATTGCACTGGGGAATACACCGGATAACCCTTCTCCAACAGGAGAAATTAACCGGGTTGTTCAAGGTGTTACTATTTACCCGTTCTCATATCAAAAAGATGGCGAATCGCTATCTTGAGATAAACACAACAAATAATAAGAGAGCAAGTTATGCACACACCAAATATTGTCTGGACCCGAATCGATGAACGTTTATTACATGGGCAAATTCGTATTACATGGGGTAAACACACGGAAGCAAATTTAATTCTTGTTGCGAATGATGACGCTGCTGATGGACCCAATTCTGCTTTTATGCAAGCTGGCATGAAAGCATCAGCAGGTGGAGAATATGCGGTCCGCTTTTTCTCTATTCAAAAAACCATTGATGTGATTAGTAAAGCATCTCCTCGCCAGAAAATTTTTGTACTTTGCAATAACCCAACTGACGTTGCTCGTTTAGTTGAAGGTGGTGTTCCTATAACGCACTGTAATGTTGGCAATATGCATTTCCATGAAGGGAAAAGACAGATTGCGAAGACGGTGTCTGTTGATGAACGTGATTTGGATGCATTTCGCCGTTTGGTGGATAAAGGCGTCACCTGTACCGTGCAAAATACACCTGACCAATCTCCAGTGGATGTGTTAGCGCTTGCAACGGCTTAAGGCTGCTTGAGGCATAACTTAAAACAACTGTGTTTAAGGAATTATTATGATTTATGAAGCTTCTCTTGTGGCTTTATGGGCCTTCTTTTGCGGTATAGATAAGTATGATGTTGCGCTAAACATTCACAGGCCACTCATTACAGGCCCTGTTGTTGGGTTGATTATGGGTGATATGCAAGTCGGTTTGATTGCAGGCGCTACGCTGGAACTTGCATGGTTAGGGTTAGTTCCTAATGCAGGGGCTCAGCCACCAGATGTCACATTAGGGACTATAGCGGCCGTTGCTTTTGCCATCATGACTAATCAATCACCTGCAGTTGCGATGGGGATTGGGATGCCTATCGCAGTGCTAATGCAAATGATCATTATCGGTTTCTTCGCCATGACTGCATTTACTATGGGTAAAGCAGACCGTTATGCAGAAAAAGCCGATGCATCGGGTATTTCTCGACTGTTGATAGCCACTATTACTGTTCGTTCATTACTGTATTCCATTGTTGCATTCGTCACGGTTTATTTTGGTGAACATGCTGCGGAATGGATAGATCAAAACACGCCAAAAGTATTGCTAGAAGGTTTAGGTATTGGCGCGAAAATGGTACCAGCAATTGGCTTTGCTATGTTGTTAAAAATCATGTGGTCAAAAGAAGTGGCGGGCGTGTTCTTCGTTGGATTTGTTATGACAACTTACTTGAAGCTTCCCATCATGGCGGTAGCAATACTTGGCGCATCCGCAGCAGCACTGTATTACTTCTTCAGCGGTAACAGTAACAACAATAACTCACAGAAAAATGAGGATTTTGAAGATGGTATCTGATAACAAAGCAATCGAACAAACGAAAAACCTCCCTGTTGAGTCCTATGTTGATGGTGTTGATGAGTATCAGGATACAACGGTTCGTAAGGTAATAACGAAAGGCGATCTTTGGAAATGTGCGTTTCGTGGTTTATTTATGGAAGGTAATTTTAACTTCGAACGCATGCAAGGTGGTGGATTTGCTTTTTCAATTATCCCTGCTTTGCGCAAAATCCATGGAAACAACAAGCGGGACTATGCGACATCACTAAAAAACCATCTGCAATTTTTCAATGCGAGTCCAAAGTTGTTTACGTTTTTGCTCGGCACAGCGGTTGCTATGGAGGAAAACAAAGAGAAGCCTTCAACGGTCAACGTGATGAAAGTTGCAGGTATGGGGCCTACTGGTGGGATTGGTGATGCTATCGACCACATGACATTAATGCCATTGACGTTAGCATTAGGCGCTTCTATTGCAATGGAAGGGTCTATTGCAGGGCCGTTTGTCTTTTTCTTTCTCTATCAAATAATCCACTTCTTTGTGTATTTCGGTTTGATGTTTATGGGCTATCGCGCAGGTACAGCAGCGATGGTCAATATGAGTGATGCGACTGAAAAATTAGCGAAAGCCGCCAACATTATGGGGATTTTTGTTATCGGTGCGTTATCCGCTACTTTCATAAAGGTGCAAACAACGGCCTCGATTGAATTAGGTGGCAAGGTTGTTGAGCTGCAAAGTGCATTATTCGACAAAATTATGCCGAATTTACTACCGCTAGGCTTGGTTTTCCTGATGTTCAAAATGGTCAAGGGCACAGGCTTTTGGGCTAAACCTCCTGTACTTATTTTTTCAATGTTGGCATTCGGTGTGATTGGTCACGTATTGGGTGTTCTGTAAGTAAGTTAGATATTTGCGGGCAAATGGGTTTGCCCGCTTAGGAGTATACGAATGATTGGTTTGATTATTTCGGGTCACCTCAATTTTGCAAGTGGTATGGCATCGGCAGTAAAAGCTATCGCAGGTGAACAGGAGAATATGGTGTTTATTGATTTCATTGAATCAATATCGCCCGATGAATTAGAGCAGCAAATGCGTGCCGCTATTCAATCGATGTCTTGTGAGCAAGTTGTTTTCCTCACCGACCTTCCGGGTGGCACTCCATGTAATCGTGCCATGGCAATTATGATGGAAAACCCCTCTGTTGAAGTCTTAGCTGGCGTCAACCTTCCTATGATAGTTAATGCTGCATTTGAACGTGAAGATACCACCGCCAGTGAGTTACTGTCGGTTCTGAGAGAGATTGGTATGACAAGTATCCAAGACCTCCGTGAGCAGCTTGCTATGTCGTCTGAACCTGAAAATGAAGAAGATGGTTTATGAACCAGCAATATGCAATTTTAGCGGATAGGACGTTCACTCCAGAGGGCATCCGTTACCAGCAGTATGTGGTGATAAATGATGGCATTGTACAGGAAGTTACGAATATTGCGCCTGAAAACTGCCCGATTATCCACCTTAAAGACCGCAGTTTGCTACCCGGATTCGTCGATATTCATATTCATGGACGAGCCGGCTGTGATGTGATGGATGCAAGTCAATCTGCTTTGCAAACCATCTCAGATGAATTAGTCCAAACGGGAGTTGTGGCATGGGTCGGTACGACGGTCACAGCCCCAATGGATGATATCCAGCAAGCGTTAACCAGCATCCGAGACTTTACCTCCAAACCACAAACATCCGGAGCACAACTGCTAGGAAGCTTCCTTGAAGGCCCTTATTTCACAGAAAGGCATCGTGGGTCGCATCCAGTGAAATACCTTAAAGCGCCTACAGTTGCTGAGCTTGATGAGCTTTATCGATGTGCAGAAGGTTCTTTACTGCGTGTTGCGATAGCCCCTGAAGCCGAAGGCGCCACTTCAGCTATTGATTGGCTTGTTGAACATAAAATTAAAACCAGTGTTGCACATACTGCGGCGGATTATGAGCAGACTAGCCAAGCTTTTGCGCGTGGCGCAGATTGTGGCGTGCATCTTTATAACGGGATGACGGGGTTACATCACCGTGAACCTGGCTGCTGTGGTGCCGTGTTATATCACAATGTACTCGCTGAATTGATAGCCGATGGTATTCATGTCCACCCTGTCATGATGGAACTGGCTTATCGCCTAAAAGGTTACCAACAGATTGCATTGATTACTGATTGCATGCGGGCAGGGGGGCTCCCTGATGGTGACTACGCACTTGGCGCACAAATGGTCAAAGTCACGAATGGCCAAGCTCGAACTGTCGATGGTTCTTTAGCGGGGAGTACATGTAGCTTGGATAGTGCATTGCGCAATATGGTGCGCTTAGCTCACATACCTGAATGGGAAGCCGTTCAGATGGCAACCGCAATACCGGCTGAATATCTCGGTATTAGCGAGCAATTTGGTTATATCCGTAAAGGTGCTCAAGCCAATTTTGCTGTTGTTGATAACAATTTTTATTTAACAGACACATTCATCAGAGGTGAACACGTTCACTCTGTATTCGGGAAAGCCGATCACTAAGATGGTTAACCCATCAGTAAATTTATGAGGTATTTATAATGGAAATTCGTCAACCAATTCACAGTGAGCATGCTAAAACGCTCGATACCGAAGGGTTACGTCAACAGTTTCTGATTGAGGATCTGTTCCGTGAAGGGGAAATGAATCTCACTTATAGCCATATCGACCGTATTATTGTCGGTGGTATTGTTCCAACAAGTGCGCCATTAGCGTTAATGGCGGGGAAAGCCTTAGGTGTTGATTTTTTTCTAGAAAGGCGTGAATTAGGCGCAATCAATATTGGTGGGGCAGGTAAAGTTATTATCGATGGCGATGTGTTTGAGATAGCCCCGCGTGAAGCCATTTATATTGGTATGGGGACTCGAACAGTTGAATTTATGAGTATTGATGCGAAAGAACCTGCTCGTTTTTATATCAATTGTGCACCGGCTCACCATGCTTATCCAAGCCGTAAAATTACGATTGACCAAGCATCGCCTGAGAAACTGGGTAATGCTGAAAACTGCAATGTCCGTACTATTTATAAATTTTTGCACCCGTCAATCCTACCAACATGTCAGTTATCAATGGGGATGACGGTATTAGAGCCGGGAAGTTTGTGGAATACCATGCCATGTCATACCCATGAGCGCCGTATGGAAGTTTATCTGTATTTCGATATGAAAGAAGATAATGTGGTTTTCCACTATATGGGTGAACCAACAGAAACTCGCCATATTGTGGTCCGCAACGAACAAGCGGTGATTAGCCCTAGCTGGTCGATTCACTCCGGTGTAGGTACCGCGGCTTATACCTTTATCTGGGGCATGGTTGGGGAAAATCAAGTTTTCCATGATATGGACCATGTCGCAATGAAAGATCTGAAATAGTTACTCCTTTCACTCTTTTTTTCTTATACAGTAAAACGATGTGGGATATTCCCACATCGTTAGAGGAACTCATCATGAATTTATTTGATTTAACTGGGAAAGTTGCCATCGTTACGGGGTGTAACACTGGGTTAGGGCAAGGTATGGCTATTGGTTTGGCACAAGCAGGAGCTGATATTGTTGGGGTTGGTGTACAAGATGCACCTGAAACACGACAGCAGATAGAAGCATTAGGGCGCAAATTTCATTACATTACCATGAACTTAATGGAACAATCAGGCTTACAAGATTTAGTTGACGAAGCAGTATCGGCAATGGGTCATATTGATATATTAGTTAATAATGCGGGAATTATTCGCCGTGAAGACTTATTAGAGTTTAGTGAAAAAGATTGGGATGATGTGATCAACATTAACCAAAAAACATTATTCTTCCTATCACAACGCGTTGCCCGTCAGTTTGTAAAACAAGGCAATGGTGGCAAAATCATTAATATTGCGTCAATGCTATCTTTCCAAGGTGGTATTCGGGTGCCATCTTATACGGCCAGTAAGTCCGCGGTAATGGGGCTGACTCGCGCACTGGCAACAGAGTTATCTCAATATAATATTAATGTTAATGCCATTGCACCTGGTTATATGGCAACAGATAATACGGCGGCACTGCGCGCTGATGCGGCTCGTAATGCAGCAATCGTGGAGCGCATACCTGCCGGCCGTTGGGGAACTCCAGATGATCTCGCAGGGCCTGCCATTTTCTTAGCTTCAAAAGCCAGTGACTATATTAATGGTTATACCATTGCGGTAGATGGTGGATGGTTGGCCCGTTAATCCATCAGGAGAATAAGAATGGAACAATCATTATTACCTCAATCGCTACAACGAAATACTGTTTTGCAGGATATGAAACGAGTATACCGTTTTCAGTCTGCGAATCAGGTACGTAGTGTGATCCGCCGTAGTGGAAAAACCCGTTTTATTAAAGATACGGATTGGGAGCGTGGCGTTCTGTGGTCTTGTGTTGCTGCGGCATGGCAAGCGACACAAGATAAGGAATACCTTGATGGTGTGATGAATTACACACTTTATACTGGGTTTCGCCCAGGCCCTAATGCACGCTTTGCGGATGACCATGTTTGTACGCAAGCTTATTTAGTGGCGAGTAGCCAATTTTTACAACCGGAAGTTCTTGAGCCGACGATTAAAGCGTTTGATTTGATGTTAGCAGAGCCCAAAGTGGGTCGCGAAGATTGGTGGTGGTGTGATGCCTTATTTATGGCGCCCCCAGCATTTGCCGCGCTTTCGGCAAAAATAAAAGATGTACGTTATTTAAACTACATGAATCAAGCTTATTGGGATGCAATTGAGCATTTACGCGATATTGAGACTGGGCTTGTTTATCGTGATTATCGTTATATCCCAGATGGCCAAGGTAGTGAGCTACGTGAGGCGAATGGCGAGAAAGTGTTTTGGAGCAGAGGGATCGGTTGGGTTATCGCATCAATTCCTCGGATTTTACCACACTTACCGAGTGACCATCCCGATCGTCAACGTTATATTGATTTGTTTACAGAATTATTGGCTGCAATCATTCCTTATCAGCAAGAAGATGGTTTTTGGCGTACGAGTTTGCTTGACCCACAAAGTTTCCCGGCGCCTGAAAGTAGTGCGGCAGCGTTATTTTGTTATGGAATAGCATGGGGAATTAATCATAATATTTTAGATGAAAAGACTTTTTACCCAGTATTAGAAAAGGCTTGGGTCGCATTACGCGGCTGTATTCACCCTAATGGTATGTTAGGTTATGTACAATTACCTGCATTTAACCCGAGAGATGTTAATTTTGAACATAATATGGATTATGGTGCGGGAGCTTATTTATTAGCGGGTAGTGAAGTTATCAATTTATTTTGTTAGGTTATAAATTCATTTAGCATTGCTCATTGTTATTACTTTTTAATACTATATTTGTTATTTCACCGGTTATGTTTTTAGTAATAAAACATAACCGGTTTTTTTTATTGTTATTACTGTAGAATGTAGGGTGCTCAATGTTTTTTTAAATAAAAAGACCTATTCAATATTTCAGAAATAGGTCTTAATGTTTTTAGATTAATAATAACCGCTGCTTAATTACCAAGTATATTGAATACCAACGCGGAAACGGGTTTGACGGTCGCTTGAGAAACGATTTTCTTTCACGTTACCTACTTCAACAAATGGTCGCCATAATGCGCCATCATCAGCTTTAATATCATAACGTAGGCGCACGTTATGTTGATAATCAAATTTCTTATTGTTATACATAGGTTGTGCGTTATCAGCCATTTCCCACATTAAGTCTAATTGATATTGTAAGTCTAAATTATTCCATTTATAACCAATCCAGCTATCAAATTCTTGAACTTTAGAGTGGTAGTTGCTGCCGTTTTCACCAACTTGCCCATAATCCCAAACCTTCCATTTATAACGACCTTGTAAGCGAATACCGTTATCAAACGTATAGTTTAAGCGGACGTAAGGAACATAAACTAGACCGAGCTTATCAAAATCAAGAGATGCACCAACAAGGCCAACGAGGTTTGGATTGAGTTTTTTATAATAAAATGCAGAAAACTCAGAACCATCAATTTTCATTGCATCATATGCGCCATCTTTATTTCCATAGCGAGCATCTAACTCAAAGCCAATATTTTTCCCAGTATCCAAAAAGGCTTTAATACGGTCGCCACTTTTCCCAGAAGCATCTAAATATTGATGACGGTATTCAATTGTCGTTTTATAGTTATTAGCGAGTGCATATTGTGAAGAAACTGCAAATAATACGGCACTAGTGATAAATAGTTTTTTCATTATCTTTATTCCAAGCTGTATGCTTTAAGCATGATGGTAGTAGTTCCCTGTTTTATTAGAGAATTTATTGTTTTATTTTTTATGAAATTGCCACCTAAGGAGAGGTGGCAAATTAATATTAATTATTTAGTTTCACATTCTGTGACTTTTTTGTTTAATTTATTTGTTGTTGCTGTAATAAATTCACTTGGTCTCCAAGAATCACCTGTCTTTTCTAACCAAGGAACTAGCTCTTCTTTAATTAATTTATCGATAAGCGGTTTATTCTCATCAGCGACATTTTTCATTTGATAAGGGTCATTTACGTTATCGTAAAGAGTATATTTCAGAGGCTGGCCATCTTGGCGATCAATAACTAATGTATGGGTTTTAGTTCTTACCCCCCGTTTACCAAATGAAGGTTCGCCATAAGGAATAAACAGGTATAGCTGTGAATTAGCGGTATCGCCTTCACCTGTTGCTATACGCTCCGCTAAATTACTCCCTTCAACTGAGCCGGGGATCCAGTGTTCTAACCCTAGTAGCCCTAATATTGTTGGGTATATATCTGGCGCAGACATCAATGCATCATCTTGTCCTACTTTGATTTTTCCGGGTAAACGGAACATCATTGGTACGCGCATAGACTCTTCATAAGGGTTGTTCTTAGTTGCCTGCCCATTAGCACCAAGACAACTACCATGGTCAGAGAAAAAGACGACTAACGTATTGTCTGCAAGACCTTGTTTTTCTAGTTCGTCAACGATGCGACCAAATTGGTCGTCAACGCCGTTTACCATCGCTAAATACTCTTTAAAGTATTGGGGACCATAGCCTTCTTGATATTCAGTATCCCATTTTACATTTGGTCTGGTATTAAGTTCTTGTGAGGTTTTTCCTTTGTAAGCGTCTAAATATTTTTGTGGCACTTGGTCATAAGGGGAGTGAGGAGGGTTCATGGAAACCACTAAAGCAAATGGCTTCGATGTATCTCGGTATTTACCCTCTTCATTGCGTAGAAATTTGATAGCCATATCAGCTTCATGTTCAGGCCCCCACTGGTCGACATAAATTGGCTTCTCACGTGGTGTATCATTTCCCCAATACATAGGCTTCATATGCAGGTCATAAGTGCCATAGGAGTACCAAAAATCAAAGCCATGGCGGCGATCAGGTGCTGCCCATTCATTCCAATAACGGCCTTCCATCGGGTTATTATAACTTTCAATAAAAGGGGCATAAGGTGCATCCAAATGCCATTTTCCAATATAGCCTGTACTATAATCGAGTGATTTCAATACATCGGACCAACATTTCGAATAAGGAGATAAATCAATACCGACCTTACCGCCATAGTCATGAGCATTACCTGTTATGCCGTTACGAACAGGATATTGACCCGTCATAAACATGCCGCGAAATGGTGAACATAATGGGTAGTTAGACGCCATTTGTGTCATTACTTTAGCTTGTTTGGCAAACTTATTTAGGTTAGGTGTAATCGAAGGATCTTCTCCCATAAATTGCAATGCATGTGCACGCATTTCATCTGGGAAAATGATCAATAAATTTGGAGCATTATCAGGACGGGCTGGCATGCCATTAGAAGGTTTCCCTGAGTTGGCTAAAATGGGACTAGAAAC
Organism: Providencia sp. PROV003; assembly: GCF_045040775.1. Lineage (NCBI taxonomy): Bacteria > Pseudomonadati > Pseudomonadota > Gammaproteobacteria > Enterobacterales > Morganellaceae > Providencia > Providencia sp. PROV003. The sequence goes on from NZ_CP096369.1 coordinate 2,043,622, forward strand.
CGACATTGCTGCACCGCTGGCTGCTAATCCTTTGATAAAGCTTCTGCGCGAAACAGTCATTGCTTCTTCCTCTTTGTTTACGTTTTCTTTCGTTTTGTGTTTTTATATATTATTTATACTTTTGCATAATATCAAAAAGTAAGTGATCGAAAATGTTGAAATTGAAGTCATGATCACAAAAAATGACCAATCGAAAGCTACTGTGATTTGTTTCGAAAGAAAAACAAAATAGTGTAAGTGTGGTGATTTATATTTATCTATATGATTTAGAACTATTAATTGATATTTTGTGATAAGGGTTGCAAATTTTACATTTTTACTTTCATTTGGCATAAGGTGAGCTTTTTATTTTTCATTTGCTTTCATTGGTTCTGGTGAGGGGAGTATGAGGTGTGTTTATTCAAGGTTATAGAGACTAAATAACGCCTAGGTGATCGAGAATAATAAGTAAAGATGGCTTTGGCTTACTGTCGAATCATGATGCGTTTTAGAATAAGAGAAATAATAGAGCGGTAAGGTATATCAGGTCTTTGATAAAAAGATTGATACTTGAGTTAAGGCGTTTAAATAAGTTAAGGATATCCGTTACATATTAATACGGGTATCCTTTTATGATAAATAACTAACCAATATTAAAATTGTGCATTTAATTCTAAGCGTAATGTGCGCCCAGGCGCTGGCATCATACTACGAGTCAATGGGTCGATATAATAACGGTCAGTTAAATTGGTAACTAAAAACTCAACATTGATGTTTTTATCTATTTGGTAGCGAGCGTAGGCATCGGCGGTTAATGTTGGAGTCCAGTGCATAGGGCTATTATTCGCCATTGAATAACTACCGGGGTAACGCTGCATCATTTTCTTTTCATCTTTATTTTGCACGCTGCTGGTGTAACGTAAACGAGTTCCTACTTCAAGGCTTTCATCCATAAAACGCATCCCAAGGTTCGAGTTAATCGCATATTTGGGCTGTAACTGCGTTCTCAAGAAGCCGCCGGGAAATCCAGCTGTTGTACATTGGGAAATATTATATTGATTACCAATGTCTACTTTTGCAGGCTCGGAGTCATCGCAAACTTCATTTTTCAAGCGGTAATCAATACCTATATCCATAAATACCCCGCCATTATCATAACGAGCGAGGGCTTCAATCCCTGCGGTTTTATGTTCTTTTACTTGAATAAAGTTAAGGCGACCATCACGGTCAAACGCATTTTCGATTACAGTGTGGTAGTAACCTATTTTTATATCTGCATGGCGTTCAGCGCCTAATAAGCTTTGAAGGTTACGAGAATAGCCAAATTCCATGGTTTTAGCTCGTTCTGGTTTAAAAACCATTTTTTCTTTGCGGGCTTCACTTGAGCCTGCAAAGCCGATACTGTTTTCAAAAATACTTGGTAAACGTATTGTTTCGATATAGCGTGCATAAACTCGGTCATTATCCGATAACCAGATATTTGCACCAAAAGCAGGGGCCCAGCCATGACTTTTTTGTTTGCCGGGAAACTGCCATTTTTCTTCCTCTGTGAGTTTTCGCTTAAGTTCGCTTGCTGGATGTTCATACGCTTTATTATAAACAAACACTTCCTTACCTGTGACGGGGTCAATTGCGCGTGCTTGTGGGTCGATAGTGCCATTGTGGAAAGGGTTCGTTTTTGTTGTGTAACGGCCATCTTTATCCGATTTCCAGTCAGTACGGAAACTGACGTCTAAAACGCCATTTTCGTTTGGTCGCTGAGGGTCTTTTCTCTCGGTGATATAAACATGGTAATCTACATCATCAAGCCCTAATACCTCAGTTAAAATTTGTTTATTACGATAAGAACCGCCAAAGGGTTGATAACCTTTAGCGACGGCTTTGTCATATTCTTCTTGTGTCAAAATTCGGTTGTAGTTGATCCTTCTAGCAAGGCGTTCATCAGGGTTTTGAAAACCATTGGTGCGTTTTCTCATTTGCTCTTTTAAGTAATCATCTTCTGTCCAACCATCAATATATTTTGCGCCTGCATCAAGCTCTAACCATGTTGTTGGCCTATAGTTAAAGTTAAAAGCAATGGTTGTCTCTTGCCGATGCCCTTTTCGGGGGAGAGCAATAAAGGGGCTAGCTGATTGGGAGGGGGGCACATCATTAGAGTCTAATTTTTCTTTAAGCATTGACCCGCGTAGCGTTAAGTCCAGATCTGGTGTAAGTGCCATTGTATTTCGCAAGTTGAAACCGATGCGGTCATTTTCAGAGTTTGTTGCGGCAGTATTAATTAAAGAACCGTCAATATTAGGGTCTTTACCGTTTCCATAGCCGTATTCAAACCCCCAATCACGTTCTTTAGGTTCACGAGGGTAACCCCCTGAGGTATTTGTATCACCAACAGAGTGTGTCATCCAGATATTGGCATTTAGATCAATCCATGGATTGTCATCAGGTTTCCATGCATATTCTGCATTATAGGCATTTACCGTAAAGTGGGCTAATGGCCATTGAGGAAGCACTTGTTTCCCTTCAATTTCTTTAAAGCCGATACGCGAAGGCATAATTTCACCATAGGTACTTTCGCTGCGCCTAAAACTTAAATGTAATGTTTGGTTTTCAGTGAGATACAAATTTGTTTTAACTAAATAAGATTCTAATTCATTAGATGTATTTGTGACCTCTTTCCCGGGACCATATATTTTGGCTGCGAAAGGGAGGTATGGGTCTGGGCCTAGCTGCTGTTGCACTGTTTGTTGTTCGTTGAGCTGAATTGCTTCTTGGTAGCGATGAGCGCCTTTTTTGCCAGCAAAATAGTTGCCTTGTCGGCGGTATGCATAGGCCGCCATAACATCAAATTTTTCTTGGCGGGTACCTACTGCTATTCTCCCACCGTTATCTTTAAAATTGAAAAATTGCGCATTACCGCGAGATTTTGGGGTGATATTAACGACGGGGTCTGAAAAAACATAGTTATTGTTTTTATAGATCTCAGGGTGATCTCGATAATCGCTACCATATCCAAAGTTTGGTACTCGTTCTCGTGTCGAGTTACTACTGGTTTCTAGCTTTAAACTAAAGCCAAATTTTTCATCGGGGGCGACAACATCATCTATTCCTATAGTTCTAATTGCTATCCCACCACCAACGGATGTTTTGATATCGCTAACCAGTGAACCACTTTTTTCAATATCAATACTGCTAATGAGGTTAGGGTCTACATAATTACGGTTATTGGCGCCATTATAACCACGATAGACGGTTAAAGATTGTTCTGTGCCATCGACTGTGACGGGGACGCGCTCTTGACCTTGAATACCTCGGACATTAGGGTCTAATGCACCACTATTACGCGCATCGCCACTGTATACACCAATTGCACTATTTAGTACGTCAGCGGTGCTGGTTCCTTTATAGCGTTCAACTAGATCTTTACCTAAATATACCTTAGAACCCTTGGCATCATATTGATCATCGTAGCCTTGTTGGTCTCGTTCCTTGATAGTTTTTGCGGAATCCTGAACAGTAATAGTGCCAATATGTTCTTTCTTTTCCGCTTGAGTCGTTGCTGGGAAAAAGAGGGTGGTAATAATTGCAGTAGTAATAGGTTTTAATTTGTATTTGTACATTTTGTTTTTCTCTATGCCATAACACTTAAAAGCGGGTTTCTAACCCAACTGAAACCTCGTGCTGATGGTAGGAATAGATCCCATCTGCCGAGCTTTTATTATTTCGAAAGCGGTAACTGGTATAAGGCGTGAAGGTCAGTAGTGTGTAATTTGGAAAATTTAATCGCGCAAAATACATAGTTTCACGGTCATGACGCTTAACATTTAGCAAATAGTTGAAGGCACCAAATTGGCTTTCTCGATAAGTTGCTAATGCTAAGAAATGAATATCGGGTGTTAATACCGTATAAAAGCCAGCCCGTGCGCCAAGTTGGTCATAGTTGTCACTGCGAACTTCAGTGGTTACGCGAGTGGCATCAGCACCTAAAAATATGGAACTATTAGGTGTAATACCGTAAATCCCCGTCATATGAAGTGCTGTTCGCGAGCCATCAGCGCTGTCATAGGGTTTCTGATAATGAAGTTGTTGATAATCAGCTGAAGTTGTCAGGATCACTTGAGGGGTGAATTGATAATCTGCGTCTATTCGTCCCCCCATTCCTAAATATCGACGCTTTTCATTGACGGTTTTTAGTTCGAGTTGCGGGCCCAAAGATACGGTTGTATTTGCATTATTAAAGCGATATAAGGCAGCGAAAGATGAGGTGTTTTCACTATACTCAGCATAATGTGGATAGCGATCACCATAGGATGTTCCCTTGATTTGAAGGGAATGGTTTCCTGTTATTGGGATAATTTTACTGAGGCTAGCATCATAAGTAAGCCCTGAAGACGCGATTGGGTTGGCCATTTTCCATGTGCCGCCCGGCGTTTGCCAAACTTTATCTTTATTAGGGGCTTGATTAATATTACTGTTGTATTTATATCCAAAAGATAAACTTCCTGTCCAAGCCGTACGGTTTTCAATCGCGCCAATAAACTGTTGAATAGTTTGTTGAACCCCAGCAGGCAAAGCGAGGGTCTCATCGTTAATTAGGCTTTGGAATAACGCTAATGATTCTTTATTTTGGTTGTCTTCAAAATAGGCACGAGCCAATTCCAACTTGACTCGTAGAAATTGGGGGGATAACGCTAATATCTGTTGATAATACGCAATGGCCTGAGGGTAGTGATTTTGCGATTTTTCTATTTCGGCTTTAGCAAATAAAATCAATAACGGATCAGCGTCAGACAAAGCCTGATAGCGTTTTAATAAACGCTGTACATCCTGAAATTGCCGATGGTTAATGGCTAAATAAATTGCTTGCCCTAAATCTTGGGCATTGTTTCTCAGCGTGTAAGTTTTACCGCTAAGATTAATAGACATGTCATCAGGGAGTAACTGTTGGTCTTTGCCGGGAACAACGGCGCTTTTATCACGATAGTTTTGTTTGTCTTTCTGCCATAATAATTGTTCTCGGTCTGTATCCAGACTTGCTGAGAATGTAGGGAAAGAAAGTACTAATATAGTTGTGACGGAAAAAAGTAAAAAATATTGCATAGGTTGTTTTCGGCATTAAAGGTAGGCAGCCAACTGTCAATCATGCTTTGTTGACCACCTAAATTGATTTACACGTTACTGGGAGATATCTCCTCGGCTCCCACCAAAGGCCATATCTTTACTTTGGTCGTTAAATTTAGTCACACCCGCTATATGTTTCGCTTGGTCGCCAAAGAAGTGACCGCGAGCTTCACCGACAGCGCCATTTAGCGTTGCATCCCCTGCGAAGGTTGCGTTATTTTTAATTTTGGCATCGATATTTGTGCTACCGATATTCCCTGCTAATGATTTGCTACCAAAGTTAGCCGTCAAAGTTCCCGTCGCTAGTGCACCGCCGTTGTATTGGCTAATCCCTTTCACTGAATATTCCGCAGTTCCTGCCGTTGGCATATTGCTAGTAACATCTTTACCTGAGTAATAAGCAGTATGTGTGGTGTCATTGACTTGGCCTGTTGATGACCATTCACCAAAGTAAATTTCAGCGTTGGCAACTTGTGCAAAATTGAATACGCCCATTTTGTTGTGTGTAGCTGGATTGCCAGGAGTATTAGGCATTGAAATCACATGGGCTTCATTTCCAGCTTGTTTTGGAGCCATTTTTGTTAAACCAGAAAAAGAAATAGTTTTGCCGCCATAGACAGCTTGAACTCCTATCCCAGGGTCACCAATTGCGCCACCATGGCCTCCAGCAGTACCTTCTGTGGCACCTACTTGTACGGAAGGGCCCGATGGATCAAAAGGCTGGCTTTGATCAGAACCGACAGCGGCGAAGGTACTAAAAGACATTCCGCATGCTGCGAATGCTAGAGCAATAACATTTAACTTTTTCATCGGAATACTCCATTTTAATTAAAGATAATAATGATATTACTAGTATGGTAATTATCATTTTTCTGATATATAACGGGTGTCATTAAATCAAATAAAAATATAAATGCAAATGATAATTCTTCGCATTAACATTGATATTATTATGGGTATCAATATGATAGGCTCGGTATTTGGTGTGTTAGCTATTGATATTAAAAATTTTTTTGTAAATTAATTGTTGTTTTATTTATTTTTCACTTAAAAAATTTTTAATAAAAAAGTTAGATTAGTCACATTTTAATGAATGTAAAAAATAGTATTTCACAATAAAACATTAAAATAAGTAATGTTTTATTGTGGGGGTAGGATGAAATAGACGGGCTAGGAGCAGTAGATTGATAATTTGATTAAATCAAAGTTGCATATTAATGAGTTACAGGCATAAAGATTGATAGGGGTACAAGAATGAGTCCTTGGTTAATTTTGGGCGCTGGTGGTAAAGGCGTCGGTAATATGGTTGCTAAACTGGCAGTTACGGATAAACGTCCTGTTATCGCAATAGTGCGTAATTCTCAATCAGCCGAAATGCTAGAAGATCAAGGCATACAGGTGTTTAGGGGTGATGCTTGTGATAAGGCCGTCGTTTCGGCAGCTTGCCAAGCAGCTGGCGCCTCAGCAACGGTTATTTCTACGATGGGGGGAACACAGGATTATTTAGCTCACCGCACTGTAATTGATTGTGCCGAGCAGGCTGGTATATCTCGCATGGTTCTCGTGACATCGCTTGGATGCGGTGATTCATGGCAATATTTGTCTTTACGGGCACGTACCGTTTTTGGTCAAGCCGTGCGTGAAAAATCCCTTGCTGAATCATGGTTACAAACGAGCTCTCTCGATTATGTCATCGTTCGCCCTGGTGGTTTACTGCACGGACAAGCAACAGGAAAAGCGATATTACAACAAGTAGATGATGTTCACGGTTTAGTGATGCGGGCAGACGTAGCAGAACATGTTTATCTTCTAGCCCAACAAACTACGCTTAAAAATCAAATCTATAGCATAATTCAGCCAGAGCTGGCATTAGCTTAAACAGATAGTGGCCTTGCTTGGTCACTCAACACTGTAATAGCGATAATGATATCGTGACTATCGTGAATTATTTGTTCATTGTGTTGGACTCCACTAATTTCGAACATATTGTGCAGGCATTGGGGGAGCAAACCGAAAAACATAAGGAAACTATAATGAATATTGCACAGCGGTTACAGGATAAAGGTCGCCAAGAAGGTCTACTTTAAGGCATTGAGCGAGGGCGAGAAAAAAGAACGACAAGAGGCAACAATTGTTTTGGCAAGTAAGCTACTTAAACAAGGCATTAGCCTAGAAATTATTATGGAAAGCACGGGGTTAAGCTGTCAAGTACTGGTTTCATTACAGTAGGGTTTTAGGCATTACTGGTCATTAAAGTGCAACATGATAAGGAAGAATATACAACAAAGCTTGCAACTGGTTGAACAATGGTTGAATGGGTAAAATAGGTATAAGCCAGAAAGCTCTGATGACAGAACTTTCTTTTAGCTTATTTTTGCAATCCTAATTCAATTTCAACATTTAGCGGGCAACACGTAAGCCACCTTCAACACCCTGTGGGCTCCAGAGAATTTGCCATAATTGAATATCGCGAGCTCGGAATGCACCAGCACACGCATTGAGGTAATAAGAAAACATACGCTTAAAACGAGGTGTATAATTAGCTTCAAGCTCAGGCCAAGCTGATTGAAAACGAGCATACCACGCCATCAGTGTATGGTCGTAATCCGCACCAAAATTGTGCCAATCCTCCATCACTAATTTGCCTTCACTACTTTCGCCAATATTTTGTATTGAGGGTAAACAGCCGTTTGGAAAGATATATTTATTGATCCACGCATCAACATTAACTTTATTGCGATTAGACCCAATGGTGTGAAGGAGAAATAAACCATTGGAGGCTAAATTACGTTGGACAACATCAAAATAGGTTGCGTAGTTTTTTGGCCCAACATGTTCAAACATACCCACTGAAACAATACGGTCGAATTGGTCATTAAGGTTTCGATAATCTTCTAATAAAATTTTGACATCCATATCAGCACAACGAGCCTGTGCATATTTTTGCTGTTCAGCTGAAATTGTGACACCAGTGACGGAAACGCCAAAATGTTTAGCTGCATAGGCAGCAAGACCCCCCCAACCACAGCCAATATCAAGTAACCGCATACCTGGTTTTAATTGTAATTTTTCACAAATTAAATTTAATTTTTGTTCTTGAGCTAGAGGGAGGTTTTCAGGGCTATGGTCTAAGCCTTTCCAGTAACCACAGGAATATTGCATGTAAGGGTCTAGCATCAAAGAAAATAAATCGTTACCTAGATCGTAATGCTCTTCACCAACGATACGAGCCCGTTTTAGGGTTTGTAAATTTCGCACTCGTGCTACAGCGACTTTCAACGTATCACTGAAATGATGGGGTAATTTGTTATCAAGCCCATGGCGTAAAACGCGCTGAAAAAACATATCCAACCGCTCGCAATCCCACCAGCCATCCATATAGCTTTCACCCAACCCTATTGAACCGTGTTGTAGGACACGTTTAAAGAATTGGTTATTATGAACTTGTATATCGAAAGGGCGGGAACCATTAATTTCAATGCCTGCTTCATTTAATAGCTCTGAAGCAATACGCCGCCAAGAGTCGATAGAGGCTTTCTGGTTAACTACATTTTCAGTACTCATCTGATCTCCAATTTTTGTCAAAGTGGGATTCAGAGAACTTTATTTGTGACGTATTCGCGGTACAGCAAAACAGGAATATTGACCACCACGGTATGACAGTCAGTGTATTAGCGTTATTGTTGCTATAAATAAAGCTCAAATCCAGTTTTAGATAACTCTTTAAAAAATATAAAACCTTCAGGTTTAATTTCAATAAAAATTGCACTTAATTTTTATAAATGGCACTTATAACCAAAAATAAGGGGTAACTAGACGTTTATTGCTTATCAAAAATTGTCAATATTTTATAGAAATCAACTATGTAAATAATAAGCTTAGTATATAAATATGGCAATGGTATGAAAGATGAACAGCAAATTTAAAATGGGGGGAATGAAATATAGGAAGACAGCTTAAATGGTTCACCTGTTGGCCACAGAGAACCATTTAAACGGCTAAATAACTTATTTAGTTCGATCTGAATAACCGTAATTGATAATTTCGGCTTGCTCAAGCTGGATTTGTGTTACCGCAGGTTGAGTATTGGCTATCACACGCCCATCACGGATAGAATAGCGAACAGGGACTTGTCGGCGTACCGCATCAAAACCATTTTCGGCAGGTAAAACTAGCAGGTTAGCCCGCTTCCCTTCACCAATACCATAGTCAGCTAAAGCCAATGTACGCGCACTGTATTCACTAATTAACTTCAGCCCATCATTGATTTGTTGATAACCCATTAACTGGCAAACATGTAACCCCATATGTAGCACTTGCAGCATATTTGCTGTACCGAGAGGATACCAAGGGTCAAATACATCATCGTGACCGAAGCAAACATTAATATCTGCTGCTAGCATCTCTTTAACACGTGTAATACCACGGCGCTTAGGGTAAGTATCAAATCGGCCTTGTAAGTGAATATTGACGAGTGGGTTCGCGACAAAGTTAATCCCTGACATTTTCAATAAACGGAATAAACGCGAAGTGTAAGCGCCATTATAGGAATGCATGGCAGTTGTATGACTAGCAGTCACACGAGCCCCCATCCCTTGTGCATGCGCTAATGCGGCTACGGTTTCCACAAAGCGTGATTGTTCGTCATCGATTTCGTCACAATGCACATCAATTAAGCGGTCGTATTTCTGAGCCAGTGCAAAGGTTTTATGTAACGACTCAACACCATACTCGCGGGTAAACTCAAAATGTGGAATTGCTCCTACCACATCTGCGCCTAAGCGTAATGCTTCCTCTAATAGGGCTTCGCCATTTGGATATGACAAAATCCCTTCTTGTGGAAAGGCGACAATTTGTAAGTCGACCCAAGGGGCGATTTCTTGCTTAACTTCTAACATGGCTTTCAGGGCTGTTAATGTGGGGTCAGAAACATCCACATGGGTACGAACATGTTGAATTCCATTAGCAATTTGCCATTTTAATGTTTGCCACGCTCGGCTTTTAACATCATTGTGAGTCAACATTGCTTTACGTTCAGCCCAGCGCTCAATACCTTCAAATAAGGTGCCTGATTGGTTCCAGCTAGGTTGCCCAGCAGTTTGCGTTGTATCTAAATGGATATGTGGCTCAACAAAGGGAGCAGTCACTAAACCACCTTCAGCATCCAAGCTTTCAGGCAATATTTCCCCGGCGGGTTGTGGCACAATGGCTTGAATTTTTTTGTTTTCGATATCAATGCGCCATAGTCCATCACGTTCTGCTAAATGGGCATTATGAATATGTTTGAAAGTTTGATTAAGCACGTGTCATCTCCGAGTCTGTTGTGCGGCGGCGATTTAATAATGGGTTAAGAACAGCGTAACATAATGCGCCACCGAGCACGGCATTAACTGGGACAATCCCAGGTAAATAATTACCTGCAATGACACCAGCAGCAACGGCCAATAATGCACTAACGTTAACATCACGCATTTTATTGCTATCGAAGGTGCTATAACGGTGACGATACATTAAGAAATCTGCAATGATAATTCCCCCAATTGGAGGAATAGCGGCAGATAAGAAAGTGAGCCAACCAACAAAATTATTATATAGCCATAAAGCACATAAAGTACCTATTAAGCCGTTGATGATAGATAAGGTTTTGCTGGATAGCCCCGTAATATTTGCAAAGCCTAAGCCAGATGCGTAGAGGGCATTATCATTGGTAGTCCATATATTTAGCCCTAAAACAATAATTGCGGGTAATAAAAGTCCTTGAGCAATCATAACATCAGAAATGTCTGCCATACCCAATGAAGCGGCTCCTGCCGCGCCAAAGATAAACATTAATGAATTACCAAGGAAAAAGGCAACAATGGCGACGAGGACGGCGATTTTTGGCCTACGACCAAAGCGAACAAAATCAGCAGTTAATGTGCCTGCACTCACAAAAGACCCTACGACCATGGCTAATGCAAGGTTAAAATCAATTGGTTTTGTCGGGGTAATTGATTGTAAAGCATTCATGCCCCCCATATCAGTAACCGCAAGATAAACGGAATAGCTGCCCAGTATGGCGATAGCAGGGACAGCAACGACAGAAAGAACTGTAAGTGCAGAAATACCGAAAATAACAGTCACCGTCATTAAGACTCCTGAAATACCAATTAGCCAATTAATATCCCAACCAGTAGCTTTCCCGACAGGAATTGCAAACATAGCAACTCCAACACCAAACCAGCCGACTTGGGTGCCGCCTAATAAGAAAGAAGGAAGCCAAGAACCTTTGATACCAAAAGAATAGCGTGCAAGGAGGTGGGTTGTTAAGCCAGTTTTAGAACCGATAAAACCAAGAAATGCGGTGTAGATACCAAGAAGAAGATTACCGATGAGTACTGCGAGGAAGAAATCATGAAAATCAAGACCGGTACCAAGAGCGCCTCCGGTCCACATACTGGCGGAAAAGAAGGTTAATCCTAGCATTACAAAGGTTAATGCTAGCCCGCCTTTTCGCGCGGATATGGGCACGGGGCCATGACTATAATTTTTATCTTCGCTCACGATAGTCTCCAATTATTTTTTCAGGGCAAAAAAATCCGACGCATTTTATAGCCAGAAAAATAAAAAGCAAACGTTTTCGTTGGTGGTATTAAAATAATTAATCTATTAAAAAGCAATTTAATTTAAGGAAATAAGTCAGAAGGGGTCATGAAAATTTTTATGTAAGATGTGTTTTTTTCAGTAATTCAATGCATTCTTGTGCGCCGCGTTTAAGTGCATGGCTCTTTAAGCTAACCACATGAATAGGGAGCTTCAAACCATTAGGCGTATTTTTAAACTGTAACGGCTTTAAAGTCCCTGTCGCTAGCTTATCTTTAATCAGGGACAAGGGAAAATTCCCCCAGCCCATGCCCCCTTCGACTAAGCCTAGTGCTAGGGAAAAGCTATCTGTTTTCCAATAGTTGCTGGAAACAACAATGCGCATATCACTGAGCTCGTGCTGCCGGCTACCAATAATAATTTGTCGGCTTTCGACGAGGTCTTCAATATAAAGTGAAGTTCTTTCTTGCAAAGAAGGGTGCTTTGTCGAAATAGTCGCAATAATAGACTCCTCGCCAATATAATGAAATTGTTCTTGAGAGTTAACATGTATTCCACCAAATACAATAGCGAGCTGGAGTTGTTTTTTATGTAGTAGTGGTAATAGGTCATCTTGGGGCGCGGTAACAAGTTCAATATGTAACAAGGGATATCGTTGGCTCAAAACACGTAGAGCATCAAAGAGTATATTTGAATTAATACCTGCCGCAACACCTATAGCCAGAGTGCTTTCTACCCCTTGGGTCAACTCTCTGGAAAATGTATTAAGTTGTGATAAGTTTTCAATAATATGGCGTGCATAGGGGGCTAATGAAAGGGCTTTCTCTGTCGGTTTGGGCTCACGGGAGTGACGATCAAATAGCTCAAAACCCAATTCTGCTTCAAGATTAGCTATTGCCATACTGACTGCCGAGGGGACTCGTTGTAATGATCTTGCAGCGGCAGAAAATGAGCCTTTGTCTAGAACAGTGAGGAAAATAATAAGATTGTCACTATTGAATGACATGGTAGACCTTTCAATAAAATTGATAGTAGCTGACTTTTATTATCATTGAATTATATTTATTTTACCACCTATTGATGACGATATATTTAGAGGTGGAGATATGCAGGGAATTAAACGGAAAATTGTGTTTGTTACTATCTATGAAGTTGTTGGGTGGGTGATTTCAGCGCTAGCACTGGCCTTTCTTTCAGGGAATTCAGCGGGAACAACAGGGCCATTAGCATTGGTGATAACTACGATTGCTGTTAGTTGGAATTTTATTTTTAATACAGGGTTTGAATATTGGGAGTCAAAACAAAAATCACGAATTAGAACCTTTAGGCGCCGGTTTGTGCATGCCATATTATTTCAATTAACACTGGTAATTTTTTTAATACCGTTAATTGCATGGTGGCTCTCGATTAGTCTTTTACAGGCGTTAATACTTGATTTTGCATTAATTATTTTTATCCCAATTTATACTTTCTTTTTTAATTGGGCTTTCGATAAAATTTTTGGGTTGCCTAAATCAGCTCTGCCACAAGATAATAAAGCCGTATCATAAAACAAATAGCGTGTTTCCTTCCTTTTTTATTGCGGAAGGAAACACAGATTGCCCAATATTATTTTAGTAACCTAACCTTAACCGCTTTGCCTTTAATTTTCCCTTGTTGCAATTGTTTCCATGCTTGTTGAGCAACAGAGCGTTTGACGGCAACATAGGCATGGGTAGGATGGATAACAATTTTACCAATATCATCGCTTACTAAACCGACATCACCAGTTAGTGCTCCTAAAATATCGCCTGGGCGCATTTTGGCCTTTTTGCCGCCATCAATACACAATGTTGCCATTGTTGCTTCTAATGGTGTGATATGAAGCCCCTCAGGCTCAGCGTGCCAATTGAGCTTCATATTTAGCATTTCTTCGAGCACGTTAGCGCGTTGAGCTTCTTCAGGTGCACATAAGCTAATTGCTAGGCCGCTTTCTCCTGCTCTTGCAGTTCGGCCAATGCGGTGAATATGCACTTCTGGGTCCCATGACAATTCATAGTTAATCACCATTTCTAGTGCTTTGATATCTAACCCACGGGAAGCAACATCTGTTGCGACTAAAACGCGGCTACTGCTATTGGCAAAACGTATTAGAGTCTGGTCGCGGTCACGTTGTTCCATGTCACCATGTAGTACTAAAACACTCTGTTTACTCTCTGTTAGAGCGTCAAATACGGCTTGGCAATCTTTTTTAGTATTGCAAAAAATTACGCAGGATGCAGGTTTCTCACGGCTTAATAATTTTTGCAATAGGGCTATCTTCCCATGACGTGAAACTTCATAGAACTGTTGTTCGACAGCGGGTAATTCGTCAATGCTATTAATTTCAATAGTTTGTGGTTCGTGCTGGATTTGCTGACTGATACGTGCGATTTCATCTGGCCAAGTTGCTGAAAATAATAAGGTTTGACGATTCACTGGGGAGTAATCAATCACGGTTTCTATGTCAGGCATAAAACCCATATCTAACATTCTATCAGCTTCATCTAACACTAGAGTCTGCAAAGCATCTAACTGAACGGTTTCACGGTTTAAATGGTCAAGTAAACGGCCCGGCGTTGCGACAATGATATGTGCAGCATGGGCGAGGGAATCCCGTTGTATGCTAAATGGGACGCCACCACACAGGGTTAAAATCTTAATATTAGGAATTGCACGTGCTAGCCGACGTAGTTCGTTTGCCACTTGCTCTGCGAGTTCACGAGTAGGGCATAAGACTAATGATTGTGTTTTAAACAACTTAGCATCGATATGTTGCAATAACCCCAGACCAAACGCTGCGGTTTTGCCACTCCCCGTTTTAGCCTGTGCTCGAATATCTTTTCCGGCAAGGATTGGCGGAAGGGCGGCGGCTTGGATAGGGGTCATACTGAGATAACCTAATTCTTGTAGGTTAGAAAGTTGTTCAGCAGAAAGAGCGTTAAGGTCAGCAAATGAAGTCACTATAAAATCTCAAATAGAATAAAAGGCTAATGATGCTAATGATACTATCCTAGCGTTGCGCTGTCTGTTTTTAATTCTGAATACTTAACTAGAATAGTTAATCCAATGATCTATTTTAATTTTAAAGCAAAGAGAATAAAATTCTCTTAAACCCATGTTCAGTAGTATTGATAGAGGGGGAATAAGCAAATCCCCTAAGAAATAAGTTAAATTTATTTAAATATTGATACTGATTGATTACATGTGACACTGATATATTTAACTTCTCACATACATTTATTGTTTGTTTTTAATTGGTTATAGCTTCTTTGCTGCCTTTTTTCTATTCGTTAAGTGACTAAATAATAATATTGTGACGCTGAACTCATTTATTGTAATTATAGTAATTTATTGATTTTTAATGTTATTAAACTCAGTTTAGAAAAATTTTCTCTTAATTTGCAACATGTCATCAATTTTTAGAAAAAATTTTCTATTTCTCTGTGGCATATTCCTTTTAGCAACAAATATAAATATATCGTTCTTTATTTTACTATTACTGGGTTTAGATAATGACTAAGAATATCGCTACAATTTTAATTCATGGTGGAAAGCAGCAAGATGCAGTTAATCACGCTATTTTCCCTGCAATTACAACGGCCAGTACTTTTGTTCAACAAAGCTTAACAGATCATGGAGAATATTGTTATTCACGTTGTAGTAACCCAACACGTTATGCATATGAAACCTTACTAGCTGAAATTGAAGGTGGGGTTTATGCAACAGCAACCGCCTCAGGTGTTGCCGCTTCGAGCTTAGTATTAAACTTATTACCTAAAGATTCGCATATTATTGCGATGAAAGGGGTTTATGGTGGAACGTTTAGGTTATTTGAACGCGTCTCAACATTAAATTGTGGGCACCAAATAGACTATGTTGACCTTAATAATCTGGAAGAAGTTAAAGCAAAAATAAAAGAAAACACCCGTTTAATTTGGATAGAAAGCCCAACAAACCCATTATTAGAATTAGTTGATATTAAAGCAATTTGTTCATTAGCTAAAAAGCATCATATTTTAACTTGTGTTGATAATACATTCGCTACGGCATGGAATCAAAAACCGTTGGAATTAGGTGCTGATTTAGTGATGCTATCGGCGAGTAAATATATAGGTGGCCACTCTGATTTAATTGGTGGTGCAGTGATTACTCAGAGTGATGAGCTAGCGAATCGTCTAGATTTTTTGAAAACCACACTAGGCGCGATTGCTTCTCCTTTTGATGCGTATCTAGCTTTACGTGGACTTAAAACATTAGCACTTCGCATGTCAGCACAATGCTGTAACGCAGAACAAGTTGCAAAATATTTATCTACACACCCAAAGGTTGAACAAGTTTATTACCCAGGGCTGTCTTCGCATCCACAATATGAACTATGTAAAAAACAAATGCGTACTGGTGGGGCGGTCGTCACGATTAAATTAAAAGGCGATATTGAAGATACAAAGTATTTCTTATCTAAAGTGAAGTACTTTGTATTAGCTGAGTCTCTTGGTGGTGTAGAAAGTATGGTGAATCATTCTGCAACTATGTCCCATGGCTCAATGACAAAAGAAGAAAGAGAAAGTATTGGTGTTTATGATACGACATTACGTTTATCTGTAGGCATTGAAGATATTACTGACTTATTAAATGATTTAGAAAACGCATTATCTTAATTTATTAAAATCACAATAAAATATAATAAGAGAGCATCTAATGAATGATTATGGGATTTGGACTATTGTCACGCCAATGGTGACAATACTTTTAGCCATTTTTACACGACAAGTTATATTATCATTATTACTGGGAATATTAGTCGGTTTTACCGTTATACATGATCACAATATATTATTAGGTGTGAATGGGACACTTGATGGTATTATTAATACGTTTGCTTCACCAGGGAATACAAAAACAATTCTATTTATGGTAATGATTGGCGGTATTATGCGACTGGTTGTTGTTACTGGGGGCGTAAAATCACTGGTTAGGTTATTAACGAATAAAACAAAATTAATTAAAAATAAAAAAGCCGTTCAATTAATGGCGATGATTATAACCTCATTAATTTTTATCGAAAGTTCGATTAATCAATTAATCGCAGGGGCTTCAACTAAAACACTAGCTAAAAAATACGGCGTATCGCCTGAGAAAATGTCATATATTGTTCAAACATCCTGTGTTTCAGTTTGTTCTTCAGCCATGATTAACGGTTGGGGGGCGGCAATGATGGGGGTGATTGGCGTACAAATATCCAAAGGTTTCATCACAGGAGAACCATTTGAAATTTTAGCGAGCTCAATGGTATTTAATATCATGGCGTGGTTTTCTTTAGCATCAGTATTGTTTTATATCTTCTCTAATACATCTTGGGGGCCAATGAAAAAAGCCGATTTACGTGCGCAAGAACAGGCTTTGACAATGTTGGCGGCAGAAGAAACAGAACAGGATGATGAAGATATTATTGACCACCCTAACTGCCATACATCCCTTAATTTCTTTATTCCTATTCTATCTACAGTATTAATGGTACCTCTTGCGCTTTATATCACTGGTAATGGCGATTTTAGCAAAGGTAGTGGCTCAACTTCGGTATATTGGGGCGTCATGTTTGGAACTTTAGTTTCTTTTGTTTGGTTCTTAGCTCGTCGTGTATTGAACATTGAGACTTTTTTTAAAGAACTGTATATCGGCTATGCCAGCATGGTCAAAATTAGCTCTGTGATGATTTTGGCATTTTTAATGGGGACCGTATCTTCAGATTTAAATACCGGGGCCTATATTGCAGAAATTACATCAGGAGTTATTTCACCTGCATTTTCAATAGGGTTTATTTTCTTAATTAGTGCGGTGATGTCTCTTGCAACGGGAACATCATGGGGAACATTTGCCATTATGATCCCGATTGGCGTTCAACTAGGGATTTCCGTCGGTATGCCTATTGAATATATGATTGGTGCAGCTATTGCGGGTTCTATTTATGGCGATATGACTTCTCCAATATCCAGTGATGCGATTGTGGCTTCAATGGCAACGGATTGCGACCATATTGAACATATTCGTACTCAAATGCCTTATGCCACCGTAACAGCTGTCTTTGCGTTAATGGTTTATCTCTATTTAGGTTTTACTTATTAGCGGGATACGTTAAAAATGAATTTTCAAGAAAAAATCTCGGCTATTACCAAAATAGATTTACTTCATGGGGTAACTCCCTTAATGAAATTACATAATATTTCAGAGTATCTAGGCCGTGATATTTATATTAAACGTGATGACATGACCCCCCTTGCTATGGGGGGAAATAAACTTCGTAAATTAGAATATCTTTTTGCAGATGCATTGAGTAAAAAAGCCAAGGTTATCGTTACCGCGGGGGCTATTCAATCTAATCATGTTCGCCAAACAGCAGCTATTGCTGCAATGTATGGCTTACAGTGTGTTGCACTATTAGAAAACCCAATACGAAGCCATAATTCACTATTTTTGAATAATGGAAATAAGCTGCTAACCGACTTATTTAATGCGGATTGTTATTTTTGTGATGAACTGACAGACCCAAATACACAACTGCAGGAACTTATTGAAAAACTAAATTTGCAAGGTAGTTATATTATTCCTGTAGGTGGTTCAAACGTATTAGGGTCAATAGGTTATGTCAATTGTGCTTTAGAAATTGTGCAGCAAAAACCAAAAGAAATCGAGTTTGCGGCTGTAATTGTGGCCTCAGGGAGTGCTGGAACACATGCGGGGTTGGCAGTTGGTTTACAAGCGTTTTTACCACATACCCCAGTCATAGGGGTTACAGTTTCTCGCACGGTAGAACAACAAAAGCCTAAAGTTGAATATTTACTTAATCAACTTGCCGTGCAATTTAATCTTTCAGCATTACCTGAAATTAAATTATGGGATCAATATTTTGCCCCTTGTTATGGAATGCCTAATGATAAAGGCCAACAAGCAGTTGAACTATTGGCGAGAAAAGAAGGGATTTTACTTGACCCTGTTTATACAGGCAAAGCAATGGCAGGGTTAATTGATAATATTTTAAAAGAAACGATTGGTGGCAATCAGCCATTACTCTTTATTCATACTGGCGGTTCACCCGCTATGTTTGCTTACTCTGAAATTAATGTGGCAAGTATTTAAATATACTTATTAATAATGCGATTTACTTATGAAAATTAATACCAAAGTTATACATGGTTACCCGATGACAGATAAATATACTGGAAGTTCGTCTATTCCGTTATATCAATCATCGACTTATTCTCAATCGGATATTGAAGAAAATTATTCCTATATTTATTCACGTTTTTCTAACCCTACTAGAGATGCATTAAGTGATGCTATCTGTGCGATTGAAAATGCCAAGTATGCTGAAATTTTTTCCTCCGGAATGGCAGCAATTAGTGCTATTTTGTTGAGTTTTAGCCATGGTGACCATATTGTTGCTTGCAAAAGTATTTATGGCGGGTCGTTTCAATTAATGACTGAATTTTTACCAAGATATGGTATTTCAGTGACATTTGTTGATGCAACAAATCCGCAAAATTATGCGGATGCAATTAAAAAGAATACCAAGGCTTTTTATATTGAAACTCCATCAAACCCAACATTACAGGTGACAGATTTAATCTCAGTGATCCGTATTGCAAAAGAAAAGCAACTCATCACAATTTGTGATAATACGTTTATGACACCGTTATTGTCTGATGTGATTTCATTAGGTATTGATTATTCGATTAATAGCGCTACAAAGTTTATTAATGGCCATAGCGATGTGATTTTAGGAACGGCAGCAACAAACAACCCCGAATATGCTAAATTGCTATATAAATCTGCGGTAGCTATTGGTAGTATTGCTGCACCTTTTGATAGCTGGTTAACCATGCGTGGGTTGAAATCGATGGCGATGCGAGTTGAAAGATCTAGTGAAAACGCACAAAAGCTTGCTGAATATTTGCATGAACATCCTAAAGTTGAGCAAGTATTTTATCCAGGTCTACCCTCTCATCCAAATTATGATATTCATATGCGGCAATCTAAAAATGGGGGAATGGTTGTTTCTTTTGATTTAGGCAGTTATGAGAATGTGAAATTATTTTTAGATACAATTCGCATACCATTAGTTGCCGTGAGTTTAGGGGGGATAGAATCTATCGTTTCTTATCCTAGGATCATGTCTCATGCTTGCATACCTGAAGAAGAACGCCTATTACAAGGTGTTACTGAAGGGCTTTTGCGTTTCTCATTAGGTTGTGAAGATATTGAAGACATTATTGCAGATGTTGATATTGCACTTGCTCAAATAAAGTAACAATAATGCCTAATAGTTTATTTTGGTTTACTCATCAGTTCAATTAGGTAACATTATGAAATGTAAATTATATCTTTTAAATATGGGTTTTTCAGATAAAAATTATGAAGGTGAAGTATTTTATTGCCCTGATTGCACAATGTTAGAAGGCATTCTTGCTAAGAACACTAATTTAAGGGAATTTATTGATGTGGTCTATATTGGTTTTGAAAAACCTAGACAAGAACTGATCACTGTTATCGGGGATGTGAACCAATCTTTGCCTGTGCTGGTATTGCCTGAAGGGATTAGTTCGGTACATCAAACGGGGGTTTACAATAATACTGCTTATATTTCTGACTTGGACAAAATTATCCTGTTCTTAAATGATGCCTACCATATACCTAAAAAACACCCATAGTATAATAATAGCCCTAAATATACCCTGATTTAGGGCTATTATTCACACGTATTTATTTTCTATTCAAATAGCTATTGAAACAACTAAAGGTAAATTTCTTTATTTATCGGATTTAATTGGATAGCTTGCTGTATGTATTTTAAAGTTTCATTCGCTAATAGTGCAGTTGCTTCATAAAAAGCATGGCCACTTTGTAATTGCATTTTCTCTAAATAACGATAAGCCCAGGGTAACAAATGCATTTCTAGTAGGCCCCGTAATAGCTCGGGTTTATTTTCAACAACCCAAGCAGTGAGTAACAATAATAAACCAATATGATCTTCTGGTTCATTTTGATTTAATTCAATATTAATTTGGTTGTTGCGTAGCCAAGCCCTTAGTTCAAGGGTGGATATACCAAAAACACTATTTTCCTTATCAAGGTAAACAGAGCCCCAAGGTGGTACGGGAAGCGCATCAGGGCCAATAAATAAGCGCTGATAAGCTTCTTGTAATGTTTCTTGCTCATTTAAGCTATCTTGAAAGCGTTTATCAATACGTTGGCAATCATAGATATTATTGAAAGGCCACTCAGATTGCCATTCACTTGAGTTAAATAAGTGAATTAATTTATTTACACGGGCATCAGAAGGGTTATAACTAAATAATGCGCCAAGAGTTTGTGCGCAAAGTGAAAAATCCGCCAGTAGTTTTTGTTCCATATTGATCCACTTGATATATTGATTTCGCTTTTTAAGCCGATCGTAACCAAACATCGGGCTTTTGTCGATGATAACAAGAAATAAGCTTTTTCTCGTCCTATATAAACAGTATTAGGTAATGATTACCCCGCAATAGCCTTGGCAACAATCATCTGTAGCCTGTAGAGAATTTCACTACTGATTAGTTCATCATACACGATTAATAAAACAGCATTAGAAAGCCTATTCTCAACGGTTTTTTCATTTTTATGTATAGTAAAGCCAAACAGCTAAACCCAATGATAATCAGGCTGTTCACTATTCAATATATTGCAGGCATTAACAGCATAGTAACTCATATCACGATAGCGGGTTATTAGCTTTATTTAGCGTTAATTAAATTCAATATTAAGGGTAATTGATTGAGCAAAGCCCGCTGGTGGCTTACCTACTGAGCGGCTTTTTTGTACCGCTGTTAATGCGGCATTGTCTAATAATTCGTTTCCAGAACTACTCGCTAAGCGTACTAAACTAATTTCTCCCGTTTGGCTTAATTGGAACTGAACTGTGCTGACACCTCGACTTTTCATTTTTTTAGCTCTACGTGGATATTGTTTATTGCGTTCAATTTCTTGACGTAATTTTTCACGATAGGAACTTATTAATTGACTGTCTATATTACTAGGGGCTTGTTGTGTTTTGTGGCTTTTATTTCCCAAGGATAAGGACGTCACTTGACCACCTGCTTTTTGCTGTTGGGCAATTTCAGTGTGTAGAGGTGTTTTTTTCTCTACTGGCTTCTTAGGCGTCTCTGTATTTTTAACCATTGTAGATGTTGTTGGTTTAACCGGTTCTTTGACGGTTTTTTTTATTTCTTTTTGTTTTTTAGGGACGACAATAGTGGCTTTTTCCACCACAGTGTCTAACTTTATTTTACTAAGGATAGCGTGGGCTTGTGCTATTTCTTCAGGTTGAGTTTCTTGAGCGGCCTGAGTAAGTGCAATAGAAATAACTGGAGCATCCTGCAACGCTTGGTTTTTCTGAGATTGAGATAATGATTGAGTCGTTATATAAATAAAATACCCGATAACTAAAATATGCAATGTTATCGACAGAATAAAAGTAAGTAGTTTTTGACTCATCATAAGACCTCGGTATTCTTTCAGTTAAAGCCAAAAAGGTAACGGCTAAACGTGTTTAAGATAAGTAATTGCTAACATTGCTTTAAGGTTATAAAGGGTAAAAGAATTCATTTGGTTATAAATCATAAGATAATATGATGTTTTATTTTATGTTAATGATTATCAATTGCAAATGCAAGTTATTGTCATTATCGTGAGGTGCGTCGTGGTTTCTCAGTTTTATAGTGTCATTAAAGTAATTAACAGCAGATAAAGTGGGGGGATTTATTTCTCTATTAAAACAAAAAGGCTTAGCAAATAACTAAACCTTGATGAAATGACTTATATGATAAATTATGACTGTTAATAGTATCTTATTTAGTTTTACTCCGGATTAAATGTTGTTCCATGGCATAAATTGTTGCAGAGGATTGGTTATTCTGTGTAAAACTAAGCGCTACCGCTGCTTTCTCATGGCTATCCATTTCTCCAAAGTTTTTTGCAATGATAGCTAATATCGGGTCACTATTTGACAACGACACAGAACATGCTTCGTGTTCTGTGTCGTTGCTGAACTATGTACGTTTTATGGCTGGCTTAATCGAGTTTGATTGGTTTTCTTGGTTAGTAAACCAACGGTCACGCAAAATGTCATAGAGTAGGTTAAATGCATAAGTGTAAAATAAGAAAAAAGCAAAGAAGCCAATCTCAAGTAAAAATGCATCCCATAAAGTCATTTTTAGGAGTACTGCCAGTATCGGTAGGCCGAGGATCACAAAACTTAATTCGAAACCAACAGCATGGGCAATACGTACTTTAGTTGGGCGTAGCCCTTTAGAAAGAGGCCAGTAGAGGTCAAATAGCATGTTATAGAATAGGTTTAATAACATGGCGAGTGTCGATAATATAATCGCGACGGTACCCATTTGGAAAATTGAGCGTCCTAAAATCCATGCACTGACCGGAGCAGTTATCGCGATTGCGATGATTTCAAATGAAACTGCATGAAAAATTCGTTCAGTTAATGTTTTTGTCTGCTTGCTCATAACTACCTCAAATATATAGCTATCTAATATGTTATAAAAAAACAGGTGCAATTATTTGCTATTTTATATATATATACAAAATGGCAGCCATCGGAAAAATCGATACCTTATGAACTATTCTATAGAAACATTGCGTACCTTTGTGGAAGCCGCTGCACTGAAATCGTTCTCTGCGGCAGCGAGAAAGCTTAATAAAAGCCAATCGACAGTGAGTACGACTATTAGTGGTTTTGAAGATGATATGGGGTTTGCTTTATTTGATAGGCAAGGGCGTGAATCAACACTGACTTTTGCTGGAAGAAAGGTATTAAGTCTAGTTGAGGATATCTTATCAGCTGATGAACGATTACAAGCCTTGAGAGTTGAATTGTCACCTGATATTGAACCACGGTTAAGTTGTGCTTTTTCAGATATTTATCAACCTCCACACGCAGAGCATGTATTAACAATATTAGATAGACAATTTCCTCATATTGAATTTGAATTCTTAATAGCCGAAAACAATGATGTCATTGAAATGATCCAAAATCAGCAGGCTCATGTTGGCATGATGGAGTCACGAATCGAATATCCTGCTGATATTTCATTTTCACGTTTACCTGTTCAAGGGGAGCTAGGGTTGTATGTGTTAGCTAGCCATCCGTTAGCAAAAGAAAAACAAATTACCTATCAACATCTCACGACGACACGTCAACTACGGTTAAGTAGCAGCAGTGAAACCGTCATTAACAGCGAAAAAAACTGGCTGGCTCCCAATTATTTGTTGTTACTAGAAATGGCTGAACAAGGGACTGGCTGGGCAATACTACCCACTTGGTTAGTCAAGCAATTCGGTCATGGCCTATTGGTGAGCCTTAATTATGACCTATGGCCGCGTAAAATTAATGTAGATTTAGTGTGGTCTAAGCATAATCCACCGGGTAAAGCGGGATATTGGTTGATCAATAAATTGTTAAATAGTTAGGATTGAATATATTTATTCTAATTAATTTGTAATTGTTAGTATAACTGTAATTTATTTAGAACTCCTCCTCGTATGTAACAAAACATTTCCATGTAAATAAACGTAATAACATTATGATAATAAGTCTTATGTAGTTACCCTTAAGTTAAATCAAATGCTTGTTTGAGCTTGTTAGTTAAAGGAAATAAAATGAAAAGACTATTAGTACCTACATTATTTGCTGTTGTATCTACAATGTCATTTGGTATTCAAGCCGCTACGGCTCCAGCAGCAACGCAATCACAAAATGCTGAGCATAAATTAAATGCTTACGAAGAAATCATGGTTGGTAAAGTCTGGACAACAACGGAAGCTTTAGACCAAAACAAAAAAGAAGTCAGTGCCGATGATAAGCAAGTTTCTAACTTCTTTGGCTTAGCTGAATATTATCCAGATGGCACCTTTAATATGACTACATTTGATGGGAAACCAAAAATGAAAGGTGATTGGTCATTTGATGAGAATGGAAAAACCCGTTCATTAACTGCAAAAAATGATCAAGGGGAAGTGTTATTTACTCGTGTTGTAGAAAATGTCACTGTAACACCTGAAGAATATACTTATCGTATTTATCCAGAGCAAGATAACAAAGATAAGTACTTTGATATTGTACATAAAGTTAAAAAATAATTTTCTTATGGATGCCGCTTTGAGCGGCATCCATATTATCTAGCAACGTGCTGTTTTAAATTATAGCGTGTATTTTTTTAACAATTTTTCATCTAATATTAATGATAACAATGAAATAAATAAATTTCGTTGCCGTGTATTTTCCCATCCTTGTTCAAAATCAGACATTAACCAAATCACTTCATCTAAAAATAAATGTTTGATAGCTTGTTGCCAACAAGACTTTTCAAAAGGGGTAACTGTAATGAATTCAGAATAACCGAGTTTAAACAATTCCCATTCATCTACAGTAAAAATACGATTTGGTGCTGTTTCTAATACATTATGGAAAAGTAACAATGTTAAGGCTAAATCGAAAATCCTAGGAATATAAGTTGCATTATCGGGGTCTATAATAAAGGCTTGGTTGCACTCTAAATAAATTAAATTATCAGCTTTGTAGTCATAAGGCGTAGCAACAGCGGGTAAATTATATTTTCTTAAAACCGATTGGTTTTCAATAGTCTCTAGCATTAATCTTTTAAACTGATTTATATCTATAGCTAATTTATGCTTTATACAATGGTCATGTATGATATTGATATCATTGATTATATCGCTATCCTCAAGCTCATATTCATTATACTCACTGAGTTTTTCTTGATTATTGATAGAGGAAACCGAGTGTATTTTCCCCAGTAAACGGCCTGCTTCAATAATTTCATGTGTAGAAGCGCTATATTTACTTCCCTTAATAAACGGATAGAGCACCCAAACATCATTATTTATTTCTTGTGGATTTGGGGTAACTACTGAAATTGGTGTGACAATATTTATTTTCTTATTATTTAAATTGGATAAATAGCTTGCTAATCTGTTGGCATCATCAATATTAGAGCAAGTCTGTTTTAGTACATAGTCATGATTATTCTTATGTATTTTATATACTGGTGAATAAGGATAGATGCTTTCGATCTGACTAATATCTGTTAGCTTAAATTTTTTGAGAATATTATTAATTTTCATGTGACTACCAGCAACTGAAGAAGTAAGGTTAAAAGGCAATGTTAAACATTACCTTTTATTGTAAGTAGTCACTTAGAAAATAATGTGTTTTTATTTAAAACAGGTTTCAGCCCAGCGAGTTAGCCCTGCGGTAACGGAACCAAAATCATCTCCGCGTACGATAGGGATATTAGGTAATTCTTGGGAGATAGCTTGATGCAATATGGGTGAGCGAGCACTTCCCCCCGTAATGTAAATAGCATCAGGTTGCACTCCCCCTTGATTGACAGCCTCTTTAACTAGTTCAATCATTTTATTCTTTGGTGATTCTATTGATTCAATTAAATGTTCTCGTTGAATATTAACTTCAAGCGTTTCATTCAATAGCGCAATTTTAGCTAAATAATTAGCATCTTCAGATAAGGCAATTTTCGCCTCTTCAGCTTTACGGACAAGGCTATACCCAAGGGTTTCGTTATATACTTCTAGTAAGCGAGCCAATTTTTTAGGCTCTTTTGCTTCTTGTTTTAATCGAGTCAGCGCTGAAAGGTTTTGCCGCGAATAAAATTCTTTTTGGGCTTCAACATTATTTATCGCAATTGGGTTCCAAAACTGTAAAAATGGCATTTTAATACCTGAAAGCGACTGGCTTTCCATCCCAAAAAGTTGCATCAATTGTTTTAGCGCAATATAGATATCAAGATCATTTCCACCCACTCTTTGGCCACTATGGGCTAATAAGGAAGGGGTTCTATCTTGTGCGGTTCGGTAACTTGGCCCCATTTGAATTAATGAGCAATCAGTTGTTCCGCCACCAATATCAACAACTAGGATTATTTGGTCACTATTTAAAGTTGATTCATATTCAAGGCCAGCAGCGACAGGTTCAAATTGAAATGTAATATGATGAAAGCCTGCACGTTTTGCGGCTCGATATAATATGGATTCTGCTTGCTGGTTAGCTAATTCTCCACCGCGACCATGGAAGTTAATTGGCCGTCCAATCACTGTATCGTCTATAACTTGTTGTAAGGTATGTTCAGCAGTATCTTTGATATTTTTCATCATGGCGCAAACAAGGTCTTCGAAAAAACTAATTTGTGTTTCATGAAGCCCGGAAGCGCCTAAAAACGACTTAGGTGATTTTACATAATAAACATCTCTTGGGTCACTTAAATATAAATCTAAGGCAGCTTGCCCGAAAACAATATCTTCAGGCATTAAATCGACCCCTTCATCTTGATTAAAAGTTATCGACCTTCTTAATATTTGCTGCCCAATTTCATCTGAAGGTGTGATTTTGCAATGACGAAATAGGTGTTCAGATACAGATTCTCTTGTTGGCGCACACAGTGTTGATGGAATATATTTACTATGGCCCTCTAATGGTAATAGTGTCGGTATTCCGTCCTTCATGATTGCGACAGCGCAGTTGGATGTACCGTAATCAAAGCCTATAAACATCTCGCCTCCAAAATAGTAACCTTGAAAAAAAGGGTTGTGACTTTATATCAAGCAATCAAGAATTACTACCAAAATAGCTAGTTAATTTAACGTTGCAAGATTAGAAAATCATAAGATAGGCATGACTTCGCTTTTCTCAAAGTCAGTTGTGTGATTAAGGTTATGGAACTATTTTTAACCTTTCTTAAGCAGATGTATGCACTATAGTATATGGAGGTAGATAGAAAATTAACATATAGTGCTCATCTTAATTCTAACTTATCTTGAATGCAGAAATAAACAAGTTGAGAATATGAGAATATTGTTTATGCTGGTTTATTCGACCATTTATTATATTTTTATTATATGTAATTGAATCAATATAAAAACAACATACTTTATTTCGTTTGAAATGTGTAAGATTGAGTGATGGTTTTAGACGTAATTTAAATATTATTTTTATATTATTAATGTGTTAAATTTAACCTTGATTGTATTTTTATCCGGCGGATTAATTATTACAATATTTACCCCATATTATATTAAAATCATCATTAGGGAACTCTTTGTCTTTATCATCAATAATTGGGATAGAGACAACATTACGACCATCGTCATGACGATATGTTTTGACGATAAAACGTTTAAATGAATATGGTGTTTGACTGGTAAAAATGAGTACTTCTCCACAAACATAACCTAACATTCCGTGGTCAAGAGTTTCTCTTATCTCATGATATTTAACATTTTTATACTCTGCTGTTTTAGGGTCAACTAAAAAATCCTCAACTGCTTTTTGTGATTTTTCAATAATATCTAGATCAGGTGTATAGTTACTTGCGACACCGCCAATAAAGGACGCGCCAGCAATAAGGCCAACAACCAAGAATGAAAATATTTTATTTTTCATGTTTTTATTTCTTATGTGATTGTTTTACATTCCTAAAATAACATCGTAAAAGAAAAATGTTTAATCGTATATAAGTAAGATTAAGAGCGTTAATTTTACTTACGTTATTATACACAGGTTTAATTTTAGGAGTTTAATATAGCGAATGTAGCATAAAATTATTTAATGTAATATAGAGATGAAATAATGATGAGCAGTAAGAAACGAAAAATTACATATTAAAATGAATTGACATTAATTAGGGGGGTATATTTGTTACTATAGTGATAATTTAGTATGTATTAACACTTAATGTAAAGATATTAATTTTATATATTTTAATTATTTTTTATTTCCCATTATTTTTGCCATATGGATGGCTTCAATTAGTTGTGAACGATTAATACGGGAGCTATTGCTATCTAATAGTTTTTGCCAAATATCAATTGCTTGCTCGTAATTTGCATTCATAAATGCATCAGAAGCAACTAGCATTAAGGCTGTGACCTCATTGTTATCAAGAGCTAGGGCTTTATTAATTACAGCATGGGCATCTGGAGTCAGGTGCTGCCCTGCTTGATAATATAATACAGTTGCAATTGCGGAGTATATTTGTGCATTCTCATCGCCATATTTTAGTGCTCGATAATAAGCGATTAGTGCGTTGTCATAGCTGTTTTGATATAAATAATATTCACCAAGTGTTGCCCATAGTTCACTATTTTCAGGTGACTGACGAATATCATTTTGTAAACGTAACAAGTCATTTTGTTCTTGTTGTAACGGAGTGAATGATAAAAGAGGATCAGAGATACGTAAATATTCGCGATACGTCAGTTCAAAGCGGGGTATAAAGAAATAACCAATAATGGCGAAGAATAATACAATGATAAACACCGTGTTTCGTTTCTGTTGAGAAGGAGATTCATCAGTCACGGAGACTAAAAGTTGTTTTGTAGTTTGGGTTACTTCGGCGCTATCATGGCGATAATGATATTTTTGTCGGCGAGTTAAGTAGAATGTTAAACTTAAAATCCCCGCCAGAGCAATGATGGGCAATCCCCATAATAAAGCAGTTCCTAGCGTTAGCGATGGGTTATAAAGAACAAACTCGCCATATCTATCAGTCATATATTGTTGGATTTGGCTCTTATTTTTACCTTCAGCTACCATTTTGAATACTTGATGCCGCATACTGACCGCAGTAGGGGCATTTGACTCTAATAAATTTTGATTTTGACATTGTGGGCAACGTAGTGATGAGGCAATTTGCAAAGAATAGTCTTGTTCTTCCTGCGAATTAAATTGCCACACGTCTACAATTTGTGCTTTAGCCATAAACGAAGCAAATAAGAAAATGAAAGTGACTAAAGCTTTATTCATGCTTTGTTCTTCCTTTTACCCAACCAATTAGCAGCCCAAAACACATAAATAACGCACCTCCCCAAATCCATTGAATGCCATCTTGCACATAAAAGCGTATTGCGTAGCTATTTACACCTGTTTTCTCCCCTAAAACAGCATACC
Organism: Providencia sp. PROV003; assembly: GCF_045040775.1. NCBI lineage: Bacteria > Pseudomonadati > Pseudomonadota > Gammaproteobacteria > Enterobacterales > Morganellaceae > Providencia > Providencia sp. PROV003. The sequence goes on from NZ_CP096369.1 coordinate 2,073,350, forward strand.
AATTACGTACCCAGCCCCAATAGGTTCCTGGCTCAATCATTAATTGCTGACGTGCCGTATAAAAACGGCGTTCAGTAATTAATTGGTGTAAGGGGTGGTTGGCTTGGGCAACTTGTATAACGGCTTTTTCAGTTGTGTAATTCCCCTTAGCAAGGAGTTTAAGCTGTTTAAATTGGAACTGATAATCTGCTAAAGAAACAGACTGCCCAATGGAAAGGTTGACACTAATTTCTTGCCGGCTACCAACGGAAAGGGCAATACCCGCAGCAAAAATAATTACCCCAGTATGGGCAAGAAGAGAGGGTAATTGTTGGTTAATTACACGAATTGGACGTAACCAAAAAATGCATAAAATAGCCATTAAAAACCCACACGAAATGGCGATAATTATTCCGTGTGACCATAGAACAATACTGAGTAATGTACTGAGGAGCAATATAACCGGAAATCGCCATTGGGTGATGAAAGGGATTTTCTTCGGTAGATTAAGCACGCTTAATGCCATAATAAGTAACATTAAAATGCCGAATGGGAGTAATGCTTGATTAAAATATGGCGCACCAACAGAAATTTTCCCCCAACCAAAGAGGGCATAAATCATTGGATAAAGCGTACCAGTAAGAACAATAAATAATACTGTAGCAAATAGGACTAATGTTAATAATAAGTAAGTATCACGTTTATTCACCTTAGCGGTTTTACTTTCTACATTTTTTGCTTTCCAGCCATAAATAAACAAAGCGATAAGGCTTAAGATACTAAATAGTAAAAATAGGGGAACGGCTCTCACATTATCAAGGGCAAAAGCATGTACAGACATTAAAATGCCAGAGCGTACAATTAATGTACCCAATAAAGATAAGATGAAGGTAAGAATGGCAAGTAATATTGACCAGTGCCGATATCCTTCAGTTTTCCTCGATGCGGATAAGCTATGAAGCAGGGCAGTGGCACTTAGCCAAGGAAGTAGTGATGCATTTTCAACAGGGTCCCAAAACCACCAACCCCCCCAGCCTAATTCGTTATATGCCCACCATGAACCCAGCGTAATTCCGAGAGTCAGTATACACCAACTTGGTACGGTGAAACGCCAACACAACCAAGCCGTGATTTGATTAAATTGGCCTGTGAGTATTGATGCGAGAATTAAGGCGGTCACAACCATTAACCCACTATAGCCTAAATACAGCAATGGAGGATGTAAAATAAGCCCCCAATGCTGCAACATTGGGTTGAGATCACGCCCTTCAATTGCGGGTGGGAAAATCCGCTCAAAAGGGTCGGAATAAAAAATAATGAACCATAATAAAGCGCCACTGATCATGGCAAGAAAGGTTAATGTCAGTGGGAAGACAAGATGATTTTGCTGGCGATAGCGCCAAGCAAATAATGCGCTCCAAGCCGATATAAACAGTAACCAAAGGAAAATTGACCCTTCATGTCCTCCCCATACTGCGGCAATCTTGATATATAAAGGGGATAAACGATGACTATGCTGTGCAACATATACTACGGAAAAGTCACTTTGGATAAAGCTGACGGTCAAACAAATATAGGCAGTAAGTAGCAGAAAAAACTGTGAATAAGTCCAAAGCACGTTCTGAGGCATTTGCCTCGGAACGTGTTGGATGAGACCAATAACTCCACTCAAAGCCTGAAAGCTAGCGATACATAAAGCCAATACAAGGCAGAGAAAGCCGATTTCAGGGAGTATTAGTTCCAATTATCACCTTTATGATTGAATGAGTTATGCAACTGTTAATTGCCCCGCATATAACACAAAAAAGCGTAAGCAAAATACACCTAATAAGCTGGCACCACTGATAATCAACACTCGAGATGCCCCTAGTCCTTTATCAGCCCATTTTTTTAATGTTAAAGGAATAATGAAGCCGAAACCGACGACACCAATCCAGAACCAAGTGGTCCAGAAACCGCCACCCAGCGCCGCAGTTAAGGAACGTATCTTCCCGTCATCGCCAAGTGCTAACCCAACAAAAAATGCAGCTAATAGGAATATTTCTAACCAAATCACATAGCCTTCAACTTTATGTAGAAATGCACTTTCAGGGTTATGAACATTTTTACGATAACGTAGGGCGATAGCAATTAGCGCGACTGCGATCCCCGACGATATCCCTGAAAATAGGAATAAAGCGGGTAAAATCGGGTTATTTAAGAAAGGGTACGATTTTAGCGCTGAGAGTAAAAAGCCAGTATAGGCTCCAAGTAGTACCGCGAGTACTAACATGATGATATCGAGAAAGCGTACAACGCGATTAAATAAGCTTAATATACGAGGAACAAAACTGAATTTAGGGAGCCACTTTTGTTGTAATGTAATCACCTCTTTTTCATATATTTTTGCTAACCAAATAACCAGAACTACCATATATAGCTGAAATAGCATGACCCCCATCGACATCACTGAAGTTAGGCTGTAGTGGAACATCAGTTTCCAAAACGTCCACGGACGAGTTAAGTGGAGGATCAAAATCAGTAGCCCAAATATGATGGTTGTTGGCGCAAGTATCAGTGTCGTTCTCATTAGAGTACTGTCACTGCCTGCCGCTTTGGGGTAATACTGACGTAGTAATACCGCCAGTACGACTAGCCCTGCCGAAATACCAATTAAGAATAGATAAACAGCAATTGGCCAATCCCAAACGAGAGATTCAAAATGGAAAGCTGAAGCTGTTGTCATTGGCTAACCTCCCCATATTTGAAGGGAACTCGATACATTTTGGGGTGTGTGCCGAGCGCTATTTTGAACCGGTATGTTGGTTTTTCTTTTAGCATTAACGAAATATTGCTATTAGGATCATCTAAATTACCAAATGTCAGTGCTTTGGTTGGGCAAGACTCGACACAAGCGGGTTGTTTACCCTTTTTTAGATTGGTTTTACGACAAAAATCGCATTTATCGGCGGTTTTACTCACGGGGTGAATAAACCTGACACGGTAAGGACAGGCTGCAATACAATATTGACAACCTACGCATAAGTCAGGGTTTACATCTACAATTCCAGTTGTTTTATCGATAAAAGAGGCCCCTGTAGGGCATACATCAACACAAGGGGCGCTCTCACAATGTTGGCAGGAATGGCGAAAAAAACGATATTTAACATCAGGAAACTGACCAATAGGTTCACTACGAATAATCGTTAACCGAGAAACACCTTCGGGTACTTGGTTAACTTCTCTACACGCATCCATACACGCCGTACAGCCGATACACAAGTTTTCATCGTGGATCATGCCGTAGCGAACCCCGTCTATTTTCATTGTATTCGCTAGAGTATGACTCGCTATCCCCCCCACCGCCGCCAGTGCGCCTGAGTAGATGATGAATTGACGACGAGAACAACTCATGGTTGCTCCTTACGCAATTTTACCGCTGCTGGGTTAAAGTCAGGGTTATTGCGTTGATCAGAGTGGCAGTCGACACAAATTTTCACTTTCCCTTTATCTGTCAGTACCTTCATAGTGTCTTGTTTAGGATGAAGGTCATGGCAGCTAGCACAGGCTACTTTGGTGACGTGGACATCATGTGGCCAAAACGCTTTTTGTAGCTGTTCGGGTAAGTGACAGGACAAACACACACTATTTTGCTGTTCCACACCGTACATTGGGTCGTTAAAACGCATAACATCTTTAACGCCTTCGCGGTGTTTTGGTCCAGGGTTCCCGTGACAATTGGTACAAGTTACCGGTAAGTTATTATTGGGGTTAATAACTTCTGCGTGCGTGCCGTGCATGCCTTCTTTGTCAGGTTTATGGCAGTCGATGCAAGCGCTATCTGCGCTACGCTGCGGTGTAACAACCCAACGGCCTTCTGCATTTTCTTGTGCAATCTGAGGTGTCGCGGATGCAGCCGCTGCCCATAATAAGCCTGTTGCCAGCACCCCAGCAGTTAATAACGAACGTAGTACGCTCATATTCACTCCATTGGTTAAATCGCCCTTAGGTTGCGGGCGAATCTAGTTTATTTGGCTAATAGGTTATTTTTACGAGCTTGGTCATCCCACTGTGGCACGACTGTTTTTAAGAACTCTTGTTTTTCTGCATTAATTTTTTGCATATCTAAACCAATAGCTTGCTGTGCTTTTTCTTTAGTCGAAATATCGGGAATAGCTATTTCATGGGTGATCCCTTTCGAACCTAGCAAGCGAGCTAATTTAGTCCGTGCATCCGCAGCCTTATCCATCGCGCCACCTAACATACGCAAACCTTCATCTGGTGCGTGCATATGAATACCGTGAGAGGCAATAGATAAATCCCAGCGCCATTGCGCATGACGAATATCGGTTAAAATTGGTTTCATTTCATCTTCGGTTGCACCTGCATCCCAAGCTGCTTTTGCTTCAAAGTGAGCACGAACTAACTGGTCTTCAACTTTGATTTTCATTTCTTGGATAGCGTGTTTACGTTCAGCGACAACATCTTGCAGTTGTTGTTTACTTTGAGTATGGCAAGTACTACAGGTTTGTTCGAAATTATCGAATGGGTTACCGATTTTATGACTGGTATACAGCTCACCTTTGTCGTTTTGCAGTTTAGGCATATGGCAGTCAATACAGGTCACATTATTTTTACCATGAATACCCGCACTCCAGGTTTCATACTCAGGGTGCTGTGCTTTTAACATGGGGGCTTTTGATAAGGAGTTTGTCCAATCAGAAAAACCGATATTATCGTAGTAAACTTCCATATCCTCGACTTTTGTCCCGTTATCCCATGGGAATTTCACTGATTTTTTATCGCCAGAGAAATAATACTCAACGTGACATTGACCACAGACCATGGATTGCTGGTCGAAGCGACTGGCTGTAGCAAATGGTTTACCAATGGCTTCCATTGCCCGTTCTGCATATGGGCGTGAGAGAGTTAACTCCGGTTTGCCTTTAGCAAAATCGGGTGAATCTGTTTTGTGGCAGTCGGCACAACCTAAAACATTCACAACTTCAGGACCGCCTTTTGCCCATTTGCCTTCAAAGTAGCCATCTTCGCCATGTTCTTGGATTAACCTAGCAACATCTGGGCTTTTACAGCTCCAGCATGCCATAGGCAATGGGCCATCTTGAGCATCTTTTGGCGCACCAGTTCGTAACGTTTCACGAACGTCGATAATTGCATAAGCATGGCCTCGTGGCTTGTTATAGTCGCGAGAGAATGGGTATCCTGCCCAAAGTACCACTAAGCGAGGATCTTCAGCGAGCGCATCTTCGCGGTTGGATTGCTCTGAAGTTGCTCTCCATGAATGGTATTGATCTGGGTGAGCCGCCTCGAAAGTTTCATTTCGAGCATTAATAGTGGAAGTCGTATCTTTAGTGGTAGGGGTTTGTGCATGCACAGAGGTAAATAGAAATATTCCTGCCACCAAACTCAATAAGTATAGTGCATTATTTCTTATGTTTGCCATAAAGGGCCTCGAGTAATGTTAGCCAGCCATCCCTTCATTGTTCGAGTTGTTTTTTTTGCATGTAGCCTGTAACTCGGACGAATTTGGATATATTTTTGTTATATAAGTTTGATAGTAAGCGCACAGATGCTATCAAGACATTGCCAGCCTATATGTGTAACAAAAAACCACACTAAAAATATTGTTTTTGATCAAAAGATAATTTGTATTAAAGGAATAGAATGCAGAGAAATAATAAAAATGAGGTACTGTTAAATCTGATATAGTTATTAGTCACTAGTTTTCAAACTGTTTTAAATGAAATGGATCGTAATGATTCTTATTTTTTAAAATAAAATTAATTTTAATTTAATTTGTTGATTTTATGTGTTTTTTTAAATTTTATTTACTCTTGTATTATTTTTATAATAAAAGAGTAAAAGTAAAATGTGCGTAATATCAAAAATATTGCATATATTTTTTTGCAAAATGACATTGCATATACCACTTTAGTAGTAGTTTTTGGTGTTAATTTAAACCCATAACATTAAAAGTTAGGTTTAATTTAAAAAATCATATTGAATGATTGTTAAAAAATAATTAATAAATTGTCTTAATTACCTCTTTTGGCTCTATTTTGAGGGTCAATTCCATCAATAAAACCAATGTCATCATTTTAGGGCGTAAGTCGTGTTATTACTCCTGTTACCTCCTAGGTAGTATGTATTTTTATAACCTCTCTCGTTAATATTTCTCATAAATACACATATAAAAAATGCGGTTTATTAGTACTTTTTAGTTTTCTTGTTGGCAATGTAAAGGAAAAAACATGGTTGATCTCACCCGTCGGGGAGTATTAACTGGTGCGTGGCGTAACGCAGCTCCAGTGGTTCGGCCGCCATGGAGTGGTAGTGAAGTGCAATTTATCGAATTGTGCACCCGTTGCAACGCGTGTGTGGGAAGTTGTGAAACTGCAATTTTGCGACCAGGCGCGGGCGGCTATCCCGTTGTTGATTTTAAACGCGGAGAATGTACTTTCTGTTACGCGTGTGCGGCATCATGCCCTGAACCTATTTTCCTATCAAAACATTCCCAACCTTGGGATATCTCAATTTCGATTGGCCAGAATTGCCTTGCGTATCTTTCGATCGAGTGTCGTCGTTGCCAAGACAGTTGTGAGCCAGAAATCATCTCTTTTCGTCCGTCACTGGCAGGTATTTACCAGCCAAAAATAGAAACGCAAGGCTGTACAGGCTGCGGAGCTTGTGTTGCAAGTTGCCCAGTATCAGCCATTACCGTGGAGCATGAACATGCACAGTAACTATCAAGTGTGCAGTTTAATCGTACAAGTAAAAAGTGAACGAATGTCTGCTGTGACCGAAAAAATAGAACAATTTTCGAATTGTGAAGTTGCGTTAAGTTCTCCAGACAACGGAAAACTGATCGTTGTGGTTGAAGGTCAAGATAGCAGAGCATTGTTAGATACTATTGATTTAGTACGCGATATTGATGGTGTACTAGATGTTTCGCTGGTGTATCACCAGCAGGATGAGCAAGGTGAGGAAGATTATGAAACTCAGTCGTCGTAGCTTTATGAAAGCCAATGCGATAGCGGCCGCTGCTGCGGCGGCCGGTATTGGTGCACCCAGCATTGCGAAAGCTGTTGTTGGTCAACAGGAAAGTATCAAATGGGACAAAGCGCCTTGCCGTTTTTGCGGTACAGGCTGTGGCGTTCTGGTGGGAACGCAAAATGGCCGTATTGTAGCAAGTCAAGGTGACCCTGAGGCTCCTGTTAACCGTGGTCTGAACTGTATCAAAGGGTATTTCTTACCGAAGATCATGTATGGAAAAGACCGTTTAACACAGCCGATGTTGCGTATGAAAGACGGTGAATATGACAAAAATGGTGAGTTTACTCCAATCACTTGGGAACAAGCCTTTGATGTTATGGAAGAAAAAGTCAAAACCACATTGAAGGATAAAGGCCCTGAAGGCATCGGAATGTTCGGTTCAGGTCAATGGACAGTTTGGGAAGGCTATGCAGCGTCGAAACTGTTTAAAGGGGGCTTCCGCTCGAATAATTTAGACCCGAATGCTCGCCACTGTATGGCGTCTGCGGTTGTTGGCTTCATGCGTACTTTTGGTATGGATGAGCCTATGGGTTGTTATGATGATATTGAGCACGCAGATGCATTTGTTCTGTGGGGCTCGAATATGGCAGAAATGCACCCAATTTTATGGTCACGCATTACTAACCGCCGTCTATCTAATCCAGATGTACGTGTTGCGGTACTCTCCACATTTAAGCATCGTAGTTTTGAATTGGCGGATAACGGGATTGTATTTACGCCGCAATCTGACCTTGTGATCCTGAACTATATCGCAAACTACATTATTCAAAATAATGCAGTTAATCAGGAATTCCTCGATAAACACGTGAATTTACGTCGTGGTGCAACAGATATCGGTTATGGATTACGCCCAACTCACCCATTAGAAAAAAGTGCAAAAAATGCGGGTTCCGATGCATCAGAGCCAATGACATGGGATGAGTATAAGGCATTTGTCGCAGAATATACGTTAGATAAAACGGCAGAAATGACCGGTGTGCCAAAAGATCAATTAGAAGAGTTAGCGAAACTTTACGCTGACCCGAATACCAAAGTGGTATCTTACTGGACGATGGGCTTTAACCAGCATACTCGTGGCGTTTGGGCAAATAACTTAGCGTATAACCTACATTTATTGACCGGCAAAATCTCTCAGCCTGGTTGCGGTCCTTTCTCTTTAACTGGCCAGCCTTCAGCATGCGGTACTGCGCGTGAGGTTGGGACATTCTCTCACCGTTTACCTGCTGACATGGTGGTTACTAACGAAAAACACCGTGAAAAAGTGGAAGGTGTTTGGGGCTTACCTGCTGGTACTATTCCTGAAAAAGTCGGTTTACATGCTGTTGCTCAAGACCGAGCGCTCAAAGACGGTAAGCTGAACTTCTATTGGGTAATGTGCAACAACAATATGCAAGCAGGCCCAAATATTAATGAAGAACGCATGCCAGGCTGGCGTGATCCGCGTAATTTTATTGTTGTTTCTGACCCCTATCCAACAGTCAGTGCGTTAGCCGCCGATCTGATCTTGCCAACGGCGATGTGGGTAGAAAAAGAAGGGGCGTATGGTAACGCAGAGCGTCGCACTCAATTTTGGCGCCAACAAGTTAAAGCACCGGGTGAAGCAAAGTCAGATTTAATGCAGATGGTGTTGTTCTCTCGTCGTTTTAAAACGGATGAGGTTTGGTCTGAAGAGCTATTGGCGAAAAAACCGGAGCTACGTGGAAAAACCTTATATGACGTGTTATTTGCCAATGAAGCGGTGACTAAATTCCCTGTTAGCGAACTCGCTGAAGACCAGTTAAACGACGAATCTCGTGAACTTGGTTTTTATTTGCAAAAAGGCTTGTTTGAAGAATATGCAGGCTTTGGACGCGGTCATGGTCACGACCTTGCTGATTTCGATGAATATCATAAAGCACGTGGTATTCGTTGGCCTGTTGTCGATGGCAAAGAAACCATGTGGCGTTATAGCGAAGGGAACGACCCATACGTTAAAGCTGGTGCTGGTTATCAATTTTACGGTAAGCCAGATGGTAAAGCGGTTATTTTTGCATTGCCATTTGAACCTGCGGCAGAGTCTCCAGATAAAGAATATGACCTGTGGCTATCAACCGGACGTGTATTAGAACATTGGCATACTGGAAGTATGACTCGCCGTGTTCCCGAATTACATCGAGCTTTCCCTGAATCATTAGTCTTTATACATCCATTAGATGCGAAAGACAGAGGGTTACGTCGTGGAGACAAAGTCAAAGTGGTTTCACGCCGTGGTGATGTGACGACGATTGTGGAGACACGTGGCCGTAACAGACCACCGAAAGGCTTAGTGTACATGGCGTTCTTCGATGCTGCGCAGCTAGTGAATAACTTAACACTGGATGCAACGGACCCACTTTCAAAAGAAACGGATTACAAAAAATGTGCCGTTAAATTAGAAAAGGTGTAATAGCTAATGCCCCAGAAAGCGAAAGCTCAAAAGGCTAAGTCCCAGAACAGTCGCCGTCGTTTTTTGCGTGATGTTGCTCGCGCAGCGGGCGGGTTAGCGGCTGTTGGTGTGGTACTGGGGCTTCAGCAACAAACGTCTCGGGCCAGCGGAGTTAGGCTCCGCCCACCGGGCGCTCTTGATGAAAAGGCATTTTCAAGTGCTTGTGTACGTTGTGGTCAGTGCGTGCAAGCTTGCCCTTATGACATGTTGAAACTAGCAACATTAGCATCAGGCTTAGCAGCAGGAACCCCGTACTTCATCGCCCGTGAAAACCCATGTGAAATGTGTGAAGACATTCCGTGCGCCAAGGTATGTCCAAGTGGTGCGCTGGATAAAGACATTGAATCAATTAATGATGCACGAATGGGATTGGCAGTTTTGTTAGATCAGGAAAACTGTCTTAATTTTCAAGGGTTAAGGTGTGACGTCTGTTACCGAGTATGTCCACTTATTGATGAAGCAATCACCTTGGAATTGGAACAAAACCACCGAACAGGTAAACATGCGAGGTTCTTACCAACAGTCAATAGCAATTACTGTACAGGGTGCGGTAAGTGTGAACAGGCTTGTGTACTGGAAGAAGCTGCTATCAAGGTATTACCAAGGTCGCTAGCGAAAGGTGAATTAGGTCATCATTACCGTTTTGGCTGGCTGGAGGGCAACAATGGCAAATCGTAAGCGTGATGCCGGACGTGAAGCTCAGGCTAAAAAGGGCTGGTGGCATAGCCATAAGTGGTTGGTATTTCGACGTGTGAGCCAATTGCTTGTGCTAGCTATGTTTCTCAGTGGGCCATGGTTCGGTGTTTGGGTTTTACATGGGAACTACAGTAGCAGCTTATTGCTAGATACTGTGCCTTTGACTGACCCACTCATTACCTTAGAAAGCTTAGCAAGTGGATATTTACCCGGTATTTCGGCACTGGTAGGTGCAGTTATTGTGTTCGGGGTATATGCACTATTAGGTAAGCGTATTTTCTGTAGTTGGGTCTGTCCTGTGAATCCGATCACGGATGCGGCAGCTTGGTTGCGCCGTAAGTTTGAGTTAAACCAGTCCGCAACAATACCGCGTTATATCCGCTATGTATTGCTCGGAGTGATCCTCATTGGTTCAGCGGTGACAGGGACTCTTCTTTGGGAATGGTTAAATCCAGTTTCATTAATGGGGCGCAGTTTAATTTTTGGTTTTGGTAGCGGTGCATTAGTCCTCGTTGCACTGTTTTTATTCGATTTATTGGTTGTGGAACATGGATGGTGTGGTCACCTTTGCCCTCTGGGTGCCCTGTATGGCATCGCGGGTTGTAAAGGCGCATTAGTTGTTACAGCGGAAAATAAACAAAATTGTAGCCGCTGTATGGATTGTTTCCACATTTGTCCGGAGCCGCAAGTACTGCGTGCCCCGGTCTTAGATAAGCAAGCCCCAGCGCAGATTACAGATAAAGACTGCATTACTTGCGGTCGTTGTATCGATGTCTGTTCTGAGGATGTTTTTAAAATAACACTACGATGGAGCTCGGGAGCTAAATCATGAAAAATCCTGTCCTGAAAAAGACGCTAAGCCGCGCAATTGCAGGTATGGCCCTTGTTGTTAGTAGTCTTGTTTGGGCTGCTAATGGTGTCGATTTGTCTCAATCACCGGAAGTGTCTGGTACGACAGAGGGAAGCATTCATATTCCGAAAGAACAGGAAAGAATGGCGCTAAACTATGTGAACCAACCGCCGATGATCCCACATAGCGTTGAAGGTTACCAAATTACGACGAATACTAACCGCTGTTTACAGTGCCATGGTGTTGAGAATTACCGGACAACAGGTGCGCCAAGAGTGAGTCCAACACACTTTATGGATGCAACAGGTAAAGTGCTTGGTGAAGTCGCACCAAATCGCTATTTTTGTTTACAGTGCCATGTGCCGCAGTCAGATACGGCACCTATCATTGATAACACATTTACCCCATCCAAAGGCTTTGGGAAATAAGGGGGAGACATGGCAAATAACAATGATAAGCAGGTCAATGGCGAAAAACAGCCGCGTAAAGGGCTCTTTGGCTTAATTGGACGAATATGGCGTTGGTGGCGTAGACCAAGTCGCTTAGCGTTAGGCACCTTATTGCTGATCGGTTTTGTGGGTGGCGTGATTTTCTGGGGAGGCTTTAATACGGGGATGGAAATGGCGAATACAGAAGAGTTTTGTATTAGTTGCCATGAGATGCGTGAAAATGTCTATGAAGAATATATGGATACCATTCACTATACGAACCGTAGTGGTGTGAGGGCGACTTGTCCAGACTGCCACGTACCCCATGAATTTGGCCCCAAAATGGTACGCAAAATTCAAGCCAGTAAAGAATTATACGGTAAGATTTTTGGCATTATTGATACACCACAAAAATTTGAAGACCACCGTTTGGCAATGGCACAAAGCGAATGGCGCCGGATGAAAAATAATGACTCTCAGGAATGTCGTAACTGTCACAACTTTGAGTATATGGATTTTACTGCGCAAAAAGGGGTCGCGGCAAAAATGCATGACCAAGCTTTAACTGAAGGTAAAACCTGTATTGATTGCCATAAAGGGATCGCACATAAATTACCGGATATGCGTGAAGTTGAACCGGGCTTTTAACCTTAGAGAGTCGTTTTACCATTGCTTATAACTATGATTTGTAAACAATGGTTAACAAATAGGCTGGTTATACATCTGAGTATGATCAGCCTAAGTTATATTTGTGTTAAATCAATATATTTGCTTTTTTAACGTGTATTGTATGATGTGCTGTTATGCAGAATTTACTAACAATATAAAAAATCAAGGTAACTAAACTATGTGGAAAAAGCTTCATCAACTTGCCATTCCAGTCAACCTTTACCGGTTATGCGGCCGTCTAGTACCGTGGTTTATTATATTGAGTGTAGTCTGTTTAGCTGTCGGTTGGATTTGGGGTTTTGGTTTCGCACCAACAGATAAAGTTCAAAGTGAAAGTTATCGCATTATGTATATCCATGTTCCAGCTGCAATGTGGTCAATGGGGATTTACGCAGCCATGGCGATCACGGCCTTTGTGGGTTTAGTTTGGCAAATGAAAGTGTCGGAATTGGCCATAGCAGCAATGGCTCCCATAGGAGCAGTGTTTACGTTTATTGCATTAGTGACAGGTGCAACATGGGGTAAACCAATGTGGGGCGCGTGGTGGGTATGGGATGCACGTTTAACCTCAGAGCTGATTTTACTTTTTCTATATGTGGGGATTATTGCTTTATGGCATGCGTTTGATGATCGTCGTATGGCGGGCAAAGCAGCGGCTATTTTAGTGTTAATCGGGGTGATAAATTTACCTATCATTCATTACTCTGTTGAATGGTGGCAAACGCTGCATCAGCCTTCTACTCGTATGCAAGAAAGTATTAACCCTGCAATGCGCACACCACTCCGTTTAGCTATCTTGGGTTACTTATTTTTATTTATTTCTTTGACATTAATTCGTTTACGTAATCAATTATTGATTCTAGAACGCAATCGCCCATGGGTATTAGACATAGTTAATAAGGGAGGCCGCAAGTCATGACATCCGCATTTGCATCTTGGAGTGATTTTTTTGCGATGGGGGGCTATGGTTTTTATGTATGGCTGGCTGTTGCGCTAACCTTAATACCGATTCTGTTACTCTGTTTGCATACATTTTTTCAAAGAAAAATGATTATAAACGCAATTCTTAAACAGCAAGCTCGTGAAGTAAGGCAAAAAGCGGCAAGAGCGCGTAGGGAGGGGATGTGAATATTCGTCGTCGTAACCGGCTTTGGTTAATTTGTTCCATACTTGTCGGTGTCGGTTTAACATTGGCGTTGATCCTATATGCGCTACGCTCCAGTATTGACCTCTTCTATACACCCGGTGAAATTATTTATGGTAAACGGGAAACCCATCAAATTCCAGAGGTTGGGCAGCGTTTACGTGTGGGTGGAATGGTAATGCCAGGCAGTGTTGTACGCGATGACTCAAACCCAAACTCATTAAAAATCACCTTTACGGTTTATGATGCTGAAGGTGAGGTAGATGTGAGCTATGACGGTATTTTGCCCGATTTATTTAAAGAAGGGCAGGGGGTTGTTGTTCAAGGCGAATTACAAGCGAACAACCATGTTTTAGCCAAAGAAGTCTTGGCGAAACACGATGAAAACTACACTCCACCAGAAGTTGAAAAAGCGATGCAAGAAAATCACCGCAGGCCAGCAGCTGCCTATAAGGACAATGCATCATGATCCCTGAAATTGGTAGCATTCTGCTTTGCTTAGCATTAGGTATTGCGGTTTTACTGTCGTTTTACCCTTTATGGGGAGTGGCACGTAATGACGCACGCTTAATGTCATCATCTCGTCCATTAGCATGGTTACTTTTCTTATGTGTCACAGGGGCATTTTTAGTATTAGTCAATGCCTTTATTGTTAACGACTTCTCTGTGACTTATGTTGCTAATAATTCCAACACACAACTACCCATTTGGTACCGCATAGCCGCAACATGGGGGGCTCATGAAGGTTCTTTATTGCTATGGGTATTGTTGATGAGCGGTTGGACTTTTGCCGTAGCAATAGGAAGTTATCGTATGCCACTTGATATTGTGGCTAGAGTACTCGCGGTAATGGGGATGGTCAGTGTTGGCTTTTTGTTATTTATTATCTTCACCTCAAACCCATTTTCACGTACGTTGCCGGCTTTCCCGATTGAAGGGCGAGACCTCAACCCGTTATTACAAGACCCTGGGCTAATTTTTCACCCTCCATTGTTGTATATGGGGTATGTTGGTTTCTCTGTGGCATTTGCCTTTGCCATTGCGGCATTGCTTAGCGGGCGTTTAGATAGCTCTTTCACTCGCTTTGCACGCCCATGGACGATGGCGGCATGGTTCTTTTTAACCCTTGGCATTATGCTAGGTTCGGCTTGGGCCTACTATGAATTAGGTTGGGGCGGCTGGTGGTTCTGGGACCCAGTTGAGAATGCCTCATTCATGCCATGGCTAGTGGGGACAGCTCTGATCCACTCATTATCTGTCACTGAGCAGCGAGCTACATTTAAAGCATGGTCATTATTATTGTCGATTTTTGCTTTTTCCTTGTGCTTGCTTGGCACATTTTTAGTGCGTTCTGGGGTTCTAGTTTCTGTACACGCCTTTGCCTCAGACCCATCCCGAGGACTATTTATCCTTGCCTTCATGGTACTGGTGGTCGGTGGCTCTTTATTAGTGTTCGCATTAAGGGGGCATAAGGTTCGTTCAAGGGTCAACAACGCATTGTGGTCACGTGAGTCCATGCTATTAGGGAATAACGTTATTTTAACGGCAGCAATGTTGGTTGTTTTATTAGGGACATTATTACCTTTAGTGCATAAACAAATTGGTTTGGGGACGATTTCGATTGGTGAGCCGTTCTTTAATACTATGTTTATCGCCTTGATGGTGCCGTTTGCCTTGCTATTGGGGATTGGGCCGTTAGTACGCTGGGGGCGAGATCGCCCTGCTGCTATCAAAAAAATGCTTATTATTGCAACGATAATGACATTAGTGTTGTCATTTGTTTTACCGCTATTAATGGAAGATCGTATTGAGGCGTTAACCGTTGTTGGCTTGATGATGGCGTGCTGGATTGCAATTTTAGCTTTTGCTGAAATGAAAGTTCGTATAAGCAAAAAAATCAAACTAACGCCGAGTTATTGGGGCATGGTTTTGGCGCATTTAGGCTTAGCCGTCACGATAGTTGGGATAGCCTTCAGCCAAAACTACAGTGTTGAGCGCGATGTCAAAATGAAGCCAGGGGATAGCATTAATATTCGGGCTTACACCTTTACGTTTAATGGCGTCAGAGAAGCCGATGGTCCTAATTATCAAGGCGTTATAGGTAGCATCTCTGTAACAGAAAAAGGCAAAGTGGTTAGTATTTTGATGCCTGAAAAACGTTTTTATAACGTTAGTCGTGCTGTAATGACAGAAGCGGCTATTGATGGTGGTTTTACCCGTGATTTATACGCAGCTTTGGGGGAAGAAATATCAAAAAGTACATGGAGCATGCGCTTGTATTATAAACCCTTTGTACGCTGGATTTGGTCAGGTGGTGTATTGATGGCAGTTGGTGCGTTGTTTTGCATGTTTGACCCACGCTACCGTCGTCGTAAATTACAGAGGGAAACGGCATGAATCGCAAAGTCTTTTTAATCCCTTTTATTATCTTTGCAGGGATAGCCGCCGTCTTATTATGGCAGCTAATGCGTAATGCGGAGGGGGATGATCCTCGTTTACTTGAATCTGCTCTAATTGGTAAACCTGTTCCTGTATTTAGGCTCGAATCATTAGAAAACCCCGGGAAACATTATGAATCTGATGTATTAACACAGGGGCAACCGATTTTACTTAATGTATGGGCGACATGGTGCCCGACTTGTCGTGCAGAACATCAGTATCTCAATAAACTGTCTGCACAAGGTGTACGGGTTGTGGGGCTAAACTATAAAGATAAGCGTGATAAAGCGATTGTGTGGCTGCGAGAGCTTGGTAACCCTTATGCACTGAGTTTATTTGATGGGGAGGGGATGTTGGGCCTTGATCTCGGTGTCTATGGCGCACCAGAAACCTTTTTAATCGATGGCAATGGTGTGATCCGCTATCGCCATGCAGGGGCAATGGACGAACGTGTTTGGGAAAAAGAGTTTAAACCCCTTTGGGAACGCTATAATCAGGAGGCGAACCAATGAGGTATTTACTCGGTTTATTCATGTTAGTACTCAGCTCAACAGTCACATATGCGGCTACTGAAGTGTTTACTTTTGATAGCGAACAGCAGGAACAACAATTTCGCAAGTTAACGGAAGAATTACGGTGTCCAAAGTGCCAAAATAACAGTATTGCGGACTCTAACTCAATGATTGCGCTGGACTTACGTCAAAAAGTGTATGAGTTGATGAAAGAAGGTAAAAGCCGGGACGAGATTGTTGATTACATGGTTGCCCGCTATGGTTATTTTGTGACTTATAACCCGCCATTAACGCCACTCACCATGATGTTATGGGGCTTACCTTTTGCCGCCATCGCTTTGGGGGGATGGATTATTTTTGCCCGTTCGAGAAAACGGGTGCGCATCAAGCAGGTGGAACAGGGTAATGATGGCGTATTACCAGAAGCCTCCCGTGCCAGTAATTGGGTTTACCTTCCAGGGTTAGTGATTGCTTTAGGTGTAGCTGGCGGCGCCTATTATCAAGTGGGTAGTTACGCTAAAGTCACGGATTGGAATAATGCTTACCAACAAGCCCCAGCTTTACTAGATAGAGCATTAGACCCTTCTGAACCCCCGTTGAACAATGCGGAAATGGAACACTTAGCTTTAGGCTTACGGACACGTTTACAAGAAGACCCTCAAAATATCGAGGCATGGGTGATGTTAGGGCGAATTGGCATGGTACTCAATAATGCGACCATGGCGACAGATGCTTATGGCAGAGCTTATCGTCTTGCGCCTAAAGATGAAAACGTCATTATAGGGTATGCCGAGGTTCTTACTCGCTCGTCTGACCCTGAAGATAACCGCCAAGGTGCTGAATTGCTCAAAAAATTAATTGCTAAAGATCGCACGAATGTGAAAGCGCTGAGCATTTTTGCTTTCAATGCATTTGAACAAGAGCGCTATGCAGAGGCAATTTCAGCTTGGCAAATGATGTTAAAATTATTACCTGAAAATGATCAGCGTCGGCCGATTATCGAGCGCAGTGTTGAGCAGGCTTTGATGATGGTACATGAAAAGAAAGGGACGCCGACAGGTAAGTAATATCCTTCTTGATAATGTTATACAGGCGAAAGTCTGTATAACATTCATTTCTTATCGTTCACTTCAGTTTTTTCTAATTTCAGTTGCTTATTAAAGAAAGCTAATAATCATTATTTTAATATGGTTTTAGCTTTTAATTATATTAAAGGTAACTTATTTATATTTTTACTTATTATTTTATGATTGCAATCATGTCTTTTCTATCTGCTAGTTTTCATTTACCGCTTTCAAATAATATTCATCCAACAAATGATGCCAATAGGATAGGTAAATCCTAAAACAAACAGTTGTATAAAAGCGAAAAGCCTCCTTTCACTGTACAAATAGTACAAAATTGTCGTGCGATTTAACATTAATGGTGAAAATCAATAACATTAGGCATCCAAATAAGATACACTTTCGCCCTATAAAAATGGGTATTGAAAATAACGGAAAAACGTTGCACCTGCGTCCTTTTATCAGACAGTTAGCTGCTTATCTTGCTTTACTTGCTGTCGCAATGCTGTTTATTGCTCCTTTGGTTTCAAAATCAATGGAACATGCAACCGCTTGCACAGAAGCACATAGTGAGACGGCTGCGCCTTTGATGCATAAGCATCAGGGGGAAGTAATGCCTGAAAATTGTGAGCTATCGGTACCCATGAATCATATGTTAATGACAGGGGTTGGTCAGTCGCCTATGGAAGACATAGCCTGTGGTTACTGCCAGTTATTGATTCATTTCCCATTTCTAATTCTGTTTGTTGCTGCGGTAATCCGTCAACTGGCAACCCTGGCAATTTTTATCCCCTTTGAGCGTTGTATTCAATTTTGGCTGTATAGGCCATGGTCATTACATTTAGCTAGAGCCCCTCCTCAATTCCTATGCTTATCTAAAAATTAATTATTTTTCAGACTGTTATTTTGTGTTTTTTTGCACAGAAGGTTTTTCATCATCTTGGATTTTTACTATTTTCAGGATTGGTATTCCTGTTGCAAATTTTTAGACACAAAGGTGAATAGCAGAAATATTAGTGTTGATATCGATACATAGGTAGCAAATGAATACTCAATTTTTTAAAATTGCCCCCGTTGCAGCGTTGGTGGTTAGTGCGGTTATTAGCGAATCTACAGCAGCTAAAAATGAGGCTAATCAGAGTCTCATTACAGATAGCTCAGTGATGATTGTTACTGCACCTGTTGATTCTCCATTAACTATCACTACATCGCCTAAAACCCCAAGGCAGCCAGTTCCCGCAAGTGATGGTTCAGATTACCTAAAAACTATCCCTGGTTTTTCGCAAATTCGTAATGGTGGGACAAATGGCGACCCTGTTTTTCGCGGGATGTTTGGCTCGCGTTTACGTATTTTAACTAACGATAGTGAAATGTTAGGCGCCTGTCCTTCCCGTATGGATGCTCCAACATCCTATATTTCGCCAGAAAACTTCGATGTTCTTAATATGATTAAAGGTCCACAAACCGTTTTATGGGGACCAGGGAATTCTGCTGGCACGATCCGTTTTGAACGAGAAAAACCTTTGTTTACTGAAGCTGGTATAAAAGGGAATGCAAGTGCATTAACTGCATCAAATAACCGCTGGGATGGTAATGCAGATATCAGTTTAGGTAATGAAGTAGGTTACATTCGAGTCATTGGTAATAAATCCCGTTCTAATGATTATAAAGATGGTAATGGGCATAAAGTGCCCTCTAAATGGGATAAATGGAATGCTGATGTCGCAGTGGGTTGGACGCCAGATGAGTATACTTTATTAGAATTAACCGCAGGGAAAGGTGACGGGGAGGCCCGTTATGCTGGAAGAGGGATGGATGGTTCTCAATTTAAACGGGAAAGTTTAGGTTTGCGCTTTGAAAAGAGCAATATTGGTGATGTTCTTGATAAGGTTGAAGCGAATGTTTATTACAATTACGCTGATCATATTATGGATAATTACTCTTTGCGTTCACCTTCAGGTGGGGGAATGGGGCATATGGGACATGGCGGTCATGGCATGATGAATATGCCAATGAAAATGCGAGTTGACCGTGAAACCATGGGTGGGCGTGTTATGGGTACATGGTTATGGACTGACTATGAGCTACGTAGCGGTGCGGATATGCAAACAAATAAGCACCGAAAAAATCAGAATAATAGTTGGAAAAAGGATGCTCAATTCCAAGACTATGGGGTATTTAGTGAGTTGACTTGGCATGCAACCACACAAGGCAAAATGGTCAGTGGAGCACGGTTAGATCGTGTGATCGTTGATAATAATACAGGTATAGGGGCTTCTGGGCGTAATACAGTAATGCCAGCAGGCTTTGCTCGTTATGAACATTCGTTATCTGATACCCCTGTTATGCTGTATGCCGGTGTAGGATATACCGAGCGTTTCCCAGATTATTGGGAGTTATTTTCACCTAAACTGGGACCGGATGGTACCAATAATGTATTTGATAAGGTGAAAACTGAAAAAACAACCCAGTTAGATATTGGAGCTAAATATGCACATGAAAATACAAATGCATGGGTTTCTGCATATATTGGTCATGTGGATGATTTTATTTTGTTTCGTTATAGCCCAACAAACCCACGCATGAGCCAGATAGAAAATGTAAATGCGCTTATTATGGGCGGGGAGCTCGGTATTGCCCAAAAACTGAATGATGAATGGAAAGCAGATGCGAGTCTCGCTTATTCATGGGGAGAAAACCGTACAGATGGTAAAGCATTGCCACAAATGCCCCCATTAGAAGGGCGTTTAGGGTTGTCATGGGAAAAAGGGGATTGGACAACAACTGGTCTATTACGTGTTGTGAGTCGTCAAAACCGTGTTGCGATTAATGATGGTAATGTTGTTGGAAAAGATTTTAGTCAGAGTGCGGGTTTCACTATTTTCTCATTAAATACAGCGTATGTTGTCAATCAAAATATGAAATTAAGTGCAGGGGTTGATAATCTATTTGATAAAACATATAGCGAGCATTTGAATTTAGCGGGTAACAGTGGATTTGGTTATTCATCAAACCAGCCTGTTAATGAGCCAGGAAGAACTTTTTGGGCAAAAGTTAATGTGACCTTTTAATTTCAATTAAATTTGCAAACAACCCGCAGAGTAATGCGGGTTGTTTGTGAGTAGTTAAACAAGCACTGGAATATAATAATTCAATTCTTGGATGTAGTGATGGGGGTTATTTATAAATGCTTCGTAAGTAGGTTTGGAGTTTAAAACATACATTTCTATATCCGAACCAGTTCCACGGACAATATCCATTTCAGCTAGAACTTTACCATAAGCAGTATAGATAATATCGTTGTAATCAATCCCCTGCAGACTACCATCTAATTTAATTTCCAAATAATTTCCACTCGGTAGTTGAAAGTTTGTTGCTTGTGGTGGGGTGATATCAACATCTTTTTCATCTAATGCAGTAATATATAAGAAAGTCCCTTCTTCATTAGAGCTCAAGTCTACACCATGAATAGCATATAGGTGCTGCGTCACATATTGGTTTTTATCAAGAAATTTTTTCCAATATTGTCTGCGTAATTCATCGGTTTTAAGGTTCCAACCATTTATATCTTTGGTATATCGATGCTTAATACCAAGTAAATTTATTGCGGGCAATTGAGTAAGTCTGACTTGGAATTGAAGTTCTTTATTTTCACGAAGTGGCAGACAGAACCCATCGACCTTCCAACCTTTGCGTTTTCTATATTCAGAAGGGGTAAGGTTAAATTGCTTTTTGAAAGCGCGACAAAATGTTTGTTGCGAATCAAATCGGTATCTCAGTGAGATATCCATAATGCTGTCGTTAGTTAATCGTAATGCTACCGCTGAACAGGAAAGGCGCCTTGCTCGGATATACGAGCCAAGTGCCAAGCCAGTTTGGTTTTTAAATAGGCGCTGAAAATGCCATTTAGTGTATCCTGATTTATCGGCAACAGTATCTAGGGATAGGCGAGATTCTAAATTTTGTTCTATCCAGAGAATAATTTCCCTGATAACGCTTTCTTGTAGCATGATTATCCTTTCAAGTTGCTATTACCTAGATCAATAAAGTAAATAATGCTTAATACTGACAATGATACTAGATAAGAATTCATGGATGCTCGCAATAGAATACCATGTCTACAGACAGTTTGATTAAAAAGATGTGAAGTTAAGTAAGTTTTTCTTCTAAAAGTATTGTTGTTACCGATTGAAATACAATTATTTGTTGTTAATTTAACATTAAATATGTATTAATAACTATTTAAGTTTAAAGTAAATAAACGTACAACTATAGAAATAGATAAAGAACAGTTAATATTATTATTGCTAAATGCCGATAATCCTTTTGAGATGATTGTAAATGGATTGATATAAAAAACAGATCCAGCTTGGATTGTTGTGATTTATAATGAAAATATAAGCCGTTTATCTTTAATGGGTTGCTGAAACGATGATTAGTTATAAAAAATAGGGCTATTTTTTATAACCACAAATATTATTTTTTTTATACAATAGCCGTATGGAAACTTATTGATACGCTTAACTACAAATTGTCACGATTTCCATAAGTAAATAACATTAAATGTATAGAGTTTATTTCATCAAATTTAAAAAATAAGCTAAAATATTATTGTAATCTGATAGATACATTGTTCACGATTAGGGATAGGTGAGTAAATTAACCCATTCTTCATTGGGGGGGTAATGTAGTACCAATCGAATCTTATCTGCAACAATGAAATAATAAAAAATAATAATATCATAATGTTATGTTTTTATTGTGTTTTCCTTCGATAGAAATAGTCTTTTAATGATTGGTTTAATCGGAATTTAGTTATTTTAAGTCAATTTATAAATTGAAAAGTGGTGTTAATTTACGCGTCGCTTAATTAGATAGCTTATACGTATGTAACCCAGGGGGGTATTATGAGTAAAGACAGTATCGCTAAGATGTTGGGGATAAAAATTCGTAATCAACGAGAAAGTCATAAAATGACCGTTAAACAAACTGCGAATTTAATTGGGGTAACTGAAGATGAAATGAGACGTTTCGAAAACGGTGAAAGTTGTATTGATGTAGATTCATTATTTCAGTTTGCCTACTTATTCAATATTGAGCCAGCCTCTTTCTTATATGGCGTAGTGAATGTTAACAGCGGGATGCGCAGTACTCTACACTAACATTGTTTAGTATTGGCTGAATAAAAAACTTAATGATCAATTGGTTAAACGTATCCACACGATAATGTTGGAAAACTTAACTCTGTAAGTTAAAAAATAGGTTAACAGAGCTGCTGTATCTCTTAATTTGTCATTATCGTACTTAAATAAACCCCTCATCGTATAATTGTTTTAATATTTCATTGGTAAGTTCATTAGTACGTGCCCAATGAGCTGGTTGTGTAAGTTTAGTACCGCCGTGCAGTTTTAGAATGAATTGGTCTATTTGTTTAAAAATAGTATTTTTTTCATTAAGTTGTTGTCTTGGTGGGTTAAATAGTACTTTATTTTCAACCTCATAACTTTGATTGCACTGTTTTAGAGATAATTTGTCTGAAATATTCCCCGTATTAAAAAATAGCTCAAATGAAATTAACAACCCCCCTTTATGACGCAAATTGATTATTAGCACATCCCCATCTTCCATTTTTGCGAAAGGGTGTGAAAACTGAATTGACGCTGTAGAAAATGAAAAATCAGGGAGTAAGGTTAATAACAGTTCAATTTTTTGTGTAATCGTACCTCTTAGTATATTGAATGGTAACCTATTTTCTGGCTCAATGACCCGGTGAGCGGATAAGCGTAATAACCCTGTTTCTAATTTGTTTTGAGTGTGCAAGACATGCTTTATTTGATTAAATGAGTCCTCAAAAGTGAGTGCTTGACTGTAGTCAATTAAAACATCGTTTCGTATTGCTTTTATGAATAATTCTTCAAGCTCTTTTTCATTAAAGCTTGGGATATTATTGAGTAAGATATCTTTTCCTGCTGCAATTGCGGCATTGATTGTAAATTTCAATAGCTCATCACTACAGACTGCTGTCATGATGATGCAATCAACGTCATCGTTATTGACCAGTGCCTCTATTTGTTGTTTTTGATACATAAAATAAGACATAGAGGGAAGTGGGGGAGCGATATCACAAACAGATACCAACTCACTATGATGAGCACTGCATTTTACTGCATGAATATAAGGTTGATTATGAATGGACGTTCCGATTAAACCAATCCCTGAGCGATGAAGAGAAGTGACAGAGTGCTGCTCTTCAAGCAATCGAAGATGGCCCAGTAAATAAAGAAAGTGTGTATTTAACATGGTCGTTCCTTATTATCGGTTTTAAATCAGAAATTCATGTGCTCCCAACATAACAGGATGAAATAATAATTTCATATTAATGTGTTGTCGAAATTTGTATTTTCTGATGAAACTCACAAATTAAAGAAATCATTTATGTAAACCCACTTGAGCGGCGGTATGTAGCAAAGAGAAATCAATTTAGTAATGGAAACGGCCAAATAGGGGCTCTAAACTAATGGAGGTATTTAGTTTTCGAGCCAAAGTAGCGTTAAACTAACTTACTTCCTTGACGGTAGGCTAAGGCGACTGTCAATGATTGAGCTAAACATAACGTTGCTGACTGGGAACGAAATGCATCCACTTGCGCTTCTTTAATCACAAAGCAAACGTCACTAAAACTGGCGAGTGGGCTAATCTGGCTGTCAGTAATTACGATTTGTTTAGCACCAGACTGTGCTGCTTTTTCACTAACCATTACTGTTTCTGATGCATAGGGGGTGAAACTAATTGAAATAACCACATCGTTTTCACTAATTTTACTGATCTGTTCTTTAAACATTCCCCCAAGACCA
Organism: Providencia sp. PROV003; assembly: GCF_045040775.1. Classification (NCBI taxonomy): domain Bacteria; kingdom Pseudomonadati; phylum Pseudomonadota; class Gammaproteobacteria; order Enterobacterales; family Morganellaceae; genus Providencia; species Providencia sp. PROV003. The sequence goes on from NZ_CP096369.1 coordinate 2,097,502, forward strand.
TCTATCAGAACAGGGCGGCACTCCAAATGGCTTAATGCATAACTGAGGTAGGTCGCGACACTAAATGAGCGACGCAAGCCAATTATGTAGACATTTTGTGCATTAGCTAATAATGAAACTGCTTTTTCTAAATCTTCGGCAGAGGTCCTAGCTGCCATTTGCTGCAAGGCTTGTGCATTGGAGTGAGCAAATTCTTTTAAAATTTGAGCGGGGTCATCACTCAATTCTTGAGCACTATCCATTTCGCGAAATAGCCTTGCTCTATCAGTGTAGCTTGCTGTTTCTTCAACAAGGTTCATACGAAACAATTGTTTCATTTCATTAAAGCCACTGAAATTAAACGCATTTGCAAAACGAATTAATGTTGATGGTGGAACATTGGCTTCTTTTGCAATAACGGCAACGGTATCAAATGCGACACTATTTGTATTATCGAGTACGTACCTAGCCACCTGTTGCAAGCGTTTACTTAGCTCATCATAACGAGAGCGAACTTGCTCTTGAAACTCATTTAAATTTGATGCACTTGACATATAACCTCCATGATTTGGCTCTAATTGTAGTTGTTTTGCACGGTTAGTCGAATTATTTTGAAACGGTTAGTTCATATTTCTACATTCTCTATCTTTATATATCTAAAATAATTTGAATTTCGGTTAGCAAATTGAATGAGTTACATTGATTGCTTTTCTTATTGTGCCTAGTTGGTAAGTGCTTCTGTCTGCACTGCAATAGACGTGTATACCTAATTAAATAAGTGATTAGGAGACTTTTTAAAATGGCATTTTCTATCTTGAATTAGAAATTTCATAAAAACTTTGTCTAGATCACATAAATTGAATGTTATTTCAAATTTCATTGCAAATGAAACAAATATTTCATATACATTGGGTAACAACGTAATCCTGTCAGTTAAAGAGAGGCAACATGGAACAGATTAATAATTTCATCGGTGGTGAAATAGTTTTGAGCAAAAGCGGTCGATTTGCACCTGTATTCAACCCAGCAACGGGCGAGCAAATTGCACAGGTGGTATTAAGCAGTGCTGATGAAACGAAACACGCCATAGCGATTGCTCATAAAGCATTTCCAAAATGGTCGAAACTTTCGCCATTAAAGCGCTCTCGAATCTTATTTAAATTTAAAGCGTTACTTGAAGATAACATGGATGATTTAGCGCGCCTTATTTCTAAAGAACACGGTAAAGTGTTTTCTGATGCGGTGGGTGAGATTACACGAGGCCTAGAGGTTGTTGAATTTGCTTGTGGCATTCCTCACTTACAAAAAGGTGAACACTCGGCCAATGTCGCCACAGGTGTGGACAGTCATTCATTAATGCAACCACTAGGTGTTTGTGCTGGTATTACCCCGTTTAACTTCCCTGCTATGGTACCGATGTGGATGTTCCCAGTGGCAATTGCTACCGGTAATACTTTTGTTTTAAAACCATCTGAGAAAGACCCGTCTTTGGCTCTTGAATTGGCTAAATTGTTAAAGCAAGCTGGTTTACCTGACGGTGTATTTAACGTCGTTCAAGGGGATAAAGAATCTGTTGATACGCTGCTAACTGCACCAGAAGTTCAAGCGGTAAGCTTTGTTGGTTCAACTCCGATTGCCGAATATATTTATACCACAGCGTCTCAGCATGGTAAGCGTTGCCAAGCGTTAGGTGGAGCAAAAAACCATTGTATTTTAATGCCTGATGCGGATATGGGGCAGGCTACGAATGCAATAATGGGCGCTGCATTTGGGGCTGCGGGTGAGCGTTGTATGGCACTTTCTGTTGTATTAGCCGTAGGGGATGAAACGGCAGATACATTAATTGCTAATTTGAAAGCTCAGATAGCCAAAATGACCGTGGGACCCGGTATTACAGATGGCAAAGAAAATGATATGGGGCCAGTAATCTCAGCACAGCATAAAGCGAAAATCTGCGACTATATTGCGAGTGGTGAAAAACAAGGGGCGACATTATTGGTTGATGGTCGTGATTTCAAAGTAACGGGTTTTGAAAAGGGTTATTTTGTTGGGCCAACATTATTTGATAATGTGACTCCTGAAATGGATATTTATAAAGAAGAAATTTTTGGGCCTGTATTAGCTGTTGTACGAGTACCTGATTTTGAAACAGGGTTGAAACTAATTAACCAACACGAATACGGCAATGGAACCGCAATTTTTACACGTGATGGTGAAACAGCCCGTGAGTTCCAAGAAAATGTTCAAGCTGGAATGGTCGGAATTAATATCCCAATCCCAGTACCAATGGCTTTCCACAGTTTTGGTGGTTGGAAACGTTCAATTTTTGGGCCTCTCAATGTTCATGGAAATGATGGTGTTCGCTTCTATACTCGCATGAAAACAGTGACTAGTCGTTGGCCTGCTAGCGTACGTTTAGAACATCATGAAAGTAGTTTCACAATGCCAACCATGGAATAAATGGAGACCCATATGAATAAGCAGAAAATGACTACAGCCCAAGCATTGGTAAAGTTTCTTAACCAACAATATGTTGATGTCGATGGTGAGCAGTATCCGTTTATTCAGGGAATATTTACGATTTTTGGCCATGGTAACGTTGTCGGTTTGGGTCAGGCGCTTGAAGAAGCGCCTGGACATCTGCGAGTTTATCAAGGTTGTAATGAGCAAGGTATGGCGCATATTGCGACTGGCTTTGCCAAACAGAAAAAACGGAAACAAATTTTTGCAGTGACTTCTTCGGTAGGGCCGGGGGCAGCTAATATGGTAACGGCGGCGGCAACAGCCACAGCCAACCGTATTCCGTTGTTATTACTACCAGGAGACACCTTTGCCACTCGTCAACCAGACCCTGTTTTGCAGCAAGTCGAACAATATGGTGATGGGACAATCAGCACGAATGATTGTTTCCGCCCTGTATCTCGTTATTGGGACCGGATTTCGCGGCCTGAACAGCTAATGGCAGCGATGATTAATGCAATGCGTGTATTAACTGACCCTGCTGATACGGGGGCCGTTACCATTTGCTTACCTCAGGATGTTCAAGGGGAAGCATGGGAATACCCTGATTACTTCTTTGAAAAGCGAATTCATCGCATTGAACGCCGGCCGCCAACAAGTGTAAGTCTAGAGGAAGCCGCTCATCTTATTCAAAGTAAGCAAAAGCCGCTTCTGATATGTGGTGGTGGTGTGCGTTATTCAGAAGCACATAATGATTTCGTTCAATTTGCGGAGGCTTACGGTATTCCGTTTGGTGAAACTCAAGCGGGTAAAAGTGCTGTTGTTGCCAACCATCCTTTAAATGTAGGGGGAATAGGCACGACAGGTGGGCTTGCGGCAAACTTACTTGCAAAAGAAGCTGATTTGGTTATTGGTGTTGGGACTCGTTTTACTGATTTTACCACGGCATCTAAGTCATTGTTTAGTAAGGAAGGTGTGCGGTTTTTAAATATTAACGTTGCTGAATTCGATGCCAGTAAGTTAGATGCATTAAAAGTGGTAGCAGATGCAAAAGAAGCTTTGCAAGCTCTTGATGCAAAAATGAAGGGGTCAGGCTATCAGGCCCAATGGGGGCATGAAATTCAACTGGCGAAGCAACAATGGAAGAACGAATTAGACCGGTTGTTTAGCATTCAGTATCGGCCGTTGGATTTTATCCCAGAAATTGCAGGCCACCTTGATGATAAACTTGAAGAATACAGTAAAACACTCGGCACTGAACTTGCGCAAACTCGGGTTCTAGGTTTGATGCAGCAGCACATGGAGAGTGACGCGATTATTGTGGGGGCAGCGGGGTCATTACCGGGGGACTTACAGCGTATTTGGCTACCAAAGCAGCGGGATACTTACCATCTAGAATATGGTTATTCATGTATGGGGTATGAAATTGCTGCGGCTGTTGGCGCGAAAATTGCGGCTCCAGAACAACCAGTATATGCCATGGTCGGGGATGGCTCCTATTTAATGCTACACAGTGAGTTGCAAACGGCAATTCAAGAAAATATTAAAATCACTATTTTATTATTTGATAATGCGGGCTTTGGTTGCATCAATAATTTACAAATGAGCCAAGGCATGGGGAGTTTTGGGACTGAAAATCGCCAACGCAATCCACAAACAGGCCTACTGGATGGGCCATTAGTGAAAGTGGATTTCGCTAAAAATGCAGAAAGCTATGGTTGTAAAAGTTATCGAGTTCATGATGAAGCTCAGCTGATCTCTGCTTTGGAGGATGCTAAAACGCATTCAGGTTGTGTATTGATTGATATTAAAGTGCTTCCAAAAACCATGACTAATGGTTATGAAGCGTGGTGGCGTACAGGAACAGCTCAAGTTGCTAAAAAGCCTGAAATTGTTGCGGCGGCTGAGGAAATTAAACATAAAGTTGAACATAAGGTACGGCTTTATTAATTAACGTGTTATTGGTGGTTTACGTATCATCAAAATAACTCGATGGTGTTATGCCATTGAGGAGGTGTTTTATTTTGAGTGATGGTGTAGGCCTCATTTCGTCGGGTATTATTGTGAATATCCGCAAGGATTTCACTTATTGTGTTTATGAGTTGTCGTCATGTGTATTTTTAAACCCAGCGTTTGCTGGGTTTTTTTATGGTTTTAATAGTTTAATTTTCTTTTTGTTGAAATGTATGTTTTAAATTTAAGTTGGTCGGAATTAATAAAACAGAAACAGAAAATAAAGTTGCAGTAAAGTACATACTTTATTGTCAGATAGTGATGAGTTACATTATTATTTTGTGATCTAAATAACACTAAAAATACACTTTAATGCAACATTTGTTACCTAGAGCCCAAAAACATAATTTCCAAAAAATTATAAATTGAAATGAATGTTTTATTTGGTATATTTCGTAATATCCAAATAGTGGATTTAAGGTATCAAGGAGCATTTGAATGTTCAACATAGCACTATTCGGCGCAGGACGTATTGGACAGGTTCATGCTGTTAATATTGCCGGCCATAAAGAAACCGCACTTTATTCTGTTATTGATCCGTACCAAGCTAATGCATCTGCGTTGGCTGAAAAGTACCAAGCTAAAGTACAAACCACAGAAGAAGCGATGCAAGACCCAAATGTGCATGGCGTTTTAATTGCTTCTGCCACAGATACACATGCTGATTTAATTGAGTTAGCGGCTCAACATAAAAAAGTCATTTTTTGTGAGAAGCCAGTTCATCTCGATCTTGAACGAGTAAGACAATGCCTTAAAAGTGTTAAACAACACAATGTCCCATTGTTTATTGGTTTTAATCGCCGTTATGACCCGCAATTTCGCCATCTCAAAAATTTATTCCAGCAAGGGGCGATTGGTAAAGCTGAGTCTTTAATTATTACATCTAGAGACCCGTCACCGCCACCAGCAGAGTATGTCAAAGTCTCCGGTGGTATGTTCAGAGATATGACGATTCATGACTTTGATATGGCGCGCTTTATGATTGGTGAAGAACCTTGCTCTGTATTTGCCCAAGGAAGTAATGTAGTAGACCCTGCGATTGGCCTTGCGGGTGATATCGATACCGCATTCATTATTTTGAAGTTCCCTTCAGGGGCCATGGCGACCATATCGAATAGCCGCCGCTCAGGGTATGGTTATGACCAGCGCATTGAACTGCATGGTGAGAAGGGGCTGCTGACAGCTGGGAATATAAAAGAAAATAGCGTTGCGTTATTAAGCGAAGTCGGTTGTTTGTCTGCTAAACCCGAATATTTCTTCTTACAACGCTATCATGAGGCATACAAAGCTGAATGGGAACATTTTGTTGATATTTTAGCTGGACGTGCTGAATCAGAAACCACAGGTACCGATGGTGAGTTTGCATTATATCTTGCAGACAAAGCACTTGAATCATTAAAAACAGGAAAAGAAGTTAAACTCTAATTTATATTTTTAAATTATATTTTAATTGATTATTAATATGCGGACGAAAAAATGATTTTTCGCCCGCAATAGAATTCAGATATATTCATCCGATTATTTAATAAATATATACATTAATATTTGTCTTACGTATTAATTAAATACCCTACAAGCAGTAATGCTTCTATAAAATTTGTGGCTATTTTACTGTTTAATTTTTAAATTCAATATAAGTATTTGTTTTTATTTGTGAATTTTGATTTATGAAATAGTCTTGAAGCTTGCAAGTAGTGATTCAATAAGAGCGCCAAAAATTTTTCATTATTTAATACTTAACATGTAAAGAATTTATTTAAATACTGAAAATTTGCTTTTTTGGTAGACATAATGATTCAAATAATAAGGTAATAATATGTCATTAATAATGAATCTCAATGAACAACAGAGAAAAAGGTTGCACCAAATCACCTTGGTAGCAACCTTTGGTGGGTTACTTTTTGGTTATGATACTGGTGTAATCAACGGGGCATTTTCCTCACTGAAAGAAAACATGGGGTTAACACCGACCACTGAAGGCCTTGTGATGAGTGTCTTGTTGGTTGGTGCCGCACTTGGAAGTGTTTGCGGCGGGCGAGTGGCTGATTTTATCGGGCGACGCACCTATTTACTTTACCTTTCGTTTCTTTTCCTATTTGGCGCTTTTTTATCTGCCGCTGCACCGAATATTGAAATTCTCCTTGTAGCTCGATTTATTCTCGGTTTTGCTGTTGGTGGTGCATCAGTCACTGCACCAACATTTATTTCAGAGGTTGCGCCTACAGAAATGCGAGGCAAACTCACCGGGTTAAACGAAGTGGCAATTGTGATAGGTCAACTTGCTGCCTTTGCGATTAATGCGATTATTGGTTCTATTTGGGGGCATTTACCAGACGTTTGGCGTTATATGTTGTTAGTGCAAGCTGTACCTGCTTTATGCTTACTTTTTGGTATGTGGAAAGCTCCGGAAAGCCCGCGTTGGTTGATGAGTAAAAATCGTCGTGAAGAAGCATTGAACATTTTAAAACAAATTCGCCCAGAAAAACGTGCTATTCAGGAATATGAAGATATTGTCACATTGTTAGATGTTGAAGCCGCAGAAGCAAAGAAAAACCCAAATGGAAAAAAACAAAATCTAGCTTTAATTTTCAATACCCCTTGGATTTTTAAATTAGTTTTGATTGGGATGGTATGGGCTGCTTTACAGCAAACCACAGGGGTTAACGTAATTATGTACTATGGTACAGAAATACTGAAAACGGCTGGTTTTTCTGAACAAACTTCTTTGGTTTTTAACGTATTAAATGGTGTGTTCTCTGTTGGGGGAATGGTTATCGGGGTACTGTTCTTAGTTGACCGTTTTAAGCGCAAGACATTAATTGTCGGTGGTTTTGCTTTAATGGCATCGTTACATTTATTAATCGCAGCAACGGATTATTTCTTAACTGGGGATATTAAAGCAACGTTGATCTGGTTACTTGGTGCGGTATTTGTTGGTGTGATGCAAGGGACAATGGGCTTTTTAACTTGGGTGGTATTAGCCGAGTTATTCCCATTAAAAATCCGTGGGTTATCGATGGGGATTTCTGTGTTCTTTATGTGGATTATGAATGCGATCGTGAGTTACTTGTTCCCTGTATTGCAAGCCGAACTTGGTTTAGGGCCTGTATTCTTAATTTTCGCGGTAATAAACTACTTAGCAATTGTCTTTGTGGTGAAACTACTTCCTGAAACATCGAATAAATCGTTAGAGCAGTTAGAAGAAGAGTTGTCATCAATGTAGTTGTTAACCATTCATGATACGAATGTACCTAGTTAACTTAAAAGAGGGTTAGATATGATTGAACAACTGACCACAAATAATCTGCATTTAGGGTGTCAGGCCAGAAATAAAGCTGAAGTATTAAAGATGGTAGGTACCGAGTTTAAAAATAAAGGCTACGTAGATAGGGACTGTGTCCATTTTCTAACTGAAAGAGAGCAGCAAATCTCGACTTTTTTAGGCAATGGTATCACTCTGCCACATTTACCTAAATCAGCGAATGACATCATCTTACATACGGGAGTGGAAATTTTTCAATTCCCTGATGGGGTGATTTGGGATAGAACCAATGTGATGTTCATTGCCATCGGTGTGATTGCTAAATCAAGGGAGCATATTGATGTACTCAAAGAGATTGCATTGATTTTCAGTGATGAGTTTATTGCTAATGCATTATCTTTAACGTCGAGTAAAGAAGAATTTCTCAGTATTTTACATCGCTAATTATACTGTTTTCATCTTAAACCGTTATGAGAACAATAACATACTCATGACGGTTTTTTATATTCACTGAAAAAGTAACAATAGGGACAATATTGGGAAGATAGTCGCTCTTTTTATAAAATGATATTGCTCCTTTACCTTAATTGATAGGAAGTCATTGATGTCATTTCATATACCAACTAACTAAGTTAATGTACACCTAGAACAAACCAGCGATGATAACTTACGAGCCCAAGGAACGGTATGGTCTGCAAACATACAGGGAATAAACACATTGTTTATTTACTTAGCTGTGTAAAACAACAATGAACAACTGAGGTGCAATGTTTCATTTCATTTCATTTTTTGCTTTTTCATTCCATTTTTTATTCTTTTATTTCATCATTTATCTCCGCCTTACCTCTTTAGGTTCCTGAGTAATAGAGTTAATTCTTTATATATTAGCTAATTACATAAAAAATTAACGCTAGATCACACAATGAAACTAATGTTCTTAATTTAATTGAAAATGAAATGAATATTCCGTATAACATTATTATCAACTTCTGAATAAATCAGACCCGCATTGGGTTAGCCAGTGCGCCACTAAAAATGAGCGAGGGGAAGAACAAATGAAGGAAATCCGTATCGGTATGATTGGTACTGGCTATATTGGGCGAGCTCATGCCATTGCTTATGCACAGGCACCTACTGTTTTTCCACTACAAGGAAAATTGGTTCGCGAAATGATTGCCGAGATTACACCAGAGCTAGCTCAAGCTCGGGCTCAAGAAATGGGATTCAATCGTTCAACCAATGATTGGCGCAAACTCGTGGCTGACCCAAATATTGATGTGGTGGATATTTGTTCCCCTAATTTTCTGCATAAAGAAATGGCAATGGAAGCAATTAAACATGGCAAACATGTTTATTGTGAAAAGCCATTAGCGCTTAACTCTGATGATGCAAAAAAAATGGTAGAAGCGGCAAATAAAGCCGGTGTTTTAACCTTGGTGGGTTTTAATTACATGAAAAACCCAACATCACAACTCGCAAAAGAAATTATTGCTAATGGTGAGATTGGTGAGGTTATCCATTTTTATGGTACCCATAATGAAGATTATATGGCAGATCCCAATGCCCCCATTCATTGGCATTGTTTCAAAGAAAAAGCGGGTTTAGGGGCGCTGGGTGACTTATCTGCACACATTATCAATATGGCACAATTTTTAGTTGGCGATATTGAAACCGTTTGTGGCGACATGGAAATTGTTATTAAACAACGCCCAGAGAAAGAAGGCTCATCTGTGATGGTGCCTGTTGAAAATGAAGACCAAGCACATGCGATGGTACGTTTTTCAAGCGGAGCGATGGGGGTTATCGAAACTTCACGCATTGCAGCTGGACGTAAAATGGGGCTGACCTATGTGGTGACGGGTACTAAAGGGACATTAACCTTCACACAAGAAAGAATGGCTGAACTAAAACTATATCGTCACGACGACCCAAGTAACCGTCAAGGTTTTAAAACAATCTTAGTTGGGCCTGAACATCCAGATTATGCACCGTTTTGTGGTGGTGCAGGCCATGGTATTGGCTTTAACGATCAAAAAACCGTAGAAGTGCGCGATCTCATTAATGGGGTAGCCACAGGCACACCAATGTGGCCTGATTTTGAAGAAGGCTGGAAAGTATCGCGAATTTTAGATGCAATCGCGCGCTCATATGAAGAACAGCGCTGGGTTAAAGTCAAAGAAATCAATTGATTCTGTTGTAGTTAAGGGGTGATTAATGGATAAGCAGAAGAAGTTAGATGTTATCTGTATGGGCCGTATTGCCGTTGACCTGTACGGACAACAGATAGGTTCTCGTTTAGAAGATATGAGTACATTTGCCAAATATTTAGGTGGCTCTTCGGGGAATGTGGCATTTGGAACTGCGATACAAGGATTAAGGTCATCAATGCTTGCCCGTGTTGGTGATGAGCATATGGGCCGTTTTTTACGTGAGGAATTAAAGCGTGTAGGGTGCGATACCAGTCATCTTATTACTGATAAAGATAGATTAACGGCATTGGTAATATTAGGGATCAAAGATCAAGACACTTTTCCATTGATTTTCTATCGTGATAATTGTGCTGATATGGCAATTAGTCCAGACGATTTTACGGAAGAATATATTGCATCCTCTCGTTGTCTGGCAATTACAGGGACGCATTTATCTAACCCTAAAACCCGTGCCGCTGTGCTAAAAGCATTGGAATATGCCAAACGTAATGATGTAAAAACTGCCATTGATATAGATTATCGCCCAGTCTTATGGGGGCTAACTTCCTTAGGTGATGGTGAAACGCGTTTTATTGCTTCTCAAAGCGTAACTCAGCAATTACAAGACGTGTTGTCACTGTTTGATCTGATTGTCGGAACCGAAGAAGAGTTTCATATTGCCGGTGGGACAACGGATACTGTTCAAGCCCTTAAAAATATTCGTCAATTAACAAATGCTGAACTAGTGTGTAAACGCGGTTCTTTAGGGTGCTCAGTGTTCAGTGGTGAGATCCCAGAGACCTTAGACGAAGGGATTACAGTACATGGCGTGAGGGTGGAAGTCCTTAATGTATTAGGTGCAGGTGATGCCTTCATGTCTGGTCTATTACGCGGTTATTTGAATGGAGATGGTTGGGAAAAAGCCTGCGCTTTTGCTAACGCATGTGGGGCATTAGTTGTTTCGCGCCACGGTTGTGCGCCCGCGATGCCAACGAAAGTTGAACTGGATAACTACCTTGAGCGCGCTGCGGCTGTACCGCGTCCTGATCTCGACCCGATGCTTAATCACTTGCACCGAGTGACATCACGTAGCACTCAGTGGGATGAATTATGTGTAATGGCGTTTGACCATCGGATCCAATTTGTCGATATGGCACGTAATGCAGGTGCAGATATTTCATGTATCCCTTATTTGAAAAAATTGATTTTCCGTGCCAGCCGTGAAGTAGCTGAAGAGGCAAACTTACAGGGTAAAGCAGGTTTATTGTGTGATAGCACTTTTGGTCAGGATGTTTTGAATGATGTGACAGGGCGTGGTTGGTGGATAGGGCGACCCATTGAGCTACCAGCGTCCAGACCACTATGTTTAGAGCATGGCAATATTGGTTCGCAGCTGATTAGCTGGCCGAAAGAGCATATCGTGAAATGCTTAGTATTTTTCCACCCTGAAGATAATCATCCGCTGCGTTTAGAGCAAGAGAAAACCGTTCAAGAGGTGTATAGCGCATGCTGCCAATCAGGCCATGAATTATTACTGGAAGTAATATTACCAGCTGATATGGAGCGTAATGATGAGCTGTATTTACGAGCCATTAAACGTTTTTATAACTTAGGCATCAAGCCAGACTGGTGGAAATTACCACCGCTACAGGCAGAAAATTGGGATGAGGTTGATGCATTGGTCCAAGAGCGTGACCCTTATTGTCGTGGTGTTGTATTACTAGGGCTTGATGCGCCACAAGCAGAATTACAAGCGGGCTTTAATGCCGCTGCTGGGAAGTCAATCGTAAAAGGATTTGCCGTTGGTCGTACTTTATTTGGTAAGCCTTCTTATGAGTGGATGAAAGGTGAAATCAATGACGACGAGCTGGTTCAGAAAATAAAAAGCAATTACTTAAATCTGATCGCCTTATGGCGTCAGCGTAAATAATATTACTCTTACCTACACAGGAGCTTCATCATGGCAATCCAACTTGGTATTAACCCTTTGACATGGACCAATGATGATTTACCCACTTTAGGGGCAGAAACGTCTCTAGAAACATGTTTAACTGAAGGTCGTCAAGCAGGGTTTGCTGGTTTTGAGTTAGGAAATAAGTTTCCACGTAAAGCGGAAATCTTAGGGCCAATTTTAAAACAGCATGATTTACAACTGGTTTCAGGCTGGTATTCGGGTGAATTGTTGACTCGCAGCGTGGAAGAGGAAATTGAAGCGGTACAAGGTCACTTAGCATTACTGCGTGATTTAGGCGCGAAAGTGATGGTATTTGCCGAAGTGACTCACTGTATTCATGGCGATCAAAATAAACCCGTTCATATGCGACCACTATTTCCAAATGACCAATGGGAAGAATACGGCAGGAAGCTGACTGAGTTTGCGAAATATACCTTATCTCAAGGGGTTAAAATCGCCTATCACCACCATATGGGGACGGTTATCGAGTCAGCAGAAGATGTTGATAACCTGATGAAACATACCGGTGATGAAGTAGGCTTATTACTGGATACAGGGCACTTAACATTTGCAGGTGCGGACCCAGTAGAAGTCGCTAAACGTTGGGCAAAACGAATTAATCATGTGCATTGCAAAGATGTGCGTGCAGATGTATTAAAAGATGTTAAAAACCGCAAAACAAGTTTCTTAGATGCAGTATTAGCTGGGGTGTTTACAGTACCCGGTGATGGCTGTGTTAACTACCCAGAAGTCTTTAAAGTATTAAAAAATAGCCAATACGAAAATGGTTGGTTAGTGGTAGAAGCGGAGCAAGACCCAGCGATTGCCCACCCGTTGACTTACGCGACACTGGGCTATAACAATTTACATAGGTTAGCCAAAGAAGCCGGGCTAATCTAAATCGTCGTCATATTTCAGTCTGTGGCGTTGTTGGCTGCACTCGACCACACAGGTCACATACTTATGTATGCTCCCTGCGTTGCTCTTGTTTGCCGCCTAGCCACAAACTGAACTATTTAGACGATTAGGCATTATATTTCAGTCTGAGGCTCTGAGGTGTTGGTGGTTGGACTCGACCACACAGGTCACATACTTATGTATGCCCCTGCGTTGCTCTTGTTTGCCGCCTAGCCACAAACTGAACTATTTAGACGATTAGGCATTATATTTCAGTCTGAGGCTCTGAGGTGTTGGTGGTTGGACTCGACCACACAGGTCACATACTTATGTATGCTCCCTGCGTTGCTCTTGTTTGCCGCCTAGCCACAAACTGAACTATTTAGACGATTAGGCATTATATTTCAGTCTGAGGCTCTGAGGTGTTGGTGGTTGGACTCGACCACACAGGTCACATACTTATGTATGCTCCCTGCGTTGCTCTTGTTTGCCGCCTAGCCACAAACTGAACTATTTAGACGATTAGGCATTATATTTCAGTCTGAGGCTCTGAGGTGTTGGTGGTTGGACTCGACCACACAGGTCACATACTTATGTATGCTCCCTGCGTTGCTCTTGTTTGCCGCCTAGCCACAAACTGAACTATTTAGACGATTAGATATTAATTTCAGTCTGAGGCTCTGAGGTGTTGGTGGTTGGACTCGACCACACAGGTCACATACTTATGTATGCTCCCTGCGTTGCTCTTGTTTGCCGCCTAGCCACAAACTGAACTATTTAGACGATTAGGCATTATATTTCAGTCTGAGGCTCTGAGGTGTTGGTGGTTGGACTCGACCACACAGGTCACATACTTATGTATGCTCCCTGAGTTGCTCTTGTTTGCCGCCTAGCCACAAACTGAACTATTTAGTGTATTTAGAGCGAAAGGCTCAAAAGAATTAAAAAGTTAGATGGCTGTATTTTGAGTGATGGCCACAGGTCAATAAAACAGATTGCAGGTGTTAGTAGGCAATCTTAAAGTGTCAGAGGAAAATTATGTCAAAATTACTGTCGAAATATCATGCTCCAGATGCACATAAGCGAACTCAGCATATCACTCCGAAAATCGCTAACTGGGGATATGTTCACTTTGATGTTTATGAATTAAAACAAGGTGAGTCGATTTCTTTACCCGCTTGTGAAAATGAAATGTGCTTAGTGCTAGTGGCAGGTAAAGCGACGATTAAAACGCCAAATCAAACATTTGATAATATTGGCGACCGCATGGACCCTTTTGAACGTAAAAAACCATATGCAGTTTATGTCACAGCCCAAGAGTTTGCTGAAGTTAAAGCTGAAACAGCATTGGAACTCGCAGTTTGCAGTGCAAAAGGAAAGGGCACTTACCCAACTCGCTTAATTGGCCCTGATGATATTGGGGCAGAGCAACGGGGTTATGGCAACAATAAACGCTATGTACATAATATTTTACCCGATGATAAAGCGGCAGATAGCTTGTTAGTGGTGGAAGTTTATACGGATGAAGGCTGTACTAGTTCCTATCCAAGCCACAAGCATGATACTGATAACGAGCCAAATGAAACGTATTTGGAAGAAACCTATTATCACCGATTAAATCCATCTCAAGGTTTTTGTATGCAGCGTGTTTATACAGATGATCGTGAATTAGACGAGTGTATGGCGGTGTATAACAAAGATGTGGTTATGGTGCCAAAAGGGTATCACCCAATGGCAACAATGGCAGGTTATGACAACTATTACCTTAATGTGATGGCTGGCCCAACACGTAAATGGTTATTTACGTGGGAAAAAGACCACAATTGGGTTAATAGTGAGATTTATGCAGCAAAACATCGTGAAAAGTAAGTGAAAGTTATATGTGAATTAAGTTAAGTAAACACCAAATCTGTTATCAATTTTGCCGGTAAGTATATAGTTACCGGCTTTTTTATTTAATTTAATATGCAACGGTAAACTGTTGGCGAATAAATTGTGCATGTTCAGCTTCATCAAGGATGGCGACAGCGAGATCTTCAACGGAAATCTTTGCGGGGTGTTGGCCATTCATGAGTAACTGGCTCCCACCTAAACGGAATGTTTCGGTTCTTTCTCCTGGTTCAAGTACCGCAGCAGGGGAAACATAGGTCCAATCAAGAGAATCGATAGATTGTAAGTGGCTTTTGAGTTCCCTCATGGCTTGAGCCCCAGGTTTTATTTCAGTTGGGAAATTAGGAGAATCAATTAAATCAACACCCGAAGAGGTTTTTAAACTCCCCGCACCACCGACAACGATAAACCGTTTTACCATTGATTTTTGTACAGCTTGTAAAATTGCTTGGTTACCTGCCACGGTATCTTGATATAAATTTGGGTTTTGCCAGCCACCATTAAAAGCACTAATGACGACATCTTGCCCTTTGAGCCGAGAAGTTAACCAAGCAACATCGGTGATATCACCAGATGCGGTAATTAAATACGCATGTTGAGACAATTGGTTGCTGTGACGAGAAATAGCCGTGACTTGATGATGACGGAGTAACGCCTCAGCTACGATGGCCTTACCCACAAACCCTGTTGCGCCAATGATGGATATTTTCATTTTGAGCCTCGCGTTACTTGAATGTGAAATGCATCAATAATGATCCCAAAATTACTGACTTGAGTGTTTTTTATCCTTATCAAAGTATAGAACAGACTTATTCATTACGTAATCTAGTTAGTTTTTATTTCGTGAAGTACCCTAGAGATTCGACAAAACTTAACAATGCTTGTTTTTTGAGGATTTATTCCCCTTAGTTATTTTTCTTGCCTGAATAATTTTAAAATAACACTTGTCATAATAGCGATAGCACCTCCTAAGGCGGTCTCTAAGACTCGGTCAAATAATAATTCATAGGTAGGGTGTCGCCAATAAATGACTTGTTCAAGAACGGATAAAATTAAACTGGTAACGACAAAAGTCATGAAAGTGTAGCCATGATGAAAGCTCATAGGCATGAGAAATGCGAACACCACCATTGCAAATAAGCCAATATAAGGCATCAGAGGGGTGTTAAATAAAAGGTACAGTAAAAGTACGGAAATAAGGCTCCCTAAAACGCGTTGCCCTGTAATATGAATGATACCCTTAGTTTTGGGGTGTAAAACAAATACAAATGTGAGCAATGTCCAATAAAAATGACCTAGGTCGAGCATTCTAGGAATGGCTAATGTTAATAAAAGCCCCACAGCATAAGTCATGGAACGCGGGATAATATTCTTATGTAATGTGAATAAATTTTTCTCAACCAGTGCACCGGTAATAATGCTATGTCGTGTCATTTTGTGGCTTAAGGTATAGTAAGTTACTAAAGTAACACCGCTTCCAATAATAAAGCCCAACGCTAAGCTTCTAGAAATATCAGGTAAAATTGTCCCTATGGTTGACATGATAATCATAAATTTCATGGTTAAATCCATCACAGGGTCAGTGCCATATAACTGATAATAAATAAAAGAAAACACGAAGAGATAAACATAAAACGCCATGCTTAATCGCAGGGTATCACCTATAAATATGGCGACTAAAATCATCAATAGCCAAAAAGCGGTATAGGCATAATTTTTATACTCTTTTGCAGCATTGAACAGATTAAAAGAATAAAGTGTGGAAAATGCTGCCCACATAGCTGCTTGCGCATCTAAAATCAGATAGGCCGCGACTGCACTAAACAACATGCAGCTGGTAAAAAGGAACCCATCGTAAATAGCAGGGATGTTTCTCATAATACGACGCTCATAAATAGAAGCTTAACTTATTAATTATTAAGGTAATTAGATAGCAATCTCATTGATGTTTCAAGGATAGAAAACAATATCTGGCTAGATTGTTAATTAATGGCACGATATTCATGGTTAAAAGGTAAATTCTGTTTTTATGCAGTAAAAAAGGCATAATAGAAGGAGCATTCATAGCAATCATAAAGGTAATAAAATGCAAATAATTAATCCGCATGATTTTGTTTGGGTCGGCAATGATAATGATGTTGCGGTAGAATCGCTTCCTGAATGGGTTGCCTCACAGTGGAATAGTAAGCTGCCACTGACCGTTTATAGAGATAAAGCGGACAATAATAAATTGACGGTCGCAATTCGGGGAATTAAACCACATCAACGCGTCACGACTCAAATTGAGAAATCAGCGATAACCCATATTATGAATGTAGAGTCTTTGGTAGCAAATTCAGTTGAATTACAACGCTCTATGTTTATCGCGTTACCACCTGTTCAGGTGTTATGGATAATCTCACAGGATAAATGGCCTTGGCAGTGGGGCGTCACGGGGAGTTGTGCCTATACCTTGGCAACCGATATTCAAAGTATGTTATCTGACTGTGACCTTGATGTAGTTATTCGTTGTTCAACTCCTCAACAAAAAGAAGATTTTGCCGAATTCGCCATTAAAGCAAATACCCCGTATTGCCCAATTGATATTCACATTGAAACCCCAAAAGGGGGCTTTTCGTTAGCGGAATGGTTTAAAAACGACCAAGTTACATTACATACTCCTACAGGCGATGTAATGACTGCTAACCCTTGGGATGAAAGATTGTAATCTTTTATTTATAAAATAGGGGTAATGGCTTGAATATTAATCAGATTGGTTAATATTTAATTTTGATGTTCGTGCAGGTGATTTTTTCCTAATCAATAAATTAGGGGGCAATACAACTAAGCGCCCCTATCTTATCGGTTAGTGGTCGATATTCGGTTCATGTAGACTTGCTTCGTGCCATTCTTTCATTGCCGGTAAATCTAAAACGCGGGCTACCCAATGTTGTGCTGCTGGGCTTATTGGTAACTGATAGCTACGGATGCGAAAGGCTACAGGTGCGAAGAAAGCATCAACAACGCTAAACTCATTGCCCGCAAGCCATGGCCCGCCGAATTGATTCAACCCATCTTGCCATAATTGCTGAAGGCGGTTTAGGTCCGTTTGTAATTCGGAAGAAATCGTCGCTGTAGTTGCTTTGAACGCAACATTCATTGGGCATTGTTGGCGTAGATAAGTAAACCCAGAATGCATTTCTGCACTAGCGCTGCGAGCCCAAGCTCTTGCTTTGTTATCTTTTGGCCATACTTGAGGGTGCGTTTCAGCGATGTATTCACAAATAGCGAGAGAATCCCAAACAGTGAGTTTGTCATCAACTAAACAAGGTACTAAGCCCGTTGGGGAGAAACGACTAAATTTGTTATGGCTACTTTTACCATTTTCAAAAAAACACAGATTTTCTTCAAACGGGATTTGCAATACTTTTAATAAAACCCAAGGACGTAAAGACCACGAAGAGTAATTTTTATTCGCTATCCAAAGTTTATACATAGAGTCTAACCTGCTAGTTAATTAAAAATGTAAAAATGGAGAATACCAATGTAAAAGGAAAATGCCTGACCGACAAATTTTATTTTTATGAGAAAAGGTTATATCTATTTGCTATAAGGTAGAATAAATTGAAATTAACCAAAATGGAAATATAATTATCCAGTTACGATTGCTTACAAAACTGGAAGAATCTTTATTCAACTTTTACTATTAAATATAGACAAAACAAAATAGTAAACTATTTTTAATTATGTTGATTGTATTTGAATATCTACAACAAATTATTTGTTTAACTTAGGGATAGGAATAATATTAGTTTCACCTTATGATTATTACGGCTTAGTTAATACGATATCACCTTCACCTCTAAATGGTTTTTTATCATGCAATGGAAAAATAGTGCAACCCGTTATGGGCATATCTCGTTGCTCGTGCATTGGTTGGTCGCAATAGTCGTATATGGAATGTTTGCTTTAGGTTTATGGATGGTGACACTGGGATATTATGACAGTTGGTACCACCAAGCTCCTGAGATACATAAGAGTATAGGAATATTATTATTTATTGTTATGGCATTTCGTGTGATTTGGCGATTTATTTCTCCCCCACCGAAACCATTAGCAAGTTATAGCAAATTAACGAGAGCAAGCTCTTTGATTGCACAGGTGCTGATTTATATTATTTTATTCAGTATTTTGATTAGCGGTTATTTAATTTCGACTGCTGATGGACAGCCTATTAGTGTATTTGGCTGGTTTGAAGTACCCGCAATATTTACTGGCGCTGCAACACAAGCGGATACCGCAGGTGAAATTCACTTATATTTAGCTTGGGCTGTAGTTTTATTGTCAGTTTTACATGCTTTTGCTGCTTTTAAACATCACTTTTTTGATCGTGATATTACATTAAAAAGAATGTTGGGTTTTAATCCCGATAAGTAACGTGGAGATAATTATGTTGAAGAAAACGGTTCTTGGTCTGGCTACTGGTGCTTTATTTTTAACCGCAGGTTCTGCATTAGCAGAAACATATCAATTTGATAAGCAAGGCCAACATGCGTTTATTGAATTCCGTATTCAGCATTTAGGATATAGCTGGGTATATGGTAGCTTTAAAGATTTTGATGGCAATTTCACTTATGATGCAAAAGACCCATCAAAAGATAAAGTAGAAGTCACGATTAAAACGGGAAGCATTGATACTAACCATGCAGAGCGTGATAAGCATTTACGCAGCGCAGACTTTTTAAATGCAGCTAAATTCCCTGAAGCGAAATTCGTTTCAACAGAAGTGAAAAAAGACGGTGAAACTTATAAAATTACAGGTGATTTTACTTTAAATGGTGTGACAAAACCAATTACCTTAGATGCAAAACTGATGGGTGAAGGTAAAGACCCATGGGGTGGATATCGCGCAGGTTTTGAAGCCCAAGGTAATATTAAATTGAAAGAATTTAATATTAAATCTGATTTAGGGCCTAAATCTCAAGAAGCACAACTGCTGATTTCTGTTGAAGGCGTTCAAACTAAATAAGTTTTATTATTCAAAACCTTCGGGCTGCTAAGCTCCGGAGGTTTTTTATTTTATGAATAACTAAATTATTTTCTGTACTAAATCCCTCTTATCTTTATTTCGCAATTTCCTTTATTCCTATAGCTAGACAGCTTCGATGCAAGCTAAAATAGTAGGCATAGGACGTTATCGTCTTGAACACTATTATTTGGTGTATGGCAATATATCTCATTGTTTAGGTGATATAGGCAAGTTTGACGGCATTTGTGGTGATCCGTTTTATAGAGAAAAGGCAGGGCAATTTTGAAAACAAATAACTCACGTAAAACCGCATTAATTGTATGCATTATTTTTATTGCATTTGCGCTCGGTTTTTATTGGTTAAGTAAAGATAATGACGTGTTATCAACTGAAAATAATAGTGCTATTCATTCAGAAGCACTTGCTCAAGTTGAAAAAGAATTGCCGATAATTGCCACAGTAAAGAAAATAAGCCCTGAGACCTACCAAAGTTTTGAGCACCTTATTACACAATATGACCCGACGAATGAAGACCTGCGTCGTCAATTATTTGATCAGGTTGTTGGCAGCGTAATGAAACTGGTGCTGGAGCGTATGGAATACGCCTCTGATGATTCTGTTATTAATTTCACCAGTAAAGTGAATGATTATCTTAAAATCTTATTAGAAGAAGACCCAACAGGGCAAACATGTTTTTATTCTCTTTTCCCACATTTAAGAGAGACGGCGGAAATTATCCCACCCCAAAAAAGCCAAGTAGTATTATTAAAGCAAATTCAAGCAACGAATGAACTGTTAATTTCGAGTGAAGCGGGTACGAAGCAAGCTTTAATGTCACCTGCTGAATATACTGAGATGTTGACTAAACTAGCCAGCGAACTTTCTACAAAATATGGTGCAGATACAGCAATTCTTGGCAATTTACAAGCGGGTAAAAAATCGCCTGCATTAGCTTGTCGTATTTCGATTAGCTTCTATGATGAAATATTAGCTATCCCAGATAACAAACAAAAAGCAGCATTATTACGTTCTTTGTTTTCTTCAGTAAATAACTAGTTTTTTCACTGTAAAAAATGGCACTGATACAAAGAAGTGCCATTAACGTTTATCATTTATTGTATTTCTTACTATATCCATATCTCATTTTATTTTTTATCTAGTAAGACTAAATAATATCCATCTGTATACTATGCTTATAGTACGTTAATTTGATTATTTTGGAGATGGCATGCAGTTTGTTAAAAAAAGCATCGTAGCACTAGCGACAATCGCAGCAATATCAATGCCTATTATGGTGAGCCAAGCATGTACTCGGGTACTTTACTTGGGTGACAACGAGCAAATCATGACTGGTAGAACAATGGATTGGAAATACGATATTGGTACCAATCTTTGGGTTTTCCCTCGGGGAATGGAGCGTAATGGGGTTGCTGGGCCAAATTCTCTACAATGGAAGTCAAAATACGGTAGCGTGATCGCTTCAGGTTATGATATTTCGACGACTGATGGGGTCAATGAAAAAGGCTTAGTAGCAAATCTCTTGTGGCTAGCGGAATCAAAATACCCTCAAGTGGACGATAAACAACCTGCATTGTCTATTTCATTGTGGGCACAGTATGTTTTAGATAACTATGCAACGGTCGAAGAAGCGGTTGCTGATTTAGAAAAAAATCCGCTAGTCGTCGCTACTGATAATGTGCCAGGGCAAGATCGTTTGGCGACCTTACATTTATCTTTATCAGATGCTAGTGGCGATAGCGCTATTATTGAATATATCGATGGTAAGCAAGTTATTCATCACAATCGAAAATATCAAGTGATGACTAATTCACCAATTTATGAAAAGCAATTAGCAATGCAGGAATATTGGCAAGGGATTGGTGGTACAGTGATGTTACCAGGAACTAACCGCTCAGCAGACAGGTTTGCCCGGGCCCAATTCTATATCAATGCCATCCCTCAAAAAACAACAGCTAACAAAGCGGTAGCGAGTGTTTTTAGTGTCGTTCGCAATGTGTCTGTACCATATGGTTTGACATCAGAAAACTCACCAGAGATATCATCAACTCGTTGGCGTACTTTGGTGGATCATAAGCGTCAACTTTACTTTTTCGAGTCCGCATTAACGCCAAATATTTTTTGGACCGATTTAAAGAAAATTGATTTTTCTGCTGAAACAGGGAAAGTCAAAAAGCTTGACTTAGGAGTAGAGCAAAGCAATATCTATTCAGGGGATGCGACCAACAGTTATGTGGTAACAAAACCATTTGAATTCTTAGGGTTAAGTGCTAAGCAATTAGGTTATTAATTATCTATTATTAGGTAATGAATCATAGGGCAACCGCTAGTGCTGACTGGCGGTTGATTTGTATCAAAACCCTGATTGTTTTATTAATGAAAGCTTTGCAGTGTTCAAGCTATCGGTATAAGATGTATTTAAAATGCAACTTATTGGTGATGATATGAATGAACTTGTGTGCTACAAGACCATGCCGGTCTGGAATAAAACCTCTTTACCGCTCATGTTTCAAGAGCGCCATAATACAAAAGAGGATACATACGCCCAGTTAAAGGTATTGAAAGGCTCTCTTGATTTTATCATTTTTAATGAAGATGGCAGCGAACAGCACTTCACCTTTGATGTTCATAACCAGCCGCCAATAATCGAACCACAAATTTGGCATCGTATTTCCAACTGTAGTGATGATATGGAATGCCAACTCGCCTTTTTGTGCCAACCAGAAATTAAATTTTATAAGCAGTATGGTTTAACGATCCCCCATTCAGAAGTTCGGTATTTATGTGAAAATAAATTATCAGCCCCTTGTAAAACGTTGGATTTAGGATCTGGTCGTGGAAGGAACAGTTTTTACCTTGCATTACAAGGTTATGACGTTACTTCCGTCGATATCAATCCGCAACATATTCAAGCGATTGATTTTGTGAAAAAACAAGCAGGTATAGATAATATTCATACTGCTATTTACGATATTAATAGCCATCAAATTCAAGATGATTATCAATTAATTATTTCTACTGTGGTACTGATGTTTTTGCAGCGTGAAAAGATTGCGGATGTGGTGGCGAACATGCAACAGCATACGTTATCAGGTGGTATTAATGTGATTGTCTGTGCTGTTGAAACACCAGATGCTCCATTAGATTTAGTTCCTTTTAAATGTTTCTTGAAGCCAGGCGAATTAAAACATTATTATCAAGACTGGGAAATTTTAAAATATAATGAAAACCCAGGTCATCTGCATCGCACAGATGCACAAGGAAACCGAATTAAGCTTAATTTCGCAACGCTAATTGCAAAAAAAAGATAAAACTATCTGATTGATAAAAAACGGGTTGTTTCAACAACCCGTTTTTTATGGCTAACGTTAAGCAGAAGGGGGGATGGTCGCTTTCGCTGCTGACTCTTCTTTTGCACTACGCTCAAGTGTTTTTTCTAATATAACGGAGTAAAGGGGCCTACCACCTAAAAACTGGGCCATCATAGTGGCACCGATACAAGTAATAATCATAGGCAAGATAAGTTGATAATTATTCGTCATTTCTAAAACTAATACGATACCCGTTAAAGGGGCCCTTACCGTTGCAGCAAATAAAGCCCCCATGCCTGCGATGGCAAAAGTCCCCACTTCTATTTGGTAATGGGGAAATAGTTCGAGTACAGCATAGCCAAAAACACCACCAAATAACGTTCCCAGAGCGAGTAAGGGAGAAAAAATCCCTCCAGGTGCGCCTGAGCTAAAACTAATTGTTGAGGTTAAAAAGCGTAATGCAAAAAAGAGGAATATTAAGGTAATCGTAAATTGTCCTGCAACCATTTGGTGGATCACCGAGTAACCACCGCCAACAATTTCAGGGGTATAAACACCAATAGCACCAAAAGCCCCACCAATCAGCCCTCCCATTAAGACGAAACGAGAGATTTTATTTTGATAAAAGGCGAGAAATTTATCCTGTAAAAATAATAAAAAACGGTTGAAGCAGATCCCTACAATACCAAATAACAGCCCTAAAACTAAATAGAGCCAAAGTGTGTTCATGGGGGCTGAGGAAAATTGCCCGATATTTAATAAGGCGGCTTCCCCATTAATTAGTCTAAAAACAATAGTGGCTGTAACTGCACCTATGAATACAGCTTTAATGGAGATTAAACTGTACTTAAATTGAGGGCGCATCTCTTCAATAATAAATAATATCCCTGCAAGAGGCGCATTAAATGCAGTTGATAAGCCAGCGGCTGCACCCGCAGCTAATAAAGTGTGGCGAGATTCATTATCTTTTAAGCGAAAAATATCATAGAACATCTGGCTAATATTAGCCCCTAATTGGACTGTTGGCCCTTCACGCCCTAATACCATCCCAGAGCCTAGTGTTCCTAAGCCACCAAAAAATTTTACGGGGATGACTCTCCACCATCTAACAGGGCGTAAATCTTGCAGAGCCCCTTCGATTTCGGGGATACCAGAGCCCCCTGATTCAGGGGAAAAACGTTTAACAAGATAATAACCTATCATTGCAAGAATAGCTGAGACAGCAAACATAGTCGGAATAACTAACCATTTATCTATGACTAAGTCGCCAACAGATTGAGTACGGTAGTTACTGATCCAAGTGGTGCCTAACATAAATAGAGAGCCAATAAGCCCAACGGCAGCGCCAATAATTGCGGCTAATAGTAAGATCTTTATGGGAGTCTTATCTGATTCTTTTAACCGTCTAAGTACACCGAAACGATATTTCATTACGGACTTACTTGTTAATTTTTCCTGTGCCATCTTTTTTTGATTCTCTTTTTGTGATTACATAACAATAACTTACATTCATAGTATAGCAAGAGATAAAGTAAACCTTATCATAGGAAAATTATATTGGAATAAATAGTGATTATTTTTCAAAAAATAAAATGAGGGCAGCTTATTCATTCTGAAATAATGAATAAACACTAAGGCCAGCAGCAGATGGTTTATCATACTTCCAGTATTGATAATAGTTCTCATTCATACAAAACATTAATGTAGATCAATAAATGGTTAGATAGCTAACAATTCCACTTTTTTATTCTAATAAAGAGCGTAATCTTAATGTTGTATTTGAAATGCAACTTTAAGAGGCGAATAACATGTACTGTGTGCAATGTGAACAAACAATTAGAACTCCAGCTGGTAATGGCTGTGCATACGCGCAGGGTATGTGCGGTAAAACAGCAGAAACTTCTGACCTACAAGATTTATTAGTTGCTGTATTGCAAAGCTTATCGGCCAGTGCAGTTACGGCTCGTGAACTCGGTATTATCGATCATGATATTGATAGTTTTGCTCCACGCGCATTTTTCTCCACATTAACTAACGTCAATTTTGATTCAGACCGTATTATTGGTTATGCACGCGAAGCTATTTATTTACGTGATAAATTAATTAAACACTGCCAGTCAGTAAATAGTGCTGTGGTATTTAATCACCCCTTGATCCACTTGCAGTTAGCCGGTACCGATATTCCTACCTTACAGGCACAAGCAGCACAATTCTCTTTGGATATCGATAAGGCAGAAGTAGGCGAAGATATCCATGGATTACGCATGTTATGCCTCTATGGCTTAAAAGGGGCTGCGGCCTACATGGAACATGCTCATGTACTAGGCCAATACGATAATGAGGTTTATGGCCAATACCATAACATTATGGCTTGGCTAGGTACGTTGCCATCAGACATGAATGAATTGCTTGATAACTCAATGGCAATTGGTTTGATGAATTTTAAAATCATGGAAATATTAGATGCGGGTGAAACCGGTGAGTTTGGTCATCCAGTGCCAACTGAGGTTAATGTTCGCCCTGTTGCAGGTAAATGTATCTTGATTTCAGGCCATGATTTAAAAGATCTGAAAATGTTACTCGAGCAAACAGAAGGTACAGGGATCAATATTTATACCCATGGTGAAATGTTACCCGCACATGGTTATCCAGAACTGAAAAAATATGCTCATCTCGTCGGTAACTATGGCAGTGGGTGGCAAAACCAGCAAGTTGAATTTGCTAAATTCCCTGGGCCTGTTTTGATGACATCAAACTGTATTATTGACCCTGATGTTGGGCAATATAAAGACAGAATTTGGACGCGCAGCATTGTCGGCTGGCCGGGAGCTAAACACTTAGTTGGTGATGATTTTTCTGACATGATAGCGCAAGCACAATCACTAGCAGGGTTCCCATATACCGAAATTGAACACAAAATCACGGTTGGTTTTGGACGCCAAACTTTATTAGGCGCTGCTGATGCGGTGATTGATTTAGTCGCACAGAAAAAACTGCGTCATGTCTTCTTAGTAGGGGGTTGTGATGGTAGCCGTGGTGAAAGAAGTTACTACACTGATTTTGCACGTAGCGTACCTGAGGACTGCCTGATCCTAACATTAGCGTGTGGTAAGTATCGTTTTAATAAATTGGACTTCGGTACATTAGAAGGTTTACCACGTTTATTGGATGTTGGTCAGTGCAATGATGCTTATTCCGCAATCATGCTGGCGGTCAATCTGTCAGAGAAACTTGGGTGTGGTATCAATGACTTACCACTAAGCTTGATTCTATCTTGGTTTGAACAAAAAGCGATTGTTATTCTATTAACACTATTGGCGCTAGGTGTGAAAAATATTTATACCGGTCCAACAGCCCCAGGTTTCTTAACCGAAAACTTATTAAATGTGTTAAATGAGAAGTTTGGTATGCGTAGCATCACCACGGTAGAGCAAGATCTCGCTGAAATTTTACCTGCATAATTAGTAAGACGACTGAACCCGTTTAAAATACCGATATGAGAGAAGGGGGCTGTGACCCCCTATAAAGGAGTGAAGCAATGACAATGCCAAGCAGTTTATGTCCAAATAGGATGCAAATTCATTCTATTATTCAAGAAACAGCGGATGTTTGGACTATCAATCTTATTAATCACGATTTCTATATGTATTCACCAGGGCAATATGCTTTGGTTAGTATTAAAAATAGTGATGAGGTCATGCGTGCTTATACTCTTTCATCATCACCAGGGCAAAGTCGTTTTATTTCGATTACAGTCAGGCGATTAGCAGATGGTATGGGGTCAAATTGGCTCACACGTTCTGTTAAAGAGGGTGATTACCTTTGGCTTTCAGCCGCTCAAGGGGAATTCACTTGCGCTAATGTAGAAAACCAACAATATTTAATGCTGGCGGCAGGTTGTGGCGTGACGCCGATTATGTCTATGACTCGTTGGCTAATGGCAAATCGTCCTGAGGCAAACGTCAAAGTATTATTCAATGTTCGCGATAACCAACAAGTCATTTTTGCACAAGAATGGCAACAATTAACCCAATTATATCCAGATAGGCTACAGCTGTGTGTAATGGCTGAAACTCCAGATAATGGGGAGGTTGCACAGGGTCGTTTAACCGAAGAAAAACTAAAAGTACTAGTACCCGATATTCATTCACGTATCGTAATGACATGTGGCCCAGTTCCATATATGAAAAATGCGCAGCAATTTGCTGCAAATTTAGGCGTCCCTGCTGAGCAATTCTTTATGGAGCGCTTTTCTACCGAACCAGAGGCTATTGATAGCGAAGATGTTCTGACATTAAAAATTCGTCAGCGTTTAGTGAATTTTAAAGTACCAGTTGGTACCTCTTTATTGTCTGCATTAGAACAAAATAAACAGCCGGTTATCGCGGCGTGCCGTGCAGGTGTCTGTGGTAGTTGTAAAACAAAGGTATTATCAGGAAATTACACCACATCCAGTACGATGACATTGACTGAAGCAGAGATTGCCGAAGGTTATGTTTTAGCCTGTAGCTGCCAATTACAAGGCGACACTGAAATCGAGTAAGGTTATTTAACGTCGTTAGGCTGTCTCATTATAAAAATAATGGGGCAGTGCTACACAATACGAAATAATATAAATTTAACGTACGCATAATAAGGGTTTTTAGTGTTCTATTTTTGGACTATGTATGAAATAAACAGACAATTTACTCAATGTATTAATTGCTGAAACTGCGACTTCTTTATTTGGGTCTTGGCATAAATCTATGATGCGTATGATGGCATCATGATATTCAATTGTTGCTTTAAAATCGCCTAATGCTGAAATTGCTGCGATTTTTATTTCATCATTCACTCTGTATGTTAAATTTGTTAACATACCTACAATTACTTTATCCATAATAAAACTTTCACTGTTAAATAAATTAAAAAATATTCTAAGATAATTCTAATGATATTTAATTCTGAATTGACAGCTAAAAATTATTATTAAGAATTAATAATTCATTTTTTGTTAATATATTCGAATTAAATAGCGCTTTAAGTGTATTTTCTTACTAATTAATTTTTAAATTTGATTGTTGTTGGTTTTAAAAACCACTCAAATAATTAGTGTTAGTAATTTATGATACACCAATAAAGAGTGAGTGGTTTATTTAATAATGCTTGGAGTCATGGGTTTTGATATTTATGCTGTAAGGCAAGGAATAAGGGTGAATTTAATTAATTTTATTAAATTATATCTTTAATGTTATTTTTGTTTTCTTGGTTATTATTGATGTGGTTACTGTTTTATTATAATGTTTTTATAACAAAAACATTATAATTTATTGTTTTTTACAAATTGTTACTTGATGAATTTATATTAAATATAAACTTAAACAAACCCTAAACAATAAGTTTACTATGCGTAAAAAAACGTAGATAGAGACTAGTAATTAATTTATCAATGGGTATAATTCGCGCCGCATCCAAAGTGCAGTATCTCGTTAGGCGAGGCTCCTATACAAACATAGGTTACTGATCTGACGACGTCGAGAGACGCCCAAGATTAGGACAGGATATATCGACCGAAGGTATATCCCCATGTAACTTCCTGCTCAATACAGGATACGTTGTATAGTGCTAAAACCGAGACGAAGAGATAGCTTTTGCATTCTCTCATCTGGTTTCGCCCCTATTTGAGTACTGTTTGAGTAACCAACAGTAATAGGGACTAAAAAAATGACATTCACATCTCAAAACAAAGCGGGAGCAGTTGCAATTGCTCAATCCGCGATGAAAGGCACGCGCCTTAAAAACCACAATACACAGCAGCCTAAAATTGATGACGCAACTGTTAGTGCATATATGAGCCAATCATATCTACCAGTTTCTGTCGCAGATTCAATCGCCTGTGTAAAACAAAACCTTATTGAACACCTTGATGGCGAACAAATTCCGACTTATTTATTTGTTGTTGATAGCGACAATTATTTAAATGGGATTCTTTCAGTTAAATCATTGTTAGCTTCTCCAGAAGATTTATTAGTGTCTGATATTATGCGGCACAATTATTTTTCGGTTGCACCAGAACAATCTCGTCATGATGTCTATGACCTGATTAACCATAGTGGTCTAGATATGATCCCTGTTGTGCAATTTGGCAAATTAATGGGTGTTTTGCGTCCGCAAGATATCGCAGAACTGATTGAAGATGAGAATACACTTGATGCGCAGTTACAAGGCGCAACGACACCGCTTGATGAGCCTTATTTAACGACTAGTCCAGTAACACTGTGGCGTAAACGTGTAGTTTGGTTGTTAATGTTATTTGTCGCTGAAGCCTATACAGGGACAGTATTAAAAGCATTTGAAGAACAACTTGAAGCAGCAATTTCACTTGCGTTCTTTATCCCATTATTGATTGGTACTGGTGGCAACAGCGGTACTCAAATTACGTCAACGCTAGTTCGTGCAATGGCGTTGGGAGAAGTTAGCTTACGTAACCTTGGTGCAGTGCTGAAAAAAGAGGTTTCTACTTCATTTTTAGTTGCTGTCACTATTGGTGGGGCTGCTTTAATTCGTGCTTGGATCTTAGGCGTTGGTCACGAAGTAACGATTGTTGTAAGCTTAACAATTGTCGCTATCACTATGTGGAGTGCGATTGTTTCTTCAATTATACCAATGGTATTAAAGAAACTAAAAGTAGACCCAGCAGTCGTATCGGCACCGTTTATTGCGACTTTTATTGACGGCACAGGTTTGATTATCTACTTCGAAATTGCCAAATTAGTGATGACGGAGTTTGCTTAAGAGACATGTTGAATTTGCTACGGCGGAAGGTTAATTTTCTGCCGTAGCGGCACTAACTTCCTTCGGTTTTAAAATTTCCCCACATCGACGACACAAATATTGGTTTTCACCTCTCATCACTTTGTTATGACGACGTATTGTTAATTCATGGGTTGTTTTACAGGCACAGGTATAATTAAAGGTTTTACTTTTTACTGTTGCGACTGAAAAACGATGAGTACGGTTTGCATCCACTTCTAGCACATGTTGCATCATCCATTTCCATTCTTTGCCATGGGGCGCAATTCCCTGTCGACCGAACACCTTAAAAACCAATAAGTGAGCCAGTTCATGAGGAACAACCTCATCGATGAAAAGATGTGTATTTTCAATTAGTAATATTGGATTAATACGAATTTCCCATTCTTTTAAGTAAGCACTACCAGCTGTTGTGCCGCGTTGTTTGTAATTGAGTTTGGGTTCTGGAAAAGCTTGTTCAAGTTTTTGTTCCGCCAACGCGAGCTTTTCCCGTAGGGTGCTCATGACTCGTTGCTGTAAAAAAATAGGGACTCTAATCGTTTTCATAAGTTAAGGATACGTGAAGGTGAGCAAGGCAAACAAGTAAAATTTGACGATTATTATATAAAAATATATATTATAATAATACATAATAAAGATAACTAACGTGACTATATGAATAATACACCAGAAGAATTGCTTTTTGCGATGAAGCAAGCAGCAACACAAACTGCATCATTATTAAAAACACTGGGGAATCCTGATCGCTTAATCCTACTTTGCCAATTAACACAGGGGGAAGCTTGCGTCAGTGAATTAGAGGAACAACTGGGTATCCAACAGCCCACCTTATCACAACAACTGACTGTGTTACGAAATGAAGGCTTAGTGACAACTCGTCGTGAGGGTAAACGCATTTACTATGCAATAGCAGATGAAAAACTATTCACGCTACTTAATACGTTATATCAACTTTATTGCCCGGCAAAGGAGAACTAACATGGTGATTGATTGGGCTAATTTTACCCCGATATCCGCTGCGATAGGGGGCGTGCTGATTGGGTTGGCAGCGGCAATTTTATTAGTTTTTAACGGACGAATAGCAGGGATTAGCGGCATTTTAGGTGGTTTACTAAGACCGATAAAAGGTGATACGGCATGGAAGGCGGCTTTTATCATTGGATTGATGATTGCCCCGTTGTTATTCACTTGGTTTGCTTATACGCCAGAAGTAAATATTACGGCTAGCGTACCAGTTTTAATTCTAGCAGGTCTATTTGTTGGCTTTGGCACGCGTTTAGGGGGGGGATGTACCAGTGGCCATGGCATTTGCGGTATGTCGAGGTTTTCTCGTCGCTCCATTGTTGCCGTAATTATTTTTATGCTTGTGGCTTTTGTAACCGTAGCGCTTGCTAACCAGTACGGGCTAAGGGGATAAGTGAATGCCAATTATAATTGCACTGATATCAGGAATATTATTTGGTTTAGGTTTGGTGATAGCGGGGATGGGAAACCCGGCTAAAATTCTATCCTTTCTTGATATTACGGGGAATTGGGACCCGTCCTTACTTGTCACAATGGCAGTGGCAATGGTGATTAGTGGGGTTTCCTATGTTTTTATCAAAAGAAAACGAGTAAGTATCCTGAGTTGTCCATTACAAATACCAACTAACCAAATAATTGATAAAAAGCTGATTACGGGCAGCGTGTTATTTGGTGTTGGATGGGGGCTTGCAGGTATTTGCCCAGGACCTGCCTTGCTATTAACAGGAATGGGGGTTACTCAAGGGGTTATATTTACATTAGCTATGATAGCAGGAATGGCAATTTTCCAATTTACACAAAAAAATTAAGCCATTTATATGACGATATTATCGACAATAAAAACCCATCATTAGCAGATGGGTTTTTTACTTTACGGTATTAACTAAATAAATTATAAGCCAGCGGCACTGCGCAATAATTCAGCTTTATCCGTTTTTTCCCAAGGGAATTGCGAACGACCAAAATGGCCATATGATGCAGTTTGCTGATAAATTGGGTGTAGAAGGTCAAGCATATTAATTAAACCGTAAGGGCGTAAGTCAAAGAATTCACGTACTAATTTAATTAATAACGATTCATCTACTTTAGCCGTACCAAATGTTTCGACCATAATAGAGGTTGGCTCAGCGACACCAATAGCATAAGAAACTTGGATCTCGCAGCGGTCTGCAAGCCCTGCAGCCACAATATTTTTCGCAACATAGCGTGCAGCATAAGCCGCGGAGCGGTCGACTTTAGAAGGGTCTTTACCAGAAAAAGCACCACCACCATGACGAGCCATACCACCGTATGTATCAACGATGATTTTACGGCCAGTCAAACCACAGTCACCCATTGGGCCCCCAATGACAAAGCGACCTGTTGGGTTAATAAAATATTTAGTTGCAGAACTTAACCATTCAGCAGGAAGAACAGGTTTAATGATTTCTTCCATTACGGCTTCGTGCAGGTCTTTTTGTTGAATTTCTTCAGAATGCTGAGTGGATAAAACCACCGCATCAATACCGACAATTTTATTGTTGTCATATTGAAAGGTAACCTGACTTTTTGCATCTGGACGTAACCAAGGTAAGGTGCCATTTTTACGTACATCTGCTTGGCGTTGAACTAAGCGATGTGCATAAGTAATTGGCGCTGGCATTAATACATCAGTTTCATTAGTGGCATAACCAAACATAAGACCTTGGTCACCTGCACCTTGTTCTGATGGGTCGATACGATCAACACCTTGATTGATATCAGGTGATTGTTTACCAATGGCACTTAAGACCGCACATGAATTGGCATCAAAGCCCATTTCGGAGCTGGTATAACCGATTTCGCGAACCGTTTTGCGTGTGATTTCTTCAATATCAACCCAAGCACTGGTGGTGATTTCTCCCCCAACCATCACCATACCTGTTTTGACGTAGGTTTCGCAGGCAACGCGAGCTTTCGGGTCTTGTTCTAGAATAGCATCAAGTACTGCATCAGAGATTTGATCAGCAATTTTATCTGGATGCCCTTCTGATACAGACTCAGAAGTAAAGAGATGTGTAGCCATGAGATTAATACCTTAAGAATTCGCAGATTTATAATTGGATGTTTTAACATCTAGACGTCTATTTTAGTCTCATACAGCAAAAATTTCTACCTCTATTTATACAAAAAACGGCTAGAGCACAAAACAACGACCCATAAAGTTTTATCTCAATTTAGTTATTTTGGTTTTGCTTTTTGAGCGTAATAGATGTATAAACAGCGACCGTAACGGATGGTTGTTATTTCCCGTTATATACCAGCAGGTAAAATAAAATCCCTGCTATCTATCAGGAATGTTTATAAACTTTTGAATTTCAATAAAAAACAAGGTGATATAGCTTAAATCAACAGGTCAACCTGCCAAAATAGTGCTACAACATTGAAATTTTAAAGGGTTAAACAGTTATATTGGGGGTTAATGGGGAATGAACCATAATCTACTGAATAACAGTATCCAACCGTCATTTGCGGATCGCCGCGTGACATTGGCGTTTACTTTCCTGTCATTCTTTACTTCATCACGAAGTTACCGTCACATCTCTAATACACCTTTGAGGCTGAGTCATTAATTTGTCAGCTTAAGGTCGTATATTGTCACTGTTTAGATGTTCTAAGCACTTTTTATTAAAATCTGAGTATTGCCGTTTCCCCGACATAACTGTCTTGTCGTGCCATGTCGTAATTACATGCATCGGAAGGAGAACGCGTCACTCACCCCTCCATATTAGGAGTTTGTTATGAATGATAATATCGCTCGCAAAATGCGCCAGACTTACAATATTGCGTATTGGGGTGGTGGTTACTATCAGGTGAATGAGCGCGGAAATGTCTGTGTTTGCCCTAATCCTGAAAACCCTGACACCTTTGTTGATTTAGCTGACCTTGTAAACGAGGTCAAAGAAGAACAACAGCATTTACGTTTACCTGCTTTGTTTTGCTTCCCACAAATTCTACAGCATCGCCTTCGCTCAATAAATGCGGCGTTTAGACGTGCTCGTGAATCTTATGGCTACAAGGGGGATTATTTCCTTGTTTATCCTATCAAAGTCAACCAACAACGCCGTGTGATTGAATCTTTAGTCAATTCGGGGGAACCATTAGGGCTAGAAGCGGGCTCTAAAGCAGAGTTAATGGCTGTTTTAGCCAATGCAGGCAAAACACAGACAGTGATTGTTTGTAACGGTTATAAAGACCGTGAATACATTCGCTTAGCTCTGATTGGGGAAAAATTAGGTCACAAAGTTTATCTGGTGATCGAAAAAATGTCCGAAATTGAGATGGTACTCGCAGAAGCTAAAAGCCTTGATGTCACTCCACGCTTAGGGGTACGTGCCCGTCTTGCTTCGCAAGGGTCTGGTAAATGGCAAGCTAGTGGTGGTGAAAAATCCAAATTTGGTTTGGCTGCGACTCAAGTATTACAGTTAGTCGAAATCCTGCGTAATGCAGGTCGTTTAGACAGCTTGCAACTGCTTCATTTTCATCTGGGTTCTCAGATGGCAAATATTCGTGATATTGCCACGGGTGTTCGTGAATCCGCGCGTTTTTATGTGGAACTACATCGTATAGGCGTCAATATTCAATGTTTTGATGTGGGCGGTGGTCTAGGTGTTGACTATGAGGGGACTCGCTCCCAATCTGATTGCTCAGTTAACTATGGTTTAAATGAATACGCTAACAACGTGATTTGGGCTATTGGTGATGCTTGTGAAGAGTTTGGGTTACCACACCCAACGGTTATCACTGAATCTGGCCGTGCGTTAACGGCGCATCATACCGTTTTAGTTTCCAATGTGATTGGTGTAGAGCGCAACGAATTTACTAAGACATCACCACCAAATGAAGATGCCCCGCGCTCACTTATTTCATTGTGGGACACATGGGAATCGATGCAACATCAAGGGAATAGCCGCTCGTTGCGTGAATGGTTACATGATAGTCAGTTTGACTTACAAGAAGCGCATACCCAATACGCACATGGTGTTTTAGATTTAACTCAACGTGCATGGGCTGAAGAGTTGTATCTTAATATTTGCCGCCGTATTCAACAAGATTTGGACCCGAGTAACCGTGCTCATCGTCCAATAATCGATGAACTTCAAGAACGTATGGCAGATAAGTTCTATGTTAATTTCTCCTTATTCCAGTCATTACCAGACTCATGGGGTATTGACCAAGTTTTCCCTGTATTGCCGATTGAGGGGCTAGATAAACCATTAGACCGCCGTGCTGTATTGTTAGACATAACATGTGATTCTGACGGTATTATTGACCATTATGTCGATGGCGATGGGGTTGAAACCACCATGCCAATGCCTGCTTATGACCCAGAAAACCCACCAATGATTGGTTTCTTTATGATTGGGGCGTATCAGGAAATTTTAGGCAACATGCATAATTTATTCGGTGATACCGCTGCGATAGATGTATGGGTTGATAGCCAAGGTAATGTGCGTTACTTACAAAGTGAAGAAGGCGACTCCGTGGCTGATATGCTGCAATACGTTAAACTGGTTCCTGAAGTGTTATTAGAAAGCTTTACTGAGCAAGTTAAAGGGACGGGGCTGAGTGAGCAGCTACAGAAAGATTTTGTGGAAGAGTTCGAGAACGGGTTGTATGGGTATACTTATCTCGAAGACGAATAAGTTATCTAATGCTCGTCATATTTCGTGCTGTGGCGGTGTTGGCTGCACTCGGTTACTCGGGTCACATACTTGTGTATGCTCCCCGAGATATCCTTGTTTGCCGCCTAGCCACAACACGAACTATTTAGAGCATTATGCACGTTATATTTTGTAGAGTGGCGGTGTTGGCTGCACTCGATTACTCGGGTCACATACTTGTGTATGCTCCCCGAGATATCCTTGTTTGCCGCCTAGCCACAACACGAACTATTTAGAGCATTATGCACGTTATATTTTGTAGAGTGGCGGTGTTGGCTGCACTCGATTACTCGGGTCACATACTTGTGTATGCTCCCCGAGATATTCTTGTTTGCCGCCTAGCCACAACACGAACTATTTAGAGCATTATGCACGTTATATTTTGTAGAGTGGCGGTGTTGGCTGCACTCGATTACTCGGGTCACATACTTGTGTATGCTCCCCGAGATATTCTTGTTTGCCGCCTAGCCACAACACGAACTATTTAGAGCATTATGCACGTTATATTTTGTAGAGTTGTGGTGTTGGCTACATTCGGCTACTCGGGTCACATACTTGTGTATGCGCGTCATATTTCGCACTGTCGCGTTGTTGGCTGCATTTGCCAACCCTAGTCACATACTTGTGTATGCTCCTAGGGCTTGGCTCATTTGCCGCCTAGCGACAGCTCGAACTATTTAGCGCATGAGTTGAGAGTATTGCAGATAATAACTTTGTGCAAATAACATGATTTGTTTATTATTTATACTGTGCGAAGTTAATTAGATAAAAACCATTCGAATCGAATATTAAAAGGGCTTGCTAATAGGCAGGTTCATTTTGAGGAACAGAAATGATTAATAGTACTTTAGGCAATCAAGTTGATAATTCACTGGTTTCTAACGCATTTGGTTTCTTACGTTTTCCGCTGAATTTTCAACCTTATAGTTCAGATGCCCAGTGGGTGATCACAGGTGTACCATTTGATATGGCGACGTCAGGGCGTGCTGGAAGTCGTCATGGCCCTGCGGCAATTCGCCAAGTTTCTACTAATCTTGCATGGGAAAGCCATCGTTGGCCGTGGAAATTTAAATTAACCGAGCGTTTAAAGGTGGTTGACTGTGGGGATGTTGTGTTTGCTTTCGGTGATGTTCAAGACATGTGCGATAAACTGCAAGCTCATACGGAAAAGCTACTTGAATCGGGTAAACGTTGCTTAACATTTGGCGGTGACCATTTTGTGACACTGCCGCTGTTACGTGCTCATGCAAAACACTTTGGTAAAATGGCATTAGTGCATTTCGACGCTCATACTGACACTTATGGTAATGGCAGCCAGTATGATCATGGCACTATGTTCTATCATGCGCCGAAAGAAGGGCTAATTGACCCAACCCGTTCAGTGCAAATCGGTATTCGTACTGAGCACGATAGTGACAACGGTTTTACAGTGTTAGATGCAGCGCAAGTCAACGATCGTGGAGTAGATGACATGATCGCGCAGATTAAAGATATTGTTGGTGACATGCCAGTATATTTGACATTCGATATTGACTGTCTTGACCCAGCGTTTGCACCGGGAACAGGGACACCTGTTGTGGGTGGCTTAACCTCAGACCGTGCATTGAAATTGCTGCGTGGTTTACAGCCATTAAATATTGTGGGTATGGATTTAGTGGAAGTGGCTCCCGCTTATGACCAATCTGAGATTACTGCATTAGCGGCGGCATCCATTGCATTGGAAATGTTATATATCCAAGCATCTAAAGAATAATGTATTTATTTCTATTTTAGAATCAAAGCCACCAACTCGGTGGCTTTTTTTAGGTTGCGAACCAACGCTATGCTTGTATGAGGTTTTATTTAAAATGGCGCTGCGGTTTGGTTTTGCATTTTTTCCTAAAACGGATTAACTTTTTTCTCCTAAAAAGTCTTATTTGCATACGGAAACGCCTCCATCCACATATAATGATGTTCCGGTTATAAAACTTGATAGTGAACATGCTAAAAATAACGCGGAGGATGCGATTTCCTCAGGTTCAGCTAACCGTTTCATCGCGTGTAAATTTGCTGCCCATTCACGTTGTTGTTGGTTGCCTGCCATATCGGTATTTACCCCACCGGGTAGAATGACGTTTGCCCGAATATTCTTATCTGAGAAGATTAATGTTACTGAAATCGTTAACATTAATCGGTATATAGGGAAACGCCAGGGTGGAACTGAGAGAATAATTGAAACGTATGAGCCCCAATTCGATTTTAAATTTCAATTAATTGTGTATTAATTAAACATAATACAAGAAATCGCATTTTTTGTTTATTATATTGATAATGATTTTTATTAACAATCATCTTTGAATTTCATTATTTATCCCTTTTTCTTTGGAAAATCAAAAGTATTTATCAAGTTAATAGTTAAATATATCTAACAAATAGAGAATGACAGAAGAAAATCTTTACTTTGTAACTTATTGTTATTATTGCTAACTTATTGTTAATGGTGGACTAGTCATTTTGACTATTATTCAGTAGGAGAACAGTATGGCGTTAAATAATAAAGTCATTTTAGTTACTGGTGCGGCACAAGGAATTGGTCGCGGTATTGCATTACGCTTAGCAAAAGAAGGTGCCAATATCGCACTGGTGGATTTGAAAAAAGATAAACTTGAAGATGTTGCAAAAGAAATTGCAGCCTTAGGTCGTAAAGTGACAACATTTGCCGCAGATATCAGTCAACGTGACCAAGTATTTGCTGCGGTAGCTCATGCAGAAGCTGAGTTAGGTGGTTTCGATGTAATGATCAACAATGCAGGGATTGCTCAAGTTAAGCCAATCGCTGATGTTCGCCAAGAAGATATGGATTTAATCTTCAAAATTAACGTAGATGGCACTATGTGGGGCATCCAAGCGGCTAGCGAGAAATTCAAAGAGCGTAAGCATAAAGGTAAAATCATCAATGCTTCCTCGATTGCAGGCCACGATGGTTTCGCTATGTTAGGTGTGTACTCAGCAACTAAATTTGCGGTTCGTGCGTTAACTCAAACGGCGGCAAAAGAATATGCAAGTTCAGGTATTACGGTGAATGCATATTGCCCAGGTATTGTGGGTACAGATATGTGGGTTGAGATTGACGAACGCTTTGCAGAAATCACTGGGGCACCAAAAGGCGAAACCTACAAAAAATATGTTGAGGGTATCGCACTGGGTCGTGCTCAAACCCCTGATGATGTAGCAGGTTTAGTGGCATTCTTAGCCAGCGATGACTCTGATTATATTACAGGGCAATCAATTTTGACTGATGGCGGGATTGTTTATCGCTAATTCACATATGTGATATCAAAATTGAACTGATAGCCGCGTTGATTTATTCAGCGCGGCTTTTTTCATTAAGCGGCTTGCTTCTTAATATTAGTTAAAATAGCGTCTGCTTGTGTCCAAAGCAATGAACCGCCTTCTTGAGGATATAAGTAGCGGTTGCAGTTTAAAAAACGGCTGGCCAACACTTCACCAAAATCAGGGGAATGTACTGTGCTCATATCCAACTCGCCGTACCATAAGGAGGTAGGACATTGAATATTTTCAGGGGTAAAGCCCCATTCTTGCAAGGTGATTAATAAGTCTTGTACATATCCTTGGTTACCTTGAGTAAAAGCGCGCTGAATACAACTTGTATAGGCTGCAAGAAATTGTTCTTCATTGTACAGTTGTTGGTCTATTTCTGCACTGCAATTGAGGATAAAAGCTAATAGCCACTCTCCTGTTACATTCTTAAGTAGCCAATCGGATAAATTATCAGGCGTATTAAGCGCTTGTTCCTGCATATTCACAACATCGGCCGTTAATTTTGCGCGAGTATCTGGGTATTCAAATTGGTCTTGCCCAGAAACAATAGACAGTGAATTTGGCTGGCAATAATAGGCAATGGCCATCGCAAAGACCGCACCTTGGGAAAAGCCAATTACAGAAAAGGTATCAATAGATTGCTCATTTAAAAGCGCTTGGATATCCATAGCAAAACTTTTTAATGATTTTTTTGTTTGGAAGGTGGAGCCCCCAAGCCCTGCGCGTTCAGGAACAATTAAGCGAATATTTAATTGTTGCAGTAAATCTAACCCAAAGCCCAATGTGCCACTCATACCTGCTCCAGTACAAAAAATCACGGGGAAACCTGTTTTGGGGCCTGATTCAAACCAACACAATTGACGACCATCGGCTAACGTCATCGTATGTTGATGTAGATTGGTCACTGGAACGTTATACATATGAATTCCTAAGATAAAGCAAGTTTGGGCTGGGTGATAAGATAGGTCAGTTAATAATTATTCAAACTGGCATTGTTATAATTGCGATTTTAAAGTATTAAAGAGGTAAATTGCAAAATATTAGCTTAAATAATTATTGGGTAATTAGTATAAAGAGGGTGATATGGCATTTTCCGAGTCAGAAAAGCAAATTTTATTGGCTGTTAAAGGGGTTGGTCCCATGGTGATAAGCCGCTTAGAGCAAATGGGGTTTAGCTCATTAGCTCAATTAAGTGAAGCTTCTTATGATGAAATTTTAATTTCAGGAGCCGCATTAACAGGCTCAAGTTGTTGGAAAAATAGCCCTCAGGCCAAGAAAGCCGTTGAGGGGGCTATCTTGGCAGCAAAGCAAGCGCTTGGAACATCAAGTTAATGGGGGGGATGTTTTGTTTTCCATTTTTTACTGCGTAAAATATTAAGTACCTGTACTGCCATTGAAAAGAACATAGCAAAGTAAATATAGCCTTTTGATACATGGACTTGGACGCTTTCGAGTATCAGCGTAAAACCGACTAATATTAAAAAGGATAAGGCTAAAATTTTCACTGACGGATACCGGTCAACAAACTCCCCAATAGGTTTGGCGGCAACCATCATAATTAATACTGCAATAATTACCGCCGCCATCATGATGAATAAGTGATCTGACAGCCCAACGGCCGTGATCACAGAATCTAGACTAAAAATAATATCTAACAAAGCAATTTGTACGATAGCCCCCCAAAATGAGCTAATGCGCTTACTGGCAAAACTATTTTCATCTTCCCCTTCAATAGTGTCGAAAATCTCTTGGCTAGCTTTCCAAATGAGAAAAATGCCTCCTGCACACAAGATTAAATCGCGGGCAGATACCATATGCTCAGCAATGCTAAAAAGTGGTGTGGTGAGTCGTGATAACCAAGCTATTGAGGCAAGTAACGCAAGACGCATTACCATTGCTGCTATCAGCCCAGTGCGCCTTGCACTATTTTGTTGGTGGGCAGGGAGCTTGCTGACGACAATACTGAGGAAAATAATATTATCTATGCCTAATACAATTTCTAATATTGTTAGTGTAGCCAGTGCCATCCACGCATTAGGGTCCAATATCCACTCAAACATCTTTGTACCTTCTAAATCAAATAAATAAACAGTGATAATTGTTTATCGTCTGCTTTGGTACAGGCGATGGGGGTTGTTAAGCAAGATTAAAATGCCGCGCTAATAAAGGCGCAGTGAAATCTTTCTTAAGGTAAAAACCACGTGGTAATGTCATGATTGGTTGACCAAATTCACCAATCGCTTCAGTTAGTGCTTTATTATTTGCTGCTTTGGGGCGAATTTGTAGTACTTGGCCATGCCGTGCCGTAATGGTTTCTACTTTACCTAACACGATGAGGTCCATTAACTCCTCCCAATCTTGCCGTAGCAATTGTTCTTCAAAAGGAGAAGGGCTCCAAATTAAGGGGTTAGCGACGCGCCGTTGGGCAAGAGGGATTTGTCTTTCTCCCTCGATTGGGAACCATAAAATTCGCGATAGCTTACGGCGTACATGGCTATTTTCCCATGTTAAACCACTGTTGCCCGTTAATGGTGCTACAGAAACGAAGGTGGTTTCTAATGGAACGCCGTGGCGGTCAATTGGGATGGTTTTTAATTCAATACCAATATGAGCGAAATCTTGTTCTGCTTTGCTACCTGCGCTGGCACCTAAAAAATACTCCAATAACATCCCAACCCAACCTTTGTCTCGTTTAAGATTAGGGGGGATTGGGATATTGGCTATTTGAGCGAGCTGACCCAGTGTATAGCCCGCGAGTGCTTGAGCCCTATTCATAAGGGTTGCTTCGTTTTCAGGTGGTTGCGGTGGTATAAATGGCATCATGATTTGGGTATTAGTGTGTAAAAAACGAACAAAAATAAATTGCTGAATGAGGTGAGTATAACACTTTATAGCTATAAATTTTAACTATATGAAATATATGATAATATCATTAGTTATTTACGTATATTAAAAACGATTTTAGAGGTTATTAAAGTTCCTCCCAAGATAATCACAGGATCATGCACTAGGTTATCCACAGGATTTCTGGATAACTGTTAAAAATAGGGAGCACTGTGTGCATTTACAGGCTTGACGAAACGTTTTTTTTGAAGTTTATCACAAAAAACGAGTGAGTTAAGCGCATATGTTGTGGATAAATACCTCGTTGTTTGATCTTTGTTCAGTTAGACTCCTAAGCGATTTAGTTAAAAAATTAACCAGTGGATAAAGTGGTGTTTTTGATTTTATTTGATTGATTTACCAATGTTTATTAGTTTCTGTTTTTTTTTGATAAAAAAAGGCGCTGGGGATATACCCTGATTACCATAGGGTTGTTAACATAGATATCCACAGAAAAAGTGAATAACATCCATATTATTGGCTTTGGCTGTTTATAACTATGAATGATTTACTTTTTAAAGACTACTTGCCAGTGAGTTTCTTACGGTATAATTATTTAAGTGAAGTGTAGAATTGTGACTATATCGATAATAAATAATACGCAAATAGCTAACCTCTAAATAGTTTGCGCCATAGCGAGACGACGAGGGAAGGTAGCTTGGGGGCGAACACAAGTATCTGGTTGGAAGAGTGAGTGAAGCCTGAAAAAACAGGGCAAAAAAAAGCCGGCGAACCGGCTTGGTGATAAAACACCATTACTCTAAATGGGGGAGTTGGTCAGCAATATGCAAACCAAACGAGCTACTTACTGCTAACTATTATCGCTTGGTTTTAGAAAATTAAAATTGATGCATTTTTTGCCGGAGTTCCTCTTTTATGTCTAATTCACGCTTACAAAACCAATTCATCCGCCTTTGGCAACACTTTCAGGGGCAAGATAGTGAAACTACTCTGCAAAATATTGCAGATACCTTGTTTTGCTCTAGACGTCACGTTCGTACACTACTTAATAATATGCAATCTAATGGTTGGCTTAGTTGGCGAGCAGAATCAGGCCGAGGTAAACGCTCTACGTTAATCTTCCATGTAAATGGCTTAGAGTTACAGCAGGCGCAGGCTGAGCAATTACTAAAAGAGGAAAGTATAGAAAAGCTGGTGGCTCTTGTCGGTGATAAAGAAACTATTCGTCAAATGGTACTATCTGAATTAGAGCGCAGTTATCGGCAAGGTAAAAACTTACTACGCATTATCTATTATCGTGATTTTCCGGCGCTTTTACCTGGTGCACCAATGCGTCGCTCAGAAATTCACTTAATGAGCCAAATTTTTAATGGGTTAACCCATATAAATGAGGAAAAAGGGGAAGTCGAAGATGGCTTAGCACATCACTGGCAGAGCATTAGTGATACTCGATGGCGCTTTTATCTACGCCCCGCAATTTACTTTCACCATGGAAGAGAAATGGTGGTAGATGATATCATTTCGTCACTATTACGCTTAAAAAGCTGCTGGCCGCTTTTTTCTCATATTCAATCTGTGTCGTCTCCCCAGCCTTATGTCATTGATATCACCCTCAGCAAGCCCGATAAACAGTTGCCTTGGTTATTAGGTAGCCATCATGCCGCTATTCTACCTAAAGAATGGGAAAGTATAGAAAATTTTAGTCGTTGCCCTATCGGTACAGGCCCTTACCAAGTTGAAAAAAACTTGCCACAAAAACTGACTATTTCGGCTTTTGACCGCTATTTTGGCTATCGAGCGCTACTTGATGAAGTGACTATATGGGTGGTTCCTGAGCTATCAGAGCAAATGGTGTGTACCACATTAAAAATGGATGGCGATACACATCACAATGATTCATTGGAAAGTCGCATGGAGGAGGGGTGCTATTTCTTGCTGATGGATCAGCGTTCAGAAATTGCTCAACGTGAAGATGTCCGCAAGTGGCTATGCAGCTTTTTAACGCCAGTAAACTTACTTGCTCATTGCGAGCCGTTTTACCAGCGTCACTGGGCGCCTGCTTATGGTTTGTTATTACATTGGCACCATAGCAAAATGCTGACTTTATTTCCTAAACCTGCTGACCTAACTGAACTGACAGTCACCTTTTATCATCATCACCATGAGTTTTATGCGATAAGCCAAATAATGAAAAGGGTGCTACAAACACAAGGTGTTGAGCTTAACATCAATATTATTGATTATGATGATTGGTTTAATGGGGATGCGCCAAGCGATATTTGGTTAGCCACGGCAAACTTTTTTAAGCCACTGGAGTTTTCAAT
Source organism: Providencia sp. PROV003 (assembly GCF_045040775.1). Classification (NCBI taxonomy): domain Bacteria; kingdom Pseudomonadati; phylum Pseudomonadota; class Gammaproteobacteria; order Enterobacterales; family Morganellaceae; genus Providencia; species Providencia sp. PROV003. The sequence goes on from NZ_CP096369.1 coordinate 2,141,469, forward strand.
TTTTGCTACCCTATATGAAATGCCGCTATTACGCCAATGTCTTGGAAATACACTGGAAAATGAACTTTGTTTATGGAGAACTCACCAATTAGACGTTGAATCTTGGTGTGAAAGTTTAATTGACTCACAAATTTTCCATCCTATTTTTCATCATTGGCTTGAATTACAAGGTCAACGCACAATGCGTGGCGTTCGCATGAATACCTTTGGCTGGTTTGATTTTAAATCTGCTTGGTTTAAGCCTTCTGAAGATGTTCCTCGTCTTGAATGATGAGGCTTTACGGCGTTAGTGAGGGGATGTTCCACTTTATATCGTGAAACTACGCCTACTGAAGTAGGCGTAGAAACGGGTTTATTGCATAAAAGAGGGGATATTCTGCTCGTAATCTTTAATTTGGTCGACGTGTTGCAGCGTCAGCCCAATACTGTCCAACCCATTCATCATGCAATGACGGCGGAAACTATCAATCTCAAAATGATACGTTTTATCGCCTGCTGTGACTGTTTGCGCTTCTAAATCAACAGTGAACTGGCAACCTTCATGGCTGTTCACATAGTTAAACATTTCATCCACTTCTTGTTCGCTTAATTTGATTGGCAACAATTGGTTATTGAACGAGTTGCCATAAAAAATATCGGCGAAACTTGGGGCGATAACGACTTGAATGCCAAAGTCAGTCAGTGCCCATGGAGCATGTTCACGAGAAGAGCCGCAACCGAAATTTTCACGCGCCAGTAAAATACTTGCGCCTTTAAACACGGGTTTGTTCAAGACAAAATCAGGGTTGGGTTGCTGGCCATTTTCATCTAAAAAACGCCAGTCATTAAACAGATGTTGACCAAAACCAGTACGAGTAACTTTCTGCAAAAATTGCTTAGGAATAATGGCATCAGTATCAACGTTTGCGGCATCTAAAGGAGCAACAATGCCTACGTGGGTAATTAATTTTTCCATTGCTTTTCCCCTTAAATTTGAATGTCGCGAACGTCAGCAAAATGGCCATTAATCGCTGCGGCAGCAGCCATCGCTGGGCTAACTAAATGTGTACGACCAGCACGACCTTGGCGACCTTCAAAGTTACGGTTACTGGTTGATGCACAGCGTTCACCTGGATTTAAACGGTCATTATTCATGGCTAAACACATTGAACAGCCCGGTAAGCGCCATTCAAAACCGGCATCAATAAAAATTTTATCTAAACCTTCTTGTTCAGCTTGTGCCTTAACAGGACCAGAACCCGGAACCACAATCGCTTGAACACCGTCTGCGACTTTTTTACCTTTAGCAATTGCAGCCGCTGCCCGTAAATCTTCAATCCGTGAGTTGGTACATGAGCCAATAAACACTTTATCAATTTTTACATCTGATAATTTAATGCCTGATTGTAACCCCATATAAGCCAACGCTTTTTCTGCAGATGCGCGTTCAACTGGGTCTGCAAATGACTCAGGTGCAGGGATAGGCTGATTGATAGCAATAACTTGCCCTGGGTTGGTTCCCCAAGTAACTTGTGGTGCGATGCTACTTGCTTGAATAGTGACGACCTTATCAAATTTAGCATCATCATCTGTTTTCAACGTTTTCCAATATTCGACTGCGTCATCCCATTGTTGGCCTTTAGGTGCAAACTGGCGCCCTTTTATATAATTGAAGGTGGTTTCATCTGGTGCGATGATCCCAGCTTTAGCACCTAATTCGATAGCCATGTTGCACACCGTCATACGGCCTTCCATGCTTAAATTTTCGATGGTTTCACCACAAAATTCAACAATATAGCCTGTACCACCTGCGCTACCCGTCGTCCCAATGATAGCTAATACGATGTCTTTTGCTGTAATCCCTGCTGGGGCTTTACCGACAACTTCAATTTTCATGGTTTTGGCACGCGCTTGTTTCAGCGTTTGAGTTGCCATAACGTGTTCAACTTCAGAAGTTCCAATCCCAAAAGCTAACGCACCAAATGCTCCATGTGTTGCCGTATGGGAGTCACCGCAGACAATTGTCATTCCAGGCAGGGTGATCCCTTGCTCAGGGCCCATCACATGGACAATACCTTGATATGGGTGATTTAAATCATATAAAGTCACACCAAACTCTTGGCAGTTTTTCATTAATTCTTGCATTTGGATGCGAGCCATATCGCCACAAGCATTGATATCTTTTGTTTGTGTCGAAACGTTATGATCCATAGTAGCAAAGGTCTTACTCGGCTGATGTAACGGGCGGTTTTTAGTTCTTAACCCATCAAAAGCTTGAGGAGAAGTCACTTCATGTACCAGATGGCGGTCGATATAAATTAACGGGGTTTCATTTTCGACTTCCCGAATAACGTGCGCGTCATATAATTTTTGATATAAAGTCTTAGCCATGTTACACCCCTTCTGCAATATAACGAGCAATGGTATCGCCCATTTCACTGGTACTGATTGATTTACCTGTACCAGCTAAATCTGATGTTCTATAGCCTTCTTCTAAGGCTTTATTGACTGCACGCTCAATAGCATCTGCAGCGTCAGCTTGGTCTAAGCTAAATCTTAACAGCATAGAGGCTGATAGGATCTGAGCAATTGGGTTTGCGATATTTTTCCCTGCAATATCGGGGGCAGAGCCGCCAGCAGGTTCATACAAACCAAACCCAGATTCATTCAAACTTGCAGAAGGTAACATACCCATAGAACCAGTGATCATGGCGCATTCATCAGAAATAATGTCGCCAAATAAGTTAGAACATAACACCACATCAAATTGTGAAGGTGCTTTAATCATTTGCATTGCCGCGTTATCGATATACATATGGCTGATTTCAATATCTGGGTATTCTTTTGCAATTTGATTAACGACTTCACGCCATAACACTGAACTTTGTAACACGTTAGCTTTATCAATAGAGGTCACTTTTTTATTTCGCTTACGAGCTGATTCAAATGCAATACGTGCGATACGCTCAATCTCATAGCGGTGATACACCTCGGTATCAAATGCATATTCTTCGCTGCCTTCACCTTTACGGCCCTTTGGTTGACCGAAGTAAATACCACCTGTTAATTCACGGACACAAAGGATATCGAAACCTTGGGCTGCGATATCAGCACGTAAAGGGCAGAATGCTTCCAGTGCCTGATATAAACGGGCAGGGCGTAAGTTGCTGAATAATTTAAAATGTTTACGTAAAGGTAATAACGCACCGCGTTCAGGTTGGCTATCGGGTGGTAAATGCTCCCATTTTGGTCCACCGACAGAGCCAAATAACACCGCATCTGCTTCTTCGCAACCTTGTACTGTTGCTTGTGGTAAAGGTTCTCCGTGTTTATCGATAGCCGCACCACCAACGTCATACTCTTTAGTATTAATAGTGATAGCAAAGCGTTTGCTAATGGCATCTAAAACTTTGTGTGCTTGCGCCATAACTTCAGGACCGATGCCATCACCCGGTAATACGGCAATTTTATAACTAGACATTGTTAAACAGCTTCCTTTGTGTTTGATTGTGATTCTTGGTTTATTTTTTGTTTTTCTATTTCGACTTGTTCTGAACGCCAAATGCTATTCAACACATGCACCATGGCTTTCGCTGAAGATTCGACGATATCTGTCGCTAACCCCATGCCGTGGAACTTACGGTTATGGCATTCAACCACGATATCCACTTGGCCTAATGCATTTTCACCGTGGCCTTTAGCTGATAACTGGTAAGATACTAATTTCATAGGGAATTTCGTGATGTTGCTGATGGCTTGGTAGATGGCATCAACGGGGCCATTGCCGGTTGCCGCTTCAGACTTCACTTCATCGCCACACTGCATTTTGACTGTTGCTGTTGCGACAATGCTAGAGCCTGATTGTGTACTGAAATAGTCCATCACGAAGTGGTCAGTTTCATCTTGTTGTTTCGTAAAGAAAGCTAAGGCTTCTAAGTCATAGTCAAAGACTTGACCTTTCTTATCGGCTAAATTCAAAAATGCAGTATATAATTCATCCAATTTGAAGTCTTTACCTTCGTGATACCCCATTTCTTCCATACGGTGTTTAACGGCAGCACGGCCTGAACGCGAGGTTAAATTCAATTGTTGTTCTTTTAAGCCGATAGACTCTGGCGTCATAATTTCGTAGGTTTCACGGTTTTTCAAGACACCGTCTTGGTGAATTCCTGATGAGTGAGCAAATGCGTTGCTACCTACAACCGCTTTATTGGCTGGGATTGGCGTATTACATAATTGGCTAACTAATTGGCTGGTACGGTAAATTTCTTTGTGATTAATATTGGTATGCACATTTAACATTTGTTCGCGCAATTTAATTGCCATAATCACTTCTTCTAATGCTGTGTTGCCAGCACGCTCGCCTAAGCCATTGATAGTCCCTTCAACTTGGCGGGCACCGGCTTGCACAGCACTGATTGAGTTAGCAACGGACATCCCTAAATCATCATGGCAATGAACAGAAATTACGGCTTTGTCGATATTGGGCACACGGTTATACAAATCAGTGATAATGCCGCCAAACTGGTAAGGCGTTGTGTAACCGACAGTATCTGGGATATTGATTGTCGTTGCACCTGCATTAATAGCCGTTTCTACAATGCGACATAAATTGTCAGGGTCAGTACGGCCCGCATCTTCACAGGAGAATTCAACGTCATCGGTATAGCGTCTAGCGCGCTTGATGGAATTGATTGCCATATCCATTATGCCATCAAAGGATTTATTTAATTTTTTCTCCATATGCAAATTGGAGGTGGCTAAGAAAATATGGATACGAAAGGCTTCGGCAACCTTTAATGACTCGGCTGCAACATCAATGTCATTTTCAATACAACGTGCTAATGCACAGATTCGGCTATTTTTAATTTCACGAGCGATGGTTTGGACTGACTCGAAATCACCTGGAGAGGAGACAGGGAAACCCGCTTCAATAACATCAACACCTAAACGCTCTAAGGCGAAGGCAATTTGTAATTTTTCTTTGACTGACAAGCTTGCCTGCAATGCCTGCTCACCGTCCCGTAAGGTGGTGTCGAAAATAATAACTTGGTTGCTCATATTGTGTTCCTCATCTCGAATTTTATTTTATTAAACCAATCGTTATGTTCTTTTAAAGCCGCAGGCATAAAAAAACCCGCGGGTTGCGCGGGTTCTTAATGTTTGTGGACAGTGTCTTGCTATTTTCCGTCCATAAGCATACCGCGCAAGTTTAATGCGAGTAGTAGTAGGCTTAGTAGGCGGATAGAAAACATCATTTTAAACTGTCTCTCTTGTGTTGCTTAATTAACTGTATTTATTGATACGTGATCTCATGGTTAATGTCAATCTTAGATTTTTCACATATTTTTACCAATCATGAATTACCTCTAAAAACTAGGGGTTGTGACTAAATTTTATAATTTATATGACGTTTTTACCTATATTTACTGGCTGAAATAAGGGTAAAATTCTTTTGGTGAAATAGTTGTGCGGATTGATTCATGTAATCTATTGTTTTTTAACTATTTCTTTGTTTTTGTATGTGGGTGATGGATTAAAAGAGGGAAATGAATCATGTTCACTGATGGTTTTCAATTAAATTAATTATCTAATAAATATATAATTAAAAAATAATCTGATAATGCGAATATTTCTTGAATTCACACACGATTTATTATGATTTCTTTCACAAATTGTTTTATTATTTTTACTGAGAGTGATTGTTCGCTTAATAAGTAACCATCATTCATTACTTTAGTGAATATTTACGTTTTAATAATGATATTTATACTGTGAATCTAATTAATGGGTAAAATAATATAAACGTCGTTTTAATAAATGCAGGGAAAGCGAAATGACTTATTATCTATAAGTTGTTTTAAACATAATATTTAATGAATTTATATATTCGTCGGTTTTTTCTCGATGAATGAGCCTTTTCATTAATGAAAAATGATAAATATATTTAGTGGAGTAAAAAATGACTGATTTTGATACGATTTTAACAGCCAAAAAAGACAATGGTGATATTCATTTGCGTAATGTTGATTTAAACTTATTAACGGTTTTTGATGTTGTCATGCAGATGCAAAACGTGACAAAAGCGGCTCAAGTTTTAGGGATGTCTCAACCTGCTGTAAGTAATGCGGTTTCTCGTTTAAAATCCATGTTTAATGATGAGCTGTTTGTTCGGTATGGTCGGGGTATTCAACCAACATCTCGTGCTAAACAGTTGTTTGGCCCCGTTAGGCAAGCGTTGCAGTTAGTACATAATGAATTACCTGGCGCAGGGTTTGACCCACAAGATAGCGAACGAATGTTTAATTTGTCTATTTGTTCTCCATTAGATATTCGCTTAGCTGCAATTATTGTCGCGAAATTTAAAATAGTATCACCTAATATTAATATTTTTATTCATTCATTTATGGATAACAACATTGCTCATCAATTAAAATATCAAGAAATAGATTTTTTCCTTGGCTATAGCCAATTCGAAAAAACCGAATATCAACAACAAATTTTATTTGATGATGAATTAGTATTAGTTGCATCAAACCATCACCCTCGTATTGGAAATACTATTTCTGCTATTGAAATAAACAATGAGCGTCATGCTATTGTTGCTATGGATAATATTGGCTCATTCAGTAAGCCTTATTATTATAATACTGAATTATCTGACAACGTGAGTTATCAAGGAACTGATTTAAACAGCGTGCTTAATATTGTTGCTCAAACTGATTTAGTGGCATTTGCACCAAAATGGTTGGTTGAACATTACTCAGGTCAATTCAAATTACGTTCGCTAACATTACCGTGGGAAAATAACACACGCCCTTGTTATTTAACGTGGCACGAGTCAACGGCAAGGGATAAAGGCCACCAATGGATGAAGTCTCAATTCAACCAAATGATTGCAGGGCTAACTGAGCAGGCGGCAGCGGCATAATTATTTTGGGCGTTAACTAAAGCTAGAGGAACAGACGTAATGGTTTTCAGTCAGTTGTCAGGGTGAGGCCAATGCAGCTAAAGGGTATTAACAAGCACGATTAATCTCCCTTCTAAAAACTACCTATAAAACAGAATAGGCACTACAACAGCATAACTAACTCATTATAGTGAGAACTATGATGAGTTTTGTAGTGCATATAACATTTGCAAAAAATTTACATATAAATGCTTTCCACGCTTCCCTTTAGTCGATACACTTCGAATATTCAGCTAACAGTTGTAAGCTGAAATTGTAAGATAGCTAAGTGCTTGTGAGCAAACCGAGCAACTTATATTGATAATGGCCGATAGGAAATTAACTTTGATTACTGAAAATCTATATCCATACCACTTGGTTAATCGCTTACGTAGCAGAATTAATGCACAAGAGTCAGCGAACCGGATAGCTTTCAGTCAATGGGATTGCGGGCAACAAAGCTCGTTAACATGGAGTGAGGTTGGTGAACGCATTTCTGCGATTTCTCGCCGCCTTTTGGCGTTACAAGTTGCAACGCAAGGTAATATTGGTCTCTTTGCTCATAACAGTATGGACTGGTCGCTTGTTGACTTTGCGGCTTTGCAAATTAGGGCGGTCACCGTTCCACTTTATGCAACCAGTAGCGTTGAGCAAGCAGCCTATATTGTTAATGATGCAAATATCAACATTCTTTTTGTTGGGGAAGACGTTCAATATCAGGTCGCTTGCCAGCTACCAGCACTTTGTCCACAGTTAAAAATGATTGTCGTGATGAATGAGAGCGTGGAGCTGATCAGTAGCTCCGTAGAAACGATGCATTTGTCGGCATTTATGTCTCAAGCTAAGCCTGAATTTCAAACTGAGTTAGATGCCCGTATTGCGGCGCATAATCTTAGTGATTTATTTACGATAATCTATACATCAGGGACCACTGGTGAGCCGAAGGGGGTCATGTTGGACTACTACAACATGGCGGCGCAATTGTACCTTCATGACCAACGGCTAAAATTAACAGCGGATGATATTTCTTTGAGCTTCTTGCCGCTTTCCCATGTGTTTGAGCGTGCTTGGAGCTTTTATGTGATGCACGTGGGGGCTTTAAATGTTTATCTAACCGATACCAACAATGTACGTGAAGCTCTCGCCGATGTTAAACCAACCGTCATGTGTGCGGTACCGCGTTTCTATGAAAAAGTGTATAGCGCGGTACAAAGTAAAGCGGCTAAACAACCGTGGTTACGCAGGGGGTTATTTAACTGGGCAATTTCGCTAGGTAAAAGCCGCGTCAATGCCATAGCAAAAGGTCGCCAACCTTCATTGCTTAACCGGGGTCTTTTCCCTCTCGCAGATAAACTAGTATTGAGTAAAATTCGTGCTGGTTTAGGTGGGCGAATTCGCTTTATGCCAGCAGCAGGTGCTCGTCTAGATGATGACGTGATTGCCTTTTTTCTTTCAGCAGGTGTCGATATCAAGTATGGATACGGCATGTCAGAAACCTGTGCCACGGTATCTTGCTGGGAAGAAGGTAAATACCCGTTAGGGTCTATTGGCACACCATTATCGGCAGTCTCTGTACGTATTGGTAAAGATGACGAAATTCAAGTCAAAGGCCCTGTCGTCATGAAAGGCTACTATAATCGGCCAATAGAGACCTTAGACACTTTTACATCTGATGGTTGGTTAAAAACTGGGGATGCAGGGAAAATCGATGCCCACGGTAACCTCTATATTACAGATAGACTGAAAGATTTAATGAAAACGTCTAACGGTAAGTATATTGCTCCACAAATGATTGAAGGCGTTTTAGGGCAAGACAAATTTATTGAACATATAGCCGTTATTGCTGATGCACGTAAATTTGTTTCTGCGCTGATCGTACCTTGCTATGACAGTTTGGAAGAGTACGCTAATTCAATTAATTTGAAATATCGTGACCGTTTAGAGCTCTTAAAAGACTCAAAAATTGTGGCGTTGTTTGAGTCCCGCTTAAAAGACTTACAAAAGAATATAGAACATTTTCATCAAGTTAAACGTTTTACCTTATTACCGACTACTTTTACGATGGAACAAGGGGAATTAACCCCCACATTGAAGTTGCGCCGTAAAATTATTTCTGAGCGCTACCAATTAGAAATTGAAACTATGTATAAAGAATAATAGATATAGAAACTAAAGCCACTCAAGCTAACTTACTTGGGTGGCTTTTTTGTTTATGAACCTTGTGATTTTTGCAACTGACAATGCGAAGGGAAATTCCACTGTTTTTTTAGCTAAACTAGTCATTCAACCTCCTATTTTTTTCATATATAGTCAATCTACCTACCAACGACTGATGTTCAAGATTATCTGAAAGTTTAATGTACTTGGTGCTGAAAATGATGTTTGCTTCGTTTCAGCCGGAGCGATATGTTAATAGCACTAATTCACCTATTTTAATGATAAAAATAAAGGGGTAATTGATACCTCTTAACTTGCAAATAATGTCTGGGGGCAAACTCATGGAGATGTTGTCGGGAGCTGAAATGGTCGTCAAATCATTGATTGACCAAGGAGTAAAGCACGTGTTTGGTTATCCAGGCGGTGCAGTATTAGATATTTATGACGCACTTCACACTGTTGGTGGGGTAGAACATATTTTAGTGCGTCATGAACAGGCTGCGGTGCATATGGCAGATGGTTACGCTCGTTCAACAGGGGATGTCGGCGTGGTGCTTGTGACATCGGGTCCTGGTGCAACGAATGCAATCACAGGGATAGCGACAGCATATATGGACTCTGTTCCGATGGTCGTGTTATCAGGGCAGGTTGCTAGTTCGCTAATTGGCAATGATGCTTTCCAAGAATGCGATATGGTTGGGATTTCTCGTCCAATAGTTAAACACAGCTTTTTAATTAAAGATGCACAAGAGATCCCTGAAACAATCAAAAAAGCTTTTTATATTGCAGCTAGCGGTCGTCCGGGTCCGGTGGTCATTGATTTTCCAAAAGATACCGTTAATCCGGCTTTAAAATTTGCTTACCGTTATCCAGACAGTGTCTCTTTGCGTTCTTATAACCCAACGTTGCAAGGGCATAAAGGCCAAATAAAAAAAGCGCTATCTAAGCTAGTCGCAGCAAAAAAACCGGTTTTTTATATTGGTGGGGGTGCCATCAATGCAAATTGCTCCGCAGAAATTATTGAACTGGCTGAGAAACTGCAATTGCCGGTAGTATCCACACTAATGGGGTTAGGGGCTTTCCCTGAAACTCACCAGCAGTCTGTTGGTATGCTAGGTATGCATGGTACCTATGAAGCCAATAAGGTTATGCATAACTCGGATGTTATTTTTGCAGTTGGTGTGCGCTTTGATGACCGTACAACCAACAATTTAGAAAAATACTGTCCAAACGCGACGGTCATTCAAATTGATGTTGACCCAACGTCTATCTCAAAAACGGTTAATGCGGACATTCCTATTGTCGGAGATGCCAAATTAACACTAAAACAAATGCTGGGTCAGTTAGAGCAAACATCATCACAACAAGACAGCCAAGCGCTCAAAGATTGGTGGAAAGATATAGCGCAATGGCGTACTAAACAATGTTTGCGTTATGAAACTAACTCAACAAAAGTTAAGCCCCAGCAGGCGATTGAAATGATCTATCGTTTAACGAATGGGGAAGCCTATGTCACGTCTGATGTAGGGCAACATCAAATGTTTGCTGCATTATATTACCCTTTTGATAAACCACGTCATTGGATTAACTCAGGTGGCTTAGGCACGATGGGGTTTGGTTTGCCAGCTGCATTAGGGGTGAAATTAGCACACCCTAAATCAACGGTTATTTGTGTGACTGGCGATGGCAGCATCCAAATGAATATTCAAGAGCTTTCAACCGCGCTGCAATATGGTTTGCCAGTTGTCGTACTTAATTTAAATAACGGTTTCTTAGGTATGGTGAAACAATGGCAGGACATGATTTACCAAGGTCGCCATTCACAATCTTATATGGAATCATTACCTGACTTTATTAAGTTAGCAGAGGCTTATGGTCATGTGGGGATTTCAATCTCCTCACCTGATGAACTTGAAACCAAGTTGCAACAAGCCCTCGTTGAGGTGAACGAAAATCAACGGTTAGTATTTGTTGATATTAATATTGATGAAACTGAGCACGTCTATCCAATGCAAATCCGTGGTGGGGCAATGGATGAAATGTGGTTGAGCAAAACAGAGAGGACCTGATCATGCGTCGTATTTTATCCGTTTTATTAGAAAATGAATCAGGTGCTTTGTCCCGCGTCATAGGTCTGTTTTCTCAACGTGGTTATAATATTGAAAGCCTAACCGTCGCACCAACGGATGACCCAACCTTGTCACGGATGACCATCCAAACTAAAGGTGATGCAAAGGTGCTTGAGCAAATAGAAAAGCAATTGCATAAACTGGTTGATGTTTTGCGTGTCAGTGAGCTAACAGCGTCAGCACATATTGAACGCGAGGTCATGTTAGTGAAGCTACAAGCTTCCGGTTATGGGCGTGATGAAGTGAAACGTTGTGCTGATATTTTCCGTGGGCAAATCGTAGATGTGACTCCAACGCTTTATACCGTTCAGCTAGCGGGAACAAGCGAAAAACTCGATGCTTTTATCGAATCTGTACGCGGTGTTGCTGAAATTGTTGAAGTTGTGCGCTCAGGGATCGTCGGTGTTTCACGTGGTGATAAAATTATGCGATGAAAAATTTATCTTCCAAAGGTAGAATACTCGCGTTTAAGGCTCCGAATGACTCGGAGCTATTCCCAAAATTGTAAAGAGGTTAACGTGAAACTGGATGAGATAGCCCGTCTAGCGGGTGTTTCCCGCACAACGGCTAGTTATGTGATCAACGGCAAGGCCAAGCAGTATCGAGTCAGCGATAAAACTGTAGAAAAAGTGATGGCAGTCGTCAGAGAGCACAATTACCATCCAAATGCAGTCGCGGCGGGTTTACGTGCAGGTCGTACCCGTTCTATAGGGTTAGTGATCCCTGATCTGGAAAATACCAGCTATACCCGTATAGCGAACTACCTTGAAAGGCAGGCACGTCAGCGTGGTTACCAATTACTCATTGCGTGCTCAGAAGACCAACCAGACAACGAAATCCGCTGCGTTGAACACCTTCTGCAACGGCAAGTTGATGCCATTATTGTTTCAACGGCATTACCCCCAGAGCACCCGTTTTACCAGCGCTGGGCAAACCGTTCTTTACCTATTATTGCACTCGATAGAGCCCTTGAAAAAGAGCACTTTATTAGCGTAGTAGGGGATGACCAAGAAGATGCTTTCATGATTTCAGCAGAATTGCGTAAGTTTAAAGCTGAATCGGTATTGTATTTAGGGGCATTACCTGAGTTATCTGTCAGCTATTTGCGTGAGCAAGGTTTTCGTAAAGCATGGAACGAAGACCCTCGCCAAGTTGATTATTTATATGCAAATAGCTATGAACGGGATTCAGCAGCGGAAGTTTTTGCCCACTGGCTTGATAGTGGTAATGAAATGCCTGATGCGTTGTTCACGACGTCATTCTCCTTGCTACAAGGGGTACTTGATATTGCGCTTAAACGCAGCGGTCGTTTACCGGAACACATGGTCATTGCCACCTTTGGTGATAACGAACTGTTAGATTTTCTGGGGTGCCCTGTGCTTTCCCTAGCTCAGCGTCATAGAGACATAGCAGAACGTATCTTAGAGTTGGTATTAGCCAGCCTAGATGAAAAACAAAAACCGGAACCGGGTGTCACCCGTATTCGTCGTGATTTATGTCGTCGTGGAAGTTTAGGTCGTAAGCAATAATTACTCGCTTTAACTTTAGCCGAACAGTTAATTATTTATGCGATAATGAGTGATGTTAATCACAAAAATGAGTAAGATAACGGCCCCTACACAGTAGGGGCTTTTTTTTATATGCAAAAATAGGTAAATATTTAACTTTAGGAATTATCTTAAAATATTTATTAACCATTTAACAGTGAAAGCTAAATTAGCGGATTAGAGTGAGAATTCGAGTCTGACTGTTTTATAAAAAATTAGTTTGTAAATCTTCTATTAATTAATACTGTTTATTAAAACAGTTATTTATTGGGTTGAAATATAATGGTTTTATTTTTTTACAGGGGTGTTTTTGCTGTGATTATATATTAGTGGTTGTTTTAAGACCAAGTAAACCCAAAAAATTGGTGAGAGATGCACGGATTAAAAATAAAACATAGGTCAGACTTATAACAAATTGTTTGATTTTTAGTCAAATTATCATAATTTAGTTTATTTAGACTGTGTTCTATAAAATATGTCAATTATATCAATCTGTTATTTCTTATTTTCTTTCCCAGTAAGATTTTACCCGCCATTATTTTTTCTGAATTGTTCTGTAAATAAAGCTAAAGCTCAATCTGACTGGCTTGACAAGGTTTTCATACCATTCGTAAACTTTATATGTGGTGAATTGTGGGGTAAAGTGGGTGGCTTGGAAATAAAAGGGGTTTAATCGGGTATGTTTCGTGGGGCAACACTGGTTAATCTCGACAGCAAAGGGCGTTTAACCGTGCCTACTCGTTATCGAGGAATGCTGAACGAGGAATCAAAAGGGCAAATGGTTTGTACCATTGACCTTCACCAGCCATGCCTGCTGCTTTATACCTTACCCGAATGGGAGATCATCGAAGAAAAACTTTCTCGGTTATCGACCATGAACATTGCAGAACGGCGCGTACAAAGGCTTTTGCTTGGCCATGCAAGTGAATGCCAAATGGACAATGCGGGGCGTCTTTTGTTAGCTAGTACATTGCGTCAACACGCAGGGCTAACCAAAGAGGTCATGTTGGTTGGCCAGATTAATAAATTTGAACTTTGGGATGAACAAACTTGGTATCAGCAAGTGGATGACGATATTGCCGCTGAACGCCTTACCAATGAACCACTTTCAGCCCGCTTACAGGATTTGTCACTATAACAATGACGCAACAGCAATTTAAGCACGTAACAGTATTATTGGATGAAGCCGTTAATGGCTTAAATATTCAGCCTAATGGGGTATACATCGACGGCACATTTGGTCGCGGTGGGCACTCCCGTCTGGTTTTAAGCCAACTGGGTGAACATGGTCGATTGATAGCCATTGACCGTGACCCAGAAGCCATAAAAGCAGCACAAAGTATTGATGACCCTCGTTTTATGATTAAACATGGGCCGTTTTCTGATATAGCAGCCTACGTAGAAGAAGAAGGTTTAGTGGGTAAAGTTGATGGGGTCTTGTTGGATTTAGGTGTTTCTTCGCCGCAATTAGATGACCCAGAAAGGGGGTTTTCCTTCATGCGTGATGGGCCATTAGACATGAGAATGGACCCAACGAAAGGCCAGTCAGCACAACAATGGCTGATGAACGCTGAGGCAGATGACATTGCTTGGGTACTTAAAACATTTGGTGAAGAGCGTTTTGCTAAGCGTATCGCAAGGGCGATCGTTGAACGTAATCACAATCCAGAAGAAGAGCCATTAACTCGTACGCGGCACCTTGCTGAATTAATTGCCAAAGTTAGTCCAATGAAAGACCGACATAAGCACCCAGCAACCCGCAGTTTTCAAGCGATTCGTATTTATATCAATAGCGAATTGGAAGAAATTGAACAGGCATTAGAGGGGGCGATGAATGTACTTGCTCCAAATGGGCGTTTATCTGTAATTAGTTTCCACTCTTTGGAAGATAGGCTAGTTAAACGATTCATTCGCAAAAATAGCAAAGGGCCTACTGTACCTGCGGGGATACCCCTCACGGAGAGTCAAATAAAGGAACTCGGTGCTGCGAAATTGCGCGACTTAGGGAAAATGAAGCCTTCAGATAGGGAAATAAACGAAAATCCACGCGCACGTAGCTCTGTGCTGCGTTTTGCAGAGAAGGCGGGGCAATAATGGTTCCTGAAAGGCACAGCCTAGCACGCGTGATTGGGCGCGATTTATTCCGTTATGGCGTTGTTCCTTTGATTTTATTAGCTGCAATTATTGTTAGTGCAATATTTGTGGTGACCACGGCACATGAGACACGTTTGTTAACTGCTGCGAAAGACAGGCTCTACGAAGAGAAAGACTCGCTAGATATTGAATGGCGCAATCTGATCCTTGAGGAAAATGCATTAGCGAGCCATAGCCGGATAGAACGTTTGTCTATTGATAAATTACAGATGGTACAAGTTGAACCATCACAAGAAAAAATTATTGTTTCTAAACAATAAAAAGGTCCCTAATGAAAGCACCGAAAACAGCGAAAAATAAGAAACAAGATGAAAGCACCAGCTTTATCCGCTGGCGTTTTATTTTGCTGTGTGGATGCATTGTCTTAGCGTTAGCTGGTTTATTGGCGCGTGTGGCTTATCTACAAATTATAGCGCCAGAAAAACTGGTAAAAGAAGGCGACATGCGCTCTTTGCGTGTGCAAGAAGTGGCAACCTCAAGAGGAATGATTAGCGACCGAGAAGGGCGCCAACTCGCCGTCAGTGTGCCTGTTAATGCAATTTGGGTTGACCCAAAAGAAGTGTTTGAAAAAGGGGGGATCAGCAATGATGAGCACTGGAAAGCACTCGCTGATGCACTTGAGATACCACTGGAACAAATTACCAACAAAATATCGGCCAATCCAAGAGGCCGTTTTGTGTATTTAGCGCGCCAAGTTAATCCATCTATCGGTGATTACGTTAAAAAATTAAAAATCCCAGGGATCTATTTACGTAAAGAATCCCGCCGCTATTACCCATCAGGCCCAGTTACCGCGCATTTGCTTGGTGTGACAAATATTGATGGTGAAGGGATTGAAGGGGGCGAAAAAAGCTTTGACCGTTGGTTAAAAGGGGCGCCGGGTGAGCGTACCGTGCGTAAAGACCGTAATGGACGCGTTATCGAAACTATCTCATCGGTTGATAGCCAAGCAGCTCATAACTTAACGTTGAGTATTGATGAGCGAATTCAGTCTATTGTATACCGTGAGTTAACTCGTGGTGTTCAACAAAATAAAGCCGAATCTGGTGTGGCAATTTTAGTGGATGTGCATACAGGGGAAATCTTAGCGATGGCTAACAGCCCATCCTACAACCCTAATAACCTTGCTGGTACACCAATGGATGCAATGCGTAATCGTGCTATTACCGATATTTTTGAACCGGGTTCGACCGTGAAACCAATGGTCGTCATGAGCGCGTTGCATAATAAAATTATTAAAGAAAACTCAGTGATAAATACTTATCCATATCGTGTTGGCGGTCATGAAATTAAAGACGTTGGGCGTTATGCAGAGTTAACAATCACTGGGATTTTACAGAAGTCGAGTAACGTTGGTGTTTCTAAACTGGCGTTAGCGATGCCTGCCACAGAGCTGGTGGATGTGTATAACCGCTTTGGGTTTGGCAAACCGACTAATCTGGGGTTAGTCGGGGAAAGTAGTGGCATATTCCCAAGTAAAAAAACACGGTGGTCTGATCTTGAAAGGGCCACCTTTTCTTTTGGCTACGGGCAAATGGTAACTCCGTTACAGCTTGCGCGGGCCTATGCAACAATCGGTAGTTTTGGTATTTATCGCCCATTATCTATCACAAAGGTAGACCCTCCTGTTCCAGGGACTCGTGTATTTCCCGAGCCGATTATGCGAACAGTGGTTCATATGATGGAAAGCGTCGCTTTACCAGGCGGTGGTGGTGCAAGTGCAGCCATTAAAGGCTATCGCATTGCAATCAAAACAGGGACCGCGAAAAAAGTCGGTCCTGAAGGGCGTTACGTCGAAAAATATCTAGCCTACGCCGCTGGCGTTGCGCCAGCCAGTAATCCGCGTTATGCATTGGTGGTGTTAATTAACGAACCAAGTGCAGGCAAATATTATGGTGGTGCGGTATCTGCACCTATATTTGGTTCAATTATGGGCGGGGTCTTACGACTCATGAATATTGAACCTGATGCATTACAACCGAACGAACAAAACGAAATTGTGAATAGCAAAAAAGAGGTTAAAAGTGGCAGATCGTAATCTTTGTGATCTTCTCTCACCTTTTGGTGTGAGCATAGCTCCAGTCTCACTACGTGAGATGACACTAGACAGTCGAAAGGCTGCCTCGGGCGATCTGTTCATTGCTATAAAAGGTCATCAATCGGATGGTCGACACTATATTCCTCAAGCAATTGCTCAAGGAGTTTCCGCTGTTATTGCTGAGGCACAGGGAGAAGCGGCAGAAGGCGAAGTGCGTTTTATCCACGGCGTACCTGTTATTTATCTGCATGACCTTAATAATCGCTTGTCGGCACTTGCTGGTGAGTTTTACCAACATCCATCAACAAAAATGAAATTAGTTGGTGTTACTGGGACAAACGGTAAAACGACGACAACACAATTAATTGCGCAGTGGGCAAAAGGCTTAGGTGAAACCAGTGCCGTAATGGGAACTGTGGGTAATGGGCTATTAGGGCAGGTTACGCCAAGTGAAAACACCACTGGCTCAGCAGTTGATATCCAGCTTGAACTTACACAATTATTAAATAAAAAAGCGAGTTTAACCGCGATGGAAGTATCTTCACATGGCTTAATTCAAGGCCGTGTGGCTGCATTACAATTTGATGCGGCAGTATTTACCAACTTAAGCCGTGATCACCTTGATTATCATGGTGATATGGAAAATTACGAAGCCGCAAAATGGTTATTATTTTCTACTCATAATACAAAATCGCAAATCATTAATGCAGATGATGATGTCGGGTTGAAATGGTTACAGCGTTTACCTCAGGCCTGTGCGGTAACGATGGAAAATCGAATTCCTAATGGTTGGCAGGGCCCATGGTTAGCTGCGACAGAGGTGGAATACCATGATAAAGGCGCGACGATCCACTTTGCTTCCTCGTGGGGGAATGGGGTGTTCGAAAGCCCACTAATGGGGGCTTTTAATGTCAGTAACTTATTAGTGGCGATGGCAACTTTATTAATGATGGATTACCCATTGGGCGAACTGATGGCGACAACATCCTCATTATCGCCTGTGTGTGGTCGCATGGAAGTATTTAGTGCACCTAACAAACCGACAGTGGTGGTTGATTATGCCCATACACCTGATGCCTTAGAAAAAGCATTAGCTGCGGCTCGTTTACACTGTAAAGGGCAACTCTGGTGCGTGTTTGGCTGTGGCGGCGACCGTGATAAAGGCAAGCGCCCACTAATGGGGGCTGCGGCGGAAGAATGGGCTGATAAAATAGTCATTACAGATGATAACCCTCGTAGTGAAGACCCGATTGACATTATTAATGACATTATGGCGGGTTTGTTAGATTCAAGCCGAGCATTAGCTATCCCTGGCCGTCCAGAGGCGGTGACCAGTACAATTTTGCAAGCCTCACCAGATGATGTGATTGTGATCGCGGGTAAAGGCCATGAAGACTACCAAATTATCGGCCAGCGAAAATTGGATTATTCAGACCGCTTAACGGTCGCAAGGTTATTGGGGGTAATCGCATGATCCCACTAACACTTGCACAATTAGCACAAATTACAGCTGGGCAGATTGAATGCACGGCAGATAACCAATTACAGCTAACCGCAGTGAGTACGGATAGCCGGAAAATTCCAGAAAACGGCTTGTTTATTGCTTTAAAAGGTGAGCGTTTCGATGCCCATGATTTTGCACAGCAGGTGGTTGAGGCGGGTGCAAAAGCCTTATTGGTAGCACGTAAACTGAATGTGGATTGCCCACAAGTCATCGTGAAAGATACTCGGATTGCTATGGGGCAACTGGCTGCGTGGGTACGTCAACAAAGCCGAGCGAAAGTTGTTGGCTTAACGGGCTCTTCTGGCAAGACGTCGGTGAAAGAAATGGTGGCGTCAATTTTGTCAGAGCGGGGCAAAACACTATATACCGCGGGTAATTTGAATAATGATATTGGTGTTCCGTTAACGTTATTTCGCTTGACTGACGAATACGATTTTGCCGTCATAGAAATGGGGGCCAATCACCCCAATGAGATTGCTTATACGACGAATATAGTGAAGCCTGAAGCGGCACTAGTGAATAATTTATTTGGGGCGCATTTAGCAGGTTTTGGTTCACCTGAAGGGGTTGCTAAGGCCAAAGGTGAAATTTATCAAGGTGTGGCAGAAGAAGGCACTGCGATTGTTAATCTTGATAGCTACAGTGATAAATGGCGGTTTCAGCCACGCCAGACGGTTTGGTATTATTCATTAGCGCCAGAAGCTAACGTGGATTTTTACCCTTCAGATATTCAAGTTAAGCAACTGACAACGGATTTTGTTTTACACACACCAGTGGGGCGTGCTGATATCACATTGCCACTTCCGGGGATGCATAATATTGCGAATGTCCTTGCTGCGAGTGCATTAGCCATTTCAGTGGGGGCTAGCCTTGAAAACATTAAAAATGGCTTGGCGAAAACTCAAGCTGTACCGGGGCGCTTATACCCTGTCAGTTTAGCTGAGCATAAAGTGGTTTTCGATGATACCTATAATGCAAATGATGGCTCAATGATTGCTGCTATTAATGTGCTAGCACAAATGCCGGGATATCGCATTCTGGTTGTCGGCGATATGGGCGAGCTAGGCGATTACGCTCACGATTGTCACCAACGTGTTGGTATCGCAGCTAAGCAAGCAGGTTTAGAAAAAGTATTAAGTGTTGGTGAACTGAGTGAGCTGATCAGCCAATTAAGTGAGTGCGGTGAACACTTCACCACCAAAACAGATTTATTGTCCCGACTAATTCCGCTAGCACAGCAGAATGATGTTGTTTCCATTTTAGTTAAAGGTTCACGCAGCTCCGCGATGGAAGATGTAGTGAATGCATTAAAGGAGTGCTTTGAATGTTAGTCTGGCTTGCCGAAATGTTGGTCCACAAGTTTTCCGTGTTGAACGTCTTTTCTTATTTGACGTTCAGAGCCATTGTCGGTTTGCTGACAGCACTCGCTATTGCTTTATGGATGGGTCCACATCTAATTACTTACTTGCAAAAAATGCAAATTGGTCAAGTCGTTCGTAGTGAAGGGCCTGAGTCACACTTTAGTAAACGCGGCACGCCAACCATGGGCGGCTTATTGATTTTATTCTCAATTACAGTTTCAACACTGTTATGGGCTCGCTTAGATAATCCGTATGTTTGGTGTGTATTACTGGTGTTAGTCGGCTACGGTATTGTTGGCTTTGTTGATGATTACCGCAAAGTGGTTCGTAAAGATACGCGGGGGTTAATCGCGCGTTGGAAATATTTCTGGCAATCCGTTATCGCATTAGTCGTTGCATTTTCAATGTACGCGATTGGTAAAGACACACCAGCAACACTGTTGGTTGTTCCATTCTTTAAAGATGTTATGCCGCAACTGGGTGTGCTGTATATTTTATTGACTTACTTTGTGATTGTCGGGACTAGCAACGCGGTTAACTTAACGGATGGCCTAGATGGCTTAGCGATTATGCCGACTGTTTTCGTTGCTGCTGGGTTTGCTTTAGTGGCATGGGCGACAGGTAACGTCAACTTTGCAGGTTATTTGCATATCCCATTTTTACCTCATGCAGGTGAATTGGTGATTGTGTGTACCGCCATTGTTGGCGCTGGCTTGGGCTTCTTGTGGTTTAACACCTATCCAGCACAAGTCTTTATGGGCGATGTTGGCTCATTAGCGCTAGGTGGTGCACTCGGTACCATTGCGGTGCTACTACGCCAAGAGTTTTTATTAGTGATTATGGGTGGTGTGTTTGTGGTTGAAACACTGTCGGTGATCTTACAAGTTGGTTCGTTTAAATTACGCGGTCAACGTATTTTCCGCATGGCACCAATTCACCACCATTATGAATTGAAAGGCTGGCCAGAGCCACGAGTGATCGTGCGCTTTTGGATTATTTCGTTAATGTTAGTCCTGATCGGGCTAGCAACCTTGAAGGTGCGTTAACATGGTCGATTATCAGGGTAAGAATGTAGTTATTATAGGTCTTGGGGTAACAGGCCTATCCTGCGTTCATTTTTTCATTGAGCGTGGCGTTGTGCCGCGTGTGATGGATACCCGAACCGTACCGCCCGGTGTTGATAAACTTCCTGTAAATGTGGCGTGCCATAGCGGTAGTTTGAATAACTCATGGCTACAAGAAGCGGATTTAATTGTTGCAAGCCCTGGTATTGCTTTAGCAACACCGCAATTGCAGCAAGCTGCACAAAACGGCATCGAAATTGTGGGTGACATTGAACTCTTTTGCCGTGAAGCCGATGCTCCGATAGTGGCTATTACGGGGTCGAATGGTAAAAGTACGGTTACCTCACTTGTGGGTGAAATGGCAAAAGCCGCCGGGGTTTCAGTCGGCGTTGGTGGCAATATAGGTATTCCTGCACTTTCATTACTGAATGCAGGGCATGCTCTCTATGTTTTAGAGCTATCAAGCTTTCAACTGGAAACGACATCCAGTTTAAAAGCGGCTGCTGCAACGGTATTGAATATTAGTGAAGACCATATGGATCGCTATCCATTGGGGCTAGTGCAGTATCGCGCAGCAAAATTGAAAATTTATCATCAAGCTGAAAACTGCATTGTGAATGGGCAAGATGCGCTGACATTACCCGAAAACCTAACACAAGATGAATGCATCAGTTTTGGTTTAAATAACGGTGATTATTTCTTTGATACCCAAAAACGTGTGTTAGTGGCTAAAGGTGAGCAACTGTTGGATGTTAACGAGATGCATCTGACCGGCCAACATAATTACCTCAATGCGTTAGCTGCATTAGCCTTGGCGGATGCAGTTAATATTCCTCGTAAAGCGAGTGTGCAAGTCTTGAAAGAATATGCAGGGCTGGCACACCGTTTTGAATTGGTCCTATTTAAACATGGTGTTCGTTGGATTAACGACTCTAAAGCAACTAATGTTGGTAGTACAGAAGCGGCGCTGAATGGGTTACATGTTGAAGGCACTTTGTATTTATTATTAGGTGGCGATGGTAAGTCTGCTGATTTTTCATCACTCAAACCTTATATTGCTGCGGATAACTACCGTTTGTATTGTTTTGGTCGCGATGGTGAAACATTGGCGGCGCTGGCGCCGGAAAAATCAGTATTGACAGAAACCATGGAGCAAAGCTTACGCCAAATTGCACCAAATTTAAAAGCCGGTGATATGGTGTTGTTATCTCCTGCCTGTGCAAGTTTGGATCAATTTAAAAGTTTTGAGCAGCGCGGTGCTGTCTTTGCTCAATTAGCCGAGGAGTTAGGTTAATGACAATACCGGGTGCATTGCGTATCAAAAACTGGGTCATTGGTGAAAGAAATGGCGTGATTTCAGGCTCAACGCTTTACGACCGTACATTAGTATGGTTGGCATTCGGTCTTGCTGCGGTTGGTTTCATTATGGTGACATCCGCGTCGATGCCCGTAGGGCAACGTTTAACGGAAGACCCATTCTATTTTGCTAAACGTGATGTTGTGTATATCGTCATTGCATTTATTTTAGCGCTAGGTGTAATGCGTATTCCGATGGCAGTTTGGGAAAAATACAACTTTATATTACTGATGGCATCATTAGCTATGCTAGTTGTAGTACTTGTCGCAGGCAGCTCGGTTAATGGTGCATCACGCTGGATAGATATCGGGTTGGTAAAAATCCAGCCTGCGGAGCTCTCAAAATTTACATTATTTTGCTATGTATCTAGTTATTTAGTTCGTAAATCAGACGAGGTACGTACACGCTTCCTCGGTTTTATCAAACCAATGTGTATTTTGGTCGTTATGGCCTCTTTATTGTTATTACAGCCTGATTTAGGAACCGTCATTGTTTTAGTGGTCACGACACTTGGTTTATTGTTTTTAGCTGGGGCAAGGCTCGCACCATTTATTATTGGGATCGCTGCTTGTGCAGTTGGGGTATTAGCATTGATTTGGTTTGAACCATATCGTTTGCGACGTGTTACCTCTTTCTTAAACCCATGGGATGACCCGTTTGGTAGTGGTTATCAGTTAACGCAATCCTTGATGGCTTTTGGTCGTGGGGAAATGTTTGGTCAGGGGTTAGGTAATTCAGTACAAAAATTGGAATATTTGCCCGAAGCGCATACGGATTTTATTTTTTCAGTTTTAGCCGAAGAGCTGGGTTATTTAGGCGTGGTACTGGTTCTGCTAATGGTATTTATGTTGGCATTCAGGGCGATGATGATTGGTCGCCGCGCATTAATGTCAAATCAACTGTTTGGTGGTTATTTAGCGTGCTCAATTGGGATTTGGTTTACTTTCCAAGCACTTGTCAACGTCGGTGCGGCATCCGGTATGCTGCCAACGAAAGGGTTAACATTACCATTAATTAGTTATGGTGGTTCAAGTTTACTGGTTATGGCTGCTGCGATAGCAATATTATTACGAATTGATTTTGAAACACGTCTTGAAAAAGCACAGGCGTTTGTAAGGAGCGTTAAATGAGTCAGGCAAAAAAACTACTCGTCATGGCCGGTGGAACAGGGGGACATGTTTTTCCTGGTCTAGCTGTGGCGCATTATTTGCAGGCTCAGGGCTGGGAAATTCGTTGGTTAGGCACCGCTGATCGTATGGAAGCTACATTAGTACCTAAACATGGCATTGATATCGAGTTTATTCAGATATCGGGTTTAAGGGGAAAAGGGATTGCGGCATTGGTCGGTGCACCTTGGCGGATTTACAAAGCGATCCGTCAAGCTAAGGCCATTATTAAACAGTATCAACCCGATGCAGTCTTAGGGATGGGGGGCTATGTCTCCGGTCCGGGTGGAATTGCAGCATGGCAGTGTGGGGTTCCGGTTGTTTTGCACGAACAAAATGGCATCGCTGGTTTAACGAATAAATGGTTATCTCGAATAGCTAAGCGTGTATTACAAGCTTTTCCGGGGGCATTTCCAAATGCACCTGTGGTTGGCAACCCCGTCCGTGAAGATGTTTTAGCTTTACCGGCCCCACAAATCCGTTTGGCGGGTAGAGATGGCGCAATACGTGTATTGGTTATCGGTGGTAGCCAAGGGGCGCGAATTTTAAACCAAGTTATGCCTTTAGTGGCTGAAAAAACAAGCAAGCAGTTAAATATTTGGCATCAGGCTGGAAAAGGTAGTAAAGGTTCTACTGAAGCATTGTATAATGAACACCTGCAAGTTTCGGGTAATTCCGAGTATAAAGTTACTGAATTTATTGACGATATGGCGCAAGCTTATGCTTGGGCAGATATTGTTGTTTGCCGCTCAGGTGCATTGACAGTAAGTGAAGTTGCAGCCGCAGGTTTACCTGCCATTTTTGTTCCTTTTCAGCATAAAGACCGCCAGCAATATTGGAATGCACTGCCGCTAGAAAAAGCAGGGGCCGCTAAAATATTAGAACAGCCGCAATTTACGGCTGATGCTGTGGCGAACCTACTTGAACAGTGGGATAGGGCAACGTTACTGTCGATGGCGCAAAAAGCCCATGATTGTGCAATAACTGATGCAACGGAACGCGTTGCTGCTGTTATTTGCGAAGTGGCTAAATAATTTTAGCCATAATTGATACCGATTTAATTAGAAGCGAAGAAATATAGTGAATACACAACAATTAGCGAAATTAAGAATATCAGTGCCAGAAATGAGAAGAGTTAGGCACATCCATTTTGTTGGCATCGGTGGTGCCGGCATGGGTGGTATCGCTGAAGTGTTGGCAAATGAAGGTTATGAAATTAGTGGTTCTGATTTAGCACCAAATGCAGTGACTCAACAGTTAACCGAATTGGGCGCAACAATTTATTTTAACCATCGCCCCGAAAATGTTGAAAATGCGAGTGTGGTTGTAGTTTCTACAGCTATTTCCAGTGAGAACCCTGAAATTCAAGCAGCAAAAGAGTTACGTATTCCTGTTATTCGCCGTGCAGAAATGTTAGCTGAACTAATGCGTTATCGTCATGGTATTGCTGTTGCAGGGACTCATGGCAAAACAACAACGACAGCAATGATTTCTGGGATTTATGCGCAAGCAGGTTTAGACCCAACCTTTGTGAATGGCGGTTTAGTTAAATCAGCAGGGACACATGCTCGCTTAGGCAGTAGCCGTTACTTAATTGCTGAAGCTGATGAAAGCGATGCTTCATTTTTGCACTTACAACCGTTAGTTGCGGTCGTCACGAATATTGAAGCTGACCATATGGATACTTATCAAGGTGACTTTGATAATTTAACCAATACGTTCATTAACTTCTTACATAATTTGCCATTTTATGGCCGTGCAGTCATGTGTATTGATGACCCTGTAATTCGTTCATTATTACCCAAAATTGGTCGTTATATAACGACTTATGGTTTTAGTGAAGATGCTGATGTGCGTATCACAAAATATGAACAAAAAGGTAATCAAGGTTTTTTCACCATTGCGCGTGAAGGGATGCCAGAACTGACTGTCGTACTTAATGCGCCGGGGCGTCACAATGCATTGAATGCAACGGCTGCGGTTGCTGTGGCAACTGAGGAAGGCATTGATGACTTACATATTTTGTCTGCGCTGGTAGAGTTCCAAGGCACTGGGCGTCGTTTTGATTTCCTAGGTAATTTCGCATTACGCAATGTGAATGGTAAGGAAGGCGAAGTGATGTTAGTTGATGACTACGGTCATCATCCAACAGAAGTTGACGCCACCATTAAAGCAGCAAGAGCAGGTTGGCCAGATAAACGTATTGTTATGATTTTTCAGCCTCATCGCTATACACGTACGCGTGATTTATACGATGATTTTGTTAATGTGCTGGGGCAAGTTGATATATTACTGATGTTAGATGTGTATTCTGCTGGTGAGAAGCATGTTCCGGGGGCTGATAGCCGCTCATTATGTAGAACAATTCGTGGTCGCGGTCAGATTGATCCTATTTATGTTGCCGACGTTGAACAAATACCACACATCCTAGCTCAAACTCTTGATGAAAATGATTTAATTTTAGTTCAAGGCGCAGGAAATATTGGTAAAATAGCAAAAAACCTAGCGGAAACGAAATTACAGCCGCCGATGGTTGAGGAATAAATATGGCAGAGAAAGTTGCGGTTTTATTAGGAGGGACATCCGCTGAACGTGAGGTTTCACTTCAGTCAGGGAGTGCTGTGCTGACAGGGTTACGTCAAGCAGGTATTGATGCTCATCCTATTGATACCAAAGATTTTCCTGTTGAAACACTGAGAAATGCAGGTTTCGATAAAGTATTTATTGCGTTACATGGTCGTGGCGGTGAAGACGGAACATTACAGGGGTTATTGGAGTTTTTAAACCTACCTTATACTGGTAGCGGTGTAATGGCCTCGGCACTTAGTATGGACAAGCTAAGAACAAAACAATTATGGGAAGGGGCAGGGTTAAGTGTGTCTCCGTATGTATACTTGACTCAGCAGCAGTATACCCAAGCTTCCCATGAACAAGTTATCGAAAAGGTTCAACAACTCGGTTTACCACTTATTGTTAAGCCAAGTTTAGAAGGTTCCAGTGTTGGGATGAGTAAAGTCGACAGTTTAGAGACATTGTCTTCAGCACTAGAATTGGCATTTCAGTTTGACGATACAGTGTTGATAGAAAAATGGCTTAGTGGCCCAGAATTTACGGTTGCAATATTAGGTGATAAGACATTACCGTCCATCCGTATTCAACCACCGGGTATTTTTTATGACTATGAAGCAAAATATCTGTCAGATGAAACGCAATATTTTTGCCCAAGTGGTTTAGATGAACAAGCGGAATCTGAGTTGTCTGAGTTAGCAATGAATGCATATCAGACAGTAGGATGTGAAGGCTGGGGGCGAGTGGATGTAATGCAAGATAGTGACGGTCAGTTCTATTTATTAGAAGTGAATACCTCACCAGGCATGACTAGCCATAGCCTAGTACCAATGGCCGCACGTCAAGCAGGTATGGGGTTTTCTGAGTTAGTTGTGCAAATTTTGAAATTGGCTCGTTGATATGTCGCAGGCAGCATTAAACGTTAAACATCATAACCATAAGAACGATGAAGACCCAAGTTCAGGGCCAAGTAATGGTGCATTTTTAGGTGGGTTATTTTTCTTCCTAATTGTTGTAAGTACTATCATTTGGAGTGGTTGGATGGTAACGACATGGATGAAAGATGCAGATAGGCTACCAATGTCTAAATTGGTTCTAACAGGGGAGCGTCATTACACCAAAAATGATGATGTTAGAAAGGCAATTTTAGCATTAGGGCAACCGGGTACGTTTATGACAGTTGATGTCAATGCTATCCAAAATCAAATAAGCATGATGCCTTGGATACGCCAAGTTACAGTGCGCAAACAATGGCCTGACGAATTAAAGATTCACATTGTTGAGTATCGTCCATTTGCAAGGTGGAATGATCAAAACATGGTAGATGGAGAGGGGCGGGTATTTAGTTTAC
This sequence comes from Providencia sp. PROV003, assembly GCF_045040775.1. Classification (NCBI taxonomy): domain Bacteria; kingdom Pseudomonadati; phylum Pseudomonadota; class Gammaproteobacteria; order Enterobacterales; family Morganellaceae; genus Providencia; species Providencia sp. PROV003. The sequence goes on from NZ_CP096369.1 coordinate 2,168,793, forward strand.
CGGTCAGCGAAAATGGGAAAGGCGACTATGTGTTGCTGTATGGCCCACAAGGTAGCCAAAAAGAAGTTCTTAAAGAATTTGCAGTATTTAAGAATACGTTAGCTGCACATAACTTAAAGCTAAAGTCACTCTCTATGACTGCTAGGCATGCATGGCAAATTATTTTAGACAACGATGTCAGAATTGAACTGGGTAAAAAAGATGTTTCAGAGCGGCTAAACAGGTTCCTTGAACTTTATCCGCTTTTGCAGCAAACGACGGATAAACGAGTTGATTATGTTGACTTACGTTATACCAGTGGTGCTGCGGTGGGTTGGGCACCACTATTGGTCGATGCTCCACCGAGTTTACAATAATGACTAATAACTCTAATTAGGCAGAAGAAATGATTAAAGCAACGGACAGAAAATTAGTGGTAGGCCTTGAAATTGGAACTTCCAAGGTATCAGCCCTTGTTGGCGAAATTCTGCCCGATGGTATGGTTAATATTATTGGGGTGGGAAGTTGTCCATCTCGCGGAATGGACAAAGGTGGCGTAAACGACCTTGAATCAGTGGTAAAATGTGTCCAAAGAGCGATTGATCAGGCCGAATTAATGGCAGATTGCCAAATATCTTCAGTATATCTTGCGTTATCGGGTAAGCATGTTAGCTGCCAAAATGAAATTGGTATGGTGCCAGTTTCAGAAGAAGAAGTGACACAAGAAGATGTTGATAGTGTGGTACATACTGCAAAATCAGTTCGTGTTCGTGATGAACACAGAATATTGCACGTAATTCCACAAGAGTTCGCGATAGATTACCAAGAAGGGATTAAAAACCCGGTTGGGTTATCGGGTGTACGTATGCAAGCCAAAGTACATCTGATCACCTGCCATAATGATATGGCGAAGAATATAGTCAAAGCAGTTGAGCGTTGTGGGTTAAAAGTCGATCAGCTTATTTTTGCGGGTCTTGCTGCAAGCTATAGCGTGTTAACTGAAGATGAGCGTGAGTTAGGCGTTTGTGTCGTCGATATTGGTGGCGGTACAATGGATATGGCAGTTTATACGGGGGGCGCTTTACGCCACACTAAGGTTATTCCATACGCAGGTAATGTGGTGACTAGTGATATCGCTTATGCTTTCGGAACACCGCCAACAGATGCAGAGGCAATCAAAGTGCGTCATGGTTGTGCAGTAGGTTCGATTGTCAGTAAAGATGAGACCGTAGAAGTGCCTAGTGTGGGTGGTCGTCCACCTAGAAGTTTACAGCGTCAAACCTTAGCAGAAGTTATCGAGCCACGGTATACTGAGCTGTTAAACTTAGTAAATGAAGAAATTTTAAATTTACAGGAACAGTTACGCCAACAAGGTGTCAAACACCATTTGGCCGCTGGTATCGTGTTGACTGGTGGAGCAGCTCAAATCGATGGTTTAGTCGAATGTGCTCAAAAAGTGTTCCATACGCAAGTGCGAATTGGTACACCGCTCAACATCACAGGATTAACGGATTATGCACAGGAGCCATACTATTCAACTGCGGTTGGGCTTCTGCACTACGGTAAAGAAAGCCATTTAGGCGATGATACCGAAATAGAAAAACGAGCATCAGTGAGCGGGTGGTTTAGTAAAATAACTAGCTGGCTGAGAAAAGAATTTTAATTTTTATAAAGAAGCATATTATTAGCTTCAAAAGTAGTAAGCACAAAACGGAGAGACATTATGTTTGAACCAATGGAGCTAACCAACGATGCGGTGATTAAAGTCATCGGCGTTGGGGGCGGCGGCGGTAATGCCGTTGAACACATGGTGCGTGAACGTATTGAAGGCGTTGAGTTCTTCGCTGTCAATACAGACGCACAGGCACTGCGTAAAACCGCAGTTGGACAAACTATCCAGATCGGTACAGGTATTACCAAAGGTCTGGGTGCTGGCGCAAACCCTGAAGTCGGCCGTAATGCCGCTGAAGAAGATCGTGAAGCTCTGCGTAATGCATTAGATGGCGCAGATATGGTCTTTATCGCAGCAGGTATGGGCGGTGGTACAGGAACTGGGGCTGCTCCAGTTGTTGCCGAGGTAGCCAAAGAACTGGGTATTCTGACAGTTGCTGTTGTGACTAAGCCTTTCAATTTTGAAGGTAAAAAGCGCATGGCATTTGCAGAAGCGGGGATTACTGAGTTATCAAAACACGTAGACTCACTGATCACCATCCCAAATGATAAATTATTGAAAGTACTTGGTCGTGGTATCTCGTTACTAGATGCTTTTGGTGCGGCAAATGACGTACTTAAAGGTGCAGTACAAGGTATCGCTGAACTGATTACACGCCCAGGTTTGATGAACGTAGACTTCGCTGACGTACGTACAGTCATGTCAGAAATGGGCTACGCGATGATGGGTTCAGGTGTCGCTCGTGGTGAAGATAGAGCAGAAGAAGCGGCTGAAATGGCCATTTCTAGCCCACTACTTGAAGATATCGACCTGTCTGGTGCGCGTGGTGTGTTGGTTAACATCACCGCTGGTTTCGACCTGCGCTTGGATGAGTTTGAGACGGTAGGTAATACTATCCGTGCTTTCGCATCTGATAATGCGACGGTAGTAATCGGTACTTCTCTAGACCCAGAAATGCACGAAGAGCTGCGCGTCACTGTTGTTGCTACGGGTATTGGTATGGACAAACGTCCAGAAATTACCTTAGTCAGCAATAAGATGTCTCAGCAGACGTCAATGGAGCAACGTTATCAGCAAATGCAAAATAGCATGTCTTCATTAACAGAAGAGAAACCAGCAGCTAAAGCGGTTAATGACCAAAATACGCAAACAAATAAAGAACCAGATTATCTTGATATTCCTGCGTTCTTGCGTAAGCAGGCCGATTAATTTTAATTTATATTGGTTTCTCCGCTTTTTGTGCTAAAATTTCCTACTGGTTATCCTGTAAGATAATCAGTAGGACTTATAACATTGCGAGAAAAATACGATGATCAAACAAAGGACATTAAAACGTATAATTACAGCGACTGGTGTCGGTTTACATACCGGCAAAAAAGTTACGCTTACTTTACGTCCAGCGCCGGCCAATACCGGGGTCATCTACCGTCGTACTGACCTTAATCCACCGGTTGATTTTCCGGCAGATGCGAAATCAGTTCGCGATACTATGTTATGTACTTGCTTAGTCAACGAAGATAACGTACGTATTTCAACTGTTGAGCATTTGAATGCTGCCTTAGCAGGGTTAGGTATCGATAACATTGTTATTGAAGTCAATGCGCCTGAAATCCCTATTATGGATGGCAGTGCAGCACCATTTGTTTTCTTACTGCTTGATGGCGGTATCGAAGAGTTAAATTGTGCAAAGAAATTTTTGCGTATTAAAGAAACTGTACGTGTTGAAGATGGTGATAAATGGGCAGAGATGAAACCTTATAATGGGTTTAGTCTTGATTTCACTATTGATTTCCAACACCCGGCTATTGATAGCAGCACACAACGCTATTCACTTGATTTCTCTGCGGAATCATTTGTTAATCAAATCAGCCGAGCACGTACTTTTGGTTTTATGCGTGATATTGAATATCTGCAATCAAAAGGCTTATGCTTAGGCGGTAGTTTCGACTGCGCTATCGTTGTTGATGACTATAAAGTTCTTAACGAAGATGGCTTACGTTTTGAAGATGAATTCGTTCGTCACAAAATGTTGGATGCAATAGGTGACTTATTCATGTGTGGGCATAACATTATTGGCGCATTTACTGCGTTCAAATCTGGTCATGCACTGAATAACAAACTTCTACAAGCGGTTTTAGCGAAAGAGTCCGCTTGGGATCTTGTTACCTTTGAAGATGAAGCTCAATTGCCAGTGGCATTTAAAGCCCCTTCAGCTGTATACGCATAACGTTGGTTATGCGGCTATCACCGAAAATAATCGGGGTTAGCCCTTTCTGTTGGCTGTGCTAGTACTCTCTCCGGCTAGTGCAGCCAGCCGCTCAAACCTTTCTTTTAACCCTTTTGGGCTATTCTCCGCTAATTTTAATAATGTTAGTGCTGTTTGCGTGCTTATCTGACGGTTGTTCATTTTTTGACTTGCGGAGTCTGTTTGCTTAGTTACTGAACTATTTTGCTTCGATTTTCGCATTAGATCGGGATTGATTCTGATGTCGATAGAAGATAAAGATGGTAGAATAGATGTCCTTAATGCAGAAAGAAGGTTTATTTTTTCATAATTAAGGCGGGTCATCCAGCTGGCATTAGCCACTTCGAGGACCATAACATTGTTACGGTAGTTTGCAACACGGCACATTGGTTTGATTTCACTAGGAAGTAAGCCTTTTACTGCACGGTTCAGTTTAACAATGGCTTTTGCATTGCGCTGAATTGTCTGCAACGTGTTCGATGATGTTGCCAATGACCCTTCAAGAACATCAAAAAGTGCTTGGGGATGACTATCTCTCATTTTTGGCTCCAGCTAACAATGTGCAATGATAAAACGTATAGACAGATAATAGCATTGTCACGAATTGATGATATAAGAGTTTAATGGGCATTTTAAATTTTTGGCGACAACTTGGTAGAAAATACTTTTGGTCCCACCTATTATTAGGTGTGGTTGCCACGGGTGTCGGCTTGCCTACAATTTTAAATGCATTATCTGAGTCTCAATTAACACAAATTAACTCTTCACCAGTTAATCGCCAAAGTCAGGCGGTTAATGCGTTTGATAATTTATTTGCTCAGCAAAATTCTCAACGTTCTTCATCCTCATCCTCTTTTTCGGTTAATTATTGGCAGCAACATGCGGTAAGAAATGTCATCCGTCAGTTAACTTTTGCCTTTTCTGCAACCGAAGATGACGATGCAAGTACGGCCAAAAAAGAATCAGAACAACTTATTGTACCACAATTGATGTTAGATACGTTGTATGCCATGTTGGCTCAGCGTTCACTTCAGTGGGATGAACGTATTGTTCAAGTTAATCATTATGATTACCCTCACTTTATTTCCTACCAACCTGCGATGTGGGTGGCACAAGTCCATGGTATTCGTGCAGGGCCGTTAACTTCTTAATCTCCCTCATAAAGTATCAGCAGATATCGCTGTATTATTTTATGGCATAACAATGAATAAAAAATTAAATAACTAATTGATATATTAGAGATTAAAGATATGTTAACAAAGATCCTAACCAAAGTTTTTGGTAGCCGTAACGACCGCACACTACGCCGCTTACGCAAAGAAGTTGAAAAAATTAACCGTTTAGAGCCTGATTTCGAAAAGTTATCGGATGATGAACTAAAAGCTAAAACAATTGAGTTTCGTGAGCGTCTAGAGAAAAACGAAAGCTTAGAAAGCATCATTCCTGAAGCGTTCGCTACGGTACGTGAAGCGAGTCGACGTGTATTTGGTATGCGTCACTTTGATGTACAGTTAATTGGTGGGATGGTACTGAATGAACGCTGTATCGCTGAAATGCGCACAGGTGAAGGTAAAACACTTACCGCAACGTTACCTGCATATATTAACGCATTAAGTGGCAAAGGTGTCCATGTTGTAACAGTAAACGACTACTTAGCAAAACGAGATGCGGAAAATAACCGCCCATTATTTGAGTTCTTAGGCTTAACGGTGGGTATTAACTTACCGGGTATGGCTCCTCCAGCGAAACGCGAAGCGTATGCTGCGGATATTACTTATGGAACTAATAACGAGTTTGGCTTCGACTACTTACGTGACAACATGGCGTTTAGTCCTGAAGAACGCGTTCAACGTAAGCTTCATTATGCTTTAGTGGATGAGGTTGACTCAATCCTTATCGATGAAGCTCGTACACCTCTAATTATCTCAGGTCCTGCTGAAGATAGCTCAGAATTGTACCAAAAAGTGGATAAACTAATTCCACATCTGCAACGCCAAGAAAAAGAAGACTCCGATACTTTCCAAGGGGAAGGTCATTTTTCGGTTGATGAAAAGGCACGTCAAGTTACCATTACTGAGCGTGGGCTAGTATTAATCGAAGAGTTATTGGCAAAAGAAGGCTTAATGGCTGAAGGAGAGTCGTTATATTCTCCATCTAACATTATGTTAATGCACCATGTTATGGCTGGCTTACGTGCGCATGCTTTATTTACGTTAGACGTTGATTATATTGTAAAAGATGGCCAAATTGTTATTGTCGACGAACATACAGGTCGTACAATGGAAGGGCGTCGTTGGTCTGATGGTTTGCACCAAGCTGTTGAAGCGAAAGAAGGTGTTGAAATCCAAAATGAAAACCAGACACTCGCGTCTATAACATTCCAAAATTACTTCCGTTTGTATGAAAAACTAGCCGGTATGACGGGTACCGCAGATACAGAAGCGTTTGAATTTAGCTCTATTTATAAACTTGATACCATCGTTATTCCAACTAACCGCCCAATGGTTCGTAAAGATTTACCTGATCTGGTTTATATGAATGAAGCAGATAAATTCGCTGCAATTATTGAAGATATCCGTGAAAGAACTGCCAATGGTCAGCCAGTACTGGTCGGTACTATTTCGATTGAAAAATCAGAGCTAATTTCTAATGCATTGAAAAAAGCTAAGATTGCGCACAATGTTCTTAATGCTAAATTCCACGCAATGGAAGCTGATATTATCGCCAATGCGGGTCAAGCGGGTGCTGTCACCATTGCAACGAACATGGCGGGGCGTGGTACTGATATTATGTTGGGTGGTAGCTGGCAATCTGAAATTGCCGCTTTGGAAGACCCAACTCAAGAACAAATTGATGAAATCAAAGCCCAATGGAAAATTCGTCATGATGCAGTATTAGCATCCGGCGGTTTACATATCATTGGTACAGAGCGTCATGAGTCTCGCCGTATTGATAACCAGTTACGAGGCCGTGCTGGTCGTCAAGGGGATGCAGGTTCATCACGTTTCTATTTATCGATGGAAGATGCACTTATGCGCATTTTCGCCTCTGACCGTGTCACTGGGATGATGAAAAAACTGGGGATGAAACCTGGTGAAGCAATAGAGCATCCATGGGTCACTAAAGCGATTGCGAATGCGCAACGTAAAGTTGAAAGCCGTAACTTTGATATTCGTAAACAATTACTTGAGTATGATGATGTAGCGAGCGACCAACGTCGTGCTATCTATACTCAGCGTAATGAATTGTTGGATGGTGGTGATATCAAGGAAACCGTTGATAGCATTCGTGAAGATGTATTCACAACAACAATGGATGCATATATTCCTCCGCAATCATTAGAAGAAATGTGGGATATTGAAGGTCTACATCAGCGTTTAGTTAATGATTTTGACCTCGATTTACCAATCAAAGAGTGGTTAGATAAAGAACCAGAACTGCACGAGGAAACATTGCGTGAACGTATCATGGCAAAAGCCATTGAAGTTTATGATCGCAAAGAAGAAATTGTCGGTGCAGAAGCAATGCGTAACTTTGAAAAAGGGGTAATGTTGCAAACATTAGATACCTTATGGAAAGAGCATTTAGCTTCAATGGATTATTTACGTCAAGGTATTCATTTACGTGGTTATGCCCAAAAAGACCCGAAACAAGAATATAAACGTGAGTCTTTCAGCATGTTTGCAAATATGCTTGAAGCACTGAAATATGAGGTGATCAGTACGTTATCTAAAGTACAAGTTCGTTTACCTGAAGAGGTCGAAGCTTTAGAACAACAGCGCCGTGAAGAAGCAGAGCGTTTAGCGAAGAAACAACAACTTAGTCACGAAGCAGGTTCGGAATCTTTAATGACTGAAACTGAAGCCAAAATAGCAACACAAGGCCATAAAATCGGTCGTAATGACCCATGTCCTTGTGGCTCAGGTAAAAAGTATAAGCAATGCCATGGCCGCTTAAACTAATTCGTTGTTAAAAATATCAATACTATAAAAAAGGCGGGGGTACCCGCCTTTTTGGTGAAGAAATAATGGAAAAAAAACATTTGCATATTGCAGCTGGGATTATACGCAATTCACAGCAGCAAATTTTTATTACTAAACGCCCAGAAGGTACTCACATGGCTGGTTTTTGGGAGTTTCCGGGCGGCAAGCTTGAAAAAGGAGAATTACCAGAAGCGGCATTAATCCGTGAACTTGAAGAAGAAGTTGGCATTATTGTCACTCAAAGTGAATTATTTCACCGCGTTGACCATGAGTTTGATGATCGGTTTATTACACTTTACTTCTTTATGGTTTCCGAATGGGATAATGAACCTTATGGTAAAGAAGGGCAGGTTTCACGTTGGGTTGCTCAACAAGATCTGGTTGCGGATGAATTCCCACCAGCAAACCGTGTTATTGTTGATATGCTAAGGTAAAATCGGGTAGTTTTTAGCCCGGTACTAATTGAGGCCTAAACATAAAGAATCGTACCTGAAAGCATAATAAGTGGAAAATACATAAGGGGATAATCACCATATTTTGTATTTTCCACCTAAATTATAGATATTACTTATCGGGTTGTTCACTCCAATCATCGCTGTCAGATATGTCACCTTGACTCGCAATGCGTTTTTCTTCACTTGCCCATTCACCAAGATCAATAAGTTGGCAACGTTTACTGCAAAAAGGTCGATAAGGGCTAGTTTCATCCCAGACCACTATTTTTTTGCATGTGGGGCAATTTACCTCAATAATTTCACTCATAAATTATAACTCTAGCTAGCAACAGGATAATTCAAAATTAATTACGTCTGGTAGTATACCATTCTCACTGTCAATATGCAGGAAACGTAGAGCAAACCGTGTTTTGTGCCCTGAGATTTGCGGGTAAATCAGGTATTCTGTAGATAGCTTGATACGCAACAATTCTTTGCCTTCTACATTATCTTGGTAGAAGCCATTATTAGACTCTCTGACTTCGAATTTTCCACTTTGCCGAATTAAAGTAAGAACAGTTTTTAATGCGTCATTTAGAGGCTCAATACTTTGTAGCCAGCCGTTAATCGCTTTATCCCGTTCAACTTGAGGGATATTTAACCAGAGTTGTAATGTAGGAAGATCAAAACTACAGCATCCTCCAGGAATGCTTAGGCGTTGGCGCACCATACTAATAATTTTATCTGTACGTAAGTGATGACCAAAACGAGGCGCAGACATTAAATGGGAAATTTTACCGGATAATTGTTCTAATAATGAGGAAATCAATTCATTATCTGCGTTAGGGGCTTCAGCCCAATTGGATAACCGAGTCCGTTGTTTTTCAAGTTCTTTAATTAGCTCAGAACGAACTTCCCCTCTATCGAGAATTTCAATTAATTCTGAAACAGAGCGAAAAAAAGCGATACCTGAAGAATAAGAGGTAATATTACTAAGCTCATAAATTTGAGATAAAAGTGTTTCAAGGCGCAACCATGAACGGATCTTTTCATTCATCGGATACTCATAAGTAATAAAATTTGTTGCAATTAATTCGCCCATTTTTATTCCTATTTTTTTATTTTTGCTAATGCTAAATATTGATTGTGTAGAATTGCTACCTTATCTGAAATATCTGTGTCGTTAGTATGGTTTGTAATTATGTCATCGGCATAAGATAGACGTTTTTCACGGCTTACCTGCGCATTTAGTATATTCGTTATTTGCTCAAGACTGGTATTATCTCTTTTCAGGGTTCGTTGAATTTGTTCTTCGGGTGTTACATCTACAATTAACACTCTATTAGCCAAATGATAAATATTATTTTCAATTAATAATGGAACAACCCAGAGCACGTAAGGGTAATTTGCTTGTTGGAATTGCTTTTGTGTTTCTTGCTGAATAAGGGGGTGTAGCAGTGCATTCAACCATTTTTTTTCATTAGGGTTAGAGAAAATAATTTCCCTGAGCTTACGCCGGTTGAGAGAGCCATTAGGGAGAATAACCTCTTCACCAAAATGAGATTTAATGGTTTCTAATGCTGGTGTATTTGGCTCTACGACCTGACGCGCGATGACATCCGCATCGACAAGAGGGACACCGTATTTTGCAAACTCGTTTGCAACCGTTGTCTTTCCGCTACCAATACCACCTGTCAAAGCTACTATATAGGGCATAAAATTATTCATTTATTCATCGAAGAAAAATAGATTACACTGAAACAATCAGTTTGTCTTTACTCAATTTTGTATTAATTTCACTAGTTAAAAATAACTAGTGAAAGTACGCCATATGATATTGATATTCTGTAAATATAACAATTGTATCTTTATTAAAATAAGTTATAACCCAGTTATTACATTACCTAAATTAAATATCGGCAAATACATCGCTAACATAATCGTACCGACTAAAATTGCAATAAAAACCAATAAAATAGGCTCTAGGTTTTTGAGCGATTTTTCAGTTAAAAATAGATATTGCTCTGAATAATATTTAAATAAATATTGGGTGAAATACTGAAGCTTTCCTGACTCTTCAGCAATAGAGAGTAGCTGTACAGATAAATCAGGGAAGAATTTAGTGTGCTTCATTGCATAAGAAAGTAATTCCCCTTGGTGTACAGAGGTTTGTATTTGCCTACAATCTTTATTGTATTGGTAATTGCTGATAGTTTGAATAGTGCAACTTAAGCATTCAGATAATGATAATCCGACTCTTAATGTTGAGTGCATGGTTAAAAAATAAAGGCTTAAGTAATGGGTTTGTATTAAATCTTTGAGTAATGGTATGCGCATCATGACTCTATTTAAAATAGATTTAAGTGTAAATTTAAATTTAACTGTTAATACTGATAAAGTGAAAAATATAAATAACAGAATGATTGATTTTTCTTGTATATATTCAGAGGTAAAAATAACAACTTTAGTAACAAAAGGTAATTCATGTTGAAAATTACCATATATATTTTCAAATTGAGGGACAACATAGTACATCATAATTATTAATAGTAAGATTGAAAATAGTGATAGTGCGATTGGATAACGTATTGCTTTTTTGATAAGTAATGCATTTTTTTCATTGTGTTCTAACATTGTGCTAATAACTTGAAAGCTTTCATCGTAACGCCCTGTTTTTTCGGCAACAATTATTAGGCTGACTATTGTGTTATTAAAAATAAGAGGGTGCTTATTTAGATGCTGTGAAAGCTTATCGCCTTTTTCTAGGTTTTCAATTGAATTTTCTATCATGTTTTGCCAATAAGGAAGGTGGCAATTAGATAGTAGTATTTTTAGGCATTGAACTAGGTTAATACCTGAAGATGCCAATATACTTAATTGGTGAAAGAAATGTATTCGATAATCTATATTCTCACGATTTAAAATAAAAATCATTTTAAATTTAATTTTTAATGGGGTTAGGTTATTTTTAGTAATTGCCAAAAAAGCATTTTTCTTACTACTGGCTAAAAGGTTTTTTTTAATTAAATTGTTGTTACTGTCAATAGCAATATATGAATAAATAAACATAATTATAGTTTTCCATGCCCAATAACAGAATAAATTTCTTGCAGAGTTGTTTCACCTGATTCAACTAAAGTTAGGCCTGCTTTAAATAAGTTATCGAAACCCTCTATGCTAGAGGGCTGACCAGAAAATAATTTGCCTATCTTTGGTTGATCGATATACTCATAAATAGCGGTTCTGCCCATAAAGCCAGAGAAGCAGAGCTCACACCCTTTAGACGACCACTGATTAATAATTAGATCATCATTCAGTTTAACGGGCTGCGCTGTAATTCCTTTACAATAAGGGCAAAGCTTTCTTACTAACCTTTGTGCTATTACCATTTTTAAACACGATTTTAATTCAATATGACTAACGCCTAGCTGATTCATGCGCTCTATCGCACTAAAGGTACAATTAGTATGTAATGTTGATAAAACTAAATGCCCTGTTTGTGCGGCACGCGTGGCAATTTTAGCGGTTTCTTCATCTCTAATTTCCCCAATCATAATAATATCTGGGTCTTGTCTTAGTAATGCTCTCAGAATAAAAGCGAAGCTAAGATCATATTTTTCATTGACTTGAGTTTGATTGACCCCTTGTAAAGGGATCTCAATTGGGTCTTCGATGGTTGAGATATTTCTAGAGGACTTATTTAAATATTCAAGGGCACTATACAACGTTACTGTTTTACCGCTACCTGTAGGGCCTGTAACTAAAATTAACCCTTGTGGCTGATTTAGATAGTCTTGTAGTGAAGAAAGAAGGGAAGAGCACATCCCAATGTGCTCTAAAGAATATTTTAACTGTGTATTCAAAATGCGTAATACTAGTTTTTCACCATGAAGAGTTGGAATACTTGATAGGCGGATACTGTAATTTTTCCCATCAAAATACCAACTCATTTGCCCATCTTGTGGACGCCGTTTTTCTGCGATATTCATTTTTGCGAGTATTTTTATACGAGCAATGATTTCATTGTTAATTTCATATGGTGGGGAAGGGATAAAATATAATTTCCCATCAACCCGCAACCTAATCTTTAACCCTTGTTTGGTAGGTTCAAGATGGATGTCCGATGAACGTTTATGAACAGCGGTTTTTAGTAGGTCCTCAACAAAATCAACAGCGGGTGAGCTAACATTAAGGGACTCAGCCTCTTTAGGTTGATATTGAGTCTCTTCTTCTTTTATTTGATGTATTTCACTGTTGAAATAATGGTCGATTTTCTCTTTTGGCCAAATATCGTAGCAAACGGGTACACTTGCAATAAATTTTAGTGTGGCAATTAAATTGTCATTAGGCTTTTTTGCGACAGCGATAGATAACCTTTTGTGATTATAATCAATTATGATCATATAGTTTCTATCACATATATTTTTTAACTCTTTTAAAATATATTGCTTGTCCTTGAGTGTGTTCATGAAAACTCCTAATTAAAATACAAATGTCTTTTCACATAATGATTTTAAATTTGCATCAGTTTTACTTTCACAAAGAACTGACCATTTAAAAGGCATGCTATTTGCTGGGATTGACGGTGTTAAGGTTATATTAAGTGCTGATAGTGACTTATCACCCGTTAATTTAATAACCCCAGACTTTACTTCTATTTTACTAATGTACTTTCCTGTTATATTAGTAGGTATGTTATTATTTCCATTATTACATTGTGATAAACTTCCTTGCTCAAAACTACACAGTTCTATACTACTTTTATAGGGGAGCACCATTTGTAGTACATCTGTCATCGCAGCTTTTTGCATATACCCTTGATAACCAGGAATAGCAATAGCACTAAGTATAGAAATGATTGCGATGACTACCATTATTTCGATAAGAGAAAAACCTTGCTGATTCATAATTAAAACCTCTTTTGTTTAGTGAGGTTTAATCATAATTAATTTTTTTTAATAAACTTATCGATAAATAAAAAAATAGAAAGCGTTTTGTAAGTTTTGTAGTGTGAAAGGATGCGTTACATTATTTTTTTCGAGTGGCTTCGCAATAAAAAAAGAATTGCTTTTAAAACAGTGTTAGGTAATGAATTGTTATATAAGATAAGTGCGGTGCTATTAACAGCTAATATATATTAAAATAAAAATATTAGCTGTTAATTAAGTATAATAACTATTAACGTTTTAATTTATTTTTATATTTTTGCCAATCGAAAAATGGGCCTGGGTCTGTTTTCCTTTCAGGGGCTATATCACTGTGACCAGTAATATTATGTTTAATTAATGGGTACACAGAAATAAGCAACTGGGTTAGTTGGGCAAGAGACTGGTATTGCGCTTCAGTGAATGGTTCAAAATCTGTACCTTCCAGCTCAATGCCAATTGAAAAATCATTACATTTTTCTTTGCCTTGGTAGCTAGATTGCCCTGCATGCCAAGCTCGTAAATGAAAAGGTACATATTGAACGATCGCACCATCACGGCGTATTAAGCAGTGTACAGAAACACGAAGGTGTTTGATTTCTTCAAAAAAGGGGTGTTCTTTAGGGTTTAACTTCCCTGTAAAGAGTTGATCAATATAAGGTCCACCAAACCTACCGGGGGGGAGGCTAATATTATGGATAACCAAAAGAGAAGGAATAACATTCTCAGGGCGTTGGTCGTGGTGTGGGGAAGGGATATGAGTCACATTATTTAGCCAACCATCATGTATTTTCATATCGTTATCCATAGTATTCTCTTTTCTTTTTTGTTAATACTCGTTATCTGCGAATGAAAAGATTAGCATAGATAAAATAAGACGGGTGCATATTTTGGAGTTATAAATGCCTATACGACGTTATGATGAACAGCAAAGACGTACAATTCTTCAGGCAAGATTGGATACGGATATTCCATTTATGGTTGGTGTTGCTCTGAAAGAAGATTTAGGTCAGGTCATTGATTATAAAAGGGATATAACAGGTCAGTTATTGAATGCGGATACTCAAGCGACTGCACGCATTATCACTCGTGAAAATGGGGTCTTTTGCGGGAAACAATGGTTAGAAGAGGTGTTTCTTCAACTAGGGGGGCAAGTCAAAATTGACTGGAAAGTACAAGATGGCGAAGTTGTTACGCCAAACCAAGTATTGTGTGAGATGCATGGCCCATCACAAATTTTATTAACTGGCGAACGTACTGCGTTGAACTTTATTCAAACACTTTCATCGGTATCAAGTGTAACCGCGCAGTATGTGAAACAAATCGAGGGGACGAAAGCTAAACTGCTTGATACCCGTAAAACCATACCTGGGCTGAGAACCGCTTTAAAGTATGCTGTGCTGATGGGCGGTGGTTTTAACCATCGACTAGGGTTGTCTGACGCTTATCTAATAAAAGAGAACCATATTATCTCCGCAGGGTCTGTTGAGCGCGCTGTTGAGTTAGCTCGCCAAGCTCACCCTGATGTACCGATTGAGATCGAAGTTGAAAGTTTAGCTGAGCTATTACGTGCTTTGAAGGCAGAGGCTGACATCATTATGTTAGATAACTTCACTTCAATGATGATGAAAGAAGCCGTAGTACTCACCGCAGGGAAAGCAGCACTTGAGGTCTCAGGGGATGTTACATTAAATACAATAAAGGAATTCGCGGAAACAGGGGTTGATTTTATTTCTGTAGGGGCATTGACTAAGCATATTAAAGCAATGGATTTATCAATGCGCTTTGTTGAAAGTAAAGTATAAATTGGCCTTTCTTTTACTGTTAAAATTAATTAGATCAAAGGGTTAGTAGAATCGGAGGGCGGTAAAATGTCATTATTTTTGTCGCCCCATGATTAAACTAAATAAATAGGCTTGCGCCTATCCGCAATATTGAAATATTAGCGTGTTATTCTATTCATTACTTCCATTTTATTCTGAAGTTTTATGGTAAAAAAAGTGTGTTATCAACACACTGTGTTTCACTTAAGTCAGGGTTAACTCTTTTGTTAACATTTTCATTACAATAGATAGTGTTTTTTAGAGCCTGAATATAGGTTGGTTTTTATTGTCGATTACTTATTCAGAAAATATGAATTTAAATTTAAAGAATGACTTACTTTAACGCTTCAGCTTTTGTTTTTTAGCATAAAAAATCGGTTTTAATGTTAAAAATATTCATATGTGATTGGTTATTAAGTTATCAAATCATGCTAAATATTAAAAAAAATTGTTAAGATTTGCAGGATTTTATGATTTAGCGCAAGGTCTTTATGGACAGATAGTGAATACTTTGTTACTTTATTACCCCATAAGAAAATTGGTATTACCAATTAACACTGGGTAATACCTAATCAATAATTACTCACTAATGAATATGGCAGATTATGACTTACGGTAAAATTCGCCAACCAAAGTTATCAGATGTGATAGAGCAACGACTCGAACATCTTATTTTCGAAGGGACACTACGGCCCGGCGAAAAGCTGCCTCCTGAGCGTGAACTTGCCAAGCAATTCGACGTATCTAGGCCATCAGTGCGTGAAGCAATTCAAACGTTAGAAGCTAAAGGGCTTCTATCTCGTCGCCAAGGTGGCGGCACTTTCGTTCAAAAGAAAATGTGGCAAAGCTTCAGTGATCCTTTAGCCCAACTACTTGAAGGTAATCCCGAATCTCAATTCGATCTGCTTGAAACTCGCCATGCTCTCGAAGGTATTGCAGCTTATTATGCTGCACTTCGCGGCACAGAAGAGGATCTTGAACGAATTCGGCAAAGCTATGAACTAATTAAGACAGCACAAGAAAATGGCGGCCTAGAAGCTGAGTCAGATGCCGTATTGCAATATCAATTAATTGTGACGGAAGCTGCCCATAATGTTGTGCTATTACACCTATTGCGTTGCATGATCCCAATGCTAGAACAAAATATTCGTCAGAATTTTGAGTTCTTATATACCCGTAAAGAAATGTATAAAGCAGTTAGTGAACATAGAGCCCAGATTTTTGCAGCTATAATGGCAAGAGAGCCAGAAAAAGCGCGTGAAGCTTCTCATCGTCATTTAGCTTTTATCGAAGATTTGTTATTGGATATCAGCCGTGAACAGACAAGACGAGAACGTTCTTTACGTCGGTTACAGCAACATCCTGATTTAAATTAATAATATAGATCCTGACTGCTGCGTCTATATTATTGTGAATACTCTAAATGAGAGTTAAAGCGGCAACTACATCAGGGCCTATCTTCCCGCTATTTTTAGTCATATTGGGAAAATGGCAGGAAGATAGGCTCCATATAACCATATAAAATAGATAACAGATAAGGAATACACCATGTCAGATATGCTAAAAAATGACGTGGATCCGATTGAAACTCGCGACTGGCTACAGGCGATTGAATCGGTCATCCGTGAAGAAGGTGTTGATCGTGCTCAGTTTATTATCGAACAGGTATTAAGCGAAGCGCGTAAAGGCGGTGTTAATATTGCCGCTGGTGCATCTGGTCGTTCTGATTACATCAACACAATTGCTGTTGAAGATGAGCCGGCATACCCTGGTAACATGGATTTAGAGCGCCGTATTCGCTCGGCAATTCGCTGGAACGCAGTAATGACTGTTCTGCGGGCTTCTAAAAAAGACTTAGAACTGGGTGGCCATATGGCTTCTTACCAGTCATCAGCAACCTTATATGAAGTATGCTTCAACCACTTCTTCCGCGCTCATAATAACAATGATGGCGGTGACTTAGTATTTTTCCAAGGTCATATCTCTCCGGGGATCTACGCACGTGCTTTCTTAGAAGGTCGTCTAACTGAAGAGCAAATGAACAATTTCCGTCAAGAAATTGGCGGCAATGGTCTGTCTTCTTACCCGCACCCTAAATTAATGCCTGATTTCTGGCAGTTCCCAACCGTATCAATGGGGCTGGGGCCAATTAATGCTATTTATCAAGCTAAATTCCTGAAATACCTAAACAACCGTGGTCTGAAAGATACATCCGCTCAGCGTGTGTATGCATTCCTTGGTGATGGTGAGATGGATGAGCCAGAATCTAAAGGTGCAATTACTATTGCAACACGTGATCAATTAGATAACTTAGTTTTCGTTATTAACTGTAACCTGCAACGTCTGGATGGCCCAGTTACAGGTAACGGTAAAATTGTTAACGAATTAGAAGGTGTCTTTAGTGGCGCTGGCTGGCAAGTTATCAAAGTGATGTGGGGCGACCGTTGGGATGAACTGCTGCGTAAAGATACGAGTGGCAAACTTGTTCAACTGATGAACGAAACCTTAGACGGTGACTACCAAACCTTTAAATCACGTGATGGCGCATATGTCCGTGAGCACTTCTTCAACCGCTACCCTGAAACGGCTGCATTAGTTAAAGATATGACTGATGATGAGATTTGGGCACTGAACCGCGGTGGTCATGATCCGAAGAAAGTGTATGCAGCATTCAAAAAAGCACAAGAAACCAAAGGCAAACCAACTGTTATCTTAGCTCAAACCATTAAAGGTTATGGTATGGGTGAAACAGCAGAAGGTAAAAACATTGCGCACCAAGTGAAAAAAATGAACATGGATGGCGTTCGTCATTTCCGTGATCAATTCAATGTTCCAGTCGCTGATGAGCAAATCGAAAAACTGCCTTACGTTACTTTTGAAAAAGATTCAGAGGAATACAAATATCTGCACGAGCGCCGTCAAGCGCTGGGTGGTTATTTACCAGCTCGTCGTTCAACTTTTGATGAGAAGCTGGAAATCCCTGCACTGGAAGATTTCAGCCAATTATTAGAAGAACAATCGAAAGAAATTTCGACCACGATCGCTTTCGTTCGTGCATTGAACGTTATGTTGAAAAACAAGTCTATCAAAGAGCGTTTAGTGCCAATTATCGCTGATGAAGCGCGTACTTTTGGTATGGAAGGTCTATTCCGTCAAATTGGTATTTATAGCCCGAAAGGCCAGCAATACACACCACAAGACAGAGAACAAGTCGCATACTATAAAGAAGATTCGAAAGGCCAAATCCTGCAAGAAGGTATCAATGAATTGGGCGCAGGTTCTTCTTGGTTAGCTGCTGCAACATCTTACAGCACTAACAACTTGCCGATGATCCCATTCTATATCTACTACTCAATGTTTGGTTTCCAACGTATTGGTGACTTAATGTGGGCAGCGGGTGACCAACAAGCACGTGGCTTCTTGATTGGTGGTACTTCAGGTCGTACAACGCTAAATGGTGAAGGTTTACAACACGAAGATGGCCATAGCCATATTCAATCACTGACAATCCCTAACTGTATTTCTTATGACCCAGCATTTGCTTATGAAGTTGCTGTAATCATGCAAAACGGTTTAGAGCGCATGTACGGTGAAAAACAAGAGAACGTGTATTACTACATCACGACTCTGAACGAAAACTATCATATGCCCGCAATGCCAGAAGGTGTAGAAGAAGGTATCCGTAAAGGTATCTATAAACTGGCTTCAGTTGAAGGTAGTAAAGGCAAAGTTCAGTTGTTAGGTTCAGGTTCTATGATGCGTCATGTGCGTGAAGCGGCGGATATTCTGTCTGCAGATTATGGCATCGGCTCTGATGTATACAGCGTGACTTCATTTACTGAATTGGCGCGTGATGGCCAAGACTGTGAGCGTTGGAATATGCTACACCCATCTGAAGCTCCACGTGTTCCATATATCGCACAAGTGATGAACGATGCACCAGCAGTAGCGTCAACTGACTACATGAAACTGTTTGCTGAACAAGTTCGTACTTATGTACCAGCAAGTGACTACCGTGTTCTGGGTACAGATGGCTTCGGTCGTTCAGATAGCCGTGAAAACTTACGTCACCACTTTGAAGTGGATACTAGCTATGTGATCGTTGCAGCATTAGGTGAATTAGCTAAACGTGGTGAGATTGATGTTAAGGTCGTTGAAGAAGCGATCAAAAAATACAACATCAACCCAGATAAAGTTAACCCACGTTTGGCATAAGAGGTAAAAATCAATGTCTATTGAAATCAAAGTGCCAGATATCGGTGCTGATGAAGTTGAAGTCACCGAAGTGATGGTTAAAGTGGGTGATAAAGTAGAAGCTGAGCAATCGCTTATTACCGTTGAAGGTGATAAAGCTTCTATGGAAGTCCCATCTCCACAAGCGGGTGTGGTTAAAGAAATTAAAATTGCAGTTGGTGATAAAGTCACAACCGGTAAATTGATTATGCTGTTTGAAGCAGAAGCGGGTGCAGCAGCACCTGCTCCAGCAGAAGCACCTGCAGAGGCTCCAACGGCAGCACCAAGCGCAGCAGCGTCAAAAGACGTTGCTGTACCAGATATCGGTGGTGATGAAGTTGAAGTTACCGAAATCATGGTAAAAGTCGGTGACACCGTTGAAGCTGAGCAATCATTGATTACTGTTGAAGGTGATAAAGCTTCGATGGAAGTACCTGCTCCATTTGCAGGTACTGTTAAAGAAATCAAGATCTCGACTGGCGACAAAGTACAAACTGGCTCGCTAATTATGGTCTTTGAAGTGGCAGGCGCAGCGCCAGCAGCAGCTCCAGCTTCTGAAACGGCGGCACCAGCTGCTCCAGCAGCTTCAGCAATTAAAGATGTTAATGTTCCAGATATTGGTGGCGATGAAGTTGAAGTTACCGAAGTGATGGTTAAAGTGGGTGACACCGTTGAAGCTGAGCAATCAATCATTACGGTTGAAGGCGACAAAGCATCAATGGAAGTGCCTGCACCATTTGCGGGAACTGTTAAAGAAATCAAAATTGCGACTGGCGACAAAGTGAAAACTGGCTCGCTGATTATGACTTTTGAAGTTGCGGGTGCTGCGGCACCAGCACCTCAAGCATCAGCACCTGCTCAAGCAGCAACGCCAGCTCCTGCGGCGGCTACTCCAGCTAAAGCCGCTGATAGCAAAAATGAATTCGTTGAAAACGATGCATATGTACATGCAACGCCAGTTATTCGTCGCTTAGCGCGTGAATTTGGTGTTAACTTAGCGAAAGTAAAAGGTACAGGTCGTAAAGGTCGTATCCTGCGTGAAGACGTTCAAGCTTACGTGAAAGATGCGGTTAAACGCGCAGAGTCTCCAGCAGCAGCTGGTGGTGGTTTACCAGGCATGTTGCCGTGGCCAAAAGTGGATTACAGCAAATTCGGTGAAGTCGAAGAAGTTGAACTGGGCCGTATTCAAAAAATCTCTGGTGCTAACCTGAGCCGTAACTGGGTGATGATCCCGCATGTTACGCTAATGGAAGAAGTAGATACCACAGAAGTTGAAGAATTCCGTAAGCAACAAAATAAAGAAGCAGAGAAAAAACAGCTTGGCGTGAAAATTACCCCACTGGTATTTGTCATGAAAGCCGTTGCTCGCGCACTGGAAGAAATGCCACGCTTTAATAGCTCGATTTCTGAAGATGCGCAGCGTTTATTCCTGAAAAAATACATCAACATCGGTATTGCAGTTGATACACCAAATGGCTTAGTTGTTCCTGTCTTTAAAGACGTTAACAAAAAAGGCATTTTAGAGTTATCTCGCGAACTGATGGAAGTTTCTAAGAAAGCACGTGCAGGTAAACTGACTGCATCTGATATGCAAGGCGGATGTTTCACTATTTCTAGCCTTGGTGGTATCGGAACAACCGGCTTTGCACCAATTGTGAATGCACCAGAAGTTGCGATTATGGGGCTGTCACGTTCTGCAATGAAACCAGTTTGGAATGGTAGTGAGTTTGTTCCTCGCCTGATCCTGCCTATGTCACTGTCCTTTGACCATCGTGTTATTGATGGCGCTGATGGAGCTCGCTTCATTACCTTAGTAGGGCAATTAATGAGCGATATTCGCCGCTTAGTGATGTAAATAATAAGACCGGCTTATAGGCCGGTCTGCTTTATTTAGGCTGAGACAGAATTTTTTGCTGCTGCTACGAAAGGTTGGGAGTTACATCACGAAATGAGCCTTTTCAGGGTGTTAACAATTCTGTAAACTGCTCTCGGTGTGTACTTTTCCAGTGGAAAATCGTTTATTCAGCAGTACCGCTGGACAAAACAAAAAGAGGTCATGATGAGTACTGAAATTAAAGCCCAAGTCGTTGTGCTTGGTGCAGGCCCTGCAGGTTATTCTGCGGCTTTCCGTTGCGCTGACTTAGGTTTAGAAACTGTTTTAGTAGAACGTTATTCAACGCTTGGTGGGGTTTGTTTAAACGTTGGCTGTATCCCTTCAAAAGCTTTATTGCATGTTGCAAAAGTGATCGAAGAAGCAAAAGCTTTAGCTGAGCACGGTATTGTTTTTGGTGAGCCAAAAACTGACATTTCCAAAGTTCGTTTATGGAAAGAAAAAGTGATTAATCAGCTGACTGGCGGTCTAGCTGGTATGGCTAAAGGCCGTAAAGTTAACGTGGTTAATGGCTTCGGTAAATTTACAGGCGCTAATACTCTGGTTGTTGAAGGCGAAAATGGTAGTACGACTATCAATTTCGATAACGCAATCATTGCTGCAGGTTCCCGTCCAATTCAATTACCATTTATCCCACATGAAGACCCACGTATTTGGGATTCAACAGATGCATTAGAACTGACTGAAGTTCCTGAGCGTCTGCTGGTGATGGGTGGTGGTATTATCGGTTTAGAAATGGGGACTGTGTATCATGCACTGGGTTCTCAAATCGATGTGGTTGAAATGTTTGACCAAGTCATCCCAGCGGCTGACAAAGATGTGGTTAAAGTATTCACCAAACAAATCAGTAAAAAATTCAACCTACTGTTAGAAACTAAAGTAACAGCAGTTGAAGCGAAAGAAGACGGTATCTACGTTTCGATGGAAGGTAAAAAAGCTTCCGCAGAACCACAACGTTATGATGCGGTATTAGTGGCTATCGGCCGTGTTCCTAACGGTAAAAACTTGGATGCAGGCAAAGCAGGCGTCGAAGTTGATGATCGTGGCTTTATCCATGTGGATAAACAAATGCGCACTAACGTGCCACATATTTTCGCTATCGGTGATATCGTTGGTCAGCCAATGTTAGCGCATAAAGGTGTGCATGAAGGTCACGTTGCCGCTGAGGTTATCTCTGGTCTGAAACATTACTTTGACCCGAAAGTTATTCCTTCTATTGCCTATACTGAGCCAGAAGTTGCATGGGTTGGTTTAACTGAGAAAGAAGCGAAAGAGCAAAATATCAGCTATGAAGTTGCGACTTTCCCATGGGCAGCATCAGGCCGTGCAATCGCATCTGATTGTTCAGAAGGTATGACTAAACTGATTTTCGACAAGCAATCTAACCGTGTTATTGGTGGTGCTGTTGTCGGTGTCAACGGTGGTGAATTACTGGGTGAAATCGGCCTAGCAATTGAGATGGGTTGTGATGCCGAAGATTTAGCATTAACTATCCACGCGCACCCAACACTGTACGAATCAATCGGTATGGCTGCTGAAATTTACGAAGGTAGCATTACTGATTTACCAAACGCTAAAGCGAAAAAGAAAAAATAATTTTCTTTAACTGCACTGATAAACAGTATCTCTAGTATGCTGTTTATCACCAAAGCGAATTGAAGCCAATGTGGAAACATGTTGGCTTTTTTTTGTTTTTGTGAATATAAACAACTAGTCACATGTTTCAGTTCAATTATTTATTAAAATCTAAACAAATATTAATTGAAAATAATTTAATTACCTTCAGAAAAAACATTGCGGAGATTGAAAAACCGCTCGGCTGGAAATTTTTAATTGACCCACAAAAATATCCTTGTACATAAAAATGGCATTCAAATAGGAAATAGGACTTTAATTGAAATGCCAAATAAAGGTAACGCAAAGGTTTTTAATGGAGCATCAGAAGTAGAAATTAAGCAGTAAAGGCACTGTGCTTTATTGGCAAGTCGATAATTTTAATTTGGCCTGTGAACATTTCACTCAGTTAGGAGCAAAATTATATCGAGGGCCAATGTTAATCGATGATAACAACCACATGTGCCAGTTTATTGACCGCTTCGGAAATTTACTTGGAATAAAAGGTTAATAAAATCAATAAAATCCTTTAAATAGATTAAAACCAATCGTAATGATTTACCTTATCAATTAGTAATGTAAATAAAATTACGATAATAAATATAATTTGTGATACCCAAAGGAAAAAGCCATAAAAGAGGGTGCTTTAATCAGCGAAATGCATTATAAAAAGTATGGTTTTTTCAGCTTTTTATAAAGATTTATAATCTCTTAAGCTAAAAAATAACCCGTAATTAAGTGTTAAGGCATGAAGTTAGTAGATAAATGTTACTTTCTTGTGAATGAATTAACATTGCGTTTAAATTCTGCTATGCTGAGAGCCCGAAGCTGGACATAATTTTACCGCCATTGAGATTATGCGAGCAAATTCCTCTGACCTGGCACCGGATGATATTTTTATCAGTAAGGTGCAGACAGCCGGGTATATAAATAACAAAGAAGCGAGGAGAACGTCGTGCTAGAAGAATACCGTAAGCACGTAGCCGAGCGTGCCGCTCAAGGGATTGTCCCTAAGCCATTAGATGCGTCACAAGTAGCTGCACTGGTAGAGTTACTAAAAAACCCACCCAAAGGTGAAGAAGATTTCTTGTTAGACCTGCTAACCAACCGCGTCCCCCCTGGTGTTGATGAAGCAGCGTACGTAAAAGCTGGATTTTTAGCCGCAATTGCTAAAGGCGAAACTTCCTCTTCTCTTATCTCCCCTGAAAAAGCCATTGAATTACTAGGTACCATGCAGGGCGGATATAACATCCATGCACTAATTGAAGCTCTTGATGATGCTAAATTAGCGCCTATCGCAGCGAAAGCCCTTTCCCATACATTATTAATGTTTGATAACTTCTACGACGTAGAAGAAAAAGCGAAAGCTGGAAATGCGCATGCGAAACAAGTTATTGAATCATGGGCTGATGCTGAGTGGTTCAAACAGCGCCCTGCATTAGCAGAAAAAATGACCGTGACTGTTTTTAAAGTCACTGGCGAAACGAATACTGATGACTTATCTCCAGCTCCGGATGCATGGTCACGTCCTGATATCCCTCTACACGCTTTAGCCATGCTGAAAAATGCGCGCGATGGTATTGAACCAGACGATGCGGGCAATGTTGGCCCAATCAAGCAAATCGACGCGCTAAATAAGAAAGGCTTCCCATTAGCTTACGTGGGTGACGTAGTCGGTACCGGTTCTTCTCGTAAATCAGCCACTAACTCCGTGCTGTGGTTTATGGGTGATGATATCCCATTTGTGCCAAATAAACGTGGTGGTGGGGTAGTATTAGGCGGCAAAATTGCCCCAATCTTCTTCAATACGATGGAAGATGCTGGTGCGTTACCGATTGAAGTGGATGTGTCTAAACTAAATATGGGTGATGTTATTGATATCTATCCATTTAAAGGTGAAGTACGCAACCATGAAACAGGTGAGCTGCTTGAAACATTTGAATTAAAAACGGATGTTTTAATTGATGAAGTCCGTGCCGGTGGCCGTATTCCATTGATTATTGGCCGTGGTTTAACTAACAAGGCTCGCGAATCATTAGGTTTAGAAGCAACTGATGTATTCCGTCATGCGAAATCTGTAGCTCAAAGCAACCGTGGTTTCTCATTGGCACAGAAAATGGTTGGTCGTGCTTGTGGTCGCCCGGGTATCCGCCCAGGTGAGTATTGTGAGCCAAAAATGACGTCAGTAGGTTCACAGGATACAACAGGCCCAATGACACGTGATGAGCTAAAAGACTTAGCTTGCCTTGGTTTTTCTGCTGACTTAGTGATGCAGTCATTCTGTCACACTGCGGCGTATCCAAAACCTGTTGACGTTACTACGCACCATACATTACCGGATTTCATCATGAACCGTGGTGGTGTTTCTCTGCGTCCGGGCGACGGTATTATCCACTCTTGGTTAAACCGTATGCTCTTGCCTGATACCGTCGGTACAGGTGGTGACTCACATACGCGTTTCCCTATTGGTATTTCATTCCCAGCAGGGTCAGGGCTAGTTGCGTTCGCAGCGGCAACAGGGGTAATGCCTCTGGATATGCCTGAGTCTGTTTTAGTTCGTTTCAAAGGTGAAATGCAACCAGGTATCACATTACGTGACCTTGTTCATGCCATCCCTTTGTATGCGATTAAAGACGGCCTTCTGACTGTTGAGAAAAAAGGTAAGAAAAATATTTTCTCAGGTCGTATTTTAGAAATCGAAGGTTTGCCAGAACTGAAAGTTGAACAAGCGTTTGAATTAGCTGATGCTTCAGCAGAACGTTCAGCCGCGGGTTGTACTATTAAATTAGATAAAGCGCCAATCACTGAATACTTGCAATCGAATATCGTTTTATTGAAATGGATGATCGCTGAAGGTTATGGCGACCGCCGCACTATCGAACGTCGTATTAAAGGTATGGAAAGTTGGTTAGCTGATCCGCAACTGCTCGAAGGCGATGCAGATGCAGAATATGCTGCAGTGATTGAAATTGACTTAAACGATATTAAAGAGCCAATTTTGTGTGCACCAAATGACCCTGATGATGCACGTTTACTGTCTGATGTCCAAAACGAGAAAATTGATGAAGTGTTTATCGGTTCTTGTATGACAAACATCGGTCACTTCCGTGCAGCAGGTAAATTATTGGATTCTCACAAAGGCCAGTTACCAACCCGCTTATGGGTTGCTCCACCCACTAAGATGGATGCAGCACAATTAACCGAAGAAGGTTATTACAGTGTGTTTGGTAAGAGTGGTGCAAGGATTGAAGTTCCAGGCTGTTCACTGTGTATGGGTAACCAAGCGCGTGTGGCGGATGGGGCAACGGTTGTTTCGACATCAACCCGTAACTTCCCTAACCGTTTAGGAACAGGGGCGAATGTGTATCTTGCATCAGCTGAGCTTGCTGCAGTTGCTTCATTGTTAGGCCGTTTACCAACGCCTGCAGAGTACCAGCAATTTATGGATAAAGTCGACGAAACAGCAGCGGATACATACCGTTACTTGAACTTTGACCAATTATCACAATATACCGAAAAAGCGGATGGCGTGATTTTCCAAACAGCGGTTTAAGCCACTTTTTATATTAACCGTAAAGGCTCCTAATTTAGGGGCCTTTTTTGTCTCTATTGCAGAATATTGAGTTAAATGTATTGTGAAATTTCAATTAGGTTTAAGTCAGGGTCGCGTAAATAAATTGACATAATTGGCCCCACTGCACCAGTACGTTTCACTGGCCCTTCTACAATTTTTACACCTTGTTGTTCGATGTGTGCCTGTACCTGTTCAAGGGGGATATCGCTAATAAAACACAGGTCTAATGCGCCGGGAACGGGTAAATGTGCTTTCGGCTCAAATTCCTTTCCATATTGATGAATATTTATTTTTTGCTGACCGAATTGCAGGGCATAGCGTTGTTCACCAAAGGTCATCACTGACATCTTTAATACACGCTGGTAGAAATCAAGGCAGGCATCAAGGTGAGTGGTTGTTAGGACTAAATGGTCTAAGCGGTTGATCATTGGAACTCCTATAATCTAAACAGAGGTTATTATCATTTTTTAGTCATTTAATATTAAGTGAATATAAAAATTATAGTGTTGAAATTGGTGTTTTATCGAATTTTCTTTCAGCGAGCAGGTAATACCTCTCAACAAACGTGATTGTCTCACGTTATACTGGTCATAATGACGCAAAGAGTAGAGGTATTGCATATGGACTACCAATTTTTCCAAGATATCACCGGAGCTATCTCCGCTAAATTCTCGATGGATCATGAGGCTATTGGATATTGGCTTAATGAAGAGGTTAAAAATAACCTTAGTCTGTTAGATGCTATCGAAGATAATTATAAAAAAGTCAAGGGCAGTGAAAAGCAGTGGGAGCTTATTGGTCATGAATATACACTGTTACTTGATGATGAAGAGGTGATGATCCGAGCTAATCAATTATTCTTTGAAACAGATGGCCTAGAAGAGGGAATGAGTTATTACGATAATGAAAGTATTGCATTTTGCGGTATCGATGACTTTCTTTTAATGTTAAAAGATTACCGTGTTTTTGTTATTGAAAATGGGAAAAAATAATTTTTTTAGTGATTTGTTTTGTATTTCTATAAATTATCGCTATTATTTTCAGGGTATAGCTAGCTATTAAACTTTTTATTAGAAACTTAAATGGCTAGGGTTGATATTGATAATGAGATCCAAAAGGGCATATATATATGAATACTGATGATGTTACAGGGGCGTTGAATAATGCAACGAATTGGTTTGTGGCAAACCAAGATCTGTTAGTTCAGTATGTGGTGAACATCGTGTCAGCTATTGTTATCCTCATAGTCGGTATGATGGTAGCAAAAGCAGTCGGGCGCGGTTTGCATCGCGTAATGACGATGAAAGGCATTGACGCTACAGTGAGTGATTTTTTATCTGCAATAGTTCGCTATACGATTGTTGCGTTTACCTTAATCGCGGTATTAGGCAAAATTGGTGTACAGACAGCTTCTGTTATTGCGGTAATGGGGGCGGCAGGTTTAGCGGTTGGTTTGGCATTACAAAATTCACTCGGTAACTTTGCTGCTGGTGTATTACTGGTAATATTTAGGCCATTAAAAGCGGGGGAGTATGTCACTATAGGTGCGGTTGAAGGCACGGTGCAAAATGTGCAAATATTCTCAACTACACTAAAAACAGTTGATGACCGCATTATTGTTATTCCAAATGGCAAAATAATTGCTGATAACATAATTAACACCTCACGTGAACCTAACCGTCGTCAAGATATCATTGTCGGGGTGGCTTATGACTCTGATATTGATACCGTGAAAAAAGTATTAGGTGATATTGTTGCGGCTGATGAACGTATTCAGCACAGCAAAGGGGTCACGATACGTTTACATGATATGGCGCCATCTTCATTAAATTACGTAGTGCGTTTTTGGACGACAAATGGGGATGCATGGCCAGTGTATTGGGATCTGCTAGAAGAATTCAAGCGTGCCTTAGATAAGCACCAAATTGGTATTCCATTCCCACAAATGGATGTCCATTTATACAAACAAGATACAGCAACGAATAAAGTATCAGCAGAGTAATTTGCATTAATATTTAAAAATGGAGCCAATTTGGCTCCATTTTTGTTTTTAATATACCAATATGGCATTGGCATTTATGACAGAAAATCTAGCTTAATTAAGTTAAATGCCATAAGTCTGACTTATGACCCATTAGAGTAAATCATTTCCGCTAATAATTGTTTCTCGCTAATATTCCGCATATAAATTGAATAACTATTTGGAATTTATGCATGATTACGATTTATTTTCAGGGGATATTATTGGGTGCAGCAATGATATTGCCATTAGGGCCACAAAATGCATTTGTTTTACAGCAGGGAAGTCGTAAGCAGTTTCATTTAATGAGTGCATTGTTATGCTCTTTAAGTGATGCCGTTTTAATTAGTGCTGGTGTTTTTGGTGGTAGTGCATTACTGAGTCAGTCAGAAATATTAATGCAATTGATAACTTGGGCTGGGGTATTGTTTCTTTTGTGGTATGGCTATGGTGCATTCCGTATTGCAATGAGCCCAGATGAGACAATTCTTCAAGTTGAAAACCGAGTGATTACTCGGTGGAAAGTAATTGTAACTTTGTTTGCCGTGACATGGTTAAACCCACACGTGTACTTAGATACTTTTGTTGTGTTAGGTAGCGTAGGTGGCCAACTAGAAAGCCAGCTACGGCCTTGGTTTACCGCAGGTGCACTGACGGCATCCTTTGTTTGGTTTTTTGCTTTAGCTATATTAGCTGCATGGTTTTCACCTGTACTTAATAAACCTCGTTCACAACGCTTGATCAACGTATTTGTTGGTAGTGTTATGTGGTTTATTGCTGTTCAGTTAGCATTGCAAGGCTTAAAAGGGTTTTAAAAGACAATATTACATCAACAGATTGAAAACGCCTTTCAGTTTCTTATTATTCTGAACTACGTTTTTTATTTAGTGTGATATTGTTAAGTTGTATTGAGGGATAGTTTGTTATGAACTATCCTTTTTTTAGCGATAAATAATATCATTGGGAGGTTCTGTGAAATTAAAGTCTTTAGTTTTTGCTACTATGGTAGCTGGTGCTGCGGTTCCGGGCTTCTCATTCGCCGATCCACTACCGAATGGCCCACATATTACGACATCAGGGAACGCAATCGTAAAAGCAGCCCCTGATATGGCAACACTGAATATTTTGGTCGAGGTAACAGCAAAAGATGCGGCTGCGGCTAAAGCGGGTGTTGATAAACGAGTCGCTGAGTATTTTGAATTTTTGAAGAAAAATGGCATTGAAAAACAAGATATTAATGCTGCTAATGTGCGTACTCAGCCAAAATACGATTACAGTAGTGTGAAGCAAAAATCGACGATTGAAGGTTATACTGCAACACGCTCAGTGGAAGTTAAGGTTAAAAAACTTGATCAACTGAATACTTTATTAGATGGCGCTTTAGCAGCTGGTCTTAATGAAATAAACTCAGTACAGTTTGGTGTTGCTAACCCGCAACAGTACCGTGATGAAGCACGGTCTCAAGCGATTAAAAATGCGACAGAACAAGCCAATATCTTAGCGAAAGGTTTTAATGTTCAGTTAGGCCCAGTGTATAGCATTAACTATAATGCGCCAGCTGCGGTGCCATATCCAATCGCTGCAAGAAATTACGGTGGGGCAATGAAAGCCTCTGTTGCTCAAGACCTCAAAGTTGATGAGACCTATGAACAACAGAGTATTGATTTTAATGACCAAGTGGATGTGGTGTTTGAGTTGAAACGTTAATTTTCAGAGGCTATATCATCTTCTTGTTTTAACATTTGGCGCCCTGTTTTCAATAGGGCGTCGGTTACTCTCTTCATTGTACGGCTTTCAGGTGCGAACCGGTGCCAATACAGCATGCGCCTTTGGCATAACCCCGGCGTTAAATCAACCAATTCACCATTTTTCAGCTCATCTGCTATTTGCAAATGAGGGATCATGCAGCAAGTTGAACCTTGTTTCGCCAGTTGGACAAAGGCTTCGGATGAATTTACGATATGGCAAGGAACACTCCCCGGTGATAGCCCAAAATTTTGTTGTACAAAGGCTTGGTGCATATCATCTAAATGGTCAAATGCAACCGCGGGGGCTTTAAGTAATGAAGAACGAGTTACACCATCAGGGAAATATTTAGCGGCAAAGTCAGGGGAAGCGACAAAAATGTAGTCGAGAGCACCGAGTTTATCAACTAAGCAGCCGGGTAATGCTTGGGGTTGAATACTGATAGCACCCACGACTTCACCACGCCTTAACCTTTCCTGAGTTCGTGTTTCGTCTTCAACTTGTATATTTAGCCGAATAGGGCTATTACCCAGTACTGGGTTTAACGCGGGTAGCAACCAAGTTGCTAAGCTGTCTGCGTTAACGGCAAGGGACAGAAGAAGTGGTGTTGAGCCCCCATTTTCATCGCCAAGCCATTGTTCCTCTAATAGTTCTACTTGATGAAGTAGCGCTAGCAGTTTTTGCCCTTGTTCTGTTGGATGAGGCGGAACAGTGCGGACAAGTAAAGGTTGCCCAAACAGGTTCTCTAGCTGCTTGATACGTTGTGAAACAGCAGATTGTGTGATGCAAAGTTTCTGAGCCGCACGCTCAAAGCCGCGTTCACGAATGACGGCATCCAGTGCTTGTAACGCGCGATAATCAGGGCGCTTCATCGAAAAGATCTCCTTATTGTTATTCTATTCGAGGCTATTGACCTTTGCTGTTCCATAAAAATAGATGGGGAAAACACACAAGGCGAATTTCCAACTCAGTGTAAAAGCTCAGCTAGGGTTATTAACAAAGAGCAGTAACCTTAAATCACTATGCCATATTTTTAGTGATAACACTTGAAAATATTATTGTTGCTAGATAAATCCCAAAAACAACGGCATAAATGTAAAGAACAATACTGCAACTTAGCCAGTGTCCGGTATATACTAGCTATTCATAACCTTAATCACGACTCAATTAATTAGCAAAAGGCATGATCATGACTCAGGACGAATTAAAAAAAGCGGTAGGTTGGGCAGCACTCGATTACGTTAAACCGGGTACTATTGTTGGTGTTGGAACGGGTTCAACAGCTTCTCATTTCATTGATGCTTTGGCAACGATGAAGGGGCAAATAGAAGGGGCGGTATCCAGTTCAGAAGCATCAACCCAAAAGCTAAAATCACTGGGGATCACTGTATTTGACTGTAATGAAGTTGATTCATTAGATGTTTATGTCGATGGCGCTGATGAAGTCGACCATCATATGAATATGATTAAAGGTGGCGGGGCAGCCTTAACAAGAGAAAAAATTGTTTCAGCTATTGCAAAAACATTTGTCTGTATTGTTGACCAATCCAAATTAGTTGATGTTTTAGGTAAGTTCCCATTACCCGTTGAAGTGATCCCTATGGCTCGTAGCTATGTGGCACGTGAGTTGGTGAAATTGGGGGGGACCCCTGAATATCGTCAAAATGTCGTAACTGATAACGGAAATGTGATTTTAGATGTCCATAATTTAAGCATTGTAGACCCTGTTGCATTAGAAAATACTATCAATGGTATTGCTGGCGTGGTGACTGTTGGGCTATTTGCTAACCGTGGTGCAGACGTCGTATTAATGGGAACCTCTGATGAAGGGGTTAAAACTATTAAGTTATAATTTATGTTATAACAAATAGATAAATTCAGCGTCTTAAAATAAGTCAGTAGATGTCATATTTACTGGCTTTTTTTATGTTTGATTGTGAATTGAGCGGGTGTTATTTCTGAGATAGCACTAAATTAATTAACCAGTTTTATAAATATCGATGATTTGAAATTTATTTCATTTTTTTTAATACCCCGTTATTTTGGTGATATATCTCACACTAATGCGCATTGTGCAGGAAAAAAACTTATTTTGTGTTACTGCTCCTGATTTTCTACCGTTTAACTTCTTTTTCTTTGCTATTTTTAGTATCCATAAAGCAAACGGTTGTATTGATACTGCGCCGTTTTTTGTTATGTTGGTATAGCTGCATACTTCAAGGTGGGTGGATGTCGATTTTTACAGGTGCTTTGAAGAATGCGAAGCAAACATGCAAATTCATCGGTTATAAATTATTAGTACGTTCATGATAGGGTAGGGGAAATGGTCAAGGTATCTTTGCAAAAAGACAAAATAAAATTTTTACTGCTAGAAGGTGTGCATCAAAGTGCGGTTGAGAACCTAAAAGCAGCAGGTTACACCAATATTGAATACCACAAAAGCGCGTTATCCGACGAAGAATTAAAAAAAGCGATTAAAGATGCACGTTTTGTTGGTATCCGTTCCCGTACTCACCTTACTGAAGAGGTTTTTGCGGCAGCAGAGAAATTAGTTGCAGTCGGCTGTTTTTGTATCGGGACTAACCAAGTTGATTTAGATGCTGCGGCAAAACGCGGTATTCCAGTATTTAATGCGCCATTTTCCAATACTCGTTCCGTTGCAGAAATGGTGTTAGGTCAACTATTACTGTTATTACGCCGTATTCCCGAAGCGAATATGCAAGCACACCGTGGGATATGGGAAAAACAAGCTAAAGGCTGCTTTGAAGCTCGTGGTAAGCGTTTAGGAATTGTTGGATATGGTCATATTGGTACTCAGTTGGGGATCTTAGCTGAAGGGATCGGTATGAATGTTTTCTTCTATGATATAGAAAACAAATTGCCATTAGGTAATGCAACTCAGGTCCGTTCTTTAACTGAACTGCTTAATATGAGTGATGTCGTGAGCTTACATGTACCTGAAACAGCAAGCACCAAAAATATGTTTGCTAAAGAGCAGTTTGACCGTATGAAGCCGGGTTCTATTTTTATTAATGCTTCTCGAGGTACAGTGGTGGATATCCCAGCATTGGCAGCTGCGCTGGAAAGCAAGCATTTATCAGGTGCCGCCGTTGACGTATTCCCAACAGAGCCAGCGGCGAATAATGACCCGAACGACCCGTTTATCTCTGAATTAATTAAATTCGACAATGTGATTTTAACACCGCACATTGGTGGCTCGACTGAAGAGGCTCAGGAAAACATCGGGTTAGAAGTTGCAAGTAAATTAGCAAAATACTCAGATAATGGTTCAACGTTATCTGCTGTTAACTTCCCTGAGGTTTCACTGCCAGTACATACCGAGGATACTAACCGTTTCTTGCATATTCATGAAAACCGCCCAGGTATTCTTAATAGCATTAACCAAGTATTTACGGAGAATAATATCAACGTAGTTGGGCAGTATTTACGTACAGCTGGTAATGTTGGCTATGTGGTGATCGATGTGTTAACGCAGAGCCCAAGTCAAACAGATGATGCCTTAGCTAAGCTAAAAGCACTGCCAGGCACTATCCGAGCACGTTTGCTGTTCTAAATTAGCATTGGTTGCTTTTACTTGATGATGATGGCGCAGGTATTAATTACCAGCGCCATATTTTTTGTGGCGTAATAATTTCAGGTAACGGAATATCCCAGTGCGCTACGGGAAGTGCCTCGACCTGCTGGCAATCATGGGCTAAGCCGATGGGGTAAAAACCGGTTTGTTGCCAATGAGCTAATGTCCTATCATAAAACCCACCCCCCATTCCTAATCGCTGCCCTTGGCTATCAAAAGCCACAAGGGGAATGAACATGATATCCAGTTTTTCTATAGGGAGTACATCTTGTACATTGAGTGGGGGTTCATCAATATTAAAGCGGTTTTTGACTAACTGTGTTTTTGCGTGATAGCGAAGAAAAAGTAAATGATGGCGGCTGAAAGGGTGTAAAACAGGAAGGTAAACCTGTTTGCCTTGTTCCCACAGTGCACTAATTAATGGCCTAGTATCAATTTCACCATCAAACGAGAGAAATAGAGCAATGCATTTCGCTGAGTTAATCTTTGGGTGTTGTAAGGCATTCTTCATGACCAGTTGAGCGGCTAACTGTTGTTGTTTCGTGGTTAATTGACGACGAGCCTGACGGATGGATTGGCGTACTTGCTGGCGTTGTGTGGAAAGGGCATCTTGCATATGAAAACCTACTCTATCAGCAATAGGAAATAATTAACTATTTAGAGTATATCGCAAGGCGAAAATTATTGTAGAAAAGTAAATCGTCTGAATCAATACGACGTTGTATTATTGGTGTGTGTTATTAAAGGTAAATAGGAATACAGTAGAGGGTCTCCAAGATGCCGTTGTAGGCTGTAACCCTTGAACCCTTGGTTCAAGGTGAACGCAGTTTAGCAACCTTTAGGCTTCCTGAACGAATCAGGCATGCTCACCAGCGCAATAACCACATTCTGTTTGGTAGAAATATCGGCTCAGGGGACTCGCCCACTCACGCGCATCTCAGAGAAATTTGGTTTGAGTACTTTCGTTACCCAGTGATTTCATTGTACAAAACTAGATTTAAAATGCAACCTTAATTTTGGATATTTTTTTCTACTAGTGTCTGATTAATAAGCGAATTTACTCTAGGGGCAATACTTGCCTCTCAGTAATTTTTACCTGATCATGCAACGCTTGTTCAATAGTATGTTGCAACATTTTTATCTTTTCTTCCATATTATAAGCATAATCACGCGTTTTTGTCTTTTCTTGTGCTAATTCGTGACAGACGTTCAATGCTACGATAAAAATAAGTTGTTCCATATTGGTGACACCGCTTCTATCTTTTAGGTTCTGCAAGCGCTGTTCTAATTCTTTAGCCGACTCAAGAAGGGCTTCCTTTTGTTCTGCAGGGCAGTTGACTCGCAGTGAGCGCCCAAAAATTTGAATGTCGACAGGTTGTGCGGACATGTTACCTCCATACTGAATAATGTTCGCCATAAATACAACATATTTGGCGCAATTAATAGATAAGACAAAAGCATACTGGTCTAGCGGCTATCCTTGATGGTAGCATATCACGAATCATAAGCTAACATGACGAATTCAGATGTCTATACAAAAATCTTTACCAAACTATGAAACACTGGACAAACTGTTACAACAGCACTCAATAGCACTTACCGCAGCTGAAATCCATGGTCTAATAACGGGGTTAATTTGTGGTGGTAGCCGTGATCATAGCTGGCAAACATTAGTCCATGACCTTGCTAACGATGGTTTAGCATTTCCTCAAACAATTTCACAGCCACTACGTGATTTATTTGACACCACTTTTGAGTCGCTAGATGACAGTGAATTTGCATTTACTATGCTATTCCCTGATGAAGACGCCTCTATTTTTGACCATGCAGACGCATTAGCGGGTTGGGTTAATCACTTTTTATTAGGCGTTGGGGTGGCTCAACCCAAACTGGCGGATAAAAAAGAGATTGCAGAAGTTATTACAGATTTACGTAATATCGGAATGCTTGGGTATGACGAAGACGAAGACCAAGAAGAGCTTGAGCAAGCGCTAGAAGAAGTGGTTGAGTACGTCAGGGTTGCGGTACAGCTATGTTATATCGCATTAGTTGAGCCAAATAAAGGCCCAACAGCGGTTGAGAATAATAAGCCTATCCTTCATTAATTCTAATCGCGTCAGTTTTACACATGAGCTCTGTTTTATCACTAAAATAGGGGAACTTAGAGCTGGCTTATCCAGCTTTGGGTCATTGTCGCCAGCGCGTATTGTTCGCTAGCATACTATTAGCAACATCATAATTCAGATAATAAGGCAAAAACGGTATGAATAAACAGGAATTTATTTCTCGTCGTAACGCATTATTGGCAAAAATGCAGTCAGGTAGTGCAGCAATTATTTTTTCTGCCCCGCCTGCACAGCGCAATGCGGATTGTGAATACCCTTATCGTCAGCACAGTGATTTCCTTTATCTGACCGGTTTTAGCGAGCCTGAAGCTATATTAGTCTTAATTAAAAGTGATGAAAAACATAGCCATACTGTTCTTTTTAATCGGGTTCGCGATTTAACAGCTGAAATTTGGTTTGGGCGTCGTCTTGGTCAAGAGGCCGCTCCTGAAAAGCTAGGCATTGATAAAGCCTTACCATTTAACGAAGTTGAAGAGCAGTTGTATCAGTTACTCAACGGATTAGATGTGGTTTACCATGCTCAAGGTGAATTTGCTTACGCAGATAAACTCGTTTTTGATGCACTAGATGTTTTACGTAAGGGAAGCCGTCGTAATCTGCGTGCGCCAGAAACTATGGTGGATTGGCGTCCGATTGTGCATGAAATGCGTTTATTTAAATCGGAAGCAGAAATTAATACGATGCGCGAGGCAGGGCGGATTTCAGCCCTTGCACATATCCGAGCAATGGAAACTTGTCGGCCAAATATGTATGAATACCAGTTATGCGGTGAGTTAGAGCACGAATTTACCCGTCATGGTGCACGTTTCCCTTCTTATAATTCTATTGTTGGAAGCGGTGAAAACGCGTGTATTTTGCATTACACCGAAAATGAATGCCAAATGAAGGATGGTGAGCTGGTATTAATTGATGCAGGGGCAGAGTTTGAGGGATATGCGGGGGATATTACGCGTACATTTCCTGTTAATGGCAAATTTAGCCAAGCTCAGCGCGAAGTCTACGATATCGTGCTGAAAGCTCTAAATACCGCATTAGAATTGTATCGCCCGGGAACGAGTATGCATGAGGTTACTCGCCAGATTGTGCGTATCAAAACCGAAGGCTTAGTGGCCTTAGGTATTTTACAAGGCGATGTCGATCAATTGATCGAAAACAAAGCATATCAAGCTTTCTTTATGCATGGTTTAAGTCATTGGTTAGGGCTAGATGTGCATGATGTCGGTTTTTATGGGACCGATAGAGACCGTATACTTGAGCCTGGGATGGTATTAACCGTCGAGCCTGGTTTATATATTGCACCAGATGCTGATGTGCCTCCTCAATACCGTGGTATCGGCATACGTATTGAAGACGATATTGTGATCACTGCAGAGGGCAACGAAAATCTGACAGATCTGGTCGTGAAAGACCCAGATGAAATAGAAGCTTTAATGTTGCAAGCAAAACAGCGTTTGGTTTAAAAAGAGTTATTAATAAAGGTAAGAAATAACGCATGAATGTGATTATCGTGGGGGGCGGAATGGCGGGCGCGACGTTAGCACTCGCTATTTCTTCCCTTAGCCAAGGAAAGTTATCGGTTTCACTCATCGAGGCCGCTTTACCGGAAGGCAAACACCCTGGGTTTGATGCTAGAGCCATTGCATTAGCACATGGTACTTGCCAGTATTTATCAAAAATAGGGGTGTGGCCTGCATTCTCAGATTGTGTGACACCGATTAATCACGTTCATGTTTCTGATAGAGGGCATGCGGGTTTTGTCAATATTGCCGCAAAAGATTATCATATTGCCGCATTGGGTAATGTGATTGAGTTACATGAGGCTGGAACCCGTTTATTCTCCCTTCTGCGTAAAGCGCCGGGGGTGACATTATACTGCCCCGCCAAAGTCGAAAGTGTTCATCGTGAACAAGGCTCTGTTAGCGTGACTTTGGACAATGGTGATACAGTAACTGGTCAATTATTGGTTGCCGCTGATGGTAGCCATTCTGCGATTGGTAAAGCATGTAACATACAATGGCAACAGGATGATTATGGGCAAGTAGCCATCATCGCTAATGTGAAAACGGCGGTTGACCCAAAAGGCCAAGCATTTGAACGCTTTACTGAATTTGGCCCCCTTGCACTATTACCTATGTCACAAGGGCGTAGCTCTTTGGTTTGGTGCCACCATCAAGAACAAGCTGATGCCATTAATGCATGGGATGATGCAACATTCATTCACAGGCTACAACAAGCATTTGGTTGGCGTTTAGGTGAGGTTGTGATGGCCGGTAAGCGTCATTGCTACCCATTAGTATTACGCAAGGCACTGACACCGGTCAGCCACCGAGTGGTACTGGTTGGTAATGCAGCACAAACATTACACCCTATTGCAGGGCAAGGCTTTAACTTAGGGCTCCGTGATGTTATGCAATTAGCTCAAACGGTGGTGAATGCACATGCTGATAATCAAGATATCGGCAGCTATTCGTTGTTAAGTCAGTACCAACAAATACGGGCTCTCGATAGGGACAAAACCGTCACAATGACCGATGGGTTAGTACGCATATTTGCTAACCGTTGCTTACCACTGATTGTTGGCCGTAATTTAGGCTTAATGGCAATGGAAATGTTGCCACCCGCTCGCGATGTTTTGGCGCGCCAAACATTGGGTTGGGTTACACACCAATAACCACGAAATAGAGAGGAAATTAATAACATGCAATCATTTGATGTGGTTATCGCTGGCGGGGGTATGGCTGGACTTGCGCTGGCTTGTGGTTTAGAAGGCAGTGGCCTACGTATCGCTGTGGTTGAAAATACCCCCCCTAAATGCACATTTTCAGCGGTAGAACCTTACGCATTAAGAGTGTCGGCAATTAATGCAGCGAGTGAGAAATTACTTACTCACTTAGGTGTTTGGTCAGCTATTAAAGAAATGCGAGCCTCAGCTTACGGTGGTATGGAAGTCTGGGATAACGACAGCTTTGGCCGTATTACATTTTCTGCTAACGAACAAAATTTGACTCATTTAGGTCATATTGTTGAGAATAATGTGGTGCGAGATGCTTTATGGCATAAAGCGTCTCAACTAAGGGATGTAACGTTATTAGCGCCTGCAGCGATAAAAAAAGTGGCTTGGGGGGAAAATGATGTTTTTATCACATTAGAAGATGAAAACATGCTGACGGCAAGGCTAATAGTTGGGGCTGATGGGGCAAACTCATGGTTACGTAGCCATGCTGATATCCCGCTGACTTTTTGGGATTACGAGCATACTGCGCTTGTTGCAACGATCAGAACCGAAAAACCCCATGAGGGGATCGCAAGGCAAGCTTTTAATGGTGAAGGCATTTTAGCGTTTTTACCTTTAAGTGACCCACACCTTTGTTCTATTGTTTGGTCACAAGGGGCAACGGAGGCTGCAAGGCGACAAACGTTAGATAAGGCAAGTTTTGATAAAGAGCTCGCAGTGGCGTTTGATTTACGTCTTGGTCTTTGCCAATTAGAAAGTGACAGGCTAACAATACCATTAATAGGGCGTTATGCTAGGCAATTTGCCGCTCAACGCTTAGCTTTATTAGGTGATGCGGCACATACTATCCACCCATTGGCTGGTCAAGGCGTTAACCTTGGTTTTATGGATGTGGCGATGTTAATTGGTGAAATTAAACGCTTACATCGGGAGGGTAAAGACTTTGGCCAATATCTCTACTTGCGTGATTATGAGCGTAGTCGAAAACACAGTGCTGCATTGATGCTAGCGGGGATGCAAGGTTTCCGAGAGCTATTTGAGGGGAATAACCCTGCGAAGAAACTGCTGCGTGATATTGGTTTAGTTTTGGCTGATAGTTTGCCGGGTGTTAAACCCCAGTTATTGAACCATGCTATGGGGTTATCTGATATGCCTAAATGGTTGGAAAAACTATCATTAGAAGAGTCGCTCTAATTTCTTGTTCAGTAAAGGTATAGCGCCAGTTATACCTTTATCTTGTCATATTAAATTCCAAGTCTGTTAATACATATTCTGTTGCCAGAAATAACTCGTATTGTTTAATCCCTGATCCTGCCATGGTCTTTCGTTTAATTTGCTATTTGGGCGCAGTATTATTTTCACAGTATGACTGAAAAAAACTAATTGCAGCCACATTTCGCATTAGTTTTACTTATTTTGCTCGTTGGGTTTTGCTCTCCAATTTTATTCATAAAGAATATAATCTGGTTGCTTTTTAATCTATTCTGCCTTGATTGTAAGCATTTTGAGTGATCATTCTCAATTATTTAACAAAAAGCACTGGTAAAAGTAGGATGTAATCAGTAATACAGTGGAGCAGTAGCCCTATTTTTTTTTATAGAATCTAGCCGCGAACAATGGTAGGTTTTTAAAAATGTTATCGTTTGCGTCAGGTTAGTAATGCCAATTGATTAATCGATAATAGGTATTCTTAACCACGCAATCACCCTGTCATATAAATAATGTAAAGAGGGTATTCATGGTAAAGCAAACAACACTATATGAAGAGCATATAGCCTGCGGCGCAAAGATGGTGGATTTTCATGGCTGGATGATGCCGTTGCATTATGGTTCTCAAATCAATGAACATAATTTCGTCAGAACCGATGCAGGGATGTTTGATGTTTCCCATATGACTATTGTCGATTTACATGGTGAAGGTTGTCGTGACTTTCTTCGTTATCTACTCGCTAACGATATCAATAAACTTACAGAGAAAGGTAAAGCCTTGTACACGGGTATGTTAAATGCATCCGGTGGGGTTATTGATGACCTGATTGTTTATTATTTGGAAGAGGGTTTCTATCGTTTGGTGGTTAACTCTGGGACAAGGGATAAAGACATCGCATGGATTGAGCAGCACGCAGCGGGTTATGCTGTCGAAATTCGTGTACGGGATGATTTAGCCTTATTGGCAGTTCAAGGCCCTCAAGCTCAGCAAAAAGTACACTCCTTGCTCAGTGATGAGCAAAATAAAGCCATTGCTGGCATGAAACCTTTCTATGGTGTCCAAACAGGGGATTTATTTATCGCCACGACAGGGTATACCGGTGAAAAAGGTTATGAAATTGCGATGCCGAAAAATCAAGTTGTTGGTTTTTGGCATAAGTTATTAAAAGCGGGTGTCCATCCTGCTGGCCTTGGCGCACGTGATACATTGCGTTTAGAAGCAGGTATGAATCTCTATGGCCAAGATATGGATGAAAGTATTTCCCCTCTAGCCGCGAATATGGGGTGGACGGTTGCTTGGAAACCGGAAGACCGCCAATTTATTGGGCGTGAGGCATTAGAACAATTACGCGAACAAGGAACTGAAAAACTCGTCGGTATTGTGATGCGTGAAAAAGGTATACTGCGAGCAGGGCAAGTGGTCCGCTTTACTGATGAATTGGGTAAATTACAAGAGGGGGTAATCACGAGTGGTTCTTTCTCTCCAACTCTCGGATTTAGTATTGCGTTGGCGCGTGTCCCTAACGGAATTCAAGACAAAGCGATTGTTGAAATTCGACATCGAGAAATGCCAGTTGAAGTGGTTAAACCGGGCTTTGTCCGCGAAGGTAACTGCTTAGTGTAATTTGGGGTAACCCGATAAACAAATTTTAAAATTGAGAGGCAAATAATGAGCAATACACCTAAAGAATTATTGTATACCCGTGAACATGAGTGGCTGCGTGATGAAGGTAACGGTGAGTATACCGTTGGTATTACTGAGCATGCGCAAGAAACTCTGGGTGATATGGTGTTTGTTGATTTACCTGAGGTTGGTAGCGTGGTTAGCGCAGGTGATGACTGTGCTGTTGTGGAATCCGTAAAAGCGGCATCTGATATCTACGCACCTTTGAGCGGTGAAATTGTTGCAGTTAATAGCGACCTGAATGATTCACCTGAACTAGTAAATGAACAGCCTTATCAAGAAGGTTGGATTTTCCGAATTAAAGCGTCGGATACCTCTGAGCTGGCGGACTTAATTGATGCGGCGGGTTATATCTCAATGATTGAAGTCGAAGAATAATTTATTCGTCATATTTTGTGTTGTGGCGGTGTTGGCTGCACTCGACAACTCGGGTCACATACTAGTGTATGCTCCCCAAGATTGTCTCCGCTTGCCGCCTAGCCACAACGCAAACTATTTAGAATAAATACTTTCAGTATGAGTTATAAGATGAATTATTTATAGGGTTTATTAATACGTTTGTTTTGTGGGTGTTGGCTGCACTTGACAACTCGGGTCACATACTAGTGTATGCTCCCCAAGATTGTCTCCGCTTGCCGCCTAGCCACAACGCAAACTATTTAGAATAAATACTTTCAGTATGAGTTATAAGATGAATTATTTATAGGGTTTATTAATACGTTTGTTTTGTGGGTGTTGGCTGCACTTGACAACTCGGGTCACATACTAGTGTATGCTCCCCAAGATTGTCTCCGCTTGCCGCCTAGCCACAACGCAAACTATTTAGAATAAATACTTTCAGTATGAGTTATAAGATGAATTATTTATAGGGTTTATTAATACGTTTGTTTTGTGGGTGTTGACTGCACTCGACAACTCGGGTCACATACTAGTGTATGCTCCCCAAGATTGTCTCCGCTTGCCGCCTAGCCACAACGCAAACTATTTAGAATAAATACTTTCAGTATGAGTTATAAGATGAATTATTTATAGGGTTTATTAATACGTTTGTTTTGTGGGTGTTGACTGCACTCGACAACTCGGGTCACATACTAGTGTATGCTCCCCAAGATTGTCTCCGCTTGCCGCCTAGCCACAAGATGAACTATTTAGAGAGTTGAAAAACATAATTAGCAAGCAACAAGTCGTTACCTCGCAAGTTCCGTAATAACCGCCCTACAACTTATGCATAGCAGACAAAGGATGGGAACACAGATATGTCGATGTCACTGAGTCAATTAGAAAACCGTTCAGAATTTATTTCACGCCACATTGGTTCATCAGAACAACAAATAAAAACCATGTTAGATACTGTGGGTGCAACCTCATTAGATGCTTTGATGGACAAAATTGTTCCTAAAGCAATTTTACTTTCAGAGCCACCAAGAGTAGGTGGTGGGGCAACTGAACAGGAAGCTTTAGCTGAATTGAAAGCTATCGCATCACTGAATAAACGCTTTAAAAGTTATATTGGGATGGGTTATGCACCCGCGGTGCTTCCCCCTGTTATTTTGCGTAACTTATTGGAAAACCCCGGTTGGTACACAGCTTACACGCCATATCAACCTGAAGTTTCACAAGGCCGCTTAGAATCATTACTTAATTTCCAGCAGTTAACGATTGACCTTACCGGATTAGACTTAGCATCAGCCTCATTATTAGATGAAGCGACTGCGGCGGCTGAAGCCATGGCGATGGCAAAACGAATTAGTAAGTTAAAGAATGCTGAACGTTTCTTCGTTGCTGATGATATTCACCCGCAAACCCTTGACGTTGTAAAAACACGAGCCGGTACCTTTGGTTTTGAAGTGATTGTTGATAGTGCAGAAAAAGTTCTTGAACATGAAGGGGTGTTTGGGGCCTTGTTACAACAAGTGGGCACAACCGGTAATATCCATGATTACAGTGAACTATTCGCAACATTAAAACAGCGCCAAATCGTTAGCTGTGTTGCTGCAGACATGATGGCATTAGTGTTATTAGCTGCACCGGGTAAACAAGGGGCCGATATCGTATTTGGCTCAGCGCAGCGTTTTGGTGTACCTATGGGCTATGGTGGTCCACATGCAGCTTTCTTTGCTTGCCGTGATGAGTTTAAACGTGCAATGCCGGGGCGT
The DNA here is from genome assembly GCF_045040775.1 of Providencia sp. PROV003. Lineage (NCBI taxonomy): Bacteria > Pseudomonadati > Pseudomonadota > Gammaproteobacteria > Enterobacterales > Morganellaceae > Providencia > Providencia sp. PROV003. The sequence goes on from NZ_CP096369.1 coordinate 2,212,436, forward strand.
ATTATCGGTGTGTCACGCGATGCCGCGGGGAATACAGCATTGCGTATGGCGATGCAAACCCGTGAGCAGCATATTCGTCGTGAAAAAGCGAATTCAAATATTTGTACCTCACAAGTTTTGTTAGCCAATATTGCGGCTATGTATGCGGTTTATCATGGTCCTGAAGGTTTAAAAATGATTGCTGGGCGTATTCATCGCTTCACATCAATCTTTGCTAAAGCTTTAGCCGAAGCGGGGTTCTCATCACGCCATAAAACTTGGTTTGATACTTTAGCAGTTGAAGTGGAAGATAAAACCGCAGTATTAGCCCGAGCAGAAAAAGCAAACATCAATTTACGGACGGATATTCGTGGAGCCGTGGGGGTCACCTTTAGTGAAGTCACCACTCGCCAGGACTTAAATGAGCTGTTTACGGTGATCACGGGTATTGACACTAAATTGGATTTTGAAAAATTAGACCAATCTGTTGCAAATCAAGAACACGCCATTCCAAAATCTATGCAACGGGCAGATGAAATCTTAGTTCATCCGAATTTTCATCGCTATCACAGCGAAACAGAAATGATGCGTTATATGCATAGCCTTGAGCGTAAAGATTTAGCGTTGAACCAAGCGATGATCCCGCTGGGGTCGTGTACGATGAAGCTTAATGCAGCCGCGGAGATGATCCCGATTACATGGCCAGAATTTGGGGAGCTACATCCATTCTGCCCTGTGGACCAAGCACAAGGCTATCATCAAATGATTGAACAGCTTTCTCATTGGTTGGTGCAATTAACGGGTTACGATGCGGTTTGTATGCAACCTAACTCAGGTGCACAAGGGGAATATGCAGGGCTGCTCGCTATCCGCCGTTATCATGAAAGCCGTAATGATGGGGGGCGGAATATTTGTTTGATCCCAGCTTCCGCTCATGGAACCAATCCAGCGTCTGCCCATATGGCAGGTATGGAAGTCGTGGTTGTACGTTGTGATGATGAAGGGAATATCGACTTAGACGATTTACGCGATAAAGCGCAGCAATATAGTGATGTACTTTCTTGTGTCATGGTGACTTATCCATCTACACATGGGGTTTATGAAGAAAGTATTCGCGAAGTCTGTGAAATTATTCATCAATATGGTGGGCAAGTTTACCTTGATGGAGCAAATATGAATGCTCAGGTTGGGTTAACGACACCGGGCTTTATTGGCGCGGATGTGTCTCACTTAAATTTACATAAAACATTCTGTATTCCTCATGGTGGTGGCGGTCCAGGTATGGGTCCAATTGGGGTGAAAAAACATTTAGCTCCGTTTGTACCAGGGCATTCAGTAGTTGAACAAGAAATGGTCACAGACCAAGGTGCAGTTTCTGCTGCTCCATTTGGTAGCGCTTCTATTTTGCCCATTAGCTGGATGTATATCCGAATGATGGGCTCTTATGGCTTACGCAAAGCGAGCCAAGTGGCTATTTTGAATGCGAACTATATTGCTAAACGCCTTTCCAGCCGCTATGACATTTTATATACAGGGCAAGATGGTTACGTTGCTCATGAATGTATCGTTGATTTACGCCCAATTAAAAAGGATACCGGCATCAGTGAGCTTGATATAGCTAAACGGTTGATTGACTATGGTTTTCATGCCCCAACCATGTCTTTCCCTGTGGCAGGCACGTTGATGATAGAACCAACGGAATCGGAATGTATCACTGAAATCGACCGTTTTATTGAGGCGATGTTAGCAATACGGGATGAGATTGACCAAGTGGTTGAAGGGCAGTGGACGCTTGAGGATAACCCTCTGGTGAATTCTCCTCATGTCCAAACCGAGCTAACGCAAGAATGGCCTCACAGTTATAGCCGTGAATTGGCTGTGTTCCCGACGGCGCAAACCAAAGCTAATAAATATTGGCCAGCGGTTAAACGTCTTGATGATGTGTATGGCGACCGTCATTTACATTGCTCGTGTGTTCCGATTGAAGAGTATATGTAAGATATAATTTAAAGTGCTCATATCATGTTGAGCACTATCAATAAATTAGTTATAAGGCTTGAACTCAATATTAGACTGAGTCAGGCCTTTTTCTTTAATATATTCACATGATAAATTAAGGTGAATACTGGGTGATCCCCGTATAGTTTTTACCTTGATAAACTTTCTCAACGTCACCGGTCGGTATTGTTACGCGATAAACCCCACCATTTAGGTCTGCGACATACATTAATTGAGCAGGTTTATCATAAGTGAGACCGATAGCTTCTTTGAAACCACGGCTGATAACTTTGTGATTATTGACGCCATGCGCCGTCACATTTGCACAATTTAAACTATTACCATCCGGTTCGGCACCTCTATCCGTCCAATATAAAAGACAGGCTTCTTCATCAAGTAATAGGTCAATAGGCTCAGGTAGGCGATCAAGTAATAGTTCAATATCAGTTCGGTTCTCGGGTGGTTGCTGAATGTTTGGTTTTAGTGGTGCTCTGAAAATACGACCAAGATTACCTTTTGGCGTCCCTTTTTGTGTCCAATAAACCCAATTGTTGGGAATATCTAAAGAAATACCGACACACTGGTCTAAAATATCAACTTGGTTTTGCTTATTTCTGGGCCTTGCCACATGAGTTTGCAAGTTTGAGCCATCGACATGGCAAGAAGCAACTTTTCCCCCTTCGCGATCACACCAATATAGCCTTTGATTGATTAAATCGAGTTGTAGCTGTTTTGGTGTTCTGACATCTCCATGACCTAACAACATTTTTCGCCCACTACCATCGAAGTTCATTACGTTAATTGAACCATCATCAGCGTCATAATCCTCTCCCATATTACTCCAATAAATTAATTTATTCGTTGGGTCGACGGCGATACCATCTGGTGTTCCACCTAATTGTTCTATTAGGCATGTAATTTGATAGGTTGATTTATTAAACTGAATAATGGCTGGAGAATGGACATCAAGTAACAATAGATAAGGGGATGAGCTAATTTTATTCATTGGCATATGTCACCTAATTGATAATCAATACATCACGTGAATGTTTGTTTAAACCATAGGTAACATCTTATTAATTAGCAAACTATTAAATGTATTAAAAATTAGTTTTGAAGGAGGTTATAGGATTTTTATAAGCGACCGTTAAGCCGCTTATCGGGAATTACAGTAACCAGCCTTTTTGCTGGGCTTGCTCTAACTGTAATTTAAGTTGTTGATAAAAATCAGGAAGAATTTGCTCTATATAATCACATTTACTGATTACTTGCTCAAGACGGATGTTGTTTTCAACCCAGCTTTGCCCTTGATTATGTAAATTCATCAGCATTGGCATAGCCCTATCAATCGCATTGGCGTAAATGGACTCAGGAGTTTCAAGCGCATCATATTCATTCCATAATGCTAAAAGCGTTTCAGCTTGCGGGCTAGGCAATAGGTTGAAAATACGATTAGCCGCTTTAACTTCTTCTTCATGGATAGCGTCACGAGCAGCATTATCGAATACCATGACATCACCTGCGTCAATTTCAACTATGTCGTGAACTAATGCTAATTTAATCGCATGCTCAATGTTAACACCTTGAACATAAGGGGCGAAGCTCATGGCTGCAACTGCAAACTGCCAGCTATGTTCGGCAGTATTTTCTTGGCGTTCGCGATTCAATAACTTATTTTTACGGTAAATACTTTTGAGCTTATCTAATTCCATTAAAAATTGGACGACCTCGGTAAAAGCCCCAAACTTGATAACCTCAATAGGCTCGTTACCTAATACAGATGACATAAAAACCCCAACTATTTTTCTTCTAATGAATATGGCAACGGTACGATAGTTAAATGGCTTTGCTCATCACCCATAACGCGAAAAACACTGTCAGGTTCCATATCGTTATTCATAATGATTTGCACATATATTTTGCCATCCCCTAAGCGAACCGTGGCAAGAACTGTCCCAGTACGGCGCCATTTATCGCCGAGTTGCCATTCAACGCCTTCACCAATATTTGGGAGTGTTGAACCTGTTCCTTTTAACAAATACATTGCGCGTTTATTGGCACCACGAAATTTGGCCCTAGCGACCATTTCTTGACCCGTGTAACAGCCTTTTTTAAAGCTAATTCCATCAGGAAGAGCTTGTAAATTAGCCGCTTGAGGTAAGTGTTGAGCGCTATTTTCTTGGTCTATAACGGCAAAGCCTGCTTCGATATCGAGTGCTAACCACTGTTCATCACTGACTTGTGGGGCACCGAGTGTCTGCACTATTGTCTGTGCTGTTGCCTCTGTTGTAACCACTAAAAAACGTTCTGTAGGTAATGAAAAATAGAGTAAAGTCGAATCACCGTCAGTGACTACTTGGTTTTGTTCGTCAGGTAAAACGCTAAAGACTGCTGAAAGTGCTGGTCTTGCTCCTTTACCCGCTACCCCAAGTAGCTTAAGCTCATTTTTTTTCTCAAATGTTACTTTGGAAAAAACCGCATATTTTTTGAGTTCAGCGAGTTGCGTATCAGCAATACTGCTTCTTAATAAATAAGAGAACCCTTCTAAATGATGGAATAATCGCAGGTCACTCCACATTTTACCTTTTGGGTCGCAATGGGCAGTTAATGCATGTGATTGAGTGAGTGTGGCAACATCTGCGGTCACTTGGCCTTGTAAATATTTTTCTGCGTCTAGGCCATGAAGGTGGATAAGTTCCCAGTTTTCCAGTGAAATCAAAACGAGCGGTAAAGAGTGTGATTCAAAGGGAAATTGTTGTGTACTATCAATATCAATTTGGGTAGTCATGATTTCACCTGTTGTTCTTTGATAGATAAAGGTGCTTAATGGTAAAATAGCTAGATAACATTGCAAGTAGTTATTATGATACCACGGGTATTATTGAGTATTTTTTTGTTATCTGTTTGTAGAAAAACGGCATTTTACTACTAAAATTACAACAATGTAGCCTATGGCATGTTTTCTCAGTAGATAATCTGTTAGAGTATTGAAAATAATCAATCTTATCAGTTAACTGCAACAAAAGGTCGTAGTGGAATGGATATTGAGAACAAGGCGCGAATTCATTGGGCTTGTCGCCGCGGTATGCGTGAGCTAGATATTTCAATCATGCCATTTTTTGAGTATGAATATGATAGTCTGACAACCAATGATAAACAGGTGTTTGTCCGTTTATTGGAGTGTGCGGACCCTGATTTATTTAACTGGTTAATGAATCACGGTCGCCCAGATGACGACGAGCTATTTCGTATGGTAAAACTGATTCAGGAAAAAAATAAAAATCGTGGTCCTGTGGAAATCTAATCTTTCCATTTCATGGAAAACACAGTTTTTTTCAACCTGTGTTCATGGGGCAGTAGGCATGTTTTTGCTTGTTGCACCATGGGCACCGGCTCATTCAATGATATGGTTGCCACTTCTTGCGGTTGTGGTGGCTAGTTGGGCAAAAAGCCAAAAGAACATCAGCAAAATAAAAGGGGTTGCTGTGTTGGTTAATGGTAATAAAGTCCAATGGAAAAAGAATGAATGGAATATTGTGAAAGCACCTTGGTTGAGCCGCTATGGCATCTTATTGTCATTAGAAGCTTTACAAGGTAAGCAACAAAAAATTCACCTATGGGTTGCTAAAGACTCTGTTTCTGAGGAAAGTTGGCGTAATTTGAACCAATTATTACTTCAATACCCTGATATTTAAGGCTACTGAAAAACAAGTAGCCGTAAAGAACCTTAGTCACTTATGTTCATGTATTACAGGGAAGCTTCGATTTCTTGCAAAATTTGCACACACCATTGCGCAATGCGCTCATCGGTCTGCTCAAATTGATGAACTTCATCTAATGCTAGCCCAACAAATTTATCACCCTGTTCATTTAAGGGTTTTGGGCTTTCGAATTCATAGCCATCAGTAGGCCAAAAACCGACAAATTTGACACCTGTTGGTTTTAATTGGTGGTATAACATGCCCAAGGCATCAAGAAACCATTCGCTATAATCTATTTGATCTCCTAACCCGTACATAGCAACAATTTTATTTGCTAAGTTAAGAGTGGGAAGCGCTTCCCAAATTTCTAGCCAATCTTCTTGTATTTCACCAAAATCCCACGTTGGTATTCCCAAAATAAGAACATCATACTGTTCCATTTCAGTTGGCGGTGTATCGTTAACGTTATGCAGTGTGACGAAATCATCGCCCAGAATATCACGTATTTTTTCTGCAACCATTTCGGTATAACAGGTACTAGAACCGTAAAAAAGACCTATTTTCATATATATTGTTACTATGTCCAGCTATGGTTTTCATCACAAGAGATGTATTGTAACAGAAGCAACTACATTCAGGCATAATAGAATTGTGTGGTCTTACCCTAAGGAAGCTCATTTTTCGTGGAAACAAAACAACTTAATCCATTAATTGAACAATTTCTTGATACCATTTGGCTAGAACAAGATCTTGCCGAAAACACTTTGGCATCTTATCGTAATGACCTTCAGTCGTTAGACAACTGGCTTGATGCTCACCAATTGTATTTAGAAAGTGTTCAGTCAATTGACCTGCAATCTTTTTTAGCAGAACGCATTGATGGCGGTTATAAAGCGACCAGCTCTGCTCGCCTATTAAGTGCTATGCGTAGGTTATTTCAGTATTTGTATCGTGAAAAAATACGTCTCGATGACCCATCTGCGGTTATTGCAGCACCCAAAATTCCTCAGCGTTTACCTAAGGATTTAAGTGAGCGGCAAGTCGAAGATTTATTGAATGCACCCGCAACAGAGGATGCGCTTGAGTTACGAGATAAAGCGATGTTAGAAGTGTTGTACGCTTGTGGTTTGCGAGTATCTGAATTGATAGGCTTAACATTTTCAGATATCAGTTTACGTCAAGGTGTCATTCGTGTGGTAGGTAAGGGTGATAAAGAAAGATTGATTCCATTGGGAGAAGAGGCAATATACTGGCTAGAAAAATATATTGATGAAAGTCGTCCTGAACTATTGAATGGCAAAACCAGCGATATTTTATTTCCCAGTAAGCGTGGCACTAAAATGACACGGCAAACTTTTTGGCATCGGATAAAATATTATGCAGTACTTGCTCATATTGATACTGAACTACTCTCACCTCACGTACTGAGGCATGCATTCGCAACCCATTTATTGAACCACGGGGCGGATTTACGTGTTGTGCAAATGTTATTAGGTCATAGTGACTTATCCACAACACAAATTTATACCCATGTTGCCACAGAACGGTTACGCATGTTACATGAGCAACATCACCCAAGGGGGTGATGTATGATTAAAGGATTATCTATGAAACGCAAATTGTTATTATTGGCTGCCGCGTGTATTACGGCATTTACAGCGACAGTATATGGCGCAACCGAAGAAAAAGTGATCCGCGATACGTTAGAAAAATACGATATGTCGGTTGAGGCAATTAAACCCTCACCAATAGTCGGCTTGAATGTCGTTGAAACAACAACTGGTATTGTTTATATCACTGACGACGGTAAATATTTACTGCAAGGGCCGATTTATGACATGAGTGGCAAAAACCCAGTCAATATTAGTAATCAGCCACTGATGAAAAAAATTGAAGCACTAAAAAATGAAATGATTATTTTCAAAGCGCCTCGAGAAAAATATGTTGTTACTGTCTTTACCGATATTAGCTGCGGTTACTGTAAAAAATTGCATGAATCTGTTGGTGAGTTAAACAGTAAAGGGGTTACGGTTCGTTATCTTGCATATCCGCGTCAAGGCGCTGATAGCGACGTAGGTAAAAAAATGGCATCAATATGGTGTAATGGTCTCCCTCAAAAAGCCTTGACTCAGGCATTTAAAGGGGACGAAATTGCGATGATTGATGGTTGCAAAATTGACTTAAGCAAACATATGAATGTCGGTAATTTATTTAAAGTCACAGGGACGCCTGCCATCATATTACCAGACGGCCAAATGTTACCCGGTTTTCTTAAGCCAGATGCTCTTATCCAGTTACTTGACCAAAAATAGTTAATTATTGTGAATGTAGAAACGTTATTACAACAAAGAACCCAAGATAACTCGGCTGTCCAATTACCTGGTTTACCGGAGCTGTTACAGCGCATTTATCGGCATCGGGGGATCACGGACATAACGCAATTAGAACGTAAAGCGTCTAATTTATTGGACTATCGTTCATTAGCTGGTATTGGGGATGCGTTATCACTGCTTTATCGCGCATTGGTTGAACATCAGGCGATCACTATCGTTGGTGATTTTGATGCAGATGGGGCAACGAGCACGGCATTAGCTATCCGCGCCTTAAAAGCGATGGGCTATGCAAACCTTAATTATATTGTTCCTAATCGTTTTGAAAATGGCTATGGTTTAACGCCGCTTGTTGTTGAAGAAGCTTATAAACGCGGGACAAATTTAATTATTACTGTTGATAATGGTATTTCATCTCATGAGGGAGTTGCCGTAGCTAACCAATATGGAATAAATGTCATTATTACTGATCACCATCTGCCCGGCGAAGTTTTACCTGCAGCTGATGCAATTATTAACCCAAATCTAAATGATTGCCGTTTTGCGTCCAAATCACTCGCTGGTGTTGGCGTGACCTTTTATTTGATGTCTGCATTGCGTGCACATTTACGTCAACAAGGGTGGTTTACGCAACAAGGTCTTAGTGAGCCTAATTTAGCAGAGTACCTTGATTTAGTCGCATTAGGGACTGTGGCAGATGTGGTTCCCCTTGATACCAATAATCGCATTTTAGTTCATCAAGGTTTAAACCGTGTTAGAGCAGGCCGTTGCTGTGTTGGTATTAAAGCATTAATTGAAGTTTCTAAACGGGACTTATCTAGGTTAGTCGCAAATGATTTCGGTTTTGCACTTGGTCCAAGGCTAAATGCTGCGGGTAGGTTAGACGATATGTCCGTGAGTATTGAGTTATTATTAACAGATGATATGGCCTATGCTCGGGAGCTTGCTAACGAACTTGATGGTTTAAACCAAACACGTCGCGATATTGAAGCAGGGATGCAACAAGAAGCATTGGTTCTGTTTAATAAACTTGAATACGGTAATAACCCATTGCCTAATGGCTTAGCGATTTACCATCCTGAATGGCACCAAGGTGTTGTTGGGATTTTGGCTTCAAGGATAAAAGAACAATACCATCGCCCGGTTATTGCTTTTGCACCGGCAGGGGATGGGATATTAAAAGGGTCAGGGCGTTCAATTCAAGGTGTACATATGCGAGATGCTTTAGAGCGGCTAAATACCTTACAACCTGGGCTGATGCAAAAATTTGGTGGCCATGCCATGGCGGCTGGGTTGACTTTGGACGTCGATAAATTTGATATTTTTAAACATCATTTTGAACTATTAATGGGTGAGCTCATTCAGCCCGAGCAGCTTTCAGGCGTAGTTTGGAGCGATGGTGAGTTATCGCGCCATGAATTTTGTTTAGAAACAGCTGAGCTTCTTCGCGAAAGTGGCCCATGGGGGCAAGCATTCCCTGAACCTGTATTTGACGGGCATTTCCAGTTGCTACAACAAAGGTTAGTTGGGGAGCGTCACCTTAAATTGATGTTAGAACCTGTTTGTGGTGGGCCTATGCTAGATGCCATCATGTTTAATATTGATGTTCGCCGGTGGCCTGATAACAGCATCAAGAAAGCAAAAATTGCGTTTAAACTTGATGTAAATGAATACCGTGGGCAAAAAAATGTCCAGTTAATGGTTGAACATATTTGGCCGGATTGAGCTAACAAATAGCCAGAGAAATAGCGTTTGATGCTGCTATAAACCTGAGATAAATTCCGTTATACTAAACGGTTTGTAAATAAAAATTTTATTTTTGACTAACCATAAGATATTGAAAAATGACGTTTGAAATAAACCCAGTAAAAAGTAAGATTCAGGACCTGTCTGAACGGACAGAGGTTCTGAGGGGGTATCTTTGACTATGATGCCAAGAAAGAACGCTTAGAAGAAGTCAACGCTGAACTTGAGCAACCAGATGTCTGGAATGAACCAGAAAGGGCTCAGGCACTTGGTAAAGAACGCTCATCCCTTGAAGTTATCGTAGAAACGATTGACCAGATGGTTCAAGGCCTTGAGGACGTAGAAGGTTTATTGGAGTTGGCTGTTGAGGCCGACGATGAAGATACTTTCAACGAAGCCGGTGCTGAGTTAGAGCTACTACAAGGTAAGTTAGAGCAGCTCGAATTCCGCCGTATGTTCTCAGGTGAGTATGACAGCGCTGATTGCTACATTGACTTACAAGCAGGTTCTGGCGGTACTGAAGCGCAAGATTGGGCAAGTATGCTGTTACGCATGTATTTGCGCTGGGCAGAGTCAAAGGGCTTTAAAACCGAGATTATTGAAGAATCTGATGGTGATGTTGCTGGGCTGAAATCTGCAACGGTCAAAATTATTGGTGACTATGCCTACGGGTGGCTAAGAACGGAAACCGGGGTTCACCGTTTAGTGCGTAAGAGCCCGTTTGACTCAGGTGGGCGCCGTCACACCTCTTTTAGTTCTGCGTTTATTTACCCTGAAGTGGATGACGATATTGATATCGACATTAATCCAGCGGATCTGCGTATTGATGTATACCGTGCTTCTGGTGCTGGTGGTCAGCACGTTAACAAAACAGAGTCAGCGGTTCGTATCACACACATTCCAACGAATATTGTGACTCAATGCCAGAATGACCGTTCGCAGCATAAAAACAAAGACCAAGCGATGCGCCAGTTAAAAGCTAAGTTATACGAACTGGAAATGCAGAAGAAAAATGCAGATAAGCAAGCGATGGAAGAGAACAAATCCGATATTGGCTGGGGAAGCCAGATTCGTTCTTATGTCCTTGATGATGCAAGAATAAAAGATTTACGTACTGGTGTGGAAACGCGTAACACGCAAGCCGTACTGGATGGTGATTTGGATAAATTCATTGAAGCTAGTTTAAAAGCTGGCCTGTGAGGAAAAAATGTCTCAGGAACAACAAGGCGCTGAACAAGCACCTGATTTGAATAACGAACTTAAAGCCCGCAAAGAAAAATTAGTGGCATTGCGTGAAAAGGGTATTCCATTCCCCAATGATTTTCGTCGTGAAAATATTTCTGACAAAATTCATGCTCAATATGATGATAAAACATCAGAAGAGCTTGAAGACTTAAATATTGAAGTGTCGATTGCAGGTCGTATGATGACTCGCCGTATTATGGGTAAAGCGTCATTTGCCACGTTACAAGATGTTGGTGGGCGCATCCAGATTTACGTATCTCGCGATGATTTAGCCGAAGGCGTCTACAATGAGCAATTCAAAAAATGGGACTTAGGTGACATCCTTGGTGCAAAAGGTCGTTTATTTAAAACCAAAACAGGTGAATTAACGGTTCATTGTCACGAAGTGCGTTTATTAACTAAAGCGCTTCGCCCTTTGCCTGATAAATTTCATGGGTTAGCAGACCAAGAAACACGTTATCGTCAACGTTATCTTGATTTGATTGCTAACGATGAGTCACGTCATACATTTATTGTTCGTTCGAAGATCCTTGCAGAAGTCCGTAATTTCATGGTGGATAATGGCTTTATGGAAGTCGAAACACCAATGATGCAAGTTATCCCTGGCGGGGCATCTGCTCGTCCGTTCATTACTCATCATAATGCGTTAGATATTGATATGTATTTACGTATTGCACCAGAACTGTACTTAAAACGGTTAGTTGTTGGTGGTTTTGAACGTGTATTTGAGATTAACCGTAACTTCCGTAATGAAGGGCTATCTCCACGCCATAACCCAGAGTTCACTATGATGGAACTCTATATGGCGTATGCGGATTACCGTGATCTGATTGCTTTAACTGAAGATCTCTTCCGTACACTGACACAAAAAGTGTTAGGGAATACGGTTGTTCAATATGGTGAGCAGCAGTTTGATTTTGGTAAACCATTTACTAAATTAACAATGAAAGAAGCTATCTGTAAATATCGTCCAGAAACTAATGTTGCTGACTTAGACGATATGGATAAAGCGGTTGCGATTGCTCAATCAATTGGTATCAAAATTGAGAAGAGCTGGGGTCTTGGCCGCATTCAATGTGAGATTTTTGAAGAAGTTGCGGAAAGTCATTTAATCCAACCAACTTTTATCACCGAATATCCGGCTGAAGTATCACCATTAGCGCGTCGCAATGATGATAACCCATTCATCACTGACCGTTTTGAATTCTTCATCGGTGGTCGTGAAATCGGTAATGGTTTCTCGGAATTAAATGATGCGGAAGACCAAGCAGAGCGCTTTGCCGAACAAGTTCGTCAAAAAGATGAAGGTGATGACGAAGCGATGTTCTATGACGAGGACTATGTTACTGCATTAGAACATGGTTTACCGCCAACAGCTGGTCTTGGTATTGGTATTGACCGTATGGTGATGTTGTTTACTAACAGTCATACAATTCGCGATGTTATTTTGTTCCCTGCATTACGTCCAAGTAAAGCTTAAATACTATATATGCCCAGTTAAATCTGGGCATTTTATTTATCCCCATCCTTTATACTCTTTTTATGCTTTATTCAAGCTCATCATTTTAGTTGTAAAATTACTACCTTGTTTGTTTTATATTGCAATGTCTCGTTTAAGTTTGCACATTTAATCGCTGTGCCTCTGCTAAATACGACGAATGAAACATATATTAAAATCAAAAATAAATTTGAGTTACGAATGGTATCAATTTAATATAAGTAATTCTGACAGATAGCTGGTATAATTGATGGCGCAAAATTACTGTTATACTAATGTGTGCTTCTATGCAACATATTGATTAAGTATAAGTTTTATTGTTTTTTTTGCGAGGTTTGTAGCTAATGTTTTAAAGTGAACTGCATTTATTATGGATAGCTCTTCGCTATGCTAAAGCATTCTTTAACCCGTTGTTTGTAATAAAAATGAAAAATAGATTTGTTTTGCAAAGTGGATGACTGCTTTATTTGTTAGCAAGTGTTACAAAGAAATACTTAGAATTAGGTTTGACCTAAGATGTTATTAGACTGTTTGATTTACGATTAGGTTAACGGTTTAAATAATCTTTTGCTAACATAATATAATTAAAAAGCCTACTCATAGGTGTTGAGTTATCACTTATTTGGCGTATTAATGAGAATAAGCTCATAAAAATAACTAAAATGTAGCGATAAAATTATTTTGAAACTAAAATTAATTTAATCATAAATTTATGAGAACACTCTATTTCTACATTCGGGCTTATAGAAAATAGCTAATTTTTAGCTTACACTAGGTTTCTTGGACATCATTATAATAGCGAAGAAAAGTGCTGGTAAGGTAACCATATGTTTTTAAAAAATAAATTTTATGTTGCATCTTTGCTTATAGCAAGTACAGCTCTTCTTTCAGGTTGTACATTTGGCTCAGACACATACAATACAGCAACACCGAACACCCCAAGTAAGCAGGTAGTCAATACTAATACCGCTCAACCAGTAGCGGATGCAACCGCAACTCAAGGGCAGGTTGATGATTCTTACCCTGAATCTCAAAAAGTTCTAAATAATGCTATCGACCGCACACCAATAGCATCCACAAGTTATGGTGATAATGCGGCTAACCAGCAAACATTTGCTCATCTAAATACGTGTGTTAAAGAATTAAACGCATTAAAAACGCTCTCACCTAAAGATTACAATCGCTTAGTAGGTTCATTTAAAGAGGTTAGCGAAATCAACCGCCTATATCGACAAGTTGAAGGTACTGCTAGCCCCGACACAATTGAACTATTACAAATGGCAATAGAGTCTAAAACTAAAGTGTTGTGCGCAAAAGTTCGCTATAACTCAGTATTGTCTACCGAATCAACGTTGAAGAAAATTAGTGGATTATGAGAATAAACCTTAGGCTTTGTGTGTCGCTGGCACTTGTTACGACTTTTTTTAGTCATGCTCCAAAAGCAGAGCGCTTTAACAATGTTATTGATGATTTTGATACTTACCTTCAATTAGAAAAAGAAGGTAAGGTGCAAGAGCAAAAACAACAATTACCAGTTAATACACAAAACCAAGGTTATGATATCTTTTCTTCGCTATCTACGGTCCCTGCGCCAAATGAAAAACAAAAATCTGCGGCAGCCAACAAAGGGACCAAAGGAAAGAACTCAGGGAAGAAAAAATCAGTTGCGGCATCAAACAAGAAAAATGATGTAGCGAAAACTGAGGCTGAAAATTCAGATACAACAACCTTTCCTGAAGTTTGTGCAGTGACAACCGAAAATGTGGTTGCACCTGTTTTATTGTCGTCCTATCCTTATTTTTTCCAAAGTAATCAATGGAATCCGGCCTATCTCGCGAAAGACTTTGCGAAATATCAACTTGTCCTCGATCCACTGGGTTTGTATTCATCTAAATATACGAAACCAACGGGTATTGATGCTTCAGCTTACCTTGAGCAATTAGCTAAACTTATTGAACGTCAGCAATTAACCAATTTATATAAATTTGGTATTGCGAAAGGGGTAGGGCAATTAATTGCGTATAACAACTTGTTGAACGATGATCAATTAGTCGCAGAACTTATTAATCATAATAAGAGTATTGCTCAGTTGACGCATACAATCACTGAGAAACAATTTGAGATTGATAAACTGAATGCTGAGGTGCTTAAAAATAAAGAGCAAATCGCACAATTACAGGCTGTATTAGATTCATCAGATGATCAATCGCTAATTGATACTTTGAATACTAAATTAGCTGAAGCGCAAAAAGCTATTGAGCAAAAACAAAATAGCCTTGAACAATTAAGCCAAGAAAACCAACAAACACAAGAAACCATTGCTCAACTTGAAAATCAACTGAATGATAGTATTACTGAGCAATCAAAACTTAAACAGCAATTGGCTGAGAAAGAACAATTATTTGTTGCAGCAAATCTGAAGATTGAACAACTTACGGCGGATATTGCTAAATTAGAGTTAGATGCGAAAAATCAATTACAGATGGCAGGTAATACTGATGAGCAAATAAAATCAGTCACTGCTGAACTGTTGCAGCAAAAAGAGTTGCTTAAGCAGAAAGAAAGTGAATTAGCAGCAGTACAGAGCCAAAAAGATGATGTTCAAGTGGCTTTGAAGGCGCAGCAAGATAGTGCGAAATTATTAGAACAACAAAACCAACAGTTGCAGTCGCAATTAGTTGAGAAAGAACAGTTAGCTGAGAAAATCCAGGCATCATTAGCAGAAAAAACACTTCAAGCAGAACAAAAAGCCGCTTTAGAAGTTGCATTAAAAGAAGCTCAAGAACAGCTTAACAATCACCAGACCACACAAAACACACTCGCAAAACAATTAGTAGATAGCGAAAAACAACAAGCACGATTACAGGCTCAATTAAGCCAAAATGAGCAGAATTACTCAGTTGCACAGGCCCAGTTAAAACAAGCCAACGCAGAACTGCAAAAATTGCAAGCGAATGTGGAAAAACAAACCGCCATGATGAACCAAGCCAGCGATGCTCAAGTGAAAGCGCTGACGGCGGATTTGAATAAGCAAATTATTTTGCTCAAGCAACAAGAAGAAGGCTTAGAAAAATCACAAGCTGAAAACCAAGCCACGCGTGAAGCGTTAGCCAAACAACAAGCAGCAGCGAAAGCTTTAGAGCAGCAGAACCAGCAGTTGGCGAAGCAGTTACAAGACAAAGCGCAGCAAGCCGATAAAATCCAAGCGTCATTGGCGGAACAAACCGCGAAATTAGCCCAGAAAGCGGCGTTAGAAAGCGAATTGGCGGCAGCGAAGAAACAGCTGGCAGAGCACCAAGCGGCGCAAAATGCATTATCGAAACAGTTTACTGACAGCGAGAAGCAGCAACTTGCGCTGCAAGCGCGTTTGCAGAAAAATGAACAGGATTACGCTACGGCACAGGCGCAGTTAAAACAAGCCAACGCAGAGCTGCAAAAACTGCAAGCGAACGTGGAAAAACAAACTGCCTTGATGAGCCAAGCCAGCGATGAGCAAGTGAAAGCGCTGACAGCGGATTTGAATAAACAAATTGCGTTATTGAAACAAAAAGAAGCTGGGTTGGAAAAAGCGCAAGCAGAAAGCCAAACCACGCGCGAAGCGTTAGCTAAACAGCAAGCGGCGGCGAAAGCTTTAGAGCAGCAGAACCAGCAGTTGGCGAAGCAGTTACAAGACAAAGCGCAGCAAGCCGATAAAATCCAAGCGTCATTGGCGGAACAAACCGCGAAATTAGCCCAGAAAGCGGCGTTAGAAAGCGAATTGGCGGCAGCGAAGAAACAGCTGGCAGAGCACCAAGCGGCGCAAAATGCATTATCGAAACAGTTTACTGACAGCGAGAAGCAGCAACTTGCGCTGCAAGCGCGTTTGCAGAAAAATGAGCAGGATTACGCCACGGCACAGGCACAGTTAAAACAAGCCAATGCAGAGCTGCAAAAACTGCAAGCAAACATGGAAAAACAAACCGCCATGATGAGCCAAGCCAGCGATGAGCAAGTGAAAGCGCTGACGGCAGACTTGAATAAACAAATTGCGTTATTGAAACAAAAAGAAGCTGGGTTGGAGAAAGCGCAAGCTGAGAGCCAAACCACGCGCGAAGCGTTAGCCAAACAACAAGCAGCAGCGAAAGCTTTAGAGCAGCAGAACCAGCAGTTGGCGAAGCAGTTGCAAGACAAAGCGCAGCAAGCTGATAAAATCCAAGCGTCATTGGCGGATCAAACCGCGAAATTAGCCCAGAAAGCGGCGTTAGAAAGCGAATTGGCGGCAGCGAAGAAACAGCTGGCAGAGCACCAAGCGGCGCAAAATGCATTATCGAAACAGTTTACTGACAGCGAGAAGCAGCAACTTGCGCTGCAAGCGCGTTTGCAGAAAAATGAACAGGATTACGCCACGGCACAGGCACAGTTAAAACAAGCCAATGCAGAGCTGCAAAAACTGCAAGCAAACATGGAAAAACAAACCGCCATGATGAGCCAAGCCAGCGATGAGCAAGTGAAAGCGCTGACGGCAGACTTGAATAAACAAATTGCGTTATTGAAACAAAAAGAAGCTGGGTTGGAAAAAGCGCAAGCAGAAAGCCAAACCACGCGCGAAGCGTTAGCCAAACAGCAAGCGGCGGCGAAAGCTTTAGAGCAGCAGAACCAGCAGTTGGCGAAGCAGTTGCAAGACAAAGCGCAGCAAGCGGATAAAATCCAAGCGTCATTGGCGGATCAAACCGCGAAATTAGCCCAGAAAGCGGCGTTAGAAAGCGAATTGGCGGCAGCGAAGAAACAGCTGGCAGAGCACCAAGCGGCGCAAAATGCATTATCGAAACAGTTTACTGACAGCGAGAAGCAGCAACTTGCGCTGCAAGCGCGTTTGCAGAAAAATGAACAGGATTACGCTACGGCACAGGCGCAGTTAAAACAAGCCAACGCAGAGCTGCAAAAACTGCAGGCGAACGTGGAAAAACAAACTGCCTTGATGAGCCAAGCCAGCGATGAGCAAGTGAAAGCGCTGACGGCGGATTTGAATAAACAAATTGCGTTATTGAAACAAAAAGAAGCTGGGTTGGAAAAAGCGCAAGCAGAAAGCCAAACCACGCGCGAAGCGTTAGCCAAGCAACAAGCAGCAGCGAAAGCTTTAGAGCAGCAGAACCAGCAGTTGGCGAAGCAGTTACAAGACAAAGCGCAGCAAGCCGATAAAATCCAAGCGTCATTAGCGGAACAAACCGCGAAATTAGCCCAGAAAGCGGCGTTAGAAAGCGAATTGGCGGCAGCGAAGAAACAGCTGGCAGAGCACCAAGCGGCGCAAAATGCATTATCGAAACAGTTTACTGACAGCGAGAAGCAGCAACTTGCGCTGCAAGCGCGTTTGCAGAAAAATGAACAGGATTACGCTACGGCACAGGCGCAGTTAAAACAAGCCAACGCAGAGCTGCAAAAACTGCAGGCGAACGTGGAAAAACAAACTGCCTTGATGAGCCAAGCCAGCGATGAGCAAGTGAAAGCGCTGACGGCGGATTTGAATAAACAAATTGCGTTATTGAAACAAAAAGAAGCTGGGTTGGAAAAAGCGCAAGCTGAAAGCCAAACCACGCGCGAAGCGTTAGCCAAACAACAAGCAGCAGCGAAAGCTTTAGAGCAGCAGAACCAGCAGTTGGCGAAGCAGTTGCAAGACAAAGCGCAGCAAGCGGATAAAATCCAAGCGTCATTGGCGGAACAAACCGCGAAATTAGCCCAGAAAGCGGCGTTAGAAAGCGAATTGGCGGCAGCGAAGAAACAGCTGGCAGAGCACCAAGCGGCGCAAAATGCATTATCGAAACAGTTTACTGACAGCGAGAAGCAGCAACTTGCGCTGCAAGCGCGTTTGCAGAAAAATGAGCAGGATTACGCCACGGCACAGGCGCAGTTAAAACAAGCCAACGCAGAGCTGCAAAAACTGCAAGCGAACGTGGAAAAACAAACCGCTTTGATCGGTCAAGCAAATGATAAACAGATTAAAGAGTTAACTGCTGATCTAAATAAACAAATTACCTTGTTGAAACAAAAGGAAGTTGCTTTAACGAAGTTAGATGCAGAGAAAAAATCAATTCAGGGAGAATTGGCGACTCAACAAAATGAAAGTAAAAAGCTTGAGCAGCAACTCACTGATGCAAATAAGCTTATCAGTACTTTGAAAGTGGATTCACAAAAAGAGTTGGCTGCAGCCCAAACAAAATTGAAAAAACTGCAAAGAGAATTAGATTCGCTCAATTCTGTAACCGGTGATAATGCATTAAAATCACAAATAATGGATTTAAATCGTCGCATTACTCAGTTACAAGTTGAAAACGATGCGTTAAAAGCGAAGGGAAGAACAAGTTCAACAGCAGGTTTAGCTGGAAGAGCCCTTCCTAGTAAAGATTTAAAAGTAATAGCTGCAGAAAACGCGAAGAAAAACCAGAAAATAATTGAGCAAATTACCGCTCAAAAATACAGTAAACTTGATAGTAATACCTATTATAAAATTATTCAGGCCGGCTCACCGATAAAAAATGTTAAGAGTAAAGATGTTACTTTTATTATGAGGGAGCAACTAACGGATGGTAAGGTTACTGTAATGTATACTGAGCAAAACCCAGTCACATTACCTTATGACCAGTTACCGACACCGTTGAACTCATTTGTTGAACGGGCTGGAGAAGGCGGAATGGTTAAAGTGTACATCAAACCAGAAGGCGGTTATGGCGTTGAAGGGATACCGGGCGAAGTGCCACCTAATTCAATGTCTATTATTGATTTGAAAATTATTAAAGCTAAATAATTTAGCGGCTACCTAAGATTATCTTGAGAAGTAGTTTGTCATTAAAAGGCAGGCTACTTTTTTTATGGTATCAGTAATCTAGGGGGGAATTTAGTCAGTAGATGTTAATTAGAAAGAGGGACGACGGAGGGTGCCTTTCTGCCAGTTTATAGTTAAAGCTGAAATTTCTATAACTGACAGGGCATGTGTCTATGCGCGATATGCTGCGATATTAAGCCGCTATTCTTGATCTGCTAGGCGTATATCCAAACCGCTTGCGATAAGTTTGTGTAAAGTAGGATTGACTAGAAAAGCCAGCTTCCATTGACACTTCCACAATACTCATTGCAGTGTTAACTAATAATTGGTGTGCATACATAATTCGTTTTTCGCTGATCCATGAGCGTGGTGATGTAGCATATACAGTATGAAATAATTCTTTAAAGGTCGTTAACCCCATACCAAACGTTCGTGCAAACTCGCTTAATTTCCATTCTTTAAGGTAATTGGCTTCCATAAATAATTGCAAACGTTCCGCTTGTCGGCTACTGAGTTGCCTAAAATTAGATAATAATAAAGCGCCTTGCTCACTGTAGCTTAATAATAAGAGTAATTCACTTACACGAAGGGAAACAATTACTTCAGGATATTCATGATCGATAAATGAGTTCAGGCTATTTTTAATATCATCAATTAATGAATATGAGGTAAATTTAATGATGTCACTTGAGAATGTCTCATTTCGCTCTATTTCGCTTAATTGAGAGCCATGTGTTGCAATAAAATCACGTAAAAACTTATCATCTAAAGCTATCCAAAGTAATTGGCAATCTACTGAAGGATCAGTCATTTGCAAGGAATATGAACCTTGCTTATGATATAAGATATCCCCTTCGTTTAAGGTTTGTAAGTTAGCTGGAGTTTCTAATAATAGTGAACCTTTCTCTACAATAAAAATACCTTTTGTCGCAAAATCCATAATATTATGAGACATACTACTATCTACACTTATTCGTTTGATAACCTGTTGGTTTAAGTTACTTTCAATTTGCATAATTGATACCTTATTAATCTCATTTAAATATTCCAAATGTAATTAGCGAAATTAAACATCACGCTATTTCTTCTATTGATATCTAAAGTCGCTACTACTAGTAAGGCTGAAATTATATTTATCGATTGTTTTTATGTCACACTGTAAATTTAAATATTAAAAAATGTTTCAAAACATGGTTTTTTCGAGCTTTTCCTTTTATTTGAAAGGTATTTCCGTTGTTTTGTGGGAGGAGATTTTATAATATTCTATATTTTTGTTATTTATCTGAAATATTATTCTAATTTATTAAAGTCATCTGGATGTTAATATTTTGTTGTTTTGTTACGCGTAACGTGAGTTTTTTTCAATTTAATGCTTGTTTGTCATTTTATAGGAATTAGTGTTAATTATAGGTATGTTAATAATGACTATAAAACTCGTCAAAAGTAGCATTAATAAGTTTATTTTATCAATACTAATGTTATTACATTGAGTTATTAAAAACATTAATCATTATGATTGATTTTTTTTATTAAAAGTGGGGTAAAAGGGATGAAATTGAGACATTAATCTTGTTTTTTAATCAATAGGCAAAGCTGATAGGTTTGATAGGTTATATAAATATAGATTTTAATAAATAGTTTTTAAGAGTTACTATTTTTTAGATATCCATCATTACTGAAAAAAAATACATTTTATAAATTTTTGCATAGGGCATGGCCTATTAAGGAGATTTTTAGCAACAAATAGCCCACTGAAGAAATTTCAAAAATTACAGTAGGATATTGCTAAAGGGGGGATTATAGATACAAACTGATAATGGTAAGGCTCTTTAATCATTATAAGAAGATTAGTGATAATCTGCCGATGGGGGTTATATTGCTTTTTTAATGCAATGAAGTGGAATCTACTGTATTCGCTTATTATGAACTTTCTTTAGAGTTTGCTCTCTTATTAACCTTAGGTGGCAAATCAGGGACGGGTTTACGGTCATCGAGAAGGTGGCGTATCGCGAGTATTGGGTGATGAATAAGCATTTTTGGGCCAGCCCAACGCATGATTAGCTTCATTTGTTCACGCATTTTTGGTTGGTAACAATGGATAGGGCATTGTTTACAGGCGGGCTTTATTTCACCATAACGGCATTTCTCTAGTCGATTTACGGCATAAAAATAGAGTTTTTGATAATAATCGGGGGCATCATTGGTTGCTGGGTGTGCTTTTTCATAGATTTTTATCATCTTTTCAATTGTTTTAATTTCCCGATTAATACGTTTTCCAGCCATAACAAGTCCTCTATTACAGTAAACATACATTTAATATACAACTTTATTGGTGTAATGAATAGTTAACGATAAATTATTGAGTAATTTATTGATGGTGTTCAAGAAAGCGGTGGATTTTACTGAGGGCTGAAAAAGAGGGTAATAAGCTACCCTCTTAAATAAGAAAGTATTAATAACTTAATGGCGGCTTAAAATATCAGCCAAATAAAGTCATATTAACTGCTTAGCTAAAGTCCCACTTTTTTATAAAAGCGGCAGAGAAAGCTGAGCTAGTATCGTTGTGGTGAAGTGGCTGATCACCTATTTGACAACATTATTTTTTGCATTTCATCTTTAAGATGTAATTTTTCTTTTTTCAGTTTGGCTACGTGTTCATTATAACCTGCGCCTGAAGGGCCCTCGAGCTTACTGATTTCTTTGTCGAGTTGATGATGCTTTTCATAAAGAGTTTGAAAACGGGGATGTGTAGATACTAATTTTGAAACTAAATCTTGATCTGCTGATAACATACTACCTCCTCAGAATGTATTAAGCCTCAAGTTCAGTATAATCAGTGCCTAGCTGTTGTGCATTAAAATAGGGGGTAATTTACATAATTTTTATCATTTTTATGATCACTCTACTAAAATTAAGTATGATTACGTTAATACTGGGGGTGATTTATTTTTTTGTAATTAAGAATCATCCATAGTGATAATTATGGTGTAAATAACTTAACATATAGCCAAGTATGGTTTTTTTAATTGGTTTTATCTTCTGAAATAGGAATAAATAATGAAGAAAGCGATTTTATCTGTAATGGCAGCGGCACTGATTTCATCTTGTGCAGTAGCAACGGAAGAGTTGGAAAAGATCGCGCCATATCCAAAAGCAGAATCAGGTATGACACGTCATGTCATTCAACTTGCCAATCAACAAAATGAAAATGACTTTATGGTTGAATTAGTCATTGGGAAAACCATCAAAGCTGATTGTAACCGCCAATGGTTTATGGGAGATCTGGATAAAAAAACATTGGAAGGCTGGGGTTATGATTACTATAAACTAGATGAAGTCAAAGGCCCTGCCTCTACTATGATGGGCTGCCCTGAACCTGCGAAAGACCGTTTTGTTTCCACACAATTAGGCGATGACGCTTTTATGCGTTATAACAGTAAGCTGCCAATCGTGGTTTATACGCCATCAGATATGCAAGTTAAATACCGAGTTTGGTCAACCGATGGTAAGCTAATGGATTCCATCAAAAAATAATTAAAAGAATGCCGCATATTGCGGCATTTTTTATCAGAAAATATTTAACGAATAACAAATACCGAAGTTTTAGCATGGCGCACAATAGCGGATGCAGTAGAGCCCAATAGATAGGTTGAAGTGCTTGGGCGATGTGAACCGACCACAATTAAATCTGCGTTAATTTCTTGCGCATAATCTAATATTTCATCTTTAGCTGAGCCGATACTGACTTTACAGTTAATTTGCTTATCGGAAACTTTGATGTCTTTTATGACTTCTTCAAGTGCGCGCATCGCCAGAATTGAACGTTCAGCGGAATCTTTATGGCTTTCAGGTAGTGCTGCGATTTCAATACCAAAAAACAACTCGACACTAGGGATTACAGACAGAAAGTGAATTTCAGGTGAGCCTAGCTGCGCTAACGCTTCTACGTGTTTGAGGATCTCTTGATTCAATTCATCTTCTAACAAATCAATAGGAACTAGAATTTTTTGATACATAGCTACCTCATTTAGTGTCATTTAAAATTAATTATAGTGGCTTACCTACAATATACTATAAGTTAAATAGAAAGTAACAAATGCTATTAAATGCGCATTTATCGTGTTTTTTCAAGTTTAATATTATTAACTTAATAAAAAGAAAGGGTAATTATTATTAGTTAAAAGCTTTATTTACAATTAATAATGGGACTTTAAACGAAGAATGTGAGAATATACAGAGAAATCATTTTTAACTTATTGATTTAAAAGGTTTATCTGAATGATAATTATTTTGTTTTTCATTAAAGAATATATTTTATGAATATAAAAAATACTTCATCTAATAAAATGAGTGAGTTTGAAACGCAACAAGCAAAATTCAAAGCGGCAAAGAAAAGCACACTAATCAGTGTGGTGGTGAATACGCTGTTGTCGATTTGGCAGATAATCATTGGTATTTTTTCACACTCTTCGGGGTTAATTGCTGATGGTATTCATACATTATCTGACTTGGTTGCAGATTTTGTTGTACTTATTGCGAATAAAAAAAGCCACAAAAAGCCGGATGAAGACCACCCTTATGGCCATTTTCGTTATGAAAATGGAGCTTCATTAATTTTAGGGATTATTTTGTTAGTGGTCGGTGTGGGAATGGTGTGGTCAGCGATTGGAAAAATGTTGAACCCAGCACTGATCCCTGAAGTTCATACGATTGCATTAGTTGCAGCTTTAGTGGCTTTAGTCGCGAAAGAGGGCTTATTTCGTTATATGTTGTATGTGGCGAAAAAAGTGAATTCTAATATGTTAGTTGCCAATGCATGGCATGCGCGTTCTGACGCTGCCTCTTCATTAGTTGTTGCAGTTGGTATTGTTGGTAGCTTATGTGGGTTGCGGATCCTTGACCCAATAGCCGCTTTGATTGTTGGGACATTCGTTTTTCGTATGGGGTTTAAATTCACCAATCAATCGATGCAAGACCTAATGGATAAAGGCGCTGATGAAGAAACATTACAAGAAATTCGCACTGTTTTAGAGGGTATTAATGAGTTATCTGGATATCATGATTTAAAAACCCGTAAATCAGGTGATTTTTTATTAGTGGATGTTCACCTAGAACTTGATGGCAATATGAGTATTACCGCAGGCCATGATATTGCAGTGAATGTGCGGAAAAAATTGATGGAAAACCCGCAAATATTAGATGTTATGACCCATCTTGACCCATATGATAAAAACCATAAGCACTAAACCACCATGAATTAATCTATTTTTATATAAGGCCGAGCTTTTAATAGCTCGGCTTTTTTGTTGCTAATATGAATTAGAAACTTAACAATAAGTTATTGCACTTTATGAGTTACAAATGGAAAATCAGCAAGTTGTTTCCAAACAATATGCATTAATGATGACACCCGCCTAGCGAACTATACGGGTTAATACTGAATAATTGAGGGAAAAATGCAGTTTACTCAAGAACAATGTCAGATGCTCCGAACGCCAAAAGTTATCGCTCTAACCAATAAAAATGGGATGAAAATTATCTTAACGAGCCTCGGTGCCAGTTGGGTTAGCTGTATAGTGCCTTTAGCGACAGGGAAAAGGGATGTCATCTTGGGAGCCCCCAATATGGCAAAGCATATGGAGCAAGGTGTATACCTCGGTGCCACAGTTGGGCGAGTCGCTAACCGGATTTGTGCATCACAGTTCACTATTAATGGGCAACATTATCGAGTATCGAATAATCAAGGTAATCACTGCTTGCATGGTGGAAAAGATAATTTTAGTTATCGTATATGGGGAATTCTTCAACCTAGTCCACAGAAAGCGATTTTTGTGTTGACCTCTCCTGAGGGAGATCAAGGCTTTCCTGGTCGTCTCTATATTGAAGTGAGTTATGAATTAACCGAAATAAATCAAGTCATTATCGACTATAAATATCAATCAACAGATTATGGCCCTGTTAACCTCACTAACCATGCTTATTTTAATTTAGCAGGGGAAGACTCGCTAAGAACAGCACTCGAACATGATTTACAAGTGCATGCCGATGCCTATTTGCCAATCACTCATGATGGTATTACTACGGGGGAGTGGCGTGATGTAACAGAAACCAGCTTTGACTTTCGTCAGGGTAAGCGTATTGGGTTTCATTTTTTACAAGATGAAGAACAACAGCACGTCGGAGGGTATGACCACGCATTAGTGTTAAATAAAACCCTTACGGATGGAGTGCAAACTGTCGCAACACTTGGGTCACCTAATGGGGATGTGAAATTAAATATTGCGACCACTATGCCAGCACTTCAGCTTTATAGTGGCAATCATTTAGTTGCAGTATCAGGAAAAAGCCAGACCTATACAACCTATTCAGGTGTGGTACTTGCTACACAGTTTCCTCCAGATGCGGTAAATCATCCAGAATGGGGGGAGCAATATGATTCACTTGTTCAACCTAACAAAATTTATACCAGCCAAACCTGTTACCAATTTTTATTTTGATACTTATACGTAATAGCCTAATTTTACGGTATTTAATAGATAAAAAAACACCCCAAAAGCCAGACTAATGGCGTCCAACTTTTGAGGTGCTGTTCACATTAGAGGACGGAAACAGTTACAAAAACAATATTAAATAACAAATAAATCCATATATTCATTCACCGGCATTTTTTCCAATAGTGGTTTATCAAGGGATGCTTTAAGAATACGTAGTTGCTGGGCTTCAGGGAATTGTCTTGCCAAGTTTATTCTAAATTTCTGTAATAATAATGGCATTCCCTCTTTACGACGACGTTTGTGGCCGACAGGGTATTCGATTACGACCTCTTCTAGCACTTGGCCATCTTTTAAGGTGATGGTTACCCCATTACTGATCGAACGTTTTTCTGGGTCGTGATAATCCTGCGTGAAATTAGGGTCCTCATAACAGTGCATTTTTGCCCGTAGTTCATCAATACGACTATCATTTGCAATATTGTCTTCGTAGTCAGCAGCGGTGAGGCGACCAAAAATTAATGGGACTGCCACCATATATTGAATACAATGATCGCGATCAGCAGGGTTATGCAATGGGCCTTTTTTATCGATAATACGGATGCATGCTTCATGTGTACGGATAGCGATAGACTCAATGTCTTGCGCCGTTTTGCCTAATTTCAGTAGCGTTTGGTAGAGCTGTAAAGCCGCTTCAACTGCTGTTTGTGAGTGAAATTCTGCTGGGAAGGAAATTTTAAATAAAACATTTTCCATAACATATGAACCATAAGGACGTTGAAAAGTCAGTGGTTTCCCATCAAACAAAACATCATAGAAGCCCCATGTTTTAGCAGTCAAAGCGGTTGGGTAGCCCATTTCACCTTTTTGAGCCATTAACGCAAGCCTAACTGCTCGTGATGTGGCATCACCGGCTGCCCATGACTTACGCGAGCCCGTATTGGGCGCATGTCGATAAGTCCGTAAGCTATGACCATCAATCCACGCTTGAGAAACTGCATTTAGGATCTGTTCTCTTTCTAACCCTAACATGTGAGCAACAACGGCGGTTGATGCTACTTTAACTAAAATAACATGGTCGAGCCCCACTTTGTTAAAGGCGTTTTCTAGCGCAATACAACCTTGAATTTCATGGGCTTTAATCATTGCGGTTAAAACATCTCTAATCACTAATGGCGGTTTTCCTTTGCTGATGTTCTCTCTCGATAACCAATCTGCTGTTGCTAAAATCCCCCCTAGGTTATCAGAAGGGTGCCCCCATTCAGCGGCAAGCCAAGTATCGTTAAAATCTAACCAGCGACACATTGTACCGAGATTAAATGCGCCTTGAACAGGATCTAATTGAAACTGTGTACCAGGAATTTTTGTGCCATTAGGTACGATTGTTCCGGGGACGATAGGGCCCAGCAATTTTTTGCAAGCGGGGTATTCGAGCGACTCCATGCCACAACCTAATGTATCTAACAGGCAATGATAGGCCGTATCGTAAGCTAAATCAGAGACAATGGGGTAATTCACTACATAATCAACAATGTCGCTGATCACTTTATCAAATTCAATTTTCTGCGAATTAACGGTTTGAGTTGTCATTATTTTACCTTTATTAGCGCTGTTCTATCGGAGTAAATAGTTGATTTTCAGGGCCAATGTAGTTGGCTGAAGGGCGAATAATTTTATTGTCTTGTCGTTGTTCAAGAATATGAGCAGACCAGCCCGCAGTACGTGCCATGACAAACAATGGGGTAAACATGGCGGTTGGGATGCCCATCAAGTGATACACCACTGCGGAAAACCAATCTAAATTAGGAAACATATTTTTTTCGCGTTTCATCACGGATTCAATGCGGTCAGCAACCGTGTATAAATGACGATTTAAGTTTTGTTCAGATAACTGTAAAGCCACCGATTTAATAATGGGATGGCGTGGGTCGGCGAGGGTATAAACGGGATGACCGAAACCAATAATCACCTCGTTATTTTTTACACGAGACATAATGTCTTGTTCAGCTTCATCCATCGATGCATAACGTTGCTGAATTTCTAATGAAACTTCATTTGCTCCACCGTGTTTAGGACCTCGAAGTGCAGCAATAGCACCGGTCATTGCGGAATAAAAGTCTGTCCCTGTACCTGCAATAACTCTGGCTGCAAAAGTGGATGCATTGAATTCATGCTCTGCGTATAAAATAGAGGCAATATGCATGTATTTTTCCCACTGTGCAGGGGGCTTTTTACCGTGTAATAAATGTAAAAAATGTGCGCCAATAGAGTCATCATCGGTTTGGGTCTCTATGCGGCGTCCATGATGACTAAAATGATACCAATACAGTAACATTGAGCCTAACGACGCCAGTAAGCGGTCAGCGATATCTCTAGCAGCAGAAAAGGAATGGGATTCTTTTTCTGGAAGGACACAGCCCATCATTGAAACCCCTGTACGCATGACATCCATTGGGTGTGCATTAGCTGGAATGGACTCTAGCGTTTTTTTTACATCGGCAGGTAACCCACGAAAAGATTTTAGTTTTTCTTTATAAGCGACTAGTTCGGTTGCGGTAGGAAGCCTATCGTGGATCAGCAAATAAGCGACCTCTTCAAATTCACACTGAGTTGCTAAGTCATGAATATCAAATCCACGGTAATGTAGGTCATTGCCATTACGGCCTACAGTACAAAGAGCGGTATTTCCAGCCGCGATACCGGAAAGCGCAACAGATTTTTTAGGTTTAAATTGAGATGCTTCAGGGCGATTAAGTTGTTCATTCATCATTTATTCCTTGTAGGGGATAGAGGAGGTGCAACTTGTGTTAAATATGATGGCCTAACGAATTAAGGTTTTTTCTGAGCAAACAAAGCATCAAGTTTTTGTTCATAATCGTAGTAATGAATGCTTTGATAAAGTTCTTCCCGTGTTTGCATAAGAGGAATAACACTTTCTTGGGTGCCTTCTTTACGTAGTGTGGAATAAACCTGTTCTGCTGCTTTATTCATCGCGCGAAATGCAGAAAGCGGGTAAAGCGCAATTGCGATGCCGACACTGCGCAGCTCATCAAGGGTAAACAGCGGGGTTTGGCCAAATTCAGTTAAATTAGCCAACACTGGGGCGGATGTATTACTCGTAAAGCGCTGGTACATGGATAGTTCAGTAATGGCTTCTGGAAATAGCATATCAGCACCGGCTTCTATATAGGCGTGTGCTCGCTCAAGCGCGGCATCTATTCCTTCAACAGCTAAGGCGTCTGTTCGTGCCATAATCACAAAGCTATCATCTGTACGTGCATCAACTGCCGCTTTAATACGGTCAACCATTTCTTGTGTCGAGACAATTTCTTTATTAGGGCGATGACCACAGCGCTTTGCACCAACTTGATCTTCAATGTGCAAGCCTGCGGCTCCTGCTTTACAGAACGATTTTACTGTACGAGCCACATTAAAAGCGGAAGGGCCAAAGCCAATATCTGCATCAACCAGTAGCGGTAAATCACACACATCTGTGATGCGACGAATATCAATCAGTACATCATCTAATGTTGAAATACCTAAATCAGGCATGCCTAATGACCCAGCAGCGACCCCTCCACCAGATAAATAGATAGCTTTATAACCTGCTTGTTTAGCGAGTAAGGCGTGGTTGGCATTAATTGTTCCCACTAATTGCAATGGAGATTCTTGCGTGACTGCATCACGAAATTTTTGTCCAGCAGAAATCGATGACATAGTAGCCTCATTAATTGTTAATGATATGTAATAAATTTATTGTAGTGGTAGTCATATAGCAATTGGTATGCCAGTTTGAAAAATAAAAAATATTTTTTATAAAATTATTAGAAATCAATTGATTAAGAATTTATTTAAATTGTGACATTAAGAGCAGATTTTAAATAATAGGCTATTTTGTTTCATTGAAACATTATATTGTTAAATGAAACATAAAATGAAACATGAGAAAGGTATCGTTTTTATGGATAAACCGATTATTTGGACCGTCTCAGTATCGAGATTATTCACGCTTTTTCGGGATATTAGCCCTGAGTTTAGCGAACAAGCTGACATTACCCCATTAAACCTTGGCTTTGAGCAGGCGGCAGAAGCTGTACGTGAGCGTTTAAAAGAAGGGCATTGTGATGCCATTATTAGCGCAGGTTCGAATGGGGCTTATTTGAAAAGTCATGTTTCAGTTCCGGTTATTATTGTCAAAATCAGCGGCTTTGATGTGATGCAATCATTAGCAAAGGCCAGAGAAATAAGCGATAAAGTAGGAATTATCAATTATAAAAATATCATTCCTTCATTGGATGAGTTTCAATCCCGCTTCGGTTTGCATATTGAGCAACGAAGTTATGTGACAGCGGAAGATGCGAGATCGCAGCTTAAAGCTCTAAAAGCGATGGGAATATCAGTCGTGGTTGGTGCGGGTTTGATTATGGACCTTGCCGATGAAATGGGCATGACAGGGATTTTTGTTTACTCGACGCAAACGATACGACAAGCATTTTCTGATGCGATTGAACTGAGCAGATTATCACAGCAAAATAGTCGTTCCCAAGATAAGTATTTGCCCGTTAACCCTACAAAAGTTCGCTATACTATCAATGACTTGATTGGCTCTTCATCCCCCATGGAACATGTGCGGCAAACGATTATGCTGTATGCCCGTTCAGATGCGACTGTACTTATTCAAGGGGACAGTGGAACAGGGAAGGAAATGGTTGCACAAGCAATCCATCATGAGTTTACCTTATTTAATCAACATAAGCGCAGTAAAAAACATATGCCATTTGTGGCTGTAAACTGTGGCGCAATTCCGGAAACATTGCTAGAGGCTGAACTCTTCGGTTATGAAGAAGGGGCATTTACAGGGTCTCGACGCGGTGGTCGTGCTGGGTTATTTGAGATCGCGAATGGTGGAACGCTGTTTTTAGATGAAATAGGTGAGATGCCAATTGCATTACAAACTCGGTTACTTAGGGTTCTGGAAGAGCGTTCTGTGGTACGGGTGGGGGGGTATAAACCTCTACAGGTGGATGTGAGAGTTATTTGTGCGACACATTGTGATTTAGATAGCTGGGTAAAAGAAGGGCGTTTTCGAGCTGATCTTTTTTACCGACTTGGGGTGCTAAGAATGCGAGTGCCTGCTCTCAATGAGCGCGGAGACGATATTTTGGTGCTAGCTGAAAGGTTATTAAAGCTAGCATTTGCAGGTTTGATGCTGCCATTACCTTCATTTCGGGTCCAGCAATTGTTGGATAGCCGTGATTTTTTTGTCAATTATGCGTGGCCTGGTAACGTACGTGAATTGAGAAATTTAATGGAGCGTGTGGCATTGTATTGCAGCGCTTATCCAGAAAAAGCAATTACAAAAACGATGTTAATGAGTTTGTCACCAGAAAGGCATATCGATGACGGCACTGAAATAGTAACGGAAAATAAACTTGATGAGTCATTAGAGCAAGTGATGGCTCGGTTTAATGGGGACCGCAAAGCCGTAGCTCAGTATTTAGGGATTAGTAGAACAACACTTTGGCGTCGTCTTTCAACTTAAGTCGGTCAGTTATCATTGGCATTGATTAAACACTCCGTAATTATTTTATGAGCTATAAGTTAAGTGTTGGCTATTTTGGAAACGAATCATCTAATGCCTACGCTTATATAAAAAGAAAAAGTGATGGGGTTATTGAATATAAAATAGTTGGGGGTGATTGGCTTTATATAGTCAATATTGTAATGAATAAATTAATAAATGAATTATTTTGTGGGATAGCACTTTTCGCTACTTGGAATATTACTTAAGTTGTATCAAAAAGTAACAGAAACTATTTAAGCTTGGTTTTGTTTAACCTATTGTTTTTAATGTGATAATTTATTTTTTGTACCCGTGTTTTATCTAAGTTATCCCTCGTAAAAAACGTGATTTTTCTCACATAAATTATTTTGCTAGTCACCATTAGATTTTCTCATTTTAACTTAGCGATTGAACGATCTATATTGCGCTCAAATTAGTCTTACCTTTGTTATTTTACTACTGCACTAATCGCCGAATTGTGTTCCTTTTTTAAGAACACAACGTTGTCGTATTCTACGATGTAGTTGCAGCGCATATTATTTACTTTGTTAGTTGGAGAGTGGGGCGTGAATCAGTCCACTACTATCATGCGCAAACGCGACAATGCATTCGTTCCTGTTGCAGGGTTAACGATTTTTGCTATTGCATCGGGTTATTTAATGAGCTTAATTCCTCTGTCGATGGGGAGTTTTGGCATTGACACACAATATGCCGGGTGGTTAGCCAGCGCTTATTATATTGGCTTATTAATTGGTTCAATGCTGATTGAACCTGTTATTGCAAAAATAGGCCATCGCTTAGCATTTATTGGTTTTCTGTTAATGTTAGCGGCAACGGTGATTGTACTACCTTGGGTTCCTACCATTGAAGCTTGGCTGCCGAACCGCTTAATCGCAGGGGTTGCTGTCGCCGGTATTTTTGTCGTTGTTGAATCTTGGTTATTGATTGGTGATAACCCTAAAGAACGAGCAAAACGCCTAAGTTTTTATATGACTTCATTATATGGCGGGACAACACTCGGTCAATTGGCGATTGGCGTTATTGGTACGCATGGTGCATACCCTTTTATGGTGGTTTTAGGGTTATTATTATTAGCTGTTATGCCGCCATTATTTGTGCGTGGAGGCCAGCCTGAAAGTGGCTCACACCAAAAATTATCATTAAAGAAAATATCTCGTTTAAGTAAACCCGCAATTATTGGTTGCATGGTTTCGGGTATGACGATGGGCACTATCTATGGGTTAATGCCACTATCATTGAAAAAAGATCAATTTACCACTGACCAAGTGGGTGTTTTGATGGCTTCAATTATTTTAGGTGGGATGTTAATTCAGCCAGTCGTCAGCAAGTTATCTGTTATGATGAGTAAAACATTATTATTGGCGATGGTTTCTTTGTTAGGTGTTTTCGCGATGGGGGTGATTTATATCTCTAGCGATTATTTAGTCATGATTGTGGCTCTAGCATTATTAGGGATGTCAACATTTGCGCTATATCCTGTTGCAATTACCTTAGCTTGTGACAACCTTGATTCGTCCTATATTGTTGCAGCAACTCAGGTTATGCTATTTAGTTATAGTATTGGCTCAGCAATGGGGCCGATAGCAGCTGGGACTTTTTTAAACCAGCAGAATGGGCTAGTGGATTTCTTCTTCCTTGTATTGTTGGTAACGGCAATTTATATGTTAATTGCTAGCTTACGCCGTAAAGCGAGTGTTTTGGCGAATTAAATTTACTCAGTTTGCCAACAACAAAAAGGCTCTGTTACTTAGTACAGAGCCTTTTGTTTTATTTAGTATTATTTTTTCTTGTTAGCGGCAGGGGTGGCGAGTTTAGCCCCTACAGGAACATCATTTTTTGCTGGAGTGATCCGCTGCTCCCACAATTCCCCCAGTTTAAAGTCCCATGAAAGAGGCGATATTTCTGTTCTGCCTGCATTTGGTGCAAAGGTCAACTCACTAAAATAAAGTGTATTTTCATCTGACATTAAAAAGTCGGCTCGACAGTAGTCAAAAGGAGTGACCAGGATTTCCGCTAGACGTAACATTTCTTTAAACAATGGTGGTTCAGGAACAGGGTCCAACATATTCGGGTAGCCAAAGGTAACGGGCTGCAACTGCCAATTAACATCATAGATGTTAATAAATTCATTACCAAGCTCATCAGTATAATCAATTTCAGCATAAACAGGTTTACCAGAGAAACAGTGAACACGGCATGTTTCAGGCACGAGTTTTTTGTTTTTATTGGCAAATAAATCAATATATTCCTCGCAGATAATGCGTGCTGGAATATTTTTATAATGACGTTCACGAGTAATGTAATAAAGGTTTTTGGTTAAATGAAATGCCAATTTATCCTTTGCTTTAGGCCAATTAAATTCCGCTTTATTATTACATATAACGCTACTGCCGCTATCATGACTACATTTTAAAACAAAACGTTCCGGTAGGTCATCAATAATGATTTCATTGGCATTTTTATAGGTCGCTAAAATAGGGACTAAATATTCATTACCTATTGTACGGGAAACATAATCACGTACGGCTAGTTTATTTGCAAACTGAGTGTAAAGTGGGTTTTTGTCACGTAGCATCCTAAAATTCACCTTCTCATTAAAGCTTTTCGGGGCTTTAAAATCAGGACGATAATTAAGATTTTTAGTGAATTTATTAGCCAGATACGTTTTATCACTGACAACAAATGTGCGTAATTGTTTTATAAAATACTCTGCTTTTTTCATGCGAGTTTTAACCATTCTAAAATTGTAGTGTGTAGTTTTAAATATAATTTTTCTTCGATTATATTTTTTATAACTTAAATAAATCATCAATAAACGTAATGTCCGACTTAATAATTTCTTAATAAATTAATGCTAAATAAATGATAAATAAAAGGTGTTGGTTGTAATGAAGGATAATGGGTTGCTTATTTTTATATCAATAATTAAATCAATTGTTTTAATTGATTGTTATTAACAATGTTTTTTTAGTAATAAAATAGCAAAAGTCTAACGTGTTACTCTTAAGTAATTATTTTAATGGTGACATATCCTAAATTAATTTATTTAGGATATGCCTGGCATTGCGAAAGTAAGGGGGAATAAGACAACATTGTTTAGGGAATTATGATAAGGGAGGCTCCCCCATTTGTCGTAAGAAACGTAACTGCGCAGCAACAAGCTGTTTGTAATTAATGCAACGATACGGCATGTTATGTTGTTGTGCGAGCGTTGCCAAAATCTTGGCGAGAGCAGGGTAATGACGGTGGTGCCAATTAGGGAAAAGGTGGTGAGTGAGGTGGTAATTTAACCCACCGGTTAAGCGCCACAAATAATGAGGTGAAGGGACCCAATCACAAGCCGTCACAAAATTATGATGGTACCAACCATGTTTTATTTGTTTGTCATCAGGAGCGGTAAAAAATTGTGCTTCTGCCCAATGAGTACCGAGGAGCAAGTAAATGACAAAAATAGAGGCGACCATTTGGCTTAATAAATAAGTAATAAATATTGTGGTATAACTGATCCCATGGCTATGAGCAAAGAATAACGGCAACCCTATCATTAAGATTAAATGGCCTAATTTGCTAGCAAGAAAGAGGCTCCATCCTAACTTACCCTCTAAAACTTTTTGAGTTTTTAAGCGTGTTTTCCCAGTTCTATCTGACCAATCAAATACTAATGCAATCCATGTCAATGAGAGTGAGGCAACAAAAGGCCAATAAATATGTTGATATTTCATAAAGGGACGCCATTTCTGGAATGGCGTTTGGCGAAAAACCCCATTTTCTTCAGTATCTAGATCATAGTGTTCAATATTGGCGTAATGATGGTGATAATGAACGTGCCGTGTACGCCAAAATTCAGGCTCTAGCCCTAGAGGTAAGGTTACGAAGCGCCCAAATACACGATTTTTCCAGCGTGTTTTAAACAGGGTATTGTGGCAAGCGTCATGTTGGCCTATTACATTTAATAACATAATAAGTAGAACGAATATAAAGTAAGCGGATACGTAAACCAAAGTGGACGAGGTAAACAGTGTTGGCAGGTAACTCAATAGAGCAATAGCAAACAAGGTCACTATAGCTATTAGGTCAACTTTCCCTGCATACACATGATCTTGTTTTGCGTGCAGGTACGCTTGGCTCGCCTGTTTTAATGCGTTATGAAAACGTTGCTCGTCAGCATTTGCAAATATTAATTCGAATTCAGAAGGGTGCATTACTACTCTCTGTGGGGGTAATTTTCTTTAGAATCTATACTATAGCGTTACTCCGTAAATAGCCGCAAAATAAAAATGAAAAGCAGTGATGGTTTCGACCTATTCTTAATCAAGAAAAAGTATTCGTTATATCCTGTTTTTTATTAAATTCGCTGGCTATTAGCCAATAGTGCTTAATTGATGAGAAGTTTAAGAAGCCAGTTTAATCAGGGCAGGAAACGACTATATAACGATAATAGTTGAATTAAACTAATCGATTTGATTGGGTGGATAATGCTTAACCAGAGAAAATTGATAAGGTTAAGGAACAAATTTTTAGCTACATCCTTGTAGAATAGTCCGTTGAACATAAAGTAACAAAGAAAAGTATGTCTGTCTGTAATAAAGCATCAGAAAGAATGTTTTTAGCTTCATTCAGTATTTATGATAAATAATCTTTATCATCATTATGGTGTTTTAGTATTTTGTTTGTAATATTATACTGAATTAAGTTAAATTAGGAGTTTGCCTATATTTAATAATGTACAAAAATGATTATATTTTAGCGATTAAAATTTTTGTATGTAGGAGTCTTGAATGAAAAAAGTATTGTTAATATTTTTATCAATATTATTTATCCCATTATCTTCTTCGGCAGGATATAAATACTATGGTTGTGAAAATAAAATTTACCAATTAGAAAAGCAATTAAAATATGCCAAAATGCATGGGAATAGAAATAGAGTTGCTGGGTTAGAACGTGCGATTACTAAGGTACAAAATAATTGTTATGACCATTATTCGGGTGCGACAGGCCCTACGAGGTTGAATAATCAGTATCACTTTGATGATACTGAGAAATTAGAGCGAGAAATAGATATTCTTCGCGAAGAAATTAACCGATTAAAAGCCTTGAACAACTAATCTAAATAGCGGTTATTAATTTGCAAAGTAGATAA
Source organism: Providencia sp. PROV003 (assembly GCF_045040775.1). Taxonomy (NCBI): domain Bacteria; kingdom Pseudomonadati; phylum Pseudomonadota; class Gammaproteobacteria; order Enterobacterales; family Morganellaceae; genus Providencia; species Providencia sp. PROV003. The sequence goes on from NZ_CP096369.1 coordinate 2,248,944, forward strand.
CCCATCTTTGGAATATTTACTTTGCATTTTTTTATCGAAAATTTTTTACGCCTAAGTGGGCGAGGAAAATTACTTTTCAGCCCTGTATTTAACCCTTTTATACCTTTCTTTCTCTGCATATAAGTTAATTATAAACTATAAACCAAATAGATAACTTATTTTCTTCCTAAGGGAAATTTTGAGTTTTTATTTTAACAAATAGATAAGCCCTGTACAGATAATCTCTTAGATACTATACTCCCCCTATGTATAATGAAGGGCTTGAATATGCCACATTCACCAAAAGAAAAAAAAGCGGTACTGACGAGAGTCAGGAAAATAAAGGGGCAGTTATTAGCTCTAGAGTCGGCTTTGGAAAATGAAGCTGAATGCGCCGCGATTTTACAGCAAATAGCGGCAATTCGCGGTGCAGTTAATGGTTTGATGGCTGGGGTATTAGAAAGTCACTTACGCGAAGGGCTTCAAGAGTCAGCAACAACACAATTGCAAAAAGATTCAGTGGATGATGCTATTTCATTGATTCGAACATACTTGCGATAAATAAATAAGGAATAATGATGAAATCACGTGCAGCCGTCGCATTTGGTCCAGGCGAACCACTGAAAATTGTAGAGATTGATGTAATGCCTCCTCAAGCTGGGGAAGTGTTAATTAAGATTAGCCACACGGGTGTTTGTCATACGGATGCTTTCACCTTGTCAGGCGATGACCCAGAAGGGCTTTTCCCCGTTGTCTTAGGGCATGAAGGTGCTGGGGTTGTTGTGGAAGTTGGTGAAGGGGTAACAAGTGTTGAGGTAGGTGACCATGTTATTCCTCTTTATACTGCGGAGTGTGGGAAGTGTGTTTTCTGTGAATCAGGTAAAACCAATTTGTGTGTGTCTGTACGGGCAACACAAGGTAAAGGCGTAATGCCTGACGGTACAACGCGTTTTTCCTATAACGGGCAACCTATTTACCATTATATGGGGTGCTCAACCTTCAGTGAATATACTGTGGTTGCAGAAGTTTCTTTAGCGAAAATTAATCCGCAAGCCAATCATGAAGAGGTTTGCTTACTAGGTTGCGGTGTAACAACTGGCATTGGCGCAGTTCACAATACGGCGAAAGTACAAGAAGGTGATTCTGTTGCTGTATTTGGTCTAGGTGGTATTGGCCTTGCTGTCATTCAAGGGGCAAGACAAGCAAAAGCTGGGCGCATTATTGCGATTGATACTAATCCCGCAAAATTTGAATTAGCACGTCAGTTTGGTGCAACGGAATGTTTAAACCCTAAAGATTATGATAAACCCATCCAGCAGGTATTAATTGAAATGACGGAGTGGGGGGTTGACCATACTTTTGAATGTATCGGTAATGTCAATGTGATGCGAGCAGCATTGGAAAGTGCCCACCGTGGTTGGGGGCAATCAATTATTATTGGTGTTGCTGGTGCAGGGCAGGAAATATCGACTCGCCCATTCCAATTGGTTACAGGTCGTTCATGGCGAGGCACTGCATTTGGTGGTGTGAAAGGGCGTAGTCAACTACCAAAAATGGTTGAAGATGCAATGAAAGGGGATATCGAACTCGCGCCGTTTGTGACACATACCTTACCATTAGATAGCATTAATGAAGCATTTGATTTAATGCATGAAGGTAAATCAATTCGTACAGTTATTCACTACGACTAAGGGAGGGAGTCATGGAGAGAATTGAACGCCATGCCTCTTTTGGGGGGTGGCAAGATGTTTATCAACATCAATCTACGGTGCTTGGCTGTGAAATGAAATTTGCTGCCTATTTACCGCCTCAGGCAAAAATTCAGCCTTGCCCAGTGATTTATTGGTTGTCAGGGTTAACCTGCGATGAGCAAAATTTTATTACTAAGGCGGGTGCGCAGCAGTTTGCTGCTCAGCATGGTGTTATTTTGGTAGCCCCTGACACAAGCCCTAGAGGGGCTAAAGTGGCGGATGATGAGGCTTATGACTTGGGTCAAGGAGCGGGTTTTTACATTAATGCTCTGCAAGCTCCATGGAATAGCCATTACCAAATGTATGATTATATTGTGTCGGAATTACCCACTTTGGTCGAAGCTCATTTACCCGCTTCAGATAAGCGCTCCATTTTTGGTCATTCCATGGGTGGGCATGGGGCACTGATGATTGGCTTACGTAATACGGGCCGTTATTGTAGTTTATCTGCGTTTGCACCTATTGTGGCTCCATCTCAAGTTCCATGGGGGCAAAAAGCATTTACGGCATATTTAGGGGATGAACGGGAGCGTTGGTCTCAATACGATACGGTAAATTTGCTTGAAAACGCGGACTCTATTCCCCCAATATTAGTCGATGTGGGTACGGCGGACCCTTTTTATAAAGAACAGTTAAAGCCTGAATTGTTTGCTGATATTTGCGATAAAAAACAGCATGCATATACATTAAATTTACGCGATGGTTATGACCACAGTTACTATTTTATTAGTAGTTTTATTGGTGAGCACATTGCGTTCCATGCATTACATTTGAAATAAAATAGCTAAAACACAAAAAGTGGGGCTCGATAATGAGTTTCACTTTTTTATTATAAAAATTAGAAATATTTAGATAACAAATTTCAGAGTATTATTCTATTCAAAGTGTTGGTTTAATAATTTGCTCACAGCATTGATTGCACTTATTGCAACATCTCTATTTGGGTCATGACAGAGTTCAAGTAATCGGTTAATTGTATTATTTTGCTCAATAGGTAGTTTACAGTTACCTAAAGCTGAAATGGCGGCTATTTTGACGTCATCATTTTTTCGTTTAGTTAAACGAAGAAATGTTTCTAACACTCTATGATCCATAATTTATCCTAAAAAATACTATTATTAAAAATAGATGGGAAAATATATTAATATTATTAATTTCCTAATTATTAAAGTACAGGAACGTTGATATTAGCAAAATAAAATTATAAATAATATTAAAAAAACTCGGCTGCTGTGTGCTATTTTATGAGAGGGTTTAATCACCAAATTACCTAATAAATCATAGGGGTTTATCTTCGTCGGTATCAGGTTCAATGGTGATTTTTCAGGGAATAAGAAAGCCTGTTAAAGTTCATGACAATAAGCTAGAAGGTGAGTGCTATATACAATAGCATGACTCGAAAAAATAGTATTACCCATAGATTAAAAGTGGTCAGAAAGTTTACTTAATGCTTTTATTGCAGATACCGCAACATCTTTATTTGGGTCTTTGCATAATGCAAGTAGCCGAGTGATAGCCGTCTGCTGCTCAACTGTGGCTCGATAATCCCCCAATGCAGATATGGCTGCTATTTTTACATCATCATTTCCTCGGTGTGTTAATTCTATTAATGTTGTTATGATATTATTTTCCATGTGCTTCCTTGTCAGCTTTACTAAATCACACATGCATTCTAAGTGAAATTACTTGATATTTATTTTTTAATTTAGGCTTATTATTAACGTATTGTTTTGATTCTACTCATTTTTAGAATAATAACCACGTTGTATATTTAATAATGGTAAATCAATAGGCTATGCAGGAAATAAATGATCACAGCAACAACTTATAAGAGTAGGGCTATTTTAAATAGTGACAGATAATTAGATTAAAGGGTAAATAAAAGCACTTTAGCAAGTTATGAGTTAAAGTGCTTATGGGGTAATTAATATTATAAATAAATCAATGGCGTAAATAAATATATGGCGTGTTATTTTCAGGGTGTAGAGTGACGCCTAAATCTGCTTGATACCAACGCGTTAGGTTTTCGGTGGTTAATACATCAGTAGGAGAACCTTTCGCCACAAGTTGACCATCATGGATTAATAAGACTTTATCCGCATATAATGCTGTAAGGTTAAGGTCATGCAATACGCAGCAAACTGCTAGTGGCTGTTCACGAGTGAGTTGGTGTAATAACCGTAGGCTATGCTGTTGGTGGTATAAATCGAGAGCAGAGGTTGGCTCATCAAGAAATAAACAAGCCGGTTGTGGGGTTGGCTGCCATAATTGGGCTAACACGCGCGCTAATTGGACTCGCTGTTGTTCCCCCCCTGAAAGCTGCCGGTAATCCCGTTGGCGCAATGGTTGGCAGTGCGTTTGTGATAACGCCTCATCAATGGCAAGGTGCTTGTTTTCAGAGCCATAAGGTGTTCTCCCCATAGCAACTACATCTTCAACCGTAAATGCAAATTGCAGGTGACTATGCTGTTTCATGACAGCGCGTTTACGTGCTAAGTGGTTGTGATCCCAATCGGATAGTGCCTTGCCTTCTAAAAAGCAAGCACCTTGAGTTGGAGTATTGTAGCCGGTGAGTAACTTCAATAAACTGGATTTACCTGCACCATTAGGCCCAATAATAACGACCATTTCCCCTTGTCCTATCGATAAACTGATATCTTGGATCAAGGTTTTGTCGTGGATTTTGTAAGATAGATTTTTGGCTTCTAACAATGTTGGTTTCATTTGCGTCATTTAAATTTTCCCCGCGGGTTGCCGTAGAATCAACCATAAGAAATAGGGGCCACCAATAAGGCCAGTGAGTAAACCAACAGGTATTTCTGCAGGGGCAACAGCTGTTCGCGCAATAGTATCGGCAATTAAGAGTAGTGAAGCACCGACTATCGCAGAACCTGGGATTAACCAGCGGTGATCAGGGCCAAGTGTCATGCGGATCAAATGCGGAACGACTAAGCCAACAAAACCAATGACACCGCTCATCGCAACAGCACAGCCGACCAACATGGCGCTAAGGAAGAGTAAAATAAATTTAGCGCGTTCAACATTTAGGCCAAGATAATGAGCGTCTTCATCGCCGAGTTGTAAGATATTAAGCTTGTTCCCTTGTGCTAAACAGACAACACTGATGGGCAAAATAACGGAAGCGGCAATAGCCAATGAAGGCCAGTCAACATTCCCGAGTGTTCCCATCATCCATAAGCTAAATGTTCTGAGTTGTTGGTCATTACTGATATAGCTAAGAACCCCAATAAATGACATACACAATGCATTAATGGCAATTCCGGCTAATAAAAGCCGTGCTAGATTGCCATTTGATGAACGATTCAAACTAAAAATAATGAAAGAAACGGTCAGGCTACCCACGAATGCGGCAGCAACGTGACCATAGCCCTGCATAACCGTCGGCAATGAAATGGAAAAAACAATAAAAGCGGCAACGGATAAAGCAGCACCACTACTAATCCCCAATAAACTTGGGTCCGCAAGCGGATTACGAAATAGGCCCTGCATAATTGCACCTGAAACAGCGAGTGCAAGGCCGACTAGGATTGCAATTAAAATACGCGGCAGGCGAATGTTTAACCAAATTTGCCAGTCGGTATCTGTGGCAGAAGCTTGCCACAGCGTTTTAAATGAAAAGTTCATTGCACCTGCATTAGATGCGAGAACGGTCAGGCCACAAAGCACTAGAAATAAAACGATAATCACCAAAAATGGGTTTTTAAAACGGCTCATTGGGACTTTTCTAATGCCTCACGTAGTTGTTGCATGACTTGAGGGGTACCTAAGCTAAAGGTGAGCATACCGACATCGTCAACAACGAGCAGAGCTTTGTTTTTCCCTGCTGGTGTCATTGACATTCCCTGTAATTTCCACACTTTATCGATCCCCCCTAGTGACTTAACGCCTTCTTCCGTAAACACGATTAAATCAGGTTGGCTTGAGAGTAACCCTTCTTGAGATAAAGGGCGGTAACTCTCAAAGTTAGACATCGCATTTTTTGCCCCGATGGCGCTGATAACACTATCTGCGGCAGTCTGCTTCCCTGCTGCAAGGGGCAGGACTCCGCCATGGCTCATGATAAATAGAACTTTTTTATCAATAGGCGTTGTATTGACCTGGCTTAGTGCTTGATTAAATTGATTAATAAGTTGCTCGCCTTGGCTCGTTTTTCCCACGGCGTTAGCAATAGTCTCAATTTTTTTGGGAATGGCTTCTAAATTAGGCTTCCCCGTTACCTTGATGATTTTTACACCACTTTTTTCTATTTGTGATAATGCCATCGAAGGTTTTGCGAGCTCACTCGCTAGTACGAGTGTTGGGCGCATGGATAACACGCCCTCCGCATTTAGCATCCGCATGTAGCCAACATCAGGAAGTTTGGTTGCTTGCTCGGGGTGAAGGCTGGTGCTATCGCGGGCAACGAGTTGTTGTTCCGCTCCTAGGGCATACACAATTTCAGTGACGTCACCACCTAAAGTGACGATACGTTCTGTTGCGTAAGCACTCATTGATATGACCAGCGTTGCAATTGTTAGAAGCCATTGTTTCATAATAAGTTACCTAGTTTTAAATGCGTGGTAATGCGGTGACTTGTTGGCGCCATTGCTCTTGCTCTGGAGTCCCTTCGGTACGCTGCCCATACATTTGTGCGATTTGATTTCCTTGGTTATCAAAGACTTCAAGACTAGTTACAAAGCCATCTTGTGTGGGTTTACGAGTTACCCAGCATTCGGCAATGCCATTTTCAATCATGTGCAAGGTGAAATCAGGGTTGAAAATGTTTAGCCACTTTAAGTCTGAACCTTCGCTTTGGTATGGCATGATTTTTTTTATTTCACCAGTAAAAATTTGCACACATCCGCGGTTGCCCACAAAAATCATGATTTCATTCTGATCCTTAAATGCAGTATTAATCAGCTGATTGAAGGAATCATTAGGGACTTTCCAAGCTAAATCATCGCTAACAGCGGCAAAAACTTGCTGGCGGCTTAAGTTATTTTTCTTTAACAATACAAAAAACTGATGGACATCCGTCATATCGCGCCATTGTTGTTCTAACTGGCGCTTTAGTTCCTCGCTAATAGGTTGACTGGTAAAAGGAACGATGGGCTGATGAACTAATTCTGCATTATCTTGGGTTGTGTATTTGTCAATTAGCGCATACCAAGCCGCCATATCCGTTTCTTCAGTGGTATAGACCTTATGTAGAGCATCACCATGTTTGTCAAAGAACTGAATACTGTGGCGTTCACCTTGTTTGCTTTCTTCAGTCAGGGCAAAAATCGCATCCCAGTGACTAAAAAACATCCGCAAATCAAGTGCGCGAGGGTTCAAAATTAACCCACCATGCGGGCTAAATGTTGCATTGTCATAGCGACCAACTTGCTCATGAACCACGTATTCGTTGCGAGTAATAGCTTTGACTTTCCCAACACTGGCCAATTCGGTCAGAAGCGTAGGTGCATCAATATCTAAGCGCACAGCTTTATCATGACCCACACGACTGTGTAGCAGTTGTGCTTCAGAAACATTTAAATAAGCGGCAAGATCACGAGCGTATCTGGCTTTATTCTCTGCTTTAGCTTGTTGGTAACGCTCGAAAAGTGTTGAATTCACGTGTATCTCCTTAAATTGTGTGAATTACCATTGGAAGCTGACAAGTAGCTTGGCATTACGACCATCTTGCGGAATGCCTTGCGATGAGTAATATTCTTTGTCGAAGGCATTGCCTAGTACCACACTCGTTCCTAACCCTTTGAGCTGCCCATCACCTTGGTAACTGACGTAAAAGTCATGAACTGCATACCCCGCTTGTTTACGGGCTTTTGAGGCCTTATTGAAATTGGTGTGGCGTGTAAATTCGCTTAACCAGCCTACAGAGAACCCACTATTGGCGACAGGGATTGACAGGTTGCTTGTGACGGATTCTGGCTTGATGGAGGTAATTGACTCACCATTGAATTCATTAATTCCTTCAGTGCGGTTGTAAGCTAAACTCCATTTGGCATAATCATTTGTATAATCGAGAGAAGCATCCCAACCCCAAATTTTGGCGCGCTTGGCATTGATAGACGTGGTGTAGTTTTCCACCATATTAACGTCGGTATTGATGTAGTCTTTCGCTTTAGTATCAAAGTAGCTCGCTTTAAACTGTAGGTTGTCACGAGCCATCATTAAGTCATCAAAACGCAAACCAAAGCCATATTCAGCTGTCCGAGTTGTTTCTGGTTTTAAGTTTGGGTTAGGACGCCATCTGTTAAATTTATTCGGTCCCATAGGGAAGTGAATACTATCGTTATACATTTCCATCATGGTAGGTGCGCGAAATGCTTCAGAATATGAAGCAAACAGCATTGACCAGTCAGTTGGCGTAATACTGACTGCTCCTTTAGATGACCATTTACCTTCTTTGACTTTTTCATTACCTTTCGCTTTCGATTTATAATGGTCATAACGCGTGCCGATAATGAACGAAACAGGTAAATCTTTTAAGGTGATCTCATCTTGTAAAAAGCCAGAAGCAAAGGTGATCTCAGCATCAGGGAATTGAGTGGCTGCCGCGTAAGGGGTTTGTTTTTGCTGATAAGCTTCGCTGCCATAGGTTAAGTTATGCGAAGCAACAGGTAAGTCGTAGAAATTAGTTTTATTATCAATCTTTATACCAGAGGTTTTTTGCGTACGCCCCTCATAAGGGGTGCCTTGCCCTTTGGCTGTGATATTGACCTCTGAATAATAAGGCGTCACTTTTAGGTCGAGCCAATTCTGTGAAGACGGTTTTAAATGGTATGTCGCTTGTGCATCACGTTGACGAGTCGTGCGGTTAACTTTTAAGTTTTTAGGTGTACTAGTGAGCTCTTGAGGGTTTTTGGGCTCGTGAGCATCGTTGTTGTAGTAACGGAGTTGGCCTGATAATTTTTGCGTATCGTCTATTTGCCATGTTCCTTTAGCTAATAGGTTACCAATGGTCTCTTTGTTATCCATGTCATCGCCATTACTCATGCGAATATCGCCAGTCTCTTTGGTCACGAAACTGAATACGCCATCAAGGTTGTCGCTACGACCAAAAGCGGTACCACCAAAACCAATACTATGGTCTCCAGTTGAGCCTTGGGTAAATACGCGGAAGCCGTGGTTTTGCCCTTCACGTAATAAATCTTTCGCATCAACAGTTTCCCACGCGATGACTCCCCCCATGGCACCACTACCATATAGCAAAGCTGAAGGGCCTCGAATGATTTCCACTTGCTTAATCAAGGCAGGGTCAATAAAGGTACCATTAATATGGCCCGTATCAGTGCCTTGTCGTACACCGTCAACAAGCGTCAAAATCCCATTGCGATCAAAACCACGCATATAAATATCTTGGCCATTGGTGCGAGCGGTTCCTGTCACACCAATTCCAGGCACTTTACGTAAAATATCATTCACGTTATTTGCAGTTTCGGTTTCTGGGGAATTATTTTTGATTACAGTCACCATCATTGGTGTATCAAAGCTATCGCGCTCAGTCCCTGTGGCATAGACGGTCATAACATCGTTGGCATTCTTTTTGGATGAGATTTCAGTGGTTTGGGCCTGTGCACTGGCTATAACCCCCAATATCGCACTGGTTATAACTGACACTCGTAAAACATGGGACATAATTGTGAGACTCCATAACGTATTTTATTTTTCGCTGTATTAAACAGAATGAGTTAAATATTTATTAATTAGCAGCTTATGGCTAAATAAAAGTGAGTGGGTCAGGGGGAACTGACTTTGGTATCACACAGGGGAAATTGAGTGTAAGTGGTGCGCTAGCATAAGAAAAAAGGGGAGTTAATGACTGTAGATCACTGAGATAGGCGTAGTTTGGTTGTGATAACGGAGTAACGTTATCTGTCATTTTACGCAAATAGAATGGTGTAAAACCATGTTGGTGGATCGAATAGTTATTTATGTATACAGGGTGCCCAGAGGCAAAAATAGGGTATACAGACGTCAGTTTAAACTCCATAAGAAACCTTTCCTATGCTTAGGTTAAGCTGGCTGCCTGGATAATAACCTAGGTGGCTTGCGATTTATATTTTTGGCACAGACTACTTAGTTAAAATCAATTTACCTGTACGTGTTTGTCTTAATAAATAAAGTTCGCCATTATGTTGAATTGAGACCTTGCCATTAGGCCCCAAGAGTTGTTGGCTTTCTATTACGTCAGCTTTAACGGTTTGCTTTGCCGTTTCGACGTTGTGTTCTGCAACTGGCGCTGTCATATTATTTACCACACTAAATTTGTTGATAATAGAAATGATATTGAGAATGATTATCTTTAGAATCATTGCCAATATCAAGCGTTTTTCACAAACAAACAACAAAAGGGATACAAACCTTTGAGTCGGGAAGAAAATTATTCATTATGGGAGAACTAGCAAAGGCAATAAGCGCGATGCAATGCTAAGCTATAGTTAGGGTTCACTGCTGACTCATGGAGAAATAAAGTGAAATTACTCATTGTTGGGGCAACAGGGCTAGTCGGTAGCCATGTATTATCATTAGCTTTAGCTGACCCTCGAGTCACGCAGGTTATTGCGCCTACGCGCCGTGATTTACCTGAGCATGCTAAGTTATGGGCGCCAACGGTTGATTTTAATCATTTGCCAGATGAGGCAGATCTTTGGGGAGTTGATGCGGTGGTGTGTACTTTAGGGTCAACAATGAAAGTAGCAGGCTCAAAGGCTGCATTTCGCCGAGTTGATTATGATTACCCGTTAGCCTGTGCTGAGCTCGCTAAAAAATGGCATTGTCCAACCTTTGTTTTGACTTCGGCATTAGGCGCTAATGCTAATTCCCCTTTTTTCTATAGCCGAGTGAAAGGGGAGCTTGAAAAGCGTTTAATATCATTGGGGTTTTCTTCTTTAACAATAGTGCGTCCAAATGTCATTAGTGGTCACAGAAGCCAAGAACGCCTTGGTGAAGTGGTGGTAATACGGGTTATTTCGTTTTTATCTCGTTTGCTTCCTGCAAGTTGCCAAATTAGCCCTGCAACTAATATAGCCTCAGCGCTACTCGAAGGCGCAGTCAATCCTATTCAGGGTGTGAATATTGTGTCATCAAAACAATTGGCATAACCAATTCACTCATTAAAAAATGAAGCTTAATCGATTAAGTTTTTTTGATGTCGGTAACAAATTGAAATAAAAATGTAATAAAACTGTAACATTTAAGTAAATTCACTTATTGTTGCTATCAATGTATTGTCATATTTTTGCCTGCTAATACTTTTAGTAGGATTCAATATGTCAATATTTAAGGAACAACCAGATGTGCCAGTAACGATGTCAAAATCGGAAATCGACGCAAAATATAAATACTGGCGTCTGCATTTAATGATTGTTAGTTATATTGGTTATGCTGTTTTTTATTTCACACGCAAAAGTTTTAACTTTGTTATGCCTGAAATGCTAACTGATTTGGGGATCACAAAGGGTGATATCGGAATGGTTGGGACAGCTTTTTACCTAACTTACGGCGCTTCTAAGTTTCTGTCTGGGATCATCGGTGACCGCTCTAATCCACGCTACTTTATGGGGGTTGGGTTAATTGCCACTGGGGTCGTGAATATTCTATTCGGTTTAACATCATCCATATCCATGTTTATTGTGTTATGGATGGTAAATGCATTCTTCCAAGGGTGGGGATGGCCACCTTGTGCGAAAATCCTCAATACATGGTACTCACGTAATGAGCGGGGTCTATGGTGGGCGATTTGGAATACCTCGCATAATATTGGCGGTGCCATAATTCCAATTTTGTCTGGTGGTGTTGCATTAGCATTAGGGTGGCGCTACGGAATGATTATCCCTGGTGTTATTGCTATTGTGATTGGTATTGGTTTGTGTATTTTGCTACGTGATAGGCCGCGTACGATGGGGCTACCGACAGTTGGTGAATGGCGCAATGACATTGAAGAATTAAAATATGAAGCCAAAGGGGCGGGGTTACCACTAGGCCAGATCCTTAATCAGTATATTTTTAAAAATAAGGTATTGTGGGTATTAGCGCTGTCTTACGCCGTAATATATATCATTAGAACCGGGATCAACGACTGGGCTAATCTTTACTTAATTGAAGATCATGGTTTTAATCTACTGTCTGCGAACGCCGTCGTTATGATGTTTGAAATTGGTGGCTTTTTTGGGGCTATCGTAGCTGGATGGGGTTCTGACTTAATCTTTAAAGGTAATCGTGCGCAGATGAATGTCATATATGCGCTAGGGATTATCATAACGTCATTCTGTTTATGGATTGTGCCAGTTGATAACGAATATGTATTTTCATTCTTATTTTTTATGACTGGTTTCTTTATTTTTGGTCCACAGTTCCTTATTGCGATGGCCGCTGCTGAAAATTCACATAAAAATGCTGCGGGTGCATCAACAGGCTTTGTTAGCTTATTTGCTTATATTGGGGCATCAATTGCAGGTTATCCGCTATCGTTGGTGATTGAAAAATACCAATGGAATGGTTTCTATTCGTTATTATTAACCTTATCCATTTTCTTGATCCTACTGTTGATAATTGCGATGGCGATGACAAAAAAGAAAATCAGTAATGATGCATAACGGTTTATCATAAAACCCAAAGGTCACTTTGATAGTGACCTTTTTTCGCTAAATTAACCTTGAATTTGTGCAAGGGAACCGTACAAGTTATACAACACATCATACTCGTCTTGTTGGTAAAAACGTATTTTGTTCCAACAAAACTGCTTCGCAACTTCAACAGTAAACCTTGTAGCATCAACAAGTTCACTTTCATAACTTGCACCGGTTTCGCTACCGGGGACCAGTGCTTTGGCTGTGATGGCTAAGCCAACTACAGGAGCATGGGTAGCAACATGGGGTTGCATAATGGAATTGAAATGATAAACACCGTTTTCATAAGGGGAAATATCTTGCGTGGTAATTGGGAATGTTTTTGCTACATCACCAGTCGCATATTCCATTAAACGCACTAAATCTGGAGAAACTCGCAAAATATAGCCTTGCTTGGCAGTTGGTGAAATCGCAATTCCTCGGTGTTTAATAATACTATTTCCCTTGGATGTATCGATAGATAAAATGGCATCCATCTGTTTATCGACTTCGTATTTATTCATCGTAGCTGAGGAAACGGGCATCCCCATAAAGTCGACAGGGTCATGAGGGGTTATCGAAACATGGGTTGCAATATGGGAGGTTATAATCACATCCCCTTTAAGCCGGCTACCTTTTGCTGCCATATCAAGTAGTTTCATCGCACTTGCAAAGGCAACAATAGAGCCATCAGCATCAGACACTAACCCGATTCGATTAGGTTGCGCTTGTTGTGCCCCTAAACGGCCAATAATACCAAGTGTTGGGTAATTTCCACCAGATAGTTTTCCCTCTGTACCGGGAATGACAACCTTAATAAAATGGCATAATTGACGAGTATCTTCAGGAGCCTCGTAGTTGACTGAGGTCACCGTGATTTGAGCATGGTCGGGGCTAACAGAGCTTAATAACGAGGACATTTTTTCCCCATCAACATGGGGGCTGTCCAATAACTCATAGACTTGGCTAACATAGTTCAATGACATTATTATGCTCCTTTAATCATATCTAATCGGAAAGGTTGGTTAGTGGTAATTTCTTCAATTTTATCGGGGCCACGTAGCCATAATGCATTTTGGTCACCTAAAATAGTGCCTTGTTCATTTTCAATAAATAACGCGGTACCTTCGTAGAGGGCAATTAACTCTTCGGTTGGGTTAATCGTCAAAAATTCATTTAAACGTTCTTCGCGGCTTTCCCCATTGTGACCAACTGGTTTGCCAGAAATAAAGTGTGGGTTAATTTGAAATGGTGATATGTTCAGTGAATTAAATGAAGGTGGTTGAACAATAGGCATATCATTAGTTGTACGGATCGTAGGGGTTGCAACATTACTTCCTGCACTCCACCCCATATAAGGTACTCCATCCTGTTTGACGCGCTGGGAAATTACGTCAACAATTTTGGCATCGTATAGGCGTTTTAGTAGAGCGAATGTATTTCCCCCACCAATTGCGATAGCTTGTGCTTCCTGCACTGCACTAATCGGGTCGCTAAAATGATGAATGGATTTTAATTCATAACCTAAGGCCCTAAATACAGGTTGTACAATGGCTTCAAACTTATCAAAGCTAAAAGTCACTGCGGCATAAGGAATAAATAAAATATTTTGTTTTTTATGTTGTAATAATCGATGAATTTGCTCATCAGCATGTTCTAAATAATTCATGTTTCCCATGCGTGAACTACTCATTAATAATGCTTTAGTCATTTTTTATTCCTTTGTAATATCATTAATTGCGTTAATAAATAAATCTATTTCTTTTTCAGTATTAAAATAATGCAATGATAATCGAGCCATTTTTTCTATGTTATAGAACTGCAAAATTGCCGTTGCCATAAAATGCCCTGATTCAATAATGATATTTTTAGCTTCTAATTTTTGCATTAATAAATCAGAGGAAATACCCTTAATGTTAAATGGAATTATTCCTATACGCTGATTGCTATTATCTGGACCATATATTTCAATATTTGGAATTGTGGCTAATTTCTGCATAGCATATTGTGTGAGGGTTTGATTACGTATTTCAATTTGCTCAATACCTAATTGGGATGCATAGTCTAATGCAGAGTTCAAACTGATAATTGCAGGGATATTTGGGCAACCTGCTTCAAAACGTTTAGCGGTCTTGGGTAATATCACCGTACCTGTTTTAGGGTCGATGCTACTATTCCACCAACCAACTAGCATTGGGGTTAATAAGGGGATTAACGACTCACGGACAAAACATATCCCACAGCCTTCGATTGCTCTTAAGCCTTTTCGTCCACAAAAGGACATAAAATCACATTGCCAATTTTGAACATTAACACGATACATTCCAATAGCCTGAGAGGCACTGACATGGCTTAATACCCTATACTTTTGGGCTATTTCACAGATAGCCTGCACAGGTTGCATAACGCCAGTTATATTAGATAATGCCACAAAACTGATGAGTTTCGTTTTGGAGGTAATGGCGCATTCTATGGATGCGGGAGAAATAACCCCTTGCTTATCGGCTTGAACAGTAACAATTTTTATTCCTTTTTCTTCTGCTAGCAATTGCCATATTGAAATATTACTGAGCATTTCGGTATCCGGGATAATAACTTCATCACCTGCTTGCCATGAAATACCTCTAGCAATTAAGCAAATGGACTCTGTACCATTTTTAGTGAATGCAATTTCACTTTCTTTAGCACCAATAAACGCGGCCATTTTTTTCCGGCAAACTTCGACCTGCTGGTATGTTGCTTTGCGAAAACTTGGCAGATAGATACCTTGTTCTGCTGTTTTGTCTAGGTAGGCCTTTACCGCATCAATGACCGGTTTGGGTGGGGGGGCTGCGGCTCCAGTATCGAAATAGACGTAGTTTTGTGAGACTAGGGTATCTTGCTGTGCTTGTTGCCATATATTCATCATAATTATATTCCTATTGAAAACTATCGAGCCCATAGGGAAAGCAGTTTTGCTTTTATCGTTGGAAGAAAGGCTTTGGCGGTGGAATAGAGCGCATCACCGGCAATGAGTCCTCCAGCGAAAGTTGAAATTTTATCTGAGCTAATATTAAAGAAGCGTTGTATGATGACCCGCACGGCGAGCGCTACGAGAACGGTCCAACCTGCAATGGGGTAGTTGATCATCAATCCTGTTGAAAAAAGAACACCAATTTGGTTTTTTGCCCCGCCAATTAATTGAATAACAGCCCCAGGAATGGCCCACAGTAACAACATCATTGCGACATCAGATGAACTGCCTGCTTGAATTGTTGCCGCATAGAGTCGAGAGGCAGGGACAATTTTGTCTTGCTGAAAATAGAAATCATAAGTCAGTGCAACAACGACTAAGGCACAGGAAAAACCAATAATAGAGGCAAAATATTGTTGTTTTCGGCCATAGCGTTCAACATTTGGGTTTTTGCCGTTACCGCGGATCATAAACCCAGTCTTTAAGTCAAACCCCATATCTGCGAATGCAGGGCCAGTGGCGACACAGAACCCAACTAATACGGCTAATGCTTCAGGGGGAAAACCAATAAGGATACCTATCATTAATGAGATAAGCGCAGCTGCCGTCGCTGGAAACCAACCTGAATGCATGGCAGCCATCCCCACAATCATCTCTTGAATCAAAGCTGCTAGGGTAGCAAAAATAAGGAATCCGATGAGTTGTGGCAATGTCATCGTCACAAAAATTTGGCTAATAAAGGTTAAGGCGAGGGCGGTGAGAAAGTAGAAAATAGCCCCTTTAATTAGTGTTGATTTAATACGGCGGCTACTTTGAATAAGTTCTTCACTTTCTTTAATTCGCTGATCCGTTTCTTTTTTATTACGAAAAACAATGGCACCTATTTGAATGAGTGCGACAATTCCTGCCCCAATCATTACACCGTGAGGGACATAGTGTTCATATAAATTATAACTAATTAGACCCGATTCAGAAAAACCACGAATAAGTAAGCCAATAGCAAACATGAATAATGCAAAGATACTACCGATTAAAGCGATACCTGCAGAGGCCATAGGGATGCCAAATCCCGCACCGATTGCGCCTGCAGCAAAGCCTGTTAATAGAGCACCTAGTCTTTTGCCACCTTTATTTCCTGCCCATAGTGTTTCTGCTGTTGCAACGCCAGCAGGCCAAGAGGCACTCGCTGGGTATGCGCGAGTATTAAATAATCCGTATAATATTGTGCCATCAATAATAATAGCCACAAATGCACCAGCCATCATAGGGTAAATTAATTCAGGCATACCGAGCACCCAAGGGACACCGATTGAGACCATCAATCCATTCGCTGCGGCAAAGGTGGCGGCTGAAATACTGGTTTGAATTAAATTTTGAGCATCTATAAATTTAAATGAAGAAAAAATTGAAAATGGTAATCTTGATAATAATATAGCTAATACAGCGCCAATAATTGAGGTGTTCGCCGATATTCCTAGTGTGACAATAATTTGTATACCGATAATAGCACCAACAAATGATAATATAATTATTGCAATAAGCAGTGCTGGAGAAAAAATAGATACACGTACCTCAGTATCATTTTTATCATGAGATATATTCATAGAGTTACCTATTTTAATATTGAATTATATTTATTTTTTATATTTCTCCATATTTAAAATATGGCAGATAACTTACTTGCTGTAGATTTTAATAATGGATAATATTCAGTTAAATTTTTACTTTGGCTTGAGGCAGCAATACATAAAGAGCCTAACACCCCTTTTTCAAATGAAAAAATAGGTACTGATAGCCCTTGAGTCCCTGCAAGGTAAGCTTCTTTCGAATAGGCATAGCCTTCATCCGCGTAAAGTTTCAATTGATGTTTTAATTCCAAATCATTTTGTAAATTGTGTTTTAAAAGATAATCCTCAATATAAGTCACATCCATTGAACTTAAGATAATTTGTGTAAAAGGCGCTTCGTGTAATGACAAGGCCTCACCTTCTTTTGAGGTAAAGCGTATTAGGTGGTCACTTTCTAAAATAAAATTACAAATGGCGATATCGTTATAGCGACGATAAATAAAAATAGTTTCATGCGTTTTGCTGGCTAATGGCTGGAGGTAATCATTAGCCAACTGAGAAAATTGCCGTGTATTATTTGCTATGTGGCCAATTTCGATGCAGCGTAAGCCCAATAAGTACTCTTTACTGTTATTTTTTTGTAGAAACCCTTGCTCCTCTAAAAGGTTAAACCCACGTTGCACCATTGAGGGGCTTTTACCGATATGACGAGCCAGTTCACGCACTCCCCATATTGGTTTATCAATTGAAAAATGGTCTAGCAGAGTTAAAACAAACCCTGCAGATTGTAACTGATTACTCATGCTTCCCCCTGTGTGCATTAAATTAAACGGTATTATTGTTATTTTTCGTTCCTTTATCAGGAACAGTGTTCCGCTTATCGATGTAAATATATTTAGATGAAATAACATACAAAGTAAATGATTTGTTGCCACAGTGTTAAGTCGGTCACTGAATCAATTGTGACCATTCATCAAAATAAGAGTTATTTTGATGTAATGTGTTGATTTTTATATTTAATTATATGGCTGTAGACTGTTCCTAGTAGCGAAACAGTGAGTGGTAGCGTTGATATATGAGATGAATGGCATAAATCATCAAACAAGAATGGTGGTGACTAAATGTTATTCATAATGTGGTTGGGGGGGAACCCTAATACACTGATTTCGACGCGGTTGAATATTTTTTCGTCATAATAATATTCATAAAGTAACTTATTAGAGTCACAAAGTTACTCTGTGCTTTTTTTATCCAAATCATTATCCTCGATTGGCATCTTATTTTTTCAATTCACATGATATTCATCGGTTCTTTGCTATTTTTGTGTAAACGTTTACACTAAATCGAGTTTGATCACAGAATTGGATATCAACTCGTTGGTATACTCGCCCACAACGGCAAGCTGAAAGGCAAATATGAAATTGAAGGCGTACTAAGGAGTGAAACATGCAGCAGGGTGAAATATTCGTCACTGGGGGATTGGGTTATATTGGTAGTCATACTTGTGTCCAATTAATAAAAGCTGGATTACTTCCTGTTATTGTTGATAATTTACATAATGCTAAATTGGAAGTGCTTAATCGCATTGAACAATTAACTGGGGTGAGGCCGGTTTTTTATCACTGTGATATTCGAGATGAACCGGCTATTAAATCTATTTTTAGCGCCCATCAATTTCGTTCAGTTATTCATTTTGCAGGGTTAAAAGCGGTTGGCGAATCAGTTAAAAAACCCATTGAATATTATGATGTTAATGTCAATGGCACATTGGTTTTAGCTCGTTGTATGAATGAAGCTAACGTAAAAAGCTTAATTTTCAGCTCTTCGGCTACCGTTTATGGGGAACCTAGCACATTACCCATTACAGAAAACTTCCCAACAGGTAACACGCAAAGCCCTTATGGCACCAGTAAATACATGGTTGAGCGTTGCTTATCTGACCTTTATCACGCCGATAATTCGTGGTCGATTTCCTTATTACGCTATTTTAACCCTGTGGGTGCACATTCATCAGGCCTGATGGGGGAAGACCCTCAAGGTGTGCCAAATAATTTAACACCTTATATTACACAGGTTGCGGTAGGAAAAAGGGATAAACTAGCAATTTATGGAAACGATTACCCTACTGTTGATGGGACTGGCGTTCGTGATTACATTCATGTAATGGATTTAGCCGATGGGCATGTTGCTACATTGCAAGGAGTCGGTCAGCAAGCAGGGTTACATATCTATAACTTGGGAACCGGAAATGGCTTCAGTGTACTGCAAGTGTTGCAGGCGTTTGAAAGAGCCGTTGGGAAGCCTATTCCTTATACTATCCAACCTCGTCGTGCTGGGGACATCGCAGAGTATTGGTCTACCCCTGAAAAAGCGTATCGTGAATTAGGTTGGCAAGCGGTGCGTACCCTTGATGATATGGCCGCAGACAGTTGGCGTTGGCAAGTAAATAACCCTAATGGATACAATAAATAGGAGATTGATAGCATGAATAAGATGCCATTTAACCCCTCAGATTGCCCTCATCGCCGTTATAACCCGTTGACGGGGCAATGGGTTTTGGTTTCACCTCATCGAGCAAAGCGCCCATGGAGTGGTCAAGATGAAAAGCCGTCAATAACAGACTTGCCTGAATACGATAAAAATTGTTTTCTGTGCCCAACAAATACTCGTGTTTCAGGCGAGGTAAACCCTAACTATCAAGGTACTTATGTTTTTCAAAATGATCACGGTGCTTTGTTAGAGCAAGCCTGTGTTCAGCCAGAAAACCAGTCAGCGTTATTTCAAACTCAATCAGTCAGAGGCGTTAGCCGAGTCATTTGTTTTTCACCAGATCACAGTAAAACGCTACCTGAGCTTTCACTTCCAGAAATTGAAAAGGTGGTGGAAACATGGCAACAGCAGGTTACGGAACTCAGTAAACAATTTACTTGGGTTCAGGTATTTGAAAATAAAGGTGAAATCATGGGGTGCTCTCAACCGCACCCTCATGGGCAGATTTGGGCGAGTGATTTTCTGCCAAATGAAATCGAACGAAAAGACCATTTTTTAGCACAATACTATCAGCGCCATGGCAGTAATCTACTGATGGATTATGTCAATGCAGAACAAAAATCTGGTGCGCGTACTGTGGTGGAAACAGAGTATTGGATAGCAGTTGTACCTTATTGGGCCGCTTGGCCGTTTGAAACGATGCTGTTACCTAAACAACCGATTAGGCGCATGGATGAAATGAATGAGACCGTCCGTACAGACTTGAGTTTGGCGCTAAAAAAACTGACTTGCCGCTACGACAATTTATTTCAGTGTTCCTTCCCTTATTCGATGGGGTGGCACTTTGCCCCTTATTTTAAACCACATAAAGATATTGAACATTGGCAATTACATGCGTTGTTTTATCCGCCGCTATTGCGTTCTGCAACGGTCAAAAAATTTATGGTGGGTTATGAAATGTTAGCTGAAACCCAGCGTGACCTAACGCCAGAACAGGCAGCCCAGCGTTTAAGAGAGGTTAGCGAAATACATTACAAACAACGCTAAACCTAACGAAATAGCTAAGGAATTATTCAAATTAATATTTGCTTGGATTTTATTGTTCGAGTAAATCAATTTTACGATTAAGGAAAGCAAACAATGGAAATGCTGAAAAAAACGGTTGCTAATTCATTCGAGAAAACCTTTGGTTATCCAGCGAATATTTATGTTCAGGCTCCAGGGCGAGTGAATCTGATTGGTGAACACACAGACTATAATGACGGTTTTGTGCTGCCGTGTGCCATTAATTACCTAACAATGACTGCGGCGGCAAAACGTGATGACCGTATTATTCGAGTAGTTGCTGCCGATTATAATAATGATTGTGACGAGTTTAGCCTAGACCAAGAAATTACATTTTTACCTGAAAAAATGTGGGCCAATTATATTCGCGGTGTAATTAAGTTCTTGCTGCAACGTGGGTTTAAGTTTAACGGATGTGATATCGCAGTCAGTGGCAATGTACCGCAAGGAGCGGGGTTAAGTTCTTCAGCTTCATTAGAAGTGGTTATAGGGCAAACAATGAAGGCCTTGTATCAATTAGATATTAGTCAGCAAGATATTGCGCTGAATGGTCAACAGGCGGAAAACCAATTTGTCGGTTGTAACTGTGGCATCATGGACCAATTAATTTCAGCCTGTGGTGATGAGGGGCATGCCTTATTGATTGATTGTCGTAGTTTGGATTTACTGGCAATTTCTATCCCTGACGACCTAGTTGTGATGATAATCAATTCAAATAAACAACGGGGGCTAGTGGGAAGTGAATACAATACTCGGCGTAAACAATGTGAAGAAGCTGCTGAGCGCTTGGCTGTAAAGGCATTGCGTGACGTGACCTATGATGAGTTTTTGCAAAAACAACATCAATTACCGCCATTAGTTGCCAAACGGGCTAAGCATGTGATTAGTGAAAATGAGCGTACACAGTTAGCCGCAATCGCGTTGACACAAAATGATTTGCCCTTGTTAAGCCAATTGATGGAGCAATCACATATTTCCATGCGCGATGATTTTGAAATCACCGTAAAAGAGATTGATACATTAGTCGACATTGTGAAATCTATTTTAGGGGCTCAAGGTGGTGTGCGTATGACCGGTGGTGGTTTTGGGGGCTGCGTGGTGGCCTTAATGCAACAACAACTTGTGCAACCAGTGATTGAGGCTGTTGAAGCCCAATATTCTAAAATGACAGGCTTACAGGCGGATATTTATGTTTGTCAGCCAAGTGCCGGCGCTGGCGTAGTGAGTTTGAGTTGATCATAGAACCTGACAAATTGAGGGAAAAAATGCAATTTACTCACGAGCAACGTCTTGCGTTACAAGCCGCTAAAATTATTGAGCTAACCAATCAAAATGGTATGAAAATTACTTTGACGAACCTGGGGGCAAGCTGGATGAGCTGTATCTTACCCTTAGCAAGTGGTCAGCGTGATGTTATTTTAGGTTCGCCAAATATTGCGCAGCAGATGCAGCAGACGGTTTATTTAGGGGCTACAGTGGGCCGTGTTGCCAACCGAATCGCGAACGCACAATTTTCGATTGATGGCGAAAATTATAAAGTGTCTAGTAATCAAGGAATGCATTGTTTACATGGGGGGGAAGATAATTTCAGTTATCGGGTTTGGGCTATTTCACAGCGTCATGCTCAACAGGTGGTGTTTACTCTGATTTCCCCTCATGGTGACCAAGGCTTTCCCGGTGAGTTGCGAGTCGATACGAGTTATGAATTAACAGATGAAAATCAGGTCATTATTCGTTATCAGTACCAAACATCTGCTACTTGCCCTGTGAACTTGACTAACCATACCTACTTTAACCTTGCTGGGGAAAATACGGAAAAAACGTTATTTGAGCACGAGCTTAAAATCCACAGTAACGATTATGTACCGACAAACAAAGACGGGGTGCCAACAGGGGCGTGGCGTGGTGTTACTGGCAGCTATTTTGATTTTCGCCAAGGAAAGCCAATTGGCCGTGGTTTTTTACAAGATGAAGACCAAATAATGGTTGGGGGATATGACCATACGTTTATCCTTGATAGCACTCGTATTGATGGGAAGCAAACGGTCGCTTCACTTCGTGCACCTGCGGGGGATGTTCAGATGAATATTTCAACAACCATGCCAGCAATGCAATTATATACAGGGAATTATTTGACTTCTGTCGCGGGAAAAACAAAGGAATATACCCCGTTTTCTGGCGTTGCATTTGAAACTCAATTTCCACCTGATGCGGTAAACCACCCTGAATGGGGGGCTAAATACAGCCCAATTTCATACTCAAATCAACGCTATACTAGCGAAACATGCTATCAATTTATTTTTTAATATATTATTTCGCATAATTATTAACACCGCAGTGATGCGGTGTTTTGCTATTTAGGCATGAATAATCCGTTGTTTTCATTTAAATGATTTTAATATGCGTTATGCCATTGTTTTTAATCCTAGCTCATTGTTTAATAAGCCATCCTAATTGTAGAGGTATACGATGGCGACAATCAAAGATGTAGCAAAAGAAGCCGGCGTTTCTGTTGCAACGGTTTCACGGGTGATCAACCAATCGCCGAAAGCGAGTCAAGCTTCTATTGCATCAGTAAAAAGTGCAATGAATAAGTTGGGTTACCGGCCAAATGCTGCTGCTCGTGCATTAGTGAACCAAAGTTCTAATACAATAGGTGTACTGGTTAATGATGTATCCGACCCATTTTTTGGGGTAATGGTTAAAGCCGTTGATGGCGTTGCTCATCGAAATGGCAAACATATTTTGATTTGCAATGGTTATCATAATGCCAAAGAAGAGCGCCAATCTATTGAGTTATTGATCAATAACCGCTGTGATGCATTGATTATTCATTCAAAAGCCCTTTCGGATGATGAACTGATTGGATACGCGAAAGAAGTTCCGAGTATGGTGCTGATTAATCGGCATATTGATGAAATCGCTCACCGTTGTATTTCATTAAATAACTATAAAGGGGCATATTTAGCGACTGAACATCTAATTCGTCATGGGCATACTAAAATCGCTTATATTTCTTCAAATCATCAAATTGAGGATGCGGTGCAGCGCTTAATGGGCTATCGCGATGCGTTAAAAAATAATGGTATTATTCTTTCAGAAAGTTATGTCGAATATGGTGTCCCTTACGGTGAAGGCGGGGAACAAGCAATGACTAATTTGCTAACCAAGTCATTGGAGATCACCGCCGTGGTTGGCTATAACGATTTTATGGCAGCAGGGGCGATTGCCGTATTGGATGAAAATGAAATTCACTCACCAGAACAGGTTTCAGTAATTGGTTTTGATGATGTTTTGATTGCTCGGTATATTCACCCGCGTTTAACCACTGTACGTTATCCTATTCAAATGATGGCTGAAAAAGCAACGCAATTAGCCCTCTCTTTAGCTCGGGGTGAAAAAATCTTAGGGGATAGCTTAATTTACTCCCCGACCTTAGTTCAGCGCAATTCCGTTCGACCATTGCATTCTTAGTGGTAATGCCATTAGAGCCATGAATTGAGCACTCATTCACTTTTTATGTAAACGTTATCATTTATTTTTGATGGTCATCACGTATTTTAGATTTTAGCCTGCTGACTTTCAGATTTTCTCTGTTATTTATGCCCTTTATGACGCGATTTTTAGGTTTAAATCTAACGTTTAGCTAATTCAGTGAATATTCTTAAGAATATTGTGAAAATATGTGATTTAAGTAACGGTGATTATTTGTGGTAACGTTTACACTAACTTCGTTATCATTTGGCGAAGGAATTTTATTATGCAGACAGAAGGGGTTGGACTAAGCACTTTAGACTACGGGATCTTCATCCTGTACGTGCTTGTTATTATTAGTGTTGGGCTCTGGGTATCACGAGATAAAAATGGGCAAAAAAAAGGAACTAAAGATTATTTTTTGGCAGGTAAAACATTGCCTTGGTGGGCTATCGGTTCATCATTAATTGCAGCAAATATATCCGCAGAACAATTTATCGGCATGTCTGGATCAGGCTTTTCGATTGGTCTGG
Organism: Providencia sp. PROV003; assembly: GCF_045040775.1. Taxonomy (NCBI): domain Bacteria; kingdom Pseudomonadati; phylum Pseudomonadota; class Gammaproteobacteria; order Enterobacterales; family Morganellaceae; genus Providencia; species Providencia sp. PROV003. The sequence continues at coordinate 2,273,373 of NZ_CP096369.1, forward strand.
CAATTGCATCCTACGAATGGATGGCGGCACTTACCTTGATTATTGTCGCTAAGTATTTTATGCCTGTGTTTATTGATAAAGGTATTTATACTATTCCTGAATTTGTTGAAAAACGCTTTAATAAAACATTAAAAACCATTTTAGCGGTATTCTGGCTAGCATTATTTATCTTTGTTAACTTAACCTCAGTCCTATATTTAGGTGCGTTAGCGTTACAAACAATCCTAGGTATACCAATGAATTATGCTATTTTTGGTTTAGCATTATTTGCGGTAATTTACTCCCTCTATGGTGGCTTATCCGCAGTAGCATGGACCGATGTCGTGCAAGTATTCTTCCTGATTTTAGGTGGCTTGTTAACGACAATTATGGCTGTGAGTTATATTGGTGGGGACGCCGGTTTGTTTGCTGGAATGAGCCGTATGGCAAGCGAAGCGCCTACTCATTTTGAAATGATCCTAAGCCAAGATAACCCTCAGTTTAGTAATTTACCGGGGATAGCCGTGTTAATCGGTGGCTTATGGGTTGCCAACTTATACTATTGGGGCTTTAACCAATATATCATTCAGCGTGCATTAGCCGCTAAATCCATCAATGAAGCTCAAAAAGGGTTAGTATTTGCTGCGTTTCTAAAACTTATTGTACCGATTTTAGTTGTTGTGCCTGGTATCGCTGCTTTTGTGATAGTTTCAGACCCTGCATTGCTTGCTGGTTTGGGGACTATGGCACAAGAACATATACCGACATTAGCGCAAGCGGATAAAGCTTATCCGTGGCTAACCCAGTTCTTGCCTGTAGGCGCGAAAGGGGTGGTATTCGCAGCATTAGCAGCCGCTATCGTATCGTCTTTAGCTTCTATGTTGAACTCTGTAGCAACTATCTTCACCATGGATATCTATAAAGAATATATTGCACCTGCAACAACGGACCATAAATTGGTTAATGTTGGCCGAGTCAGTGCGGTTGTTGCATTGATCATCGCCTGCTTTATTGCACCATTACTGGGTAATATCGGGCAAGCTTTCCAATATATACAGGAATATACAGGCTTAGTGAGTCCTGGGATCTTAGCGGTATTCTTGTTAGGTTTATTCTGGAAGAAAACAAATGCGAAAGGCGCGATCATCGGGGTATTATTGTCTATTCCATTTGCTTTATTCTTGAAATTAATGCCATTAGGTATGCCTTTCCTTGATCAAATGATGTACACCTTCTTCTTTACTGCTGTAGTGATCGGGTTGATTAGCCTTACAACGGCAAAAGGGGATGATTGTGATGGCGCTATTATTTTAACTTCCGAGACCTTTAAAACGTCAACAGGTTTCAATATTTCCGCTTACGTTATTATGGTTGTTTTGTGTGTTTTATACGCACTTTTCTGGTAACGCCATAGCATTATTAAACTCACCATTAAAATGATAACAAAAGGCGGGATATTCCCGCCTTACTTATTTTTACTCGCTTGGATAGCGATTTTATATACTTTTATTAACAGATGCTCTGATATCGTTATAAATTAGTCGTCTTATAATACGATTCTATTTTGGATTTAAGTGACGCAACAATTTTTTTCTTCCAAGGTTGCATTGATTTTCTGTGCATCATAAATAAATTACCAATGGCAAGGCTATCAGTAAGCTTCGTTTGGTAAATGGTATGTTTTAGTGACTGATTTTCTAGCCAAGGTTCTGGCACAATCGCTAAATATGGGCTGCTATTTATTGCTGATATCACTTGCGAATATTCTGGGCATTTAAAGCCAATAGTTCTAAATAAACCTCTTCGACGTAATTGCCTATCTAGTTCGTTGTCATCTTGGGGCCAAGGTAAACAATAGACATGTTTATAAGATACGAGTTGTTCAAGGCTTAATTCTTTAACGTGCTCTAAAGCTGGTCTTAATGGCGCTCCGTAGATAATGACTAATCGGCTAATACCTATAGTTTCAAATTTTAGCGACGATACAGGGCTTTGATCTCCACCGACAGCAAAGACTAAATCAATGGTGCCATCAAGCACTTCTTCACGCCAAGACCGCCTTTGGTATGGAATACATTCCGCGTAAAAATCTAACTTGAAAGACAGTTCTGATAAAGGAGAGGTCATAATATCCATCAATGCTGGGGGGCAGACAATTTTGAAACTTCTTGAGCCATCAATGGAATCTGTAAATAAATCATCATTCAAGGAAATAAAAAGGGGAACGAGTTTCGCTTTAAGTGTTAAAGCAAATGGGGTTGGAACTTGAAGATTATTTTCTCGTTTAAATAACGGGTCACCCAACGCTGAGCGTAGCCGACTCAATGCGTGGCTGACCGCGGAAGATGAAATACCCAGTTTAGAAGCTGCTTCCTTGGTACTTCCTGTTAAAAGTAATGCATAGAGAACTTTGAGAAGATTAAAATCAAATTGAGCTAGGTTCATTTTGTACCAATATTAATGAGCAGAATTCAATTTACTTATACTATCATCTTGTTTCGATGATAAACAAGTAACGGTATTCATGAAACAGTTAAAATTAATAGTATTGCTCTGCATGCAAGGGTTAGTCGTGCAACCTATGGCTTATGCTTCATTACATCCTGAGCAACCATTATCTGTCGCTCCACCTAAAAGTGTCTTTATGGAATGGGCAAAGCCTATTGCACCTTTCAAAATAGCTCCTCAAGTTTGGTATGTTGGAACGACAAATTTAACGTCTATATTGATCACAACAAATAAAGGTCATGTACTCATTGATGCGGGCTTAAATGAAAGCGCAGAGTTAATTCAAAGTAATATTGAAAAACTAGGGTTTAATATTAGGGATATCAAATATATTTTGAACAGCCATGCTAGGTTGGATCAGGCGGGTGGGATAGCTAAATTAAAAAAAATAAGTGGTGCAAAGGTCGTTTCGAATAAACTCAATGCTGAGCAATTGGCTTTAGGTGGTGCAGATGATTTTGCATTAGGTGATGCATTATTATTTCCTTCAGTTAAAACAGATTTACTCTTAAATGATAATGAATCATTTAGTCTTGATGGTGTAACTTTTACTATATTATTAACGCCAGGGCATTTACCGGGAAGTACGTCATGGAAGATAAAACTAAATAATAATGACACACTGATATATGCAGATAGCCTAGCAACTCCTGGCTATTATTTAATTAATAATCTGAATTATCCAGAAATTATTGAAGACCTCCAGTATAGCTATCAGGTTTTGTATGATCAAAAGGTAGATATATTTATTGCAAGTAAGGGAGATAAGTTTGACCTTATAGATAAACTTAAAGAATTAAATAATGGAAATGATAAGGCATTTTATGATGAAAATGGCCTTAAACGTTATGTTGAAAAATCCAAAATGTCTTTAATAAGCCAATTACATTTATAATCCTGTAAATAAAGAGTGAAAATCATGACAGTTAAATATTTAGTCCCAATGTTGGGTGCTATTTTATGCACTAATTCTTTTGCCGATGAATTAATATTAGGTGCAGGTGTTGGAATGTCATCACCCTATGAAGGGTCTGATAAATATATTTTAATACCGGATGCGACGATCCAATACACAGTAGATACAAACAGTTTTGGTATATTTAGTTTGGGCACTAGTGGTGCAAAGTGGCAATATAGTCTGTTTGATAATTTTCATATAGGTGTTCTTGGCGCTTATATGCAAGGTCGAAAAGAGGAAATTGGTTTTTCTGGTAGTAAAAATAAAGACTTAAAGGGAATGGAAGACCTTAAAGGTGCTATAGCTGCGGGTTTTGAAGTGAGTTATAGTATAGAAGAGCATTCTATCTATATTAATTCATTGACGGCACTTGGACATAGGGATTATGGCGGGGTAGATGTTGATAATGCAACAAGGGTTGAGTTTGGGGTTAACTCGCATTTTGAATTAAATGATGACTGGTTTATTGATACCAATATATCCACAAGATACGTAAATAAAAATTATAACCAAGCTTACTTCGGCGTGACTGAAAAGCAGTCTCTTAAGACGGATTACGCTGTATATACCCCCAAAGCAGGTATTAAAGATGCAGGTATTCTAATCGGGTTGAACTATAGGTTGAGTGAGAATTTTTTCCTTAATTTAAAATCTGGAGGTTATTATCTATTTGGTGATGCGGCTGATAGCCCAATTACAAAACAAAAATATGGGCTAGTCAATATAATTGGTCTCTCATATACATTTTAAAGAACATGCAAATGAAAATAAATATTAAATATACTATATATGCATCAGTGTTTTTATTATGTGGATGTGTTGTAGGCCCAGGCTGGTATAAAGAAGGTGTAAATTATGAAGACTCTGAAAATGTCTTGGCAAAATGTAAATATGATATTGGTATTGCTTTAGTGAGTTCAAATGAAAGGCCAGAACTCATCGCTGAATGTATGAAGTCTCAAGGGTATAGATACAAAAACTATTCACATAGCTATTAAATTTAACTTTATATTCTATATTGTAATTTATGGTGCTAACTGATGGCACCTTTTTATTGGATAACTATGATTATTATTTTTAGTAAGTTTTTAAGAGAGTTAAATAGCAGCGGTTTGTTTGAAAATATAAACTATGACTTATACCCTAAGTTGGGAGTAATATATGGATGTGATAAAGAAAAAAGAGAAATAAAAATCACTCTTTCAACATTAAATGATAAAGAAAATAGGGTGACAATCACTGTGCAATCCGATGTTGATTGGAATAAACGAAAACAATTGCGTGCAGTACTTATTAATGAAAGTTTATATATAAGCCATGGCGACTTTATAGATAGGGTTACGCCTATTTTCATAAGGAATTATTTCTTTAAATTTGATATTATAGATTTTTTATCTATAGTCATTTGTCAAAATAGAAAAAGATAATAGGGTTAAGCGGTTATCAGTAGGAAAAGTATCGATATAGAAAAGAATGCTTATTTACCTTAAGTAAGGGGCTATTATCTCTCTGTGCATGTTGATAAATTTTACTTAATGTACTTGTTGCGCATCAGTGATACCCCTTATCAACCATGTTTTAGGTAACTATATATCAATGAAATGACACGGTAAGTGCGTTTTTTTATTTGGGTGGAGTAAAACTAACCTGCATAACGGCCTAATTGCAAAGGCTTTTTCTTACCTATAGGCTTTGATTATAGACAATAGGGCTATCTATTATTGTTACTATGTAATATATCGAGCCAGAAAGTTGCTCATCTATTTATGAATATCATTTAATTTTAAGGGTAACAGGTGGTATTTAACACAAGTTTATTTAGTTGATGAGGGGGAATATCTAGGGCTATAAGCAGTAATAACTGTACCATTTATCAATCTATTTTTCATTATCCTTGCTATATATCCTAACGTTTTCTAACGCAATTAAAATGTTACCCTAAACCGATGAAATTTAAAATTCACCATATAGAGCGTGGGCATAGACCGTTTAGGTTGTGCTTTTATTGCGGCTCCTTTAAAATAAAGTTGATCAGTGATTTATCATTGGTCTTGCCTCTTCTAGCGTTTGGTCGCGCTAGCAGAATACTCGGTTAGCTTTGGTCGGCGACCCGAGGTAAAGAAACCCATTTAGGTGGGTTTTTTTACGCCTATCAATCAACGCTTGTCAGCCCTAACTGGCTGGTCTTGCCTCTTACGTTAGCCTAACTCTTTTCCCTAGGTAGGCTGATTTTTAGGTTTGAACACTTATCTAAATACTTGCTGTGTTTGTATTAGTAGAAATAATATTAGCATCGATATTTTTATCATTCAATAGCATTGCTAATTTCTCTGGGCGATAAAAAACCGAAAATATTAGCGATAGTATTTAATTGATTGTTTTGGTTAAGCAAAATCAACCATTTTTATTGGAAGAGACTTTATGACTTTACCTATTACGCGTAAATCATGCATCTCAGCTTCTTCAATATAAAAAGTTTCATAGGCAGGATTATCAGATTTGACCGCAAGCTTCCGGCCTTTAACTCGCTGTAATCGTTTTATGAATAGGGAGCTTTCAAAACTAAATACATAGACGCCATCCCCATCAAAAAAGTCACTGTGTGTATCAACGAAAACAACATCCCTAGGATTAATTGCCGGAGACATGCTATCGCCGCTGATATTAATCATCTCAATTCCTTTAAGACTTTTACGACCAAATAACTCAAAAATTTTTTCGGAAGAGAATTCTATTGATTTTATGGTGTCAGGGAAGTCATTATTAATAAAACCACCGGGACCTGCTTTTGCATATATATCCATTAATCTCAATGTGTTGTGATCGCTTCTAATCGATTGTTGTGGGTGAGTGGTATCTTCACTTCTATTTGTTGACCTGACGTAATCGAGTAAAATTTTTAATTCGGGGTTGATATCTTCAGGCTTAACACGAAGTAAAGCGGCAAATTTTAATGTGGTATCTGTATTTAACGCAGTACGGCCATTGAGATACTGGCTGACGGCTCCTTGCGTAGAAAAGCCAAGTGCCTCAGCTGCTTTTTCTTGAGTTAAGCTGAGAGATTCACGTTTGCTTTCCCAGATATTACGTAAATTTTGGGCTGCTATTTTGTCTGATTCTGAAATTTTTCTATTCATATCATCTATTTTATTTGTATTGCTAATATTATGCCACTAGTATTGCTATTATTTTTCGTCATTAGTACTGCTAATGTTGAATCGTTAAGTAAAAAAGGAGCTAACAAATAAGATTAAATATTTACCTAAAAAATAACAGTAACTTAATCAGTCTGAATTTGCTCAAACCATTGGCGTGATACAGGGCTATATCAGCTAAGTCATCAAAGGTAACTCCATTCCAAAATGTTGTAAAGGCATTGGCTGGGCATCAAAAACAAGCGGGTTATTAGACCACTTTCTTTATAACCCGAAGTGATTTGATTTATCTTTTAATCATTTAATACATCGCTTAAAAGTTGAAATATATGCACTTGGAAAAAAGAAAATCGCTCCCATCATATGGTTATATATTTTATAACGGATATAAGGCCGTCTTGTCATAAGGTTATTAGATGTCGTTAGTTGGAGTGAAAATGAAAAAATCGGTTTATAAAGCAAGTGGTTTATGGAACCAAGAATCTTTCATAACTCTTTTTGTCGCAACAAGCGAAAAAGATGTACTTTCAACAATCGTATTTTGGGCAAATCTTGGTGGCGCTCGAGTCGATGAGCTATCTATCGAGCGTTATTGCTCAGTGCATTAACCAAACTAAGATGAAGTGGCAGGCCAATGACAAAAAACAGTAACAGAACGTAAAGCTGAATAACGTAAGCGGCAAAAAGAATCAGGCATTACTGAGGCTGAGTTATTTCTTGGTAAGCAGGGGGGTAAAAATGCTTCAAAGAAATTGTGCATTACGTAGAGCCAGTAGAGAGCCTTGTAAGAATGCGAATTTGATTCGAATGGATGACATACTGTGATGCTATTCGGCTCTAAACGAAACAATAGGATATCTAAGTTGTTATCATAGACGACTGTGGAATAGGTAGGTTAAACACACAAAACACTGTTTATTTAAACAGTGTTTTGTGTATAATCCATTTATTGGTTTGAACACCCAATCTAAATACTCGCTGTGTCTACTGAGAGAAAAAGTATGGCACAGTATAGCTTTATCAAAATATCTAACGGCTCTCTTGTTTCGGCTTCCCGCCCAGCAAGGGAATTCATGCACGTCAAAATCAAGTGTGGTGGTGTGCTTTCGGCTGATTTCAAGAAAGACCGCGATTCACGACGCCATCGCAACTACTCCGCAATACTCAATTTAGGGGATAAATATTGGCAGCCAATTGGCGACAATACTCCAATTGATAAATTCTTTAATGCTCTCCGTTATTGGTTAGTAGAACAATTGGGCCATTATGAAACCTTTGAAATGTCTGATGGCAGCCTACGCCGTATCACCCAATTAATCAGTTTTACCAAAATGAACGACCTAGCTTTTGGTGAACTCTACAAAGCCACCCTCGATGTACTTTGGAACTGTATTTTATTTCGTAAAATTCCCACCCAGCAGGTTGCTGAAAATGTGGCAGCTCAGTTATTAGATTTTATTTAGAGGCAAGACCAATGAAACTCGAAAATGCACTGAAAAACTTTCACCCCAAATCACCGATATTTAGCGATACTGCGAGCAGTACATCACCCGACCGTTTAACTGGAACGGATATCATAGCTGCTATGGGGATGATTGATCCTCAGGCTAAGTTTGGCATGACGGCTTTTCTCGCTAAAAATGATGTCAGCGAAGAGGATAAAATTTCTACCATAGAAGCCTTGACGCAATATGCGAAAAAACAGACCCCAAAGCTGGTAGCAAAAGCTGCAGGTAAAAAACTAGGTCATTGTTTAATCATATTGGCCAAAATCGCATTTGAGGACTACGCTCGTTCGGCAGGTTCCGTTTTCCCATGTTCAACCTGTAGCGGCAAAGGGATGATTGATAAACAAGTCACTACAACAAAATATTCAACAAGAGACGCTGTCTTTTCCTCCTTTACCAAGGACAAGCCCAAACGATATACAAATACTGAGCGTGAGATCGTGGAAACTGAAAAAGTGATTTGCCAGTCATGTAAGGGAAAAGGCCAGTTAACACAGCGCTGTCGATGCAAGGGGCGGGGGAAAGTACTGGATGAAGCACAAACAGAACGACAGGGCGTCCCAGTATTCAAAGATTGCCCACGGTGTGCAGGCCTCGGTTTTAAGCGCGTTCCCTCATCTGTCGCATATAATGCAATAAAGCACTTGGTACCAGAGCTTAACGAAAGAACATGGCGCCGAAATTGGAAACCGTTTTATGAAACATTGGCCAGCAAATGTTTCATTGAGGAAAGTATTGCAGAGCAGGCGTTTAGCAAAGCGATAAAATAAACTGATCAAATAAACAGTAAAAAGCTTGCATTTTGTCCGAAGCTGGTTTATTATTTTTCCACAATGGACATTCTATACCTAATTAAGTAAATCGATGTCTCATTTTACCAATTCAAAACCTCGCGATTGCGGGGTTTTTTTATATCTAAAAACCTCAACAAGTGTTTCGTTTTCTTAAGAGTAGAACCTCACTTCGGCAGGGTTTTATTTTGTGATCTTCTGTGGTTTAGCACGATAAGTGAGGTTTTAAGTGAAAGTCTGCATTATAGGCATTTCTGGCGCAGGGAAAACAACGTTAGCTAAAAAATTAGCCATTGAACTGAATGTCCCTACTTATGCGTATGATGATATATATTGGAATAAAAGGAGTGGAGAATATATTAAAAATACTCCTGAGATAATTAATTCACTTGTTTCTGCCATAAAATCGGAAAGAGATTGGATAGTTGAAGGCGCGTATGATCGTCGGATGCTCCCATTCTTTGAAGACTGCTCTTTGATTATTAGATTGAAGATCCCATATCGGATATGTGTGTTAAGAATAATAAAGCGTTACCTACTTGCAAAAATAACAAAAACAAGACATAAGGAAACGATTCTAAATACCATTGAATTACTTCGCTTTGCAAAGCGATTTGATAACCAATTAAATGTTTTTTTTGATTCAAACCCAGCTGTTATGCATAAGATAGTTGAAGTTAATAACACTAAGCAGTGTTCACTAGAAATTAAAAAACATTTAAATGAAACTTCATAATTTAAAGGGGACAGTGATGCCATTTTCTATGTTTAACCGACTAATATGTAAGGTAACCCTTACAAGTTCAGTGATCTAGCCTTGTGGATAGCTTATATTCAAGAGGTCGCCTAGTGCGGCTTTTTTTGTCTATAGTAAAAAGCTAATTTCTAGTTAATTTTTTATGGATAAAATAGCAATTCTTAAATTAAGCTAAAATTGAGTGGGTTAAATTTTTTATTCTAATAGTTAGTTTTTAATTGATATTAAGATTCATGCCTTTTAATTTATTAAATGTAATAATTTCCTTTCTTGTTTATTTAAAAAAGGATGTTTTTATTGTGAGTATTTTCAAATTTAAAAAAATAATGGCTATCACTATCTTTTCTTGCTCATTTTCAAGCTTTGCTGCAAATCCACCGTTACAATTTCACATTCACGGTTCTTTTGAAGAGGTTGTTCCTCCGTGTAATTTGACAAGCGAGTCGAGCTTTAATTTATGTTTTGATACCATTCCAACATATGTAAATATTGGATACGAAACGCAAGCCGAGTTTGTCAGAGTAAGTTATCAATGTATGCAGGATGTTAATGTTAAAGTTTATTTTTCTGATGCTGCCCATAAACTTTCTAGTGCAGCATATCAAACGACAGCGAGCCATATTGGGGTTAAAACTAAAATAAATGGTCAAATATTAAATCCCAATGAAAAACTAGAGTTTAAGTCTAAAGCAGGAGCATCAGAAATCCCAGTTGAAGTTAGTTTAATAAGGCTAGCAGAAACACAAGGTAATGGTGGTAGTTATGACTTTAATTTAACGGGTATTATTGAGACAGAGTATAACTAATATTTTAATTAGTATATTGTGTGCTGCTTTTCTATTAAATTCTTCGAGGTCACTTAGGTGGCCTTTTTTATTAACTCAACCTCAGGCACTCCGTAGGGGGTGAAATCATGCGTATGGATAAATACAGCAACGCAGCCTACGGCAGTGCTGGGCTTACAGCATTCTTTGCAAGTCTATCACTTTATGAGTGGGGCTTTATTATCGGGATGGCGTTTAGCATTATTCTTGGTCTTATTACCTTTTTTATGAATCGACGAGAGCAGCGAAAGCGAACACGTTTATTTGAAGAACTCGTTAATAAAACTGACCCACAAAACCCCTCAGCCACTGCACGAAAAGCTGCCGAACTTATGGCGAAAGCGCCTAAGGATATCTAATGTCACTCAAACAAAAACTCACTGTGCTTGTTGGTGCAGGGGCTTCGGCTATCGGTTTAGCCGTGATTGCGCATTATGAGGGGGTTAGATATGAGCCCTACGAGGATGTTATTGGTGTACTGACGGTCTGCTATGGGCACACAGGGAAAGATATTGTTCCCAATAAAACTTATACCAAAGAAGAATGCAATGAGCTGTTAGAGCTGGATTTTATGAGAACCAAATTACAGGTAGACCGCCTAGTTAAAGTCCCTGTTGATGAGCATACAAAAGCCGCGCTTTATTCATTTGCTTTTAATGTTGGCACTGGCGCATTTGCTAAGTCGACCATGTTGAAAAAGCTTAACGCAGGTGACCAATACGGTGCTTGTGAAGAACTAAAAAGATGGGTTTACGCGGGGGGTAAGGTATGGCGTGGGTTAGTGAATCGCAGAGAAGCGGAGGCCGTGATATGTCATGGAAGCCTGTAGCCGCTGCAATTTGCATTGTGCTATTTGCGATAGCAATGATTGCGTTCGGTGTTTATCGTCTAACAGGCAACACTTGTGGCATTGATAAAGCCAGCTTAGAAAAGCGTTGCCAAAAAGCTATCGACCATTATAAGGGCCGATAAGTTAACTTTTAATCTTCTCTATGGTAACCGTCATGAATAAAGTCAGAGCATTGTTATTTGTCGCTGCATGGGTGGCCATATGGGGAATGTGGAAGCAGTACGAGAAGATAGGCGAACTTAACACCAAGAATGCCAAGCTACTCATTGAACTAGCTGAGCAAGTTAAAATCAATGAAGATTATCAAGAGCGCGTTCAAGCGCTTCATAAACTCGATACTAAACATATCCAAGAGCTAACAAATGCAAATGCTGAAATTGATAAGTTGCGTATTGCTGCTGAGCGCAATCCTGAGCGGGTGTACATCAGAGCCAGTTGTCCGAAAGTCGAAACCAATTCCACCTCCCGCGTGGATGATGGAACAACCGCCAGACCTACTGACTCCGCTATCCGAAATTATTGGTTACTCAGAGAGCGAATTGCGCAGTCAGAGCAAATTATTAAAGGGTTACAGGATTATGTAACACTAGGGTGTGCTCAATATCACTAAATAGTGATTTAAAACAATATATTAAATGCTAAAGCGAGGTTTTTTATGTTTAAAAAAAGCTTGCTGTTAAATTTTTAAACACACTGGCTTTGGATAGTCCAATAGAAAAAGCCGGTATCAGGCAGTACAGCCAAGACAAATCACCTGCTAAACCACGGGGGATACGCAGCAGATGCGACAGGCAGTTAATTTTACAGAGGAGGACAAATAATATTTGGTTATTGATACCGTGTTGCGGCACGTCACATTTCTATTGAAGTTCGTGGCAGCTAACAAGCGATAGATAACCCATATATCCAATCAATGGGTGTTGATTCATATTCAATTTATTGCCGATTTTAGACTTCCCTCGATACCAAAGGCATTCAGTGCGCTACATCACCTAATTATCTTATTTTCAACGATAAAAATACGCTGTAATCAGTGATGCACTCTGGTATGAACAGGGCGGTTTGATATCGGTCATTGGCATTGAGGTCGGTAACGATGACGGACAATGATATTGATAGTGCTATTTACAAACAGCTAGTGCGGCAGTTAACAGAAATAGGGCTTGATATCCCTGTAAAAGCGGGGTTCCAACCTATCAAGCCTGGCAGTGAAGACAATATGGTGATGTTCTTTTCTATTAATGAAAGAGGTCATGGTTGGCAGGGGCGCAACTACAATATTCAGGGGCAAAATGCCAATCACCAAGAAAACCTATTATCTGAAAAAACATACCAAGTTCAGACAGTTATTACTCAATTAGGGTCGTATACAGCGAATGATATTGCCGCGATGGTGCGAATGGTCATCAATTCACTTCCCTTTGTCACCGCATTGAGAAAGCAAGGCATTGGTGTGCAGCGTGCAACTGATATTCGCCAACCTTACATAGTGAACGAACATGGTGACTATGAACAAACCATTTCATTTGATTTTAATGTGACGTTTAAACGTTCTCTCTTCCCTGATACAGCGGCCATTAGTGCGTTGTATCCTAATCTCCACCGCATATAAGGTTTTTACTATGCCAATTAAACAAACACGATACGTTGATATTGCATCGGCGGTCATTGGTGCGTCTGCTGTTCCGATGCGCAAACTGACTGCACGTTTATTTTCCACCAATCCGAAAATTCCTACGGGTAAAGTATTGGAATTTACCAGTGGCCAAGTCGATGAGCTATTAGGTATTGATGCGCCAGAGGCTCACTTTGCGCGGCAATATTTTAGCTATGTCAGCCCTGCACCAGTCAGTAAACCCAAAGAATTACAAATTGCCGCCTATGAGCCAGTAGGGCGTGCGCCTACGCTCTTTGGTGCAAAAGCGGCCGCATTAGTGGATTTAAAAATCATTACCGATGGCACGCTATCGGTCACGATAGGGGCTGTAACTAAAAGCTATAAAGATATTGATTTATCAGAAGCAAAATCGTATTCGGATATCGCGTCTACAATTCAAAGCAAGCTTAATGCTGAGAGTGAACCGCAGTTTTCCAGTAGCTATCTGACGTTTAATGCACTGGAAAGCGCGTTTGAACTCAGTGGCGGTGTTCAGGAAAGTGCATCGATAAGTGTCGAGTATTCTGCGCTGGCTGAAGCCATGGGGCTTTCTTCCGGTACGGCATCGGAGGGGAATCCCGCGCAAACGCCTTTAGAGGCTTTCATTGTTGCCGAGCAAGTTTCAGATTCGTTTGGTAGCGCGACATTCCTTGACGAAATGCCATTAGAACAAGCGGTTGCTTTAGCTCAGTATGTTTCGGGTGAAAACGTCAAGTACCAGTTACACCTTAATGTTAGTAAAAATAAGGTTGAAGATTTTAGTGCAGCCTTGATGGGAACGGCTTCTGTTGGGTTAAACCTCAAAACGGATGATAGTTTCTTTATCCAAGCTCTACCCATGGCAGTTATGGCGGCAACGGATTACGACCGCACTAATGCGACGACAAATTACATGTTCCGCCAGTTTAGTATTGCGTTTCCTGCCCAAGTCACTACCGATAAAGATGCGGATCGCTACGATAAGCTTCGTGTGAACTACTACGGTGAAACCGCGGTTGCTGGTTCACAGATTCGCTTTTATCAACGTGGTTTTCTGTGTGGCGGGCCATCGAACCCGCTGGATATGAGTGTGCATGCCAATGAGCAGTGGTTAAAAGCTTATATTGCGCAGCAATGGTTTAGTGTGTTACTCGCGACTCGCGGTGTACCAGCCAACAAAGATGGTGAAGCTCGTGCACTGATGGTTATTGCAGGGGCTGTTACTAAGGCATTGGATAACGGCACAATTTTAGCGGGTAAAACGCTGACTGAAGTACAAACATTGGCGATTGCTGATGCGTCTGGGGATGACCTTGCATGGTATGACGTGCAGGACAAAGGTTATTGGTACAACGCACAGATTGTTGAAAGTACAGGGGAAAATGGTTTACCTGAATACGTCATGAAATACGTGCTGATTTACGGAAAAGGTGATTGGGTACGTAAAGTCGAAGGCTCACATAACTTAGTATAAGGAATTGATAATGAGTGATATTTCTGCAACAGGCTTGAGTTTCACTATTCAAGCGAGCAAAACCTTTCCTGCGGGAATTTTAATTACCTCTTTTGCGGATGATGCCGACCCGTTAGATTTACCGGCGGTGGATATTGCACAAACGGGTATGGATATTAATGGCAACTTGGTGAGCTGGTCTGCCCCGACCCCACAAACGGTCACCATCAACGTATTAGCGGGTAGTGAAGAAGACCAAAACCTGTCTATTTTGTTCGAGGCCAACATCGCCAAAAAAGGTCGTCGCCATGCAGGGGATGTCATTACTTTTGTCGCATCTTATGGTGATGGTTCAACGGTGACAGCGCGTAACGGCAAAATTACGAACGGTAGTCGTGGCAACTCAGCCGCCTCGGCAGGGCGTTTGAAATCCAAAGCCTATACCTTTGTGTTTCAGGATTTTGACAGTACACGCGTACGTTAATTTTTCATCCATTTATGGCGGGGAATCCCGCCTTTTTTATCGGTATTTACCATGTTAATAAAGCCTAAAGAAGTGGCCATCAAAGATGTTGATGGCGTTGAAAAAATTTTTGTGATTAGTCGGTTACCTGCTACGGTTGGTCGTGAAATCCTAGCCAAATACCCATTATCTAATGCCCCTAAAATTGGTGACTATGAGGTCAGCAAAGAAGCCATGTTAAAAATGATGGCTTATGTGTGTGTAGTTATCGATGATGAGGAAATTCTGCTTAAAACCCAAACATTGATTGATAACCATATACCTGATGGTGAGTCGTTGATCCGCCTAGAGTTGGAAATGCTGAAATATAACACCAGTTTTTTCGGCAACGACGGGAGTCAAGGTTTCCTCCATTACCTACTCAGCAAGGTAAGTGGTTCACTCCCGTCGATTATAAAAACGCTGATGGCTTCTTTGCCGTCATCATCAGCGAGCGACTCGCCACCTTCACCGAACTCAAAAACTCAGTAGATTTAGAAGAAGCACTGGATCTGTGGGAAATTGCTATCACGAATCGTTATAACGAAGCTTTAGCAACATCACAGAAATGAGTGATATGACTTTAAAGTTCTCCATAGTGTGCTTTACTTAATATGTCATTAACTTATTGGTGAATATATGAAAAAGTCTATTGCAGTATTAGCGGCTATCGTATTACTTTCTGGTTGTAAAGTGGATGTGGTAGCTAAAGTTAATACGGACGATCTTCTTTCCTTAGATCACAAAATAGTGCAGGGAAATATTAATGTAGAGGTTCCTTCATGTAATGACTTTGAGGATTCGAGAAAAGAGTCTAAGAGCTTAATCCAGATAAAGGAAAAGCTTCCCACTATATTTAAAACCGTTGAAT
This sequence comes from Providencia sp. PROV003, assembly GCF_045040775.1. NCBI lineage: Bacteria > Pseudomonadati > Pseudomonadota > Gammaproteobacteria > Enterobacterales > Morganellaceae > Providencia > Providencia sp. PROV003. The sequence goes on from NZ_CP096369.1 coordinate 2,289,165, forward strand.
TTAAAGAATGTTATAAGCAGAAGTTTAATTCTTATGCTAGTTTTTCTGTACCAGTTGGTATTGGTAGTTTTGTTGGGGAAGCAAAAACAGTAGATACTGAAATTTATGTTTTCTCTAATAAAATTACTTATGCAGGTATTGTTTTAGACGATGATGCAGCAAAGAGATTAGCAAGTGCAAAGAAAACCTCTCCTGGCGAATTAAATCTTGCGATGACGCTGGTTTTGGAAAAAGGGAAACAACCCATTTCGAACATTGCAGCAATCGGTGTATATATGACCGGTATAGAGTCTAAAAATTCACCGATCTCAATAGGCAGAGTTAAAATTGAAGCCAAAGAGATTAAACTCAGATTATCAGATGTTTCTAATTCGATGATTGAAAGTGGCAAGATTACGTCAGTTTTAGTGAAGGCAGAGTATTTAGAACAACTGCTCACACAATTGAAGGAATAATTGCCATATATAACAATTTAAACCGCCTCTCAGGCGGTTTTTTTATGTCTAAAAAAGGTGATTTATGTCGTTAATGGATACGTTTGTTCAAGTCTTTGAGTTTGATACAAAGCAAGCGGATAGTGCCTTTGAAAAAATCCGGCGTTCTACGGATGACATTATCGCCGATATGAAACGAGTCAGCGAAAATGCAAAAGGCGGGATCGCTTCGTTAACCGATTTTCTTTCCCAAGTAACTTTGTCACTGCAAGTGGGGGCGCAGAGTGCAAAAGTAGAGCTCCACCTTGATGCGCCTAAAAAAGAAATGGTGGCCTATTTGGATGAAATGAAAAACTATCTTGAATATGTCAAATCACTTCATCAATCAAATGTGCTTTCTATTGAAAACAACAAGAAATTGGTCACCGGCATACAAGCGTTGGAATCTAATATTCAACGCACGGAAGGTTCATTGGCTGATCAGGTCATGGTGACGAGTAAGGCGGCAAACGAAGCGAAAAATCTTGCTAATAACAATGATCAGCTTGCTAAATCAGCCGATGGTGTGGCGAACCATTATGATAAAGCAGCCCACTCACTATCTGGGTTTTTAGGCAAAATAGCCAATATGTTTGGGGGGGGATTAACCATTAGTCATATTGCCTCCTTTATTCAGTCGGCTGCTGAAGACATTAATTTATTATCGCAATCAGCAGATGCATTAAATTTGCCCGTTGAAGTGGTTGATGCTTTTGGCAAGGTAGTCACGTCGATGGGAGGAGATGCACAAGGGGCCCGCGATACCTTGATGGATATGTCTAACAGTATCCGTGTAGCCTTACAAGATACGTCGTCGGGCAAAGCTGAGGTATTTAACAGTTTAAAAATCAGCTTAAAAGATATGCAAGGTGATTCTATTGATGCGATGGAAGGGGTGTATCGTTTATCAGATGCCGTACAAGGACTGAGCAAAAAAGAAGCCATATTGCGCATTAAAGAAGTCGGTATTACCGATAATAAAATCATTGAATCCATCTTAAAAGGGCGGACTGAACTCGAAGCATTAACCAAAAAGCAAAAAGAAAATGGCGTCGTAACTAAGGAATTAGTATTACAAGCGCAAAAATACAAGCAAGTGACTGGCGGGTTAAAAACGGTATTTAATAGTGTGATGGTCAGCATTATGAATGCGGCTTTACCTGCACTTACCCAAGTGCTTGCTTGGGGAGAAGCTTTTGTAGATTTTTGCCGTGACAATCAAGGTTTTGTTACGGGGTTTTTTATTGCCATTGGTACCGCAGCATCTGCCGCAGGAATATCAATATTAGCCGCTATGTGGCCTATCTTAGCGATTAGCGCAGTTGTCGTGCTCCTTGCCGCTGCCTTCGCACTGGTTTATGACGATATCATGAATTTTATTGACGGTAATGATTCCATGATAGGTCGCATATTGGATAAATACCCTGCCTTAAAAACGGTGATTATGGCGTTATGGGAAGCCTTTAAAGCGTGTTTTGACTTTATTATTGCTGTCTCTAGCGCAGTTTCCGATGCGGCTGTTACTGCCTTTAATTTGATTATTGGTGGTGTTAAACAACTGTGGACATGGCTTAATGAATTTATTGATGGGCTTTCAGTCTGGGGTAAGGCGTTTGAAGATGTGTTTGATACTGCTTCTGATGCCGTTGTCGGGATTTTTAAATGGCTTTGGGCTCAAATTAAGCAGTACCTTGGCTGGATCAATGACGGTCTTGATGCCATTAAAAAAGGTTGGAGCACAGTTAAAGGTTGGTTTGGTTTTGATGATGCCGAAGTCACCCAAACGGTTGAACGTAAAATGTCAGCGGACGGTACGATTGAACACCGACTGCCAGAATCGCCTCAGTTATCGGAAGAGGATGCGATGAAACTGCTGCAAGGGGCAAATCACTACATAAGTAGCATTTCATCTAATCCACTAAACTCAATGACCAGTCAGGCTATAAATAACACATCCAACTCGACCAATGAAACTAACATCTCAATTGGTGAGATTAAAGTGGAAACACAAGCTACAGATGCTCAAGGTATGGCGAGAGATAGCAAGGATGCTATTGCCTCTCATTGCCAAGACCTTGGTCATCAAATGAATTCGGGGCTAGGCAAATGATCACTGAAGTTAAAATATTCAATACAGATAATTTCACGGCATTATTTGAAACGGTTAATCCAATGCAAATTAATGTGAGCGATGGACATAAAGCAACACAGTTTGCGGTTGAATCAGGAGAAACACGCAGTGACCATATTGTGGAGCAACCCGTTGAGATTAGCATGGATCTCATACTGACTGGCGAGATGAAAAGCACCTTTGAAATCATGCAGCAAGCTTATGATAAACATCAATTAGTGGGGGTTCAGACTCGCGTTAAAACTTATCAACCCATGCTGTTAGTCAATTTCAATCACACTGAAATTCCAGATATGGCAGACGCAATTAAGCTCACTTTACGTTTTACTGAGTGGCGAACGGTTGAGCCTGAGTATGGGGATTTACCGCCACGAAAAGTGACTAAAAAAGAGCAATCTAGCACAGTAAATCGAGGGAAAGTTCAAACGGTCACAGTATCTGACCAAAAGAAAAAATCGACAGCGGCAAAAATGGTCGACGGTGATTTAAAACTAGGGGGAGGATAATGCAAGAAATTCCATTAAATACTGTACCGAATCAACGCGTACGCATTAGCCTTAGCGGAGAGGAATGGGAACTCACTTTCAAGGTGGCACGAAATACAATCTGTTGTGATATTAAACGCAATGATGTCGTTTTATTGCGAGGCATTCGAGCTATACCTAATCAACCTTTGATCCCTTATCGCTATCTATCTGCTGGCGGCAATTTTGTGTTTATCACTGATAATGATGAATACCCGTGGTGGGAACAGTTTGGAAAATCTCACTATCTGGTGTGGTGGGGGAATGACGATGATTGATTTACGCCGTATTCGTATCGGCATTGAAGTCAATGAGCGACTACAGTGGTATGAAGGGCTGCGTATTCGTGCTAATGGCACCAAGTATGCTAATTCGTTACAAAATGAATGTACGGTGAATATTGACGGATTGAATGCGGATACGCGCAATATGTTACTTACGGAAACCAGCCCATATGCTAAAGCGAAAAAACCACACCGATTAATTTTAGAAGCAGGGCGCGTTAGTACGGGGGTATTTCGCATTTATGTCGGGGATATCGTCAGCGCAGAAATTGCCTCTCCGCCAGAGGTAACTCTCACCTTAAAAGCGAAAACTAACAATGGTAACGCACGGGATATCGTGTCTTCATCGGCCGGTGCCATGAGCAAAATGAGTGAACTAGCCAAGAATATCGCCCAAGATTGTGGCGTTAAATTGGATTTCCAGGCTACCGATAAGAATATTGCTAATTGGTATTTTTGTGGCTCCGCGTTAAAGCAAGTGGAGCGGTTACAAGATGCCGCGAATGTTAAAGCGTTTATTGATGATGACACTCTCTATGTGAAAGATAGGGATAAAGCATTAAACGGCCGTCTGCGTATTCTCAATCAAAAAACAGGCATGGTAGGTATTCCTAAAGCTAATGAAAAAGGCGTCGATGTCACTTATTTGATTGATAGTGGCTCCACATTGGGGGGAATGTTACGCCTTGAAAGTCAGTTTAACCCTGCTTTAAACGGTGATTATATTATTGAGCAACTCAAGTTCGATATTGCTTCCCATGACGACCCTTTCTTTTATCAAGCGATCTGCAAAAGAGTATAAACCATGAACCAACCAAATAATGATATTGCTAGCGAAGGCAGCTTGGCAGGGCAGTTTATGGCTGCGTTTCGTAACTTATTGATGAATATTGATGACATGCTACCGGCTACAGTGGTGAGTTATAACGATAAAACCAATCGAGCTGTTATCAAACCGTTAGTGATGATGGTTTCTACCGAGGGGAAAAAAATTGGGCGTGCTTCGGTAGCGAACATCCCGGTTTTCCGCTTTGGAGGAGGAGGTTTTTTTATCCGAATGCCCATTAAAGCAGGGGATTTTGGTTGGCTCAAAGCCAATGACCGCGATATCAGCTTAGTCTTTCAACGGGGCGGTTTAGAAGATGAACCGAATACAGCGCGCTTACATACTTTTAGTGATGCTATGTTTTATCCGGACACACTTAAAGGCTGGCTGATTGATGGAAAAAATACCGATGCGCTAGTCATTCAGTCTATGGATGGCTCAGTATGTTTGTCATTACATGAAGGAAAAGCTGTATTAGATTCACCCATTTTTGAGGTTAATGTGCCTGAAACCACCTTTAACGGTAATGTCACGATCAATGGTAACCAGGCGGTGAATGGAAACAGCGACTCAAACGGTGGCACGATGAAACATAATGGTAAGGATATTGGCTCAACGCATAAACATAGTGGTATTCAAAGCGGTAATAGCAACACAGGAGCCCCAATATGATGACCTTCGATGTTAACGACAATAACGATATTTATATTGGCAGTAGTGGCAACTTAGCGATAGCAAACGCTGAAAAAGCAACGCAAAACCGTTGCGAGCATTACGCCAAAGCGATACGCGGTGAAATGTTACATAAGCTAAATTCGGGGCTCCCGTATTGGAAAACAACCTTTGGGCGGCAAGTGGACGTGCCTTTGTTTGAGTCTGCTTTTCGCAGCCGAATGGGGGAACTGGATGATGTGACCTCCGTGGTGTCATTTTCGGCAGTGATGGCGGATAACACATTGAATTATACCGCGGTGATCCAAACTATTTATGGGGAGATAACACTTAATGGCTGATTATCAATATATTACATCACAAGGTGTCATTGTGCCTGATACCAGCACTTTACGTGATGAGGTCGAAAATGAATTTAAAAACCTCTTTGGTCAACAACTCGATGTGTCACCTGAAACGCCGCAAGGTACACTTATCACCATGGAAGTTGAGAATCGGGATGCAATCGCACGAAATAATGCCGAGCTAGCCAATCAAATTAACCCTGATTTAGCCGGTGGTATATTTCTCGATGCAATATGGGCGTTAATGGGCGGTCAGCGTTTTGATGCGACCCATTCATTTTTGACACAGGTTAAATTCACCGGTACTGCCGACACCTTGATCCCTAAAGGGTCGCAAGCAGCAACGCTGAGTGGTGATTTATTTGAAACCACCAACACTCTGATTATTGGTAAGGATGGCACTATTACAGGGGATATGCGCGCCATTAAAACGGGGGCGATTGAGTGTGGGATTGGGCAACTGAATAAAGTGGCTAGCTCCGTATTAGGTTGGGAAACCGTTTATAACCCGAGTAATGCAATACTGGGGAGAAATGCGGAATCAGACTTACAGGCAAGGCGGCGGCGTAAGCAGACATTAGCTAAGAACACGGTCAGCGTGGGTGAAGCGATTACCTCTGCATTATATGAACTAGAAGGTGTGCGTTCCCTTGCTTATAGAGAAAATCATACCAGTCAGCCGATGGTTTTTGAGGGGATCACCCTAGTGCCTCATAGTATTTATGTGTGTGTTGAAGGGGGAGATAAAGATGCGATTGCTCGTTCGCTATTACGTACAAAAACGCTCGGAGCAGCTTTTAATGGCAATGAAGAAGTTAATGTTTTAGACACAATCAGCGGCCAAACTTATCCCGTTAAGTTTGATCGGGCGAAAGAGATTGTGTTGTTTTGTCGTGTGACAGTAAAAAAAGCTACCGTTGATGCACAAACCATTATCCCAGCTGCGGTTGAGTCATGGGCTAATGGGGATATCGATGGTGAGGGGGGTTTAGTGGTTGGGCGAGATGTTTCGCCATTTGAAATATCAGCGGGTATTAATGCGGTTGAGCCTCGCTTATTTATTACGCATGTTGAGCTTTCAACCGATGGCAAAGCTTGGTCATCGAATAACTATAAAATAAATATGAATGAGGTGGCAAGAATCAAACGCAGTGCAGTACAAGTGGTGATGGTATGACGAAAATCCAATCGTTTGATTTCCATTCAGATTTATTGCGTGCCATTCTTTGGCAGTATGAAGATGCTGAAAATCTTAAGGCATTAGCACAATATAAAGCGAATTACTTTGAACGTGCGACAACGCAGTTTTGGAGTGGTTGGTATCGTGATGTGTTCAATATTGATACCGCTAATGAGTTAGGTTTAAATATTTGGGCACGTATTCTTGATGTACCACTGGGGATTGATGTTTCTCCTAGTGATATAACGAAAATTGGTTTTGGTTTTGGCAAAAAGAAAGCCAATTTTAACGCTAATTTTCGGCGTAATACCGATTACACCTTATCCCTGACAGTTGAGCAAAAGCGTCTGGTTGTGCGTATGCGTTATTTTAACCTGACGCGAAGCCCAACGGTTACCAATATAAATCAGTTCCTTAAACAGTTTTTCTGGCAAGCAGATAGCAAAGTGTTCGTGCTAGACCCGCTGGATATGAGTTATCTGTATTATGTGTTTAGTTTCAATCCTGACGAACGTTTACGGGTGCTTCTTGAAAATTTTGACCTAATGCCTCGCCCATCTGGGGTTGGGGTTAAATATCGTATCGTGACGAAGAAATCGTTCGGTCACGGCCAACATCGTAAAAACTTCCTCAGTAGTAATTTCGGAGCATAAAATCCATGACAAAAATATTTAAAATCCCCTTTGCAACACAAGGGGACAGAACTTCTATTCCTGATGATGTACAAGCGGATGGCGCAGTATCTTACACGCAGGGCTATAGTTATGATTATGAGCGCGACCAAATAACGGACCCTGCGGCGAAAGATATTGAACGTGAAAAGATGAACGGTATGTTTCACGATATTACGGAGGCGATTGGTGAGCTGCAAAGTTTGGGGCTGCCTAAATGGGCAGCAGAAGCTAAACCATACCCGATCCGCGCCATTGTTTATCATAAAAATAAGGCATGGCAGTCGAAAGTTGAGAATAATAGCAATGAACCAGCTGCTGGAGCAGCATGGCATGAATTAAAAGCAGATTTAACTGCCAGCGATATCAATGTTTATAATAAAACCGAATCCGACAAGCGTTTCCAGCCATTAGGTAATTATCTTCCTGCTGGTTATAGCTATTCAAAAGTGGAGTCCGATACTCTTTATCAACCTAAAGGTAACTATGCCCCTGCTGGGAACTACGCACTTAAGGGGGAAAGCTACACCAAAGCAGAAGCAGATGGGCGATATCAACCCAAAGGCAGTTATCAGCCTGCGGGGGATTATGCGACGAATAGTGCTTTAACTAACGGCCTAAATACTAAGCTTAATATCAGCAGTGTTGTTCAGGCAACGGGCAGTTCAACAACGGCGGTCATGAGTCAAAAAGCAGTGACTGACGCCTTACAAAATGCGGTTAATCTTAATACAATTTACCCAGTTGGTATTGTGGTGTGGTTTGCTCAAAATAAAAACCCAAATACGTTATTTCCTGGCACGAAGTGGCAATATATTGGTGAAAATAAAACGATTCGATTAGCCAATTCGAGTGGTAATAACGTGTTAAATAGTGGTGGTAGTGATTCGATTAAGTTAACGGAAGCACAATTACCTGCACATAATCATAGCTTCTCAGCAACAACCAGTAGTTTTGATTATGGGACGAAAACGACAAATAGTACTGGAGCTCATACTCATACATTTACAGGGGTAAAAAGATTAACAACAATGCCTAACGCTACAAATGGAGGGAGAATTGCGTGGGTACAAGAGGAACAAACAACAGGTTCTTCTGGCGCCCATACCCACACCGTCGCAATAGGTGCCCATACCCATACAATCTCAGGAACAACAGGTAATAAAGGTAGTGCTGCTGTAATTACAGTAACCAACGCCTATATTATGTTAATGGGTTGGTATCGTATCTCATAAGTAATTATTGAAGCTAAAGTGGCGCAGTCAGTGCCACTTTTTGATTGCTGTTTATATAAATCAATTAGTTGACTAAATAATTCTAATCATTCACTGTTAATTTTAGATACAAATACATTTGTATCAACTATGAACTTAAAACTGTCGTAATTGTATTCTGAACAAATATTAATATGGGATGCTCTATCACATGTAAGGAATCAATGATTAAAAACGTATAAAATTTAGTATACTTTCTTCTATTAGAGAATATTGTGCGATATTTTAAAATAGCCTGAATATTTCATCTTTATATAATATTAATTTTTTTCATCATAGTGCATCCAGTCGTTAATATTATTTTCTACTTCCCACTCCTTAATTTTACGTATTATTGACTATTAATCGAGATGTAAATGATTAATTCAGTGTTTGTCTTATTGTTTTAATTACTTTAATACAGTGAAATACCGTTGCCAAATACAAGGAGATATTATGTATATTAATTTTGCTTATGATATGGTAAACATAGGTTGGTTAACATTTATTATCTTTATGCCTATAGACCCTGTTTTTTCCTATTCTGCGCTATTGGAAATAACGACACTCTCGGTAAAGTAACCTTATTATAATCGGTTAGATAGAGATTGAGGTAACAACAATAATCACATATAAAGCAGCTATGACCAAAACAGCACCAATGATTGTCCTAGCAAAAAGGCAGCTAAGGCTGGTTGGCGGCGATTTAGGGAGTAGCGCTGAAAAACTCCAATAAGCAAGAACGAGTAATAAAAAAGCAAAAAACAAAAGATAAGTAATAGTGAATGCCACTTTGAGTCCCCTTAAATTTAATATGATTAAGTCTAAGGTATTTAGGTTTTATATGCGATAAGAAAAAATGCAGAAAATTGATGGTAATAATATAACTCGTAAGATTTAATATTTAAGCAAGTCGGTTTAAATTATTTTGAATGTCAACATTTCCTATCTTACTTATAAGATGCCAGTTAAGGCTGTTCGTTATTAACATATCACATTAACATGTTCTTGTTTGACCTGCCTCTCAGGCTGATCAGCCAATTGCATAGAGATGGGAACCGAAATGTTGAAATCCAGCAACCAAGCTAGTTTAGTACTACTATTCGGCTGCCCTTCATTAATCACACAGTACTCAACTGATCCAGAATAGAAATAAATACTATGTAAAACTTTGAGACTCTTCTAAATTAAACTGTGATTGTCCTTTAGATTTTGCAGACTTAAAGTGAAAGATCCCAAAAAAGCTGACTTTCCTCAGACGCATGACCAATCTTTCGTATTAGGGAAAAAGGAATCGAGTTACTATCATCGAGAGTCTTTCCGATAATATTAGCAGCATTTAGGTAGTCATATCTCAGTCCAAAGCTGGCCACCATAGTAGGTTCCGCTGAGTGAGTACGATCTAAGAGTGCTTGATTGAACTCGATAAACTGAACGAGCGTGGCACCTGCGGCTTTTAATCCAGTGAAAATAGAATCAAACAGTTCCGGATGGAGTGCCCGTGTAAACACTGCGATAGTCTGGCCCTTAAGATCCGCAGGCTTCAGATTATTGACCTTCGCGAGGGGATGATTGGCAGACATCAGTAGTTCAAGCTTGAGCTCACAGAGTAACATTGTCTCAATTTCAGAATGGTGTACTTCACCCAACACAAAAGCAAGGTCTAAACCCCCCTTCAGAACCCGATCAATCAGCCCTGAGCTCCAGCCAATATCGAGTTCAACACTGATATCGGGATAAATTAACGCAAATTGTTCGACCAGCTCTTGTCTGCGAACAATGTGGTTGCCGTAAGGAGGAGAACCAAGCCTAAGGTGACGCTCATCTCGATGTTGCAATTGGGACGCAAGAGCTTCGGTCAGCATCATTGATGCGTGTACGCCGCGTGCTGCTTGAAGTAGCTCGTAGCCCTGTTTGGTTAAGGCAATATTACGTGTGTTCCGAGTAAATAGGGGAAACCCTAACTGCTCCTCAAACTTTTTCAATCGGGCAGACAGCCACGGTTGAGCTACATGTAAACGCTCAGCTGCTCGAGTGAATGAACCTTCCTCAGCGATTATCGCAAACTGCACCACAAGGCGCGGATCAAGCTTCATTGAGCAATTCCTCATTTATATCGCAGAGATCTGCATGTTGTAGCGTAATGTTTAATGACCGTCGCATTTTAACTAAATCCTATTGGAATTATAACGAAATCTTAACCGCTATACTGTTAGCATGTATATTGTTATTTATACGAAATTTGACTTAATTACGAGAAAATTCGTCTTAGACATGGCTTCTTGATAGAGGGATACTTCCATCGAAATCTGTACTAATCCACTACTGGTAAATTGGTTTGGCGTACGGCCACAATTGTTAGCATTAGTGTGAAATAAACAAATTTGGAGGAATGCATGGACACGAAACAGAGGTTCGACCAACTTAAGAATACGGAACGCCTCAATGACGAAATTCTGTTTGAATTCTTTGATTCGCTTTCACCCGTTTCTACAGATGAAGTTCTGGGGCGCTGGAAAGGCGGTGATTTCAATACAGGGCACTGGTGCAATCGTGCTCTGATAGAAAGGAAATGGTACGGAAAGTGGTATCGTAGCAAGATGGACGCAGTGCCACTTATCTGTTATGACGACCAAAATCGCCTATTTTCAAGTCAGGCAATGAAGGGTGAAGCCTCGCTTTGGGATGTAGAATTCCGTGGAAAAGTCTCGACTACCATGATCTACGATGGTGTACCTATCTTCGATCATTTACGTAAAGTTGATGAAAACACACTGCTCGGCGTCATGGATGGTAAATCGTTGGAGGGCTCCCCTGATATTGTTGATAACGGCAAGTACTACTTTTTCTATCTTGAAAAGGTAGATAGTTTCCCAGTCGAATACGTGGAAGAGTGAAAAACTGTTTATGTGGGCAAACGCGGCTATTGCTCGCCGCGAACAAGCTCAAAAGCAGTGTTGAGTGATTTGAAATTTGGATAGGAGAATCCATGATGAAAGCCGCTGTACTCAATACGCCTAACGGGCTCTTTTCGATTGAGAATATTGAGATTGACCACCCGAAAGGGCGCGAGGTTCTGGTGGAGGTCAAAGCATCTGGCCTTTGCCATACGGACTTACATATTGCAGAGAATAACTACGGCTTTCCGCTGCCAGCCGTACTAGGGCATGAACTAGCTGGAATTGTCAAAGAGATAGGCCCTGAGGTCAGAGAGTTCGCTATTGGTGACCATGTGGTTGGTTCTCTGGTTCAATATTGCGGCCATTGCGAAGCCTGCTTGGACGGACGAACTTACCAATGCGAACATCCTGAGGAAACTATGCGAGGTGCAGGGGAGGGACAGCGTCTAACCCTTAATGGTGAGCCAGTCTTACCGATGTTTGGTACTGCTGCTTTTGCAGAATTCACTTTGGTACATGAGAATCAGCTGGCCAAGGTTCCCAAAGAGTTACCTTTTCCTCAAGCTTCAGTTCTAGGCTGCGGTTGCGTAACAGGAGCCGGAGCTGCGATTAACACCGCTGCGATCAGACCAGGAGATACGGTCGCTGTGATTGGTGTTGGTGGCGTGGGTCTTAACGTCATCTCTGGCGCACGGCTTGCTGGAGCTACACGTATTATTGCCATTGATACTCAACCGGCTAAAGAGGAACTCGCTCGTCGGTTTGGTGCGACTGATTTCGTATTGGCGGGAGATGGTGATCATGTTGAAACGGTTCGTACCATGACGAATGGCGGAGTTTTACATGCTTTCGAGGTGGTAGGTGCAAAATCTACCATTGAGCAGTCTGTCAAGATGTTAAGAAAGGGAGGTACTACCTATGTGATTGGTATGCCGAAGCCAGATAACCCCATTAGTGTTGATGCCTTGGAGGACGTGTTGCTTAATCAGGCAACTATTAAAGGGGTTTACATGGGGTCTTCGAATATTAAGCATGATATTCCTATGTATGCCAATCTTTATTTACAAGGACGTTTTAACTTGGATGACCTCATTTCCAAACAGATCGATATCGATGAAATTAACGAAGCTTATCAGGAGCTTAAAAATGGCGGCATTGCACGAAGTGTAATCACCCGCTTCTGACCCAACTCATAAGGAAGCCGCATCATAGATTTCAGTCAAACGGATACATCCTGCACCTTTATTGGCAATGAGATTGTTATTTTAGGGGGCTTGTAAGGGCAATGTAAATCACGGCTTCTAGCCTGTGTTTATAAGGCCTTTAAAACGATCTGAAAAACTTAAAATCACATAAAATCATGCAGTAAGGTATTATCTTACTGCATGAAATATTAAGGTGCCCTTCATGAATAATCACCACTTCGCGATAGGGATTTCATTGGCTTTGGGCACAGGTACACTATCAGCACAAGCTCAATCATCCGATGATAATGTGATAGTGACAAAGCCAACTGGTTGTGTTGGTCCGGAGAAAAGGCGACGTCTGTAGATCTGATATGTGCTGTACACCACGGTTACCAAGACTGATGGTTCAACAACTATCGAAAACGTTAAAGTAAATCCCAACGCACCGATAGGTTATTTTTATGTCTATTTATACCGTCTTGCCTGCTATCTAGTTTAACGAGCGTCACCTTCCTCTAATCTAAGAATTTTTGTTTTAAATTCTAAAATTACCTTGTTATACCGAGGCACTTATTTGTTATTTTATAGTATTCTTGAACAATTACCTTTGCGTCTATAATAATGGGTTTTAATTTGGCATAGTTATTAATAATAGCAATTTAATTCTAAATTTAAATTGAGTAATTTTAATTTAGTCATTTTTAGATATTCATTTATGTATTTTTCGTATATGGCTAACGGATTGTTTTTGTGTTGCTAGTTTAAGGAAATAGCTACATATAATCGCAAATATACCACCAATCAATGTTTCCATTATTCTTTCAAGTAAAAGATGGTAATCGATATGGTTAAAGTAAATTGACATTTCTATTAAGGATAAAACAAGTCCTGTAAGGCAAAATGTGCCAAAAACGTTGTTTTTTTTGCTGTTACTTATCGGGATTAGAAAAGCAAATAGATATATCAAAGCAAAGCCAACATACGGCATAAAGGCAGTAAAATTAAACGTAAAATATAAAATAAAAACAACAAGTAATGTGCCAATAACTCGATCTCTAGTTAACTTAATGATGTTAGTTAATTTAGGATTTAACACAAATATATATGTCAGTGGTGCCCAGAAGAAATGGTCAATATTAATTGCTCTAGAGGTCAAAACACATAAAAGCAACCCAAAAGAATAGATTAGTGACTGAAAAATAAGGCTATATGATAATTTGTCTTTTTTTAGTGATATATACTTTTTTATTTGGAACATCGTAATTTTTTTACGGTTACTGATGGTGTAGCAAAATACAAGAGTTATGATTGTTCCTATCAGTAAGCCTATTACTAGGCCATCAAAGCTCGATTTGTTGAGTGTCGCCCCTATGATATAAAAAATCATGAAGTATTTAAATGACATATCCAATGAGGAGTCTATATTGTAAAACTGGTAGTAAATAAAAGGTGCTATGAAGAGAATTACCAAAAATAGGCTGCCGAAACCCAAAAAATAGCCCAAGGCAGAACCTATAAAGACAAAAAAAGAACACAGTAGTGAATAGGTGATATTTTTATATTGGCTAGCTTTATTAAATATCGTGTAGCCATGCAGGGTTGAGAGTGAACTCCATAGTGTTGCATCAATGCCAGCAATGTAATAAGTAATAATAAAACTTACTACGAGGCATAATGTGAAATAAAAGCTCTCTAAAAAATTAATCATAGATTTACCTAGTTACTAAATGAAAAAGCAAGGGCTCAGTTTGCTCGATGTTCAAATTATGACTAAATCAAAAAACACATGAAAAGAGCCTGTTAAAAGGTATAGTACTATATTTTCTATTATTTCCAATAAATAGCGTAAATACTTTTTTCATACACTATAGTTTTCACTCTTCAGTTTCAATGAGAATAATTGAATTACTGGTATTTTATGAGAGATGTGTTTTTGGAGCTCGTATTCAATTCGGTGAACAGTCTGTAAGATAGAGATATTTATGCTCAAAGTCGATGTAAAATGCGCATTTTGTCAATCAACGCATTTAGTTAAAAAACATGGATAGCGAATTGTTGAGCATCAATGCTATCGCTGCCAAGCCTGCGCCAAAGATTCCAAGTAGATTATGAATATCGGGCTTGCCAATCTGGGAAAAAGGATAAAATTATTGACCTCACGGTGAATAATGCAGGTATTTGTGATACTGCCAGAACCCCCCAGCATATTTATTGAACGCGAACACGATCTATTATGATGGTCTACATATTGAATGCATGACCGTTTTTAGGGTGTAGATGCTATAAATCATTACAACTTTTTTGTAATTTTAAAATCGTACCCGTGTTAACAACAATTTTAAATTTTTCAAATTGTTGTTTGAATTTTCCGTCGGGTTTCTAAATAACCCGCCTCGCCCGTTAGGATGAGGTAATATTTTATGTGGAGGTGAGTATATTAATTGACAAGCATCTTTTTATGAATATACGGATATGATGATTCTGTATTTAAATAGTAGAAGCATTCCCGTATAAAGATCCCGTATCGCTGATAGTGTGCGAAATAGATTCCCGCCATCATTGAGAGGTCATTGAGATTTTTTGAAATCTTCTATGCGCTGGCGGAGTCTGAATTAAGCTTGTATCAAATTGATTTTAAATTAATAAAATTCAATTCAACTTTTGATTTGGGCCTAAAGTTTATTTTACTTTTTTTTGATGGCAGGCTCAAAATCTAGCTTGCCATCTTAACATAAAGTAAGAGATTAACGAGAATTTTGTAGATTCAGTGTTTATAGAACTACTCTATTTCTCTTTACAGTATTAGCTATAAATTTCCTTGACTAAAGGCAATAACCCTAATGCTGTTAATTGAATTTCTATCTCATTGGCTTTTCTGATATCGTCTTTATCTGAACCATCGAATACGTGGTGAGTACTGATAATCAGTGTGCCACTATTTTTATCATTTTCAATATCGATAAGTTGAGTCGCCATAGGTAGTTGTTCTGGTATTATTTTTTTATTCAGAAAAAGCATCCAACCAACAGGTAATCTGTCAGGGAATACATTTTTTTTATTGTATCTATATTTATTCGTATCAATTCGTATGCAAATTATTCTATATGCATCTAAATAATAATTTAGTGCATTAACTATAGCTGCTTGGCTAGGTACATTAATATTACGTAGCTTAAACTCTAGATTATATATCAGCCCACAACTGGTATGTTTTATATCTAATGCTTTGTTTTCATTAGCCCATATAGATTCTGCCCAATCAAAATAAGGAATATTCTTCAATAAATCGGTTGGTGTATATTGGTTAAAAGCTTTCTTTTGTAATGCTTTTTCTAAAGTATCGCCTGTTAAATACCATGCGTCTTCATTTTCATGAGTGATCGACTCATAGGTTAAAATCATATGACTAAAAATATCAATTAATAGGGGGATTGACATTTCTTCATGTAGCTCGATATCTAATTTAATTGATAAATTCATAACTACCTCAAAATTATGGTGAAAAGTGTGTTCGTACTTGTGGTAATGGTTCTAATAATTCCTCACAAAGCTCAAACATTTTTTTATGTGAAAAATGCCAATCAATAAATGACCTTTTTTTAAACTGGTAAAGCATAATCAATTTTGTTCTCCGGCTTGCTTAAGGATTTTATTATGCTCACCCATAAATATATTTGGCTCGCCTTGGCTATTGAAGAAAAAATCATAATTATCTTTCGTTTCAATAAAGTTACATTCACTGGGCACCCAACCGTCAAACTCCACTAAAGGATTTTTGGTTCTTGTTGGAACTGGGATTGTGCACTTCCATTCATCAATATATTTAAGTTGTCCTTCTGGAGAATCAGCCGTTACTATCACCGTATTACATATTCTCGCCTGATACTCATAAGCATTTGGAGAACGTGTATTGGTTATATAATTTTTATGAGGGATAATATAAGGGATAGCAGGGCAGTCTTTGCACCCTTTACTAGCTTCAATTGCGGCAACGCCAATCGATGAACCAGCAACGGCTCCTGTCACTGATCCTTGTCCACTCCCTCGTTGACCATTTACACCGTCGTCATCTATCCCTCCACCAATCGCAATACTTTCATTACCACATTCATCATCACTGCTTCCTGACGAAGAGGGAAAGCCGATTTTTGAGGCTTCTTGAGTCACTGCGGCTAGACCGCCCAGAGTCATTAACCCTGCGCCGGCAACTATTAATGGAATTGGCATGTTAAGTTCTCCATTCAATTAATTTCATGGCTATCCGTAAAAAATCTTGATACTGCTGCTCTGGCACGCGATTTTTTTCCTCAAGCATATTTCTAATTTCTGGCTTTAAATAAAAGTCGGGGCAGCAAGCTTCGTAAAATAAAAATGACCGAATTAACGGTTCTTGAGTAAAACCGAGGGAGAGAACATATTGAAATGCATCTTCTAAACGTTTATTCAATGTTTCGAGGTTCTGGAGTTTATTCAAATGGTGTTTATAAAAATCAGCACTCACTTGAGTCACATAATCACTCTGTTCAATATTTTGAATTTTCTTTAATTGTTCTTCGCTAAACTGCATTTAAGCCGCCTCCTTGTAATGCATAAAATCGTCCTTGAAAACGGTAATACCATGCAATGAGCGGCGTGGTTACGATGCTATTTTTGACAGTGCTGATCGTATGTTTTATCAGTGGTGGCAAGGGAATGATATCGATTAAGGTATCCACAATATCACTGACACATTGCCCAAAATCGTTACGTGCCGAAGTTTCTACGGGTTGCGTCCGGTAAGTGGTGCTCAGTTGCCTAGCGACACCGCTACTGGCCTTGGCTGGTAACGCCTGTATTAATTGCTCTGCCAATTCAGTGAGTTGATAGTTTTCGATCGCAGAAACTGTCATCACAGGATGATGCGGCTTAAATGCGGTTATCACGACTTGCTGCTTCAATTCTAAGTTAGCCGCTTGCTCTGGGGATGGCTGGTGGCTCAGTTCATTCCACTGGCGACAGGGTTCTATCTTGTCTGCTTGGTTCAGCACAAATAGAAAGCGACTTGGTTGATAACCACATTGTTCAGTGAGAAAGCGATAACACTGTTCATCAGAAGATCACGCTCTATCATCCGCCTTGAGTACCCAGATGATTAAATCCAGTTCTGGCGATAAGTTACGATAGAGCTGGTGATATTCTCTATCTCGCTCAAGGCTTTCCCCCACACCGGGTAAATCAATAAAGGTAAGTGTATGGTTATTCATCGTCATACTGAAACGTTGGGCTTGGCGCGTGCAACCTGAAACATTACTCACAAAAGATAGTTGGGACTGGAACAGCGCATTGATAAGACTGGATTTTCCAACCCCTGCTTTACCCATCTGGCCGATGGTGGGGGAGTAGTTGATTAGGTGGTTTAGTCGGTTGAAAAAAGAGGTTTGGAATGAGTGAGGTAAGGTGGATAGAGCGGTTCTTAATTTGGAGTATTGAGCCATATTATCGCCTTGAATTAAAATAGTGGTTATTCAAGCCGATAATATATATCTGTGATTTTTTTAATAATGCTGTAAGTTTAACCTCATGCAGAATCGAATCAACGATAAAAAATTAGTATTCAATATACTCATTTAATATAGAATCCATTTTCTCTGGTTTTCCTTTCAGCGACATATTCAGCAACCTTCTGTAATCCATGCTACGAACATTCAGAGATTGACCAGATTCATAGTTAATACAATTACCATTATCAAGAGCATGACAAGAACGGCTAGTTCGGTGAGATACAAGGTAATATCGAGCACAGTATCCAATAACAGCAAATAGCCGGTATGCAGGATCATCATTTCCTTTTTTCGGTCTAATTTCAAAAGACTGGCGTTGATCGCCTCCATTGGTAATATGTTCCCATAATGAAACTGTATCGGCTACACTAGTTTTCGACAGGTCATAAACAGTATTTCCTGTCGGATCGTCTGTATCTAGTCCCACCAGCCTGAAGAGGACATCCCGTTCAGCATGGTTTAGAGGCAATAGTGCCCGGTATTTATTTTTTTTAATTTGATTTAAAATAATAGAATAATGATTACCATCAAAATGATGAGTGAGAGCCCGAGCCAGTCGGTCAAACTGTGACTCAAGGCAACGTAATGCGATCAGTATTTCTTTCTGCCAGAGACAAGGAACTGAGGTATTATCCTCTAGAACCTCTGAGTGACTAATTGCATATCCGTATTCAAAACCATAATCCGTTTGCTTGGCATGGAACCAGCTAGCAGAGTACAGTACTACATTGTTAGAGGATGCCATACTGAGGTAAGCATCATTTACCTGAAAATCATCACGAAGTGGTGGGTTTAATGGCCATTTAGGTCGATATCCTATTGGATACAATTTCGCAACAATATCCCGGATTGCAGGTGACAAGTTATCGCTAAGGAGGTGCTGTTTTTCGCTATGGGCATTCAGCCTTTCAAGCGAAAGTGGCCAACGCTCTCTCATTCCGTCTACTGGGTTCGGTAACACTTCCCTATAAGCAAAAATATGCGGGTAACTCTGATGATACCTCACTGTTGAGGAGAATTTTTTATCTCCCTTGGTGGAATATTGATATGCAATATCTTCTTTCTCCAGCCAGTCGAAAAATGCAACATCCAAGCATGCACTAAGCCGTCGGTCAATAATCAGCACATCGGGTTTTCCAGTTATTTCCTGTACATATTGGTTTGAATAGTTGCGTGACCAGAAATCGCAAAGAAATTCTGTTGCTGAAAGCCCGCTTTTATTAGTGAAGAAACGGCGATAATGAAGGGGTAAATTTTCAATTGAAATCCCAGCAACATATGTGGATTTAAAACCATACTCAGGTGCGTTTGCAATCATCTCATTAAATCGCACGACGCCATACTCTGGATGCCAGAAAACTCGTTTACATTTCTGAACAGTAAAATAATGAACCCGCTTAGATCGGTTTTCTTGATTGGTCATTTTATCTTTCATTAATCACTATGCTCCCACTAGTACAATACACTACAGTTTGAAGCCGTCAGCGGAATGCCTGATGATGAACGACGTGTCATTAAAGCATTGCTGGATGGAATGATACTAAAGTATCAGGCAAAACAGATCACCGAACGCGGTTAACGACGGGGACTGACGGCTAAAAAAGGAAAAACTAATAACGCTGTGCCAAATGCACAGCGTTAGGGGAGTTTTATATTTTTATTAAGAAAGGAATCAAAAGGTTATCATCACCGCAGGGTAAATAGCCTCCGGCAATTCAACATAATGCAGAGGGATTATGTGCAGTTGATACAACCCAACCACGCACAATCAGCATTATGTCTTGCGCCCTTTGGTGATGAGGCTTTTACCGGATTGTTGATTATCCGGTTGCCTGAAGCAGTGGATATGCATTAGTTATTATAGGTTTTAGAGACAAATAGAACCTAAAATCTATTTTTTTGATAGAACGTCAAAGATGGTCCGTAATCAGATTCTGAGCTATGAAGCTCAACTACAAATTCTTTTGTTGGAAATGCTTTTTTGAGCGACATTTCCCAAGAACACTGCATTACTTTGCATAACTGCAAAAAAACCGAATCCGATGTACCGTCTAAATTACCAGTGAACAGGTCATATAAGTGCACATGATTTAGTATTTTTTCTATTGCATCTCTATCCGTGCCAAATTGTTCTTTCCACTCATTAAAATTATTTTCTTCATACCTATCACTTAATAATATACAACCATCAATATCAATAAACTCAGGTATCAATAATTTTACACTACAAAGTATATCTTCTGGATGACAGCAATCACTAATATAGTCATTGACTGTCATATCACTCGGAGAACTCCAATTACTTTTCCATAATTCATAACGAGTTAAATCATGTGGTTCTGGAATTAACGTGATTTTTTTCATGGTATTTCATCCTCACGCACTGGTCTGGGCAACGCTTTAGTCGATGGAGATTGAACTCTTACTTGCCCATTAGGTAATACATTACGCCCATATTCTATAACATGGGGAGTTGCTATGCCTCCGTGAGCAGCTCCAGTAACATCAACTCTCTTTAAAATCATACCATTAGAATCATAGGTCGCATAACTTGTAATATTCCCTTGGTTATCCGCTCGATAGACTGTACCGTTTTTAGGTCCATTCTCAATTTGGAATCTTACACTTACTTGTTGAGCTCTCTCTAATGGACCACCTGCAAGGTTAGCCGCATTTCGAGGTGGTCGTTGATGATTACTACCTGTATTTTGTGGTGGCTGAGAACTACTTTCTAAGTCTTTTTGTTTACCTGCCCCAGTATTTACCTCTACACCATGATCTGGTTTCCATGCTCCACTTGATGATTGTGAGGTTGGGTTAGAAGGCGATTTTGTTGGTATGGCATCACTCGCTTCTTTTATAAGCTTATTAGCACCATCAAGATCGCCGGCTTTTAACAGTAGTTTGGCTTCCTTCAGTGGTTTTGTGAAAACTTTAGCAAATGGCAATGTGCCCGCTGCAGCTAATGTATAATCAATCCAATCATCTGCTTCAGCAAAACTTTTGAAATCACCGACCACAGGCACAAAATCAATACCTAAAGAGGCGGCTTCTCTGAAGAATTTGTCTCGGTCTTCTGCCATTTTAGCTGAGCAGGCACCTGCGCTCATTCCTGCACAGTTTTCTTTCTTGTAACGCTCTATTTCTGCATTTACCCGTTCCTCAGCGACTTTCTGAGGAGTTTTCCCCGCTGCTTGAGCTTCAACAAGATCACTGAGCGCATTATTCTCAACCGCATTCTTGGCTGCTTGCGAGCCAGTAATTGCCCCAGCCACATCACCGGTAGTCAGTCCGCCAGCAAGACCTGAAGCCAATTGGCTTAGTGCACTGACTTGCTGTTTCTCACTTTCACTCAGTTCCCAAATTTCTTTGCCCGGAAAGAGGGTGTTCAAGATAACATGAGCCGATAGCTCACCACCACCAGCACCTAAACCACCAGCAGCGGCGGATTGGTTATTCAGCTCAGCGACTACAGCGCCTAACACAGCATGTGCCATGGCATTCGCGGCTTTATTATCTTCACCCACTTGCTGTTTTATCAACGTAGCTAAGTAAGGAGAAGAGGCATTTGCCAATGCACCTGCTAAATTATCACCTGCCAGCCCTTGGAGCAACCCGGTGACGGCTTGGGCGGCTTTTTGGAAGTCGCTGCCCGTACCGTATTGTGCCATGGCGTTGTTATAAGCTTGGTCTTTAATGACCTGCTCGGTGGGGTTTTAGAAGGAAATAAAAGCGGAGTTAAAACCAGACACTATACAGTGGGTTACTTACCGAACAGGGGGGGAACCTAACCCTAGCCCACAACTCACTATTAGCGGTAAGTGGCTGAAGAAGGAGTTGGGGTTTGATGCGGGTAGCCACTATACCCTCACTCGCCAAGTCGGACAGATTATTATCCGGCTGGCTGAGGGGATGAGATAAATACAAAAGATCCTAATTCACTTAATATTATCTGGATTTATATATAAATATCTATCATCTAACTCAAGATTTAGCTTATTTACAATACCAATGATCTGCTTATACTCATCACTGGTTATTACGACATCATAGTCAGCTATGTGATCGCATAACGTTTCAAAAGCTAAAATACTTTCTGAGTGGTCTATATATTCTAAGTCAAAATCAACAATATCAGGCGCCAAACGCCCTTTCAGATTTTCACCTAAACGTCTAATATCTTGATTAATATCCATAACAATCGCTGACCTCTATTAGTTTTTTATTGGTTTAAGCGAACCCGAGTTAGATACATTATCAGGGAAAGCGGTAACTACCTTTCCATTAGCTGGCTCAAAAATTACTCTCATACGAACACCATCTCGCACTTCCCATGCAACCCACCTAGCAGGTCTTCCGGCTTTTGTATATAAGCCCCCAGTACCTGATTGAGCATACCACTGTGTAGTTGGTGATGTTGTTTTACCCGGATTTCCTGGGAAAATATGACCACCTTGAGTTGGACTTTCACCATATAGTATATGTTGTTTAGCCTCAGGTGATAGTATATCTACATAATTTTTAGGATCAATTTTACCTATCGTATCTTTATAAGGTAGTGAATTTCCATCATACTTACCATCACTTTTCCCAACAGTCGTAACCGTTCCATCATCCTTCGGACTAAATGCACCATTTTTATCCGCAGTCCAGTTGCTACCAGCTCCTGCATTATTTCCTTTCGGTGACGTCACATTTGGCTTAGCAACATCTTTTCCAAACTGTTTTACTAAAGCGCCTGAGTTTGCGATCGCTGACATACCACCCAATAGGTAAATCGTCCCGACATACATACCTGCACGCGTTCGTGCTTCTTCATTGGTATAACCGAAGTTTTTAAATGCTTCAGTATAGGATTCCAATAGATTGTACGCCTGCTGTGCTTCGGGTGAAGTCGAGTTCAATAACCGTTCGATTTCTTGATAACCAGCCTGCGCTGTTTTTGGATTTTGATACGTCAAACTGACGTAGGTATCTATCGTTTCGAATGCGTCTTTTCTAGCAGCGGTACATTCAGATGAAACACCGCCTGCACAGGCATCAAGTAATCTTTGTGTTGTTTCTGTATCTTTAATTCACAGCTCAGCGAGTTTCTGTTGCTCGACTTCAGTTGCTTCTCTTTTAGCTCCAATGACGTCTTCTGACGGTGCTCTGAGTCGCTCAGGTAGTTATTCTCAACAAAAAACAAGAGTAAGAAAATTACTCCTCTAAATAATACACCCCATGAGAACCTTCTAGAGAGGCATAAATATTCATCGCTTCTTCTCCTTCTGCTATGTATTCTACATCAATGGGCTCAGGAGGAACGTTTGGATTATTAAAATCTCCTTGTAAGAATTCTTTATATTGCTCAAGAATATAAATCAGTTGTTCTACTGTTAGGATAACTCTTTGTTCTTTAACGTATTCACAAGCAATAAAAACTAGATTATTTGTCACCATTACCCAATGGGCATTACCTATACCAAAAAAACCATCAGGAGCTTGGCTAGATTCTAGGTTGGTTAAATTGTTGAGCCAAGTATCCACAGATTTAACACCCGTAGGCAAGTCTGCTGATAACCATGAAGCTATTTCACAAACTCCATATCCTTGCTTTGGTTTAAATCTCATATTTTCATTTGGCCCTCTGCCTGATGGATAATAACTACTGTTATCAGGAGACCACCAATAATATATTTTTTTATTAATCATTTTTTAGATCCTTGATATACGGGCCAAGCTGTTGCTCCTGTTCCATCAGGCTTACCATAGTAACCTTCAATTTTTACTCCACTTGAAGAGGTTCCTGACCATTTTTCAGGTTCCCCTATTTTAGGGGTTGAATTTTTAAATGCACTTTCAATTTCTTGTGTAGTTTGTCTTTTTGACCAATATTCAGGGAAAAAAGTAGTTTCAGCTTGTTTTTTAACCCACTGGCCTGTGGTCTGGTCTCTTACAGATATATAGCCAGTAGATACACCATTTATATCTGGGGAACCTGACCATGAATCAACTTTTACATTCGAATCACGCAAGTAGTGCCCACCAGATCCTACTTTTGTTCCATTTTTGTATGTCTTAACCTCTCCGTTAAGAATATGATCAAGCCTAATGTATGCGGTTGGCGATTCTTTTCCTGCTTGTTGTTGTACAAGTTGTAGTGGGGTTGATGAAGGTTTAAAATCGTCGAGATACTCACCAGCACTATTAACCTTGCCAAGGCTTTCTTGTTTTATTTGTCCATTTTTACCAACACCGACACTAATAACTTCACCAGTTTTAGCTGATTTAAATATTAATGTTGTAGTGCCTGCAATATTCACCCCTGAATAAACAACTTCTGAATATTCAGGCGGAACGCCTAATGTTTCCAGTAATTCAGCACCAACAGTTTTAGTATATTTCCCTGTTACAACGGTATTCGAGCCAGCATACAAATTATCAAAACCAGACGAAGCAACGATGGTTCCAGCAGCACAAGTCACGACCCCCACACAGCTTGCTCCACCAGCGATGATTTCAACAGCACCACCGCTAGCTTGAATTAATCCCATTCCTCGCTCTGTGAGCTGATAGGTTCCATCTATATAGGTTGCCCCATCAATAATTGCTCTAGCATTATCATATTGAAATAATGGAATAGAATACGTAATTGTTGCCCCAGTGTTTGGGTCAACATAACTTACTGTAAATTGCTCATTCGCAAGCTTATCACGTAATTCAGCATACTCTGGCTGATTACCAATTTGTTCCAACTTTTCGTAATACGCCTTTTCAGGGGTACCTTCTGCAAATCCAGCAGAGCATTTTAGTAACGCACAGGATGCGGCATCTAGCTCTTCTTTTTTTGCAATACCTTGAGTTGTAAATTTATCTATAACGTCTTTTTCTAAATGCTTAGCAAGGGCATTATTCTCAACCGTTAAACCCCATAAGCTCGAGAAAAATTATCAAATGATTCAGATAGATGATAAAAATCTGCATTAGGATCATTTTTTACTTCTTGGTATCTAGCTATTAGTTTGTCGATGAGCCTATCCGGTATTGGATGTGATGCGGGATCATTTTTTGCGCAATAGAAATAAAATAAGGCTTTTTCTAAGCAAGGAATACTTAATTCATGCGCATTCTTATTTAAAAATTCAAATGCATAACTCCATTCAAATTCGGATAACAATAACCGATTTAGACATAGAGACTTCAAAAAATCATCATTTATGTTTTTATCAGTTAATATTTTTTTATAATAAAAAAAAGCCTTTTTACTATCTAATGAGGTCAGCTCAGACAAATAGTCAAATAAGTCATCTGACGCTTCATTAAATGACATGGAGTCAACGTAACCATATGTTATATAATTATTTATACCCGTTAATAATCGTTCAATACTTTTATTTTTTTCGCTCATAACTACACTTCTTATTTAAAAGCCCCAGCTTCGACAGTCGATAAACGTTTCGAGCTATCAGGTAGGATAACCGCGGTAAACCCAACCCCAGCTACAACTCACTTTAAGCGATAAGTGGCTGAAAGAGATGGGATTTTAGATGGGGAGTCACTACAGCCTCTCCCACCAAGCCGGACAGTTGATTATCCAGCTGGTTGAGAACGAGTAAGATATTTAAGGACGATCCCAGCAGATAACTGGGATCGTCTCATTAATTAATAGAGTAAAGATCTTGAATGTAACGCTCAACAAATAGTTTTAATTCAGAAGATGGATAAGGCTCTTTAGCTTGGATTAAATAAGCATCATCATAAATTACTCTTGAATTCAATGAGCTAGATATTATATACAAAATTAAAACTGAAAACTTTAAGTTGCTCTCACCTCTTGTGGAGACACTTACCATGTATGGGTACTCTATATCATCTATATCACGTAGATTTTCTTCAATAAAGTTAAAACTTATCCAACAAAAATAATCATATTGGTGGTCGTGTATATAGATAAACTTATCAAGTAAATTTAGTCCTTTTTTAGCTGATATACCTATAGTTAATTGTTGTGTAGACAAAGAAAAGTCATTAAACCCATCGACGATACTATTGAGGATATCTTCAAATTGAGGAAGCTTTTTAATTGGAAATAAAATTTCGTTAGACATTATTTTCCTCCATTGGTACTAATTGAGCCACTTGTAACATTAAGCCAGCCATCTTGGGTTTTAATGTAAATATTATTTACCGTGCCTTCTTTTGTGATATTGCTAACTGGAGAGCCAGATTTAAAGTGGTCAATCATTTCTTTCATGCTTACACCTGTTTTAGATGCATCCACATATAGATCCCCTTGATAGCCAGCTTTTTGCATATCTTTGGCACCACTCACAATATTGCGCCTAACAGCGTTGATGCTCTGCCCTTCTACTAATTTTAATTGGACCGGAACACCATCTAGCCATCCATCTATTCCTTGGAAATTTTCTTTTTCAACTCCTTTAAAATTACCGCCCTTATATTTAACAATATCTAATGCTTGCTGGTATTCATGAGGTTCTAATGCATTCTGTATGACTGTCCCTTGTTTTCCATTAGGTAATTTAAGGATATCTTTACCTGAGTTTATTACTGTTGACTCCGCACTCGTCAACTGATTCAAGTTAATCTTACCAGCCTTGGCTTCTGACTGTATTACTTGTTTAACTGTCGAGACTTCTTGTGCTGTTTTACCAATAATCAATGCACCGCCGGCACCAGTTCCTCCCGGTGTTACTACCTCTGCTGTAAATATACCCACTTCATTTAAGCATATTACAGGTGCTGCTTTACAGCCTGTTAAAGCAGCTCGAACAGTTGCTATCATTTCTGGTGCTATAACTAATGAGTAGCCAGCTGCAACGACGCCCATCGATGCTCCAGACACAACTAAATTACCATTATTAATGCCTTTAGTTATGTCTGCTTTACAGCTCGCATCACAATCTGGGATATCAGCAAATAAGAACCCAAGGTTTCCACCAAGTGCCATTGAGTTATTCTCAACCGCATTTTTCGCTGCTTGCGAGCCAGTAACTGCCCCAGCTACATCACCGGTAGTCAGTCCGCCAGCAAGGCCTGAAGCCAATTGGCTTAGTGCACTGACTTGCTGTTTCTCACTTTCACTCAGCTCCCAAATTTCTTTGCCTGGGAAGAGGGTGTTCAAGATAACATGAGCGGATAGTTCACCGCCACCAGCGCCTAATCCACCTGCAACGGCAGATTGGTTGTTCAACTCAGCAACAACAGCACCTAATACCGCATGCGCCATCGCATTAGCCGCATCATCTCCCTTTGTTAATTCTTTAATCTTGGTTGCCAAGTACGGAGAAGAGGCATTTGCTAACGCACCTGCTAAATTATCACCTGCCAGCCCTTGCAGCAACCCTGTAACCGCTTGAGCGGCTTTTTGGAAGTCGCTACCCGTGCCATATTGTGCCATGGCATTGTTGTAGGCTTGGTCTTTTATGGCCTGCTCGGTTGGTGTTTTTCCTGCTGCTTCCAGTTGTTGCTTAGCGACCGCTAACGCATCGGGGTCTTTTTGGGCTTTGTAGCCCGCAATTTCTCCTTCAGTGCGGATGATATCCATGGTCTGATTACCGATTTCGCCAATTAACTGGGATTGTTTTAAGCGGTTTTGCTCTTTCTCTTTATCGAATATCGGGTTGATACTGCCGTCATTGGCGTGCTCAGTATCGCGGTTGAGCTCATTAACATCCTGTTTTTGTTTGTCTTCATTGCGAACAATGACGGTGCCTTCACTAACCGCTGATTTGGTCGTGCCTTCGGAATGGCCGCTATTATTGGCGTTAGAGAGTAACCCGCCCGCGGCATTGGTCACCAGCTGGCTGCCTATCGGGCCACCGGTGCCAATCGAACCGCCCGAGTGCTCGGCGGTAAAGTCGGCTTTGTTATCGATATCTTTCCAGCCCAGCGTACCGGTATCAAGGCGGTTTTTATCTTTGTCCGCCGTTGAGGCTATCACCGCGCCGTCAAGCTGAGTGTGCTCTTTGACGTTGACATCAAAACCGCCTTTGCCGGCAAAAATCCCGGTTTGTTCTTTCACACTGTCGTAGTTACTGTGTATCTTGTCTTTGCTGGCACTGATATTGATGTTTGGCGTGCCACCTATCGTGTAGCCGCCACCGACGCTGACCTCTTGTTGTTTCGCATCATAGCGGTCACTGTCTTGCTCACTTTGCAGGGTGAGGTCACGACCGACATTGACAGTGACCTGTTCACCACTGACTTGTGCCCCTTTGAGGGTGGTATCTTGCCCACTGTTTAAGGTGAGTTTATTGCCTGCATCCAGCGTGGTTTCGGTGTGGGTGAGGCCATTGCCTTTTTCATGGCCTTTGCCTTGGTTGACGGAGGCTGAGACATTGACCCCGTAGCCGCCTGCACCCACGCCTACACCAACCCCAATACTGCTGCCTTTGCTGCTGTTTTTACTGTTTGTCTGCTCGGTATTTTGGGCCGAGACTAGGTTGATATCCTGTGCTGCCGACCACCTCATGGGATGAGGTCTCATCGACTCGGGAGCCTTTACTGCTGCCATTGCGCGTTTGCTCTTGGTCTAGCGCGTGGGTGTCTTGGGTTGCCGCCGTGATAGTCACGTCTTGCGCTGAGACGCTGATTTTACCTGCTTGGCTATCGACTTGGGCACCTTCTGCGACTAAGTTGTTGCCTGCATTCAGTGAAACGCCTTTGTCACCACTGAGGGTACTGAGCACCAACCGGTCTTCTTCACGGGTATTGCTGACAGAAGAACCGTTGCCTTGTGCCTCGAGTTGGCTTTTATTGGTGGTTTTATCCGATAGGATATTGATATCGCCACCCGCGTTGATATCCAACGTGCCGCTCGCTTTGGCTTGGCTGCCTTTGACGGTGATATCTTTTCCGGCATTGAGGCTGAGATTGCCACCCGCATTCAGTTCGCTGCTTTGTGCGAGCTGCCATTCTCCGTCGATGTGAGCAAGGCTACCGGTTGCATCCATGCCTTCATTACCGCGTTCACCCATCGCCCCTGCAATCACATCGATACTGCCGGTATGGGTACTTTTCACCGCTGTAATAGATAAATTGTCACGTGCATTGAGCTTGATATCGCCTGTTGCATCCAGTTTCGCGCCTTGCAATTGCACATCATGGCCACTTAAGGTGATATCGGTGGCACTCATTGTCGCTTGGCGTAGTGCATCTTGTAAGTTGGTGCTTAACGTGAGGCTATCTGCTTGGATGTTGATGGTATCGGCTTTGATATCGCCATCACGGTGCATAAATTGTTTCGCATCGACCTCAAGGCCTTTTTCAGCCAACAGGTTTCCAGCATTATCAATGCTGTCAGCGGATAAGTTCAGCGTCTTACCGCTGATCATCGTCCCTTGCTGTGTCAGGCTAAGTGTCGTGTTAGCTAAATAGACTTTCGGAACCCAGACCGTTTGTGGGCCTTGTGGGGTATCGAGGGTTTCACTGACCAGCCACACAATGTCTTGCTGAAGGGCAGCGATTTGCGCTGGGGTTAACGCAACACCGGGACGTAAGTTGAACTCTTCCGCCACTTTAATGCCGTTGTTCATCAGGTATTGGTACTGCGCCATGGCATCTTCTTCACGCAGAGAAGGGCGACCGGTGAGTTTTAATACCTGCTCGCGTACCAGGCGTTGTTCATAGAAACCATCCCCTAAGCGCTTATGCACATCGGCAGGGGAGTAGCCAACCCGTTCAAGCAGGTAGTCGCTGCTGATAAATTTGTTTCTGTCGGTAAAACGTGGGTCAGTGACCACTAAGAATGGGCTGTCCGGGGTTAAATTTGGACGGAATAAGCCATTATCTGGGATTGAGGTTGCTACATCACCAATGTGTTGTTTCTCGGTTAACGCGAGTTCAGCAGGGAGCAGAGGGCGGTCGATTGGCGAAGTGCCCTCTGCTTGATTGAGATCTGATTTTCCCTGCTCAGTGATGGCGGTATTGAGGTCTTGCTTATTCACGCCATCAATATCAAATGCCAGTGGATTACGTTCCCATTCAGCACGTTCCGCTTTGGCCGCATTCATCGCCGCTTCTAACGCCGTGATTTGCGCGGCATTGACGGTGGTATTGGTGATATTAGCACTGGTGATCGAGACATTACCATTACCGGAAATAATGCCATCAATGGTGGTGAGTGCTGTGGTTTTATCACTGCTCGATTCCGGGTACCAGTGGCTTTTGCTGACATCATAATGGTCAACATAGAACTCTTTGCGGCGTTCATTCACCGAATAGCCAGTATTTTCAATGCGCCCCTTACCTTTGATATCCAAATCACCCGTTGAGGTAATGGTACTGGCATCATTTTTCAGTAAATCCGTGATATTGAGCGTCATATTGCCGCCCGACAAAATGCGCGCGCCAATTCCTTCGGAGATCAATTTGTCACGGGAGACAGAGCCTGTGACCGAACGTTCGCGTATCCAACTAAAATCATCAATGCCGGTTGCAGTTGCCACATCAATGTGTTGATTTGGGTCCCACACTTCGTATTGATATCGATTATGCACACGCCATACCGCACCATGGTAAGGGGTTGGCGGGTTTTGAATACGCCCCGGTACGCCACGTGACTCATAAAAAGTCATGGCATAACTGCCATCGCTATTGGGGGTGAGCGCCAAATAATTGACCCACAGGGTGGTGACTTGACCATCCTGCTGTTTCACCTTCATTTGTGCGCGTTTATTTTTGGCATCGATGTCTAAGATAGTGCCATACTTGTTATCCAACGCGGCCTGATCGTTTTGAAAGGTCAACTGCTGCGTGGTTGGCTCCATCGCACTGGGATCTTTATGAGCCTGAGTTTCAAATGAACGCCAGTAAAAGTTATACAGGTGCTTTTTATAATTTTCGACTTCAGCCTCGCGCTGAATATCTAACCCTTCACGTAAGTTATTCAGTTGACGTGCGGTAATGGAAACGTCACCTTCCGCTTCAATAAAACTGGCGTTATTTTCAATTAAGTCATCGCTGGTGAGTGCAAGGGTATCACCACTGTAAATCAGTGCTTGGTCGCGGTTGGTGAGTGTTTTTTCTGTTTGTAGGTCAATGTGTTTTGCTGCGGCAATGACGGCCTTTTTCCCCTGATTATCCAGCGTTTTGGCTTTCACGCGGATCTCATCACCCATTAAGGTGGCGCTATTATTTAAGGCGTCGACGTCGAGCGTCATCTTATCGGCTTCTAACCGATTCAGGTTATCTAATTTATCGGTGGAGATGGCGAGGTTTTTACTGACCAATGAGCCTTGGTTGGTGAAATTCAGGCTCGAAAGAGTGAAATCGCCCGGTAATAACCAGTCAGTGAGGTTGGTCAATGTACCTGCAAGCTTCAGTGTAACGGATTGGTTACTGGTCAGCGTATCGCCTGCGCGGTGAGTGTAGTCCTGCGCTGCGGTCAGTGAAAGCGCCTTCTGGCTTTTGATTGTCCCACCCTGATTGTTAATAGACTGGGTGTTGATGGCGAGTACCGAACCACTTTGCAGGGTACCTTGCTGGTTTAAGAGGGCAAGCTTAGCCGAGGAGGAAGCCGCATCGGTATTCAGTGCAATATCGCCATTGGCTAACACCTGACCGGATTGGTTATTGAGGGTATTCACTCCTGAAAACGTTAAGTTTTCATTGCTTTGCAGCCGGCCTTGGGTATTTTCGATGTTTTTAACGGTCAGCGTGGTTTCTTTACTGCCGTGAACCAGCCCATTTTCACGGTTATCTAAGGCATTCAGTAATAAGTTGAGGCTACCTTGGCTGCTGAGAATGCCGTTATGTCGATTATCCAAGGTGAGTGCAATCAGTTTCAGCGCTTTGGTGGAAACCAGTTGCCCTTGTTGGTTTTGGATGTCGGAAGCGGTTAACGTCAGGGCATCACCACTGTGAACTTTCCCTTGCGTATTATTGAGCTGCGTTATGTTATAGGTGCCCGCCTGTTGGCTAATGATAGTGCCAGCACGGTTATCAAGCTCTGTTGCATTCAGCGCAAGCTCGCCGAGGCTACTGACAGTACCTTGTTGGTTATTAAAATTTTTAGTTTCTAATTTCTGCTGTTGATTGCTGAGGATTGACCCTGACGTGTTATCAATCCGCTCTGTACTTGTGATATTCAGGGTTTGCTGGCTTTCTATTTTGCCAGATGTATTGTCTAACGCTTGGCTGGTTAAGGTGAGGTTTTCGCCGCTTTGCAGTTTACCGTGGGCGTTATTGAGTGCATTTTCAATGGATAACAACAGTTGTTTTTGGCTATACAGTAAACCGCCTTGCGAGTTGTCGACACTCGATGCGCTGAGCTGTAATGTGCCACCGGAGAGTAATTGTCCCTGTAGGTTATTGATGGATTGTCCTGTGGCGGTCAGGTTTTGACTGGCACTGATTTTGCCTTGGGTATTATTAATTTCGTTGGCAACCAACAGTGAGGCAGAGCCACCCGCTTGCAATGTGCCTTGCTGGTTTTCCAGTGTGTTTGCCGTGAGTTCGACATTTTTCTGGCTTTGGATTTCACCGTTTTGGTTATTCAATAACTGAGTCGTGGCCTGCCATGAATCTAAGCTACCCATCCAACCCTGTTGGTTGAGAATAGTGTGTGCGTTGAGTGCTTGCGCTTGCTGGCTGAAAATGCGCCCATCTTGGTTATCAATCAACTGTGCAACCTGAACATTTAAACGACCAAGGGCATTGATTGCGCCTTGGGCATTGTTGACAAGGTTAGCGCTAATCGCCGTATCACCTTGGCTGGTCAGAATACCGCTTTGGTTATTAAAATCGCCACTGAGGGTGAAGGATAGCGCATCTTGGCTGAGGATTTGGCCTTTTTGCTGATTACTCAGTTGGTTGCCCGTTAACGTTAATGTGCCACCACTTTGTAGCAAGCCGGCAGTATTATTGAAGTGGTTACCTTGCCACTGCAATATTTTACCGGCGCTGACTTTGCCTTGGCGGTTATTGAGGTCATTTTGGGTGTTTATGATGAGCTGGTTACCCGACAACAACTGGCCTTGGGTGTTATCAATAGTTTGTGCACTGAGGTTCGCCTGTTGTCCTGCTTGCAGCGTGCCTTTTTGGTTGTTGATATCCCCTTGGGTATTGAGGGTTAATTGATTGCCTGCTTCCAATAAGCCAGACTGATTATTCACATCGCCTTGACTGGTGAGGTCGAGATTTTGGGTCGCAATCACTTTCCCCGTTTGGTTATCCAGTTGGGCGGTATTGATGTTGACGTTCTGGCTGCTGATTTCGCCTTTGGCATTATCAATTTGCGCGCTGGTTGTGATATCAAGGGCTTTACCTGATAGCACTTGCCCGTCACGGTTATCCAATGAAAGGGCAGATATAAGCGCTTGATTGCCACTTTGCAATAAACCTGCTTGGTTGGCGAGTTGCTGCCCAATAGACGCAGTTAATGTCTCATTGGCAATCACTTTTCCTTTGGTGTTATCAAGTGTATTTTTTGCTTTGATATCAACGCTATTTTCACCAACGATCTGACCTTGCTGGTTTTTAATCTTGTTTGCATTCAGCGCAATATCTTTGCTGTAAAGTGTTCCGCTCTGGTTATCGAGGTCAGCAGTTGCATTAAGAACAAGCTGCTCACCGGACAGAATTTTTCCGCTTTGGTTATCAATACGTTGTGCATCTACCGTGAGCTGAGTATCACTTTGCAGCGTGCCTTGTTGGTGGTTAAGCACATCTTGAGCGGTTAAGGTTAATTTATCACCCGAACCGATAAACCCGTTGGCGTTATTCATCTGTTGGCGAGCGACAATATCGAGGGTCGTCTGGCTGATCAGTTTACCCAACGTATTATTGAGATTGTCAGTGGTGACAGTGACTTGCTGGCTGTTAATCGTCCCCGATTGGTTGTTCAGCGATTTGCCTGCTTGCAGGTTGACAGCATTCCCTGCGACAAGGTTACCCGCGCGATTATCAATCTGCTCTTTGGCATTCAAAGCTAGTGTGGTTTGGCTTTTAATCGTGCCCGATTGGTTATCAATCGTATTCGCTGTTAGGCTTAAATCGCCATTCGCCCCGATTTCACCTTGCTGATTATTAACGCTATTTTTCACCTGCCAATCTTGTTGGCTCTTGCCTAACGCAACCAATCGAGCGTTTTGGTTATTCAGTGAGTCGGCATTGAGCTTGAGGCGGTTGGCTTCAATCGCACCGCCTTGGTTATTCAGTTGTCCTGTGAGGGCGAATTGGCTCTCATTTTGCCCCGTTTGTACCCACGTGCCTTTTTGGTTAAACACGTTGTTAGCGCTGACGTTCCATTGTGCAGCTTTGACTTGCACTTGCTGCGCATGAATATCGCGCGCACTGTGGAGTTTGACGTTGTTGGCGTCAATCTTGCCTTGGGTAAGGGCGATATCCCCTTGTTTTGCCGTGAGTGCTAAGTTGGATGCCGCAACTTGCGTCTGGCTTAAATCGAGCGATTGACCTGTCGCAGTAACGTTTTGTTGACTTAATAGGGTGCCTCGGGTGCCAATTTTACCGTCACTGTTTAAGGTGATATTGGCATTTTTAATAATATTGCTTTTGTTATCACTGCCTGCGAGCACGTTGCCTTGGCTGCGGATATCTCCTTTGGCATTGATATTGACATCTTTCAGCGCAGCCAGTGTGCCTGTATTGCTCACTGAAGCTGTTTGGCTTTCAATGTTTAAGTTACCGCCGCTGTGCAACTTGCCTTGGTGGTCGATGGTGTCTTTGGCGGTTAGGGTGATATCGCTGCCTGCTTGGGTGGTCGCTTGTTGTGATGCACTGCCCCAACTGAGTTTACCGTTACTGCTAACTGTTAACGCTTTATCGGCTTGGATGTGCCCGCCTTGGTTGCGAACGCCCACACCTTTTTCGGTGCCAACCATGTGGATATAACCGCTGTACATGCCGCCCATTTGGCCCATGTCGATGGCAAATTCAGGTTGTGCAGTTTGGCTCTCTATCGGAGTGGCTTTATTATTAGTATCGACCTTATTTTTACCCGCAACGACGGCAATTTTTTCTTTCGCCCACACGCCGGAGTTGATTTCAACGGCACGGGCGAGCAAATCCACATATTGGGTATCGTGGCGGCTATCGGCATTCAAGCCACCGCCTTCAACACGGATAACACCGCGCTCCACTTGATACCCCGCAAGGCTACCATCTTGATTAAATTGCGGTTTCCCTGTAGTGAGAGTCATGCGGCCTGCGTTGATGGTACCGCAGCCATTACAAATAATTCCCGATGGGTTGGCGACAATCACTTGGGCTTTACCGCCCGCCACTTCGAGGAAGCCTTTAATTTGGCTCGGGTTATTGCTGTTGACTTCATTTAGGATAACGCGCGCAGGGGCTTTGTTTGGGTCAAGGTTCGGGTTACCTTGGATCATCCCTGCGGTTTGTGTTGAAGTCATCACTGCCGAATTATTGAGAATGGCGCCCCGGTTATCGACATCAAATTGTTTATATTGGTTATGGGAAATACCCGAACCATTTGGTGCCGCAATATTGACTTGCGGAATACCGTTTTGCGTATTGATGACATCAGGGCGCTGGTTTTTAGGGGCATTGTTATCGGCAATAATACTGCTCGCCATGGCTGAGCCACCCCACAAGGCTAACCACAGCAGCAGCGAGGTGCGACGCAGAGTGACCCACAGGCGACCGCCGTTTGAGCCACGCGTTTGGCCTGATTCGGTGCTACAGCTTTTAGCGAGCTCGGATACAACACGTAACTCCCCGTGAGTGCGGCTGAAAATTAAACGATAACAATGCTTGTTCATGATGGTATTCCTTTAAAAACAGTGCAGACACGGGTAAAACTGAAAATGTCTATCGACTATCAAATCAATAAAATGTGATTAAATTTCAAGGTTGAGGCTAAAGCCTGCACTTG
The DNA here is from genome assembly GCF_045040775.1 of Providencia sp. PROV003. Lineage (NCBI taxonomy): Bacteria > Pseudomonadati > Pseudomonadota > Gammaproteobacteria > Enterobacterales > Morganellaceae > Providencia > Providencia sp. PROV003. The sequence goes on from NZ_CP096369.1 coordinate 2,325,010, forward strand.
CCCCAGAGGTTTCAAATTTTTTCGGCTTATATAACGGCACGCCGACAAACAGGTCGTAGCTTAAACGTGATGAAATTGACCCACGCAGCCCTAATGCGGTCCCCGCTAGCTGGTGCCCTACAAGGTATTTGGTACTTTGGCCTTCAACACGCCCGTAGTCAGCGGCTAAATACAGTTCTTGCCCTTGAGAGAAAGCATTCCATGCCAGTTCGTTACGCCATAACAGGCCTTTTTCACCTGACAGTACTTGCTCACCGTCAAAACCACGGACGGTATAACGTCCGCCAATGGACATGCGTTCTTGTGGTGTTAAGGCGTGCTGAGTCCATTGACCCCGTAAAGCGGTATTCCAGCGCCAAGGTTGTTCACCCAGCGTGAATGGTTGATTAAAACTGATGTCCCCAAGAAAAATCCCTACGCGGGCACTGCCGCTGTGGGTATCTTCTTCTGGCGCACGGCGAGCTCCATACGCGCCTGTACCGCGACGCCAGTTAACATTGGCATCGAGTGTGGCATTGCCTAAGAAACTGCGCTGATTAACACCGACTTCCCAGCCCGCGGTACGGCGGCGTTGCTGCTCAATATCAATGTCATTGACCGCGTTACTGGCAGTTTTTCGATAAGTCCGCAGATTAAGGGTGGTTTTGTGGATTTGGTCGCGAAACAAGAGCCGTGACACGGTAAATTGTGCAGTATCGCTCTTGCCGCTATAACGCAGCACTTCGTTGGCATTGGGAATATTTTGGTGATAATTATATTCATTGTAATTGGCGGCAAAGCCCCAATTGCCAACGGGAATAAAGTAGTTCAGGGTATAAGAGCGGTTACCGAAAGGGCCTTTATCAAACAAATCTTTGCTGATATTGGCGTAAAACATATCGTTTTGGGCAAACGGCGCATCAATGGCGAGAGTCGCAGAGCCTAAATAGCGCCCGGTACTTTTTGACCCGCTATCATCCAAACCCAAGCTTAATCGTACAGGGCGTTTTTCTTGCCAACTGACGACTAAGTCACTGGTGCCATCAACCGGGCCGGGTTCGATACGAATATCGGCAGTCACATTCGGCACGCGTTTAAAGTTTTCCAGCCCTTGCTCAATATCACGCAGATTCAGAATATCGCCTGGGGAAGCAGGAATGGCATTCCACAAGCGTCCACGCCATGAGGTTCCTTCATCAAAACGGATGGCGTTAATTCGCCCCGGCTGAAGCGTGAGCACTAATTCGCCTTGATTCAAATCTTGCTCTTGTGCCATCACACGGGTTGTCACATACCCTTTTTCTAAAATGGCATTTTGGACTTTATTGAGGACTAACAAAATCCCTTGGCTACCTAAACATTGACCTTTGGCATCGTTAACGGCCTTTAGCGCCCATTGAAAATCGGCAGCGGACTCACCGTCAAGACGAATGGATGTGATGGTAAAGCAGGGTTGCTCATTTTGCGGGTAATCGGGCAGCGTTAAATCAGGCTGTTGAATACGCGTATCCACAACAGGGTTGTTTTGCTGCTGTAGCATACGTTCACGTTCTTGCTGGCGTTGCTGCTCACGGGCATCGATAGAGAGTGCTTGGTTGACGGGGTCAGCCAATAAGGGGGCTGACATAAAACATAAGCTTAGCAAACTCCATTTAAAGAAACGGTGTTGCCCGTCAACATGATGACGCGCAAAGGGTGATGCTTTTTCCTGCATATTTTTGCCTAATTCATTAATCAATACATGTAGTTATCTAACTCAATGAATTAAGGTGGTGCCAGCGATGAAATGCATATAGGGGCATCCTTACTAATGAGTCCACAAATCCGTTGCTAATTTAATTAAAGGTGAGCTTAAAGTACCGAATAAAGGGAACAACTTACTTTCATTGAGAATGTTATCTTAAGTTAAATTTACTGTTAACATTTACATAAATTGACAAGAAGGGCAATAAGACGGAATCGCATTTTTTGGTAAATAAAATTTAATATCAGCTTTTAATTCCGTGATGGGTATTTATTAGTGATTAGAACTGGATTTTCGGTTTATACAGAATTTAAATTTAATGAATGTAGGGTGTTTACTATTCGACATACACAATAATACTTATTATTTTATAATAAACTCTTTTTTATTGTGACATAAATAATTAACTCATTATTTTTATCTGATTTTTGTTGCTGTATACGTGTGATGATAAGGATATTTTTACCTTATTATCAATAAACAGATTGGGGAGATGGTATGGCAAAAGGTTTAAAAATGTTTTTTGCTAGGCAATCTAAAAACGATGATCAATTGGTTTCTATTTCTGCGATTACAAAAGACAGTAAAGATGGGCTTATTTGCGAGTATTGCGATGCGAATGTGATTTGGGTAGACTCGTTTGTGCGTTTAGGTAGAACGATATCGCCATATTTACGCTTAGGCCCTAATCAAGAACATTCTGCTTCATGCAAAAATAATGTTAGAACGGCGGTAGAAGTATTGGTTGCAAAGTCTACAAATATTGAAGATACCAAAGATATTTTTCTTTCAGATCAAGGTACATTCACATTTCGGATGAATGTATTGTTAGAGGCTGAATCAGATTTCAAACGAGCAAAAAAAGCGTATGAAGATGAATGTGATAGTGAAATCCGGGAGCGTAAAAGTCGAGAGTATAAAGTATCCGAGAGAAGGCTTTCTAATTATTTTAACTCAGCAGCAGGAATAGCAAAAATTTGGGAAAGAATAGAAGAGAGTTCAGATAAAAAGCTGTTATCTGAACTTGTCGTTATCGAATTTAATGGCAAAAAAATTAAATGGAATAATTTTTTTTATGATGAAAGTCGATATCCTATTTTGCATAAAAAAGGGGATGGAATTGAGCATCCCGTCGCTATTGCTTTTACCGTGAAGGAAACAAGCAAACACATAGATACTGATAGCTCAAATTTTTATACGGTCAAAGGGGACAAGTACATTGTCCATTCGGCTGAAGACCAAGTAATACATTATGTACCGTCATTAAATGCACATACAGATGATTATTTTAATAACTTACAAGAGGGAGATGAGCTTATTATTATTGGTAAACCTAAGTGCCCAAGAGGAGAACCTTGGCGTCATCTTATTTATAAAAATCTAAAATTTTGGGTATCGAATGAAAAACAACTGACAAAGCTAAGTGAATAACGCCTTTAGTATTTCTGGTTGTTTCATGTTTAGGAGAGAGCGGTGATGCAACCATTTATTTATACCTCTGAACTTTGCTGGTCACCTCAAGAATTAGACTCAATGGCCCAAGCGATTGAATCTTGCTTTTTGCAATACCAAATAAAAGGTGAGGTTGTCGGTTATGATGAAGGTGCAACATTTACACTCTTTAGAATCGAACTGGGCAGAGGTATAAAAGCCTCTCAAGTGACAGCGTTAGTGTCAGAATTGTGTCGTTCCTTGAGTGTCGTTGATATAAAAGTTATTGATTTTATAGCGGGTACACCTTACATCGGATTACGAGTCACTAACACATATCGTCGAGTAGTACCTTTTGTTGACTGCTTTAATTTATGGAGCGGAAACAATAGATTATCTTCCCTTTCCGTCATGTTAGGAGAAGATATTATAGGGGACCCAGTTGGCTGGGATCTAGCTCAAATGCCACATTTACTTATTGCAGGCGTGACGCGCTCAGGCAAGTCAATGTTAATGCATTCCTTGGTAATGAGCATTTTATACAGAAACTCGCCGGATAAAGTTCGCTTTGTGATGTTTGATACAAGCCAGCTTGAACTCAGTTTATACAACGATATACCCCACTTATTATTTCCTTCCGCTTCTGATCCCGTTGAATCAATAAAGCCATTAACGTTTTTGGTTAATGAGTCAAGGCGTAGACAAAAATTATTTGGAGCATTAAATCAACGTAATTTGAGTGGATACAATAAGGTAATATCAAATGCGAAAGAGTTAGGTAGGCCTATACCTGATCCATTCTGGCGTCCAAATGAGAATTATAGTGAGCATCCTTATTTAGGTTATGAGCCTGAAATTGTTGTTTGTGTTGATGATTACGTTCAACTTATTGGTGAGTATAAACAAGTAGGGGAAATGTTGGTTCTATTGAGCCAGCAAGGTCATGCCGTTGGTATTCATCTAATACTAACGACTCGTAGTCCTTTATCCACCAGTATCGGTTCACAGCTTCGAATTAATATCCCTACGCGTATTGCTCTTTCTGTATCATCTAGAGCTGACTCTAATTTAATCCTTGATCAGTATGGTGCAGAATCACTATTTGGTTTGGGGGATATGCTATTCGCATCACCGAATTTATCTGAACCGACTAGGATTCAAGGTACTTATGTGAGTGATTCAGATATTAGGGATACAGTCGATTATTGTAAACGATGGGGAAGCGCGAGTTATCTTAATTTTTATGGGGATGCCCAGAATGGAGATGTGGTAGAGGAAGAACTTGACCCATTATTTGATCAAGCAACTGAGTATGTTGTAGAAAAACAGCGCGTTTCTATTTCAGGGATCCAGCGGCAGTTCCGGATCGGTTATAACAGAGCCGCAATGATTGTAGAGCAGCTAGAATTACAAGGCATAGTTAGTGAACAAGACCACAATGGTAATCGTGAGGTATTAGCTCCACCGTATGAGTAGTCACTAATATCTATATGTTGTATAGGTGGCCCTAAGGTCACCACAAATATCAATACTGACTACGCCCTAAACTACGACGGACAGGGCTGTACTGCTTGGAATATTCTTTTGCTAAATAACTTAATCGTTTCATGACTAATTGGTAATCGTCAGAAAATGATGATGAAAGTTTATTTAAGCAATATCGGCAGTTTTCTGGGTAGTGTACTAATGTGCCTGTATCAAAAGAAGGATCGAATTCGAGTTGTAATGCATTGTACCAAGCTGTGGTGATCATGGTCCGTAAACTAGGCTCGAACAAATTGTAGTCCCCTAAGTGGTAGTATGCGTCTTTATTGAAGACTAAAAATACATGGTAGTGAGGGAGTGTCGCGGTTGCAATTTCTTTTACCCACATATAACGCATGTTGTTTTCAAAAGTACGTTTACCTTGAAGCTTTTTACGGTGTTGATCGTGCTTAAGTTTAGCCTTTAAGGAATCAGTAAATCGGGATATAGGACTTCCATCTAAATAAGGGAAACGTTGGGTTATTGGTATTTATGCAGCTTGTGCTAATCACTTTTGGAAAACAGATACAAAGATATCTATTGATGCTTTTATGAGTGCCATCCGTCTTCTTTCAGGGGTTAATTCAATCAATATCTATCGTGATCTTGTGAAGGTGGAAAGAATAAATCGTACAAAACGCAAGAGAATTTCATCCAAAGGGGGAGATGCGATTGCTAAACTAACTAAAATTTTCCGAATGGAATCTATCCGGTTACTCGATAAACATATGTCGGAAGGTAAGTTCTGAAAAAGTCGTCAAGAAGCTGTAGATGAAATAGCTGAAGAATTATGGCAATTCATTGAATCTAAATGCTCCACAAAATGCCATCCAGATCTCTGTTGATCAATTAATTCTGTTAGGTCCTGCATTTATTATCCTATTTTTCATTGTATTACTGCATCTTATTGAACTGGTGATAACTTGAAGATAATAGTAAACATATTGACTTCAAAACAGCATTCTATAAATAAACTTACTTAGATATAACACCGATTAGCTTTGTACTATATAGAATGAAAATTAGTCAATTATAGACGATGGCTTTTCATTCTCGGGCGACCAATAACCACCACTGCCATGATAGGCTTCAGCGGCTAATACGAATTGAGTTCCGCAATGCTTACATATAAAATGATAATTAACGATATCACCCTATATCATCTTTTCGACACATTCACGGAAGCTATATTGATTCCAATCATCAGCTGATTTAGTTTCAACCAGAATTTCTTCATTTAGTGTACGCTCTGCAATCCGGATTGCAGAACGTACTTGTTCAGGTTCGCGTATTACATATTTAACACAGAGTTCTTGGCATTGTTTGCAACTCATCAAACAGCCCTCTATACAGTTGGTTTTTGCCTTGATTTTACACAATCACTTGTTACTGTAAACAATTCAAAAGATAGGCAACCATTTGAAATGATGTTACTTACGTTCGTTTCATAAAGAGGGCCAGTTTATTAAATCAGAAACCGCCGAGAGCGATGTGTGTACATAGTTGCTCGATCAAGATTGTTGCTATGAAAACTAATTGTAATGATAGTATTCAATTGATATAAATCGATGAAGATAAGAAAAGGGAGGTGTGATGTTTACCCCAGAATTTATAAATGAAGAGCTCGGCGAGTTTATCCTTGTCGCCAACCACAGCTTGGCATCCCCGGAATCGATAAAGCTTAGTATTGCGTACAATCTTGCTAGAATATCCTGGGGACTCACGCAGCTCCCACCGCACATTCGAACTTGCCGGATCATTTATGACATCAGAGGACAATCAATCTCTGACCAAGTCCAAGCTCAGGTCAGACAAGAACTTGAACATGTAGCCATTATGGAGTTTAAATGCTAATGGGATTCCAACTAATAGTAAAAGCAGATCTTAAGAAGATAGAAAAAACGCTGGGATCACTGACATCAGAATGTGAGATTTTTCCAATCGCTGAAGGCTTTTTTGGTATTTCAATTCCGGAGAGAACTCTCTCATCCGTGGGTGAGGATGTCGTTCTGCACAAGCTTGAACAACTCAAGCGTTTTGACCTCTGGGAAGGAAGCTGGCAAAAATCTAAGCGATGTTGGCTCTGGTGAGTTTAGGTTTTGAGCAAAGATCTGACGTTGTACTTCTAATAAAACTGACATGAAAATGTCCAGACCCCCTCTGGTGACTTGTGAAAGTAACCGATACCATTATCTGCCCACATCCAGTTTACTTTTTCCTCTGATCCCACCTGAAAGACAAAATCTTGAATTCCCGCACCATGTTGTATCTCCATTGGATAGCCTCCGACTTTGGTTCCTCTATATCGGTTAAAATCATCAAAGAAGCAGTCACTTGCTTCCTCATCCTCGTTTACGTCGGAAAGGTCAACAATATCCCAGGCATCCTCCCATCCCGGAGTATCATCATTGACATGCAACCATCGAACCGGAAATGCACGGTACGGTGTGTCTATTGCAGGCAATAACTCTAGTCCCTCGAGGGTGGTATATTCTCGTATTAGCCAACCTTCTCCATGAGGTTTATCAAATGGGTGGCTTTCCATATTGTGGTAGAGCACCAGAAGTGCAATGTCCTTCAATTGTTCAGGGATCATGGGAAGCTCATCTACACGAATCTGAAGAAGTGGAAACATCGGCAGTCCTTTCCAGGCTGGTAATCCTTCACCTGGTAGAGCAACCCCTTTCAAAAACCAAGATGTAATGGGGTCTGCTGTAGGGCGAAAACCACCTACCTGTGCCACCGATGCAGGACGTAATTTAGATCTTAGTTCTTCTAAAACTAGTTCACTCTTGGATTAGCCTTGCGTATGCAGATATTTTTTAGTTTCTAAAATAGCGCTATTTTTACTATATCTCGTAATTACTTCCTAACAGAAGCACGAACTTCTGGATTGCCTCTTCTAACACAGAGCGTTTAGCCCGTTACTGACGTAAGTTGAAGATTAGTTACGAGTTGGCATCCATTATTGAATACTAACTCGTATATTGTCAGGCTGATTATGCTAATTGTCGTTGCAGGACTTGCAGGCTAGTTCCTGCTCCAGCCCATGCAACAGCTGAACCAACCACATATAGGTTTTGCTTAGCCCGTGAGACGGCTACATTAATAATGTTTGGCGGGCTAGCTGCCCACTGACGAGCCCTTTGCTGACTGGCTTTCGGAGCACCCAGCAGCAGGATAACCGTGTCTGCTTCTCGGCCTTGGAACGTATGAATAGTGCCTACACGATCACGGCTCCACTCATCCAACTTTACACCTAACGCCTTCAGCAGACTTGTCTCACTGTTGAGACGCCGACGCATTTGCTGTTCTACGATCTTGAATGGTGTGATGATAAAGACATCTGGGTTGGTAATGCCCGATTCCGCTAATTTTTTAAGCATTTTCACAACCATGTCTCCCTCGTCGGCGCACCATTTCGTCTCGGCATCACCATTGACGTCGAACCAGCGTGATTGTCCTAACGTTGAGCCAATAGAACCCGGTTTTTTAGGCCTGACGGCATGGACCATCTGCCCAGAATAGGCGATAGCGTTAGAGACATCGAACATTGGATTCTGACAGCGCCTGTGAACAAGGAGTGGTAATCCAACCTCTCGATCACCGGCGTCCGTGATGAATGTAGATTTGAAGCGCGATGCTTGATCCGCGAGTGTCTGCGTAGATGCTGTGGGGGCAGACCATTCTAACGGGTCAATATCGAAGAACTGGCAGATTGCAGCGTTCAGCTTCTCGGGAAGAGAAACCACTGGCGGGATCTGCAACGGATCGCCTACCACAATAGAACGCTTTGCCCGCATGATAGCGCCAATTGCCGCCTGAGGAACTGCTTGACCCGCTTCATCGACTAGAAGCCAGCCAATACTTTCAGGAGGCAGATCTCCGAACATCGTCCGGACGGAGGCAAAGGTTGTGGATACTGTAGGTACTACCATGAAAAGGCTAGACCAGAGGTCAGGGAGAAGTCCACGGTGAGCGGGAGACTGAAATGCGCCAGCTACCATGCCCGACATCAATAACCCAAGATTGTGTTGTAAGTGGTTAGCCGAAGCATCGATGAATGCTTTATGCACAGCCAAGGCGGCGGCGAAGAGATCCTCTCGCAGGCGATGAATTTCATCGGGAAGCCATGGCGCTGTCAGGTGGATAGCCTCGTGCTCTCGCTCGAAGAACTGCTCATCAACGACTCTGTCGCCCATGAGATTTCGAGCCCGAGTTGCTGTTACCTTCAATTCCTCGACTACTTGCCATTTACTTGAAATTTCATGTTCGAGTTGCTGTAACTGGGACTGAGCGTTGTTCCACTTAGCTTTTGCAAGCTCAAGGTCATCATTCACAATCAGCTCCAGTGAGGCTGACTGCTGTAAAGTTGCCGAGAGATTTTGCAATACCGACTTCCACGACTTCCAGGATGCAGTTCCGAACAAGCGAGAGAGAAAACCCGGGCGACCAGCAAGATGGCTATCGAGCAAAGTTTTGTTCAATTCGGCCTGCGACTTTGCCTTCTCCTGTTCTCGATGGGCAGATTCAACAATCTGGTATGTTTGTTCGATGGCTTCATTTAGGCTAGGACGAAGCTGTTCCAGTTTTTGAAGTTCAGTGGTCGCCCCCTTGAGTGCCTGAATATCTCGACGCATTTTTTCGATACTAGCGATTTCGGTATCTATCGTTTCCTTTAGTTTAAGGAATATGGTTCGTGCTTTTCGCCAAGCAGCAGCGGCGTCTGCTTCGTTGGTGCTGGGCTGCTCATTGATGACTACGCTAGGCATCACTCGATCAATGATTTCATCAGTTTGTTCATCCTTGATTTCACGCATGACGTTCATACCGCGAGCAGCTTTCAAGTAGGTCAGAAAACCGTTATCCTCGTTCCACCAGAAATTTTGCTGGAAAGCACCTCGATTGCTGCTATTGCCAAGTGCGGCGGCAATCAATCCCCAAGTCTCGATAGGACCGGATAGAGTCGTATCCTCGGGCTCGAAGGAGCCTGTGCGTTTGGGGTTTGCAATTAAGTCACTGATGGAGCGGAAGTAGGCAATCTGTTCATGGCGTCCATTCGCTTCCTTAAGGGGAAGCTCTTTGCTGACGTTTTCGACCGCTTTGTTATTGGAGGATGCTACGACGATTTCATGGCCTTTCAAGGATTCATGTAACCTGTAGAAGTGCAGAAAAGCATTAGAGCCAAATGCTTGTTTCTCTCCTGTTGTGGAAAAGGCGTCCTGCGGTTTATTGAAGGCGGCCATCGCTGTGGCCCGATCAAGAATGCAACCAACAACGATATCTCGAAGAAGAGTTGTCTTTCCTGTGCCTGGTGGTCCATTTATACCAATGATACCCGGAGCATCAATCAGCTCAACACGTGCCGCATTCACAGCGGCCTGTTGAAGCAACACCAATGGGTGACCACCTTGTGAAGGCCAACGAGCCTGCGGTATGAGAGACGGTGCGACGAACGGCTCGACTGAGGAAACGGGGGACAACACATCGATTTTCTGGTTAGGTCTGCCTATTCCCATGTAGCGCTGCAAACCAATTCCTGCATTATCCGCTTCGATCAATTTTACTGCTTCGCCAAGATCTTCGAGATAGAAAGAATTCAGCAACGAAGGCTCAGGTGGTGTTTTGTTCTTGAAATAATGAAATACTTTGATTACAAATGAAGGTGGTTCAACCAAATGCTCGGGCACATTGAATTGTGATACAAGCCATCTATGAGCATTAATAATAGTATCCAGATCGACCGGTATGGGTTCTCCATCCTCGTTATGGCGGCGAACCATCTGCTCTAAACGCTCGATAATGCGCCGCTCTACTTTCGGCCAAGCCCCTAAGCTACCAAGTTTCAGCTCGAGTGCTGGCTTGAGCGCCCAAGCAAAACTGGAAACGGCGACGCCGTTGTTTTCAAGTACAAAGCCTTCCTTGTCGACCAAGATTGAGCCTATGGCTGCTTTCTTTCCATCCGGCCTTGATTGCTCCTCATCCTCACCAAAAACCTTGACCAATTCGTCTGTCGCCTTGTCGAGTGCGATAGCGCCGAGGATGACTTCGAAATAAAGCTTATGTTTAGGCTTGCTGCGGGCATTTGGTCCCCATGGAATACCCTGACCCAATAGGGCTACCCTAGAACGGTCACCAGATGCCATATCTTCTGGGCGCTTATAGCTTTGAGGTGACAGTGCTTCGAGTGCAGTCCATGCAGCCAATATCGCGGGCGCATCATTCGCCTTACCAGACGGAGTGAAAGACGGGAATGAACCTAGATCAATTTGCTCGTTGCCGAATTGCTGTCCTATTACTGTGTCTGGAGTAGGCTCAGGCTTTGGTTGTACCGTCGTTTCGGGTGTATTGTGGGCAACAACTTCGGAAGATTGCGTGAATGCAGAATTGGAATGAAATGCTGGCGGGATGGAATCAGGCGTGGAGACTACACTGCAATCGTTAATGGCGTTTAGGACCTGCTCGACTTTAGTCGTCAGCGTTCGCGCCTTAGCAGTGTTTCGAAAGGTCAGCTCGTTCAACAGTCGTTCAAGTTCACTAGCGTTGTTGTGTGACCGTTCAAATATTGCTTCCAGCTCGAAAATTGATTTTTGCAAATACTCTCTTGTCGTCATTTATTTCTTCTGCTCTAAATTTCATCAATTGAGAGATATTATACTGATTAGATTGATTTCTAAAACTGTTAACTTCCTTTGTTGGTCCTAAGTGAGCTATACCAGAAGACACGATGTCCGCTTAGAGCGAATAGCGGAAGTTGACATTTATCTGTGTTCTCAAAAGATCACTACCGAAATTGACCGGCACCCCGTTGATTAAAAAGTAGATCGACAGGTAGCTTGAACGGGTTGTATTGCTTGCACCAATATATGCGCTTTGATATCAGTAACGCTGATGTCACCAATGGCAGAGAACACATCTCGTTCAAGTGAACGCCAGATATCATTACCGTAGTCTTCTGTGACGGTGGATTTCTTCACTTCCCACCAACGTTCAGCGACAAGTTGGAAGGTATTGGCTTTAGCCTCTTGAGAGTTCCTTATTTGATCTTTCTGATATTCTTGAGGGTCAATATCTTTCGCCAGTAATGAGCGAGATTCTGCTCTAAGTTTTCTAGCATCGGAAAGTGTGACAGCAGGGTAGGCCCCAAAACTTTGTTTGGTCCTTTGTTTTGTATAAGGGCGGTAGTAACGGAATTGCCATAACTTGCTTCCGCTAGATTTGATTAGCAGTGTGAGTCCATCACCATCATACAACTGATAGTCCTTGTCCTGCGGTTTAGCTGCTTTGATTTCGGTATCGGTTAATGGCTTAGTTTTTCTTGCCATGAAAAATCTCCATGCGCTGGCGTAAGTTGAATTAAATGCATAACTCATTGAATTTTAATTGAATTTGTTTTTGATGGAAATTATGTATAACTAAACGTATAACTATAAGTAGTAGCTATCACATTTTTGATACATCACTGAGCTAGTTACTGGCTGTAAAAAAGATTTGTAGCATGGGATTTATTATCACACAAACCCATGCTTTCATAGGTGAGTATAATCGATGAAACATGATGGGTTACTAACAAAATAGTCATACCATTATGTTTCAAAGCTAGGAAGCTTACATTCGTGAGGATATTTGTAGTACAGTTATGATATATAGTTTTGCATCCTTTTGAGGAAAACTTTATGTATATCAAAAAAGTAACGATCAGTAACTATCGCAATTTCCGTTCTTTCGAAGCTCAACTTCAGAAGCTCACTATTGTTATTGGAGAAAACGATACAGGCAAGACAAATTTCTTCTCTGCGTTATCGTTACCCCTTAGTGGTAATCAAATTGATTTTAACCAAAAGCGTTTAAACATTTCTGATCTTAACAAAGATTCTATTTTAGAATTTTTTGCTTCAATAATAGATGATGAATCCGAGGGAGTGCAGTTAAGTAAGATCCCTAAAGTATTAGTGACAATAGAGTTTACTGATCCTAAAAATAGTTATGAAACTGCACTTTTAGCGAAATGGATTGTAGCAGATGGAGATGAGGAGAGTTATAGAATTAGATATGAGTTCAAGCCTAAAAATGATAATGATATACTTGAGCTAACTCGAAAGCTACTTGTAGGAAAGACTATTGATGAAGTTAATTGGTTCATCCTACCAATAGAACTATATGACTACCAAATTGTTTCTGTAAATAATGAGAAAGTAATTGGTTTTAGTGATCTAAGAAATGTTAGTATTCACAATATAAATGCTGAAAGAGATGATTTTTCTGAAAGTAGTTCAATGAAGTCTAATAGTATTTTTACAAAATTACTTATGAATACGTTAGGTGAAGATGACAAAAGTGAGATCAATACAGCCTATTCAGAATTTTTTACTGCAATAGAAAAAACAGATACATTTGATAAAATTATTGGTAATAATCCAGATTTTGATAATTACAATGATATTGTTGAGGAGCTAGAATGTATACCTAACCTACCTAATTTGAAAAATATATTATCAAATATCACTCTTCGATATGGAAATGAATTTTTATATCAAAAAGGTTTAGGGCAACGTAACCTTATTTATATACTAATTCTTTTTGCATATTATAAATCATGTGGTGATACGTTTAATCTTTGTTGTATTGAAGAGCCAGAGGCTCACCTCAGTGTAAATAACTTGCGCTTAGTAAGAGATTTTATAGAGAAAAGTTCTAGTAATAGTAGTACATTAGTTCAAACTATTATTTCTACTCATAATCCCTCTATTATTAATAAATTACAAATATCAAATGTATTGGCTTTCACAGGAAATAAAGCAATTAATTTAGCTGGAGTACCAGAAAAATTAGTTGATTATTTAAGAAAAAGACCAAATTTTGACATTCTCAAACTGTTATTTGCAAACAAGGTTATTTTGGTAGAAGGTACGACAGAGGAGATGCTAATTAGCACATTTTTGTCGAAAGAAGCCAACGTACTCAATGATGTCGAAGTTATTGCAATAGGTCAACGCGGATATACTAATTTTCTAGATATATGGCTAGCTTTAAACAAAGATAATATGAATAAGAAAATTGGCGTTATTCGTGATTATGACAATTCAGATACAGCTAAAGAAATACATGATGCTTATGATTTGAGTAATGCAAACGTTACGGTTAGGACAACAAGGAATTATACGCTTGAAATTGATTTAGTAGAAACAGATGGTAACTTGGAACTACTAAATACTCTGTTTGGTATGACTGGTAATATAAAAGAAGTATCTGATTATATGATCAGTGGTAAAGCGGCGAGAATGTTGGATGTATGTGATGCAATGGTAGCTAAAGATAAACCGTTAGATATAAAATTACCAGCACATATAGCTGAGGTAATTGAGGCAGTACTATGATTGAAATTCAAATTGCTGGGGCGGGTGCAGGCAAAACATTTGGATTAGCAAAATCAGTGATTGCTCATTTTAAAGCATGTAATAATCATAAAAAAATATTTGCACTAACATACACCAATTCTGCAACATCAAAAATAGAGCAGGAAATAATCAAGCAATATGGTTTTATTCCGTCAAACCTTTGTATACAGACAGTACATAGTTTTTTATTAAATGAAATAGTGTATCCATTTTCATCGTTCACGCTTGGAGATGTATACAATGATGCATCTATTATGTTGTTGCCTACAGACATTAAATTAAAAAATTGGCAAATAAAGCGATTGAAAGAAAGAAATATTATCCATGCAGAAAAAGTCTATAACATATCTAAGCAAATTGTTGATGAGACTACAAGTAAACATAATACTAAAGTAAAAAAATCTAGAGTTAGGCGACTTTTAAATATTTTAACAAATTGCTTTGACAAAATATTTATTGATGAGGTTCAAGATTTAGATGGTGATGCTCTGCGTTTTTTTGAGGTATTAGGTAGTAATGAAATAGATATTTATATGATTGGAGATCCTAAGCAAGCGATAAAGTATCCTCAAGAGTTCGATTTATTTGTTAAACGAATATCGTTAGAAAAATATGTACATATACATGATATTAATAATTTAACAAGAAGGGTTCCAAAAGAAATATTGAATATTTCGAATCGATTTTGTTATGAAAAACAACAACAAGAATCCCTATCGGAAATTATTGGTGAGTTGATGTATATAGAATCAACAGATGAGAGGTATTATATATTACTTGAACAATATATAAATACTAATCAAATAGTATGTATTGATAAAAAAGTAGATAAGTACTCTACGTCTACCAAGCCAAAATACTCATTTCCTAGAGATATTGAGGATATGATTCGTGATTCTAATCATAAGAAAGATAAAGAATTAGTTGTAAAGGCAGCTTTTAGTGATTTTATAAGTGATATACAAAAATATGGAGATAAAAAAGCCATAAATATGCTTGT
Organism: Providencia sp. PROV003; assembly: GCF_045040775.1. NCBI lineage: Bacteria > Pseudomonadati > Pseudomonadota > Gammaproteobacteria > Enterobacterales > Morganellaceae > Providencia > Providencia sp. PROV003. The sequence goes on from NZ_CP096369.1 coordinate 2,340,086, forward strand.
CTCTAGGCATTCAATTCAGTTACAGAAAACTCACTTTGCTCAATTATATGATTTTTGTCTATCATGTAACAAGAATGATACACAATTTAAAGTTAAAAGCATTGATTCTATAAAAGGCCTTGACGCAGATACTTGTGTGATTATATTGACACCTAATTTGTTAAAGTATTTAATTCAAACTGATTTGAAGTCAACTGAAATTTTTAATAAAGAATGGAAAAAAATTTATGTCGCCCTTACTAGAGCTAAAAAAAGATTAGTGTTAGCTATAGATCATGATTTGTTTATAAAGCATAAACAGGAAAAAATAAAAAAAACAATCGAGAAATTGGGTTTTGTTAAGCATTATTGAGGTTGTAGTATCTTGTAATATGTAAGATTAATTATTAATAATTATAAATGTTAATTTTAAATATAAGACATAGATTGATTATCAATCTATGTCTTATGCATTTATGACTTACGAATTAAATAATTTAGACATTTTTATTTCATCATCAGGAACTTGGACTCTAAATATAAATCCTTCACACTCAGAATAAGATTTCTCAATATTTTTGTAGAGTATTTTTAAATTATTCAATTGTTGGGTCGTTGCACTATCTAGAAATGCTTGGATATTCTCTTGGTTTGATTCTTCTATGAAACTAAACAATAATCTTATGATTCCTGATGTGATATCGGATATTTGAATTTCGATACTTTCTTTTGAATCAATAAATTTAAAATCAATACCAAAGAAAGGGTTTTCATCATTACCTATATTAGAGTTTTTAGTGATACTGGTTATTTCCGGTTCAATAGTGTTTTCTTTGTCAAGAATATGTTTTGAATTTTTAAAACCATTTATGCGAGTAATATAAAAAGTTGAAAAAGAGTCTATCAATATATCAGTTTTATCATCAAACGTAAAATCAACATTATTTATATTTTTACATTTAGATAAAAATGAAGTCAATCCAATAATTTTATTGTTAATTTCATCTTTTTCTCGTTTTTCTATTGGAAGATTAATATTGTTATTTTTTCTTGCTAGCTTATGAAGTTCACGGTAAAAAAAACTCTCCTGACCTTTACTGATATTAGGATAATTAAACTTTTTTATCATTTCTATGAAGGATTTTTTATCTTTTTTTATTAGTAAATATAATGCATTTTTATATTGGTCTACAGAAAATCGATCAATATTATAATTTTCTTTACTATTCATGAAGTAATATATTGCATCATCTATGATGTCAACAAATGACCAGTAAACTGTATTTACAGCAAAGTATTGAAGATAGAAGTTGCTATTGTACATCCATGTTAAAAATTCGAATATTTTCGGACTATTTAGGACTTCTAAAAAATTACCTTTTGCGATATTTTTCAATTTTATTTCATTAATATTTTCAGGGAGAGACAGTAGTCTTTTAAAAAAATCAAGAGATATGTCACTTTCACTGTAACTTTCTTTTTTTACAATACCTCCAAGTATAAAAATTGGCGAATATGGGTTTTGAGGATTGTTATCGACATTAAAATTATTTTTTTTAATTGAGAATACTCGAATATTATTACTCTCATCATAGTAAAAGATATATTTTTCATCATTTATAACATAACCATATTTCATGTTTTTATCCTAAATTTTTAAAAGTTATCATAATAGTTTAGTAAGCCTTTGCAGAACTCACCCCCTACAGAGTCGCCGTCTGAACTAAATAATTTTCTAAGTGATATGTGTTTATTTTCTTTTTTTTCAATCTTTGAATAATTACTATGCAGATATAGTAATCGTGAAAACTCCCCTATGTGATTAGCCAATAATTGTTTATCTATGGATCGAGCAGTTTTTTTTATTATTAAATAATATTTAATTAGTTTTTCATCACTCAATTTAGTAATTGGTATTGGCTGCGTGTTTTTAGTTATTCTGGAACTTTCAATGTCTCGCCCAAAAGCATGAGAAAAATTATTTCGTAAAACTCTCATCTTATCTAAATCTGATATGTTTTTCTTAAGGATAGGAGGTGCAGAACCAAATATATTAACAAAATTGTTTGCTCTATCTAACCAAGTTCCTTTAACACAGGAAGTCACAATGTTATTTTGTACTTCGTTTATTTTTTTTAATGATGCATTATTTTTTACTAATTCTATACCATCAATTCTTTTTGAACAGTTATATATGATTCCTATATCTGACTCTAAAGCTAGTCTTACTATAGTGGCCATGTAGGTTTCTAAATTTGATAAAAGAGATGTTAGTGTGCTTAAATTTATCCAGTTATCTAATTGGTTATATGATTTAGACCAATTTTCTATATCTTTAAATTTTAATTTATAATTTTCAGGATCTATGTTTAAATTATGCTCAAAATGAATATCAGGTGAGTCAGTTTTTTCGGCTTGATCTTCTTTAAGTTTTTTATATAAGTAATTTTTAGATGACTTTGATGTTAGGTACATTTTAAGTAGTTCATTATTATATTTTTTATAAATACTCCAAGGTCGAGAATTTTTGTCTCTTGAAGACCATCGTTCAAACTTATATTCGCTTAGGGCCATTCTAATACAGTACCATGTTATGTAAGGAAGCATTTATTATACAATATATTTTTCTTAAGTTGAATTATTTAAAATAAGAATAATAGTAAAAATGGAAAGAACAGATAAAACTACTGATTCGTAATAGTAGGTCAAAACTGATTTTTCCAATAAATCAAGTATCGTAGATAATCTCCTCTAGCCCGTGCACCAATGGTTTCATGCTTCTATGGGGTAAATCAGGCCACTCACCAATCCCTCTTGGCTGATGAATATTTTCTTCACTTATGCTTTCCCATCCTGCTTCATTTGGCACCCATAAACCTTGCCATTCTTCCTGTGCTATACGGGCCAATTTCCAGCACGGCTGATAGCTAATTCGTCCATGTTGTCGTAACACGTCCAATGGAGTTTCAGGACGCAGCGTGGCAAGGAAACGGTAAGAACTGGCATTGTTGCGAAGAGTATCCTGATAAATGTCATCGCTGTGGGTGTCAATCAGGTATTCAAATGGAGAAACAGATTTCAAGATATTGGCTGTACCGCCTTCAACTTCTATTTCTTCGACCCAGACCACAATGCGCTGCCAGACGATAGCTTGAATCAAACAACGGTATTCTAGGGATTGCGTATCCAGCGGTGATTCATTGAATAAAGGTGCTTGTGCTGTCTCAATAGGTGCTGTAAAGGCTGAAGCATCAAAAGATCGGCTGTGAGTTGGGGATCCTTGCACTTCACGATAATCATATTGATTTAACGGGGTGATAACACCGAGATACTCAAGTTGATGAATAATGCGCTCAGCACGGTGAAATCCTATCCGAAAATGGCGCTGTAAACGTCTCGGTGAGGCTCTGTTAATGAGAATGACATAATCAATGGCTTTAACTGTCAATGGGTCATAGCTGCTGTCTAGCGTGTTGTGGTGAGATAACTGCATAGTGCCTCTGAGTCAGTGACGAAAATACAGTTATTAAAATAACAAAAGGTATTAAAAGATACTAATCTAATTCTTCCTGTTTCATGGTGAGCGCATTTTTTAATAGTGCTTTTCTTTTCTCAACTGGCAGTGATTTGTAGATTTCAAGTAAAAGGTTAAGATCTGCACTTTCAGAAGATAGTGTATTTTGCTTGATGAGCTCTTTTTCATCCGTGTTTAGGATCACCTTAAATGCATCAATATGATAGAGGTCGCCGCGCTTATTAGGGTTCTTCTTGCGAAAGTGGGGATAGAGTGCTGTGATTGACTCTAGACGGACTCTAACGCCTTTCGCAGTGGTAGGGATATCCATCTCTTTATATTCAGGGTAACGTGTTGGATCGTCAGCTTTTTCTTTTCCTATAGCCGCAAGCTCCCCACTGGTAAACCAGAGCTTGGGCGCATTATCCATTTCAGTTAGTTGTTTTTTATCAGTCATGATTTTTATAAATCTCATATATATCAAAAGGATAAAATAACCGCACTAGAAAGATGTTAAAATCATAAAGATACCTATTGATAATTCCCTTTAATTGGTTTTTAATAGACGAGGAATTAAACAGTGGAGTTATTACTATGTCTAACCCTGTAGCATCTCAAAAAAAGCCCCGAAAAGGAAGTGCCTCGGATTGGCACCGTGCGGATATTGTGGCGGCTTTGCATAAAAAAGGGGTCACACTAGCGCAATTGTCTCGTGAGCACGGTCTTTCTTCTCGGACGTTAAATAATGCGCTAGAGCGAGCTTACCCAAGAGCTGAACAGATTATTGCGGATGTGATTGGCACGGCTCCTGAAACAATATGGCCGAGTCGTTACATCAATAAGCCATCATCTAATAATCATGGACGGTAATTGAAATAGCCTAAATATTTACCCTTGCTTATCGGTAAGGCATTGCACCCATTCTAACGTCAACACCATGGAAAAAAACCTTAATTCATTTAATTGAAGGAACAGTCATGTCTATCAAAAATAAATTGCAAAAAATCCGAGAAGAAAACGAAGCGAAAGGATTAAATGATCCAGCTTTATTTAAACAGCGTTTGCTCAACGGGGGCTTTGGGTTAGCAAAAACCTTTTGGCTATTTTGGTTTTTACCGATTTTTTTCTTAAATATTATTGAATTTTTTATCACTAAAAAGGTGACATTGAATAAAGTAGAAGCGCTGATACTCATTTGGGATATTTGCTGTTTTTACTTTATCGTGAAAATACCGAATCGTCGTGCTTGGTATTACGTGGCGTTGGTGGTGATTGCACTCGATATATTAGCAGGGATCACCGTGAATTTTCTGCTGTAAGGTGAAAATGTGAAAATGAAACTGAACCAGTGGATGAAATTATGCGTATTAACGGCGATGGTTGGTTTAACGGGATGTAATGAGAGCGCTGTTAATTGTAATAGTGATGGCGCAAAGGCATTAGCATTACAAGTCGTCAATCAACATGTCGGTTGGGCGATGTATGAGCAGCTTGAGAATGTGCGAACGCAACGCCAAAATGCAGAACGAGGCGTTTATCTCTGTGCTGCGGAAGCAACGGGAAAAGCAGGCTCTGTCACCGTAATTTATTCCGTACAGCTCACGGATGATAAAAAAAGTTTTGTTGTTACGTTACTCAACGGTTAATTGCTATGCCAGCCTATTATTAGGCTGGCATTTTACCCTTTGACGCTTCCATTATTTCATTCACTTTCCACATCAATATTCCCCGCCATTAATAAAAATCACAGTACGTATATCAAAATAGCAATGATGGCTAAACTCATGTAACTACCTGATTATAAACAATAAATAACTTGTTTTTGCTAATATTTATGGTAAAATATTAGCATGGCACTATACCCTAATATGATTGGGTTGTGCTTAACGGTTTATTTCTACTTTTTTATTTAAAGGCCACTTTATATGACTATTCATCAGTCAGGGCTACGCTTGCCTATCGCACAAGCTTTTAGCCAATTGTTATTACATGAACTGGATAATTCAGTGATTAACTCAGCGATTGATTTAACCCTTGTTCGGGCGGTTACAATGAATTTTCGAGACCCATTGTATAGTGCTGAAACAGGCGGTTTTCATCCTGTCGAAATACGTTTGTTACGGCAGCATGAGCAATGGCAGTTTGATTATGTGACCAATTTTTCATACATGGGAAGCTATTATCCTGAGCTTGAAAAGGAACTCGATATTTGTTGGTCACAGGGTTATATCTATCATTTTATGATGGGGGATATTGATGAAGAAGAGGGCGGAGCACTGTTTGAACTGTGGCAACGCAATTTTATTCAGTACCACAAAATGAAATGTTATGAAGTCAGTATTCAGTGGGAAACCCACTAATTAAGTAAAAAATAATACCAGCGCTGGTGATCCCATTAAGTACAGTACAATCAATAGAAGGTTTAAGTTGATGTTGATACCGTCCAAGCAAGGTGATTTAGATTGCCTCTGTGGGATTTACAGTCTGGTGAATATGAGTACATGGTTCTATGGCGACCGCATTAAGCCCCGCCCGTTATTTAATTATCTTTTGCGTGAATACAGCGAATACTGGTCACTGTACAAGTGTTTAACCCAAGGTATTGATATTCCTGAAATGGATTACTTGATTAAGCGCCTAACCTCAAAATACCCATCACAAGCCCCTCTACACGTCACTACGCCATTTCGTTACAAAGATGGGCTGACCACACAAAAAATACTGTCTGCTTGTCAGGTGTTCTTGAGCGCACATACAACCTCACGTCGGCTCATTCTTCTGGGTGATCAGTGGCATTGGTCGCTGGTGGAGCGTATGGACAGTGAATATCTCTATTTCTTTGATAGCCACCAGCAAGAGAGAGTGAGCCGCACTCGTTATGGATTAAGGGGTAACAAGGTACGGCGGTTGTATAGTGAATCTATTTATTTTGTTGAAGTCACTTAGTTTTCATATTCGCCTTATTAATTTTATCTGATTGCTAATCATACATTAGCTTATTAATATTCATTATTAAGAGTTATAAATGAATGGAAAGGGCTAAATGATATGAACAATCATATTGTTGTACATACAATACCAAATATTATACAAAAAATGAAAAATGAAGGTATTGCGTGTACTGAGGATAGCATTATCGGTATATGGAAAAATCATCATATCGAGTTTGTATTAGATTGGCGAGGAAAAGGGTATAGCAATACTACAGGAACAAAGAATTACGATGAAATTGTCTACCCAAGTAGAAATCATATTTTGCATATACTCGAGTATGGGCTTGAAAGTAGAGACGGAATGATTACCGAAATATTAGTAAAACCTTATTCATCAAAACAAATTGAAATAGCTTCTTTAGAACTCACTCACCCACTATATGGCAGTTGCATTAATTCCAATCTATTAGATGAGCTTTCTGTTGAGGATAAATATTTAAAAATAATAAAAAAGTCACTCAAAAACTTAAAGATTGCACCCCATGGTAATAAAAAACGCTTTGAACAAGAGAAAGAAAAATTTTTAATCAAGGCCAAACACGTACTAACCTTTCACACTGAAAAATGTAGAGGCATTCGGGGAAAAATAACACAAGAAAAAGTTGCGGAAGCGACTTTAAGTAGCCATTGCTCAGAGTGTTCAATGGTGTTGTTGACCAGCAGTATTGATACCGCGAAAAAATATTTAAGAGGCGACACCTATATCATGAATGAAATAAAAAAGCTAGGTTAGTAAAACAATGAAAAATGCTCCCCTTTTTTAGTCATGTGTTACTTCGTATGCTGTAACCCATTCAGTAACTAATAGACGTATAGCAAAAAGAGGTTACACATGAGTAAGATGATAAAAATTTGTAGCATGGCAGAAGTGATGTTAATCCTTGATGTCCGTTCTCGGAACTCAGTATACAATCTTGAGCGTAAAGCTGGTTTTCCTCCTCGAATTCGCATCGGGATCAGGCGTATTGGCTATGATCTAAATGCTGTTCAAGAATGGCTTAATACTCGCACTGTAAAATAATTAATAACTAACATAGTTTAAATATTAGATTATGGATAATTTTATCTTTATTATCTGGAAGAGAGTATTATGTTATGAAAATCTATGCCAATAGGATAAGTATAAATAGACGAAGCAGTGAAGAAAAAAAGGAGAATAACGAAAGAATTAAAATACTGAATCTTATTTATAAGAAAACAAAAAATAAACGTTATAAAAAATTAGCTAGGAAAATTCAAGATTGCGAAGAGGAATATAATTGCAATAGTTTGGCTTGTGCTCAATGCATTAAGGTTAAGCAGCTAGACATAGTTAATCAATTCGGTAATTATATAAATAAAAAATATGTTTTTGTCACTCTTATTTTTTATAAAGATAAAATTACAATAAATGAATTGCCAGATTTCAATCCTAATTTATTAAAGGATAAATTAAGAAAGAAGCTTAAATCTATTGGTTTTAATAACTTTATTTTTGGCAGTCTAGAATTAGATCTCCACTTATATGAGAGCATTAATTTTAGTTATTATCAACCTCATTTTCATTTATTAATTCCTAATGAAAGTGAAAAAATCAAATCTCTTAGAGATTACATGAAGTCATCTAAGAATTTAAGCTCTCGGCAAGGCATTAAAAATAGACCTATGGTGGTTGATGAAATTAATGATATTGGCGGGGTTATCAAGTATATAACTAAAATCATGTGGTGCGAAATGGCATTTTTTACTAATAAGGAGGGAAAGCTCAAGCACAGCAGTAAACGCCGTATATCAAATAGTCGTATGTTTGCTGATTCACTAGTTAAGCTAGATACACTGAAATTCAGTGACATATTTTTTAAGTGTAATTTCCAGTAACTAAATTCTAGATCTCTGTTTAGACAGCACCAGTATGCCTGTAGATATGGAAGATTGATTAGTCTGATAGTTTTTGGAATGAACACTGGTTAACGTATCTATATTAGTATAATACTAATACATATTGGTGTTGTAAATGGTGATTTGGTGATTTAGTGATTATCAAAGAGGCCTTTATGACTAGAAAGAAAATAGATTCAAAATATATTAAGCTTGTTGCTTTATCATATCAAGATGAAGGGCAAGAATCTTATCGTTTAGTTGAGTTTTTCAATGTAAATAAAAATAAGGATGTTTTTTTATTAATTCCAGCGTCAATAATTGCAGTACCTAATAAACTTAAAAGCCTTCTATTAGAGAATGGATTTAAACCTAAAGTTATCCATGAAAACTTTAATGGAGTTTTTAATATTATTTTAGGTGATTGTGATGAAAGAATTGTACTGTGTAATAAACCAGGTTTTCTTTATGTTGATAATGAACTCTACTATATTAAAAATTCAGGAGAATTATTAGGTGGACATAATGGCTTGAAGATATTTCCAAATCCTAATGCTAGAACGTTTAATTACTCATGTCAGGCTAAAGGCACATTAGAACAATGGAAAAAGAAGGTCGCAGAAACTGCTAAATATAGTCCTTATGTTATGCTTTGCTTATGTTCAGCTTTTGCTGGCATGTGTATTTATTTTACAGAGATAGAATCTGGTGGAAAACATATTTATGGTGGTAGTTCTTCGGGGAAAAGTACAGTGTTAAAATCAGCAGCTTCTGTATTTGGGGATTCCTCATACATTCTTGATTGGAATATCACTGAAGCTGCATTTGAGCAGCAAGCGGAGTCTCGTAATCATGGATTGCTATTGACTGACGAACTTATTTTAATAGATTCCAATCGTCAAACTGCCGCCCAAAAAATGCAAAAATTTGTGTATATGCTAGGTTCTGGTACTGGAAAGTCAAGAAGTCATACCTATCAAGAACGTTCGGCAAGTTGGCAATTAGTCGCTTTAAGCAACGGAGAAGAAGCTTTAAGCCAACATGCCAGCTCTGGTCTAATGAGTCGTAAGAATGGTGAAATAGCTCGATTCATAGATGTTCCTGTTGATTGTGATAATGATATGGGTATTTTTAGTTCATTACCTGAAGGTGTATCGTCATCTGCTGAATATGCAGAATATTTGAAAGAAAATTGCAATAACTATTATGGCACAGCTGGAGATGCGTTCTTACAGAAGATACTGACACAGGTTAGCAAAAAATCTCCAGAGTATATTACTAATAAGCTCAACGACTATATTACTAAATTCTTGGAGATGAATAATGTAGGTTCTAATGGATTAGATAAACGTATAGCTACTCGTTTTGCTTTAGCTTACGCAAGTGGGATACTCGGTATTAAAACTAAGGTTCTCCCCTTTACTGAGAAGGAGGTTTTTGATGGAATTACACATTGTTATCTGAAAGCTATAGATCAAAACCCTATTAAAAAGGTTGTTTTCAATCAAAAGCTATTAGATGCATTGAAAAATCCCTGCAAACCGAAAAAGAGTCTCGTAGATAAGGACAAACTAAACAATTTAAATGCCATTGTTGTTCAAATCAAAGAGGTACAGTGTGTCGCAGTAAAATCATCATTTTTTGATGGTAATATTATTGGGAATAAAAAAACTGTGATTCGCCAGTTGGTCTCAGAAGGAAAGTTACTTACTGATGCCCAAGGCAAAAGCACTCGCCAGTGCAAGGTTAATGGCGTGAAATTAAGTCGTCGTTATTGCTTGAAAGTTGATGTTGTAAGCTAACCTTTAAAGCAACAAGTTGTTTTATAAAAAGGTCATCCAGAGTGCTTTAGGATGACCTTTAAATATTTTAAGTTACAATTATGCCATTTAAGAATTAAACCTTATAAAGACAAAATAGTTGTATCTATGTTGTCGTCAGTAGGAAATAAAAATATATGATGAGGCCATAATAATCGCTCAACATGAATATTTAGAGCATAGAAATCGTCTTTAGACCACAACTCAATATTCCAAAAAGTATGTAAATCACTTGCAAAAGCGTTCACCCATCCAGTTAATTGGTGTGACAATATTACAGTTTCAATTAATGATTTTTCTGGTGGTATAAAAATTCCTTTAGCTCCTTGTAGGTGCCCAACTACTCTAGCTGTACAGGTTAAAATATTACCTACATCATTAATCAAAGAGCAAAGAAATTTATTACTATCTCTATCTACCTTATATTCCTCTTTTGCTTTTAATATGTTGGACTGAGAAACATCAAATGTAGTTATAAAGTAATTATAATATTCTTCTTCAATTATTTCTGCTGAACCAAAATTTGCACTAATGTATGAATATTGATAAGCCCTCACTGCTTTACGCAGTGCGCAGTGTAGTACAGCTGAATGATTAAATGTTTTGAAGGGTTCCATTAATAAGTTAGGTAATATTTTTTCAATTTTGTCAGTTATATGTACTATAGCCAGTCCTGCTACAAGAAAGTGTAGAGCTATTTCTGTATTATCAAAATTGTCTTCAATTAAAGATAATGCATATTCTTGATGAAGAACAAGGTGCACTTTAGGTTTGCCATCTTTTATAACTAGTAGAGCAGCTACTCCTTGCGCAATGTAATCAGGAGTTCCTTCATATATATCGTTTAATTTAAACCCTCTATCAATTTCTGATAATGATTTTTCAAAGTTAGAGGTGAAAGTAATGGCATCTAAAACATTGAGATTAAGTGAATGACACATGCTATGTATGATAGTCTTAATCACTTTGTTGATGCTTTGAATATCAAAATCTGTCGACCAATTAGTAAAGTTTAATTGAAAGCTTACAGATGGAATAGAATTAAGGTCAGATATTACTTCATTCTTGGTTTGATTTTTATTCAATAGTTCATTTAGTGAATCATGAACGATAAAATCAGATTTAGTTTTCCAACGGTTACCTATATTTTCAGATAAATAGGCATGATTTGAAGATGATGAAATGAAAAATTCAGAACAACATGCTGATGCTTCGTTGTTAAAATTAGATAGATCAGGTATAGAGTCAATAGACTTTAAACCTATGAGAATTTTCTCTGATGTTAAAGGCATGACAATAATTGAAGTACCAGAAGCCATTATGTAAGGTAAATACACTCCTTCTTCATCCAGCGCAATCGCTATACAATCGGGCATTATAGCGCCTTCTCCTTGTGCTGATGAAATGAACCATGTAAATTCAACAAGTGATTGTTTACGTGGTTCAACAATTATTTCACTATTAAGAAATTTTTTATGGGCACTCTCTATGGTTTTATCAATATTATTAATTAATATTGATAAAACATATTTGGCTAACTCATTAACAGGCAATGTATCACCTAAAATATTCTCCTTTATAAGCATATACCCAATTTTTTCTAATGTAGTTTTTGGAATGTTTGTTTTACTCATAACAAAGTCAATTAATTTTTTTAGCTCTAGGTCATCATTAAGCAGGGATGAAAAACGATCTCTCCATGTTTTATTCGGTAAGGGATCATTTAATTCCATTACAGATAGAACCGCCTCTTTGTTCGAAAATATATCAGATATTCCAACAATCAATTGATTAGTGGCATTTCCAAACATACTTCGGATACTTTTACTTCTTGGTGATAGGTGTGCGATAACTTCAGCTGCAATATATGGATCTATGCTAGAACCTACTTCAGATAGACGTAAATTACCAAGTAGTACACCTAGTCTATTACTTTCATAGTTAGTAATTTTATCATCAAGAGTTTCTTCACCATTAAGTGAGGGGATAGAATAAAAATCACGCTGTACTGCAATGCGATTAATATTGGATATATAACTTTTGTTTTTATTATAAACGTATGTTTGCTGAGATTTTTGATCTAGTGAAAACCCACGTAGAAACGATTGGGGTATATAATGTTGCATTCTACCTGACATGATCTATTCCTATGCTTTATAATAAATGCGGCATATAAAATTTACTTAATTTCTTTTTATTGCTTTATCAACAAACTCGCCCCACCAATCCATCATTTCACGCCTTTGTTCGAGATAAATAGCTCGGTTATAAGCACGTCGTACCTCATTGCTATCGATATGGGCTAAAGCTGCTTCAATCACATCAGGTTGAAATCCATGCTCATTTAATGCAGTTGATGCAATTGAACGGAATCCATGTGCTACAAGGCGACCTGCAAAGCCAACACGCTTGATAGCCGCATTAACTGTTTGGCTATTCATTGGTTTAGTGTGTGGTGATTTCATACTAGGAAAAATGTGTTCCCTATGGCCGCTTATAGGTTTCATAGTTTCTAATATTGCCAATGCTTGAGGAGAGAGAGGAATGATATGTTCTCTTTTCATCTTCATTCTTGCTGGTGGGATAGTCCAAAGCTTATTATCAAGATCGATCTCACACCATGCTGCTTCGGCTGCTTCGGCTGGGCGAGTCATAGTTAATAATTGCCATTGCAGTAAACAATAAGTTTGTCGCTCAATGTTGACTCCTTGGATTGCAGCCATCAATTCAGGAAGCTGATCAGGTTTTAATGCAGGTAAGTTTTTTACAACTGGATTTTCAAAGGCAGCGGTAATTTTTGCAGCAGGGTTAGCATCAAGAAAGCCAACATTCACAGCATAAAACATCACTTCATTAATGCGTTGCGCTACTCGTTTAACTGATTCTAGTTTGCCTTGTGCTTTTAAGGGTTCTAATGCGCTAATAAAATGGCGAGCTTTTAAATCAGTTATTGCTATATCACCAACATGAGGAAGTACATGCAGCTCAAGAGAACGCCAAATATCTTTCAAAGTTGATTCTTGCAAGCTAGATTTACTTTTGATTTCGAACCACTGCTGAGCTATTTTTTCAAAAGTATTATTTTTTTCTTCAAATAGGCGTTGTTCTTCAGCTTTTTTGTGTTCTTGTGGATCTATATTTTTAGCTAGAAGCTCCCGTGCGTTTTCACGTTTAAGCCGAGCATCTAAAAGACTAACTGTAGGATAGCTACCAAAGCTAATAAGCGCTCGTTTCTTGGTTATAGGGCGGTAGTAGTTAAAGCGCCATATTTTTGAGCCAGTTGTTTTGATTAGTAGATATAAGCCATTTCCATCTTGCAGCGTATAATCTTTATCCTTGGGTTTTGCTGATTTAAGCTTGGTATCACTGAGTGGAACTGTTGTACGCGCCATGTAGTTATACGCCTTTTAGTTATACATAGAGAATATAACTAATGATATAACTAAAATTTTTGCTTGTCACTGAACATAACTGACCATTAATACATATAAAAAAAGCCTTCAACTATGAAATTGAAGGCTTTTTAATCATCACTGAACATCAATGACACTATATTTGGTGGAGCTGGCGGGAGTTGAACCCGCGTCCGAAATTTCTACATCCTCGGTACTACATGCTTAGTCTAGTCTTTAAATTCATTTGCCAGCTGCGGACAGACACGCCACTAACAAACTATCCTGATTAAGTTTAACGCTGCAACCCCAGGCAAGGCATTCACGCGATCTCTTTTGGGTTTGACCTCTCTTGATCCCCGTCCTAAGAGCGGAGGCTAGGGAGAGAGGGCTCTAAGCAGGTTATTAAGCTGCTAGTGCGTAGTTTTCGTCGTTTGCGACTATTTTTTTGCGGCTTTTTACGAGGCCAACCGCCCCTCGGCATGCACCTTGGGTTTCGCAAATCCCGTCGAATCCAGAATCAGCCCCAAGTTGTTGAGCACAGTATAACAGAAAATTATCCTATAAAGCTAGAACTTAGCGATTAGAATGTTTCATTATACGTGCTTTATCGAGTTGCCATTCACGATCTTTGATATCAGAACGTTTATCATGGGCTTTTTTACCCCTTGCAACACCAATTTTGACTTTACACCATGCATTTTTCCAATAGAGGGAAAGTGCAATAACGGTATACCCTTCACGATTAACTTTGCCGTAAAGTGTGTCTAATTCACGTTGATTCAGAAGTAGTTTTCGGCTACGGGTTGGATCACACACTACATGGGATGATGCAACAGTAAGTGGTGTAAAGTTTGCACCAAATAAGTAGGCTTCACCGTTACGTAAAAGCACGTAGCTATCACCAATATTGGCTTTGCCAGCGCGTAGTGATTTAACTTCCCAACCTTGTAGGGACAAACCCGCCTCGAACTCCTCTTCGATAGAATATTCGTGGCGAGCACGCTTGTTCATAGCAATTGTTGCTGAACCGGGTTTATATGGTTTTTTCTTTGTCATAGTGCAATCATTATACTGTAAGCTGAGTTGAAAGAAATCTTTCTAAGCTGATATTTTTCTGATTGTGCAAATCTTGCCCTGTATGGGTTTTGTTTTTTGTTTAACCAGTCAATGATGGTATTATATGCTCAGTTTTTGGGGATAGGAATTGATATGCCACAGATTAGTCGCTCTGCGTTAGTCCCTTTCAGCGCAGAACAAATGTATAAACTCGTCAATGACGTTATTTCATACCCAAGTTTTTTGCCTGGGTGTGTAGGTAGCCGAATTATTAGCCACAGTTCTGATGAAATGACAGCTTCAGTTGAAGTGTCAAAAGCGGGGATCAGCAAAACCTTTATTACTAAAAATGTACTTGAGGATAACAAGTGTATTCACATGCAGTTGGTCGAAGGGCCATTTAGCAAGTTATCTGGAGGGTGGAAATTTATTCCTTTAAGTGCTGATGCATGCAAAATCGAATTTCATCTTGATTTTGAATTTACTAATAAATTAATAGAGTTAGCATTCGGTAAAATTTTTAAGGAATTGGCGAACAACATGGTTCAAGCCTTTACTTTAAGAGCTAAGGATGTTTACAGTGTCTGAGCTTAGTATCGAAGTAACCTATGCATTGCCGGAAAAACAATTTTTGTTATCAGTGAAGGTTGCTGATGGTACAACAATTGAGGATGCAATAATTGCCTCTGGAATTCTTGCGTTGCGTGATGATATCGATTTAAAGAAAAATAAAGTGGGTATTTATAGCCGCCCTGCAAAGTTGACAGATAAAGTGCAAGATGGTGATCGGATTGAAATTTACCGGCCTTTAATTGCAGACCCGAAAGAATTACGTCGAAAGCGCGCTGAAAAATCTAAAGAAACAAAAAATAGTTGATAGAGCTAATATGATTTTGATGAACCGAGCGATAGCTCGGTTTTTTTGTTATGTAGACTTAATATCTTCAAATTGCTTTGGAAATAAGAGTGGTATAACAATGTTCATTCAAAATAACTACCTGTTCAAATATGTAGTTAATGATACAGGTAGATAGTTTCATAAAGCCCTAACTATATGATTAGTCAGCTGACTTGGTCTCGGATGCTTTAGTTTCAGCGGCTTCCATTGACTCTTGGGCTGCAAGGTTTTTCTCATTTTTGATATCAGTTAAAATACCATTGCGATCAAAAATTAGAGTTAAAGTCTCTTGCTGAACTGGGTCATGCCCGAGCTCTTGGCGGAAAACATAATACCAAGTCTGAGTACCAAACGGGTCGGATAACATTGGTGTGCCCAAAGTGTAAGCGACCTGTTGCTGTGTCATTCCTTTTTGGATCTTGGCAACATCTTTCGCTGTGAGGTAATTACCTTGGTTAATGTCAGGGTGATAGACAAGACGTTCCATCATTGAACAGCCCGTAGACATTAATGCGAGTGATAGTGCAGCAGCAGTTAACAATTTATAACGCATGGATATCTCATTCCTTTTGGAGTCAGAACATCAATGATAATCGACATTGATACATTTTAAAACCTTCCTTATCGACTCTAAGACCACATGAGCGTAAAAAAGTTGTCAAAAATTACGCTGCGAGTAATTCTTTTGCATTTGCCAGTGTATTTTTTGTGACTTCTGAACCGGCAAGAAGTCGGGCAAGTTCTTGTAACCTTGATTTTTTGTCCAGTAATTGCATATGTGTTTCAGTTTCTACGCCATTGGTTTCTTTACTGACATAAAAATGATGATGACCACAACCAGCAACTTGCGGTAGATGGGTTACACACATAACCTGCGTCGACTCACCTAATTCACGTAATAATTTACCAACAATCGCTGCTGTTGGCCCACTGATACCGACATCGACTTCATCAAAAATTAAGGCTGGGGTGTCCATTTTTTTAGCGGTAATAACTTGGATAGCTAATGCTATGCGTGATAATTCACCGCCGGATGCAACTTTACTTAAAGCTTGATGAGGCTGACCGGGGTTAGTCGTAACATTGAATTCAATCTTACAAGCACCGTCGATTTGCAACTGTTCCGGAACAAATTTTACATCAATAGTAAACAGGCCGTGGGGCATAGATAGTTGGTGCATGCTATTGGTAATTAATGAACTTAACTCTTGGGCATAATGCAGGCGCATGTGGTGTAAGCGCTTAGCGCAAGCTAATGCTTTTTGGTGATCATTAATAACTTGAGCATTTAATGCTTCACAATCTTCATTTTGATTGGAAATTTGTTCTTGCTCCTTTAGTAACTGTTGAAATAGTTCTGGTAGTGCTTCAGGAGTAACATGATGTTTACGCGCTAGGCTAATTTGTTTAGAAATGCGTTGTTCAAGTTCAAACAAGCGATTGGGGTCAAGTTCGTACTGATCGCAATAATGTTTTATTTCATCACTGACTTCACTGACTTGGATTGAAGCCTCTTCGAGCATATCCAGTAACCCTGAAAACTTAGGATTGAGAGTGACTAATTCAGATAACTCATTTTTTGCCATGCTCAACAGGCCCATCACGTTGGCTTCATCATTGTCTGATAATATTTGAGCCGCAGTTTGCCCAAGCGTTAAAAACTGACCATAATTTGCTAATTGTTTATATTCTTGGTCAATTTCTTCAAATTCCCCTTGGATGGGCATAAATTCATTTAATTCTTTCAAATGATATTCTAATAGCTGCTGACGAGCTTCATATTCTTGCATTTGTTTTTGAAAAATGGCCAATTGCTGGCAAGAGTTATGCCAAACCTGCCAAGCTTGTTTCATTTGCGAGAGTAGTTCTTGTTGATTTGCATAGGCATCTAGTAGTGATTTTTGGTGAGTATTATCAAGTAATAATTGATGAGCGTGCTGACCATGGATTTGGATTAGTAAAGCACCGAGTTCCCTAAGCTGCGAAAGAGGTACGGATACGCCATTAATAAAGCCACGGGAGCGGCCATCAGAAGATATTGTACGGCGTAATAGGCACTCATTTTGGTTATCAAGTTGATGTTCAGCTAACCAATTTGCGGCCATTTTTGCATCTGCAAGGGAGAAGCGGGCGCACAAATCTGCACGTTGAGTGCCAGAGCGTACCATATTGGCTTCACCACGTTCCCCTAAACACAGGCCGAGCGCATCAATAGCGATAGATTTACCCGCACCTGTTTCACCTGTGATGGTGGTCATGCCATTACGAAAATCAATTTCTAATTCACGAACGATAGCAAAATTATTGATGGTTAATTGAGTAAGCATCTGCGCTCTCCTGTAAAAATACACACCTGTGTTTTCATACAGTTTAAACTGTTTTTTTATACAGTAAAGAGGTAGCGCAAAAAAATTAAAAAGTTTTTTTAGCCCATCCTAATTTTGAACTTAACGTATTGAAATAGTTATAGTCTTGGGGGTGAACTAGGTTAAGGTTTTTATTACTGCGTTTAATTATAACCTCTTCACCATCTTGAATTGGCAGCATAATTTGGCTGTCACAACTGACTTCATAGTCGATATTTGTGCGTAAAAACTTTAAACGGATACTGCTATCACTACTAATAACGAGTGGCCGTGATGACAGGGTATGAGGGAACATAGGGACTAAGACAATGGCGTCTAAATTAGGTGTTAAAATAGGGCCTCCCGCAGAAAGTGAATAGGCGGTAGAGCCAGTTGGAGTTGCAATGATTAAGCCATCAGAGCGCTGAGAGAATGCGAACTTTTCATCAATATAGACTTCAAATTCGATCATATGAGCGACTTTACCTGGGTGCAGAACAATTTCGTTGATTGCAGTACTTTTCCGTGATTTTTGATTACTTTTGATAACCTGAGCTTCTAATAGAAAACGTTTTTCTTCGCGATATTCACCTTCAAGGACCCGAGAAAGCTGCTGTAAGGCATTATCAGGGTCGAGGTCAGTTAAAAAACCGAGGTTACCCCGGTTTACGCCGATAACTTTATTATTATAGCGGGATAAAATGCGAGCAGCACCCAGCATGTTACCATCACCCCCAACGACGACGACGAGGTCTGCTTGTTGGCCAATATCGGTTAATGACCCTGTATTGGCATTAGCCAGCTTCAGATCTTTGGCAACTTGTTTATCAATAATTGCATGGTAATTTTTTGAAATTAGCCAATGATAAATTAATTCATGAGTTGCCAATGCTTCCGGATGCCTTGGGTGCCCGACAATGCCTATCGTTTTAAATTGTGATTGTGGTGTATTATTGCCCTTTCGCATACTTTTTTGGCCTCTCATTGTATGACTTCCCTTGAATCCCTGTATTAGATCCCCATAATACTCTCATATAGGGGATTAATGCTAAATACGCGGAGATATTCATGAGTAGTAAAGACCAAAACATGCATGATGAGCAAGCTTTTGAGCAAAATGAATCACAAAAAGTTCAACAAGAGCAAGAAGCTGAAGTTCAGCAAGCTGATGAAATGCAAGCAAACGAAGAAGCGTTAGCAGCGCGTATTGCTGAGCTTGAGCAACAGCTTGAAGCATCAAGAAAAACTGAGCGTGAAGCCATGTTGCGCGCACATGCTGAAATCGAAAACATTCGTCGTCGGACGGAACAAGATATCGAAAAGGCGCACAAATTTGCTCTTGAAAAATTTTCTAATGAACTATTACCAGTTATTGATAATTTAGAGCGTGCTATTGATGCGGCAGACCGTGACAATGAACAATCTAAAGCAATGGTAGAAGGGTTAGATTTAACGCTGAAAACATTCTTAGATGCAGTGGCGAAATTTGGCATTGAACCCGTAGGCGAAGCGAATGTACCGTTTAACCCTGAGGTTCATCAAGCAATGACGATGATAGAATCGCCTGATCATCAAGCAGGTCATGTTATTGATGTGATGCAAAAAGGCTACACGTTAAATAACCGTCTATTAAGACCAGCAATGGTCATCGTGTCGAAATAACGATAATGATAATTAAATGGGATGCACAGGCATCCCATTTAATTACTAGTATTATTGAAAATCAATTGTTTGATTTTATTGTTTTCTTGTTCTGCTTTTCTAGCCCATTACATCGTATTTTATTCGTTGATGACTGGGTTCCAGTCAATAGGTGTTTTGCCTTCCCGTTCTAAGATGGTATTTGTTTGGGAAAAATGTCCGCAACCTAAAAAACCACGGTGCGCTGAAAGTGGCGATGGATGTGGGGCTTTAAGGACGTGATGGCGCTTAGTATTAATTATTTTGCCTTTTTTCTGTGCGTGGGCGCCCCATAATAGAAAAATGACCCCCTGAGTATTTTCATTAATAGCTTCAATAACTTTATCTGTAAAGGTTTCCCAGCCTAGATGTGCATGGGAATGTGCATTACCTTGCTCTACCGTCAGTACGGTATTGAGTAATAAGACACCTTGCTTAGCCCAACTCAGTAGATAGCCATGATCAGGCCGTTGAAAACCAGCGATATCTTTCTCCAGTTCTTTATACATATTAACTAAAGAAGGTGGCGGTTTTACCCCTGGGAGTACTGAAAAAGATAGGCCATGGGCTTGACCAGGTCCGTGATAGGGGTCTTGACCTAAGATAACCACTTTGATGTCGGCAAGTTCTGTATAACGAAAAGCATTAAAAACATCATCTTGTGGTGGATAGATAACTTTACCTTTTTTGCGTTGATCAGCAACGTAAGCAAGTGTTTCCTTGAAGTAAGGCTTGGATTTTTCTGGGCCAATGACATCGTGCCATGTGATAGGTTCTGACATGAAGTATTCCATAATAATGAATCTATGACAGTCCAATTTATAACTGAACCAGTTGATACCCTAAGCTTACTGGTTCATAGGCAAGAGATAAAGCCCTGATATTGATTATAGTATTTAAAATATTTTTTAAATTTTATGAAAAAAATTAAAAAAACAAACGGATTAATTTTGATTTAAATCATAAAGTTGAACTGATCTGTTTAGTTACTGCACGAAATAATTGATAAATATCAAAGAAACTCGGGGGTTCAACTGGTATAAAATGACTATATACATTGGTTAGACCAAATATCCAATTGCTAGTTTTTATAAGATTGATGGTTAATGCAGTTTCGGTTAATAAAAACCGATTGCAATCAAGTTCGAACGTGGAGGTCGACATGATTACTGGTATTCAAATTACTAAAACAGATAATGCAGCATTATTAAATTCTTTCTGGTTACTTGATAACGAGAAAAATGAGGCTCGTTGTGTTTGTGCAAAAGCGGATTATAACGAAGGCCAAATCGTCGCGAAAGACGAATTAGGTGCTTTTGAGTATCGTGAAGTCCCTTTGGAGATGAAGCCAACAGTTCGTGTCGAAGGTGGCCAGCACTTAAATGTGAATGTTTTAAGCCGTGAAACATTAGAAGATGCGGTTAAAAACCCAGAAAAATACCCACAATTAACCATCCGTGTATCAGGTTATGCAGTACGTTTTAACTCATTAACCCCTGAACAACAGCGTGATGTTATTACCCGTACTTTTACTGAAAGCTTATAATAAAATTTAGTATAACTACGTTAAATACTGTGTAATAAATTCTAAAGCCATTGTTATCAATGGCTTTTTATTTGCGACTAATAAAGTAGATTATTTCTCTCCTTGGCTATTTGTATTCCAATATTCTTCCAACACAATATATTTGTTAGGAGGAATTTATGCCTTTTTTAACGCCAGAAACGATATCCTCTAGAGATGAGCTTTCTCTTGCTCAAGAAAGTTTAGATATATATTTACAACATCAGCATGTAGAAAATCAGTCTTGCGGGGGAAATTTGTGGCCCCCAAAAATATTAAAAAATGACTTTTTAGGTCGGGATGCACAGCCGAAAGACTATATATTAGCGTTGCTTTCACAGGGGGCTTACAATAAAAATTGGCAGACAATACAAGAGATTGAAAGATTAGATGATAGTGAATTGAATAAACTGGGAATAAGTGCTGAATTATTAAGTGATAAGCAGACAGGGTTCCAAGCTAATATTTGTCGGTTTCATGATTTATATATTCTTTGTTTTAGTGGTAGCAATGATATCAGCGATTTTTATGCAAATATCCGCCAAGGAATTGGTTTGTATGAATCTCAATATTTTCAAGCCGTGAGTTTAATGAATGTTTTATCAAATGCAGTTAATGGAAATACAATCTGTACAGGGCATTCATTAGGTGGAGGGCTATCGTCTATTGCAGCATTGGCAAGCAATTCCCCTTGTATTGCATTTAGCCCAGCAGGGCTGTCTAAGAGCACTGTTAATAAAGTCGGCATAGATTACCACATGGCTGAAAAAGTGGCTCAGGAAGGACTAATACGTTTTTATACTGTGCAGTATGACTGGCTTGATTCATTACAAAATTCTTTACCAATCCCTTCTGCGTTGGGAAATTGTATTAAAATGCCTTATAGCGAACAGAGTTCTTGGAAAAATTGGCTACCACACCGTTTATTAACAAGAAGTTTTATTGCACATACAATGGTTAAAATTATTAAAATGATGTGCATGCATAAACCGTGGAATAATTGGAATGCCCTTACTGGAGAATATAATAAAATCCAAGAAATACCATTAACTGTATTCCCTAACCCTGAAGAACAACAAGTATTAAATTGGCAAGAAGGTTGTAAGAAAGCGATTAAAGCAGGGGATATTAATGAGTTTTCAGCTATTTTAGTTCGACATCATAAACCTAGCGATATTGACTTTTTAGCTCGGCAATCAGTTAGTGCAATGAATGGGCAATTTATGCAAGTTTTAATTGAATCTCAATATGGGCAATTAATTAAAAGTATGCAATCAAAAGAACAAAAAAGTATTTTGCATTTAGCTGCACAAAACGGCCAAGTCATGCAATCTCAAATCTTATTAAAGAATGGTGTAACGGTAAATATTAGGGATAGTTTAGGCAATACTCCCTTACATGATGCAGTGAATAGTCATGCACTTGAGGTGGCAGAGTTATTGTTAGCAAGTGGAGCTGATTGGCGAGTTAAAAACAACCAAGGCTTAGACTGCAAAGACATTCTCAATAATCATATTATTAAACCAGAATTGTTAACCCATGAGGGAAAATTTATGCGTGAAAAAGTGTTTAATATGATGAAATAATAAAAAAACGGGTCGAAACCCGTTTTTATTTACTTAGTTTGCTCAGGTGTTGTCGGTGCAATTGGAGCACGGCGTTTCCCAATATTTTTCTTATCGCGATGGCGTACTTTTTCTTTCTTTTTAGTTTGTTCTTCTTTTTTCTTTTCCTTGCGTTTTGCAAGGACTTTCTTCGACGGTTTAGGCTTATTCAGCATTGCCTCTGAAGGGGCTTTCGTGGTCGGACGCAAAGAGTCAACAACACGAATTTTAATTTGGTCTTCAATATAGCGAGTTATTTTACCCAGCAGTGGAAAGTCGTGAGCTTCAACTAAGGAAATTGCAACCCCTTTGCGGCCTGCGCGACCCGTACGACCAATTCGATGTAAATACACATCAGCTGTACGTGGTAAGTCAAAGTTGAACACATGGCTGACGTTATCGATATCTAAACCACGGGAAGCTACATCGGTTGCAACTAATACTTTAACTTGGCCATCAACTAAACGGCGAACAGCTTCGTTACGTTTAGTTTGCGGCATTTCACCTTCAAGGTAACATGGTTCAATACCTGCTTCACGCAGCCATTGAACGACTTCACGTAAGCGTTCGCGTTTACGAACAAACACAATCGCTTTTGTTACCTCTTCTTGTTTTAACAAGTGGCATAGTAAAGCTGTTTTATGTTCTAGTGTGTCGGCACGGTAATGAAATTGTTGAATTTTTTTGCGTTCGCGACGAGAAGGGTCTGCATCAATTTCAATGGGTTCTTCTAATAACCTTTCTGCAAAATCACGGATTGCTTCGCCTTCCAGAGTTGCAGAGAAGAGCATAGTTTGTTTGCGCCAGCGCGTTTCACCAGCAATGGTTTCGATATCATTCGCAAACCCCATATCTAACATGCGGTCTGCTTCATCAAGGATTAAAATTTCAACGGCCCGGCAGTCAAAGTTTTCTTCTTTGATATATTGGAGTAAGCGACCTGTTGTGGCGACAACGATATCTTGATTTTCGCTGAAAACCTCAGCATGGTTCATATAAGCGACACCACCAGTAATCGTTGCAATATCTAGGTGATTATGTGCGCATAATTCTTTTGCTTGTTCAGCAACTTGCATGGCTAATTCACGAGTTGGTGTAACAACCAGAACTCGAGGTGGCCCTGATTTTTTTCTTGGAAAATCAAGTAAATGTTGAATCGCAGGGATTAAAAATGCGGCGGTTTTACCTGTTCCAGTAGGGGCTGAACCTAAAACGTCTCGGCCATCCATTGCAGCAGGAATAGCCGCGGCTTGAATAGCCGTTGGGCGTTGATAGCCTTTATCCGAAAGCGCATTAATTAGGCTTTCGTCAAGTTCAAGTTCAGAAAAAGTGGATGCAGTCATGATATACCTCTATTTGGGGCGCTGATTATAAACAGGTTAGCAAAATTGTTCACCTGAAAAATCAGCTTTCCTCAATTGTAACTGTTTTTAAAGTAGACAGGGAGTGATATATCAATGAAAGTAGGTAGGGTTTAGGCTGGATAACACCATTGAAAAGGGAGGAGAACCTCCCTTTCGAAATGATTAGCTAAACATATTAATAAGCCAAGTATGGTAAGGTATCCCGACTAAATCAATGAGTACTGCACCACTCAATGGGACAATCATAAAGGCTTTCATGGAAACATGTTTATAACGCTCACAAACGGAAGACATGTTAGCCATTGCATTTGGCGTAGCTCCCAGCCCGTGGCCCATTAAACCAGCACACATCACGGCGGCATCGTAATTCTTACCTAGCAGCCTAAAAATAACAAAGACAACTAATAACGTTAATATAATAACTTGCGCTAATAGGATGGTAAATAATGGTAGTGCAACTGTTTTCAACTCCCAAATTTTTAATGACATCATCGCCATTGTTAAAAATAAGCCAAGGGAGACTTCTGATATCAGGTCAACCGATTTTTGGTTGATGCGGAATAATTCAACTTGGTCGTTAATATTGCGGATAACAATAGCGATGATCATTGCGCCTACATAACTCGGTAATGAAAAGCCTGTTGCCTTAGTAAATTGTGCTGAGGCGAATTGACCAATTACCATGATCCCCAGTACTAACGCGAGCATTTTTAAAAAAGCATGGGCATCGATAGATTCGATTTTCCCTGCGATGGTTTCAGGTATTTGAACTCGTTCTACATTTTCATCAGCTTGAATGCGAACGTTAAATTTCTTGATCAAAAATGAAGCGACTGGCCCACCGAGTAGACTTCCCGTTATTAAACCGAAAGTTGCGGCGGCAATAGCGGCGACTGTCGCTGATTGCACCCCTAAGCTTTCTGCCATACCACCAAAAGCAGCCGCACCACCGTGCCCTCCTGTTAGAGAAACACCGCCAGCCATAATGCCGATAACAGGTTCAACACCTAATAAATGGGCAAGCCCTGCACCGAAAGTGTCTTGGAAGATAACCACAAACCAGCAGATGAAAAGATAGATAAATAGTAACCGACCGCCACTTTTCAAAATACGGAAGCTACCGTCAATCCCAATAGTGGTAAAGAAGGCAACCATTAAAAAGGTTTGTAAGCTGGTATCAAAATTAATCTCGGCTAGATTGAATGATTTAAGTCCCCAGATAATCAAACTAACCAGAAAACCGCCAATAACAGGGGAGGGAATACAAAAACGTTGTAGCCAATCAATACGTTTTTTTAAGTGGATCCCCATCAATAGGCAGATTACTGTTAGAAATAGGGTGGAGAGCGTGTCGAGGTGTAGAATCATATTTTTCCCTTTTTAACTGTTGTCTTTCACGCTACAGAGTTGTTAGCCGCGCTCCGCTACCCTAGTCACATACTTTTGTATGCTCCTAGGGATAACGTCACTTGCCGCCTAGCTGTAACGCGAAATTCAATAGTTAAAAACCATTAAGATATTGCGCTACAGCTAATTTGATAATCAATTTCAAAGCTATTTTTATTGTGGTGCTCGAAAGTAAGTTATCTTAACAGCGTGAGAAACAGTGTATTTATCAGTCGAATTGTTGTGTTGTTTTATTAGAATAAATATTGGTAAATCAAATAAGCTGCGAGTTTGGCGGTATGGTTATCAATATCAAACTCAGGGTTACATTCTGCGATATCAAAAACGGCAATTTTTTGGCTACTTTTGATAATGGAAAATAGTTCATCAAAAATTTCAGTAGAAATACCTTTCGGTGCTGGTGCACTAACGCCTGGCGCAATGGCAGCAGAAAATACATCTAAATCGACGGTGACATATAAATAGTCTACATCGTCAATGAATTTTTTAATTTTTTCAATTGCTTGAGGTAGCTTGGTATAAGCTAATTCTTTATCGCGGATATATTGGCAACCTAACGTATCAGCGGTATCGAATAGGACTTTTGTATTGCCATGATCTGCGATGCCTAAGCATAAGTATTTGAAAGGACGTTGGTATTGCTGACATAACATGGCAGATTGCAAAAATGGCGTGCCGGAAGTGGCAATAGGGGCTTCGCGTAAATCGAAATGCGCATCAAAGTTAATAATACCAATTGTTTTACCCGCTTGATATTGTTCAACATAGTCAAACAGGCCTTGGAAGCTGGCAAATGCCACTTCGTGACCACCACCTAGGACGATAGGTTTTTGGTTAGCAGATAATATAGCTACTAATTCATCAGATAGACGGCGTTGTGCGGCTTCGAGATCACCGTCATCACAGCTAATTGTCCCGTTATCTTTGATGGCAAGTGGTTGATGAATTGGCAACCCTGCAAGTTGGCTGCGAATAGCATTTGGACCCGCTTTGGCCCCCTGACGGCCTTTATTACGTCTAACGCCTTCATCGGACGCAAAACCAATTAAGGCAAATTTAGCAGGAGCGTGTTGGTTAATGACCTGATGGATGCGCAAATGTTCTTGTGTTTCACCATCTGTGCGCCCTTGCCATTGGAAAGCTTGTGTCATAGTTACTCCAGGTTAATTAATTTAGTAATGTTATGGGCTGTTTGGCAAGTATGCGTAATAAATTCATCGACGCGATGAGTGGAACGGAATTCAGGCGCCATAACTGAAATTACAGCTAAAACATCATTTCCTTTGAAAATAGGGGCAGAAACCCCCAATACGCCCTCGTCAATTTCACTGATAGACACGCCATAGCCTTGTTTTTGTATCTGCAGTAGGTCTTGTTGTAATTTAAATTTACTTTGCTCATGTGCTAATTGTTTCGCATGTGTTTCAAATACATGGGTTTGGTATTGTTCATGACGAAAGGCCAGTAACGTTTTTGCACTTGCTCCTTTTATTAAGGTATTACCACGACCAATAATAAAAGAGCAGCGTAAGGCCTGTTCACTTTCAATCATGTCTACACAAATAGTTTCCCGTAAGTTTGAAGTAATTATCGCCACGGTTTCTTGCGTTTTTTTCGCTAGCTTTTGTAGCTCTTGTTTAGAAGCTCCCATCAATAAACTGTGGTGATAGTATTTTTCTTGGTTTTTGATACTCTGCGAACCGACACAATAAGTGCCATATTGTTTTGCATAAGAGACAAATTCCCAATTTATGAGAATTGCCAGCAACCGATAAACTGTCGATAATGGGATGCCTAATGCAGATGAGATAGCCTGAGGCGTCACCGGAGATGCACTGGTTGTGATATATGACAAGATATCTAGGGTTCGATTTATACTATTCATTGCATCTCCTTTTTTTGAACTTAGCAGTAAAAAAAATTCGTCTCAAATATTATTCTCATAATATAAGAATAATATTGTAGCGAATAGGTTAAATTATCATTTTTATTTGCTCAAAATGAGTACGATAGAATAAATATTGTCCAATTAGAGTGTTTGCATGTGTGAACTAAAACAAAATTACCGCAAAGGTGGGTTTACTTTTAAACAGTTTTTTGTCGCACATGACCGATGTGCAATGAAAGTGGGGACTGATGGCGTGTTGCTGGGGGCTTGGGCACCCGTAAAAGGGGTTAGAGCAGCTTTAGATATTGGCAGTGGTAGTGGCTTGATAGCCCTGATGTTAGCCCAAAGAAACCCAACATTGCGTGTTGATGCCGTCGAATTAGACCATGAGGCAGCGGCGCAAGCACAAGAAAACTTTAATGAATCACCTTGGGCGGAACGCTTACATATAATTAACCAAGATATTATTACTTATAGTCAGCATTCGCAGACTCAGTATGACTTGATTGTGAGTAACCCGCCTTATTTTGAACCTGCGGTCGCATGCCGTGATAAAAAACGAGACCAAGCAAGGTATACATGTGCTTTAACCCATGATGTATTGCTAAAAAGTGCGAAGTCCTGTCTTGCTCCCCATGGGCTGTTTTGTTTAGTCTTACCATACGAAGTTGGGGAGAGATTGCAGGATATGGCAGGGAAATCTGGCTGGTTTACAGCTTTTCGCGTCGATATTAGCGATAAACCTAAAACTGGTTATCACCGTATGCTGCTGGGTATTCAATTACAGGAAGCATCGGTACAACAAACATCTTTAGCGCTAAAAAATGAAAATAATGAATATACCGAAGCATTTCGTAAACTTATTCAGCCATTTTATTTAAAGTATTAAGCTATATACCGTGAAGCTAGCTAAAGAAAAGCCGACACCAGTGCCGGCTTTGTGGCCCTCTATTCAGGTATTAAAACGGTAGGCCCTGAATTGGGTGATGGGTCTGGATAATCAAGTGTATAGTGTAACCCACGGCTTTCTTTGCGCTCTAGCGCGCAACGTACCATTAATTCAGCAACTTGAACGAGGTTTCGTAATTCCAGTAAATTATTTGAAATACGGAAATTCGCATAGTAATCATGGATTTCTTGCTGTAATAGATGAATACGACGTAAGGCGCGCTCAAGGCGTTTGGTGGTTCTAACGATCCCCATATAATCCCACATAAATAGGCGTAATTCATGCCAGTTATGTTGGATTACAACCTGTTCATCCGAATTATGCACTCGGCTTTCATCCCATTCAGGCAAATAAGGGATCTCATCGATCTGTTTTATGGTTTTATTGATGTTTTCTGCTGCTGACCAGCCATATACAAGGCATTCTAAGAGTGAATTTGAGGCCATACGGTTTGCACCGTGTAAACCGGTGTAACTCACTTCCCCTATAGCATATAAGTTGGTGATATCGGTCATACCCATTTTGTCCACAATGACGCCACCACAAGTATAATGAGCCGCAGGCACAATTGGGATTGGCTCTTTTGTGAGATCTAACCCTAGAGTCATTAGTTTCGCATAAATGGTTGGGAAGTGGTTTTTTATGAAATCATCAGGCTTATGGCTGATATCCAAATACATGCAATCAGCACCAAGGCGCTTCATTTCATGGTCAATTGCCCGAGCAACAATATCACGAGGAGCAAGTTCGCATCGCTCGTCATAATCTGGCATAAAACGACTACCATCAGGGCGTTTTAAATAAGCCCCTTCTCCGCGCAATGCTTCTGTTAGTAAAAAATTACGTGCTTGCGGGTGGAATAAACAGGTTGGGTGGAACTGGTTAAATTCAAGGTTAGCAACACGGCAGCCGGCTCTCCATGCCATTGCGATGCCATCGCCAGAAGAAATATCAGGGTTTGTCGTGTATTGATAAACTTTAGCAGCACCTCCCGTTGCTAACACAACTGTTTTTGCTCGGATTGTTTCGACTTGTTCTTTTTGGCGGTTCCAGACGTAGGCACCTAAAATACGAGAAGAGTTGGCTGGATTAGAAAGGATAAGGTCAACGGCGTTATAGCGTTCTTTAATGTGTATATTAGGGTGGGCAATGGCAAGATCGACTAAAGTTGTTTCAACTTCCTTACCTGTGGCATCCGCATGATGTAAGATCCGCCGATGGCTATGACCCCCTTCACGGGTTAAATGATATTGTGTTTCGCCGCTTTCGGTGATTTCGGTGTCAAATAAAACACCTTGGTCGATCAGCCACTGAACACAATGCTTAGCGTTTGAGGCAATAAATTCAACCGCTTCTTTTTGGCAAATACCCGCACCAGCGATGAGGGTATCTTCAACATGAGATTCAATACTGTCGGTATCATCAAAAACGGCGGCAATACCACCTTGTGCGTAGTAGGAAGCCCCTTCACTGAGGTTGCTTTTGCTGAGAATAGTCACTTGATGAAAGGGGGCGAGCCGTAAGGCAGCTGAAAGTCCTGCGACACCACTCCCAATGATTAAGATATCAGTGTAATGCTGTGTGGATGCGTTCATAAGTGTTTGCGTGTATATAATAGTATGTATTGAGTTTTTTATGTTAGCCTATTGGATTGTCTATTGCTATTGATGGATTGCTGTTTAGTAAACATGTATTGACCTAAGTCTATTTACATATTCAAATTGGTTTCGTGTGGTGGTAATAGTATTTATTTACAAAATTCGTATGCTGTATTCATGAGAGACGGAAATGTTATATACAGTTGTTTTAATGAAGATCTTTTAGGATCATCGAAACAGCAACGTTGGCCGTTTTGTAAATTATTGACTATTTTTTTAGATTTAATTGAACTTCAACTAGTTCTACTACTCAAAGTAGTGCTTGCTTTAGGAAGGGAGAACATGATCAAGTTAACATATTATCAGCCTGAATTCGGGAGATACTTCCTGGAATGAGCGAGCAATTAACTGACCAGATATTGGTTGAGAAGGTGCAAAAAGGCGATCAACAAGCTTTCAACTTACTGGTAATAAAATATCAGCATAAAGTTGCAAGTCTAGTCTCTCGCTATGTGCCGCAGGCCGACGTCCCTGACGTGGCTCAGGAGTCATTTATAAAAGCGTATCGTGCCATCGGGTCATTTCGTGGTGATAGCGCATTTTACACTTGGCTTTATCGTATTGCGGTTAATACGGCTAAAAATTATTTAGTTGCTCAAGATAGGCGTCCACCCGCGTCAGATCTCGAAGCGAGTGATGCAGAAAACTTTGAAACCGCTGGTGCTTTAAAAGAAATTTCGAACCCAGAGAACTTAATGTTGTCTGATGAATTAAAGAAAGTCGTTTTTAAAACCATCGAATCATTGCCAGAAGATTTAAGAATGGCAATTACGCTTCGCGAACTAGATGGTTTGAGCTATGAAGAAATCGCAGAAATTATGGATTGTCCTGTTGGCACTGTACGTTCGCGTATTTTTAGAGCAAGAGAAGCGATTGATAATAAAGTACAACCTCTGATTCAACAGTATTAGTATTGTTAAATCAGTCAATTAACTATAATTGTGATGCAATTAACTGAAGGTAATTGGGCATGCAAAGAGAGAAACTTTCCGCAATGATGGATGGCGAAGTTCTAGATTTAGAACTAGTAAACGCCATTTCACGTGATTCAACGTTAAAGCAACGTTGGGAGAGCTATCATCTTATTCGTGATACTCTACGTAACGAAACTAGCGAGGTCATGCATTTTGATATTGCTAGTAAAGTTGCGGCAGCACTAGAG
The DNA here is from genome assembly GCF_045040775.1 of Providencia sp. PROV003. Lineage (NCBI taxonomy): Bacteria > Pseudomonadati > Pseudomonadota > Gammaproteobacteria > Enterobacterales > Morganellaceae > Providencia > Providencia sp. PROV003. The sequence continues at coordinate 2,371,219 of NZ_CP096369.1, forward strand.
AATGAAGCTGTGCGTATTAATCCTCAGGTAGTTGTTGAATCGCAGCCTGAACCTGCGACTTGGGGAAGCTTCCCATTCTGGGGCAAAATTCGTCCTTGGGCGAGCCAATTAACCCAAATTGGTGTGGCAGCTTGTGTTTCATTGGCTGTGATTGTTGGTGTTCAACAATATAATCAAAGTGATGCTGTTGATTCACCAGTTGATGAGCCTATGTTTAACACAATTCCAGTAGGAAGTGGTGCGCCAGTAAGCTTAAATATATCTGATAATCAACTGTTTGGTAACGAGCAACAACTGCAACAAGTTGAGCAGCAAAATCAACGTATTAATGCAATGTTGCAGCAGTATGAAATTGAAAGACGCTCAATGTTGAATCAGAATCAGCAATATCAAGAACCTGCACAAGCTGCGTCTTCAGCAGGAGTTAAATTGCAATAATGAATAAATGGTTATCCGTCATCTGCCTGACGGGCAGCCTGATTGTTTCTAATCAAGCTTCGGCATCTGAACAAGATGCCGATGTTCTTTTTAAAGAAATGGGAAATGCTGCCCAAGCTCTCTCTTATGAAATGTCATTTGTGACATTTAACCCTCAATCAATTACTCCTGTACGTTATCGCCATACTATTATTGATGGTAAGCCTGTTTCTCAGATGATCCAGATGGATTCGTCACGACGTGAAATTGTGCAAAAAGGTGACAGCATTAGCTATTTTGAGCCAGGGTTTGATGCATTTAGCTTAAATGGCAAAAATATTGTTGATAACTTACCTTCGGTAATTTTTGCTAATTATCAACAAATTAAACCGTATTATAATTTTATTGATGCAGGGCGTACTCATATTGGTGACCGACCTGCATTAGTGATCCGCATAATATCGAAAGACAATTCACGTTTTAACTATGTAGTATTGATCGATGAAGAAACGAAATTACCATTACGTATCGATCTTCTCGATAATAATAGTCAAACACTTGAACAATTTCGTGTGATCTCAACGGTACTCGATAGCAAAACAGTGAAAGATTCGTTGCTTACCTTGAGCAAGGTAAATATGCCGCCTTTATTGATTTCGCCCAAAAATGGCAATCCCTCATTTAAGTGGCAAATCGGTATGTTGCCACCAGGCTTCGAAGAAATATCGCGCTCTTCACGTAAATTAGCTGAAGACGATATAGTCGAAACGGCGATGTTTAGTGATGGTCTATTTACCTTTTCTGTTAATGTGACAAAATCTGCAAAAGGCCCGTTGTTAGATCAACCCTTACAAAATGGGCGTCGGACAATTTATACGATGGCGCAAAAACAACATGTGGTCACTATCATCGGTGAATTACCGTTGGCAACCGCACAAGTCGTGGCGGGTAGTATTCAGTTCCGGGAGTAAGTTATGGTAAAAGAGTGGGCAACAGTAGTCCGTTGGCAAAACGGTAGGGCGTTATTGCGCTATGGTTCTTCATCTGGCTGTGGAAGTTGCGGTGCTCGTAAAACCTGTGGTTCTTACGCATTAAGTAAAATAGGGCCAAATACGGAACATGAATTAGAAATTGCGATTGAACAGCCACTGGTGGTAGGGCAAAAGATTGAGGTCGGTATTCCAGAAGGTAGCCTGATACGCTCTGCACTATTAGTTTATTTAACGCCTATTTTAGGGTTATTTATTTTTGCAGGTCTAGCGCAATCATTTAGCTTAGAACAGTTTTGGATAGCTATGTCTGGTGTGGCTGGTGGTGTAATTGGCTTTTTTATAGCACGTAAGTTGGCGTCAAAATGGCGTGATGACGAAGCTTTTCAACCTGTGGTTTTACAAATTGGGTTACCTCCGACAGAGCTTTCGATACAAGTTAATTGCTAAATTTCAATGGGTTGTATTCGAAATATAAATTGGTACTATCACTAAAAAGGGAAACATGTAGTTTCCCTTTTGCGGTTTAAAGCTTATTAATAAATGGATGATTAGCAATTCATTGGCTTTTTAGATTATTTCGAGCAGGAATGAAAATAGTATAAGCACGGTGGTATAAAACAGTATATTTTACAGGGGAGTTAGCGATAAATTACGATAACTAACTTATTAACCTTATACAGGTTTACAGTTGTTTTACATTGAATCTTTGTGTTAGTGGGTTCTTGTATGTAAAATGCTGCTAATTAACAATCTTGTGATAATCATAGCATTTTAGTTTTGTCGCGATATTTGCACAAAGCTGATTTTGTAAGGCAATTTAAAAGAAGATATTACCTTGAAAATCAATAACATAAGAAACTTTTCTATCATTGCTCATATCGACCATGGTAAGTCTACCTTATCAGATCGTATTATTCAGATTTGTGGTGGTTTAACAGATCGTGAAATGGCGGCGCAGGTTTTAGACTCAATGGATTTAGAACGTGAGCGTGGGATCACCATTAAAGCACAGAGTGTTACACTCGATTATACCGCTGCGGATGGTGAAACATACCAATTAAATTTCATTGACACACCTGGCCACGTTGACTTCTCTTATGAAGTATCACGCTCATTAGCAGCATGTGAAGGTGCCCTGTTAGTGGTTGATGCAGGGCAGGGGGTTGAAGCTCAAACACTTGCAAACTGTTATACCGCTATTGAGATGGACCTAGAAGTTGTTCCTGTTTTGAACAAAATCGACTTGCCTGCGGCAGACCCTGAGCGTGTTGCGGATGAAATAGAAGATATCGTGGGGCTCGATGCACATGATGCTGTTCGCTGTTCAGCAAAAACAGGGATTGGCGTTCAAGATGTGATTGAGCGTCTGGTTAAAGAGATCCCCCCACCAGAAGGTGATGCGGATGCGCCTTTACAAGCCTTAATCATTGACTCATGGTTTGATAACTATTTAGGTGTTGTTTCATTGATCCGTATTAAAAACGGCTCCTTGAAAAAAGGCGATAAAATCAAAGTCATGAGTACAGGTCAAGTGTATAACGCTGACCGCCTTGGTATTTTTACACCGAAGCGAATTGACCGCGATGTATTAAATTGTGGTGAAGTAGGCTGGTTAGTATGTGCGATTAAGGATATCACTGGGGCACCAGTAGGTGATACTTTAACAGGTGCTCGTAATCCTGCTGAAAAAGCGCTGCCTGGCTTTAAAAAAGTAAAACCACAGGTTTATGCAGGTTTATTCCCTGTAAGCTCTGATGACTATGAAGCTTTCCGTGACGCCCTTGGTAAACTTAGCCTGAATGATGCATCATTATTCTATGAGCCAGAAACGTCTACGGCACTCGGTTTTGGTTTCCGTTGTGGTTTCCTTGGCTTATTACACATGGAAATCATCCAAGAGCGTTTAGAGCGTGAATACGACCTTGACCTGATTACTACTGCACCAACGGTAGTGTATGAAGTAAAACAAACCAACGGTGAAATTGTGTATGTAGATAGCCCTTCGAAGCTACCTGCATTGAATAATATTGAAGAACTGCGTGAGCCAATTGCAGAATGTCACATGCTGATGCCTAAAGAGTATTTAGGTAATGTGATTACATTGTGTGTTGAGAAACGTGGTGTTCAGACCAATATGGTCTATCATGGTAATCAAGTATCGCTTACTTATGATATTCCAATGTCTGAAGTTGTTCTGGACTTCTTCGATCGTTTGAAATCAACCTCTCGTGGTTATGCATCGTTGGATTACGCATTTAAACGTTTCCAACCATCGGATATGGTGCGGGTCGATGTTCTTATTAACAACGAACGTGTTGATGCCCTCGCCTTGATTACTCACCGCGGAAATTCACAACATCGTGGGCGTGAACTTGTCGAAAAAATGAAAGAACTAATACCTCGCCAACAATTTGATATTGCGATTCAGGCGGCGATTGGTAACCATATTATTGCTCGTTCTACAGTTAAACAACTACGTAAAAACGTGCTTGCCAAGTGTTATGGCGGTGACGTTAGCCGTAAGAAGAAACTGTTACAGAAGCAAAAGGATGGTAAGAAGCGGATGAAACAAGTAGGTAATGTTGAATTACCACAAGAAGCGTTTCTTGCTATATTGCATGTTGGTAAAGACAACTAAGTTTACAAGGAGACTCAATGGCTAACACCTTTGCCTTGATCCTAACACTGGCAACATTAATCACAGGGATTATATGGTGTTTAGACAAGTTTAAATTTGCACCTGCTCGTAAAGCGAAGCTAAAGCAATTACAGGATGCGACTAACGGTGCAGTGAGTGAAGCGGATGTTGCGAATGCAGTTCGCCGTCCTTCATGGCTTGAAACAGGGTCATCTATTTTCCCTGTGTTAGCTATTGTGCTGGTTGTCCGCTCATTTATTTATGAGCCATTCCAAATACCTTCAGGGTCAATGATGCCAACTTTATTAGTTGGCGACTTTATGTTGGTTGAGAAATTTGCTTATGGGCTAAAAGACCCAATTACGCAGACGACATTAATCGAAACTGGTAAACCTAAACGTGGTGATATTGCGGTATTTAAATACCCGAAAGATCCAAATGTTGATTTTGTAAAACGTGTGATTGGTATGCCTGGGGATAAAATCGTTTATAACCCAGATGCGAAAGAACTGACTATTTACCCAAATTGTGCTGATAACAAGTGCACGGAAAAACTCCCTATTACTTATGGTCCATTGGCACCGAGTGAATGGACGATGTTTTTTGATGTTGATTCTGTTGTTGACAGCCAAAAGGGTAATTATGAAATCCCATTGGACGAAGCATTACCTAGAAATGCACTGCGCCAGTATGAGCGTAGCGAAAAATTAGGCACCGTTGAACATCAAATCCTAATTATTCGCCAAGCTATTACTGAAGCAAGGTATTTGCAACCGGGTATGCCAAAGAATGAATGGATTGTGCCTGAAAAGCATTATTTTATGATGGGTGACAATAGGGACAACAGTTCAGATAGCCGTATGTGGGGCTTTGTTCCTGAAGAAAACCTAGTTGGTCGAGCTGTGTTTATTTGGTTAAGTTTGGATAAACAAGAAAACGAATGGCCTACAGGTATTCGCTTTAGCCGAATTGGTCCACTATAATCTTATTAATTGGATCTGCCAAACGGTGGTTGTGCGGGTTTTCATTTGAAAATCCGCATAATCCGAAGCATTATTATTTTACCCAGTGTACAATATAGTTTAATTAATATTATTGGCTCTCCAATTATTAACCCTCCTTTATAATGCATGGTAACTAATGGTATTTTATAATTAGTTCTACTGAGCTGTATAAAATGTGGGTTGACTCGGGAGTCAGTGCAAACGCAACAGTTTTGTAAAATGGCTTATTTTACAGGTCTGTTGCGTGTGCTTTTTTATCAAATAAAAATGGTTGGGCGCACATGAACCCCTCTTTACTAGAAAGATTACAGCGTAAGCTTGGTTATCAATTCAATCAAAATGAGTTATTAATCCAAGCCTTAACACATAGAAGCGCAAGCAGCAAACACAATGAGCGCCTAGAATTTCTAGGGGACTCAATATTAAGTTTTGTTATTGCAAATGACTTATATCATCGTTTCCCTAAAGTGGATGAAGGTGATATGAGCCGAATGCGAGCAACACTTGTGCGTGGAAATACATTAGCGGAAATTGCCCGTGAATTTGAACTCGGTGAATGCTTGCGTTTAGGGCCGGGGGAATTAAAAAGCGGTGGGTTTCGTCGCGAATCTATCCTTGCTGATACTGTTGAAGCACTGATCGGTGGTATTTTTTTAGATAGTGATATTCAAACGATCGAAAGAATTATTTTAGATTGGTATCAAAGTAGACTGGATGAAATCAGTCCGGGTGATAAACAAAAAGACCCGAAAACAAGGTTACAAGAATATCTGCAAGGGCGTCATTTACCATTACCTAACTATCTAGTTGTTCAGGTAAAAGGTGAAGCTCACGATCAAGAATTTACGATCCACTGTCAAGTCAGCGGTATTGAACAGCCTATTAATGGGGTTGGGTCAAGTCGCCGTAAAGCAGAGCAAGCCGCCGCAGAGCAAGCATTGAAAATTTTGGAGCTTGAATGAGTGAATTACAATCCCACTGTGGCTTTGTGGCTATAGTTGGGCGGCCAAATGTTGGTAAATCAACATTATTAAATCAATTACTGGGGCAAAAAGTTTCGATTACATCGAGAAAGCCTCAGACGACTCGCCATCGTATTATGGGGATCCATACAGAAGATAATTACCAAATTATTTATGTAGATACTCCAGGGTTACATATTGAAGAAAAACGAGCTATTAACCGTTTAATGAATCGAGCCGCATCGAGCTCAATTGGTGACGTGGAATTAGTTATTTTTGTGGTTGAAGGCACTAATTGGACGCCTGATGATGAAATGGTATTGACTAAGCTATCTAGCTTACGTTGCCCTGTTATTTTAGCGATCAATAAAATTGATAATGTGGTCGATAAAACGATATTGTTGCCGCATATCGGTATGATTAGCCAGAAAATGAACTTTTTGGATGTTGTTCCTATCAGTGCGGAGAAAGGCACGGGTGTAGATACAATTGCTAAGATTGTGAAGCAACATATACCTGAAGCGACTCACCATTTCCCTGAGGACTATATCACCGACCGTTCCCAGCGTTTTATGGCATCGGAAATCATCCGTGAAAAGCTAATGCGTTTTCTTGGGGATGAATTGCCATACTCAGTGACTGTAGAAATTGAACAATTTAAAGTGACGGATTCGGGTATATATCATATCAATGGGTTGATTCTGGTTGAGCGAGAAGGCCAGAAGAAAATGGTGATTGGTAACAAAGGTAGCAAACTGAAAACCATTGGTACTGAAGCACGTATTGATATGGAAAGAATGTTTGATAATAAAGTACACCTTGAGCTTTGGGTTAAAGTTAAATCTGGTTGGGCTGATGACGAAAGAGCATTGCGCAGCCTTGGTTATGTCGACGACCTCAAATAATTGGTGGCAGAATGAGTGGTTGGCAACGTGCGTTTGTACTCCATTCAAGGCCTTACAGTGAGACAAGCTTATTACTTGATTTTTTCACTGAAGGTGAAGGGAAAATTCGCTTGCTTGCGAAAGGTGCTCGCCGTAACCGCTCACCATTAAGAGGCTGTTTACAGCCTTTCACACCTTTGCTGATCCGTTGGGGAGGCAAAGGTGAAATCAAAACACTCATTAATGCTGACCCTGTTTCCTTGGCTTTACCTTTAACGGGGACGGTTTTATATAGCGGTTTATACCTTAATGAATTAACCGCTCGAGTATTAGAATTTGGCACACCTTATTCAGCCTTATTTTTTGATTACCTTTCCTGTTTGCAAATACTCGCAGCAAGTGAACAGACCCCAGAATTTGCTTTACGCCAATTTGAATTGGCACTGCTTTCCTACCTTGGTTATGGGGTGGATTTTCTACACTGTGCAGGCAGTGGAGAGCCAGTTTCCGATACTATGACTTACCGTTACCGTGAAGAAAAAGGTTTTATTGGTAGTTTAATTATTGACCAGCTCAGTTTCACAGGTAAGCAACTTAAAGCACTGGCTAGTAGAGAATTCCCAGATGCTGACACATTGAAAGCAGCCAAACGCTTCACTCGCATTGCCCTTAAACCCTACTTAGGTGGAAAGCCCTTAAAAAGCCGCGAGCTATTTCGCCAATTTACCTACTCGCCTAAAGTGCAGAATAAGCCCAATTAAATATATTGCTATTTTAATGATTGAATGACCCCATATATTAAATATATTGATTATGGTTATTCGCCCCTTTTTTATTATTTTTACTGAAAGTCTTCGCTTTGAACAACGTGAATTTATCATTTCAATAAAATTCTACGAAGCGCTTCGCAAAATAAAAGTGTAACCATTGAAATAGGGCAATTAAGCTGGAATTCACCTCGAATGATGAGAGATTTATTCCCTCAAGACGGCAAATTACAGTAGGATAGAAGGGAGAGTTGTTTGTTATCGTTTATTTATTGGGAGAAAAAAATGGCTGAGCTTTTGTTAGGTGTAAATATTGACCATATTGCAACTGTTAGGAATGCAAGAGGCACTCAATATCCCGACCCTGTACAAGCTGCTTTTGTCGCTGAGCAAGCAGGGGCTGATGGCATCACGGTGCATTTACGTGAAGATCGTCGCCATATTACCGATAGAGATGTCGCCCTTTTAAATGAAACCATTCAAACTCGAATGAATCTTGAAATGGCAGTAACGGATGAAATGGTTGAGATAGCCTGCCGTATTAAACCTGCATTTTGTTGCTTAGTCCCTGAAAAACGTGAAGAAGTCACCACTGAAGGTGGCTTGGATGTCGCAGGTCAAAAACAAAAAATAGCTGATGCCGTTAAGCGCCTTTCTGAAGCGGGTATTTTAGTTTCATTATTTATTGATGCAGATCACGAGCAAATCGATGCGGCACAAGAGTGTGGGGCACCATTTATTGAGATCCATACTGGGGCTTATGCAGATGCGAAAACAGAACAAGAGCAAGAGTTAGAATTTCGTCGTATTCGTGATGGTGTGGTATATGCCGCAGGTAAAGGTATTAAAGTGAATGCAGGTCACGGGTTGACTTACCATAATGTTCAGCGTATTGCCCAATTACCGGAAATTTATGAGCTAAATATTGGTCATGCAATCATTGGTCGTGCTTTATTTAGCGGGTTAGCACAAGCCGTTGCTGATATGAAAAAAATATTATTAGAAGCGCGTAAATAATGGCGATTGTAGGGTTAGGTACAGATATTGTTGAAATAGCACGCATTGAGTCTGCAATTGAACGCACAGGTGACAGCCTAGCGAACAGGATACTGACAGAAAGCGAGTTCGTTCAATACCAAAAACAATCAAAGCCAGCGCGTTTTTTGGCAAAACGTTTTGCAGTCAAAGAGGCTGCTGCAAAAGCATTAGGCACAGGAATACGCAATGGTTTAGCATTTACCCAATTCGAAGTGACAAATGATAAATTGGGTAAGCCATTACTTAATTTAAATGGCGCTGCGCTGGAACTTGCAGGTAGCTTAAAAGCAACACATTTCCATGTTTCGATTACAGACGAACGCCACTATGCCGCTGCTACAGTCATTATTGAAAGTAATCTTTAAATAATGCTATGCCTAGCTGCCAGAAAATCTACTGGCAGCTTTCTAAGCATTAAAGCTCAATAGCGAGGGGAGGTTAATTGGGGTTAAATTTTATCAGCGTGGTGAATTGCAACAAATTTGTCCCATAACTGTTCTTCAGTTTCAATATGTTGAGGGTCGGTGATGATTGTGTTTGTTATCGGGCAGACAGATTGACACGTAGGTTTGTCATAATGGCCTACGCATTCAGTACACAGGCTGGAGTCAATTTCATAAATTTCATCGCCCATAAAAATTGCATCATTTGGGCATTCTGGCTCACACATATCGCAGTTGATACATTTTTTAGTAATTAATAATGACATATCAATAATTTACACTTAAATAAGTTAATAATTAGCAACTTATACCTTGCACTTATTCGTTACTTTCGTCTGGTATTTGTGATTTTATACAGTATATTTCATATTGAAAAATCTAAATTCGTAACACAAAACTCAACGCATCCCTTTTTATAGCTTAGAAAATACCTAGTGAGTGCACTTAAAGTAGAGTGCTTTGTTATATAGGGGCATTTCAATGTCAGTAATGTCGGATAAAGCAACACAAAACTTAAAATCACCATCAGTTGATGAATATTTAGGTGCTTTACTGCGCTAGGAGCCATGCAAGCCCACTTATACAAGTACACACATGAGGTTTGTATTACTGCCGCTAAAATCATTTTAAATCATCTTAACAAGCTACGTCGATCTAAATACGAAGAATCACACTATCTATGCATTGATTTCAGTGAAGCAGGTAAGGTTACTATATATGCGGAGCTTCTGAAACAGATGAATTTAAAAGGTAGTAAGTTAGGCGAGTCTCTGTCAATTGTGTGAGAAAAAACAAAACTAATCAGAATAATGCTGGCAAGACTAAAAGATAAAGTGAACCTGCTTTGGCAGGTTTTTGTTGCCCAAGCCATAGATGATCTAGCTAGCTTGGGCAATAAATTATTTATTCGATTCTATTTTCTTATCCTGCTCATATAACTTAGCGCCTTTAGCTCGAAGTTCTCCATCGACAATTTCGATAGAATCAGCTTCTACAATAATTTTTTCCTGTGGTTCATTGCTAGATTGCTTCCCGTTTAATTTGATAGTGATTTCAGGAGCATTGATAACACCCTCTTTGACTTCTACCGATTCAGATGAAGTTTGTATGGAATTGGCCATAGCGAACGTAGATAGTGTGACTGAAATTACAGCTAAAGGTGCAATATATTTGCGCATAAAAAAACACTCCATTGTGATGTATAAAACGGGATGCTATCAAATGAAGGTTAAATGGGTTACAAGTTATGTAAAGGTAGTTAGTTTAAGTGTGTCTAGCGAAACTCGGCAGGTTTGCTTCAATTTGCATTTCCTCTACGCTAACATCACTGAAATTAATTAATGGGATGGTGTGAGATGAAAAGGATACTAGCAGTTGTGTTGTTCATATGTTTTCAATCGTCTGTAATGGCGACTACCTACAGCTTGGATGAACTACAGGCGATGTTAGATAACAATAAAAAGCCAGAAGTAGTAAGCCCTTATAAGCAACTCATAAAAGTTAAAGGGCTAGGTGATTTTAAATCTTGCAAAGAGTGGCAAAAAGAACAATTAATACCTTATGCTGTGTATCCACAGAAAATAGGGGCTTCAATGGAGAAGTTATATTCTATTAGGGTGTTGATGGAGGATAGAACACTAACATTCAATTGTATTGATCTGGACAATGTGTCCGGTACTATAAATGAAGCAATGTACAAGTAATTTAGCCCTTACCTGTTGTCAGGTATTTCACTCAAATTTGAGGGACTGCTTACTCATAATCTATGCTCCTTTATCTGACGAAGTGGCTAAAGTTATTAATTATGAGGAACGACCTCCCCTAAATAACTTGTTATGCATGAAGTAGTTATTGATATATCGCCAATTAAATTGCTGATAAAAATTGAGTTGAATTATTAACCTTGAATGTAAAAGAAAATTAAGTGATTAATATTTACCGATAACATTCACTTGAATAAATATTTTCAGATAACAAAAGTTATGGTAGTAATAATAAAAAATTATTAGGGTATGGCTATGTTTGAAAACCTAGGTGTATTGAATTTTTGGACGTATTTGGCAGGGTTAATATTAATTATCATTGTACCGGGGCCAAACTCGCTTTATGTATTAAAAACAAGTACATCACATGGTACTCGAGCAGGGTACCGCGCTGCAATAGGGGTATTTACTGGGGATGCAATCCTGATTTTCCTTTCTTTTATTGGTGTCGCATCACTGATTAAAGCATCACCGACTCTATTCACCATTGTTCGTTACTTAGGGGCTGCTTATTTATTGTATTTAGGCTGCAAAATTTTGTATGCCACTTTTTTACAAAAGAAATCAATGTCTTCTGAACAAAGTACGATAGAAATTAAAGCTGAGAAATATTTCACTCGGGCTTTAGTACTCAGTTTAACTAACCCTAAGGCCATTTTATTTTATATTTCATTTTTTATTCAGTTTATAGATTTTAATTATTCTCATGCATGGGTACCTTACTTGGTATTAGCCACCATTTTGGAAGCTGTTAGCTTTTTATATCTGAGCTTACTGATTTTTAGTGGTTACTTAATTGCGCGTTTTTTACGTGAAAAACAAGTGCTGGCGAAGTTAGGAAACTGTACGGTTGGGGCGTTCTTCATGGGGTTTGCCGCAAAATTAGCTATTTTTAGCAATTAGCTGAAGATGATACGGGTGTCGACTATTTCAAATTGCAGTCACTCTAACATTTCGGGATAATCAATACATAAAATGTATTGAACAGAGGTAAGAGTGACGCAAATAGAAATTGATGAGTTTTGGATGCAACAAGCCCTAGAGCTAGCGTTGAAAGCGCAAGAGATAGGCGAAATCCCGGTGGGGGCGTTACTTGTTAAAGATAATCAACTAATTGCTTCAGGCTGGAATCGTTCCATTATTGACCACAACCCGACAGCCCATGCTGAAATTATTGCTTTGCAACAAGCAGGGCAAGCTCTGAGCAACTACCGTTTATTAGATACCACATTATATGTCACATTAGAGCCTTGCATCATGTGTGCAGGAGCGATAATTCACAGCCGAATTGGTCGTGTCGTGTATGGCGCTAAAGATTTTAAAACAGGGGCTTGTGGTTCTTATATTAATATTATGGGGCAAGCTGGGTTAAATCATTATGTGGATGTGACTGGCGGAGTCTTAGCCGAAAAGTGTTCTTCAATGCTTAGTGCTTTTTTTAAAATGCGCAGAGAGCAGAAAAAAGCACAAAAGCGTCAACAGAGTTAACGGTGTTATTTCACTATCCGATTTGCTATTAATTCGTAGGTTTAAAGCGGGTTATCTGGGGATTTAAGTGGTGGAACTGGCACTGGGTTATCAGTCTCTGTTTCATCTTGTAATGAATAAGGCGAAATCAAATAATGGCCTAAGGATAGCTTTTCCATGTTATGGATTTTAGGTGTTTGGTTAGAGGAGCTCATCGCCCCCAGGTTTTTAATGCTAACTTTTTCTGTAATAGGTGACTGATTTTCAGTTGGGTTAGCCCCTGTGGTTTTTAAGTTATCAGGCGAAATCAAGTAAGTTAATGACTTTTGAGCAATATCAAGCGTATGTTGTTTTCTTTCTCGGCTTTGCAAATAACCGACTAGGCTTTGATGATATCGACGAATATTTTCAACATAGCGATAAGCCTCATGCCCACGAGCATAGCCATAGGTTAGCTGTGAATAATATTTCTTTTGGGTCAGTAATGGTAACCGTGCTTTAACATCAAACCACCGATTTGGGTCCCCACCTAGCATTTCCGTTAGTTTACGCACATCCTGCATATGGCCATATCCCATATTATAAGCTGAAAGAGCGAACCAAATTCGGTCATCTTCTGCGATGGTTTCGGGTAACCGGTCCATTATATAAGCAATATAAGCAGCACCGCCTTTAATACTTTCTTCTGCGTCTAACCTATCGGCAATTCCCATCGTTGCTGCCGTTGGTTTTGTTAACATCATTAAGCCACGGACCCCGGTAGGAGAAGTTGCAAGGGGGTCCCAGTGAGATTCTTGCCATGCAATTGCTGCGAGTAGTTTCCAATCTATCTGTTGGGCATATTTTTCAAATAAAGGTTGGTAGTCAGGTAGTTTATTATCGATAGCTTTAATAAATGCCATGGTATCAAAGTAATCGAATGACTCTACGTGGCTAAAATACTTTTCATTTAACCGTGCTAATAATTCACTTTCATTGCTGAGATTGAAAAAGTCCAGTAATGCGGCATCTAAGCTATTTTCTTGACTACGTCGCATATACCAGGTAACAGCATGGTCATCTAATAGGTCAAAAGCGACAGCAATTTGAGGATGGATGCGCTGCTGTAAAGCGATGGCGATAGAATCTTCTAGTGTATAATCGATTTCACCATCAGCTAGCATCTCAAGTATTTGATTTGTAGTATATTGAGATGTTTCTTCCCATTTTAGATTTGGGTATTCCTTAGCAAGCTCCTTTAGCGTGCTAGCATGGGCGGTACCAGAGGTGACCAGTAGTTTGCCATCAATATCATTGAAAGATTTTGGCCTCGTGGTTCCCTTTCTATATACGAGTTGCTGGGTGACATTAAGGTAACTTGGCCCAGTTTTAGTTTTTGCTAACCTTTCTTTATTATAAAGTAGCCCAGCGACAGCGATATCTGCATCCCCATTTTCAAGATCATCAAAAATCTGCTCAAAATTTGGGCGAATGGTGATTTTTAGTTTAACACCAAGATATGAGGCAAACCCTTGGGCGAGTTCATAGTCAAATCCGCGCAACTGTTTTTGCTCATCTATATAGATAAGTGGTGAGCTAACAGCACTAATACGTAATTCACCTTGAGATATAATTCTATTAATTTGTGAATCTTGTGTATTTGGCCAACGGACGTTAAAACCAATGACCATTGTAGCCAGTAGCGTGATAACTAGGATGATTAGATAGTTAACTTTTAAGTTATTCAAATAATAGTTTCTCGTGCATTAACTGGTGCTGGTATACCTAAAAAGAGTATGGCTAAGTAATGGTTATAATTCCAGTGGTTGGCTATTTTGCTCAACAATCAAGATCGGTGCAACCTATATTATCGTATTTAGCACATAATAATATTTAACTAACCGCTTCATTTTTAATCACGCAAACGGTTTCGTATTGATGAACATTGCTCTATAATGTCCTTCGGTTTCCCTGCTTTCATGTTCAGGGCTGGCGTTTAAAAGAGAGAAATTAAGACTATGGAAATTTTGCGTGGTTCACCTGCTCTATCAGCATTTCGTATTACCCGCCTTTTGGCGCTGTTCGCAGAAAAACAGCTCCCTGTTACGGATATTTATGCTGAATATATGCACTTTGCTGAGCTGTCAGCGCCGTTAAGTGAAAGTGAGCAAGGCAAACTGAGCAGTTTGTTAAAGTATGGTCCTTCTCTGGCGGAGCATGACCCATTCGGTAAGCTGATTCTAGTGACCCCACGTCCGGGGACGATTTCTCCATGGTCTTCTAAAGCAACGGATATCGCGCATAACTGCGGTCTTACTCAAGTGAAACGTATTGAACGCGGAATTGCTTACTATGTTCAAGGGGACAACTTAACCCAAGAACAATGGCATGATGTAATCACTATTTTGCATGACCGCATGATGGAAACTATTTTTTCTTCTTTTGAACAAGCCAGTGCGTTGTTTGCGCAGCAACAACCAGCTCCCATGAAAGTGGTTGATATTATTGCTGGTGGACGCCTTGCATTAGAAACAGCAAATAAAGAAATGGGGTTAGCATTGGCTGATGATGAAATAGATTATCTGCTAAATGCTTTTACAGGCTTGAAGCGTAACCCAACAGACGTTGAATTATATATGTTTGCACAAGCAAACTCAGAACACTGCCGCCATAAAATTTTTAACGCAGATTGGGTTATTGACGGTGAAGAACAGCCGAAATCGCTGTTTAAAATGATTAAAAATACCTTTGAGAAAACACCTGATCACGTTTTATCTGCATATAAAGATAATGCTGCGGTAATGGAAGGCTCATCAGTTGGCCGCTTCTTCCCTGATCCAGAAGGGCGCACTTATCGTTATCATCAAGAAGATGCACATATTTTAATGAAAGTAGAGACACACAACCACCCAACGGCAATCTCTCCGTGGCCTGGTGCTGCAACAGGGTCTGGTGGTGAAATTCGTGATGAAGGGGCTACAGGTCGTGGTGCAAAACCAAAAGCAGGCTTAGTTGGTTTTTCTGTTTCTAACTTACGAATTCCGGGCTTTGAACAGCCATGGGAAGAGGATTTCGGTAAACCTGAGCGGATTGTTACTGCGCTGGACATTATGATGGAAGGGCCTCTTGGGGGGGCGGCATTTAATAATGAGTTTGGCCGTCCTGCGTTATTGGGTTACTTCCGTACCTATGAAGAAAAAGTTAACAGCCATAATGGTGAAGAATTACGAGGCTACCACAAACCAATTATGCTAGCGGGCGGTATTGGTAATATCCGAGCGGACCATGTTCAAAAAGGTGAGATCACCGTAGGTGCTAAATTAGTAGTACTTGGCGGCCCTTCCATGAATATTGGTTTAGGGGGAGGTGCTGCATCATCTATGGCGTCAGGTCAATCCGATGCTGATTTAGATTTTGCCTCCGTGCAACGTGATAATGCAGAGATGGAGCGTCGCTGCCAAGAGGTTATCGATAGGTGTTGGCAGCTTGGTGATGATAACCCAATCTTATTTATTCATGATGTGGGCGCTGGTGGTCTGTCAAATGCTATGCCTGAGCTAGTCAGTGATGGGGGCCGTGGAGGTCGCTTTGAACTGCGTAAAATCCTCAATGATGAGCCGGGAATGAGCCCATTAGAAGTGTGGTGTAATGAGTCACAAGAACGCTATGTTATGGCGGTTTCACCAGAACAGCTTCCTGTATTTACGGCAATTTGTGAGCGTGAGCGTGCGCCATTTGCAGTGATTGGTGAAGCAACAGAAGAACGCCATTTAACGCTAAATGACCAGCATTTTAATAATCAACCTATTGATATGCCGTTGGATGTGCTACTGGGTAAAACGCCGAAAATGCTTAGGGATGTGAAAACCCTGAAAGCAGAAGCCGATGCATTAGATAGAACAACGATTAACCTAAATGAAGCGGTTAAACGTGTACTTCATTTACCTGCGGTGGCTGAGAAAACGTTCTTAATTACGATTGGTGACCGTACCGTTACCGGGATGGTCGCTCGCGACCAAATGGTCGGGCCATGGCAGATCCCTGTTGCAGATTGCGCAGTAACAACAGCAAGCTTAGATAGCTACTATGGTGAGTCGATGTCTATCGGCGAAAGAACGCCGGTAGCACTATTAGATTTCGCGGCCTCTGCACGTATGGCTGTCGGTGAAGCGTTAACAAATATCGCCTGTTCTTACGTTCAAGATTTAAAACGCGTCAAATTGTCAGCAAACTGGATGGCGGCAGCAGGGCATCCAGGGGAAGATGCTGGGTTATATGAAGCGGTTAAAGCCGTCGGTGAAGAGCTTTGCCCCGCATTAGGGTTAACCATCCCTGTTGGTAAAGACTCAATGTCAATGAAAACACGTTGGCAGCATGAGGGTGAGGAACGTGAAATGACGTCACCACTCTCATTGGTGATCACTGCATTTGGGCGTGTAGAAGATGTGCGTTTAACAGTGACTCCTGAATTAAAAACATCGACAGATAACGCATTATTATTGATTGACCTTGGTCAAGGCCACAATGCATTAGGTGGTTCTGCACTCGCACAGGTTTATCGCCAATTAGGCAACAAAGCCCCTGATGTACGCAGCCCTGAGTTGCTGCTCGGCTTCTTTAATACTGTGCAGAAATTATTATCAGAGCAAAAATTACTCGCTTATCACGACCGTTCAGATGGCGGTTTGTTTGTCACATTAGCGGAAATGGCTTTTGCAGGGCACTGTGGGATCAATGTTGATATTAGCTCATTCGATGAAGACACTCTTGCCGCGTTATTCAATGAAGAACTTGGAGCTGTGATCCAAATTAATGGCGCGGATAAATCTTATGTAGAAGAATGCTTTGCTCAGGCTGGCTTGGCCTCTTGTGTTCATTATTTGGGGACGGCGACGCAAGATGATGCGGTGATAATTAATAGTCGCGATACGGTGGTTTATCATGGCTCTCGTAGCCAACTGCGCCAATGGTGGGCTGAAACAACATGGCAAATGCAACGTCTGCGTGATAACGAAGTGTGTGCTGATGAAGAGCACGCGATGAAACAAGATGACCAAGACCCTGGTTTACATGCTCATCTGACTTTTGATATTGAAGATGACGTCGCCGCGCCATATATTTTATCAGGTGTACGTCCAAAAGTGGCGGTATTGCGCGAACAAGGTGTTAACTCTCATGTTGAAATGGCAGCCGCTTTTGACCGTGCAGGTTTTGATGCGGTTGATGTTCATATGAGTGACTTGTTAGCGGGGAATTTATCCCTGAGTCAATTCCAAACACTGGTAGCTTGTGGCGGCTTCTCTTATGGTGATGTATTAGGGGCGGGGGAAGGTTGGGCAAAATCAATTTTGTTCAATAATAAAGTTCGTGATGAGTTTGCGGCATTCTTTAATCGTCCTGATACCTTATCCTTAGGGGTCTGTAATGGTTGCCAAATGATGTCAAACTTACATGAGCTGATCCCAGGAGCAGAGTACTGGCCACGTTTTGTTCGTAACCGTTCAGAACGTTTTGAAGCCCGCTTTAGTTTAGTTGAAATTGCGAATAGCCCGTCATTATTGCTGCAAAATATGGCTGGCTCTCGCATGGCGATAGCGGTTTCTCATGGCGAGGGGCAGGTAGAGGCTCGTGGTGCGGCACATTTACAGCAGTTAGAAGACAATGGGCTAGTAGCCATGCGTTTTGTGAATAATTATGGTCAAGTGACTGAGCAGTATCCAGCTAACCCGAATGGGTCAGTTAATGGGATCACTTCGGTTACCACAAAAGATGGGCGAGCCACTATTATGATGCCTCACCCAGAGCGTGTTTTCCGTACGGTGAGTAACTCATGGCACCCTGAAAACTGGGGAGAAGATAGCCCATGGATGCGAATTTTCCGTAATGCACGTAAACAATTAGGTTAATAGTTAATTAAGGTTGTTTATCAGGCCAGTTGATTTTTCTTCTGGCCTGTTTTTTTAGCGAGTGGGGGCGAAAACACTATTTCCAAAAGCGATTGATTTGTTCACGCAATGCTTCTGCGGTCTGCTTCCCTGTTTCACCAACTAAGGCTCTCCCAGCGATAAACGCTTTCGCTTTGATGCCATTGAATAAGTGGATATCCTCAGGAACGATACCGCCAGTGATAGACAGTTCTAGCCCAAGGTCAGAAAGCTGACGCATTTTTTCAATATCTTCGTTAGTCCAACCAATACCAGCGAGTTCAGCATCACGAGACCGGTGGTATATGGCTTGTGAGATACCAAGTTCAACCCAGTTTTTAGCATCTTCAAATGTCCAATTACCATAGATTTCGATTTGGATTTCCCGGTTAAATTCATCGGCGACTTTTTTACAGGCGGCGATAGTGGCGATATGAGCAGCCGCGGAAACGGTGATCCAATCTGCACCAGCCTCAAAGGCCATACGGGAAAGAATGGCACCGCCATCGGTAGTTTTCATATCACAAACAATAATATGGTTTGGGTATTGTTTGCGTAACGTGGCAACGGCATTCATTCCTTCCGCAAAGGCTAAAATTGTTCCTACTTCAATAATATCGACAAAGGAGTGCACATTTTCAGCGACGTTTAAAGCGGATTGTAAGTCAGTTTGGTCTAATGCAATTTGGATCAAAGGTTTGGTCATTGTGATTGTCCTAGAATATTTTCACGTATCAAACGCGCAAGGCCATCACCATTGTTATCTGTAGCACAAACGACATCTGCGTGGGATTTCACGGTATCATCGGCATTCTTCATTGCAACTCCTAAGCCCGCTAGCTCAATCATGGAGATATCGTTGTGATTATCGCCGACAGCGATAACTTGGTTTGGTTGATACCCCAGAGAGTTAAGGTGTTCAGCTAAACGTATTCCTTTATTATTGCCTTTAGCGGCGAAATCGAAACGGTTTGACCATGACTTTTCTGCATTAAAAGTTTGTTTTATCCAAGGGGAATTCAAGAAACGTTGTAATGTAGCGGGTTCACCTTCGACAACAAACTTCCAAATATAGTCAGCGTGCTGGACTTGTTCTTCAAATGAATCAATACGATAAATTTTGGGTGGATGGGCCATTGTTGGGTCGTTAGCCCATTGCTCCATTGCATTCATGTAATCGATAGGATCGACTTTTGAATACACCATGGCATCAGTGATATACATCACCATTTTCAGCTTGTCTTGTTGCGCGAGTTCGATAAAAGTGAGTGCATTTTGTTTGGTGAGTGCATTGTGCGTGATAACTTTTTCGTTTTGGTAATCATAGATATAAGTACCATTGCAACAAATAATAGGCGTGGTTAGCCCTAGCTCATCATAATAAGGGCGAGCAGCGGTATGATGGCGTCCCGTTACAATCATAACGTGACATTGCTTTGTTGCTGCCTGAATGGCTTGTCTGACTTCAGGGTGAATTGTGTGATCCTGAGTGAGTACGGTGCCATCCAAATCAAGTGCTAATACTTTATACATAGTGGATTACCTCTATAGCTAATTAGTGATTTTCTTTTGTTATCATTAAATTAGCATAATGCTTGATCAATAACCTGATAAACATCATCAATCGTTCGACAGCGGCGCAATTTATTGAGGTCAACGCCTGTTTCACTGTCTTCATCATCAAGAACGCGAGTGACTTCCATTAAGCCTTCCATGTGTTCATCTGATGAACTGCCAGCAAGAGTGATCAGCACATCGACGGGTTCCTCTTCCCCATCAAAAATAATGGGGCTTTCTAATGTGACAAGGGCAAAAGCCGTGCGGATCACACCATCTTCAGGCCTAGCATGGGGAAGTGCGAGATTGGGCGCGATACAAATGTAAGGACCGAGTTTTTCGACGCTACTGATAATCGCATCATGGTAGGCGGGTTTGATTGCGCCAGAAGCGACCAGCATATCCGTACCGATTTTAATGGCATCACGCCAGTTGGTTGCGGATGCTTGTAGCTGGATTGAATTATTATCAATTAATGACTGTTTAAACCCCATCATTGTCTTCCTTTTAATATTAAATGAACATTTAAGGTCATAATTCCTCAGTGATGCTATTTATTTGCTAGAAAATTAGTATGAATAATACTGAGCAGTTCATCACCAAACGAATGTGGATTGAGCATATTTTGTACGCCTAAAACAAACTTGCCTTCACCTGGGTCCATCTCAGCACTTAGGTGTTTTGAAGAAACGATAATATCTGTTGCCGTTAATTTTGACTTATAGTCAGATACTGCGCAGGAGTCCATTACATGGGGAATGCCTTTTTTCTCAAGGTATTGACCAATTTTCATTTTCATCATCATTGATGAACCTTGTCCATTACCGCAAACGGCTAAAATCCTAACGGGTTTAACACTGGGGTTTTCAAATGTAGCTTCGGGTGGTTCTTCAGTTTCTTCTAGCTCAGTAATAGGCCCTAAAGCGGCTTGTGCATCTTCCTCTGCGCGTAGTTTTTTAGCCGCAAAATACATATAGACAACGGCTAACGCCACGACAACAAAGAAAAACATTTTTGAAAATGATAACCCTTGCATAATAACAGGGAAGGCTAATGCCCAGTCGGCCATACCCATCCAGCCGCTGAAATCAGTGCCTTGGCGGTTAATCAAATCAATCGCCCATGCCGAGCCTAATATTTCTATGACTCCCATGACAAAACATACTTTCATCACGGCTTTCCAGCCCCCAAAGTGGTTAGCGAAAATACCGATAGTGGCGTTTGAGAAAAACATCGGGATAAAGCCTGGGATAATCATAATAGGGGAGCTAAATGCCAGCATACCGAGTACGGCAACAAATTGGCCAATTGCCCCCCACATAAAGCCAAATACCATTGCATTTGGTGAAAAGGCGTAGATAGCCGCACAGTCAATCGCGAGCACTGCATTTGGGATCACTCGTTCTGAAATACCTTTAAAAGCTTCCGATAATTCAGCCACAAACATACGTACGCCGGTTACAATAATTTGAATGGCTACCGCAAATTTTAGCCCAGTCTCAATAATATAGATGGTCCAGTGTGTCGTGCCTGCCATTGACTGTAAATTTGGAATGCCGAAGGAAATCAGGATAACCCCAAAGAATAAGGTCATCACAATCGCTGTTGCAGAAATACTATCGTGGAAGATGTGTAACCATTTTGGTAAGTTTAAATTATCTACGCTGTCTTTTTTATCTCCTAATTTTGGTGCGACTTTAGTGGCTATCCATGAGGCAAATTGTTGCTGGTGGCCAATTGAGAAACCAGCCCCACCAGTGACTTCCTGCGTAGGTTTAAACATAATATTGGAGGAAATCCCCCAATATAACGCCATTAAAACTGCAGAGTAGATAATGGTTTCCCACATACTTGCGCCAAGTACAAAATAGAAAACAGCAATCAACCCTGCTTGCTGGAACATGATATGTCCCGTCAGCATGATGGTGCGGATACCGGTAATACGGCGAAAGAGTACCAGCAGGATGTTAAGTGCAAGTGCTAACAATACCGTATAACCCACCCATGAATAGTCATCCCCCATGGTTTCCATAGTGGCCATCATGGAGGTATAAGGGTCAATGACTGAACCGGTGAGGCCATGATATTCAGACATTTTTTCAATCACGGGTTTGAAGCTGGAGACCAGAGTACTGGCACCAACACTGACTAACATAAAGCCGACAATGGTTTTGATTGTTCCTTTAAGAATTGTGGTACCGTCACGCTTCAAAAGCCAGTAACCAATAAAAGTGACTAAGCCTAATAATAGAGGCGCTTTTGTCATTACCTGGCTGTAAAAAATATAGAAAGCGTCGTATAAAAAATCCATATTTTTACCTCTAATCAAATTGTTTTTGTAATTTATATGGGGTAGAGATTAATCATATTGATCGTATCTGGTGTTCTTGCGATATAATCATTTTAAACCTATAAAATGTCGTTAAAAAACCAAAAGTAATCATATGTAATCACCGTCTGATCTTTTATGATTGTTTGCATTTGTCTGTTTTTTTACCAGCAAAAAAATAAATAAATGGCGACTTGATCACGTAAAATTTAAAAATATCAATAAAATCAGTGTTCTTTTTTTATTCATGGTAAATATTTGTTTTTTGTTGCGACAAAGGTTGACAACTAATAGCGAGATAAATAGAATCAAAACCAATCACAAGTAATCAAGCTTAATCATAGGGTGATTACTTATTAACAGGACGATAGTTATGAATGAAGTGCAAAGACACAATGAAATATTGTCTTTATTAGAAACAAATAGGGTGATCAACGTTTCTCATATTACCGATCACTTTAATGTGTCTCCTGCAACGGCTCGTCGCGATATTTCTAAGTTAGATGAGCAAGGTAAGTTACGAAAAGTCCGTAATGGTGCAGAAAGAATTGAAAATAAAAAGCGTAAGTGGACACCGTTAAATATTAACAGTACCGACCACTACGAGGAAAAATCACAAATAGCGGTTAAGGCGGCAGAAATCTGTTTACCCGGTGAGAGCGCGGTAATTAACTGCGGTTCAACAGCGTTCCTTCTTGGGCAGCAATTGTGCGGGAAAAACGTACAGATAGTGACCAATTATTTTCCGCTAGCAAGCTATTTAATAGACCAAGACCACGACGATGTTATTTTAATTGGTGGCCAGTACAACAAGGCACAAAATATTTTTTTAAACCCAGCTCTGAACAGCTTAATGGGTTATGCAGGTAACTGGATGTTTACATCGGGCAAAGGCTTAACAGAGGCTGGCTTGTATAAAGCGGATATGTTAACGGCGGTGGCTGAACAACAGATGCTTGACCAAATCGATAAGCTCGTGGTGGTGGTTGACAGTTCTAAGGTGGGGCATCGAACAGGAATGCTCTTTTGCCCAGCAAATAAAATTGATGTTTTAATTACTGGAAAAAACGCTAACCCTGAAGTTATTAAAGCCATTGAAGCACAGGGAACACGGGTCATACTGGTCTAATTCCTTCATATATTTGGTTTATTGAATTTAATCCTATCTTGCTAAGTGCCTTAATGCTCTATTAAGGCGCCAAGCTCCCTACATTCAAAATTCTGGAAAAAGGTATTAATACTATGAGTAAAGTAAATGAAATCACACGTGAATCTTGGATTTTAAGTACGTTTCCTGAGTGGGGAACTTGGTTGAATGAAGAAATTGAAAAAACGGTTGTTGAGCCAAATACATTCTCAATGTGGTGGTTAGGCTGTACAGGAATTTGGCTGAAAAGTGCAGGTAATACCAATATTTCTATCGATTTTTGGTGTGGGACAGGTAAAAAAACGCAGAAAAATCCGTTGATGAATAAGCAACACCAAATGATGCGCATGGGAGGGGTAGAAGCATTACAGCCTAACCTAAGAACCTCTATTTTTCCTCTCGACCCATTTGCAATTAAACAAATTGATGCGGTATTAGCCTCCCATGACCATGCCGACCATATTGATGTCAATGTCGCAGCCGCAGTATTACAAAATTGCGGTGAACACGTTAAATTTATTGGCCCGCAAGCTTGTGTTGATTTATGGACCAAATGGGGCGTTCCTACAGAGCGTTGTGTTGTGGCAAAGGTGGGGGATGTGATTGAAGTCGGAGACATGAAAATTCGTGTACTCGATTCTTTCGACCGTACAGCACTGGTTACGCTACCGCAAGGCGTGTCTTCTTATGATAAAGAAATCCTAGATGGTATGGATTACCGTGCGGTGAATTATTTAATTGAAACAACAGGTGGTTCTATTTATCACTCAGGTGATTCTCACTATTCAAATTATTACGCAGCACATGGTAACCGTTATAATATTGACGTGGCATTGCTTTCTTTTGGAGAGAACCCCCGTGGAGTCACGGACAAAATGACTTCATCTGATATTTTGCGTGCTGCGGAGTCACTTGATTGCGAGCGAGTTATTCCATTCCACCATGATATTTGGGCCAACTTCCAAAATGACCCACGTGAAATAGAAGTTTTATGGAATATGAAAAAAGAGCGTTTACAATACAAATTTGCGCCGTTTTTCTGGCAGGTAGGTGGCAAGTATACTTACCCAACAGATAAAGACCGCATGCATTATCAGCATTTCCGTGGCTTTAATGATATTTTTAAAAATGAACCTGAACTGCCATATAAAGCATTCTTATAATTAATCCTGCTATTAAAAACCAGCGTTTAAGGAGACTTAATCGCTGGTTTTTTTATGAGGTTTAAAATAGCATGCATATATTTAAATAATATGAATTATCAGTATTTTTTATTGTTATATGGTTAGTTTTTTTGTTTCTCTATTGATATTGACTGTCTTAATTTAATCATTTTTAATCTTAATGTTATCAATGTGGATAATATTTAATTAAAATTACATTTATTCTAGGTGAAAATATGGAAAATGAAATAATATTACATGATTTAACTGAGCGTATATCTTCAATTAGCGAAGAAATTGCGATGTATAATGAAGATGAAGAAGTTATATTAGAGTCGTAAAGATTGAAAAAAAGCAGAGTTTTAGTGCTGGGAATGGGTGGATGGGGAACATGGTGCTCATTACAACTTGCATTAATGGGGGTTGGAACGTTAAGGATTGTTGATGGTGATATTGTCGAATTATCAAACCTAAATAGACAAGTCTTATATACAGAGGAGGATATCGGAAAAAGAAAAGTTGACTCAGCTGAAAATGGGATATATAAGCATAATAAACACACTAAAATAGAAAAGTTTTTTGAATTTTTAACGCCAAATGAAAATAGAATTAATGATTTACTTAATAATGTTGATATGATTTTACTTGCATGGGCAAGTTTAGGCTACTACAAAAAAAATACGGTAGAGGAGGTAATACACAAAGTTGCTATTGATAAATCGATACCTATCATTGAACTTGGTGGGGACCCACATGAAATATCCATAGGACCTATTTATTTAAATAATCAAATAGGGAAAACATACTTTGATGTTAAACATCAAATTAAAAAAACATTCTATAGTGATGACCCGACAGTGAAAGAGTTTCAAGAAGCAAGAATGAAGCAACAGTTTTTAAATGGGGTGAGAACTGTTAATGCTTGGCAAAGCTCACCATCACTAGCTGTAATGTCAGGGTTAGTGGTTGACCAAGTAATTAAAGTTATTACTAAATATGATGCTATCTCATTGGAAGGAAGGAAAGTTACAATCTCACTTAGGGACTTGAGTTTTTCAGAGGAGAATCTGTTTAATGGGGATAAGTAAGCATAACAAAGAATTTTTAAGTAATGGGTATACTAGTTTTTCAATAAAAGATTTTTTTCCTGAATTTGAAGTTAATTTAAATTTAATTAATAATATTGAAGAGGATAAATGGAGTTTTATTATAAAAAATAGGCGAGGGGTAAGCGATTTTTATCTTTCTGACACTGATATAGAGAGTATCAATTATGAAAAAACAATAGCATTTGAGGATAGAGATAATGGCGAGTTTTCATTTTCATTTAGAAGAATATGCTTTGATGAAATTAAAATAATTTTAGTTGATTTAATTGCGGTTGTTGATGATGTTAAATTTAAAGATTTTTTATGGAGTATAACTGGAAAGAAAGTAAACATGATATCAAACATATATTTAAGCAAGTTTGATAAAAATGATTTTTTAACTACACATTGTGACTCCGATGATGGTATAGGCATCGTGATTAACTTAACAAAGGAATGGGAAGCGAACTATGGAGGGTTAACGATGATATTAGATAACGAAAAAAAAGAAATTTTAGAAACATTTATCCCATCATATCTAAACATTTTAATTTTTGACACAAAAAAAAGAAAAATCCCACATTTTGTTTCTACAGTAACATCTAATAAAATAAGCAAAAGAATGGCATTAGTTGTGAGGTATAATGAAAAAGATTAAAGTGCTTCTTTGTGCTACTTTAATGTCATTAATATGGGGGAGTGCATTTCCAATATCAAAACTGGCAATTGACCAAGTAGGTGTTTGGGGTTTTAGAATCTATTCATTAGTTATTTCAGTTGTTTTTTTGTGTTTTGTATTTTTCATTATTGGTCGATATCGGTTTAATATTCAATGCTTTTTAAAAAGTATCCCACTTGGTTTTTTGAATGTTTTTTTGGTTCCTATATTAAATAGTTTGGCGTTAAAGCATACTGAAGCGGTAAAGGCGTCTGTACTTGTTTATACAATGCCAGTAATGGCAACACTCTTGCTGGGCATAATGAATAAACATATTGAATTTCGTTCAATAATTGTGTCTTTATTATGTATTAGTGGTATTTTTATATTTATAGCGCCATCTGGCATAAGCATTGGCGAAGCGATAACTCTATTAAGTGCACTCATGTGGGCGATAGGAACCATTTTATCTGAAAAAATCGTCTTAAAAATAAACCTAACTTCAAAAGTATTTTACCAAAATATAGTCTCATTGATTTTTCTTGTATTGTTAATGCCATTTTTAGATGTTGATGTAAACATATTGAGTAATATACATCCTGAATTTCTTTGGACTGTATATATTCCAATTATCTATATGGGGCTGGCTAATGGGGTGATTGTTTATATTCTTTGGTATTACATGATAGGGCACGGCGGTGTTAAACTGTCATCATACTCAATTCTTATTTCACCAATCATTAGTGTCATGATCTCATCTTATCTTTTAGATGAGTCTATGACAATTTCAATGATAATCGGTATGTTATTTATTCTTTTAAGTATGTTAATTATTTTTTTAGAAAAAAATAAAGTTTGATATTCAAATAACGGCTTACATGCTTTTAGTGATTAAACTTCCTATCGGTGCTGCGTACTCCTCCACCCTAAAGGGCGGAGGGGCGACGAGTTATTCACAAATGCCAAGTTATTCTGTTGTTAGCTAAGCTAGTCTTTAATGCTCCTTAACGTGGTTACTTCCTTGTACTTTACTCTGGTATTTCACTTACCTGTTGCCTAACCACATTAAGCATTATTTAAAGAGTGGAACATTACTCAAGAATAAACATGCCATAGGGGTGGATCTGTAAATAAAGGTTTTCCCCTACTGTTGGCTGCAATTGTGTGGCATTAATTTGCAACAACATGGATTGACCATGCCAATCAACAGTGACCTCATATTGAGGCCCCATATAAGCCACATGAGTGACAGTACAGCGTTGGCTATCGTCACCTTGTAAGCTAAGCGTGATAGCTTCAGGGCGTACACCGACAGTGATTTCCGTATTATCCGTTGCTAGTTGTGCTGGGCGAGGTAAGTGATAATTAAAAATATTTACTGAATCATGAGTCAGTGTGGCAGGGAAAATATTCGCATCTCCCATAAAGCTGGCCATAAACCTTGAGGCAGGCTGACGGTATAGTTCTTGTGGAGAACCTAATTGCATGATTTTCCCTTTGTTCATCACCAAAACCATATCGGAAACGGCGAAGGCTTCACTTTGGTCATGGGTCACGTATAACGAGGTGATGTTAAACTGTTGCTGTAATTCACGGATTTTTTCACGCATGCTACGGCGTAAATTGGCATCTAAGTTACTTAATGGCTCATCAAATAACAACACTTTAGGTTTGAGGATCAATGCACGAGCTAAAGCAACACGCTGTTGCTGGCCACCAGAAATTTGGTCAACAAAACGGTCAGCAAAGCCAGCTAAATCAACCAATTCTAGTGCTTCGTCAACACGTTTTCTGATTTCAGCTTTAGGTAAGCCTAACATTTTCAAACCATAACCGACGTTGTCCCCTAACGACATATGAGGGAATAGGGCATATGATTGGAAAACCATACAAATATCACGTTGTTGGATTGAACGATCGGTAACATCCTCACCATCTATAAACATCCGTCCTTCTGTGGGTTTTTCTAACCCTGCGACTAAACGTAATACCGTGGTTTTACCACAGCCAGAGGGACCTAATAAGGTCACCATACTACCTTGTGGAATAGAAAGACTTAAATCGTCGATGACCGTATTGGTACCAAAGCGTTTAGTCACATTTTTTAATTCAACAAAATTATGTTGTGTCATGTCAGTTACTCCATGATTACTGTGCATTTTTGGCTTTGGAACGTGAAACACGGGCTTCGCCAATTAAATAGTCAAATAAGAAAATAATGGCCAACATGACGACAATCAGTATTGAACCATAAGCAATTGCCACGCCGTATTCACCATCCTCAACACGATTAAGAATGTAGGCAGTTGCTACGCGAGTATCGGGGGTTACCAAGAATACAATGGCACTTACTGTCGTGATCGCTCGCACGAAGCTATAAATCAAAGCCGATAAAATCGCAGGGCGCAGTAATGGCAACAGGATAAAGAAAATGGTGCGCATGGAGCCTGCCCGTAAGCTGAGTGAGGCTTCATCTAACGATTTATCAATTTGCCCTAAGCCCGCAATACCGGCACGGATACCGACCGGAACATTACGCATGGTCATCGATATAATGACGATAGCTGCGGTACCAGTTAAGTAAAATGGCGAGTCATTAAAGGCTAAAATGTATGACACACCAGCCACTGTTCCCGGTACGGCAAAGCACAGCATGGTGGTAAATTCGATGGTTTTTTTACCACGAAAATCTTGGCGAACGACGATATAAGCAATTAACAAGCCGAGTATGGCGGTGATTGGTGCAGCAATACCCGCGTACAGAAGAGTATCTAATAAGGATGGCCATGCGCCGTCACTCATACCTTGACCGAATAACTTAATAAAGTTATCGAAGGTTAATGTGTAATCAACGCCCCAGTTTACCGTGAAGCTACCATAGAAAATACTACCGTATAACAATACGTTAAAGGCAACCCAAATAGCTAAGAAGGTAGTTACAGTAGCAATTAATGACACAGGTAATGGTTGTACATCACCGCGATACGATTTGCCCGAAACAGTGACATAGGAACGCTTACCTATCCACATATATTGAACGCAGAACACTAATAGTGAGAAAACTAATAGTGATGCACCCAAGGTACTTGCTGCTTGATAATCGAGCTGAGAACCTGTGATATAAAAATAAATTTGTGTTGCTAGAACATCGAAGTTACCGCCTAACACTAATGGGTTACTAAAATCGGCTAATGACTGAACGATGACAATTAAGAATGCGTTAGCCAGTGCAGGTTTCAGTAATGGCATAAACACATTAAAAAAGGTTTGGTAGCGGTTAGCTCGTAAGGTATACGAAGCTTCTTCTAATGATGGATGAATAGTTTTAATTGCCCCATCCAAAATCATAAATGACATAGGGGTAAAGGCGAGGACTTGAGCTAGCCAAATACCAGTAAAACCGTATAACCAGTTGGTATTTTCTAACCCCATATAGGCCGCGAGAAATTCGGTGATATACCCAGAACGCCCCATCATCAACGTAACACCCAAACCGACAACGAATGGCGGAGTTACGATGGGTAATATTGAGAAAATACGGCCAATAATTGCGGAGCGTTTCGCAATACGAGTGGTGTAAATAGCTAAAATTAAACCAAAGAAGGTACAGCCAGCACCAACCGCCAATGATAAAAAGATTGAGTTAATAATGACTTGAACAATATGTGATTGTGTCAAAATCGCTACAAACGCAAAGGGAGCAAAATCGCCATTACCATCGGTGAACATGGGAATAAAAATAGCCACGCTCGGAAAAACAATAAACAGCGCAATCAGGGTGACAACAGTGATGAGTGAACCAATAACAAACTGGTCGCCACCAAGCCATTCAAGGCGTGTTAGTGCGAGAGTCATCACCATGCCAAGGGCGATAAATAACACTATCGAAGAGTAGCCTAAGCCTTTTCCTTCAAGATAAGAGGTCAAAATGACTACAGCAACCGTTGCTACTGCAATGCCAATATCCAAATAATGGCGAGTTTTATGATAGCGATCCGCAGGTGTTAACGGGCGAATAAATAAAATAGAAGGCAATAAATACCAAAGCCAACTAATGTTTAAGCTGCTCCAACCATACGCGGCAAGGATTTCATCTTGCGTAGAATCAAGTAAGCCATAATCAAGGCTCCAAGAAGGTAGCAAAGCAAAACCAATCCAAGCTAATAACAACCAGAAAAAGGTGCTATCTCGCTTTTTAGGCGGTGTCAGTGTTAGGGTTTGAGACATAGATCCCCCTAAGCTCATTATATTTTGTGTAAGCAGGGTGTTTAGCCATGACACAAACTATTTTGAGCTTAATTAAATTAATTTTTATTTTAGTTAAGTAAGTGCTCAATGCGGCGTATTAACGCCGCACCAAATTGTTATTTGCTCATTTTTACTTCAGTAACCCATTTATTGATCAGATTTTTACGGACATCTGCATCCCCGTATTTATCCATATCATAGTTAATTAGGTTTAAGTCATTGAGTTTTAATGAAATTGGGGAAGACTCCGCAGTGGTATTGGTTAAAATCTGGTAAGATTTACCTTCTTTCCAACTAAGTTCTTGCGCTTCTTTAGAGAGGACAAAATCAACGAATAGTTTGGCGTTATCCATATTGCGCGCATTTTTAAGGATACTGATACCGCCAATTTCATAGCCTGTACCTTCACAAGGTGCAATAAGCTCTAATGGTGCGCCATTTTCGACTTCTAATGAATAATCATGTAAGAACCCGATACCAATAGCAGACTCACCTCGAGCCGCATTACGTGCCGGTGCAATCCCTGACTTGGTGTATTGTGAAATATTCGCATTCAGTTTTTTCAGATAATCAAAAGCTTGTTCATTTCCCCATAGCTGGTCAAAAGTGGCCAGTGCGGTATAAGCTGTCCCTGAGCTTTGTGGGTCAGCAATTTGAATTTCGCCTTTATATTCAGGTTTAGTCAGGTCTTTCCAGCAAGTTGGGATAGGTAAACCTTTTTCTTTTAAGCGGTCTTTATTTACGCCAAAGCCTAAAATACCAATGTAAACCGCGGAAGAATAGTTCCCTTTACGTTTCGCAGGGTCTTGGAACTGAGGCATGATTTCAGATAATTTTGGCGATTTATAGGGTTCGAGTAAATCCATTTCCCCCGCCTGTGAATGAGGGTCTAATGTACCGCCATACCATACATCAGCTTGTGGATTGCGTTTTTCTGCTTCAATTTTAGCTAAAGTACTGCCAGAACCGTTACGAACAAATGTGGTTTTGACATCGTATTTTTTCGCGAAAGCTTGGGTTTCTGTTTCGCACATGGCATTAGTTGCGCTACAGTAAACCACCAGACGGCCTGCGGCATTTGCAGTGATTGCTGCAAGTGACAAACCCGCAGCGATAAGCGTAGAGAGAGTTTTCAGTTTCATTGTCAGTCCTTTTTTCAGGTTTTATTATCAGAGGGTGAAACAGTGCCTGCTAAGTGCTCCCGTTTGCTGACATTGGCAATCAAAAGAGGCATTAGCAGTAGCCCCATCAGAGCCGCTGCACTGGCGAGCAAGGTAAACATCCCTGACCAACCATAACGTGCAATGACCTGAGAGAGTGGCCATCCAGCAATTGCGGCACCTAAATAGGCGTACAAGCCAAGATAGCCTGTTACCGCTCCAGCTGCTTTTTTATGACAATATTCTGTTGCAGCTAGACCGATTAACATTTGTGGTCCAAAAACAAAAAAGCCGATAGCAAAAAAACATACAGCCAATAATGCATAATGATGAATTGGCGTTAACCATAAGGCGCTGACTGAAACACACAGGCCCAATGAAAACAGTAAAATCATGGGGGCGCGTTGGCCGCGAAACAAAAGGTCTGAACCCCAGCCAGAACAAAGTGCCCCTAATAAGCCACCTAATTCAAATAACGATAATGTTGCGTTAGCACTCAGTAAGTTGGTACCGTGTGTTTCCGTTAACCATAGGTTTCCCCAATCATTTATTGCCATACGGATCAAATAAACTAAGATATAAGAGAAACCTAATAACCAAATCATGCGGTTAAAAACGATGCTCTCTTTTAAAATCAAGAGCATTGGCATTGGCGGAGACAAACGCTCTTGGCGTAATTCCAGCACATCTTTTCGCCATTGGCCCACGCTAGGAAGATGCTCTTCTTGTGGTGTTCCTCGTAACTGACTACATAGCCATAAACCAACAACCACGCCAATTACCCCAGGAACAATTAAAGCCATCTGCCAGCTATATTGGGTGGCTAATAGCGCTGTCAATAAAGGCAGCAGCATTCCACCAAGGTTAATCGAGATATTCCATAACCCCCACCAAAAGCCACGTTCATTGCGTGAATACCAATGGGTTAAGATACGTGCGCAAGGAGGCCATCCCCAACCTTGGAAAAAACCATTTAATGTCCACACCACTAATAAAGCAGGGAACGATAAGCAATAGGCGAATACGATATTTAGCAACCCAGTCATCACTAGGCCTGCCCCCATAAACCAGCGATATCCTGTAATATCGTGAAAAATACCCGATAAAAACTTTGAAATACCGTAGGTAAGGTAAAACGCAGTGGCTATCCAGCCGATATCGCTTTTATCGAGAAACAATTCACTTTGCATAACTGGCATCACGAAATTAAAGCTTTTTCGTGTAAGGTAAAAAGTGGCATAACCAATAATCATTGATAGCATTAAGCGGCGACGCCAAAAATGATAAGTGTTATCCAGACTCAACGTGTCATTACCTGTCATGGTGTTGTTTCTCTTGTTTGGCAAATGTAATCAAGTTTTTAACAAAAAGGATGAGAGAAGGTATTAGAGGGGTAGGAATAATTCCTAGTTTTGCGATGTTTTATCTCAAAATGTGGGCAAGTTAACACTTATTTTCGTTCCATTTTGGGTAGTTAACGTCCAATCACCGCCTAAGGCTCTGACTCGTTCTTCAATACCACGTAAACCAAAGCCGCTGGTTCGTTTACTAAAAGGAATACCAACGCCATTATCATCAACAATAAGCTGGATCTGGTCATTTACTTGTTCAAGTGATATATGGATTTGAGTGGCTTTCGCATGCTTACTGATATTGTTAAGTAACTCTTGGACTAGCCGATATAGTGTAAATAAAACCGTTTCGTTTATTGGTGTTTCTTGTAAACCGTAATGAAAATGGCATTGAATATTCCTTTCAGGGAAGGAAAACTCAGCAATTAAGTGTTTAAGCGCTTTTTCCAAGGACATTTCTTCTAGCACGGGCGGGCGTAACTGGCGCAACAATTGCCGTGTAGACTGGTGAATTTGCTGCGCGAGTTCATTAATTTGGCTCGCTGCTTGCTGCCCAAGTGGATCAGCGGCAGTTTTTTTGACTAACATTGATTGAATTTGGATGGCGGTAATATTTTGGCCAATTTCATCGTGTAACTCACGGGCAATCGCTTTTTTAATATCTTCTTCGGTATGGACTAATTGGCGCATTAAATCACGACGAGCTTTTAGCTCTTGTTCTAAACGTTGGCGGTAACGTTGTAAATTGCTAGCAAGTTGTTTTTGACGGCTAATGGCAATCCCTAATCCAATACCAATAAGGGCTTGGGTACTTAAGAACATCTCTAGTTCTTCTAAATCAGCGAAGGCACCGTGGAATTGCCGAGCAAAAGTAATAATTAAACTCCCTAATAGAGCGGAAAGTACTCCACCTTGCCAGCCATAGCGATAGGCCATAAAAACATTAGGAATAAATACCAGTAGGACAATTAAACGCTCTATTTCAGGCGCAAAAAAGACTTGAGCGCTTAAACCGACAACACAAAACAAAAAGCACCAGACAATCAATGAAGTACGTAATTGCTTATCAGGAGTCCCATAGTCAAGTAACATTTGGTAGTGCTGTTCGTGTAGATATTCATAAATTAGGTAAACAAATGGGGATAGCAAAATTCCGCCAGTAAATGACGTTAAAAATAACTGGCTAACGGAATAGGGGGATAACCAACCAAATAATAACGCATGCAGAATGCTATTTGCAGCCACACCGGCGAGCAACAGTAATAAACGTTGCCAATATAAAGTGTATCGCCACCAGATATCTTGAATAATAAAAGCGACTCCAAGGCTGAGCAATGGAGAGAGTAATAAAATAGGTTGAAACAGTAATTGTTCTTCTGATAGCCAAAGATTGAGTATTCCTTCACTGAGTAGCAGTGTTGGCCAATAGCGTCGCCAAAGGATGATCATTAAAGCGAGTCTTAACCCTTGAGGAAGAAATAATGTTGCTTGAAAACTATTTTGGCTCAAATAAAAACCGATGATCCACAACCCAACCCACAATAATGAATAGGTAAAAAGTAGAAATGTGGATTGCAGTGTTAATCGCAGGCTTTTATTCATCATAAATTATCGAGAAATCAGGTTGTGTTCTAATGCATAATGAACCAGATCGATGGTATTTTCACACTGTAATTTACCGAGTACATTAGCACGGTGCACATGAACAGTTTTATGGCTCAATTCGAGTTGTTCAGCTATGACCTTAACGCTTAACCCTGATACTAATAAATCAAATACTTCGCGTTCACGAGGGGTAAGCTCTTGAATTCCTTTTTGTTGCTGCGGTGAATGGCGTAAAGCTCTCATGGCATCTGAACATAGGTAGCAACCTCCCTGATGGACAGAACGAACAGCTTGGACTAATTCTTCTGGTCCGCAGCGTTTCGTTAAATAAGCGCTAGCCCCCGCATCTAACGCACTTTGAACAAAAGCCGGCGTGTCATAAATACTTAAAATAATTGTACGGAAGTCGGGCTTTTTCTGGCGTAGACGCGTGAGTAATTGCAAGCCGTTTTCATCAGGCATAGAAATGTCCATAATGGCCACATCTATATCAAGGTTAATTAGGTTTGGCCAAGCTTCTTGGGCATTTGCATATTGCCCAACCACTGAAATATCACTTTCTAAGGTAAGCAATTGAGCGAACCCAGACCGTACAACAATATGGTCATCAATTAAGGCGATTTTTATCATTTGGCTTTATTATTTTAATGTGTAGTGTGTTACTCAGTCTTATATCAAGATGGGAAAGGATAATCTATAAACATCATTTAGAATTCTGATATTCATCAGAAAAGCAGAGTATAAAAGGAGTAGGGAAGGCGAGCCCACAATAGGCAATGACTTAATCGTACAAGGTAATAAAACTAAGGCTTAATGCTTTATTACCTGAAGAGTTAGCCCTTACTTAGATGATTAAACAGGCAATACTTCAATGATATAAACGTGGGTATCCGTGTCGATGATTCGGTTAAGTTTTAACCCAGACTTGGCAAATAGCGCTTCAAACTCTGCTTTTGTATGCCCGCCGCCATCCGCGGAAAGGTTGATACAGAGTAAATCCAATTCTTTGCCAAAATAGGGTTTGTCATCATCACCAATAACACAATCGATCAAGAGTAATTTAGATGATTGCTTCATGGCACGGCGGATAGTTTTTAGGATCTCAACAACTTTGTCATCTGGCCAGTCATGGCTGATATACTTAAGTAAAAATATATCGGCTTCTGGGCATTTTTCAAAGAAAGAACCGGGGCAAGTTTCCCAACGAGAGTCATCTTCTAATAAGTGTAAGATATTATTTTCTAAAACATGTTCCCTATCAAATAGAATACCTTGAACTGTTGGGTTGTTTTTCAGTACTTCGAGAAGTAAACCACCAAAGCCACCCGCAATATCAGCTACAACAATATTTTCATTGAAATCATAATGCCTAACTACAGAGTTATTTTCTATCGCTGAAAATGATGACATACCATTATGGAAGTTGTCGGGTAAGTTGGCATTTTTTTCCCAATATTCAAAGAAACTACCGCCAAATAAATCTTCAAATACCGGTTTTTTTAATGCGATATCACTTAATTGATAAGACGGCATCCAAAATGTTTGGTCTGTTACCATGAGTATCGCTTGGCGTAATGAAAATGGATGATCAGCCTTTAGAAATTCGGCTTCAGGGTTTAAGGCAAAACGCGAGTCACCTAGAGAGGTAAAAATCCGGTGGCTGGCAAGCAGGCGCAGTATTTGGCGAATTGTTCTTTCTCTGCAACCGAGTTCTTGTGCTAGCTGCTCTGACGTTTTGGGGCCACTCTCTAAGTGTTCAGCTAAATTAAGTTTTGCAGCTGCACGTAATGCAGCTTGAAACATGAAACCAATTGTTTGCTGTAAAACGTATACGCCAGCACTGAGGTCATCTGGTTTGTTAGTTACCGTTGAAGAGTCTTTCATTTGACATCCTATTATTGTTTAAAAAAAGGTCAATTGATTTGTTCTTTTTAAGTATTGTATTACTTTGCGGAAAAAGCAAACCATATAAAAAGAAAATGCGAGAATTTCTTATCTTAATGTATTATAAGTAATTATTTTTTTGATTATCTGCTTTGTTATGGATTGTCAAATTAGAGTTAATATTTTATTTCACACATAAAATATAAATATATTTAATGTAACTTAACTGAAATATCAATAGGGTTAACTAGGTTTTTCCCCCTCTAATACGGGGTGTGTAAAATTAACGACAAACCAGTATTGCCGCTGTCGCCAAATGGAGACATTTATCTTCTTGATATTTAAGGTTATTTTATTTTTGGTGCTAGAGTGTCTTAAATTAGCGACAATACGATGAATGGAGAACACTATTTTTGTGTACTTAAATCCCGCAAAAGAATGATTGAATATATTTTTTGTTATTATTCAAAGTGATGAGTGTTTTCTTGAAAAGTTGGCATGGCTTGTGCATAATAATACTCAGTTGCTCATTCAATTTATTATGTAGGTCCATAATTAGTTGGGTACATACCACATAAAGCAAGAATGACGCCAAAGTAAGGTGCCTACCGTCCAACAGCACAGATACTCGCCTTCGGGCCTTATCAAACACAGGGCGACACGTTGAGTGAGGCACCACCTATATGATTATCTTTATTGTAAAGACATAGTCATATAAAAGAAGTAATCCATCGCTGGCGGGGTAGAGTCCAATACTCTATCCCGCCTTCCTGTTTATCTCCCCCAATCTTTCGAACCGCTGCGTTGCTATCTCAGTGTAGTTTCCCCAAAGATCATCTTAAGTGATTGGTTGTTGAAATGCGCTTTTGCTATTTATTTATCAATAGATATGCGTGGCTAAAAAGCCTCGACCTTTATTTAGAGAGGTTGGCATGTTGATTGCTATCACATTATACACTTAGTCTGATTTCAACATTGCGGTATACAGAATTGTGATTCAACTACCCGTCCTACAAAGAGTTCTGTTACCATTAAAAAACGTTTAATGAGTATGAGATGAATGCATTGAGTAAATGGCGTTTTTTCCCGCGCTCCTTGCGCCAATTGGTTGTTATGGCATTCTGGTTGGTATTATTACCACTCTTAGTGTTAGCTTATCAGGCTTACCAAAGCTTAGAGCAACTGAGTAATCAAGCAGCCGATATCAATAAGACCACATTGCTTGACGCAAGGCGCAGTGAGGTCATGAGTAGTCTCGCCTTGGAAATGGAGCGTAGTTATCGGCAATATTGTGTTTTACAAGATGCGACACTACAGACACAGTATCAAAAGCAATTTGTTGACTATGAACAGATGCTTGAGCGCCAAAAGACGATTTTACCGAAAGACTCAGATACCTCTAACCTGTCTAAAATATTAGGGCAACTTAAAGCAGTTACTTGTGAAAATAACGAACCAACCCAG
Organism: Providencia sp. PROV003; assembly: GCF_045040775.1. Lineage (NCBI taxonomy): Bacteria > Pseudomonadati > Pseudomonadota > Gammaproteobacteria > Enterobacterales > Morganellaceae > Providencia > Providencia sp. PROV003. The sequence goes on from NZ_CP096369.1 coordinate 2,409,152, forward strand.
AAAGTTGTTCAAGCATTGGAACAATTTTCCGCTGAAAATGCACTTTTAATTCAAGAAACAAGAAATGTGATTTTTAGTCGTGGAGAGCAATTACAAAAAGCAATTGCCAATAAAGGGCAATTATTTGGTTGGCAAAGTTTAATCCTCTTTTTATTGAGCGCATTACTGGTCACTTTATTCACAAGGATGATTATTGGTCCGGTGAAGGTTATTGAGCGAATGATTAACCGCCTCGGTACTGGTCGAACCTTGGCGAGCAATATAGAACGCTTTAAAGGCCCTCGAGAGCTGCGTACTATTGCTCAGCGGATCATCTGGTTGAGCGAACGTTTGGCATGGCTTGAATCTCAACGCCATGAATTTTTGCGTCATATTTCACATGAATTAAAAACGCCTTTAGCCAGTATGCGTGAGGGAACAGAACTTCTTGCGGATGAGGTTGCTGGGCCATTAACGGTCTCCCAAAGGGAAGTTGTCGAAATCTTAGATCATAGCAGTAAGCACCTTCAGCAACTTATTGAACAACTTCTTGATTATAATCGCAAATTGGTAGATAACCCACCTGAAGCACAATTAGTCGATTTGCAAAAGCTGATTGACGATATTGTAAATGCACATAATTTACCGGCGAGAGCGAAAAATATTAAAACGGACGTGCGTCTAAAAGTTGAAAGTTGCTTAGCAGAACCGACACTTCTTGGGCGTGTAATCGATAATATCTACTCCAATGCGGTGCACTATGGCAGCGAATCAGGTAATATTTGGGTTTCTAGTCGTAGGATAGACAATAAACTTCTGATTGAAGTTGCTAATACAGGTACTCCAATCCCAGATTCTGAAAAAAGCATGATATTTGAGCCTTTTTATCAAGGTTCATTACAAAGAAAAGGTGCTGTTAAAGGAAGTGGATTAGGGCTAAGTATTGCACAGGATTGCATCAAACAAATGGGGGGAGAGCTCTCCTTGGTGCCTCATAAATCAGCAGATGTTTGTTTTAGAATTGAACTGCCTCTAACAGCAGAGAATGAATAATGGTAAATCGGTCTACAGAACTTTTAACCGTACTTTGTAATAAAGTCGCGTTTAATAAACAAAAGCAGGTGGTTAGTTACGTGATGAGACGTACAACTACACATATTGGGGTGGTTTTATTTGGCCTTTTTTTAACAGGTTGTGTTACGAAAGATGGGCAATCCCCCCTTGAAACACTGTCACAAGTTGTTGTACCTGAAGTTAAAGTGACTGACTATCGCTATGCATCTTGTGAAACTATTTGGGATAATGACCAGCTAGCAGCTCGTGAAAACGCCTTGTTTTGGTTACGTATGATGGATTGTGCTGATAGGGTTGATATGACTCAGGCTCGAACTGATGCTAATCAAATAACGGTGACGGATTGGTCGACGGCATTTCAACAAAATATCTTATTAAATTCAGCAGACCCCAGCATTGCTGAAAGGCGAAAAATGCTTGATAGCATTAATACCTATAGTTTGAGTTTTCCAACAGGGGTACGCCCCTTATTGCAGCTATGGCGTGAACAACAAGTGCAAATTATTAACCTTTCTGATGCAGGTTCGCGTTATAAGCGTTTGCAGCAAGAAATGGACAGTAAACTCGACCGCCTAAAGGAAGACAATGCCAAGCTGGCTTTTGAGTTGAACACGACTGCGCGAAAATTAGAAAACTTAACGGATATTGAACGCCAACTTTCTTCACGCAAAAAAAGTACTAATGAAACAGAAAAAGAAGTCGAGAATGCAGTAGAAGGGGAAAAACCTACATCTTCAGAGAGCCAGCAGCCAAGTAACACATCGGGCTCATCTGTAGAACAGCCTTCATCGGAGAATGAACCTAATGACAAACCGTAAATCGGCAAATTTACTGTTAGTGGATGACGACCCAAGTCTACTTAAACTACTCGGAATGCGTTTAAGTAGTGAAGGTTTTAAAGTCATTACGGCAGAAAGCGGGCCTGAAGCACTAAAAATATTACAAAAAGAAAAATTAGATTTAGTGATCAGCGATTTACGAATGGATGAAATGGATGGCATGGCGTTATTTGATGAAATTCAAAAAGCCCATCCGAATATGCCCGTTATTATATTAACGGCACACGGCTCTATTCCTGATGCTGTTGCGGCTACACAACGAGGGGTATTTAGTTTCTTAACTAAACCCGTTGATAAAGATGCACTATATAAAGCCATCGACGAAGCTCTTGCGCTTTCATCAACCCCAATAAGTGATGAGGAATGGAGCTCTGGTATTGTGACTCGCAGCCCTTTAATGATCCGTTTACTAGAGCAAGCCCATATGGTTGCTCAGTCAGATGTAAGCGTATTAATTAATGGGCAAAGTGGTACAGGTAAAGAAGTATTGGCTCAAGCAATCCATAAAGCAAGCCCTCGTGCTCGTAAGCCATTTATTGCGATTAACTGTGGCGCATTACCTGAGCAATTATTAGAGTCTGAACTTTTTGGCCATGCTAAAGGTGCATTTACAGGCGCGGTGAGTAATCGTGAGGGGTTATTTTTCGCTGCTAGTGGTGGGACCTTATTTTTGGATGAAATTGGTGATATGCCAATGCCATTGCAAGTCAAATTATTGCGAGTGTTGCAAGAGCGCAAAGTACGCCCCTTAGGAAGTAACCGTGATTTAGATATTGATGTACGAATTTTATCTGCCACTCATCGTGACTTACCGAAAGCGATGGAAAAAAATGAGTTTAGAGAAGACCTTTATTACCGCTTGAATGTAGTTAATCTACGTATTCCTGCGTTGAATGAACGCTCTGAAGATATCCCATTATTAGCTAATCATTTATTACGTGAGTCAGCATCTCGCCATAAACCGTTTGTACGCAGTTTTTCCAGTGATGCGATGAAATGCCTTATTACCGCGAGTTGGCCAGGAAATGTGCGTCAGCTAGTCAACGTCATTGAACAATGTGTTGCACTCACCACGTCTCCTGTTATTAGTGAAGCGCTTGTCAGTCAGGCTCTGCAAGGGGAAAATACGGCCCTCCCGACTTTTGTTGAAGCGCGTAATCAGTTTGAACTAAATTACTTGCGTAAGTTATTACAAATGACGAAGGGGAATGTGACTCAAGCTGCTAGAATGGCAGGGAGAAATCGTACAGAATTTTATAAATTACTTGGTCGTCATGATTTAGAAGCCAATGATTTTAAAGAATAAATGAAAATTATTGACCGCATGAATTTTATCGAACAAATTATGTGCAATAGAGCAATCCATATTCATGCTTCGGGAGAAAAAACACCTTATGAGCCGTAAGCTTAACATTTCGCTAGCACAACTTAACTGGCTAGTCGGTGATATTGAAGGCAATTGTGAACGCATGCTGCAAGTTGTAAAAGAACAAGCAGGTCACACTGATATCGTTATGTTTTCAGAGTTATCACTGACTGGGTATCCTCCGGAGGATTTGATTTTCCGTGGTGATTTTGAAGACCGTTGCCTCGCACAACTTGAACGCCTACAAAAAGCCAGTTCTGCTACAGCAATTATCGTCGGTCACCCATGGTATGAAAACGATGAAATCTATAATGCGTTATCATTTTTTTACCAAGGCAAATTACACGCACGTTATTTTAAACAAGAACTGCCAAATTATGGTGTATTTGATGAGCCTCGTTATTTCACGGCTGATGAAAAAACCTGCGTAGTCGAGTTTAAAGGTTATCGCATTGGGTTATTGATTTGTGAAGATATTTGGTATGACGAGCCAGTGGATGCCGTTAAAGGCGCCGGTGCTGAGTTATTACTCACGATAAATGCTTCACCTTATGATATTCACAAAGAACATATTCGTAGTGACTTGCTGGTCGATCATTGCCAACGTACTAATATGCCTATCGTCTATCTCAATCAAGTCGGTGGTCAAGATGAACTAGTATTCGATGGCGGTTCTAAGGTATTGGCGAATAAAGGTAAACAAGTATACCAGTTGGCTGAGTTTGAAGAACAAGTAGCGACAGTCCATTTTGAAGATTTGGTATTGGTGACTGATGGTGGGGCTCAAGAAGAAACGAACTCAGTGGCTCAAGTTTACCAAGCGTTGGTATTGGCAACACGTGATTACATCACTAAAAATGGCTTTAACGGTGCCATTTTAGGGTTGTCTGGGGGGATAGACTCAGGGCTGACTGTTGCTATTGCCGTAGATGCAATAGGTAAAGAGCATGTACAGGCAGTGATGATGCCTTTCCGCTATACTTCTGAAATGAGCATCCATGATGCCAAAGAACAAGCTGAGCTGCTCGGAGTTGAATTTGATATTGTTTCTATTGAGCCAATGTTTGATGCATTCATGGCACAATTAGCACCTATGTTTGAAGGTACAGCAGCTGATACAACAGAAGAAAACCTACAAGCACGTTGCCGAGCTGTTATTCTAATGGCAATCTCTAATAAACGCCGTCGTTTAGTGTTGACCACAAGTAACAAAAGTGAATCGGCCGTGGGCTATTCAACATTATATGGCGATATGGCTGGGGGATTTGATGTATTAAAAGATGTGCCTAAAACCCTCGTCTTTGAGTTAGCTAAATATCGTAATACAATATCGCCAGCTATCCCTCAACGTGTCATTGATAGGCCTCCTTCTGCGGAACTTGCTCCAGGCCAGTTAGACCAAGACAGCCTACCGCCTTATGACGTTTTGGATGCGATACTTGAAGGTTATGTCGAAAAAGATCTCTCCGTTAATGATTTAATTAAGTTAGGTTTTGATAAAGACATGGTGCGTAAAGTTGTACGCCTTGTTGATATTAACGAATATAAACGCCGTCAAGCTCCTATTGGGCCGCGTATTACCATGCGTAATTTTGGGAAAGATCGCCGTTATCCGATCACCTCAGGTTTTGGCCGTAAAAACTGGTCATAACAGGGACTATTTATGAAAAAAATTGATGCAATTATAAAGCCATTTAAACTTGATGATGTTCGTGAAGCTCTGGCTGAAGTAGGAATAACTGGGATGACTGTTACTGAAGTGAAAGGCTTTGGTCGCCAAAAAGGGCATACCGAGCTGTATCGCGGTGCAGAATATATGGTCGATTTCCTCCCTAAAGTAAAAATTGAAATTGTAGTTCCGGACGATATAGTCGAAAACTGTGTCGAAACCATTATGCAAACCGCGCAAACCGGTAAAATTGGTGATGGTAAAATCTTTGTTTATGACGTTGCCCGGGTGATCCGCATCCGTACGGGTGAACAGGACGAAGAAGCGATTTAAACATAGAAGGAAAAAGCGGTAACGGAAAATACACAGGAATGGGATTAAAACAGTGTATTTGTTAGATGAACCCGTTACCGCTAAATTGCGAGAAAACTAAGCCGCTTGAGCTTTAAAACGTGATTAAAGCAATTTTAATGCGTTAATGCATCTCAAGAAATGCTCTTCTCACGAGAAGAGCATTTTTTTATCAATTAGTTGAGTGGCAGAACCTTATGTGGGCCAAAACATTCATAGTGAATAGCATTGGCATCAACCCCCATTGAAACTAACTGTTTACCAACATGTTGCATAAAACCGACTGGGCCGCAGAAGTAAAACTGCATGTTTGGTTGCTCAATCCATTCACGAACTTGCTCTAAGTCCATTAAACCTTGGAATTGATAATCAAAGCCAGCCCGATCAGTTGTACGAGGTTGATTAAACCAAATGGCAGATTGCCCCGCTTTTTGTTTTGCCATCAGTTGTTGTATTTCATGGCTAAAAGCATGAACAGCCCCATTTTCAGCCGCATGTAACCAATTAACTTGTGCATCGTGCCCTTGTTCTGTGAGGTGGTTAAGCATACTCAACATCGGGGTTAAACCTACACCCGCAGAAATTAACGTGACAGGGGTTTGGTTATCAACATCGATAAAGAAATCACCACAAGGAGGGGCCAATAATACGCTATCACCTTCATTTAATTGCTGGTGTAAGAAATTAGAAACAGCGCCTTGGTCTTCGCGTTTTACGGCGATACGATAGCTATGACCATTAGGTGCAGTAGTTAATGAATATTGGCGAATTTCTTGGTTTTCAAAATCATCACTATTTACATAGATTGTAATATATTGCCCTGCGCGGTAATTTGCGACGGGTTTGCCATCGACAGGGACAAATTCAAAACTGGTGATGACATCACTTTGTGGCTGTTTTTGTTTTAGTTTAAATTCCCGTAGGCCTTCCCATCCCCCCGTTTTATCTGAGTTTTCTTGGTAAATTGCGGCTTCACGACCAATGAAAATATCCGCTAATACACCATAAGCTCTTCCCCATGCATCAAGCACTTCTTGACCTGGGTTAAGTAATTCATCGATAGCTGCCAGTAAGTTTTCCCCAACAATTGGGTAGTGCTCCGGTTTGATATTTAAACTCACGTGTTTTTGTGCGATTTTTTCCACGGCAGAAACCAGTGCTTCAGGTGTTTCAATATGGACGGCATAAGCGCAAATAGCATTGAATAGGGCTTCGCGTTGGTCACCATTCATTTGGTGAGTCATATTGAAAATATCTTTTAGTTCAGGATGTTGTTTAAACATTCTGTCATAAAAATGGGCGGTAAGTTTGGGGCCTGTCTCAGCAATGGCAGGGATAGTTGATTTAACAATGGCAATGGTTTGGCTATCTAACATACAGGTGCTCCTGAATTATTTTCATGTTCCCTTAGTGTTCATCGCGATGATGTATTTTTCAGCTACTTGAAAATATATTGCATATTTTCATTTAGATAGCGTTATTTCACCGTAATAAACGTACTTTTATTTGAGAGACACAAAGTTTATTTATAAACATGTATTTTAAATACAACTTATAATATTTAAGGTAACAAGTAAATACTCAAACGTGGAAAATATGACTGAAATAAACACATAATGAGAAGGGGCTTGCAAATTCAGCGATCTCTGCGTCAAAAAATAAAATTTGGGCTATTTTATAGTGAAGCCTTAAGAAGCAAATGAAGTGAAAAAAATTAATGCAATCGTTTGCGTATATTTTTTCTTTAGGGCTATCTCAACAGAGAAAAAGAGTTTACACTGTGTGTTATTGCGATGAATCGATTTTCAACCTATTGAATTGCTGAGGCAGGAGAAGCGAATGTTAAAGCGTGAAATGAATATTGCAGACTATGATCCAAAACTATGGGAAGCAATGGAGCAAGAAGTACAACGTCAAGAAGAACACATTGAATTAATTGCTTCTGAAAACTATACCAGTCCACGAGTCATGCAGGCTCAAGGTTCTCAGCTAACCAATAAATATGCAGAAGGCTACCCAGGTAAACGCTATTACGGCGGTTGTGAGTACGTTGACGTCGTTGAGCAATTAGCGATTGACCGTGCAAAAGAATTATTTGGCGCTGATTACGCAAACGTACAGCCGCATTCTGGTTCACAAGCAAACGCTGCTGTTTACATGGCTTTATTACAACCGGGCGATACAGTGTTAGGTATGAACCTTGCACACGGTGGGCATTTGACGCATGGTTCGCCAGTTAATTTCTCGGGTAAGTTATATAATATCGTTCCTTATGGTATTGATGAGAGCGGTAAAATTGACTACGACGATATCAAAGCACAAGCAGTAAAACATCAACCTAAAATGATTATCGGCGGTTTCTCTGCATATTCAGGTGTGGTTGATTGGGCTAAAATGCGTGAAATTGCAGATAGCATTGGTGCTTATCTGTTTGTTGATATGGCTCACGTTGCAGGTCTTATTGCAGCTGGTGTTTATCCAAACCCAGTTCCTCACGCTCATGTTGTCACAACAACGACCCATAAAACTTTAGCAGGCCCTCGCGGTGGTTTGATCCTTGCTAAAGGTGGCGACGAAGAGATGTACAAAAAAATCAACTCTGCGGTATTCCCAGGTTCTCAAGGTGGCCCTTTAATGCATGTGATTGCAGGTAAAGCGGTTGCGTTGAAAGAAGCTATGGAGCCAGAGTTCAAAGTTTACCAGCAGCAAGTGGCGAAAAATGCGAAAGCCATGGTCGACGTTTTCCAAAAACGTGGCTATAAAGTTGTGTCTGGTGGAACTGAAAACCACTTATTCTTAGTTGATTTAGTTGATAAAGGTATTACTGGTAAAGATGCTGATGCAGCTCTTGGCCGCGCTAATATCACTGTTAACAAAAACAGCGTACCAAACGATCCGAAAAGCCCATTCGTAACGTCTGGTGTACGTATTGGTTCTCCAGCAATTACACGTCGTGGTTTTAAAGAAGCGGAAGCAGGTGAGCTAGCTGGCTGGATGTGTGATATTCTAGACAACCTCAATGACGAAGCGACCATTGAAAGCGTGAAACAAAAAGTATTAACAATCTGCAAAAAATACCCGGTTTACGCATAATATAAACAATATTTAATTACCTAAACCCGCTTCTACATGTTTGTATGAGCGGGTTTTTTGCATTGAAAAAAGGGAGGGGTGATGGTCATTCCATCAACACGTTGGTTAGCTATTGACTATTTTACCTATTTTTTTGCGTATAGTATTTTTTTACCATTTTGGTCTGTGTGGCTACAGGGCGAGGGTATTGATGCAGAAATGATAGGGGTTTTACTCGGTGTCGGGCTAACAGCTCGCTTCCTAGGTGCAATGTTTATTACTCCTTCCGTTAAAGAGCCCTCAAAACTCATCATGGCACTACGACTGCTAGCAGGTCTCTCATTAATTTTCTCTGTTGGTTTTGCTTTTGGTTCCCATTGGGCATGGTTATTATTTGTGATGATAGGGTTTAACTTGTTCTTTGCACCAATGGTTCCATTAGGGGATTCGTTGGCTGGCACTTGGCAAAAACAATTTTCATTCGATTATGGCAAAATCCGTGTTTGGGGCTCTATCGCATTTATTATCGGCTCATCTTTAATGGGCTATTTGGCGGGAGTCTGGGGTCATCAGTCCATTATGGTTGCTTTGATTATAAGTTGCTTAGCATTATTGCTAGGGTCAATGTTAAAACCCGCTATCATGCCGACTGGAGCTGCCAAAGTAGAGGGCGATGATAAGCTTTCCTTTAAGCAATTAATTGCAGATAAGAACATCGTGAAGTTTTTAGTTTGCGTAACGCTGCTGCAAGGTGCACATGCAGCTTATTATGGGTTTGCGTCCCTATTTTGGAAAGAAGCGGGCTATTCAGATTTAGTAATAGGTAATTTGTGGTCACTGGGTGTTGTCGCAGAAGTGATAGTTTTTATGTTGAGCCACCGTTTATTTAGGCGTTGGAGTGCTCGTAATCTATTACTCTTATCTGCATTTTGTGGGGTGATTCGCTGGGGCTTAATGGGGGCATTTACCAGTTTACCAGTATTAATCATTATACAAATACTGCACAGTGGTACCTTTACGGTTTGCCATTTAGCCGCGATGCGTTTTATTAGTGCGCGTAAAGAAAATGAAATCATTCCGTTACAAGGGGTGTATTCTGCCCTAGCCACCGGTGGTGGGTTAGCTGTGCTTACAATTATTGTTGGTTATATTTATGAGCGCGTTCCAGCCCATCATGGTGTGGTTTTCTATTTAATGGCTCTTCTTGCTATTCCTGCCATATTTATTCGACCCAAAATTGTTGCTCAGCCGTAATGGTGAATAGTTACGAGGGAGTCTGTTGTCAAGTAGTGAAGTGAATATGCGTATTCTTGCTGCATTTCATTTATATTAATTTAAATAAAAACACTTAATTAAAATGGGCAAGTAGCTTTCTGAGCTACTTGCCATCTAAAGTTAGTATTATTTTTATAAGCTTGGTAAGAATGTTGTAAATACAGGCATAAATGTCACTAGTAATAAAACAACAATTAATGCGAAGAATAACGGTAATACTTCACGAATAAAGTCAGCAATACGCACACCTGTGATAGACGTCGCGACAAACATCACTGTTCCCATTGGTGGCGTTAAACAACCAATAGCCAAATTCAATATCATCACAATACCAAAGTGGATTGGGTCGATACCGAGTAATTTCACCGTTGGCATTAATAGAGGAACGAGCACAATAATCGCGGCATTACCTTCAATGAACATGCCTAGAATTAACAGAACCGCATTGACTATCATTAAAAATACATAAGGATTGTCAGAAAAATTGGTCATCATTCGCGCGACATCTTGTGCTACTTGCTCATTCGTCAATACCCATGCTAATGCGGAACATGTCATGATGATTAGCATAATACTCGCGGTTGAACGAGCTGTTTCGAGAAACGAAGCGGCGATATCTTTTAACTTCATTTCGCGATAAAAGAAGGTACCAATAACGATGACATAAAGTACAGCAATTGCACCAGCTTCTGTTGGGGTAAAAATACCAAACCTAATTCCACCAATGATCACAAGAACCAACAAGAAAGCTGACATTGCGCCTTTACCGGTTTGGTATACCTCTGACCAAGTTGGTCCTTTTTCTCTTGCTGGTTTATAGCCACGTCTCTTGGCAATCAAATAAATAGTAACCATTAAGGCAAGGCAGCACATAAGGCCAGGAATAATTGCAGCCATAAACATTTTGCCAATGGAAACGTCAGCAACAAACCCATAAATAATAAGGGCTATCCCAGGGGGAATAATTGGGGTTATGAGTGAACCAGCGGCTGTCACAGCAGCAGAAAAACTCCTTCCATAGCCTAATTTCGTCATTTCAGGCACTAGCATTTTAGACAGCATTGCACAGTCTGCAAGGTTAGATGCTGATAGCCCACCCATCATGGTGCTTAACAATACGTTTGATTGAGCAAGACCTCCAGGGTAGTGGCCGGATAAAGTGCCAGTGAATTTTAGCATTCGACTGGTTATTCCAGTGTAATTTAATAAATTTCCTAATAAAATAAAAAAAGGAATAGCTAGTAAGGTTACGTTTTCCCCTGCACCAATAATTCTCTGTACGGCGATTAATGGAGAAATATCACCAACAGAAAAGAAATAAGTGAGTAAAGCGATTAATACACTTAAGAATATAGGGACGTTAATTAAAAAACAGAAAATTAATACAATACAGGCGATAACTACTGACATGGTTTATCCCCTTTAATTAATTTGCTCATATCTTCCAACAAATGTTGAATTGAAAATAACACCATGATGGATGCACCAATAGGAACAGAGAGGTCGATGTAATAATAAGAAACACCAATAATTGGGGTTATCTTATCTTCTGCAATAATAGACAGTTCGTATCCAAGGTAACCGAAAATTGATAAAGCAATGATAGCCATAATATGGGTGAATACTGCGATAACTAACTGTATTTTTTCAGGAAATAAAGAGGTGATGGCATCAATACTGACATGCATTCTTTTACCTGCGGCCGAAGCGGCACCGATCATGACAAGCCAGATGTAGCAAATAATTAAAACTTCTTCACTCCACATTAAAGGGTCATTAAGAAGCCAACGCATGAACACAGCAAGAATAGTGATCATCACAATCGCTGCGACGGCGAGTGATGATACAATATCACTTAATTTCCCCAGAAATTTAAACATAGAAGATCCTTGCAAGAATAATAGCTAACCTTATTATTGTGAAAAGACTGGCGGAATATACCGCCAATCATGATGGTTAATTATTAATAATATCTTGTGTTTGCTGGTATAAATTTGCAGACCACTCTGGGAATTCATTATAGAATGGCTTAGATTTTTCTTTGAAAAGCTCACGGTCAACTTCAACGACGGTAACCCCTTCATTCTTCATTTTTTCAATAATTTCTTTTTCTTCTTTTAGAACTAATTCAGTTAAATATTGGCCAGCTTCATTTCCTGATTCAACCAAAGCTTGTTGAATATTTTCAGGTAATTTACTGTAGGTTTTGCTTCCCATGACTAAGTTAGTGACGTTTTCTACATGGCCCGTTAGGATAAGAAATTTCGCTGCTTCATGGTGTTTTTGGCCATATAAAACAGGAATTGGGTTTTCTGCACCGTCAATAATTTTAAGGTTAAGTGCGGTATAAACTTCAGCTAAAGGTAATGGTGTTGGAGTTGCTCCCATCGCTTCTAAGCCTTTAATTTGGATTTTATTATTTGGTACACGGATTTTTAAACCTTTTAAGTCATCCGGCGTTTTTATCATTTTATTCGCGAGAATATGACGTGACCCATATAACCAATCTTTAGATACAACATGCAGGCCTTTTTTATCCAACTGCTGTTCTAAATTGCCATACCAAGGTGAAGCATTTAATTTAAAAATATCTTGATAGGAAAGGCCTAAATAAGGACCAAACATAATACCGTAGTCAGGGACATAGTCAGAGAAGAAAGCGCCATCAGCGAGAGTAATTAATGGGCTACCTAATTTCATTTGTTCTATGACATCTTTCTTAGAACCTAATTGTGAACTTGGGTAAGGGATTAATTCACCTTCACCATTTGTTTTTTCATTGAATTTTTTTGCCCATTCATGGATTGCTAAGTCAAAAGGTTCGCCTGGATTATTTTCGTAGGCAACTTTTAATTTATATTTAGCATCAGCAAAAGCTGAACCAGCCATACTGCCCATTAAAATCATAGTGCTGAGTGTTAAGCTAAGAATTTTCTTCCCGTTCAATGTGCTCAGTTTCATAAAAGTATCTCCTGTAGGGGGATTTATTGTTTTAAATAGTTTTTTTATATCTTTCACGTAAAGTGGATTCAGTGCCATTATGCAGAATAGCATTTATTTTTTGGCAAACATCTTCCTGTAATTGTGGAATTTCATTGAGATTTAAGCCCCATAAATCAGACATTGCTAAGACATTTTGGGTTAACTGCCTTGTATCCGAATCATAGAGGCTATCCCATTCTTTAAAACGTTTGAGCAAATAATCATCATCATTCAATGGGATTGATAATTGATTAAACTGCCCGCGATAAAAAACAATCAATGCCGCGAGTGAGAATGCAATGCAATAAGGGATTTGATTGTATTGGTTAGAATAAGAGATTAATTGAGGTAATAGCCGAGTTTTAAACTTGGTTAATGAATTAAGAGCGATAGAGAGTAATTCATGCTCTATAAATGGGTTGTTAAAACGGTCGATAACTGCGGATGCGAAAGCATTTAACTCCGTAGGGTCTTGAGATAACACAGGGATCACTTCGTTACCGATTAAATCCTTAGTGAAGGATAATAAAATGGGGTTAGATGTGGCCTCACGTACAGTTTTAATTCCTGCTAAATAAGCGACAGGTACCATTGAGGTATGTGCGCCATTCAAGATAGCGACTTTACGCTCTTTGTAAGGTTTAATGTCATCGACAATCTTTATGTTTAATGGCAATTCATTTAATTTCAGTTTTTTCTCTAATTCTTTTGGTCCTTGAATAACAAATAGATAAAAATATTCAGCGGTAACTAAAAACTTATCTTTATAACCTAACTCTTTTTCTAATTTACCGATTTCATTTTTAGGATAACCTGTCACTATTCTATCAACTAACGTAGAGCAAAAGGTATTGTGGTTATTCAGCCACATGATGAAATCATTAGGTAGATTCCAGTCCTCTGCGTGTTTATTGATAAATTCTTTTAATTTTTCACCATTATAATCGATTAATTCACAAGGGATGATTATCAATCCTTTGCTTTTATCACCATTGAAATGCTGATAACGGTGGAAAAGAAATTGAGTCAATTTTGCAGGAAAACTACTTGCAGGCCTATCGTCCAAGCAAACATCTTGTTTATAAACAATACCCGCTTCGGTCGTATTGGAAAAAACCCACTGTAAGTCTGGGTTTTCCGCACAACTTAAAAATTTATCATATTCAGAATAAATAAGAATTTCGCGATTAACGGAATTGATGATCCTGACATTTGAAACACTTTGTTGTTGTTCGTTGATTCCCCTAGTGATGGCGGTATATAAACCATCTTGCTCATTGATTGACGGGTGTGTTGAATCAATCGGCCTGACAATTGTTATGCCGCTATTAAAGTCTGTTTTTTCATTCAGTTGATCAACCATCCAGTCAATAAATGCCCGTAAAAAGTTACCTTCCCCAAACTGAAGAATTTTTTCTGGGTACTGCTTATTAGCCATTGATTGCCGATTCAGGTAATTATCCATGACTATTCCTCGAGTTATTATGTGTATTATTCATCTGGTGTGGGTTCAGACTAGAAGTATTTTTTTTTACGGACTATTAATTGCATCAATTTTGTGGGGTCAATGGCTTTTTGGTGTTTTTAATGTGTTTTTTATCAATTAAAAACATGGTTTTTATCTTTGTTAAAATGGTGATTATTATTATTTTTTATATAATTATATGATAATTAAGAAATATATTATTTTTTGGGTAAGTGAGGATGATTGGTTTTTTATGATTCTATTGTTTTTTTAGTGAAAAATTCAGGTTAAACGTGGAGGAGGGAATAATAATAGTAAGTCATAGGGCGCTCAATTAGTTTTTAATCAAGCGCTTGGATTGAATAGGGTTATTCATATGTCTGTTGTATCGAATTGATCATAGTCCGTTTAGCAGTATCTAAATGGTGACGAAGTTCATTCATCGCGACAATATCATTACGGCTAATTAAAGCACTTAAAATAGTCATGTGTTCTTCGATAGCAAGGACGTTTCTTTCTTTTAAGTCTGACTCATCCCACTGGTATTGGAAGTGGAATATAACAGTAATAATTTCAAGTGATTGGTTAAAAAAGGGATTGTTGGCTCCCGATAAAATAAGGCTATGTAATTCATAGTCTAACTGGGAAAAATCACGATAATTAATCGTGACTGTTTCGCGCAATGCCCTATGTTTAAGTAATAATTCTTTGGCTAAAATCCAACGGTGGTCATCCGCGGGTAAATTTAAAAAATGCGTAAGTGCATTTGTTTCAAGCAACTCCCTAAATTCAAAGAGTTTCTCTGCATATTCGCGAGAAAATTTCATCATGTGCCAGTTGCCTCTATGGGTATTTTTAATTAACCCATATCGAGAAAATTCAACCAAAAATTCCCTAACCACACTGGAGTTAACATGGCTTTTCTTGGCGAGTTGTAACTCTGTAAAAGTATCCCCAGGCATCAGTTCTTTGCGTTTAATCATTTGGTAAAACGCTTTTTCGAATAACACAATTTGCTGATCTGGCAGGCTTGATTCAACTGGGAAGAAATCAGTTTTGTTTGGGTATCGAATAACGTGATATTCATTACCTTGTTTTTCAACAATTTTTTTCTCTAGTAAATATTCAATCGTGTGCCTGACAGTTGTACGACTGATATTAAACATTTCCGCTAAGGAAGATTGAGAAGGAAAAGGCGAAGTTAACAAATTTTTATGAATAGCATCTAAAAATTCATTAATAGAAGCGTAGCGCAAATTTTTACTTCTCACCATTTTGAGGTCCCTCTAATTGATTTTTATTCTTAAAAAACCGATTTAAAACCGATTTTAAAACATTTAATCACAAAATCTGCTTGTTTAATATCTAGATTATGTTTTTTAAATTAAAAAAGACAGATAAATTGATGGAGGATGATATGAAGCAATTGATTTGTCGGGAACCTAAAAAGCTAGTCTATCAGCAAGTTGAAGAGCCAGTGGTCAAAGCCGGTCAGGTAAAAATTAAAATCCATGCTATTGGAATTTGTGGCACAGATATTCATGCATGGGGAGGAAATCAACCTTTTTTCCAATATCCTCGCGTATTAGGGCATGAGATTTCGGGGACCATTTGTGAAGTCGCTTCTGATGTAACTCAGTGGAAAGTAGGGCAACGTGTTGCGGTAATGCCTTATGTTGCTTGCTACGAATGTGGAGCTTGTAAAAGTGGTAAAACGAATTGCTGCGAAAAAATCTCAGTTATAGGTGTACATGAAGATGGGGGGTTTTGTGAGTATTTAAATGTCCCAGAGAATAATGTATTGGCAATCGCCGATACTGTTAGTGATATTGATGGGGCGTTAATTGAGCCATTTTCTATTAGTGCTCACGCGGTAAGGCGTGCGCAAGTGAAATCTCAAGATACGGTTTTGGTCGTGGGCGCAGGGCCAATTGGTTTAGGTGTTGCTGCTATTGCTAAAGCAGATGGTGCTAACGTGTTAGTTGCAGATACCAGTGCAGCAAGGCGCCAGCACGTAGAAAAGGTGCTGGGAGTCACAACCTGTGACCCAGCGGATGAAATGTATTTATCTGTCATTGAAGAAAATTTCCAAGGGCAGTTAGCGGAAAAAGTCATTGATGCGACGGGGAACCCGCATGCGATGAATAGCGCCGTTAATTTAATTCGCCACGGTGGGATAGTGGTATTTGTTGGCTTGTTTAAAGGCAATTTATCTTTTTCAGATCCCGATTTTCATAAGAAAGAAACCACAATGATGGGAAGCCGTAATGCAACGCTTGAAGATTTCAATAAAGTAGCGAAGTTGATGTCGGAAGGTAAGCTAACAAGTGAGATGATGTTAACTCATCAATTTGATTTTAATACCATTGGTGAGCGCTATGAGAAAGATGTTATTAATAATCGTGAGTTAATTAAAGGGGTTATTTTATTTTAAGTCACATTCGTTAAATTACATGCAAAAAAATGCCCACTTAAGACAGCTTGAACTGTAACTTGTTGTGGGCTTTTTTCAAACGGGGGGTAATTAGCGTTTAAGGGCTTCTGATAATTCGTCTTTCATAACGGATAATATATCTTTAACCACTCGTGGGCTACCAGCAACCAAGTTACCTGAAGCTAAATAGTTATGGCCACCGACAAAATCAGTCACAATACCACCTGCTTCACGCATGATCAGCTTGCCACCTAAGAAATCCCAAGGTTTTAAACCAATTTCGAAGAATGCATCAACACGGCCTGATGCGACATAGCATAAATCTAACGCTGCGGAGCCTGTGCGGCGAAAATCAGCACATTTATCAAACATAGCCGTCATAATTTTCATATAGGCAGGAGCATGTTGCTTTTGTTTGAAAGGGAAGCCAGTTGCGACAATAGCTCCGTCAAGGCCACGTTTTTCATCGATACGAATGCGGTAACCATTAAGTTGCGCGCCTTGACCACGAACTGCGCTGAACAGTTCATTACGCATTGGGTCATAAACAACGGCAACCTCAGTACGGCCTTTAACGCGCACAGCGATAGAAACAGAAAAATGGGGAAGGCGTTTTGTGAAGTTAGTCGTGCCATCCAGTGGATCGATTACCCATTGAATATCGTTATCTTTACCTAATAACTCACCGCTTTCTTCAGTGATAATAGTATGATCAGGATATGACTTACGGATGATTTCAATAATCAACTGCTCAGATTCTTGATCAACGTTAGTGACAAAATCGTTAGCGCCTTTTTGAGTCACTTTGATATTACTAGGCATTTCATAGTTTTTAGCTATGTGATTACCGGCCTTACGTGCGGCACGTATGGCGATGTTAAGCATCGGATGCATGGGCTTTTTCCACTGGAATGTTAAAGAACGAAAAACAAGAGAGCCGAATTATATAGATGTTCGTCACAATAAGCAATTTTGTGTTAAACTGTGCCGATAATTTTTTCATTAAACGTATAAACCATGTTAGATAATATCCGTATTGTTCTTGTTGAGACCTCACACACTGGTAATATGGGCTCGACTGCCCGTGCAATGAAAACCATGGGGCTTTCAAATCTTTATCTTGTTAATCCTCTTGTTGAGCCTGATTCACACTCAATCGCACTTTCCGCAGGGGCAAGTGATGTTATCGGTAATGCCACGATCGTCAAAACGCTCGATGAAGCCTTAGAAGGGTGTAAATTAGTCATTGGTACTAGTGCTCGCTCTCGTACATTGTCGTGGCCCATGGTTGAGCCTCGTGAGTGTGGTGTAAAATCAGTAAACCAATCAAAAGAGTCGCCAGTGGCGATTGTTTTTGGTCGTGAACGTGTTGGCTTGACTAACGAAGAGTTACAAAAATGCCAATATCACTTATATATTCCCACCAATCCTGAATATGGGTCATTAAATTTAGCGATGGCTGTTCAGTTGGTGAGTTATGAAATTCGTATGGCTTATCTGGCTATGGATGAAAAAAATGCGGTAATATCGCCGGATGATGAGGTAGAATACCCGCCATCAGAAGATGTTGAGCGTTTTTATGTCCATCTTGAGAGTGTTCTACATGAGTCAGGTTTTATTCGTAAGGCACATCCAGGCTTAATTATGAATAAATTACGTCGCTTGTTCACCCGTGCGCACATTGAAACTCAAGAGTTACATATCTTAAGGGGTATCCTAACGTCGATGGAAAAATGGGCGAAAAAGTGAGGCTAAACTCGTGGTAAAAGTAGGTGAATAATACTTGAGTAAAATAGTCAGGTAAATAGTTGACTAAATTAGTCAGGAATGTCACAATCTTGCTATAATTTACCACGGAGTAATATGTTATGAGACTCACTTCCAAAGGGCGTTACGCGGTAACAGCGATGTTAGATGTCGCGTTACATTCTCAGTCAGGTCCAGTACCTTTAGCTGATATCTCTGAACGTCAGGGAATTTCCCTCTCTTATCTTGAGCAACTTTTCTCTCGTTTACGCAAAAACGAGCTAGTTTCCAGCGTCCGCGGTCCGGGTGGTGGTTATTTGCTTGGCAGAGACGCAGACCAAATTTTTGTTGCTGAAGTCATTGCTGCGGTTGATGAATCTGTTGACGCGACTCGTTGTCAAGGTAATAAAGAAGGTTGCCAAAATGGTGACCGCTGCTTAACCCACGCATTGTGGCGTGACTTAAGCGATAGAATCACAAGTTTCCTTAGCAGCATTAGTCTTGACGAATTGGTTAAAAACCAAGAAGTCATGGTTGTTGCTGATAGACAAGATAATGAACAGCGTAAAACCATGCCAAATGGAATAACACCTGAATCTATTATCAATGTACGTGCTTAAAAAATATATTAAAAATTGCAGTCGGTACATTTTGGTGAGGTTTTAGACGAAGAGCTAGCACCCGCTATTTGTACCTTTAAAAATTAAAGGCAAGCTATATTGACCTTTGGAGTATGTGAGCAATGAAATTACCAATTTATCTTGACTATTCAGCAACAACACCCGTCGATCCACGTGTTGCTGAAAAAATGATGCAATGTTTAACAATGGATGGGAACTTCGGTAATCCAGCATCCCGTTCTCACCGTTTTGGCTGGCAAGCCGAGGAAGCGGTTGATATTGCTCGTAACCAAATAGCTGAATTAGTGGGTGCTGACCCACGTGAAATCGTCTTTACATCAGGTGCAACAGAGTCTGATAACTTAGCGATTAAAGGCGCTGCCAATTTCTATAAAAAGAAAGGTAATCACATTATTACGTGTAAAACGGAACACAAAGCCGTTTTAGACACTTGCCGTCAATTAGAACGCGAAGGTTTTGAAGTGACTTATTTGTCACCACAAAGCAACGGTTTAATTGCCATGCAAGATCTCAAAGATGCTATCCGTGAAGACACAATTTTAATTTCAATTATGCATGTTAATAATGAAATTGGTGTTATTCAGGATATCGAAGCAATCGGTGAATTATGCCGTAGCAAAGGGATTATCTTCCACGTTGATGCGACTCAAAGTGTAGGTAAATTACCTATCGACTTGAACGCATTAAAAGTCGATTTAATGTCATTCTCTGCTCACAAACTGTATGGCCCAATGGGCATCGGTGCACTATACGTTCGTCGTAAACCGCGTGTGCGTCTTGAGGCACAACAACACGGTGGCGGTCATGAGCGTGGTATGCGTTCTGGTACATTAGCGGTTCACCAAATTGTCGGTATGGGCGAAGCGTATCGTATTGCAAAAGAAGAGATGGCATCTGAGTCCGAGCGTTTACGCGGGTTACGCTTACGTTTATGGAATGGCATTAAAGATATCGAAGAAGTTTACCTCAACGGTGATTTAGAACACGGTGCGCCGCACATTCTGAACGTCAGCTTCAACTATGTTGAAGGTGAATCACTGATGATGTCCTTGAAAGATTTGGCTGTTTCTTCAGGTTCTGCATGTACATCTGCAAGCCTAGAACCTTCTTATGTACTACGTGCTTTAGGGATGAATGATGAGCTAGCACACAGCTCAATCCGTTTCTCTTTAGGTCGTTTCACGACAGAAGAAGAAATTGACTATGCAATCAAAATGATTCATGGCGCAATTGGCCACTTACGCGAGCTGTCTCCTTTATGGGAAATGTTTAAAGACGGCGTAGATCTTAACAGCATCGAATGGTCTCACCATTAATCAGACGGTTTCAGGAGTATAAAAAATGGCTTACAGTGAAAAAGTTATCGATCATTATGAAAATCCACGCAACGTTGGTTCGTTTGACAACAGCGACCCAAGCGTAGGCAGTGGTATGGTAGGTGCACCTGCCTGTGGTGATGTCATGAAATTACAGATTAAAGTAAATGATGACGGCATTATTGAAGATGCACGCTTTAAAACGTATGGTTGCGGTTCAGCTATTGCTTCAAGTTCATTGGTTACAGAGTGGATGAAAGGCAAAAGCTTGGATGAAGCTGAGTCAATCAAAAATACAGCAATCGCAGAAGAGTTAGAATTACCGCCAGTGAAAATTCACTGCTCAATTCTAGCTGAAGATGCCATTAAAGCTGCTATTGCTGATTACAAAAGCAAACGCCAAAGCAAATAGGTATAAATGTTAGTGTATAGGGCAACCAATATTAATAAATAACAAAAGTTATCGTCCTATATCTGACAGATTATCCGTAATCATTTGGGGTGAATATCGCTGAGGGAAGTTAACACTCATCAGCTCAATGATGACGGATATAAAATAATTTGAAGGCGGATGCGACTAATCGGTAGCATCTGCCTTATTTGTTTCTAAAGTGAGGTTTGCAATGTCTATTTCTCTTACAGAAAGTGCGGCGCAGCGAATTCAATCTTTCCTACAAAACCGAGGGAAAGGTGAAGGCTTGCGTTTAGGTGTAAGAACTTCTGGTTGTTCAGGAATGGCTTATGTCCTTGAGTTTGCTGATATAATCAATGAAGAAGACACGGTTTTTGAAGACAAAGGTGTTAAAGTTATCGTCGATGGTAAAAGCATTGTTTATCTTGATGGTACCGAGCTGGATTTTGTAAAAGAAGGCTTAAACGAAGGGTTTAAATTTAATAACCCTAACGTCAACAGTGAATGCGGATGCGGTGAAAGTTTTCACGTATAATTCCTTCATATAAGCATGATTTTCGACCGATGTTGCTAATACTGGCGGCATTGGTTACCGGTTCGAGAAACTGAGCACTTATGGATTATTTTACTCTTTTCGGGTTAACTCCCGTTTACGCTATTGATAGCGAACAGCTAACGCAGCGCTTTCAAGATTTACAGCGTCAATACCATCCTGACCGTTTTGCAACTTGTTCCGAACAGGAAAAGATGCAAGCACTTCAAAAGGCTGCAACGATTAATGCGGCTTATCAAGCCCTTCGTCACCCGCTTAAGCGCGCGGAATATATGCTTTCATTGCATGGTTTCGATATTAATAATGAACAACATACCATGCATGACACTGCATTTTTGATGGAGCAGCTTGAATTACGTGAAGAATTAGACAATATCGAAAATAATGCTGATGCACTTGAACTACTGAGCACGTTTATGAAAAACGTCAAGCAAATGCAACAAACAAGAAGTGTGTTGATGGTAACCGAACTGGATGCCATGCAGTGGGAAAAAGCCGCTGATACCGTACGTAAATTGCGTTTTCTCGATAAGCTACAGCAACAGGCTGAGCAACTCGAAGAACGGTTACTAGGCGAATTTTAAGAGAAAACGACTATGGCTTTATTACAAATCAGTGAACCGGGAATGACTGCTGCTCCACACCAACGTAAATTAGCAGCGGGGATTGACCTAGGAACCACTCACTCTTTAATTGCAACGGTACGAAGTGGTGAAGCCGCCGCATTACCTGACAACCAAGGGCGTTTTTTATTGCCTTCTATTGTGAATTATCAAGCAAATAGCAAACAAGTTGGTTGGGAAGCTAAACAACTAGCTGAGCAGGACCCGGTGAATACGGTTATTTCAGTAAAACGTATGATGGGGCGGTCATTAGCAGATATTCAAAAACGCTATCCTGATTTACCTTATCAATTGAGTGCCAGTGAAAATGGTTTACCATTTATTCAAACTGCTGCGGGCCAAGTTGACCCAATCCAAGTTTCTGCTGATATTTTAAAAACACTCGCTAAACGCGCACAAGAAACTCTTGGTGGTGAAATGGATGGCGTCGTGATCACCGTTCCTGCCTATTTCGATGATGCACAGCGTCAAGGTACCAAAGATGCCGCACGTCTTGCTGGTTTACATGTGCTACGTTTACTCAATGAGCCGACGGCTGCGGCGATTGCTTATGGGTTAGACTCTGGGCAAGAAGGGGTAATAGCGGTTTATGACCTCGGCGGTGGTACATTTGATGTGTCTATCTTGCGCTTAAGTCGTGGTGTGTTTGAAGTATTAGCGACTGGTGGTGATACAGCGCTCGGCGGTGATGATTTTGACCAACTTCTTGCCGAGTGGATTGCCAATCAAGCTGGCGTTTCACTGCAAGGTGATCATCATTTAAATCGTCAATTATTGAATATTGCGACCAAAACAAAAATTGCGTTGAGTGATGCAAATACTGCGACCATTGATGTCGCTAATTGGCATGGTGAAATTCACCGTGAGCAATTTAATGCATTGATTGAAAATCATGTTAAACGGACATTGTTAGCCTGCCGTCGAGCATTGAAAGATGCGGGAGTTGAGGCAGAAGAAGTGTTGAATGTGGTGATGGTCGGGGGCTCAACGCGTGTGCCATTAGTTCGCCAGAAAGTGGGTGATTTTTTTGGAAAAGAACCACTGACCTCAATCGACCCTGACAAGGTTGTGGCCATTGGCGCGGCTATCCAAGCCGATATTCTAGTTGGGAATAAGCCTGACAGTGATATGTTATTGCTAGATGTTATTCCCCTGTCCCTTGGTTTAGAAACCATGGGGGGGCTTGTAGAGAAAGTGATTCCGCGCAATACCACTATCCCAGTCGCTCGTGCCCAAGAATTTACTACATTTAAAGATGGCCAAACGGCAATGAGCGTGCACGTAGTACAAGGTGAGCGTGAAATGGTTGCCGATTGCCGTTCATTAGCGCGTTTTACCTTGCGTGATATCCCGGCAATGGCTGCGGGGGGCGCACATATTCGGGTAACTTTCCAAGTTGACGCGGATGGGTTATTAAGTGTCAGTGCGATGGAAAAATCCACGGGTGTAGAAGCTTCTATTCAAGTTAAGCCATCTTATGGGTTAACGGATAATGAAATTTCAAGCATGATTAAAGATTCAATGTCAAACGCGCAAGATGATCTTAATGCGCGCCGCTTAGCGGAGCAAAAAGTTGAAGCGGCAAGAGTGCTTGAAAGTTTAACGAGTGCATTAGCGCAAGATGCCAATTTACTGACGCCAACAGAAGAGTCGGAAATTGATAATGCAGTCAATGAGTTAATTAAAGCGGTCGAGGGGACTGACCCGGCCGTAATTGAAAATGCCATTAAACAACTGGATAAGCAATCGCAGGATTTTGCTGCGCGTCGTATGGATAGCTCTATACGCCAAGCGCTGTCAGGCCATTCTGTGGATGAGATATAATTATGCCTAAAATAGTTTTTTTACCTCATAGTGATTTATGCCCAGACGGTGCGGTTGTTGAAGCACAAGAAGGCGAGTCTATTTTAAATGTTGCATTACGCAGTGGTATCGAACTCGAACATGCCTGTGAGAAATCTTGTGCTTGTACGACTTGCCATTGTATTGTTCGTGAAGGTTTTGATTCATTGGAAGAAAGCAGTGAGTTAGAAGACGATATGCTAGATAAAGCATGGGGCTTAGAACCTGAGAGCCGACTGAGTTGTCAGGCGCTGGTGACTGATGAAGATTTAGTGGTCGAGATCCCAAAATATACGATCAACCACGCCCGTGAACACTAATGCTCGTCATATTTCGCGCTGTCGCGGTGTTGGCTTCTTTCAAGTATTCGGGTCACATACTTGTGTATGCTCCCCGAGATACTTTCAATTGCCGCCTAGCGACAACGCGAACTATTTAGAGCATTGAACTATTTGTTATATTTCGCACTGTCGCGGTGTTGGCTTCTTTCAAGTATTCGGGTCACATACTTGTGTATGCTCCCCGAGATACTTTCAATTGCCGCCTAGCGACAACGCGAACTATTTAGAGCATTGAACTATTTGTTATATTTCGCACTGTCGCGGTGTTGGCTTCTTTCAAGTATTCGGGTCACATACTTGTGTATGCTCCCCGAGATACTTTCAATTGCCGCCTAGCGACAACGCGAACTATTTAGAGCATTGAACTATTTGTTATATTTCGCACTGTCGCGGTGTTGGCTTCTTTCAAGTATTCGGGTCACATACTTGTGTATGCTCCCCGAGATACTTTCAATTGCCGCCTAGCGACAACGCGAATTATTTAGAGCATTGAACTATTTGTTATATTTCGCACTGTCGCGGTGTTGGCTTCTTTCAAGTATTCGGGTCACATACTTGTGTATGCTCCCCGAGATACTTTCAATTGCCGCCTAGCGACAACGCGAATTATTTAGAGCATTGAACTATTTGTTATATTTCGCACTGTCGCGGTGTTGGCTTCTTTCAAGTATTCGGGTCACATACTTGTGTATGCTCCCCGAGATACTTCCAATTGCCGCCTAGCGACAACGCGAATTATTTAGAGCATTGAACTATTTGTTATATTTCGCACTGTCGCGGTGTTGGCTTCTTTCAAGTATTCGGGTCACATACTTGTGTATGCTCCCCGAGATACTTTCAATTGCCGCCTAGCGACAACGCGAACTATTTAGAGCATTGGACTATTTGTTAATATTTCATGCTGTCGCGGTATTGATGCTTTCAATCACAGGTAGCAGAGCGAGCGAATTATTTTGCACATTGAAGTGTAGATGAAAGCTTGATAATCAAATTAGTGAGGGAGTATGAGCTTAAAATGGTCAAATAGCCGTGAAATCGGTGAAGCATTATATGATGCATTTCCTGACGTTGATCCGAAAACCGTGCGCTTTACGGATATGCACCAGTGGATTTGCGACTTAGAAGAGTTTGATGATGACCCGCAAAAATCGAATGAGAAAATTTTAGAAGCGATCTTGTTAGTTTGGCTGGATGAATTCGAATAAGTGGTTTTTTCATCTAAAAACCGAGTGGCTATTAAGAATAGTGCTCGGTTTTTTTATTTTGCATCAGCACTATAATGATATCCCTAGTATTATTTATCAGTTAAGGTAACAGCAAGTGCGGGCAATCTATTGGGCTTTTGCTGTCCGCAAAAATAGACAAAGTGAGAAAAACGATGACAAAACAAATTATGCCAGTAATGATTTCTTGTGAGCCAGCAGCACCATGTTGGGGTGAAGGCGCATTGTTAAGCTCTAGCGATAACGGCATGACAATCCACCTGAAACACGCTGGGAAATTATGTGCTGTGCAAAGTGCTGGCCGTAAATTAGATGGGCAAGGTATTCGCAATGTTGCCTTAACCGGTGAGGGCTGGGACTTAGAAAAAAGTTGGGCATTTTGGCAAGGTTTTCGTGCACCGAAAGGGGCTAGAACTATTGAATGGCCTGTGTTACCAGAAGAAGACCGTAAAGAATTAGAAAACCGTATTCGTACTGTTGATTGGGTACGTGACGTCATTAATGCTCCGGCTGAAGAATTAGGGCCAGAGCAATTAGCAAAACGCGCTATTGACCTACTTTGCACCGTGGGCGCTCAAGATATTAGCTATCGCATTATCAAAGGTGATGACTTATTAGCTCAAGGTTATACGGGTATTCATACTGTTGGTCGTGGCTCAAGTCGCCCACCAGTATTCTTAGCTTTAGATTACAACCCAGGTGCAAACCCTAACGCGCCAGTTTTTGCAGCTCTAGTTGGTAAGGGTATTACCTTCGATTCGGGGGGCTATAGTATCAAGCCATCTGCTTCGATGAACTCAATGAAAGCGGACATGGGCGGGGCTGCCACTTTAGCAGGTTCATTGGCTCTAGCGATTTCACGCGGTTTGCAAAAACGTGTGAAAATGTTCCTGTGTATTGCAGATAACATGGTGAGTGGCAACGCATTTAAGTTAGGCGATATTATCCGTTACCGTAATGGCAAATCCGTAGAAATCATGAATACAGATGCTGAAGGGCGTTTAGTGTTAGCTGATGGCTTAATTGATGCGAGCAAAGAAAACCCGACACTGATTATTGATGCAGCAACCTTAACTGGTGCAGCAAAAATGGCAGTAGGTGGGGATTACCATTCAGTTTTAAGTTTCGATGACAAGTTAGTCGCTGATTTAATGAGTGCTTCAAATGAGGAATTTGAATTATTTTGGCGTTTACCATTAGCTGAATTTCATCGTCAGCAGCTACCGTCAGGTTTTGCTGATCTCAACAATATTGCTGCGCCATCTCATACTGCTGGGGCAAGTACAGCGGCGGCATTTTTATCCCATTTTGTTGAAAACTATCGCCAAAACTGGGTACATATTGATTGCTCGGCAACTTACCGTAAGTCTCCTGTTAGTTTATGGGCAGAAGGCGCAACAGGTATTGGTGTGAGAACACTGGCAAACTTGTTAATCAGTAAATCAAAATAACCCCCACGGGTTGACAATGGGCACGAGAAGAATACTTTTCGTGCCTATTTTTTACCTAAGCGATTTTTACCTCAATGAAAGTGCGAGTATAATCAGCAATTATTTTTAATAGCAGGGGATGGCAATGTCGCAGCAATCGAATAATAACAGTTCTATCCAAGAAACTGAGATCCAATATACTGAGTTAACCGTACCAAAAGGCTCATCACTTAAGCTAAGTGCTTTAGAAGAACAGCCACAAGCAATTGTCGATGCACTATCTGAGTTTTTTAAACAACACAAAGTCGTAAGACGTGGGTTTATAGTGTCGGCAGTTGAGGATGAAGCTAGCGAAGAAAACCCAATTTTGTTGGTTGCATTGGAATTTACCGCGGGGGCTGAAAATATTGATGCAATTATTCATGATGCTGGGACATTAGCGTGTGATTTCTTAGCAGATAACGAATCGATTGATTTTTGTATCGTTAATGAACATGAAAAAGGGGTTAGTCATTTTATTACGCAGCATGTCCAGCCATTTTATCAACGCCGTTTAGGCAGTTTTCTACGAGATACTATCCCTGTCAAAAATACCTGATAAATAATATCTGAGTGGGAAAGTGGTTTTTTCTCACTCATAAATAAAAAATAGTCTTGAATAAACTTTTTTCTGCTTTCTATTGATAAACATCCCACATTCTTACGGTATTTTTTCCTAAAGGTTTTTTCCGTTTTGTCTGATAGGTGTTTTTATAACACTCTGTTAAATTATATTGATGAAAGAAATAATTATTGGAAAACATCACTAATACATAAATTTAGTCATTTCCTAGTATCTAGTGGGTTTTAACTTCCTGTTAAAACCATAAAAAAATAGAAAAAATTAACTTATTAAAGGGCGGGCGGTAATGAAACAACAATCAGGTTGGGCTTCATTGGCGGGTCTAAAAACGAAAAAACGTTATCTTGCAATAGCATTAGCATCAGTCATGGCGTTAGTGGGGTGCGATAATATAGAAGACACCACTAAAAATGAGCAAAATGTGTCATCTACGGCACCAGAAAACCAAACCAAAACAGCACCTGTTGCAGAACAAAAAAAGTCAGCACCAAAGCTTTCTACTGAAGAAATGGTAAAAAAATACGCAGGGAAAGACTTAACAGTGTTGGATGCATCTGAATTACAGCTTGATGGTGCTAGCGCCATGGTGGTGACTTTTTCAGTACCATTACAAGCAGACCAAGACTTTGGTCAGTATTTAAACTTAATTGATGTGAAAACAGGTAAGCTGGATGGTGCTTGGGAACTATCTGATAACCAGATGGAATTACGTTTTCGCCATCTTCCACCTTCAAAAGAATTAAATTTATCGATTAACCCAGGTATTAAAGCGGTTAACGAACGCACACTCTCTGAGAGTTTTAATAAAAAGCTGACAACTGCCCAGATCATTCCAACCGTTGGCTTTGCGAGCAAAGGTTCTTTATTGCCAAGTAAGGTTGCTCAAGGCTTGCCAGTTATTGCATTGAATGTTGATAAAGTTGATGTGAATTTTTTCCGTGTAGACGAAAAACAACTACCGCAATTTTTGGCGAAGTGGCAATACCGCAGTAATTATGAATATTGGTATTCAGAAGAGTTTCTTGACAAAGTTGAACTGGCTTACACCGGTCGGTTTGATTTAAACCCGGATAAAAATACACGACAAACGATTTTATTGCCGTTAAAAGACATCAAAGAACTACAGCAAGATGGCGTTTATTTAGCCATCATGCAAAAAGCGGGGAGCTACAGTTACCAATTCCCAGCTACGGTATTCACATTAAGTGATATTGGAGTGTCATTACACAGCTACCAAGACCGTGTCGATATATTCACTCAATCATTAGAGAAAGGCTCTGCAATTAAAGGCGTAGAGTTACGTATTTTGGATGACAAAGGCCAGTTAGTCACAAAAGGGACAACGGATGGAGATGGTCATGCGCAATTAGACAAATTGGCGGGTGGGAAATTATTACTGGCAACCCATGATGGGCAAACCAGTATGATTGATTTAACACAACCTGCGCTTGATTTATCGGAATTCGACATTTCAGGGCCAGAGGGCTACGCAAAGCAATTTTTCACCTTTGGGCCTCGTGATTTATACCGCCCAGGCGAACTATTATTAGTCAATGGGTTATTACGTGATGGGGATGGTAATCCCGTTAAAAGCCAACCCGTCAAGGTGGACGTATTAAAAACGGATGGGCAAGTTGTAAGAAGCTTTGTTTGGCAACCGGATGAAAAGCAAAATGGCTTATATCAGTACCAATTTGAAATCCCTAAAAATGCAGAAACAGGTGGTTGGTCATTACGCTTTGATTTAGGAGATGGTTCACCGCAACGCTATTATAAATTCAATGTTGAAGATTTTATGCCTGAACGGATGGCATTAGAAATCGAAGGTAGTGATGTTCCTCGTTTAACGGATCAGTCAGTAGATTTTGATATTCAAGGGCGTTATTTATACGGTGCGCCAGCGGCAGATAACCAACTGCAAGGGCAAATTGTATTAAAAGCGGATCGCGAAGCTGTAGCTAAACTCCCCGGTTTTGAATTTGGTGCCGTCAATGAGGAAGGTTTACCGCGTAAACTGGATGAGTTTGACCTGACACTCGATAGCAATGGGGAAACGGTCATCTCAATTCCAAACAGTAATTGGAGTTCAATTCGTTCACCGATTTCAGCTGTTTTACAAGCCAGCTTATTAGAAGCGGGCGGCCGCCCAGTAACGCGCCGCGCTGAGCAGGCTATTTGGCCAGCAGACAAGCTGGTGGGTATACGCCCATTATTTGCTAAAAAAGAAATTTACGATTACCGCACTGACCGCTATGTAAAACGCCATAATGTGGATGAAAACTCATTAGCAGAATTCGAATTAGTCATGGCAGATGCGGCGGGTAATAAATTGGCTGCAGAAAACTTAACAGCTCGTTTAGTGTATGAGCGCCGTGATTATTATTGGAGTTGGTCTGAAAGTGGTGGCTGGTCATCAAATTATGATCAAAAAGATTTAGTGATGGCGAATGAAAACATCACGATAGCTAAAGATGGTACTGCAAAAGTATCATTTCCAGTGGATTGGGGTGCTTTCCGTTTAGAAGTGGTTAACCCAGAAAATAAATTGGTCACTAGCCTTCAGTTTTGGGCCGGTTACTCATGGCAAGATAACACTGGCGGCAGTGGTTCCGTTCGACCTGACCAAGTGAAGCTAAGTCTGAATAAACCAGCTTATTTACCGGGTGAAAAGGCGAAAGTGCGCATCGAATCACCAAAAGCCGGGAAAGGCTATGTATTGTTGGAGTCGAGCAACGGCCCATTATGGTGGCAAGAAATTGACGTGCCTGAAAAAGGTTTAGATATTGAAATTCCAGTCAATAAAGAGTGGGCTCGCCATGATTTATATGTCTCCGCGGTTGTCGTGCGCCCTGGGGATGATTCTAAAGAAGCAACCGTGAAACGTGCGGTAGGCGTGCTTCATCTCCCTATTGCAGATGAAAACCGTAAGATTGCATTGGCACTAAGTGCACCAAATAAAATGCGCCCAAATCAAGATTTAACGGTAAAAATCAAAGCGACAGCACAAGACGGCAAGCCATTACCTGAAAAAGTGAATGTGTTGCTATCTGCGGTTGATACGGGTGTATTAAATATCACTGATTTTAAAACGCCAGACCCATACGATGCTTTTTTGGGTCGTAAACGTTATAGCGTGGACCAATACGATGTTTATGGCCACTTGATTGAAGGGCAAGGTAAAATTGCCAACCTACGTTTTGGTGGGGATAGCGAAGACGCTGCGATAGAGCGCGGTGGGATGAAGCCACTAACCGAAGTACAAATCATTGCTGAGCAAGCAACACCTGTGACCCTAGATAAAAACGGAGAAGGGGAAGTGAGTTTGGCTATCCCTGATTTTAACGGTGAATTACGTGTGATGGCGCAAGCGTGGAATGAAAAGGATTTCGGGCACGCAGATAGTAAAGTCACGGTTGCAGCGCCTTTAGTGACACAGATGTCGATGCCACGCTTTATGGCCGGAGGCGATAAGTCTTACTTTGCCCTTGATTTGACGAATATGACTGACAACACGCAAAACGTGACGGTCAATTTCAAGGCATCAGGAATGGTGAAACTTGATGGTGCTAGTAGCCGTGAATTGCAACTTCCTAAAGGGAAACGTACAACACTAACGTTACCAGTAAAAGCTGACTATGGTTTTGGTGAGGGTGAGGTTTCTATGACCATCAATGGCATGACGATTGATGGTGAAGCCAATAAAGAATATAGCAATAGTTGGAAAGTGGGGGTACGTCCAGCACAGCCAGCTGAAACTATTTCCTTCGCGACATCGATTGAACCGGGGAATGTATGGTCGTTACCGACTAACCAAATCGCAGGCCTACAGCCGGATACGATTGAAGGGCAAGTCTTGTTAACCAGCCGTCCTCCATTAGATATTTCCCGCTATATCAGGGAATTATTTGCTTATCCATACGGCTGTTTGGAACAAACGATTAGTGGGTTATATCCATCGTTGTTCTCAACTCAAGCTGAATTGAATAAGTTAGGGATCAAAACACAAACCGATGCCGACCGCCATAAAGCGATTGAAATTGGTATTCCACACTTATTGAGTATGCAACGTAATGACGGCGGTTTCTCACTGTGGGATAGAAATGGGCGTGAAGAGTATTGGTTGACGGCCTATGCTGCAGATTTCTTAAATAAAGCCAATCAGCGCGGGTTTACCGTACCTCAAGAAGCATTAAGTAATGCTAATACGCGTTTGTTAAGTTATTTGCAAGATGGTAATCAAATCAATTACCCATATACAGAGAATCAAGCGGGAGCTCGTTTTGCGACCCAGGCCTACGCAGGTTTAGTGTTGGCATCGCAACAAAAAGCACCTTTAGGCGCATTACGTCAGCTTTATAACCAAAGTAGCCATGCTGCAAGTGGTTTACCGTTAGTTCAGCTTGGTGTTGCTTTGAATCTAATGGGCGATAAAGCACGAGGCGAAAGCGCTGTTATTGATGGGTTGAAAAAACAGCGTAGCCGTTATAGTTATGTTGGTGATTATGGTTCGGTGATCCGCGATGATGCGATGATTGTTGCGTTATTAAATGAATATAATTTAATGCCAAAATCACGCGATCAAAAATTGCAGGTTTTATCTAATAATCTGATATCTCAGCGTTACTTCTCAACTCAAGAAAGCAATGCATTGTATTTAGCAGGGCGTTTCTACTTAAATGAAAGCGAATCTCCGTGGAAAGCGACGGTCAATGGTCAGGAACCACCAATGGTTTCAGATAAACCCGTAAGTGAGTTCTTGAGCAAAGATCAGCTACAGACTGGTTATAGCATTGAAAATAGTGGCACTAACACCCTATATACGCGTTTAAATGTAGTGGGTTATCCGCAGCAGTCACCAAAACCAAGCTCAAATGTGTTAGGTATCTCTCGCAGTTACTACGACATGAAAGGTAACCGTATTTCATTAGATAGACTCAGAAGTGGTGAAATGGTGGTGGTTAAACTTGAAGTTCAAGCGTCACAAAGTGTGCCTGATGCGTTGGTGGTTGACTTACTGCCAGCAGGCTTAGAATTGGAAAACCAAAACTTAGCAAACAGCAGCGCTAACTTAAGTGAATCAGCACCAAATCTTCAAGAATTAATTGATGATATGCAACAATCACAAATCCGCCATATGGAATACCGTGATGATCGCTTTGTTGCTGCCGTTGAAGTTCAGAAATATCGGCCGACAACATTGGTGTATTTAGCGCGCGCAGTGACACCGGGTGTGTATAGCATCCCTGTGCCACAGGTTGAATCAATGTATGTACCTGAATGGCGTGCGACAGGTTATTCTGATGGCCAACTAGAAATCGTTCGTTAATTGTCACCTAAAGCCCTTATATTGGAGTTAAGATATAAGGGCTTTTTTATTTCATCATCTTGGTACATCCATCAATGAAAAAATGGTTACGTCGCACCACCTTTACACTGTTACTGTTAGTTATTTTTCTGCCATTACTATTTTTTATTGCAGACAAGATTTGGCCTTTGCCAATTAAAAAAATAGAAATGGCACGAACAGTCGTGGCGGCGGACGGAACGCCTTTATGGCGCTTTGCGGATAAAGAAGGGATTTGGCGTTTTCCTGTCCAGTTGGAAGAGGTTTCGCCGGATTTTATCGAAGCATTGTTAACCTATGAAGACCGTTATTTTTATCGTCACCCTGGGGTAAACCCGTTTTCATTAGTAAGAGCAGCGGGGCAGTTGGTGAGTTCAGGTCGTATCGTGTCCGGTGGGAGTACTATCTCCATGCAGGTTGCTAGGCTAATCGACCCTCACGAAAGAACGCTTGGCGGAAAATTAAAACAACTCTGGCGTACCGCTCAACTTGAATATCATTATTCTAAAGACGAAATTCTTGAGATGTATTTAAATCGCGCACCATACGGTGGGACGATAGAAGGTATTGGGGCTGCTAGCTGGGTCTATTTAAACAAAGCCCCTGCCAAATTAACGGCAAGTGAAGCTGCATTATTTGCGGTTTTACCTCAGGCTCCAAGCCGTTTACGACCAGACAGATACCCAGAAAGAGCGCAAGCTGCTCGTGATAAAGTGCTGGATAGGCTAGAAGAATACCAAGTATGGAGTGCGGAAAAAGTTGCTGATATTAAACAAGAACAAATTTGGTTAGCACCGCGGAAAAACCCGCATTTGGCTCCTCTATTGGCTCGACGAGTCACTAAAGACACCCAAGAACCAATTATTGAAACTACCATTGATGCCAGTTTGCAAAGGCAATTGGAAGATATGGCTATGAATTGGAAAAACCAATTGCCCAAGCAAACTTCGCTGGGGATTTTGGTGGTTGATCATACTGATATGAGTGTAAAAGCCTATATTGGGTCAATCGATTTCTTAGATGATAGCCGTTTTGGTCACGTCGATATGATTAGTGCATGGCGTTCACCGGGGTCTACGCTGAAACCTTTTTTATATGGGTTAGCGATGGACGAAGGCTTAATTCACGCAGAATCACTCTTACAAGATGTTCCAAGGCGGTTTAATGATTATCGACCGGGAAATTTTGACAGTGGTTTTAATGGCCCAGTCAGTGTGAGTGATGCGCTGGTTCGTTCCTTAAATTTACCGGTAGTCCAGTTATTGGATATCTACGGTAGTAAACGTTTTACAGCGCAATTACGTAATGTTGGAACTGAGTTACGTTTCCCATTGGGAAGCGAACCTAACTTATCGTTGATCTTAGGCGGAACTGCAACTCGCATGGAAGATTTAGTCTCTGCGTATAGTGCATTTGCCCGCAAAGGTCATGTCTCACCTTTGCGGTTTAAACCGTCAGATCAAATCCGAGATAGGGTACTAATGTCACCGGGGGCGGCATGGATAGTGCGACGCATTATGGGGGGAGAAGCACGCCCAGTGCCTGATGAGAATTTATCAGGACAATTGAATTTAGCTTGGAAAACAGGGACTAGCTATGGCTATCGTGATGCATGGGCGATAGGGGTTAATCCACGTTATACTATCGGTGTTTGGGTTGGGCGTCCTGATGCGACACCCGTGGCGGGGCAGTTGGGTTTTGCGACCGCGATTCCGATAATGAACCAAGTAAATGCCATGTTGCTGAGTAAAATATATTCATCCCATCAACCGTTGCCAAAAGATATTAAACCCGCCAGTGTCAGCCAAGCTGTGATTTGTTGGCCGGGAGGGACATCATTATTGAAAGACGACAGTAATTGCCGTCAACGGCGGTTAAGTTGGATTTTGGATAATACCATCCCGCCAACCTTGATGGCGAGGGACCAAGAATCGTTATTAGGTTTAAGACAAAAAGTCTGGGTTAATGACAAAGGGTTACAAGTCGCAGCCGATTGCCCGAATTCGCAAGAAAAAGAAGTCCACTTATGGCCCATTACGGTAGAGTCATGGTTACCAGCAAGTGAGAAACGAGTTAATCGTTTACCAAAAGTAGACCTAACTTGCCCACCCCTCAAATTGGAAATGCCACCCTTATTAATTTCAGGCGTGCGTGATAGCGAAGTTTTACAACGTTTACCCGGGAAAACGAGCTTGGATTTACGTCTCGTCACTCAAGGTGGGCAGGGTGAAAAATGGTGGTTCCTAAATGGCGAGCAAGTTAACACGACAGAGCAAAATGGTTCAATTTTGCTGACACTTGATAAAGCAGGGAGCTACCAAGTTTCTGTATTAGATCTAAGCGGTCAAGTGGCGGCAATTAACTTTAGAGTTCGATAATAGTTGAAAAACGTGACTTACCCGAAAAAATAGTGTTTTTTGCTATAAAAAGTTTAACAAAATGTTGATGTGACTGTAGGAAATTGTAATCAGAGCCCCTATAATCATCGCCTTATTTTTCTTTTTCCTAGGTGTGCTTAATTTTAAAGCCTAAAAACCTAATATCAGAAATAGAAATAATATAAAAAACTACAACATGCCCCTATTTCACGTTCTTGAATCCTAACTTACAGGGAAGAGCAAAGAATAAAGGCCTAATAAATCGCTAAGAGGTTATTTATGACTGTTCAACGTACATTTTCTATTATTAAACCAAACGCTGTGAAGAAAAACGTCATCGGTGCTATCTACAACCGTTTCGAAAGCGCAGGTTTTTCTATCGTTGCTGCTAAAATGATGCATTTAACTCGTGAGCAAGCTGAAGGCTTCTACGCTGAACACAAAGGTCGTCCTTTCTTTGAAGGTCTGGTTGAATTTATGACTTCAGGCCCAATCATGCTGCAAGTGTTAGAAGGCGAAAATGCAATTCAACGTCACCGTGACCTGATGGGCGCAACTAACCCAGATAACGCATTAGCGGGGACTTTACGTGCAGACTACGCTGACAGCTTCACTGAAAATGCAACTCACGGTTCAGACTCTGAAGAATCTGCTGCACGTGAAATCGCGTATTTCTTCACTGCTGACGAAATTTGCCCACGCTAATACACTTTACATAATGCATTAGCATTATTGTTGTAAAGTTTGTACAATGCGACGCCCTGCTATTATTAGCGGGGCGATTATCTTTTTAAGACTGCAAAATTACGTCGTGCTATAATAAATGTTAGCACTGCCGAAAGTGTAATAACGAGGCAATACATCATGTCTGATATGACGACAGCTGCACAATGTGCAACTTCTTCCGCTATTTCTGTCACACCAGAAAAAACGAACCCAAAAACGAATTTACTTGATTTAAATCGCAAACAGATGCGTGAATTTTTTGCACAGATGGGTGAGAAACCTTTCCGTGCGGATCAGGTCATGAAGTGGATTTATCACTATTGCTATGATGATTTCGATCAAATGACCGATATTAATAAAGTCCTGAGAGCAAAACTGAAAGAAGTCGCGGAAATCCGTGCTCCTGAAGTATCTGAGGAACAACGTTCATCTGATGGCACCATTAAATGGGCGATAAAAGTAGGAGATCAGTTGGTTGAGACGGTTTATATCCCAGAAGCAGACCGTGCAACGTTGTGTGTTTCTTCACAAGTTGGTTGTGCGCTGGAATGTAAATTTTGTTCTACGGCACAGCAAGGGTTCAACCGTAACTTGCGTGTTTCAGAAATCATTGGTCAAGTATGGCGAGCGGCGAAAATTATTGGTTCGTTGAAATCCAGTGGTCGTCGTCCAATCACTAACGTTGTTATGATGGGAATGGGCGAGCCATTACTGAATCTGAACAATGTGGTCCCAGCCATGGAAATTATGTTAGATGATTTCGGTTTTGGTTTATCTAAGCGCCGAGTTACGATTTCAACATCGGGTGTTGTACCTGCTTTGGATAAACTAGGCGATATGATAGATGTTGCCTTAGCCATCTCATTACATGCTCCGACAGACGATATTCGTGATGATATTGTTCCAATCAATAAGAAATATAACATTGAAACATTCCTCAACAGTGTAAACCGCTATTTAACAAAATCGAATGCAAATGCTGGGCGGGTTACGGTTGAGTATGTGATGTTAGATCACGTTAATGACAGTGTTGAACAAGCACATCAACTGGCGGAATGTTTAAAAAACACACCAAGTAAAATCAACTTGATCCCATGGAACCCATTCCCTGGTGCACCATATGGTCGCAGCTCAAATAGCCGGATAGACCGTTTCTCTAAGGTGCTGATGGAATATGGTTTTACAACGATAGTCCGTAAGACTCGTGGTGATGATATTGACGCAGCATGTGGCCAGTTAGCGGGTGATGTGATCGATAGGACAAAAAGGACTTTGAAAAAACGTATAGCAGGGGAACCTATCAAGGTAAAAACAGTCTGATTTATAGATATTATCTAATCAGTGAGTTAGGTTATGTTTCGAGGCGTTTTACAGTTAGGCAAAACGTCTTTGTTCACCTACAATAGTTGAAGCAATATGATAAATTTAACTGTTGTTTCAAAACTATGATAAATTCTGACGAATAAAGCTACTGAATAGTTGCTTTATATTTTTTTAACTTGGAAATAGTGTTGCCAGCAAATGACTATCGAAAATAATACCGAACAAACCACTGTGACTGTAGGACAATTATTGGTGCAAGCTCGTGAGCGCATGGGGTTAACACAAGATATTGTCGCAGAACGATTATGTCTCAAAGTAAGTACGGTAAATGAGATAGAACAAGATATTCCCCCCGCTGGCGTGGAACCTACATTTTTACGCGGTTATATTCGTCTATACGCACGTATGGTGGGTGTGGCTGAAAGCGAAATTAAAGACTTAATGAAAACGGAAGAGCCTGTTCCGTTAGCAAAAGTTTCTCCAATGCAAAGCTACTCACTAGGCAAACGACGTAAAAAACGTGAAGGCTGGTTAATGAAACTGACTTGGTTAATCGTAATTGTACTGATTGCGATGGTCGGTATCTGGTGGTGGCAGGATCACAACGCGCAAAAAGACGAGTTAGTCTCGATGGCGAGTCAGAACGATTTGATATTGTCTCAGCAAGATAACAATACAACCCCTGTTGACTTACCAAGTCCTACAGGTGAAGCACCTATCGGGGCTGCAATATTAGAAAATACCCCAGAAACATTGGCTCAGCAACCGTCGACTGCGGCTCCTTCATCGGTTAATCCAGTGGAAGAAAATGCGCCAGTGAAGACTATTCCACTACCGAATGCGGCCCAAACAACGAATGCGTTAGACCGAACGCATTCGGCTGAAAATACAGAAATTGCACCTGTTAGCAGTAGTGCGCTAGTGTTAAATTTCACGGGGCAGTGCTGGTTAGAAATTCGTGATGCGAATAATAAAATCTTATTTAGTGGTACTAAAAATAATGGTGATAAGCTCGAACTCGATGGCGCACAGCCTTATCGCTTAAATATTGGTGCCCCTGCGAATGTCACAGTACAATTCCAAGGTAATGCGGTGGATTTAAGCCGTTTCATCAAAGCGAAACGCCCTGCTAAATTGAAATTACCTGAAGCTTAAAGTATGACGAATAAAAAGAGGCAAACTATATCCGAAAACATCTTTTATGATAGTTTATAGTTTGCTTTCTTGTGTATAGTGAAACCAGTAAGACGAAATTGTTAACACTATAACACGGTATAAAAGAGCACATGGACGTTCGGAGAATTAAAGAAAAATGCATAATGAATCACCGATAAAAAGACGTAAATCCACTCGAATTAACGTAGGCAATGTGCCTATAGGCGATGGCGCACCCATCGCAGTTCAATCAATGACGAATACCCGCACAACGGATGTTGATGCAACGGTACAGCAAATTAAATCCCTTGAACGCGTTGGCGTAGATATTGTTCGTGTTTCAGTCCCCACTATGGATGCAGCTGAAGCATTTAAATTGATTAAGCAGCAGGTCAATGTGCCATTAGTGGCAGATATTCATTTTGATTATCGCATTGCCCTTAAAGTTGCAGAATACGGCGTTGATTGCTTGCGCATTAATCCAGGTAATATTGGTAGCGAAGAAAGAATACGCCAAGTTGTTGATTGTGCACGTCACTACAATATCCCCATTCGAATCGGTGTTAATGGTGGTTCCCTTGAGAAAGACATTCAAGAAAAATACGGCGAGCCTACACCAGAAGCGCTAGTCGAATCAGCGATGCGCCATGTGGATATTTTGGATAGACTGAACTTTGATCAGTTCAAAATCAGCGTGAAAGCCTCTGATGTCTTTTTAGCCGTGGGGTCTTATCGCTTATTGGCAAATAAAATTGATCAACCCTTACATTTGGGGATCACCGAAGCTGGTGGCGCACGTTCAGGCTCGGTTAAATCTGCAATTGGCTTAGGTATGTTATTGTCGGAAGGTATTGGTGATACCTTGCGAATTTCATTAGCCGCAGACCCAATTGAAGAAGTAAAAGTCGGTTTTGATATTCTAAAATCATTACGAATTCGCTCTCGCGGTATCAACTTTATTGCTTGCCCAACCTGTTCACGTCAAGAGTTTGACGTCATTGGGACCGTTAATGCTTTAGAACAACGTCTAGAAGACATTATTACGCCAATGGATGTCTCGATCATCGGTTGTGTGGTTAATGGCCCAGGTGAAGCCGAAGTTTCAACACTTGGTGTTGCAGGGGCGAAAACTAAAAGCGGTTTCTATGAAGATGGTAAGCGGCAAAAAGAACGCTTTGATAATGATAATATTATTGACCAACTTGAAGCGAAAATCCGTGCTAAAGCGGCGATGATGGATGAGAGTAACCGGATCGAAATTAACCTAAAAAATTAATTAGGTAAATAAACTGGCTCGTATAGAGCCAGTTTTTACATTTATCAGGCTATTAATGGTGTTAATTATCCGTGTTTTTTTCTAAAATCGAACACTCATCGGGCAAATAAACAGATAATTCCCGATTCGTATCAGTAATTGGTGTTTGTTGATTGAACCTGATGATATTTCGCTCTTATAATCAAACTTATGTAATTCTGAAAATAGAGAAATAAAGTGGGAAAAAATATCCAAGCCATTCGCGGCATGAATGATTACTTACCAGCTGACACGCGTGTATGGCAAAAAATCGAAGCAACATTGAAAAATATTTTACAGGGTTATGGTTTTAGTGAAATACGTACCCCGATTGTAGAGCAGACCCCGCTATTTCGTAGAGCGATTGGTGAAGTGACGGATGTCGTTGAAAAAGAAATGTATACCTTCAATGACCGTAATGAAGAAAGTCTGACATTACGCCCAGAAAATACCGCAGGCTGTGTCCGCGCAGGTATTGAGCATGGTTTGCTGTACAATCAGGAACAACGTTTGTGGTATTTAGGGCCAATGTTTCGCTATGAGCGCCCTCAAAAAGGGCGTTACCGCCAGTTTCACCAATTAGGTGCAGAGGTATTTGGTTTGAGTGGGCCAGACATCGATGCCGAAATGATCCTAATGACAGCGCGTTGGTGGAAAGCATTAGGTATAAGCGAACATGTGACGCTAGAACTAAACTCAATTGGTTCGTTAGACGCGCGTGCAAATTATCGTGAGGCTTTGGTTGCATTTTTAGAGCAACATAAAGATAAGCTGGATGAGGATTGTAAACGCCGGATGTACACTAACCCACTTCGCGTTTTGGACTCTAAAAATCAAGGGGTGCAAACGTTATTGAATGATGCACCTGAACTGTTTGATTACCTTGATGTCGAATCACGTGAACACTTCGATGGTTTGTGTAAACTATTAGATACTGCGGGTATCAAATATCGTGTTAATCAGCGTTTAGTTCGTGGTCTTGATTACTATAACCGTACTGTATTTGAATGGGTTACAACGGCACTAGGCTCTCAAGGTACAGTCTGTGCCGGTGGCCGCTACGATGGCCTTGTCGAGCAATTAGGCGGCAGAGCTACCCCAGCTGTTGGTTTTGCCATGGGTATGGAACGCATGGTGTTGCTAGTCCAAGAAGTGAATCCAGCATTTACCGCAGACACTTCAGTGGCTGACGTGTATTTAGCGTCTTTTGGTGAAAATTGCCAACAAGCTGCCTTATTGGTGGCTGAAAAAGTACGTGATGAACTACCTACTTTGAGATTAATGGCTAACCACGGCGGTGGGAACTTCAAGAAACAGTTAGCAAGAGCAGATAAACAAGGCGCTAAAATTGCTTTGATCTTGGGGGAAGACGAAATGACTAATGGTCAAGTAACCTTGAAAGATTTGCGCACAGGCGCACAAGAAACTATTTCACAGCAACTAATGGCATCTCGCATCGCTGAGCTATTAGGTTAAGGAGAGACAAGTGGAAGTCTATACAAACGAAAATGATCAAGTTGATGCGATCAAACGCTTTTTTGCTAACAACGGTGTTGCATTAGTTGTTGGTCTTGTTATTGGTGTTGGTGGTGTATTTGGTTGGAATTACTGGCAGTCACATAAAACCAATATATTGCAAGAAAGCGCCCAAAAATTTGAAACAGTGAGCACTCAACTGCGTTCAGGCTCAGAACAAAGTATCGTTGCCGCGCAAAAATTTGCTGCTGAAACTGATGATGTTTACAGCGCAATGATGGGGCTAGAGTTAGCGCAAATCGCCGTTGATAAAGGCGACTTAGCGAATGCACAAACTGCGCTAACTAATGCATTAGCTAAAGCGAAAACGGTTGATATGCAAGATTTAATTAACTTGCGTTTGGCTCGTGTACAATTGGCTCAAGGTAATGCTGATGGTGCGATAGCATCTATTACGAATATCAAAGGTAAGTCATGGCAAGCGACGGCACAGGATGTCCGTGGTGATGCTTTACTCCATAAGGGTGA
This sequence comes from Providencia sp. PROV003, assembly GCF_045040775.1. Classification (NCBI taxonomy): domain Bacteria; kingdom Pseudomonadati; phylum Pseudomonadota; class Gammaproteobacteria; order Enterobacterales; family Morganellaceae; genus Providencia; species Providencia sp. PROV003. The sequence goes on from NZ_CP096369.1 coordinate 2,450,631, forward strand.
TAAAGCTGGTGCAAAAGCCGCATACACTCAGGGGCTAGAAAGTGAAGGTTCTCAATCTCTTAGAGGTATTTTAACTCTGAAATTGAACAACGTATCTAATTCATAAGAAGAAAGGAAACGACAAACATGCAGTTGCGCAAAACTCTTTTGGTTGGCCTAGTCGCTTCAGCTTTACTTGCCGGTTGTTCCAGCGAAACTGATTCTATCATTATGGCGCCACTTCCGCAGGTTGAGAATCAATTTACCCCATCAATTGTTTGGGATAAATCTGTTGGTAATGGCGTTGAACAATTTTACTCCGAGTTATCGCCTGCTTGGGATGGCTCAGCTGTTTATGCGGCAGACCGTAAAGGTTTAGTGAAAGCATTTGAGCTAGACAGTGGTAAAGAGATTTGGTCTGTTGACTTGTCCAAGCGTACCGGTTTCCTTTCTGCGAATTTATCCGCGTTATTATCAGGTGGTTTAACTGTTGATGGCGATAAAATCTTTATTGGTACTGAGCGTGGTACCGTTATTGCCTTAAACAAAGAAGATGGTCAAGTTATTTGGGATGTTGAAGTTGCTGGTGAAGCCCTTTCTAAACCGGTTGTTAGTAACGATTTAGTCGTTATTCATACTAGCAATGGCCAATTGCAAGCGTTAGATGTAAATAGTGGTGAAATCAAGTGGACTGTTAACATGGACACGCCATCACTGTCTTTACGTGGTGAATCTGCACCAGCGGTCGCATTTGGGGCTGCAATTGTTGGTGGTGATAACGGGCGTGTAAACGCCGTTTTATTATCACAAGGGCAACTGATTTGGCAACAACGCATTTCTCAAGTCACTAGTTCAACTGAGATCGGCCGTTTGAATGATGTCGATATGACACCGATTATTGATGACGGCAAAGTCTATGCGATTGCTTATAATGGCACATTAGCATCACTTGATATGCGCTCAGGCCAAATTTTATGGAAACGCGAACTAGGTTCAATTAATGATATGGTGATGTCAGGTGAAAACCTGTATCTCGTTGACCAAAATGACCGCGTGTTGTCCGTCCGTAAAAGTGATGGTGTGACATTGTGGACACAAGAAGACTTACTAAACCGTGGTTTGTCAGCACCTGAAATGTTTAATGGTTATATTGTTGTCGGTGACAAAGAAGGCTACTTACATTGGTTAGATATGAATACGGGTGAGTTTGTTGCTCAAAATAAATTAAACAGCTCCGGTATTCACAGTCGCCCTGTTGTTGCAAGTGATAAACTAATGGTTCAGACGAAAAACGGAACAGTTTATCTGTTAACGCGTTAATTTTCTGACAAACCGACAATTTATCGATAAAATCAACGGTTCCTGATGACAGGAGCCGTTCGTTTTTTGTTTTCTGAGTGAAAGCTTCAGAATTCCTTTAGTTAATAAAAGTTGTGAGGCATCTAAGAATGATACCCGTCGTAGCGCTGGTAGGGCGTCCAAACGTAGGAAAATCCACGTTATTTAACCGTTTAACCCGTACCCGTGACGCATTAGTAGCGGACTTTCCCGGTCTGACTCGTGATCGCAAATATGGTCGTGCCGAAGTGGAAGGGCATGAGTTTATTATTATTGACACGGGTGGTATCGATGGGACTGAGGAAGGCGTAGAAACGCATATGGCCGCACAGTCCTTACAAGCCATTGAAGAAGCTGACATTGTATTGTTCATGGTCGATGCGAGAGCCGGGTTGATGCCAGCAGATGAAGGAATTGCCAAACATCTTCGTAGCCGCAAGAAAAAAACTTACTTAGTGGCAAATAAAACTGATGGTATTGATGTAAATACCGCAGTTGGTGATTTTTATTCGCTTGGGTTAGGGGAAATACACCCCATTGCTGCCTCCCACGGTCGTGGTGTAACACAATTAATTGAACAATCTTTGAAACCGTTTATTGGTGAAGAAGAAGAGCAAGTTGAGTTAACGGAAGAAGAAGCAAATGCGGCTTACTGGGCTGAGTTAGAAGCAGAAGGCCAACTTGCTGAAGATGAAGAAGACGATTTTGACCCAACCACATTACCCATCAAATTAGCGATTGTGGGTCGCCCAAATGTGGGTAAATCAACACTCACAAATCGTATCCTAGGTGAAGATCGCGTTGTTGTGTTTGATATGCCGGGTACAACCCGCGACAGTATTTATATTCCAATGGAACGCGATGACCGTGAGTACATTCTGATTGATACTGCGGGCGTGCGTAAACGTGGGAAAGTAACGGAAACAGTAGAAAAATTCTCTGTAATTAAAACACTGCAAGCAATTGAAGATGCAAACGTTGTGTTGCTAGTGATTGACGCAAGAGAAGGTATCTCAGACCAAGATTTATCGTTACTTGGCTTTATTTTAAATGCTGGGCGTTCACTGGTGATTGCGGTTAACAAATGGGATGGCATGAAACCAGAAGACCGTGAACATGTAAAAGACATGCTAGAGTTACGTCTTGGTTTTGTTGACTTTGCACGTATTCACTTTATTTCAGCGTTGCATGGTAGCGGTGTAGGTAATTTATTTGAATCGGTGCAAGAGGCTTATGAATCCGCTACGCGTCGTGTGGGAACGGCATTGTTAACTCGAATTATGAATATGGCGGAAGACGAACACCAGCCGCCGTTGATTCGTGGCCGTCGAGTTAAAATGAAATATGCACACGCAGGGGGGCATAACCCACCGATAGTGGTGATCCATGGTAACCAAGTGTCGGATTTGCCTGATAGCTATAAACGCTACCTAATGAATTATTTCCGTCGCTCACTGCAAGTGATGGGGACGCCAATTCGTATTCTGTTTAAAGAGGGTGAAAACCCATATGCAGATAAGAAAAATAAACTAACTGCAACCCAATTACGTAAACGTAAGCGTTTGATGCAACATCTTAAAAAACGTTAGTGGGTCAAAGTATCAGCTAAGGGTTTACTAACCTTAGTGAATAAAAAGCCGTAACAAAATTATTGTGTTACGGCTTTTTATTATATTATCGATTTAAATAGTTTAATAATTAAACGTTGCTTTCACACAACCAAAACTAACAACGATGGCGCGGTGGGGCACAAATGATTGAGGTAAATTATGGACACTCGTTCTTCTACACGTCTAAACAAATATATTAGTGAAAGTGGTATTTGTTCACGACGTGAAGCTGATCGTTATATTGAGCAAGGTAATGTCTTTATTAATGGTAAACGTGCAGCCATCGGTGACCAAGTTTTTGCAGGTGATGTGGTTAAAGTTAATGGTCAATTGATTGAACCGCGTAATGAAGATGATTTAGTATTAATTGCGTTGAATAAACCAGTGGGGATTGTCAGTACCACGGAAAGCGGCGAAAAAGACAATATTGTTGACTATGTTAACCATAGCACGCGGATTTTCCCTATTGGGCGTCTAGATAAAGACTCTCAAGGGCTGATTTTTTTGACTAATCACGGCGATCTGGTTAATAAAATTTTACGTGCCGGGAATTCTCACGAGAAAGAATATTTAGTTACGGTGAATAAACCCGTTACAGATGATTTTATTCGAGGCATGGGAGCCGGAGTCCCCATCTTAGGTACGATGACTAAGAAATGTAAGGTGAAAAAAGAAGCGCCTTTTGTGTTCCGTATTACCTTGGTGCAAGGTCTGAATCGTCAAATTAGGCGGATGTGTGAGCACTTTGGTTTTGAAGTGACTAAGCTTGAACGTATTCGTATTATGAATGTTCGGTTAACAGGGCTTCCAGTTGGAGAGTGGCGTGACTTAACAGCAGACGAACTGATTGAATTATTTGATATGATGGAAAAATCAGAATCGGATATTAAACCGAAAAAACAGGCAAAGACCCAAGCAACCAGTAAAAATGGTGGTGGAGCCAAACAAAATACAGGGAATAAGCCAAAGGCGAAACCTGAAAACCCTACACGTAAAAAATTTACCCAACCGGGTCGTAAAAAGAAAAAACGTTAACGTGCGGGTTTAGTTAAAAATCCTTTGCTTATAAGGCTGAACGATTAGGCATTTGAATTGCTTAACATCGGCCTTTATAGATGAAAATGACTAACTACTAAGAACAGCTATTTGGCATGGTGATGTCGCCATATGATAAAAGATTAGTGTTTATCGAATACTAATCCAACTTTTTCCCAGCTTTTTTGTGTTTGTGATGCGATTTGTTCACCAAATAATTTTTGGGCGTTACTCACAGTTGCTGTGGCAAATTGCTTGAAATCCGCCATTGAGGTAACAATAGGGTCTGATACTGCCGCTATCCATATTTTACCAGCAACATCCCATGTATATCCTCCTAGGCTAGTTGCTAATAAATGAAAGGCTTTATTCGGGATACCTGAATTAATATGGACACCACCATTATCAATCCGCATAGGTAAATCTCGATATTGAGACATATGACCAACTTGTGGGTCAACATTTTTGTTATTCAATGCATAAGCAGTGCCTGGGGCACTCATGGAACGTAAGGCTGGGGCATTAATTTGGTCGATAAATAAATTTTCACCAATAAGCCAATTGGATTCACAAGCTGTCTCATTTTGTACAAATTGTTTGACCATAATGCCTAAAACATCAGCAACGGATTCATTTAGCGCACCAGATTGAAATGCATATCTAAAGTTAGCTTTTGAACTAATGAAACCATGGGCTAATTCATGGGCAATTATGTCAATGTCATTGTAAAAGGGGCCAAAGACTTTACCATCTCCGTCACCAAAGAAAATAGCCTGAGAATTCCAAAAGGCATTAGCGTAGTTTGTTCCATAATGAATAACCGCATTGATGTCTGCAGAACAGCCAAACATCTGGTCAATATCTAATTTCTCCTTAAAGAAAGCACGTACTTTCCCAATATAATCGAAGACATAGCCTGCCGGTGCTGAAGGGGCTTTATCATCACCTTCACTCATGATCACAGTATAATCATCATGTGGCATATGCTCATTAAGGGAAAGTTGGTCACGCTGGCAAATCGGTAAATCTGAGTGTCGATGGATCTTATAGGGAACAGGGCGCTGAGCATCTCGAATAAAGCGGCTGTAATTTTTAACAGGATCAATAGAACAAGCAGATAGGCTATTACGATGTAATTGTGCATCTTCATCTGAATAGATTCTGCTCATGACATCATTGATATGAATGAGTGTAGGGTTGAGTTTAGTCACTCCAGTTTCGGAGATTAAACTTGATATTAGACAAGGCGATAATAAGGAACGACCTAAAATTTGACTCATATTATAACTCCATTCTATTGGATGAAATGGAATCATAATTGTTTTTTTGTTTTATGTAACCTTTTGATATTTAACGAATTTAGTTAGATTTTGTTATATTTTATTAGAAAGGTAGAAATGGAATATTTCTACCTTAATGAATAAGTTTGTAACAGTAATTATTGGGTTAACCAGTCTTTACCGGGGATTAAAAATTCACTATAGAGAGTCGCTTCTGGGCTATTAGGCTCAGGATGATAGTCATATTCCCAACGCACTAGTGGTGGCATTGACATTAAAATAGACTCAGTTCGTCCACCGCTTTGTAAACCAAATAAGGTGCCTCTATCCCAAACTAAGTTAAACTCGACATAGCGACCACGACGATATAATTGAAACTGTCGTTCGCGTTCTCCCCACGAATGGCCATAGCGTTTTTCAACAATGGGTACATAAGCGTGTAAAAAACCATGTCCAACGGCTTGTGTGAAGTTAAAACAGTTATCGAAACCCCATTGATTGAGGTCATCAAAGAACAGGCCACCGACACCCCGAGGCTCATTACGATGTTTTAAAAAGAAGTATTCGTCACACCAATGTTTATATTTAGGATAAACATCATCGCCATAAGGTAAGCATAAATCGCGAGCTACAGTATGCCAGTGAATGACGTCTTCGTTAAAGGCATAAAAGGGGGTTAGATCAAACCCACCACCAAACCACCAAACAGGGGCTTCTCCCTCTTTTTCGGCGATAAAAAAGCGCACATTCGCGTGGGTAGTTGGGATATATGGGTTGAGTGGATGGATAACCAGAGAGACGCCCATTGCTTGGTAGCTACGACCTGCGAGTTCAGGGCGGTGTGCTGTGGCAGATGCAGGTAATTTTTCCCCCTGAATATGGGAGAAGTTGACCCCTGCTTGTTCGAATATAGCCCCATTAGTTAATACTCGGCTACGGCCCCCACCACCTTCAGAACGTTCCCATGTTTGTTCTAGAAAAGTTTCCTTACCATCTAGCTCAGTGATTTTTTGACAAATAGTATCTTGTAAGCTTTGCAAGAAAGCTTTTACACGACCGATATCTGGGTAATTCATTGTTTTCTAATAGAACCATAGATGAAAAATAATAACCAAAGTATACCCTTTTGTCGTAAAAAAGGCATATTGAATATTGATTGTGTGGCAAAAGCAGTGATAATGACAGAAAGATTAGTTTAAACGGGCAAATGTTATGGAAATACGCATCTTTCGCCAAAGTGATTATGAAGATGTACTGACGTTATGGGAACGTTGTTCTCTCAATGAGTTTTCGGGGGACCCTGAACTCGACATCGAACGTAAATTACAATGCGGTGCAGACTTATTCTTAGTCGCTGAGGTCGCAGGTGAGGTTGTTGGTACCATTATGGGCGGGTACGATGGTATCCGCGGCACAGCCGTTTACCTTGCTGTACATCCTGAATATCGTGCGCGCGGTATAGCAAATGCTTTAGTCAGCCGGCTAGAGAAAAAACTAATTGCCAGAGGGTGTGGCAGAATTGAACTTTTAGTGAGCGAAGAATCAGATGCCGCTATTTGTATGTTTGAAAAAATGCTTTATGAAGAAGAACAGTCTGAACGTTTGATTTATTCGAAAAAATTAACTCACGAAACGGATTTTTAGGTTAATTGACTATTTGTTTAATCATTCATGTGAATGTTTTGGCAAATAGGTTGTCACAATATGCATTATGCGACGGATTAAAGAGGATGATATGTCCCAACATGCAACTTTTAATAACAATAGCGGCTTAACGCCATTGTTGAAAATTACTCTGCTATGCGGAATAACACTATTGTCAGGTTGTGCTGGCACGAAAATTTTTTCGCCATCGACTTGGTTTAGTAGCCCACTAGTGATCTCTAGCTCAGGGGTTGGTCAAGTAACCAATTTTACCCGGATGCAAGCTGATACTATTAAAACGCAGCTTAATGACCGTTATAACATCCGTAGCGGAATGCAAATGGACAATGGTGATGTGGTCGCTATTTTCCAAGGCATTAATGATGACGAGGTAAAATTAGAGATAATGGGGCCTGAGCATGGCTATGTGTCGCGCATTACAGTCAATGACCCTGATATTGTTACCGAGTGGGGGCCAAAAGTTGGCACTGAATTTAGTGAAATATACCAAAAAGCATTTGGTGTATGTAGCCTTGGTGAGCGAATCAATGATGTACCAAGCATTGAATGTAATTCGCCACAATCAACAAAAGTTATTTACCGTTTTACGGGTAAATGGCAAGGGCCAGAAGGGATGATGCCTTCGGATAATGACCTTCAATCATGGACAATATCGCAGATAATTTGGCATAAGTAAGCTGATTTTAAGGTATATCGTCAGGTTTAGTTATACTGGCGATCCCCTCTTTTATTGAACCTCGTTATTGTACACAAATAAATTTCCCCTTTCTTAAATTTTCTTTCCTATAATAGGCATCGAAACCTATAAACCCTTGCGTTAAAACAAGGTGAAAAACATCACGATAAGATAGGATAATCATATCGTTTTATATAAAAAATAGGTTATATAACATACTCATTTTACGAGGTTTACCGTATGTCTCATTCTCAAAGTGGTATTTTGAAAGAACATAGCCGTTTTGGTATTTTTATTGAAGCACAAGTGCAAGAAGGATCTCTGGATGAAGTTAAATCTGGATGTAAAGGCTTTGTCGATGCTTTGACCAAATTACAGGCGCAATATCCTGATGACCGTCTTGGTGCAGTAATTGCGTTTGGCTCTGATATTTGGCAGCAATTGGGGCATGCTCAGTGCGCACCTGAATTGAAACCATTCCATACATTAGGTAAGGGGCTTGCGCCTGCCACACAAAGAGATATGTTTATTCATATTCAATCTCTTCGCCACGATATTAATTTCTCTTTAGCGCAAGCGGCACTAAAAGTGTTTGGTAAATCTATTCATGTTGTTGAGGAAATTCATGGTTTCCGCTGGGTAGATGATAGGGACTTAAGCGGTTTTATTGATGGTACAGAAAATCCGCAAGGTGAAGAAATTGCGGAAGTGACATTAGTCGAACAAGGCGATGACAAGGGTGGTAGTTATGTTTTAGTTCAACGCTATGAACACGACTTAAGGAAATGGGATCGTTTTACTGAACATGAACAGGAAAAAATGATTGGCCGTACTAAACATGATAGCGTTGAGCTTGATGAAGATGTGCGTAATGTGACTTCGCATGTTTCACGAGTCGTGGTAGAAGAAGAGGGTGAAGAGCTATCCATCATGCGTCACAGCCTGCCGTATGGCACAGCAAGTGGTAAACATGGTTTATTCTTTGTCGCCTATTGTGCAAGGCTACACAATATTGAACAACAATTGCTTAGTATGTTTGGTGAAAAAGACGGTAAATACGATGATTTACTGCGTATGACGAAAGCCGTTTCAGGTAGTTATTACTATGCGCCTTCTCTTGAGAAACTACTCGCATTATAAATGACTGTTTGCCGCATGGATGCGGCGCTCTTTTGTTATCATGAATATGCTGATGCCCTGCCTAAGTGAATATCAATCTTTTCTCACCCCAAACGAATTAAGCCATCAACAACCGTAAATACGGTATATAGATTTGTCGATTTGGTTTATTCATGAAAACTATTCATTTCTTAACTCATTAAAATAAAACAGTATTTTTACTCTTATGTCGATATTTTCTTTGTTATTCTAATTTGATATATCAAAAGGTGATTGATAGCTACACAGTTATAACCAAAACAGATACAGTGTTTTTAATCTTAGTCGTTTTGGTTTAGTTATGAATGGGTGTGGAATGAAAAAATCATTTTTGAAAAAAACAGCATTAGCAAGCTTGGCGACGGCATCGTTATTCGGCAGCACGCCATTAATTGCCGCAGAACTCCTTAATAGCTCTTATGACATTGCCCGTGAGTTATTTGTGGCATTAAACCCTTCATTTGAAAAACAGTGGAATGAAGCACATCCAGACGACAAATTAACGATTAAACAATCCCACGCGGGTTCATCGAAGCAAGCGCTAGCAATATTGCAGGGGTTGAAAGCCGATGTTGTCACTTATAATCAAGTTACAGATGTGCAAATTTTGCACGATAAAGGCAAATTGATCCCTGCTGACTGGCAAGCTCGATTACCAAATAATAGTTCACCTTATTACTCCACAATGGCGTTTTTAGTGCGTAAAGGAAACCCTAAGGGAATTAAGACGTGGGATGATTTGGTACGTGAAGACGTAAAATTAATATTTCCAAACCCAAAAACATCTGGAAATGGCCGCTATACCTACCTTGCTGCATGGGGGGCTTTTAACCAAGAAAACAATGGTGACCAAGCAAAAACACGTGAGCAAATGAAGCAATTCCTAAAAAATGTCGAAGTATTCGACACTGGTGGCCGTGGTGCAACTACCTCTTTTATTGAAAGAGAGCTAGGTGATGTATTGATTAGCTTCGAATCAGAAGTGAACAACATTCGTAGTCAATATGGTGAGTCTGATTATGAAGTGATTGTACCACCAGTTGATATTTTGGCTGAATTTCCAGTGACTTGGGTTGATAAAAATGTACAAAAAAATGGTTCAGAAGATGTCGCTAAAGCTTATTTGAATTATTTATATAGCCCTCAAGCCCAAGAAATTATTACTAGCTTTAATTATCGCGTGAATGATAAAGCTGTAATGGAAGCGAATAAGGCTAAATTCCCAGAGACAAAACTTTTTACAGTTGAGTCTCAATTTGAAAGCTGGCCAAAAGTGATGGATGTGCATTTTGCAACAGGTGGCGAGTTTGACGAACTAATGGCTCAAGGGCGCCGTTAATGAGCCGTTCAGGAAAGCGCTTTCTACCAGGCTTTGGGCTGACATTAGGGAGCAGCTTATTTTATACCTGTTTGATTTTGCTGCTACCCATGAGTGCATTGGTAATACAACTGTCAGATATGACATGGCAGCAATATTGGGCGGTGATTAGTTACCCGCAAGTGGTTGCCGCCTACAAAGTAACTTTGTTGTCAGCGCTGGTTGCCAGTCTATTTAATGCCGTCTTTGGCCTATTATTAGCTTGGATTTTGACTCGCTATCGCTTTCCTGGACGTCTGTTTTTAGATGGTTTAGTTGATTTGCCTTTTGCATTACCTACCGCCGTCGCTGGTTTGACACTCGCGACATTGTTTGCAACTTCTGGTTGGTATGGTCAATACCTTCACCAGTTCGACATTAAAGTTGTGAATACATGGTTAGGAATTGCGGTAGCAATGGCGTTTACCAGTATCCCATTTGTAGTGCGTACCGTGCAGCCTGTTTTAGAAGAGTTAGGGCCTGAATATGAAGAAGCGGCGCAAACGCTCGGTGCTAGCCGCTGGCAAACATTTAGACGAGTCGTATTACCTGAACTTTCCCCAGCTCTTTTAGCGGGTACAGTGTTGTCTTTTACTCGTAGTTTGGGGGAATTTGGTGCCATTATCTTTATTGCAGGTAACATTGCTTGGCAAACAGAAGTAGTTTCATTAATGATTTTCAGTCAATTACAGCAATTTGATTACCCTGCGGCGAGTGCTGTCGCATCCGTTATTTTGGCGGTTTCATTGCTGCTTTTATTTAGTGTTAACTTAGTACAAAGCCGTTTTGGTAAACGATTAGGGGGTAAGTAATGGCACAAGTTACACCTATTCATGCTGCTAATCGTTCCCAAATCAACTGGGGGAAATGGTTATTAATAGCCATCGGTATTCTGTTCTCAGTTTTGCTATTGGTTATCCCAATTATTTGGATTTTTATTACAGCATTTCAAAAAGGCTTAGATACCGTTTTACTGAATTTAGCAGACCCTGACATGTTACATGCGATTGGGCTAACTGTGTTAATTGCCTTAATTACCGTACCTGTAAATTTGGTTTTTGGCACAATGATGGCATGGCTCGTCACGCGTTTTCATTTTCCAGGTCGGCAGTTACTGCTTACATTAGTTGATATCCCATTTGCGGTTTCCCCCGTCGTCGCAGGTTTATTGTATTTGTTGTTTTATGGTTCTAATAGCTGGTTTGGTGGTTGGCTTGAAGGGTTTGATATTCAAGTTATGTTTTCATGGCCTGGAATGGCTTTAGTGACGATTTTTGTGACTTGCCCATTTGTTGTGCGTGAATTGGTACCATTGATGTTAAGCCAAGGCAGCCAAGAAGATGAAGCCGCGGTATTGCTGGGGGCTTCAGGGTGGAAAATGTTTTGGCGAGTGACATTACCGAATATCCGTTGGGCGTTGCTATACGGTGTTGTACTGACCAATGCTCGGGCGATTGGGGAATTTGGTGCGGTATCCGTGGTTTCCGGTGCTATTCGTGGTGAGACCTATACCTTACCGTTACAAGTTGAATTATTACATCAGGATTATAACACTGTCGGTGCATTTACTGCCGCAGGGGTCCTCGCTGTAATGGCCATCATTACATTAATCCTTAAAAGCGCATTGCAATGGCATTTAAATCGTCAGCAGTCTGAATCAGGAGTCCATTGATCATGAGTATTGAAATTGAAAAAATCGGTAAGTTATTTGGGAAAACCCAAGTACTCAACGGTATTTCACTGGATATTGCATCGGGTGAGATGGTGGCGCTATTGGGGCCTTCTGGTTCAGGTAAAACAACGCTATTAAGGATAATCGCAGGGCTTGAGCAACAAAGTTACGGTACTTTGCGTTTCCACGGCCAAGATGTCAGTAAAATACATGCAAAGGATAGGCATGTAGGTTTTGTTTTTCAGCATTATGCATTATTTCGTCATATGACGGTATTTGATAATGTCGCTTTTGGCTTAACAGTTCTACCGCGTAAGCAGCGACCATCCACACAAGCTATCAAACAAAAAGCCATGCAACTATTGGAGATGGTGCAATTATCTCACTTGGCTTCCCGTTATCCTGCACAGCTCTCTGGTGGGCAAAAGCAACGTGTAGCTTTAGCACGTGCACTGGCGGTTGACCCGCAAATTTTATTGCTTGATGAGCCTTTTGGAGCTCTTGATGCGCAAGTTCGTGTTGAGCTACGCCGCTGGCTACGTCAATTACATGACGAGTTAAAATTTACTAGTGTGTTTGTCACTCATGATCAGGAAGAAGCCATGGAAGTGGCAGATAGGGTCGTCGTTATGAGTGAAGGGCATATTGAGCAGGTTGGGACGCCAAGTGCTATTTGGCAGAGCCCTGAGACTCGCTTTGTTCTTGAGTTTATGGGGGAAGTTAACCAAATCTCAGCACAAATCAGGGGGTCAATGCTCAATATCGGCGGTTATGAATTTTCGCTTAATCATAGCAGTGCTCATCAAGGAGAGGTCGATGTATTTCTTAGGCCTTGGGAAATATCATTACAACCTGAAGTGGATGAACAACACCGTTTACCTGTTAGGGTAACAGAATCTGGTCCAAGAGGTCATTTTTGGCAATTAACAGTTCAACCATTAGGGTGGGGAAATGACCCAATATCTGTTGTTTGGCAGTCCGCAGCAACAATACCGACACGTGGTGAACGTTACTTTTTAGGTAGCAAGCAGGTTAAAATTTACCAAGGAAACACGGAGTTATTATTTCCTCAATTAGCGGAAAGTGCATGAATATAAATTGTTATTGTTGATAGCATTTATATAAATAGATAATAAATGCTATTTATTTTTATGACATCTTAAGTATCTCTCTTTTCTGTTGTTGGGCTATTTATGAATAGTATTTAGCCCAACAATCACGTCGTTTTTTCTTGTAATTCATTGATATTTATATGTATTATTTTATTTTTTCTGTTAAATATAACTGGTAATCATATAAACTTATAGTAATATATTATATCAATTAGCTATATCAATAATGGTAATAAAGATAATCTATTTTTCTAATATTAATGTGAATAGATTTCATTTTTCACGCGCTAATATTGGAGTAATATCTTATTTCTATTTGCTCCTATCTATAAATAAAAATTATAAGGATGGTAAAGTGTCAACTCTGGAACAGTTTATCGGTAATACACCTTTAGTAAAACTTCAGCGCTTGGTTCAAGGGGTTAATGCTGAAATTTGGGTTAAGCTAGAAGGTAATAACCCTGCGGGTTCAGTGAAAGATAGGGCTGCCTATTCGATGATCAAAGAAGCTGAAGAACGAGGGGAAATTAAACCTGGGGATACGCTTATTGAAGCGACGAGCGGCAATACAGGGATAGCACTAGCGATGATAGCTGCACTAAAAGGCTATAAACTAAAATTACTGATGCCAGATAACATGAGTAAAGAGCGCCAAGCATCTATGCAAGCGTATGGTGCGGAGCTTATTTTAGTGAGTACCGCAGTGGGAATGGAAGGTGCTCGAGATCTCGCTAAAGAAATGGCGCTCAGGGGGGAAGGGACTGTATTAGACCAATTTAATAACCCAGATAACCCATTAGCTCATTTTAAAACAACCGGCCCAGAAATTTGGCGGCAGACACAGGGGAGGGTCACCCATTTTGTCTCTAGCATGGGAACAACAGGGACTATCACAGGGGTCAGCCGTTATTTAAAATCCCAATCAACCGATGTACAGATTGTTGGGTTGCAGCCCGCAGAAAAAAGCCAAATCCCAGGGATCAGACGTTGGTCGCCGGGGTATCTTCCCGGTATTTTTGATGATTCATTAGTTGACAGTGTATTAGATATCAACCAACAAGAAGCCGAAGAAACCATGAGGGCTTTGGCAAAAATTGAGGGGATATTCTGTGGTGTCAGTTCTGGTGGAGCAGTAGCAGGGGCTTTAAAAGTAGCAAAAGAGAACCCAGGTGCGGTGATTGTTGCGGTAATTTGTGACCGAGGAGACCGTTATTTATCGACTGGGGTATTTAACCAGTAAGGTTAACTCAGGCTAAGAACGAGTAAAGCCATCAGGCAAGGGCCTGACGGCTTTGTCTAGCGAATAGAGCGGATAGCTAGGCTATTTCTTTATACGCATGATAACTGTTTCACCAACGGTCACTGAACCCGTTAGTTTATTCAGTTCTTTAATTTCATCCATGTTAGAAATAACAACAGGAGTGAGAACCGATTTGGCTTTTTCTTCTAGCAGTGCTAAATCGAATTCGATGATTAAATCACCTTTCTTGACGGTTTGGCCTTCTTCAGCGATACGTTTGAAACCTTCGCCTTTGAGTTCAACTGTATCAATTCCGAAGTGAACAAATAGCTCTATACCATCATCAGATTCAATAGAAAATGCATGGTTAGTTTCAAAGATTTTACCAATTGTACCATCTACAGGAGCGACAATTTTATTCCCTGCTGGTTTAATCGCAATACCATCACCAACAATCTTTTCTGCGAATACAACATCTGGAACATCTTCAATATTGACAATCTCACCAGATAAAGGGGCGATAATTTCAATACTACCACTGCTACTTTTGTCTTCCGAAACGAGTGATTTCAGTTTGTCAAACAGACCCATGGACCTTCTCCTAATCGTTTTATATGGGACCGAACTAATGTGCTGTTCCTAGCATAACGTTTTTTCTTGGATAAAGGTATCTACAAGTTTCATCAATTCATCTGCTGTTGGTTGAGCAAGTGCTTGTTCAGCCAGAGCCTGAGTATCAACAAAGTTCGCATTGCGAATTAATTTTTTGATACGTGGAATTGATATTGCGCTCATACTAAATTCATCCAGCCCCATGCCAAGTAGCAATAAGGTTGCACGCTCATCTCCTGCGAGTTCCCCGCACATCCCTGTCCATTTACCTTCTGCATGTGATGCATCAATCACTTGCTTAATTAAGTTTAGGACAGCTGGTGACATTGGGTTGTAAAGATGAGAAATCAGTTCATTACCACGGTCAACCGCTAAAGTGTATTGAGTTAGATCGTTCGTCCCAATACTAAAGAAATCAACTTCTTTTGCCAAATGACGAGCAATAACTGCTGCTGCTGGTGTTTCCACCATAACACCAACTTCAATTGCTTCATCAAAGGCTTTGCCTTCTTCGCGTAATTGAGCTTTTAGTATCTCAAGTTCTGCTTTTAGTTCACGAACTTCTTCAACGGAAATGACCATTGGGAACATAATACGCAGTTTACCAAATTTAGACGCTCTTAAAATAGCTCTTAATTGTGAGTGTAGAATTTCTTTGCGGTCAAGACAAATACGAATTGCACGCCAACCAAGGAAAGGGTTTTCTTCTTTTGGCAAATTCATATACGGCAGGTCTTTATCACCACCAATATCCATTGTACGAACAATAACAGCTTGGCTGCCCATTGACTCTGCAACGGCTTTATATGCTTGGAATTGTTCTTCTTCGCTTGGGAATGAATCCCTATCCATAAATAAAAATTCGGTACGATAGAGGCCAACACCTTCTGCACCATTACGTTCAGCCCCTGCGACATCACGTACAGTACCAATATTTGCACAGACTTCAACTTGATGTCCATCAAGTGTGATTGCTGGCAAATCTTTTAATTTTGCGAGCTCTTCTTTTTCTTGCAGATATTCATCACGGAAAGCTTTTAACTTATCAACTTCAGCTTCTGATGGGTTTAAGTAGATAGTGTTATTTACACCATCTAATACGATAAAATCACCATTTTTAATTTTACTGGTTGCATCACTCGTGCCGACAATAGCAGGCAACTCAAGAGAACGAGCCATAATTGAGGTGTGTGATGTACGACCACCTAAATCGGTGATAAAACCCAGAACTTTATCTAAGTTCAGTTGTGCGGTTTCGGAAGGCGTTAAATCAGCAGCAACCAAAATCACTTCTTTGTCGATAGCGCTTAAATCAACAATTGGAATATTTAAAATATTTTTTAGTAGGCGCTTACCGATATCGCGTACATCGGCAGCACGTTCTTTCAGATACTCATCATCTAGGGACTCAAGTGCTTGGGCTTGGTCTTCAATAACGGAATAGGCGGCAGCATCAGCCGTTTTTTTGTCGCCTTTAATCAAAGAGATTATTTCTTGTTCAAGCTCTTCATCTTCTAGCAGCATAATATGACCTTCAAAAATCTCAGCTTTTTCGGCTCCAAGATTTTTTTCGGCTTTCTCTTTAATTAAAGTGAGTTGTTCGGCTGATTTGTTACGACCCTCAATAAAGCGTGCAATTTCTTTATCTGCCTGATCGTCAGCAATCTTTTTTGTGCTAACAACGATAGGATCTTCTTTGAGGATTAAAGCCTGACCAAAAGCAAAACCCGGGGATACTAAAATTCCTGAAATCATAATATTACCTTACTGCTGCTAGTGCTAGGAGTTCTGATATTGCAGAGACCGCTATGGTTATACCGATTATATAAATATCCCCGAATGATATCATTCAGGGACAGCGAATGAGATCGGTAAGACGTTTCTCTTGCGTGCGAAATTATTCTAATTCGCCCATCAGTTTAACTAAATGTTCAACGGCTTCTTTCTCATCTTCACCTTCAGCGGAAATGGTGACCACTGTACCTTGAGTTAAACCCAAAGTTTGTAATTTGAACAGGCTTTTTGCGCTAGCGGATTTGCCGCCAGAAATCAAAGAAATATCAGAAGAGAATGCTTTTGCTTCTTTCACAAATTGAGCTGCAGGACGAGTATGTAGACCATTTGGTGCCGTAATAGTGACTTCTTGCTGGAACATAGTATTTCCTCAATAACTTTAGTTTTTTTAATTACCCAGCCTATTGTAGATGAAATAGACTAGGTTTGCGTATAGTTAGATTATTAACTTGCAAAAAGGTTTCCTACTTTGTGCGGTATCAACCCTTTTTCAGTTTTTGCCTCTGAAGTTATGTTTTTTTAGCCACTTTACAACTACCAGATGTTTGCGGTGGAGGTGACTAAAAAGTGATTAATTTCGAGGTGCAAAATAATTACTATGTTTAATACTAAACCCCGAATTAGAAATCATCTCCATCCGTGCTAAACTTTGATCTGCACCACAAAAAAAGCACCTTTAAGGTGCTTTTTTAACGAATTTGCAACGAAATTATGTTAGTCAGCAGAAATGTCAGCAAACAGAACAGTTGATAAATAACGCTCACCTGATGAAGGTAAAATTACGACTATATTTTTGCCTTTATATGCAGGGTCTGCAGCAATTTTTGTTGCGGCTGCGATGGCAGCGCCTGATGAAATACCCGCAAGGATACCTTCTTTTTCCATTAATTCACGGGCTGTTTTAACTGCCTCATCATCACTGATTTGAATGACTTTATCGAGTAGTTTTAGGTCTAAGTTACCGGGGATGAAACCAGCACCAATACCTTGAATTTTATGAGGCCCTGGCTTAATTTCTTCACCTGCCAATGCTTGGGTGATAACTGGGGAAGTTTCAGGCTCAACAGCAACGATGGTAACTTCTTTGCCTTTGGTATTTTTTAGATACTTTGCAATCCCTGTGATAGTACCGCCTGTTCCGACGCCCGCAACGACGACATCAACATTACCGTCGGTATCTTCCCAAATTTCAGGGCCGGTTGTTTTTTCGTGAATTTCAGGGTTGGCAGGGTTGTTAAATTGCTGAAGTAAAAGGTACTTTTTAGGGTTACTATTGACAATTTCTTCAGCTTTAGCAATGGCGCCTTTCATGCCTTTTGCACCCTCAGTAAGGACAAGGTTAGCCCCTAAGGCTTTGAGCAATTTACGGCGCTCGATACTCATGGTTTCTGGCATTGTAAGGGTCAATTTATACCCCCTAGCCGCGGCAACATAAGCAAGAGCAATCCCAGTATTACCACTCGTTGGTTCCACTAACTCTTTATCTTTATTTAGGATACCTTTTTTCTCCGCATCCCAAATCATGTTAGCGCCAATACGGCACTTTACACTGAAACTTGGGTTGCGTGATTCCACTTTTGCTAAAATATTACCATTACCAAAATGCTTTAAACGCACAAGAGGAGTGTGTCCAATGGTCAACGAATTATCTTCATAGATTTTGCTCATGGGATATCCTTAAAAATCGGTTAGCGAGTAAAATTGTGTCACTCAGTCAAGACAAAAAATAATATGAATTCAACATACGTGAACAACAAATTAATGCAAATATGATTTGAATATAAGCTTATAACAAAATGCTATTTTAGATCTAATTGTTCTAAGAATGAAATTAAAGCAAAAAATTGATGGTGTGAATGTGTGTGTTGGCATGCGCAGGCGATGAAGCCTGCGCTTATCGGTTAGAAAATACTTAGTAACGGGCGTAACGTCCGCGATACCTATCAACCCACATGAGTGTCGCGCCGCAGACAGCAACAGGCATGATGACTAAATTTACGAAAGGTAGCATCATGAGTAAACTGATGACGCCACCAAATTGAATATTTCTCATGCGTTCTTTCGCAAGCGCTTGTTTCATTTCACTAAAGCCAACGCGATGGTTATCAAATGGGTAATCACAATATTGAATTGACATCATCCAAGCCCCAAATAGGAACCACAAAACAGGTGCTATGGTTTGGCCAATACCCGGAATAAAAAATAAAATCAATAAACCAAGTGCGCGGGGTAAATAATAACCAATACGCACAAACTCACGTTTTATCATGCGTGGAACATCTTTTAGTAGTTCCGCCATTCCTGTGTCAGGAGCGGGTTTCCCTGTCAGTTCGGCTTCTAGTTTTTCAGATAACCAACCATTAAATGGGGCTGCAATAATATTTGCAATGGTACTGAAAAAATAGGTAAAAACTAATAAGATAGAAATCACCGCTAATGGAAAAAACACATAATCAAGCCATTGTAGCCAACTCGGAATATAACTCATCACTTGGTCTATCCAGCCGCCAAGCTTAGTGTATAACCACCAAAAAGCACCTCCTAAGAAAATAATATTTGCTAATAAGGGCAAAATGACAAAGCGTTTAATACCAGGACGTGTAACTAGTCGCCACCCTTGTGTAAAATAATAAAAGCCAGAATGGTCTTTTTGTGGCGAAAATGTCGATTGGCTCATACTTCTTGTTCTCTCCTTTTCGGTTGACTATGTATCATATAGGTATGAAACTAGGCTGACTAGCCATTATTTGCTTAAAAAAGCAGCAAACGAAAGCGGAATATTCTCTTTCTTGTAAGAAAATCGTTCTGAGGGTTGCACTTAGAGCAATTGAGAAATAATCTTAAGGTAGTTTCCGCCGTGTTGGCATAATCATTCATCAACTAGAGATAACAGCGATGCAGGATTTGCGTCTGATATTAGTGGTCGTAGGTGCGATAGCCATTGTCGCTTTATTACTGCATGGTTTATGGACCAGCCGTAAAGAGCGGTCAACGTTATTTCGCGACAGACCGGTAAAACGTCGAAAAAGCGAAACGCAGGATAAATCATCTGAGTATGATGATTCTGTATTATTTACTGAGGACAAACCCACTCAGCAGGGGGCGATTCAACCCGCAGTAGCAGACCCACTTGATTCAGCAAAAAATGAATCTCAAGTTGAGCCAAACATACGGCCAGTAGCTCCGGTTGAGCCTGAACCTAAATTGGCGGCGGCTTCTGAACATCTGGCTAATGAAGAACCTGTGGTGGCTGTACGCACTGAACCCTCTCATGCTCCAGAGCAATTGACTATCAATATGAATGATGAGTCAGTTACTGAGCCACAAGTTAGCACCCAACCTGTGCGGCCTACTGCGATTGAGCCACACATTGATTCAAATAACCTGAAAGAAGAGCCACAGTCGATACAACATGAACAAACAACGGCGAACACTGAAACGAAAGCTGAGCCGCAGGAAGATTCTGCTACAACAAATAGCAAGGAGACAGTTTTGGTACTTCATGTAGCAGCTCATCATGGGCAAGAGCTACAAGGTGAAGTATTATTGCAAAGCATCCTTCAAGCAGGGTTCCAGTTTGGTGAAATGAAAATATTCCACCGTCATGTCAACCCGTCGGGTACTGGGCCTGTATTATTTAGTTTAGCCAATATGGTTAAACCAGGTTCCTTTGATCCTGAAACGATGTCTGATTTCACAACTCCGGGTGTTTCCATGTTTATGATGGTGCCATCTTATGGTGATGCAGGGCAGAATTTCAAATTGATGTTACAAGCCGCTCAGCGTATCGCATCCGATGCGGGTGGTGTTGTGCTTGATGATGAGCGCAAGATGCTCACACCTCAAAAAATAGAGGTGTACCACGCGCGGATCAGAAGCACGTTAAACTAAATAATCGTTTTATAAAGGCCCCCTTAACTGGGGGTTTTTTATCTTTAATGAGTGTGATCATGACTACCAAGCAAGAAATAGACCAATTAAAAAAACAGTTACGTCATCATGAATATCAGTACCATGTATTAGACGCACCCGAAATTCCAGATGTTGAATACGATAAACTTATGCAACGTCTGAAAAGTATAGAAGAGGCACATCCAGAGCTTATTACGAGTGATTCGCCAACTCAGCGGGTTGGTGCTGCGCCTTTATCGGCGTTTGAAACGGTTCGCCATGAAATTCCAATGCTGTCATTAGATAATGTTTTTGATGAAGCGAGTTATTTAGCTTTTGATAAACGTGTTAGAGACCGCTTAAAAAACCATGAAGAGCTTACATTCTGTTGCGAATTAAAGCTTGATGGGCTAGCAGTTAGTTTATTGTATGAAAATGGTGAGCTAGTACAGGCTGCGACGCGTGGAGATGGGACGGTTGGTGAAAATATTACTGCCAACGTACGGACCATCCGAGCTATCCCCTTGCGTTTGACTGGGGATAATATCCCAGATCGAGTGGAGATCCGTGGTGAAGTCTTTATGCCACAAAAAGGGTTTGAAGCACTGAATGAAGAAGCGCGTAGGACAGATGGCAAAGTATTCGCAAATCCGCGTAATGCCGCAGCGGGCTCTTTACGTCAACTTGACCCACGCATTACAGCGAAAAGGCCATTAACTTTCTATTGCTATGGTGTTGGGGTTGTTGAGGGAGAAACATTACCTGATACTCATTATGGGCGTTTGATGCAGTTTAAAGCGTGGGGTTTGCCTGTTAGTGACTATGTTCAATTGTGTGTTGGCTCGCAAGCTGTATTAGATTTTTATCGCGAAATAGAACAAGCTCGACCAAGTCTTGGTTTTGACATCGATGGCGTCGTTATCAAGCTCAACTCAATTGCTATTCAAGAGGAATTAGGCTTTGTTTCACGAGCGCCACGTTGGGCTACGGCATTTAAATTTCCAGCTCAGGAACAAATAACTCAATTGAAAGACGTTGAGTTCCAAGTCGGGCGTACTGGGGCTATTACGCCCGTTGCGCGTCTTGAACCTGTGCAAGTTGCCGGGGTGATCGTGAGCAATGCGACGCTACATAATGCCGATGAAATTGAACGTCTTGGGGTTCACATTGGTGATACCGTTATTATCCGCCGTGCAGGGGATGTGATCCCGCAAATTGTCAGTGTCGTGGTTGAAAAACGTCCTGTTAATAGCCGTGAAATCGTGTTTCCAACCCATTGCCCTGTTTGTGGCTCTGATATTGAACGCATTGAAGGCGAAGCCGTAGCGCGTTGTACTGGGGGGTTGATTTGTGGCGCACAGCGCAAAGAGGCTTTAAAACACTTTGTTTCTCGTCGTGCCATGGATGTTGATGGCATGGGGGATAAAATTATCGATCAACTGGTTGAAAAAGAATATGTCAAAACGCCAGCTGACCTTTATCAATTGAGTGCAGGTATTTTAACTGGTTTAGACCGTATGGGGCCTAAATCAGCTCAAAACTTAGTCACTGCACTAGAAAAATCGAAACAAACAACACTGGCACGTTTTATTTATGCATTAGGTATTCGCGAAGTTGGAGAAGCTACTGCAGCTAATCTTGCAGCGCATTATGCAACATTAGAAGCGGTAATGTGTGCAGACGAAGAGTCACTGAAAACTGTTCAAGATATCGGTCATGTGGTGGCGAAACATGTCGTGAATTTCTTCCGCGAAGAACATAACCAAGCCGTTATTAACGACCTGATTACTAAGGCTAATATTCACTGGCCAGAAGTGAAGGTTGTGAACAGTGCTGAAATTGATAGTCCATTTGCTGGCAAAACAGTGGTATTAACTGGGTCAATGAGTGTATTAACCCGCGATGAAGCAAAAGACAAGCTGGTCGCTTTAGGTGCAAAGGTGGCTGGAAGTGTTTCTAAGAAAACGGATATGGTGATTGCAGGGGAAGCGGCAGGTTCTAAATTAGTGAAAGCGAATGAATTGGGTATTCAGGTTATAGATGAAAATGAGTTAATACGTTTGCTGAATATTTAATGGTGAACTATATTCAATCTAATTTTGTTGCTTACAAGGTGGTAAGCAACAAAATAATACTTAGGTCGTTGTAAGCCTTAACTTAAATTTTTATTAAGATTTCTGTGCAAAAAAAGTGATTACAGGGTTTTGTTATAGTTGAAACGTGACCGCCTTCTTCTTTTTGCAAAATACACCTAGTAAGCTTTCATATTAATGTGACCACCGTCTCATTTAAATGTTGTCTATTACATAGAATATGCACATAGACTGATTCTTAAATTTGTTGGAGTCGCATATGACCTCGATCCTGCATTTCGTTTTATCCTTAGTAGTAATTGCTGCTCTTGCAATTTTAGCAAGTAGTAACCGTAGCGCGATCCGCCCCCGCTATGTTATTCAACTCCTTGTTATTCAAATTGCGTTGGCTTACCTTTTCTTAAAATCTAATATCGGCGAATCTTTTGTAATGGGTGTAGCAGGGGTGTTTACTCACTTGCTAGGCTATGCAGCGGAAGGGACGAAATTTATTTTTGGCGGTATGATTGAGGGCAATTTAGCGTTCTTTTTCTTACAAGTCTTGTGTCCAATCATCTTTATTTCTGCATTAATTGGTATTTTACAACACGTCAAAATTTTACCTATCGTGATCCGCATTATCGGTACTGTATTATCGAAAGTGAACGGTATGGGGAAATTAGAGTCATTTAACGCAGTAAGCTCATTATTGTTAGGGCAGTCAGAGAACTTTATCGCGTATAAAGACCAACTCAATAGAATGTCAGAGCGCAGAATGTACACCATGGCGGCAACCGCAATGTCTACTGTATCAATGTCTATCGTTGGTGCTTATATGACCATGTTGGAACCTCGCTTTGTGGTCGCGGCATTAGTGCTTAATATGTTTGGTACTTTCGTTGTTTTATCATTAATTAACCCGTACCCACCAGAAGGTGAAGAAGACATCCAAATGAGCAATTTGCATGAAGGGCAAAGCTTTTTTGAAATGTTAGGCGAATATATCCTTGCTGGGTTTAAAGTCGCAATTATAGTATCAGCTATGTTGATTGGTTTTATTGCCCTAATTGCGATGGTTAATGGTATTTTCTCTGCAGTATTCGGCGTTGATTTCCAAACGATGTTAGGTTACGTGTTTTATCCATTTGCTTGGGTCCTTGGTATTCCTGCGGATGAAGCTTTACAAGTTGGCGGCATCATGGCAGTTAAGATGGTCACGAATGAGTTTGTCGCAATGGATGGCTTACAAGCGATTGCTGGTGGCTTATCAGAACGTTCTGTCGGTATCTTATCGGTGTTCTTAGTCTCTTTTGCTAACTTTTCATCTATCGGTATTATTGCTGGTGCAATTAAAGGGTTAGATGAAAAACAAGGTAATACAGTAGCACGCTTTGGTTTGAAACTATTATACGGTTCAACATTAGTGAGCTTCCTATCGGCAGCTGTTGTTGGCTTAGTTTTGTAATCAATAAAAAAGTGTTAAATTGGCAAAACGGCGTTCAAATGAGCGCCGTTTTGCTTTCATATAAAAAAGAAAACTGTTAAAAGAACAGATAAAACGCAGTCAAAGACACAACACTAAAAATGTAAGAGAACAAATGGAAAAACAAGATCTCATCGACATAGCAAATACCTATATGCCGTTTGGTAAGTACAAGGGGCGTGTGCTAATAGATTTGCCAGAGGAATATTTACTTTGGTTCTATAAGAAAGGAGAGTTCCCTGCGGGGCGTTTAGGGCAATTAATGGAAATGACCTTAGGGTTAAAAATTGAAGGGCTTGAAGGCCTTGTGAAGCCACTTAAACGCAGTTAAGCAGCTAAGGCTATTTGTGGCTTAGGGAATCAGTAATTTTCTTACTCAAATTAATAAACAGTTCTTGCTCTTGTTGAGTTAATACTGTTTTAACCTTTAAGGCATTTTCAGCACGGCCAGTGGCTGCACGTTGTAAGAAATCATGCCCTTTTCTTGTTAAGTGGGTGATCAGTTCCCGCTTATCTTCTTCAGATTGATACTGTTCAACAAAATCATAGGATTTTAGGACTCGAAGAAATTTCGATAAATTTTGGCGGGAAAGTCCAAGGGATTGGCTTAATTGGCTCGGCGTCAAATCACCTTTAAGCCTTAATATTTCTAGTACATCATATTGGCCCCAAGTTATTTGCTCGGGGGTAAAGCTCGCTCTGCGAGCCACTAATGTACATTGTAATAATGAAAGCGCATCTTCAAGAGCATCTGACATAAAAATGTTCCTTAATATTCAATCACTCAAGTATACATTGACTTTTTAGATAAAACGATACATTGATTAACTAAAGTTAATTGTTTATAGTTAACTTTGGTTAATCATAATTGAGGTGCATCATGGGGAAATTTAACGACCGAATAGCGCTTATTACGGGCGCATCAACAGGCGTTGGCTTTGGTATTGCTCAGAAATTACATTCCCTCGGAGCGACTGTTGTTATAACAGGGCGCAATCAGCTTACATTAACACAAGCTGCGAAAGAAATAGATCCAACGGGTCAACGCATCAGCACTATCAAAATGGATGTTGCAAATGCGCAAGATTTCAAAGCAACGATTGAAAAAATTGAGCAGCAGTACGGTGCTTTGCATTATCTGGTGAATAATGCGGGTATCACTGGCCCACATGGTGTCAATGTAGAGGATTACCCATTAAAGACTTGGCATGATGTGGTTGCAACAGATATCACGGGGACGTTCCATGGTTTAAAATATAGCATCCCTAGTATTTTGCGTAGTGGAGGCGGAGCGATTGTCAATTTATCTGCTTGTAATGGGGTGACAGGGATCGCAGGGATTGCACCTTATACGGCGGCAAAACATGCAGTGTTAGGGCTTACGCGCTCTGTGGCGTTAGAGAATGCGCAAAAAGATATTCGTATTAATGCTGTTGGCCCAGGTTATGTACAAACGCCTAATATTGAGAGGTTACCGCAAGCAACTCAGGAATGGATGTCTTCAACACACCCAATGGGCAGGATGGCGACAAGGGAAGAAATTGCTAATGTGGTCGCCTTTTTATTATCAGATGAAAGCAGCTTTATGACAGGCGCATTTATTCCTATTGATGGCGGTTATACAGCACAATAATGTAGTAAGTATTAAATATAGTGGAGTGCAAATGAGGTAAAAGTAAATTGATGTTTTACGACATTAATGAAAAAACAAGCGATGTTAGTAAGAAGAAACGAGTAATCAGAGGAAATTATTGGTGGAGCTAAGCGGGATCGAACCGCTGACCTCTTGCATGCCATGCAAGCGCTCTCCCAGCTGAGCTATAGCCCCAATAGAATAATTTTGATGTTGTATTAATGCCACCTAACAGGGAATTAGATGGTGGAGCTAAGCGGGATCGAACCGCTGACCTCTTGCATGCCATGCAAGCGCTCTCCCAGCTGAGCTATAGCCCCAAATACAATTCTTTTGGACGTTGGGATGATATTCAAGGCTAGGGGGAGTGTCAATCAAATAATGGTGTTTTGACACTGACTGCTTAAATATAAAGCAAACATCAGTTAATTCAAATGATTGAAGTGGCTAATTGGCACGGTTAGGTTGCAGTTATGATTTAAAGCGCTTGATGAGATAGGCTGCTTTTCCTTATTTCCGCTAGGCTAATTTTTTATTTAAGAGCTTTGAGCGTAATGGTAGAGCACCTAGATTAAATTGATTGGTATGGGTGGGTTAAGTCATTTTTTATATGGCATGAATACATATCTAAATAAAAGCCCCATGCCTAATAAATAACATGGAGCTTTTAAACTTTAGTTTTTATTATTGTGCGCTTGCTTCGCGTTCACTAATAAAGGAGAGTGCTTTGTCAATACGAGCGATAGAGCGTGCTTGGCCAATTGCATGAACAGTAACATCAAGGCCTGGTGATTGGCCTGCACCTGTTACAGCGACACGTAAAGGCATTCCCACTTTCCCCATACCGACTTCAAGTTGCTCAGCGGTAGCTTCAATCGCTTTATGGACATTTTCAGCATTCCAGTCTGTGATTGCAGCCAGTTTGTCTTTAACTACTTCTAATGGTTGACGAGCGACAGGGCGTAGGTGTTTTTTCGCCGCATCGGCATCAAACTCTTCAAAATCTTGATAGAAATAATGACAAGATTCGGCCATTTCTTTTAGGGTCTTGCAACGTTCACCCAATAGCTTAATTAAATCAACTAACTGAGGACCTGTACTCGTGTCGATATTTTGCTGTTCAATATGCCATGCAAGGTAAGTCGCTACTTCTTCAGCAGGTAGTGTGTTGATATAGTGATGGTTTAACCACAGCAGTTTATCTGTATTAAACGCACTTGCTGATTTGCTGATCGCATCTAGAGTAAAATACTCTTTCATTTCATCAACAGTAAAAATTTCTTGATCCCCATGGGACCAACCTAGGCGAACTAAGTAATTTAATAGTGCTTGAGGTAAATAACCATCATCACGATATTGCATAACACTTACTGCACCATGGCGTTTTGATAATTTTTTACCGTCATCACCTAAAATCATTGAAACGTGTGCATATTCTGGAACTGGTGCACCTAATGCTTTTAGGATGTTGATTTGGCGAGGCGTGTTATTGATATGGTCTTCACCGCGGATCACGTGAGTGATTTCCATATCCCAGTCATCAATAACTACACAGAAGTTATAAGTTGGTGAACCATCTGTACGGCGAATGATTAAATCATCGAGTTCTTGGTTGCTAAATTCAATTGGCCCACGAATCCTATCATCAAAAATTACAGAACCCTCTTGTGGGTTACGGAAACGAACAACGTGAGGTTCATCAGGAGTGTGGTTATGAGCGTGATCACGGCAGCAACCGTCATAGCGAGGTTTTTCATTGTTTGCCATTTGCTGTTCACGTAACGCTTCTAAACGCTCTTTTGAGCAGTAACAGCGATATGCAGTACCTGCATCTAACATTTGGTCAATGACAGCATTGTATCGGTCGAAACGCTTAGTTTGATAATAAGGACCCTCATCCCAATTTAAATTCAACCAGTTCATACCGTCCATAATGGCATCGATAGCTTCCTGAGTTGAGCGTTCTAAGTCGGTGTCTTCAATACGCAGGACAAATTCGCCCTGATTGTGGCGACTAAATAACCAGGAATACAGAGCAGTACGAGCACCACCAACGTGTAAATAGCCAGTTGGGCTAGGTGCAAAACGGGTTTTGATTTTACTCATCGAGATTGCCTTAATTGCAAAACATTGTTTTTGAATTGCTTATTTGCTCGCTAGCCAATCGAAGAACTGAAACAAGACATCATTAAATAGGGTTTGTGCAGGACGTTCTGGCTAGTGATATTTATAAGCATTGCTAAAATGTGACTCTATTCTATCATCCTGTAGTGATTCCTCAATCAAGTTATCAAAATAGAAGGAAAGAAAATGATTATTTTGCCGATAAAAATAAAAATAAATGTGGAGGAAAACAATTTTCACTTTTTTGAGCGATAAAATAAGGGTGAAATATATAGGTAATTGATTAAAAAGGCAGCTTTTATGGCGAATATTGAAACATCTTGATTATTTTTGCAACGAACGAAAAAAATCTATTGAAAAATCGTTGACTCAGAACTCAGTATCCCTATAATGCACCTCCATCGACGACGGGGCGATTAGCTCAGTTGGTAGAGCACCTCCCTTACAAGGAGGGGGTCAGTGGTTCGAGCCCGCTATCGCCCACCACCGTTGACGATGAAAATAAATAATTGGGCGATTAGCTCAGTTGGTAGAGCACCTCCCTTACAAGGAGGGGGTCAGTGGTTCGAGCCCGCTATCGCCCACCAATTATTTATGAAAATGTGGAATAAGTCATGAAGTGGGCGATTAGCTCAGTTGGTAGAGCACCTCCCTTACAAGGAGGGGGTCAGTGGTTCGAGCCCGCTATCGCCCACCACTTCATTTGTTACTCGCATTAAAAATACGAAATTAGATGGGTCGTTAGCTCAGTCGGTAGAGCAGTTGACTTTTAATCAATTGGTCGCAGGTTCGAATCCTGCACGACCCACCATCTAAAAGAAACAAACAATTCAAGCAGTTCAGATGGGTCGTTAGCTCAGTCGGTAGAGCAGTTGACTTTTAATCAATTGGTCGCAGGTTCGAATCCTGCACGACCCACCATCTAAAGAAACAAACAATTCAAGCAATTCAGATGGGTCGTTAGCTCAGTCGGTAGAGCAGTTGACTTTTAATCAATTGGTCGCAGGTTCGAATCCTGCACGACCCACCATCTCAACAGCAATTCAAGCCAATTCACTACCCCGTAAATACTCAGTCGCCAATCCATACCTCGGCAAGCTGGTTGCAGGTTCAGGCCGCAGGCTAAATTCGTAGAATTTAAATCCTGCACGACCCACCATCTCAACAGCAGTTCAAGTCAATTCACCGCCCCGTAAATACTCAGTCGCCAATTCATACCTCGGCAAGCTGGTTGCAGGTTCAGGCCGCAGGCTAAATTCGTAGAATTTAAATCCTGCACGACCCACCATCTTAACAGCAGCGCAAGCCAATCCACCGCCCCGTAAATACTCAGTCACCAATCCATACCTCGGCAAGCTGGTTGCAGGTTCAGGCCGTAGGCTAAATTCGTAGAATTTAAATCCTGCACGACCCACCATCTCAACAGCAGTTCAAGTCAATTCACCGCCCCGTAAATACTCAGTCGCCAATCCATACCTCGGCAAGCTGGTTGCAGGTTCAGGCCGCAGGCTAAATTCGTAGAATTTAAATCCTGCACGACCCACCATCTCAACAGCAATTCAAGCCAATTCACCGCCCCGTAAATACTCAGTCGCTAAGCAGTACTTTGATCTTGAAGATAGCGGTTATGGAATAAAACCGACATCTGCAATGTTTATTCACCATACATAAGATAAACTTGTTGAAATGTAGGTGAACATTGAAACAGTATTTTTGCATGGTTAGAGACAATATCTTAAAAATTACATAACCATTTGATGTAAAGTCATAATTGTATTTTTTATCTGGAGAGGTTGGCAATAATGATAGATAATCTGATAGGCTTAAATAAGCATTGGTTAATTAAAATAATAGTATTGTAGTAACATAAGGTGGGATATCGAGTTTCACTATCTGTCTTAATTATGCAATAATGCAATGATATTATCATCTGAAGTTAAACTCTGTTTGAGTGTTATTTCTTGATATTTAATTCCAACCATGCTCTTGGGACGATAAAAATAACAATATTAAATTTAGATTATCAATTAGCATTATTTATTCATAATTTTGTGATGTTCATCAAGTAAAGTGAATAATAAACTTTTTTAACGTTAAGGTTTTGTTATCTTGATAGTTATGATTTGGTAGATATTTACCTTGCTGCTTTAAAAATTTAGCATTTTGGTTAATTGTAACAGAATGGTGCTTTTTGTAACTCATTGATGTTTAATATTACCAAATAGTTTTAGAGGTAAAATTTATTGTTTTTACTATTTTTTACATAAAACTAGCAAATATGCTCATATTTTCACTTCCAAGTGCCTGTACTACTTTAATATCATTAATAATGTTACAGTGTTAAATTATTCTGTTTATTTCCTTTATTTTCAGGTTATACATCGGTGTGAAGGGTTTTTTTTAGATTAATATTCTGATATCAGCCAAGTGACTGAAGGGGATAGGCATAAACCGACGAGTCCTGATCATTATAATTGATTGATATTACAATATTTTATTGTTACTTTAAGAGTGTGAAATGATTTGTTACATAGTTGCAATGTCATTTTAAGACTAGTTGAAAGTAATTAGAAGGCTAGTATATCATTCTTTCCGATATTGGCTGAGTCGTCTTTAGCTTTATCAAAGTTACACAAATTAAATAAAGATAAAAATAAAAAATGCAGTTAACTATCTGCAGACTTTTATTTCATTAATATAAATTGAAGCGAGAATGTTTATGAATACAAAATATCCTGTCGCTTGTGCAGTTGGACAAAAAATTAAAGCACTAAGAAAAGCTCAAGGTTATACGGTTTTTCAGTTAGCCAAAGAGATAGATATCAGTGAGCAGCAATTATTTCGTTACGAGCGTGGCGTTAATCGTATTGACATAGATTGTCTTGTTCGCGTACTAAAAATATTAGACGTCAATATGGGTGAATTCTTTAGTGAAATACTACAAGATGACGAACATATAGATGAGAGAAGGGACACAAAAGGATTTGATGATTCAATCTATACTCTTGTATGATACAAATAATTATTTTGTCTCAAAATGAAACTTAATTTAATTTTTATTCTTAATTGTTTCAATTAAGAACATAAATTAATGCACTGATGTGCGTATTTCAAAAAGAGTATAATTATATTATTTATCTCTCATATCGAATGATATTAAAAATAAAAGCCCGAGTTGGGCTTTTATTTTATTATTATATAAATACGGAACTAAACTATTTAACTTAATAATAGATAAATAATAAATAACACTGATTCATAGATAATGCTGGATGAGTTAATTACTAACTGACCGGTAATATATACTTGCTTCCAGTGTTATCTGTATTATCTATAGTTAATGATATCGTGCTTTTTTAGCTAAATAATCACCAATAAATTGCATACTTTGTACAATGATTATCAATGTAACAACCGTTATGGCCATTGCTACATTATCAAATCTTTGATAACCATAATTTAGCGCTAAGTCACCCACACCACCGCCACCGACGGCCCCTGCCATTGCAGTTGCTCCAACTAAAGTAATGCTTGCAGCTGTTAGACTAAGGATCAGTGATGATTTTGCTTCAGGTAAAATAAAATGCCAAACAATTTGCCAATTAGTTGCTCCCATAGAGTCTGCTGCTTCAATAATTCCTGAATGTACACTTAGCAATGAATTTTCGACTAAGCGAGCGGTATAGGGGGCGATAAAAATGACTAAAGGCACTATTGCTGCTGTTGTCCCTATTGATGTGCCTACCATAAAACGCGTTAATGGGATCATTGCGACCAATAAAATAATAAAAGGTAATGAGCGAATGACATTGATAATTGGGTTTACAATCCGATAAATGGATTTATTTTCCCAAATACCTCCAGGCCGAGTCACTACGAGCAATATTCCTAACAAAATACCGAATACGGCTCCTAAAATGAGGGCAACACTGACCATAGTAAATGTTTCGGACATGGCGAGTAGAAACTGTTTACTTGTTAAAGCTGTTTCGAATAATGGTGTCATAATGCCCCCTTATTGACTGCGACCCCTCGATGACGAAGAAACAAAATTGCGTCATTGATTTTTTCTTTGTCACCAATAATTTGTACAAACATACTCCCTAGTACTACACCGCTGATTTCTTTCATGTTGGCAAACAGGATATTGATTTTGACGATATTTTTCAGTATCAACTCATTCACAACAGGCTCTTGAGCGGAAGCCCCTAAAAACTCTAATCGGTAGACATCTTGTTGATGTTCTAAATTATGGAGAACACGTTCGGGGATCTCCTGATTCAAAACGGTTCCAACAAATTTTTGTGTTGTCAGATGTTGTGGGTTTGCAAAAATATCGAGCACTGTACCTTCTTCGACAATTTTGCCTGATTCCATAACTGCAACACGGTTACAAACTTGTTCGATAACCTCCATTTCATGGGTGACAAGCAAAATTGTAATATTTTGCTCTTGGTTAATTTTCTTTAGTAATTGAAGAATTGAACGGGTTGTTTGTGGGTCGAGTGCTGAGGTCGCTTCATCACATAATAAGATTTGTGGGTTATTGATGAGTGCTCGGGCAATACCAACGCGTTGTTTTTGCCCGCCAGATAACTGCCCCGGGTATTGGTTTTTCTTATCGCTAAGCTCTACAAATTCAAGAATATTATCAATTCGACGATTGATTTCTTGTTTATCGACGCCTGAGAGTAACAGAGGCATAGCAATATTTTGTGCGACAGTTTTAGTTTCTAATAAATTGAAATGCTGAAAAATCATACCAATACTTTTTTTATGCGCACGTATCTCAGCAGGGGTATGGTGCGCAATATTTTGCTCATTAATAATGATGGCGCCATTAGTAGGTTTTTCTAATTGATTAACTAAGCGGATAAGGGAGCTTTTACCTGCGCCGCTATAACCAATAAAACCAAAGATGTCCCCTTGATTGATATGCAAATTAATACCTTGCAATGCAACTAAAGATTGCCCATCTTTTTCATATATCTTCTGTACATCTTGAAAGGTAATCATAATTTACTCCACATTATCAGTTAGTTGTATACGCTCTGATTGAGGAGAGGCAGCTCGCCATTCATCACCTAATAATTCAGCCTCTTGGCTCGTTTTGACTAATTCAAGATGTTGTTCGCGATGCGCAAGATATAATTTTGCGGCAATATGCCCAGCCAATCGCTCAGCGCCGACATTAGTACCAGGAATTAAACCAATAACAGGTCCCATACTGAGTGACGCTGATAAATTAAAGCAATATAACTGATTGATTTTATGGTTATCATTACTATTTTTAGCGACTAATTCAAAGTGATTGCCTAAATAAGGGTGTGATGCTAACTCTGAATTTTGCTCATTAGCAGGGGGAATGAAAACATCTCCCCATGTTTTAATCAGAGGAGTGAGTCGGTTGAAAGCGCTATTTTTAGACCAATTTATACGATAGCCAGTTGCTAAAATTAGATAATCTACGGTGTATTTGCCACTCGTTGTGGTGATATCTAACTTTTTATTATTCAACTCAACAAAGTTAACTTCAGTATTAAAGTTGAAATAAGCATTTTTATGGCGCGATACGCGTAGTGTACTACCATGTGGAGCGGGCGTTTTTGCTTTAGCGACATAGTCAGCATAGTGCCATTTTTGTGCATCGGTAAAATAGCTATAGGCGTTAGTAAAACCTGGGCTACCAGCTACTTTACCTCGGTTTACGCGTGGCATATCACTTGCTCGAATTAAAATCTCGACCGAGTTAGCGCCATTTTCCAATGCGGTCGCAGAGCTGTCCATTGCGCCTGCGCTATAGCCGACAACACCAATATCTAGCCCCTTAAAACGGCGATAATCGGAGCCTGCGTATGAATGCTCCCAATAAGCGGTAGGAATATTATCCATAAAACTTGGGATATTAGCTTCGCTAAATGATTCCATTCCTGTCGCCAAGATGACATGTAACGCTTGATAAGTGACTTTGCCCTCAGGCGTATCAAATATTAATTCGCGGTAATCATTAGTTGGTAAAATATCAATTAATTGATACTGATTTAGGACATAAGGTTCTGTCATGGTTCTAAACCATTGTAGATATTCCCCCCATTGTAAACGAGGGATCTTATCGAGTTCTTCCCATTTTTGGACACCGAATTGCGCTTTAAACCAAGCTTGAAAGGTTAAAGATGGAGAAGCTAAGGCTGGGCCAACAACATGTTTTGGAGAGCGTAGTGTTTCCATCAACGCAGGTGTTTGCCATGGGCCTTCTTTTCTAATGGGAGCCTGATCAAAAACGATAGCTTCAATACCCTGTAACTTAAGTGCAAACGCCGCGGTAATCCCTGACATACCAGCACCAATAATAGCCACATCAACTTGTGTTTTATGTTTATTATTTCCTGATAACGACCAGGAGCTAATAGGTAAATTTAGATATTGCAGATCTTGTTTTACTTGTGCCTCTAATGCATCTAAGCCGATAGGTAATGCCATTTAATTACTCCTTATCTTCTGTAATTTCAAATGGTTCACCTAAGGACAGCATGAGACGGTTTGCCCACGAAAAGAAAGCACTAGATTGAATCAGATCAAGCAATTCAAGTTCGGATAAACCGAGTTTTCGTAGGGTTTCAATTTGCTGCGTATCTGCTTGAATTGGTGTTGCAGACAAAGATGCGGCTAAATCCGTGATCGCGGTTAATCTTTCATCAAAACCTTCGGCAAGTATTGAGCCTGGCGCTGTCGATAATAGTTTTTCAACGTCGGGACGGCGTGCCTTAGCATATTGGCTTGCTTTTCGTGCATGAACGGAAGCACAGTAAATGCAGCCATTGACTTTACTCACAACAGCGGCAGCAAATTCCCGCTCCCAACGAGGAAGGCCATCCGTTGTGTAAAATACTCCGCGGTCAACTAATGTGCGTAATTCTAAAATTTTGCTTTGGTGAGCAAGTAGTAAAAAATATTCTGAATTTAATTGGCCGAATTTTTTCATGGTTTGTGCTTCTTCGGCGGATAAAGAGTCTGGCAGCCTTGCCGATAGCCATGGTTCCCAACCTAAATTGTCTTGAGTAAAAGCTGTTGGTGATGGCCGGCCTTGCTGAGTTATTGGTTGTTGATTCCATTTACCAGCCACAACTTTATTTGGGTGAGTTGTACTATCGCTATTACCAGAAAGTAACAATATGCCCTCAATGAGGCGGGCTTGGTAAGTGACATAAGTCACTAACTGCGCCAGTAAAATAATGTCATGCTCGCCCCAACCATGTTCAATTAATGGTTCAATTAAATGGTAATTTGTCTCTTTAGGTGATTGAGTTAATATTTGTAGATATTCTTTAGCGGCCTGAAAAGGGAGGGAATGAGTTATTTCTGGCACAGACCCAGCTAACTTAAAATAGAATTTCGCAAGGCGTGGGCTGCCCGTTAGTTCAGCGACTTGATAAGCAAAATAATATTTCACATCATTTGAAAGCAAAGTAGATGGCACAGAAAAAATAGCATTGAAACAAGCTTGAGTATTATCTGTTGCTGCTGCGCGCTCTTCGCGAATTTTAGCTAAATTGGAGTCTGGTGTTAAATCAGTCAGGTAATTAATTAAATCATCATTGAAAACAGTCATAAAGTAACTCACTTTTTTTAAACGTTTTTTTATCTCCTTTATTACATATCAAGCTCATCATTAACCGAACGATCTATTTGTTATATCCTTATAGCTAAAAAGAATTAAAATAGATTGTTATATTACTTTTGTATTAAGGTATAACGATATGATCTAAGTAGAACTTACAAATTATGATTATACTGCCCAAAATATCTTTACAGGATTGTTATCTATGTTAAAACAAAAAATAATAAATTTATCGTTAATGGCTACAGCGGTAATCGTACTTGCTGGGTGTGGCGATAATAATGAAAAAAATAATCCAAATAAAAAACACATTACGATAGGCTTTGGCGTGGGAAATTATATTGACCAAGTTGAGAAAGGTATTGTCCCTATTCTAGAAAAGAAAGGCTATACCGTTAATTTGCGTCAGTTTTCACAAAATAGGCAAATAAACCCTGCTTTTGAAGAGGGATCAATAGATGCATCTGTTAACCAAAGTCGCGCTTATATGGATGCTTATAATAAAAAAAATAATATTAATATGGTAGCGCTGACCGACTCTCCTAGTGCACCACAAAGTTTGCGGTCAAATAAACATAAATCACTCGATGAAGTCAGAGATGGCATGATTGTTGCGTTATCGAACGACCCTGTTAATGCAGAACGAGGGGCTAGGATTTTAGAGCAACTGGGCTGGGTTAAAATTAAACCTGATGTTAGTACGTTAAGTTTTAGTGTGAATGATATTTCACCAGCGAAATATCAGCTTGATATTAGAGAAACAGATGCAGCACAAGGTTTACGTTTATTAGATGATGTTGATTTTGTTGTGGTAAATGGAAATTATGTTGCGAGTGCAGGGCAGAGAATAGCGGATGGATTGGTGGTAGAAGATTCACCTTTGGAACACCGTGTTATTGTTACTGTGATGCAGGAAAACCTTGATTCTCAATGGGCTAAAGATTTAAAAGATGCTTTTGAATCAAAAGAATATGCAGATTATATTCGCTCACAGCGTATTTATGATGGTTTTATTGAACCAGAAAGCTGGAGTAAGTATCCAAAATAAAAACCTAGTCTATTTTATTTATTGTTCAACATCTTTTAGCCACTTATTAGTGGCTTTTTTATATTATTTTACTGATTTAGTATGAAAATTATTCGTGTTGAATTGCTAGACAACGTTATGTTTTTTAGATATTTAATAGGAAACAAAAGTACGATAAGAACCGCGTAGAGTAAACTCAGTTTAAAAAGTTAATCAGGCAGGGGAACATATGAATAATGAATTAATAAATGCATTTAATGTGATAAAGGCAAAAAAATGGGTTGATTTGACTCATAGCTTTGATAAGGATTCACCCCATTTTTTTATGTTTGATTCAGCTGAATTTAAAACATTATTTGGCTACCCTGAGGGTTTTTTTGCACAGCAATTTACTTTCCCTGGGCAATATGGAACACATATTGATGCTCCATGTCACTTTGTAGAAGGAAAGCGCTACTTACACGAATTAGAATTGAAAGAGCTTGTTTTACCTTTAATCGTAATTGATCAGTCACAAAGAGCAAAGAAAGACCCAAATTTTGCATTTAATCTTGATGATGTTTTAGCGTTTGAACAACAACACGGTCAAATTGAGTCAGGCAGCTTTGTTGCATTACGTACAGATTGGAGCAAACGATGGCCCTCGCAAGAACTTATGGATAACAAAGACGAAGAAGGTAATAACCAAATACCTGGCTGGGGAATGGATGCACTTAAGTTTTTATTTGAAGTGAGAGGCATTAAAGCGATTGGTCATGAAACCTTTGACACTGACGCAGCGAAAGATTTTCGGAAAAATAATGCATTATTGGGGGAATATTACGTATTAGAACAGGATACTTACCAAGTTGAGTTACTGGCTAACCTAGACCAAGTGCCTACTCGGGGCGCTGTTATTTTTAATATCGTAGCTAAACCAAACAATGCAAGCGGTTTTCCGGTACGCTCTTTTGCAATTCTACCCTAGAATATG
This sequence comes from Providencia sp. PROV003, assembly GCF_045040775.1. NCBI lineage: Bacteria > Pseudomonadati > Pseudomonadota > Gammaproteobacteria > Enterobacterales > Morganellaceae > Providencia > Providencia sp. PROV003. Next base: position 2,487,980 of record NZ_CP096369.1, read on the forward strand.
TTGATAACATTCCCCATCTATAGCCATTTAGTTTGATGGGGAGCGTTAAATGGCAAATAGTTATAAAATAATTAAAAAACCTATACTTTAAACTCGGAGAGTTTCCTAAAGCCGATGGCAATATAAATAAAAAATTATTGTTAAAGTCATTGCATTTATATTTTAATTAATTTAGAAATGTTTTTCCACGGAAACCCCTTGTAGTAAATCAAAATAGTGTCTTAATAATAAAGTGAGTTAAATACCATTTTTGATAATCGCAATAATATTTGACGGGTTTTATAGAGAGGGGTAGTAAGGATTAGGGGACTTTAACCAGTAAGTAATAATAAAATGATTGATATCGTGAAATTATGATACTCACGATATGCGTTAAGCTAAGCTTACAGCCTAAAACTATTACGACGCAGAAAATAATTAATTTAAGTACGCCGTAATATGATGATCTTATTTAAATAGCGCCATATCTAAAAATTTGAAAGCATCATCTACATTAAGGTATTTCTCAATTGTAATGTAGCTGCCAGTTGGTTGCCAATATAAATTAGAGACTCCAGGGTCTACCTCATTATTTGCTATTTTATAACGAATGAATTTTATTTGAGTATTATCACTTAAATCTCCACTGTTGTTATTATCTATAAATTTTGTTCCTTTAACCATATAATAATGGTTTTTATACTGATGTAATTCAAAATCAGAGATTTTAACCATAGATGCAGATAGGCTAAAATCGCTCCAAATAAACCCATTATCATCTGGAGTGGGAATGATTGACCATTTTTTGTTATCTTTCATAAAAATAGTCGCAGTGCGATTAGGGTGTGATGTATTATTGTCAAAGCTAGCTAAAAAAATGATGTCAGTAATACCATTATTATTAAGGTCTATATTATTTTGCCCATCTTTTAACATGACTAATGTGCTACTGTTGCTCATAAAGCTAGCTAATAATAATAAATAGATGAGTTTCTTAAGTTTCATTTGGTCGCACTCCGAACTAGTCTAAAACCAATGTCGGGCATAACAAAACCCGCGCTGTGAATATCACAACTTGATAAGCCTGCTGGTTGTAAATAGCTTCCACCACAGAAATAATACATTTCTGTGCCTAACACGGTTTCGCTATCATAGACCCATTCATATACGTTACCACTCATATCATAAATTCCTAGAGCATTCGCTTTTAATTTACCAACAGGACTGGTGCCGAATAGCTCTGTATTAGGTTCGGGAAACCAGGCAACTTCCTTTGCATTATTACTTCCGGAATAATAATGCCCATATGTACCATCAATTAGGCCATTATTTCCTCCTCTCGCTGCGACCATCCACTCTGCAATTGTTGGTAATCTATAACCATTGGCATTATTATTTATTGAAAAACTATATTGTGAGCTATCTCGCAAAATAGAATTATCTGCAATTATATAGGCAGGTTCTAGCCCCATTTTTTCACTCAATGCATTAGCAAACACAATCGCATCAGACCATTCAATATTAGTAATTGGATGGTCTTTATTATTTAAGTCAGATGTACGGCAGTCATCATAAAAGGAACCATTACAACCCTCATTTATCTTATAACCTTGTCCGTGTGCCCAATTAATAATCTCATCGTAAAGTTTGTAGGTTACTTCAGTATTCATAATAAAATAGCCATTAAGCTTGACATTTGAATTTGATTTATAATCATGATCACCAAAAACAGCACCTACGTAATAATCCCCTTGGTCAATATATACTTCTTGGAATAAAGAGGAGGATGCATGGGTACTCCAGATTGGTAAGATAAATAGAATTAGTGAAGCCAAGTATTTCATACTGTATTAAAATCCTATATGTTTAATTTAAGGGGCACTCTATTGAGAGATATTTAAACTAAAAAGTGAATACTTTTACGAAATTAGCTATTTTTGAAAACTTTAGAATAGTATGAGTAGATCTAATAAAATAGATCTAATTGATAAGGCTCACCTATAACTTTTATTGAACCTGCTGGGGTAGTCATAAAGTCTGCTTGATAACGTGCGTTATTAACCCCGGTAACAAGGTTGTCTAAATCTGTATGTGCCACTCTGATAGATTTATGTTTAGCCCATAGAGGAAGTTTGTCTATATAATAGTAAAAAATGACAGAAGTGTTACCGTTACCATCATCAATGATATTCTCAATTTTGTTAATGCGTACACGACCATAGCAGAAATCTCCATGCTTATTAAATTCAGTTTGTCCTTTCGTGGTTAGCTGCCAAATTTTTTGATTTGATATCCATTGCGATTTAGCTAGGCCTGCATCAACGAGTGCTTCCATTTGCGCATTTACCCACATCGACCCTCCTTTATTCATAGATACTGGCCATTGAGTTTCCCCTAAACATAAAGGTGGTTGCTTATCTAAAGCTTGCTGAATTAACATCATATATTTATCTGTGCTAGCAGCTTGGCTGAAGGTTGAAAAAATTAGACAACAGGCAAGCAAAAAATATTTCATGTTTAAATTCCTATCTTTAAAGTTTAATAAAAAATACTTAATAGCAAGCGCGGTTAAATCTGAATATCACCTTTTGCAAAGGAGCAACAAGTTAAAATAAAGCCGTTGGCAATATCTTCTTTGGATATACCACCAGAATGATCAAGCTTTACTTCACCTGAAATTAATTTAACTTTACATTTACCACAATGCCCAGCAGCACAATGATATTTTATTTTTACTCCATTTTTATAAGCACATTCTAGAATGGTTTCATTAGGCATAATAGTAAAGTTATTATTACCAATAATTAAGTGATAAGGTGCTTTACTCATGGTTTTTACCTACAATTCTGGATATTATTTCTTTTCGAATAAGTTTATTCTCATGACGAAAAGTCGTTATAGACACGGCATTTTCTTCTATTCGTCTAAGTAAGTAAGGTAAAGATTTTTCAAATGGCCCATATGGCAAATACTTACATACTCTAGCGCCATGTTTAACGGCATTGAGTGAAATGTGATCGCCTACGCCATACAATTGCCCTAACCAGTAATGGTGGTTTGTTAGCCGCGTATTCTCTAATATTTTGGAGATACTTGCTTTGTTATGGGTTGCAAAGAAGGGGGTGAAATTTTCAATATTAATCGCAATAAACTCAATGATAGCATTGTAGTTGTCGTCTGTAGCCGGTTTTGAGGTGAAGAAATGGTTGCTTGCAGAATCGTTTCGTTGGAGTTCTTCTTCTAAATAGGCGCCACGGACCAATTTTATACCTATTTTTATGTTGTGTTTTATTGCCAACTTATTCATTAGTTGGATGAACTCATAAGATGATTTTTTATAGCATTGTAATGTTAGTGTAATAACAGCTTTTTCCTTATTGTATTTGAGCATATTTTCTATAGCGATTTTATCGATAATAGGTTGGAACCATGATTGCTCAGCATCAATCATGACACATACTGACATTTGTTGTGCATAAGCAAAAATTTGGTTGTATCTGCTGAGTACTTTTTCCCAAGCAGGTTGATATATTAGAAAATCATGGTCGTTTTTAATTTTAGCCTGATATACGGTGATTGACCCCAGCGATGATGGTTTTACTACAACGTAGGGCATATGGTTTGTACTACTGGCGAGTTCGATTAACCTAAGTGTAGAATTGACGGCCTCATCAAAAAATGAAGCATCCTCTTCACCTTCGACAGCATAGTCTAGGACACTTGATATATTGTTTTTTGCTAACATACCAGTGACATCCTTGGCTTGCTCGAGTGTTTCACCACAAAAATAGATCCCATTTAATTTATTGGTAATTATTTTTATATTTCTTTTGACCATTAGCTTTAGTATATAGATAGAAAGGCGTTTAGTTATTTTGTAGGTTAAAAGTAGTGTTACTATATATTTTATGCAAAGTGTCGTAGTGGTATAGCGAAAATAAATTGATAATGTCTTTGAGTTCATTTCATTAATTTCCATATTGGCTAGCCAGTTATTCACCTAGCTAGCGTTTAAATAAACTTAAAGATCTGCCGTTTGTCCACGGTAGAGGCGGCGAATAATTTTATCGTCATTAAATTCTTCACGTTCATGAATAACTCTTCGGTTATCCATAATGAGCAAATCACCATTTTCCCAATAGTGCTTGTAGTAGTAACGTGGTAACTTCATAAATGCGCTTAACTCAGTAAAAAACCTTTGAGTTTCATCCTTAGTAAACCCAACGATTCGGGGTTCCCAGCTAGCGGGTTGGTCGGTATCAAATGGGAAGTAAATTAGCATTTTTCTCACCCATCCCAAATCGGTAAAGACAGGGACTTTAAACCATCCCGCAGGTGAAACATCAACATAGTAGCCATGTTCCAATACTCTGACTTCGAAAGTTTCATTTTCGAGTACTTGACGTAAATGGTTCGGCATTTCATTGCAGGCAAGGACGTGATCACAAATTGTTGTTGAGCCACGAAACTTCATATTTTTAATTTCTACCGCATATAAGAATACTTGATCTACTTGTGAGAGTAACAAGCCTCCGTCAGCGTGGAAGGGTAACTGCCCACGACCGGTAACTATTTTTCCTTTTTCACCATCTAGTTTTAGGGTATCGCGGTAGCCAAATCCGACATCTATTTTTTCATCTGCATACTCAACAATCGTGCCATATTTGCTGTATATATCACGAAATTCATTAGCATCGATATTCAGTTTATTTACAATTAAGAAGCCTTGGCGCATTAACAGATGTTTAATACTGTTGGTATCCGAATTAATAAAATGACTTGCCGACATTTTTGCACCGAAGCCAGTTGGCATAGCAGGTAACCATTGCAGATTATTATTCATAAAATCCCTTATAAATTAATAGTTTTTACCGAGTATTTTTTGGAAATGTTCTTGAGCATCTTTCGCAGCGAAGGCGTTTTTATGTACTAACTTAGATTGCTCTCTGGTTTTTTCTAATACTTTAATAAAGCTCTTATTCATCAATTTCTTAGTATTACCGAAAGCTGCTGATGGGTATTTCGATAATGCATTAGCCTGCAATAAGGCAGTTTTTAAAAGATGCGAGCTTGGTGTTACTTGATTGGCAATGTGATATTGATGACATTGGGTCGCGGAAAGTTTTTCGCATTCAAAAACAATTTTTTTCATCAAAGAGTGACCATGTGTAAACTCAAGTATTGCTGCACCAACAGAACAGCCAATACCATGTTTTAACTCCGGCATGATAAATTGCGCTTGGTCAGACATAACACGATAGTCAAACATCATTGCGAACTGGAACCCCATACCGATGGCATAACCATCAATAGCTGCAATAGTTGGTTTGCTAACATTTAAAACAGCTTGATACAGATCGATTACGCGGTCTATCCAGCGTTCGACTTCAACTCCTCCAGAAAGTGCTTTGACTTCATTGAAGTCACCTCCTGATGAGAATGAGCGACCTACACCACCGTAGACGACAATAGATTTAATGCGGCTATCTTCTTCGGCTTTAACCAGCGCATGTTTAATTGCATTTTCTAGCTCTTCACTGAATGGATTATGTTTATTTGTATGATCCAATGTTAATAAACGAGTCGATTCAAAATCTTGCTCAATAATCATCTTTAAATCCTCTTCATTATTTCACGTAGTTTCGTTGGCGTGGCTTCATCAATGGTGAGTCTCCCAGTCAAAAACTCCTTATAAACCGCATAGCTAAATCGAGTTTTTGCTTGGTAGTTGGTGGCGCTGGTACCAATGATATTGGCAAAGGATTGGTTGACAGAGGAGCCCTCGTGAATACCTATTTTTTTACGCCAAACAATTTCTTTTGGAATAAGATGCAGATTATCGGTATATTCGCGGAGGATATTTTTAACCTCCTGATCTCTGATTTTAAAATCAGGGTTTAAATTTTTACATAGGGATATTAGGCCATTATTCCAAAATGGATGATATACGTTTAGCCCATAACTATTGGCTCCATGAGTAGAGAATTCCCCCGTCCATTTGGTTCTATAAACTTGTTCAGCAAGGATATTATTGGGGTTTTGATAATCTTTTAATGGGTTTAATATTCCCCCAAAAAGTAAATCGGAGCCATATCCAGTTAAGAGTGAGTTAACTTTACCTTGTGCCAATTTATAAACGTTAAATAACCCTGATTGGATTTCTGATGATAAACCATCAAAAATTTCATTATGATAAATAGCGTTAATTACACCATTAATTATCTCATCGTCACTCAATATTTTAACTTCATGTTCCGTTCCTAAGGCGTTAGAAACAATTTGAGCAAATTCAAACTCATTACTTAATTCGCTACCAATAGACCAAGTTTTTACTTTTTTAAAGTATTGGCAGGCTAAAGCAGTGACAAGACTAGAATCTAGCCCGCCAGATAGTGGAATACCAATAGATTCATTATTATCAACAAGTCTAGAGATGGAATACCTCATTTCCATATCAATTAAATGGTATAGAACATCTTTTTTCAGTGTTATGATATTTTTATTTGTTGGGGTAGCAAGTTGTCTACTTTCAATATAAGGGTAATTTTGTTCATCATGGGTGATTGTGTTTATCGTTCCTGGTTTTAACCGAATAACATTTCTAATTGGCGAGAATGTATCTGTTTTGAATGTATTTTCGATGATTTCATGTTCAGGAGAAAAATCAAAAATTTTTTCTCCTTCTAAGTTACCTACAATTTTTAAGCAATTAGTAATCCAAAATTGTTCAGCTTTTACTACATTAATAAGGTTTAAGCCGCGTGATTCGGTAATCACTTCAATCGTATCGTTATGATATTCGATAAATAAACAAAAATCTCCTTCAGCTAGATAAATAGCGGTATCCCCTAGCTTTTCTCTTAATAAGCAAAGTATTTCAATTTCGTTAAGTGCCCAAGTACTTCCTTCTATTTTACCGAGAATTGATTTTAGCACTGATATATTATAAATATTACCGAACAAATATGCAGTGTAATAAGCTGTCTCATATTGAATGATGGTAGTGTTATTTTTAGATATTAAAATGCCAGTTGATATATTTGTAATATGGAATTCATTACTTAAACGACTTAATTTATTTTCTGAATAGGTGCGGGTAAAGCAAAACTCAGTGCTCAAAGTCTAATCCCTCATAATGTATTATTATCAGAAAAAACAAAATTGATATATTTTTGACCATATAAACCTGATTAATAAATGGCGTTAAGATTTTTAACAAACAAAAAATAAATTTGCAATGATAAATAGTGGTTTCATTAATTTAAGTTAGTGTTAACTCACATTTTTTTTACTTAATTTAATATTTTATATGTTTCATATATGTATTTTTTCGATAGAATTTTAAATAATTTGATAATTGAAATTTACGGGTTAAATAATGGAAATATATTTGTGGTAAGAGTTATTGTTAGAGTTTATGGTGAGATAATAAACTTTGATAGAAAATGAGTTTTAGTACCTATTAGCTCATTGCTAATTTTTAGCCTAAGGAATAAGGACAGTAGTTTGTAATTTTATTACAAACTGGAGAGTTATCAGATTGAAAAAATGATGGGTGTACCACAATCTAGTTATATTTAGTGATAGTGATCACTAATTTAAAATAAACACGCTTTCTCATTGCGTGATGTGAGTCACAAATTTCTGGTTTTTAGCGTTAAAAATAGCCAGTGTAATTAAGCTACATGTGATTTGCGTGATCAATATCACTATAAAGGTGGGGGAGGTGGGGGTATAAGCGTGATCGGGGTCACAGAGAGCCCGCGTGGTACGCATCTGATAAACGGCATGCTAGAGTGAAAGTGTTGAAAAAATCACTGACGTTATTTGGCGATAACGTTATGACCTTATCATTCTCGTACCACGGGGTTCTATCATGGTAACATCAAATATCAAATTAAAGGTACAGAATTTTGGGCGTTTCCTGAGTAATATGGTTATGCCTAATATTGGTGCTTTTATCGCTTGGGGTTTAATTACAGCGTTATTTATCCCTACAGGCTGGTGGCCTAATGAAACACTAGCTCAACTTGTTGGCCCAATGATCACTTATTTATTGCCACTTTTAATCGGTTATACCGGGGGGCGTTTAGTGGGTGGTGAGCGGGGTGGGATTGTCGGTGCAATCACTACCATGGGAGTGGTGGTTGGGGCGGATATGCCAATGTTCATGGGGGCAATGATTGCGGGGCCATTAGGTGGTTTCGCAATTAAGCGTTTTGACCGCTGGGTTGATGGAAAAGTCAAAACAGGTTTTGAAATGCTGGTGAATAACTTTTCCTCTGGCATCATCGGTATGTTGCTAGCTATATTAGCCTATCTTGCTATTGGCCCATTAGTGGCTGGCTTGTCTAAAATATTAGCTGCGGGTGTGAATGTAATGGTAGAAAACAATTTACTACCACTTACGTCAATATTTGTTGAGCCTGCAAAAATATTGTTTCTAAACAATGCAATCAACCATGGTATTTTCTCTCCGCTCGGTATCCAACAAGCGGCCGAAACGGGCTCATCGATTTTCTTTTTAATTGAAGCAAACCCAGGGCCCGGGCTAGGTGTTTTATTAGCTTACATGTTTTTTGGTAAGGGAAATGCCAAACAATCAGCACCTGGGGCAGCAATAATCCACTTTTTTGGTGGAATTCATGAGATCTACTTCCCATATGTATTAATGAATCCTCGGTTAATTCTTGCTGTTATTCTAGGTGGAATGACAGGGGTATTTGTTATGAACCTTTTTAATGCTGGTTTAGTTTCTCCTGCTTCACCAGGGTCTATATTTGCAGTTCTACTGATGACACCGAAATCATCATTAGTTGGGGTTATTCTCTCGGTTACAAGTGCTACGGTAGTTTCTTTCCTAGTTTCAGCCATTTTATTGAAAAGAACCCGAGTTGGTGATGAAGATGAGCTTGATAACGCAACCAAAAAGATGCGTGATATGAAAACGCAATCAAAATCACCAGTAAAGGTTTCTAGTCACCAAAACGCACCACTTAATTTTATGGGAGTGCGTAATATCGTCGTAGCATGTGATGCAGGGATGGGGTCCAGTGCTATGGGAGCTGGTGTATTAGCTAAAAAAGTACAGGATGCAGGTTTATTGGATATCTCAGTCACGAATATGGCTATTAATGATTTACCCGATAATGTTGATATTGTTGTGACTCATAAAGACTTAACAGAAAGGGCTAAATTATTTGCACCCAATGCGATGCACATTTCTTTAACAAACTTTTTAGATAGCCAAACATATAATAATTTAGTCACGAATTTAATTGCTAAAAAAAATCCTAAGGCAGCCAATGATGGGCGTTTAATTAAACAGACTATTATGGCAGCAAATGATGAATCTTATGAAATTGCTGAACATGAAGATGCTTTATTTACTTTAAGTGCTAAACATATTCATTTAAACCTAACAGCAGAAAATAAAACGCAAGCCATTCGCTTTGCGGGGCAAAAGTTAGTTGAAGGTGGATATGTTGAGCCTGATTATATTGATGCCATGTTAGCAAGGGAGAAATTAACTTCAACGTACCTTGGTGAATCTATTGCGGTGCCACATGGCACTATAGAAGCTAAAGACCGTGTTTTAAAAACCGGTATTGTGATTTGCCAATACCCTGAAGGGGTGCAATTTGGTGAAGAACCTGATGAGATTGCTCGTTTAGTCATTGGTATTGCCGCGCAAAATAATGAGCATATTGAAGTGATCACGCGAATCACTTCCGCACTTGATGAAGAGGGTGTTATTGAACGTTTATGTGAAACGCAAGATGTTCAAGAAGTGCTCGAAATTTTAGCATCTCAAAGTGCAGCGTAAGGGGGAATAGCAATGAAAGTCATTCATTTTGGAGCAGGAAATATAGGTCGTGGCTTTATAGGCAAACTACTAGCGGATGCGAATTCACAAGTGACTTTTACCGATGTTAACCAGCCGCTAATTGACCAATTGGCCCACAGACAATCTTATCAAGTTCATATTGTTGGGCAAGAAAATCGTATTGAAAAAGTTCAACATGTCCATGCTGTTAATAGTAATGATCCAAAAACCATTGAATTTATTGCTATGGCTGACATGGTGACAACGGCAGTAGGCCCCCAAGTTCTTGAAAAAATAGCCTCGACATTAGCGAAAGGTATTATTTATCGTGAAGAATTAGGGAACACCCAACCACTCAACATTATTGCTTGTGAAAATATGGTTAGGGGAAGTAGTCAATTAAAACAGCATGTGTTGGCACAATTACCAGAGAAACTACACCAATGGGTTGAACGACATATTGGTTTTGTGGATTCAGCTGTTGACCGTATTGTGCCACCCATGGAGGCGGCTAATGATGACCCCCTTGATGTTACTGTTGAGTCTTTTAGTGAGTGGATTGTCGATCAAACTCAGTTTATTGGCGAGATCCCTACCATTAATGGAATGGAGCTAACTGATAATTTGATGGCGTTTATCGAACGTAAGTTATTTACATTAAATACAGGGCACGCCATTACCGCATATTTGGGGCAGTTATATGGTTGTCAAACAATTAGCGATGCGATTGCTGAACCAAAGATTTATACTGTGGTTAAATCTGCGATGGAAGAAAGTGGGCAAGTATTAATTCAACGTTATGGCTTTAATGAAGAAACCCATTGCCAATATATTGATAAAATATTAACTCGTTTCGCAAACCCTTATTTAAAAGATGATGTTAACCGTGTGGGGCGTCAACCAATACGTAAGCTGAGTCCAAATGATAGGCTAGTTAAGCCACTATTAGGTACACTTGAGTACCAATTACCTAATAAAAATCTGATTATAGGTATTGCTGCTGCATTACATTTTAGGTGTGATAGTGACCCGCAAGCGAATGAGATGGCAAAACGTATCAATGAAAACGGGGTTTACCAAGCAGTTATTGAATTTTGTGCATTAGCGCAATATCCACAGGTTGTTGAAAAAATTTGTTCTCAATACCAATTAATGATGTTGAGTAACCAGTAATATTACGGATAATAAATTAATTATTGAGGTTCGTTCACTTTATAGCTATCAGTAAATTAGTAACGAGCTGTATAGCTGTAAAGTGACAAAAAATTATTATGGAAAATAAACAAAACATTGAAAATCAAATTCTTGAGCGATTAAATGGGCGCCCTGAAGTACATCTTTTTTTTCAAGAGGTTGTTTCGTTAATTACACAAGCTATTGATAAATTAATGTTAAAAGTGTTTAGAAAGGATGATTATGCAGTAAAATATGCAGTTGAGCCTCTTTTAACAGGGAGTGGGCCATTAGGTGAACTATCTGTTCGTTTAAAGTTATTATTTGCTTTAGGCGCAATTACTCGAGAAACCTATGAGGATATTGAGTTATTTCTTGCTTTAAATCAGTCATTATTATCAAGTGATTTAAATTTAGATTATATTGATGATGAAATTTTAGGCAGTATTAAAATGCTTCATTGCATGGGGCCTTTACCTGAAATGATGCGCTTTGATCAACCAGAAGATATGGTTGATACACAGCTTATAGAATTACAAAAGCAACGTTTTCAGCAAATGATTAAATCATCACTTGTATTATCAGTGACGGCACTTATTACTCAAATAATAGAAACGGATGTATTTTAAGCTAATGAATCAATATCCGCATATTTATTTAGTTACTATGCTACATTTTATTATTTATCAATTGAAATTAATATGATTATATAATCCTTTTATTAAATGGTTATTAGGATGTATTAAATGAATATTGTTGTTACGCATGACGTCACTCCTGCAGATAAAGATGAACTTCTTAATGGTCTACGCAGCTTTAATGTCCAATTTTTAAACCCAGAACGTTTTAGTTCATTAGGCGTTTTTTTTAAAGATAATGATGGTGTAATGGTTGGCGGTTTGCTTGCTGAGGTTAAAGCTAACTGGCTTTGTATAGATTTTTTATGGGTTAGTGAAAAGGCAAGAAATGAAGGGTTAGGCCGAAAGTTGATGTGCGCTGCTGAGCAAGAGGCTGTAAAAGTAGGTTGCCTTCATGGTTTAGTTGATACATTCAGTTTCCAAGCCTTGCCATTTTACGAAAAACTTGGCTATGTAAAACAAATGTCACTCCCCGATTTCCCAGAAGCAGGTATGCAGAGGCATTATCTTACTAAAGCTAAATTGAGTAGTTAGTGCCCTTATAATGGCTATCTGATGTAACTATGCAAACTCACTTTACCCTTTCTATATTTCACTGAGGTTAGTGTTAACTTGCTGTAAATATAGATTTTTTATGGTTGCGGTAAGGAGGGATCTCTTGTTTATGGTGCCCCCTGCAGGAATCGAACCTGCAACTAGCCCTTAGGAGGGGCTCGTTATATCCATTTAACTAAGGGGACTTTCGACGTGTCACTGGATGAGTTTGGCATTTTACTGTTCACTTCTAATTGAATCAAGTCGTTACGTATAATAAATTGAATTAATTGCACACAATGGCGTTTTTGTACAATTTTCATGCTAAATTTTATCTGTTTATGATTACGGATTAGCCTTTTCTATATATCAGCATACAAGCAAAATTTCTTTCGATGCTTCTAATGAATTAATTGAATGTTTTTCAATAAAGATACAAGCTCTAATATCGTGGCTATGGTTAGTGTTCAACATAGATTGAATGTATTGTAGTTAGTTATAATCGCGGTCTTATAAATCAAGATGATATGGTTTAACTCAAATAGTTATTGTCTGAATAAAAAATGCACTAATCACTGTCCCATTGGTATAATATTGATATAGTAATTGTCTTAGGTGCATTAATTATACTAATGAATATTGGTTTGGTTGGTCGTAAAAAGACGATTAAATATAATGGGGGCAGAAGCTAAATATTGAGTATGTTTTTTAACTTATAATGCGATTGATAGGCGTAATAAATCGTATTTCTATATATAATAATTTGATTACCCTATAAAATATAATAATGCTTATCTGTAGTTTGGACTAATTGTTCAATATTCTTATAATAACAAGATGATTAAATAAGGTATAATTTATATTTAAGTAATCAAATCACTCAAAAAGGTTAACAAAATCCCTTTTTTAGCCTTACTATAATCGTATTCATTATTACAGTGGAAAGTGCCGTAGCAGGACGGTGCAGGGAATGGAGAAGTGTTATGAAGTTTCGCATGACGGGCGTCTTTCTGGCTGGAGTGTTAATTGCAGGTTGTGCAAGTAACATTGATCCAGAAACTCATGAGCGTTCAGACCCATTAGAAGGTTTTAACCGAGCGATGTTTAATTTCAACTATAACGTCTTAGACCCTTATGTCTTAAGGCCGGTTGCTGTTGCTTGGAATGATTATGTACCAATGCCTGCTCGTAATGGATTAACTAACTTTTTTGTCAACCTTGAAGAACCCGCAAGTATGTTGAATAGTTTCTTGCGTGGTGAAGTCACCCAAGGTTTTAAACATTTTAACCGGTTTTTCCTTAACACCGTGTTTGGGATGGGGGGCTTAATTGACGTCGCGTCGATGGCTAACCCGCAATTAGCAAAAGAAGAGCCTAAACGCTTTGGTAATACATTAGGTTATTATGATGTAGGTTATGGGCCATATGTAGTTCTGCCTGGCTATGGTAGTGCTACACCGAGAGAACAAGGTGGTGACCTTGCTGATAGTTTATACCCAATGTTAAGTTATCTGACATTTTGGATGTCGGCGGGTAAGTGGGCACTTGAAGGTATTGAAACTCGAGCGAGATTGTTGGATTCTGATGGGCTGTTGAAAAATTCTTCAGACCCGTACTTGATGTTACGTGAAGCGTATTTCCAACGGAACGATTTCTTATCGAGTGGTGGGGCATTGAATGCGACAGAAAACCCAAATGCAGCCGCAATTGAGGACCAGCTCGATTCTATAGACTAATAGATTGATATGGTCATGGAAGGTTTATCACTCTCTTGTATCCGTTTGATACTAGAGAGTGATAAATAAAAAACTAATCATTGTCTTGCTTTCCTCGTTGAGAGACGGTGTCAATCAAGGCGATTACCCCTAATACACCAATAAAGCCTATAGTAAATAGTGTTCCCATAAAAACCCCCTACGTTTTTGTCATTGTTGCCTCTTTGTATTTTCACAGCTATTACTAGCGTTAAGATATAGCATTATTAATACAGTTTGATGAAACAGCTCATATTTTGTGTGTATGAGTAAGTATAAGATACATACTTAAGTTGTGCTTGCAAATAAGAACATTCAGAGAGTAACTGTTAATTTTATGATATATAAAGCGATTTATCTTAAACTTGTAAAGTTTTGAAAGCTAATTGTAGATGACGAAATGAATAGAATGAAACTAACCTATTTAACAATTAATTTACATGTAATGACAGCTGAGGTCAAGATGAAATTTTAATTAGGGAGTGAAGGTGTGGGAGGTAAGTGAGTATCAGGGATGTTTCCGCTGATACTCACTAAAATTAATAAATTAGAAAGCGTAGTTAAAGTTTACACCATATAACCAAGCGGAACCTTCAGATTTGAAGTTATAAACAGGGGAACCAGGTCGTTCCAGCAATTTTTCACTGATATTGACTTTCTTACCATGCATATAAGAAATCCCCACATCGACAGAGGCATTTTCATTGAATGCATAAGTTGTACCAGCACTTAACCAGTAGCGGTCTTGGTCTGGGATAGAAATTGAACGGTATTCTGAACGTACAGGTGTCTGGTCATAGGCGATACCGGTACGGAATGTCCAGTTATCATCATAGAAATAAGTAGTACCTAATGCTAAACGCCATGCATCTTTAAAATGCTCTGGTTTATGGAATAACTTTCTACCATCACTTTTTTGGTAGGCGGTTAATTCTTTAAATTCACTCCAGCCTGTATAAGCTACACTATAGTGTAGAGCCCATTTAGGTGCGACTTTGTGGTAACCTGAGAATTCCCAAACGTCAGGTAGATTAAGGTCTAATTTACCTTTAACTTTTTCGCCGCCCGTACCGTATAGGTCTGGTATTCCTTTAGGAATATCATTTGAGAATTTTCCATCTTCAAACTTAACTTTAACTTTAGAACGGTAGCTTAAACTTAAGCGGTTATCATCATTAATTTCGTATAAGATACCCGCATTCCAACCATAACCCCAATCATCACCTGTTAATTTTGCCATAGTGGTGCTGCCAGGAAAGGCCGGTAATTTCCCTTTACTAATAATTGGTGCTAGAGCACCTAAATCACCCGCATGCCGAGTGATTTCTGCATCAGCATAGACTGCATTAACACCTAAGCCAAAACTGAAATTGTTATTAACACGGTATGCGCCACTTAAATTTAAGTTAACAGTTTTTAGATCTGTTTTACCGCCAATAGGGCCCGCAGCATAGTTTTTATTAAAATCAGTTGCTAAACCAAAGTTAGTGGTCATTGAAGTCCCAACTGCCCATTTATCATTAACTGGAAAAATAAAGTGAGCATTCGGTACAACAGCACTCGGTGCGATATCATTTGCTGTCGTATTGCTACCCAATGGTGAGCCGCCTTTACCTTTAATATCAACACTTGGGTCAATATATACAGCACCGACAGACAGAGAAGGGCGATCAAACAACATCATGGCTGCAGGGTTACGGCTTCCCTCACTTGCGTTGTCGCCCATTGCACCAGCCCCAGAAAACGCGCGCCCCAGTGCAGATGTGGAATATTCATTAAGCAAAAAACCAGCTGCACCTGCGTTGGAGGAGACGATTGCCACTGCTATTGCTAAAGCTGATCTAGAAAACAGGTTTTTCTGGCTCATGACCAAAACCCTCTTATGTTTTATTTGAATAAAGCGACTTCTATCGCAAGAAGCGCAGAATTGTAGGGTCCCTTGCCGCTATGACAAATCAGACCAGTTACTAGAGTATAGGTCTGACCACCTGATATGTTGCAAGCTTGTTTTGTGTTTATTTCGATTCCGTTTGCAAAAATGCGACACATTTAACAAAATGGCAACATAAAATGACCAATTAAGAGTAATAAACAAGCAAGCGCGGGGTAAGATCAAACTTATGTTTAATTTTTAGTGATATATTTTGATACACACTAGTTTTTAGCACTTTTTAAGCGTTATGATAGCAATTTAACAGTTTGTTTATTTGGAGAGTAAAATGACTGATGCGATTAACCGTTGTAGCGCGGATGAGACAGCAGCATGCTGTTGTGTGGATGTAGGAACAGTGTTAGATAACAAAGACTGTACCGCATCGTATCAGCATGTTTTCGCCACACAGGGAGAAGCGGAGTCCATGTTGAAAACACTCACAGACAAAGCAAAATCTGTTGAGTCAGACCCTTGTGTTATTACCCATTCTATCAATGCGGTAGAGGGTGGCGTTGAATTGAATGCTGAATTTACTTTTAGTTGCGAAGCAGAAAGTCTGATTTTTCAGTTAGGCCTTCGTTAATCAAACGTTTGAATCTATCCTAATTGACCTTTTATCACCAAGAATATAGCCTTTAGGCAGATTCAGTGTGGTAAAAGGTTTATCTTGTCTTTTTTTATCACATCTTTTCCATCCTATTTTTACTCTAAGTTGCGTGTTTGCTCGCATTTTTTATCAATAGCCATTGATAAATGTGAATATTATGTTAACAATTATTACAGGTCAGACCTCTTTGGGTCGGTAGTGAATAATCTAACTATATTTCATTTTGCTTTTAGCAGGAGCGACCATGAATCAACATTCCCACCATGGTGAAAAAACATATCCAACAAAAGAAAGGATCGCCATTGTGAGTGGTTTACGCTTACCATTTGCAAAGCAGTCTACCGCATATCAAGGGATTGCAGCTGTTGACTTAGGCAAAGCGGTTGTTGCCGAGTTATTAGCGCGTAGTGACTTAGATAAAAACCTAATTGAACAACTTGTTTTTGGGCAAGTTGTTCAAATGCCAGAAGCCCCTAATATTGCGAGGGAAATAGTCCTTGGAACGGGAATGAGTGTCTCAACAGATGCTTATAGTGTATCTCGTGCCTGCGCAACAAGCTTTCAAGCGATCGTTAATGTAGCTCAAAGTATGATGGTAGGGGATATCTCTGTTGGGGTTGCTGGTGGTGCTGACTCATCCTCTGTTCTTCCTATCGGGGTATCGAAAAAATTAGCAGCGACCTTATTAGCATTAAGCAAAGCTAAATCTGTTGGGCAAAAACTGTCACTAATAGCAAAATTACGCTTAAAAGACCTACTGCCTGTTGCGCCGGGGGTTGCAGAGTACTCCACAGGGCTTCGCATGGGGGATACTGCTGAACAAATGGCTAAAAGCTATCATATCAGTCGGGAACAACAGGATGAACTCGCGCATCGTTCGCATTTATTAGCGGCAAAAGCATGGGAAAATGGTGCTTTAAATGATGAGGTTATGACGGCATATATGCCGCCTTTTAAACAAGCCTACTCACAAGATAATAATGTTCGCGCTAATTCAGTTCTATCATCATACGCTAAGCTAAAACCTGCGTTTGACCGTAAGCATGGCAGTGTCACTGCGGCTAATAGTACACCACTGACTGATGGCGCAGCAGCAGTATTAATGATGACAGAGTCACGAGCAAAAGCACTAGGTTACACCCCTTTAGGTTACATTCGCAGTTATGCCTTTGCTGCAATTGATGTATGGGAAGACATGCTATTAGGCCCATCTTATGCCACACCCATTGCATTGAAACGGGCAGGGCTGTCTTTACAAGATTTATCTTTGATTGATATGCATGAAGCTTTTGCTGCACAAACGCTGGCGAATATACAAATGTTTGGTAGCCGTAAGTTTGCACAAGAAAAACTAGCAATGAGCAATGCAATTGGTGAAATTGATATGGATAAATTTAATGTGTTGGGCGGCTCTATTGCTTATGGGCATCCTTTTGCGGCAACAGGGGCGCGGATGGTTACGCAAACTTTAAATGAGCTGCGTAGACGGGGTGGTGGTTTTGGGTTGACCACTGCATGTGCGGCTGGTGGTTTAGGTACTGCAATGATCTTAGAGGTGGAATAATGACACAAAATTCTACTACTGAATTGGCGATAGGGGCTATTCAACCCGCGTTTAAATTAGAAATTTACAATGAAAATGTTGGGGTTATTTTCATTGATGTGCCTGAAGAAAAGGTCAATACATTAAAAGCTGAATTTGCTGAACAATTCCTTGCCATTTTACAAAAAGCACAATCCACTTCGGGGTTAAAGGGTTTAGTCATTACCTCAGGGAAAAAAGACAATTTTATTGCTGGTGCGGACATCAGCATGATTGCGAATTGTGAAACTAAAGCGCAAGCAAGCGAGTTGTCAAGGGAAGGCCATACATTATTTGATAAAATTGATAATTACCCTTTACCTATTATTGCCGCTATTCATGGTGCATGTTTAGGTGGTGGGTTAGAGCTTGCATTGGCTTGCCATGCTAGGGTTTGTTCGAATGATAGTAAAACCAAGCTAGGGGTGCCTGAAGTACAATTAGGGCTATTGCCTGGCTCAGGTGGAACCCAACGATTACCTCGGTTAATCGGTATCCCACATGCTTTGGATTTAATGCTAACAGGTCGGCAATTAGGTGCAAAACAAGCACTAAAAATGGGGTTAGTGGATGACGTTGTGCCGCAATCCATATTGTTAGATGTCGCGGTTAACATGGTTAAAAAAGGGGGAATTAAACGTCCTGCTATTCATTGGCAACAACGGTTATTAAGCAGCCGATTACTGCGTAATAAAGTGTTTCAAAATGCCAAGCAAAAAGTATTAAGTAAAACAAAAGGCCATTATCCTGCACCTGAAAAAATAATTCATGTTGTGAAAACAGGGATGAATAAAGGCTTGAAAGCTGGGTATGCAGAAGAGGCGAAAGCTTTCGGCGAACTGGTGATGACACCAGAGTCGGCTGCATTGCGTAGTTTATTTTTTGCCGTCACTTCATTGAAAAATGAATCCGGTGCACAAGCCAACCCATTGCCAATTAATAAAGTGGGGGTATTGGGTGGTGGCCTCATGGGGGGAGGGATAGCTTACGTTAGTGCATTTCAGGGGAAATTACCTGTCCGTATTAAAGATATTTCAGAGAAAGGTGTTGCCCAAGCACTACGTTATAGCTGGGATCTACTCACTCAGAGGGTAGTTAAGCGGCGGTTATTAGCACGAGAACGAGCGGCTGTAATGGCTAAAATATCAGGGACGTTAAGTTATCAAGGGCTTGAAAACTCAGATATCATTATTGAAGCTGTTTTCGAAGATTTAGCATTAAAGCGAAAAATGGTTACTGATGTTGAAAAAATGTCGGCCAAACAAACAATTTTTGCATCTAATACATCATCATTACCTATTCATCAGATTGCGGCTAATGCAGCACACCCTGAAAAGGTTATTGGTTTACATTATTTTAGCCCAGTCGATAAAATGCCGCTGGTGGAAGTGATCCCTCACCAGCAGACGGATGAAACAACCATAGCGACAGTGGTTGCCTTTGCGAAACGCCAAGGTAAAACAGCGATTGTTGTCGGGGACGATGCCGGTTTTTATGTGAACCGGATTTTAGCGCCTTATTTATGTGAGGCAGCTCAATGTCTTGTTGAAGGTGAGTCTATTGAACAAATCGACCGCGCTTTGGTTGAGTTCGGTTTCCCTTTGGGGCCTTTTAATTTGCTGGATGAGGTCGGTATTGATGTCGGAACCAAAATTTTACCTATTTTAGTCGAGCGCTTTGGTGAGCGTTTTAATGCACCTGATTTACTTGATAAAGTTGTCAAAGACGGGCGTAAAGGTAAGAAAAACAGCAAAGGGTTTTATGAATACGGTCATTCTTCAAGCAAACTGTTGTTTTGGAAAAAAAACAGCAAACGGCAAGTGGATAAAACCATTTATTCACTAATAGGGGTAACGCCAAACAGCCGATTGAGTAAAGCGGATATTGCACAGCGTTGTGTTATGATGATGCTCAATGAGGCGGCCCGTTGCTTAGATGAAAATATCATTCGAAATGCACGTGACGGTGATGTAGGGGCTGTATTTGGTATTGGTTTCCCACCTTTTTTTGGTGGCCCATTTAGGTATATGGATAGCTTAGGTATCGCTAAAACGGTAGAAACATTACGTTCTCTCGCCGCGCGTCATGGTGAGAAGTTTCAACCTTGTGAGCTATTGTGTGAAATGGCTGAAAAAAACCATACTTTTTTCTCAGTTAACACTGACAAGTAGCTTCGCTTACATGATGGGATAACGATTACTGAATTATGGTTTTCCCCGTGGTGTAAAAATATTTTAAAAATTAATAAGATAATAATATAAACCTGATACTAATACGTTTTGCTTGGTGTCAGGTTTTTTATTATGCGTGTCATACCCTTTATTTTCCAATGGGCTTTATCGCAAAAGTTAGGCTAAAAGAGGCAAGTTTATTTTTGGGGCATAAGGTGAGAGGTGTTAATTACCTAATGGGTGGTAGAGATAGTATAAGGTGATTTATAACCGATTGTTTTTAAGATATAACTTTTTTTTATGCATATTTTTCAGATAAAACATCAACAAAAATCTACCCAAATCATTTTCTTTGCTGGCCATTTCATGCAGAATCACACTTTACCCCAACTGATGGTTATTTTTACAACAATTACCTTAACAAAAAGAATAGTCACTTTAATTAAGTAGGCTACTCAGATGGTGGATTATGCAAGTTTATATTATGCGTCATGGCGATGCAGCGATACAGGCAGCAAGCGACGCTGCTCGCCCATTAACACAAAAGGGAAAAGATGAGTCAGTTTTAATGGCTCAGTGGTTACAAAATCAAGGGGTCAAAATTGATTGTGTATTGGTGAGCCCTTATTTAAGGGCTGAGCAAACACGTGAAGTGGTTAGCCAACATCTTAACATACCAAGCAAATTTGAAGTGTTAGAGCAATTGACACCAGGAGGGAATGCCGTTTTTGTTGCTGATCATATCCGTGACCTTGCGGTGCTCGGTGCCAATGCTATATTAGTTGTTTCTCACTTGCCATTGGTGGGTTATTTGGTGTCTGAATTGTGCCCACACAAAGAACCACCAATGTTTACCACATCAACTATTGCTTGTATTGAAATTGATGTGGCACACCAGAAAAGCCACGTTGAATGGATGTTGAGCCCATCGCAATTATTATTTGCAAAGTAAAATATAATATGAGCGCTTAACGACGAGCGCTCTCCATCGTTTCTATAAGTAATAATAGAGCAGCATTTCCCCCCCATTCTTTAGGGGCTTGGTGAAAAGCAATAATATCAGGGTGCTGTGCAAGCCATAATGGTGTTTGTTGTTTTAAAACGTGTTTCCCATGACCATGCATGATACAAGCACAATAAACATTTTCACGTTTACAGGCGGCAATCAAAGCGCCAATTTCTTGTTTCGCTTCCATTTGTGTTAGGCCATGCAAGTCTAAAAATAATTCAGGGACGTAGTCACCACGCCGCAATTTTTTTAGTTCATAAGGGTTAGAATCTGGCCTTAAATAACGGGTTGGGCCTTCCTCTTGTAGCTGAGGCTGAAATTCATCCGAAAAATAAAATGAAGCATCAACTTGCTCTTGGATAACCTTCTTACTTGAGGGTTGGGTTACTTTTGCTCGAATAGGCGCGTGTAGGACTTGGTCCTGACGAATTTTTTTTGCGCCATTAATGGCTTCTTTAAAGAGACGAATATCTTCATCTTCAAGTCCAAATTTGTTTTTCATAATTTTAATAACATTTTGGCGATTAATCTTTCTGGTCGTTAGTGTAACCCATTTTTTCGGTCAATGGAGACAATTGCAAATTATTGGTGTTATGTAACAAATTTATAACCTTTTATCGAGTAAGCATTGACAACAGGGGGGTAGCTAGTCTAATTGTATATACATATCTATACTTTCATTAATGAAATGAATAAAACCGACGTTGGCAACAATAGGAAAAGCTAATGGTATTTAAAACTCTCCCGCAAGATATAGTTTGGCGTAATGGCCGCATTGCAACAATGAGTACAGGATCAGCAGCACCGTATGGGCTAGTCGAAAATCATGATTTAATTGTTCGTGATAAGCAAATTATTGCCATTGTCCCTACTAAAGATACTGAAATTAACGACTGCCAAATTATTGATGTTAAGGGTAGGTTAATTACCCCTGGTTTAATTGATTGCCACACTCATTTAGTTTTTGGTGGTGACCGTGCCGCGGAATGGGAACAAAGAATGAATGGCGTTTCCTATGAAACCATTAGTGCTCAAGGAGGTGGAATAAACTCCACTGTCCGTGAGACACGAAAAATGAGTGAGGACGCGTTGTTTTGCCGTGCTAAACCGAGGCTCGAAGCATTAATTCGCGAGGGTGTGACGGCAATTGAAATGAAGTCAGGCTATGGCCTTGATTATGAAAATGAAGAGAAACAATTAAAAGTTGCTAAGCGCTTAGCCGCGGAATATCCAATTTCAGTGAGTTCAACATTGTTATCTGCGCATACTGTGCCTGAAGAATACAAAGGCCAGTCTGATCAATACATTGAATTAATTTGTCAAAAAATCATGCCCGAGCTGTGGAAAAAAGGTCTATTTGATGCCGTTGATGTATTCTGTGAAAGCGTTGGTTTTTCTCTTAAGCAAAGTGAAAAGTTATTTGCCGCCGCTCAGCAGTTGGGTATCCCAGTAAAAGGCCATGTTGAACAACTATCAAATTTAGGTGGCAGCGAATTGGTTGCTCGCTACCATGGTCTATCTGTTGATCATATTGAATATTTAGATCTTGAAGGAATACGTGCGCTAAAAGCGAGCGGGACAGTTGCAGTATTATTGCCAGGTGCTTTTTATTTTCTAAGAGAAACTAAACTGCCACCTATTGAATTATTACGCGAACACCAAGTTCCGATGGCTGTTTCAACCGATTTTAACCCAGGAACAAGCCCATTTGCATCATTACGTATGATTATGAATATGGCGGCTGTGTTATTTAAGTTAACACCAGAAGAAATTTGGGCAGGCGTGACCCGCCATGCTGCAAAAGCGTTAGGGCGAGAAGATACTCATGGGCAATTAGCGCCGGGGTTTATTGCCAATTTTGTGGTGTGGAATGCGCAAGAACCTGTGGAAATGATATATGAGCAAGGCAGTAACCCCTTGTATTTACGAGTATATGAAGGGGAAATTACCCACCGTAATCCATAATCTTGGTCAGTATTAATATAAAAAATCATTTAAATTGAGCTAATAATAGCCATAATTAATAATATATTGGTTGCTGTATGTAATGTATGTATTCATTATGTATAGCAACTCTATGATTATTTTTGTTTGTTGTTATTAAAATCTCATCGCGTATTTATACCGTTAATGGGGTATTAAATGTGATGCTTTTATTCACGACTGTCAGGATAAAAAATGCCCGATAGTACTAAGCTAAAGTTACATTTTGTGACGTAAAATAGCCTATACATCCTTCAGATTTTAATGATTAAATTGGAAAACACTGTGACAGCCAATAAAAAAGATAAATCAGGAACGCCAGTTCCCTTATATTTGCAAGTTAAGCAGTCTATTATTGAGAAAATTCACACTGCACAATGGCAGGCAAATGACCGTATTCCATCTGAAGCTGAGCTAGTCTCCCAATTTCAATGTAGCCGAATGACAGCAAACCGTGCTGTCCGTGAATTAACAGCTGAAGGGTTATTAGTTCGCTTGCAAGGCGTTGGGACTTTTGTTGCAGAGCCTAAGGGGCAATCCGCATTATTCGAAATACACAGCATAGAAGCGGAGATCCTTGCGAGGGATCATAAATATAGTTGCCGTATAATTAAGCTTGAAGAAATACAAGCGTCATCAGCATTGGCGAGTGAACTTAATATTAGTCTAGGAGCCCCTGTTTTTCATTCTATCATTGTACATTTAGAAAATGATGTCCCTGTTCAAATCGAAGATAGGTATGTTAATGCTCTAGCGGCGCCTGATTACTTACAGCAAAACTTTTTATCTATTACTCCCCATGATTATTTATCTCAGGTCGCACCATTGACCCAAGGTGAGCACATTGTGGAAGCGATCGAGGCAGATGAGCGGGCTGCAAGGTTATTGCAAATTAATGTAGGTGCATCCTGCTTGCTGATTACTCGTCGTACTTGGTCTCAGTCATTTATAGTCACCAGTACAAAATTATTGTTCCCCGGTCATCGTTATAAACTCAAAGGCAGTTTTTCCTCTTAGTTTTTATTAAAAAATAGGCGGGGTTGTATTAATACAAATTTCCGCTTTGCGCCTTACACACTCTCTCCATCACGTTTTTTTGTTTTTTCATGTAAAATTATTGTGAATTTAATGTGATCTCACAGGCAAATTTAGAATAAAAAAGTATAGAACAATAAATACATAAGATAATTATCTTGTTGTTTTTTAATGAAAACCCTCTTTTTTATATAAAAATAATTTAATTTTTATGTTAAAAAATTGATTGATCGTACATGTATATACAACTATATCTATAGAAAGATAGAGTGAGTATCCAATGAATCGATAAATAGAGGGTATACAAGTGACAGCACTTAATAATAAATATAGAAATATCGAAATTAGGGCGCCGCGTGGTAATTCATTGAGTGCAAAAAGCTGGCTGACGGAAGCGCCACTACGTATGTTAATGAATAACCTTGACCCCGATGTTGCAGAAAATCCCCATGAATTAGTTGTATATGGTGGTATTGGTCGTGCGGCACGTAATTGGCAATGTTATGACCAAATCATTGAATCTTTGAAACAACTCGAAAACGATGAAACTTTACTTGTTCAGTCCGGTAAACCTGTCGGGGTGTTTAAAACTCACGCTAATGCTCCACGCGTTTTAATTGCTAATTCGAATCTTGTGCCTCATTGGGCCAATTGGGAGCATTTCAACGAACTGGATGCCAAAGGTTTGGCGATGTATGGGCAAATGACCGCAGGAAGTTGGATTTATATCGGCAGCCAAGGGATTGTCCAAGGTACTTATGAAACATTCGTTGAAGCCGCTCGTCAGCATTTTAATGGTGACTTAACTGGTCGTTGGGTATTAACGGCGGGGTTAGGTGGAATGGGGGGCGCTCAGCCATTAGCCGCAACACTTGCAGGGGCTTGTTCACTGAATATTGAATGTCAACAAAGCCGCATTGATTTTCGCCTAAGAACGCATTATGTCGACGAACAAGCCACTGATCTCGATGATGCATTAGCACGTCTTAAAAAATACACCTCAGAAGGCAAAGCCATTTCTATTGCACTGTGTGCAAATGCTGCTGAAATTTTACCTGAATTAGTTAAACGTGGTGTGAAGCCAGACATGGTTACCGACCAAACCAGTGCCCATGACCCACTCAATGGTTATTTACCCATTGGCATGAGTTGGGAAAAATACCGAGAACTCAGTGTCAAAGAGCCACAAGCCACTGCCTTAGCGGCAAAGAAATCCATGGCAGAACACGTTAAAGCCATGTTGGCATTCAAGAAACAAGGTATACCCACATTTGATTATGGCAATAATATTCGCCAAATGGCGCTGGAAATGGGGGTGAAAGATGCCTTTGATTTCCCTGGTTTTGTTCCTGCCTATATTCGCCCTCTATTTTGTCGTGGCGTTGGCCCATTCCGTTGGGTTGCGTTATCAGGAGATCCCGAAGATATCTACAAAACTGATGCTAAAGTTAAACAATTATTACCTGATGATAAGCACTTACATCGTTGGTTGGATATGGCACGTGAGCGGATCAGCTTTCAAGGGTTACCGGCGCGTATTTGTTGGGTTGGTTTAGGGGACAGAGCTAAATTAGGCTTAGCCTTTAATGAGATGGTCAGAAGTGGTGAGGTTTCCGCCCCAATTGTTATTGGTCGTGATCATTTAGATTCTGGCTCAGTTGCTAGCCCAAACCGTGAAACAGAAGCGATGAAAGACGGCTCTGATGCGGTATCAGATTGGCCGCTACTCAATGCTTTATTAAATACAGCCAGTGGCGCGACATGGGTTTCTTTGCATCATGGCGGTGGTGTGGGAATGGGGTTCTCACAACATTCGGGAGTGGTGATTGTTTGTGATGGAACCGACGAAGCGGCTGAGCGTATTGCTCGAGTACTGCACAATGACCCCGCAACAGGGGTGATGCGCCATGCTGACGCAGGGTATGACATCGCGATTGCTTGTGCAGAAGAAAAAAATCTCAATTTACCTATGATTAAAACACGTTAAGGAGTGCCATTAATGACTAAACTAACTATCCACCCAGGAAAAATGACACTCGAAGATTTGCGCATCGTTTTTGAACAGCCAGTGACTGTCACATTAGATAAACGTGCTCATGCCGTGATTGAAAAAAGTGTAGCAACAGTTAATAAAATTATTGCTGAAGATAGAACTGCTTATGGTATTAACACTGGGTTTGGTTTGCTAGCCAATACGCGTATTGCTACGCAGGACTTGCAGTCATTACAGCGTTCTATCGTGATGTCACATGCGGCTGGTGTGGGTGACCCTTTAGATGACGAACTAGTACGTTTGATCATGGTGTTAAAAATTAATAGCTTAGCGCGTGGCTTTTCAGGAATTCGCCTCGAAGTAATCAATGCTTTAATTGCCTTAGTCAACGCACAGGTTTACCCGTTTATTCCTGCTAAAGGTTCAGTCGGTGCATCAGGTGATTTGGCACCTTTAGCCCATATGAGCTTGATTTTACTCGGTGAAGGAAAGGCTCGTTTTGAAGGTAAATGGATATCAGCCAAAAAAGCGTTAGAAAAAGCAGGGCTGAAGCCTTTAACGCTTGAAGCAAAAGAAGGCTTGGCTTTATTAAACGGAACCCAAACCTCCACTGCTTTTGCCCTTAAAGGGTTATTTGAAGCTGAAAAACTACTACTTTCAGGGATTATTTGTGGGGCATTGAGTGTAGAAGCGACATTAGGTTCGCGTAAACCTTTTGATGCTCGAGTACAAGAAGTGCGAGGGCAAAAAGGGCAAATTGATGTCGCAGCCATGTTCCGAGAGGTATTATCATCAAGCAGTGAGTTGGCAAAGTCGCATGAAAACTGCGTGAAAGTACAAGACCCTTATTCACTGCGTTGCCAGCCACAAGTTATGGGAGCTTGCTTAACTCAAATTCGCCAAGCGGCTGAGGTGATTTTAATCGAATCAAATGCGGTATCAGATAACCCTCTGGTGTTTACGGATAACGGCGATATCATTTCTGGGGGCAATTTCCACGCTGAGCCAGTTGCGATGGCGTCAGACAACCTTGCTTTGGCATTAGCCGAAATCGGGGCTCTATCCGAGCGTCGTATAGCGTTATTAATGGATACCCATATGTCACAGCTTCCTCCATTCCTCGTGAATAATGGCGGCGTGAATTCTGGCTTTATGATTGCTCAAGTCACTGCAGCTGCATTGGCAAGTGAAAATAAAGCGTTAGCACACCCTTCGAGTGTCGATAGCTTACCGACTTCAGCAAACCAAGAGGACCATGTTTCTATGGCACCTGCTGCGGGGCGTCGTTTGTGGGAGATGGCGAAAAACGTCACTGGTATTCTTGCGATAGAATGGCTTTCTGCATGCCAAGGGATAGATTTTCGTGAAGGGTTAAAATCTAGCGAAGCACTCGAAAAAGCGCGTAAAACGTTACGTGAACAGGTCGCTTATTATGATAAAGACCGTTATTTTGCACCGGATATTGAAGCTGCCATTGATTTAATTAATCAACATAAACTTTCAAAATTATTTACGAAAGGTGCTGTTTTCCCTAAATAGCACTGGTAGTACATCAAGCCAATAAAGGTGGCCGGCAACGTATCGGCCGCCTGAAGTATTTATCTACACGACTAATAAAATAATACGAAGGATAAATCATGCAAAGCACATCACAACTTGCGCGAGGGCTTTCTGCGCGTCACATCCGATTTATGGCTTTAGGTTCAGCGATTGGTACAGGTTTATTTTATGGTTCAGCAAAAGCAATAGAAACAGCAGGCCCGGCGGTACTGCTCGCTTATATAATAGGGGGCGCCGCGGTGTTTATGGTCATGCGCGCATTGGGCGAGATGGCGGTACATCGTCCGCTTGCGGGGTCGTTCTCACAATATGCTAGCCATTATTTAGGTGCTCGAGCTGGCTTTTTTGCTGGATGGACATATATATTTGAAATGATTATTGTTTGTCTGGCTGATGTCACCGCATTTGGCGTATATATGAAACTCTGGTTTCCTGATGTCGCTCAATGGATATGGGTGCTAAGTATCATATTCTTTATTGGTGCTATTAATTTGTGTCACGTGAAAACGTTTGGTGAAATGGAGTTTTGGCTTTCCATCATTAAAGTGGTCGCCATTATTGCGATGATAGTGGGTGGGGCTGCCATCATGATGTTTGGTTTTGGCCAAGCGGCTGACCATGCGGTTGGGGTGTCTAATTTATTTATCCATGATGGGTTTATGCCTAATGGGGTTGGAGGGGTGATAGCCTCTTTTGCGGTAGTGATGTTTGCATTCGGTGGAATTGAAGTGATTGGGATCACCGCCAGTGAAGCAAAAAACCCTGAAGTGACTATTCCACGCGCCATCAATGCTGTTCCTATCCGTATTTTGTTATTCTATGTTTTAACGCTCTTCGTTTTAATGTGTATTTATCCGTGGAATCAAATTGGCCAGCAAGGTAGTCCATTTGTACAAATATTTGACAGTTTAGGTATCCAATCTGCTGCCAATATCTTAAATGTTGTGGTGATCACCGCAGCGATTTCTGCGATCAACAGTGATATTTTCGGCGCAGGGCGCATGATGTATGGTATGGCACATGAGGGACAAGCACCGAAAGCCTTTACCAAACTGACAAAAAACGGTGTGCCTTGGATGACGGTATTAGTCATGGTGCTGGTATTATTGGTCGGAGTTGTATTGAATTATGTTATTCCTGAGGATGTTTTTGTTATCATTGCATCAATAGCAACGTTTGCAACCATCTGGGTGTGGCTAATGATTTTACTAGCTCAGTTTGCGATGCGTAAAAAAATGACGCCAGAAGAAGTGAGTAAATTAAAATTCCCTGTTCCTATGTGGCCTGTGGCGCCTATTTTGGCGATAGCTTTCATGGTCTTTATTTTTGGTGTGCTCGGGTATTTTGAATCCACGCGTATTGCCTTATATGTAGGGGTTGTGTGGTTGGCACTTTTGGCTATTGCTTATGCGGTTTGGGTAAAGAAACCAGCTAAGGACGTTGAGAAGCTTGTGCAAAATGAAGGCTAGAGATATCACTTTTCTCATCTAAAAGACTAGGTTACTTAACGCCCTTTAATTAAAAAGGGCGTTTTTATTTTTAATTTATAGCGAAAATGGTGTGCTAGCTAAAGGTTGTTGGTGATTTTATTGCATTAATCTGCTGATTTGTCTTTCACTTCGTGGCAAACTTTAGTTATTCAAATATTCCCTTTCAAAAAACAGGCTGGAGAAACCCTTCTTGGAAAAGATCTTCGTTGATGAAGCTGTTGCAGAACTTCATACCATTCAGGATATTTTACGTTGGACGATGAGTCGTTTTAATGCTGCCAATGTGTATTATGGTCACGGTACAGATAATCCGTGGGATGAGGCGTTGCAATTAGTGTTACCGACACTTTATTTGCCTCTAGACCTACCAGATGAACTCCTGACATCTCGCCTGACACCAACAGAACGCCATCGGATTATTGAGCGTGTTCTGCGCCGTATTAATGAACGCATTCCTGTTGCCTATTTAACTAACCGTTCGTGGTTCTGTGGGCACGAATTTTATGTTGATGAGCGGGTATTGATCCCTCGTTCACCTATTGGGGAGCTTATCAATAACCATTTTGTTGGCCTATTAACTGATGAACCTCAAGCGATATTAGACTTATGTACGGGTAGTGGCTGTATTGCAATTGCTTGTGCATATGAATTCCCCGAAGCAGAAATTGATGCCGTTGATATTTCGGCGGATGTGCTCGCGGTCACTGAGCAAAATATCGCTAGCCATGGTTTGGAGCATCAGGTTGTGCCTATTCGCTCCGATTTATTCCGCGATATGCCTGAAGTTAAGTATGATTTGATTGTTACTAATCCACCTTATGTGGATGCAGAAGATATGGATGACCTACCTGAAGAGTTTCGTGTAGAGCCGGAACTTGCCTTAGCAGCTGGCAGTGATGGGCTAAAGTTAGTGCGCCGTATTTTAGCTAATGCCCCACGGTTCTTAACGAAAGAAGGGGTATTAGTGTGTGAGGTTGGCAACAGTATGGTGCATTTAATTGAACAGTACCCTGATATTCCATTTATTTGGCTGGACTTTGAATACGGTGGTGACGGGGTGTTTATGTTAACGCGTGAACAGCTTGTTGAGCATCATGAGCACTTTGCGCTTTATATTGATTAATCAAGGGTTGCGTGATTTCTCATAATCATGTAATCAATAACAATTACATAACGATTAACAGCAAACAACACACGTCTTGGTAATACAAGAGCGGCTTAGAATAGGAAACTTCGATGGCAGGAAATTCAATTGGGCAACTGTTTCGCGTAACGACCTTTGGTGAGTCACACGGGGTGGCATTAGGTTGTATTATCGATGGTGTTCCCCCTGGTTTAGCTCTAACAGAAGCTGATTTACAAAAAGATTTAGACCGGCGTCGTCCTGGGACATCTCGTTATACAACGGCACGTCGTGAACCTGACCAAGTGAAAATTTTATCAGGTGTATTTAATGGGGTAACGACGGGGACAAGTATTGGTTTATTGATTGAAAATACGGATCAACGTTCCCAAGATTATGGGGCAATTAAAGATGTTTTTCGACCCGGCCATGCGGATTACACCTATGAGCAAAAATATGGCCAACGCGATTACCGCGGTGGTGGTCGCTCGTCTGCAAGGGAAACGGCAATGCGCGTTGCTGCGGGGGCTATTGCTAAAAAGTATCTACAAGAAAAGCTAGGGGTTCAAATTCGTGGTTGTTTAACACAAATGGGCCCGATTGCATGTGAAATTAAAGATTGGTCCATCGTTGAGGAAAACCCGTTCTTTTGCCCTGATCCAAACCAGTTAGATTCACTTGATGAATTATTGCGTGGTTTAAAGAAAGAGGGGGATTCAATCGGCGCTAAAGTGACTGTGGTTGCTGAACATGTTCCTGCGGGGTTGGGGGAACCGGTATTCGACCGTTTAGATGCAGATTTAGCCCATGCTCTCATGAGTATTAATGCGGTTAAAGGCGTAGAAATTGGTGACGGTTTTGGTGTTATTGCGTTAAAAGGCAGTGAAAATCGCGATGAAATTACCCGTAATGGTTTTACCTCTAATCATGCTGGCGGTATTTTAGGCGGCATCAGCAGTAGCCAACCGATTGTTGCCCATATTGCGATGAAACCAACATCGAGCATCACGGTATCAGGTAAGACGTTGAACCGTTCTGGTGAAGAAGTTGAAATGATCACCAAAGGGCGTCATGACCCTTGTGTCGGTATCCGTGCTGTACCTATTGCAGAAGCGATGATGGCCATTGTTTTAATGGATCACTACTTACGTCATCGTGGGCAATGTGCTGATGTTACTCCTACGATGCAAGCATTTGATTAATTAGTAAAGGTTGATGCTATAACCCGTGAGCGGGGCGGTCTAGTCGCTTACGGGTGAGAAAGGTTTGGATGAAGCCTACTTAAAATACCTCATCTGGGTTGTGATATACTACATATCAACATCATGATATTTCTCATCTTTGGATTGTAAAATGGATTGGCTAACCGCCGTTGCGCCTGAAGTTTATGCGTTACTCTTCTTTGTTGCACTTTTCGCTGGTTTTATTGATTCAATAGCAGGGGGCGGGGGCTTGTTAACCATTCCAGCCCTGTTATCTGTCGGGATCACTCCTGTTGAAGCATTAGCAACCAACAAATTACAAGCCGTTGGTGGGTCATTCTCTTCAACCCTTTATTTTGTTAGACGTAAAGCGATAGATTTACGAGAGCAAATATTTCCGTTCATTATGACGATGATTGGTGCGATGTTAGGCGCCATCGTTATTCAAATGATTGATACTGCGTTTTTAAAGCAACTGCTACCGGTTCTTGTCATTTGTGTCGGTTTATACTTCTTATTAACGCCATCGATTGGGGTACAAGACCGTCAACAGCGTATTAGTATGCCTTTTTTTGGTGTTGCCATCGGTATGACGCTAGGTTTTTATGATGGTGCATTTGGGCCCGGTACGGGGTCATTTTTAGCATTGGGTTACGTGTTATTACTTGGTTATAACCTCGCTAAAGCAACGGCTCATGCTAAGTTACTGAACTTTGCTTCCAACTTTGGGTCTTTAGTCTTCTTTATTATCGGAGGTCATGTTCTTTGGGTACTCGGCTTTGTTATGCTTATTGGCCAAATGGTGGGTGCACGCTTAGGTGCACGGTTAGTATTGACCAAAGGACAAAAACTGATCAGGCCAATGATTGTGGTTATTTCGTTATTAATGAGTATTAAGTTACTCCATGATAGCCATGGCGATGTGATAAAAGCTTGGTTTCTCTCATTATTTTAAGATGATTTAAATTATTCATGAGTAAATATAACTATCAAGATCTAATTGATATTTTTGATAAATGTTTTGGTGAAAGTTATAACACCAAATTGGTAAAAGGGGATGATGAACCCATTTACTTACCTGCGGATGAGTCTGTTCCTTATCATCGTATTGTTTTTGCGCATGGTTTCTTTACTAGTGGGTTACATGAAATTTCACACTGGTGCATCGCAGGGGAAGCCAGACGCCAGCAAGTCGATTATGGCTACTGGT
Organism: Providencia sp. PROV003; assembly: GCF_045040775.1. Taxonomy (NCBI): domain Bacteria; kingdom Pseudomonadati; phylum Pseudomonadota; class Gammaproteobacteria; order Enterobacterales; family Morganellaceae; genus Providencia; species Providencia sp. PROV003. Next base: position 2,520,782 of record NZ_CP096369.1, read on the forward strand.
ATTGCCCAGATGGACGAGATGAAAAAACGCAGAGTGAGTTTGAAGTGGTTGAAATTAAACCCCAAGCTTTAGATTGGTTATTCTGTGTTGCGGTTGGTATTCCATTTAATGTCAGTTGCGATAACTTGGAAGGGGATTTTGAGCCCGATCGTATTGCCTTTATGCGTAAAGTGCATGCACAAGTGATGGTTTATTTAGAAAATGGTATCCCTGAACGACCATTATGCTTTATTAATGCGTTACAATCGTTTTACAATACGCCACCTATTTGTGCAGAAGACTTCCCTTATCCGGAAGATATTTTTGCCTAATGAAAATACATTACAGTAAGGATTAAGCATGCTTGCGGATTTAGAAACACGCATACTGACAAAAATTGATGATATGGTTGAACACGCTAACGATGATGAATTGTTCGCTGGTGGTTATTTGCGTGGTCACTTAACCCTTGCTGTGGCAGAGCTGGAGGAAGAAAACCAAACTGGCTCTGACGCTTTATTCCAACGCGTTGAAGAAAGTATTCACACTGCAATCAAAGCGGGTGAATTGACACCACCGGACCAAGTGCTGGTCTTGGACATGTGGAAAAAATTACTGAATAACGCAATATAACCCATCGATTTATGATCACAAGCGGGGGAACCCGCTTTTGGTTCACACTTTAATACTATCACTTTCCTCATTTATAATATGTATATGACCCGCTTAGCTGTACCAGACGATGCCAAATATCTCCCCGCAGTGGAATTATCCGCAGGGCAAACATTCGCTAACCATGAAAAATACCGTTGGGTTGCTGAGGGGGAAGGGCAAACGGAACAAGAACACCTTGCTTTTATTCATCAGCAGCTTGAATGGGTTGCTGTCAATAACGATGGTGAAGTAGTGGGGTTTATCAATGCAGAAAAGCACAGAAATAGTTTACATATTTGTGAGTTATCTGTTTGCCAAAACTGGCAAGGTCAGGGAATTGGTCGGCAATTAATCAAACGGGTATTTGAAGCCACATTGTCTTTACAGCTACAGTTTGTGACATTGACAACCTTTCGTGACGTACCTTGGAATGCCCCTTATTATCAACGCTTAGGTTTTGATATCATTGATAATGACAAGCTAACCATTGAGTTGAAAGCGATTTTACAGAGTGAAGTTGATATGGGGTTTGCACGGGAAGATCGCTGTGCAATGGTTATCTCATTAAATGAACTTGCAGCTAGCTAATGAATGGCAGGCTGCAAGGTATTGGTTTCAATAAGGGGTTTTTACTTTACGCCCTAATAATAACTTTCTAACCCAAAAACGGTTCGGATGAAGCTCTGCGAGGGTTTCGTCATCCAAAGGTAGAGGTTCAGCAAAAATTTGTGCGGCGAGAAGTTCAGCACAAAGTGGGGCAGTTGATAAGCCTCGGGAGCCTAGGGCACCGAAAATAAATAAATTTGGGTGCATAGGTGCAGGGCAAATAGTCTGATTTTTGGCTATCTGAGAGGGTAAATCTTGGTAGACTTCCATATGTTTTTCAAAATCAGGCACATTCCCTAATAGCGGGAAGTGGTCACGGATAACACAACGTACCCCTTGACGTGAATGTTTGTGTGAAATATCAATATCGTTAGGCCAAGTAACATCCGGCAGGTTATCAATCAGTTTTTGGCGGTTCCCCTGTTGTTCTTCTTCGCTATAGTTTAAATCCAGATGCTCCCTTTGGTAACTTGCACCTAAACAATGTTGCTGCCCAGAAGCATCTGCAGGGGTTAAATAACCTTCAAAACACAACACATTTTTTAATTGTTGTAGTGTTTCATTGGTTGGGATGTGGCTAACTTGCCCTCTAACAGGGGAAATAGGTAAATTAACAGTTTGCGAAAATTGGCGCAGTTTGTGCCCATTGGCAATAATAACGGTGGAATGAGTAGATATTAACGTCTGTTGGGGGGTGTTTATCAGCAACTGCCAGTTATCACCATCAGGCTTAAGTTCGTTAACATCGTGTTCAAAATGGAATGTGACACCCTGTTGGTGTAAATATTGTTGTAAGCTTTCACAGAGTTGAGCAGGGCACAACCAACCACCGGTAGCATAGTGAATTCCACCATGGTTGACATCAATACCACAAAGGTCACTCAGTTGCTGGCGGTTTCTACCAATAGCAAAATCGGTGGGCCAGTCGGTTTCTAGCATGCCCGCTATTTTATTAGCAACTTTATCGTTATAAGCTAATTGGCTGACTCCACACCATTGCCCGTCAAACTTAACTCCCTGTTTTGCCAATTGGTGATAAAAGCGTGAAGCAAAAGGAAAGGCACTAATAAAAAAACGCTCAAGTGGGTCATTATTACCTGTTAGTAATGGGTAAATTGCGCCTTGGCGGTTGCCTGAAGCATTTTGTGCGACTTGCGAGTCTTTACAGTATAAGGTGACTTTTGCGCCACGTTTTAGCAAGGTGTAAGCTGCGGTGAGGCTTGCAAGGCCACCACCAATGATTGCAATGTCTGTTGGGTTATTAGCTTTTTCTCTTGCAAACCAAGGTGTTAAGTTTTCAGTTTCTTTTTCTATCATTATGCCAGTTAGCATTTCACGTTTTTTACCAAAGCCTTTGACTTTTTGAAGAGTAAAACCTGCTTGCTGTAACCCTCTTTTGACAAAACCTGCGACGGTAAAGGTCGCAAATGTACCATTAATACGGGCTAGTTTAGCCATTGTAGCGAACAAGTGTTCGCTCCACATTTGTGGGTTTTTTGAGGGGGCAAAACCATCTAAAAACCATGCATCTATCTTATTGTTTAGATTGTTTTTTAGCTTAGATATTTGCTCATTAACATCACCAAACCATAAGTCCAGTACAACATCGCCATTTTGTAAGGTCAGACGGTGGTTTCCGGGTAATGCTTGAGGCCAGTTGTCACACAGTGATTGTGATAGGTCGTTAAGTTCAGGCCAGCATTGGTGAGCTGTGATTAAATCGGGCTTTGATAAGGGGTACTTTTCAAAGCTAATAAAGTGTAAACGCTGCAGTTTTGCGTGTGGATGCTCGGCTTTAAATTGGTTAAAGGATTGCCATAATGCTAAAAAATTCAACCCTGTACCAAAGCCTGTTTCGGCAATAACACAGGTTTTGAATGGGTGAGTATTGAAACGTTCAGGAAAAAGATTTCCTTGCAAAAAGACATGACGAGACTCTTCTAAGCCATCTTGGTTAGAAAAATAGATGTCTTCAAATTGTTCGGACATCGGTGTGCCTTCTTCATTCCAGCTAAGGCGAGCAGTTTGTACAGCACGTTTGTTCACGATAAAGCCTACTATGACCTAATAATCAGTAAATTTTAACGCTGTTATGAGTGTAAGGCTACCTTCATAAAAAAGTCTTATTACAGTCACAAAGAAAAAAAATACAAATATTTACCCTGATCGGACTTGTTCAGCGTACAAGTGTAAGCTAAAGTGACAACCTGTAATCCCGCAATCATATAATTATAGACATGAGGTAACGAATGAAGCGTGCAGTCATCACTGGTCTAGGTATTGTTTCCAGCCTTGGTAATAACCAGGAAGAAGTACTGGCTTCTCTGAAGGAAGGTCGTTCCGGGATCACTTTCTCAGAAGAATTCAAAGAGGCAGGGCTACGTAGCCATGTCTGGGGTAATGTCAAAAACTTAGAGCTGAAAGACCTGATTGACCGTAAAATCTTTCGTTTTATGAGTGATTGCTCTGCGTATGCTTATTTATCTATGGAACAAGCAATTGCTGATTCGGGTTTAGCAGAAGAACAAGTTTCAAATTTACGTACGGGTATTGTGGTCGGTTCTGGCGGCGGTTCTCCGCGTAACCAAGTTGCTGGCTCTGATGGTATGCGTGCGAAAGGTTTACGTGGTGTTGGTCCTTATATGGTGACCCGTGCAATGGCATCAGGTATTTCAGCTTGCTTAGCCACACCATTTAAAATTAAAGGTGTTAACTATTCAATTAGTTCAGCGTGCTCAACATCTGCACATTGTATTGGTCATGCAGTTGAATTGATCCAACTAGGCAAACAAGATGTAGTTTTTGCTGGTGGTGGTGAAGAGCTGAGCTGGGAAATGACCTGTGAATTCGATGCAATGGGCGCATTGTCAACTAAGTTCAATGAAACGCCAGACAAAGCATCAAGAACTTACGACCAAGACCGCGATGGTTTTGTTATTGCCGGCGGCGGCGGTATTGTAGTAGTTGAAGAACTCGAGCACGCTTTAGCGCGTGGTGCACATATCTATGCTGAAATTGTCGGTTATGGTGCAACATCTGATGGTGCAGACATGGTAGCACCTTCAGGTGAAGGCGCGGTACGTTGTATGCAAATGGCGATGCAGGGTGTCGATAAAATTGATTACATCAATACACACGGTACATCGACACCAGTCGGCGATACCAAAGAGCTGGAAGCTATCCAAGAAGTTTTTGGTAGTAATTCCCCTGCGATTTCTGCGACAAAAGCGATGAGTGGCCACTCATTAGGGGCGGCAGGTGTTCACGAAGCAATTTACAGTTTATTAATGCTAGAGCATGGCTTTATTGCACCAAGCATCAATGTCGAAAATTTAGATGAAAAAGCCCATGGCCTGAATATCGTCACGAAACCAACAGAACAAGTGTTGGATACAGTGATGTCAAACAGTTTCGGCTTTGGTGGTACTAATGCCACATTGGTGATGAGCAAATACAAAGCGTAATTTGTTTTAGGCTAAACAATTAGAAAAAAGCGAGAACTCTGGTTCTCGCTTTTTTTATAAATATAAAAAGGAGAATAGCTGTGTCATTTTATTAAATTATAGAAATGATTAACATGAGATACTCTAGCCAATTTCTGAAAACAAATAGCCTAGAGGTGTGTAAATATGAATGTTAAATCTTTTTTCTTAACGTTAAGTAATAGCTCGACTAAAATAAGTAAGGAGTATGAAAAAAACAACAGTGATGCAAATAAGAAACTTTTATTAAAGACAGTAATTTCAAAAGTGAAAAATGTTTATAAGAAATGTGCTTTGGATGTCGAGATAAAAGATAAGTTAAAAATCAATAAACAGATTAATATATTGAATGATGTGCTTAATATAAGGCCTGTTAAATCTAAAATAAGCGGTAATAATATTATTAACTCTATGGAAGTTAAGTCTCATAGTATGTCGGATAGTATAGCATTACATTATGACTCTTCAGATTGTCAATTGGAGAAAACAGATATAAATAATATTATTTTTAATTGGGAGGATAAAAAAACCTTCAAACCTAGCAGTATTAACGCAGACTTTTCTAACTCTACATTATCAGACATGAGAATTGCATCAAGTGAACAAACTCCACTAATTAGAGCGGATTTTTCTAATGCAACGCTTAATAATGTAGATATTAAGCTACCTATTAAATTAGATGTTAATTATAATTTCGATAAAGCAAAGCTGAATAATACAAGGATTGAATTAGATATCCCTAGTGGGGAGTTAAGTCAACTTAATTTATTGGCGTTATTTGGTGATGATAATCACTATTCTAATAATGTATTCCAGTCAGTATTAACAATTAATGATAAAAAAATTAAAAATGATTTATTGAGTAAATTAAAAAAATCCTTTGATTCAAATATTAGATATTTTGACAATAAGCATGATATAAAAGATAAGTTTTTAAGCAGTATCTAAAAGGTATTGTTACTTAATCGCCACTAGCGCCATCACTTCCCCCTGAATCGGATGATGAGCAATCAGTACTGGAATTATCATTTGAACAAAAATGATTGCTAGCACGATGGGAATTGTCGCTAGTGGTACTTTCATAAACTGGGGGGACATAACGGGTATTTGATGAGGATGACGTTCTGTGGGAAGCAATGTCTTGGTAGTTTTTTTTCACTTCAAATATTTGGCTTTTCCCTTTCGACCAACCAATAGTCACAAGCGTCGTATTTTTCTTGACGCTGATATGCAGCATTTTTCCACAAAAAATATGCATTTTACCCAGTGCTTTTATTTGGATATAACCGCTGTCTTTTTCTGTGATAGTCACGGGTTTCTGGCTATGGATGGTGTAACGGTCACCATGAATATCGATGGTGACTGTATACGCTAATGGTTTCGGCTGGATATTAAAAAGGACAAAAAGTAATCTATCGAACATTGTGTTTTATTTCTTAATAAGTCAGGTGAGTACCATAATTGATTGGCATTATTTAATATATCATCATTGTCTGATTCAGTGGTTTATTAACAACTGAATAAATATACATCATTGTATTGAATGTTTTGTCCAAAATAGTGACATGATATTGACTTGATTTTTAGTCGAATAGAGGTAGTCATATGTGTGTAACCAGATTTCATGAGGCTATTTGGAAACAGGATTTTAAAATTTTAGGTAAGGCGTTATCTCGCTCTATCCACGATAAACTTTGTGGGAGGATGAGTAAAATACATAATATTGAAAAACCATTTCCACTGTATAAGTATGACCAAAAGAGAACAAATATAGTCCCTAATTTACAATCAAAATATGTCTATTATGGCGAAGGAGTCCATGATAACTCTGTGGTTTTGTTAAGTTATATAAAGCTCCCTATTTTTTAATAAAAAAATGCCCCAAAATCACATTGGGGCAAATTCTGCAGAGATGGCTTAACAATTTGAAAATTATAACGTTGTAGCCTGTTTGCGTTTACGGAGTAATTTCACAATAGGCGGCAGGATTAAAACAACAACGGCGAGGATCAATAAGCTTTGTGAAATAGTACTGCTCCAAAGAATATCGAAATTACCATTGCTGATAGATAATGAACGGCGTAAGTTTTGTTCTAACATCTCACCTAATACAAAACCTAATATAAGTGGGGAAAGCGGGAAATTCATTTTCCGTAGAATAAACCCAAAAACACCTAACCCCATCATCAACAGCAAGTCAAAAGTAGTGCTATGAACTGCATATACACCAACAGCGGAAACACTGGCAATTGCGGGAACTAAAAACCACAAAGGGACAGTCAACATACGTGTGAATAGGCCAATTAATGGAATATTCATGATTAACAACACGACGTTAGCAATAAGTAATGCAGCAATTAGCCCCCAGACAATTTCCGGTTGTTCGGTAAACATTCCCGGTCCAGGGGTGATATTATAGAGCGTTAGCGCCCCCATCATCACCGCAGTTGTCCCTGAGCCTGGAACGCCAAGTGTTAACATAGGGATAAATGAGCCACATGCTGAGGCATTATTTGCGGCTTCAGGTGCAGCGACACCACGTACATCACCATTACCAAAATCGCCTTTTTCACCACTGATTTTCTTTTCAGTCATATAAGTGATAGCGCTGGCGATAGTGGCACCTGCACCGGGTAAAACTCCAACAAAGAAACCGACGAAAGACGAACGCAGTGCGGGCCCTGCGCAAGCTTTGGCTTCTTTGCGGTTAAATAGCATTCTACCCGTTTTGCGGATCAAACCTTGGCCTGTAGCGGTACCTTCAAGCATCAATAAAATTTCACTGACTGAAAATAAACCAATCACAACGACAATAAATTGCACTCCATCAGAAAGATGGACACTATCAAATGTAAAACGATATTCCCCTGAGTTGGCATCGACACCGACGGTGGCGAGTGACAAACCAATTAATGCGGCAAGTAATGATTTAATAGGGTTTTGGCTCATCATACTGCCCAAACAGGCAATAGCAAAAACCATTAAAGCGAAATATTCAGCAGGCCCGAAAGCTAACGACCATTGAGCAAGCAAAGGTGCGAATAAAATAATACCCACAATGGCGATTGTTGAGCCAATGAATGAACTGACCGCTGAAATAGAAAGAGCAACACCGCCTTTTCCTTGTTTTGCCATCGGATAACCATCTAATGTGGTCATTATAGCCGCAGCATCACCCGGAACATTAAGTAGTATCGATGAGATCCGTCCTCCATATTCACAACCTAAATAAACAGTAGCGAGTAAAATTAAGGCAGATTCTGCTGGTAATTTGAGCGCAAATGCGAGTGGCAATAATATAGCGACCCCATTGATAGGACCAAGGCCGGGCAACATGCCAACTACGGTTCCGATAAAACAGCCAATTAAGGCAATCAAGATATTTTGAGGGACGAGCGCAACCTCAAAACCTTGCGATAGATACATCCAAGTTTCCATGAGCTTGCTCCTTAATTAAACAGGCTGCCAATAGGCAAAGTGACATCCAGCAATTTATCAAAGGCATAAAATAAGAAGATGCCAAGGATAGGGCCTGAAATAATGGCTGCCGTTGGTGTCGCACCAAATAGTAGGGCCATGCTGATAGTCAATAAACTGGTAGCAATAGGAAACCCTAACCACTCAAATGCCCATGCATAGATAACTAGTGCGATGACTAAGAGTATTAAGCGGCGCAATACATAAGGTTTCGGCCATTCAACAGCTTCTTGTTTGCCAAATAATAAGGCAAGGGCACAAATAGCCATTAAAGATAGTATGGCGACCGGAAAAGGGCGGGGGCCCAGTGGTTCGTATGAAAATTCACTTTGGATCCCCCAGCCGATATAGATCCCGATAGCACACAGTATTAGCCAGACTATGGCGAATATGCGTTGACTCATCGTTTTCTCCGTTATTTGGCTAAACCAAATGCACGGGCTTGCTCACGATACTGTTCGATTTCTTTTTTTACGTAGCTATCGAGTTCTTGCCCAGTTAAGTTATATTCAAACAAGCCACGAAGTTCACGTTGCTTTTTGAAATCTTCGGTTTGTTGGAGTTTTTGGAATGCCTCGACCCATTGGTTGTAGTCCTCATCGGACACTTTGGGCCCCATATAGAAACCACGAATAATTGGCCAAACAATGTCATAGCCTTGTTCTTTCGCCGTAGGGATTTCGGATAAGCCATCACCGAGGCGTTTATCGGCATAGACCGCTAGGATACGAATTTTGCCTTCATTGATATACGGGGTCATCTCGCTAATATCCCCTGATAACACCTGAATATGGTTTCCAAGTAGAGCTGTTAGGGTTTCACCACCACCTTCAAAAGCAACGTAACGCATTTTTCTTGGATCTATATCGATAGCTTTAGCGAGTAGTGCGGTTTTCATCCAGTCTTGACTGCCAATAGAACCACCGGCTCCAAACACGATGCTATTCGGGTCTTTTTTAAAGGTATCCATTAAATCATTAAGGGTTTTATAAGGGGAATCTGCACGTACAGCAATCATCCCATAGTCGCTGCCCACACTGGCTAGCCAACGGACATCATTCTCGTTATAGCGACCAAACTTACCTTGCGCTAGGTTGAGTAATGAGCCACCTGAGAAGGCAACAATCGTTCCTGGTTCAGCAGGGCGCTGCGCTACGATGGCATTATAGGCTACCGCACCAATGCCTCCGGGCATGTAAGTAACACGCATTGGTTTTTCAATTTCTTTAGTTTCAAGCATGGAAACTTGGACTAATTTACAGGTTAAGTCGAACCCCCCTCCAGGTTTGGCTGGGGCGATACATTCAGTACGCTCTGGTAGAGCACTTGCTTGGTTAACGCCAACTAAAAATATTGCTGTTGCTAAGGCCTTGATTGTATATTTTTTCATTTTTCTTTCCTTACTAAGACAATAATTAAAGAACTATGTTATTTACTTCTTGTTGTGTAGATGTTGCATCATTGTCTGACAAAGCTTTCATTTACCTTTCATTAACAAATATTATTATTTTTATGTGATATATATCAGATTGTTTTGTATTTCTGCTTTTTTGTTATGTTAATTTAATGTTAAATTTAAATTATTGATTCCATTTAACCGTAATAGTTGTGATGGATACAGTAAAAACGATGACAATTGCTTTTCAATCACGATAGGTAATGCCAACGTATACAGATAAGTAATTATAATGAGTATGCGGAATGAGAATTTTATTGGTTGAAGACCATGACGAGTTGTCATTGTGGTTACAAAAGGCATTATCGTCATCAGGGTTTGCGGTTGACATTGCCAGTGATGGCGCCATCGCAGATCAATTATTACAAACAGAACAATATGCCCTTGTTGTGCTTGATGTATCTCTTCCACGAATGAGTGGGTTGGAAGTATTGGCGCAAATGCGAAAACGTCATCAAGAGATCCCTGTTTTGCTGTTGACGGCAAACTCGGATGTGGCTGACCGTGTTCAAGGCTTAAATGCAGGTGCGGATGATTATTTAACAAAACCCTTTGATATCGCTGAGTTAGAAGCTAGGATTCGTGCCTTACTAAGGCGTAGCCAAGGGCAAGTCAATGAACCGCAGCGTTTTGGTGCGCTGTGTTATCACGAAGAAGGTTATTTTTTACTTGGTCAAGAACCATTAGGGTTAACCCCAAGGGAATATGCGGTATTAAATACCTTGTTTCACCGACGAGGACGCCCAGTTTCAAAGATGCAATTATTTGAACAAGTGTTTTCTTTGTCCGATGAAGCCAGTTTACAAAGTATTGAATTATATGTTCACCGAGTGAGAAAAAAACTCGCAGGTTCGGATGTTAACATCAATACGTTACGCGGATTGGGATACCGATTAGAGCAGTGTAGTGTATGAAATTAGTCTCTCATCCACGCTCTCTCTTTCATCAGTTGCTGCTCTTTTTCGGTATCCCCCTCATTTTATTGGGGGGATTTTCGGTTTATACCCATTATTATAGTGCTAAGAACGCTGCAAATTTAGCTTATGATAGAACGCTACTCGCCTCTGCTCGTACTGTGGCAGAAAGGCTACAAGTGGTAAATGGGCATTTATCTGTTAGCGTACCTTATGTGGTATTGGATAGTTTCGAACTGAATAATAATGACCGAATTTTTTATCAAGTTATTTCCCCTGACGGTGAGACTATCTCTGGTTATGATGACTTACCGCCAATTCCCTCTTATTGGATGCGCTCACAGCACTATACTGCGCTAGTTTATTTTTATGATGCACAGTATAAGGGCTTACCTATTCGCATTGCAGCGTTTTATCAACCCATTAATGAAGGTGGCATCACTGGAATGGTTGAGATCCGTGTTGCAGAAACCGTTTATTCACGACAAGATCTCGCTAATCAATTATTAATCTCCGCGCTGATGAGCCAAGGTACGGTGGTGCTTTTAACCTTAGTTCTTGCCTATATTTTACTTAGTAAGTTATTGGCGCCATTGAAAAAATTGTCCAACTTAATGTTAAGCCGTTCCGCTAATGATTTAACACCATTGCCAGATTTACTGCCATGGTCTGATTTATCGCCATTAATTGATGCATTGAACCGCTATATTTCCCGTTTAAAGCGGATGGTGAGGCGACAAGAGCGTTTCAGTGCGGATGCATCCCATCAATTGAAAACACCATTAACGGTGTTGAAAACACAGGTTTCAGTCGCGATTAACAGTCAAGATGCTAATCAGCGGCAACAGAGTTTACAAGCTATCGATAAAACCCTCGATAATACGATTATTCTCACTGATAGGCTTTTGCAACTATCTCGGTTAAAAGCGCATGAAAAAGAAGCCGTCACGCAGTACCGTGCTGTTAATCTAGTCGAAATTGTTCATCAAACCTGTTTTACGCGGCTGACTCATGCAGAAAGTCAATGTGTGGATTTGGGCTATGAAGGGCTCGATGTGGCTTGGATCAAAGGTGAACCCATTTTATTGGCAGAAATGTGCGCAAATCTAATCGATAACGCAATAAAATATACGCCAGCAAATGGCGTGGTGACAGTGCGTGTTGTAAATAGTGATGACAAGGCGCATTTTGTTTTGGAAGTCGAGGACTCAGGGCCAGGGATCCCAGATGCAAAGATTAACCGTTCTATGGAAGCGTTTACTCGTTTAAATAATGCCTTAGGGAAGGAAGGGGCTGGTTTAGGTTTGGCTTTGGTTAAAGATATTGCTAGTTACCATGGCTCTGAACCACAACTATTAAAAAGTAAATTACTCAATGGATTGTTGGTTCGAATCGCATTTAAAGCTAGTCAAGCACCACGGTAAGAGAAGCGCCCTTATTTGGGCGCTTTGGTGCCAAAGTTTAAACGCAGTAAAAACTGGATGTGTTTAGTCTCGCATTGGTATTAGTGTATTTAGTTGTTTGTTATTTGAAGAACTGTGTTTAAAATCACTAGCCATTGTGTTTTGTTTGAGACTTGCCATTGAGGATGATAATAATGATTCCGTATCTAACTGGTTTTTGTTATTGAAAGGTGTATTAGTCAACTTCTCATTATTTTCTTTTTCATTTAAGGATGCTTCGATTGATTTTATTTTTACATCTGTATTGTATATTTCGTCAAGTAAAGTCGATAAATCTTGTGAAATTAAATTGTTTTCTTTATTTTCTGAATGGTCGTAAAGGTATTTTGCAAGGTTGTTTTTTGAATTAGTTATTTTTTCTTCCCGTAAATAGATCTTATCAGTAGATTCTAATTTCTTTTTTTCGTTTAATTGATGGCGTTGTTCAGTAATCTCTAACAATGCATTTCCAATTGTTTTATAATAAGTTTTCTCGCTAACATTAGATATGGCAGATTTTAATGGAACATAATTATGAATGTTAGAAATAAAATCATTCTTCACTGCTGTTAAGTATTCTTTTTCTCGCCGCATCTCCGATATATTGATATTTTTTTTATCAGATTGTCGAGGAGTTAATAGATGGGGCTTATTAATTTCATTTTGTTCGTTTTTTGTGTTTTTAGTGATTGATTTTTCTCTGTTTACTATAGATGTGTTTGATGCATTATTTTTTAGATTTGAATTCACAATAAATACTCCATATTAATTAGGGGCTTTCTAACGTTTGTAATCCGTAATCAATAAAATATAAACCAACTAAACAAAGATAACTAATTTTTATTTAAAATGAGTTCTAAATAGTTATTATTGGAATAATTATATGACTAATTTTTTAATAATTAGATGATTTTAAGCGGAATTCTATATTTATCAGGAATATATTATTAGATATATTGATAAGCTTTTGTGTTTTATTGAAAATCAACTAGGAAAAGACTGAATGTTATATCCATAAATGGTAATCGGAACTAAACAATATAACCGACTGATATATTGAAGTATCCAAATAATAACTGATAATAATAAAAATGATTCAATAAAGGCGCTAAAGCAAATTAGCGCCGTTATCGTTAATTATTTATTAATGAGTTTAAAATCCCACTCTTTTAGTGCTTTAATTGAGTCCTCGTCTTGGTATTTAGCACCGAGTTCAAGGTAATCATGGGCTTTTTGCAGGTCTGCTTTGCTCTTTGTTCCGACCCAACCATTGTAATACATGTAGGCCAGCTTGTATTTTGCCATTCCATGATGAGTCCCTTGCTCTAGGTTTGTCATATCATAATATTTGGCTGCACCAACATAATCTTTTGGTACTCCTTGGCCAAAATACAGCATATCACCGGCTTGGTGCGCGGTATTACTGTCATTTTGTTGTGCGCCTAAGTCAAAGTAATAAAGCGCTTTAGGAAAGTCTTTCTCAATACCGCGCTCATTGTCTTTGCGGTAAAGGTTACCTAAAATATTATAAGCACGAGGATAGCCATTTTTACCTGCTAATTCATAGTAGTAGATCATCTTTTGCGTGTCTTGCGGTACTCTTTCACCCCGAGCATAAGCGATACCTAAGGAGAAAGCTGCCATTTTATCACCCGCTTCAGCCTTCACACGTTGTTCTTCAATTTGTTTAGCAAAGCGACCATATTTTTGGAATGTTTGCTCATCATTGAAACGTTGTTCAATCCCTTGTCGCTCCTGTGGTGATAACTGCTCTAATAATTCAATATTTTTAGGGTCTTTTTTCAGACGCAATGCCGTGTAATAGGCTTGTTTCGCATCCCCTTTTTCCACATAGGCTTTGTACAGGCTACTTAGCGCATGACTCTCATGATAGTTCAATGAAATTAGATACCATTCAATAGCCTTATCGATATCTTTTTTCATATCACATTCACCAGCTAAGTATGTATCCCCCATTTTTTTACTTAAACTTTCAGCTGAACGAATATAATTCCGCGCAGTATTCTTCTCGAAATTCTTCTTTTTTAGCCACTCTTTTAAGTAAGTGCTTGCCTTATCCAGATCGGCATTATCGCTATTACTGCAATATTCACCAGGGTAGTTTATTTCATACAGTTTCTCAATGGCATCTAAGTCGCCTTTTTCATAAGCACGCTGTAAGTAACCCAAAGCTTTCGGCGCATCGGTTCTTGCGTAATAGCTATAAAGATTAAGCAATGCATCTGTACGGTTATTTTCTTCGCTTTGCAGCAATTCTAAATATTTTTTATCATCTTTAGGGCGGTTAAGGTTTTTCTTGTTATTACGAATACCTTTTTGATACAAATTGGCTAATGTATTGAATGCCATACTAGAAATTTCATCATCAGCTGATTTGATACCTTCTTGTAGGTATTGAATGGCTGAATTATAGTCCGTTGAACTGGTTAGAACGTCGCTGTCATACAGGTAGTCTTTGGCTAGTTGGACCTTGGAAAATAAGTCACCTTTTGCTGCACCTTCAAGGTAATTTTGGTGTTTTACTTGTTTATCGCTGGTGACTTGGTCAAGAGCTTGATAAGCGGCTAAATTGCCTGCTTCAATGCTCTTTTTATACCAAGTTTGGGCGGCTAATGCGCGACTGTAATCCTTATACCAATCTCCGAGTTTCATATAGGCTGAAGTATCACCATTTTGCGCAGGAACAACGATGGAGTTATAGGTTTCGATATAATTATCAACACGTTTAGGGTTTGAGTGTTTTTTTAAATAAACAATAGCTTGATCCCAGTCTGGTTCTTTCAACCAAGACATTTTGTCTTCGTTGAGTATCCCCATATACAGGGTTTTTGTATAAAGGCTAATTGCGTTATCATTTCCTTCATCGCTAGCAAGCTTTAAGTATTTTAAGGCTTCTAATTTGTCTTCTTTGATCCCTTTACCATAATAATAGGCTCGGCCTACTTTATATTTAGCCTCTGAACTTTCATTGAGCATTTTCATGCTGATGTCATAGTCATTCATATACTTAATGAACTCGTTCCCCCAACTTCCTGCTTTAATGTAATATTCACGGGCTTTTTGGCGATTTGGTGCAACAAGGCGACTACCGTTTAAATATTGATGTGCTAATTTGCGGGTGTAGTCTTTGCTACCGATAGCGGCTAATTGGTCGTAATAACCAAGAATCTTTGCTTTATTAGCATCAATGAGTGTGTCTTGGCTGTAATAATCCACTAATTCTTTTAAAGCGCTTTTATTATTCAACTTTGCACTAGCGGTCAAGTATTGTAGCCATTTTTTCTCATCGACTTTTTGCCCATAGTTACCGAATTTATAAGCATTGGCGAGGGTACGAATGGCATCAGAGTCATTATTTTTTGCCTTTTCCTGAATAGTAATCAACGAGGCTCTTGCTTTTTCAATTTCTCTTTTACGTGATTTTAAAAAACTGAAATCTGGGTCAGAGATTTTGTTGTAATATTCCATTGCGAGGTCATAGTCAGAATCTTCCCCATAATTACCTTTTTGGTAAATTTCCCCCAGCTCATATAAACAGCGGTTGCTGCCTAATGCTGCACACTTTTTATATTGTGGGACGAGGTCTTTCGGTGTTAACCCTGTGATTTTCTGAAAACGCTGCTTATAGTAGGGCTTGTCATTATAATAATTAACGCCATCCAAATTTTGAGCAATATATAAAGACGCGGTGGTATTGCCTAATTCTGCGGCTTTTATAATGGTATCGTAATAAGGTTTTAGCTCTGCATCACTTAGGGTATCAACTTGGGTCAACTGGGTAAGTTGCTTGATGCCATAAAAGTAAGTGATATCCGCATCAACCCCAATTTGTGGTTCGATACGCTTTAAGGCTTCAGTGTTATTTTCGGATAGGGCTAAATCGACTAATAAACGCTTAGCGTGTATGGTAGCCAAACCAAGTTTTAATAAAATGTCATTGGCGGTATTAAAGTCTTCTTTTGACA
This sequence comes from Providencia sp. PROV003, assembly GCF_045040775.1. Taxonomy (NCBI): domain Bacteria; kingdom Pseudomonadati; phylum Pseudomonadota; class Gammaproteobacteria; order Enterobacterales; family Morganellaceae; genus Providencia; species Providencia sp. PROV003. The sequence goes on from NZ_CP096369.1 coordinate 2,536,778, forward strand.
ATCGTGACTTGCTATCAGGTGAAGCGAGTACGTCAACAACTAAGTTCACAGCACGTTTGTTTTCTTCTGGCTTATATTTTAATAATGAGGCTGCATAATGAATACGGCTGCTATCATTATTTTTACTGGATTCTTCATACAGTTCAAAGGCTAGATTGCTATTTTTCTCCGCATCTTCGCGTAATAAATAATCCGCATAGAAATGCGCTAATGTATAGTTTTTTCTTTCAATGACATCATTTTTGAGAATATCAATGATCGTTTTCTCGTCGACGTAGTCTTTTATATCATATTGATAATAGAGTTGAACTAACAGACGGTCAGCTGTCGACTTGTAGCTATTTTTACTTAAACCTTTTTTCAGTATCTCTACGGCTTCTGGCAAATTCTGCTTAGTACCAAACCCATTGATATAGTAACGAGCTAACTGCATTTGTGATTCATAATCGGGTGCAATTCGGTTAGCTTTTGCGAGTGTTTCAAAGGATTTTTCTGGTGAATAGAATGGGCTATTTTTATTGCGGTATACTTGGCTTACAACGATCAAAGCTTCTGGAGAATTAGGGTATTTCTCGATTAATATCGGAGTATATTTTTTTATAGTATCTACTAATTGTTTATTTGGAAAACGGTAACTGTAAATAGCTTTTTCGATAATAGTAATTAACGATTTTTGATGGCCTAAATCTGCGGCGTTAATTAAATATTTATTCGCTAATTCATCATCGCGTTTTACATCATAATTAAAGGTATTACCTGAATAGACCTGATAGGCTTGGTATAATGCATCGGGATATTGCCCCTCAGCGGCCTCTGTCAAATCTTTAATATTATCTCTATCTGCGAGGTAATTAAAATATAGCGCTTTGGGAGCCCGTTGTTGTATTAAAGGCCGCAAATACATTACAGCTTTATTTTTATTCTTACGGACATCTTCGCCTGTCATGTATTTTTGATATAAAATATACATAGCAGTTTCATCACCTTGACTGGCTCGGGTTTCAAGGTTAGCGATTATTTGTTGTTTTTCTTCTGGCGTTAGTGAGCCATAAATTGATAATGGCGCAGGTTCAAATCTCTCAGCATCGGCAATAAATTCGAAAGCTGATGCCATTGACATACTTTCATATTTTTTTGCAAAAATCTTATTTGGCGTAATACCATTGCCGCCTTCTTTATAAATAGATGCTAATAACATAGCCGGTAATGGGAAGTCTTTACTGACTAAGGGGGTTAAGATTTCGACTGCCTTTTTATTATCTTTATCAACCTTATGGGCAATATAACCGAGTGCAAATTTAGCTAGACGTGAATCTTGTTCCGCAGCCAGTGTAAAGTATTTCCGAGCTAGTTCGGTATTCTGCGGAATATCTTCATATTTAGCTTCCATATAAATACCGCCAACCATCACTTGAGCCTCAATTACACCGAGATCTGCAGCTTTAGTTAAAGAGGTTACGCCATATTTATCGTCAGGGGTATCCTCTATTTGTTGATCATAACGGTAAAAGCCCAGATTATAGAGCGCATTTTTATTGTTTTGTGCTGCAGATTTAACCAACCAACTTAGTGCTTTACTCTCATCAGGTTGAGTACCTATCCCATCTTTATACATTGTGGCTAATGCATAAGCGGATTGGGAGTCAACATCAGCCGTATTTTCAAATTGCTTAAAAGCGGCTTCGGTATCGCCTTGTTGATATAAATCGTAACCAGCTTGTGCGGAATTGGAATGGCCTAATGCATTGATAAAGTAAATGCCAACTGCAATAGCAATTACTATAAATATGCAAAGCCAAACTTTAAGTTGTTTAGTCATTGTTATTCCTTATTAAAGGTCATGTATGACATGACGTGTTCCATCAGTGCACATCGAGTCAATATTTGGTTTTGAGTGAAAATACTACTTAATGGGTAGAATGATTTTAGTTAAGTCTAATTGCTTAAGAAGAAGATTCAATCAGAATTTCCCTTTATTGCTTGCTCAGATTAGCTTTGCACAAGCTTATCAGCGAATGACAGACAAAGGGTGACTGATACGTTTTAGAGCGTTACAAAATATAAATGACGAAAAACCGTGCAGGAATGTGGGAAGAAATATATTGAGGAAAATAGATAAAACATAGCCCCACAGAGTGGGGCATATGAGTCCACGACATTGCTTTTATTGCTTTAAGTTATAAGTTGTAGCGGCAGGTTACTGACAAGTATCTTCTTGCTGTGCCACTTTTTTATTACGGCTAAATACTTGCGTCAGTGGGGTACGTAATTGTTGCGCTAACATTACCCCTAATAATACAACACCTCCACCAATTAAATGATAGCTTTTTAATTCTTCGCCAAGAGCAAAAACGGCAATAATGGCGGTAAAGACCGGAGCAAGGTTCATAAAAATAGACGTGGTATTTGCCCCTAACCGCATTACGCCTTGGATCCATAGCGCAGGGGCAATGATGGAGGCGGCTATCCCAGCAAATACGACTAGCCCAATATTGTGGCTATTGAGTGACACATCATCAGCTAATAAAAAGTTAGGTAATAGCAGAATAACCCCAAAGAACACCTGCACATAGAGTGAATCCCAGCTAGATAATTGGATTGACCAACGCTTAGTTAATACACCGTAGAGGGCATAAGCTGCTGATGCTATTAGCATCATGATTTCGCCTTGGCCTAAGCCATGAGAAAATAATGAGATAGGGTTACCTTGGCTAACGAGCCACGACAGGCCCAATAATGATAGGGCGGAGCCCAATACAATACCAACAGTTGGGATAACACGTAATACGAAAATACTGATCACAACGGTTAATAATGGGATCAGTGAGTTCATTATCCCCATAAAGGTCGCACTGACACTATGGGCAGCGTAATAGGCTAAGCTTTGGTATAGCATCATGCCCAGAGCCCCTAAAATGGCTAATTGCCACCAGTGTTTCATGACGACTTTGTGGTTTCGTAGCACCGAACGTAATACAAATGGGGTCATGACGATTAGCGCCAACGCCCAGCGGTAAAAAGAAATTGCTGCAGGGTCAATAGCCGTGGATGCTGCTTTGTTAACAATCGCATTGATAGACCATAATAAAACCGCAATTAGCGGAAAAAGAAGACTTTTCATTAAAACACTCTCCCGTATCGAATGCGCAGTAGTATACATCTGTCTGGTTTTTTATATATACTGATATTCAGACAATCGATAACGCTTTTCAGACAGGTATCATGGAAACTTCAAAATCAGATATTTGGCAAGTCAGTGAATGCAATATTATTGAGCCTGAACTTATTGCTTTTCGCCACGAGCAAACCGCCGCGCTGACGGAGTATAAATCCCATACACACCCATTTGGGCAAATGTTATATGTTGTTTGCGGTATTATGGAAATGGAAGTTGCGGGTAAGCACTATTTAGCGCCACCTGAGTTTTGTATTTGGATACCTGCAAATATTTCCCATGCTAGCTTTAATAAAGAAAGTGTCAAATTTCGTATTATTGATTTCTCACATCAATACAATCAAATATTAGCTCAACGGCCGTGCGTGATTAAATTAAGCCCTATATTTCAATCCATCATGAGCGATATGTATCAAAGAGGCATTGTACAACCAGAAACTGAACAAGATCTACGGTTAGCTCATGTACTCATTGACCAGTTTTCATTATCACCTTGCCAAGATACTTATTTGCCTAACACTAAAGACAAGTTTTTAGCGCCAATCTTACTGGAATTGCAAAATGACCCTGCGGATAATACGACCTTGGCTGGGTGGGCAAAACGTTTTTATACCTCAGAGCGTACATTGTCACGACGCTGCCAACAGGAACTCGGTATGTCATTTAGTGAATGGCGTCAGCGCTTGCGCTATCTTCATGCGGTAGCAGGTCTTGAATGTGGTAAAAGTGTACACGAAGTGGCACTTGATGTTGGATATAGCTCTGCGTCGGCATTTATTGCGATGTTCCAACAAATTTCAGGGGTAACCCCCGACCGTTTTCGAGCGAAAGAGTTTGTGACAGAAGATTAGTTTACATTGGAACGTTAACTCTCATAGGCATCTGGGGCAAAGCGTGGCAAAATATTGCGATGCAAAGCCGTATCGTCAATAGATTGGGACAAAACAGTGAAAATTTTAGTTGATGAAAACATGCCTTATGCTCAGGCATTATTTAGTGAACTGGGCGAAGTTAAAGCTGTACCGGGGCGTCCAATACCCGAACACGAATTAATAAACGCGGACGCATTAATGGTACGGTCGATCACCAAGGTGAATGAATCTCTATTGAAAAATACGCCGGTTAAATTCGTTGGAACGGCAACAGCAGGTTTTGACCATGTAGATACTGCATGGTTGGCAACGGCAAATATCGGTTTTTCTTCTGCACCCGGTTGTAATGCTATTGCGGTAGTGGAGTACGTTATTTCATCGTTATTATTCCTTGCGGAACGTGATAACTTTGATTTACGTGATAAAACAGTAGGGGTCATTGGTGTAGGGAATGTCGGTGGGCGTTTAGCTGAGCGGTTAAACGCTTGGGGCGTAAAAACCTTATTATGTGATCCTCCACGTGCGGCTATGGGCCAACAAGAAGATTTTGTGTCTTTTGAAACCGTATTAGCGCAGGCGGATGTGTTAACTTTCCATACGCCATTGAATCTTTCTGGGGAATATCAAACTTTTCATTTAATGAACCAAACCCACTTAGAAAACCTACGTGATGGCACCATTTTAATTAATGCTAGCCGGGGTGAGGTGGTTGATAACCAAGCATTATTAAAAACATTGCAACAGGGGAAACCGTTGAGTGTGGTACTGGATGTTTGGGAGCCGGAACCTGACTTGTCTACTGAGCTATTAGCTTTGGTCGATATTGGTACACCGCATATAGCAGGTTACACCCTAGAAGGTAAAGCAAGGGGAACGACGCAAGTTTATGAAGCTTACTGTCAATTTATCGGTAAATCCGTGCAAATTTCCCTTTCATCATTGTTGCCAAAACCGGATATTAGCGAGTTAACCTTCAATGGTAAATTAACGCAAAGCCAACTCAAAAGATTAGCCCATCTTGTGTATGATGTACGCCGTGACGATGCCAAGCTGCGCAAGGTAGCAGGTATTAAAGGGGAATTTGATAAGCTGCGTAAAAACTATCAAGAACGTCGCGAATGGTCATCACTCAATGTGGCTTGTGATAACGCCGATGTTGTCGCACAGCTTAATGCATTAGGGTTCAGTGCTTATTTAGCAAATTAATTGGTATAATTTTTTATCATTAAACGATCTCATTAATGGGGTCGTTTAGTTTTTATTACTAGAGGAATAGCCATGACTGAAGGTTGGAATATTGCAGTATTAGGCGCAACTGGGGCTGTAGGTGAGGCCATTATCTCACTGCTAGAAGAAAGGGAATTTCCAGTTGGCGAACTGTATTTACTAGCCAGTGAGCGAAGTGCGGGGGAGAGCGTACGCTTTAGTGGCAAAAGTATTCAAGTTGAAGAGGTGAATGGTTTTGATTGGTCGCAAGCGCAAATTGCTTTTTTTGCGGCTAATGAAGCGGTTAGCATGCAATATGCAGAATTAGCGGCACAGGAAGGTTGTATTGTTATTGATACAAGTGGCGTATTTGCTCAAGAACCTGATGTGCCATTAGTGGTACCAAATGTGAATCCTCAAGTTTTAGCTGATTACCGCAATCGTAATATTATTTCTTTGGCAGATAGCTCCGTGAGTCAATTGGTCACAGCGATTAAACCGCTGGTGGACGCAGCAGGCTTAGGGCGAATTACCTTAACGAATATGTTATCCATGTCGAGTTATGGTAAAGCAGCCGTTGATGAACTTGCAGGGCAAAGTGCACGTTTATTAAATGGTATTCCTGCGGAAGAAGGGCGTTTTAGTAAGCAACTTGCTTTCAATATGTTGCCTTTATTGTCAGACATGGAGGGGAGTGTTGTTCAAGAACGCCGTCTTGTTGAACAAGTGCGCAAAGTACTCCAAGATGAAGGTTTACCTGTTGCTGTTAGTTTTATTCAGTCGCCTGTTTTTTATGGAAATGCTCAAGTTGTCTACTTGGAAACGTTACGCCCTTTGAGTGCAGAAGAAGCGAATGAAGAACTTGAACGTTTTGCGGATATTCAGGTCTCAGAAGAAGGGGATTATCCAACTCAGGTAACGGATGCTTCTGGCAATGACCAACTAAGTGTCGGCTGCGTTCGTAATGATTATGGCATTCCTGAAATATTACAGTTTTGGTCGGTGGCGGATAATGTGCGCTTCGGTGGGGCACTGATGGCAGTAGAAACCGCTGAAAAATTAGCTCAGGAGCTATTCTACTGATGTCAGAACCAACAAAGTTGTATCGGGTTGCGTTAGGGGTCGAATACAACGGTAGTCGCTATTTTGGTTGGCAACGCCAACAAGAAGTGAAAAGTGTGCAAGGGTGCTTAGAAATCGCCTTGTCAAAGATTGCCGCAGAGCCGATCAACGTATTTTGCGCGGGTCGTACGGATGCAGGTGTTCATGCCACTGGGCAGGTGGTGCATTTTGAAACCTCAGCCAATCGCAAAGAAGCGGCTTGGACTATGGGGGCAAATACACATTTGCCTGCGGATATTGCAGTTCGTTGGTGTAAACCTGTGAATGATGAGTTTCATGCACGGTTTAGTGCCACCGCTCGCCGCTACCGTTATGTGATTTTCAATCATCGCTATCGGCCTGCAATTTTATCTAATGGTGTAACTCATTTTCACTACCCATTAGATGAAAAAAGAATGCATCAAGCGGCTCAGTCACTTTTAGGTGAGCGTGATTTTACCTCATTCAGAGCAGTCCAGTGCCAATCAAAGTCTCCATGGCGTAATGTAATGCACGTGAATGTGAGTCGCCATGGTCATTATGTGGTGGTGGATATTAAAGCCAATGCCTTTGTTCACCACATGGTTAGGAATATTGTTGGTAGTCTGTTGGAGATAGGGTGTGGCAATCAAGGTGTTGATTGGATACAACATCTTCTTGAGCTAAAAGATCGCACCAAAGCAGCGGCAACGGCAAAAGCTGAAGGCTTGTATTTGGTGAGCGTCGATTACCCTGAACAATTTGCATTGCCGCAGAATGTTATGGGGCCTCTTTTTCTTGCAGATGAACTGATATAAAGCAAAATTTTTATTTGTCCCATCATTGTTGGGAATGGCATGGACGCTATCATTAATGAGGATTATATGGAATTCATCACTTTTATTATCGACTTTATTTTACACATAGATGTGCACCTTGCTGAACTCGTTAGAGACTACGGTACATGGGTATACGGGATCTTATTCCTGATCCTTTTTTGTGAAACAGGTCTAGTGGTCACACCATTTTTACCTGGGGATTCGTTATTATTTGTTGCGGGTGCAATTTCAGCATTAGACAGCAATGATTTAAATGTTCACTTAATGGTCGCATTAATGATTACTGCTGCGATTATTGGTGATGCAGTGAATTACACCATTGGACGTGTTTTTGGCGAAAGGTTATTTAAAAACCCGGACTCAAAAATTTTTCGTCGCGTATATTTAGAAAAAACCCATGAATTTTATGAAAAACATGGTGGTAAAGCGATTATACTGGCTCGTTTCGTGCCGATAGTAAGAACATTTGCGCCTTTCGTTGCAGGAATGGGGAAAATGTCTTATCGTCATTTTGCCTTTTATAATGTCGCAGGTGCATTTATATGGGTATTATTATTTACCTATGCAGGTTATTTATTCGGTGATTTACCGATTGTACAAAAGAATTTGAAATTATTGATAGTCGCGATTATCTTTGTTTCAATTTTGCCGGGTGTGGTTGAAATTATTCGCCATCGCCGTAAGGCCGCGAAAGAAAAGCGTGCTACAGCGCAAAAAATCGATAACCGTTAAGCGGTTTAAAAAGTTTTTATCTACAGTGAGATATCATTGTGGTTTAATGGCAAAAAATACCTACTGGTGATAACCAGAGTGAATCAGACAAAAAGGTCCATTAATGAGCTGGATTGAAAAAATATTAAAGAAAGGTAACTTGACCCAATCACACAAAGCCAATATCCCAGAAGGGGTTTGGACGAAATGCGATAGCTGTGGGCAGGTGTTATACGGTGCTGAATTAGAGCGTAACTTATCAGTGTGTCCTAAATGTGACCACCATATGCGTATTCATGCACGCCAACGTTTAGAAACCTTCCTTGATGAAGACTCAACGTCCGAATTAGGTAGTGAACTTGAGCCAAAAGACCTCCTCAAGTTTAAAGACTCAAAAAAATATAAAGACCGACTTTCAGCCGCACAGAAAGAAACGGGCGAAAAAGATGCCATTATTGTCATGAAAGGGACCCTAAAAGGGATGCCGGTTGTCGCTGCGGCATTTGAATTCGCCTTTATGGGTGGTTCAATGGCATCGGTTGTTGGTGCTCGTTTTGTCCGCGCAGTGGAACAGGCTTTGGAAGATAACTGTCCATTGGTGTGTTTTTCATCAAGTGGTGGCGCTCGTATGCAAGAAGCGTTGTTATCATTGATGCAAATGGCAAAAACCAGTGCAGCGTTGGCAAAAATGCAAGAACGCGGCTTACCGTATATTTCAGTACTAACTGACCCAACTATGGGTGGCGTTTCTGCTAGTCTTGCAATGTTAGGGGATATTAATGTTGCTGAGCCTAAAGCCCTGATTGGTTTTGCCGGCCCGCGTGTTATTGAACAAACGGTACGTGAAAAACTGCCACAAGGTTTTCAACGCAGTGAGTTTTTACTCGAAAAAGGCGCTATCGATATGATAGTCCGCCGCCCTGAAATGCGTGACCGCTTGGCTGAAGTCTTGGCAATGTTAACGAATAAGCCTAGTTTTACTGAGGCGCCAATTATTGTTGCAGAAAATGTAGAAGTTGACATTGATATTACTGATGAGACTGATGGCTTTGAGGTAGACGTACAAGAAAAGGAACCTGCAAAGCATAAAAAAGATGATGAGTAATTTAATCATTCCTAATGCCAAGTCTCCATTGGAGACTTGGCTTTCTTACCTCACCGACTTACATAGCCAAAATATTGATATGGGGTTGGAACGAGTCGGTCAAGTCGCTAGGCAAATGAACCTCACACAGCCTGCACCTCGAGTTATCACTGTCACTGGAACTAACGGTAAAGGGACAACGTGCCATACGTTAGAGTCTATTCTGATGGCATCAGGGCTCAAGGTTGGGGTCTATAGCTCACCACATCTTGTTCGTTATACAGAGCGTGTGCGTATTCAAGGCCAAGAACTTGCAGAGTCAGAGTTTTGCGCAGCGTTTGCGACCATTGAATCACAACGTGAAAACATTTCGCTTACCTACTTTGAATACGGTACCTTGGCTGCATTACAGTTATTTAAGCAAGCTGAACTGGATGTGGTTATTTTAGAAGTGGGGCTAGGCGGCCGCTTGGATGCAACAAATGTTGTGGATGCCGATATTGCAGCGATCACCAGTATTGCGTTAGATCATACAGACTGGCTTGGCGCTGATAGAGAACATATTGGCTATGAAAAAGCGGGTATTTTCCGTTCTGGTCACTATGGTGTAGTCGGTGAACCTGATATGCCTGCGTCTATTGCTCAAGTGGCGGATAAACTAGGTACGGTGCTTTTTCGTCGTGGTGCGGATTGGCAATATAGTGAACAAGCGGGAAGTTGGTCATGGAAAAGTGCTCAACATGAGTGGCATAATTTACCATTACCGAATGTCCCATTAGCGAATGCAGCAACCGCGCTTGGTGTTATTAGCTGCTTATTATTGATTGATGTTGATATCGCCCAAAAAGTTACAGAAAGCGCAATTCATCAAGGGTTAAAATCGGCTCAATTGCCAGGGCGTTTTCAGGTTATCGGTGAAAAACCATTGATGATTTTAGACGTGGCACATAACCCGCATGCTGCAGGCTATTTAGTCAGTAAATTAGCCGAACTTCCTGTTATGGAAGGGCGTCATATTCGTGCGGTTGTCGGTATGTTAGGTGACAAAGATATTAAAGGCACTCTTGATTGCCTGTCACAGCAAGTTACTGATTGGTATATTGCGCCATTAACTGAATTTAGAGGGGCTGATGTCGCTACGCTTAGCCAACATTTAGCGCAAGCGAATGAATTTGATTCCGTAGAAAAAGCATGGCAACAAGCTTGTCTCGATGCAAAAGAGCAAGATGTGGTTGTTGTGTGTGGGTCATTTCATACTGTCGCCCATGTTATGATGTTATTAGAAAACCAAAAAGGATAGTGCCGGTGGCTAGTAAATTTCAGAATCGTCTTGCTGGCGCCATTGTTCTTGTTGCTGTAGGGGTTATCGTTCTCCCTGCACTGCTTGATGGCGATAAGAAATATAATGAAAATGAATTTGCGGCCATTCCTATTATCCCTAAACCGGGTGATGAAGAAGATATTGAAGCGATAGCGCCTATCGCCAGTACGACATCAACAGCTTCTTCTGAAGGGGCTTCTGAAGCGATGCTGTCAGAAGCGATAACACAGCAGCAAAATGAACAAGTTGAAGCGGCAACATCGGCTGAAAATAATCCACCTGCTGTTGTTGAGCCAGTAAAACCAATCAAGCCAGAAGTTAAACCAGAGCCTAAGCCACAACCGAAAGTTGAACCAAAACCGGAGCCTAAACCCGAAGTGAAACCAGCTCCGCAAGGTAAAGCGTTTGTTGTGCAAGTTATTGCCTTAAACAATGCAGCTAAGGTAGAAGAAATTGTGGCAAAACTCAGGTTGTCTGGTTACCAAGTGTATACGGTTCCCGCTAAGCCAGTGAATAATAAACTCACACGTATTTACGTGGGGCCAGAAGCCTCTAGGCAAAGGCTAGAGGCCGCGTTACCAGAGCTAAATTCGATTACAGGGACTAAAGGGATAATTCAAACCTATAAACCTTAAAATTAAAGATCCAATAATCCCTAAAAGGTAAGGGGATTTAGTAACTTACTGCGGCGATTATGATTTTTTCTTTTCGCCGCTATTTTTTTAAATTTGATAGAAAAATGGTTACGCAAACGTTTTCGTTTTCTGTTAGAATGCACTTCGCTGATGTCGTGAGTGCGAATTTTGGAATGGAATATGGTCTGGATAGATTACGCAATTATCGCCATTATTGGCTTCTCGGCACTGGTTAGCTTGATCCGTGGTTTTGTACGTGAGGCATTATCACTAGTGACATGGGGTTGTGCTTTTTTTGTTGCAAGTACCTTTTATCCTTATTTAGCCAGCTACTTTACGCGCTTTGAGGATATACTTGTTAGAAATGGCATTGCTATCGCTGCATTATTTATTGCCACCCTTATTGTGGGGGCAGTAGTGAACTATGTGATTAGCTCATTAGTACAAAAAACGGGGTTATCAGGCACAGATCGGGTTCTGGGGATCTGCTTCGGTGCGCTGCGTGGTGTGTTAATTGTTTCGGCCTTATTGTTTTTTCTCGATACATTTACACCACTTCCTCAAAGTGAGGATTGGCAGCGTTCGGAACTTATTCCGCAGTTCAGTCATATCATCAGGTGGTTTTTTGACTACCTGCAAAATGCGTCAAGTTTCCTACCGGAGAATATTTCTCCGTCTGGCTGATGAGGAAAGACTAAATGTGCGGTATTGTCGGTATCGCCGGTGTAACACCGGTAAACCAATCGATTTATGATGCTTTAACGGTGTTACAACATCGTGGGCAAGATGCAGCAGGTATTGCCACTATTGATGGCAAAAATAATATTCGTTTACGCAAAGCGAATGGTCTGGTTAAGGATGTGTTTGAAACACGTCACATGCTCAGGTTACAAGGCTGTATGGGGTTAGGGCATGTTCGTTACCCAACTGCGGGGAGTTCAAGTGCTTCTGAAGCTCAACCTTTCTACGTAAACTCACCTTTTGGTATCACCCTTGCTCATAATGGTAATCTGACAAATGCTCATGAACTCACTCGGAGTTTATTTGAAACAGCACGCCGCCATGTCAATACCACATCGGATTCTGAAATATTACTCAACGTATTAGCTTATGAGCTAGATAGGTTTGACCATTTCCCTCTTGAGCCAGATAACGTGTTTAGTGCTGTCTCAGCGATGCACAAAAAACTACGCGGCGCCTATGCTTGTGTGGCACTTATTATTGGCCATGGGATGTTAGCATTCCGTGACCCTCATGGTATTCGTCCCCTAGTATTAGGGCGTCGGGTCACAGAGAAGGGTGAGCACGAATATATGGTGGCTTCTGAAAGTGTCGCACTTGATACACTAGGTTTTGAGTTTTTACGGGATGTCGCCCCCGGTGAAGCGGTCTATGTCACTGAGAAAGGCCAATTATTTACCCGTCAATGCGCAGAAAACCCACAATTGACGCCATGTATTTTTGAATACGTTTATTTTGCTCGCCAAGATTCCTTTATTGATAAAGTCTCGGTCTACAATGCAAGGTTGCGCATGGGGCAAAAACTTGGCGCTAAAATTGCCCGTGAATGGGAAGATTTACACATCGATGTTGTGATCCCTATTCCTGAGACTTCGTGTGATATTGCTCTGGAAATAGCACATATCCTTGATAAACCGTATCGCCAAGGGTTTGTAAAAAACCGTTATGTGGGTCGGACGTTTATCATGCCTGGTCAACAAGAGCGTCGCAAATCAGTCCGTCGTAAGCTCAATGCGAACCGAGCAGAGTTCCGTGACAAAAATGTCTTATTGATTGATGACTCAATAGTGCGTGGCACCACATCTGAGCAAATCGTTGAACTCGCGCGTGAAGCGGGAGCAAAAAATGTTTACTTTGCTTCAGCGGCACCGGAAGTGCGTTTTCCGAATGTCTATGGCATTGATATGCCAAATGCTAATGAGCTAATTGCTCATGGTAGGGAAGTGGATGAAATTCGTAAATTAATTGGTGCAGATGGGTTAATTTTCCAAGATTTAGCTGATTTGGTGGATGCGGTTCGTGAGGAAAATCCAGAAATTAATGAGTTCGAATGTTCTGTGTTTGATGGTATTTACGTCACCAAGGATATCGACCAAAGTTATTTAGATTATCTGGAAAACTTACGTAAAGATGACGAGCTAAAATTGAAAGATAAGAGTGAGGTTGAAGACCTCGAAATTTATAACGAAGGCTAAATTTTCGTCATAGTTTCGGTTACAGCGTTGTTGGCTTCATTCAGCTACCCAAGTCACATACTTTTGTATGCTCCTTGGGATAGCTTCATTTGCCGCCTAGCTGTAACCGAAACTATTTAGAAAATTAATCGTGATTCTATTTTTATCATTATTTAATTTTCTAACGTTGTTGACTTCATTCAGTTACCCAAATTACCTACTTTTGTAGGCTCCTTGGGATAGCTTCATTTTCCGCCTAGCTGTAACCGAAACTATTTAGAAAATTAATCGTGATTCTATTTTTATCATTATTTAATTTTCTAACGTTGTTAGCTTCATTCAGTTACCCAAGTCACATACTTTTGTAGGCTCCTTGGGATAGCTTCATTTGCCGCCTAGCTGTAACCGAAACTATTTAGAAAATTAATCGTGATGCTATTTTTATCATTATTTAATTTTCTAACGTTGTTAGCTTCATTCTGTTACCCAAGTTACCTACTTTTGTAGGCTCCTTGGGATAACTTCATTTGCCGCCTAGCTGTAACCGAAACTATTTAGAAAATTATAACGTTAAATGAAGGCGTAAGTTACAGTTATATCTGATTTAAAATGCGCAAAATTCGAGTAAACTAGAGGGACATTAACTGCCTATCTGGAGCTATATATGGCTGATTTCAACTCCCTTCCTGATGTGATTAAACCTTTCGTAGATAAAATCAAAGCCACTAAAAAATCCCTTGTTGAAATGACCTTAACCCCCGTTGAAGAATATGTGTGGTGGGAAAGCCGTGTGGGCGGAATGCCTTATTTGCCGCTTGGTGAAAAATACCCAACAAATAGTGAAGGGACACCACTAAAACTGCTTGCGCAAATTAACTTTGCACAAATGCCTAAGTTAGAAAATTACCCAGAAAAAGGGCTGTTACAGTTTTTTATTGGTGGAGATGATTTGTATGGGGCTGATTTTGAAGATAAGCAAAAACAAGAGGATTTTAGAGTTATCTATTGGGAAAATATTATTGAAGATATTAGCCAGTTAACACAAGATTTTTCCTCAGTAATTGCCGCACATACTGATGACTATTACACGCCCATCGACCATCAATATAGTATTGAATACACACCTGCAGAACAATACATTAGTATCGATGATTTCCAGTTCGGGCAGAAAATCCTTGGGGTTGATAACCTCTATGATTATGAAGAACAGTTTGAAGGTGAAGACTTCTATGATGAATGGGTTGAACCTTACAGTGATTCATTTGAATCGGGTGCGCACTGTATTGGAGGCTACCCATTTTTTACTCAATCTGACCCAAGAGAATATGAAGAAAATATCCAGCAATACGAACTATTACTGCAAATAAATACGGATTATGAAATCGGTATTATGTGGGGAGATATGGGCGTCGGTAATTTCTTTATTCACCCAGATGATTTGAAAAAAAGAGATTTTAGTCGAGTAGTGTATAACTGGGACTGTGGCTGATCACCAAAATCCTTAATATCCTATAGGCTTTTGTCGTGTTGGCAGCGCTTTTCTAACCAAGTTGTATATTCTTGGGATGGCTTCATTTGCCGCCAAGCGACAACTGGAAGCCTTTGGTATATAATCGCAAAAAAATCGCGAATTGGGCTGCTAAATGAAAAAACTGATCATCGGGTTAACTGGGGCAAGTGGTGCTATTTATGGCATTAGGCTGCTTGAAGTATTAAAACCTGTCAAAGGGATAGAAACCCATTTGGTGATGAGTGCAGCCGCACGGCAAACATTGGCGTTAGAAACCAAGTTTAGCGTAAAAGAAGTACAACAATTAGCTGACCATTATTATGATAGCCGTGATATTGCAGCGGCAATTTCATCAGGTTCTTTTCGTACTGAAGGGATGGTCATAATGCCTTGCACAATGAAAACCCTTTCTGGGATTGTGCACAGCTATACTGATACCTTGGTGACCCGAGCTGCGGATGTTGTACTCAAAGAAGGGAAAAAACTCGTCCTAGGGGTACGGGAAACGCCATTACATGTCGGCCACCTGCGTTTAATGGTGCAAGCGGCTGAAATGGGAGCCGTGATCATGCCCCCCATGCCTGCATTTTACCATCAGCCTGAAACTATTTTAGATATTGTTGACCAAACCGTTAACCGCGTTATCGACCAGTTTGATATTACCCTTGAACACGATTTATTTCATCGTTGGCAAGGGGCTAAATAATTTAGTACGGTAGTTACGCTTGGTTATTAAGTATTCTTGAGCCAAACATAACACTAGGGTCAGTATTAAGGTTAAAATTTCCCATCGAAATAGGTAAAAACCATTTCGTCTAGAGATATGAGTAGCGTTAAGAAGGGTTACCTTTCTTTGGAAACCAATAAGTCTTCTAATGCAATTTTTAATTCGATAAATTCGAACTGAAACCCCGCTTCTTCTAAACGTTTAGGTATGGCTTGCTGCCCACCTAATACTAAAGCCGCGGATTCGCCTAAAATAGTTTTGATCACAAAAGCAGGCGTGCGGACAAAAGAAGGGCGGTTAAGTACATCCCCTAAAACAGCAGTGAATTGGTCATTATGCACAGGATAAGGTGCAGTCATATTGAAAGGGCCTGAAAGTGTTGGAGTAGTCAGCAAAAAGTAAATTGCATTGACCATATCGTTGATATGTATCCATGGCATGTATTGTTTGCCGTGACCGATTGGGCCACCAGCCCCCATTTTGAAAATGGGCAGAATTTTACCTAGAACCCCACCATTGGGGGATAATACGAGGCCTGTACGTAATAAACACACGCGTGTTTTGTCGGACGCGGCATTTTCAGCAAGGGCTTCCCAATGTTGCGCGAGTTGATGGGTAAATTCGTCGTGGGGTTGTTCATCTTCTGTGACGACAGATTGGCCTTGATCGCCATAGTAACCCACGGCTGAGCCCGATAAAAAGACGCAAGGCGGTGTTTCACTAGCAGCAATCAGTTCAGCGAGTCGCTGGGTGATTTTCCAACGGCTATCACAAAGGCGTTTTTTCTGCTCATCAGTCCAGCGTTTTTCAGCAATAGGTTCGCCAGCTAAGTTAATGACGGCATCAAAGTCATTGAGATGATTGACGTCATTTAACGTTGTCCAACATTCAACAGCCTTACAAAAATGGCTATACACTTTTTGTGGCGAACGGCTCAATACTGTGACCTGATGACCAAGGGAAATGAGTTTTTGAACAAGAGGCGTACCAATGAGCCCCGTACCACCAGTGATGAGTATATTCATTTTTTGCACCCCTTAAAGCCTCGCCAATGATGAATGTTTACATTATCAATTTTATCGCTGTAATTCAGTGATTGTATGGTTTTTATTTTCTAACTATAGCATTTATAAACTAAGTTTGTGTATTCCGGCGACACGAATGTAAAAATATTGTTACCAATACACATCTTCTCGTCCGATGATCTTTTTTGTGATAGCAACTCAATGCAAATTCAGCTAGGATCGAAAACCGAATGTTAGTTAAAGCATATCTTGTATTGCCTTTTATTGCGGCAATCAATCTATGGCATAAGCTGTTTCAGGCAATTTTGAAAAGGTTTACAGGATGGAACAACAAACCGAAGTCGTTGAGTGGGTAGATATTGTTGATGAAGATAATATCGTGATTGCTCAGGCAACCCGTAGCCAAATGCGAGCTGAGAACTTACGCCACCGTGCAACTTACATTGTGGTGCATGATGGCATGGGGAAAATATTGGTGCAACGACGTACTGAAATTAAAGATTTTCACCCTGGTTTTTTAGATGCAACGGCGGGTGGCGTTGTTACACAAGGTGAGAATATTCTTGATTCTGCTAAACGTGAAGCCGAAGAAGAGCTGGGTATAGCAGGCGTGCCTTTTGCCGAGCATGGCCATTTTTATTTTGAAGATGAGCACTGCCGTGTATGGGGTGGGTTATTCAGTTGTGTGAGCCATGGCCCTTTTGCATTGCAAGAATCAGAAGTGGCTGAAGTGAGTTGGTTAACGGCTAAAGAAATCAGTGCCCGTTGTGATGAATTTACCCCTGATTCTTTAAAAGCACTTTCTTTATGGTTAACTCGTAATAACGAGTCTGAAAAAGCCATTACTTGTGCTGAAAACTCTCAATAAATAAGTTTTAAATTTTAAAAGGGCTATTTTATTTAGCTCTTTTAATTATTTCTATCATATTCAAATCGTTAGCAAGGTATATTTCTGACTAGTATATAATTATTAGTTATATAAAACTTGCACGTTACACGATGTATTCATTTCAACTCTAGATATAATATGATTGAGCTTCGCATTTATCGCTTGCGATATTATGTAATTGCTTGATGTATAAAATAACGCTTCGAGAGAATAAAAATGACAATTCATAAAGCAGACCTCCTTTTGAAACACCAACACCTTGAGAATGTAACAAACAAAGCACGTGAAATTATGGAGCGTGAAGGTATTGAAGCTTTAATTGCAACGGTAGGGGATAATTTTTATCACTTAACCGGTTTTGCCAGCTTCTTTATGTATACCTTTAGGCAGACTGGCTCTGCAATTGCTGTTATTTTTCGTGACCCTTCAATTGAATCTTTGGTGATCATGAATGAATTTGAAGCCGCAAATTTATCGCTTCAAATGCCAAATGCTAAAATTAAAACATTCCCAATATGGGTCGATGTTGACGATCCTTATAATCCTGATAACGGTAAAGTGGTAAAAGCACGGCCGATAAATAGCCCGATAGAAACCATTTTTACGCTCTTAAAAGAGGCGTTATCTGAAGCTGATGTTTATGGTAAACCGGTTGCGATTGAACTAAACCAAATAACCCATATGGGAAAAACATGGTTAGATAAAGTTATCCCAAGCTTAAACTTAGTAGATTCATCCGCTTTATTTAATGAGTTGCGGATGATTAAAAGTGAGTGGGAAATTGCTCACCTAAGAAAATCTGCACAAATTACAGAGGCGGGGATCGCAGCAGCAAGCCAATTAATTAAAGTGGGATGCACCTCTGCGCAATTGACTGCGGCATTTAAAGCTAAAGTGATGGAATATCCAGAGACTAATTATAGTCGTTTTCACCTTATTTCAGTTGGCAGCGATTTCTCCCCGAAAATGTTACCCGATGACGTGCCAGCCAAAGAGGGTGATCTCATTAAATTTGATTGCGGGGTAGATGTTGCAGGCTATGGTGCTGACATAGCACGCACATTTGTCGTCGGTAAGCCGGATGAAAAAGTGAGCCGTATTTATCAAACTATTTTAAAAGGTCATCAATATATGCTAAGTCGCATAGCACCCGGCGTGGCATTAAGTGACGTTTTTAATGAGACGATGGCACTAATCCGTTCTTCAGGGTTACCGTATTATAACCGTGGGCACCTAGGTCATGGTGATGGGGTATTCGTTGGGTTAGAAGAAGCCCCTTTTGTGAGTGCAGCAACGACAGAAGTCTTTCGTGCTGGCATGGTAATGAGTTTAGAAACACCATATTACGGGATTGGTGTTGGCGGTATTATGATTGAGGATATGCTGCTAATTACTGAAGATGGTGTTGAGATGTTAAGCCATTTGCCTCGCGAATTGGTTTCATTAGGGTAAATGGAATAAGGAATTTTCTATGAAATGGTACCATTATTTAGTGATTTTCCCGATCCTAGCATTAACGGTGGGCATTTATTATGCTAACCAAGTAGAACCTTTTGTGATGGGGCTACCCTTTTTAATGTTTTGGATTGTTGTATGGGTGATTATTACCGCCTTAGTGATGTTACTGATAAATGTATTAGATAATAAAAATACTAAGGAAACATCATGAGCTCTGCGTTAATTATTATTACCATTTTTTTCCTTTTTAGTATCTATCTTGCTATTCGGGCTAAAAAAGGGAAAACGATGGATCACGAAGGTTGGTCTGTCGGTGGGCGTAGTTATGGCGCTCTATTGGTTTTTTTACTGAGTGCAGGGGAAATCTACACAACATTTACTTTCCTTGGTGGGAGTGGTTGGGCATATGGCAAAGGCCCTGCTATTTTATACACATTAGCCGTCAATGCATTTATGGGGATCTTTTTATATTGGGTACACCCGAGAGTTTGGCGTTTTGCAAAAGATAATGATGTTAGGACAATTTCTGAATTATTTGCTAAAAAATACCAAAGTGCAGGCTTAGGGCTACTGATTAGCTTAATTTCTATTGCTGCAATGGTGCCTTTATTCGTTTTACAACTTAAAGGATTAGGCATTATAGTTTCTCAAGCATCTTATGGTGCTATCCCCGCAGATATGGCGATTTGGATTGGTATTATTGCTGTCACCTTATTTGTAATGATTTCAGGTATTCATGGCTCAGCTTGGACATCGGCACTTAAAGATTTAATGATCTTAATTGTAGTTGTGTTTATTGGTATTTATATTCCATTACATTACTACGGTAGTTTTGGTGAGATGTTTAAAGCCATTGATACTGCAATGCCAAGCTTCTTAACTTTCTCAGATACAGGGCTCAATATTCCTTGGTATATTTCGACGGTATTTCTGTCAGTGGTTGCTTATTTTTGCTGGCCTCATTATATGGCGGCGGTATTTACTGCAAAAGATGAAAAATCTCTGAAGCGAAATAGTATTTTAATTCCAGCGTACAGTTTGATTATGTTATTTGCTTTTTTTGTGGGTTACGCATCAATTCTACAAATTCCGCATCTTGAAGGGGCCGCTGTAGATTTATCCCTGTTTGAAATATCGAAAGAAACGTTTTCACCTGTTGTCGTTGGGTTTATTGGCGCAGCAGGGATGTTGACCGCTTTAGTGCCGGGCTCAATGTTGTTACTCACAACGTCTAACATGCTTGCAGGTGTGGTGCAAAAAGCACTAGGGGTGAGTGAGGAAAAACAACAATCAGGGATGTATGCACGTTTTATGGTGCCATTTGTTGCATTAGTGAGTCTGTATTTTATATTCCACAGTAATGACACGCTGGTCGCAATCATGCTATTAGGGGTTAATATTGTGGCACAGTTCTTCCCTGCGCTGCTGATGAGCTTTAAACAACATAATCCAATGACCCCTGCGGGTGCAATTTGTGGGATTATGGCAGGGGTATTATTCCTTGCAGTGACGTATATTGAAAAAATTTCGTTAGCTCAATTGTTCCCATGGTTAGGGGAAGGCTTAAGCTATATGAATATTGGTATTGCTGCATTTATTCTGAATATTATTATTGCGTGTGCTGTGTCGGTATTTACGCGTAAAAAATTATAATTATTTTCATTGCTACAATTAAATGCCAGTTAAATAATTAACTGGCATTTAACATCTAAATTATTAATTGAGTTTTAATTTAAGTTTGGCATCAGTTTTAAACCTATTTTAAATAATGGTGCGATATTAAATTTGATGGTTTTATTTTGTTGTATAAACAAGGCTTAGCTTTATTATTAATTATGTCATCTGACAGTTTCTTATTTCCTTAATAGTAAACATTAATATAGAAGATATAATTATGCCAAATAATAAATCAGTTGAGTTATTAAAGAATCAGAAAGGAAAAGATAAGTGCCCACCTAATAAGCTAGCTTTATACACTAATATTAATTATAACAATTCAGAACTTGGCGATATTCTTCTTATCTCTCCCAACATTCAACTTGATCAACAAGAGTTAGCATCGTATGGGTTTGATGTTGGTCATCATGATGGGGTTTCTTGTGTTGTTAATAATATGGGTCAGTCAGCCACTCTCGTTGCTGGGCTTAATCTTGATGGGGAAATACTCAAAGTCCTTGCGATGACATCAATCCCTTCTCTTGTTGATTACGGTTGGAATGATGCGACCCGCTCAGTGGTTTCTGCTCCCGTTGAACTAGTGGAGCTTGTGATATCATCTCAAAATCCAGCTGAATTAAAATTAGGCCAACAAGAGCACTTTGAATTTAAAATAGAAAATAAAAGCGGTGTCGATGTCCCTGATGTAACGTTGGATATTACGTCTAAGAATAGTGGTGTAGTTGAAATTATTTCCTATCCTAATACGGTTAATCTCCCTGCAGGAGCCATAACGACAGTTGAGGTATTAGTCGATGGAAAGGGGCTGGGTAATACTGAGTTAAGCGTACGAATTAATACGCCAATCGGTTTTATTAATCAAAACAATAATACTTATAGTGTGACAGCAAAAGTGAATGGCGTTGTGAATTTAACACTGATGGTTGATAGGCAAGTTACTTTACTGAGGGGGATCACAAAGCGCATACCATTAAAGATCACTAATAAAAGTGAAATACCAGTTAATGGTGCTGTCATTGAAGCTGAATCAGAGAATGAATTACTTATGATAGTGAGTGACATTGACCCGATAGTCAATATTGATGCAAATGATTCGACAGTGATTGATATCCCACTCAATACAAGTGCATCACGAGTGGGAAGCACAAGGTTAATTTGCAGTATAACGCCTCCTGCCGGCTATGAAAATGAAGGCGACCATAATGTTAGTTCTAATATCATAGTCACTGCAGAAAAAGATTTAGAGGTCTTACAGAAATATCAGGCAAGTTGGGCTGGGGAAGGTGGTTATCTTTATAGTTATATGCTGACATTAATATCAGAAAATACACGGGTCACTTTATGGGAGTTATCCTTCCAATTACCTCCTGGAGCGAAAGTCTCCGAAAATTGGTATGAAAGCCAGAAAAATTGGTTAAATAAGAGGGAGTCTGGTGGGAATGTGATACTGAGTAATACTAGTGGGCATACAATTGACCCTGGTGTTGAACTCCCATTACAAATTCAGTTAGTTTATCCTAACCAAGCTGAAGCCTATGAATATATCTACAGCCTTCATCTTCGACAAATCAGATAAGGTGTTTCTCATTCAGTTGATACATGAGTATTGAGTGAGGGAATTTTCATTTGGTTGCTGTTTGTTATCTTGGTGAAAAACGGAATGTGTTGCACACATGTCATTATCAAGAATATATTTGCAAGCCGTATTGCGCTGCTATTAGAGATTAAATTTTTTTATAAAAAAGCCAGTCAGTTGAAAGTAACCTGACAGGCTTTTTAACATCAATTATTTATTGATTAGGCATTTTCGTTTTGTACTGCTTGGATAGCAGTTAACGCAACGGTATAAACGATGTCATCAACTAATGCACCACGAGACAAGTCATTGACTGGTTTACGCATACCTTGCAGCATTGGACCAATAGAGACTAAGTCAGCAGAACGTTGTACGGCTTTATACGTGGTATTACCGGTATTTAAGTCTGGGAAGATAAATACGGTCGCTTTACCTGCAACTGGTGAATTAGGCGCTTTGGATTTAGCAACATCAGCCATTACTGCGGCATCGTACTGCAATGGGCCATCAATCATCAAGTCTGGACGTTTTTCTTGTGCTAAACGTGTTGCTTCACGTACTTTCTCAACATCACTACCAGCACCTGAATCACCTGTAGAGTAAGAAATCATCGCAACGCGTGGGTCAATACCGAACGCTTTTGCAGAATCAGCAGATTGAATAGCGATTTCTGATAATTGCTCTGCAGTTGGGTCTGGGTTGATAGCACAGTCACCATAAACAAATACTTGTTCAGGTAATAGCATAAAGAAGACGGAAGAAACTAATGAACTGCCCGGTGCTGTTTTAATTAATTGCAGCGGTGGACGGATAGTGTTGGCAGTGGTATGGACCGCGCCTGAAACGAGGCCATCAACTTCACCTTTTTCAAGCATCAGTGTCCCTAGGACGACATTATCTTCGAGTTGTTCACGAGCAACAACTTCAGTCATACCCTTGTTCTTACGTAGCTCAACCAAACGAGCGACATATTCTTCACGTACTTTGACAGGGTCAACAATTTCAATTCCTGTACCTAACTCAATACCCTGCGCTGCAGCAACACGACGAATATCATCAGGGTTACCTAATAAAATACATGTTGCGATCCCGCGCTCTGCACAGATAGAAGCCGCTTTGACTGTACGTGGCTCATCACCTTCAGGAAGAACGATTCGTTTACCTGCTTTGCGCGCTAATTCCGTTAATTGGTAGCGGAATGCAGGTGGTGATAAGCGATTAGGGCGCTCAGAATCTGCAACCAATGATTCAATCCAATCACTGCTAATATGACGAGCAACGTAGTTTTGAATTTTTTCAATGCGTTCATGGTCATCTGCGGGAACTTCTAAGCTAAAACTTTGCAGATTCAAGGATGTTTGCCATGTGTTGCTTTTTACCATGAAAACCGGCAGGCCCGTCTCAAACGCTTGTTCACACAGTTGACGGATTGGTGCATCGATATTGTAACCACCAGTGAGTAGTACAGCACCAATTTCAACACCATTCATCGCGGCAAGCGAAGCAGATACCAGTACATCAGGACGGTCTGCTGAGGTCACTAATAAAGAGCCTGGGCGGAAGTGCTCAAGCATGTGCGGGATACTGCGCGCACAGAACGTGACTGATTTAACGCGACGAGTTTTAATTTCACCTTCGTTAACAATTTCAGCGCCTAAGTGTTTTGCCATATCAATTGCACGAGTGGCAATTAAATCAAAATTCCATGGAATTGAAGCGAGCACAGGTAAATTTAATGACGCTAACTGTTTCGTATCAAGATTAGCAACAGTTGCTTTGGTGGAGTCATCAAAAATTTCAGACAAATCAGGACGCGTGCGACCTTGCTCATCAACAGGTGCATTTACCTTATTAATGATAACACCGATAATATTTTTATTACGTTGACCACCAAACTCATTACGGACAAGTTCTAAACGCTCTTGCATTTGTGTAATGTTACTATTACCAGTAGCAGTAACGAAAACAATTTCAGCACCCAATGTTTTGGCAATTTCATAGTTTAATGATTGAGCAAATGAGTGCTTACGGGTAGGAACAAGACCTTCAATAAGAATAACTTCTGCATTTTTTGTGTGCTCATGATAACGAGCAACAATTTCTTCCATTAAGACGTCTTTTTTCGACGAGGTTAGCAGCGATTCAACGTATTCCATGTTTAATGGTTCAACAATGGTAGTAATACTTGAATGCGAACGAAGTACTTCGGTAGTTTGGTCTTTATTGCCAGAGACGCGTGGCTGTGCGATAGGTTTGAAAACGCTTAATTGAACACCTTTTTGTTCCATTGAGCGAACGACACCTAGGCTAACGCTAGTTAAGCCAACGCTGGTGCCAGTAGGTATTAACATAATTGTACGGGACACGGGAACCTCTTTATTTCGGTTACTCTAATGACAAAACGATACCGCCAGCAGGTTGCTGGCGGTAGAAGTTGCTTATGCGGTTAAACGCGCAGTATCTTGGGCAATAACCAATTCTTCATTGGTTGCGATAACCAGCGCTGGGCGGCTTTGATCGGTAGTGATTAAACCTTCTTTACCGAAGCGTGCCGCTAAGTTGCGTTCGTGGTCATATTCGAAACCAAGGATTGCCAGTTTCTTCAAGGTGATTTCACGAACTTGTGCTGAGTTTTCACCAATACCACCTGTGAAGATGATAGCATCAAGGCGGCCTTCCATCAGTGCACTATATGCACCCACGTATTTCGCTAAACGATGGCAGAAAACATCCATTGCGCGAGTTGCGTCTTCTTGAGTGCCATAGTTGTCTTCAACATAACGGCAGTCGCTGGTCACGCCTGTTAAGCCAAGTAAACCTGATTCTTTAGTCAGCATTTTATTGATTTGTTCAACGCTCATACCTAAAGAATCATGTAAATGGAAAATGATTGCAGGGTCGATATCACCACTACGTGTTCCCATTACCAGACCTTCTAATGGCGTTAAGCCCATGGAGGTATCAACACATTTACCGTTAACAATCGCAGTCACAGAACCACCGTTGCCTAAGTGGCAAGTGATAACATTGAGCTCATCAACAGGCTTATTCAGTTTTTTTGCAGCTTCACGGGAAACATAGTAATGGCTTGTACCGTGCGCGCCATAACGGCGGATACTATGCTCTGAATAGAGTTCGTATGGCAATGCATACAGATAGGATTCTTGCGGCATGGTCTGGTGGAATGCGGTGTCAAAGACAGCAACATTTTTATTGACCAAGTGCGGGAATGATTTTCTTGCTTCTTCAATACCAATAAGGTGAGCAGGGTTGTGCAGTGGTGCGAATGGGATAGCCGCTTCAATACCGGCAATAACGTCATCAGTAATTAAAACCGAAGACGTGAATTTTTCACCACCGTGAACAATACGGTGACCGATAGAAGTGATCTGCTCTGACAACTCTGGTTTTTCAGCAAGAATGGTGTTAACAATGAAATCCAATGCTTCGCTATGCGCCGCACCAGCACCTAAAGGAGCTTCCTTTTTAGCACCGTCCATTTTCCACTTAATACGAGCTTCAGGGAGGTTGAAGCACTCCGCTAAACCGGATAAAAATTCATCTCCATTAGTCGGATCGATGATGGCGAATTTCAGTGAGGAGCTACCGCAGTTTAAAACCAGTACCAGCTTACTTGACATGGAAATACCTATCGTTAATTGTTGTTGTGAAGCCTTTCGAAAAACATGAAAAGACTCAGATTAAAAATATATTGCTAGAGCCTAGCGTATTTATGACCTGAAACATCATGATTGATATCATGTTAAAGGCGAAAAAGTTAAAGATCGTGAGACCTTTAGGGGTTGATAAAGCAGGCGCTATCCTTTTTTGCAAAGGCATATAAAAGTAAACCTCTGCACCTAGTGTTGAAATAACGACCAAAAACCCCAATATATATAACTGTTGTCTATCTTCAGTTTCGAAGATGGATAAAGTTACAAAGTAACAAATGCAACAGCAATTCTAAATGTGGCAGATTCTACTAAAATTATTTTATATTTTATACGTTTTTTTTAAAAATAGAGACTTTGATTGATTAAAATCATAAGTGACGTATAAAGTGGTGTTATAGCACAGGGTTACATTGCTATTAGAATAGCTGATATTTAGTAAAGTGACTTAACTTAAGGTAAATGTAATGAAATAATTTCGTTATCTTAAATGTGCTATCATTTTACCATGGTGCAATCTACAAATTATTGCCTCAGTTTTTCAGAAGTCGATAGGAAACGTTTCATGAGTACATTACAAAGTACACCGCCCGGTTTTTTTAAACGCTTTAGATTAGGTAACCGCTATCTGAAGACCTTTCCTATGGAGAAAAAACTGTCGCCAATTTTCCCCGAAATTCGTATCAACAAAGCAGTTCGCTTTGGTATTCGTTTTATGCCGCCCATTGCCATTTTTACATTAGCATGGCAAATCGCGTTAGGTGGGCAATTGGGGCCCGCCATTGCTACGGCTCTTTTTGCCTGTAGTTTGCCAATGCAAGGCCTATGGTGGTTAGGTAAACGTGCTGCGACGCCTCTACCATCTAGCTTGCTGAGCTGGTTTCATGAGATCCGTGATAAATTTACTGAAGCAGGAATTGCCATGGCACCGATTGAGCAGCAACCTGATTATATGGCGTTAGCTGACTTGCTAAAGCGCGCATTTAACCAATTAGATCGTTCCTTTATGGAAGATATTTAAGAGATGATTTCTATTAAAAGGTAGATTTAACAATAAGTAATGTAAAAAGGGTGTTTAGATCAATAAAAGTTGTGTTTTCACTGTCTATGATTAATGTTGAATGCGAAGATAAGCCATACTTTTTAGTGGGAGAACCATGATGGAAATGACTAACGCACAACGCTTGATCTTATCGAATCAATATAAAATGATGACCATGCTTGACCCTGATAATGCAGAACGTTATCGTCGTCTACAAACCATTATTGAACGTGGTTATGGGTTACAAATGCGTGAGTTAGACAGAGACTTCGGCCATTTAAGTGAAGACACCTGCCGTACTGTTATTGATATCATGGAAATGTACCATGCACTGCAAGTTTCTTATAGCAACATGGCTAACAAGGAAGAGATTGATGGCCGCCGTGTGCAGTTTTTGGGCTTTGATGCCGCAACAGAAGCACGTTATTTGAGCTACGTCCGCTTTATGGTAAATACAGAAGGGCGTTATACCCACTTCGACAGCGGGACGCATGGGTTTAACTCACAAACGCCAATGTGGGATAAATATGTACGGATGTTAGCGATTTGGCATGCTTGTCCACGCCAGTATCATCTTTCAGCGGTAGAGATTTCCCAGATCTTCAATGCTTAGTGCTCGTCGTATTTTGCGCTGTAGCGTTGTTGACTGCGTTCGGCTACTCGTCTCTGGTCGCTTAGCTACAGCACAAACTTCTTAGAGTAAATTTGTTCGTCATACTTCTACTTGGCGTCAAGGCGAATAATTTAGAGCAAATGAAATTAATAAGTATAAAAATTTCAAACTCAAACTCAAACTCAAACTCAAACTTAAATTAACATTTCTTTTCTGTTTTAACTCTCCAGTGCACTCAAATCTAAGTCATTAACGCAAATCTTGATTATTTTTGTTATTGAGGTTGCGCATTGGCGTCTATTTAGCGTTAACTAAGAGATAGAATCGATTCAAGAACAAGAAAGGGGTAGACGTGAAATTAAAGGCAAAAGGGTTTCTATTTGATTTAGATGGCACATTAGCAGATTCGCTCGCAGTGGTTGAGCGTTGTTGGTGTAAGTTTGGTGAGCGTATCGGTAAAAGTGCTGAGGAAATTATTAGCTATATTCATGGGAAGCCAGCATTAACCAGTTTACGTCATTTTTTACCCGATGCGACTGAAGAAGAGGTCATGGATTATTTCCGCTGGTTAGAGAAAATGGAAAGTGAAGATATGGAAGGAGTGGTTGCCTTGCCGGGGGCTGTAGCGCTATTAACGCGTTTAAATGAAATAGGTGCACCTTGGGCAATCGTGACTTCAGGAACAGTGCCAATCGCTCATGGTCGTCAGCAAGCAGCGGGTCTACCGGAACCAAAACACTGGGTAACCTTTGAAAAGGTAACTAAAGGTAAGCCAGATCCAGAGCCATTTTTATTAGGTGCAAATGTACTTTCTTTATCGCCAAAATCCTGTATTGCTTTCGAAGATGCTACGGCAGGCATTCATTCTGCACTTAGTGCTGGCTGCCAAGTCGTTGCAGTCCATGCGCCAGAAGAAATGGCCCGTCGTGATGAAATTAATGTAATCATCAATTCATTGGCACAAATTTCAGTTATGGGCCCCGACAATAATGGGGATTATGAACTTTTAGTGTCTAATTCGGATTAATGATGATCTAATCAAAGAAATTCTCCGTAAAACATGGTTAACTAAAGAAAAACTTTAGCAATGTATTTTTTCGTCGAAAGGGGATATTTTGAACGGAGAATTGCTGTGGGTATTAACCTTACTGTTGATCGCGATAGTTTTATTTACCACAAATAAAATCCGTATGGATGTGGTTGCGCTATTAGTGATTGTCGCTTTTGTTCTGAGTGATACTTTAACACTTGAGCAAGCAACGGCAGGGTTTGCTGACCCTAACGTACTATTGATTGCGGCTTTATTCGTTATAGGTGACGGTCTTGTTCGAACCGGCATCGCATATCAAATGGGGGATTGGCTTGTTCGCGTAGCAGGAAGCAGCGAAAGCAAGATGCTGGTTTTTTTAATGCTCACCGTTGCGGGGCTGGGTGCATTTATGAGTTCAACAGGGGTGGTTGCTATCTTCATTCCAGTCGTTCTCAGTGTTTCTGCCCGGATGAAAACTTCCCCAAGCCGTCTGATGATGCCACTTGGTTTTGCAGGGCTAATGAGCGGCATGATGACATTGGTTGCAACGCCTCCGAATATGGTTGTTAACAGTGAATTGGTTCGTGAGGGGATTGAAGGCTTTAAGTTTTTCTCAATTACACCTATCGGTATTCTGATTTTATTGGCGGGTATTGCCTATATGTGGGTTACACGTCGCTGGTTAGGAAGCAACGAGCCAGACAAACTCCCTGAACGCTATCAGCGTAGTTTTCGTGATTTAATTCGTGATTATAAATTGACTGGTAGAGCACGCCGCCTCGCTATTCGCAAAGGCTCGCCATTAATAGGCCATACCCTTGATGAATTACACCTACGTTCTCGCTATGAAGCAAACGTAGTGGGCATTGAGCGCTGGCGTAAATTCCGTCGTGTTATGGTCAGTGCGACAGGGGGGACGGAACTGCGCGAACGTGATGTTTTATTGGTTGATATTTCGGTCAGTGATGATGAGTTGCGGCAGTTTTGCAGTGAGCAATTACTCGAACCAATGATTTTACGTGGTGATTACTTTTCTGACCAATCCCGCGATGTGGGAATGGCTGAAGTTTCCATGAACCCTGATTCAGAACTGCTTGGTAAAACGTTAAGGGACATTAAATTTCGTACTCGTTATGGGCTTAACGTCGTCGGGATCCGTCGTGATGGTAAAGCATTGGATGGAAAGTTGGTTGATGAACCACTAAGACTTGGCGATATCTTGCTGGTAATTGGTGATTGGAAGTTAATCCGTATTTTATCCACTAAACCACGTAATTTTATTGTATTAAACCTTGCTGCGGAAGTAGAAGCAGTTGCGCCAGCGTCATCACAAGCTCCCCATGCGCTATTTTGCCTAGCCCTAATGGTGGCAATGATGGTGACTAATGAAATTCCAAACTTTATCGCTGCGCTGATTGCGTGTTTGTTAATGGGTAAATTCCGTTGTATTGATATGGAAAGTGCTTATAAGTCTATCCATTGGCCAAGTATTATTTTAATCGTAGGGATGATGCCGTTTGCTATAGCTTTACAGGAAACAGGGGGGATTGCCCTTGCGGTTGACGCGTTGATGAAAGTTGCAGGGGGGTTAGGCCCTCATGTGATGCTGTTATGTCTCTTTATCTTATGCGCTACTATTGGTTTGTTTATCTCAAATACTGCAACTGCGGTGTTAATGGCCCCTATTGCGATTGCTGCCGCACGTCAAATGGAAGTTTCACCGTTGCCATTTGCTATGGTGATTGGGATTGCGGCTTCAGCTGCCTTTATGACGCCAGTTTCATCTCCTGTTAATACATTAGTTCTTGGCCCCGGCGGATATAAATTTGCTGACTTTTTGAAAATGGGAGTGCCATTTACTATTATTGTTATGTTAATTAGTGTGGCAGTTATTCCGATACTATTTCCTTTTTAAGCTCATAGAAAATAATTTTAGCAAAAAGCTCTAATCTATATTAGAGCTTTTTGCTATTAAAATTAATGATATTTTTAATATTTAATATATTTTAAAAGAAATTTTTTTGTTGATATTCTCTGTAATTCAATACATTTCAATTATAGGTGAATAAAATGAGTCAAAATGAATCATGGGGAGATGATAAATTCAATTATGGTTATTGTGACTTTGAAAATTATTGGGGGGAGACATTGTCACATGTTGAACTAACTCACTTCGTTGCAGGTTATTTTGATGTGACTAAAAAACTTGCTACGTCAATAAAACTATATGATATTCCAGATAAATCTGAGCTAAAAAAAGTATTTACCATATTATTTGAACGAAATAAAATAGATTCATATGATTTTTGGTCAATAAAATTTGTGACGAAGAAAGGGGAAGTATATAAAACTAAAGAGCCTTTACGTTGTACTATCTCTATTGATGACTCTGAATATGTAATACTAGGTATTAATGGGGATAAAAAAACATTTTATATTGCATTTTCTACTATGATAGGTTGCAATAAAAAGCTAGTGAAGGTTGAATAACCTTTTTTATAGAATAAACTCGAATCTAATTTGCTATTATTAGATTGGTAAATCAACAG
Organism: Providencia sp. PROV003; assembly: GCF_045040775.1. Lineage (NCBI taxonomy): Bacteria > Pseudomonadati > Pseudomonadota > Gammaproteobacteria > Enterobacterales > Morganellaceae > Providencia > Providencia sp. PROV003. The sequence goes on from NZ_CP096369.1 coordinate 2,567,663, forward strand.
ATATATAAGTAGATATAAAATACTACTACTTATATATTAATTGCTGATTTCATCTAAAGATAAAGTAAAACTGGGTACGAAGGTTTTCATAAAATATTCCATCTCTGGGCTATTTCGTTCAGCTAACATTTTCTCTAGACGCCTTTTGGCTAATTTAAACTCACTATTCCCTGCGGACAGCTCTTCTAGACATTTTAAATAGGCACATAATGTATCTGCTTGTTTTACGATAAAATGCTCTTCTTCCGATTGTAAATCTTCAATAATTAATTCTTTAAAGTCGTCTTGTAATTCTTCAGGTAGCATGTCGATAAGCTTTTGTTGCGCAAATTTCTCTATTTTTTTATATTCATGGGCTATTTGTTGATTATGATACTTGATAGGAGTAGGGAGGTCACCGGTAATGACTTCACTGGTATCATGGTACATGGCAAGTAGTGCGATTTTCTCTGCGTTTACATTACCTGCAAACTTACGGTTTTTAATGATGGCAAGTGCGTGAGCGACCATAGCAACCTGTAAACTATGCTCAGAGACATTTTCAGTACGTACATTGCGCATAAGTGGCCAGCGGTGGATCAGTTTCATTCTAGCGAGATGGGCAAAAAAGTAGCTCATAATTCCTCTTCATATTGTTTGTAGGCCATAGAAATTATATCGAAAATAGAAGTAAAGTGATATCAGTTTATTGTTTTTTTAATTAGTTATTTCTAAAATATAAAATAAATAACATTCAATTATCAATCGCAATCCGAATATCTATTTTGGAACTTTTTAATTAATATATTAATTATATTGAATTATAATATTAAAAAAATATAATGGACTTTTAAATAAGAAATAAAGGGGCAATATGAAATACTTTCCATTTATATTATTGGGGTTTTTCCTTGTGGCAATCTATTTTATTTCTATTATTTGATAATCAAAATAATACAGTCAATAAAAGATGATGAAATGTAAAATTTAACAAGCCTCCAAATAGGAGGCTTTATTTTTGGAATAACTAAAATACCATATTACTGGCGATAACCTTCTAAGAAACGGCCAAATTTATTAATCGCCATTTCTAAATCATCTGCATAGGGTAGCGTGACAATTCTAAAATGATCAGGTTCAGGCCAGTTAAATGCAGTGCCTTGAACTAATAGCACTTTTTCTTGTAATAACAAGTCTAAGATCATTTTTTGGTCGTCATGAATATTAAAGCGTTTAATATCAATTTTTGGGAACATATACAGCGCCCCCTGAGGTTTAACACAAGAAACCCCTGGAATTTGGTTAATCAGTTCCCAAGCGCGTTCGCGCTGTTCATATAGGCGACCACCTGGCTGAATAAATTCGCTAATGCTTTGATAGCCACCGAGAGCCGTTTGAATGGCATGTTGCATAGGGACGTTGGCGCATAAACGCATTGAGGCTAACATTTCTAACCCTTCAATATAGCCTTTAGCATGCTTTTTAGGACCATTTAGTACCATCCAACCTTGACGGAAACCAGCAACGCGGTAGGTTTTTGATAAACCATTAAACGTGATGGTTAATAAATCCGGTGCTAATGCTGCGATTGAATGGTGGACTGCACCATCATATAGAATTTTATCGTAAATCTCGTCCGCATAAATGATGAGATTATGTTGTCGAGCAATTTCGACGATTTCCATCAACAGGTCTTTGCTATATACAGCACCTGTTGGGTTATTGGGGTTGATAACAACGATACCACGGGTTCTTGGTGTAATTTTTTTGCGGATATCTTCGATATCTGGCATCCACCCTTGTTGTTCATCACACATATAATGAACGGCTTTCCCACCAGAGAGGGAGACGGCGGCGGTCCACAGAGGGTAGTCAGGTGCAGGGACAAGCATTTCATCCCCATTATTAAGTAACGCTTGCATTGCTTGCACAATGAGTTCTGATACCCCATTACCAATATAGACATCTTCAACGGTCATTTCATGAATACCGCGAGCTTGGTAATGTTGAACGATAGCTTTACGGGCAGAATAGAGCCCTTTTGAATCACAGTAACCTTGTGAACTAGGCAAATTGCGTAGAACATCAACGAGAATTTCATCAGGCGCTTCAAAGCCAAATGGTGCCGGGTTACCAATATTCAGTTTGAGAACTTTGTTCCCTTCTTCTTCTAAGCGCTTAGCTTCTTTTAACACAGGCCCGCGAATGTCATAGCATACATTATCGAGTTTATTAGATTTGGTTAGATTATTCATTGTTCTCTCATTACCCTAACGGGGTTACTTTGGTAGGGACCGGCATTATTACCTTACTGTACTCTTCTGTCAGAAGCTTTTGAAGATGCTAGGTAATCTTTGGTGTAAAAGGTTGATTTGAGCATAAATGTAATACTTGGGCTCTGAATATATTAATTAAGTTAGCCTTACAGTCTAATTGTATGTTTTAAGTTGGAGTTTAATTTCGATAATCTTTAGGGTTTTAGTATAGAAATGGTAAAAATGAGGAAATCCTAGCTCTTAAAAGAAAAATTGTATCGAAATGTAATATTGATAATGGAATCATGAATACTGTCATAATTTATACGCTATAACGGCCTTTTTTTGTAATTTTTAGTGGGGTTTTGTTAGTAATATTGATTGTTTCGGCTGGTTTTTTTTAACTTAAAGTGCTGCATTTTATTGTAATTTATTGATTTTTAATGATATTAAAAAATAGTGAAATGATTTTTATAATGTGCTTACATTAAAATAATTGTGATTACATTAAATATGTTACTATTTAGGTGTACTAAACGAAGGGATTTTAATTAGCTTTTAAGAAGTATATTCCTTTTTTTAAATACATTTTTGATTTTTTGGAAGTATTCTATTTATCTCAGCTATTTTGTCGCTAATAAGCGCTATATTTGTGTTAAATAGGTAAAATAAAGAAAAGTAGAAGAGAAGTTATTGCAGATCTATGGATTAGAAATGCACTCACTTAGTAGTCGCACAAAACTCGCTGATTCTCATGGAGGAGAGCAGAAACACCAGGTTACATAATATTATATAAGAGAATGAACGATGATAAATTCCAATCGTCCCATTATGAACTTAGATCTTGATTTGCTACGAACTTTCGTTGCTGTCGCTGATCTAAATACATTTGCAGCCGCAGCGGCTGCGGTATGTAGAACGCAGTCTGCGGTAAGCCAGCAGATGCAACGTTTAGAGCAATTAGTCGGTCGTGAGCTTTTCGCTCGTCATGGGCGGAATAAACTGCTTACAGCACATGGATTGCAATTACTCGGTTACGCGAGGCAAATTCTTCGTGCAAATGATGATGCAACTGCATCATTGACTTATAACGATGCAGAAGGTGAACTTCGTATCGGAGCATCAGACGACACTGTTGATATTTTGCTGCCATTTTTACTTAACCGGATAGCATCAGTATACCCACGAGTTGCTGTTGAAGTTCGCATCAAGCGAGCGCAATTTATTGAGTCAATGTTAGATAATCACGAAGTGGATTTAGCATTAACGACAACAAGGATTAGTCATCATCCTAAGACGGCATTAAGGACAGTACCTGTGTTATGGCACAGTGCTCCTGATTTCCAATTGCGCCCTAATGAGCCAATACCGTTAGTTGTTATGGATGAAACTAACCCTTATCGTAAACTGTGTACTAATGCGTTAGATGAAGCAGGGTTGCCATGGCATGTAGCCTATGAGGCTGCTTCTTTACCAGCTGTTCGTGCTGCTGTGAATGCAGAGGTTGGGGTAACTGCTAGACCAATGGAAATGCAAAATGCGGATTTACGTATTTTAAATGAATCAGATGGGTTACCTCGTTTACCTGATATTCAGTATTGGTTGTATAAAAATGCAGATGAACAGAAAGATTTTGTTTTAACGGTGTTTAGTGCCATCGAAAACAAAAAAATACCTTATGTTGCATCGTCAGCGAGTGAATTGGCTGATAGCAATGATGGGGAGAATTAAGTTAATCGTTTCGTCTAATTTAGCTTAATCATAATATATAATTTATTTATTTGTTTCGACGGTACTTCCAACCTGCTTGGAAGTACCGTTTTTTATATCATTTTATTAACTTACAAGTGATTCACTTGTTTGTGATCAATGCGTTACTGCTTATAGACAGATATCATTTTAACGGCGCATCAGGTGGAAAGGGCACAACTTACACAATCAAATTACAACGTGATAAAAAATGGCAAGATAATCCTATTTGTGACTTGTTGCTGCTGAGCACAAACAAAATAATGCTTACTGACTGAAACGATTATTTCACGTTACCGTGTTTAATGTTCAATATTGGGAAACGGTATCAAGTAATCCTATTGAGTCAGTGTTTAAATAGTCAAAATGCTTTTTATCGTTATCAAGTTCAAATTTATCATTTTATTTCCGATTTTAGCTTATAAAAAAATCAATTAACCACTTAATAAGTATGGTTAAATATTGAAGAGCATGAAATAATTGTGATGTAGCTGGCATAACCTGAATTTCATTAGTTAGTTAATGATTTGTTATGTTATTAACAATTTTTTTTAGCAGAATTGGTAAAATAGCGCTGGTATGTCAGTTAGTTACTTAAATTAAACAATAAAAATGCGTTAAGGCTTCTTAAAGTTAAATTGAATGTGATGTAAACAAATTGAGTACTTTTTCAATAAAACTGTGCGTTAGATCAAATAAAAAGAGCAATTTTTCATCTGTTAAGACAGGTTTTTCCTGAGATAATGGTGTAGTAAAAACGAATAATCAGTTAAACTAGTTTGCGTCTTTACTTGTGTATCATTACACTGACACGTTTTAGCAGATTATGAGTACTTTTTGTTGTTTTAGTGTTTTTAGTCTGTGAGGTTTTTGTAACAAATACGGGTTATTTTACCTAATTTGGGTAAAGTAAATTGTAATGAGAGAGGACAAACCAAACGCGGTCAACAGACTGATTTAAGTTTGGTGATCTTTTAGTTGGTGATCAATGTTTGGTCTTTCTTCTCGATTAACTGGGCAATTGTGGTGCAATACTGCCGTGTTGTAAAAAAGAGCAGTTTACGCACCATAAGTAATGAGTAAGCAACGAGTATGTCTACATCAATCCTAGCGTTAGCCCATAACTGGGCGTTTGCGATATTCCTTATCGGCACTATCGGTCTGTGTGCTTTCATGCTGGTCGCAGGTCACTTCTTGGGTAGCCGCGCCAAAGCCAGAACAAAACATGTCCCTTACGAATCAGGTATTGATTCGGTCGGTAGTGCACGTCTTCGTATGTCAGCTAAGTTTTACTTAGTCGCCATGTTCTTCGTTATCTTCGATGTTGAAGCCATGTTCCTATTTGCATGGTCAGTCGCCATCCGCGAAGCTGGCTGGGTAGGCTTTATCGAAGCCGCTATCTTTATTTTGGTATTGTTGGCGGGATTGTTTTATTTAGTTCGCGTTGGAGCATTGGATTGGACACCAGTCCGTTCTCGGGGAAAAGTAAAGCATCCTAGTGAAGTTATTAAAATCAGCAATCGTCATCCGCAGTAAAAAGCGAGGCATTATACAATGGATTATACGCTCACCCGCATAGATCCGAACGGTGAGAACGACCGTTACCCACTGCAAACTCAGGAGATCGTAACTGATCCGCTGGAGCAGCAAGTTGAAAACAGTGTGTACATGGGGAAACTTTCTCATGCACTTCACGATGTTGTTAACTGGGGGCGCAAAAACTCTCTATGGCCCTATAACTTTGGCCTTTCATGTTGCTATGTAGAAATGGTGACTTCGTTCACGGCTGTTCATGACGTAGCCCGCTTTGGTGCGGAAGTACTACGTGCTTCTCCTCGCCAAGCCGACTTCATGGTCGTTGCAGGCACATGTTTCACTAAAATGGCGCCTGTTATTCAACGTCTGTATGACCAAATGCTTGAACCAAAATGGGTTATTTCCATGGGTTCATGTGCTAACTCTGGTGGTATGTATGACATTTATTCTGTTGTACAAGGCGTCGATAAATTTATCCCTGTAGATGTGTATATCCCAGGTTGCCCACCGCGCCCAGAAGCCTATATGCAGGCTCTGCTTCTGTTGCAAGAATCTATCGGTAAAGAGCGTCGTCCGCTGTCTTGGGTCGTTGGTGACCAAGGGGTTTACCGTGCCAACATGCAATCAGAAAGAGAAAGAAAGCACGGTGAACGTATTGCAGTGACGAACCTGCGTACACCAGACGAAATTTAAGGCTTAAAGCCATACAGCGTAACAGAGCAATGTTGTTGCGAAATAATAAACCTGATCAAGCGTTATGGTGAAGAATGATGACAGATCAGATAGCGCAAGCGAGTAGTACCCAGCCAGGATGGCAGACACAGGAACATTTAAATGACCCTGTGCTTCTGGAACTGCGCAATCAATTTGGGCCGGATGCCTTTTCTGTTCAAGCAACCCGCACTGGTATGCCAGTGGTTTGGGTTCGTCGTGAACAATTACTGGAAGTTGTAGATTTTCTAAAGAAACTACCAAAACCGTATGTCATGCTATTTGACTTACACGGGGTAGATGAACGCCAAAGAATCCACCGTCAAGGCCTGCCTGAAGCAGACTTTAGTGTTTTCTATCACATTATTTCTATTGACCGTAACCGCGATATTATGTTGAAAGTCGCTCTTAATGAGAAAGACCTCAACGTACCTTCTATGGTTTCGCTGTTCCCAAATGCAAATTGGCATGAACGTGAAGTGTGGGATATGTTTGGGATCACCTTCCAAGGTCATCCAAATTTACGTCGCTTACTGATGTCGCCAAGCTGGGAAGGTCACCCACTGCGTAAGGATTATCCTGCGCGTGCAACTGAGTTCGACCCCTTTGTTCTGACTAAACAGAAACAAGATCTGGAAATGGAAGCTTTAACTTTCAAACCAGAAGAGTGGGGCATGGCACGTGGAAATGAAAATGAAGATTTCATGTTCCTGAACTTAGGGCCAAACCACCCATCATCACACGGTGCATTCCGTATTGTACTGCAACTTGATGGTGAAGAAATTATCGACTGTGTGCCTGATATCGGTTACCACCACCGTGGTGCTGAGAAAATGGGCGAGCGCCAGTCATGGCACAGTTACATTCCTTACACTGACCGTATTGAGTACCTCGGTGGGTGTGTGAATGAAATGCCATACGTGTTAGCCGTTGAAAAATTGGCTGGCATTGAAGTGCCTGACCGCGTAAAGACCATTCGCGTCATGCTGTCTGAATTATTCCGTATTAATAGCCACTTGCTATACATCAGTACTTATATTCAAGACGTCGGCGCAATGACACCTGTATTCTTTGCGTTTACTGACCGTCAAAAAGTGTACAACGTGATTGAAGCTATCACTGGGTTCCGTATGCATCCAGCTTGGTTCCGTATTGGTGGTGTTGCACACGACTTACCGCGCGGTTGGGAAAAGTTGCTGCGTGAGTTACTTGATTGGCTGCCGAAACGTTTAGAGTCTTATGTCACGTCTGCACTGAAAAACTCCATCTTAAAAGGCCGTTCTATTGGTACAGCAATGTACAACAAAGAAGAGGCATTGGCATGGGGTGTGACAGGTGCGGGTTTACGTGCTACAGGCGTTGATTTTGACGTGCGTAAATGGCGTCCATATTCAGGTTATGAAAACTTTGAATTCGATATTCCTATCGCTCACAACGGTGACTGCTATGACCGTGTGATGATCAAAGTTGAAGAGATGCGCCAGAGTATCCGTATTCTTGAGCAATGCTACAAGAATATGCCAGAAGGCCCATTCAAAGCCGACCATCCATTGACGACGCCGCCACCAAAAGAGCGTACGTTACAGCACATTGAAACCCTGATTAACCACTTCTTGCAAGTGTCTTGGGGGCCAGTGATGCCTGCGAATGAATCATTCCAGATGGTTGAAGCCACGAAGGGGATCAACAGCTACTACCTGACCAGTGATGGCAGCACGATGAGCTACCGTACACGTATTCGTACGCCAAGCTATGCTCACTTGCAGCAAATCCCTGCGGTTATTCGCGGTAGTTTAGTTTCAGACTTAATCGTCTATCTGGGTAGTATCGATTTTGTAATGTCGGATGTGGATCGCTAACCATGCATAATGAACATGATAAACACAATCAACTCGATGTGGTGAATGTATTCGAACCTCAAGCTCATCATGGCTTTGTTTTAACTGACGAAGAGCGTGCAGAAATAGAAGGTGAGAAACATCACTATGAAGATGCGCGAGCAGCATCTATCGAGGCACTGAAAATTGTGCAAAAAAACCGTGGCTGGGTTGAGGACGGTGCGATCTATGCTATCGCTGACGTCTTAGGTATCCCCGCTAGTGATGTTGAAGGTGTGGCAACATTCTATAGCCAAATCTTCCGTCAACCTGTTGGACGCCACATTATTCGCTATTGCGACAGTGTTGTTTGCCATATTACTGGTTATCAGGGTTTAGAAGCTGAAATCATTAAACAGCTGAATATTCGCCCTGGCCAAACAACAGCCGATGGTCGCTTTACATTGCTGCCAACCTGTTGCTTGGGTAACTGTGATAAGGGTCCGACGATGATGATCGATGAAGATACTCACAGTTATGTGCAGCCTGAAAATATTCAAAAATTACTGGAGCAGTATCCATGACAAATTCTGTTAATCCAGTGATCCGTACTGCTGAAACTCATCCCCTAACATGGCGTTTGCGTGATGACAATCAGCCTGTTTGGTTAGATGAGTACCGTAGTAAAAACGGATACAAAGGTCTTGAGCGTGCGCTCAAAGGCATGGCACCGGATGAAGTTGTTAACCTTGTCAAAGACGCTGGCCTGAAAGGGCGTGGTGGTGCGGGGTTCTCAACAGGCCTGAAATGGAGCCTGATGCCAAAAGACGAAAACATGAAACTGCGTTATTTCTTATGTAATGCGGATGAAATGGAACCGGGCACCTACAAAGACCGCTTATTGATGGAGCAACTGCCTCATTTGTTAGTTGAAGGGATGATCACGGGAGCATATGCACTAAAAGCTTATCGTGGTTATATCTTCCTACGTGGTGAGTATGTTGAGGCAGCTCAACACTTGCGCCGTGCCATCGAAGAAGCGAAAGCTGCGGGCCTGTTAGGAAAAAATATCCTCGGTTCGGGGTTTGATTTCGAGCTATTTGTGCACACCGGTGCTGGGCGTTATATCTGCGGTGAAGAAACTGCACTGATTAACTCTTTAGAAGGTCGTCGTGCTAACCCGCGTTCTAAACCACCATTCCCTGCAACATCAGGTGCTTGGGGTAAACCAACTTGCGTAAATAACGTTGAAACTATCTGTAACGTGCCGGCTATTTTAGAGCATGGTGACCAGTGGTACATCGATTTAAGCGCAGGTAAGAGTAAAGACGCGGGCACTAAATTAATGGGCTTCTCTGGGCGTGTGAAAAATCCGGGTCTATGGGAATTACCATTTGGTACAACGGCACGTGAAGTATTAGAAGATTACGCAGGTGGTATGCGTGATGGTTTAAAACTTAAAGCATGGCAGCCGGGTGGGGCAGGGACAGACTTCCTGACCAATGACCACCTCGACTTACCAATGGATTTTGAAAATATTGCCAAAGCCGGTAGCCGTCTTGGTACTGCATTAGCAATGGCGGTTGATCATGAAATCAACATGGTTTCGTTAGTTCGTAACTTAGAAACCTTCTTTGCACGTGAATCCTGTGGTTGGTGTACGCCATGTCGTGATGGATTGCCGTGGAGCGTGAAAATTTTACAAGCACTGGAAAAAGGCGAAGGCCAACCGGGTGACATCGAAACATTAGAGCAACTTTGCCGTTTCTTAGGTCCGGGTAAAACATTCTGTGCTCACGCACCGGGAGCAGTCGAACCGCTGCAAAGTGCCATCAAATATTTCCGTGATGAATTTGAAGCGGGTATCTCGCAAAAAGATCTGCGTAACATCGTGCAGATTGCGGGTATCCAACCAAACCTGCTCAAGCAGCGTTGGTAATTATTTAGCGATTGAGCAACCGCTAAAGAGATTTTTCACGAAGAACGTATTTTTGATTAACGCCTGCTTTATGCGGGCCTTTGGGAAGCATGCTGACTATGGCTACAATATATGTAGACGGCAAAGAATATGACGTAAACGGGTCTGAAAACCTGTTACAAGCCTGTCTTTCTCTCGGGCTAGATATTCCTTATTTTTGCTGGCATCCGGCGCTGGGAAGCGTTGGCGCTTGCCGCCAGTGTGCGGTTAAGCAATATCAGAACGCGGATGATACTCGCGGTCGCCTAGTAATGTCTTGTATGACACCGGCAACGGAAGGTACCTACATCTCAATTGATGATGAAGAAGCCAAACAATTCCGTGAAAGTGTTGTGGAATGGCTGATGACCAACCACCCTCACGACTGCCCAGTCTGTGAGGAAGGCGGTAATTGCCACCTACAAGATATGACGGTGATGACCGGTCATAATATGCGTAAATATCGTTTTACGAAACGTACACACATCAACCAAGACTTAGGGCCGTTCATTAGTCATGAAATGAACCGCTGTATCGCTTGTTACCGCTGTGTGCGTTATTACAAAGATTACGCAGATGGCACGGACTTGGGGGTTTATGGGGCACATAACTATGTGTATTTCGGTCGTACAGAAGACGGTACGCTAGAAAGTGAATTCTCAGGTAACCTAGTTGAAGTCTGTCCGACAGGGGTCTTTACCGATAAAACGCACTCTGAGCGCTATAACCGTAAATGGGACATGCAATTTGCCCCGGGTATCTGCCAACAGTGCAGTATCGGTTGTAATACTAGCCCTGGTGAGCGCTATGGTGAAATCCGCCGCATTGAGAACCGTTATAATGGTTCAGTAAACCACTATTTCCTATGTGACCGCGGTCGTTTTGGTTATGGCTATGTCAACCGTAAAGACCGTCCACGTCAAGCTGTGTTAAATAAAAATGGCGTAAAACAGGTTATATCGGCTATTGAGGCAATGCAAAGCGGTGCGCAAATTATCAATCAAGCGAAGAAAGTGATTGGTATTGGTTCACCACGTGCAAGCATCGAAAGTAACTATGCGTTACGAGCACTTGTCGGTGCAGAAAACTTCTATTCAGGTGTTTCTTCGAGTGAGCAACGCCGTTTAGCGCTGATGCAAAATATCCTGCAAAATGGCGGTATCTATACGCCAACACTGCGTGAAGTGGAGGGTTACGATGCGGTGCTGGTACTGGGTGAAGATTTAACTCAGACAGGTGCGCGTATGGCGTTATCTGTACGTCAAGCGGTGAAAGGTAAAGCACGTGAAATGGCGGCAGCACAAAAAGTCGCTGACTGGCAAATCGCGGCAATCATGAACATTGGTCAACATGCGAAATACCCACTGTTTATCACCAATGTGGATGATACCCGCTTAGATGATGTCGCCGCATTTAATTACCGTGCTCCTGTGGCTGACCAAGCACGTTTTGGTTTTGCTATTGCCAACATGATTAATGGCGATGCACCAGCAGTGAATGACTTACCTGCAGACCTCAAAGCGAAAGTTGAAACCATCGCACAAGCGCTTTCAAGCGCGAAAAAACCACTGATTATCAGTGGTAGCCATAGTGCTAGTGAGGCGATGATCCAAGCCGCGGCTAACGTGGCATTTGCACTAAAAGCGAAAGGTGCGCAGGTAGGCTTATCTTACTTAGCCTCTCATGCAAACAGTTTTGGTTTAGCAATGATGGACGCACAGCCATTAGACAGCGCATTAGCTCGCATTGAAGCGAACGAAGCAGATGTGGCTATCGTTATCGAAAACGACCTGTACCGTCATAGCAATGTAGATGCGGTTAATAGCGCATTAGCGAAGCTGAAGCATTTGATTGTTGCTGACCATCAGCAAACCGACATCATGGATAAAGCAACATTAGTTCTGCCAGCAGCAAGCTTTGCTGAAGCAGACGGTACGTTGATTAACCAAGAAGGTCGGGCACAACGTTTCTTCCAAGTCTTCGACCCAACTTATTACGACAAAGCTATCGTGATGAACGAAAGCTGGCGCTGGATGCATTCATTGCAAACTGAAGCACAGGAACGTGATGCAGACTGGTCGCAACTTGACCATGTGATTGCTGATTGTGTTGCTACACTGCCACAATTTGCAGGCATTGTTGATTCTGCACCAAAAGCCTCTTTCCGTATCCGTGGTCAAAAACTGGCACGTGAACCTCATCGTTACAGTGGTCGAACAGCGATGCTGGCTAACCAATCTGTTCATGAGCCTCGTCAACCGCAAGATATTGATTCTCCATTTGCTTTCTCAATGGAAGGGAACAACAGCCCAACGGCACCACGTCAGCAAATTCCATTTGCTTGGGCGCCGGGTTGGAACTCACCACAAGCGTGGAATAAATTCCAAGCAGAAGTGGGGGGCCATTTGTTATTTGGTGACCCAGGTGTGCGTTTGTTCAATTCAACAGAAAGTAAATTGGCTTACTTCACTGATATTCCAGCAGCTTACCAAGCGACTGAAGCTCAGTGGGTGGTGGCGCCGTATTACCATCTGTTCGGCAGTGACGAAATGTCACAGCGTTCAGACGTGATCCAACAGCGTATGCCTGAGCCTTATATCATGCTGAATGCGCAAGATGCAGAGTCACTTGGTTTGACAGCAGGAACAAAAGCTGAATTTAGCCATGCAGGTCAAGCATTTAACTTAACTGTACGCCTCAGTAATCACCTATCGACTGGTCAAATTGGTTTACCATTAGGGATGCCGGGTATCGCACCTGTTCTGGCTGGCGTGTCAGTCAATAATCTGCGGAGGGGAGCATGATGGATTGGATTTCTCCTGAAGTAATGGAAGTCCTTATTTCCATACTTAAATCTGTCGTCATTTTATTGGTTGTTGTGACTTGTGGAGCCTACATGAGTCTGGGAGAGCGCCGTATTCTCGGTCTGTTCCAGAACCGTTACGGCCCTAACCGTGTTGGTCCGTTTGGGATGGGCCAGTTAATCGCGGATATGTTCAAAATGCTGTTTAAAGAAGACTGGATCCCACAGTTCGCGGATAAGAAAATCTTTACGCTAGCGCCAGTTATCGCATTTTGCTCATTATTCCTTGCATTCGCCATCGTACCTGTTAGCCCAACTTGGCACGTGGCAGACCTGAATATTGGGATTTTATTCTTCCTGATGATGGCGGGTCTAGCGGTGTATGCGGTGTTATTCGCTGGTTGGTCAAGTAACAACAAATACTCTTTATTGGGGGCGATGCGTGCGTCAGCACAAACCGTGAGTTACGAAGTGTTCTTAGGCCTTTCTTTAATGGGCGTGGTTGCACAAGCAGGTTCATTCAACCTGATTGATATTGTTAACTCCCAAGAAGGCATGTGGAACATCATTCCTCAGTTCTTTGGCTTTGTAACTTTTGCGATTGCAGGTGTTGCGGTATGTCACCGTCACCCGTTTGACCAACCAGAAGCAGAGCAAGAGATTGCGGATGGTTATCACGTTGAATACTCAGGGATGAAGTTCGGTCTGTTCTTCGTTGGTGAGTATATCGGTATCGTAACGGTCTCTGCTCTGATTGTGACGCTGTTCTTTGGTGGCTGGCATGGACCATTCTTGCCGTCATTCTTGTGGTTTGCGATTAAAACTGCGTTCTTCATGATGATGTTTATCTTGATCCGCGCTTCTTTGCCGCGTCCACGTTATGACCAAGTGATGTCTTTCGGTTGGAAAATTTGTCTGCCGTTGACACTGCTTAATCTGCTGGGTACCGCAGCAGTGATTTTATACAACGCTCAGTAAGGGGTGATTGAACCATGACATTAAAAGAGTTATTGGTCGGTTTCGCCACCCAAGTACGTAGTATTTGGATGGTCGGCCTACATGCGTTCGATAAACGCGAAACGCAAATGTACCCAGAAGAGCCGGTTTATCTACCACCCCGTTACCGTGGGCGTATCGTATTAACACGCGACCCTGACGGTGAAGAGCGTTGTGTAGCCTGTAACTTATGTGCGGTGGCTTGCCCTGTGGGTTGTATCTCACTGCAAAAAGCTGAACATGAAGACGGCCGTTGGTACCCCGAGTTTTTCCGCGTGAACTTTTCGCGCTGCATTTTCTGTGGCTTGTGTGAAGAGGCTTGCCCAACTACGGCAATCCAATTAACACCTGACTTTGAAATGGCCGATTGGAGACGTCAGGATCTGGTTTACGAAAAAGATGACCTACTCATTTCAGGTCCGGGTAAATATCCTGATTATAACTTTTACCGTAAATCGGGTATGGCGATTGCAGGTAAAGACAAAGGTGAAGCGGATAACGAAGCGAAACCGATTAACGTCAAAGACCTGTTGCCATAAGGAGCGATATTCATGGAATTTACATTTTATATCGCCGGCCTAGTTGCCATATTAGCAACTTTGAGGGTGATAACTAATACCAACCCGGTGCATGCACTGTTGTATCTGGTTGTTTCTCTGCTGGCTCTGTCGATGGTGTTTTTCTCTCTCGGTGCGTATTTTGCTGGGGCTTTGGAAATCATCGTTTATGCAGGAGCCATCATGGTCTTGTTCGTATTCGTCGTCATGATGCTTAACTTAGGTCGCTCAGTGCAAGAACAAGAGCGGGCTTGGTTAACACCAAAAAACTGGATTGGTCCCGCGGTGTTGTCTGCCGTATTACTGGCCATCTTAGTTTACGGTATTACCTCTTTGTCTTACGAAGATGGGATTAAAGGTACCGTGATTGGGGCGAAAGAAGTGGGTATAAGCCTATTCGGGCCTTATGTTCTAGCTGTTGAGTTGGCTTCATTGCTATTACTGGCCGGTTTAGTTGTCGCATTCCACGTTGGGCGTGACCGTAAAGAAAACGGCGCTGACCTTGTCAGTGTACGTAATGCGGAGGAGCAAAAATGATACCTCTTCAACATGGTCTGATTTTAGCAGCGATTTTATTTGTAATGGGACTGAGTTGTCTCGTTATTCGCCGCAATTTGCTTTTCATGCTGATCGGACTGGAAATCATGATTAACTCTACTGCTCTGGCATTTGTTGTTGCAGGGAGTTTTTGGGGGCAGCCAGACGGCCAAATTATGTATATTTTGGCGATTACATTGGCTGCAGCGGAGGCGAGTATTGGATTGGCGTTGTTACTGCAACTCCATCGTCATCGTCAGAACCTGAATATTGATAAAGTCAGTGAGATGCGCGGATGAACCTACTCTATTTAACTATTCTGTTGCCTCTACTTGGGTCGGTGTTACTTGCCTTCTCTCGTGGACGCTGGTCAGAAAACGTTTCTGCCATTATAGGTGCGGGGTCGGTCGGCTTAGCGGCGCTCGTAGCACTTTATGTTGGCAATGAATTTTTAGCTCAACCTGTTTTATCAAATGGTGGATATGAACCATATTCACAACAACTTTGGACTTGGATGTCGGTTGGTACTTTCAACATTCCATTTACCTTAGTCCTTGATGGTCTGTCTCTTACCATGCTGGGTGTGGTAACGGGGGTGGGCTTCCTTATTCATGTGTATGCCTCTTGGTATATGCGTGGCGAGGAGGGTTACTCACGTTTCTTTGCCTACACTAACCTGTTTATCGCGAGTATGGTGATTTTAGTTCTCGCCGATAACATGATGCTGATGTATCTCGGTTGGGAAGGGGTAGGGCTGTGCAGTTATCTGCTGATTGGTTTTTACTATACCAATCCAGACAACGGTAAAGCTGCGATGAAAGCCTTCTTCGTGACCCGTATTGGTGATGTGTTCCTTGCCATCGGTATGTTTATTCTGTGGAATGAACTGGGCACGCTGAATTTCAGCGAAATGGCAGTATTAGCACCTCAGAAATTTGCTGAAGGTTCGAGCGCTATCAACTGGGCTACCTTAATGTTATTAGGTGGTGCAGTCGGTAAATCAGCACAGTTACCATTGCAAACATGGTTGGCTGATGCGATGGCAGGCCCAACGCCTGTTTCTGCATTGATCCACGCCGCAACCATGGTGACCGCGGGTGTTTACTTAATTGCACGTACACATGTTCTGTTCCTGTTAGCACCTGAGGTTTTACATTTAGTGGGTGTCGTTGGTGCGGTCACATTAGTACTAGCTGGTTTTGCCGCATTGGTACAAACGGATATCAAACGTGTTCTTGCTTACTCAACCATGAGCCAGATCGGTTATATGTTCTTGGCTCTGGGAGTACAAGCTTGGGATGCGGCGATTTTCCACCTGATGACACACGCTTTCTTTAAAGCGCTATTGTTCCTCTCAGCAGGTTCGGTGATCCTCGCATGTCACCACGAACAAAACATCTTCAAAATGGGTGGGCTACGTAAGCAAATCCCATTCATTTATGCTGTGATGTTAATCGGCGGAAGCGCACTGGCTGCATTGCCATTGTTTACCGCAGGTTTCTACAGTAAAGATGCAATTTTGTGGGGTGCGCAGCTTGATGGGCAAACGGTGTTGTTATGGGCAGGTATCCTTGGTGCATTAATGACTGCAATTTATACCTTCCGTATGATTTTCATCGTGTTCCACGGTGAAGCAAAAATCAAAGCGCACAAGGTTAAAGGCATCACTCATACATTGCCACTTGGCATTCTGGCTATCCTTGCAACGTTTGTTGGTGCATTAATTCACCAACCATTAGAAGGGGTATTCCCTGCTGAAGCCGTGGGAAGTGAAGACGGTAAAGTCTTACTTGAAGCGATTTCTGGCGGGTTTGCAATCGCGGGTCTGTTGATTGCTATATTCCTCTATCTATTCAGACGTTCCATTGTTGATGCTATCGCGAAAACAGCAGTTGGCCGCTTTTTCAGTGCATGGTGGTACCAAGCATGGGGATTCGACTGGCTGTATGACGTAGTCTTTGTGAAACCTTTTAAAGGTATTGCATGGCTATTGGAGAGCGATCCGATTAACTCACTGATGAATATCCCTGCACGCTTATCAAGTTTAGCGAATAAAGGGCTTGCTGTGAGTCAAAACGGCCAGATCCGTTGGTATGTTGCCTCATTGGGGCTGGGTGCAGTGCTGATTCTTGCTCTGCTGCTTTTGGTTTAATTAAGGGACACATTGCGCCATGCTATTACCTTGGCTAATACTTATTCCCTTTATCGGAGGCCTGCTAAGTTGGCAGGCTGACCGGTTCAGTCACCGCGCTCCACGCTGGATTGCGCTGGCGACAATGGGATTAACACTTATTCTTTCCGTGCAATTGTGGTTACAAGGGAACTATTCTCTGGTTAATCCACAAGGCGTTCCACAATGGCAGTCTATTTTCTTTATGCCGTGGATCCCAGCACTGGGAATCAACATTCACTTAGCGATTGATGGTTTGTCACTATTAATGGTCGTATTGACGGCTATTATGGGCGCGTTTTCGATTCTGAGCTCATGGAGTGAAAACCAAAAGAACCAAGGTGCATATCACTTTAACCTGCTGTGGATTATCACAGGGGTGATGGGGATTTTCACTGCGGTTGACTTGTTCTTATTCTTCTTCTTCTGGGAGATGATGCTGATCCCGATGTATTTCCTAATTGCCAATTGGGGGCACAAAGGGTCAGAGAGTAGAAAACATATCAACGCAGCTACCAAGTTCTTTATTTATACGCAGGCGAGTGGTTTGATTATGTTAGTGTCCATCATTGGATTGGCACTGGCACACTTCAACTCAACAGGCACATTAACATTCAATTACGACCAACTGTTAGGCACACAAATGTCTAGTAGCGTCGCATTTATGTTGATGTTAGGTTTCTTTATTGCTTTTGCCGTTAAAATGCCATTAGTGCCATTCCACGGTTGGATGGCGGATACGCAAGAACAATCCCCAACCGCAGGTTCGGTGGACATTTCTGGTATTATGCTAAAAACCGCGGCTTATGGTTTGTTACGTTTTACTTTACCACTGTTCCCAGAAGCTTCTATCCAGTTCACGCCAGTTGCGATGACACTGGGTGTGATCAGTATCTTCTACGGTGCATGGTTAGCGTTCAAACAAACCGACATTAAACGTCTGGCGGCATACAGTAGCTTATCCCATATGGGGTTTGTGACAGTAGCGATTTATGCAAGTTCAGTGTTAGCGTACCAAGGTGCTGTGATCCAAATGATCACCAACGGCCTGTCAGGTGCAGCGCTGATTATCATCAGTGGTCAACTGTATGAGCGTACACAAACGCGTGATATGCGCATGATGGGTGGGTTGTGGAAACGCATTAAATGGTTACCAGGAATGTCCCTGTTCTTTGCCGCGGCAACGTTAGGCATGCCAGGTACAGGTAACTTCATTGGTGAGTTCATGATCCTGTTCGGTAGCTTCAGCCAATTCACATTAGTGACCTGCATTATGGTATTTGGTGTGGTGTTTGCTTCTATCTACTCGTTGTGGATGATGCAACAAACTTACTATGGCACACCAAAATCAGAAAAAGAAATGAAAGGGTTAACTGCGCGTGAATTCGGTGTGCTGCTGGCTCTAGCTGCTTTACTGGTTATTATCGGTTTCTATCCACAACCAATTTTAGATACTTCAATTGGTTCAATGGAAACATTGCATAACCTGTATTCTGCTTCACTTACAACATTAGGGCTGTAATTCGCCATGACAATAACTCCTCAAGAACTGATCGCAATATTACCACTGATGATCGTCGGGTTGACGGCAGTGGTTGTGATGCTGTCCATTGCGTGGCGACGCGATCACCTGACCAGCGCCGCGCTGACAGTATCTGGTTTTATTATTGCGTTGCTTTCACTGATTTGGGTGGCTGATGGCTACCTGATGGATGTGACTTCGCTTATCCGTGTTGATAACTTTGCACTATTCTACAGTGCATTAGTCTTAGTTGCAGGTATCGGTACTAGTATCTTTGCTTACCATTGGCTAGAAGGCTTTGGTGACAATAGAGATGAGTTTCACCTTTTAGTCGCTATTGCTGTGGCGGGTGGTGTGCTGTTATCTATGTCAAACCATATGGCGTCAATGTTTATCGGTATTGAACTGATTTCATTACCATTGTTTGGCTTAGTTGCTTATACCTTCGAACGTCGACGCACCTTAGAAGCAGGGATTAAATACATGCTGTTATCCGCAGCAGCGTCTTCATTCCTGTTATTTGGTATTGCATTACTGTATGCAGAGTCAGGCAGTTTAAGCTTTGCCGCGGTCGGTCAAAGCTTATCTGACAGCCAAATCCATGCGCCATTAATTATGATTGGTTTTGGGATGCTGATTGTGGGCTTCGGTTTTAAATTATCGTTATTCCCATTCCAGTTATGGACACCAGATGTTTACCAAGGTGCTCCTGCGCCAGTATCGGCATTTTTGGCAACAGGCAGTAAGATTGCTATCTTTGCCGTGCTAGTGCGTATTTTTATGGAAGCGCCAGTGACCAATAGCGACACTTTATCGATTGTTATCTCTGTCATTGCCATTGCCTCTATTTTATTTGGTAACTTGTTGGCAATTAGCCAAAAAAGTGCAAAACGCTTACTAGGTTACTCATCTATCTCTCATATGGGGTATTTGTTGGTAGCTCTTGTTGCTTTACGTACCGTACCGGAATACGCCCAAACAACCATCGCTATTTACCTTGTAGGTTATCTATTTGCAAGTTTGGGGGCCTTTGGGGTAATCAGTATCGTTTCCAGCCCTTACCGTGGTGATGACCAAGATGACTTCAGTGCGTTCCGTGGCCTATTCTGGCACAAACCTGTGTTAGCAACGGTCATGACTATTATGATGCTATCACTGGCAGGTATTCCAATCACATTAGGGTTTATTGGTAAATTTTATGTGATTGCATCCGCAGTGAAAGCTGAATTATGGTGGTTAACTGGAGCTGTGGTGGTGGGTAGTGCAATAGGTTTGTATTACTACCTACGCTTTATGGCAAGCCTATATAGCCGTGATGCAGAACACGCAGAACGTTATACAGGCCCTGAAAAAGCGACATTGGGTACTGTGGTTGCCGTTATTTGTGCCATTGCAGTTATTGCATTTGGGGTTTGGCCACAACCACTTATCGATATCACATCAACAGCTCTTGCTGTGATTAACTGACGGTTAAACACATCATGTTGATGAAAACCGGTTACCTCAACAGTAACCGGTTTTTTTTAATCTGGAAGTTGCAATTGGTATTGATATTCCACCTCATTTAAATAGGTCATAAATATCTTACTTGCGACATGAATATGCGGCACATTCAGCGTTTGTTCAGATACATGTTCATTAATAAAGTCGCACCAAGACTCTAAATAGTTCCTCAGCAGGTTAGCTTGAGTAATGACTGACTGTACATTTAGAACGATAGTGGAGATTTCTTCTGATAGACTGATGAGCTTAGACACCCTGAAAATATTCGTATCAATCGCATTCATTTCCCCTTTCAATTCGATTATTAGGTCACTTAAATAGAGCCTAACATCAACAAGTTGCAGAAATTCTAAACCGTCATCAACCACAGCTAAGAGGTTTTTAATATAGCGTAGAGCCATCTTTAAAATCTGTTTTTTGTTATTCGGTATGTCAATAGAATCTATCGATTCTTGATTTAAAAAGTATTTTTCAAAGAAATCGGTAATTTTTGTTTTTAAAATAATATCTTCAGCGGCTTTAATAATAGAGTGTTGTTGATTAACCTCATTAATTTTCATTTGAATATTTTTTTTGGCGGAGCTTAACAACCCTTTTTGGTTATTATATTCTTGAAGTTTATTCTTATTTGGCTTATCAATATTAAATGTTTGCAATGAATCGGTGGTGAATCGTATTTTATAAATGAATTTTTCTAATTCTAATTTTAGTTCAATGAGGTCTTCTATAAAACCAACTGTTAATATCTTATTCTTTAAATTCTCAATGTTATCAAGGTGATGGTTGTCATTATTGTTTTCATTTAAATCATTAAATATTATATAATCTAATTTTATTTTTATAATTGGGATTGAATTTCTAATAAGTTGATTAAGACTTTCTGTTTTAATGGCGATTTTATTTATTTTATCATAAATAACATAGTCATAATTTTTAATATTCTTATTAAAATCAATGATGCTATTTGATATACATCTTAATTGGTATACATCAATGGAGGGCAATACAGGGATTTCGTTGTTATCATGCATATTCGTACCTTTTATTTAGAAGTGTTGTCATTTATTTGTAATTCATCAAATAATGTAATTAAATGAACTGAGTATTCTTGTATTTTATTCCAAGAGCTGATAACACGTTTAAATTGGGAGATAAACCTGATTAGTTTGTCTGCGTTATTAATTCTTTGAAAAACTTCAATTGATTGAGTAACTTCAGTTAAAATAACCAACCACATATAGTCTAAGTGGTCGATGGCTAGCCTCGCATCCTTGATAAACCCTTCAATTTTATGTAGGTTAATTTGCATATCAAACATCGTTTTTTGGATGAGTTTTTCTTGGTTAATTTTAGTGTTGATTTCTTCTATTTCTTTTAGGATGTTATTCCTTTTTATTCTTATGACTTCTGCTTTTGAACCAAAAATGCTGCTTGTAATAATAAGACCTATCACCCCACCAGCAAGCCCTGTAAAACAGAGTTTCACAAAATGGTTATATTCCTGATCAAGTTGCTGAACCTCATTTTTTTTAATTTCAATCATTTCTTTTAAGAAAGGTTCTGAGCTTTCATTATTACTTGGGTCAAGTTGCTGATAGAGACCTTTAATATTGAACAGTAATGATTCAACATGCTCGAAATTAGAAAGGTACCCCCCTGTAATATATGCCCTAAAATCAGATACGATATTTTTTATTTTTATCGTTTTAATTGACTGGTTTTTTATATCACTTTTAATTAAATTTAAAATGCTTACAAGCTCAGTCGCAATTTGTTGGTCATCGCTTTGATAAATGATTTCATCAAGTTTATTTTCTGCTAGGTCATCCAAATTATCAGACACTCTTTGTAAAATTGGCATGTGATTAATATACTCAATAACCTCATTACCAGTCTGAATGATATTTCGGCTAGTGAGTGAAAGATTAACAGATTGTTCTTTAACATGTTGTTCAACATTATCCCATGAATTAGCATGGTCGCGAATATTTATAATTGCCGTGGCTATATCATTAGAGTTAATAGGTAATACGGTTGAATCGGTAATGCCAAACCATTTTAAAATATCAGGTTTTTTCAATGGTAAAGAAAGGGCAAATTGTACATGCTGATGGATGTTGAGTAAATCTTCTAAAGTAAAAATGCCTGCAGACCGAGTGGAAAGTGAATCTTGATTTGTTAATAATGCTAATGTTGCATTACCTATATTTTCTTTTTCGATAATTCGGTCGTAATTTTCATGTGTATTCATTATTAATTCCAATTTAATTAAGTTAAAGGAGAAAGTTGAATTTAGTATTAATAACTATAATTATGATTGTAATACCGGTTTATGATGGTCAAGTGATGAAGATTTTATAACCATTAACCTACAAGAAACTGGAAAAAAGGTTGATAATAAAAAATGAAAATCAGAGACAAAAAATAATTTATAGCTATAAACAATAATATTCTGTTAAACAAACTCCCATTAAATGGGAAAGAGAGGGTTGTTGCCTAATACAAGGCAATATTCATTCAAAGGGGAATACCTGATGGAATTGTTAATTTAATCCTGAAGGTAAATTTTGGGGTACAAGATGTTTCAAAATGAAATAGACAAAGGGGGAAAGTGCCAATGGTTTAACCATAGTCAGCAAAAGATAAAATGACTATTATCAATAGATTAAATTAATATGTAATCACCTAATATATATAATAAACTATACTCATAAACTGAGAGATTTAGCGGTCAACAAGTAACAACATGAATGTCTTAAATTCAACCCTTTTATACTGTCTGTGTGATCGCTGGTGGCTATTTGGTGACATGGTGCTTACTGTGGGTCATCAATGTATTAAAAAATTACATTGCGCTATATAATAATTCAAAGTGAATCTGTGTGATGTAGCTGTAGGGATCGAAAGTGACATATAAAAAAATTGATAAAGTGATAACGGAAATTTTGGATCATTTGTCTACATTGACACTCAAAACGAAAGAGCATACTCGTCTTACTTGGCAACTGGATGGGCAACTTACTTTTCCAGGGCTTCCATGGTTATCTGAGCAAAACTGTTATCCGCAGTTCTATTGGTATCAAAGAACTGGCGCACAGGAGTGCAGCGCGATTGGAATGGTGAAATCATTTCATTCGATTGATGATGCACAAGCTTTTTTATCGCAACACCCTGAAAACCCGGATATGCGTTTGTGGGGGCTAAATGGTTGGAATGCAGTCGGGGAAGGTATTCCCGAAACCTTAAAGCAACAGGCCACGTTTTGTTTTTTGCCTCGTCTTGAGATCCATCGATTTCGTTCAACCGTTCATATAAGCGTCAATATAGATGGGGAAGAAGACCGACTGAATGCACTCAGTTTTGTACAACAATTAACGTTAACGGCTAAAACGACATTAGCTCTTACAGCAGATATTATTGCGCAGGAACATATTCCTATGCGTGATGAATGGTGCCGTTTATTGAATTGTGCAATTGAGGATATGAAAGCAGGGAAAATGGAAAAAGTGGTGATGGCACGAGAGACTAAATTAACCCTGTCTGAACCGATTGCAGTCGCTGAACTTTTATCAAAAAGCCAGCAGGTTAATCATCATTGCTACCACTTTATGATGGCTTTTAATCAGCATTCAGGGTTTATTTCTTCTACGCCTGAACGTTTATACCTACGTCAAGGTGAGCAGCTTAATTCTGAAGCCTTAGCGGGAACGGTGGCAAATGACCCTGATGATGTCATTGCTGCTGAATATGCAAAATGGCTAATGGAAGACAAAAAAAATCAACATGAAAACCTCGTTGTAGTTGATGATATTTGCCAGCAGTTACAAGGTGCAGTGACAGGGGTCGACGTTTCTAGTGCGAAAGTCATTCGTTTAAGAAAAATTCAGCATCTTTACCGTTCGATAGTTGCAACTCTCGTCATGCCTTCTGATAGTGACTGTTTACAACGTTTACAGCCAACCGCTGCTGTTTGTGGGCTACCCAGAAATGTTGCGCGGCAATTTTTGGCTAAAAATGAACCTTTTTCACGTGGTTGGTATGCGGGAACAGGTGGGTTTATTAGTCTCAATAAAAGTGAGTTTGCGGTGTCTTTACGTTGCGCACAAATTGAAGGTGAGCATGTTTCTCTGTATTCAGGAGCCGGTATTGTGAGTGGTTCAGACCCTGAGCAAGAATGGATAGAAATAGAGAATAAAGCGGCTGGGTTAAAATCTTTATTTGGAAATAACGAAAAACCATAAAATAAAAGTGGTTATTTTCTTTTTATTTTCAATTAGTTCATCAAAAATTGTCCTGAGATCAAGAAATTTTTCTTAGTCAGTTTAAACTGATTGATAATTAATAATTTGCTGAGCATATTATGTCTAATTCTGCTTTTAATATCCGTTGGGCTGAAGTGATTATTGAAGCGCTTGCTCGTCACGGTATGAAACATATTTGTATTGCGCCAGGCTCACGCTCTACGCCTTTGACTCTTGCGGCAATTAATAATGCAAAATTACACTGCCATACGCATTTTGATGAGCGTGGTTTAGGGCATTTGGCCCTAGGTTTAGCGAAAGCGAGCAATGAACCCGTTGGTGTTATTGTCACCTCAGGCACTGCTGTTGCTAACCTTTATCCTTCATTAATTGAAGCGGGCTTAACGGGGGAGAAAGTTATCTTCCTGACCGCAGATAGGCCTCCAGAATTAATTGATTGTGGTGCTAACCAAGCTATTCGCCAAGCCCATATTTTTGCTTCACATCCCGCTCAGTCATTAATGTTACCGCGCCCAACGCGCGATATTTCAGCCAAATGGCTGGTGTCAGCGCTGGATAACGGTATGAATCAACTCCATCATGGCGCTTTTCATATTAATTGCCCATTTGCTGAGCCGCTTTACGGTGAAAGTGAAGGCGATTATGAATGGCAGCAGACATTGGGTGACTGGTGGAACTCAAATCATCCATGGCTAAGTGAACCCTTAACTAATTCTGTTGCGCTCGTAGCTGATTGGTATTTTTGGCGACAGAAAAAAGGGGTTGTTATTGCTGGGAGAATGAATGTAAATGAGGGTGAAAAGGTCACTAAATGGGCTGAACAATTGGGGTGGCCAGTATTAGGTGATGTATTATCACAAACAGGGCAACCTTACCCTTGCGCAGATTTATGGCTTCAACACCCCGATGCTATTCGTATTTTAAAGCAAGCAGAATTAGTCGTGCAGTTTGGCTCAAGCCTGACAGGAAAACGGTTATTGCAGTGGCAAGCGAGTTGTGAACCACAAGAATACTGGGTAATCGATACAATTCCACAGCGCTTAGACCCTGCAAATCATACTGGTCGCAAATTAACATGCTCAATTAAAGGTTGGTTAGAAAACCACCCCGCACAACCACGCAGCTTATGGTGTGAGGAGCTTGTTACCTTAGCGCAGAAAGCACAACACTACGTGCATCAACAGTTAAGCGAGCAATTTTCAGAGGCCGCCATAGCGCATCAGTTGCCCGAATTATTGCCATCTCGCGGGCAGTTATTTGTTGGCAATAGCTTAATCGTACGCTTAGTCGATGCTCTAGCTCAATTACCGATGAACTACCCTGTGTATAGTAATCGTGGCGCAAGTGGCATTGATGGGCTGATTTCAACAATGGCGGGAGTGCAGCGAGCAACGGCAAGGCCAACGCTCGGGATTGTTGGGGACCTTTCTGCATTATATGATTTAAATAGCTTAGCATTATTACGTTCACCTTCAGCACCAACTGTTCTGATTATTGTGAACAATAATGGTGGGCAAATTTTTTCTATGTTGCCCACACCGGAAGAGGCAAGAACACACTATTATTGTATGCCGCAAAACGTGAGTTTTGAACCTGCCGCAAAAATGTTTGGTTTACAGTACTGCGCCTCAACGGATTGGCATTCGTTGAAAGAGACTATCCAGCAATTTTGGCACAATCAGCACGGTACATTACTTGTGGAACTGGTGGTTGATAGCGATGAGGGTGCTCGTACTTTAAAACAATTAGTCAGCGATATCTCGGAGTTATAATGCTGTCAGCTCAACGTTATCACACGAATGCTTCAGGCCCTTGGTTAGTGTGGTTACATGGGCTACTGGGCAGCGCAAATGATTGGCTTCCAGTGATTGAGCAATTCAATAACTACCCATCATTAGCGGTCAATTTGCCGGGTCATGGCGCGTCGAAATCGGAAACTAATCATGGTTTTTTGCATTTTGACCAACAACTTAGTGCTGTATTACAGTATTATCAAATCCATGAATATTACCTAGTTGGTTATTCATTAGGTGCCCGCCTTGCAATGCATTTTGCCTGTTATCATCAGCCAAAGGGGTTATTAGGCTTAGTGATAGAAGGGGGGAATGTTGGTTTGAGTAGTGAGCAAGAACGGGTAGAGCGCAGAGCAAATGATGCTGCATGGGCACAGCGTTTTCGCTGCGAACCGATGAAACAAGTTTTGGATAGCTGGTATCAACAAAACGTGTTTGCTGACTTATCACTACTGCAACGCCAACAGTTAGTTTTATTACGCCAACAAAATAGCCCACAAGGAATTGCTGATATGTTAGAAAATACATCATTAGCAAAGCAACCTTTTTTGGCTGACAAATTGCACCAACTGGATTGCCCTTATCGCTATTTCTGTGGCGATAGAGATCAAAAGTTTCGAAGCGTTTCGCAACAATACGCTTTGCCGTTAACGCTGATTGAAAATGCAGGGCATAATGCTCATCGGGAAAACCCAATAGGTTATGCGGCTGCACTTCACCATTTTTTATCACAATGTGGTTAAAGGAATCTGATAATGATTTATCCAAGCGAAGAAAAATTATACGCGCCAATTGAATGGCAAGATTGTTCTACAGGGTTTGAAGATATTCGATATCATAAATCTCCTGAAGGGATTGCAAAAATTACGATTAACCGCCCTGAAGTGCGTAATGCTTTCCGCCCACAAACTGTGAAAGAGATGATCCAGGCATTATCTGATGCACGTTATGATGACCAAATAGGCACTATTATTTTAACTGGTGAGGGTGAAAAAGCTTTCTGTGCAGGGGGCGACCAAAAAATTCGTGGTGACTACGGTGGGTATCGCGATGAAAGTGGCACACACCATTTAAATGTCTTAGATTTCCAACGCCAAATACGTACCTGCCCAAAACCAGTTGTGGCGATGGTCGCCGGTTTCTCTATCGGCGGCGGTCATGTTTTACATATGATGTGTGACTTAACTATTGCGGCTGATAACGCCATATTTGGTCAAACGGGCCCTAAAGTTGGTTCATTTGACGGTGGCTGGGGCGCATCGTATATGGCACGTATTGTTGGGCAGAAAAAAGCACGTGAAATTTGGTTCCTATGCCGCCAATACAATGCGCAGGAAGCATTGGAGATGGGGCTAGTCAATACTGTAGTTCCTTATGCCGATTTAGAAAAAGAAACGGTACGCTGGTGTCGTGAAATGCTAGAAAATAGCCCGATGGCATTACGTTGTTTGAAAGCTGCCTTGAATGCAGATTGTGATGGTCAAGCTGGCCTGCAAGAACTGGCGGGTAATGCAACAATGCTATTTTATATGACAGATGAAGGTCAGGAAGGGCGCAATGCTTTTAACGAAAAACGCGCGCCAGACTTTTCTAAATATAAGCGTAATCCATAATGCGTAAAGCCACACTCTATTCGTTCAGCCTGCCAATGGAGGCAGGCGTCATCCTTCGTTATCAGCGTTTAAAAACTCGTGATGGGTTATTAGTCTGCTTAAAAGAGGGCGATAACGAAGGTTGGGGGGAGATTTCCCCTCTACCAGAGTTCAGTTCAGAAACATTAGAACAAGCAACCGCCGAAACTATTGTTCGATTGAATGAATGGATAAAACACGGCAAAATTTCTGAAAGTCTATTGCCTTCTGTTGCATTTGGTTGCAGTTGTGCACTTGCAGAATTGACTGGTGAATTGCCTGAGTCAGCGGATTATCGCAAAGCTCCTTTATGCAGTGGTGACCCCGATGATTTAATTCTAAGCCTTGATGCGATGGATGGTGAAAAGGTGGCTAAGGTCAAGGTTGGGTTATATGAAGCGGTACGTGATGGGATGGTCGTTAACCTATTATTAGAGGCAGTACCCGAGCTTAAATTGCGTTTAGATGCTAATCGGAGCTGGACTCGTGCGAAAGCTGACGGTTTTGCGAAGTATGTTAATCCTGACTATCGAAGCCGTATTGCATTCTTGGAAGAGCCCTGTAAAACCCGTGAAGAATCGTTGAAATTTGCAATGGATACGGGGATTAACATTGCTTGGGATGAAAGCGTGCGTGAAGACGGTTTTAAAGTCGAAGCGCAGGAAGGGGTTGCGGCAATTGTGATTAAACCAACATTGACGGGTAGCCTTAATTATTGCCGCTCTTTAGTTGAGGATGCGCATCGTTTAGGCTTACAAGCTGTGATTAGCTCATCCATTGAAAGCAGTTTTGGTTTAACACAATTAGCGCGTGTTGCACAGTGGTTAACACCAAACACTATTCCTGGTTTGGACACCGTTTCATTGATCCAATCGCAATTGATCCGTCCTTGGCCCCAGTGCGAAATAGCTGTTCAGCAACTCGATGAATTAACGGTCGTATGGCAGAGTTAATCCATTTTAATGACTGGCCTTGGCAACATTGGGCCAATCTTTACCCCGACTCAATCGCATTATTGACGGATTCTGAGCGTATTACTTGGAAAGCCTTAAGCCAACAGGTCACCGACCTTGCCAATTACTTTTCAATGCAAGGGGTCAATCAAGGGCAATGTGTTGTCTTACGAGGTAAAAACTCTATCGAATTGTTGCTAAGCCAGTTAGCTCTTATTGCTTGTGGTGCAAGGGTGTTGCCTCTTAACCCGCGTCTACCAGAAAGGTTATTAGGGGAACTATTGCCACACCTTGATGTGAGTGCTGCTATTGATTTTACTGGTGAATCAGGTGTCTTAGCTGAGTATCGAAACTTAGATTATCAGCAGTATTATCATTTTATTGATGATAATGCTTTTCAGACAGTTGATTTTTTGACCGCATTAGAACAACCCGCAACACTCATATTAACTTCCGGCTCAACCGGCTTACCAAAAGCCGTCGTTCACAGTGTATTTGCCCACTTATGTAGTGCAAAAGGGGTTGTCAGTGTGATGAGTTATCAACAAGCGGATTGTTGGTTGCTTTCTTTGCCGCTATTTCATGTTTCAGGACAAGGTATTATTTGGCGCTGGCTACTCCAAGGGGGCAGTTTAGCGTTGAAAACCTCACCATTGGCCGAAGCCTTGCAGGATGTTACGCACGCATCCCTAGTTCCAACACAATTATGGCGTTTGTTAAACGAAGAAACTGCCAGTCAGCTTGTGTTAAAAGAAGTTTTGTTGGGGGGGGCTATGATACCTACGACACTCACAGATTTAGCAGAAAGCCGCGGAATTGCTTGCTGGAGTGGTTATGGGATGACTGAAATGGCATCCACTGTTTGTGCTAAACGTGCAAATGGTAAAAAAGGTGTCGGCTTACCATTAAAAGGTAAGCAAGTACGTATTATTAATGATGAAATCCAAATCAAGGCAGATAGCCAAGCAATAGGGTATTGGTTTGATGGTGAGGTCAAACCGTTAAACTGTATTGACGGCTGGTTTAAAACCAATGATAAAGGCGCTTTTACTGAAGGTGAGTACCAGATACTCGGTCGATTAGACAATTTATTTATCAGTGGCGGTGAAAATATTCAACCAGAAGATATCGAATCCGTCATAAACTCTCACCCTGATGTCAGCCAAAGTTTTATTATTCCTGTTGATGATGAACAATTTGGTCAACGGCCAGTCGCAGTCATTGAAATTAATGAAACAACGGATTTAAATAAACTGGCAGATTGGTTGAAAGATAAACTCGCCTCCTATCAATATCCTACAGCGTTTTATTATTTAGCTCCTGAGCTGAAAGCTGGCGGGATCAAAGTTTCTCGCCAACAAGTAAAACACTGGCTATATACAAAGGCAGTGTTTAGTCATTAAAAAGTGGCAGGGATTCTCCTGCCACTCAAGCGAATTATTTTTTCAGAGCGTTTAATGCTTTTTCCACGCCTGCACCATACTCAGGGTGAACTTGTTTAAATAACCCAATTTGGCGTATTTGGGTTTCTTCTGTTGCGTCAATCAGTTCCCCCGCAATACGTTTAAACATTCTTTGATGTTCTGCATCATCCAGTAGTTCATACAAGGCGCGAGGCTGGCTGAAATAGTCTTGGTCTTCACGATGATCCCAATGGTCAGCAGCACCTTCGATAGATAATGGCGGCTCACTGAAATCCGGTTGTTCTTGGAATAAGCCTGCTTCATTTGGCTCATAAGTGACATTATTGCCACTATTGCCATCCACACGCATAGCTCCATCACGATGGTAATTGTGGAATGGGCAGCGAGGTGCGTTTACAGGGATTTGGTGGTGGTTGACGCCAAGGCGGTAACGGTGCGCATCGCCATAAGAGAATAAACGCCCTTGTAACATTCTATCTGGTGAGAAACCAATACCCGGGACGATATTTGCTGGGCTGAATGCTGCTTGTTCGACATCAGAAAAATAATTATCTGGGTTACGGTTAAGTTCAAAATAGCCAACATCAATTAATGGGTAATCCTTATGTGGCCAGACTTTAGTTAGGTCAAATGGGTTATA
Source organism: Providencia sp. PROV003 (assembly GCF_045040775.1). NCBI lineage: Bacteria > Pseudomonadati > Pseudomonadota > Gammaproteobacteria > Enterobacterales > Morganellaceae > Providencia > Providencia sp. PROV003. Next base: position 2,598,458 of record NZ_CP096369.1, read on the forward strand.
AGGAACTTGCGATGCTTCTTTCTCAGGCATGATTTGAACCTGTAAGTTCCAGCGAGGAAAGTCACCTTTTTCAATAGATTCAAATAAATCACGTTGTGAGCTTTCTCTATCTTTACCGACTAATTGTTCTGCTTGCTCATCAGAGAGGTTTTGGATGCCTTGTTGGCAGCGGAAATGGAATTTGACCCAAAATCGCTCGTTATCACTATTGATAAAGCTATAAGTATGGCTACCAAAACCGTGCATATGACGGTAACTTTGAGGGATGCCTCGATCACTCGCATCAATGGTCAATTGGTGCAAAGATTCAGGTAACTGAGAGAAAAATGCCCACTTATGTTCCATAGTACGTAAATTAGAGCGTGGGTCGCGCTTAACCACGTGGTTTAAATCAGGGAATTTCAAGGGGTCACGGAAGTAAAAAACTGGGGTATTGTTACCAACCATATCCCAGTTACCTTCTTCTGTATAAAATTTCAGTGCAAAACCTCGGATATCACGTTCTGCATCTGCGGCACCACGCTCACCTGCAACGGTAGAAAAGCGGGCAAACATTTCGGTTTTTTTTCCAATTTGTGAGAAAATTTTTGCCCTTGTGTAACGGGTAATATCATGTGTCACCGTAAAGGTACCGAATGAGCCTGAACCTTTTGCATGCATGCGTCTTTCTGGGATCACTTCACGGTCAAAATGAGCCAGTTTTTCTAAAAACCAAACATCCTGTAATAACATAGGGCCGCGTTTACCCGCGGTCATGACATTATTATTATTGGCGACGGGAGCGCCAGAAGCGGTAGTAAGCCCTTTCTTTTTCATCAAAATACTCCTAATTCTGGATTAAATGACTACACAAACCTAACTAATAAGTTAATCTTTTGTAAAAAAATAAAATCATTACTACAATGAACCTATAAACCAGTATAATTACCATGGTATTAATAATCTAATTAATATGACCAATTACTGTGATTAACATGGCAATAGTGGTATTCATATTACTGTTATTGAATGATATACCTTTGATTTGATAAAATTATTTGAGAATTTGTCGTATTTTATGTATAGCTTGAGTAAATCTGAGTAATAAAGACTGAGGATTACGTAAAATTCGCGTAGTATCCGCATGTAATAATTTGAAGAGGATAAGATAATGCGCAAAGTATTGTTATTAGCAGCGGCCATGTCGCCATTTTTTGTTGGTACTGCACAGGCAGTTTCAGTTAGTGCTCAAGCAGGTAAACATTTTACGGAATTGTCCGCTGGGTTGGGTAACCCAAATGCCGGTTTAGCGTTTAATGGTTCTTGGGCGCGCAGTGACCATGATGGTCAAATGGGGAGCCTCGGCGCTACATTTGGTTTGCCAATTGGGCCTTTTTCTGCTCATGTTGGTGGTAAAGGGTTATATTTATCGCCTGATAACAATAGTAATGGTGCTGCATTAGCTGTTGGTGGTGGGGTAAATTGGCAAGCTTTGCCTTCATTAAATATTTATGGTGAAGCTTATGGTGCTCCTGAGCAACTGACATCAGGCAGCAAATCGTACGTGGAAGCTAAAGCGGGCGCACGTTACACGGTATTCAAGCCGTTATCTATTGATGCTGGGTATCGGTTAATTGAAATGAAAGGTAGCCATGGCAACAACAGTGATAAAGTTGCAGATGGTTGGTATGTGGGAGCAGGGCTTTCATTTTAAAACTTTTCTCGTATTTTAATCAGTTCCTAATCCGGGATTAACCCCTTAGATTGGGAACTGATAATTCCACCTTATTTTTTATTATCATAAATATTCTTTATTTAAAAGCCGCTTGAAACAAAATAATAACTAAGCTTATTTATTACGATGTCGCTCACATTGCACATACTAATAGCCGTTAGAGGGTTACTGTAATGAAACCAGTACTTCACGGCTTAACCCCGTGCTTTCCATAATAATTTCTAGGCTAACCCCTTGTTTAAGTAAATTACTCGCCAAAACAATTGTTGCCTCTTCACGCCCTCGCTCAATGCCTTCAAGTAGACCTTCTTGGCGGCCTTTATCCTGTAACCGCTGTGCAATATTCATTATAGTTTCCTTATGTTTTTCGGTTTGCTCCCCCAATGCCTGCACAATATGTTCGAAATTAGTGGAGTCCAACGCAATGAACAAATAATTCAAGATAGTCACGATATCATTATCGCTATTATAGTGTTGATTAAGTGCCTGTGCCAAGAGCGGCAGAACTTGCTGAAATTCATCCCGTAAATACTTATGTTTCATCGCCAGCTCCATGACAGCGACTTTCCGATGATTAACCAATTGACTATCCTCTATTACCGTGACATCTACCAATGGGAATGGCTGTGTGTATAGCCCATTAGCGATATCTGGGAGTGTAAAACAATCCGTCCATAATTGCGTATAGGGGTATGGAGACCGCCCACCGTGATAAAAAAGAACTGGCACCACAAGAGGGGGCGTCTTATTACCTTGTTGCAGATGTTGGTTCATCGCTAAAAACGCATAATGCATTAAACGCCAAGCCATAAGTTTATCTGGGGTTGACTGGTGTTCGACTAAAAGATAAAGGTAACCTTTTCCGTGGGTTGTTTGCACTGAATATAAAACATCGGATAAACGTGAGCGCAGTTGTTTATCAATAAATGAAGAGTTAGTTAGGGCTAGCGTATTAAAATCACATAATGACTTAATATGATTAGGGAGGTGAATATCAAAAAAGTCTCGGGCATTTTCAATTTTCGTCATAAAGCCTTTAAAAGCGGCATCATGTGCAGTAGATATCCGTTTTTTCTGCATCCAATTATCCTTATTGGCAGCCAATGATAACAAGCAGTAACGTCACTACACCACAATAGAATAAGCAGACAAAGTTGTCTGCTCGGTATTATTTACTGATAAGGGGTGATATTTTGGAGGTAAATTTTAAGAGGTGTATTAACGCAGAGTAAAATATAGGAATGATGAATGATTGGGTTAATGGATAAAGGTAATAACAATAAAACTCAATCCTGAGTAAAAGACTTCAAATGGCATGATATTGAAGTCTTTTACTTTATCGAGAGCTTATCCAACGTTTGGTAAAAAACCAGCAACAATAGCAAATTGGATAGCGATGACAGCGATACCGCAAAGTAGCACTAAACCTAATATTGGTGTGCCACCCTTAACTTGGTATTCACCTTGCGTTTCAACTTTACGCACCCGTAAGGTTAAGAGCGCAGGGATAATCAGTGCAAGAACAGACAGTGCAACAGCAGCATAAGTTAAGGCCTGCACGAAACTGCTAAAAAATAAGGCAGCTAACAGCGGCGGTATGAAGGTTAATAAACCTGTTTGAATGCGACCAAATAGGTGGTTACTGCGCTTAAATAGGTCGGCAAGATAATCAAATAGGCCAAGGGCAACACCTAAAAAGGAAGTCGCTAAGGCTAAATCCATAAATAAACTAACAGCGATATTTACACGGGGTGTAGCCACAACATCACGGATTGCAGTCAGTAGCCCGTTTAGGCCAGATTGTTGCGCAAGGATCCCGATAAACGTATGAGAGGGAATTGACCCAAGCGTTGCGATTTGCCACAGAATATAGGCGACTAGTGGGATAGCACTACCCGTAATAAAAATCATACGTAATTTACGCACATCACCATTCATATAGTTCACCAAGCTAGGCACGCTTCCATGGAACCCAAATGAAGTGAATATAACGGGCACGGCAGCAAGAAGTAGGCCTTTTTCAACTGGCATTGTGCTTAAGTTAATAGCTTCGGCATGGGGCATCATCACGACTAACATAATCACTAAAAAAACAGTTTTTGCAGTGAATAAAATTCGATTAATAAAGTCTACAGAGTGGGTGCCTATGCAGACAATCGCACCCCCGATAATTGTGAACGCAATAATGGCAGTATCCGTCGAAATGTTAATACCCCACCATGAAGAAAAACTGTCTGAAATTAGAACACCGGCACCGCCAATATATGCAGTCGTTAAGGCGTACATTAATAACAGCATACTGAGGCCTGTTACTATTTGCCCTGTGGGACCTAGATATTTCTTAGCAACAGACCCTAATCCCATGTTGGCTGGGTTATGTTGATATACTTCAACTAATAGCAATGAGGTATAGCTCATTAACATCCACAAACCAACAAGCAAACAGACGATGCCTGTGAAACCGACACCTGCAGCAGCAAGTGGCATTGCCAGCATCCCAGCCCCTATTGTTGTTCCTGCAACGATTAACACACTGCCAAGCGTACGATTCTTCACAAGTTCCTCTAATTGAAATTAATTTATTAATAAGTGCAGCAGATTATGCGATCGCACGTGCGCTGTCAAATGTAAATTACAGGTGGTGTATATATATATTTACACCTTAAATTTAGTTGAGACTAAAAGAATAGCTAAATAAATACAGGTTAATTAAATGAAAAAATAATGAGAGATAAACGTAAATTCAAAGAGGAGGCATATGTTAAAAAATAGAGGGTAATTAATTGATTTTTCTATATAGACTAATTAACTGGGCAGTATGGCAGTTACTTAAGGTGAATTGTGTGATGAGGCTATAACAAAAGCATAAAAAATAAAATTAAATTGATTTTGAAATTATCATAAATCAAATTAATGAATATAAATCATCCGGATAATATAGGCAGACATATCTATAAAGGATGAAACTATGGACTTCATGATACAACTTGCCATTATCCTTGTTTGCTTGTTTTACGGAGCAAAAAAAGGTGGGATGGCGTTAGGGCTTTTGGGTGGTGTTGGTCTCGTAATTTTAGTTTTTGGGTTTGGCTTACCGCCAGGAAAACCGCCTGTTGATGTTATGCTTGTTATCATTGCTGTTGTTGCCGCATCAGCAACGTTACAAGCATCAGGCGGTTTAGATGTCATGCTGCAAATTGCAGAACGATTACTACGGAAAAACCCTAAATACATCTCTATTGTGGCACCATTTGTGACATGCATTTTAACCATTTTGTGTGGTACAGGGCATGTTGTTTATACTATTTTACCTATCATTTATGATGCAGCGATTAAAAACAATATTCGTCCAGAAAGACCAATGGCTGCAAGTAGTATTGGTGCACAAATGGGGATTATAGCTAGCCCTGTATCAGTGGCTGTTGTTTCACTCGTTGCAATGTTAAATGGGGTGACGATAAACGGGCAATCTCTTGAATTTCTAGATTTATTGGCCATTACTATCCCATCAACATTATTAGGTATTTTAGCTATTGGTATCTTTAGTTGGTTTAGGGGGAAAGATCTTGATAAAGACCCCGTATTCCAAGAGTTTATTTCTGTCCCTGAAAACCATGATTATGTATATGGTGACAGTGTGACATTACTGGATAAAAAATTGCCTAAAATTAATTGGGTAGCGATGTGGATTTTCCTAGCATCTATTGCAGTCGTTGCATTATTAGGCGCTTTTTCTGAATTAAGACCACTAGTGAATGGTAAACCACTTTCTATGGTATTAGTGATCCAGATGTTTATGTTATTGGCAGGAGCGCTAATTATTATCATCTGTAAAACTAATCCAGGGCAAATATCGAAGAATGAAGTTTTCCGCTCAGGGATGATTGCTATTGTCGCGGTATATGGTATCGCATGGATGGCTGAAACCATGTTTGGTGCACACATGGATGAGATCAAAGGAACACTTGGTTCTTTAGTTAAGGATTTCCCATGGGCATATGCGGTTATTTTACTATTGGTGTCTAAATTCGTTAATTCACAAGCAGCGGCATTGGCAGCGGTTGTGCCTATCGCATTAGGAATTGGTGTTGACCCTGCTTATATTATTGCTTCTGCGCCAGCTTGTTATGGTTATTATATTTTACCAACTTATCCTAGTGACCTTGCAGCGATTCAATTTGACCGCTCAGGAACAACACGTATCGGTAAATTTGTTATCAACCACAGTTTTATCTTGCCGGGGTTAATTGGGGTGGGCGTCTCTTGCGTATTTGGCTGGGTATTTGCCGCTTTATATGGTTACCTATAAACCGATAGCAATCTCATAAGATGAAAAGCGATTGCATGGAAAGTCAATTACCATGCAATCGCTAACGATATTAAACTATCAACCAATTTCAATGTCAGAAAGCGGGTGGCAACAACAAGGTAATATTTCACCTTCTTGAACAAATGCCAAAGGTTTACGCTTATAGCCGACTTTTCCACGTAATAACATCACACGACATGAACCACAGTAGCCTTCACGGCATTGATATTCGACAGGAACACGACTATCTTCGAGAGCTTCCAATAAACACGAATGGATTTCAGTATGGAAGGGGACTTGAACACCCTGCGTTAATCGCAGGGTGATTTTATGGCTAGCCATAATTACAGTTCGAAGTCGCTCAGGTCGTCGGTATCGACTTGAGAGTCAATTTGACCAACTAGGTAAGAACTAACTTCAACTTCTTGAGGTGCGACCTGTACGTTATCTGAAACTAACCATGCGTTAATCCATGGTATCGGGTTGGAGCGCCCTTCGAAAGGTAATTTCAAACCTACCGCTTGCATACGGATATTAGTAATGTATTCAACGTATTGGCATAAAATATCTTTATTTAAACCAATCATTGAACCTTCACTAAATAGGTAATCAGCCCACTCTTTTTCTTGTTCCGCTGCTTGTACGAACAAGTCGTAGCATTCTTGTTCACATTCCGCTGCAATTTCTGCCATTTCAGGGTCATCTTGACCTGAACGCAATAGGTTAAGCATGTGTTGAGTACCGGTTAGGTGCAACGCTTCATCACGCGCAATTAGCTTGATGATTTTTGCATTCCCTTCCATCAGTTCACGCTCAGCAAAAGCAAATGAACAAGCAAAACTAACATAAAAACGGATGGCTTCTAGGGCATTGACACTCATTAAGCACAGGTAAAGTTGCTTTTTAAGTTGGCGTAGAGAAACGGTGACTTGCTTGCCATTACAATTATGAGTACCTTCACCAAACATATGGTAGTAGTTAGTCATTTCGATTAGGTCATCATAAAAACCAGAAATGTCTTTTGCACGCTTTAAAATTTCTTCATTTTCAACAATATCATCAAAAATGATGGCAGGGTCATTTACGATATTACGAATAATATGCGTATAAGAACGTGAGTGAATAGTTTCAGAAAATGCCCACGTTTCTACCCAAGTCTCTAACTCAGGAATTGAAATTAATGGCAACAGAGCCACATTTGGGCTGCGACCCTGAATAGAGTCAAGCAGCGTTTGGTATTTCAGATTACTGATGAAAATATGCTTTTCGTGTTCTGGCAATGCATTATAGTCAATGCGGTCGCGCGACACGTCAACTTCTTCTGGTCGCCAGAAAAATGACAGTTGTTTTTCAATCAGTTTTTCAAAAATAGGGTATTTTTGCTGATCATAGCGTGCCACGTTAACCGGCTGGCCGAAAAACATCGGTTCCAGCATTTGGTCATTTTTCTTCTGTGAAAACGTTGTATATGTATGTGACATAACCATTCCTATTAAATTTTACACGCGCCGCCTTCGCAATCGGAATCTGCTGACTCAACAACTTCTTCCAGATCACCTTGCACATCTTCCGCGCCATCGCGGGTGTTGTGATAGTAAAGTGTTTTCACACCAAACTTATAGGCGAGCAATAAATCTTTTAGCAATTGGTTCATTGGTACTTTACCGCTCTCGAAACGAGTTGGGTCATAGTTTGTGTTTGCAGATATCGACTGGTCGATAAATTTCTGCATGATACCAACGAGTTGTAAATAACCGCTATTTGAAGGCATTTGCCATAACAGTTCATAAGCACTTTTAAGATTTTCGTAATCAGGGACGACCTGACGTAAGATGCCATCTTTAGATGCTTTAATACTGATGTAACCACGTGGCGGCTCAATACCATTGGTTGCGTTTGAAATCTGGGATGATGTTTCAGAAGGCATCAAAGCAGATAATGTAGAGTTACGCAGACCATGTTGTTTAATGTCTTGGCGAAGTGCTTCCCAATCATAATGTAAAGGCTCATTAGTTAACTTATCGAGTTCTTTTTTATAAGTATCGATCGGTAACACACCTTGTGCATAAGTGGTTTCATTGAACCATGGGCAAGCGCCTTGCTCTTTTGCTAGTTCATTTGAGGCTTTCAACAGGTAATATTGAATTGCTTCAAAGGTTTTATGCGTTAGATTATTTGCACTGCCATCGGAGTAACGAACACCATGTTTTGCCAAATAATAAGCATAGTTGATCACGCCAATACCTAAGGTACGACGGCCCATAGACCCTTGCTTCGCTGCAATAATTGGGTAATCTTGATAATCGAGTAGGGCATCTAACGCACGGACAGCTAACGTGGCTAATTCTTCTAACTCATCAAGGCTTTCAATTGCACCTAAGTTGAAAGCAGAAAGTGTACATAGCGCGATTTCACCATTTTCATCATTAATGTTATTTAATGGTTTTGTCGGTAATGCAATTTCTAAACACAGGTTCGATTGACGAACGGGTGCAACTTGTGGGTCAAATGGGCTATGTGTATTACAGTGGTCAACGTTTTGAATATAAATACGACCAGTAGATGCACGCTCTTGCATCATTAATGAAAATAGCTCAACGGCTTTTACGGCGGTCTTGCGAATATTTTCATCTTGTTCATATTTCACATACAAGCGTTCGAATTCTTCTTGATCAGCAAAGAAAGCGTCATAAAGACCAGGCACATCAGATGGGCTGAACAACGTGATATCTTGGTTTTTAATCAAGCGTTCGTACATCAATTTATTTAACTGAACGCCGTAGTCCATATGACGAACACGGTTACCTTCAACACCACGGTTATTTTTTAGAACCAATAAGCTTTCAACTTCTAAGTGCCAGATTGGGTAGAATAATGTTGCTGCACCACCGCGGACGCCACCTTGAGAACAAGATTTAACCGCTGTTTGGAAGTGCTTATAAAATGGTATACAGCCAGTATGGAATGCTTCACCACCACGAATAGGGCTACCTAATGCACGGATACGCCCTGCATTTACACCAATTCCTGCACGTTGTGAAACATATTTGACAATGGCACTTGATGTGGCGTTGATAGAATCAAGGCTGTCTCCACATTCAATTAGAACACAAGAACTAAATTGACGCGTAGGTGTACGTACCCCAGCCATAATTGGCGTAGGTAGTGAAATTTTGAAGGTAGATACGGCATCGTAGAAACGGCGAATGTAATCAAGACGTGTTTCTTTTGGGTAATGTGAAAATAGACAAGCCGCGACTAATATATATAAAAATTGCGCACTTTCGTATATTTCACCAGTTACGCGGTTTTGTACTAAATATTTGCCTTCGAGCTGTTTAACCGCAGCATAGGAAAAATTCATATCACGCCAATGGTCAATAAAACTATCCATTTGCTCGAACTCTGCTTCGGAGTAGTCTTCCAGCAAATGCTTATCATATTTCCCCATTTCAACGAGGTGTTTTACATGTGCATACAGTGCTGGTGGCTCAAATTGGCCATAGGCTTTCTTGCGTAGGTTAAATATCGCAAGACGTGCGGCAAGATATTGGTAATCTGGTGTTTCACCAGTAATCAAATCGGCTGCTGCTTTGATCATCGTTTCGTGAATATCAGAAGTTCTGATCCCATCATAAAACTGAATCTGTGAACGTAACTCCACCTGAGAAACAGATACGTTACTGAGGCCTTCAGCAGCCCAGGTTATTACCTTGTGGATTTTATCGAGATTAATGCGTTCTTTATGTCCATCACGTTTTGTGACTAACAGACTCTGGTTCATGAGCAAATGCACCTTGGTTGAACAACAAATAGTGTAATGCAAACATAAAAAAGCCCATGGTTAAATGCCATGAGACTAGTTGTGTTATGTTTTGCCTTACTACTATATGTAGTAGTTTGTTGAGAATACCATAACAAGATAATGTTAATATGCGATTTTATCAAGTGAACAAATTGCGGGGTTCTTGTGGATAACTGGTTGGATAAGAAAATAGATCATGTCGGTAAGCTGCATGGTAAAAGGAACTAATAAAAAAAAAGCTTCCGACATGAGGACTAAAATAAATTTTGTAAATTGCGATCGTTTGCTGCTTTCTTAAACGTACTGCTTGCGATTTATTCTTTTCGCGACTAACAGACTATTCGCTGATCGTGTGCAGCATATAATTGACATCCACATTTGGGCCAAGCCAAAATTTATCAGTCATAGGGTTATAGTGCAACCCTATGATATGTTTATCTTTTAACTGTGTTTCATCGACCCAGCTAATCAATTCTGATGGGCGAATAAATTTATTCGCATCATGAGTCCCTTTGGGGACCATTTTCATCACATACTCTGCAGCAACAACTGCCATCAACCAAGCTTTTTTATTACGATTAATAGTAGAAAAAATAACATGGCCACCTGGTTTAACTAATTTTGCGCAGGCTCTGACGACAGATTGTGGGTCTGGCACATGCTCTAGCATTTCCATGCAAGTTACAACATCATAGGCTTGAGGGTGTTTATCCGCATGTTGTTCAACCGTTTCTTGAACATATTCAACAGGAATACCTGACTCAAGCGAATGCAAACGTGCAACCATTAAAGGTTCCGCGCCCATATCTAGGCCAGTAACCTCAGCACCTTCACGCGCCATACTTTCTGATAAAATGCCGCCACCACAGCCTACATCAAGAATTTTTTTACCGAAAATCCCCTCTACACGTTGCATGATGTACCCTAAACGTAATGGGTTAATACGGTGTAAAGGGGCGAACTCGCCTTCTAAATCCCACCAGCGGGACGCGATGGATTCAAATTTTTCAATTTCTTGTTTATCGACATTAAGATACGCTGGGGTTTGGGTATCACTCATTAAAGAAGCTCCTATTTTGATCCTATTACCCGATAGACCTATTATTGATAGCCTGATTTTAATAGGGGAGGTGATAGGCGCCCGTTTATTATTGAAGGTTAAAATGCAGACAATAACTGAGTTATCGCAGCTATTCATTGCAGAACCTTCAAGTTTCGGACACATAAACTTAATTTTCCGCTATTATACATAGCTTGAAAGACAAATACCCGTCTCTTATTTTTATTAAATTGGCGAATTGTGGTATAGTTCTACTCTTTGAATCCGAAGTTATGAGGGACAGTGGTTCCATGAGCGAGATTGCCAGAGAAATCACACCAGTTAATATCGAAGAAGAGCTTAAAAGTTCGTATTTGGATTATGCAATGTCCGTTATTGTCGGCCGTGCACTTCCGGATGTTCGAGATGGACTGAAGCCAGTACACCGCAGAGTACTATTTGCGATGAATGTATTGGGAAATGATTGGAATAAACCCTATAAAAAATCTGCCCGTATAGTCGGGGACGTCATCGGTAAATACCATCCACATGGTGATTTCGCTGTTTATGAGACTATCGTTCGTCTTGCACAGCCTTTCTCTATGCGTTACATGCTGGTGGATGGTCAAGGAAACTTCGGTTCAGTTGATGGAGACTCAGCTGCGGCAATGCGTTATACGGAAATCCGTATGGCGAAAATTGCTCATGAGCTACTGGCTGATCTTGAAAAAGAAACCGTTGATTTCGTTCCAAACTATGATGGAACAGAGCAAATTCCTGAAGTAATGCCAACGAAAATCCCTAACCTTTTAGTTAATGGGTCGTCAGGTATTGCTGTTGGGATGGCAACTAATATTCCTCCTCACAATTTAGGGGAAGTTATAAATGGTTGTCTTGCCTATATAGAAGATGAAGATATCAGTATTGAAGGTTTGATGGAGCACATACCGGGCCCAGATTTCCCGACTGCTGCCATCATCAACGGTCGTCGTGGTATCATCGATGCTTATCGTACAGGGCGTGGTAAGGTTTATATCCGTGCTAGTGCAGAAGTCGAAGTCGATGAGAAAAGTGGCCGTGAAACCATCATTGTCAGCGAAATACCTTATCAAGTGAATAAAGCTCGCTTGATTGAAAAAATTGCTGAACTAGTCAAAGACAAACGTGTTGACGGTATCAGTGCATTACGTGATGAGTCAGATAAAGACGGCATGCGTATTGTCATTGAGGTAAAACGTGATGCGGTGGGTGAGGTTGTCCTAAACAACTTGTATTCATTAACTCAGCTGCAAGTTTCTTTTGGCATTAATATGGTGGCTTTACATCAAGGCCAACCAAAAATACTGAATCTAAAAGATATTATTGCTGCTTTCGTTCGTCATCGTCGTGAGGTTGTTACACGCCGTACCATTTTTGAACTGCGTAAAGCACGCGATAGAGCTCATATACTTGAAGCGTTAGCGATTGCATTAGCGAATATTGACCCAATTATCGAGCTGATCCGTAAGGCACCAACGCCAGCAGAAGCCAAAGCAGGGCTGATAGCAAGGTCTTGGGACCTTGGTAATGTGGCTGCGATGCTAGAGCGTGCAGGTGATGACGCGGCTCGTCCAGAATGGTTAGAAGAACAGTTCGGTGTTCATGATGGTCAATATTTCCTTACTGAACAACAAGCACAAGCTATTCTTGATTTGCGTTTGCAAAAGTTAACGGGTCTTGAGCATGAAAAATTACTCGAAGAATACCGTGAACTTTTAATTCAAATTGAAGCTCTGTTATTTATTTTGCGCAGCCCTGAACGTTTGATGGAAGTTATTCGCGAAGAATTAGAAATTATTCGTGATACATATAATGACCCTCGACGTACTGAAATTACCGAGAATACCGCGGACATCAATATTGAAGATTTAATCAATCAAGAAGATGTGGTCGTTACGTTATCTCACCAAGGTTATGTGAAGTATCAGCCTCTGTCTGATTACGAAGCACAGCGTCGTGGAGGGAAAGGTAAATCGGCAGCGCGGACGAAAGACGAAGACTTTATTGAACGCCTCTTGGTTGCCAATACGCACGATACCATCTTGTGTTTCTCAAGTCGTGGTCGCTTATACTGGATGAAGGTTTACCAATTACCAGAGGCCAGCCGTGGTGCTCGTGGTCGTCCAATCGTTAACTTATTACCACTTGAACAAAACGAACGCATTACAGCTATCTTACCTGTACGAGAGTACGAAGAGGGCTACAACGTGTTTATGGCGACTGCAAGCGGTACGGTGAAGAAAACGCCTTTACAAGAATTCAGCCGTCCAAGAAGCGCAGGTATTATTGCGGTTAACCTAAATGAAGGTGATGAACTCATTGGTGTTAATTTGACCGATGGCTCAAATGAAGTCATGTTGTTCTCTGCGCAAGGTAAAGTGGTTCGCTTTGCTGAAGATGCAGTAAGACCGATGGGGCGCACTGCAACAGGTGTTCGTGGTATAAAATTAATGGATAACGATAAAGTTGTCTCTTTAATTATTCCTCGAGGGGAAGGCCATATCCTGACTGTAACAGAGAATGGTTACGGTAAACGTACTGAAGCAGCAGAATATCCAACAAAATCACGTGCAACTCAAGGGGTTATCTCCATTAAAGTGAGTGAACGTAACGGGAATGTAGTTGGCGCCATTCAAGTCGATGACACTGACCAAATCATGATGATCACTGATGCAGGGACGTTAGTTCGTACTCGAGTGTCAGAAGTCAGTATTGTTGGTCGAAATACTCAAGGTGTTACTCTGATTAGAACTGCCGAAGACGAAAAAGTTGTTGGCTTACAGCGCGTTGCTGAAACGGAAGATGATGAAGGTTTAGATGATGAAAATGTAGACGAAAACACCATGGAAAATGGTGTGGATGATGCAGACATCAATGAACAAGATTAATCATTTCGTTTAATCTACTCAACGGGCAGCCGATCACGCTGCCCGTTTTACTTTTCTAATTGATATCTCTCATGGTTTTTATTACTTTTCATGTTTATCGCTTTTTTATCATGTGATCGAGTATAATTAACGGTCATGGTATCGAATATACAGGAAGGCGCTTGAGATATTTACCCTCGTTTAAAACATCACTTAGACTCTCTCGAGATTTATTTCGTATCCTCGGCTTGATGTTGTGGGGGATGGGCGTTTTTATTACTTTATTTTTTCTTTATTCACAATTCAATGAGTATAAATCTGACATACGTCAGCAATTTTATTCAGGGCATGAGAATCTTCAGGCTTATATTCAACAAACCGGTGCGACCTTAAATTCTATTCAGTCAATGACTGAACAATATAAAACTAAATTACAAGAGTCTGGGAATGGAAAGGCTACATCTACAAGTTTTATGGATTTGCCTAGTGCATCAAACTATTCTTTTTATAAATTAACCGCCGATACAGATTGTGATTATTTTAGGAATAGAGCTGAAAATTATTTACATGCTTTCGAACAATTAAATTATTTCTGGAAGGATAGTATTGCGGCTCCACAAGCCTTAAATCATGTATTTTTAGTCGGTTCAAGAAGTTATTGTATGGTGGATTATCCGATCCGTTCTACAATATCCGATATTGAGATATTGAAAAAAGTGAGTTATGAGAGTGTACGCACCTATCAGGGACTAAGGCTGAGAGGCAAAGAGCGTAATTTGTTCACTATTGTGCATGGCGCTCAACCCGATAACGGCCAAGTCTATCTAATTCAACCTGTTAATCATAAAGAGATGTTGCTTGCTTTTATTGGTTTAGAACGCTCAATCAATTTGAATCAATTTAATATAAGTAAAAATAAAGCAGTTGAAATATTGATGGTGAATAATTATAACCAACCTGTTTTATATTCACCGGTAGATATGAATCCTAAAAGTTCAGCACTGTTGAATATCGCAGAGCCTTCTTTTTTTGGCTTTAATTCTGATTATTCAAAATTAATTTTTAAGAAGCGTTTAGCCCCTTCTCAAGTAACGGTTATTTTCTCAATAGCAACATCTCAAATACTCGCGAGCTTAGAAGATACTATCTTCTACGGGGTAATACTTAATATTTTTACTGGTGGGCTTATTTTCTTTCTAATCTGGTTGTTAGAAAGAAAAATGTTGGAGCCAGCTGCGAATACCGCTATTCGCCTCGAAGAACATGAACAATTTAATCATAAAATTGTGGCCTCCGCGCCTGTGGGGATCATTATCTTACGGTTAACGGATGGTGGCAATATTCTAAGTAATGAGCTAGCTCATGATTATTTTCGCTTATTAAGTGATGATGATAAGCAGCGGATTTTGACAATTATTCGCCAGAAAGCGAGTAATTATATTGATGTTGTGACAACAAATGGTACACATTTACAGATCAGCTTTGTGAATTCTCGTTATCAAAATGAAGATGTCGCGATTTGTGTTTTAATTGATATCAGTATCCGTGTGCAAATGGAGAAATCATTGCAAGATATTGCTGATGCTGCAGAGCAAGCTAACCATGCAAAATCGATGTTCTTAGCAACGGTAAGTCATGAATTAAGAACACCGCTATATGGGATCATCGGTAATATTGAATTATTGCAACGTTATGAGTTATCCGAAAAAGCAACGCGTTTAGTGTCCACAATGGATAATTCTTCTTCATTACTGTTGCAAATCATCAGTGATATTTTGGATTTTTCTAAAATTGAATCTAAACAATTGAAAATAGAAAATAAACTTTTTAATTGTCGGGAAGTATTTGCATTTGTATTAGCTAACTATTTGCCATTAGTGACCAAGAAAAAAATATCGTTGTATTCTTATATTGAGCCTGACATTCCTGATTTAATTCTCAATGATTCAGTACGGCTACAGCAAGTGGTTTCTAATATTGTTAATAACAGTATTAAGTTTACGGAATCTGGTTTTGTACTGTTGTATGTTTGGAAAGATGAGAATTATTTGAAGGTCGAAATCCGAGATTCAGGGATAGGCATGACTCAAGCAGTGGTGATGCAATTATTTGACCCATTCTTTCAAGTACATGACCAAAACAATACCGGACACAAAGGAACAGGTTTAGGTTTAGCTATATGTGAAAAACTAATCAACCTAATGGATGGTGATATAGAAGTTAGTTCCCAAATAGGTCTTGGAAGTTCATTCACAATACGTATCCCACTTTATGGGCAAGAGTACATTAAAAAAACGGTTCCCGATTATCGTACAGGCTATCGTATTGCTATTTCGTGCCAAAACGAATTCTTAATGAATTTCCTATCACGGCTATTAGCACATGAAAAATTTATAGTAGTAACTAATAACTCTATCGACAAAACAATCGATTATGACCTGTTGATAACCGATTGTGAGCATAAAGGGGAAGTGAGAAGCACTCATCATATTCAGTTGTCGAGCTTCTACGCAGGTGATCTTTATGAAGCAAAATCAAATGAATGGGTTTATAACACATATCAATTAGATAAGTTACCCGTATTAATTGATAAAGTTATTATGAAAACCGTTGAGAATTCACAGAAAAATGTTAGCTCGAATGAGCAACTAATGGCAGATTTTTCTTTGGGTGAATACCATGTACTTATTGTTGATGACCACCCAATCAATCGGATGCTTTTGAGTGAACAATTAGCCAGCATCGGCTTTACAACGGGTACTGCAGTGGATGGATTAGATGCACTGAAATACTTAGATAGCCATCATGCTGATATTATTTTAACGGACGTCAACATGCCAAATATGGATGGTTATCAATTGGCAAGAGAGTTACGCCGCTTAGAATATAATTTACCTATTGTTGCACTAACAGCGAATGCGATGGCTGAGGAAAAACAACGCTGTATCGATGCGGGTATGAATGATTGTTTATCAAAACCAACCACTATTGCTATTTTGCGCGAGACATTGACCCGTTTTTGCTGAAAAATGAATGGAGTAAAAAATAAAAACCCGTAACCGGGTTTTTATCGTGTAGTAAAAGAACTTAAATATTACTCTGAAGGCGAGTTATCAATGCTGACAGAAGAAAGATAGTTCAGTAAGGCAATATCATTTTCAACGCCTAATTTCAGCATTGCTGATTTTTTCTGGCTACTAATTGTTTTGATACTACGATTAAGCTTCTTAGCAATTTCAGTGACTAAGAAACCTTCAGCAAATAAACGCAGAACTTCACTTTCTTTTGGCGATAAGCGTTTATCACCGTAACCACTCGCATTGACTTTTTCTAACAATTTACTCACACTTTCAGGAGTAAACTTTTTACCTTTCTGTAAGGCCGCTAATGCTTTAGGTAAATCTGCTGGTGCGCCTTGTTTTAACACTATACCTTCGATATCCAGTTCTAGAATTGCACTTAGAATGGCTGGATTATTGTTCATGGTGAGAACAATAATTGAAAGGTCAGGATAATGGCGTTTAATGTATTTGATTAACGTAATACCATCGCCGTATTTATCACCTGGCATAGATAAATCAGTAACTAGAACATCAGCGTTTAAGCGTGCTAAGTTATTAATTAAAGAGGTTGAGTCCTCAAATTCACCTACGATATTCACCCATTCGATTTGTTCAAGTGATTTTCTGATACCGAAAAGAACAATAGGGTGATCATCGGCAACAATGACATTTAGGTTATTCATCTTATTGGTTACCTTCTGGCATTAGTTTTTTGACTGAATTATCCAGCATGCTAATGCATTTTCTTATTTCCAATCCGTTTTCATCTGCTATATAACGCTCTAAATCTTCACAAATTTTATGAAGAACTGTGAATTCGAGCATAGCAAAAACTCCTTTTAAACGATGTGCAGTGTTTTTCAATTCGGTCAAATCCTCAACACTTTCACTATTATACAGTTTATTAATATCTATCGGTACTGTTGTTATGAACAAATCTCGATATCCACTGTTAGCTAAAACTAATTGATAACTTTTAATTGCATTTTCCATTTCTCCATCAGGGTTAGATAATGAAGTTTGAGATTCAACCTCGTTAGGTTCTGGTAGGCGTGAACATTCATCTTCGCTATCCGAATTTTCGATAAGTAATGAAATTGCACTAATAAGCTCATCAGCAAAGTTATAATTAACCTCTATGTAGTGAGGTTGCAACTCGTGCATTCCAGAAAGATTACCATTAATTTTGATAATGTGTTCAAAACATTCTTCATTATTATCAGTGATCAACAGATCCCAATCCGTATGCGGAGAACTTTCATTTAAATCAAGAAATTCTGCGCCATAATTGGCTAAGGTATTTCTGATAATACGCGAAATATCTGCATTATGAATATTTAACCGCACGTAGACATCCTCTAATAAAGCAGGATAATCCTTAACAAGGAGTTCATTGGTCGCTGGAAGTGTAATCTCATAATGTGTGCCTATCGCATCGCTAGTACGAATCGAAAATGTCCCATTCATCCTCTTTACCAATAACTTACATAAATAAAATGTCATACCAGAACGAGTGAAGTGAGATGAATTTAGTATTTTCCCAAGAAAAGGACTTTGCAAGTTATTAAGTTCTTGGTTACTAAGCCCTGAACCACTATCTCTAATGTTAAGTAAAACGACTCTTTTTTCTGAATCATAAGATAGCGTGAAAGATATCTTCCCAAAAGAGGTTGTTGCAATAGAATAATCCCAAATGAGTTGTATTAGATGCTGTAAATAAGCCAAATTGGTTTCAATTAATGAATCAGGATTGATATTGTTATGAAAATAAAGGGCTAACCCTTTATTATTAAGACGCGATAGGTTTTGTTTCAAAAACTGATTAACGACATTTGCAATCGAAATTTTTTCACTTTTTAGTGGAGTTGTTTCTGATTCTAGCTGATTTAGCAACCCTATATTTTCAAACCAACGGTTAATATAAAATAGCTGACTTTCTATTTCTAAAACAAATTTTTGGTTATTTTCACCTGAAATTTTAGCTAATTTAGTTAATTGGTCGTCAACTTGGATAAGGGCAGGAAGTATTTCACTACACATATTTTCAAATACAACCTTGCGCATTTGGATATTCTTTTTATATTCACGGTTGGCTAGTTCTTGGCGTTTTTGAGTGAGAGCTTCCTTGTCTTTATCTACAATAATAAACATGACAGTATTTGCTTTGGTTGCACTTTCAACAAGTACGATCTCATAAACAATATTTTCAATCGAAACCTGAATAACATCATGATTTTCGATTGCCATCTCTTTTATATGAACCAAATCCATTGAAGGTAGTAATTGATTTGCAATGTTATTGCTAAGGATTTTTTTGTTGGCATTAAAGTCGTAGACTAAAATACCATAGGCAATATGGTTAATCAGGGCATTGTTTAGCGCTTCGTTAAAATGGAGTTCTTGTAGCATGTTGGTATTGGGAGAAATAAGTCGTTTACGAATAAAAGCCATGATCAACAAAGCAAGGAAAATCATGATGAGCATGCCTGTCATTAACCAAAGGTTAAAGCTCACCATATTAAAAATAATGTTTTTTAATGAAGTATGATAATAAAGCTGATAGCTAGTCCCTTCAATAGGTTGCGAAAATATTAGGTTTGTTCCAACCCAAGAGGTATGAGACTCATTACTGCCAGTACTTGATGGGCGTGTATTAATGGTGAAAAAATCCCCATTAAGGCTTGCTGGGATCAGCGAATTAATGGAAATATCAAACGAAATAACACTGGTTAGCTGCCCTGGAGAGTTGAACATCAAGCGATAAGTATAATAGAAGAGGTTATCTGGAGAATACTTTTGTATATTAGATATAATTTCTCGTCTATCTAACAGTGTCGATTGAGTCAACATATCCGCACGCTTTTCTTCAGCAGTTAGAGTCAGATAGCTTTCCTTAAAACGTAGTTCAGGCTTAAGTATTGAATGAGTAGTTACTAAAACTAAAGTATTATCTAGCCCATTAAGATAATACATTGAGTTATATTCATTGCGTGCACCCCAGACAATCTCCATATAATCAGCTAGCTTAGTGGCTAATACATTATTCGCTTTTTTATTATTCCCAAATACAATCGCATCAATAGTTTGGTTTGCACTACTTAACCAAAAAATATCATGGCGCATTTCTGTCACGGAAAGTTTATCTATAGCAGTGGGAGTTGTTTTATCATTGGCAAGCTTATAAATGTGGCTAGCTTGGTAGCGGTAGTCTTCGATTTGATACGCTAACCTAGTGGCCATACTACTTAATGAGGTCTGGCGGTTTTGCACCCATGCTTGATAGTAGTTAAATAGTGATAAAAACAGCATCACAATTAACAACAGAATAAACGCAGCAAAAATACGTGAAAGAGTGCTTGGTTTTAATGATGATTGTTTGTACATACTGTAGCGTGCGTTCCCATAGGCTAAAAATTATTAGGTTAAAAATCATACGCCTAGAGAAATGATAGACACCGATTTTGCACAGATATTACCATTATTTTTCGCAAATAGAGAGTAATTGAGTGAAGATTAGCCAAACGAAGTAAAAAAATCAATTTTTTTACTTTCAGGGGTAGACAAGGCGTCGGGATTCCTCCATAATCGCGCCCCATGGAGAGATGGCCGAGCGGTCGAAGGCAGCGGTCTTGAAAACCGCCGATGGGAAACCATCCTAGAGTTCGAATCTCTATCTCTCCGCCATATTCGCCGGCTTAGCTCAGTTGGTAGAGCAACTGACTTGTAATCAGTAGGTCACCAGTTCGACTCCGGTAGCCGGCACCAAATAAGAACCCGTTATCTCATAGAGATAACGGGTTTTTTCTTATTTCAATCAAATTTAACTGTGTTTTTATCCAGTGAATTCCAGCCTAATCCATTGCAATCCTCTGCATAAATGGGTACAAAGATGGGTATCTGAGTTAGGAAACTGGGTACCTATTATGAAATTATCCGCTCGCCAAGTAGAAACCGCGAAACCTGAAATAAAAGACTATAAGCTTTCCGATGGTGCAGGGCTTTTTTTACTTGTTCGAACCAATGGCGCAAAATATTGGCGTTACCGCTATCAATTTGCGGGTAGAGAGAAAATGTATGCTATTGGTGTCTACCCGGAAATTACTTTAGCAGAAGCAAGACAAAAACGTGACGAAGCGAGACGCAAAGTCTTAGAAGGTGTTGACCCCGTTAAAGCCCGACAAGTTAAAGCCGTTTCTGATATAGAGAATACATTTCGAAAATTATCGATTGAATGGCATGAATTTAAAAAATCACGTTGGTCAGCAGGGTATGCTTCGGATATTCTCGAAGCATTTAAGATGGATATTTATCCTGTCATTGGGGATTTGCCTGTTGATAGCATTGAACCCATTTATGCTTTGAAAGCGTTATCTGCGATAGAGCAACGTGGCGCCACTGAAAAAGCGAGTAAAGTTAGGCGTTGGACAAGTGAAGTATTTAAGTATGCAATTGCGACAGGGCGAGCTAAGTATAATCCGGTGGCTGAACTAAAAAGTGCAATGAAAGGGCATGTATCTACTCGTTTTCCTTTTCTGATAGCTAATGAGCTACCTGATTTTTTATCGGAGGTATCTGATTATAGTGGCGACCCAACTACGGTACTGGCAACCAGAATATTAATGCTTACTGGGCTAAGAACGGCAGAGCTAAGATTTGGTGAATGGTCAGAAATAGATTTTGATGCCCGGCTGTGGTCAATACCTAGAGATAAGATGAAGAAAAGGAAAGATCACCTTGTTCCTTTGTCTGACCAGGTGATTATTTTATTGAAAGAGTTAAGTCGATTATCGGGCCGCTTTAGATATATGTTTCCTAATCGTTCAGATCCTATGAAGGTGATGAGCGAAAACACAATTAATGCGATGATAAAAAGGATAGGTTGGGAAGGTCGAATTGTTGGGCATGGTTTTCGCCATACAATGAGCACCATTCTTAACGACCAAGGGTTTCCCGCTGATTGGATAGAATTACAGCTTGCTCATGTAGACAAGAATGTTATTCGAGGAACATATAACCATGCCCAATATTTAGAAGGGCGGAGAGAAATGCTGCAGTGGTATGCAGATTATATTGATAAGCTTTATTTGATTTAAGATGCAGTCCGTTGTTGTTTCCATTCATTAATTTCCCCTCGTAGCCAGCGAGCTGCACGCACACCAATTTTATGTTGTGAGGGGAATTCTTTCCGTTTGATCATTTCATAAATAGTCGATTTTTTTAGAGTCACTAATTTTTCGACTTCTTTCATTGTGAGTAAATCGTCGTCACGTTCTTTAGCTTCAATCATGTTAGTATCCTATTTACCTATTATCTAATTTAAAGAGTTCAATGATATTTGCATCAGGGCAATATTCTTTAACAAGCTCGATTTGCTTTTTGTCTTTGGTAAAGTTTAAGCCTCGAGCGTTCCGATATTCCCAAGCGTAGGGGCTAAGTTGTTGGTACTTGAGCAGTTTATCGCATATTCTATAAATCAGCTCTGCAGGGAATGAAATATAATCATCATCCATACTGTTCATAGCATCGCGTGATTCATATTTAATTTGCCGTGTAGCTTTAATTAGCTCATCTTTTTTCACGGTATTATTTCCTCTTCATTGCTTCTAATAGAAGGTCTTGTATTTCGCGCTTAGAATTACGGCGTTCCATAACAACTTCATCCATAGTTCCCGCTGCGATAAGATGGTGAATAAATACAGGACGGTTATAACCAGCTTGAATTTGTCGAGTAGGGCCGATACGTTCAATGATTTGTTGGTATTGTTCCAAATCCCACCAATGTGAGAAAAAGACCAAAATATTCCCACCATCTTGCAAATTTAAGCCATGTCCGGCACTAGCAGGGTGTGCAAACAGAATCGATATTTTGCCTGCGTTCCAATCGCGTAATGTTTGGGGATCAGCATCTAAATTCTTGCCATTAGGAAAGGCTTTTAATAGGCGTTCTAGGTCATGTTTCCAGTGATATGCAACGAGAATTGGCATACCGCCTGATTCGCTAATAATACTTTCCAACGCCTGAATTTTGGCATCGTGCAGTTCGACCCAATTTTTACTATCATCGGTATAGATAGCACCACTGGCAATTTGCAAACATTTTACCGTTTTAGCCGCTGCATTTAGCGCTTCAATACCTTCATGCTCCAGCTCAAGAAACATTTCTTTTTCCATTTCTTGATATTGCTTTCGGGCTTTGGTAGGAAGTTCGAGTTTAATGATGTTATGGATAGGCTCTTCAATATCGAACCAATCAGCGGCATCAAGGGAGATTGTGACATCCCGTAAAGCATCTTGCATTTGCTCTTGAGCAAAAGGCCAAGGCTCTAACTTAGACCACTGTTGACCAGGGAATTGAATGTTATTGAACCAACGTGAAGTAAAAGCGCTATAAGTCCTACCAAGACGTTGACCCTGATCGACAAACCATGCTTGCCCCCACAAATCAATCAACCCATTAGGGGAAGGGGTTCCCGTCAAATTTACTCATCGATGTACATGTTTGTGAGCAACTTTCGCCAGTGCTGCGGCACGTTTGCCCCCTTTACGAAGTCTAAACGATTTTAGCCTTGTACTCTCATCCGCAATGATGGTTCCGAAAGGCCAATGATCACCAAATATTTCAACTAGCCAAACAAGGTTGTCGTAGTTAATAGTAAATACGCTCGCATTGGTATTTTTGATAGCCGCCATACGCTCTTTGGCGGTACCAATAATAGGTTGAACATCAATATTGCGTAGGTGATTCCATTTAACCGCTTCGTCTGGCCATGTTGAACTTGCTACCCGTAAAGGCGCAAGAACTAAAGCTGGTTGTGTTTCACTTCCCGCCATAAACAAATCTTCTAATGCGGTGAGCGTTGATACTGTTTTGCCCATACCCATACCCATGCCCGCCCACACGTTCGAGCGCTTAATATCAATTTCGTGGCTGAGTATGAGATCTTGGTACGGGCGTGGGGTGAGAGTTTTCATGTTTATCCTTAAGGTATCTGTCCTTAATAACACTCAAATATTAAGGACAGAAATTTTTATAGGGAGTCAATAATTTGGTCTATTGATATTTTAATTTGATGTTTACTTGCGGGAGAAAATTTACCAGCAAAATTTAACGCATAACTACCATCAAGATATTGGTCTATCGTGTAATGTTTGATGTTATTTTTAGTTAATATATAACTGTTTAATTTTTCTTGAAGCTCATTTATATTTTTTTTATTTATTTCTTTAGGGAGAGGTAACTTTAAACTATTCTCGAATTTAACTCCTAGAGTATATTCTGGGAATAAAGAGTTGCTTGAATCTAAGTTTTTATCTTTAATTTCTAAGGTTCTTATTTGGTTTTTTATTTCTTTAATTTCATCAAGTACAATTTCTTGAATAGAAACTTCTTTTTGGTCGAGTTTCGGTACTTTGAAATCCCCAAAGTGCTTTAAGAAAACACTGAAATTTTCAGGGTCTTTATTATATGAATCTATTGTATTTTTGATTTTATTAATCAAAATATCTTTGAATTCTTCAATACTTTTATATCTTAAATCATGTGGGTAATTTAAATGCTCAATTCCTGCTATATCGAAAGAATATGGGGTGTTGTCATCTTTAATGATGATAGTTGGTTTATCAAAGGCTAAGCGCATTCCTAATTCAAACATTACATTCGCATTACGGCTGCTTATATCGCAGACAACAATTGGGTTGAAATATAGATTTTGAACAATTCTTTTATGTATAGTTGAAACATCTATATCAAAACTAACAAGATTAGGTTCGAATCCTGCTTTGTTTATGGCATCATAAATTATTTCTCTTACATCATTCCAATGACCTGGTGGATAACCTTCCGTATTAGCTATTGGCATAATTACGCCACATCGCTTTTCATCAGAAATACCATTCTCTAGAGTGTTTTTATCTATATTACTTAGGTCATTTTTACCTTTATTAGCTTTATTCCCAGACATATTCATTGCTCTTGTTTTAGAAAAGATTGATATATCTTATTATTTAATTTATAAAATTCCAGTTAAATCCTTACTATCCAAAACGACAACATGAAACCCTAATGCAAAAAGCCTCGCGTGTTCCCGTAACTGATCGGGGCGGGGCTTTTCACCGGGGGCTTTGCACTCAACGAAAATGATTTTGCCATTAGGCAAAAGTACGATCCTATCTGGCACACCCCGACGACCGGGCGAAGTAAATTTATAAGCGATACCACCTGCTTTTTTCACTTCATTGACCAAGTGCCTTTCGATTACATCTTCACGTACTTTGCTCATTACTCGTGCCTTTATACATTTCGCGTTTAAGTTGTTTCATACAGAAATCAGAGCGTCGCTCACTCCAAATTTGATTGTTCCTTGCTCGAGAGAGTCGGTGTGCTTGTAACCAAGCCGTAGCAGCCTCGAAGTATTTCCCTGCTTGTTCAAGACGAATAGCATCCCGAGCCGCGCGGAAATACAACGGGCTATCGTTGTTTATGAATGTCATAGGGGAATTCCGTAATAAAAAAGTTAGTCTTTGTAATCGATTGTTTTTTCGTATAGTGCGTTGAAACAAGCGATAGCGCTGATAGCTAAGGCGGCAGGCCAAAAACCTGATAGTAGGATGTTAATTAATAAAGGAACCTTTTTAGCTTTATCTTTTACTTTTCTTGAGTAGAGAGTAAGCCCAATAAAAGTAATTAAGGCTCCCGCTGCCCACATATCCACAATATTCATTTCTAATCCTTCCTGTAGTGGTAAGCCTCAAAGCCTCCTGCACTTAGTGGGAGGTCTAGAGCCCATTCGGGGTTAGTGGCGAGTAGTTCTGATAAATGTTCATGGTTGAATGCGGGATTATCGAGTGCTTCAGTCAGCACCTCATCATGCACTGTGAGCACTATGTCATAGCCATTATCTTCAATGATAGGCATGTTACCTGCGAGAACATCACGCGCTGCAGCTTGGGTTACGTTTTCCACCAATTTCCCACCGTAGGTTTTCAAACGTTGCCATTTGCGGCTATAAGGGTTAACGCCCATATAACTGATTTGACCGTTATCATTACGTGGGGATGGGTAACAAACTGCACGACCCGAAGGTAAAACGATACGTAACCATGCTTTATCGCGTCTAACTTTAAGCTTACGGCAAGGAAAAGTGATCCCCGGTGAGGCAATCGCCCGACGTACGGTATCTTCTAATTCGTACCAGAAAGAGACCGTTTCGGGATGAGCATTTCGCCACATACGTTTAAGTGAATCGCAGGTAATAAACACGGTTTCGCTAAGGCCATAAGTTTTCTTGGTTTCAACCGATTTTTTATACCAGCTAAGCGCATCGTGTTTCACTTTTGGTGGGATATTAGGTAATGCAGCTTCGGCAAGTTCATCTAAATCTAGGCCATAGGTGAGGGCGAATGTTAAGAAAGCAGCAACACCGCCGCCATAACCTAAGCCAAGTTCCATCACTTTACCGATTTGGCGCATGTGCTTATCAACATCTTCAGGGGCGATATTGAATGCTCGAGCATAAGCTAATTTATAGAGGTCAGCGCCAATGCCTTTATCGAATTCACTGAACGCGGTAATCTTCCACGCTTCACCCGCTAGCCAAGCGAGCATACGTCCCTCGATATTCGAAAGGTCAGAAATGACTAGCTTTTTGCCCTCTGGCGCCATAATACAACCACGCAAAGCTGAACTGGTAAGTTGCATAATGTCATCATAAATAAGGTCGGCACATCCTGCTTTTAGCGCTTCGATACCGTTATCAATGGTGTCTTGGTCGAGTGTTGGCCTTGGTAAATTTTGCGGCTGAAACAAGCGACCTGCCCAACGACCTGTACGAGAGGCACCGCAAAATTGCAATGTTCCACGTAAACGACCATCGGAGCTTACACCATTCATCAGCGCTTTGTATTTACTGGTGCTGGTGGTACTGGCTTGTAGTCGTATGGTTAATAACTCACGTAACGGCAAAGGAATATCAGGGTCATTGATACGACGCTCTAATGTGCTTTTTTGCATGTCAGGCAGGTCAACGCCAAAAGCGGCAGAGATATGTTGTAGCAGAGCATCGCGCTGTGTTGCCGCTTGTACCTCATTATCGGTTAGCTTTTGGGTTAATTTAGCCAAACGTTTTTGTTCAATCTCAACAGCTTCAATGGCTGCAGTGGCGAGTTGAATATCCATACACACACCGCGATCGTTAATTCGTTGGTCACGATGCCAATGCTCTAACTCATTATCGCGATAGTTCCAGTTTGGCAAACGTTTATGCACTTCTCGCATGGCTTCGATATCTAACCCTGCGTAAGCAACAAAACGTTTCCACTCTTCAGGATGAGTTTTGCTAGTGGCGCGACGCAATGCTGAATTTTTAGGGCGAGGCTTACAAAATAACTGTATTAGGGCTTTACCTTCTTTATCCTTGGCCTTATCCAAAGGCACACCAAGCACTTCACATAGTGCGCCTAAAGCACCGGGTAAACCGTGCGCTAGTGCCTGAACCATAGTATCACGCCAGCGGCTAACATCTATTTTGATACCGCTATGATTAAGCATCGTGCGGTCAAAATGGCTGTTATGTGCATAAATAATAGTGTTAGGGTCTGTTAATGCTTTCTTTAATTCCGTAGGCATAGGGGATTTATCTGTAATATCCCAAATGTTAACGGAATCATTGTTTAACGCCCAAGCAAAAAGCATAATTTCAACAGTTTCTGCATAAGAATGCGTGCCGTATTTAATTGGCTTTTCACTAAATGTTTCGAGGTCGAGCCAGAGTGTATTTTTCATAATTTATTTAGGAGAGGATTAAGTGGAGTTGATGAAGCAGTTATCTATAGGTGAAATTTTGTCGTTGGTTCCTGCCTTTATAGCGGCATTAGGGGCCATAGTGGGAAATATATGCATAGCAGTTAAGTGGTTATTGAAATTTTCCGCTAATAAGCGAGCTAAATTGCTTAATTATTATAATGAGTATAATGAGTTACCAAAGGAAGAACCTGGTGAGATTACTAAAAACTTCATAATCAGAAAAATTAAAAATGCTATAGATTTTGAAATTACAAAAATAAGAGATGAATTTTCGGGTAAAATATTTATGTTTGTAATTTTAAATACAAAAAAAAAGATTGATTCCTTTCTCTTAAAAAGAGTTATTGGATTTGTAAGTGTTGATAGTGAACGTGCTTCTGTTGATCTTGTTAAGTTGAGGCGAGAGAATATTAAGAGTGTTTGTATTTCTTTGTTCTCTTTTATATTAATGTTTGTTTTTGTATATCTTTTATTTTTAATTGATTCCTATCCAGATAAAAAATCTATTTTTATTGAAAGTTATTTAGGCTCTTTAGCAATAATGTCAGAGGCTTTCGGACTAATGTTTTTTAGTAAATATAATAGAATTAAACCGGTGGAGAAATTAAACAATGCGCTAGCAGAAATTGATGCCAGCGCATTCAAGCCTAATTAAATCAATGATTCTTCCTCTTCGGCGACACTTAAGTCGTCGAAGTCATCTTCGCTCGCGACACCGCCACCTGCGAAGGCATCACCATCACGGAAGAACTGAACACCACCTAGCGAAGCTGAAATGCCTTTGCCTTGGTTGTCATAGGCAAAAATAGTGATAGTTGCATTGACATAACAGCCAGAGTAAGGGCGACCATCTTGTGCGGTTAACGGAGTGCGGTCACGGTCAATAACCAGTGGTCGCGCTTTGTTGCTTGCACCGATGTACATGTGATCTGCATAGCCGTCATACTCAATCTTCTCGTCACCATCGCGGAAGTTAAATCGCATTGAGTTACCGCGAATGGATTTGAGAACCGCATCAGCTTTGGCTCCCCATTTTGCTGTAGCGACTTGCTTAATTGCACTTTCAATCGCTTCGATTAAATCTGTGCGATTTTTGGGGATGAGAAACGTAGCGCGGAATTTGTAATCGCCTTGCCCGTTAACTTGGGTTGCTTCGAATAAATCTGGGAATGCCAAACGGACGTTGGATAATTTAACTTTCATATTGGGTACCTTTAATTAAATGAGGTCAGCGGCGAGTGACTCATCGGTCACATCGTCAAAATCGTTTTCAGGGGTGAGGACAAGAGCAGGGCGTGGGTCTGATTCGAGTGTAACAACAGGCTTACCTTCAGCTCGGGTAATGAGCGACTCTAATTTTGTCCAGCGGCGAGGATTATCCTTCTTGATTAGCTTTTCGGCTTGGGTTGGACTAATCAACTTCATGCTGTACATTTCTTCGCGCTTAAGTCTAAAGCCTTTTAATGTCGCTTCGGCTTCGGTCTCGTTACCCCATGCCCGGTTACCTAATTTACCAGTGACCAGTTTCAAGCCCGGTAGGGTGTGTCCCGCATTAAGTTCATCAGCGACACGAGCACGTAGGTTTTTGCAGAAGCTTTCGACGAAATCGAGTCCTTTATAAATTTCGGTTAACTGTGCCGGCTCAAGTACAGTAATACGCTGTGGCGCTTAGCTCAGTTGCCCCTCAAGCGGTGCGGTTAAATCGACAAAATCACCTTTTACCAACTCAAGGGCATGTTGAGCTTCCGCGGCACATAAACCGCCTTTAGCTTTACAGAAACGACATTGTTTTTCACCAGGGTTAAAACAAGTTATTGGCAGAGTATTAGCCCCTTCGCACTCTGCAATTGAGTAGGTAACAACTGCTTCCGCGGCGGCTTCTTTTGCTTGTTCACCAAAGGCAATTAGCTCATCAACTGTTAGCGCCCATTCTGAAACGTGATTTAAGCGTGGCTGGTGAATGAATAGGCGAACGGTTTTGAAGTCATAGAGCATACTGAATTGGTCTAAGGCACCTAAGGCATAAAGTTGTAATTGCTCATTGTTCTCAGCGTCAACTTTAACGCCTTTGCCGTATTTTAAATCGTGAATTTGCAATTCATCAGGGGTTAAAATAACAGCATCAGCGGTACCGAATGAGTTCTCAACACCAATGACGTCAGAGAAATCAACTCGCTGTTCGACTAGTAATTCTTTACCTGTGGCTAGTGACCAAACGGTTTCAACATATTGTCCAACAGCTTCTACCATTTCCTCATCAACTCGAGGTGTTCCAGCTTTAAGTAAGGGGTATTTACCAAGGTAAGACGGCACCGCTACAGGCGATATGCGTTCCCTTGAGACTGGTGCAATTGAATGTGGTGTTGGACAGCTTGATAAAGTGGCCAGTTCAGTGCTTGGCTGGGAAACAGTGAATAACCCGATCTCTGCGATGTTAGGGCGAACTGAAGAGTCTGATTTGCATGCCCGACGCAGACGCAAACAAACATTGGCAAGAAATACGGTGAGTGTCGGAGAGGCGATTACATCAGCACTCTATGAGTTGGAAGGCGTGCGTTTTTTGGCATTCAGGGAGAACTATGGCGATACGCCAGTCATTATCGACGGGATCACCTTGGTGCCTCATAGCGTTTACGTTTGTGTTGAGGGCGGCGATAAGAATCAGATTGCTCAATCCTTACTGAGAACAAAAACACTCGGTGCGGTCTTTAACGGCAGTGAAGAAGTTGAGGTACTGGAGAAAATTAGCGGTCAAACGTACCCTGTGAAATTTGATAGAGCAAAAGAAATCGTGTTGTTTTGCCGGGTAACAGTAAAAAAAGCCACGGTGGATGCTCAGACTATTATACCCAAGGCGGTCGAGTCCTGGTCAAATGGTGATGTCGAGGGCGACGGTGGCCTAGTGGTTGGTCGTGATGTTTCCCCCTTTGAAATTTCAGCCGGTATTAACACCGTAGAGCCAAGACTGTTTATTGCACGCGTGGAGCTTTCAACAGATGGTAAAGCCTGGTCATCTGATAATTACACGATAAAACTCAATGAAGTTGCTCGAATAAAAGGCAGTGCTGTACAAGTGGTGATCGTATGAAATCAGTACAATTATTTGATTTTCATTCGGATTTATTAAAAGCCATTCTTTGGCAATATGAAGATGCAGACAATTTAAAAGCATTAGCTGGTTACAAATCTGCTTATTTTGATAAGTCGACAGTGCAGTTTTGGCGTAACTGGTACCGTGATGTTTTTAACATCGATACAGCGAATGAGTTCGGGCTCAACATCTGGTCACGTATCCTCGATGTACCGTTAGGGATTGATGTTCCGCCGAGTGATAAAACGAAAGTAGGGTTTGGTTTTGGTAAAAAGAAAGCCAATTTCAAAGCTAATTTTCGGCGTAATTCGGATTACAGGTTGTCACTGACGGTAGAGCAAAAGCGGCTGATTATCCGCATGCGTTATTTCAATCTCACTCAAAGCCCTACAGTGACCAATATTAATGAGTTTCTGCGGCGATTTTTCTGGCAAGCAGACAGCAAAGTCTTTGTGTTAGATCCGCTAGACATGACTTACATGTATTACGTCTTCAACTACAACCCTGACGAACGTCTAAGGCTTTTGCTAGAAAACTTCGACCTCATGCCGCGCCCATCGGGTGCTGGTGCCAAATATCGCATAGTAACGAAGAAATCCTTCGGCCACGGAAAATTCCGCAAAAACTTCCTGAGCAGTAATTTCGGAGCATAAAACAATGACTAAAATTTTTAAAGTTCCCTTTGCAACACAAGGGGATCGAACTTTTATTCCCAATGAAGTGCAAGCCGATGGCGCAGTGTCTTACACGCAAGGCTATGGATATGACTATGAGCGTGACCAAGTTTCAGATCCAGCAGCTAAGGATATCGAACGTGAAAAAATGAACGGGATATTTCACGATATCACCGAGGCGGTTGGTGAAGTTCAGATGTTCGGGGTATCAAAGTGGAGCGAAGAGGGTAAACCATACCCAATTCGCTGCTTAGTTCATCATAAAAACAAAGTGTGGCAGTCCAAAGTTGAAAATAACGAGGTAGAGCCCGTTGCCGGCGCTCAATGGGCTGAATTAAAAGCTGATTTAACTGCTGGTGATATCAATGTTTATAACAAGACAGAATCAGACCAACGTTTTCAACCGCTAGGTAATTATCTAGTTGCGGGATATAGCTACTCTAAGCAAGAGTCTGATACCAATTTCCAGCCAAAAGGCAATTATGCGCCAGCAGGTAATTATGCTCTGAAAGGTGATAGTTACACTAAAGCAGAAGGGGATGGACGCTATCAGCCGAAGGGAAATTATCAGGCTGATGGTTATAGTTATTCAAAAATAGAAACTGATGGAAAGTATCAACCAAAAGGCAGCTATTTAGCGGCAGGTTACAGCTATTCTAAAACTGAGAGTGATGGCCGATATCAACCAAAAGAGAATTACCAGCCGTCAGGAGATTATGCAACTAATTCGGCACTAACCAGCGGATTAAATACAAAACTCAATACAAGTAATGTAGCTCAGGGAACAGGGAGTTCAACAGCCAATGTAATGAGTCAGAAAGCGGTTACCGATGCCTTACAAAATGCCGTTAATCTCAATACTATCTACCCTGTCGGTATCGTAGTTTGGTTTGCTCAAAATAAAAACCCTAATACTTTGTTTCCTAATACTAAATGGCAATATATTGGTGAAAATAAAACCATTCGGTTAGCTTCGTCGAGTGGTAACAATGTCTTATCTACAGGTGGATCTGACTCGATAACTTTAAATGCATCTCAAATGCCAGTACACAACCATAGTTTCTCAGGCACGACTGCTTCCGCTGGAGGTCACACGCATTCGCGAGGTACGATGAACATAACTGGTGCATTTGCATTAGGTGGTGGAAAGTCAGAAGGTGAAGCCCCCGGATTTGTGGAAGGTGCATTTAGTAAAACTACACGTACATTAAAAGTGAATACTGCGTCTGGCACAGTGAATAGTTCTGTTTCGCAAGTTAATTTAGATGCGTCTAAAACGTGGAGTGGAGAAACTTCAAATAGCGGGGCTCATACACATACGATAACAGGAGCGATTGGCAACGCTGGTGCTGGCTCGGCAATAACAGTAACTAACGCATATATCATGTTGATGGGATGGTATAGAATTAGTTAATGGAAATGGGGCAATTGCCCCATTTAATATTTATAGATGAGGAATTATATCATTAGGTAATTTATCAAAACTGACTACATTATTTTTAAAATTTAAAATACTGTCGCTAAATTTGCAGTCTTGATTTGAGATAAATTGACAGTTAGCTTTTTTATACAAACTAATACCAAGCCACTCAGAGTAGAGAGAAAGAAAGTTCATGCCACTGATTCGTGCGGTAATGAACTCTCTATTTACATCATTATAAGATGTAATAAAAAAAGGAACCGCGTAGTTTTCTTTATATTCATCCCCGTGAATTAAATCGAGTTTAGATGGCATGTCTCTATTTGAGAAAGAGACACCGTGATCGGCAAAATACATCATAGACCATCGTTCATTGCTTAACTTCAAATCATTGTAAATGGTGCGCAGTAAGCGATCTGTATTCTTCACTGATTTAACGTAGCAAGAAACTCGGTTACTAAGATAGAAATCATCATACTGATTGTTTGTTCTTTCACAGGCTGGCGTGTGGCTTCCCATTAAATGAACAACGATCAGCTTTTTACCTTTCACTTGTTGCTTAATAGCTGTATCAATATAAGGGATAAGTTCGTTATCATTTTCATTAGATGTGAAAGAACCTTTTTTGATAAAAATTGGGTTATCTGCTCGCTTGCCTATGCTGGCAATAGGAGTATCTGCACCACTGATGGAGCCTTGGTTCGAGATCCAATAGGTATAAAAACCGGCTTTTTTAGCGAGGGTAATGATGTTGTTCTGAATTTTCACATGCTCTGAAATGGTGTGTGTTAAAGACGGAACTGTGGATGGTGCAGCTGATATATAATTAGTGAAAATATTCCCATTTACTTTATCTAAAAACGGGGTGTTCTCTAATTCAAATCCATAGGAATGTAGCAAGTCTTTTCTAACACTTTCGCCGATAACAATAACATAAGTATCATACTCTCCAGCGCTGGTTAATTTTGGGTAATCATCATCTTTAGCTAGCATTTCACTAATGCGCTTGTGCTCTTCAATTGTTGAAGAGATGGCTGCTACTGATTGCTTTAAAAATTTAACTTCTGGAATGCCTGTATCTAATAATGAAAAATGATGATCGCTAATGGCTGTCTTTATAGGCGCTTGAAGGAAAATAATAGTAAAAATTGAAATAAAGACTAGTCGAAATTTATTTGAAATTTCAAATCTGAAACGGGTCGAAGCATAACCAAGCAGTAATATGAGAAATGACACTGCATAGTAGTAATAGGGGATATTAGAAACAAATTCGAATGATTCTTTTCTATCGGTGTATAGCATTGCTGTTGCAATATTGAAGCTCGGCTCGCCGTATAACATGGCTGTTGGGTAATAAATTGCGGCGATAAATGCTAAAAGGATTATGGATGTTAGGTATATAAATTTATTGGCGTTTACGGCGAGCAATAATAAAAACACAGCGAATGCATAGATAGCCTTAAATTCATATCCAAGAGCAATATGCGACAAACAAACAAAAAATAATAAAATACAGAAATTTAGAATGTTAATCTTCTTTAAATTTTGTAACGCAAAGCGCATTTAACTTATCTCACTTGGTAATTATCTTTTGTGATCATAGCGTTAATGCAAAGGCGCTGCAATGGTAAAAAAAGACAATCACATATAGCTACAAGCAATGTGCGAATCGCTTACTTATCTGAATTTTCTGTGCTTTTATTCTTCATTAACGCATTAATATTTTCTTTTTGAAAAGAAGTAATCGCACTATTAGGCGATAAATTAATAACGTTAACTCCAGCTTCCGCAAGGAAATGTGATGCGGAATTAAAGGCATTTTGGATTGTAATGAAATGATGGTCTAACGATGTTGGAAGCATATTTGAACGATTTTCATAAAACCGAGGCTTATCGAAATTATTCATATCTAAGCCGACAAAGTACAATTTTTCATAACCTAGAGAATATCCGATTTGCAACGCAGGATAAGCTACAGTGCCATAATCAAAAACGAATTCATTTATGTTAGATGAAAAGCCATAACCATTAAACCAATAGTGGTTATCGGATATGTAATCTTCATTAATTACTTTTTTCTCATCCATAAATAAATAACCTATACCACCAGTGATTAAATCTAATATCTTAAAAGAGCAGTTTATATCAGAAAAATCAATGAGTTTTAATATTTCGTATAAAGATAAGTAGTTGCAAAACAATGTTATTTCATCATCACTAACAATTTTTCTCACTAAATCGATTCTTTTGTTAACAAATGATTGGTCAATGATACAGTAAAACTGGAATTTAATTTCAGGGAGGGAGATTGCACCATTTACACCGAGAAAATCGTATTGCTCTTGGTCAAAGAAATCGGTAGGTACCTCATTCACGGATGGGCCGGTAGTCACAATAATCAATTTTTTGTGTGTTTTTGAGCTAGCAGGAAACATGTTTATCTTTAAACTTTTATTTTTATACGTAATTTCCGTTGTTTCATTGTTTTTATTTCTAGAAACATCAAATAAATACCAAATATTTTTATTATGGTGGTATTTTTTACTGCGAAACAGTCGGTACAGTGTTTTTAAAAACCAAGTTTTAAGCTTGTTTTCTGACATGTGAATGCTCATATGGATAATGAATATACTAATGCTTTATGCGGTAAAAAATTTCATTTTAGAGTATCAAATTATTGAATCAGAACAACGTATGAAAAATGCGGTTTAATAATATTTCTCATCATCTGTTTTAGTGCCACTGATAGTCAGTGACTGTGACGAACTCATGGCGACACGTAAACTCAATGGACCAAATCGCTCACCAATTCTTTTTATGATTTGCTCTTGCAGGGCATCACGGGTTCTATCGTTAGGCTTTTGCTTTAATTCTTTGACTTATAAATAGCCTTGCGAGAACATATTGAAATATTCAATTATTTTAAATATTCGATAGTAAGGGGGAATACTATGTTTTGTCGAATGGTATCATTGGTAGCGGGAATTCTTTTAAGTGGCTGTGTGTCTTCAGGAGTACCCTTTAATGAACCTGAAGAACGCCCGAAAAAGGTAGATATACCAACAAAAGTATTAACAATTAAATTGGACATCGGCAAAACAAGTCAACAGGAAACGATAGAACAGCTAGGAGTGCCAACTGACACTTCGTCATATGACGCTAATCTTTATGGTGAAAATATGAACGTACAGGAAAGTCATGTTGGAAAAAACTATGAGTATAAGGTCTGTGAAATGAGTCAGGCAGAAAAGACCCGTATTGTGATAAAAACGCTACAGATAGACAGAAATGCACCTGATTTGGAATATATTGTTGCATGCGGGACTACAAGGGAGAGAATATCGTTATCTTTCTTTGATGGAAAATTGAGCCAATATTCATACTATTAAGCTTTCTGTGTTCGCATGTTTTTGGGTATCTAGTTGGGTATCTTATTCATCGTTCATAAATCATTTCATTATAAATCAATAAATTAAAACCAACAATATTACTCCGGTAGCCGGCACCAAATAAGAACCCGTTATCTCATAGAGATAACGGGTTTTTTCTTGCTTGTCATTCAGGCCATTCTACTGCTTTAAATAGTCGATGGGACATATTTGAGCTATCACAGAACATTAGCTTGTCGACCTTCATTGCATACTCAGTTAGATGATTTAGTACTAAATAGGTATCGCTTCCCACTCTCATTTTTCCAACGTTAGCCGTTGGTGCCTCATATTCCCTCTAATCACTGCGATGCTTTAACATGAGTAGGTAAAAACTATTAGTGTTTATCTGGTAAAAGTATAACGTGAGAAAATATTTGGTTGCTTATTCATAGCTGAGGGTAGTGTTTATACGGATTATTGATATAATACTCACTGTTTAAGTCAGCTTATATTGTTGTGGCATTCATTCGTTATGGCATTCATGTTGAATTTAACAGACGAAATGCAGTCTAAAATAGCGTGCATTCTGCAAAGGCGAAGTATTGGGAGATATAATGTACGCCACAAACCCGTTTTCACTGAAGTTGTTCCATCCAAAATATGCAGTAACATGGTTAGGGGTATCTCTTTTATATTTATTGGTACAGTTACCTTATACATGGCAAGTTTGGTTAGGGGCCTTCTTGGGGAAAAACTCAAGGTATTTTATTAAGCGAAGAGTCTCAATTATAAAGCGAAATTTAGAATTATGTTTTCCAAATAAAAGTAAAAAAGAAATTGATGATCTAGTCACCGAAAATTTAAAATCATTAGGTATTGCTCTATTCGAAACTGGAATAGCATGGTTCTGGAGTGATACAAAAGTTAAAAAACTGTTCCAAGTTAAGGGAATGTCAAATTATTTGGATGCAGTGGCCAAAAATAAAGGTGTGATTATTGTTGGTGTGCATTTTATGTCGCTAGAGCTAGGTGGTAGGATCATGGGGCTCTGTTTTCCTGTTAATGCGATGTACAGGCCACATAACAATAAAGCAATGGAATACATCCAGACTAGAGGCCGCTGTCGCTCCGGCAA
Organism: Providencia sp. PROV003; assembly: GCF_045040775.1. NCBI lineage: Bacteria > Pseudomonadati > Pseudomonadota > Gammaproteobacteria > Enterobacterales > Morganellaceae > Providencia > Providencia sp. PROV003. The sequence goes on from NZ_CP096369.1 coordinate 2,635,785, forward strand.
AGGAATGATTGACCGGAAAAATCTCAGATTCATGGTTCAAGAATTAAAAAGCGGTAAAGCAATATGGTTTGCTCCAGACCAAGATTTTGGTAAAAAAGGAACTATCTTTGCCCCATTTTTCTCGGTTAAACATAGTTCCACATCAAAAGGGACATCAACCCTTGCTCAACTGTCACATTCGCCAACTCTTACTGTTACGTTATTAAGAAATAAAAGCGGCGTTAAATATGACTTAATACTGGGAAAGGAAATACTTGGATATCCGACAACAGATGCTTTGCTGGATGCTACAACGATTAACTCAGTGTTAGAAGCAGAAATAAGAAAGGCTCCTGAGCAGTATCTTTGGGCTCATCGGCGTTTTAAAACTAGACCTGAAGGGGAGGCTTCACTGTATTTATAAATTTGCTATTCAGTAAATTTAAATCAAACAGTGAGATAACCTGTTTAAATATTATGATTAGTAAGTGGTGAGTATTTTTTGATGCTATTAAAGCAAACCCACCAAATATATGACTAATGATTTTATTGTAAGAAAGCCTCGCATAATACGAGGCTTTCTTATTAGAACCAGTTGTGTAGTAATAAAAATGATAATGAAAATATAAAAAGTACCATAAGATGCTGGAGTAATTTTAAAAATAAAAGGAATCTTCTTAATTGGTTCATTCTTTCCTGCTTGTACTAATTAAAAATGACTTATTTAGCATAGTAAAGAAATGAACAAAAAACGAATATAAAATAATTTTTTTGAAAAAGTGTGATGTAAATTAAATTTTATTAAGTAAGAGGTAAGTATAAATAACTAAATTAAGTAAGTTTTATAAGGGGTTTATATTATTTGATTAATGGTGATATAAAAATAATAAAAATGCTCTCTATAAATTAATATAAAGAGCATTATCCTTTTTATATATTGAAATGGCTAAAAGGATTGTTCATATTCAAGTGCTTTTTTCTTATCATATTTGTGTTCCCATTTTGCAACTACTAGTGCAGCAAGGGCATTACCTACCACATTAAGGGCTGTCCGGGCCATATCAAGAATACGGTCTACACCAGCGATGAATGCAAGGCCTTCTAATGGGATACCCACACTGCCTAAGGTGGCGAGAAGAACAACAAATGATACACCAGGAACCCCTGCAATCCCTTTAGAAGTGATCATTAATGTGAATACAAGTATTAATTCTTGCCCGATAGAAAGCTCAATACCATAGAGTTGGGCAATAAATATCGCAGCAATACTTTGATATAATGTTGAACCATCTAAATTGAATGAATAACCAATTGGAATGACAAAACTGGTAATCGATTTTGGTGCCCCGTATTTTTCCATTTTATCCATAATACGAGGGAGTACTGTTTCAGAGCTTGCTGTTGAATAAGCAAGCAATAATTCGTCTTTTAATATTTTCATTAAGGTGAAAATATTTATTCGACAGTAACGAGCGACTAAGCCCAATACAACCACCGCAAAAAATATAATTGCGCAGTGGACAAGTATGACTAATTTTAATAGTGGGACTAATGATGAAAAGCCGAAATTAGCGACAGTAACTGAAATTAAGGCAAATACACCGATAGGGGCATACATCATGATCATGTTAGTTACACGAAACATGGTTTCAGAAAAAGTCTGTAGCACATCAAGTAATGGTTGTTTTTTCTCTAAAGGCAAAGAAGAAAGCCCTAAGCCAAATAAAACAGCAAAGAAAATGACTGGAAGCATATCACCACTTGCCATTGCTGAAAAAATATTACTAGGAACTAAAGTCAGGATAGTATTAATAATCCCTGAAGGGTGGCTTGCAACTTCTTGGGTTGTTTTTTCATACTGGGATATATCGACTTGTGTTAATTGTGACATATCAATACCAACACCGGGTCGGAATATATTGGCGAAAGAGATCCCGACAATAATAGCAATGGTAGTAATAACCTCAAAGTAAACGATAGTTTTAAACCCAAGGGACCCTAGCTGCTTTGTATTTCCAACCCCGGCTATCCCTACTATTAGAGTAGAAATAACAATAGGAACAACGATCATTTTAATTAATTGAATAAAAATCTTACCAGCTGGAGACAGAATATTCAGAATAAGCCAATCTTTGTATTCAGTATTATCATGTAAAAGCGCCCCAGCAATAACGCCTAAAATGAGAGCTACCAATATTTGCCACCCTAGGCCAAATTTAAATGGTTTCTTTTTAGTTACTTGGTTTAATGTCATAGTGGAATCTCATTATATAAATAATATTTATGTATATGCTTTTTTATTATCATAAATTTTATAACCAATATTCGATAAAACTACAACTATTAACTCGAAAAAATAGAGTGATTACATTGGGTGATTTATTTCATTATGTATATTTTGTTATTATTTTATGTATAAACAAGTAATTGTGTAAAAGTATATGACTAAATGTATCTTTTAAGGAAAGGGAGATGTTAGAGATGTGTGTTGTATTTAAGTAACTATTGGTTATTATTTTTTTAATTAATTATGTTATTAATGTTAATTAATTTGTCATAAGACTTAATTATGGGAAGGTAATGACTTAAAGTGTTTGATTTGTTGCAGGGAATAGAAAATATAATATAAAAAATAAATTTGAGGATATTATTAATTAACAATTAGTTTTTGGCGATTATCTAACTGCCGAAAAATTAATCGAATCTATGTTGTATTATCCCGTAAAAAATATTCTGCATTAATTTGTTGAGGATTGGCTGCGCTTATATGCTGCAAGTAATGTGCGCTCTGATAAATCAAGGTAGCTACGTAGGGCACTGGCTGCTTCTACATTACGACCAGAGTCTAATAATTCAAGAATAGATTGGTTTTTATCAATATAAGGGGCATAGAGAATTTTGGGGTCATTAAGGTGACCAAATGCTAAGCGTAATTCTGCTGAAACATTACGATACAGCTTAATTAGGCGTTCGCTATCTGATAACTCGACAATCGCGGTATGAAACTGCATATTTGCGGTTCCTACACCAACCCAATCTTCTATTTTTTCATGCTCACGTGCACAGCTGACTGCCTCTTTCATTTTTTGAACTGCGGGGTGTAAAGCATATGCATGAGTGAGTGCGTCACACTCGATTAAGCGGCGTACTTGATAGATGTCAATAATAGCAGCCATATCAGGCACAGAAACAAATACGCCCCTATTTGGTGCGTAGGTGAGTAAGCCTTCTTGAGTGAGAACCCTAAACACTTCCCGCAAGGTGTTGCGTGAAATATCTAACACTTCACTTAATGTTGCTTCAGATAAGCGCTGACCTGGAGTGATTTCTCCCGCCGTAATTTTATAGCGAATAGTTTCTGCAATAGTCACGGATAAGGTTTGTGCAACAGGTTGTTTTTTCATAAAAAGAATAGTTTTAATTTAGCGATTAAATGAGTCGCTATATTCACATATTCGAGTTAGAGCGGCAAGTTTCCTTGCACAATGAGCACACTAGACTCATTTTTTGCACTGATATAGTGAAATTAAATAATTTTGCATCATTTTGGTGCTGATTATTTTGTAAGAAAGTAGACCGACCTCAATAATTTGTTAAAAAAGTGATCACGTCTTGGTTTTTAAATCATCAATAACGATTTTTATTGATTGTTTATTCAGCATCTCATATTAATTGTTCAACAATCTATTAAAGATGGATTAACAATATCTATAACAAGTAGAACAATGGCACGATAATTGCCTCAGTGATCATGACATCAACAATCACATCAATAATTAAAACAATAACTATTAGAGGAGTATGCATATGGCCGCTCAAGAAAGCGCATCAACGACCGCAGAGTATGTGAAAAGCCGCCGTTCTTCATTAATAAGTGCAATTTTTTTGATGGCAACTTCTGCCATAGGTCCTGGATTTATTACACAAACAGCAACCTTTACTGTCACATTAGGTGCGGCATTTGCGTTCGGTATTTTAGCGTCTATCGTGATTGATTTTGTTGTTCAGCAAAATATATGGCGAGTCGTGACATTAACGAAAATGCATTCATCAGAAATTGCTAATGCCACAATCCCAGGAAGTGGCTATTTACTTGCCATATTGGTTATTTTTGGTGGGCTTATTTTCAATATTGGTAATATTGCTGGTGCAGGTTTAGGGCTAAATGCACTTGTTGGTCTCGACCCAAAATGGGGAGGGTTAATCAGTGCATTGCTGGCGATTTATATTTTCTCATCCCGTAAAGCAAGCACATTTATTGACAGGCTCATTATTGGGTTAGGTGTAGTGATGATTGGCCTAACGTTATTTGTGGCTATTGCATCAAACCCACCTGTTGGCGAGGCTCTACGTCAAAGTGTATTACCGGATACGGTTGATTTTGCCATGATAACCACCATTGTCGGGGGAACCGTTGGGGGTTATATCTGCTATGCAGGCGCGCACCGCTTATTAGATAAAGGTGCAGTAGGGATTGAAAATATAAATATTGTGTCGAGTGCAGCAACCAAAGGCATCTTAGTTGTTGGTTTGATGCGCTACATTTTATTCCTTGCGATCTTAGGTGTGGTTGCAAGTGGTGTAACGATTGATATTTCAGGGCATGCGGCTAACCCTGCATCTCAAGCATTTCAGGCAGCAGCAGGTAACTTTGGTTTACGTATTTTTGGCTTAATTTTATGGGCTGCGGCACTGACCAGCGTGATTGGTGCAGCTTATACATCAATGAGTTTTTTAACGGCATTTAAATCATCAATTACCGAAAGGCAGCGTAATGTCGCGACCATCCTATTTATTGCTATTTCATTAATTGTTTATTTATTTATGGGAACAGCGCCTGCCGCATTATTAGTATTTGCAGGTGGTTTCAATGGGTTAATCTTGCCTATTGGATTGACCTTGTTTGTTTATATTGGTTGGAAAAGAACTGATTTGATGTCGGGATACCACTATCCACGTTGGTTATTATGGTCTGGGGTTATTACCTGTGCCTTAACTTGGTATATGGGTGTTATGTCTGTCAGTACAATCTTTAATTATCTGAAGTAACCCAAGGGGCGATGATGAAAAAACAAATCGATTTAAACAGTGACCTCGGGGAAAGTTTTGGTCAATGGAGTATGGGGAATGATGCAGCGATCCTTCCCGTGGTTAGCAGTGCTAATGTTGCTTGTGGGTTCCATGCGGGGTCACCAGAAGGCATATTAAAAACACTGCAAGCGGCTCAAGATAATGGGGTTGTGGTCGGTGCTCATGTTGGTTATCCCGACTTAGTTGGTTTTGGTCGTCGTAATATGGATATTGCTACTGATGAATTAATGGCGGATGTTATTTACCAGATTGGCGCTCTGCAAGGGCTAGCTACCGCCGTTGGGACTCAAGTACGTTATGTTAAGCCCCATGGGGCACTGTATAACACGATTGCTCACGATAAGCGCCAAGCGATGGCTGTGATTAATGCAATGTTAGCTGTTGATAATCAATTGATATTAGTCGCATTAGCGGGCTCGCCATTGATTGAATGGGCAAGAGAAAGTGGGTTGAATGTGGTGGCTGAAGCCTTTGCGGATAGGGCTTATAACAGCGATGGCACGTTAGTTTCACGTCGATTAGAAGGCGCAGTTTTACATGACCCGCAATTAGTTGCACAACGCATGTTGCAACTGGTTAACGAAGGCGGGGTGATGTCAATTGATGGCCAATTTACTCCGATTGAAGCTGGGTCGATTTGTGTACATGGGGATAGCCCCGGTGCGTTAGAAATGGCACAGGAAGTACGTAATGTATTAGAAAATCAAGGCATTGAAATTCAGGGTTTTGTGCATAGAAGGGATAGCTAATGACGCAACTTATGAAGGCATCGCAACAAGCGATTGATGCGGCACGCGCCGCCAGAGAAGCTATTCGTAGTGGTTATGATAAACCAACAGCAGGGCTTGCCCGCGGAATGACACAAGCCAATATGATAGCCTTGCCCCGTGACTGGGCGTTCGATTTTTTATTATACGCACAGCGTAACCCTAAGAGTTGCCCAGTGCTAGATGTATGCGAAGCAGGGAGTTGGCAAACAAGCCTTGCAGACGGAGCTGATTTACGGACAGATATTCCACGTTACCGTGTTTGGGAAAATGGGCAGTTAGCTGCTGAAATTACAGATGCGACAGAGATTTATCAACAACATCCAGATTTAGTCACCTTTCTTATTGGTTGTAGCTTTACATTTGAAACGCCAATGATTGAGGCGGGTATTGATATACGGCATATCACTGATCAATCGAATGTCCCCATGTTTAAAACGAATCGATTATGTCGCCCCGCGGGGCGTTTGCAGGGGGAATTAGTTGTTTCAATGCGCCCAATCCCCGCTGACCGCATCGCGGATGCCGTGAGTATTACTGGGCGCTTTCCCGCGGTTCATGGAACGCCTGTTCATGTTGGTGCACCTGAGCAGCTTGGTATTCAGGATATTATGCGCCCTGATTTCGGTGATGCCGTCAGAATTGAAAAAGGGGAAATTCCGGTATTTTGGGCATGCGGAGTGACGCCACAAGCGGCAGTAATGAAGTCTGGTGTTCCTTTTGCTTTGAGTCATGCACCCGGTTATATGTTTATTACTGATGTTCCTGATGCTGCATATCATATATAGAGGTGCCCATTGCGATTTTTACCCGTCAATTTAAGTGCCTTCATGGTTGAATTGGATAGCCTTGAACAAACAATGGCACTGACAGACTCTTTAACAGAGATACCAATTCATGGGGTTGAAGAAATAATCCCCGCAGCGCGAACCATTTTAGTCCGCTATAACCCGTTTATTGCGGAAGAAGACAACTTGGTTAAATTGATTTCCTTGAGGGATATCACCAAAGCTAAAGCGAAGGCTAGCAAGCTTGTGACAATTCCTGTCCATTATAATGGACAGGATTTACCTGATGTTGCCCAGTTCCTCGGTGTTTCTGTTGATGAGGTGATCCGGCGACACACACAAAATGAGTATCAAGTTGCTTTTAGTGGTTTTGCGCCGGGTTTTGGGTACATGGTTTCTAAGCATGCTCAGTTAAATGTCCCAAGGCGCCAATCACCTCGAGTGCGGATACCCGCAGGTTCAGTGGCTTTGGCAGGGGAGTTTAGTAGTGTTTATCCGCAAGCAAGCCCCGGGGGCTGGCAGTTAATTGGTGTAACCGAGTTATCAATGTGGGATATCAACCGCCCTGAACCAGCCTTAGTGCAGGCAGGGACCCGGGTCAACTTTGTTGATGCACAGAAAAGTCAGGTTAGTTATAGTTTACCCACAAAGAACCTAAGCATAGAGCAACCTGAAAATACGAAAGCAGACTTAATCGTGTTGGCTACGGGTTTACAGACGTTATTCCAAGATTTAGGTCGAGTAGGCCAGTCGGCATTAGGGATTTCAGAATCCGGTGGTATGGACAAATCAGCACTACGTAGTGCTAATCGTATTGTGGGGAATTTATCTGACGCAGCGGTATTAGAAATTACTCAAGGTGGCTTTAAAGCTCAAATAAATAGAAATTTAGTAGTTGCTGTTACAGGCGCCTCCTGTGTGATTGAGGTGACAACCGCTAGCAATCAACAATATCAAGTTAATCCTTATCAACCTGTACATTTAATCAAAGGGGATGTGATTAAACTTGGGAGTCCAAATAAAGGTGTACGCAGTTATTTAGCTGTACGGGGTGGGTTTAATGTTAAACCTATTTTATCTAGTTGTTCATTCGACACTTTGGCACAGGTTGGTCCTGCGCCTCTTAGGGTTAATCAGGCACTAAGCATTAAGACGAGCTCACCGATATCAGCAGTTTCTTTATCAGAAACCCCTGCATTTGATTACCCAGATGCAGATGATGTTGTTGTGCTTGATGTGGTTTTAGGCCCTAGAACTGATTGGTTTACAGAGCAAGCTATTGATAAGCTAATAAATCAATTGTGGCAGGTAACAGCCGCATCAAATCGTATAGGTTTGCGTTTGTCAGGTGAGAAACCTTTTGAGCGTAAAAAATTACAAGAATTGCCGAGTGAGGGGACTTGTATAGGCGCTATCCAAGTTCCAGCGAATGGCCAGCCAGTTTTATTTTTAAATGACCATCCATTAACCGGAGGGTACCCAGTTATTGGGGCCGTATGTGAATATCATTTAGATTTAGCAGGGCAAATTCCTGTCAATGCAAGAATACGCTTTAATCCACTTGGTGAATTTAAAGAATTACATGGGAGTGATGGTACTGATGAACAAGAATAAAAAGACACACAAAGTATTGATTGCAAACCGAGGTGAAATCGCTGTTCGTATTATTCGTGCTTGCCGTGATTATGGTTTCCAGTCTGTTGCGGTGTATGCAGACAGCGATATTGATGCATTACACGTTAAAATGGCAGATGAGGCATATGGGCTAAACGGGAACTCACCTGCACAAAGTTACTTAAATATTGAAAAGTTAATTGAAGTCGCTCAGAAGTCAGGTGCGACGATGGTGCACCCAGGTTATGGCTTTTTGTCTGAGCGTGCGGAATTTGCCCGTGCGGTGAATGATGCGGGTTTAATATGGATAGGACCAAGTGCGGAGAGTATTGATATCTTAGGTGATAAGGTTCAGGCTCGCCATATTGCTATGCAAGTAGGAGCCCCACTGGTTGTGGGGACGAAAGACCCGGTTATTGATGCGCAGGAGGTAGTTAAATTTGCTCATCAACACGGTTTGCCTATCGCAATAAAAGCTGCGTTTGGTGGAGGTGGTCGAGGTCTCAAAGTCGCGTGGCAATTACATGAAGTTGAAGAACTTTATCATTCTGCTGTACGCGAAGCGGTTGCCGCTTTTGGGCGTGGTGAGTGTTTTATTGAACAGTTTTTGCATAACCCGCGCCACATTGAAGCACAGGTGATTGCAGATACACATGGTAATGTGCTGGTGGTGGGGACAAGGGATTGTTCATTGCAGCGTCGTAATCAAAAATTGGTCGAGGAATCACCCGCGCCATTTTTATCTGAGGAACAACAGCAACAAATTATTAAATCCTCAACAGATATTTGCCGTAAAGCTGGCTATGTTGGCGCAGGCACCGTTGAGTTTTTGCTGAGTCAGGACGGGACGTTATCATTCTTAGAGGTGAATACTCGGCTACAAGTTGAGCATCCGGTAACTGAGGAAACGGCAGGGATTGATTTAGTTATTGAGCAATTACGTATTGCCGAAGGTTTACCTTTAAGTATTAATGAGACTCCGAAGCCTCGCGGTCATGCTTTTGAGTTCCGAATTAATGCGGAAGATGCAGGTAATGGTTTTTTGCCAACACCAGGGACAATTACAACTTTTGATGTTCCAACAGGGCCTGGAGTTCGTATTGATAGTGGTGTTGCTGCTGGTACGACGATCCCAGGGACATTTGATTCGTTAATGGCAAAACTGATAGTGGTGGGAAATACGCGAGAACAAGCTATTTCACGCGCCCGTCGCGCTTTAGCAGAGTTTAAGATTGAGGGGGTCGCATCGGTATTACCGTTCCACCGCGCGGTCATGGAACAAGCCGACTTTTGTGACCGTTTTAATGTACATACACGTTGGATTGAAACAGAATTTAGTGTGGAGATCCCCCCTGCAAAGCGCCAAATTCCATCTGCAAACCATCAATTGACTCGCACCTTTATTGAAATTGATGGCAAACGTTGTGAATTAGGCTTACCGGCGCAGTTAATGTCCGGCCTTACCGCAAATAGTGTGCCTCCAACTAATATGATACCACCTAACGGTGAGCTTCAAGCTGCTAGCAACCCTGATGTGGTGAATGCGCCTATCTCCGGTGTGTTGTTTAACTGGTTGATCCCTCAGGGGGACAATGTCGTAGAAGGGGATGTTATTGGCGTAATGGAAGCGATGAAAATGGAAGTGCAAATTATTGCTCATCGTACTGGAACGCTGAAATACCATGCAAATAAAGGTGAGTTTATTGAAGCGGAATCTCCAATTGCTGAAATTATCTAACATGTAATAGTTGTATGGCTTGGGCTGGAAAACGGCTCAAGCTAACGAGACTGGCGCTTAGGTAACGACCTTAATGGTGGGTGTGGTGCAGGAACCGCATGTTGTTCTTCAACGGCCATCTCTTCACTATCACGATAAACCTCACCGCAGAGAAAATAAAGGTTTGGTCGTTTTGATTCTAAGTATTTTTTTCGGCTGACACATTGCTCTTGTGTGAAAATGGTTTCAGTCACGGGCAATGCATCACATGAATCTGTGCCGCAAGGACTAACCCATAATGCCCAACCAATAAGTACCATATGTCCTGCCATTTACATTGCCTTCCTTAAATAAAACCAATATGAAACGCTGATGAGTTATTACGACTATTGAGTATCGGCGGCACCTGATTTACTCACACATTATAAGTGGAATTCTAACATTGAGTTAAATAAATGTATGTATTTAGACATGAAGAATGGCCATATTGACACTAAACAACAAATAGCCAGTGGTAAAAATAACGGTTACAAAATTCACGAGTAGTCAGTGCATGATTTTTTAGTGATAGCACGCAAAGAAACAAAATAATTATCTGCAAATAGCCATTTTTAGAGCTCAAGCCTATTAATTAAAGTGATTTTTAACTAGGATTTAAATAACCTCTATTAAGAAAAGTGATAGGAATAAATTATGAATACCATGGAAGACGTGCTTTCCTTTTGGTTTGAGGAATCTACGCCCAAACAGTGGTTTGAGAAAAGTGCTAAATTTGATTTGGCGATAGCACAGCGTTTTTCGCAAATCTGTGAGCGTGCAGCTAAAGGTGAGTTGGCTTATTGGCGAGCGTCTATACGGGGGCGGTTAGCGGAAATCATTGTGTTGGACCAATTTTCACGTAATTTATGGCGCGATACGCCAAGGTCTTTTGCTCAAGATGGTATGGCATTAGCTTTAGCTCAAGAGGCGATTAAACAGCATGATTATAATTTGCTGACCTTATCACAACGTAAGTTTATTTTGATGCCTTATATGCATTCGGAATCTAGCTTTATTCATTTGCAGGCTGTTGAATTATTTCGCATGTTAGGTGATGACGCGACTCTGGATTATGAAATGCGCCACAAGGCTATTGTTGATAAATTCGGGCGTTACCCGCATCGCAATAACATTTTAGGCCGGGTATCAACACCAGAAGAAGTTGCATTTTTACAAGAACCTAACTCTTCATTTTAGAGGCACTTGAATAAATGCATTGCTAAATGGGCCCCCAGCTATCTATTGAGAAGCTCATTTAGCAACATTAATTATTTAGCGAAATAATTCAACTTTCGCGGGGGATAACCCTAATTCTTGTTGTAGTGATTTTAAATATATCTCAGTGATTTGGGCTAGGCATGGATAGAACAGTGTTTCTGTTTTGGACTGCTGAACGAGAGCTAAGTAACGGTACGCCCAAGGTAATAAATGTTGCTCAAATAATACCGTGATTGCGGCTTCTTGCCCTTGTTCTGCTAAAGCTGAAATTGCCATCATCATTAAACCAAATTGGTCTTCAGGCTCACGGACCCCAGTGTCTGTCACTAACCCTTTGCTTTGTAAGAAATTACGATATTCTGCCGTTGATTCACCCATGACAGTATTGTCATGCTCTAAGTATACTGACCCCCATGGTGGAGCTGGCATACTACCTTGTCCTTCAAATAGGATTGAATAATCATAGCTAATTTCATCAGCTTGTATTGCTGATAATTTAGTGCAAAGTTCTTGTATTTGTTCTGCGTCTTGCCATGAATATAGGGTCGGGATTTCAGGTAACACGGGGAATAAGTTTTTTAAAGTTTCGGATTGGGGTGAATAATAGAAGCAAGCACCCAAAATGCGCAGTAATGTCGTATCAATCATTTTATATCCGTTAATTTATCCGTCATATTTTGAGCTACAGCAGTGTTGACTGCGCTCGTCTATTCAGGCCGCATACTAATGTATGCTTTCTCAGTTATATTCATTTGTCTCCTAGCTGTCATTCAAACTATTTAGGGTAAACGAGTTAAAGCAAAATATATCTGGCAGCTTGAATTTAGTCAGGGCAATGAAATTAAAGTAAAGAACCCCAAATGGGGTTCTTTGATAAACAACTATAACATAGTAACAACAATAGGTTACATGGTGATTTGCCACAAATTGTAGAACGCAATACGACCGGCAAGTTCAGCTAGTAATACTGCTGCTGCACAGGTGGCTAAAGTCGCTTTTGGTGCGCGTTGCTTTAAGGCCATACCAACGAAAGCCGCTAAGGCGATTGCCAGTACAACAACTTGAAATCCCCAAAAACCAGTTTGTTCACTACTCAGTGCCGGACCTGTTTCGGTTAAGAAAGCTTGGTAACTAGCTCGGCTTGCAAAAATAGCAAATGTACCGACCAGAAACGATGCAATACCTAAACCTCGAGCACCAATAACAATAGCTAACGCACCGCCACCGACTAACATGGTCATCCACATTTGTAAGGTGGTGTAGCCCGTATTCCAGTTAGCAATAGTTGCGATATTGTAGACTTGCGGGATTGACCAAACAAAAGCAAGCCCTGAGATCACCGCAGCAATATTTGCCAGCTCACGCAATAGCGTGTGCTTGAAAAATAAGGTGAAAAACAGTGTTGCGGCAGCACAACCAACAAAAACGCCACTTAAGAAGGCTTCATTACTCATTGGTGAGCGACCAACGCCAAGCAGCATATTGAAGAAACGTAGGGGTTGCCCTACGTGTAACCCACCGATACCTAAGCCGATGATCATGATGATAAAGGCAATAATATTGGCTGTTTTTAATTGGTTATCGTCAATCGAACCCATTTTACGGCTTAAATAAGCAAGCAAGAAAAGCCCAGCGGCTGATTGTCCTAAGACAGTGAAAAAAACCAGTGGTAATTCATGCATTTTACACCTCCGCAGGGTTTTTTAGTTCGCCACTTTTATCGCCAAATGGCTTCGCATCTTTATGTGGCTTAATGACAATATTTGGGTTTGTTAGGCTAGGATCTGGCATTGGAGCAATACCACATTCAGTGCCATGTAGTTCACGTAGAACATTAATATCATCAAAATCTAAAGCACGCTGTGGGCAAGACTCAACACAAACGGGTTTCATTCCTTGTGCCACTCGTTCATAACATCCGTCACACTTGCTCATCAATTTTTTCTTTTCATCAAATTGCGGTGCACCATATGGACATCGCAATTCACAGTAGCGGCAACCAACACAAATTGATTGGTCAACAACGACTAAACCATCTTCTTCCCGTTTATGCATGGCGCCTGTTGGGCAACCCGCGACACACGTTGGGTTTGAGCAATGGTTACATGAAATAGAAAGATAGTAATTGAAAACGTTTTGCTGCCATATACCATCTTGTTTTTGCCAACTACCACCACCAAACTCATAAACACGACGGAATTTGGGGCCTAAATCTAAATCTTTTTCATCCTTACAACTGACTTGGCAAGTTTTACAGCCAGTACATTTTGTGGAGTCAAAGTAAAAGCCATATTGTTTCATCATTTAACTCCTTAAGCGCGTTTAACTTCAACAAGGTTGGTATGTTGTGGCGTTCCTTTTGCAAGTGGCGAAGGAACATGTGAGGTTAGCGTGTTGATACAACCGCCTATATCTAACCCCTCATTATTGAGAGCTCGCCATGCACCTTGTGGAACAGCGATAACACCGGGTAATACACGCTCTGTAACTTTCACTTTGATTTGAATACGACCACGGTCATTAAAAATTTCAGCAATATCACCATTGTTCAATCCACGTTGTTGTGCATCGATTGGGTTAAGCCAAAATTGGTGAGGAATCGCTTCACGCAGCATGGCAACGTTATAATAAGACGAATGCACATGGCCTTTATCGTGGAAGCCAGTCATTAATAACGTATGTTTTTGTTGCGCTGCTTGTGCTTCAACGCCTTCTTTATTCACACAATATTCTGGAATTGCAGGAATACGCTGACCTTCTGGTAATTCCCAGTTTTTCACACGTTCAGCTAATTGTTCCGAGTAGATTTCGACTTTACCTGACGGTGTTTTCAACGGGTTGTTTATTGGGTCTTCACGGAATTTCTGTAGTGCGACATTTTCTGCACTATTCAGGAATTTACGGTCGATGATACCCGCACCATCGGTTTCACTGAACTCAGGTAAATGCGGCATTTTTTCACGCGTTTTGTTATAGCAGAACTCAATCCACTGTGCGTATGTACGCCCTTCGGTAAATTGTTCTTTAACGCCCATTTTTTCAGCAATTTCAGCTAGGACATCATAGTTAGGGCGGTTTTCCCATAGTGGCTCAATTGCATTTTGTAGGCGAACTAAGTAATGGTAGGCCCCACTTGCATAGGAGTTATTAATCAAATCGTTAGTTTCAACGGTTGTTACATCCGGTAATAGCAAGTCTGCATATTTTGCTGATGGGGTGTCATGGTTATCCCAAACTAAAATGAATTCACATTTTGATTCATCTGCAAGAATTTCATGGGTTTTGTTTAAATCACCATGTTGGTTACCAATCACATTACTTGAGTAACACCACATAAACTTGATGTCGTTATTTAATTTATCGACACCTTTGATACCTGCGTTTTCAGCCGTAAGCTCTTTACCCCTTACAATGGCTTCAGACCACATATAAGTTGGGATCAGTGCCTTGACTGGGTTAGGTAAGCCAAAACCCGCTACAGGATATGCATAGCTATTACCCCATAAACCAGTATTGGTACCTGCACGACCGATATTGCCAGACATTAGCGGTAACATCATAATTGAGCGACAGGCTTGCTCACCATTTTCGGTGCGTTGTAAGCCCCAACCTTGTGAAATCCATGCGTGATTAGCATTACCAATTTCGCGAGCAAGTTGTTTTATCCGCGCGACTGAAATTCCAGTCAGTTTGCTCGCCCATTCTGGCGTTTTAGCTATTCCGTCAGGGCCATTACCTAAAATATAATCTTTGTAAGATGCATTGCGTGGCGCAGAAGCGGGTAATGTAGATTCATCCCAGCCAACACAGTATTTATTTAGGAACTCTTCATCCGTTAGCCCTTCTTGGATCATTACATAGCCCAATGAAGCAACTAATGCCGCATCAGTCCCCGGGTAAATAGGGACCCATTCTGCGCCTAGTGTTGTCACACTATCGGTGCGGCGAGGGTCAATAATAATCACTTTTGCTTTGCTTTTGTCCAAGGCATTTAGCGTTTCATAGAATTGACCACCACCTGACATACGAGTTTCTGCAAGGTTATGACCAAACATGACAACTAAATCTGAGTTTTGGATCTCAGATAAATAAGACTCTTCAATGCCGCCATACACATAAGGAGTAATTTCCATTAATTGAGCGTATGAATAAGTCCCATAGTCACCTAAGAAGCCACCCGTTAAACTTAATAAACGTTTACACGCTGCACGCCCGTGCAAGTTCGCCCCTGTAGAGCCGGAGCCATACTGATAATAGATGGCATCACTACCATACTTATCAATGGTATATTTCAACTTCTCAGCGATGATGGTAGTGGCTTCATCCCATGTGATTTTTTTGAATTTCCCTTCACCACGTTTACCAACGCGTACCATTGGGTATTTTAAACGATCAGGGTTATAGGTTTTCCAACGAACTGAGCGACCGCGTAAGCATGGACGAATTTGGTGTTCGCCTAAAGTAGAGTCGTCATACATGGTCTCATTTGAGATACGGCTGATAACACCATCTTTAACATGAACCTTTAATGGACAACGGCTACCACAGTTAACTAAGCATGCGCTATAGCTGATTTTTTCGCTGACTTCGTCAGGCATAATTGCTGGTGCTTTTGCTTGTGCAGCAAAGGGAAGGGTGATTGAGCCAGCAACTGCGGCGACACCCGCAACTGTTGCAGAGGTTTGTATAAACTCCCTCCTGCTCAGTTCTCCAAATTGAGTATTTTTTTTAATTTTATGCATTGACATTGCCTATATGTAAATAACAACATTACTATCTTGTTTTATATGTTAAAAAAAGTTTCTGCTGAGTTACATGACTTACATCAATGTTACCCCTGATAAGTAAAATGTATTTATATAATTTATAAGGCTTTTTTCTGTCAAGAAGAGGGTGGTAGTTCTGTTTTAATTAACTATCGCTATATTTGATTTTATATAATGGTAGGAGGGGAAAGCAGGCAAAAGAGGGATTTCTCCCTCTTTAAATTACTACTTTAGTTGTAGATAAATAAGAAATATTAACTAATCACTAAGTGTTAACTATTTTTCTGTAGATTTACCTATCATTCTAACATCATTTCCGGTAGGTGATTGATGTACCGCTAAATTAAACTGTGGCAGGATAGAAAATATATGGTCAAAGATATCGGACTGAATTCGTTCATACTCGACCCATACCGTTGTATTGGTAAATGCATATATTTCTATTGGTACACCATTTGAATCTGACTCAAGTTGCCTAACCATAATCGTCATATTTTTATGAATATTCGGATGGGATTTCAAATAGGCTTCAATATAAGCACGGAAAGTCCCAATATTGGTTAACTTACGTTGGTTCAATGGGATAGCTTTATCATCAGGAATATTAGAATTATAAATTTGAATTTCTGATATCTTTTTATCGAGATAAGGTTCAAGTAAATTGGCTTTAATGAACAGCTCTGTTTCATCAGGTTGTAAAAAATGCACGCTGTTGGCATCTAATCGGACACTACGCTTAATACGGCGGCCACCTGAATCTGTCATTCCTTTCCAGTTTTTGAACGAATCGGAAATGAGAGCATAAGTTGGGATTGTTGTAACGGTATTATCCCAGTTTTGTACTTTCACAGTCGTTAAACCAATATCGATGACTGCACCATCAGCGCCATATTTAGGCATTTCTAACCAATCACCAATGTTCACCATATTATTGGCTGAAAGTTGGATCCCTGCGACTAAACCCATTATAGGGTCTTTAAAGACTAACATCATGACCGCAGTCATTGCCCCAAGGCCACTTAAAATAATTAGCGGAGATTTGCCAATTAATAGGGCGATGATCATGATACCAATTAGAATAGAAGCAATTAGCTTAATACTTTGGAATATGCCCCGAAGTGGCAGGTGGGCAGTTCTTGCAGCCCGCTGCAATACACCGAGGATAATATCAAGAATAGAGTAAAGCGTTAATAAACCAAATAATAAACACCACGCCTGTGAACCGACTTTAAGAACAGCTTGTGCCGTTGAACCAGGATGCAACCATAAAGTTGCTTGGATATTGACGACCACCCCTTGAATAACAAACGCAAAGCGATTGAAAAGGTTATGTTGAGTAATTAAGTGAGGCCAACTACCTGCAAATTTTTGCCCACGCTTTTCTAACCGTGGAAGTAATAGCTTATGCAAGATAAGGTGTAATACACAGGCAACTATGAGAATTAACCCGAGCACCATGAGTAAAGAGGCGAGGTTAGCATAATCTTGGTTGAATTGACGTACCCAGTCTAGCAGTTGCTGCTGCATGTTTTCTCCTTTTATGTCGTTCTGAGATATGTTCCGCTATAAATTCTTTTTTAATCGATAAACCTTATCATATGTATAGTAAAATTTCATCATTGGTAATATTAAACACTGTCCTAATTTTCATAAGTAGTATTAAGTATGAGTAAATGTATTACTGAATATAAGGGCTAAAGGGCATCAATTATAAATGAAGGTATTCTGTAAGTTAGGTGAATGGATAACATTTACATAACATTACTTACGATAAGCATTATCTGATTGTGGTGGTTCATTACTAAGCATAATGTTCTATAAATTACACGACGTAGGTCTAATTCTGTAGGAGCTTGTTATGAACACATTTAAATTGAAAAAATCGGCATGTTTGTTTCTCTTGCAGTTCATCTTATTGCCTGCGGTCTTTATTACGCCATTAGCAGCTAACTCATCCCCGAATGGTAATCAGGGACAAGGGAATGGTAATCATGGCGCCGGAAATGGCAAGGGACATCAGAAAATCCATGGTAATAATAAAGGGGCTCATGTCCAAGCAAAAAATAATGCTAAATCCAATAAATATTATGACAAGCAAAGAAATGCTAATGTTAATTTTACCGTGAGTTTTGGTAACGTTAGGCCTTTAGCAATTGAATATGGTTTAACCGGATATCAAGGTTTACCACCGGGTATTGCTAAACAAGTTAGTCGGGGGAAACCACTTCCTCCAGGTATTGCTAAGAAATCACTACCAGCGGGTTTCACCTCTCAATTACCAGTGTATGTAGGTTATGAATGGAAAATAAGTGGAAGAGACTTGCTTCTTGTTGCGGTTGGAACAGCAATAGTTGCGGAAGTTATTGAAAATGTTTTTGAATAAAAAAAACGACCTTGATTTCAAGGTCGTTATGCAAAAACTATGCAAATTAACGCTAATGATGAGGTAAATAAACGGTTCGGTTGATTAAAAAATAAGTTACATAAAACGTTTTGACAGCAATTCAACAACTTCTTGTACACTACTGATAAATTCTTTAATGCTATTCATCATTGACTCCGAATATGAAAATGTGATCCAGATCACTTAAGGCTATTTTAGCTTTCAGTGTGTTAATGTCAAGGTGATACATAAAATATATTTTAATTTTTAAATATATTTTTAAGCTGAAATGGCGTAAATGGGTTCAAGTGTATTTGCCTGCAAACCTACGAGAAATAATCATACAAAAATGAAATATGTGAAGGGATAAAAAGCATTAATTTCAATATGGTGTATGGTTAATCTTATAAAAGATAAAAGTTGATTGATAAAGGAATCTATCTCAATGATTACTTATGTTAACGGTCAGTTCTTACCTGAAGAACAAGCGTCTGTATCGGTTTTTGACCGGGGGTTTCTCTTCGCAGATGCCGTGTATGAAGTGACGGCCATTATCAATGGTAAGCTAATTGATTTTGAACATCACATGGCTCGTTTACAGCGTTCATGCAAGGAGCTACAACTTTTAATGCCTTGTAGCGTAGCGGAGTTAAAACAGATTCATTTGCAGTTAATTCAACAAAATAGCTTACAAGAAGGGCTTATTTATTTACAACTGACTCGTGGTAATGCAAAAGTACGTGATTTTTTATATCCAGAGACAGGTATTAAGCCAACCTTAGTATTATTCGCACAACAGATGAATATTATTGATAGCGTAAAAGCTAAGACTGGAATTAAAGTGGTCACAGTGGAAGATATTCGTTGGCAACGTTGTGATATTAAAACGGTTTCATTGCTTGCGGCGTCAATGGCAAAAGAATTTGCTAGGCAGCAAGGCGCTGATGATGCTGTTTTTATTAAAGATGGTTATATTACAGAAGGAAGTTCTAGTAATTGTTTTATTGTGAATCGTGATAATCAACTACAAACTCGAGGCTTGAGTAATATAATTTTACCTGGAATTACTCGCCGGGCTGTTATTGAACTTGCTGGGGAGCAGGGAATAGAGCTTATTGAAAAGGCTTTTACACTAGATGATATGTTAGCAGCAAAAGAGGTATTTATTACTTCAGCGACAACATTAGTTTGGCCTATTGTAAAAGTAAACAATCAAGTTATTGGTAAAGGTGAGCCGGGAGAAATTGCAATCCGGCTACGTGAAATTTACCTACAAAAAACCCAATAAAATAAGCAGATATGGAGGTGGATTGATTATTTTATTTGCATAAATTCTTTAACAGAAGAAATCGATATCAATCCTTCTAATGCCTCAAGACTTTGCTCATGAAGCTCAGGTGTTGGGGCTGCGCATAAGTCTTCTAAAACTGTGACATAGTAACCTAAGTCATGAGCTTGTCTGGCACTACTTTGAATCGCTTTTACTGTACTGACTCCGCCAATAAATAGCTGTGTAATGTTATTATCCGTTAGCCATTTATTTAGCTGGTTACCAGCAAATGCGGATACACCTTTTTTAATCATTACTAGGTCGCGAAAATGAACTTCTAAGTCATTTACCCAATTACAGCCATTTTCACTTAATTTTAGAGCGCCTATGTTTTTAGCGTGCTGAAACATGGGGGAGCCGGCAGGTATATCATGGTAATTATCCGCAAAGCCAACTTTAACCCAAATAATCGGGATATTATGATTACGTGCATGGTTTGCTGCTTGGTTTGCTTTTTCGACTATTTTACGAGATTGAGTTTGTTGATAACTTGAGTTAGATAAGCCATTTTTACCAATTATTTCTTCGATAAGATCAATAATTATTAATGCATTGGACATTATTGCCTCTTTATATTGTAAGTATATTAACTTAAAGAGGCTATTGTAAAGGTTAAGTAGAAGCTATGCTGTTAAGTCAATAACATAATTGGATTTAGGGTAAGTCAATAATAAACCCGATACCCTTATCTTCTAATCCATCCGTCACTCTAATCACTGCGCCTATTTTTGTTGCTAAGTTATGGGCTATGGATAAGCCTAACCCACTCCCAGTTTCCATTGTTCCCGGTACTCGATAGAAACGGGAAAAAATAAGCTGTCGACTTTCTTCGGGAATGCCGCGTCCATTATCTTGAACTAAAATAGTGGCACCAAAGGGAGTAAGGTCTTTTAGGGTAACTTTTATTTTCCCATCTTTAGGACAATATTTAATCGCATTTTCAATCAGGTTAGTAAAAATATTACTCAAAGCAAGCTTGTCGGTGAGTATATTAAAGGAATCAGAGCTTTGAAGCTCGACATCAATATTTTTGTTAATAGCATAAGGTACATGAGTGGCAATTAAGTTACTGATGAGCATAGGTAGGTCGATATTTTCTTTATTTAATAAGAAATCCTCAGTCTCTAAACGGGCAAGGTCAATTAGTTGATGGGAAAGTGACGCTGCACGATTTAATGTTTCTTGCATGTCATTAATAATTTCTTCTTTTTCTTTCGGATGGTCGATCTGCATTAATAAGTGTAATTGGGCGATAACGGCTGCAATCGGAGTACGCAATTCATGAGCAGCATCTGCCATAAAGCGTTTTTCTCGTTGGTTTGCGGCATCAACACGTGCCATTAAATTATTAATAGCAGCAATAATAGGGCGAATTTCTTTGTATTGTTCTTTGGTTTCTATCGGCGTTAAATTACCGGGCTGACGGCTAGAAATAAGTTTTGCGGATTGCCTTAAAGGACGCAGGCTAAAATATGCGGTAATTAACATAGCAAGTAGCATGATCCCTAAAATAAAAGCGAGTGGAATAGCCGTGCCTTCAGCAGGAGTACCTAACAAAGATTTTCTATCACTATAAGATTCAGCAATGACGATTTCAAACGTGTTATTTTTATTCCATGCAGAGGTAAAATGCCAATCTTTATGTAAAGCCGTTAGTTCGGCTACTGATTTAAGAGATGGGACAAGCAGTTTATCGTTATTGCGATAATAAACATTTCCTTGTTTATCCCTTACTAACATGAATGGGCGATAGCTTATATCATCCCCATTTTCCATGGCTTCCATATATAAGGCTTGTAAGCTATCAGCTATTTCATTGAATTGTTCAGGGTCATCGGAAACCACGCTGAGTGTTCTAGCGAAACCTTGTGTAATTATATTTTGTTGTTCATTTAATTCGTCATGAATAGCTGGCCAATAATAAAATTGTAACCAGCCAACTAATAACAACCATAAAAAAATGACAGAGGTAATTTGTAAACCGAATGTATAAATAAAAAATGATTTAACCTTCATGGCTGTACTTCTTTTTTAATAAGTAACCAATACCTCGGATAGTAATAATACGCTCTTTTCCTATTTTACGGCGCAGATTATGAATATGAACCTCTAAGGAGTTGCTTTCTATATCATCTACACCAAATAGACGTTGCTCTAAGTCGACTTTTCTAACAACGTTATCGGCATTTCTTATTAATTCATACAATAGTAAATATTCTTTACCAGATAGAAAAAGTAATTGACCATTAAGTGAAACTTGGTGATTAACTGGATTTAATTGTAGGTTATCTAATTGCCATATTTCAGACGAAAACCCAGCCATACGGCGGCTAACTGCTTTAACTCGAGAAATAAGCTCTGGCATTGCAAATGGTTTCGTCAAAAAATCGTCTGCACCTGAATCTAAACTGGAAACCAAATTATCCATTTGATTTCTAGCCGTTAGAATAATAATTGGGATAGATTCCCCCGCATTACGCCATGCAATTAACTCCTGATGACCATCACCATCTGGCAAGCCTAAATCTAATAACATCAAATCAAAATTCCGAGAAGCGAGTTGTTGCTTTGCATCAGCCAGTAGTCGTACCCAACATGGATTGAATCCAGCAAGTTCCAGCCCTCGGCAAAGCGCCTTCCCCAGTTGGAGATCGTCTTCTACTAAAAGGATATTCATTTTATCACCTCTGCTTACAAGTATAAGCATTCAAACACTGACAAACAACATATCTAACTCTTGGCTTAACTAGATTTAAGCTTATCTTAAGGATAGTTTAACCGCTCTTTAAGGTATAAAAAAATAGTCTGTTTATGATTATCCTACATACTAAGAATAAGGGCATTAAAATGAAAAAAACCTTATATGGAGTAGCAATATTCATTGTAATTATCCTGATAACATTGACTTTTATTACTAAAGATTATAATAAAATGCCAGTTGTAAGTATTTCAAATCTAGCGATAAGTGAGATCTCAACTTGTACAGAACTAAAAAAATGTATTTCTCAAATTAAGATTGCAGATAATAAAAAAGATAAAACAAGTTTATTAAAAGTTATTAAGGATTTTTTAAGGAAAAAAATTTACTAATAAATGAATGTGATTACGGTATGAATGGGGCTCATGCTAAATACTGGGATAGGGCGTTATAACTTAATTGGAATATAGGCAAAAAGTAGGTTAACAGGCCAATGATTGGGGTAAATAGCTTAACAAGCTTTAGTACGAATTTTAGCTTTATAAAAATAAAGGAATGAGTTAGTAGTAAACAGCATTCCTTTATTTAGGTACCGATTATTCTGTAATTTCTTCGGGAACCCAGCCGTCATCCATCCAAATTTCCTCCAATATTTCTTCAATACGAGTTTTATCCTCCGATATTTTTGTACCTGAAATATTTACACGTTGTTGAGAGCTAAAGCCAACTCGAGTGACCATATCTGGGTACTGATTCTGTAGTTTACGTAAGATCTCAGACTCAAGAGCATGTAAAACAGTTGAACTTGGTTTCTGTGGTGCATTTTTATCAAATAACACTTCAATCCGTAACATAATGACCTCTAGTAAGGACTGTATTAATATACAGTATTTTTAAATGTATCAGTGTGAAAAGTCAATATCGATAAGTAAATATTTTATTGGTAAAAATAGAGTCAGAATAATATTAATATAAAACAAAAAGTTAATGTTACTTCTTTCGCTGCTTAGGGCAATAAACGGGTTGTCAGGCAACAAAAAATCCGTATTCTTAAGAAAAAACAGGGTTTATTAAAGTGAGTTTAGTCTAAATGTTACGATCTAGCCGTATGTCGAGGGAAAATATTGAGGAAATAAATGCCATTAATCAACTTTATGATAAGGCATTTCCTTTGTACGAACAGAGAAGTTATCAAGGGCGTAAAGCAGTATTAGGCCAAGATGACTATTACTTATATTACTTTGCTAATAGCTCTATTTTTGTTGGTTTTATAGGTTGCTGGAAAATTAATGATTATTTCTATATTGAGCACTTTGCTATTTCCGCAGAATTAAGAGGGCAAGGATATGGTCAAAAAGTATTGAAACAATTTTGCGGGAATGTAGGTAAAGTTATTCTTGAAATTGACCCTGTAATTGATGAGATAAGCAAAAAAAGGCTCAAATTTTATCAACATTGCGGGTTTCAACGAAATCGATACTCGCATACTCATCCAAGCTATTACCCAGAAAATAAGCCTCATCAGCTCGAAGTATTAAGTTATCCTAGCGCCATTTGTGATGACGCATATCAGCTTTTTGCTCATCAGTTACAACAGAGGATTATGGATAATTCGTTGTTATAATAAGGGTACCTAGATAGTTTTAACTCGGTTATAGTAGTAAATGAGTTCTGGGTCATTATCGTCTAGGTTATCAATATAGCCGCTAGGAACAAAGCCAGTTTTCTCAAGGAGCTTTTGTGTAGCCAGATTTGACTGATTAGTCGATGTGAAAATTTTATCCGTTTTGCTTTGCTCTTTTAATTTATTAATCAGTATGTGACCAAAGCCTTGACGCCGATATTTGTTATTTACCATTAATAATTCAATAAAACCATGTGAATAAAAATGATGGGTTAATACACCATAAGCCAATATTTCATCATTTGCTTCTAATACAAAACACGCATTTTGCTTTACCCACTGCGTGATTTCCAGCAGTCTTTCTGGTGTTGCTACAGTATCAATAAGAAAAATAGCGCTCACATCATGAGATGTGGTTAATCTGAAATTTATATTCATTAGCTATTGTGAGCCTGCCTTTGTGTAAATGGAATCACAGTTTAGTCTTTAGTCCCATGAAATCAATAAGTTGTTATCAATCTATAGAATTATTGTTTTTGGTGACAAGACCGATTATATGATTAAAATAGCAAATAAACACGGCTATAACTATGAGTATTGAAAGCTATAGCGGGTATTAATATCCCCTGATTAACTCACCAACATATGAATCAATAGCGGATTCGATACGCCAACGCTTTATGGATATGTTCCCAAAATATCTATCGATAAGATTGATTTTTAACATTTTTCTCTCACCTTGATCTTGTTTTTAGTACTGTTCTAATTATTTTCACTGTATCGGCTATTGTTAAGTTTAAATACTTACTGTATTTGTATTAATAAAATCTAATATGGTTAAAAACAATATTACAAGATAAGGGGGCTGACAGATGATTAAACTGGAAATAAAACAATAAAAACGCGCCTTATACAATGTAGACCGTTTTTATTGTGAGAGTAAAAAAACAAGGAATAAATCAGTTATTTTACAGGTGGTACTTTTACATCTAGGTCATATAGCCTTAGTATTGAAGGAGCATCATCTACTTCTGAAAACTTAAGCTTCACTTTAGATGCCGCTCTTTTGGGAATACTAATATCACTTTGAACCCCATTTAAATAAGATGTAAACCCATCTTGGTCTAAGATATAAATGTTATTTTTATCATCAAAATTTGTTAAGCGAATTGCTGACTCTGATTTATTTTTTATAGCTAATGTCAGCAGATACTCAGTATCAGCAGTTTTTTCAGATTTTAATACTTTTATCTCAGTGTATTTATTCAGGTTTTCCAAGTCGTAAATGATAATAGCACCATCAACGCTGCTCCCAGAAGCTCTCCCTTCATCAATACCTTCCTTGAATCCGGATAGTGCATCTTTACTTGAACTTGTTATTGATGATGTTATTGATTTCATGCCATCTTTAATGAGGCTAGTGTCATTGTTACTATCAGAGAGAGCGTATGTGGATATAAGTAAAAACATATATGCTAATTTTTTCATTGGTACCCCAAAAAGTTTTTTCAAATTATAGCAATAGCATATGATAAATATATTATGTAATGAGTAGTCTTATTCTTAGATTAATCAGTTGAACAGTCAGCTGTTTTTGAAATGCTCGCATTTTTTCGACACATTGGTTTATTATGTTGGATATTCAAGTTCCTACACCTAGTCACATTTAAATAAGCGGAGCTATGTAGAATTTAAAAAGATGCTCACCTAACTAATTAGTCTGAACTTACTAAACCACTAAGGTATTTTTTGTTCTTTTGGGGGGCTTGATTCTGAATATCGAATATAATGCAGATCTTTGGTTACGGAATTGTCTTATTATTTTACTCAATATAGGAGTTTAAAATCATTAACGGATTTAATACTTTTATATGATGGAGCATTACATGAGTAAAATTAAATTTATCCCTGCTATTATTTTAGCTTCTATTTTCATGGCACAGCCTGCACTGGCCGCTAAAACAGATACTTATAACTGTGAAGGTCAGAAAATTAAAGCGTCATTCCCAAATGATAAAATCGCAGTAATCTTATATTCCGGTGAAATTATAGTCTTGAATGAGGCACCAAGTGCAAGTGGTGCAAGATATACGGGTGAAAGCTTTCAATTGTGGTCTAAAGGTAAGAATGAATTTAATTTAGCAACCATATCAGAGGATGATATTGTAAACGGAAAAACCTCTGACGATAAAGGCCGTACGTGTAAATTGGTTAAATAAATTCAATTACTTTATCAATAACCTTAGTAATAAGGACTACTCTATTAAGAGCCCCCAATTACTGGGGGCTTTATTCGATCGTGTAAAATCTTACCTGTCTATAGACCTAATTGAAAAGTATTCTAAACTAGCCTAGTCAAGGCGAAAATTTCACGTTTTGAAGCACTAGGGTTACCCAGCCGACTAGGCGTTGAACTCATCGACTAAAAACATAAACTAATGGCTACGAATATTTTAGTGATACTGGTATGGGTATTTTATATCATCATTTGGTAGTTTATTAAAATCAATAATGTGTTGATCAAAATCGATCACATTACTTTGCCCTTTGCAATCATTATTGGATAGCATTTTACATGTGGGTTTTATATTATTAGCATTAATACCCAACCACTCTGCAAATAATTGAAATAAATTAAGCCCATTTCTTTGTACTGATATTATTTCACGGTCAACAGAATTAGAAGATGTAATAAATAAAGGGACTTCAAAATTTTGTTTACGTTTATCACCATGAATTAAATCTTGTTGATTATCAATAAAAGACAGACCGTGATCTGCAAAATAGAGCATAGACCACGAGTTTTTGCTCTTTAATAATTCTGAATATATCTGAGACAGTAGTAGATCAGTGTTTTTTATACTTTGTACGTAGCAAGATAAATCTTTGCTTTTATAAAACTGCTGATATGAATTTGAAATTCTCGCACAAAATGGTGAATGGCTACCAATCAAATGGATCACAATCAGTTTTTTCTGTGTGGGGTTATCTAAGGAATGTATAAACTTATCAATAACAGGTCCATCCTCAGATGATACATTTGTAGCAATATTTGATTTTCCGCCTACAAAGTAAGTTTGTTCTGCTCTCTTTGCTATAGTTGCAACAGGGCCATCGTGTTTTCCACTTTGTCCTTGTCTAGAAATCCAAGTGGTATAAAACCCAGCCTTATTTGCTAGTGTAATAATATTATTGGGCATTTTGGGATATATTGAAAGACTTCTCGATAACGAGAGATTTGTAGAACCAGCGGCAGAAATATAGTTATTAAAAAATACACCGTTAATGCTATCCATAAAAGGAGTATTGTTGATTGGGAAACCATAATTATGCATAAAGTCACGGCGAACGCTTTCACCAATAATGATAACATAAGTATCATACGGATTGTTTGCACTAACATTGCTAAAAGAGTCATTTCCTTCGATAGATTTTTTTTCTTTTGCTAAGTAATCTAAATAATATAAACTTTCAGTGAAAAACCGAATTTCAGGCAACCCTGATGTTAAAACCAGTTTAATACTATTATTATAAACCGCTTTAACGGGCTGTATTATCGTTATAATTACAAAAATTGATAATGATATAATATTTGTTATTTTCTTTGTATTTAGCTTAAGTTGACATATTAGTATGCCAAAGACAAGAATAAGTACAGATAGGATATAATATTTTAAATTTATATTAGTGATGAAGCCCTTAGCTTCTTCAGTATTTGTATAATAGAAAGATGAAAAAATATTATAATCAGGAGGTCCGTAAAGTACACCAACAGGAAAGTATAAACATGCAATGAAAGAATAGAACAATATGATAGCTATATATAGTTTACGATACTGATTCAGGTATACCATCAGCCCAGTAATTGCGATGACGTAAAATGGCTTAAAATGATAACCCATAGAATAATGTATAATTGAAAAAAATGTAAATAAAACTAATATGCTTAATACCGTTTTACTTTTTAAAAATGACATTGTTTTGCTCATTAATCGTTCAACTAAATAGTAACAGTATTTGTAGTTTATATATCTACATTTATAAAAATAATAAGTAACCTACTATAGTGTAAATTATAAACTGTTCAGTGTTACTTATGTTAGCAAATAAAGTAGCTAGCTAAAAGTGATAAGTTATATTACAGATAAATTTGTCACTTTTGGTGCCTTATCATAATGTTTATCTTATGCTCTCTTATCTCTTTTTAAAGCTGTTGACTTGAAATGACAAGCAAATCTAAAAATGACTTTTAATCAAAGTTATATATAAATCAGCACTATTTATGTGTTATGTGATGGTCAGTACCGGTGAGTATATCTATATACTAGAGATATACTGAGGCTGAGAGTATTCAGAGATGGAAAGGAAATTGCCACTTTATCAGCTAAAATAAATATTGAAGTGGTTTTACTAGGATTTACCATTAGTAAACTTTAGGAATAAGGAGATAACTATAACTAATTGGTTTATATATAAAAAATATTATGATAGGGGGTGAACCTTAACACTTTAAACTCGTTAATTCGTTTTTTATCGCTAAAGGTAAATCAATACTAATTCTTAATGATAATTAAAAATTAGAAGTGACAAATTGGATTGAATCACAAGAAGGCGTGAAACTGCTGGTGGGTCCAATTGAGAATGAACATTACCGTACAACAAGCGCAATTATCTATCGCCACTTTGAGTGGCTTGATAACAAAATGAACGTAGGCACACCCGAGTCTGATATCACTCACCCTTCTGATGACTTATTAATGACGATATCTGTGTGCTACTTATTGAACGGTAGGGAAGGTGTTGGTGAGTTGAATGCGAAAGATAGAAAAGTTGCCACTGAACTAGGACAAGAAGAATCTGAACATGTGGAGGAAATAGTAAAAAAGCCATAGAAGCTCAAAAGTGGTTTACTGAGTTTGGGCGCTACAAGGCGGTAAAGCCAAGTGGAAGAGAATATAATTAGAGCTTCCCGATATTCCGGTCCTTAAATTTAATGGTGCTACTAACGAGCTTTTAATTACCTACAGTGTTATTAGTCGCAACTGTCGACATGCTGTAATGACCGCCTGCCTATACCTTTATCCCTCTGAGATATCGATCATTATCTTTGTTAAAGCTTACCGCGATAAGTTGTAGAGAGTTTTATGTGGCTATTTTTCACTTGATGAGCAATTCCGTGAAGAATAGTTGAAAGAGCAGGAAATGAAGGGGAAAAATAGGGCACAGGCTCTAGGGTTATTGTGTATGGGCGGTGTTTTGGTGTTATACAGGCCGGTCTTTAAGTGATTTTTCAATGTTGTTATTTATAGTGTATGTACTATTTTTAATTATTATCTTGGTGTTTAACTCTGTTATAACGCATGATTGGTGTAATTTTTTGTTGTAACTTATGTGGTTATTTCATGCTCAAATAGGAAAAGAGCCATATAATTAATAAAACGTGAAATTATTAAAAATAATAGGTCATCTATGAATAAGTGTATAAATGGTTTGTTGTCGGCGGTGGCATTAATACTAGGAGGAATTATAGCTACTTCTCATGCTAATGATTTACGTGTACCTGTGGGAGCAATCGGGTATTTAGGTGAGGTTTCCCCACCTGTGCGTACTGTTTATTTTGAACAGGTTTTAAATAACAGTGATATACTTCCAAATTTCCCATTTATTGAGTTGATTACATGGAAGTGGAGGGAAGGTCCTGATTCAGCATTTGCCTACTATCCTCAAGAAGGAGCCTATGGGATCTCGTTATTTAATGAATTTGATGAGAGCAACCGTATAATATTATTGATAAATGGGGTGTTTTCCACTACATACGCTAGATATAATATTCCTTATGATTGGAGTTCAGGAGTGCGCTGGGAAACTGCATCGTTTTCATTAAGGCATTCTAAAATAAGCTCATCAAAAGGTATGTACCATGTGCCGTACGGTATAAACTATAGTGGTTATTTTGATTTTGGGCTCGAACCTAAGTCAGGTACACCTGGAGTTTTATATACTACTTTTACTCACCCCGCTAAATTTACAGGTGTTATAACAAGTTATTCAGCATATGCTCCACAGCCCTTAAAAAAAGGGCGCTACCTTGCAGATGATACTATTATGATGGCCCACCGAAATAGGTATGGAGATGGATACCCTAAAGATAAATCTGAAGCGGTATTTATTGGTGAGCATCAGTACATGGGGATATTTGTTGTTGATACATGTAAAGTATCCGCAATAACAAACACGAAGATTGATTTCGGGGTACAGTTAGCGGGGACTTATCCAAGTCCTAAGAATTTAGCTAATGCTCTTGCTCAGGTTAATGTTAATTGTCCAGATACTGGTAAGTATTTGATCTCTATTAAGCCAAACAATGCTCTAGTGGATGGAAATTATACTGGAATGGTGCTGGACCCGTTAGATGGAAATTCAGATGATTTGCCTTATATAGCCACATCGATTGATGCGACTGCTAAAGGTGATGAAGTTTGTATTGCTGACTCTTCTCAAGCCATTAATTATACAAAAAGTAAGCAGGTTTATAGCTCCGTTGGGGGAAATTTTATCCAAGGGTTAAACTTTGCTTTATGCGTTAATGGAAAAATAGCTCCAGGAAAATACCGCGGTAGCTTAGATGTCAATTTTCTGGTTGAATAATACAGTTTCTGTATAGCTTATATTCCGTATTAGGCCGCTTATGCGGCCTTTTTGTTCACTTCAATTTGTACTCTTGCTAACCTAATACTCAGTGGGAATCTATCACTTCTAGGCTTGTAATCTTAATACGCTTCTTAATTGGGGATTTTGGCTTTATTTTGGTCTTTACGGTTAGTTACCATGAATTAAAACCAGCAGGGGAACGTGAAGCAAATCTTATTAAGTACTTTTTTGTATTAGGTTCATTCCTATCAATGTCTGCAAATAAACACTAATACGCCAGCTTGAGTGGTTGGGGCACTTTGATATTGAAATAGAAACTATTGCGATGGAGTTTTACCCCCATTTTACCCCGCTTAAAATTTAGGCATAAAAAAACCAACCTTAAGCGGTTGGTTTCTCTATAAAAAGTTGGTCGGCATGATAGGATTTGAACCTACGACCCCCGACACCCCATGACGGTGCGCTACCAAGCTGCGCTACATGCCGAACTTTGTTTTATACTACTCAATTTGTCTCTAAAAGCAATAGACTAATGATACGACTGATTGATATTTAAGCATTAATTCTCATTAAAACGCTTTAATTCTGTGAAAATTTTCAACAGCTCAGCCAAATCTGGTTTTTCGTCTTTTTCGATAGCCCCTTGTTTATCGTAGATATTAAACTGACCATTATGATCCATATAGAGCGTGGCGGTATCGGTAGTAATAACGACATCATCATTGTCACCAGTGATCACCCATGGATAAACGCGTTGATTACTAAACAAATCCTCACCCTGACTATAATCATCAGGCGGGTTGTTTACATGTAATAAACGCTGCATTAACGTGGTCATTACATCTTGATGGCTTGTAAGCTTATCAATCTGTTGAGCGGGTGTATTTGGCCAATAAATAAATAATGGCACTTGCATTTTGTCACGATTGAAGCGTTTATTATTCAACCATTCATTTTCTGCTTTTCCATTGTTATTGTAATTTGCAGTCACGATAACAATGGTATTTTGTAAGCGACCATCACGTTTTAATGTAGCCATCACACTGTTAATTTGTTCATTGGTTTTTGCGCTACCAGGGGCCCCTTTAATATTAAGGAAAGAGAACCAAGGGGAATCGTGTTTCAAATTACTTAGCCAGTGATTCCATTGTGAGATGGTTAAATTGTCGTTATCTGCAGTTTTTGCAGGTAACGAGTAGTCAGATAAAATAGCTTGCCTAAATAAAGGTGAATTGAATCCATCGGTCGAGAATAAACCAAATTGATAACCTTGGTGTTGCAGAGCCGAAATTAAAGCGGATGGGTGCCTACCGTTTAAAATGTTATCAAAATAAGTTGATGATATTCCATAGAATAAGCCAAATAATGCGGTATCGTTACGCAAACCCGTTGTATAGTGGTTGGTAAATTGCGTACTAATCTCTTTAAACGCATTAAGTGAATTCATTGAATCCTGCTGGGACTTGTCCCCGAGGTCATCAATCACTAACAACAATAAGTTATAGCCAGCACCTTGGTCATAGTAACTTAACGGTTTTAGTGGGTAGTTTAGTTTCAATGCCGTAGGGCTACCTTGTTGGAATACGCGGTTTTGATGTTCGGTTAAGTTTAATAAACCATACTTATCAAGTAGCTTACGTGCCGTCATTGGTTGCGATAATGGGTAATTATAACGTTGCATAGTAATAGGGCGATAAAAGTTGGCATCAGCCCAAGCATACATAAGGTGTGACATAATAAAAGTCACAATAAAAATACTCGCAAGCGGCTTACCAAAAGTTTGCCGGTTTAGGCTACGAAGTTTTTGCCAGCTCCAAGTGGCAAATAGCATCTCAAGTAGAAAGATAATAGGGATGCTAATAAACATTAACTGCCATTCACGGGCCATCTCCCCCTTGGTTGGGTTGATGACGAGATCCCAAACTTGTGGTGTTAGGTGAAGACCGAACTGACTAAAAACACGTATATCAAAAATTAACAGTGTCATCCCTGCTGTCGCAAGGGCAACACAAAGTAGCCTCAGTAGCCTCTGAGACATCACAATAAAGGTCAGTGGAAAAATAATGAGTAGGTAAGCGGCAAAGACCACAAAACTAAAATGACCTAACCAACTGACGAAAGCATAAACACGACCAGTTAAGGTATCTGGCCAATCAAAAATAAACAGATAGCTACTGCTTAGTACAAGACTAAGCAGTATATTGAATAGTGCAAACCAGTGTCCCCAACCAATCATGGCAGAGACTTTGTCACGGTAGCGCAGGTGGGTGACCATACTGTTTATTTCATTAATCAATTAGTGTGATTGATCTTCTTTAACAGAAGAAAGTAATGCGTTTGCAAAGGATTCTGCAATCATTTTACGTTGCGCTGGCGCAACAGAAGTATTGAGCAGATTCGTTACCATA
This sequence comes from Providencia sp. PROV003, assembly GCF_045040775.1. NCBI lineage: Bacteria > Pseudomonadati > Pseudomonadota > Gammaproteobacteria > Enterobacterales > Morganellaceae > Providencia > Providencia sp. PROV003. The sequence continues at coordinate 2,668,858 of NZ_CP096369.1, forward strand.
TTACCTAACACCATAAGGGAAAGGTCAACAGGTGTATGGTTTTTTTCTAACACACTCACGAGGTCAGAAAGTAAACCTTCAACTTTTTCATCACTATAGCGAGATGATTGTGGCATAAATTGAGACATCCTAAATTAATGAAAGCTCCATATCATAGCGTATAGCTGCTGTTTTTTCTTCTTTCTTCGCAACAAATTTTCGTTTAAGTGATAATAATGTTTATTCAGATTCGTAAAGTGCGTATTAGTTCAGCATTTTGAGGTTGAAAAAAGAACAAATGATAGTTTCTATTGCAGAGTGATAATATCAGTGTTTGAATACGCGCGACAATATTTCTGCTATAAAAAAGGAGCCAACAATGAGTCTGGAAATTACCCAGATAGCTTTACATCAGTTGATTAAGCGAGATGAACAAACCCTTGAGGTGATGTTACGGGATTCTTTATTAACAGCGGATGATGTCGTACAGGACATGATGGCAGAATTACACCGAGTCTATAGTGCAAAAAGTAAAGCATTCGGTGAGTTTAATGAAGAAAGTGAACTGGCTGATGCTTTAAAGTTACTGCGTAAAGGTGAAGAAGAGTTTTTAGGTTTCAGCCGTGCGATGACGGTACGTTTAAAGGATGAACTCGCTAAATACCCCTTTGCTGAAGGGGGGATCGTTCTTTTCTGTCAGTATCGCTACCTTGCTGTTGAATATCTTTTGATTTCAGTTTTGAGTAGTTGCGATAGCATGTTTGTCACGGACACTTTAGATTTAGGAACGACACATTATTTAGATATACCTCATGCGGATATTGTCGCTCGTATTGATTTAACCGAGTGGGAAACAAACCCTGAATCAAAACGTTATTTAACCTTTTTAAAAGGGCGGGTAGGGCGTAAAGTCTCTGATTTCTTTATGGATTTCTTGGCGGCTTCTGAAGGGTTAAACGCAAAAGTACAAAATAAGGGGTTAGTTCAAGCGTTAGATGATTTTTGTGACAATGCTCAAATGGATAAAAATACGCGCCAAGCGTACCGCCAGCAAGTCCATAGTTATTGCACTGAACAACTTCAATCAGGCGAGGAAATTGAATTGCAGGCATTGGCAAAAGAGTTGCCAATGGTGGAAGAGCAAAGCTTTGATGATTTCGCACGTCAAAATGATTATCAACTAGAAGAAAGTTTTCCTGCTGATAGAGGAACACTAAAGCAACTGACCAAATTTTCAGGAAGTGGAGGGGGGATCACTATCAGTTTCGATGCTATGTTGATGGGGGAGCGTATTTTTTGGGACCCAGTAACTGATACATTAACTATTCGTGGTACCCCACCTAATTTGCGTGACCAGTTACAACGACGTGGTGGTAAGTAAAATTACTGAAGGGAAATTAGTTCTTTGCCAGAATAGCGAAGGCTAAAAATAAATACCCTAGAAATAAATAACGCCGCAATTGCGGCGTTATTTACTCGGCGTCCCGAAATTTCTAAAGCTCGGCTGTGGGCTTTAATTAAGCGCGCAGGAAGTCAATGTGCGTCACTTTTGGCTTAAATGGGTGACGTTGAACAGCCTGAACTTTTACTTTAGTTTCTTTACCATCGATAACCAGATTCAGAACTTCGTAAAATTCTGCTTTGCTTTCTTGGTTAATGATTTCATCGTGGTTTAAAGTCACAGAGATAGGCTCTTGGTTGCCACCGTAAACGATAGCTGGAAGTTGGTTATCTCTGCGCAGGCGGCGGCTCGCACCCTTACCCTGCTCTTTACGTTCAATTGCATTGATAGTTAACATTACTATTTCTCTATAAAAAGAAAAGATAAATCCTGCTACAGGCGACCCAGCAGCAGGTTCGAGATTTGGCCTAAGAATATTTCATTCAGAGAATGTGATATATGAAGGCGGGCGGCATTTTAACGAAAAATCCGCCATCCAGCAATCATTAAGATCGCCTTAGCTTTAAGATAGGCTGTCAGCAACGCGAAAACGCCCTTGATAATCGAAGATTTTTTCACGTATTTCCCAATAGCGTTCTTTTTTCCGAGCCACGATAAATTGTGGATAACGTAATAATGATTGTTGTAATAAAATATCATTAGCATTATTCCACTTAAATGGAACCCCAGGCGCACGTTGATGTTCGCGTAAAAATCGAAATTCAAAGGCTTGTCGCTGAGCTGGTGTTGTTAAACGAAACCTTTCAGAAACGCTGGTTCCGTCCTCATCATAATAATTAATCTTAAGCCATTCACCTTTTGCATCATGGCCTGTCAACAGTTGCATCCCACCGCAACGTAAAATTAGGGCATCCTTTAATTTTAGTGCAGCTTTTAGCATATCATCAGGGTCAGTGAGGACTTCTTGGCATTGTTGGCAACGACGTGCGGCAATATCATTTTCTGCGCCACAATGGGGGCACTGTTTAAATCGAAAACGGAATTCACATTGTTGTTTTTGTCCGTGTTGATTTTCTTCCCAACCTTGGCAGCGACGACCATAGTGTTCGATAATTTGCCCATCAGAAGTGCATTTCCCCCAAAAAGTATTGGCAAATTGGCATAATGGGCAAAAAACTTGCACGGGTACACTCGTTGAATTGGGTTTACTTGAGCCGACTTCCGGTCGAAATAGGTCATGAGGGTTGCCTGCATAATCTAAAATGAGGCATTTTGTTTTCCCGGTGGCAAGTCGCAGGCCTCTGCCGACAATTTGTTGATACAAGCTTACGGATTCGGTAGGGCGTAAAATAGCTATTACATCAACATGGGGGGCATCGAAGCCCGTGGTTAATACAGAAACATTGACTAAATAATGTAATTGCTTGTTTTTGAAACGTTGAATGATGTCTTGCCTATCAGCAGCGGGGGTATCTGCCGTCACAAGCGCAGCCGTATTTTTAGGTAGATAACCCAGTATTTCCTTTGCATGTTCTACTGTTGCCGCAAAAATCATACAGCCTTGTAATGGCGATGCATACTCAACAATTTGAGAAACGATTTTTGGCGTGATCCTTTGTTGCTTTTTAAGTGATAAATTGAGCTCTTGTTCATTAAAAATACCAGATGAGCTCAGTGAAACCTGACTAAAGTCATATTGCAAAACGGGCATATCCAACCGTTCAGGAGGGACGAGAAACTTATTTTTAATCATATAATGTAGTGGCAATTCATAAATACATTCACGGAAAAAACAGTTTTCATCGCCCCGTACCATACCATGATAGTGGTACTGGTAAATCCAGCCACTGGCAAGCCTATAAGGCGTCGCTGTTAACCCCAAAATACGTAACGTAGGGTTATGAATTTGTAAGGCTTGAATAATTTGCTGGTATTGGCTTTTGTCATTCAGGCTGATACGGTGGCATTCATCAATGATAATTAAAGAAAAGTGAGTATTGAAAGCATCAAGGTTCCGGGCAACCGATTGTACACTCCCAAATACGACCTTACTTTGTGAATCTTTTTGATTCAGTCCAGCGGCAAAAATATCAGCCTGTAAGCCATAAGCGAGGTATTTTCCATGGTTTTGCTCAACGAGTTCTTTAACATGGGCTAACACAAGAACACGACCACGCGCAAGGCGAGCTAACTCTGCGATGACTAAGCTTTTCCCCGCGCCAGTAGGTAGAACAATAACCGCAGGTTGGGTGTGCTTGCGGAAATAATGCACTGTTGCATCAACGGCTTCTTGTTGATAAGGACGTAAAACAAAAGACATATTATTCAGTATAGAGTTAATAAGTTGGGAAAAAGGCGTTAAATTTAATTTAAAACCATGGCTCTGTCTAAAGATCTGAGTTGTTGCTAGGAAACTATCCCTTCACTAGGGTTATTGATATAATGAATTATGTGATAATAATCACAGCAACCTTTCATTCTATATTCTGACAGTTGAGTGCTATTGTACGCCTCACTGGCATTCCATCAAGTTAAGAGAATCTATGCGACTGGATAAATTTTTGTCCCAGCAATTAGGGATAAGCCGCAGTTTGGTAGCGCGTGAATTGCGCTCAGGGCTGGTGACAGTTGATGATGTAATCGTCAAATCGGGAGCCTTTCAAGTTACGACCGACCATGAAGTCGCTTATGATGGCAATGTTCTTGTGCAAGTAACGGGGCCTCGTTACTTTATGTTGCATAAACCCCAAGGGTATATTTGCTCGACAGATGACCCAACGCATCCCACTATACTTTATTTTATCGATGAGCCGCTCGCTCAAAAACTTCATTCAGCAGGGCGCTTAGATATTGATACGACAGGGTTAGTATTGCTAACTGATGATGGGCAATGGTCTCATCGGATTACATCACCAAAACATCATTGTGAGAAAACCTATCGTGTGCAATTAAGTGACGATATCGCAAATGGCGTGGCTGCACAGTTTGAGCAAGGTGTAATGCTTAACGGTGAAAAAACCGTCACTAAGCCAGCGAAACTTGAAATCATTAGTCCGCGTGATGTTAGATTGACGATTAGCGAAGGGCGCTACCATCAGGTAAAACGTATGTTTGCAGCGGTGGGTAACCATGTTTGCGGCTTGCATCGGGAACGAATCGGGGAAATATGGCTCGATGATTCGCTTGAGCCCGGTGAGTATCGGCCGTTAACTGAAGCTGAAATTAACAGTATTAATGTATCACGTAAATAAAATGCAGGAGTTTAAAGAGTGCAACAGCAGCGTTCATCCTATTTGGGGCTGATATTAATTTTAGGTTTATTATCGATGTTAATGCCATTGGCTATCGATATGTACCTACCTAGCTTTCCGACGATGATGCATTATTTTAATGTAGATGAAGGGCGTATTCAGATGACGCTTAACAGCTACATTTTTGGTTTTGCTATTGGGCAACTATTCTATGGTCCGATGGCGGATAGCATTGGGCGTAAGCCAGTAATTTTAGGTGGTGTAATTGTCTTTGCTATTGCATCTGCTGCCTGTGCAATCACGGAATCCATTGAATCATTGATCTGGTTACGGTTCTTACATGGGTTTGCTGCTGCGGCTGCGAGTGTGGTGATTAACGCATTAATGCGCGATATGTTCACTCGTGACGAATTTTCAAGAAGCATGTCATTTGTGGTGTTAGTCATGACGATTGCACCATTATTAGCCCCGATCCTTGGGGGAGAACTAATGCGTTGGTTCTCATGGCATGCGATTTTTTGGAGCATTGCAATCGCAGCAGTGATAGCGGTTATTTTAGTGAGTTGTTTTGTGCGAGAGACACTACCTGCCGCTAAACGGCAGAAATTCCATGTCGGCACTACACTCAGGCAGTTTGCGACGTTATTTAGAGCTAAACAGGTTTTGTTCTATATATTAGCTAGCTCATTTTCTTTCGCTGGTATGTTCTCGTTCTTAAATGCGGGCGCATTTGTTTATATTGATTTAAATGGCGTGTCACCGCAGCATTTTGGCTACTATTTTGGTATCAATATTATTTTTCTATTTATTATGACCACAATAAATAGCCGCTACGTTAGGCATTTTGGCGCGGAAAAAATGCTGTACTTTGGCATTATTATCCAATTTGTGATGGGGTTATGGTTGTTAGCGACGACTGCTTTTGCGCTGGATTTTTGGACTCTAGTCATTGGTGTGGCCATTTATGTTAGTGGGATAGCGATGATCACATCAAACGCAATGGCTGTTATCTTGGATAATTACCCACATATAGCAGGGACTGTCTCCTCCTTAGCTGGAACCATTCGTTTTTCAATTGGGGCTCTGGTCGGAACATTGTTATCTTTGATACCCGCTAAAAATGCATGGCCAATGGTTGGGTCAATGGTGGCTTGTGTTGCATTATCCATGCTATTTGTTTTATTGGCGAAAAGAACAAAGTAATTTCATTAATTTTTCAGTTTCACGGATGAAACTGAAAATGTCATAGATGTCTATCCTTCCTTTTGTCCGATTATTCCGAATTGATTCAGTTCATCTCATAAGATACAGCTATTCTCAATGTTTATAGCTACCTTTAACTCGTTAAATACGAATAGTAAAGTAGGGGGATTAAAATATTTGGTGAAAAATGATCTAAATCAATTACCGTTAGTAGGTAATTTGTTAAATTTATGTTTTTTATCACACCGTATTCTTTGCTGTAACAAGTTGGCAAAAATTTGTGCGTACTTCAAAAAATAGCTTAGTTATTGCGGTTTTTATGTCAAAGATGTAAAAAAAAGTTAGGTGTTTTGTGGTGAATGTTGAGTTCAAATATCAAAAAAAATTTAATATTTAATTAATTTACCATAAAAATTGATGTGCAATGATTTGTGTCACAAAAATTTAACGACATGTTGTATTTTTAATGTTATATTTAGGTTTTAGAATTTAACATTACTGTTACTTTTGTGGTTGTTAAAAACTCGGTTTGAACGATGAGTTAGTTTAAAGAGGGTTTTATTCACGTTTAAATAGTATATAAGCGTAATAGGGTTGGTTCGATCCTCGTGTTAGGTCTAGTGGGGCGGTAACCCCCGGGTCACTTGGCTAAATACTAAAATGTTTTAATAGGATATCTTTGTGGAAAAATCAGGTCTTTCGGTGGTGCACAGGCTACCGCAAAGCTACCGCTGGTTATCAGGCAAAATAGGGACTGATGTTGAAGTCGTACCTATGAATGATGTCGATAGCGATAAGCTTGTGGGGCTAAAATTACTTAGTCATGACTGTGCAACAGATTGTATTGCGATGCAGCAGTTATCTGAGTCGTTATCGGATATGCAAATTGCTAATGCTATTTTGGAGTGGCAGAAAGAAGTGTGCTTGTTCATTCACGCAAATGATGAATTAGCAGCTATGTGTCGTTTGAAAGCCTCTGGTGTGGCTATTGCAGAGCTATCATCTGGTTTTTATTGTGCTTAATTTGAGTGTAAATAAATATATATGGGTTATTTATTGATTTGCGTTATTGCTAATGTATCGGTGATAGGCGGTGGCGATTTGCTCTGCTGCTAAGTTGCTTTACTAAAATACAGACTGATATTATTAGGCACTTTTGCGTACAGCGTCTCTCATTTTTTTGATGGCGTTAAATAACAACCGCTAGGCTCAGAAATTAAATATGAATTACCAATAAAAAAGCTTCCAGTATCTGTTACTTGGAAGCTTTTTTATTGGTAAGGGGATAAGGTATGGCAGAAAGTTAGGACCCGTTAATGATCCGACGGCTAGCGTAGTACCTTTTGCTCCAGTAGGAATTCGTCATTTCAGAAACAATAACGCCACTGCTTGTGGAGGCGTGAACAAATTTTTCATCGCCGATATAGATCCCTACATGCTTCATTGTGCGACCTGTTTTAAATAAAACGATATCGCCAACTTTTAAATTATTACGTTTTACGCTTTTACCCGAGTACTCTTGTTCTGAGGTTGTGCGAGGGAGTTCCACACCAAACTGTTCAAAAAATGTGCGCTGAACAAAGCTTGAACAATCCACACCTTTTTTGGTTGTGCCACCGAGGCGATAAGCAACACCTTTCCAGCTTGCATATTGGTTCATGATTTTGGATTTAGTATCAACACTTTGTACTAGCTCTTCGAATTCATCTTGAGATGCCATAGTTAAAGAGTCCCCCGCGGAACCATTTAACATACGTACATCTGATTTAGCAGTATTTTGTGTATTCTTAGCTGACTTAGGATTGGTACATGCTGAGAGTGTCACGGCGATAGCAATTGCCGGTACAATGCGCCAAGCATAGCGCTTAAGTTTTTCAGATGTTAACATTCTTATATATATCCCTTACCATTCTTTTATCGCATTATCGTGTAAATAGACACGACAAAATTAAACCTATCCTTGTGAAAAACGCATTTGGCGATAAGAGTGTGTTTTTCGCAAGAAATGTTTATGACAACAATTTATAGCAAACAACCCAAACTAGGTGTTGTACGCTTTAGCCATTTTCAATGACTTATTGAGTATAGAACAGATACCAATATTTACTAAAAGAATTTTACGTGAATTGGTAGCCTAACAAGCCTGAAAATAAACCTTAAAGAGCATACATAAACAAAGCCGAAATGGCGAGGCAATAGGTCTATAATTTACAAAACATTAGATAGAACTGCCTATTCACTATTGGTTTATGTGATTTCTATCATATGTAAGGGCATTTTGCGCGGTATTGCACCGTTTTGAGTAAATAAAGTATGAACTTGTTCACATTTTCTTACGTCTTGTTTCAGTCTATTTACGAAGTAAATGCCTAACATCTACCTCTAATGTAAAGAAGTTTAAATTTATCTAAGTTAGAAAGGTTTTTAGTCATCAAGTCATGCACTAATTATAGGTGGCCGTTAGGTGATTGACTTTAAAAAATTATAGCTACTGTTTATTTATCAGTATTCTGATAACAAAAAATACTTATATTGAAGTTTTGATTAATTTTAAATCTAAAAAATGAATGGTAGTAAGACAGGTATTGAAAACTATATTTTGATTTGAAATTCTCTATAAAGCCGATTTTCAAAATCTGCAAAACGACGATTTAATGTTGAACGCGCAATAGTGGCTGAAAAATAATCTAGGGGGATCAAATTGGCTGAACCAAGGTTATCAATAATAAAAAATTGGCCGTGAGGTTTATAGCCTAATTGATAAACAATATTATAAGTTTTTAGTGCCATTGTTGCTATGGCTTCTTCATAGATTGTTTTTTTAAATTGTTCATAGGCAATTCTCATATTTTTTTTATGTTTTAAAAGTATGTTTTTATTTTTTAGGTAATACTCTAATGTATGTGAAACATTCCCTGTTTTATCTTTAATGAGTTGGAAAACATACCCTAAGCCGAAATTAGTTTCTTGGGTTCCATAATAATGAGAAATAGTGTTGGTACTTAAACTTTTTTTATATAACCGCTTGTAATAGCGTATTTCTCGTAGCGTTTCTTTATCACTTCTCCCATTTAAATGCACTTTGATGCATAAATCATCATACTCTGGATGTTGATAGCAAGCACGTTGCCGACCCGCAGCTATCAACTGTTTGGGGGATAGGTAAATTTTAGTAGCAAGGTTTTTTTTCATATTAATAAATACTTATTTTATAAGTTAAATACAAAAATGATTTGTAAACAATAAATATGACGTTTTTTACAATATATAGGGCTGATTTTAATAGATAAAATTCTAAAGATGTTGCATTTCGTGTGGTAATAAAAAAGTCATTTAAATAGGTGATTTTATTTTGAGTAATAACGATTCAAAAAAATAAAAAACTACGACTATAAATGAAATCACTAATATTTCGTTGAGATTAGTATGTCGTCCTCAGTCACGCAGAGTGAAAAATATTTTAAGTATAAATAAATCACGAAAAGTGACGATAACTTAACTTTAAGAGGGCGATTCTTATGGATAACTCAGTAAAAAAAATTGTAGCGACTATTTTTACAGTAACAGTATTGGTTTCAAGTTTTTCGGCAGTAGCATCAAAAAATAGTGGGATGAAACGTGCTAGCTCTGGTGTCATTTTATTTACAGGAGCGATTGTCGCGCCACCTTGCATGATAGAAGCAACGCCTAAAAGTGTGATAACCAAATGTTGGAGTGATACTGGAGATGAAAAAACGACGTCTGTTGATATTCGAAAACTCAGAGGGCAAACAACACTACTTCCTAATTCAAAGGGAACTCAAGAGTTTAATTGGATAAACAAAGACCATACATTGGGAATCTATACGATTAAATATGATTAAACGTGAGTGAAGCCGAAGAGCAGGTCGTTAGGAGGGGATAATGCTAAGTGATTGTGGCATATGCCTATGAACAATTAATTCATAGGCATATAAGGTCATAGGTTAGATAACATATTGTAATTAATCACAACGCCCCATATAACGGCGTTCAGGGATATGGATACGAATTTTTTCGCCACTCGATAAATACTCAGGAACTTGGATAGTAAGCCCTGTAGCCATAGTCGCAGGCTTAGTTCTGGCACTAGCTGATGCACCTTTAATGCTAGGTGTTGTTTCCATTATGACCATATCAACGGTTTGAGGAAGTTCTAAAGCCAAGACTTGACCTTCTATGGTAAGCACTTGCATTCCGGGCAAACCCTCTTCAGGGATGAACAATAGGTCTTCTTCAATATCTGATTTTTTGAACATGTAAGGAGTGTAGTCTTCATTATCCATAAAAACATATTCATCACCGTCAATATAAGAAAAAGTCACTCCACGGCGTGTTAACGAAATCGTTTCTAAAATATCATCTCCTTTGAAACGTTCCTCAACTTTTTGGCCAGTTTTGATATCTGTAAAACGCATTTTATACAAGGTACTTGCGCCACGAGCACTAGGTGCTTGAATATCAATATCTTTTACAAGTAGTAATTTGCCATTATAGTTAACTGCTAAACCGCGTTTAATTTCATTGGCCTTGGCCATAAATAACCTTCTTTGGGATTGTCAAAAAGAGTGCGACAAAATTACTCGCAGATAAGCGATTAGGCAAGATGTTGCGGTTAATTTTCGGTGAAAAATTTTATGGGAAAGGGAATGGTGAATATTGCGTAAAAGCGATATTCACCAAAGGCCGTTAATAAATAGGGAGTAAACCAGCTAAAGATAACAAATGTGCTACAGCATTAATCACACCAAATAAGATAACGAAAACAATAATAAATGTTCCACCAGGTGCTTTATAACTATTATTTGGATAGCGTACACGGCTCGCTTTTGCCATTAGAGCAGGGACAATTACCGCCCAGATGGTTGCTGCTAGCCCTGCAAAACCAATGGCATAAATAAAACCATTTGGAAAAATTAACGCAAGGATGGTAGGCGGTACAAAGGTGACTAAAACAGATTTGAAACGCCCTTGTTGATTGTCCTTAAATTTAAAGAAGTCTGCAATAAAATCAAATAAGCCAAGAGAGACACCTAAGAATGAGCTGGCTAACGCCATATAAGAAAACAAGTTTAGGAATTGTGAAATAAAACTGTTTTTCGTCGAGATATTCATTTGAGTCAACAGGGCATCAATATTATTGCCACTTTCTCTTATCTCAATAAAGGCAGAGCGTGGGATATTGCCTTGGATGGCATACTGCCACAAGATATAGATAACAACCGTAATGGTTGCTCCAAACACTAAACTCATGACTACACTGCGACTGTCTTTATTATAATATTTAACTAGCCCAGGTACATTGCCATGATAACCAAAAGAGGTTAATAAATAAGGTAATGCGGCGAGAGCGTAAGGTAAATACTGATGATCACTTTGTTCAACTTGGTTAAATAAAATGGCAGGAGATGCCGTTGAGATCATCCCACCAATTGACATGATAAATGTGATAACCATACCACCGATTAAAATAGTACTTAACCTATCTACAGCACGAGTAGAAAGCCAAACAATAAAAGCGACGATGAAGGCAAAAATAAAGCCTGCACCCGCTTGTGGAATTTGTATATGACCTGACAAGTTTGCGGTAATGATAGAACTACCCGCGGAAATGTAGGCGTAAGTCAGTATGTAGAGAACAAAGGTGACGGATAAGCTATTAATTGAATTCCAAGTTGTTCCCAACAGGTCTTTGACCATAGTGTGAAAACTGGCTCCAGCAGGGTAATTCATATTTGCTTCTAGGATCATTAACCCCGAAAGTAACATACAAATAAATGTATAGATTAATAGCACGACTGAGCCTGAAAACCATACACCTGAAGTCACCATTGGAATTGAAAACATACCCGCACCGACTGCAGTCCCTGCGATAATCATTGCACCACCCAAGATGGAAGGGCGTTTGTGTTGTGTTGTAGTATCAACGGCCATGGTGGCTCCTAATAGAATGTTTCACTGTACTAGCTAAATGATACGGTAAGCACATGACGTTGTAAATATGGTAAAGGCAATTAAATAGGAAAAAGCGAGTAATAAGAAAGAGATGAATAAAAAACGTACAAACAAAATCGTTTATACGTTAAAGGTTAATATTAGGCTTTATGGTGATAAAGATTCTGGTTTAGCCAAAGGTCAATGGCATTGCGGCTGGCTTCAAAGTGAGGCTCAGGTAATGCATCAGGTGAAACCCACATTAGGCTTTCACATTTGTCTGTTTCCATTATTTGAGGTGCAGCTTCACCATTGTATTCAACATGCATACAGATAGAGACCGTATGCTTCCCTTCTTGTTGATAAGTTTGCAAGTTATTACTGATACCAAATACGGTTGGTGCTTGAATATCAATACCGATTTCTTCTTTTATTTCACGAATAGCGCAATGTTCGAATGTTTCCCCAGGGTCAACATGCCCCCCAAAAATTGACCAGTAAGGGGCATGTTTACTGCTGCGTTTACCCATGAGTATTTGCCCGTGCGAATTGGTGATGATCACACCGACACCGACGACGACGTTAACAGGCTCAGACATATTTTCTCCTGATTATTTTATTTTTTAGCGCGCTGATTTTGCCATGGTACAACAGAAAAACAAGCAGGGAAAAATACAAATATCACTGAAAACAATATGCTTTAATGTTATAACTATGATTATATTTTAAGATACGATAATCATGATAAGGGAGATTAGTGGTTATGACTCGCCGGGTTGCTACAATTACATTAAATCCTGCTTACGACCTTGTAGGGCTGTGTTCTACAATCGAAGTTGGTGAAGTCAATTTAGTCAAAACCGCTAGCCTCAATGCGGGTGGTAAAGGTGTAAACGTAGCGAAAGTGCTGCGTGATTTAGGCATTGATATCACAGTTAGTGGTTTTATGGGGAAGGATAACCAAGAAGAATTCCAACATTTTTTCAGTGAAAATGGGATGGCTAATCGCTTTAGTATGGTACCGGGACGTACACGTATTAATGTAAAACTTACTGAAAATAATGGGGAATCAACAGATTTTAATTTTTCAGGTTTTGATGTAAGTAAAGAGGATTGGAACCGCTTTTCTACAGAGTCATTAAATTGGCTAGGCCATTTTGATATGGTTGTCGTTAGCGGCAGTTTACCAAATGGTATTGACCCTGAAGAATTTACTCGTTGGATGACCAGACTTCGGCAATTATGTCCATGTATTATTTTTGATAGTAGCCGAGAGGCCTTGAAAGCCGGTCTTAAAGCATCACCTTGGTTAGTAAAACCGAATAGACATGAATTAGAGAGCTGGGTTGGTAGAAAACTTCCTGATTTAAAAGATGTTATTGCAGCAGCCCATGAATTACGTGATAAGGGCATTTCTCATGTTGTCATTTCATTAGGAGAAGAAGGGGCTTTGTGGGTAAATGCCTCAGGATCTTGGTTGGCCAAACCACCTCATTGTGATGTGATAAGTACGGTAGGGGCTGGGGACTCAATGGTTGCTGGGCTTGCTTATGGTTTACTCAATGGGGAGTCGAGTGAGCATACATTACGTATGGCGACGGCTATTTCCGCGTTATCAGTTTCTCAGCCCGATGTTGGGCTAAAAAATCGTAATAAATTAGCGGATATGATGGCTAAAATTGAGATGAAATCATTGTAATTGGTGAAAAATAGCCAGTTCGCGGCATTAACAATGTGGTGTTTTCGATATTATAGTCAAGCTCTAGGGCTAACCTAGAGCTTAACAATAAAGTATTAGTTTTGTTGCTGAGATTTCAACCATGCAATTTCTTGCGGCCAAATATCAGGGTTGATAGTTTCTAAAATCAAAGGGATACCATCAAAACGCTTATCTTGCATAATGTAGGTGAATGGTGTGAAGCCAATATTTCCCTCACCTAAACTATGATGGCGGTCAACACGGCTGGCGAATTCGCTTTTTGCATCATTAAGGTGCATTCCTTTCAGAAATTCAAAACCGACAATGTCAGAAAATTGTGTAAAGGTGTTATCGCAATCTTCAATCGTGCGTAAATCGTAACCTGCTGCGAACGCGTGGCAAGTGTCAATACAAACGCCAACACGGCTTTTATCTTTTACACCTTCAATAATTTTAGCTAAGTGAGTGAAGTCAAACCCCAAGTTAGTACCTTGCCCTGCCGTATTTTCAATAACAGCAGTGACACCTTCTGTTTCAGCAAGAGCAATATTAATCGACTCGGCAATTCGAGCTAAGCAGTCATCAACCTCAATTTTTTTTAAGTGGCTTCCTGGATGAAAGTTAAGTAAACCGATGCCTAATTGTTCACAACGTTGCATTTCATCAATAAATGCAACCCGTGATTTTTCCAAAGCTTCAAACTCTGGGTGACCTAAGTTTATTAAGTAACTGTCATGGGGGAGAATTTGCTGTTTGCCATAACCGTATTTTGTACAGTTATCTTTAAACTTGCGGATCACTTCTTCACTTAGTGGTGCGGCTTTCCACTGGCGTTGGTTTTTAGTGAATAACGCGAAAGCCGTTGCTTCGAGTTCATGGGCGCGAATAACAGCCTGATCAACGCCACCAGATGCGCTGACGTGTGCTCCAATATATTTCATTTTTGACTCCTTTTTGTGGGAGTATGCCATTAATAAGCTAATAAATGAAATCAACAAAAAAGCCACCGGTTAAGGTGGCTAATAATAAGAATATAAATCGTTAAAAGATATTTTGGATCATCACATTAATTAATAACCCACCCACAATTAACCAAACAAATAAAATCAATGCCATCAGTAACGGCTTAATACCTGCTTGGCGAATGGCACTAACATGGGTGGTTAAGCCTAATGCGACCATCGCCATTGCGAGTAAAATAGTATCTAATGCGATGATTTGTTGAACTAATACACTAGGCAATAAGTGTAATGAATTAAAACCTGCTACAACGATAAAGAATACAGCAAACCAAGGAATAGTAATTTTGCTTTTTTGGTTGCTTGCCGTTTGATTGTGGCTTGCTTTTCGACTCAAAAAGGCAGATAAAATAATTAAGAACGGTGCAAGCATCATGACACGGATCATTTTAGCGATCACGGATGCATTTTCTGCGTCAGTACCTATGGTGTGACCAGCAGCAACAACTTGTGCAACTTCATGAACCGTTGAGCCAATATAAATACCAAATGTTTCTTCAGTCGCAGGGAACCAACCAAAGTGGGCATTTAATTGGTACATCCAAGGGTAGACAAATATACAGATTGTCCCGAATATGACGACAGTTGAAACGGCAACCGCGACTTTACTTGCGGAGGCTTTTACCACCGGTTCAGTTGCCATGACTGCTGCGGCACCACAAATACTGCTTCCTGCACCAATCAGCAATGTTGTTTCTTCATCAAGACCGAATACTTTTTTACCCAGCCAATAAGCTAATAAGAATGTCGATGTTAATGTTAAGGCATCAATGATGACGCCTGTTGCACCTACATCAGTAATTTGCTGAAAAGTAAGACGGAACCCGTACAGAATGATCCCCGCTCGAAGGAAATAGTGCTTAGCAAATTTAATACCACTGTCACAAGATTTGCTCGCAACAGGATAAAAAGTATTACCAACAACGATGCCTAATAAGATAGCAAGGGTTAATGCACCTAAACCGATATCCATAAACCAAGGCTGTTCGCCGAGGTAAATTGAGATAGCCGTTAAAATACCAGCTAAAATAATGCCTGGTATTAATTTAAAAATAGGATGCAGGCTATTTTGCTCTAAGCTGTTAGCTTCACTTTTATTCATGACAATGCTCTTCATTACCGCTTATAAGATTTGGTAATAAGCATATAATAAAATCAATAATAATTTAAATTCATTATTTGTGTATAATCTATCGAAAAAATTGATTATAAGTTTCTTCTGGAATATTGCTAATAAATCATTAATATTAACAATATTATTACAAATACTAAAAATCACGTTGGGGCTTACCTTTATGCGAATTACACTTAGGCAACTTGAGGTCTTCACGGAAGTATTAAAAAGTGGCTCCACGACGCAAGCATCTCAATTATTAGCACTTTCTCAATCTGCAGTAAGTGCGTCGCTAACGGATTTAGAAGGTCAATTAGGTGTTCAGCTATTTGACCGCGTGGGTAAACGACTTGTTACAAACGAGCACGGAAGGCTTTTATACCCTAAAGCATTAGCATTATTAGAACAAGGGTTAGAAGTCGAGCAATTATTTAAGAAAGAGATGGGCGCCGTGCGTCTAGCAGCAAGTACGACGATTGGCAACTATATGCTACCGGAAATTTTAGCGGGTTATCGTCATGACCACCCTGATATTCCTTTGGAACTGTTTATTAGTAATACAGAAGAAGTTATCAAAGGTGTCATGGAGTTTAGAGCCGATGTCGGTTTAATCGAGGGGGTTTGCCATAGCCCTGAGTTGATTTCTAAACCGTGGTTAAAAGATGGATTGGTTGTTTTTGCTTCACCACAAAACCCACTAGCAAATAAAAAAGTATCACTAAAAGATTTACAAGATGCTCCATGGATTTTGCGGGAAAGGGGCTCAGGGACAAGAGACGTTCTTGACCAACTATTATTTGCTCACCTTCCCGGGTTTCATATTTTAATGGAGCTTGGAAATTCAGAAGCGATTAAACATGCTGTTCGTTTCGGTATGGGGATCAGTTGTTTATCAAGGCGTGTTATTGAAGAACAATTGGAAAATGGTTCATTAGTGGAATTAGAAATAGAAGAACTGCAATTAGAAAGAACCTTATATTTGATTTACCATCGTCAAAAGCACCTTTCGAACGCGATTACTAATTTGCTAGCCTACTGTAATTAAAAATCCTCGTCATCTTTTAACTTGTCGCGTTGTTGGCTGCAATCGACTATCCAAGTCACATACTGGTGTATGCTCCTTGGATAGTCTCATTTGCCGTCTAGCGACAAGCCAAAATATTTAGAGGATTGCAATGAATGTGTTGTGATTGCGATAACGCGTTTTACTTATAATTTGCTACGGATTATGAAGGTATCTTATAACAGCAAAGAGTTGCTTAGTTCTGGCAGTCTATTTTGCTAGAATTCCTCCGATATTAGCTGAATAATAAAATACAGGGAACAAATGTCAGAACAACATACCAATACTATCGCGCAAGGCGGCCCACAAAAGCTACGCCGTGAATTAAAAGCACGCCACCTTGCGATGATTGCTATCGGGGGCTCAATCGGTACCGGTTTATTTGTCGCATCAGGTGCAACCGTTGCACAGGCAGGTCCTGGTGGGGCACTTCTTTCATACGCTATCATCGGTTTAATGGTTTACTTTTTAATGACCAGCTTAGGTGAGTTAGCTGCTTATATGCCAGTTTCAGGTTCATTTGCGACCTATGGTGCTAAGTATGTTGATGAAGGCTTTGGTTTCGCATTAGGTTGGAACTATTGGTATAACTGGGCGGTCACTATTGCGGTTGACCTTGTAGCAGCGCAATTAGTGATGACTTATTGGTTCCCAGATACCCCCGGCTGGATTTGGAGTGCAATATTCCTTGCTATTATTTTCTTGCTAAACTTTATTTCAGTTAAAGGGTTTGGTGAGGCTGAATATTGGTTCTCCTTAATTAAAGTCACTACCGTCATTATTTTTATTGTCGTGGGCGTGTTAATGATTTTCGGCATCATGAATGGTGCAGAAAATGCAGGATGGCATAATTGGGAAATCGGTGATGCACCTTTTGCTGGTGGCTTTTCAGCGATGATTGGTGTTGCAATGATTGTTGGTTTCTCCTTCCAAGGTACTGAACTAATCGGTATTGCTGCAGGGGAATCAAAAGATCCGGCAAAAAATATTCCAAAAGCGGTACGTAAGGTTTTCTGGCGTATTCTGTTATTTTACATTTTTGCAATTCTGATTATTAGTTTGATCATTCCTTATACCGACCCTAATTTATTGCGTAATGACGTTAAAGATATCAGTGTAAGTCCATTTACATTGGTATTTGAAAATGCAGGTTTACTCTCCGCAGCGGCAGTAATGAATGCCGTCATTTTAACCGCGGTTTTATCGGCGGGTAACTCAGGGATGTATGCATCCACCCGTATGTTGTATACCTTAGCGCGTGAAGGTAAAGCTCCGCGTATTTTTGCCCGCCTATCAAAAGGTGGCGTACCACGCTATGCTTTATTAGCTACAACAATTATTGCCGGTCTATGCTTTTTAAGTTCGATGTTCGGTAATCAAACCGTTTATTTATGGTTATTGAATACGTCGGGAATGACGGGTTTTATTGCATGGTTAGGAATTGCGATTAGCCATTATCGTTTCCGTAGAGGGTACATCGCACAAGGTAAAGATCTTAACGATTTACCATATCGCTCAGGCTTCTTCCCGGTCGGCCCTATTTTTGCATTTATTTTATGTTTAACGATTACGTTAGGTCAGAACTATCAAGCCTTCTTAGAAGATAGGATTGATTGGGTTGGGGTAACCGCGACTTATATCGGAATTCCGCTATTTTTAGCCATATGGTTTGGTTATAAAATTGCCAGAAAAACCACATTTATTCGCTATAAAGACATGAACTTTCCAAGTTACAAAGAAAATTTAGATAAATAAAATTCGTATCTTGTTTACTAAAATAGCACCTCCATTGAGGTGCTATTTTTTTATCACGCCAGAATAAAATGTTAGAAGTGCCAAATTAGCAGGTTAATTTGGCAAGATGCATAACTTTTCGATATGGCTCACATAATTTCATTGAGTTAAGTCATGTTAGATTCAATAATCGTATTGATAAGTATTCTTATTTGCTTTATTGTTACCGCAATAAAAAATTCAGTCAATGAGGTTGATGGTGGAGCTTAATACTATGTCGTCGGTAGCCAAGAAATCAGTAGCTAGGTCGGTAGTAAAAGGAATAAGTTTAGCATTATTAGTGAGTGCAAGTTTGAACTCGTGGGCCGCTACTGTAACTGATGTTGCAGGCCGTACTGTTGAAGTCCCTGATAATGTTAATCGTATTTTACTTGGCGAAGGGCGTTTATTTAGCGCTATAGCTCTCCTTGAAGGTGATAAACCCATTGAACGTATCGTAGGCTGGCAAGGGGATTTGCGTAAATTAGACCCGCAAACGTATGCGGTTTATAAAGCGAAATTTCCAGAAATTGATAATATTCCTCTAATTGGTAATACCAGTGCCGATAGTGTCAGTTCAGAAAAAGTATTAACACTAAATCCCGATATCGCCATTTTTGGTCTGTCAGGGCATGGTCCGGGCAAAAATAGTGAATTAGTGAACCAGTTAGAAAAAGCGGGTGTGCCTGTCATTTTTGTCGATTTCCGTGACAACCCATTGAAAAATACATTGCCGAGTATGCGTTTACTCGGTCAAGCGTTAAATCGGGAACAGGTAGCCAATAAATATATCGATTTTTATGAAAAAAACCAAAAGCTAGTCACCGATATTACCGCTAAAGTTCCGGAAGATAAAAAACCGACGGTGTTCATTGAATTAAGAGCCGGTGCTTTTGAAGATTGTTGTGGTACTGCAGGTGACGGTAACATGGGGAACTTTATTGACTTAGCGGGTGGGAAAAATATTGCTAAGGGGGTATTGCCCGGCGCATTAGGTACAATGAACCTTGAGAAGGTCATTGCATCAGACCCCAGTATTTATATCGCATCTGGTGTCAAAGCACCGGGTAGCAAAGATGTTGGTGTTCAATTAGGCGCTCAAGGTACTTTAATTGATGCGAAAGAAAGTCTAAAAAGGGTCACAGAACGTAAAGGCATTAATTCATTATCAGCCATTAAAGATAAGCAAGATTACGCTATCTGGCATAACTACTATAACTCTCCATACAATGTGATTGCGACACAAGTATTTGCTAAATGGTTTTATCCTGAGCAATTTGCGGATTTAGACCCGCAAAAAACACTTGAACAGCTGCACAGTGAGTTTCTCGCAGTAGAACCAAGTGGTGTATATTGGGTCAGCGAAAAGCAATGAGAGTAGGTGGGAATTAATGAGTATTACAAGTGAACCGATAGCAGCTGCAGAGCAAGCCATCAAACAAGCTGATAATGGTGTGAAGCAGCATTATCAAAATATGTTACGCCGTAGGCTAACATGGATTGGGGTTATTGTTGCTGCAATTTTATTATCTTTAATTATTGATTTTACGTTGGGCCCTTCGGGCTTATCTCTTGAACGATTGTGGCAAACCTTGGTAACACCAGAAACGGTGGATGCAGGGACTCGGGTTATTGTTTGGGATATTCGGTTGCCATATGCATTGATGGCTGTTGTTATCGGTATGTCATTAGGGCTTGCTGGGGCAGAGATGCAAACGATTTTAAACAACCCGCTGGCGAGCCCATTTACTTTAGGTGTATCAAATGCGGCGGCTTTTGGTGCTGCTCTAGCCATTGTTTCAGGTATCGCAATTCCAGGGGTGCCTGACCAATGGGTAATATCGGCAAATGCCTTTATTTTTGCACTACTAGCAGCGTTGATGCTAGATGCGGTTACCCGCTGGACTCGAGTTGCTACTTCCGGTGTGGTTTTATTTGGTATAGCTTTGGTATTTACATTTAATGCATTGGTTTCCATGATGCAATTTATTGCGACGGAAGATACCTTACAAGGGCTTGTTTTCTGGACGATGGGGAGCCTTTCAAAAGCGACATGGGTAAAACTGGGCGTGATGGCGCTAGTTTTCGCCTTAGTTTTCCCAATTGCGATGATGAGTTCATGGAAGTTAACGGCCTTAAGGCTCGGTGAGGATAGGGCTATTAGCTTTGGTATTGATGTCCGGCGGCTAAGGCTGACAACGTTATTGCGGATCAGTATTTTGTCTGCATTGGCGGTTGCGTTTGTTGGGCCGATTGCCTTTATTGGGCTGGTTGCACCACATATTGCCCGTTTGATATTTGGTGAAGATCACCGCTTTTATCTGCCAGCAAGTGCATTAATTGGAGCATTAATTTTATCGATGGCATCTATTGCCTCGAAGAACATTATTCCAGGTGTGATTATTCCTGTGGGTATTGTGACATCGTTAGTGGGTGTTCCGTTCTTCTTAAGTATTATTTTACGTCATCGGGGTAATGTATCATGAGTGGCTTGATTATTAACCAATTTAATGCAGGCTACCCAAAACGTGCAGTGATTGAAAACTTATCGACCGATATTTTACCCCGAGGAAAGATCACGGTATTACTTGGGCCAAATGGGAGTGGTAAATCAACATTATTACGCTCTTTAGCTGGCTTAAATAAGGCAACGGGGCAGTTATTATTGGACGGCTTGGATCTCACGCAGCAGAATTTTGCTCAACGTGCGCAAAATGTGGTGTATTTACCGCAAACATTACCTGCGGGGGTTCACTTATATGTTTTAGAGTCTGTCATTGTTGCTCAGCGTGCCTCGGGTGGTTTGAGTAATCAAAATAATAAAGACGAAGTCATGCATTTATTACGCCAACTTGGTATTGAACATTTGGCATTAAGTTATTTAGATCAACTTTCAGGTGGCCAAAAACAATTAGTCGGTTTGGCACAATCATTAATTCGTCAACCAAATTTATTATTATTGGACGAACCTTTAAGCGCTTTAGATTTAAATTATCAATATCATGTGATGGATTTAGTGGCAAAGGAAACTAAACGTCGAAATATAATTACCGTTGTGGTTGTTCATGATATTAATATTGCGTTAAGACATGCGGAACATGTATTAATGCTTAAGCAAGGGAAACTCATCGCACAGGGAGAGCCTGCTGAGGTTATCACGCCTGAAAGCCTTGCAGAGGTTTACGGTGTAAGAGGGCGTATTGAAAGGTGTTCGCAAGGGGTACCTCAAGTGTTAATTGATGGGCTAGTTGATAAATTAGCAAGTTAATACCGCACAATAAATGATGTGCTTGTGGCGTCGTGCGGCAAGCACATTAATAAAGAAAAAGGGGCAATATAAAAAAACAAACGAATTAAATATTAAGATTAATTACCCACAGGAAATTTAATTGATTTATAAATGGTTTTTTACCATGAATTTCTTATGGGTATTTAAATATCCAAATAATAAAAAGCGTTTTAAAATTTAATGCAATCAATGTGAGCAAATCAATTCATATATAAAAAATATCTCTTGGAGAGTTGGGAATGGTTGTTTTTAATAAAAGAAAAGTTGCAATTAGCATAATTGCCGCTATCGCTGCGACACCTGCATTTGCTGATGACAGTAAAGATAAAATCTATGTAACGACTGCATCAGGTTATCAGCAAAAAATTGAAGATGCCCCAGCATCCATTTCAGTAGTAACGCGCGAACAACTTGAAACTAAAGCTTACCGTGATGTGACTGACGCTTTAAAAGATGTACCGGGTGTTTTAGTTACCGGTGGCGGCAGTAGCTCTGATATTAGCATTCGTGGTATGGATGCTAAATACACCATGATTTTAATCGATGGTAAGCGTGTTGATACGCGGACAACCCGCCCAAACAGTGATAACTCAGGTATTGAACAAGGTTGGTTGCCACCATTACCCGCCATTGAGCGTATCGAAGTTGTGCGTGGTCCTATGTCATCATTGTATGGTTCGGATGCGATGGGTGGGGTAATCAACATAATCACTCGTCGTGTACAACAAGAGTGGACCACAAGTTTACGAGCGGATACTACACTAACTGAACGTAAAAATTCAGGTAATACAGGACAAGGTAGTTTCTATACCTCTGGGCCACTAATAGATGGTCTGCTCGGTGCCAAACTTCAAGGCCAGTATTCACATCGTGGCGAAGATAAGAACGAAGGTGGTTTTAATCGTCAAATTATGACTAGTGGTGGCGGTACATTATCACTGACACCAGATGATAAAAATACCTTTGATTTAGACTTTAAAAAAGATAACCAGCATCGTGATTCACGATATGGTTATTCAAGAAGCAGTACTGCTACAAAAGAGAATAAAGAAAAATTTGAAAATACGCACGTTGCTTTAACGCACTATGGTTTATACGATGGATTTTCTACTGATACCTATATTCAGCATGATGAAGCTAAGAATATTGGACGTAAAATGAAGTCTAAAGATACGACCATGCGTAATCAAAGTGTATTTTTATTGGGGGATCATAGTTTAAGTTTAGGTGGACAATATCGTAAAGAAAAATTAGAGGATGAAGGTAATAAGTTAAAAGCTAGTACATTAGACAGATATAGTTGGGCACTCTTTGCTGAAGATGAATGGCTAATGACTAATGATTTTGCTTTGACTGGTGGTATTCGTATGGATAAAGACGAAAACTATGGTACGCATTGGACGCCTCGTATATATGGTGTTTGGCATCTAGATGAACAATGGACTGTTAAAGGAGGGGTGTCTACGGGATATAAAGCGCCTGACCTACGCCAATCTTCACCTAATTGGGGACAAGGTACTGGTGGTGATAAATTAAATGGAGTTATTTTTGGTAATCCAAGTTTGAAACCAGAAAAAAGTGTTACTGAAGAGATTGCGGTTATTTGGAATAACCAAGAAAACTTAACAGCAAGCTTAAGTATTTATAATACTGATTTTAAAGATAAAATAACTGAAATAACACGTTGTGATAACAAAGATAGCAGTAATAAATGTAGTACCTCAAGTAATCCAATTAATCATAGTTATGATTTTGTTAGTGATCGTACTAATATTGGTAAAGCTAATATGAGAGGGATTGAAGCTACATTTAATTGGAATATTCTGGATAATTTAGCGTTCACAAATAACTACACCTTCACTGATACTGAACAAAAAAGTGGTATAAATAAAGGTAAAGCGCTAAATAAACAACCTAAACATATGGTTAACTCGACATTGACTTGGGATACGACTGAAGATTTACAGACTTGGGCCCGAATGAACTTTAGGGGTAAGACATCTGACTATCAAGGTCGTCGACAAGCAATGAGCAAAGGTACTCCATCATATGCTTTGTTTGATTTAGGTGCGAGTTATCAATTAAACAAAAATGCAAATTTAATTGGCGGTGTGTATAACGTCTTAGACCGTCGTATTGATTCAGAGAATTATGGCGCTGAACTTGAAGGCCGTCGTTACAATATCGGTATCAACTACAACTTCTAATCGTATAATTAATCTCGATTAATCCAAACCCTTTGGCTTCTACCAAAGGGTTTTTTGCTGATTAAAACCTGATTAAAACCATAAGAAAAAAAAGTTATAAGCAGATAGGGCAAAAAGTCAGAAATAATCAAAATTTCTCATCGAAAATAGGGTGATTTGTTAACAATTTAACTTGCTATTTGTGGTTATGGCGTGCAAAATGCGCGAACTAAAAAATAACTGATGCTTAATCAAATGAAGCATCGGTTTTTTTGTTTTTAGGAACGTTCATTCTAGCGGGGCCGGACATAGAGCCGGAGAGATAATTTTAATATTTACGTGTAGCAAACATTTTACGCTACCGATTTGAGGAATGCTTTTATGGCTTACTTTTTCGCATTCGCAGCAGGGCCAGGCGCTGGCGGCTGCCGTATCGATGACTACGGGGCTCTCGGTGGCTTCGCTCACACGCCTTTCTTCCTTTCTTCGTTTTTCTCTGCCTATAGGCAGATGCAAAGTCTTCCCAGTAACTGTCGATTAAGCCGAAGTAGTATGCAATCGAAAGTTATGGGAGGGCTTGATAATGTCAAATAATACTCCAATTCCATTAGACATTGGTCACAACCAAACCGGTGCGAATAATCGCGTACAACTTGCAAAAACGTTAACGCTTGTACAAGTGGTCATGATAGGTATCGCCTATATCCAACCGATGACCATCTTCGATACTTTCGGTATGGTATCAGATAAGACCGGTGGACACGTTCCAACTTCATACATTATTGCATTAGCGGCGATACTGTTTACGGCTCTGAGCTACGGTAAGCTGGTGAAACGCTTCCCATCTGCTGGCTCAGCGTATACTTATGCTCAAAAATCAATGAGCCCGCATATCGGCTTCTTGGTGGGCTGGACATCTTTGTTGTCCTACATTTTTATGCCAATGATTAACATATTATTGGCTAAAATTTATTTGCAAGACATTTTCCCCAATGTGGAGCCAGCGATATTTGTCGTTGGGCTGGTTATTTTAATGACCGCGGCTAACTTACGTGGTATCAACGTAATCGCCAACCTAAGTACAGTCATTGCGATTATCCAAATTGGGGTAATGGCCGTGTTTACAGGCTTAGTGATCCACGGTGTTTCAAATGGCGAGGGGTCGGGAGAAATTTGGACCTTTAACCCATTTGGTAATGAAAAAACTGAAATGATCCCATTGATAGCTGGGGCTACCATTTTGTGTTTTTCATTCTTAGGCTTTGACGGTTTAAGTTCATTGTCAGAAGAAACGCCAAACGCAGGTAAAGTGATCCCTCGTGCTATTTTCTTAACGGCACTTATTGGGGGGGTTATCTTTATTACGGTTTCCTTCTTCTTACAACAATATTTTCCAGACGTATCACGCTTTAAGAATATCAATGAAACTCAGCCAGATATTATGCGCTTTGTTGCTGGTGCATTCTTCCAGTCAATTATTTTGGTATTCTCATGCGTGACAGTATTAGCTTCAGGAATGGCAGCCCACGCAGGTAGTGCTCGTTTAATGTATGTAATGGGCCGCGATGGGGTATTCCCAGAAAAAGTTTTTGGCTATGTTAGTCCAACATGGCGTACACCGGCATATAACGTATTGATGGTCGGTTTCTTAGCGTTAGGGGCAATTTGGTTTGAAATGGATTTTGCGACCGCATTAATCAATTTCGGGGCATTAATAGCATTTACCTTTGTTAATATTTCTGTGATTAGCCAATTCTTTATCCGTGAACGTCGGATGACAGGCTTCAAAAATATTTTGAATTACTTAATTTTACCTGTTATAGGTACACTAACAGTGTGCGTTTTATGGTTAAATATTGAAGAAGATTCAATGGTTTATGGATTGATTTGGACAGCGGTTGGTTTAGTTTATATGGCTATACTGACTCGCATGTTTAAGAGACCGATGCCGCAGATGAGTGATATCTAGTTATTTTCTACTAATGGAATAGCGCCTTTTGGCGCTATTTTTGTTTCAATAATGTATGCAAGTTGTAACTTGTTATCGCGAATATTCTTATTGACTGATATACCCAACTCCTCATAATTCAACTATAAGAATTTTAAGGAGAATTTATGAATCCCTTCCATTTTGATGTTACTGCACAAGAACAGCCTTTTTACAAAATTGATATTCAATACACCCCTTCAAGTTATAAAGAAATGATAACTGATTTTAAAAATAACTTAATTCGTAATTATAAAAGAAAGTTTAAACTTATTAGGTGGGTAGTATTTATTGAGTTATTTTTAATCGCAGCATCATTTATACGCTTTACGTTTGATGACCCGCAATATTTTCATAAAAACATACCTTATTACCACACAGTAATGCAAACAGTGGGTATCACATTTATTATTTTTGGGTTGTTTATATTAGCGTTTAAAATTGGGTTAAAGGGGGCTGTATCATTACAAGAATCGTATCTTAGCAAAGGATTAATTAAAGAGGAGGATATTAATCACTATACTTTTTACCCTGAAGGCTTTGTATTTAATGAATTTAATCAAAATATGAGCCTTTACTGGGATGCTTTGCACTATGTTGCAGTCTACGATACTAGCTTAGTCTTTGCTTTTTGCCCCCCTAAAACTGAAAAAGGTAAATATACCGCAGAGTATGATGAAGTCATCATCCCATTAAAACTGATCCAAGAGAAAGATTACCTTATCAATGCACTAAAAGAGTTGGGTAAACACCATTTTGATTTTGAAGATCAAAGAAAACGTGGAGCTAAAAATGTGAACTGACATACAGTGATAGCGTAAATAGGCTCAGGTATTTTTTGCCTGTTAAGAATTATTTAAGATAAAACGTGTAGCCTATCAACATCATAATATTATGTGATACTGTTGTTACAATGAATAGTTCACAAATCATCATAAACATGAATTCGATTAAGAAGGCACACAAATGAATGATGTAAAAAAACCTGAGAATCAACGATTATTACTCACCCTCAGGAATATTGTTGGTAAGAAAAACATTCTAACAGAACCTCATAAGACAGAACGTTATCGCAAAGGTTTTCGATCAGGCGTTGGGGATGCAATAGCGGTTGTATTCCCTACAACACTGCTTGAGCAATGGCATGTATTTAAAGCGTGTGTTGAAGCCGATAAAATTGTTTTAATGCAGGCGGCAAATACCGGGCTGACAGAAGGCTCAACACCAAGCGGTTATGACTATGATCGCGATATTGTGATCATCAGTACACTACGTTTGAACCAAATACAAGTCCTTCCTGAATTCAATCAAGTGGTTGCGATGCCGGGAAGTACGTTATATGACTTAGAGAAGATTCTTAAACCCTTGGGGCGTGAACCACATTCGTTGATTGGCTCATCTTGTATTGGTGCATCTGTTGTGGGCGGGATTTGTAATAGTTCTGGTGGCTCCTTAGTGCGTAGAGGCCCCGCTTATACCGAGCTTGCGTTGTATGGCCGAGTAAATGATGATGGTAAAGTGGAACTTGTGAACCATTTAGGTATTGATTTAGGGAATACCCCAGAAGAAATACTGACTAACTTACAAAACCGGGGTTATAGCAGCGAAGATGTCCATGTTAGCGAAAAACTAGCTTCTGATCATGAATATGCACAGCGTGTTCGTGATGTTGATGCAGATACGCCGTCTCGCTTTAATGCTGATGAACGCCGTTTATTTGAAGCATCCGGTTGTGCCGGTAAATTAGCAGTATTTGCAGTTCGTTTGGATACTTTTCCAGCGGATAAAAAAACACAAGTATTTTATATTGGCTCAAATAACCCCGATGTTTTAGAAGATATTCGTCGCTATATTTTGAGTGAGTTTAAAAATTTACCCGTAGCGGGTGAATATATGCACCGTGGTTGTTTCGATATTGCAGAAATTTACGGTAAAGATACCTTTTTAATGATAGATAAATTTGGCACGGATAAAATGCCAATGTTTTTCACGATAAAAGGCCGTATTGATGCGGTATTAAATAAAGTCCCATTTTTACCCTCTAATTTAATTGACCGTACTATGCAAGTACTGAGTAAATTATGGCCATCCCATTTGCCGCCGCGAATGAAAGAGTTTCGTGACCGTTATGAACATCATCTAATGCTAAAAATGGCAGGTGATGGGATTGATGAAGCTAAAGTTTGGTTAAAGTCATATTTCGCAACCGCGGATGGTGGTTATTTTGAATGTACCCCAGAAGAAGGTGCGAAAGCTTTCTTACATCGTTTTGCAGCTGCGGGGTCAGCAGTACGATACCATGCGGTACATAATAAAGACGTAGAAGATGTTTTGCCGTTAGATATTGCGTTACGACGCAATGATAGAAACTGGTTTGAAACGTTACCACCGGAAATTGAAAAGTTATTAGTCCATAAACTGTATTGTGGTCATTTTATGTGCCATGTTATGCACCAAGATTATGTGTTGAAAAAAGGTGTGGACCCAAAAGAATTAAAAGAAAAAATGTTAGCGCTATTAGATGAACGAGGGGCGCAATACCCAGCAGAACACAATGTTGGTCACTTATATAAAGCGGCACCACAGTTAAAATCATTCTATAAGCAAGCGGACCCAACGAATACGATGAACCCAGGTTTAGGGAAAACAACGAAACGGAAAAATTGGGAAGGGGATTGCGGTTGTAGCCATTCTAATGAACATTAAAACCACATTAATCTAAAATAAAAATGGGCAACGATTTTGCCCATTTTTTTTCAGTTTAGCTAGCCAACTCCATTGCATAATTCACCAGTGCTTTTAATTGCTGGCAACGCTTTTCATCGTGCTGATGTTCAGCAAGTAACATCTGTATTTGTTGCATATATTCTGTTAAGCGTGCTTCACTAAAGTAATCTCTGCGATGTTGTAACCAGCGTTGTTGCTCATCATAGGATAAGGTCGTTGGGAAATTACGTGCTTTATAACGAAAAAATAATTCCTTCATTCGCTTATCTTGAAAACTTAAATCTAAAGCAGGTAATTTTTGTGGAGGTGTTTCACGAATAATATCCATGGTTGACCTGTCCGACGGGCTAAAGAAACCATTATATATTTGTGCATCGACATCAGTGACTTCGTCATAGATTTGTGGCTCACTAAATAGCTCTATTAGTTTATTACGAATATCAGGGTTTTTACGCAGGGTTTCTAAATTACGCATGCAGAGGTCACGGTCTATCCCTGTGCGTAGTGCATCATTGGGTCGAAGCGTTTTTTCTGGTGCTAATATTGGGCACTTATTAATATGCACAAGTTTGACTGGGACAGGAGACGCTCCCGCAAGTTCGACCTTAGGCGTATACAGGCGGGTACGTAATTGCTGCACATCTAATTCGAGTAATGGGGAGATATCCGCAGATAAGTCACACATAATCACGGCATTGCGGTTGTCTGGGTGCCATGCGAGAGGAGCAACTAGGCTTATATAAGAGCGTAATGCACCGAACATTCCAGAAACATGAACAAGCGGGGCAATATCAACAATATCAATTAGTTGGCTTATTTTGTTTTTGTTTCTCATCTGATAAAAATAATCAAACATCCGAGGCTGAGCGGCTTTCAATAACTTGGCCATATTGATTGTAGCCAGTACATCAGACATCGCATCGTGAGCATTTTCATGGGCAACCCCATTGGCTTTGGTTAGGTGCTCCAAGCGCATGCTTGGTAGGCCATCTTCATTTTCTGGCCATTCAATTCCTTCAGGGCGAAGTGCAAAGCAAGCTCGCAAGGCATCAAGTAAGTCCCAGCGAGAGTTTCCTTGCTGCCAACTATAAGCGTATGGGTCATAAAAATTACGGTAGAAAATATTACGAGTCACTTCATCATCGAAACGAATATTGTTATAGCCCATAATACAGGTATTCGGCACACTGAAAGCATGGTGGATACGCTTAGCAAATTCAGCTTCATTAACTCCTTCGGATAATGCAAGTTGTGGCGTGATACCTGTGATCATGACGGCTTCTGGTTGTGGCAGATAGTCATCAGCAGGCGCACAATAGAAAACCTCAGGTTCTTCAATGATATTAAACTCTAAATCGGTACGAACACCCGCAAATTGGGCCGGCCTATCTAATGCAGGCCGTTTACCAAAGGTTTCATAGTCATGAATAAAAAAAGTGGGCTGTTTTTTATTATCTTGCAACGTTTTCACCGTTTTGATGGGTTATAAGTTGGTTCTGATAGTGATGATTTTGTTGGTATTCACTATGCTTTGTGAGTTAATGATACCTTATCTGCTGTGAAAGCTAAACTCAGACCGCCTGATTTAGTGTGGGACAATGAGGTCATGCCACAATGGGATAATGCTATTTAGTACTCGAACTTCATTCTATTTTTATTGTGAGTTTAGTCACGAATATTTATTGTTAACGTTAACAAAAGTGAGTAACATCACAAATGGCAAGGTTTTTTGTAGTTTCATGAAAATGTTAACCTTAACATTGCGGCAATAAAAATTATTGATAGGTGATTAGATATGAATAGTGGCTCAAAAAAGTATTATGCCTCTTTGAGTGCATTATTGTTTTTTTTCTTTTTTACATGGTCATCTACATTTTCGGTGGTTGCAATATGGCTACGTAAATATGTGGGCTTAGAGGGGTCAGATACGGGGTTTATTTTTTCTTGTATCTCGCTTGTCGCTCTCTGCGCTCAACCTTTATATGGTTTTATACAGGACAAACTAGGGCTACGGAAAAACCTACTATTATTTATTGCTATATTATTAATCGCTTCTGGGCCATTTTTTATGGTTTTTGGGTCGTTATTAAAATGGAACCTAGTGTTTGGTAGTATTCTTGGCGGGCTATTTATTGGGATGACATTCCATGCAGGGATCGGCGTTCTTGAGTCATACACTGAAAGAGTGGGGCGCTTACGAAATTTTGAATACGGTAAGGCAAGAATGTGGGGGTCTTTAGGGTGGGCTGCTGCGACCTTTTTTGCGGGGCGTAATATTAATATTGACCCTGACTATAATTTCATTATGGCGACCATTTCTGGGTTAATATTTTTAGCCATATTACTTAATTTAAAGACAGCTAATGCGGATGCATATAATAGCCTTGAACATGGGAAACCTTCAGCAATAACGGTAGGTGACGCATTGCAATTATTGGCTTTACCCCGTTTTTGGGCATTGATACTGTTTGTCTTGGGGACCTGTATTTATAGTGTTTATGACCAGCAATTTATGGTGTATTTTGCCCATCAATTTCCAGATGAGCAATTTGGCAATGAGATGTACGGTTATCTAAATTCGTTGCAAGTTTTCCTAGAGGCTGGGGGGATGTTTTTAGCGCCATTTATTGTTAACCGTATTGGTGCTAAAAATGGCTTGTTATTTGCGAGTTCAGTGATGGCTTTGCGGATCATAGGTTCTGGCTTAGTTGACGGACCAATCATGATATCAGCAATGAAGCTATTACATGCGGTTGAGCTTCCCATCTTGTTAATCGCTATTTTTAAATATAACAGCCGCCATTTTGATAAACGTTTATCATCAACATTGTATTTAGTTGGGTTCAGTTGTGTAACTTCGATTGTTGCAAGCATTTTATCGCCATTAGCAGGATGGGGCTATGACAAAATTGGCTTTGCGGATACTTATCTTGTGATGGGGGCTTTTGTGGTGGTGACAACGATATTGTCTGCTTTTTGTCTTAGAAGTGACGATATTGGCGATCAACCCATAGATAATGCGCAACAATTAAACGCCCAAGATAAAAGCGATGACGAAAATTTAGTGCTAAAAGTATAAATCAAGGTACTTTTCGAACGAATAATTAGATAAATATGCGAAACGTACTTGTAACGCGGTAGGATTAGAATGTATTGTGTTAATAGATAATAGGTTTTAAATATTGACTAGAGGGTTTTAAACATGGACAACGCTAGCAAGCCGTCTTTCCAAAATGTACTGGAATTTGTGCGTATGTTTCGTCGTAAAAACAAGATCCGTCGTGAAATTACTGACAATGAGAAAAAAATTCGTGATAACCAGAAACGAGTTTTGTTACTGGATAACTTAAGCGAATATATTAAGCCTGGGATGTCAATTGAAGAGATCCAAGCAATTATTGCAAATATGCGTAGCGACTATGATGACCGTGTTGATGATTATATCATCAAAAATGCAGAGCTCTCCAAAGAACGCCGTGAAATCTCTAAAAAGCTAAAAGAGATGGGGGAGTTACCGAGGATTGATGTTAAGTAAGTGATATTATAAGTGATAAGCCGAGGCAACCTCGGCTTATCAAAGTAACATATTGAATATAAATAATATGTTACAGTATGGTCACTTTAGCATGGGGGCGAGTCAAAAACTAAGTAGCTCCAAGTATTTATCGTTGAACTACTGTAAAATCAAAGTATTAACTTGTTTAATCAATTCTTGAGCTAATCGCTCCATTTCATTTTTATCGATAAAACCCATCGTTACCGCAGCTGCAATCAACTGACCTTCACTATTAAAGACAGGGCATGCGATTGATTGCGCCCCAGGGATCCCCTCTGTTGGTTGATAGCGCACGGCATAGCCTTGCTTGATGATTTTTTCCAACTCTTGCGGGGAGTAATAATTTGATTGAAATTGGTTATCGAACGCAGAGTAAATCAGCCCTGCCGCGCTTTTTTCTATCGGTAATGGGGTGTTGGGTAAAAAATCAATCTCAACATTTTTAAAGCTACGGTTGTACGTCACTAATGAGAGTGCTTTTCCTAAACGTGTGGCGACACCAGTCGAAACGTTTTGCTCATCACGAAATTGAATCAAGCTTTTATTGATGGTTTCTAGATAAGAACTCTCAGGTTTAACAAAATTAGCTAAAAAAGTTAAGTTACGCCCTAAGCCATACCGGCTTGTTTGTGTGTCTTGATATAACATTTGTGTGCGACACAATGAAACCAAGTATTTATGTAAACGGCTTTTCGATATGTCACAGCCTTTTGATATATCAGCTGCGCGCGCAATGCCCCCATTTTGAGCAATATAATTTAAAATGCTCACCGCTATATCAACAGAATTAACACCTTGCAGAGAATACATAGATAAACCTCAGTTTAACAAGTCCTCATATTTTACCATGAGTTGCCCTAAGCCGCTAACAACCATCACGCATAGAATACTAATACTAAAGAAGTAGTTAATTTTTACTCATAAATAATGAGTGTATTTGATATTACTCAAGTTCACCATTTGTGAATGAGGTATATATATAGTGAACTTTAAAAAGCAATGTCGAGGTTTACTATAATGAAAACAATAAATGAATTACGAATAAAACGCCGAACTCTATTAAAAGGGCTCGGCGTGGTTGGTTTAGCTACCATAGCTCCTTGTTCTTTCGCTGAGGCGAATAATAATCAACCTTTACCTAGGGTGAGATTAAAACTATCTGACTACAAAACCTTTCGATCAACTTGTGCTATGGAATGTTTGCACTGCAACCTTACAGCGTATACATACCAAGGTAAGTTGATGAAAATACAAGCAACTGAAGGGTTTAATGTTAAATGTTGTTTAAGAGGAATGAGCCGGACTAAATGGGTTTATCATGACCAACGCATAACAACACCACTATTAAGGGTCGGTGAAAAAGGGAAAGCTGAGTTCAAACCAATAAGTTGGGATGAAGCTCTCGACCTTATCGAAAAAAATATCAGAGAAACGATTACCAAATATGGAAATGAAGGGCTATTCATATCGACCCATGCCGGAAATATGGATTCTATTAAAAATGATATGGGTAAAGCGTTTTTTGATTATTTAGGTGGCTCAACAAAGCAAGCGGGCTCTTTATGTTGCTCGGCAGTCACTGCTGCGATGATACCGATGCTAGGGCTACGTTATGCCGATACGCGGGATACCATCGCGGATAGTCGTTATATTTTGTGTTGGGGGAATAACCCAGCAGTGACGATGCAAGCCTATTTTAAAAACTATAACCAAGCCCGAAAAAATGGAGCTCGGCTGGTGGTGATTGACCCTCGTTTTAATGAAACCGCAGCAAAAGCAGATGAGTGGATACCGATTATACCGGGTACTGACACCGCACTTGCTTTGGGAATGATCAAAATTATCATTGAAGAAAACCGTATCGATGAGGATTTTCTCAGGGCTCATACTGGAGCCGTGTACTTAGTTGATGATAAACAACAGCAAGTTAGGCAAGATAATAACGATAAAGACAGTTACTTAGTGTTTGACCTGTTAAGTGGGCAATTGGCTCGCCATGACACACCGAATATCAAACCCGCATTATTCCAAAATGAATTACCGGATAACCTGGGTTACACCACGGTCTTTGAGCAAATTTACCAGCAGGCAAAAGGTTGGGATGTCAAACGTGTTAGTGAAGAAACCGATGTTCCCGTTGAAACTATCGTACGCCTTGCTCGTGATTATTCATCGATTACACCTTCAATGATTGTACAAAATATGTCCGGTGCTCAGCGCACAGAACATGGGGCTTATGTGGCTGCTAGCCAGTTTTATCTTGCACTACTGACAGGGAATATAGGTAAGCGCGGGGCAGGTGTTTGTGATGCGGGTGGTGCTCGGCAAATGGCGAATTTTAGCCCGATAGTGCCACCTGCACCGAATGCCAAAAAAATTACCCCTATTCCTGTTGCTAAAGTCGGCGACTATATTGTGAATGATAAACCTCATCCGATTAATTTTTGGTGGATTATGACCATGGGGGTAATGACGCAATTACCTAACACGAATAAGGTTCGAGAAGCATTGAAAAAAGTCCCATTTGTTGTGGTAGCGGATAATCTAATGAGCTCCACGGCACTGTATGCAGACCTTGTATTACCCGTCACTACAATCTTCGAAGATACCAGCCTAATGGCCGGAGTTCGCAGCCAATATGTACAATTAATGGAAAAAGCCGTTGAACCAGCTGGGGAAGCAAAACCTGATTATTGGATTTTTGCCCGCTTAGCAGAACGATTTGGTTTTGGTGAGGTATTTAATCAACCGATTGAACATTATATCGATGCTTGTTTAGCTGGTTCTGGGATCACTCGTCAGATGCTGGAAAAAGGGCCTGTACGGCCTGTTGAAGGGGATTGGATACCGTTCAAAGATGGTGTTTTTAGAACATCAACCAAGAAAGCACATTTGTTTATTGAAGATTGGCAAAAGAAAAATTTCTCACCTGTCGTTGCTTACTACCAAGTGACTGAATCGGTGAAAGGTTCCCCTGAGTTAGCTAAAAAATATCCTTTAATGGCGGTGCAACGTAAGTTGGCGCGGAGTGTACACTCAAGCCATGGCATGAATGAATGGATACTTGAGGTTCAGCGCAATCAGCCTAATGTGTTAATCCACCCAGAAGATGCAAAACAACGAGGTATTAAGAATGGTGAATGGGCAATTACATTCAATGACCGAGGCGAGCATCGCGCTATCGCGGTAGTGACTACTCATATTAAAAAAGGGGTTATTTCTCTCGATAATGGCTGGTGGGAGCAGCAAGGGGGAAGTAGTAGTCATGTCACGAATGACCAAGTGGAACATTTAGGAACCGGGCATTGCTGCAATAGTACGTTGGTTGATGTGAGAAGGGAGGCTTAGTCATGGCTAAACAATATGGTTTTTTAATCAATACTAAAGATTGTTACGGTTGCCGTACTTGTTCAATGGCGTGTAAGTCGGAAAATGTGACACCACCAGGAGTACTTTGGCGCCGAGTTCGTGAGTTTAATAGTGATGCTCCAAATACCCAAGCATTTATTACGATGTCTTGTAATCACTGCGATGACCCTCAATGCTTAAAGGTTTGCCCTGCGGATACCTATACAAAACGAGCAGATGGCATAGTCGTCCAAGACCATGAAAAGTGCATAGGTTGCCAGATGTGTATTATGGCATGCCCATATCACGCGCCTGTATTTGACCCAGTAGAAGGTAAAACCAGCAAATGTAATATGTGTGCGGAACGGTTAGATGAAGGGTTATTACCAAGGTGTGTGGAATCTTGTCCAACAGGGGCTATCGAATTCGGTGAAATTACAGAACTACGTAAAAAACACACAACAAATTGGACGCTGTTAGAACAACGTTACAATATGCCAGACCACACTATCAGCAATCCAAATATTGTGATTATTGGTATGGAGGATTAATCATGGATATTAAATATATGGAACTTCCTCTGGTATTTTTTACGGTAATGAGCCAGTGGGGAATTGGCGCTATTCTTGCATTAACTATTTATCAAATGAATGCTAGCAAGGAAAATATTTTATCAGGCGGAGTGCTACGCAGAGCAGTATTAGCGATTTGGTTAATCGAGGTGATCGGCTCTTCTATGTCAATGGGGCATTTAGGAGTACCACTAGAAGCGTATCGCTCCATACTTGGGTTAAGCCATTCATGGTTGAGCCGTGAAGCGGTGACATTTATTTTATTAAATGGTCTTGTCACGTTATGGGCACTCTCGTGTTGGGTATCACCCCAAGTGAATGTGCGAAATCAGTTACTTGGCTGGTTAAGCGCTCTTGGTGGTATTGCGGCTATTTTTGTAACTGCACAAGTGTATTATCAAATGGTTGCGCATCCATTATGGCACACGCCAGCGACGCAAATCGCGTTCATTGGTAGTGCGATTGTCCTTGGTTTTAGTCTAGTTGCCTTATTCGTTATTGGACAAGGGAAACCATTACTATCCATTATCAAAGTAGGGGTGCTGATAGGTGTTATGTTGGTATTAGCTGCGCAAATCATTCGCTTGCAATTACCCGCTAGCCAAGGAGGAAGCTATTTACTGTGGTGGCAAGTTGTAATGAGTATGCTATTGCCATGTATTGTGGCAATGAAAGCATATAAGGAACGACCATCGGTTATGGTAATGGTTTTGGTGATGTTGGCGATTTTTAGCGGAGAATTGGCCGGCCGTGCGCTGTTCTATGGTTCGGTGATGATCCAAGCACCTTGGTTCTAAAAATCCTCGTCATATTTCACCTTGTAGCGTTGTTGGCTTCACACACTCGCCCTAGTCACATACTGATGTATGCTCCTAGGGCCTCGTTTAGTTTGCCGCCTAGCTACAAGTCGAACTATATAGAGGATTAATTTACTTGAAATTTATTTAGGTATTCTACTTGTACTTTATTTAGGGATGTAGCGTTGTTGGTTTCACACACTCGCCCTAGTCACATACTGATGTATGCTCTTAGGGCCTCGTTTAGTTTGCTGTCTAGGGACAAGTCGAACTATATAGAGGATTAATTTACTTGAAAATTTATTTAGGTATTCTACTTGTACTTTATTTAGGGATGTAGCGTTGTTGGTTTCACACACTCGCCCTAGTCACATACTGATGTATGCTCCTAGGGCCTCGTTTAGTTTGCCGCCTAGCTACAAGTCGAACTATATAGAGGATTAATTTACTTGAAATTTATTTAGGTATTCTACTTGTACTTTATTTAGGGATGTAGCGTTGTTGGTTTCACACACTCGCCCTAGTCACATACTGATGTATGCTCCTAGGGCCTCGTTTAGTTTGCTGTCTAGGGACAAGTCGAACTATATAGAGGATTAATTTACTTGAAATTTATTTAGGTATTCTACTTATACTTTATTTAGGGATGTAGCGTCGTTGGCTTCACACACTCGCCCTAGTCACATACTGATGTATGCTCCTAGGGCCTCGTTTAGTTTGCCGCCTAGCTACAAGTCGAACTATTTAGAGGATTATCTAGGTTTTGTCGATATTAGAATTCGGCCTGTAGTGTTGTGCATGGGTTCTCGCCATATGCTGGGGTATGTTTAGCTCATGCACTTATTCAAAGGCACCATTCATCAGTATGATAATAGGATCAGAACGTTTATAGCTGTTGATTAGGGGAACGAGACGTTTGAAATGTTCGCTGGCACAGTGAATATCTAGCGCTTCTTGGTTCGGCCACTCCTCGATAAAAATAAAGTGCCCAGGATCTTTTTGGTCAACATAAAGGTCATAGCTGATACACAATGGTTCTTGTTTGGTCGCAGCGACCAATTCACGGTATAGCGGCATAACAATCTCAATCGCTTCGTTTTGGATAAAATCTTCTGCAATGACTTTCAACATAATGCCATCCTTTGTAATGAATGATAGGTAATCACACATTAACACAAAGTAATTATTAAGTGCTGATGAATCAGTGACTTTAAGATATCAATATATACTAATAACTAGAGTTAATATGAGTTCTTATTCTCATATGGGATTTGCCATCATACTCCAAAGTAAAGTAAGGAAATGGTTAATGAATAAAAAAATATTATATTCAAAATATGTGTTGGGGCTGGTTTATGGGGGATTTGTTTTTATATTCTTATTTGGGTAGTGAACTCAAATATAAGTCACTGATGTTATTTATTAGTGTTGTTGGTATTACCATTTTCCTATTTGCAAAATGGGCAGTTGAAAGCTTCTTTCTAATGTTTACCACTAGAGAATTTTGGAATAGAGGCTTATTTATGGACACAGCGGGTAAGACTGGAGGATTAGCCATATATGGTGGTGTCGTATTTTTATTATCTATTCCAATTACGTTGGTTTTTATTATAACTCTATTTATAACAAGATTGTCAGCGAAGTAAATAGCATCTATTTTATGGCTAAATACCAATCAAATTATTTGCTTCTTCGACTAAACTATCATTAATTAATGCGCCTGTCCCTGCAATAATTAAGCCATATCCTAGTATACCAATAGGCCCGCCAAGCAATGCATTAAAAGCGAATCCAGCAAGAGCTGTAGCTGTCATTCCAGCCGCTATTGTTTCTGTTTTAACAAAAAAAGGTCTCCAATTATTAGTGTCGATTGCTTTTATTAATTCATTTGACCAATCAATAAAGTCAATTGCTCGGCTTGTGTATAACATACCCTTACTAGATTTCTTGAAATTTTTTGCAATATCTTCAGCTTTAACTGACTTTAATACTGCTGTAATGGCTTTGCGATCTTTTGCATCAATTTTCCTACTGATATTATTGATATACTTATTATAAGCTTTTAATGCATCCTCAACATCACGGTCTTTTTTCCTTTAGCTTGTCTTCCATAGCTTTAGCCAATTTCTCTGCATTTTCACCGTAAGTATTAAAAACTTCTTTATAAAAATCAGCTGTAAATAAGAAAAGCCTTGATAGTTTCCTATCAAGGCTTTTATGTTTACAGCTAGCTAGTTCTTAGAAATCAGCAGGTTTTGCCATTTCAGAGGTTGCGACGTTTGAAGCAACATGGCCACCTGCGCCACCTTTACCTTCAAAGGTTGAGGCATCGCGTAGGTATTCTTTAATTTCAAATGGCGCACCCGAAGTTTCAGGGGCAGGCGCTTTAGTCATTGGTGAATACGCATGGCGTTTATGTAAGCTTACAGCGACAACAGTTGATTCGGTGACCTTAACGGGTTCAACCTCTTTAACTATTACGGGCTCTTTTGCTGTCTCAACGATAACCTCAGACGTTGATGTTTCTTCAACGAATTGAGTCACAGTTTCATCAACAGCTTCAGTTTGAGCGGGAGCTTCTTCTACAACGAGCTCAGTTGTTTCTGACTTAACAACAGATTCAACAGGAGACTCAATCACTTGCTCTGTTGTTTCAGGCGCTTTCTCGACGATTGCTGTAGTTTCAGTTAGTGTGTTTTCAGATTGAGTCACTTCAACGGCCTCAATCTCAACAGGTACTGCTTCTACTGGTTGTTCATCGGCAGGGGCTTTAACTTCAGCTTCCACAACAGGGGATGCAACCGTTTCTGATACTTCTACCTGAGTAACCTCAACAGCGGTAGCCGTTACAGCAGGAACAATAACCTCTGGTTGTGACGCTGTCATTTTTGTTTTTTCAGCCGAAGAGGCTTCATCAACACTTTGTTGTTCCAGCATTTCTTCATTAGTAATGATCGCCATACCTTCTTGTTGTGGTTGGGCGATAGGATAATGAATAAATACTTTACCTGATGCTAGTTCAGGTGAGGCAACCGCAGCGATTAATGGCATTGGCGACTTATTCAAATGACGCTCATCACGGTAGCGACGACGACGTTGCCCACTTACGCGTAAGTGGCGTGGCGAACGACGTGAACGACGAGGAATGATGGTGTCTTGCTTTTCTTCGTCATCTGCATGAGTGTTTACGCCTTGCAGGTCTTCTGTTTTAACTTCACCTTCAGACTGATTGACAGGCGTTACAACGACAGGCAATGCGGCAAGAGGTTGCGTAGCCACCACTTCCTGTGATGTTTCAACCGAATCTACAACTTGGTCGTTATCGGTAACACGGATTTTCTGTGATAACTGGCGACGTTGGCGACGAGGTGTAACAGGGCGTTGTTGTTCCTCTTTCTCCGCAACATTTTCGACGTTATCTTGTTGAGCATCTTGTTGTGCTTTTGCAGCTTGCTGCTGACGTTTTTCGTCCTGACGGCGACGACGCTCTGCACGTTGCTCACGACGTTGTTGCTGATTATCGCGATTGTTGCTATCAGTTGTTTGCTCATCTTGTTGGCTCGTATTTTTATTATTACGGCCTTTATTACGATTGTTGGTTTCATCCGCAGTCGCATTACGATTATTGCGATTGTCGCGATTGTCACGAGTTTCGCGATTTTCATTATCATCGCGGTCACGACGGTTATTATTACGGCGATCATTGTTACGACGACGATCGTTATTACGGCGGCGGTCATTATTATTGCGAGGTTTCGGTGCTGGTTTCTCAACCACCTTTTCTTCTTCCTCACCAAATAGCTTCTTGAAGAAGGCCGCAATTTTACTGAATAAGCCTGGCGTTGCCTGCTCTGTTGTCACGGGTTTTGCTGGGGTTTTTGAAACGGTTTCTTTAGGTTTCACCGCAGGCATGTCGACAGGTTCTTGCAGGGCAAAAGCCGAAATCGCTGGTTGCTCAGGAAGTTTACGCTCTGCAGTCGTTTCATCAATTTGATTTAACGTTTCTGTCTCATGATATTGCGCTAAATTGTAGCTTAGAGTGTTAACTTCTTCGCCTTTACGAATACGGATCACATGGAAGTGAGGCGTTTGCATTTGGTCATTAGGGACAATCACCACACGCACATGGCTTTGGCGCTGTTCAATATCACTGACTGCTTTGCGTTTTTCGTTTAGTAGATAAGACGCGATTTGGACTGGCACAATCGCGTGTACTTCATGGGTATTCTCTTTTAAGGCTTCTTCTTCAATAAGACGAAGCACAGACAACGATAGTGACTCGTTATCACGAATTGTCCCTGTCCCCATGCAACGAGGGCAGACGTGATGGCTTGACTCACCAAGAGAAGGGCTCAAACGTTGACGTGACATCTCCAGTAAACCGAAACGAGAAATACGTGCAATTTGAATGCGCGCACGGTCTTGTCGCACGGCTTCACGTAGACGATTTTCAACTTCACGCTGATGGCGAACCGGTGTCATATCGATAAAGTCAATGACAATCAAACCGCCCAAGTCACGTAGACGTAGCTGGCGAGCAATCTCATCAGCCGCTTCTAAGTTGGTATTGAATGCAGTTTCTTCGATATCACCGCCACGGGTTGACCGTGAGGAGTTGATATCGATAGCGGTTAATGCTTCAGTCGTATCGATGACTAATGCGCCACCTGAAGGCAAACGAACTTCACGTTGGAATGCAGACTCAATTTGCGACTCGATTTGATAATGGCTAAATAAAGGAACATCACCACTATAGTGTTTAATTTTGCTGGCGAAATCACCGCGACCGATAGCTTCAATATGGTTACGAGCCATTTCGACCACTTTCGGGTTATCAATAAGAATTTCACCAATGTCAGGGCGTAGATAATCACGGAACGCACGAACAATAACGTTACTTTCTTGATGAATAAGGAACGGTGCAGGGCGGTTTTCAGCCGCTTTTTGGATAGCATCCCAATGGCGTAAGCGATAAAGTAAATCTTGTTGCAGTGATTCTGCTGATTTGCCTACACCTGCAGTACGGACAATTAACCCCATACCGTCTGGAATTTCTAAAGAAGATAAAGCTTCTTTAAGTTCTGTACGGTCTTCACCTTCAATACGACGGGAAATCCCCCCTGCGCGAGGGTTATTTGGCATTAAAACTAAATAGCTCCCAGCCAAACTAATAAAGGTCGTTAGTGCTGCACCTTTATTGCCTCGTTCTTCTTTATCAACTTGGACAATAACTTCTTGGCCTTCCTTTAACACATCTTTAATGTTAGGA
Source organism: Providencia sp. PROV003 (assembly GCF_045040775.1). Classification (NCBI taxonomy): domain Bacteria; kingdom Pseudomonadati; phylum Pseudomonadota; class Gammaproteobacteria; order Enterobacterales; family Morganellaceae; genus Providencia; species Providencia sp. PROV003. The sequence goes on from NZ_CP096369.1 coordinate 2,711,044, forward strand.
CGGCCCTGAGAGTGGTAGTTGCTTGGGAAGTATTCACGAGCGATTTCTTTGATAGGAAGGAAACCGTGCCTTTCAGCGCCGTAGTCAACAAATGCGGCTTCAAGACTGGGTTCAATGCGGGTGATTTTACCTTTGTAAATATTGGCCTTTTTTTGCTCATGACCTGGACTTTCGATATCCAGATCATAAAGACGTTGCCCGTCAACAAGGGCAACACGCAACTCTTCCTGTTGAGTTGCGTTTATTAGCATTCTTTTCATGTTATTACTTACTCAATTATTTTCTTTAAATAAAGAGCAGCGAAAGAATGAGCTACTGTAAACCGATGGCCTCGTGATTTTTACAAAACCGTCTGCCTCGCGGCAGTCGTTCGTATAGAGACGCGCAGTATTCGGTGAACCTGATTTTTAGATTAAAAATTCAGCGTTCTTAATCAGGATGCCGTATGTTATTGAAAACGGAAGTTCCTAACCCAATAAGCTAAAATTCGTTGCTCGCTAATTTATTTGATGTTGCTAAATGTCTTACGCCATTGCTGCATTGTTACGTCATCAAATAAGAAATCCTATATAACGCCAATTTTCGTTTTTTAAACATTTCGGCGACTTCGTATTATTCCATTGCCATAGACATTATAGCAAGTCGATACGGAAGTTATATGGAAATTTTATTTAGAAATAGGATAAATCAGCCAGAAAATAGACAAATTAAAAAAAAAGATAAAAAATTTTGTGGAGTCGGTATGATAGAGAGAGCGAATAAGAGCATATTTTAATCAATTAGAGTTAACGCATTCCCGAATGAATATACAAAACCAAGTTCAATTTATTGAGATCAGCGATGACGAAGCTGGGCAACGCATCGACAATTTTTTGCTCACCAAACTCAAAGGTGTGCCAAAAAGTATGATTTATCGCATTATCCGTAAAGGGGAAGTGCGTGTTAACAAAGGGCGGATAAAACCAGAATATAAATTGCTGGAAGGGGACCAAGTTCGCGTACCGCCAGTTAGGGTTGCTGAGCGTGAAACAGCGCCAGTATCAGCTAAATTAGGGAAAGTGGCAGCGCTTGCTGATTGTATTTTATTTGAAGATGATTATATCTTAGTGCTGAACAAACCTTCTGGAACGGCGGTACATGGCGGAAGTGGGCTCAGTTTTGGGGTGATTGAAGGGCTTAGAGCGCTACGCCCAGAAGCTCGTTTTCTTGAGTTAGTTCATCGCCTTGATAGGGATACATCAGGTATTCTATTGGTGGCCAAAAAACGCTCAGCCCTTAGGGCATTACACGAACAATTGCGCTTAAAGCAAATGCAAAAAGATTATTTAGCGCTAGTTCGAGGAAATTGGCAGTCGCATACTAAGGTCGTTCAAGCGCCGCTACTAAAAAATATCCTCCAAAGTGGTGAGCGAGTAGTAAAAGTTAACAGTGAAGGTAAGCCTTCAGAAACGCGTTTTAAAGTTGAAGAGCGCTTTGAAAATGCAACCTTAATTAAGGCTAGCCCAGTGACAGGGCGTACTCACCAAATCCGTGTACATACTTTATACGCGGGGCATCCCATTGCATTTGATGACCGCTATGGTGACAGGCAATTTGATAGCCAATTGGCGGATACAGGTTTAAACCGTTTATTTCTGCACGCCAGTGCGCTGAAATTCACACACCCAAATACAGGGGAAGAAATGCGCTTACAGGCACCTATGGATGCAGGGTTAACCCGTTGCTTAAAAGTGTTGCGTAACCGTAAAACAGCAATTTAATAGTTTTGGCAGTGACAGAGAGTGAACCCCTGTCACTGCGCCATGCTCTATTTAGTTAATCGCTTAGGGGGTTAACACCGCACTTTCTCAACATTTCTAATAACAATATGATAGGTAACCCGATTAATGTATTAGGGTCTCTTCCTTCGAGCCGTTCAAACAAAGCAATGCCCAATCCTTCAGATTTAAAACTACCAGCACACTGGAAAGGTTCTTCTTTATGCAAATAATGAGTGATTTCGTCATCCGTTAGTTGGCGAAAATAGACATCGAACAATTCACATTGCACATCAAACTTACCTATTTCAGTATCAAGTAAACATAAACCAGTATAAAAGGTAATTTTATTTCCTGATGCGGCTTGTAATTGTTTGAAGGCGTTATCAAAGCTATGAGGTTTGCCAACTATTTTTCCATCAATGACACAGGCTTGGTCGGAACCAATGATGAGGTGTTGTGGGTATTGGTTCGCTAAAGCGGCGGCTTTTGCATGGGCTAACCGCATGACCAGTTCTTGAGCCGACTCATGTAAAATAGGCGATTCATCAATGTTAGGTGGAACCGCTAAAAAAGGTAATCCTAATTTTTTTAGCAAGGTTTGTCGGAACTCTGAAGTTGACGCCAAAATAATCGATTTCATGATTTTTCTCGAAACTCGTAGCCAAAAGGGTTAACTCATTTTAAACTATAAAACGCAAAACCTGCGATTTTTTGGTGAAAAGGCGAGTTTACCCCGCCTTTTTCTTTGACTATAGCTCATTACAAAGTTAATATGCGCGCCTTATGCAAAAGGTAAAATTACCCCTGACTATCGATGCGCAGCGTGCAGCTCAGAAAAACCTCGACTATGTCGGGAGTTATACACCTGAGCAAGTTACACGTATTGCCGAATCAGTAGTCAGTGTAGATAGTGATGTAGAAACCGAATTATCATTTAAAATTGATAATCAGCGTTTGACTGTCATTGAGGGGAAATCCCAAGTGGATGTCACCTTAAAATGTCAACGTTGCAGAACTGATTTCAAGCATCATGTCTACGTATCGTATTGTTTTAGTCCTGTCGTCAATGACGAAAAGGCCGAAGCATTACCGGAGCTCTACGAGCCAATTCAAATTGATGAATTTGGTGAAATAGATTTGCTGGGAATGATAGAAGATGAAATAATTCTTTCCTTACCAGTGGTTCCGGTTCATGATTCTGAACACTGTGAAGTGTCCGAAGCGGATATGGTCTTTGGCGAACTGCCTCCTGAGGCAGAAAAACCAAACCCATTTGCCGTATTAGCCAGTTTAAAGAAAAGTACTTAAGGAGTAAGGTCAATGGCCGTACAACAGAATAAACCAACTCGTTCAAAACGCGGTATGCGTCGTTCACATGATGCACTGACTGCTACCCTAGTTTCTGTAGATAAAACTTCCGGTGAAACTCACCTGCGTCACCACGTGACTGCAGATGGTTACTACCGTGGCCGTAAGGTTATCAGCAAGTAATTTGTTGTTACCTTGGCTAATCTAACCATTGCGTTAGATGCTATGGGCGGGGATGTTGGTCCCCGCGTCACGGTGCCTGCTGCATTGCAGGCACTGGCATCTAATCCAGCGCTAAAATTACTGCTAGTCGGTCAACCCGATGCCATTCAACCTTTGCTTGCACAATGTCGTGCAGAGCAACTTTCGCGTGTCGAAATAATCCCTGCGGACGGTGTTATCGCAAATGATGCTAAGCCATCGAATGCCATAAGACAAAGTAAGGGGACGTCAATGCGAGTGGCTTTGGAGTTGGTAAAAACTGGGCAGGCACAAGCGTGCGTGAGTGCAGGCAATACTGGTGCACTGATGGGGTTAGCTAAATTGATGTTAAAGTCGATAGACGGCATTGAACGTCCTGCGTTAATGACCATCTTACCTAATCAGCAAAAAAGCCAAACGGTTGTGCTTGATTTAGGCGCTAATGTCAATTGTAGTAGTGATATGTTAGTGCAATTTGCTGTAATGGGTTCAGTTATGGCCGAAGAAGTGGTCAATATTTCTAAACCTAGAGTCGCTTTGCTCAATATTGGCGAAGAAGAGAGCAAGGGGCTAGATAATATCCGCGAAGCCGCCTCCGTGTTAAAAGAAACAACGTCAATTAACTATATTGGTTATGTAGAAGGTAATGAATTACTGACAGGCAAAACTGATGTATTAGTATGTGACGGCTTCGCAGGTAACGTCTCTTTAAAAACAATGGAAGGTGTCATCCGAGTGATCCTTTCATTGATAAAATCATCAAGTGATCAAAATAAAAAACGCAGTTGGTTGATGCAACTGGCGAAAAAATGGCTAAAAAAACGTTTAATGAAGCGTTTTGGGGATATGAACCCCGACCAGTATAATGGTGCGACTCTGTTAGGATTAAAAGGTATTGTCATCAAGAGTCATGGTGCAGCGAATGAAGGCGCTTTTAAAGCCGCAATTGACCGCGCAGTACAAGCTGTTGAAAAGCAAGTCCCAGAAAGAATAACAGCGCGACTAAATATTGTTTTACCCAGGAGTGATCAATAACCTATGGCTATGTACAGTAAAATCTTAGGAACAGGCAGCTACTTGCCAGCGCAAGTGCGCACCAATGCTGATCTGGAGAAAATGGTTGATACTTCTGATGAGTGGATTGTGACACGCACTGGAATACACGAAAGAAGAATTGCAAACGAAGACGAAAGTGTCTCAGTGATGGGGTTACATGCTGCAAAAAATGCGCTAGAAATGGCTCAAATTGAGGCGGCTGAAATAGGCTTGATTATTGTTGCAACAACATCAGCGACGCATGCCTTTCCAAGCGCAGCTTGCCAAATACAGCAACTGTTAGGTATTAATGATTGCGCTGCTTTTGATGTCGCCGCAGCTTGTGCTGGTTTTACTTATGCAATCAGCATTGCGGATCAGTTTGTCAAAACAGGTATGACGAAGAAAGCCTTGGTGATTGGCGCTGATGCATTATCAAAAACATTAGACCCTGAAGACCGTGGTACTATTATTTTATTCGGTGATGCAGCAGGGGCTGTGGTTATTGGTGCATCTGAAGAGCCGGGTATTATTTCTACTCATCTGCATGCGGATGGTCGTTATGGTGATTTATTAACATTACCTAACCGCAGTCGCTGTTCTGAAGACCCAGCGTATTTAACGATGACGGGTAATGAAGTATTTAAAGTTGCAGTGCGCGAATTAGCCCATATTGTTGATGAAACATTGACTGAAAGTGGTATTGCAAAAGAAGAACTTGATTGGTTAGTGCCACATCAAGCAAATTTAAGAATTATATCTGCGACGGCTAAAAAGTTAGATATGACAATGGATAAAGTTGTTGTCACCCTTGACCGTCATGGTAATACTTCTGCAGCATCAGTTCCAACCGCTTTGGATGAAGCGGTTCGAGATGGCCGTATTCAACGTGGTCAACTGGTGCTTTTAGAGGCCTTTGGTGGTGGTTTCACTTGGGGCTCTGCATTAGTTCGTTTTTAATTAACTGAGAAAATAGACATGACACAATTTGCTATGGTATTTCCCGGACAGGGTTCTCAGTCTTTAGGTATGTTAGCGGCACTGGCTGAGGAAAATCAGCTAGTTGAGCAGACATTCGCTGAAGCATCGGAAGCATTGGGTTACGATCTTTGGGCACTAGTACAAAATGGGCCAGAAGAAGAATTAAATAAAACATGGCAGACTCAGCCCGCATTGTTAGCCGCATCCGTGGCTATCTTCCGTGTTTGGAAAGACAAAAATGGTGCGATGCCAGCGATTATGGCGGGTCATAGCTTAGGTGAATACTCCGCGTTGGTTTGCGCAGGGGTTATTGATTTTAAACAAGCAATTAAACTTGTTGAATTACGTGGCAAATTAATGCAAGAAGCTGTTCCTGAAGGGACGGGTGCGATGTATGCCATTATCGGTTTAGATAACGAATCCATTAAAAAAGCTTGTCAAGAATCTGCACAAGGCCAAGTTGTTTCTCCGGTTAATTTTAATTCACCTGGGCAAGTCGTTATCGCCGGTGAAAAAGCTGCAGTAGAACGTGCAGGGGCTGCATGTAAAGAAGCAGGAGCAAAACGTGCATTGCCATTATCTGTGAGTGTTCCTTCTCACTGTGCATTAATGAAGCCTGCTGCTGATAAATTAGCCGATGCGTTAGAAAAAATTGATTTTTGTGAGCCAGACTATCCAGTTATCAACAATGTTGATGTTAAAATAGAGCAATCGGCGCAAAATATTCGTGATGCTTTAGTCCGTCAGCTGTATAATCCAGTCCGTTGGACGGAAACAGTAGAATTGATGGCAGATCAAGGTGTTGAACACCTTATCGAAGTAGGGCCGGGTAAAGTATTGACTGGTCTTACCAAGCGAATTGTCTCTAATTTAACTGCCGTAGCAATCAATGATCCTGTATCATTGAGCACTGCTTTAGAAAATAGCTGAGGAAGACATGGGCTTTGAAGGAAAAATTGCACTGGTAACAGGTGCTAGCCGTGGGATAGGTAAAGCGATAGCTTTAACCTTAATCGCACGCGGTGCAACTGTTATTGGGACAGCAACAAGCGAAAAAGGCGCAGAAGCTATTACCGCTTACCTTGATGGTAAAGGTAAAGGTTTAGCGTTAAACGTGACTGATGCAGCATCAATCGAAGAAACTTTGACCAAGATCCGTAAAGAATTTGGTGAAATTGACATTTTGATTAATAATGCAGGTATCACACGTGATAACCTATTGATGCGTATGAAAGATGATGAATGGCAAGATGTTATTGACACCAATCTTTCATCCGTTTACCGTTTGTCTAAATCCGTTTTGCGTGCCATGATGAAAAAACGTTATGGTCGTATTATTTCTATCGCATCTGTTGTTGGGGTGATGGGAAATGCGGGGCAAACAAACTACGCGGCAGCGAAAGCTGGGCTGATTGGTTTTAGTAAATCATTAGCTCGTGAAATCGCTTCTCGTGGTATTACTGTCAACGTCGTTGCACCTGGTTTTATCGAAACTGATATGACTAAAGCATTGACAGATGAACAGCGTGCAGGCATTTTATCTCAGGTTCCTGCTGATAGACTGGGTGATGCACAAGAAATTGCCAGTGCTGTAGCGTTTTTAGCTTCTGACGAAGCGGCTTACATCACAGGTGAAACATTGCATGTCAATGGTGGCATGTACATGATCTAAAGAAATGATGGAACTATTTGCATTATTAGTGTTATCCAACGCTAAATAATGCAAAATAATGGTTCCAACAGTCGGGATTGGGTTGTATCTTTTCCTGTATTTCATAAACTACGAAAACCATCGCGAAAGCGAGTTTTGATAGGAATTTTAATAGTATGAGCACTATCGAAGAACGCGTTAAGAAAATCATCGTTGAACAACTGGGTGTTGAAGAGAAAGAAGTTGTAAATACAGCTTCATTTGTTGATGACTTGGGCGCTGATTCTCTTGACACAGTTGAGCTGGTTATGGCTCTAGAAGAAGAGTTCGATTGCGAAATCCCTGACGAAGAAGCTGAAAAGATCACAACAGTACAGGCAGCGTTGGATTACGTCGGCAACGCATCTAAATAATTGTACGAAAACTTATCTAGGCGATCACTCGATCGCCTATGTTTCCTTTGTAACTTTTCCCTCCTTGGAGGAAATACGTGTCTAAGCGTCGTGTAGTCGTAACCGGACTGGGCATGTTATCTCCTGTCGGCAACACAGTTGAGTCATCATGGAAAGCTGTTTGTGACGGACAGAGTGGTATCAGCCTAATTGAGCATTTTGATACTATTAACCACGCAACTAAATTTGCTGGCTTAGTAAAAGATTTCAATTACGAAGATTTTGGCATCTCTCGTAAAGATGCGAAAAAAATGGACCCATTTATCCAATACGGTATCGCAGCAGGCTTTCAGGCCTTTAAAGATGCAGGGTTGGAAGTAACAGAAGCCAATGCTACTCGGATTGGTGCAGCGATTGGTTCTGGTATTGGTGGGTTAGGGTTAATTCAGGATAACTGTGAATCTCTATTACACGGTGGTCCTAGAAAAGTTAGCCCATTCTTCGTACCGTCAACCATCATTAATATGGTGGCTGGTCATTTAAGTATTATGTACGGTTTCCGTGGTCCCAGTATTTCTATTGCTACAGCCTGTACATCGGGTGTGCATAATATTGGTCATGCGGCGCGTATGATTGCTTATGGTGATGCAGAAGTAATGGTTGCAGGCGGTGCTGAAAAAGCAACAACCCCGCTTGGTGTTGCGGGTTTTGGCGCAGCAAGAGCGTTATCAACTCGTAATGATGACCCACAAGCAGCAAGTCGCCCTTGGGATAAAGACCGTGATGGTTTTGTTCTTGGTGATGGTGCAGGTATCATTATTCTTGAAGAATATGAACATGCCAAAGCGCGTGGTGCGAAAATTTATGCCGAAATTGCAGGCTTTGGGATGAGCAGTGATGCCTACCATATGACTTCGCCTCCAGAAAATGGGGAAGGCGCAGCGCTTGCAATGGAAAACGCACTGAAAGATGCAGGTATTCAAGCAAGTGACGTAGGGTATATTAATGCTCACGGTACTTCGACACCTGCGGGTGACTTAGCCGAAGCACAGGCTGTTGTGTCTGTATTTGGTGAGGGTACTGATGTACTCGTTAGCTCAACCAAATCCATGACAGGGCATCTTTTAGGTGCAGCGGGTGCTATTGAGTCAATCTTTACCATCTTATCATTGTGTGATCAAACTGTTCCACCAACCATTAATCTGGATAACCCAGATGAAGCATGCAAACTGGACTTTGTCCCAGGTCATGCACGCAAGGTTGAGAACATGGAGTATGCTCTGTGTAACTCATTTGGTTTTGGTGGTACAAACGGTTCATTGATTTTCCGTCGTTATCACGGCGAGTAAATAATCTATCACCGTTATTAATTAGCCCTAGTCGCTGAAAGTGACTAGGGCTTTATTTTGCCCATCTCTTTGCACAGCCATTCGCTTTAGTTTATGATGACTCATCTTGTTTACTGTCTGATTTATCAGCTTTTATTATAAGTATTATCAATGTCATATTGGGTTAATGGGCAAGTTTGCCAGCAAATAAGCGTAACTGATCGTGCAGTCTCTTTTGGGGACGGCTGCTTTACGACCGTACATGTCGTTAATCAGCAAGCTAAAATGTTAGATGAGCACATTGCACGTTTGCAGCATGACAGCCAGCGGTTGAAAATAACTCAGCCTGACTGGGGTATGCTGAAACAGCATTTATTGCATATTTGCGCGCAGCAAGTAGAAGATGAACTGGTGCTAAAGGTGATAATTAGCCGTGGTGCAGGGGGGCGGGGTTATAGTTCTAGAGGCTTTAATTCACCAACAGTGATTGTCAGTGTTTCTTCCTTTCCACAAAACTATGTTCAACTACAATGTAAAGGGGCTGCGTTAATCTTAAGTGAGATCCCATTGGCACGTAGCCCATTATTAGCAGGTATGAAACACCTCAACCGGTTAGAGCAAGTTCTTATCAGACAAGAAATTGATGAGTATAACGCGGATGAGGCCATCGTACTTGATACCAACGGCGTTATCGTTGAATGTTGCAGTGCCAATGTCTTTTGGCGGGTTGGTCAAACAGTCTACACCCCAAAATTATCTCATTGTGGTGTGAATGGATTAATGAGACAAAAGATCATAGCACTACTGCAAGATAGTCAGTACCATTTTCAAGAAGTTGAGCGGTTTGCCTCTATTTTGAATTATTGTGATGAAGTGATTATTTGTAATGCATTGATGCCAGTGTTACCTGTACAAAGCATTCAGTTAAGCAAAGGGCAGTCGCCATTACAATTCATGTCGCGTGAATTATTTGAGTATCTCTTTTTGCGCTGCAAAATCTAGTATCTAAAAACTATATCACTATTACCTAAACACTTATTGAAATGGTCAATAAATGAAATTAGCCAAAAAAATCATTCTGATTACTGTGACTCTTACTGCTGTTGTAGCCGTTGCCGTATATTTACAATATCGTCAAGTCATGAACTATGCGAAAACCCCCATTAACTTGACTCAAGAGAAAATTTTAACGGTTCCTACAGGGACCGGGCGAGTTGCATTTGAAGCCTTGCTAGTCAAAGAAAATATGATTGAGCAGGGGAATGAGTTTCAATGGTTATTAAAATTACGGCCGGAACTCGCTCAATTAAAAGCGGGGACATACCGTTTACAACCTGACATGACCGTAGAACAATTATTATCGTTAGTGGTTAGCGGTAAAGAAGCTCAATTTTCTATTCGTTTTATTGAAGGTAACCGATTGAATGATTGGGGTAACATTTTACGTGATGCCCCTTACTTAGAACATACATCGACAGAGATGACACCAGCAGAACTTCATGCGTTTATCGGGTTCAAAGGTGAAGGTACACTAGAAGGGTGGTTATACCCTGACACCTATTTATATACGGCGGGGACAAAAGATACGGAAATTTTAAAGCGTGCATATAAGCGCATGCAAAGTAGCCTTGAAGAAGAATGGCAAGGGCGAGATAGAGACCTACCTTATAAAAATGCTTATGAAATGCTGATTATGGCTTCAATTATTGAAAAAGAAACCGGTGTAGAGAGTGAAAGGTCGCAAGTTGCATCGGTGTTTGTTAATCGTTTGAAGAAAAATATGCGCTTACAAACCGACCCAACAGTTATTTACGGCCTAGGTGATAAGTATGATGGTAAGATTTATCGTAGTGATTTAGACAATTACACACCGTACAATACTTATAAAATTGATGGGTTGCCGCCAACACCGATAGCAATGCCAAGTTTGGCATCAATAAAAGCGGCTGCGCACCCAGCTAAAACGGATTACCTCTATTTTGTCGCAGATGGTAAAGGCGGTCATACTTTTAGTCGCAACTTGAATGAACACAATCGGGCGGTCAAAGTTTATCGCCAATTTGAACAGCAAAAATGATAAAAAAATGAAAAATCAATTTATTGTTATTGAAGGATTAGAAGGTGCAGGCAAAACGACTGCAATCAATACGGTGGTAGATACACTTAATCAGGCGGGTATTACGGATATCGTTTTCACTCGGGAACCAGGTGGGACGCCACTAGCCGAAAAGCTACGAGAGCTGATCAAACAAGGGATTGAAGGCGATAAAGTCACTGATAAAGCTGAGTTATTAATGTTATATGCAGCGCGAGTTCAACTCATTGAAACAGTGATTAAACCGGCTTTAGCCGCAGGTAAATGGGTTGTTGGTGACCGCCATGATTTGTCATCACAGGCGTACCAAGGCGGCGGAAGGGAAATCGACCACCAGTTAATGAAGTCGTTACGTGATTTGGTACTTGGTGAGTTTAAACCATCATTAACCTTGTATCTTGATTTATCGCCAGAATTGGGCTTACAACGTGCAAGGTCCCGCGGTGAGTTAGATAGAATCGAAAAAGAATCGTTAGCCTTTTTTGAAAGGACCCGTCACCGCTACCTTGAACTGGCAGCGGAAGATGAAACAATACTGACGGTTGATGCGAGCCAAAATATTGAGCAAGTACAATATGATATTCGCCAAACACTGACCCAATGGCTAGCTAAATAATGATAGGCAAAAAGTAAGGTGTTAATAACATGAATTGGTATCCTTGGTTAAATGAACCTTACCGGCAAATTATAGCGAACTATCAAAGTGGGCGAGGGCACCATGCCTTACTACTTCATTCTTTGCCTGGAAATGGGGCCGATGCACTTTGCTATGGTATTAGTCGTTGGCTTATTTGCCAAGAGCGTGAAGGGCTGAAAAGTTGTGGGAAGTGCCATAGCTGCAGATTAATGCTAGCAGGAACACACCCCGATTATCATGTTATTGACGTTGAAAAAGGTAAATCAACGGTCAGTGTTGATGCTGTTAGGAAATTAATTGAAACCTTGAGTAGTCATTCTCAACAAGGTGGCAATAAAGTGGTGTATATTCCTAGAATTGAAGCTTTCACTGATGCTGCGGCGAATGCGTTACTAAAAACGCTGGAAGAGCCTGCAAAAGACACTTATTTTCTATTAAGTAGTGACAAACCAGAGAATTTACTTGCCACAACTCGTAGCCGTTGTTTAAGTCATTTTTTGCCAGCTCCTGACCCACAAATTGCGTTGTATTGGTTACAAAAACAACAGCCAAATGTAGTTGTTGATCACGCAATAACCGCATTGAAACTTTGTCAAGGTGCTCCAGTAGCCGCTCTGGCTCTGTTAGAAGAACATCTTTGGCAAAAACGGAATGCATTATGCCAAAGTATCTCTACAGCATTACAAACGCGGGATATGCTAAGTTTATTGCCACGATTGAATATTGAAGAAGCTTCAGCTGCCCTAAGTTGGTTATTAACCTTACTTTCCGATGCAGTTAAAGTACAGCAAGGTGCGACAACGTTTTGTATTAACCAAGATCATCTTGCACAAGTTATGCAATTGGCCAGTACCATGAACCGTTCTCAATTATTGGAGGCTTATGAACAGTGGCTACATTGTCGTTATCAATTATTGACAGTTCCTGCGCTTAATCAGGAACTTATTCTGACCAATCAATTATTACAATGGGAAGCCTTATTGGCTTCACCTTCATTTTAAAAAGAGTTAAATATGTTTGTTGTTGATTCACACTGCCATCTCGACTGTTTAGATTATGAAAAATTACACACTAATGTCGATGATGTTATCGCTAAGGCATCGGCTCGTGATGTCCGTTTCATGCTTGCCGTGGCAACAACGCTGCCCGGTTTTGAACAGATGAAAAAGCTCATTGGGTTACGTGACAATATTGCTTTTTCATGTGGTATTCATCCACTTAATTTAGACGAAGGCTATGACTTTGAGCGCTTAGCACAATTAGCCGCCGGCCCTGAGGTTGTGGCACTGGGTGAGACAGGGCTTGATTACTACTATCAACAAGAGAATGCTGCATTGCAGCAAGAGTCTTTTCGTCAGCATATCCGTATCGGCCGAGCAGTAAATAAACCCGTGATCGTACATACGCGTGCTGCGCAAAAGGATACGCTAACAATTTTACGTGAAGAACAAGTTAGTGAGTGTGGTGGGGTATTACACTGTTTCACTGAAGACAAAGCGACAGCTAGCGAATTGCTCGATTTAGGAATGTATATTTCATTTTCAGGGATTGTGACATTCCGCAATGCTGAACAAATCAGAGAAGCGGCGCGTATTGTGCCCCTAGATAGAATCTTGGTCGAAACAGACTCCCCATATTTGGCCCCAGTACCGCATCGTGGAAAAGAAAATCAGCCTGCATACGTACGTGATGTGGCTGAATACATGGCGGTGCTGAAAGGGGTTAGCGTTGAACAAATGGCTGAAATTACAACACAAAATTTCAATCGTTTATTTCATTTGAATGTTGGCTCGAATAACGGGTAACTTGTTAACAATATATAAACTAACTATTGGATTAGTAAGGGAATTGATATGGCAGAAGAAACAATTTTTAGTAAAATCATTCGTCGCGAAATCCCTGCGGATGTCGTTTACCAAGATGAGCTTGTCACGGCATTTCGTGATATATCGCCACAAGCGCCTTCACATATTTTAATTATCCCCAATAAATTAATCCCCACAGTAAACGATGTGACGGTGGATGACGAACTGGCGTTAGGGCGTTTATTTACGGTGGCAGCTAAAATTGCCAAAGAAGAAGGCATTGCTGAAAATGGCTATCGTTTGATTATGAATTGCAATGAGCATTCTGGACAAGAGGTATTCCATATTCATATGCATTTAGTGGGTGGTCGCCCATTAGGACCTTTATTGGCTAAATCATAATAGGAAGGGGCTCATACAATGAACCGCATAGTAATACTTGGGCTGATGGCTGTGTTATTAACTGGCTGTTTAAATAACAAACCTCAAGGGTTAGTTTTTAATGAGCAGCAGCGCGTTATTATGGAACCAGCAGTTTTAGCCCAAGGGGTCATTGTTGAGTCCCCCGTGATTAGTGTTGAAAACCACCAAACTGTTGCCACGCTTAGTATGAGTAATTTGCAGCCTGATGCCGTAGAGATTGCGTATCGTTTATATTGGTACGATAAACAAGGGTTGAAGGTGGATACTTCGAGTATCTTACATCAGCAAATTGCAGCGAATTCAACAGAAACTATTCAAGCCATGACCTCCTCATCACGCGCTAGCAATGTGCGTGTCCATGTGTTTTTATCACCTAAGGCCGGAGAAAAACAATGAAACGGATCTTAATGGTTGCGGTAGCAGCTTTAATCTTAGCAGGTTGCCCATCATATCCACCTCAACAGCCGGGAACACAACCACCGATTGTTCCTGTTGAGCCGGATCAACCACCAGAAGTGACACCACCGCCAACGGATGTCGTTCCGACACCGCCAAAACAGCAAACAACTGATTGGGCTGCATCGATAACACCTTTGGTTGGCCAAATGGTTGCTGCGGATGGCGTGGAAAGTGGCAAAGTGTTATTAGTTGATTCAGTGAAAAACAATACGAATGGCTCATTGCCTGTACAGACTATTACATCAACAATGGCTAGCGCAGTTGAAAATACCAATCGTTTCAAAGTAGTCCCTCAAAGTGTGGTAAGTTCTGCACGTAAAACATTAGGTTTATCACAAGAAGATAGCTTAGTGACGCGTAGTAAGGCGATTGGTCTAGGGCGTTATGTACAAGCTGATTACGTGATTTACAGTGTTATGTCAGGTTCAAATAAAGATAAGAGTCTTGAAATGCAACTAATGGAAGTGCAAACAGGCGAAATTATTTGGACTGGAAAGCACAGTATTGATTAACAGACAGTCACTTATTACGCTGTTATCTACCTATTTCCCAGAGATTAAATCAAGTCACTGGGAAATAACGCCGTTAACAGGGTTGTCAGGCGGGAGTTATTTATTGCAGTGTGTGCAGTCTAATCGCACACTTAAATTAGTGGCTCGTGCTAATGGTGAGACTCAGTCTTGTCTATATGTGGATCGCCGGAGAGAAGCGCGTATATTAAGACAATTGCAACCATACACATTTGCACCGACTGTCGTTGGTTATAACGCTCAATGGTTATTGTTGGCGTGGTGTGAAGGCTTGCATCCGGGCCCATCCACATTTTTATCCGCTCATTTTCAATGCCAACTAGCAAATACGCTTGCACAATTACATTGCAGCGCACTATTCGGCTACCGCTTGCAACTGCGCGATGAAATTGCGCATTATGGTTATTTGGTTGATACCAAACGTTTGTCACCACGTTGGAAAAAACTACATCGTCATTTCCTTTCTACTGCATTGCCAAAAACGTTGAAGTTGGCCCCTGCACATATGGATGTTCATCCTAAAAATATCATTAGTACTCATACAGGGGAGTTAATGCTATTGGATTGGGAATATGCCGCAAATACTGATATTGCATTTTCGTTAGAAACCTATTTTCAATTTAATAGTCTGACAGATAAACAGCGTCATTTTTTTCTCATGCAATACTGTGATGTGCGAAGTGCTTATCGGGATAAACAACAATTAGCTCAGCACTGCCAGTTATGGGAACCATGGGTAAAATATATGACGTTAATGTGGTATGAAGTGCAGTGGAATAAAAGTCAATTATCGCATTTTTTGGTACACTCGCAGTCATTACGCCACTACTTCGGTTTGTTGGGTTGATAATAAAGTTATCAACGAATAATTTTTGATTTAGTTAAATAAGTGAGGCATGTTATGGGTCCGATAATGCTGGATGTTCAAAGTTATGAATTAGATAACGAAGAGCGTGAAATATTGGCTCACCCATTAGTGGGGGGCTTGATTTTATTTACCCGTAACTTTCATGATGCTGCACAATTACGAGAGCTTGTGCGCCAAATACGTGATGCGTCAAGGCACCGTCTGCTGGTTGCTGTTGACCAAGAAGGTGGGCGAGTACAACGCTTTCGTGATGGTTTTACCGCGCTACCTTCGGCACAGGCTTTTGCTGAGCTAAATAACCCTATGGACGGTGCTAAGTTGGCACAAGAAGCGGGGTGGTTAATGGCAGCAGAAATGATAGCGATGGATATTGACATTAGTTTTGCCCCAGTGTTGGATCTTGGCCATCAAAGTATCGCGATTGGGGAGCGTTCGTTCCATAAAGATCCTGAAATGGCAATGATGATGGCAGAACGTTTTATTAAAGGAATGCACAGTGCGGGGATGAAGACAACAGGGAAACATTTCCCTGGGCATGGTGCAGTTAAAGCTGATTCGCATAAAGAAACACCTCGTGATGACCGTACATTGGAAACTATCCGAGGTAAAGATATGTCGATTTTTAAAGATTTTATCCAACGTGAATTACTTGATGCAATTATGCCAGCGCATGTCATTTACACTCAAGCTGATGAACGCCCTGCGAGTGGTTCGCCATTTTGGTTAAAATCAGTGCTACGGGAACAGCTTGGTTTTAATGGTGTCATTTTCTCTGATGATTTATCGATGGAAGGGGCAGCAATTATGGGGAGCTATCCAGAAAGAGCACAAGCGTCTTTAAATGCTGGGTGTGATATGGTTTTGGTGTGCAATAACCGCGAAGGTGCGGTAAGTGTACTTGATAACTTACCTAAACAGCATGATAGCCAAGCCTCTAAGTTATATCACAGTGGCCGTCAATACAGTTTGACCGAGTTACAAGGGTTGGCTCGTTGGCAAGAAAGTCATCGGCAATTAGTGGATTTACACCAAAGATGGCAAGCACACCGTCAATAACATTAAGGTGAATAAAATATAGCCGGTAAATTAAACTATTTACCGGCTATTTTGCATAAATACGCATTGAAGTGAAAAATAACGACGTATAAGTAGTATGAAAGGGAAGTATAACCACTTTGAAAGTTACCCGTAACGTTATTAATATAATGATTAAATCATCATATTATTATATTAAAAATGTGATGGTAAATTATCTAGCATAATGGTTACATTCAAAAGAATAATTAATTATTCTATTCATTTAAGCTGTAGTCTTTTAAAGGTCAACTCAATATAATAATCCATAGTTTATTTGTAATGGATACATATATTGATATTGCTAGGTGTTTTTTCAATATAAACAGCC
Organism: Providencia sp. PROV003; assembly: GCF_045040775.1. Lineage (NCBI taxonomy): Bacteria > Pseudomonadati > Pseudomonadota > Gammaproteobacteria > Enterobacterales > Morganellaceae > Providencia > Providencia sp. PROV003. Next base: position 2,727,922 of record NZ_CP096369.1, read on the forward strand.
GGATATTTGTCTTATGTATCACTTTCTTTTGGTGAGAGCGCCTATAAGTAAAAAGAAAGTGATAATAGCTATTAATGATAAAAGTTAAGATAAATTTAAATTAGTGGATAGCTAGATAAAACCGATTAACCCTAATGCTTAAATACTCTTATCTTTTTTGTAATATTATTAACATTAATTTTAATGTATAAAAAAACAGTTTTATTCAAATTTTTCATGTCTAGATAAATTAACAGTAAATTAATTATACAAGTATTAAAAAAATCTATGCATATGAGTTTTTTTTAATCAGTATCTAAAGGTTATTTAGGGACAATGTCTATTTTTTAACTATTCACGGTGTACTGCGCTATCAAATGTCCCCTCATCTTTATTGTCAGTAATGCTTACAGTGATAAATAAACACCAAAACAAGTGTGATCTTAATCACTATTAGTTGGTTTAAATAATGCAATTTATGTAACGTGTTGTGACAGTGATCGTTTTAATTGACGTAAAATTACGTTAGCATCCACATTATGAATTTTTTATGACAATTTAGAGCAATAACTAATCGATTATAAAAATAACAATAAACTGGATGGTGGCGTTTTAAGTTAAATAATGTTTCTTTGATTGAGATAAGCATTTCTCAGACTATGACTCTGCCTATTAAATAAGAAAATAGAAGCACAACATATAGTGGCGTGTGTATTAACGGTTGTTTAAATAATATCTGAAATATTGTTTCTTAACTAAAATTAACGCGGAATTTGAGTAAAGTAATGGTAGTGAATTATTAAAGGCTATTAGGTCTTTACTATAAGTAGAACGCCTTATTTATGGTAATTAAGTAAACACTAATGCAGTGAAATATCTGTATTGAATTTTTTATTTTAAAAATTGACTTATGTGTTTGAAAGGGATGTATCAGTTTGACTTTAAGTAAAGTTGTTTTATTAAGCTAAAAATAAAAATGGTGTTTTGTTGTTCATGGTTACATGACGCAGCATAAAATTAATTCAAATAATCATTAACTAGGTTAATTTCAATGAAAGTTAAAAATATTGCGCTATTAATGCTTTCTCCTTGCTGTTTAGCAGTCGCAATGGCAAATGCTAGCAATTGGGAAAACACAATTAAAGAAAATTCATTTATTGCGGATTCTGAGTTAGAACTGTCAACTCGTAACATGTGGAAGTACTTAAAAACCGAAAATCGTTTTGATAAAAATGAGCAACGCTATAGAAAACAAGTTGCTAACGCTTGGGGTCAAAACTTCCAAGCTGATTTCAAATCAGGTTATTTTGCTGACGTAATCGGGTTTGATGCTTCTTACTATGGTGGTATTAAACTCGGTGCAAGTAAAGACTTCGCCTCCCGTGCAATTTTATATAACGACGATGGTCACGCTAAAGGCTATAACAAAATCGGACAACGTTATGCGAAAGTAAAATTCGACCTTGACCCTGTTCAATTCCACGGTAAAGCGGGTTGGTTCACACTGAAAAACAAAGGTATTTTTACTAATTCACAACGCCTTTCATTAAACAGTTATAGCGGTTATTACACCAATACAGCAATTGATGACTGGAGCCTAGATTTACTCTATCTCGACAAAAAAGTAATGCGTCGTGATAGTCCAAATATTGATGCTATGTATTTTACTGATGCTAATGGTAAACGACATAAGGTTAATCATGTGATCACTGGTGGTATTAATTACAATACTAAGCCATTGACTGTTCACTATTTCTATGGGCAGGCAGATGATTTATTTCGTCAGCAAGGTCTCGAAGCTAAATATAAGTTAACTTCAGATGTTACGCTTGGAACGCAAATTTACAATCATGAATATGGTAGTGATGGTAAGCGCACCGAAAAAAATGATGCTATCGGTAAGCGTAATTTCGACAAACGAGCATGGCACTATGCAGGAACCGCTGACTGGCGTATTCCAGAGTCACCTTGGACACTCCGCGCTGGTTTAACTTACACTCAAGCAAAAAAAGCAAATGGTGTCGGTCAATTCGCACGTAACCCAATTGGTAATACGCGTGGTCGTTTTAACTCGCCAGCTTATGCGGATATCGATTACGTTCGTGATGGGGAAACTATGGTCGCGATGGCTGCCGAATATCGTGTAAGTAAAGAGCTTTCTGTTGGTGCTCGTACCAATTACTCAGAATTTAAATATGAAGGTGAAAGGTTAAAACAAGGTCAATTGGGTCTGTTCAGCTATTGGAAACCAACTGAAAACCTATCCGTGTCATTAAGCGGAGGTTTAGGCTGGCATCACCGCCAAGAGAACGATTATACAACGCCTAAGCTATATGATGGCCATTCACGCCGTGCGCACTCCTTATCTGGTTCAATGACAACCACTTATCGGTTCAAAATGTAGTTGCCAGCAGAGTGAAATTTACAATAAAAGGTAAGATAAATGAAACATAAAATTGGGCTACTCACACTGTTAATTTCAGGTGCTTTACTGGCCGGTTGTGCTCAGAAAACATCGGATACGGTTAAAGTTCAGGTCATTGGTATCAATGATTTCCATGGCGCACTAAAAGCGCCAGGAGATGGTAAGTTAGGTGGAATAGAATCAATCGCCACCTTAGTAAACCAGTTAAGAGCGCAGAATGATAAAACTATTGTTGTTGGTGCAGGGGATTTAGTTGGTGCAAGCCCATTATTGTCATCGATGTTCTATGATGAGCCTACTATTGAAGCATTAAGTGCAATAGGCATGGAAACCAGTGCAGTTGGTAACCATGAGTTTGACAAAGGCAAAGAAGAGCTATTAAGAAAGCAAAATGGTGGCTGTCATCCAACCGCGGGTTGTGTTGGTAAAGACTCATTTGCAGGTGCCGATTTTAACTATTTAGCGGCTAACGTTATTGTAAAAGAAACAGGTGAAACTCTGTTCCCATCATATTTCATTAAAGAATTTGATGGTATTCCAATGGCGTTTATTGGCCTAACTTTAGAAGGCACACCTGCTATTGTAACGCCAAGCGGTACCGCTGGATTAGAGTTTAAAAACGAAGTTGAAACTATTAATAACCAAGTGAAGCTATTGAAGGCACAAGGTATTAATAGCATCGGTGTTCTGATCCATGAAGGGGCGACACAGCAAGTTGATACGAAAGTTAAAGATATTAACCGTTGTGATAATATCAAAGGCCCAATTGTTGATATTGTAAACCAACTAGATGGCGCTGTAGACTTTGTGGTCAGTGGTCATACGCATCAAGCGTACAATTGTGAAATCAATGGTAAAACCGTGATTTCTGCACAATCAAATGGCGCATTGCTTTCTCAGTTAAATATTGAAATTGATAGAAATACAAAAGATATTGTTAGCATCAATGCGAAAAATATTCCTGTTGAAACAAAACGTTATGAGAAAAATCCAGAGTTAACGACTTTTGTTCAAAGATATGAACAAATTGCGTTACCTATTTCACAACAAGTGATGGGAACTTTGACGGAGAGTTCAGACAAAAAATTATTGCCAGCGGGTGACTCTACATTAGGTAAAATTATCGCTGATGGTCAACTCTATGCCGCTTCAAGTAAAGAAGCTGGTGGTGCGCAAATCGCCTTTATGAATAGTGGTGGTATTCGTGCTGATCTGAAAGCCGGTGAACTGACCTATGGTGATATTTTTACTGTTCAACCATTCTCAAATGTTGTCGTGACTCAATCTTTAACGGGTGAGCAAATCAAACAGGCGTTAGAACAACAATGGGATCGTGCGCGTCCACAAGTAATGCCTGTTTCTAAAGGTTTTTATTACGAATGGGATGATAGCCGACCTGTTGGTGATAAAGTCATTCAAAAATCAATGAAGTTAAATGGTAAACCGTTAGACATGAAAAAAAGCTATCGAGTTGCAGCCAATGAGTTTTTAGCAACGGGTGGTAGCCGATTCAGCGCGTTTAATCAAGGTAAAGACCGTGTTTACAGTGTGCCTGATAACGAAGCATTGATGCATTATTTTAAAGATAACTCACCAGTTTCAGTCCCAACTGATGTACGTATCAAAAAAATTAACTAGTTAAATCGAACGATATAACAACTAAAAACCCGAAGTGTTTAATCTCTTCGGGTTTTTTCTTTGTTTCAGCATTTATCTCAACCCTTTTTCTTTGGGTTAACAATTAACGGTAGCGTCTATATCAAAAACAATGAGATAATAATTCTCATTATCGTTAATTCGTTGTGAACTTAACTGTTTGAACGATCTCAAGCTGATTCGATTCATTCCTCGTTAAAAATGATTTGACGAATGTGATGGTTGTCATAATAATCAACTAAATTGATATGGATCAATATTTGGTATTACCAATTACCCAGTCATGTTATTCTATTTCATTCATAGTGTAAGGCATGGCTAATTAATGTTATCTAAGTTTTTTATCATAAAAGTGCTTAGATAACATTAATATATTTTGTTTCGAGGGATTTATGACCTTATCTCAACCAAAAATCATCGTCGTCGGGGGTGGTGCCGGTGGTTTGGAACTGGCAACACGTTTAGGGCGCAAATTAGGCCGGAAAAAACGAGCACATATCACACTCGTTGACCGTAATCCAAGCCATTTATGGAAGCCATTGTTACATGAAGTTGCTACTGGTTCATTGGATGATGGGGTTGATGCGATTAGCTATCTTGCCCATGCGCGCCATAATGCATTTAATTTCCAGTTAGGTTCATTGACTAATATTGACCGTGATAATAAAAAAATAGTGCTTGGTGAGCTATATGATAAACATGGTGAATTATTAGTTCCTTTACGTGAGCTTGAATATGATATTTTAGTGATGGCACTGGGAAGCAAGTCGAATGATTTTGGTACCCCAGGTGTGAAAGAACATTGTATTTTCTTAGATAATCCACAGCAGGCTCATCGCTTTCATGATGAAATGCTAAACCTGTTCTTACGCTATTCTGTACGTGATAATGCAGAAGAAAAAGTGAATATTGCCATAGTTGGGGGCGGGGCAACAGGTGTTGAGCTATCCGCTGAATTATATAATGCAGTTGAGCAACTCACTAGTTATGGGTTTAAAGGGCTAGATACCGATGCTCTCAATGTTACTCTGATTGAGGCTGGGGAGCGTATTTTACCTGCTTTACCTCCGCGGATCTCTAGCGCTGCGCATCAGGAGTTAAACAAGCTTGGTGTCAATGTATTGACTAAAACTATGGTCACTAGCGCTGATGCTGATGGTTTGAATACTAAACAAGACGGCAAAGTATTTGCTGATCTAATGGTTTGGGCTGCTGGCATCAAAGCGCCGGATTTCATGAAAGACATCGCAGGTTTAGAAACAAATCGTATAAATCAACTGGTAGTTAAGCCTACGTTGCAAACTACACGCGATGATATGATTTTTGCGATTGGCGATTGCGCCTCTTGTGCTAAACCTGAAGGGGGCTTTGTACCGCCAAGGGCGCAGTCTGCACATCAAATGGCAAGTCGTTGTTATGACAATATTTTAGCCATGATGAAAGAAAAACCATTAAAAGATTATGTTTATAAAGACCATGGCTCATTAGTCTCACTATCACGCTTTAGTACCGTGGGCAGTTTGATGGGGAATTTGATGCGTGGAGATATGATGGTCGAAGGGCGTATTGCACGTTTTGTGTATATTTCTTTGTATCGTATGCACCAGATAGCTTTACATGGTTATATTAAAACGGGCTTAATGATGTTAGTAGGGAGTATTAACCGAATTATACGACCCAAGTTGAAATTACACTAGCCGCGATTTGTTAACATATCTAATTGATCTTCATCAAATTTTATGCACCTAGTTATTAATTTGATTAGGTGCATTATTTTTTAATGTGGTTAAATTAACCAATAAAATCAATGATAAAAGAATCATATTGATATCGTATATGAGAGTATTTTTATTTAGCAACGTTAATATTTGTAATAAAAACTATTTAGATCAATTTTAGTTGGTTGGTGATCGATTATATTACAGGCATTACTTATAGAGGTCTAAGTTACTTTATACGGATAATAAAGATGAGTTTAAAACCATATATTGAGCTCATATTATAATCAGTTGCGGTAACATTTTTTATTGATGAAAGATGTATGTTGTAAATATATTGGTATAACTCAGAAAATTTAGAAATCAATAAAATATAATGTATTGATTAATATAGTTAATTTAACCTATTTTATTTATCGCTGAGTCATATCATGGATATTAAACCTCACATTTAATTAATTTAAATCTTATATTAAGTAGAATTTAACAATTATAATTTCGGATAAATCTAAAAAATATATCTAATGCATGTAATGCATCGAATTATCTTGAGTAGCCGTTACAATAGGTCAGTATTAATTTAATAAGGATTGTACTATGAAGCTAAAATTTAAGTTGTTATTAGCAGCTATAGTGGCATGCCTTATTGTATTGTTAGTTGTTATCTTCACGCGTGAGCCTGAAATTAAATTAGCAACCGTATTATCGGTTGAGCCTATCAAATCTAACCGGCTTGTTGAGTACCAAAATTGTACGGTAACTGGGGTTTTAGGTACTTTTGACCAACAATCACTTTCTCGTTTTCACCCTGCGCAAAGCGAATGTAAAATGGTCTTTATGATAGAAGCGCTACAAGGTAAGGGGTTCCCATCCTTGTTTTATGAGCGTGACCCAACCTGTGTATCAGCGCAAAAAATGGAATTAGTTGTGGTTGGCTATGATGTTGTCTACCAAATTGGTAAAACAGTGGGGAAAGTGAGAACTTCCTATGCACCTTCTATGTTTATTCCGTTAAATGAGGAGGGGCGTTTGGTTTTGACATCATCAGCTTCTGTATGCGAAACAATCCGCAGTGATGTCAAAAGCTTATTGCCATTTTATTGTTTACAACCAAATAATTTACCAATTACTGGAAACCCGTCTGCAATATTAGAATTGCAACCAAACCAAAATACTTTTGGTTTTATGGAATAGGTTTAACCAATTTGAATATTCTATTACAGGCAATCTTAATTGATTGCCTGTAACATTTTTACACCTTGAGTTTTTTAGGTTAATTGGTGTTCTTCAAAACTGGTTAATAGTTGTTTTATAAACTCAAGCCGAGTTGTCCTTTCCGCTAAATCATGGAAAAACTTCAGTCGGACGGGACCCTCTAAGCGATAAGTTTGTGGTTGATTTTGTAACAAGCTGATCAAGAAGCCCGGTTCGACTTTATTTTTCTCACTAAACTCAATAAAACCCCCTTTCTCATGGGCTTCAATACGCTTAATACCTAAAGCTTGAGCTTGCAAACGAATTGCAGCAGACGTTAAAAGGAACTTGCCTGCATCAGGGAGGGTGCCAAAACGGTCAATTAACTCGGTACGTAATTCGTTTAATTCTTGATTATCTTTTGCACTGGCTATCCGTTTATAAAAAGATAGTCGCATATTTACATCGTGTATATAATCGTCAGGCAAAAGAACCGGCATCCGTAGCTCAACTTCAGTTTGTTGGCTAGTTAAGTCTTCCAGTGAAGGTTCACGCCCTTCTTTTAGGGCCTCGACCGCGCTTTCTAACAGTTCCATATATAAGGTAAAGCCAACAGTTGTCATCTGCCCGCTTTGGTCTTCGCCAAGTAATTCTCCTGCACCTCGAATTTCTAAATCATGAGTCGCAAGTGCGAACCCAGCCCCTAAATCTTCAAGTGAAGAAATGGCTTCGAGACGCTTGTGGGCATCTGTTGTCATTGCTTTAGGATGCGGTGTGAGTAAGTAAGCATAAGCTTGGTGGTGTGACCGGCCGACTCGACCACGTAATTGATGCAATTGTGCTAACCCAAAATGGTCAGCTCGTTCAATGATAATGGTATTTGCAGTAGGAATATCGATACCCGTTTCGATAATAGTCGTACATATCAAAACATTAAAACGTTGATGATGGAAGTCGGTCATCACCCGTTCTAATTCCCGCTCCCGCATTTGGCCATGACCAACAACGAAACGAGCCTCAGGGACTAGTTCTTCAAGGCGCGCTTTGGCTTTTTCAATATTTTCAACATCATTGTATAAGTAGTAAACTTGGCCCCCACGTAGTGTTTCACGTAAAATGGCTTCACGTACCACGAGCTCGTCATATTGGCGAACAAAGGTTTTTACAGCTAAACGGCGTGCTGGCGGCGTGGCGATAATGGATAGATCGCGCATACCACTCATTGCCATATTCAGTGTCCGAGGAATAGGAGTTGCTGTAAGTGTTAAAATATCAACGTCTGCACGCATAGCTTTTATTCGTTCTTTATGACGGACGCCAAAGCGGTGCTCTTCATCTACTACCAATAAGCCCAAATCTTTCCATACTAAATCACTTTGTAGCAGTTTATGAGTGCCAATTAAAATATCAACTTTGCCTTCTGCAGTCTCAGCAATAATCTGTTGCTGCTCTTTCGCCGTTTTAAAGCGAGACAACATTTCTATACGCACAGGCCAATTGGCGAATCGGTCTTTGAAATTATCATAATGCTGTTGTGCAAGTAAGGTGGTTGGAACTAAAACAGCCACCTGCTTATCATTGTTGATAGCTAGGAATGCTGCACGCATAGCCACCTCGGTTTTACCGAACCCAACATCACCGCATACCAACCTATCCATAGCTAATGGTTGGCACATATCACTGAGTACAGCATTAATTGCCATCTCTTGGTCAGGGGTTGTTTCGAAAGGAAAACCTTGGCAAAACTCTTGGTACTGTTCTTTATCCTGTTTGAAGGCAAAGCCCGCTTTGGCTGCACGCTGTGCGTAAATATCCAGCAGCTCTGCTGCAACATCACGTACTTTTTCAGCCGCTTTTTGGCGGGCACGTCCCCAGCTATCACTGCCTAGCTTATGTAATGGCGCATTTTCATCCGCACCACCTGCATAGCGGCTAATTAAATGCAGTGACGAGACCGGAACATAGAGTTTATCTTCACCTGCATAAGTTAAGATTAAGTATTCTGCTTTAATGCCACCGGCTTCTAGGGTGATTAACCCTTGATAGCGACCAACGCCGTGTTCAATATGGACGACGGGTTGCCCCGGACGTAATTCAGCTAAGTTACGGATCAGTGTATCGGTATTAATTGTTCGGCGGTTATCAGTACGACGACGAACAACGCGTTCACCTAACAGGTCGCTTTCGCATATCAACGCTTTATGGGCATCGACTTGAATAAAACCACGCTCAGCTGCGCCGATAGTAATAGCAAAACGGCTATCAATGTGACTTGCGTAATGATCAATAATTTCAGGGCGAATTTTCAAGCGAGCTAACAGTTCCGTGACTGTTTCACGGCGACCTTCACTTTCCACAGAAAAGATGATCTTGCCATCAAACTGTTCCGTGAATTGACGAAGTTTGTCTAAAGGGGTCTTGTTTTGGCCTTGAGTACTGATGTCCGGTAGTGGTAAATAGTCTAAATTCGTATTAGCGGCTTTGGGAGCTAAAGATTCAGCGGATAATTGAACACGAGGCCATTGTTTTAATGATTGGTTGAGCTGTTCAACGGTTAACCATAAGTCTGTAGGGGGGAGTAATGGCCGCATTGGGTCAACCCTACGGCTATCATAACGTTGCAACGTATCGAGTTGAAAGCGTTCTGCGGCTTCTTGTATATTTTGTGAAACCAATAAACTAGATGACGGTAAATAATCAAATAACGAGGGCAGAGGCTGTGAAAAAAATAAAGGCTGCCAATATTCGATACCAGTTGGTAACGTATTTTTACTGACTTGCTGGTAAATGTGCTCTGGGTCACGGCGAACGTCAAAGCGTTCCCGCCACTGGCTACGGAAACGTTCAATTGCGTCTTTATCCGTTGGAAACTCGTGAGCAGGGAGGAGATTGATATGGCTAACTTCCTCAAGTGTTCGTTGTGAGTCAACGTCAAAAGTTCGCAAACTATCAATTTCATCATCAAAGAAATCAATACGAAATGGTAATGTACTGCCCATTGGGAATAAATCTAATAACGCCCCACGGGTTGCATACTCGCCATGCTCTAGAACTTGCTCAACATGGCGATAGCCTGCTTTGTCTAATTCGGCACGTAAATTATCACGGGAAAGTTTATCGCCTTTTGCCATGACCAATGCATGGCTAGTTAAAAAATCAGGGGGACAAACTTTCTGCATAAGCGTATTAACCGGAAGGATTAATGCGCCTTTTTGCATAGATGGTAAGCGGTATAGTGTTGATAAACGATGAGAAATGATTTCTTGATGTGGGGAGAAATTGTCATAAGGCAATGTTTCCCAATCAGAAAGGGTTTCAATAGGGTGATGTGTAAATTGTTGAATTTCATCACGTAAGCGCAAAGTATTTTGCATATCACGAGTGACAATAACAACAGGCCCTTGATGACGTTGGATCATTTCTCCACATTCAAGCGCACCAGCCGCCCCGATAAGGCAACCTAAATGGCGGACATCGCCACTACGACTAGGGAGTTCATAACGAAATTTTGACGACATAGAAATCTTTGGTATCTCACAGCGATTAGTTAAGCAATTAAACAAAATTCAATATAATGATAGCCAGTTTTTTTATGATTAATACTTAAATTAACCAATAGATAGTTAAACAATAAAATTCACAATAATACAATCGGTTTTAACTCGTAATTTGTCTGAAAGTCAGACAAAAAGGCACTCAAATAAGAAAAAATACCCGTGAGTGGTTCCATTCATCAATCGTACCCTTTATTATCGCTGAACACTTCGCTTTGGCAACAGGGGCATCATAGACTTCATGCACCAATCTGTCTCATTATTTATAGGTCTACGCTATTTACGTGGACGCGCTGCCGATAAATTCGGGCGCTTTGTTTCCAGTTTGTCAGCAATCGGCATCACACTGGGCGTTACGGCATTAATTACGGTTACATCAGTGATGAATGGTTTCGAGCGATCGCTACAAGATAGCATACTTGCTTATATGCCGCAGGCAATTTTAACCTCAGCATCTGGAAATATCGACCCAGCCCAACACCCCATAAAGGCCTTACAGAATTTAAAAGGGGTTAACCACATAGCTCCCATTGTACAATCTGATGTCGTACTACAAAGCCGCACCAATGTTGGTGTTGGAATGATGGGGGGAATCGAACCAGCAGAACCTTCTTTGCTATTAGACAAACTGATTAGTGGCCAACGAGAGGACCTAAAAGCAGGTAGCTACAATGTGTTTTTGGGGAATAAACTGGCGGAAAATTTAGGAGTTAAGCGGGGGGATGAAGTCCGTTTAATCATTCCGGGTGTGAGCCAGTTAACGCCAATGGGGCGTATTCCAAGTCAGCGTTTGTTTAACGTCGCAGGTATTTTCCAAACCAATGGCGAAGCGGATACCAGTGAATTGATTGTTGCGCAGCAAGATGCAGCACGTATGTTGCGTTATCCAGCTGGTCGTATTACTGGGTGGCGTTTGTATTTAGATGAACCTTTAAAAGTGGATGAACTAAGTAAGCAAGCATTGCCTAGCGGGTTGGTATGGACGGATTGGCGAGAACGCAAAGGGGAGTTTTTTCAAGCTGTACGCATGGAAAAAAATATGATGGGTTTACTACTTAGCCTAATTATTGCGGTGGCAGCTTTTAATATTATCACTTCGTTATCACTTCTGGTGATGGAAAAACAAGGTGAAGTTGCAATATTAAAAACCCTCGGTCTAAAACGCTGGCGTATTTTAGCCATCTTTATGATCCAAGGCGCAGGCGCAGGGGTGATTGGCTCACTAGTGGGGACGGTACTTGGTACACTATTGTCTAGCCAGTTAAATTTTATCATGCCACTGATTGGTTTATTACCAAAAGGTGTATCTCTACCGATTGTACTTGATTACTCAGGTATTTTAATTATTGCACTAAGTGCGATGCTGATTTCACTGCTTGCGACGCTTTATCCTTCTTGGCGTGCAGCAGCGGTCCAACCTGCTGAGGCTTTACGTTATGAATAAACAACCACTTCTTGTCTGTGAAAATTTAAATAAAACCTATCAAGAAGGGGCATTGTCTACGCAAGTGCTAAAAAATGTCAGCTTTTCTATGGGGCTTGGCGAAATGATGGCCATTGTGGGGAGCTCCGGGTCTGGTAAAAGTACCTTATTACATTTACTTGGTGGTTTAGATACGCCATCTGAAGGGAATGTAATTTTTCGTGGGCAGCATATTAATCAATTGTCTTCTGATGAACGCGCTGCTATTCGAAATAAGGATTTAGGCTTTATTTATCAATTCCACCACCTACTACCTGACTTTACGGCACTTGAAAATGTGGCTATGCCACTGTTAATTGGTGGTGCTGCAAAAGAATTGGCATTGACTAAAGCGACAGAAATGTTAGAAGCGGTAGGTTTGGCACATCGTGCAGGGCATAGGCCATCTGAGTTATCAGGGGGGGAGCGTCAACGGGTGGCAATCGCCAGAGCGTTGGTTAATGAGCCCGCTTTAGTATTAGCTGATGAACCAACGGGGAATCTTGATTTACGTAACGCAGATGCCATTTTTGAGTTATTGGGGGAGCTAAATCGTACACAACGTACTGCTTTTTTAGTTGTCACTCATGATATGACATTGGCGCGCCGTTTATCCCGCCAATTGGAAATGCGTGACGGGCACTTACAACAGGAAGTTACCTTGGGGGCTCGGTAATGTTTAAAATGCCTCTTACATTATTAACAGCGTTACGCTTTAGTCGTGGTCGCCGTCGGACGGGGTTGGTTTCTTTGGTGTCGATAGTGTCGACATTGGGTATTGTGCTTGGCGTTGCTGTTTTAGTCATCGGCTTGAGTGCCATGAATGGTTTTGAGCGCGAATTAAATAACCGCGTGCTATCTGTGGTCCCACATGGCCAGATATATGCAGTAAAGCCCCCTTATAAAGATTTAGATTTTGCCGAACAAGTCATTCGCAAAACCCCAGGTGTGGAAGCCGTGAGCCCATACATCAATTTTACAGGGTTGCTTGAGCGGGGGGCGAATTTAAAAGCAATCCAAGTGATGGGAGTTTCTCGCGAAACGCAATCGCAAGTTAGTGCATTGCCACAGTTTATCCTTAACGATGCATGGGAGCATTTTGAAGCAGGGAAACAATCCATTATTTTGGGGCAAGGCGTTGCTAATGCATTGAATGTTAAGGAAGGGGACTGGGTTACAATCATGATCCCCAATACGGATGAAAGTTTGAAAATCCAACAGCCTAAACGTATTCGTGTTCAGGTAACGGGGGTGTTTAAGCTTAGCGGTTTATTGGATCACCAACTTGCTTTAGTGCCGCTTGCGGATGCTCAAGAATACCTTGATTACGGTGATGGCGTGACAGGTTTCGAAATTAAAGCAACAGATCCTTTTATCGCCGATAAGGTGGTTTATGATGCTGGGTTAAAGACAATGCATCATGTCATCGTTAAAAGCTGGATTGGTGATTACGGCTATATGTACAATGATATTCAAATGGTTAGAAGTATTATGTACTTAGCTATGATCCTAGTGATTGGCGTTGCATGCTTTAATATTGTATCGACTCTTGTGATGGCAGTTAAAGATAAAAGCAGTGATATTGCTGTACTACGGACGCTAGGGGCTAAGGATGGGCAAATCCGTGCTATTTTCTTATGGTATGGGTTATTAGGTGGCTTAGTTGGCTCTTTGATTGGTGTTGTATTAGGTATAACGATATCCTTAAATTTAACAACTATAATCAAAGGGATAGAAAAAGTAGTCGGTCACCCAATTCTATCTGGAGATGTTTACTTTATCGATTTTCTGCCTTCTGAATTGCATATGATGGATGTGGTCTATGTTTTAATCACAACGATTATTTTAAGTTTGGTGGCAAGTTGGTACCCAGCTCGCCGAGCAAGCAAATTAGACCCAGCTCGCATCCTTAGTGGTCAATAATCAGTGCACACTCAGCCAATCACCTTAGCAATAGGCTTTAAGGTGATTGGCTTCTTTATTGGGTTTGTGTTTCTAAGAACATTTGTTTATAGCTACGCTTTTCAATCATCGCTTCCGTGAAACCATATGTCATCGCAACACTTAATAATTTGTTATATAAGTGTTTGAGTAAACGACTATCGTCCGTCATGATAGCGAATTCGGCAAACCAACCGATGCCAGCAAGATGGTCTATGGTGATATGAACATCATTCAGGAAGTAAATACTACGAACTTTTGTTGTCACCAAACTACAGTGATAACCTAGTGTTACTAACATATTTTGCACATGTTGGCAGTCATCAATATTAATTGCTTTACATTCGGAAGAACCTGGGCCCTTGACTATCCATAACTTAATCCCTGACGGAACCATCTCACGAACACACATGCTAATATTATTCGCTGCAAGTGGCGAATTTTCACTGTCATAGAAATAATCAGTTTCTGAATTATTTTCAGTAAATGGCTCAGCTTGGTCGGCTTTTATTTTTTGTAGAAAACTCTCAGGGTTTGGTAACCGAAATTTAATTTCAGCTTCATATTTACCGACAAAGTGCTCGCTCATTAAAATATTCCTTATAATCAATAGGCAAGTAGGTGGTTAGGATAGCATAAATGGCGAGTATTCAGTGTGTTAAAGATGCGTTAGAGGGGGCGTTTAATAGCCTATTATTGATAAAATAGGCTATTAAATTAGTTTTAATCAGAGCTGTAGCTATAGGCGGTCATGTTGCTATTTTTTAGTCATTTTATCTAAATAGCCCATGACAAAAGCAGATAAAACAAAGGTTAAATGAATGATCACATACCACATTAGTTTATCGTTCGAAACGCTTTTTAAGTCCATAAAAATTTTCAATAAGTGAATTGATGAAATTGCGACAATAGATGCAGCCACTTTATTCTTCAGTGACGAGGCATCCATTTTACCTAGCCAACCTAACTTTTCACTTTCTTCTGGGATATCCATTTGGGAGACAAAGTTTTCATATCCTGAAAACATCACCATCACTAATAACCCACCGACTAATGCCATATCAATTAATGAGAGCAATGTGAGGATGAGATCTGCCTCTGGTATTGCTAAAATATTCGGTAAAATATGGAACAGTTCTTGAAAGAACTTAATAGTTAATGCCAACAGTGTCAGTGAAAGCCCGAAATAAATTGGCGCTAAAATCCAGCGTGAAGCATACATTGTTTTTTCGAAAAACTTTTCCATGCAATCCCTTTTAATGGTGAATAATCATTACAGCAAAATCGACGAGCGGTATATTAACCGTAGGTAGTCATATCAAGAAGGTTTTTTTTATTGTTTTACAGTTCTAGGGATATTGGGGATTAATATGAAAGAAAGATGTCAGTTTTATGAAGAAAAAGTGACAAGTTCGATGCCCTCGATATTTTTATTTGCATTCGTCATTGTGATGAGTTCTAGTGTGTTAACATTAAGATAGTGCAAAGTTGAATATGTAAATGTGAGATATACTAATAAAAATATATAGAAGCATATTTATTTGTACACTAATGATAAATCAGAGAGTAGAGCCGCTAAATACAGCGTTAAACAAGTACTCGGCCTCGTCTAGGTGTCAAGTTTATTAGTTACATGGATGAAAGGAAGTTTTTGATGTTGCGATTTCGTTATAGATTAAAAAAAGCTCGTAAAAATAAATGTGTACGTCGCCAGCGACTTCGCAACCGGTCTTTTTATATAGATAACAGATTAAATAATATGAAAAATGTGAATATTGTCGTATTGACTGGTGCGGGGATTTCAGCTGAGTCAGGGATCCAAACATTTCGTTCTGCGGATGGTTTATGGGAAGAGCACCGCGTTGAAGACGTTGCAACGCCGGAAGGTTTCGAACGTAACCCTAAACTGGTTCAACGTTTTTATAATGAGCGTCGTCGGCAATTACAGCAAGAAAATATCAAGCCTAATGCGGCGCATTATGCTTTAGCTCAGCTTGAAGAGTTACTTGGCGATCGCTTTTTATTGATCACTCAAAATATTGATAATTTACATGAAAGAGCCGGGAGTCAGCGTATCATCCATATGCATGGTGAATTATTAAAGGTACGTTGTAACTGGTCAAATCAGGTTGTCGAGTGGAAAGGGGATTTATCAGTGGAAGACCGCTGCCACTGCTGTCAGTTTCCACAGCCATTACGTCCACATATTGTTTGGTTTGGTGAAATGCCTATTGGCATGGATTATATTTATCAATCTATTGAATCAGCGACTATTTTTATTTCAATTGGTACATCAGGCCATGTGTATCCGGCAGCGGGCTTTGTTCATGAAGCGAAGTTACATGGTGCACATACAGTTGAATTAAATTTAGAACCGAGTCAGGTAGAAAGTGAGTTTGATGAAAAGCACTACGGCTTAGCCAGTAAAATTGTAGTGGAATATATTAATAAGCTTATTACAGAATTACAGGTAAAAAGCACAACGAAATAAGTCAACTTCAGGCTAAGGGAAACGGTCATTTCCCTTAGCTATTCCTCTTTATACATTTAAATCCATCATCGCCGGCATTGTGATTTCCTTAACACAGGTAGCATTACTGGTGCTTAGGATAAAACGTACTGCATTGACAACATCTTGTAATGGGATCAATTGCCCGTGACTCTTCTCAATAACCTCAGCCACAGGGACAGACAATGGGTATTCTGTAGCAAGATAACCTAAGTTTATGATAGAAATGCCAATTTTATCTTCACGTAATGTTTCCCTTAGCGATTGCACTATTCCCCTTAAGGCATATTTTGTGGCGGAAAATGCAACTTCTTTACCATTATGATTATCTAGCCCCCATGTAGAGCCAATTAAAATTATTTTACTGTTTTCAGCTGAGCGTAAATTAGGTAATAGCATTTTTAAATTTAATAAACAGGCGCTGATATTCGTCTGGATAATATTGAGTAACTCAAGGTCATCAGTTGTTTCAAACTGGTAATCGTCACTAAAAGCCAAGTTTTCCCAAATTCCTACATTGTAAATTAAGGTGTTAATCGGTTGTTCTTTAACCTTATCTTTAATGATATTAGCAGACTGGCTATCATTTAGGTCAGCGGGGAGCCAAGTAAAATTACTTTGCTCAAACGGGGGTTTGGAACGAGAGACGCCGTAAACCAGCTCTTCATTTGTGGGAATACCTTCAACAAGTGCTTTGCCCAATCCTTTACTCACACCATAAATCAAATATGTTTTTGACATAAACGTCCCGATAACTTGAATAAAAATTACATTAATTATTATAAAAAATAATAAACGAAATAATAATGCGTCAGATATAGCACAGTATTAATAAATAATAATAGGTAATTAGTGCAATTGATAAATGATATCTAACTTAATTCACTGTTTTAACTAACAAATATAGGGGGCTAATAAAATAATACAATTTAATTATTCCCCTAACTAGTCTTAGGTATTAAAAATGGTTAGTTGCAAGAGAAAATCAAAATAGTGTGTAAAAAATAAATTTCATTAAAGATTTATTGCGAAAACCTGCAAGCATTAACAGCAAAGCTGATTTGAGACAATAATTGAATCTGTGATCTTTCCCATAATACAGACATTGATATTTGAGGGGGAAGGGTATGGACAAACTCTTGGAGCGGTTTTTTGAATATACGGCTTTTGATACGCAATCAAAATTGAATGCTAAAACAGTGCCTAGTAGTGCCGGTCAGCTAAAGTTTGCACGCGCATTAATGAAAGAACTGATTGACTTAGGTTTCGAAAAGGTAACACTCAGTGATCAAGGTTGCTTGATGGCCTATTTGCCGTCAAACGTTGATTGGGATGTTCCAACTATTGGTTTTATTTCACACTTAGATACGGCACCTGATTTTTCGGGGAAAAATGTTTGCCCACAAGTACTCGAAAATTACCGAGGTGGTGATATTGCCCTTGGGATTGGTGATGAAGTGTTATCCCCTGTCATGTTCCCAGTTTTACATGAAATGATTGGGAAAACATTAATTATGACTGATGGTAAGACGCTACTTGGTGCTGATGATAAGGCGGGTATTGCGGAGATTATTACAGCATTAGTGCGCCTAAAAGGTAACAATATTCCACATGGTAAAATTTGTTTAGCATTTACCCCTGATGAAGAAATTGGGCGTGGCGCTCGCCATATTGATTTCAAGCAATTTGATGCATTGTGGGCTTATACTGTCGATGGCGGTGGTGTTGGTGAATTAGAATATGAAAACTTCAATGCGGCGAATGTATCAATCAAAATAGTCGGGAATAATACACACCCTGGAAATGCTAAAGGGGTGATGGTAAATGCTTTAGGGCTAGCTAACCGTATTCATTCGATGTTACCCGCAGATGAAACTCCCGAAAAGACGGATGGATATGAAGGTTTCTATCATTTAACATCGATGAAGGGAACGGTAGAAAAAGCAGAACTGAACTATATTATTCGTGACTTTGACTTGGTAAGCTTCGAAGCAAGAAAGAAAAATATTATTCGAATTGCTGAAAAAGTAGGGGAAGGCTTACACCCGAGCTGTTATATCGAGCTGACATTGGACGATACCTACTACAATATGCACAAAGAAGTAATGAAATACCCACATGTGGTTGAATTAGCAAAACAGGCCATGATTGATTGTGATATTAACCCTATTATTCAACCTATCCGCGGTGGAACTGATGGTGCTCAGCTTTCACATCGTGGCTTGCCGTGCCCAAATATTTTTACTGGGGGGTATAATTTTCATAGTAAACATGAGTTTATCACCCAAGAAGGGATGGAGCAGGCCGTTAGTGTCATTATGCGTATTGCTGAACTTACCGCAATACACGCCCGCCAGTCATGAGGGGCTTAATGAACCTGTTAAGCTCAGTACAATAAGTACTGAGCTGAGGTTATTGAGCAAGCGGGGTAATTTCCGTTTTATGTTATGGGTATTTCATTGTAATAGCACGGATATACCACTTAGTGCGAGTAAAATACCCATCACTAAGTTAAAACGTTTTAATGTACTAGGTTGCTTCAGTTTTTCTCTTAATTTACTACCAAACATTGCCCAAATAGCCACACATGGCCAGTTTATCAAAGCAAATATGATGGCAACTAATAATATTGAGATATAAGGTTCTATCGTATTGGTATACATTGCCATCCCTGATATCGCCATCATCCATGCTTTAGGGTTAATCCATTGAAATAATGAAGCCTCAAGTAATGTTAATGGCTTTATGTCTTGCTGATTTACTTGAGCAATAGAATGGCTGATGGTTGTTTTCCATGCGAGCCAAAATAAATAAATAATACCAATGTATTTTAATGTTGAATAAACAAGTGGTAATGATTGAATGAGTGCACCAACACCTAAGCCAACAGCAATAAGCATGATGAAAAAGCCAATTGAAACACCAAGCGAATGTGGTAACGTTTTTTGAAAACCAAAGTTGACCCCTGAAGCAAGTAACATAATATTATTAGGGCCTGGGGTAATGGATGTTACAAATGAAAACAGGGATAAAGCTAAAAAAGTTTCTATATTCATAAAGTTATAATCATTGAAAGGTTATTAATTATTCGCCCAAGCTTAATCGGTCTAAGCAAAAATATTCTAGAATTAAATTTTAAAAACACTTTATCTTTGAGTGCCTATTTGTGGGGCTTAATCTTTTATCAATGTTATTGATACGGAAGTAAAATAAACAGGAAAGCAAACTTTATAGATATTCATAAAGATATCTAAAGGGAAAGGGGGTGGCTTCGGTTTAACTGGGAATGATAATAAAAGTTATATGCTAACTAGAATGTAATGAGTAAAATTTAACCCCCAATAATTGTTTTACCAATATTGGGGGTGTTTTCGGTAAATTTAATGTTTATAAAATGGACTAATCATCAAAATACCAATAACCATTATTCACTAATGCGGTAATGAGCGCGATAAAGTTAACGTCATCGATAGCATCAGCTAAAATTTGGCTGTTTACCGCATCATAACGACATAGGCTATCAGCAGCTTCATAGCACTGGGTCTCTAAACATTCACCATTAACAAAAAATTGGTCACCAACACGCAATGCTCGGAGCCCGTTTAGTTTGTATAGAGTTTCCTGTTGTGTTTTTAGCAAGTCATAGATTTCGTCATGCTCATAAGGCGGCTCTGGTGGTGCAATGTCTAGTTCATGGCGAGATTGTGAAATGAATTCACCAAGCCATTTACGGAACAGGTCAGGGTCATTAATCAGAGACTCCATCATTTCGCGTAATTTAATTTGTTCCCCTTGTAAAATTTCCGCAGGGTTATCACGGAATGATAAATCAGGGTCGCTGTAACGGTAGCTGCCTAAATCATTCGAAATTAAATGGTCGGCAAAACTACTGATTAACTCACGCGTATTAGGGGCTCGAAAGCCTACTGAATAGTTTAATGATGGCTCAATTGCATAGCCTTCATGCGGGAACCCTGGTGGGATATACAAAATATCACCGGGCTCCATTTCTTCATCAATGATGGCATCAAAAGGTTGAACTTGTAGTAAGTCAGGGTGAGGGCAATGTTGTTTCATCGGGATTTTTTCCCCAACACGCCAACGACGACGACCTTCACCTTGAATAATAAATACATCGTATTGGTCAAGATGAGGGCCTACGCCACCACCAGGAACCGAATAGGAGATCATTAAGTCATCCATTCGCCAATCAGAGAGAACACGAAATGGCTTCATTAGAGCGGAACTTGGATAGTGCCAATGGTCAACGGCTTGGACTAAAATAGACCAATTTTTCTCACCGAGATGATCATAACTCTCAAATGGGCCATGACTTACTTGCCAAATTCCTTCTTTATGGCTGACTAAACGGCTATCAACCTCATCTTCCATCGCCAAACCTGCAAGTTCATCAGGTGAGATAGGATCAATAAAATTTGCAAACCCTTTTTTGATAAGCAGTGGGCGCTTCTGCCAGTGGCTATCCAGAAAACTTTGCCAGTCTAGATTTAGTTTGTAATCCATCTTATTGTCCCTTGGAGCTGTTGAATATTGCTGATGGTGTTACGGCAATACCACAGGCCATAATGGTACGAAATGACCTTTATATATGAAGTAAGTCACTTAGTACTTCTTTTAAATAAATTAGGTTAGCCATAATTATTGAGGGCTGCTATTTATATGAATATAGATAGCAGTATTGGAGCAGCCCCTAGTAATAAGACTCCCTAAATAGTATACCGGAAACGTATCATAAAATAGGGAATAAGTGGGTTAATATCACAGATTAACTATCTTCGATCATAGATTGCTGCCTAAATGTGACGGCTAAGCGAGCACCACCGAGCGGGCTATCACTAATTGTGATCTCCCCATCATATTGGTCAATAATATCGACCGCGATGGATAAGCCGAGACCTTGGCCTGGACGAAGGGTATCGGCACGTTGGCCTCGAACGAAAATTAAACTGCGTTTGCTTTCCGGGACGCCAGGGCCGTCATCATCAACAATTAACGTTAGGCTATCAGGCCCAGTCACCGCAGTGACTTCGACAAATTCTAGGCAATATTTGCATGCATTTTCCATAATATTACCCATGACTTCCATAAAGTCATTAGGCTGACCGAGCCAAGTGATTTCTGGAGAAACTTCTACTGTGATAGCAACTCCTTTGTGCTGGTAAACTTTATGCAAGGCGCTCGCTAAGCTATCTAATATTGATGGAACAGATGAAATTTCACGCAACATCATGTTTTCATCACCTTGTGTGGAAGCGCGGTGCAAATAGTAGCCGACCTGTTGTGAGATCCTGCCAATTTGTTCAAGCATAATAGGTTCTGCTTGGTCAATATTCATCTGTTTACCCGAACGTAACAAGCGTAGGGTCGATTGTAATACTGCCAATGGGGTTTTAAGGCTATGGGTCAGGTCAGAAAGCGTGGTTCGGTATTTACTATAACGTTTCCGCTCGTTAGTTAATAAAATATTGAGGTTACGGACTAACCCTCGAAGTTCTGAAGGCGGGTTTTCATCGAGTGTATCTCGTTCCCCCTTTTCTAAGCTACCAAGCTGTGAAACTAATGATTTAATTGGGCGTAAGCTCCAATAAGCCGCTAGCCATAATAGTGGGATAACTAAAATTAAATTAGCAAGTAACACATAGCCAAACCATTCCCAGACTAGACCTGTATTTTGCAAGTCTTGTGGAAGTGTATCCACCACGACAATGGTTAGGTTTGGTAGGTTTTCGCTGGCGGCATATTGGCTGACTGATACAGAATGGGTGAGTGGCTCATCATCATTGTCCATATCATCCAGTTTATTATTTAGCTCAGGGTTATCATTAAGCAGTTGACGGGTTTCACGGATGTCAGTATCAATCTCATATAACCCTTCCTTTTTTAGCCAATCATTTCGGATCAGCCTTTCAACGCTTGGCACATCGCGTTGACGCCATAATACTTGCCCTTGATCATCATAAATAATCACTAATGTGGGGTTATTTAACGTGAAGTTAGGGGGAACACGGATATCAATTTTATTATTTTGCCACTGTGCCAAGCTATAAATTAAGTTACTTTGACTACGCAAAAGGGTGTAAGTTGTTTTATCAAAGCTAATTAAATAGCCCAATATGGCAACGATACCGTAAGACAAAGTGAGTGCCAAAATGACCGCAGAGGTTGCACATAAAAAACGTGCTCGAAGCGAAAGGGGCTTAAATTTAAATTTACCTAACTGCATATTAGCCATTCACATCAAAACGATAGCCTTGACCACGAACGGTGACAATTACATCATCACTATGAAATTGCTGTATTTTTTTTCTTAATCGCCCCATTAACACATCGATTGTATGGCTTTCTCTTAGTTCAGCATCGGGGTAAAGTTGACGCATTAATGAATCTTTGCTGACGACTTTGCCATTGTTGCGTAGTAAGGTTTCGATAATGGTATATTCAAATGCGGTTAATTTGACGGCTTCACCGTTAACGGTGAATTCTTTGCGTGATAAATCAATAACAAAATTACCTAGTTCTAATACCTGTGAGGCTAGGCCGCTATTTCTTCGCATCAGTGCCTGCATTCTTGCGACGAGTTCTTCTAGTTGGAAAGGTTTAGTGACGTAATCATCAGCGCCGCTGTTTAAAGCTTGAACTTTTTCTTGCCAGCTTTCACGTGCAGTGAGAACTAAAATTGGGATATTTACATGCGCACCGCGCCAGCGTTTGATCATTGAAAGGCCGTCTTCTTCAGGTAAACCTAAGTCGACAACTGCAATATCAGGGCAACTTTCATGCAAAAAGTAATCCGCTTCTTTTGCGTCTTCAGCGGAATCAACTTGATGACCAAGCTCTTTCAGCTGAACCGTTAGATGGTGGCGAAGTAATGCATTGTCTTCGACGATTAAAATACGCATCTGAAACCCTCACAGTAAGGAAATGATAGTTGCTATTAATGATAATAGTAGCACTATGGTAAAAAGAGTTCTGAATAACAACAAGCGTTTAAGTAAATATAAGTCAAACAAACCCTAAAAATAGCGTATTCTTAGTAAGTCAGCGCGTTTTTGACGTAGGTTATCGACGAAGTTGGCTTTTGGAATTAAGAGGTAAGACAAATCAGTAAAAAAAGGCGGCACAGAGGCCGCCGAAATAGTCTAAATCAGTTTTATTTAAGCTCATCAATAAAAGTGACAGCGTAACCAATATAGTTAGCAGGTGTCATTTCTTTGAGGCGCGCTTTTTCATGCTCTGGCAGTTCTAAACCATCAATAAACTGTTTCATCCCCTCAGCGGTAACACGCTTACCTCGGGTAAGTTCTTTCAGTTTTTCATAAGGTTTTTCAATGCCATAGCGGCGCATAACGGTTTGAATTGGCTCGGCTAAGACTTCCCAATTTTGGTTTAATTCATCCAACAGGTGCTGTTCGTTCACTTCCAGTTTGTTTAAACCTTTCATGGTCGATTGATAGGCTATTAAAGCATAGCCTAAACCTACACCTAAGTTACGTAATACTGTGGAGTCTGTTAAGTCACGTTGCCAACGAGAAACAGGCAGTTTACTGGCTAGGTGACCTAATACAGCATTAGCTAAACCTAAGTTACCTTCAGAATTTTCGAAATCGATAGGGTTGACTTTATGTGGCATTGTAGAAGAACCGATTTCACCAGCTACTGTTTTTTGTTTGAAATGGTTTAATGCGATGTAACCCCAAATGTCACGGTCGAAATCTAACACAATCGTGTTAAAACGTGCGACACAATCAAATAGTTCCGCAATATAGTCATGAGGTTCGATTTGTGTGGTGAATGGGTTCCACTGGATACCTAAAGAGGTTACGAAGGTTTCACTAAACTCGTGCCAGTTAACTTCAGGGTAAGCTACCATATGGGCATTATAGTTACCGACAGCACCGTTAATTTTACCTAAAATCTCAACCTGTTGTAACTGACGATATTGGCGCTCTAAACGATAGGCGACGTTGGCGAATTCTTTACCAATAGTCGATGGTGTTGCTGGCTGGCCATGGGTGCGAGATAGCAACGGCAAGTTGCGGTACTCATGTGCCATCGCTTTAACTTTATCAATTATTTGGCGCCATTGTGGTAATAAGACTTCTTCACGCGCTGTTTTTAACATTAAAGCATGAGAAAGGTTATTGATATCTTCTGATGTACAAGCAAAGTGAATAAATTCAGAGACGGCATGTAGTGCAGGGATATTTGCCACTTTTTCTTTTAGGAAATATTCTACTGCTTTAACATCATGGTTAGTTGTACGCTCAATCTCTTTAATGCGCATTGCGTCTTTTTCACAGAAGTTCGCGACAATTTCATCTAAGTAAGCGATTGCGTCATTATCAAATGAAGGAACTTCTTTGATTTCAGCGGTTGCAGCCAGTTTTTGTAGCCAACGAACTTCAACTTGCACACGAAATTTCAGTAAGCCAAACTCACTAAATATAGTGCGTAAAGCGCTGACTTTATCACCGTAACGGCCGTCAATCGGGGATACAGCGGTCAGTGAGGATAATTCCATTGGTAGCAACTCCAGATTTAAAGGTGAGACAAAATATCTTTCGCCTGATTAGCCAGACGATTGCGAGAGAACATTAGTTGGATACGGCTTCCACCTACTTGCTGCCAAAGTACTGCGCAACGAATACCCGCGAGTAAAGTGGCTCTAACTTTAGCCTGTACTAAGGTATTTTTCAGGATGTCAGGGGAGCCTGTAACTTGAATTCGTGGGCCAGCAGGGCTGACAACATCGACATAAATACCAGCAAGCGCATTAAATACACCTTCTGATAGAGGCTCAAAATAGCTAGCTTGCCGTTCAAATTGCTCAATACGTTGACCCAGTTGATTCATCGCTTCCTGGTTTTTATTGAGACGGCGTTCAAGCACCATAATGCTCAACATATAGCGGGTCATTTCAGCAGATAAACCACTATTTCCACCCGTTAACATGCCCAACATAGCATTTAGACCAGTTTTTAAGTTTGCTTCATCATTACCAAATACATCCAATGTTGATTTTGGATTCATATTGGTGAGGCAATTGACCATGGTTTCGGTGTCTTGGTCTTGACTAATGCCTTCGTGAGCAAGTTTCTGAACCATTGCGCTTGCTTGGCAGATACCCGCTAACGCAAGCGTGATATCATAGTAGTTTTTAGCCACATTTACTCCTGAATACGGGCTTCAATGATGCCGCCGCCGAGACAAACTTCATTTAGATAAAAGACAGCAGATTGCCCTGGCGTAACGGCTGCTACAGGGGCTTCAAATATAACCTCTATGCGGTCTTCGCTTAATGGTGTAATAGTACAAGGGATATCCGCTTGGCGATAACGGGTTTTTACTACACAGCGTAAAGGCTGGGTTAATGTTTCTCTGTCAACCCAATGCAATTGTTGTGCGATTAACCCGACGGACATTAGACGAGGGTGTTCATGCCCTTGTGCAACGATAAGGACATTATTTTGAACGTCTTTATCGACGACATACCAAGGTTCTTCAGAACCTTCTTTAGTCCCACCAATGCCTAAGCCTTTACGTTGCCCTAATGTATGATACATCAAGCCTTCATGCTGACCTATGGTTTCACCATCTACTGTAACGATAGGGCCAGGCTGTGCGGGCAGGTAGCGGCCTAGGAAATCACGGAATTTGCGTTCACCAATAAAGCAGATCCCTGTGGAGTCTTTTTTCTTTGCAGTAATTAAACCAATTTCCTCTGCGATGCGACGTACTTCAGGCTTTTCAAGTTCACCTACTGGGAACAAGCTTTTAGCAACTTGTTGGTGACTTAAGGTATATAAAAAATAACTTTGGTCTTTATTGCCATCTAAACCACGTAATAACTGGCTTTTGCCTGCAATATCACGACGACGGACATAATGGCCCGTAGCGATGTAATCTGCCCCTAAATCTTCAGCGGCAAATTCTAGAAATGCTTTAAATTTGATTTCTTTATTACATAAGATATCTGGGTTTGGTGTACGACCAGCTTTATATTCAGTCAAAAAATGTTCGAATACGTTATCCCAATATTCTGCTGCAAAATTGATGGTATGTAATTCAATGCCTAATTTGTCACAAACGGCTTGGGCATCGGCGAGGTCGGCTGCGGCAGAACAATATTCCGTGTCGTCATCTTCTTCCCAGTTCTTCATAAACAACCCTTCAACCTGATACCCTTGCTGTTGCAGCAAATAGGCGGATACAGAGGAGTCAACACCACCGGACATACCGACGATGACTTTTTTTAGGCTGTTGTCTGACATGGTACTGTTATTTGACATGGAAATAGTCTCAATGCGGAAAAATCAAGCCCCATACTTTAGCATGTTGTGACCTTGTTGCACCAGCGTTTGAGGGGAATATTATTGCTTGATGAAGATTTCACCAAGCAATATGTGGGGCGTTAAAGGTAGTCCTCACCATATGCAGCCAAGATATCAAGGGGGTAGTGGGTTCCTGTCAAGAAACAGCGTAGACTTTCTGCAACTAAGGGCGAACGCAGATATTGGCTTTCTAATATTTCCTGAGCACTAACCCAGTGACAAGCGCTAATATCGCTATCTTGTGGTTGTGTTTCACATATGGACTCTAGCTCGACAGCAAATAAAACACGGATAAACTGAGTCTTATCAGGTGCAATCCATTGGTGGATTTTAATTAACTGTGAGGGGCAAGCGTCAATTCCTGTTTCTTCATATAACTCACGTTTTGCGGCTTGCAAAAGTGTTTCATTTGCTTCTAAGTGCCCAGCGGGTTGGTTCCACGTTGGCTTTTCATTAACCCATTCTTCAACGACTAAATATTTGCCTTGAGCATGTACGATAGTTGCAACAGTGACATTAGGTTTAAACAACATTTACCTCCTTCCATTCACCAACAGAAAGGTTCCCCAAACTGAATTCACCCACTTGGTAGCGGATCAGTCGTAATGTAGGGTAACCAATATTTGCTGTCATTCGGCGGACTTGTCGATTTCGTCCTTCATATAAAGTGATTTTTA
The DNA here is from genome assembly GCF_045040775.1 of Providencia sp. PROV003. Taxonomy (NCBI): domain Bacteria; kingdom Pseudomonadati; phylum Pseudomonadota; class Gammaproteobacteria; order Enterobacterales; family Morganellaceae; genus Providencia; species Providencia sp. PROV003. Next base: position 2,755,389 of record NZ_CP096369.1, read on the forward strand.
GCCAACTTGTTGGGATATTTTTTCGTTCTCTGATTGGTGGGTTTCTTGGCCATAACCAATCTGGTTCGTTGACGAGTTCGACCCCCGCAGGCTGAGTTAGCCCATCATTTAACTGTAAACCTTGGCGAAATTTGATTAATGCGGTTTCCTCGGGGATACCTTCGACTTGAGCATAGTATATTTTCCCTGTTTTTTTCTCAGGCTGTGTTAAGCGTGCTTGCAATTTGCCATCGTTAGTTAAAATTAATAACCCTTCGCTATCCCTATCTAAGCGGCCCGCAGCATAAATGCCAGTAATAGGAATATAGTTTTTTAATGTGTCTCGACCTTGTTCATCAGTAAATTGAGGCAAAACATCAAAGGGTTTATTAAATAAAATAACTTTACGAGGAGACTGATGGGAAAAAGCGTTAACTGAAGTTGATTTTCGTTTATGCCTTAAATCAGTTGGGCGTTGATTGTATTTATACTTGTTGGTCGCTGATTTATTATTTGGCTTATTCATAATGGCTTTATGGCAGTTTATTGGCATGAATTGGTTCAATGGATATTGATTAACATTAGTGTAGGGGATTTACCCGTAAAAGCCTAGGGATGGATTTTACGTTTTAATGCAATATTTAATTAACAACTTTAAAATCATTTAAAACGATAAAGCCAATTTTCCATTTAAAAATAAACACCTATGATATAATTAAGGTGGCAATTGTGTGATGAGAGCGTGTTTTTAATTTCGGTTAATTTGTTAGTATTAATTAGGTTAAAGAAAGCGTTTATAGCATATTAAGCTATTAGAATTAGTTACCTTAAAAGAACTTTTATCATAATCAATTTTTTCTTTAAATAGGGATAATAAAACTAATCAATTGATTTCAAAGTAGTTATAAATATGTATCCCTTCAACTTATAGGATTGAGCAGTACGTTAAATGCGATCCGCATTGAAGCTTAGATGAGTAATCATTGGCGTTCGACGCAGATTGAAGTAGTATTGACACGTCTCTTACAAAAAATTAACAAGCAAAATACGCAAGTGAAAGGAGAGGTTAATGGAAAGCAAAGTAGTAGTTCCGGCAGAAGGCGCTAAAATTACCATTGATGCAAAAGGCAAACTGAACGTTCCGAACAATCCAATTATCCCTTACATTGAAGGTGATGGTATTGGTGTTGATGTGACACCCGCAATGTTAAAAGTGGTTGATGCGGCAGTTAAAAAAGCCTACAACGGTGAGCGCAAAATTTCGTGGATGGAAATTTACACCGGTGAAAAATCTACACAAATTTATGGTAAAGATGTTTGGTTACCAGAAGAAACCCTCGATTTAATCCGTGATTACCGTGTTTCAATTAAAGGTCCTTTAACAACTCCAGTTGGTGGTGGTATTCGTTCACTGAACGTTGCTCTACGTCAGCAACTTGATCTGTATATCTGTTTGCGTCCAGTTCGTTATTACAAAGGAACGCCTAGCCCTGTTAAGCAACCTGAACTGACTGATATGGTTATCTTCCGTGAAAACTCCGAAGATATCTATGCAGGTATTGAGTGGAAAGCAGGTTCAGCAGAAGCTGATAAAGTTATCAAATTCCTAAAAGATGAAATGGGTGTAACGAAAATCCGTTTCCCACAAGACTGCGGTATTGGCATCAAACCTTGTTCAGAAGAAGGAACAAAACGTTTAGTGCGTGCAGCGATTGAATATGCAATTGATAACGACCGTGATTCAGTGACCTTAGTTCATAAAGGTAACATTATGAAGTTCACTGAAGGTGCATTTAAAGATTGGGGTTATCAATTAGCACTAGAAGAATTCGGCGGTGAATTATTAGATGGCGGCCCATGGGTTAAAATTAAAAACCCTAAAAACGGTAAAGATATTATCGTTAAAGATGTGATTGCAGATGCTTTCTTGCAGCAAATCTTACTGCGTCCAGCAGAATATGATGTTATTGCTTGTATGAACCTGAATGGTGACTATATTTCTGATGCATTAGCTGCTCAAGTTGGTGGTATCGGGATCGCGCCAGGAGCAAACATTGGTTCTGAATGTGCATTATTCGAAGCAACACACGGTACTGCACCAAAATATGCGGGTCAAGATAAAGTAAACCCAGGGTCTATCATTCTTTCTGCTGAAATGATGCTGCGCCATATGGGTTGGACTGAAGCCGCTGACTTAATCGTTAAAGGTATGGAAGGCGCAATCGAAGCTAAGACCGTAACTTATGACTTCGAACGTCTGATGGATGGTGCTAAACTGCTGAAATGTAGTGAGTTCGGCGACGCAATCATCAAACACATGTAATTTATTACGTGGTGTGATTAATAACGGGAGCCTAAAAACTCCCGTTTATTTTTTGTTCAATTAAAATCTTCCCCAAAACTCCCCCAAAACTCTTCCCCAAAACGGTTCAAAAAACAGGCTATTTAGATCGCAATAATTTGCCATTCTTTGCCTCGGTCATCATTATATTTATCAGTCATTTTCTGGGACTTATGGCCAAGAAGTTTCTGAGTATTGATACCTTGTTCTCGATAGAGTCTTTCAGATAAAGAACGTTGTTCATGAAATGAAGGTGCTGATCTTTCTGGCCATGTTAACCCGCATTTATCCCTCGCTTTTTTAAAAGTTGTGGTTAATGTGTTTGCTGTAACTTGTTCACCTCGCTGCGCTTGAGAGGTCGTATGGCGATAGTGCACGAGATATTGACTAAGAACGGCATCACGACATTTTGAAATAACTTGTTTAAGTGTCATATCAATAGCGTCACACTTAATTGACAGAGGAATGGCTAATTTAGAACCAGTCTTTTCCTGTTCTATATGCAACATATCATCCCAAATATCTGAAAACTTCATTTTGGCTATATCACCGATACGCTGACCAGTGACAATAGCCAACAACATACCACACTGTAAGTAAGGCGGGTGATTTTCGGCTTGTTCATAAATAACTTTCCATTCTTCGAACGTTAGGCGTTCACGTTTAACTCTATTACGTGGCTGTTTTGTTGCAAGTGCAGGGTTATAACCAGGGGGAACGTGGCCTGCATGTTGCGCTTCCTTAAACACGTCGATTAAAACCATACGTACTACTTGAGCCATTCGGTCATGGCCTAATGCTTTTACTGAATCAGTTATTTTGGCTATTTCCAACGCGGTGATGTCTTTTAGTGAAAATAACCCGCAGTGTTGTTTAAACAAATTAATAGGCTTAATTTTTTGCTTGTATGAATTAAGCTTTAATTCGCCGAGGTCAACGCGCTCTTGTTGTATTTCTAAGTATTTATCTACCCAATTAGAAACGCTGATCCCTACTTTTTTATTTTTGATATTTGATAGGCGATCATTAATGCTTAAAATTTGTTTTGTTTGTTGTTCTGCAATAATTGTGTTTGCCTGTGATGCAACAAGAGCTGCTTCATCGGCATCCGTACCGAGGCTGTGAAATACGCCAGTTAAAGGGTGTTTGTACTGCCAGTATGTTTTTCCATTTCGCTTATCTAATTTTCGGTATAGATTTGGAATGGTGATTTTATGAGAACGTGGTCTTGCTGCCATCTGATAAAATCCTTATTAATTTTTCATTTGCCTGTGTTGGTAATTGAGGTTTAGAAACTAAACCTACGTACCTTGAATCACGATCAATCATCCAACGTTTGCCAACCTTTAAAGCAGGAGGGATCATCATGTTGGCTTTGGCGTATTTAATCAAGACTTGCTGGGTTGGGGCACTATCGCCAAATTCTAATTGCGCCCATGCCTCTAACTTAATCATTCGAGACATCATAGCCTCCTGTGATATTTTTTCTCATCTTGGTCTTGCCTCATCATAGATAAAATAATTTTCTCTGCAGTATCACAAGCATGTTTTATTTCAGCTTCAGTGCATGGTCTATTTTTTACACTTGCAGCTAACTTGCCTAATTTAATATCGAAATCAGTTAATAATTGTTCCCTTGGTACCCAAGGAATTAATTGTGGCTGTTTCATGGTGGTTACTCATTGGTTTTGAATAAACCACCATGCTAATAATAAATATAAAATAAAACTGATTATGCTTAATCAATTATTGGCCCGAATAATTGCTTCTATAGGATAGCATTCAGATAAAACACCCCGCTGAGTTAGGGCCTCTTTGTCCATTAAACAATTCAGTTCATCAGGATATGTATAGCCGTTAGATTTATATAAACAATCAGCACCACTGCAAATTAGCAGGAATAAACCATAAATCATTGTTTACTCCTTTGTAGTTCTGTCTGAGTAGGTTGAATTTCAATTTTGATATTTGCTGGTAGGTCATAGGAGACTTTGCAACGTCTATCGGTTGAAATAAAACCGTACGATCCATCGGGTAGGGTGATTTTTACTTCCTGGTCTTTTTGATGTTCGTGTCTTAGCATTGGTCTTGCCTCTGTTTGGTCTTTCTAGTTCGGCTAGAAATAGCTAATTTAATTCTGGCCAGTTGAACAGTTGCTTGTTTATATTCCGCGGTAGCTCCTGAATAATGTCGATTAATAATTGCATGCTCTTTCATTGTGATAATCATTAAGTTATCGATATCACAATTCTGCTTATCATCATCAATGAATTTAATAATGTGCTCTTGGGGAACAGGGCCGTTATGTTCCTCCCACACTAGCCGGTGTTTTAACTCCCATTTATTTGGCTCGGCAATTTTCACTTTTATATAGCCATCTTTAGTCAGTGCTTCAGTCCCGATCTGTTGATGATTATGTGGCTTGTGTCCTTTTTGAAAAGAACCGCTATTTCCAGAAATTAGCCCCTTTTTGCCTTTGTTAAAAGGAACATTACCCTTAGAAAACTTACCAGAACGGCCAACACTGAGACCTAATCTTTTGCGAAAGCCATTGATTGCTTCGCGCGAACGTTCGGTTTTAAATTTATGATTAAAAGCATCAGTGAGACGGTCTAGGCGTAACATATAGTTTTTTTTCATCCAAGAAGCCATCGGTACTGTATAAATAAATCTAGTCATTCATTGACCTCCAAATACTTAGGTGCTGTTCTTATTTCATTATCGCCAAGCATCCTCTTAACAGTAATAGCCAATTTCCCATTCTCTACAATTGATGATGCAATATCAGATACTGCTTTAGCTCGATTGATTTCTTCTTTAAGGTCATCACCTTTTAGATCTTCATCTGATAAGCGTTCTAACTGTGCAAATAAATGATTATGTAAATCTTCTAAATTATTTTTCATAATTAATCGCCCGTGACATGTCACATTAGTGAATAATTGCTACAGAAGGTGGATAGCCCAGCTGCAGTAAAACTGCTTTCTTTACCATCGATAACGTTTTTTCTTCTTGGCTGGTGGTGTGTTCGGTTGTATCAACAGACCACTCAACACTGCATTTATTGTTAGTTTCATCGTGAGTAATGATGACTTCTAATTTCATGGCCATAAAAATATCTCCTGATAATGCGCCCATGGCTGGGCGCTATAGTTATTAACGAACCATTAATGAACGGTCACCAATTTCTAAGTGAGCACCAGGCACTTCAACGCCGTTTTCAATTGCTTCTTTAATGCGTTTTTTATCAGGTGCAGTAATAGTTTGAACATCAACTAATTCGTTAGGGAGAGCATCTTCATTATCAATAATGACCCGAACCACACCAGCACGAGCTGTGAATGTATTTTTCGTGGTTTTAAGTTTGTCCAAGCCCGATGTTAATAAACAATCTAATGCGTATTTTTTCAGGTTTTTAACTTGGTTTTCGAATGATTTTTTACGGTCAGCCAAGCGCTTAGATTCTTCATCTAATGTTTTTGCTTGTCCTTCCAAATTACGAGCGTAAAGCATGATTGCATCAAGTTTATCGCCTAGCTCACCTTCAATGCCCTCTAGTGTGTCGGCGATATCTTCAGCGGTAAATTCTCCATTTTCGACGAGTAATTGTAATTTGCTGTAGTCAGCAGCCATTGCAATAGCAGTTGTTTTGGTCATTAGATTGCCTCTTCTTTTTGTTTCAGTTGGTCTAAACACTCATTTTCAATTTCTTTTAATCGACGCAGACGGCCGTTTAAATATTTTTCATATTCACTGTCGCCACGTTCTTTGGCTAATTTTGCATGCGTTGCGATTTCACGAGTAAGGGTTGATGCGATACCGCGCAATTCATTTTGTGTAACAGCGCTGCGCATGGTTTCAGTATGCTTAGTGAATTTCTCATCTAATTCTTTACGAATGCGAGTGATATCTTCTGCGTTGTCTGTTGCCGCTTTGATTTCATACTCAAGCTTATTACTTGCTACATATTCAGGGTTATCATGCATACCCATGAACACATCAGAACTAAATCCAAGCATAGATAAGGCTTTTTTGATTGCATCGGTGAGAGATTTCTTAATGGCTTCACCATCAACTTTCATGCCGTATTGAGTTTGGTACCGGTAAGGGGTGGCGCCATAACTTTCAAATTCGCCACGAGTTTCACATTCGATGATGTACCAAAAACGGATTTTGATTGAATGGTTTTGTTCGCAGAATAAAGATCCGTCACCATCACGTAAGAATCTAGTCGCGACTTGTTTGTTTCGCTCATCAAGAACAGGTTCTACAAGTGGCTTTCCATCAATCAGTTTTTCTTCAATAACTTCATATCCCCAACCTTCGCCAATAGGGCCGAATATCTCGGTAGCACGCATGAACATGTAAGTACTGTTTATGCTAGTACCAACGAACCCCATACCTTCTAAAGGCTTGGTAAAACGTGCGTCAGTACGCTGTACACGTTTCCAGATGCTGAGATTATCGTTATCGCCTTTATTAAGAACTTCATCTAATACAGAGGCACGGTGTTGGAAATCATCTTGTTGAACATTGGCAATCTCAACTACCGGCTCAACTGGATGGTTAACAACAGGCGCTTGAGCTTGTTCGGTTTCTACAACAACTTCCTTCACTGGCTCTTTTTCTGTTTTAGCCGGCGAATCTTTTTTCTTGCTCGAGCGTTTTTGTTTTTCTGGTTTAACGGGTTCAGCTTCTTCTTTTGTTGTTTCATCATTAGCCGGCTTAGCATCTAAATTATCAACAGCAAAACGACCACTACCGAGTGAGGTTACTTTAGGGCTATTGGTACCAAGTTTTGAATCAATAAACGCTTTACGGGCATTAGCATCATCGAATAGCTCTGGTTTCTCTCTTGCTTCGGTCACTAGTGCAAATATGTTTTCACGAGGGATATCTAGAACGCTAGGGAATGTGCGTAAATCCATTGATAAGCGCTTCCATGATTTATCATCATTGCTAATTAGTTCTTTAGCTTTACGGATGTCAGCACTACGGATTGCATCAAAATCTACACCACCAATTAACGCAAGGGCGATTTCGGTATCAATCATTGCGTAATCACGCTTTAGTATTGGTTCTTCTGGTGTCATTTCTATTTCAACAGTTTCGACTTTTGGCTCATCCTTCAACCAACTTTCACCAAGTGCGGTAGCTTCTTCGATGGTGACATTATCATCAGCATACTCATAAACTGCCTGCGCAATTTCCATTGTTTCATCGGCATCCATTAATGACACTTTGGTAATTTCAGCAAGGCCCGTAGCGATGTGTCGAATTTTCGGCTCTTCTTCACTTTCATTGAGATATTTCAATGTCGAAGTGTATTCTTTATCAGTAATTTGAGTTTTACCGAACATCAGTAAAGCAGCTACGCGAGGTTTAGTTGCAAGCTTTTTAAATTCTTTATATTTAATGGGGTGCCATTTTTCACCGTCAAATTCATTTTCAACAGCAAATTTTTCATCGAATTGATCGAGTGCAGGGCGGGGTGAGCCTACGGCGTCTTCACAAATGATAGGTTCATCAACGTTGAAGTTATCCATCGAATCAGGGAAAACCTCAGATAGTTTAATCATTGCAGTCGCTGCAGCAATTTTAGCATTAGCGGCATTTAGTGCGATTGTTAACGACACCGCGCCGTTGTTAGTGCGAGCCTCGGTCGTAGGCTCAAATACACAGATAAAAGTTGTCATTGGTCTTGCCTCTTAATAAGGGATTTGTTCGTCAGTTTTAGAAATGGGTTTACCTTCCAAACAGAGAAGCATCTGGATCTGGTCTTCTAGTAAGCTCGATTTCACCTGAGCATCAGCAAGAATTTTGTTCTGCTCGGCTTTGAGTGAATCAATCTCTAATTGAACCAGCTCAGTGTTTGACGGAGCAGTAAAGGGAATGTCGATAGTATGCTCTGCAATGACAAAGCCTAAACCAGATTCAATATCATATTTGAATGGATAAGGGCGGTATTTGTATGAACCGTCAAATTGCTTTTGTGCGTGGATATAAAGCGTAACACTTAGGGTTTTAGGTTGTGCTTTCATAGCAGCTCCTTTAAAATAGTGATGATCAGTGATTTATCATTGGTCTTGCCTCTTCTAGCGTTTGGTCGCGCTAGTAGAACTCTCGGTTAGCTTTGGTCGGCGACCCGAGGTAAAGGAACCCACTTAGGTGGGTTTTTTTACGTCCTCATCATCAAACTCAAGAGTTGCAATTCTACTGTCCCCACTACAGTTAAATACTGTTTCAGGGAAGAGGGTGAAAAGGTTTAAAACATGTTCTAATTTAATGTTTTTCATTTTATTTTTACCTACATACATAATATGTCTCCTGTCATTTACGATGTCGCCCGTCTTTCCGGGCTATCATGGTCTGGTCTTGCCCTTCATTCTGTAAAAATAAGCTTTCTCTGGTACTGCTAAAAAATTGCCGCTATATCGTGGTAATCATGAAAGGTCGTGATGAGAGCTTTGGTTCTCCTCCGACATAACAGCAAAACTAAATTTGGTTTGAACACCTATCAAAACACTTGCTGTATTTGTTTCGATGCATGCAATGATATGCATTAAACGAATATGCGTCAAGCGCATATTTGCGTGATAGGCATAATTAATTAGGTTTTTATTCGCATCGATATGATTCTTATATAAAAATATTTTCCTTTTGGACGGTTAATATTGTATTTTTACTATTAATTGAATGAAAATTAATCTTAAATAACTAATGGGAAATTTAATCGAGGTGGTATATGAACTTGGATGAAGAAAAAATAAGACATGTGGTATCTGAGGTAGGTCAGGCAACTATTCGGTTACTAATGAATAGTGAAACTATAACTAAAGAAATGTTAATTGATGAACTAGAACGCTATAGAAAAGAGGTGACAAACACCTTACATAAAGGTGCGTTACGCGACGCAGCTCAAGTAGTTAGAAGTATTAAATCATAATGAACAAAACAAAGCCCTCGGTACAATATGCACGGAGGGCTAGAATACTTATTTAACTAAAGGAGGGACAAGGGTTAGTGGTTGTTCTCTATCACATTTGTCTATATATTTCGTGGGCTTAACTATGGCCGAAACGTAGTGCATTTTATCTACTTGGCTAGGCTCTAGTGTTATTGGTTTGTGAGCATTATTAATACTAGTGAATTGGTAGTCACCGTCTCTTGTTTTGTTAAAAATCTTTATCATGTTATGACCTTCGACAGTTCTAACAAACACTTCATCACCAGTCCTGACATTTGTATTTGGCTCAACAACGACATATTCTCCCGATTGTATCCGAGGCCACATACTATCACCTCTGACTTTTAGTCCATAAGCTTCCTTGTCATCGCTGTATATCTTTAACCAGCCATTATGGGATTCAATCATATCCACTGCGCCATCAACACCAAGAAATGCCTCACCTATAACTTGGACCATCCCTGATGGAACTTTGCCAATATATTCAATATCATCTGATTGAGTTGGGGTTTCAGAAAAAAGTTCTGAAACAGTAACTCCTAATGCTGATGCAATTTTTACCAAGGTGTTTTCGCTATAGCCTTGAACATTTCTTTCGAGCCGAGAGATATTGCCCACATCGCTATTAATAGCGGTGGCTAAATCAAGGATTGTCATTCCTTTACTTTTGCGAATTTCTCTGATCTTTGTTCCAATTTTCATTCTGTTATTCAACTTTATTTATGCGTATCACACAAAGCGTATTGCGCATATTTGATTGTGTGTTAATATGCGCAGTACGCATTAAAAATTAAGGGGCGGTTATGCAAACACCATTAAGAAGAATTCGTATTGAAAAGCAGCTGACTATTTCTGAAGTTGCAAATGCAATTAATTGCGATGTGGGAAATTTAAGCCGATTGGAGCGAGGTGCTCAAGCCGCCTCATTAGAATTGGCTGAAAAGCTTGTAAAATTTTATGGCGAAAAAATCACAGAAATGCAAATTCTATATCCTAAACGGTACATGAAATAACATTACCAAATAACGATTTTAAAAACTGATTCTTAATAATCAATTTTGCGACAGGAGACGCGAGTAGATGAATTTTGATATCGATATTGTCCGATCCGAAATTGAGGACTGGGCGGCGGAGCAAGGTCAAGAGCATGTAGCTATTGAAGTTAGCCGTGCTTATTTACGCATTGTAAAAAACAGGTCACAAGGGCGTTTGCATGTGATTGAAGACGAATCGGGTAGGGCTGATTGGAAAGCGATTAATAATAACCGGCAACAGATATTTCGTTGGTTGCGTGGTGATTCCCCCGCATCTATCAGAAAAATAGCTGAGTTAATGCCGGCAATAGAAATTGCATTACCGGCTTCACGACTCGCCCGGGTTCGAGGTGATACAAAAAATTACCTAGCTTCAATTGCAATACAGCGATTTGCCGAGGCAATTAGCGAAATTTTATTAGAGGGTCGTGACATGTCACACCATATTAATAATGCAGTCATTGCGTTAAATGCGATACCACGTCAGACCAGCGTGCATTAATTCAAGAGGCAAGACCAATGCTAAGAACAATTGAGAAAATCACCTATCGCAATGGTTTTTTGTTGAACGGAAAACCGGCTGATAGAGAGAAAGTCGAAGACGTTTTCGAAGGTAGAAGAGCAGCTGCGCTAAGTGTTTGGGAACAGTACGAACAACAAAAGCAAAAGCTGCTCTCAAAAAAGCTGACGCCTGAGCAATACCAGAACGCTTGTCGCGACATTGCACGCGCACTGGGGGTATAAAGTGAATAATTCATTGATGACAGAAACCGTTAATCAAATAGGGCGAATGAACATAACGGGTAATGTAATCCCCGCGAACTGGTGGCATCACATCAAAATGCCAAGTGGCAAGCCTGATAATATTGGGATCATATTGCTTTCAGAAATTATTTACTGGTATCGGCCAGCGGAAATTCGAGATGAGTTTACTGGCGAACTTCAAGGGTGGCGCAAGCGGTTTCAAAGCGATAAGTTGCAACGTAGCTATCAATCATTTGCGGATCAATTTGGCTTTACAAAACGGGAAGTCACTGAGGCGATAAAACGGTTGAAAGCAAAAGGTGTTATTACACTCGAATTTCGTACGATTAATACCGTAAGTGGACCGTGCAACAATGTAGTATTTATTGAGCCTGTTGTTGAATGTATTCATGAAATAACAAACTCTATCCCATTGATTAATAATCAAACAAAAATAGAGTCTGTTTCTGTGACAGGTCTCACTTCTAAACGTGATAGGGGGTACGTTGAAACGAAACAGCCCCCACATACAGAAGTGATAGCCCCCACTTCTAAACGTGAGACAAATACAGAGATTACTACAGAGACTACTACAGAGATTATTGATAGTACGTCAGGTGAACCTGACGACAACAAACCATCGTCAAAAATTAAATTGAATTATGAAAAAATCATCGATTCATATCACGAAATTTTACCAGATATGCCAGCTGTCAAAGTTCTGACTGATGAGCGTAAGCGAAAACTGAAAAGCTTCTGGATTAAATTTAAATTTAATCAGGAACGCTGGGTAAATTATTTATCGTACATTGGGAGCCACTGTCGGTGGATGATGGAAGATCGAGACAACGGACGTGGTGGAACATGGCGCCGTAAGAATTTGGATTACCTGATTACTGAGCGTTGCTACGTTGCAGTCAAGGAGGAACGCGCTAATGACAAATAATATCTTTGCTCCACCGAATAGCGCCGAGGCTGAGCAAGCTGTGCTAGGTGGCCTTATGATTAGCACTGACGAAGATAAGCGTCAGCGAGTTATTTCTCTGATAAAACCCGAGTCATTTTATCAATGGGCGCACAACCGAATTTTTTCGGAAATCGTAAGGCTAATCAAAACTAACCAGCCTACTGATGTAATTACAGTGAGCGATGCGCTAACAGCAAATGGTGATTTAGACAAAGTTGGCGGTTTCGCCTATGTCGCTGAGCTTTGTATGTTACCAACAGCAGCAAACATAGTGAATTATGCACGGATCATCCGTGACAAGGCTATACAGCGTTATGCGATTAACAATCTCAACACTTGCGTCGAAATGTTGATGGCCAATGATGGCCTTGAAGTAAATCATAAACTGGCCAATGTCCAGCAGGTGGTATCAAGCATCATTGAGCATGCTAAAACAGGTAAGAGTAAGGGGCTTAGACCAGCTCGTGATGTAGTAGGAGATTGGGTTGAGGAAGTTGAAAGGCGTTTTGATGATCCGACGAATGCCGCTGGTTTTACTTTAGGTATCGAATCACTTGATGACTTAATGGCTCCCAAGCAAGCACTAAGAGGATCTCTAATTGTCGTAGGTGCTAGACCTAAAATGGGCAAAACCGCGTTCTACAACCGTGTAGCGACTCATTTTGCTTTAAATCACAGATTACCTACATTGTTATTCAGCCTTGAAATGACTGACCGAGGGATCATTGAGCGCATGATAGCTCAAGAGGGTGGTGTTTCAGCAGATATATTCTATACCGGTGCGCATGATGATATGGAAATGGCTCGAGCATTAGCAAGAGCTGAAGAAATTGCAGAATCCAATATGTATATCGATAGCACTCCTGGTGTTGATTTGCACCATATTATTGCTGAGTGTCGAAAGGTAAAAAGGGTTAAAGGAAAAATTGGGCTCATTGCAGTGGATTACCTGACATTAATCAAAGCAGCTCCTGCAGAACGCCGAGATATTGCCTACGGTGACATTACAACGGGTTTAAAAAACTTAGCCAAGGAAATGGATTGTGTAGTTCTGTTACTTACCCAGCTTAACCGTAAACTGGAAGAACGAGCAGATAAACGACCAACACCTGCAGATAGTCGAGATACAGGGCAAATTGAGCAAGATTGTGATGTATGGATAGGCTTATACCGTGATGCGGTTTATAACAACAATGCAGATAAATCGTTAATGGAAATTATTCTTCGCTTAAATCGTGATGGGAATACTGGCACAGCCCACGGGCAACTGGTTAATTCGTACATTAAAAATATTAGCCAAAGCGAAGCGGAAAGGCTGTCAATGAAAGGCCAAGAAAGTAAGCGTAATTACTCACAAAAAGTAACACAAGCTACAGAAGCATTTTAAGTCGTTAATAAGGCTAGACCAAGCCGTGACCATAAATACAGAGGCAGACCAAATGACAATCAAAGACCCAATCACCGGCGAGTCACTCGTCCGGAGCAATCACCCCATATTGCCCGATGATGGTTTAGACCATTCTCCGTGCCACATTGAACGCTTTAATTCTGCTGCAAGGGCAAGAACCAAAGCACCTTATCAACCAGAGCCGAAACCTCAAAAGCAGAGGTAATTATGTCGGGTAAATACTTACCTGATGGATTACCGCATAACCGTGCTTTATGGCCAGAAAAATATCGCGAACTGGAGCAACTTGATTTATTCGCTAGCAGGCTAATTCGGCAACTGAAAAATCGAAAAATAAACAGAGAGCGAGTGCTGGTGGAAATTGAGAAAGCACCTGAGGTACATCGGGAATTTTTTAGAGATAGGTTAAATCATTGGCGTGAGGTGATGAAGATATGAATAGTAAACCAACCAAACTATTACAACATTTTAAATATGATAAATGCGTCAAAATGTGTGAGGAAGGCTGGCGCATAGTTCGTGAACAAGAAGAGTCCACAGTATGTAAAGTTCACTCACTAACAGGGAAAAAACGCAGTTCAATACAGAAGAAAAATCGCTATTTTTTAGAAAATAGTGAAGGTAAACAAGTTTATATATCAAAGCAGACTGCAGAGTCACTGTGCTTTTTACAGCGTACAACCTTATCAAAAGTTCCTATGACCAAAATAGGGGATAGGTATCTATGAATAATGCCATCGTTACGCTAGTCGCAGAAGGCTTTATAAACGTTTATATGAATATTCTAGGGGTACAACGAAGAATAAAAAAATGCCGCCACGGAGCGGACGGCAAGGGGTTGTGTAGGGATGTTATAGTTTCTCTGTGTAAGCACTTTAAGCATAGCTGATAACATTCATATAACAAGAACATTAGATAAAAAAATGCCGACGCATGGGCGCATCGGCAAAGCTAGTTCAATACTTGGAATGTAAGAACTAACTATAGACCATAATCATATATCAGTGAGAAATTATTTAAGTCACTAGGCTCACCGTCTAGACAAATGGCTATGAAGAGGCATGACCAATGTTAAAAACATATGTAATTTTTTCTTGATCTGGTGTGTTGTTGTTACTGTAATAGGAGTTTCATTCAATGGCTAAGTCACCAGCGGAACGTAAAGCAGAGCAACGTAAGCGGCAAAAGGAATCTGGTGTTACTAAAATAGAGTTATTTCTTGATGAGCAAGAGATAGAAATGCTTCAAAGAAATTGCGCATTACGTAGACCAGGAAGAGAGCCTTATGATATCGCTGAATATCTCTCAATGTTGATTAGAATTGATGACCGTTCAGTCATATCGTTAATTAAAGAACTAAATAAAAGGCGCTGTAAAAAGTGTAATGAACAACTACCAGTAGCTGAATGTTGCCTTAGTGGTAGTTCTGAGTGTTGGAATACACAAGGCTGGCATGAACTGAAGCTAGCACTTTAAGTACACTAAAAGCACTTAGTTGACGAATTCCAATATGTCCGAAGTTTTTTGGTTGACAAAAATTGAAATATGCGAAAATATAGCAATGCATTTCACCAATAGGATATAAAGAATGGAAGAGAAAAATTTAATGCCATGCTGGGATTTACAGCAAGAGCTAGATGAAAAATCAGTAATGGCATTACTCAGATCAATTGCTGGAGTATTGATTGAAATTCCTCAGCATGAGCATTACTTGGATAGTAATTGGTCAACAGGAGTTCGAGCTTATGATTGGGTCAGAAATTACTTGTGTTTAGCAGCAGAACAGGGAACTATACCCGGCTTAAAAATGATATCTAAACAGCTCGATTTTGTTTTGGCTATCAATGAGGTTCCTATTCAATTCTCTAAAGATTGTATTAGCGCTCCTAAAAAGAAACATCGTTTAGTTAGAAATCATGCTGAATTTGAACAAATGTCATTATTTGGCTCAAGTGAACCAGAAATAGATGTTATTTGGAGAGTACTAGCAGAACCATACTACATTGAAGATACGGATGAGTATCCGCAATGGGATGTTGCATTAGTTGGTATAAACCAATATGGCGTTAAGATGAGTGAAGTTAGATACCATGAAACAGTATCTGTACCTTTAACTGATAGTTCTGATTCACTACCAGAAGCTGCCGATATTAATGATGTACCTTTAAAACGCCGCAACGCACCAGATGAAACTGTGAAAAAAGATGGAACTGTTTGATTTCAAATCAGGCTATAGAGGGGACAAATTGAGACTTGCTAGGATGGCGAGGGGGCTGTCGTGTGAAGAATTAGCGACAGCTTTAGGTAAAAGTAAACAATACATTAGTAAACTAGAAAAAGGTTTTAAGCCATCAGAAGAGCTTGCTGATGAAATAGCTCGGTATTTGAATATACAACCTGATTTTCTATTTACTGAACGAAGTTATCCAATAGAGGATGAACAGTGCCATTTTAGAAGTAAAAAATCTAGAACTAAAACTTTAACTAACAGCATATTAGCGAGAGCTGAAATTTTAAGTTCTTTAATTTCTTCTCTAGAAGACGAAATTGAGTATCCTGAATTAAATATTCCTGATATTTCAGATCGCCCAATGAATACCTTGGATGATATTGAAAGAATAGCTGAGAATTGTCGCCGTTATTGGGGGATAGGGCTAGGTCCAATAACATCGATGGTTAAATTCGTTGAAAACTTAGGTATTATCATTACTCATGTGACTGACGTTGATGATAGAGTCGATGCTTTTACTGTAAATAGTAAAAGACCCATAATAATTCGTAATGATGCTAAAAGTTCAGTATGTAGATTTAGATCTGATATAGGGCATGAATTAGGCCATATAGTTTTGCATGAAGGGATGATTACTGGGGATAATTTGACTGAAAGTCAGGCTAATCAGTTTTCTAGCGCCTTTATGGTTCCTAGAGTGTCCTTCATGAAAGAATTCCCTCGAATGAGGGGGCGTTACTTGGATTGGAGTGCTTTAGGTGATTTTAAATTACGTTGGAGAGTAAGTTTGAGAATGATAATTTACAGAGCTTCAGCGTTAGGTTTAATTACGAAAGACCAGGCTAGACAAGGGTATATGTATCTTAATACAAAAGGTTACACTGCTGTTGAGCCCGGAGATAATTTAATTCCAGTAGAAGAGCCAACTTTACTGACTAGAAGTATTGAAATGCTAGATGATTTATCATGGAATAACATTCTAGTTAAGACCGGTATTACAAGAGAATTAGTACGCGAATTATTTGGTGTCAATAAACCAATTAGCGATAAAGCTTCTTTCATTTATTCTGTTGGTTAATTCATATATAATCCTATCATTGGTCTGAACACCCAACCTTAACACTTGCTGTGTCTACTGAGAAAAACGTATGGCACAGCATAGCTTTATCAAAATGTCTAACGACACTCTTGTACCGGCTAATCCCGCTGCGAGAGATTTTTTGCATTCCAAAATTAAATGTGGTGATGTGCTTTCGGCTGATTTTAAGAAAGCTCGCAACCCACGTTTTCATCGTAAATATTTTGCTTTACTCAATCTAGGGTATGAATACTGGGAACCAACCGGCGGTACAATTTCGCCTGAAGAAAAAGAGTTGGTGCGTGGTTACGTTAAATTTCTCGCTTACTACACCGATAATGATGATGCGCTCCAATCCGCTGCAGATGTTTACCTCGATGATGTAGCACAAAAACGCGTTCACAATATTTCAGCAACCAAATCCTTTGATGCTTTCCGCTACTGGGTGGTAGAGCAATCTGGCCATTATGAAACTTTTGAAATGCCAGACGGTAGCCTACGCCGTGTAGCCAAATCAATCAGCTTTGCCAAAATGGATGACCTAGCCTTTGGCGAACTCTATAAATCAACCCTCGATGTGCTCTGGAACTTCATTCTATTCCGTAAATTTCCCACTCAAGAAGCTGCTGAAAATGCGGCTGCTCAGTTATTAGATTTTACCTAGAGGCAAGACCAATGACCAAAAAATCAAAGACCAAAGAAGATAAACAGTGGCTATCAGATGTGGCGGCGCTTGGCTGTATTTGCTGCCGAAATATGGGGTATGGAGCAAGCCTTGCGGAAATCCATCATGTAAGAACAGGGCAGGGAATGGCGCAACGAGCTAGCCATGAAGATGTATTGCCGTTATGTCCACCTCACCACCGCGCTAGCTATGACACTGGTTTTCATGCTGCGCCTAAAACATGGCAGCAAATTCACGGTACCGAAGCGGAATTGCTTGAGCAAACCAAAAGAGAAGTCATGGAGCTGCGAGCATGTCGAGTATAAAAAATATTTCTGATGGACTGGTACTTGATGCAGAGCAAGAAGCCTGGTTACAAGGTTGGCTATCCAAATTCGGTGCTTGGGTTTACAGTGGTCGATTAGAGAAGCGTCAAAGTAGTATTATTGCTGAATTTATGGCAACTGTAGAAAAGCGTGATTATCCAGAAAGGGAAATGTGTAATGACGATGACGGAATGCTAATCACCAAGGTGGTCGATAAAATTTATCATATAGACCGAGTCGCATTTACGTTATTGTTATTACGCTATGCTTTTGTGAGCTCCGACCGTGCCATTGCTCGTTATTATTATGGTATTGCACAGCCACGCCAGATGGTTCGCAGAAATCGCACGCTTGAATATCGAAAGCCCTCGATGGCAACGTGTCGTCGTGAGGTAAAAGAAATCATCCGTTCTGCCGAGTATTTAATTTATCCACACCTCTATAATGCATTTAAAATACGCGATAATGAGTGGAAAAAGAAAAATAATAGCAATAACGTGTTGACTTCTTTGAACCAATGATCCACTATTTCAAGGTAAGTTGCCTTTTTAGTAACTTCACCAACTAACCCAGTCAATGCGCTGGGTTTTTTGTTTTCTAAATCAAGTAAAGCTTGCTGTCACCTTTGTTCAGAGTTACATGTGTGTTCACGACCAATAAACGACCAAAGGTATATAAATATCATGTTAAAACAGATTGATATGACAGAAGAGGCAAAAATTGTTTTAGAAGTTGTTCCACACTCCTGGTGGGCAACAATAGAAGAAATTTCAGGTTATACTGAATTAGCAAAATCACGCTGTCAGTTGATATTAACGCAACTAGCGATGGCGGGATTAATCAAAGAAAACATCGAAGAAAATACATTTCAAAATATCTAGCGCTGTGAAAATGGGCGGCTGGTGGGTGTTGGTAGCACCTTACCAGCCATCTGCCCGTTGTAAGAGGTCACGGACAAACTAAAGCCCACTGCTTATGTGCACAAAGCAAGTGAAGCTTATCAAAAAAGGTTTCCCTGATCTATGAAAAACACTGTGAATTTAAACAGTATAAATTTGGTCAATGACGACTCACTCAGCTACATAAAAACACTTCCAGACAACTGTATTGATTTAATCGCAACTGACCCGCCATACTTTCAAGTAAAGTCGTGCAGTTGGGACAATCAGTGGGAAAATGTCACGTCTTATCTATTATGGCTTGATGAAATACTTGCAGAGTTTTGGCGCGTTCTGAAGCCCAATGGCAGCTTATATATGTTCTGTGGTTCAAGACTCGCTGCAGATACTGAGTTGTTATTGAGAGAACGCTTTAACGTCCTGAATCATATAATCTGGGCGAAACCATCAGGACCGTGGCGTAGAGCATGCAAAGCTGACCTGCGCAGTTTCTTTCCAAGCACTGAACGAATTCTTTTCGCTGAACATTATCAAAGCCCGTACAAAGGAAAAAGTAGTGATTATTTGCAGCAATGTAAGCAGCTAAAAGAAAATGTGTTCAAACCTTTGATTGAGTATTTCAAGCAGTCGCGTGAATCACTTGGGATAACAGCAAAGGAAATACAGCAAGCAACTGGTAAGCAAATGGCGTCTCATTGGTTCAGCTACAGCCAATGGCAATTACCTAATGAGTCTGATTACCAAAAGCTACAAGAATTATTTCGCCGTGTAGCAAGTGAAAAACACAGCGAAAACCCGTTAAAACGAAGTCATTCAGATTTAGCAGAAACTCAAGTAACACTTAACCGCGAATATAGAGAGCTTGCTGAGCAGTATCAACTGTTACGCCGTACTTTCTCGGTTACTGTTGATGTTCCTTATACAGATGTGTGGACATATCCGCCTGTGCAATATTACCCGGGCAAACACCCTTGCGAAAAACCTTCAGCGATGATGGAACACATTATCAATAGTAGTAGCCGTGAAGGTGATGTTGTAGCCGATTTCTTTATGGGCTCAGGTGCAACAATAAAAGCAGCATTAAAACTTAATCGTCGAGTTATAGGTGTTGAACTAGAAGCCGACAGATTTGAGCAAACCAAAGCGGAGATAAGTAAAACCTCCAATTTCTAATTTTCAATTAACTCGGGCACTCCGTAGGGGGTGAATTTATGCGTATGGATAAATATAGCAACGCAGCCTACGGTAGTGCTGGGCTTACAGCATTTTTCGCGAGCTTATCGCTTTATGAATGGGGCTTCATTATCGGGATGGCATTTAGCATTATCCTAGGTCTAGCGACTTTCTTCATGAACAGACGAGAGCAGCGAAAGCGAACTCGTTTATTTGAAGATCTGGTTAACAAGACTGACCCACAAAACCCCTCAGCTACTGCACGAAAAGCCGCCGAACTTATGGCGAAAGCACCTAAGGATATCTAATGTCACTCAAACAAAAATTAACTGTGCTTGTTGGTGCAGGGGCTTCGGCTATCGCTTTAACGGTGATTGCGTATTTTGAAGGTGTTAGGTATGAGCCGTATGAAGATGTGGGTGGGGTTTTAACAGTTTGCTATGGGCATACGGGAAAGGACATTGTTCCCAACAAAGTTTATTCAAAAGAAGAATGCAACGAGCTGTTAGAACTGGATTTTATGAGAACTAAACTGCAGGTCGATCGTCTGGTTAAAGTTCCTGTCAACGAACACACAAAAGCCGCGCTGTATTCATTTGCATTCAATGTTGGTACTGGCGCGTTCGCTAAGTCCACCCTGCTTAAAAAGTTAAATGCGGGTGATCAATATGGCGCTTGTGAAGAGCTTAAAAAGTGGGTTTATGCTGGTGGTAAGGTATGGCGTGGACTTGTAAACCGTCGAGAAGCGGAGGCTGCTATATGTCATGGAAACCTATAGTAGCTGTAATTTGCTTTATGCTACTCGCGATATCAATTATTGCTTTTGGTGCTTACCGTATGACAGATAACACATGCGGCATAGATAAGGTCAGTTTAGAAAAACGCTGCCAGAAAGCTATCGATCACTA
This sequence comes from Providencia sp. PROV003, assembly GCF_045040775.1. Lineage (NCBI taxonomy): Bacteria > Pseudomonadati > Pseudomonadota > Gammaproteobacteria > Enterobacterales > Morganellaceae > Providencia > Providencia sp. PROV003. The sequence goes on from NZ_CP096369.1 coordinate 2,776,107, forward strand.
TAAAGGTCGGCAAGTTAATTTTTAATCTTCTCTATGGTAACCGGCATGAATAAAGTTAGAGCATTGTTATTTATCGCAGCATGGGTAGCCATATGGGGAATGTGGATACAACACGAAAGGATAGGTGAGCTAAACACCAAGAATGCCGAACTACTCGTTGAGCTTACAGAGCAAGTCAAAATTAATGAAGATTACCAAGAACGTATCCAATCCCTTCATCAACTCGATACTAAACATACTCAGGAATTAGCTAATGCAAAGATTGAAATTGATAAGCTGCGTATTGCTGCTGAGCGTAATCCTGAACGGGTGTACATCAAAGCCAGTTGTAAAAAAGCCGAAAGCCTTACCCCCTCCGGCATGGATGATGCAATCTCCGCCAGACCTACTGACTCCGCTATCCGAAATTATTGGTTACTCAGAGAGCGAATTGTAAAATTAACACGAATGGTATTAGGGCTGCAAGATTATATTAGAACGGAGTGTTCACAGTGACTTACTCTGAGTTGATTAAAGATGCCTATTTAGAGATAGCCAAGAAAGCAATACGGGAAATTGAACAACAACGACAGGTGATGAAATAAAAAAAGCCCACACAGGGTAGGCTAAGCACATCTGTTGAACAAATGAATATCATATTAAATATAGTTAACGTATTCAAAATATGCAAGCGAATAATGAGCCTCTGAGAAATCAGGGGCTTTTTAATGGCTTCTTCGCAATTAAGTGAGGTGGTCTCTATCTTGCTGACGGGTAAGCCGTAAGCGACTACGCATTTCACCCTGTGCCACGCTCGGCACGAACACACCAAAGAACCTTTCAGGATAAGCCTTGAGGATAACCAGTAGTGGTTTGGTTAACCCTCAGAAATGCATAGGTTGGCGGCGTAAAATTGCGCTTTGTTTGTAAATCAATAAATTACCGATGCACTAAAAGTTGCATCTACTGAATAGGTCGCTCAGCGGCCTTTTTTATGATGTAATAGTGCTAATTAACCCAACAAATGAGGTATAAGTGATGAATGAGCCAGACGATTTAATTAAGCACTTACCTTGGACTGGCGCTGCATTGAAAGTCGCACTGGTAATGACAGTAGAAACAATGAAGCTAACCCCAGAGGAAGCTGAGGGGCAGAACATTACTGTTGTAGTTGGCCCATTCGCAAGACCATACAGAGAAATAATGGCAATAGCCGAAGAGTATGGTGAAAGGGAAATCCCTAAATCAATGTGCGATATGCCGCTAGACATTAAATAAATAACAAGAACTCACAATGACCCGCCAAGTGCGGGTTTTTTATTGAGGGAAATAGCTAATCAGAAAGTTTATTCCTACAAGTAGACTTTCTAATGGGCTAAGGAGATAAAGACGATGGCTAAACCGGATTGGGGGACGCTACAGCAACAGTTCCTCACCGAACATGCTAAATCAGGAATATCCCCTAAAGAATGGTGTGAAGAACAAGGGTTAAAATACTCGACTGCTAAGCGCTACATTAAGATTGCGAATGGAAGTGCGAATTCGCAAAAAAAAAGTGCGAATGAAACTGCGAATAAAAGAATTCGCAAAACTGAGCAAAGTACACCTAGCACTAATGCTACTCAAAACGAACAACCTGATAATTCGCAGAATGATACCCAAGAAAAGCAGGGGTTGATTAAGCCTCAGCATGAATCATTTGCGCAGAATATCGCACAGGGAATGACTCAGAAAGATGCTGCAATTTGTGCTGGCTACTCTCCGAGTAATTCAGAATCCCAAGCAGCAGTATTAATTCGGCGCCCCGATGTTCGCAGACGCATTAGAGAGTTGCGCCAAGAGGCTGCGTTACTTGTTTCATTCAATGCTAAAGATTTGGCTGACCTTTCATTCAAAGCGGCTAAAGACGCCCTGCAAGATAAAAAATTTGGACAGGTGGCGCCCAATATAAAAAACGCCGCACAGCTAACCGGTATAGAAATGAGCACCAATAAAACAGAGGTGAACGTTGATTTAGCCGGGTTAAGCTATGGAAAGGTTTGTATCGTTACTCCAGCTACGTGCCCTCCTGAAGTTTGGGATGCGCACATGGAGAGGTTACGAGAGGGAAAGCAGAGCACCCAACAATAATAGATGGCGTTCTTTATTCGTTTAGTAGCGATTGGGTTCCTTCGGTTCTATACGATAAGCCGATTGGTTCAGTTCGTTGGCGCTGGACTTATGGCGGGCGTGGTGGTGGTAAATCCGTAGAGATTGCCCGAGCGCTTGTATTGTTGGGTGCTAATGAGTCAATGACGATACTTTGCGCTCGTGAGTTCCAAAATTCTATTAGTGATTCCGTATTGGCATTATTAGAGTCAGAAATCTACAGCCTTGGTTTGTCTCACTTCTATAAAGTGAAGAATAATGAAATTGAAGGGCTGAACGGAACTCGATTTACCTTTAAAGGGCTACGCAACAACATCAACAGCATTAAATCGATGCATGGTATTCGTGTTTGTTGGGTAGAAGAAGCGCAAACAGTATCACAAGATAGTTGGGATATTTTAGGCCCTACTGTTCGAGCTAATAAATCTGAAGTGTGGGTATCGTTTAATCCCCGCGAAGAAAAAGATCCTACTTATAAATTGATGAAGCGCCATGAGGCTGACCCACCCGATGGTGGCGTTATTATTTTTCGTGTCAATTACGGTGAAAATGCCTTTTTTCCTGATGTACTTCGCCATGAGATGGAATATTGCAAACGCGTTGATTATGAAGCCTATGAACATGTTTGGTTAGGGCTTCCTAAGGCAATTAGTGAGGCGGTTATTTTTTCCGGTAAGTATCGGGAGGAAATGTTCCCAGATGATTTGTGGCAGAAAGCGGATCGCTTACTTTTTGGTGGTGACTTTGGTTTTGCAACTGATCCTAGCACATTAATTCGATGTTTCATTATCGGACGTAAATTGTATATCGAATATGAAGCATATGGGGTAGGTGTAGAACTTAATGACATGTGGAAGTTTTATGCTGGTAAAGAGGGTGCTACAGACAAGCAATTGGAGCATTGGTTAGATTCCGACAATAAGAAATTCAGAGGTATCCCTGAGTCAAGAAAATGGCCCATAAAAGCTGATAACTCTAGACCAGAAACCATTAGCCATATTAAAGGGCAAGGTTTTAACATTTCAGCAGCCAAAAAATGGCAAGGAAGTGTTGAGGATGGAATTACTTATTTAAAGGGTTTTGAAGAGATCATTATTCACCCTAGATGTAAACATATGCTTGAAGAAGCACGCTTGTACTCATATAAGGTTGATCGCATGACTGGTGACGTATTACCAGTCGTACAGGATAAGCACAATCACTGTTGGGATGCTGTGAGATATAGCTTAGACGGATATATCAAGCGTAAGACAGGCGGTTTCTTTACAACCAAGAGGTAATTCTATGTGGCCGTTTAAAAGGCGAAAAATTGCAGAGCAGATTGCACCGCCTAAGCGGTCAGCATTCACAACTGATTTGTATCCTGCGCTAGCAAAAGAAAACGGGTTTAACGGGTTAGATTTGCCTCAGCCGATGATTAACGGTGTGGGGATGGACAGTATTGATACTTCCGTTCCCTCATTTAAAGGCGAGCAAGTTTATGGCGTGCCTGAGTCACAGGCGGCTTGGTATGCGAGCCAAATGTTTATTGGCAACAATATGTGCGCCATCATTGCGAAACATTGGCTAGTGGATAAGGCTTGTAATATGCCTGCTCGTGATGCTATTCGCCAAGGGTATGATATTGATTGCGATAATGACGATGACAGCGCTATCAGTAAAAAGCTGCGTAAACGCGATAAAAAGTATCGCATACAGCATCATATGAAAGAGTTGATTCACTTTGGGCGCGTGTATGGCGGTCGATTAGCACTGTTTGTGGTGGAAACCTCAAACCCGAAAGAGTGGTATGAAAATCCGTTTAATCTCGATGGCGTGACCAAAGGAATGTACAAGGGGATCAAGCAAATTGACCCACAATGGGTAACGCCTGATTTAACAGACTCCAATATCCAAGACCCTGCTAGCATGGATTTTTACGACCCCACGTATTATGTGATTGGTGGTCGTAAATACCATAAATCGCACTTTGTTAAGTTTGTCCCGTTCCCCGTGCCTAACGTGCTAAAGCCGCTTTATAACTATTTTGGTGTATCCGTGCCAGAGCGTATTTATGAGCGGGTCTACGCATCCGAACGTACCGCCAATGAAGCGCCACAACTGGCGATGACTAAACGGTTATTGACTATTGGTATGGCAGACCCTGAAGGTGCGGATAAGAACACCATTCAGGAAAACATGCTTTATTTTATGGAGATGCGCGATAACTATGGCGTGCAAGTGATGGGGAAAGAGGACGTTGCACAGCAGTTCGACACCTCGTTAGCGGATTTAGACGCCACCATTATGACGCAATACCAGTTAGTCGCAGCGGCGGCAAACGTGCCTGCAACTAAGTTACTCGGTACCACGCCGAAGGGCTTTAATGCGACGGGTGAGTATGAAGAGTCGAACTATCGTGAAGAGCTGGAAAGCGTCCAATCAAATGACTTAGAAGAACTTTTGCAGCGTCATTACGACATGTTGATGCGTAGCGAAGAATTACCGCTGACTGAAATATCGGTGACATGGGCGCCACTCGATAGCCCAACGGCGGCAGAGAGTGCCGATATTGAGTTGAAATCAGCTCAGACGGATGCAGCTCTAGCAGCTACGGGTGCCATTGATGGGTTAGATATCCGTAAAAAACTCGCAGCTGATAAAGAGTCGAGCTATTACGGCATTGATGTAAATGAGGGCGATTATGTCGAGACGAATACGAGTCCGAACGAAAAAGGCGAAGTGGGCAACCTCCCGCCAAGCGGTATTGAAGGGCAAGCCCCTGCAGTATTCAGCAGCGCCATCTAGCCGTTATCAACGTGACCTATCACGGTTAATCCGCTCAATGATTAAAGACTATGAAAACGTATTTAGTGAATTGAGTGATGATTTTGACGGCGCCACGATGGATGCCAGCATTGCGAGTCAAACACGGATTTGGCTCAACCGGTTAAAACGCAAGTGGGATAAAATCTTTAATACGCAGTCTAGCGCCATGGCCGATAAGTTTGTTTCCCAAGTCGATATCGGCGCTCAGCGTAATTTAGACGACTCCCTTAAACAGCTCTCTGGCGGTATTACCATCAAAACCCCTGTAATGCCAGAAGCGTTAAAAGACCGAATGATAGCCGCCACGGCTGAAAATGTTTCCCTGATTAAATCCATTCCTAGCCAATTTCACCAGCGTATCGAAAGTGCTGCCCTGCGCTCTATTTCTCAAGGAGGCGAGGGCGCAAAAACCTTATTAGATGTAATCAGACACACTGGCAGTGTCACGGAAAGCCGAGCGAATTTTATCGCTGTTGACCAAACACGAAAAATCACGACTGCGGCAAACTGTGAACGCATGAAATCAGTGGGTATTCGTAAAGCCGTCTGGAACCACTCGGGAGGAAGCGCAGAGCCAAGAGCGTTACATCTGCATCTAGATGGAGAAGAGTTCGATCTAGATAACCCACCGGTGATTGATGAAAAAACTGGTGAGCGAGGATTGCCTGGGCAATTGCCCGAATGTAAATGTTTTATGACGCCAGCTATCAATTTTGGTGAGGAGACATGACAAAACGAACCTATGACAACAACGGCTGGCTCGAAGTAACAGACAACCCCATCTCTAAAGTTGGGGTTTTTGATTATTTGGGGGCAGAAATTGGTGCGCCGATACCCGATAAAATCTATCGCGTATTGCGGCCACCAGAAGAACTGGCCAGCGAAGCGACAATTAACTCTTTCAAACTCACCCCGTTCATTATTGAACATGAAATGTTAGGCAAACACGCGACCCCAGCGGAGAAAAAAGGCATCCAAGGGGTGATTGGTGAGAACGTGTATTTTGACCCACCGTATCTTAGAGCCAATATCAAAATCTTTTCAGATGTGGCGCTTAGCAATATCGACAGTGGCAAAATCGACCTCTCCCCTGGTTATCGCAGTAAATATGAATTCACCTCTGGCATTTATGAAGGCCAACACTATGACGTCATTCAGCGTCACCTACGTGGAAATCACCTCGCATTAGTGGATGAAGGGCGAACTGGCCCTGACGTCGCTGTGCAAGATCACCTCGTTATCACTATCGACACAAAGGAACTTATTCGCATGAACGAAGAAGAAAACAAAGAGAAGCAAACCGCTGATGAAGGTGCGTTTACAGCGGAGCAAGTCACTGCGCTGAAAAGCATTATTGCAGAGGTGATTGCACAAACTAAGCCTTCAACCGATGAAGAGCCGAAAGAAGAAAAGAAATCCACTGATGCTGATCCCGAAGAAGAGCAAAAAGCGGAAGAAGCCGTGTCAGCTGCCGAAGTTGCAGCGGAAGAAGCCACAACCGGTACACCTGAAGCCGTAGAAGCTGCTGAGGTGGCAATTGAGACAGCTGTCGAAGCCATCGAAGAAGCTAAGGAGCATCTCGACCAAGCGACCACGGATAGCTTAAATCGTCGACTCAAACGCTTGAAAAACGGCATCGGTACGATGGATGAGATTGCATCCTTAAAACGCAAGATTAAGCGTTTGGAAGCATCAAAGCCCACCATGGACACTGGATTGCTGCTAAAGCAAATCGGCGAGCGTGATTCGTTAGCCCATAAGCTGACCCCATTCCTTGGCGTATTTGACCATGCCGCCATGACCAAGCAACAAGTGGCGGAGTATGGCGTTGATAAGCTTGGTATTCAATGCGGTAAAGGTAATGAAGCCATTGCACTCGATGCGTGGATGCAAGGGCGGGTACCAGATTCACAGAAAGCCACAGTGACGATGGACTCTGCGGTTAGCAATCAATCAATTATGGATAAATGGGGAGCGAAATAATGGCAATTCCTAAATCAGTGGCGCATGGCTTAACGTCTGGCGTAGTGGGTGAAATCAGCCATGCAGGGCCTATTCGTGCCGTTGCCGCCATTCTCAGCTCAGCGGATGAAAAACAAAATATCTTCGGTCGGGCTTACACCTACAAAGATGATTCTGTGGAGTCTGTCCAAGTGGGTGGTAAGGGTGCTTTTGCGGGGATCATGATTAACCCGAAAGCGTATCGTGTTGAAGTGAACTATGCACGCAATGGTACTCAAGGTGAGTTTTTAGCGATGGGGGAGGTGTATGTCGAGTTAAGTGATGACGAAGGCAAAATCAATGATCCCGTCGTGTTCAGCGAAACGGACGGTTCATTATCGGCCAAAGAAACCGTAGCGGCAGGTGATCGCGTGATTGGCTTTGTCAGTCGTCATTTGTCGTCAGCTGACACACCGCATTTGAGCGTTATTCGCTTAACCGAAATCCCATACCCAGCGGCAGTAAAGGAAGGTGAATAATGCCAGTTAGCAAGCAAAAGTTTTATATGTCTGGCCGCGATATTCGCAAGCATGGCCAACTTAATATCCAACCTAACCAACAGTGGACGTATCGCGAGCTTGAGCAAATTGGTTTTGGCGGTTTGGCGTCGATGGACTCCGCGATCACTGGTGCTGCTGTACAAGGCGGTTTAATTCAGCGTGAAATGTTGCAACACGTTCTCCCTGGTCTCATTCGCACCGCAACCCGTGTTCGTGTGTTGGATGAAATCACTGGTGTATTGAATGCGGGTGAATGGCACGATGAAGAAATCATTCTGAACGTGGCAACACCAACTGGTAAAGCTGAGCTCTACGGTGACCATACCAATGTGCCGTTAGCGTCTTACATTCAAGACCAAGAACGCCGCGGTATCGTGCGTTTTGAACAAGGTTTTCAAGTCGGTAAGTTAGAGGAAGCACGCCAATCTGCAGCTGGGTTTGAAGCCGCCGCAGAAAAGCGTAACTCAGCGACAGAATCCTTAGAACAAGGGCGTGAGCGGATTGGTTACTATGGGTTTAATAGCCCTGAAACCCGCGTGTTTGGCTTGATGAATGAACCGAATCTACCCGCTTATGAAACCGCATCGAAAAAATGGAAGGGCGGCACGTTTGCCGATATCACCCAAGATATTACCGATATGTTCTCGCGCATTGAAATGAGTTCAGGCGGGATCATCAAAGACGATATCGCGATCACGTTGACGTTACCGCTGGGCTATCGCTCAACGCTAAACGTCGCTAACCCTGTGGCGCGTGGTGAAACGGTGTATCAATGGGTGAAAGAGAACTATCCAAATCTGCGCTTTGTGTTCTCACCTGAATTTGTCGGGGCGAATGGTGGTGCGGATGTGGCGTATATGTTCGCAGATACCATCGATGATGGTTCAACTGCAACCAGCGCGACCATTTTACAAGTGGTGCCGGTTAAGTATCAATTGTTGGGCTCACAAGCACAAATCAAAGGGTATTTAGAGGATGCGACCAACGCGACAGCGGGTGTCTTTGTCACGCGCCCTTGGGCGATTACCCGCCTAACTGGCATTTAACCTGCCACTTTCCTTTTTTACGCCCTCAAATGAGGGCTTTTTTATGGAATAAAACTATGTCTCTGTATGTTTATTGCACGTTATCGAATGACCAAAATTACTCGGTCACCGATGGCAAAGTGTTTATTGCCGGCCAAGCCAACATCATGACTAAGCACATGTATACCCCGCGCGGGCGCGTCACGGAAATCAGTGATGAACAATACGTCCAACTCAAAGATAACCACGTTTTTCAGTTACACAAAGAAAACGGGTTTATCAGCGTTGAAAACCGCAAAGAAGATCCTGAAAAAGTGGCCACCAATATGGAGGCTAGCGATAAGTCAGCGCCAGATACCGTGGAATCATTGGAAGCAGAAAAACAAGCGGTCCCGAAAACCAACAAAAAGGGTAAATAATGATGGAGGCGAGCACATTTCCCCTAACGTCATTTCGTGTGCTCTATCCATCGTTTAATGGTGTGAGTGATGATGACATTTATATTATTGCTCAATCTGCCTTAAATTACTTTTCTCCCTGCAGGGGCGTATGTACTAACGAACTGTGGATGTTGGTTGTTGCCCATATGCTATCACTGCGAAAGTGGATTGCGGATGATGAATCCCCAACTGGTGTTGTGACTAGTGTGACCATCGATAAAGTCAGCGTGTCATTCTCTGCGCCCCCTGCGGGGTCTGATTGGTCACACTGGTTCAAAATGACCACCTATGGCCAACAGTTCTTAGCACTGATAAAACGCTGTAGTGTGCCGCAATACATCGGTGGTGCGGGTGAACGCTCGGCATTTCGCGGTGTGGGTGGCCGGTTCACACGAGGGGGGCGGTTACGTTAATGACGAAATTAGCTCAGTTGAAAAAAGTCTATGATGAGTTAGCCAAGAAACAATTGAAAGTGGGTTTCTTTGAACACTCGAAGTATCCCGATGGTACGCCCATTGCCTATATTGCCGCTATTCAAGAGTTAGGTTACCCCGCTGGTGGCATTCCTCCCCGTTCGTTTTTTCGCCCGACGATGAGCGATAAAAAAACAGAGTATGGCCAGTTGATCTTCCGTGTGGCCAAAGCGGCGGCCGCTGGCAATATTTCTGTTACCGATGGGCTAACCCAAGTTGGTGCAAAGGCGGCTGGGGATGTGAAACTGGCCATTAAAGCGGTAACCACACCTGCCTTGGATGATTCAACGGTAAAAGCCAGAGCAAGACGTCATAGCAAAGGTAAATCCACCGATAAGCCCTTAGTGGACACGGGACAGATGTTACAGGCCGTCAGTTTTGCCGTGGAGGATAAGTAATGTTCGGAAATTTACACCGTATCGCTTCTCGCTATATTCCTCAGCAAACGGCCCTGTGGTTTCGCTTTAAAAAGCGTGAACCCGATGAGCGAGGGCATGACCAAAACCAATATCATGAGCCGGTTGATATTCGTGGCAGTTGGCAAGCAGTTGATACCCAAGATGTACAATCAATGGGTTTTGATTCAAGCCAGGTTTATCGGCGTTTTTATACCTCCCATGATATCAAGGGCATTCAGCGCGGTACGTCTCCCGATTACCTTGTTTTTAATGGCAAGAAATACGATGTGATGGGGGATGCGGATTGGTACGAGCAGGACGGCTGGAAATCGGTGATTTGCATTGAGGTAGGGGCCTATGACGGATAATGACGTTGATATTGCCATTCGCAAACAGTTATTACGGCAGCTGGCCGAAGTGGGTATTGATATCCCCGTGAAAGCGGGTTTTCAATCCACCAAGCAAGGCCGTGAAGATAATATGGTGATGTTCTTTTCCATCAATGAAAGCGGGCATGGGTGGCAAGGTCGCCATTACAATGTCCAAGGCAACAATGCCAATCACCAAGAAAACCAATTATCGGAAAAAACGTACCAAGTTCAGGCATTCATTACCCAATTAGGCCCATATACCGCCAATGATATTACCGCCATTGCCCGAATGGTTGTCAATTCACTGCCTTTTGTGACCACACTGAGAAAGCAAGGTATTGGTGTACAACGGGCAACATTCGTTCGCCAGCCTTACTTTGTGAACGACTATGGTGACTACGAACAAAACCCCTCGTTTGATTTTAATGTGACTTTTAAACGCTCTCTTTTCCCTGATACAGCTGCCATAAGCGCGCTCTATCCTGATATCCACCGCATATAAGGTTTTATTATGCCAATTAAACAAACTCGATACGTTGATATCGCATCGGCGGTTATTGGCGCGTCTGCTGTTCCGATGCGTAAATTAACCGGTCGCCTATTTTCCACTAATCCCAAAATTCCCGCAGGTAAAGTTTTAGAGTTCGCCAGTGGTCAAATAGAGGATTTACTGGGTGTTGATTCTCCTGAAGCCCATTTTGCACGACAATATTTTAGCTATGTTAGCCCTGCACCAGTGAGTAAGCCGAAGGAATTACAAATTGCTTCTTATGAGCCCGTCGGGCGAGCACCTACGCTATTTGGTACCAAAGCCGCCGCGTTAGCAGATTTAAAAATTATTGCGGATGGGACGCTATCAGTCACGATTGGTACCGTCACTAAAAGCTACAAAGATATTGATTTGTCAGAAGCGAAGTCCTATGCGGATATTGCGTCCACCATTCAAGCAAAGCTCAATGCAGAAAGAGAACCGCAATTTTCCAGTAGCTATTTGACGTTTAATTCACTCGATAGCGCCTTTGAGCTGAGTGGCGGCGTGCAAGAACGCGCATCCATTAGTGTTGAATATTCGGTGCTGGCGAATGCTATGGGGCTGTCTTCCGGTACTGCATCTGAAGGTAACCCTGCACAAACGCCGCTGGAAGCCTTTATGGTTGCCGAGCAGGTTTCCGATTCATTCGGCAGTGCGACATTCTTGGATGAGTTGACGTTAGAGCAAGCCGTGCCGTTGGCGCAGTATGTTTCCGGTGAAAACGTCAAATACCAGTTACATATTAGCGTGAGCGAAAAGCAGGTTGAAGATTTTAGCGCAGCGTTGATGGGAACCGCTTCTGTGGGGTTAAGCCTCAAAACAGATACCAACTATTTTATTCAAACCTTACCCATGGCCGTTATGGCGGCGACGGATTATGACCGAACCAACGCCACGACAAACTACATGTTCCGTCAATTAGGCGTCACGTTCCCTGCGCAAGTGACCACAGATAAAGCCGCTGACCGATTCGATAAGCTGCGCGTGAACTATTACGGTGAAACCGCGATAGCTGGCTCACAAATTCGTTTCTATCAGCGGGGCTTCTTGTGCGGTGGTGCGTCTAATCCGCTGGATATGAGTGTGCACGCTAATGAGCAATGGCTAAAAGCCTATATCGCTCAGCAATGGTTTAACGTGTTATTGGCCACACGCGGTGTTCCTGCGAATAAGGACGGTGAAGCGCGTGCGTTGATGGTGATCGCCGGTGTGGTCACTAAAGCGATTAATAACGGCACAATTTTAGCCGGTAAAACGCTGAGTGACGTACAAAAGCTGGCGATTGCGGATGCGTCTGGCGATGACCTTGCTTGGTATGACGTACAGGATAAAGGCTATTGGTATAACGCGCAGATTGTTGAAAACACGGATGAAAGCGACTTGCCTGAGTATGTCATGAAATACGTGCTGATTTACGGCAAAGGCGATTGGGTTCGCAAAGTCGAAGGCTCACATAATTTAGTCTAGGAGTAGAACATGCATGATGTATCTGCAACCGGCTTGAGTTTTACCATTCAAGCCAGCAAAACCTTTCCCACTGGGATTTTAATTACCGCCTTTGCTGACGATGCTGACCCACTGGATTTACCGGCTGTCGATATTGCACAAACGGGCATGGACATTAATGGTAACTTGGTGAGTTGGTCCACACCGACACCACAAACCGTCACCATCAACGTTTTAGCTGGTAGCGAAGAAGATCAAAACTTGTCGATTTTGCTCGAGGCGAATACCGCGAAAAAAGGGCGCCGACACGCAGGGGATATCATTACCTTTGTGGCGTCTTACGGTGATGGCTCAACGGTCACAGCGCGTAACGGCAAAATTACCAATGGCAGTCGTGGCAACTCTGCGGCCTCTGCGGGACGTTTGAAATCCAAAGCCTATACCTTTGTGTTTCAGGATTTCGACAGTACGCGCGTCCGTTAATTCATTTCAATTTCTGGCGGGGTTCCCCGCCTTTTTTATCGGTGTTTACCATGTTGATTAAACCTAAAGAAGTGGCTATCAAAGACGTTGATGGCGTTGAAAAGCTATTTGTAATTAGTCGCCTGCCGGCTACAGTCGGGCGTGAAATCCTAGCCAAATATCCGTTATCTAACGCCCCCAAAATTGGTGATTATGAGGTCAGCAAAGAGGCCATGTTAAAAATGATGGCCTATGTGTGTGTCACTATCGATGGTGAAGAAATCCCCCTTAAAACACAAACACTTATTGATAACCATGTACCCGATGGCGAATCGTTGATCCGCTTAGAGTTGGAAATGTTGAAGTACAACACCAGTTTTTTCGGGGGCGACGGGAACTCAGGCTTCCTCCACTTCCTGCTCAGCAAGGTAAGCGGTTCACTCCCGTCGATTATAAAAACGCTGATGGGTTCTTTGCCGTCATCGTCAGCGAACGCCTCGCCACCTTCACCGAACTCAAAACCTCAATAGATTTAGAAGAAGCAATGGACCTGTGGGAAATTGCCATTACTAACCGTTATAACGAAGCCCTTGCGGCTTCAAAGGATCGCTAATGTCATTAATGGATACCTTTGTGCAGGTCTTTGAGTTTGATACAAGGCAAGCGGATGGGGCATTTAAAAAGGTGCAACGTTCGACCGATGACATTATTGATGGCATGAAACAAACCCAACAAGCGGCGCAGCAAAGTTCACTGACCATCGGGAGTGTCATGACGGAGCTTTGGCAATCGTTGCAAGGGCTGTCGACTGAACATGCCATTTTGTTCACCACCAATGCCAGCGAGGTCAGTGCTGAGACAAGCCAAATCGTGGCTCGGTTAGATGCGGTGAGCTCATCATTAAGCGCATTGGATGAGCAACGGCAAAATGCAGACGCTGCTTGGGTCTCCGGGGGGAATGCGTTAGGGGATTGGGGGCAATCACTGCAATCTGATATCACCCAATTAAAAAATGACCTCGGCTCGTTATCGGTGGGTGACCAAAAAGCGGCATTAGAACAGGTAAAAGGCTCGGTCAGTGAGTATGTTAACGAGCTGCAAAAAATCCCGACCACCACGGCCGATGGCGCCGCAGAAATTGAACGTGTGATGGCAGACTTACGCCAATCGGTGCAAGGCTTATCGGTTGAACATTCGATTGATTTTGTTACTAATGCAGATGAGGTTATTGCCCAAACAGGCTCGGTTAAAACACAGTTAGAGACAGTAACAGATTCGATGGCCAGCCTTGAGGCACAGCGGTCAATATCTGATGCAGGCATGCAATCCACTCAGGGTGTTTTGGGCGAGCTCGATGCAAACTACCAGGCACTACAACAAGACGTCATTCAACTTAATCAAGGTGTCACCGACCTCACGTTAGCCGAACACCAAGGTATCACCGCGAAGCAACTGTCCAACGCTATTATTCAAGCACTGCAAGGTAATTACAGCGAGTTAATTCGTCTTGTGGATTCGATGAAAGTGAAGGGAATTGAAGCAGCGACCAGTGAAATTAAAGCACAGCAATCCGTGCAAAAAGCCCTTGAGAATACCGAAACCAAATACCAGCAGGCGGGTAATACGGTCATGTCGTTTGCCAAAAAGGCATTGGGGGCGGTTGGTTTATTGATGGGGGCGACTGCTTTGGTGGGGGAATCGATTTCACGTTCGGCTGATATTGAAACCCTCGACAAACTGGGTAAAAAAATCAATGTAGCGACTGCCGATGTGGACGCTTTCGCGGGTTCAATAGCTGAACTGGGCAGTACGCGTGATGCGGCTCAAGCGGATTTATCCGCGATGGCCAAATCGTTTGGTTTTGCGAAAAACACTATGGAAAAAGTACTTCAGACTGCAGATAAAGTGCAGGGCATGAAGTTCGACAAAGCCAAGGCAACGCTTGCGGGGCTGGGCGTGACGGATGATAAAACCGTCGAGCTGATGATGAACGGCCGCAAAGAGCTTGAGCGCATGATGGGCATTCAAAAGGAATATTCTGGTATCAACAAAGAGAGTATTGAACAATCCATCAAATTCAACAAAGCCATGCAAGGCTTTAAGCAATCATCAGGCTTACTGAAAAACAGCTTTCTTGAAATGGTGATCCCGATTTTAACCAAAGGGTTAGAGTGGATCAACCGCTTTGTGAGCTTTTGCAAAGAAAACAAGTCGCTTATTGTGGGGTTCTTTATTGCAATAGGTTCGGCTATTGCGGCGTTTTATGTGCCTGCCATGTTATCGGCGGCGGCAGCGACTTTGGCAGCAACATGGCCCATCTTGGCGATTATCGCGATTATTGCCTTACTGGCTGCAGCGTTTGCCTTAGTCTATGACGATATCATGAACTTTATTGACGGCAATGATTCGATGATAGGCCGTATTTTGGATGAATACCCCGAACTTAAAGCGGTCATTATTGCGTTGTGGGAAGCGTTTAAAGCCTTCTTTGATTTTGTCATCGCCTTGTCTCAGGTCGTTGCCGATGTGGCAGTGTCAGCTTTTAACTTTATTGTTGATGGTGGCAAGCAGTTATGGGCATGGCTCACGGGTTTTATTAACGATTTAGCGGATTGGGGCAAGCAATTTGAAGGCGTCTTTACGGTGGCTTCTGATGCCGTTGTCGGGATTTTTAAGTGGCTATGGGCGCAAATCAAACAGTATTTAGGTTGGATTAATGACGGTTTAGACGCGATTAAAAATGGCTGGAGTACCGTCAAAGGGTGGTTTGGTTTTGAGGATGCACAAGTGACTCAAACGGTTGAACGCAAAATCACGACTGACGGCACGATAGAGCACCAAATCCCCGAACAGCCCACGTTATCTGAAGAAGATACTGCGTTGTTAGTAAAAGGGCTGAGCCAACAAATTAATGGCATGTCAGCTAATCCAATCAACCCGATGACCAGCCAAGCCATCAGTAATCAATCCAGTACCACCAATGAAACTAACTTGTCAATTGGTGAAATCAAAGTGGAAACTCAAGCCACGGATGCGCAAGGCATGGCTAATGGCACGAAAGATGCGTTGCAATCCCAGCTACAAGATTTAGCCCATCAAACCAGTTCGGGGGTAAGCAAATGATCACCGAGGTGAAAATCTTCAATGTCGATAACTTTTCGACGTTATTTGAAACGGCCAATCCAATTCAAATTAACGTCCGTGACGAACACAAAGCAACACAGTTTACCGTTGAGTCGGGGGAAACACGCAGTGACCATGTGGTGGTTCAGCCAGTCGAAATTGGTATGGATTTAATTTTAGCTGGCGAAATGAAAAGCGCCTTTGAAACCCTACAGCAAGCCTACGATAAGCATCAGTTAGTGGGTATCCAAACGCGGGTGAAAACCTACCAACCGATGTTGCTAGTGAATCTCTATCACGATGAAATTCCAGAGATGGCCGATGCGATTAAACTCTCGCTGCGCTTTAGTGAGTGGCGAACGGTTGAGCCAGAATATGGCGACCTGCCGCCCCGTAAGGTGGCAAAAAAAGAGCAATCGAGCACAGTGAATCGCGGAAAAGTGCAAACGTCCACGGTACCAGACAAAAAGAAAAAATCGGCAGCAACCAAAATTGCTGACGGTGAATTTACGTTAGGGTGGTGACCCATGCAAGAGATCCCTTTAAATGCCATACCTAATCAACGTTTGCGCGTGAGCCTTGGCGGTGACGAGTGGGAGCTGACGATTAAAGTGGCGCGAACAACAATGTGTTGCGATATCAAGCGCAATGATGTGGTTTTACTGCAAGGTATTCGTGTGATCCCCAATCAACCGCTGATCCCCTACCGCTATTTATCGGGTAACGGTAATTTCGCCTTTATCACTGAAAATGATGAATATCCGTGGTGGGCGCAGTTTGGCCAATCACACAGTCTTGTTTGGTGGGGTGAAGATGATTGATTTACGCCGTATCCGATTAGGCATTGAAGTTAATGGTCGGCTGCAATGGTATGAGGGGCTGCGAATTCGAGCCAGTGGCACTAAATATGCCAATCCCCTGCAGAATGAATGCACGGTCAATATCGATGGCCTCAATGCGACAACGCGCAATATGTTGCTGACCGAAACCAGCCCTTACACCCAAGCGAAGAAACCGCACCGTTTAATTGTTGAAGCGGGACGCGCCAGTACGGGCGTATTTCGCATTTATGTGGGGGATATTGTTAGCGCAGAAATCGCCTCACCGCCCGATGTGACACTGACCTTAAAAGCGAAAACCAACAATACCAACGCGCGTGACATTGTTTCTTCATCGGGTAGTGCAATAAGCAAAATGAGCGAACTAGCCAAGAACATTGCACAGGATTGCGGGGTTAAATTGGACTTCCAAGCGACTGATAAAAATATCGCTAATTGGTATTTTTGCGGGCCAGCGCTCAAACAAGTCGAGCGACTGCAAGATGCGGGCAATGTGAAAGCGTTTATTGACGATGACATGTTGTATGTGAAAGACCAGGATAAAGCGTTAAGTGGCCGCTTGCGTATCCTCAACCAAAAATCGGGCATGGTCGGTATTCCTAAAGCCACGGAAAAAGGCGTCGATGTCACTTATTTAATTGATAGCGAGTCGTCATTGGGTGGCATGTTACGCCTTGAAAGCCAGTTTAATCCTGCCTTAAATGGCGACTACATTATCGAACAACTTAAGTTCGATATTGCCTCTCACGACGATCCCTTTTTTTACCAAGCGACCTGCAAACGAGTGTAAACCATGAACCAACCCAATAGTGATATTGCTAGCGAAGGCAGCTTGGCAGGGCAGCTCTCGGCCGCATTTCGTAACTTTTTGATGAACATCGATGACATGCTTCCCTCTGTGGTGATGAGTTATAACGATAAAACTAATCGAGCCGTGATTAAGCCCTTAGTCATGATGGTATCGACAGAAGGCCAAAAAATCGGGCGAGCAGCGGTACCGAATATTCCCGTTTTTCGTTTTGGCGGCGGTGGCTTTTTTATTCGCATGCCGATCAAGGCGGGTGATTTCGGTTGGTTAAAAGCCAATGACCGAGATATCAGCTTGGTTTTTCAACGTGGCGGTTTAGAAGATGAACCCAATACAGCACGGTTACATACCTTTAGCGATGCGATGTTTTACCCCGACACCCTGAAAGGCTGGCTAATTGATGGTAAAAACGCTGATGCCTTGGTGATCCAGTCCATGGATGGTTCTGTGTGCTTGTCATTGCATGCAGGAAAAGCGGTTTTAGATTCGCCCGTTCTTGAAGTCAATGTGCCCGAAACTACGTTTAACGGTAATGTCACGGTGAATGGTAATCAGGCTGTAAATGGCAACAGCGACTCAAATGGTGGCACGATGAAACACAACGGTAAAGATATCGGCTCAACCCATAAACACAGCGGTATTCAAAGTGGTAATAGCAATTCAGGAGTCCCCGTATGAAGACATTTAATGTCAACAGTAGTAACGACATTCATCTTGGCAATGATGGAAACTTATCGATTGTGAGTGGTGAACGGGCATCGAAAAACCGTTGTGAGCATTACGTCAAAGCACTCCGTGGTGAAATGCTACATAAACTCGATATGGGCATTCCGTACTGGAAAACCACCTTTGGGCGACAGGCGGACATCCCGTTATTTGAAGCAGCGTTTCGTGACCGAATGCGTGAATTGGATGATGTGATATCGGTCGTGTCATTCTCGGCATTAATCGCAGATAACTCGCTGAACTATACCGCGGTGATCCAAACCATTTATGGGGAGATAACGCTCAATGGCTGATTATCAATATCTCACGTCACAGGGTGTAATTGTGCCGGATACCAGCACCTTACGTGATGACGTTGAAAACGAATTTAAAAGTGTCTTTGGCCAGCAACTGGATGTTAACCCCGAAACCCCACAAGGGGCATTGATCACCATGGAGGTCGAAAATCGGGACGCCGTTGTGCGCAACAATGCTGAACTGGCCAATCAAATTAACCCCGATTTAGCCGGTGGTATTTTCCTTGATGCAATATGGGCTTTAATGGGGGGACAACGTTTTGATGCGACTCACTCCTTTTTATCACAGGTGAAATTCACGGGTATTGCCGACACCATTATTCCCAAGGGATCACAAGCCGCCACACTGAATGGTGACTTATTCGAAACCACCAAGACTTTAATTATCGGTAAAGATGGCTCAGTAACAGGGGATATGCGCGCCATTGAAACGGGCGCGATTGAGTGCGGAGTGGGGCAACTTAATAAAGTGGCCAGTTCGGTATTAGGTTGGGAAACCGTTCATAACCCCAGCAATGCGGTGTTGGGTCGAGATGCCGAATCAGACCTACAATCAAGGCGACGACGCAAGCAGACGTTAGCCAAAAACACCGTCAGTGTGGGGGAGGCGATTACCTCTGCATTGTATGAATTGGAAGGGGTACGTTCGTTGTCGTATCGAGAAAATTACACAGACCAACCGATGATGTTTGATGGGATCACGTTAGTTCCCCATAGCATTTATGTGTGTGTTGAAGGGGGTGATAAAGAGGCGATTGCTCGTTCATTGTTGCGCACAAAAACACTCGGTGCGGCTTTTAACGGCAGTGAAGAAGTTGAAGTATTGGAAATCATCAGCGGCCAAATTTATCCCGTTAAATTCGATAGGGCGAAAGAAATTGTGTTGTTCTGCCGAGTAACAGTGAAAAAAGCCACCGTCGATGCACAAACCATTATTCCCGCCGCGGTTGAGTCATGGGCAAATGGGGATATCGATGGTGAGGGCGGTTTAGTGGTGGGGCGCGATGTATCACCTTTCGAAATATCAGCCGGTATCAATGCTGTCGAACCTCGGTTGTTTATTACACGCGTCGAACTTTCAACGGATGGCAAAGCCTGGTCTTCAAATAACTATGAAATCAAAATGAATGAGGTGGCAAGGCTCAAACGCAGTGCGGTACAGGTGGTGCTGGTATGAGCAAAATTCAATCATTTGATTTTCATTCTGATTTATTAAAGGCGATCCTTTGGCAATATGAAGATGCGGAAAATCTCAAAGCAATAGCTAAATACAAAGCAGACTATTTTGAACAATCCACTGTCCAGTTTTGGCGTGATTGGTACCGTGATGTGTTTAATATCGATACTGCGAACGAGTTTGGGCTGAATATTTGGGCGCGCATACTCGATGTGCCGTTGGGGATTGATGTCCCCCCGAGCGATAAAACGAAAATCGGCTTTGGTTTCGGTAAAAAGAACGCTAATTTCAAAGGCAACTTTCGACGTAATGCCGATTACACCCTATCGCTGACAGTCGACCAAAAACGTCTCATCGTGCGTATGCGCTATTTCAACCTCACGCAAAGCCCAACGGTCACCAATATTAACGAATTTCTTAAACGCTTCTTTTGGCAAGCGGACAGCAAAGTATTCGTGCTTGATCCGCTGGATATGACCTATTTGTATTACGTGTTTAATTTCAACCCGGACGAACGTTTGCGGGTTCTTCTTGAAAACTTTGATCTTATGCCTCGCCCATCGGGTGTGGGTGTTAAATACCGTATCGTGACGAAGAAAGCTTTCGGTCACGGCCAACATCGTAAAAACTTCCTTAGCAGTAATTTCGGAGCCTAAAACTCATGACAAAAATATTTAAAATCCCCTTTGCAACACAAGGGGACAGAATCTCTATTCCTGATGATGTGCAAGCCGATGGCGCGGTTTCTTACACACAAGGCTATAGTTACGATTATGAGCGTGACCAACAAACTGATCCTGCGGCCAAAGATATCGAACGTGAAAAGATGAACGGCATGTTTCATGATATCACTGAAGCGATAGGGGAATTACAAAGCTTTGGTTTCCCTAAGTGGGCAGCAGAAGGCAAACCATATCCAATCCGCGCGATTATTTATCATAAAAACAAAACGTGGCAGTCGAAGATTGAAAATAACAATGTTGAGCCTGTTGCAGGTACAGCATGGCAGGAACTGAAAGCGGATCTAAGTGCGGGTGATATCAATGTTTATACCAAAACCGAATCTGACAAGCGTTTCCAGCCATTAGGCAACTATCAGCCTGCAGGTTACAGCTATTCTAAAGCCGAATCTGACACTAAGTATCAACCCAAAGGCAACTATGCCCCTGCAGGAAATTATGCCCTCAAAGGTGAAAGTTATACCAAAGCGGAAGGGGATACACGGTACCAAGCTAAGGGGAGTTATCAGCCATCAGGGGATTATGCCTTAAAAGGAGATAGTTATACCAAGGCTGAAACCGATGGTAAGTATCAACCTAAAGGCAGCTATCAAGCAGCAGGCTATAGTTATTCAAAAGCGGAGTCTGATACCAACTATCAACCTAAGGGCAATTATGCCCCCGCAGGGAATTATGC
The DNA here is from genome assembly GCF_045040775.1 of Providencia sp. PROV003. Lineage (NCBI taxonomy): Bacteria > Pseudomonadati > Pseudomonadota > Gammaproteobacteria > Enterobacterales > Morganellaceae > Providencia > Providencia sp. PROV003. Next base: position 2,797,075 of record NZ_CP096369.1, read on the forward strand.
ACTCAAAGGCGAGAGCTACACCAAAGCGGAAGGAGATACACGGTACCAAGCTAAGGGGAGCTATCAACCATCGGGGGATTATGCAACAAACACAGCACTCAATAACGGGCTTAATAATAAGCTCAATACAAGTAGTGTCGTCCAATCGACTGGAGCATCAACAACTAGCGTGATGAGTCAGAAAGCCGTCACTGATGCATTACAAAACGCGGTCAATCTTAATACCATTTACCCTATTGGTATTGTGGTGTGGTTCGCGCAAAACAAGAACCCCAATACATTATTCCCTAGTACGAAATGGCAATACATCGGCGAAAATAAAACTATTCGATTAGCTGCAGCGAGTGGTGCGAATGTGTTGACAACTGGTGGCTCGGATTCAGTGACGTTAACGGCTTCACATATGCCAGCTCATAGCCACAGTTTCTCAGGTTCAACATCCTCTGCGGGGGGACATACTCATAATAGGGGAACAATGAACATAACAGGCTCATTGGCTCTTGGTGGGGGAAAATCAGAATCACAAGCACCGGGCTTTGCTTACGGCGCATTCAGTAAATCGACACGAAGTCTCAAAGTAAATACCGCTTCTGGCGTCGTTAATGCGGATGTAACTCAGATTAATATGAGCGCTGCTAATGCATGGACTGGCGATACATCGAATAGTGGAGCACATAGTCATACAGTGACAGGAATGATTGGTAACGCGGGAAGCGGTGCAGCTGTAAATATAACTAACGCTTATATTATGTTGATGGGATGGTATAGAGTTAGTTAATGGAAATGGGGCCAATGCCCCATTTAATATTTAATGATGAGGAATTATATCATTAGGTAATTTATCAAAACTGACAGCATTATTTTTAAAATTTAAAACACTGTTGCTAAATTTGCAGTCTTGATTTGAGATAAATTGGCAGTTAGCTTTTTGATACAAATTAATACCAAGCCACTCAGAATAGAGCGAAAGGAAGTTCATGCCGCTAACTCGTGCTGTAATGAATTCTCTATTTACGTCATTGTAAGATGTTATAAAAAAAGGAACAGAGTAATTTTCTTTGTATTCATCACCGTGAATTAAATCGAGCTTAGATGGCACATCTCTATTTGAGAAAGAGACGCCGTGATCAGCAAAATACATCATAGACCATCGCTCATTGCTTAACTTCAAATCATCGTAAATGCTGCGCAGTAAGCTATCTGTATTCTTCACTGATTGGACATAGCAAGAAGCTCGGTTGCTAAGATAGAACTCATCATACTCATTGTTTGTTCTTTCACAGGCAGGGGTATGGCTTCCCATTAAGTGAACAACGATCAACTTCTTACCTTTCACTTGCTGCTTAATGGCTGTATTAATATAAGGAATAAGTTCGTTATCATTCTCATTAGATGTGAAGGAGCCTTTTTTGATAAAAATTGGGTTATCTGCTCGCTTTCCTATGCTGGCAATAGGCGTGTCAGCGCCACTGATAGAGCCTTGATTCGAGATCCAATAGGTATAAAAATCGGCTTTTTTAGCGAGGGTAATGATGTTGTTCTGAATTTTTACATGCTCTGAAATGGTGTGTGTTAAAGACGGAACAGTGGATGGTGCAGCTGAGATATAATTAGTGAAAATTCTCCCGTTTATTTTATCAAGAAACGGTGTGTTTTCTAATTCAAACCCATAAGCATGTAGTAAGTCTTTTCTGACGCTTTCCCCGATAACAATAACATAAGTATCATACTCTCCAGTGCTGGTTAATTTTGGGTAATCATCATCTTTAGCTAGCATTTCACTAATGCGCTTGTGTTCTTCAATTGTTGATGAAATGGCTGCTACAGACTGCTTTAAAAATTTAACTTCAGGAATGCCTGTATCTAATAAAGAAAAATGATGATCGCTAATGGCTGTCTTGATAGGAGCTTGAAGGAAAATAACAGCAAAAATTGAAATGAATATTAATCTAAATTTATTTGAAATTTTAAATCTGAAGCGGGTTGAAGCATAACCAAGCAATAATATGAGGAATGACACTGCATAATAGTAATATGGGATATTAGAAACGAATTCTAGTGATTCTTTTCTATCGGTATATAACATAGCTGTAGCAATGTTAAAACTTGGCTCACCATATAACATGGCGGTTGGGTAGTAGATTGCAGAGATAAAAGCCAAAAGGAACACTGATGTTAAGTATATAAATTTATTGGCGTTTATGGCGAGTAATAATAAGAATACAGCGAATGCATAAATAGCCTTGAACTCATACCCGAGGGCAAGATGCGACAAACAAACAAAAAAAAATAAAATACAGAAATTTAGAATGTTAATCTTCTTTAAATTTTGTAACGCAAAGCGCATTTAACTTATCTCATTAGGTAATTATCTTTTGTGATCATAGCGTTAATGCAGAGGTGCTGCAATGGTAAAAACAAGACAATCACATATAGCTACAAGTGATGAGGGTTTGCTTACTCATTTGAATTTTTTATATTTTTATTCTTCATTAGCGCATTAATATTTTCTTTTTGAAAAGAAGTGATCGCGCTATTAGGAGATAAATTAATAACGGTAACCCCTTTTTCAGTAAGAAAACGCGATGCTGAATTAAAGGCATTTTGTATTATTATGAAATGATGGCTTAACGATGTTGGAAGCATATTTGAACGATTTTCATAAAACCGAGGTTTATCGAAATTATTCATATCTAAGCCGACAAAATATAATTGTTTGTAACCCATAGAGTATCCTACTTGTAATGCTGGGTAGGCTACAGTGCCATAGTCAAAAACTAATTTATTCATATCAGAAGAGAAGCCATAGCCATTAAGCCAATGATAGTTATCGGATGTATGGCTTTCATTAACTATTTTTTTTTCATCTAAAAATAAATAACCTATACCATCTTTGACTAAATCTAGTATCTTAAATGAGCAATTTATTTCTGATAAATCAATGCGCTTTAATATTTCGTGCAGAGATAAGTAATTGCAAAATAGTGTTATTTCATCATTGCTAACAATTTGTCGCACCAAATCGACCCTTTTGCTAACAAATGACTGGTCAATGATACAGTAAAACTTGAATTTGATCTCTGAGAGTGCGATCGCGCCATTCACACCGAGAAAATCGTATTGTTCTTGATCAAAGAAATGTTTGGGTACCTCATTTACTGATGGGCCAGTAGCCACTATGATCAAACTTTTGTGTTTCTTTGAGCTGATAGGAGATGTGTTTATTTTTAATTCTTCATTTTTATACGTAACTTTTACTATTTCATTATCGTGATTTCTAGAAACATTAAATAAATACCAAATATTCTTATTATGATGAAACTTTTTATTGTGAAACAGTCTGTAAAGTGTTTTTAAAAACCACGTTTTAAGCTTGTTTTCTGACATGGGAGTGCTCATGAATAATGAAAATGTAATACTTTATATGATGAAAATTTTATATTTAGAGTATCAAATTACTGAATAAGAACAACGTATGAAAAATGCGGTTTAACAATATTTATCATCATCAGTTTTAGTGCCGCTAATCGTAAGTGATTGTGATGAACTCATAGCGATACGCAAACTCAATGGACCGAACCGGTCACCAATCCTTTTTATAATTTGTTCCTGCAGTGTGTTTATATACAGTAAATTATCAAAATGCAAATCTTAATTGAGACAAAAAGAATTCCCCAAAACTATTTGTCACTACGATATAAATCAACAGGTTATAAGTATAATTGAAACACTTAAAACGATAAGAATTAAATTTTAAATGTATTTAAAATCAATATGATATGGCTTAATTGGTAATATACTGCTGCGCCATATGGGCTGGACTGAAGCGGCTGACCTAATCGTTAAAGGTATGGAAGGCGCAATCGAAGCTAAGACTGTAACCTATGACTTCGAACGTCAATTAGAAGGCGCTAAATTACTGAAATGTAGCGAGTTCGGTGACGCAATCATTAAACACATGTAATTTATTACGTGGTGTAATTAACAACGGGAGCCTAAAAACTCCCGTTTTATTTTGCCTTGAAAAATTCCTCTACAAAACTCCTGCAAAACTCTTCTGCAAAACAGGCTACAAAATAATCGTTATTTTATAGCTAAAACCTGCCAATTTTATCCTCGATCATCATGATATTTATCTGTCATTACCTAGCTCTTATGGCCCAATAAAGTTTTAGTACCGATGCCTTGATCTCTATATAACCTTTCTGATAAAGAACGTTGCTCATAAAAACTTGGCGGAGTTCCATCTTCCCTCTTCAAATCTGTCTGATCCCTAAGCGGGTGCCGTCATCTGCGGCGTTTAGTGTAATTAGACATTTAGTGCCTGATCTTAACGAAAGGACATGGCGCAGAAACTGGAAGCCGTTCTATGAAAAATTAACGAGCAAATATTTTATTGAAGAGGGTGTAGCTGAATATGCGTTTAGCAAAGTAACGAAATAAATTATTATGGTGCTAACTCAGGGGCTATTTTAAATGAAAATATCGAATCAGCAGAAGCAGAATTAGCACCAGAATGAGTATTACCGCCATTCGGCGCATAATTCATCATAATCCTCAATGCCGTTTAAGCACGCTTTTTTAAATAATTCAGAAGCTTTGTCTTTATCTTGTTTAATCACATCGCCATAATAGTAAAGGTATCCTAATTCTAGCTGAGCATCTGCATAGCCTTGATTGGCAGACTTGATATACCACTCAATAGCCCTAGAGTAATTTTTACTAACACCTTTTCCTTCAAAATACATTTCTGCCAAATAGAATTGTGCCATAGGGTCACTTGGCTTGTTCGCATACTTTTTGTATATTGAGTTCAGGGGATAGATTAGCGCAATCATGATCCGAACCTGCTGCAAATAAAGAGTAAGTAAACATCATAATTGGCAAATACTTTATTTTTATCATAAATTTTCCGTGTAAGGTCTTTAAGGCCTCTATTTAAAAAACGAATAAAATAAATGTAACTAAAGCCAAATAATAGCTAATTATCAAAACTATTTGAATACACTATAAGCATAGATAATTAGCAAAGTTTTCACATGAATTAAGTGTAAGCAAATGCGGAAAGAGAGTACGAATATGAAGACATGGCTGGCGTTAGTTTTATTTAGTCACCATTTTCTACTTTATTTTTAGTGTTTTCGCGTTGAGCATCTGCCTTAGCTTTGTTACTCAGTATTATCATTGTTACCCACACAAGGAATGCAACCGCTGAAATTACCAAGATACCAGCAGTCCATAAAATGACTTCAAAAGTAATCATATACTACCCCATAGAAACTCAATAAATTTAGATTAAGTTAGTTTAATGTGTTTAAATTGCAAATATATTAAGTATGTTGAGCAGTAGACCTTTTTTTGAGAAAGTGAATAGAGATGAATTAAATTGCAGGGGGAAATGGTGGATGAACAAGAAGATTTAATTAAGAGTTAGCCGTGGACTAGTGCTGCATTGAAAGTCGCACTGGTAATGACAGTAGAAACAATGAAGCTAACACCATAGGAAGCGGAGGGCAGAACATTACTGTTGTAGCTTGCCCACTCGCAAAACCATACAGAGAAATAATGGCAATAGCCGAAGAGTATGGTGAAAGGGAAATACCTAAATCAATGCGCGATATGCCGTTAGATATTAAACAAACAACAAGAATTCACAATGACCCGCCTAGAGCGGGCTTTTAATAGAAACTAAAATTGTACAAAAATACTGCAATAAAAATAATTAGCGGAATGAAAAATGAAGCAAAGAATGAATTAAAGCACCCTGACATAGATGTGTCGCCTTTATATTTATTATCCATATAAAGCGTTATAGCTATGAAAGAAACAAACGAAACAAGGAAAGCGATGAGAAGTGCGGAAAAAACATCAGCCATAAATCATATAATCTCTAAGTTGCTTTAAGTTACCAGCACTATACATAAGTTAAATATTTATAGCCATCAGCTAATTACTGGTGGCTTTTTAATTTGAGATAGGTACAAGAGGATAAAGAGATAAGATAGAATGGGATTATTTTGCTGAGAGCATTTATACTGTATTTAATTGATGCTCTTAAGGTAGTGACATGAGTAATTTTGTAATTTTCACTTTAGTTCTATTTGTTTGCGTGTTATTGATTCGATATCAAATAAAATCAAGGGTTACATATAAACACTTTTTGTTGTTCTTTATTGGCATTTCAATAGCAATGGTTGTCTATATTATAAATGCTATGTATACGTGGCTGAAATTTGACCTTCCTTTGGATTACTGGTTAGTTCTTACTTTATCTACAGTGCTTATAACTTCTGTATTTTCTTTCATTAGAATACTTAGGGATTAATTTTATATATTTTTTTAATATTAGTTGTTACTCGGTAACATGCATTTATATTTATTCATCTAGAAGAATATTCTAAGTAGCCATCAGCTAATCACTGGTGGCTTTTTCATTTATGGAGACAGTCATGTCAGATAAAAAAGAAATAGCCACCCTATCTATAAAGATCTCAGTCGATAGCGCTGACTTAGACAAGTTGGAAGCGCAACTAAAGCGCATTGAAGGGCTGATGGTTAGCACGGGATTAAAACAGCCAGCAAGTGGTGGGTTTGTTGCGAGCCCGTTCTTTGTTAAAAATGGTCAGTTATCTATTAAAATAAATGCAATGCTTGAACTCAATCAGTCATAGCGCCATTTCAAACAACAAAATATTCCAAGGGCTACGCACTGCACGGTCTTTTTTTGTATATAGCCACCGCAAATCATCAAAAAATCACATAGTCACTTTAATGAAATTGCGGTTGGCTACATTGATACAGTCTATCAATTTAGTGAATTTTAAGGGGTAAGTAGCACTAATGTGTTAACTTGTTGAAACCTAACTTAGGTTCAATAAACCAGTGAATGGTTGAGTTAAAGGTTAATAAAAGAGCGATGCTGATAGTTGATAGCGTTAGTAGTATGACGACTAATGAGCTATATTCCACATGGAAATAAGTTAGGGTTTGTAAAAAAATAAAACAAATAATAGGATGAATCAAATAAACACCTAAAGCATTGTTTGATAGTTTAGCATATTTATCTGTTGATGAAGCGAAATAAATAATACTAGAACCTAAAACTATACTTATACAGAATTTTAAAATATAAATAACAAAAAAAGATGATAAAAAATCAGCGTGAGTACTGTTTATGATTAATCTATTGATACTTTCCTCATAATAAAGTGCGGCTATAGCCAAGGTTGTGCTGATTACAATTATCAAGTAAGGTTTTTTTCTAAGTGAGGATACTTTTTCATTATTAATAAAATAAGCGATGATAAAGAATGGGAAGTATATAATAATAGAGAAAAATTTTGATAAGTTAATTAAATAATTGTTGGCTAAATAAGAAAGAACCAATGATACCATCAAAATACAAGATAATATTGAAATGTTAGATTTTAATCTTGGTGGTAATAATAAAAAAAAAGCTTGCCAAACAGGAGTGGCTAAAAAAAACCATACTCCATTTTGAGGCTCAAGGATATAAACTTTCAAACTTAATTCGCCTGAAAAGTACAATGGAATTGCATCAACTGTTTGAAATGTTAAGTAAATTATAAAGGATGAAAGTAAGCTAAACTTCAAAGATTTCCACGTAGTATTTTTCGTTACGAATGCAACTATAAATACAAACATAGGAATTAATGTTAAGTCGAAAATATCAATAAGAAATGAAACCTTACTTTTATCAGCTAAATTTAAGTAGAAACTAAAAACAATAAAAGAACTCAATATGAGCTTCAAAGTAGGCCAATGTGGTTGGGTAATGTCATTTGACTCTGGCTTGATTTGTTGTTTCATATGGGCGCTCTTAATAGAAATTAGTTCATTATACTGCATTGATATACTTATTTAAAATGAATTCATTGGGTTAATTCAGAAACAGTTTCAATTTATCTTGAATAAATATTAGCTCTATGAATTTAAAGCTAAGCTACTGTAATTTATAATTTTTTATTGCCTGAAATCTACATCTATCCTAATATTTACCCTCTACACGCTGAGGGGGATTGATATGCGTAATTGGCTTGGGTACTTAATCTATTTCTCTATTATATTTGCTATAGCAAAATGCTCTATGACTATAGCTCCAAATGCCAACTTCCCGGGTTGATGTTTACCCTAGGAAACATGGGGTTCTTGGCTTGGGGTGACAGTGTTAATTGTCATCATATTTCTAATAACGTATTGCACTTTTACTGTATTCCCACACTATGTGCCACCAACTAATTAACTTCAATTTGCACTCCCTCTAAGCTAATATCATTGAAACTAATTGATGGGATGGTGAGATGAAAGGATACATAGTTACTACCTTGCTAATGATTACTAGCTTTGGTTTTAATGCACATTCGAGCAATAGCATTGACTCATTAGTAGCAGATACAAAAAGGTCTAATTATGGTGATTGGGATTTTATTTATGCTGAAAAAATGAACTATGACTTATGTAAGCTATCAGTAGAGGCTATTTATACGTCTGGTGCAATGGAGCATAAATTAACATCAATAAGTAACCTTAAATACACGTACACATTAACAACATGGACACCAAAACATGTAGTCAGGATTGATTGCAACGGACATGGTGGAAATATAATGATATTGACTGCTGATTATATTGTTCAATAGTTAATCTAGCCTGTCCTTGGTCTGGGTGGTTAAAGATATTTACTGCTCGATATCTAAAAACAGGCGCTTTAAATCGTAAGAATTTGCCATTGTTTACCTCTGCCATCATGATATTTATCAGTTATTTTTTGAGACTTATTCCCCTTAGCGCTTTCTCTTTCAATATAAGTTATACCGTTAGGCGGGGTAGGCTCACCTGAATTCACATCTCTATAATATAAAAATAGGTAAAAATCATGTCATGGGGTTGAAAAATGACAATTCGTTCTTATCTATATTGTGGGTAAGTCACCTTTACCCTAGTTCAATTAATATTGGAGGAGGAATTATGACTAACATTAGACCTTTTTCACTATTTCCAGCAATTTCTGACAATATGTTGTCGAATCGGTTTGATCAGATAGATCGCTTATTTAGCCAATTAACCGGAAGTAAGCCTGTATCAGTACCAGCCCAGACTTATAATCTAAAACAAATTGATGATAACCATTATGAGTTGACGGTTAGCGTTCCCGGATATCAGGAAAGTGATTTAACGGTATCATTGAAAGGAGGGCGCTTACTGGTAGAGGGGAAAAAAGAGGAAAAAATACAGGAGGATAATGAAAAATGGCTCCATCGTGGAATATCACAAGGACAATTCACTTTGCAATTCGATCTTGGTAAAAATGTAAAAATAGAGAAAGCTAATCTATCCAGTGGGTTACTGGCTATTAATATTGAATATGAACTGCCAGAAGAAGAGAAACCACAAATGATAGCGATTGAGAATAAAGATAATAAATAATCAATCTTAGTTATGTTGATGCAACAGGGCTGCACGTTATGTGTAGCCCTCATTAATTGATAACATGTTAAGGTATAGGCTATTTTATCAACACTGATTTATACCAAACTGACTATAAGAAATCAGCGGCTTTAAACTTCTCTAATACTTTAGCCTTTTGTTCTACAGTTAATGGGCGTAGCGGGCGACGCGGGTTACCTACATCAATACCATGTAATTGCATGGCAACTTTTCCGGCAGCCACACCACCGTATTCCACTAATACACGAATAATTGCAATGACTTTATCCATACATGCGGCGACACCTTGGTAATCACCTATGTTAAATTTTTCAATGATTTCAAGATAGAGGGGTGCAGCATAATTATAGGTACTTCCAACTGCACTTAATGCGCCACATGCTAACCCAGCAGGTATGAATTCATCGACTCCAAATGGGATATCATATTTACCCTCATTAACGCGTATACAGCGTTGGAATTCATACATATCAGGAGAGTTGAATTTCATACCAGATAAATTTGGGATAGTTGTACCCGCGACTTGTAAAAAACTCTCCATATCAATGTTTAAACCAGACATTGTAGAGTGATAGTAATAAAAACCTTTAGATGGGGCATTCTCAGCGGCTAAACGACAATATTCGACTAAATCATCCACATTACTGGGTTTAAAGAAGCAAGGACCAATGACGGATGTGGCACGAATATCTAATGTATCTGCATGACGAGCCAAGTCTATGGTGTCAGCGATACTTAATGCACCAGTATGAATAATTAACTCTAATCTTCCTTGGCTAGCCTTAGCCCAGCGCTCAGCCACTTTTTTACGCTCTTCAACAGAACAATGAATACCTTCCCCCGTTGTTCCTAATACATAAGCACCGCTTACACCACTTGCAATAAGATGTTCTGCGATTTTATCAATGACAGGGTAGTTTACACTACCATTGGCGGCAAAAGGTGTATGAGGCGCAGCAATTAATCCAGAGAGTTTGTTCATAATAAGTCCTTTGGAGGTTAGCTTCTTAATTTTTTTGAATTTGGAGTTTAACTCTATATTAGGGAGCATTAGCTGTGAACGCAATAACGAAATTCGCGTTGAAGGAAGATAAAAATGAAAGTGTGATCTTTAGCAGATTTCTGTTGAAAACCGATAAAAATGCATATTGAATTTAGGCAGAATTAATGCTCTTTAATGCATTGAGTGTCCGTAGTTTTTGTTCTTTTACCATATCAGGCTGAGCTTGAACAAGTAGGGTATACAATAAATCTAAAACAAACAATTGCGCCGTTTTTGTACCAATGGAGTCACCTTGTAATTTCCCTTGGCGATTACCATTAATCAAATGGTAATCAGCATATTCCATAATTTGTGATCCTAAATTATGTGTTAGTGCAATTGTGCATGCTCCTGCTTGTTGTGCAAGTTTTAATGCATGAACGGTTTCTGGAGAATTACCCGAATGGCTAATACCAATGGCGATATCACCTGGTTTTAAGAGGGACGCTTGCATATACATAAAATGGTTATTGGTAGCTGCATCAACACGATAGCCAATACGCATTAGCTTGTTTTTCAGATCTTCTGCGGTGATCCCCGAGGAGCCGACACCACAAATAAAAATATAATTTGACGAAAGCAATGCATTTACTGCCCCCTGTACTTGTTTTATATCAAGTAAATTCAAGGTCTCTGACAGCACGTTGTTGATAGTTGCTTGTAATTTTAAACCAATAGTGTGGATGTCATCTTGCTCACTCACTTCTGCATCCAAAATTGGCGATTCTTCACTATCTGATGTCGCCATTTCTATCGCTAAGTCCATTTTAAAGTCTTGGAAGCCTTTATAACCAAGAGCACGACAAAAACGTACAACAGTGGCTTCACCTGCTTTTGTCGCTTGGGAAAGTTGAGCTATGGAAAATTGTGTCGTTTCAACAGGATGAGACAAGATGTAATCAGCAATGCGCTGAGAAACACGCGTCAGGCTATTTTTCATCGCCCCTAACGTATCGAGTATTTTACCCGGTTTCAGTTTGGAAGCTGCCTGTGTTGTCATGTAAATTACCCTTGGTTGCAGAAGAGAGAGGTGAGACAAATTCTGCAAATAAGAGTACCAATTATAATCAGTTAAAAAAAGCCTTTAGTTTACAATTATGTGATGATGATAAAAACACTTTACTCTAAGAGTATTAATAGACAACTGATTGATACATTAGAAATAAAGTGTTTTCGTTAAAAGCAGACTAAATTAATTTGCTAATGTACTTAAGCGTACTTTGATAACTGCTTTCTTTACGGTGCTTTTTCCTCTTTTTGAAGTAATACCCGGTTTATGTGGTTCATAAGGCATAAAAATGACAAACATATTTGGTACTAACGATACTGTTTGGCAATATTCGATTGTATCAGCCAGTTGATAGTCATCCGCATCATTATAAGGTGTTACATTTTTAGCGGAATTTCGTATTCCATAATCTATTACTTCGTCACCGGATAGTAATATTTGCACGTCAATATAATGATGATGTAATTCAGCACTCTTTTGTTCACGGCCTTGGGTTTCGAATGTCATTACATTGACAAATGCATTATCACCATCAATAGGGTAGCTTCCCGGTTCTAAAGATGCAGGATTGAGTGCTAATGTTTTTTCGATTAGGTTGCGTAGGACTGAGTTTATTTCAGTCATTGTTGCCACATCGGATACATGACCAAACAACATAAGTAACTCCTATTAATTTTCGTGAATTTCACTATCATCTAGTGACACTTGTTTCGCAGCTGAGAAAAATGGCGCCGTAACCGCCCCCACAATAACCACTGACATTGCACCGATCACGCCATAGAAGAAAAAGTTAAGGTCACTAGCATAACGTGTCGCCAATACCGCAATGATACTTACAATAATACCTGCAACTGCACTGCCTGCATTCGCTCTTTTAATAAAAATACCTAGCATAAACAGCCCTGTCATGGGACCACCCATTAACCCAATTAGACTATTAAATGCATCCCATATTTCAGACTCATCAGATAAAACTAACCAAATAGTCGCTAAGCTGCTAAATACACCTGCAATAATAATTACCAACCTAGCAATTTTCATTTTCTGTTCAGCAAGGCGCTCAACTTTACTTAGGCGAATATAAATATCGGAATTAAAACAACTTGAAATACTATTTAAGCTACTGGATATACTCGATTGTGCGGCGGCAAAGATAGCTGCGATAATTAGCCCTGAAATACCGATAGGCATCTCTGTGACAATAAATAAGGGCAAAATTCCACCAGTATTAAAACCTTCAGGTAATAAGCTTGGGTTTTGTTTGTAATAGACAAATAGGGCTGAGCCAATGGCAAAGAAAAAAATAGGAACAATAGCAACTAATTTAGCATTAGTAATTAAAGTGCGTTTTGTTTGCTCAATAGAATCAGTAACAATGTAGCGTTGGACTACATCCTGACTTGCAGTAAATTGTTGAATATTTGCAAATAAAAAACCTATCATTAAAACTGGAATAGTACTGTCAGTCCAGCTCCATCGTAATTGTGCATCAGGGAAAAATTTATCGGCTTGAGCAGTTGCAGTATATATTTCACTTATCCCACCATCGACTTTAAAACAGATCACAATAAAGATTAAAACAGCACCGGCAGAGAGTAATAGCCCTTGGATAACATCAGTCCAAATAACACCTTCTATGCCGCCCATCCATGTATAAATAATACATAATAGGCTAATAAGGACAACTAATATAATAGGGTCAATCCCAATAAAAGGACGTAGTGCAAGTACAGTTAAATAAGTGATAATTGCAATTCGACCTATATGGAATAACATAAAGGATAAACTAGCAAATAAACGACTGCGTATATCAAAACGTGCTTCTAAATATTCATAAGCAGAAGTTATTTTTAATTTCCGAAAAAAAGGAATATAAAAATAAAATACTAAGGGCAAGATGGCGATTGCTAAATATTGACCAATAATAAAAGTCCAGTCTGAGGTATAAGCTTTTGCTGGAATTGACATAAAGGTAATTGAACTCAGAGTGGTTGCAAAAACAGAAACCCCAGCAGCCCAACCTGGAACTCGGCCACCTGCACGGAAATAATCATCTGCTGTTTTTTGGCGTTTTGAAAAATAAACACCAACAAGTAGCATTGCTGCTAAATAACCAAACAGTACTGCATAATTAACGAAACCAAAATCATGTAATTGCATTTTTTAGTCCTGCCATATGTAAGGTAGTAGGTAAAATGTACGACAGTTTTTTTATTGTTCTCTAGCCCAGAGAGCTGCGCCCCAAAGCCCTGCATTATGATGATAGTGGGCTGGTAAAACCGGTACTTGTAGCGCAGAAGGTTGCTGTGCAATAGTTGTTTGAATCAGTTCAATATAGCCATTAGCTAACCCAACACTACCGCCAAGAACAACGCAGTCGGCATCTGTTATTGCTTTAATATCTACAATTAAATTAGCGATGGTATTTGCTGAACGTTGAATAATTTCTTTTGCTTGTTTATTTCCCTGGTGATAGGCAGTAAAAATAGCTTTGGCATCATGACCAGCAAGTTCATCGATAGCTTGTGAAGCGATTGCACGACCAGAAGCGATGGCTTCAACACACCCATAACGCCCACACCCACAAATAGGTCCGTAGGGGTCTGCAATGGTATGGCCTAGGTGGCCTGCAACACCTCGCTTTCCGAGTTGAAGTTTCCCTTGTTGAATAAGCCCACCACCAACACCGGTTGATACGGTAATAAATGCCATATCGGAGATGGTTTCATGACGATAATGATATTCAGCCCATGCAGCAGCTTGAGCATCATTTAGTATCCAGCAGGGTAAACCAGTTAATGTGGAAAGTGTTTGTTTCAAATGAAAATCTTTTAAGCCACCTAAATTAGCAGGATTCAATGCGGTCAATATACCGCCACAAATGATCCCTGTTGAAGCTACAGCAACAGCATCAGCATGCGCTTTAAGTGGTGAGGTTATGAGCTTTAATGCTTCATATAGTTGTCGTGGTGAAGTGCTAGCAGGAGTCGTTATTTGAGTATGTTGTGTGAGTTGGTTATTTGGGTTAATTAATGCAGCCGAAATTTTTGTTCCTCCAATATCAATCGATAATATATTCATTTCACCAACTCCTGCTGTAATTTTAATGCCTGAGTAAACCAACTACAGACGTGCTCAAGGCGAGTTAATGCCGAACCGACAGTGACAGCCCAAGCCCCAGCATGCATGCCTCTCGCTGCAATAATTGGCGTGTTATAGCGGCCTTCAGCAATGACACGGCAGCCGTTTTCAGCTAAGGCTGTGACTAGCTGTAAGTCAGGTAATTTGGGAGGTTCTCCGCCAGTGTAGCCTGACATAGTTGAACCGATAAATTCTGTACCTAATGCATGGCAATACATCCCTTCATTGAAATTTGAGCAATCGGCCATCGCTAATTTACCTAAGTGATGTATGCGAGCGAGTAATTCATTGACAGGAACTGGTCGTAGACGGTCGGTGCCATCAAAAGCAATGATATCAGCACCTTCTAGCGCTAAGGCATCGACATCACTTAACCACGGGGTGATCCTTATAGGGCTATCCAGTAAATCACGTTTTACAATACCTATAATTGGAACATCAATAAGCGGGCGAGTGGCTTTTAGGTTTTTTATACCTTCGATTCGTACTGCGATAGCACCGGCATTTACTGCAGCTTGAGCCATTGCGGCCACAATTTCAGGCTTGTTCATTGGGCTATTATCAACAGGCTGACAAGATACAATTAGCCCACCTTTTTCTTGAATATCTTTAGTCATTTTTTCAATTAAGACCATATTGAGCTCACTTTTGTGAAATTTAACTCCGATTGATGTTATTTTATGGAGTTAAGTTTCTCAAATGAAAGAGTCGTAATCTGTGAATAAGATCAAATATTAATCCGGAATAATAAGCTCAAGATAAATAACCCAATAAATGAGAAATACATTATTTGGCTTATATTTCAATATGTTTTATGTGTTAAGGCAATACAACAACCCTTTACCATTGCGTATTTTAAATTGAAATAATACACAGTTGTATTCGGTAGGTGGCTTCTAGGTAGCGATATAACCATATAAAGATATAACGTGAGAATTGAGGTTAACAACGTAATGTATGCTCACGAATATCAATTGAAAGCGTTAAACATTGACGAAATTTTAGTTGTTTAGATAAGAAAAATAACTTCACTTATAGCTTGCGTGAAACTAGGGCTGGGGTTAAACCAACAGTTCTAGTCATCGCTTAGGTTCCTAGAATACAGCGATTTAATAGCTTAATTTTTACTCACAACACATGCTGTATTTTTGAAAGGTATAATAACCTAGCTTTATGACAAGTTTAACAGGATGTCGAACAGTTATAACATTTGAAGAAAAACCAATACTACTCATAATAGTATTGGTTTTTAATTAATTATTATATTTAACAATAATTGTTACATTTAATATGGATATTGGGTCGTCAATATAGTCAGTGAAACCTAGCTTAAAATAAAAGTTTTGCTATTCTATTCATATTCTCACTGTTATTTAATTAGAAGTTAGGAAAGTAGGATGAAATTTAAGCTTGGTAAGGTATCTATATTAAGAGCAATCATTATTATTTTTCTAATGGTGATATCATTTATTTTTGGTATATCAATGACTAAAACGATAAATTTTGACCCTATTGAACAGTCTAAAATCAATGTTGCTAACGTATTAGCATATCCAGATGCCGCTAACTTTAGGAATATGGAATATTTTTTCAGTAAAAAAACACAAAACGGGGGGCGTTTAGGCTATATCTGTGGTGAGGTTTTTATGTTTAATAATGATGATCTACCAGATGGGTTTAAACGTTTCGTTGTCAAAGTATATGAGCCACCTAAGGGGTTAATTCTTCTATCTTTTCCTATTATAGAGGGTGGTGATAATGCCTTACTATCTGAACGAATTGATGATGTCTGGAAACTATTTTGCCATGCGTAAATGCGCCATTTTACCTCTTAATTTAGGGGGTAGGAGACAGCTTATGGTTCTAAGTCCTGAGAAAAAGTCGTATCTTGTTAAATTTAGCGTCTATTTATTGTTTATCATTCAAGCAAAAATATAACAAGGCTCATTTGTAGGCTGGGGGAGAGAAACTCTCTGGAAAAGATGAGAAACCGGTATATTACAAACTAAAAATGGTTCCCTAGGATGGGATGGGTTATTGAACCAAAGAAATAGGGCGAAAATAAGCTTATAATCGTTATGAACAATCTTAAATTTGCATTATAATATCTAGATATATTTTTTATAATGGATGCAGTTTAGTGAAAAATGTTGGTAAATTTCTTAGTTTTATGGTTGTACTGCAGTATTCTTTGACTGCTGTCGTTATTTCACTATCCGCATTACTAATACAAAATTGGTTTTTTTTGTAATGTTAGAATAGGTTTATACCCTATTTATATTAAGAATATAATTTACCTGCCTATTTTTGCCCCCATTGAGGGGGAAGGTCTTAGCAAAATAGACTTAGACTTAGATATTGAATGAGTTTGCTGGGGTTCCTTCATATGAAGGATAGTGGTTTTATTAATGAGATAGTTCTAAAGTTTAGGCGATAATACATAAAAGTTAGCGATAATAAATATAGGTTTTATCTTTGTGTCTCTCATATTTGCTCATTAAATATGAATACGATATCAATAAATGCCTCTTTAAAAGAGGCATTTATTGTTTGTAATTAGCGAATTTTCATAGAGTTAATAACAGATTGTACCCCAGCAACTTTTCTTGTTGTTTCAATCGCTTTATTGACATCTGCTTGAGAGTTAACAAAACCACTGAGTTGGACTTGCCCTTTAAATGTTTCTACACTAATTTGCGTTGATTTTAAGTTTTTTTCAGCAAGTAAAGCTGATTTTACCTTTGTGGTTATGACCGTATCATCAATATAGCCGCCAGTGCCTTCACTTTTAGACGATGGTGCACAAGCTGTTAATGTAATGCCCATAAAGATAACGACCAGTATAGATGATATTGCTTTGAAGGCTTTCATATCAACTTCCCCTTATCAGTAAGTAACATCAGTTTTGCATTGGTTTTGATGTGATACAGAGTAAATGTACAACACTTTATACTTTTGTTAAAACTAAGAACACAGATAACATTGTTAAATATAATTGATGACTATAATTATGGCAAAATTTCATGAGAATTTTTTATGTTTTTGATTACAGTAAACTAATATATTAATATTTTATATTTGTTGATCAGTTTATAGTTATCAATGTCAAGGAGTAAGCTAACCATTGGAGCAGTGTTCAAAACTATGCTTAGCCTGTTTAATAGCATGTTTTTCTATATCCCTTAATGTTAAATTCATGGTATCCAACCCCTTGATATCTATTTTGAAACTATGAGTTGAGTTGTCATCCCCAATTAACGTTATGTTTAAACCAACAATTTTTGTGTTTTCTCCACAAATATTTATTTGTGTTAGGTTAAAACGCATGAGTTCACCTTTTTTATAATATAGCTTGATTATTTAATAATTACTTAAATAATCTACGTTAAGTAAACTTGTATTTCCTTAACAAAGGGTTAGATATTGTAACAAAAAGGAGGGGAGAATTAAAATAAGTACGAAAAAACAAGTTTTACACTGTATGGATAACACCATTTACGGGTGGCTGAATACCAATTTTTTGGTAACGGTTACTATTGGCTATTTTGATTATAAAGAGCATATAAACGTAAATTAGGTTTTATCGGCTGTTGCGTTACTTTTAATGGTGCAAGCAATAGAGCTTGGAAACTATCTATGGATAATATTCCTCCTTGATGATTTTTGCATTTAACGCGTTGGTAAGTTATCTAACTTACCAAGAACAATGGCATATCCGAGATATCTAATATTAAATTGCGGAGTACCTAGCTTGCTTACGCTGAGGGCGTTAGCTAAAAATAGTTACTAATTAACTAGATACAAAATGAGACTAAAGGGGGGATAAGGAGTGAAAAAAAGCCCCTGCAAGCAGGGGTATCTAATGGAAATGTAGATTTATAGTTATTGTTATAGCTGCCTATAGTTTAAATGGGCAACTACAAGATGATACCAGTGATTATGTTTTAAACCAAATTAGAGTATGTGTTTAGATAGAAAAAATTTTTGGGGGATAATTTAGGGAGATTAATGTTGCAAAAACCCGTATTGTGCTGTGCAGTCAACAATAAATGCGACAAATTGGCCGTTATTTTAATGATGATTACCGTGCTATTGTTACAATAGGTGAGTAATAGCAGAACGATTGTTAACAGGAAGGTTGTGGTTAAAATATTACATATGTCAGTATGAAAGTTAATAACTCAGACTTTGGCTTGAAATGAAAAATAAAAGACCCATAACAATTAGGGAATAGCTTTTGTCACTAAGGAAAAATAATGAATAATATGCAACTAGTAAAACAAGCATTGAATGCAGTATTGGGAGAAGATATTGGTTCAAGGTCTGTTGCTCAAAAATACTTTTCAGATGAATATATCCAAATTGTTGATGGTAAAAAAATTAATTTTAATGAGTTTATCGCGCATTTACAGGTACTGAAACAGGCAACTCAGTCTATAACTATAACCATTAAATCGATAGCGGAAGGGGAAAGTTGTGTACATACCCAGCATTTAGCAAAAGCGATTAAAAAAGATGGTTCAGTTAGCGAGTTCGAAGTATTTGCCTGTTTCCAGATTGCTAATAATAAGATCATACGTTGTGAAGAATTAACAAGAATGCTAAAAGGTGCCGGTGCAGACCAAGATTTAGGCTCAAGAACTTAACATTGATTATTTAAATACAAAATAAAGCTCAGTTTAAAAACTGAGCTTTATAAATTCTATGTATGCGATTAACTAGGGTAGGTTAGTTGTAACCCTGCGCCAACTTCTTGAACAGCAGCATATTGGGCTAGGTGTATTTTTGCATTGAGGTCAGTGCAGTGGCATGGGTGAATGTGCATTAAATCTTGCTGATTAAAGTAATTTCCGGTGCATTCTAAAACTTCTTTCGAGGCTTGTTGTAGATGGAACCCTCCGATTACAGTAACTATTTTATTAATCCCTGTTACCTTTTTAGCGTACTCTGTAATATTACAAATTCCTGAGTGGGAACAGCCTGTTATCACAATCAGTCCTTCAGTTGTTTTGATAGCAAGTGCAGAGTCATCAAGGACATAGTCATCAACCTCGTTGTTATCATTATCGAGGGTGGTTCCAATGGGCTCTTGCCCTTCAAAGTTATTTTCTCGGGGGATTTGCCCTAAAAACACGATATTGTTTGAAAGGTAATAAGGTTCAGTCGTTTCAATACAATCAAAATAGGCAGATAAAATATCTTTTGGAGTATTCGCTCCAATCACTTTGGACTGAAATTTTTTTTGTATAAGTGCATCAGGATGGTAAATAAGCTTTTTCGTTTGCTGTGCTTCAATATTACGGCGGTCAAAATGTTGGATTAGGTGCCCTAAGCCCCATGTATGGTCATTATGCCCATGGGAAAGTACAAGATCAGTAATATTAGCAAGGTCGATATTTAAAATGTGTGCATTATCAATAAAGATGTTGGAATAGCCAGTGTCGAATAATATTTTTTTTCCATCGGCTTCGATATGGTAACAAACGCCGGGCTCCCCGCAAAAATAACTATCGATTAAGGTATTGTTGTCGACAAGGACAGTAATTTTTATTGTCATCATTAGCTCATTGTTATTAGTTCAGAAGTCATCGGGATATGTTATATCAGATAAAAAGTAAAAAATATTCAATGACTACTAAATTGACGCTTAGAAAGTAAAGTATTAAAGAGGAGGAACTATGAATAGGTATTGTCAAGGAAATTGCCCTATAAAGAACAATTTCCTTGATGACTGCTATTGTAAATGGTTAAGTTTAGATTAGTCTTTTACCTCACTAACATCACTAGTTTCTAATTCTTCCCCATCTTTAGGCTCAGTATGGAAAATAGAAATAATTTCTTCCAGTAAATCAGATTGAGATTCTAAGGCTTTTAATGATGACTGTAATTCACGGGTCATTGAAGCATTAGCTTGTGTTGTACTATCTAGCTCGTTAATAGCTAAATGAATTTGGCTAACACCGTGAGTTTGTTCGTTGGAGGCGAGAGCAACGCTTTGGATCATTTCATTAATGTTCGATGTATCTTGGGCAATCGAAACGATATTGTCATTTGCATCGGCAGCTAGTTGGAAACAATGATTAATTTTATCATTTGAGTTATTAATCAAGAGCTTAATTTCTTTTGAAGCTTGAGTGCAACTAATGGATAACTCACGCACTTCATTAGCAACCACAGCAAACCCTTTACCATGTTCACCTACTCGAGCAGCTTCAACTGCAGCATTCAAGGCTAATAAATTAGTTTGAAAGGCAATATTATCGATGGTGGAAGTGATTTTGCTAATCTCTTTAGAGAAATCGACGATATCATCCATATTTTCTACGACATCAGAAATCAGTTCATTACTTTTTTCAATTGTGACACTCGTCGCCGACATGAGCTGGCATGACTGGTTGGTATTAGCCGTATTTAATTTAAATGAGGAGTCCAGCTCTTCTACACTCGCCGCAGTTTCCACAATCGCAGCTGCTTGTTGGTCTGCACGAATGGAAAGGTCGTGATTCATTTGAGTAATATCACTCAGTTCAACTTTGATGTGGTGAGTGTTGTCATAAATATTTGTTACAATATCGACTAGCTTACTTTGCATGTTAGAAACATGCTGCTTTAATAGTTTTATTTCAAATAAGCCCCGATTATCAAAACTATGGTAGAGAATACCCTGACTTACTTTTTCAATACCATCAATAACTTGGTTTAATGGTCGAATAAAGAAAAACTGTAAAATAAACCGGATAAACAAGGTTACAAGGGTAATTATCGTCATGATGACTATTAGCCCTATGATGCTTTGTTTATACAGCTGTTCACTCGCTACAGCAATATCGTGATAGTTTGCATTTAATTGCTGATGGTAATTAATGTAGTTTTTTTCGAACGTATCTTGGAACCCTTGGGTGGGCTGATTTAAAAAATCATACGTTTTACCTTGTACTAAAAAGACCGAGAGCTCATTTAAGGCGGCATAGAGTTCTTTATAAGCCTTTTCTAATTCAGAATAAGCTTCACTATTTTTATAGAGAGAAGATGAGGAAAACGCTTTCCAGTAACTATCAGTCTCTACCATTTTTTTATGATAAAACTCAATAAGACTATCAATATCAGTATTGGATGTTTTCATCTTGTTGATGATAAGTAAATGTCGAGAACTGGCGCGGTTTAAGGTGTTTCTAGCTTGTAATAACGATTGCCATGTGTTGTTTAATTCTGTTTGTTCATTATAAATAGTATCGAGTTTAGTTAATGTGGTTTGATACTGCTTTAAAGAACTAAAGAAAAACCAGCAAGTTGAAAGCAATAGAACAATAAGAAGCCCTGAGATTAACCAAACAAGGGTAGTTGTTTTAAAACCGGATAAAGCAAATTTAGCTGAGCTAAATTTAGTTATTTTTGAAGTATCAGACATCATTAATTATTTCCTTTCATACCATCGAGTAGTATGTTTGCACACATACAAATTCCGACTTCTAAACATAACGTTGTTAACCTCGAGCATATTCAAGCAGTCCGATAGCTAAAAAGTTATATGTAGTCACGCGAAAGCATCAGGCGTAGGGACTAATTGAATGTATCGGCACCAATTCCGGATACTTTATATTCAACAATTTGACTTAGCTCATAAAATTGAATAAAAAATAAGTGTTTTTACGCATGCGGGAGGAGTGGTGTTACAAAAGGCAAATAATTTGTGCATTATTGGTAGCTAGAATGTAGTTATCATTCTTTTAATCGAAGATAATCACATTCTAAGCTTAATTTAACTTTTGAGTGTCTTATGTTGTCATTATTTTTTAAATGCATTTTAGGTGCTTTAGCGGTGCTAATTATTGCGTTATTATCTCGTAGTAAAATTTATTATATTGCTGGATTAGTTCCTTTATTTCCTACATTTGCCTTAATAGCTCATGTTATTGTGGTACAAGAACAAGGAACGGAAGCGCTAAAAAAAACAGCTTTATTTGGCTTATGGTCTCTCATCCCTTATGCAATGTACTTATTAACCGTGTATTTGTTTGCAACTAAAATGACGGCCTTGGCAAGCTTAAGTCTTGCTACGGTTGTATGGGTAATTACAGCGATAATATTAGTTTATATATGGCAACTTGCTCAGTGAATTATATTAAAAATAGCCACTAGGTTATTTAAATATATTGACATAAGGTTCCTATATTTAGTGTATTATGTGAAAAAAAGAATTCCATGATTTTAAGAGTCGCAAAATATTAAGGCTAAACTATAATGATATGTAGTGTTCTCCATAGAGCTTTAAGATAAAAATGTTATTAAGATCCTTAGTTTTACTATTAGTCGCTGGTTGTGCGTATATTGCGGGTATTATGACAGAACTCGCATTAGATCCTGAATTAGATACTGAAAGTCGAGTAAAAAGCTCTGTCGAGGATTTTCTTGCTTACCCATCAGCGGCAAATTATAAAAATGTTCAGTACTATGTATTAACAAAAAGTGATGAAGGGGACGAAACAGGTTATTACTGCGGTGAGGTTTTTGGCTTTGAGAATGAGCTACCTCATGGGTATAAAAGATTTATTATACGCTTACATAAAAATAGAGCTGGGAAGGTGATGGTATCCATTCCTTTCGTAGAAAAAACAGATGATATAATCCCCCCTGAACAATTTGAGGCAGTATGGGATAGATACTGCCATAGAGCTTAGCATCCTATTGCTCGTTAACGGTAAGTTAACGAGTTCTTATAAAGCTAATTTGTTTTGATGGCCAAAGTGGCTAAAAAAGTTGGCAAATAATTATCAATAACAAACCGTGGGTTGGGTTGCCAGTCTTCTTCAAAGCCCACAATATGAAAACCTACTTTCAGTTGCCCGCCAATTAAATCAGTTAATGAGTGACCAAAGACAAAAGCGTCTTGGTTAGCTTGTTTTTGTGCTATTTGTTCGGAGGATAAGGTGGCTAGCTCAGAAAATGGCATCTTATAGGATGGTTTAATAATACCTTGTTCATCGTAATGTTTATTTCGTTCTCCAACAAAAACTATTGGATTAAAGAAACTGGATAATAACCGGCCATTAGGTTTTAAAATGCGATAACACTCCTGCCAAACAGGTGTAACGTCCGGAATATACAGATTAGAGATGGGATGGAATATTATATCAAATGTTTCATTCGCAAAAATATCTAATGAGCGCATATCCCCTTGAACTGTTTTCAATGTTAAGTTATCTCTTTCGGCGACTTTTTGGTCTTTTTCAAGTTGCTTTTGAGATAAATCGAAAACAGTGACATCTGCCCCAGCAGCTGCTAATACAGGGGCCTGTTGCCCCCCTGCGGAGGCTAAACACAGGATCTTCTGACCATTAATATTGCCTAACCAAGTTTCATCAACGGGGCTAGGTGTAAGATGGACTTTCCATTTCCCTTGTTTAGCGTCATTAATAGTCTGTGAGTCAACAGGAGTTGACCAAGCTAATTGTAATTCTGCTTGTTTATCCCAAGCTTGTTGATTTGTAGTTATGATATCAATCATAAAGTGTACTCCAAAATACAATAATTTGTTCTAGTGTAATAGATAGACGGAAAAACTGAAACAAAAAAGTGTACCAATTAGTACAATTTAATTTCCTATTACGAGATAATAGTGCGTCCCCTGAAAGTCAAAACTGGCAACGTTATGCATACCTATTTTTAAATGTGCGGCAAGAGACCTGTGGTTAGCCGCATTGATGAAAGCCACAGGTTTTCCGGTATTGAAAGCACATATGTTGTCGTAAAGAGATTTGAGAATATTGTTTCCTCTATAATTAATATCAATACATACAGGGCCATAGAACCAATTGCCATTCATTAGCCCACTGTTTTGTTCAAGAATTAAATGGGCGATAGGGGGTAATGCGGTAGATGTGCTGGCAAAGCTAAATACAACGCCAATAATTTTTTCAGCGTCACGTGCAACAAATGTTGATAAGCTATTGGCATACATTGCACCCACTTTGGGTAATGGGTACTCCCCTAAAAGACCACCTTGCTGAGATTCGGCATTAGCTTGTAATAATATTGCAACTTCAGGGCAATCTGCTTGTGTCATTAATTCATATTTAATCTTCATTATTACCTCTAACAGGGGAAAATAGGTTTGGGCAGATGGAATAAACGCTTTGGGTGGGATAAGATTGTAATGTGATGTTATTCAACTCATAATAGCGGCCTCAAATTTCTGGCTTATTAAAATAGAATGCTAACTAAACTTTACCCCGTATTTTTACTTGTAATTTCAAATGTATTTATGATGTTTGCTTGGTATGGTCATTTGAAATTTACAACGAAGCCGTTGTATATAGTCATTTTTTTTAGTTGGTTAATTGCATTGGTAGAATATTGTTTCGCTGTACCAGCCAATCGGCTAGGGCATCAATATTATACTGCGGCTGAATTGAAAACGATGCAAGAGGTAATAACGCTCTGTGTTTTCGTTCTATTCTCAGTATTGTATTTGGGAGAAAGTTTTACGGTTAACCATGTGATTGGTTTTATTCTTATTTTTGCAGGAGCTTTTTTTATTTTTAAGGGGCCATTTTAATTAATAAAGTAATCGAAAGGCCCCATGAATCCGATAGGTGCTTAGTATTTAAACCCATCCTTTCTTATGAAATTGCTTTAATATAACAACAAATTGCAGCATTTCTTCTGGCGTTCCTAGAGTGAGCCTGTTCCACCCAATAATTGGAGGAAATTCGCGGCCAACCATCACATGAGCATCAGCCATACGTTGTTGATAAGTTTTCACATCACCGTTAACCTTATGAAAAATGAAATTGGCTTGTGAAGGCGCATATTCCAAACCTAATTCATTGAACGCTTTTTCTACTATAATGCGAGATGTGTTATTAGATTTAAGACTATGTGCGATAAATGGTTTATCTTTTAACGACGCTATAGCAGCAACAGCCCCTGCCGTATTGGTATTATCGATGGATAAAAACTCATCAACAGCAGCAATGGTCGCTGGGGAAGCGACACCATAACCAATTCTTAAGCCTGCTAAGGCGAATATTTTTGAAAATGTACGAGTGACAATTAAATTATTTTGACCTTTTTTTACTAATTCTATCGCGCTAGTAAAATTAGGGTCTTCAACATATTCTGCATAAGCTTCATCGACAATAAAAAATAAATTATCAGACTGACTATTCATCCACTTTTCGAGTTGATTGTGAGGTGTAATCATCGCAGTAGGGTTATTGGGATTGCAAATATAAACTATAGATAACCCTTCAAAATCTTTTGTGGCTTGCTCCATTTTCGCTAAGTCAAAAGCAAGCTCTGCGGTTAGCGGGATTTTCGTAACTTTCACACCCAGTGAAAGAGAGTAAAGTTCTGCATAATTAAAGGTTGGGTCCGGCGTCACTAGTTGAATTTTTATTCCACGTTGGTTGGCTCGGTTTGCTAACATTGCGACAGCAGCTTGGATAATTTCTGATGAGCCGTTACCAATACTGATGTGCTTGTCAGATAAACGGTAAAGTTCTGCAATATTAGTTAAGAGTTCAGCACGTGCGGCATCTGGATAACGAAATGCACCCGGTAGTGCGTTAATAACTGCCTCTCTAGCTTTTACTGACATGCCTAACGAATTTTCATTAAAATTAAGCAATAGTGGATGTTGTTCGTCAGGCAAAACAGGGCTATTTGTTTGTGCAATAGATTGATTTGAAAAAGCATTAATTGCAATGCTACCTGCAATCAATGAAGTTGATTTAAGAAATGAACGACGATCCATGATTATTCCCTGAAATTATTATTTTTGAATCTGTTAGGTTACTTAAAATCGTATTAAAGTAAATAATTATTTGCTTTTTTTGATTTTTTATTCACCTAGCAATTGAGGGAATGATCAGGTTTTATCTATATTGATAACGCACTTAAGTGTATAGCATTATGGCTGGCTTTTAGGGGCTCATGTTGGTAATGCAAATATAATTAATTATGTAGTTACGAATTGGCCCTCGTAGTGATAAAAATGCGGTGTGAACCACCGCAAATATTTCTAGTCGAGTTATATCAAGGGGTGGCTTGATATAAAACATTATTGGCCTTGGACTGGTGTATTGGGTGTGATTTCAATAACGGCGACTTTGACCATATATTGTTTCCCGTTTTCTCCTTTAGGGGCATCAACTGCAATTTTTTTCAGTGCTTCATCTGGCTGAGTTGTTTGGATAGCAGTTGAATATTGCATCATTCCTTGATAGCGACCGGTATTGTTAAATTGGCGAAAGTTATCACATGGTCTATTATTATATTGCTGTTGATTTTGATACCCACCACGGTGCCAAGAACCATTTCCGTAGCCATCCCCAGGGTACGCAAATGTAGAAAAACTAACAGCGATTAAACTTGCACTGATAATTAATGGTTTTAATATATTCATGGCTTATCTCCTTTGGAATATTTATTAATTATCATTCTGTCAATATATTTAATTAGTTCAATCGGATTTACTTATCTAAATGAATAAATCACTATTGTGACAATATTTTTCCATTATTTATTCACAATGAAAATATATTGTTAAAACAATTAAGTTAAAGTTAATATTTTCATCGGGTAATTTTTGGTTTTTTATTCTATTGTTTTTCATAGAAAAATTTTGCTAGCTTGCTGAGTGATATAATAGAGGCGACAGCAATATCTTTATTATAATCATCACATAAAACTAATAACCTATCGATTGCATCTTGTTGTTCAATTGAACATTTATAATCACCTAATGCAGTAATTGCTGCTATTTTAACATCATTGTTGTTACCGTAGGTTAAATCAACTAGATTTTTTACAATTTTTTCTTTCATAAATGACTTAGAAAATAATAAGTAGGGGTAACCAGTATAAAACTGAGAAGAAAAATATAAAATGTTTTTTTTATCAATACTAAATATAAAAATATTAATATGAAAAATATTAGTTCTGTCGATTAATTTTGGTGTATCTGAAAAGTGAGGAGTTTTTGTCATTATCTTTCAGGTTTTATCATACTTTTAACGGTATTGAGGGCAGTGAATATCAAAGGCTCAAATTGTTCACAAAAATTGATATGATGCATTTATAATATTCTCAAATGTCATAAATGAAGAAGGGTAGTACGTTGAAACGTATAAAAACAAAATTGTTGATTGTTCTGTTGTTAGCACTTGGTGTGTTTGGCTACCATTCTTATACCAGTATCGGGGATTCTGATGTTAAGAATGAGGCGCAACGTTTGGTTGAAGCGAAGCTGGGTAATGCAAGCAATATTGAGTTTAATGATGTTGAAATAATGCAAAAAGGTGAATTTAAAGAGGGAGAAAACTACCGTGTGTGTGGGAAATATCATTTACCTTCACAAGAAAACCCTTTGCCGTTTGTCGCAAATGTTATCATCAAGGATGGGCGTTTTTCTGAACATGAACAGTTGATTATAAGTGAAACGCAGGAATTACAACTTTCAATAGAAAGATTGTGTTCTAAAAAAGAAACAGATTAACAAAAAAGAGCTCAAAGCGAAATTTGAGCTCTTTGACTTTAGCCTAGTAATTAAGACTTATTTAATAATAGCTCAGTTTGTAGTTTACAAGCTGAGATTGAATCGTTCAGTGATTTTTGAAAATCTGCTTCGTTAGCAAAATTAGATTTGTTACTGCGTATAGCATCAATGGCAGTGGCTAGGTTTTGACGAAGATCGGATTCAAGAGTTTCTAATTGCTTCAGATCTACATTCTCACTTTTCAATTTAGCAATAGTTGCTTGGGTTAATTCACTATTGGTTTTGTTAGTGCTGTATGCTTCACTTAGCGTTTGACCGGTGATTTCGCAATAATCATTGGCTAATTCGCTTATATTTAAAGGGGCATTTTCTGCCATAGCAAGGACTGGAGTCAGGCAAAAAGCCAGTAATAAACGCTTCATAATCATACCTCTATTTTGCACACGATGAATAGTAACTCTATACAGTATCAGCGAAATACTATAGCAGATTAGACCTAAAACGGGGGGTATTGATAACTTTATAGCATGATTTCATAAAAAAGAGCCAGTATAAATACTGGCCGCTATAATCAGCAAAAGCAATGTAAATGAAAATTACGTTATATACTTTAGCATATAACGATAAAAAATAAAGCGATTTACCATAATTTTAAAAAAGTTAAGGAGAAGTATGACCTTGATCAGACTTTAAACTGAGATAAGGGTAGGGGTGAGTTGAGGCTACACAAATTGAAATCAAAAAATTAACCAGCTGAACACTTTTGTTAAGGTTACAGCTGGCTATGTAATAAAAGGCTTATTGATCAATTATTACTGTAACCAGTGCCCATGCTTTAAGACATCTTCAACAAGTTCATGCAGCACTATATGGACTTTATTATCATCGTGAAATCCATTAGTTTGGAAAGTTGTTGGCCCACTGTCGTGGGTGATCAGCAAATAACTACCAGGATATACTTCCAAAACCCGGGCTTTTAGCTCATCTGTAAAAGCTTGGTATGATTTTTCTGAGAGTTGAGATGTAGAGTCATCAGACAGCTTTATCGTAATTTCCATATGTTAACCTCTTGTCTAAAAAGCGAAATTTCAATCAGTTTATTGTTAACGCAAAGTATAATCAACTATCTTATTTAGATGATACGAATTGGTCTGGTTGTTCATTGGTTGGTTGATATGATTTATTAAATTTTGATTTTAGATTAAAAATAAATATAGCTTAACCGACTCGTTTAATTATAAGTAATCGTGTTAGCTGTTATTGTATTTAAATTCATTTCTTGCTAATAAGTTAGCGGGAGTTATTAATCTCATTAGTTATGCGATTAAAAAAAAAGCTAAAAATCAAACGTTTGATTTTCTGTAAGTCAAATAGAGGAGGGGTATTTTATCTGTCTGTTTTAAAAGAATTTTGTTGCTATTTTCTCTAAAGAAATGAGTTCGGAATCTCCATTAATAGAAAATGAATGAATAATAAATCGAAAAAAAATTTACATTAAAGATAAAAAAATATAATTTCAAAAAACATAAAGAAATATTTTATTTTATTTTTTGTTTTCTATTCTTTAATAATTATAAAGAGTAGATGCGTGCTAATTAGCAGCTAATTCTTCATTAGTTAATTTAATAAAAAGGAGAGCGATTTGATAGAACATATAAACACATTAACTAATTTTATTTGGGGTTATTTACTCATTTATTTACTGTTGGGAGCAGGGTTGTACTTTACTATTCGCTCAGGTTTTATCCAAATTAGGCATTTTAGGCATATGTTTGGGGTGTTAAAAAATAGTAAACAGACGGATAGTGCAGGTATTTCATCATTTCAAGCATTGTGTACCAGCCTAGCAGCCAGAGTCGGAACGGGCAATTTAACTGGAGTAGCAATCGCGCTAACCGCTGGTGGACCAGGTGCTATTTTTTGGATGTGGGTTGTCGCATTGCTGGGGATGGCAACTTCATTTGTTGAATGTACTTTAGCTCAACTATATAAAACTAAAGATGACCAAGGTAATTACCGTGGGGGGCCTTCTTATTACATGCAAAAAGGGCTAAATCAGCGTTGGATGGGGGTATTGTTTTCAATTTTCCTCATTATTGCATTTGGTTTAGTTTTTAATGCAGTCCAAGCCAATTCTATTGCACAAGCAACGGCTGTTGCTTTCGATTTTAATCCTGTTTATGTCGGAATTGGTTTAGTTTTATTAAGCGGCGTTATTATTTTTGGTGGGTTAAAATCTATTGCTAAGGTCGCTGAATTAGTTGTTCCTGTTATGGCTACAGCTTATTTATTATTGGCATTTTGGGTTGTGGGGCACCACATAGAGCGGTTACCTGAAGTATTTATGTTGATTATTAGAAATGCATTTGGTCTACAAGAGGCGGCTGGTGGGGCGATTGGGTATGGTGTTGCTCAGGCTATGACTCAAGGTATTCAACGTGGGTTATTTTCGAATGAGGCAGGGATGGGGTCAGCACCAAATGCAGCTGCATCGGCGTCACCTTATCCCCCTCATCCTGCTTCGCAGGGCTATGTACAGATGCTCGGTGTTTTCATGGATACGATAGTGATTTGCAGCGCGACTGCGATTATTATCCTTTCTTCAGGGGTTCTCGATGGTGGTGTCGAAAAAATTAATGGCATCGAATTGACACAGTTAGCGCTATCTTCAGCAGTCGGGAGTTGGGGAAGCACATTTATCGCGATTGCTATCTTCTTTTTCGCCTTTACTTCGATAATTGCAAATTATGCTTATGCAGAAAGTAACATGATTTTT
This sequence comes from Providencia sp. PROV003, assembly GCF_045040775.1. NCBI lineage: Bacteria > Pseudomonadati > Pseudomonadota > Gammaproteobacteria > Enterobacterales > Morganellaceae > Providencia > Providencia sp. PROV003. The sequence goes on from NZ_CP096369.1 coordinate 2,828,009, forward strand.
CTAGAGAATAACCATACGGCTGGTTTGTTTATTTTCCGTTTGGCGGCATTGGGGATGGTGATGTTTGGTGCTCTTGCAGAAATGCCATTTATTTGGAAATTAGCCGATTTGTCAATGGGGCTGATGGCAATCACAAATTTGATCGCTATTCTTTTGTTATCGGGTATCGCATTTAAATTAGCAAAAGATTATAAGCAGCAATTAGCGGCGGGGAAAATACCCACTTTTGACATTAATCAGCACCCTGAGTTGAAAAAACAATTTGAAGAAGGAATTTGGGAAAAAGAACAGGTTGATAAATGGGTTGAAAAAGAATCTTCGCGTTAGTGGTTAAAGCTTCATTATGAAATTCTTAGGTGAGAAACCTAAGAATTTTTTTATGTACGATTAGAACGTAATACCAGTAAAAGATCTTGCATTATAATTCTTTGAGCTATAAGGTTTTTTAAAATATTAAGCGCCACCATTTTTGATATAAAACATTTTTAGAACTAAATAGCTGGGAATATTATGAAGTTAAATCAGTATGCTGCAACGTTTTACGGGGTCATTTCTATCTTATTATGGAGTACGATGGTTGGGCTGATCCGCAGTGTAAGTGAAAACTTTGGTCCTGTTGGTGGTGTTGCACTCGTTTATACGATTGGCTCAATAGTGTTAGTTCTTGTAATGGGGGTACCAAAAATAAAGCAGTACCCTAAACGCTACTTATTTTGGGGAACGATACTATTTGTATGCTATGAGCTTTGTTTTGTTTTAGCGTTGGGGTTAGCAAACAGTCGACAACAAGCGATTGAGCTGGGTATGGTGAATTATTTATGGCCAAGTTTTACAATTGCTCTCGCAGTTTTTTTTAATCGGCAACGTTTCACTCTATTATTAGCGATTGGGCTAATTTTAGCCTGTATGGGGCTTGTTTGGGTTATTTCAGGGGACCAACCGCTTTCAATTAATGCTGTTCTTGCAAATATTCAAAGTAACCCCCTTTGTTACTTTTTAGCCTTTAGCGGGGCGATTATTTGGTCTTTTTATAGTAATGTGACTAAGCGCATTTCGGGGGGCAATAATGGCATGGTGCTATTTTTCATTTTGACCTCAATCGGCTTATGGGTGCTTTATTTTTTTAGCTCACCAACACCATTTATTATTACTAGCCAAAGTATTTCGCTTTTAGTCGTTGCCGCTATTGCAACAGGGGGAGCTAATGCCTTGTGGACACTGGCTGTGATTAAAGGCAATGTGGCATTTTTAGGAACACTTTCTTACTTTACTCCTGTTATTTCAACAGCTTTCGCTTCAGTATTATTGAGTACTGCATTGACATTCAGTTTTTGGCAGGGTGTTTTTATGGTCACAGTTGGTTCGATTGTCTGTTTTTGGGCGACCCGACAAAAGCGCGTATAGGAGCAGTAGCCCGCAGCGCTTGCGACGTGCGAGCGCTGGTAAAGCGAATGAATTCTAAGCTAGTTAGACATTAATAAACTTATTAATGGCGATAGCAACACCGTCTTCATCATTTGTATTTGTGACAAATTTTGCCATTTTCTGGATAGGCTCTAAAGCATTAGCCATCGCAACTGAAACACTTGCATATTGTAGCATTTGGATATCATTATTTTGATCGCCAATACTCATCACTTTGTCGGGTGTGATTCCTAATTTTTCGCAAATACATTGTAAGGCGGCACCTTTACTTGAGGTTTTTGTCGATATTTCAAGAAAGTAAGGGCTGGTTCGGATTAATGAATAACTATCAAACACATTCTCAGGGATATAGCTAATGCCGACTTCCAGTTTTTCTGGGTGGTCGATGATCATAAACTTGGTAAAAGCGAGCGAGTTATCCATCTCATTAACAGGGCTATATATCAGCGGTGTGTTGGTTAAATAAGCATCGGCGACAGTGTAATGGCTAATATGACGGTTTGTGGTAAACATACAGTTATCTGCGAGGGCATGCATGTGAACGCCGATATTTCTAGCCAGCTCTTCAAAATATTGGAAGTCATCAAAATCTAGCAGGTTTTCAATGAGGTGGCTGCCATCATTTGCTTGATGGATAACACTACCATTATTACTAATACAATAATTGTCAGAGCTATTTAAACCTAATTCTTTTAAGTATGGGAATATGCCAGAGAAAGGGCGGCCTGATGCTAAGACAATATGAACACCCTTTTGTTGTGCTTGCTTGATAGCGTCTTTTACTGCGGGAGATATTTGGTGCTGGGAATTAAGTAACGTGCCATCTAAATCAATGGCGACCAGTTTGATTGACATCCAATGCCTCCTAAAATTAGTACTTTTCTCCCAGTACCTTACTCCAATTATTTAGAATGTAAATTACCTAACTCGATGTAACAGGTGTGATAAAGAGTATAAGACCGCAAGAAGATACTGGCGAACAGAACACAAGACAATGTGACTGTTCAGAAAACCGATTGAAATGACAATGTTTTATGGCATTAAAACTAAAAATAGTAATAAGCTTTTAATTAATGCGATAAAAACATACTCACTCATAATCACCAGTTAAGTGCAACGGTTGTTTGACATCAAGCTGAATTTGTTCATTTTGCCTGAAATCAAACGGCGTAATGCCATACTCTTTACGGAACATGTACGTAAAATGGGATTGTGAACCAAAACCGAAATCCAAAGCGATATCGAAGATTGATTGGTTGCTGTTACGCAGTAAGTTAACCGCACCAGCAAGGCGGCGTTGGCGTATGTATTTACCTAGTGAAATCCCGGTGACTTCTTTGAAAATTTTTTGCATATGCCAAAGTGAATAGCCAGAGTAAGCCGCGAGTTCTTCTAAGTGGATCACGCGTCCTAAGTGTTCTTCTATCCATTTACTCAAAGCATAAACAAGAGCTAAGTGGTTATCTTGTGGCATCTTATATTATTTCTAGTTTTACGGTAGCAGAAGTATACACAACTTCATTTCACCATGACAAAGGCTGCTTGTGCGGTATTTCTCATTTTTTGGGCAAAAAAAGCACAATCAGAATAAGTTAACGGGCAATAGTACTTAAAATGAGCAAGATTTTTGTAAAAACAGGTTAATTGCTTATTTTCCTCAAATTTGTGACCGCAAATTAGAGTAGTATTCATTCTGCGAATGTATTGCAGCTAATGTAATTAGCACAGTCAATGATAAAGCGACCGCGCCTTACCATTGTAATCATTTGAAAAATAAAATCATCATTGATATTTGAAGGAATGTTAGGTGTTTGGTCGTAAAATATTTATTGCTATTATCGTCATCTTAAGTTGCCTTTTTCTCTATCTTTTAGCGATGGACAGCCTTTGCGATCAAGGGGGAGAAAACTTTATTTTTGGTATTTGCGGTGTAACTGACTTGTTACCATTTTGAATTTGCTTTTTAATGCACAATACTTGATATTGAGTCGGGATAATTTTCTGCCAGTATCGTTATGTAATACGATGAAAAATAAAAACAACTAATAACACCTCCTGATGGGCTGTATTAATGTGAAACAGAGCCAGAAGAATGTAGTGTTAATAAGAAAATTCAAATAAACTTGTACGATTATCATAATTTTGGACGATAAAAAGCAAGTAATAGGACGAAAGGGTAAAGTTATGGCGCAACAGCAACAGACGCTAAAGCGGGGATTAAAAAATAGGCATATCCAGTTGATTGCTTTGGGGGGCGCTGTTGGTACAGGGTTATTCCTCGGGATTGCAACAACAATTCAAATGGCAGGGCCATCTGTTTTACTTGGTTATGCATTATGTGGGTTTATTGCTTTTCTCATTATGCGTCAGTTGGGCGAAATGATAGTTCAGGAGCCTGTGGCAGGTTCATTTAGTCATTTCGCATTTAAATATTGGGGCGGTTTTGCAGGTTTTCTGTCTGGGTGGAATTATTGGGTGATGTTTATCCTCGTTGGGATGACTGAACTGACTGCCGCAGGGAAATATATGCAACATTGGTGGCCTGAATTACCTATTTGGGTGTCAGCCGCGGTATTTTTTATCGCAGTAAATGCCATCAATTTAGTGAATGTGCGTTCTTATGGTGAAACAGAGTTCTGGTTTGCGTTAATTAAAGTTATTGCTGTTATTGCCATGATCATCTTTGGTTGTTATTTATTATTAAGCGGTCATGGTGGGCCACAGGCGAAAGTCAGTAACTTGTGGGAGTACGGTGGTTTCTTCGCGAATGGCTTTAATGGGCTAATTATGGCTCTTGCGATTATCATGTTTTCGTTTGGTGGCTTGGAATTGGTGGGTATTACGGCTGCTGAAGCAGAAAACCCAGATAAAAGTATACCCAAAGCGATCAATCAAGTGGTTTACCGTATATTGATTTTCTATATTGGGTCATTAGCGGTGTTGTTAGCGTTATACCCTTGGGTTGACCTTGACGGAAAGACTAGCCCATTTGTGTTAATTTTCCACGAGTTAGGTGACTTACTGGTCGCAAACTCGTTGAATGTCGTTATTTTAATAGCTGCACTCTCCGTGTATAACAGTGGAGCATATGCGACTAGCCGTATGTTGTATGGCTTAGCGCAGCAAAACAATGCGCCAAAATTCCTTTCAAAAGTGAATAAGGGTGGTGTCCCTGTTATGGCTCTACTTGTTTCTGGTATTGCAACTTCAGGTGGGATCTTAATTAACTTTCTGATGGAAGGTAAGGCTTTCGAATTATTGATGTCTCTGGTGGTAACCACATTGGTTCTTAACTGGATTATGATTTGTGTGTCAAACTTGAAGTTTAGAGCTGCAATGAATAAACAGGGCATTGAAACGAAGTTCAAAAGTATTTGGTATCCATTTGGTAATTACCTGTGCCTAGCCTTTTTGCTATTGATTCTAGGGATTATTTTGACGATGGATGGCTTACGTATTTCGGTATTAATTATTCCGTTGTGGATAGCCGTTCTATGGGTCGGTTACCAATTCTCTGGGGCTAAAAAGCAGGGGCTTGCTAAAAAACAACAAACAGAGCAAACTTAGTTAATTGATTTATATATAAATGGCCGGCAGATAAAAATCTCCGGCCATTTTTTATGGTATCTCATCAGGTCACTAAAAAGGGTTAATTACCATTGCCAACGTAACCAAGCAAATAAGACGTTCCCGTTATTATAGGTCCCTGGGATATAAGTAGCTTGCAGTGAGAGCTTGTCATATTCCACTGACACTAAGGGAAGTGGCGCTGGGATGGGAATATAAAACATGTCCCGACGCGCCGTGACACTCAAGGTAAAACCAGCCCCCATGCGAAAACCATCTATGTCTCCAGGAACCCACATTTTTTGAAATGCATATCCAGCAATCGGTTCCCAGTCATTATGTGAATCTTTGAATGCCATTGCGTAGAGAGCATGCCAATCATTATCCTCATCATAACGATACTTACCCAGACCAAACCCCCAAGGCCTTTCGTTGTATTCGTCTGTTTTCTTTTTGTCATACATTGCACGGTTATGCCACGTGACGGCAGGAACATAGAGTTCATATTTATCGGAGTCCCATGTGTTACTCACGTTGTTGGTAAACTTGTTCCATAAGTTTGTTGATTGACCGTCGGCAATCGCGGGCGATGGTATGCTGATTGCAGCGCCTATAACGAATGATGCGCTTACCATAAATTGTATATTTTTATAAACTCTCATTGTAAATCCAGTTTTGTATCGCAGATATAATAATGACAATTAGCTCGCTAATAATCATAAAACTAGCATTATTATAATAATTTTGAGCCTAATTATTTTAATTAAGATATACGCAATATCATAGTATTTATTGCCTTGTTAAGGGGAATAACTCAATAGCCATATCAAAACGGTTTAATTTTGAAGGTCCAAAACCATAGCTATTTAACATTAAGTATAATTCTAGCTTATAAAACAACCATTCCAAGAGTCCAATTTTCCTAAAAAACGCATCAATACTAAGTATAGATATTCTATTGACGAAGTATAAAGTGATAGAAGTGGTAGAAAACGGGATAAAAAATGCAGGAGACACCCGTAATGCGAGTGAGTAACAACTTGTAATCTCAAGAAAATAAGTGAATACAGCTAATAATGTAGATGGCGTAGACATTTATAGAAAAAACGATGTAAACAAATCAAAAAAGCATGATGAATGTCAAATAATCAGTAGGCGCAATGGGATGAAATGGAAGTTATAAATAGGAAATACAAACTGCCAAATAGGTGAATGATGATAGGGCTGATTTTCCTTTGATTTTTCAGATGATGAGTCTCATAAAATAGTAATTTTTAACCATTTTAGTGGTAATCATTTCTGGAACGTAGCAGGGAAAACCATCAGTGCCTTAAATAATGAGGACCATCACTATGATGAAGCGCCAGAAACAACTTACTGAATATCAAGCCAAATGTTTGGCGATTACGACGGATAAAATATTATCACCTAAACAAAAATCAAATTTTTTAGCGATAGAAGCGGATAGCCATATTCCTTACCTAGCAACCAGCCAAGCCTTAGCTGATGCATTAGAAAATGGTGTGATTTGCGATATGTATGAAGGGAATGCGCCGTATAAACCTCGCTATGTATTACCTGATTACGCTAAGTACCTTAAGCAAGGTTCCGATTATTTAGAGCTTCCTCCTGCTGCGGATTTTGATGATGCATTAAACCACTTGATGATTGTGTATCATCACGTCCCGTCGGTAACAAATTTTCCTGTATTTCTTGGGTATTTAGACCAACTATTGATGCCTTATGTTGGCGAGCTTACTGAGGAACAGCTGTATCCAAAATTAAAACGATTTTGGATACAGCTAGACCGGACTTTGCCGGATGCGTTTATGCATGCGAATATTGGCCCAGATGACAACCTAATTTGTCGTTTGATTCTACGTATTGACGCAGAGTTAAAACAAGTTGCACCGAACTTAACATTTGTGTACCACCCGCAGCGCACCCCTGAACCACTTTTCCTTCAAGTAATTGAAAATATTTGTGAATGTAGTAAGCCACATATTGCGAATGATATTATTCATAGTGCGGCATTTGATGGCCTAGGTTATGGTATTGTCAGTTGTTATAACTCACTACCGATAGCGGGTGGTGGTAGCACTTTAGTACGGCTAAATTTACGGGAAGTTGCATTACGTAGCCAAAATGCGGCAGATTTTTTAACTGTCCAGTTGAAAAAGTACTGTGAATTGCAAATGGAGTTAATCGAAACGCGTAGTGCATTTTTATTTGAAGGATCTAATTTCTTCCAAACCAGTTTTCTTGTGCATGAAGGGTTAATTGAGCCGCAGCGTTTTACCCCGATGTTTGGGATTTATGGATTAGCAGAAGCCGTTAATATTTTGATGGAAAAAGACGGTATTCAAGGGCATTACGCACCAGATTCCCCTGCATTACCGCTAGCTTATCAAATTAGTGAGCAACTGGCGGATTTCGTTGAAACGACCCCCGTAAAATATGGTTATAAAAACCGAGCAATGCTGCATGCGCAATCAGGGATTAGCTCTGATACTGGAACCACACCTGGGGCGCGTATTCCATATGGGGAAGAGCCAGACCCAGTTTCACATATCCAAACGGTGGCACCTCATCACAAATACTATTTATCTGGCATCAGCGATATTTTGACTATCGATGAAACTATCAAACAAAATCCACAAGCACTATTACAACTATGCAAAGGGGCATTTAGCTGCGGAATGCGTGAATTTACCGCAAACGTAGCAAGTAATGATTTAGTCCGTGTCACCGGGTACATGGTGCGTTTATCTGATATTGAAAAGTATAAAACGGAAGGCTCTAGAAGTAATACAACGTGGTTAGGGGAAGAAGCGACTAAGAATTGTAATATTACCGCCCGTCAGCAACGAGTGATTAGCCATGAGCAATCGATGCGCTATACTGAATAAGGTTATTCCTTTTTCTTGCGTGGATGGCCCCGGTAATCGGCAAGTCATATTTTTGCAAGGGTGTAATTTACGGTGCTTAAACTGCCATAACCCCTATACCATGGCTATTTGTGATCACTGTGGGGACTGCGTTGTAACTTGCCCCCACGGTGCTTTATCACTCATTGGTGGTCAAGTCGTTTGGGATAACGTAGCTTGCCAGCTTTGCGATACGTGTTTGCAGACTTGCAGTAAAAACGCGAGCCCAATGACCACGGTTCTTAGTGTTCATGATGCTATAAATAGCCTATCGAGAAATGTTGCCTTCCTCAATGGGGTCACGGTCAGTGGCGGGGAGGCGACCACTCAGTTGCCTTTTATTATTGATTTGTTTAAAACCATTAAAAACTCACCTGAACTGAATCATTTAACCTGCTTTATTGACAGTAATGGGCATCTTGCTTCTACAGGCTGGCGCAAAGTTATCGAATATACGGATGGTGTAATGATAGACCTGAAAGCATGGAGTGATGAATGTGCATTGCGGTTAACGGGTAGAGATAACCAACGGGTATTTCAAAGTATTCAATTGCTGGCTGAAGCGAATAAATTGTATGAATTGCGCCTATTATTTATTCCGCAGCAAACAGATTATTTACATCATATTGATGAATTAGCGAATTTTTTAACTAGGCTTCCTACGGATACACGGGTAAAAATTAATGCATTTCAGCAACATGGTGTAAAAAATGAAGCGGCTAATTGGCCGTCAGCAACCAAAGTGCAAGTAGACGATTTTGCCCAGCAACTTCAGCGCCGTGGTGTTAGGAATATTTATTTACCTAACGTATATTTATAAGATGAATTAATCCTTTTTATGTGAGATATACCTTTTTTAAATCTAAGTCATTCAATTTCACACACTAATTGCTGGTATTTGTTAAATGATATGAGACAATCATGGCAATTTATTGTCTGGTTTTAAGCACATTTCCAGTAACTGATAACGGCTAATAGATTTCTAGCGTGAATGTGATTGTTGCATTCATACGCTTTCACATAAAAAGGAGGGCACTCATGAGGATCAACGCATTAACCATCGCTGGGACAGACCCATCTGGTGGGGCAGGTATTCAAGCCGATTTAAAAACCTTCTCAGCATTAGAGGCCTACGGTACCAGTGTGATGACGGCATTAGTGGCTCAGAATACGAAAGGCGTCCAATCAGTACAGGATTTGCCTGCTGAGTTTGTTGCAGCGCAGTTAGAGTCTGTACTTAGTGATGTCCGGATCGATAGCGCTAAGATTGGTATGTTGTTTAATCAACGTAACATCACCGTAGTGGCTGAGGCTCTGAAACAGTATAATATTCCATATGTTGTTTTGGATACTGTAATGGTAGCCAAAAGTGGCGATCCATTACTGCTACCTGATGCGGTTGACTCACTGAGGCAACAGTTAATTCCGTTAGTTTCACTCATCACACCAAATTTGCCAGAAGCGGCTGTATTGCTCGATGAAAAAATAGCGCAAAATGAAAGCCAAATGCTAGCTCAAGGTTATAAGTTACTTCAAAAAGGTTGCCAAGCGGTATTAATGAAAGGCGGGCATTTAAGCAATGCAGAAAGCCCTGACTGGTTGATTACCCCAGAAGGTGAGTGGCGGTTTACTTCTGTTCGTGTTAACACGAAAAATACCCATGGTACTGGGTGTACATTGTCCGCCGCATTAGCTGCATTACGACCTCGTTATGCAGATTGGCAGACGACTGTCACAGAAGCAAAGGCCTATTTGCAGGCCGCGTTAGAAAAAGCGGATAGTTTGGAAGTTGGAACAGGGATCGGCCCTGTACACCATTTCCATGCATGGTGGTGATTGCTAAGCCCTTCTTCAAGGGCTAATTCATTGTATTAAGCTAATAAGTTACATTGCGGCGGTAATCGGCATTGTATTGCACCAGCTTGTACTTTAAACGTAAATGTATCCCCTGAAAGGGGTTCACCGTCTAAGTTTAGTATCATGTCATGGGGAGAGGAAATTTTAATCCATGATAGTTTCTTTTCAATAAGATGCTCATTCTTATCGGTTGAAAATAAATTGGTGAAAAATGCGGGGATCACGTCTCTGGCAGGGATAATCAATAAATTAAGGGCACCATCGTTAATTAATGCTTGAGGGGTAAGTTGTTGCCCTCCACCTGCTTGTTTGCCATTACCAATAGCGATAACTAAAGTTTCGCCTTCCCAGCTAAAGTTGTTGCCTTCAATATGGCAAATATCCGTTTTTAGAGTGTCAGGGCGAAATAGGCCATTAATGACATAAGCCGCACCGCCTAATGCAGATTTTAGCGCTTCGGGAGTTTCTGTGGTGATCCGCGTACCAAAACCGCCTGTTGCCATGTTAAGAAAATAATACTTTTCATTAACCCGTATGATATCAATGGCGACCGACCTGCCTTTTATCGCAAGTGCTAATGCGGCCTCAACATCTAAAGGAATATTTGCGCTGGTGGCAAAGTCATTTGCCGTCCCCATGGGGAGTATACCCAAAGTAGGGCGTGTCTCTGAGGGGAATTGCATCAACGTGCTTGCAACCGCATTAATGGTGCCATCACCTCCAGCCGCGATAATGGTGTCAACACCGTTTTCTATCCCTTGGGCGATAAACTGGCGAGTGTCAGTTTTTTCCCACGGAATACGCACTTGTATTTGATGGCCTTCTTCGCGTAGGTGAGCAATTGCTTTGCGTAATTCGGGGTTATTAGATTGTTTACCATTAAGAATAAGCATAGCTGATTGATATTTACTCATAAATATTTATCCATGCGGCTAATATTTAAAATAAGTATAAAAGAGTTTTGCTTATTTTGTTACAGAAAAAGAGAGAGCAAGAGCATTATAGGAGAAAGAGAAAAAATAACAAAAAAGAAATGGCTAGCTCAAGGGAGATTGAGCCAGCCAAGGAGGTGGTTCCTAGTCTTATTTTATGACTTTCTAGTTCTTCGTTTTCGAGAGTGACTATACGATATTGAATAGCCAATTGATGTGATCTGTTGCATAAAATTGGATATTAGGTGCACTTTTTAATGAAAATGTCAATGACGAGAATGATTATCAAATGAGAAGAGCATGTAAAGTGAAATGAACAACGGTATTATTAGCAAAAAAAGCTAAGAATTTGAATAAATAACCTTCAAATTCTTAGCTTGTATATTATAGGATACTTTAGTAAACCTATCTTTATCTAACTAACCCGCAAGGTGGTTTTCTGACTGAGTTTGATGTGGGTCACGCGTTGTCGCACCAGCAAGGTTGCGGATCAATAAACCAAAATTGACGTCGATATCTTCAGGAATTGGTAGATAAACAATATGACCATTACCCGGAGCGACTTCAACAGCGTCACCTTTGCGGTTTGTTAGTGCTTCTAAGGTAAAGACAATATTGCCAGCAGGTGTCATTATTTCTAGGCTATCACCGACACTAAATTTATTTTTAACGTCGACTTCTGCTAACCCATTAACACGTTTACCGGTAAATTCACCCACAAACTGTTGGGTGTCGGAGACGGAATAGCCATATTCGTAGGTTTGATAGGCGTCATGAGTATGGCGACGTAAGAACCCTTCGGTGTAACCGCGATGTGCTAACCCTTCTAAAGTGGAGAGCAAAGTCGGGTCAAAAGGTTTACCGGCAACAGCATCATCTATCGCACGGCGATAAACTTGTGCTGTTCGAGCACAATAATAGAATGACTTAGTCCTACCTTCAATTTTAAGCGAGTGAACACCCATTTTAGTGAGGTTTTCAACATGCTCAATCGCCCGTAAGTCTTTAGAGTTCATGATATAAGTACCATGCTCATCCTCAAAGGCAGTCATGTACTCCCCAGGGCGCTTAGCTTCTTCAATCATGAAGACTTTATCGGTTGGTGCGCCAGCACCCAGCGTTGGTGCGACATTCTGGACAGGGATCGGCTCATGGATATGAACAATGTTACCGACATCGTCTTCTTTGCCTTCTTGAACTTTATATTCCCAGCGGCAAGCATTAGTGCATGTGCCTTGATTTGGGTCACGCTTATTAATATAACCAGACAACAAACAACGACCAGAATAAGCCATGCATAATGCACCGTGGACAAAAACCTCAAGCTCGATTTCAGGGACTTGCTGGCGGATTTCTGCAATTTCTTCGAGTGATAATTCACGGGATAAAATAACGCGTGTTAAGCCCATTTGTTGCCAAAATTTCACCGATGCCCAGTTAACCGCATTGGCCTGTACGGATAAATGAATATCCATTGCAGGGAAGGCTTCGCGTACCATCATGATAAGACCCGGGTCTGACATAATTAACGCATCGGGGCCCATTTCAATGACTGGGGTTAAATCACGAATAAAGGTTTTTAATTTAGCATTATGTGGGGCGATATTAACGACCACATAAAACTTCTTACCAAGGTCATGAGCTTCTTGGATACCTTTGGCTAAGTTTTCGTGATTAAACTCGTTGTTACGTACGCGTAAGCTATAACGAGGTTGTCCTGCATATACTGCATCTGCGCCATAAGCAAAGGCATAGCGCATGTTCTTCAATGAACCGGCAGGGGATAAAAGCTCTGGTGTAAACATGGTTATTCTCTATCTGATGTCAAGTCAGCACTAACTCGGGAGAGATAGTGTTTTTAAGGGATGGCGATTTTAACTCTATTTCAGTCAAAATCCAAATATCCCACAAAAATAGTATGTCTATTGGTTAGTATTCATCCCACCGATAACCAAGACCATAGATTGAACGTATAAAAGTTTTTTCGCTATCAAGAGATTCTAATTTGCGGCGTAAGTTTTTTACATGGCTATCGATAGTACGGTCAGTAACAACACGGTGATCGTCATACAAAATATCAAGTAATTGGTCGCGCGAAAAAACCGTTCCCGCATTATCAGACATAAATTTCAGTAACCTAAATTCAGCAGGAGTTAACTCAAGTAACTGGGAGCCATAACGAACTTGAAATGCATTTTCATCAATAATCAGTTTGGTTTGGTGTTGTGGCGGAACAATGTTAGGTTGGCAGCGACGTAAAATCGTTTTAACACGAGCAACGACTTCGCGTGGGCTAAATGGTTTACAAATATAGTCGTCAGCGCCAATTTCTAGCCCTAATAAACGGTCTATTTCTTCTGTTTTGGCGGTGACCATAATAATAGGGATATCACTGAATTTACGTAATTCGCGGCAAATTGAAATACCATCTAAGCCGGGTAGCATCAGGTCTAATAAAATGAGCGCGGGCTGATGTTGTTGTACGTAAGGGAGCACTTCATCACCACGCGAAAGTAACGCGGGCTGGTAATTAGCAGCTTGTAAGTAATCATAAAGGAGTTGCCCAAGTTTAGGTTCATCTTCCACTATCAATACGGTCAAATTGCTATTTTCCACCATGGTCACGGCCTTTATCCTTTGATTGAATAGGTAAATTAATGGTTATTTTTACACCGCCTAATGAAGAAGGGGTGGCAGTAATTTCCCCATTATGGGCTTCAACAATATTATAGCAAATGGCAAGCCCTAAACCGGAGCCACCACTTGCGCGATTTCGTGAGCCTTCTGCACGATAAAAACGCTCAAACAAGTGCTGGCATTGTTCAGTGGTTAAGCCGGGGGCACTATCTTGCCAAACAATACAAAGTTGATGTGGGCCTTGTGTCACCTTAATGACTATTTTTCCTTGAGGGTCGGTATAACGCAGGCTATTTTCCATTAAATTATAAAACAATTGGGTTATGCGGTCTGGATCTGCAAACATAATTGCTTGTTCGCTTAATTGCTTTTCAACGGTTAATTGCCTTGTTTCTAAGCGCCAACGAGCTTGCCCAATAGCCATTTCAATCAATGGGATAATATCGGTTGATTGCTTGCGGTAAACTAACGAACCCCTGTCCGATAGGGAAAGTTGGTGCAGGTCATTGACTAACTTAATTAAAGTTTGAGTTTCATTTAGTAATGAATTAATGGTTTCAGGTGTCGCTTGGCGTACGCCATCTTGTACGGCCTCAAGTTCCCCACGAAGCACCGATAACGGTGTGCGCAATTCATGGGAAATATCCGCCATATAATCACGGCGCATTTGCTCGTTTTTTTCAAGAGTCGAAGCGAGATGGTTAAAATCTTTTGCTAATTGGCCGAGTTCATCACGGCCTGTATCAGGTACTCGAGTGGTAAAATCCCCATTGGCAAGTTGGTTGGTACCTTCTAACAAGCGCTTGATAGGCTTTAAAAAGCTGCGGGCAAGAAAGATAGTGGCTATCAGTGCGACAAATAGTGATAAGCCAGCGATAACCCAACTAGTATACATTTGTTTACTATCAAACCGTCGGTCCAGTGCACTGCTAATGCCATCTTCATAACTCGCCACTAACCAGCCAACAGTATTACCGTTATTAATGATGATAGGCTCACGGAGTACCTTGTTCGGTAAGGGGGTGTCCCGACCAAAGATCAGAGTATCTTGCGTGTCATAGACCCAAAATATGGTGCGCCAACGTTGGCGCATGGGTCCACGATGCTGTTGGTGCTCAACCGATCTCAAAATGCGAAAGAATGTCCTTTCATCACTAAGGAGAAAGCGCCAGTTACCCGTTTCTTCATACTGATCAGCGAGTGCCGCAGAGACGAGTTCGAGGCGTTGTTGATCGTTTTCTTTAATATAATCAATAAAGCCATGTTGGAAACTCATACGCACACCTTGGTGCATGATCACCACTAACAACAGGCAGGTAGCAAAAATAGCCACAAAAAGTCGGGTACTTACACTATTAAGCCTGATTTTCATGATTACTCTCCACTAACTGCCGTTGGAATTGTTCTTTTACGTTGCCAATATTGTCTTAAACTATCAAAACTTAGGTATACAACTGGGGTGGTAAATAAAGTCAGTAGCTGACTCATAATGAGCCCTCCGACGATTGTGATACCAAGGGGTTGGCGCAATTCAGCACCGTCACCGCTACCTAACATCAGTGGAAGTGCACCGAAAATTGCGGCTAATGTTGTCATGAGTATTGGGCGAAAACGTAACAAACTAGCACGGAATATGGCTTCACGAGCGGTAAGTCCCGCGGTTCTTTGTGCTTGAATAGCAAAGTCGACCATGATGATGGCATTTTTCTTCACAATACCGATTAACAACATAATGCCAATTAAGGCGATTAAACTAAATGGGGTGTCAAATAATTCTAGGGCTAATAATGCACCTACACCCGCTGATGGCAGTGTTGATAAAATGGTCAGTGGGTGAATATAACTCTCA
Organism: Providencia sp. PROV003; assembly: GCF_045040775.1. Taxonomy (NCBI): domain Bacteria; kingdom Pseudomonadati; phylum Pseudomonadota; class Gammaproteobacteria; order Enterobacterales; family Morganellaceae; genus Providencia; species Providencia sp. PROV003. The sequence goes on from NZ_CP096369.1 coordinate 2,843,203, forward strand.
TACAAAATTCCCAGAACTAAATACACCGTAACAATTGCGGCTAAAATGAGGAATAATTGTGATTTTAGCGTTTCTTGGAATATTTGTGCGGTACCCGCAAAACTCCCCCTGACTGTTGAAGGAACGCCAAGGGCGGTCATTGTTTTTTCAATTTCGACCATTGCGTCATCCAAGGTATAACCATCGGCTACGTTAAATGCAATGGTCGATGAAGCGGATAGCCCTTGGTGGTTAACACTTAATGGAGCATTGGCGGGTTGCCAACGCGCAAAGTAGGAAAGGGGGATCGCTTGTCCCTGATTATTAATCACAAACATTTTGTCGAGGGAACTGACATCTTGGGTGTATTCAGGAGCGACCTCCATCACGACTTTATATTGGTTCATTGCTTCATAAATGGTAGAAATTTGACGTTGGCCAAAGGCATTATTCAGTAAACTATTGGCCTCACGAACATCAATACCTAACTGCGCCATTAAATCCCTATCATAGGTAATGGCCATTTCAGCGCCTTTGTCTTCTTTGTCTGAGTTAACATCGGTTAATTGGGGCAAATCGCCTAATGCTTTACGGATAGCAGGCTCCCAATCGCGTAAAGCAGATAGCTCATCGGCAAGAAGGGTAAATTGGTAACTGGCATTGGCTTGTCGGCCACCGACACGGATATCTTGAACGGGCATCATAAATAAATTAGCCCCAGGCTCATTGGCGAGTTTCAATCTTAACCGGTTGATTACTTGAGCCGAGCTTTCAGTGCGTTCGCTAAGGGGTTTTAATGAAATATACATAAAACCACTGTTCACACGGCTGCCACCCGTAAAACCAGTGACATTATCGGTAGCGGGGTCATCTTTCACTTGTTGCATAAAGCGGGTCATTTTTTCTTTCATGGATTGGAAAGAAATACTTTGGTCAGCGCGGACAAAGCCCATAATGCGGCCAGTATCTTGTTCAGGGAAAAAGGTTTTTGGCACGGTAATATATAAGTAAACATTGAGCCCAATAGTCGCGAATAATACCGCTAGAACACTACGACGATGATTTAATACCCAGTTTAAAGCCACTGCGTAACTTTCTTGTAGGCGTAGTAATACTCGACCAAATCCCCGATGCTTTGCTTTGATATTACTACCGCGTTTCTTCAGCAAATAAGCGCACATCATTGGCGTCAGTGTTAAAGAGATAACCAGTGAAATCCCAATTGCGGTGGCAAGTGTAATTGCAAACTCGCGGAATAAGCGGCCGACCAAACCGTCCATTAACAGTAGCGGAATAAAAACAGCTACCAGAGAAATACTCATAGAGACAACGGTAAATCCAACTTCGTGGACGCCTCGTATTGCGGCGATAAAGGGTTTAGTTCCATTTTCAATATGGCGAGAGATATTTTCTAACACCACAATGGCATCATCAACCACAAAACCAGTTGCCACTGTCAGTGCCATTAATGATAAGTTGTTAAGGCTAAACCCGCATAAATACATAGCAGTGAAAGTCCCGATCAGCGAAACGGGCACGGCAATCGCAGGGATCAAAGTCGCTCTACCTGAGCGTAAGAACAGCAGAACAACTAAAATAACTAAGGCAACGGCAATCAATAAAGCGCGTTCGACCTCTGCTAAAGATGCACGGATAGTCGGCGTTCTATCTTGTGCGACTTTTAAGTCAATAGCGGCGGGGATCATGTCATTGAATTCAGGCAATTCAGCGCGTATGCGGTTAACTGTCTCAATAATATTGGCACCCGCTTCACGGCGTATAACAATTAAAATAGCGGGTTTGCCATCAGCCATACCCGCCGCACGAATGTTTTCAATAGAATCTTTAACGTTAGCAACATCACTCAATTGGACGGCATTACCATCACGGTAGTGAACAATAATAGGGCGATAGTCTGCCGCTTTTTTTAGTTCATCGTTCGTCTGTACCTGATAGCGTTTTTCATCATCATTAATATACCCTTGAGGTTGACGAACATTGGCGCTGCTAATCGCAGACCGGACGGCATCTAAAGAGACGCCTTGGTTAAATAAGGCGGTTGGGTTTAATTCAACACGAACAGCAGGGAGTGAACCGCCCCCAACGGACACTTCACTGACTCCTTCGATTTGTGCGATACGCTGAGCGAGGCGTGTTGAAGCAATATCATAAATTTCACCAGTGCTCATCGTTTCTGATGTCATCGTTAGGATCATAATCGGAGCATCAGATGGGTTGGATTTATAATAGCGTGGGCGACTTGGCATACCGCTGGGCAGTAGTGTTTGTGCAGCATTAATAGCAGCTTGTACTTCACGCGCTGCATTATTGATATCTTTATCTAGGTTGAACTCAAGGGTGATTGTTGTTCGCCCTAGAGCACTACTGGATGTCATTTCGCTGATCCCTGCAATACTCCCCAAAGAGCGTTCAAGGGGAGTAGCCACGGAGGATGCCATTGTTTCTGGTGAAGCCCCAGGAAGTGACGCTGTCACGTTTATCACGGGGTAATCTACTTGGGGTAACGGGGAAACAGGTAAAAATAGAAAACTTAAAGCGCCACATAAGGTTATGGCGACGCTGATAAGTGTGGTCGCGACAGGGCGACTGACAAACAGGGCAAAAAAGCGCTTCATTATGACACCTGCGCCTTATTGGTTTGACGGCGTCGCTTAAAATAATGAGAAAGACGGTCAAACAATAAATAAATCACAGGGGTAGTAAATAGGGTTAAAATTTGGCTCATGATAAGCCCACCAACCATACTGATCCCTAAAGGCTGACGTAATTCCGCTCCGACACCCGTGCTCAGCATTAATGGCAGTGCACCTAACAAGGCAGCCATTGTGGTCATTAATATTGGGCGAAAACGCAGTAAACAAGCTTGGTAAATCGCATCATAAGGGGACATCCCTTTTTCACGTTCTGCCGCAAGGGCAAAATCAATCATCATGATGGCATTCTTTTTAACAATACCAATCAATAAGATAATACCAATAACGGCAATGACATCGAGGTCTTTTCCCGCCATCATCAGTGCGAGTAGCGCACCAACACCAGCGGTTGGTAGTGTAGATAAAATGGTAATGGGGTGAATAAAGCTTTCATACAAAATCCCTAACACGATATACATCGCAATAATAGCTGCGGCAATTAACCAAATAGTACTACTTAATGCAGCTTCAAAAGCCAATGTAGCGCCTTGGAATTGTGTGGTAATGGATTTAGGCATGGCAATCTGCGATTCGGCGTATTTGACAGCATTAACAGCGGCTTCAAGGGATGCACCCTCGGCAACGTTAAATGAGAAGGTAACCGCAGGGAACTGGTCTAGGTGATTAATCGCTAATGGGCCAGTACCTTCTTGAATATTGACTAGTGTGCTTAATGGGACCATCGCGCCATCAGTCCCTTTTAACCGAACATCGTTTAGTGCATCTATCCCCTGACGGGTTTGGGTATCATGCTCTAAAATGACGCGATATTGATTAGATTGGGTATAAATGGTCGAGATCATGCGTTGGCCAAATGCATTATATAAGGCATTGTCAATTGCAGACATAGTGATACCAAAACGGCTGGCAGTATCGCGATTAACATTAACATAAGCGACTAACCCTTTATTTTGCCAATCGCTACTGACATCGGCTAACTCAGGTTGTTGCTCTAACGCGGTTAATAGCTGAGGCACCCAAGTTGCTAATTCATCTAAAGAACCGGCTTGCAAGGTAAATTGATATTGAGTACGTGCCACTTGTGTATCAATGGTCAAGTCTTGCATGGGTTGTAAATATAAATTGATGCCAGAAATTTTGTCTGCTGATTGTTGCAATCGGTCAATAATTGCCACGACACGATCTGCTCGGTCATCTAGTGGTTTTAACGTAATTTGAATACGTGCATTATTAAGCGTTGCATTGGTGCCATCGACGCCGACATAGGTGGTGACATTATCAACGGCAGGGTCGGCTAATAGTTTAGAGACGACCTCTTGTTGTTTTTGTGCCATTGCCGCAAACGAGATAGATTGGCGGCTTTCAATTGAACCTTGGATAATTCCACTGTCTTGCAATGGGAAAAAACCTTTCGGTATCCACATATAAAGCAATACGGTCAATACCATGGTGCCCACAGCAACTGACAGGGTTAACCATTGGTGATTTAGAATACGTTTTAGCCAAATCGCATAACCGGCCACCATACGGTCAAAAAAACGCTCACAGGCTAATTCAAAACGGTTATGTTTATGTTGCGATTCAGGTTTTAATAAGCGAGCACACATCATCGGTGTTAAAGTCAGAGAAACCACCGCAGAAATTAAAATTGCGACGGCAAGGGTAATGGCAAATTCGCGGAATAGTCGACCAACAATATCCCCCATAAATAATAATGGAATTAACACAGCCACTAATGAAAAGGTGAGGGAGATAATAGTAAAACCGATTTCCCCTGCGCCTTTTAATGCCGCCACTAAGGGTTTATCCCCTTGTTCAAGGTAACGGGAAATATTTTCGATTACCACAATTGCATCATCGACGACAAACCCTGTCGCAATAGTCAGGGCCATCAGCGTGAGGTTATTGACAGAGAAACCGCAGAAATACATCACTGCGAAAGTACCAACTAAGGAAAGTGGCACCGCAATTCCTGGGATCAATGTGGCTATCCCATTGCGTAAAAACAGGTAAATTACCATTACAACAAGGGCGATTGCCAACATTAACTCAAACTGAACATCACTGACCGAGGCACGGATAGTGCTGGTTCTATCCGTTAGAATATCGACATTCACTGATTTAGGTAAACTTTCAATTAACTCAGGCAATAAGGCACGGATAGTATCTGTCGTTTCAATAACGTTAGCACCGGGTTGGCGCTGTACATTAATAACAATAGCTTGTTGATTGTTAGCCCAAGCACCTAAATAGGCATTTTCAGCACCTTGTACTATGGTCGCAATATCACCAAGTCGGACAGGAGCACCATTTTGAAAAGCCACAATAAGTTTGCGGTAATCATCAAGGGATTTCATTTGGTCATTAGCAGACAAGGTGACTGCACGGGTCGGGCCATCAAAACTCCCTTTTGCAGAGTTAACATTCGCGTTATTAATTGCTAAGCGAATAGTTTCGCTATCTAAGCCTTTTGCTGCCATGGCTTGTGGGTTTAAATTTACCCGTACCGCAGGGCGTTGACCACCGGCTAGTGTCACTAAACCTACACCATTAACTTGGGAAATTTTCTGTGCAATACGTGTTTCGATAATATCTTGAACTTGTGTTAACGGCATCGCATCAGAGGTAACCGCTAAGGTTAAAACCGGTGGATCAGCTGGGTTAACCTTATTATAAATTGGTGGATAAGGCAGATCAGAAGGTAATAGGCTACTCGCTGAGTTTATCGCGGCTTGAACTTCTTGCTCCGCAACCTCTAAAGGTAAGGTGAGTTGGAACATTAACGTGATTACCGATGCACCGCCTGAACTTTGCGATGACATCTGTTTTAAGCCTGACATCTGGCCAAACTGAGTTTCCAGAGGGGCGGTGACCGCAGAGGTCATCACGTCTGGGCTGGCGCCTGGGTAGAGTGTAACGACTTGAATTGTTGGGTAATCGACTTCTGGAAGCGCCGAAACAGGTAAAAAACGATAGCCAATGATCCCTGCGAGTAAAATAGCCACCATGAATAATGTCGTGGCGACAGGGCGTAAAATAAATAAGCGAGAAGGACCACCGCCTTTTGGCATTTCAGGCTGCATTACGCTTTCTCCGCGCTATTTGGTTTATCTTTACGAGGCGTTTGGGCTTTTTTTGCAATACTCTCAGGGTTAACGACTTCTACGGTGGTGCCATCAGTCAGTTTATCAACACCATCCGTAATCACTTTGGTATTCGCTGCTAGCCCACTTTCAATAACCACTTGCTGGCTATCTTGCATCCCAACAGTGACAGCGTGTTTACTGACTTTATTATCGTCACTTAAAACCCAGACATAATGGCCATCGTTACCCATTTGTAGTGCGGCAGTTGGGATGACCACGGCATCTTGCAAGGTTTCGACTTGCATTTTTATATTAACAAATTGATTAGGAAATAATGTTTCATCTTCATTCGTGAAGCGGGCTTTAATTTTTAATGTTCCGGTGGCGGCATCAATTTGGTTATCGGTACTTAATAATTCACCACTAGCGATCAGGGCAATATTATTTCTATCCCAAGCTTCGATTAAAACTTTTTGACCTGAAGATTGAGCTTGTTGGATAGCAGGAATATCCCCTTCTGGTAAAGCGAAGAGCACATCAGCGGGTTGCGTTTGAGTGATCACAACAATCGGAGTTGAAGTTCCTGAGGGAATAAAATTACCGACATCAACAAGTTTTAGGCCAACTCGTCCAGAAATTGGCGCTGTGATTTTACTGTAAGCTAATTGTAATTTTGCATTATCCACCGCGGCTTGATCGACTTTAATACTCCCTTGAGCTTGCAAAACGGCAGCTTTTTGATTGTCTAATTCTTGTTGTGAAATAACGTTACTGCCAGCAAGTTTTTGATAGCGAGTCAAATCTAGCTGTGCATTGGCTAACGTTGCTTTGTCTTTAGCAAGTTGTCCTTGCGCCTGTGAAAGCTGAACTTCAAATGGACGAGGGTCTATTTGAGCCAGTAAATCACCGGCATTGACATGTTGACCTTCAGTAAAATAAAGCTGCATCAGTTGGCCTTCAACGCGGCTAGTGACGGTGACAACATTAGCGGCTTGAACTGTACCGAGCCCCGATAGAAAACGTGGTACCTCTTTTTGCTCTGCCAGTGCAAATTGGACAGGGGCGAGTACCCTAGGTGGACGTCCCATGGCGCTGCGTTGTGAGTTAGGTTTTGCCACGTTACTGGCATTAGGCGCTTCAGATTGTTGTGATTGTTGATAAAAATACCAAGAGGCTCCGGCTGCAACAAGGATAGCAACGAAAATAGTAGAACGAGTCAATGTTTTACGGCGATTTTGTTTATTCATTTTGGGTTGGTCGCTCAATACAAAAAAGGAAGCTCAGTGAGTTTTTAGAGCAAAAAAACTAACTGAAAAGAGTTAGTTAGGCATATTAATAGTTTAACGTGATAGGTACAAAGAAAAATGGAGGAAATATGAATAAGTGTCAATTTATGTTTGCTTTGCTGCATATAGTGATTAATTGTTAAGCATAGAACAATTTTAGGACATTCTCCAAAAACAACAAAATCCCAAAAAAGCATTAAAAATCAATCTAATAAAACTTACAAGTTTGATCTTTAAATGAATTAATTTGTTTTATATTAATTAAAAATTAGTTTAATTAATATAAAAATAATAACGTTTGCTCACTCTTTGAAAAGAGTCTAGAAATTTAATAACTGTATATATTAAAAGGAATTAATCAATGATTTTATACGATACTTCAATTTTATCAGACATCATTTATGACGCTAAAACTTTTTCAGCACAAACTCTCGGTACAGAAAAAGACGTAAAGATGAATAAGCACATTAATGCTGCAATGCCTATAAATAATGATAGGAAGGCAGGAGTTGATACTGAGGTAGAAATGCTAGTTTCAGAAGTGAAAGAAATATTTTCTCAAGTTCAGAATTTAAATTTATCTGCACAAGTAGCTAAAAATGTGGAGTCTAACCATATCGAGCGTTATAAAATGAATTTTCCTGAAATGGAAACAATCGGTTCTGAAGCACAAGAAATATTGGCTATGCTTGATAATATTAATTTATTAGACGTACAAACCACAGTACAAAGTGATGTATTGGTTTCAGCATCAAACAGCTTTCCACTAGATGAAGTAACCTCTGTAAACCAAGATAGTGGATTTAAATATATTCATTATGCATTTGAATTACCTATTGCAACACTTTAGTTAGTATTAACAAAATGGTTCCTAAAATTAATATCAAATTAAATTAGGGGCCATTTAATTATTTATCTATAGGAGAGCATATATGGATTTAGTTAAAACTAGGATAGAACAGTTAAAAAAACGAGTAAACCAGCACAAAAAAACAATTGAACTTGAACTGTTACGTAGAAAGATAAATAAAATAAGCGAACAAACAGGTATAGATAAAAATAAGCTAAATAGACGAATTGAGATAGGATATAAACTAGATACTCTTCAACTAAAGTTCGAGAAAAAAAGCGAAAAGCTAATAAAAAAATATACCGAAACATACAATGGCTATATAGAAAAAATCACTAATATTACGCAAAGAATGCCCCAGTATAATGAGGGGTATATAGAAGGTTTTTTAAAAACCACACAAAAAAAGCCGATGAAATGGGAGGGGTATATAAACGAAATTGTAAAAAAATTCGCCAATATACCTACAAAGAAGGATATATATGCTATAAGAATGAATCGCTATTTGACAGAAATTATATCTAGCTATAGAAGTAAAGTACAATACATAGATAACACCTATAATATAAAGCATCATATAAATGATGCTATTCTGATAACCCAAAAGCAACTCTGTTGCAGTGATAATCATCATCACTACCCAAATGAAAGGTCTTCAGCCCCCTTTAATTTTGACACCAATAAATATTATGATGCTCATGTGAGAAAGATGGCTTATTTTCATGCTAATGCAGAAGTGTACTTCCCAGAAATCGGATATTTAACAGATGAAATACTAATGACTGAACAGGAATTTGATACTAAGAAAAATAGGCTAATTAAGAATTTACTAAAAGAAAAAAAGGAAATTGTAGAGCTTGATAAAGCAGACAGCTATAGCGGTATTGACTATTTTGGGGATGAGTTTTTGAAATATAAAGAATTTAATGACAATTTGAAAAAAATAGGGGTAGAAATAATAGAAAAAAAGGAAATATTAAAAAGCACGCCGAGTGGAGCTAAGAAAGATGAGCTCTTGAATAAAATTCTATCATTATGTAGCGAACAAAGAAACCTTAAACAACAAATAGCAGAAAAAGAAAAAGATATTAAAAAGTTGATTATAAGAGATAAATTTAACAAACATACGATAGCGTCAATAACAAGTGAGCAATATAAACAATGTGAGCAAATCATGGCTTCATATATAAGCGCTTTTAAGGAAGATGGTTCATCAAGCAGTGATCATTTAGCATCGAGTAGCGATAATACGGGCTTAATACAAAATGGCAGAGTACAGCAAATTATTGGTCTAGATATATAGCAAAATGGAATAAATAAAAACGGTCTGACACCAATATAGGCACATCAGACCGTTTGATGGTAACGATTTAATTACGGTGTTGTACTCGTATTTAAAACGGTAGAGTGGCCTTCACTGTCTTGGTTGTTTGCCGTCCAACCTTTCCATGAAAGTGGTAAAAATGCGACCGCTACAGCTAATAATGATACGCCTGCTACATAGTATGCAGGTGCCATATGAGACTGTTGTAACCATGCGCCCGTCAGGATTGGGGTTAAACCACCAAAAATCGCATAAGCAACATTGTAAGCAAATGACAGCCCTGAATAACGGATTTCAGGTGGGAATGCACGTGTGCTGATAATAGGCGTTGTGGCAATTGCACCAACAAAAAAGCCCATTAAGCCATAGTTAAAAATTAAGCTAGTTGCTGAAATATCTGAAGATAACGATGAATAGAAATAAATCGCGGTAACAGCTAAACCACCCCAAGACAAAGTCATGGATGTCCGAGTCCCTGTTTTATCGCCTAACCATCCCCAGAAAATACAGCCTAAAGTTAAGGTCAATGTCGCAGCACAGTTGGCTTGCAATGCAATATTGCGGTCAATATTGTAGATCCCTTTTAAAACGACATCTGGGGTCATCAAAATAGTGACAACAATCGCTGTTGATAAGGACCAAGTTAGCGCGGCGGTAATCATACAAGCTTGTTTGTGTGATTTAATGACCGTTTTGACGGGTAACTCTTGAGATAATGCTTTTTTCGCGGCTAGCTCTTTAAATATGGGGGTTTCTTGTAAAAAACGGCGCAAATACACGGAGATAAAGCCAAAAATACCCCCGAGAATAAACGGTATACGCCATGCAAAGTCGTGGACTTCAGTAGTGGTATAAGAACGCTCAATAATAATGGCCACGATAGAACCAAGTAAAATACCACCTGTAATACCTGACGTTAATGTCCCAACCCCTAAGCCATAACGTTGTTTAGGGGTATGTTCGGCAATAAACACCCAAGCCCCAGGCATTTCCCCACCAATGGCAGCACCTTGCATAATGCGCATCAATAATAGTAATAACGGTGCTGCTGCACCAATTGTTTCAAAGGTTGGCAGGAAACCGATTACAAAGGTAGGGAATGCCATTAAGAAAATACTTAAGGTGAACATTTTCTTACGACCAATTTTATCCCCAAAATGGGCCATAATAATCCCACCAAGTGGGCGAGCTAGGTAACCAGCAGCAAACAACCCTAAAGTAGCCATTAACGCAAGGAATTCGTTATCCCCAGGAAAAAATAGCTGAGAAATAATTTTTGCGTAAAAAACGAAAATAACAAAATCATAAAACTCAAGCGTACCCCCTAAAGAGGATAAACCTAATGTTTTATAATCTTCTTTACCCAAGGGCCGCGCCGAGGGTTGGCTGGCTGGTTGCGATGTCATAACACTTTCCTTCTAAAATACTTGAAATATCAGTATAGGATAAATTCAAGATAACAAGCAGTTGCTCAAAATAATGAGTTAATCATATTTATTGGGTGCAGATAAGAGGCATAAACGTTGGATGGGTATAACTTAGTTTAATACACAGTATCTTTTTGCATATGCTATTTATAGCAGGAAATTCTATATTTTGTAAACCTCGGCACCAAAAACAAGAATCATATTCTGGTTAGTTGCTATTAGTTAAATTAAGCGCCCACTCTGGCAGTGAATAGCCTTATATGATGTTAATATTATGAAATTTGCAGAATATCGTATATCGAAAACAGGGTTTTATTTAGCTAATTAATATTAATTTAATAATTTCTTACGTTTTTGAATAACAAAAAATATTATAAGAGTTGCTAGGGAAATACTGTGATCCTAAATAGTCATTATTCTAACTAAATATCTTTAGCAAAAATGAACATGACTAAAGAGCCGACAGTGACTAAAAGTTAACAATTTGAAATGTATTAAAGAAAGAGATTACTAGTGATAAAGACGCATGCCCAGAAAGGTAACTGGACATGCATAGAGACAGCTAAACTAAGAAAAGGGTGGCTAAGCCTAGGAAAATAAAGAAACCGCCTGTATCTGTAATTGCAGTGATCATCACACTGGAGCCAATAGCAGGGTCTTTACCTAGTTTTATCATGATTAGCGGGATAAGCACACCCATAATCGCAGCCATTAATAAGTTTAGAACCATAGCCAGTGTCATGACTGCTCCCATCGCAATATCGCCATAGAGGAAGTAGGTAACGACACCCATTATACCTCCCCAAACAATACCGTTAATAAAGGCAACGCCAAGCTCCCTGAGCATTAAGAAAGAGAAACTACCGCTTTGAATCTGGTGAAGCGCTATAGCACGGACAATCATAGTGATAGTTTGGTTACCTGTGTTACCGCCAATACCAGCGACGATAGGCATTAAAGTGGCGAGGGCAACTAATTGGGAAATCGTATCTTCGAACACCCCGATAACTCGGGAAGCGACAAAGGCGGTACATAAATTGATAGCAAGCCATGTCCAACGGGTTTTGACTGCTTGGCCTACGGGAGCAAAGACATCTTCTTCAGGGCTTAACCCCCCCATACGACGAATACTGTTATCATTTTCTTCGCTGATGTTATCAACGATATCTTCAACGGTGAGACGGCCCATTAACAAGCCATTGCTGTCTACGACAGCGGCGGAAATTAAGTCATAGCGTTCGAACGCGCTTGCTGCATCTTCGCCTTTTTCATCGGGTAAGAAGGTGACGGTGTCTGTTCGCATAACCTCAGCAACGATTTTATCGGGTGATTGTGTTAAAATCGTGGTTAATGGTAATTCACCTTGTAGATAATTATTGTTATCTACAACGAAAATTTTATCCGTTGCTTCTGGGATTTTGCCTCGTTGCCGTAGATAACGTTGAACCGTTTTTAATGCCACATTTGGACGGACGGTGACGAACTCAAAGTCCATCATTTGCCCAACGCTATCTTTTGCGTATTGCAAGACTTCTCGGATGCGGCTACGTAAGCTGGGTTCTAAATAGGTTAGCAATCTACGCATCGTATCGCGGGGTAAGTGTTCCGCGATATAAGCTTGCTCATCAACATGCAGGTTAGCAACTGCGCGCAGAAGTTCTCTATCTGACATATCCTTGATTAGACTGTCCCAGACAGAAACAGAGGCTTCAACTAGCACTTCACCGCGTTCGTTATTATCAACAAGACGCCATAATGCGAGACGCTCATCGTATGGGAGCATCTCTAAAATATCCGCGATATCAGCGGTGTGCAGGTCAAGAAGTAACTCTTTTACAGTATTGATTTTTTCACTAATTGCTTTGTCATCAATACTGACGTGTTGATCATTTTCAACAAGCGCATGGACGAACTCTTCGTCGTCTAAAAATAACGTCAGAATTTGCTGGCGGATATGCGCCAGTTTTTGTGAGTGCGGGTTTACTGTTGGTACCGCATCGATTGAGAAAGCAGGTTGTGACATTTTAATCCTTAAAGCAATAACAGCGCACAGCGCTTTATATTAATTCGCCTACGAGGGGACGAAATTTATTATCATTATTGTCGCCCATTTAAATAATATTTCAAACAGTTGAATTAAATAGGCAGTGATTTCACAGTAATCAACCAATAAAATCAGAAGAAATCACTACAATAATGGCGTAAGTTACTTGGTTTCCGCACTAATACGTAATGACCAACCAGGAACATCCTCCCAATAATCACTTTCTTTTTCTAAATCCAGGGCCATCAAGGCATTCTGCACGAGATATTCCTCTGGTAAATAGAGTGCCCAGTGGCATTCATCTGTTTCTATTCGTAATGAAGTCGGGGTTGTTGTTGATTGGCGTTGGTTATTTAATAATATGGCAAGCCGCAAGATTTGAATTAGCGGCATAAATTGTTTTCTTTTAAACAGATTAAATTTGGGAATATCGTCATATTTTATGGCTCGACGGTGATTACGGACTAGCGTGGCTAATAATAATTGCTGCTCTTGATTAAAACCGGGTAGGTTAGTGTTTTGTAAAATATAGGCAGAATGGCGGTGCATGCCACTATGATTAATACTTAACCCGACTTCATGCAGCATAACAGCCCAAATCAAAATAGATTCTAGTTGAGGATTAAGCTGTTTGGGGTTTTGCTGACCCCACTGGTAATACAGCTCTTCCATGGTTTTTAGAACGCGCTTTGCTTGTTCTCTATCAATATTATAGTGCTCGGCAAGGCTTAATGCAGTGCGTTGACGGATATCTTGGTGGCGAAAACGGCCTTCCATTTCATACAGAACCCCTTCACGTAAAGCACCATCGGATAACCGTAATTCTTTAATATCTAATGAATCAAATACAGCCAATAAAATAGCCAGTCCTGGAACGAAAACCTGCTTGCGCTCGTTGGACAAGCCGGGAATGTTTAATGCGCTAAATGACTTATATTTCAACGCCATTTGTTTAATTTCAGCCAGTCGTTCTCGAGTAATAATACCGTCTTTATAGCCAAGTTCTTGTAATACACTATGTGTTGCTTTAATTGTGCCAGAAGCCCCCATTGCAACATCCCATGTGTATTTTTTAAATAAAATAGCCGTACTTTCTAATTTTAAACAGGCGCAAAGATAAGCACGATTAAAAAAATCAGGGGAAATGGTTTCGTTTGGAAAGTAAGTGCGAGCAAAACTGACGCAACCCATTCTGCGGCTTTCAATGAGTAGTGGCTCAAATTTTTCACCGATAACGATTTCCGTAGAGCCGCCCCCGATATCAAGAACAAGCTTGCGACCTTTCTCCGGCTGGGTGTGCTCAACTCCCATAAAAATTAGCCTTGCTTCTTCTTGGCCTGAAATAATTTCAATGGGATAGGGGATAATTTCTTTGGCGCGTTGCAAAAACTGCTTCACATTGGTTGCAACGCGTAATGAGTGGGTGCCAACAATACAAACATTATCAGGCGAAAAACCCTGCAAACGCTCTGCAAATAAAGCTAAACAAGAAAGCCCTCGTTCCATTGCCTCCTCACTGAGTTCGTTGGTATCACTCAGCCCATCAGCAAGGTGGACACGCTTTTTAAGGCGGGTGAGCACTTGTAATGCCCCATTGACAACACGTGCGATGACCATATGAAAACTGTTTGAGCCTAAATCTATTGCCGCAATTTCTTGTGGCCTTGGTGATGATGTTGAGGTTATTGGCATAGTATCAAGCTCTGGTATCTGGTGTTTCAAGTGATTTTAAATATTCATAAACAGCAAGTTGAGAACGTATTTTTCGCTTATTTCCGCGAGGAACATAATGATTACTCAAATCTTTGTCAACATAACGGGCTTTTACTGTATCGCTAAATTGCAATTCTAGAATATCTAAAACACGTTGTTTTAAATGAGGATCAACTAAACTCACTGCAACTTCAATACGATAGTCTATGTTACGAGTCATCCAATCCGCTGATGAAATAAACACTTTTTCGTCCCCTGCATTAGTGAAAACATAGACGCGGTCATGTTCAAGAAAGCGGTCAACGATGCTGGTGACTTGAATATTTTCGCTGTACCCCGATTGACCTGCCACTAAAGAACACATGCCACGGACTAATAAACGAATTTTAACCCCTGCATTAGAGGCATCATACAGTTTATCAGTGAGTTCTTTATCAACTAAATTATTAATTTTTAATGTAATGCCGCTTGGAAGCCCCGAAAGTGCATTGGCTATTTCTTGGTCAATTAAAGCCATTAATTTAATGCGAGTATTTTGTGGTGAGACCATTAAGTTGTCAAAGGTGACTGGGCGGTACGGGTTTTCAATAAAACTAAATACTCGGCGCACTTCATTAGTGATTTGTTCGTTAGCGGTGAGTAATGAATAGTCGGTATATAACCGAGCGGTTTTTTCATTAAAATTACCTGTCCCAATATGGGCATAGCGGATAATTTGGCCTTCTTCCATACGTGAAATGATAAATAATTTCGCATGAATTTTCAGGCCAGGGGCAGAGAAAATAACATGGACACCCGCTTCGGTTAGTCTTTTAGCCCAATGTATATTAGCGGCTTCATCGAAACGTGCTTGCAGTTCAACTACCACTGTGACCTTTTTACCGTTATGGGCGGCGTGGATCACGGAATCAATGATGCGAGAGTCTTTCGCAACACGGTAGATATTGATTTTTATCGACAATACATTAGGGTCAAAGGAAGCCTGACGCAGTAATTCTAAAGTATGCTCAAAGGTATAATAAGGGTAATACAGCAGTACATCACGTTCTCTAATAGCATCAAAGCCATTGCGGAAATTATCAAACCAGCGGTGACGTAACCTTGGTAGAGGTTTGTTTAATAAGTTTTTATTCCCTTCATTAGGGAAGTTAATAAAGTCTTTAAAGTTATGATAGCGCCCACCTGCAATGACCGAGTCGTCATTAGATAACCCCAATTTTTCACGTAACAAAGCAACCATTTCATCAGGCATATCACGTTGATACACAAAACGAACTGGCTCTGCGGTTAAACGTTGCTTTAACGTTGAAGACATAATCTCAAGCAAGCTCGATTCCATTTCTGAGGCGATGTCATATTCGGCATCACGGGTCATTTTCATCGAATAGGCGTTGAGCTCATCATAATCGAAAAAACCTTTAAAAATTTCATCGAGGGTATAACGTAAGATATTATCAATTAATATCATTGATTTACGTCTTTTCGGCTTTTCTGGTGGTAAGTTAACAAACCTTGGAACTTTATCAGATGGAATTTCTAATAAGGCGTATTGAATGTGGTTACCATTAATGATTTCTATCGCAAGATAGGTGTAATCGTCTTTCAGAAACTCGACTAAATCAGTATCTGGATTGATTAAAATGGGGGTGATGTGCTGGCGTAGATTTTGCCGGAAATACTGACGTAACCAAATCTGCTGACGTGGGGAAATTTGCCGTTCATTGATTAAAAATATTTGGTTACGAGCCATTTCAAGTAACAAATCATTATACAGAACGTCAAACTCTTGTTCCTGTTTGGCAACTTTAGATTGGATGCGCTTTAATAAGTGACGGGCACCACTTGCTGAGCCGCGTTCTTCATTGATTAAAATCCGGCGTTTCACATCAGCAAAACGAACTTTATAAAACTCATCTAAGTTATTGGAGTAAATGCCCAAAAAACGCATACGCTCAATAAGAGGGTTACGCTTATCGGCTGCTTCTTGTAAAACGCGCTCGTTAAAAGATAGCCAGCTTAACTCTTTTTCATGATAGAGACGTTCTTGGGACATTATAACTCCGTATTAGACGCTTGTTACTTTTTAAGGCTTTGATTTCAGCCAGCTAACTAAATATGTTGTTTAATCGCTTTATCTTGAGCAACAACACTTTCTGGGTTAGCAGACTGTTGTTTCATCGCAAAATATTGATGCTGGAAAATACACATGCGGATAGCCGTGTGGTAGCGCCCATTTACGAAAAATTCGTCAATCAACTCACCTTCAGTATGAAAGCCTAGTTTATTATAAATATGGATAGCTTTGATATTTTCTTTATCAACAATTAGGTAAAGTTTATATAAATTTAATACAGAGAAAGCATAGTCCATTGCAAGCTTTGCTGCACGACTTGCGTGGCCACGACCTTGATGGCTTGGTGCAATAATAATTTGGAATTCAGAGCGACGGTGAATATAGTCAATTTCAACAAGCTCAACTAAACCCACTTTTTCGCTATCATTCTCAACAATAAAGCGCCGTTCGGATTGGTCATGAATATGTTTATCGTAAAGATCGCTTAGCTCAACAAAGGCCTCATAAGGCTCTTCAAACCAGTAACGCATAACACTGGCATTATTATCAAGTTGATGAATAAATGCTAAATCTTCACGTTCAAGTGGGCGCAACCTAAACGGATGAACTTGCCCGGTAGTCATAAAACACCTCTAAGTTAGTGAGTAAAATGTTATTTATAAAAACGTTGCGTCTAGGATAACATGGTTTTTCGATAAAATAATGACACAGCACAGACAGATCTACTCCTTGTTGAAGAATAGTTCACTTTATGCAGAGGGATTTGATTAACCGCTAAAAATAAAAGAGAAAAGGGCGGAAACTCCGCCCTTAGCTAACAATATAAATTATAGCGTTGATGATGCAATAGAATAACCATTCGGTGGTAAAATTTGGTTGTCTAATAACGCGTTACCATCGTGCATCGACAAACGGCCACTAATAAACCATTCAACAACGATTGGGTAAATGGTATGTTCTTGCGTTTTTACGCGCTCAATAAGAAGTTCTTCGGTATCACCAGTGAAAATAGGTACTTTGGCTTGTAAAATTACAGGCCCACCGTCAAGCTGTTCTGTAACAAAATGTACGGATGTACCATGTTCTTTATCGCCATTTTCCAGCGCCTTCCGATGAGTGTGTAACCCAGGGTATTTGGGCAATAAAGAAGGGTGGATATTGAGCAATTTCCCCGTAAAGTGATTAACGAAAGGTGCAGTTAAAACCCGCATAAAACCAGCTAGAACAATTAAATCTGGCTGGTATTGTTCAATATATTCTAACAGGGCGGTGTCATAAGCTTGGCGGTCGGTATATTGTGTCGCATCAAGGTAGAAGGCGGGTATCCCAGCCTTCTGTGCACGGACAAGACCATAAGCGTTGCCTTGGTTGCTCACAACCGCGGCAATTTGAGCATCAATTTCCCCTGAATGGCAGCTATCAATTAATGACTGCAAATTACTACCACTGCCTGAAATGAGAACAACAATTTTCTTCATTAGCGGATCACAACCTGCTCTTCCCCCACAGGAAGCTCACCAATAGTACCAATTTGCCAAGCTTTTTCACCAAGTTGGGTTAATAATGCTAAAGCAGCTTCAACTTCACTTGGTGGTAAGGCGACGATGATGCCCACACCGCAGTTAAAAGTGCGGTACATTTCGTGGGTACTGACATCACCAGCTTGTTGTAGCCAGTCAAAGACAGCAGGCCATTGCCAGCTATTTCCATCAATAATTGCTTGGGTGTTATCAGGTAATACACGAGGAATATTTTCCCAGAAACCACCCCCTGTGATATGTGCGATTGCATGGATATCACGGTTAGCAATCAGTTCTAATACGTTTTTAACATAAATACGGGTTGGTTCTAATAAATGGTCAGCTAAAGGTTTACCGTCTAATTGTGTGGTTTCCGGATTAGTTTGGCTAACGTCTAAAATTTTACGTACCAAAGAATAACCATTTGAATGAGGACCACTTGAGGCTAAAGCAATTAATGCATCCCCTGCACTGACTTTGCTGCCATCGATGATCTCGGAGCGTTCGACGACACCGACACAGAAACCTGCAACGTCGTAATCTTCCCCATGGTACATGCCGGGCATTTCTGCTGTTTCGCCGCCAACTAATGCGCAGCCTGATTGTTTACAGCCTTCTGCGATACCAGTGATAACGCTTGCCGCAGTGTCGACATCAAGTTTACCGGTTGCATAATAATCGAGGAAAAACAGTGGCTCAGCACCTTGAACGATTAGGTCATTGACACACATCGCAACCAAGTCAATACCAATAGTATTATGGCGTTTTAAATCCATTGCTAGACGTAATTTTGTGCCTACACCGTCAGTACCTGATACGAGTACAGGTTCACGATATTTTTGAGGCAGGGAACATAATGCGCCGAACCCCCCAAGCCCGCCCATGACTTCTGGACGGCGAGTTTCCTTCACCACACCTTTAATACGTTCAACCAAGGCGTTACCTGCATCAATATCGACACCGGCATCTTTATAGCTAAGAGAGGTTTTATCAGTCACTACGGCCCCCAAGGCAATTACATTTTGAGAAAATTAACTTCATTAGCATTATTCTAACAGGCTAGGCAAACGTTTGCGATAGCTTTATCAATGAAAATTTTTGTCATTGTCAGGGGAAAAGAAATGACAATATTCAGTAAATAAACATCAGCCAAAAGAAATGAGGTCACGGAGATGGTGATTGCTGTTTATCAAATATCAACTTAGCTGAGATAAGCTATAATATGAAAAAAATGGGTCTAATTGTTGTTGTTTTGACCAAAGTCAAGGGTAATCTAGTGGCAATCGTAGCTAAAAGAGGTATAATCCGGCGATTTTTTTGTCCGCCGACGTCTTAAATAGTAGGAGAAAACCATGAAGATCGTTGAGGTAAACCACCCTCTCGTTAAACATAAACTCGGCCTGATGCGAGATCATGATATAAGCACTAAACGCTTTCGTGAACTGGCCTCAGAGGTTGGTAGCCTACTGACTTATGAAGCAACCGCTGACCTTGAAACTGAAAAAGTGACTATCGATGGTTGGTGTGGTCCTGTAGAAATAGAACAAATTAAAGGTAAGAAAATCACTGTAGTACCAATTCTCCGTGCAGGTATTGGTATGATGAATGGTGTGTTAGACAGTATTCCAAGTGCACGTATCAGTGTGGTTGGTGTTTATCGTGATGAAGAAACACTACAACCAGTTCCCTACTTTCAAAAACTCGCCTCCAACATTGAAGAGCGTATGGCACTCGTTGTTGACCCAATGCTAGCAACGGGTGGTTCAATGATTGCGACTATCGACTTGTTAAAAAATGCAGGTTGTACGTCAATTAAGATACTTGTGCTTGTGGCTGCTCCTGAAGGTATTAAAGCTTTAGAAGCCGTACATCCTGATGTTGAATTATATACCGCTTCCATAGATGAGCGTCTTAATGAAGATGGTTATATCGTTCCGGGTCTGGGTGACGCGGGTGATAAGATATTTGGTACAAAATAATGATAAGCCGACTGAGAAGTCGGCTTTTTTTTGATTTATTCGTAGAGAACCACTGTATTTAAAGTGATAAGCCAATTCAGTAAAAAATTGCTAAAAGGGGATAAAATAAAATGACACGTCGCACCATCAGTGTTGAAGAAAGACCGCCATTACTCCAAACCATACCACTGAGCTTCCAGCATTTATTTGCTATGTTTGGCGCAACCGTTGTCGTACCGATTCTGTTTGGCGTAAACCCAGCAACAATATTATTGTTTAACGGGATAGGCACCCTGTTGTATTTATTTATCTGTAAAGGCCAAATTCCTGCTTATTTAGGGTCTAGTTTTGCTTTTATTTCGCCGGTATTGATTTTATTGCCACTCGGTTATGAATTGGCACTGGGTGGCTTTATTATTTGTGGTGTATTGTTTTGTCTTGTTGCATTGATTGTTAAAGTTGCGGGAAGGGGGTGGATTAACGTGATGTTCCCACCCGCGGCTATGGGGGCGATTGTTGCCGTTATCGGTTTAGAATTAGCTCAAACAGCAGCAAGTATGGCTGGCTTATTGCCTAAAGATGGCGCCACAGTCGATAGCAATACACTAATCATTTCCCTGACGACATTATCTGTAACTATCCTTTGTGCGGTTGTTTTTCGTGGTTTTTTATCTATCATTCCGATTCTAATTGGTTTTTTAGTTGGTTATGCACTTTCTTACTTTATGGGCATTGTCGATTTTACACCCGTAATCGAAGCACCTTGGTTTGCAATTCCAACTTTTTATACGCCACGCTTTGAATGGTTTGCTATCTTAACCATTTTGCCTGCTGCATTAGTGGTAATTGCAGAACATGTTGGCCACCTAGTTGTGACTGCAAATATTGTTGAACGGGATTTGATGAAAACACCGGGCTTACATCGTTCTATGTTTGCAAACGGTTTTTCTACTGTAATTTCTGGTTTTTTTGGTTCCACTCCGAATACGACATATGGCGAAAATATCGGTGTTATGGCCATTACTAAGGTATACAGTACTTGGGTTATTGGTGGTGCAGCGGTAATAGCGATATTACTTTCTTGCATTGGTAAGTTAGCTGCGGCGATCCAATTAGTGCCGGTACCGGTGATGGGTGGGGTATCACTCTTATTATACGGGGTAATTGGAGCATCGGGTATCCGTGTTTTAATTGATTCGAAAGTGGATTACAACAAACCGCAAAACTTGATTTTGACGTCAGTGATTTTAATTATAGGTGTCAGTGGGGCGGTGATCCATATTGGTCAAGCAGAACTTAAAGGTATGGCACTGGCTACGATTGTTGGTATTTGTATGGCATTGTTATTCCGCTTTATTACCTTTGTCCGGCCTGAGAAACAGTTTGTGACATCAGAAGTGCAAGAGCTTAATAGTCATAAAAAATAATTCACATTGTTTTCAATACGCCGCTCAAAATATTGGGCGGCAATTGGAAACCGTTCTTATTCATCTCTCCTCGTTTTTTATGGTAAACTGGGAGATGAAAATTGATTTGTACAGCCAGAGGCGCTTCTGAACACACCATCACAGCTTTCATTACCACTATATCTTCCAGATGATGAAACCTTTGCTAGCTTCTATGCCGGGGAGAATGGGGCGTTGTTGTCTGCTATTCAGTCTGCAATTATTCAACCACATGGTAGTTATATCTATTATTGGTCGCGTGAAGGTGGTGGGAAAAGCCATTTATTGCATGCTGCATGTGCTGAGCTTTCTGAACAGGGTGTTGCTGTAGGCTATGTACCACTCGATAAACGTGCATATTTTGTTCCTGAAGTATTAGATGGCATGGAACATTTATCATTGGTTTGTATCGATAACATCCAATGTATAGCGGGTGATGAAGAATGGGAAATGGCTATTTTCAATTTATATAACCGTATTTTAGAAATTGGCCGTACTTGCCTGTTAATTACGGGTGATAGACCCCCACGGCAGATTGAGTTGAAATTACCGGATTTGGCCTCTCGCCTTGATTGGGGGCAAATCTACAAGCTGCATCCACTTAGTGATGAAGATAAAATATGGGCTCTTCAATTACGTGCGCGTATCCGTGGTTTTGAGCTTCCTGAAGACGTCTGCCGGTTTGTGTTAAAACGTCTTGATAGAAAAATGGGGACATTGTTCGATATTCTCAATAAACTTGACCATGCCTCGATTGTTGCACAGCGAAAACTCACCATTCCATTTGTCAAAGATATCTTAAAGCTCTAGTCAATATTATTGATTAAATCAATATATAAAACTAAAGGCGATAGACTCATGCATATCGCCTTTTAAACAATGTTTGGTAGAAAAGAAATAACTTAAGTCAAACTCAATAATATATTGAGTACGACTTTTATCACCAAACAGTTTTTATAAAATTTCAAGTACCTGCTCAGGTGGCCGGCCTAAACGTGCTTTATCGCCGTTAACCACAATAGGGCGCTCAATCAGCTTCGGGTTTTCATGCATCGCTTTAATTAGTTGATCCTGTGTTAAGCCGTCATCACTTAAATTCAATTCTTTATATAAATCTTCTTTGGTGCGCATTAACTGACGAGCATCTTTAAACCCTAACATCTTGAGCAGTTTTTTGATTTCACCCGTTGTTGGGGGTGTTTTTAAGTATTCAACCACAGTGGGAACAATGCCTTTTTGCTCTAACAGGGCTAAGGTTTCACGGCTTTTAGAGCAACGAGGGTTGTGGTAAATCTTAATCGAATCCGTCATTATATTAACTCCTTACGGTTTTGCATTTTTATCACGTAATTGCAGTTTTATTAGTGCATCGATTCGTGCATCATAGCGCTGTTGTTCATAACTGCCTAATTTGCTCTTACGGCTAGCATCAGTGAGATAATTAATCGCAGTATCATAATTTCCGCGCAGTGCCATACCTTCAGCATAAGCTGCTAACTCTTCAGTACGGTTACCTTGTTTAGCAGACGCCTCTGCCAGTAGATCCCAACCGATGGGGTCATCTGGATAATCGAAAGTGTATTTATTTAGCAAGGTTCTGGCTTCTTTATATTGATGGTCATTAATTAATGCATTCGCAAGATTAACAATAAACACCGTATTTTGAGGGGATTTCTTCAAGGCATTTTGCAAGCGCGTAACGGCTTTTGATACACGCTTTTGCTCAATATCAATATCCGTCATGGTATCGATAAACCAAGGGTTATCAGGCTGTTTAGCTAATAATTCAGCCATGATTTTACCTGCATCTGCGTATTTTTTATCTTGCGACAGAATCAAGGCTTTACCATACTGCGCGGCTATTTGTTCTTGTGCAGAGCCTTTCCCATAATTTTCAATAATCTGGTCTAATGCATGTTTTTGGTCTGAACTATACATTGCCAATATACGGACTCTGGCTAACATAAAATCCAGTGAAGATGGCACGCTGACTTTAGCGTATTGATTTGAACGGTTTCGAGCATCCGCTAAGCGGCTATCTGGTAAGGGGTGCGTTAGCAAAATTTCAGGGGGTTTAGACATATAGCGTGTTTGGTCTGACATCGTTTGCATAAAATCAGCCATTGCATGGGGGTCAAAACCAGAACGCCTTAGTGTTTGTAAACCAATACGGTCAGCTTCTTGTTCATTCGCTTGTGTAAAGCTGATCATGCCTTGTTGCACACCGGCCATCGTGCTTGTCAGTGCGGCAAAACCTGCTTGCGGATTTGCCATCACTAATAATAAAGAACCAATCGTCCCCGCAATCGCAAGAGGGGTGGTACTTTTTTGATCCTCCATCATCCTGGCAAGATGCCGTTGGGTGACGTGTGAAATTTCGTGGGCCATCACCGAAGCGAGTTGGCTCTCATTTTGGCTGTAACGAAATAACGCGGAGTGTAATACGACATTACCGCCAAAATAGGCGTAAGCATTAATATTAGGGTTATTAACGAGATAAAACTTAAACGGTGTTTTAACTGAATCGGCATTCTTTACTAACCGCATACCAAGTTTGTTAACATATTGAGTCAACAATGGGTCGTAAATGAGTGGTGTACTAGCACGGATTTGGCGTGTAATAGCATCACCCATAATAATTTCTTGGTTGATGCTCAGTGTGCCCCCAGCTGTGGTGCCAATATCAGGTAAGGTGTCTTCTATGGCACTATAAGCAGGTAAAACTGCACCGTTCATCAGTGCGGCGATCATGAAAGCCAATAATGGGTGTTTGAATTTTTTCTTCATGAAACGTGAGTATCCCATACAACATTTAAAATTTAGGGTAAGTACCGACTTTATTTCGAGTGTATATAGGGTAAGGCAGCAAATAACTCGAAAAGTTTAAAACATATGATAGCAAAAGCTATCGTTAAATCTGTTCTTCGGTATAATTTTCGATAATTTAAGAACTGTCCTTTGTGTTATTTCCCCAGGAGCTACAAATGCTGGAATTGTTTTTACAGTGGTATCGTCGGCGTTTTGCTGACCCACAAGCCGTTGCACTTTTTACACTACTGGTTTCTGGTTTTGTGATCATTTTCTTTTTCAGCAGTATACTAGCTCCGTTATTGGCAGCAATTGCTTTAGCTTATTTACTCGAGTGGCCGACGCATTTACTACAACGTGCGGGGTTATCACGCTCTTTTGCTGTGAGTATCATTTTGACCCTATTTGCGGGAATAAGTGCCATGGTGATTTTAATTATTGCCCCGACAGCTTGGCAGCAAGGTATTAATTTGATGGCCGATCTACCGAATATGGTTAACCGTTTCAATGAATTTGCACAGAAACTCCCTGAGCAATACCCTGCATTGGTTGATGTTGGCATTATTGATATGATGGCTGATAATTTACGCAGTCGCATGTCAGGTATTGCAGACTCTGTCGTAAAAGCGTCTGTGGCATCACTGATTGGCATTTTTACTTTAGCTGTTTATTTGGTTTTAGTTCCACTGATGACATTTTTCCTATTAAAAGATAAAGAACGTATTAGCCAAAGTTTTTTAAAGCTATTACCTAAAAACCGTTTATTAGTAGGTAAAGTCTGGGTAGAAATGAACGAGCAAATTACCAACTATCTACGTGGCAAGGTAACAGAAATGGTGATTGTGGGTGTCGTCACTTATTTATGTTTTGCGTATTTTGACTTGCGGTACTCAGTATTATTATCAGTGTTGGTAGGGGTTGCTGTTTTGATCCCGTATATTGGTGCGGTAGCAGCAACAATTCCTGTCGTTATTGTTGGGTTATTTCAATTTGGTATTGGTAGTGAGTTTTGGTACTTGATGCTGGCTTATTTAGTGATCCAAGGGCTGGATAGCAATGTTGTGGTGCCTTTGTTGTTTTCAGAAGCCGTCAATCTACATCCACTAGTGATTATTTTATCTGTTGTCGTTTTTGGTGGTTTATGGGGAGTGTGGGGGGTGTTTTTTGCAATCCCATTGGCAACGCTTATTAAAGCGGTTATTCATGTGTGGCCTGAAGACACCAACGAATTAGTAAAATAAGTTTAGAAAATAGTGCTGTATGGCCCATACAGCACTATATAAAGACTAAAAGTTAAGCGTTCGCGGTAATGTATTCGAGGACGATTTCGTGGTGATTGCTGGTTTTGAAATTGTCAAATACGTGTTCTATTTTCCCTGTTGGGTCAATGAGGAAACTGATACGATGAATGCCATCATAGGTTTTCCCCATAAATTGTTTTTCACCCCAAACCCCAAATTGCTCACATACTTGGTGCTCTTCGTCTGATAATAAAGTGAAGTTCAACATTTCTTTTTCAACGAAACGAGAAAGTTTCTCTGGTTTGTCTGTGCTAATCCCTAAAACCTCGACACCTTTCGCTTTTAGTGTGTCCATTTCATCACGCAAACCACACGCTTGAACGGTACAACCTGGAGTCATCGCTTTAGGATAAAAGTAAACTAATACGCGCTGACCCTGATAATCAGAAAGATTGATGATCTCACCATCTTGGTCAGGAAGGCTAAATTGAGGCGCCTTATCACCGGCTTTCAATGGGTTCATTACATATATCTCCGTTAACTCTGCATATTGGGGTTGTTGATAATGCTTATGTTGCCTTTAGCATTTAGCATTGTACATAGTTGTTGAAATTTGTTTTTTATAATTATGCCGTTATCGTCCAACGGGTCGTGTGCAGTAATCTGAATTTCCAGTTGAGCGGGCATATCATTATTGGCTGGTTGAGTCTTAGAAACAAGCTCTGCAATATTACATTGCGAAGTTGTGAATAAATTTGTGAATTGCTCGACAATCCGTGGTGCATCGTCGACAACCACGTTCACCGTTACTGTCGATGGGTAATAGGTTGTTTGAACACTTTGAGTTCTTTTCATGACAATCAGCAAGTCAAGTTCCGCCCCTTTAGGAGGCAATGTCGCCTCTAATAGAGTGATGGCATTCCAACTGCCGGATAACATCATAATAAACGTAAACTCCTTGCCAAACATCGCTAAGCGACTATCTTCAATATTACAGTCACACTCACTAACGAGGCGAGTAATCGTGTTCACAATGCCCGGACGATCTGTTCCCAGCGCAGTAATCACAAGAAATTGCTGTTCAGTCTTAGGCAAAGTCTGTCCCTTAATGTTTTTGATTATGTCAGTTAAACACTTAATTAGAATATAGCAGTAAATACAGTTGTCATAAAACTGACGCCAGATGCAGGTAAGGAAACCATAAAAAATGGCATCTGCCAAGAGAAAGCACACACTCTTGCGAGAAATATCAGCGAATTATTACTTCTATTTAAGTTAATGTCTCTGGCATTAACAAAATTCATTAAAATCTTGCTGTTGGGTGGTTTTCTTCTTGGAAATGAAAAAGTAACATGGGGGTTCAATTATTAAGGGGGTATCGTCATGGCTAATGGAAACGCAAATTATAAAGATTTTTTAATGGGAAGCATTGTTGCAGTTATAACACCGATGGACTCAGCGGGGCGTTTAGATAAAGCCAGTCTGAAAAAACTGGTGGATTACCATGTTGAAAGCGGAACATCTGCCATTGTTTCTGTTGGTACAACAGGCGAATCAGCAACCTTAACTCACAAAGAACATGTGGATGTAGTGAAAGCCACCTTAGAACTTGCTGATGGGCGTATCCCAATTATTGCTGGTGCAGGTGCAAATGCGACAGCAGAAGCTATCTCTTTAACCAATGAATTTGAAAATAGTGGGGTAGTTGCTTGCCTGACGGTAACACCTTATTATAATAGGCCTTCTCAGGAAGGGCTATATCAACATTTTAAAGCAATTTCAGAGAACACTAGCTTGCCACAGATTCTTTATAATGTACCATCACGGACAGGCTGCGATATGTTACCTGAAACCGTAGGGCGTTTAGCGAAATTGGCGAATATTGTCGCAATTAAAGAAGCGACAGGGAACTTAGCTAGGGTTCATCAAATCAAAGAACTGGTTGATGATGATTTTGTACTGTTAACCGGTGATGACGCGACAGCACTCGATTTCATGCAACTCGGTGGAAAGGGCGTTATTTCAGTAACTTCTAACGTTGCTGCACCGCAGATGGTAAAAATGTGTGACTTAGCGCTTGCAGGCAAATATACTGAAGCGCGCGAATTAAACAAAAAACTGATGGGGTTACATCTTCAGTTGTTTGTTGAACCAAATCCAATTCCAGCGAAATGGGGCTGTCATCGCTTAGGCTTGATTACAGATGGTACATTGCGGTTACCTATGACACCGCTAACCAGCTCAGGCCAGCAAAAAGTGGAAGAAGCCTTGAAACTCGCTGGGTTACTGTAAAATTTAGGGAATTTTAATGGCAACATTATTGCAAAAATCGAAGGTTATGAAGGTTGCTGGCCTGTCACTTGTCGTGTTACTGGCAGCCTGCTCCAGCGATCAGCGCTATAAACGTCAGGTCAGCGGTGATGAGGAATACCTCAATGCTGCGCCATTGAAAGTGTTAAATGTGCCACAAGGGCTTACATTACCAGAAGCAAATGGTGAGTATGATATCCCTAAAGCCACATCAACAGGCGCAGTAGGGAAAGCTTTAGATATTCGTCCCCCTGTACTGACAATTTCGCAATTAGCGGGTTCACGCACGGAAGATAGCGCGCAAGCAAGTCGTTTGTTGCTAGAAAATACACCTGAAAATAGTGCTCTTTGGTCACAAGTCACCATGATCCTAGAACAAAGAGGCATCCCAGTTTCATCGAAAGATGATGGCTCTCGCTCAATTGAAACCAATTGGGTCAAGTGGGATCGTGCTGACGAAAACGTGCCTATTGAAAGCCGCCATAAAATTACGGTTAAACCTGAAAACGGCATGATGGCATTAACAGTCACCAGTTTAGGGTTACGCCAAGGTGATGAAACTATTACTGATACTATTGAAGTTCAACGTTATAACAAATTATTGTTAAACGAATTAACTGATAATTTATATACGTTGCGTGATACTTCAAATAAAAACAGTATCCAAAGTGCCTATGGGATCATAGATGTTCAAACAGGTAGTGACGATACAGGCCTTCCTTTAGTCGTTGTCCGTGCGCCATTTGATGCGGTTTGGGAAAGGTTACCTCATGCACTAGAAAGTGTAGGCATGAAAGTTGGCGACCGTTCTCGCTCTAGTGGCTCTGTCACGGTAACTTACAAAGGCTTAAGTAGCTCAGAATGGCAAGCTCTGGGGGTTGATGACCCATCGATCCCTGAAGCGGATTATAAATTGCAGGTTGGTGACTTAAACAACCGTAGTACGCTGCAATTTATCACCACTAAAGGTGTCGCATTAACACAGAAACAAAATGATGAAATGGTCGCGGCATTAAAAGCGGCGTTTAGTAAAGTTCCAACGAATAAATAATTATATTTCATTTTGGTAAAACAAATAAAAACCGTGGCTTGCAATACAAGTCGCGGTTTTTTTATGGGGAATTTTAGCCAAATTAGGTGTGTTCAAATTGGGGCAAAGGGATCAGTTAGCTCATCATAAGTTTATAGATAGATAATCATTTTAAATATTATTGCTATCTTGCCAATATGAGATGCCATAAAACGAATGGACAAAAAATCAGTGTTTATGCTGAAGTAATCGTTTGCGTCCGCCTGAGAATTTTATTATCATAATTAGCGCTAAAATATAAAATATTGTATATCAGTGGGTTAGCATAAGCTTTTACATTGGCGTATAACTAGCTGAAACAGAGTAGAAAATTAACAGTGAACCGTATTTTTAAATGGTTTTTCTTCTGTTAATTATCTTTTCTGTAAAGACAGAATGATGACAGAATTCCCATATCATTTTTTATATAGATTAATCACATCTCTGGAGTGTGTAAGATGCAAAAGAAAGCTGAGTTGTATCGTGGTAAGGCAAAAACTGTCTATACCACAGAGGATCCTGATCTGCTGGTTCTGGAATTCCGTAATGATACATCAGCACTCGATGGTGAGCGTATCGAACAATTTGATCGTAAAGGCATGGTTAATAATAAATTTAACCATTTTATTATGAGCAAATTAGAAGAGGCGGGTATTCCAACACAAATGGAGGCACTGCTTTCTGACACTGAAGCACTAGTCAAAAAACTAGATATGGTTCCAGTTGAATGTGTTATTCGTAACCGCGCAGCGGGTTCACTTGTTAAGCGCTTAGGTGTTGAAGAAGGTATGGTATTGAACCCGCCTTTATTTGACTTATTCTTAAAAGATGATGCGAAGCATGACCCAATGGTCAATGAGTCTTATTGTGAAACCTTTGGTTGGGTTAGCAAAGACAATCTGGCAACAATGCGTGAACTGAGCTACAAAGCAAATGAGGTTCTGAGCAAAATTTTTGCCGATGCTGGGCTCATTTTAGTCGATTTCAAACTAGAGTTTGGTTTATATAAAGGCCAAGTGGTACTAGGGGATGAATTCTCTCCAGATGGTAGCCGTTTATGGGATAAAGCAACCCTTAATAAAATGGATAAAGACCGTTTCCGTCAAAGCCTTGGCGGCTTGATTGAGGCTTATGAAGAAGTTGCTCGTCGTATTGGTGTACCGCTAGATTAATCAATTTTTCATTATTTTAGGTATGGATCAGCCTGCTATTCAGGCTGATTTTGACGAAGAGTTATGTTACTTAAGGGACGATTGGTTCAGAAAATTGGTTACCCAAGACAATGGGGTGATATAAGGTTGTTCCAGTTGTTCCAGTTGTTCCAGTTGTTCCAGTTGTTCCAGTTGTAACTGTTGGCTAAGTGAAATCAGTGTTGGGGCCGGAAGAGACGACTCAACTTGCAGTTTAGGATGACATAATATAGATAATGGCGGCCCATCAGCGATGAGCTCCCCATTTGATAAATGTAAGGTCCGCTGGAAATGGCGTGCTACAAAGTCAAGGTCATGGCTAATGGTGACCACCGTAACCCCTTTTTCACGTTGCAATGTTAGCCAATGCTCGAATCGGCGCATCCAACATGCATCGAAATCACGGCTAGGCTCATCGAGTAATAATAATTTAGGAGAGATAGCCTCTAAACAGGCAACAGCAACCATTCTTCGTTGGCCTGCATGCAAATCTAAAGGGTGTTTATCTGCAACATCAGTGAGGCCGCAAGTCTTTAGCGCATGTAATGTACGCGTTTGAATTTCAGCTTTAGCGTATTTTTGCCGCTTTAAACCAAAGGCGATTTCGTCTTTGACTCGACTATGAAAAATTTGTTTTTCAGCTTCTTGAAATAAAATACCGATCTGGTTTGCTCTATGGGGTGCAGTAATGGCACTGAGCTTTTGATTGTCGAGGTGTATATGACCGCTGGTGGGTTGCAATAAACCCGCTAAAAGTCGCAATAGTGTTGATTTCCCCGCGCCATTATCCCCCACTAAAGCTACCCATTCTCCAGAGTATATGGAGACAGATAAGCTCTTAATATTATCATGACTAGAACTTGGCCAACGGTAAGTTAGCTTATCGAGTTGCAGCATACCGCTCCTTAAATGCTTGCACCAGTTGGCTTTCATTATGGGGGATATTATCAACCCAAAGACCTTGTTTGACTAGCTCTCCCACGGCTCGCCATGCGTCTGGCATATTAATAGTTTCAAGTGCAGCAAGAAAAATATCATTCAAGCTGCCGACGGCTTGCATTTTTCCTGCTTCTAAAAATGCTTTACCAGAACTTAATAGCAAAAAAGTACTGCAAAAATGGGTTGCGGGTAATAAATTGCGCTCAAATAACATTAAGCTACAACCAGTTTGTTCGGTGTATTGCTTGAGTTGAATTAAAATATGCTGTGTCGCACTAGGTGTTAACCGACTAAATGCCTCATCGAGTAGCAGTAATTTCGGTTGCATTGCTAAAGCGCTGGCTAAGACGACACGCTGAGCTTCACCACCCGATAAGGTTGAAGGGTGCCGAGTACGTAACGGCTCACAGAAGGTTAAACGGATTGCTTGTTCAACCCGCCTATCTATCTCTTCTGGTGCTAACCCTAAATTTTCAGGCCCAAAGGCTATTTCTTGCTCGACGGTAAAAGCACAGCCTGATAGCTGTAAATGTGGGGATTGTTGAATGAGTTGCCGGCTAGTTGAAGCTTGAATTAATGAGTCTGTTGTCAATGTTCCCTGTAAAACATTGGCGACACCTTCAATTTTCCCACGCATTAAATCATCATGCCAGCCCGCAAGTAGTTGGGCTAATGTACTTTTACCACTGCCATTGCCCCCGTATACACATAGCCACTGGCCTGGATCGAGATGTAAATCTATCGGCCCTAATAAAATTTGCTCTGTTCCTTGTGGAATAAAGCACATTTGTTGCAAATTCACCACCACAGAGCTAAACCACCTTCAATAAAAATAAATATGACTAACCCGTAGCGTAAGGATATTTGCCATAAACTGTCAGCGGGAGGGTTAAGGGTCGTACGGTTAGAGCTGTATCGAAAGCCACGCATATCCAGCGCGGCACTGCGGATACTCAACTCATTGAGTGTATTACTGGCTAGTGGAAATAATAAGGCCGGCAATGATGTGATGCGCTGCCAAATCCCGCCATTTAAGGGAACTCCACGAGCAATTTGAGCTTCACGGATAGTTATCAACTGTTGGCGTAGTTGTTCAACGAGTAATAGTGGACCTGCCAATAAATAGGCAAAGCTTGCAGGCAACCTGCTAGCAAATAGGGCTCGAATAAACCGCTCCGTCGGGACAAATTGCAACCAAAGTTGGGAGCCACTAATAATAGTTAATAACCTAAACCATAATGCCATGGCAAAATCTGGGCGGCTATTTTTCAACGTATCCCCTGTGAGTATCTGGGCTAACCAACCACTATGGATAAGCCAGAGACCTGCCGCCATGGGTATCATAATCCACGCGACAACACGCCAACGATGACGAGCGGGTTGCCATAATAGTAATACTATAAAAGTACTACAACCTAGCAGAGCTAAAGGCCACCCCAAAGGCAAAAATAGTGAACTCGCACTCAGCCAGAGCCAAAGCGTCAGCGAGGTAAACGGGTGCATTTAACTTACCTTAGCCATATTGGGGTAGTTGCGTTGTACTCGCTCCGGCAATTGGCGAACCAGCAGCCAAGCAACAATAGCGGAAATAACTTTATCTGCGATGTTGGCACCTAGAACGGTAATCGCGACTGATTCAAGTAAGTTATCTCCAACGGCATGGAAATAGGCAACGAAAAAATCAGCTCCACTACCCGTCGTCCCTGCAAATAAGTAAGTGCGAATAGGGACAGCAACGAGCATTAATGCAAAGGTAATAATGACCCCGGATAAAATAACTCTAGGTAAGGTGCGAAAACAGCCGGCACGGGCTAACAACCCAGCACTGAGGCCGATCATCATGGCTACGGGGGCAAATGCTGCGGCGATAGGCCCGCTGAGTAATCCCCACAATAAATTGGTTAATAAGCCACTAAACAAGGCGACCCAAGGGCCTGCTAATAACGCACAAATTAGCGTTCCAATAGAATCGAGAAAAATAGGCAGTTTTAACATAGAGCTTAATTGCCCAATAATCATATTAATCGCGATCGAAAAAACAATTAAAGTCAGTGTGCGACTAGAAATAATCGACGTTTTGCTCATGACAACGTATTCCTTGCTATGATGGAATAATAAATTAACGAGAGGTGATAATAAGTTCTTCGTAACCAGAAAGAGGACACGGTTCACGTGTGAAATTGGTTTTTTCAAGTTCACCAATCACCAGTTCTAATGTGGTTCTCACTGTGCAACCGGGCATCATATGGCCACCAAGCACTTTGCCAGTTTCGTCAGCAACCGCCAGATGAAGGTGTTCACCTTGGGCATCCAACGTACCGATTAAAGAGACAATCTCAAATTTACCTGTTGTATGATGCGTTATATCCTGCCCAGCGAAACGTAGAGCAACATTGGTTAAGCTGCCAACACTCCCAGCAATAAACGCAGCTTGCAGACGATGATGTGCAATTTGTTGGCGTAAGGATAAAATCACATCTTCATCGGGTACTAAGCGGATAGCAATAAAACGAGCGTTGGAATAAAGGGGTAAAGGGTGGGTCATATCATTAATCCTAATTATTGTGCTAGTAATAAGTGCCACACAATTTAGTAAATTATCAATTATCTTGGTTTATGACTTTTTATATTAATAACTGATGGATATTATACTCAATAATTACCAATTGTCTGGGAACAAAGGTGTTTGAGTGCATCTTTAGTAAAACGCACTGTAAGTTGGTGTTTATGGTGATGAATATGGGAAAAATGAAGAAATAAAAAAATAAAGAGTTATGAATATCCCGAATATTTAGCTTAAGTTTTATTGCTTACAGGTGGATTTAAACTTAACGGTGTTTTTCTGAGCACGATAAACGGATAACCATGGTTTATGCTAGCGAGTGTTTTCTTTAATATGGATAAATTGCTAAGGGAAATGTCTACTATTCCCGTTTAAACCATCCTCGGATGGTATAGCTTTGGGGATAGTTCAGTATGCTAGATGGGCAATATTCGTATTCATACATGCCTTTAGTTAGAATAAAGCTAAAAATATTAAACAGCATCAATTGATATTAATAAGTAATACAAGTGTAATTACTAAGTTAATATGATGGAAGGAGACAGTCAGTTTTATTATTCATTATAATAATAGGTTAGCAAAAACAAAATAGAGCATGTATATATTTGCTTCTTTGATGATGAGCCAATAACATGTTTTGAAACCAATCATTTTAGCTGTTCGTAAAATAATAATTACGCGTTCTACAGGGATAAATCTATGAGTCATGTTGATCCAACATTAATCATCCTACTGGTATTAGCTGGGTTAGGGATCATAAGTCATAATATGACGGTCACTCTTGCGATGTTATTTTTATTGGTGGTTAGGATCACGCCATTGAATAATTATTTCCCATGGATTGAAAAATATGGGTTAACAATCGGCATTCTTATTCTCACTATTGGGGTGATGGCTCCTATCGCAAGTGGCAAAATAACAGCGAACGAAGTCCTGAGCTCATTTTTAAATTGGAAATCAATCCTTGCCATTGTGATTGGCATTGCCGTCTCTTGGCTAGGTAGCCGTGGGGTGACTTTAATGTCACATCAACCTTCTACAGTCGCAGGGTTATTAGTCGGGACAGTTATTGGTGTCGCTTTGTTCCGCGGCGTTCCTGTAGGGCCGTTAATTGCGGCTGGGATCTTGTCGTTATTAATTGGGAAATCATAACATTACTATGGTTGAACTATTATCTCCCATTGTAGAACAGCTTCGTTTTCTGGGCATGCGGCGTCTTTTGCTCCTTTCAGGAGACGATGCTTGGGTCGAGCAACAACTGATAAACTTACAAGAAACACTAAAGGGGGATTGGTTAACGCTATCCTCTAGCTTACCGAGGGCGGTTCTACCTGAAAATGCACACTTGTTGTTAGGTCGGGAGTTTTTACACGGTATTTTTGACGCGCGTAAAGGCCTACATAGTGAAGCATTGGCAATATTGTCTGGGGCATTGAAGGCTGGCAGTCTGTTGGTTTTATGTACCAAAGAGCCGTCGAAATGGGCAGCCAGTGAAGATGTGGATAGCCTACGCTGGAATGAGCAACACGGTATTATTCCCACTCCTAATTTTGTTTCGCACTTACAACACACAATTCACTTATCGGATACCGTATTATTTTACCAGCAGGGGAATACCTCCAGTTTTTCATTGTTGGAAAATAAAACCAAATGGTTGCCAGCAACAGGTCAACCAACTAAACAACAACAAAAAATTATTAGCCAATTATTACATGCTCAAGGTGGTATTTGGGGGGTAATAGCACCTAGAGGGCGGGGGAAATCGACCCTTGCGGGGATGCTAATACAACAATGGCCTGGGGAGTGCTGGTGTTGTGCTCCAGCGAAAGTGGCGACAGAAGTGTTAACACAACGGGCAGGTAAGCCAATTACGTTTTGGTCCCCAGATAATCTTTTGTCGTTTTGTCGCCAGAAAAAAAACATTACTGCAGATTGGTTAATTATTGATGAAGCTTCAGCCATCCCAAGCTATATTTTGCGTGAATTAGTAGAATACTTTCCTCGAGTTTTATTGACGACGACCGTTGATGGTTATGAGGGAACTGGGCGTGGTTTTATGTTGAAATTTTGTGCTAGTTTGCAGAATTTCACAGCACTTCAGCTTGATGAGCCGATGCGTTTTGCTCGAAATGACCCTTTAGAGCTATGGCTTAACCAAGCACTCCTGTTACAAGAACCAGAATGTCAGAAAAATAAGGTTGATGCCATTGAGTATTTAGGGATAACTCAAATGGAATTGGCGGCTAACTATACCCAACTTAGCGCTTTTTATGGCTTATTGATGAGTGCGCATTATCGAACATCTCCTTTAGATTTAAGGCGTTTATTGGACGCAAAGCAACAACATTTTATGGCGGCAAAAGCTGTCGGCCATGAAAGCACTTTCATTGGTGCTGTATGGATGGTAGATGAGGGGCAATTAACTGAAGCGCTAGGCTGGCAAATTTGGGCTGGTTTACGCCGGCCTAGAGGGAATTTAGTTGTACAGTCATTAGCCGCACACAGTTATTTTCCGAATGTTGCTCAATGGAAATCACGTAGGGTAATGCGTATTGCCGTTGAGAGCCATTATCGAAGAAAACAAGTTGGTTTAACATTATTAGAAAAGCAACAGGTTATTGCGAAACAACAGGGTTTGGATTTTTTATCAGTCAGTTTTGGGTTAACCCCTGATTTACTCGCATTTTGGCAAAAAGCAGGTTTTCGGTTAATTCGCATAGGGGACCATAAAGAAGCGAGTAGCGGGTGTTTTACTGCGATGGCAATATTACCGATTTCGAGCCGCGCCTCTCAATTTTGTGAGCAAGGTGAATTGTTGTTACAGCGGGATGTAGCCTGGCGTGAGGATTTATCAGCGTTTAATTTACTAGTAAGTGACCAACAGCAGTTAATGGATGAAGATTGGTTAGAACTAGTCGGTTTTAGTGAGTTTAAACGCCCTCTAGCAGCAAGTAAAAGTGCCATTATGCGTTTGTTAACTGTAACTTCAAATGAACTACCTTTGTTAAGTAGGCATTTGCAATCATTAGAGCCGATAACTCAAATTTGCGCTGATATGGCATTAACAGGGAAAAAACAATGGCTACAATTAGCGAGAAAAGAGGTTGGTACACAAGTAAAAAAATACCAACCCGATTTGCTTAGCAAAATAAAACAAAAGATTATTTCTTTTTGTCATTAGGCCAGTCATCCTCATCGTCCCATAAGTGGTTATTATCTTTATGAGGAGGGAGTTCAGGTTTATCATCTAGGTATTTTTTGGGGTCAAGTCTCAGCATTTCTTTTACTGAGTTCCAAATAATACCGACTAGTAAGAGTAAAATTATCCACCAGTAGTCAGCTAGCCATTGCATATTCACCTTCCATTCGTCATTCTTTGAGCTGTCTGTGCGTTGATTTCGCTCAGTCACCCTAGTCACATACGGGTGTATGCTCCTAGGGATGCCTTCTCTTATCGCCTTCATACAACTCAAATAATTTAGAATGGGTATGGAACAGTCATTCTTTGAGCTGTCTGTGCGTTGATTTCGCTCAGTTACTCTAGTCACATACGGGTGTATGCTCCTAGGGATGCCTTCTCTTATCGCCTTCATACAGCTCAAATAATTTAGAATGGGTATGGAACAGTCATTCTTTGAGCTGTCTGTGCGTTGATTTCGCTCAGTTACCCTAGTCACATACGGGTGTATGCTCCTAGGGATGCCTTCTCTTATCGCCTTCATACAACTCAAATAATTTAGAATGGGTATGGAACAGTCATTCTTTGAGCTGTCTGTGCGTTGATTTCGCTCAGTCACCCTAGTTACATACGGGGGTATGTGACTAGGCGAGTTTCCTATCACCTTTATTAGAAATTAAACGGCATGATAAAAATATAGCTATACCCGTTAAAATCGGACAATACCTTCAGCACGCTAAAATAAAGGTGATCATAATCATTTCAATCGGCAAAATCGACTTTTCATTACGCCTATTTACCATTACAGTATATCATTGATATTACTATGAGTTACCACAGATTTTGTAAGGTATTTTACCTTAGTATCTGCTTATTTCTTATTCTTTATAAAGGAGGAGGAGTTTTGAAAAAATTGTTCCTCATTACCATTGGATGGTTAGCTGTTGTACTGGCTTTTGCTGGTGTGGTGCTTCCCGTTTTGCCAACAACCCCTTTTTTATTATTAGCTGCTTGGTGCTTCTCTCGCTCATCACCGCGTTTCCATCACTGGTTGCTATATCGTTCGTGGTTCGGTAGTTATATTCGTCATTGGCAAAAACATAAAGGGTTACCAAAGGGGGCTAAACCTAAGGCTATTATTTTAATCTTATTAACATTTTCATTTTCTATTTGGGTTGTTAGTTACCTTTGGTTAAAAATAAGCTTATTGGTACTGTTATGTTGGTTGTTAATGTTTATGTATAGGCTTCCAGTGGTTGATGAACAAATTTCAGGGAAAAATAAGAAGGTTTCATAGACGGGGAATTCCAATCTATGAAACGCAATATAATAGGGGGAAATGTCTTAGCTAGTCTTATACATCTAGGCGAATATAACGCTCAAATACATAATTTAAGTTGTTGATTAGCCAATTTTTACCATAGATCTCTTCTTGCTGTAACACTTGTTTAATCACTTCAGGTGTTAATAATTGCTCAGCTTCATGCGCTAAAGGCCAATAACTAATATGCCACGGTTCGTATGCGACACCAGCATCAATTGCTGTGAACGGGCGATAAAAATCGAATGTTGACATATTTTCAGTAAGCCAATCATTTAGCTCTGCAAGGTAGCCCCCAGCCTCATATTCCCATGGTTCTAACTGCAATGTTTGCCCTGTAGGGATACGCAAAGGGTCATAAACATCAATCTCTGTGCCCCAGTGGTGACGACTGGCTCCGGGTAATGCGGACCAATGCAGAATAGCTTCACATAGTTCCCCTTCAGAAAGTTGGCTGATATCTAATGGTTGACTATGAGTATCAAGAACAGGGCGCAGGCCGGTAAATTTTTCATTCCAAATAAGTTGTTGACGTGAAAAATCACGAAAAGCACTTGCTGACTGTAATTTAAAGCCCGCTTTAGTCGCGGTTTGTTGCATTGCAAGAAACGCTTTTGTTGCATTAAATTGCAAGCGATGTGACCCGCCAAGCGTAACTAAATGGTCTGTTGAGCGGCCAGTTAGCATTTCAATAGTGAGCATATTATTGGTGGTCATAGTATTAACAACTCCATGATCCTCTCATAGATTAAAGCTAATTGTTGTAGGTCATCCACTTTTACGCATTCATCAACTTTATGAATTGTTGCATTTAGTGGGCCTAGTTCAATCACTTGAGTGCCCATTTGAGCGATAAAACGGCCATCCGACGTACCACCACTGGTTGAAAGTTCAGCGTTTTGACCCGTTAATTCATGAATTGCTTGTAATGTAGCGGTAACTAATTCGCGTTTTTCTGTCAAAAAAGGTTGCCCAGATAGTACCCATTCAATTTTATACTCGAGTCCATGTCGTGATAACATTTCAGTGACCCTGTCACGTATTTGTGTGTCAGTCAACTCAGTACTAAAACGGAAATTAAATTGGACAGATAATTCTCCAGGGATCACATTACTTGCCCCTGTCCCTGCATGAATGTTAGCAATTTGCATCGTCGTTGCTGGGAAAAAATCATTACCAGTATCCCATGTGGTGGTCGTAAGCTCATGCAAAAACGCACTTGCGCGGTGAACTGGGTTAGTTGCTAAATGTGGGTAGGCGACATGGCCTTGTACGCCGATGATAGTGAGGTTAGCTGTGATTGAGCCTCTGCGACCATTTTTAACAATGTCACCTAATTGAGCTTGACTAGAAGGCTCACCGACTAAACAGTAGTCGACGCGTTCTTGGCGCTGCATTAAAGTTTCAACGACTTTAACAGTACCGTCTAACGCATCTGCCTCTTCATCTGAGGTGATTAAAAAGGCTAAACGACCCTGATGGTTGGGGTGTTTTTCAACAAATCGCTCTGCAGCGACGACCATTGCTGCGACTGAACCCTTCATGTCGGCAGCACCACGGCCATAAAGATGCTGATTTATAATCGTAGGTGTAAATGGTGGTGTTTGCCACTGAGCACTATTACCTGCAGGGACAACATCAGTGTGACCTGCGAAGGCTAAAGTAGGGCCTTTTGCGCCACGAAATGCCCAAAAATTTAATGTATTCCCAAAGGGCATGGGCTCAATAATGAAGCCAATTTTGTCTAGGCGTTCAATAAGTAAGGCTTGGCAGCCTTGGTCATCAGGGCTGATTGAAGGGCGAGCAATAAGTTCTTTGGCAAGTTGAATAACCGGACAATCCATTTTAATCACCTGATTATTTA
The DNA here is from genome assembly GCF_045040775.1 of Providencia sp. PROV003. Classification (NCBI taxonomy): domain Bacteria; kingdom Pseudomonadati; phylum Pseudomonadota; class Gammaproteobacteria; order Enterobacterales; family Morganellaceae; genus Providencia; species Providencia sp. PROV003. The sequence goes on from NZ_CP096369.1 coordinate 2,883,067, forward strand.
ATGAAGTTTTGGTACTCATCCGCATTAAACCCAACTAGATAACGGTTATCAGCGGAAACAAGTACAGGGCGTTTGATCATCGCAGGCTCTGCAAGTAATACCTTTTTAGCGCTATTAGCGTCGATAACGGCATTTTTTTCATCATCAGTCAATTTACGCCATGTAGTACCACGCTTATTAACGAGGATTTCCCAGTCAATGTTATCCATCAGTGTAGAAAGTAATGCATCACTAATTCCATCAACCCGATAATCATGGAACTGATAATCAACCCCATTATCCTCTAAGTATCGGCGAGCTTTTTTTATGGTGTCACAATTTTTAATTCCGTACATAATATAAGGAGAAGCAGCAGGGGTGTTCGACATACAATGGTCCTCAAAAAATAGCGATATACCTTATATAATGCGGGAAAATGCATTGAGGATCTACCCCAAAATGGTAAATAGATATCAAGGTTATTATTTGCTTGCATATAGTTTATTTCATAAATATTAAATGAATTAAACTGAGCGTTAATATTAAATTATATAGATTTATTTTGAGCGCATATATATTAAGCTTGCTTCAAGTCGTGAGCGGACACGTAGCTTCTTAAGAATATTGCGTATGTGAACTTTCACCGTTTCCTCTGAAATAAAAAACAATTTAGCTATTTCCCTATTTTTTAAGCCTAGTGCCATTTTGTGAATGATTTCACATTCGCGTCGAGTTAGTGTTGATAAAGGGTCAGTAGATTGATGCCGTGTAATAAGCAGTTGATATATTTTTTCACTAAACACATGCTGGCCTTCTGATGCTTTTTTCATACTATAAAATAGCATATCTAGATCACTGTTTTTTAATAAATAACCTTGAGCACCGGAATCGATAGCATTATACACATCAGTCTTAATAGTAGATGCAGATAACACTAATATATAACTATTTATACAATGCTTACGAAGTGAGCGTATGGTCTCAAACGTTTTATTCCCTCGAATATTAGTATCAATTATTATTAGGTTAGGGTGTAACTGTGTTGCGACATTCAAAGCGTCGTTACAGCAGCAACATTCAGCAATTATAGTAAAGTAATCATCGGTATTTATAAGTTGACGTAATCCGAAGTGTATGATCGGGTGTTCATCAATAATCATTACTGAATAATTAGACATAGTCGGTTCCTTTGTCATGTCTTAAGGAATATCATATTTTCCATATAGAGAGTGGGCTGTTAAATAATTTATTTAATATATAATTAATATATATAATAGTGTTTTGTCACTATGTATTAGGTTGTTATATATTGCCTGCATTGCTGAAATAAGTTACTGAAATATGTTATGAGAACACGATATAAAAATAATAATCACAAATTTTGATAATACATTAAATTGGTGTAAATAATATCTAATATTTTAATATGATAATGATAAAAAAATAATCATGAAAGTGAAAATAATATTTTCACAATTTAATTTGCATGTTTTTTAAATTGAAGGAGTACATAATGATATATGATTTATATAAAATTAATAAATATCTTAGTCTGTGAGAAATAGATTAATATCTTAAACATGTTGCTGTTATCACTTTTATTATTGGTAGAGGCAGAGGGACTTTGAATGGATAAAACGATAGCGCAGGTAAGGTATCTGCAGACATATTGCTGATAATATCATCGTAACCGAAAGATTTTTCTGGAAATTGCCAGCATGATCATGATTTGCTAGTGAGATGTGTTTATACTGTTAGCGCTCTTACCTTACCAATTTTGAAAGGACTTGACGATGGATGATAAATTAAAACAAAGTGCTCTTGATTTTCATGAGTTTCCACATCCTGGGAAAATTACTGTTACTCCAACTAAACCATTAACAACCCAGCGCGATCTTGCATTAGCTTATTCCCCCGGCGTTGCTGTTCCATGCCTTGAAATTGCTGAAAACCCACTTAAAGCTTATCGTTATACTGCTAAAGGTAACCTTGTTGGCGTTGTGTCCAACGGTACGGCAGTTCTTGGGTTAGGTAATATTGGTGCTTTGGCAGGTAAACCTGTCATGGAAGGGAAAGGCGTACTATTTAAAAAGTTTTCTGGCGTTGATGTCTTTGATATTGAAGTTGATGAAACAGACCCAGACAAACTGGTTGATATCATTGCTTCGCTTGAGCCAACTTTTGGTGGTATTAATTTGGAAGATATCAAAGCGCCAGAATGCTTTTATATTGAACAAAAACTGCGTGAACGCATGAAAATACCCGTATTCCACGATGACCAACACGGGACAGCGATTATCTGTACTGCTGCGGTTATCAATGGATTACGCATTGTAAAAAAAGAGATTGGTGACGTCCGTCTAGTAGTTTCAGGCGCGGGAGCCGCATCAATCGCTTGTATGAATTTATTAGTCGCATTAGGCTTAAAACGTGAAAATATCACAGTTTGTGACTCAAAAGGTGTTATTTATATGGGGCGTGACGAAAAAATGGATGTCACTAAAGCGGCCTATGCGATTGAAGATAACGGCCAGCGTACTTTAGCTGATGCGATACCAAATGCCGATATTTTCCTAGGTTGTTCTGGTCCTCGTCTTTTAACGCCTGAAATGGTGAAAACCATGGCAAAAGACCCACTCATATTGGCGCTTGCCAACCCAGAGCCTGAAATTCTTCCACCGTTAGCCAAAGAGGTTCGTCCTGACGCCATTATCTGTACAGGTCGTTCTGATTATCCTAACCAAGTTAATAACGTTTTATGCTTCCCATTCATTTTCCGTGGTGCACTGGATGTGGGTGCGACAACCATTAACGAAGAAATGAAACTAGCTTGTGTGTATGCCATTGCAGATTTGGCTTTGGCAGAACAAAGTGAAGAAGTGGCCTCTGCGTATGGTAATCAGGACTTATTTTTTGGCCCTGAATATATTATTCCTAAACCATTTGACCCACGCTTAATTGTTAAGATTGCTCCTGCTGTTGCAAAAGCCGCTATGGATTCAGGCGTTGCAACACGACCAATCGAAGACTTTGATGTGTATATCGAAAAATTAAATCAGTTTGTCTATAAAACAAACTTGTTTATGAAGCCTATTTTCTCTCAAGCGAAAACAGAGAAAAAACGCATTGTTTTGGCGGAAGGGGAAGAAGAGCGCGTATTGCATGCGACTCAAGAATTAGTTTCATTAGGTTTAGCGTTCCCTGTTTTAGTTGGGCGTCCTAGTGTGATTGAAATGCGCATTCAAAAGCTTGGCCTACATATTGAACTAGGTAAAGATTTTGAAGTAGTAAACAATGAAAATGACCCACGGTATAAAGAGTACTGGCAAGAATACTACCAGATTATGAAACGCCGAGGCGTCTCACAAGAAATGGCACGTCGTGCTGTAATCAATAACCCAACCTTAATTGGTGGGATCATGGTATTGCGTGGCGAAGCGGATGGGATGATTTGCGGTACTGTCGGAAGTTATGGTGAACATTACGAAGTCGTCAAAGAACTATTTGGTTTCCGTGAAGGTGTTCATACCGCAGGTGCGATGAATGCCTTGCTACTACCAACCGGTAACACGTTTATCGCCGATACTTACGTTAATGAAGACCCTACACCTGAAGAGCTAACAGAAATTACTTTAATGGCGGCAGATACCGTACGTCGCTTTGGTATTGAACCAAAAGTTGCTCTGCTTTCTCGTTCTAGTTTTGGTTCTTCGGATTGCGCATCAGCACAAAAAATGCGCGATACACTTGCGATGGTTAAAGCACGTGATCCGCACCTTGAAATTGACGGTGAAATGCATGCCGATGCGGCCTTAATCGAATCAATTCGCAAAGATGTGATGCCTGATAGCCCATTAAAAGGTTCAGCTAACTTATTGATTATGCCTAATATGGAAGCAGCTCGTATTAGTTATAATTTACTGCGAGTGACTAGCTCTGATGGTGTTACTGTAGGGCCAGTATTGATGGGAGTAGCGAAGCCTGTGCATATTTTAACGCCAATTGCTTCAGTACGTCGCATTGTGAATATGGTGGCATTAGCCGTTGTAGAAGCACAAACTAACCCGCTATAGGTTTTGTGTTAATAACTTAACATTATCTGTAAAGACTTCTGTTTTTATAAAATAGAAGTCTTTTTTAATTGAAAATGATTCTCATTATCTGTATTTTGTAGTGTAGACTACAGCATACGGAAAGTATAATGATTTCAATTAGATTAATATCAAAAGTATCCATTTTTATCGTCGGGTTATTCATTATTAGCGGTTGTGTGCAAAAAGTTACACCGTCCATAGTACAACTAGATAATCAGCTTACTGGGCCAAATCAATTGGTTGATTTGTCTACCGGAAAACCAATTACGCCTCAACAACTTATCCAGCAACTCGCACAATCCACTCATGTGGTTGTGGGGGAAAAGCATGACAATCTGTATCATCACCAAATAGAGCAGTGGGTTGCTCAGGAAATGCAACAGCTTCGCCCTCAAGGCTCTGTGTTACTTGAAATGATTACGCCTTCACAGCAAAACAATATCACCAAGGTGCAAGCTCAGATGCAAAGTAACCTTTATATACGTGATGAAAAGCTACAGGCGGCTATTAAGTGGAATACTGGCTGGCCTTGGGGCTTATACGGTAATCTGGTAAGGCATTTACTTAGTCAGCCATATCCTTTGTTGAGCGCTAATTTAGATAAACAGGTTATTACAGAGGCTTATGCTAATCCACCTGTACTAAAAGGCCAGTATTCAACGCAGTCAGTAGTACAAGATACAATTCGGAAAACGATTAAAAGCTCACATGGTGGGGAACTTACCGTTGAACAAGTAGAAAAAATGACTGTTATTCAGCAGATGCGTGATCGGGCAATGGCACAAGCGTTAATCAATGCGCCAAAACCTGCGTTGCTGTATGCCGGTGGGTACCACGCAACCCGTGCAATCGGGGTTCCTTTACACTTACAAGATTTAGCTCCTGAAATAGAATTTAAAGTTTTGATTATCTCCGAAGAGGGTAATCAAATTGAAAACTTACATGCTGATTATGTTTGGTATACGCCAAAGAATAATTAATTTCGCATAAGATAAGTAATATTCATTAATTATGCGAATGATTTAACATTAAAAGCAATAAATACTTTTCATTTACATTTGTTATTGATTATCATTTACATACTTTTTTTATGATAAGAAAGATGAAAATGGTGGCGATGACTTTAGGTTATGAACAAGCAACAAAAACCAGTAGCTCAGTTGTATTAGCGGTTCTTTTACACATAATGGTTATTGGTTTCTTTATTCGTACTATAGAAGATAAATGGGATGATTACTTACCATCACCTTCAGTGGTAATGGAACTCTCTTTTGAGTCAGAAGCAAAACAATTAACTGAAACTAATATTGGGAAAACACAAGAACTCTCGATAGCAAGCGAAGCAAAGCTAACTCCTGACGATGAGTTTCTTGAACCGGTTGTTCCAGTTAATGAAGATGCTGAATTATTAGTGGCGAAAATTAAAAAAAAGAAAACACAACCAGAGGTCAAAAAAGCACATAAGGAAATTAGTAACAAACGAATAAGTGAAATTGAAAGCGATAATTCAAAAGCGAGTTCTGCCCCGGTGACTAGTGAGGCGGTGGCTAAACAACAAACACAGCGCGTTGCTGCACAAGTTGATAGCAGTTCTCAAGCGGGTGATAGCAAACGTCAATGGGAAGCAATGGTACTGGGGCAGTTGAACAAGTTTAAGCGCTACCCTGATGATGCGAAAAGGCGTAATAGAATAGGGCGTCCTATCATAAAATTTGAGGTTGATGCACAAGGTTATGTATTAGACAGTGTATTAATTAAAAACTCCGGGACGCAATCATTAGATAGAGAAGCACAACGTGTCCTTTTGAGAGCTGAACCATTGCCACCACCACCAATTGATATGTTAGTTAATGGAAAGGTAACGGTGAAGTTACCTATTGATTTTAATATCATCAATGATTAATCAGGGTAAGAAATGCTAACACATTTAAATCTATTGTCAGGCTTCTCTCAAGCCGTTAAATTTTGTCTCATTGTATTATTGGGACTACAGACAAACGCAAGTTTTGCGGAGGAAAGAATGATTGCACCAAAGGCACAAAAACAGCCTCATACGATGACTATTCATGGTGATACGCGTATCGATGATTACTATTGGCTGCGGGATGATGCAAGAAAGTCACCAGAAGTTATTGAATACTTAACACAAGAAAACAACTATACACAGCAACAACTTCAATCTGGAAGTTCGTTAAAAAAAGAAATTTATGATGAGTTGTTTTCTCGAGTAAAACAAGATGATGAGTCAGTTCCCTATAATTATAATGGTTATACATACCGTTCACGAGTCGTTGCGGGTAAAAACTATCCGATATATGAAAGACGCCCTATTAATAGTGATGGTGAATGGGTTGTCTTAGTTGATGGTAATGAACGCGCTAAGGGCACCGAATATTATCGCATGGGGGCATTAGCCATCTCGCCGGATAACACCACGCTAGCTATTGCTGAAGATCGCCAAGGGCGTAATGAATTTGCTGTGTCATTTCGCAAAATTAAGGGGGGCGAATGGCAAGAAAATATATTAACCAATACATCAGGTAATATTGTTTGGGCCAATGATAACCAAACACTATTTTATGTGAATAAGGACAAGCAAACATTGTTGCCTTACCAAGTGGTTAAACACCAATATGGTACACAACAAACCCAAGATAAACTGGTGTATGAAGAAAAGGATGACACTTTTTACGTTAGCTTAGCGAAATCGACGTCAAAAGATTTCATTTTAATTGGTATCACGAGTACTGAAACGTCTGAATACCGGTTAATTGATGCTAACCAGCCACAAAATGAAGTTAAAATTCTACAACCACGTCAAACAGGGGTTGAGTATTATCCTGATCATTTCAACGGTAAATTCTATATTCGCTCTAATCACCAACACCCATTATTTGGTTTATACATTGCAGACAATATTTCAGCGCCGTGGTTAAGCTTTATAGCCCCTCGTGATGGGGTAGATCTGGAAGATTTTGCTTTATTTAATAATTGGTTAGTTGTGGAAGAACGTCAAAATGGTTTGGTGAATATCCGCCAAATCAGTTGGTTAACGCATAAAGAAAACCAAGTAAGCTTTGATGACCCAACTTACATGGCGTGGATCGGGAATAACCCTGAGCCTGATACGGATACACTACGCTACGGTTATTCATCAATGACCACGCCATCTTCAGTATATGAAATTAATATGCTGACTCAAGAAAAGCAGCTTCTAAAACAAGAAGAAGTTAAAGATTTTAATAAACAAAATTACCAAAGTAAGCGTATTTGGGTTACTGCACGAGATGGTGTAAAAGTCCCTGTTTCCTTGGTTTACCGTAAAGATCTTTTCAAACAGGGGCAAAACCCATTGTTAGTCTATGGTTATGGCGCTTATGGTTACGGAATTGACCCATCATTTAGTTCATCCCGCTTGTCTTTGCTTGATCGTGGCTTTGTTTACGCGATTGCTCACATTCGTGGTGGTGGTGACTTAGGTAAAAACTGGTACATACAAGGTAAAACAATCCACAAGATGAATACCTTTACTGACTTTATTGATGCAACCAAAGGGTTATTATCAGAAGGTTACGGTAAAGCAGGGCATGTTTATGCCATGGGGGGAAGTGCTGGCGGCTTGTTGATGGGGGCGGTTGTGAACATGGCGCCTAATTTATATGAGGGTGTGGTTTCCGCTGTCCCATTTGTTGATGTGGTGACTACCATGTTAGACCCGTCAATTCCTCTGACGACAGGGGAATACGATGAGTGGGGGAATCCAGAAAACGAAGAGGATTACTGGAGAATAAAAGCTTATAGTCCATATGATAATATCAAAGCACAACATTACCCACATATTCTAGTGACGACAGGGTTACATGACTCTCAAGTTCAATACTGGGAGCCTGCTAAATGGGTAGCTAAATTGCGAGATATTAAACAAGGTGATTCATTATTATTATTAGAAACCAATATGAGTGCGGGGCATGGTGGTAAGTCAGGGCGTTTTAATGCGCTAGACGACATAGCTCGTGAATATAGCTTTATCTTAATGCTTGAAGATAAACCCAAATATTTTCCATATTTAAAATAATAATTAACCTATAAAAATTAGGTGTTCTTAGGGCAGCAACAATATTAATGGCATTGTTGCTGGGCCTTTTCACAGGCACTATTTTGTTCTGTGTTAGCAATGTGAGCGTATGACACTCAGTACGTTTACAGGAATGGTTTAATGAATAATAAAACAATAATTATGGTAGCTGGTATTATTGCCACTAGCTACCAAGGGGTTGCTTTAGCTGAAAATACGCAGCAGAAAAATAATGTGGTTAATTTTAGCCAGTTAAAAGTTTCGGGTGCGCAGAAACAAACCCCGCTCGTCAAAGCATTAGAAAAACCCGGTGCTTACAATGCGGTTGGTACGGAAAATAAATTACAGTCGATGGACAAAATTATCCGCACGATGCCCGGTACTTATACCCAAATGGATGGCAGCCAAGGAACGGTGAATGTTAATCTCCGTGGTCTGAGTGGTTTTGGGCGCGTGAATATGATGGTTGATGGTATCACGCAGAGTTATTATGGAATTTCCCCGAGTCAATATACACATGGACAACAACCAAATAATGATTTTGGCGCTTTAATTGATCCAAATTTTATTGTTGAAATTGAAGTAGAAAAAGGGCAATTAAATGGAGGAAATAGTGTTAACGCTTTAGTAGGGAGCGCAAATTTCCGCACTATCGGTATTGATGATGTGATTTTTAAAGATAATTTATATGGGCTCCGTAGTAAAGCTAGTTGGGGAGATAATGGTCTCGGTTATAATGGAATGGTGGCGGTTGCAGGGAAAACATTATTACAAGATGATGGTTATTTTGGCGGCTTAATTGCAGTTAGTGGCCATAATATTCCTGGTAGTTATAAAAATGGTGATGGGTTTGATAGTGACGAGTTTGCCACTGATTCCACTTTCAAACAAAAGCCCCAATCGCAATTAGCCAAATTGAAATATAAACCTAATGACAGCCATGAATTAGAATTCAGTGGTCGTTTCTTACAAAATAAGCTCACGAGAAGAAAAATTAATAGTGAAGATTATTATATTAAATATAAATATACGCCGCTGAATGAGTTAATTGATGTTGAGGTTTTAGCGAGCCATGGTAAAAACGACCAACAATTTGAAGGTGACTCATTAGGTTGGGCATTAAGGCAAGGTAAGTCTAAAAATATTGGCGATGGACTTAATCTTTCTAATACAAGTCGGTTTTCATATGGTGATGTTGATTTTCAATGGAAAGTAGGTTCTAAGTTATCTAAAACGAAATATGAGCGCGAGGTTAGTTCTGTTATTGACCAAGATACGTTGAACTATAACCCATTCTCGCCAAGTGGGTCGTTAGATCTTGCGAGCGCCTATACACAACTAGAAGCAAAGTATGGTATCTATACAGCAATTTTTGATTTGAACTATATGAATTACCACTTAAAAGGTTTCAAACCTGCATGTGGCGATCAAGATTTTTGTTTTCCACAAGAAGCCGCGACTTTAAATTTACGGGGTAATGGTTTTAACCCCGGAGTTTTATTATCAGCAGAAATTATTCCTGAATTCCAGCCATTTGTTAGTTATGCGCATTCAATGAGAGCACCGAATACGCAAGAGGTTTTTTATTCTCAAGAAGGTGGTAATTCAATGAACCCATTCTTAAAAGAAGAGAAATCACAGACATGGCAAGTTGGTTTTAATAGCTTTAAACCGGATTTAATTTTTGAAGGTGACCAGTTTAATATGAAGGCATTATGGTTCCATACAAAAATTAAAGACTATATTACGAGTAAGCCTTATTTACTTTGTCGCCCAAGATCAAATGCTGAACTGGCTTGGTGTTTGATGAATGATGATGTATGGGACAAAGAATTCCCAGAATTTATGCGTAAAAGCTATATGTATGTCAATGAGCCTCATGATGTTAATCTACGTGGCTATGAATTACAGGCTAATTATGATGCAGGTATAGTTTATTCAACATTATCCTATACCAAAGAAACTGGGGATCAACCTAACTCCATAGCTAAGGTTGCTGATTTTAGTGCGGGAGATTTCACTGAGCTTCCTGATTATTATGTGACCTTGGATTCAGGTGTGCGTTTATTGGATGAAAAATTAACCGTAGGTACAACTATTACATGGACCGGCCCTTCAAAACGAATTGGTGTAGAGTCTATCGTTGATAACGATGGAAATGCACTAAAAGATAAGTATGAAAAACAACCTACAATCATTGATTTATATACAGACTATGAAGTTAATAAAAACGTTAAATTGATGATGACGATTAATAATGTAACGAATAAAAATTATTCGGATGCACTAAATCGTGCAAATTCTACCGCTATTATGGAAGAACGCGGTAAAAACAATGCAACAGCTAGAGGGCGTACTTATATGATTGGCGGACAGGTGCGTTTCTAATCAACGTATCAGTTTAATACCACTTATCTCGTTATTTTTATCGAGATAAGTGGATAAAATAATCATTTCGATACTCTTTTGGCTTTAACCTTTTCAATATGGGTAACTTGGCTTTCAACCCAGCCATCATTAAGGCGAGTTTTCAGTGGTTGGCCGATTTTCACTTGGCTGGTTTTTTTCAACACTGTACCTTTAGCGGTTTCACTGATACTAAACCCGCGAGCTAAGGTAGCTAATGGGCTAACCGCTTCCATTTTTGAACAAGCTACTGCGAAACGTTGGCGGTAACTATTAACCAAACTCGTGACCATATTCTGCAAATGATACTGTGTCTGCTGCAACTGTCGCTGCTGTTTTTGCAATTGAGGGCGCAAATCATTTTGCAGTAAACGGCGATTAACTTTTTCGAATTTAACCGTTGAATTTTGTAGTTGTCGAGTCATCGACTGCGCCAGTTTTTGTTGCAATAAATTAAGCTGGTTATGTTGCCTTGCCAAACGCAATTGCGGGTGCTGTTGCTGTAAACGATGATGTAAACGAGCAAACCTTTGTTGTTGACCCGCCACGTAATAATCCATTGCCATTTCAAGATGTTGCTGTGCTGATTTTATCTGGCGTAGCATCTCTAATTGGTTACGGCTGACTAACTCTGCTGCGGCAGAAGGCGTTGGTGCTCGAACATCGGCAACATAATCCGCAATCGTCACGTCAGTTTCATGACCAATAGCACTAATTATAGGCAGTTGGCTAGCAAAAATAGCCCTAGCAACGATTTCTTCATTAAAGGCCCACAAATCTTCAAGTGAACCACCACCGCGACCAACGATTAATACATCGCATTCCTGACGCAAATTTGCCAGCTCAATCATTCTCGCAATTTGGGCTGGTGCCAATTCACCTTGAACCGCTGTAGGGTAAATGATAATTGGCAGTGAAGGGTCACGACGGCGTAAAATGTTTAAAATATCATGTAATGCAGCCCCGGTTGCCGAAGTGATAATACCGACGCATTTAGCTGGGCTAGGCAAAGTTTTTTTATAGGTGGCATCAAACAAGCCTTGCGCATTCAGAGTTTGCTTTAAAAGCTCAAAGCGTTGTTGTAACAAGCCTTCGCCAGCAGGTTGCATGCTTTCGATGATCAATTGGTAATCACCGCGAGGCTCATACAAAGTCACGGTAGCCTTGACTAAAACTTGTTGGCCATTTTGTGGGCGAAATGTAACACGCGCATTTTGCCCACGAAACATCGCTGCACGAACTTGTGCACGGTCATCCTTCAAGGTCAAATACCAATGACCTGAACTTGGCTGCGAAAAATTAGAAATTTCAGCAGTTAGCCAAATACGGCCCATTTGGTTATCAAGAAGTTCGCGAACCGCTTGGTTTAGTTTACTAACTGAGTAAATAGCACTATTTTGTGATGTCGACATGTGAGCTAGATCAAATTTTAAAACAAGGACTTAATTGATAGATACTAACGTAGCCATTGGAGTTATCAAGTTTTTTTTCAAAAAAAGGCTGGAAGCAACCGATTACGGTGTGTATAATTCCGCGGCAATATTTTATACCTTTCCATAACGCTGCCTGGTGGGATATTGCCTATGTTACGCATTAAAAAAGAAGCACTAACTTTCGACGACGTTTTACTCGTTCCTGCACACTCAACGGTATTGCCAAATACTGCAGATTTATCAACTCAACTGACTGCAAACATCCGCCTAAACATTCCTATGCTTTCTGCAGCCATGGACACCGTTACTGAATCTGATCTTGCAATCGCGCTAGCTCAAGAAGGCGGTATCGGTTTTATCCACAAAAACATGACCATCGAGCGCCAAGCGGAAGAAGTCCGCCGTGTGAAAAAACATGAAAGTGGCGTCGTGACAGACCCTGTTACGGTGACGCCAGATACAACAATTCGTCAGGTACAAGAGTTGTCTGAACGCAATGGTTTCGCAGGTTACCCTGTGGTAGCTAAAGACAATTCATTAGTGGGGATTATTACTGGCCGTGATGTCCGTTTCGTCACTGACCTTGACCAGCCAGTTACTGCGGTAATGACGCCGAAAGAGCGTTTAGTTACTGTGAAAGAAGGCGAAGCGCGTGAAGTCGTGTTACAAAAAATGCATGAAAAACGTGTAGAAAAAGCCTTAGTGATTGATGATAACTTTCATTTGTTAGGGATGATCACCGTTAAAGATTTCCAAAAAGCAGAACGTAAGCCTAATGCTTGTAAGGACGAACAGGGGCGTTTACGTGTTGGCGCAGCCGTTGGTGCCGGAGCAGGTAACGAAGAGCGTGTTGACGCGCTGGTTGCTGCTGGCGTTGATGTATTATTGATTGACTCATCTCATGGTCACTCTGAAGGTGTATTACAGCGTATTCGTGAAACGCGTCAAAAATACCCAGAATTACAAATTATTGGTGGTAACGTTGCGACAGCCGAAGGTGCAAAAGCATTGGCAGAGGCAGGCGTTAGTGCTGTAAAAGTAGGGATTGGCCCAGGTTCTATTTGTACTACACGTATTGTTACTGGTGTTGGGGTTCCTCAAATCACTGCTATTGCAGAAGCGGCAGAGGCATTGGCTGGCACTGGTATCCCTGTGATTGCAGATGGGGGAATTCGTTTTTCTGGTGATATTTCTAAAGCGATTGCCGCTGGGGCAGCTTGTGTCATGGTTGGCTCTATGTTTGCGGGGACTGAAGAATCGCCAGGAGAAACTATTTTATTCCAAGGTCGTACCTATAAAGCATACCGTGGTATGGGTTCATTAGGAGCTATGTCTAAAGGTTCTTCAGACCGTTATTTCCAATCTGATAATGCGGCTGACAAACTTGTCCCTGAGGGGATTGAAGGCCGTGTGGCGTATAAAGGCCGCTTAAAAGAAATTATTCATCAACAAATGGGCGGGCTACGCTCCTGTATGGGGCTGACAGGTTGTGGTACTATTGATGCGTTAAGAACAAAAGCAGAATTTGTTCGTATTAGTGGTGCTGGTATCCAAGAAAGCCACGTTCATGACGTTACTATCACAAAAGAATCTCCGAACTACCGTTTGGGGCAATAATCGATAACGTTTCAGGGTGGTGCGGTTAATTAATACGCACCACCGATTTTATTTTTGACTTGAATTTTTGGAATTCTCCTCAAATGACAACAAATATCCATAAGCATCGCATTCTTATCCTTGACTTCGGTTCGCAATATACACAGCTGATTGCCCGTCGTATCCGTGAAATTGGCGTTTATTGTGAACTCTGGGCGTGGGACGTTACAGAAGAGCAAATTCGAGAATTTAATCCAAATGGTATTATTCTTTCTGGTGGGCCAGAAAGCACCACGGAATCAGATAGCCCACGCGCTCCTGACTACGTGTTCAATGCAGGCGTACCTGTATTAGGTATTTGCTATGGCATGCAAACAATGTCAATGCAATTAGGTGGCGCAGTTGAGGTTTCAGGCGAGCGTGAATTCGGCTATGCAAATGTAGAAGTTACTGAGCAATGTGAACTGTTCCGTGATATTCATGATTCATTGAATGAAGCTGGCAAGCCTGTTTTAGATGTGTGGATGAGTCATGGAGATAAAGTGACTGCGATTCCAGCGGACTTCAAAACGATCGCAAGCACACCAAGCTGCCCATATGCCATCATGGCAAATGAGGAAAAAAGGTTCTATGGGGTTCAATTCCACCCAGAAGTTACTCACACACACCAAGGTTTAAATATCTTAAAACGTTTTGTAAAAGATATTTGCCAATGTGAGGCACTATGGACACCAGCGGCAATTATAGAAGACACGGTTGCGCGCTTGAAAGAGCAAATCGGCGATGATCATGTATTGCTGGCACTTTCAGGTGGCGTTGATTCATCAGTAACGGCTCTGTTATTAAACCGTGCAATTGGCAAGCGTTTGACCTGCGTATTCGTTGATAACGGCTTATTACGTTTAAATGAAGCAGACCAAGTGATGGAAATGTTCGAGGGTAAATTTGACTTGAACATCATTCATGCTAAAGCTGAAGATCGTTTCTTAAGTGCATTAGCAGGGATCAGCGATCCTGAAGCTAAACGTAAGAAAATTGGCCATGTATTTATCGAGGTATTCGATGAAGAGTCATCGAAGCTTCCTAACATTAAATGGCTAGCACAAGGGACAATTTACCCTGATGTTATTGAATCCGCCGCTTCAGCGACAGGTAAGGCACACGTTATCAAATCACACCATAACGTAGGTGGTTTACCGGATGACATGAAGTTAGGTTTGGTTGAGCCGTTAAAAGAACTGTTTAAAGATGAAGTACGTAAAATCGGTCTTGAACTGGGCCTGCCATACGACATGTTATATCGCCATCCATTCCCAGGACCAGGCTTAGGCGTTCGTGTACTCGGCGAAGTTAAGAAAGAATATTGTGATTTACTACGCCGCGCAGATGCTATCTTTATTGAAGAACTGCATAAGGCAGATTTATACCATAAAGTTAGCCAAGCATTTACCGTGTTTTTACCTGTTCGCTCCGTCGGTGTGATGGGAGATGGTCGTAAATACGATTGGGTTGTTTCTCTGCGTGCTGTTGAGACTATTGACTTTATGACCGCTCATTGGGCGCATTTACCATATGATTTCTTAGGCCGTGTATCAAACCGCATTATCAATGAAATTAGCGGTATTTCTAGGGTCGTATATGATATTAGTGGTAAACCACCAGCAACAATTGAGTGGGAGTGAGGCTATTATTTAGCCTATTGTTTTATTTGATTTAGTGAGTGCCATTGATGATATTGACTGCATTATCAATGG
The DNA here is from genome assembly GCF_045040775.1 of Providencia sp. PROV003. NCBI lineage: Bacteria > Pseudomonadati > Pseudomonadota > Gammaproteobacteria > Enterobacterales > Morganellaceae > Providencia > Providencia sp. PROV003. The sequence goes on from NZ_CP096369.1 coordinate 2,898,404, forward strand.
CATTTTTTATGGTTTAAGGCCGACGCTGAACCGAAGATATAGCAAATACCATGTGACCGTATCAGCAAATGCCATGGTATCGACAACCGGGTGCATTGCAGCGCTGTGCTGATGCCATCGATGCTCGCTTTGATCAGAACCGCTCTCTCGACCTATGCCCCAGATCGTTAAATATGCGCCAGAGGAGCACCTCGTGATAGAAATTGTGAACAAGACAGCCGCCACTCGGAATCGAAGTATCCATATAGGTGAATAAAGTTTGCGGAAAATACGCTGAGAAAATAGAAAAGCGTCAATGAAGGGACATAGGAATGGCGATTAACGGAGAGAACGGTGTTAGTGCAGTCACCGTGGATGAACTACTCAAGCAAGGCCTTCGGATACCGAACTATCAACGCCCATACAGTTGGGATGTATCGACTGCTCTACAACTGGTGGATGATATCAGCGAAGCTCTTCGAGATACCGAACGAAAAGATATTCCCTATGTTTTGGGTGCAATCATTCTTCACGATGATGGTGAGTATCTCAATGTAGTCGACGGGCAGCAGCGCCTGCTGACTTTGCGAATGATTCTTGCGGCCTTAGATCCGATAAATCATCAAATTTCGATGTCTGGTAACAGCGAAACCCCTGTCTCCCTAGTTTGGATAGAGCTTCAAAGGCGCCTGTCGCAGTTGGAAGATAAAAAAGAGTTTTTGGATTTTATCTGTCACAAATGTCAGTTGGTGCGTATTGTGACGGACGATATTGATGAGGCATTTCGTGTCTTTGATTCCCAGAACTATCGCGGCAAACCGCTTGCCCCTCACGACTTGCTCAAAGCACACCACCTGCGCGAAATGCACGATGAGTCCGCAGCTATGAAAGTGGCTGTCGTTGAGGCTTGGGAAGCCGTAAACGATGAGGATCTGGACAGGCTTTTTTCTACTTTTTTATACCGGATATCCAAGTGGTCACGAGGCGAAAGCTCGCTCGAATTTACTATTCGGGACATCGGCATGTTCAAGGGCATTTCATCACGATCCCACAGGTCATTTTCGCCAAATCTGCGATATCACCTTGCAGCACAAGCCGCTATGCCACTTCTAAGTGCATGGTCGGTATCCTCTACACATGATGCACGAAATGCCGGGCGCAGCCGCTTTCAGCTTGATGCCCCGATAATCGCAGGACGCTCATTTTTCGAGATGGTGACATTCATGCTTGACGAATTGAAGATACTGGAACAAGAGGTTATTGACAGAGGTTTCAAAAACTTTGGCCCATCTCAAAGTCGCTACCGCTACGTGTACGAATTGTTCATTGCCGCGCTGCTTTGCTATACAAACAAGTTTGGCGATGAAGATGTAGATGAAGTGCGAAATAGGTTATTCGCATGGGCATATGCCTTGCGGGTCGAGTTACTTCGTGTGCAATTTGTATCTGCTGACAACCGAGCGCGAGGTAAAAACGATGCAAATAAATCGCCTTTTGTTTTGCTACGTAACGCGATGACTGGAAGTGTTGTCCGCAAACTTCCAATAGCAAGTAAGCCATACAGCGATAACCACGAAAAGGAACTCGTTGCTTTTATCAAGGGGCTGCAATGAGCAAGAAGGAGTTGAAACCTGAACTGTTAACAGTAGGCAAGTTATTCACTGACAATTATCTGATTCCTATTTATCAACGGAACTATGCTTGGTGGGCCGAACAGATTGAGCAACTTATTAGCGATATTCAAGACTCGGTAGTAGGGGGCCAGGACAACTATTTTCTTGGGAACCTTGTTGTAATCAAGCGGGGTAGAGAGGATGAGTTCGAGGTCATAGATGGACAACAACGACTTACAACCCTCTATCTGCTTCTGACCTTCCTGGAGCAAGACGGTGAGGGTGAGAAGCCGTCGGTTGGCCATGCAGGCCACTTGCAATATGAGTCGCGCGCACGGGCAACTGAGGCCCTGCTGCGAGTAGCACAGGAGGCGGCTAAGGAGCACGTTCGACCGCAGGGCTCCACGAGTAATGCAGATGCTGGCATTCATGAAGGCTACAGCATCATCAATCAGTTCTTCAAACAAAATGAAAACCTTAATCGCTCACGCGAAAAATTCTCCGATTTCTTGCTAACGAAGGTGACTGTCGTCCGTGCCTCGCTGCCACCCAATACCGACCTCAATCGCTACTTCGAGATCATGAACACTCGTGGGCAGCAACTCAAGCAGGTTGATATTGTTAAGGCTCGCCTGATGAGCAAACTGCCCAATCAATATGAACGCGAATGCTTTGCGTGGGTTTGGGATTCCTGTGCTGACATGGATTCTTATGTCCAGATGTCTCTGACCCGTGGTGACACAAGTTTGCGAAACAAAGTATTTGGTGATGAATGGTCCTGGCTGGAGGTGACCAGCTTCGCTTCGCTAATGGAAAGTCGTCCGCAATCCGGCATTAATTCATCAAGGCAATCCTCCGAAGGGGTATCGTTGTCCTTGGATGAGGCGTTGTCAAAATACGCTAAAGAGCTCGAGTCAAATTCCACTGAAGACGAGGGCAACGAGCGGTTTCGTTCGACTATTGAGTTTCCGGCCTTTCTGCTACACGTTCTAAGAATTATGAAAGGCGATGAGGTCGAAGACGAAGGCCTGCTTGACGACAAGCGCCTCATCAAGTCATTTGACGACGCCGTAAATAATGTACCCGATGCTAAAGCCGATTGGGTGCGTAGTTTTGCATTTATGCTTCTCAAGTGCCGCAACCTCTTCGATGGCTTCATCTTGAAGCGTCAATTCACGGCAAACATCGGTGACGATGGCGATTGGTCTCTCCAGCGACTGAAAAAAGGAGGCGGGGACAAGAAGCCAACCCCGACGTACATCCATGTTTTCTCGGCCAGCAATGGAAGCTTAGAGGAGGACGGGAGTGCTGACCCACATACCCGAGATGTATTGCTGCTTCAGTCCATGCTTCGGATTACCTACACTTCTCCGCGAACGATGCACTGGATTACCAAAGTTCTTCGCTGGCTCTCCGTTAAAGCCCCTCGAGACGTGAAACATGCGGATCTTGCCGATTTGTTGAAGGGATATGCCCGCAGCAAGGTTAAAGAGACATTCTCCTTTGAGAAAGATCAGCAACCACAAGGGTTTGGTATCAGCCGTATCGTCTTTTCGTATCTCGACTATCTTCTGTTGAGTGACTCCTCAAAACGAGATTTCAAATTTCAGTTCAGAACTTCCATTGAGCACTTCTATCCACAGCATCCTGACAAAGAACAGTCGGGCGCGGTTGTTTCAGGTTCTAGCCTTAACCTGCTTGGCAACCTCGCGCTCGTAAGCGTCAGCGCGAACTCAAAATTCAGCAATAGCCTCCCCAGAGCGAAGGCCGAAAACTTCAAGGATACAATTGAACTTCAAAGTCCCAAGCTCAAGAGAATGGCGGAAATCACCCGAAATACAAACTGGGACGATCAGCAGATAACAGCACATCATGAAGCGATGGTGACATTGCTTCGTGATGATGTAAGTCTGGTGGAGGCAAGCGGAAGATCCAACCCAGGGCGTTGACTTCTTTGAATAACCGCTTTTGGACGAATATCCTTTGTGGTGTGCAAGTTGTCAGTCTAAAAGCGTTTTGCGTCGGGCGACACGATCAGTACAGTCTCCAAGTTTTCTTACCATGGTATTTTGTATGGTATCGACATGCAGAGATAATGCTATTTTATTGATTTTATAGTGTTTTAAGACAGCATTAATCATCGAGTGGGAATAATCCTGCAATAAGAATTAGCTGGCACTGACTAGCAAAATAACGATTTAAGCCCATGTAAAAGTGGGCTTTTTTGTTTTTATAGCTTGCCGTATCTGGCACTGATTAGCAGCGTCAAGCACAAGTTGAATGGGGTATTAAAGTTGGTATTATCGCAAGCAGATGCCATTAATGGCAGATAAGAGTCGTTCACCTTTGGTCGCTATGGCGTTGGGGGTATCACTATGGCAAAAGCCCGTGAGTGACTTGGTGAAGCCAAGTGGATGGTCGCCGATGGAAAGTCGCCAGCGAAGGAGAAGGCCCGCAACAGTGACTCATTGCGCGTGAGATTGTACTCCAGATATACCGGTAGGCTACTGAGCGAGGCTAGAAGGTTGAGAACCTAGCAGAGTTGGTAAGGCCAGTAAGTATTGCTAGGTTTGAGCAGAGAGATCGAACTCTGACGCCTGAATAAATCAGGGTCATGTACCACTAGGCTGAAACTGGCCGAACGATGCCGGAGGACTTTAAGCAAGCCTTGGACACCATTCGGTATGCGATACCGAGCTAATTGCTACGAAGAAAGACGGTCACGGACCGCCTATAATCTACAGAGGGCTAATCAATCTCTCCAATTACAAAGTTAAAAAATACACATTTTTGCAAAGTAGAACAAAGTTAGCGCAAAACAATCATAGGTATTTCTGTTTGCTCAATCATTTCCATTGTATTACTACCTAAAAATATACTTGCTAATTTAGAGTGAGAAAAAGCACCCATCACAAGCATATTAACACCACTGCTTTCTTTGTACTTCATTAAAGCATCAAAAATTTTCCCTTCTAATAAACTAGCTTTCACCTCAAAGCCGCTATTAGTTAATAACTCTTTCGTTTGCTGGAATTTTTTTTCTATGTTTGGTGCGCTATTTTTTACAGTGACTAAATGGCAGGTCAAATCATGTAACAGCCCACCTTCAATAATACGTTGCACGGCTTGGTCCGCAGTTTCTCTGCCATCATAAGCAAGCATAAAGCTTCTAGGTGTTTTAAATGACTGATTCGCAATTAGTATTGGTGTGTGGACTCTACGAATAATTTGTTCAATATGAGAGCCAAGTGTCTTGAAATCTCCAGCATGTTGTTGACCAGACTTCCCAATAATAATGAGTCTTGCATCATTTTCAAGAGCACAAATGGCTTCAACAATACCACTGTGACGCTGTGTTTTTTCAACATCATGGCAACCGTTGGCAACCAAAAGAGCCTTGGAGTGTGCCAAGATTTCCTTACCAAGGGATAAAGCAACTTTACTGCGTTGTTCGTCTAAAGCGGCCATTTCATTGAGAAGTGAAGAGCGGGCGCCAAGGCCAATGGCTCCACTTAAATCTTCTGTAGCTGGTGAGTGATTTTTTTCAATAGCATGCAGTAGCAAAACAGGTTTATTCAACTGTTTAGCAGACCAACAAGCGGCTGCACATACCTGATCAGAAACCGCAGAGCCATCAATACAGGTAATTATCTTATTCATAAGTTTCTCCTTAGTGGCCTGCCATTAATTTTTCAACTTCCTTTGGATCGTTATGGACGCCAAATTTATCAACAATAGTTTCTGTCGCCTCACTCATTCCAATAATTTCAACTGTCGCACCTTCCCGCCTAAACTTAATAACGACTTTGTCTAAAGACGACACGGCAGTAATATCCCAAAAATGCGCTTGGGTTAAGTCAATGGTTACCTTATCAACCGCTTTTTTAAAATCAAAGGAATCAATGAACTGTTCAGATGAGGCAAAGAAAATCTGACCAACCACACGATAAGTACGTGAAGCATCATCAGTTTGCGCTGTTTTAACTACCATGAAGCGACCAATTTTGTTTGCAAAGAATAACGTTGCCAATAAAACACCAACGAAGACACCAATCGCTAGGTTATGTGTTGCCACCACAACAATAACGGTCGTGATCATGACGATATTGGTTGATAATGGATGCTTTTTTAAGTCTTTAATTGATGACCATGAGAAGGTTCCGATTGAAACCATGATCATAACGGCCACCAGCGCCGCCATCGGGATCTGTTTTATCCATTCATCCAAGAATACAACAAGGATAAGTAAAAATAGGCCCGCACTAAAGGTAGATAGTCGCCCACGACCGCCAGATTTTACGTTGATAATAGACTGCCCTATCATGGCACAACCAGCCATACCACCGAGTAATCCAGAGCCAATGTTGGCAATACCTTGACCTTTACATTCACGGTTTCGGTCACTTTGAGTATCCGTCAAATCATCAACAATCGTGGCTGTCATCATTGACTCTAATAAACCTACAATGGCAAGACCTAAGGAATAAGGAAGGATAATCATCAACGTGTCGAAATTTAGTGGCACATCAGGCCATAGAAAAATAGGAAGCGTGTCCGGTAATTCCCCCATGTCACCAACGGTTCGGATATCCAAACCTACGATCATCGCAAATGCGGTGAGAACAACAATACATACTAAGGGTGAAGGGAGAGCTTTGCCGATAATCGGGATATATGGAAATAAATAGATGATAGCTAAACCTATCGCCGTCATAGCATACACATGCCAAGTGACATTGGTAAGCTCAGGCAATTGAGCCATAAAAATTAAAATAGCAAGCGCATTAACAAAACCTGTTACGACAGAACGAGATACAAAACGCATTAGGCTCCCTAACTTAAGGTAACCAGCAACTATTTGGATCAAACCGGTGAGCAATGTTGCAGCAAGCAAATACTCAAGACCATGCTCTTTTACCAACGTAACCATGAGTAATGCCATTGCGCCTGTTGCAGCGGAGATCATACCCGGGCGACCACCCACAAACGCTATAACAACTGCAATACAAAATGAAGCGTAAAGACCCACTTTGGGGTCAACACCTGCGATGATGGAAAATGCAATCGCTTCAGGTATTAGCGCTAAGGCAACAACAGTACCTGCTAAGAGGTCTCCCTTGATGTTGGAAAACCATTCAAGTTTCATTTTTTCGAGCATAGATAGCCTTATAAACTGAGAGACAATGCAGGCATACAAAATTAAATCGCAACAACGATTAACTTCATGCGCAGATTGCCATATTTTTTACTAGGGGTGAATTTGTTCGACCAAAGACCTGCCATTGGTGGATACGGCATAAAGTGAGTCACGTTGATAAATGTGACTTTAGAGGAGAGTCAGGCGCCTAGGGTGGCGTAATATGCAAAACGAGTTCCTTTCTATAAGAGTTTAGATTATAAAAATAACTATTCATGATACCGTAGATAATCTGTAGTGGCAACTTAAGGGGGCCCTATACACATAATCAGGCCACTACCAGTTGAGTTTCTGGGGAGCTTAGTAAGAGAAAGCCAACGGAGTATCCCACCGGTTCGCTAAGCGCTCCAGATAGCCATAACGATTTTTTTATTTTTATCGTTTTTAATTACGAGTAATAGTAGATAATTTTGACGGTATTATTGACGGTATCACAGAGCATAGAGTAGGGTTAATTTTGAAAGACGATAATGTCAGTATTCAATTAACTTAATTTGTGGCTACCCTAAGGTTTAAATGTGAAAAAAGTTTTAGTTGCAGGTGCTACAGGCTATTTGGGGCAATATCTCGTTGCAGAATTAAAAAAACAAGGTTATTGGGTCAGAGCGCTTGTCAGGAGACAAAACCAACAAGGGTTGGTGGCTAGTGCCGATCATATCTATGTTGGGGAAGTGACGGAACCGAACACACTGCATGGTGTTACTGAGGGAATAGACGTCGTTATTAGTGCGGTTGGAATAACCCGACAAAAAGATGGTTTGACCTATATGGATGTTGATTATCAAGGTAATATCAACCTATTAGATGAAGCAATAGCTGATGAGGTAAAGCAATTTGTTTATGTTTCAGCTATCGATGGCGATAAAAACCGACACTTAAAGATATTTGAAGCAAAAGAACGTTTTGCGGATGAACTCAAACAATCTTCTCTTTCTTCTATTATCGTTCGTCCCAACGGCTACTTTAGTGATATGGGTGATTTTTTGAAGATGGCAGCTTCTGGGCGAGTTTATTTGTTCGGTGATGGTCATGTGCAAATTAACCCAATTTCGGGTAAAGATTTGGCTGAATTTATCGTTAAGGCCCTTAATCAGGGGCAAGTAAGGCAGGAACTATCCGTGGGAGGGCCTGAAGTGCTTTCTCTAAATGATATTGCCAATTGTGCAGCCCAAGCCTTAGGACAAGATATCAAAATTAGCTATCTCCCTGACTGGGTTCGTAGGGGAAGTATTTTTGCAGTTCGGCATTTCACGCCGCAAAAGTTTTATGGCCCAATTGAATTTTTTCTGACATTTATGGGGGAAAGCCACTTAGGTGAACCTGTAGGAGGTGATCGACTCGAAGATTTTTATCGTAACGAAGTTAACATGCTGAAAAAAAGTAGATAACTGACTTGAAATATCTAGTTCGCTGGGTCAATAGGGAAAAGGGAAATAAGCAGGGATCAATATTACAGTTCAATAATAACGCCTGCGGCGATAAAGACGAGTACAAGAGTCGTAATCGCGACATAAACATAATCTCGGTCACGTATAAAAAAGGCTAGCATTAAAATAACGCGTAATACAGGCAAAAGAATAAACAATGCAATGCCCGCACTCACAATGTCAGAGCCATGTAGTGGAAGTAGGGATGTGCCCCAAAATGGTTTTAAAGCGGTTAAGGCTACACCAATGGCAATCAAGGTTGTCGCTAACCATGTTCCGTAGTGAAGTAACAGAGCGATGACTTGGTCCCGTAATTCTAAATACCCTTTCTCAGACTTCATAGTGTCCCAGCAAAAATGTGTATATCAAAAGCGCTCATAAGCATTTGAAATGCTAAAAACGCCAGAATGATGACAAAAAAGATACGCAATTTATCGGCAGGTAGCCCTATAAGTAAGCGTGCTCCGATAATTGAGCCAATAACTGAACCTAAGGCGATAGGGCCAGCAACATTAATGTCAATATCCCCTCGAACAAAATAAGCCCCTGCACTGGCTGCTGCTGTCACCCCAATCATGAAATTGGATGTAGCGCTTGAAACTTTAATGGGAAGACGCAAGGCGCTATCCATGGCAGGTATTTTGAGTACACCAGAGCCAATTCCTAATAATGCCGAAATCAACCCCGCCCCGTACATGAATATCATCCCAAGAGGAACACGACTGACGTAATAGGGGACTTCCTGCCTAGATTGGCTTTCTGGAAAACTGGAATGTAAGCGTAAGGTTGTAGCCCAGCGAGTTTGATTAATTGGAGTAGCAGCAATGACTTCATATCGGCGAGTTAACATCTGTTTAGCTGAAATTGTGAGGATCATGGCAAAGAGGCCATACAGTACAGGGGGTGATATGAGCCCAATTAACAACACCCCTGTCAAGGCACCAAATGTAGTGGCTGTTTCAAGTACAATGGCTAGACGGGTATTGGTTAGGCGATTTTTGAGAAACTGACCTGCACTACCACATGAACACGCTATGACGGAGACCAGGCTTGCTCCAATGGCGATGTGGATTTCTACACCAAAAATTTGCGTGAGAATTGGCACAATAAAAATGCCACTTGCCATCCCCAGTATTCCACCAAGCGCACTTGCTGCACAAGCCGCGATAAACAGTAATAGAGCGTCCATTATTTAGGCTTTCGGTGAGGTGCGTGGACGACGAGTTAAACGCGTGGCGAAGCTAATCAGATCACCGCGATAGTAGAGCTTTTCATAATCAATGGGCTGGTGGCCTGTGGTATAGGATGTTCGTTCGATTAAAAAGATAGCACTACCTGTATCAATATTGAGAGCAAGAGCGACATTAGAAGGGGCTGTAATAGCTGCAAGGCGATATTCTGCCTCAGTTAATGGGATAGCGTATTTATCTTCGAGTAGAGAAAAGATGGGTTCAGCATCTAAATCGTGTGTGATAATTTTTTCTCCAATTTCTTGAGGGAGATAGGTTTCATCGAAAGACATGGCGATGCCATCGGCAAGGCGGACACGCTGGAGCCGCATTACGGCACTTCCAGATAAGATGCCAAGTTGCTCAGCTACATGTGTATCGGCAGATACGATTTGCTTGTCTAATAGGCGAGCCGTTGGGATACGACCAAGGGCTTGCATATCCTCAACAAACCCAGTCAACTCAGTGAGTTCTTGGTTGATTTTAGGCATGGTCACAAAGGTCCCTTTACCACGCCGGATTTCAATTTGTTCGCGCAATACAAGGTTCTCAATCGCCTTGCGTACTGTTGTGCGGCTTGCATTAAACCTTTCTATTAGGCGATCTTCGGGAGGCAATTGGCTGCCTGGGGGGTATATACCATTGGAAATATCAGCCGCGAGAGCTGATTCGATTTTTGCGTAAAGCGGTAAATGTTCAGGATTAATATTCATATCATCATCATGACATCATGATGTCCCTATGTCAATGTTGTCTATGAGGTGACGAATGTAATTAAAAATAGCCCTATAGAGCCCCAATAATGGGCGAATATGATATGCAAGATAGCCATGTGGTAAGCATTAAATAAGCTGCTATCAAGCCACCAAGAAATAAGCCAAATGGATGGTAACAGTGTAATAAATATAAGTAATGGGTTGGGGAGGATTAGGTGCGATAAGAAACATTGATTATGTTTATGCGTACAACGTGACTTTTTATGCATTAAAAGTGAATTATTACTTGTTCAAATTATTCAAATTGATATTATCACGGTGAAATGTATTTATGCAGGTCAACGTCCCCAAAATGAGAACAACAACGGATTGGGGTGAATATCACTATAGTTAAGGAATAATTTGTGGCTTTTCGTTTAAAATATCTTGCATTACTACCGCTATTTGTTGCTACGACAGCATGCCAACAACCGTTTAATACTAATGCTAATGATGTAGCAACACCTGTAGTACAAACCCAATCCGTAGTGGTTAATAACTCATGGATTGAAATCTCACGAAGCGCATTAGAATTTAATGTGCAAAAAGTTCAAGCTCTATTAGGCGATAAATCCTCTCTTTGCGCGGTATTGAAAGGGGATGCTTACGGTCATGACCTTTCATTAGTTACCCCCATTATGATTGAAAACAATGTTCAATGTATTGGTGTAACAAACAACCAAGAATTAAAAACAGTGAGAGACTTAGGTTTTAAAGGCCGTTTAATGCGAGTGAGAAATGCGACTGAGCAGGAAATGGCACAAGCGACACAATATGACACGGAAGAACTCATTGGTAATTTAGCAATGGCGCAACGTTTGAATGCGATTGCAAAACAACAAAATAAAATCATTCCTATTCATTTAGCGCTAAATTCGGCAGGGATGTCCCGTAATGGGCTCGAAGTAAGCCATGCCGCTGGTTTGAATGAAGCGAAGCAGATTTCAGAATTACCGCAATTAAAAATCGTGGGAATTATGTCTCACTATCCAGAGGAAGATGAAGCTCAAATCCGTAAAGATCTTGCAAAATTCAAGAAAGGATCACAACAAGTCTTGGCGGTAACTGGAATAAAGCGTGAAGATGTGATGCTGCATGTGGCGAATACTTATGCAACTATTACTGTCCCCGAGTCGTGGCTAGATATGGTGCGTGTAGGAGGGATCTTTTATGGTGACACCGTTGCAACGAACGACTATAAACGCGTAATGACGCTTAAATCAAATATTGCTGCGGTGAATCATTACCCTAAAGGAAATACTGTGGGTTATGACAGAACTTATACTTTGAAACGAGATTCTGTTTTGGCCAATATTCCTGTTGGTTATGCTGATGGCTACCGTCGAGTATTTAGTAATACTGGTCATGCATTGATCAATGGCCAAACTGTTCCTGTGTTAGGAAAAACATCAATGAATACCGTTATGGTGGATGTTACTGATTTAAAACAAGTCAGCCCAGGTGATGAAGTCGTATTTTTTGGTAAACAAGGGAATGCCGAGATAACGGCTGAAGAAGTTGAAGATATCAGTGGCGCACTTTTTACAGAGATGTCGATCCTGTGGGGCGCAACAAATAAACGTGTTTTAGTCGACTAGTTTTAATCTCGAAATATTCAACTTGAACCCGCGATTATCGCGGGTTTTTGCATATTAAATACGATTCCAGATAAAGTGCAATGTATTGTTATAAGTTTATAAAGTATAGGTCTATAAAGTGCTGTTTAGCTTAATTAGTATCGAAACCTTAACCTTGATATGTTAGCTTGAATAAGTCGTTATAAGTGATAAAGCAAATAGAAGAATTAGAAGGATATTATATTATGTATCAAGTTGATTTACATGCGCACACCATTGCCAGCACCCATGCATATAGTACGGTGAGTGAATATTTTACGGAAGCGGCAAGCCGTGGTGTAAAGCTATTTGCGATCACAGACCATGGACCTGAAATGCAAGATGCCCCTCATGAATGGCATTTTGGTAATATGCCTATCTTACCTCGGATTGTTGATGGTGTTGGTTTACTGTATGGTATTGAAGCTAATATAAAAAATAAGCTGGGTGAGACAGACTGTAATGAAAAAATAGCACGTCATCTGGATATTATATTAGCGGGTTTTCATGAGCCGGTATTAGAGCCCCAAAGTTTAGCTGATAATACAGAAGCCATGATTGCAACGATCCGCAGTGGTAAAGTGCAAATCATTACGCACCCTGGAAACCCTAAGTACCCCATCGATATTAAAGCGGTTGCTCAAGCGGCGAAAGAAAGTAATGTTGCTTTAGAAATGAATAACTCATCATTTCTCCATTCCCGAGCGGGTAGTCAAAAGAACTGTTTAGAAATTGCAAAAGCGGTTAAAGACAGTGGAGGTTGGGTTTCGCTGGGGTCTGACTCTCACTTTTCAGGTTACTTAGGTCGTTTTGACCGTGTCATTGAAATGCTGGACTCTATTGATTTCCCACAATCTCAGATCCTGAATGTAACACCACGTCGTGTGCTTGATTTTCTTGAATCTCATGGGCGTAAACCAATCCCTGAATTTGCTGATTTCTAAGTATATTGCTTAGGATATTCTGCAATAAGAATGAAAGCCGCTCAGTCAGATATGAGTCCGGCTTTTATTTTTAGTTCTGCATTAGGTGAAGAATATAATATCAGTTTAATGATAATAAATTAAAAGCAGAGAAAAAAGAGAGCAAAGAAAAATCTGCGCAGGCGGGTAAGCCTGTAAAATAATTTAATGGAATATCGTTAACGTCACGGTGTCATGGGAAATAATTCTATGGCGCTGCATGATGGCTGATTGGTATACTGCTCATTATTTTTAAATCAGTGATGTTTATGAACTATCAATGCCCCCTTTGTTTTAAACCCCTTCAAAAAGTACAAAATAGCTTTCGTTGTGAAGCTAACCACCAGTTTGATTGTGCAAAAGAAGGTTATGTTAATTTATTACCTGTGCAACATAAACGTTCAAAAGACCCCGGTGATAGCGCAGAGATGATGCAGGCTCGTAGGCAGTTTCTTGATGCGGGGCATTATCACCTGATGCGTGACAAAGTTTCAGAAAAAATAGCCCAATTTATTCCGTCATCAAATATGAGTTTGCTAGATATTGGTTGTGGGGAAGGGTATTACACTGATTATTTTGCACAAGAACTGAAAAAGCAAGACGAGCAAGCCACGGTCTTTGGGTTAGATGTGTCTAAAGCGGCAATCCGTTACGCGGCTAAGCGTTATAAATCAGTACATTTTTGTGTGGGGACTAGCCACCGATTACCTTTTGCGGATACAAGTTTCGGTAGTATTGTCCGAATTTATGCACCATGCAAAGGGGAAGAATTAAGCCGTATCTTAATATCTAAGGGGACTCTAATTACCGTCACTCCAGCAGCAGAACATCTGCAAGAATTAAAAGCATTGATTTATGATGAAGTGAAATTGCATCCTGTTAAAGAAGAAAATCTACCTAATTTTGTTCTATTAGACGAAACACGGTTAAATTATAAAATGTCACTGGCAGGCAGCGAAGCTTATGAATTGCTAGCAATGACGCCATTTGCTTGGCGTGCGTCTGAAGAAGTTAAGCAAGGTTTATTATTATCTAATGTGAAGAATTATACTGCTGATTTCTTGATCCGGGTTTACCAATATCAGGGTGAGTAGAACGCTTAAAATTGCCCCCTAAGATAATTAGGGGGCAACAAAATTATGAAGCGTACATAAATAATTCAAGGTGCTCGAATAAGATATTAAACCCGATACCAATTAATACTAATCCACCTACAATTTCGGCTTTTTTCCCTAATAATGGGCCGACATAACGGCCGATCATCATCCCAACAGTCGCCATTATCATCGTCATTAAGCCAATAGTCATTGCAGTATGAACGATGTCTACTTGTAAAAATGCTAAACCAAGACCGATTGCCATTGCATCAAGACTAGTGGCTATCGCTGATAATATTAGGTTTGTTGAGCTATGACTTGACGGCTTTGAACAACATTCTTCATCTTTTGTTTTAATGCTCTGCCAAATCATACGAGCACCTAAAACAAATAATAAAGCAAATGCAATCCAATGATCCCAACGAATGACATATTGACTTGCAAGTATCCCAATACCCCAACCTATAATTGGGGTTATGGCTTCAATGAAGCCAAAAATAAATCCAGTGCGGAGAATTTCTCTGAAGCGAGGTTTATGCAAAACAGCACCTTTGCAAATGGCTACAGCAAAGGCATCCATGGATAGTGCAAGGGCTAAGATAAGGGTAGCGTAAAAGCTCATAACAAGAACCTCGGTTGGGTGTTTCCATATACACATAAATTACCCCCAACCAAAAGGCTTATTTATGTGTCTATGGTCTTGCCAACCGAATCTGGTGTCCGCACCACGTTTGAAACCAAACGAGTATGTTGATACGGACTTTCTGGTATATATATAATACCAGAACAGGCTACTCCCCAATGACGTTGAAAGAAAGATACCACATTTTATTTTAAAGGCAACAATTAATTAATTGTGGATATTAAACGTTAGTGAGAATTATTATCAACTAGGGTATTAAGAAAAAAAAGGTTAATTATAAATTTAATTAACCTTAGTTTTATTATGAATATATATAATGATTATTTATGATTAATTAAAAACTCATAAATTCTTTGTAAATCATCAAGATGAGATACTTTTATGTAAATTTTCTTTTGTTCTAACCCTATTATTAATATGCCATCTTCAGATAAATTCATTGTTTTTATTCTTTCGTATAAAATAAAAGTATTGGCAAAATAAAACCCAGTTTGTTTAAAAAATAGCTTAGGTGTTCTTATAAATGCCAAGTAAATAGACATGAATATAGTAACCAATAATAAGTAAGTGGTTAATAAATTACCATGGCGAACAATATTTGTGTAAATAACAATACATATTAATACAATAAAAATGGTGGCATCAATACGATGTTTTCGTTTTAAGTTGATCTTTAATAACGTTTTGCCTTTCAGTAAATGCTGAATAAATTCGTCATAAATTGCATACACAAGCATGAGCAAAATGATAATAGCGAGAATGGCATCATTGAAAGTCATTGGAGCGCCCTTGGATAAGTAAACATGTGCAGAGCTTAAAATTAAAAAAGGGAGGCTGCAACCTCCCAATTCAAATAATTACAAGAGAATTATGGTGCTAAGAATTTCAGCCAAGCACCTAAGATACCAAGACCGAAGAAACCGATAATAATCCATAATGCATTAACTTTATGGCGTAAGAGCCACATACATCCGAAGGTTAATAACAATGGCACTAAACCAGGCATTAATTGGTCTAGGATCATCTGTACAGTCGTAATATCTTCTACACCTGTAGTTTGGTTTTTGATGCGCGAAACCTCAAGTGGAATATTGACGTGTGTCCACTTGTTTACTAAGGCCCCCATAACAAACAAACCAAGTATTGAAGCTCCCTCTGTTAATTTTTGTAGGAAGCCGCCCCCCATATCTTGAACAATATCGATCCCTTTCTTATAACCATATGAAATTCCATAGTATAAGGTGAGTAACCGTACTAGGTTGAATAAAAAGAAAAAGAGTAATGGGCCGAGTAAACTACCTGTCATCGCGATCCCAGCACCGAGTGCCGCAAAGACAGGGCGTACTGTTCCCCAGAAAATTGGGTCACCGACACCAGCAAGAGGCCCCATGAGACCGACCTTGATACCGTTGATTGCCCCGTCATCAATGTCTGCACCATTAGCGCGTTGTTCTTCCATTGCCATCGTCACGCCAAGGACCGGCGCTGCAACGTATGGGTGCGTATTGAAAAATTCTAAATGGCGTTTAATCGCTTGTTTACGGTCGTCATTATTTTCTGGATAAAGGCGGCGAATAACAGGGATCATTGAATAGCAGAAGCCGAGAGCTTGCATACGTTCAAAGTTCCAAGAGCCTTGGAATAAATTGGAACGCAAAAAAACACCGCGAATATCGCTCTGAGTCAGTTTTTTCTCTGTAGATTGAGTTGTGTCAACCATGATTGCGTTCCTCCTAGTCTAATTCATTATCAAGATTGTTGTTACTATTCCCTTGGCTCACAACAACTTGAGATTTGTTGTATTTAGGGCTGAGTTGGATGTAAAGTACGGCCATGACAACACCAATGACACCCAGAGCAACGAGGTTGAAATCTGTAAAGGCTGCAGTGACAAAGCCTAGGTAGAAGAACGGCATCAGATAGCCTGCACGCATCATATTAATGACCATTGCATAACCAACAACAACAATCATACCCCCAGCGATATTTAAGCCACTTGTGACAACTTCAGGGATTGAACTTAGCAGTTGCTGAACCTCGGATGTCCCTACAGAAACAGCAACAATAAGCGCAGGAATAGCAACGCGCATAGCTTGCAAGACCAGTGCTGAAACGTGAACTACGCTTAGATAAGTCAAGTTACCAGTCGTTGTAGCCCTATCAGCTGCGTGTTGGAACGCAACAGTAATGGTACGTACGATAATGGTTAATACTTGCCCAGCAGCTGCAAGAGGAATGGCTAATGCGATACCAGCACCAATGCTTTGCCCACCGGCGATGACCAAAATGGTTGAAATAATTGAGGCGAGTGCAGCATCAGGTGCGACCGCGGCACCGATATTCATCCACCCCAAAGCTATCATTTCCAAAGTACCACCGATGATGATACCTGTTTTCATGTCTCCCAAAACGATACCAATAAGCGTACAGGCAACGAGAGGGCGGTGAAACTGGAATTCATCGAGGATTGACCCCATCCCCGCGATACATGCAACGATGAAGACCAGTACTATTTGAACAACGGTAAGTTCCATTGTTTAATCTCCTGTAACCAACAAGTTTTAAAATCTGTTTGAGTAATGGATAAAGAACTAAAATAAAAAATTGTATTAAGCATTATTTTTTGAGCTTGCTAATTAAGTCCATCATGTGGACTTTGTTGTCAGATGAAACTTTTCTGACTTCAAGCTCAATATTTTTGTCATTCAAATAATTAAATGCATCGATGTCTTCTTGGTTGATTGAAACCGCATTGGTTACCATGGTTTTACCATCATGGTAAGCCATACCACCAATATTAACGGACTTGATTTCAACACCTTCTTCGACAATACGTTTAACGTCTGTTGGGTTAGTAAACAGCAACATAACACGCTCACCTGCATATTTCGGGTTGTTATAAACGCGAATGCATTTAGCGACATCAACAACATGAGCGGTTACCCCAGGTGGAGCGACTTGTTTGAGTAATGTTGAACGGACTTGGTCTTTTGCTACCTCATCACTGACAACAATAATTCGCTTAACTTGCGTTTCTTTGGTCCAGCGAGTTGCCACTTGGCCATGAATTAGACGGTCATCAATACGGGCAAGGGCTATTACCATATGTTCACCCGGACCAGCTTTGATTGGCGCTGGAGCAGGAGTACTTGGTGCCGCTGCTGCGGGCGCTGTTTCAACTTCTTTGAACTTAAATGAACGAACGCCACCACGACCAGTTTCTAATGCTACAGTGATCAGTTCGCTCAAGGTGGGGTTATCATCACGACACATAAAGGTTTCAACTAGCATTGGAACATTTACGCCAGTGATGATGTCATAGTTTTCATGTTGATTAACGATACGACTTGCGGCATTAAATGGGCTACCTCCCCATGTATCAACTAAAAACAGTACGCCTTTTGAAGTATCTAAATCAGTTAGTTTTTGAGTGTATTTATCAAACAGGGTGTCTGCATTTTCCCCAGGGATAAAATCAATAAACGAAACATTGTCTTGTTCGCCTATTAACATCTCGGTTGTTCGAAGAAGCTGTTCTGCAGCGACTCCGTGTGTACCAATCATAATAGCTATACTCACTATTTTTCCCTCATAGATAGATAAAACGAAATATTATCTGTAGATAAAACGGATGCTAAAGTTAGACTCCTCTTTATCAATTTCCCCTGTATCATAATATTAGCTGAATAATTACAAATTACTCATGGTATCCATAAGCCAGCTACTTATCTTGTTAGTATCGAGTCCATATGTAGCATAACATTTTGTTTTAACCTAAAAACTTGTTTCGCGTCAGAAAAATAAGAATATACCTAAAATCACTTATTAATTTGCGATTATTATCTTTTTATTTGTTTTTTGTTGGGTTTTATTTTCATCAATTTTTAATTTGGTGGATTATTATTGTGTTACAGGTAACAAAAAATTAAGCAAAAATAGGCTGTCATTGATTTTTTGGTTAAAAAATGGGCGGGTTGGCGGGGGGATTTGATTGTTGATAAATAATGTAAAGAAGCACTTTTAGCATAAAATAGCATAGCTTCCATTTTGATGCTGTTGATGAAATATATAATAAACAGTAAAAAACAAGGTTTTTTGTGGGGGAAATGATTAATTAAACTTGAAGGTTGTGGTAGGAAAAGACAGTGCTAACCGAATGAGCGCTTAATTGCAGATAAAAACGCCCTCAATGCTATCGACTTGATAATAGAATGAAGAGGGCGTTAACGTGTTTACCGTAGGTTAAAACTAATCACATTGCACCTTGATAGCTAAACCACCGCGGGAAGTTTCACGGTATTTGGCATTCATGTCCTTCCCTGTTTCGTACATAGTTTCAATCACTTTATCGAGAGAAACACGAGGTTCACTGGTTCTACGTAATGCCATTCTTGCTGCATTTATGGCTTTGACTGATGCGATTGCATTACGCTCAATGCAAGGCACTTGTACTTGCCCAGCAACAGGGTCACAGGTTAGTCCTAAGTTGTGTTCCATGCCAATTTCAGCGGCGATACAAACTTGCTCTGGGCTGCCTCCAAATAGCTCGGTAAGGCCTGCAGCAGCCATTGAACATGCGACACCGACCTCACCTTGACAGCCAACTTCAGCTCCTGAAATTGATGCGTTCATTTTATATAAAATGCCAATTGCGCCTGAAGCTAAGAAATAGCGCATATACAGCTCAGGAGTAACAGGCTCAATACAATGATTGTAATAAGCTAATACGGCGGGGACGATACCACATGCTCCATTGGTAGGGGCAGTGACAACGCGACCTCCTGCGGCATTTTCCTCATTAACGGCTAAGGCATACATATTGATAAGGTCGATAACATTCATCGGGTCATTTGAAAGTTTACTTGATGATGTGACCAGTCGATTTAGTGCCGGTGCTCGACGAGGAACGCGTAGAGGGCCCGGTAAGACACCTTCAGTATTTAAGCCACGCTCAATACAAGCTTGCATCGTGTGCCACACATCAGCGAAGTATTCTTCAATTTCTTGTTTAGTATGGAGATCTAGCTCATTTTTCATCATTAAACTAGAAATAGAAAGACCTGATTTTTTGCAATTCAATAATAATTCGTCAGCAGAATTGTATGGATACGACACAGGTTTGCTATCAAGGATGGATTGACCAAAATGTTCTTCATCGACGATAAAACCACCGCCGATAGAATAATAAGTTTTGGTATAAATTTCTTTATCACCATTAAATGCATGAATTGTCATGCCATTCTCATGTAAAGGCAGGTTATCTTGACGAAAATTCATGCCGCCTTCATTTGGAAAGTCAACAACCTGAGTTCCATTAGCTAGCGGGAGTTTCTCTGACTCTTCCACATTTTTGATAAAAGTTGGAATAGATTCAATGTCAACGGTGGCAGGCATATTACCTGCTAGCCCCATAATAATGGCGATATCAGTATGGTGCCCTTTTCCAGTAAGCGATAATGACCCGTAAACATCCACAGAAATACGAGTAACGTTAGGCAATATGCCTTTGCTTACCAAATCATCGACAAATTCTTTCCCAGCTTTCATCGGACCGACGGTATGAGAGCTTGAAGGGCCAATGCCCACTTTAAACATGTCGAAAACGCTTATCACGCAGGACTCCTTAAAAAAAAGATGAAAATATAGTGCTTTATTTTAAAAGGCGCTACTTTACTGTTATTTAGTAGTGTTAACCAGTAAGTTTAAAGTATTTTTTGAAATAAGGTAGTTGAGGAGTGTGAATTGAAGGTAAATAGCACAAAATGTCTGTGAATTGTCTAAAAAGTAGCCAGTATAAAGATGGATATTTTGTAAGATCTGACGCTATATAACGGCTATCTAAAAATATCACACTGTAATAACGGCGCTATATGGTGAATAGTTATGAAAGGCTCAATCTAGTTGTAAAGCTAATTGGTGGATTATTGAGGCAGTCAAACCCCAAACTAACCGCCCGTTATACCAGTAAAAAAAGATGCGACTGTGCCGCCCTGAACGCTTTATATCCACGAATTTATGGCGTTGAAGTGAAAGTGCATCAAACAATGGAACTTCAAAGATAGAAGCCACTTCGCTGGGGTTCGCTTGATATCGAATATTATTAGGTAAAAGCCCAACTACAGGGGTGACCTCGTAGCCACCATAACTTTGGAGTGGGGCGAGTTGGCCAAGTACTTTAACTTTTTCCGGGGGGATCGCCACTTCTTCGTAAGCTTCACGTAAGGCGGTGTTGATGGGTGAGCCATCCTCGGGGTCACTTGCCCCCCCAGGAAAAGCCACTTCTCCCGCATGAGAACGTAAGAAAGGGGAGCGTTGCGTAAGAAGTAACGTTGGGTGCGGTTTATTGATTATTGGCAAAAGAACCGCAGCCGATTTACCCGCCTTGAATACAGGCTGGCGGGTTGTCGGCAAAGTAAACTGAAAACGATTGATAAAGTTATTCAGTTCAGTCATCTTTATTTAGTGCTCCTAATACAGGTAAAATCAGGCTTAATTTATCAAATGTCTCTTGATATTCTCTGTCAGCTTGGCTATCAGCAACAATACCACCACCAGCCCAACAGTAAATTTGTTTTTTATAGGTCAATAAAGTACGAATAGTAATATTGCTATCCATATTTCCACAAAAGCTAATATAGCCTATTGCACCACAATATCCATGTCGACGATGCGGTTCTAATTCTTCAATGATTTCCATTGCTCGTATTTTAGGTGCTCCGGTGATTGACCCTCCAGGGAAACACGCTCTTAATAAGTCAGCAGCACAATACTGTGCATCTAATTTTGCGCAGACCGTACTAACCAAATGGTGTACAGCAGGAAATGACTCCACTGCAAATAACTCAGGGACATTCACTGACCCTGGCTGGGCAACTCGGCCAATATCATTACGTAATAAATCGACAATCATGACGTTTTCTGCACGGTCTTTGGTTGAGTTTGCTAATTTTTCTACTTGAGCAAGGTCATCCTGTTCATTTTCTAGACGGGGAAGTGTTCCTTTAATTGGGCGTGTCTGAATATCGCCATCCTGTAAAAAAATAAACCGCTCAGGGGACATGCTAATGACAGCGTTTTCAGGTAAACGAATAAAGGAAGAGAAAGGGGCTTCATTACTTTCTAACAGAGCTAGAAATGCATTCCATTCGTCCCCTTTATACTTAGCTTTAAATCTTTGAGCTAAATTGATTTGATAGCAATCACCATTACGTAAATATTCATGAATATGCGCGATGTTTTGGTGATATGTCTCTTCTGACATGTTTGATTGCCAAGGGGACGTTAATTGGAATTTATTTTTACGTGGTTTTTTTTGTGCCTGTAACCAAGCTAACCTAGCTTCAATATCATCATAACTAATTAATGTAGTTGTTTTAGTGTGATGATCAATAATGAGTGCCCATAAATAGATCCCGATGGCCATATCAGGAAATTGTAATTCTGTTTTGGCGAGGTTAGGGAGTTTTTCAATGCGACGACCTAAATCGTAGCTCCAAAGGCCCAATGCACCACCATTAAAGGGTAAATCTATGCATTCATTATTGTTCGACCTGTATTTATTGAGCAATTGTTTTAGCAAATCAAAGGGGTCTGAACCCGAAGTCGTTGAAGGTTGACCTTGCTCTGTGATGGTTGTTTCGCTGTGGTAGGTAGTCAGTGTCGCAATAGGGTCAGCGACAATAATATCAAATCGATTATGTGAATGTTTTGCATTTCCTGAATGTAATAACATTGCCCATGGCAGATGTGCAATAGGCGCAAAATAGTCGATTGCCGCAGTTGGGCGATAAGGTAACTGTTTTTTATTGATAGTCATGTCGATAAATATAATATTCCGCAACAAGTGGATTTGAACAGGTTAACATATATTCTTATCTTAATAATCGAAGAGATGTTAAAATCTTAATTATTGATTTTAGTATTTTACTTATGAGGTTTAAACCATGCTTTCTGGAATACCAGCACTTAATCATGAAGAGCAACAAGAAGCGGTTGAAAGAATTCATCAGTTGATGGCGCAAGGGATGAGTAGTGGAGAGGCCATTGCAATAGTGGCTCAAGAAATTAGGGAAAGCCACCAAGGTAAAGAGCAAATTCACGTATTATTCGATGATGAAAATTAATAATTAGTAAACATACTATTAACATTTATGCGCAGACCTGATAGATTAATATTAGTTAAGTCATTTTATTCATTGATACTAGTTAGAAAATGACCAGTAAGTAACTGGTAAATTTAACATATTCTAATAGGTTTAAATGGGCAGCTAAACTAATCAAAAATCTTTACCTTATATGGGTATCGGAGGGTGCTATGGAAGCAAATCATAAAATTGCTGTTGTTCTGGGGACATGTGCATTGGTTTTTAGTTCGTTTGCTTTAAGCGCAAACGATGAAGAAGGTAAAGCGGAACCCTTTGTCAGTTGTGGTACATTAACTGAACCACAGATTGCGGCTCAGGTTAAAAGTGATTTTATGCATAATCGGTTACCGCGTTGGGCAGAAGAGAAGGCCACGTTAGGTAAAAAGGCAGTTGCATGGGTCAATGATAGTGAAGTGACTAAAACTGAAACAGGCTATACTGTTCCATTGGTGGTGAGAGGGGCAAAATCTGACCTACGTTATTCTGTTTCGGTCGATTGCCAAAATAATACGGTTACCTATAACGCAACTAAATAGGCAGTTAATATTAGTTAACAAAGAAAAGACCCATTTTCTTTCGTATTAATGTAACTAAAGGGGAGCCGAAAAAGGCTCCCTTTTTTAGTGTATGGATAATAAATTTACTTCGTGACCAAATAAAAATATTGGGTAGTAAACCGAGTAATCAATTTAGCGATTTCTGGGTTCATAAGGCATACGCGCAAAATTTTGTGAAAGTTGGCGGTAATAAACCAACCTTTCTCTGAAATACTCCCTTAGGTGCTCGGGCTGTTCCCGTTCGACGGCTTCGGCGATGACGGCGACGTTATAGCGTTCTTTGAATGCAACACCGGAGGCTAAAAGGTCAACGTTGATCTTATCCATTTCATCTTTAGGTAATAAAGCAAGGTTGTAGTTCATTTTGGTTCTCAAAAGTTAATTCTCACTGATTTATTATAATGGGTTAATGAGAAAAAATCTCAATAGAATATTAAAAAATGATGTCGAAAAAATAAAGACGAATGATTGTTATCGTGATAATTAAAATATAAACCAAGAAAAGATAATGAGATTGATTATTATTGTTTTTAACAAAAGTTATTAATAATCAGTAAATTGGATTTTTTTGTTTTAAGATTGTTTTAGGGTTTTAATTATTGTAATACTGTGCATAATATAAGAATGAACGATTAACTGATAAGGCATAAATATGTTAACTACAGACATGGTCAATAAACTAAATGAGCAATTAAATCTTGAATTTTATTCTGCTAATCTTTATTTGCAAATGAGTGCTTGGTGTAGCGATAAAGGCTACGAAGGTGCAGCTGCATTTCTAAAGTCGCACTCACAAGAAGAAATGGAGCACATGCAGCGTTTATTTGATTACCTTAGCGATACAGGTGCATTACCTTTATTAGGGCAAATTGCAGCGCCTCCTGTTGCTTTCAAATCGATTGCAGATGTTTTCACCCAAACATATGAGCACGAACAATTAATCACACGCGAAATTAACAAACTGGCTCATTTAGCCATGACAACCCAAGACTATTCAACATTTAACTTCTTACAATGGTATGTTGCTGAGCAACACGAAGAAGAAAAACTATTTAAATCAGTATTGGATAAACTTGATATGGTTGGTGAATCTGGCAAGGCGTTATTCTTGTTAGATAAAGACTTAAAAAGCTTATCTGCAGCAACACATATCTAATTTGAAGCACTATCGGTATTTATTAAGTTAATATATCTATTTGAAGTATAAAGACCTTGTCAGGCTTGTGGCTATGAAAGTTTATTTCAATGACCACAAGCCTTTTTCTTTTCATTTTGTGTGAAAACTCACAGGATAGAGGGTCAAAACCTATTTTTAAGCGGTAAAACTGGTTTTTTTCCGTATAATGATTGGTAATAATTCTAAATTCACCTGCAAATTAAGGGGTTACTATGCCAATCTACCATATTAAATCTTCATGGCGTAAACTTAGCGCTATTGCCGTTTTGTTTTTAGGTATGTCCTTCCAACAAGCTTTTGCTCATGCTCATCTTAAAGACCAACTACCAGCTGAAGGTGCCGCGGTAGAGCAAGCACCTGAATCAATTACATTAAGCTTTTCTGAGGGGATTGAAGTTAATTTCACTAAAGTCAATATTGTTGGCCCTGAAAAAAATATTGTCAAAACAGGCAAGGCAGCATTAGACCCAAGTAATGACACTAAAGTTATTGTTCCTGTTGAGGATAAACTCGTTGCTGGTAAGTATGATGTTAATTGGAGTGTGGTCTCTGTGGATGGGCACAAAACAAAAGGGACTTATAGCTTTACAGTGAAATGATATGTCACTAGAAGCTTTTTATACGTTAATTCGTTTTATCCATTTTATCGCTGCAATATTGATGTGTGGTATGTCAATATTTGCAGTGCTTCTCAGTCGTGGGAAGTTTCGCTATTTATTAGTCCGTTACCTTAATAAAGGTATCTTCTTTTGCGCTATTATCACTTCATTAACAACCTTTGGTTGGTTGCTTGCTCAAGCTGGTTTGATGGGGGATGGTTGGGAAGATAGTATCGATTGGGCTATATGGCAGGGGGTGCTTGGCACGTCATTTGGTCAAATATGGCGCTGGCAACTGCTGTTTGCTGTTATCCTCTTGCTGGTTTTATGTATAAAATCCATAAAGCTACGTCTAAACCTAGTATTACTTCTTTCTATTGTCCTGCTTGGTCTCCATGCATTTATTGGGCATGCAGCCATGACCGATGGCGTTATTGGGGCTTTTCATCGTATTAATCAGTTCATTCATCTCATTAGTGCAGCCTATTGGTTTGGTGGTTTATGGCCATTCTTAATTTGTATTCAGTTTTTACGTCATAAACAAGAGTTGGTGCAGGGGATGGATAAACAAATAATCAGTACTATGCGGTTGTTTTCAAAAATTGGGCATGTTGCAGTTGTGCTTGTCATCTTAACCGGGGTTATTAGTGCAATAACGATTTTGCCAGAATGGCCTTTGGCATTTTCGGGCTCTGAGTACCAATCATTGCTTTGGTTTAAAATTATTTTAGTTCTAGGAATGGTAATGTTAGCTTTGATTAATCGCTACTATATCGTTCCAGGCCTAAAACACAGAGGGCGTTTGAACTATTTGATCATTAATAGTTGGGTTGAATTGTTATTGGGTACTATGGCAATTCTAGCCGTTGCTATTTTTGCTACTTATCAACCGATATAGCCAAATGTTCGTATTTATTTGATAATACAGTGAAGATATTTTTAATATTTAACAAGGTCATTTTAATGAAATATAAACTCATTATTTGCTCATTATTACTTGTTGGAACAATGAGTGCAGCATACTCCGCACCATTGGCAACAGTCAGTAAAAAACAATTTGGTCAGGACTGGCCGTTTATTCGTGAGGAGGTGATGCTTGAGTGCCGTAACAATGGTGCATTGGTCGTCATTAACCCTGCAACATTGATGCAATATCCATTAAATGAGATAGCGACGGAATTAATGGAGAAAAAAGAGATTAAGGCTCAGCCGATTGATGTTTTATTAGCACCTATTGAAACAACTAAAAGTGTTAAAGAAAGAATACAGCCATTAAAAGAGGCCGCTGAAAAATTATGCCCCAGTAAGTAAGGTTACTGGAAATAGGGTTGGTTACGCAGAGGGAATGGTGTTTTCTATTATTTTATTTATATAAATCAGTGTGATATACAATTGAAAGGTTTTGTTGATTAATGGTATAGGTATAACCTATTGAACAAATAGTTCAATATTAGAAAATCAAACAATAAATTGTGTTAATAATATGTGAAATAATTGATAATAAATGTGGTAAGAACGTGAGTTGAAAGCTAGTATTAGGGTGTACTTTGTTACGTCTCAATGGCAATTTTAGCGCACGGCTCTGCCAGAGCCATTTCCCAAGGCCCGGTAATCGGAATCTACCAGGCCTCTTTTTTTGCCTATCGGTTTGTTTGTTAACACACTAGTAATCACCTTTCTATTTGTTCTTACCCATTTATATACCCGAGCTAATAGGCTGTATAACATGATTAACCTACTATGCTAATTTCATGACCCAATGATGATTTTCTTTATCATAGTGATGGCGATAGAGTAAAACAGGTT
Source organism: Providencia sp. PROV003 (assembly GCF_045040775.1). Classification (NCBI taxonomy): domain Bacteria; kingdom Pseudomonadati; phylum Pseudomonadota; class Gammaproteobacteria; order Enterobacterales; family Morganellaceae; genus Providencia; species Providencia sp. PROV003. The sequence continues at coordinate 2,925,205 of NZ_CP096369.1, forward strand.
TTTCATCTAAGGTGGCAGGGATGCTGGTATGTTCGTCCCAACCATCTAATTGCATACAGAAATCGGTATCAGAATCACAAGGGATACTTACCGTATCACTTTTATGTGAAGCCATAACCGCATCATTAATTTCATAGGAAGATATTTTCAATTTCACAAAACACATAATAGCACCTCATTTATCGACGTTATCTATATATACTAAGCTCAACAGAATTAATCATAGTATAAATGGAATTGATTTCCAAAATAAATTTTCACCGATAAACAAGAGAGGGTGCATTATGTTACTTATATGCACCCTTGTAGTGTTTATTTTTTAGGTATTGATGTACCCCAGTTTAAGTAATCACTAGGGGCTTCTAATTTTAGAATGAAATGCTGTTCCGGCTTAGCTTTCGGCGCTAAAGGCACTGTTGGCGGGGTGGCGAGAGTGATACCACCTCGGACAAACTGCTTGAATGTACCGCTTTTCATAACTCCACCAGCCAAACCAAAGGAGAAATTAAAGCCGGATGATTGCCAAAATTCAGTGTTATCACGTACTAAATATTGATACTCCTTGCCAATACGTGTGGCAACATAAACGCGGTCGGAAAGCTCTCCCAAATATAAGCCTGTCACCACACCGACTTCCAGCCCTCTAAATAAAATCGGCGTACCCACCTGAACAGAACCAACATCAGTGGCATCAAGGTAAATGGTTAAACCATCTAAATAACGAGAGTCAGTTATATTGGCAGCTTGTAGTTCAAATTGATAACGGTTTTTATTACTACGTCCAGGCTCTGCACTAATATAAGGTTGTAATATACTGTCAAGGTTATTTAAGCCCGCGGGTGATAACTCAGGGGTTACAACAGCAAAGCGGCTCCCTAGTTTTGTGAATGTGCTGACATACTCTGGATAGAGAATAGCCCTCGCTTGTACCTCTCTTTTATCAGAGGACAGTTTTAATGACTCTATCTGACCAATGTTTATGCCTAAATAACGGATAGGCATGCCTTCAGAAAGTTTGGAGGCATCAAATGTTGTTAAGGTAACTACACTACCAATAGCCTTAGCAGATGTTTCATTAGGGTAAAGCATGTGTTGGCGTGCAGTATTCGCTGTGCCATTACCTATGTTGTCAAAGCTTATTGCTCCACTGATCGCACGGCTCAATGGGGCAGCTTGGACTGTTAAACCATTACTATTTAACTGAACTTTTGCTCCACCTTCAGCCCAAAAAACACTGTTATCAGTCAGTAAATGCCGATATTCACTTGAAATATATACATCAATGGAAAAACCGGATGTAGTGGGTTTAATGGTGGTAATTTTGCCTACTGCAAATTGACGATAAAGTACAACCGACCCGGCTTGTATATCTGGTAATGTCGCTGTATTAAGAGTAATTGTAGTTGGTGGAGATGCCCCTAAAATACCGGCTTTCGCATTGTCATCACTGCGGTATAAAGGGAATTTCTCTGGTAATTTCCCTTGGCTTTGCCCCGCAATTAAGTGTATGCCGCCATCTAACCATTCTTGCGGTGTCGCGCCTTGGAACTGTAGTCCACCAAGCCCCAATTGGACATCAACACGGCTATTGGCGACAAATTTACTGTCTTCACGAATGAGGTGCTTAAACTCATCATATATGGCTATTTTAAAATTGACATTATCGGCGGATAGGTGACGTTGTAACACCTCACCGATTTGAATACCTTTATAAACAACAGGTTGTCCTTTGCTTACGCCATAGGTGTCATTGGCCCATAAGGCAAGAGTTAAAGGGGATTTACCTTCTTGTTCAGCAGCTTTGACAACGGCACGGCTAGATTGTAACACAAAACGTTGGCCTTCTTCCGCTTGGGGGCTGCCTTGCGGTGAGTCAAAAGTAATAGCGCCATTTATGACAGCAGAAAGGCTTTCCATTTTGATATTAGCACCGGATTTAAGGTCAAAACTACCTTGTAAGCCAGATACATTCCAAAATTGGCTGTCTTTACGAACGAGTTTGGCATAGTGTTTTTTGACCACCGCAGATATAGATACCCCTTGGTTATCCGGTAAAATGGTATAATCCGAGATATAACCCACGGGGACTTTTCGGTAATAAATGGGTGAGTTTTCGTTTAATGAACCTAAATCAGGTGCGGTTAAGTGGATTAGAAGTTCACCTTCGTCAATATTTAGTTGTGGTGGCGTGTCTTGTGCCACAAACGAGAATTGCTCTGTCCCAGTGCTTGGCAGCATTCCAATATAGTTACCGCCAACCAATGCATCAAGGCCGGAAACGCCCGCCAATGAGGCTTTAGGTGTAACTAACCAAAATTTTGTGCCTGAAGTTAACGCAGAGCGCATGTCTTTGTTAACACTGGCAGTAACAATAATGGATTTCATATTTTTGCTAATAGCAATTGATTGAACTAATCCAACCTCAACGCCTTGGTAGCGAATAGGTGTTCGATTTGCGACGACACCTGGGGCAGAAGAGAACTCAATCGTAATATCAGTTCCACGCTCAACCCAATGTTGGAAAAGAAGCCAACCAGCTATAAAAATCGCTACCAGCGGTAATAACCAGAAAGGGGAGATACGCCCTCGTTTGCGTAGTGTGGCTTCTGTAGCTTCTTCAGAAGGCTCATTTTGCAGGTTTTGATTTTCCATATGAATCCCATATTAAGCGGCTATCTAACCATTCAACAGCCATGATTGTTAGAATAACTGCTGTACCAAAGTAAAATGCGGCAGGGCCCATAGTAAAAGACATTAATTGATCACGGTTAACTAATGTCATCATTAAGGCAATGACGAATAAATCTAACATTGACCAGCGGCCTATCCATGAAACAAATTTTAGTAGTTTCATACGAAGAACAGGGTCGGTATTGCTTTTTAACTGTATAGAAAATAGTAATAATATCATGATGATAATCTTGATGAAGGGCACTAATATGCTGGCAATGAAGACAATAATGGCAATAGGCCAGTTACCCGAGTCAATTAAGGCTACAACACCAGAATAAATTGTGTCCTCCAAACGCTGCCCATTCAGATAAAAAACTGAAATGGGTAGCAGGTTAGCGGGAAACAATAACACCATGGCGGCAATTAGCGCAGCCCATGTTTTTTGTAAACTATAGGGGTTGCGAGATTGTAATGGCCGATGACAGCGCTGACACTTCCCTTGAGCGTTAGAAGGCCCTGTAAAGTGGCAAGCGGTGCAGGCCAGCGCATGTGGTTGTTCCCCTTGGTCATCAATAGGGTAAAACCGACGCCATAGTTCGTCTAAATTCATGTGGATGAGGATCAATAAACTTAAAATAGCCATCGTGATAAAAGCAACTAAACCATTACCTATAAACACGCTGGCGTAATCTTGCATTTTAATTGCCGCTATACCGAGAGCGATTAAGTAAACATCTAACATAACCCATTCTTTGATGTGTTTCAGAACCAGTAAAATAGGGCGAAGGTTTAAATTTATTCGCTGACCAATAAGTAACATTAAAATTAATATTGGCAATAATAGTGGAGCAGCTATCGCACAAAAAGCCACAATACTTGCTGTGAGCGGGTCACCTTGATGATTAATTAAGCGAACACCTTCTATTACATTGGCATTAATTTGACTTCCCAGCAGATGAATAGAAATTAGTGGTTGTAAAAAAGCGATCGGTGCTAGCATCAATAATGTGATAGACAATATGGATAACCGCTTGATTGACCATGACCGGCCATCATTGAGTTGACTAGAACAACGAGGGCAAATAACGACTTGTCGTAAGCTAAATCGCGGAGCGAGGATTTTTTGGTTGCAATGGCTACAACGCTGTAAAATCAAGTCAGTGTGGTTAATGTTGTTCATATTTACTCATTTTAGGGTTTCACTTAGATGTAATCTAGTGTAAAAAAATTTACCTCAAAGTGACAAATTGGTAACCTTAGAGTTACTCTTACAGATGTTTCATTAATTACTTGATTATTACTAAAAATAATTATGGATAAAAAGAAGTATTATCTTGAACTTTCAGATAATCTCTCTGCATTATTAGCAGGAGAATATGATTTAATTGCCACCTTAGCAAATACTTGTGCATTACTGTATGAGCGCTTAGAGGGGGTTAATTGGGCTGGATTTTACCTGAGTAATGGGCAAGAATTAGTATTAGGTCCGTTTCAAGGTAAAGTTGCATGTGTTCGAATACCCTTTGGTAAAGGGGTCTGTGGTACGGCTTTTAGTCACAACCAAATTCAGCGTATAGAAGATGTTCATGCATTCCCAGGTCATATCGCTTGTGATGCGGCAAGTAACGCTGAAATTGTGTTTACTTTGGTGGTAAATGGGCAAATTATTGGGGTTTTAGATATCGACAGCCCAAATATTAGCCAATTCGACCAAGAGGATGAAAAAGGCTTAAAGCACCTTGTAAACCAGTTGTGTCAACATCTGGCAATGTGTTCTATGCCAAAATATTACTAAATATTGGTCAGTTAAATTAATAGTAACGTGGCAATTGTCAGCAACACGATTATAATGTCGGCTTGTTCATGCCCGTGAGGTTGGCAAAATCGTTGTTATCAGGAAATTTCATGGAAAATCAACCTAAGTTGAATAGTAGTAAAGAAGTTATCGCATTTCTAGCAGAGCGTTTTCCTCGCTGTTTTATCGCTGAAGGCGAAGCACGTCCGTTAAAAGTCGGAATTTTTCAAGATATCGTAGGGTGTTTAACTGAAGAAGACGGTATTAGCAAAACGCAATTACGTTCTGCGTTGCGTATGTATACCTCTAGCTGGCGTTATCTCTACGGTGTTAAAGAAGGCGCAAAACGCGTTGACCTAAATGGTGAAGACTGTGGTGAATTAGACGCAGAGCATATTGCTCATGCGCGTCAACAATTAGCTGAAGCTAAAGCTCGTGTTCAAGCGCAACGTGCTGAACAAAAAGCGCAAAAGCGCCCAGCAGCGAAAAAGCCGAGTGAAAAAAACACCCGTAGTCAAGATACCACTAAAGAGAAAGCGCCTCGCCGTCGCCCATCAGACAATAAAGAACGCTCGCAAACTACATCAGCTAAACCCCCCCGTCGTAATAACCCAGCCCCAGAACAGAATCTGAAATCAGTCACTGATATCAACACACTTCAAATTGGTCAATCATTGAAAGTGAAAGTGGGTACTAGTGTGATGGACGCCTCTGTGCTGGAAATTGCAAAAGACGGTGTTAGGGTTCAATTGCCAACTGGACTGGCAATGATTGTACGCGCGGAACATTTAAAGTTCTGATACGGAGGTCAATCAGGTCATGAACAAACTTCTTAAAATTGCACTTGTTGTCAGTTTGGCTACTTTCGGTAGTGCAATTGCTAATACTCAAGCAGTGGCTCCGGTCACTGCGGCTCAGTTACCTGTCTTAAAACAGAGCGCTCAGCACGGCACTGTGAGTGAAAGGGTCACATCAAGGTTCACTCGTTCACATTATCGTCAATTTGATTTAGACAAAGCGTTTTCTGGGAAAATATTTGACCGCTATCTCAATATGTTAGATTTCGGTCACAATGTTTTACTTCAATCCGACGTTGATCAGTATACCAAAGATAAAGGTAAAGTAGGTCAATGGCTTGAGGACGGCAAATTAGATACGTTTTATGACCTGTATAACCTATCGCAGGAACGGCGTTTTGAGCGTTTTAAATATGCATTAGCTCGCTTAGAACAACCTATTGATTTGAACGCGACGGATTCTATTGAAGTTGACCGCTCTAAGTCCCCTTGGCCTAAAGATAAACAAGAACTTGATCGTCTCTGGGACCAAAAAGTACGTTATGACTGGTTGAATTTAAAGCTTTCAGGTAAAGACGATAAAGAAATCAAAGAAAAACTGACCAAGCGATATAACTTTGCTTTGAGACGTCTAACGCAAGCACAAAGTGAAGACGTTTTCCAACTGATTATTAATTCATTTGCACGCGAAATTGATCCACATACGAGTTATCTTTCACCTCGTAATACTGAACAATTCAATTCTGAAATGAGTTTGTCATTGGAAGGAATTGGCGCGGTTTTACAGCAAGATGATGAAAATACGGTGATTAACTCCCTCGTGGCGGGTGGGCCTGCGGCGAAGAGCAAAGAGTTAAAAGTCGGTGATAAAATCATTGGTGTAGGGCAAACGGGCAAACCGATTGTGGATGTAGTTGGTTGGCGCCTTGATGACGTGGTTGCGTTAATTAAAGGGCCAAAAGGAAGTAAAGTTCGGTTAGAAGTTATTTCTGATACCAAAGGGGCGAAGCCTCATATCATCACCATCGTTCGGGAGCAAATCCGCCTTGAAGACCGTGCTGTAAAACTGACTATCAAACAGCAAGGCAAAGATAAAGTTGCTGTGTTAGATATTCCTGGTTTCTATGTTGGTTTAACTAATGATGTAAAAACACAACTGCAAAATATCGCGAAAGATAATGTTTCTGCGTTGGTCATTGATTTACGCGGAAATGGTGGTGGGGCATTAACTGAAGCTGTTGCTTTATCTGGTTTATTTATTCCAAAAGGCCCAGTGGTTCAAATTCGTGATAACAATGGTCAAGTTCGTCAAGATGTCGATGATGACGACGTTATTTACTATAAAGGCCCACTGGTTGTTTTAGTTGATCGTTTTAGTGCATCTGCATCTGAAATTTTTGCAGCAGCGATGCAGGATTATGGGCGTGCATTAATCGTGGGCGAACCAACTTTTGGTAAAGGCACGGTACAACAACATCGTAGTTTAAGTCGTGTGTACGACCAAATGTTAAAGCCAGAATGGCCTTCATTGGGTTCAGTACAATATACCATCCAGAAGTTTTACCGTGTTAATGGTGGGAGTACACAGCGTAAGGGTGTGACACCTGATGTCGTGATGCCAACAGGTCAAGATCCTGCTGAAACAGGTGAAAGTTTTGAAGACAATGCATTGCCATGGGATAGCATTCCTCCAGCAAACTATGCACGTGTCGGTGATATTTCATCAGACTTATCGCCAATCAAAACTCAGCATCTAGCGCGGATTAGCCAAGACCCTGAATTCAATTATATCGATGAAGATATTGCGCGCTATAAAGCGCATAAAGAGAGTAAGAATCTAATTTCGCTTAATTATGCTGAGCGTCAAAAAGAAGATAATGAAATCGAAGCAACTAAACTTAAACGTATAAATGAACGAAATGTACGTGAAGGTAAGCCATTACTAAAATCAATTGATGACTTACCAAAGGATTATGAAGGCCCTGATCCGTACTTAGATGAAACGGTTAAAATGGCGATTGACTTGGCAAGTCAAAATACCAAGATGCTATCAGGTAATAATCAATAACTAAGTAAAGTTAAAGCTCATTTTAAATAACAGACCCCATACTTATCTATGATTTGTATGGGGTTTTCTTTTATTTAAAGTCATCGATGATGACTTAATGTCTGAGAAAAAGTTAAAACAGATATTAGATAGTTTTTATCGCCTAAAATAATCGTGTCATTCTAGATTTCTTTACCTTTAATTAATTTATTCTAAACTTTTGATAAGGGTTCTTAATCAAAGAGGCAATACCATGGGTAAATTAGTTATAGGTTTAATCGCAGTTAGTATCATGATGGCTTCATCAATAAACACAGCGACAGCAAGAAACTACCCTTGTTCAGGGAGCAAAGGTGGGGTCGATCGCTGTGAAAGCGGTAAGTTCATTTGTAATGATGGCTCCACTAGCCGCTCAGAACAAGTGTGCACCACATCATTGAAAAATGATATTAACAGTAAAGCGGGTATTGCAGGAGCAACCATTGGCTCTGGTGTTGCCAAGCAATCAAGTAAGCCCTCTATTTCTGATCCAGTAAAGGCAACGGGAGATAGAGCAAATAAAACGGTAAATGAAAAGGTGGCTAAAAAGAGTGATAAGGCATCAGATCCAGCAAAAGCGATAAAAGAAAAAGCAACCAAAGCCACCGATAAAGATTCGGCAAAAGCGATAAAAGAAAAAGCAACCAAAGCCACCAATAAAGATTCGGCAAAAGCGATAAAAGAAAAAGCAACTAAAGCCACCGATAAAGATTCGGCAAAAGCGATAAAAGAAAAAGCAACCAAAGCCACCAATAAAGATTCGGCAAAAGCGATAAAAGAAAAAGCAACTAAAGCCACCGATAAAGATTCGGCAAAAGCAGCAAAAGAAAAAGCAACCAAAGCAGCAGATAAAACCTCAAGCAAAACAGTAAAAGAAAAAGTAACCAAAGCAGCAGATAAACAATCAGCGAAAACAACGAAAGAAAAATCAAATTAAACTGAAAGTGTTTGCAACTAACTGTATAATAATGGGTTAGTTAAAAAACAAAGCCATCTTAAGGTGGCTTTGTTTTTCTGAAATAGTCTAATAAAGACTGATATTTATCGATTTAGCGAATAAAGTTGCTGGAAATATAATTAAATGCACGAATAAATTTCCATACGTATAATAACCAGCATTATCATTTTAATATTGGAACAATTTAATGTGAGCTGGTTATAAATTGAGCTTTTAAAAACAATTGGTTAAATTTAATCATTCTTTATTGTGATTGAATAGAGAAAATAGTAACCCGTTTTAGTGGTTTCAATGTAAAGTTATGTTGTTTTTTAATATTTTGATGTTAATTGACTTGAAATAGTGTGAAAAAACCTTATTTATAAAGTAAATTCTACGTGATATTAGTTTTTACCAAGGAATACAAAAAAATGATGAGAATTGCTTTATTCTTACTCACAAACTTAGCCGTTATGTTTGTGTTTGGAATAATCTTAAGCTTAACCGGTATTAGAGGTAGTAGTGTCCAAGGCTTGATGATCATGGCGGGGTTATTTGGTTTTGGTGGTGCATTTATCTCACTGCTGATGTCTAAATGGATGGCTTTGAAATCAGTTGGTGGTGAGGTAATTGAAACTCCTCGCAACCAAACAGAGCAATGGTTAATGTCAACGGTAGAGCGCCAAGCACAACAAGTTGGTATCCAAATGCCACAGGTGGCTATTTACCATGCGCCGGATATCAATGCGTTCGCTACGGGAGCCCGTCGTGATGCTTCGTTAGTCGCAGTAAGTACTGGTTTATTAGAAAATATGAGTCGTGACGAAGCGGAAGCGGTTATTGCTCACGAAATTAGCCATATTGCGAACGGTGACATGGTAACAATGACCTTATTACAAGGGGTTGTGAATACTTTTGTTATCTTTATTTCACGTATTATCGCACAACTCGCGGCAGGCTTTATGTCAAACAGCGATAATGAAAGTGAAAGTAGTAACGGTAACCCTATGGTGTATTTCGCCGTTTCCATGGTGTTGGAAATTGTTTTTGGTATTTTAGCCAGCATTATCACTATGTGGTTCTCTCGTTATCGTGAATTCCATGCAGATGCCGGGTCGGCAAAACTAGTCGGGCGCGAAAAAATGATCGCCGCATTACAACGACTGAAAACGAGTTATGAGCCGCAAGAAGAAGGGCGCTTAATGGCATTTTGTATCAATGGCCGAGGAAAAGCATTTAGTGAATTGTTTTTATCTCACCCACCATTAGATAAACGAATCGAAGCGCTGCGTTCAGGTGAGTATTTAAAATAGTCTAACTTAACTGTTTAGTCGAAATCTAAAAACTAAGCCCAGTAATCATTTTATTACTGGGCTTTTTTTATGGACAAAAGTCCTCTCACTTGTACCAAGAAAGCTGTTAATCAGTAAGAAATTTTAAGCTTAAGATTTATTCACAATTTAACTGTATCGGTAATTAAAACATATTAATCACAAGTGAGCTTTCTCACAATCTTGCATCGTAAGTGGTAATTTTTTAAATTTTTGTTCGCTTTTATTTCATTTTTAATCTTTATTAAATTGATGGTGATTTGTTTAATAAATGTTAATTAAAAAATAAGAGTGATTAACTTGGGGGTAAGATGGAGCTAATAACTACGTGGTTAAGTGAACTCAACGGGATAGTATGGGGCGTACCTATGCTAGTTGGGATTTTAGGCGTTGGTATATACATGCAAATTAGGCTCGCGTTCTTGCCAATAAGGAAAATAGGAACAGGTTTTAGATTATTATTTCAAAAAAACGAGTCACGCGGTGAAGGGCAAATATCGCCATTTAATGCTTTGATGACAGCATTGTCTGCAACAATTGGGACTGGGAATATTGCAGGGGTGGCAACTGCTGTTGTGATGGGAGGACCTGGAGCACTCTTTTGGATGTGGATGACAGCGTTGGTTGGAATGGCAACTAAATACTCTGAAGCTGTACTTGCAGTTCGTTTTCGTGAAGTGGATAAATATGGGCAATATATTGGTGGCCCAATGTATTACATAAAAAATGGATTGGGGCCTAAATGGATTTGGTTAGGTACTCTATTTGCTTTTTTTGGTGCATGTGCAAGTTTTGGCATCGGTAATACGGTACAAGCTAACTCAGTGGCGGATGTACTAGAAAGTAACTTTGGAGTGCATAAGTGGTTAACAGCAGGGGTATTGGTTTTACTTGTTGGTGCAGTGTTGATTGGTGGATTACGCCGTATCTCTGATGTCGCTGGTAAGTTAGTACCATTTATGACTGTCGCTTATTTTGGTGCAGGGTTAATTGTACTTGGTATTTATTTTACGCAAATCCCTGCTGCAATTTCCTTAGTAGTGACGTCTGCGTTTAACCCTGTGGCGGCACAAGGTGGCTTTGCCGGTGCTGCTGTTTGGGCTGCGATTCGCTTTGGGGTTGCGAGAGGGGTTTTTTCCAATGAAGCAGGCTTAGGAAGTGCTCCTATTGCCCATGCTGCGGCGAAAACACAGAACCCTATTCGCCAAGGGCTAATTGCAATGCTTGGTACGTTTATTGATACTATTATTGTGTGTTCAGTCACTGGTTTGACGATCATTATCACTGGAGGGTGGTTGACTAGCCAGACAGGCGCAACGCTGACCGCTTTTTCATTTCAATCAGCAATACCGGGTGGGAATTATATTGTCGCTATTGCGTTAGCTGTTTTTGCATTTACCACCATTTTAGGGTGGAGTTTTTATGGTGAAAAATGTGTGCAGTATCTATTTGGATTAAGGGCTATCAAACCGTTTAGAGTGCTTTGGTTAATCGCTTTACCAATCGGTGCAACCCAATCACTTGATTTTGTCTGGTTATTGGCTGATACGCTAAATGCGATGATGGCAATCCCTAACTTAATTGCATTGTTGTTATTGAGCCCTGTAGTGTATCGACTAACTCGAGACCATATAAAAGATGTTAATGCGGATAGTATTGATATGGCTAAACAGTTATACGATAACAAATCATAAATACCCCCTGTAAAAAGCTTCACTTCGGTGAAGCTTCTTCATTAAATTAGTGTGTATCCTTACCCCTTTTTGGTTAATCATCTCTAAGTGCTTTCAATGGGTTTTATGTAAACCAAACTACGCAATAGGTTTAAATGCGCTATGCTAAGAATAGTTAATCAATTTTCACTTATGAAATATTATCTATTAACTTTTGACTTATTCACAAGGAGACCAAATGGATATTCTGGAAAAAACGTTGGTGTTTGGTAATGATTTTATGACAACGACAAATCCCGCACGACTAGTTGCATTTAAATTTGAAATCTACCGTTCTGAACAAGGTTTTTATCATAGGATCTATAAAGAGGTTGGGATGTCAGGAGCCAATCTTGGTCAATTGTTCAAAGTATGGGCCTTCGAAGAACAAAAATGTTGGGAAAAACAAACTTCAACTACAACACTCGATGAGTACGTGCAGTACTGCCAAGATATTTATAAGCGGAATAATGTTTAATTAATAAACTGTGTTGGTAGATAAAAAAAGCCCCCTTCATAGGGTCTGAAGGGGGAGCTAAATGAATAAAGAATGGTTTAATTCGAGAACTAAGATAGTTGATTTAAAAATTCAAAACTTAGTTATTTGTGCAGTTTAAACCACTCAATAGAATATATATCCTTAAAATAGCATTTATCGCTAAATAATCTATTGGCGATAGGCCGTTTTTATTTGTTCTAACGTGTTTTTATAGGTTTCTGCTTGTTTTTCATCTTCTATGAGTGCGATTTCACGTTGCATTTTGATTAAAATTTTACCTGCATCAGCTTGACCAATAGCTTTAAGCATATGAGTGAGTAAATTTTTTAAACAAGTTATCTCATCAGCTAAAGTATTCACGTCAGGATCAGTAGGGAAATGGTTTTTCATTAACAAGGTCCTTTAAAAATAAAAAATAATCGTGAGATTGTAGCATAAAAAGGAATGATATGTGCTTTCAGATAAATGAGCGTAATAGTTATTTGCTAAACAAGGGGAACCTAGATACGTTAAGGGGGATATAACAGGGAAACCTTCCTGTTTTTGTGCTTGCTGGCGGAAGCCTGACCTTTAAGCCCCACTGAAAGTTGTGATATAATTCACAAAAATGGGTTTTAGCTTAAATAAGAGCTGAATGGTTAATCAAACCCATATCGAATACTAATATCCTTTCGCGGCAACTTTCACAAGCTGTTAATCAGTTAGTGCATTTTACTTGTGGGAAATGAAGGCTAAGATGAATATGACTCAGGTTTCTAGAAGAACAGCGTGGATCCGCGTAGTCGCTCTTGCGGTTGCAGCGTTTGTTTTTAATACAACAGAATTTGTCCCAGTTGCACTACTTAGTGATATTGCACAAAGTTTTGACATGTCAGTCGCTCATACAGGGTTAATGATTACGATTTATGCTTGGGTCGTAGCATTGATGTCGTTACCCTTAATGTTATTAACCAGTAAAATTGAGCGTCGTAAATTATTAGCTTTTTTATTTGTCATTTTTATTGTTAGCCATATTATTTCAGGGTTTGCATGGAGCTTTGAAATACTAATTGGTGGGCGAATTGGCGTTGCTTTATCGCATGCGGTATTTTGGTCGATAACGGCTTCTTTAGCTATTCGTGTTGCACCTGCAGGCAAGAAGGCGCAAGCGTTGGGCTTATTAGCAACAGGTACCGCATTAGCAACTGTTTTAGGGCTACCAATTGGGCGTGTAATAGGGCAATTTTTAGGGTGGAGGGTCACCTTTTTATGTATTGGTGTTATTGCCTTATTTACCATGATAGTGTTAATACGTTTCCTACCCCGTTTACCGAGTGAACACTCCGGTTCGTTAAAAAGTGTCCCCGTCTTATTTAAACGTCCCGCACTGGTGGGGATGTTTGCGTTAACTGTTCTAGCTGTGACTGCTCATTTTACTGCTTACAGTTACATTGAACCTTTTGTCCGTGAAATCGCATTGCAAAGCCAAAATTTTGCGACATTATTGTTACTGATTTTTGGTGGGGCTGGCATTATCGGGAGTGTTATATTTAGTCGTTATAGTAGCAAGTTTTCGTTGTTTTTCTTACCAACAGCAATTGCCCTAATGACGGTGTGTTTATTATTGCTAATGCCTTTAGGCTCAGATGTCTGGTCGTTGATTATGCTATCCGTTTTCTGGGGTATCGCCATGATGTGTATCGGCTTAGGTCTACAGGTTAAAGTGATTGATTTATCTCCTGATGCAACTGACTTGGCAATGTCAATTTTCTCAGGGATTTTTAATATAGGTATTGGTGGCGGTGCGCTACTGGGGAACCTAGTTATTGTTCATATGGGGATGACTAATATTGGTTATATTGGCGGGTGTATTGGTATAATTACATTGATTTTGTGTATTTACTTATTTAAACGCTATAGTCAATCGCTGGAAGATAAAACTGCAGTTTCAACAAGCCATTAGTCAGTTTTGTAAGAAAATTTATAAAAATAACGCTCTGTCTTTCGTAAAGAAAGATGGGGCTTTTTATTGTTCATTATTTGTATAAATAAAAGGTATAGGGTAAATTTTACCGTTAATAATTTTAATAATAAGGAAAATGTATGAAAGGGCTGAGCTTTTTATTTATTTCTATTATCGCTGAGGTTATTGCTACGACAACGCTTAAGGCTTCAGATGGTTTTAGTCGTTTTTGGCCTTCTTTAGTGGTGGTGATTGGTTATGCGGTGTCTTTTTGGGGACTTTCGCAAGTAGTCAAAGTAATGCCATTAGGGATAGCTTATGCGATCTGGTCAGGGTTAGGGATTGTGTTAGTTTCTATTGCTGCAATTTATATTTACAACCAAAAGCTCGATTTACCTGCAATTATTGGTATGCTGTTTATTATAGTTGGTGTTTTAATCATCAATCTACTCTCAAAGAGTGGTACGCATTAATAAGTGCTACAAAATCATTATGTAGAGCGAGTGTTAGCGGAGAAAGAAATGAGACTTAGAATCAATTTGCGGTTACAAACGATAATGTCAATGGTTGCTGCTGGGGCATTCGTTTTCACTTTATCCGCCTGTAGCAGTTCTGGTGGAAATAAAACCGACCAAGCAGATACCGTAGCTGCAAATTATGCTCAACAAATTGTTAATTTGGGCCCAGGGGTACAAGAAGCTTGTGTTTCGGCTGGCGGTTTACCTGCACTTACTCTAGAGTTAAATGGAACTCAAACTGCGGTTTGTCAATTCGCCAATGGTAAACGTTGCGCTGCTGATATTATTCAATCCGGTGCTTGCATATAACTCATCTTTTTATGAAATGTATTAACCTCTTATTAATCGTTAATATGAGGTTGATTACTTATTAAATATTAAACATTAAATTCATAAAATAATTTTAATAATTATTTATTAGGTTTTATTTTTATTTTAAAACATTCATTTGTCCATCATCTAATTGCGAGCATCTATTTAAGTCCTTAATTTAATTATTGATATTTAATTTTTTAATTACTAGTATTAAATTGTAAAAGCAATTTAGATAATTATAAAAACACAGATAAATACATGTTCTATTTATTAAAGAGTAATGACAAATGAAAAAGAAAATTGAAGAATACACTGGACCTGCCGCCGGTTGGGGGGCAGTTAAAGCTGTTGCAGAAGCATTGCGTGAACAAATGAAAGTGGGTCATGATATTATTGCAATGTTTGATATGAATAAGGTCGACGGCTTTGACTGTCCGGGGTGTGCGTGGCCAGATCCAGTACATACCGCTTCTTTCGATATCTGCGAAAATGGAGCCAAAGCCATTGCTTGGGAGGCCACGTCAAAACGTACTACCCCCCATTTTTTTGAAAAACATACAGTAACTGAATTACTTGATTGGGATGATTTTCATTTAGAGAATGAAGGACGTTTAACGCACCCAATGAAATATAATTCATTAACAGATAAATATGAACCGGTCGAATGGGATGATGCATTTCAACAAATAGGAGAGCGTCTGCGGAGTTATTCTGATCCAAATACTGTTGAATTTTATACGTCAGGTAGAACTTCGAATGAAGCGGCATTTTTATATCAATTACTGGCCAGAGAATACGGAACAAATAATTTTCCTGACTGTTCAAATATGTGTCATGAGCCCACAAGTGTTGGGCTAGCTGCTTCGATAGGGGTTGGTAAAGCAACGGTATTATTAGAGGATTTTGATAAAGCGGATTTAATTATTTGTATCGGCCATAACCCTGGGACTAACCATCCACGAATGCTTAGTTCGTTACGTGAAGTTTCTAAACGGGGAGCTAAAATTATAGCGATTAATCCGTTAAGAGAACGTGGTCTTGAACGTTTTACATATCCGCAAGACGTAATAGAAATGCTGACATTAGAATCAACCCCACTTGCTGGTCATTATTATAAAGTGCGGATTGGGGGAGATACAGCTTTAATCAAAGGGGTCATGAAGCGGCTGATTGAGCGACATCAGGCGGCCATTGACTCAGGCGAAAAAGCGCTCCTAGATACCGAGTTTATATCAGCCCATACCGATGGGTATGAAACGTTAAAAAATGATTTACTGACGACCAGTTGGGACGATATTTTAAGGGTATCAGGCTTATCGCATGAGTCTATTGATGAAATCGCAGACCTTTATATTGAAGCGAAAAGCACCATAATTTGCTATGGCATGGGGATAACTCAGCATCAGCATGGAACTAAAAACGTACAGCAATTAGTCAACTTATTGTTGCTGAAAGGTAATATTGGGCGAGAAGGCGCAGGGATTTGCCCACTAAGGGGGCACTCTAACGTACAGGGCGACCGTACGGTCGGGATCACAGAAAAACCATCTAAAAGTTTTCTTGATAAAATTGAACAGCGTTTTGGTTTTCGTCCTCCGAGTGAGTTCGGTCATGCTGCAGTTGCCAGTATGCAAGCGATTTATAATGGGAGTGCAAACGCATTAATCTGTATGGGGGGCAACTTGGCGGTTGCCATGCCTGATAAAGATGCCTGCTTTGAAGGCATGAAAAAGCTTGATTTGGCTGTGCATACTGCGACTAAACTTAACCGTTCTCATTTATTAACAGCCAAAAATACATTCATACTACCAGTGCTGGGGCGAAGTGAAATCGACAGGCAAAGTAGTGGGGTGCAATGCGTGACAGTGGAAGACTCAATGTCAATGGTACATGCCTCAAAGGGGTTATTAAAACCTTGTAGCCCTTATTTGAAATCTGAATGTGCCATTGTTGCAGGGATTGCCAAAGCGACAATACCGAATAGTAAAGTTGAATGGGATGCTTTCATTGGTAATTACGACCTGATCCGTGATGCAATGGAAGCAGTATTACCCGGTTTTGATAACTTTAACGCCCGCATCAAAATACCGGGAGGCTTTCACCTTACAAATGCGGCTTCTGAGCGGCGTTGGTTAACTAAATCAGGTAAAGCTAATTTCATTCCAACTGTTGGGGTGATTGAAGACCCTAATTCAGCGGTAAATAGTGAGCTAGTTCTTGCGACATTGCGCAGCCATGACCAGTATAATACGACCATATACGGGTTAAATGACCGCTATCGTGGGGTATTTGGGCAAAGGGATGTCGTTTTTATTAGCGGTGCAGAGGCGCAAAAACAGAAATTAAAAGCGGGGGATAAAGTTAACTTAATTGCGTTAGATAGCAACCAAAAACCGACTAAGCGCCGTTTAGATAATTTAACGGTGGTTATCTATGATGTGGCTGACCGTTGCGTTGCGACTTATTTCCCTGAAGCCAATAATTTAATTTCATTGGATAGTTATGACCCGGAATGTGGGATACCTGCCTATAAAAATATCCCAATCAAATTAGAACACGTAATACAGTAATTATGTGTATTTATATTTATCAATCAGATTAAATGTAAGATATCCCCCCAGTTTGAAATTAAAGCTAGGGGGATACAATAAGAAGGTTTAAATCATTTTTTAGCAGGGAAGAATTGGCTAATGGCAACAATAATGGCGATAACAAAATAAACAGCAAAAATACCAATCAACCATTGAGGCATATCAAGCCCTAAAAATGCCCACTGCCTAACCGCGCAGTCACCCGTCGCTTCAAATACTGCTGGAACCCAAGTTTGCAATGGTAGCCAATCAGGGAAGTTCACAAAGAAATCACAAGATGCGAATGGAGAAGGATAGAGCTGGAGCATGGTATGTTCCCAAGAAAGCTCTAAGCCACGCCAAGCAGAATAAACCCAAATAATGATAGCAACCCAACGAATGATAATATTACGTGGTGCAATTGCGCCTATTAAGCCGGCAGCCATAACACCAAGTAATGCAACGCGTTCATAGATACACATTACACAGGGTTGTAGTTTCATCACATGTTGAAAATATAGAGCAGCACACTCGAGCATGAAGGCAGTAAAGGCCATCAATAGCCATGCACCTCTTCCTTGTGAGCAGTAGTTAAAAAATCTGAACATACTTAATATCCTAATTGAGTGATGCGCACATTTTGCCCTTATCAGACGGATAAAAAAAGCACTTAAAGTGAAATAATGCAATTTTAGATAGGGGTTTACGCAAAATTACAAATGAGCCGTATTTGCATACGGCTCATAGTTTATCAGTATAGTTATTGTGCAAATGTAATCAAACCAATACTTTCCATCCAATAGGTTATTGGTACTAGCCATAACTCAACGCCTAATAAGCCGACAATTGTCATGACAATGGTATAAGGCAAAGCCATCCATACCATCCGGCCATATGATAAACGGATCAAAGGTGATAGCGCTGAAGTCAGCAAAAATAAGAAAGCAGCTTGACCATTAGGGGTGGCAACAGAAGGTAAGTTTGTCCCTGTATTAATTGCAACCGCTAGAAATTGGTATTGTTCCATTGATACTAAGCCGTCATTTGCTGCTTTTAGGGCTTCGGTAATATACACAGTCCCAACAAATACGTTGTCTGAAACGGCAGATAATAGGCCATTGAACAGATAGAACAATGACAACTGCGACGATTCAGATGACTGTAATACAAATTGAATAAACGGAGTAAATAGCTGTTGGTCAATGATAACCGCTACAATACTAAAAAACACCGTAAGTAATGCGGTAAATGGTAGCGCCTCCTCGAAAGCTTTACCTAGAGCGTGTTCTTCTGTGATGCCGCAAAAAGCGGTTGCCATCACAATGACCGATAACCCAATTAAGCCAACTTCTGCTAAATGGAAGGCAAGAGCCACAATTAACCAGATACCGATTAAACCTTGAACAATCAGTTGTGCCAGCTCTTTTTTGGTGCGTTTTTCAGTTAGTTTTTTATCGTGCTCGGTTAATATTTGGCGCACGGAAGCAGGGAGTTCAGCTCCATAACCAAATAACTTAAACTTCTCGACAAGAAAGCACACTAATAACCCACAAATAAAGACAGGAATAGTGACGGGCGCCATACGGATATAAAAAGTGATAAAGTCCCAGTTAACATGTTTAGCGATGATCAGATTTTGTGGTTCCCCCACCATTGTCATCACCCCACCAAGGGCAGTACCAATACCCGCATGCATCATTATGCTGCGCAAAAAAGAACGGAACTGTTCAAGTGTTTGTTTTTTTTCTGTGCTATCAATAAAACCATCATTTTGTAAGTCGGTATCGCTGTGTTGGTTAGAAGCATATTGATGGTAAATAGAATAAAAACCAATTGAGACGCTAATGACTACGGCTATAACCGTTAAGGCATCTAAAAATGCAGATAAAAATGCACTCGCCATACAAAATGCAAGGGAAAGGATGCGTTTAGAACGCACGTTTATCAACAGTTTGGTAAAAACGAACAAAAGCAATTGCTTCATGAAGTAGATACCGGCGACCATAAAGATCAACAGTAAAATAACCTCAAGGTTATTGCTTATTTCATGTGAAATTTGTTTTGGTGTCGTCATACCGATGATCACGGCTTCGATTGCTAATAACCCCCCAGGTTGCAATGGATAACACTTAAGTGCCATTGCTAAGGTGAATATAAATTCAATTACCAATAACCAGCCTGCCACAAAAGGGCTGATAAAATAGAAAACAACAGGGTTTATTATTAGAAATATGATAATTGCTAATTTGTACCAATCTGGTGAATTTCCAAGAAAATTTTTCAAAAAAGCACTTTTTAAACTAAAATCCATTATGGTTCGTTATCCTCTTTATACGGATGTCGTGTAACGTTCTATTACATACTACTCTGATCTTTTATCGATTATAAGCCCATTTGCTAATTGATAATGTATGAATTATATGGGAATTCTATGATTCGTCTCACTCTTTATTTTGAGTCTAACTATATCAGGAGACGACAATCTGGTATGATTTCCCCAATATCCGTCTAAATGTTTGGAATAATAAAAATATGGTTATTAAAGCTCAAAGTCCGGCAGGTTTCGCGGAAGAGTACATTATTGAGAGCATATGGAACAACCGTTTTCCACCAGGTTCAATACTACCCGCTGAGCGTGAACTCTCCGAGTTAATCGGTGTAACACGCACAACTCTTCGCGAGGTGTTGCAACGTCTAGCGCGTGACGGTTGGTTAACTATTCAACATGGTAAACCAACAAAAGTGAATAATTATTGGGAAACATCAGGCCTCAATATTTTGGAAACACTGGCCAGATTGGATCACGATAGAGTGCCTCAGCTAATTGATAATTTATTAGCTGTGCGGACTAATATTGCTGCAATTTTTATTCGTACTGCATTTCGTAATAACCCTGAAAAGTCGTTAGAAGTGTTAGCTGGCCGAGAAAAAGTTGATGATAATTCAGATGCATTTAGTGATTTGGATTATAACGTCTTCCGTGGGCTTGCATTCGCATCAGGTAACCCTATCTACGGTTTGATTATTAATGGCTTAAGAGGGCTATATACGCGTGTTGGGCGTTATTATTTCTCTAATCCTGAAGCAAGACGCCTTGCATTAAGTTTTTACCAACAATTGAGTAATCTTTGCCGTGAGCAAGCATACGATCGCATTATGGATTGTGTCCGAAATTACGGGAAGGAAAGTGGCTTAATTTGGCATAGTATGCAGGGTAATATGCCTTCAGATTTAGCTCACACTCGCTAAATTAGGTAATCGATAAGGCATAAAAGCCAGCCCGCATCTTATGTCGGCTGGCTTTTTTACAAGTGAATGATTGACTAGATTAGTAAATACAATATGTATTAACTAGAGCTTGCTAGGACATGTACAGTAGCGAGGGATAGCAATATCTTCGGAATAATCTACATCTTTATTTTCTAACCGAGTAATTATTTTGTTTAATTGCTCACTTTCGCTTAAAACCAAATATTCACCCTTAGTTACACAATTGAATTGAACTGTAGTTTTAACATAAGAAACTGCCGTTGCTGGGGGGTACATATAGGAAGGGGTCTTATAGAAAAGCATATATTTTTCCCTTTATCTTTTATCAAATTTCTTTTCATGGTGGGTTCGCAATACTCTTCTGCAATACTTGGGGCTATAGATAGAAAAATTACATTCAGGGCACAAATAATAGGGATGATCTTTTTAGTCATATACTTTCCTTTAACATTTTTAATCGTTTTTTTCATAATGGATTATTATTTGGATAAATAAACTAGGAAAGAATATATTTTTAGTATAAAAATTTAAGTCACGTAATTTGTAAACCCACCCATAAAAGACAGTATTCATTAAATTAAAGTATAAAATATCGAACTTGGTTTTTTTGAGATTAATTATTTTTATTTAAAATCAATTTGATATGTTCTTTTTTGTTTTTGGGCTCTGATTTCACTAGAACAATTAACTTTTTTGTAAATAAAAATCATCAAGTGTTGGTTTTATTATCTATTTTGTTAAAAGTGTTAATTCACCACATTGGCAAATAATTTCTAGAATATTATCCTAAATAATAATTGAATACTTTGCATCTGGGGTGCTTATGAAAGTTCTAGTGTTAGGGGCAGGAGTGATTGGTGTTACAACAGCATGGTATTTAGCTCAAGAAGGCCATGAAGTACTGGTTGTTGATAGGCAGCATGATGTAGCAGAAGAAACCAGCGCAGCTAATGCAGGGCAAATATCCCCTGGTTACGCAACGCCATGGGGGGCACCAGGCATACCACTAAAAGCAGTGAAGTGGATGTTTGAAAAACATGCTCCATTAGCTATTCGGCCTGATGGTACGTTATTTCAGTTGCGCTGGATGTGGCAGATGCTGAAAAACTGTGATATTCAACATTATGCGATGAATAAAAGTCGCATGGTAAGGATTGCGGAGTATAGCCGCGACTGTATTCGGCAACTTAGGGCTGATACGGGGATTGGCTATGAAGCCCGTCAAGGGGGCACATTACAGCTGTTCCGCACAGCTAAACAGTTTGATAATGCTGCTAATGATATTGCAGTGTTACAACAGGAAGGCGTGCCTTATGAGCTTTTAACATCCGACCAACTCATTAAAGCTGAACCTGCATTAGAATTTGTTAAACATAAGCTAACTGGTGGGTTGAGGTTGCCGAATGATGAAACCGGTGATTGCCAGCAATTTACTAAAAAACTCGCTAAAATGGCACAACTAGCTGGGGTTAAATTCCAATTTGGTCAACAGGTTGAACAAATTTTAACGGATGGTAAACGTATTAGTGGTATCCGTATTGATGGCCAAATCGTGCAAGCGGATCAGTATGTTGTTGCTATGGGGTCTTATTCAACATCAATACTACAGGGTCTTGTGCAAATTCCGGTTTATCCATTAAAAGGGTATTCATTAACAATGCCGATTATTGATGAGCAGCGTTCACCCGCTTCTACCATACTTGATGAAACTTATAAAATTGCGGTAACGCGTTTTGATGATCGCATTCGTGTCGGTGGAATGGCCGAAGTTGTCGGTTTTAATCTTGATGTCCTTAAAAAACGCTGCGAAACCTTAAAAATGGTGGTACAAGATTTATATCAAGGTGGTGGTGATATCGAAAAGGCTCAGTTTTGGACTGGGCTTCGGCCTATGACGCCAGATGGCACACCAATAGTCGGGCCAACGGCATACAATAATCTATATCTAAACACGGGGCATGGCACTTTAGGTTGGACAATGGCATGTGGTTCTGGAAAACTGCTGGCGGATTTAATTTCAGGTAACACGCCTGATATTGCTTCGGATGATTTGTCTGTATTTAGGTATCTTGATGGTTTTAATACCAAGCTTGTAAGCAGCGGTCATTTGACGCCAGTGCGTTAAATGGGAGTACATGAAGTTGCAATTACAGTCTATCGCTGATTAAAAAATAATGTATTTAAGGAATTAAGATGCCACGCCCAATTAGTGCGGTTATTCATCTACAAAATTTGCAACATAACTTATCTATAGTACGGCAGCACACAGAAAAGTGTAAAATTTGGTCAGTCATGAAGGCGGACGGTTATGGTCATGGTATAAAGCATATTTGGCCAGCATTAAAAGAAACCGATGGTTTTGCTGTGTTAGATCTTCATGAGGCAATTTTATTGCGTGATGAGGGGTGGAAAGGGCCAATTTTGTTATTAGAGGGCTTTTTTCAACCACAAGACTTACAGCTGATTGACCAATACAATTTGACGACCAGTGTCCATAGTGACTGGCAATTAGCGGCTATTGAAAATGCACAGTTTTCTGCGCCAATTTCAGTATATATCAAGTTGAATAGTGGTATGAACCGGCTAGGTTTTTCTCATACTGACTATGAAACTGTAGTCGAACGGTTAGCAGCTATCCCCCATGTAAAAAGCTTAACCTTAATGAGTCATTTCGCAAATTCAGATACAAAAACAGGTGTAACAGTACCTTTTCAACTTATTCAACAGTTTCAACATTTATCATTAGAAACCTGCATTGCTAACTCAGGGGCTGCATTATGGCACCAATACACGCAGTATGATTGGATCCGAACTGGTATTTTATTGTATGGCGCTTCACCTAGTGGCAAATCGGCAGATATTATAGGGTTAGGCCTGAAAGCTGCGATGAGTTTACAATCAGAAGTGATTGCAATCCATGAAATTGAAGCCGGGCAGTCGATTGGTTATGGAAGCAGGTTTACCTCGACTAAACCAATGCGTATTGCAACCGTTGCATGTGGTTATGCCGATGGCTATCCCCGCCATGCGCCTAATGGAACGCCAGTATGGTGCCAAGGAATGCGTTGTGCACTGCTTGGGGCTGTTTCTATGGACATGCTAACAATTGACGTGAGTGATTGCCGCAATTTGCAATTAGGGGATAAGGTTGAACTGTGGGGGCAAAATTTACCTGTTGATGATGTTGCCCATGCAGCGGGGACTATTGGGTATGAATTACTGTGTGCATTAGCAAAAAGAGTTCCTGTATCTTACCAAAACAGCGTAGAATGAATGTTAACCAATTTTGCTGTTTAATTCACATATTTAGCTTTAAATGTGATTTAGGTTATGAGTATTGGGAATAGTTTCGGATTGATATAATATATCAGTGATCCATTTCTCATTTTTTTAGGTTTTTATATGTCTAAAACGATTAAGTTAACCACACTTGCAGTTGCATTGAGTGTGTTATCAAGTACTGTACTTGCCGGTACATGGTCAGTAGGTGCATCAGTATTGGCGCAATCGACACCTTATAAAGGGATTAAATCCCGTGATTATCTAACTCCAGTTCCTATCGTGAATTATGATAGTGAAAATTTTTACTTTCATACATTAGCTGCAGGTTACTATTTGTGGAATGATCAGCAAGACCAATTATCATTGGATGCATATTATTACCCACAATTTTTCAAGCCTAAAGAAAATGATAACGATGCCATGCGTGAGCTAAACCGCCGTCGTGATACTGTCATGGCGGGTTTAACCTATCGACATAAAGCGGATTGGGGGACATTAAGGTTTAATGGCTCCGGTGATATCTTAGGGATCAGTAATGGCTTACGCGCTGAAGCAGCTTATTTATATGGCTTTGAAGGTGACAAATGGTCTCTGACTCCAGGTGTAGGTATTAAGTGGGATAGTAAAAATCAAACACGTTATGAGTATGGGGTTTCTTCCAAAGAGTCTCGTAATAGTGGGCTAAAACGTTATAAACCAAGTGACAGCTGGTCACCGTACTTAGAGTTGTCAGGTAATTACCGTTTTGATGAAAATTGGACGGCTTTCGCTATGGGACGTGTAGACTTCATGTCGAGTGAAGTTAAAGACAGCCCAATGGTAAATAAAGATGTTTCTGCGATCTTATGGACAGGGGTAACTTATACTTTCTAATTTTACCTTATAAGATTGCTATGAATAAAAAATACCCTCTGAAAGGTAATTTCTATCAGGGGGTATTTTTTTGAAATTAGATTATTAATCTTGTGGTTTATTCTCACGAGTAATCATCACAAGGGATAAACGGGCAGGATGTTGTGCATCACTTTTCATTGGCACATTGATACAGGCAGTTTCAACGCATACCATTTGTTTATACCCATTATTTGGCATGTCTTGCATGCTACATGATAATTCAGCCCAAGGATTCCAGCAGACAACATCACTGTTATGATAATGGTGAATCTCAATAGTACGAGCCCAGCCGTCATCACGTAATAAACTGTACTCTTCGGGTTCAGAGTAAATGCGGTCAATATGCTTATTGAATTTAAGCGCTTCATTTTCATATACTTCTTTATCCGCGACTTTATCAAAATAGTGACCACCTAACCCATAGACGGTAGCCTTTTGAATATCGCTAATATTGAAGTAGGTGTGAAGTGCCGCTGTAGTTTCGAAGTCCCCATAACTTTCTAATTCGAGCTCACAGGTTTCACCAAGCTTCATTCTCAGGATTAAGGTAAATTCATGAGGCCATAATTTACGGGTATAATCGGTATCTGTGAGTGTAAAGGTTAAAATTACACCATCTTCATGTTCATTATGTGCGGTGAACTGCCAAGGTAAGAGACGAGCAAAGCCGTGGCTAGGTGGGGAAACCGGACCAAACCATGGCCAACAAATGGGGATACCACCACGGATCGCGACACCTTCTTTGAAGGCACTTTCGGAACTTAACCAAAGGCATGGTTTTTGCCCAGCAGGTTGCCAATCAATGAGCTGAGCACCTTGTAAACTGACAGCGCCACAAACTTTAGGATGTGAAACGACAATTAGGGGGAGATCGCCAAGTTGGCGTTGTGTGATATAAGCAGACAGCTGCTTAATAACAGGTAGAGCAAAAATTTTGTCGTGCATGGTATTAGACCTGTGTTAGTGGAACAGAGTTAATACTCGCCATACTTCAAACTGCGGTATTGTTGACTTCGCTCATTCACATCTAGTCATAAACGTGTGTATGCGCTTAGCGACTTATTTGTTGCTTTGCTGCAATTTAGATTATTTAGAGTATCTATTCGCATACTTCAAGCGTAGTGAATAACATTCATTTTAAAACAAGTCATATTGATAGCGTATCGAATAATGGTATTAACGATAAGCGAAGAAGGCAAAATTATGAAGCGTTAATTTTATATTCAATACAGATACAAAAGAGCCGCCATATTGGCGGCTCAATCAGACTTGTTGCTTAACAGTGCTTATTTAGAGATATGAGCAATTAAGTCTAATACTTTGTTAGAGTAACCAGTTTCGTTGTCATACCAAGAAACTAACTTAACAAAGTTATCATTCAGAGCGATACCTGCTTTAGCATCGAATACTGAAGTTAGTTTTTCACCGTTGAAGTCAGTTGATACAACATCGTCTTCAGTATAACCCAGAACGCCTTTTAACTCACCTGCTGCTGCTTCTTTGATAGCATCACAGATTTGAGTATAAGTTGCTGGTTTTTCTAAGCGTACAGTTAAATCAACAACAGATACGTTAGGAGTAGGGACACGGAAAGACATACCAGTCAGTTTGCCATTCAGTTCAGGGATAACTTTACCTACTGCTTTAGCAGCACCAGTTGAAGATGGGATGATGTTTTGAGCAGCACCACGACCACCACGCCAGTCTTTATGTGAAGGGCCATCAACGGTTTTTTGAGTTGCAGTTGTTGCGTGAACAGTTGTCATTAGACCTTCAACGATACCAAATTTATCGTTGATAACTTTAGCCAGTGGAGCCAAGCAGTTAGTTGTACAAGAAGCGTTAGAAACGATTTCTTGACCTGCGTATGCTTTGTGGTTAACGCCCATAACAAACATTGGTGTGTCATCTTTAGAAGGACCAGTTAGAACAACTTTTTTAGCGCCTGCTTGGATGTGTTTACGCGCTGTTTCGTCAGTCAGGAAGATACCTGTTGCTTCAGCGACTACATCAACACCGACTTCGTTCCATTTCAGATTTGCAGGATCTTTTTCTGCAGTCACACGGATTTTTTTGCCGTTTACAACTAGGTGACCATCTTTAACTTCAACAGTACCGTTGAAACGACCATGAGTTGAGTCGTATTTCAGCATGTAAGCCATGTATTCTGCATCAAGCAAGTCGTTGATAGCAACGATTTCAATGTCAGAACGCTCTTGTGCAGCACGGAAAACGATACGGCCAATACGACCAAAACCATTAATACCTACTTTGATAGTCATAGTATTTCCACCAGCTATTTATTCGTGAATTAAGTTGTAGTTAAAGTTACCAAAACCTTGCCAGCCGTCAAGCGGAATCGTGTCAATTATTGAAAAAAATCAATTCTGATACCACTAACTGCTTATTTGTCAGCCACTTTAGTGACAAATACAGCCGCACGTATTATCGGGATTGTGCAGCATAATGAAACCATCTATCAGTGATATATGTGATAGGGTTCACAAATCAAAACGGAAAGTAAGATGCTTCTTAGTTTAGAATAGTTTTACAGAAAATGTTGTTAATTTTTTGTTGATTGAAATTGATGTATGATAGTAATTAAACTCTCTATTTATTTAAATACATGGGTAAATTATGTCAAGTAAAGAAAGACAAGGCATTGATATTTCAGAGCTAAATGAAATGCAGCGTTATGTCACGCAACAGGCGGGCACCGAGCCCCCATTTAGTGGGCAATTATTGCATAACCGTAAAGATGGTGTGTATGAATGTCTGTGCTGTGGTTCACCTTTATTTATGTCTGAGACTAAATTTGACGCGGGCTGCGGGTGGCCAAGTTTCTACCAACCCATCAATGATGACGCCATTAAATACATTGAGGATTTTTCTCACGGGATGCACCGTATTGAGGTACGTTGTCAGAACTGTAATGCGCATTTGGGGCATGTATTTCCTGATGGTCCAGAGCCGACGGGTCAACGCTATTGTATTAATTCAGCATCATTAAGCTTTTTGGATGATGAGGGAGGCGAAAAGGTACGTGGTTAGTGAGCTGAAGCAAGCTGAAGTTGAAAAAAATACCATAGCAATAACGATTCAGCTATATGGGCAAAAATAATAATAACCAAATACGAATACATTATCTTTTTAAGGAGCATTACGGTGAGTGTTGAAGTAAACCCAGAACAACTTGAGCAACTACTAGCGGCGATGACCCCAGAGATTTATGAGCGTCTAGTGACAGCGGTTGAATTAGGTAAATGGCCTGATGGCGTTGCATTGACTCGCGAGCAAAAAGAGCACAGCTTGCAAATGGTATTATTGTGGCAATCACGGAATAACCATAACCCAGAGCATATGACTGTTGGGACTGATGGTGAAATTACGATGAAAAGCAAACAAGAACTGAAAGCCTTATTCCAAGGTGAAATGTTAGCAACATTGAAGCCACAAAATAATGATGAATAGGGTAGGTAAGAATTAGTCATCGAAAGAATAATAAAAATACCATTGCGCGAGTGACAGGGTCACAACAAGTTTTCTCAGCATTATCATTGTGATAAGTATTTGAGAAAACTTGTATATACACAAATATTGTCTTAATTTAGGTCGGCAAGGGTGATTAACTTCGCACCTTCCTTTTCCATACTTTGCAGTGCTTTTAAGCTATCATCAGCAGCTAAATTAACGCCTCGGCACCCATCGGTGAGGACATCAACCGTATAGCCTAATTTTAATGCATCTAATACTGTGAACTTCACACAATAGTCAGTGGCAATCCCCATGACTATTAGATGGGAAATATTCTGAGCCTGTAGCCACCCATGTAACTGGGTTTGGCTGACTCTATCGTTATCAAAAAAAGCACTGTAACTATCGACTTGCGGGTTTTCACCTTTGGTAAACACCTGTTCAATGGCTTGCTGGTTCAATCGTGGGTGAAAATTAGCGCCAAGCTCACCTTGCACACAATGTACTGGCCACCAAACTTGGTCAAGGCCATTGAGTTTGCCTATCTCACCGACTTTTGTTCCTGAATTAACAGCAAAGCTCAAGTGTGTGGCGGGGTGCCAATCTTGGCTGGCAATAATGGTGATGCGTTGTTGTGTACAGTGTGCAATGGCTTTATTAGCGACCTCAATGACATGTTCGCTTTCATTAACGGCTAATGCCCCGCCAGTACAAAAATCATTTTGTAAATCGACTAACAATAAAGCTGTTTTCATTGTGCCCCCAGTATTTAGTCATCAGCGTAACTCAGTTCACCGCGTAAGTTATTTTGCATTAATTCACGAATTAATGCAGGTGTGTAATTTTGGCTGAGTAAGTAATGCAATTTACTTAATGCTGCCTCAAATGTCATATCATAACCACTGATCACCCCGGCGTCTGCTAGTGCGTGACCTGTCGCATACCCTTCCATATTGACTCGGCCAGAAATACATTGTGTCAGGTTGACCACAATAATCCCTCTATTAGTTGCTTCGCGTAGTATTCGCAAGAGTTCGGGCTGTTGAGGGGCATTACCCACGCCATAAGAACGTAAAATAAGTGCTTTGACGGGTTGTTGAAGAATATTACGCACAATCTCAATGGATAAGCCAGGATAGAGAGTAACAACACCAATAGGTTGAGGGGTAATCCGGTGAGCTTTAAATTCGCCTATGCCAATGGGAGCTGGACATGTATTAAATGAGCGAATATTTATCCCTGCCTCCATTAAAGGGGAACAGTTTGGGGAACTAAAGGCATCAAAACCATCCGCATGTGCTTTGACGGTACGGTTACCACGATACAACTTATTATTAAAAAATAACCCAACTTCATTTATTGGATAATTTGCGGCGAGATATAGGGCGTTTAATAAGTTAGTTTGCCCATCTGAACGCAGTGCCTCTAAGGGTATTTGTGACCCTGTCACTATCACCGGTTTTTTCAAGTTTTCAAACATAAATGATAATGCAGAAGCCGTAAATGCCATGGTATCCGTACCATGCAAAATCACAAAGCCATCATATAGGGGGTAATTCTCGGAAATATCATCGGCGATAAGTTGCCAGTCCTCTGGTGTAATATCCGAGGAGTCTATCAGAGGTTGATGTTCGCGAATGGTAAATTCAGGCATCTCAAGGCGGTGAAACTCGGGCATTTGTGCCAATTGCGCTTGTAGGTGACCAGAAACAGGAATATAGCCTTGTGGCGAATGGCGCATGCCAATGGTTCCACCTGTGTAGACGACATAAATTGATTTTTTTTGCATCTTATTACCTAAATTATCACTGCGCAGTGAAGAAAAATGATTATTAGGATTTTGACGTATTTATTGGTGTATTACTATCGTTAAGTTGCTAATTGCTAGGTTTAAATTAGGTAGTTAACTAGATTGTGAGATAAATCCCCTTCAAACGAGTTGAAGGGGAAAAGGGGCGATTAGTTGATTTCAGCACAGTTAAGGCAAAATGCATAGCGATTTTGCGGGTCATTCATTTTTAGGAAAAATTGTGCTTGCTGGCGAATATCCGTCGCGACTGCGGGAGGTAGGAATACTTGTAGTACATCCGGCATTGCGGCTTGAACATTGGTGGTTAATTCAAGTAGCAGTTGATCCATAAAAGTCAGCTCAGGTTTCATCCAATCTAGCTTAACATCAGTGAGTTTAGCTAGTTCTGCGGCTTTATCAACGGCATTATCAAAATCACCGAGTTGGTCAACTAGGCCATTTTTGAGCGCATCCTGACCTATCCATACACGGCCTTGAGCAATCTTGTCTATTTCAGCAGGGGTTTTGTGACGTGATTTAGCGACCAAACCGATAAATGTATCATAACCATTTTCAATAGTAATTTGCATCATATCGGCAAATTGTGGGCTAATCCCTTTGGTTAGTGAAATATCTGCAAGGGGAGATGTGGATACCCCATCGGTATAGACGCCAATAGAATCTAATGATTTTTCAAACGTATTGATAACACCGAAAATACCAATTGAACCCGTTAAAGTACTAGGGCTCGCAATAATATAATCAGCAGGCGTCGATACCCAATAGCCCCCAGATGCGGCCATGCCCCCCATTGAGACTACAACAGGTTTCCCTGCCGCATGAGCAGAAGCGAGTTCGCTACGGATCAGGTCAGATGCACTAACACTACCACCAGGACTATTAACGCGTAATACAATGGCTTTAATATTATCATCTAGACGAGCATCACGAATTTGAGCTGCAATGGTGTCTCCACCTGCAATACCCGCAGTTTGAGGGCCGTCCATAATCGCACCTTGAACAACGATTACAGCAATATTCCCCCCTTGGCTTGCAGTTGTATCGGCTATTTTCGCTGAGTAATCGTAAATACTGATATTATTAAACTGCTTATCTTCTTTATTCCAACCGAAATGCTTAGAGAGCAAATCTTCAACTTGTTCATTTGTATATAGTTTATCCACTAACCGTTGTTTTAACGCATACTGAGCGTTATCGCCCTTAACAGCACGTAATTGCGATAATATCGCATCTGCACCCGGGAAAATTTGAGCACTGGTCATTTTGCGATTTGTGGCAAGTTCAGATAAATAGTTGTTCCATAAGGCATCTAACCACTGTTGATTGGCTAAGCGTGCCTCTGGTGACATATCGTCACGCATGAGTGGCTCAACAGCAGATTTGTAAGTCCCCACACGGAATATATGACTACTAACCTTAAGCCTTTCTAACAGCGACTTATAGTACATGCTGTTAGTCGCAAAGCCATAAAGCCCTACAGTGCCTTGTGGTGTTAAATAAATATCATCAGCAAAACTTGCAAGATAGTATTGTGACTGGTTATAACTGTTGCCAACAGCATAGACAGATTTCCCAGCAGCTTTGAACTCGTTAATGGCTTTACCGATGTAAGCCAAAGAAGGCTGGTCAGCCCCCGTTAAGTTATCTAAACGTAATACCATCCCTGTAATGCGGTCATCGCTAGCTGCGGTACGAATGGTATCGACAATATCAAACAAGGAGTTTTCTTGCATACGGCTATTTGAGGTGCCTAATAACTCACGACTCATACGGCCGAATGGATCAGGAGCGGAGACTTGGTCAACAATCACACCCTGTAAATCGACATACAATGCCCCGAAATAGTTTTTCTCGGGTTGAGAATCTGATTGATAAAGGGCAATTGAGCCAATCACAACAAAAAACAACACTAGGAAAATAGCATTGAAAACAAATTCTCGGATAAAATTTAACGCTCGCCAGCTAATTTTAAAAATGGTAGCGATGATGTCCCATAATTGACGCATTTTCTCTCCTATCCTGCCTATTTTGCTCCCCAAGGTGACATTAATTCACTGACTGCCAGTTTGGAGGACAAACTATTTGGATACTATTAAAAATTGTATTTAGTATAAATAAGGTGTAAGCCCTTTGTTAGATGAACGAAAAGCTATGGTCTTAAAGCCAATCCGCAACCCGATCATCATTTCTCACTTTCAGTCGGTTAGTATTAATCAATACAATTACTTGGCACTGAAAGCGGTTTTTATGCATAACAAAATTGTGTTACACAAGGTACAATATCTCAATTATATTTTTCACCAGTGACAAATGATACAATTCAATGAATTTATAACGTAATTTACTCAATAATTAATGGTTATATAGTGTAGGCGATTTTCTCTTAGGCTTAAACTAAATATAGTATTGGTATAATTATCTAATTGAATGATTATCATATCAGTTTACTCTTAATCGGAGACAACCATGGATGCTTTAACCCTTTTGTTGAACCGCCGTTCAGCTTCTAGACTCAAAACGCCAGCCCCACAAGGTGAACAGCTTGATAATATACTTGCAGCAGGGATGAGAGCACCTGATCACGGCGCATTGAAACCATGGCATTTTGTGATCATGAAAGATGATGGCATTAAACGCTTCAGTGAACTGCTTGAGAAAGCGGCAATTGAAGGGCAGTTAGGCGAGGATGTTGAAGAAAAAGCTCGCAATGCACCTTTTAGAGCGCCATTAATTATTACTGTGATTGCAAAGCTAAAACAACATCCTAAAATTCCTGAGTGGGAACAATTGGTTGCAGCAAGTTGCACAGTACAAGCTATGCAAATGGCTGCAGTTGCACAGGGTTTTGGTGGAATTTGGCGTTCTGGTTCATGGACTGAAGATGCGGTCGTTCGTGCAGGTTTAGGTTGTGGCGAAAACGACCGAATTGTTGGTTTTCTTTATTTGGGGACACCTGAACTTAAAGCACCTGCAAAAGTACAAGCCCCTGATATGACAGGATTTGTAACTTATTTTTAAAGAGAACAATAATGACTGAGAAAATTAGACTAACACAATATAGCCATGGTGCAGGTTGCGGCTGCAAAATCGCACCAAAGGTTTTAGAACAAATTTTACATACAGAACAAGCTAAATTTCACGACCCCCATTTGTTAGTTGGTAATGAAACTAAAGATGACGCTGCTGTTTATGATTTAGGCAATGGCATTGGCATCATTAGTACCACTGACTTTTTTATGCCAATTGTTGATTCCCCGTTTGAATTTGGCCGTATTGCGGCGACTAATGCGATAAGTGATATTTTCGCTATGGGTGGTAAACCGATTATGGCGATTGCAATCTTAGGTTGGCCAATCGCTAAATTACCACCGGAAGTTGCACGTGAAGTTATCGAGGGGGGACGTGCCGCTTGTGCGGATGCTGGGATATCCCTGGCTGGAGGGCATTCAATTGATGCACCTGAACCTATCTTTGGTCTAGCAGTTACTGGCGTCGTTAATACCGAGTACGTGAAGAAAAATAGCGCAGCAATAGCAGGCTGTGAGCTATTTTTAACGAAACCTTTGGGGATTGGCGTATTAACTACTGCGGAGAAAAAAGGGGTTCTTGCTGAGGAGCACCAACATTTGGCAGCTGAAACTATGTGCCAGATGAATAAGCTGGGTGCTGAGATTGCTCCTCTTGATGGAGTAACCGCGATGACTGATGTGACGGGTTTTGGCTTGTTGGGGCATTTAAGTGAAATCTGTGAAGGTTCTGGTGTCCGCGCTGAGATTGCTTTTAGCAAAGTACCTAAATTAACGGATGTTGAGAAATATATCGAGGCAGGTTGTGTTCCTGGTGGGACATCACGGAATTTTGATAGTTATGGGCATCTTATTGGCCCAATGAGTGATATGCAACGTAACTTACTGTGTGATCCTCAAACATCTGGCGGTTTACTTATTGCCGTCAAACCTTCAGAAGTCTCTAAAATTAAAGAGATTGCACAGCAACAAGGTGTTTTGTTACAGTCTATCGGGAAATTATTACCCCATCAGGACAATGTTCCTTTAGTTGAAGTGATAGATTAATTCATGCGTTTGTTTATTGCGGAAAAACCGAGCCTTGCAAGGGCTATTGCTGATGTACTGCCGAAACCACATAAGCGTGGTGATGGTTTTATTCAATGTGGTGATGGTCAAACTGTTACTTGGTGCATAGGGCACCTTTTGGAGCAGGCAGAACCCGATGCCTATGAACCTAGGTATGCGCGTTGGAATTTGCAAGATTTGCCGATTATCCCCGATAAGTGGCAATTAAAGCCGCGCTCCGCGGTAACCAAACAATTAAAAACGATTGAAGCACTGCTTAAACAAGCAACTGTCGTTGTCCATGCAGGAGACCCCGATAGAGAAGGACAGTTGCTGGTTGATGAGGTACTCGACTTTTTAAAGCTTGATTCAGAAAAACGCAAAAGCGTAAAACGTTGCTTGATTAATGACCTTAATCCACAGGCTGTTGAGCGGGCCATTGACCGCTTAAGAGAAAATCGTGAGTTTATCCCTCTGTGTGTGTCAGCATTGGCACGAGCACGAGCTGATTGGCTCTACGGCATCAATATGACTCGAGCGTATACCTTATTGGGGCAACGGGGGGGCTATCAAGGTGTTCTCTCTGTTGGTCGGGTGCAAACACCAGTTTTAGGGCTGGTGGTCAGGCGCGATGAAGAAATAGAAAACTTTGTTCCGAAAGATTACTTTGAAGTTAAAGCACACATTGTGACTCCGCAAGATGAGCGTTTTGTTGCTGTATGGCAACCTAGTGAGTCGTGTGTCGATTTTCAGGATGAAGAAGGGCGCTTATTTCATCGGCCTTTAGCGGAGCATGTCGTTTCGCGTATTGAAGGTAAGCCGGCGATAGTCACACAGTACCAAGATAAACGTGAAACTGAGATTGCTCCTTTACCTTTCTCTTTGTCAGCTCTGCAAATTGAAGCAGCCAAAAAATATGCACTCAGTGCACAGGAAGTCTTGGATATTTGCCAACGTTTATATGAAACGCATAAATTAATTACCTACCCGCGTTCAGATAGTCGTTATCTACCTGATGAACATTTCGCTGGTCGCCATAGTGTATTAAATGCAATAGCAGTGCATCAGCCGTTACTCACTGAATTTGAACTCCCAGAGTTAGATAAAAAAAACCGTTGTTGGGATGATAAAAAAGTCGATGCTCACCATGCGATTATTCCTACAGCAAAAGCCACTGCGGTAAAACTTACAGAGGATGAAAGTAATATTTATCAACTGATTGCGCGGCAGTATATTATTCAATTTATGGCTGATGCGGTTTATCGTAAATGTACAATTGATTTAGAAATTGAAAAGGGTAAGTTTATCGCTAAAGCACGTTTTTTAGCTGAAGCAGGCTGGCGAGTTGTCTTAGGAAATAAAGAGCGGGACGCTGAAAATGATGGTATGCCTTTACCCATCGTGAGTAAAAATGACGAACTTCTGTGTGAAAAAGGGGAGGTTGTCGAAAGGCAAACACAACCACCAAGGCCTTTTACTGATGCTACTTTATTGTCTGCTATGACAGGAATTGCTCGTTTTGTACAAGATAAAGCATTAAAAAAAGTATTGCGAGAAACTGATGGCCTTGGTACTGAAGCGACGCGTGCTGGAATTATCGACCTATTATTTAAACGGCAATTTTTATATAAAAAAGGGCGTTATATTCATTCATCGCCTGCTGGGAGAGCATTAATTCATGTGTTGCCAGATATGGCGACTTTACCGGATATGACCGCACATTGGGAGTCTGTTCTGACTCAAATCAGTGAAAAACAATCACGTTATGATGATTTCATGCAGCCACTAAGCCAAACGCTGGTGCAATTAATTCATCATGCTCGCCAATTTACGAATTTGCGTACATTTAGAGAGTTACCTCCACCGCCTTCAAAAAGCGGGAAGAAAGCAACGAAAACAAGCAAGAAAACTAAAAAGAAAGTCGAGTAACTAATACAATAAAAGGTGCTATATAGCACCTTTTACTTGCCGTGTACGGTGTTAAATAATTATTTGGTTAAGTTAAACTCAGACCATACAGGGGCGTGATCTGACGGTTTTTCCATTCCACGAATGTCATAATCAATCCCTGTTGCAATACAACGCTCAGCTAACTTGTTAGAGGCGAGTAATAAGTCTATCCGCAAGCCACGGTTATCATCGAAACCTTTTGAGCGGTAATCAAACCAGGAGTAGCAGTCATTGACATCTGGGTTCTTCGCGCGGTAAGTATCGACTAACCCCCAGCCCAGTAGGTTATCTAGCCATTCACGTTCTTCTGGTAAAAATGAACACTTACCTGTTTTTAACCAGCGCTTGCGATTAACATCTCCAATACCAATATCTAAATCGGTTGGACTGATGTTCATATCCCCCATAATTAATAATTGGGAGTCAGCTGTTTGTGTCGACGTTACATAGTGCTGTAAGTCTTGATAGAATTTTTCTTTGGCTGGGAATTTCGTTGGGTGGTCACGGCTCTCCCCTTGAGGGAAATAACCGTTAATTACCGTTAATGGCCCCCGCTCTGTGTGAATATCAGCCATAATAATACGGCGTTGGGCATCTTCATCATCAGTTGGAAAACCTTTTC
Source organism: Providencia sp. PROV003 (assembly GCF_045040775.1). NCBI lineage: Bacteria > Pseudomonadati > Pseudomonadota > Gammaproteobacteria > Enterobacterales > Morganellaceae > Providencia > Providencia sp. PROV003. Next base: position 2,961,755 of record NZ_CP096369.1, read on the forward strand.
GTACATCGATAGGTTCATTTTTAGTGAGTAGCGCAACACCGTAATGTGCTTTTTGACCGTGATAAAAAACATGATAGCCCAGTTGGCTCACTTCCTCATAAGGGAACATATCATCATGGACCTTGGTTTCTTGTAAACCAATGACTTCTGGTTGATGTTTTTCTATAATAGCGGCAAGTTGGTGAGGGCGAGCTCGCAGGCCATTAATGTTGAATGATATGAATTTCATGGTTTTTTTATCACCTATGCTTTAATGATTATTGCCTCAGATTCTAACAGATGATGACCACACTGTATAACCCTACATAGCGTACTTTAATTCAAAAATAAATTATGTAGACTACTGTAATAATAGCAGTAGGTAATACATTTGACTGATACTGTATATTATATAAATTAATATCAACGATTTTAATTATCTATTATTGTTAATTGGGTGAATTATGACTAATTTATTTTTTATTGAAAATTAAGGTATGTTAAATAATATCTTAATTAAGTATATTTAATTTCATTTAAAGTCAGTTGGTTATTTGTATTTTAATGTGATTTAATAGTCTAGCCATAAAAAATAATTAAGCTAAACAGTATAATATATTGCTTTGCTATGTTGGAAATTATAAAAATACCTTTATGAAATATTGTTACTCATTCAATAAAAAAATTAAGATTGTCTTTTTATTTGGTGAGTTGAATTATGGGCTAATCAACATTTTTTTACTTATATAATTACTCTTGTTGATTAACATTTTAATAATAGAATGGGGTCATAGATATGTTCTTTTCAAGAAAATTAGAGGCGTTTATGGCGGTTGTGGAAAATGGCTCGTTAAGCAAGGCTGCTAGGGTGATGAACCGTACGACACCTCCCATAGCGAAGTCAATCAAGGATTTCGAAACCAGTTTAGGTAAACGGCTTTTTAAGAGAGAAAAATTTGGAATGACATTAACTAAGGATGGCCAGGAACTTTATAATGATCTTAGGGATCTTTATTTGCAGGAGAAGGAAATTACTAAAAAACATTTTTCAGGCTACATTGTTAATGAGGCTAATATTTATTATGACTGGGGAAAAGAAGGGCACTTAATCAATTTATATCAAGCAGCTCACCTCAATAATGTACAAGTTAATATATTGAGGTTTAATTATGATGAAGTGGATGAGATTGTTGATTATGATGGTAATACACTTATTCTTAGTTCTGAGGAAGTTGTTAGTGAGCGTTTCTCATTACAAAAAAAAATAGAGAACTCACCATTGGGTATATATTGTCGTAAAGAACTATATGAAAAATACCATTATAACCTTATTGAGCTATTACAAAAAAACACTTGGTTATGTGACCCTGCATTTTATAAAAGTTCGCTAATGAGTGGGTTATTAAAAAAAATTGAGACCACCGATAACAAGATTAGCGTAAGACAAATGGACAATATCGGTTGTTGTCAAAGTTTTATTCAAGATGGTGACTTTATTGGCATTACTGACCATTATCCTGAAGAAGAGTTAATTGATAAGTCATTGATATACGTATCAATAAATAAGTTTCTAGGGCAAAGTGAATGTTATGTCTATAAGTCAAAATCACATTCTAGTGTGTTAAATCGCTTTATGGGCGTTGTTGATAAACTGGGAGGTGAGTATAACTGAATGGTGGTGGGAGAAGGATTCGAACCTTCGAAGTCTGTGACGGCAGATTTACAGTCTGCTCCCTTTGGCCGCTTGGGTATCCCACCTAATTTTGTATTGCTGTAATCGTTCACAGCGGGCGGCATCATATCAAATGACGCGCCGCTGTAAAGCATTAATTTACAATAAAATACTCGTTTGCTGTTTTTTTGTTCTTAACGCTTGTAATATCAACAATTTATTGTTGTTTAAGCCAGTTTTTGACTTATAAAATAATCGTTCGGTTACCATATACAAATACACGCTGAGCTAATACCCAATATAATGCATGGCTAAGTACATTTTTTTCAACATCTCGGCCAGCACGCATCATGTCATCAGCAGTGAATGTATGGTCTATATTAATCACGTTTTGTGTAATGATTGGTCCCTCATCAAGGTTATCATTTACAAAATGCGCTGTTGCCCCAATAATTTTTACCCCGCGCTCATAGGCTTGGTGGTAAGGTCTAGCACCAATAAACGCAGGTAAGAATGAGTGGTGAATATTGATAATTTGGTTTGGATAATGCTGAACAAATTCTGGTGTTAAAACACGCATATATTTGGCCAGAACCACATAATCAGGCTGATACTGGTCAATTTGAGCTGTCATTTTTTCATCATGTTGTTCACGGGTTAAACCTTCGTGACTAATATGGTGGAATGGAATGCCAAATTGCTCGACCAAGTTCTTCAAGGTGTCATGGTTACCTATAACAGCGGCAATCTCAACATCTAAGCCATCATAAGCACTCTTCATGAGTAAATCACCAAGGCAATGAGCTTCTTTGGTGACCATGATAACAATGCGACGACGCCCAGCTGCGTTTAATTCGCGTTTAGAACCCACAGGCAATGCATCGTCAAGGTCTGCTAATAGAGTTTCATCGTTAAAAATCCCTTCCAGTTCGGTCCTCATAAAGAAACGGCCTGTGCGGTGATCGACAAACTCATTATTCTGTACAATGTTGAGCTGGTGTTTATAGCAAATATTGGTGATTTTCGCGATAAGTCCTTTCGCGTCAGGGCAAATTGTCCTGAGAATTTTCTTTTGTACATTTTTGTGTTGCATGAAACTGTCTAATCCTTAACTAGCAAAGCTTATATAATAAAGCTAATGACAAACTGAGTGTTAAATTTGCGTTGATACAAGTAAATAAACGAGCGATAGCTAACTTAGATTACAGCACTTTTTATATTTTTTGCTAGAACCACAAGGGCATAAGTCATTACGACCCACTTTTGGTGTTATGCCATCTATATAATACCAACGCGAATTTATCCGAATAAAACGGGAACGTTCATGAATAAGTTGTTTATGATCAGCTTTTTCATCAATAAAGCAAGCCGAAAATTCGACATAGCCTTCATCAGGATTTTTAGCATAAGAAGAACTAATAACACAAAGTCCTAGCCATTGTGTCTGTATAAAACTATTGATTAGCTCTTTACGGTATTCTTCGGCATGGCAATCGGGGTGCCATGTCTCAATAAGGTAATCAACATTGTAATGTACATAGGCGCTGTAACGTGAGCGCATGAGTTGCTCAGGTGTCTGGGGAATTGACAAGCCTCGCAAAAAAGGTGAGCAACAATGTTCAAATTGTGCTTCATTACCGCAGCAACATCTATCTTTTGCTTGTGATGGCATAACACTCTCGATAAAAATAAGTATAAGATTGAAAAATCACTATACTTAAATTGTGGGTGAAAAATAATTTTATAGTATGAATAATAGTATTGTTAATTAAACCAGGTCATTGCAGTAGGTATCTTATGAAAAATAGAAAAATACTGATAGTAGAAGACGAAATCACCTTCTGTACAATCTTAAAAAACTACCTTGAGACATTAGGGATAGAGATCTATACCGCAAAAAATGGTCAATTAGCAATAGAAATGATCACAATAAGCCATATAGAACCTGATATCATTCTTTGTGATTTAAATATGCCAGTTATGGATGGCGAAGCATTTATGCGGGAGTTAGTTGCTAGAAATATTAACATTCCGGTGATAGTCATTACAGCAACCACTGATTTTACGCAATTAGACAGAATGTTCCGTTTAGGGGCGACAGATGCGTTATTAAAACCGATAAAAAATTTAGATGAAGTTAAAGTTACCATCCTTTCAGCGTTGTATCCTGAGCAAGACGACTTATCAGAACAAATAGGCGATAATATTTCTGCATTGATGGAAAACAATCCGCAAGACATGCTTACCGTCTTGAAGCAATTGCAGCCGCCAGTACACCAAATAATTAATGGTTATAGAATTAATTATCGCCAACTTAATGAAGCTAATCGGTTTGGTCTGTTGTTAGACTTAGCCGCTATTTCAGATAGCCAAATTGGTTTTTACTGTATAGATACGGAGCGGTCTCATCAAGAAGGCGTCATGGCTGCTTTTTTAATCCGGGTTGTATTTAATGATTTATTGAAAAGCGCCGTTAGCTATCCAGATAAAAAACTACCAAATATTGATAGGATTATTAATCAGATAAATCATTTATTGGAAGATTCCGGTTTTAATGGGCAATTTCCTTTACTGTTGGGGTATTTTAACACGCAAAATAATTCGATCATTATGGCTAGTGCTGGGTTAGAAGCCGATATAACGACAGAAAACTCTCATTTTAAATTGGCAAGAAACCTGCCTCTTGGGACACTCAAGTTTTATCAATCGAATCATTTGGAGATAAAAGGGGCTGTCTGGCAGTGTTTAATACGCAATAATAGCCAAAAAATAAAACTAATGTTTAATCCTGAAAATTAATTCATTCTTAAAAAGTGTTGATAACGCGTTTTAAATAGCCGCATTCGGACTCGTCACTATTTATTTGGGATAATTTCCTGATATACTTCCGCGCACTTGAAATGCATCGCTAACATATTTGAACTATGGGGCTAAGATGCGTAGATATTATCTGGAGTTATGACAAATGACACAACGCAAGGTGCGTAAAGCTGTAATACCTGTTGCGGGCTTAGGGACGCGGATGCTACCGGCAACAAAAGCTATTCCAAAAGAGATGCTACCGATTGTTGATAAGCCGCTCATTCAATATGTAGTCAATGAGTGTATTGCTGCTGGGATCAATGAGATAGTTTTGGTTACCCATTCATCAAAAAACTCAATTGAGAACCACTTTGATACTAGCTTCGAGTTAGAGGCCATATTGGAAGCGCGTGTTAAGCGCCAGTTATTGGATGAGGTGCAATCTATTTGCCCAAGTCATGTTACTATCATGCAAACACGTCAAGGGATTGCGAAAGGGTTAGGGCATGCTATTTTATGTGCAAAACCATTAGTGGGTGAAGAGCCATTTGCTGTCATTTTACCTGATGTGATTTTAGACCGTTATAGCACGGATTTAACAAAATTTAATCTACGTGAAATGCTAGAACAGTACGAATCTACGGGGGCGAGCCAAATTCTGGTTGAACCTGTGCCCGAGCAAGAAGTTTCCAATTACGGTATTGTTGATTGTAATGGCGCAGTTCTGCAACCGGGGGACAGCAAAAAAATTATTCGCATGGTAGAAAAACCAAGTCGTGAAGAAGCCCCCTCCAATTTGTCTATTGTTGGTCGTTACGTTTTATCTGAAAAAATATGGGACGCATTAGCAAAAACAGTCCCAGGTGCTGGTGATGAAATACAGCTAACTGATGCAATCGCATTAATGATGGAAAATAATGAACCTGTAGAGGCTTACCACTTATGTGGTAAAAGTCATGACTGTGGAAATAAACTAGGTTACATGAAAGCATTTGTTGAATATGGAATGCAACATGACACTTTAGGAGATGACTTTACCCAGTGGTTGACAGAATTGTCGGCTTCATTGAACGCGCCGAAATAGAAAACTTATTTCAGTAAATTAATTCAAGGCTAACTAGACAAGTTAGCCTTTTTTATAGATAGAGATGAACTATTAACTATAAAGACTAAGTATTAAGGAGTAGAAGCGACTTTTCTACTCGTTGTTAATTTTACCTCCATGCAGTGCGATAAAAATAGCACTCAGTCACATTAAACAATTGCTTTTGAATTTAATAATGTCTAATTAAAATTACAAATCTTTACCTTGGCGTTTTTATTTAATTGTAAATATTTGATGATTAGTGCAATACCTATTAGAGGCTATAAATTAAGCAAGAATTGCAGGGGGAGCTAGTGGTTATAATGGTTAAGAGACTTTGTAGCTAGAGACTAATATAAAATAATATATAAAGGTACAAACAAAAACACCCTTTTAAAAAGGGTGTTTGGAATAAAAGATTAGGCGATTAGATCAAGAAATCATCTAATGATTTGCCTTGTTCTTCAATGGCAACTTTGATTACAGCTGGAGTACGGCCTTGGCCTGTCCACGTTTTAGTTTCACCATTTTCATCAACATATTTATATTTAGCTGGACGAGCTGCACGTTTAGCACGAGTACTTGTGCCTTTACCTGAATCCATTGTTTGCAGAAGGTCATTTAAATCTACGCCTTGCTCAAGAATCATTTCACGAACTTTTTCCAGTTTACGGTTACGTTCTTCTAATTCTGCACGAGCTTGGTTTTCTTCATCACGACGTTCTTCAACAACGACGGTTAATTTTTCCAGCATTTCTTCTAACGATTCTAAAGTTACTTCGCGAGCTTGAGCACGAAGAGTACGGATGTTATTTAACGCTTTTAATGATTCGCTCATTTTCCTGGTCTCAAATTATTTGTTGGCATGTGTACAGTAATAATAGAATGCTATTTTAAATTCTGCAATAGCTAAATTACTTCTCTAGTTTAAAAGTTATCTTTTACGAATGCAATTTTTTTACAAAAGAAAAATAAAACTTTCGTAGATATATATACCGCTATTATCAATAACTGAACTAATGAAAAAAATAGCAATAAGAAAAAAACTTTGTGATTTAATATTTCGCAGTGCTTGTCGAAAGCCGCATTCTACTTTTACTCAGAATGAATTGAAGGGGGATACTAACTTAAATTTTCTTTTTTTGATGATGAATTTTAGCTTAACATGCTTTAGCTGATACAGTTTATAGTTAATATCAAATTGGTTTTTATTGTATATAAGGTAAGCTTTATTAGCGATAAGAAGCAAAATAATTGTAAAAAGGGTTAAATTTTCAATAAGTAAAGTGAGATAGTGTCATATTGTTAATCTAATGATATGTTTTATGGTAAAATTATTGCGTATATTAATTGTGAGGAAACAGCCAGATGGCTCAGCTTTATTTTTATTATTCAGCAATGAATGCAGGCAAATCAACGTCGTTATTGCAATCATCGTATAACTATAATGAAAGAGGGATGCGTACCGTTATTTTCACAGCAGAGATAGATAATCGCTTTGCTCAGGGGAAAGTATCCTCGCGTATTGGTTTATCTGCTGAAGCGTTGGTTTATTCAACAACGACGGATATGGCAGAGGTTATTAAGCGCGAAAATCAGTTACAGAAAGTGCATTGTGTCCTTATTGATGAATGTCAGTTTTTAACAAAAAAACAAGTTGAAGAATTATGTGACATCGTTGATAACGAGGATATCCCTGTTTTGTGCTATGGACTTCGCACTGATTTTGCTGGGCAACTATTTGCAGGCAGTCAATATTTACTCGCATGGGCAGATAAATTGGTTGAGCTAAAAACCGTATGCTACTGTGGGCGTAAGGCTAATAAGGTATTACGTATAGGAAGTGATGGTATTGCTGTATATGAGGGTGCTCAGGTCGATATAGGCGGTAATGAAAAGTATATATCTGTTTGTCGTAAACACTATTCAGAAGCAATAAAACAAGCGCAAATGATGAATGAAGGGATAATTCCTAAAAAAACAATTCATTTTAGGTAGTTTTATATAGTTACGTGTATGGAAATAAAATAATTATTATAATCTCGTTATGCGAGTAGAAGGTGATATAAAACTAGCTATTAGGAAAAATCATATATATAAACGTTAATATTTAGTACGCCGCAACTCATTTTAAGTCCTCAAAAAAGGCACTGTTTCTATAACAGTGCCTTTGCTAATTTAATAATCTATAAATAAATTATTTTTTAGTGGTTTTCTTTTCAGCTGTTTTTTTCTGAGGAACTTTCTTTTCTATATGTTCGGTAACAGGTGCTGTTGAATGCTCAACAAAATCACGACCATAATAGGAATCCAATAATAATTGTTTAATTTCAGAGATTAATGGATACCTTGGGTTAGCACCAGTACATTGGTCATCAAATGCATCTTCAGACAGTTTATCTACGCGAGCTAAGAAGTCTGCTTCAGGTACCCCTGTCTCACGAATAGATTTTGGAATGCCTAAATCTGCTTTTATTTCATCAAGCCATGCTAATAATTTTTCAATTTTAGCGCCTGTACGATCCCCTGAATCAGTTAAACCGAGATGATCAGCAATTTCAGCATACTGTCGACGTGCGTGAGGACGGTCATATTGGCTAAAGGCTGTTTGCTTAGTTGGATTGTCATTCGCATTGAAACGGATGACATTACAAATCAATAGGGCATTGGCGAGGCCATGTGGAATATGGAACTCTGAACCTAGTTTATGTGCCATTGAGTGACATACCCCTAAGAACGCATTCGCAAATGCAATACCTGCAAGGGTAGCCCCATTATGTACACGCTCCCTAGCGACAGGGTTTTTAGCACCTTCGTGATAGCTGGCAGGTAAATAATCTTTTAATAAACTTAATGCTTTAAGCGCTTGGCCATCGGTAAATTCGTTAGCTAGCACTGAAACATAAGCTTCTAATGCATGGGTCACTGCATCTAGACCGCCAAAGGCAGTTAAAGATTTAGGCATATTCATGACTAAGTTTGCATCAACGATAGCCATGTTCGGGGTGAGTGCGTAATCCGCTAATGGATATTTTTGACCTGTTTTATCATCAGTCACAACCGCAAACGGCGTAACTTCAGAGCCAGTACCCGAAGTAGTTGTAATCGCAACTAGTTTCGCTTTAACGCCCATTTTAGGGAAGCGGTGAATACGTTTGCGAATATCCATAAAGCGTAGCGCGAGCTCTTCAAAGTGTGTTTCAGGATGTTCGTACATGACCCACATAATTTTCGCTGCATCCATCGGTGAACCACCACCTAATGCAATAATAACATCAGGGTTGAATGCTTGCATTTGGGCAGCGCCTTTACGTACAACTGTTAATGTTGGGTCTGCTTCAACTTCAAAGAATACGTCTGTTTCAATGTGGTGTTTTTTGAGTACATTGACTACTTCATCAACATAACCATTATTGAATAAATAACCATCAGTGACGATAAAGGCACGTTTCGCACCGTCAGTTGCAATCTCTTCAAGGGCGATAGGTAGGCAACCACGACGGAAGTAGATTGAATTTGGTAGTTTATGCCATAACATGTTTTCAGCTCTCTTCGCCACAGTTTTAGTGTTGATCAAGTGTTTTGGCCCGACGTTTTCGGAAATAGAGTTACCCCCCCAAGAGCCACAACCCAATGTGAGAGAAGGAGCTAGTTTGAAGTTGTATAAGTCACCAATACCACCTTGCGAGGCCGGCGTATTAATTAAAATACGTGCTGTTTTCATTTTTTGGCCGAAGTAGTTCACTCGTTCATGTTGATTGTCTTGGTCGGTGTATAAGCAAGAAGTATGGCCAATCCCTCCCATTTCGACTAATTGTTCAGCTTTGGAGACGGCATCTTCAAAGTTTTTACCACGATACATGGCTAAGAGCGGGGACAGTTTTTCATGGGCAAAGGGTTCTGAATCATCAATAACTTTAACTTCACCTATCAAGATTTTAGTCGTGATAGGGACAGTGATGCCCGCCATTTCGGCAATTTTAACAGCAGGTTGGCCCACAATGGCAGCATTTAAATTACCATTTTTCAAAATGATTTCTTGAACCGCTTTAAGTTCTTTACCTTGCAGTAAATAGCCGCCATGGCTGGAAAAACGCTCACGAACTTGGTTGTAGATCTCATCCACAACAACAACGGATTGTTCTGAGGCGCAAATAACGCCGTTATCGAAGGTTTTTGACATGAGAATCGATGCAACAGCACGTTTGATATCTGCTGTTTCATCAATCACAACAGGGGTATTACCCGCACCGACACCAATCGCTGGCTTACCAGAGCTATAGGCTGCTTTAACCATACCTGGTCCACCTGTCGCTAAAATCAGGTTAATATCAGCGTGGTGCATCAATGCATTGGATAATTCAACGGAAGGGGAATCAATCCAGCCAATAATATCTTTTGGTGCACCTGCAGCAATAGCGGCATTAAGTACTATTTCAGCTGCACGATTGGTTGCATTTTTCGCACGTGGATGTGGAGAGAAGATAATGGCATTACGTGTTTTTAGACTAATTAATGATTTAAAAATTGCAGTTGAGGTTGGGTTAGTGGTTGGCACAATGCCACAAATAATACCGATAGGCTCTGCAATCGTTATTGTTCCAAATGTTGGGTCTTCAGATAAAGTCCCACAGGTCTTTTCGTCTTTATAGGCATTATAGATATACTCAGAAGCAAAATGATTTTTTATCACTTTATCTTCAATAATACCCATTCCAGATTCTTCAACAGCGAGTTTTGCTAGGGGGATACGTGCATCAGCGGCAGCGAGAGCAGCAGCACGAAATATTTCGTCAACTTTTTCTTGTGAGAAAGTCGCGAATTCGCGTTGAGCTTTTTTGACACGAGCAACGAGTTCATTGAGTTCGGTAACGTTAGTTACAGACATATAGATTACTCCTGATAAATGTTAAACTTTTTAAGCCAATGAGCAATGTATCGACAAACTGGGCGAAAAAGACTGCCTAAAAGTGAAAGTATAGATAATTCTAATAATAACGCTGCTCATCATCGCCTATTGGCTTAAAAATCTTATTAATCCTGTCTATCAGTTAAGAATAGATTAACAAAATAGGAATTAAATAAAGTGATCTAAATCACGAAAATGCCAAGCTGACACCTTTCAGCAGGCTTATATTCATATACGTTATGTAAGTGTTATTGTTCTATGACTTAATTTAATATGACTAATACATTTGTGGGGAAAAATTCATTCATTACTCACTAAAATAACAAGGAAATTTAGTTTGTTATAGAAAAAATTATTTCGCGCAAGGAAATTAGCACCAGAGGTGATAAAATTAGAAAAGGTATCAATGCATCTCTTAAGAGAACTGTTTAAGGAAATGGCTGAGTGAGCATCGCATTACTCGATTTATCTGGTTACATTAAATTTTTTATTGGTCTTTTTGCACTTGTAAACCCAGTAGGCATTCTACCTGTGTTTATTAGTATGACTAACTATCAAAGTAATGCAGGGAGAAATAAAACTAATACTGTAGCGAATACTTCAGTCGCTATTATTTTATGTACTTCACTACTCATAGGTGACTCAATACTTCAGTTGTTTGGTATCTCCATCGATTCATTTCGCATCGCAGGGGGGATATTAATTGTGACAATCGCAATGTCGATGATTAGTGGAAAAATTGGTGAAGATAAACAGAATAAGCAAGAAAAAACAGAAACTGCAGTAAGAGATAGTATTGGTGTTGTCCCGTTAGCACTACCACTAATGGCCGGTCCGGGGGCAATTAGTTCTTGTATTGTGTGGTCATCTCGTTGGCATGGTTGGCAAAACTTTTTGGGTTTAGCGCTGACCAGCATTCTCTTTGCATTTTGTTGTTGGTTGCTATTTCGTTCAGCATCTTTACTTGTTCGTTACCTTGGCCAAACTGGGATTAACGTTGTAACTCGTATTATGGGGCTGTTGCTTATGTCGTTAGGGATTGAGTTTATCGTGACAGGGGTTAAGGCGTTATTTCCTGGGTTGTTATAATTTTTATTCTTTTGCCTATCTAGCTATCTTTGTTGGTTGCAGTGGTTTGTTGCAGCCAACATTCCCTCGAATTGTATTTTCTACTTCTGAATACTAACCATTCATATACAGACTACTTTTATTACCCTCAGATGCCCTCAAAATTAGAGTAATTAACAATTACGGATAACAAATATGTTAACTGTAATTATATGTCGCATTTTTTGCTAAAGCAGGGATAAAAAGTAAGAAATTGTGAGCTACGTAAATTTATTCACTATTCTAATTAGTGTTTGTTAATGATATGTTTGGAACCACAAAAAAGGCGATACTGCTTTTTGGGTGCGGTAATTTTTTTATCATAATGTTATTAAAGTATATTTTTTACTTTTGCATGATTATTTGAATATTCATATAAAGTTTTTATGCGCAAAAATGTTAAAAACTTGTTATTGATATTTGTTGGGGAGAGCGCTATTTACTTTAATAAACAGCAAACTTGATAGTTATAACAATCAACTAATTTTGTAGAGAAGGCTGCTAATGCAGTGATAGCGCCATCAATTAATCATGAGGGATATGATGATCAAATCAAAAATGGGTTTTGGTGCACTCTCGATATTATTTATTACGCTTCAGGCTAATGCGACAGATACGGCAATTAAGTCACCGCAGGTGATCACGATAAACAATGGCTCAGAAGTCACATCACTTGACCCTCATAAAGTGGAAGGGGTACCAGAAAGCAATATTATTTTAAACTTACTTGAAGGGTTAGTGTACAGCGATATCGACGGAAAAGTAGCGCCTGGGGTCGCGGAAAGTTGGACAAATGACAATTATATAACGTGGGTTTTCACTTTACGGCAAGGGGCTAAATGGAGTGATGGTACGCCAGTTACTGCTGAAGATTTCGTTTATAGCTGGCAGCGGTTATCGGACCCAAGTACAGGGTCTCCTTATTCGAGTTATTTACAAAATGCGTATATTTTAAATGCCGATGCTATTTTAGCCGGTAAATTACCTCCGACGGCGTTGGGTGTTAAAGCGCTTGATCCTCAGCATTTACAAGTGACACTTAGCCATCCAGTTCCCTATTTTGTCGATATGCTTTCTCATACATCATTGAAACCTGTTAATAAGAAGGCAATAGAGCAGCACGGTGAAAAATGGACTCAACCACAAAATTTTGTAGGCAATGGGGCTTATTTACTTGATAAGTGGGTCGTTAATGAACGTATTGTAGTAAAACGTAACCCATATTATTGGAACAATGACAGTAGCCGTATAGACCAAGCTACATTTTTAGCGATTACCTCAGAGGTCAGTGATATTAACCGTTACCGTAGTGGTGAGATAGATATCAGCAATTCTGCAATCCCGCCTGTTCTGTATAAAAAAATGCAGCAAGAAAAGCCGGATGAACTGTATGTTCGCCCTTATTTATGTACATTTTATTATGAAATAAATAACCAGAAACCGCCATTCAATGACCCACGAGTACGTGAGGCAATTAAGCTCGGGTTAGATAGAGAGACAATAACCAATAAAGTTATGGCGCAAGGGCAAGTCGCAGCTTATGGGTTTACACCAACTTTTATCAATAATGGGAATTTTACGTTACCTGAATGGGCCGATTTAACCCAAGAACAGCGTTATAAGAAGGCCAAAGAGTTACTTTTAGAAGCCGGTTATAATAAAGCAAACCCGTTAAAATTTTCATTACTCTATAACACTTCTGATCAGAATAAACAGCAAGCTATCGTCGCAGCCTCTATGTGGAAAAAAAATATAGGTGCGCAGGTGACTTTACAAAACCAAGAATGGAAGACGTCATTACAAAGCCGTCATGAAGGCCATTATGATGTCGCTAGAGCGACTTGGTGTGCAGATTATAATGAGCCTACTGCTTTTCTAAACATGATGTTGTCACAAAATAGTAATAATACTGCATTTTATAGTAATTCTGCTTTTGATGCGTTACTTGCACAGGCTTTAACTGCTCCTGATGACCAATCTCGTCATGATATATATCAGCAAGCTGAAGCCTTGTTGGACAAGGACTCGGCCATAGTTCCTGTTTATTATCGCGTTAGTGCGCGCATGATAAAACCTACGATTAATGGATTTAAAGGCAAAGACCCTCTTGATTATACGGATATTAAACGGTTATATATAAATGAACCTAATTAATAATATCTAAATAATTATAAAAAGTGTTCACTATTCTAGGTTTTAGTGAATATGAACAACACACAATCATAATAAATATGAACGGGAGTAACCGATAAGATGAGTAAATTAATCAATAAATCGATTATTGCACTTAGCGTGACCGCAGGGCTGGCTGTGGGGTCAATAGCGACGAGTTTTGCGGCAGTTGTTCCTGCGGGTGTGGAACTTGCAGAGAAGCAGGTGATGGTACGTAATAATGGGTCGGAACCTCAATCGTTAGACCCGCATAAAATTGAAGGGGTACCTGAGTCAGCATTAGCGCGGGACCTTTTTGAGGGGATCACAATTGTCGGCCCTGACGGTGAGATTTTACCTGGCTCAGCAGTTAGCTGGGAAAATAAAGATTTTAAAGAGTGGACGTTTAAAATACGTGATGATGCAAAATGGTCCAATGGTGACCCTGTCACAGCAGAGGATTTTGTCTATAGTTGGCAACGTTTAGCAGACCCTGATACGGCATCACCTTACGCAAGTTACTTACAGTATGCACATATTCAAAATGTTGACGATATTATTGCAGGTAAGAAAAAGCCTCAAGAGCTTGGTGTTAAGGCTCTTGATGATAAGACATTAGTTATTTCACTTAGCGAAGCCGTACCTTATATTCCTAAGTTATTAGCTCACTCATCTATGTCGCCAGTGAATAAAAAAACCATCGAACAGCATGGCGCAAAATGGACTCAGCCACAAAATTTCGTGGGTAATGGCGCGTATAAATTAAAAGGTTGGACGGTGAATGAACGTATTGTATTAGAGCGTAGCCCTAGTTATTGGGATAATGCGAATACTGTGATTGACCAAGTGACTTTCTTACCGATTTCTTCCGAAGTGACTGATGTTAACCGCTATCGTAGTGGTGAAATCGATATGACTTATAGTAATTTACCGATTGAGCAGTTTAAAAGCTTACAACAAAATATGCCAAATGAGTTAAAAGTGAGCCCATATCTGTGTACTTACTATTATGAAATCAATAATGAGAAACCACCGTTTAATGATCCGAAAGTCCGTGAAGCTCTAAAATTATCCATGGATAGAGATATCATTACTTATAAAGTGAAGGCGCAAGGAGATATCCCAGCGTATGGCTTTACTCCTCCATTTACCAGCGGAATGAAAGCTGAAAAGCCTGACTGGTATGCGAATATGACCCAAGAGCAACGCAATGAAAAAGCCAAACAGTTACTTGAAGAGGCCGGCTACAATAAAGGGAACCCATTAAAATTCAATTTACTGTACAACACTTCAGATTTACATAAACGTATCGCAATAGCCGCTTCTTCTATGTGGAAAAAGAATATAGGCGCGGAAGTTAAATTAGAAAACCAAGAATGGAAAACTTTTTTAGATAGCCGACATCAAGGTAATTATGATGTTGCTCGTGCTGGTTGGTGTGCTGATTATAATGAACCGTCATCTTTCCTCAATATGTTACTTTCCTACAGCAGTAATAATACCGTTCACTATAAAAATACAGATTTTGATGCCGTAATGAAAAAAACATTGCAAGTCAAAACAGATGAAGAGCGGGCGGCGCTCTATCAGCAGGCTGAAGAATTACTCGATAAAGACTCAGGTGTTGTTCCTCTTTACTACTACGTTAATACGCGTTTGGTAAAACCTTATGTTGGTGGTTACAGTGGCAAAGACCCGTTAGATAACCTGCATACTAAAGACTTATATATTATCAAACACTAATAAACTTGTTCTGGCTCCATTTAGTGTGGAGCCAGATATTAGCCTAATAGGCAATAGATGTAGGAAAGAGCAATGTTTAAATTCATTTTGCGTCGGTTGCTAGAAGCGATCCCGACGTTACTGATCCTTATTACAATCTCATTTTTTATGATGCGCTTGGCGCCAGGAAGCCCTTTTACAGGGGAACGTAAACTCCCGCCTGAAGTTATGGCCAACATTGAAGCGAAATATCATCTCAATGACCCAATGTATAAACAGTATTTCAATTATTTGATTCAGTTATCCAAAGGGGATTTTGGCCCATCATTTAAATACAAAGATTATAGTGTTAATGACCTCGTCGCTAAGGCTTTCCCAGTGTCAGCAAAGTTAGGTGCAACGGCATTTATTATTGCGGTTCTTTTTGGTGTTTCAGCCGGGGTTATTGCGGCGCTAAACCAAAATACTAAATGGGATTTTACAGTCATGGGGTTTGCCATGACGGGGGTTGTCATCCCCAGCTTTGTTGTAGCACCACTATTGGTGCTGATTTTTGCCATTCATTTGAAATGGCTCCCTGGTGGTGGCTGGGATGGCGGTAACCTTAAACACATGGTTTTACCCATGGTTGCATTGTCATTAGCTTATATTGCTAGTATTTCCCGTATAACTCGCGGGTCGATGATCGAGATTATGCACTCAAATTTTATTCGTACTGCACGCGCGAAAGGGTTACCCCTAAGAACTATTATTCTACGTCACGCATTGAAACCGGCTTTGCTTCCTGTGCTTTCTTATATGGGGCCAGCATTCGTTGGGATCATTACGGGGTCAATGGTCATTGAGACAATTTTTGGCTTACCGGGCATTGGCCAGCTTTTTGTTAATGGAGCACTTAACCGTGACTATTCATTAGTACTAAGTTTAACAATTTTAGTGGGTGTATTAACCATTGCATTTAATGCAATTGTTGATGTGTTGTATGCCGTTATTGACCCTAAAATTCGTTACTAAGCCGGAGAAACGCTATGATATCGAATCAGCAAAATAGTGAAGCTCTGGAGCATTTTTCGGAGCAGTTAGATATTGAAGGGCGCAGTTTATGGCAGGATGCAAGGCGTCGCTTTATCCATAATCGAGCCGCAATCGTCAGTTTGTTTGTGTTATTTTTAATCACAATGTTTGTGATTTTTGCCCCTATGCTATCCCCATTTTTATATGATGATACCGATTGGGAAATGATGTCTATGCCACCAGATATGGCGACGGGGCACTATTTTGGCACTGATGCATCAGGTCGAGATTTACTCGTCAGAGTTGCGATTGGTGGGCGAATTTCCTTAATGGTTGGGGTTGCAGCTGCGTTAGTTGCAGTTATTGTTGGTACTTTGTATGGTTCATTGGCAGGTTATATTGGCGGGAAGGTTGATTCCCTGATGATGCGCTTGCTAGAAATTTTAAACTCATTTCCGTTTATGTTTTTCGTCATTTTATTAGTGACCTTATTTGGTGCAAATATTTTATTGATATTTGTGGCGATTGGTATGGTCTCATGGCTCGATATGGCACGTATTGTGCGTGGGCAAACACTGGGATTAAAACGTAAAGAGTTTATCGAGGCAGCCCTTGTTTGTGGTGTCAGTACGCGGCAGATTATTTTACGCCATATTGTCCCTAATGTTTTGGGGGTTGTTGTGGTATATGCCTCATTATTAGTACCAAGTATGATTTTATTTGAATCTTTCTTAAGCTTTTTGGGGTTAGGAACGCAAGAACCACTAAGTAGTTGGGGGGCTTTGCTCAGTGATGGGGCTAATTCAATGGAGGTTACTCCATGGTTATTGCTGATCCCAGCGGGTTTCTTGGTCATTACACTATTTTGTTTTAACTTTATCGGGGATGGGCTGCGCGATGCTCTTGACCCGAAAGATCGCTAGAGGGAAACACATGTCAAATAATGCAATAAAAACCCCTCTGTTATCAGTAAAAGATCTCAGCGTTAATTTTGCCACTCAAGATGGCAGTGTAACGGCGGTTAATAAATTAAATTTTGAGTTAAGTGCAGGGGAAACACTCGGCATTGTCGGTGAATCGGGTTCTGGTAAATCACAAACTGCTTTTGCATTAATGGGTCTATTAGCTAAAAATGGCCGGATCAATGGGTCAGCGGTATTTAATGGACGTGAAATACTGAATTTAAGGGAGAAAGAATTAAACCGGATGCGGGCCGAAGAAATTTCAATGATATTTCAAGACCCAATGACATCGCTCAATCCTTATTTAAAAATTGGCACTCAATTATCTGAAGTTTTAATGCTTCACAAGGGTATGAGTAAAAATGAGGCTTTTGAAGAGTCTGTTAGGATGCTTGATGCAGTTAAAATGCCTGAAGCGCGTAAACGGATGAATATGTATCCTCATGAATTTTCAGGGGGAATGCGCCAGCGAGTGATGATTGCTATGGCATTATTATGTCAGCCTAAGTTGTTAATAGCAGATGAGCCTACAACGGCGCTTGATGTTACTGTGCAAGCACAAATCATGACGTTGCTTAATGAATTAAAACAAGAATTTGATACTGCGATTATTCTGATCACGCATGACCTTGGGGTAGTAGCTGGCGTTTGCGATAAAGTTCTTGTGATGTATGCTGGGCGAACGATGGAATATGGTACCGCTCGAGATATATTTTATCATCCTTCTCATCCGTATTCTCTTGGTTTATTAGCTGCGGTTCCCCGTCTTGACGGTGATGATGAGAGCCTAGCAACAATACCGGGTAATCCACCAAACTTATTAAGGTTACCCAAGGGTTGCCCATTTTCACCGCGTTGCCAATATGCCACACAGCAGTGTGTGGATAATGAACCCGTATTAACAACCTTTGAACAAACACGTTTACGCGCCTGCTTTAAGCCTATGGAGGAACTTGTATGAGCACTCATGAGAATAGGCCGGTCTTATTAGAGGTGAACGACTTAAAAGTCCATTTTGAGATTAGGGATAAAAAACAATGGTTTTGGCAACCTAATAAAAGTTTAAAGGCCGTTGATGGGGTAACATTGCGGCTGTATGAAGGCGAAACCTTAGGTGTTGTGGGTGAGTCGGGATGTGGTAAATCGACATTTGCTCGGGCATTGATTGGCTTAGTCAAAGCCACAGATGGCACGGTGAGTTGGCTAGGGCAAAATTTATTAGGTAAAAGCGATAAAGAATGGCGGCGTGTACGCAGTGATATCCAAATGATTTTTCAAGATCCATTAGCGTCGTTAAACCCGCGTATGACGATTGGGGATATTATTGCTGAGCCGTTGAAAACGTATCATCCTAAAATGTCACAGCTTGAAGTCACCGAAAAAGTGAAAAAAATGATGATGCGTGTAGGGCTGTTGCCAAATTTGATTAACCGCTATCCTCATGAATTTTCAGGTGGGCAATGTCAACGAATAGGTATTGCTAGGGCACTGATCTTAGAGCCTAAATTAGTGATTTGTGATGAACCCGTATCTGCATTGGATGTTTCCATTCAAGCACAAGTGGTTAATTTGTTGCAAGAATTACAACGGGAAATGAAGTTATCATTAATATTCATTGCTCACGATTTAGCTGTCGTTAAGCATATTTCTGACCGTGTATTGGTTATGTATCTGGGGCACGCGGTAGAGCTTGGTACATATGATGAGGTGTATAATAACCCCTTGCATCCTTATACTCGGGCTCTCATGTCTGCGGTGCCAGTTCCTGACCCCGATAAAGAAAAAAACAAAGAAATTGAGCTACTTGAAGGGGAGTTGCCATCCCCCATAAACCCACCTTCCGGGTGTGTGTTTAGAACCCGTTGCCCATTAGCAGATGAAGAGTGCGCAAAAACACGACCCTTGCTAGAAGGGAGCTTTAAACATGCGGTATCTTGTTTGAAAATTGACCCGCTTTAAGGGATAACATTAATTTTGTTGTAAATAAAACAGAGCGTTTTGCTCTGTTTTATTTGTTAGCCATAGCGGTTATTGCGCTATTTTTTCCATAAAATGTGATGAAATGGTTTAGAAGGGTGACGGCTAATTAAAATACGGGCAAAAATATCATTCAGTTCTGCATCAGGGGTTTCAGCCAGCCCAATAACCACTTCACTTAATGCATTTAAATCAACTTGTTCCGTGATGATATTTTGCCAATTATCACTCAAAGGGGCTATTTCTGCCGCCCCTAATTCTTCAAACTGTAACGCAAAAATGAGTTGATCTGCGGGTTCTAAATGGGTCATTGCACCTTCAAGAAACAGGTCATAAGCAATTTCAATGATGTCATCCTCATCGATTAACTGGGTAAATTGTTTTTCTGTCATGACCTTTCCTAATTAATTCAATTTATAACAATGGACTAAAGAAGTAACAAATACGTTCAACGACACGATTCCAGAAAGGGCGCTGTTCCCATTCTTCAATTTCTAACCGTGTTGAACGAGCGATGTAATCATACTGTACTAGTGTCAGATCGCTACCAAAACTTTTATCATCAATGACCACGGTAATTTCGAAGTTTAACCATAAACTACGCATATCTAAGTTAACCGAACCAACTAGACTGAGCTCCCCATCCACAAGGACGCTTTTAGTGTGCAGCAAACCATCTTCAAACTGGTAAATTTTAACACCTGCTTCTAATAATTCACTATAAAATGAACGGCTTGCCCAGCGTACAAGAAAAGAATCATTTTGACGCGGCATAATGATACTAACATCTACACCGCGCATTGCTGCAGTGCAAATCGCGTGGAGTAAATCATCACTTGGCACAAAATAAGGGGTCGTCATGATCAGTTGTTTCCGAGCGGAAAACATTGCTGTCATTAAGGACTGTTGGATCAGTTCATCGGGGAAACCAGGGCCTGATGCGATAATTTGGGTAGTATGACCGTTTGCTTGCTCAAATGGCATTATATTGCTGTCTGGTGGCGGTGGGAGAACACGTTGGCCTGTTTCCATTTCCCAGTCAAAGGCATAGACAATGCCGAGGGTTGTACTGACAGGACCTTCCATGCGAACGAGAATATCAACCCACTCACCGACGCCCGAATCTTGTTTAAAATAACGAGGATCAACCATATTCATACTTCCAGTATATGAAATATAGTTATCAATAACGATTATTTTACGATGCTGACGTAAGTCCATGCGGCGTAAGAAAAAACGCATTAAATTGACTTTAAGAGATTCAACAAACTCAATGCCAGCAGCTCGCATTTTTGCTGGGTAGTCGCTCCGGAAAAAATGCCAACTTCCTGCTGAGTCGACCATAATACGGCATTTAACGCCACGCTTTGCCGCATTCAATAAAGCTTCGGTAACACCATCGACTAAGCCACCCGGCTGCCAAATATAAAACACCATTTCGATAGAGTGCTGGGCGTTGTTGATATCATTGACAATCGCTTTCAGTGAATCTTCGCATGTAGTTAATAACTGGATTCGGTTGCCTTTAACACCAGCAACTCCTTGACGTTTTTCCACTAATTGAAAAAGTGGCTCAGCGACACGGCTATTTTCGGTTGCAAAGATGTGTTTTGAACTGCGTAAATTTTCCAGCCATGTAGCAACAGAAGGCCACATATGATGCGCTTTATCAACACGGCGTTTTCCGAGGTGGAGTTCACCAAAAGCCACATAAGCAATGATACCGACTAAAGGGAGAATATAGATAATCAGAAGCCATGTCATGGCAGAGGTGACAGGCCTTCTTTTGACTAAAATGCGGACAGTGACTGCTGCAATGATTAGCCAATAAAGGAAAAATAAAAGCCAACTCATAAGTGTATAGACGGTTGCCATAGTGGATCACATGCCTCACTGATAAGGGAATCGGGTTAAAGAAAGACGACCTAGTTAAAAAAACCGTTAGTAAAATATCAACTTAATAGAATTTAGCAAAATTTTGCAGTAAAAGCTTTGTGAAATAGGCAAAATCATTAGGAAATAATGATTGCATATATTGATAATATCAATGAGATATTAAATTGTAAGAGAAACTGTCTCAAAAAGTTCCCCTTGGTTCTTTTTTACAAAAGAATATAATATTTTTTTGACGTTATTTTTTGATGATAAAAGGACAAAATAAAATGAGACGTAGTAGGCATGAAGTGGGGCGCTGGCGGATGTTAAGGCAGACCCTTCGTCGCCGTAGACGCTGGCTGGAAGGGCATTCTAGGCGGAATATGCACATTTATACAATGCGCAAAATCGATGTGTACCGTCGTCGCCATTCGCTACTTTTTACTCAATGGATTGAATAAGGTTATTAAAGCGCACATTCACATTTTTCACTTTGTATGACAAAGCTTATTGAATATGATTGCTATTTGCATTTAAACTATTGGGCATATTATTATAGTTAGACTGGTGTAGGTAGAAATTGCATATGCGTTGGATCCGTTGGACTTTAATTATCGTCATTTCATTATCTATTCATGCAGGCCTTGCGATGGCATGGATTTTTAATCAACCTAATTTGGCCAGAGATCCTGAACCAATGACGATAGCAATGATTAGTTTTGCTGCCCCTGAACCTGCATCTGAGCCTGCTCAACCTGTTGAGACGCCAGTAGAGCCAGAGCCGGTTGTTGAACCAGAACCTGTTGTTGAGCCCGAACCGGAGCCTGTTGTTGAGCCAGTCATTGCATTACCAAAGAAAAAACCTGAGGTGAAAAAGAAACCTAAACCTAAACAGGAAGAAAAGAAAAAAATTAAAGAAGAGGTCAAGCCAGTAGAAAAACAACTGGCGATGAGCAACTTAAAGTCCGATGCAGATGCGCCTAAAACTAATAATAATGCGGTTACTACAGCAAAAAATGCAGGAACAAGCAGCAAAACCTCGAATAAAAGTGGGCCAAAAGCATTACATAAACAGCCACCAATGTATCCGGACCGCGCCCGTCGTTTAGGTAAAGAAGGGTATGTTAAAGTACGTTATGATATCGACGACTCAGGCCGGGTTACCAATATTGAGTTTGTTGAAGTTTCACCGAAAGGTTTATTTGAACGCGAAGTTAAACGTGCCATGAACCGCTGGGCTTATGAAAAACAACCTGCTAAAGGGTATGTAACGGAGATTTACTTCAAATTGGATGGAACTGTGAGCCAAGTTTAGGCACTCGTTTTTCATAAAAAAAGCACCTTATGCCATTACTGCGCAAGGTGCTTTTTTATAAATAATATCAATTAATCAAACTGTTGTTCTGAACTTGCTAACTGAAAATGTTGTTTTTCTATGGGGAGTGCCCTAGTTGTATTGTCGTCATTGACAGCAACATAGGTGAATACCGCATCAGTGGCTTGATATCGTTGACCAACAGGTGCTGTAGCCACTTTTTTTACCCACACTTCGATATTAATAGTGATTGAGCTTTTGCCTGTTTTTAAGCAACGGGCGTAACAGCAAACGACATCCCCTACCGCAACAGGCTTTTGGAATTTAATACCATTTACAGCGACGGTGACCACACGGCCAAGTGCAATTTCTTTAGCTAAAATAGCACCACCAATATCCATTTGCGACATTAACCAGCCACCAAAAATATCACCATTTGCGTTAGTGTCTGCGGGCATGGCTAACGTTCGTAAAACCAATTCACCGTTTGGTAATTGCATATTTGACTCTTATTAAAAAGGATAAACATATTGATTTGGCATTTATAGCAAATTACATATGTAGTCGTAAACAATAACCATTAAGTTATCCATTGTTTACGCACCTATAATTGATTTAATGTAAAAATAAGAGGGGAAACCCGCCATGTTGCTTCTAAATTCACCAAAAAGATATAGTTATGCAAAGAATAAACAAGAAGTGTGTTTTACGTTTAGTCAACTGATTAGATTGTTTATACTATAATAAATTAATATTGGTAACTCACTGTGGGAGATAACATGAGACTGTTATTAGCAATATTATTACCTTGGTTACAGTTTTTCACGATAGGCCGTCCTTTTGCTGGCATTATTTGCTTGGTTCTTCAAATAACACTTATTGGCTGGCTACCGGCTGCAATTTGGTCAGTATATGCGTTATCGCAATACAATACAGATAAAAAAATTGAAAAAGCATTTGGTGAGAAGCGATATTAATATTTAACGAGTAAAAAAAACCTGCGAAATAATATTTGCAGGTTTTTTTTGTGTTTTATCACCAGTATTACTCTTCGTGTTTTTCTATCGGCTCTTTAGTCATATTTTTAAAAATATAGACAACGCTCAGTACAGTAAATATCAACGTACCAGCAGTAAGACCAAACACTTTAAAGTTTACCCAAATATCTTGTGCCATCCAAAATGCAACATAGATATTGAGAAGAGCACAGAAAATAAAGAAAATAGCCCAAGCGCTATTTAGTTTAGTCCAATAGCTGTCAGCAAGTTTAATTTCTTGATTACTACCTAACATTCTTTGAATTAATGGTTTTTCAGTAAACCATTGGCTAAACAATAATGCCCCTGCAAAGGCTGCATAAATGATGGTGACTTTCCACTTAATAAAGGCATCACTATGAAATATAAGGGTTAAAGCTGCAAACCCCATTACGATTGCACAGGTGATTTTCGCCACCTTTTCAACTTTTTTATAAATAAGGTATGTCGCTAACAAAGCAAGAGGTGTTGCTACCATTAGTGCGCCACTTGCGTAGAAAATGTCATATCTTTTATAGACGATGAAAAATATGATTAAAGGGATAAAATCAATAAGTTGTTTCATAACAGTGAATAAAGCGCCTCAACGTAAAGATAATGGAGTAGTTTAACTGATTTTGACCATAATTGTTAAAAGTTTGCACCTTTTTACCAATAAATACGCTTTGTTACCAAAGATATTTGCACTATTTTACTATTATTTGACTTACTTCTAGATAAACTTTATTAGTTCAGCTATATATAGTGTTAAAGCTAATTTAACTTACTAATTTATAGGTATTTTTCATCAATGATAAAGGCGAAGCTGTTTGCTTGGATGCCAGGGTTAGAAACGCTGTTTAATTACCAACTTTCAGATCTTGGCCCTGATGTAAAAGCAGGCTTGTCTGTTGCTGCTGTTGCTTTGCCTGTCGCAATTGCTTATGCCGAATTAATGGGGATGAATGCAATCGTTGGGCTTTACTCCTGTATTTTACCCATGTTTTTTTATGCATTATTTGGGACATCCAAACAATTGATTATCGGCCCCGATGCAGCAACCTGTGCGGTGATTGCAGCAGCAGTTGCACCGCTTGCGATGGGGGATGATGATGTCCGTTGGCAATTGGTCATGGTAATGAGCTTCATGACAGGGATTTGGTGTTTGATTGCAGCTAAATTTCGCTTGGGAACATTCGCTGACTTTTTGTCTCGCCCCATATTGCAAGGGTTATTAAATGGGGTTGCATTAACTATTATCGTTAGTCAAATTAGTAAGGTTTTTGGTATCAGTACATTACCAGCCGGTTTTATTGAACGTTTAGTCGCTTTACCTTTAGCATTAAAAGAGACACATATTCCGACATTATTAGTTGCGGTGACGACGTTAGCGATTACGCTTGCGATTAAGCGTGTTCGCAGTAAATGGCCTTCTTTACTCATTGCAATGATTTTAGCCACCGCGGCTAGTGTTGCATTTAATCTTGAGCAATATGGCGTGAGTACTGTTGGTGATTTAGGTGATGGGCTTCCGTATGTTCCGCTGCCTGATTTCCCTCCGGGGCTAATTCGTGATTTGGTTATCCCATCTTTAAACTTAGCGGTGATTAGCTTTGTGAGTTTTATGATGACTGCCCGCAGTTTTGCCAGTAAAAATGGCTACACGGTTGATGCAGACCAAGAACTTAGGGCATTAGGCGTAGCGAATATTGCATCCGCTTTGGCGCAAGGCTTTGCGGTAAGCGCAGCAAGCAGCCGTACTGCAGTGAATGATATGATGGGGGGGAAAACTCAGTTAGTCTCTATTGTCGCGGCTTTAACTATTTTAGCTGTCTTACTTTTTTCAATAAACTTATTAGAATATATTCCGATGCCTGCATTGGGTATGGTACTGATTATTTCGACATTTTCCTTATTGAGCTTCCGTAGTATTTTTTCGATGCGTAAACGCAATCGACAGGCATTTTTCTTATGCGTGTTTACGCTATGCGCTGTACTTGTTGTCGGGTTAATTAGTGGTGTGGGGTTGGCGGTATTATTGGGGTTGTTGCAGTTTATTCGGATAATATTTAGGCCTACAGACCAGTTATTAGGTGTCGATGAACAAGGAATGCTGCATTCTATGGCGCCTGAGAATGGTATTCAACAAATTGATGGGGTTTTAATTTATCGGTTTAATTCACCATTAACTTATTTTAACGTGAATTATTTTAAAGAACGATTAAACAAGCATATAGATAATCAATTAAAAAGGCCTGCTTGGGTAATTGTGGATGCGGCAGTTAGCTTCACGCATAATGATGTGAGCGTATTTTCAGCGCTAAATGATATTGTTACCTCATTGAAAGCCAAAGGGGTAACTCTTGTACTTGCAGGTCGTAGGACTTCGGTAAAACGGTGGTTGGAACAAAATAAAATCAGTCGCTCTGATGATGATTTATTGGTTGTGCCTGATATTTATTTTGCTATTCGACTTATTCAGAGTAAACAGCAAGTACAAATAAAAACAGTTGAAGATAGAAAGTCTGAAGCAGACAGAAAATCGTTAGAGACATTCGATGGTGAAAAAACTGAACCACTGAATTCAAAAATTGACCTAGAGCCAGAACAGCCCAAAGAAGTATGATTAATGTGTCGGTAGGGTGTTTTTAGGAATAAAATACTTGATGGCCTTATTCGGTGTTTAATAACGCGAAGATAAATGGGGGATTAGATCCCCCATTTACCCTTTAGATCAATTCTTAGCGACTAGCATGTATAGGCGATAAAAATAAATTAAAGCAAAGGCTGCAACGAAATTATTAAGTAAGAAGGAAACCCCGTTAACAGCAATATGATTCATATTTAAGCTACCCAAGAGAACGCTAACCAGCATTTGTGCAGCCATCCAAATTAATACCATTGGCAATGCAATGCGCCAGTTTGCATAAGCCATTTTCCAACTTTTACCCATAGCACTAAACGGGTTTGTACGCTCACTCATTAAGATAGCAGGGGCTAAAGAGAAGCCAATAGCTAATACAATTCCAGGTAGCACCATGATGGTGATACCTAATTGGATAAGTAAAGAGCAAACAACTAATAGAAGAAACATTGATGGTGCTTTGTTTAAAGATGCGGTGAGCGCCTGAATACCCGATAGGTGTTCACCACGAGACAGACCAGCAATATAAGATAGAGTGCCGCAAATAAGGACTAAACTGCCCAGAGTAACCGAGAGAATTAACCCAAAAGAAACGCGTAAGATACTACTTTTATCTTCTTCTGAAAGGCCTAGTATCCAGTCTTGTAAGCCGGAGTTACCAGACTCAATCATTTTAGTCTGTGCTTGCGCTAGCACGCCTATCATTTGCTCGCTAGGGATCATCATTGCGTAAATCGCAAGGCTTACTACGGTTGCTGACAACACAATAGTAAACAGGCCACTCAATTGGTTTTTAAAAAAATTGACGCTATCACTGATGAGTGAGTTGGCCGAAATGGACATTTAACTGCTCCTATCTACAAACGGGTCAAGAGTTTCAGCCAATTGTAACCGAGTATCAGGGCTAGAGGTAGAGAAAGATAAGAAAATTCGGAATGTTAACAACTCTAATCAGTAAGATATTTGGAGCAATATAAGTAAGTTAATGCGCAAAATCTAAAGATAATTACTTATGTTGTATATTTAATGCATGTTTAAAATGCAGGATTAATATAAATAAATTATAATCAATTTTATATTTTATTGGTTATTTCCTAAAAATTGATTTAAATCAAAATTAAAAAAAATATAAATGAAATAATAAACTCATATTTATCGGGTTGCCTATAAATAAGCAAAAGATGTGATCTTGATTTGAACATCAATTTAAATAATACGGTATATTTTCCTAAAATAAAAACACAGGAATGGGATTGATAATGAAAAAACTCACTGCGCTTGTATTAGCAGCTGCAACTTTAGCTCCAGCAGTTTCTATTGCACATGAAGCTGGCGATTTTCTTTTCCGCGCTGGTACTGCAACAGTCAGACCAAATGTTGGAGGAGATGATGTAAAAATTAATGGTCTAGGTAACCTAGGTACATTTGGTGCTAATAATAATACTCAATTAGGTTTAACTTTTGGGTATATGATCACCGATAATATTGGTGTGGAATTATTAGCTGCAACTCCATTTGAACATAAAGTAGGAACCGGCCCAACGGGTAATATTGCAACAGTAAAACATTTACCACCAACTTTAATGGCTCAATATTATTTTGGTAGTAAAGAAGATAAGTTACGTCCTTATTTAGGTGCAGGTGTTAACTATACCTTTTTCTTTGATGAGAAATTCAATTCTACCGGAAAAAATGCAGGTTTATCTGATCTAGACATGTCAAGCTCTTGGGGCTTTGCAGCACAAGCTGGTATGGATTATATGCTGACTGACAACTGGATGTTAAACGCATCACTGTGGTGGATGAATATTGAATCAGACGTGAAATTTAAAGCGGGTGGTGAGAAGTATAAAGTTGACACTCGTTTAGACCCATTTGTATTTATGTTCGGAGCAGGTTATCGCTTCTAAGTTTTTGATAGGATGCAATGCAGGGTAGTACCTGAATTCTAATGGATTAGATTGCAGTAGGAAATCCGAGAATATTTATATTCTCGGATTTTTTGTTTTTAATGACGTCTTATATTTAATAAAATTACATGAAAGCAAAAATAAAAAATAATTAACACGTAGATGAAGGAGGCTAAGTTATAATCAGTATAATATTTTTAGTGATAGCAAAGGGGGACTTTTTCGATATGTGATTATTTTGGTGCTGTTGAATTTTTTAAAATACAAGATGAAAACGAATAAATTAAATAGTAGGGCATAAAATAAAAAAGGCTGAAAGTAGTGATTTACAGTCAACCTTAAATATTAAATTAATTTTACCAGAACCATTGAACATTTAAACCAGCATTGACACTATTGGTTTCATATTCATCAGGTTTATACAGTGGGACACCTAAAAATAGGTCATAACTGAATATCTTGATATTTCCTCTAACCCCTAAAGCCGTCCCTAATAGTTGGTCATCAGAGTATAAGCCTAAAGGATAAACACCGCCCAATATACGGCCATAATCAATCGCATAATAAGGGTAGAAAGAAAAACCAGGTACGTAGAAATTAAACTCATTACGCAAATAGAAGCCTTTATCACCAATTAATGAGAATTCTTCATCAAACCCACGTACAGTCCAGCGGTTACCTAATGAAAACTGGTCTTGAATAGTTAGGCGATCCGGTGAATATTGTACAAATAATTGCGGGTTATAGCTCATAATGAAATCATCAAAAACAATAGGGATCATACCTGAAATATCAGCGGATAAGACACGTCCCATTGTACTTACATCACCATAACGCATATCCCAGCTTTCTTCCGCACCAAACCAAGGAACATTGCGTTGATAATATATTGAAGCATCAACAGTCGCATTATCAATATTTTGTCTATGGTTAACACCGAGTTTAATACTAGTTAGATCCCGTTGTTGTGAGAGTAGGCTAACATCTTCTAATTTATATTTAGACTTACGCTTTATAAGCTGAAGTGATGCGGTATCTTTAAAAGTTTGCCCCCTAAGAAATACATTACTTGCTGTAGCATTAAAGTATTTGCTATCACCATAATATTTATAGCTAGCCATAGTATCATTAATTGTCTGTTTATACTCACTTTTACTTGCATAAAGTGAGTATAGCCAATAATTGTAAGGGACAGCATAATAGATAGCCGCGTTACTTGTGCTATTGCGAGCTTGGTTTTTTAGGTTTTTACCCGCGCTGACATAGAGGGTATCGTTTAAACTGGTTAAGTTATTGCCATATACCGTTACACCAACCTGATCTTTACCAGTTTGGCGGCTTCCTGAGTTATTATAATAACCACCGACATTGATGTGGGGCGATTTTTCTCGTTGGATAACAATATCCGTTGTGGAAAACTCTTTGCCTGGTCTTAGTTCAATATTAGCTTTGGCGCCAGGGATCCGCTCAAGGTTTTCTAGTCCTTGTTCTATATCGCGAATATTGAGAAGGTCACCTTCTTTTGCGGGCATAATCGCACCTAAGGTAATATAGCTATCACTGTCTTTCGCCAGTTGTACGTTTGAGACTTTACCCGGAATTATTTGTAAGGTTAAAGTCCCATTACTAATATTTTGTTCAGGAATAGTCACACGGGTAGTGACATAACCTGATCTTATAATCTTATCTTGTAAGCCTTTAGCTAAGGTTTCGACGCCATTGATACCTAGACAAATTCCTACCACTTGATTAGCATAAGTTTCTAAAGGTCGCATGGAAGGGAGTTTAGGTTCAGAAAGCAAAATGACCTGCTTCATGTCAAAGCAATCTTTTTCATCGTCAAAAACTAGAATATTATTATCTCGTTCTCTTGTTTTGCTTAATGCGTCTTTTGTTTCTAGTTGAACTTGTTGTTGCCGAGACCTATCTTGGCTATTTTGATTATTGATTTGTTGGTCTAACACCTGAGAGGCATTTCCTGATGCATATAAAGGAAAAGACAACAAGGTTGCCGATAAAAAAAGAAATCGAAAATTCATGAGCACCACATTTTTTAAATTGAAACAATAAAATTGTTCTTATGATTAAATATTGTTAATTAGAAAGGTATGAAAAGTATTTCATTATTTCATATCGGAGTAATCTTGTGTTTTTTTATTTTTAATATTATTTCCATATATATATCCCTATAATAAATTTATTGTTGAGTATTAATCGAATTTACGTATGGTTTCATTTGCTATAAATTATGCGATAAAATTTTAATAATTAATAATTAATTATACTAACTGAGAACGGAGGAAATAAAAAAGTAGTTAGTTCCGATATTTCACTCAATATGCAATAAATCTATTGTGAAACTCATTAATTTTAAATGAATCAATCGGTTGCATTTACACTAAATTAGCTTAAATAAGTTTTTTTACTTAATGTAATAGAGGGGGGTATTTAGTTGGAATAATATTAATTATCAGATTGCCTTAAGATTATTGTGTTGGTATAAGAAATAATGACTAGATGGTCAACTAGGTATTTTTAATTTAAACCACACTCTAATTTGGAGTTAATATTAGGGGGGCTTATGCCCCCCTTGTTAATTTAATTAATAATAGTTATAAGTGTTTAAAACAACCATTGAACCTAAGATTGTTCCATTAGAGCTATTACTAATAACTGGACTAGTGATAGTCGTTGTACCCAATGAAGTTAAACGACCACCGGAGTAATTATCAACACGAGAAAATGCATCAATAGTAAGGTCTTTACCCGCTTGAACTAGACCTGAATTAGAATTGTCTAATTTATTCACGTCTAATTTAATAGTATTTGCACCTTGAATTGTACCATAACGGTTATCAAGATCGTTTCTTAAGGTAATATTAACATCACCACCATTTGATAGAGCATCTTTATTGTGAGCTACGATAATACCGCTATAGTTATTTGCGCTATTAGCTTTGATAGTGACAGAGCCATCTTTAGCATAGATTCCGCCAGAGTGTCCTGCTACTCCAAACTTGCTTGCATAACTATTAAATCCGGTAGATCTAGAGTTATTTAAGCTAGTAGTATTAATAACAACATTAGAGTCCGCAGCAATTAATCCTTCATTATTTGATAAGTTTGTAGTTTTAATATCTAAATTATTTCCTTTAATATATCCATTTTGGTTATTTAGGGTATAAGCATTAAATTTAGATTTTCCAGCACTAGCAGATAGAGAACCTTTGTTATTAATGATATTAGCATCAATATTTAAAGCTCTACCACTCGAAATTGCAGCATAGCTATCATTTGTCAAAGTGTCAGAAAGGTTAATATTAGTTAGACCATTCGTTGATTTGATCAGAGAATTGTAATTTTGCAGCGAAGCTGCATCAAGGGTAACTTTTCTTTTAGCAATGATCTGGCTATCACTAGAATTATAGATAGAATCGCGAGCATTAATGGTGACATCGCGACCAGATACAGTAGAGTTATTATTATAGAGTTTCGAGGTGTTTATTGTTAAATCATTACCTGCTCTAATTCCACGCTCATCAACATTTATGACGTTGTTGCGTAGATTATAGATATTATCTATTGTACCAGAAGCCTTAATATTAAGATCGCCGTTATTCGTTCTAATTGAACCATTACTATTGTTGATATTACCTGATGTTACAATACTCATTGCTTGTCGTGCGTTGATAATACCACTTCTATTATCTACTCTTGAAGCAGTTAATTTAATGTTTCCTGCATTTGATTTGATTTGACCATTAACATTATTCAGATCTGAATTATTAGTAATAATGTCAATATCCCCATTAGCAAGGATAGTCGATGAGTTAGACAAACCATTTGCTTTAATATTAATACCACCAGATGAATTCATTCTAGAACTTTGGTTGTATACTAAACCAGTAGAATCAATATTAACTCCGCCAGCGCCTGCAACTAAACTACCTTTATTAGAAACACCTGTACCACTTTCAGTTGAAACTAAGGTAATTTTATTTGCGTACATACCACCCATAGCGGCAATATCAACACCTACGCTAGTTGGGTAACCAACACCTTGTACTTTAGTGACTTGTTTGCCACTCGCATCTACAAAGTTATTACCAGCAACAACATTAACTTCTTCAGCGTGGATATCTCCACGGATTACTGCTGAACGGGCAATAATGTCAGTTGGTGAATCAGATTGTAGACGGCTATTAATAATGATTTGGCCTTTTTCTACGTTATAACCGAGGAGATCACCACCTGCAACGATTGGCTTACCTGTTGTTAAAGTCACACGGTCAGTATTAATAAAGCCGCAATTATCACATGTGATACCTGATGCATTAGCAACGATGACTTGTGCTTTATTAGTTCCAGCCACTTCAATTACACCGCCAAGTACACTGGCTTTATTTGAATTGACTTCATTTAAGATAACTTTAGCAGGTCCATTACCATTATTTAAGTTTAGGTTACCATTGATTTGACCACCTAGAGTGGTATTTGTATTGGCAGCACTGTTATTTAGAATTACACCTTTTTGGTCAACATCGAATTGACTATAAATGTTATGGGAAACGCCTTTATCACTTGCTCCTTTAATATGAACAATTGTTGGGCCGTTAACTTGGTTTAATACACCTGCGCCATTAGTATTTACAACAGCAGCTTGAGCAACGGAAATAGAGCCTAAAATAACAGATACACTTAAAAAGAGTGGTTTGATTTTTAGTATCGGATGTCCGATTGATTTATCAGAATGTTTTTTCATAAAATATTCCTAAATATAGACTATAGATAAAATAAAATAGCTAAAATTATTGCTATTAAAGCGTGAAAATTATGCGTTATATTGGTTTTTATTAAAATTTAATTGTACTTAAGTCTAATTGTTCAGGAGGTGGGAGATTTAAATGCCATAATGAAAGAAAGTGTAGTCTTTTATAACAAATAAAACATAATAACAAATAAAAACAACAAATAACGTTTACTCTGCTACAGATTATTAAGTGAATATACTAAAGTGGTAATACCTAGCTTTAAATTTCCGTAACTAATTGATTGGTGAAAGTTATTTATGCGTATTAAAACGAGGTTAATATTTAATCTAATCATTCCTAATTTTAAAGAAATATATTTTTTATTAGAGTAGGGGGGATTTATAAATAGTAGATATGTATTATAAGTATCATTATAGTTAATTTTCATTTTTAAATAAGAGACCGTTATTTTTAATAACGGTCTCTTAAAAGATAGTTAAAGTTATTTCTGTGTTGCCGATTTCATTTTAAATACAAATTCTGTTAATGTTTTTAGCAGAACATCAGGTTTATTTAGGTTATTTTCAATGATTTTTACTATAGCTGAGCCAGAAATAGCGCCGGCCGCACCATTTTTAATCGCTTCTCTAACTTGTTCCGGTTCTGAAATACCGAAGCCTTGTAATGCAGGCGCTGCTTGATACTGATTTAACTTATCAATCAAGTGAGTTAACGGCATTTCCGCACGTTTCTCTGTACCTGTTACACCTGCACGAGATAATAAATAAGTGTATCCACGGCTATATTGCCCAATTTGTTGTAACAATGCATCATCACCATTTGGCGGGCAAATAAAAATTGGGGCGATATTGTGCGCTAAAGCTGCTTCACGGAAAGCCTTTGACTCATTCATTGGAACATCTGCAACTAATACGGAATCAACACCTGCTTTCTCACAACGGATATAAAAGTTTTCAATCCCATTAGTAAACACCAAATTCGCATATACCAATAAACCGATTGGTATAGTAGGGTGCTTTTCCCTTATACGGCCCAATAACTCAAAACAGATAGTCGGAGTAATTTCGCTTTTAAATGCGCGTAAATTTGCATTTTGGATCGTAGGGCCATCAGCGAGAGGATCAGAAAAAGGAATACCTATTTCTAAAGCATCTGCGCCACCTGAAATTAATGCATCGATAATTTTTAACGATAACTCAGCATCAGGGTCGCCTAATGTAACAAATGGAACAAATGCACCTTGATTGTTATGGCTTAAACGCTCAAAAAGTTGGGTATAACGTTCCATTAAATTTCTCCTTTGCTGGCCAGAATATCATGCACTGTAAAAATGTCCTTATCTCCACGGCCTGATAAATTTACGATGAGTAATTGTTCTTTATTTGGTTGTTGCTCTGCCATTTTTAATGCATAAGCGAGTGCATGTGATGATTCTAATGCAGGAATAATACCTTCTTTACGAGATAATAACTTGAAGGCATTAAGTGCTTCATCATCGGTAATGGAAACATACTCGGCTCGACCAATACTATTTAAGTGTGCGTGTTGAGGGCCAACAGAAGGGAAGTCTAACCCCGCAGAAATGGAGTAGGACTCTTCAATCTGCCCTTCATTGGTTTGCATCATTGGGGACTTCATACCAAAATATATGCCTACACGACCGTGTTTTAATGGTGCCCCGTGTTGGCCTGATTCGATTCCCAATCCTGCAGGTTCCACACCAATTAATTTGACGTTTTCTTCTGGTATAAATGAGGCAAATAAACCAATCGCATTGGAGCCACCACCAATACAGGCGATAACGGCATCAGGCAAACGACCTTCTTTTTCAAGAACTTGTTGTTTTGCTTCGTCGCCTATCATGCGTTGAAATTCACGTACAATGGTTGGGTAAGGGTGAGGCCCTGCGGCTGTCCCTAATAGATAATGGGCATTATCATAGCTACCAGACCAGTCCCTCAATGCTTCATTACATGCATCTTTGAGTGTGGCGGAACCACTGTGCACAGGGATAACTTCAGCTCCCATTAATTTCATACGAAATACGTTAGGCGATTGGCGTTCAACGTCTTTAGCCCCCATATAAATACGGCATTTCATATTTAATAATGCGCAAGCTAAAGCAGTTGCCACGCCGTGCTGTCCTGCGCCTGTTTCCGCAATAATTTCAGTTTTGCCCATTCGTTTGGCGAGTAAAGCTTGGCCTAATACTTGGTTGGTTTTGTGGGCACC
Source organism: Providencia sp. PROV003 (assembly GCF_045040775.1). Lineage (NCBI taxonomy): Bacteria > Pseudomonadati > Pseudomonadota > Gammaproteobacteria > Enterobacterales > Morganellaceae > Providencia > Providencia sp. PROV003. The sequence continues at coordinate 2,996,898 of NZ_CP096369.1, forward strand.
ACCATGTAATAAGTCCTCACGCTTTAAGTATAATTTGGTCTTTGTACCAGCGGTTAAGTTTTGACAAAGTGTCAGGGCCGTAGGGCGACCTGCGTAGTTTTTAAGAAGGTCGTGAAACTCTTGCAAAAAACTAGCATCATTTTGCGCTTCAATAAAAGCATCTTCTAATTGGTTTAAAGCGGGAATAAGAATTTCTGGGACATATTGTCCACCAAACTCGCCGAAATACGGATCTAATTTGCTCATTGTTTGTTATCCATCTCGTCAATTAAATTGGGTCTAAATATTGTTTATTACTACTAAGGCTATCGTTATCTAGTGGTTAGCTATGTGTTGATTCCGCGAATAAAGTTGATAGCACTAAGTTTATTTTTTGTTCACTTTTAATTCCGGGCTCAATTTCCACCCCTGAATTAAAATCAAGTCCATTACAAAGTAATTTCGATGCTTCAAGGCAATTTTGGGCATTTAGCCCACCTGCGATCATAAAACGTTGATTAACAGATTGCGGGATGGTGCTCCAGTCGAAAGTTTTCCCTGTACCGCCATGGCCATTATCTAGCAACAAAACATCGACACCTTGGGTGTCATAGTGAGACAAATCCACTTGTGACATATCGACTGCTTTCCAGATTTCACAATAACTGGGGAGCAGGTTTCTCAGCGTTGCTATATACTCTTGATTTTCTTGTCCATGTAATTGAACCGCGGATAACGCAAGGCGCTGAGCAATATGAGCAACAAAATCAGCTGACTGATTGCGAAAAACCCCAACGTATTTTAAGGGGGCAGCATGAATAATGTTTTGTGCTTGTGACAGTGTCACTTTACGTGGGGAACCTTCAGCAAAAATTAATCCCCCAAAGCAAGCACCCGCATCTAATACTGCTTTTGCGTCTTGTTCACGAGTTAAACCACAAACTTTATGTTCACCAACTAATAAACGTTGTAGCGCTTTATCAAGATCAGTTTGTTCCATCAACGCACTGCCAATTAAAAAACCATTAGCAAATTGGTTAAGCGATTGAATATGTTGGTGTTGATGAATGCCTGATTCGCTGATAACAATTGTGCCTTGCGCTAATCGAGGGGCAAGCTCACGTGTCCGGTTTAAATCAATGGAAAGGTCACGTAAATCACGGTTATTGATACCCACGACTTTAGATTTTAAAGCAATCGCTCTTTCTAATTCTTCTTCATTACTGACTTCTGTTAACACGCCCATATTGAGTTGATGAGCAACTTGAGCTAAAGCGATATATTCATCATCACTTAGGACTGATAACATCAATAAGATAGCGTCTGCTTGGTAATATCTAGCTAGATAAATTTGATATGAATCAATGATAAAGTCTTTACATAATACAGGTTGCTTTACTGCCTGACTAACAATAGTCAGGTAATCCATATTACCTTGAAAATATTTTTCATCAGTAAGTACGGAAATCGCAGATGCATAAGGTGCATAGGTTTTGGCGATCACTTCTGGGTCAAAATCTTCTCTGATTAGGCCTTTAGATGGAGACGCTTTTTTGCACTCCAAGATAAAAACAGGGCGTTTTGCACTGAGCGCATTATAGAAGCTACGTTGACTAGGCTGAACCTCATCGATAAAGGCACTTAAAGGTTGTTTCGCTTTACGTTCAATGAGGTAGCTGGCTTTATCATCAACAATTTTTTGTAATACGGTTGCTTTCATGTTATTGGTTCCTTGCCGCTAGTGCAGTGACGCGGTCAAATGCTTTACCGCTACGGATAATTGCGAGTGCATGTTCACTATTTTGTTTTAGATTTTCATGGCCATTAATGCGCATTAACATCGCGACATTAGCCGCAACAGCGGCTTCATGAGCAGCTTTACCGTGCCCCTGAAGCAAGTTGCTTAGCAATACGCGGTTCTCATCTGGGGTTCCCCCTTCTAAATCAGTTAACGCATAGGGCGTTAAGCCAAAATCCTCAGCGGTTAACTGATAATAGTGTAAAGCACCATCTTTTAATTCAGCCACTTGTGTGGGCGCGTGTAGTGATACTTCATCCATCCCTCCACTGTGTACCACAGCTGCGCGTGTAAAACCAAGCATCTGTAATGTTTCAGCAACAGGTTTGACTAGTGTTTCTTGATAGACGCCAATAAGTGCGATTGGTGGGCGAGCTGGGTTAATCAACGGACCGAGTACATTAAATAAAGTGCGTGTTTTAAGTTGTGTACGTACCGGGGCCGCATGGCGAAAACCGCTGTGATATTGTGGTGCAAACAAAAAACAGACGCCAAGCTCATCTAGTGCATCGCGCGCACTTTGAGCACTTAGATCAAGAGCAATACCAAATGCGGCGAGTAGGTCAGAAGAACCGGAGCGGCTTGATACGCTACGATTACCATGCTTAGCGACTTTAATACCGCATTCTGCGGCGACAAAGGCACTGGCCGTCGAAATATTGATACTATTAGCCCCATCACCACCAGTACCAACAATATCACTGAATGTATAATTAGGGCGAGGGAATGGCTGTGCATTTTCTAAGCAAGCCAGTGCAGCACCTGCAATTTCTTGAGGCTGCTCACCACGCATTTTCATACTGATCAACACCGCAGCTAATTGGGGCTCAGTTAACTCACCTTGGATAATAGCGTTAAATAAAAACTGGCTTTCTTGTTGAGTCAGTGGTTGTGCTTTAAATAATTTGTCATAAATATTTTGCATAATTGGCTCTTTAGTATCCCGTTAGTGCGAATGAGTGGTGGTATTTTCATTGGGTGTAGAAAGAGCCCATGCCACGGTATTTTCTAACAACTGTTTGCCTGTAGTTGTTAAAATAGATTCAGGGTGGAATTGGAACCCACAGACTCGGTCACTATCATTGCGGACTGCCATAACCATGCCATTTGATTGCGCACAAATTGTCAGGCTGCTAGGGATTTGGCTACCAACTAATGAATGGTAACGGGCTACAGAAATTGGGTTTTCAAGATTAGCAAACATGGCGAGTTCATCGTGAGTTGCGATAGAGGATTTACCATGTAATATTTCACCAGCAGCAGAAACAGTCCCACCATAAGCTTCAACAATAGCTTGGTGTCCTAAACAAATACCAATAACTGGAATTTTGCCTTTTACCTGCTGTAAGACTTCTGGCATTGAGCCCGCCGCGCTTGGTTTCCCAGGCCCAGGAGACAGAACTAAAATAGGGGAATCCATATTGTTTAATACTGACAGAATATGCGATGCGCTGACGGTATTACGGTAAATAACCACTTGATGTCCGCCAGAGCGTAGCTGGTCTACCAAGTTATAAGTAAAGGAATCTACATTATCGAGCAGTAAAATATTCGCCATTAAAATAACTCCTTTACTTGGTGTGCTTGGGCAATTGCGCGGATCACCGCTCGTGCTTTATTACGTGTTTCATCTGCTTCAGCTTGTGGTGAAGAATCCAATACGACGCCTCCGCCAGCTTGTACCGTTGCAATTCCATTTTCGACATAGGCGGAGCGAATAACAATGCAAGTATCAAAATCACCATTTCCTTGGAAATAACCAACGGCACCGCCGTATGAGCCGCGTCGTTCCTGTTCATTTTGGGCAATTAACTGCATGGCTTTTACTTTTGGTGCCCCAGTAAGGGTGCCCATATTCATACAAGCTTGATAAGCATGAAAAATATCTAAGTCTTGGCGTAATGTTCCTACAACGTGAGAAACCAAATGCATAACAAAGGAATAGCGGTCAACTTTAGTTAAATTAGCTACATAACGGCTGCCAGCTTCACAAATACGCGCTAAATCGTTACGAGCAAGGTCTACTAGCATGATGTGCTCTGCTAATTCTTTTTCATCTGAGCGCATTGAGAGTTCAATACGGCTATCTAAATCGAGGTCTAAATCTCCCTGCGCATTACGCCCACGAGGACGCGTTCCAGCGATTGGGTAAATTTCCACTTTGCGGGTTTGGGTGGCATATTTCAGTGCGCTTTCTGGTGAAGCACCAAATAGGGTGAAATCTTGATCTTGCATGTAAAACATATATGGGCTTGGGTTTTGCAACTTCAGTTTTTGATATGAAATCAATGGGTGTGCACAAGGCATGGTAAATTTACGTGAGGGGACAACCTGGAAAATATCACCACGGTAAATAGCTTCTTTTAAAGACGTAACGATTGCACCATACTCTTGGTCGCTTTTATTTACTGTCACGGTAAAATTGGGCGCCGACTCAAGGGGAAGCTCAGGTAAAAAAGGGCGGCATGAAACGATAATTTGTTCATGTCTTTGTTTTACGGTTTCTATATTCTGTTGATTATCAGAAAAAATACAGCTTTTGATCCGTGCAGCCTGATTTTGATGGTCGATCACTAAATAATGTTCGGCGACAAAAAAACAATAGTCGGGGCATTGATTAACGCTCTTAACCTCAGGTAAATCTTCAAATCCTGCAACTAAATCGTATGCGAACAGACCACCAACAAATAGTGTTTCAGGTTTAGTCGAATAAGTTTGAGCAATTGTCGGTAGCGCTCTTAAAACATCCAAGCTAGAAGGGGCTTTAAGGCGATTATCTTCATCCAGATCTTGTTTCGGTTGGTTAAATGATACCGTTAATAGATTGTCACTAAGGTCGTGATGAGCTATTCGTCCATTAAGCTCAGCTAATAGCTTTGGTAATAGGGATTGACCATTAGGAGTTAAAGCTTCTATTTCAACACGCTGAGCAAATGCGCGTATACGTAGCGCACTATTAACAATCAGCAAACTTTGTAAATTCGCTTTGTTATTAACCTCGGCAGATTCCAATAACATCGTGGATGGAACCTGCTGACACAGGTGATTAAATAATAATGTTGGGTCTGGCTGATAGTTAATTGGGCTATCCAGATACTTAAAATGTGCTAATGTGGTGTTTTGTTTGTTCATTTTGTTGCCTTACGCTAATTTTAGACATTAAAAAACCCGCCGTAGAAAGGCGGGTTCGGCACTGAGACATACAATAACTATGCGCGTGCGGCTTCCGCCCAATTTGGGAAGTCACGCCACCAACGATTTGTTAGGTTAAATAAAGTCATGATATGCCTCACTGGATAAACTGATTAATTATTGGCGCCAAGCCATCTTGCGTACTAGTTAACTGGATCGTGTCTTTAGTGTCAAGCACTTTGTTAATTTATTAGGAAAATAGTTGTTAATGGAAATTGGAGAAGATACCACCATGCCGCAAGCAGCAACGTCATTATTGACTCGTTATGATTTACATAGTCATACGATTGCTTCGGATGGGGAGCTAACCCCTGAAGCGTTAATTGAACGTGCGATAACCATGGGCGTAAATATTTTGGCTATCACAGACCATGATACTTGCGATGGTGTATTGCAAGCGAGACGTTATTTGGCTGAAAATGATCGGCCAATTGAACTTATCAACGGCGTAGAAATATCCACTCTTTGGGAAAATATAGAAATACATATTGTGGGGCTAAACTTTTCTACGGAGCACCCCGCAATGATTAAATTGCTGGAAGAACAATCAGCTCGTCGATTAGAACGTGGAATAGAGATGGGGCGTCGTTTGCAAAAAGCTGGCATTGACGATGCATGGGAAAATGCACGAAATATTTCTGCCGGTGGGCAAGTGACTCGTGCGCATTTTGCACAATATATTGTTAAAATTGGTAAAGAAAAAACGATTAACAATGTATTTAAACGTTATTTATCAAAAGGCAAAACAGGGTATGTACCTGCAAAGTGGTGCTCTATTCACGAATCTATCGAAGCCATTCACGCCGCAGGTGGGGTCGCTGTTTTAGCGCACCCATCTAAATATCAACTATCAAATAAGTGGTTGAAACGCCTTATTGCTTATTTTAAGCAATGTAATGGTGATGCTATGGAAGTTTCCCATTGCCAACAACCTCCAAATGAAAAGCAGTATTTAGCTGAGCTTGCAAAAGTTGCTGAGCTACGAACCTCAGTTGGTTCCGATTTTCATCGACCATGTTCTTGGATAGAACTGGGGCGCAATTTATGGTTACCTGATGATGAACAGGCCGTTTGGGCGCAGTGGGCTGAAGTAAAAAACACCTAATACTTTGATGTATTAACAATGCGGTGTAAAATAACCAGTATGGATAATGATTTATTTCACATAAATCATTTAATTGAATAAATAGATAGTACCATTTATAGGTATTTTGCCGGGTGATGCTGTCGATACTACGAAAAGTAGAGGTATGTATGAGCCAGTTTTTTTATATCCATCCGGACAACCCTCAGACGCGGTTAATTAGCCAAAGCGTTGAAATCCTAAATAAAGGTGGTGTTGTTGTTTATCCGACAGACTCAGGTTATGCAATAGGTTGTCGTTTAGAAGAAAAAGATGCATTGCAACGCATTTGCCGTATCCGCCAACTCGATACCAATCATAATTTCACACTAATGTGCCGTGACCTTTCTGAATTATCCAATTATGCCCATGTTGATAATACGGTATTTCGTTTAATTAAAAATAATACACCCGGTAATTATACGTTTATTTTACGTGCAACCAAAGAAGTCCCGCGCCGTTTAATGAATGAAAAACGTAAAACAATTGGTTTACGAGTGCCTTCTAATCCTATTGCAAGGGATCTACTTGAAGCGGTGGGAGAGCCGTTAATGTCGACCAGTTTAATCATGCCTGGTGATGATTTTACTCAATCTGATCCTGAGGAAATTAGGGATTTATTGGATAAACAGGTCGATTTAGTGATCCACGGTGGTTACATCGGGCAAAAACCAACAACAGTCATTGATTTTACGGATGACACGCCAGTAGTTGCTCGGGTCGGTACTGGAGACCCATCGCCTTTTGAGTAATGTTTAGCTAATAAAACACTGTGTTTATATAGCTAATTATATGAAAATGTATTGAAAGTGCGATATTCTGATAAGTAATAGGGCTTCAAGATAAACCTGTGTATAATACGCGGGTTTACAAATTCAATACTTTTTGGAGAGGGTAAACATATCACTCCCAAAAGTCATTTGACGCCTGTGAAGGCGACAGTAGAGGGTTACATGAGCGCTAAACCGCAAAAAACTGAAAAATTACAAAAAATCCTTGCCCGTTCTGGGCATGGTTCCCGTCGTGAAATCGAAACATTCCTGCAGGCAGGTCGTATTAGTGTTGATGGTAAAATTGCAACATTAGGTGACCGAGTAGAAGTTACAGCAGCAACAAAAATCCGTTTAGATGGCCGTTTATTAGCGATTAAAGAGCCTGAGAAAGAGATTTGCCGTGTTATGGCGTATTATAAGCCAGAAGGTGAATTATGTACTCGCCATGATCCTGAAGGCCGTCCTACTGTTTTTAATCGTTTACCGAAGTTAACAGGGGCTAGGTGGATTGCCGTTGGCCGTTTGGACGTCAATACGAGTGGGTTATTATTATTTACGACAGATGGTGAATTAGCGAATCGGTTAATGCACCCAAGCCGTGAAGTCGAACGTGAGTACGCGGTACGTGTTTTTGGTGAAATTAACGATGCTAAAATTCGCCAATTAACCACTGGCGTGCAATTAGAAGATGGTCCTGCTTCTTTTAAAACGGTTTCATATCGCGGTGGTGAAGGGATGAACCAATGGTATAACGTGACGTTAACAGAAGGGCGTAACCGTGAAGTTCGACGTCTTTGGGAATCAGTCGGTGTTCAAGTTAGCCGTTTGATCCGTGTTCGTTATGGCGACATTGATTTACCAAAAGGGCTTCCTCGTGGCGGGTGGACAGAGCTTGGTTTACAACAAACCAATTATCTTCGCGAATTGGTTGAACTAGCACCTGAAACAGAAAGTAAGGTTGCTGTTGAACGAGACCAACGCCGAATTAAAGCGAACCAAATTCGTCGTGCGGTGAAACGCCATACACAAGTTACAGCACGCCCTGCAGCTAAGCGTCAATCATCAAGGCCGACAGCGAAGCGTCGTACACGTATCTAATTTCGTAATAATCATTATTTCATTATTAAAGGAAAGCGCTAAGGGATACCGATGCGCTTTTTTATTCGCAAAAATAATTATGTTAAGTGTGTAGAAGGTTACAGTTAGCACTACTTTAAAGAAATATTAAGTTTTATCACTTATTGAACTAACTTCGTCATAAGACCATCAATTATTAAATTAATGGTCTAGCTCACATTATTATTAAACCCATCAAGAATAGATAACATTTATGAGATATGTGTCTCATTTTAATGTAACTAAAAAACTTAGTATTACCTCCCGTGTGAGATATCCCTCACATAATTTCTGCATTATTTATTGATAGTAATAGAAAAATAAGCAGTTAAACATTTTACTTACACGTTAGCTAGACAGTTTATCCAGATGAATAAAGAATGGTTTTTAAGCGGATAAACCTTGAATAAGGATAAGAAATGAAAAAAATAACACTAACTCTGAGCGCGGTTGCTTTGGCATTAAGTTTTACTGCAACTTCTCAGGCAAAAATACCAATGCCAGAAACAGTCAGCCCTGGTGTGACAGTCGTTGAATTAGCGCAACAGCAGCCTATTCATTGGGTTTCCATTGAGCAAATCAAACAAAGCTTAGAAGGCAAAGCCCCAATGGCGGTTGGTTTTGATATTGATGATACAGTGTTATTTTCGAGCCCTGGTTTTTATCGTGGTAAATTAGAGTTTTCACCAAATGATTTTAGCTATCTAAAAAACCAACAGTTTTGGGAAAAAATGAACAATGAATGGGATAAGTTTAGTATGCCAAAACAGGTGGGTATTGACTTAGTCAAAATGCACTTAGACCGTGGAGATACTGTTTATTTCATTACTGGCCGTACTAAAACAAAAACTGAAACCGTCACTCAATATGTTCAAGAAGGTTTAGCTATTCCTGAAGATAAAATGCAGAAAGTTATTTTTGCAGGTGATGAACCTGGTCAAAATAATAAAGTAAGCTGGATGCATGACCATAAGCTGACTATTTATTATGGTGATGCAGATGCAGATATTGCAGCAGCTCATGAATTAGGTATTCGTGGTATCCGTATTTTAAGAGCGGCAAATTCCTCTTATCAGCCATTGCCGAAAGCAGGGCGTTTTGGTGAGGAAGTGGTGATTAACTCAGAATATTAATTCTGAACGACAATTAATGAAAAAGGAGACGTTTATCGTCTCCTTTCTTATAACTTAAGTAAATTAGTTGGTTACAATAGAATCGATAATGACTCGATTGCCTGTGATGGTACCTGTTGTGCTATTAGTAACGATAGGGCTTGTGACCTTAGTTGTATTTGATGAACGCAAAGTACCATATTGATTGTTGACCCGATTTTTTGAATCAATTGTCAGGTTTCTACCTGCATCAATGCTTCCTGAGTAATTTTCTAATAAACCCACATCAAGTTTTTGGTTATTAGCGCCTAAGATCTTCCCATAATTATTGTTAAGTGTTGATTTAAGCTTAACATCAACATCATTACGTGAAGCTGAAATATTATTCACGTTTGCAGCAATAGAACCATTAATATTGTAGAGAGTATCCCCTTGAATTTTTACAGTACCATTATTGGTTTGCAGACCACCGTTCTGATCCACCAAGCCAAACTTAGCATTAGCCTGTTTAAAGTCAGCACTATTGTTATTATTCAGATGACTGGTTTCGATGTTTAAATTGTTTTCTGAATGAATTAATCCAGCTTGGTTATCAATATTAAATGCCTTAATGGCTAGATTATTTCCTTTAATATAACCTGAGCGATTATTTAATATATTCGAATTGATAGCCATTTGACCATTATTTGAAATAATAGTGCCAGAGTTATTGATTTGGTTAGCATTGATATTCATTAACCGACCACTGTCTATTTTTGATGATGCATCATTGTTTAATGATACCGATGCATCAATATCCATACGACCATTAGCTGTCTTTATCTCAGAGTTAGTTTGAGTCAAAGACATGGTACTGATCTCCGCACGGCGTTGGGCGATGATTTTGCTATCTGCTAAGTTTTCAATTGATGATTGTGAACTGATAACGGCATCTCTACCTGCAGTGATATTGGAGTTTTGATTTACAACATGCACTGCACTGATATTGATATCACGAGCAGAATTGAACCCTTTAGATGGGTCATTAGGGTTACCTTGATTATCTCGATTATAGATAATATTCATGGAATGGATATTCATATCGCCTTTTGAGGTATTGAATGAGCCATTATCGTTAATCAAAGTATCAGACGTTGAATTTATATTTTGTAATGCGGTGATTGTTCCTCCATTATTGCTTAATTGCCCCAATGTCGTTAAATTAATATCATTGTTGTAAGATGTGATTTCACCCTGATCATTATTGATGGTACCCGTACCTGCAACGGTGATATTGACGTTTTTATTACCAACCAGATGGCCGTTATTCGTTACAGCTGTTGCTTTAATGTTTAAATCTTTAGCGGCATTGACCCTTGCGTTAGTATTATTGACGCTACCTGCGCTATCAATCGTGATGGCACCATTATGAGTAATGATATCCCCCGCATTAGCAACACCCACTCCGCTTTCAGTGGCAATTAATGAGATTTTATTTGCATACATGCCACCCATAGCAGAAATATCGATGCCGACACTAGGTTTAGTGCCAATAGCTGTCGTTGAACCAATAACTTCACCAGAGGCATTGACTTGATTATTACCAGCAACAACGTTGAGACGCTGGGCATCAACAATACCATTAATCGCTACGGAACGAGCAATGATATCAGTTGGAGAATTAGCGTTAAAACTGCCGTTAATTGCGATTTTTCCTTGCTGTACATTATAGTTAGCAATAGAACCATCATTGGCTAGGTTGACTTTGCCTGTCGTCAGAGTCGCGTGATTGGTATTGATAAAGCCACAGTTATTGCAGGTGATACCTGAAGCGTTAGCAACGATAACTTGTGCTTTCCCTCCGGCTACTTCAATCATTCCGTTTAGGGTGGTTGCTGTATTAGAATTTACTTCATTTAAAATCACTTTAGCTCTATTACCACCAGCAACATTACCATTACTACCGATTTTGCCACCAAGAATGGTATTAGAGTTTCCTCCATTGTTATTTAAAATAACGCCTTTTTGGTCAACATCAAATTTACTATACACATTATGAGAGACCCCGCCTTGACTTGGTTTATTAATATAAACAACGGTAGGGCCATTACCTTGATTTAATATACCTGCACCATTCGTTGAGACAATCTCAGCTTGGGCTACTGTTGTTGAACCGACGATCATGGAAACGCATAAAAAGAGTGGCTTAAATTTCAATGTGGGAATATTGAAATTATGGTTTAAAATATTCTGCATATATATCCCTTAAAATAGGTAAGTTTTAATTAAACTAATAATCCTTTCTGGCTGTTTAATTATGCAGGTATATTGATTTTAATAAAATTAATAATATTAACGTGAATATATTGTTTATTGTTTTTCAATAAATAACTAAAACCGCATAAATATAGATGATGATCTATTAACTTCAACCAAAACTCTTAATTTTCAATTTGTTATAATTACTCTATTTCTGTAATGCATGGTATTTTTACTCAGGCAATTATACTTAATGAATTGGAATTGATAGGTTAAATTAAGTCGGCTGCATTAATAATTTTTATATTCTTAGCTTATGCTATAAAATATCATTATTTAATGATAAGTCTGAAATGTAATTATTTGAGGGAAAACAACAATACAAGTTAACAATAAATGAAAAACTTTATAAGTTTATTATTATTTTGCACTCTTATTTTGAGTGTTAATAAGGGGGGCTAGATTGCAGAGGGCATAGCCCAAAAAATGATTGGACTATGACCATTTAAATATTACAAATTACCAGTCAATTCCTTTTTGTGCTTTAATCCCTGCATCAAACGCATGTTTGATAGGCCGCATTTCAGTTACTGTATCAGCCAATTCTAACAAAAAGCGATGACAAGCCCTGCCAGTGATAATAACTGACTGGTTTTCTGGGCGGCTTTGTAGTGCTTGGGTGACTTCATTTAGATCAAGGTAGTGGTAGCTCACCATATAAGTTAGCTCGTCTAGAACCACCAAATCGTATTGTGGGTCACTGAGTAATTGTTTGGCATGTTGCCATGTCTCAAGGCAGGCAAGGGTGTCTGTTTCTTTATTTTGGGTTTCCCATGTAAACCCAGTGGACATCACGTAAAAAGGTACGCCTTGTGGTTCTAATAGCTCGCGTTCGCCATTATCCCAACTACCTTTGATAAATTGTATGACACCCGCTTTTTTACCATGCCCAATTGCGCGGCAAACAGTACCAAAAGCAGCGGTCGTTTTACCTTTACCGTTCCCTGTGAAAATAATTAATATTCCACGTTCAATTTGCGCCGCTTCAATGCGCGCATCCACCTTGTCTTTCAAACGTTGTTGACGTTCTTCGTGTCGGCTTTGAGACATAAATTATTACTCCGCTGCACCAGCCTTACGACCTGGTTGTGCATCATAACTTTCCCCTGTTTTACGGAGGCTATCATCACCCATTAAATAAATATAAATAGGCATAATATCAGCAGGGGTTTTCAGTTTAAGAGGGTTTTCTTCTGGGAAAGCACTTGCACGCATGCTAGTTCTTGTTCCTCCAGGATTAATACAGTTTACACGAAGATTACTTTGTTTATATTCTTCTGCTAAAACTTGCATTAAACCTTCAGTCGCAAATTTTGATACGGCATAAGCACCCCAGCCAGCACGCCCTTGTTTACCAACACTTGAGCTAGTAAAGACTAATGAGGCATTAGGTGCGCGAAGTAGCAGAGGAAGTAATGCTTGGGTTAACATAAAGGTAGCATTGACATTAATTTGCATGACATCATGCCAAAGGTCAGTCGGCTGCTCAGTGATTGGTGCAACCACACCGAGCATCCCTGCGTTATGTAAAACACCATCTAAATAGGGTTTTGTATCAGAAATTTTTGCAGCCAATGCATGGCAGTCATCGATAGTAGCAGTGAGTAAATCTAATACATAGCAAGGGGATTTCTTCCCAGATAAAGCGGCGATTTCGTCGCTAACGGTTTCTAACTTGTGCTGTGTTCTACCAACTAGGATTAAGGATGCACCAAAACGTGCGTAAGTGAGAGCGGCTTCGCGACCAATACCATCACCGGCACCGGTTACGAGTATGGTTTTTCCTTTCAGTAGGTCTTGTCGAGGTTGATATAGGAGCATATTCTTTCCTATCATTATGTTTAACATGTATTCTTATCATCGCATTGATTACGATTATTGGCTAATCTAACACAGATATCTACTAATTATATTGTGTTAATGACTGTTTTTTTCTGGTTGTTTACTGACAATCGTGAGATTATTTTTGTATTGAAGATAAATATCAGAAGGATCAAGTTGTGGAGTATTTCTCTTTGTATGGGTTATTTTTAGCAAAAGTCATAACAATCCTTGTGGCTGTTGTTTTGCTAGCTGTTTTTGTGTTTGGTGTTGGTATGCGCCGTCAAGGTACAAAAGGGGCATTAAAAATCACTGATTTAGGTGAAAGCTATCGTGAACGCCAGCGCCAAATGCAGCAAGTAAAAATGAATGAATCAGAACATAAGGTCTGGCTGAAAGCATTTAAAAAACAGCAGAAAGTTAAATCAAAAAGTGAGAAAACTGGGGCAAAACTGGGGCAAACCGGCGTTAAAAAACCGTGTTTATATGTCTTAGACTTTAAAGGTAGTATGGATGCGAGAGAAGTTTCTTCTTTACGAGAAGAAATCAGTGCAATCCTTGCCGTTGCTGACCAGCAAGATGAAGTTTTGTTAAGGTTAGAAAGCCCTGGTGGGATGGTGCATGGTTATGGTTTAGCTGCCTCGCAATTATTAAGGCTAAAAGAAAAAAATATTTCACTGACCATTGCTGTTGATAAGGTTGCTGCAAGTGGTGGCTATATGATGGCCTGTATTGCTGACAAAATTATTGCTGCACCATTTTCTATCATTGGGTCAATTGGTGTTGTTGCACAAATACCTAATATTCACCGTTTACTCAAAAAACACGATGTAGATGTTGAGTTGCACACTGCTGGTGAATATAAACGAACGCTAACCATGCTTGGTGAAAATACGGAGCAGGGGCGTAAGAAATTTGTGGAAGACTTAAATTCAACTCATGAATTATTTAAGCAGTTTGTACATCAAAATCGTCCTACCTTAGACATAACATCTGTGGCTACTGGTGAGTATTGGTATGGTTCACAAGCCATAGATAAGGGCTTGGTTGATAAAATCGGTGTGAGTGATGATGTCATTATTAACGCTATAGACACCAAAGAAGTGGTGAGTATTCGTTATGTATTAAACAAAAAAATGATGGATAAATTTATGGGGAGTGCGGCAAATAGTGTTGATAAATTGTTACTCCGCTGGTGGCAACGAGGCCAAAAGCCATTATTATAATTTTAACTGTAACCTCGTAAATAAATCATTTTAGTCCTAAAATTAATTACCGGCCTTAATCGCCGGTAATTTTTATTAAATAGCTTAATAGTTAACTAATTGTTATTACTTAGTTGGTATTGTTCAGATAGAACATGAGCTAGGTGTTTGTACATATTAAAAGCAGCCGTACTTTTTAATGTGGGAATATTATTTTCATCTAGAAAAAATTCCCCTTTAAACACAAAAGTACCCCGATGTTGCTCAACAGCGTTGACAAACATGCCATGAATATAGTCATCATGTTTCTTTATGATATCATTAGCTTTTTCAAGTAACTCTTCTTTTGTAATGATTGGTAGATTATCTTGCATAACATGGCTTCCTTGAAAAAATAATTGGTTGCTTCTAGCATTTTATCAGGTAGAGTGTGTGTTTTTCAATGACAGCTAAACACATTTATTTGGTTAAAATCAGTGAACTAGAAGACTTTGTGTTCTTTTAGAATAACGTGACTGAGTTTATAAGTTTTGTTTCAGCACAAATAATTGTTTAAAAAATTATTGATATATTGTGATTGTGTCGCAATATAAAAAAGAGATTCTCATTTTGCGCATTTTAATGTAGAAATGCGCCATTGTTGATATTTAGGTAAAGGTAAATATGGGTAAAGCTCTTGTTATAGTGGAGTCCCCGGCAAAGGCCAAAACGATCAATAAGTATCTTGGCAGTGGCTACGTTGTGAAAAGCAGCGTTGGCCACATTCGTGATCTGCCGAAAAGCGGCTCTGGTTCACAAACCGGCTCACAAAAGAGTACAGGCTCATCTACCGACAAAACAAAGAAAGTTAAAAAAGATCCTCGTGATGCGTTAGTCAAGCGTATGGGGATTGATCCTTACCATGGTTGGGAAGCGAATTATCAAATTCTGCCAGGCAAGGAAAAAGTTGTTTCTGAACTGAAATCACTGGCAGAAGATGCTGATCATATCTACCTAGCAACGGACTTGGACCGTGAAGGGGAAGCTATCGCATGGCATCTGCGTGAGGTGATAGGTGGTGATGAATCTCGTTTTAGTCGAGTTGTGTTTAATGAAATTACAAAGAATGCCATCACACAAGCTTTTGATAGCCCTGGTGAATTAAATATTGATAGGGTTAATGCGCAGCAGGCTCGTCGTTTCATGGACCGTGTTGTGGGTTATATGGTCTCACCACTTTTGTGGAAAAAAGTGGCTCGTGGCTTATCTGCCGGTCGTGTTCAATCAGTCGCAGTGAAACTGATTGTTGAGCGTGAAAGGGAAATTAAAGCGTTTGTTCCTGAAGAATATTGGGAATTACACGCTGATTTAGCGGATAAAGACATTGCAAATTTACGCATGGAAGTTACGTCGCAATCTGGTAAATCGTTCAAGCCTGTTAATAAAGCGCAAACTACAGCGGCGGTAAAATTGCTTGAAAAAGCACGCTTTGAGGTTATTGACCGCGAAGACCGTCCAACCTCGAGTAAACCGAGTGCGCCTTATATTACTTCAACCTTGCAGCAAGCAGCGAGTACGCGCTTAGGCTTTGGGGTGAAGAAAACCATGATGATGGCACAGCGCCTGTATGAAGCTGGTTACATCACCTATATGCGTACCGACTCAACTAACTTGAGTCAAGATGCATTAGATATGGTTCGTGGCTATATTAATGACAACTTTGGCGCGAAATACCTGCCTAAAGATGCCAACGTATATAGCAGCAAAGATAATTCTCAAGAAGCGCACGAAGCTATCCGTCCTTCTAGTGTTGATGTGTTACCTGATTCACTAAAAGATATGGAAAATGACGCCAAAAGATTGTACCAATTAATTTGGAACCAATTTGTTGCATGTCAAATGACGCCTGCGAAATATGACTCTACGACCTTAACAGTGAAAGCGGGAGAGTTTGAACTGAAAGCCAAAGGGCGTACGTTACGTTTTGATGGTTGGACGAAAGTGATGCCTGCGCTGCGCAAAAACGATGAAGATAAAACGTTGCCACCTATCCAAGTAGGCACAGAACTATCATTAATCGAATTATTGCCTAGCCAGCACTTCACCAAGCCACCAGCGCGTTTTAGTGAGGCATCATTAGTTAAAGAATTAGAAAAACGGGGAATTGGTCGTCCTTCTACCTATGCAGCCATAATCTCGACTATTCAAGATAGGGGTTATGTTAAAGTAGAAAATCGCCGTTTTTACGCGGAAAAAATGGGTGAAATTGTTACTGATCGTTTAGAAGAAAACTTCAACGATTTGATGAACTACGATTTTACCGCACGTATGGAAAATCAGCTCGACCATGTTGCTAATCATGAGGCGGAATGGAAAGCGGTTCTCGATGAGTTTTTCTCTGACTTTAGTACGCAACTCGATGTTGCTGAAAAAGATCCAGAAGAAGGGGGAATGCGCACTAATCCGATGGTTATTACATCAATAACCTGTCCTGATTGTGAGCGGCATATGGGCATCCGCACAGCGTCAACAGGGGTATTCCTTGGTTGTAGCGGTTATGCATTACCACCGAAAGAGCGTTGTAAGAAAACGATCAATTTAATCCCTGAAGATGAAGTTCTTAACGTGCTTGAAGGGGATGATGCGGAAACTAACGCGCTAAGAGCTAAGCGTCGTTGCCCGAAATGTGGCACTGCGATGGATAGCTATTTGATTGATAACCAGCGTAAATTACATGTGTGCGGTAATAACCCTGCGTGTGAAGGTTATGAAATCGAAGAAGGTGAGTTCCGTATTAAAGGCTATGATGGCCCAGTTATTGAGTGTGACAAATGTGGTTCTGAAATGCACCTGAAAATGGGGCGTTTTGGTAAATACATGGGCTGCACCAATGAAGAGTGTAAAAACACACGTAAAATTTTAAGAAGTGGTGAAGTTGCACCGCCGAAAGAAGATCCAGTGCCACTACCGGAATTGCCGTGTGAAAAATCAGATGCTTACTTTGTATTGCGTGATGGCGCAGCTGGGGTATTCCTTGCCGCGAATACTTTCCCTAAATCTAGGGAAACTCGTGCGCCTCTAGTGGCTGAGCTACAACGCTTTAAAGACCGTCTGCCTGAAAAATTAGCCTATTTAGCAGAAGCGCCTGCTGAAGATGGTGAAGGTAATCCAACTGTTGTGCGTTTTAGTCGTAAGACTAAACAGCAGTATGTTTCTTCCGAAAAGAACGGAAAAGCAACGGGTTGGAGTGCTTTTTATGTTGATGGTAAATGGGTCGTCAAAGAAAAGTAACAGGTTACTTTTACGTTAAAAAATCAAAGCCAGTCAGAAATGACTGGCTTTGTTATTTAGAGGTGAATACCGATCTTTGGCCTTATTGAATGGCACTATTGTGATATAACCACCAATTATTAACTAAACTCAAATACAGCACCAAAGCGATAACAGATTTGTGCTAACTTAGATATTGTCATTAATAATGATGATTAAAACAGTACAATTCTTATCTTATGAATGTATTAAGGTAAGTCGATGGAATGATAGATAAACGTTATCCACCGGAGGCAAAATGAAGTTAAAAATGTGTTTACTGGCTGCATTATTTACTGCGGGCACTGCGTATGCGGCTCAATCTACCGTAGTATTAAAAGAGGCAACGCCGACTGGCGATGGTAAAGCAATAGGTGAGGTTGTTATCACAGAAACAGAATACGGATTACTGTTTACTCCTAAATTAGCTGGCTTGCAAGCGGGAGTTCATGGCTTCCACGTCCATGAAAACCCAAGTTGTGAACCCGCAGACAAAGATGGCAAATCTGTCCCTGCATTAAAAGCTGGTGGTCATCTAGACCCTGCAAAAACCGGGGTTCATAAAGGCCCATACGATAATAGCGGTCACTTAGGTGACTTACCCGGTTTAGTTGCTGATAGCCAAGGCAATGCAAACTATGCGGTATTAGCACCACGCTTAAAATCACTGAAAGATGTCCAAGAAAGAGCTCTCATGGTGCATGTTGGTGGTGATAACTATTCTGACAACCCTGAAGCTTTAGGTGGCGGCGGGGCGAGGATGGCTTGCGGCGTTATTAAATAATATTCGTTATATTTCGAGCTGTGGCGTTGTTGGCTACGGTTGTTAACCCTAATCACATACTTTTTGTTATGCTCTTAGGGCTTACAGCATTTGCTCGCTAGTCACAACTCGAATTATTTAGCGTATTTTAGTGAAAAGATAGAACCTTGTTTTCGGTTTAGATGAAGGTTAGAAAAATAAGGCCCGGGTAGTATCCCGAACCTTATTTTTGTATTACCAAATACGAATACGTTGTTCTGGCGCTAAATACAGCGCACTATCTTTATCAACACCGAAAGTTTGGTACCAATCATCAATATTTCGTACCACGCCATTTGCACGGAACTGGTTAGGGCTATGTGGGTCTGTCATAATTTTGTTACGTTCAGACTCTTTATTTGACAGTTCTTGCCATGTACGCGCCCAAGCAATAAAGAAACGTTGTAACCCTGTTGTTCCATCAATAATAGGGGCTTCTCCATTCGGGTAATTTTCTTTAACGAATTGTTTATAAGCACTTAAGGCAATATTGAGCCCGCCAAGGTCGCCAATATTTTCGCCTAATGTGAGTTGCCCATTAACATTTAAATCGTCAACAGCAAAACCATTATATTGTTCAACAAGCTTCTCAGTTTTTTGTTTAAAATGCTCTTTTGCGCTATCGCTCCACCAATTGCGTAACTGGCCAGTACCATCATATAAGCTGCCTTGGTCATCAAAGCCATGTCCCATCTCATGACCAATAACTGCCCCGATGGCACCATAGTTATAAGCAGGGTCAACATTTGGGTCAAAGAATGGCGCTTGTAAAATTGCAGCAGGGAACACTATCTCATTTTGTACAGGGTTAAAATAGGCATTAACCGTTTGCGGTGTCATGCCCCATTCCCATTTACGCACTGGTTGGCCAATTTTGCTGATCATATCATCGTATGACCATGCTAGAACCTGTTTGTAATTCTCTAAGAGGGTATTTGGGTTTAAGTTGATTGTACTAAAGTCATTCCATTGGTCAGGATAGCCGACTTTTACTGTGAATTGTTCTAGTTTTTTTAATGCTTCTTGGCGAGTGGTGTCATCCATCCAGTCATTATCCTTCAGGCGCTCATTAAATGTTCCCCTGACATAACTGACGAGATCTTTAATTTTTTCTTTGGACTGTGGATCAAAGTATTTTTCGACATAAATTTGACCCAATGGCTCACCTTGTAGGGAATTAACTGTTTGTAGTGCGCGTTCTTGGCGAGTTCTTTGTTTCTCTACGCCATTGAGTTTTTTTGAGTAAAAATCAAACTGGGCATCAGCAACGGTTTTATTTAAATAGCGAGCATGCTCACTAATATATTGAAAAGTTAAATAGTCTTTTAATGTTGAAATAGGCGTATCTGCGAAAATTTTTGCTGTTTGTTCAACAGCGCTGTCTGTTTCCACAATGACTTTTTCAAGTTGTTTATCCGTTAATTTTCTACTGCTAATAAATGCACCCCAATCAAAACCTTGGGTATATTTTTTCATTTCATCAAGGGACATCGCATGGTAATTTTTTAGAGTATCACGGCGTGCCTCAGGGCTCCAATGAACGGTGGCAAGAGACTTTTCTAAGTCAAAAATCTTCTGTGCTTTTTGCTCAACACCTGTTTCACCTGCTAACTTCAACATTGTCCCGATATAAGCAATATAACTTTGGCGAATATCTTTCATTTGAGGGGTATCCTCAAGGTAATAATTTCGATTAGGCAACCCTAACCCGCCTTGACCAAGATATAACACGTAAGTATCAGGAGCCTTTGCATCTAAATCGACCCAATAGGAAATCAGTGATTTATAGTCAGGCTGAGTCATTAACGCACTTATTTCATTATGATCTTTAGCTTTTTTGATGGCGTCTAAGTCATGTTGTATTGGGCTGAGACCTGATTTTTCGATGGCTTCCTCATTAAGGTAGCTGAGATATAAATTACGAATATTACGTTGATTATGACTCAATGAGTTTTCTGGTATTTTTTGTAACTCATCAATAATAGATTGGGTCTGTTTTTCGGTGTTCAAATACACGTCAACAAAAGAGTTTATACGTGGCATACCTGTTGGAATTTTGGCTTTGCTTATCCAATCCTCATTTACATAGCGGTAAAAGTCATTCCCTGGGTTGATTGAATCAGATAGGACAATTTTTTGTTGCCCATAAGAGACTTCTTTTGCCAGCAATTGGGGGGCAAAAGAAATAGTAGACATACCAATAATTAAAGCCAAAATATTTATACGCATGTAGCAACCTCTCTTCGTTGAGAATATTGATTTTCACTATTACTCATTAATATTGGTAATGCAGTGGAAATCTTTCCAGTTTGATTTTATCTATTGAATCACATTATGAAATTAAATTAACCCGTCTTTGCAATTTCTTACGACCCTAATGATAGAAGTAAGGTATAGATGAAATTTTATCATCATACTGTTTATTCTTGTTTGAATAATGTTATATTAGTTATATCAAATTGGTTATATATATCTTTTGGTTATAACTAATATTATTTAGCTATAGTGAAAGCCACATAATTAAGCAAGAGGTAGACTGAAATATGAAATTGCAGCAATTACGTTATATTGTTGAGGTCGTTAACCATGACTTAAATGTCTCCTCGACTGCGGAGGGGCTTTTTACTTCACAGCCAGGGATCAGTAAGCAAGTAAGGATGCTTGAAGATGAGTTAGGGATTCAAATTTTTGCCCGCAGTGGTAAACACTTAACTCACGTAACCCCAGCAGGGGAAGAAGTTATACGTATTTCTCGTGAGGTATTGTCTAAGATAGAGGCAATCCGGTCGGTGGCAGGGGAACATACCTATCCTGATAGAGGGAGTTTGAGTATTGCAACCACACATACTCAAGCACGTTATGCATTACCGCCGGTAATCAAAGGTTTTATAGAGCGTTATCCCCATGTTTCTTTGCATATGCAACAAGGCTCACCGACACAAATTGCAGAGGAAGTTTGTAAGGGGAATAGTGATTTTGCTATCGCGACGGAAGCATTGCATTTGTATAGTGACTTAATAATGTTGCCGTGTTACCACTGGAACCGTTGTGTTGTGGTACAAAAAGACCATCCATTAGCCGCGAAAAAAAATGTCACTATTGAGGATATAGCCCAATACCAAATTGTGACTTACACCCATGGCTTTACAGGGCGTTCAGAGCTCGATGTTGCATTTCAAAAAGTCGGCATAGAACCAAAAATTATTTTTACTGCTACGGATGCAGACGTTATTAAAACTTATGTAAGGTTAGGTCTAGGGATCGGAATTATTGCCAGTATGGCTGTTGACCCAATTAGTGACAGTGATTTAGTTGTTATTGATATGCGCGATAAATTTAGCTATAGCACAACAAAAATTGGTTTTAAACGAACCACATTTCTTCGTAGCTATATGTATGATTTTATTTGGCGTTTTGCACCTCACTTAACGCGTGATGTCGTCGATAAAGCAGTCGCATTAAGGCATAATGAGGATATCGAAGAATTCTTTAAAGATATGAAGTTGCCGATTATTTAATTCTTTACTGTAGCTAGGGGGATGGTTACTAATAGCGCTATCTACCTAGCTACAATTTGCTATTCAAGAAGGCTAGTCACTTTATTTTACCTACGCAACTGTTCACTGACCATATATTTTCAATGTATCAATTTCCCTTCTTAACTTAAATTTCCTATGATAAATAGATAGGAATTCAAAATTTGGCACAAAATCTATAAATCAAATTTCTAAAGCAACTATGATTACAATTGGTTAACAAAAAAATAAGGGCGGTAGCTAATACCTATCGTTATAGTTATAAAAACCAAGGAGGAGTTATGTCGTTGAGCCTAAAATCAGACAGTGCTTCCATGCTCACTGTTGGAAACAAGCAGTATCATTACTTCAGCTTAGCACGTGCTGCTAAAAAACTTGGTGACGGTTCTAAGTTACCTAAATCTTTAAAAGTCCTACTTGAGAATCTACTGCGTCATATTGATGGAACCTCGGTGGTAGAACAAGACTTACAAGCGATTATTGATTGGCAAAAAAAGGGGCACGCAGACAGGGAAATTGCTTACCGACCTGCTCGTGTACTCATGCAAGACTTTACGGGTGTTCCCGCAGTTGTTGACCTTGCGGCGATGCGTGAAGCCGTTAAGTCTCTTGGGGGGAATGTTGAACAAGTAAATCCATTATCTCCGGTAGATTTAGTCATTGACCACTCTGTTATGGTGGATGAATTTGCCACACAATCTGCATTTGGTGAAAACGTCGAAATTGAAATGAAACGTAATCATGAACGTTATCTATTTTTGCGTTGGGGCCAAAAGGCTTTTAATCGATTCCGAGTGGTTCCACCAGGTACGGGGATCTGCCACCAAGTTAACTTAGAATATTTAGGTAAAGCGGTTTGGTACGAACAAATTGACGGTCAGTTATACGCTTATCCTGATACCTTAGTAGGAACTGACTCCCATACTACGATGATCAACGGGCTAGGTGTACTTGGCTGGGGTGTGGGTGGGATTGAAGCAGAAGCTGCTATGTTAGGTCAGCCAGTTTCGATGCTGATCCCTGATGTCGTGGGCTTTAAATTAACAGGGAAATTATCCGAAGGGATCACTGCGACAGACCTAGTGCTGACGGTAACACAAATGCTACGTAAACATGGTGTTGTCGGTAAATTTGTTGAATTTTATGGTGATGGGTTAGCCGATTTGCCGTTAGCGGATAGAGCGACCATTGCGAATATGTCACCGGAGTACGGGGCAACATGTGGTTTTTTCCCTATTGATGACATTACATTGTCATATATGCGGTTAACCGGCCGTAGCGATGATGAAGTCGCGCTGGTGGAAGCATATAGTAAAGAGCAAGGCTTATGGCGTCACGTTGGTGATGAACCAATTTTCACCAGTACGCTAGAACTTGATATGTCGACAGTTGAATCTAGCCTTGCTGGGCCTAAACGTCCACAAGACAGAGTTGAGCTAAGCCAAGTCCCTAAAGCTTTTCGCGGTGCAGTTGAATTAGAAGTTAATAAGAAAGAAAAAAATGCACAACCGACAGTGAAATATCAAAATAAGACTTTTGAACTCACAGATGGGGCGGTTGTGATTGCCGCAATCACATCATGTACTAATACATCTAATCCAAGCGTATTAATGGCCGCAGGGTTACTAGCGAAAAAAGCGGTTGAAAAAGGGTTAATGCGCCAGCCTTGGGTGAAAACCTCATTAGCACCAGGTTCTAAAGTTGTTACTGACTATCTGGCCGTCGCGGGCTTAACCCCTTATCTTGATAAATTAGGTTTTAACCTTGTCGGTTATGGTTGTACGACTTGTATTGGTAATTCAGGGCCATTACCAGAACCGATAGAAGATGCGATTAAGCAAACAGACTTAACTGTTGGGGCGGTGCTGTCAGGTAACCGTAACTTTGAGGGGCGTATTCATCCATTAGTGAAAACTAACTGGCTAGCATCACCGCCTTTGGTAGTCGCGTATGCATTAGCGGGGAATATGAATATTAACTTGAAGAATGAGCCACTAGGTGTAGATAAGCAGGGCAATGATGTCTATCTGAAAGATATTTGGCCTTCTAGTGTTGAAATTGCTCAGGCAGTGCAGCAAGTTAAAACGGATATGTTCCGTAAAGAATACAATGCGGTATTTGACGGTGATGAGGCTTGGCGTGCATTAGAAGTTGAAAGTTCATCAACCTACCATTGGCAGGCAGATTCAACCTATATTCGCCATCCACCCTTTTTTGAAGGGATGTCAGTTCAACCCGCACCAATCAAAGATATTCATGGTGCAAATATTTTAGCTATCCTTGGCGATTCAGTTACAACAGATCATATTTCACCTGCGGGTAACATCAAAAAAGAGAGCCCTGCAGGACGTTATTTGCAAGAGCATGGTGTTGCGGTTGCGGATTTTAACTCTTACGGGTCACGTCGTGGTAACCATGAGGTGATGATGAGAGGGACATTTGCAAACATTCGTATTCGTAATGAAATGGTGCCAGGGGTTGAGGGTGGCTACACATTGCATATCCCAACAGGGCAGCAAATGGCGATTTATGATGCAGCGATGTTATATCAACAAGACAAACGTCCATTGGCTATCATTGCGGGTAAAGAGTATGGTTCGGGCTCTAGCCGTGACTGGGCAGCTAAAGGGACCAATTTGTTAGGTGTTAGGGTTGTGATTGCTGAGTCGTATGAGCGTATTCATCGCTCTAACTTAATTGGAATGGGGGTTGTTCCTTTAGAGTTTAAAGATGGCGAGTCCCGTAAAACACTAGGGTTAAAAGGTGATGAGCGTATTGATGTTAATGGTCTACAGTCACTTGTGCCAGGGCAAGACATTGTCGTTAAAATTACTTACGGCAATGGTGAGGTAAAGGACGTTACCATGCGCTGTCGTATTGATACCTCGACAGAAATGGATTATTACCGTCATGGCGGTATTTTACATTATGTAATAAGACAAATGTTACACTAACTTTTACTGCAATAACGTCTGCATGGTTCGCCCAGCAGACGTTTTTTTTAAATATATTATCTTGTTTATTAATCTTGTTCTTTCTCAATTTTTTCGTTTCGATTCTGGGCTATGGTAATAAATAGATGACCAATTAAAGGGGAATACGATTATCATTATTGCTTAAGAATAGGGTGTAGTTCGCTATAAATCAGTTTCTTTGTTGAAAATAATATAAATGTAATCGCTTCTGCATCAACCATACAGTGATTGAACTTATCGAAAACACTATAAAGGAAATAAATATGGCAGATATCAATGAAACCGATTTCTATAAAGGGGCATTGTGGGCAGCAGACATTTTATTGACGACTTCTCATTTTGATGGGGCAAATGAAGAGGTTCGTGACATTTTAGAGCATATCCCTAATTTATATTCTATCGTTATGAGAACACCAGAAACGGAAGTGCATGACTTACGTTTGTACGCGGATAAAGAATTTCCACTCGGTTTAAATGCAGATTATACCGCTATCACCATTGCTCCATTAAAAGATTATTTTGATATTTTACCAATGCCTGATCAAGACCCTAAGAGTATTAGCTTTGAGGTCGAGTATTGGGGAGTGGTCGCAGAAACGTCCTCAGGGAAACAGGATTTATTGATTGCGGGCTTGTTAACACCAGAAGAAGCGCAGAGATATGCACAAGGGTTATCGAAACAGCTAGAGTTACAGCTTGAAAAATAATCGATTGAAAGTGTTTTGGACTTTTTCTGTTTATTTATTCTTCTAAAATGACCAAAAACGGCAATGCTGTGTTTATATACAGTGTTGCTGTGTGTGGCATTATAAGAGGCTTCCATATTGTCATTCTGATATATTCCGAAGAAATAATAATTTTTCAAAATAAGTGAATTGTCTCATGTTTGTTAGGTAAATATTCTTGAGGGTGCAATGCATCTGTAAAAATATCATTTACTTAATAAAGGAACATAATATTATGGCAACGATAAGCCAACCCCAGCGTTTTATTAACGCACTCAATAAATTAGAGGTGTCAAGTAAGGTATCAAAAAAACCGCTCAATGAACTGAATAAGTTAGTCGGTAATATTGCAAAGATCACTAATAGTACTGATAGCTCCGAATTTAATAGACTGATGAGTGGCGGGACGGAGGTGTTTGAATCCCGCATAGATAAACTTATCACGAAACTTAATTCACAAAACTCAGGCATGCTTCAAGAGAAGAGTACAAAATTAAATTTTGTCAAAACAACGCTTTTAGCATCAATAGGTGCAAAAGAGAAATGCACATTAGAAACAAAAAAATCGAATTTGATAGAAAAATATAATAATACAAAGAATGAACTTAACGGACTTAAAAATGACATTATCAAGACTGAAGAAAAAATAAATAAGAAGAAATTAGAAATTAAATTTCTCAAAACGCCTGATGCTGTTTCTTTACTGGCTGAGGATCATCAAGGGCTAGTTACTGAAAAAATAGCAGCGGCAATTGAAAACTATAATAAAGGCATTAAGCAACTTGATACGGGTATTGAAAATAACAAAAATAAATCACTAACTAAAAGAAACGAGCTGGTTAAAAAAATTCCTGATATAGGAGATTCATTAGATAAGGCGATAAAGGGAGAAATGTTTAAGGTAGAGAATAGTCGTTTTGTCGGGGAGATAAAGACTACATGGAAAAGCTATCTAACCAGTGATTCCTTTGCGATGAAAAAATTTGGTTTCGAGTTAAAGGACGGACACAAAGAGTTTTCAGGAAAAACCAAGGTTCCAAATCTCGAGGGTCGCAATTTTATGGAAAACGTACAACAATATTTTGTAGCATTAGATAAAATCCAAGAATTACAAAACAAAAAGAATGAACTCAGTACAGAACATGAAAATAAAATTCAGAATTATAGTAAAGAATTGAATGTTTCAGTGCAAAATTACGTACAGGAAAAAATGAATTCATGTACAACTAGCTTAAATAAATTGCAAACTGAGTTAGATAAGCAGAATAAAACAAAAGATATGTATCAAAATCAGCTTGCTGGATTAGGAACAAGCATTACAAGTAATTAAGAGCAACAAAAGGGACTACAACAGTATTCTCGTTAGTCATTAATTGGGTAGGACCTAAATATAAATAGGGTATAGATGGCAACAAATAACCTTGTTGCCATCTATAGACTGATGAAAATTATAACGCCTTGTCTTCGGCTAATTGCAGGGCGAAGTAACTAAAAATTAAGTCAGCTCCTGCACGTTTAATAGAACCTAACGTTTCGAGTGCCACGCGAGTTTCATCAATTGCTCCTGCTTGAGCTGCAAATTTAATTTGAGCGTATTCCCCACTCACTTGGTAAGCCCCAATCGGTAATTGGGTATGTTCACGCAAGTCACGGATGATATCTAAATACGCTCCTGCAGGCTTAATCATTAATGCATCAGCACCTTCACGCTCATCAATTAATGACTCATGTAACGCTTCACGGCGATTCATTGGGTTCATTTGGTAGGTTTTTCTATCACCTTTTAAGCAAGAACCTGCGGCGTCACGAAAAGGGCCATATAATGCGGAAGCAAACTTTGTTGAGTAAGACATAATTGCTGTATCCGTAAAGCCGGCGGCATCAAGAGCTTGACGAATAGCGGCTACCTGACCATCCATTGCTGCGGATGGAGCAATAAAATCAGCACCAGCCCGTGCAGCTGCAACAGCTTGTAACCCTAAGTTATGGATAGTTGCATCATTATCTACAATATGGTCATGCATCACACCACAGTGACCATGTGAGGTATATTCACAGAAACAGGTGTCTGACATAACAATCATCTCAGGTACCGTTTCTTTACAAATTCGGGACATTCGCGCAACAAGGCCATTTTCTTGCCATGCATCGCTACCATTATCATCAAGGTGATGAGAAACGCCAAAAGTCATCACAGATTTAATACCTGCATTGGCAATCCGCTCAATTTCATAAGCAAGACGTTTTTCAGGAATACGCATCACGCCGGGCATACTGGCAATCGGCATATAATCATCAAGTTCTTCTTCAACGAAAATAGGTAGACATAAGTCATTAATAGTTAACTGAGTTTCTTGGAATAAAGTGCGGAGCTTTTCTGTTTTACGCAGTCTTCTCATGCGTTGAATGGTTGGCAGGTTGTTCACAATATCTCCTTGTTGTTTGAAAAACAAACTTAAATGATTAAGCGTATTTATCAAGGTAATAATATTGCTAACAGTATAAACCTTATAGAAAGAAAGTGAATATAGCAGTTAATAAATGCAACCATCAGGGTTGTTATATTCGGTGAAAATTTAAAAAGGTATAAGGAAGAGCGTGACGCTCTTCCTGTGAGGGGGGCTATTGGTGCTTAAACAACATATGACCCATTTTTTGTGCTTTTACATCCAAGTAATGCTCATTACTAGGGTTGCGCCCAACAATAAGTGGTACACGTTCAATAACGTTAATACCCGCATCACGCATCTTTTCGATTTTTTGTGGGTTGTTGGTCAATAAACGGACTTCGTTAATACCGAGTAATTTATACATATCAGAACATAAGGTAAAATCACGTTCGTCAGCTTTAAAGCCTAATTTGATATTTGCCTCAACGGTATCAAGACCTTGATCTTGTAAAGCATAAGCACGGATTTTATTTAGTAAGCCAATATTTCGTCCTTCTTGACGATGGTAAAGTAATACCCCTCGGCCTTCTTTACTAATCTGAGAAAGCGCGGCTTCTAATTGAAAACCACAATCGCAGCGTAGACTAAATAGCGCATCTCCTGTTAAACATTCGGAATGGATCCGGCTAAGTACCGGCTCATTTCCAGAGATATCGCCAAAAATTAACGCTACATGATCACGACCAGTTGCTATTTCTTCAAAACCTACCATTAAGAATTCACCGAAAGGTGTGGGTAGCTTTGCCTCGGCAACACGTTTTAGCTGCATATTTTCATTCATTAGTTAAAGTAACTCTTGCTTAATTAATAACGTTTATCGATATAAAGTACAGTGAGTATAATGTATCGACGATATATGACGTTTAGCATATAGAGGTTGGTTTTCTTTGCACACTACCAATGGTGTATTACTATAACAGAGTTAATAATGGGTGAATGTAATATTTATTGATTTAGTTAGATTTATATTTATGGAATGCATTAAATGAGAAAAACTATTTTGGTCGTTTGTGCTTTTGCGCTGTTGTTGATTATTCCACCCATGTTAATGATTATGGCGGGCTGGCATTGGTCACCAGAAAACCAATCAGGCGTCGGTAAATGGTTACTATGGTTAACTAATTCTGCTGGCGCTCCATACAGCATTTTGACTTCTTTATTATTTATCGGGGCTGTCATTTTCGCGTTTCGTACAGAGAAAACGCATCTGCTAAAAGTTTTACTGGTTGTTATTAGTGTGATCTTACTTCAACAAGGGGTAAAAACCCTGCTAAAAAATTCGTTTAAAGAGCCACGGCCTTATGTGGCCTGGTTAGCAACTGAACATCATATTCCAACAACCGAATTTTATGATTTAAAAAGGTCTGAGCGGGCAGCATTAGTTAAAAATACCGTTAAGCAGGATAACTCTGTTGCTAAATGGCAACGTAAGCATTGGCAAGCTGAAACAGGGTATTCATTTCCATCAGGGCACATGTTATTTGCTGCTGGTTGGGCTTTATTGCTGATTGCTCTTTTTTGGCAGCAACGTCTGTATATATTAGCGATAGGCCTCGCTGTTTGGGCGGAAGGTATCGCATTTAGTCGTATGCTATTAGGAATGCACTGGCCAATTGACATTATTGCTTCAGTAGTCATCAGCGCTAGCTTTGCAATATTAGGGTACGGGGTATTGCAATTTCGTTGGTTTAGAAGCAAAGCAGACTAATCTTTCAGCAAGCAGTGATAGCAAGCAGTGAGAGATAGGGTATTTTTAGGTTGAATTAAGCGTTGTATAAAATAAATTACTTTGTCTGAATGCGCTGGAAATGCTACCTTATCAGGTAGATATTATTGAATGAATAAGAACTGATAACGGGAAAAAATGTGAAATACTTTCTGATTTTATTACTAGCTGTCGCATTTTTTATTATTTCGATTACGCTAGGTTCAAGCAATGATCAGGTTATTACATTTAACTACCTGATTGCAAAAGGGGATTTCTCATTATCGACCCTGCTTGCATCACTTTTTGGTGTCGGTTTTGTGCTAGGCTGGTTGGTGTGTGCGGTATTCTATCTGCGCATGGTGGTTAGTCTAAAAAATGCACGTCGTAAAATTAGACGTTTAGAATCACAATTAGGTGCTGGAGAAAGTAATATTTCTGACTCAACCTCATTAGTGACGGCTCAGAACAAGGAATAATCCTGTATGTTCGAGTTGCTGTTTCTGCTGCTACCAGTCGCTGCTGCTTATGGTTGGTACATGGGGCGCAGAAGTGCTCAACAAGATAAGCAACAACATGCGAATCGCTTGTCACGTGATTATGTGACAGGCGTGAACTTTCTATTATCTAATCAACAAGATAAAGCTGTCGATTTATTCCTCGATATGCTAAAAAATGAAGATAGCTCCGCTTTTGAAGCCCACCTTACTCTCGGTAATTTATTTCGTTCACGCGGGGAAGTTGAACGCGCCATTCGTATTCACCAATCGCTGGTGGAAAGTGCGGCGTTATCTTTTGAACAGCGTCTTTTGGCAACTCAGCAACTTGGTCGTGATTATATGGCGGCGGGGGTTTATGACCGTGCTGAAAGCATGTTCCAGCAACTCACTGATGAGGTGGATTTCAAACTCAGTGCATTACAATCGCTTTTAAATATTTATCAATTAACGAGTGATTGGACAAATGCCATTGAGGCCGCCGGTAAATTGGTAAAGTTAGGTCATAATGAATTACGTGAACAGATTGCACATTTTTACTGTGAGTTAGCGACTCAACAATTAGCCAGTGATGACCTTGACGATGCCCTTACATTATTAAATAAAGCAGAACAAGCGGATAAAAACTGTGCTCGTGTCTCAATAATGAAAGGGCGGTTATTTATTGAGCAAGGTAATTATGATAAAGCAATTAATGTGCTAAAACAGGTCTATGAACAAGATAGAGAACTTGTTGCAGATACTCTTCCTTTACTTTATGACTGTTATCAACATACAGGGCAATCTAATGAATGGGAGAATTACCTTCGTCAATGTGTTGCGGGTAATTCAGGTGCAATTGCCGAACTCTATCTTGCAGATATTATCGTTGAACAACAAAATCATGAAGCTGCGGCGAGTTACATTAATGACCAAATTCAACGTCACCCAACCATGCGCTTATTCTATCGCTTAATGGACTACCATTTACAAGAAGCTGAAGAAGGTCGAGCAAAAGAAAGCTTGATCTTATTACGTAAAATGGTCGGGGAACAAATTCGTACAAAACCGGATTATCGCTGCCATAAATGCGGTTTCACTTCGCACTCATTATATTGGCATTGCCCATCTTGTCGCTCTTGGGACACAATAAAACCAATTCGCGGGTTAGATGGGCAGTGACAGCGTCACTTTTTTCAAATAAATATGACTTTTTAAAGGCTAAGAAATGATTTCCTCAACTGAGAACCAGACATATTCGCCAATCATTGTGGCACTTGATTATGAAGATGCTAACGCAGCTTTGGCGTTTGTTGAGCGCTTAGATCCTCGTGATTGCCGCTTAAAAGTAGGCAAAGAAATGTTCACTTTTAATGGTCCTCAATTTGTTAAATCGCTCCATGAGCGTGGTTTTGATGTTTTTTTAGATTTAAAATTCCATGATATTCCGAATACCGTTGCTCGTGCTGTAGCTGCTGCTGCAGAAATGGGGGTATGGATGGTAAATGTTCATGCTGGTGGCGGTGCTCGAATGATGGAAGCTGCCCGCCAAGCACTTGAGGTCTATGGGAAAGAGGCACCGTTGTTGACGGCTGTGACCGTGTTAACCAGTATGGATGAGTCTGACTTAGTGGGTGTGGGTATTAACGTATCTCCTGCTATACATGCAGAACGATTGGCTTTGCTCACTAAAGAATGTGGTCTTGATGGTGTGGTTTGTTCCGCCCATGAAGCACAACGACTGAAAACATTATGCGGCTCTGACTTTAAATTAGTCACCCCAGGTATCCGTCCTGCTGGGAGTGAGGTTGGTGATCAGCGTCGTATTATGACGCCGCAAGATGCAATAAAAGCAGGGGTAGATTATATGGTTATTGGCCGGCCTATAACGCGTAGTGAAAACCCCGCATTGACCTTACAGCAAATCAATCAATCTATTAAAGGTTTAGTATGAGTGAACACAACAGCCGATTGGTCTACAGTACAGATGTAGGGCGTATAGCAGAAGAAAAACCACAAATCGAAAGGCCCAAAGGTGATGGAGTGGTAAGGATACGCCGTGAGACTTCTGGACGTAAAGGGAAAGGGGTTTGTGTGATCACTGGAACTGATCTTGACGATACTGAACTAAATAAACTGGCTGCAGAACTTAAAAAAAAATGCGGCTGTGGTGGTGCAGTAAAAGAGGGTAATATCGAAATTCAAGGTGATAAGCGCGATGTGATAAAACAACACCTCGAAGCCAAAGGTTTTCAAGTTAAATTAGCGGGTGGCTAAAGCCATAAAATAGCGCTCGTAAAGAGCGCTATTTAAAAACTAAGGAGCGTGAATGAAAGCGCGGGCAAAGTGTAGTTAGTAGTGCCTTATTTGCCAACCTGATGACCGATAATCCCACCAATAGCAGCACCACCTACGGTACCTAATGAACTTCCTCCCGTTAGGACAGCACCACCAACAGCACCTACACCTGCACCAATTGCTGTGTTTTTATCACGCTTAGACATGTTGGAACACGCACTGACACTAATAGCGACAGTGGCGATCACCATGAATGATAAAATACGTTTGCTGACTATTTTCATTTTTATAACCCTTAGTGCGTATTAGACAAATCATAAAATACCATGACACGTACAATTACGAATAAGAATAATCAGGAAAATGTTTTGCAAGGACAGCGAAATTTAACGTTTAATGCGAACTTTAACCAAATGACGGATTGTTAGACAAAGAAAAGACCATAAGCATTAACTTATGGTCTTTAAATATTAGCACAAGAATAGTTATTCTGCTGGGCGTGCAACAATATTACGTGTTTCCATACGAACTTCTGCGATAGTAACGTTAATAATATCGTTCAATTGATAGGCTTGTTCACCTTTAATGAGTACAGCCCCGGTTTCTTGGCTACATTGGATTTCATCACGTACACTATGAATAAACGGTGCAGGAACAAATGCGACTGCGCCATTATCCACTAACCGAACTCGTATACCGCCACGGGTGATATCAATGATTTCTGCTGGGAACTTTGTGTCAGTCCCTGCAAATGGTTTTAAGTATCGAGAATATAACCAGTCCCCAACATCACGTTCCGCCATGCGGTTGGCACGACGGCGTTCGGCTAGTTTTATTGATAGTTCCTCTGAGGGTTTATCAGGTGAAGGTTTGCCTGCAATGATGGACTTTAATAGCCGATGGTTAACAATATCGGTATATTTCCGGATTGGGGAAGTCCATGTGGCATATGCATCAAAACCTAAACCAAAGTGTGGACCGGGGTCCGCTTTAACCTCTGCAAAGGTTTGGTAACGACGGATGCGGCTATCAAGGAATTGGGTTGGTTGTGCATCTAACTGACGACGTAGTTGGCGGAAACCTTCTAGGGATAGCAAAGACTCAGAAGTTGTTTCAATACCATGGTCTTTGAGTGTTTGGACAACCTGTTCAATTTGCAGAGGTTCAAACCCCATATGCACGTTGAATACGCCAAAACCTAATTTTTCTTTTAATACAGCAGCTGCGCAGAGGTTAGCGGTGATCATTGCTTCTTCAACAATACGATTTGAGCTGCGACGACGTTCAGAAACGATATCTACTACATTTCCTTTATCATCTAGCACGAAACGATAATCTGGGCGGTCTTTAAAGACTAAAGCATTATTTTCACGCCATTGTAACCGTTTATCAGCCATTTCTTTGAGTAGTTCGATTTGCTGTTTATCTGTATCATTTGCTGGTTGCCAAATACCTACATTTTCAAGCCAATCAGAGACTTCCTCATAAACCAGTTTTGTTTTTGATTCAACCCAAGCACTGAAAAACTCAATATTATTATCGATACTACCATCTGATTTAATTAACGTTGTACAAACTAAAGCAGGGCGACGTAAATTTGGGCGTAAGGAGCACAGGTCATCAGATAATTTACGCGGCAGCATCGGGATATTGAAACCGGGCAAATAGTTGGTATAAGAGCGCGCTAATGCCAGTTTATCAAGTTCACTCCCTTCGTGGATATAGCTTGTAGGGTCGGCAATGGCGATGAAAAGTTTTAAATCGCCATCTGCTGTTTTTTCAACATACAGGGCGTCATCCATATCCTCAGTGCTTGCGCTATCAATAGTAACGAAATGCAAATGGGTTAAGTCAGTCCGTTCAATGCCTTGATCGTCACGTTCACTATCAACCATTTGCGGTTCGTCACGGTCTAATTGGTGACGCCGTAACGTTACCCACCAAGGTGCAAAATGGTCATCACCCTCAGTAATGTATTCGGTAATTTCTGCATAAAAGCCTTTATCACCTTTTAAAGGGTGACGGCGCATGTGGGCAACAACCCAATCATCTTGCTTAAATTCGTGGGTAAGGCCGTTAATGGGACGGCAGGAAATCATATCTTTGAGTGAAGGATGGTCGGGAATGACAAATAAGCGATTATCATTTTCTTTTTTCTGAATTTTCCCAACAAACCTATCTAAAAAAGGCTCAACAAGCTCTTCCGGTTCAGCAAATTCACGGTCTTTATCTGTATGAACACTGGCAATTACACGGTCACCGTGCATTACTTTTTTCATTTGTGGAGGTGGAATAAAGTAACTTTTTTGGCCATCAACTTCGAGAAAGCCAAAACCTTTTTCTGTGCTTTTTACCAGCCCTTCAACGCGTGGGGTCTGGGCATGTAACGTCTGTTTAAGTTGCGCGAGCAGTGGGTTGTTTTGAAACATACTTACCGTTTAATTGAGGTTGAGTTTGGCTCTATTGTTACGTAAGACAAAGTCTTAGAGCAAGGAAAAAATGCGTTACAAACAAGATTAGTCGCTAACAGACTGTTTTTCCTATAACCAAATAGAGCCATAACTAAGTTAATCTTCAGGGTATATTTTTTCTTTAAATTCACATAAATCTTCAATAATACAGGAGCCGCAACGAGGTTTGCGTGCAATACAGGTATAACGGCCATGTAAAATAAACCAATGATGGCAATCGACTTTAAACTCTGCAGGAACAACCTTGAGTAGTTTCTCTTCGACTTCAACGACATTTTTCCCCGGTGCAAAATTAGTGCGATTACATACCCGAAAAATATGAGTATCAACCGCAATAGTTGGCCAACCGAACGCGGTGTTAAGCACAACATTTGCTGTTTTACGGCCTACGCCGGGCAAGGCTTCGAGTGCATCTCTATCTTCGGGTACTTGGCTGTGGTGCTTTTCGACTAAAATCTTACAGGTTTTATATACGCTTTCTGCTTTGGTATTAAATAACCCGATAGTTTTAATATATTCTTTAATACCATCGACGCCGAGAGCCATTATGGCTTCGGGGGTATTCGCGACGGGGTATAGTTTTGCCGTTGCTTTATTGACGCTCACATCAGTCGCTTGAGCGGAAAGCAAAACAGCTATCAGTAACTCAAACGGGGAGTTAAATTGTAACTCTGTCGTAGGATGTGGGTTGTTATCGCGTAGACGAGTTAGTATTTCAATACGTTTTGATTTATTCATTGCTCACAATAATATCATTATTAAGAAATATGGCTGCCACAACCTTGTTGTTTTTCATACTCACGAGTGGGTTGTTGGCCCAATTGTAAAGCAGCTCTTTTCTTCATTTTTTCATCAATTAGGTATTTTGCCGCTAATAGCAAGGCTAGGCCAATAAAGGCGCCCGGAGGTAGCATAGCGAGTAAAAAAGGAGAATCAAGGTGTAATACCTCAATACGAAGAGATGTTGCCCAAGAACCTAATAAAAGGTCAGCGCCATCAAATAAAGTTCCATTGCCTAAAATTTCACGAATAGAGCCAAGCACAAATAAGGTCGCTGTTGCTCCTAATCCCATGGCGAACCCATCTAACGCTGATAATGGAACAGGGTTACGCGATGCATATGCCTCTGCACGGCCAATGACAATACAGTTAGTGACGATCAGCGGGATAAAAATACCAAGAGACTCATATAGCCCAAATGCATACGCATTAATTAACATTTGTACTGCACTCACCACCGAAGCAATAATCATGACATAGATTGGAATACGGATCTCTGATGGTACCCAACGTCGTAGCGCAGACACCGCAATATTAGTGCAAACTAAAACTAATGTAGTCGCTAAACCGAGGCCTAGGGCATTTGTTGCTGTTGATGAAACAGCAAGGAGAGGGCAAAGCCCTAATAATTGGACCAAAGCTGAGTTATTTTTCCATAACCCTTGCAGTAACAGGTCTTTAGTTTCACTCATTATTCTTCTCCACAGCTCGGATAATTCGACAGTTGTTGCGGAACATGTTGCATAAAAACGGCGGTGCGTTTAGTGGCGTTGACCACCGCACGAGGGGTTATGGTTGCCCCTGTAAATTGGTCAAACTCGCCGCCGTCTTTTTTAACTGCCCATTTGGGGTCATTATCTGAATTAATCTTTTTACCACTAAAATAGGTGATCCAATCTGAAATGCGTGTCTCAATTTTATCACCTAGACCAGGCGTTTCATGGTGTTCAGTGACTCGAACACCAAGGACTGTCCCGTTGAAATCGGTACCTACTAATAGATGAATTGCACCTGAATAACCATCTAAAGCCGTTGTTTCTAAAGCAGCAGCAACAGGTTCACCATTTTTACGGGCAATATAGAGGTGCCTTGGTTGCGTATTGCCCAGTATGGCTTCATTTTTGACTAAATAACATTCTTTGGTTAAATCATTATCATATAAATTGCTAGGTATAACTTGGTCGAGTAACTTTTTCTGCATAATAGCAGCTTGTTTAGCAATGGTATCTTTAGTTAACGTATAGACAACTGCACTCAGAGCGGTAGTTCCTGCTGCAAAGATAGCTAAGATGACACCATGGCGTCGCATTGTATTTAACATCGGTGGCCCTTATTTATGTCCATGACCGTACGCACGTGGCTGCGTATAGTAATCAATTAACGGTACGGTTATATTCGCCAATAACACTGCAAATGCGACAGCATCTGGATAGCCGCCAAATACACGGATCACCCAAACCAAGAAACCAATTATTACACCAAAAATAATTCGACCTTTAGGGGTTGTTGAGGCAGTCACTGGGTCTGTCGCAATGAAAAATGCGCCTAACATCGTGGCACCTGAAAGTAATTGAACCAGTGGTGGTGCAAAGCGGCTGTCATCAATTAAATAGCTAACTACGGATAAAATTGCCAATGTCCCTAAGAACGAAAGCGGTATGTGCCAGCTAATTATCCGGCGGTTGATCATAATTAAACCACCAATCAGGTAAGCAACGTTGACCCATTGCCAACCAATCCCTGCTAGTGACCCTTGTAAAATAGGTTGCTGTAGTACTTCGGTGACTGAATGGGTCAGCAAACCGGTTTTAAAACTGTCCAGAGGGGTTGCTTGGCTCATTCCGTCAACTCCTGTTCGAAGCTGTTCAAGAGAGATACCCGTTAAGGTATGACCATTAAAAATGACGGACAAACTATCTAAGGGGGAGATAGAAAGGTTCTGTAACTCATGTGGTGGAAGCCAATTTGTCATGTGGACAGGGAAAGAGATTAATAACACCACATAACCCACCATCGCTGGGTTAAAAGGGTTCTGACCTAAACCACCGTAACATTGTTTAGCAATAGTAATCGCAAAGAAAGTCCCTAAGACGATAAGCCACCAAGGGGCTAAGGGGGGAAGACTAACCCCTAATAATAAGGCAGTGACAATCGCTGAATTATCTTTCAATACAGGAACAATGGGCTTTTCACGTAGCCTAATAGAAACAGCTTCCGTTAGTACGGCTGTTAACATGGCTAACAATATTTGGAACAGAGTGCCAACCCCAAAAAAATAAATTTGAACTGCGATACCGGGTATTGCAGCTAAAAGTACCCAAAGCATGACTAAACTCGTGCTTTGTTTGTTATGAGTAAATGGTGCACTCGCAATTT
This sequence comes from Providencia sp. PROV003, assembly GCF_045040775.1. NCBI lineage: Bacteria > Pseudomonadati > Pseudomonadota > Gammaproteobacteria > Enterobacterales > Morganellaceae > Providencia > Providencia sp. PROV003. Next base: position 3,035,197 of record NZ_CP096369.1, read on the forward strand.
TTAAACGGCGATTTTTTGCGTCAATAGGCCTAAATTTCATCTGGTTATCACTTACTCTGTCGTCATTTGTTCATTTTGTTTTTGAGCCTGCTTCGCTTTTACTCGAGCTATAGCAGCAGCAACCGCAATTTTCCGCGGGTCAGTTTCTTCTTCAATAGGTTGTTTTGCGGCTGGAGTTAACTCTTCTTGGGCAACTTGCGCTGCTTGAGCCGCTTTTTTCGCCTTAACACGCGCAATAGCAGCGGCTACCGCTGCTTTGCGTGGGTCGACATCTGTATCGGGAGTTGTTTCTGCCACCGGTTCAGCCGCAGTAGGTTGCTGAGCCGCTTTTTTCGCCTTAGCACGGGCAATAGCAGCCGCTACCGCTGCTTTGCGTGGGTCGACATTTGTATCGGGAGTTGTTTCTGCCACCGGTTCAGCCGCAGTAGGTTGCTGAGCCGCTTTTTTCGCCTTAGCACGGGCAATAGCAGCCGCTACCGCCGCTTTGCGTGGGTCGACATCTGTATCGGGAGTTGTTTCTGCCACCGGTTCAGCCGCAGTAGGTTGCTGAGCCGCTTTCTTGGCCTTAGCGCGGGCAATGGCAGCCGCTACCGCTGCTTTGCGCGGGTCGACATCTGTATCGGGAGTTGTTTCTGCCACCGGTTCAGCCGCAGTAGGTTGCTGAGCCGCTTTTTTCGCCTTAGCACGGGCAATAGCAGCCGCTACCGCTGCTTTGCGTGGGTCGACATCTGTATCGGGAGTTGTTTCTGCCACCGGTTCAGCCGCAGTAGGTTGCTGAGCCGCTTTCTTCGCCTTAGCGCGGGCAATGGCAGCCGCTACCGCTGCTTTGCGTGGGTCGACATCTGTATCGGGAGTTGTTTCTGCCACCGGTTCAGCCGCAGTAGGTTGCTGAGCCGCTTTCTTCGCCTTAGCACGGGCAATGGCAGCCGCTACCGCTGCTTTGCGTGGGTCATCGTGAGTGTCTGGATTGTTCTGCTCAACTTGAGCCGCTGCTAATTTCTCAGCTTGTTTAGCTCGAGCTTGTGCTTTACGTGCTTCACGGGCTGCAATGACAGCACTATTATCTGGTAATTCGCCTGAAATGATTTTAACCGGATCAGAGGCGGTACTTTGTTTTGCTTTGACCCGAGCTAAAGCCGCATTAACAGCGTCTTTACCTGCGTTATCAACTTGTACGGCGGCTTTCTTATGCCGCTCTTCACGTGCTTTCTTATCTCGTTCCATCCGTAATTGCTTAGCTTCAAAACGAAGTTTTGCTTCTGCGGCTCGGCGTTCCTCTTGGGCAATTTCACGAATTTCTGCTTTTTCTTGGCGGTAATATTGAACTAGCGGAATATTACTAGGACAAACATAGGCGCATGCTCCACACTCAATACAGTCGAACAGATTGTGCTTTTGTGCTTTTTCATGTTCTTCGCCTTTGCTAAACCAATAAAGCTGTTGGGGTAACAAAGCAGCTGGGCATGCTTCTACACACAGCCCACAGCGGATACAAGCTTCTTCGGGAGATTCAGCCCCCATTTCTTCAGATGTTGGAACCAACAGGCAATTACAAATTTTAACAACAGGTACATTTAGGTCCGGTAGGGTAAAGCCCATTAATGGCCCGCCCATGATTACCATTTGTTCCGGCTCTGGATTAAAACCTGCTTGTTGTAATAGGTGTTTAACAGGAGTGCCTAAACGAGTCCAAAAATTCCCCGGTTTGCTAATAGCATCACCAGTAACGGTCACTACACGTTCAATCAATGGTTGCCCATCAATAACCGCGCGTTTTATCGCCACTACGGTGCCTACATTTTGCATTAATACGCCAATTTGTGATGAACGGGCACCAGAAGGGACTTCCTTACCGGTTAATATTTTTGTGAGCTGCTTAGCACCACCTGATGGGTATTTGGTCGGTATAACCCGTATGAATATCTGTTGATCTTGTTTGCTCAGCGCGTGTTTTAAAGCGCGGATCGCTTCTGGTTTATTATCTTCAATCCCAATTAAGACTTGGTCTGGGTTTAATAAGTGCTGTAATACTCGGCAACCTTCGATAACTTCCTGAGCATGTTCTTGCATTAACCTATCATCTGCAGTGATATACGGTTCACACTCGGCAGCATTAATAATTAAGGTTTTAATTGCTTCTTTTCCACCTGCTAATTTTGAGGCAGTAGGGAAGCCAGCACCACCAAGACCCGCAATACCCGCTTGCTCTATTTTTTGCAGTAATTCAGCTTGAGACAATTGTGTGTAATCTGCTTCAGGACTCAATGTGCACCAGGTATCATTGCCATCCGATTGAATACGAACACATAGCTCTTTCAAACCTGATGGGTGCGCTGTTACCATCGGTTCAATGGCTGTTATTACGCCAGATGTAGAGGCATGAACAGGTACTGTACGACCCAATCCTTTAGTGAGGGGCTGGCCTTTTAGGACATATTCACCCACTTGCACAATTAATTCACCTTCAGGGCCTAGATGCTGCTGTAATGGTATAATTAACTCATTAGGCACTGAGGCAATACGCATGGGGGTTTGACTTGATTGTAATTTCATTTCAGGCGGATGAATACCGCCGTTAAAATCCCAAATATTCTCTTTTTTTAACCAACTAAACAGCTTAAGCATGAGTATTACCTCTCGCTTGCGTTAATGGCTGTTCATTGGGTTCAACATTAATATTTTTAACGGGAATGGCGTTTAAATCCCATTTCCAGTTAGCGGTAGTCGTTTTCACAGGAACAAGTTCAATACAATCAGTAGGGCACGGGGCAACACACAGGTCACAGCCCGTACATAAATCTTCAATCACAGTGTGCATAGCGCGGGTCGCGCCAACAATAGCATCAACAGGGCAAGCTTGAATGCACTTGGTACAACCAATACAGTTTTGTTCATCAATGATAGCCACTTTACGCACAGGGTTTTGCGCCGCTTCGTCACCATCAATAGGTTGTGGATCAACATTTAGTAGCTCAGCAATTTTTAACATAACTTGCTCACCACCAGGTGCACATTTGTTGATCATTTCCCCATTGTTAGCCACGGCTTCTGCATAGGGGCGGCAACCTGGGTAGCTACATTGACCACACTGGCTTTGGGGTAAAATCGCTTCGACTTGTTCAACGATAGGGTCGGCTTCAACTTTAAAACGCAAAGAGGCATAGCCCAAAATAAGGCCAAATATAAGACCAAAAACGGCTAATATGCCGATAGCAATCCAGACTGACATCATTAGAATTTCACCAAACCACTAAAGCCCATAAATGCGAGTGACATCAAGCCGGCAGTAATTAAGCCAATTGATGAGCCACGAAACGGGGCAGGGACATTGGCAACAGCTAGCCGCTCTCTGATTGCGGCAAATAACACCATTACTAATGAGAACCCAACAGCTGCACCAAAGCCGTAGACGGCAGATTGCATAAAAGTATGGGACATGTTGATATTTAGTAATGCAACGCCAAGAACCGCGCAGTTAGTCGTAATTAGTGGTAAGAAAATACCTAATAAGCGATAAAGCGTAGGGCTAGTTTTTCTGACAACCATTTCAGTAAATTGAACTACTACTGCTATCGCCAAAATAAAGCTTAGCGTGCGTAAATAGATAAGATCGAGTGGAACAAGTATCAGGGTGTCAATCAACCATGAGCTTATCGAAGCTAGTGTTAGAACAAAGGTTGTTGCTAACCCCATTCCTATAGCGGGTTCAAGCTTAGTTGACACCCCCATAAAGGGGCATAAACCAAGAAATTTTACAAGGACGAAGTTGTTAACCAACACCGTTCCAATAAAGAGTAGTAGATAATCAGTCATGCTATTGCCTGAAATGAAAAAAGAACAAAAACTGACCTAAGCCAGCTAAACTATCATTATGATATCAAGCAATTTATCTGGCGCTTATCGATCTTGTGTGAAAGTCATTTTTACACGCTGTGAACGTTTTAAGTAAGGGACGAAGAAACCGGCTCCAAGTAATGGCCAGGCAAGCACTTGTAAGGCGGTATTATCATCAATAGGTGAAAATGCAAATGTTTTTATACCTAATAACAATAAGATAAGTAACCAAATAATAAAACGACGTGGAAAATGTTTTGAATGAGCAAACATCAGTTGCAGTACATGAATACTAAATAATGTCATGGCAATTGCGATAGCAAATGATAGATACCATGCCAAGGGAATATAGCTTGCCCAATTATCAACTGTGCTCACAATTTCATAAAATTTAATGCAATACATGACTGTCATACTGCATACGGCTAAAAACGTTAGCAACAGATACATAGCTGGCAGCAGTAACCAGCCAGTGATACGGTTAGCATTATAAACTGAAGACATAAGTAAACATCCATTTTTGCAAAATAGCGGTAGAAGATCCTAGGGTATTTTATAATCCTATCATAGATATATTTGCCATTTAATTCATTCTGATGGTACTTTTTATATCTTTCTGAGTTTGTTTTTGTATGAGGTCAATATGTCTAAACCGATTAAAGTAGGGGTCATAGGTTATGGCTATGCAAGTAAAACCTTTCATGCGCCTTTCTTAGGTTTTCTAAAAGAGTATGATTTAACTGCAATTTCAACGAGTGACCCTAATAAAGTTAAGGCGGATTGGCCAAATGTCAATGTTGTTGCATCTCCAGAAGCTATTTTTGCTGATAATGACATTGAATTAGTGGTGATCCCAACGCCAAATGAAACTCACTTTCCTTTAGCTAAAGCGGCATTATCCGCGGGCAAACATGTGGTTGTTGATAAACCATTTACTCTAGACGTTGCACAAGCAGAACAACTTAAACAACAAGCAGAACAGTCAGGGAAATTGCTTTCTATCTATCATAATCGTCGGTGGGACTCTGGCTTTCTAACTGTCAAAAAAATACTTCAAGATGGTTGTCTTGGTGATATTAAATATTATGAGTCACACTTTGATCGCTACCGGCCAATGGTAAGGCAAAGATGGCGTGAAGCGAATATTCCGGGCTCAGGTATTTGGTATGATTTAGGACCGCACTTATTAGACCAAGTACTGCAATATTTTGGTAAGCCGATGGGGATCACCGCTGATCTTGCTATGATCCGCCCGAATGCGGAAGCGGTAGACTACTTTCATGTCATATTACAATATGCAACTAAAAAGGTGGTTTTACATGCGACCACGTTAGCAGCCGCACCTATGCCAATTTATGTTATTCATGGTATGAAAGGTAGCTATGTAAAGTATGGTTTAGACCCGCAAGAAGATTGTCTAAAAAGTGGAATGAAACCAGAAGGTGAAAAGTGGGGCGTAGATGACAACACTGGAATCGTGACCCTGTCACAAGGTGAGGCGCTTATCACACAACCTTGGCCTAACGAAAAAGGTAATTATGGTGGGTATTACCAAGCTATTTATGATGCGATACGCCATAATAAACCCAATCCGGTCACACCAAGTGAAGCCATTGATATCATGAAGCTTATCGAAGCAGGAATACGTTCAGCAACAGAAAAGCGTACTATTGAATCAATTTTTTGAGTCCACGACCTATCATAAAGCCAGTCTATGTAACTGGCTTTTATTATGGAAAACAGAATGAACCTGCTAGCTAAACTAAGAATAGACCCATTTTTACTTATCATGATAGGCGTTGTAATTATTGCTAGCCTTTTTCCTTGTGAAGGGGAAATAAAAACGGGCTTTCAATACCTAACAACTGCCGCAATCGCATTGTTGTTCTTTATGCATGGTGCAAAGTTATCAAGGGAATCAATAGTGGCAGGTATAGGCCATTGGCGTCTGCACCTGTTAGTTTTTGCGAGCACGTTTATTTTATTTCCTATTGTAGGATTAGGGCTCGCTGTCATCGTTCCTGAATGGATGTCACCCACTGTCTATATGGGGTTTTTGTACCTTTGTGCATTACCTGCGACGGTACAGTCCGCGATTGCCTTTACTTCCGTTGCAGGTGGTAATATAGCGGCGGCGATTTGTAGCGCTTCAGCATCCAGTATTCTTGGCGTATTCCTTTCTCCTATTTTAGTCGGTGCTTTAATGGATGCAGATGGTAGCCAGGCGGTCGATACGCTTAATGCAATTGGCTCAATATTATTACAGTTAATGTTACCATTTGTAGTAGGGCACTTAGCGCGACCTTTAATTGTTAATTGGATTAATCGCCACCGTAAATTAGTCAATATAACTGACCGTTCCTCTATACTATTAGTTGTTTATGTTGCATTTAGTGAAGCTGTCGTTGAGGGAATATGGCAGAAAATCGACGCATTTTCTTTACTGATGATAGTGGTTGTCACTTGTGTCATTTTATTTATTGTCATAGTGGTTAACACATTAGCCGCACGCTTGCTTGGTTTTAGTAAAGAAGATGAGATTACTATTGTATTTTGTGGGTCTAAAAAAAGTTTAGCTAATGGGGTTCCAATGGCTAATGTATTGTTTCCTGCGGCAACGGTAGGGGTGATCTTACTTCCTTTAATGATTTTCCACCAAATTCAGCTGATGGTTAGTGCTGTATTGGCTCAGCGTTACGCTAAACGGTTATTAACTAAATAATATATTATTGACTTGAGGATATGGCACCACCTCAAGTCAATGCTGTTTACTTTTATTCTATTTTAGTTACAACATACTGTGGGTGTTTTTTTATAAAGAACATACATTAACTCTGTGCTAATTAATGGCTTACTAGGGAAAAAGGGCGAGTCAAAATGCAGTGAGTGGAATGAATGAGGGCACCCAGTGTGATGCCCTTTAGTTTTTATCGTTTAGCTGCTTTTTCTAACAGTGCATTTTTCTCATTTGTGGATAAAAATGCGATAGCAAGGCCATTACGTTGAGCTTGCTCGATTTCAGCAGCGGTCAAGCCTGCTTGTGGTGCTGCGACTTCATATTCATAACGTAACTCAATTCCTTGCACTGCTGGGTCATCAGTATTTATTGATGCTAATACCCCATGCTGTAAAAAGGCCTTTAACGGGTGTTTAGCTAATGATGAGACAGTGCTAGTTTGGATATTGGAAGTTAAGCAACTTTCCATACCGATTTGGTGCTTCACTAAATAATCAATTAGAGCGGGGTCTTCAATTGCTTTTACACCATGGCCAATTCGTTGCGCACCTAATACATTAATTGCATGCCAAATACTCTCTGCTCCCGCAGCCTCACCTGCATGAACGGTAATATTTAAACCTGCATCTCTGGCTTTTATGAAGTGAGACTCAAATAATTCCCCTGGAAAACCAAGTTCATCTCCAGCGAGGTCTAAAGCACACAAATGATGGCGATGAGCTAAAAGCCCTTGTAATTCAGTAGAGCAAGCATGCTGCCCAAACGTGCGACTTAAAATTCCGATCAAATTAATTTTGATTTCAAATTGTTTGCAACCTGCTTGTACACCATCAATAATCGCTTCCACGACACCTTCGACAGGTAAGTGGTGCTTCATCGCCATGTAGTAAGGTGAAAAACGAAGCTCTGCATAATCAATCCCCGCATTAAACGCATCTTCTACATTTTCAAATGCAACACGGCGGCAGGCATCTAAATCAGCGAGTACTGAAACCCCCCAATCTAATTTTGACAAAAAACCGACTAAATCAGCTTCCTGTCCTATAATTTGTACATGAGGGCGTAATGCCTCAAGTTCTGTTGCGGGTAATTGAATATGGTGCTGTTCAGCTAGTGAAAGAATAGTTTCCGGTCGGATATTACCATCAAGGTGACGGTGTAAGTCGGTTAAAGGGAGACGGGTATTTATCACGGGATGATCCTTTATCTGTTTTCTTTCCTTATTTTGGCCGTTATTTAGCTAAAAGCAATTGTAAATCACGTAAAATGTGAAACATAATAAAAAATTACATTTAATTTGTGATGTTCGTCACCGAAATGTTGGTGATAAAAAAAACGCCAGTCATAATTGACTAGCGTTTTTTCTATTAGCTTGAGTTTGATTAGTTAGCAGGTGTTTCAGCTTGTGGTGCTAACTCAGGCTCATTACCAATTTCTGGTGCGATTTCCGCACCTGGAGCTGGTTGAGCGTCATATTCTAACTCGTCTTCAGGTCCAGACATGATTTTCATCTTAGTCAAGAACTCAGCTAAGGTGTACTTATCATTGTTGAATGTCAGGTCGTTACCAGCGAATTTGATCGTCATTGTTAAATCATTTTCGCTATCAATCATCCAAGGTGATTTTTTCTGTTTAGCTTTTTCAGCGCGTTCTTCATCGGTCATAAACATTTCTTCAAACGGGGAAGAGAACATATCCGAAGTCAACATTTGCTGTACACCTGCAAATTCAGATGTCACCATACCTTTCATTTCTTTTTTAGTTTCAGCATCAACTGGAACGCCTTGGTCTAAAATCATGGCTTGTGTCATGGATTCAATTACCATTGGCTTATTCAGCTTCAGGTTAAAATCAAAAGAAGAAATCAATTGTTTGAATGCTTCATCAACTTTATTAGACATTGCCAACGCGGTGATTTCGTCTTGGTTCCATTTATTGAAAGTGACATTTAAGTCAACAGAGCTTTGGCCAGCTTCATTTTTCCAATATAGCGGGCTAACTGTGAATACAGGTTTGCTTTTCATTAGCTCAGGCAATGTGGTTGACATCATTTCCATGGCTAAACGTTCAGTAGCTTCTGATGGGTCACCAGTTGCTAAACCTTCTGCTAAGGCTTTGTTGTATTGTTCTACAAATTTACCTAATGCTTTAGCATCTAGTTTTTCAATTGCAACAGTGACTTGGCCTGAACCTAAATTTTGTTCTAATGCTTTAATGTCACCAATACTGTAAGAAATGTTACCTTTAACATCTTCACCGTTGATAGAAGTATCACTGGCGATTTTAAAATCTTTAAATGAGAATTTTGTTTCTGGGATATTGAAGTCTGTATCTGCAATCACAAATTCTTGTGTTCCTGTGTAGAAACCATATTGTGATTTTTTGACATTAGAAACTAATTTTAACCCTTTAACGGTCATTGTTTCTGATTTATCTGCTTTACCCATCACAAAGTTATCAGTGATTATTGATGCATCGACAGACTCTAAGTCTGCTGTAGTTGAAACATCAAATTTAGAGCCGCTAAACGATAGCGAAATATCATCTTTGCTATATTCAACTGGGATAAGCTCTAAGTTAGTATCGATACTTTTGCTATAACCAATGACAGCAGAACCATTAACAAACGGCTTTCCTTTGGTTGCTTCAAAAAGCTCTTTAGTTGTTGCATTATTTGCTAATTCTATTTGAGTAGCAGCCAGTTTTGGCAACAAATTAAACTTAGCAACTTGTGATAATGGGAATGGGCCATGATCAATATTAGTCTTAAATATGATAGAATCATCAGGTGTTACTGAATCAGCTGAAGTAATTACGATGTCAGCTTTAGAAGAGAAAACGCCTTTTTCATAGTTTTCTACTTTGAAATTCAAACCTGCTTCAGGCACATTTACAGCAAAAAAATCGTTGGTTTTGAGGATCACTCTGTCAAGTTCATCTTTTACTTTTGAACCTGTATACCACGATGCACCCGTCCATACAGCGCCCAGAGCTACAATAACACCAACCGCGACTAATGACTTTTTCATTATAAACATCCATCCTTTCAGTACGTTATAAACGTACTTATAAAATTATATAAGTTTTAAATAACCGTTTTTTAACAAAATAAACGGTTAAATACAGAATATGACACTACTTATTAAAAACTCGGGCAAGCTTACCATTGCCGTTAATGGTAATACTTTTCTCATAAGCAGGTAGAAAAACAGACTCACCAGAATCTATGCATATTTCTTCATTACCTGAACGGAAAACTAACTGACCTTCAATACAAAATAAAATTGAGGCTGTATCGTTAGATAGAGTAACCTCCGAGTTGTTTATAGAATATATATTAAATGAAAAATCTTCTACTGGAATATTATATTTCCAGATATTTCCAGATTTTTCGGGGATACTTAATAAATCCTTTGCTGACGTAGGGTTAAAGTCAATATTCGCAATCAGTTCAGGGACATCTATGTGTTTATTTGTTAACCCTGCACGCAGAACATTATCTGAATTAGCCATGACCTCTAATCCAACCCCTTCTAAATAAGCATGCGGTGTTCTTGCATATAAAAACATCGCTTCACCGGGTTGCAGTTCAACAACATTAAGAAGAAGTGGGGTAAATAAACCATTATCTTCAGGGTATAAACTTGCCATTTGCTTTATTGAGTTCCACGGTTCACCTTGGCGACTATTTAAAGCCGCTTTTAGTACTCCAAGTGCGAGCTCTTTTTGTTCACCTGTTAAATTAAGAATTTGTGCAAATAGGCGTGATAGCTTTTCTTCTGTTGGGTCTTGAACAAATAGTTGGATATCCGGATGAGCCGCTGAAACAAAATCAAGCAATTGTGCTATTTCATTCAATGGACGAAATGCATTCATTGCTTTAAAAGGTGTTAAGGCATAAATTAATTCTGGTTTATGGTTATCATCTTTATAGTTGCGAATAGGTGAGTCTACTGGAATACCCGCTGCATTCTCTTTAGCGAACCCGACCTCAGCATAGGTTTTGTTGGGATGTACTTGTACTGACAGCGGTTGAGCAGCGCACAGTACCTTAAACAAGTACGGTAATCGATGATAAGTTTGTGCAATATGCGAACCCAAATAATATTCAGGGGCACTCTCAATCAAGGTGTTAAGGGGAACAGTTTGATTTTTTTGCGCATCGAGAACTTCTGAGCTCGCTTTGGGGTGAGCCCCCATCCAAAGCTCAGCCATTGGTAGGTGGTTAGGGTTAGGGAGCCCATATAGCTTAGTTAGGGCCGTTTTACTACCCCAATCATAATTTTGGACTTTGTTTATCATTTTAAGCATAGCAAAATTCTCTTTTTTATAAAAATCAACTCATTTCCTTTTCATTACAGTACAATAAGCTCGACTAAGTCTCATAAATGAAATTCAATTTGTGGCATTATACTGCTCGGTTATTTGCTTACCTGCAAGCAGATGATTCTAAAATCAATTATTCTGTATATGTACCTAAGGAGATAGTAATGGCAGCCACTCGCATTGAAAAAGACTCAATGGGACCTATTGAAGTACCTGCTGACCACTTGTGGGGCGCGCAAACGCAGCGTTCTTTAGAACATTTCCGTATATCTGTAGAAAAAATGCCTGTCGCGTTAATCCACGCACTCGCTATCACAAAAAAAGCCGCCGCTAGTGTAAATATGGATCTAGGATTATTAGCCAAAGAGCGTGGCGATGCAATCATTGCTGCTGCTGATGAAGTATTAGCTGGCAAACACCCTACAGAGTTCCCACTGGCTATATGGCAAACGGGTTCTGGTACGCAAAGTAACATGAACATGAATGAGGTATTAGCTAACCGTGGTAGCGAAATCCTCGGTGGCCAGCGTGGTAATGATCGCCTTATTCACCCAAATGACGATGTTAATAAAAGCCAAAGTTCAAATGATGTTTTCCCAACAGCCATGCATGTCGCTGCGGTGGTTGCTATTCGCGAACATCTACTACCTGAACTAAAAGTTTTACACAAAACTTTAGATGCAAAAGCAAAAGAATTCAAAGATATCGTCAAAATTGGTCGTACCCACTTACAAGATGCAACCCCATTGACGTTAGGCCAAGAAATTTCTGGCTGGGCTGCAATGTTAGCACACAATGAAAAACATATTGAGAATTCAATACCTCATGTTTGTGAACTTGCTCTGGGTGGTACTGCTGTCGGTACAGGGTTGAATACTCATCCTGAATACGCAGTTCGTGTTGCGAAAAAAATTGCCGAATTAACGGGTCAGCCATTTATCACTGCACCTAATAAATTTGAAGCTTTGGCAACGTGTGACAGCTTAGTTCATGCTCATGGTGCACTGAAAGGCTTAGCGGCTTCATTAATGAAAATTGCGAATGATGTTAGGTGGTTAGCATCAGGTCCTCGTTGTGGCATTGGTGAAATTGCGATACCAGAGAACGAACCAGGCAGCTCAATCATGCCAGGGAAAGTTAACCCTACACAGTGTGAAGCATTAACAATGCTATGTGCGCAAGTGATGGGAAATGATGTTGCAGTTAATATTGGTGGCGCATCAGGCAATTTCGAGCTTAACGTTTTTCGCCCAATGGTAATTGATAACTTCTTACAATCTGTCCGTTTATTAGCTGATGGTATGCGTAGTTTCAATGAACATTGTGCTATTGGTATTGAACCAAATCGTGAGCGCATTGAAAAATTACTGCATGAATCATTGATGTTAGTAACCGCTTTAAATACCCATATTGGTTATGATAAAGCCGCTGAAATTGCTAAGAAAGCTCATAAAGAAGGGTTAACACTAAAACAATCAGCATTGAAATTAAATTATCTGACAGAAGAACAGTTTGATGAATGGGTTCGCCCAGAAGACATGGTTGGAAGCATGAAGTCATAAACTTTATGGCTTGCTAATATCATGTAATAAACTGAGGAAACACCCATATTGGTAACAATTGGGTGTTTTTTAACGTTCTATATATAAATTTAAACGTGGGATTAATAATTCTACTGGCTTAGCTTTTGGCCGGTTACGTAGTGGGATATTATCTACATGGTAATCGTGTAATTCACCAACTTTTATTTCGGCAACTGTTTTCTCTAGGGCAAAAACAAATAAGGGGGTAGAGCAAGCAAATTGGGTTTGTTTTTGTTGAGAACTATCCCAGACTCGCGCTATCGGCTGAACCTTTACAGGGCGTTGAGTTTTTAAAATCGCATCATGGGGTAACGAGTAGATCAATTGAATATCGCTTTCTATTTGTAATTGCCAATGTTCTTTAGGGATATGTAAAGGGCAGCGACCACTTTCTAAACTTGCTTGTAAACGGCTTAATACGGTTTCTTTGGTTACTTTATTGATGATTTTTTTATTGGCCCATCCAAAATTAATGGTATCAATATCGACTAGTGAGGTGAGGGTGCGATAGGTATTTAATGTTAATAACCCATGAAGGCTTTCTCTAATAAATTCAAAACGTTGAGTTTCATTTATTTGTGTAACGATTGTTTTTATCTGTACTTTTAATTCATTAATCTTTGATATTAACGCATTAAATTCCCGATATGTTTTTAATTCAGTTTGGATACAGATAACACCAGGTAGTCGGATAGCCGATTTATTGCTAATTTCTTCAGATTTATTATGGATAAACAGTAGGTTAATTAACTTAATTGTTGCTTCAATAGCACTATGACTAGTTAATTTTTGAACCGGAATATGGCTAATCTCGTTATTTTCTTCACCTTTGATTATATTAGGTAAAATAAACGTACTTGCTATAAATGGGACGAGTTGAGCTTGTTCTAACAATAAATGACTAAGTTGTTTTATTTCAATCTCTAAGTTATTGAAAGTGTCGATAAGTTTTTGTCTAGGGTTCATTTTTAGTTACAACATTCTGTTTGTGATAAATAAAATGTAGCATTAACAATCATTATTAGCAATTTTTTAGCCAGACTACGGGGGATTTTAGCGAAACTTAACGTTAGCGGGCAGGGGAACTGGTAGCTTTTTCTCTTCATTGGTACTTCAGGATGAGTATTCACCCCTGTACCGATAGCAGTACCATCGATATCTTTTCGATATAAGGCTTTGGAATACGCCATTATCCTCGAATAAAATTCAGTAAATTATATATTAAATTGAAAGTGTTAATGTCTTAATTATGGAAATATTAAACATTATAAATGATGTAATACTCACTCAATTTTAAAAGGTAAGGTATGCTGACTATCCCACCGCTGATCCAACCGTTTGTTGACCTTTTTCAAAAAAATACAACTACACAAGCTAATTACCAATACCTTGGTACCATTCAACATATTCAAGATGCTTTACCCGAAAGGGCAACACCAAGTCATCTTCGTTGTGCTTTACAAGGGGAAGGCGTTTTATCTAGTTACAGTACTAATAATGAGAATAATTATTTATGTTCTGTGAATGCGCAAACCTGTGTGGTCGCAACGCTATACAATAAAAATAATCAGACTGGAGCCGTTATTCATTTTGACCATAATATAATAAGTTTGATAGACCAAGCAGTTACAGCAACTTTATCACAAATAGCTCCTCAGAATAATAGCGATGTTGTATCAACGCTTACGGGAGGAATTTGGCTTATGGGTGGGGATAACATTGGTGAGCCGGTAAAAAAGGTATTAAGCAATCATGGGGTAAATTCATCTTGGGAACAATGGGCGATTTCATCGTGTATACCACATAACTATGGGGTTGTATTGAACTTACAAGATGGAAGTATTAACGCTTTTGAACAACCAATTCACTCAGTTATGCAATTTATTAATCCGTTATTAGCAGAAGCTGAGCATGCTAATAATTTTAATAGTTATTTGAGACCAGAAGTACGTCGAGCCAAAGACTTTATGGAACGTTTTCGATTACCCGCAATAAGTGAAAGAGAAAGTGGATTAACATTTACTGAAGGTACAAGGAGTAGCAAGGTAACGGTGGATGATGTTAATAAATACCATTTCAATATACATAACATATAGTATTGAAATGGTTTTAGATATAAATATACAGTTTAGCCTATTACTCAATTTTTGTTATATGAAAAACATTAATCCAATGATAAATCAATAACTTGATAGAATGCCTTTGACGTATCGTCTATCGTCCAAACAGCAAGAACAACCTGATATCCTGTTTGTTCTTGAGGCAACACACAGTTGTGTTTGACTGTGTTATCGGGGGTTTCTATACGGTGAAATTCGCAAAAAGGGGTTAATTCAAATTGAGCACGAGATAAGGGAATATTGGGCTCCCAATCGGGTTTAGTCATAAAATATTCCCATTTGGTCGTTTTATGTTTTGCAGTTAAATACCATTCAAATTCTACATTACGGGTCTTCAGGGGAACAGTCTTCCATCGCTCAGCTGTTTGTACATCGAGCGGTGAAAACTGAGAAAGGCCAGCGCTAGCAATTTCACCATCAGCAGGGCCTTGTTGTGGGAAACCTTTTGGACCTTCTAGTGACTGAGGTTCATATTGAATTTGACCACAATTGGTGTTTACTTCTTTGCGACACAAATACGAACGGCTTTCTGGAGACTTTACATATCCGTGGGGGTAGGCCAAAAAACTGCAGAAAAAAAGGATAGGTACAAGTAGTAATTGTTGTTTCATAGAATTTCCTCGTCATTAATAGAATAACTATCATCACTAACAACGAGGAGGATCGAAATTTCAACCTTTATTAAATACTAAGATAATTAATCATAACATCCTAATTTCAAACGATAGGCGATGATAATACCGATAAGTAATATTCCAGCAATAAATAAAGCAACACCGTTCCATCCAAAATAAGTCCAAAATACTCCACCTAAGGTGCCTGCAATACTTGAACCGGCATAATAACTAAAAAGATACATCGATGATGCTTGACCGCGAGCCCGTTTCGCTCTTCGCCCAACCCAACTGCTTGCAACTGAATGTGCTGCAAAAAAGCCTGCCGTTAATACCGTCATACCAGATAGGATCACCCAAATATTTGGGTGTAATGTTAACAATATACCCACTAACATCATACAAATTGCAGAGATTAGTACACTACCTAAACCATATTTTTGTGTGAGACTACCAGTTTTAGTTGCGCTATATGTTCCCGTTAAATAAATGACAGAAAGAAGGCCTACAGTGGATTGTGAGAAATAGTAGGGGGCGTCAAGCAAGCGGTAACCAATATAGTTGTACATTGTCACAAAACCACCCATCAGTACAAAGCCTTCTACAAAGAGCCAAGGCAAACCCCGGTCCCTAAAGTGTAGGTGTAAGTTTACCCATAAATTTTTAGGTTTTAATGAGCTTGCACGGAAATGTTGAGATGGAGGTAATAACCGCCAAAAGCCAATTGCAGCGATCAACGCTAATGTCCCTAAAAGAACAACAGCGACCCGCCATGAATAATAATCTGAAATTACCCCAGTCATTAACCGCCCACTCATACCGCCAATAGAGTTACCGCTAATGTATAACCCCATGGAGAGCGCAACATAACTCGGGTGAATTTCTTCACTTAAATAAGTCATTGCAACGGCTGCGACTCCGCTAAGTGATAGCCCAACCAATGCTCTAGCTATCAAAATACCATTCCAGCTTTGCATTACAGAGCTTAATAAGGTAAATAGCGCAGCACACATCAGTGCAATGACCATGACGTTTTTTCTACCAATGGCATCTGAAATTGGCCCTGTAATTAATAGACCTAGAGCCATTAAACCTGTACTGAGTGATAGCGACAAACTCGCAGTTGCAGGAGAAACATTAAAATCCTCAGACAACATTGGTAAGATAGGTTGAACAAAATATAACAGCGCGAATGTAGCGAACCCAACAGTAAAGAAAGATAAAGTGACACGTAAATATAGAGCATCATCTCTTTGAATATAATGCTTTTTAGGTTCGGTATGGGCAGGGGCGTCCGTTTTTTTCCCTTTGGCTGGTTGCTCAGAAGTCAGACTATTTGATGAATGTTCCATATGTATTCCTTGTCATACCAACTGGTTTGATTTCGATCAAAGAATAGAAATTTTTCAGTTTTTTGTCTAATATATTAATTATACACAATAATACTTTAAAGATATCAAATAAACTATGAGCATAGAACTTCGACACCTTAGATACTTTATTGCTGTCGCCGAGGAACTACACTTTGGCCGAGCAGCAGAGCGGTTGCATATGTCACAACCACCTTTAAGCCAACAAATACAAATACTTGAAGAAAAAATCCATGCGAAATTATTAGAAAGAAATAATCGTAACGTCGCATTAACACCTGCGGGAACGATGTTCTTGAAAGAAGCCTATCAAATTTTGGCTCAGGTTAATGCTGCGGCGACTAAAGCAGCGCGAATGGAAAAAGGCGAACTTGGCGAATTATCTATTGGGTTTACTTCCACCACACCCTTTATGCATAAGGTTACAATGAGTTTACGTCAGTATCGGGAGTCTTATCCTGAAGTTTCTATTCATATGCATCAGATGAATACTAAGCAGCAGATAGCTCCTTTAATTACTGGCCGTATCGATTTCGGTATTATGCGAAATACAGGGTTACCAGAGCAATTAGATTACAAATTATTATTCAAAGAACCTTTTATGGTGGCGGTTTATGAAGGACACCCATTGCTCGAATATGCTGATGTCGGCATTGATATAGAACAACTTGCTAATTACCCATTAGTTTTTTTCGAGCGCGATGTCGGGACTGCATTATACGATGAGATAAACCAGCTATTGACTTCTGCTGGTGTCGTACCAAAAATTTCTCAAGAAGCAGGTGAGGCAATGACTATTTTAGGCCTCGTCTCTGCAGGGATGGGGATTTCAATTATTACTGAGTCGTTTACACGTATGAAAGTTGATGGTGTGAAATATATAAAACTCGCTAATATTAATGCTTCATCTGAGGTTTGGTTAGTTTACAATACGCGTAGAACCTTACCTGCTGCGGCTAAAAAGTTAACCAACCTGTTAATGTCTAATATTGTTGGTGAATAAGTGTGATTAACATCACACTTATGCTGTATGCGAAATCATTAATATGCAGATTAAGGCATAATAACTAATTGCTTTATAAAGGATTTCAATTATTGCCATGGTGAATCAAACGGGTCATATTGACCAGATAAAACAATTAAATACGGGGATCGTATATCGAATAATTGATCAACATGGTCCTATTTCGCGTATTGCATTATCTAAACAATCACAACTTGCCCCAGCCAGTATCACTAAAATCACGCGTGAACTCATGGATGCTCATATAATAAAAGAGTTAGAGTTTCCTGTTCTCGGGTTGCGTGGTCGCCCAGCAGTAGGCTTAGTCGTTGAAAGTGAAGGGTGGCAGTTTTTAGCAATCCGTATACAAGACAAGAAAATCACTATTTCACTAAAGGAAATTAACGCTACAACATTAGCTCAAACAGAATATCCTTTTAAACCTATTAATAATGAACAATTTATAAATAAATTATCTGAATTAATTAGTCATTTTTTTGCGAGCCACCAGAGTATATTAGAAAGAGTTACAGCAATAAGCATTCTGTCTGATGGCGTCTTAGATCCTTATACTGGCGTTATCCATCACCATGCTCACTTTAATATTAACCAATTAGCTATTGGCGAATACTTAACTGAACATACAGGGCTACCTATTTATTTACATCCATCAGTGGATGCTTTGGCATTAAAAGATTATTTTTCCCATTTGGCAAAACGAAAAGCAAAAAACATTATTTATCTTCAACTACAAGATGTTGTCAATATTACAGTTCTAAACCATGGTATAACGTTAGATGCTAATACTCAGCGCCCCAATTTATTTGCTCATACCCAGTATAAAAAAACGCAAAACATCCCCTGTTATTGTGGAGGTGTTGGTTGCTTAGAAACACACACATCCCTACCTGCAATATTGCAACAAGCAAATAACTTACTCTGTAATTATTCAGACTCTTACTTGCAACATAATATTATTTCTATTGATAGCATTTGTAGCGGCGTAAAATTAGGCGATACTCTTTGCATTCAACTTATCGACAATATTGCGCAATTATTGGCAAAACCATTAGCTTTAATGGTCAATGTACTCGGAACCGAATTAATCTTAATCAATTCGCCTATTAATCAAATCTCAGAATTATTTTTTGATAAACTTCATCATTACATCGACCAGCAGTCAATTCCTCTTTACTCATCAAAAATAACAATAGAAAAATCCACGTTAAGTGTTAGTGATAGTGAATCATCATTAATACAACGTGCTTTATATGATGGTTCGCTATTGATGCAGTTATTACAAGGTTAAATTAATTCGATAATCTTTACATTATCCCACACAAAATTGAGCTAACGCAAACTTATCACTTTCCCATTCCAATAAACTGAATCCATATCATTTTTGCAGCTTATTGCTGTGTAAGTCTGTCACTTCAGGATAGAAAAAGACCATGATCAATCTATTTATTACCGGGACAGATACAGATGTCGGGAAGACAGTATCGACGCTTGCCATATTGCAGGCACTAAATGGCCAGGGAATTAAAGCCGTCGGATATAAACCCATCGCGGATCAATGCATTGATACGCCAGAGGGGATAAGAAACAAAGATGCATTATTAATCCAAAGTGTATCTAAAGACCTTGTTTCCTATGATGAAGTCAATCCAGTGCGGATCAGCGATAATTATAGTCACGAAAACAGTATTGATTTCAATCAAATCAAACAAGGCTTAGAGCATTTACACAGCCAATGTGACATGGTTGTCATTGAAGGTAATGGAGGATGGCGATATCTTCTTGATGATAATACGTTTTATGCAGATTGGCTAAAAGGGCAACCAGTAGGTGTTATTCTTGTTGTAGGTATTCAACATGGCTGTGTTAACCATGCCTTGTTAACTGCGGAAGCGATTAGAGCTGACGGACTACCTTTGGTTGGTTGGATGGCAAATCGCATTAACCCTGGGCTCGCACATTACGCTCAAATCATTGAAAGATTACAACACCACATTAAGGCCCCACTAATTGGTGAGATACCCTATCTATTGCGCCCTGAAGAGAAAGAACTTGGGCATTATCTAGATGTGGAAAAACTTCAACAATTTATTGCTATACCCGCCTAACTCGCAAAATAAATAAAGGGCGCGTAAAAATATCGCGCCCTTTATTTTAGCCATTAGAAATCAATCAATGACGTGTATAAATAATTTTATACGAATCATTTTGGCAGTGCCCAACAACTTGCCCTTTAGATGAATCGACCTCATCATTGGGGACTGCGACTAAACTAAAATTGTCAGCAGGTACACCGTTATTGATGATTTTCTGCTTGATCTCTTCAATTACGCTTTCACATGAAGCTTGTGCAAAAACCGGTGCTAGCGTTAATACTAATAATGGAACTAATAATTTCTTTTGCATTATACCTCCTTGGTAATCAATCCATAAAACAGCAAGCTAGAAATTATGGATTGATTGGACGGCCTGTACTGACATCAAGACAGCGCTTGGTGCTAGGTTCCCAATAAGCATTCAGATTAAGGCTTTTTTCACATTTATCTTTTGCATCAAAAGCGGCATCTATCTTATCAAATTCTTTTTCAGTACGAGTATTGACTTTATTACGTAGCATACGGGTATTATCCCATTGCTCTTTTTCCTGACGCGCTTGCTCTTTGTTAAGGGAATCATCACCTTTACCAACAGAAACACATGTGCTTCCGGCGGTACAGGATGTGGTTGCTTGTGCTGCCAAAGAGGATGTTACCCAAAATAAAGGGAGACAAAAACAAAACGCAGTTAAGCCAGTTTTCAAAGTTTTATGTGGGCTCATGTAAAAATTCCTTACTTGAGTAGGGGCAATAACCAAAGTATAGCCAAAAGTATATGATTGCGTCAGTATAGAATAGTACTAAAAATCAAAGTTGTTTATGTACGGTTAAACCTGCAAAGGTTTGGCATACTGGCATCAATTCAAGTGTATTCACATTCATATGTGCAGGTAATGTTGCCACCCAATAAACCGTTTCAGCGATATCTTCAGGCGTCAAGGCTTCTGCACCTTGGTACGTATTAGCGGCTTTATCATCATCACCTTTAAAACGAATATTGGAAAACTCTGTTCCACCCACTAAGCCTGGTTCTATATCAGTAACCCGGATCTTTTTGCCTTGAAGGTCAGCACGTAGACCTAAAGAAAATTGTTTTACGAAGGCTTTAGTTGCGCCGTATACATTACCGCCCTTATAAGGCCAGCTCGCAGCCGTTGAACCGATGTTAATGATATGACCATGATTATTAGCGACCATACCTTGTAGTACCTCATAAGTCATATTAACTAAACCTTTAGTATTGGTATTAATCATAATTTCCCAATCATCAGGGTTAGCATCAAAAGCAGGTTCTAAACCGAGCGCTAAACCAGCATTGTTAACTAGTACATCAATATTTTTGAGATGAGCAGGCAAACTTGCAACAGCTGATTGAATTGCTTTTCTATCTTGGACATCCAAAGTTAATGGATAAAATTTTTCACCTAGTTCCTGATGTAGCGCTTCTAAACGTTCTGTTCTACGGCCCGTTCCAATAACGGTATAATTATGTTGAATAAATTTGCGAGCTATAGACTCACCAAAGCCCGATGAAGCACCTGTTACTAATATAATCATGAGAACCTCAAATTGTTATTGTTGTGTCAGCATGTAGCGATTTTAACGCTTTCTAATGTGAACTACAAAAGCTGTTATAATCCTAGGATATGTTTATCCTTAGGGTAACTTAATGTGTAACTAAATGGGATCTGAATCTCTTCATTCGGTTTTAGCCCAACATTCCAAGTTATTTTCCCTGTTTTTTTGTTGATCACAGCGTCTTTATTATCTACATCTGACACTTTTATATCACTGTCTTCACTAATAGGCAGTTGGTCATAAATAGTTAATTTAACAGGGGTTGGATGTATGTTTTTAGCTTTGATGAGATAACTCTCTTTTTGCTCTACCGTTGAACCAATGAAGCTTGGTTTTTTCTTCATTTTTTCATTGTTTTCACGTGAAATCTGAATATTTTTATCGATACCAAAAGGAACTTGTAAAGTATCAGTCAGTCGATTTGCATCGATTTTAACGTTTCCAATATACGTATTTCCATAGTAAATATTGGCATTTCCGTTCAATAAGTTTAGAGCTTGCCAATTTTCAATATTTGCTTGTAAGAAGACATCCTCTGCAAGTTTTGGTGTTGCGGTGTACTCATACTTAGCCGCAATATCTTCTTGTTTAATCGTCAATGAACTTGGCTTGGATGTACTTTTCAGTGTGAAAGGAAGGGTGATTTGATAGTTTAGGCTAATACCGTTATTTGCGGTGGTCACAAAATCAGCAATACCTGACCCAACCTTTTTTTTGCTAGCAGTCATACTTTCTTCATACATAGCAACAGGTGCAGCTGGCATTGGTTTCATACGGACTTGACGTTCCAACTGTTTATTTTCATCATAAATTGACAGACGCCAAGGCTGTAAATCAAAAGGGGTGATATTCTTTGATGGATTAATGGTCGATAAGGTTAGGTCAATATTTTCCCAATCAATACCTGTATTTTGAATGACATCCGCTTTATAAGTTAAAACTATAGGTGATTCTGTGTTCTGACTGCGTATATCATAGCTAGGTGACCAAGCGGCATCCTGTGTTAAATAAGAAAGCTGTAGTTTTGCTGTTGTGGCTTCAGGTGCGTCTATCGACATAACAACCTGTGTGTGTTTGCCAAGGGAAGCCGGCATATTTTGGTCAATTTGAGCTTGTAGCAGTGCTGATTTTTCTTCAAGCTCATCGATAGTGAGTTGATATTTTTGTTGTTCTTGTAAAATTTTCGTCATTTGCTGACGTATAAAGTCTAGCTTTTGGGATGATTGCTCTAAAGATTGAGCATTATTTTCCCCAAAAAAGCGTTGGTCTTTCAATAAGCTTAATTGTTCTTCTCCGACTTTAATCGCAATAATAGCATCTTCTATTTGCTGCATTAATTGCTTCTGTTGAGTTTGAAGTGCCTTGATATTTTCGGGGTAAACAACTTCAGTAGGGACAGTTTGAATATTAACAGAACGAATTATTACATTTTTATCATTTAGGTTAACTGATAACGTACGTGGGTCAACGTTATGGGCTATATTCGTTAAAATTACCTTATTTTGCCCCTTATTAAGTGACAGCGTCACATCATTATCTAATTCAGCCCCGTGTAGAAATACAGTGGCATGATTTAATTTAACTGGTTGATTTAAATTGTTTTTAGCTTCAGCAAACGCATATTGAGACGTAAAAAGTGCCGTCAATATCAAACTACTTGCCAGTCGAGTAGATACGGTCATATGTGAACTCCAATAATGATAAAGTTATTACACACGAAATTATGTAACCATCCTATTTAACTGATCTTTTCAGCGATAGCAGATAAAACCGAAAAGTTGATTATAAAAATTAAGTTATTAAACCTAAAAATATCCATAAACAGAAAATAGCTAAAGGAAAATAAAAAAGATTAAGGTAAATATTGAAAGATGTTTTTTCCTTTTGTGGAAAAATAATACATCAAATTTTTTTAAATTGAGAATAGGTGTATTTTATGAATATAGCCCCGACTAGCTCCACATTTTATTATAAAGCTGATCACAATGATGCCACTACAGTTATAAAGACGCTAAATAGTGAATTATTAAAAATTGAAAAGGAGCTTTACAATCAATACGAGCCTAGCCCCGAAAGAAAAAATGAACTGAACAGTAAGGCATTTGAAAATATCAATATAATAGAAGATATCTTAAAGAATAAGGAAGAGATAAATATCACATCAATCAAAAGGTTACAAGAATTAAACGTTATGTATGGTATAGCAGCAATGAAAAGTGGAGATACGGAGTGGGAGAGCTTTGGGTTATCCAAAGAGGTTTTTGAAAATAATGAGAAATTCTTTAACTCTACAGATTGTTTACTTAGTGCCAGTGAACAATTAAAACAAAAGATAGATATAGAAAAAAGACTTACGTACTGGAATACCTGTCAATATAATTTTGCTTATAACATTGTTTATGAAGGAATGTCTGCACCAAGTGATCTAACACAGAATGATTTTCATCATCATTTTGAACAATGTAGCCGAAGTAATATTTCTAACGATATTGCAATCGCAGCAGCAAATGCAAAGTGTGCAGAAAATTTATGTAAATCCTCATTAACTGAGCAACAGAAATCATCTGATATATTAATGAATACAACAATAAGACTCAATAAGTTCTATCATGATTATATAAATACGCCTTCCGCTGATTTAAATGATGACATAAGGTCTGATGCATTTTTTTTAGTCAAAAACTTGTCAGTTTACTTACCTTTTGAAATAAAAGAAAAATTTGGTATTAATTAAATAATATTAAGGAAGAAGAAATGCTCAGTTCTAGGCTTTATTCAGTAAAGGATACCAGTAGTCAATATGGTATTAATCTTGAAGAAAATACCAAATATTCATCATTAAAACATATTCTAGAAAACATAAAAAACATATCAAATAACAATGTAGAAATGAGCACTAGTGGGCCATCAGGGCATTCAATAATCTATACAAATGGTGAGATAAAGCAACCTGCAGCAAATGGTCATTTAATACTTAATCCAAGTGGGATTGACCTACGAGTTATCCCTGGGAAAATTAAAAACGTTAATTACGAAAAAATTAGTGATAATAGATATAAAGCTAATTTAATGTCTCATGATGGAAATAAAGTATTGTCATTAAGTTTTTATTCAAAAGAAGATTTAAACATAAGCTCAAGTGAAATCGTCTCTCAAAAATCAACAATGAAAACAATAAATAAAAGTAATGATATTGAAAACTTATGGAGAAACATGGCTGATGTACACCATTTTTATCCAATGCTACAACAACTTGGAATAAGCAAACTTGAAGCATTCCAAAAAGTACCAAATGACTTGGCAAGAAAAGTAAGTACAGAAAGTTTATTGACAACTTTAAATAAGATACATAACGACAATAAAAAAATGATGATTTTTGTGGGTAATGATTCTGCAATCCAGATCTATACAGGCCTAATAGATAAAATTACTGAAATAATGAATGGCAAAAAAATAGTCATCCACGGTACAACTGAAGAAGGAGGGAAATCAGTAATAAGAATAGCAAAAGATGAGGTTGGTGAAGCTTGGGTTGTTAATAAAAACTCTCGTGATGGGTTTATTACAAGCCTAGAGTTATTTAATAAAAATGAAGAGCATATAGCCCAATTTTATGGAGTTAGGAGAGAAGGGCAAAAGCAAGATGAATACTGGGGGGATTTAATGAGGAAATTACCGAATCACTAGCTCATTGATCATTATTAATAGAATTATAAAATAGAAAAATGGTGGATAATCAAATGATAAATAACA
This sequence comes from Providencia sp. PROV003, assembly GCF_045040775.1. NCBI lineage: Bacteria > Pseudomonadati > Pseudomonadota > Gammaproteobacteria > Enterobacterales > Morganellaceae > Providencia > Providencia sp. PROV003. The sequence continues at coordinate 3,060,229 of NZ_CP096369.1, forward strand.
TTTTTGATATTAAAACATTTTCATCACATCAAGGTACAGATGCAGAATCTGCGCTCTCGGAGCACGAACCAAACATACACCAAAAAATTAACCATATCAGCAATCTCCCACTTGAGCTAAAACAAAATATTGCATTTAGGCTTGATGCTTCAAGTTATGAAAACTTTCGCAATGCATCAAAGGAAATGACAGATGATTTACCGTCTTTTCGTTATATGCTTGCGAGTTTAAAAAATAACAACTGTACTGGCCAATTAAGAGAAGATTATAAATCAGTGCTCTATGGTAACCTTAATCAGCGCTATGACGACCAATTAGATGGTATATGGACCGGGTAGTGATAATGTTAGCAATAGAAGGCTAAACGTCAAAACCTCAAACTAAGATTGAAATATCCTATTTTAAGCATGTAGTATTAGAAGAACATTAAGAAAGCCTTTATGGAGAATTCATGCTAACAGTTTGGGGTCGTAAAACTTCATCTAACGTCCAAGCACTAATGTGGTGTATTGGTGAGTTAGAATTACCTTATAAGAGGCTTGATTTTGGGCATCGCTATGGCGGTACTGATACTGACGAATTTTACCGCTTAAATCCTAATCGTACTGTTCCTGTTATTCAGGATGGTTGCAACCCTCCATTATGGGAAACTGGGGCAATACTTAGGTATCTTGCTAACCGATATGCAAAAGGGAATTTTTGGCCTGATGAAATATTAGCAAGAACCGAGGTTGATCGCTGGATGGAATGGTCAAAGTTGAATGTAGCATTGGCATTTACGGCGCCTATCTTTTGGCAAGTAGCACGCACTCCAAAGGAATCCCAAGATATTAATTCCATCAAACTTGCTATCGACAAATTTGAAAATAATTTAATGATTGCAGAAGAGATATTAGCATCCAGAAACTACTTGGCCAGTGATGATTTTTCACTGGCTGACATCCAATTCGGGCATGTGTTGTATCGTTATTATGATATTGATATAAAAAGAAAATCGCTTCCTTACATTGAGGCTTACTATAAGCGTCTTCTTGATAGGCCTGCATATCGCGAGCATGTTGCTATTTCGTATGATGAACTCCGGCCAGCAAAACCTTAATCTTAGATGTATAAATAGCACTTTATGTGACGCTGTCACTTATTCATCGATAAAATGATGGGTATATCTACAGCTTAAAAATTTAAATCAACACCATAGTGTTGATTTAGTTTTGTTCGTATTAAATATGCAGCGGGCATTTAACTACATAGGTTATTTTTTATGAAAATATATACTTTTCCTAGAAGTCGTTCTCTGAGGGTTTTATGGACATTAGAAGAACTTGGTGTTGACTATGAAACAGTTAGAGTTGATATGTTCAGCGATAAACCTAAAGTTAAATCACCTCATTCACGAGGTAAGGTTCCGTTAATGGTAGATGGGGATGTTTCAATAGAAGAGACATTTGCGATATGTCATTATTTGTGTAATAAACACCCAAAGGAAACGTTCTATCCATCTGATATAAAAGAACAATCAGTTATTTATTCTTATATAAGCTTTGCTTTAACAGATTTAGAATCTCCTACCTGGAATCTACTAAAGCAACTTGTTTTTATTCCTGAAGAGAAGCGTTCTTTATCGTTAGTTGATTACTTTAAAATAGAATCTGAAAATGTAACAAGGCAATTTAAGCTTGATAAAGATAACGAGTGGGTCGCTGGTGACAACTTCACTTTAGCTGATATTTTTCTATCTCATACGCTTTTGTGGGCTAGGTTATGCCATGTTAACCTCAGTCCTGCAATTAATGATTACATTGATAGGGCTATTAGCCGGCGGTCATACATACAAGCCCAGGAAAAAAATAATTTATAAAACAACAAACAATAACATTTTGATTAACAGGAAAAATCACACCAATGAAAGCCATATCTATAGTTTTTCCAGCAGGTAAAAATATTGCGTTAGGAATAAAAACGTTAGAAATAAGAAAATGGGCACCAAACATCGATTGTAATGAAGACTTACTAATTGTTGAAAATCACCATTATCTTTTAAAAGATGGCGATGAAGAAATGGGGAAAGCAGTCGCAATTGTTAAAGTGAAAAATGTGAGGCCATTCGTTGAAAGTGATATTGATGCAGCCTGTGCATCTTACTATGAAGCAGGTTGGCTAGCTTGGGAACTAACTGATATCCGAGCTATTGAAACCCCAGTAAAAATGATAGCAAAACGTAAGATTTATGAAGTTGAGTTGAGCTAAGATTCAATCCTTACGATTAACCAATTCAGCGATAAAAAAGCCAACATGATTAACCAGCCAGAACGCTGGATTTCTTCATTTCATACCTAGGTTCGCATAATGTATATTATGTTAAATAGGATATTGAATTAAGAATCGGTCTTGATAGATCAAGCATTGTTAGTTCCCTATTGACTTAGAGCCGTGTTCAGCTTATTTATATGCGCTCAATGATAACCTAACCTATAACTTCGGATATGCCGTAATGAGTGAATTTAAATCGAAATCCCCTTTACATGGAGTTACACTAGAAATGCAAGTTAATGCATTGGTTGACAGATACGGTTGGAACCAACTTGGGCGTACTATAAAAATAAACTGCTTTAACAAAGATCCAAGTATTAAATCCAGCTTAAAGTTTCTGCGCCGAACACCTTGGGCAAGAACTCAAGTCGAATTACTCTATTTGGATATGATAGAAAATAATTCGATTGATAATACTGACTTAGGTTCTGATGACCCTTGGTGTAATTCACGACATTAAAAATAAACTGTAATTAACTGGCTACTGAAACTTAAGCTGTTTTATTTCTTAGCTTATAAGTAAGAGCCATCTCAATGCATATGGCCAATTCTTTTATTGGCAGCGCTTCATTGATATCTAAGATAATTGCTCGGTTCTTTGAGTAATTAAGTTCAGGAAAAAGCGTTCTAAATGAATCAATTAAGGTGGTTTGACAGTGAACAAAAAGAGCAACGGAGCTCTGATTGAACCGGCCTATTCGTATCGTTGTTCCTGAGCCCGTTTCAATTGTTTGATAACTTGGTTGCCCCCATTTCAGAGTCTCAGTGATTGTTCCTACTTTTTTATTTTCTGCTGCTGTTCTAAAAATCAGCTCTCTAATCATTAATAACACTTTTTGGTATTGAATAGGATAACTGCCAAATACCAAATTCACTCTATCATCCGAAATGGTTTTCATATAACTACCGCTAATTTATTTTAAGACATCCTTGTCATACCTATGTACTTTAACCTTCCTAGCTGATATTTACATAATATATTCGTTACATTCTGCCCTGTTGTATACTAAATTCAATCAAAGATTCGAGCACACTTTGTTGTCCAGTTGGTAAGACTGGTAATAATGTTTCCTTTCTTTTTTCTTTGTCGTATAGCGATTCTATTAGCCATCCAACTAAATAAAGGGCGGAAAGGCAACCACCTGCTGTAGCAACCCTTCCATGACATACAAGAGGTTGCCCTACTGGCTCAAGTTGTGATGCTAATAATGCATTCCTAGCATCTGGATGAGTGGTGGCTCTTCGTTCAGGTAATAGGTTTAATGCATTAAGAATTAAAGTACCTGCACAAATAGAACCGATATACTGTTTTTCAGGGTTTAATTTAAATTCGGATAAAAAATCTGCATTTTCAATCGCCTTTGGTACGCCATTTTTACCACTACTAAATAATACCGCATCAGCTGAATTCGCTTCAGATAATGCCCCTTGAACATGTATGTTTAAGCCATGTGCTGATCGTAAGCTTGATTTGTTCCCTAATATTTTGACTTGCCAATCTATATGGTTACGGCCAAGAATATCCCACATAAAAAAAAGGTCTATATCCGTAAAATCATCAAATGCAACAATCACAATTTTTTTCATAAATTTATTCCTTTTAGCGGAAATACAAATTAAGCTTTAACGTATCAGAACTTGAATCACCATACACAGACTGTATTGAAAATGAAAAAATTAACGAGAACATCTTGGATTAACGCAGGTTTTAATATTTTGGATAATGAAGGATATACACGTTGTTCTGTTGAGAGAGTTGCTAGGAAACTAGATGTTACCCGAGGCTCCTTTTATCATCATTTTAATGACCGTGAAGATTTTATCCGTTCAATGCTTTCTTGTTGGGTTTTTGAATATACTGATAAAATATTAAATGAACTAGAACAAGAAACGAGTATCAATAAGGTGCTTACAGAGTATATTAATTTCACATCAAGAAAAAAAACAGCAAGAGAAATTGCAATCAGAGCTTGGGCATTACATGACCCTATCGTTGCAGAGTATCAAACGATTGTTGATGAGAAGCGTTTAAATTTTGTTATTAATAAATTAGGAAGCCTACCTATTCCGGCTCAACATGCTCAAACAATTGGTAAATTAGTACATCTTAGTTTAATTGGTGGCACCATATCTGGAGAGAGGTTAAATAATCTAAACTTCAATAAATTAATTTTAAATGGCGTAAAACTTAAAAAATTTTTATTTTAAATAACCCGTTGTTAATGGCATTTACTACCCCTCCTACTCTACCTATCTACATTTCAGGAAAGACTCATTTTTTAGCTTGGCTAAAGATAAATGTTGATTAAAACCATAGAACTCTATTGATATTATTGAATTATTCGATTTTCGAATGACACAACACTGATTTATTTGATTTTATAATCAAGTTCAGTAAGTTAAGTTCAATAGCATGATATCACTCTGAATATTAAAAATATTGCTGACTATTTTTAAGATCTAAAAATACCGGCAAGTGAATGAATTTCAGTATATGAAAAAATATTATAAGCAATAAAGAGGAATATATGGGAGTAGACAAACTAAAATCATTAGTTATCACTGGTGCTTTTGTTTTACTTTGGGGCAGTGCTGCAATTTTTACTAAGCTAGGAATCGATAATGCTTCTTCTATGATTTTATTAGTATTTAGATTTAGTATCGCACTAATTGTCATTTTGATATTTTGCAGATATAAACAACAATATTTACCTGAAAAAGGAATGATATTACAAACGGCATTGGTAGGAATTATTTTAATCGGTGGCTACTCTATTTGTTATTTTTTATCAATGGAAAATGGTGTTACTCCTGGTCTTATCGCCACTATTATGGGAGTACAACCAATACTTTCACTCTGTATTACAGAACGAAAAATTTATGGCTACAGGTTAGTTGGGTTAATTATGGCGTTATCCGGCCTAATTGTGCTTGTATGGCATAGTTTAATAACTTCCCAGTTACCTATTATGGGCATTGTACTTTCGCTAATGGCACTGTTATTTATGACTATCGGAGCTATTTCACAGCAAAAAATTAAGCAATCTCCATATAGAGTGTTACCGATTCAATACGCTGTCAGTTTGGTACTATGTTTGTTATTCATTCCAATGCAAACTGTACATTTTAATTTTAACTTGAATTTTCTGATATCCATCCTATTTCTAGGTATATTTATTTCCGTTATCGCTCAAATATTACTTTATTATTTATTAAGTAAGGGGAATGTAGTGAATGTAACTAGCTTATTTTATTTTGTTCCGATTGTTACGTCATTGCTTGACTATTGTATTCTTGGGAATAAACCTTCATTATTTGGCATCTTTGGCATGGCTGCAATTATACTGGGGATTATATTGGTTTTCTATAAGCCTAAAAAGGGGGCCCTTAGCCATGTTAGCAGTTAGTTAAAAAAGTAGTAAAACATAAAAAATGGAGGCTCCCTTTAACTAACCAAGTATACGTGTTTTATCTTTCAAACTCATTTAGCTACTCTTAGAGTTTGGATTAGGAGATTATAGAGGCTATCAACAGCTTGATCTCCAAGAGACTGATTACTTCTATATGCTGCGACACCCATTGGTTCCAAAGGCCCTAACCCATGCAATGCGCCTAATATTTCCAGATTGGGGGGAACACTACATTGAGTCAGTACAGCAACGGCCAGCCCACTTTCAACAGCAGCAACCTGCCCTGGCAAGCTCGAACTATTATAAACAATTTTATATCTACGCCCCTGTAATGAGAGCGCATTGATGGCGCTTCGTTTTGCCAAGCTGGTGTGCTCATATACCGCGATCGGTAATGGGTCACGTCGCCAAATTTCAAATTGTGAAGAACCGACCCATACCATAGGCTCATAAAATAATAATGCTCCCTGAGTATTATTTTCTCTTGAGACTAAAGCTAAGTCTATTTCACCCTTTTCTACCTTTGGTATCAATGAGGTAGATTGCTCACAGTTAAGCTCTATTTCAACGGAGCTATGGTATGCGGCAAAACGTTTTAATACAGGGGTCAGATATTTTTCAGCATAATCATCTGGAACACCAAGTCTGATTCGCCCTTCTAGCTCACCACCATGAAATGCAATAATAGCTTCATTATGTATATCCAGTATCCGCCTTGCATAACCCAATAATTTTTGACCTTCGTAGGTTAATTGATGTTGCCGAGGATTACGTACTAACAATTGACAACCGAGTGATGACTCAAGCTTTTTTAGTTGCATACTGACTGCAGATTGTGAGCGATGAATCTCCAAAGCAGCAGCAGAGACAGACCCTGTATTTACTACAGCGACAAAACATTTTAACCAGTCAATTTGTAAGTCTGTATATTTCATAACCAATCCATTCGTAAATCGAATTTATAAATTTCGAATTATTCATTTTAATAAAAAAACCATAGACGATATTATTCTTATCGAAGATGAAATTACATTATAAGGTCATATATGGATAACTCAAAACGACAATATTATAAAAAACACTTAGAACAAATTACTTCTTTTCAAACGAGTAATCCAAATGAAAACCCATGGGTACTAGGAAAACCCAAAACAGAAATAATTGATGTGGTTGATTATGACCCAAACTGGCAGGCGCAATTTAAACAGATTAAACAAAATATACAAAATAAGTTAGGTCATAAGGCGCTTGCTATCGAGCATGTGGGCTCTACCGCAGTTTCAGATCTATCAGCAAAGCCAGTAATTGACATTGATTTAATTGTCAAAAATCCGGAACAAGAACTTAATTATGCTCCTATATTAGAAGAGTTTGGTTTTTTACTAACTGTAAGAGAACCTTCGTGGTACCAACATCGCATGTTTCGCCTTGAACAACCAAGAGTTAATTTACATGTATTCGGGCCTGACTGCCCTGAGCACCTACGTCATATCTTATTTAGAGATTGGTTACGTACACATGCCGATGATAGAAGATTATACGAAGAGGCGAAAAAAATGGCCTCGGTTAAAGTAACCAATGTACAGGTATACAACCAAAACAAAGAAAACGTAATTAAAGAAATATACGACAAGATTATTAAAACAATAAGTGAATAAGCAGAACAATATAATGAAAAAAATTATACTCATTAAATCATCGGTTATGGGAATGCAATCCCATACTAAACGTATGCTTGATTCTTTTGAGCACTCATGGACTGAAAATTATAAGAATACCGCCATTATTCAACGAGATTTAATAGCATCTCCTCTACCAATTATGGATGAAGATATTTTTTCTGCGTACTATTCGGTACCAGAGCAGCAACAAAGTGAAAAACAAAAAGAAGCTCTAGCTATATCAAATAAGCTTATTGAAGAACTTAAAATTTCGGAACTAATCGTAATCGCAGCTCCGATGTATAATTTATCAATTCCTAGTCAACTAAAAAACTACTTTGACCTTATTATCAGAGCAGGTTTAACGTTTAATTATGTAAATAACGAACGCATTGGTTTACTTAAAAATAAGAAAGCTTTAATTTTAACAAGTCAAGGTGGATTAAAAAATGCTAATAAATCTGATTATTTTGTTGATTATCTAAGGGATATACTCAGTTTTGTTGGAATTGAGCACACCACTTTTATTGGTGTTGAAGGTATTGCTATGGACACAAGCCGTATTGAGTTAGAGCATATTAATGCTGAAACTCAAATGAAAAATTTCATTAACAATTACTAAATAGCTAGTCTTGAGTAAGAAGAACTGTGCTTAATGGTATAAAATGAGATATAAATAACACTAAAAAATCATAATTAACTTAATTAAATTAGAGTCTATTTTTCATAACGCATGAATAGACCTTACGTAAAAACTTTTATTTACCTTAAGTTGTTAAAAAAAATACTCTAATTTAAATTTAAGCCACTTTATATTTATATGTTTTTGCAAAAAAACTGAGGTATTGTTGGTGTATTCAAACAATCGGTTGGTAAAATTCACCTCAAACACCATATGCTTACTATAATACAAAAAATTTAATAATGTTTTTATAATAAAACGGCCAGCATAATGCGGCCGCTTTATTTATCGGTGATATAATATAAAAGATATTTAGCTAATTAATTGATAAAATCTTCTCTCATAGGAACAAAGATATCTAATATCTCACCATCCAATAAACATTCACATTGGTGTTCTTCATTTGAAGGTATATATATAACATCACCACAGCTTACTGTTTTAACTATTGCCCCTACGCGATAGTTAAATGAGCCAGATAAAATATAACTCATTTGCTCATGTTGATGTTGGTGTAACTCACCTAATGTTCCTGTTGTTAAGGATATTTTTGCTATCATCATATTTTTACTACCTAAAAATATTTTCCTTAACGTACCCGGAGCAATATTTTTCGCCATGATGTCTTTATCAAAAATAAACATGTTTTATATATCCAAATAATAATTATAATTTAGAGTTAATTAGTTTGTTCGATTTCATGATCTGCTGGCACAATTGGCTTAATATCTCTTAACATAACCAAATAGACTAAAGCACCGATAGCGCAAGCAATCCCTGATACGATTAATGCCCAAATAAATGACCCTGTAGCAGCAATAATATAACCCGTTACGATAGGCCCTAATATTCCACCACAATTTGATACCGCACTTTGCATTCCACCGAGTACCGAAGTCATATTACGAGGTGCAACATCCCCTGGTAGTGACCAAATCGCGGATGCAGCAAATGCAAGGGCTGCATAAGATAAACATAATAATGCCATCATCAGTGTTGTAGATTCTACGAGACCGGAGAATGCAATACTGGTTGCAATTAACATTCCGCCGACAATAGGTATTTTACGTGCAAGACTGACGTTATTATATTTAATAAATAAATAATCTGTTGTCCACCCACCTAACCATTGCCCAGCGATACCACAAAGAGGTGGCAACATCGCGGCAAAGCCCATTTCTTCTAAACTCATTCCCCTTTCCATCATTAAATAAGCAGGGAACCATGTAATAAAGAAATAAATGGCATAGTCCAACATAAAAAACCCAATACACATTGCTTGTACATTGCGATAGCGGATTAAGTGGTACCATTTCATAGGCTGAATATTATCAATGCCTTCTTTTTTTACCTGACCTTCGCGAATATAAGCAAGTTCTTCAGGGCTAATCTTAGGATGTTGTTCTGGGTCGTGATAAACTTTAAGCCAAGCAAATACCCAAAGTACACCAAGCGCACCACAAATAATAAATGCAGCTTCCCAGCCCCATTTTGCAATGATCCAAACAACTAACGGCATGGCAAAAGCTGTTCCGAATTTTGAACCACTATCGAATAATGCTGTAATGCGGCCACGTTCTCTGTCTGGAAACCATTTTGCCGCAATACCGCTATTACATGGGTAAGCCCCTGCTTCCCCCATCCCCATTAAAATACGAGTAGAAATAAAACTCAGCGGTGTTTTTGCTAACGCAGTTGCAGCTGTAGCTAGAGACCACCACAAGACTGACCCTGCTAACGTTTTTCTTTGGCCATATTTATCTGCAATAAACCCCGCAGGTATTTGGCAAAGTGCATAGCTAAGAAAGAATGCAGACATAATCCAGCCCATCATTTCAGGCGAAATCTGTAACTCTTCTGAAATAGTTGGCGCAGCTGCCGACATTACTGTTCTGTCTAGATAATTAATGACAATAGCAAGAGTCATTAATATCGCTATCGAAAATCTGACTTTAGTACCCTTATTCTTATATGCCATAATAACCAAACCTTTTTAAAAGAATGGAAAGCCAGGCAAATATTATGACTACCTGGCTTATAATATAAGTTATTTAAATAAACGTTCTGGATTTATTGTAAACTTAGCTAATTTATCTACATCAAGCTCAATACCAAGCCCTGGTTTATTCGGAATAGTGAGATACCCCTCCTCGTCAACTTTAAATGGAGTTTTAACAATGCCATCGATATATTGGCTACCGCCAATAAACTCAACAAAATCAACTTGAGGGAAAGCGGCCGCCATTTGCAGGTCGGCAGCCAGCCCCATCGCTGTATTCCATCCATGCCCAACATATTTAACGCCAAATTCATCGGCTAACCATGCAATCCGGCGCTGCTCAGAAATACCGCCAACTTTTGTCACATCGGGTTGCACAATGTCAAAAGCGCCTTGGGATAACCAAGGTAAAAATGCTTGGCGACGAGTTAGCACTTCACCACCGGCTATTGGTACTGGGCTTTCTTTACGTAACACTTTAAAATCTTCGATATCATCAGGTCGCAAGGCTTCCTCAAACCAACCCACTTGATATTCAGCTAACATATGAGCTGTTTGAATAGCCCATTTCAACCCATTTGGCCAGTAAGCATCACTTGCTCCTGCATCAATAAATAGCTGGGAATCTTGCCCTGCCGCATCCCTTGCAGACTCTACTATTGCACGGTCTAATTGATGATCATTACGACGACCAAATGGACCCCAACCAATTTTAAATGCCTTAAATCCAAGTGCTTTATACTCAGAAATAACCTGATGCATGGTCTCTGGCTCTTCCATAAGCAAAGAGCAGTATGGTTGTACCTTGGTACGGTAGTTCCCGCCTAACAATGTGCTTACAGGTAGCCCAGTTGCTTTCCCTAAAATATCCCATAGGGCAATATCAATCCCACTGATGGTGTGCGTTAATGTTCCCCCACGCCCCATCCAAAAAGTATTTTGTCTTAATTTTTCAGAGATACGCTCTGGTTGCAGTGCGCTTTCACCAATACATAATGATGCCAAAATGGGAATGGCTGCCTCTACAAGTCGTCCATCGGTAAACACGCTGCCGTACCCTGTAATACCTGCGTCCGTATGTATTGCCACAATGGCATGAATAGGATCTTCAGGTTTTATTTCATTCGACCACCCCCCTTTAGGGCTCTCGCCAAATAATGGCACAGCAACAATTTCGGTAATTTTTATATCTTCCAACAGATTTAACATGGTTTTTCCTTCTTTAAGCAGAACTGATTTTCAATGCATTAAACATGATTGTATAATTGTATACAATATTCAATAGAGTAAATTGTGATCTAAATCTGGTTTGTAAACCCACCAGCACATAGGTAATTTTTTGTTTTTTAGTGGTCTATTATTTGATGATGTGGTAATTTTGTTGGGTAGGATTTAACATAAAGAAGATAATTAATCTTTTGATTAATAAAAATTTTATAGGCTTTCACTATGATTGACGAAAACAAAAATCGCCCTTTTGATACGCCTTCAAAAGACGATTATTGGCAACCGATTAAAGCAAGAACACTAACCGATGATGTTGTAGATAAAATTGTTGAGGCAGCAACTCGAGGTTATATTCTCCCCGGCGATCGAATTGTCGAAAAAGAAATCGCAGAAAAAATGAATGTTAGCCGGGTCCCTGTAAGGGAAGCTCTACGCATTCTCGAAAGCCAATGCATCGTTATCAATGAACCATTTAAAGGCATTCGCATGGCTCCAGTTTCTGAGGAACGCCTTGATGAACTTATTGAAGTTCGTGTTTTACTCGAATTACACGTCATAAGAAAATTCATTACTGGGAAAAAGCATCTCGATAATCAATGCATTGAAAAACTAAAAGAGTGCATTGATAAAATGACAATGGCGGCAAAATTAGAAGATAGTTATTTATTTTCCCTTAGTGATGTCAATTTTCACCGTACTCTTTGTGAATTGAGTGGCAATAAAACACTCACCTCGTTATGGGAAAACGTATCAAAACAATTAACGATTATCATTGGAATATCAACTTTTACTAAACCAATGGAAGAAATCATCCAGGAACATAAAGTCTTGCTTGATAAAATATGTGCGGGTGATTTGCCTGTTTTAGAAAAAGAAATCAAAGAACATATTCGTAACCAAAACAAAAAGATTAACTTTAATTTGGCTGTTGATAAAAAAAGAGATAAATAATTTTAATAAAAATATATTAGAATATTTTTTTAATCCAAATATAGGGTTATAAATTACCATCTTTTTAAACAATGTAGGCAATGAGTTAACTTGCCTACATTGAATGCTGCCATATATACGATCCCAAAGGCGGTAAATTAATTATAAGTGAAATAAATTTCAAATTTTAAGCCGTAAAACCACCGTCCAATACAAGGGTTTGCCCTGTAAGGTATTGGCTATTATCACTGATTAAAAACTCAACCGCTTTAGCCACTTCGTCTGGTTGACCAAGGCGACGTAATGGAATGTTCTTTAGGATTGCTTTCAGTTTTGCATCAGGGATCGCGTTAGTCATATCACTTTCAATCAAACCTGGTGCTACACAATTTACCCGGACCCCAAACCGGCCTACCTCATGTGCTAAAGAACGCGCAATACCAAACATTGCGGCCTTACTAGCCGCATAAGCCGTTTGCCCGATATTACCTTTTAGCCCAGTCACAGAAGACATCAACACAATAGAGCCATGCCCATCAAGTAACATGGCAGGAACAAGGTGCCGGTTCCAGTTAATGATTGAAATAAGGTTATTATCCATAACATCTTGCCAAATAGCGGCATCTTGATGAATATGAAGAGCATCTTTAGTAATACCAGCATTATGAATGATGGCGCTTGGAGGGCCTAGTGACTCAAGTAACATTAGCGCAAGTTCTTGAACTTGTTGTTCATTTTTCCCATCGCAGGCGTAACCTTTAACCCATAAATCTGAAGGGTTATTCTCTACGATGTTCAACGTCTCAGCCAAGCCTTCTTCACTTCGGCCTGTAAATACAATATTCCAATTTTTATGTAACTCTATTACGAGTGATTGGCCTATCCCACGGCTACCACCTGTAATTAAAATCCATTTAGTAGACATATTATGAGCTAGACTCCTTGCTAATATACTCAATTAATTCCTTGATGGTCATCGTTGAATTTTCGATGAAAAAATCGGCAGTGAGTGCAACGTTATATTCACGTTTAACTAAAACCATCAACTCAACATAATCTAAACTATCAAATTTAATTTGATCGAGTGTTTGGTTAGCGTCAATGTCTTCATCTAAATCTTTTGCATCACAGATCATTTCATTAATTTTAAGATAAATTGTTTGATAATCACTCATTAGTCATCCCTTCATTTAAGTTATTGGTTGAACTTATTTTCAATGTAATCGCACTCGTTATAAATTTACGTTGGTATTCAGCCACCAGCGATAGACAAACCAACAGACCAGAATCAATAGTCCCTGTTACAATCGCTGGCTGAATATCAATATTAAGAGCCACAGTCTTGTCTTCCAGCATTTGTGGTTGTAAAAGCGTAGGATCAAACCGCAGCTCTTGGTGTGTTTGCACAACGAAGTAATCAGAAAAAAGGGTTTTAAATGTGGTGTCTTTAGGTAACCAAACCGCAATATTCTCCTGTTGAAAAAGTGTTTGGTCCTCAATAAGGTATTGAAAAAGTACCGCATCTAAAAACATCCACAATGGCAGCTGTTGAAAATAGGTATCAAACAACTCCTGCTTTTTTACCAGTTCAATTGCATTGATTTTCTTTGCATTTTTAATTGAATAAACCTCAGTTTTTTCTGTGATTGATAAATTACAGGTTATGCATTTTTGGTCATCTGCCGTTAAAATCGCTGAAGTCCCCACTTTACTCCCTGCAACTAACGAGTATTCAATATTGTTCCATAATGGTTGGCGAATTCGGACCACACACTTAACATCACTATTCGCATCAATCTCACTGACAGAAACTTGTTGGCTTGAAAAATGCTTTATATCTAATAATGCACGCATGCCATGTACACTAAGACGCTCCCCTCCGTTAGCTTGAACCCAAGGTAAATCAAAGTGGACCGGGTTATAATCCCCTGAAAATTCTGCCCAACTGTGGGCGTCTTGTAGGCTATAACACAAGGTTTTCATTTTATTTTTCCAAAACAAGTGCGGCATTTGCGCCACCAAATCCAAAACTTAGATTCAACGTTGTTGATACTGCCCCTTCACGATGTTCATTCGGGATATAATCAAGGTCACAATGGGGATCTGGGTTATTTAAATTAATTGTTGCCGGCATCACCCCTGTTTGCATGCTTTTCAAGCAAACAATGGCTTCAAAACTGCCTGCCGCAGCAATCAAATGCCCTGAATAGGATTTGGTACTTGAAATAGGGATTTTATATGCTGCAGATCCTAGAGCCCTCTTCAATGATTCAGTTTCATTTAAATCATTAAGCTGAGTTGATGTACCATGGGCATTAATATAATCGAGCTGTTCTGGGGTAATATTGGCTTGTTTTAACGCTGTTTGAATCGTTTGAGTACGCGCAACACAGTCATCCGCGGGTGACGTAAAATCAAAAGCATCAGAAAAATTCGCATAGCCCGTAATTTCGCCGAGAATGGTTGCACCCCGAGCCAAAGCACTTTCCCGCTCTTCAAGGCATAGTACTGCTGCGCCTTCTGAAAGCACAAACCCACTACGGTCTGCACTAAATGGGCAACTAGCTCGTTCGATATTTTCTGATTCATGGGATAGTGCGCCTAAGATATCAATATTCCACACAGCACAATTACTGCGTAGTGACTCTCCTGCGCCTGCTAGCATCATAGAAGCCTTACCACTTCGAATAACTTCAAATGCATCACCAATGGCAATCGTTCCTGTAGCACAAGCGGCAATAGAGGTATTTTGATAGCCTCGTAAATTCCAATATTGGCTACAAGCTGCCGTCGTTACATTAGGCATTGAAAAAAAACAGTTAAATGGGGATGTCATGCCTGTCTTATTAAACTCATCAATGGACAGGTAACTTTCATCTAACCCAGCCCATCCCGTCCCCATAATGACACCGCAGGATAACGGGTCATAGTGCTCACTAGGTTCACTCTGACCAAAAGCCATTTGCATGGCTTCGCGTGCTGCTGCCATTGTTAAACGCGCATAGCGAGGCAGGCGCCGACGAATAGCAGCGGGTATACCTTTCATACTAGGCTCTTTATCAATTAAGCCTAAGAAATGACTAGAAATATTACTTTCTGTTTTATCAACATACTGATAGCCTATTTTCTTATCCATTATGGCTTGCCAACATTCAGTTACCGTCTCACCTAATGGTGTAACAGCGCCATATCCTGTAACGACAACACGCTTAAATTGTGACATTGGCTTGATATCCTCTCATATTAATTCTCACCACCCTGGGCTAACCAAAGCTGTAACGTGGCATATAAATAATCGTATTGGTTTTGTGCTAATGAATTTTCGATGGACAACAAATCATCTTGAGCCGTTAACAAAGTTTGGTAATTAACAGCGCCTGCTTGATAGCGGTTTGTGGTCAGTGCTAAGCGCTGCTGGCCGAGTGATAATGCCTCGAAAAGCTGTGATTTTTGAGTCTCAGCCATTGTTCGAGCATTAATGGCATTATTAACCTCCATAATGGCGTTATAGGCGCTATTACGAAATTCGATTGCCGTTTGCTGCACTTGCAAATCTGATTGCTCGATTGTCAACCGCACGGTATTCCATTGAATAAAAGGTAATGAAACGGCACTACCAACTACCCGAGTTGGGTCGCTGAACCATTGGCTAAACAATTGGCTCCCTGCATTCAGTGCAGCTTGCAGTGATAAGGTTGGATAAAAACTGAGCCTAGCCACATCTGAGTTGGCGAGCATAGAACGTAACCTTGATTCGATGGCACGCACATCCGGTCGGGTCGAGATCACACTTAACGGTGCTGAATACTCAACAAGCACATTTTGACGAAGATTAATCGGTTTAATATCAATAGATTCAGGCAATACCGTACTGTTAAGCAATAAGGTCAATGAATTCTTTGTATTCTGTTGTTGATTTATAAGTTGCTCTAACTCATTTTGCCGGTTAATCACAGTTTGTTTCGCATGCAATACATCCAACTGTCCGACTTTCCCAGCGTGGTACCAAGATTCTGTTTGTGCTAATATTTTTTCAGCAATCACCTTTCCCGCTATTTGGTTATCAATTTGCCGGTTGAGTAAGGCGATACGCCAATAAAGTTGAGAGGTGGTATTGATTAGCGTTAGTCTTGTCGCTTGGTAATCATATTCACTAGCAACGGCTTCCCATTCATCCTTTTCACGTATACGTGCAAGCTTCCCCCACAAATCTAATTCATAATTCAATGAAAGCCCTGAGCTATAATTTTCTTGTGGGCGGCTACCATGCTTAATAGATTTGGTATTTGAAGCACTGCCTGTAAATGAAAAATCAGGGGTAAGATTGGTATTTGTTAACCCTGCACTGGCACGCGCCAATTTCAATTTAATGCCTGCTAATGCCAAATCATTATTACTTTCCAATACTAACGTAATAAGTTTCATTAATGCTGGGTCATGAAAATTAAGTAATTGAGTCTGGCTATTAAGAGGCTTTTGCGAGCTAATTATCCGTACATTTTGTTGCCACTGGTCTGGCAGGTCCAATTGAGGACGCTGATATTCAGTCCGCATTAAGCTACCGCATCCTGTCAGTAGAAATATTACGCCATAGCCAATAGCCTTGATTATTTTCATTCTCTGGCCAATGCCTCAGTTGGGTTAAGCTTCGCGGCTCTGTATGCGGGAAAATATCCAAACATAAAACCGATTAAAACGGAAAAACCGCAAGCAAATAAGATTGGCGTGAGCGTAAAAACCATCCGAAATTCAACAGCTAAATAAGAAAAAACCGCACCACTCGCTAATGCTCCAGCAATACCAATTACTCCCCCTAACAAACAAATCATGACAGCTTCAATTAAGAATTGAGTCATAATGTCGGAAGGCCTCGCACCAACGGATAAACGGATGCCAATTTCATGTGTACGCTCGGTAACTGAAACCAGCATAATGTTCATCACACCGACGCCTCCAACTAAAAGAGATATCGCCGCAATCGAGGTGATCAACAATGACATTGAATCTGATGTTTTTTGCAAGGTCATCGCAATTTGGTCGTCCGACTCAATGAAAAAATCTTTTGTGCCGTGGGTTTTCATTAAATGTGATTCAACTAGAGAGGTCGCTTGTTTAAGATCTAGCGTATCCAAAAAGTTAACCGAAATAGCTTCGAAGGGCTTATCACCGGTTATTCGTTGTGAAACGGCGGTATAAGGTGCCCAGCCAATCATAAAATTATTGGTCATTTTTGGGCCTGCTTTTTTCGCTATACCGATGATACGCCAAGGTGTCCCATTAATTTGAACCAATTGGTTTAATGGTTCCTCATTTGGACCGAACAAAATATGACGGCTATTATCATCTAAAATAAAAACAGGTTCTTTATTGACGATGTCTAACTGATGGAAGCTATCCCCTTGTATAATGGTGATCCCTTGTCCGGTTATATAGGAATCGGATACTCCATTTAACATAATAGATGAATCTAGCCCTTTATAAATAATAGCAGGGACACTTGTAATAACGGGTGAGACCGTAGTAACCCATGGAAGTGTCGCAAGACTGTTGACATCATCTAAAGAAAGCGCCCTTTCTAAATCAGGGCGTTTACTCCCCCATCCTAAGCCAGGGCGGATCTCTAACGTCGTTTTACCCAACTTACCAATTTCTTCTATAATGGTACGTTTAGCGCCTTCGCCAACAGCAACAGAAGAAACGACCGAGGATATGCCGATAATAATGCCTAACATAGACAAAAATGCCCGCATCCTATGCCCTAATAAGGCACGAAAAGCCATGCGTACTGACTCTAAACCTCTACGCCATAATGAAGCGCGCCCATTGCTGTTAACAACCGGTAAACACGGGGAAATTGCCTCATCTTTCAGCACATTATTCGCATTGTCGGAAATAATTTCCCCATCGCTAATTTCGATGATCCGCTGAGTCTGTTGGGCTATATTTCGGTCGTGTGTGACAATAATAACGGTATGTCCCGCTTGATGAAGCTGATGAAGTACACTCATCAACGCTTTACCACTAGTACTATCTAAAGCCCCTGTGGGTTCATCCGCCAAAATGACTTTTGCGCCATTGACCAGTGCTCGACAAACACTTACGCGTTGTTGTTGCCCCCCCGACAATTGAAACGGTTTATGCGCTAACCGCGTTTCTATTCCCAGTTGCTGGGCTAATAACTGTATGCGTGATTGGCGTTCTTGTTCTGGCATCGCAGTATATAATGCAGGAATAGCAATATTTTCTTCAGCCGTTAAGTACGGCATCAAATGATAGCGCTGAAATATAAAGCCTAAATATTGACTACGCAGTTCAGCGAGCTTTTCGCTATCCGCCGAGTGCACTGCAATACCATTAATATAAATTTCCCCGCGTGTTGGTTTATCCAAACAGCCGAGAATATTCATTAGTGTGGACTTTCCGGAACCTGACGCACCAACAATCGCTAACATTTCGCCTTGGTTAATAGAAAACGATATATCCTTCAGTACCTGAATTCTCTGAGTGCCGGCAAGAAACTCACGATAAATATTTTTTACAGTGATCATAGGAGCCATTAGCTTACTCCTATATTATTTGAAACAATAACCTGCTCACCCTCTTCAAGACCCTGAATAATTTGAACAAAATGGCGATCGGTGATCCCAACAACAACCGTTTTAGTCTCGGGTTGATTACCATTAAGTACCGTGATTTCATATTCATTGGCGGCAATTGAACGACCTAAAGCATTAACCGGTATACGCACAACCCCTTTAACCTGAGCAACACGAATAAATACTTGTGCTGTCATAGACGTTTTTAATTCGCGATTTTTATTATCAACTTCAAAGGTCCCTGAGTAATATACGGCATTATTCTGTTGGTTATTTGAGCTTGCCATATTCCGTTCTTCTAAAGCTTCTTGAGGCACTGGTTGAACATACCCCATCGTTCCCTCATAACGTTTATCTGGGTCTGCAAGCACATAAAAATATAACGGTTGACCTGAATGTACGGATTGAATATCCGCTTCTGAAATACGCGTTTGAATTTGCATTTTATCCAGATTAGCTAATACCAAAATCGTTGGAGCCGTTTGGGAAGATACTATCGTTTGCCCTTCATTTGCGACAATCCCTAATACTTCCCCAGCAATTGGCGCTAAAATTTGTGTGTAACTTAAATTTGCATTTGCTGTTTCAACTTCCATTTCTGATTGAACAATTAATGCTTCATTCATTTTGACTTGATACTGCTGCGCTTCATATTGTGCTTGTGCTTGTTCATAATCACTGTCGATGCCAGAACCGTCTTTACGTAATTTTTTTTGTCGTTCAAAGGCTTTTCGATATTGAACTAATATAGCTTCTGAAGACGCTTTTTGGGCTCTAACACTCGATAACTTGGCTATTGCATTACGTAAATCAGATTTTTGAATGGCGGGGTCAATCTCAGCAAGTATTTGTCCTTTGAAGACTTTATCTCCCTGTTTAGCATACAAATACTTTATCTGCCCATTAACCTGAGCACCTACATTCACCTGTACAGAAGGCTTTAACGTCCCGGTTACCATAATGATTTTTTCGATATCACCACGGTCGGCTGTTATCACCGTCATTTCTTGAGCAATATTCGACTCAGTGCGTGTTGTAGCGAAATACACGATAGCAAATAGTGCAGCGGTAATACCGAGCACGATCAGTAGGTTGGAACCCCGTAATTTAAATCGCTGAGCCCACTGTTTCATGGCACTGACTCAGCGAATAAAAGTGGATTGTTCAACTGAGCTTCCTGCTGACCACGGTTGTTATCAATAGTCTTTGTTAGCTCACCATCAATGATTTGATAAACCACATCAAACCTTGAAGTTATCTTATCACTATGTGTCACGACAACTAACGTCTTGCCCATTTCATGGCAATGCTTTTGAATAGCTTGAATAACTTTAGCGGCGGTTTCTTCATCTAGATTAGCGGTTGGCTCATCAAGTAATAATATCGGCCTAGTGCTATACATAGAGCGAGCTAATAATAAACGCTGCCGTTGGCCTAAAGATAAAGCGCTATGGCTCTCGCGAATAAGGGCATTTATTCCCCCAGGGAGGTTATTAACCACTGAATCTAATACTAGGCTTTTTAACAGTTTATTAATGATTTTTTGTTCTTTTTCCTGAATATTCGGTGCAAACAGTGTGATGTTTTCCCAAACTGAGGTATTAAATAAAATGTCTTCTTGGCTTTGTAAACACACTAACTGCGCTAATTGTTGATACACAATCGTATCCCCATCAGAATGACAAAGGCCATGTTGATATGGAATTAACCCTGCAATCACACGCAATAGTGTGCTTTTCCCGGCGCCAGACTCCCCGACGATAGCTATTTGAGCGCCTGTAGGTAAATCCAAAGAAACATTTTTTAAAATTTTCTTGGCCGGATCATAACTAAAATCAATATGTTCAAATGTTAAATGCGGAGCGCCACCAAGGTGCGACTTAGCGTGGAAATCCGCTACCGCAGGTTCAATTCGCTCTGGAAATAAGCTATTCGCACGTGTATCAATAATATGTAATTGAGATTTATGAATAATCGAATAAAAAATTCGGGTAATATAGGAAGTAAAAATTTGGCGAATAAAGCTATAAGCAAAAAAATCACCAAGGGATATCATTTTACTGGCGACCATTGGGAGTATGACTAACATAAATACCACCATTTCTAGGCTACCGGTCAATTGGTAAAGAGTCCCTTTAACTTGCTCATAAACATTTCTTTTTTGAATACAAGTGAATAAATCCCGACTTAACCATGCAAATTGTATTTTACGTTGCTCTTCCAATCCCCCTGCTTTTATAGTCAGGATCCCTTGAAGGGTTTCCATGAAAAAATCATTCAATGAAGCTGTTTTTAATTGCAATTGTTGGGTATACCAGCGGTCACGAATAATAGCCCAAACACTGATTAACCCCATCACAGTTACACCAACAGATGAAATTGCAGCTAACACAGGCGCTATCCAAAACATAATTGCCAGCGCAATAATGCCAATAACCCAATCTGTACGTAATTGGTTATCAAGCTCTATTTTCTGTGCCATTGCCGATTGCCAAGCCATAAAACGACTAAAAACATCGCCTGGTGCACGCTTTTCAAAAAAGCGTAATGAATTACTCAGTAATTTAGAGAAACCCACTCCACTATTGACTAATACAAAGTGCTTAATAAACCGTTCAGTTATCGCTCTAACACCAAGAGCCAGTAAAGAGGCAAGTACAAAAGCAACAATAAATAACCCATAGGGGAAATCCGCATTTTCAATATCAGAAAATGCTTTATTAACAGCATTACTTACCATTATTGGCATAATAAATAATGTTAAACCAACTAAAAAAGTCAGTAGCATTAACCAATAAATTCCCGAAATAGCACTGGTTTCTTTTAAACTCATTATCCCCAAAGGGCGTTTTTGAATTGTTTGTTGCTCTTTGCGGCCTACCGTATTTGCCTCATCTGATTGGCTTTGGTTATTCGGGTCTAAAATAAGTGCATAACCACTAATTTCTAGCTTTAACGCTGAATACGGTAACCATTGCTGACCAATCGCTGGATTGATCACACAGACATTATTCCCTTTCCGATAAGCTAAAATAACAAAATGGTTAGCGCCATAATGCAAAATTGCGGGAAGCGGAATACTTTTTAGCTCATCATGTTCAAAAAGAACGGGAGCAGTTGCAATACCGAAGTCTTTAAGTATTGTCGAAAGTTCTAACAAAGAAGTGCCATGATCTGTCGCAGGATAGCGTTCACGCAGAGTATCAAGTGAAACAGTAACACCTTGCGTATGGGCTAACATAGAAATACATGCTAAACCACATTCATTCGTTTCTTCTTGATAAACAGTATTAGGGATAATCTTGTTCATAAGAGGTCAATGATTAATAAAATAAAGTGAATGGCTATGCCACAAAAGCCAATCATTAGGGTAATCTCGAATCGTTTTTTCAATAATGATAGGCAATTGCTTAGCAATATCTGTTGCGTGCACAGGAGGATAAATATTGATTTGTATTCCATTTTTGCAATATAAGTTATAGAAAACGACTTGCGCTGAAATCACTTTGGATAACCGAACAACACCACTATGTAATTTCGCTGGACGATTAAATAAACGGCAAGCTAATTTATTATTTATCCCTTCCCCCGTATGAATCGTATAATCTGGGGTAATATCAGGGAAAATAATCATATTTTTCTGTCCTGATGCCGTTTCAGTCATTAATGTCATTAAATTTTTTGCTAATGACTTATCCTCTTGATGTATTGAGCAATAAGATAAATTAATTCCCCCAAGAATACGGGCGGTATCATCAAATTTAGTTTGCTCAGCACTTGAAGACACAATAACCGTCGCATTTTTAGGTGATGTTCCTGCCCCTACGATAGTAGCTAATACATCAGAAACCATATGCAATGGCGCTAGAATAACGGGGACTTGTTGTTCATGCAGAGGCTCAACAATTTGATTAAGTTTGTGTGTACACGCTTCTATTTGTGACATGATTTGTCTGTTTTGCCCCCAAGTTGCGCCCTCTTCTAAAATATACCGACGTACCGCGATCCATGCGGTATCAATACGCCCTGGTTTATCCATTAAACACTGGTAATTTTGAGTAGCGACCTTAGTTCTATTACGATAATTCCTACCGATAACCCCAAGGCGGCATAATGTATAACTAACTATTAATAATAGTGGTGTAGATATATAACGCAGTAACCACCTAAATAGAGTCACCGCACAGGTATTTAATTTCACAATACCTACAAGTGCTGCGTCAACGACACTTCTAATACCAAAAATTAGCCATACAATAATAAAGCGGCCCACAATTACTCCTGCTTACTCTTTTCTAAAAGTTCTGCCATATACTTAGTAAATTCAGGAAAATCACGGTCTTGATAAACAACATAGCGCTTATTGATAATGAAAGCGGGTGTTGCCGTAATATTGTAGAATTCAGCAATGCTCTCCATATAATCAAGTTTTTCAGCTACAGCTGGGGTATTGCTAATTTCAAGGTACTTTTCAGTATCAACATTATGCTTTTTCAACCATGCCAATAGTTCGACTTGATTTTTAAAATCAACATTATCATTTAAAACAGAATTAAAAATGGCTGAGCGTAAACTAGGCTCAATATTCATTTCTTCTAAAGTCGCAAAAATAGGTGCATAGGCCGCTAGTGGAGTATACTTACTTGCTAAGTGTATTGCTTTGAAATTATCATCATCAGGCAGTTCTTCTGCAAACTTCATGATGGCATCATTATTTATACCGCAGTAATAACATCCATATGACATAACCTCAATAATACTGTTATTTTCTTTTATTGGGCTCGACAATACTTTTTCGGCTGAAATTTCAAAAAATGTTTGCTGACTTTGACTATTATCTTTAAAGGTCTCAAAAATAAAAACATGATAAAACATGACTGTTGTAAGCACAGAAATCATAATGACAAACAAGGTATATATGATAATCGTTAATTTAGATATTTTTCTATTATTCATTACAGTTTTACCATTGGATTGAAAGCAAAGCATGCAAAGAATCCCTCCTCAGCATGCTTTATAATTATTACATAACAACTAGATTATAAAGGGCATTTACCTGTTGCAGGTTGTGCTTTATAACTTACTTCACCGTGCTTATCAGTACATTTTGTGATCTGTTGGCAGGTTGTCAGGCCAGCACCTACTTTTACAGTATCAAATGATGTTTCACACACTGGCGCTGTTCCACCAATAACTTTTGATGCATCTACTGTATTTAACAATTTCATATAATTTCCTTATTTATTTTTAGCTATTAACTATTAGCTATTAGATAAAATCAATTTAAATATTTCGCCTTAATAACTTTGACTAAGTAGCCAATAAGGCGGTTTGGATTATATGCATAACAATAATATAAGTTCAATTTAATGGGTAGCTATTCAATCCTAAACCCTGCCTATATTCATGTTATAATTATCCTTATTAGGGATTAACCAGTTTTTTGGTTATTACTTAACTCCACCCCATCATTTATCACAGGTTAAATATTGGAGTGATGACAGCATTGGAGTAAAATCAGATAATTGTATTTATTTTTATTTTTCACTAATTTCATGAGTGATACATATAAATATTAACAATTAGAAATATTATTTTACTGATTTAACACATCTAAAAATTTAAATATTTAGGTCAATACAATCTATTACTCCTCATAAGAGTAATAATTTAAAAAGGAGTATTCTAAGGGTTAATAAAAACACCAGTTAAAATTTCACTTATATACTATCAGATACTTTTCACCAAGTTGTCATATTGATAAACATAACCTTAATAATATTAACTTGCATTAACAACATTAATTATAAAGGTAATTGAGTTCATTATTTTCTAATGTGTATAAATAATAATACACTGAAAATTAATATGAGGGAGCCATAAAGGCTAATGTTGAAATAGTAAAAAAATGGAGGCAATAAACTGCCTCCTAATTAGCGAATCATGAAAATGAAAGTTAAACTTTACTTACCTAATAAATATAGCTTAACAGAATAAACATAACAATAATTAATTTACCACATCTTCATTTAAAACAATGTCACTTGAATTTTATTTATTAACTAAAAAAATTAATTATATACTTAAATATATCATATACATATACACAAAAAATCATAATAATATAGATTCAATTTTGGTTATATATCTATTATTAAAACGCCCCAAACAACCTCGCATGAAATAAAATCATGCTTTATAAATGAGAAAACTAAAATGGCACATGACAAAACTATAATATTACAAAATAATAAATCATTAGGTTACTTCAATAAACTTATTGTTTCTAAAGGAAATAACTCTCATTTTAATAATAACAAATATAAAAGTGATACAAGCGGTACATTGGCAGGTTCAGTTCATTATGTACAGAATTGTATAATCCCAGCGGGAAAGCATATTCCTGATGATATTCAACCAAGAATAATATCTAATCGAAAAACTATGTTTCTATTCCAACCTAGAGAATTCATAGCGCATAATGATGACGTCAAGTTATTTGTTTTTGATAAACAAAAACGTATTATATTTGAAGCTAAGATGAAAAATCCAAATGAGCTAACGTCAACTTGTGAACCAATCTATGCCAATATTAGTCCTCCCCAACCCCACCCTAATGAAGTTACTATCATTGTTAGTAATGATAAACAATTGCATCAGTTAGATGACCCCGATTATTTTAATGATATTATTCTTAATCATGATACGGTTAAAATAATCACCAGCGATGGTCACTACAATTCATCATTCAAAGTTGAGTCAGATGAAAAATATTCGCGAAAAAAAATCATATTTCAATGTAAATCAACTTATCGATTTTCAGTATTTTTCAATGGTAGAAATGTTGAGTTAGCTACAGGTGACGAACTTACACTCGTTAATGTAGATGGCACTTGGTTCGAAATAAATACAGAAAATAACTGTGACCAATTCCTATCAAAAATAGACTATATTGGTAATTGTTGGTCAATTATAGTGCCAAGCCAATTTATTAAGCCTAATATTACCTTACAATTTACACATCAAGATAAAAAAGGAGATATTGAATATATAGATATTGGTGCACCTAATGAGTTACTTCTCCATACTATTGCTATTGGTATGTTAACACCCTATAGGGACAAATTCGAATTTCAACAAATGCATGAATATCATCAGCAATATTTTCAACAAGTCCCCTTATCTCGCTTAACGGTAACAACCTACGATCCTATTTATTTAACCGAACTTATGTTGCATGATGGCCGGCTACTGGTAGGTATTGCTCCTGGTGATGGGGGTTGGCACACCGGCATTATGCGGGAATACATAGCAAAATCGTTAATTGCATCTGGAATTAATTTTGCCAACTACGGCTTTTTCAATGCAGGAAGAGACAAAGCGAGTAACATGGTAACACCACAAATAACCGTACACACCTCTATAGGAAAATATGAAAATGGGTTACAAGTGCACGGCGGTTCTGGTGGTGCAGGTATGGCGACATTAGATGACACTATTCGTAATGAATTTAGTCATGAAATTGGACATAATTATGGCTTAGGGCACTACCCCGGTGGATTTTATGGTTCTGTCAACGCCGTTCCTAGCCAGCGAAATTCAACATGGGGATGGGATAGCCACAATAATTTTTTTATTCCCAATTTTGAAAGCGCAACACGAAATAAACCCACGTATTTAGAAAATGAAGGTGAAGGGTTATTCGCACTCCCTTATAAGGAACACTCTCTCGGCCATGATGCAATGGCTGGGGGTTCACCTATGTATGAAAAATACAATACATTTACCTTACATACTCCTCATTCACTTAACCAAATTCAACATTTTCTTGAAAGTAAAGCTGTTTTTAATGTTAACTCGGCCACAGGGTTTTCTCGCTGGGATGAAGAATTACAACAAATGAGAGAGTACCGTCATACCACATCAAAATATATTTATAGTGATGTCCCCATAGAAAATGGTAAAGATATCACCGAAGAGCAATTAATAAATATTTTCCAGTTTAATAAAGAAGCTATGATCCACTGTTATAATGGTAGACATGCACCTAATATTATTTTCCCTACCCCCAATAATTACCCGGATTATTTAATTACTATTGATACTTCAGCAAGTTATAGTATTACTCTTCATCTAAATGATACTCAGAAAATTATACATAATAATGAAGTACTACATTATATCTCTGATGGCCGCGAATGGATTATGCATGATGATGATGCACTTCTTAAGGATTTGGTCCCTTACAAGCAAGGTGTTAAGGTGATAACCTTATTAGGGTTACATGACCCCGAAAATAAATTGCCAAGTTATATTTACCCTGCCCTTAATGGTTCTTATGGGATGGTCTATCCAGATGATAGTAATAAACTCGATACAGATTTAGATTACCTCGAAGTCAGCCTTATAACTGGAAGATGTTTACAATTTCAGTTAGCCTCCATTCAAATTAATAGAAATGAAATGAACCAATTTCACGTGAATATCGAAAGAAGTTTACACCCCGTAGAAGCTAGGGTCATTCATAATGGCTCAGTGATTACAAGCCGTAAGATTAATTTAGGTAATGATGACCTAACCTTTACTATCAATTCTAATTAGTTGATAAACTCCTCGTTTATATAAACGAGGAGTTTATGTGGAGAATCACATCATTATATGGAAATAAAAAACTAATACCATTATAGCAAAACAAATAGCAGGTCCAAATGGAATGTAACTTTTTTCATCAATATCATAGTACTCAGCAAACTCTCCTCGATCCGGTCTATAATTAACAGACCTAACAACTAAATAAGTTAAGAAACCAAATAACACCGATAGCAAAATAAGCCAAGGGATCGCAAATAACCCAATAAAAGTGGCACCTGCAGCAAATAGTTTGGCATCACCATCACCGAGCCCATCTTTACCTGTCGACAATTTGAACCCCCAAATAACTATTTTAATCACTGACCATACGAGCATACAGCTTGTGACAGATTGCAAAGGAGTTATATTTGTCCAGCTCATTACAGAACTTAATAACCCGAGCCAAATTAACAAATAGTTCAGTTCATCTGGAATAATTAACCATTTAAGATCAATGAAAAATATAACATAGCAAACGGAACATAACCCTAAAAACATCACCAATGTAGCGAGTTCCCTATCAAAATAATAGTAGAAAATAACCAAACCAAAAAAAAAGCCAAAAATAAATTCTGAAAGAGGATAAAGTTTTGATATAGGGCAATGACAATGTCGACATTTCCCTTTTAAAATTAACCAGCTTAATATAGGAATATTGTCCCGTTTATATACTTTATTTTTGCAAGTTGGGCAGCGAGAGCCAGGAAAACTTAATGAAAAATTCCCCGCCTCTCCCCGTGTAAATATTATAATAGGCAAACGATATATTACTACATTGATAAAACTACCAACACAACAGCCTATAATAATGGCAATCACAGTATAATAATAATGAATAAACTCTAACATACTAGTCACAAATCTTCATTATTGAACCGTCTTTTTCATATTTTTTTTGATCAATATATACATTATTATAAGCGTTGATACTGCCTCTAAAATAGGTTATTTTATATTTTCCTCCATGCCCCCATCCCAGATCTCTATCTATTGCATCAATATTGGTATAAATAAAATCTGTTTTTTTAAGGTTAATATCATAAGCACTTAATTTTTTATTTTGACTTATCGCATTGACTAATTGAGCAAAATCCAGATCTCCCGCTTTAAATGCATCCCGTTCTAATTGGTATGCTCTAGAATAAAATGGGTTAGTCGCAAGGTCTCTAATAATAGGGCTTCGGTTCCAGTCCATTGCTAATGTGTATTTTTCCCCTAATGTTATGCTACTTAATACACTTGCATTACCGTATAGCGTCTTGTCAATATCATTATCTGATGCAGATTCCGACCCCCAAGAACTATTACCTTGTCCAGAATAAGTCACACTTGTTAATTCCAGTATAGGCGGAACAGATGATTTTGGGTTATAACCTGTTTTGGCTTTCCACTCAAATGTAACTGTAGGTGCCGGTCTCCCTTTTAGTTCGGGTGGAGATGCTGGTGGGTTTGAATCATAAATATGAATTGTCAGTTTTTTTATTGCGCGTCCGGGTAACCAAATAATATCGTCAGGTTGTCGAAAGTATTCACTACCGCCATAAGTAGTTGGTGCAGCTTGCTGCCTTGGAAAATAGTTAGCGTTGTAAACACCTCGATTTTTGATATAGAGTATTTGGCTATTATAAGACTCAAAAGTACGTTTCCGATCAGTTTTTGTCGGTTTTCCCAAACCTGCATCCGAGATTGACATACCACTGTACTCTCTTGCGCTCATCGGTATGGGCGAAACCTCTTTTTTTGTAGAATAATTCCCAAGTAACGGCGTTCTACCATCAGGTTTCCGTATCGTATCCATTGCAAAAAAATTAGCAATTTTTATAGGAATACCCCGTTCTTCTTCAGTCCAATATTCTGCGGTAACCGATACATTTACTCGATTACTAAATTTAGATGTTAAACCAAAATCACGTAATGTAGAAATAAATATAGGTAATGGCGTCGATGTATTAGCACAAACCGACATTATTGGATTAGAAGCAGTGTTATTAATATAATTAACACCTTTTGTTGTTTTAGCAACCGCTATTATGGGCAGCAGCAACACGGTACAAAAAATTACTTTTTTCATTATTAACCTCTCACTTACATTTGGGACATCTTAGATAACTGATCTGATAACGAAAATAGTGCAATAAACACCCAGATGACACAACCGCCTAATATTAATGTTGAAAATGATTTTAATAATCCTGCAAGCTTATCCATTTTGTCATTAATATTAATTTTTGACTTTTCAGATACTGATGTTAATACATCATGAAATGATGGTAATGCGGAATACAAACTAATATTCAAAAGCTCATGTACATTTAATAACCCTGTATTCAGCGCTTCTCCGTAGTTTTGACCTTTGGCCATATTAACTTTCATAATATTAATATGACTTTTTAACCATCTATTGGCGTTTAAACTCAATA
Source organism: Providencia sp. PROV003 (assembly GCF_045040775.1). Classification (NCBI taxonomy): domain Bacteria; kingdom Pseudomonadati; phylum Pseudomonadota; class Gammaproteobacteria; order Enterobacterales; family Morganellaceae; genus Providencia; species Providencia sp. PROV003. The sequence continues at coordinate 3,090,095 of NZ_CP096369.1, forward strand.
TTGTCAATGCATCATTAATAGGGATTTTATTTTTTAACATCCCTGACAAACTATTTAATATAATAGAAGCATTTAATTGTTTGAAAGTAGAAAATGGTACTACTCTGTCCATAAACCTATCCCTAAATAACCCAGTTACATTTGCCATAATAACCCTAGTTATTATCGTTAATAGGATGACTGCTACTAAAATATAAACCCATAACCCATTATATAAAGCCAAGCCAAATTCATATAATGAACTGGTCACAACAGGCCAACGCGTAACCGGTAGTACTCGTTCAAAGGCAGGGAAAACTTTGACCGCATAACCTGCTATCACAATTAAAGATAAAGCCAACATAATCAAAGGAAATGTTATTGATTTGATGACTTTTGACATTAATTGGTCTTTATATTTAATAACCTCAACGATACTGGTAAAGCCATTGGCAAGTGCCCCACTTTTCTCTGAAGAATAGATTAAACTTAATTCACTCTTTGGTACCATCCCATCAAAAACGGATGCAATAGATTCTTTATTCGCCATTTTGTCTAATAAATAATTCAATTTATTGACAAACCCTTTGCCTATAACCGTTTCCCCTTCTTTTTTTAGTTTTATGATTGAATCATAAATCGGAAGGTTAGAGTTAATCATATCAGCACAAAATTGATATAAATATAATCGCTGAGATTTAGTGAATTTTTTCAAAAATTACCTCCATATCTTCTGCTGGAATAGCGCCAAATTCATGAGTAAACCAGTGGTAACAAACTTTATTTTCAATTACTAATAACAGCGTTTTTTCTTTAATTTGAAACCCCTCACCAATTCCTTTTCCAATTAGCCTTTTTTTACGCCAGTGCATATACGCTTCAAGCCAATTATTTTTCGCTATTGCAGATAATTCATCAATTGATGGCCGCATATATTCGATAACGAGTTTACGTCCTTTGATACCCGTATATTTGCAATGCTGGCAGCCATCTTGGTTAAGCACTGATATTTCAATTTCCCGGGAACCGAAAATGGCAAGCTCTGATTTTTTACAGTGCGAACATAGTACTGGCATTAACTTTTGACACTGTAGGCCCGCAATAAAACCAGGTGTACACAGTTTGTCTCCTGTAATACCGAGTGCCGATAGCCGCTGTAATAATGTTACAATGCTCCCTGCGTGAACGGTTGTGAAACAATAATGGCCACTTTCAACTGCACCAGATAATGCATTAGCTGAAATTTTATCTCGTATTTCACCTATCATAAGTACATCTGGATCACGACGTAATGCGGATTTAATCGCGGAATGAAACCCTCCACCATCGACATCTAATACTGAACTTTGTTTGGTACCATAGATATAATATTCAACGGGGTCTTCCACCGTTAAAAAACAACCTTTGTTGTTAAACCGATTTATTTGTAGCCATTCAATAACTGTCTTTAATGTTGTTGATTTCCCCGACCCCGTTGTTCCTGCAATAAAATAAGCACCATATGGATTACTTAGTATTGATTTAATATCTTCAATTTCTACCTCAGATAACCCTGTACTCTCCAATTGAGGGTTAGGGTTAGTATCTATAGAAGCAGGTATAATTCTCAATACACAATGATAACAATCACTTGTCTCTCCAAATATTGGGAAATGTGCATAACGAAACCGGTATTTTTTACCTTTCAAATCATACAAAATATTGGCACTTTGCGGTTGTTGGCGATTCCATGTTGTCTCTTTAGTCGTCGCTTCAACGTTATACAATACAAACACCAATTCATCACAACTAGCAGATGTTAACTGAGAATATAAAATTAAAGAGCCATTAACCCTAAACTCTACTTTTGAAATAACATCCCCACGAGTAATATGTAAATCACTCGCCCCAGTATCAACGGCAACCTGCAATAAACTTTCTAGTTCTTTTTGGACATCACTGGTTTCATATAATAGGTTACTGCTCTTGTCTCGAGTTGCTTTTTCAATAATTTGGTAATATTGAGATTCAGTACTCAACATAAACCCACAAATATTTTTCTTATAAACTGAACGCGTATAATATAAATCCATATATATACTCTCTAGTTTATCAATCTTAATTTTATTGATAACTAAATACTTGGATTTATTATAATCAACAATGATTAAATTTTTTTCAAGCAACTCAAAGTGGCATTTTTCTAATGCCTTCACCCCACCTTCAATACAATTTATGTTAATAAAATCAATTGATTGGAACATTATTAATCTACAACTTTATATTGATTGTTTTTTAGAATAACTCGATATCGCATTCCATTCATACTAAATGGTTTATTCTCACTAACAAAAGAAATGCGGCTATTCTCACTATTCACCACCCCTATTTTTTTTATACCCGCAACATAAGAAATCATAATAACTTTTGGCTTATCCATTGGTTTAACGGGAGTATCCATCAGTTCATTAATTCGTTGCTCCTCGACATCATTATCCATTTCCTTGGTTGCTACAGTTTCTTGACTAGGAGACTCATTTAAAATTTCATTGACCTCTTTTAGTTCTTTTTTTAACTTAGCTAGCGTAATTTGATTTTCAATATGTAATTTTTCTGATTCAAATTGAAGATTTCGTTGCATTAAGTCAACAATATTTTTTTGTTCAATTGATACTTCTTTATTTTCAATGTTTGGTAATTCTATACTTTCTGCTTGCGGATCTGCATAAGCGAACTGTAGGCTTATACCTAATGTTAAAATAGAAAACATTATCTTTTGCATGCAAAAACTCCTGTAACTTTAATATTGTTAACATCTAATTTCTCTATTGATTTAAAAACATAATAATCAATATAAGGTTGACCGTTTAATAAGTAACTAATTTCCAATGGGTTATTTTTAAAAGTCATTTCAAATTTTGCAAATAACAAATTATGGCTATCTGGATACCCTGAATATTTACTTTCTATATTTGACACAGAGGAAGATGGTAATTCATTTAATTTTATCTTTTTTTTCTCGTTATCTTTTGATGAATTGTATGCATAAACATAGTTTATATAGTCATTGCAAGTAGGTACATGCAATTTTGCCTCAGGAGAAGTTATTTTATTTTCCAATCTATTATCAGTATATTTCAATTGTAAATTAGAAAAATCCAAGCTATCTGGGCTAATAATCCCTTCGTAGCGTTCATTGAAAAAAAATTTATCTTGAACATTAAAAATAGCACCAGGCTTTAATTTGTATGAAAATTGACAGTTATCTTCATTACAAGTAAACATATCCTCATTGAAGCCACTTGCTGTAAATGCATAACTACTGAGTAAAATTTGTTTTAATATAATGATAAGATCATCAGCTTGATACCCATGAAACTGAGATAAATAAAAATTTGTAATTTTCTTTTTATCATTGAGAACTAACTGCTGCTGTTGTTTTTCTAATGCCTCTTTTTCTGTTTTTTTATAATGTAAATAATACATTACACCAGAAATGGTGATAATTAATACTATTACAATACTAATGATTAGCATATACTTACTTTTCAATAAGCCATGCTCACGCCAGCCAGAAAGAATATCTTTCATACTAATAACCCTAATATAAGGATAGAATATAAATAATGATTGTGAATATGCTTATACCACAAGCAATTGCCGCTGAAACTTTAATGATTGTATTACGATACTTTTTTTCCTGATTCAAATACTCTTCATAAATTGCATCAAATATATCATCATTAATAACCGTCACATCTAAAGAGCCATATATTGATGTATCTTTTTGACTCAAAATATAGGAGAGCATTCCCTCCGTTATGATTGTATCTATTGGAGAGATTACACAATCATCTTTAATGCATATTAAATAATAATGTGTAATATCACCCTCAACTATAGGAGCATAAAACATGCCATCGCCATAAAGTTCTTTAATATATAAAGCTAATATTTCGTGTAATTTCACTTGCTTAGGAAATAACACTTCCTTCATACCATTACGAGTTTTATACCTAATTTTCCTACATTTTTTTTTGGTTGACTCAAGCCAAAATCGATGCCGATGCTCTTCTGTTTGGCTCGAATCAATCCATATACCACCAATAGTCAGCTTATTCTTTAGTAACTCTGCTAATGTCATGGCTTACTCATTAATTGAAAAGTAATTGTCTATCCCTACAATCATAATAATAGTTGAATTCGCATCTTCACTTTTTAAGATAGCTGATAAAATACCTGCCTTTTGTCCATCAGATTCTGTATTTTCATCATATTTACCAACGATCAGTAAATCACCCGGTTTAATTACAGAAGTATTAAACATTTCCGTTGTTGTATAATTAGGCAGTTGAACATTATCAAATTTTTCTATGCCAATCAGATTTTTACGTGTAAATCCACTAGCAACTTCAATTTTCCCATCAGATAAGGCTCTCGGAGTAATAATAAAACTGCTCCCTGTCACAATTTGATCGGTTGTTAACTGATTCTCAGTAATATCCATATTGGCATTTTTAGTTGAAGTCATGCCAGATACATAATGTTGAGTCTTAGTTAAATTTAGCGGGATTGGCATATTATTACGAGTAATAAAAGACCCACTTTGCAAAATTTTACTTCCAGTTAAATTATAAACAGCGTCAAGTTGTGCGGCTAAGCGAAATTTGGCATTTTCACCACCATGAAAATTTGAATTAGCATTAAGACTTCCAGTTAACTTAGTCAGCAAACTTTGATTAAACCCGACTTGCGTACCACCACTGTTGTAAGAAAAACCCAACTCTGCTTCTAAGTTTTTAGATTTTGACTTGTCGAGTATATAAATTTTATAGCTAACAACAAATTGACGGCTATTTGCTTGTTTGTATTGCTCTAGAACCTTATTGACATGATTGTATTCTGATTGCCTTCCAACAAACGTCAAAATAGATGAGTCTTGAAATATATTATATACCCCTGAAGAGATATATTTATCCATCATATCTTTCACATCTGCCCAGAACGAGGATTTAAATGAGGTTGTTGATTTACCTTTTAATCCGCTAGATGAGGCTGCCTCATTACTTGATATATCTAAACTAGCTTCATAGTTATTATCTGTCCCATAATAATCAAGGTTGATCGCAAAGTTTGAATATAAGTTAACCTCTAGTAAATTATTCTTCTTCAGTTGAATACTTACATCATACAAATTTGATAAATAACCAATAAATTCGTCTAGATTACCTTTAAAATTAATAGTATATACTGTGTTTTTTAATATATCCTCACCAGCCGTAGCTTTCTCAGCCAACTCTTGAGGAGTACTCGCATCAACTTTATAGGTAATTTCCATTTGTTCACCTAACATTTCTAATACGGTATAAATGTTAACAGGTGCATAAGTTGTCAAATTAATTTCTTTATCGAGTACTTTTTTCTGCTGACGATCGTAACTGACTTCTTTTCCTAAATATGATGTACCTAGAGATAAAAATGTCTCTTGTTTGCTACTATCAATATCTTGAAGGTCAGTTACTCTATCAAATAATTCTTTGTCATTATATTTTTCTTCAAAAAAACTACTACATCCTTGAAGCAGTAATGGCAATAGAATATAAACCAATTTACACATTTTCATTGTATTTTCTACTTATCAATTATCAATCACGAGAACATTGTTTTCTTCATAAAACTTCAAATAAAACCCTGCTTTTTGGTAAGACAGTTGTTTACCTAATTTTTCTAAAACTTGTATCCTATCTGTACCATCAATTGTGATCTCATTAAAAATGACAATATCTTTTGGGCTATTCCAAATAAAATCAATGCCATTGAATTTTGTCCACTCTTCAATACTTTGGCTTAAAAGCTCATTTTTCTTTAGTATTAAATGACTCATAACCTCCCGTTGCTCTTCGCCCTCTTTTTTATCACCAGTCATTTGTTCTATATTGATATTTTGCTGTTCAGTTTTTGATGAATCAGAAACCGATTTAATTTCTTTCATCGGTTTTAAATTAACCCACCCTTGTTGACCTATTGTTGAGTTAGCAATAGAAGAGAAAGCTAAACTACATAAAATAAACACGCTCATTTTATATTTCATTATATGAATACCTTATTACTAATCATATGAAGTAGAATAATCCCCTTTAATTGAACTGCACCATTCAACTGCCATAATTGATAATGATTTAGGGTTAACATAAGTACTGGAATCCCCGTTCTCTGGATTATTTACACCTAATGATGCACTTATAATCCAAGTCGGTTGAAATGGTGTCGTTGCTGTACCTACAACATAACCGTGTCTAGCCTGTAATACGACGCCTGCCGATAGCCCTACGTGTTTTATTTTGTTTATTCTTGTACTCGACTCGTGAGAGAGGTCAACATCTAAAATATTTTTTTCATCATCAAATACAACTGGCGCCATTGATGAAACTGCGACTGTCAACCTTGGCCATAACCTTACGTCATTAACTACCGGACATAACTTTCTTGGTATAGTAATGACCCCATCCTCTTTGAGATCATCTCCAACATAATTCTCACCAACAATCATGCTCTTATTATTGCCTGTAAAACTGTGATAACTTACTTCAGGGACGGTACGATATTCTTTGACTAATTTAGAGCCTTCATAATGACTATCTTCAATAACTACATTAGCGACTAATGTTCCTGCTACTTGATTGCCTTTATTATCTTCTTTGGTGAGTATAAAATTACTGTCATCTAAATATTGAGCATCCGTTATACTGAAGTCTTCGGGTACTTCTTTCAATTCTAAACAAACAGATTTTGCTTTATTTTGAGTATCCCAACATAAAGCAGGCATTTTTTCATTTTTATCTAGAGCGCCACTTGTTAGTACAAGTTTATTTTCATCTTTTGCCATCAAGCAAGGACCATATTGACTATTTTTCGTATTCCAACACAATTTGTCAGTATTAACGGAACCATCTGATTTTAAATATTTCCCTGCTTTACTATTGAAGCTAAAACGTATTCCATAATTATAATTATCATTACTCAAAGCATCAGCATTTAGCGCTAACTCCCCAAACTTGATATTCTTATTATTTCTCTTTAATAACTGCCAATTAGTGTTTTCATTATCTTCTTTTTCTTTAAAAACCATATCTGCTTGAATTAAATATAGAGACTTATCTTTAAATGATTGCATGAAATTATTATATAAATTATCAACATATAAATTTTCTTCTTCTTTCTGTGGGTGGTACATTGCGATAAAATCAGTTCTTTCAATTGTTTTTCTTTTGGTGTCACCAATAAGATCAATTCTTTCTATAGATAAAACAGGCTGTTGACTAATTAAAGGGTCAATTGTACATTTCAAAAATTCTTTTTTTAGTGATAATTCAAGTAGGCTTCCTTGACAAGTTTCATCGGTAAAGTAATTACGTTCACTTCCAATGCCACTTCCCCAATTAAAGTGTAAATTATCATGAGTTAACTCATCTTCAATTTTATAGTTACTCACACGCTTACTGTATTCTGGCTTTTTATTTCCTATTTGAAATAAAGGATTTCGCTTGAGGTTCCCATCTATTGTTTCTAGTTCGTCACTATTAACAAAGTCTATAAAACGATAAATTTCATCAACGATTGTATCTGAAATTTGTTGGCGACGGTTATCTTCAATTCTATTAATAATAAAGCGGCTCAATGGAACCATTATCACACCAATAATTCCAAGGACGATAATAACTTCAAGTAATGAATAACCTGCTATTTTACTTTTTTTCATCTTTATTTCTCAAAACCTCTCTAATTAAAGAGAGGTTTTATTAGCGAGTTATTAGTCTCTATTTATTAACGACTACCTAAAATAACTGCGTTAGTTGGCGAATCGACACAAACTGTTGCGATGTCATCTGGCTTAATGTTTTTATTACCATCGGCATGCAATGAGCGCAGGATAGGTGAATCATCTGTTATTTCTACAGCGAGATTTTTTGGTGTTGCAGTCAAGCTACTTGCTCCAGCTGCTGCTACACCGACTTCAACGTAATCCCATAAATTTCCTGATTGGGAAATAACCGCACGGCACTGCTCTTGATTAAGTCCATTTAATTCCACAACAAACCCACGCAGCCCCGTTGCTGGCTGCCCCGTTACTGTCATGGCTCCAGAGATCGCAATAAAGTTATTAGAAATATTATTACGCGCTTCGTCTGTCGAAACTTTGCCTAACTGAACTAAGCGTGCCACAATTGCTGTAGATTCTTTTGCGTCTTTAATTGACTCAAATGTATAGTTCGCAGAATCTGTTCCTGCCTCTGCTGGGTAACCTGGAGCGCGTTGATAAGCTTCTTTAGCTGCAATACGTATTGAGTTTGTATTGCTCACTAAGTCTGAGATTGCACGGCTATCGAATGCACGTTGTGCTAATACGACGACACCTGCTGCAATTGTTCCGACAATGCCTAATACAATGATAATTTCGAGTAATGTCATACCACGCTGATTTTTTACTTCGTGATATTTAGATACTTTTTTTAGGAGTTTCATTTTTAAATTTTGAGTCTGCTGATACACTTTGAACATAGTTATTCCTCAAATATTGATTTGATATATTTTTATAAATTCAATAACATTGATAAATTATATATTATTTAAATTAGTTACTCTCTTTATTAATAGTAACTCTATTTATTACCTTTCAAGATTTTATTTTGTTTATATTAAATGTTTATTGGCCGTATCCTTTTATCACTACCTCTCATTGCAATAATTATTAGTTCAAATTATTTTTCAGTCAACATGGTTTTATTATTATAAATTTAATTGTCGTAATCACCTTGTAATATTTATTAACTTTTATTTAATATCTTATACATAAAGCATATTTAATATGTATGCACTATTTATCTATTCAGTATATAAAAACACAGAGATTAGGATTATTCCTAATCTATTTTAATTTAATAAGAAATATTCAGTTACATTATTTATGCAAATACTACCGATTAAATATATACAATTAAATAATATTAATATATTTTACTCTTTATTCGGCTAAATACTCCCATTCGGGATAATAAACGTGCTTTGTATATTGCTTATTTATTATCACTTGAGTAATTCTGTTTTTAGTCGAAACACTACTTTTACTACCAATTACCGCTATTACTATCGTTAGTTGTATGGTAAATAGCCCTGATATGAGACTATAAACATGACATATCCAAAATTATCCTTTACTGGCACTTCATTTAGCTCTAATCATGAGTCTACTATTAATTCAAAACCTGCACCAATTGCTAAACAAGATTTGAAAAAGGCAAAATTAATACAAGTTCCTATGATATATATTGATGCATTTGAAAATATTAAAAATGAAGGGTATACCTCCCTCTCCTTCTCTTCATATCTAATCGAAGCGTTAAAAGAAAAAATCATTTGTGATGTCTCTCGATTAGATTCATAGAATTATATTTAACGTTTTAACCTAATAAAAAATCGCGTATTTATTCATGTTCAAATACGCGATTTTTTATTTTTAACTACACTAACAAATAAAATAACCTACTAACTATTCTTACTAATAATTAGTTATCGATAACCTTTTTTATGGTTTGCCGAAGACCAACTGTAAGTTTGGTCACTTGGTATTAATTTATCTTTTTTCTTTTGTGCTCGAAGTTTCTTTGCTTGCTTATCAACTTCAATAGATATTTCGGTAATGATTTGCTTTTTGACTTTATTTTGCTCAGAGTTGGTTAATTCACGGCCAAGTTTTTTTCTTTCTTGCGCCAACTTACTACGAACTTGCATCTTTTGAGTTTCGGTCATCTCTTGGATGGTTAACATCTTCATTGTCTCGCCCCTTACTCATATTGAAATACCCAACATCAATATAGCATCATTATACGCCAAAGTACTATTAAGCCTTTTTAATCTTAACATTAAGTGCCAAGTGATAAGATTAGGAGTATAGTTAGCCTTATTGCAACTTTAATGAATACCACAGTTATTATGGAATTAACTCCCTCTTCAAAAAATATTCGGCAATTACTGGCGACTGACAGCACGTTAATTGATGTCAGGGCTCCTATCGAATTTCAACAAGGTTCGATGCCAAGTGCGATTAATATCCCTTTAATGAATGATGATGAACGCAAAGCAGTTGGCACTTGCTATAAACAAGAAGGGTCTCATCAAGCACTCACATTAGGGCATCAGCTTGTGAGTGGTGAGATAAAAGAAGCACGCTTAGCTGCTTGGAAAGAAGCCTGTCTCAGCCATAAAAGTGGCTATATTTGCTGTGCTAGGGGGGGAATGCGGTCGCATATCGTTCAATCATGGTTAAAAGACATTGGTATTGAATACCCTCTCGTTGCAGGAGGCTACAAAGTATTACGGCAAGCCGCAATTGATGCAATCAATGAATTAACACTACGGCCTATAATTTTAATTGGTGGCTGTACTGGTAATGGCAAAACAACGCTTGTTCATAACTTAGCAAATGGGATTGATTTAGAAGGAATTGCTCATCATCGCGGGTCGTCTTTTGGTCGCACATTACAACCCCAATTTCCTCAAGCCACATTTGAAAATCATTTGGCAGTTATGCTACTAAAAAAAGCAGAACATCATAACCGCTGGGTTTTAGAGGATGAAGGTCGTGCAATTGGTTCTAATAGCCTACCCAGTGTACTCAAAAGTCAAATGGACTCTGCTACTATTGCGGTGGTTGAAGACCCCTTTGATGTACGGCTCGAACGCCTTAAACAGGAATACTTCGACCGTATGACACATGAATTTCTTAATGTATTTGGGGAGGAAAAAGGCTGGCAAGAATACAGCGAATATTTACACCACGGTCTCTTTGCTATTCGTAAGCGTTTAGGTTCACAGCGTGCAATTGAATTAACTCGCTTATTAGATCTTGCTCTTGCAGAACAAAAAGTGACAGGTGACACTCAAGCACACTATTCTTGGTTATGCCCTTTACTCAATGAATATTATGACCCTATGTATCTCTACCAATTAAGCAAAAAACAACAGCGGATTATTTTTCGTGGAACTTATGAAGAAGTTGAATATTGGCTAACGTCTCAGCACTGATTTTAGATCCATATCATACAAATCCCATGCTCAAAACGGTGAAACTGTATAGTTGTCATCTGCTATCTTTTAACAACAAGTTCAGTTACACCTTGGTAAATGAGCCTTGATGCTAGCGTACCTAGTACTATACCAACCGCTTTTCCTACTATTTTATGAATGCGTGAATACATTCTTCTGACTGACGTCATCGAGAAAGTTTGGCATAAAATGATTCGCCATATTAATGATGCGATGATAATGCCGAACCAAATGACGAGCTTGGTCCATAAAGGAGTAGAAGGTGAAATAGTTGTTGAGAAAATACTCATGAAAAACAAAACTGTTTGCGGATTAGATAAATCAGAAATCACCCCCCGCCTGAAATAAACACCGGAAGGAAAGCTTTCGACAATGTTTTCTGTAGATAAATTAAGCTGCGTCCTATTTTTAAAAACGGTTATGGCATAGTAAAACAGGTATAAACCACCAAGAATTTTGATCAATGAAAATAATGAACCAAATTCAGACATTAGGGTAACTAAACCAAATAGACCTAACCCGGAATAAATCGCATTACCCAATACAACACCATAACCACAAGTTAGCCCCGCTTTTTTACCCGAACTTAATGTTGTTTGCACAACAATAAACAGGTTTGCGCCAGGGTTAAAAAAAGTTAAGACAAACAAAAATAGAGTGATAATAATGCTGTGCAAAGGGTCCATAATTTTGTATTCAAAAATTTAGGGATAACCATTATAGACATAAGATTATTAGCAACTCTATTTTAATTTGCATGTTTTCTGAGCTAAATCAGCAAATTTATTTCCTATTATAGACTTAATGACTTTTTACGGTGTAATAACCATTTGTCTAACTCATTTGCAAATTGCTGCCTATCACGTTGATTTAAACTTGCAGGCCCCCCTGTTTGAACGCCACTTGCCCGCATGGTATCCATAAAATCACGTATATTAAGGCGTTCACGGATCGTCGCCTCACTATAACGCTCCCCACGCGGATTCAAGGCAGAAGCTCCTTTTTCCATCACCTCTGCGGCTAACGGTATATCCGCCGTAACAACAAGGTCGCCTACTTGTGCACGTAAGACAATTTCATTATCCGCAACGTCAAAACCTGCAGAAACTTGCAACGTTTTTAAAAACGGTGATGGTGGAACTGTTAAGCGCTGATTGGCAACAAACGTTATTTGCACATTTTCCCTATCCGCCGCACGGTATAAAATTTCCTTAATTACTTTAGGACAGGCATCCGCATCAACCCAAATTACCATTATTGTATCCAGAATAGTCAAAAAATAGGGCTCATGATTATAACAGAGAATAGAAACAACGAGTGTGGATTTATAAGCGAGTCAACTAGAACAGATGAAAACAGGATACAATATTGACAATTTCATCACTATTTTATGTCAGGTTACCCCACCATACTCAGGGTTTTAAAAATAAACGTATTTATTTTCTATATTGGTGTCTACGCCATCATAATTTTGTTGCGGCCAGTCACAGTGGCCTCTTCTTTTAAGTCTCAGATAGTATATCGACAACAGATAACACCAACCGATAACATTAACTAAAGTAGCTCATTGAACAGCCCGTTATACGTAAAAATAACAGGATAGAGCAACCAATAAAATAAGGTTATCGACTGGTTTACTGACTGTATTTTTAACTTAATGTATGAAAAACTTGTTTAAATTTATCGATATCTTGCTGGGTTGTTGACCAAGCCGTACAAAACCGTACGCACGTTGTTTCCGTTGTGGGGTTACCAATTTTGCTCAGTTGGTAATGCTTTAATAAATTATCAGCAAGGCTGTTTGGTAAAATAACGAAAACTTGGTTTGATTCAACGGGAGCTAAAAACTCAAACCCTTGTTCCTCAAAAAATAAGGCTAACTGAGATGCCATCTCATTAAGGTGATGACCAAGCTCAAAATATAGCTCATTATTAAACAGTGGCTCAAACTGTGCGGCCAATAACCAACCTTTAGCTTGTAACCCCCCTTTTTGCTTGATGCTATAACGAAAATCAGATTTTAATGCTGGGTTCAAAATAACCAGTATTTCCCCCGTTAAAGCCCCTATTTTTGTACCGCCAATGTAGAAAACATCTGTGACTGCAGCAATATCTTCAATGGTTAAATCACTTGCTTTAGACATTAACCCCGATGCAAGACGTGCGCCATCTAAAAAAAGGAGTAACCCATGCTTATCGCAAACCTCACGTAATGCAAGTAACTCATGTTTACGGTAAACGGTGCCTATTTCTGTCGAATTACTGATATACACTAATTTTGGCTGCACACTGTGTTCATCATTATGCTCAGCCAGCACATTCGCAACCAGTGTTGGCGTTAATTTCCCTGATGGTGAGCTCACCGTAATCACCTTATGCCCCGTTGCTTCGATCGCACCAGTTTCATGCGTAGCTACATGCCCACTATCAACAGCGATCACCGCTTGGTGCGGGCGTAAAGCATGGGAGATCACGGTTAAATTGGTAACAGTACCGCCATTAAAAAAATGAATATCCGCATCAGGTTGTCCAATACGTGCTTTAACTTGCTCAGTGACCCGAGAACAAATTTCATCTGTGCCGTAACCTTTAAAACGTTTTCCTGCTAAGTCATTCAGGGTTTTCATCACTGCTGGATGGGCTATTTCATTGTAATCATTTAAGAAGCTATACATTCATTCACCTATTAATACTGGACAAAACCATTTTATAGCCACTATTTATAGGTGTATCTTATTAATTATTCAACAAAATTTTTATTGGGATGCGTTTCAAGTTGCTTACGTAGCTTTCAATTTTCTGAAGCTAAATATGCAGCTATTTATCACCTATTTCCCCCCTTTAGTTGGAATACAACCGACACTAGTTTTGGGTACGGCGAAAAGTTAAATTAAAGCGATAAGGGCCAAGTAGTGGGTGAGTCCCTGCTTTAATACGCCTTATACCATGGTAATTTAACCGTGATTGTCCTCCCCAAACCACCACATCGCCATGTTCTAAATGGATAGCTTGTTTAGCGGCATCCCTTGTTATCCCTCCAAAGTCAAATAGCGCAGGTAGCCCCAAAGAAAAAGAGACAATTGGATGAGAATAATCGGCTTCATCTTTATCTTGGTGCAAAGATAATTTTGCCCCGATAGCATAACGATTAACTAGGCAAGCATCAGGTTTAAACCCATCAAAACCGACGCTATTTGCAGCTGAAGTCGCTAACTGACGGAAAATAGCTGGCATTGATAACCAAGGTAAATTAGTGACAGGGTCACGCTGACTATAACGATAACCTTGTTCATCCGTTACCCATCCCCAATCCCCACAATTAGTCATCGCAACTGACATGTGATAACCACTTGGTGTTTTCATGTGCCTTAAAGGATTCGCCTTGAGTACAAGGTTCAAATCCTTCAATAACCCTTGGCTATGCCCTAATAAAAAGCCTTTTAATAAATAAGCATCAGGGGCAATCTGAATGGTGTTTTCTTCTTCGGAAAATAGCATATCGACCACTTCTCATTATTAGCTGCTAATAAAAATAATACTGCTGCCCGCTATACTACCCCAAAACTTTCGTTAACACCGGATAGTGTCGCTTTTGCTAACCATGTTACTGAAAGATGTTCTTTACATTACTCGAATAGCTTTGCTCACGTTTAAACGCAGACCTCATGTTATTTAGATGGAAAACATTGACTAAACATATAATCCAATATTAGACTAAAATTCCAATGCAAGACCACCGTTGTGATAGATAACAAGGTAAATATGAACCAATCAATTAAATATGCGAATGCCTCTACATTAATTCCCCCTAAAGGGCATTATTCTCATTGTGTTAGCGCTAATGGGTTTGTTTTTATATCGGGGCAATTACCTATTGATGCTTTGGGTAATGCCGCCACAAACATATCTTTTACCGAGCAAACCAAGCTTGTGCTCAATAATTTGCAAGCCTGCCTAGATACCGTCAATTGTACTAAAGCCAACTTGGTGCAAGTCCGTATTTATATTACCGATATGAATAACTGGAATAGTTTTAACCAAATTTATGCTGAGTGGATCGGTAATTACCGCCCCGCTCGTGCTGTTGCTGGGGTTTCAGAGCTCCACTTTGGCGCCGCATTAGAAATCGAAGCCACCGCTGTATACGCTTAAAATTTGATAATTTATTGAGGTAATATCATGACTGAGTTAACTTTGCCAAGCTATCAAGATATTGAAGATGCCGCCCAACGTATTTTAGGTTTTGCCCATAAAACGCCTGTATTAACATCAACCACTGCAAATAAACAATTTGGGGCTGAATTATTTTTTAAGTGTGAAAATTTCCAGCGTATGGGTGCATTTAAATTTAGAGGCGCATTCAATGCGTTAGCACAATTAAGTCCAGAACAAAAAAAAGCAGGTGTTATTGCTTTTTCATCAGGTAATCATGCTCAAGGTGTTGCTTTGGCCGCACAGTTACTCGATATCCCAGCAACAATTCTAATGCCAAATGATTCCCCTGCGGTCAAAGTAGCTGCCACCCAAGGCTACGGGGCTAAAGTTATACACTTTGATAGATATACCGAAAACCGCGAGCTACTTTGCCAACAACTCGCTAAGCAACATGGGTTTACCATTATCCCGCCCTATGACCATCCACATATTATTGCTGGCCAAGGTACTACTGCTAAAGAACTCATAGACGAAGTTGGGCCATTAGATGCCCTTTTTGTGTGCTTAGGTGGTGGTGGTTTGCTCTCAGGCTGTGCTATTGCCACAAAGCAACTACTCCCTGATTGCCAAATATATGGTGTCGAACCACTTGCGGGTAATGATGCACAACAGTCATTTTATCGCGGTGAAATTGTACATATTGATACCCCAAAAACCATTGCAGATGGTGCCCAAACCCAACATTTAGGCCATTATACTTTTGAAATTATTAAAAATATTGTCAATGATATTTTTACCGTTACTGACCCGCAATTAATCGACTGTATGAAGTTTTATGCTGAACGCATGAAAATTATCGTTGAACCAACGGGTTGCTTATCTTATGCAGCAGCTCTGGCTAACAAAGAACGACTGCAAGGTAAACGAGTGGGGATTATTGTCAGTGGAGGGAATGTGGATATTCATCACTTTGCTCAGTTAATATCCTAACCCCATAATTGCCTATCACCTGTTAGATACATTAAAAATAGTTTAAAATTAGGGTTTCGATACAAGATAAATAAGGGAGAATAATGTCAGACCTAAAAGAAAATTCATTACTTGCGCAAATAGATATTATAGCAAAAGGATTAAGCGAAACATTTGCCCCTTTTTGTGAAGTAGTGGTTCATGATCTTAAAAAACCTGAACATTCTATTCTCTCTATTCATAACAATTTATCTGGTCGCCAAATCGGTGAACCTACAACAGAGTTAGGCCTTGCAAGAATTGAGTCTCCTGATTTCCCAAATATCATAGCCAATTATACCAACCAGTTTACGGATGGACGCCCAGTAAAAAGTACCTCGATTGGTATAAAGGATGATTCTGGGCAATATGTCGCTGCGCTTTGTCTTAATTTAGATATGACGCTATTCAGGGGAATGCAAAGTATGTTGTCTCAATTTATCGAAGTGGGAAATAGCCCTATAAAAGAACATATTGAACCCAATGGCACAGAGGCAATTCGCATCCGTATTGACCAATATGCAGCTTCGTTAGCTACCACAGCGCGTACTTTAAAAGCTGAGGAACGGAAAAATTTAATTGAGATATTACGAAATGAAGGCTTACTGGATGTAAAAAAAGCAATGGAGACTGTTGCTCAACACCTTGGGATTTCAAGAGCCTCGGTGTATTTATACGCTAAGAAAGCAAGCTAGTTTTGCTTCCTTAGCCATTTACTTTTTTTAAAATACTTTTAATGCTTATTGGGTAAAAATCATTTACATCAACACCCACATTGATTGCACGTGAACCCAATATTTCTAAGCGTTTACGTTGCTCAGGGTCTTTACCTGAATTATGCACATGCCCATATAAATGAATAGCGTCACGGAAAAAACCTTGCCATTCTAAAATTGGGTAGTGAAATAACACAAATTTTTGCTTTTGGTATTCCAATTCATAGTAGCTTCGTACCCATTCAAATAAGGACGTGTCAAACTCTGGGTCATCCAAAAATTTATCATGGTTGCCCCGTATGAGATATTTCTTCCCAGCTAAACGACGTAATATTTTATTTGCATCACTGCCGTTCCCTTTATATAAAAAATCACCCAATATGTAGATCTCATCATAGTCCGTAACATAAGCATTCCAGTTATGAATTAAAGTATCATTCATGTGGTTAGTGCTTCGAAAAGGTCGATCACAAAGATTAATTATATTAGAGTGACAAAAGTGCGTATCTGAAATAAAGTAAATCATATAAAACCCGAAAAAAGATATTAATTGTCATTATGTTAAAAATGATAGTATTCAAATAAATATGCGCTATCCCCTATATCATAACGTACTTGTAATTAATAACCTTACAGAATTGACCTAAAAATCCAATACCTCCTACATAGAGGTTAGCGTTAATTGTTGATAGTTTTTATCTGTTTTTATCACTCGCATTGGACGCGAAATTGCGGCATAAATAATACAACATTCAAAATATCGGAAACAAAATGACCAATCCTTCCTCAATTTCTCTTTTCTATGATTCATTTGGTATAGCGAAAAACCCTGCTGTTGTGTTGATCCCAGGTTTGGGTGGCCATAATATCAGCTGGACTTCGGCGTTTTGCCAACAAATTGCAGATGCAGGCTTTTATGTTATACGTGTTGATAACCGTGATTCAGGATTGTCTTCCCACATCGAACATTTTCCACCAATCGTTTTAAGTGAATTGATTGGAAAAATGCAAACTGGGGAACAATTTGTTATTCCTTACACTTTATTAGATATGGCTGAGGATATAATTCGCCTACTCGACTTATTATCTATTGATAAAGCACACATAATTGGCCGCTCAATGGGGGGGATGATTGCACAGTTGGTTGCTGCGAATTACCCGCAACGTATACTATCCCTTTGCCCAATTATGTCTTCATCAGGGAACCCCGACCTGCCACAAAGCGAACCCGATGTAATGCAAATGCTGATGAGCCCAAGCCCCAACCCTAAAGAAAATTTAGAGGGGTACTTAAGCGGTCAATTAGCATTTTACCAACGCATTAGTTCCTCTATTTGCCCATTTGATGAAAATTATTATCGGGATTATGTGCTGCAAGCGCTTGCTCGAAATTATTCCCCAGAAGGAACTAAACGGCAAATGGTTGCTGTGGCTATGACGGGTGATCTTCGGCCTTATATCAAAAGTATAGATGTACCAACATTAGTTATTCATGGTTCCATTGACCCTTTGTTCCCATTAGCTGCAGGTCAGGATATCGCAGAGAATATAATGAATGCAAAATTAGAAATCATTGAGGGTATGGGGCATGAAACACCTCCGGCTCTAAACTCGCAAATTGCAACTCTGATTATTACTCATTTAAAGCAGAACCAAGTTTAGCTTGGTTAGTACCTATTTATGGCTCTATAACTGAGCCATAAATATAGGTGATTATAACCATCCTTGTTTTTTATGTTGCGCACAAATGGGGCAAATATTGATGTTTTCTTCCCAAGATGAAAATGGTAGATGGCAAGTATGGCACTGACCATCATAATAGTTAAAACTAATCGGTTCGCTATTTTTAGCCGTATGCGCGTGGACATGAATAGATTGCGGGAAACAAACTACTTGGCAGCTCATACACCCCGTACACCGCTTTTCATCTATTAAAAATTGGTTATTTTCGATGTTTATCGCATGTTCATCACAAACTTTTGCACAAGCACCACATAAAATACAGCTTGCTGTATCAAGCTCTACTCTAAACCAGCTATCCTCAGGGTAAAATTGTTTCCTTGCATTTAACCCCGTTTTTACTTGGCCTTTATCTAACGGTTTCTCGTCCAATTTTTGACGGAATAACATCATTCGACGCCCGGTATCCACCTGTGCCGGCTGTACAATACGTAATTGCCAAATCGGTTCTTGTAGCGTTTTTAACTTTAAATTCAATGAGGCAACTGTTGGCAGCCACTTGTCTACCAAAGGCTCTGCTATCTGTATGCCGCGAATGCCATATTGCCGGTGCCAAACAATTAACTCATCTGCATTGGCGACAGGTTCATCGTGGTTAACCACCAAAAAGTCACCTTGATAGGTTCGTTCATGAGGAGCAATATTCTCAATAGCGTCAACAGGGCAAGAAAATAAACAGTTACCACATTGAAAGCACAGTTCATTATCAATTGCAGCTGCCATATGGCTAAAAGACACCGCACCAACCGGACAACTCGTCGCACAATTGTCACAAATACTATTTTTTAATCGTTTTCTGACACAGTTATTATTAATTGTTGGCTCTGGTGGAAGTTCTAGATTAATAAAACGTCTCATCATTCTGCACTCCCATCGTAGCAATAAATACGAATGTAAAAATCAACATTCACCTACTCAACGCTCACATTTTACCATTAATCTAAGGTTTATTTTAGTACAACACATTGTAGATAAAGATGATTTAGGCTAACTAATATGTCAAAAAACATAAAGATTTAACTATTTCAATCACCTAGTAGGCGGGAACTCATTTATAGTTAAAAACTTTATGTTTTTTTAGCAATAATAACTTATACAGTACTAGTTTATTGGTGCTGCTAACAGTGCATTTCTCATATAACTTTTCAACGTGCATGACTGGGTCCCAGCCAGCTTGTATTAGCGCAATACTTTTACGACCAAAACTACTGATTTCATCTTGTATACGCATCCCTGCAAGTGTATTAGCTAAACACCCCATATATCATACAAGTCAAAATTATATGCTGGTTATATATCACTACCATAGCTATATAATTTGTATCTAATACATTTAGGCGCTAAACTTGATTAGTTAACAAAAACCAAGTCCACCCACTTTTAAGGCTAAGGTTTATCTATGAATAACTTCGAATTTTATAACCCAACACGCATCGTTTTTGGTAAAGATAAAATCGCTGAACTTGACAGGCTCATTCCACAAAATGCAAAAGTTCTCATCCTGTTTGGTGGCGAAAGCGCCCGAAGGACAGGTACATTGAATGAAGTTGAGCAAGCATTAGGCACGCGTCAATTTGATCTGTTTGGTGGAATTGAAGCTAACCCTCGTTATGAAACGTTAATTAAGGCCGTTGATAAAATAGAGAAAGAAGGCTTTGATTTTTTACTTGCCGTTGGTGGTGGGTCTGTCATTGACGGTGTTAAATTTGTGGCAGCAGCGGTTAACTACCCTGGTGATAAGTGGGAAGTTGTTACCAACAGAGGCTCTACAATCAAAACAGCTTTACCTTTTGGTACCGTTTTGACATTACCAGCAACAGGTTCAGAAATGAACAAAGGCTCCGTCATTACAAGGGAAGAATTACACTCAAAGTTAGCATTTATGAGCGATTATGTTTTTCCTCAGTTCTCGATTCTTGACCCTGTAAAAACATTTACCTTACCTCCTCGACAAGTCAGTAATGGTGTTGTTGATGCCTTTGTACATATTGTTGAGCAATATTTAACCTACCCTGTTAATGCTAAAGTACAAGACTCATTTGCTGAAGGTTTACTAAAAACGTTAATAGACATTGGTCCTAAAGCACTTGAAACACCTCATGACTATGATATTCGCGCTAATTTAATGTGGGTTGCAACATTAGCATTAAATGGGTTGATTGGGGTTGGCGTACCGCAAGATTGGTCTACCCACATGTTAGGCCATGAAATTACAGTGTTATATGGTTTAGACCATGCACAAACATTAGCTATCGTACTTCCTTCAATGCTGCTCGAAAAACTACCACAAAAACAGGAAAAATTAGCCCAGTACGCAGAAAATGTGTGGGGGGTTACCGCTGGTTCTCAATCAGAGAAAGCCATCAAAGCTATTGAGCTGACAAGAGCGTTTTTTGAAAAAATGCAAGTAGGCACACGCTTTAGTGATTACCAGCTTACCCAAGATGTCATTGAGCCATTAGTCAACAGTCTAAAAGCACATGATATGGTCAAGCTGGGTGAACACCAAGATATTACTTTGGACGTTAGCCGCCGAGTGTATACCGCAGCCTTATAACGGCTATGTAAAGGTTGTACCTTCAACCTTTTTAATGAAGCCCGTTAATGTTTTCTTGACCACATTTGCATTGATAGGTGATTATTTCTAATAAACAAAATAATCACCTACTTAATTGTAATTTCAGGTATGTCCAAACCTGTATTACATGATTTTCTTTGCGCTAACCACCTAACCTTATAGATTGACTCAATCTAGGTTTATCGGTTATTTGGAGGGGAGATTTTTAATCAGTGAACCACTGTAATACCACCCCCCATCAAACTCGCTAAAGCCATTATTAATCATAATTAGGTTAATCATTTACCTTGATTGAACGCCCATTTGTTTGCATCCATACCTATAAAACTACATCGGCCATAATTAGCCTAAGTTACTCATATTTATCTATCTAGCATATAACGTTTAATTAGATATAAGGGCGCTTTAATTACCAGATTTTTAATTGTGAATGGTAGATTAGCATTAGCAAAATATTGTTTTCGATTCAGAGCATTATTCCCCATTTCTCACTGCTCTAAATTTATGTATTTTATAGCTTACAGACCCTTTTATACAAAATTTTAACAACAATTATGAGTTAGGTTGTGAGCCAATGCTTTCTAAATTTAATATATCAAACAGCGCATTACTTGCATCGTCACTACTCTTAACGATAGGACGTGGCGCAACATTGCCCTTCATGGCAATTTACCTAACTCGAGAATACCAAATGGCAATTGATATTGTCGGTATAGCCATGTCACTGGCAATGGTTATAGGTGTTTTATTCAGTATGGGCTTTGGTATGCTTGCTGACCGGGTTGATAAGAAACGCTGCATGTTATTTGCTGTGTTAGCTTTTATTTTGGGGTTTATCGCTATCCCCACAGTAAATAATGCTATTTTAGTTATCGCGTTCTTTTCTCTTATTAACTGCTCATATTCTGTGTTTTCTACGGTCTTAAAAGCCTATTTTGCGGATACACTCACAGTCTCTTTAAAGGCAAAGATATTTTCCTTAAATTATACCTTTATCAATATCGGTTGGACTATTGGCCCCCCCATTGGTACTTGGTTATTAATGTACAGTATTAACTTACCATTCTATTTAGCCGCTATATCAGCTGCTCTACCAATATTTTTTATACAACGTTTTGTACAAAGCATAAAACCAACGCCATTAGAAAACGGAAACATACGTAAATGGAACCCACTGAGTATGCTAAGTGATCAAGTCTTAGCATGGTTTATTTTATCCACATTTTTGGGTTCATTGGTTTTTGGTACTTTTACCACTTGGATTTCGCAATATGCAATTACTGTGGCAAGCAGTGATTTTGCTCAGGTTGTTATTGGGGTAATTTTACCTGTGAATGCAGTCGTGGTCGTTACATTACAATACACCGTAGGGAAGCGTATCACCCCGGATAACCTAAAAAAATTAATGACCTTAGGCAGCTTATTCTTTATTTTAGGCTTAGCAACTTTTATGAATGCACATGAAAATTTATACCTCTGGGCGGCAGGCGCTTTTATTTTTACATTAGGTGAATTAATTTATGCCCCAGGAGAATATATGTTAATTGACAGTATTGCACCGGAAGGCATGAAAGCGAGTTATTTTTCAGCCCAATCCCTTGGACTATTGGGCGGTGCATTTAACCCTATGTTAACTGGTGTTGTTCTTACTGAGCTTCAGCCACATTTCATTTTTATTATTCTCATGTTTATTACCTTTCTGGCATGGTTATCCATGTTAAACGGGATGCGACTACGCAAAAAACAATTATTACGCACCGTATAGTGCGTTACCGTTAGTGCTCCATCATTAACGGTAACGCCTATTTTTCCTGACCCGTAAATTTAGCGTAGCCATAACGAGAAAAATTGCGCTACTAATTATTAAGATGACTGAAAGTACTAAAGTTGAGAGATTATTTTCAGTCACCAGCAGTGAAAATGCAGGTATTGTAATTAATAAAGCTAAATTATTTATGCTTTCTGAAACAGATAATACTAATCCTTTATTTTTAGTACTCTCTTTAGCCAATAACGAGGTACTGACCGGTGAAGCCACCCCTAATGCTACCCCTATAAATAACAAGCAGATACAATCACCAACTAAGGGTAATTTTCCTGTAATAAATAACACTAAAGCAACCAATATTCCTAATAAAATTAGGATTAGTTTAGCCGCATCCTGTAGTTTATATTTTGCTATTTTCGCAACCAAAGCATTACCAATGAACAAGCCAATACCAAATAACCCCATAATGATACCAATCTCAGCTGTTTCTAATGCAGTTCTTTGTCTTATAATTTCCCCTGACAATAAAAAGATACTAACTGAAACCCCGTTCCATAATCCCTTTGCTATGATCAAACGTAAAATATTTGCTTGTATTAAGCAGCTCAATGAGTGGGGATAGGTATGGTTTTTTTTAGAACTCGGCAAGATAAACCATGATATAGAAAATGCGAATAAGCCACATAAACTCGTTAATATAAAAGGCGAATACCACGCAAAATATTGAACTAAAATACCCGCTAACATTGGCCCAGTCACAATGCCAACGGTCATTCCCATCATGACACTCCCCATCGCGGCTGCTTGTTTTTCTCTTTTTATCACATCGGCTATAAGGGAAAAAATAACGGGAACTAATGCCGCTGATGCCACTCCCCCTATAACGCGGAAAATTACAGCAACCGAAAAATTAGGCGAAAAAATAATCGCCAAACTATCTAGTGATAATAACAATATTGCAGTGAGTAAAATTTTTCGCTTATCTATTCGGTCAGAAAGGTAACCAATTAGAGGTGCTGTGAGTGTATATGCCAATGCATAGGACGATATCAGCCAAGGAATTTGTTCAGACGAAACTTCAAATGCCAGTGCTAGTGGCGACATTATTGAGGACAACATAAATTCTGTAGTCCCAACTAGATATACAATAACAGCAGATAAAAATAATACATTACGATTAGAGGTCATAGTATCCCCTTACGAGTGAAGTAATTAATATGATTTGAGTTTTAGATTTAATAAATTGAGTCTAAATTTAATGAATCGAAGAAATTAGATTTTGGGCTATAAGATGTCAAAATGAACGCAACTCGGCTAAAGTCACATAGTTTGAGGTGAGTGAAATGGGGTATTCTAGGTTAGTAATTAGGTAGGTTTCATCTAATTTAACACTAATTACGAGGCTAATGCAACTTTTAGTTTAACCTTATGGTTAACTATTTCTTATATTTAATTACCTAAACAACCCTCTTTTTAAATACAAATTATTAACATTTCGGTGAGTATGTAATAATGCTTATAAAAGTAACAATGTAATATTTAATTTATAATAAGCCGCTTTTACATCAAAAAAAAGCCCAAAATTATATTTTATAATATGCAAGAAATAACCAATAGATGCTTGTATACATGATTATTAAATGAATTTGTGTAAGTGATTAATTTAACAATTACATGAAAGTATATTTAGACTAGGCAAGGATGTATAAATATGAATATAACAACTCGATTAAAGATAGTTTCATTTTTACAATTTTTTATATGGGGATCTTGGTTAGTTACATTTGCGTCCTATCTTTTCAACACCCTACACTTTAAAGGTGGTGAAATTGGGTTAATATTCAGTGCATTAGGGATATCCGCTCTATGCTCACCAGTTATCATAGGGTTTATTGCAGATAAAATTAATAACCGTAAACTAGTTTATATCGCTTCTCATTTTATTTCTGCTTTATTCTTACTAGCGATGGCTCATAGTCATTCAATAACCCTACTGTTCATTATGACATTAATCCACCTAATGTTTTATATGCCAACAATTTCAATCTGTAACAGTATTGTTTTTGAAATGTTAGAGGAGCAAAAGCTTAGCTCTGATATCTATTTCCCTAAAATACGAGTCTATGGCACAGTTGGCTTTATTGTCGCTATGTGGACTATTAGTCTATTAAAACTTGAAATGAGTTTTTATCAATTATATATCAGTGCTGCTGCATCTATTGTTTTAAGTATTTTTTCTGTTTTCTTTATATCGATTAAAAGAGTTAATACATCAAAAAATAAAAAAATTAGCTGCCAAAATATTATTCAGCTATTTAAAAAAGGTAGAGTCGCTGTATTTCTATTTTTTGCTATGCTACTCGGTTCTGTATTGCAAATAACCAATACCTTTGGTGTTCCTTTTTTGCAAGATATGGCTCTAGCTCCTGAGGCTAAGGGTTCTGTTTTCTCTGCGTATCCAACCATATTCTTATCAATATCACAGTTTTCTGAAATTATTTTTATTCTCCTTTTACCTATTTTGCTGAAAAAAATTAAAATTGAAACGATCCTATTGCTCAGTATGATTGCATGGATTTTACGCTTAGGATTATTTGCTTATGGTGACTTCACCTCCATAGGCACCATCGCCCTCTTCTTATCAATGGTTGTGTATGGCTGTGCATTTGATTTCTTCAATATTGCGGGAGCCCTATTTTTAGAAAAAGAAATCGCCCCTGAATTTCGTTCCACAGCACAGGGCGTTTTCACGACTTTAGTTAATGGGTTCGGTACTTTTTTAGGCGCAGTGCTTTGTGGTTGGGCAATTGAACTCAATACAGTTGAAGGTATTGTAGATTGGAAAACTTTTTGGCTAATATTTACCGGGTACACAGCAAGTTTTACGGCTTTATACCTTATCTATATGTTGTTCACTAAACATAATAAGGCTGAATCTATGTAATTGTTCATAATCACAAGCTCCCAAAGATAAACCTAAATCAACTTTACTCATGACTGCTAATGGGCTGTAGAACGATAAGCTAAGCGATTAGTACTTTAATTTTAAAGTACTGATTAATTTTTTGGGGGGCGTCTTTTACACCATCGACTCACATTAAGCTTTAGTTAACTCATCATAAAAGATGACCAATACTAAATGACTTATTATTTAAATCATTTACGTTGAGATTCTTTTAACAATAGTGCTTGTTTACGATCTATTCCCCAGCGGTAACCGGAAAGGTCACCATTATTTCTGACCACGCGGTGGCAAGGTATCGCTACAGCTAATATATTTGCAGCACAAGCACTCGCAACTGCCCTAACCGCTTTAGGTTGGCCTATTTTTTCTGCTATCTCACTATAACTTACTGTTTTACCAGCGGGTATATCACGTAATGCATGCCATACCCGTTGCTGAAATGCAGTACCTCTAATATCTAATGGTAGGTCAAAACCAATTTCGGGTGCTTCAATAAACCCCAAAACTTTCGCAATCACTTTTTCAAACTTATCGTCACCTCCGATAAGATCAGCTTTAGGGAACTTATCTTGTAAGTCTCTCAATAGCTGCTCAGGGTCGTCTCCCAGTAAGATAGCACAGACACCTATTGGGCTTTGAGCAACCAATACAGTTCCTAATGAACAAGCAGCGAGAGCAAAATAAATTTTGCTGCCACCCCCTCCTGATTTCCAAGCGCTTGGGGTCATTCCTAGCCGCTGTATTGCCGTTTCATAAAAGCGGCTGTTTGATTGGTATCCTGCATCATAGATAGCATCAGTAATTCGTTCTTGTTGCTGAAGTTGACCTTGTAATTTTTCGTGTCGCAGACCGTTTGCATAAGCTTTTGGCGTTAAACCTGTGTGCGCCTTAAATAAGCGATGAAAATGGTAACGGCTAATTCCAACGTATTCTGCAAGTTCAGTCAGTGTCAACGGCCGGTTTTGCTGTTCAATGTAACGGCAGGCCTTTTCTATTTTTTCCTTATAAAATTGGTTTAATTGTGCCGTTTCTGTACGTTGACGTTTACCGGGACGATAACCTTGCTTAATGGCTTGTTGCTCATTATCGAAAAACTCAACATTATCTCTATTCGGTAAACGCCCCGCAGCAGAAGGATGGTTATAAATTAATGATGTTTTCACACCATAAACAAAATGACCATCTGCATTTTTATTACGTTCGACTACGGCTTGCCAACGTTGCTCTGGAGATTTCCACATATTAACCATCGCTATGACCCCTATTCCACTTTAGAATTATTGCGTTAATTATCAACATTGGGCTAGCACAGAAACTCCGAACCTTGCTTTTTAATTATTCAATCGCTACTGGCTAACTACACGCCACTTCCGTTACGAGTTTTGTATTAGCATTTCTGCGAGAAATAACCAGAATAACACTGATGCCTAAAACAGCAATTAACGCCCCAATAAAGCTAATCATTGAATAGCTATAACCATGAGATAATATAACTCCCCCAATAGCGGCTCCAATCGCATTACCTAAATTAAAAGCCCCAATGTTAACAGAAGAAGCTAAAGCTTGTGCCCCCGTCGCAGCATTCATAACAAGCATTTGGATTGGTGGTACAATACCAAAACTAAAAATACTCCAAAATAATAAACCAGCACCAGCCCCGATTGAATTTACCGCGATAAATGGAAATATAGCCATACTGGACGCTAACATAATAAAAAATACAATTAAGGTACCAAACAATGATTTATCAGCAAACAGCCCTCCAATATAATTACCAATGGTAAAGCCAATACCAATAATTACTAACATCATGGTGATCATTTGATCTGAAGCTTGGATAAATTCCATTAACATTGGGGTTATATAGGTATAAAGTGTAAACATCGCACTGGCACCTAATACTGTTGAAAGCATCCCTAGCAATACCTGAGGTCGTCGCAGAATAGCTAATTCGCTTTTCACATTCACTTTTTTACCCGTCAGATGGCTAGGTAATGCCAAAACCAAGCTAATAATCGTCAATATACCTAAAGCAGAAATCAAATAAAATGCCTGACGCCAGCCTATCATTTGAGTTAATTTAGTCATTAATGGTACACCACCAATATTCGCTATTGTTAGCCCCATAAACATCGCTGCTATTGCACTGGCTTGTTTACCCGTTGGTACTACACTAGCGGCCACCATTGCGCCTAACCCAAAAAATGCGCCATGGTTTAAGCTGGTAATAAAACGAGAAAGTGACAGCGTCACTAAATCAGGTGACATGGCAGATAATAGATTCCCTATAGTGAATATTGACATTAAAAATATTAAAGCCATTTTCGGTCGTCTATTTGCTAAAAGTAATGTCATGATTGGCGCACCAATCATCACCCCTAATGCATATATCACTACAATAGAACCTACTGATGGTATGTCTACCTGAATATTTTGCGCGATATAAGGTAACATTCCCATCGGTGAAAACTCTGTTGCTCCAATAGCAAACGCACCTATCGCCAAAGCCAATAATGCTGTGTTTATTCTCATTCAAAACCCTTATTAAAATACATTATGAGTGCTGATTAATAACCCGAATTCTTTCATATTGAAACACAATGAAAAAGGCGTTAAGGTGAAAATGACTTTTGCCGGAAATGCAATAATGAAAATAACATTTGAAGAACTGCAAACCTTTATTAGTGTTGTCGATTGTGGCTCAATTACCGCTGCTGCTGAGCAGTTAAACGTCACTGTCTCAACTGCAAGTCGTCTATTACTTAGGCTTGAAGAAAAAGTGGACACTACCTTAATATATCGCACAACACGCTCAATAAAACTCAGTGATGAAGGTGCTGCATTTTTGCGAAAAGCGCGAGAAATTGTTAACCTCACTCAAGAAGCGGAAGAAATGCTATCTACCCGCCAATCTATTCCCTCTGGCGTATTACGCATTGATGCATCAACCCCGTTTCTCACTCATGTTATTGCACCATTAGTCCCTTTGTTTTATCAGCATTACCCACAAGTTGAACTTGAAATCCATAATTATGAAGGGATAACAAATTTATTAGAAAAACGGATTGATGTTGCCTTCCGTATTGGTACGCTTAAAGACTCTTCCCTTAACGCCACCTTACTTGGGTATAGCCAAAAACGGTTAGTCGCAAGCCCATCTTATTTAAAGCAGTATGGCGTACCACAAAATATTGATGAACTAAATAAACACTGCATATTAGGCTTTACACAGCCTGATACCTTGAATGTATGGCCGATAAAAACCAACGATGAAAAATTGTTGAAAGTTACGCCTAATATTGCAGCTGCAAGTGGCGAGGTCCTATTTCACCTCGCTGTTCAAGGGGCCGGTATTTTATGTTCAGCAGATTTTGTTACGGCGGATGCGCTTGAAAGTGGGCAATTATTACAAATTTTGGAAAGTAAAACTGTGGTGACTCGGCAACCCATTAATGCCGTGTATTATCGCAACCAAACCGTTTCCCCTCGATTACGCTGTTTTATTGAGTTTATAAAAAAATATTCAACTAAAATTGAATCCTGAATCCTGAATCCTGAATCCTGAATCCTGAATCCTGAATCCTCTATTCAGCAACCTTGTCTTTTTTATGTAATGCGTTTTTAAACCTTGTTAACGTCATACCCGTATGGCGTTTAAAATAACGGCATAAATAGGACGTATCCTCGAAGTTTAATTCACTCGCTATTTGCTTAATAGATAATTCACCAACCTCTAATAATGCTTTAATTTCTAGAGTAACTTGTCTATCAATCAATGCTTTAGGTGGGTCATTAAAAAAGGCTTGGCTGATTTTCGATAAATAAAAAGGGGTAATTGCTAATTCATTCGCATAAAACTTCACCTCTTTATGTTGTTTGCAATGAGTCGTAATTAAATCCCAAAAGCGCCAACACAACTGTTCTTGTCGGCTTCTTTCCATCGGTTTATTTAGTTTATTTTGAGCCCCATTGCTAATCTCTAAAAATAGATTTTGTAGGTGATTTTTTAATTGCAATTGCCAATATTCGCCACGGCTTGATACGATTTCAAATAAAATATGCCGCCAGCTTTCAAGTACTGTTTTTTTCCCAGCTGGGATAGTAATAATCGGATATTCATTAAAAAATGAAAACAATTGGTTTGGCAATGAATAAGCGATTTCAGTTGCAAATTTTTTCTCAATCAATAGATACTCAATCTGAAAATTGCGTGATTTAGCCTTTAACATCGCAAAAGTATCATCATATAACACCATGATATCACTTTTGCCAACAGTGTAATGTTTGAAGTTAATATTAAATACCGCTGCCCCTTGCCTGCATATACATACAGTGACATAAGATGGCCTTATTGGGGTCAATTGCATTTCATCCATATTCGTATTACCCAAACAAATCACATCCAATAATTCAATTTGATGTTTTTTTATACGAAGCATCTTTTCCTCTTTCACCTTCGATTTGTTTAAATCATAGCAAATGAGTTGTCATTTGTACCCAAATTGGAGATGTATTGCCCTTTTTTGTTTTTCATAAATACCTAAAATAGCCTCCAATATCAAATAGGCATGATAAGGAGCTTTAGGATGATACTTAATACCAACAGGTTAGTTTTGCGCCCTTGGCAAGAAACAGATGCAAGTGATTTATATTTTTATGCAAAAGATAAACGAATTGGCCCAATAGCTGGTTGGCCCCCTCATCAAAATGAAGAAGAAAGTCGAATAATTATAAAAAATATTTTTATGCGTGAAGAGATCTATGCTGTTACGCTAAAAAATGACAATCGAGCTATCGGTTTAATTGGCCTATCCTTTAACCACGAAAGTAATTTCCCGATTGGTGATAATGATGCAGAAGTGAGTTATTGGATTGGTGTACCATTTTGGGGAAAAGGTTTGATCCCAGAAGCAATGTCTGAAATCATGCGCCATGCCTTTGTTGACTTGAAATTAGATAATTTATGGTGCGGGTATTTTCAAGGCAATCAACAATCTAAAATAGCCCAAGAGAAATGTGGGTTCAAATATCATTCAACCCTCGCCCCACAGTATATTGAGCTCATTGCAGAAACTAAAACAGAAGATATTAGCCGAATTACAGCCCAAGAATGGCTATCATTACAATAATTGTTTATTACTCACCAAGCAGCCATAAATTCAATATGGCTGCTTTTCATTGGTTACTGTTCCCCACGTTTTTCAAACTGCATAAAATTATTCTACCCTGTTGTTATTAATGCTATGATTTTTCGATAATTATAAAGTTATAACATTTTTATTTTATAAAGGATCACAGGTAAACACATGCAGGACTATGGTATTTGGACAATTATAACTCCCATTGTGACCATTATTCTGGCTATATTAACTCGCCAGGTAATGCTTTCATTAATGTTGGGGATTTTAGTCGGTTTTACAGTTATTCATGACCACAATCTACTTTTAGGTGTTCAAGGCACTGTCGATGGGATTATTCATACTTTTTCATCCGCAGGTAATACTCGCACCATTGTCTTTATGGTAATGATAGGCGGTATCATGCGCTTGGTAGTTGTCACTGGTGGTGTTCGTGCCCTAGTTCAATTACTCACCAATAAAACTAAATTAATTAAAAACCGTACAGCCACACAACTGTTAGCGATAATCATCACATCTCTTATCTTTATAGAAAGTTCAATAAACCAACTCGTCGCCGGAGCATCGACTAAAAATTTAGCAAGGCAATATGGCGTTGCTCCCGAAAAAATGTCCTACATCATTCAAACAGCCTGTGTTTCGGTGTGTTCATCAGCCATAATTAATGGCTGGGGTGCAGTCATTATGGGGTTAATCGGTGTGCAAATATCTCAAGGCCTAATTAGTGGCGAACCTTTTGATATTTTAATTACCTCTATTGGTTATAACTTGATGGCATGGTTATCCATTATCACAATCTTGTTCTATGTATTTACTAATATTTCATGGGGCCCCATGAAAAAAGCAGAAGATAAATATCAACAAGATTTTGCCTCAGGGAATATCTCTCAGCACCAAGGGCAAAATGACGAAGATGAAATTATTGATCACCCAAACGCACATTCTTCATTAAACTTTTTTATCCCCATTTTATCTACTGTGCTTATGGTACCTATTGCGCTTTATATCACAGGAGATGGAGACTTTAGTAAAGGGAGTGGTTCAACATCTGTATATTGGGGAGTTATGTTTGGAACAGCAGTGTCTTTCTGCTGGTTTATTGGCCGTCGCTTACTAACTATTGATGATTTCTTTAAAGAGCTCTTTATCGGCTATGCCAATATGCTGAAAATTAGTTCTATTATGATCTTAGCGTTCTTAATGGGGAATGTTTCCGCTGAATTAAATACTGGCGCCTATATTGCCGAAGTCACTCATGGCGTTATGGCGCCAGGTTTCTCTATTGGTTTTATCTTTATTATCAGTGCCATCATGTCGTTAGCGACAGGAACATCTTGGGGAACATTTGCCATTATGATCCCCATTGGGGTTCAATTAGGTTTATCCGTAGGAATGCCTGTTGAGTATATGATTGGCGCTGCAATTTCAGGCTCTATTTTTGGTGATATGACATCACCAATTTCTGCCGATGCAATTGTTGCTTCGATGGCAACAGACTGTGAACATATTGAGCATATCCGCACTCAAATGCCATATGCATTAGTCACTGCCAGCATTGTGCTCGCCATTTACCTTTACCTTGGTTTCTCTTATTAATTTATTGGGAGTTTAAATGTCTCTTCAACAACAATTAAGCCAATATGCAAAAATAGATTTACTCAACGCACCAACTCCGCTTAACCGGCTTAACAATTTATCGCGTAAATTTCATCGTGAAATTTATATTAAGCGAGATGATATGACCCCCTTAGCGATGGGAGGTAATAAATTACGTAAGCTTGAATATTTGATGGCAGATGCCCTTGCAAAAAAGGCTAAAGTCATCGTAACTGCAGGGGCGATACAATCGAATCATGTTAGGCAAACCGCGGCTGTTGCTGCAATGTACGGTCTTGAGTGTGTCGCATTATTAGAGAACCCAATTCAAAGTGATAACCCTAATTTTCTGCATAATGGGAATAAATTACTAACTGATCTATTTGGCGCCCGTTGCGTCATGTGTGATGAATTAACTGACCCACAGTCACAGATGGAAACGTTAATTGAAACATTAGCGCTTAAAGACACCTATATTGTTCCAGTAGGCGGTTCAAATGCATTAGGTGCATTAGGGTATATTCAATGTGCTATTGAAATCGCGCAACAAAAGCCAAAACATATTGAATTCGATAAAATTATCGTCGCTTCCGGTAGTGCGGGAACCCACGCTGGCCTCGCTATCGGGATACAAGAATTATTATCTCAAAGCCAGGTTATCGGTGTCACCGTTTCAAGAAAGCAACAAGACCAATCCCCTAAAGTAGAGAAGCTACAAAATGAGCTAGCGCAAATGTTTGCGCTTACTCAAACACCAGAAATCCAATTATGGGATGATTTTTTTGCGCCTATGTATGGAATGCCAAATTGCCAAGGGTTAGAGGCAATTAGACTGTTAGCTCAACAAGAAGGTATTTTGTTAGACCCCGTTTATACGGGTAAAGCAATGGCTGGGTTAATTCATTACTTAGAAACGTCAACCGAAAATACCCCCGTATTATTTATACATACTGGCGGTGCTCAAGCCTTATTTGCTTATTCAGATATTAGCCAAAAAATTAAATAACCTACTTTGTGCAAAAGGGCTTATCTGCCCTTTTATCTTGCTTGCATAATCCTTTATATCCAAAAATGCTCTTCCCCCTCACCTCTGTAGCTATCTCACTGCATATTGCTATAAACTGATGATATACAGGAGATAATATTTATGACTCAAGTTTCTATTACACTGAGAAAAGCCACTGAACAAGATGCATCAATACTTAGTGATATAGGTATCAACAGCTATTGCCACCATTTTGCTGCTTTATGGAATAATCAAGATGAGCTATTAGATTATTTAGACCAAGAATATAGCCCAGTTAAAATTATTAATGATATCAACCAACAAAATATTGAATGGTACCTAATAGAAAATAGTTCTCCAATCGGGTTAGTTAAGTTAACTCACCAATCTTCCATACCTGAATCCTCAATATCAGGAACATTACTCAACAAACTCTATTTCTCACCCGACGTCACAGGTAAAGGTTATGGAATGATCGTTTTCAGATTAATTGAAAATATTGCCAAACAATCTGGCAGCACAGCATTATGGTTAGATGTTTTGGCTAGCAACGCGAGAGCCATCAAACTTTATCAGTCAAATGGATTACACATCCTGAAGGAAGTGTTATTCAAAAGTAAAACTCAGCAAACACTTGAATATATTATGAGTAAAACACTTTAATTTATTTAATCAGGAATATTTATGAAAAATACTATCCTCATCACCGGTGCTACGGGTCAAGTCGGTAGTTATTTGACCCAGTCATTACATGAAAAAGGATACCAAGATGTCGTTTTAGCTATTAGGGTTCCAAACAAAATAACTAACACCAGCTATCGTACCGTTGTCATGGATTACGATAAGCCTGAAACCATTGAAAATGCTTTGCAGGGTATTGATTCTGTTTTCATGATGACTGGCTATACCATTGATATGCTTGTACAAAGTAAAATTTTTATTGATACGGCAAAAAAATCAGGGGTTAAATATATCGTTCATTTAGGTGCTTGTGGCGATGATAATGCGCAAGTTGCTCATTGGGCTTGGCATCAGTTAATCGAGCGTTATATTGAATGGTCTGGAATGCAATATACTCATCTTCGCCCTGAATCTTATATGCAAAATCTATTAGGATACCAAGGGGATAATAACTTACAAAAAGGGATATTACGTTCTTATTTTGGCCATGCTGTATTAAGTTGGGTTGATTGCGCAGATGTTGCCGAATTAGCTGCACATTGTTTACTTGCTCCTGAAAAACATACTGGTCATATTTATCGTCTTGGTTACGAAAATAAAAATTACACTCAGATTGCTGAACTCATTACAGAACAATTAGGTATAACTTTTCAGTATCAAGCAGAAAACCCAGATGAATTTTGGCAACATGCCCTAAATAACAATCTAGAGCTTGCCTATATGAAAAGTATCTATGACCATTATGTAGATTTTACAAATGGTAAGTTAGATCGCACAGGTATTGTTTTTGATAATTTCCAAACCATCACTGGTAAGCCCCCAACCTCATTAAAGCAGTTTATTTTAAAACACCAAAGATACTTTATATGAGCCTCACCCAGCTCACTATGTAATAGTGGGCTAACATTTATTAGTGAACATTTTACCTATAACGATGCCCTTCCTCCAGCTAACAGAGGCAGCAAAAATCACAAAAATTTCTTTTGCAAATGGCCTATGGTATTCGCTACAACCAAAAGAGGCTTTTGATTAAAATAGTAAGCAACTCTAACTCATAATTAATAACTCTATTTTATTAGCCTATAACTAATAACATACAAAGATTGCTCTGTTGGGTAAATTTCTCTAATCAGTTTTTTCAATGTATCTAATGTCATCGCTTCTTGCTGAGCATGGTATTCAGAAATATCATCGTAAGAGATAGGCTGTACCGAAAGAATTTCAATATCCGTATAGTATTTATTTGTTTCTAATGCATATACTTTAACAAAACTACCTGGCACATAATGGCTTTCGCTTTTATCACGAATAGTGATAACTTTTTCTCCTGATACGACTAATGGCAGTAAACGTTCAAAAAACGTGATGGTCTCTGGTGCTGCATTCTTCATATTATTCTCCTTATATTGTCAGTGAAATACCTTATCATAAAAACCAATTTTTAAATCCATCAGCAAATGCAATGGTTCCAATCGTGCTGTCAGAGGCTCAAGCACTATAGCGATTGAATTGTATTATATACAATGTAACCCAAAAGCAACTAGCCGTAATAAATCACAGGGTCTACAATGAATAACAAAGAAGGTTTATTTTACCAACAAGAAAATCATTTTTGGTCAGCAATTTGCTTAGAAACCGCTCATATTGACGACCATGTCATCGCTTATTTTTCTGAGCTTCCTCTGCCTGTTTTTAATTTTATTTATTTACATAAAGACGCAACTATTACAGGCTTTGAAAATGCACGACATTTATTTAAGCAACGCTCTAAACCTTATGTACTAGTCGTTCATGAACAAGCTCTTCATCAAGTCAAATCTGAAATTGCCAAATTAAGTTTAATTGCTGATGGTGAATCAACGGCCATGTTTCTTCCTCAAGCATCATTATCTCAATATTCTATAGCACTACCGCTTGCCGCAGATTACCGAATTGAAACCTGTAATGAACAATTAACTAATTGGGCACAACCTTTAATTACAGCTTTCCCAATTGAAGCTGAAGGAGAGGAAAACGATTCAACCGTCATTAACGAATACATTCGTTATCACCAAAGAGCTATGGATAAAAATACAAATATGATGCATTTCGTCTTATTTGATAAGCAACAACCCGTTTCTACTCTAACCTTAACTATAAATGAAAAAACTGCTCGTCTTGATGATATTGGAACTGATGTTCAATACCAAGGCAAAGGGCTAGCGACTCAATTAATTAAACATGCTCTTTTCTTCTGTCATCAGCAAGGTATAGAGCAATGTGTACTCGAAGCATCATCAGATGGGCTATCTATTTATAAGAAATTAGGTTTCGAACCTATATTCAATTACTACAGTTTTATTGCTGAGTAATCTAATAGTTACACTTTAGAAATTAAGGTGTAACTATTCATCATAGGAAAAGATTAGTTATTGATTGTTTGGTACCAACTCTGAATATCCCTAATAATTTCCTTGGTATGTAATTGCCCTTTATTATCTTGGAAAAAATGGTCTAACCCTTGATATTGCTTAAAGCTCACATTGGTATTATGGTTTTTTTGTATCATTTTTTCCGTAGCATAAGCATCAACGTTGGTGTCGGCCATAGTTTGGATAACTAAGTGCGGCGTTTTTATCGATTGAATTAATTTTAAATTATCAATGGTTAACATTTCATACCACCACATGGCTCCATGACCACTCACGAACTGGTCTTTTCTTAATTGCTTTTGTTTGACGGCTTCTGCAAACTGTTTAAAACCCTCAATGGAATTATCGACTTCGTCGGCAGGGATATTATTCTTAATACTGTATAAAACGTCATTAATAAAAAATTGCCCTCCAACGTTAATAGCGACGGAGGCAGTTATAAAATCTACTTTAGACGCAATCAAATTAGTGACTGTTGCCCCCTCGCTCCCTCCTAATAAAATAATATTCCGGTAATCATTTTTTAGCTGCTGTAACACCGAAATATAATTATCCGCCCTTTCTAAAGGGGAATCTTGGGACATATATTCAACGGGGCAATTTTCTTCCGAAACTGGGTTTCCATCAATACCAACTTGCCGAGTCAAGCCTGTTTTTTCAACTAATAAAATATCATTATTAGGGAATGCGATAGCAAAATTTTTTACCATATTAGGGTTGTTTGTCACGCTTATGCAATCAGACCCTTGCAATAATACTAACAAATCATTTGAGTTTAGTGCTTGTTGCTTAATAACGTAATAATCAACTTTTTTCCCCTCATGGAGTAAAGTTTGCTTTTGCCAGTTATCTCCCTGTGCAAATGCATTTAAGCTGTAAATAGAAAACAAGAAAGCAACAATTTTTAGCTTCATAATATGCCCAAATAAATTTTAGTCAGGTGATTATATTAAACCATCCTGTAAATTAGGTGCTAAAAATGCCTTAATAAAGATATGAATTTAGAAAAATGATAAATAACAATAAAAGTCTAGCCACTGATTAAGCAAGCTATCTTCTATCCAGAGTTCCCAAAATAGTTTTTCCCGCCTAATTATTGTTCATACTGACCTAACTAGTCTTATTGACTCATAATACCTGAGAATATTATTCAGTGATGACACTAACCACAAAAAAATTTATTTTTGCGTTAAATTCGCACTAGAACCTTATGATATTGTTTCATTAGTCCCTATGATTAAACCTACTGATGTACACTTAAAGGCAAGTACTTTGATGGCAAAAGAGCCATTATTGTCTTTGATTGCTCTATTCTCCACGAGCAAATTCTCGCTATTTTAAATAATGGTTAATTTTATTTATCTTATTGTAAAGTAATTAAAAATGCACTCTACCCAACAATTAAACGTTAATATTCACGCTGCGCCAGCCAAAAAAGAACAAGTTTCTACACGAATTATCTTTTTTATTGCAGGTTTTGTAACCGCTGCGTGGGCCGCTATAGTGCCTTATATTAAGATTAACACGGCAGCAAATGATGCCACCCTTGGTATGTTACTGCTCTGCTTTGGGGGTGGTGCTCTCGTTGCCATGCCAATGACTGGCGCTCTGGCTGCAAAATATGGTTGTCGGCGATTAATGGTTTTTTCAACAATTGCGTTTTGTTTACTCTTCCCTATTTTATCTTTCATATCGCAAATTAATTTGTTAATAATCGGCTTATTACTGTTTGGTATTTTTATCGGTTTAACAGATTGTGCCATGAATGTACAAGCCGTGATCGTCGAAAAATCATCCAATAAACCCATCATGTCAGGATTTCATGGGTTTTATAGTATTGGTGGTATTGCGGGGGCCGGTACGATGAGCCTAATATTACTCCTCGGCGCTTCAGCGGTGCTTGCATCAGTTATTATCTCTGTAATTGCATTCATTTTACTCATGGTTTGCTATAACGGTCTGCTCCCTTATGCCAATGCGCCGTCAGGGCCACTGATTGCGGTCCCTAAAGGGATTGTGCTCATCATCGGGATTGTTTGCTTTGCCGTTTTTCTTTCTGAAGGTGCAGTATTAGACTGGGGAGCCGTATTTCTTATTGAGCATCACGGTTTAAAAGAAACCCTAGGGGGACTTGGTTTTGCAGCCTTCGCAACCATGATGACTATTGGCCGGTTATTCGGCGACAAGATTGTTATGCGAGTAGGTTCTGCACGTGTGGTTTTTTTAGGGGCTTTGATTGCTTGCTCTGGTTTTGTTATTGCCGTTTTATCACCGTCTTTAACATTGGCGATCATCGGCTTTGCTTTAGTCGGTGCTGGTTCATCCAATATTGTTCCTGTCATGTTTTCCGCTGCTGGGAAACAAAAAACTATGCCTGAATCACTAGCTGTCCCGGCAATTTCAACCTTAGGTTATTTAGGTATTCTTGCAGGCCCTGCCGCAATCGGTTTTGTTGCCTTTCATCTATCATTAGCCACCTCATTACTGATGATCTCTGCATTACTTATTATTATCGCTTTCGTGACACGTTTTATTCGCGTGTAATCGATTTAACATCATAAGGTGATTGACCAAAGTCAGTCACCTTATGATGCATTCTTAATCCAGTTCTACTGTCCCGCTAATACAGTTAACAACATCACCGGCAACCCAGATCCCTTCATCATCAGCGGTTACATAAATTAACCCATTGCGCCCAATGCACTGACCTTGGCCAGCAGTATATTGTTGCGGTAATTTCCCCTGAGGGATTAACCACTGTGCAGCCACCGCATTAAAACTTCCCGTCACAGGGTCTTCTTCGGCTATGGAACAACAAAATGCCCTAACCTCTAATTGTTTATCATGACCTTCAGGGCAAATGGCACATAATCCAATGTCATATCCCTTTAATTGGGAATAGTCAGGTTCAATGTGCAATAGTTTTTCAACAGATTTAAGTTCAATACCAAGCCAACCAGGGCCATTATCGAGCCATTTGCAGCCAACGACATCATCATC
The DNA here is from genome assembly GCF_045040775.1 of Providencia sp. PROV003. Taxonomy (NCBI): domain Bacteria; kingdom Pseudomonadati; phylum Pseudomonadota; class Gammaproteobacteria; order Enterobacterales; family Morganellaceae; genus Providencia; species Providencia sp. PROV003. Next base: position 3,129,918 of record NZ_CP096369.1, read on the forward strand.
TGTAAGCCCAAGTGCTTTAAAAATTTTATTTTTTTCTTGTTGTTCTATTTCACCACCACGAATTAGTGGTGGCGCCATAAATGCCAGCTTACCATTTATTCGTTTTATTGTTACTAAGCCCACTCCGCACTCTTGGACTATGGTGTCTAGCGGTCGACCATAAGTTTGCTGCCATACAAAACAACTGCCTAAAGTTGGGTGCCCAGCAAAAGGGAGTTCACCTTCCGTGGTATAAATCCTCACACGGTAATCCGCTTTAGGTGTTGTTGGTTTTAATAAAAAGACGGTTTCACTTAAGTTAGTCCATTTTGCAAATTTATTCATTTGCTCTTCTGTTAAATCGTCAGCCCCTACAACAACAGCCAAAGCATTGCCATCCATTTTTTTAGATGAAAAAACCGTTACTTGCTCAAAAATGTACTTCATTTACTTTCCCTATTTTACTTCTATGCTGCATCAATGTTCGAATAATAATGCGCCATTAATGAATTAATCGGATATAATTAAAATAATAGCTTATTAATTGTTGCCTTAACTTTATAGTAGTTTTCATTATATGGCGACTGTCTGGGTAATTTATGCATTCTGAACATAAAAAAACTATTGTTATCGTTGGTGCAGGCATTGTCGGAGTGACACTCGCATGGTATTTATCAAAAGAGAGTGATAGCAAGATTATTTTGCTAGATAAAGGCCATGTTGCTCAAGGGGTAACACAGCACTCTTTCGCATGGTTGAATGTTTCATATGGGCGACCAGATGGTTATAGCCAGCTTCGTCAGCAAGCTTTAGCGAGTTGGCATCAGTTGGAAAAATTAACCCATGGTGAGATAAAAATTAATTGGTCTGGTGCTATCAGTTGGCACAAGACTGATAAAGAAACCCAAGAATTCATCAATAGCCACCAATCTCAAGGTTTTAACATCCAAGCGTTAAACCGTATTGAGTTGCAAGCGATGGAACCTAACTTAAAAATCTCACCTGCTATTACTGCTTTTTGCCCTGATGAAGGTAGCATTGACCCTGTCAATACCACACAAACCTTGTTAAAACTTGCTATTAAACAAGGTGTAACATACTTACCTGAGCACGAAGTATTATCCTTAAATGTTAGTGATAAACGTATTTTAGGAGTCAAGACTAGCGAGGGTAATTTCATCGCAGATCAAACCGTCGTCACTGCGGGAGTTGGAGCAACTGGTATCATTAATTCATTAGGAATAACGCTGCCAGTTTCAGCATCTCCTTCAATTATTGTCCATTTTACGAAACAAGATACCGTCAAAATGGTTCAACATATCATTTCAACACCCGCAATGGAGCTTCGCCCAGAGACTTCTGGTAAAATTGTTTGCGCTGAAGATTATATTGATGAGCAGCCTATACATAGTGCAGTCAATATCGCACAAAATGCCCTTACAACAATCAAGAATTCATTTATAGGTAGTAATACACTAACTCTTGATAAAACTTTCATAGGAATGAGACCTATGCCTAAAGATCAGATGCCAATTGTTGGAAATGTTGCTGATTTTGAAGGTTTATATATTATCAGTATGCACGCAGCAATTACATTAGCGCCTTTGATATGCCAGCTAGCTCAAAGTGAAATATTACATGGTGTAAAACACGCTGCTTTAGGCCCATATCGATTAACTCGTTTTGCATCAGGTAACTGACAAATGAATATTCCGCTTTATTACTTAAGACACTACCAATCGATCGAAAAAACGTTTTGGACTTCAATTTGTGAACATAGCATTCAAATAGCACAGCATACCATTTGCTACTTGACGCCCTTAAACTCCCCTGCGTTTAATTTCATTTATCTGCAACCTGATTCCACCAGCCATGCATTTATGCAGGCACATAACTTATTTATATCACAAAGAAAAAACCACACATTAGTTATCCCTGAAGAAATGTTGCCACAAATTGTGCAACAGGCTGAATCATTAAACTACAAACGTGACAGTGTCACAACCGCTATGGCGTTGACCCTTGCAAAACAGAATGAGGTCACTCTGCCCAATAACCAAGTTGATATCGTACTGGCTAATCATGACTTATCGCTCTGGGCCGCTCCTCTCGTGGCTGCATTTTATTTATCTGAAGAACACGATGAAGTCATTAAAGAGTATGTTCGTTACCATGAAGATGCATTACAGCAAGGTGCGCCACAATTTCACCTCGTATTGCTCGTCAATGGTGAGCCAGCGACTTCAATGACAGTGACCATAGAAGGTACCCTTGCTCGTTTCGATGATATCGGTACTGAGCCGAAGCACCAAGGCCATGGGTATGCTTCACAACTTATTGATTACGCCTTAGCATTTTGCCGCCAGCAAGGTGTCGAACATTGTTTCCTTGATGCCTCAGAAGCAGGGTTTGACCTGTATAAAAAATTCGGTTTTGAGCCCTTGTTCCGCTATATTAACTATGTCTGGTGTAAATAGTTCACGTCATTGGCGTTATTTGCACGACCTCCCTGAGCTGGAACCATTGCTTGTACAGTGGTTCCTTCAAGAGTGGCCCTCCCATTATGGTCCTCTAGGTAAAGGTGATGTTTGGCAAGATATTGCTTCCTATCGCCATCGTGAAGGGGTCGGTATGGGGATCATCGCCTTTGAACATGATATACCTTGTGGTTTTATTGCATTGAAAAGTGATACTTTTTTTTCTGATAACACCGCATTTCCATGGGTTGGTGCTGCATTTGTTATCCCCAGAAAACGAAATCAGGGTATCGGGAAGTTTTTGTTTGAACAACTTGAATGGGTTATTGATAAACAGCAATACCCTCATATTTTTTGTGCAACCACAGTGGCTGATAACTTACTTATTCGCTGTGGATGGCAATTAAATTTATCATTAAGTCAGCCTTCTCTACGTATTTACCACAAATATATCTGACATTTACATTGCATGAAAATTAATATCATTGGTACCAGTGGCAGCGGTAAAACGACTCTTTGCCAACAACTTGCATCGCTATTAAACGTGCCTTCAATCGAATTGGATAGCCTATATTGGCTGGAAAATTGGCAAGGTTCTTCGGATGAAGCGCTTAACCAGAAACTAAGCGCAGCCTTGAATGAATCCGTATCAGGCTGGGTGCTCGATGGAAACTATACACGGACTCAACCCATTAAATGGAAAGAGGTTGATATGGTGGTTTGGCTGGATTATTCATTACCTCGAACCCTTTATCAGTCTATTATACGCACGTTATCACGTATTCGTTCAGGGCAAGAACTGTGGGAAAATACAGGTAATAAAGAAAGCTGGAAGAACGCCTTTTTCAGCCGTGATTCGATTATTTTATGGCAGCTAAAAACATACTACCCAAATAAAAGAAGAAACCTAAAACATATGGCTAATATCAATTTGCGCCATATTCAGTTTGTTCGGCTGACTTCGCCAAAGGAGACCCGCCTATTTTTTGAACATATAAAGTCGCAAATTTAGGAGAGATTAATAGGTTAACGCTGGTAGTCTGGGATCACCTCAGTAGCCATAAAGACTACCGAGGTAGTATAAATCAACGATTAAATTTCATCACATGCTGTTTTCAGCATCGCCGTTTGTTGGAACTTTTCAATGCCTAACTCAATCAAACGACTAATTAATTGCTGATATGTCATACCGCCTTGTTGCCATAGCTTAGGATACATACTGATATTCGTAAAACCTGGCAACGTATTGATTTCATTAATAACTACATCATTATTTTCTGTTAAGAAAACATCAACACGCGACATACCGCTACAATTTAATGCCCTGTATGCCGATAACGCAATCTCACGAATTTTATCACTAACGGCTTCATCTAGCTGAGCTGGAGCAACCACAGAAGCACCATTTTCATCAATATACTTAGTGTGATACGCATAGAAGCTATCATGTAAAACAATCTCACCGCATGGGCTTGCTAGTGGGTTTTCATTGCCTAACACTGCACATTCAATTTCGCGGCCTTTTACTGCGCTTTCAATTAACACTTTAGTATCGAATAAAAATGCAAAATCGAGGGCTTGGTTAAATTCAGCTAGATTACTGACTTTATTAATACCCACTGAAGAGCCTTGATTAGCGGGTTTAATAAACAGAGGTAGGCTTAACTGAGCCACTATTTCATCATAGTTAACTGTGGTGCGCTCACTGTTTAAAACGGTAACAAAGGGTGCAATTTTTAAACCCGCATCTCTTAGTAACCTTTTCGTTACGTCTTTATCCATACAAGCCGAAGAACCTAATACTCCAGGCCCAACAAAGGGTAAATTAGCCATACGTAAAAGGCCTTGTAAGGACCCATCCTCACCTAAATTACCATGGACAATTGGAAATATAACATCGATTTGAGGGAGCGGCTTTGCGTCTTCTAAAGAAATAAATTGTTCGGATGTCTTGCCTGGAACAATCGCAATACTACGCTTTGGTGTATTTAATGTAATACGAGATGGGTCATCACCATGCAATAAGAAATCGGCTTCGTTATATTCATGCCATTGCCCTTCTTTATTAATACCTAAAAGGCATACATCAAACCTATTGCGATCTAGCCCATTGATAATATTTTTAGCGGACTGTAAAGAAACTTCATGCTCCGTTGACTTACCACCGAAAATAACACCTACCCGTATTTTGCTCATTATCTGCTCCAACATAAGACATAAAACCCAGCAGAGAAATATAGCACGCACGGAAATAGTTATGTCATAAAATCTTTATATGACAGGGGGGTTCGGTGAATTAATAACCAAAATATCCTTTTTTGATAGTTAACTATATTAATTTATGATTATTTTAATACTTGTATTCACTTGATCGATTAACCACTGGGTAAAAATATCTGCTGCACTCTTAGGCTTGATGGGTTTTACCGACAATAAATAATACGCTGAGCCATCTTGCATAAACCCATCTGGAGCACAAAGTTGCTTCGATTTAACTTCATCAGCGACCATCAAAAATGATGCCAATGCGACACCTTGCCCTGCTAATGCGGCTTGAATACATAGATAAAAATGTTCATAAGTGATTACCTTATTCCCTTGAAAAGATACCCCTTTCATTTTCTGCCAAGTTTGCCATGCATTTGGCCGCGACGCTGTTGATAACAATGTCGCGTCGCCAATTCCCCCTGCAAAATCTATTTCGGGCCTAATAACCACCCCCATATGTTCAGAGCACACTTTTACCGCACTAATGTGCATATCCCATGTGAAATCATTTCGTCTAAGCGCTAAATCAACATTGGTTTTAGTAAAATCAATAGGCCCTCCAGCGGCAACCAAGTGCACCGTAATATCTGGATAATGTTGATAGAAATCAGTCAACCGAGGAATTAACCACTTCATCGCAATCGTCGGCTCACAAGATAAACTTACCACATTAGAGGTGTTATTTGCGGTGATTTTTTCGACACTTTCTCGCAATTGCTCAAATATAGAAGTGGTTGTTTGTAGTAATAATGCCCCTTCTGCAGTTAAAAAAACAGCTCGGTTTCTGCGCTCAAATAGCTCGACATTAAGGTGTTCTTCCAATAAACGAATTTGCCGGCTAATTGCGCTGTGAGTGACATTTAACTCTTCGGCAGCTTTAACAAAGCTGCCTGCTTTAGCTGCTGCGTCAAAAAAACGTAATGAAGTTAAAGGTGGTAGTTTCATATAGGTAATAAAAACTGACAGATTTATGTCAGGATAAATCGCTTTTTAGTTTTAATCAATCTATTGATAATAAAAAATAATAAGCCAGCTTAGAAAGATAAAACAAAGACTTTTCAGTAAGTTTTTATTACTCATTTAGGGAATTAATATGAATGAAATTATTGCTGTTGCCACTATTACGATTTTGGCCGTTATTAGTCCAGGTCCCGATTTTGCTATGGTGACGCGCAGTAGCTATACCTATGGGGCTAAGACAGGGTTAATTTGTGCGTTAGGTATTGCTATCGGTGTACAAGTACATGTTTTTTACACTATTTTCGGCATTACAGTGATCATTATGAGCTCACCCACTTTATTTTTAGTGGTGAAACTTCTTGGTGTTTTTTATTTGGTTTATATAGGTTTTAAGTCATTTATAAATAAAATAAAGATAACAACAGGTGCTTCCCAAGGTCAGTCGCTATCACATTTTGTCGCGTTTAAAACGGGCTTTTTAACTAATGCGTTAAACCCCAAAACAATGTTTTTTGTTGTTTCTGTCTATAGCCAAGTCATCCAAGTGAATAACTCTGTTTGGTTAAACCTAGGCTACGGGTTATTTATCTCTTTTGCCCATTTAGTCTGGTTTAGTTTAATCGCCCTATTTTTTGCAACCCCAACTGTACGTAATAAAGTACTTAACTACCAACTTGTGATGGATAAGGTTATTGGTCTTTTACTTATCGTGTTAGGGTTATCTTTGTTGTTTTTCAACGTGAGCTAATTTTGCGTTGGCTTGCCAGTCACTGTTGATAATATTCATTGACCATTTTCGCCAACTCAATCACATCCTCAGGAATATTGAGTTTGGCGAGTTGCTCATATGCAACCCATTTGAATGGCGCAATGGGAGGCTGTGCTGGCGACAATAATTCGCACAAATACACCATATCAATATGCCAATGATCCCCTTGCGTTTTATCAGCAATAAATTCTTTTAAAATCGCGAGAGGTAAAGGCAATACTTGTGTCGGAGGAACCCCCTTTACCTTTGATTTAAAAGGATAACTACAATCAATAACCTTGCATTCCAACCCCGTTTCTTCAAGAACCTCTCGAAAAACAGCCTGCTGTGGTTCTTCATTCGCTTCAATATGGCCACCGGGGGGTAACCAAAACCCTAATTTACGATGTTCATGTAATAAAAACTCACCTTTATCATTACGGATCATCGCAGTAGCTGTATAGTGCTTCACTTCATTATTCATTTTGTAACCATTCTTTTATTAGATTAACAACGCGCTACCTTCCAGTCATAAGGCATTAACTGTGCTAATGTCACTTGCACATCATCACTCACACCCACAATCGTTTCTTTATTTTTATCCGACAGTTGAGTAAGAAGCTCACGGCATCGTCCACAAGGAGGTACGATACAACCTGATGAGTCAACAGCAACAATAGCTTTAATTACTGACTTACCTTCCTTTAACATATCAGCGACAGCAGCGTGCTCAGCGCAAAAACCCAATGAGCATGCTGAATCAATGCTCACACCACTATAAATTTCACCATCTTCTGTTTCTAATGCAGCTGCTACATGCCCGCTTTCTATATACCCATTAAAGGTTGCGGGCTTTGCATAATTTTTAGCAATTTCTATTAGATGTTTTAGCATAAATAACCCCAGATTTATCTTTTAATTCAACACTATTAAAAACTAATCGAATAAAAACCATCAAGTTTTTCGTGCGTTATTGTAAGCCTAGTCACAACAATATCACTTGCTGTTGTAGGTTAATGATTATTACAACATAGGACGTTATTATCTGTGCTGTTGCGAAAAAATAACCTATAACAGATTTTCGCACTATTGGAGCGACCCAGACTTAATATTTACCCTACATTTGTTACTTCACCAATTAGATGATGGACACGCTATATTGTTGCGAAACCCTAGGTACATACTGGGAATTGCCACATAAAAACGTATAACCATAACAAAAATAAAGTGATAAGTTATATTTATAGGCAAATATTCAGTCTACTAGACGCCCTTTCACCATTACTTATATTATCTGCTCAATAGGGATGCTATGCACTTTATCGTCGTTACACCTCAGGACACACAACTTATTGAACAAATTAGCAGTGCCTTACATCATGAATGGCGGCATTTACCCCCGTGGGAAAATATTTCTGCCATTCGTATGCGGCTAATAGAACGCTGTAGTCATGACAACCCGCAAATACTATCTTGTTATGCGGATAAAAATGGCAATCTCCTTGCTACTGCAAGTACTATTTTGCATGAATTAACGGGTGTCCACCAAGCTACTTGGTGGCTAGGCGAAGTGCTCACAGTCCCTGAAGCCCGCGGACATAAAATGGGCAGTAAACTTATTGAAGAATTATATAACTACTATCACAACCTGATAGGCCAAAGCCTTTACTTATACACTCCGGATATGCAGCAACTCTATCGTCGAATGGGCTGGAAAGATGTCGAGGAACGGATAGTGAACCATGAGCAGGTTACAGTGATGAAACGTTAGTCTCCATAAAAATAGCCGATATACCATCGGCTATTAGTAGGTAGTAGGATAATTTATCCCTATGCGGTTAAAGCCAGTTTCACACCAAACATTAGAAACACGGCACCAATACAGCTATTGGAAAATTTGGATAATTTTTTATTGTGTTTCACCATATTAGTCACTGCAACTGCACCAAAAATTAGTAATGATAAATAAATCATACTGCAAGTTTCTAAAATGAGGCCCAGAATGAAAAATGGCACTCCAGCGCTTGGGTAAGCAGGGTCTATAAATTGGATAAAGAACGACACATAAAAAATGATCATTTTGGGGTTAAGTAAACTTAAAAAGACGGCTTTTTTAAATGTCCCTTTAGTGGCAAGGACAATAGAATCAACATCACCCGCCGTGTCTTTTTTATGTAGAACGCTATAGAGTGTTTTAATCCCTAAATAAAATAAATAAGCTGCCCCTGCATATTTTATGACGCTAAAGAATATAGGGGAGGTTTTCACCAATGAAGCGACACCCAAAAATGATAAAAATATGAGTACAGCATCACCAGTAAAAACACCTAACGCTGCTTTATAACCATTTTTTACGCCATATTTTGCACTGCTCGTTAAAACAAATAAAGAATTAGGGCCGGGTACCAGAGTAATAAATATTACACCAATAAGATAAGTCCATAAGTTTGTAATACCGAGATTTTCAAGCATAGTAAACCTGCTAACTCTATAAAAGTTATAACAAAAAATTCACATTCTTTCTTAATGGTTACTATGATACAGATCTTCTGTTTTATATGAAATATATCACTAATTAATAATTTCAATATGGATTTATTATCTACATATAAACAAAAAACCAGCTTAACCAATAAGTCTTTGGCATCTATAACAGAACATAAAACCAGATCGGTCACCCTATTCAGTGGCGTGCTGAAAATAAATTACCAGCGTGTTTTTATGCTTACATTTCTTAATTAATTGGAGTTTTAAACTTTTTGTGGCCATCTATTAGCAGTAGTGATTAAGTTTGTATTTCAAGATATAACATAACAGCCTGTATTACATAAAAGTAGCTATGGCACTAACATCTATTTATTAAACACCCTATATAAATTAGTATTCCAAATGCCATCTTTCTGCTTATTAGTTGTTATTAAAATAATGCTATCAATAAGTCGCTTAATAAAAATAGCTCATAAACGACTCACTTTTGGGAATGCTATGGAAAGTACCCATTACTTTCATTTACAAGGCCTTGGTGGGCTTGAAATGATCAATGGCACGTAATCAGGTGGATATAAAAGAGCAATCTTGTTTTATCCCATTGAGTTATAAGTCTTTAATATAAATTATATTGCTATAATTATTTTTACTCATAATAGGTATATATCTACATGTATTCTCAACAACATCACTCATGGCAAAAAGCAATGATGAACGGCGCTGTTCACACTGCCCCTCTCAACCTTGCCGTTATTCCATGGGGAGTCCTCGCTGGCTCTATGGCTGTCGAAACAGGGCTTGATTTTTGGCAAAGTCTTGCCATGTCAGCCATGGTATTTGCTGGTGCTGCTCAATTAGTTACACTTGGGTTACTTAATTCTGGTGCTGGTTATATCACGATTATTATCTCGGTTTTCTTTATTACTTCTCAACACTTACTATATGGGTTGACACTGCGACCCCAAGTTAAAGACTTTACAACGCCTCAGCGCCTTAGTATCGGCTTCTTACTGACAGATGAGTTATTTGCGATTAGTGCAGCAAAACGCCAGAGTTTAAGTTTTCCTTATCTCTTTGGTGCAGGTTTTAGTTTTTATCTGGTTTGGTTAATTACCAGTCTTTGCGGGATTGCGATGGCCAATATTGTGGGCGATTTAAGTCGATTACATCTTGATTTTTCTGTGGTTGCAACTTTGCTCGCAATCGTCGTTCCATTAACAAGAAAAATAAGTACACTTTGCGGAGTTATCTTTTCACTCGTTGTCGCTATCATACTTTCAATGTACTCCTTCAGTAGTGCTATTGTTATCGCAGGCGTTGGTGGGATGTTTGTCTCTGTCGCAGTTTCACGTTTATTGAAGGAGGAAAAATGATCTGGTTGTTAATTATTAGCTTAACCGCTATTGTTTTTACTCTGCGCTATATTTTTCTAATCCCCCAATTACCAATACGGTTACCCCTTGTCGTTCGTCAAGCTTTGAGCTATTCGGCTCCCTGCTTATTGACCGCTATTTGCGCACCTGTAATTTTGCTAGAAAACCATGAGATTCGCAGCTTCCCAGACAACCCTTACCTTTGGGGTGCTCTCTTTTGTGTGGTCGTAGCTTCAGTGCTTAAAAATATGCTATTAACCGTTGGGCTTACCTTAGTCTTTTTCTATTCCCTTATTTATTTTATGGGCTAGATAACACTACATGGGGTAAAGCATCGTTCAGTGCTTTGCTTTATCCTGTTATTCCCTCATAATAGCCACCTCGTCATCGCAAGTTTCTTTTCAAACAATATCTTGTCAGCGTTGTCACGGTAACCATTAATGCAAACAATATGATTGCGTTAATTAATTTTATAAATAATGGATAAAATACAACCATGCTTAATAATTATGTTTTACGTAGTATTCGCTATATGTTGGACTTGAGCGATGCTCAGATGGTTAATATCGTAAAACTAGCAGACCTCACAATTTCAAAAGAAGACATGGTGAGTTGGTTAAAGAAAGATACAGACCCTGAATACATTGAATGTAATGATAATGTAATGGGGCATTTTTTGAATGGGCTGATTTATTATCGCCGTGGTAAAGATGAAAGTCGTCCTGCACCTGAAATCGATACTCGTTTAAACAACAATATTATTCTCAAAAAATTACGTGTCGCTTTTGAACTAAAAGACACTGATATGATTGAAATTTACCAACTCGCTGACTTTCGTGTTTCAAAACCCGAACTAAATGCCATTTTTCGTAAACCCGGGCATAAAAACTACCGTGAATGTGGAGACCAGCTACTTCGTTACTTTCTAAAAGGCCTCACAACGCGTTTTCGAGGCGATAAATAGCCTTTACCAATGGCTATTTTTTAATCTTTCATTTTACACCTTACTGACAATTGTCTATAATAAACAAGACAAATGTCAGGAGGTATTCAATGAGAAACTATATTCCAGCACTCCCAACCCAACCCGCCACGCCACCTTTTAAGCCCCTATGGCGCTTTGCTGGCCTACCCGCAGAACGTGGTATCGAACTCACTCATTTCCTACGACAAGGTCTTTCCGTTACGGTGTTAGACAACATTCAAGAATGGTCTGGCATCAGCAAATCTGAATTACTCCGTATTTCAGGTATTAATGAGCGCAATGTGGCAAGACGTAGAAATGCAGGTCAGCCACTCAATGCCGATGAAAGTGAAAGAATTGCTCGCTTAGTGCGTGTATTTGATGCCGCTGTACGCTTATTCAATGGTGATAAGTCAATGGCAAGTGATTGGTTGAATCACCCCGTGAAAGGCTTAGGACATACGCGCCCTATAGAGTTGATTGCCACTGAAAGTGGTGCTCTTGAAGTTATCGACCTTATTGGCCGCATTGAACACGGTGTTTTTTCATGATTTTATATCGTTTGATTAAATCTGACTTTGCTCATGATGCGTGGTCCGGTCAAGGTGCTAGGTTATACGGTGGGCGCTGGAACCATAAAGGTACGCCCGCTATCTACACATCAACAAGTATTTCATTAGCTGCTTTAGAAATTCTCGTTCATATAAACCAAGATACCGTGCTTAATCATTTCACTTTATTATCAATTGAGATCAACGATAGGTATGTGATGAAGCTGTCAGTAGAGCATCTCCCTGATGATTGGCAGCGTGACCCAGCACCTACCTCCACAATGGACATAGGCACAACCTGGTTAACGAACCAAGACAGCCTAGCCTTAATTGTCCCTTCTTGTATTATTCCTTATGAATATAATGCCATTATTAACCCTATGCACCCGCAATTTCAAAAAGTGACCCAAACCATTAAGCCCCTCGACTTTGCTTTTGACCCACGATTTAACCGGTAGTAAGCTTGTTATATTTGCTGTAATAAATAATTTAAAAACGCAGCTATCTTTGGTGATAATGCACTGCGACTGGCATAAACAGCACGTAACTCAATAGGTGCAGGTTTTATATCACCAAATTCAATCAACTCAAGTACCCCTTGCTGTATTTGCTCACGACAAGCCTCTAACGATAAAATCGCGTAACCTACGCCGTTTGCCGCAGCGGCATTAGCAAGTAACCCACTGTTAACCCGATATGTGCTGTTTATTACTACTTTTTGCTGGCGGTCATGTGCATCAATAAATATCCACGGCTGCCCTTGTAAAGCGCTTAAACTTGAAATGCAAGGCACACTAGCCAAATCAGCCACTGTAGAAGGTTTTCCCGTTTTTTCAATTAATTTTGGTGATGCGACTACCGCACTTGGCCATGATTTAATTAACCGTGAGTGATAACTACTGTCTTCGAGATGGCCCCGATGAAAAGTCAGCAATAAATCAATATCGTCACTGATAACATCTTGTGGTGTTAATTGAGTATCACAATGGATATTTAGTTGGGGATGCAATAATGCAAATTTTGCGAGTAAATCAGCCAATAATAAACTACCAGACTCACTGGGAATAGTCAGCTTCAATGTCCCTGTGAGCGCTTGAGGGTGACAAATTCTCTGGACGACTTGCTCCAATTCATCTACCAGTTTTTGGCTTTGAGCAAATAATATATTACCGGCCTCGGTTAAACGCATTTGCCGCGTTGTTCGCTCAATTAATTGGCTATTTAGTTGATGTTCCAGTTGTTTAATATAACGGCTTACATTTGATGTAGGCATGGAAAGCTGCTTTGCCGCATTCACAAAATTCCCTTGAGTGGCTACCGCAATAAAAACTTTCAATAAATTCAGGTCAACCGTCATATTTCCTCCATGCTCCACAACATATGGGCCTGAACTAATAACATTAACAATAACCGAAATCCATTATTTTTTGATAACGAGAAGCGAGCAATGTGTCTATATCTAATTGAGTTAATTCAGCTAAATCGACCAATAACTGCTGCTTTAAGTGCTCGGCTGCCAATGTATAGTCACGGTGTGCTCCTCCCATTGGCTCAGGTATAATTGTATCGATAATTCCGAGGTCTTTTAATCTAGGAGCTGTCATCCCCATCACTTCCGCGGCTATTTGGGCTTTTTGTGCATCTTTCCATAAAATAGATGCGCACCCTTCCGGTGATATTGCTGCATAAGTACTGTATTCCAGCATATTTATTCTGTCCCCTACACCTATCCCTAATGCACCACCTGAACAGCCTTCCCCTGTTATCACACAAATGATCGGTGTTTTTAAACGAGACATTTCGATAATATTACGGGCAATAGCTTCAGCTTGCCCTCGTTCTTCCGCACCAACACCCGGATAGGCCCCTGCTGAATCAATGAAAATAATGACGGGTAACTGAAAGCGTTCCGCCATTTTCATTAAACGCAATGCTTTTCGATACCCCTCTGGTGAGGGCATTCCAAAGTTGCGCATCACTTTTTCTTTCGTTGTACGCCCTTTTTGTTGGCCAATAACCATCACAGGCTTACCGTCTAAACGCGCGAGCCCGCCTACCATTGCTTTATCATCAGCAAATGCGCGATCACCTGCAAGCTCTTGAAACTCAGTAAATATTAATGGGATATAATCTAAGGTATAAGGCCTTAATGGGTGCCTAGCTAACTGAACAACCTCCCATGCACCAAGTGATGAAAATATTGTTTTAGTCAATGAGAGGCTTTTTTTCTTTAATAATTGGATTTCTTCATCGAGTTTAATTTCAGATGGGTGGCCTTTTTGTTTAAAGGCGATCAAAGCTGCTATTTTTTCGTTAAGTTCAATAATCGGTTTTTCAAACGCCAAAAAATGAGTTGTCATAATTTCCCTAAAATCGTTACTACAATTTTAGCAGTGTAATCAGATTAGCCATCCCATTCTATGCTTGAAATTAGGATTCATTATTATCAAAAGTGGGATAATATAATCAGGGTCCTTTTTTCTTTAACTGGTTTAATTTTAAACGACTTGCCATAATCTTTTGGAAGTTAGGGCATAAAAAATGATTCTCTTCAGGGCAATTAGCAATATGTAAAATACCATTTTTTAAAACTGACAGACTTTGCAGGGTTTGTTCAATCTCATCCGCTTTTGCCAGTAAACTTTCTCGTTCAATTTTAGGGCCCCCTTTATGGTTTAGCATTTCAGCTATTTCTTCAAGTGAGAACTTTGCCTCCTGCCCTAGCGAAATCAAAGATAAACGGGTTATAACTTCTTTGCCATGATAAACCCGTTTTAGCCCTTTTCTGCCTATCGGTTTAATTAACCCTCTTTCCTCATAATAACGAAGTGTAGAGGGTGCCAAACCTGATAACTGGCTAACTTGGGAAATATCTAGCTCATCATACATAAAATAATAACCCGTTATGCAATAAAAATTCATGATTAAATAACTACATCAACTAGTTATGCAACATCTAATTCCTGGCGTAATAATACCGTAATGCAACCGTTCATAAATATTTCACGGTCGACAACATAGCCTACTTTTTCAGCAACACGCAAAGACGCTATATTTCTCGGCTCAATAAAACAAATTGATTGCTTATGTTTTTTTTGTTTTTTTAACCACATTAGAGCGGCGCTCATCGCCTCGCTTGCATAACCTTGACCTTGAAATTCAGGTGCTATTACCCAACCAGCTTCAGGGACCCCTTTAACTTTAGGCTCAACCATGCGGTGAAAATCAGCAAAGCCTAAATCCCCTATATACTGCCTCGTGTTTTTTTCGCGCACAGCCCAATAACCAAACCCCAGTAATGGCCACAGCCCTCCATACGCAAGCATTCTCATCCACGATTCACGCTCTGAAGATGGAACGCCACCAATATGGCGTACCATAGATTCTGTTGCCCATAACTTGGTCAGTGCAGGAAAGTCACTTACCTGATGTTTGGATAAAATCAACCTATCCGTTTCAATTTCTGGTATCAAATTCATAGATGGCATCTCCTTGCTATCTAAATGGCGGTTCATCAAAAGTTCTTAATTTCCTAGAATGTAATTTATCCCCTTCTTGCCTTAATAAATCAATAGCACGAATACCTATTTGTAAGTGTTCGGATATCGCTCCTTCATAAAAACTATTGGCTTGTCCCGGTAATTTAATTTCACCATGCAGAGGTTTATCTGAAACGCAAAGCAGTGTGCCATAAGGTACTCGGAAACGATAACCTTGCGCTGCGATTGTTGCACTTTCCATATCCACCGCGACCGCACGGCTTAAACTAAACCGACGTGCGGTTGCAAAAAAACGCAGTTCCCAGTTTCTATCATCTGTGGTAACTACCGTTCCAGTACGTAGTCGCTGTTTGACCAACTCACCAGGCATATTACTTACCTGTTTTGTTGCATCATAAAGAGCACGCTGAACCTCTGCGATACTTGGAATAGGAATATCTGGCGGTAATACATCATCTAAAATATGGTCATCACGTAAATAAGCATGAGCTAACACATAATCACCAATTTTTTGGCTTTCTCGTAAACCACCACAATGACCAATCATTAGCCAGGTATGCGGCCTTAATACAGCAAGGTGATCACAAATGTTTTTTGCATTTGAAGGGCCAACGCCAATATTCACTAATGTGATACCAGAGCCATCTTTTGCAATCAGATGGTATGCAGGCATTTGGAACTTTTTCCATGTTAAATCGGAAGTTGCAATTTGTGGGTCTGCATTTTCATCCGTTAAATAATTGTGACCAACACAAGACAAAGCAATATAGCGGCTTTCAGGGTCTCGAATTTGTTCGCATGCCCAGCTCACAAATTCATCCACATAACGGTTATAGTTCGTAAATAAAATATAAGGTTGGACGTGCTCAGGCGGTGTACCC
This sequence comes from Providencia sp. PROV003, assembly GCF_045040775.1. Taxonomy (NCBI): domain Bacteria; kingdom Pseudomonadati; phylum Pseudomonadota; class Gammaproteobacteria; order Enterobacterales; family Morganellaceae; genus Providencia; species Providencia sp. PROV003. The sequence continues at coordinate 3,146,106 of NZ_CP096369.1, forward strand.
GTGTAATGTTTTAAGCGCGCTAACGAGAAATCTACCCGCAACGCATCAAAATGCGATAATGGCATTTCATCAGTTATTGGGTTTAAACCATCCGTAATATCGTCACTAATATGTGATAAGTCTGTAATCGGAAAATGTGCAGCAAGACGACTGCTCATACTACGGTCTAGGACTAAATCTGAACCATCAATCACAAATGGGTAGGGAATTTCTGTTTTGGATGGGCGAACCGTAAAAGATACATCATAGTCTTGTTGTAAAATAGAAAGCTGCTCAACTAAATAAGCCCGAAATAGTTCTGGTTGAGTTATCGTGACAGTATAATTACCGCGTTTAACAAAGCGTGCATAAGCACGTGTTTTTTCACAGTGATCAACTTCCCCTAACCATGTTACGCATAGCTCTGGGTAGGCAAATAAACCATTTTCCCGTTCAGCATTTTCAGGTATGCGGCCATCTTTAACATAAATAGCGATTGCATCTCGTAATGAATCAATTGCATTTGTATATAACAATGAAAGTTTATCCAATACCTCTTCAATTGATAAATTTTCATATTTCTGACATTTATCCAAAGACACACACAACTCCTTATCAGACGAAGTAATCTCCCGATAACATAGTGTATGGAGGCTAAGGTTGCAAAATATATCGCTGTTATTGTATGGCTAATGACAGAACTAGTGGCAAGGTAAAAACCGCCATCACAGTTTGTAATGTAATAATACCTGCCATTAATTGGCTATCACCATTCAATTGCCTAGTCAGAATATAAGCTGTTGGCGCAGTTGGAATAGCAAAAAAAATAACTAATAAAAGAGTTTCAAATTCAGGTAAGGAAAATAAATATGCGATTGATACCGCCAATACTGGCATCGCTAATAAACGTATCAATGTTGAGATAATCAAAGGCTGGAATTCTCTTCTTAAGGTTGCCGTTTGCAAAGCGCCCCCAATGCATATCAACCCTAATGGTAAACTGGACGCCGCCAATAATTTTAATAATTGGCCAGACCCAAATGGCAAACCAATAGGGGATAAATTCAATAGAATACCGACCAAACAAGAGATAATTAATGGGTTTTTAATGATCGGGAATAGAATTTGCTTTATCGATATTTTCTCACCTGATGTTAGGGAAAGTACCGCAATCACATTACAACTAGGGACAAGAATTGCCATTATTACCGCAGCAATTGCAACCCCTTCTTGACCAAATAAATCAGCTATTATTGCCAAGCCTAAGTAGGTGTTAAAACGCGTGATCCCTTGAATATAAGCACCGAAGCGCGGAACCGTAATTTTGAATAAATATTTACATAGCAAAACTAAAAATGAACTTGCCCCTAAGATACAGAATATTGCACTGGCAAGGAAAGTTAATTTAGGGTTATCTAGCGGTGCACTGGCCAAACTATTAATCAACAATGCAGGGAATAGGATAAAATAGTTAAGTTTTTCAGCACTCGGCCAGAAATCATTAGAAAATAAACTTGTACGACGTAAGATAAACCCAATTGCTATTAACGCAAATAAGGGCCATAACACCAATAAAATCTTTTCCATGATAAGTTAATTTATTCAATGAGCTAGCTAAACATGGCAGAAGCTTATCGTTAATGCAATGTTATGGTTAGGTAAAAAAAGCGGTATTGTGAATATCCGTTTTTGTAAGAAGGTTTTTTCATTAAAACTAGAAATACCTCACATTTCCTATTCTTAAATAGTTTTATTTTCTCCGCTAATCTCACTGACAACACAAAACGGTATCCCTCCGCATTATTCAACCTCATATCACAGTACTAATTTATAAATATTGTTTGCTTACAACCTAAAGTTTATGTATTTTTATGCACTATAATTGCATAAATAAAGAGGCTGTAATGATGTTTAAAAAATTAGTTTTTGCGGGATGCCTGACACTCGCGGCTTTTGCAGGGAATGTTTACGCTAAAGAAAGTTATACGGTCGGTGCTGGTGGTACATACCGCCCTTTTGAATTTGAAAATAGCCAAAAACAACTGGAAGGTTTTGATATCGATATTATTAAAGCTATAGCGGAAGTTGAAGGTTTTGATGTGAAGTTAATCAATACCCCTTGGGAAGGTATTTTTGCAACTTTATCCTCAGGTGATCGGGACATTTTAATTTCCGGTATCACTATCACAGATAAACGTAAAAATATGGTCGATTTTTCCAACCCTTATTTCCCAGCAGAACAAGCTATCGTTATCAGCGAGTCTTCCAATGTAACTGACCTGAACAGCTTAAAAGATCTTAATGTTGGCGTGGTCAATTCCAGTACGGGGGATATTGTAGTCTCTGAAGTTATTGGCAAAAATAGTACCTCAATCAAACGGTTTGATAATACCCCTCTTCTACTACAAGAACTATTTGAAGATGGTATTGATGCAGCAGTCGGCGATGTGGGTGTGATTAAGTTTTATATCAAAACACACCCAGAGAAAAAATTTAAGCTGATCTACGATAACCATTTTGAAAAACAATATTTCGGTATTGCGGTGGCTAAAGGTAATAGTGAATTACAACAAAAAATCAATAATGGTTTAAACAAAATTGTTGAGAACGGAACTTATAACAAAATTTACCAAAAATGGTTTGATGAGAACGTTCCGCAACTGCCAAAACAATAATAGTAGAATTTAAAGCCATCGTTGGGTGGCTTTTTCGCGATATAAATCAGGGTGATAATTAAGATGTCTGCGTTTCGTTGGGAAATAATCGAAGAATATGCCCCTTTGTTTGCCGAAGGCGCTATGATGACTATCAAAGCAACCATCATATGCGTTATTTTAGGCTCACTTTGGGGATTAACATTAGGTTTAGGAAGAACAGCTAAGGCTGAACAAGGGATCTGGAAACCTGTTTTACACTATTTCGTTCAATGGCCTGTCCGTTTCTATGTAAGTGCATTTCGTGGCACACCTCTGTTTGTACAAATAATGGTCGTCCATTTTGCCTTAGTACCGCTTTTTATTAACCCACGTGATGGCTTATTAGTCACATCAGGGATTATGTCCATCGATACTGCGCGTATGTTACGCTCTGATTACGGTGCATTTTTATCATGTGTAATCGCAATTACGCTAAACTCAGGAGCTTACGTCTCTGAAATATTCAGAGCCGGTATTCAATCCATTGATAAAGGGCAAATGGAAGCCTCCCGAGCGCTTGGTATGAGCTGGGCTAAAACAATGCGAAAAGTTATCTTGCCTCAAGCTTTCCGCAGGATCCTTCCGCCATTAGGGAACAATGCCATTGCAATCGTTAAGGATTCATCCCTTGCATCAGCTATCGGTTTAGCCGACCTTGCTTATGCAGCAAGAACCGTTTCCGGTGCTTACGCAACCTATTGGGAACCGTATTTAACCATATCAGTAATTTATTGGATGCTGACATTTATACTTGCTCAGCTTGTGCAATATATGGAAAAAAGGTTGGGCAGAAGTGATTTACGTTAATGATTTACAAAAAAAATTTGGTAATACCCATGTATTACGAGGCATTTCATGTGAAGTTCAACCACAAGAAGTTATTTGTATCATTGGGCCTTCAGGCTCAGGGAAAAGTACCTTTTTACGTTGCTTAAATGCATTAGAACGCCCTGATGGCGGCGAAATAAAAGTTAATGGGTTTAACGTCCATGACCCTAAAACTGATTTAAATAAAATGCGTGAAAATATAGGTATGGTTTTTCAGCGTTTTAATTTATTCCCTCATATGACCGTACTTGAAAACCTGATGATGGCGCCGACATTGGTCAAAGGACTAAAAAAGGATCAGGCACTTAAGCAAGCTGAGCAACTACTCGCCAAGGTTGGGTTATTAGACAAAATTGATGCATGGCCTGCGAGTTTATCTGGTGGGCAACAACAACGAGTAGCGATAGCTCGCGCCTTAGCCATGCAACCGTCAATTTTATTATTTGATGAACCCACCTCAGCGCTTGACCCTGAGCTAGTGGGAGAAGTTCTAGCAGTCATGAAAACTTTAGCCAATGAAGGAATGACGATGGTTATCGTTACTCATGAAATGGGGTTTGCACGGGAAGTTGCTGACCGCGTTATCTTTATCGATCAAGGCATCATCCAAGAACAAGGTAGCCCTGAACAAATTTTCAACTCCCCGACAAACCCACGTACTGCAGAATTTTTAAGTAAGGTACTCTAGGCATCACGCCTGCTTATAATTGACTAAGCAGGCTATTCCGATAGTCAGGGTTATCTGTGATAGATAAGCTAAGCATATTATTCTTAGCTAAAGCTGACTAACTTATGGATATAAAAACTCTTTGTAATCAATTTCGCTCAGGCAAAAAATATAAATATGTTTTTTTCTGGGGCCACCAAACAAAACAAAATCACATAACCAAAAGCTGTTTTAGCCAGTGGTACCCTTCCACATTTATTGTTAATGGTCATCGATTTGCAAGTGCTGAACATTTTATGATGGCGGAAAAAGCACGTTTATTTGGTGATACAGAAACCCTAAATAAAATTATTCATGCACCAAATCCAGGTGCGGCTAAAGCTTTTGGTCGCGAAGTCCGTGGGTTTAAACAAGATGTCTGGGATAAAAACCGTTTTGAGATCGTGGTTGCCGCTAATATGGCAAAATTTTCACAAAATGAAGAACTAAAGCAATTTTTACTTTCTACAAATGAGCGAATACTCGTAGAAGCCAGCCCCGTTGATAAAGTTTGGGGAATTGGGTTAGCTGAAGATAGTGAAAATATCGAAAATCCTCTAACGTGGAAAGGGTTAAATTTACTGGGTTTCGCATTGATGGAAGTACGTTCCCAATTAGCTGATTAACTCAGTTTATTTTTGCATGCTCTCTGATTGAGATGAAAAACCCGTTGTTGCCAAACAACGGGTCAGCAAATAATTAACTGAAATGTAGGATATTCGGCGGCTATTTATTACAAGGCCATTCTGTATTCAATCACGCCGGGCTTTTCTGCCACCCAGTTATACAATTTTTGACCGGGTAAGTTAGTTTCTTGCGTATGCCAATAAAGACGACCACATTGTTTTTCTTTAGCTTGCTGATGTACAAACTCGATTAACTGTTTCCCAACATGACGACCTCGCATTTCAGGTGTCACATATAAATCCTCTAAATAACAAAAATCATTTTCAGCCCAAGTTGACCGGTGATATAAATAATTCACAAAACCAACAACTTTTCCTTCTTCCAGTGCTACAGCACAATACATCGGCTCATTAGCATCAAAGAAGCGCTCCCACGCTTTTAACGTCACCTCTTCTTTTAAATCCACTTTGTAGAATTTTTGATATTCTAGCCAATAAACTAACCACTCAGGGTAATGTTCTGGCGCGACAAAATCGACTGTGACTGGTAATGCTGTTTTATTCATAATAACCCTTCCATCTATTAATTTATAACTTAGTGGGGTTATAGTACATACCAATCTGGTGCTGTATAAGATACACTTTTGTTATTTAAATAGGGTCCACTTTATGCGCCGTAAGCAGCAAGCTCCATTTCCCCTTCTTTTACTTAAAGAGGGTTACATTAAAGAAAATGTTTACCACACAATCCGTGATGCAATTCTGGATGGGCGTATTAATACAGGTATTAAACTTCCCTCAACTAGAGCACTTGCGGAAATGATGTCAATTTCTAGAAATTCTGTGATTGCAGGATTCGATAGGTTAATTGATGAAGGCTATTTGTATACCAAGAAAGGGTCTGGCACTTATGTTTCAGCGAAGATCCCAGACGAATTAGTTAGAACAACAAGTAAGCCTCAAATTATTAATTGCCCTGAATACAATGCACTTAATCTGAACCCTATTATCAGCACACTAGAAAGCTTATGGGATAAATCACGCCCGAATACAAACACACACCAAATGTTTAATATTGGTATTGGCTGTGTAGACCAATTTCCACATGAACTTTGGGGGCGTTTACTGGGCCGTGTATGGCGTAAATCTAAGTCTGCAATCCCTCATTTTAACCATCCCGATGGTTATATGCCGTTAAAAAAACTGGTGGCTGACTATGTTCGCTCAACGCGTGGAGTCCACTGTAATGAAAATCAAATTATTATTGTCAACGGTACCCAGCAAGCCATTAATTTAGTTTCCAAAGTTCTATTAAAACAAGGTGATACTGTTTGGTTAGATGACCCTGGTTATGATAGTGCAAGGGCAATACTCACCGCAACAGGGGCTAAAATCGCCGCTATTCCTTCAGATCAGGAGGGAATGGATATCACTTACGCAGCAAAACAATATAGCCATGCAAAATTAATTTACACCACGCCCTCACACCAATTTCCACTAGGAACAACGTTAAGTTTACCTCGGCGCTTGGCATTGCTAGATTGGGCACAACAAAATAATGCATGGATTTTCGAAGATGACTATAACAGTGAGTTTCGTTTTTCATCTAAACCAATTCAAGCATTACAAGGACTGGATAATCACCAACGTGTAATTTATGCAGGCACATTCTCTAAAATGATGTATCCCGGATTCCGTTTAGGCTTTTTAGTTGTCCCAGAAATACTGAGTGAACCTTTTACAATGATGAAATATTACAGTGATAGTCATTGTGGCTACCTAGAGCAAGCGGCCTTAGCTCAGTTTATTCAAGAGGGGCATTATGCACGTCATGTTAGGAAAATACGCAAAATATGTCATGACAGGCAAAACGCATTCCTCAGCGCAATCAACTTATACTTGCCCCATTTATTTGACGTACAAATGACAGACTCTGGTATTCACACTGTTTGCTGGGTCAAAGCAGGTTACGATATTCGGATAATCCTTGAACAATGCCAGCAATTAGGCTTTGGTGCACAACCGTTATCTCGTTATTGTATTGAAAGCCGCAACCACAATGCGATTCTCTTTGGATATGCCGCTCATAATGAAAATGACATCATAAGTAGTGTAAAACAGCTCAGCGAAAAACTAACGAACCTATACCCAACCTAAACAATGGTTATTTTAAGCTTTTATCTGATAGCTTGATTTCTACGAACCATTATAAATGTACCTTAATGACATTATATTTCATTGAGGTAAATTGATGACGACAATAAATTATCCCCATAAATTCGAAGTTGGTGATATTGTATTTACCAGTATCGGAACAGAGTTGTTTCGCCAGATAGCCTCTGCTTCACAATGCTGGAGCAACCATGTCGGCATGATTGTAGGCCATGATGGAGATGACTATTTAATCGCTGAAAGCCGTGTTCCACTATCAACCACAACTACCTTATCCCGTTTTATTTCTCGGTCATCTGATAAGCGCTATAGTGTACGGCGACTCAGACAGTCATTGACCCAAGAACAGAAAAAAGCGTTAGTCGCACAAGTACCACCACGTTTAAATAAATTTTACCATACGGGGTTTAATTATGATTCTTCGAGGCAATTTTGTTCAAAATTCGTGTTTGATATATACCAATCAGCGCTATCTATCCAAATTGGCGAAATTGAAACCTTTGAAGCTTTATTAACCAAAAACCCAAACGCCAAATTAAACTTTTGGAAATTATGGTTTATTGGACACATCCCTTGGGAACGTACAACCGTTACTCCAGCGAGTTTATGGCATCACCCTGAATTATCACTAGTGTACCGTAGCCATCAAGATATCCATTAAAACACCATGTGGAAAGCTATATTCGCCATATTAGTTTTGTATAGAGATAAGAAATGCGTTGCTCGTCATTAAACAAATTTGCTGCATAATTTGTGCTAACAACGCATCATCTATTTGTTCGCGCTCTAATCGCTTGAGTAATGGCTTGCGTGCAACAACAAAGCCTAATACTTGACCGATTAATGTATGGGCGCGAATAATTGCAGTTTGCTCATCAACCGAATGAGCCAATTGAACGAGGCTAGATAACCTAATATGAAAAGGCTCAATAAAATCACGATAAATAACATCATAATTTTCTGTCGGTTCTAACTGCTCCCGAAGGATCAATACTGAGTAATATTCATGTTCAGGTAATAGTAATGCATTACCCAATCCTTTAATCAATAAACATGCCAATTGATTTATTTGCTCATTTTCCACAACAGACTGTGTTTTTATCTTTGCCATCTGATCATCAAATAGCTGAATATTACTCGCTTGGGATAAATCAGCGGCTATTTTTTGGATAACAGCGGTATAAACGCCCAATTTCCCGCCCATATGATACGGAATTGCAGACTGGTTAACTCCTGCATTTTCAGCTAGTTGTCGCGTCCTTACACCATTAATACCATGAAGAGCAAACTGTTTAATCCCTTCATTGATTAACTTTTCTTTGGTTGACTCAGAAGAAAGTGTATTTTTATTGGTTTCAGTCATATCCCGCTGTTATTCCATCAATTAATTATCTGCCCGCATAAGATAAGTTGAATTATGATTCAGTTCAATACCCTGACCTTGACCAACGACGACAGTTCCACCCAAATTACATAAATGGTAACCAAATGCGCAATTAGGTTCAAAGGCAAATGTCATACCTGCTTTTAACACCAGCTCACGACCAGGGTTCGGTAAACGCTCTAATTGGCGATACTTTTGTGCAATAGGTAAAGACTCGATACCCGGCGCAGTACCAAAACCAATTGGCCCATATGGGTTAATACTGTGGATCAACGGGTGAACATGCCATCCTTTTGATTTTAAAAGAGGCTGTTCCATTTTATCGACCACTTCCCCAAAAGTGACACCTTCTTTCAGATTTTCAACGCCTATTTCATAGCATTCCCGTGCGACGGCCGCAGCCTTTTCGAGGTTAGGGTGAATTTTCCCTACAGCGACTGCGGCTTGGTGTTGTGTTTCATACATCCCATACAGTGCAAATATTTCACTCAAGACAATATCACCTTGCTCAATTTTACGCGGTGGCTGTGAACGATATTGCCAAGCAGGTTGCCCCCAACCAATATACTCAGGGCCAGAACCCATTAAAATTTCGGCAGTAAACCCGCCCATGGACAAACACTTGGCTGTCACTGCTGCGGCAATATCGGCTTCTGAGTGACCGACCAACGCAGTTGCGCGCATTGATTCACTCATTGCTTCACCAATCATCGCAGCATATCTTACATGCTCTAATTCTTCGGCACTTTTCACTGAAGCTAACTGGAAAAAATGTTTATACACAGGCACAAAATTAAGTTGAGGTAAGCGTTCTTTGATACCTGTTAACGTGTTATAAGGCATCGCCCCATCAAAATAAAATGGGGGATAAGGTTCCAAACCCACCACACCGATATTCGCATTGGCTGATACCCCTAAATCAACAAATATTTGTGCAATATTTCGCCCTGTTTTACCCACAATAATCTGCTCTGGCGAGATCCATTGTACATCGCCCCGCATCTGCGCTTGCATATGGTCAGCCACCATCATTGGCGCAAATGTCACCACCAGCGGTGCTTTATCTTGATGAAAAATCACGACGGAACCTAAGCGGTCATTAGTAAAGTAGTGGTCAATACAAAAAGGTGCTGGCGCAGCTGACTCCCTATCCCCATAAATCATTAAGACTTCTAGGTCATTTAACTGCATGATTTTCCTTGCTATCCCCCACCTTCTATCACGTTCTTCAAAAGAAAATGGGCTTGGAACAGTTATTGTATTCATTATCATCTCTCTTTATATTTAATTCATTTGAATGAATTAAATATAAGCCTAAGTAATCCTCTTTGTCAAACAATCATATGAACATATCGTGCGGATCAGGGAATTAAAAAATGGGTATTTAGTGAGGCATTAACGATAGCAAATACACTCAGATAAATGTATTTGCTATCATTGATTAACTATAAGCGCAGTTTTACGACTAAAATTATTTCTTTTTATTTAACATTGATTTTAAATCTGCAAAGGGATTGTAAGTTGCGGCTTCAACATCATCTTGCGCATCCTCCCCTGCGACCACGCGTGTACCGTACTGGTCAGCTTCCGTATACTTGGAGTGTTCATGGTCATGACAAAACAGACACAATAATTCCCAATTACTACCATCTTCTGGGTTATTGGTGTGGTCATGGTCGATATGATGAACCGTTAATTCGCGTAAATTTGAATACACAAACTCCCGAGTACATCGCCCACATATCCACGGGTAAATTTTAAGTGCTTTCTCACGGTAGCCGCTTTCCAAGCGCGCATAGTTTTTTGGGATCACTGCCATTGCCAATGTTACCTATAATAAAAAACAACTTTACGATGATTTCTTTAATATACCCTATCTGGGAACAAAAGGAGAAATGCAAAAAGTAGAATTTTAATCAACTGATCAACGTGCCTGACATATAGAACCACATTAAACACCAGTTACCTATGTCTTGTGTAGCTCAGGTGTTTTTTGATACCCCCCCAAAAGTCAGCTGCTGAGACTACCCTCAGCAGACATAACAATAATAAAATTTATTTTCTATCCTCAATAATCATTGCTGCTGCACGCTCTGCAATCATTATCGTTGGCGCATTCGTATTACCACTTGGGATCTCCGGTATGACAGAGCAATCCACCACCCGTAAATTCTTAATACCATGAACCCTTAAACGTAAATCTGTTACCGAATTTGTTGTTTCTGTTCCCATGCGGCAAGTTCCCACGGGGTGATAAACCGTTTTACAAAAATTACGGACAAACTCTTCTAACTGCCGTTCATCATCATATACCGCCGCAGGAGGCATCAAAATATCTTTGCTTACCGCTTGCAATGACGGTGAATTGAGCACTTCTAAACCAAATTTAACTGCTCGTTTGCAACCTTCCATATCTTCAGGCGAAGCAAGATAATTTGCATGAATTTTTAACGGGGCGAGAGGGTCACGACTACGCAATAAAACTTCACCACGGGATTTGGGTTGAAGATACCCCACTTTCAATGTAAAACCGTGAGTCGCTGGTAATGGCTCACCAGGAACATCATCCCAGCTATCCAATATAGGAAGAAAATGGATTTGTACATCAGGGCGCCCTTGGTTACAACTGTCTTTAAACGCAGCACCTTCTAATACATTAGAGGCTAATAGCCCACTACGAAAGACCATCCATTCCAGTCCATGTTTAATCGCATTTAGCCCTTGGTCCGCACCAAATAAGCTAATTGGTTGTTTGGTTGTCACGTTAATTGACATATGCAAATGGTCATGAAAATTTTTGCCAACAGGCAGATTTGCAACGGTATCAATACCCAGACTGGAAAGATGTTCTTCTGGCCCAATGCCTGACAACATCAATAGTTTTGCTGACCCCATCGCGCCTGAACAAATAAGAACTTCATTTGTTGCAAACGCTTCTATTTCATGTCCACTTTTCCCTTGATAAGCAACACCAACAGCACAGCCATTACGGATAATAATGCGGTTAACTTGTGCATTCAGTTTTAGCGTGAGTTTTTCGCTATTTTCCACCGATTTTAAATATGTTTTTGAAGTGCTGGCTCTTTCACCATTATGGGTTGTAGTTTGGTAAAAACCAGTACCCTGCTGGCTTCCCCCATTGAGGTCATTAACATAAGGTAATCCGTGTTCTTGTGACGCACGAATAAATGCCATCGATAGTGGGTGCCGGTACCTGTTCTCACTCACAGGGAGAGGCCCTTCGGTTCCATGATACTCACCTGTCAGGCTTTCGTTACGCTCCGCTTTTTTAAACCACGGGAGCACATCATCGTAACCCCAACCTTCGCAACCATAATTTTGAGCCCAATTATCGTAATCTTGTTTTTGGCCGCGGATATAAATCATGCCATTTACAGAGCTACTTCCCCCAAGAACTTTCCCTTGAGCAATCTGCATTTTACGGTTGTTCGCATGAGCTTCCGGTTCGGTTTCGTAAGGCCAGCTTTTTTGTGCAATAATTTTAGCCACGCCTGCTGGCATACGAATAAACATGTGGTTATCACTTCCTCCAGCTTCGAGAAGTAATACCCTAGCTTGAATGTTCTGAATCAATCGAGCAGCAAGAACACATCCCGCAGAGCCCGCACCGACAATAATATAGTCATATTTTTCTGTATTCATTTCCGCTCCACCACCCAAAAGATTAACAATGCATTCCCATTAATTTAACAATAGCGCTTTTGATTTGTTAATGTATGAATAATATTTAGTTAATGTGATTTAAATCAAAAATAATTTCCGACTTTAACTATTTAAAGGGATATTAATTAGTGGCTATATATGGTGTTTTTTACGGATGAATTGACGGTAAATTGACGATAATCAAAACGTCATTAACCCCTTATTAATAGGTTAACATTTAATTAGTCATCCAACGGTGATAGGGAAGAAATGTCATTTAACTCTAATTGTATTAAAGAAGCCTCTTATAGGTAAGAAGCTTCTTTAACATGTGATGATAAGAAATAAACCTATTACAAAACTAGGGGATTTAGCGTAACTACTTCGTTGAAAGCTCTCTACGGATGATTTCTGCTCCGGCACTTAACGCATTGAGTTTACCGCTAGCCACTTGACGAGATAATGGAGCCATACCACAGTTTGTCGAAGGGTAAAGTTTATCTGCATCAACAAACTCAAGGGCTTTACGTAATGTGTTCGCAACCTCTTCAGGGGTTTCTATCGTATTTGTTGCCACATCAATGGCCCCTACCATCACTTTTTTACCACGGATCAGTTCGATCAAATCCATAGGAACACGTGAGTTATGACACTCTAAAGAAATGATGTCGATATTCGAAGTTTGCAGTTTAGGAAATGCTTCTTCATACTGCCGCCACTCTGTTCCCAACGATTTTTTCCAATCTGTGTTGGCTTTAATGCCATAGCCATAACAGATATGAACAGCAGTTTCACATTTTAGCCCTTCAATAGCTCTTTCTAATGCCGCTATTCCCCAATCATTAACTTCATCAAAGAAAACATTAAAAGCGGGTTCATCAAACTGGATAATATCAACCCCTGCCGCCTCAAGCTCTTTTGCTTCTTGATTGAGGATTTTAGCAAATTCCCAAGCCAGTTTTTCACGACTTTTATAGTGGTTATCGTACAGCGTGTCGATCATCGTCATCGGGCCTGGCAGAGCCCATTTAATCGGTTGGTTAGTTAACTGACGTAAAAATTTGGCATCTTCCACAAAGACAGGTTTTTGGCGCGCAACGGCACCAACAACGGTAGGAACACTTGCCTCATAACGGTCACGAATTTTAACCACCTGACGTTTCTCAAAATCAACGCCGCTAAGGTGTTCAATAAATGTCGTCACAAAATGCTGGCGTGTTTGCTCACCATCGCTGACAATATCAATCCCTGCCCGTAGCTGATCGTCCAAAGATAAACGAAGCGCGTCTTGTTTTCCCTCAATTAATTCATCATTCTGTAATTTCCAAGGAGACCAAAGTTTCTCCGGTTCAGCAAGCCATGAAGGTTTCGGTAAGCTACCTGCTGTGGATGTTGGTAATAATATTTTCATAATAATTGACCTTAAATTTTAAAATTAATCAAAGCACGCAGTTAGCAGACCATTGCTCTAGAATATGTTTGTAGGGTTCAATAAAGTGTTCTTCGGTATATTTCCCCTGCTCAATAGCCAGTCGGCTACGTTCTTCGCGGTCATAAACAATTTTTGTTAATGAATAATCTTGGTTCGTCAAACTCGGTTGATAGCATTGCCCTGCGACAGAGTTCGCATTATAAATTTCAGGGCGATAAATTTTCTGGAATGTTTCCATCGTGCTGATTGTGCCAATCAACTCAATATTGCTGTAATCATTCAGCAAATCCCCCGTAAAATAAAAGGCCAACGGTGCAACACTATTTTTCGGCATGAAATAGCGAACCTGTAATCCCATTTTTTTAAAATATTTATCCGTTAATGAGCTACCATTTTGCTGATATTCTATCCCTAATACCGGGTGTTGATTTCCTGTACGGTGGTAAATGTCTTTATTTGATACACTTAAACATATCACTGGCGCCTTGTTAAAGTGCGCTTTATACTCATTTGAATTTACAAAATATTTAAAGATGTTCCCATGCAAATCACCAAAATTTTCGGGAAGGCTAAAGTTTGTTTGGTTTTTATTATGGTCTAGCAATAGAACACTGAAATCATAGTCACGGACATAAGACGAAAAGTTATTTCCGACAAGTCCTTCTATCTTTTTACCCGTTTTTTTATCGATAATATTAGTTCTTAGTATTTCAATAACAGGAAAAGTATTGGCACTTTTTTCAACGCTCATCTCTACCGAAATAATTTCAATTTCGATTGAATAACGGTCACTTTTTGGGTTATCCCAATACGCTAGTGTATTAAAACGATTATTTATCATCACCAGCGTGTTACGTAAATTTTCTTGACGGTTTTCCCCTCTCGCTAAATTAGCAAAGTTGGTCGTAATGCGAGTATTTTCCGAAGGGTTATAATTCTCGTCGAAAACACTGCTTTTAATCTTAAAGGTAAAATCTTTATTCATCGTGTTTGTTGCATCCTAAGCGCCAAGATGGAAACGGAGCCTCGCTTTTAAAATCACGTTTCCATTTATCAATATTTATGTTGTCAATAAGTTAATGATTTTGAATAACCTAATTTATGCCAGAGCCGATGAATGAGTTAAAGCGACTTAATTTCATTTGGAACATGAGTTATCTTCATGATCAAAAGATCAGCATATAAAGACTGGAATATAAAGTGTTAATCGTGGTATCCAGAAAATGATTAGCTTTTGATTTTGTTGATAATTAACATCTAAGAACTGCTCCACATTTATAACATTTATTTTGATAAGAAACTTTATAATGTCGGAAGATACCCCCTTTCCCAGCGAGGTAATATCAAATTTTGCCATACCTCTTTGTAATTTTAACCATCACGACACCTTAGTAGAACGCTCGCCTTTGAAGATTTATCTACCTCTACGTGATGATAATGATGATGGGTCACAATTCTCTGGTGTGATCTACTGCTGAAATGACGAAAACTTCGATGTGTGTGATGAAGCTATAGAATATCATCATCAATAATTTTCTCGGTGCTGTTGTTCGAAACTCTATCTTTTGTTGAAAATACCTCATTTGTTAAGTAAATGTAAATTGAGTTAAACAATTGATTTAAATGGATTTAGTCAATGATTAATGTCCACAAGTTGTCCACACTTGAACACTTTTAGACACTTTTGAGCCTTTTTTGTACAGATTATGCACAAAAAAAGCACTCGCCCCCGAGTGCCTTTTGACTACAACTCACTGAATATAAAGTAAATTACACCTATTCAGCGGTTCTGGTACTTGTGCGGATCAGGTAATCAAAGGCGCTAAGTGCGGCGTTCTAAAAGTGATTTAACCAATTGATTTAAATGGATTTAGTCAATAGTCAATGTCCACATATTGACCACGCTTATAAAGCCTCTTTTAATGAGAGGCTTTATAACTAATAACAATTACTCTTTACCTAGCAATGATTCCACTAATTTAGAAAAATCTTCCGCAATAAGAAGATCACGTGGTTCTTTTCTACTAGTTGTACCTTGCGCTTCATCAAATGTATTTGCTTGTATCTTATTCAGTTGAAAATAATTCTTTGTATATTCACCTTTTTGACTACCATCAACAACTTTATAATAGACTATTTTTTTTCTATTATTTTGAACAACACAATAAATAAGATGCTCATCCCATCCATCAAGATTAGGATGAATAAATTTATATTTATCTGATTGATAATAATTTTTATTAGTTTTGAAATATGCAAAATCTTCATTAATAAAAGAAATATCATCCCCTTTAATTCTCATATTACACCTTTTGCAGGATATAGCTAAATTTCTTATTTCAAACATCTCAGATACTATTTTAGATTTTGGAATTATATGTTCTATATCAAGCACCATATTAAATTCATCATCTGTATTTCTAGAGCAATAACAACAACATTCACTTTGATGTTGACGTAAATAATTTTTGATTTTACGTTTAATAGTTTCTAGAGATGCATCTTTCCAAGAATCATGACCTCTTTCGATAGCACTTTCTATTATTTCCATTTCTTCATTATCAAATGAAATATTACTCATGGTTGCTCATCCCTTTCTTATTATTAACTTTCTCAAGTAATTTATTTACTCCTTTTAGAAATTTTTTTTGAGCTTCATCATCAGTCATATTTATAAATTTTGATATGTTTTTGTTTGCCGAGTCCAATGATATTTTCCCACTATCCAACTGGTCTATAATATCGACACATCTATTAGATAATGCCCTATTTTTGGGGGTTAATGTGTCAAAATAATCAATATATAACTCTTCAGCATTATCACTAAAGTAATCAACCTTATTAAAATCATTTCTACCACGTTTATAAATTTCAAATTTCTCATCACCTGAAATTGAAGTTATAATAAGAGGTGAATGTGTTGCAACTACTACTTTAACTTGATTATAGCCAATTGCCCCTTTTAATAAGTCAAAATATGTTCTCTGCCATTCTGGGTGTAAACTATTTTCAGGCTCATCAATAAATATAAATGAATTATTAGTTACACAAAATGTAATATGCACAAGTAAAGCAATAAATGATAACTCACCAGAACTTGCTTCACTTAAAGGAAAGAAATCTTTATTTTTATTTAAAAATACTTCTATTCCTGATATTATATTAGCCTTCTTCAGTAATTTTTCATTTCTGAGCAAAGTTAAATAAGAACTAAAACTCCCCTCATGAAAAACATTATCATCGATAGTTAACCAAATAATATCATTATAATTAGAGCCTGTCTGATAAATAGCCTTTTCAATTGCCATCTCTAGGCCTTCAGGTATATTTTTTTCAGTGTAATCTAAATAATTTGAGTATCTCAGAGTATTTTTAAATTTTCTTCTGAATTTTATTTTAATGCCTACCTCTTGTTCGTACCCTATATTTCCCAACACTGTAAAAATACGCTTTATTTTATCCCCACTTTCTGTAGAAAGCGTTCTTTTTATAGCTTGAGCAGGAAAGTTTCGACCTAATCTACTACCTATATAATCATAATTAAAACTATTAAGGTGAACCTCAAATTTATCAAATAATGTATTTGATACAGCCATAACATTATAGCCTAAACCATGCGTATTTTCTGCCAAATCACGCAACAAACAGCTTTTGCCACTACCATTCTTTCCTACTAAAATAAATAAATTATTGTCTGAGTGTATTACCTTTCTAGTATCAAGCATTTCTTACTCACTAATATTTATGATATTTATTAAATATTACACTCATAATTTATTATTATGCAACACATAAAGCTTAGATTTAATCGACTACAATCTGTTTTTTTAAAACTTAGACTCTAAGTTACAGGATGAAATGAAATATAGTAGGTACATATATCATACCTACTATTTAATATTCAAAACATCTCCATCTGTTTCTCACCCCGATGTGATCTAGGTAACTCATCCATCGGGATCTCAAAGCCTTCTGGCAGTTCTTGGGGGATTGTTTTTGTTAGATAAATTTCCACTGAAGTTATTGTCGTAAAAGAACAACCACACAACATATTTTGACATTGGTGGTAACTTCTACGGGTTTCACTGCTCATGGATTTACTGGTTTTGGTATAAGTCACAGCGCCACACTTTGGACAATTGAACGCCATTTTATAACCTTGGGTTATGGGTATGCCTGACGTTATTATAATCAATTATGTTTCGTTTTGCTCGTCATCCGTCATATCAATGTCTTTGATTTTTATTTCCAGTTCCAAATGGGTTATAAATCCGTTCCCATCAATGGTGTGCGTCACTCGGCTAATCACCCACTGGTGACTGTCAATGGTCGGTTTAAAGCCAGTTACCGTGACGGGCATTTCAGGGTAAAGGTCTGCGCGCCCCTCGGCTAAAGTGATATTAAATTCTGCTACGCCCCTTTGTAATTTTGACCACTTGGCCGCGGCAGCACGTTTAGCGGATTGTTCGTTTTTAAAGGTTTGTCGCATCACAAAAACATTACCCTCCGCGCCCTCGATGTAATCGCCCTCTTTTTTGCTCGACTTCTCTTTTTTGGGTTTTTGCTTGCGTTTAAGGTTGGTTTTCTTTTGTTTGCCGTAGTTCAAATCTAGCCAGTAAGCTTGTACACCGGTGTACGCTTGCCGGTCAGCCAACCGGAAATAATGCCTATCCCCACTTTCTCGCATAATGGTAATGACGGGCAATGGCTTGCCGCTTTGCGTGACGCCTTGATTAGGCACGATAAATAACAAACTACCGTTTTTAATGGTAGCTATCGCGCCGAGCATTTCAGCCATCCGCGTTAAAAAGCTAATATCGCTTTCATTGGTCTGGTCAGCGTGGTCAATTTCAATGTGCATCAATTGTTTGCTCACTGCGGGTTTTAGGTTATAACGCCCTGCTATCGCACTCACAACATCGGGCACTTTGATATCATGCCAACTGTATTCCCGTTTAACGTTAAAGTCTTGCCGAAAGTCCGCGCTACGGGCGGTTACCGTGATTTGGTCGGGAGGGCCTGAATGGCTAATTTCATCCACGGTATACATCCCTTTGTGTACCAAGGCTTCCCCCTGCCAACCAAGGGAAACGGAAATCTCAGCCCCACGCGCCGGTAATGCAATTTTACCGTCGGTATCATCGATAGTGAGTTCTAAAGTATCGGCTTCAAAACCGCGATTATCCGTTAATGTTAATGACATGAGCCGGTCATTGACGCTCAGGAGCTGCACGCCACCGACCGTTAAATCAAAGTCAGGAACTTTGACTAAATTCCCCTCTGTCCAATCCGTAAAAGACATATTCACCACCTAGCCAATTCAATATGCCTAGAGTGTCGTCGCGCGCGTAGGTGAGCAATCATCCGTGGTTCTCATGTGTCTATGAGAACCCTAAGTACATGATTTGTTATCAAACATCCCTGAGAATAAAGATAAATAGACATCAGGAGATAATAACAATGGCCGTATATCATCACGGTGTTGAAGTCCACGAAACAACCGACCTCAGCACCCTTATTCGAGATATCGACACTTCTGTGATTGGTATTGTCTGCACCGCAGAAGATGCCGACCCCGAGGCGTTCCCACTCGATACCCCCGTGTTAGTCACACGCATTAAAACCGTACTAAGTAAAGCCGGTAAAACCGGTACGCTTTACACTACATTGAAAGCCATTGACGACCAGTGCAGCCCAAAAGTTGTGATTGTGCGTGTTGCTGAAGCGAAAGGCGGTGAAAAGACACAAGACCAATTGGTGATTGGCGGTACCGGTGACGATGGCCGCTATACCGGCCTTTATGCCTTACTAACCGCTGAAGCGAATATCGGTGAACGCCCGCGTATTTTGGCGGTACCCAAACTGGACACCAAACCGGTTGCTATGCAGCTTGCGATTTTTGCCGAGCAAATCAAAGCCTTTGCCTATATCAGCGCGAATGGCTGTAAAACTATCGCCGAAGCCAAGAAATACCGCGAAGATTTCAATCAGCGCGAAGTGATGATCATCTATCCTGAATTTATCGCGTACAACAAAGAAAGTGGCCAAAACGAAGTTATCCCCGCCACCGCTTACGCCATTGGTTTGCGTGCCAAGATTGATGCGGAACAAGGCTGGCATAAGTCGATTTCTAACGTGCCGGTTAATGGCGTGCTCGGTATTAGCGCAGATATTTACTGGACGTTACAAGGTAAAGACACTGACGCCAACGACTTAAACAGCCACCAAATCACCACGCTAATTAAGCGGGATGGCTTTCGTATTTGGGGTAATCGCACTGGCGATAAAGAAATCTATACCTTTGAAGTATTTACGCGCACCGCACAAATTTTGGCTGAAATGATCGCCGAGGCGCATTTTAGTTATATCGACAAAACTCTCACCCCCTCATTGGTGAAAGATATTGTGGATGGGATCAACCGCAAAGGCGCGCAACTCGTCACACAAGGCCGTTTATTAGGGTTCCAATGTTGGTATGACCCATCGGATAACCCGAAAGAAAATTTACGCGATGGTAAGTCACACATTCGCTACAAGTACACCCCCGTACCGCCACTGGAAAACCTGACATTAACGCAGGAATTCACTGACGAGTATTTCGCTGTTTTTGACCAACTGGGCTAAGGAATTTGAATTATGGGTATGCCTAAAAAACTCTTTTTGTTTGACCTATACATTGATGGCCAAACCTACCTTGGACAAGTAGAAGAAGTCACCCCGCCAAAGCTGTCATTAAAAACAGAGGATTATCAGGGTGCCGGTATGGTGGGCTCCGTTGCTGTTATGATGGGCTTTGATTCAGGGGCATTAGATATGGATGCCTCGATGGGTGGCCTAATGTCGGAATTATTAGAAAGTTGGGGCGCGACGATTGACGGTAAGCAATTCCGCTTTGCGGGCTCTTACTACGACGATTCAACCGGTGAATCTGTTCCGTGTGAAATTCAAACTCGCGGGCGTTTTACCGAATTGGATTTCGGCAGTGCGAAAGCCGGCGATAACACGCAACATAAATACACCATCAAAAATACGTATTGCAAAATCACCATCAATAACAAAGAAACCTTTGAAGTCGATTTGTTAAACATGGTGTGGAAAGTCAACGGCAAAGACATGCTGGAAAAACACCGCGCCAACATTGGCCACTAATTAACACGGTGGGTTTAATCACCCACCCATTTCACGTTTATTTTAATAGGAATAATAACCATGGCTGAAGTTATTCAATTCGACGCCCCTATCAAATTAGAATCGGGGCAAGAAGTCACTGAAATCACCATCACCGACACCATGAAACAGGTTGGCGCCTTACGTGGTTTAAAACTGTATGACGTGATGACCTCCGATGTAGATTCACTGATTAAGTTACTGCCGCGTGTGACATCACCGCGTATGACTGAACGTGATGTTATTCAACTGCCTATCCCTGCATTAAATGCACTCGCCACCGGCGTTGCCAATTTTTTAGTACCGAACTCCCCGCAAGAGACGACAGACAGCGCGGACGAGTAATTGAGTGCCCGAACATTGAAACGGACGAGTTAATCGCTGATATCGCCACCGTTTTCCACTGGGCGCCGTCTGAATATGACGCCATGACGGTTGGCGAAATCCTGTTATGGCATAAACGCGCAGCCGCCAGAACAGGAAATGAATCATGAGTGACCGTAATTTAAATATCAAAGTGTCGTTAAGTGCTGCGAATAAGCTATCATCCCCTGTTAGTGCTGCACAGCGCAGCGCGGCAGGGTTAGCGACCCAAATCAAAGCCACACACACCTCTATCCGTAATTTACAAAGCCAATCGAAAACATTCGAACGGCTTTCTAATTCTGTTAATAAAAACTCACAAGCCTACGAAAAGGCCAAAAATAAGGTTAAGGCGTTACGTGACCAATACCCACCACTGACACAGCAAACCGAAGAACAAAAGAAAGCCTTAGCCGCTGCACGGTTAGAGCGTGACCGCTACGGCCGCACACTCGACAAAGAGAAACAAAAGCTTAATAACGTGACAGCGTCACTCTATCGCCATGGAGTATCAGCACGACAAAGCGGTGATGCGACGGCACAAGTCACCCGACGCACCGAAATTTATAACCGGCAACTGGGTGAGCAACGCCGCCGACTCAATGCGATCACACGGGCGCAAGGCCAATATGCCAAATCAAAAGAGCTACGTAATAAATTAGCCACTGGCGGTGCAATTGCCACCGCAGGCGGCGCGGGTGCGCTATATGCCGGCGCGCGAATTACGGCTCCTGGTCGAGACTTTGACGAGGGCATGTCAACGGTTCAAGCCCTCACCCGATTAGATAAAAACTCGCCACAGCTGGCCATGTTACGCCAGCAAGCGCGAGAGCTGGGCGCCAGTACGGCGTATACCTCTACTGATGTGGCGGCTGGCCAAAAGTTTTTGGCGATGGCCGGTTTTACACCGGATGCCATTAAGGCGGCATTGGGTGGCGTGTTAAATATGGGGTTAGCCGGCGACATGGATCTCGGTGAGGCCTCCGACATTGGCTCAAACGTTCTAACCCAATTTCAATTGAAAGCGGAAGAAATGAACCGCGTTTCCGACGTGCTCACGGCCACCTTTACCCGCAGTAATACCGATTTACGCCAACTCGGTGAAACCATGACGTATGCAGGCCCTATTGCCGCACAACTTGGCGTGAGCCTTGAAAGTATGGCCGCAATGGCGGGAACCATGGCCGATAATGGTATTCGGGGCAGTATGGCCGGTACGTCACTTCGCGCGGGCTTATCCCGTATGATTGCCCCAGTCGGCAAAGGCCAAGCCGCCCTTAATAAGCTAGGCGTCAGTGTTAAAGACGCTAGCGGCAAACTCCGTGACGCCGACGAAATCTTAAAAGACGTTGGTAAAAGCATGCGTAAGTTTGACCAAGCTAGCCAAATTCGCATGAAAAAAGACATTTTCGGCGAGGAAGCGATGGTCGGTATGGGTGCCGTCATTGATGCCGTAATGAATGGCCGCTATGACGCACTGAAAACCGCCAACATGGGCGCCGAGGGTGAAGCCGATAAAAATGCCAAAGTTAAGATTGATAACTTAAAAGGCGACCTGAAACAATTGCAATCAGCATGGGAAGATCTCGGCATTGAAATTCAAGAAAATGTCGATTCCCCTTTGCGCCGTGTCACCCAATCATTAACAGGTTTTATTGGCAAAGTTGGCCAATGGATGAAAGAGCACCCCAAAACCACACAAGCCCTTGCCGTTGGTGCAATAGCAATTGCCACTTTAGTCACTGCCCTTGGCGCGTTAGCCCTTGCCGCTGCCACGGTAATTGTGCCGTTTGCAGCTATGCGACTTAGTCTATTTATGCTTACTGGCAGTCAAGGTTTTGGGGGCTTAATGGCCGCGGGCAGTAATGCCATTAACCTTATTGGCGGTGGGTTTTCTTTGTTATTGAGCCCTGTGGGTTTATTTGTTGCCGCCATCGTGGCCGCTGGGGTATTAATTTATCAATATTGGGAACCCATTAAAGCTTTTTTCAGTGGGTTTTGGGATGGTTTTACGTCCGCACTGGCACCAATCGGTCAAGCATTCAGTGCCACCTTTGCACCGTTCGCCCCAATATTCGACGGCATTTCAAATGCGGTCAGCAAAGTGTGGAATTGGTTTAAAGAATTACTGTCACCAGTTCAATTATCTACTAAAGAATTGAAATCGTGTACCGAAGCTGGCCAAGTGTTTGGTGATGTGGTGGGTAAAGCCATCAGCGCTCTATTTTTTCCCATTCAGCAAGTCGCCAAAGGGCTTGGCTGGATATTGGAAAAATTGGGTGTTATTCCCTCCGCGGCCGAAGCTGCCGCCGATGCGGCGCGTGCCATGGGGGTTGACCCGAACGAAAAAGACCCGTTAAAAGTGCTGAACTCCGTTTCCGCTTATGCAGGGAAAACCGCCAAGGCCAACGAGCAGGCACAAAAACAGCAAGCCGAAGCAACCAGTAAAATCACCAGTAGTGTTACCGTTGCAGGTAAACAGCTTGAGAAAAATAGCGAACTACAGAAAAAAGCCAATGACGTAAACCCGCTAGAAAATGCGGAAAAATACGGTACCTTGGTGTATGACGGCGCAGAGAAAAAAATTAAAGCCAAAGGCAGTAAATCTGCATTAAGTGACGCCGCCGAAAGTGTCGATAGAAATAAACTCGGCGATATTGTGTTTAAAAACTTTCCAGCCGTAACGGCAATTAATGGGCTGTATCAAGAGCCCCGTATTGCTGCGAGAAAAAACTCATTATTTCCCCAGTTCAATAATTCACTCATTAATACGTTAGCCCCTATTCAACCCAAATTAAATGCGGTACCGGTGGCCGTATCGCCGACACGGCCAGAACGCCAAATCATGCAGCCGGAATACAATACTTTTGAGTTGAATTTCTACGGGGTTGATATGAGCAATAAAAAAGAAATTGCCGACATTGTGAAACAGCAATTAACCACCTTGTTACGTGAACGCGATAGCCGCCGCCGTTCCAGCTTAAAAGATCAGGACTAAATTATGATGATGATTTATGGCATGTTTGTGTTTGAGCTACGTACCGCACCTTATCAAACTTTTAACCACTCACTCGATTGGCGCCATGTGAAAAATGACCGTGTTGGCCGCAGTGCTAAATGGCAGTATGTGGGCGCCGGTGAAGATAAGATCACGCTGGCCGGTACGCTTTACCCCGAAGTCACCGGCGGTGATGTATCGCTGGAATTATTAAAAACCTCGGCCTATGTTGCCCGACCTTTACCACTGATTGAGGGTACCGGCACCATTTATGGAATGTATGTGATCACCAATTTAGTCACAGATAGAACGGAGTTTTTTACCGATGGCAAGGCGAAAAAAATTGATTTTACGTTGTCGCTGAGTCGTGTGAATGAAGATGTGATGGAGTTGATGAGGGCATTTTGATAGATTGTGAGGCGAGTTCATTCGCCTCGATTGGTAGCTTATATTGGCTAAAGACTTATATTTTCCAAAAATATTATAAAAATAGCATCATTAAGATGCCTATTTTTTAATTTATAACGAGTTTAAACGTTCTAAGATCTGTTCCCTCTCTTTAATTAAAGCTTTATCAGTTATATCTATAGCAGGTTGAAAAATATTCATATCCATTTCAAAATGATTAAACTCATTTAATAAAGTTTTTTTCGCCATGAAAAAAACACGATTTTGTATTTTTTCCATCTCATTTCCTTTAAATGAATGAACGATAATACTGGATAACATATCATGTTTACTTGTATTTATATTATATTTTTCAACTAATCGCTTTTCCACATTCATTCTTAAATATAAATAATTTATTGTATGTCTTAATGTTTTTGATAACAAAGGATATTCTTCAGATTTTAATGGGTTAAATTCAGTATAATCCCAATCAACAATTTCCTGCGCAGATATCTGATGTATCTCGTCCAGTATTCCAGTAGTGAAAATTTTCCCATAAATTTCAGTAACATTAATCTTTTCGTCACAATACCCATGCATTAGTTGAGTTAATTTATTTTTCTCTTCATCAAAATTGAATATTTGGCAAAGACCTCGCATAAAGGGGACAAGAGATATTACAAATTGCTTTTCATTAAAAATTTGAGGTTTTATCTTTTCGCTGTCTCTCAAAAGTGCCAAAAATTCATGAATGTATAAAAGAATTTTTCTTTCATCTTCATTTATTGGTATGAAACCATTATTTTCACTCGCCACATTATTGAAATAATAAAGATTTAAACATTCTTTCACTTGATGCTCTAGGAGTTTAATTAAGTCCGTATTGTGCGTAAGAATTAAAGTTTTCTTTAGGGATAAAAAGCTTAATATTGCATATGCTAGTTTATTTTTGTAAATAGAATCAAAACTCGATATTGGATCGTCTAGTACGATCAATTCACATTTAGAGTTTTTCGCTTTTAATAGCTCAAATGCGAGCGAAAGAAAATTTTGTTCTCCATTACTCAACTCAAGATCCTGTCTTTTTTTATTTAAAAAATCTTTTCCACCAAGCATTAGTCTAATATTATTATCAGGATCACGTTCTAATGAAATCTCACGTTCGAGAGACTCATTTAAAAACTGTTCAATGAATAATATATCTTCACTAGCGAATGTTGGCTTATTTTTTAACAATTCTTGGTATGTATTGTGAATTTCTTGTAGTGACTGGCTAGTTGATATATTTATGAAATCATTCTTTAAAAGAATCCAATACACTGACTTATAATGATTAAACTCTAATACTAGCTCACTTATTATAGTTTTGTCAGCTTTTTTTATAGCACTTCTAACTTTACCTTTAATATTAAAAGGGTCTATGAAAGAAAGATTTTTTATAATATTTTCTGCAATTTCTTTTTCATGCTCCCCCATTCTATTAGATGTAGCTTCATATTGCTGTTCTTTTTGTATTAACTGTTCAAGTGCATTAATTGGATGATCACAAACCAAGCATTCATCTATGTAACTGAATTTTTTTAGTATAGTTAAAGCTTCATTTTGCTCTTCAAGTTTAACTATACCTTCTTCTTGACCGTTTAGTTGAAAATTATAGTTTGATAAAGCACGTATGATAGAGTCATCTTTAGAAAAATCTTCAATAAAAAAATTTAATTTTTCATTATCGTACTCTGGTTCATCAGCAACATGAATACCATAAACTACCGAAATAAATTTTTCTCGTAGTATTTTTTTTCCTTTAGATTTACTATTCGCTATATCAGCAATAAAATAACGTACATCTTTATCAAGAATTAGTTCATCAAAATGGGTCTTTATTTTTGATATTTGATATTTTTTCTTTAAAAGATTAACAAGTTCATTCTCAAAAAGAAAAGAAAAAGCTGCATTTAACTTTTCTTTGAGTTCATACTCTTTTTTAATGTTTTCGCCAAGAATAAAATCCTGCGTTTCACCTTGAATTATATTTCTATCATTTTGGTCAGAGATAATATGAGCTACTAAATCATCTTTTTCCGTATACCTAGTATCATCTATATAGATGTCATACTCAGCCCCTTTAGTTTGGCCTAATACCTTTGACAAGCTTGTTTTCCCTGTCCCATTAGGGCCGTATAATACACATAACTTTTTGCGCTCAAAGTCCAATTCATTATTTTCAGTTAAATTTAAGTACTCGTCCGTAAAAATAATCCCTTTTTTGAGCTTTGATATTGTTAATTTCACTGAGTCTCCTAATTATTTTTTCAAAAATCTATAGGTAAAAATAGCTATTAGTAGGTCGTAAAATTAGGAAAAAACAAATAATTGTATTTGAAGAATAAAAATAATACTTTTCAAGTATAAAGTTTAAACATGTTTTTCCATAATTAATACATACAATGTAAGATTCTACACAATAAATATATTAATTATCTTAATGTATGTCTCACTTTGGGCTAACTGGCCAATTAACACTCGCTCCCAACCCAGCATCCACCCTATTCACTTCTACTCGATACTCTTTCCACGCCCTTAACTGCTCCCGTTCTTCATCCGTAGCAATGCCAAGGTCAACGGCATCTTGTAAAGGTGCTATTACTGCGGTAGCCTCATTTAATAGTGCCTGTTTTTGATACTCCGCTTCAGCGATTAATTGCTCTTTTGTTGGCGGTGGATTGGTGATCGCTAATGCCTCTTGCTCAGATATCTCTATTAAATCACCTCGGATAAATTCACTTTCAAAATCATCAGGTTCATATGCATATACTTGATTTATATTGTCTTTAAAATATTTCATACTCACCTCAACTCAGACCAATAAATAAAGCTCTCAACCTTATAATAGTGACCTACAGGTACTATAAAGTTATTTGAAATTCCCGCATCACCACTAGTATTGCCTACCTTCGTCCACGTTTTGGAGTCAACCGATACCCATGAAAACTTGCCTCTTGTAGGAGCTGAATCATTAAATACAGCTATAGGCTTTCCGGTTGTATTTTGATAAACCACGCCCGCTTTACGTTGGGATGTAACCTCTTGCCATTTTTGCCCGTAACCTAAGCCACTTCCTGCCGCAAATTTGCTATCAACTTCCGCTTTGGTATACGCCCCCACATCCCCTGCACTCAGTGCTATATCTGCGGTCAGTGCTTTATTGTTTACCTTGCGTCCATTTGGTACACGGCCATTGGCATTGTTATTCGCATTTGTTGCGGTGGTATTAGCGGCGTTGGCAGTCGCTTGAGCATCAGTACCCACTTTTTTCGCATCTGCGACTTTGGTGTCGGTTTCTGCTTTGGTATAAGCGCCCACATCACCAGCACTTAAAGTGATATCAGCGCTTAACGGCTTATTGTTCACTTTACGCGTGCTTGGCACTCGGCCATTAGCATTGTTATTTGCATTAGTTGCCGCAGTATTGGCGGCGTTTGCCGTGGCTTGCGCATCAGTACCCGCTTTTTTCGCATCGGCAACTTTAGTATCGGTTTCGGCTTTGGTGTAGGCGCCAACATCACCGGCAGCTAAGGTAATATCTGCACTTAACGGTTTATTGTTAACTTTGCGTGTACTGGGTACTCGGCCGTTGGCATTATTATTCGCACTAGTTGCGGCCGTATTAGCGGTATCCGCTGATTTTTGCGCGTTGACTGCACGTTGGTTAATTTCTGTGGCCAACTTGGGTGTGACCGCTTTAGTATTATCCTCGCTGAGTGTATCAGCCAGTAGCACAAAACCTTTGGCGCTAGTCGTCGCGTCGGGGTGATTACGGCTTTTAACGTGAGCCTCGATCGCTGTTTTTACTGAGTCATCCACATAGCCGCGCGTAGCGAGCACAATCGCGGGGTCGACTTTCAATGTAACCGCTTCGGTATGGCTAACAATCAAAATCATTCGAATGGTTTGTGTGCGACCTGAACCCTCTGCCAATAATGGTTTATAAGTTTCAGGGCAATTCGCCACGGCCACCAATAACCCCGATTTATCAAACAGACCGATTTCACGTATCCACCATCCCCCCTCATTTTCGGGGATCACTTGTTCCGCAATAACTTGATTGGTATTCACTGAGTCAATAAATAACGTATTAATTGCCGCTCGGCGCTTTTCATTGACTAATTTAGTCTGTTTGGTATCGGGTGCGGGCAATGTGCCGCCGCCGTCACCAACCGCCATGTGTGTTAATTCAATTTTCGTGCCGAGGGCAGTCGCCTCTGCGAGCACTTTTTCACCATAAGTGGTAAGCAATGCAAAATATTTCATTGGAGAGTGACCCTCATTTCATCAATAACATGTACCGCTACCCCTGTGGAAATCGTGCCGCCTGAGCTGATCACATCTGGCGTGTATGGGTAAACAGTTAATTCATCACCGCTATAACTGGTTGCAGCGCAATAGATTTGGCCTTTAGTTTCAAGTTGAATTGTGAGCCCAACTAAATGACGGCTCGCCGGTTTTGCATCAAAAATCAATGCTTCTAACTCTTGATACATTTCCTCGGTGATACCGGTTTCAAGAACACCGATATCAAGGCGAAACGTGCCGGCGGTTTCGTTGGTTTTCCACCACTCAATCACACGGATTAAATAACCCAACGGCTCAACCACGCGGCGCAATGCCCCAATGGTGCCCTTGTGTTTATGAATAAACATCGCGGCTTTAACGGCATCCCGTTTGGCTTTTTCCGTCCAGTTTTTATCCCATCGGTCAACACTGAACGCCCATGCCAGATACGGCAGTAAATGCACGGGGCATAAATCAGGGTTCCAAAGCTCACGAATAGGAATAGGCACGCGCTCAATCTGTGCCAGTGATTCAGCCGCCGCGAGTTCTAACGGTGATGAACCGACAGGCAATAAACGATTATTCATCTGAGCCCCCTAATACCACGTTAATTTGTGTGCAGAAGCTGGCCTGTGTTTTATCTAGCTTGATATCTGCAACCGGCTTTTTCAGCTCCACACGTTGCACGCCTTGAACATGCAAAGCGGCATAAATGGCACTGAGGACAATGTCACGGCCTAACCGGTGTTGCTGTGTCGCATAGCGTTTCACTTGTTCCTCTGCCGCTGCCATGATGGGCTCGTATTCAGGCGAGGGATAACAGTAAATCACCGCGTCAATTTCATAGTTAACGATATTGGCTGATTGTACGGTGACACGATCAGCAACCGGCCTAACGTCCTCATCGTTTAACGCAATATCGACTTTTTCAATTAAATCAGCCGGTGCGCTGCCGTTGCCCTCGCGGGATAAAACCGTAACGGTGACATGAGCCGGTAGCGGGCTAATGACAGAAGCGTCAGAAACCCGACCATCAGCGCTACGAGCATGATATTCATAACTGCCAATAGGACCCGCTACGCTTAACGCTTCGAAAGCGGCCGGTATACGCATGCGTAAATTTGAATCAGACTCATACACTGGCGCAATGGGTGGAATGGCACTTTCATCGCCAGCTGATAACATCAAGCGTTTCACGTTGTTATTGGCCGCGAGTTGGTCAAGGTCGGCACCGGTGGCAAAAGCCACCATGCTTGCGCGAGCCGCTTCATTGACGCGCTGACGTAAAATTAATTCACGGTAACAATTTTCTTGCAGTAATTTGGTGAGCGGCTCAGATTCTAATTCCAATGTACGGGCGATGGCTTCCCGTTGTTCTTCTGGCATCGCACCAATTAACGCGGCTTTGCGCTCGGCAAATAGCACTTCATAGTCTAATAGTTCGACCACATCCGGTGCCGGCAATAAACTTAAATCAATACTGGCTGCCATACTGTTACCTCACAGGAATAGAAATCGAAATCGCTTCACCCGTTTGCATAATCACACCGGATAAACTCACACCCATTTCGCCAACATCTGAACGAATATAATCAATGGTTTGTAGCCTAACGCGTGGCTCCCATTGCATTAATGCCATATAGCACGCACTCATAATTTTGAGTCGCAGCGCAGGATTTTGTGGCTGGTCAATCAAGTCATACAACAGTGAGCCGTATTGCCGGCGCATCACCCGCGAACCAATGGGCGTTCGCAAAATATCAGCGATACTTTGGCGAATATGCTCACTATCTGTCAGGCGACGACCTGTTTTCGCATTCATGCCGCAATATTTCATACCGGTTTCCCTGATGTATCCCCACCCGAGCGCACACCGCCATGTTGGTGAGTATGAATAACCACACCATTAGACGTTATCGACCCGCCGTTATGGTTAAAATTGCCGGTCATTTCACCGCCTTTTTCCACATTCAACGTGCCTGTAGTGAGGTTATTGGTACAAATCACATTCGGTGTATCGAGCTTGATTTCAACAGAGGCTTTGCAAATCACTTTTTGGGTTATTGCGCTGATTTCCTCACTAGCCTCTATCACCGCTTTTTTAATACCAACGGCCTTTAATGTTCCGTTTTCTGGCTCATACTCAATCACCGCACCATCTGGAAAAGTGTGGTGTAATGCATTGGCTGAATGTATTGGCGCGGGGTTCGCATTGCTATACAGGGAGCCCAAAACAAAGCCAGTTGTTAGTTCACCGCCAATCGCCCCAATCAACACTTGCTCACCCACCGTCGGCGCCCAATAACTGCGAGACTCGCCAGCACGATGCACTAACCATCTAATCCAATCAGTAACTAACTCCCCGACTTGAACGCGGCAACAATCGTTGTCTAAATCCACCTCAGTGACCACACCTTGACGAAAAAGGTTACTGAGTAAACGGTATAGCTCTTGTAAACTCATAGCTGCCCCACCAAATCGAGATAAATCATTTCCAATAAACCTAAGCGCTCATGTTCTGATAGCCCCAATAACTCCCGTTTGGGGTAACGTGCCCGTGCAAGTTCATTCACTGCCCCCTCAAGCCCGTATTGGTGCTCTCTGGCAATTGCCGCAGCTTTGCCTTGAAAACCCACTATCGCGCTATCTTGTGTATTGCGGGCATGAAGAAAACGCGCCGCCCTAAGCCGCCTGAACATCGGTACATTACGTTTGGTACTGCGCTTGATCGAGGAAAAATTAATATCTAAAAAACGGGTAATATCTTGGCGATAAAAGGTTCTTACCGCCCCCCTATCTTCATCAAAACCGGTAATGGTTTTACCGCGACGACCTTTTGACCCTTGCCAATTTCGCAGGGTGCGAACATCACCACGGTGAATAAATCTAATTTGCTGCTGTGCGCGTAACACTTTGCGTTTACGTGGTTCATAGGCCGAGCCGTCCGCATTTTGTTGGCTACGAATGCGCTTTTGTTGGTCAGCACGAATTGCCCGCGCTAATTTTCCCGTCAGTTTTCGCCGGTAAGCCGCTGAGGTTGTCGATAACAAGCCATTAAGCTCATTTTCAAGTTGCATAAACAGGCTGTTATCACTCATGAACCATCACCCCCTCATCTATCACGATATCCCATGCAGGTAAGGCGATTTCAGGCTCGGAAATATGCTCTTGCACAATTTTTCCATTCACCTTTTTAACAATCACGCGCTCGGTGGCCTTGATGGTGTACAGCACGTCGATTTTTTCATTGTCGAGAATATCGGCTTTATAGCGAATGCCGTTTCCCCGTTTATCGGGGTTAAATAACAAATCTGGCTGATGTTTTCGGGCAAAAGTCAGAATGGCCAATGACAATGCGCTCAATTCGCCGGCGTAATCCATGACCAATACCTGAATTTGGTACTCATTCAAGTAAGATGCGGATTGTGTACCTGTGGCCTGTATACCACCCTCAGTGATATAGACCTCTAATAAATCAGGGTTTTGTTTAAACTGGGGTATCTGCTCAACAATAGTTTGTCGTAATAGATTTGGCTTTAACATTATCTCCCCCGAGTGTCATAGAGTGCTTTTTGGCAACGCATTTCA
Source organism: Providencia sp. PROV003 (assembly GCF_045040775.1). Lineage (NCBI taxonomy): Bacteria > Pseudomonadati > Pseudomonadota > Gammaproteobacteria > Enterobacterales > Morganellaceae > Providencia > Providencia sp. PROV003. The sequence continues at coordinate 3,178,427 of NZ_CP096369.1, forward strand.
ATGCGTTCTTGCAGTGGTGCCGTGGCGCATTTGGGTTCTTGCAGTAACACTACACCGCGAAGCAAAACCACGGTTAACAGAAGAATAAACACGATAAACATCAAGATATTGAATAATATTTTCATTTCGCCCCCTTGCACTGGTCTACCACATCACGGATATAGCCCTGTAAATAACTTATTTTGGCTCTGTCTTGCTGAATTCCGGTTCGGATATCGTGAACAATAAGTCCACCTTTTCGAGTGAGTCCGACGGTGGCAGCATCGCCCACGCTGCCGGCGCGGGCAGTGTGATTGATGGTGAGCTCACAGGTTGCAAGGTCGGCGCTGGCGAACTGCACGCGACGACGCTCAGTGAGCAAATCATCACGCAAACGTTGAGATTTATTTTGTTCATCTAACAACCTCTGGTTATAGGCCACATCAAGCTGGTGCAAGGTCTCTTGTGCTTTTTTTAGTTGAGCGAGTTTTTCATTTGCATCAATAAAGGCTTGGGCGCTTATCGCACTGAGTGCCATTTTGTGCCCCAGTTCGCTCACACTTAACTTGGCTTTGAAGTCCAAACGTGCAATGCCAAACACCGCACCGCCGCTCACTAATGCCGCAATACAAGCAACCGCTAAATACCCCCCAAAAACCTGACGATAATTCACCATTACCGCCCCCATTCGCCGCACAGTAATTCAGCCTCTTGGTCACGGCGGATCACTTGGCCATAACAGCCGTTTGGCTGGCCTTTGGTTTGTCGGCAATCTTTACCGCCATCCCGCGTCCATTTAGGAATCTCCGCACAGGCGCCCTTGATATCCCCCGCATTTAACTTGCGATAGAACGTGGATGAGAAACATTTAGATGGCCCGATGTTGTAAGGACAAAATGAAGCAATACCGGCGATTTGCGGCTCGGTTAGTGGCACATGCACATGGCGTTTAACCCATGCAATCGCTTTGTCAGCTTCAATCTGATTTAGCCGGTCACATTCCGCTGGGGATAATTGGGTACCTATTTTTACTGGCTTACCGTCAATACGTGTTACACCACGACAAATAGTGACCACACCGCCCCCGTCACGATATGCCTTGAGCGAATTTCCCTCTTTTTCATCCAAAAAGCCGGAGAGGATCGCACCGCCACTGGCACCGGAAATAATCAACGCAATAACTGTCTGACTTAATCGTGATTTGGTGTTCATTTCATAAATCCTTTGGTGATTGCTCGGTCACTTTCACAATGTTTTCAATATCGCGCTCACTGATGGGGTGACGAGAGAAATAACGTTCTAATATGCGTGTGCGTTTCATTTGCTCACGGCGGTTTAACCGATAGGTCATTACGCCCAATGAAACACTGGCAATTAACCCGATTAAAAAACCCCACTCATACACGGAGAAATCACCAAAAAAACCTAAAATGCCCGACCCACTGAATAAACCGCCAAATCCAGAAAGTGCGTAAGTTAGGCGGCTCCACCAATCATTCATGCTATTAATCCTGTTTTGTTAATCCCAAAGTTGGATCATGTCTTGTTTTGCCACCGGTGCGAGTTCGGGTAATTCCACCCATTGCCCCGCGGCTAGCTGTATGCCGCCCTCAACCAAATTTGGATTGGCCTGTAATACTTGCTCAACGATGCCCTGAGTGCGCCCATAATGCCGCCAACACAACAGGTCAACGGTGTCACCTTGCAGCGCTTGCACGTTCATTAGACGAGCTCCGCAAACATGCGTAACTTACCGAGAATATCCCGCACGGCGTTTTGTCCATCGCGGCGCAGATCATCAATTTGCGTGCTCAAGGCTTGGGCGTGTTTTTCACCCTCGCGCGTGGTGTCAATGTCGCGGTAGTTTTCAATCAATAACGCTTTAGTAAAGCTATACACCGCATGGTGGTAACGAAAAACAACGGCCGTGGTATCGTTGATTTCTGGTGATGGCACCGCAGATAATTGGGTAAAGCCCTTGGCGTTCTGTACCTGCTGCCATTCATCTAATAGCTGATTGACATACAACACCGCTTCTGTGGCCATATGCTTTAAACGGCTTGTGGTGACGTTTCCCGTTAATCGCATAGATTGGCGCAACGGGTCTAAACCAATGTCTGGCCAAAACTCACCTGACGTGATTTTTTCATCACCATCACTGATGCTTTCGTCTTGCACGCTATGAATTTGTTTTGATGCCACTAAACCCATGATTACCCCTTTGAAAAAACGGAGGTGGACAGCGACAATACAGAGGGTTAACCCTTTATTATTGCTGTGCCTCCGTGGCACGCGGGTGCAACTCGGTTATTGCTAATTTTTAGGCGTCTCGTCTTCTTGCTTACGCACTGCCCGTAATAGCTGTTCAATCTCTTTTTTCACGCCAATGTCTTTATCAATAAGAATGGCTTTTTGCAGATATTCAAGGGCTAAGGCTTGCTGCTTATCGTCATTTTTGAGTGTTAAACCAATGACTTTGTACAACTTGGCACGCGCCCCATCAGGCATATCGGATTGCGCTGTAATACGCTCTAAACTCAGCAAATCATCAAGTGACGCTGTCACTTCATCTTCTTTGCCACTTGCTTTAACTGCTAATGACCAATCACAAATTTCATCAACTAAAACAGTGGCTAAGGTGCGGTTATAGTTATCAGGTAATGGCAGATTAAATTGGATAGCATATTCGGCCATGTGTAAGGCTTCTGTGTATAAACCCGCGTCGATATGCCACACCAAAGTGCGCGTAAAGACCTCATCAGCCACACCACTTTGGCTTTCCAACACCCCTTCAATCCAACCGCGATAATTAGGTAAAACCTTACGCTTATACGCCGCTTTACGGTCATTGCCTTGGATATTGCTTAGTTGCGCTTGGTCAGCCCGTAAACGATGCAAAATATTTTCATAAGCGGTCATATCTGCCCGTGACATTTCGGCAGATGCCCCACCACGGCGTGATGCCATCACTTTTTGCCAGTGCTGCTGTGCCGGTGTTAAATGTTCCATTTGCATTCCCCAATGTTGGCTTAAATTTCTTTGCTTTCGGCGTAATTGATACCTTCAATCAGGCAAGACAGGCCATAATCTTCAATCACATAGCCCTCATTACCTGACGAATATGTCGCCACACGGTTATATTCCGGCTCATCTTTGATCACACGACGGTACTTGCCTTTCTGCCAGTACACCGACAGGTTTTTAAAGGTCGTTATCAAGGTTGCGCCATCGGGGAAAAACGGTACTTGTAAGGTCGGTAAATTACCCATTGAACTCAATTTCAACAGTTCATTACCCGCAAGCATTTCCATGTTTGGATTTTGCTCACTGTGTTGGTTCATGATTTTGAAGTTTTTATCGGTATAGAGCTGATAACCGGTGATCGCCACTAAGCCCTGCGCACGGCGGTGCCACGGGTCTAACAATGAATTCACCGCATCGAATACCATCGCATCCACATTGGCATACATCCCTTTGGCAATGATTTTCCCGCTTTCATCGCGGCTGGTTAACGTGACATCTTTCATCACGCGTTGTGGCGCCGCATTACGGATTTTTTGCAGCCAACCGATATTGACGTCTTGTAACAATGGGTTTTCGGCTTTATTCGACTTTTTCACCCGTTTCACACCATTGAACCCAATCATTAAGCGGTCATTGGCTTCTTGCTGTGCGATCAGTTGGCTGATCATCGGTTGAAATTCAGGGTGTCCCGCCCATGCGTCTAACCATGAATATGGGATAAACGTATCCCAGTTGGTTTTATCACAACGGTAATCGTCGCTGTTTTCCTCATTGACTTGCTCAGGCTGACGGCGCTCGGTCGTTGAATCATTTGTACCGGCAATCGGTCCATTGACCGAACCAAAGACCTTTTGCCCCTCCTGGTCCGTCACCCCAAATGAGTTGATTTGTTTTAAAAATGGGCTATTTTCCATTTTTGCTTTTTCTAAGCGCTGCTGCACCGCAGGGTCAACGCTAAAATTTAATGACGAACCCTCACGACGTACTCCATTTAAGCGGGCTTGCTGGTCAAGCCATGAGAGATAATTCGCCAGTGATTCATTACTGATACCCATAGTAAAAACCTTTTATTGATTAAAATTGAAGAAAGTAAAACGCGGCTTAATACTCAGCCAACTTAGTCGAACCACCGGTGACTTGAGGGCGTGACTCTCCTGAACCATCAGTCACTGCAAGCTGCTGCTTTAAGGCGTTAAAGTCATTGGTTAACTGTGATAACGCTCGTTTTTGTGCTTCGTTTTCAGTTAGCAAGGTGCCGCATTGCTGTGCGGTCAACTCAATGGCTGTTTTTAGGTTGGTGGTTTCTTCTGAGTTGTGATTACGTTCAAGCCCTAGCCACTGTTTCACCGTGGATAAAAACTTCTTACCGGCTTCCTTTTCCTCTTGGTGTTCGGTGTATTGCTCACTTAACAAATGGCACTGCGTTTCTAATGAAGCGGTAAAGTAATTGCCACTATCTGGTAAGCCGCGAGAAACTGCGCTTAGTTCAATAGGACGGGAACCAATAGCTGCTGGGTAATCAGTTAACGCTACCCCCGTTAAATAGGCGCGTTTGGTCTGTGGGAATGAGGGGTAATACTCGATACTGGAAAAAATCTTTTGGCCTGACTTATTCAGGTTAACAATGTATTCATCTTTTAAATCATCAATATCAATAGTGACTTCAAGCCCTAATTTACCTTTAAGTTCACCCTCAGTTAATTCAACGGTATTCACCGCTGAAATCATGCTATAACTGCGAAATTGGCTATCTGGGAACACACTTTTAATGTGATCCAAATTCACACGACCACAATAAAATTTAGGGTCGTAGTCTTTCGCCATCTGCTCGATATGTTCACGCTCAACGGGAAAACCGTTTAGTGTCATTCCCTCTGCACAAGCGATCAGCTTTATCTGGCGCGTTTTTTTACCTTGCGACATAAATCAATCTCCGTTTCTGACGTAACTGTCATTTCGATGCTGCCGTTTCAATAACAGCACTATCTCAATCATCTTCTTTTTACTCAAAGGGTTACGGTTCTCATAGCGCTATGAGAACCCATATTCATAGAGGGTTACGCGCGGGCGTGACAAAGTGACAGCATGATGAAAACAGACATTGACCCACGACAAGAAGCCAAAGAACTTTATTGGCAGGCTTACAGCGTTTCGCAGATTGCAAAGCGGCTGGGCTTAAGCATTCACACCATTTATTCATGGCGACGACGTGATAAATGGGATGAGGCATCCCCTATTCACCGTGTTACTGACCAAATACATGTAAAAGTGCTGCGCATCATGGCGAAAGACACAATGACCGCCCATGACTTTAAAACGGTTGATTTCTTTAACCGCCAGTTAGATCGCTTTGAGCGTTTGGAAATGAAGAAACAAACGGCGGGAACAAGTAAAGTTAAGGCACAAAAGAATCACTTTACCCCTGAACAAATCGAACAGCTTAAAAACCTAGTGCTAGGTAGCTTATTTGAGTATCAGCGCCAATGGTGGGATGAACGCACGCAGCGAAACCGCTTTATTCTTAAATCACGCCAGATTGGAGCTACGTGGTACTTTGCCCGCGAAGCCCTATTGACCGCATTGGAAACCGGTAACAACCAAATATTTCTATCAGCCAGCCGCGCACAGGCATTTCAATTCAAACGTTTTATTCAATTGTTGGCTCGCCAAGTAGGTGTTGAGCTCAAAGGCGGCGATGAAATTATGTTATCTAACGGCGCGATCCTGTTTTTCTTGGGTACCGCAGCCGCGACAGCGCAATCCTATACCGGTGACCTCTATTTTGATGAGGTGTTCTGGGTATCGCGTTTCTTGGAATTACGGAAAGTGGCTTCAGCGATGGCCACACAAACAGGGTTACGCCGTACTTATTTTTCGACACCATCGAGTGAAGATCACGAAGCCTACGAGTTTTGGACGGGGGATTTTTATAACAAAGGCAAGCCGGAGAAAGAACGCAAAATCATTGAGCTATCCCATAAGGTATTAAAGCTTGGCCATTACTGCGCGGATAGCATGTGGCGGCAAATCGTGAATATCCATGATGCCATCGCGCGCGGACTGAACCGCGTTAATTTGGAAGAAATCAAAGACGAAAACCCGCCCGACGACTTTCGTAATTTATATGAGTGTGAGTTCGTTAAAACGGGTGAACGGGCATTCAGTTATGATGCCTTAATCAATTGTGGCGTGGATGGCTATAACAGTGATGTTTGGCCCGACTGGAAACCTTACGCCCCACGCCCACTGGGTAATCGCCCTGTTTGGATAGGCGCAGACCCAACCGGTACCGGTGATAATGGCGATGGCTTGGGGTTAGTGGTTGCATCACCACCGGCAGTCAGTGGCGGGAAATTCCGCATCATTGAAACTATCCAGTTACGCGGGATGGCCTTTGAAAAACAAGCCGAAGAAATCAAACGCATTACTCAGCGTTATAACGTGCAATCTATCACCATTGATGGTACCGGCGGTACCGGTGCCGCCGTACACGAGCTGGTCGTTAAATTCTTCCCTGCCGCCAATTTACTCAACTATTCAGCCCCTATTAAACGCATGATGATCATGAAAATGCTGATGCTCATTCGTAATGGCCGTTTTGAATACGACGCAGGGTTACATAAGCCTCTGATCACCTCATTTATGACCATCAAGAAAGTGCAAACCCAAAGTGGGATTATCACCTATGAGTCAAGCCGTGTTCGCGGCTTAGACCACGGCGACCTTGCATGGGCGGCAATGAATATTTTCTCTAACGAAGCGATATCCAGTGAAACTGGCGGCGCTGGCGCACAAGTTATGGAGTTTTAACCATGGAACAAGCAACAGAATTAGCAGCAACCGAAGAACAAACACAAGCCCCTGAATTTTGCTCATTTACTTTTGACCCACCATCAATTGTCTCTGGCGGCGGTGATTTGCTGGACTGCATGGAGTGCAACCACAATGGCCGCTGGTATGAAACCCCGATTGATTTTACAGGCATTGCACGCTCGTTTACCTCGTCAGCGGCTTACCATCAATCACCTTTAGTGTTTAAGCGTAATGTGATCACCAGTTGTTTTGAACCAACGCCGTATTTATCACGCCCTGATTTCACTACATTAGCGCAGGATTTTGTGGTTTTTGGTAATGGTTACCTTGAAAAGCGCATTAATCGGCTCGGCGATATGTTAACGCTTAAACCCTCCTTGGCTAAGTACACCCGCGCCGGTGTGAATGAGGGGCAATACTGGCAAGTGAAGAATTACCAAGATGCCTACGAATTTCGTAAAAATAGCGTGATTCACTTGAAGAACCCATGTATTCACCAAGAGATATATGGCACTCCCGATTATTTGGCGGGACTTATTTCCGCTAACTTGAATCATTCAGCCACCCTATTTCGGACCAACTATTATGAAAATGGCAGTCACGCCGGTGTGATGGTGTATCTTTCCGCGGCATTGGCTGACGACAAGGCCGTTGAGTCATTAAAGAAATCACTCACCGAAGCCCGTAAAGGTAAGGCATTTAAAAATATCTTTGTTTATGCCGCCAATGGTGGCAAGGATGGGATTCAAATTTTACCTTTCTCCCAAATCAGCGCTAAAGATGAGTTTGTCGGTATCAAGGACACCACTCGCGATGATTTGTTGGCTATGCACCGGATACCACCACAACTGATGGGGATCATTCCGCAAGGCTCGGGTAGTCTTGGTGATGTTGAAAAAGCCGCAATGGTTTTTTGGTTCAATGAGTTACTACCGCTGATGGAAAGCATGAAATCAATTAATGACATGCTAGGTGTTGAGGTGATCCGCTTCAAACAATATGCGTTACTGGATTTTTTGACTCAGGCAAAGGGAAAAGAGCCGAATTATAAATAAACTAAAGATAAGCAAACTGAGTGATCCATTAACTCAGTTTGCTTATCTAGGCAGCGATTAAGACTTATACTTGGCTAACATCTCATCAATTTTATTTAATTCCACTTCAATCATTCGGTCACAAATATTTGGTAAACCTTTTAATTTTTGTAGCAATGCTTTTTTCTCATCTTCATTAAGAGTCCAACTCTCAGCGATACCTGTAACTAAGTAGTTGTTGCAACCTGCTTCATAACTGCCAGTCGTTTTCATTTCATAGTTATAATCTTCGATTTTAAACAATTTATTTTCAATCAAATAATTAATCATTTCTGCATTACCAACATAAAATGCATAAAAAATTAGATTTATATTTTTCTTTTTATAAAAGTAGGAATCAATATCATTGATGGTTGTATTTTCTAAAACACCTCTATCACTCTTAATTTTCTCAGTGATGAAAGGTAAATTATTCGTCAATATATTCATTGCTAATTTGTAATCTTCATTACTAGGCGGCAATCTTGTTAAAAAATAATTTGCCGCATTAACTTCTCTATACTCTATCATTTTATGATAATCAATGTCTCGAAGATTAACATAACTAGCAATGTTTGGATTTAAATCAATTAACTTATCTAATCTACTAATATATATATCATTGTATTCCTTCTTACTTTCAGTTGCAATTTTATATACTAATTCCCATATTAATTTTTGTTTTGATTCTTCATCTAGTAAAGTGAAATATTTTTCAGCAAAAAGAGCCTCAAGATTATGATTTATAGTCATATTCTTTGATATTTTTTTATCAAAAAAAGACCGGAGGTAATGTCTACCTTCTTCTATTTTATTAACATCAAAGTTATCTTCATGAAATTGGCAGCCAAATAAAAACTCTAAAGAGTCAATGGGGGCTTCAGACCGAAATAATGCATACCATATATAATCGTCTAGTTCATACTCAACTAAACTACAATTTTTCCCTAATTCTTTTTCTAAAGAGTTAGTGTCTCCATTAGCAATAAATGAATGTATTTTATTTTCAAAATCAACATTTAATTTCTGAGGAAAATAAATAATATTGTATGCAACAAAAGATATTAAGAATGCACCAACAAATTCACTTGATTTTTTGAACCTAAAAACAACCAGAAAAAAATTCAAAAATGTAAATATGAAAAATGTGAAAATACCAAAAAATATTTCACCTTTATCTTTAACAAAATAAATCCCAACATTACAATAGTATATAAAATTTAAAAATGGAATAAAAATAGAGGCAATAATCAGACTTCTCCATTTATAAACCTTTTTATTATTTTTTAATTTACTTTTAAAACTATTCTCTTCATCATCCTTAGCAAGAAATTTTTCAGAATTACATTCTGAGGTTTTATCCTTTGGTATTGTATCGTTGAAAGCATTTCCAATTGAAATCAAGTAGGTTATACATAAAGTAATTAAGACTACCGCACCGATCGCAACAACATAACCAAGACCATCAAACATAACAATTCCATTTATCATTAACAAATATCAGTGCATAGTCTTAATGTTAAATTTACCTTAGGTACATAAGATAAATCTCACTCACGTACTATTCCTTATCTTTGATACTTATTAGATTAATATATTACCCACAAAAGCGATTAAAACAATCTCAGTGCCATTTCATAATTTCCACATAGCAATACTTGTTTTTTTACTCAATCTCACTGCTACGGGCTACTGACTCTCAAATAACCCCACTTATAGGCTGATCACACCATAGCCAGCGCGGCCCATCTTTACCCCTTTGCGCGCGCTTGCTCCCCCGCCTCGCCCGCACACAAAAGGGGTGGGTTTTTGTGCGGGTGTGCAAACAAGCTTAACCCTCACTGACTCTGGCCTTGTATAGAAAATTAAAGGTAATAAAATTTGTGCATTTTCGTGCAGATTTGTGTAGCAATATTTCAGTTACTCTATTAAATACTATAAAATACTGACACAATGGATTGCTAGTTCAAAAAACAAACAAATTTACCGTCATAACTCTGAGTTTTTTATTTTTCAGAAAAAGTGTCTTTTAAATAATTACTAATACGAATAATATAAATAGAAAGTAATATTTGATATTTTTAGGAGATATAATATGTTGAGTTTTTTTGAAGAAGGTATCGATTACTCAAATGGCCCATTATTAACAGTTGAAGATTTCAATAGCTTTGATTACTCAAAGTTCCAAACCGTAAACTTACAGTTTCGCAATCTTTATAATTTAAAACGTCCATATAATGATATTATTAACAACAATGACATTAACAAAAAATACATTTTTAATTTATTTTTATTTATAATATCCATTGATTATAACTTCAAGAATCAAAAATTTACAAGCTATACATTAGGTGATGGAAATGATGACATTCTACATTCAATCACTGATAATGACATTGATAATTTAATTATTATGATTGAGAATATTCAATATCCGATCTTAAAATTCAAAGCATATGATTTTATTTCAAGCAGAAAAAGACAGGAGAAATTAAAGTATATTGCTCTAGCACTAAATGAGGCAATTAATTTCAATCTAAAGCATAATGAGTGGTTTGGATATTATGGCATAGCCATGAAAAAAGCCGCAAGTATAAGTAAATTAAACAACCCCAAGATTAATGTTTTATCTGACACGCTAACCAATAAAATACTCAGCATCATAACAAATGAAACTGAAGAGAAAACATCTTATGACATAAATTATAATTGGTGTTTTGCATTATTTACTTTTTTATACGTAACTCAAATAACTGAGTATCAAAACTGGCTTCCGGTATTTGAATCTTTGATAGAGAAATCAATAGAAACTGGCAATGCAAATCAAACAAAAGACTATTTAGACTTATTATCATATATTTATAGAAAAGAAAAAAATGAACACTTGGAATATTACACATATAAAAGAATAGGAGACTTATACTATGATCTAGCATCAAAATCAACAGACATGCAATCATTATACTCTTTCAATATATCTTTATTATATTTTAGGAAAATCCCAAAAAAAGAAAGAGGTATATTTAATATAGATGAAAAAATAAAAACTATAGAACTAAAATTACAACCAGCAGGAGCACAGATTGTCAGTAACTTAATAAGCATTAATACTAAAACAGAACTTCCATCTGCATTTTCCAATTATATAAATGAACTTATTAAAAAAATAAACACCTTTTCAAATCCAATAGAAATGTTATTTTTCTTATTAACGTTAGATCATACCATAAATAAAGAAAAAACAATTAAAGAAGTAAAAGAAAGGGTGAGAAATTCATTTTTTCGAAACCTATCTAGCAAAATTAACTTATCTAAAGATGGGCGAGTTATCAATAGATTACCTCCTTTAAGTTTTAACTTTGACAATACTAATGATGAAATATTTATAGATGAGTGTTTCATTGATGTTATTACACATGCATCATTAATACAACGCTTAATTCTACCTTTAATAGATGAGATAATGAAAAAATATGAAAACACACAACTTTTAGATGATAGTATTGAAAATATTATTCAACACTCTCTTTTCATACCTACTGAAAGAAAGCAAATTTTTAAAAAACTAATAATGTTAGGATTACAAAAAGATTTTTCTACAGCGATTTATTTACTATGCCCTCAAGTTGAAAATTTTTTCCGGAGTATTCTAAAATTCAGTAATGTTAGCACAACTACCATCACTTCTGAGCAAGAAGAAATGGAAGCTGGTTTAAGTACGCTGTTAGATAAAAAAGAAACCAATGAAATATTTGATGAGAATTTATTATTTGAAATGAAAATGCTTTTTACCGAATCAGGCGGACCAAATCTACGTAATGAAGTAGCTCATGGGCTATTAGATGATATTGATGCCATTCAACCTACAATTATCTATGCTTGGTGGCGTTTTATTCGCTTAATCGTAGATAGCTACTTTTGTGAAATTGTAGATACTGAATAATAAAGGTCTCATTTAATAATCCTCTCGTTCAATTGCTAATTAAAATGGGGCCCCTCTCGGAAACCGGTTACATCGGTTACAACTTACCAAAAACACCTGTAACCCACTGATTTAAAACAACTCCGTTGTAACTTTTTACTGGTTACAACGGGTTACAAAACAGGAGTTAAAAAGTTACACCCTTATAAAACAATAAGTTATACTTTTAATTTGTAACCTCTTAAAACGGTTACACGTAACCACAAAGTAACCCATTTGTAACCTTTTACTATTCCTATATTTATATCTATTATCAATAAGATACAAGACTATTTTAATTTTGTAACCATTGTAACCGCTTTCCGAACCCCTCCCATAAATTCTCTATATTTATAAAAGAGATTAAATAACAGTCAACTCTTACTCTGTTATCCATTGATTTACTTACCTACGCTTTCATAGAATATTGATGATGAGCATTTACTTAATTCATGGGGTTTATCGATAGATAAAAGAAAGGCTGCACATCGGCAGCCTATAGATAAATAGAGGAGAAAACTAACTCTCACTGTTTTCCTGAAATACCCAGCACTTAATCACTTCAGGCCTCTTAAGCGTACTCCCCACCGCAAGCGTGTTATTAAATTGACTGTTCACCACACTTCTCACCGTCTTAACGCCCACAAACTTACGCATACGCCCCGCTTTCAATAAATTCTTAATATCAGTATTCAATTGCATAGACTGACGGTACTCACTAGCCACCTGTGCAATATGGTTAAAATTCACTGCATAAACACCCTTTTCACTACTGTGATTCACACCAAAAGCCTCGTTATCGTGTAAATAATCAAACAGTTCCCAAAACTCCATCACTTGTGGCTGGTCAAGTTGGATCGCTTGGACACGTTGTTTGGCCAACTCAATAATAAAGTCGCGAGTTTGGCGAATATGGGCCGCTTTTACGGGAAGAACTAATGCTAACGTTTCTAGCAAGGCAATTAATTGTGCGTGATTCTTGGCGATCCGCTCATGGTTAATCGCCTTATCCGCAAATAACTGCGCCTGTAAGCCATCTACGCGCTCATTGTATTGCTTTAATATCGCCGCTTCTTTCATCAATACAGTTGGTAAAAAACCAGATAACCTTTCAATGGGATAACGTTCAAGGGCTATGGCGGCATAACGGGTTTCAACGCTTTGCTCGGCTTTATCAGTATAGAGGTGAATAATCCGCTCTAAAACGGCGCGTGAAGCGTTTATCTCTGCATTCTGTGCAATCACAATACTGCCTTTAAATAATGGCTCGTAGGTCTCATTACCGCTATTTTTCACCCCTAACGAACGCGTGGCACGGCCGTTATACAGTGACTTAAGTTCTTCCCAATCAAACGCTTTCAGCTTTGCATTATCTTGCACGCGATCACTTTCAATTAAACACACCGGCAAATTACTAATCTGTGAAAAGTTTCGCCCTCGAGCGGCAACACTCGATTTTGATGCATCAAACCCCTCATAATCTGCGCGGCCACATAAACGCCATAAAAACTCAATCAACGTACTTTTACCAGAACCAGGCTCACCGCAAATTTCTAAAAATGGGTAGCTTTTATGAGTCTTGCGTATCTGCTCCGCAAAGAACGAACCCAACCAGAACGCCAATACCACATAACCTTTTGCACCAAACGCATCCCAAAGAGAACTTAACCAGCTGGTATCAAATTCGCTAAAATCGGTATTAATGGCCAATGATGGGCTAAGGCTTAACGTCTTGATATCCAACTTATTGAGAGAGAAATAATCTTCCTCATTTAACGTAAAACACTTACCATCCTGCACCGCAACATCATTAAACACATACACACCATACTCTTTGTTATAACCCACATAATTTTGCGTGATCACCTCTTTAATATCAGGCAAGGCTTGCTTGCAAATGCGGTCCAATTGCAAAGTTGTGCCGGTATAAACCGCCCCTTTGGCCACATGCAATAAACGCTTTTTGAATTCACTGGCACTGGTTAACTGTGAGGCGGTAAACGTGGCTTTAACTTGTGGCTGGCGAGGGAAGTCGACGCGCATGTAATACCATGATTCGTCAGTTTCAACGGACTTTTGGAAATATAGCGGAGTGGGATAACAATTGGCGATTTCAACTACCGTACCGGACTCTTTTACCGCTTTTTGTCTGGCTTCATCTTCATCTAAATCGGGTTCGGCATCATGAATACGCTCAATGGTTTTCATCATTTTATCGATATCCAACTTAAACCAATACAAGCGGTTATCGTGCTGAAAATCGAACTCTGAACGCTCCGTCCAGTTAAACATTAAACGCGCCTTTTCAAACGCGGTTGAGGCTAACAACAACTTGCCGTAATAGCGATAACGGGCCATATCGCGCTCCGTTAGCTTGCCTTTCATATGCAAGTCATTCCAATCGTTGCCACACTCTTTTTCAGCGGGTCTCGCGGCCGTGACTTTCCAGCCATCATCGATACTGCGGGCAACAAACTTTTTCATTGCGCGTTCACCGGCTGCGCCATTATCCAACGCCCAAACTAAAAGCGGCTTTCTATTATTACCTAGCGCTGTTCTCAGCGCACTTAAAGCAATTTCAGGGTAGTTATGGCAAGTCATTAGAGAAACAGCCGGAATACCATTTTGAATCAAGCTCAACGCATCAAAGATCCCCTCAGTCAGCCAAATCTCTTTAGCTTGAGTCAAATCCTGTTGCGGCAGTGTCCACCAATGCCCTTTATACGAACCAAAAAAATTAGCTTTGCGATCAAACCGTGAGGGTCTATCAATAATTCGCTCCCAATATGCCCCCTCGGGTAAAGCAAATTTCACCGTTGCCGCACCTAACCCATTGGCATGATAGCTAGACTCGGAATACAATCCTTTCAACGGGGCGATGTCTAGCCCTCTGGCGTGCTGTAAATAGGCATCTGCGGCTGCATTTGGTGCTTGTTGCGTCTTGGTGTAGTGTGCTGACCAGTCATCAAATATATCGGGATAAATCTCTTTTACAATCAACTCAGCGCCGCATTTATTTTCACGGCCACAACGCAACACAAACGGCATTTCAATTGAGGTAAATAGCTCTTTTTTCTTACAATTTGGGCACACACCTTGGCGCAAATAGCCATTTTGCTCTTTAAATTGAAAGTCGTGTATAAGGCGAGGCAATAACGCCTGAATATGATATGATTTCATGTGATAACCTTAGAGCACACAATCAGCGTCTATCCCGCAGGTTGTGTGCTTTTTATTTGCTTACAGAAAATGATTTCTCATACGCTGTGATAATGTTTTTCTTTCAGTTCAAACAGAATTTGGCAGTCAATACACAAGGTGCAGCCAATCACCGCTTGGCGGCGGGCTTCTGGTATTGGGTGATCACAATTCTCACATTCAAACGCAGATACCCTATTCACTGGCTTCCTCGCAGCTTGGATATTTTGTTCTAGCACTAATGCCGCATGTTCATTGGCGCGGTCGATAACATCAGACATAATTAAGATCTCCCGCTTGTGACTCGAATTTATCCGCTTCATCAATCAATAGCTGATGAATTTGCGCATAATCTAATTTCTCTGTTAATACTTTGTCGGCTAATTGACGTTGGCGATCAGCAAAACGATTCATTAATGATTTACGCTCATCTTCTCGATTAGCTTTTATATTTTCAGCCACAGGGGTAAATATAGGGTCTGGAATATGTCTCATTTTAAAACCTCATTTTTAGGTAATAAAAAGCCCTGACCGATAAAGGTCATTGTTTATTAGTTTGATTATTTAATTGCTATCTAACTCTAATTATTTTCTATATTAATAATCACCTTACGATATTTAATCCGATTTTTTTAACCATGATCGGCAACATGGTGTGTGGTATATTTGCTATGCCTGCAATTTCTTGACCAGAATCAGGCATAACAGCCACCTAACATTACTTATTTAGAATTCTTCTGGCTGTAACTACATCAAGTCCCGCACTGTGCAAGTTATTAGCTAGCGCTTCCGCTATTTGGTTTAAATCGGCACTTGCAAGAAGATCATTCCATTGTTTTTTGCTAGTATAAGCATCAAAAACTAGTCCAAGCTGATAATCAATTAATTCACTGATTTTATTGTATAATTCATCATTGCTTTTGGCCTGTTTCGATAACAAAGGATTATCCATGTCTACTCCTGAAAATATTGTTAAATTTAATGAGGTTACTGGTATTACACTTGCTCATTTATATGAAAAGTTTCCAGTAAAAACATCTTTTTTACTATCCACTTTATTTCCTGATACCCAAATAATTTCAGCTGAAAATACAGGCACTCCACAAGTAAACTTAAATTCTATCTTTGTTTCATCAGCCATAGACTGGTTAATTGAAACGGGTTATATCACAGGTCAAATTGACCCGAGACAAGCTAAAAATCTTGTTTTAACATCCAAAGGATTAGAATTATTAAAGCTAATCCCTAATTCAATTGATGGCTCATCATCATTTGGTGACGAGTTAGTTAAAGCGACTAAAACAGGTACAAAAGAAGTCTTAGTAAATGTAGCTTCTAGCTTGTTAACTAGTGGTATCAGCGTTTTGTACAATACAATAAAGTGAAAGTTATTTTTTAAAGACGATGTTCGCTATATGAACATTGTCTTTGTACAATCTACACTCCCCAGAGATAATAGAATTAGAAACAATAATGTTTTGAAAATGCTTATTTTGATTATCGTTAATAATTAAATTATCAATTGATGAAGTCATTAAATTAGATTTTTGATTTAAAGTTAAATTACTTTCCACCTTTCATCCTCCACAACCCATCGATATATTTTGTCGCTTCAGCCATTGCATCAAACTTGCCGAACGACTCCCCTACATGCCAAACGTGATAACGTGTGATTGGTGTCTGCTTCTTACGTGGTAACGTGATAATCGTAAACCCGCGATACACCGCACAATGATGGCTCACACGAATAACCTGACTCATTGCGGTTTACCTAAGCCCAACCACACCAACCAACCGTCACGCATTTCCGCGGGTAACGACTCATAGGCCAGCCTTAAACCATTATTCCACGCTGGCAAATACACATAATTCTCCGCACGACTAGAGCCAGGTCTTTTCATCTGAACAATCGGTAACTTACCTGCTTTACGCATATCTGCCACTGCGCTTGCTGGCTTACCAATCAACTCAGCGAATTTTTCCTCAGTCACAACATCTGACAGACTTACGATTTTCTCTCTCATCTGCTACCCTCTTATGTCAGGCGCTTTCTAGCGCTTTAGGACTCTTTGCATCAATGCAAAGCAAATATCAATTACTCGATACAATATGGAGTTCTCAATATAATGTCAAGAACGCAAGGAGAGAAATTGCGGCTTATTCGCAATTCCGAACAAATGACAAAAAGAGAGTTGGCAGATTTGACGGGGCTAAACTATGCCACTTATCACGGCTATGAGAGTGATAAATCAAAAATGACCTTTGAATCTGGCGTGAAAATATTTGCAGTTAAACGGTTCAGAAAATACCGCGATTGGTTCATGTTCGATGAGGTGAATCCCGAAGCTGGCCAAATAGCACCGGCTTTAGCGCACACTGGGCACGAAAATTCAGGCTCGCCCCACTCAGACAAGAAAACTGGTTAACAATTTATCAGGCATTTTGTGAGGTTAACTCGCAAAGCCAATCGACCCTCGGAGGGCTTTCTTATGGCAATTAAGAAACTCGAAGATGGTCAATATGAAGTGGACATTAGACCGGCTGGCCGTCAAGGAAAACGTGTCAGACGTCGATTTGATACAAAACACGAAGCCGTTTTGTTTGAGCGTTACGCCCTATCAAACAAAATGCACAAAGATTGGTTAGATAAATCCAATGATATTCGGCCGCTACAAGACTTAATTGATTTGTGGTGGAACACCTTTGGCAAAAGTAGCGAATATGCGCAGGACACGTTATTAAGGGCAACACGCATTGCAACCGCACTCGATAACCCGCCAATGTGCTTATTAACCGATAAGCAATTAGCACTTTACCGCGAACTCCGGCTCGCTGCGGGTATCAAGCCCTCCACGATAAACCGTGATTTTTCAGCGATAAGCGGCATATTTACCGCTTTAAAGCGCACGGATTTATTTATGGGTAAACACCCAATACGAGGGCTATCACGGTTAAAGCAAAAAGCGACTGAGATGTCTTATTTAACGCATGAAGAAATCGGGCTGCTGCTGAATATATTAAAAGGTGATAATAAAAAAGTGGCGATTTTATGTTTAAGCACCGGTGCGCGTTGGGGGGAAGCCGTTAAATTAAAACGCGAGCACGTGATCCAAAATAAAATCCGTTTCACTTTTACCAAAACGGGCAAAGCACGCATTGTGCCAATTTCCCAAGAAGTCGCAGATGCTGTGTGTACGCGAAAATCCGGTCTGCTTTTTCCAAACACTTCTTACGATATGTTTAGAAAACACATAAAGACCATTAAGCCTGACATGCCACAGGGCCAAGCCACGCACGCATTACGGCATACCTTCGCAACCCATTTTATGATGAATGGCGGCAGTATTATTACTTTGCAGAGGATCCTAGGTCACTCGACATTACAGCAAACCCTGACCTACGCACACTTTGCACCGGACTTTCTTCAAGATGCGATTACGTACAACCCATTAAAGGGAGGAACAGAGTTAGCTTAATAGATTGTTCGTTTTAGGATGATTTTGACGACAAAAAGCAATACAAATTTAACTTTTGCATGTCCACAAATTGTCCACACTGGGATGTATTTCTCCGCTGTAAGTACCACCAAATCAGCGTTTAGATCGTCCACAAGTTGTCCACACTTGAACACTTTTAGGCACTTTTGAGCCTTTTTTGTACAGATTATGCACAAAAAAAAGGCACTCGCCCCCGAGTGCCTTTTGACTACAACTCACTGAATATAAAGTAAATTATACCTATTCAGCGGTTCTGGTACTTGTGCGGATTAGGTAATCAAAGGCGCTAAGTGCGGCTTTTGCCCCTTCTCCGGCTGAAATAATAATTTGCTTATAAGGTACTGTTGTACAGTCCCCCGCGGCAAAAATACCTTTAACACTCGTTTCGTTACGTGCGTCGATTTCAATTTCACCCATACGGTTTCTTGCGATGGTACCTCCCAACCAATTGGTGTTGGGTAATAAACCGATTTGTACGAATGCCCCTGCAACCTCAAGTAAATGAACGCTATCATCTGTACGGTCTTTATACTCAAGACCCGTCATTTTGCTACCATCACCTTTAACCTCTAAGGTTTGTGCATTCAAAATAATATCGACATTACTTAAACTGCGGGCTTTTTCTTGTAACACAGAATCCGCTTTCAGTTCTGGTGCAAATTCAAGCACAGTAACATGGTCAACGACTCCCGCTAAATCGATAGCCGCTTCAATTCCTGAATTACCACCACCAATTACCGCTACACGTTTACCTTTAAACAATGGACCATCGCAATGTGGGCAGAATGTAACGCCTTTAGTGCGGTACTCTTGTTCCCCAGGAACGCCCATGTTTCTCCAGCGAGCCCCCGTAGAAATAATGATGCTGCGTGATTTTAAGATACCACCTGATGCTGTCTCAATTTGGTGTAAACCACCTTCCTCTGCTGCGGGTATCAATTTCGCTACCGATTGACCATCAATGACATCAACATCATAACTATCGACATGATTTTTTAACGCGCCCGCAAAAATTGCCCCTTCGGTTTTAATCACTGAAATATAGTTTTCAATATCAACGGTATCCATTACTTGGCCGCCAAAACGCTCGCCGATCACCCCAGTACGGATCCCTTTACGAGCAGTATAAATTGCAGCTGAAGCACCCGCAGGGCCACTGCCAATTACCAGTACTTCAAATGGCTTACGTTCTGTCAGTGATTTTGCTGCGCGTGCATCCGAGTTGGTATCAACCTTGCTAACAATCTCACTTAATGTCATACGCCCTTGGCCAAACTCTTTTCCATTAAGGAAAACCGCAGGAACGCCCATTACATTACGCTCGTCAATTTCGTTTTGAAAAAGCGCACCGTCAATCGCGGTATGGCTAACATTGGGGTTCAATACAGCCATTAAATTCAGTGCTTGAACAACATCAGGGCAGTTATGGCATGATAACGAGTAATAAGTCTCAAAATGGAACTCACCTTCTAGGCCTTTAACTTGTTCCAATAACTCTTGTGCTTCTTTCGATGGATGACCACCAATTTGCAATAATGCCAGCACAAGAGAGGTAAATTCATGTCCCAGTGGCGAACCTGCAAAACGCAAACCACTATCTATTCCTGGGTTGGTAATTAAAAAAGAAGGTGTTCTTATCGCGTCGTTGCGTTCTTCACGCACACTGACTTTATCTGATAGTGATGCGATTTGTTCTAACAGCTGTTTGATTTCATTTGATTTTTGGCTGTCATCTATATTAGCAACTAATTCAACGGGTTTAGTTAAACGTTCTAAGTAGGCTTTTAATTGTGCCTGTAAATTATTGTCGAGCATGTAATCCCCTTTAATTTTAATCATAAAATCGGGTACATATACCCGTCCATGCTTCAAGTTGCAGGCCTAAACACCTGCAACTTGAATAGTTTTTTTATTAATCTAGAAACTAATTAGATTTTGCCAACTAAGTCTAAAGACGGAGACAGTGTCGCATCACCTTCTTTCCATTTCGCTGGGCAAACTTCACCTGGATGGCTAGCTACGTATTGCGCAGCTTTAACTTTACGCAGTAAATCTGAAGCATCACGGCCAATACCTTCAGCAGTGATTTCAATTGCTTGAATGATACCTTGTGGGTCAACAACAAACGTACCACGGTCTGCTAGACCTTCATTCTCACGCATATTTTCAAAGTTACGAGTTAATGCGCCAGTTGGGTCACCGATCATGGCATATTTAATTTTGCCAATAGTGTCTGAGCTTGCATGCCATGCTTTATGTGTAAAGTGGGTATCAGTAGATACAGAGAAAATCTCAACACCTAATTTTTGGAATTCTTCGTAATGGTCAGCAATATCGCCTAATTCCGTTGGGCAAACGAAAGTAAAGTCAGCTGGATAGAAGAAGAAAACACTCCATTTACCTTCAACGTCTTTTTCAGAAACTTCGATAAATTGACCGTCTTTGAATGCTTGGTTAGTAAAAGGTTTGATTTGAGTATTAATTAATGACATATGATGTTCTCCTGTTTGGTTGCCTATTAAGTTACTGTTTTACAGCAATTAAATCCAATCAGTACCCACTATCGATTTGATAGGTATAACCTAATCATTGTCATACAATTAATAGGTGCGACATTAAAACGCTTACTGAACTCTTCAGCAAGCGTTTTGTTGTTAGGAAGGTATTTTTTCTATGATTATGCCATCGTGGCAATAGTTTTGCGGAAGCGGAACAATGCAAGTGTAAAGAAAACACTCCCAATGACGATTAAAATAACAAATTGCGGCCAAACTATTTGGAAACCTGCACCACGATACAAAATAGCTTGCGCAAGGCTAACAAAGTGAGTTGTCGGCATAGTTTGCATAATATCTTGCACTAATTGAGGCATACTCTCACGTGCCGTCATTCCCCCAGAAAGCATATTTAAAGGTAATAAAACTAAAATCATCAATAGACCGAACTGAGGCATGGACCTTGCGATAGTTCCCATAAAAATCCCGATTGACGTCGTCGCAAATAAACTCAGCGCAACCCCTCCCATAAAGAGCAATATAGACCCCTCAATAGGGACTTGCAGCAAGGTTTTAACCACCAGCAACAATGAAACACCCGATGCAATCAGTACCACCAGCCCCATGGACCATATTTTCGACATCATGATTTCAAATGGCGTCAACGGCATCACCATCAAGTGCTCTACTGTGCCATGCTCCCGTTCACGGATTAACGCAGCCCCAGTCAAGACAATAGACAACATCGTGATATTGTTGATAATCGCCATTACGGAACCGAACCACGATTGCGTCAAATTAGGGTTAAAACGCATCCTCACTTCTAAGTCTACTGGCAAGCTTGCATTACTTCGATACTTTGCTAAAAACTCGTTGACCTCTCCTAATGTAATATTTTGGATATAGCTATTTCCTAAAAAAGCTTGGCTCATCCGTGTTGCATCAATATTAACTTGGATTTCAGGTTGTCGCCCTGCAAGAACATCTTTTTGAAAATTAGGCGGAATATCGAGTGCGAAGGTGTATGAACCTCTATTTAATAAACCGTCAATTTGGTCAGGTGTAATATCTGCCGGGGGTAAAAAATACGGGGCATAAAAGCTGTTGATGATCCGATTCGATAACTGTGAGCGGTCTTGATCGGCTATCGCAATAGGCGCGTTATGTAACGAACCCGGCGTAACCGTTGCCGATGAATAAATCGAAACGGTAAACGCAAAGACGATCAATGCAAGCATCGCTTTATCTCGGCCTAAGCTGCGTAACTCTTTAACCCCTAGGTTGATGATATTTTGTATTTTACGCATCATACTAAACCTCCTGCTTTTTCAAAAACAATACGCTTAAGCCAATAACAAGCGGTACCGTGATAAGTAGCGGGATAAATGATGCCTGTAAATCAAATAAATTCAGCCCCTTAGAGAATGTCCCCCGAGTGATGGTTAAGAAATGTGATGTCGGGTAGACCATACCAACCCACCGACCTATTCCTTCTAATGAAGATACGGGGTCAATCATTCCTGAAAATTGAGTCGCAGGAATTAAAGTAATGATTGATGTACCAAAAATAGCAGCGATTTGGCTTTTCATAAAACAAGAAATGAGTAAACCAATCCCCGTTGCAATACTGACATACAAGAAAGCCGCTAACGTCAACGTTAGGAAGCTCCCCTTAAATTCCACACCAAATATATATACCGATAAAATGCACAGTAATAAAAAGTTAAACATGCCTAATAAAATATAAGGCAATTGTTTACCAAGCAAAAACTCTAATTTGGTGATCGGGGTGACATAAAGATTGATTATCGAACCTAATTCTTTTTCGCGTACCACGCTAAGAGCACTTAACATGGCTGGGATCATCATTAATAACAACGGGATAACCGCAGGTACAATAGCGGGTAAGCTGCGAACATCAGGGTTATAACGATAGCGAGTTTCGATATCGATAGCCGGCATCCCTGCAACCCCGACAGGTTGACGAGCAGCCATTGTACTTAGCCAAGCAAGGTGCATAGCTTGCACGTAGCCACGTACCGTTTCTGCTCGGTTTGGCATTGCGCCATCAATCCATACCCCAATTTTGACATTATTTCCTCGAGCAACATCCCTCGCAAAGTTAGGTGGGATTTCTATAGCAACGGTAATCTTACCGCTACGCATTCCAGCCTCTAAATCATCATAATCTTTGATAGGCGGCTGCTCGATAAAATAACGAGAACCTGCGAGGTTTAGAGTATATCCTTGACTTAACCCCGTTTGGTCACGATCTAGTACTGAAAAGCGTAAGTTTTCGACGTCCATGCTAATCCCATAACCCATAATAAACATTAGGATCACTGTTCCAAGTAACGCTAATGTTGAACGAACCGGGTCGCGGCGAAGCTCCATGCCTTCACGAATGGAATAGCTGAATAACCGACGTAAGCTAAAACGCTTTTTAAGTGCATCTGTTGCTTGCTCTTTTAATGCAGGGTCAACATGGAATTCAGGGGCTGTTTCTTGCTCAGCTCCCGCTTCCCCTACAGCATCTTGTAAATAGGCGATAAAGGTTTCTTCAAGAGTGTCTAAACCTCTTTTTTTGGTTAAATTAACTGGCGTATCACAATCCAGTACTTTCCCTGCATGCATCAACGAAATTCGGTCACAACGCTCAGCTTCATTCATAAAGTGGGTCGAAATAAAAATTGTGACACCGTCACGTCTTGATAGGTCTACCATCAAATTCCAGAACATATCCCTCGCGACAGGATCGACCCCTGAGGTAGGTTCATCTAGGATTAACATCTCTGGTTCATGTATCACCGCAACGGCCAACGATAAGCGCTGGCGGATGCCTAGAGGTAAATCATCTGGCATGGTTTCTCTAACATCTTCCAACTCAAAGCGTTGGCACATGTCATTAATACGCTGTGCAATGTTATCTTCTGGAATATGAAAGAGTTTCGCATGCAGTTCAAGGTTTTGCTCTACACTCAGTTCGCTATACAGGGAAAAGGCTTGTGACATATAGCCCACACGCTTACGCGTTTCAATATCTTTAGGGTCAATTTCTTGCCCAAATAACCAAGCTTGTCCTTCACTCGCTTGTAATAGCCCGGTTAGCATTTTCATGGTGGTCGATTTACCACAACCGTTAGAACCTAAAAAACCAAATATCTCCCCTTTAGGGATTTTTAAGTTCACATGGTCAACCGCCACAAAATTACCAAAGCGCATCGTCAAGCCTTGCGCCTCAATCGCAATCACATCATCTTTTGATTTATCACGCGGGGGAATAATGACTTTTTTGTGGCCACTGCGTTTTTCTTTAGGTAACAATTGAATAAACGCAGCTTCAAGATCATCACAATGGGTTTGTTTTTTTAGCTCCGATGCGTGACCGGTGGCTAAAACTTTACCGTCGTCCATCGCAACCAACCAATCGAACCGTTCCGCTTCTTCCATATACGCGGTTGCCACTAATACACTCATGTTTGTTTGACGTAAACGAATTCGGTCAATCAGGTCCCAGAACTGCGCACGAGATAATGGGTCTACCCCTGTCGTCGGTTCATCTAAAATAAGTAAATCCGGGTCATGAATCAACGCACAACATAGGCCTAATTTTTGTTTCATCCCTCCCGATAGCTTACCAGCGGGTCGGTCTTTAAACGGAGCGAGCCCTGTGCTTTCAAGTAAGTCTTGAATCCGGTACTCACGTTCAGCTTTTGATTGGCCAAACAGCCGGCCAAAAAAATCCACATTCTCATATACGGATAGTGTGTGGTACAGGTTCTTTCCTAGCCCTTGCGGCATGTAAGCAATTCGTGGGCATACTGCCCTGCGATGCAAAGCGCTATTCATATCCCCATCAAGTACCCTTACGTGGCCTTGCTGAATCGCCCTAGCCCCTGCAATTAGTGAAATTAGACTCGATTTACCCACTCCATCAGGCCCTATTAGCCCAACCATTTTCCTCGCAGGGATAGAAAGAACAATGTCATCCAACGCACAATTTTCACCATAATGCTGGCTGACATGCTGTAAATCGATTATCACATCATCCATCAATTTGTTGGTCATTGCGGTAATCTCACCTCAAGTTCAGCAGGCCAAGGCTCATTTGGGTCTAAACGCACATAAGCCTTTCCTGGTAACCCCGTTTTGACGTATTCAAGGTGTTGCTCTAATAATTCAGGTGATATGCGCGCCCTAACCCGGAACATTAGCTTTAAGCGTTCATTTTGGGTTTCCACCGTTTTTGGGGTGAATTGAGCCACGCTGGCAACAAAGGTTGTTTTTGCCGGAATAACAATATTAGGCGCAGCATCAAGGATAATATGGACATCGCTACCTATCGCAACTTTCCCTGCATCTTCTGTCGGCAAGAAAAATGTCATATAAACATCGCTTAAATCAACCATATTTAAGACCCGCCCACCGGCTCCAAGTACCTCTCCTGGCTCAGCTACACGGTATTGAACGCGTCCATTTCTTGGGGCTTTTAAAATACTATCGTCTAAATCTGCTAAAATCCTGCGCTCTGTAGCCGTCGCGGCTTCAACACGGTTTTTAGCTTGTACAATCCCTGCAGAAGCAGAATCAATGGCAGAAGTCGATGCGGCAACTTGTGCTTTAGAAGCTTCTAAAGCGGCTCTAGCCCCTTGCATCTGCGCGGTATCATCATCAACTTGCTGCTGTGAAACGGCGTTTGTTCTGACTAATGCTCTAGAACGATTAAGCCGTTTTTGTGCGGCATTCAACTCAGCTTCACGTTGGCGAACGACTGCTTGAGCGGCTAATTTTTCGCTCTTACGTTGTGCTAAGGCAGATTCAGCCGTAGTGACGGCACTAATCGCTTGACGCAATTGTGCTTGTACTTCATGCAGTTGCTCTTGAAGAGCACGAGTATCCATCCGTGCGAGCTCTTGACCTGCTTTAACAAAGGCCCCTTCTTTTACGTTGATTGTTTCAATTCTACCTGCTGTTTTAGTCGCAATATCAATCTCAGTAGCTTCAATACGGCCGTTACTCTGCGCAAAGCCCGCAGGTAGCCCCCCAGAGTTCACACTCCAGTAATAATAGCCGCCCACGGCAATAATGATTATTAAAATGAGATACAACGATACTTTTCGCTTATTTATTTTCATACCATCCCTTTTCCATTAAATGAGAAAACAATGAACAACAATTATTTTGATTATTAACCTGGTGAAATTAATAAAGCCGTATAACTGTTTATATACGAAATAAATACGATTAAGACTGAAGTTGTGATGCTTTCTTTTTTTTAATCGAGCTACATTTTTCCAAATACAGTTCGATTATTAGCTATCTATCTAATTTAACGACATTTTATCAGGATTTATCTTAAGTATAGTTGCCGTACATCACAAAAAAATAGAATAGATTAGAAAAAGTGATAATAAGGCATTTATTGTATATATTTATACAAAAATAAAGCCAGTATTTAATTTACTGGCTTACTTGAATAAACTTTAAAAACATCTTTAATATTACATTTACAAGTTGTTTATTTTCTACAAAAATTAACTAGCAAATATTGCAATTGTTTTTTCATCCATCCGATAACGAACCCACTCATCTTGTGGCTGTGCACCGATACTTTTATAAAAATCGATTGCGGGCTGATTCCAGTCTAAAACGCTCCATTCAAGGCGCTGACATTTGCGCTCTACAGCAAGCGTTGCAATGTATTTCAATAATTTTTTCCCTGCACCAGCGCCTCTGTAATCAGGAGAAACGTATAAATCCTCTAAATATATTCCATTATTCCCTAGCCAAGTTGAATAACTTGTAAAAAATACGGCATATCCTGCAGGTTGCCCGTCAATGTAACAAATTAAAGCTTCAGTATTTGAATCTGAACCGAATAACGAATTTTCAATGTCAGTAACGGAGGCTTTTACTTCATGACGAGCCTTTTCATAATCAGCCAACTCGATGATCATGTCTAAAATTAATGCAGCATCTTGGCGTGTTGCGGGTTTTATTTCTACGTTCATTAGTCATTCCCTTATAATTTGAGCATCAATTTTATGTATTACTCGCTAAAATCCCAACCATCAGAAATTTTATTCATCTCATCATTAGCTGTATAAGTTTTGTTTATACCAATAACTTACTTCTGAGTAGATAAATTAAACAGCGCATTTTAGGACATTGCTCCTTAAACAGTCTATTTGCTATGATACCGACATTGTTCAACTTAACTAAATAATAAGGAGGCTAATCTATGTTGTTGTGTGATTTAATTGAATATTCACACTTCTTTGGTAATCGCCAAAGCTCAGGCTTTCACAGTTTTATACTGCGATAACCCTGCCTGAGCGAAATTACCAATTGGGTGTTCCCTCAGCTTACTGGGTTGTCGTTCTGACAATTCCTTGGCATTTTTATGCCTAAAAATTGAGTAAGCTATGAGTACTTTATTATCTGTAAAATCATTAAACTACGATACACCAACAACGTCTTTATTAAATGATGTTTCTTTTACCTTACAACAAGGTGAACGTATAGGCTTAATAGGCCATAACGGCAGTGGGAAAAGTACATTATTAAAACTGATAACCCACCAGTTATCTCCAAATAGTGGCACTATCACTTATGCAAACCATTGCGTCACCGCTTATATCGAACAGCATTTACCTGCAGATGTTGCTAATCTGTCACTCATTGATGCTATTGTTGAGAAGCTTCCTGAGCAAGATAAAATAACAGACCGCTGGCGGGCTGAAGTTTTATTATCTGAGTTAGGCTTTACGACACAACAATGGGAACAAAAAGCAAACACAATAAGTGGTGGTCAACATACTCGTTTATTATTAGGCCGTGCTTTAATTGAACAACCTGATTTATTACTGTTAGATGAACCGAGTAACCACTTAGATCTGCCTACCCTTATTTGGTTAGGTGATTTTCTGCAATCATGGAAAGGCAGCTTTATACTTGTTTCCCATGACCAAGCGTTACTTGATAAAGTGACCAACTGCACATGGATTTTGCGGGATAAATCGCTCCATTTTTTTCGGTTAGCTTGTAGCGCCGCTCGTCAAGCGCTAATTGAAAAAGATATTGCAGACGAACATCGGTTTCAGGCAGAGCAAAAGGAAATTGACCGCATAACCTCAAGTGCTAAGCGCTTAGCCATATGGGGACACGTGTACGATAACGAAGCACTTTCTCGTAAAGCAAAGCAGATGGAAAAGCATATTGATCGTCTTAAGGATGACCAAACAGAAGTCACAGAGGGTTACCAATGGACATTATCTTTAAATGGCAAATCCATCCCTGCAAACCGCGTACTTGAGTTAGAGAATACCGTCATTTCAACACCTAATGGCTTGCATTTATTTACTAGTGCATTTCATCAAGTTAAAAGTGGCGATCGTATTGCTATTATCGGTGCAAATGGTTGTGGTAAATCAACATTATTGCGTCTACTTTGGCAGCACTATCAGCAAGATTTACGCTATAGTTCGCAGCTAAAGTTTCATCCTGCAATTAGCACTGGTTATTATGATCAGCAACTTGCGCAGCTAAATGATAATGACACTCTACTGGATGCATTACGCCCTTTTGCACCGTTAACAGATGAACAACGCAAAATGGCCTTAATCAGTGCAGGTTTTGCTTATACTCGTCACTCACAAAAAGTAGCAACACTGAGTGGCGGGGAACGCTCTAGACTGTTGTTTATTGGTTTAAGTTTGGCTCAATATGAATTATTGTTACTGGATGAGCCAACAAACCACCTTGATCTTGAAGGGAAAGAAGCACTAAGCGAGCAAATCCGCCAATTTTCAGGGGCATTACTGGTCGTCAGCCATGATAGGTGGCTGATTGAAAATAGCTGCCAACGTTTTTGGTTTATTAATGATAATCGTTTGGAAGAATACCTCAATGTAGATGATATCTATCATAAAATTGAGCAGCAATCCCAACTGTTGTTAGTCAATAATCCCCCGCTTATTAATGCAAGTGCGGAGCTTGATGTTTACCCTAGCAAAGCAACTCAGGAAGATGAATTGCTAGAAAAATTGTTAGTGTTAGAGGAAAAGTTACAAGCTGACCAAAAACGCAAACTGAATCATCAAAAACCACAATTACAGCAGCAATGGATTGAAGAAATTGCCTATATACAATCTCAATTAGGTTTATAACCTATTCCCCTGATAATTCAATATTATCAGGGGAATTTATACCATTCATGTTTCTATGATAAATTTAATTTATTATAATTTTAAATAAGAATACTCTTTTTTTAGCATTCTAATTATTTATTTTTTTCATTAACATTAACAATCTTTGAATGTTAATAATATTTTTATATTTTATATATCCCATTAAAAATAAACATATAGACCAAAATTTAGTATACCTACAAACCCAATAAACAAGGTTAATTATTATGCAGAAATATAGGATCACCGATATTGAAAAAAATCATGATGGCATCACACTATATAAAATAGAAAACCTAATAACCAAAGAATATGGTGGATGGGTTAGTAGTGAAAGTAATTTAAGTCAGGAAGGTAATTGTTTTATTTTAGATGATGCGATGGTATATGGTAACGCTCATATTTCTGGTGATGCACAAATATCTGGTAATGCCTGCATATGTGACGATGCAAAAGTATATGACAATGCTATGGTTTATGGTAATGCTCTAATATCCGATAATGCAAATATTTATGGAAATGCAAAGGTATCTGATAATGCTAGTGTTTCTGGTAATTCTAAAGTATTAGATAAATCCGATGTTTTCGATAATGCTAAAGTTTCAGGCAATGCTGAATTAAGAGGAAGATGCCTTATTATGAATTCAGCTGAAATAAGCGAATTTGCTCAAATCACAGGAAAAGATTATACCGCAGTAATAATAAAAGACTCTGCTAAAGTTTATGGTAATGCCATAGTGACTAATAATTCTATTATTAGTGGCCATGCTGAGGTTTATGACAATGCGAAAATACTTATTAGTTGTCAGGTAACTAATTATGCAAAAGTCTATGAAAATGCCACTGTAGAAGGCAGTCCACTCATTAGTGAAAATGCTCAAGTTTATGGTAATGCCCTTATCAGGAATAATGCAATAATAAGAGGTAATGCGAGGGTTTATGGCAATGCGTCAATAAATTTAGGCACCGTGATAGAGGGAAATGATTATATATCGGGTATTTGCTACTGGGAGGATATTCACTCTCTATCCGCCTTAAAAATATTCATTCCTGGTGGAGGTAAAGCTGCATCTATTTATGCTAATGGCAACCACCAAGTTCAGGTTGAAATTAATATCGAAGCGAAAAACAATCACAACCAACCACTTGACATATCGCCAAAAGATATATTTAAAAACATTCAACTAGTAGATTATAAGAATGAACCGTTTTCTAATGTACTTCACTATACTGATATATGCGGAAACTATGCCCCAAACAATGGTACGTCTAATAAACAAGTTAACATTTCATCATGTATTGTCTATGTCTCTCTTAACCATCTAATTGAAGCATTTAAACTCTGTGTAAGATGTCAAATTAATCAAGATGAATATACTACAGCCCTAGAATATAATGGGAAAAATAAAATGCCTGATTATGTCCTATTGAATGTACTACCCAAACGTATTTTTTCAGAGTCCGATCTTGATAAGTACTCTCTTGAACACCCCATTATCGAGAAAGGCGTGGGTGGTTACTCAAATAGCATTTTGACTAAATACTACGTAAGATTTAATAATACAAATGGCACAATTACTCATGACGCATCATGCCAAGAGCATCTATGGTTCCACTATAAACAAACAGGTAATTACAAAGGTTGTAGCACATCAACAGACTCTTCAGTCAAACAAAATCACGATGCCGCATATACAACAACATTTCATTTCACACAAAAATGGTCCATCACTGTTACATCAAAAAACCATGAAAAAACAGGGTTATGCTTTTGGAGTTACCGTGTTTGGTATGGTGCTTTATGGAATTATAGTGAATGGGGAGAAAAAATGGCGTTTATTTTGCGTGACCAATATGGAAATGAAGCCACAATTATAGCCAAGGTAGGTAATGATGAACATATTAAATTTTATGTTAGCTAACCAACCGCATTATTATATTTATTAATTTCTCAGCATTATAAATTATAACGCTTATTATTTTAATAATGTCATAATCAAAAACATCCAACAAAAATCAATAATAAATTAAATAGATAATATTCTATGAATACATTTTTTTCACAAAGCCAAAATTTCATAAGTGCATTAAAAACAGGAATAGACCCTAGAACCGGTATTTTTTCCTTAAATATCCCTATCGTTAATATTAATTGTAACTATGGCATGGGCCCCGAAATTAACTTATCATTATGCAGTAGTTCATTACAAAATAATAATAGTGGCTTTGGTATGGGCTTCTCATTACCATTAACCACCTATGACAGTAAGAACAAACTACTTCACTTATCATCTGGTGAAAAATATCTTATTAATGATACTATTGCCAATTTTGAAGTAAAACAAAAAAAGTTAAATAATTTTATTTTTGAACGTTTTGATGATTTTTATAAAATCACCTATAAATCAGGTGTAGTTGAAATATTAGAAGGACCATCTTCGGGAAGTGATATCAAAAATACATTAAAAATCGAAAGTTATGATGGCCATTTTGTTATCCTAAAATGGGCGTTTTTTGGCTTCCCTCACCTTTTAGAAATAAAAGATGAAAATAATGTTTTATTATCGATAGACTACGAAAATTATAATCAGCCTATAATATCAATATATCCCCTATCACTAGAGTGCTATAAAATAAAATTAAAAATATTCAATGGACATTTACAGCAACTTATAAAAACAACAGAAAATTATATTTGGCATTTCAGTTATAATGAATATGGTTACATAGAAAAAATAATACATCCTACTGGGTTGGTTGAATCTATTTATTATCAAAGAGACCTCATTAGATTCCCTGAGGATATATACCCTGCACTAATTGCCGCAACTCGCCATACGTTATCTTTCCAAGGAGAACAACCTGATATTGTCACCTCCTATACTTATACAAACACAAATTATTTAGGCTTTGCTAGCGGATTAAATTTCAAATCGGATACTGATAATTTATATTCGCTTTTAACTAATTATACTTATGGGTCTACAGAAATACAGAGAAGTGATGACCTAATTATAGAAACTAAACGGCTCTATAATAACTATCATTTACTGACAAATGAAATTACAACATATCAATCACATAATGGTTCTATTAATATTAATCGTACAGACTATGATTATTACGCCGTTATCGGTCTTCCTTTTGATAAGCAACCCCCTCAATTTCAATTCGTTAACAAAAAAACTATCACATGGGAAAATCAACACGGTCAAAAACGACAAGATGTTTATCAATCCGAATTTGACGAACATGGCAACCCTACATTAGAAATACATCCCGATGGTACGCGAACCATTATGCAATGGTATTCAGCAGAAGAAAGTAGCGATACCAATAATAATTTATTGTGCCCTCGCGAAAAAAATGGATTTGTCCGCTTTATGAAATCCAAAATAGTAATACCTAACCAAACTGATTATCAAACACCGACTACATCAACATATTATTCCTACAGCTACCTAGAAAATACCGAGATAATTATTTTACACCAAGAACAATATTATGCAGATAATCGTTTATTGCAAAAACGTATTTTTGAATTTTGTAGCCAGAGAAATGGTATAGAATATGGTAGAATAACAGCTAGTTATAATATTTTTTATCAAGATGGGGAAAACTCAACCCACTTCGATTCAAAACAATCTATTAGCACTTCTATACAAAACCAGCAAATAGTTCAAAAAAATCAATTTCAAGGGCATGATGGTTGCCAATTAGCAACAATGAAAAAACTATCAATGCTGAGTTTATGTTTGCTGAGTGAAATAAATAGGTTAGGCATTCAAACTAATTATACTTATGACCAGATTGGCCGGATATTGAGCCAAACTGAAGCTGTGGGTTCCGCCTATGAGCGAACAATATATTGGCATTATAAAATCACTCATTTAGGCCCTATTACTTATGAAAAAGACTCATATGGTAATCAAGCAAAAATACTCTTCAATAGTTTAGGTTACCCTATAAAACAATATCAATTTGATAATGATGGAACCCAAGAATGGTACGAGGTAAAGCATCAGAAATATGGGCCATTAGGTAACCTACAAGCAACAACAGAACAAGATACCCAATTTTCTGATAGAAAACAGCAGTGCTATACCATAAATACAACCTATAAAAGAGACTCATGGGGTGAAATTACCACGACAAGGCTTAATAATAATTTTGAAACACACCGAATAGTTGACCCAATCTTATTAACCGAAACACATACTCAGCAAGGTTGGTTAAACGGCCAACATCTACAAAGTGGCCAGTGGATGACTATTCTTAATAAGAAAAATCAATTGCCCAAACTCACACTACGTATTGATTCGAATAGTGAAATTATTGCCTCTCAACAACACTTTTGGGACGGTTCAGGGCGTTTACGTAAACAAATTGATGAGTTAGGCAATCCTATTGAATGGACCTATGATGTGTATGGTCGTGTTCTTAGCCAAACATTACCTGATGGCACAGTAATTGAACAAACATATGTCCCATATTTAATGGGAAAAGAAGTTTCATCCATTCAAGTAACTGATATCAATGGCCATTGCTGGGTTCTAGGAAGCCAAGAATTTGACAGTTTAGGCCGTTTAACCCTACAAGAAAGCGGCAAACGAGTCACAACCTACCAATATGATAACGCATCCCCCTCGCCTTCATTCATCACATTACCTTCAGGAGAAACCGTACATTATGAGTATATCCCTGAATTAAATAATGCCATAAATAAGGTCAATGTATGTGGCGTCACTCAGGAGTTTGAATATGATTTAGCCACCGCAGAACTGTTACATTCTACAGAAAAAGACACAAAAGTGAGCAATCAATGGAATAATTCAGGCACATTGAAACGAGAAACAATGATTTTATCGGGTGTAACTAAGCAGACTGAATATCAATGGACATTGCAAGGAAAGCCCGTGTCATACCATGATATTACAGGGGCAAAAACAGACTATCAACGAGATAAATATGGTCGATTAAGTCGAATTTTTGATAGTGCTCTGATATCTGATTTTACCTATGATGCGCTGGGTCGTTTAATTACGCAAATAGTAACTGATAATTCTACCCATGCTTTTATACTCACCACATTCACTTACAATGAGTTTAATCAGGAAATTAGACGGAGTATCACCGATAACCAAGGTTCTCAATTGGTTATTCAAAGTATATGGCTAAAAAATGGCTTACTATCATCCAAACATACGACATTGGATAATAAGCCCGTAAAAAATGAAAAATATCGCTATGATAAACGTAATCGTTTAATAGGTTACTCTTTTGAAGGTAATGAGCACCCTATAGACTGCTATGGGCAATCAGTTAGACAGCAATTTTATGATTACGACCCATTAAATAACCTTATTCAGGTACGCACCGTACTAAAAAACCACGAAGTGGATATTGCCCAGTACCATTACAATAATAAAGATGACCCTACACAATTAACCGCCATATCTCATTCACACCGTAATTACCCTGCGAATATTCCACTTGAGTATGATAAATGTGGTCGTCTGATACTAGATAATGCAGGTAGGACATTACACTATGACCCTCTAGGGCGGCTTATTCGCGTTAATGGGCTGGAAAATAGCAAATATGGCTACAATGCTCTAAATCAAATTGTGAGCCAAACCGTCAAAAATAATCAAAATCATCAACTCTATTACCGCGCCGACGAGCTAGTTAATGAAATCACCACAGAAAAAAACAACAAAATTCGTTTAATAAAAGCAGGTCATACTTGCTTAGCTGTTGGATGTAATACTGAACTAACCTTAATGGCGAATGAATATAATGACAATTTAATATGGTCTTTAAATACAAACAATAAGCTTAGCCAGTCCCACTCTAGGTTGCCATATGGCGAAGATAAAACAACAGAACATTTTCTTGGCTTAAATGGTGAGCGAATTGACCCAATTACAGGTGTTTATCACCTAGGCAATGGTTATCGTGCATATAACCCATGCCTAATGCGCTTTCATTGCCCTGATAGTTTGAGCCCTTTTGGCAAAGGGGGGATAAATCCCTATGCCTATTGTGCCGGAGACCCGATAAACCGGATTGACCCATCAGGGCACTTTAGTCTTAAAGCAATGAGTGGGTTAGCGATTGGGGCATTAGGGATAATTTTCTCTGGTGTAACATTTGGTGCATCATTAGCAGCCTCTGGCGCCATCATGGCAAGTATTACACTAATATTAAGTGTTGCCTCAGATGCTACGGGGATCGCTAGCATGTTAACTCGGAAAAGTGACCCCCAAGCTTCAAGTATCTTAGGCTGGGCATCTCTTGCACTGGGTATTGCCAGCATAGGTACTAGTGTAAGTAGCCTTAAGCTCAATTCCAATAGGCTATTTTCTATACTAACAAACAAAAATAGCTCACCTCTCAGTACAAAATTAACAACCTTTGGTGGCAAAATGGAAGGGATGGTCCCTATGGGGAAAGATTTTTATTTTTTTGAAGATATCTATCATAATGAAAAGCGACTAAATATTGTTGCACATGGAATAAAACAACAAAACGGTACCGCACTACTCTACAGAAGCGCTCAAAATCATATGACCCCAAATGAATTGTATGAAATATTATCAAAAAGAAAAGACTTATCTAATTATACCAATATACGCACAATTATGTGCCACTCAGGAAATGGAGGAGAGCAGTCATTTGCAAAACAGTTAGCTAGGTTAACCAATAAACCCGTAAAAGCGTACTTAGGGCCCGTAACTGGAAATTTTGAAACCGAGGAAGTCAATAAAATTTTGCTGGGTGCGACGCGGCGTTATGGAGACGAGGGGCTCGAATATATGGTTAATCTATTTTCCCAAAAATATGAATTTCAAATAAGAAAAACCAATCCTTATTCGATTTTTTCATCGGAATATTTTTCCTATAAATATGACCCAATAAAATTTAACCCATAAAGGTAACAACATCATTATACTGATGGCACAAGCTCAATACCTTTTTCATTAGCAGGACAGTACCCACCTTTGTTATACAACCGCTGTCCTCTGGAGTTTTTTATTGGTTTATCAATAAAATAAGTTACCCTATCAATAATTATTTATAAAATACTTTTTTTAATAGCCTAAATACTAAACAAGCTTTTTAGTATTTTAATTTTTGTTTTTTATTTTTTGCACGTTTAAAATAAGAAGTTGGCACACTAGGGCAAACGACTTCTTTGAATTTTACGTCTTTATTTGAAGGTTGTATTGCTTCACCGTCAGCGGGTGTTGAGGCTTTATTCTTCTGTGTTTTGTTAGTATCTTTCATATATGATTGCTCATTCACTTGTATAATATCATTTGTTTTAGCCATTTGATTTTCCTTCTGTCACTAATACTGCATTCACTTGTTCTATTCTTTCTACTGCTCGATTGATGATCTCAACCACTTTAGTCGATTCATCCTTCGTCAATTGTTGAAGAACAATTTTATGCCTTAACAATGATTTAAATTTATCTACTGCACATTCAATTTCATTAGCAAACTGATTTCCGGCTTTCAATTCCTGTGCATATTTTAATTTTAGCTGAACCTCAGCTAAAATCTCGGCTTTGAGCAATAAAAAACACCGCCCTTCAGGTGTGATCACATAGCATTTACGGCCTTTCCCGTTATCTTTACCCTCTGTGATAAAACCTAATTCTTCTAACAAAGTCAAAGTTGGATATATCACCCCTGGGCTTGGGCAATAAAAACCAGCGGTTTCTTCCCCAATTTTTTTAATTAGGTCATAACCATAGTTTATTCCCCCTGTCAGTAAATGTAAGATATATATCCTCAACTGTTTTGGGTTGAACATGCGACTGACACTTTTGCCATTACATAAGCATGACCCTGACTGCGGTTCCCTTATCATTAAAACTCTCAGTGGTTATTCGCTATCAAAACCGATATATCTAACATAATAGCCATTTTTATAGAAAATGCTAGCTTTAGATATATCGGTTTTTCTCATATCGTGCTAATGATAATCATTCGTATATAAATCATACCAGCAATGTCGAGATAATATGGTGAAAAAATGCGATAAACTGACGATGAAAAAACCAGCCATTAAAATATGACTGGTTTACAATAAGAATGGTAATTAGCCTATATTAGGTAATATATTGAAAACTATACCTAACTGAACACCTATAACGATAATACCACAAATGAATACCAGTGATAACCCTAACCCGCCACCTAAGACTTGATACTTACGTTGATTTAATGCTCTGGATTTAAACGC
The DNA here is from genome assembly GCF_045040775.1 of Providencia sp. PROV003. NCBI lineage: Bacteria > Pseudomonadati > Pseudomonadota > Gammaproteobacteria > Enterobacterales > Morganellaceae > Providencia > Providencia sp. PROV003. The sequence goes on from NZ_CP096369.1 coordinate 3,215,910, forward strand.
CATCGCACTAGGTAATAACAACGCCAATATTGAAAGTGCTATCGCGGCATAGCCTAACGCCATCACAAACCCTTTCGGATAGAACAAGGCAAAAACTAGTGGTGGAGCAAAAGTCAGTATTCCGGTTTGTAAACGCCCTGATGCGTTATCTTGCCGTTTGAACAAATCCGCTAAGAAATCAAATAACCCTAATGCAACACCGAGGAATGACGTTGCTAAAGCGAGACTCATAAACATTTGAGCAACCAGTTCGGTTCTTTCAGATTGCGCTACATTTTTAATAGCATCTAACAGCCCGTTTAACCCTGCATTTTCAGCAAGAATACCCACGAAGGTCGTTGTACCTATACTTCCAAGAGTTGCTATTTGCCATAAGATATAAGCGATTAAAGGAATAGCACTACCAATGATAAATATGATCCGTAATTTTTTTACGTCTCCTCCCATATATTTAACAATACTAGGCACACTACCATGGAAGCCAAAAGAGGTAAAAAATACCGGAATAGCAGATAATATCAGTACCTTTTCAGTCGGCGCCGACAGCAAATTTTGCTGTTCTACATGTGGTATCATTAACGCCAAAATAATCACTAAAAATACAATTTTTGCTGTAAACAATATACGGTTAATAAAATCTACCGATGACGTGCCAAAACAAACTACCCCGCCGCCGATTACTGTAAATAGTACGATCCCCATCCAATCAGCCATTTCAATGGCCAAACTGCTGTTTAAATTTGATGTGATAATTTCCCCTGCACCACTAACGTAAGCTGCTGTCAGAGCATACATCAGAAACATCATGCTAAAACCGGTAATAAACTTACCGCCTGAACCTAAATAGCGCTGAGCAACACTCCCGATCCCCGTTTCATGGGATTCATGTTGATAAACTTCAACCAATAATAATGCGGTGTAACACATCAATGCCCATAACACTAATAGCATGGCTAAACTGGCCATAAAACCATTGCCAGCGGCTGCAATTGGCATAGCCAACATACCTGCGCCAATCGTAGTACCTGCAACAATAAAAACACTACCAAGCGTGCGATTTTTCATATTGAGATCCTAGCAAGTCAATTAAACACTAATTTTATAATTGGAATGATTGAGTTTATTTTCTTCATCAACGAGTTGTTGTAGCTTGTCTGCAAAGATATTTTTTAATTCCGCCCAGTAATTATCGAAATGCCCTTTATCTCGTAAACAGTGAGTCATAATTGCCGCCCTTAATACATATACTGAACGGACCTTCTGCCACTCTTCATCTGAAAAATGTGCGTCTCGGCATAGTTTTAACGGAGTATCTCCATATTCTTCATGAGTTAACGAAGTTGAGGATGTTAGAAAATCATTAGAATAAGTGCGCCCTGAAGCATACGAACACAGCTCATATAACCGTTTATTTAATTGGTTTTGCTTTTCTAATGATGTGTTGCCTGATTCGCGGAACATAAAATTCACCATGTGGAAATCAGGTGCGGGCATTGCAGCAATTGAAAATTGACGGTCGCCAATAATAAATGGCTCACATTGGTTAATTTCCTGAATTATCCAATGAGCCGTCGTTACTCCTGCCGCGATCACCTTCCCATAGCCTAAAAGATTTAGCGGCACTAAACGATGTGCCGCCCATACCGCAGCTGCGGTTGCCCCAGATTTTGAACCTTCCATAATAGAAGAACCAAGCAACACATTCTGTACTTTGTCCGTTTTACGCTGTTTTTCTTGTACTTCCTCAAATACATAAGCAGCATGATAAGAAATCAAATCGACAATGCGCTTATCTTTCATACAAATAGCGCCAGCTGAATAAGGAATGAAACCAACTTTATGCGGGTCAACAGTAATAGAGTCGGCTTGGTTTAGTGCTTTAAAACTCTCGTATACCTCAGGCTTCGGCCAAACGATCTCTTTAGGGAATATCCCTTCACTATGATAGCGTTTAATTAGTGCATCATAATCAATGAATTGATTATTTTCATCACGGAACATTGCACAAGCATACCCCGCATAAGCTGCATCAATATGCACATAAAATGAAACCCCGAAACGCTGTTCGCATTCCTCACGTAACTTAATGACTTCTTTAATGTTATCAATTGATCCTGTTTCTGTTGTACCCACAACAGCAACCACAGCAAGGATCGGTTCACCCCGCTCTATCAATGAAAAGACCGTTTCACGCATTTTTTGTACATCAGTTCGGTAACTTTCATCGACGGGTAACTGGACGATGTTCTGTTGACCTAAACCAAGAATATCCATCGCTTTCATCCATGAATAATGCTTGGATTGCGGCACTAATAATTTACCTAATTTTCCTTGCTCAATACCAACACCACGGCACGTTAAATCACGAACCTCTTCAAAAATGTGGCGTTTTTTTAATTCATCAATTAAGTCCAATATTTTACTAACCGGCAAATTCAGTAATTCTTTTTCTGATTTACCATTCAGTAAATGTTGTGCTTCTGGGTGTTGCGCAACAGCTAATGGTAACGTTTTGATGTTTCGTGCCACCCATAACCCTTCATAATTGGCCACCGTACCACCAGAGGTAATATGCCCCCAAGCTTGTTGTACGTCATAGCCAAACATAGCGCATAAATCTAAACCAGCTTCTACTTCTAATACCGTTGTTGTAGGTGAAGATTCTTGTGCACAGTTATTGGGGTTGTACATCATCGCCATCACATAAGCGAGATTAGAGATCATCAGTGTATCGGCATTCATATGCCCCATATAACGGGGTGAAAACCAAGGAACAGATGTTGTTTTTAGCTTTGAAGAGAGTTGGTTAAGAATACCCTCGGTACGGTATAATGTATCCCTATATTCAGGGGCATACCGGTCAACAGTAGAGATAAGGTCAGGGTCTTCAGGGTGGTATCCTGAACGCCAATGCATGTGCTCTGTGATGGAATACTCCATCATCTCTTTGAAAAACACCGCATTTTCTGATTTAGGGCCTAAGAACAAGGCATCGACATTCATTTTTGAATTTTTAAAATTATTCATTATTACTACACCTTCAAACTACAAATAACTTACGTTAATTGTCTTTAAGTTAATTAACTTAATATCATTGGAAAGTGCATAACGGGCTGTGTGTTTAAAAGACATCAATATGTTAATGATATACATTTTTTAAATATCATTTAACAAGAAAATATTGATAGACAAACCGTTAATGGCCAACTTATCTATAGATATAATCTATTCCTATTAAATTATTAATAAACTAATAAGAATTTCGTTCGAAATTGTGGGCGGGGACAAAAAATCAATAATTATTTAGCTGTAAAGAGATATTTACGGTAAAAAGACTTGATAGTGTAAATTATTTGTTATAAATGACAAGTGCTTTCACTACTAGCACATGCCATCAGCCAGTAGTGAAAACGCCAAGAAAAAAACAAATAATTAATTGTTTAATAAAACTATTTTACCCAGCAAATCACCAGATTCCATATGTTGATGGGCTTCTTTTACCTGTGTCAATTGGTACACTTTGTTAATAATTGGTTTTATTTTACCTTTTTGCAACATATCCCAAACTTGTGTTTTAAGATCTGTTGCAATCAATGCTTTTTCTTCAGTTGAACGGGAACGCATTGTTGAACCTGTATGAACTAATCGTTTTACCATTAACGGCATCATATTTAATTGTTTAGGGTTACCTTTCATCATGCCAATTTGAATAATCCGGCCAAATTTAGCGGCTACCTGATAGTTTTTCTCGACATAATCACCGCCTATAATATCCACCACCATATCAACCCCTCGTGATAAGGTGTAATTTAAAGCCGCTTCAACAAAATCATCGGTTTTATAATTAATGACACAATCAGCTCCTAGCTTTTTGGCTGCGTCAACTTTTTCTTCTGAACCAACAGTGGTGATCACTACTGCACCAAATGCTTTCGCTAACATAATCGCAACACTACCAATGCCGGATGTTCCTCCATGAATAAGTACCGATTCATCTTTTTTTAACTTACCAATTTGGAACACATTGGCCCAAACTGTGAAAAAGTTTTCTGGAATGCAGGCGCCTTCAATAAAAGATAATGAACCTAGCGGCAACGCTATGTCCTTATGTACTAAGCAATATTGCGCATACCCTCCACCTGCGACTAATGCACAAAGCTTATCGCCTAATTGCCACTCATCAACGTCATCAGCTTTAGCTACAACAGTTCCAGCAACTTCAAGCCCCATAATTGACGATGCATCTGGAGGCGGTGGATAAGCCCCTTTTCTTTGAAAAATATCCGGTCGATTAACCCCTGCGGCCTCGACTTTTACTAACATATAACCTGCAGAAATTCTTGGTAGTGGTTTTTCTATTAATTGCAATTTTTCAGGCCCACCAGGTTCTATAATGTCAACAGCGGTCATTGTCGTCGGTAAAGATGGTTGAGCGTGTATCATCATAATCTCCCTTCTTAAAGTTAAGTTGAAAAATTGATATTTATAAATTTATTTTTGTGTTAAATTAATGCTAATTAGTTTAGTATTTATAGCTTGAAAGTCATATTTCTAAGTAATTATTATCGAAGTGATAGCAATCACCTTTTTTACTGTTTAGAGGTCAAAATTTAATCTACATCAAATTTAATCTTTAATAATCTTCTTTAATTTAGCATTAACGTCTAAATACGCTAACAATTAGCTCCTCTCTAATTGGCTTTTTTATCTATTAAGTCGATTCTGTCATACATTACTACTTACCAGTCTCATTATCTTATGTTAAAATTGACGCATATCAATAATTTTAACTTGATTGAGCCTTAAATATGATCCCAGAAAAAAGAGTTGTTCGTCGCATCCAGTCTGGTGGTTGTGCTATTCATTGTCAGGACTGCAGTATTAGCCAACTTTGCATTCCTTTTACACTGAATGAACATGAACTGGATCAACTTGATAATATCATCGAGCGCAAAAAGCCTATCCAAAAAGGCCAAGCTTTATTTAAAGCTGGTGATGAGTTGCGCTCATTATATGCCATTCGCTCCGGTACAATAAAAAGCTACACAATAACTGAGGAAGGCGATGAGCAAATTACCGGTTTCCACTTAGCTGGTGACCTTGTTGGTTTTGATGCCATTATTCATACACAGCACCCAAGTTTTGCACAAGCACTTGAAACCTCAATGGTTTGTGAAATCCCATTTGAAACATTAGATGACTTATCAGGCAAAATGCCTAATTTACGTCAACAAATTATGCGATTAATGAGCGGTGAAATTAAAGGTGATCAGGAAATGATCCTTTTACTGTCCAAGAAAAATGCTGAAGAACGATTAGCTGCATTTATTCTTAATTTATCTCATCGTTTTGCAGAGCGTGGTTTTTCACCAAGAGAATTTAGGCTAACCATGACTCGTGGTGATATTGGTAATTATCTCGGTCTAACCGTTGAAACTATTAGCCGTCTTTTAGGTCGTTTTCAAAAAAGTGGTATGCTTAGCGTCAAAGGCAAGTACATTACTATTGAAGATATGACGAAGCTAACTGATATTGCAGGTAAAGTTACAGCTATTACATGCTAACCATCCTAAACGGATCACATTCTTAGTGGTCCGTTTTCGTTTTTTTTCCCAGATTTCTTGCCTATTTAATGCCAATATCATAGTTTATCTATGTGGAAGTATCCGTATATCGAGAGGATTTCAATATGGCAAACTATAAAAACCTGCTAGTTGCAATTGACCCAAATCAGGATGATCAACCTGCATTAAGACGTGCTGTCTACATCGTGCAGCGTAATGGTGGACGGATAAAAGCGTTTCTTCCTATCTATGATCTTTCCTATGATATGACAACATTACTCTCCCCTGAAGAGCGTAATGCAATGCGTAAAGGGGTCATTAGCCAAAAAGCGGCCTGGATTAAACAACAAGCCCATTTTTACCTTGAAGCTGGGATTGATATTGAAATTAAAGTTATTTGGCATAACAAGCCATATGAGGCCATTATCCAAGAGGTTATTAGTGGAGAACACGACCTGCTACTGAAAATGGCACATCAAACCGACAATTTTGAATCAATAATTTTTACCCCACTCGACTGGCATCTACTTCGTAAATGCCCTGCGCCAGTTTGGATGGTAAAAGATAAAGTTTGGCCTGATCATGGCTCAGTTGTAGTGGCCGTAAACTTATCAAATGAAGAATCCTACCACGACGATCTCAATATTAAACTGGTTGAAAAAACTCGGGATTTAGCAACCCGTATCATTAAAGAACAAGAGATTCATTTAGTGAGCGCGTATCCTGTTGCACCGATGAATATCGCCATCGAGCTGCCGGATTTCGATCCTAGCCTATACAATAACGCTCTTCGAGGCCAACACCTAATCGCGATGAAGGAATTACGCCAAAAGTTTGCTATCGATGAAAAATACACTCATGTCCGTGAAGGGCTACCTGAAAAAATAATTCCCGATATGTGTGAAGAACTACACGCCGGTGTAGTTGTATTGGGGATTTTAGGCCGTACAGGGATTTCTGCTGCCTTTTTAGGTAATACAGCTGAGCATGTGATTGATAAACTCAAATGTGACTTATTAGCCATAAAACCGGATGGCTTTGTATGTCCTATCAGTGCAGCTGATGATGATTGATTTCACTTCCCTCCATTTTTAATGGGGGGTTCCTATTAACACTTATTTCTACATTAAATAGCGGCCAAGGTTTCATCGGGTTGTAAATGACCTGATTAAACCTATCAAGCTCTACCTCATCTCAGGCTTATATTGTAAAACCATCTTTCAATATTTTGTCGTCATCAGTAGTAAATTATCCCCCTGTAAAACAGGGGGAATAATAAAGATGTAAAAGCAATTTAAATAAGCTAAAACCATCATAAAAAATACAATTTGCTCAAAGTTGAGCAGATTTGGAAATATTTTAAATAGAAATTTTCACAAATAAAGGAGCGGATTTTATAGTATTATTGATTTCCTCTGTTTTAGCATAAGCCGCATCAGCATCAGTTGTATTAAAAATCACAACACAATCAATTAATTTATTCTCTAAAAAACCAATGAAATCATTTTTATTCACTACGCCAAACGTGATGTTATTATCCAAACCTGAAATAACTTTATTGCTATTTTCATAATTATCTATATCCTTAACAACCTTATTAGCCAAATTAATATATGATGTTTTCAGATTAAATACTTTTTTTCTGGTATCTAAAGTTCGATTATGCTCTACTCGCTCAAACTCAGTCATTTCTTTACTATTTAATTCTTCATTTAATCTACTAATATTAGCATTTAATTCCACCATATCTCTTTCAAAATTACTTACATGTCTAAGATGATTTGGCCCAGTATATTCCCCATTTTTTTCATAGTTATTTATCGCGGAATAATTTTTGTTAGCCTTATACAATAATTCCCCATGCTTACGGTAAAGAAGTGTAGCTTCAAGCTCCACATTGATTAAATACCTTTGAACATCATGAGGTAGGTCAGGCAATATTTTTCGTAATTCACTCCCTATTGCAGGGATATTATCGAACTTATCGAACATCCCTTTTAGCTTTGTAGAACGTTCCAAAATTGAAGTAGCAGCCTTTTTTCGAGAGCCTGGATTATCAATATAACCTCTTATTTCAGATATTAATTTATTATGAGTATCTATGCTACCATTTAATTCATTATAATGATTATCAATCTGTTCAAGATACTCCTTAACTAATCTATATTCTTCAGGCTTAAGTATTTTACTCTTTCCTTGGAGGTCTACCTTCAAGATACGTTGGCGTTCTGGCTCATTTTTTGCCATATATTTTTCATATAGCTCAGTTATTTCTCGCACATATGAAATATTATTATTTGTAGAAATTATGGAACATTCTAAATCAATAATATAATTAGCCTGAGTAGCTTTATCAAACATAGCATTTTTCATTTTAAAACTCCGTTTTTAAAAAATAAAAAAGTAAGGGCAGAAAAAACAATAATACATTAAATATCCAAAAACAAATTTAATATTCGTATATTACGCGCATTAAAATAACAATAAAAAAATACCATTATCACAATGAATGATTATTTAAAATAGATAATAAGACATTTGATGATGTATGATTTTATTTTCCATCTAAACTTTAAGGTTAAATAATGTATCTAATACCTTATTTAATAAAGCCATATCCAGTTTTATGCTTAATATATTAACAAGGCTTAACACCATAAAAGTGGGGCTACTGGTATCGACCAATAGCCCCATCATATTAATTAAACGCTTTAATTATTTAGTAGTTATAGTGCACGTAAGATGGCATCAACGCTATCTTTCGCATCACCAAATAACATTTGGGTATTTTCTTTAAAGAATAATGGGTTTTGTACACCGGCATAACCTGTATTCATCGAACGCTTGAATACAATGACATTACTCGCTTTCCAAACCTCAAGCACTGGCATCCCAGCTATTGGGCTATTTGGGTCCTCTTGTGCCGCAGGGTTAACTGTATCGTTAGCACCAATAACTAGCACAGTATCGGTATCAGAAAAATCGTCATTAATTTCATCCATTTCTAATACGACATCGTAAGGAACTTTCGCTTCCGCCAATAATACGTTCATATGCCCTGGTAAGCGCCCAGCAACTGGGTGGATACCAAAACGAACTTTGACCCCACGTTCCCGCAACTTAGTGGTAATATCAGCAACAGGATATTGAGCTTGCGCCACAGCCATACCATAACCTGGAGTGATGATCACTGATGTTGAGTTTTTTAGCATTTCAGCGACTTCTTCCGCTGACGTTTCACGATACTCGCCCATCTCTTCTTCAGAGCCAGTCGATGACCCATCGGTACCAAACCCCCCCGCAATAACACTAATAAATGAGCGGTTCATTGCCTTACACATAATATAAGACAGAATTGCACCTGAGGAACCAACCAATGCACCAGTTACGATCAGTAAGTCATTACTTAACATAAAGCCTGCCGCCGCTGCTGCCCAACCTGAGTATGAGTTAAGCATCGAAACAACGACTGGCATATCAGCACCACCAATAGAGGCGACCAAGTGCCAACCAAAAGCTAATGCGATCACAGTCATGATTAACATTAAGAACACTTGTAAACCAACGCTTTGGGTCTTAACGAAAATCACTAACAAAATAAATGAAACAACCAGTGCCGCTAAGTTAAGTTTATGTCTATTTGGCAACATCATCGGTTTAGATGACATTTTGCCTGACAACTTGCCGTAAGCCACAACCGAGCCCGTAAAGGTCACCGCACCGATAAAGATACCTAAGAAAACCTCAGTTAAATGAATATTTTCCATTACGACATCAGCATGTGCTTCACTTGCGATAAAGCTATTGAAACCGACTAGTACCGCAGCTAAACCAACAAAGCTATGTAAAATAGCCACCAGTTCAGGCATTTCCGTCATTTCAACTTTTTTTGCTAAACGGACTCCAATCACGGCACCAATCACCATGGCAACGATCATCCAGCCCACATTTGCGCTATGGGGACCTAATATGGTAGCAACGAGTGCGATAGCCATCCCCACGATGCCATAAGTGTTCCCTCTTTGAGAACTTTCATGGCGCGATAGCCCCGCAAGGCTAAAAATAAATAGGATAGCAGCAACAATGTAAGCCGCTGTCACAATTCCACTTGACAACATAAGTTACCCCTTATCCTTTACGAAACATTTTTAACATGCGTTGAGTTACTGTGAACCCACCGAAAATATTGATACTTGCTATCAATATGGCAATAAAGGATAAGAAGCTTACCCAGCCACCACTCCCTATTTGGAGTAAGGCACCGACAACAATAATCCCTGAGATTGCATTCGTGACTGACATTAATGGCGTATGTAATGCATGAGTCACATTCCAAACCACGTAATAACCTACAACACAAGCAAGTGCAAATACCGTGAAGTGTGATAAAAACTCTTTTGGCGCTGAATTGGCAAACCAACCAAATAATACAATTGCTAATGCCATCAAGCCATATTTCACCACTGGCGACATCTTTTTCTCAGGCGCTTTAACCTTTTCAACTGGTTGCGGCTTCGCCTGCGGTTGAGCAGATACCTGAATTGGAGGTGCTGGCCAAGTGATTTCCCCTTGTTTGATCACCGTTACACCACGAATAACGAGGTCGTCGAAATCGATATCAATTTCACCATTTTTATCTTTACACAATAATTTCATTAAGTTAACAAGGTTAGTACCATATAACTGTGATGATTGTGTTGGTAGGCGGCTTGGTAAATCTGTGTAACCAATAATTTTCACACCATTATCGGTAACAACTAGCTTATCAGCTTGAGTTAACTCACAGTTCCCCCCCGTTTGTGCGGCTAAATCCACAACCACACTTCCCGGCTTCATTGATTCGACCATTTCTTTAGTAATCAATTTAGGAGCAGGTTTTCCAGGGATCAGAGCGGTAGTGACAATAATATCCACGTCTTTAGCTTGAGCCGCGAATAATTCCATCTCAGCCTTGATAAAGGCTTCTGACATCACTTTCGCATAACCATCACCGCTTCCAGCTTCTTCTTTAAAGTCCAATTCAAGGAACTCAGCGCCCATACTTTGGACTTGCTCTTTCACCTCTGGGCGAGTGTCGAATGCACGAACAATCGCACCAAGGCTGCCAGCCGCGCCAATAGCCGCAAGCCCAGCAACCCCAGCCCCGATGACCATGACTTTTGCTGGCGGAACCTTACCTGCTGCGGTAATTTGACCAGTAAAAAAGCGACCAAATTCATGGGCAGCTTCAACAATCGCACGATAACCGGCAATATTTGCCATTGAGCTTAGCGCATCAAGTGATTGTGCTCTTGAAATACGAGGGACTGCATCCATAGCCATCACATTAATATTACGCGCTTTTAGAGCATCCATTAGCGCAGCATTTTGAGCTGGCCAAATAAAGCTCACCAGTGTCGCTCCCTCTTTTAATAACGGTATTTCATCTTCCAGTGGAGCGTTGACTTTAAAAACAATATCAGCTGCAAATGCAGTGTCACGATCAACTATTTCTGCACCTACCTGCTCGTATGCTACATCATCAAAACTCGCTAAGTGCCCTGCGTCTTGTTCTACACAGACAGAAAAACCCAACTTTACTAGTTGAGTCACTGTTGAAGGTGTAGCAGCAACACGCGCTTCATTGGCAAGTCGTTCTCTTGGTATACCAATACGCATAATGTTCCCTTTTTAAAGCCTAAAGTAATGTTGTTGATTGAATGTTTGCTAAAATAATGACCATCATCACAGAGAAAAGTCTTATTTTGTGTATAAACAGATTTTTAATGTTCTAATAACCTACTGAAAATATGCTTCTTGATCCATAATTGATCACGATTCTTAGACAGTAAATGGAATTCGCAGTGAAAATCTTAGTTTTAGGTCAATAAAATACTGGATACTTTAAAAAATCTGGTAAATTTAACTAGTCAATAATTATTTATTTCTTATAAAAAGAAAATCATGAGACAACAGGTTCAGTTACGTGTAATAATCACGTACATGTGATACAACTAAGATTCAGCACTTTTATAATAAATTGCGCAAGGCGGAAGGATTTTGTATGAAGCTGAAAACTACGGTCATCGCAGCCGCGGTGTTATCATTAACTAGTATAACTGCTACTCAGGCGGCTGTTGAATTGACGCCAAAACAGGCTACTGAATTAAAACCTTATGAGCGTATAACAGTTACCGGGCGCTTTAATGCTATCTATGAAGCATCCGATGCAGTCTCCCGTAGGGCTGATAAAATGGGGGCGTATGCCTTTTACATTCAAAGCCTTGATGATGTAGGTGATAGCGGCAACATGCGTGTTGTTGCGGATGTCTACGCGAAAGATGCACCTAAAGTCGACGAACCAAAACGTCGTGTCTTTGGCGGTGTTGAAGAAATGACTAAAACTGACGCTGCACAGTACGAACCTTTCGATACTGTTACAGTTAGCGGTTTTTACCCTTCTCAACCTGACCTTTACGAAGCTATTGCAAAAAAAGCGCTCGAAAAGAATGCAGCATCATTCTATGTCGTACGTAATATTGCAATGAACGATGGTGGTAATACCTTAGCAACCGCGTACATCTATAAAAAAGATGCACCAAAACGGCAAGTTCTCAATGAAGATGCTGTTGTTCCCGCTGATTCAGATGCAGGTCGAGCGCTGCTCGCTGAAGGTGGTGAAGCGGCTAAAAAGGTAAGAATACCTGGTGTTGCTTCATCCGAAGAACCCACAACAGCGGTAGGTCGTTTCTTTGAAACTTCTAGCAGCCAACCTGGTCGAACAAGTGTAACACTACCAAGTGGCTATGTAATTGAAGAAGTCAATAAAACAGCTGCTGCACAAATGGTTCCATTTGATTCAATCACCTTCTCTGGTTACTACACAAATACACCAGAAGTACGTTATCAAATTGCAAAACGTGCTGAAGCGAAAGGCGCCAAATATTTCCATATTACAAGAGAATGGCAATCTAACGGTGGAAGTGTCACCATTAGTGCCGATTTATTTAAGTAATAAATAACGTCTCTAAAAAACCAGTCTAATTATCTAGGCTGGTTTTTTTATTTTAATAACTCAAATGCTTGAAACCCCATCTTTACCTCTTTCTTCTGATACTTTTTCATCATTAACATAAAAGTGAATAAATCATCCAATAAAATGCATACTTTCCCATTGCATATCGGCCATTTCACTCGTAGAATCCCACAACTTAAATTACGGCAGTCAAAGTCACTAGATTATTTAAACCTGCCAGTTAAACTCATTGCTGCAATGACGTTTTAACGTCATTTTAACTTTTGATTGCTAAACACTCAGGATTTACTTTGAAAAATACATTGAGCCTTACTGCACTAACCGCCCTTGTTCTTAGTTCAATGGTTGGTGCTGGTGTATTTAGCCTTCCGCAAAATATGGCCGAAGTGGCTAGTCCACTCGCTTTAATCATTGGTTGGTCTATTACAGGTGTTGGGATCTTATTTCTCGCATTTGCTCTATTACTATTGTCTCGAATACGCCCTGATCTAGATGGCGGCATTTTTACCTATGCAAAAGTTGGCTTTGGTGAACTCATCGGGTTTTGTTCTGCGTGGGGTTATTGGCTCTGTGCCGTTGTAGCAAACGTCTCCTATCTCGTTATTGTTTTTGCGGCGATCAGTTTCTTTACTGATACCCCTGATAACATTATTTTTGGTGATGGAAATACCTGGCAGGCATTGATAGGTGAATCAATACTATTGTGGTTTGTTCATTATTTAGTTCTACGAGGCGTACAAACCGCCGCCGGCATCAATAAATTAGCAACAATGGCTAAATTAGTTCCCCTTGGCTTGTTTATTGTCTTGGCGTTTTTTGCATTTAAATTAGATATCTTTAATGCAGATTTCAGCGGAATAGACCTAAAAATGCCGGTTTGGGAACAAGTCAAAGATACTATGCTAATTACCCTTTGGGTATTTATTGGTATTGAAGGTGCTGTAGTTGTTTCTGCACGCGCAAAAAACCGCAGAGATGTTGGTTTAGCAACAGTCTTTGCGGTTAGCTCAGCACTAATCATCTATATCCTTGTTACCCTACTATCACTCGGTATTATGCCTCGCGCTGAACTTGCAGAAATCAAAAACCCATCAATGGCGGCTTTGATGGTTAATTTAATGGGCTCAAGTGGTGATATCATCATTGCTGCTGGGTTAATTATTTCGGTATGCGGTGCTTATTTAAGCTGGACAATCATGGCTGCAGAAGTACCTTATATTGCGGCTCAATACCAGTCATTTCCTAAAATTTTCAATAAATTAAATAAAAATGATGCCCCATCTTCATCATTATGGCTAACCAACGGTGCGGTACAGCTCTCACTGGTTTTAATTTGGCTCAGTGGTAGCAATTATAATACATTGCTAACAATTGCCTCTGAAATGATTTTAGTGCCTTATTTCTTGGTTGGCGCATTTTTGATGAAGGTTGCATTTGAGCGCCATAACAAAGCATTACTTGCCGTCGGATTTATTGCCAGCATCTATGGTTTATGGTTACTTTATGCATCAGGTTTAATTAACTTGCTATTATCTGTGGTGCTATATGCCCCTGGCATTCTAGTCTTTTTCTATGCACGCCAACAACAGACCAATAAGGCCCCATTAAAAACGATAGAAATAATCATGGCTTATGCTATTGCTGTCGCAGCAATACCCGCACTCTATTATTTACTCGCATAGCGTCCATCATTTAGGTAGGCTTAGTCTAATATTATTAAGCCTACCTTCTTTGACCATATAGGCTCATCATTCTCACTGTATAAATCATCTTTTTTCGTTATCTCCCCCCCTCTCTTTGTTTTCAATTTCAACCTAGTTAAATGTTTATTTTGTACGAACACAGTGGCTAATTGGATGTAATTCTTACAGTATGTTGTAACTAAATCAGGGTGAAAATAGTTTTATTAAATACGAAGCTAAATAAAAAAGCTTCGTGCCGTTAAGTACGAAGCTTTGGTAAATCAAAAGGCGATTATTACGACAATTTTTGCGATAAGCTATCCATCGTCTGAATAATTCTTTTATCTGAAATTGGATAAGGCGTCCCTAATTGCTGAGCAAACAGACTGATACGCAATTCCTCTATCATCCAGCGAACCTCTTGTACTTCAGGCATATCTTTTTGAATTGGTGTCAGTTTTGCTAACCATTGCTGCCACATATTTTGAATGTGTTCGACTTTACTCATTTGAGCCCGGTCACGATTTGGGTCAATAGCCAACTTTTCAAGGCGACGCTCAATACCATTTAAATACCGCAACACGTCGGGCAAACGTTTCCAACCATGAGCAGTGACAAAGCCTTTAAATACCAGCCCCCCCATTTGTGCTTTTATATCAGAAAGTGCTAGAGCCATCGAAAAGTCTACTCGCCCTTTCAAACGTTTACTAATTGCAAATACTGCACTAAGAATTTGCTCAACTTGCTTTGCAATAGTGACAACGACATCGTTTAATTCAGCACGAGCAAACTCTTTAAGCTTCTCAAATTGCGCTTCATCCCACACAGCTCCACCAAAATTAGCAATTAATTGGTCTACCCCACAAGAGATACAGTCATCGATTAGGTCTAAAACTTTACCATAGGGATTAAAATACAACCCTAATTTCGATTTATTCGGTAGTTTTTCATGCAAATATTTAATGGGTGATGGAATATTTAGCAATAATAACCGGCGAATACCACACCACATCGCTTGCTGTTGCTCAAATTCTGTTTCAAATACACGAATTCCTACACTGTTTTTTTCATCAACTAAGGCCGGATAGGCTTTAACTGAATACCCTCCTCGCTTTTGCTCAAAACGTTGAGGTAATTCGCCAAAACTCCAAATATGTAAACCAGATTGTTCAATCCCATCGTCAACGACCTCAGAGAGTGTTTCTTGCACTTTTTCCTTCAGGCTATTTTTCAAAATATCGAGATCTTGGCCTTCCGCAATAGTTTTATTTTTGTCGCCAATAACACGGTAAGTCATTTTTAAATGTACAGGAAGTTGGTCAAGCTGCCACGCTTCACGTTCAACAGTCACTCCAGTCATCCGACGCAATTCTTTTTCTAGCTTGTCTAACACACTACCTTCAGGTTCTGGCACACGCTCAAGAAAGGCTGAAGCATAGTTTGGCGCAGGAACGAAGTTTCTTCTAATTGGTTTGGGTAATGACTTAATTAATGCAACAATCAATTCATGCCGTAAACCTGGCACTTGCCAGTCAAAACCCATATTCTGCACCTGATTTAAAATAGCGAGAGGAATATGTACTGTCACGCCGTCTGCATCAGTGCCTGGTTCAAATTGATAGCTTAAGCGAAATTTAAGCTCCCCTTGATACCAATAATTGGGGTAATCAAGCGCCGAAACTTTACTGGCATCTTCTTTGATTAACATGCTTTTTTCAAAACTTAGCAAGTCTGCCTGCTGTTTTGACGCAGTTTTCCACCAGTTATCGAAGTGGCGTGAAGAAATCACATCATTCGGGATCCGCTGGTCATAAAAAGCAAATAAGGTTTCATCGTCAACTAATATGTCACGTCGACGTGATTTATGTTCTAAATCCTCAACTTCAGATAACAGTTTAAGGTTTTCTTTAAAAAATGCGTGACGCGTTACCCAGTCCCCTTCTACTAAGGCGTGCCGAATAAATAACTCACGACATAATAAAGGGTCAATGTTGCCATAATTCACTTTCCGCGCTGAAACAATCGGTAAACCATATAAGGTCACTTTCTCTGATGCCATTACCGCACCTTCAGATTTTGACCAATGGGGTTCACTATAGCTATACTTCGTCAAATGCTCTGCTAATGGTTCAATCCACTCAACATCAATAGAAGCCGCAATTCTCCCCCATAGTTTTGATGTTTCAACTAACTCTGCAACCATTGCCCATTTAGGGGGCTTTTTGAATAAACCTGAGCCAGGAAAAATGGTGAACCGCGCATTCCTTGCTCCAGTATATTCTGGTTTATCAACATCCTTTTGCCCGATATGTGAAAGTAACCCAGCCAATAAAGAAATATGGATACTACGAAAATCAGCTGCTGAGCTATTAATCGCAAAACCTTGTTCTTTTACAACTTGCCTTAGTTGCGTATATAAGTCTTGCCATTCACGAATACGTAAATAATTTAAAAACTCTTGTTTGCACATTTTCCTAAATTGAGCGTTAGACAGCTGTGTTTGTTGCTCTTTCAGGTAATCCCAAAGGTTTAAAAAAGCCAAAAAGTCTGATTGTTTGTCATGGAAGCGACGATGTTTTTCATCAGAAGCTTGTTGCTTATCCAAAGGCCTTTCTCTTGGATCTTGGATTGAAAGCGCAGAAACTATGACCATCGTTTCCCTAATGGCACCATGTTTTCTCGCCTCAATAACCATACGAGCTAACCTCGGGTCAACAGGCAGTTGGGCTAATTGACGACCTGTATCTGTTAATTGGTAGCCCTTATCTGCCTGCCTATGAGGTTTAATTGCCCCGAGCTCCTCCAACAGTTTTACGCCATCTTGTATATTACGTTTATCAGGAGCCTCTACAAATGGGAATGCAGAAATATCACCAAGGCCTATAGAAGTCATTTGCAAAATAACTGAGGCTAAATTGGTCCGTAATATTTCCGGGTCAGTAAACTCCGCTCGTGAAAGAAAATCCTCTTCCGAATATAGGCGAATACAGATACCATCAGAAACACGCCCACAACGCCCTTTTCGTTGATTCGCAGAAGCTTGTGAAATGGCCTCGACAGGCAAACGTTGCACTTTTGTTCGATAACTATAACGACTGATCCGTGCATAACCTGTATCAATTACATATTTGATACCAGGTACTGTTAATGATGTTTCTGCTACGTTGGTCGCTAAAATAATTCGCCTTCCTCCATGAGGATGGAAAATACGATTTTGTTCTGTATTAGAGAGCCTTGCAAACAAAGGAAGAATTTCAGTGTGACGTAATGACAACTTTGATAAAGCATCAGCAGTATCACGTATTTCACGTTCACCACTCATGAATATCAGAATATCACCATTACCTTCTAGTGATAATTCGTTAACAGCATCAACAATCCCATCAATTTGGTCACGGTCACTGTCATTATCTCCGCCAACAATTGGGCGATAACGCACTTCTACAGGGTAAGTACGCCCAGATACCTCAACAATTGGCGCATGATTGAAGTGCTTCGAGAACCTTTCAGGATCAATAGTTGCTGAAGTAATAATAACTTTTAAATCAGGGCGTTTGGGTAATAATTGACGCAAATACCCTAAAATGAAGTCAATATTTAAGCTTCTCTCATGTGCTTCATCGATAATAATCGTATCGTATTGTAGGAGTAATTTGTCATTCTGCAGCTCTGCAAGGAGGATACCGTCCGTCATCAATTTAATTTGGGTGGTTTCACTCACTTGGTCACTAAAACGGACTTTATAACCCACATTAGTGCCCAATTCACACTCTAATTCTTGTGCTAAACGAGAAGCAACTGACCTAGCAGCAAGGCGACGCGGTTGGGTATGGCCAATATAGCCGAGTACACCTCGTCCAAGTTCAAGACAGATTTTTGGAATTTGGGTTGTTTTACCTGAGCCAGTTTCACCTGCAATAATAACCACTTGATGTTTTTTAATCGCATCAAAAATAACATCTTTTTTCTGGCTGACCGGTAAATTATCAGGGTAAACAATTTTAGGTGGATTTAACCTTTTGGCTAACACCTTCTGCTTAGCCGTTTCAATATCCGACTTAATGATATCAAGTACAGCTGAACGCGATTTTTCATCTTGAATTTTCGCGACTCCATGCACTCTTTTTTTCAGTAACCATTGGTCACGTAATGAAGTTTGTCCAATATCAGCGTTTAATGCTGTCAGTATGGATTTCACTTTTTAATCCTTATATTTTTAATTACAATTACGATAGTCATTAAACTTCGCCGTTTAGAAGTAGCATTTAGATTAGGTTTTGATTGTTGTTATTACATAAAAATACCATCATTTTTTTTGAAGTAAGCTATCTAATTTTCTGTCTATCAATCAGTTATGTATCACGTATGATTAGAGTAAAGTAATACAATAAATTTGAGGAACATATGAGTAAAATATTACTATTGAAATCAAGTATTCTTGCTGACTACTCACAAAGCAATAAAATGGCAGATTACTTTATTCAGCAATGGCAGGAAAAATACCCAGCAGACGCAGTTACTGTACGTGATTTAGTCAATCAGCCGGTCCCAGCAATTGACAGTGAAATTTTAGCAGCTTTTGGCCCTAGTGACACGAAAACAGAACAACAACAAGCACATTTAGACCTATCAAATGCATTAATTGAAGAAATCAAAGCTCATGATACGATTGTTATTGCAGCACCTATGTACAATTTCACGATTTCGTCTCATTTAAAACACTACTTTGACTTTATTGCACGTTCAGGGCATACCTTTAAATATACAGAACAAGGTTCCGTTGGTTTATTAAAAGATAAACGCGCTTATGTATTAACAAGCCGAGGCGGCATCTATAAAGATACACCTGCTGATACTATGGTGCCTTATTTAACATTATTTTTGAATTTTATTGGTATCAGCGATATTGAGTTTATTTTTGCTGAAGGGACTGCGTTAGGGCCCGATTCAGTTTTACAAGCTCATCAACAAGCTCAAGAACATATAAATAACATCATAAATTAATAAGCACCTCATATACCTAAAGCTACCATTGTTATAATTTTGCGCGCTTTCTTAGTGCGCTTTTTTAATTCTTTTGTAGCCATTGCCCATTAATTCCACGTACATACTCCCCTTCACTTGCTCGCTCAACTAATTTCTGCCCAGCAATTCTCGCTACTTCGCTAGTTTTTAGATTGTTTTTTTTAGCAATCTCACTATACTTTTTTTCGCGTTCTTGATTAATTTGGTTTGCCAACTTTACAGCATCTGGATTATTTGTATTAACAGGGGCTAAGTATCCTGATAATGTTTCCCCTAACACCCCTCGATCTTTCGCTTCATCAATTGTTAATGCCATAGATTGAAAAACACTAAACAATGAGCATAAGGCTAACACTTTAATTATCTTACTCATTTTTCACTTACCTCGCCAAATAGATCACTGTTTTCCTTAAGTAACTCCTCAACCTGCCTATCCGCTTTTATTTGGATTTCATGCTCAATTTTCACATTCATATTAATGTTAATTGGCTTATCCGGGGTGGCAACCTCAACTCGCAAACAAGCTGATAATAAAAAGGTTATTACTACTACTGTACTCAGTTTCAATATATTCACATTCATCCCTACGCCTATTATAAATTTTTTTCTAACCACTCTTCTAAAGAGCTACCAAATCGCAAACTACGCCATAGTTGAAAGATATTTTCTTCATGATGATAATTTAAATGAACTTCACGCCTTTTCTTTTCTTGCGTGTTATAACCTTCAAGGATCGTTTTCATCGTTAACATCCCTAAATTAGTTATATTTACATCTGTTCTGCTACGCTGTATTTCTAAATACTGCAACCAACTCATTGCTGAACCTGCAGATATATTATCTTCACGAATAGAATCGACAAATTGGGTATCTAACCGTAAAGTCAGCGGCCCACTGTTTTCCATCCAACCATTTTTAACTATCCATTCCGGATTATTTAAATAAAATGGCAGCTCTCCATTAACTTTACCTGAGACTGCAAACTGTGACACTTTCAGTATGGTAAATAACTGGCTAAGTTCAATTTGTCGCAATTTAATCGTTGAAGCTTGTGTCTGTGGCCAGCGTAATAAATCCATTGAAATATTCCCTCCTAATGTCTTAAAACCGACATTAGTTAGCTTCAATGGCGCACTATCTGTTGGAGGATAACTTCCAGATAAATCAGCTTTAATATCCGTAAGTTCAAATAAATTATTTAGTTGTTTAATCCGTAATTCAACAGGTGTTTTTCCACCCAAAGTCCATGTGCTTTGCTTTAACCGCCATGGTAATACAAAATTTAACCCCGATAGGTCTCCATCTTTCAGCCAAAGGCTAGTATTTTCAACTCTCCAGTGCCCACCAGCAATAAAGCCATCTTCAGGTGTAATAGAAAATGCAGCTTGAGAAAATAATTTACCCTGTTTTAATTCAATACCAAGATCTGCGGGTATTAATGTTTGAAATGCAGTCACTGATTGCTCAGGCCAACGGGCTTCACCTCTTAGCCTTTCCCCATCCCAACGACTAAAAATCACAATTGGCCCAACATCCTTAGTACTCAGGTCGCCTTTTAACTGAAAATCAGCAGGTGATTTACCATTAATATCTGCATTTACCGTGATTTTTGGTAAATAACTTTCTTTACCAAATTGCATTCGTTCACTCGTAAGTTGCAATGACCCCTTAAAGTTAGCTTTGTTGAGATCTCGTTGCCAAGATAAAGGTTTTGTTAATTGCAAACGCGGTGCACTCATCGACAGTAAACCATAGTGTATTTGGTTAAAACCTGTCGTTAAATTATTTAGTGTAATCAGTGTATCTTGCCAACTACCATTCCCTTTAATATCCCAATTAGCAGAGATTGAAGGCAATACAGCATTCCCCCAATAATTCCAAAACCATGTGCCGTTATCGAGGGTAAATTTATTGGCTTTACCATCTAAATGGATATCAAAATCCCCCCAATATTGCTCTTTAACCTTTAATATCGCTTGTAGAGGCCCGGAAATACCCTCTTCACTAAGGGAAGTGCCTGCAAGAGGTAAACGGATTTCTTTAATTAATACTGTTGGTGATGCTCTTCCATATGCTCTAAGTAATGACCCCGATAAAAATGAGATTTTTGCCGCGGTTAGTTCGCCTGATACTTGAGCTGGCAAGTTGATATCTAAAATCATATCTTCATATTTCACTCTGCCATTAAGCTGAAAATTGACCGCAGTATTTATTAAATCAATATGTGTTGGGGGCAGAGTTAATACTAAGTTTGCTTTTCCTTTTTTCCCTTGAGTCAATAGATTGATTCGCCCTGAAAAAACCATTTCACTCAATATATTATTCCAGTTATTAACCTGTAAGTTTATTCCCCCTTTTAAAGGAATATCAGCCTCATCCCACTGCCATTTACCGTCGGATATTTGAATAACTTCAGGGGTTAAAACCCAAGGAAGGTGGAGTATTTCTTGCTGTTTGTCTATATCAACGACACTTATTTTACCTTTATTATTTCCCCAACTAAATTTAGCAGTCAGGAATTTTTCAGGGTTTAATAATTTAAAATTAGCGTTTAACTCACCTTTCTCAGGTAATCGATTTGCCGTCAAAGGTAATTGGATTTCACCTGAAAGCTCTAACGTTTGTTTTTGTTCTGGGAGGTATGTAGAAAATTCTTGAATAACCAATTGATTATCCGCGGTAATTAAAGAGGTTAGCTGTAAATTATCTCCTCTAAAATCCAATTTTAAAGGATCAGTATGGCTACTTCTGAGCCATAAGCTACCTTGGTAGTCCTCCCAAGGATGAACGTCTACATTTTTTATGACAAGCGAAAACTCGGGAATACTGCCTATCAGCTGCTCAACATTTATAGCATCATCTGTGCCATGACTACTTGATTTAATAGCACTAAAACATTCAGGAGCCACAGTGAGGTTATCAACAATAAAATGCAATGGGAATATTGAAACCCGAGTATTTTTTATCTCAACTAACTTGCATTTATCGACGTTTAGATTGATCTCGCTAAGTTGTAATTGCCCTTCTATAATACGCGGCGTTGAAAATGAAAGCTTCAACGGTTCAGGAAGATAGTGAGAAGCAACCACTGGAGCCCAACGAGAAATGGTAATCCATAATAATGCTAAGAGAGCAATACTTACCCCTGAAAAACAAAGTAATATCATAAATGCTCTTTTTAATAGCTGCATTAGCTTCGTCCTTGTCTGATTTGCTCTACACTGCAAGTAATGAAGTTCATTCGACTGTCACATTAACTCATTGTCTAGCAAGCATAAACTATATCTGATTGTAAACAGATACCTATTTTCTTAATTTATAGGTGATTTACAAACTTAATTGCCTTATTCTGAGTTTATATTTTGTAGGTACACATTTTTACCTACTGTTATTTTATTGGTTCCTAAAAACTGGAGTCTCTCTGATGAAAATTGTTTCTTATAGTACCAAACTGTATGACCGTAAGCACATGGAACAAGTTAATCAAAGTTCTGGGTTTAATTTTAATATTGAGTATTTTGATTTTCCATTAACGGTTCAGACTGCAAAAAATGCGGTAGGTGCTGATGCCATTTGTATTTTTGTTAATGATGAAGCCAACCGTGCTGTTTTAGAAGAATTAGCTGCATTAAACATTCGAATTTTAGCTTTACGCTGCGCGGGTTTTAATAATGTCGATTTACAAGCGGCTAAAGAATTAGGGATTCAGGTGGTACGTGTGCCTGCTTATTCCCCAGAAGCCGTTGCTGAACATACTGTTGGCATGATGCTATGCCTAAATCGCAGGATCCACCGAGCATACCAACGGACTCGAGATGCTAACTTCTCTCTTGAAGGTTTAACCGGTTTTAACATGCACAACCGCACTGCTGGTATTATCGGAACAGGTAAAATTGGCCAAGCCACTCTACGTATTTTAAAAGGTTTTGGGATGCGACTCCTAGCCCATGACCCATATCCAAACCAAGCAGTTTTAGATCTTGGGGCTGAATATGTTGATTTAGATACCTTATATAAGCAATCAGACGTTATTTCTCTACATTGCCCATTAACCGCAGAGAATCATCACCTACTTGATGAAAGTGCGTTTAATAAAATGAAAAAAGGGGTCATGATCATTAACACCAGCCGCGGTGCACTCATAGACTCTGTTGCAGCAATCAATGCGTTAAAATCACAAAAAATTGGTTCGTTAGGTATGGATGTATATGAAAACGAACGTGATTTATTTTTTGAAGATAAGTCTAACGATGTTATACAAGATGATGTTTTCCGTCGTCTTTCATCTTGCCATAATGTGTTATTCACGGGGCATCAGGCATTTTTAACTGAAGAAGCGTTGATAAGCATTAGCCAAACAACGCTTAATAATATTCGCCAAATTAATAGCGGTGAAACTTGCCCTAATATTGTTAATGCTTAGTTGGATAATGGAACAATGAAACACCTAATTCCACTTACAATTTTAAGTGTACTATTAGCCGCTTGCCAAACACATCAAGTGAATGCCAGAAATGACGACCAAGAGCTTAGAAATAAATTAATGCACCATCGTTTTATTCTGACCGAAGTTGACGGCAAAACGATTCAAAATAAACAAACAACGCCATCTATTTCTTTTGGTGAAAAAATGTTTATTTCAGCATCAATGTGCAATGATTTCAACGGGTTCGGTAATATTAACAATGCTAAAATTACCGTTAAAGATCTAAATAAAACAGAACTTGAATGTGTCGATGAAGATTTATCAAAATGGGACCCATTAATAAAACGAATGTTAACTGATGGTGCAACTGTTACGTTGAAAAATAATCAACTTGTCTTGATTCAAGGGCATTACAAACTCGTGTATACCTTACGTGATTATATGAATTAACAGGCAAGATTACCTACTCACTGTTTGCATTCCATTGACTAAAATGCCTCCTGTTGGGAGGCATTTTTCATTTAACACAAAAATTATTTGGCTTGGTCAAACAGTAAATTAATCTTCGCGGCTTCTGCAATACGGGTCATATAATGGCTAATATTTGTACTGAATGACAATTCGTCGACAATACTCAAACTACGTAGAATCGGGAAAATAATAAAATCATTAATATCAATAACTTCCCCACGTGTTTCTAACCACGCATCTAATAATGACATTTGAGGTTCTAACTCTATTAATAAAGTGTGAGTTTCTTTCTTCAGTTCTCCTAAATCACCATGCGATTTGGTAGAGCGTTCAATATAAGCCTCCCTTGCTTTAGTTGTACTGATTTCAGGAAAATCAGTTTCAATGAAGCGAGGTGTCACAAGTTTATAAACGACTGAAGATACAGCCTTAGACCAAGTTTCTATTTCAGGAAAAATCTCCCCATTAGCATATTTAGGTTCATTAAGGCTATCAATATAATGGACAATATCTAAGCTTTCCGGTAAATAGCTGCCATCCTCTTTTTGCAAGATAGGTAACATTTTTTTACCTATCATACTGATAGGTGTTTCTTTATCATCATCCAGTAAAAAAACCTGTTCTACCGCTAACTTTTTCAAACCAAAAATCATTCTGGCTCTGACACAAAATGGGCAATGGTCATAAACATATAGTTTCATTTTTAACCTCATTGTTCAGGGAGTAAAAAAAACCAATACATATTTACAGTATACTTTAGTGATTTTGTTTATGTGTGAATGATTTGTAAAATTTCCCTTACTTTTAGTGTTAATAAAGTGCACAAAATCCCAATAATGAAGTAATAATCATGGCAAAATAGCCACATTACTGAAATGCCAGAGAGACTTATGACGTTAGACTCTATTGCTATCATTCTTTTTAATGAATTTGAAACCCTTGATGTCATGGGGCCTGTAGAGGTATTTGGCCGCTTAGATAATTGCAAAATTAACTTTATTTCCCCATCTGGCTTACCTATGACTAGCTCACAAGGTGTCACACTTGAAACTATACGAGTAGATAAGCCTCGCTATAAACATATTTTAATCCCAGGGGGACAAGGCACTCGGCCTTTATCGCAAGACGATAGGTACATCCAATGGTTAATGAAACAATTTGAGTTTGCTGATACTGTGATTTCAGTTTGTACAGGATCTGCACTCATTGCAAAAACCCCTCTTTTAAATGGGCTTCGCGCAACCACCAATAAACTAGCCTATGACTGGGTTACATCGCTAAATAAAAAAATTTTATGGCAACCTAGTGCAAGATGGGTGCATGACGGAAAATTTTATACCTCTTCAGGTATTAGTGCCGGTATTGATATGTCGTTGCAAATTGTTAATGATTTCTATGGGTTAAATATAGCAACTGATATCGCTATTAAAATGGAGTATATATGGAACCAAAACCCAAAACATGACCCATTTGAAAAAGTCATCATATAAGATTATTTAAGCATTTATTTAAATTAATAAACACTCACATTTTATTAATATTATTAACCTATTAAAGCGTGTGTTTTATAGTTAACTTATATTTAGAGTTAATATATTAAGCATAAAATTAACAATATAACACCACATTCTTAACTTTTTCATTTGAATTTTATAGTTTGCTATTAAAGATATCGTAATTGGTTGTATTTATAGAGTTACCTATAGTACTTCCAATATAAAACATGCCCAGATTGAAAGTATTAAGCTAAATTTCCTATCTTCCACTTGCGCTAACAACCTTACTTTCAAGTAATAAAATAAAATTAATTATTTTTACTTATTAAGTGATACAATCCCCCTACTAAAAATAATGTTATTTTTTATTAATCATTAGTTGTAAATGGAGATTTTTATCATAATTATCATCATTAGAACTTTTAAAGTACTTTAGTTTTTAATATACTATATAATGTAAATCTTATTAAAAATATTAAATATAACCCTTCATATAAATTGAGGATGTCATATTGACATTCATACTCTAATAGGTATCAAGATAAAAAACCGGAGAAAAGAACTAGGTCTATCTGGAGCCAATTTAGCTAATAAACTAAATTTAAGCCAACAACAAATATCACGTTATGAAAATGGTATTAATAAAATACCAATTAATCATTTAGTTGATATCGCAGAAGCGCTAAATTGCCCTATTGAATGGTTTTTTCAAGGTTATGTAAGTAGTTCAAAATCAAACGAAAATGGACTATCTAATGAACTTAATCAAGAGTTAAGATACACCGCTGAAAGTGTTATCGCCCCTTCTAAAGATCAATATTAATACAACCAAAACATTAAGTTCATACAAATAAAGTACAAATAACATAAGCATTTTTATGCCATGTTATTTGTACTTTTATTTTTCTAAGATTATTAAAATAAAATGGCTAATCTTCTACATAAAGATTAGCCATTTATTTAAAGTTGATTTTATCAACTTACAGAACAGCACCAAAAATTTAGTTTAATTATAATCACACTAAATCAAAATTTATGTATAAAACTTTAATCATAGGTAATATTAAAAACCATTTTAGAATTTACTTCCCCAGCAGAAATTGTACGGCCATATTGGTAATAACGAGCTTTATAATTTAAATCAAGATATTTTGTTTGTCGGTCAACTAAACGTCCAACTTTGTATTTTTCATTAAACATAAGTGGTTTATTAGCTTTACGTTCTAAAACTTGAATACCAACCCCTGTAGCTCCGCTACTGGATTTATTCTGATTAACCAAAACACCTTGTCGATTATTCATATTTGTTGGAATATCGCCGCTGAAAGTCATATTAACATTTGTAAAACCAGAAATGCTAACACCACCACTGCATATTAATCGAATATCAAAATCTTTTTCGCCTGCCGTCGCCCCTGTACCATTCAGTTGTGAGCGCTTAATAGGATCAAGATACACATTTTTTTCAGTTCCCCCTTCAACTTGGCAAGAAGGTGAAACTATTGTGATAGCTTCAGCATCTAACTTAGTAATTAAAAACGGGTTGTTGTTTGGAGTATATCCATAAGACGTATAAAGGCCACTCGCTATAGTTCCAGAACCGGTAACCGGAGCAGTTTTCACCAGAGTTAAAATAAATTTTGAACCCGCAAGATAATAGTTACTTGATGAAGGCGCATAAAATGTATCCGGGTACGTCATTCTCACTGCACCTTCACGGTGAAATTTCATACCAATTCCTGGCACATTTGTCTGGTAAATTTTGTTCCCTACTGGAACTAAACTTGGCATAGTTACGGAGGCTGTTATCGGTGTATTCCTCGTACAATACGCATAAATAGCACTTGAGTTTTCCCGCATATCCCATGTTTGCTCCGCAATGGTATCGCCAACATTTAAGTTAGGGTCTACCACGACTCTCCCCATCTGCATATTTAATTCATATGTCCGAGTTGAAGTCCTATTACAATACGCAGAAGCATAACTCGCGGTAAGAAACACACCAACTCCGATATACAAGCAAATTTGTTTCGTTATTGACATAAACTTTCCTTACTATTGCCAGCTTCTAAAGAAAATGAACACTGCCCGTTTTCCCATTTTATAATTGCCACTTTTGCAGTTTCGCTACTAATAAATACTGTACCACCTTGACCAACGATACCTATGGACTCACCATCTATATCAGTAACATTCGCCCCAAATGGCAATGGCTTATTTCCAGCTCTTACAACATTAAATGCGATATTCTTTTCGACTTTAGTACCAAATTTAACCTTAACGATACTCCCTTCATAAGGAACAACTTGCGTTGCTGTATTTTCAAAAACAATATCTTCAGGACTTCCTTTTGGATCAATTTCTACATTATTAATGCGATAAGCTCTGACATAAGGAGCAACAGCATAACCATTTCCGTCAATCCGTGTTCCCGGAGCTCCCATGATTGATGCACCTTCCGCACCTTTCGCTTCAATTAAAGCCAACGTTGTTGAAGT
Source organism: Providencia sp. PROV003 (assembly GCF_045040775.1). Lineage (NCBI taxonomy): Bacteria > Pseudomonadati > Pseudomonadota > Gammaproteobacteria > Enterobacterales > Morganellaceae > Providencia > Providencia sp. PROV003. The sequence goes on from NZ_CP096369.1 coordinate 3,244,087, forward strand.
ATTTGGTGTGAATGTGATGCCTTCAGAGTGCACAATCATTGAACCATTTGCACCAAGCCCAAACTGACGATACCCCTGACCTTGGCTATAGTTCGCATTCGTATTAACAAACGGTGCACGATACCCCGTATTCAAACCAATATTTTTCTGTCCACCATTTGCAACGGAAGTATTTATGCCATAAGTCCAATTATTATCTCTATCAAATGCACCACTCGCACCGATTTGGCTGGAACCAAATTTTTCATTATTGAATGCCGTATTTGAAGTTAATGTTGCGCTCTGACTCTCACCGAAATACAGTGGGTAGCTAAAGTTTAAGTTGATGCGGTCATCTTTTTTATTATTGGTATTTTCTGCATAAACTCTCATAAATGCGACGCCATAAGAAAGACGATTAAAATTATTGTTATAACTCAGTTGGTATTGCTTTTCTGTCCCTGACTTATCCCAGTAATTAGAAATACGGCCCGTAAAATAAACCCCACCATAACCATCAGGAAGGTTTTGATTTACTGTATAACTAAAGCCATTTTTCTCACGTCCTAATGTATTCTCTACACCACGCTTATCGTTATCTATCGCATATAATGCATTACTGACGTTATAGTAATCTTTCGTTGAATACCGATAAGCAGCTAATACCAAGTTAGTATCCGTTTGAGTAAACAAACGACTAAATGTTAGACGGTAACTTTGCCCATTTTCTGTTCTATATTTAAATGCGGTTCTAGACTGAGTTAAATCCACAGCAACTGCACCAAACCCAGTGTTAACACCAGTACCAACTAAGTAAGCTTGATAGTCATCAAATGCAGTGACACCACCATAAAGCGTAAACGTATTATTCAAACCATGTTGAATAGTACCTTGCATAATAAATGGACGATTTCTCAACCCATCAGCATCAGCTTTACCACCAGCAACTTGATAACGTGTAAAACCAGGACGTAATAGCTGTGCTAATGATGAATATGGCACGCTAAAGCTACTTTCACTTCCGTCAGCTTCTTTTACTGTTACAACCAAATCATTCCCGTAACCTGATGGATAAACATCCGTCAAGCTAAAAGGCCCAGGTGAAACCGTTGTTTGATAAATAATAGAGTTATTTTGTGTTACTGTTACTAAGGCATTACTTTGTGCTATTCCTCTGATTTCAGGCGCGTATGTTGCCATTCCATCAGGATACATATTGTCATCTGTTGCTAGTTTTGCACCACGCAAACTAATACTGTCAAAGAGATCACCATCGGTATAAAACTGCCCTGCTGTCGCTTTTGATTTTAGTTCGGCGATTGGTTTTTGCAGATATGTTTGATTGCTATTCCAATTCGTCCCGCCATGACGCTGCCAATTAAAGTTTCCAATATGTTTGAGTAGCCACCCATCAAAACTTAAACCAGCATTCAGCCCTAAATAAGCGCTAGCGTTATTCGTTCCCTTTGAGCCACTGGTATGGTTATCATAATAGTTAGCCATATAACCGATATTTAGTGCAGGAATGCCCGTTTCCCAAAATTGAGGAGAAACATAACCACGGGAAGTTCTCTGTTCATATATTTGTGGAACAGAAATATCCAAACGCAATGTAGAAGAATGAAATGTATCTACAACGTCTTTTTGATCATTCCAATCCATTAAAGGTAAACAAGTATTACTATCTTTACTAACCGTAGGATTTAGCTTTTCAATATTAATACCAAAGTCAGAAAGCATTTCTGGTGTATAACACACTCCTAGTTGACCGTTTTTTTGTTCTTCAAAATTAAGATCGTAGCGCCCCTTCCAATTGTTATTCGTATATACGTCAACTGAATATTTACCGGGGCTGATCCCTGAAGAATTGAAACGCGTTAAATCAACATCTTCCTTACTACCTATAATAAAACCACTATTAAATTCATAGGTTGTATCTTCTTCACCCCAAGCATTAAATGTAGGCACCATGCATGCAGTGACAAAGCAAGTCACAGAGAGCGTATTGCTATATTTATTTATTAACTCTCGCTGTTTCATTATATATTCCTATTTAACGGTGGTTTTCACCGCAATATCTGACCCATAATCATTAATATTATTAATTACGATATGACTTCCTGACCTTACGGCTTGTTTTAATTCAACTGTTGTTTGACTTTTTGGTTCTAATAAAATTGTTTTTTCATTTAACCCAGATTTACCATCTGTTGAAATTTTTGTAATGGTAATATAGTAAGGTGTCGGGTTATCTATAATAATGCCCTTGCCATTTGCTTTTATAACAAGTTGCTCTGGCGCTAATTCACGGCTACTCAGCCCTGTTGGTCGATAAAAGAATTTAAATCTAGAACGGATCGCTAATTGCAATACATTCTGACTATCCCCTTCTTTAGCTTTAGCCATAGGGGGAATATCCAAAATATTCAACCACCATAAGCTTTCGCGGTCTTGAGGAATACTTCCTTTATCCATTAATTTGATTCGTAACGTTTGCCCACCTTTAGCTTCTACACGCGAAATTGGTGGTGTAATCTGAAATGGTGTTTTTATCGTATCTGGTGTTTCTGACGCATCACCTGTGTCAAGCCACGCTTGTGCAATTGCAGGACGATCGGCAGTATTATTTAATTGCACGGTAATTTCTTTTTCATTTCCAGGATAAATAAACCGTGTACCATTAACGATAATATTATTAGCAAATGAATGCATACTGAAAATGAAGCAGAAGATAAATACTATTGCTTTCATTTGAACCTCAAAATAAAAGCGGCAGTATACCTACCGCTTATCAAAGTAATGCTGATTAAATTAATATTTAAACAATGCTTACGTAATTAAAACTAATAAGGAATTAACTTATTACTTTCTTATTGATAAGTGATTTCATAAGTTGCATAACTTTTAACTTCACCTGTTGTGACATCTTTAGGTGTAGAAGTTGCGTAACCAACGTAGTATTGGAAACGAGCTCCATTCTCAACTTTAGTTAAGTCACCTTTAACTTTTTTCTGAGATGGGTTACCAGGAATGATTTTACCTGATAAGTCAGAGCTATCATCAGTTGAAAGTGCTAATTGAATATTTTTAGCACCTGTAGTTTCAGTATTTGCTAAGTAACCTTCTGAGTTACCTGATGCACCTTGCAGTAAGTTACCACCAGTCCAGTTAACGTTTAATAACGTTTTATCGATCGCAGAATCATTAGCTACATCTTTAACATCTGCTGCAACACAATTAGTTACGTCAATAACAAAAGATTTTGGTTTTAACAATGCATCTGCACCACCATCACGAACTTCTGTTAATGAAACTGGCGCTAAGTAAACGCTAGCATCACTACCTTGTCCATCCACAGAAACAGTACAAGAAACATCGGTCACTTTACCGTGAAAATTAACTTGGCCACCACCAACGTTGGTGCTTGCAGCGTTAGCTGTTGATAAGCCAATAATAGTTGTTGCAACTGCAGTCAGTAGTACTTTCTTCATTTTCATTTCCTAATATGAGGGTATTTATTTTTTACATTAAAAAGAACTGATTAAGTTTTTTGTTTTATTGTTAGGCAAAAAATAAATGCAAGAGCCTAGTCATACATAGAGTATGACCGGTAGCTTATGCTTCATTTTGAACCATTCGTATTAATGCAAATAAATGTATTTCTTAATTAGTCCTATTTAGAATTTATAATCATATGCTCTATATGATTTCGAAGAGAGGATACATAATAACTTAAGTTTTATCAAATCGTTTTTATCATCGCTTATTTATTTTTTAATAGGCCACACCTATTAAAACTGATCTATTGATTGAATTACTTGATATGGTTATTTCACTAAACTACTCGTGTTACGCTTACATTTTAGAAAAAAATCTTAATTTTATTGACTTATAGATTTAATTATCTATTAATTCCTAATAAATTAGATTTATATGAACAACAAAAAATACATTTATCATATTTAAATGATACTAAATTACACATTTTGATACTTTTAGTCGCAAAATAACACTAACACACATCCATTAACGATCATCCTTTAAAGATAGTATCATTAATTTTATTAATGTATAATCACTAATATTAGTAATAAATTTCGATTTCAAAAAAAAATTTAATACCGAATTTTTATGCTAAAAACCTAAAAAAAAACACTATGAGTGTATAATTGAGTTTTTATATCAACAGTCAGCTTTGGTCGTTATTAAAATTCTGAAATGTGTGTTTTGGAGGAATAAACATCGATTTTAATTAAAATAATAATATATATGATGAGGGGAAATTTAGAATGATAACGAAAATGACGATAAAATCGCAATATAATCCTCTTTTCATTCAACTCTAAATTATTACTAAAAACTCAATATCAACTTGTACAAGTAAGTCTATGTTAGAAAAAATTATCATTGTTTTTGATATAAAATAAAAAAACAGAATAGTTGCACAAACTATAAACTAACTTATGTCAATTTTTCTATTTTATAACCATATGAAAATACGGGTGTTTTCCTAAACCGAACAACAGCCAAAAATGTGATCTATACACTGTTTTTTATCATTAAGAATATTCCTAATTTACTCTCATAGTGTGTTAAAGTGTGATCCTAAGCTTAAAGCTATCAATAAATGATGTTTTTCTTACCCTCATTTAAGCATAAAAAGGAGAGTTTACCGTTTTTCAAACAATTCAATCCCATGAATAACACTCATTTTTTGTCGATTACATAACATAAAGTAGCTATCTCCATTTTAGTACCATAATTTAACAATTTTGAGACATTAACAGATAAAAATATTTTATATCAATAATTTGCCATATACCGACTAGCTTACCTTTACTAAATCAATATGCCTTTCTTAAAATGTCGCCTAAACTACATACGGAATAGTTGACGGATACTATCTGCAACATATCATTCCGTTATCTGCTTTATGACGAGCAAAAAACGATTGATACTCATTTAATATCGGCTAATAAATTGAAATGATTAATCACTAAAAAAGGAGAATGCCTGATGGTGGTATAGCAAAAGCCCATAAGGAGTAGAGCCTTTGCTAATAACGATGAAAAGGAAGGTTAGTTTGAATGGCCTTTACGATATAGCTCCCATTCTTCTATTCTTTCTTTTGAAGGCAAAATACAATAGCCAACCTGCCCGCTAGGAGTATCAACCGTCTCAGATTTACCACCAGATTGTACACAATATACCGATGCAGGATTAGGCATCCCTACTGCTTGTTGAGGCTCTGTTTTAGTATTTTTAGATACACAACCCGCTACTGCTATTAACGCAGTAAAAATGAATATTTTTTTCACACAACCCCCTATTTACGTTAGGCCAGCTTATTATAAATAAATAATAGCAAACTAACAACAAATTACCGTAAATATCACCTTTTAGTAGGTAAAAATACTACACGTTAGTGTTGTATATTAAAAATGTCATTATTATTTTGGATACGACAATTTGTGTCGATAAGATAAAAAAGAATCTAAGGGTTTAGACTCTTTCTGCTATATGGAAGGAATACATAGGATTATAGTTAGTTAATTTTAGTGATTTTAGTCTATATCTAGTAAGAAAAAGAGAGGACTTATCACCCCAAGCGGCCTTATTATTTACGCTTTCTACTATCAAAAATAACAATTAATACACCAAAAAAAGCAACCAACAAACTACCAATAATATAATTTTGCCTATCAAATGCTAAGCCTGTGTCTTTAATCGACTCTCCATAAACAATAGGGATACTAACATCCATATTATAAGAAATAATCGCTGTAATTAACCCAATGATTGTGAGCACAACACCAAACGTTTTCATTCCAGACCCTCAAATCACTTCTGTTAAAATAGGGTAGCGAACTATCTTTATAAAAGCAAAGCAAGGAGCCGCTAGTTGTGCGGCTGTTATTATAAATAGGCTTTTTTTTGCGTAACTACAATAATAAATGTGTTCTAAGGCACAGTTTAATTGGAAATTACAGCTTAATAAATGGAGTGTTTTTAATAAGCTAAAACAATCGAGTGATATTAATAAATAATTTTTTATCGTTAAAGTCAACATATGAAATAATATTTATGCTTAAAACTGACATTATTTCAAAATAGTTCTTTCGATATTATTGATTCTATTTAACTCAATAATATCTAAAATGTATAAAGCATCATCTCTGCATACTGACAGAATTTTTCGATAAAAACCCCAAGAGCAGGCAATAAAGATGCATTGATGAGAATAGATAAAGCTGCGGTTAGTAAAGAGATACCCATTAAAATTACCTTACCAATGAGGGGGAATATTACCCCCTACCCATAGGCCGGTTCATAATGTGTTCTTCCCAATCCACCACATCAATTTCTTTTACAGCAATATGGCGAACCGAAATACCCTCACTATGCATCGCAGCTTTTGAACCTGTTTTCAATGGATGCCAAGCAGGGAGCGACTTACCTTCAAGTAACAAACGATAAGCACACGTATTGGGTAACCACTCAAACGTTTCTAAATTATAACGATTAAGTTTAATACAGTCCGCTTCATAACTAAACCTGTCTTCATAATGCTTACATTGACATGTTTTTAAATTTAGCTGATTGCAAGCTACATTAGTAAAATAGATTTCATCAGTGTCTTCATCCATTAATTTGTGTAAGCAACATTGCCCACACCCATCACAGAGAGACTCCCATTCCTCATCCGTCATTTCATCCAATGTTTTAACTTGCCAAAACTGCGACATAATACTAATTAATCCTATAATTAAATAATTCGAGTAGTCAACGAATGATCATTTATCGATAACTTCAGCATATCACCAGAAGCCAATGGGCCTACACCTTCAGGAGTCCCAGTCAAAATGACATCCCCTGCACGTAGAGTAAAGAAACGGGACATATAGCTAATCAGTGGTAAAATTGGGGTGATCATATCACGCGTCGAGCCGCTTTGGCGAACTTCACCATTAATTTCCAAAGAAAGCTCAATATTTTGTAGGTCATTCGGGTTACTAACAGGAATAAAACCAGAAATTGGGCAAGAACCGTCAAAAGCTTTGCTTTTTTCCCATGGCTGCCCTGCTTGCTTAAATTTAGCTTGTAGATCCCGTAATGTTAAATCCAGAGCAACTGCATAACCGACAATAGAACGCGAAACTCGGTCTTCATCGGCATTTTTTAACGGCATACCAATTAAAATTGCCATTTCAATTTCATGGTGAACCTCACCAAAATCTTTTGGAATAACAATTGATTGTGTAATATCGCATAAAGCTGTTTCTGGCTTAATAAAAACCACAGGCTCTTCAGGAACCGCTGACCCCATCTCTTTAATATGCTTTGCATAGTTACTACCCACACAAACTACTTTGTTTGCTGGGAAATCAAGTAACGCACCTTGCCAATCACGATGTTGATACATAAGGGGACTCCTATCTACTATCATTATTTTATTTTGTTAGCGATGCCATCTGCCATCATACAAACACTCAGTGCAAAATAATATGAGCGGTTCCAATGCATAATGGTGCGAAAGTTTTCAGTCACTAAAAATGTTCTCCCTTCTGGATCATCAGGGATAACTACCCATGTTTTCACGTCTGGAGATAATTGCGCACTTGTAGGCAATTTAACACCTAATTGTTGCCATTCGCTCACTGTTTTCCCTTGTTCAGTTTTTACGCCTTCCAGAGTTCGATTGAAATCAGCAGGTAAAGTGACTTGATAACCCCAAGGTAATTGTGATTGCCAGCCCTCAGTTGATAGGTAATTGGCAATAGAGGCAAAAACATCGGCCTTATTAGCCCATATATCCATTTTCCCATCGCCATCGCCATCTGCGGCATAGGATAAGTATGAGGTTGGCATAAATTGGCTCTGCCCCATCGCCCCGGCCCATGAACCTTTCAATTGCTGGTCTTCTGGAATGAAGCCTTTATCCATTATTTCAAGTGCGGCTAATAATTGTTTACTAAAAAGCGCCTCTCTACGCCCTTCGAACGACAGTGTCGCAAGAGCAGAAATGACATCCTCTTTCCCTTGAGAGCGCCCAAATCCACTTTCTAATCCCCATAACGATACAATAAATTGGGGTGGCACCCCATATTTTTGGCTAGTGGAATCCAACAAGTTTTTATTTTCTAAGTATTTATTATACCCTGCGTTAACCCGTGATTGTGGCAAGACATTTTTTAAATAGCTGGCTAATGTAACGGTCGCTCTTTTTTCTGGCTGACCTTTATCTGCTTTTACCACTCGCTCTATAAAATGTATATTAGCAAAGGCTCGCTCAATCGTTGCGGGTTTAATCCCTTGTGCAACAGCATGTTCTTTTAGTAATTCCACATAGGCAGGAAATTGCTCTGGTTCACGTTGTTCAATTGGAAATGCTTTATCTAGCGCGGCAACTTCTTGAATTATTGCCTCGTTTTGTTTTGCAGTAATCGGTTGAGTTACCACGGATTCAGGTTGTGTCGCAGAACAACTTGCTAAAAGCAAACCAGCGACTAATGTATATAATAATGTTGGTTTCATTCGTATCCTCCAGACAGAATTACTTTTCAGGATTTTCTTAATTTGCTTCAGTTATTCAGTTCTTTGTGTTCTGAAAGCAAATTTTCCACCGGAGGTGGGAATTGTAGGTAATAACCAACATCGATAAGATCGGCCTTAACACGTGCTAAGTCAGCATTGGCAAGCCTGTCGCGTTTATCCAACGCAATAAGCATAGCAAATTGTGGTGTTCCAAATTGGGCTAATAAGTCCTCAGGAACCCGTGAAAAATCATCTTTCTTTTCAATATAAAGATAAGTTTGCTCACGCTTAGGGCTTCTATAAATTGCACAAATCATTATATTTAACTCTTTTTCTTAGTTCATTAGCTTGCTTGAAGAATACAGTAACTATAACATGCTATTGTTTTACAGAATATCTTCACCCGAGGATTGTTTCGGAAATTTTAATTTGCTGAGTCTAGATAGATGCCACAATCGCCAATAGAACTTAAAGGCAGCAGTTTTACTCTTTCAGTAATTCACTTATACAGTGAAGAGCCTAAACTCATCAAAAAAGCGCTGCAAGATAAAGTAAGTCAAGCTCCTGACTTCTTTAAAAATGCCCCTGTCGTAATTAATATTGCTGAACTATCACCAAATGTAGACTTATCGAGTATTCACAAGTCCGTTATTTCAGCTGGTTTACGAATTGTCGGTGTCAGCGGATGTACTGACCCACAGTTACGACAAAAAGCAAATGATGTTGGTTTACCGGTATTGAATGAAGGTAAAAGCCAAAAACCTGTTGAAGTGCAAGCTGAAACTCAGGTTACGACGGTTCAAACTGAGCCGCTGTATCGTAAAACTCGAATTATAAATACCCCTGTTCGTTCTGGGCAACGCATTTACGCACCAAATAGTGATCTAATCGTCACAAGTAATGTGAGCGCAGGTGCAGAACTGTTAGCAGATGGTAATATTCATATATATGGCATGATGAGAGGTCGCGCATTAGCAGGTGCCTCTGGTGATGTTGAAAGCCAGATTTACTGTACTCACTTGCAAGCTGAATTAGTTTCAATTGCAGGTGAATATTGGTTGAGCGATCAAATCCCTGCTGATTATCTTGCCAAAGCAACTAAACTTCGTTTAGTTGATAATAAACTTAACATCGAATATTTAATTTAGACCTTATTTACAAGGAATTATTCATGGCACGCATAATTGTAGTGACTTCTGGTAAAGGTGGCGTTGGTAAAACCACTTCAAGCGCGGCCATAGCTACTGGCCTGGCACAAAAAGGAAACAAAACGGTAGTGATCGATTTTGATATCGGCCTACGTAACCTTGACCTTATTATGGGGTGTGAACGTCGAGTAGTGTATGACTTCGTGAACGTCATCCAAGGTGACGCTACCCTAAATCAGGCACTGATTAAAGATAAACGCACCGAAAACCTATTTATTTTACCCGCTTCACAAACTCGCGACAAAGATGCATTAACTCGTGAGGGGGTCGCTAAAGTCCTTGATGAATTAAGTGATAACTTGGGCTTTGACTTTATCGTTTGTGACTCACCAGCTGGTATTGAAAGTGGCGCATTAATGGCGCTCTACTTTGCTGATGAAGCTATTATTACTACAAACCCAGAAGTTTCTTCCGTCCGTGACTCTGACCGTATTTTAGGTATTTTAGCCTCTAAATCACGTCGTGCTGAAAGAGGTGAAGAGCCAATTAAAGAACATTTACTACTGACTCGTTATAACCCAGGCCGTGTTACCCGCGGTGATATGCTAAGTATGGAAGATGTACTTGAAATCCTTTGCATTCCTTTAATTGGTGTTATTCCTGAAGATCAATCGGTACTGCGCTCATCTAACCAAGGTGAACCCGTTATTTTAGATACTGAGTCCGAAGCGGGCCAAGCGTATGATGATTGTGTTGCACGTATTTTAGGCGAAGAACGCCCTATCCGTTTCATTGAAGAAGAGAAAAAAGGTTTCTTAAAACGCCTATTTGGGGGATAAATAATGGCTTTATTGGATTTCTTTCTGTCGAGAAAAAAACCGACAGCGAATATCGCAAAAGAGCGATTGCAAATCATCGTTGCAGAACGTCGCCGTGGTGATAGTGAACCCCCATATCTGGCCGATATGAAACGCGATATTCTGCAAGTTATTTGTAAATATGTTCAGGTTGACCCTGATATGTTATCAGTGCAGTTTGAACAAAAAGGCGATGATATCTCTGTTCTAGAGCTCAATGTTACGTTACCTGAAGGTGACGAAATAAAAAGTTCAACAGCTGAAAAATAATTTGCAAAGAAGCCGCTATTTACTATGGCGGCTTGCTTTTCAACCCAAGCATTACATCGCTGTGATGCCAGTCTTTCTATCTTATTATTTCTCTAATGAGAAATAATAAGATAGGCTGTTCAATTTATTCTCACTCTATGAGCTTTTCTTGGGCTGATTCAAATTAATTTTTGTTTTTGATGACCTGTCTTTGCTATACGTTTCACTGTTTTTTTGCGACCTCAATTAGTGCGCTTTCCAATTCAACTGGCGAACTCATTAATCCACTCGAACCAACAAGGGGGTCTTCAGTTTTAGCGATTTGTTTTTCAACCAGTAATTGAGATAAAGCAACCGTTATGACATCTGAATTAATCGGTACCAATATTTTTGCAGATACTGAACTGCTCCGTAGACTGTAATAAGTTAGCCCACCATGTAGCAATAATGAGACAATAACTGCATACAAAAAACGTGAAATAGTGGTTTATTTTCAGTTTATTAAAAAATAACCTTATAGTAATTAATTATATTATCCCCCTTTACTCTTTTTTGTTTGTTTATTTTTAAGAGTAAATTTAATTAAAAACCAATTTTAATTTAAATATAGCAGACGATTAACTAGAATTTATTTGTTAGAGTAATTAAATGAAATGATAATATAACTGAAAAGGATGTTTTTAGTAGGTACAAGGGAAAACCCCCTGTACCTTAAACGATTATACGTTTGTTAGTAACTTTGAAATAGGTTTTGCAAGCAACTTTCCACGCCAACCATCGAGAAGCTCAGGGGGCGTTGCCGAAGTTTTTAGCCCCCAATGTAAAGAAAGTAACTGGTTAATCTGCCTTCTTGAGGCTAATAATTCTGCATTAAATTTTTCATTTTCAGCGATATCTTTGACGATAGCTTTAATTTCTTTAAAGAGATTTTTATATTCACTTTGTTCAGTAATATTTGCCACAGGTGCAGGATATTGGCTTGCATCAAGTTTTTTAGCTTGATCCACAATAGCTAACAAACGCTTACCGTGACAACGGATTTCTTGCCCCGTCAAACCTAAGCTATCAAGTTCGCCGAGAGAACCCGGTAAAAAACGAGCCACTTTCCACAAGTGCTCTTCTTTTACAACAAAGTTAATTGCCATATCACGAGCTTTTGCCTGATTTAATCGCCATGCCGCGAGTAACTGTAAACACGCGAGTTGTTCATCACGTAATTGCCAAGCATTATGAATATTTAGGTATGCTTTTTCCGGTTTGAGTGTTTTTTGACGACGAGCGACAACACGTTGGCACTCATCTTTAACATCTTCTAAATACCCAGCCTCCATCACTTTAGCCATCAGGATTTCAGCTAATGGTAGTAAATACAGCACATCCGCTGTTGCGTAATCACACTGTTTTTCACTCAATGGGCGCGCTAACCAATCAGTACGAGACTCACTTTTATCCAACTCAATTCCCAGATGTTCTGATACCAACGACGCAAAACCACACGAAATAGGATACCCTAAAAAAGCCGCTATAATTTGCGTGTCAATCATGGGTTCAGGAACGCAGCCGAAATCATGCATAAAGACTTCGAGATCTTCACTGCCCGCATGTAAGAACTTAATTTGATTTGGGTTAGTCAAAAGTGCTTTGAACGGGCTAAAATCCGTTATTGATAACGGGTCAATCAACGAAACTTGCTTTCCATCATACAGCTGTAGCAAACCTAATTGAGGATAATACGTTCTGGTACGAACAAACTCGGTATCCAACGCAAGCCATGGCGCATGGCTCGCTTCTTGACATATTTGGGCTAGTTCACTATCTGTAGTTACTAAACGATAATTCAAAACAAGTTTCTCTTTTTATATTTTCATCACAGTAACGCCGGTATAAACCGGCGTTACTTATTATCTTTATGAGACTAAACCATCATCATACTGGTGTTTTATCTCTTTGCAATTTTTCTTCATCACGCAGATCTTTACGTAAAATTTTACCTACGTTAGATTTTGGTAATTCATCACGAAATTCAAATAACTTAGGCACTTTATACGCGGTTAACGAACGACGGCAAAAGGTTTTAAGTTCATCAGCAGTTAAATTCGTATTTTTCGTCACAACAAACACTTTAACGGCTTCCCCTGTACTTTCGCTAGGAACACCAATTGCAGCGCATTCAATCACATCAGGGTGTGCCGAAATGACATCTTCAATTTCATTTGGATAAACATTAAAACCAGAAACAATAATCATGTCCTTTTTGCGATCAACAATGCGAATATAGCCTTCAGTATCTATTTCAGCGATATCCCCTGTCGCTAACCAGCCATCAACGATGGCCTCCGCGGTTGAGTCAGGGCGATTCCAATACCCTTTCATAACCTGAGGGCCTTTTACCCACATTTCACCGGGTTCACCAATGGCAACTTCATGACCATCATCATCAAGGAATTTAACATCAGTTGATGGAACAGGTAAACCAATACTTCCACTATAAGACGTTAAGGTATAGGGGTTCCCCGTCACTAATGGTGAACATTCTGTCAAACCATACCCTTCAAGCAAATGTTTCCCGGTGAGCTGCTGCCATTTTTCAGCCACTGCTTTTTGTACTGGCATCCCCCCACCAACCGAAAGACGTAAACGTGAAAAATCTAACTTCTTAAATTCATCATTATGAAGCCATGCATTAAATAATGTATTCACCCCAGTAATGGATGTAACAGGATAACGCCCTAATTGCTTCACCGTGTCTGGTACATCACGCGGGTTAGTTATAAGTAAATTGACTCCCCCAACATTGATGAATAACAAACAGTTCACCATCAGCGCAAATACATGGTAAAGAGGTAATGCAGTCACAACAAACTCTTCCCCAAACTTCAACACAGGGCCGTAAGCTGCTCTCGCTTGTTCTAAATTCGCTAACATATTGCGATGGGTTAACATCGCGCCTTTGGCAACCCCTGTTGTTCCCCCCGTGTATTGCAAGAAAGCCAAATCACTACCTGCAATGTTTGGTTTAATATATTGCATACGATAGCCATAATGCATTGCACGACGAAATGATATGGCATCGGGTAAATTGTATTTAGGAACTAAGCGTTTCACATACTTAACAACAAAATCCACAATGGTCGCTTTTGGTCGTGAGAGTTGATCGCCCATTCGCGTCAAAATGACATGCTTAACTTTGGTGTTATAAACAATTTTTTCTAGCGTATGAGCAAAATTCGACACAATCACAATCGCTGCGGCACCGCTATCGTTTAGTTGATGTTCTAGTTCTCGCGGTGTATACAGTGGATTAACATTCACCACTACCATACCTGCCCGCAATATCCCAAACAAAGCAATAGGGTACTGCAAGAGGTTCGGCATCATTAATGCAACACGATCCCCTTTTTTTAGACCAAGCCCATTTTGCAAATAAGCAGCGAAAGCACGGCTTCTTTCCTCCAGCTTCCGATAAGTCATGACTGCGCCCATATTGATAAATGCAGGCTGATCAGCATATTGAGAAACCGCGTTTTCAAGTAACTCAGCCAAAGAGGCAAAGCGATCAGGATTGATTTCTTCCGGCACATCAGTAGGGTAATTTTTTAGCCAGATTTTTTCCAAAATGTTACTCCTGAATTTAGTGAATTTATTATACTCAACACATGTTTTAACAAATTATTAACTCAGCGTACCAGTTTGAAAAACAGACAATGTCAAGGTTGAGACCTCTATCACTAAATAAATTTTATTCTTCTAAGAAAAAACAAGGCGGTCTATGCCGCCTTGTTTGTCTTAAGATTAATTAAATAGATGTAAATCTATACAAGATAACGTAATTATACACCGAACTACACTAAGTTTGGAGAGCTTATCGATGCTTAATAACTTGCCATATCAAAAAAAGATAGTTTTAGTGGTATAAAAGACTGCCGAAGAACGCCATTATTTATCTTCAAGCACAAAAAAAGGCCATTACTTTAAAGGTAACAGCCTTTTCCTTTTTACTTAGTGAGTCTTAAGTTCAAAAACAGAGATAAAATATTACTCAGTTAAGTAAGTGTGAACCTGAGCCGGGCCGCCTGGATAGCCATATCCCCACCCCCAAGGATGGTTATAATAGTAAGGGTCCCCGTAGTAGCCATAATTCCACGGCCCACTCGGTGGTATCATAACACTTTGTGCAATATTCCAACGTTGAAAACCTGTCACATCTAAAGTGACATATTTGTAAGGAACTTGCCCGACTTTACCTGGTTGTTCACCAGTGATTTTACCGACTACCGTGACGTAACGATTAGTGAAATCACTCGGCTCACGGAAACCATTCAAATAAGCATATATACGACCAATAGATGGAGCATTGAGTTCAGGTGCAGCATCGTATTTACTCAATGCCATCACCGCAATTTCTAAGCGAGTCCTTGTCGGCTCATTTGCCACAGCAAGGACTTTTCCACCAAAGCGTGCCTCTTGACCAATATACATTTCAGGTGCATTTTGTACGGATGTTAAGTTATCCGTAGGGTTTTGTACCGACCCTTGAATTGATGCGGGTATCGAGACGCACCCTGTTAGTGCTAATACGCTTGCGACAAAAAGACCTTTAAGTGCAGTGCGGCAGTTTAATTCAATATTCATAGACCACCTCCGATTAGCAATAGTATAATTTTATATTGTGTTGTTTAAAATAGTCTTAATTTGAGACAACACAATATGTTAAACAGGCATACATTACCTTTTAATAATAACCTATCTTTTTAAACAATTCGATTTGTATTTTAATTTATCAAGATATTATGTATTACCTAAATTAGATAATAAATTGGCTATATATTTAGTGATAAGATACAGCCAATTCAATTTTTGATGACTTCTGCTGAACTTATTCTCTACCGGGCAATTTTTTCCAAGTCACTTCATTACGCAAATAAGTTGGTTCTACATTTTCAACTGCAATCGCTTTACCTTGTTGCCATAACTGTGCAGCAATTGGCAGCATGTCTTGCGCATCAGGTAACGTCACCTGACTATCACTCAATGCCTTATCGCCAGCTAATAATGTTGGATAAGCTGCCCAACCTGTACCGGCATAGCACCATTGCCCAGTCAATGAGGTGAATTGGGCTTTAAAGTCATCAGGTTGTAGAACAGCTTCTGTGCCTTCACCTAACCATTGCCTATCTACAACATATTGATATTGAGCACAATAGATTTCAGACATACGTGCATCAATGGCAACTAGGACTTGCGTTTGCCCCGTGAGACGTAATGCACCTTGAGCGAGTGTCATTAATGAAGAAACACCAATCATTGGCAAATCAGCACCTAATGCTAACCCTTGTGCTATCCCTACACCAATGCGCACTCCCGTGAAACTACCCGGGCCACGACCAAATGCTAATGCATCTAACTGGTTTAGCCCCATACCTGCTTCGGCCAAAACCTCTTCAACCATGGGTAAAACTTTTTGTGTATGTTCACGAGGGGAAATAGCAAAGCGTGAAATGATTTCACCATCACCCCAAAGTGCAACTGAACATGCTTCGGTTGCTGTATCAACAGCAAGAATACGGGTCGACATGCCTAAACTCCGGCAAATTAATAATTTTTGATTAAAAGATGTTATGCATATTAACACAAACAACTTCCGTAACAGCAGAAAAACGCCAAGGAATTGACTCTTTTTAGGGAGACTGTCGCCTTTTTTCTTCAAGAAATTCGATAGCCTTGGTTACGCTTCTCGTCCGTGGAGATGGAGGAAGGCTGCGTAAAAATACCTCACCATAAGGACGAGTCACTAGGCGATTATCACAAATCACTATCACACCATAATCACTTGTATCACGAATTAACCGACCAACACCTTGTTTTAAGGTAATAACAGCATCAGGTAGCTGTACATCGGCAAAAGGGTCGCCACCGCGTAATTCACAGTCTTCAATTCGCGCCCTCAATAAGGGGTCATCTGGTGCCGTAAATGGCAGTTTATCAATAATCACACAAGTAAGTTCATCGCCACGTACATCTACCCCTTCCCAGAAACTACTTGTTGCGACTAACACAGCGTTTCCTGCCGCAATAAACTGAGATAACAGTTTGTTCTTACTGCTCTCCCCTTGCATTAATACGGGTAACGTTAATGAGGCTTTAAATTCTTCGGCTAATTCACGCATCATCACATGAGATGTACACAAAAAGAAGCACCGCCCTTGGTTTTTCTCGATTAAAGGCCGTAACATCGTTGCCAGTTTTTGCGCAACTCCGCGTTGATTCGGTTCCGGTAAAAAACGCGGCACACACAACAACGTTTGACGTTGATAATCAAATGGGCTCGCCAGTAATAATGTTTTGGCTTTAACCAAACCTAAGCGGTCTGTAAAATGACTTAGCTTTTCATTGACAGATAACGTTGCTGATGTGAAAACCCAACTCGCAGGTGTGCTATTAATCATCTCACTAAATTTTTCTGCGACCGTTAATGGGGTCAAAGCGAGTAAAAAATGACGTCCATAGCTTTCAAACCAATAACTGTAGCCAGCAATAGAAACATCTTTAAGCCGGTTTAGCCGGTTGCGATACATAGTCACTCGCTCGAAAATAGAATCTAAGCTTTGAGAGCGCCCTAAAGAGGTTTTAATTACCTCATAGCATAATTCTAATGAATCATCGAGTAATGTCAGCGCCCTTTGCACTGCAGGTAGCTTAAGTAAGTCACGTAAGTTCCCACGGAAGCTGTTTTCCCCCAAATTCAACCTAAAATCTAACGTGCTTTGCGTTAGCCTATCCGCACTTTTTTGCAGTTGTACTTGGTCTTTCAACTCCGTTCGATACGTCATGACCATATCCCGGGCAAGGTCAAGTAATTGACGACTACTTAACTGTTGGCCAAAATATTGGCTGGCAATATCTGGAATTTGGTGTGCTTCATCAAAAATCATCACCTCTGCTTGGGGGATTAGTTCCCCAAACCCCGTATCTTTGACGACTCTATCCGCCATGAATAAATGATGATTGACGACGACAATATCCGCTTCTAAAGCTTTACGGCGAGCTTTGAGAACAAAACACTCTTTATAACGAGGGCAATCACTTCCCAGACAATTATCATTGGTACTAGTGACTAGTGGCCAAACCGGGCTATCCTCAGCAATATCATGGCAAGTACTGGTGTCGCCTAACTCAGACTCTATTGACCAACTACGTAACCTAACAACGGCAGATAAAATTTCTGGTTCGAGGCTTCCGCCACCTAATGATTGCTGATCTAACCTTTCTAAACACAAGTAATTGGAGCGCCCTTTCAATAAAGCTGTGCGCCCAGTATAGTTCATCGCTTCGATTATTGAGGGTAAATCCCGATGATATAATTGATCCTGTAGTGCTTTTGACCCTGTTGAAACAATAACTTTTTTCCCACTACGCAATGCTGGCACTAAATAAGCATAGGTTTTTCCTGTTCCCGTTCCCGCTTCAGCCACCAGCACCTGTTGCTGTTCAATCGACTCAGCTACGGCTTTGGACATAGTAACCTGAGCTTCACGAGGTTGAAAACCAGGAATTGTTCTGGCTAAAAAGCCATCCGCAGAAAAATCATCGTGCACAACAAAAACCTATTTATCAAAAAAATGAGTAGCACACTTTACCATGAGTTGGCTTACCCTGCTGAGCTAATTAATACTTGGTTGAACAACTGATTTTCATCCGGCTATCAAGCTGCTATTCTTGAGTTACATGTATAATAAGGAATGATTATGTCCATTAAACGTATTGACCCAGATAATCGTTGGTCTGAAGCTGTTATTCATAATAATGTTGTTTACTACACCAGCGTGCCAGAAAACCTCGATGCCGATATCGTGGCGCAAACCGCCAATACACTTGCTGCAATTGATGTCATGTTAGAGCGTATAGGTTCGGATAAAAGCAAAATCCTCGATGCAACAATTTTCTTGGCTGATAAAGCTGATTTTGCTGGGATGAACCAAGCATGGGATGCATGGGTCGTTGCGGGAAGTGCACCTGTACGTTGTACTGTACAGGCATTATTGATGAAGCCTGAATATAAAGTTGAAATAAAGATAATTGCTGCAATTGATTGATTTTATATTTAAAAATAAGTGATTGTAGGGTTAGCTTAGGAGTCCTAGTAACGAAACTGGGGCTCTAAACTAAAAATATACCCTTTAAATTTAAAACTGCCTCCTGTCTGCAATCGCCCGCGAATAAAATAGCTCAAGCAGCATCCCAATTTTCTCAATCCAGCTTCCCTTATTAACAATTTATTGCCACTAAAATCTGCGTTTTGTTACATAAAACACATTTAGAAACCTTTTTTAGGCAAATATCCCTCATTGAAATAAACGACTATAAATTTTAGATAGTTCTATCTTCTATCGCACACTAAAAGAAACTTATGTGTTTATTTAAATTAATAGATCATAACTGGGATAGTAATATGAGCAAAAAAGAAAACGTACCTCCTAGGCGAATTTTTTTACAAAAAACATTAGCTATCATTCCGCTTACCGCGCTAGGCAGCAATCTAATAACCATGGACAGTTTAGCTGCTACATCTCATTCACCCAATAATTTATCAACGCTATATTCCCCGCTTTTTTTTAATGAAATTGAGTGGCAATTCGTTCTTGCTGCCACCAATAGGCTTATTCCTGCCGACCAATATGGCCCAGGTGCCGTCGATGAAGGTATCCCTATTTTTATTGATAAACAAATGGAACAACCTTATGGATATGGGCATCTTTGGTATATGCATGGCCCCTTTGCAACTAGTGTTCCAGAATTAGGTTATCAATCTCCGTTAACCCCTCGTGATTTATGGCGCAATGGGATTCAGGATGTCAATGTATGGTGTCAACAACACCACAATAAAATGTTCGCTGAACTAGAAACGGCAGAGCAAGATGAAATACTCACTCAGCTTGAAAATGGCGCGCTTGAACTTTCATCCGTTCCAAGCGAACTGTTCTTCACACAAATGCTTGAAAATACAAAAGAGGGCTATTTTTCTGACCCGATTCATGGCGGAAATCAAACGATGGCTTCGTGGAAATTAATTGGGTTCCCTGGTGCTAGAGCTGATTATCAACAAGTTATGGATAATCCTGGTCAACCGTACCCATTAGGGCCCGTGAGTATTTCAGGTAAGAAAAGAGGGATATAGCCATGGAAATTAAAAAAGATCCTGTTGATATTGTCATTGTGGGTTTTGGTTGGACTGGGTCATTAATGGCCATGGAGCTCGCCAATACAGGTCTAAAAATAGTCGCTCTTGAACGAGGTGAAAAACGGGATACTTATCCTGATTTTGCTTATCCTCGAATTGCAGATGAATTGACTTATGGTATTCGACTGAAATTATTCCAAAATATATCTGGAGAAACCATAACGGTAAGGCATAAACAATCAGACACTGCGCTGCCTTATCGGCGTTTAGGCTCTTTCTTGCCCGGAAATGGGGTTGGTGGTGCGGGTGTTCACTGGAATGGCATGCTTTGGCGACCGTTACATGCAGATATCAAAATGCGCAGTACTGTTATTGAAAAGTATGGGGCTGACTTTATTCCATCGGACATGACTGTACAGGATTATCCTTTTAGTTATGAAGAAATGGAGCCCTATTTTGACAAATTTGAAAAAATTTGTGGAACTTCAGGCCAAGCCGGTAATATTAATGGCAAAATTTTGGATGGAGGAAACCCTTTCGAGTCTGAACGGAAAAACCCTTATCCAACTAAACCATTAAAAATGCAATATTCATCCATATTATTTAATGAAGCAGCAAAATCCCTTGGTTACCACCCTTTCCCAACACCAAGTGCTAACTGTACAGAGCCTTACGTCAACCCTTATGGCGTTCAACTTGGGGTTTGTAATTATTGTGGTTATTGTGAACGTTTTGGCTGTTTTAACTATTCTAAAGCATCCCCTCAAGCCTGTGTGCTCCCAGCATTAAGGCAACATAAGAACATTGAATTACGAACAAACTCACATGTTGTTCAAGTCAATATGGATTCGACGGGGAAAAAAGCAACGGGAGTCACTTATATAGATAGCCATGGGCAGCGTGTTGTACAGCCAGCAGACCTTGTTATCTTAAGTGCATTCCAATTACATAATGTCCGGCTACTTTTGTTATCGAATATAGGAAAGCCTTATAACCCTACTACAGGAGAAGGGGTTGTCGGTCGTAACTTTGCTTATCAAATGAACGGTGGAGTCACTTTATTTTACGATCAAAACCAATTCATGAATCCATTCGCCGCCGCGGGCTGCACAGGTAGTTTTATTGATAACTATAACGCTGAAAATTTTGACCATAGCCAACTAGGCTTTATCGGCGGTTCAACAATATCGACGACAACTTCAGGTGGACGCCCTATTCAGCAAATGACGATACCAAAAGATTCGCCAACATGGGGAACAGGTTGGAAAAAAGCTATTAAAGAAAATTATTTACACTCAATGCATATTGGGGCCTCAGGGTCTGTCATGCCTTATAAACAATGTTACCTAGACCTTGATCCAACTTACCAAGATAAGCATGGCCTACCACTGTTAAGAATGACATTCGATTGGCAACCCAACGAATTGAAAATGACTAACTTTGTCGGTTCTAAGGCTGAAGAAATAACAAAAAGAATGAACCCTAAACATTATGAAATGGGGTTTATGTCAATGGATGCGCATTATGATGTACGCCCATACCAATCAACCCATACCACCGGTGGTGCAGTGATGGGTGACTCCCCACAAAATAGTGTCGTAAATAAGTACATGCAAACTTGGGATGTTCCCAATGTATTTGTATTAGGGGCTTGTTGTTTTCCACAAAACCTTGCTTATAACCCAACCGGGATAGTGGGTGCGACAGCACTGTTTGCTGCAAACGCTATACGTGAACTTTATTTACCAAACCCAGGTCCTTTGGTTCAAGCCTAAATAAAGGGGAATATGATGGGTAAGCTAAAAATAAACTCTCTATTATTGATTATTGGCCTTTGTAGCATTGCAGCCAAAGCAGACAATAATTTCACTAATGGTCAACAGTTGGTCGCAGCTGGAGATTGTATTTCTTGTCATACCGCTAAAGACGGAGCTCCTTTCGCGGGAGGATTGAAGATGATCACCCCAATTGGGGCCGTTTATTCTTCAAATATCACACCAGATAAAACGTTTGGTATCGGTAATTATAGTTATGATGACTTCGTTAAGGCAGTACGTGAGGGGGTTGCCAAAGACGGCCGTAACCTCTACCCCGCGATGCCTTATACTTCATATGCAAAAGTGACTGACCAAGATATGCGCATGATTTATGATTATTTCATGACGCAAGTTAAACCCGTAAAGCAAGCCAACTTAGAAAGTGATATCCCTTGGCTAATCAGTATGCGCTGGCCGCTGGCTGTCTGGAATGAAATCTACTTAGACAATAATATTTATCAAGCAGACAATTCAAAAAGCGAACAATGGAATCGAGGCGCTTATTTAGTTCAAGGGTTAGCGCATTGTGGGGCCTGCCATACCTCTAGGGGGATTGGATTCGCAGAAAAAGCACTAGACCAATCTGATCAGACTTATTTAACAGGGGCACTAATCGATAACTGGTATGCACCTGACTTAACTGAAAATGCGATAAGTGGATTAGGTAATTGGTCTAAGCAAGATATCATTCAATTTTTAAAAACTGGCCATAATGATAAAAATGCCGCATTTGGCTCAATGTCTGATGTGATTAAAAATAGTACACAATATTTGTCAGATGAAGACCTAACGTCAATAGCCGTGTATTTAAAATCATTAACATCAACGAGTAAACACTCAGCGTCTTCAACAACTAGCAACACAACCACTTCGTTAGTTGCCGGAGATATGAGCCAACCTGGTGCTCAAGAGTATATGGACAACTGTTCTGCATGCCATCGTATTGATGGTCAGGGTTATACTAAAACCTTCCCATCCCTTGCAGGCAGCCCAGTAGTCTTAAGTGAAAAACCCGACTCTTTGATAAGGATAGTATTAAATGGCAGCCAAGTCCCTGTGACTCAAGATGCGCCAACCGGGTTAACTATGCCTGATTTTGCGTGGCGTTTAGATGACCTACAAATGGCTAATTTATTGACGTTCATCCGTAGTAGTTGGGGGAATAATGCAGAGAAAGTGACGGTTAGTGATGTCAAATCAGTGCGAGATGCAACTACGACAAAAGGCAAAAATTAAAAGAATATACTTTTAACGTATTGATAGATAACAATAAGCCCAAGCCGAACTCCTCAGTCCGACTTGGGCTTATATTACTTTTCAATATACCA
Organism: Providencia sp. PROV003; assembly: GCF_045040775.1. Taxonomy (NCBI): domain Bacteria; kingdom Pseudomonadati; phylum Pseudomonadota; class Gammaproteobacteria; order Enterobacterales; family Morganellaceae; genus Providencia; species Providencia sp. PROV003. Next base: position 3,267,178 of record NZ_CP096369.1, read on the forward strand.
AATAGGTTAAGACATTTTAATCAGCACCATTCCTAGCAATAGCAGCACTATCCCACCCCAACCTTTATAATTTAGCCGCTGGTTGAAGAGTATCCAGCCTGCAGCTACTGTGGCAATAATACCAAACGCGCCCCATAGAGCATAAGCAATTGATAATTCAATGCCTTTTACTGCTTGGGCTAAGGAACTAAAAGCCCCTAATACCGTCACCAACGATAAAATACCTAACCAATATCGTTTAAAACCATTCGACATCTTTAGTAAAATATTGGCGATAATTTCGAGTACTACCGCTAGGATCAAAAAGGCTGCATGCCACCATTCAAAATGACTGGCCATCTTATGCCTCCGACTTAGCTTCGCGTCCAACTAGAGCATTAGTTTTGGCTGCATTGACCGCATTTTGCGTTACTTGTTTTACCGTTTGTGCAGATTGGCGAACAGTGGCTTTTTTGGTCCCTGATTTAATCAAGCCAATACCGGTGATCAGTAATACTAACCCACCGATTTTCATGGGTGATAACGTTTCTCCAAACCACATTACGCTAAATGTCGTAATAAATAAGATCCCGATACCTTCCCACAGTGCGTATGCCACACCTAAAGCCACTTTTTTTACTGCAACGGCCAATAAAATATATGATGTTGCTATCATGACATACATCACCACCATACCGGTGAAATCGCCACTGACACTGGCATGTTTCATTGATAAGGTACCGATAACCTCGGTTATAATAGCTAATACTAAAAATATCCAATAAATCATTATAATATCTCTCTATATGCAGCCGCGTAATAGACTATTTTTTATACAGACCAAGGGGTCAAAATACCCATACGCAGTTGTTGAAAATTCAAATAAATAACAACGTGTTGCTGAGTTTATTCAGCAGAATGAATAATCGAGAGAGACGCTATAATGCACCACACCAGTAGTGTTCACTGGAAAGGATAGCTGAAAGGAAAAGCCGATGTGTCGTTCTTTTTTGGGACTTACTGATCTTGCCGCTAGTTGAGCTAAGCATGATATCTCATTCTTTTCATCAGGTAGACATCTACCCAATTTACTCCGAACCCTCATGTTGATAGTTAATTACTGCTTATTTTTAGCATGTCATTTTTATTAAGTCAATGAATATAAACACCTTTTAGTTTGAATAAAAAATCGCATAATTATGCATCGATAAACACGATAAACGTAACTTTGGCATTCTAAAAACGAATAAAAAGTCGAAGATAATACGTTTTACACAAATATTTTTTAATAAAAAAATAGATTTTTACCCTTTTTTTCACTTTACAGGCAGCACTAATATGCTATTTGATCTTTAACATTGACAAGCCAGTTGAACAAGCTTCTTATAGTAGCTATATGATTGAAATATACCTAAGAGAGAGTCATGAACACCTTCAGCCTTACCTCCAATAGTTTTCAAAATGCCGCCGATGCGACTCCACTACCCTATGATGTTGTATCAATCCAATCTCAAGTTATTTATGGTAGCGTCGGTAATAGTATTGCGGTACCTGCACTCACCAAGCAAGGCCTGCGTGTTGCTGCCGTTCCCACTGTGGTACTCAGCAATACCCCACATTATTCTACTTGCTATGGTGGTGAATTGCCTGGTGAATGGTTTCGTGGCTACTTAAACGGCTTTATAGAGCGAGGTAGTTTAGACTCAGTAAGAGCTATCCTTACAGGTTACTTAGGTTCCCCTGAGAAAGCACAAGACTTAGCTAACTGGCTAATACGCATTCGGGAGCAACGCCCAACATTGCCAGTTATTGTTGACCCAGTTATGGGGGATGAAGATAGCGGCTTTTATATTCCGCCAGAAATCGCCGAAGTTTACCGTGATAAGGTCATCCCTTTAGCAACGGGTATCATTCCAAATAAATTCGAATTAATGACATTGAGTGGTAAACAGGTCAATAATTTAGATGACGCTGTTAACGCAGCACGCACGCTATTAAAAGGTAATACTCAATGGGTGATTATCACCAGCGCATTTCAGCCTGATGAAGACAATATCGAGGTAGTTTGCGTGACACAACATGAGGTTGCGGTGATCCGTCACAAACGTTACCCCGTGACCCCCAAAGGGACTGGTGACTTATTTGGTGCAGAGTTAACCGCCCAACTTCTTGCGGGGCTTTCAGTACCTGACGCAGCCAAAATGGCCTGTTTACGTATCGAACAAGGCATTATTCATATGGTTGCCACGGGCCGCAGTGAGTTAATTCTCTAAGTGTTTATCTCCCCCTCACGACAAAAAAAGCCAAACAATTGTTTGGCTTTTGCGGGATGAGTTAACTAAATAACATCAGCTGTTACTCAAATTCATTCCAAGAACGCCCATCGCGAGCAATCATGGCAACAGAAGCAATCGGCCCCCATGTACCTGCTTGGTATGGTTTTGGTGCGTCATTATCCATTGCCCATGCATCAATAATGGAATCAACAAACTTCCACGCTTCTTCTACTTCATCACGTCGTACAAACAATGCTTGGATCCCTCTCATCGCTTCGAGTAGTAAGCGTTCGTAGGCATCGGCTAAGTGTGTTTGATTGAAAGTTTCTGAAAAGCTTAAATCCAGTTTTGTAGTTTGTAACCGATGTTTATGATCAAGACCCGGTGCCTTGTTCATAATTTCAATATCAATCCCTTCATCTGGCTGTAGACGAATGGTTAATTTATTTTGCGGCAGGTCTTGGTAGCTTTCAGAGAAAATATTCAATGCCGGTTTTTTAAAGTAAACAACCACCTCAGAACATTTTGCAGGTAAACGTTTACCGGTACGTAAGTAGAAAGGAACGCCAGCCCAACGCCAATCATCAATATCTACGCGCAGGGCAACAAATGACTCAGTCATGCTTTGTTTATTCGCCCCATCTTCTTCTAAATAACCAGGGACTTTTTTGCCTTGCACAAAACCTGCAGTGTATTGCCCACGAACTGCTTTTTCACGCACATTGCTGTGGTCGATTCGGCGCAGTGAACGTAATACTTTCACTTTTTCATCACGAATACGGTCGGTCGTTAAATCTGCTGGGGGTGACATTGCTATCATCGTTAAAATTTGCAGCAAGTGGTTCTGTACCATATCACGCATTTGCCCTGCTTGGTCAAAGTAACCCCAGCGACCTTCAATACCAACCTCTTCTGCTACGGTAATTTGCACATGGTCAATAGTGCGATTATCCCAGTTATTAATAAATAACGAGTTAGCAAAACGCAGAGCTAATAAGTTTAAAACCGTTTCTTTACCAAGGTAGTGGTCAATACGATAAACTTGGCTTTCATCGAAATACTTCGCTACTTCATTATTAATTTCTTGTGAGGATGCCAAATTCGTTCCTAATGGTTTCTCCATTACGACACGATTAGGTTTTTTATTTAATTTTGCATGACCCAGCCCTTGGCACATAGCCCCAAATGTGCTTGGCGGCATAGCGAAATAATGGATAGCTGGCTGGGAATCTTGTTTTAACATTTCAGCGAGACGAACAAAACTTTCTGTTTCATTAACGTCCAAGTTACAAAAATCTAAGCGTGCGCTGAGCTTTTCCCACAATGCTGAATCGAGTTCCTCTTTTAAGAACTTATGTAACGCTTCTTCGACGAAGTTAACATAATCATCTTGGCTCCACTCTGCACGGCCAACACCTATGATACGCGTGTCTGGGTGAATGTAGCCTGCCTTTTCTAATTGATAAAGCGACGGCAGCAGTTTGCGACGTGCAAGGTCACCCTTGGTGCCAAAGATAATTAAGTCACAAGCTTGAGCAGCATTATGTACCGCCATATTGGTTCTCCTCAATTTGCGGAATCTAAGACCTAACTAGGATAGGCCTTATTGTAATTTTGTTAAAATTAGCCCTAATTCCGCTAATGTACCCTGTTGCAAGTGTCCAGTAAATGTTCATGATGCCGATCACAGTTTTTATGCTGAAAAAAACAACATAATTTTGTCCTAATCTCATGTTATAACGGGAATATTCTTTATTGTACGAAAAGTGCGCATAAAAACTGAATGGAGCCAGCCCGTGAAACAAAATAACCAAATCTGTAGGATGTTTACTAATCTGAAAATTAGATACGGGTCAAAGTTTCACAAAAAAGCTACCATTTAGCCTCTGCATTCAGATAGTTTACACATCATACATAGTATATTTTCACACACCATAACAGCCTCATGAATAAGAAACTTAAAATCAACACTAGGATAACGTGATGGCTCAAAAATTTCTCCTTTCGATGAAATAGGCGCTTTTGCTATATGAATATTTTAGAACAAATGAAAATGAGTCTCGATTTTTTAAGTAAATCAGAAAAAAAAGTGGCTGAAGTCATTCTAGGCATGCCGCAAAACGCTATTCATCTTAGTATCGCAGCCTTAGCACAATTAGCAGACGTTAGCGAACCAACAGTGAATCGTTTTTGCCGAAAAATGGACACTAAAGGGTTCCCTGATTTTAAATTACGGCTCGCACAAAATTTAGCGAATGGCACCCCCTATATAAACCGCCATGTGGAAGAAACGGATACCGTAAACACTTATACACACAAAATTTTTGAATCAGCTATGGCAGGCCTTGATAACGTAAAACATACCTTAGATATCAGTGCCATCAATCGAGCAGTCGATTTATTAACGCAAGCACGAAAAATAAGCTTTTTTGGTTTTGGTGCTTCTGCGGCTGTCGCTCATGATGCGATGAATAAATTTTTCCGCTTTAATATTCCTGTCATGTACTTTGATGATATTGTTATGCAACGCATGAGCTGCATCAATAGTATTGAAGGAGATGTCATCGTGTTAATTTCCCATACAGGAAGAACCAAAGCACTCGTTGATATGGCTTATTTAGCCCGTGAAAATGATGCCACCGTAATTGCTATCACCTCAGAAAATACCCCTTTAGCACAAGCCGCCTCCCTTGCCATTATTATCGATGTCCCAGAAGATACGGATATCTACATGCCAATGGTTTCCAGAATGGCACAGCTCGCTGTTATTGATGTGTTAACCACTGGCTTTACGTTAAGAAGAGGTGAAAAATTTAGAGATAACTTGAAGCGCGTCAAAGAAGCATTACGTGATTCGCGGTTTGATAATGCCTGAATACAATAAATTGACAGTGTGAATGATTTTCTTTGCTTATCAGACTTTAATAGTTTTGCAGACCTGATAGCATAAAAATATTCGCAGTATATAATAGCTGTGCTCGTGTCAGCATCCCTATTTGCAGTAAACAGGTTTCGAAATGGAGTGAAATGGTTTCACTCTTTTATCAACACCATACAGGTCAACGGAGTAATACATGTCTAGACGGCTTAGAAGAACTAAAATTGTTACAACTCTTGGTCCAGCTACTGATCGTGATAATAACCTTGAAAAAATTATTAACGCTGGTGCCAACGTTGTTCGCCTTAACTTCTCCCACGGAACTCCAGAAGACCATCAAATACGTGCTAATAAAGTACGTGAAATTGCCGCTCGTTTAGGTCGTCATGTTGCGATCCTCGGTGATTTACAAGGTCCAAAAATTCGCGTTTCTACCTTTAAAGATGGCAAAGTTTTCTTAAATGTTGGGGACAAATTTATTCTTGACGCTAACCTAGGTAAAGGGGAAGGCGATCAGCAAAAAGTAGGTATTGACTATAAAGGTTTGCCTGCTGATGTAGTACCTGGCGATATCCTGCTCCTTGATGATGGACGTGTTCAATTAAAAGTACGTGAAGTCCAAGGCCTGCAAGTATTCACTGAAGTTACGGTTGGTGGTCAGCTCTCAAATAATAAAGGCATTAATAAATTAGGCGGTGGCCTTTCTGCTGAAGCATTAACTGATAAAGACAAAGAAGATATTAAAACCGCAGCAAAAATTAACGTAGACTATTTAGCTATTTCTTTCCCTCGTTCAGGTGAAGACTTAGATTATGCACGTCGTTTAGCACGAGATGCAGGCTGTGAATGCCAAATTGTAGCGAAAGTTGAACGTGCCGAAGCCGTTGCTAATGATGAAGTCATGGATGAAGTGATCCTTGCATCTGATGTCGTTATGGTTGCTCGTGGTGACCTCGGTGTTGAAATTGGCGATCCTGAACTGGTCGCGGTTCAGAAAAAATTGATCCGCCGCTCACGTCAATTAAACCGCGTCGTGATCACCGCGACACAAATGATGGAATCGATGATCACCAACCCAATGCCAACTCGTGCAGAAGTTATGGACGTAGCAAACGCGGTGCTTGATGGTACAGATGCGGTTATGCTTTCAGCTGAAACGGCAGCAGGTCAATACCCAGCAGAAACTGTTGCTGCGATGGCGCAAGTGTGTTTTGGCGCAGAAAAAATGCCTGGCTTGAATGTCTCTAAACACCGTTTAGATGCAGAATTTAATAGCCCAGAAGAAGCTATTGCGATGTCAACAATGTACGCAGCTAACCACCTTAAAGGGGTTAAAGCCATTATTGCGATGACAGAATCAGGCCGTACCGCTCGTATGATGTCACGTATTAGTTCTGGCTTGCCTATTTTTGCAATGTCACGCCATGAGAAAACACTCAACCAGTGTTCACTATACCGTGGCGTTACTCCGGTTTTCTGTAGCACCCATACTGATGGAATTGCTGCCGCCAATGAAGCGGTAACTCGCCTACGCGACAACGGCTATTTAATGAGTGGTGATATTGTCCTAGTTACTCAAGGTGACTTGATGGGGACTATCGGTAGTACCAATACTTGCCGTATTTTAGAAGTCGAATAACCTTTTGCCCTCGCCTATTCAGGCGGGGGCTCATTTCATTGTTAACGTATAGTATCCGATAGTTAGCGGTATAAATCTTTACGCTGATAAGGCTCAATTTCCCCTTCTTTGCGGGTTTTTAGTAATTTCAATATCCACGTATATTGCTCAGGGTTCGGTGAAACAAGGTATTCCAATTCCTCATTCATTCTTCGTGCTATATATTCATCATCCTTACCATCAATATCATCCATCGGTTCACGAATATAAATATGTAATTGATGTGTTTTATGGTCATATACAGGAAATAGCGGAACAACTTTTGCTTTGCACACTTTCATCAACCGACCAATTGCAGGTAACGTCGCTTTATAAGTACCAAAAAAATCGACAAACTCACTGTGCTCTTCACCATGGTCTTGGTCTGGAAGATAAAACCCCCAGTATCCTTGCCTGACAGAGGCGATAAACGGTTTGATACCCGCCTCCCTTGAGTGTAAACGCCCACCAAAATGATAGCGGGCTTTATTCCATAAATAATCCGCTACAGGGTTTTTCTGGTGATGAAACATAGCGGCCATAGTCTGACCTCTTGCCGCTAATAACATAGCTGGGACATCAACTGCCCAACCATGAGGCACCATAAAAATCACATTACTTTGTTGTTGTTTTAAGCGTTCAATGATTTCTTCATTATGCCAATGTGTTCTTGCGAGTGTTTTATTTGCTCCGCGAAGACATAATTCAGCTAACATAACAAAAGACTGCGGCGCAGTTTCAAACATGCGGTCAACCAATTGTTCTCTTTGTGATTCCGTTAATTGTGGGAAACAATAAAGTAAATTGATTTTAGCGCGACGACGCGCACTTTTAGCTACCCGTCCTACCCATTTCCCTGCCTTTGCTAGTAATGGGTCCCGAACTTTAACAGGGATGTAAGCTAAGCCTGCTAATACAGCTGCGCCCATCCAAACTCCCCAATATTTAGGTAGTAGATAGGAACGATGAAAGGTTGGCACATACCCTTTTTTACTATCAGTGTCTTGGTCTTTATTCATGCTGCACTCAAGTGAATAACGGCTATCTTTTATAGCCTATAATAATAATTTTCGAAAGCATTACAAAGAAAACTGGCAGATACAAGTACCTGCCAGCTATGAAAAATAAGATCATTAATTATTGCAGTTTAAGTTGGGGTTTTGTTTCTTTAACTAACGCTAAATATTCTTTCCTTTCTTTCCCCGTTAAACCACCAGAACTTGGTAATTTTGCTGTTAGTGGATTCACTGCTTGTTGGTTAACCCACATTTCAAAATGCAAATGAGGCCCCGTTGAACGCCCTGTATTACCAGATAATGCAATACGATCACCACGTTTAACTTTTTGGCCTGGCTTCACTAATAATTGACGTAAGTGCATATAGCGAGTGGTATACTGGCGACCATGGCGGATCGCGATAAAATTCCCCGCCGCACCACTGTATTTCGATACAATCACTTCGCCATCCCCTACTGCAAGGACAGGTGTCCCTACTGGCATAGCAAAGTCGACACCTTTATGAGGTGCTACACGCCCTGTAACCGGGTTTACACGACGTGGGTTAAATTGGGAAGAAACTCTAAATTGTTTTGCCGTTGGGAAACGTAAAAAACCACGTTCTAAACCATTCCCTTCACTGTCATAATAACGGCCATCTTCCGCACGGAATGCATAATAGCTTTTCCCATTAGTTTGCAACCGAACACCTATTAACTGGCTTTGCTCACTACGACCATTAAGCATTTCGCGGCTCATTAGAACACTAAATTTGTCGCCTTTTTTCAATTTACGAAAATCAACTTGCCATTGTAAAGCTTTAATCACGTCACGACCTTCACTACGCGTTAAACCTGCTTTACTCGTGCTTTGTGCAAATGTACCGTCGACTGTCCCTTTTAAGACGCTATTTGTCCATTCGCCAGTGCGAATTTGTTTAGCTTCTTCAAATTTATTCGTTGCTCCAACACGGGTAAACACACGAGTTTCACGGCGAGAAACCTCCCATGTTAAAGACTCTAACTCGCCTTGATCTGTCAAAGACCAATTTAACGATTGACCTATTTTAAGATTTCTTAGTGATTTATGTTGATTTGATAGCGTCGCAACATCACCAGCTTCTATTCCAAATTGGGTTAAAATGGTTGTTAAATTATCACCACTTGCCACAACATACTCATGGGGTAATGGCGCAACCTCTCCACCGGTCTCAGCAGCTTCAACCTCAGTGTCAGCTAACCCTTCATCAGGAAGTTGATCGCTACTATCTTGAATTATATCGTCAGTGGCGTCACGAGGAGAAAGTAAAGAGAGTGGAATAATAGTATCAGGCGTACCATCATTTTCAGAAGTGGCTGGTATATGGACTGGCCGCCAAATTGCGACGGCCATGGTAGCTACTGTGAGCGTACTTAATACAATTTTGTGAGTTCTAGACAGGCTACCATATACCTGAGCCAGACTTTTGGCCATTTGCTGCACTTAAACAATTCCTTCTATTTTTTAATTCAGGCAGCTGGCGTATTGTTCCGACAATTGTGTCAAAAACTGCATGTAGCTATCTGGCCCTATAGCCAGCCCAATTCCAAGTGGGTCGAGAGTTCCCATTTTTACTCCCGTATTACGTGCTACACTTTCAATCACAGCAGGCCTGAATTGTGGCTCAGCAAAAACACATTGCGCTTTATGCTCAACCAATTGAGTTCGTATTTGATGTAATTTCTGCGCACCAGGCTGTATTTCCGGATTTATCGTAAAATGCCCCAATGGAGCTAATTGATAGTGTTTTTCAAAGTAGCCATAAGCGTCGTGAAAAACGAAATAACCCTTGTTTCTAGCTGGCTGCAAAATCTTAGCAATTTTTTCATCATTTTGCGCCATATTTTCTTTGAATTTACGAAGGTTTACGTCTAGCTTATTTTTTTGTTCCGGATAAAGCTCTACTAAATGTTCATAAATGTCCTGTGCAGCAGAATTTGCAATGTCTGGGGATAACCAGATGTGCATATTATACTCACCATGGTGATGATGTTCGTGATCCTTGTCATAGTTAGCCTCATCACCATGTTCATGGGTGTGCTCATCTTCGTGAGGCTCTGCTAAAAGTAATGATTTGATATTTTCCTGCTCGGCCAATGCTAGTCTTTTATTCTGTGGTAACGTATTGATTGGCTTTTGTAAAAACATTTCCATATCCGGTCCAACCCAAACGAATAAATCAGCCTGTTTAATTTTTTTCAAATCAGAAGGTTTAAGCGCATAATCATGGGGGGATGCGCCATCGGGAAGGAGAACTTGGGTACCGGTTACACCGTCAGCAATTCCCGCTGCGATAAAAGCTAATGGACGAATTGAAGTGACAACATCCGCATAGGATGCAGACACCATAGTTGCACTCAATACGGATGTTGCCACCGCCCCGAAAAGAAATTTACGGGCAATATGTTTCGATTTATGTATCATAGCAGTCTTTTTCCGTGATTTTAATTTTGAAATGTTATAATATAACACAACATGAATTCTGCAAGATGTTTTTCATATGCAACCATTACTCACTTTAAATAAGATTTCTGTTTCATTTGGCGAAAGACAAGTTCTCGAAAACGTCTCCTTTGAGCTAAATAAAGGGGATATCGTCACGCTTTTAGGCCCTAATGGGGCGGGGAAATCGACAATTGTACGTGTCGTGTTAGGGTTACTGGCCCCGACATCGGGTACCGTAACACGCGACTCTTCCCTTGCCATTGGCTATGTTCCACAAAAACTTCATTTGGACACAACCCTTCCTCTTACTGTTAAGCGCTTTATGTTATTAAAACTCGGTGCACGCAAAGAACATTTACTGCCTGCACTGGAACGGGTTAAAGCAGCACATTTACTTGACCAACCAATGCAAAAATTATCAGGTGGTGAAACCCAACGAGTTTTGCTCGCTCGCGCATTACTGAATAAACCTGACCTACTGGTTCTTGATGAACCTGCGCAAGGTGTCGATATTACAGGGCAAGTTGCGCTATATGACTTAATTAACCAATTAAGAACTGAGCTCGGTTGCGCGGTATTAATGGTTTCCCATGATTTGCATTTGGTTATGGCTAAAACGGATAAAGTGCTATGTATCAATGGGCATATTTGTTGTTCAGGCGCTCCGGATGTAGTTTCAAATCACCCTGAATTTGTTGCCATGTTCGGCTACCGAGGTGCACAACAATTAGGGGTATACCGTCATCAACATAATCACCAACACGATTTAGAAGGTAATATTATTTCAGGGCATCAGCATAACAAGGACTGTAAACATGATTGAATTGTTATTACCTGGTTGGATTGCAGGCATGCTACTTGCTATTGCGGCTGGCCCTCTTGGTTCTTTTGTTGTATGGCGCCGAATGTCTTATTTTGGCGATACGTTGGCCCATGCCTCTTTATTAGGTGTCGCCTTTGGGTTGCTTTTAAACATAAACCCATTTTATGCGATTATTGCCGTAACTTTGTTATTAGCTTTAATACTGGTATGGTTAGAAAAACGCCCTCAACTTGCTGTTGATACCTTGCTTGGTATTATGGCTCATAGCTCACTGTCATTAGGTTTAGTCGTTGTTAGTTTAATGGCAAATGTCCGTGTAGACCTAATGGCCTATTTATTCGGCGACCTACTCTCTGTAAGTTACGAAGATATTACCATAATACTGGTTGGTGTTATTGTCGTTTGTGGGTTGCTTTTTTATCGTTGGCGGGCACTTTTATCTATTACTGTCAGCCCTGAATTAGCATTTGTGGATGGTATTAATATCCAACGCTTACGTTTATTGCTTATGTTAGTTACTGCATTAACTATTGGTATCGCAATGAAATTTGTTGGTGCGCTAATTATTACCTCCTTATTAATTATACCCGCAGCTACAGCCCGTCGATTTGCCCACACCCCTGAGCAAATGGCATTTATAGCAATTATCATTGGTATGCTTTCAGTTACTGGGGGGCTCACCTTTTCCGCTTTTTACGACACGCCAGCAGGCCCGTCTGTGGTGTTAATTTCAGCGGTCTTATTTATATTTAGCTTATTAGTTAAAGCAAAGAATTAATTCATTATCAAAATATGCATATGCCCTAGTCTTTTTTAACTAGGGCACTTTGTTATGAGCTTACCCTCTTATTTATTACCTTTCCTTTGTTTATTACTTTTCTTTTATTTTTTTGTATAGAGTGGCTAACTAATTTGAGTAAGATTAAATAAAAGCTACCTCTACCCTAGTGGGCTTACTTTCAGCATTCATCAAAAAGAATAAAGAGTCGTATTTTTATAGGGCAATTATTATTTAAAATAATAATTAAGTTTAGCCTATATTAACTTCAGATATAAGACAGCAAGGTTATATAATACGATACAATATTATAGTAATAAAAAAGTGACTACTAAGACCTTGCTACTTGCCAAGGTCGTAGAATTGAATAAGGCATAAATTATTAATAATATAACGAATAATTTAAGTTTAAACAGAATATTGATACTCTGTGAACATGCCCGTTTATGCCTTTGTCGTTATTTACAACCGTATATCAAGCTTGCAAACTACCTGTTATTTAGCTTTCCCCAACCGTGAAAAAAGTAATTAAACCTCTTTCGGAGACAAACCAAAGTGATTGTAGGCATGTGTTGTTGCCATGCGACCTCGAGGTGTACGCTGGATAAAGCCTTGTTGGATCAAATAAGGTTCCAGTACATCTTCTATTGTTTCGCGTTCTTCACCAATAGCTGCGGCAAGGTTATCCACGCCAACCGGCCCCCCCATAAATTTATCAATAATTGCGACTAATAATTTACGGTCCAAATAATCAAACCCTGCGGCATCAACATTTAGCATGTCTAGTGCTTGGTTAGCAATCTGTTCATCAATAGACCCATCACCTTTAACCTGTGCGAAATCCCGTACACGACGTAACAAACGGTTTGTTATGCGTGGAGTCCCCCTTGAGCGCATGGCTACCTGATGAGCACCACCTTCGGTGATATCTAACCCCATGTATTGTGCACTTCTTTTAACAATATGCTGTAAGTCGTCCACTTGATAAAACTCTAAGCGTTGCACAATACCGAAGCGATCCCTTAACGGAGAAGTTAATGACCCAGCACGTGTAGTTGCCCCAATTAGAGTGAAAGGTGGTAAATCAATTTTGATTGAACGTGCAGCTGGGCCTTCACCAATCATGATATCTAATTGGTAATCTTCCATGGCAGGATAGAGAATTTCCTCAACAACAGGCGAAAGCCGATGAATTTCATCAATAAATAACACATCATGGGGTTCAAGATTAGTCAACATAGCAGCAAGATCGCCTGCTTTTTCTAAGACCGGACCTGATGTGGTACGTAAATTCACTCCTAATTCATTTGCGACAATCCCTGCAAGCGTTGTTTTACCCAGCCCTGGTGGCCCAAATATTAATAAATGATCGAGTGCGTCCCCCCGCATTTTGGCTGCTTGAATAAAAATTTCCATTTGGTTTTTAACTTGTGGCTGACCAATGTATTCATTCAACAGCTTAGGCCTGATCGCACGGTCAATAGCTTCTTCATCTGACTGCAACACTTCAGCGGTAATTAGGCGATCAGCTTCAATCATATTAATAGTCTCTCAATCAGAGTGCTGCACGTAAGGCATCACGGATCAATGTTTCTGAATCACTACCAGGTTTAGCTACTTTGCTGACCATGCGGCTGGCCTCTTGCGGTTTATAACCTAAAGCAATCAAGGCTGCCGCTGCCTCAGCTTCAATATCCGCAGTGCTTGGCTGTTTACTGTTAACATTAGGAAGATTGATATCACTTGTTTGATTAAACAGATCCCCATTAAGGCCTTTAAAGCGGTCTTTCATTTCAACCACTAAGCGTTCTGCGGTTTTTTTACCAATACCGGGAAGTTTCACTAGTGATGCAATTGCTTCTTGTTCTATTGCTGAAACAAATTGTTGGGCGGACATACCCGATAAAATCGCCAGAGCCAATTTTGGACCAACACCATTGACTTTAATTAATTCCTTAAATAGCGCTCTTTCTTGCTTATCATTAAAACCGTACAATAATTGGGCATCTTCACGAACTACAAAGTGAGTAAAAACAATAGCTTCTTGGCCAATATCTGGTAGTTCATAGAAGCACGTCATTGGCATATGGACTTCATAGCCAACCCCTTGCAACTCTAATAATACTATTGGTGGTTGTTTTTCTAATACAATGCCACGTAAACGACCAATCACATTGAGCCCCTCTGTTATCGTCTAAAATTCGACCAATTTAGCCTGCTATTATTAATACTGCTGTTTATACCATAAAAAATGCTGGATGCATATCCAGCTGAGAAGCTATTTATTATTAAAAAGTTACTTGAAGAGCAGTAAACTACCTCAATCGCCCGCGCGTTAACACCAGTCGTGGGTCTCCAACTTTCAGTAAATTTTGATTAAAATGGCAATGGGTGATCGCAATTGCCAAAGCATCAGCCGCATCAGACTGAGGGTTCGCTGACAACTTGAGTATAGACTTAACCATATGCTGTACTTGGCTTTTTTCAGCAGCACCTGTACCGACAACGGTCTGCTTTACTTGCCGTGCCGCATATTCGAACACAGGGATATTTGCATTGGCTGCAGCAACAATAGCAACTCCCCTCGCCTGACCAAGTTTTAAAGCTGAATCCGCATTTTTTGCCATAAAAACTTGTTCAATTGATAATATATCAGGTTGGTATTGAGTGATAATTTCCGAGACACCCGCGTAAATTCGTTGCAGACGACTTGGTAAATCATCAACTTGAGTCCGAATACAACCACTACCCAAATACAGCAGTTGCCTGCCTTGTTGGCGAATAACACCGTAACCGGTGACTCTTGAACCGGGATCAATCCCTAATATAATCGCCATATAAAATCTATTTATGCCTCTTTATATTAATTACATCATAATTTATTGTTCTGGTTAGCTGCATAATACTATCAATTTCAATTAAATAGCTATTTGAACATCATAATATTAGCCAAGCATATATGTAAAAATAAATTAAGTTATCAGTATTGAAAAGTATAGCGAATAAAAGAAGGGATATCATGGAAGGCGTTAGAGAAAACAGGCTGCAACAGCCCGCTTTCTCTACGCGGATATGTCTTAAATTGTAGCGAGTGTAATAAAACACCTCACTTTTTACAGTGTCGCTGCAACTTCGTCAGAAATATCACCGTTGTGATAAACTTCCTGAACATCGTCAGAATCTTCTAACATATCAATGAGTCGTAACAGTTTTGGCGCTGTTTCTGCATCCAACTCCGCTTTTGTTGATGGGATCATTGAAACTTCAGCGGCTTCGCTAGTAAAACCCGCGGCATCAAGTGCGTCTTTTACTTCACCGAAAGTTTCTGGCGTCGTATACACATCCATCGCACCATCATCGTAAGTTTCTACGTCATCGGCACCCGCTTCTAATGCCGCTTCCATCAAGGCGTCTTCATCAACACCCGGTGCATAAGTGATCACACCACGTTTAGTAAACAGATAGGCTACAGAGCCATCCGTCCCTAAGTTACCACCGGTTTTAGTGAAAGCATGACGCACTTCAGAAACGGTACGATTACGGTTATCGCTTAAACATTCAACCATAACCGCTGTTCCACCAGGGCCATAACCTTCATAAATGATTGTTTCCATATTATCGTTATCATCATTACCCACACCACGTGCAATTGCACGGTTTAAGGTGTCACGAGTCATGTTATTTGATAACGCTTTATCTACAGCTGCACGTAAACGTGGGTTAGTTGCGGGATCACCACCACCTAAACGGGCTGCTGTAACTAATTCACGGATAATTTTTGTAAAAATCTTACCGCGTTTCGCATCCTGGGCTGCTTTACGGTGCTTGGTATTGGCCCATTTACTATGACCTGCCATGAAATATCTCCAAAAACGTCAATACAATAAATTAAATAGCAAATTCTAAAATAGCCTGACTGTTACTCCATGATTTGGTTAATTTGGCGGCTTCTTGCGGCGTCAACCAACGAAAATCAGTATGTTCAGTCAGTAATGGCATTTGTTCTTCATCGAGAACTAGTTTAAACCAGTGCTCTTTGCAATGTGATACATCTGGTGCATAACGATGCCTGAAATGCGCGAAAATTTCAAAAATGATACTATGAAATAAGTCTTGTGGCGGATTTTGTTCGACGTCAAAACCTGTTTCTTCTTTAATTTCACGACACGCCGTTTCAAACGGCGTTTCGTTAGATTCCAGACTTCCCGTTACTGACTGCCAAAAGTCTGGATCATCGTTACGCCTTAACATAAGCACCCGACCACTATTTTTAGCCACGATAATGACTAATACCGATTCTGGGCGCTTATAGATTTTCATTCGGCGTTATCACTCTTCATTTTTTACTTCTAGGTCTTTTGCAACGACGGCAATGGCTAACTCAGTTAAAGCCTCTGGGTTCGCATAGCTTGGTGCATTTGTCATTAAACATGCTGCCGCCGTTGTTTTTGGAAACGCAATAACATCACGGATGTTATCAGTCCCAGTTAGCAACATCACTAAACGGTCAAGACCAAATGCAAGACCTGCATGTGGTGGCGTACCATATTTTAATGCATCTAATAAGAAACCAAACTTCTCTCGCTGATCTTCTTCATTAATACCTAAAATACTAAATACAGTTTGTTGCATCTCATTACGGTGAATACGAACAGAACCGCCACCCACTTCATAACCATTAATTACCATATCATAAGCATTGGCAACTGCTTCTTCTGGCTTGTTAGCGAGATCTTCTGGAGTGAAGTCTTTCGGTGACGTGAATGGGTGGTGCATAGCAGTTAAACCACCTTCACCATCTTCTTCAAACATTGGGAAGTCAATCACCCACAGCGGTTGCCAGCTATTTAAGTTGGTGATTTCAAAGTCGCGACCAACTTTCAAACGCAACGCGCCCATTGAATCTGTGACAATATTTTTCGCGCCAGCACCAAATAGAATGATATCACCATCAGCGGCACCTGTGCGCTCAAGCAATTGGTTAATAACCTCTTCGCTCAGGAATTTAGCCACTGGGCTTTGAATACCTTCAAGGCCTTTTGCACGCTCATTGACTTTCATCCACGCCAAACCTTTCGCGCCGTAGATACCTACAAATTGACCATATTCGTCAATCTGTTTACGTGTCATTGCGGCACCACCAGGGACTTTTAATGCAGCCACTCGGCCTTTAGGATCGTTTGCTGGACCTGAAAATACCGCAAACTCAACATCTTTAACGATGTCAGCAACATCCACCAGCTCCATTGGGTTTCGCAGGTCTGGCTTATCAGAACCATAACGGCGCATTGCTTCCGCAAAAGTCATGATTGGGAAGTTGCCTAAATCAACCCCTTTTACCTCTAACCATAAGTTACGGATCATGCGTTCCATGATTTCACGCACTTGCTCAGCGGTCATAAATGAGGTTTCGACGTCGATTTGGGTAAATTCAGGTTGACGATCTGCACGTAAGTCTTCATCACGGAAACATTTTACGATTTGATAATAACGGTCAAAGCCAGACATCATCAGTAACTGTTTGAACAGTTGAGGTGATTGTGGCAGCGCGTAGAATTTACCTTTATGTACACGGCTTGGGACTAAATAGTCACGAGCGCCTTCAGGGGTCGCTTTGGTTAACATTGGGGTTTCTACATCTAAAAACCCTTCTTTATCCATAAAATTACGCACAAAACTGGTAATTTTTGCACGGGTACGCAAACGCTCAGACATTTCAGGGCGGCGTAAATCCAAATAACGGTATTTTAAACGACGCTCTTCTGTATTCGTTTGATTGCTATCTAATGGTAGCGGCTCAGAGCGGTTAAAAACATCAAGCTCTTCAGCAAAGATTTCAATTTCCCCAGTTGCCATATCTTTATTTTTTTGGCTATCTGGGCGCGCGCGTACTGTCCCTGTGATTTGGATACAGAACTCATTACGCAGCTCTGACGCTTTTTCAAATATGTCTTTGCGATCCGGATCGAAAAAAACTTGTACGATACCTTCACGGTCACGCATATCGATAAAAATCAAACCACCTAAGTCACGACGGCGGTTTACCCATCCACAAAGGGTGACCTTTTGGCCTTCATGAGCAATGTTTAACTGCCCACAATAATTAGTACGCATACAATATCCTTTTACTCAGCTTGTTGTGCATTTGCTTGCTGCGGGAATTTGGCATTTTGCTGAACATTGAGCTGAAAATTCAGAATGTCAAAAAGGCAGACATTATACAGGAAATTCTGTCAGACAAATAGTTACGGATCTAACTTATCGCGTAAACCATTTTGTTTTTAATCATATTTTCATCAATTTTAATGCCACCAATAAATAACATTAAAATTAAATCACTAGGCATGCAGACAGCACACGATGATCTGTTCGATTTTAAGTGACTATGAGCACCATGTACATATTACTACAAAGGTTTATTTTATCTGTTCAAGGGAATATTGAATAAAAAAACAACCTTTTGTTGATTTCATTACCTATCGTCATTCAGCAACACCATTTTTAGTGACAAAATTTTCTATTTAGGAATCGTTACCTTTTTCAGTTTGCTATAATCGAAAACTGTATCAATGCTCAATTAATCATCATCTGCTGTTTAAGGATTGCATATGAAAAAAATGTTACTTGCCTCATCCATAATTATGCTACTTGTAGGATGCCAAACTGTGAAACCCGCAGATACTGATAATACCAAAACATTTTATGTCGATTCTTCACTCGCTGACTGTGTCGGCGTTGCTCCAATGAAATGTATGAAAGTAAAAGAAAACCCTAATGATGACTGGCAATTATTTTATAATTCAATTCAAGGCTTTGAATACCAACCCGGTTTCACTTATACCCTACAAGTGAAACAGTTTGATGTGCCAAACCCACCAGCAGATGCCCCAAGCATTCGCTATGAACTTGTCAAAATCATTGAAAAAAAATAATGTTTAATCATTAAGCTAGGGTTTCTACCCTGCTTAATGATTTTACTCAGTGTAAACTTCAAATTTTTATTATCAAAAAATAAAAGAGTGACGACATTGTGACTGATAAAATTATTGATAAGCTGGGGTTAATCGCCTTATCACAAAGCAAAATTGCCATGGTTCGCTCCCATAACAAACAGCTGTTTTATATCCCTGGCGGCAAAAGAGAGCTTGGTGAAACGGATGAACAAGCATTATGCCGTGAAATTGATGAAGAACTCACACTAAAACTGGACACTAGCTCTATTCGTTTTTACGGTGAATTCATTGGGTTAGCGGATGGCAAGCAAGATGGCACTCAAGTCCGTATTCGTTGTTATTTTGCCGAATATAACGGCAAACCGCAGCCTGCAGCTGAAATTGCTGAACTCGCTTGGTTTGATAGCCATGATTTATCACGCTGTTCCACAACAGCAGTACATATTTTACAACGATTAAAACAAGATGGTTTAATCAAATAAGATTGAATGATTACCCAAAAAAGTTGTGATTTTATTTGTCCTATGGCTTTTTAAGAATTACAATTTACAAAATATCGTTAATACACATTACTATAACTTATATTTTTAGGTGTTTTCATAGTTTGATTCGTTTTATGGTGGAGTAAAAAATGGTCAGCTCTTTGTACGCTGTACTAGGTGCCTTACTGCTACTTAGATTATCTTTAAATGTTGTGAAGCTGCGTAATCAATATCGTATAGCTTATGGTGATGGCGGTTTTTATGAATTACAAACTGCAATCCGTGTTCATGGCAATGCCATCGAATATATCCCTATCTCCCTTATTTTGTTACTTTTTATGGAGATGAACGGCGCACAAGTTTGGATGATCCACGTTTGTGGTCTTATCTTAATTGCGGGTCGCTTACTTCATTCCTATGGCTTAAAAAACCATGACTATACATATCGCCGTTCAGGTATGGTAGCAACCTACCTTGCTATGGCATTGATGGTTATGGCAAACACTTATTATTTGCCATGGATACAAATCGTTTCGTTTAATCTTTAATTTTTATCGTCTATACGGCACTTACTCACGTGCCGCCGCATTATTCCATGGTATATGGATAGATTTTCAGAAAGCAGCCTTTCTGATACAATCCCCCACTACTTTTGTTTTTGATTAATACAGAACTTATGTCAAGTCAGGACCCAACCCAAAAAGACAGCCTTTTTTCTGCACCTATTGCTAACCTTGGTGATTGGCAATTCGATGAAAAAGTTGCCGAAGTTTTTCCCGATATGATCCAGCGTTCAGTACCGGGGTATTCAAATATTATTACCATGATTGGCATGCTTGCTGGTCGTTTTGTTAAGCCACACAGCCGAGTCTATGACTTAGGGTGTTCGCTAGGTGCTGCCACTTTATCTATAAGACGCAACATTACCGTCGAAAATAGCCAAATCATCGCAGTCGATAATTCACCTGCAATGGTCGAGCGATGCCGTCGTCATATTGATGCTTACCGTGCAGATACACCGGTTGAGGTTATTGAAGGCGATATTCGAGATATCAATATCGAAAATGCCTCAATGGTTGTGCTCAATTTTACCTTACAATTCCTCAATCCGAATGACCGCCAGTTATTACTGAATAAAATTTATCAGGGGTTACAACCAGGTGGTATCTTAGTACTTTCTGAAAAATTTAATTTTGAGGATCAAAAAATCGGTGAATTATTGTTCAATATGCACCACGATTTTAAACGTGCAAATGGCTACAGTGAGCTAGAAATTAGCCAAAAACGCAGCATGCTAGAAAATGTGATGCTGACAGATTCTGTTGAAGCTCATAAAGAACGCCTAAAAAATGCAGGTTTTACTCACTGTGAGGTTTGGTTCCAGTGCTTTAATTTCGGTTCACTTCTAGCACTTAAAGAGGCTTGAGTATGATTGATTTTGGTCGTTTTTACCAACAAATCGCTGTTGGCCCTTTAAGTCATTGGCTTGAAACCCTTCCAGCGCAAATTACTGAATGGAAAAAGCAAGGTTTACATGGCGGTTTTTCCTCATGGGAAAAAATGTTAGATAACTTACCTGTCATGACACCAACACATTTAGATTTACTCAACAGTGTCACTGCCACACGTGAGCCCGAACTGACATCCGGTGAGACTCGACGTTTAAATAATATCCTTGAGCAATTAATGCCTTGGCGAAAGGGGCCATTTTCACTGTATGGCGTCAATATTGATACCGAATGGCGTTCTGATTGGAAATGGGATCGCGTTTTGCCTCATATTTCGTCGTTAAAAGACCGCTATGTGTTAGATGTCGGTTGTGGAAGCGGTTATCACATGTGGCGCATGTTAGGACAACAAGCTAAATTTGTCGTCGGCATTGACCCAACAGAGCTGTTTTTATGCCAGTTCGAAGCAGTCAGAAAACTATTAGGGGATGACCAACGTGCCCATTTATTACCTCTAGGGATAGAGCAACTCCCTGCACTTAACGCGTTTGATACCGTATTTTCAATGGGTGTACTATATCACCGTCGTTCACCACTTGATCACTTATGGCAACTGAAAAATCAGTTAGTTAACGAAGGTGAATTGGTCCTTGAAAGCCTTGTCATTGAAGGTGATGAGTTCCAATGTCTAATCCCGGGTGATCGCTATGCTCAAATGCGCAATGTGTACTTTATTCCTTCAGCTAAAATGCTCAAAGTTTGGTTAGAGAAATGTGGTTTTGTGGATGTACGTATTGTTGACCAAGCGGTGACATCTTTGGAAGAACAGCGCCGCACACAATGGATGAGAACAGATTCATTAGCGGAGTTTTTAGACCCTAATGACCAAACTAAAACCATTGAAGGTTATCCTGCACCGTTACGCGCTATCTTAGTTGCTCGCAAACCTTAAAACTAAAAACGCCTAGGGGAAGTTTCCCATAGGCGTTTATTTTAATGGTTATTTATCAGAAAGTTACATTGTTATTTGCCATAAATTATAAAAAGCAATTCGACCCGACAACTCTGCTAAGATCACGGCTATTGCACAAATACCCAGTAGCGCCGTCGAATTCCGTCCCCGGTATAAAAGTGCTGGGAAAACAAACAGCATCAATGCGAGAACAACCAGTTGGAAGCTCCAAAAACCCGCTTGTTCCGCACTAATTTCAGGCCCTGTTTCACCCAAAAATGACACATAAGCGGCTCTTGTAGCAAAAATAATAACTGCCCCAATAAGGAAGGCCAAAGCCCCTAACCGCTGAGCACCCAATAGAATGGCTAATGCCCCTCCACCGACTAGCAACGTCATCCACATTTGTAAGGTTGTGAAGACAGTAAACCAATTAGCAACTGTGGCAATGTTATAAACTTGTGGAATTGACCATACAAATGCCAAACCAAAAATCACCGTGCCGATGTTACATAATTCACTTAATGCTTTATTTTTAATAAATAAAGTAAACAGTAAAGTTGCAGCCCCAAAAGCGACAAAAATACCACTCAATAAAGCTTCATTACTCATTGGTGAGCGGCCAACGCCTAATAGCATATTAAAGAAGCGCAAAGGTTGCCCCACATGCAGTGCCCCCAAAGCTAACGCAATTATCATCGTAATAAAAGCTACTATATTGGCGTTACGCAATTGGTACTCATCAACCATCCCTATCTTTTTACTTAAATAAGCAAGTAAATATAGACCCGCTGCTGACTGACCCAATACGGTAAAAAATACAAGAGGAAGTTCGTGCATGTTATACCTCCGCCGGGTTTTGTAATTTACCGCTCGTATCACCATAAGGCTTCGCGTCTTTATGCGGTTTAATCACAATATTAGGGTTGGTTAGATTAGGATTTGGCATAGGTGCAATACCACTTATATTACCGTGACGTTCACGAAGTATATTGATATCGTCAAAATCTAATGCTCGCTGAGGGCAAGACTCCACACACACAGGTTTCATCCCCTTTTCAACTCGTTCGTAGCAACCATCGCATTTGCTCATCAGATGTTTCTTTTCATCGTACTGTGGCGCACCATAAGGACAACGTAATTCGCAGTAGCGACAGCCAACACAAACACTTTGGTCGACGACAACTAAGCCATCCTGTTCTCGCTTATGCATGGCTCCCGTTGGGCACCCTTCAACACAAGTCGGGTTAGAACAATGGTTACACGAAATGGATAAGTAATAGCTATAGACATTTTGTTGCCAAATGCCATCTTGCTGCTGCCAACTTCCACCACCGAACTCATAGACTCGACGAAATTTAGGCCCTAAATCGAGATCTTTTTCATCTTTACAACTGACCTGACAAGTTTTACATCCCGTGCATTTCGTTGAGTCAAAATAAAAACCATACTGTTTCATCAATCACTCCTTATGCACGTTTTACGTCAACTAAGTTAGTATGTTGAGGGTTACCCTTCACTAAGGCCGATGGCTGTTGGGTGGTTAATGTATTAATACATCCACCAATATCAACACCCTCATCATTCACTTCACGCCAAGCACCTTGTGGAACAGCAATAACCCCCGGTAAAACACGCTCAGTGACTTTAGCTTTGATATACATTCGCCCGCGGTCATTAAATATTTCGGTATTATCACCATCCTTGATCCCTCTAGCAGAAGCATCGATTGGGTTAATCCAATATTGATGGGGTACCGCTTCTCGCAATATTGCAATATTAAAATAAGACGAATGCGCATGGCCCTTATCATGGTAGCCGGTCATTTGTAGCGGATATTTTTGTTTAGCTTGTTTGTTTTCAACACCTTCTGTATTTACGCAATATTCAGGTACTGCTGGAATGCGTTGGTCTGACGGGTATTCCCACTCTTTCGCTATCTTCGCTAACCGTTCTGAATAGATCTCAATTTTCCCTGATGGTGTCGGTAGAGGAGCCGTTTCTGGTGAGTCACGGAATGATTTTAATGCAATATAGTCCGCACTATTCGCCAGTTTTCTATCGACAATCCCCATATCATTTGTTTCTTCAAATGTCGGTAAATGCGGGTTTTTCTCGCGCATTTGATTGTAGCAGTACTCAATCCACTGCTCATGGGTACGCCCTTCGGTAAATTGCTCTTTAATACCTAGTTTTTGCGCAATATCAGCCAGTACATCATAAGATTGGCGGCACTCCCATAATGGCGTAATCGCGTTTTGCAGGCGAATTGCATAATGATATGCACCACTTGCATAGGAATTATTGATCAGGTCATTAGACTCTACGCTCGTGACATCAGGTAAGATCAAATCTGCATATTTTGTCGATGGCGTCATATGTGTGTCCCAAACAAGGATAAATTCACACAAAGACTCATCCGTCAAAATGTTGTGAGTTTTATTTAAATCAGAGTGTTGATTGCCAGTAACATTGCTTGCGTAATGCCATAAGAATTTTACATTTGTTTCGAGGCGCTCTTTACCGATAAGCGTCGAATTTGTTGCTGTCATCTCCGTTCCACGGGCAATGGCATCCGTCCACATAAAACAAGGGATTTTAGTCTTGACTGGGTTAGGAATAGCAAACCCTGGCACTGAATAAGCAACATTACCGCCCCATCCTCCAGCGTTGGTACCAGGACGGCCAATATGGCCCGTAACAATGGGCAGCATCATCACTGCGCGAGAAGCCTGCTCGCCTGACGCTGTTCTTTGCAGCCCCCAACCTTGAGAGATCCACGCTGCTTTAGCATTCCCTAATTCACGAGCTAGTTGAACAATACGGGTAGCTGAAACGCCAGTAATTCGGCTCGCCCATTCAGGTGTCTTTTCTATGCCATCATCACCTTTGCCTAAAATATAATCTTTATAAGAGCCATTTTTTGGCGCAGACTCAGGCAATGTTTGGCTATCCCAACCAACACAGTATTGGGCTAAGAATGCCTCATCAGTTAGCTGTTCTTTAATTAAAGTATGGATGATTGCAGCAACCAAAGCCCCATCTGTCCCGGGGTAAATAGGTATCCACTCAGCGCCAAGTGTTGTCACACTATCTGTCCGGCGTGGGTCAATAATAATCACTTTAGCTTTGCTTTTTTCTAATGCATGGAGGGTTTCATAAAATTGCCCACCACCTGACATGCGTGTTTCTGCAATATTATGACCGAACATCACCACTAAATCGCTATTCGCAATTTCAGACAACAGTGAGTCGTCTAATTTCCCATAAACATAGGGAATAACACCGTTTATTTGCGCGGTTGAATAGGTACCATGTTGGTCAAGGAACCCACCCAGTTGGCTTAATAGGCGCTTACAAGCATTACGCCCTTGTAAATTTGCTCCTGTCGAGCCTGAACCATATTGGTAATAAATAGCTTCATTACCATAAGTATCAATAGTAGAACGTAGTTTTTGTGCCACTATTGTTGTTGCTTCATCCCAAGTGATACGTTTAAATTTCCCTTCTCCGCGCTTTCCTGTACGTAATAGCGGGTACTTCAGTCTATCTGGGTTGTAGGTTTTCCAACGAACAGAGCGCCCTCTTAAGCATGGGCGTATTTGATGTAAACCAAATTGCGAGTCATCATACATAGTCTCATTGGAGATTCGGGTAATTACATCATCCTTCACATGCACTTTTAACGGGCACCTGCTCCCACAATTCACTAAACATGCGCTGTATTTAATCGTTTCATTGATTTCATCAGGTTGAATGGTAACTGGTGGTGTTGCTTGAGCAGAGAAAGGTAAAGTGATGGAACTGACAATGGCCGTTGTGGTCGCGACTGATGCAGAGGCTTGAATAAATTGCCGCCTACTCAGCGCTTTTTTTCTGATATTGTTAATCATTACATTGCTACCTTTTATTATTATAAATTGAATTACATCGTATTTTTATAGTAATTAAATAGTAGCCATATAAAAAACATGGTTAATTGATATGCATCAACACAACCGATAATCACACCATTAATAGCAAATAAATCATATTATTTACGGTATTAAGCGGTATTTATTAATGAATTAACTGCTAAAAAGCGCAAAAGCAATAAGGAAAACCAATTCATTGATTTTCCTTATCTTATACACAACACCTAAATACCGTATTGTTGAATGCCTTAAATTATCAGCTACGCAGAGGCTTTTTCTGTAATAGAAATAAAGTCTTTCATCGCTTCTACCGTTGGCCCATCAACACAATAATGAGTAAATTCATCACTTTCACTATTTGATGCCATTGTGACACCGACTTTACGATAATTCATCGTTGAAGGGACGGTTTTACCCGCTGAGCTATGAACTTCGGTCAAACCTATTTCGATAAACTTACTTAAATTAGCTAAACGAACGCCAGCCCCGGCCATGATTTTCGGCCCATCCATCTGGCGGCTTTTTTCATGCAGTTCTTTCAGGAGAGGTAAGCCCAATTCTGCACCTTGTTGTTGGCCAGAAGTTAATATCCGTGCAACACCTAGCTCTTTTAACTGTTCTAGTCCAAGCATTGGGTTGATACACATATCAAATGCGCGGTGGAATGTGATATTCATTCCCTGTGCTATTTCCATTAGTACCTGCATTCGGTTAATGTCAATACGTCCCTCTGTATCAAGGACTCCCACGACTGCCCCAGGAAACCCCATTTCTTTAATCATGACTAAATCTTCACAAATAACATCAAACTCACTAACGTTATAACAAAAATCACCACCCCGAGGACGAATAATAGGATGAACTGGAATATAAAGTTTTTCCCTTGCTAATTTCAGATAACCATAACTTGGTGTCAGCCCACCATCTGCGGCGCCAGAGCACAATTCGATACGATCCGCACCATATTCTTGCGCCACTTGGGCACATTCGATCCCGAAACAGCAAATTTCCAGTTTTGCCATGATGACCTCCAAAAAGTGGCAATAAAGCTAATGCTTTAAATACCCTACAATAACAGTAGGGTTATAATGTTAAACGTTAACACTTGAATTAATAATGCCATTAATCAGTGAATGTTATCGGATGGATATCACACCCCGAAAAGTTAACGGGGACTATTGATCAATAACGTTACTTGTATCACTTATTTTTCACTTTCAATTATCTTTTTTAGCGAAAATGGATGGTATTTAACCGTTATCTCACCATTTGACACTGCTAATGTTGGATTAGGCAACCTTTCTTGCTGGCCTTTGGGTTGACTTACTTTGATCCTGTAGCCATAAGGTAGCGGGTCTGGCAGTAGAGCACGTGCTGCCATTTCTAATTGTGAAGGCTCAACATCAATGACCATCTCAATATGTTCCCAGCTTTCTTTTGGGTAGATTTTATCTTTAGGGAATGGAAGCTCAATAATATAAACATCCTGCTGTGCAATACTAATCGGCTCTGCTAGCTCATATAAACGTATTGGGCGGCCATTGATAAGGTTATCTGACACCAGTTGCGCGCACTGCATTAAACCTTGGTGCCAACGTTCTGCGGTGTTAATCTGATGGCAACGTACTGAGATATGGTCAATAAGATATGATGACAAGGATAAATTTAATTCCTCAGCCATCTGCTGTAATTTATCCCTAAATACAGGTAAATCGTCCCATAAATCTTGTAATTGTGAAACTTCACTCAATTTCATGACGCCAAAAGCCCCTTTCAATAAAACTAATCCCCTAAACAATGGCGCAGACTGTAGCATGAGAGCCCTAAAATGTGGTATAAAACCTGCCGATTTTTCTCTTCCACCTTTTAGTTCTGCGCATGTGATGGCACAATGCGGTAACTATGTTCGTAATTTAAGGTATTTCGGTGAATATTCAGGCGATTCTTTCAGATAAAATTGGTGCTGCAATGCTAGCAGCAGGTGCTCCAGAAGGCAGTGACGCGCTGGTACGTCAGTCCGCGAAGGCTCAGTTTGGCGATTATCAAGCCAACGGGGTAATGGGCGCTGCTAAAAAAATGGGGATGGCTCCGAGACAACTTGCTGAGCAGGTTGTTAATCACCTTGATTTGGACGGGGTTGCAAGCAAAATCGAAATTGCAGGTCCTGGGTTTATTAATATTTTCCTTGAACCGACTTGGATAGAGAAACATATCGAAGACGCTTTAACTTCACAACGGTTAGGCATCGCACCCGTTAAACCTGAAACGATTGTTATTGACTACTCCGCACCAAATGTTGCAAAACAAATGCACGTTGGTCATTTACGTTCAACTATCATTGGTGACGCTGCCGCGCGTACTCAAGAATATCTTGGTCATAAAGTGATCCGTGCCAACCACGTAGGTGATTGGGGTACGCAATTTGGTATGTTAATTGCCTACCTTGAAAAAGTACAAAACGAAGATGCAAGTGATATGGCCCTTGCTGACCTCGAAGCGTTTTACCGTGAAGCGAAAAAGCATTACGACGAAGATGAAGAGTTTGCCGTGCGTGCCCGTGGCTACGTAGTAAAACTTCAGTCAGGTGATGAATACTGCCGCCAAATGTGGCGTAAATTGGTTGATATCACCATGCAACAAAATCAACAAACTTACCGCCGTTTAAACGTCACATTAACTGAAGATGACGTGATGGGTGAAAGCTTATATAACAGCATGTTACCTAATATTGTCGCGGACTTAAAAGCAAAAGGCCTTGCGGTTGAAAGCGAAGGTGCGACGGTTGTCTTTCTTGACGAGTTTAAAAACAAGGAAGGCGAGCCTATGGGGGTAATAGTTCAGAAGAAAGACGGCGGCTTCTTATACACCACCACAGATATTGCTTGTGCCAAATACCGCTATGAAACCCTACATGCTGACCGTTCGCTGTATTATATTGACTCACGCCAACATCAACATTTAATGCAAGCATGGACTATCGTGCGCAAAGCCGGTTACATCCCTGAATCCATGTCTTTGGAACACCATATGTTTGGTATGATGTTGGGTAAAGATGGTAAACCATTTAAGACTCGCACAGGCGGAACGGTACGTTTATCTGACTTACTTGATGAGGCTATTGAACGCGCACAAAACCTGATCCGCGAGAAAAACCCTGAAATGCCAGAGGACGAGCTGGTCAATGTTGCAAATGTTGTGGGCATTGGTGCGGTTAAGTATGCTGACCTGTCAAAAAATAGAACCACAGATTACATTTTTGATTGGGATAACATGCTAGCCTTCGAAGGAAATACAGCTCCTTACATGCAATATGCTTATACGCGTGTGGCCTCTATCTTCAAAAAGGCTAACTTAAGCCACACTGACCTCACTTTACCGATTTCATTACAAGATCCACGTGAAATTGCACTAGCAACACGGTTATTACAGTTTGAAGAAACCATCCTGACAGTAGCAAGGGAAGGAACTCCTCATGTTATGTGTGCCTATTTATACGAATTGGCTGGGTTATTCTCAAGTTTCTACGAGCATTGCCCTATTCTGTCAGCGGAAAATGAAAATCAACGTCAAAGCCGCCTGAAACTTGCAGCATTAACACAAAAAACACTGAAAACTGGTTTAGATACACTTGGTATAGAAACCGTTGAAAGAATGTAATTGTAGCTATCAAGCCCAAAAAACAGCCCACTATGTGGGCTGTTTTTTTATGCTTAGAGACTAAACTCTTTGTCACTTTTCTAGATTTCATTGATGGAATTACCAACCTCATCATAAAAACAAATGATAAGGCTCGCGAAAAAAACAACAAAAAAGCCCAATACATTGATTGGGCCTTTCAACATTAGTCCGATATACAGCTTAAGCGATACTGCGTTTCATAAAATCACGTGGCCGAAAACCGAGGGCGAACAAGGCAATAAAATAACTAGCCGCACCAATAACCACCACCATAATTAAACGTAGCATGCGCATTAGCATATTCCCTTCTTGCCATGATGGCATAAAGTGCAATACACCAAATAACACAAGCCCCATTACCACTAAAGCAACTAATAATTTAAATAGAAAACCTTTCCAGCCAGCTAGAGGTTGGAAAATATCTTGTTTACGTAATTGCCAATACAGAACACCGGCATTGAAGCACGCTGCTAAGCCAATAGACAAGGCTAAGCCAGCATGCTGGAGTGGCCCAATAAAAGCCAAGTTCATCAATTGAGTTAATATTAAAGTCACGATAGCAATTTTAACTGGTGTGCGAATATCTTGGCGTGAATAAAACCCCGGCGCTAAAATTTTTACTAAAATCATCCCTGTCAAACCCACACAATAAGCCACTAAAGCATATTGTGTCATCAAAGAATCATGAGCCGTAAAATTGCCATATTGGAAAAGAGAAACCGTTAACGCTTCAGATAATATTGCTAACCCAAGAGCACAAGGTAGCGCCAATAGTAGACAAAGACGCAACCCCCAATCCATTAACTGACGATATTCATTCTGGTTACCGCTTGTGAAACTTTTCGCCAACGACGGCAGCAGAATAGTCCCTAAGGCGACCCCGAGTACACCAGACGGTAACTCCATCAGGCGGTCTGCATAGTACATCCAAGAAACCGAGCCTGACTGCAAAAATGAAGCAAAAATAGTATTAATAATTAATGAGATTTGCGCGACAGATACCCCAATAATAGCGGGCCCCATCATTTTCATTACACGCCAAACGCCGCTATCTCGAAATGAAAGACGTGGCAGAACTAACATACCAACCTTTTTTAAATAAGGTAGCTGATAGACTAACTGTAAAACCCCACCCACAAGTACTGCCCATGCAAGAGACATAATCGGTGGATCAAAATAAGGGGCAGCAAAAGCAGCAAAAATGATCATGCTGACATTGAGCAAGGTTGGGGCAAAGGCTGGAACAGAAAAACGGTTCCAAGTATTCAGGATTGCTCCCGCTAATGAGGCGAGTGAAATCAAAAAGATATACGGAAAAGTGACACGAAGTAAATCCGTTGTTAGGGCAAATTTACCCGCATCATCGGTAAACCCTGGGGCAGTTACATAAATAATCCAAGGTGCCGCCACCATACCAGCCACCGTCACAATTGCCAGTGCCAGTGTTAGCATCCCTGCAATATAAGCAACAAATGTACGAGTTGCCTCTTCGCCTTGCTGATTTTTATATTCAGCTAATATAGGAACGAAAGCTTGAGAAAACGCGCCTTCTGCAAAAATCCGACGCAATAAATTTGGTAATTTAAACGCGACAAAAAAGGCGTCAGCTGCAGCCCCAGCGCCAAAAACCCGAGCAATGATAGCATCACGAATAAACCCAAGCACACGGGACATCATGGTCATTGAGCTTACAGCTGCTAGCGATTTTAATAAATTCATGATTGATAAACTAAAAGAATACAATCGTATCAGTTTAACAGCGCCCGCTGCTACTGACTACGATTGAAAAGTAAATTAGGAGTTTAGGTATTTAAACTTTATGGCGTCCCCACGCATCATCGGTTAATGCCGTCAAGACATGATCTCGCCATTCACCATTGATTTGTAAGTACTGCCTTGCATAACCTTCACGTTCAAAGCCCAACCTCGCCAGAAGGTTACCACTACGCATATTATGAGGCATATAATTAGCCATAATACGGTGCATTTTTTGATGCTTTTGCATATAACGCGTCACTTGCGTTAATGCCTCATACATCAAGCCATGACCTTGCCATTTCTCACCTAAGGAATACCCTAAATAACATGCATGAAATGAACCTCGTAGGATATTACTAAAGTTAGCAACCCCCATCACTTCATTTTCTTCTTTATCTAGTAAAAGAAAATGATAAGCACTTCCTTCACGGTGCATTTCATTCATCACTTGTAACCGGTTTTGCCAACCTGCGGGTTGATAATGTGAATTATCCCGCGTTGGTTCCCACGGCATCAAAAAATCTTTATTCAAACTATAATAATCAGCAAGTCGATAATTATCACGTTCATAAGTCAAACGAATAATCATTCTATCAGTAATAAGACGTACTTTAGGTACATTTGAACGATAACCAAACATCGTTAACCCTTAATTAATAATAAACCCTGACAACTGTTCTAGATTGTAATTTAAAGACCTAGGAGCATACATAAATATGTGACTAGACTTGTTTAACGCAACCAATAACACTGCGATGCAAAATATGGCGGCTATTTATCGATAAAAATAAATCATCAATAACCACCTTTACCCACGATAAAAAAATATCATCTATTGCCTCATATTATACTGATATTATTGACAAGTAACATTAAGGTTCCATCCCTCTTGGCTATTTTTCTAATGGTGTGTCATGGCGCAGGTGTCACGGGCAAGAAGCCTTGGTAAGTATTTCCTTTTATTCGACAACATGTTAGTTGTTCTCGGGTTTTTTGTCGTTTTTCCCCTTATTTCAATTCGATTTGTTGACCAGCTAGGTTGGGCAGCCGTAATCGTTGGTTTTGCCTTAGGCCTTAGGCAATTTGTACAGCAAGGTTTAGGTATTTTTGGGGGAGCTATCGCTGACCGTTTTGGCGCCAAGCCCATGATTGTAATTGGAATGCTGTTGCGTGCTAGCGGGTTCGCCGTCATGGCAGTTGCCCATGACCCGTGGGTTTTATGGCTATCCTGTGTACTTTCAGCTCTTGGCGGCACCCTGTTTGACCCACCCAGAACTGCGCTTGTGATCAAATTAACTCGTCCTTACGAACGTGGGCGCTTCTATTCTTTGCTGTTAATGCAAGACAGCGCTGGGGCAGTAATTGGTGCCTTAATTGGGAGCTGGCTTTTACAATACGACTTCCACTATGTTTGCTGGGTAGGAGCCGCTGTCTTTGTTATTGCGGCTATTTGTAACGCTTGGTTATTACCTGCTTACCGCATTTCAACCGTTAGAACCCCAATAAAAGAAGGTATGGCTCGGGTATTAAAAGATAAACGTTTTGTCACTTATGTTGTAACTCTAGCGGGTTACTTCATGTTATCTGTGCAAGTTATGTTAATGTTTCCTATCGTTGTTAATGAATTGGCAGGGACACCAACCGCGGTCAAATGGATGTACGCTATCGAAGCCGCGATATCTTTAACATTGCTCTACCCGATTGCGCGCTGGAGTGAAAAACATTTCCGCCTTGAACAACGCCTGATGGCCGGTTTATTTTTGATGAGCATCAGCATGTTCCCAATTGGAATGACAACTTCGCTCAATACATTATTTGCACTTATTTGCCTGTTTTATCTTGGAACCGTTACCGCTGACCCCGCTAGAGAAACTCTCAGTGCTTCTCTCGCAGATCCTCGTGCTCGTGGCAGCTATATGGGGTTTAGCCGCTTAGGCTTAGCATTAGGAGGAGCCGTCGGTTATACCGGAGGCGGCTGGATGTATGATATTGGCCATCAATGGAATATGCCGCAACTACCGTGGTTTTTATTAGGCATTATCGGCTTTATTACTTTATGGGCACTCCACAAGCAATTTAATCGTAAAAAAATAGAAACAGTCATGTTGAGTGGGCAGTAATACGCTAAACTAGCAGTATTATTGTAAAAGGAGTCATTATGAAAAAATTTTTATTGGCGACAATGATTGGCTTTCTCACTTTGTTGACTGGCTGTAGTCAATTATCTGAATTCAGTATTAGTGAATCACAAATTAATAACTATCTGGCGAACAAAGTAAAATACGACCACAAGGTTGGGGTAACCGGCTTTGCAGATGCGGATATTCAACTGGCGAATTTAAAATCAGAAATTGGCCGCAGTGAACCGGGGAAGATAGCACTAACTGGGGATGCAACCGTTAAATTAGACTCCCTGATTGGTAAAGCGGAAGCGCAAATTAACCTCACGCTGACCGCCCGCCCATACTTTGACGCACAAACAGGCTCTATTTACCTAAAAGAATTAAATATTAGCCAATATACGGTGATGCCAGAAAAAATGGACACCGCAATGTCAGCCGTTATCCCTTATTTGAATAGCTCCCTTGAAACATTTTTCGAAACTCAGCCTGTTTATGTATTAAACCCAGATAACGGTGCAGCTGAGGCAACCGCTAAAAAATTAGCGAAAGGCTTAGAAATAAAACCCGGTAAACTGGTCATTCCATTAGTTGATTAGTTATCACCATAAATTATTTCGATTGAGAAACGCATTTAAGGCAACAGAGAAATCTGTTGCCTTTCTAGTTCAATCAAAAATATTAATCAATGCATGAGAATACTAGGCTAAAACCGGCCTCTCCTGATGTGACCCTGTCACAATCACTCTATTTCTGAATCCAACTCATCACGTAAAGCAATAACAGCGTCACGAGTAATTTGTGCCAGCGTACGATAAAATGCCGTTTTGGCGTGAGCTTCAACTTTACCTAAAAAAGTACCATACCAACTTAGGATATAACTATCGAATAGCTCTTCTTGTGCGGCTATTTCATCTTCCGCTGCTTGGTCTTCCAACCACGATGCTGCCAGTAATAAAGCCCCAAATGCGTCTGTTGGTGCATCGGTTAAAGACATGCCTCTCACCGTTAAAAACTCACGGACCTCTGCCTCAGTGATTTCGGAGTCGTAATCATTCGCTAGCATTGATACTGCCGGCACTTCACCCGTAAATAACGCATGATAATCCGCACTAATGGCTTTGACATCTAACCCTGTTGACATACGAGACCAAAGTTCATCTTGCTCTAATGGCCATGATGCTTTCAGTTTATCTTGTGCGATCAGGTCAATCAGCGGTTTAACTAGGCTGTCATCAGGGCTACGTTGAAATAGTGTGCCTAAAATACGGCAAACGATTGAAAATTCGTTCATATACATTTTCCTATTTTACAAATCAATAGCCACATCGTCGTGACCAACGCAATGATCTTTTAGTATATCGAAAAAATAGGAAATATATTAGGTAAGAAAAAGAGGAATAACCTCGACAGGTGAATAAATAGAAACAAGATAATAGCGAGTGGCTCTTGGTATACACCGCCCCACTCGCAATAACAGAACAGTAATTAATAACCGCGCTGCATATCAACAACACCAACTGGGGCTTCACCCGCTTCGATACGCTGAATATTACTGGTAATCATATCCATCGCTTCATTAGGTAGCGTAAACGCCGCGACATGTGGCGTAATGGCAATCCGTGGATGTGTCCAAAATGGGTGCATTTGCGATAATGGCTCGCTAGCAAACACATCTAGCGCCGCACCAGCAATTTGCCCTGAATCAAGCGCTGAGAGTAAATCTTGTTCAATTAAATGTGCGCCACGTGCTAAGTTAATCACATATGCGCCTTTTTGTAGCTGGCTAAATAATTGCTGGTTGAGAATGCCAACCGTTTCAGGAGTACTTGGTAATAGGTTGATCACCACACGAGTTCCTGCAAGGAAGCTTGCAAGCTGGTCATGGCCATAATAACTCTTCACTTTATCAAGGTGTTTTTCAGAGCGGCTCCATGTTTTGACGTGGAAACCAAAGCTAACTAGGCGCTTAGCCACCGCTTGCCCTAGAGCACCAGCCCCCATCACACCAATAACAAATTCGTCATGTTGATACGCTGGCAATTGTTTCCATTGGCGCTGTGATTGTAACTGCCGGTATTCATCCATACGACGGAAGTAAGATAAGACTTTCGCACAGGCATATTCTTCCATTTGAATCGCCATCCCCGTATCTTCTAACCGCATAACAGGCACCCCAGCCGGTAATGTCCCAGGGTTATCGTGCTCCTGTTTTAAAATAGCGTCGACACCTGCACCTAATGCAAAAATCCCTTTTAAATCACTGCGCCCAGCTAAACACTCATAAGGGGGTAACCAAACCATGGCATAATCAGCTGCTTGATTATCCCCTTTTTCCCATTGACGAATATTAGCTTGTGGTAATCTAGCACGCATGCCTTCAATCCACTGTTTTGAATCAAAAAATGGATGGTAAAATAAAATATTCATGGCGACTCCTCTTCGGTTTCTAACAGAGTGTGCCGAATGGCTTTTCTTTTCAAGTTAATCAACCTTATACAGCTCACTCTATAAGAATTTTGTTAACTAGCTAACGGTTTTCACTCTCCCTTCTTGCAGTTCAAAATTAACATAACAAATATCAGTCACCCTAAAATATAACAATTAAGATTAGATAATAATCAAATTGATTTTTATTTAGCTAAACAACCATAAATGTGGGAAAAAGAATAAATAGATAGTTGACGCAAGACGCTATTTTCCCTATAGTAGCGCCCCGTTGCAGAGCAGGTTTTTATTACCTACTCCACAACGGATATAGCAGTACAGATTTAGAAAAACGGTGAGGTGTCCGAGAGGCTGAAGGAGCACGCCTGGAAAGTGTGTATACGGCAACGTATCGAGGGTTCGAATCCCTCCCTCACCGCCATTTTTCTTCTAGTTTTCCCTTTCTTCTTTATACAAGACTTCCTTTTCTTGCCCATTTTTAGGGCCAATACCGATACCTCTTTCATGGTACTCGCGGCTAATGTCTTCCCAAAGTTCAGCATTTTCCACCCCTGCTACTTTTGGGTCGAAAACAGGGTCAATTCCCAGTTTTTCTTGTCGTTCATAATCCCGTAAAGCACGCAATGCAGGTTTCGAAAGAAAGACTATCGCGATTAAATTGAGATAACTCATACTACCAAAGCCAATATCGCCTAAACTCCACATTAGGCTAACTGACTCCACACTTCCCATAAAGACGATAATTAAAAATACAAACTTAAGGATCAATTTGAGTACTGGATAAGACAGCTTCCTATCAAGGTAAACGATGGTTGTTTCTGCAATATAATAGTAAGCCATCAGTGTTGTGAAAGCGAAAAGGAATACGGCAATTGAAACAAACCCTGACCCGGCTGAAGTAAATACTGTGGATACCGCCATTTGTGTCCACGCCGTTCCTGCGGCCACTCCTGGGACATATTCAACTAATGCTGTTGCAGAACCGTCAGGGAACACATTGTACATATTGGTCACGAGGATCATCAACCCTGAAGCCGTGCATACCACAACTGTATCAATATAGATTGAAAAGGCTTGGATCAAACCTTGTTTAACCGGATGGCTCACTTCAGCCGCCGCAGAACTGAATGTTGCCTCACCTGCACCAGCAACATTAGAAAAAACAGCTCGGCGTACCCCCCATGAAACCGCAGTACCGATAATTCCACCAAAAACAGCATCCATCCCCATTGCACTACGGAATATCAAGCTAAACATTGCTGGGACTTTCTCATAATGGCTACCTAAAATAATCACCATCATCACGATATAAGCAAGAGCCATAATCGGCACAATTTTATCCGCAGCACTCGCAATACGCTTGACGCCACCAAAGATTAACCACGCCATTAGCACAGTGACGATTACACCTGTCACAATCGGAGGGAG
This sequence comes from Providencia sp. PROV003, assembly GCF_045040775.1. NCBI lineage: Bacteria > Pseudomonadati > Pseudomonadota > Gammaproteobacteria > Enterobacterales > Morganellaceae > Providencia > Providencia sp. PROV003. The sequence continues at coordinate 3,304,230 of NZ_CP096369.1, forward strand.
ATTGAAAGATGTTTGGAAAGCATCTGCGATGGTATTGGCTTGAATACCAGGAACTAATATCCCATAAGATAAACAAATGACAGCAGCCACCACGATTGCAAACGGTTTTAACTTTAAACCTTTTTCAATGTAGTAAGGGGAGCCGCCTCGATATTGGCCATCAGAACGTTGCTTATAAATCTGAGCTAATGTTGACTCAATAAAAGCACTAGCCCCTCCTAATAGCCCCATGACTACCATCCAAAAAATAGCACCGGGACCACCCGCGGCAACGGCGGTTGCGACCCCAGCAATATTACCAACACCAACGCGACCAGATAAAGCTAAGCAAAATGCTTGGAATGAAGAAATCCCATCCTTTGATGCTTTATTTTCCTTTAATAAACAAACCATTTTGATGATATAGCGAAACTGTACTCCACGTGTCGCTAAAGTAAAGTAAAGCCCCACACCTAGCGATAATATGACTAATGCATTACCCCAGATGTAACCAACGATTGTATTAACGATGGCTTCCATTTTGTACTCCTTCGTTATTGTAATTGTTTATTGTGTGTTTGCAGGGGAAAAAAAACCTGAGCCCTTAGAGCTCAGGTCAACGTTATTTATTGGTGAATAAACCAGATAACTTTCTTTTGTGTATATTGTTCGAAAGCCTCTAACCCATTATCTTTACCGCCAAAGCCTGATTGCCGGAAACCTCCAAACGGCGTAGCGATACTACCCTCACTGAATCCGTTTACCGAAACCGTTCCTGCATTAATACGACGGGCAACATGCATAACTCGATGAATATTCTGACTATAAAACGAGGCCGCTAAGCCGTAGTGCGTATCATTCGCTAAAGCAATTGCTTCATCATCATTTTTAAATGAAGTGACTGCTAAAATGGGCCCGAACACCTCATGTTTAAACAGTGACATTTGGGGAGTAACTTCATCAAAAATTGTCGGCTCGAGATACCAGCCTGAACCTATCTCATGATGGACTTTTCCACCTGTAACGAGTTGACCTCCTTCTTTTATTGTTATGTCCAAAAATGATTGAACCTTCTCAAAATGCGCTTGTTCAATCATAGGCCCTATTGACACCTCAGCCTGTCGTGGATCACCCAATTTCCATTCTTTCAGTGCCATCGTTAGCTTTGCTAATAGTGGCTGTTTAATACTTTCATGTACTATCAGACGAGAACCACAGCTACAGTTTTCACTCATATTCCAAAATGCAGCGGCCAAGATATGCGGAATTGCAGCCTCTATATCTGCATCTTCGAACACAAGTTGCGGGCTTTTACCACCACACTCAAGAATAATTTCTTTTAAGTTACTTTCAGCCGAATACTTTAGAAACAGGCGCCCTACCTCAGTTGAACCAGTAAAGGAAACAACATCAACATCATTGTGCCGCCCAAGTGCCTCACCGACTTTTTCCCCTAAGCCGCATACAAGGCTTAGTGCCCCTTTAGGAACACCCGCTTCATAGGCAAGCTCGACCAAACGATAAGCACTTAACGATGTTAGCTCCGCCGGTTTGACCACCACAGAATTACCCACAGCAAGAGCTGGCGCAACCTTCCATGCAAACATTTGTGCTGGGAAATTCCACGGAAGTACTGCCCCAACCACGCCAATAGGCTCATTAACAATCAGCCCTAGCTCTTGCTGACTAGTTGGTGCAATTTTACCAAACAGCTTGTCGAGAGTTTCAGCATACCAATAGAAAGTTTCAATGGTGGCGGGTAAATCCGTATTTAAACATTCAGTTATTGGTTTACCTGCATCAACACAATCCAACGCAGCTAACTCCTCGCTGTGCAGGCTAATAAGATCAGCCCATTTAAGCATTACAGCTTTACGTTCTTGAGGGGATTGGTCACGCCAAATTCCCTTTTCAAACGTGTTGCGAGCCACTCTTACCGCAGCTTCAATATCTTGGGCATCCCCATCTGCGATATACCCAATGAGGCTATTATCAATCGGCGTACGGTTTTCTAACTTATTATTATGATTTGCATACCCTTCAATCAAATTGCCCGCCCATAATTTCCCTTGATTAGCGCGTTCGAATACCTGTTCTTGAGTGATTTTCATTCTGTGATCCCCCAGCTACGATTTGACTAATTTGATAAATTCATTACGTGCTGCAGTTGCTAAATTTGATAATGGCAAGCGAACAGGCCCCGCATTAAATGAGCCATTTAAGCAGCCAGCTTTAGCTTTTTGGTTATAATCACCTGATTCCATAGAATAAATTGCTGGGTATATGGTCTTCATAATTTGCTTGGCTTTATCCCAATCCCCTAATTGAGCAGCCTCATAAATTGCCACCTGTTCAGATGGGAATACATTACCTGCTCCAGCAATCCAACTTTTAGAGCCCCAGAAGAAAAAGTCCACAGGCTGGTCATCACAACCGCAGATCACTTCAAAGTTTTTAAATGACGTTTGGAGTAAATGAAGTGCGCGGCTAAAACTACCGCTGCTCTCTTTGATAGCGACAATGTTGTCAATTTCTGCCAACTTCATCACCGTATCAATTTCAATTTCTATACCAATACGAGCAGGGAAATTGTACATAATAATGGGTAATGAGGTTGATTTTGCTACTTTTTCATAGTGGGCATATACCCCTTGTTGATCGGGTAGACTATACGGAGGCGGTGATAACATTAAACCTTCATAACCGAGGTTTTTCGCTTGTTCAGCACGTGCGATTGCTCCCTCGGTTGACAAATCGTTAATGCCAGCAATTAATGTCACACGCCCTTTGGCGATTTTGCTGACCGTTGATAATACGGTTTGGCGTTCATCTTCATTTAATGCGTAATATTCACCCGTTGTTCCGCACACGACTAAACCAGTGACGCCCTTTGCAATTAACTGCTCCGTTAGTTCTGCTAATCCACTAATATTTAATGATAAATCATCGTGAAATGGAGTGACTAATGGTACAAGAATGCCATGAAAGTTCATTTGAATTATCCTCAAAATTTAAAGAAAACGCTCAATAGAAAACGGACTACAATCGACGGCTGTCGGCTGTTCATGAATAAAACAATTAACTATATCTGCGGTGATAGCCGCTTGGGTTAACCCTAGGTGTTGGTGCCCAAAGGCAAAGATATACGGGCCTTTGTGATCAATTACGGGTAAAGAATCTGATGTGGAAGGGCGAAACCCCATCCACGGCGTTGATTCTTGGCTATTAAGCGGGGTGGTTAGCATCGGTTCTGCTAAGGGAAGAAAATGATGAGCACGTTGCATATTCGGCGCTCGTTTTAACCCTGCATATTCAACAGTACCCGCAAGGCGTAATCCCCCAGCCATTGGGGTCATAATAAAACGCCTATCCATACTTGAAACAGGAATATTCAGCCGCCGCCCCTCCTGCGGCAACATTAAATGATAACCCCGCTCAGTTTCTAGCGGCACATTAATGCGACTGACCATTCTGACTAATGATTTAGAAAATGCGCCGCCTGCGATCACGACTTTTCGTCCTGAAAATACGCCTTGCGTTGTTGTTACTGTCGCTTCCAAATTTGAAGTTGAAGTAATTTGCGTTACTTCACAGTGGGTTAACACTCGGCCACCCAAATTGATAAACGACTGAGTGAGCCTTGAGTGCAATTCTGCTAAATCAATAACATGCCCAGTATCAGGGTAGAAAATCCCTCCCAACTGGCTTGTTGATAGAGCTGGCTCACGCTGCAATAGTTCAGCTTGTTGAATTAATTGGTTTTTAACACCAATTTTTGTAAGGTATTCACTATGTTCACCCAGCTTATCAAGGGTTTCATTTTTTTCTGCAACCAATAACGACCCTTCCATTTTAACAAGGTCACTAAGTTGCCATTTTTGAATAAAAGTTTGCCATGAATCAAAAGCAGCACGATTCAACGTGGTCAATGTACGGTGGATGTGTGTAAAAGGCTTGTGACGCATATTACCCACCAGCTTACATAACCATGGTGTTAACGGTAATAAATAGCGCCAATCTAAACGTAAGGGCCCAAGCGGGTCGAGAAGCATTTTCGGAATGGATTTTAACACTGCAGGGTCGGCAATAGGAAATACCTGTTCAGTTGCAATATGCCCTGCATTACCAAACGAAGCTCCAGAGCCAATTTCATGTTTATCAATGAGCAACACATCCGTACCATTAGCTTGCACACTTAGTGCAATACTTAAGCCAATAATACCACCACCAATCACGACTACAGGATATTGATAAGCCATACCATTCCCCTACGAAACCGAAATGCCAAAACGGAATGGGTCTTGCTCATCAATAAGCAAGGTATTTTGACCACTAATGTAAGCGTTGCCTCTAATCGTAGGGATAATCCCATTCGCATCAGCATGCTGAAAACTAGCTTGAAATTGGCTTCCGATAACACTGGCTTGATGCCACACTTCACCAGCCACTAATTTTTTATCCGCAGCAAGGCAAGCTAGTTTTGCACTTGTTCCCGTACCACAAGGTGAACGGTCATAAGCGCCCCCAGGGCAAAGAACAAAACTTTGACTGTTCGCTGTTGGGTGTGAACTAAATAACTCAATATGGTCAATTTCTTGGTTATCTTTACCAAAAACTTTTTGGTCTAATAAGGCTTGTTTTATTTTTAAACAGATTTCTGTCAGTAGGTTTACTTGTTGAAAATTGACTGCAACAGGCGAATTTTCAACTAAGAAAAACCAATTCCCTCCCCAAGCGATATCTCCAGTGATGGTGCCAACTTCAGGGACATCAATCTGTACACCTTTACGATAACGATATGAATAAACATTTTGAATACTCACACTGCCATCCTGATGTAACTCGGCGGTGACTTCGCCTACGGGGGTTTCAATTAAGTGTTTTCCATATGAAATCTGCCCTAAAAAATGCAATGACGCGACTAAGCCAATTGTGCCGTGACCGCACATGCCTAAGTAACCTTCATTGTTGAAGAAAATAACACCAGCTGCGGCAGCTGGGTTTTGCGGCTTACATAGGAGTGCGCCGACAAGAATATCGTTACCTCGAGGCTCTAAAATGGTTGTACGACGCCAATCATCATGATGCTCACGCAGTAACTCTAATCGTGCAGCTATACTTTCATTTCCCAACTCAGGGAAACCGCCGATCACTAAACGCGTTGGTTCTCCGGCGGTATGAGAATCTATAACTTCAATTTTTTTATATTGAGATTGCATTTGTTAGCACCCTATCCACTTTAATTGTTAATAGAATGCTTGATTTTTGTTAACAACTCTTGATATCTTTCCAATCAACTTATGCGTTTTTCTGCACAATCTCAAAATATTTAAGAAAATTAGTTAAATTAATTTAAGAACCGGAGAACAGCATGATCAATTTAAATAAATTATTATTGATTAGTCAGGAAAATATGCTTTTTCCCGTTGATAATATTGATACTTTGTTAAATCACCTAGGTTTAGTGATGCCTCTTATAAATACATTGCCTAATGTGACTTTCTTTGTGAAAGACCATAATGCAAAGTATTTACTTGCGAATGATAATTTAGCCACTCGCTGTAAAATTGAGCATGTTAACCATGTAGTAGGTAAAAGCGCTGAAGATATTTTCCATTCTGAGTTAGGCCAAAGTTATAGTTCACAAGATTATTTAGTGATGGAAAAGAAAATTAGTGTCATCAATAAACTTGAACTTCATCTCTATAAAGCAGGTTTACTGGGTTGGTGTTTAACCACTAAAGTTCCTATTTTTAATACGAATAACCAAGTCATTGGGGTTGCTGGTATTTCAGTTGACCTTCAAGACGCGAAATCAGTGAGTCCAAAACTAAACAACCAACTTAGTCGAGTTGAACGCTACATTAGCGATAACTTTGATACTGCGATTAAAATGACAACGCTTGCGGAAATTTCCGGCTTATCTCTATCCCAATTGAATCGCCAATTTAAAGCTATTTTCTTGATCACTCCTCAGCAATATATTCAAAAAAAGCGTCTTGAACATGCTATTGAATTATTGGAGGATAATTATTCAATCACTGAGATTTCCAGTAAATGTGCCTATGCTGATCACAGTGCGTTTTGCCGTAAATTCAAAGAAATGACAACCATGACGCCTAGCCAATTTAAACGGATGCGAGCAGCCATAGACAGACAAAAAATAATTGCCTAATTAATACTGAACTACTCAGTAAAGATTAGATAATGAAAGTTATTTAACATTCATTGATAATGTTTATTTTATATTTTAATTCAATGAGTTAGCCAACACTCAATCTCAATTTCTACTCTATTCTCCCTTTTCTATAATATTAACTTAAGATAGCTCTTATTGTGGCTTAAGATGGATCGCGTATTGATATGTCACAAACCTGCATACTATTCGCAGTGATAGGAAAGGATAAACCAATGACAATTTATGATCTGAAACCTAAATTTCAAGATCTACTCCGCCCGCTAGTGCGTTACTTATTTAAAGCCGGTGTGACAGCAAACCAAGTGACTATAGCCGCGTTACTTTTATCCGTAATGGTCGGTGCTGTTTTATTTTTCTTCCCCAACCCTCACTTGTTTGCTTTATTACCTTTTATTTTGTTTATTCGGATGGCATTGAATGCGATTGATGGCATGCTAGCCAGAGAACATCAGCAAAAAAGCAACCTTGGTGCATTTTTAAATGAGCTCTGTGATGTCATTTCTGATATCGCTTTATACCTACCATTTATTGTTATTTTTCACTCGTCCTTCTGGTTGATATTATTGATTTTAGTACTGTCAGTATTAACCGAGTTCATCGGTGTCATTGCCCAAGCCATTGGTGCATCACGACGCTATGATGGCCCTATTGGTAAAAGTGACCGTGCGTTTATTTTTGGGGCTCTAGGGTTATTGGTGAGCATATTCCCACACATAGCCTTATCAAACTGGGTTATTTACCTGTTGGTTATTATGTCATTGTTGCTGTTTTATACCTGCTATAACCGTATCCAGCGAGCACTTGCTCAGTTAAATACACCACTGGATAATAAATAATTAAGGAATAATTATGAACGTTCAGACAGATTATCTGACGCAACGCTCCGTTACCGAATCACACTTTACAACTAGCGACCATGCCTCTATTTTTTATCGCTATTGGCCAACTGAAACCCCCACTCAGAAAGCTATTGTCTTATTCCATCGCGGTCACGAGCATTCAGGGAGAGTGGCTCATTTAGTTGATGAATTAAATTTACCTGACTTTGCAATGTTCGCATGGGATGCTCGTGGGCATGGTCGAAATGACGGCCCGAGAGGTTATAGCCCCTCATTAAGTACATCTATTAGTGATGTAGATGAATTTATTCGCTATATATCTAGGCAGTATCAGATACCATTAGAAAATATCATTGTTATCGGCCAAAGCGTTGGCGCAGTGCTCGTCTCCTCTTGGGTACATGATTACGCCCCCAAAATCCGCGCAATGGTATTAGCTTCCCCCGCATTTAAAGTTAAATTATATGTCCCATTTGCACGTACTGGCTTAGCTTTAATGCAAAAAGCTCGTGGTTTGTTTTATGTTAATTCGTATGTAAAGGCAAAATTTCTCACCCATGACCAACAAAGAATTGATTCGTTTAATCGTGACCCTTTAATCACTCGCCCTATCGCTGTTAATATTTTACTCGAACTGTACAAAACGGCCGATAGAATCGTCGCAGATGCAGGTGCGATTACATTACCAACCCAATTATTTATTTCAGGTAGTGATCACGTGGTTCACCACCGCCCTCAACACCAATTCTTTGAAAAACTGAATACACCAATTAAAGAAAAACATGTGTTACCCGGTTTTTATCACGATACGTTAGGCGAAAAAGAGCGCCATATTCCTATTGAAAAAATTCGGGGTTTTGTCGAAAAACTGTTTAGTTTTCCCCTTTATCAACATAATTACCAATATGAAGACACCTGGAGTGTTAGCGCAGAAAAATACCGCACTCTAATGACCCCGCTCCCTAAATGGTGCCCTAAAAACCTTATGTATAAAACCATGAGCAAATCCATGAGTACGCTTGGAAAAGCCTCTGAAGGGATACGTATTGGTTATGACAAAGGCTTTGATTCTGGTTCAACATTGGATTATGTATATCGTGATAAAGCCCAAGGAAAAGGCTTATTTGGCCGTATTATTGATAGACAATATCTCAATAGCATTGGCTGGCAAGGAATACGCCAACGAAAAGTAAACATTGAAAACATTTTACGCCAAGCTATTCGTGAGCTAAGCGAAAATGGCATACCTGTTCGGATCATGGATATTGCTGCTGGCCAAGGCCGTTATATCTTTGACGCTATTAATGATTATGGCAAAGTCGAATCTGTTTTGTTACGCGATTATAGCTCAGTCAATGTTGAACAAGGCCGTTTACATATTAAGCAACGTTACCTTGAGGATAAGATCCAGTTTATAGAAGGTAATGCATTTGATGCTGACTCCTTAGCTGCGGTAACACCATCACCAACGATAGGTGTAGTCAGTGGTTTATATGAGCTTTTCCCCAGTAATGAGTTAATTAAGCAATCATTAAATGGGCTTTCTCGTGCCATACCTTCAGGCGGTTTACTTATTTATACTTGCCAGCCTTGGCACCCCCAAGTCGAAATGATCGCGCGCGTACTACCAAGCCACCAAGGCGGCCAAGCATGGGTAATGCGTTGCCGAAGCCAAGGCGAAATGGATACATTAGTTGAAGAAGCAGGTTTTGAAAAATTAAACCAATCTATCGATAACTGGGGTATATTCAGTGTATCTATAGCTAGACGCCGCTAATTTACTTTCATAGTAAGTGATTGATAGTATGATTAATTTCGCCATCAATCACTTACCTTTAGCGGCCGTCATTATTGGTTAACATCAACGCTGTTATGTCATGAAAGCTGATTTGAAACGACCTTATACAACATATATACCTATTTATATGGCTATTGTTTATCATTAACCTATCCGTACTTTAAGGAAGATAGCAAAGGACTATGACTGTAATTTCTATTCCTAAACAAGCACCATCACGACGTCAAATTATATTATATGGCTTGTTATGGCTCGCGTTCTTAGCCCCTTTTTTCTTTCTAACTTATGGCCAAGTTAATGCTTATACCGCAACATTAAACCATGTCCCTTCCGTTGTTTTTTCTTGGGAGCCAGAGATCCCTTTTATCCCTTGGACGATCATTCCCTATTGGAGCATCGACCTTCTATATGGGCTATCGCTATTTATTTGCACAACTCGTAAGGAACAAACGATACACGGGTTACGACTCGCTATGGCTTCGGTTGTCGCTTGTATTGGTTTTTTATTATTTCCCCTTAAGTTTAGTTTCTCTCGCCCAACGACAGATGGCCTTTTTGGCTGGATGTTTGATAGCTTAGAGTTATTTGACCTACCCTTTAACCAAGCCCCATCATTGCATATTATTTTATTATGGATCTTATGGTTACGATTTCGTGCTCATACACCTAACAAATGGCGTTGGTTGCTCCATAGTTGGTCTGTATTAATTTTAATTTCAGTTCTCACTACTTGGCAGCACCATTTTATTGATGTAATAACTGGCTTTGCTGTTGGCATCATAATTAGTTATTTGTTACCTATGCATACCCGCTGGCAATGGCATTACACGGGTTCTCCTCGTAGCTTCAAAATGAGTAAAAATTATGGCTTAGGGTCAATATTTTGTTTTGCTTTAGCTTTTTTTATTCAAGGTACAGCATGGTTATTACTCTGGCCTGCAATAGCATTATTTTTTATCACTGTAGGCTATTTGGGAGCCGGCGCTAGTGTCTTCCAAAAAACCCCCGACGGCAAAATTTCCCTTTCAGCCGCTATCCTCTTACTGCCTTATCGGCTCATTGCTTGGGGAACCTATCATTACTTTGCTAAACATTGTGCACAACCGAGTATTATCAATGCGTATATTGTTTTGGGAGGGCGCCCGCTTTATCCTTTGCAAACACAAGCCGTTTTAGATATGACTTGCGAATGGCCTCGCAATACTTATAGCGCAGGGCAAGCTTACTGTAGCCAACCACAAATTGATTTGTTACCACTAAGCGCAGAAGATATCGAAAAATCAGTACATAGCATGGACCAGCTAGCAAAATTTGGTACTGTTTACATTCACTGTAAGCTAGGCTATTCACGTAGTGCTACGGTTGCTGTTGCATGGTTAGTCCACCATGGTGATGCAACAAACATAGAAGAAGCAATCGCGTTAGTTGAACAAGCACGGCCACAAGTTATTTTGAATGCGGCAACGAAAGAACAACTAAACTATTGGTATACACAATATCATTTAAATAGAGTGGCATAATGAATACTTTGATGGATAAAAATCATGGCGATATAATTATTGCTTTCACTAATAGCTGGCGCTATTTAGCAACGGGCTCCATTTTATCCTTTATTTGTCAGTTTAGCCTATTCCTCTGTTTAAATTATAATAAATACTATTTATTTATTGCCATAATTATATTTATTATTAGTCATTATTATATTTATCGACTTTGGTTAGATTACCATTTCTTTAAAATTATCTATCACCAAGAAAACACCAAAGCCTTTGATAATACTTTAACTTTTTTATTTCCCAGGAAAACCAAAGACAGAAGTATGGAGCAACGCTGGTACGGCACCAAACAGCTATTTACCCGGGCATTACTGTCAGTACTATTACTTTGGTTATGGTTATTAATTACTGTAGTTACATTATAAGTAAATTAATTAGTGGTGATTAATATATTATTTACTATTAATCCCCACTAAAAAACACTAATTAAATATAATTTAAACCGGCAAAATTAAATAGCCGAATAAAATAAAACTGGCTATTTAACATTATAATATAATGGCTTTTTTTACTTTCACCACTGAAAACGTTATGATAATTGCAGATTCATTGATACATAACAGTTTTTTTCAGGTTGCTAAGCGTATCATTATAGATACATTTTCGTTTATTTTTCACCCTGTTATTTGGTAGGGTATAATGAGTACAAAAAAAATTAATAGTTTGCGTCCTTTTAGTGCGCTGATAGATTCTTGTTGGAAAGAAAAATATACCGTTGCCCGCTTAGTTAAAGACTTAATCGCGGGGATTACCGTTGGGATTATCGCAATCCCTTTAGCTATGGCATTAGCGATTGCAAGTGGCGTTCCACCGCAGTATGGGTTATATACTGCAGCAATTGCTGGGGTTATTATTGCCATAACTGGTGGGTCGCGCTACAGCGTTTCAGGGCCAACGGCTGCTTTTGTTGTAATTTTATACCCAGTATCGCAACAGTTTGGGCTAAGTGGGCTACTCGTGGCAACACTGATGTCAGGTATCATACTCCTTGCCATGGGCTTTGCTCGTTTTGGTAAATTTATTGAGTATATCCCTGTTTCCGTTACTTTAGGGTTTACCTCAGGTATCGCAATTACCATAGCAACCATGCAAATAAAAGATTTCTTTGGCTTGCAAATGGAACATGTGCCTGAAAACTATGTTGATAAGCTAATTGCGATTGGGAACACATTTCCAACGCTCCAATACAGTGACACACTCATTGGTTTATCAACCTTATTAGTTCTTATTTTTTGGCCAAAATTAAAATTAGCCTTTCCGGGGCATTTACCCGCTCTGGTTGTTGGTACTATCGTGATGTGGGTACTTTCATTATTTGGTCAAGAAGTGGCGACTATAGGTTCTGAATTTAGCTATTTACTTCCGGATGGCACCGAAGGTAATGGTATTCCGCCTATTCTTCCACAATTTATTTTACCGTGGGAACTCCCAGGAAGCTCACCAATTAGCTGGGGGATGATCACCGCATTAATGCCAGCCGCCTTTTCTATGGCTATTTTAGGTGCAATTGAGTCCCTACTTTGTGCTGTTGTATTAGACAATATGACAGGTAAAAAGCACCATTCAAATAGTGAACTCATTGGCCAAGGTATCGGGAATATTGCAGCGCCATTTTTTGGTGGTATCACAGCAACAGCAGCCATTGCACGCTCTGCGGCTAACGTACGTGCTGGAGCGACATCGCCAATATCTGCCGTGATCCACTCAATATTAGTCATACTCACCTTGCTCGTATTGGCTCCAATGCTTTCTTACCTACCACTCGCAGCAATGTCGGCTTTACTATTAATCGTTGCATGGAACATGAGTGCGGCTGGTAAAGTGATGTACCTAATTAAGCGCGCTCCAAAAGATGACATTATTGTATTAGTTCTTTGTATGTCTTTAACCGTGCTATTTGATATGGTTATTGCTATTACCGTTGGTATCGTTCTTGCCTCATTGCTGTTTATGCGTCGTATCGCCAACATGACTCGCTCAACACAACTTGCTGAAACCGATGAAGAAAAAAGCCGCTTAGTCGTTCGTATTAATGGCCCATTGTTCTTTGCCGCAGCCGAACGCATTTTCGATGAGCTACGGGTAAAAAGTGAAGGCTATGAAAGCATTATCATGCAGTGGGATGCTGTACCAGTTCTTGATGCGGGTGGTTTAGAAGCCTTTGAGAAATTCATAGAAGCGGTACAAAAAGATACACATATTTTAGTCTGTGATATCCCGTTCCAACCATTAAAAACATTAGCTCGCGCTAAAGTTATACCTATTGAAGGTGTATTGAGTTTCCATAACTCAATAGATAATGCATTGGAAGCAGTTAAAGAAATAGAGCAGAGTAAGGCGCCCACCCAAAAGTGACCCTGTAACAATTTAATTCTTTACTCTCGAAACCGCCACGTTAAATCACGTGGCGGTTTTCACATTAATATTCTAAACAAAACATTTCGTTTCCTGCATTTTTACCTTTCTCACAAGCAAGTTCCCTAAGTTTTTTAGCTTTTTTCGGATCAATTCTTACCGTGCCTGTATTATCTTCAGAAAATTTAAATGCAGCCATCCATTCCGCATAGCCGGGATACGTCATATCATCAGCCTTATCAAACCATTGCTGCGCTTGTTTTTCATCTTTAGGGACACCTTGACCATCTAAATAGATAACCCCTAACCAAATTGGGGCAGTAAAATAATCAGGATTATTAAGAGCAACCACTTCATTAAGTAAATTCACTGACTGTGCGTAGTCTGTTTTACCAGCAGTTGGGTTAATTAAAGACTCTGCTAGGCTAATTTTCCCTCTAATACTGCCCAACTCAACCGCTTTTTTTGCATTTTTCCTTGCTTCAATAAACTCATCGTTAAAATAACTATCATTTAATAAGCTAATATCAGCCAATAATGCATATCCATCCGCATTACCATTCTTAGCTGCTTCATTGGCCCACAAGCGAGCACTATTGAGGTTTTGTAAAACACCTAAACCAGAAAAATACATCTCGGCTAATTGATATTGTGCTAATGCATCATTATTAATTGCTTTTTGCTGTGTCTGGGTAAAAACCTGCTTATCTTCGGGTGTAATATCTAGTTGAGCAACAGAATGAAAAGAAATAAAAAAAACAGAGGATACTATAATAGCGGTGTGATTTATCCGTAACATAAAATACTCTCATTAAAATAAATTAAAGTGCAGAACCTTGCCCGCCATTTTTTAAAAAATACTGATATAAATTATTCATTCCAACCCAATGATTTTCACACCACAAAGGTGCCAATAAGGTAGGTTTCCTTGCGCTAGCACTAATGCGGTGATAAACAATTTCAGGTGGTGTATAACGGATCATTTCCCCTGCAATTTGAGTATATTCATCAAGAGAAAGTGTTGCTAAGCGCCCTGCTCTCCAGCCTTTAGCCATCACACTGCCTTCGACGATATGTAATGGATGAAGTTTAATGCCATCAGTACCACAATTGAGTACTTTTTCGAGTGTCTGCATGTTCATTTGCATATTCTCACCCGGTAAACCACAAATTAAATGGGTGCAGACTTTTAGCCCTAATCGGCGGGCTTTTTGTGTAGTCTGCTGATAAGCAGCAAACCCATGACCACGGTTAATGCGATGCAATGTTTTATCATGGCCGCTTTGTAGTCCTAGTTCGAGCCAAATTTCATAGCCTTGTTCTTTATATTCGCTCAATAAAGATAATACAGAGTCGGGAACGCAGTCTGGACGAGTACCAACACACAGGCCAATAATATCCGCTTGCTGTAATGCCTCTTCATATAACTTCTTGAGTAGGCTCACTTCTGCATAAGTACTTGTATAAGCTTGAAAATAAGCAAGATAGCGCTTTGCTCGAGAAATGCGGGAGACTTGATGATTAATTTGCTCGCTAATTGTTTGCGAAGATTGGCTTTCATCTGAAAAGGAAGCGACATTACAAAACGTACAACCGCCTCGGCCGAGAGTACCATCACGGTTTGGGCAACTAAAACCACCATGTAACGTGATTTTATAAATTTTTTCACCATATCGACGCTGTAAATCAGCGCCGAACATGGAAACAACTTCAGTTAGTTGCATGTCACGTCTGATTTAGCGACTTGTATCTAACTCAGGGAAGCTTTTAACAACTTCATCAATTGCTTTCATTTGCTTCAGGAATGGTTCTAATTTATCTAAAGGCAGTGCTGATGGGCCATCACAACGTGCATTGTCTGGGTCTGGATGCGCTTCAAGGAATAACCCGGCGATCCCCACCGCCATACCCGCTCTAGCTAACTCTGCAACTTGCCCACGACGACCACCCGATGCCGCTCCAAATGGGTCACGACACTGTAAGGCATGCGTCACATCGAAAATGACAGGGCAACCTTTAGAAGATTGAACCATCACGTTAAAACCTAGCATATCAACGACTAAGTTATCATAACCAAAGTTTGCACCACGATCGCAAAGAATAATTTTATCGTTACCGCCTTCAATAAATTTCTCAACGATATTACCCATTTGCCCTGGGCTAATAAATTGTGGTTTCTTAATATTAATGACTGCATCCGTTTTTGCCATAGCAGCGACAAGGTCGGTCTGACGAGCCAAAAAAGCAGGTAATTGGATAACATCGACCACTTCAGCTACAGGTGCAGCCTGTGCCGGTTCATGGACATCCGTAATGATTTTAACGCCAAAGGTTTGTTTCAGTTCTTGGAAGATTTTCATCCCTTCTTCAAGACCTGGTCCACGATATGAATGTATTGATGAACGATTAGCCTTGTCAAATGAGGCTTTAAATACGTAAGGGACCCCCAGTTTTTGCGTCACAGTGACATAATGCTCACACACTTTCATCGCCATATCACGAGATTCAAGCACATTCATTCCGCCAAATAACACAAACGGCAAGTCGTTCGCGACATTGATATCACCAATATTGACTACTTTCTGTTGCATACTCTTACCTTTAATATTTAGACAGGCTATCTGTCTGTACGTTAATTAATGTAATATGACTGGATGGTTATCCAATGAGTAAATTTGTATTTTAATCATTTCAGATACGGGGTCTTCTGGGCAATGTTCAATAAAGTAATTGAGATCACTTAATGCCACATGGTTGCAATCTAAATGTGCAAGTATTAGCCCACGATCACGAATTTCATAAGGGTCTTCTGGGTCGAGTGTCAGTAGCGTTTCGCAAACTTTAAGCGCTAACTCCATCTTTTTCTCTTCCATTAGCGCTGCTTTTAATGTGTCAAAGATTTTACGGATAACAACACTATTTTCTGCGGTCTCAAGTTGGTCATAAAAAAACTCAGAAAAAGGGTCAACGGTGCCCTTTAACCACATATTAAGAGTATGCAATGATAATGAATCGCCATTTACAGGGTTAATAACCCACTGTGAACCATCATTTTTTTCTGCAATGAACAATAATTGTGTCGGGAAAATCGCTGGCGCTATCTCTATACCTAAACGCTCTGCAATATATAAAAAAAGCGAACCGAGGGATACGGGCGTCCCTTGCTTGGAAGATAATACTTTATCAAGCCACAACATATCAGACAGTGAATAAATCCCTTCTGCCGGGCCAAATGACCAATCCCGATAGAACAAAGTAATAAGTTGTTCAATTTTTGACTCATTATCAGCTTGTAAATCAATAGCTGTTTGTGCCGCTGAAACTAAACTATCTAACTGAGCTTGCACTTTCATTAGTGGAAAATCATGGCGGATACATTGTGAAACGGCCATGATCCCTTCACTTAAGGGGAGTTGGTTAAATTCTATATTCGCTATGGTTTTCATTACATTTCCACTGCTGTGCCCACTTAACCATTCCATTGACCAAGTGAAATTCTTTCTCGTCCACCATAATCAAGGCATGTCTCAATTTTGGTGTACCCATGTTCTTTAAATAAACCACGCACCGCGGGACCTTGTGTCCAACCGTGTTCAAGTAGTAACCACCCTTGATTCTTAATATATTTTTTAGACTCTTGAATAATATGTGCTAAATCGGCTAACCCTTCATTTTCAGCGACTAAAGCCGTTAAAGGTTCAAAACGCACATCCCCTTCACTTAGGTGATTATCATTTTCGTCAATGTAAGGTGGATTACTAATAATCATATCAAATTGTTGAAGAGATAGTGAAGCGAACCAATCACTTTGTATAAATTGCACATTTGAAATATTTAATCGCTGTTGATTTCGTTGAGCAAGTTTAACCGCGTCAGGGTTAAAATCTACACCGATAACCTTGCTTTTAGGCATCTCAGATGCCAAAGCTAGTGCAATTGCCCCAGTTCCAGTACCTAAATCCAATAATTGGCTGGATTGTTCTGTTAAACGAGATAAAGCCTGCTCGACGATACATTCTGTATCAGGCCTAGGGATTAATGTGGCGGGAGAAACATACAGCGGAAGTGACCAGAACTCACGTTCGCCAACGATATAGGCAATCGGCTCACCTTTTTCTCTTCGTTGCAAAAGTGATTCTGCATGTTGAAACTCTTCTGCTTTTAATGTTGTTTCACCAAAAGCAAATAGATAGGTACGACTACGGCCTGTCACATGTTCCAGCAAAATCTCTGCGTCACGCTTTGCACTGTCACTTGCAGACAGCCGGTTAGCTGCCTGCTTTAGCCATTCTGTGTACTGCATTATTCCTGCTCAGACAACGCTGAAAGTTGGTCTGCTTGGTATTCGTTAATAATTGGTTGGATTAACGAATCTAATTTCCCTTCCATTACTTCATCTAAACGATACAAAGTTAGGTTGATGCGGTGATCTGTCACACGCCCTTGAGGGAAGTTATATGTGCGAATGCGGTCAGAACGGTCACCTGTTCCTAATAGATTTCGGCGCTCAGAAGCCTCTGCTGCATGGCGTTTATCCATTTCAGCTTGGCGAATACGAGCACCTAGCACAGACATTGCTTTCGCTTTATTTTTATGCTGAGAACGCTCATCTTGGCATTCAACCACGATCCCTGTTGGGATGTGCGTAATACGAATCGCTGAGTCAGTTGTGTTTACGTGCTGACCACCCGCTCCCGATGAACGGAATGTATCGATACGCAGGTCTGCTGGGCTGATTTCAGGCAATTCCGCTTCAGGGAGTTCTGGCAAAATAGCGACGGTACACGCTGATGTGTGAATACGGCCTTGTGATTCAGTTTCAGGGACACGCTGAACTCGGTGACCTCCTGATTCGAACTTCAAACGCCCGTATACGCTGTCCCCTGAAATTTTGGCAATGACTTCTTTAAAACCACCATGCTCACCATCACTGGTGCTCATTAATTCCACTCGCCAACGATTATTTTCTGCATAACGACTATACATACGGAATAAGTCACCTGCGAAAATAGCGGCTTCATCGCCCCCAGCTCCAGCACGGATTTCAACAAAACAGTTATATTCATCATCAGGATCTTTTGGAAGTAACAATAATTGTAACTGCTGTTCTAGCTCTTCATTGCGCGCTTTCGCTTCTTTTAGCTCTTCTTGAGCCATCTCTTTCATTTCAGGATCATCCAGCAGTAATTCTGCTGTTTCAATATCATCCTGTACTGTACGCCATGCGGTGAAGCATTTAGCCACATCAGATAATTGAGAATATTCTTTAGATAAAGCACGAAAACGGTCTTGATCGGCAATCACACCCGCATCGGCAAGGTGCGCTTCAATTTCTTCGTAGCGTTCTTGTAATGCTTCTAGTTTTGCGACAATAGAAGGCTTCATTCGTTATATCAGACCTATGATTAAAAAGTGGTTATTGATGGTCCAGCCCTAAGCTGTCCCTAAGTAGATTTAGACGCTCAATATCACCATTTCCTGCTGCTTGTTGCAAGGATTTGGTTGGGGCGTGAATAAGACGATTGGTTAATTGTTGCGATAATTGCGTGATCACTTGCTCAGGGTCTGCGCCTTGGCGAATTGCCATTAACGCTTTTTCAGCCATATTAGCCCGAATGACCTCAGCTTGTGCTCTATAATCGCGAATTGTAGACACTGCCGCTTGTGAGCGTAACCAATCCATAAAGTGACTACTTTCTTGCTCAACAATAAATTCAGCTTCAACGGCGGCTGCTTTTCTCTGAGCAAGGTTCTGTGCAATGATAGATTCAAGATCATCCACAGTATAGAGATACACATCCCTTAGTTTTTCAACATCTTGTTCTATATCACGGGGAACTGCAATGTCTATCAACAACATTGGTTTACTGCGGCGCACTTTCATTGCGCGTTCAACCATCCCTTTACCGATAATAGGTAGTGGGCTTGCTGTAGAACTAATGACAATATCTGCTTCCGCTAAGCGGTTATCAATATCTGATAACGAAATCACCTGAGCATTCACTTCATTGGCTAATAGTTCTGCCCGTTCACGAGTCCGGTTTGCTATCATCATTTTTTGCACACCATGTTCACGTAAATGGCGAGCAACAAGCTCGATAGTTTCACCTGCGCCGACTAACAAAATATTTAAGTGCTTGAGTGATTCAAAAATTTGCCGAGCAAGTGTACAAGCTGCAAATGCGACTGAAACGGCATTCGCCCCAATTTCGGTTTCTGTACGTACACGCTTAGCAACCGAAAAAGATTTTTGAAAAAGACGCTCCAGCTCACTTGATAAAGAATGGTTGCCTTGTGAAAGTGCAAACGCTTTTTTCACTTGCCCTAAGATTTGTGGTTCCCCTAGTACCAAGGAATCCAAACCACTTGCTACACGCATTAGGTGACTAACTGCTCTATCATCTTGATGCCAATACAAACTGGGTTGTAAATCTTTTGGGGTAATACCGTGAAAATCACACAACCATTTCACTAGCTGTTCTTGAGCCCGATCTTGCGATTCAAGGCTCAGGTATAGCTCTGTTCTATTACAGGTAGACAGCACAACGCCACCACTCACTTGGGGCTGCTTAAGTAGGTCCTCAAGTGCGTAGTCTATTTTTTCAGGACCAAACGTTACCCGCTCACGCAGGGCAACAGGTGCTGTTTTATGGTTGATGCCTAAGGCTAATAAGGTCATTGTGCTTTACGACTTACTCACATTGCTTACATTGCTAATTATTTTCAGTAGCGCCTATCAATTAAGTTAACCATTGGCAGTACTGTTATTTATATTTTTCTATTGTAAATGATCCGCGCCCCTCTTTCTACGGTTTGCAAAGCGCTAACCCTCAGAAAGATGACCAACACCAAAAAATAAACCTAAAAAATGGCTTTCAATGGCTGTTTTTACAGGTTAAAGCAGATATCGGTTTTATAATTTATTAATATATCGTTACCAATTATCAGCCACATCATTATTAACTACAATAAGATGCATAAAGAATGCAATTATTTCGCACAGAAAGCAAACGCGGGCTGTTTGCCGTTACTTTTCCTACATAGTAAATTAAATAATAGGAATCTGATTGATTGGTTAGCAATTTTAGCGCACTATTTTTCTTATTATTACACTATGTTATCTGCATGTAATGGGGAATGTTCTATTGATATTAGCTCGCTATCCTATTTATCATCTAGACCATTAAGTGACTCCGACAACACAAAACCGCTAAACTAGCTCAATGCCAGTAACTCAATGGATGCTGCTATCGGCACCGAATACAACTTTGAGATTTGATATGCAATTAACCCAAATGTTACCCTTTATTCGTCCCAATGTCCGTTTGCTACGCATGCTCCCGCTGTCTTGCCTGCTCCTTACTGCTTGCGTGACAACGTCACAAAACACCACTAAAGGGACTAGCTCTGCTACAGATAGCCAGTGGAAAGCCCATCAACAAGAATTAAGCCAATTACGTGATTACCAAACACGCGGGTCATTCGCTTATAATGGTGGCGAAACCAAAACTTACGCTAAGTTTTTCTGGCAACAATATACCCCTGAAAAGTACCGTCTTTTACTCACTAACCCATTGGGGAGTCGTGAACTTGAGCTAACTGTTGAACCTGATTTAGCACGTTTAACGACCAAAGACGGGCAAACACATATGAGCGATGTCCCTAACGAGTTAATTTATCAGTTGACTGGGATGGAAATCCCCATCGATGACTTAACAGCTTGGCTGACCGGCTCTCCAGGCCGTGCCACAGATTTTACCTTAGATGAAAACCACCTCTTAAAAAGTGTCACTTTTGAAAATAATGGTGAAAAATGGCAACTTAATTATATCTCTTATGACAGCAAAACATCCCCGATGCTGCCAAATTACCTTGAACTACGCCAAGGTGATAGATTAATTAAATTGAAAATGGATAGCTGGACACTGAAAAAATGACATTAACATGGCCCTCTCCTGCAAAATTGAATCTTTTTTTATATATTACTGGCCAGCGCTCTGATGGCTACCATGAGTTGCAAACTTTATTTCAATTTGTGGATTACGGCGATGAAATCACCGTCACAACTCGTCAAGATGACCAGCTAAATTTATTGACAGAAATGGCGGGCGTCCCTGCCGATAAAAATTTAATTTTACGTGCGGCAAAACTGCTACAAACATACTGTCGACAAGTATTACAGTATTCTGGCCCGTTAGGCGCAGACCTTTCTATCCATAAAATATTACCAATGGGCGGTGGTATTGGTGGCGGCTCATCTAACGCTGCTACCACCTTAATTGCACTTAATGAGCACTGGGGGACTCAAGTTACTGATGAAACTCTGGCTGAACTTGGGGCAACATTGGGTGCAGATGTCCCTGTATTTGTTCGTGGTCATGCTGCTTTCGCTGAAGGTATAGGTGAAATTTTAACCAAAGCTTCCCCCAAAGAGAAATGGTATTTAGTCGCCCACCCCGGAATTGAAATATCAACCCCGATGATCTTCACAGATCCGCAATTAAATCGAAATTCTCCAAAACGCTCCCTAGCCGCATTATTACTGGCTCCGTACGCTAATGACTGCGAACCAATTGCAAGAAAACGTTTTCGTGAGGTTGAACAGCTTGTTTCTTGGCTGTTAGAATATGCTCCGTCTCGCCTGACAGGAACAGGCGCATGTGTTTTTTCTGAATTTGAAACACAAGCGGATGCCCTACAGGTGTTAAATCAAGCCCCATCGTGGGTGCAAGGGTTCGTAGCTCAAGGAGTTAATGTTTCCCCTCTGCACAAATTCCGCGCTGGGATAACCCGTGTATTGCACCAATAAGCACTGTCGCTATTGGTCAACAATATCTCTCTGGACGCAAGCCTGAGGTTTTTCTCGTGCCCGATATGAAGCTTTTTGCTGGTAACGCTACACCGGAACTAGCACAACGTGTTGCTAACCGCCTTTACACTAATCTTGGAGACGCGGCTGTTGGTCGTTTTAGCGACGGCGAAGTCAGTGTTCAAATTAATGAAAATGTTCGCGGTGGTGATATTTTTATCATCCAGTCAACTTGTGCACCAACCAATGATAACCTGATGGAACTGGTTGTTATGGTCGATGCCCTACGCCGTGCTTCTGCTGGTCGTATTACCGCTGTTATCCCTTACTTCGGTTATGCAAGACAGGATCGTCGCGTACGTTCTGCCCGTGTACCAATCACCGCTAAAGTTGTTGCCGATTTTCTGTCAAGTGTAGGTGTAGACCGTGTTCTCACTGTCGATTTACACGCAGAGCAGATCCAGGGCTTCTTTGATGTTCCTGTTGATAACGTATTTGGTAGTCCTATCCTTCTGGAAGATATGCTACAGAAAGATTTGGAAAACCCAATCGTTGTATCTCCAGACATCGGCGGCGTGGTACGTGCTAGGGCTATCGCAAAACTCCTGAATGACACTGATATGGCAATTATTGACAAACGTCGTCCTCGTGCAAACGTTTCTCAAGTTATGCATATCATTGGTGATGTTTCAGGTCGTGACTGCATCTTAGTTGACGATATGATTGATACCGGTGGAACTCTGTGTAAAGCAGCTGAAGCACTGAAAGAACGTGGTGCAAAACGTGTGTTCGCATACGCTACTCACCCAATTTTCTCAGGTAATGCTGTAGACAACATCAAAAATTCAGTCATTGATGAAGTCATTGTTTGTGACACTATCCCTCTTTCACCTGAAATTAAAGCGCTGAGCAATGTTCGTACTTTAACACTTTCAGGTATGTTGGCTGAAGCAATTCGTCGTATTAGCAACGAAGAATCAATTTCAGCGATGTTTGAGCACTAATTCCCGTTAGCTGGTTTTTAGCGTTCTGACAACGATTAAATGTCACCACAAAAATACAAGCCCCTACAGAAATAACTGTAGGGGCTTTATGATTTTAGAAAGAAAATAAACTATAGATACCTATTTCTATGACGCCTTAAGCCATAAAAATAACCAACTTACTCAAAAAACAAGAAGTTTTGTGACATTACACTTGCAAGAGTGAAACTCACCTGACTTCCACTCTCACCTAGCCGTTAATAACATCAACACGCCCTATAAACTAGTCACTATTTATGGATAACGGTGATTATCCCTACGTGAATGATAATGGCGTTTTAACAACCAATAACGGTCTGCAACTTTTTCTCGGCCACCGACTCTCGCACCCGTAAGCCAAACAATAGCACCGATGAAAATACCAAACAGGGAACCATTAGTAACAAGCTCAGAAAGATTGAGATTAACAATATGAGAGAATAAGTTGATGCCTATGCTCCCTATCATTAAAACCATCCCTATTCCCATAAGAACATTACCAAGAAGATGAGCGCTTTTCCGTTTCATATATACCTCCAGTACCAGTAAACTGATAAGCAAGCATGTGTAAAAAAATTCGGTAATACTTTATATTTATGTAATGATTATAGTGCATTAAGTAAAATTTTTTGCGATGAGCATCACATGGAAGGAAGTTAGCTAGGATTTCTACACAAAAAATGCTCTTTATCAAAAAAATAGAAAATCCGAATAATTTATAGCGTAACTATACTTAGGGTAATTTTACCCATGACAATTTTGTACATCTCCCATTTCTCAAGGTAAACTAGCGTATTACTTCCATAAACTGACAGTGAAATAGTCGCCGTGAGCAAAATTAAATTAATTGTTGGACTTGCAAATCCAGGTGCGGAATATGCACAAACACGTCACAACGCAGGGGCATGGTATGTCGATTTACTGGCCGAGCGCCATAATCAACCGTTAAAAGAAGAAGCTAAGTTTTTCGGTTATACCGCACGTATAAACATGGCTGGCAATGATATTCGCTTATTAGTTCCAACCACATTTATGAATCTTAGCGGTAAATCCGTTGCGGCCATCGCTAATTTTTATCGTATTAACCTTGATGAAATTTTAGTCGCCCATGATGAACTCGACTTGCCACCCGGCGTAGCGAAAATGAAATTAGGCGGCAGTAATGGCGGCCATAACGGTTTAAAGGATATTCAAAGTAAATTTGCCAATAACCCTAACTTTTACCGTTTACGTATTGGTATTGGGCACCCCGGTGATAAAAACAAAGTTGTTGGCTTTGTGCTCGGTAAGCCCCCGCTTTCTGAACAAAAGCTCATTGATGACGCTATTGATGAAGCAACAAGATGCACTGATATTCTACTTACAGATGGAATGGATAAAGCAATAAATAGGCTCCATAGCTTTAAAGCCTCCGCATAAGAGTTCATTTCATCAAAATCAACTTTTTGTGTATAATCAGCGCCAATTTCTAAACATTAGGTGCAGCATACGTCTGCCCCTTGCTATTAAGGTGAGAAACATATGGGTTTTAAATGCGGTATCGTTGGTCTACCTAACGTGGGTAAATCCACCCTATTCAATGCATTGACCAAAGCCGGCATCGAAGCAGCCAACTTTCCTTTCTGTACAATTGAACCCAATACGGGTGTTGTACCAATGCCAGACCCACGTCTTGAGCAATTAGCTGAGATTGTAAAGCCACAACGTATTTTACCAACCACTATGGAATTTGTGGATATTGCGGGCTTAGTGAAAGGCGCATCCAAAGGTGAAGGCCTAGGTAACCAGTTTTTAACTAATATTCGTGAAACTGAAGCTATCGGTCATGTCGTCCGTTGTTTTGAAAATGACAATATTATTCACGTTGCAGGTCAAGTTAACCCAGCAGAAGATATTGAAGTCATTAATACAGAGCTAGCATTAGCCGATCTCGATACCTGCGAGCGTGCTATTCACCGTGTACAAAAACGGGCTAAAGGTGGCGATAAAGACGCAAAAGCAGAATTAGAAGCTTTAGAAAAATGCTTGCCACATCTTGAGCAAGCCGGCATGTTACGCACTTTAGACTTATCAGCGGAAGATAAAGCCGCAATCCGTTATTTAAGCTTTTTAACATTAAAACCAACCATGTACATTGCTAACGTCAATGAAGATGGCTTTGAGAATAACCCTTTCTTAGATGTCGTTTATAAAATTGCTGAAGCGGAAGGTTCTGTCGTTGTTCCAGTTTGTGCGGCGATTGAGTCTGATATTGCCGAACTGGAAGATGAAGAACGTGATGAGTTTATGGCAGATTTAGGCATCGAAGAACCCGGTCTTAACCGCGTTATTCGCGCAGGATATGAATTGTTAAACTTGCAAACTTATTTCACGGCGGGTGTCAAAGAAGTACGTGCATGGACTATTCCTGTCGGAGCAACAGCCCCACAAGCAGCAGGTAAAATTCATACTGACTTCGAAAAAGGCTTTATCCGCGCACAAACTATCGCTTTTGATGATTTTATTCAATATCGCGGCGAACAAGGTGCTAAAGAAGCAGGTAAAATGCGCGCTGAAGGTAAAGATTATATCGTTAAAGACGGCGATGTACTTAACTTCCTGTTTAATGTGTAAGCCTACACTCTAGTCTCATACTGTTTCACAAAGTATCACTTAATAAGAAAATAGCATAAAATTCATAACATTAACTGGGTTTTATGCTTTTTTATGTCTCATTAAGTTTCATAAAAGCTCGCGATTAAATGAGTACGTAACTGAGTACAATTTATTTATCTTCCCTTTTTAAGTGAGTATAATAATATCAACTTACATAACTCGTTGAACTCATTATGCTTACTGATACAAAATGCCGAACTGCAAAACCTAAAGAAAAACTTTATCGTATCAATGACTTCAACGGTTTGTACCTTGAAGTGAAACCTAATGGTAAAAAAGCATGGCGATTCCGTTTTCAAATAAATGGAAAATCAAGCATGCTTGCATTGGGCAACTACCCATTGGTAACACTAGCTGAAGCCAGATCTAAATGTGATGATGCCAGAAAACTCGTATCAGAAGGAATTAATCCAACACAAGCTAAGCAACTAGATAAGATTAGAAAAGCGAACGAATCTGCAAATACATTTCAAATCATCGCAAAAGAATGGTTGCAAATGAAAGATTGGGCTGATGTGACCAAATACCGTCGCCTTGATATGTTGGAGCGCATTGTATTTCCTTCTATCGGCACATTACCAATAAGAGAAATTACATCTCACCATATTCTCAAAATATTGCAACGTGAGGTTCAAAGAGGTGCTCCAACAGTTGCTGCTGAAGCTAAACGGACTATATCCTCGATTTTTGAATTTGCTGTTGCCACATTAAGAGCTGATAGTGATCCAGTATGGGCAATAAGAAAAGCTCTCCCAGCAAACAAAACACAACATAAAAAAGCCCTCACTACGGATCAAATAGGTCAACTACTCAATAACTTTGATAATAGCCGTGGCACCTTTCAACTGAACTATTGTATGTGGTTAATGTGGTGGACGCTTTCTCGTCCATCTGAAGTCGCTGAGGCTGAATGGTCTGAATTCGATCTTGATAATGCACTTTGGACTATCCCAGCTGAGCGTATGAAAGCACGAAGAGAACATATTGTTCCTCTGCCTACACAAGCTATTACTATTCTAAGATCTCTTTATGGTTTTACTGGTAACCGCAAACATTTATTTCCCGGTCGTGATTCTTGCCATAAACCAATGTCTACTAACTCGCTAAGGCAATTTCTTAAAACGAGAGGTTGGAGTGGTATATATAGCCCTCATGCGACACGTACAACAGGCAGCACACGATTAAATGAGTTAGGATATCGACCTGATGCTATCGAAGCACAATTAGCCCATATGGACTCAAATAGCGTTAGACGTTCATATAATCATGCAACTTATCTTGAAGAGCGCAAAATCATGATGCAAGATTGGGCTGATAAACTTGATATTTGGGTAAAACAGGCCAACCTAGAATCAAAATCATGATGCATGGGTGTGTTAACGTTGAAATATAACGATATTTATTAATTTTTTAGCAAAACCTATGATTTAACCTACACTTAATTAATCCGTTGATTTATAGGTAGTTATTATTTATTTGATGTTTTTAGCATTATAACGTACAAAATTCATACCCACACCACAAGAACACGCTTATATGAATAAATACGATGTGTTTAACAGCGAAGGAAAATTTGCTGATGGTTCTGATGAAGAAGTGCTAGCTAATAAGCTAGGGCTTTCAAACGTTGATGATATCAATGATGCAGAGCTTGTCCTGTTAGAAAAACTGTATCAAGTCATTTTTGAAGAACAATTTCCCACTAAGCAAATTACCGTATCACTTATTCAGCGTTGGCACCGCCAATGGCTAGGGAATGTTTATGAGTGGGCAGGTCAATTACGCACGGTGAATATTAGCAAAGGTGGCTTTATGTTTGCCCCTGCGGGTCGCGTAGCAAAGTTACTTGCTCAATTTGAAAAAGAATATCTCGCGAAGTACACGCCTTGCACCAATATGAGCCGAGAGCGCGTCATAGAAGCTATTGCGACAGTACATGTGGAATTAATTCTAATACACCCTTTTAGGGAAGGAAATGGGCGCTTATCACGCTTACTGGCAGATGTAATGGCGGTACAAGCTGGGTTTCAACCGTTAGACTATGAAAGTTGGACTCAACACCCCGAACAATACATTGCAGCAATCCACGCAGGGTTAAACCTTAACTATGAACCCATGAAATATTGGGTTAATGAAGCCTTAAAAGAAAACTAAATCGCCAGTTTCAAATGTCCAAACCTCTCACGCTTTGCTTTCATTTCTTCTTCAAGACGACGGGACTCCTGCCCTGTTTCAATAGCTGTAGAAGTTGCTACCGAGCGAATGAGTTGGCTACTAGTCGGCTTTATATATGTTATTTCAACATTTTTATTACTTTCCATATTAAACCTCATAAAATATAATTGCTGTTCCATAGTATCAATAATCATACAAACTACAAACACTAAATCTAAGCTGTATTACACCGACCTATTTTTTGAGCCCCCAACTACAGCATGTAATTCTGTACCAACTAATCAAGGTAATACATAGTCACAGTTTGGGTGTGACAGCTAAAATTTAATATGTTCTTATAGGAAAATATTAAATAGTGTTAATAACGGTAAATATCAACACTATTTATATAGCGAACTAAAATTAAGTTACAGGAATGCTCCTAGTTGAAAATTGTTCAATCCAATTGATTAAACTATCTAAATCATTCTCTATATCAGAAAGTTCTGGAAGAGTGTCGGGAAGCTCATTTGGTTGAGAATGTTCATAGACAGAGTAACGAGTCATTAAATCGTCAATTAGTTGGCAATCAGCTGGTGTTATTTTAACAAGTTTCATAAGCTTATTTCCTGTCATCACACTACGACGAAATCTTAACACGACTTCATCCAGCAAGATCGTTTCTACACATCTCTCTACGATAATACGTAAATTACTACATAAGCTTTTAGCTTCACGATCATATGCATATTGATCTCCATCTTGATGAGCTTTCTTTAATAACCTTAACGAATCAGCCTTTAAGGTATTTAACGCTTTTTTAGGTTGCTGATTACGGACATTTCCAGGGACAGTTTGACCAATTCTTCCAGCAAAATTTTGTAGTGTAATTACGTCAACGGATACTGGTGTACCAAGATTTCCTGATTGCCTTTTTTTGGCTTCGGCTTCAACTAAGGCCACTAATGAAAGACGATGGGTAAAAATAATGACCTGTCTTGTTTCGGATAATTCTATTAATCTACTAACAACACGTTCTTCGTAGTCTTGATCAAGAGATGATATTGGATCATCAAAAACAAACGGGGTTGATTGCTGATCACCAGTCATATCCGCAATAAATGCAGACAGTGCTACAATTCTTGCTTCCCCTTCACTTAGAATAACTGCTGGTGAGATTTTATGTATTGAACCATCTAATTCTAATTCAAAAGAAATATTCCCTTTACCTTGCTTTATATCCTTTGGCTTAACTCTAATTCGTTTATTTCCTAATTTATTTAGCTCAGAAGCAAATCTATCACGATAACCATTACTTATTAACTCTTCCGCAAGCTCATTACTTTTGGTAGTAAGTTGATTTGTTCTCGCAAGGGTTTGTGCTTTATTTATCTCAGCTATTTTATTCAACCTTTTAACTTCATCAATTATGGCTTGTTTATTCTGACTTAACCATTGGGTTGTTTTTAAAAAAGCCAATCTCGTTAGCAGAGCTAGTCTCCCCCCGTCTTTTTGTAGTGCTTGAAGTGATTTTTCCTCCCCTTCCAATAAGCTTAATGAATTATTATATGCATCATAGATAGGTTTCCAATTTATTACAGGAAGTTGTTCTACAGATGTGGCTATGCTTAGTGATTCTTTTCGATTAAATATATCAAATAATATTTTCTCAGATAGTTGCTCATCCATTTTCAAAATATTCAATCTAGAGTGCCAATCCGCTACATCTGGAAGTTTTCCATATTTATCCTGTTTATTTTTATAGTTGTTTTCTGCTTGTGTAGCATTTTTTTCCAAACCTTTTTTGATGAATAACTCAAATGTTTTCATTCTTTCTTTTGCGTCAGGTAACAACTCTTGTTGACATAATACACATCGAGCTAAATCTTCTGTGTGAGGAAAATTGTTATTTGGATATGCATAAGAAACTGAAAATTTTCTAGCCTGCTCCCACATTGCTAACCATGTAGATTGTCCAATACCTTCCAAAGGCGAGTCCTTAAATGCTAACTGAGCTGCTTCGTTAGCATTTTTTCTTTTTAATAACGCGTCATTATGAGACTCAATTAACTCTTTGGCTGAATCATTACTATAAAGAGCATTCAATTCTGTAATAAATTTATTTACCTGCTGAAGTGCTTTTTTTTCAGCAATAATCTGTTTTAATCTACTAGGTATATCTTTTTGTAATAATGTTGACTCACTTTGAATTCGTTCTGAATCCATTTCTTTAGTATAGTTACAATTAAATTCAATATCATCAATTGTAGTTTTTTCATTTACTTTTTTATACCAAAGTAACGCTGAATTATCAGAGATATCTGTAGAAAATTTCGGGCGCCGATCCACTAATTGAGTCTTTTTAGCTATTAGCCGCGTATTAATTTCATCACATGTTGAAATTAACGTCTTAACAAATTTTATTTTACTTGGTTCATACGTTGCAGGTTTTTTGTCTTTTATATAAATACCAGCAGCATGGGTGTCGAAAATTTGTACTTTTCTTAGCGCGCTACATGGCCCATTTTGAGGAGTCCAAATAGCCTGACAAATAGATTGTCCATCATGATAATGAGCTGTAGCACTAATTGAGTTTGTTTGTTTATCAAATACATTGCTATGTATATCTTCTTTATATTGAGATCCACAAATTTGCTTGAGTAATCTTGAATAACCTGATTTCCCCGCTCCATTAGGTCCATATACAACCGTTAGTTGTGTATCTCCAAAATCAATACTAGCAGGTGGAGTAAGGGCATTTACACCAATTACATCTGTTAGTTTTAGGATACGCAAAGGAAGCTTTTGGGACGCTAGAGAAAGCGACCCCTCCACATATGCCTCAAAAATTGCATCCTTAGATAACGTAGCCTCACTTAAACAAAGCTCAGTTAGTGCATCAAGCTCCTGATCAGTCAAACGTCTCTTATTATTGATTATTTGAATCGCTGCTGTTTGTAACCACTTAGGGCGCTCAGATAACCATCTTTCAAAAGAATCATTAATTATTTTTGTCATAATTTTATCTTTCCATCATAGAGTACCGATATGATAGGATATTTTTATGATAAAAAAGCAAATATTGGTCTTATTTTAGTTAAATTTATTCATATCAAAAAAACAGCATTCATTTATTTTCCATTAATTGCATGCGGTTACTCTCAAAAATGGTTCCCAATATCAGACTGAAAATATAGGAGCAAATACAGGTTCTGTTAATATTTTCTTATCAAAACCAACAAACATGCTTCAAAACTATATCTAAATACTCGTGTTTCCAATCACCATCAGACAGCTCATGTAAACTCACAAAGCCATCATGCTCTAGCGCACAAACACCGCTGTGCGAGCTTACATAATCATAGACTGCGCGACTTTCTAACCCTTGAATCATATGGGCGAGTAACTTACGTCGCATCACATCACGACGCCATTTCTTCCACTCCCCATTTTTTGTTTTTCGCTTTGTGGTATTGAATGGCTGCCCAACCGCATTCACGACAGAAAGCCCATGCCTATTTTTCTTTCCTATTTTTAGATACTCGTCAATGAGTTGATTTATGCTTTCGCGTAGCTCTGTTGTTTCTAATTTCCAATGTTCCAGTATTTCTGATACATAATCGTCGGAATAGAGCTTTTGTAGCTTTTTCACCATACTTCCCTTCGCTGACAGACTAACAGAGCCTGCGTTAAATATAGTACCGTAGCGGATAGTTTTAACGAGATTATCATCTACCCCTAGAGTATCTTTGATAAAGTCAGTTTCTAGTACAGATAGTGAATCAGTGCTAATTCCATTTTCCTTGAATTCTTGCGCTAAGATAGCTAACTGACAGCTTTTAATATCATAATTATACCCGTTGGCTAAACATGCCCATTTCATCTTACTGGGTAAATATTGAAAGCCTGTCCCTATTTCAAAAGAACGGCTACCCACTTTGGCAGTTTTATACGCTTGTCGATACTCAACGATTAGCGGCATTTCACTAATCACCTTAACGCCCACATCCATCAAATGAGAGATAAAATTAAAATAAAAGCTCTTATTCTTCGCTGTAGGATGGTCATTACAATATTCTTGTAGTTTATCAAGGTTGATCGGTAATGCTTCGAGTTGTTGATACACACCGATAATGCGCTGTCTGAAATTGGCATTTTCGATGGCTCGTTTCGATGTTTTATGTTTAGGCGGCTTTACATTATAAGAGCTTTTTAACATCAGTTCATACAGTGTTTCGGGTTTCTTACGCTTATCAAAAATATTCGTCAAATAGGTATAGCGATCTGTACGTTTAAGATAATCCTTTCGTTTACCGGGAAATAAGGCTTTAAGGACACTTTTAGATAAAGCAAATTCTCGGCACTTATGGGTTCCATAGCTATGTTGGATAATTTTAATAATTTTAGCTTGTTCTAAGCACTCTAAACCGCGTTCTAAGCCTAAATCGCGACTTTGCTTAAAAATCATAGGGAATTTCTCTTTCCCCAGTTCAGCGGAAAATGGCACAGAATACGTCCATTTTTTATTTCCTTTAAACCTCGCTTTTTTCTTCGTATTTTTGCTAACCGTCGCACTACAGATAATATGCTGTAAGAATAAGGCAATTTCACTGTAATATTGAGGTTTATGACGTTGATCGACGGTATTATCAAAAGGAACGCTCAAAACAATCGCTTTATAGGCTTCAACTGTAGCTTCTGTGACAAGAATGTTATCTTTGGTGATATATGCTGCTGTCATTTCAATTTACCATGTTGTTAATAGTAAATTGAATTACGCAAATGCATTTTTAATGGGGTTACCGCTACCCCCATTTTTTAGTAGATGATTAGAAAAAGCGAGAAAGCGTCAAATACCCGTGCCAGCTACTCAAAGCGATCAGTTAAGACCAACAACTCGCGGTTTAGACGAGAATAGCTAACTATAGCCACTCCACGCTATAGCCATATTAGATAGCGTTATTGTTCATAGCCATTATGCTTATGATACTTGCTAAAACTTGATGTTATGCTGGTAACCAGCATTGATATATATACATAATATTGTTATATGTTGAGTCGCCACACTATACCGCCGCAGCGACCGAACACCATTACCCGTGATACAGGCTACTAATAACCGTGTTTGCGAGCCCATTCTTCACGCAAACTCTTCTGCCAAAGAGCATCATTGCCAAGAATGCCGAGCTTCTCAACCAATAAATGAAAGTCGTACCAAATTTCATCTTTATCGAAAAGATCAACTTGATTGTTTTTCAATCTATTATCTAGACGTTTTAAGATCTTTTTAGCCTCCTTTGGGTTGGTTTTATTTACATAATCGCGTAGCTCAGGTAATATCATGCCCGACAGTAACAACTCCCAATCTAAATCCCCTTCTTTGGTACACAGTGGCTTTTTATAGAACCCAATACGTTCCAGCAAATTGTGAAGATTGCGAATATCTCGTAATAAAAGCGCCTTACTTCTCGGTTTATAACGCGTCTCTATGCGTAGGAAGCGACGGTAATCCTGTATTTCGCGCCAATTAGTGATTATCAGTTGTAGATCTTTATCATGTAAAGTGTCTAAGTCATCACCAACATCCAGCTTCTCATAGCAAGAGGCGTGATACTCTGATTTATTGCTACCAAGCCGTTGCCCTTGAAACTCGTCTTCACTTGAATAACGTTCGCCACAACATGCCCCTTTAAAACCAATATGATAGTCTGAGAGACGCATATCATATATGTCTAAAGCATAATCAATGCGAGTCACCCATGCGCTTTTCAATAACTTATATAGATATTTACCTAGGCGCTTCTTCTTTCCTAAATAAAGAACTAATTTATTAATATCATCAAAAGAAAAATGTTGAGGACTAAATTCAAATCTAACAGCACCTCTTCCTTCATATTTATCTTTTTTCTTAAAATCCATTTCCGTTGGCATATAATAGATCATAAATGCTTGCTTCGGATTATATTTATTTTTCACCTTAACTTGATAGCGATAAAGTTTCTTAATATATTTACCTTTCGTTTTTCTTCTTCTAATTGAATAAAAACGACTGCCTTTCATCTTATTTAATCTATCGAACAATTCATCGGTATCATCAATTTCAAGATCACCTACAATACTAAGTTTATCAATTCTATGCATCATTTCGTAATGACCTAATTCATGAGGAATAGCAATTGATTTCTTCAAATTATCAAGCTTCTCTTTAGAGATAGACATAGCTACCTCCATTACTCACTTGTTCACTATTACTCTGTATATCATCATATAAAGGGGTTATAACAGGCTTATAGATCCACATAATTATTGCCCCCCTTTTTTTACGCATTTTTCATACCACTGATTTATTTGACTAGCTTTCCAACGAACCGAGCGCCCAGATGCAGTCAATAAATATTGCGCAGGAAAATCCCCCGCCTTAATCCAACGGTATAAGGTCGCGCGTGAAACCTGAGTGATTTCTAAAACTTGTTTGAGAGTCAAAAATGTATCTTGTTGCATAACTAATCCTTAATCGTAATGCATCACGACGATGCGATTAGCTTTTACAACCTCTCAGACCAAGGACTTTGTGACAGTCACAAGATTCAAAAAGTTAAATTAAGTGACGGTCACAGTGATCTTCTGAAATAAATCTGCTAAAATTTTTTAAAACTTTAGTGACTGTCACAGTAAATCAAGTCTTCTATAAATTATGACAGTCACAATTATTGGTGTACTTTTAGTAAGTCACTGAAACATTGAATGACAGTCACAAAGGAAATTCGTTATGGCAAACCCAAGAAAAGGCAAAAAGAAAGATGATCGCGAAAGAGCGGAAGAAAGCAGAAATAACAGGAAGGAGGATTTAGGTCCACCATTTACCATTAACATGCAAGATAAAATTAAAACAAGATTAAGGGAAATCTGTGTTTATTTTGGACATAATGGAATGATGGAAAGAGAAAAAGCCACAGGACGAATTTTCAGTCAAACAATTATGAATGTTGTCGACTACTATTATATTACCTCAATCATTAACCCAAAAAATGAAAACAAAAAATTATTAATAAAAACATTTAAAATTATCTGGAAGCTTGCTACTTTTAAAAATAACAATTTAGTTCTTAAATATAAACACTTACTTATTATTAAGAATAAAAATCTTGATGAGAAAATCAGTCTCATAAAAAATGAAAAAGAGAGAAAAAAAGTTGAAGAAATACTGAAATTAATCGCAAAAAAAATGACTGAAAAAGGATATTATATCCCTCCATATTTATTTAATAATAAGTTTAATGCAAGAGATAAAAACGAATGGGAACCTAAGGATGTTTTATATTTATTAGATACTCAAGATGTTATCAGTAAAATACAAAAAATGTAAAAGCTATCTACTTATAAAGGTGATATTTCAACCCAATATAATGATTCACTATACAACCGCAGTACCTTGTTACCCCTTAATCCATAACGGGCACGGCTCACTCTTTCTTGCTGGTGGCTATCAAAGAAATAGAGATATTCACTGTCCATACGCTCCACCAGCGACCAATGCCACTGATCACCCAGAAGGATAAGCCGACGTGACGTTGTATGAGCGTCTAAGAACGCCTGACAAGCAGACAGTATTTTTTGTGTGGTAAATCCATCTTTGTAACGAAATGGTGTGGTGACGTGTAGAGGGGCTTGTGATGGGTATTTTGAGGTTAAGCGCTTAATCAAGTAATCCATTTCAGGAATATCAATACCTTGGGTTAAACACTTGTACAGTGACCAGTATTCGCTGTATTCACGCAAAAGATAATTAAATAACGGGCGGGGCTTAATGCGGTCGCCATAGAACCATGTACTCATATTCACCAGACTGTAAATTCCACAGAGGCAATCTAAATCCCCTTGCTTGGACGGTATCAACATCAACTCAAACCTTCTATTGATTGTACTGTACTTAATGGAATCACCAGCGCTGGTATTATTTTTTACTTAATTAGTGGGTTTCCCACTGAATACTGACTTCATAACATTTCATTTTGTGGTATTGAATAAAATTACGTTGCCACAGTTCAAACATTGCTCCGCCCTCTTCTTCATCAATATCCCCCATCATAAAATGATAAACATAACCTTGCGACCAACAAATATCGAGTTCCTTTTCAAGCTCAGGATAATAGCTCCCCATGAATGAAAAATCTGTCACATAATCAAACTGCCATTGCTCATGCAGCCGTAATAAGCGTATTTCGACAGGATGGAAACCGCCTGTTTCAGCGCTATACAATGGGTCTCGAAAATTCATTGTGACTGCCCGAACAGTGGTTAAATCAATCGCTGAGTTAATCTCTGAATTATTCAGTTCATGTAATAATAATTGGCTAAAAGCTTGTGCGATAGGCAAGCGTAGCCCTGACTGATGAATAGTCATATAAAGTTGCCTTTAAATAAAAAAATGGAAATAAACTGTATAAGCACAACCCAATCATATTTTGGGTATAGTGCCATGCTAATATTTTACCATAACCACCAGCAAAGTAAAGTACTTTATTGTTTTAAATCAGATAGTTAAGGGGTTTAGCCATCATTGCTATTTTGATATACGTACCGTGATTTTTATTTATGGCGGGGAA
This sequence comes from Providencia sp. PROV003, assembly GCF_045040775.1. Classification (NCBI taxonomy): domain Bacteria; kingdom Pseudomonadati; phylum Pseudomonadota; class Gammaproteobacteria; order Enterobacterales; family Morganellaceae; genus Providencia; species Providencia sp. PROV003. Next base: position 3,340,202 of record NZ_CP096369.1, read on the forward strand.
TATTGACGTGGAAAGTGAATGAAAGAATAGAAACGTCAAAGGGAAAAATGCCAACCTAATAATAGGCTGGCATAGCGATTAACCGTTGAGTAACGTAACTACAAAACTTTTTTTATCATCCGTGAGCTGCACGGAATAAATTACCGTGACAGAACCCGCTTTTCCTGTTGCTTCGGCAGCACAGAGATAAACGCCTCGTTGTGTATTTTGACGTTGCGTTCGCACATTCACAAGCTGCTCATACATCGCCCAACCGACATGTTGATTGACCACTTGTAACGCTAATGCTTTTGCACCATCACTATTACAATTAACGGTACTCTCATTACATCCCGTTAAACCAACCATCGCCGTTAATATGCTTAATTTCATCCACTGGTTAAGTTTCATTTTCGCATTGTCACCTTACAGCAGAAAATTTACGGTTATTCCTGCTAATATATCGAGTGCAATCACCACCAACGCCACGTAAGACCAAGCACGACGATCCGGTATTTTCACGATAAAGTAAAAACAGCAAACATCCCAAATAAGAATCAATGCTTCCACTTTATTCAATGTCACCTTTTTAGTAATAAAAAATTCAACGATATTTAAGAATAAAATCGGTAAAAACCAAAATAGCCAAAAGGTTTTAGCTAATCCAAAGCCACCGTTGAACAAACGCTGTTTAAATAAAGCCGGATCATTTAATCCTTTCGCTTCGTTTTCTTCTCGAATTTTTTGCAATTTATTTTTGATAGACATGACTGTTCCTTCAATTAAATGAATTAAGGGTTTTTTCCATGGTGTTGGTGCTAGAATGGGTGTAATACCTTACCGATAGGCACTGGTAAATATTTAGGCTATTTCAATTACCGTCCATGATTATTAGAAGGTGGCTTGTTGATGTAACGACTCGGCCATATTGTTTCGGGAGCCGTGCCAATCACATCCGCAATGATCTGTTCAGCTCTTGGGTACGCTCGCTCTAACGACTCGGCCATATTGTTTCGGGAGCCGTGCCAATCACATCCGCAATGATCTGTTCAGCTCTTGGGTACGCTCGCTCTAGCGCATTATTTAACGTTCGAGACGAAAGCCCATGCTCGCGAGACAATTGCGCTAATGTGACCCCTTTTTTATGTAAAGCCGCCACAATATCCGCGCGGTGCCAATCCGCAGAGCTTCCTTTTCGGGGCTTTTTTTGAGATGCTACTGGGTTAGACATAGTAATAACTCCACTGTTTAATTCCTCGTCTATTAAAAACCAATTAAAGGGAATTATCAATAGATATCTTTATGATTTTAACATCTTTCTAGTGCGGTTATTTTATCCTTTTGATATATATGAGATTTATAAAAATCATGACTGATAAAAAACAACTAACTGAAATGGATAATGCGCCCAAGCTCTGGTTTACCAGTGGGGAGCTCGCGGCTATAGGAAAAGAAAAAGCTGACGATCCAACACGTTATCCTGAATATAAAGATATGGATATCCCGACGACAGCGAAAGGCGTTAGAGTCCGTCTAGAGTCAATCACAGCTCTTCATCCCCACTTTCGCAAGAAGAACCCTAATAAGCGTGGCGACCTCTATCATATTGATTCATTTAAGGTGATCCTAAATACCGATGAAAAAGAGCTCATCAAGCAAAATACGCTATCTTCTGAAAGTGCAGATCTTAACCTTTTACTCGAAATCTATAAATCACTGTCGGTTGAGAAAAGAAAAAAACTATTAAAGAATGCGCTCACAATGAAACAGGAAGAATTAGATTAGTATCTTTTAATATCTTTTGTTATTTTAATAACTGTATTTTCGTCACTGACTCAGAGGCACTATGCAGTTATCTCACCACAACACGCTAGACAGCAGCTATGACCCATTGATAGCTAAAGCCATTGATTATGTCATTCTCATTAACAGAGCCTCACCGAGACGTTTACAGCGCCATTTTCGGATAGGATTTCATCGTGCTGAACGAATCATTAATCAACTTGAGTATCTCGGTGTTATCACCCCGTTAAATCAATATGATTATCGTGAAGTTCTAGGGTATTCGACTCACGACCGCTCTTTTGATACATCAGCCTTTGCAGCACCTATCGAGACAGCACAAACCCCATTATTCACTGAATTAGCACTGGATACGCAATCCCTAGAATACCGTTGCTTGATTCAGGCTATCGTCTGGCAACGTATTGTGGTCTGGGTTGAAGAAATCGAGATTGAAGGCGGGGCAACCAATATCTTGAAATCTGTCTCACCGTTTGAATACCTGATTGATACGCACAGCGATGATATTTATCAGGATACACTCCGCAACAACGCCAGTTCTTACCGTTTCCTTTCTACGCTGCGTCCTGAAACTCCATTGGACGTGTTACGGCAACATGGACGAATTAGTTATCAGCCCTGTTGGAAACTTCCTCGAATAGCACAAGAAGAATGGCAAGGTTTATGGGTGCCAAATGAAGCGGGATGGGAAAGCTTAAGTGAGGAAAACATTCATCAGCCAAGAGGGATTGGTGAGTGGCCTGATTTACCCCATAAAAGCATGAAACCGTTGGTGCATGGGCTGCAAGAAGACGGAGGGGATTATTTAAGGTATTTGATTTATTGGAAAAGCCAGCTTTAGCCTCACGTTATTCAGAATTGTGCTAACAGTTAAACTGTTAGCACAATTAAATCTGACAGTCTGGTTTGAGCTAGGTATAGTCATTCTCACCCTGAGAATTACACTTTGACGAGTTCAGGGTATGCACTTACTGGTTACGAATATTGTGCCAGAATCATGTAATTTAATTATTTTTGCTTCCGAGCCAGTAAGTGCTCAACGTTCGCTAACGAATACTCTGGGCGTGCAGAAAAACTGATATACCATCCTCTCCCTAAGACAGCCAGATATAGGTCCCGAAGCGCAAGAATGTTTCGTGAGAGTTAGGCGAATAGACACTAAGCAATCCTTGTTCGTTAGCCGCAAGATATTGCCAGTCCCCCTCATCCATCATGAGTTCTTTGAAATCAACACCATCATGGCTTAGATAAATCATCTGCCGGTTATAGCTGGACGGGAAAAGGCTGATTTCTGACAAGTGGAAGCAGTCGGCGACGTGTAGCTCGCTGTCGTGTCGTTTCCATTCATAGCCTTTATCTGAAGTCAGCAAATAACGGGAATAAAAGCACATTAGCGAATCATTCATCCGAGTTACCACAATATCGTTATAGAACTCTTTCTCACCATTCCAGGTGCAATTTCGCCAGCTTTTACCTGGTACATGATATTCAATAATAGATTCTGCGTCAGGGCGCTTCTTCACCGTTAAATAATGCCTGTCATATTTGCTAAATGACAGTAAACAATTGATACCCGGTAGTGAAAAAAGACGTTGTATTTCAATGCCTTCTCTAAAACTCGGCGTATCTTTGTAACGGCGCCATTTCTCATTAAGACTGCTTGTACAAAAAATAACCGGCTTATCGTAAGTCGATGTTTTCGTCGAATCGAAGAAAAAACCTTCTTCTTTATATTGATACTCTTTACGCTCCGTAAACCGCCATAACCAAAGATCATTAAAATGAACAAGATCTTCAGTCATTCTAAAATCCCAGGTATTCGGCACATCCGGAAACTGGCTTTGCTGCCAGGTCAGGGCATCTGTGGAATAATAGAATCCAGAATCGGAGTTGGAGAAAATCACCCAGATGCCTTCCACAATGATGATTTTATTTATATAACGTATTTTCTCTACTGGATCCGGATTAGCCACCTGCCAGCTCAGTCGATCCTCACTACGATAAAAACATTCATCATTATCAATGATTAGCCAAATTTGACCATCCGTCTTAATATGACGAATATTCTCTGGGTCGCAGGGAGGATTTTCGATATCCTGCCACTCGATCCGAAAGCGGTGTTCTTTGCCACCTTTCATCACCGTAACAGATTGCTTATCGAGTTTTTCCTGTTCTTTCTGCCGTAGCCACTCGATATGTTTCTGTTCTTTGATGCGAATGACTGAGCGATCAAACTCACCGCCGGCAAACAATTCAAGCTGTTCGGCGGCATCTGAACATGCGTTTGAAAAGGCCGTGAGTGAATCATCAATTTGCGCCTGATATTTACTGATTTGATAATACCAGTCTTCATTTTCTGCTGAGTTATCAAGTTCATAATTGGAATAACTGATTTGATTTTCATATTCAAACGTCGGAATCCCCCAGCGAGAGGTGATACCATTGGCCTTATTCAAGGCTGAGGAATTTGACGAAAGGAACTCACGGGCCTTTTTACGAAAACCATTTAGGTCAGAGAGACACGATTTTCTTCCCAGCGCAAAGGCAGAAGCACCGACAGCGGCCCCCATTTTTCCCAAGAAGCTATCATCATCAAACGACCCCAGGAAGAAGCTGTAATCACCGAATTTCATCGTCACTTTCAGCATGTCATAGCTCAGCATATTGCACGCAAGACTGGCGGTATTAAGCTGCTTGATCTCCTCCGAAAATTGATTTTTAAATCGCAACTCGCGATAGCGGAAAATATTAATCCATCCCTGCGTCAGTGAAGTCAGTTTCTCTGCGCTGGTGAGCAGTTTCTCTTCGTTATTTTCCTGAAGCAGCACCTGCATGTGAGGAAAAACGTCTTTAAACTGCGCGGGTTTCAGCGCACTGAGTACGCGCATCACCTGTGGATTTTCAATCTTTTTGCCACAAAGCATCAGTAAAAAGAATACGTCAAAAAGCCAGGTGTAGCGCGAATTATCATCGGCTAGCAGTTCCAACATCGCCTGCTGATATTCCTGATATTTATAAGGACTATCGGCCAGACTCATGATATCGCCCACTACGGCCGAACAACCAGCATATTCCCCAAGAAGCGCCAGAAACTCATGCCCCTGCCTGGTCAGCGAGGCAGTATTTTCAATACTCAGTGCGAGTAAAATCAGATACAGAGATTTTTTATCTTCGCTGCCTGTAGCGTCCAGAAAGCTGTGCTGATGAATATCCGGCAAAGCTGAAACCAACGTCAACGTCTCTGCTGATTCATCCTGCGTATCCTCAAGTACAGTGGCATTTAATCCATTAATATCCCGATAGATATCAATAGTCACCAGACTACCGCCAATCACTTCGCTAATCAGATCGCGGATGCTGTAGATGGTTGATAATCCTGAGAATGCTTCACCAAACAGTCGGGATATCAGCTTCTCACGTTCTTCATCACTGTTACACAACGCGTCATCATAAATCAGGGAAACGATCTTTTCATATTGTTCAGAAAGAAAATAGAGAGCGTTGAAGCCGATACCAGATATATTGGTTTGAATAAAATGTGAGTCAATTTCATGTTCATCCACCGAAAGCTCGATGAGCGAACGGTATCGATCAATACTGATAATATCTATCTGGTCGATAAGCTCAAGAATGAAATCAAGCAGCCGCACTTCTTCATCGCAGTTAACGCCTAATTTCTCGAGCGTCACGATCAGATAATTGATATCTGCCGTCACCAGTTCAGCATCCTGATGTCTGCGCATAAAATCATAGGCCAGGCTTAACACCAGAATATTATCTGGGTAGGATTTATAGCGACGTTTATTCGCTTCGATATCTAACGACCAGTTATTATATCGGGTACTGTTTTCCACCTGAACGAGTCGGCGGTTGATTTTATCAATTGCCTGCTCGAGAAAATCTCGCGTTTCAATTATATATTCATTCATGGTTCCCAAATTATTGCGAATGATGGCAATGCTCTGGGAATTGATCAGGTTTTGCTGCTGGAGTTGCATAAGATAATGCCAGGCTAACTTTTGCACCTGCATAGTATCTGATTGATTTAGTAGATTATTCTCATTATTTTTGCCGCTTAAAGCCCCACTAAACCGTTTGAAAAAACCACTACTCGCCTGCTCTTGTAACCGATTCTGGCTATTGGAAATCAGCTTTGAAGCATCCAATGCCAACTGTTGTGTAAGCGCCGCGTTCGCTTTGTGCTGCCTGACCAAATCATTGACAGCTTTCTGTTCAGCCACTTCCAAAGGTTGATGGAAAATCTGTTGCTGCTGCTCGGCAGTCATATCAGTCATATCAGTTCCTTACAGATTATTAATTATATTTTTTAAGCGAAAACTTTGCGCTTCCATGGTTTTTATCTGGCTGGAAAAATGTTTTTCAGATAAATAAAGGCTCTTATGGAAGTCGGCGTAATAGATTTGTGATTGATGCAGATAGCTCAACGCATCGTGCATTACTAGTCCATTACTCACTACCAGTTCTGTATTGACGAGGGTAAGTTCGAAGTTTTTCTCTATGTGATTATCCAAAGCAATATTCATACCAAGGGTCGTAATCAAGCCGCCAATGAGGCTTCCTAACAGCATGCCAACCGGCCCGCCAGGCGCTCCCACTGCCGCACCAATAGATGCACCAGCCACACCAGCCCCTGTCTGGAAGAGACCTTTACCTGTACGAGACTCTAGTTCCTGTGATGTAATTTTCCCTGCAGCAAACAGCACCACATTTTGTACAACATCCACAGCACAAACCGCGGCCCCCGCGATACCACCATTGGCGAGACTACGTTTAAAAACAGTACCTGCAAACAAACCAGGTAAGGAGCGTGCAGCGATGCTGACGCTCGCGGTGGCAACCCCGGCTTTCAGCGCGCTATCCCCGGCAGCAATGACGGTGTCTTGCAGGATCTGGACGGTGGCTTGTTCAACCGTGATTTCACCATTTTTAACCTGTCGCACATATTGGAATGTATTAATGCTCCCCGCAATGACTGTGGTGATCACAGCCGCAGAACCTGCAGCGCGCACACTTTGTTGGAGTGTCGCTTTGTTTAGATATCCGGTCTGCATTTTATCATGCAGATCTTTACCCGATTGTGTCCCCGCCCCGACGGTTTCCGCCTCACGTTTGCTAAGCGGCGTCGATTTAACCCCTTCAGCCTCAATGGAGGAGGCAGTTTTATCACGCACTTTTTCTGCAGCATCCGATACAACCGGACGCTTTTGTTGGTTTTTAAGTACGGTACGTTGGGCTGAATCCTTGATCCCATCAATTTGATCGGCCGGACCGATAAATACATCGCTGTGCTGATATTGATGAACACCATCTTTGGTGGAACGGAAGGCTTTTTGTGTCTCTTCGGCATTGCGGAAATATTTAAGCTGCGCCCCCACTAATTGCTCATCGCCCTTCATAACTACAATGTCATGAATCTGATGATTTTTCCCCAACGGGGTATTCTTAAACTGATCCGTAAAAGCGCGTACATCTTTATCTTTTAGAATGGCATCAAGATTGAAGGATTCTGCATGCCAGGTTTCCGCAGCAAAACCGCCTTTTATCGCGTTGTTTTGCGCTGTGGAAGAGATGGTTGACATAATATTGTTAGCCTGGTTTATTTCACCAACCATTCGTCCAATTTTTTCGGCAGCCTGCATTGGCCAGATTGGACAGAGGCTAATCGACTGCGTTACAGCTTTTTTGCGATTGTTCATCATGGTGCATCCTTAGACGTTATCCTAGAAAACATTATCGGTTACAAGGTCATTTTCTTGAGTAAGTTGGGCAATATACTGAGAAAGCTGTCCCACAAAGGCATTAGCTTCAGTCACGGGCGATAGAATTCGTACGTTAGGCAACCAGAATCGTAGCGTAGAAAAGAGTTGTTCCCTATGCGAAATTCGCGTTGTGACAATTAATCTGCCATCCTGTGATTTGCTGATAATTTTTTGCTGTGGCAATATATTTCGTCGCTCAAAGTAGCAAGCAATATCGGGAAAGACTTCAACCATAACTTCCATTTTATTCATGCTAAACCAGGCGTCGTCCTCGCTATCAAGATAGTCATGAATGTCGCTGTCTGGAATGAACGTTGTTTTTTTGATATCCAGCCATTCAATCGCACTCACTCGAAAGGCTTTAATCATTAATTCAGCATCCGTTGCTGCCAGATACCATACTCCTTTTAAATTCATTAAACGGTATGGATAGAGAGTTCTGGATTTTCCTTTATAGTGAATAACGCAAACCAAATTTTCTTTTATGGCTTTGTCCAGTCTGGAAAAAGTGCTTTTTTGAAGCTCAGAGCTCAATGCTTCTGGAGGAATTGGCAATATTTTAATGCGGTTATATTCAATTGCCGTGAGTATATTTCGTAACGAACCCTCCCCTGACAGCGGCAGTAATTCCCAAAGGCCCGTTTTTTCACTCAAACTATCTAACGTAGGAAGTTTATCTTCTGCCTCATTTTGCATGCTGATACGATAGATCCCATCTTTAGAGCACGTGACAAACTCACCCAGGCGATTTAGATCACGATAAATGGTTCTCTCCGTAACTTTAAAGCGACCAGCCAACTCACGACGCGAAACCGCACCTTCCTTAAACAGCTGCAATAAAATCAGCGCAATACGATTTGCCAAACGCTCATGCCGTGAAAAATTATCCATAATCAAACCTCGGTCAGAATTTGGACTTCATAGTACTCTAACAAACTGACAGGAAGTGTCAGTCACCTTATAACTAACGATTATAAGTCAAAATTATTTGTTAATCACGGAATAGAAGGTTTAAAACTGAATCGATCTGTCAGGTTGTTGAATGAGGAACGGCAGATTTGGCACAAAGCTGCTGCTGTAGTCATGTGATAGACGTCCTTCTCTCAACGCAAGTCTTGGCATACTTATGCCGAGTATTCTTTTTTCCGAGGAACTACACCATGAACTCGATAAAAGTCATTAGTATAGACGCCACATACTCCATTAATAAACTAGGTTAACAGCATCATTAGGGTAGTGAGTATTTTATGTGCAACCAGCTCCACTAACAACGCGTGAGGACTAACCCATTGGTCAACAATGTCCCTATTTATAGTGCAGGCATCGAGGTATGAGATGTCCGCTACTGGCACCAAACTGCCTGACAGATTATGTTATACTCTATGCAATAGATTAGTGTTTTATACTGATGTAGTTTTACTTTGATAATCTTATACGTACTATTTTATCAGACACCTTGTTCTAAATGAGTACACCACTGAGTACAAAACTAAAAAACAAAAATTAAATCATTAAAAATCAAATAACTATAACATAAATTAGGGTTTAATGTGTAAACTACCACTTTAGTCTCACACTAATGCATTTTATTATCTAATAGTGTAAAGCGCATAAAACCTATGGGCTTTACACTTTTTATTTCACTTGAACATCAATATTTCTATAAAACCAAATGCCTCAATGCATTTAAACCCGCCCCTACTTGCTTCGTCCTGCATCGTATTTTTTAGTAATAAACACCAGGAATCTAGTGACTTTGGTCTTTAAGCATCTCTACCGCCAAATCATGCCATAGTTTTACACGGCGGTTTTGGTGACTGCTTTTTAATGTTGCTAAGGCTAAGTCATAAGACAGTACAGGCTCAATCACCGAAATGGCTGATAACCCTTTCGAATTGCTTTTATTCCACATGCTATCAGGAAGCAATGTCACCCCAACCCCAGCTTTAACCATTGCAGTAACCAAATCTAGGTGGTGACTACGTCCTGCAATTATTGGTTGCTTACCATAAATACCACATGCACTAATAACTAATTCATTAATTAAAAAATCATCTGAAAAGAAAATGAAAGGCTCATTCACTAATTCACTAAACTTGACCGTTTCTTTCTCAAACAATGCATGCTGTTCATTCACTAAGAGTACCAAGCGGTCAGTTGCAAAAATATGTAAATCATAGTCCTCATTGTCAAATGGCAGCATAACGGCAGCAGTTTCCACTTCTCCATTTAATAGTGCATCCATCATTTTACGTGTGCCTAACTCATGAATTTTCAACTCAATATCAGGGTAACTCTGGCTAAATTTCATGATTATGTCAGCAAAATATGTAGAAGCAATAACTGGGGGTAAACCCACATGTAAGATACCTGCTAATGGTCCTGACCTCTCCTTCAGTGATTTTTTCATATTGTTAAAAAGTTCAAGTAATTGCACCCCGTAACGATACAGAATTTCGCCTTCATCGGTCAGCTTAACCCCATCAGGTGCCCTCACTAATAAAATATAACCAAGCTCCTGCTCCAACTTTTGAATACTTCGACTGATTGCCGGTTGTGTAATAAATAAGCTTTTCGCCGCTCGGCTGAACCCATTAAGTTGTACAACCTCTACAAAATATCGTATTGCGCGTACGTCCATTTCTTCACCTATTACTTTTAGTTATAGCTACGATGATTATATGTGATTTCCAAATAAGAGAATTATGCACTAGAAATAATATAAAGCAGAAGATTTGTCTAATATAATTACTAGGAGCAATATAATGAGTAAGACAGTCATTGAACATGTTCTGAGCCGCTTAAACGAAATTGGAATTTGTGACATTTTTGGTGTTGCTGGTGACTATGCCTTCCCAATTGAAGATGCAGTTTGTGAAAGTAAAAATATGCGTTGGATAGGCAATTGTAACGAATTAAACGCCTCATATGCAGCAGACGGCTATGCGCGGACAAAGGGTGCCGCCGCACTGTCTACAACCTTTGGTGTGGGCGAACTGAGCGCATTAAATGGTATTGCCGGTTCTTATGCTGAAAACCTTGCTATTTTCCACCTTGTAGGGATGCCAGCAAGCGGCGTGCAGAAAAAACATCGCTTAGTTCACCATTCTCTTGGTAATGGTGATTTTGATGTTTTTTATCAAATGAGCCAACATTTAAGCTGTGCTCATGCCATTTTAACACCTGAAAACTGCATAGCAGAAACCGAACGTTTAATCACGACAGCCTTACATGAGCGGCGCCCTGTTTACCTAGGTTTTCCCTCTGACTACGCAGTCATGCCTGTCATCGCAGATGAAAACACTGAAACAATCACTATACATAAAAGTAATGATGAGTCACTATCAGCTGCAGTAACCGCTATCATAGAAAAACTCAATTCAAGCTCACAAGCCTGCGTTATTCCCGGTATTTTAACGGCTCGACTCGGCTTAGCTGACGATGTTCAAACTATTATCAATAAAACAGGGCTTCCTTATGCAACCATGTTTATGGATAAAGCTATTTTAAGTGAGTCTAATCCGAGCTATATGGGGATTTATAATGGCCAATTAATGAACCATGCTGTCGCTGAATTTGTTGAAAATTGTGACTGTATTTTAGGTATAGGGGCTGTATTAACTGATTTTAATTCAGGGAGTTTTACCGCAACTGTTAAAGTGGAAAACTGGATTAATATTCTAGCAGACCATGTCAAAATAGGCTCTGCCGTTTATCCACAAGTTTATATGAAAGACGTGCTTAGCGAACTGAAAAGGCTAGCCCCATCATTAAACCATCGAGGCATCACAGCACAAGGGCTCGGAGAACCAATTCAAAATCAACAAGGAAAAATTACCGCCGCCTACCTCTATCCACGCCTAGAAAAAATGTTTAAAAAGGATGATATTATTATTACGGAAACAGGCACCGCTTCCATGGGCTTAGGTTTCGCCTTATTACCTGAAAATGCTCAGGTCTATAACCAGACTCTATGGGGTTCGATTGGCTGGGCGACCCCCGCTGCCTTTGGCGCGGCCATCGCTGCACCACAGCGACGTGTTATTCTAGTCACAGGGGAAGGTTCACACCAATTGACAGTACAAGAAATTAGTCAGTTTGCCCGTTTTGGTTTAAAACCCATTATTTTTGTACTCAATAATGATGGTTACCTAATTGAGCGCTTACTCTGTAAAAACCCTGAAGCTTATTACAATGATATAGCTCAATGGAATTATGCACAATTACCCGCAGCACTGGGGTGTACAAATTGGTATTGCCAGAGAGTCACTGATTGTAACGAGCTAGATGCCGCAATAAAAGCAGCAGAGTTATCAGACAATGCTGCTTATATAGAGATCGTTATGGATAGGTATGCCGCATCTGAACTCGCACAAAAACTCGGTGATTCTATTGCTTCATTATATTCGTTTTAAACCAGAGTGTTCAGTACCCTCGGTGTTTTCATACACCGAGGTATAAAAAGCAACCTAAAAGTAGGTTACTCAAATACTAAGCCTACATCATGTTTTGATTGACTCAGTATCTTCGAGACGGTTAATGCCAATTCTAGCAGTTCTTGGCAAGTCGTTAATTTATTGGAGGCAATCTGATCACGAAAGAACGCAAATTCGTAAACCATATGATTAATTGCCCTATCCCGAGAAACCGTTGTGATGTCCCCATCAATACACACCTCAACTGATTCACAAAGACTCGGTGCGCCAATAACACGAATATAGCCTTTCGTCCCTTGAATAATAAAATAACCTGGACTTGCTGAATCTTTAGCGCCAACACAAGTAGCTACCGCAGTAGAAAAATAGGCCGTTAATACACCTGAAGTATCAATCCCATTATACCCTTTGTTGCAAATATATTGGCTTTTCTCTGGAGCCCCCAATAATGCGGATAACAGATAAATATTATAAAGGTTGATATCATACAGTGCTCCACCTGCTTGTTTGGGGTCAAATGCAGCATGAATATGGCCTTGTAAATAATCATTATATCGGCTTGAATATTGTGAATAATTACCTTGAATTATTTTTATTTCGCCTATTTTATCAATATATTGCTTAATAAAATGAAATTCAGGTGTGTGTATTGATGTAATAGCTTCGAATAGATATAAACCTTTTTGACGTGATAAAGAAATTAACTCCTGCAACTGTTCCCAATCTGGCGTGAAAGGTTTCTCACAAATAACATGCTTATTTGCCATCAACGCATCATAGGTATATTTGTAATGCAGATGATTTGGAAGCCCAATATATACAACATCAATATCCGGCTGTTGTAAGAGTTTTTCGTAATCCGTATACAAGCTAGCTATATCAAATTGTTGACAGATTGACTCCCCCTTTTCAATACTTTCAGCCCTAACACATAATGCGGCCAATTCTACCCCTTGCACCTGCGTTAGCGCATCAAGAGCCATCATGATTATTTTACCTGAACCAATCAGCGCTATTTTCATCTACGTTACCTATATAAGAAGAGTAAATTTTATTCTGCCACAGAGCATCACAATTAAGAAATCCCTTCGATTAATTTTTGATACTGACTCCCCGTTCCAAACTGTTCAATTAAAAACTCGGTAAATGCTGAGACTTTTCGTGGTAAGTATTCTTTTGCAGGATATACCGCATAGATATTGTGCTCAGGTAATTGATAATTCCCCAATAAAGGAACTAATTGATGGTTACTGTCACCTATAGCCGTAATGAAATAAGGTAACAATGCGATACCTATATCCGCTAATACGGCTTGGATTAGTGCCTGACTATTATTGGCGCGAAAAGACCCTTTTGGTATATGGCTATATTTTTTCCCTTTTTGGTAAAATACCCACTCTTGTCCTGCTTGGTAAAATGAATAGCACAAACAATTATACCCTTTAAGATCGGCGACTTTTTGGGGAGAACCATATTTCGCCAGATAAGATTTCGATGCATACAGCCGACTATGGCAAGGGGATAATTTACGCGCAATTAAGGACGAATCAGGCAACTCACCAATACGAATAGCTAGGTCATATCCCTCACTAATTAAATCTACTACTTTATCATTAAAAGATAACTCAACATTAAGCTCAGGGTATCTTTGCATAAACTGGGGGAGAACTTTAGCTAAGTGTAAAGTGCCAAAAGACATTGGAGCTGAAACCCTCAGAGTTCCTGTTATTTTATCACTAAATTTAGCGGCAATATCATCTGCCATAACCGCGAATTGATAAGATTGTCGAATATAACGAATATATACAGCCCCCGCTTCCGTCAAACTTACCGTTCGAGTAGTACGATGGAAAAGTTTTATTCCCAGTTTGTCTTCGACGATTTGAATTGTTTTACTTACCGCCGATTTAGTCATATTTAATGAATTTGCCGCTTTAGTCAGACTTAAACTATCAGCCACTGCAATCAAAACTGGAAATGCATTCATATCCATAGATACCCCATTGTCAACCAAAAGGAAACAGTGTGTTTTCTTGATACCAAAGAAAAAACAGCATACCTTATCGCTACAGAAATACAATGTTTACGCGATAAGACATATCATTATGAAAAATAAATATATTCTATCTTTTCTTGCCTTAGCCTCTGGGGTTTTACTGTCAATGATGATCATGGCAAATAGTTACCTAGCCCGCTTTACAACACCATTGACAGCATCATGGCTTACTCATGGCATCGGAACATTATTTTCACTCGTTATTTATTTTTTTTACTTACAAAAAAGGAAACAACAAGTAAGAAAACAACAAGTTCAGCCACAAGTCATAAAAAAAGGAAAATGATTTGGTATTTAGGTGGTATTCCTGGAGGCTTTACCGTTTTATTGGCAGCAATAACCGTTAATAGCCCACTATCACTTGCGGGAAGCATTATTTTAATGATCACCGGCCAAATTATATTCGGTTTGTTAGTAGACGCTATGGGCTGGTTTGGTGTAATAAAACGTAAAATTACAGTTAGTGACTTTCTGATGTGTACATTATTAATAACAGGCTGCAGCTTGTTAATTATAGGAAAATAATAAAATGAGTATATATATTTTTATCGCATTACTAAATGGTATTTGTATTGTCATTAGCCGCACATTAAATGGCAAATTAGCTCAACAACATAATGCGTTCTACAGTTCACTAATCAACCACTTTGTTGGTTTTTTGTTTCTCACTATCATGGTGCTCATTTTTAAAACATACCTGTTTAATTTCAATGAGATCCCGTTAGTTGCATTCATTGGCGGTATCATTGGTGCGTTTTTTGTTATCATTAATAGCTATGTTCTACCATTGCTTGGTGTCATGCTCACCTCAATACTGGCTATTTGCGGCCAAATGATTTCAAGCTTAGTGATTGACCTTGTAAATGGCGCACATAGTCAAAATGTCTACTTACAATTAATAGGCGTTGTATTAATTATTGGTGGTGTATCCATTCATTTTATCAGGCGAACCAATTAAATTACTTTTTAAGGTTTTTTATCTCTGTTTATTTTGTTTTTTACTTGAATAGCCATCCGCTTTCTTTATTTGCCAAATAGAAATTAACCAATTGTTTTATATAAAAAATCAATTATTAAATACACTTTCTAACACGCTAAATTCATTTTCAAAAACCTAATCCACCTCACAATTTATTAACAACTCTCTTGAATCATTTTTAGTTATTCCCCATGCTAATTTTATTATATAAACCAGTGGTTTACTGTACAAACCAAGTGAGGCAATCATGAAAGACAATATTGTGACGGCTGTTGATGATGCTTTATTACTGATGATGTTATTAGGTGAGAAAAATAACCTTGGATTAAGTGAGCTAGCTCGCTTATCTGGAATGAATAAATCTAAAGTATACAGGCTATTATGCACATTGGAGCATCGTGATTTTGTACAAAAAAATGATAACCCTGTTACCTATCATTTGGGTCATCAATTATTAAGCTTAGGAAATTGTGCTCGCCAGCAAATCAACTATATCCAAGTAGCTGATATTGAAGCTGAACATCTACGCCAACTTTTTGATGAAAACATTCAACTGCGTATACGTGATCACCATGAAATTTTGCAAGTTCTTCATAAACCTTCAGGGCAGTCACTACAAGTTCGCAGTGAAGCTGGTAACCGCCGCCCACTCGGTTCAGGTGCCTCAGGAAGAGTATTACTCGCCTATGCTCCTACCACTGTGCAGGCGCCCTTTGTTGAAAAAAATGCCTCCCTGACCAAATCCCTTGACGAAATACGGGCACGGGGTTTCGCCATTACACGCGGGGAATTAACGGCGGGAATAGGTGCTATTGCCGCCCCTATTTTTTCTCAACAGGGCGAATGCATTGCAGCACTCAGTATCAGCCTTCCTCTTAGCCGCTTTTCTGATGAAAAAGAACACAATATGACGGAGCAATTACTCCAAGCGACTCAACGTATTTCGAGGCAACTCGGCTACCACTTATAATTAATACAATAAAAGAGATAACACCCATGCAACCAACACAAACCACAATACACAGCCCATCACCATCTCCTGGCTGGCAAATGAACCCCGTTTTAGTGATGTTAACCATTGTTGTTATTGCTTTTTTAATGACTTACTTTGTTAATTCAGGGCAGTATGAACGCGAGGGTAAAAAGGTCATTCCAGGTTCCTACCAAACCATCACAAAACAAGTAACTGTTGACCAAGTATTGGGAATAGAAAAACCGGCTGAAAATGAAGCGGCTCCTGTCAGCCTACTTCAGCTATTCAAAGCCATTCCTGAAGGAATTATTAAACAATCCCCACTTATTTATATGGTGCTATTTATTGGTGGCATGTTTGGTATTCTCAATAAAACAGGCGCGATTGAGTCAGGTTTAGAAAGGTTGCTGCATGTCACTCGTGGCAATATTTACCTCTTAATCCCTTTTTTAATGATTGTTTTTTCTATGGGTAGTACCTTTATGGGGTTAGCTAAAGAGTATCTTTTAGTGATCCCGATGGTTATTGCCTTAATGAAGCGTGTCGGGCTTAATGAGCTCATCGGTCTTGCTATTGTCGCTATCGCTGTCAAAGTGGGTTATTTGGCATCAATTACTAACCCATATGCCTTATCTATTGCACAACCGCTCGTTGGCTTACCTGTGTTTAGCGGCCTCAGTATGCGGGTTGCAGCCTACTTTGCGTTTATTACTTTAGGGATCTTATTTGTTTTCTATAGCATTCGTAAGACAACATTAACTTCTTATGTTGTCGAAGAACATGTCCAATCAAGTCAGTTAACCCGCCGCCATAAACTCATGCTCATTGTTTTAGCGATTGGCGTGGCATTTTTAGTTTATGCGTCTAATCGCTGGCATTGGAAAAATAATGATTTATCTGCTTATTATTTATTTTTAAGTGTCATTCTCACTTTTTGTAGCGGCTTAACCGCCAGTGCAGCGGCGGATGCCTTTGTCAGCGGGATGAAAAAAGTGCTGATTGCTGGTGTCTTAATTGGCCTAGCTACCGCCGTTGAAATTATTCTTTCACAAGGGAAAATTCTCGATACCATTATTCATCAACTAGTTGGTTTAGTTGGCGACCATGGTGCTTATATCTCGTCATATAGCATGTTCCTTTCGCAGTTATTACTGGATGTCGCCATCCCTTCCACATCAGGTCAAGCCGCCGTTACTATGCCAATTTTAGGTCCAGTAGGGGAAATTTCAGGCGTTTCGCCACAAACAACCGTCTTTGCGTTTTTAATGGGCAATGGATTAACCAATATGATCACACCAACATCCAGTGGGCTACTCATCTTCTTAGCTACCGCAGGGGTAAGTTGGACGACATGGGCAAAATACATTTTTCCTCTATTTTTAATTTTTATGGCAGTCGGAATTGGCTTATTAACCATAGCAGTAACCATAGGGTATTAGCAGGATGGATATGAAGAATTACCGCGTAACAATGCGCGATGGGATCACGCTTTCTACTGATGTTTATTTTCCTCAGGGAAAATTATCAGCAGCTTACCCAGTTATTATTGAGCGTACACCTTACGATAAAACTGCACCTTCACGCTCAGAAAAAACGGCTTCTGGACATCAAATTACACGCCAAGAGATGGCCCAGTATTTCGTTAACCACGGGTTTATTGTGATATTTCAAGATTGCCGTGGGCGCTATGACTCTGAAGGAGTATTCACTAAATACATTAATGAAGCCGAGGATGGTTTCGACACATTACAATGGATCATGGAACAACCTTGGAGCAATAAGAGAATAGGTTCAATGGGCCTCTCATATGCCGCACACACGCAATTGGCAATGGCTTGTTTGAACCCTCCAGGTTTGCTAACTATGGTGTTAGATTCCGGCGGTTTTGCCAATGCCTTTCAGTGTGGGATCCGCCAAGGAGGCGCATTTGAACTTAAACAAGCTACTTGGGCATTTAAGCAAGCAAAATTAAGTCCATTAGCGCAACAATCGGCTAAAATAGCAGCAGCACTTGAGCAAGAAAATATTCATGATTGGTTTGCTGCAATGCCATGGCATCAAGGACATACCTTACTAAAACATGTCCCTGAATATGAATCCTACTTGTTTGAGCAGTGGGAAGAAGAGTGTTTTACAGATTATTGGCAGAAAATAGGCATTTATGCGGAAGGATATTATGACCAAATACCTGATATCCCAGTACTATTCATGTCCAGCTGGTATGATGCCTATGTCAGTTCCACATTAGATAATTACCGTGCATTTGTCACCAAGAAACAATCCCCGCAAAAATTAATCATGGGGCCTTGGTTACATGGGGATCGTAATATCACCCACAGTGGTGATGTCGAGTTTGGTGATATCGCAACATTTGACCGCAATGTAAGCGAAGATTGGTTATCTTGCCGTTTATCTTGGTTCCAAGAACACTTACAAGGTAATACAACTGACTGCCCCCATGAGGATGTAACTATTTTTATGATGGGGGGAGGTTCGGGTAAACGTAATACTAACGGGCGTTTAGAGCATGGTGGCCAGTGGCTAACCCATCACCAATGGCCGCTGCCCAATATTAAGCCTACAGCTTTCTATTTATGGCCCGACAATTCATTACGCCATGAAAAACACTCTGAAACAGTGTCTTTATCCTATTGTTATGACCCTAAACACCCCGTCCCGACAATTGGGGGGGCTTTAACATCTGGGCAACCCATATTTTGGGGCGGTGCATTTGATCAGCGTGAATTACCGCAGTTTTTTGGTAGCAAAGGAAATAACCTCCCCCTTGCATCTCGTTCTGATGTACTGGTATTTGAAACGGAAGAATTACAAGAAGAGGTATGCTTAGCTGGGGATATTGAAGTCTCATTATGGATCAGTAGTGATGCCCTGGATACCGACTTTACAGCAAAGCTGATCGATGTTTACCCACCAAGTGATGATTACCCACAAGGGTATGCAATGAATATCACCGATGGCATCATACGTTGCCGCTTTCGTAATGGCTATGAACAAAAACAGTTACTCATACCGGAGCAAATTGTTGAAGTGAAGATAAAACCATTTGCTTGTGCTAACCGCTTTACCAAGGGCCACCGTATCCGGTTAGATATCTCAAGCAGTAATTTCCCCAAATATGATTTCAATACCAATACGGGGGAAATGATTGCAGGTGATAGGAAATTACAAGTAGCCCGCAATAGCATACATATTTCGAGCGAACACCCATCAAAAATTGTATTACCTGTTATTAAACCACGTTAATCGTTTTCAATAATAGTTAATGTATTCCGTTACCTGCTTTAGTTATTTCATAACACTAAAGCAGGTAAAACATGGTCATCGCCTATTGTGCTTGTACCCAAAATACACCGTCACCATCTAGCGCGGTAAAAGTTTGGTGTAAATAGTCGCTATCGGCTTGGGGATCAAGATCCGCAAATAACTCCGGATGGATAAACTTCGCAATCGC
This sequence comes from Providencia sp. PROV003, assembly GCF_045040775.1. Lineage (NCBI taxonomy): Bacteria > Pseudomonadati > Pseudomonadota > Gammaproteobacteria > Enterobacterales > Morganellaceae > Providencia > Providencia sp. PROV003. Next base: position 3,359,680 of record NZ_CP096369.1, read on the forward strand.
CTCCACTGCAATAATATTAAATGGAGTATCATAATATTGTTGATATAGTGCTAATACTTGTTTGTTTTGAAATGCCGCTAACGAACGAAACTTAGGGCGTTCCATCAGCTTGTTCAGTCGCGCTAGAGACTTTTGTTTATCCCCTGTATAACCCAATGGTACTGAAGCGCTACCTTTACGGGTACTATCCCAATCAGCGGCTGTCATCAAATAGTAATCTGGGTTGCTGTGGATTAATTGCTCCTCACTAATTTCCCCACCCATGCCAATGCTAAACCATTGTGAACCGAGGTTATTTCCCCCTGCTGTTTCAACAAACTCACCAAAATTACCATTACCAAAGGTTTTACAACAGTAATCAACCCCTGAAATACCAGCGGCCCTTTCAATAAATACACTTGGACGTTTATCTTTATCAATCGAGGAGACCCTTGAACGAATTAACCCCAATTTTTGTTGATAAAACTGGTTAAATTCCTTCGCCTGCTGCTGCTCACCAAATACTTGCCCGAGTATCGTCATACTCGGCATAGTATTTTTAAGTGGGTATTGTCTAAAATCGATAAAAATGACAGGTAAACCGCTTTTTTCCAATAATGATAACGTCCCGCTTTCTGTTAGCTTGCTTTTCAAGCCAATATCAAAAATCAATAAATCGGGTTGAGCAACTAGCGCTTTTTCTACGCTGAAATCAGTAGTGTATGGGTTAGGAAACACAGGGATCTTTTTGAGTTCTGGAAATTTTTTGCTATATGCAACACTTAGGTCAGGTGCTTTTTTTATTAACGCGTCATCCCAAGCAATAACCCCTTTTAATGGCGTTTTTGGGTGTAGTATATTCAGTGCTACCAAGACACGGCTATCCGCTAACATTACACGGGATACTGGCACATTCACCGTGACTTCCCGACCTGCAATATCCGTGACCACAGTAGGTGCAGCCATGCTTGTAGCCGCAAAAAATAGGCTAACGACGCTAAGAATTACACCCAATTTTTTGATAGTTTGTCTACCAGTCATTGTTTTGCCTTATATTCATTAAAATTTCACAGACGCTTGAACGTAGTAAGTTCTCGGCTGCCCAACATAAATGCCATAATTGTTATCCGTAGAGCGTGTGAAATAGGTTTGATCAAATAAATTTTTAATACCAGCGGATAGCGTTAAATCAGACAAACTTCTCCCAAAATGGTATTCACCGCGAGCGTCCCATACCATATAACCTGGGATAGTCCCATAACGGCCATCCACGCTTGGTTTAGTAACATATTGGTCTGTTGTGCCTGGTGACTCTTGGGTTGATTGCGCATAAGTATTCAAGTTCCAAACCCAATTCCCCGTTTCGTAACGGCCACCTGCGGTGAATACTTGGCGTGAATAAAAAGGTAAATCTTTATGAGCAAAGTTCCCTTTCTTACTCACCGCCTTAGTGTAGGTATAGGTACTGTAAACACTCGCGCCTTCAAGTGCATCAGTAAGGTCAGATAAGTTGTACCTCGCGGCTAACTCGACACCTTGGTGTGTTGTTGCACCTAGGTTCGTCCAACCCGTTGTATTTTCAACGTATAATAATTGGTCATCAAAATCGATATAAAATAATGTTGCTTCAAGGGACAAGGCGGTATTGTCGTATTTAGTACCTACTTCATAATTATGCGCTTTTTCTGCACTTAACCCATTCGCAGGTGAGTTACCAACCCCTTTAGTATTCAATTGGAAATATTGCAAACTCCCAAATGATGTGCTGGCATTGGCAAATAACTTCCATTCATCATCAATATGGTAGATCACTGCTAGTGCAGGAAGTGGTTCACTATAACGTTTACTGCGATGTTGTTCTTTAAAGCTATCGTCTAAATGAATGTTAATATTTTCGTATCTAATTCCGGGAATAAGCGTCCAATTACCAACATCGATAGTGTCATCCAAATAAATCGCATGGGCTTCTGTTCCCCCAGACGTGTGCTGATAATAATTATTGGTATCAGGGCGAGTGCTTTGGCTCCCCGCTTGGTACCAATTTGAGCGGTACGCTTTTTCATCTGCCGTTTCATTTAAATAACGATAACCAATGGTAACCTCATGGGAAATATCATTAAAACGGAATAATTGCGAGTAACTTGGTTCAATCGCATAAGCAGTATAATGACGAGGGTAAGACACTAAGCGCCTTTCATTCGCTTTTTCTTTATGGTCACTTTCTATATAACTCCCCCGGTAACTTTTGCTAAACCAAGTCATCAATTCAAATTGTTTGTCATCTACTTCGTGCTTGTATTTCAATGACAGATCCTGCCGATTACCTTCAAAACGGTCATAAGGCCGTGTTGATTGGAATGGGTCAGCATTATATTCAGCTTGGGTCAAGCCTCCGGGCATACCCGACATTGCACGGTAATAATGAAAATTAGCTAATAATTCATCGTTATCTGTTAAGGCATAACGCGTTTTCAGCATGAGGTCATCAATATCCGTGTTATCATTGCTTTTACGGTAACCTTGCCCGTGTAAACCCGAATAAAGCAAAATTGCCCCAGCAGAATCATCCGCTTTAGAGCCCCCTAGCGAGGCATCCACTAATGTTTTTAACCCGCCTGTTTTGGCACCCTGCGTCTGTACTGATACACCGCCACCAAAATCTTTAGGGATAGGCTTAGTCACAAAATTAATCACTCCCCCTACATTTTGTGGCCCATAACGTACTGAAGCCCCTCCGCGTATGACATCAATAGATTCAATACTTCCCAAAGATAATGGGGACATAGAAAGCTGTGGCTGGCCATAAGGTGCTGCGGCTAATGGCATCCCATCAAGCAAAATAGTTGAGCGCGGTGAAAGACGCGAAGTTAACCCACGGACTCCCACATTCAAAGAAACATCACTGCCACCGGTTCCATTACTTTCACGAACTTGTACACCTGGGATCCCTTTTAATGCATCTGCGATTGTTTCACTGCCAGTTTCTTTTATTTGTTGTTGTGTTTTTACCGTTCTAGCGCCGGGATGATTAAATACCACTTCACTGTCTTGTGTATTTTCGAGCCAATTGCCCGTAACTGTGATTTGGTCACTCTTTGTATTATCAGCCGCAACAGCGTAATGAGATATCAGAGCAGTAGAAATTGCGAGGGGGGTAAGTAATTTGCTAGTTTTTAATTTCATAACCGATGAGCTAAAAGAGAATTAAGAGCGATAATGATAATTATAATCATTAATAACAATCAACATAATTTACTCACTTTTGGTAATTAATTTGTCAATAACCCACTTTTACAATCATAATTTAGTTTTTGCTGTACTAAAATGCACATAAGCATATAAAAAAAATCCGAAGGAGCTCACCTTCGGATTTTAGATTAATATGATGATAAATTAACCACCAAGTGAGAAAAATACCACTCGTCCAACACCCTCACCGGCAAAAATACACAGCGTGGCCAAAGACATCACAACCGTAGCGTTGGTATTTTGCCCCGTCTTTTGGCACAGCAAGCGGCCAACAAATAGTATGCCTAATGCGATTAGCACTACACGAACAAGGCTTAAACTCAGTAGCCCTTCTGGCATTTCACGCTGGGTCATACCGAGGTAAATCGGCTCACCTATATTACCAAGCAGCGATAAAGCCCCTAATAACATAAGTAGTATCCCCATAATACCTAGCCCTAAGGTAATTTTAACCACTCGTTGTACCTGCTCTTCTTTCGCACTTCGGCGCAAAGACCCCACCAGCAAAAGTGCAGCAACAACACCGCCTACCAGTAATACCGCGCCGAAGAAACTCGCGTAAGTGAATAAACCATTCCATAAGTTAAATAATGTATTGGCATATAACGCTGACATCGCATACATATACATCAAGCCAGCAATCGCACTCAGTACCAGTAATGCAGCATTCGCTTTTTGTTTCAGTAAAAGTAAAGCGACACTAAAAAATAGTAACCCCATGTAAATTGCAGTCGCCCAAACTTCACGGCTCATCCATGAGGTCGACACGTGCAGCATAGTGTAAAACATGTGCAGAGGGTTCCCCATGTGAAATAACGAACCGAGTAACCCAACGCAGCCTAAAACAAAACTGGCTAAAACAGGTCGTTTGATAAACTGAACATTCTGAATATCATTTCCCCCGCCAAGTACCCGGAAATAACAGATTAATGCAACAACCAAGCAGCCCACTGAGGCCTGCATAAATAAGGTGAAAATCACCAATGGAAATTCATGCATGATAGTTTTCCTTATCCTTTCGTGCCGACAACAAGGTTCGGCTTCGTGATTGATGAGCTTGGTAACCCATCAATATCCGCATTTGTGCCATATTTTTTGCGCAATTCACTGATTAAGCCAAATTCAATGGCACGCATTGGGCAAGAATCCACACACATAGGGTTTCCCCCTTTCTCACGCAGGTCGATGCAGGTATCACATTTGGTCATCATACCAATACTCGCATCAAATTGTGGTGCTTCATATGGGCAAGCCCAAGTACAATAGCGGCATCCAACACATTTATTGTGATCGACCAACACAACCCCATCTTCTTCACGTTTATGCATTGCCGTTGTTGGGCAATGACTGACGCACTGAGGGTCATCACAGTGATTACAAGCTATTGACAAATGCCAGAGACGAGGCCGCGGGTATTCCCCAACTTCAACGTCATATACTCGGCGAAAATTACGCCCAACCTCAAGGTCGTTCTTGTCTTTACAAGCTACTACACAGGTTTTACACCCAATACAGGCAGCAACGTTTATATAAAATCCGACTTGTTTATCCATTTCTTATTGCCCCCTAAAAAATAATACGCTGTGGAATAGCAGCATCTGGAACTAATTGATCACCATGCCATTTCTCGATATTACACAGCATGGTGTTCCAACCTGATGTGCCAAGACCCGTTGGTACTTGGATCGTTAGCGTATTATCAGCCCCTGCCATATCTATCCCTGTTTTTTCATCCACATTCGTCCAACTACCATGAGGTAATGCAACCACTCCTGGTTTCATCGTTTGGGTAACCAATGCTGGACGTACAATTTTCCCTTGTGGGCTTGTAACTAACACCGTTTCACCATGCTTAATTCCTAGGCGCTTTGCATCCGACGCATTGATGTAAATTGGGCTAGGCCACTGCTCGCGTAACCAAGGCACATTATCAAGGGTACTGTGTGAACGGCGTAAATAATGAGGGTTATAGATTTGGAATGGATAATCCCCTTTTTCTTTTTTAGAGAAATCCTTAAAGCTAGCTTCATAGCCATTTGCTGAAGGAATGTACTCAGGGATCGGAGGTAATTTTGTCCAACCACATTCATCCGCTTTTTCTACCAATGTTTGGCAATAAATTTCAAATTTACCACTTGGCGTTGGGCGCGGATTCCCTTCAGGGTCTCGAATAAAGTCTTCATAGGCGATATAACCATAGTTATCACCTTTAGTTCGTTTAACTTGATATTTCCCAACGGTAAGAAACTCATTCAATGTAATGCGACCTTGCTGAGGTTTGCCTGTCACTTGCCATTCATCAATGTCTGCTTGGGTAATTGTCAGCAATGGCTCAGTGGTTTTACCATCTTCACCAATAATTGTTGCACCATTAAGCTTATTGAAGAACTGCTGTTTCTCAGAAACAGGGAATACTTCATCGACATTAATGCCAAGGCGTTTTCCGATTTCTTTGGCAATCCATTGGTCACTTTTCGCTTCATAAAGAGGTGGGGTCACATTAACCGCGGCAATAATAACTTCGCGGTTGCTTGGATTTAATATGGTCCCTTCACGCTCCCATTCGGTAGTTACTGGCAGTACAATATCGGAGTATTTAGCGCAAGTGTGTGGAACATAAGCTGCTGTTACCACTAATTCCACATCTTTACGGTAGGCTTCAATACTCTGCGAAATATTGGCGCGTGTTTGCAGTGTGGCATTAAATGGGTGGATAATCATTTGAATGTTAGCGTTTACATCACCCACACCGCGTTGACGGAATTTTTTCTCTAATAATGCACGGTTGAGTTCATTATGGTTAATTTTCAGGCTAATTGGGTTTGGCACCGCCGGTAAACCACTGTCGCCAGCCATCACTAAGCGAGTACCGTTATTCCCTGCCGCAAAATGGCAGCTTACCCCTGTCATACGCCCCGGTTTACCCATATGCCCTGTCATAAAACCTAAGGTTGAGAATGCTTGTACCCAACCTTCTCCATTATGAACACGAGCTGGAGCCCAGCCAGTAAGTAGTGCCACTCGGTTTGTCCCACCAATTTCACGGGCCAATTTACGGATATCTGTAGCGGATAACCCACAAATGTTAGATGCCCATTCAGGTGTTTTCGGCTCCCCTGTATACGTACCTAATAAATAATCTTTAAAATTACCTTTTGGATCAGCCCCTGCTGGCATATTAGTTTCATCAAAACCAACCGTACAACGGCGCAAGAAATCCCAATCAATTAATGGGTTATCTTGGCTGTCCATTTCCAATAGAGCATACATGATGCCCAACGCTAAAGCGTGGTCAGTACCCGGGTTAATAGGGTACCAATCAGCATCCATTAATTCCGCTGTCGCAGTATAGCTTGGGTCGATACAAATAAACCGAGCTCCTGCTTTTTTTGCTTGATAGTAGTTATAGGTTGGGCTACCAGGGCTACTCCACGCAGGGTTTGCCCCCCACATAACAATCAATTGTGAATTACGCATATCAAAGCGATCATTGGTACCAAAGGTATAAAAACCTTCTAACAACCCTAAATGGGCTGGTGTTTCAAACCATGCTCCCCATGACGTTGTTCCCCAGTCGCCAACAAATCCACCCGCTTTCGCATAAACATTTTGGATATCAACACCATTGCCGCCTGTGATCCAAATGGATTCATTACCATATTTTTCTTTGATGCGTTTGCTTTCTGACGCAACAATATCAAGTGCTTCATCCCAGCTAATACGTACCCACTGGTCACGCCCACGCAAGCTTTTATCTCCCCCTCCGGGAGCCCAACCTTTACGTTTCATTGGGTATTTTAATCGATCGGCGCCGAATACCTGTTTACGTTGAGAACGCCCACGTAAACAGCCTCGTTGTTGTGGAAAGTCAGGTGAGTCCGCTACCACATCATCTGTTTTTTGCCTAACAACGACACCTTCAACGACGAGGGCTTTATTGACACAACGACCACCGCAGTTATGCCAACATGCCACGGGCTTCCATGTCCCTTGAGTGACAGCGTCGGTTGCTTGGGCAACGGCTTTTTCCTCTTCTGGTGTTGCAGCATAAAGTCGTTTACTTAGCGGCAACGTAGCCATCACTGATGCCGCCGATGTCCATGCTAAAAATGAACGACGACTTAAGGCTACTTTCTGTCTTTCTGACATTGCTCTTACCTCTTCACTTTGCTTTATTATTATTAATTAACTAATTCATTGATTCTTTTAAGGTCGTTGCGCAAAAAAAGCTCTAAAAGTGAGCTTAATTGGCGATAAAATAAGGTTTCTGCATGGTTATGCATTGCACGGCAAAACGGGGTAATAAATGCTAAAAGATGCGTATCTAAGAATGCAGATGACCCTAACAATAATTTTTTTGCGTCTTCGCCTAGCTCATTTCCAACATCGACAATCGCAACAATGCGTTGACTTAAATTCCACATAAAATCTAACTCAAACCCAATATGATCTGCTGCCTCCATGTCACCCTCAGGTAATTGGAACCCATATTTTTGATAAAAGGTTTTTACAGCTAATGTGTTTTCTTGAAACAACAATTTGTCACGGGAGACATAAGTAGACTCCCATGGTGCCGCCGGAGGCGCTTCTGGGCCAATAAATAAGCGGGTAAAATCCCAATGTAAATCTTCAAAACTATCCGCGTTTGCTTGTAACGTCCGTGACTGTAAATCTTTTCCCATTTCCTCAATTGCATTTTTCATCGCGGGTAATGCTTCATCACAAGGGAATAATGCCAACCCCGTATTATCCAAATAATTTAATAACTCAGGGGTAGGTTCTTCTATTAATAAGCGTCTTAATACGTCATAAGCAAATTGACGCGCATAGAGATAATCAAATGTTGGGATGTTATTCATTACAGGAACCTTCATGCAAATCGGCCAATAAAAATTGAGTTGGTGTCGTTAATTCAACCTTCACTTCTTTAATTAAAGGGTTGCCCTGCTCATCAGGCTCAATGATGTGTGAGGTGAGTGCGATGGGTAAATCAACGAGGGAAGTTAAATACAAAATAGATTCGGGATTAAACTGCAAAAAGCCGTGCAACAACTCTTCGTGATAAGAAATTCCCGCTTGTTTTAATAGTCTTGCTACTTGTGGGCGGTCATCACCAAATACTTTGGCGCTTTTATAAAAATAATCGCGAGATGAAAATAGATAATGTTGCCCAATAAGCTGAGCATGTTGCCGAAAAAATGCGTTACTTTGGTATACTTGACCTGTGTGTTTATTCTCCAAGGAACAATAATGCACACCAAGTGATAGCTGTTGTTCTAATGCAAATTTAACCACACGCAAACAAGCTAATTCACTTTGGGAGACAGCAAGCCCACCTGCATACCAATAATTGTAATACACTTCATAAGGGGGGTTTTTAAGTTGAAAGCCCCGTGATTGGTAAGCGTCACTATTTGTTAAAGGAAAACAAAATTCCAATAAGTTAATCCCATCTATACCAATATCATCTAACCGCATGAGTAACTTGTACATTTGCGGTTCAGTGCCTGGGATAACCGGCATCTCTACCATCACCGTCGGGAAAATTTCTCTTGCTAATTCAATGCGGTGTAAAACTTTCTCAATCCGTTCTTCTGCATCATCAATTTTGATGCTAAAGCGAATTTCTTTAAGGCCTGCGTTTGCTAAGGCTACCGCTGTGCTACGGTCTAATGGGTCACCAGCTGTATATAAGCGGCTATGAACCTGAGGTAATTTCTGTTGAACTGCTGCGAAAAACGCAATGCTCTCTTGGCGGAAAAGTAATGGTTCACCTCCCGTTAAAGCAATATGTGTTAGCGGGTATTTTTGCTCTGCAATTGCAGCAACTTCGCCAACAGCGTCCCTCATCTCATGTTGAAAACCTTGGTAGTTCTCTTGGTTAGGATTAAAACAAAAATAGCAGTCGCGGTGGCATTTTAATGATAAAAATGTGGTGTAACTCCCTTCCCCTGTGCGGCACTGCACACAAGCACTCGATAGCCAATGACTATGTATACTCTTTCCATTATTCGCAAAACATGCACCTAGCGCTTTAATATCCTGTTTAAGCTGGTTTATCTCACTTTGCTGTGAAAAAGCAGGTTCAAAACTAACCCCATATTGAGTAATAGCTTGCTGTGTTTGTCTCTCAATATCCAAATAACGCATAGCATAACGCTTAAACTCAGCGTTATTGATGGTAGGCAACAGCCTATCAGTAATCGGATAAATCATAGTTTTCCTTCAATTTACTGACGAATAGTTTCTTTAAAATTTGAGCTTCATAATTCGAATAAAGAAATATAATAACCATCTAATTCACTGGCAAACTGATAACAGAACAAAGCCGTGCCAATAATTACATTCGTGTTATTGAAATAAACTGGAAATTACTAACTTCATTAAATAAGAAATATTCGCATTATATTTTTTTGATTAATACTAGTATAAGGAAGGGATATAAAATGATGTTGCGCAGGATCAAAAAAAAAACCATTTCATTACTGACATATCAAGCAATTAGATTACGCTATCAGTAGTATTGATTTATAAACCCAACAGTTACTATTATTGAGCCAAATACCTAATCAAAAAACGAACCGATATATAAATAAGTACATTTCACATTCTCACACTAAACAACAACGCTACTATTTCACCATAACTTTTCTCTCTATATATTAAAATCAATAATTATATTTCAATTTGTAAAATTAATTTTCAAAATACAATTAAATATCACCTACCTATAGTTAAACAATATTTAATAAATAAAAATTTTATTTTATATTTTACTTATTGTCTTTTCTTAAAATACTAAATAATATATCGGTTACTATTATTGATTCGTCACAACCGCCATAATGCCTGATGCAAGGCATATTATGCCCACTATTTTAATTGTTAAATCAAAAAAATGGGGAAATCAGGCTATTTTTACTTACCTGATAACACTGTAGAGCTAACTGAATGTGCCCCAACAAAATTGATAAAACAACAATAAACGATTAGCGATACTGTCATAATGGTAATGCATAAGTCACTTTAACTGTTTCCATTGGCACTTCAGTCTTAATACTTTGAATACTATTAATTTGTGTCAGATGGTCGGCATGGAAACGGCGATATGATGCAAGATCATGTGTCACAATACGGACTAGCGCATCACATTCCCCTGCCATTAAGTGGCATTCAACAACCTCTGGCATTTGCTTTATCTCTTGGACAAATTGATTGATGGTGTGAGCATCCTGCGTTTTAAACCAAATACGCGCAAATAAAGATAACCCCGCCCCAATCTTAGCGCCATCAAGCACCGCAACGTAACGTTTTATCACCCCAGCTTCTTCCAATAATTTAACTCTGCGTAAACAAGGAGAAGGGGAAAGCCCAACTTCTTTAGCTAATTCAATATTTTGAATTTTACCGTCTCGTTGTAAAACCCGTAAAATATGTTTATCTATGGCATCAAGTTTTACCATATTTTCACCTATTGAATCTGAGTGCTATTTTTAAGTTAATTTTTGATATTTAATATCAAAAATTAACGCTTTACAAGCAATAAAAAAACCCAACACTATCGATACATAGTTATAATTTTATTGCGACTGGCCAGTTGTGTTAAATAAAAATAATCAACATGAGGTATTCAAATGGAGTTACAAACTTTGCTGTTATTTAGCGCAACTGTGATCCCTCTGGTATGTACACCAGGACCTGATCTGCTGTTTATTTCTGCTCAAGGTCTTTCCGGCGGGGCCATTGCTGCTTGGAAAGCTAATTTAGGAATTATTATGGGCTATATGACCCATGCTATACTTGCCGCATTAGGGTTATCAGCGATTGTTGCTGCCTCACCAGCCATTTTCCATACAATTAAATGGGTAGGTGTCGCGTATGTGGCTTATCTCGCGGTTTGTATGCTGCTATCAGCCATCAGAACACGTGAAATATGCATTAAAACAGCCTCGACAAAATCAATCATCGGCAAAGCCTTTTTGACCAGCTTTCTCAACCCTAAAGGTCTCTTAGTTTACTTCGCCATCTTACCTAATTTTATCCAATTAAATGAAAGTGTTGCTATTCAATCGTTGATCTTGTCTGCCACTTTTATTTTTTCTTGTATTGTTATTTACGGTGTGATCGGAGCATTATTTGCGTCCATGCATAACAAGCAAACTTATAATGATAAAAAACGCCGCATAACCGAAGGTGTTGCAGGGGGAATGCTGACTTTTGCTGCAATTGGCTTAGCAACCAGCTAGTGAGGCAACAACTCAATCCAAATTAATTTGCTATCGGTGCTAAGTGGCTTAACCTCCCCTTCACCGATATCAGGAAGCCACCAGCCCCCTTGCCCTTTTGCCATTATGTTACAATTTCCACCAAAAACCTCCCACTGGCCCTCAAGTACATAAACAAGACCTGCTTGGTTTGCCGGTAACCTACGTTTTTCAGTCACTAAATAATTTTTAACGCTCCACCTATCTTGCCGAAAAATAAAATTCAATAATTGAGTTGAGGGTTGCTTTATATTAACTGCGCAATACTGCTGAGCAGAAAACTGAATACTGTCACCCACTTGCCCTAGTGGATATTCAACACCCTTGTTATCGGTTAATGAAAGCGGCTGTTTATTAAGCAAGATAGCTAGCCTTTCGCCTTCGGCATAGCGTTTTAAGTAGCTATCTTTATTAATCGTTGCAATACTTGCACGTAAAGAGTAATCCGATGCGACAGGCCAGCAAAAAACCTCTTGGCTAAACCCCCCGCCATCATTCCAATCAAGGATAGGTAACTCCGTCATATCAAAACATTTTATTTTCACATTACCCCCTATGCTGCCATTGGTACTTGTGGTTTTAGCTTAGATTGGCAAAGTTAGTCTCTCAAGGCAATGAATTAACAACAATAATGTGACTATTCGCGCCTCTCATTAATTAAATAGTGACATAAACGACCTAAAGTTTTCATGGCCTCTTCTACTTGCTCGTTCCATGTAAATGAAGCATTCAGACGAAATGCATGGTTGAACTGCTCGCTCGTTGAAAACATACTACCAGGCGCAATACTGATCCCTTCTTTAAGAGCCAATTGATAAAGACGAATAGCATTAAAAGGTGCTTCAAATTCTAACCACAAAAAATACCCGCCTTTAGGCATATTAACTTTTACTGAAGCCGGCATATATTTTGCTATGGCCCCGAGCATCTGATGTTGACGTTGCTCCATAGTTTGCCGCAGTTTACGCAAATGATTGTCATAACCGCCCAGAGAAAGATACTCAGCAATCGCCAATTGAGTCGGTACACTGGCAGAAACTGTGCTCATCATTTGTAAATGTTGAATTTTTGTCGCGTGGTGACCAGCCGCAACCCAGCCAACCCGATAACCCGGCGCTAAACATTTGGAAAATGAAGAGCAATGGAAGAAATTACCTTTGGTATCTAAAGCCTTAGCAGGGATGGGTTGTTTATTGCCAAAATAGAGTTCACCGTAAACATCATCTTCAATTAACGCAATTTGGTGTTTATTGAGAATATCAACTAAGCGCTTCTTGTTAGCCTGTGGCATCGTGCCGCCAAGGGGGTTTTGATAGTGAGTCATTAACCAACAGGCTTTAATTGGGTATTTATTCGCTATCTCTTCAAGTGCATCTAGGTCGATACCAAAGATAGGGTCAGTTTTGATAGCTATTGCTTTGAGTTTTAAACGTTCTATCGCCTGTAAAGAACCATAAAATGCTGGAGACTCGATAACAACCCAGTCCCCTGGTTGCGTAACTGATTGTAAGCTAAGAACTAAGGACTCCATCGCCCCAGCTGTAATGACAATTTCATCGGGTGCAACGTGGATCCCTTGAGTGGCATAACGTTGGGCAATATTACGCCGTAATTGCTCATTCCCCGGTGGAAGGTTCGCTGGTGTATTAAATTTTGATAAGCGCCTTGCCACTGAAGCTAGCGATTTAGCAAGCTTTGGTTCATCTAACAGGGCGGGTTCTGGAAATGCGGAGCCAAATGGGATAATATCTGGGTCCTTACAAGCTTGTAGCACACCAAAAATAGAGGCGTTAATCTCTACATTCTCATTTAAATGTAGCCCTTTTCCTCCCTTTGCCGCAGCAAATGAATTATTACGGTTAGCCACATAGTAGCCTGATTGCGGGCGAGCAACGACCCAACCTTGGCTTTCGAGTAATTGGTAGGCTTGTACCACGGTCATTAAACTCAGACCTGATTGCTTAACGCTTTCCCTAAGTGAAGGTAATCTGTCACCAACTTGCCAGATATGGTCTTCAATTTGTTGACGAATTTGCGCTGCTAACTGTTCATATCTCGTCATAGCCGCCTCAACTGTTATAGTTAATTTCTCAATAATTGTTACTATTATAGTTTATCGTCTCATGTTCTACTTATCCACACATTCACCTGACTTTTTTTAACTATAAGCACAAAACATTTTTAGCTGTATTCCGGCGTTAACGATTTTTTGCTAGGGATAAGCGCTTCGATTGTTATCACCAAAGCTTTAAATGGGCGTGCCATTAACATTTCCATTCAGGGGTCAATATGTTTGGACTAAGTGCGTTGGAACTCGCCCGTATTCAATTTGCGTTTACGGTCTCGTTCCATATTATTTTTCCCGCCATTACGATTGGGCTAGCGAGTTACCTCGCTGTGCTTCAAGGTTTATGGCTTAAAACTCGTGATGAAGACTATATAAAGCTGTTCCATTTTTGGTCAAAAGTTTTTGCGGTTAATTTCGGAATGGGTGTCGTTTCTGGGTTGGTAATGGCTTATCAATTTGGGACTAACTGGAGCTTCTTCTCTGATTTTGCAGGCGGTATTACTGGGCCATTACTAACTTATGAAGTCCTCACTGCATTTTTCTTAGAAGCGGGTTTCCTTGGTGTAATGCTGTTTGGTATGAACCGTGTGGGTGAAAAACTTCACTTTTTTGCGACTTGCATGGTCGCACTCGGAACCATTATCTCAACATTCTGGATCTTAGCATCTAACAGCTTCATGCAAACGCCACAAGGCTTTGAAATCATTGATGGTCGTATTGTACCCGTTGACTGGTTGGCCGTTATTTTCAATCCATCCTTCCCTTATCGCCTACTGCACATGACAACCGCAGCATTCCTTGCGGCAGCTTTCTTTGTCGGTGCTTCTGCTGCATGGCACCTACTAAAAGGTAACAAGTCCAGTGCCATGAAAAAGATGTTTTCCATGTCACTGTGGCTAATTTTGGTATTAGCCCCCGTTCAAGCTTTGATTGGTGATGCACACGGCTTAAATACATTGAAACATCAACCAGTTAAAGTTGCAGCAATGGAGGGCCATTGGGAAAACAAACCCGGTGAAGCGACGCCACTTATTTTATTTGGTATCCCCAACCAAGAAAAAGAAAAAACGGAATACGCTATCGAAATCCCTTATCTGGCAAGTTTAATTTTAACACACAGCATTGATAAACAAGTGCCAGCGTTAAAAGAATATGCACCAGAAGATAGGCCAAATGTGTTTATGGTGTTTTGGTCATTCCGCGTCATGGTCGGGCTAGGCTTGTTAATGATAGTTGCTGGCGTGTGGGGGCTTTGGCTGCGTTATCGTAAAAACCTTTACGAGTCAAAAGCATTTTTACGTTTTATTTTCTTCATGGCACCTTCTGGTTTAATCGCTATTCTTGCAGGGTGGTTTACCACAGAAATAGGCCGCCAACCATGGGTTGTCTATGGGTTACAGCGAACCGCTGATGCTGTTAGTGCACACGGTGAAATGCACATGAGTATTAGCCTAATCGCTTTCTTTGTCGTCTATGGCAGTGTATTCGGTATCGGTTACATGTACATGATGAAATTAATTCGTAAAGGTATCGCGGAGGACACAACTCATGGGCATTGATTTACCTCTCATTTGGTTTGTCATCATTGTATTTAGTATGTTGATGTATATCGTAATGGATGGCTTCGATTTAGGTATAGGGATCTTGTATCCAGCCCTGAAAGATAGCCAAGACCGCGATTTGATGATGAATAGCGTTGCCCCCGTATGGGATGGCAATGAAACTTGGCTGGTTTTAGGTGGTGCCGCCTTATTTGGTGCATTCCCACTCGCCTATGCAATTGTATTAGATGCTCTTTCTATCCCTTTAACCTTCATGTTATTAGCGTTGATTTTCCGAGGTGTTGCTTTTGAGTTCCGCTTTAGAGCAGACGAATCGCATCGTCGACATTGGGATCATGCCTTTATTTGGGGGTCTATTTTCGCCACATTTGTACAGGGTGTGGTTGTCGGGGCATTTATTCAAGGCTTCCATGTTGAAAACCGCGTTTACATGGGGGGCTATTTTGATTGGTTTGCGCCGTTCCCACTATTTTGTGGTTTTGGCTTAGTCGTGGCTTATGCGTTGCTCGCTTGTGGCTGGTTAATCATGAAAACTGAAGGCCACCTACGCCGTACCATGTATCGTATCCTGCGCCCATTAACCTTACTGATGTTAGCTGTTATTGCAATCATTAGCTTATGGACGCCAATGTTAAATGAAGCTGTGTTTGACCGTTGGTTCTCACTCCCTAACCTATTCTTCTTTTTACCTGTTCCATTACTAGTATTAGGCTGCACTTGGTTGATCTTAAAGAGTGCTAAACGCCAGCAACATGATAGCGTGCCATTCTTGGCGGCACTTTTACTGATTTTCCTTGGTTTTACTGGCCTAGGGATCAGTATTTGGCCAACGCTCATTCCGCCAGTAATTAGCTTCCGTGAAGCCGCTGGTCCACCGGAAAGCTTGGGCTTTATGCTCGTTGGTGCATTATTCATTATTCCCGTTATTTTGGTTTATACCTATTGGAGTTACTATGTCTTCAGAGGAAAAATTACCCCAGACCAAGGCTACCACTGATAACGTGATAGCCTCACCTTGGTGGAAAAAACTTGGTTGGATGGCGGTCATTTGGCTAGGGAGTGTATTCGCGTTATTCGCATTCTCTTATCTATTTAAGTTAATGATGACCGCCGCCGGAATGAAAGTGAAGTAGTTAACCTATTGAATGCCGTATAGTTTATATACGGCATATTTTATAAATACGCTGAGTGCATTCAGTGAGTCAAAAGAGTTCATTGCCTAAACGTTACAACGTAACAAAGTACCTTTTTACATATTCAGTCAATTTTTCATGCCTTCAAATGTATTCTTACGACCATACTATACCGCTTTATTTTACTGATTTATCGATTAACCCCTGCTGAATAGTCATCCCATCGCTATTCCTTAAGTGGCGGCTATCAGTACAGATCAATCACTCAATTGACTACCGGTTAATAAAACACAAAAATCCTCCCCACAATCATAGACTATGTATTGCAACTTTTCGGCATATTCATGATAATGATAATAATTACCATATAATAAAATTATCATTAACATAGGAGATTGTCCGTGGCTACCGAACAACCCGTTGAAAAAAATATCTACCGCCCGGCTCCACCACAGCTTATCCAAGTTAAATCGATTAGGGATGTCAGCCCTTCTATCCGTTGCATTACCTTCACCGGAGAAAAACTCAGTGCTTATCCTACAGGTTGTGAAGGTGGGCATCTGAAAATTTTTCTCGCTCCTGATTTAAAAAGCCAGCCAGCATTACCTGTATTAACAGAAAAAGGTCGTAGTTGGCCAGAAAATGAGCCCCGCCCATTTGTGAGAACCTATAGTGTGCGTGCTATTCGACCTGAAATAAAAGAAATTGATATTGAATTTGCAATGCATGATGGCGTGACAGGCCCCGCTTATCTTTTCGCTCGGGATGCAAAGCCGGGTAATTGGATGGGGATCACCAATCCTGGTGGTCCAGACCCACTCTTACCTATTAGAAAACACTATTTTATGGCTGGGGATTCTAGCTCATTACCAGCCATTGCCGCATTACTAGAAAAAATGCCTAAAGATGCACAAGGTAAAGTTGTTTTACGGTTAGATAGCCAAGAAGATATTCGTGAATTAGAAAAACCACAACATGTTGAAATTATTTGGATTTGTGGTGATATCACTAAAACGGATGCGTTAATCTCTACTTTTAAATCATGGGACATTCCAACCAGTGATACTGCTTTTTGGATTGCCGGAGAAGACCAAATAATTCGTGATTTACGCCGTTTTATTCGTCGTGAAAAGGGTTTTGGCCGTGAAGATATTTATGCTATCCCATACTGGCGTCATGGCTATGATGAAGAAGGTTACCATCATGAACGCCACGCCGTAATGGATAACCCAGACGATTAAAACCCCCTCTACTCGCTTATTAGCCCTAATAAGCGAGTTTATCTACCCCACCAAACTGTCATTCACAAACGCCACCATTTTATTGCATCGCTTAAAAATGACGTTAAAACACTTTTTATTACCATTAATGTTATGTTATAACATACCCATCATTTTCTTATCCACTCGATAAAATAGGGAAAATTATTGTGTACAAAATGGCAATTCTAAAAGCGAGCTTATGCACTGTTCTTGCTGTAACCAGCTTTACTGCAACTTCTCATGGTTCACACAGTCACGCTCATCCCCAATCAGAAAAAGCACTTCAAGCTTCCAAAGGGGTTTTTGATGATGCTGATGTCAAAAATAGGTCACTGAGTGATTGGCAAGGTATTTGGATATCCGTCAACCCATTATTATTAAATGGAAAACTTGATGAAGTGCTCGAAAATAAAGCGAAAAAAAATAAAGATAAAACCGTTGAAGAGTACCGAGAGTATTATAAAAAAGGCTATGCAACGGATGTTGATAGCATCGGTATTGAAAATGACATTATCGAATTTACCCAAAATGGTGTCGTAAATAGCTGCCACTACACATACTCTGGTTATAAAATACTGAATTACGTTTCGGGGAAAAAAGGTGTTCGCTATTTATTTGAGTGCCAAGACACAAACTCGAAAGCACCAAAATATATTCAATTTAGCGACCATATCATTGAGCCGCAAACCTCGGGCCACTTCCATTTATATATGGGTAATGATTCGCAAGAAAAATTATTAGGGCAACTAGAAAATTGGCCAACCTACTACCCTTATACTTTAACTGATGAACAAATTGTGCACGAAATGTTATATCACTAATCAACCGCTTTCAGATTAAACAAGATGCCCCGTAATTAACCACGGGGCATCAGCAATAATGACGATATTAATGGTTATAAGCCAACAATGCCTTATGACACAATTGTGACCGAACACAATCTTCAATCGTGAAATTCACCATTGAGACCATTTCATCACTACTAAAACGTTGTAATGCATCTGCCAACCCTGATGGCACATTCTCAGGTAAATCACATTGTGTGACGTCACCATTAACAATTACCGTCACATTCTCACCTAATCGGGTTAAAAACATCTTCATTTGTGTGACTGTGACATTCTGCGCTTCGTCTAAAATTACAATCGCATTTTCAAAGGTTCTACCACGCATATAGGCAAATGGCGCTATTTCCACCTTAGCAATTTCAGGACGTAAACAATATTGTAAAAAAGAGGCTCCTAACCTTTTCAGCAAAACGTCATAGACAGGACGAAAGTAAGGTGCAAATTTTTCCGACATATCCCCCGGTAAGAAACCGAGATCTTCCTCCGCTTGAAGAACAGGTCTTGTCACAATAATCTTATTGATATCTTTATGAATTAACGCGTCCGCAGCAAGTGCAGTACTTATGTAGGTTTTCCCACACCCCGCTTCACCATTAGCAAAAATTAATTGCTTATGCTTAATGGAATTAATATAGAGCTTTTGAGCGTCATTTCTTGGCAAGATAGGAGATTCATCACGACGTTCTTTTGCCATACCAATAGGCTCAATGCCTGTAAATTCAGCAAAAGACGCAACATTATTCATATCAAACCGACCAGAACGGTCTTTACGTGATGAACGTTTCATTTCACGACGTGCCTTTGTTGCAGCTTTCTGTCTACTCATAGTATTAACCCTTCCAGGTATCAGTGATGTCAATTCAAATGACGGACTATTCAAAACAGAGAGGAGCTCCCTTCAAGCTCATAGTTAATGGTGGAACTTGTGCTTGGCGATATAATTTCATTTCAGAAAAGTCACCAATAAAAAAACCGGTTACCAATCTCACCATGACAGTTCCATGATGGAGTGGTAACCGGTTTTGCATACACCTAAATAAACAATTATTTCCCATTAGTTTCTCCTGTGACAGCGATACCTTTAAACTAATGAATCTGTATGACATTAATATGACAAACTGCAACATTTTTTGAAACCCGATGAGCTCATGTTTTTGCTACAGTTTTTTATTTACATTAAATATAGCGTTATTTTTTTTCGAAAAGCAACATTTTTCTAACATTTTTTAATGGTTTTGTGATAAAAAAACATTTGGTGTCATAGCTAAAAAATAAAATAAGCTAATCAAATAATTACCTAGTTAGGTGAAATAAACATATCGTCAACGTGGTTTACAATTTCCCGCTAATATAAAACCAGCTGCTTTAGCCTCGGCCTCTGTTGCAAACATTTTAGCATTTTTATCTGCGGTGGTTTTAAAGCCTGAACAGTGTGAAAAATGGTATTTTTTTGAGTTAATGTTGCCTTTGATTTCATAGGATTCAGGTCTATTTGTCACTCGTTGCTGATTGTGACTATAAGTGGATGATGACGGTTGTGAAACACGCAACCCTTCCCCTGTATTTTTATGATTTAAACGCCATTTTTTTTCCCCTGTCACAAATGGATTATGATGCCCCATGACTTTTGCTATTCGCTCATCTCGTTGCATTTCCCACTGACTAGGCGGATATTTTTCATCCCAAGCCATTAATAATTGTTGCTGTTGGCGTGACATCGATAAATTATAACGGTCATGCATATAAAAATAGACACGAGCAACTTGGCCTTTGACTTCATTACGGGGCTCAAACACCCTCTGTGCAAAGTCTACACGGCTCTGGCACATTCCATACGGATAAGCTACATCATTGCCCAATTGCCCAAAACGGTAATTGCTTCGGTCACCATTAACTTCCCCTATGGATGGAGCCAAATTATGCAAATCAGCCTCCATCATCCCAAATACTGGGTCAGTTGAAACACAATTTTTTCTGCCGCCTTTTTGCCAACATTGTCGTTGATGCCCAAAGACCCACGCCGGAACAATATGCTCCCATTCAATTCGTTGAGCACGTGTTTGCTGTTTACGCACTTGGTAGCCGCAGGAGGCTAAATCAACTTGTCCACCGCTTTTGCCAGACCATTCCCACTGACAACCACAATATAGTGTCCCTTCGCCCTGTTTATTTTGGTCTTTATACACCTGATTTTTACTGAGAACTTTAGCTTCTGTAAACGAATTTGGTGATGAAAATGCAGGAATGGAAAAAAGAATAATTATAAAAGGAATAAAACGTTTAACGTATTTAAATACACTGGATTGTTTCAAAATAGCACCGATGACTAGAATAGCAGCAAAAAATAAGAATAAGGTGATAGGATTAACGCTAACACCTTAAAGTATATAAGAAAATATACATCTATTCTAATCAAATAAAAACACAAATGGTATCAGGAGTCACTCAATTTTATCTATTAAAACCATGATGAGAATTTATGCAAAGTTAGTAGAAACTGTTACTTTTAATTTATCATTAAACACTCGGCCTTTTGCGGTAAAGCCATAAGCCAGGTAACGAGATACCAATAGATAATGCCCCAACGATAAAAGATGCTTTGAGAAAATTAGTGACTAAAACCTCAATTAACTCAGGGTTATAACCAAATTGAGAGATTTTCACGACCGAAATCATCGCAATATAAGCACTAATTCCCGGAAACATCGGTATCACCGCAGCGACAGTAAAAACCTTAGGGTGTGCTAACCACCAGCGAGACCACTGAATACCAATCACCCCAACGAGTATAGCGGATACAAAACTGGCCCATTCTATTTGTAAACCAAATTCAATTAATACAATTCTAGAGCCATAACCAATCGCGCCTAATAATGCACAATATTTTAATGCTCTAGCAGGAACATTAAATACCATAGCAAAACCTACCGCAGGGATTGCAGCTAACGCCATCTTTTCAGCTAATTCAAGTAGAAAACTTATGCCCATTCTCTTAAATCCCATATTGTCATAGCAACTACCACACCAATACATGTCGCTAATGTCAGCAAACTTGCCATGGTCCAACGTGCAACCCCTGTATTGACATGCCCTTTGAACATATCAGCAACCGCATTGATCAACGGAAAACCAGGCACTAACAGCAATACGCTTGCTGCCATCGAGATGGTTTCTGTAACCGCCAAATATGGGATCTTCAACAATAGGCCTGAAACGGAGGTGGCAACAAACGCAGTCATACAGAAATTAATCAACGGGTTCATTTGGTGAGACGTTAAGACTTGGCGAATATACATCGCACATCCACTGGCTATAAATGTAATCAATGCACTTTCCCAGCCCCCGCCATTTAAGGTACTAAAACAAGCACAAGATAATGCCACCATGAATACCATTAACCATCGGGGGTAACGTAACGGTTTAATTAACGACAGTTTTTTCTGCAGTTGTTTACTGTCTAATAAATGATGCTCTACAAGGATCACCGCATGTTGAACCTCAGTAACAACATGCATGTTAATCCCACGATCAATAATACGACGAGTGGATGTTAAACAACGCCCATCAATAATTGTGGTCAATACCAGTGAATTCGATGAAATTGCACTATCAACCTGACTTGCCCCAAGAGCAATACCAACACGTGTCGTAAGTTGTTCAACTAACATACTTTCGGCACCATGCTGTAAGAGAAGTAAACCACACTCGATACACAGCCTGGTTATTTCTCTCTGCTTATTAATTGATTCATTCTCGCTGACGTTTTGCTCTGTTGCACACCCTACCATCTCGTCCCCCCTAATGACATCCATTCAGATATCGACTTAAACATGTTAACCTCTAAAATATCATAGAGCTAAACATACGTTGAATTTATGATCTCTTTCAGGTAAAAGCGCGAATAAGGTGACTTGATTCAAACTATTTTGGTAAAATTGATAACATTATTTTGTTGTTGAGTAAAAAGGGGAAGATTAATCATTTATGAATAACCCATTAGTGGCTAAAACCCCAAAAGGGAAACGCCGTAATCAAGCATTAATCACTGCCGCTGCTGATATTTTTCTTCAGTATGGTTTTGAAGGGGCGACTTTGGATATGATTATTGAGCGGGCGGGTGGTTCTCGTTCTACCCTGTACAAAAACTTTGGTGATAAAGAAGGATTATTTGCAGCCGTGGTTGCCGCTATGATAGATGACATCTTTATTGAGCCAAATGAAAAAGCTCCAAAACTCGATACCATTGAAATGGTTTTATCATTTTATGGTTCCCGCTTTCTCTTGAATGTCCTTAAGCCACAATCCATTGGTTTATATCGGCTAATTCTTGGCGAATATAACCGATTCCCCGAAATCAGTCAGGCCTTTTTTGAACAAGGCCCTGTAAAAAGCTACCGTTCACTCACACAAAAACTCAGTCAATTACCTGATGTTAAAGTGGATGAAACAACACTCCTAAGTATTTCTTCCCGTTTCCTAGAAATGTTAAAAGCGGATGTATTCATTACAACTTTTTGTGTCGCTGATTTCAAACCTAGCGATGAATTTATTGAACAACAAATCACCCTTTCTGTTGATATCATTGCCAGCTATATACGCAAAATAAGTTCCACTGCAATATAACTAAATTAAAGCTAACTCAGCTTGCTCTTTGGCTGTTTTAACATCAACGGCTAACAAAACTTCAGGACCATACAATTCTGATAACATAGGTGCCATACGTTCTTTTTCTTCTTTATCGCTGCCATCTGGTTGCAACGTCACAATCATGGCACGGCAATGTTGTTCCATAGGTTCTTTTGCATATTTTAGCCAACGGCGTACATATTTCATCCCTTCCATATCTTCCCTCGATGGTTTTTCTTGCACGGCAATTGGCGGATAAACCAACACAAATTGCTCTCTTCTCGCTAATAGTAAATCCATTTCCTCTACCCATAAGCGTGTTTCATCCATTGATGTAGGAAAGGTATTCATTACACAGACAGGCCAGTTCTCTGTACTGACCATAATTTTATTTGCCATAGTTATTCTCTCATACCAATAAAGTGTACTTGAATGTACACTTTTTCACTGCACTAAGTCAAGAATGATTATCATTTCTATTTTGCAAAATATGCTATAACGCCAAGTTATGGAAAGGAATAGTCTTAATATGTATGTAATTTTTATATCTTAAAAACATTAGCAACCTTTGAGTGGTGCGTTTTTTTATATGGAATGTTATCCTGATTATATTATGACTTTTAAAAGCGAAATTATGATGAAAAGAACTCTTCCGTTAATCTGTGGTCTATTTGTGGCTCTAACCGCTTTTAATGCAAGTGCAGGGCCAACATGTGATACCTATTTTAAAGAAATGAATGATCTGGTTAAACAAGCAGAAGAACAATACAAAGACGAAGCTAATGCGGGAGAGCAAATTGCCTTAATGAAATCCCAATTAGAAGAGGCGAAAAAGGCATTAGCAAGCTACCCCGATGATGCCCAAGAGCAAGCCTGTAGCCAAGCCCTTAAAGCTATTGAACAAGCGAAAGAAGCGGTCAAAACGAAGTAGTTTCGTTCATATATATCACCTAAAAAAATACAGCCTAGAATTAGGCTGTATTTTTATTCTTACTTGCATTTCTTTCTAGCGAACAACAAGTACTGATATTTTAGCGTAAGAAACAATACCTGAAGCATTAGAACCTAATAAATGGGTTGAAATACTCGGATTACGAGAACCTATTACAATTAAATCAGCATTAATACTTTCAGCTTCTGATAACACTTTATCTCTTGGTGAACCAAATTCAACCTTATAAGTGATTTTGTCTGAAGGGTAATCAATTTTTTCAATAATTTCTTTTAATTGCTCTTCAGAACGTTCTACTGCTTTTTTAGCGAAAGAAGACAGTAAATCATAATGATAACTATAGCTCATAGAGAACCTTGAAACATCAGGTACTGAGTGAAATAAGTGAATTGTCGCATTAGTCATTTTAGCCAAGTAAACAGCATGTTTTAATGCGTTATCTGTTAGTACATCTTCAGATATATCCACGGGAACCAAAATTGTCTTATACATATGATGCCCTCTTTAATTGTGTTTATCCTCTTTTAAACCGTATTTTAGTTAGTTTTTACGATTTAATCGTTAGGAAGTGCGGGTGAATATTTACTATTTCATCGATAAAAGTATAGTATTTCTATTGTAAAAAAGCTGTGAACTTCCCTAACATTACGACAAAAAATAGACCTATTCTTCTAAATGCCATTTATGCAAAATACGATGAATAAAGGGTGTTACAATCAAGCCAATACTGATAATAAAAACACTTTGTAGAAATAAACCATAAATAGCAATAAAAAAGCGACCAGCACGCGTAATCGGTGCAGGCTCTATTGGTTGCCCACTTAGCATTGATAATGCATTTAGCATTGACTCAATCAGTGAGTGACCTTCTATACAATAGAAACCGATAATACCGGGCAATAACCCGAGGAAAAACACCAAAAGCGATAACAAATAAAAACGCAAAACTCGAAGCAAGAAATACTCAATACGTAATAATTCTTTTGAAAATTTTTCCATAGGGATTCAAAAATTCCTTACTATAAATAAAATAGATTCTATACTTTACCCACTAAATTTATAACTAAAGAAATCCTATTTAGAAAGAACCTACATTTATAGGTAGGTTCTTATCTGTAAATTAACGAACAACAAGCACTGAAGTTTCTGCGTAACGAACAATACCCGCAGCTGTAGAGCCTAAAAGATGAGTCGTGATATTCGGGCGGCGTGAACCAATGACAATAATATCAGCATTGATATCCTTTGCAGTATTAATCACTTCATCACGAGGGGAACCAAATGTAATGGTGTAGCTAACATGATCATGAGGTAGATCTATAGAATCCATTAGCATTTTCATATCCTCTTCTGCTTTAACTGTTGCACGGTCTTTTATTTCCATGTAACCCAAAGCATAGGCATTAATAATTGCAGATGATATAGGCAAAACGTGAATAAGATGAATGTTAGCACCCGATTGTTTTGCAAGATTGACAGCATGACGAACCGCTTTACTGGTTAATTCATCTTCAGTTAAATCAATAGGGACCAGAATCGTTTTATACATAACCCCTCCACAAAATAGTTAAAATTAAGATTTACCATAAAATTATAAACAATTAGCTAAGAATGTCTCTCATTCACAAAGATAAATGAGATCTCTAGCGATAATTTAAAACTATTCTCTTAACCAAGGTGTAACTGTTAATCCAATAAGAATACCTTCAGGACTTAACAAACGAGTTACCGTTTGTCCCCAAGGCTCAATTTGATTAGAGACTAATAATTTATAGCCATGTTCGAGGCAAGTTTGAGTGATTTTATCAATATCTGAAACTTCAAATTCCATCCAACTTTGGGGGATAGGAATTTCAACTGGCCATTGTCGTTCTTTAAAACAAGACAATGCTGCTTGCTCAATCGGCCAAAGTGCAAAATGTTTAGTTCCATTGAGAGCATCTTGCTCACAAGTCAAATACTGACTCCCCTCTTCTATTGGTTTTAAGGGCAGTTTTAGTACATCCAAATAAAAATGCTGACTCATTGGGTGATCAACAACAATGGGGCCAAAACCCGCAATAAATAACACCTCTGAACTATTTGTTAAGTTTAGCATATGGGGATCTCACTATCATGGCTGCTGAAATAAAAAAATGATAATCGACTTTATATTTAACTCTAACTATTTAATTAAGTATTCGCCATTTGCTTTGATTCTAAAATCATTTTTTCAACCAGCCTTTGAGCCATAATCGCCTGCTCACCACTGATCAATGGTTGAGACTGGTTTGAAACCGAGTCAATAAAGTGACGAATTGCCCCATCGAAACCACGTTGTAGTAAGGTTGAATCCCAACTTCCGGGATTTGCCTCATGAATACCAGTGCCGTCTTCACTTCGCCAATGATTCATATTGGTTATTTGGTGTATGCTATCTTCTGCCACAGCAATCAATTTCTCTTGTTGGCTCCCAGCTTTTCGATGCATAGATGTCGTTAGCCAACATAGCCCTGCTTGTATATGGTGTTCCGCGTAAAAAAGTTCACCTTGTGATGTTGCTTGAATATTTCCACTGATTAATTTCGCCTCTGAGTCAGCCCCCGCCATCCAAATTACGGTGTCGACCACATGCAAGTAATCATCTAATAATGTGAACCTAACATCTTTTGGTCCAACACTGTTCGTACGATGTTTTTCCATACGAAGTGAAGAAATATTTTGTAAGTCATATTTTAAAGCCATGTAGAAAGGTGAAAACCGGCGATTAAAACCAACCATTAACCCTTTCTGTCGAAGGTCTGCTAATTCAATTAATTGCTCAGACTGTTCAATCTGCTCAGTTAATGGTTTATCGACATAAACATGCACATTTAAATCTAATAACCTTTTTATGACCTCATAGTGGCTTGCAGTAGCACTATGTACAAAAACCGCATCACACTGCTGAGCGAGAGAATCAAGACGACTAAATAGCTCTATTCGATATCTGTCACAAACTAATCTGGCTTTCGATTGATTCGGCGAAAATGCGCCTATTAATTCCCAATTATCTTCCTTGGTTAAGATGGGTAAGTACGCCTTTTGCGCAATTGAGCCTAAACCTACGACACCAATTTTTAGTTTTCTCATACTGAATACACTCTTTAGTCGATTATCTAGGCTGAAATAATCGCATTAAACGATTTTTTTTAAATAAAATTATTAGTAAAAACACAAAAAAAACAGCTTAATTAGCATTAACCAGTTGTTTTTCATGCATAAATAAAATAAATCAG
Organism: Providencia sp. PROV003; assembly: GCF_045040775.1. Taxonomy (NCBI): domain Bacteria; kingdom Pseudomonadati; phylum Pseudomonadota; class Gammaproteobacteria; order Enterobacterales; family Morganellaceae; genus Providencia; species Providencia sp. PROV003. The sequence continues at coordinate 3,386,880 of NZ_CP096369.1, forward strand.
TAGAAATAAAGAATGAGTAGCAATACAAAAAAAGGGGTTGATTTATTAAATGAGAATGGTTATCTTTTACCTCGTGAATACTTGAGTAAATTACTCAAGTTTATCACAAACGACATTGCTCACATTGCTTCCAGTTTAGCAGGCCAACTTAATACGTTGGCCTTTTTTTTGCTTGTAAAACAATGCGCTATTTTTTAAAGATAGCGTTACTGAAGCTCCACGATTTCAAATGGCCAACATAAACTAAGCGCTGAGTTGGCATAAACGTTGGCACATCCCCTGTACGCATATGTAATATATCTGCTGGGGTTATCCATGATGAATTTCCTTCAAATAAAGGAATACCTGCATATTTGTATGCATCAATAACGAACTGAGAACAAAAGAAACCATTTGCTTGGTCTACGTCATCACCTAACTGGACTTTAGCTAACGTCTGTAGACAAAAATTGCGTATTGTTTCACCAATTAATGGTAGTTCACATATTCTTTTTGTCACCATCCAAGGGGCTATCATCACAATACCTTTATAATTATATTTACGCCCATCATTACGCATCGAAAATTCACGTAATTTATCTGCGTGTAGTGATGTAAGACCCGACTGTCGCAATACCACCATATTATTCGAATCCCTTACGGCTTGGTTCAATGAAATAACTCTCACACCACTGCCAACAGATTCAGCAACCTCACCAAGTCCCAAATAAATAGATGCATGACTTACACCACTAATACTAAATAGCCTAATTCCCCACGAGTTTAACCCTGTCGCTGAAGACAAAAGAATATCGCCAGGCAACATGTCGGAAACAGCAAGTGGTTCAACGGAATCTTTAATAGGAATAGTATTGGCATGTTGGATACTGAATTTTAAACGATTTGTTTTTTCATCTGATTTAAATTGAGTAGAACACCCTGTTAAAAACATATAACACAAAAACAACAACCAACAGTAAGATTTCATCCAAAAGCGCCTAATCGTAATCATTATTTTTCATTTTATACAATGGATGGAATCTTAACGTTTAATTATATTTCTGACTACAATTATTGTTATAAAAAATTATATTCAGCTAAATATGATTAATTTATTTCGTATTAAAAATAGGATAAGAAATGAGTTTTTTATTAAAAACTAAGTGAAGAGTGTTATTTTAACCCCCTAGAGGGTACTAGAGGGTTAAAAATAATAATTAACCGACTACATATTCAGGGTAAAAAACGGTAATTGAATGATATGTTTTCTTTTCTGTTGATTTGTTTTTTTGGACTGCTACAGCAATATTATCTTTAGAACCAATAGACACTCGAATATTCTTCTTAGAACGGCTCAATTTGTAAGGCATACCTAATAAACGACGTGCGCTATTATTACTAACCATTATCGACTCCTTAAACTACTAAATTAAAATTCATTAAAAAAATGAATATCAACAAATATAGTCATCGTTGACCACAAAGGTTTTTTTTGTTTTGTATCAATAACAAAACCAACTACAACTCAATTAGTATACCATTAATATAAATATATATAATCCAGTTATTCTAATTAGTTCACACCCGTAACTACATCTGAGTTTTATTTCAATCACCGTAGGCGGGGTTATCGCAATAACTATAAAAATACAATTGCATAACATAACTATCTATGTTATTTGAATATTATTATTTTTAAGGGGCTAGATAAAATGTTAAAGATATTAGGTCGAACATCCTCAATTAATGTTCGTAAAGTGTTATGGACAGCACACGAACTGAACCTTGAATTTATTCATGAAGACCAATGGGGAAATACAGAATCTCTAAAACAACTAAACTACTTAAAACTAAACCCTAATGCACTCATTCCAGTATTAATTCATGACCAAGGAGCATTATGGGAAAGCAATACAATATGTCGCTATTTAGCAGCAACAACCCAACATGAAAATATATTACCAACAGACCCTCTTGCTAGAGCCGAAGTTGAAAAATGGATGGATTGGCAAAGCGCTGAACTAAACCCTGCTTGGCGAGCCGCTTTCATGGCCCTAATTAGAAGAGACCCCTTCTATTTACAACACTATGAGCTAGTAGAATCCAGTATTGTTTTATGGAACGAAAAGATGCTAATACTGGATTCTGTTTTAGCACAAAATAAGACCACAAAAAACCACTACGACTACCTATGCGGGGAGTATTTTACCCTGGCAGATATTGTTGTAACACTGTCTATTCAGCGTTGGCTACTAACACCTTTAAATCGGCCGAACACTCCATTTTTAATCGATTATTATCATAGAATGATAAACCGCCCAGCAGCATTAAAATGTATCGACCCAAACACCGCCTAGCATTGCCTTATAACAAGCTACTGACAGCAATAAATACAAATAGCTACGATAACGACTCTAACGGAGATGCTGGGCTAGAACATTTGTCATGCCAAATTTGGTTGACCTGTTCTGGCAACAGTATTTCATGACCGCCATCAACAAATGGAATGGAAATATCCATTCGACCTTCATCATTCGTATACGCTTTAACGATAAAACGTTTAAATCCGTCAGGCTTATCATTTTTATACCGATAAACTTCCCCACATACATAACCAACCTTACCTTTATCGGCAGTATAACGAGCGAAGTGATATTCTATATTTCTAAACTCAGCGGCTTGCGGGTATGCCAAAACATCATTAACATTCTTTTTGACTTGCTCAACTAAACTTAATTGGGTTGGCTTCATATATAGTGCCCCTAATAGAAAAGCAGCACCAAAAATAAGTATCGCAATGATTATTTTAAAAAAATTCATTTGATGGTCGCCATTACCTTACCAATATTATGCATGTGATTTCATTTATGATAATAACTGTATATCATTTAAAATCCATCTTTAAAACGTAAATATTGTTAACTTAGCTCATTTTATTTGATTTTTATTACATCAACAGCCAAAGACCATGCAATAAGTAATGTTTAAATGAAATTAATACCATACATAAGCCAAATATAAAAACAGATTAAACTTAGGTTTAAGACCATGCATATTTTTATATAAGTAAAAAACAGTCATCTTTATAATGCTATCGCATTGTGATTATTGATAAAATATTAGTATAGTCAAAACTAAAACTGTCAGTTATACGGAGCCCCACAATGAAAACAATTGGACTTATTGGTGGTATGAGCTGGGAATCTACTCTGCTTTATTATCAACAACTTAATGAAGGCATTAAACAACATTTAGGTGGCTTACATTCTGCAAAAATTATTTTATATAGTGTAGATTTCGCCGAGATAGAACACTACCAAGCCAATGGTCAATGGGATTTGGCAGCTCAATGCTTAGCTGAGGCAGGGAATCGTTTAAAGCTTGCAGGCGCTGATTTCCTTGTTCTATGTACGAATACAATGCATAAAGTTGCCACGGCAATTGAAATGGAAACTAACCTCCCTCTACTACATATTGCTGATGCAACAGGTGAGCGGATAGTACAATATGGTTTAAAAAAAATAGGGTTACTGGGAACTTCGTTTACTATGGAGCAACCTTTCTATAAAGATAGGCTAACAAATAAATTTAATTTAGACGTATTAACACCTAATCTTAATGATAGAAAAATTATTCATGAGATTATTTATAATGAGCTTTGTTTAGGGAAAATAAACCAAGCATCAAAAAAAGAATACCAACGGGTTATGTCATCATTAGTACAACAAGGAGCCGAAGGGATTATTTTCGGATGTACTGAAATTACATTATTAGTTAATGAAAAAGATACCACAGCCAAAGTATTTGATACGACAGCTATCCATGCTCAAAAAGCGGTGGAAATCGCATTATCTATTTGATTATCAGGGTAACAATAGATACTGCCTTTAATACCATTAGAAGGTAGTATCTACTAATTAAATCTAATCTATTCAGCATACTTATTAGTGTAATAAGCATAATTTATCATTCATCATGATACATCCTACTAATTTCAAACATATAGCACATATAAAATGTCATTAAATTTTGATAGCCAAACTATTCAAATTAAATTAGTTTAAATTAACATTGCTTATTAATAACTTTAATCTTTCATTTTACAGATTATTACCCATTGAATATTAATTTTCATCTACGATAATCACTAAAAAACTCACTGAAAAAATGGCTATTATGAAGAAAAACAAAGTTGGTAACATCGTATTAGGTAATTTTATTAAGGAAAAACGTCTAGAAAGTCAATTAACGACAAAGCAAGTAGCAGAACTGATTTCTGTTTCTGAACGCGTCTATATAAAATATGAGGATGGTTCCCTATCTATATTTATAGACCACCTTGTATTACTTTCTAAGATATTCAAGGTTGATCTTAAGGTGCTGTTTGATATTTATATTGATGCAGAACCATCTTCTAAATTATAGTATTACCTTTATGACTGTACACTAAGGACGCTCTTATTTAGATTATGTCACATTTAACTCGACAAGATGTAACTATTCAGTAAAATATTAATCTATTATAACCATTATACAGGGGGCTATCATAATGTTACCAAAAGCAGAAAAACTCCCCTTCTAATAAAAAATTTCCATTTATTATTAGAAGGGTTTAAAAGTGAATTACATAAAATTTAACGTTGATACATGGCAACGTAAAGAGCACTTCCATGTATACGACCAACTTATAAACTGTGGTTTTAGTTTAACAACGAAGATAAATATCACCAATTTAAAAAAGCAAATAGATTCAACAAATTATAGTTTTTACCCAATTATTATTTATTTGCTATCACAAGTGGCAAATACCTATGATGAGTTTAAATTAGCCAAAAAAAATGGTGAGCTTATTTTATGGGATAAAATTAACCCAAGCTTTACAATTTTCCACCAAGAAACTGAAACATTTTCTGCTTTATGGTGCGAGTATTCTGATGATATTTGCCAATTTATGGAGAATTATCATCAACAGTTGATATTGTACAAAGATAACCCCAAATTATCTCCTCAGCCAATACAAGCTGACAATCTCTTTTATATATCATCTTTGCCATGGGTAGAATTTGATAGCTTTAATTTGAATATCTCTGATATAACAAAAAATTTCGCCCCAATTTTTACTATAGGGAAATTTTACAGTGAGAACGATACATTATTACTTCCACTAGCAGTACAAGTACATCATGCTGTCTGTGATGGTTTTCATGTTGGTAGGTTTCTCATGAGATTACAAAAACTGTGTGATGAATTCACTATTTAGTTCTATTTAACCAGTCAGAAGGAAGTTAAACCTTCCTTCTTTCCAGATAAACACAGGCGATAACTATTAATATGGTGCAGAATTTTTACCCTATAAATAGCCAACTGATAAATACCACATCACCTATAGCCCCACTTTGAACGATATATTCTACTGGGGTGACCACCATTTTTATGGTATTTGCTATAGTATATGAAATCAACTCCATCGGGTTTATTGTAGGCATGTTTCCTCCATTTTTATCTAGGTTAATCACTTGTTTATTAGTATTCAATCAGATAAAAACTATAAATTTTTCTATTCCATTTTTACTTAACCACACCAACTTCTATCTTAGTTGTACCATCATATCCCTTCTAGCGACATTATTGTACTTTGGAGGTTTCAATTACCTATCCGAACAAATAAAAAACCTCTACATAAAGAGGTTTTTTATCACATCAATGACCTAGCTAAAGTACATCGATGAATGCGATTAAATTAACACCAAAACAATATATGAACTTAATTAATTTTGTAACTCATTCATATTTTTTATTTGGTCTCTGTTTATCTGCTCAATCTCACCCGTTTCAGCATTTTTATAGGAAACCAGTCCTGTTTCGCTATCCACTTCAGGTTTTCCATCTGAAATAATAGCCCGGCCGTCAACAGTCTCTATTTTTTGATTTGATGAACACCCTGCGATACCCATCACTGATATAGAGGCGAATATAAAAATGGCAAATAACTTTTTAATTTTCATATCTATCTCCTAATTCAGTTAATAACAACGCCTACATATATTAAATATAATATATAAGTCGAAACTTTCAAGTAAATAGATTAAAGTATCAATATTAAAATTAGGTTTATCAACTTTTTATTTACCAAAAAAAACACCATAACTAATTGATAGTTAACAAAAAAACAAATCCAACAACAATCATCAACTTACACTATTACTCATTATATTTACAAATATAACGGTAACTTTATAAAAAACAAAATTAATAACTAAATTAAAATCATAATATTAATCACGCGTTGTTAATTAAAACTATAGGGCATTTTTTGTCACCCCTCTATAAAAATAGAAATATTAATAGCGGTATATTTAATAACTCAAATCTAATATAAGCTATATTTGGACTATTTTTACATAACTCAAATATTTTTAGAAAAAATCGCTCGTTTAATATAATGAACTCAAAAAATTAAACAAAGTTAACTAGCTGTACGATAGTATTAACCCTACATTTTTAGCTCTACCATTTTAGATTGGACTTCGACTCATCAATTAGAGCTTACCCATTATTTTTCAAGTTAATGTACCTCCTCAAGTTGCTTGCCAAACTATCACACTAGTCAAGAAGCAAGACACATAATAAAGCTTTTTTACTAATTAGTATCGAAAGCCCCCAACCATCTGCTATCATTACAGGCTAAGAAATTTCTATGCTAGGAATGTTTTTTAGTTTTGTGTCTGTTAGCTATTTATTTCTAATCTTGGGACTTGGTTTTTTTGATTTTTTCAGGCAAAAATAACCGAAAAGTGACACCCAGCCATGAACATCACAAAGCTAAAAAACAATTAATTTACAGCTAATTGCGTAACAACCAGCAACAATGAAGAACAATTTAGAATGACAAACAATAAAGAACAATACAACTTAAACAAGCTGCAAAAAAGGATCCGCCGTGATGTCGGCCAAGCGATCGCTGATTTCAATATGATTGAAGATGGTGACCGGATAATGGTTTGTTTATCCGGTGGCAAGGACAGTTATACCTTACTTTCCATTCTACAAAGCTTGCAAAAAAGTGCACCAATCCAATTTTCATTGGTGGCTGTAAACTTAGACCAAAAGCAACCGGGTTTTCCTGAACATATTTTACCCGCCTATCTTGACAACCTTGGCGTTGAATACAAAATTGTTGAAGAAAATACCTATGGCATTGTTAAAGAAAAAATTCCGGAAGGCAAAACAACCTGCTCCCTATGCTCCCGTTTACGTCGTGGGATCTTATACCGCACAGCCACAGAATTAGGCGCGACAAAAATAGCGCTTGGTCATCATCGTGATGATATTTTGCAAACCATGTTCTTAAATATGTTTTACGGTGGTAAATTAAAGGGTATGCCACCTAAACTAATGAGCGATGACGGAAAACATATCGTTATTCGCCCTCTGGCTTATTGCCGTGAAAAAGACATTGAGCGTTTCGCACAAGCTAAACAATTTCCCATCATTCCTTGTAACCTTTGCGGTTCACAGCCAAACCTGCAACGGCAAGTGATCAAAGAAATGTTACGTGATTGGGATAAACGCTACCCTGGTAGAATTGAAACCATGTTCCGTGCCACCCAAAATGTTGTTCCATCTCATTTATGTGATACCGAGCTTTTTGATTTCAAAAATATTTCTCACGGCGATGACATCATCGATGGTGGAGATTTAGCATTTGATCGAGAAGAAATCCCACTACAAGCTTTTACTGATAAAGATGATACCCCAGATTTTATTACACAACGTCTTGATATCGTAGAAGTGAAATAATTAACCTATAGCCTCCATAACGGAGGTTATTTTTTGTCGGATTTTAAGCAAAAAAAAGCCGATGTAATCAACATCGGCATTACAGTGGTCAATTATTCTGTATAAGAACTCAATATGAGAAAAACTACAATTATGGAGCACAACGTTCATCGCTCAACGTTGCATTCACCTGCAGGACTTATACTGCCCTAAAACCCCATTGGTTTTATTGATTTATCTCAAACTAGGTTGGGTTATAAATAATAAGTCATCAATTTTAGAGCCAACGGCTTTTTCTCAACCACCATAAGACCGTTCCAATTAAGATCGCCAATAAAACACAAAAGGCGCTAAAAGCAAAACGGAACTCATTTCCTGGTATCCCGCCTAAATTAACACCAAACAACCCTGTCAAAAAAGTAGTGGGTAAAAATATCATCGCCATTAATGACATTGTATAGATACGACGATTCATCATCTCTGTCATCATATTAGTTATCTCATCAGAAATAATCGCGGTACGAGCGATAAAACCATCGAGATCTTCAATACAGCGCCCTAATCTATCTGATATTTCTTGAATTCGACGACGGTCGGTATCATCTAACCACAGTAATTTTTCAGTCGTTAAACGTGAAAACATATCCCGCTGAGGAGCCATGTAACGGCGAACTACAATAATCTGCTTGCGAAGTAAAGCAAGCTCCCCTCTTTCCGGAATTTGGCCATTTAATATAAAATCTTCCATATCAATTAGGCGTTCATGCAGAGAGTCAGTAAAATCACTTATTTCATCCGTAATCGAATCAGCAACCTCAACTAACCAATCCCCCGTACTTTGTGCGCCCACGCTTTGTTTTAAATCATCGATAACAGGGTCAAGTGAATTAACTTTTCGGTGGCGGCTTGAAATTATCATCCGGTTGTTAATGAATACACGAAAAGCAATTAACTGCTCAGGGCGCTGACCGACATTAGTATTTAAGGTTTGCAGTGTTAATAAAATACCATCACCAACCCGGATCAACCGCCAACGACCAGAATGACCTGATAGCGCTGATTTTACTTGGTCATTAAATAAACCCGATTGTTGGATCCAATTAAAACTTTGTGGGTCTTTATAATCGTAATGAAGCCAAAATGGCGATTGCTGACTGGCACTCGCATTAACATCAAGTGGCAGCAGCCCACCGTCCCCATTTAACTGAAACGCATGTACAGGATTTGAGTTTTGAAATAATGAACCATAAATCAGCCCCATGCAATTTCTCCCTTTTATTAACAATATGTTATTTTTAATCGAATAAATGAAGTATTGCAATTATTTCAAGGCGATGTTTGAAATCAAAAGCGCAGAACAATAAAAACCCATAGAAGACAAATAGACCATGATAAGTAGTAAAATATCGCCATTTTTGCTAAAAAAAGACACATCGTTGACACAAACGAGCAATAAAATAACTTATAAATTTTTTATTATAAAAAGGTAGTGTTTATTCCTTTTTGGTCCTCCTTCCCTTTCTCCAGAGGAAGGAGTTTTTTTAGATACTAATTTAAAAAATTAGCCTATACCTAGTACAGGCTAAGTAAATATTTAATATGTTACGTTAGTGTTTTATGATATAAAAACTATGGCTATAGGCCACATCCTCTGGGTTTTCAATCGGATACCCCTTTAACCAAGGCTTAATTAAACGTGCATTAGTATATTGATAGATAGGAGCAATAGGTGCCTCTTTAGCAATAATTTTTTCCGCGTTATTATAATATTGGTTACGTAATCGCTCATTGGTCTCAATACTGGCGGACCCCATAACGTCATCATATTGCTGGCTATTAAATTTTGGAATATTGCCACTATGTTGTGATGTTAATAAAGACAAAAATGTCGACGGCTCATTAAAATCCCCAATCCATGATGCCCTGATAACATCAAAGTTCCCAGTATTACGGCTATCAATATATGTTTTCCACTCCTGATTAACTAACTTAACTTCAGCACCTAATTTTTTCTTCCACATAGAAGCAATAGCAATGGCTATTTTTTGATGGTTTTCCGAACTATTATACAATAATGTTAATTTCAACGGGTGATTTGTACCAAACCCAGCTTCTTGCAACAAAACTTTCGCTTGCTGGTCTAATTCTTTTTGCGAGTAGCTGTTATATAAGCCTTTCTCTGGTTTAAACCCGTCGGTAACATCTGGAGTAAAATAATAAGCTGGCTTTTCTCCTGTCCCTAATACCTTGCTCGCAATTAATTGGCGGTCAATCGCCATAGACAACGCTTTTCTGACCCTAACATCACTCGTTGGCGCACGTTGTGTATTAAAAGCATAATAATAAGTCCCTAATTGATCTGGTGTAAAAACCTCATTAGGAATATCCCTTAACAATTTTTGATAGCGTTGCTTGGGGAATGATTCTGTAATGTCTAAATCCCCAGCTAGATAACGGTTTGTTGCATGAGATTCTTGATTAATAGGTACAAAAGTCACCTTAGTAACCACCGTATTTTTATGATCCCAATAATTTGTATTTGGCGTTAAAACAATTTTTTCATTTACAACACGGTCAGATAATACAAATGCACCATTACCAACGAGATTTCCTACTTTTATCCAATTAGCACCAAATTTCTCAACGGTTTCGCGATGTACTGGAAATAAACTAAAATTGGCAGTAAGAGATGGAAAGTACGGGACTGGTTTATTTAACACAATTTTTAACGTGTGTTGATCAACTGCCTCCACACCAAGTTGCTCGACAGGCAATTTCCCATCAATAATATCTTGTGCATTGTTGATACCAGCTAATGCAGCAAACCAAGCAAAAGGGGACGTCGTATTAGGCGAAACAAGCCGTTGCCAGCTATAAACAAAATCTTGTGCTGTCACCGGTTCACCATTAGACCAGCGTGCATCAGGACGAAGATTAAATATCCAAACTCGGTTATCCGATGTACTCCATTTAAGCGCAGTTCCAGGAATAGGTTTGCCATGCTTATCTTGGTTAACTAGACCTTCAAAAAGATCTCGCATGACTTGTGCTTCTGTTAACCCTACGGATTTCACTGGGTCCAAAGAAGCTGGTTCATCTTTAAGGTGGCGAGTCACTTCCTGATTTTCAGCTAAAACAGTCCCCGCAGGAATAACTGCACTAATAGCAGGTGTAGTAAAAAAAACTGAAGCAAATAAAATAGTTAAAGGTGTGAATGGACGTTTATGCATTTTATTTTCTATCTGGTTAATATGTAAATTTAACTAAAAATCAGATTTAGCTAAGTGATTTGAATAGAGACAGAGTATGAACAATATTAATCTGTTGAGCCCCCTCTTTATTCACAATTTTTCCTTTATGCAGCATATGCTTTGAGCTTTAAAAAATCCATATCCTAGGTTTTCTTTAGCGTATTGTAAGCTTAAATAGATCTGAGCCTTGGAGCGCGTCGCTATCCCAAAATTTTATGAGTCGCTGCGTCCAATAAAATAACATTAAAGATCATGATATTTTATCCTATAAATTATAGGTTGCTAAAGAAATGGATACAGGCTAACGAGCTTTTGTTACACTCAACAGAGTACTTTGAAAAAGGTATGATAAAAAATGTGGGCATTAACAAGGCTTAACAGTTATATAATCATCCGACGTGATACCTTAATAAGAAACTTAATTTATCGTTATGTCGCCGTGTTAATGAGTCACTTGCCCCACACACAACTTAAGGTATACAGTAAGTCAATGTAGGCAGCAGTATAAATTTTGGTCATTAATAGAGTATAAAACTCAACACTGTGTCACTTTATCTATGAAAGCCTTTAATCGCGAAGACTTTTCTTTAAAAAACAGATTAAGTAACCAGTGACTCAATTTATAAACGGGAGAATATTCATGTCGCAAACAGTTAAACTAAAAGGCAATGATGTTGCAGTTAATGGCGTATTTTTACAAGCAGGAACAAAAGCAAAGCCTTTTACCCTTGTTACGAAAGATCTCAGTGAAGCAACTTTAGAAACGTATGCAGGCAAACGTAAAATCTTAAATATTTTTCCAAGTGTTGATACCGGTGTTTGTGCGGCATCAGTTCGCAAGTTCAATCAACTGGCTAGTGCTTTAGATAACACAGTGGTTCTATGCATTTCAGCCGATTTACCATTTGCACAAGCTCGTTTTTGTGGTGCAGAAGGTATAGACAATGTTGTTATGCTATCCGCTTTTCGTAGTGATTCTTTCGCTGATGATTATGGTGTTGCTCTCGCAAGTGGCCCTTTAAAAGGCCTCACCGCTCGCTCTGTTGTCGTTTTAGATGAAAATGACAATGTTATTTATAGTCAACTAGTACCAGAAATCACTGAAGAACCTGACTATGACGATGCTTTAAACAGTTTAAAATAAGTGATTTAATATTATTTAGGTCACCACCAAGCGGGAAGGTTTATTTCCCGCTTTCACCTTGCTGCAATAAAATATCAAGTCAATCAACATGTGCCCAATAGAGTGGGTGATGGTTCTTCGCATTAACGACATTCGCAAACAATTTATTACCGCTCATGAGTGAAATCAATGTGTGCGATAACGTGCTTAATACTTTTAATGCTTGCTCCTGTGTCACAGGGCAACACGATGTCAAAATATCGATAATTAAATCGCGGGGTTTATAACCATTTTTTACTAAGGCTTCCCATGTAAAACGGTTTTTTTTGGTTAAATATTTCACAGCCGCTTTATTCATTAAATACAATTCAGCAGCCGATGCCGCAGACTCAAACATGTCATTTTTATAATGAGACTGACTCATGTATTCACGCAACTTAAGGTTTACAACAAAATTAATGGTGAATTGATCCATGGCGACTCCTTGTAGGCTTTAACCTATTGAATGAGATTAGGTACCCATAAACAGCTGCTATATTTATTATATAGCAGGAAAAATCACCAATTAGCAATAGTATTAGTCGGGTTTTGCCCGTTTGAAATCTAAATATGAGTGGTTAAACAGAAAAATAAGCATTCAGCAAGACAAGCGCGTTTTATCGCCTCCCCGCCGAATGGTTAATAAAGAAATGAATTAATCAAGGTGTTTAGTAATTTCTAGCGATGTCCCATCACTATTTTGCCTAAATTGTAAGTGAGTTTCCCCACCTTCGAATTCCTGTTCAATTTTTAAGTTCTGACCACCATTCCAACGGTAGCGAATAGCAACACACCCTTCAGATGGACATGGCATATCCATATCTGTTTTTATCATTAGCTTTTTAGTTAAGAATTGTTGCCCATCAACCAACCCTGCTCGGTAGTGTTGATAGGCTTCTAGGATTGAATCACCCGTAAAATAGCATTTAGTCAACGCACCATTTTCATAGATTTCATCCATAGTTTGCACAGTATCTTGGCAATATTGGTTTAGCTCATTATTTGGTATCGATGTTTCCGCCATCATTGGTGTACTCACTCCAACCAATATTGCAGCTAATATGAATGTTAATCTTTTACTCATTGTATTTAATCTTGCTCTTTTTTGGTATTGAGGCCATATTCTCTCAGCTTATTGGCAATTGCTGTATGAGAAATATCCAAACGTTTTGCTAATTTGCGCGTACTTGGATAATCACGGTATAAACGTGACAACACCGAAGCTTCATAACGCTTCGTTATTTCATCTAGAGAACCATTAAGTGAATCCAACGCCAGAGCAGGTGTGTTCGCAACAGTTGGCAGTTGGACGTTATCTGCATCTAAAGTATGGCCATCTAATTGCGTTAAACTTTGATAAAGTGCATTTCTTAACTGCCTTACATTGCCCGGCCAGTCATAACTTCCCAAATACTCAATTAATGAAGGCGTTAATTTAGGTTCAGCCATATGTAATTCTTTCGAGAAACTCGCAACAAATGCTTTAGTCAACGGTAAAATATCTTCTTTGCGTTCACGTAATGGCGGTATAGCTAGTGTTAACACATTTAAACGGTAGTAAAGGTCTTCCCTAAATTTCTTCTCTGCGACTAGCTGAGGTAAATTTTTCTGCGTAGCACAAATCACGCGAACATTCACTTTCACTTCCCGCTCTTCGCCAACACGCCTGAATGTCCCATCATTTAGAAAACGTAATAATTTAATTTGCATTTGAGGCGACATTTCCGCAATTTCATCAAGTAAAACAGTGCCACCATTTGCTTGTTCAAAAAAACCTTTTTTACCTTCAACTGCATTTGGATACGCCCCTGCGGCATAACCAAATAATTCACTTTCCACCACATCATCAGGCATCGAAGCACAATTTAACCCTAAGAAAGGTTCTTTCCCCCTCGCGCTATGTAAATGGCAAGCTTTCGCTAAAATATCTTTCCCTGTTCCTGTTTCACCCACAAGTAACAAGGGTTCATCAAGCATCGCTATACGTTTTGCCCGTTCAACCACATTTACCATCACAGGGCTAACAGCAATAATTTGTTCAAAGCCGCTTTTATCAATTTCAACCACTTGTTTACGCTGTTGGTCTAAAATTTCAGCCGATTTCAGCAATAACACTGCACCTGTACAATGGGATTTACCATTTTCATCAGCCAAGATAATTGGCGTGACTTGCATTAAATAGTCTCGGCCTTTAATAACGACTTTTTCTGTATAAGGCTCTGGTGATTCACGTTCAAACCAACGCAATAAACCTTGGCTACCAACGAGTTGAGAAAATGTTTTCTCACGAATTTTGGTTTCATCGTAGCCAAATAACTGTAATGTCATTGGGTTAACCAATTCGATATTTAATTTATTATCAATAGACAAAACGGGCTCTGGAAATGAATTTAATAACGCCCAAACAGCTTTATGCTCTCGTTCTGAAGGCATAAAGTAAATTCGACGTACATCAATGACACCATTAATACGGCGAATCTCTGCCATCAATGTACTAAATACCTGAAAATCTACAGGTGTGAAGTTAAGGTAAATTTTACGTTGTGGTGAAATCTCAATCCCTTTCAAGTCAATATTTTGCAGGACTAAAAGATCAAGTAATTCACGTGTTAAACCGATTCGGTCTTGGCAGGTCACTTCGAGGCGCATGGATAGAAACCTTTATCAGAAAAGTCGATTGAATAAAGGTATTTTAGCGTTAAATACTAGGGGAATACAGTGTTTGTGTCACATATTGTTGACAGTCTGTAATGTTAACGTGAATACTCAGACAATATCACTATTTTAGGCTTTTTTTTGTGTGTTGGAATAGCAATAAAACTATTAATTGACAAATAATGCTGCAGGGTGAGTCAAAACTGTCAACTCCCCCTGCCAATTATTCTCTATTTATGATTTATTTTTCTTACTGGGAATAACATTCTTTAATTGACCAATAAGTTGATGACGAAAATCAGCTAACCTTGGTTTGTCTTCAATCCAAGGCAATGGCCGGCATAGCTCCATCGCTTTGATACCAAGGCGAGCGGTTAGCAAGCCTGCACCGATACCTTGTGCGGCACGTGTCGATAAACGCGCGGTGATATCCTGTGACAGCCAATCCATACCGACCTCACGGATCAATTCAGATGCTCCAGCGAATGCAATATTGATTAACACCATACGAAACAACCTAATACGGCTATAATAGCCCAATTCTATGCCATAAATTGCAGCGATTCGGTTGATTAAACGAATGTTACGCCATGCAATGAAAGCCATATCGACAATCGCTAATGGGCTAACCGCGATCATGATTGCCGACTCTGCCGAGCAACGACTAATTTCTTTGCGTGCTTGTTCATCCAAAATAGGTTGAACCATTCTGCTGTATAATTCTACGATTTCTCGGTCATTATGAGAATCATGGATAGTTGCCTGCCAACGTTGCAGTGCGGGGTGTTGTGCCGATAATGCCGATTGTTTGGCTAGTTTTTCACAAAAAGGCTTCCCTTGCCCCATGCCATGGCTGTGTAAAAGTTCTCGCGCAAAATCCCGTTCTTGCGCCCGCTCTCTTAAACGGTACAAGCGCCGCCATTCTCCCGCAATTGACCCTACACCGGCAATAATAATCAAGCCCCCTGCTGCCGCAGTACCTAGGGCCGTCCAATCCTGAGTAACCCATGACTGGTGTATCCAAATACCTAATTGAGCGACCACACTGACAGCAAAAACCCCCACTGCGGTTCCGACTAACTTACGCCAAAAACTTCTTTTAGGTTTTAATGCTTCGTTAATTAGGCTTTCTACCTCACCTTCTTGGTTATCTTGTTCTAATTCCAAAGAGATAGGCGTAAATTTTTCAAGCTCTTGCTCATCAAAAAAATGTGCCTTTTTCAGCTTTTCTTCATTTTCTTTTTCAAGGCTATCAGCAAAATCAAGACGTTGTTTTAGAGGTTCATTCATTTTAGTTTATCTCCCAACAGAAATTCTAGCGCGCTATCCATACGGATATGGGGCAATGGTTGGTCAATAGGTGTAAATCGTGGCCTAAAGTTTTCAAACTGGAAACCTTGCCGTTGCCAGAATTGCTCATTTGGCAGCCGTTTTGGCACTTCCCCTGGATAAAAAGTCAACGGCAAACCATCACTTAAGCGCTCGCCTTTTAAAGCGGGTAGTTTCTCGCCTTTATAATCCACAAGACCGCTTTCTGTGGCCTGTATCGACGCTAACCCAACACAATCCATGCTTATCCCTTCAAATGCGGCGTGTTGCCAAGCTTCTTGAACCAATTGTTGTAAAAGCGCCACTAAATTTGCATGTTGATCAGGGGTAACATGATCGGACTTACTGGCAGCAAACAGTAATTTATCAATACAAGGAGAAAATAAGCGTCTTAATAATGTCCGTTTCCCATATTGAAAGCTGCGCATCAATTGGGTCAGCGCCATTCTCATATCATTAAATGCATCAGCCCCACTGTTTAACGGTTGCAAGCAATCAACTAAAACAATTTGCCGATCAAAGCGTTGAAAATGCTCCCGATAAAACCCTTTTACTACGTGCTCACAATAATATTGATAACGCTGTTGTAACGCGCCAATATTCGTATTCTTACCTGCTTGGGCGAGCTTTTTCTCCCCATATTTTGCAACATTTGGCCAAGGGAAAAATTGCAACGCTGGAGCCCCAGCCAATTCCGCAGGTAATACAAAACGACCAGGCTGAATAAAATGTTGCCCTTGGGCCTTACATTCTAATAAATATTGTGTATACGCTTCTGAAATTTCGGCCAATAAATTCTCATCGACAGGCGCTAATGGGTCACATTTCTCACACAAAGTCAGCCATGATTGCGCTAAATGAGCTCGTTCCCCTTTGACTAAAGTATGCATTTGCTCTGACCAAGCCAAATAATACAAATCCAGCATAGGAAGATCCAATAGCCATTCACCTGGGTAATCAACTATTTCCAAATATAGCGAAGAATTATCAACAAAATGGCGAAGGAAAGAATCTTCTGAACGATAATGTAATTTTAAGCGGATTTCACTCACGCCTCGAGTCGGCGTTGGCCATTGTGGAGGTTGACCATAGAGTGAAGCGATCCCTTCATCGTACGCAAAACGTGGTACCGATAAATCACGGTGAGGAACGCGTTTAACACCCAATAATCGTTTGTCCCTTGCAGCGGAAAATAATGGTAACCGGGCACCAGTATTAACATTCAATAATTGATTAACTAACGAGGTGATAAATGCCGTCTTACCACTACGGCTAAGCCCGGTTACTGCTAGCCTGACATGACGGTCAACACTCCGGTTCATCAAATCAGTTAATTCATTTTGCAGCCGTTTCATGCTCCTCCGAAGACTTATCCTTTAAATATAAATCAATTTCACCAACAACACTGGTGGTTAGATAGATAATACCCTTATTAATTTAGCATAAAACAACAAATTGAATTAGGTTAACCGCTTAATTAACGCATTTATTAGCCACTTACTGCTCAACAGCTTAATTATTTTCCCGATGACACCCGCAGGGCCATAAGTCATCAATAACAATAAAATAAATTTAACTCCTCTCTTCAATATTAGTTGTTTAGCGAATTTTTTTAATCGAGGATTGGTTTGATTTGACATACTGCGCTCACTGACACGTTGAAAACAAAAGGGATTCGGCATCAATACCTAACCCCTTATCGTGTGATGACAATGCGAAATGTTATAGATCACGAAATTTACTATTAACAGTATAAGTATCTGAAGTTACATATCTTTCAATCTGGCGTAGCTTCATTTCACCTGATTTTAACTGTGTATCTATTTGGTTTATTAGGCTACTCACTTCAGGCCCAATATCTTGCTCTGAGCGATAACCACTTGGCGCGGTTTCAACAACAAAGCACATAACAATATACAAAATTAATGTAATTCCGAAACTGACAAATAAAGCCAGTACAGCCAATGCCCTAACCAAAGCAACCGGAAGTTCCAAGTATTCTGCAATACCCGAACATACACCACCGAACACACGTCTATCCGTTAAACGGTACAGCTTACGGCCGCGAAATTGAGTCATTATTTTTGCCTCCAATTTGGGTGCTCTGCATCCAAAATGTCTTCAAGCGTTTTAATACGTTGCTGCATGTGTGATGCCTGTTCAGCCAATTGCATTAAACGCTGTATTTCATTTTCGGTTAGCTGACTCCCTTGCCCATTATTCTTTTTGCTGTAGTGTAACCACAGCCAAATAGGCAAAATAAAAATGAGAAAAATTATTAATCCGAGAGACAGAAAAACGTAGCCCATCACATTTCCTTATACATATGGTTTGCTTGTCTACAGCACTGATACGATGTTACCAACGCATCAGTGCATCAAAAATACTGTTATTGCTCTTTGTTTATTTTAGCTTTAAGTGCAGCTAATTGCGCACTAATTTCATCGTCTGCTTTCAATTCAGCAAACTGTTGGTCCAGTGATTTTTGTTTGCCAATACCATAACTTTGGGCTTCGCCTTCCATATGGTCGATACGACGTTCAAACTGTTCGAAACGCGCCATAGCTTCATCAAGCTTGCCACTATCCAACTGACGGCGAACATTACGGCTTGATTGCGCAGCTTCCATACGAACTACCATGGACTGCTGCTTAGCACGCGTTTCCTGCAGTTTATTTTCCAATTCAGTAATTTCGCCTTTCAAACGGGCTAATGTTTCACCAACAATAATTAGCTCATGTTTTAATGTATCTACCATGTCACTAACTTTTTGTTTTTCAATCAATGCAGCACGCGCTAAATCTTCTTTATCTTTAACGAGTGCTAATTCTGCTTTTTCTTGCCAATCAGCAACTTGCTTTTCACCCATTTCAATACGGCGTTCTAGCCCTTTTTTTTCTGCTAGAGTACGTGCAGATGTTGAGCGAATTTCAACCAACATATCTTCCATTTCCTGAATCATCAGGCGGATCATTTTTTGCGGATCTTCAGCTTTGTCTAACAAAGAAGCGATGTTTGCATTAATGATATCGGCAAAACGTGAAAAAATACCCATTATTTATTTCCTCTTGATGGATTTTATCATTCTGTAGCGCCTCGACCTGATTTGGCTTCCAACCAATACCTGACGCTCCGTAAGTCATACAATTAATTCGTTATACCAAACTATTTGCGAAGAAAATATTGCAACTAGCGTGCCAACTTTAAAATTTATTTATATCCAAATGATTTTTAAGTAAATAATTATATGCTTTCCCTTTTATTTCATTTTAGCCTATAGTAAAAAACAGGCATTTTAAACCAACTATTGGTAAAAATAACCATGAAAGAGACTAATGACCCGATCCTTGGTATTTCAAGTAATTTTTTAGACGTACTAGAACAAACCTCCGAGCTCGCTCAACTGAGTAAACCTATACTGGTTATTGGTGAACGAGGTACAGGTAAAGAGCTTATCGCCGATAGGCTTCATTACTTATCCCCTCGATGGCAAGAAGCTTTTATCTCTCTCAATTGCAGTGGACTCAATGAGAATTTACTGGATTCTGAATTATTCGGACATGAGGCAGGGTCTTTTACAGGCGCACAAAAACGCCATCAAGGCCGCTTTGAACGCGCTGATAAAGGGTCACTTTTTCTGGACGAATTAGCCACAGCCCCAATGTCAGTACAAGAAAAATTATTACGAGTAATTGAATATGGTGAATTAGAACGAGTGGGAGGAAGCCAATCATTACATGTTGATGTTCGTTTAATTTGTGCTACTAATGCGAATTTGCCAGAACTGGCGAAACAAGGTCGATTTCGAGCAGACCTCTTAGACAGACTTGCTTTTGATGTAATCCGCATACCACCTTTGCGTGAACGCCAACCAGATATTTTACTACTAGCAGAGCATTTCGCCATTTTAATGTGTGGAGAACTAAAACGTTCACATTTTACTGGTTTTACTCATGATGCCCAACAAACACTACAACAATACCCTTGGCCTGGTAATGTACGTGAATTGAAAAATGTCATAGAGCGCTCCGTATACCGTCATGGTGACCGTGCAGAGCCTGTCAACAATATTATTTTTAACCCCTTTGGAGAGCGACTCACAGAATTACATGAGTCATTACCTGCTCAACAATCTGTGTCTCCTTCTTCCTCAACATTGCCCTCGTTACCTTGTGACTTGCGCCAATGGCAACAAACATCTGAGAAAAGGTTGTTAGAGCAAGCACTTGAAATAAGCCATTTTAACCAACGTAAAGCTGCAAAATTACTTTCATTAAGTTATGACCAACTACGTGGTTTGATTAAAAAACATCAGATTAAATTAGAGCCCTAATAATAAATAGTGTTCAAGTGACATTATGGTTATTTGAACACGGCTTTAAATTTAGACATTATTATCTTCCTTATTAACTGTATTTTTATTGCCAAATATTTCAAAAAATTGGCCTCAACCTTTATTACCTAATACGCGATAACACCTAATAATATTTAAATTTTAAATACATATATATTATTTTTTCTAAATAAAAGCAAAAAACCAAACCCCGAGTTTAAATTCACGCATATCAATTAGATAAGGTTCAATTTTTATCAACTTGCCTTAAATTAATTAATCTGCAATTATTTTCAATGAGATAAAAAATTAAGGTTATCTTAACTAAGTATTTTATACAATTTTATTGGGTAAATCTTCTCGCACAATAAGTTAATTATTAACATAATGATTATGCCAATGTTATACCCTGCATTCTTATCATTATAATTTTTTACTATTCTCAGAACACTCTTTAATAAATTAAATTATTTCTTTATTTTACAAATTGTCATATTTATCTACTGTGCGAAATGTATTTATGTGATATCTCTAGACCATAACTTTATTTACTAAAAGGAGACTATTATGAAAAATATAAACATTTTAGCTGTAACATTTTTTATTCTAGCTTTATCTCCTATCACCAATGCTGAGTCATTAATGAGAACTTTTTCTTATTGTGACTCATCCTTTTTTGAGAAAATTAAAGAAAGCCCTGTCTTACAAGATGTCTCTGACATTTTAAATAAATCACAGCTTAGTGATGGTAAGCAAATTTCTGTCAATATCAATTTTTCCCCGACAAATAAAGTCACTTTTAACCGTTTTATTGCTAGTCATAGTGATTTTGACAAATATGATGACTTTTCTTATATGGGAATGCGTGGACAGTATTATTTTTGGGGGTTCGAAACAACACAAAGCCTTGAAGAAGTGATCCGCCATACTACATCAAGGATTAGCATTATCAAGATTGGTAATAGTTATATATATTCCCCCATGATTAGGCATAATTTACAAGATCACTGGGTATTTAACGAAAATGCAGCTCAACGTTACAACCTTGACAAGAATGCCGCTGAAAAAATGCTGATTATTGAAAAGGATGAGCAAAGAGGTGTCGTTCGCTTTTTGTGTACCCTTCAAGGCAAAGTGACAAAAGATGATTTAAAATATGTTGGTTTAGAATAAATTCGCTTTTTATTACTGCCGTCTGTGCCAATTGACTGCTTATGTTTGGATAAAAAAAAGCCAGCACCCATGCTGGCTATCAAATAAAACACTGGAAGCAATGTGAGCAATGTCATGCCTTGTCTACATAAGCGTTTGCTTAATCGACAAAACGAATGATAATCGTTATCAATGCCGTTTGTAAAGCTTTTTAATGAGATTTTTTCTCATTAAGACATAGTTCAATGATAAACCTAATAATTTAAAGTTAGATTATTAGGTTTACTCCATTAATTACGCCTATTCATTCCTATTTTTTTGATTAAAATTTTGCTTATACCCAGAGCCCCTATTTTTACGCTACAATAGGCTCATTCAGGTTAACGATATCAGTGTTATGCGCCAACTAACTTTTTGGTTTTTACTTATCATTTCTTTATCTGCCCGTGCACTTGCTAACCAAGGGCATTACCCAGACATCGTGGCAAACGAGGTCCCAGCTGATATACGCCAAAAAGGTTTTATTTATTGTGTAAATGGCATCGTCACAACATTTAACCCTCAGTTGGTCAGCAGTGGGCTCATTGTCGACCCTCTTGGCGCACAAATTTATGACCGCCTATTAGATGTCGACCCTTTTACCTATCGTTTAATTCCCGAACTTGCATCACGTTGGGAGGTTCTTGATAACGGCGCAACTTACCGTTTACACCTACGTAAAGACGTAAAATTCCAAAATACGCCTTGGTTTTCACCGACCCGCAACATGAATGCAAATGACGTTGTGTTTAGCTTCGCCCGTATGTTTGAGGTAAATCATCCTTACCATTATATTAATGGTGGCCGTTACCCTTATTTTGATAGTTTGCAATTTGCGAGTAGCGTACAAAGTATACAAAAAATTAATAACTATACGGTTGAGTTCCGTTTGAACTCACCGGATGCCTCCTTCTTATGGCACTTAGCGACTCACTATGCCCCTATCCTGTCGGCTGAATATGCAGACTACCTTTCGAGTATTAACCGCCAAGAGTTGATTGACTGGCGTCCTGTTGGCACAGGGCCATTTAATTTAGATGACTACCAAGCTGGGCAATTTGTTCGTTTACTTAGAAATGACCAATATTGGAAAGGTCAACCTCGTATGGAAGAAGTCGTCGTCGATATGGGTGCCGGTGGAACTGGGCGTATTTCAAAATTACTCACAGGGGAATGCGACGTTTTAGCTTACCCCGCGGCAAGCCAACTAAAAGTGTTACGTGATGACCCACGCTTACGGATTTCCATGCGCTCGGGTATGAATATCGCTTATTTATCATTTAATACCAGTAAACCGCCATTAGATAAGCTAAAAGTACGCCAAGCTATTGCTTATGCGATCAATAATGAAAGGCTAATGCAGTCTATTTATTATGGTACCGCTGAAACAGCGGCATCAATCCTACCTAGGGCTTCGTGGGCATATGATAACCAAGCCAAAATAACAGATTACAATCCAGAACTCTCAAAGCAAATGCTACAAGAAATGGGGTTAGAAAACCTCAAGTTAGACTTATGGGTGCCAATTGCTTCACAATCATACAACCCCAGCCCATTGAAAATGGCTGAGCTTATCCAAGCTGATTTAGCACAAGTCGGAGTTATTATGAATATCCGTTCTGTTGAAGGCCGCTTTCAAGAAAACCAATTAATGGATAGGTCTCATGATATGACACTCGCAGGATGGACAACAGACAGTAATGACCCTGACAGTTTCTTTCGTCCTTTGCTTAGCTGTGCAGCAATAGGTTCACAGACCAACTTGAGCCACTGGTGCAACCCTTCATTTGATGAGATTTTGCATAAAGCATTGCTGACACAACAACTCGCTGCTCGTATCGATTATTACCATCAAGCGCAGCAAATTTTAGGGGAAGAACTTCCCGTTTTACCCCTAGCCTATTCTTTACGTTTACAAGCATATCGTTATGATATTAAGGGCTTAATGATCAGTGCCTTTGGTAACACATCCTTTGCTGGGGTGTATCGTGAAATGGAGCAAAAAATTAAAGTTGCACCTAAAAAGCCGAGTTCGCAACCATGATAATTTATTCTCTGCGTCGTTTTTTATTGCTACTAGTTACCGTATTCTTTTTATCATTAGTGAGCTTTAGCTTAAGTTATTTTACACCTAACGCGCCGTTAAGTGGTGCGTCACTCATTGATGCTTATATTTTCTATTTCGATGGTTTACTTCATTTTGATTTTGGTGTTTCTAGTATCAATGGTGAGCCCATAACCGAACAGCTAAAAGATACCTTCCCTGCAACAATGGAGCTGTGTATTTTAGCCTTTATCTTTGCATTAACCACAGGGATCCCGCTTGGAATTATAGCGGCTTTTTGGCGTAACAAACCTGCCGATATTGTTATCAGTATTTTTGCTTTATTGGGCTTTTCTGTGCCTGTCTTTGTACTAGCGCTTGTTTTAACTTTATTCTTCTCATTACATCTTGGGTGGCTCCCCGTCTCTGGTCGTATTGACCTTTTATATAATCTTAAACCGGTGACAGGGTTTGCTTTAATTGATGCATGGCTTTCAGATTCGCCCTATCGTAAGGATATGATAATTAACGTACTTGAGCATATGATGCTGCCAGTGCTAACCCTAGCACTCGCTCCCACGACAGAAGTTATACGTTTGGTGAGGAACAGTACCGAAGAAATTGCTAGTGAAAACTATATAAAAGCCGCAGCTATCCGCGGTCTCTCAAGAATTAAAATTATTCAGCGCCATATTTTTCACAATGCTATTCCACCTATCATCCCTAAACTTGGGTTACAGTTCTCAACAATGCTAACTCTCACAATGGTAACCGAGCTAGTCTTTAACTGGCCGGGGCTTGGCCGTTGGTTAGTCACTGCGATCCGTCAAGAAGACTATTCGGCGATTTCAGCCGGGGTAATGCTAATCGGTGCATTAGTCATTACAGTAAATGTACTTTCTGATATTTTAGGCGCTATGATGGACCCATTAAAGCATAAGGATTGGTATGTCCTCAGATAATTTTTATCGTGAACAAAAAATGCCATCCCCAACACGTGTGGTATGGAATTTATTTTCATCAGATGTTATTTCAATGGTGGGGTTTATTGGCGTCCTAATTTTGTTGGCTCTATGCTTTACAGGTTCTTATCTTGCTCCTTACGCATTAGATCAACAGTTTTTAGGTTATCAATTAACACCACCCTCTTGGTCGCACTACGGTGAGGTCGCATTCTTCTTCGGGACTGACGATCTTGGTCGCGATATTCTTAGCCGGCTATTAATCGGTACTAAATCAACTTTTGGCTCTGCTATTTTAGTGACCTTCATTGCGACAATTATCGGGTTGGTTTTAGGTTGTTTAGCCGGAATGACTCGTGGGTTAAAATCCGCAGTGTTTAACCATATACTTGATACCCTATTGTCTATTCCCTCATTATTATTAGCCATTATTGTTGTGGCATTTATGGGGGCTAGTTTGCAAAATGCTATGCTAGCTATTTGTCTTGCATTGATTCCTCGAATGGTAAGAACTATTTATGTTGCAGTGCATGATGAATTAGATAAAGAATATATTGTCGCCGCACGCCTTGATGGGGCGTCAAATATTTTTATTTTATGGTATACCGTACTTCCTAACATCACACCAATTTTGGTTACTGAGCTGACTCGCGCGCTATCAATTGCCATATTAGACATTGCCGCTTTAGGCTTTCTTGATTTAGGTGCACAACTCCCTTCCTCTGAATGGGGGGCAATGCTTGGTGATACTTTAGAACTTATCTATGTCGCACCTTGGACCGTGATCCTTCCTGGTATTGCTATCATGATAAGCGTGCTCTTTGTTAACCTTTTAGGCGATGGGTTACACCGAGCGATTAATGCGGGAGTTGAATAATGCCACTATTAGACATCCGCAATTTAACCATCGAATTTATGACGGCGAATGGCCCTGTTAAAGCGGTTGACCGTGTATCCATGACTCTATCTGAAGGTGAAATACGCGGTTTAGTCGGCGAATCAGGTTCAGGTAAGAGCCTAATCGCCAAAGCAATTTGTGGGGTAACTAAAGATAATATTAGGGTAACAGCCGACCGCTTTCGTTTTCAAGATATCGACTTATTAAAACTCAGTCCTCGTAAACGCCGCCGGTTAATTGGCCATAATATTTCAATGATATTTCAAGAGCCCCAGTCTTGTCTCGACCCTGCGGCAGATATTGGTAAACAGCTAATTCAATCTATTCCCAGTTGGACCTATAAGGGCCGTTGGTGGCAACGCTTTAATTGGCGAAAACGCCGAGCGATAGAGTTATTACACCGGGTTGGTATTAAAGACCATAAAGATATTATGCGTAGCTATCCCTATGAACTCACTGACGGTGAATGCCAAAAAGTGATGATAGCTATCGCCATTGCTAACCAACCCCGTTTATTGATTGCGGATGAGCCGACCAACGCAATGGAGTCCACCACGCAAGCTCAAATATTTCGTTTACTTGATAAGTTAAATCAAAACAATAACATGGGTATTCTACTGATTAGCCATGATTTGGAAATGATGTCAAAATTAGTTGACCGTATTAATGTACTTTATTGTGGTCAAACCGTTGAAAGTGCGACTCCTGAAGATATGTTACAGCGCCCACGGCACCCATATACACAAGCCCTAATTCGTTCAATTCCTGATTTTGAAAGCCCAATTCCTCACAAAGGGCGGTTGAATACCTTACCCGGTGCAATTCCTTCACTGGAACATTTGCCTATTGGTTGCCGCCTTGGTCCACGTTGCCCTTATGCGCAGCGTACTTGTATCATTGCGCCTCAATTACGCAGTATTAAAGGCCATCTCGTTGCTTGTCACTATCCGTTAAACACCGAGGAACAGCCATAATGGAAACCTTACTTGAAGTACGTAACCTCACTAAGACTTTCCGTTTCCGTGAAGGGCTATTTCATCGCCATGAGTTACAAGCCGTAAAACCTGTCAGTTTTAACTTACAAGCGGGCCAAACCTTAGCCATTATTGGCGCCAACGGTTCAGGGAAGTCGACACTTGCACGTATGTTATCAGGTGTTGTCGAGCCCACTAGTGGCGATATTTTTATCCGTGGGCAGCACCTCAAATTTGGTGATTACAGTTACCGTTGTCAACGGGTTCGCATGATATTCCAAGACCCCAGCACCTCATTAAACCCAAGGCAGCGTATTGGCCAGACCCTTGAGCTTCCTTTAAAGCTAAATACTGATTTAACAGGAATTGAGCGTGAAAGGCGTATAATTCAAACACTTCGCCAAGTAGGTTTACTTGCTGACCATGCAGAATATTACCCTCATATGTTAGCATCAGGGCAGAAACAACGCATCGCATTGGCTAGAGCACTTATCCTACAGCCGGAAATTATTGTTGCGGATGAAGCATTGGCTTCTTTAGATATGTCGATGCGTTCGCAAATCATTAATCTAATGTTGGATTTACAAGCAAAGCAAGATATTGCTTTTATTTATGTCACCCAACATTTAGGCATGATGAAACATATTAGCGATAAAATGCTAGTGATGGATAAAGGAGAAGTTGTCGAGCGAGGCAATACTGCTGAAGTTTTAGCCGCCCCTCTGCATGATGTCACTCGCCGCCTAATTGAAAGCCATTTTGGTGAGCCTTTATCTATCGATGCATGGCGGCAAGATTTATCATAATTAATGCCGCTATTTATGCTATTAGCGTGAGATTGTCACATTTGCCTTAATATGTTTGAGATGTACAACAATTGTGAAGGTGACAATCACTAACAGTGACCATGCTCCCCATTTGCCCGCATGCACCATTGACCAAGCACCAATTTGGTTTGGGTATTGCCAAACACCAAAAAATGTCCCAAAGTTTTCAGCTAACCAAATAAAAAAACCAATCAACATAAAAGCTAGTAATAAAGGCATTCTGCGTTCTTTATCTAATGGGGTATAAAAAACGACACTACGTGCATACAAGCCAAAAATAAAAGCTGTCAAATACCAACGGTAATCATCAATATAATGGTGGCTAAAAAAATTCACATAAATGGCAAGAGCAACAAGTGTCGCCATCCAATAAGGTGGGTAATGTTCAATTCTAACGTTAAAAAACCGCCAAGACTGAATGATATAGCTCCCTACCGCCGCATACATAAAACCAGTAAACAAAGGAACGCCCCAAAGCTTGGAATAAGCCTCATCGGGGTATTGCCATGAACCAATAGTTGCAGAGGTTTTAAATAACTCCATCATAAAACCGACTAAATGAAAAACACAGATTGCTTTTAATTCATCCCATGTTTCTAGTTTTGACCATACCAATAAAGCTTGAAATGTGACGGCAAAAATTAATAGGGCATCATAGCGAGGAAGCCCCATTACCCCTTTCGCTGGCACTAAAAATAAGGCCAAAAAGAAAAAACCAGCAAATAAACAAGAACGTGCATTGATGATACCAAAGAACCAGAACTCTAAAATAAAACGCTTAATCCCTTGGCTATTATTTGGCGTGTGCGCCATCAAAATTTTATCTAGCTTCCCTAAGATATTTAATTTTTGACACCCGTTGGTCATTTATTTACTCGCTAATTTCAATTGTGCGACTGTATTTTTATATACAAAGTAAGCTGTAGATTTTAGCAAAGCATAGCGAATACACCTAAGGCAACTATCTTAATTTTATGGCTTTTTTTCTTTTACCTTAACATTCTCATTTTTACTCTTGGGCCCTATTTTTGTTTAAATTTTAATTTTTGTATGTATCTCGCACCTGATGGCAATTCGTTAACAGAAAGTAATGATATACTTAAGTGATATGTGTTTATTTGCTATATGAATGCCCACTTAATAACTTAGGAGTTTTATCATGAAATTGTATTACGCTCCCGGTGCTTGCTCGCTGTCCCCTCATATTATTCTGCGTGAGACTGGATTAGACTTCAGTATTGAACGAGTTAATATCAAAGAGAAAAAAACAGAGAAAGGCGAGGATTATTTAGCAATAAACCCTAAAGGACAAGTTCCAACTTTAGTGCTAGATAATGGTGAGCAGTTAACAGAAGGTGCTGTTATTGTTCAATATATTGCTGATCAAAAACCTGATCGTAACCTAATCGCACTACCAGGGTCGATGAAACGTTATCACCAACTCGAAGCCCTTAATTTTATTTCGACAGAATTACATAAAAATTTCTCGCCGTTATTTACCCCCGGTACACCAGAAGAATATAAAGACACCGCTCGTGGCATATTATTTAATAAGTTTAAATATGTCGACAACGTACTATCAAAACAGGCTTTCTTTGCTGGTGATAGCTTTAGTGTTGCCGATGCTTATTTATTTACCGTTAGTGGTTGGGCAAAACATGTCGGGCTGGATTTAGCTAGCCTAACCCACCTACAAGATTACATGGCTAAAATTGCCAAACGCCCTAATGTCCAAGATGCATTAAAAGCTGAAGGACTGATTTAATCCGTAAGATAGCGCTCAACCAACGGGCGCTATCTATTTTATTAACTCATTAAATTTAATCTAACTGCGTCGCACAGAATTTATGTTCAGGATTGACCATTTTGTCTTGGGCTGCAACCAGTTGTAATTCGTATTCACCCATTTCTTTGGTTTTAATCATCACTTCGTATACTGCGGCTGCAACATGCTCAAGCCCTTTATCAAGAGGCTCCCCTTTCAATAAATTGACTAACATTAAACCACTCGTTAAGTCACCGACGCCTACTGGTTGTTTTTCACCAAAATCTACAAGTGGACGACTCACATGCCAGCTATGCTCTGCCGTCACTAAGATCATTTCAAAACGATCAGCCCGATAGCCTGCTCGGCTTAAATGCTTCACCAGCACAATTTTCGGCCCTTTGTGACATAATTCACGAGCGGCTTGTGCTGCTTCATCTACTGTTTTAATACTTCTACCAACTAAAGTTTCTAACTCAAGTAGATTTGGGGCGATGACATCGCTTACTGCTAATGCACGGTGACAAAGAAACTCCGCAACACCTGGTGCAACGATACAGCCTTTTTCAGGATGCCCCATGACAGGGTCACAAAAATAAAGTGCTTGTGGATTTGCCGCTTTAACTTTTTGTACAATCGCAAGGATATCATCCCCTTGCTCTGCGGAACCGATATAACCACTTAAAACCGCATCACAAACTTCTAATTTATGGATTTTTGCTAAGCCTTCAACGATATCGGTTAAGTGCTGAGCTGAAAAAACATTCCCTGTCCACTGTGGATATTGCGTGTGATTCGAAAATTGTACGGTATTAAGTGGCCACACATCTACGCCCATTCGGCACATAGGAAATGCAGCGGCACTGTTTCCTGCATGGCCGAAAACAACATGGGATTGAATTGATAATACGCTTTTCATTAAGAACCCAAAGAATTGTTATGTCGAATGAAGAGAAATCAGTGATTCGCCATTGCTAATATGAATATACTCCAAATAATTCGAGTTGCATGGAGGCGACAAGAGAAGAAAGCCCTATGAGTATACTTGACTCTATACTCGGCTAACTGGACACAATCAACACCTATGCAAATTGAAATATGACGAGTATAGCCTGGGGAACCCCAGGCTAATATTACAAAGGTTAGTCAGAGCTATTTCCAATTAATTAAACAGTCGTTTTTCTTACCACGACGGATTAAAGTATAACGACCAAATAAACGGTCTGCATCACTAAATACATACATAGGGTCTGTTTGTTTTTGACCGTTAATGGATACTGCATTAGAACTGATTGCAGTTCTTGCTTGTCCACGAGATGGTGTTAATTCTGAATCAACTAGAGCTTGTTGTAAGTCAGCTCCCGCATCTAGTGTAATACAAGGCATGCCGTCTTGTGCTAATTGCTCAAAATCAGCTTCTGTTAAATCAGATACCGCACCTGAGAACAAACTATCAGTAATACGTTTTGCTGCGGCTAACCCGCTTTCACCATGCACCAGTTTAGTCACTAACTCAGCTAAAACATATTGAGCACGAGGTGCTTTACCGCTATTTTTATCTTCTTCTTCCAATGCTTGAATTTCTTCTAATTCCATAAAAGTGAAGAATTTTAAGAAACGATAAACGTCAGCATCAGCGGTGTTAATCCAGAATTGATAGAATTTATATTGGCTAGTTTTCTTAGAATCTAACCATACTGCACCACCCTCGGTTTTACCAAACTTAGTACCGTCCGCTTTTGTAATTAGAGGAACTGTCATACCAAACACTTGATTTTGATGTAAGCGACGAGTTAAGTCGATACCAGAGGTAATGTTACCCCATTGGTCTGAACCCCCAATTTGCAGTTCAACACCCATCTCTTTATTCATATTGGCAAAGTCATAACCCTGTAGCAGGTTATAAGCAAACTCGGTGAACGAGATCCCTACATCATCACGGTTTAAACGTTGCTTAACAGATTCACGGTTGATCATTTGGTTAACAGAGAAATGTTTACCAATATCACGTAAGAATGTCAGCACATCCATTTTACCAAACCAATCATAATTGTTAGCAAGGCGTGCGCTGTTATCACCACAATCAAAACTTAAAAATGGTGATACTTGGTTGCGTATTTTTTCTACCCACTCTTGAACGGTTTCTGTGGTGTTTAATTTACGTTCAGTAGCTTTAAAGCTCGGATCGCCAATTAGGCCCGTTGCGCCACCCACCAACGCCACAGGCTTGTGCCCGGCTAGTTGGAATCGTTTTAAACACAGCAAAGGAACCAGATGTCCCAAGTGCAAGCTGTCAGCGGTAGGGTCGAAGCCGCAATAGAGGGAGATAGGCCCTTGCGCCAGTCTCTCTGCTAACGCATCCTCATCCGTTACCTGGGCAACGAGGCCCCGCTCTTGCAATTGTTTAATCAGGTTATTGCTAGACATCAATGACTCCATCGGTTGAATTTTGTCTATCTATTTAGGGTTAAAAAACCAACGATTTTGAGACTCATATCAAAAGCTCGTCAGTTTAATTTGTCAATTTTATTAAATGAGTCTATAGCATAAAGCGCATATCAATTAAGTGCCAGTTAAAAAACTATAATTAAGGGGCTAATCTGTCAATTTTCCAGCCATCCCCTTCGCGTTGATATAAAAAGCGGTCATGAAGGCGGTGAGCGCCCCCTTGCCAAAACTCAACGCTATTAAAAACCACTCGGAACCCACCCCAAAAACTGGGTAATGGAACCTCGCCATTTTTGAATTTTTGTTTTAGCTCTAAAAACTTGCCTTCTAAAATCCCTCGAGCAGAGATTTTAGATGATTGCGCAGAGGCCCACGCTGCAATTTGGCTGTCTTTAGGCCTACTATGAAAATACTTAACAACTTCAATTGGATTTAATCGCTCAGCGACACCCGTAAAATTGACTTGGCGCTCTAGCGGGTACCATGGAAAGTGCAAACTTATTTTGTTATTTTTTTCTAAATGTTGCGCCTTTCTGCTACCTAAATTGGTATAAAAAATTAAACCGTTATCATCAAAATGCTTTAACAATACAATACGTTGATAGGGCTGCCCTGTTTCATCAACTGTAGCAACCGACATTGCTGTTGGGTCACTTAAACGAGCCTCGCACGCTTGCTTCATCCACAATTCAAACAGTGTTAATGGGTTTGGTGTTAAATCATTACGTCTTAAACCACCTTTTGTGTATTCACGACGTACCGATGCGAGGTCTATTTCATCTAGCTCGTTCATTTTTATATCCTTAATACGGTTATTTTTTAGCGATATTTTTAGGGTATATCGCACCGAGAACAGTTTCTTCACTTGCCCCTGTTACAGAAGCAAGATTTCCTGATAAACCGGCTACAGTTCGAGCCGCTAACCACGCAAAAGCTAACGCTTCCATATCGTCACCACTTAACCCAAATTTATCACTGGGAGCGACCTCAATCCCCGGTAACAAAGCCGCTAAACGCTGCATTAGAAAGTGATTCTTTGCGCCACCACCACAAACAATTAAGCGCTCACAGCCGCCACATAATAAAACTTGGTCAGTAATCGATGTTGCCGTCAGCTCACAAAGCGTTGCTTGAACATCCTCAGCAGAAATTAATGGAAACTTATCTAAGTGTTTCTCTAACCATTGCATATTAAAATATTCACGCCCTGTGCTTTTAGGGGATGAGCGTCTAAAATATGGGTCGCTTAGCATGGATTTTAATAATGTGTTATCGACCTTGCCACTACTCGCCCATTGACCATCTTTATCATATGCTTTCTGTTTATTACGCCAAGTCCATGTATCCATTAACATATTCCCAGGACCTGTATCGTAGCCTTTAACATAAGCACCAGGTAATAAAGCTGTCACATTCGCAATTCCACCAATATTTAATACAATGCGTTTCTCAGTAGGATGCCCTAATACAGCAAGGTGAAATGCAGGCACCAATGGTGCACCTTGCCCGCCATATGCCATGTCCCTACGACGAAAATCTCCAACAGTGGTGATCCCCGTTAAAGCGGCAACTCTGTTGTTATCACCTAATTGCATGGTAAAAGGCTGTTCGCCATCAGGTTCATGCCAAACAGTTTGACCATGGCAGCCAATAGCGATGATATCTTCAGACGTTAAACTGGTTTGTACCAACAGCTGATTAATAGCATCTGCATACAATGACCCTAACTGCCGATCAATTTTGCCAACCTCTGACAATGTTGTTGTTTGCCCTTGGCAAATATTTAAAATTTTTTTCTTTAATTCAATTGGGAATGTGACACTCAAACTAGATTGTTCAGCAACAAACTTATCACTGATTGCTGCAAGCACCACATCAACACCGTCTAAACTCGTTCCCGACATGACACCTATGTAACGACCGGACTTAATCATTATGCTTGTTCCTTCAGTGTGCACATTAACTTGACTAAATATCACTATAAAAGATTGTGCTTTGATGAAGATTTTTGTCAACAATTCGATGCAATTTCTCGGGCAGCTTCGCAGGAATAATAAATAATCACCTTTAAGTTAAAAATAACTAGACAAACTAAATAAAAAAGGCACTTTTTAATATCACGATTTCTCTTTTTGTTTACAATGGTTCATAATAAAATTATAAACCAAGCACTAGTTACAGGGTCTTGACTAAGATGATAAGGCGTCCTATTTAGCTATAGATGCGAAATCATACTCATAACTTGACATCCCTTTAACAAACAGTGCCTTTGTCAGTGAAATAATCCTGAATTTGAGATATTTTACCTAGTGTTTACACTCTATTTAAACCAAAATAAGTAATCTAACCTTCGCTTTTTAATACCATTATTTTGATAATTGTTGTGTTTATGGTGAAAACAAATATACGATGCTATGTTAGTGCCACAGACAGCAAATCTCATAGGAGTTATTATGCTTAAGAAAGTTTTTGTAGGTGTTGTTGCAGTTGCAGCGTTATCAGGCTGTGTCAATACCAGTACGCTTTCTGGTGATACTATTTCAGCCAAGGATGCGAAACAGGTACAGACTGTAACCTATGGTACCGTTTTGAATGCCCGCCCTGTGACAATTCAAGCTGGTGAAGATGGTAACGTTATTGGCGCAATTGGTGGTGCTGTGCTCGGTGGTTTATTAGGTAACACCATTGGTGGTGGTACTGGTAATACACTAGCAACTGCAGCAGGCGCAATAGCAGGTGGCTTAGCAGGTCAGCAAGCACAAGGCGCATTGAATAAAAGCCAAGGGGTTCAGTTAGAAATTCGCTTAGATAGCGGCAAAAATATCGTGGTTGTTCAAAAACAAGACCCAAGCACTTTCCGTAACGGTCAACGCGTTATGATTGCAAATAGCGGCAATACAGTCACTGTATCTCCTCGCTAACTTTACTATTCTAAATTAAAATATGTTCACCGGCTCATGGTCGGTGAACATACTTAGTGTTAATTAACTAATATTTAGTTATTAATAACCTCTATTAATTAATTATTTTCCTATATTTTTATCTTTAATATCATGTGTAGTATTCTAGTTAGTCATCCCTCTAGTTATACATATAGATATTTCATTATTCAATGTGAAATAGTTATTTAAGTTATCATTTTTTAGTGAAGGTTTTATTGCTGAGTATTCTACAAGCCGTGTATCATCACTAACTAATGATTGCAGAATAATGTTAAAGAAATTATTTTAACTCAAACCATACACTACAAAAATAACTGCAATACAATATATATTTCACAGAAATAATTTACCATCTATAAAGATCATTTTATTTAAAATCAATTTGAATAATTATTGTCTTTATAATAATCACCATAATAATAGTTGGTGTTATATTTATTCACATGCTAAATTATACCAAATTCAAGAGTCATTCTGTAACTGTATAATGTTTCTTTCAAGTTTAAGAAGTAACTGAGACAGTTGCTCAAGCTCTTCTTCACTAATATTATTCAATATTTCTAGCCGTGTATTATTAATTACTTGGTCTACTGTCTTAATAAATGGTTCAGACTCTTCTGTCAATTTTATTCTTTTAGCTCTCCTATCATTTGCACATATATGCCTAGAAATGAGTTTTTTTTCCTCTAATTGGTCAAGGGTTCTCACTAGTGATGGTTGTTCTATTCCTATTGCCTTTGCCAGTTGTATTTGCGATTGTTCCGGTGGTAACTGGCTAATATTATGTAATGTAACCCAATGTGTTTGCGTAAGTTTAAGGGGTTTTAAACGATGATCGATTAATGCTCTCCACATACGGACTACACGTGATAATTCTGTTCCAATTTGTGATTCCAATTTACCCTCCTTTATATAATTATAATGTCTAAAAAATATACCAGACTCATATTATTTTTTAAATTATATATTAATTTCCTTTTATATTTACAACTTTTTATTGATGCATAGGATAACAAATACCTATTTATAGTGATGACAAACTCTTCATGAGACGATGTACCTCTAACTAATACCTTGCGACTCATGCCTTTTCAAATTAGTAGGCTTAATAAAGCAACCTATCAATTATCTTATTAATAAGAATAGCCTTACTCTCCTTTCGGATCTATCTATTTTAACCCTTATAGTAATTACAACTAACAATAAAAAAAGCAATACCAAATAAATGGTTTAAAAACAAAAGTATATAGTTAATCTTAAAAATATGTTATTTATGGTTGTTTTTATAGAATCTATAGCTATTTTGAATAAATAAAATTTTATTGAAAGATAAACAACGAAATTAATTAAAATAAAATAATTAAAAAATAACTAGTTACTTTAATTAACAAAACAATTGATTGAATTATAAAAATAGATTCATTTGTATTACACTTTAAAAAAGCTGTTGTTGGGGATCGGGTAAATCTTTTGCAGTCGCCTGTTTACTCAGTGACCTTAAGTACCGTTGACGGCATAATCGAATAATATTTCGTTTTTCAGGATCAGAAAATTTTAACCAGTTAAAACGCTCATCTCGTGTACGATAACAACCTCGGCAGTAACCTTGTTCATTTACTTGGCAAATACCACGGCAAGGGCTTGGAATATCAAAGAACTCGAGTTGCTCAGCCATATAGGTATCCCCTTAAAAGAAAAAACACAATAAATGTATGATATACTATGAAAATAAGCATCACTGCCGTTCGATTAAAAAATATACTACAACCATTGTATTTATCAATATAGACACGTTATATTAATAAATACAACGATTCAGGTTTTTTCTGGAAATTTTAAGAGGTTTATAATATGCGCTTACTTCATACTATGTTGCGTGTTACAGATATGCAGCGTTCAATCGATTTTTACACCAAAGTACTGGGCATGCGCCTGTTAAGAACCAGTGAAAATACTGAGTATAAATATTCTCTTGCTTTTGTTGGTTATAGTGATGAAAGCGAAGGCGCAGTCATTGAGCTAACCTATAATTGGGGTGTTGATCAATACGATATGGGGAATGCTTATGGTCATATTGCACTAGGTGTCGATGACGTTGCAAAAACTTGTGATGATATCCGCAATGCAGGTGGTAATGTTACTCGTGAAGCCGGCCCTGTAAAAGGGGGAACAACTGTTATCGCATTTGTTGAAGACCCTGATGGCTATAAAATTGAATTAATTGAAAACAAAAGTGCAAGTAAAGGCTTAGGTCACTAATTGACCTTTCAATTACAAAATTAAGGCTGCCAATTGGCTGCCTTAATTTTCTTCTATGTTTACCTACAAATTTTTACTGGTTTTGGCATAATACGAGCCAATCAGAAACTTATAATCGAAAGTCCTAATGTCTGAAAAAAATAATCCTAATGCCCTGGTTAACCGTTTCAGGGGTTATTACCCTGTTGTTATTGATGTTGAAACCGGTGGGTTTAATGCCAAAACTGACGGGCTGTTAGAAATCGCCGCGATTACCTTAAAAATGGATAAAGACGGCTGGCTGTCTATGGATGAAACATTGCATTTTCATATAGAGCCATTTGAGGGTGCAAACCTTGAGCCATCTGCGCTCGCCTTTACTGGCATTGACCCTACTAATCCATTACGTGGGGCCGTAAGTGAATACGAAGCATTACACGCAATATTTAAAGTGATCCGCAAAGGAATGAAGAACACGGATTGTAACCGCGCAATTATTGTTGCTCATAATGCAAATTTTGATCACAGCTTTGTTATGAATGCCGCAGAACGCGCGAGTTTAAAACGTAACCCATTCCACCCATTTGCAACCTTCGATACTGCAGCATTAAGTGGTTTAGTGTACGGCCAAACTATTTTAGCAAAAGCATGTGTCGCTGCGGGTATTCCATTTGATGGGAAACAAGCCCACGGTGCTCTGTATGATACTAACCGTACTGCCCTATTGTTTTGTGAGATTGTCAACAAATGGAAAAAGCTTGGTGGCTGGCCTATCGTTGAGAACGAAGAGTAATTGAATTACATATAAAAAAACCGTATTTGCTAAAATACCACTACGTTAGCTAAATACGGTTTTTTGTTATCTATCGCAATATTATTCTGCGCTAGTTTCGTCTGTTGGGCGATATTTATCCGCAGTTTCTTTAATCAATGATTGAAGTTCACCGCGCTGGAACATTTCCATGATAATATCACAGCCCCCAACCAGCTCCCCATCAACCCACAGTTGAGGAAAAGTTGGCCAATTTGCATATTTTGGCAGTTCTGCACGAATATCTGGGTTTTGTAGGATATCAACATAAGCAAAGCGTTCACCACAAGAAGACAGAGCTTGGACTGCTTGAGCAGAAAAACCACAGCTCGGAAGTTTTGGAGAGCCTTTCATGTATAATAAAATTGGGTTTTCTTTGATTTGGCGCTCGATTCTTTCAATTGTCGTCATTTTTACTTCCTTAGAACAAAGATGCTGGTTTTGCAGTCAGCCGACAAGCATGATTTACTGCGACTTAATAGAATGCATTGACCATTATAATGTGAAACTTAATTGTTTCATACAATATGCCAGTTTTACAGGGGCATTACTATAACATCCAAAAAACCAAAAAGGCACCTTTTCTATCTTCTGCTCACCTAAGTCAAACAAATAACTCGCTATTGTTTAAATTCGAAAAACTGGCGTTCTTCCTCACAAATACCCATACAATATAAATAGTTAATGATTTTGTTTTTTGCTAACATATAAGTAACATGATTACCATTACCCTTTGTAAGGTTTATCGTGTTATCATTAATATATTAAATACCATCTCGCCAATGAGCGAAATGTTGATAACAAATTGCCATCTTTTAATTAGCTCATTTTAAGAGCAAACACCCGAAGTATTTTATACAAAAGCAATCAAGGAGTACGCAATGTCTTTTGAACTACCCGCTCTACCGTATGCTAAAGATGCTTTAGAACCATATATCTCTGCTGAAACCTTAGAATATCACTATGGCAAGCACCACAACACTTATGTTGTTAACTTAAACAACCTCATCAAAGGCACTAACTTCGAAGGTAAATCTCTAGAAGAGATCATCAAAACTTCTGACGCTGGGGTTTTTAACAATGCTGCTCAAGTTTGGAACCACACCTTCTATTGGCATTGTTTAGCGCCAAATGCAGGTGGAGAACCAACAGGCAAAGTTGCTGATGCGATTAATAAAGCATTCGGTTCTTTCGCTGAGTTTAAAGCGCAATTTACTGACGCTGCGACCAAAAACTTTGGCGCAGGTTGGACATGGCTAGTGAAAAAAACCGATGGTAGCTTAGCTATCGTTAATACATCTAATGCTGCAACGCCAATTTCTGGTGAAGATAAGCCTGTATTAACAGTTGATATTTGGGAGCATGCTTACTATATCGATTACCGTAACGCGCGTCCTAAATACTTAGAAAACTTCTGGGCGCTAGTCAATTGGAAGTTTGTTGAAGAAAATTTAGCATAGTGATATCTGTTGATTTCTAAATAGCTAAGGGCGAGATATCTCGCCCTTATTTTTTACGCACATTGCTATGAGTAAAAATAAAATCAAAAAATATGTGCAGCAATAAAAATAATCATTGCTAATGAACCCAACGCAGCCAGTAATCCATATTTAACATCTGTATCCATGAGTTCCTCTCATCTAAACGTAATTGAATTAGCGAATAACCATATTAACATAAAGGTTATTAAGTATATATATCCAAAAAAACAAAACTCGTGCCTATATCACATGTTATAACATCAATTATTTCTTTCGTTTTTGCGCTAGATCAGACAAAATCGACAACAAATCGCTAAATTATTGCCAGCAAAGGATCAATGCATCAATATGCTGGTAATTTTTTAACAAGAATGCTTATAGAGACCTATTGTTGGTCAGGAGTTTTTTTCCCCCATGGCAACGATTAAAGATGTGGCGAAACGC
This sequence comes from Providencia sp. PROV003, assembly GCF_045040775.1. Taxonomy (NCBI): domain Bacteria; kingdom Pseudomonadati; phylum Pseudomonadota; class Gammaproteobacteria; order Enterobacterales; family Morganellaceae; genus Providencia; species Providencia sp. PROV003. Next base: position 3,426,393 of record NZ_CP096369.1, read on the forward strand.
GCTGGCGTATCTACCACAACCGTATCCCATGTTATTAATAAAACGCGCTTTGTGGCTGATGATACTAAGGCTGCGGTCTGGGCTGCAATTAAAGAGCTCAATTATTCACCAAGTGCGGTTGCCCGTAGTCTAAAAGTTAATCACACTAAGTCGATTGGTTTGCTGGCAACCTCCAGTGAAGCACCCTATTTTGCTGAGGTAATAGAATCAGTTGAAAATAGCTGCTATGAAAAAGGCTATACACTAATCCTCTGTAATTCCCATAATAATTTGGGTAAACAAAAAGCCTATCTACAAATGCTTGCGCAAAAACGCGTAGATGGTTTACTCGTTATGTGCTCTGAATACCCAGATACTTTAATCAGTATGTTAGAAGATTATCGTAATATTCCAATGGTCGTTATGGATTGGGGTACGTCACGAGGTGATTTTACTGACAGTATTATCGACAACTCATTCCATGGCGGCTACCTTGCAGGGCGTTATTTGATTGACCGTGGCCACCGTGATATCGGTGTCATTCCTGGTTCACTCGAAAGAAATACAGGCATTGGTCGTTTAACTGGTTTCCAAAAAGCGATGGAAGAGGCCAAAATTACGTTAAAAGATGAGTGGATCGTCCAAGGGGATTTTGAGCCTGAATCAGGCTACAAAGCAATGATGCAAATCCTTAGCCATAAACAGCGCCCTACCGCGGTATTCTGTGGTGGCGATATTATGGCGATGGGAGCGATTTGCGCCGCAGATGAGATGGGCCTGCGTGTACCGCAAGATATTTCAGTGATTGGCTATGATAATGTGCGTAATGCGCGCTATTTTACCCCTGCTCTAACGACTATCCACCAGCCAAAAGAGCGTTTAGGGCAAATGGCCTTTACAATGTTACTCGATAGAATTGTGAATAAGCGCGAAGATGCGCAAACTATCGAGGTACATCCACGGCTGGTTGAACGCCGCTCTGTTGCTGATGGGCCATTTATTGATTACCGCCGATAACTTAGCAACCTAAGTTGAAAGCCATTCCGCGTTAAGTGTTTCAGTATCACCGAGGTAATCTAATAACCAACTTAACGCTGGAGATGTGTTTTTTTCAACCCAAGTTAGGCAGCAAGGGCTTGGTGGAAATGGTTGTACTAATGCCAATTCCACTAACTTCCCTTCCTCGCATAAAGGGGTTGCGCGGTGTTCGGGCACCATGCCCACACATAGCCCATTGACTAAACATGCCAAACCATTTTCCCAATAAGGCACAACAAGACGCCGCTGGTTATCAAGGGCCCATGTGTCTCTTTTGGGTAAATTACGGGAGGTATCTTCTAAGCATAAACTGGGGTATTCACGCATTTGTTCATCCACCAACTTACCTTCTATTTTGGCTAATGGGTGCTCAGGGCTCGCAACACACATCCAAGACATGAAACCCATATCACGAAAACTGTATCTTTCACCAATGGGGGAAGCACGTGTTGCGCCAATCGCCACATCAACACGACCATCAGCTAAAGCATCCCAAACACCATTAAACACTTCAGGGTGAATATACAGTTCAATATCAGGAAAATGACGATAGAAATCTAGAATGAGTTGTTCTGTGCGCTGCGGTTTGACAATGCAGTCAACTGCGATACTAAATTGACCACGCCAACCATTTGCGACTTGTTGGCATTGATGTCTGGTATCTGTCATTTTTTTGATAACAGAACGACTTTGTTTAATAAATATTGCCCCCGCCTCGGTAAGAACTACATCACGATGGCGACGTTCAAATAAAGGGACAGCAAGCCATTCCTCAATTTGTTTTACCGTATAGCTAATCGCAGATGGAACACGGTGCAACTCATCGGCAGCACCACTAAAACTTCCCGTACGAGCCACTGCATCAATGACTTCGAGCGCATGAGCTGACCACATAACATCTCCTTTCAAAAATTTTGATAGCAAGATCCAAATATTACCGTTTCACAACATAAAAAAATAGCCTATACAATAGAACTACTGTTAACATTTTTTTAAATATCAAATAAGTAATAATTATGACGAATACTGTGAAAAAAAATTCCCCTGGGTTTATGATTTACCTTGCAGGGTTAAGCATGCTGGGGTTTTTAGCGATTGATATGTATCTACCTGCTTTTGGGGCAATGCAAAACTCACTGCATACCACAGAAGGGGCTATCAGCGCTTCTCTCAGTATATTTTTAGCTGGTTTTGCTTTTGCTCAGCTTCTATGGGGACCATTATCAGACAAACTTGGTCGTAAACCTGTGCTTATCGTTGGGTTGGCTATTTTCATTTTAAGCAGCCTAGCTATTTTTTGGGTTGAAACTGCGACACAACTCTTAACTTTGCGTTTTCTACAAGCTGTCGGTGTCTGTTCTGCGGCCGTTTTATGGCAAGCTCTCGTTATTGACCGCTATGATGAAGCAAGCACGCAAAAAGTTTTTGCCTCTATTATGCCATTAGTCGCTTTATCCCCTGCTTTGGCGCCTTTATTAGGTGCTTGGGTTTTAGAACACCAAACTTGGGAAGCCATTTTTCTGATCCTCATGGCCGTAGGTATATTACTTTTATTACCAACGTTATTTTTGAAGAATGTTTCTGTCAAAAACATCACGGATGAAAAACAACCCAAAACTAAAGTCTCTTTTGCTAACTTGTTAAGTTCACCTATTTTTAGTGGTAATGTACTTGTTTATGCCTCTTGTAGTGCTGGCTTTTTCGCTTGGTTAACGGGCTCGCCATTTATTTTGCGGAATATGGGGTTTAACCCAGCAGATATAGGCTTAAGTTATATCCCTCAAACCTTAGCTTTCATTGTTGGTGGCTATGGCTGTCGTATTGTATTAGCAAAAGTTCGCGCTGAAACTTTATTCCCTCTATTATTGACGGGTTATGCAGTAAGCATGGCAATCTTATTCATTATAGCTATCTACAGTACTCCGTCACTAACTATGATTTTGATCCCATTTTGCTTTATGGCGGCGATGAATGGGGCTTCCTATCCAATCGCTGTTTCGAAAGCATTAAATGCATTCCCGAGTGCAAGTGGTAAAGCGGCGGCATTACAAAATGCCTTGCAATTAGGGTTATGTTTTTTAGCCAGCTTGCTCGTTTCTGCTCTTACTTTCGACCCACTTCTGGCAACAACGGGGGTAATGGCTGCAACCATCATTCCAATGACGATTGGTTATTTTATGCAACGTTGTTCCAGCAACAGTGAAAAAGCGCTAAAACATGCCGATTGCCAAGCCGATTGATAACAACATATGATTCACTTTAAACCATGCCGCAAGCTTAGCGGCATGGTTTTCGTTTATTAACCAATAAAAATACTCCCAACTTCTCACCGTGAATATTCAGTTATTCATGACAAATAATCTTATCTGTTATTTAGACACTCAAAGACTAAAAACTGTATCTACTTCATATATTTCTACTATTTAAAGCGTATTTCACTAAAATAGAGGGATTTTATTTTTTTATCTACTAAGATATAGATTTTCTATAGTTAATTTTCTTGTTAGAAAGCGTTATCATTGCCATATCAAATAATGAGTGCTCAAGAATGATGTTGAAACAGTATTATCCACCAGATGAATTAAAGTCCTTTGTTAGTTCAATTTTGATCATTAAAGAATTTTCAGGAACAATTAAAATTTTTCCAGGAACTGGTGCTGAAATTTGGGTTTCATCAGATTCTTTTTGCATGTCAACAGAAAAACATTCAACAACAGACTCTTTCCAATTAATTATTCCTAGAGTCAATACATTCACGGCTAATCCTAACCATTCAAAAGTAATGGTGTTGCGTATACGCCATGATGCACTGCGCTTTTTACTTCCCCTTAGTACGTTTAATTACACTGATAGGACTATGGCTCTGAGTGAAATATGGCAAGATCGCTGGTTTGAGTCCTTAGCCAACTCATCATTTAAAGAACTTTTAGATTGCTTCAATCGAACTAAAGCCAATAAAAAGCCTCATTTTATCGATGACATTTTAGAATTGCTGTATCGCAACCCTACAAAAAAAATAACAGAACTTGCTGAAGAAACAGGATTACATGTACGGGTTATTCAAAAAGAGTTTTTAAAAGAGTATGGCATTACCCCAAAACGTTATCAGATCAATTGCCGCTTAGAGCATGTTTTGAAGAGTATGGTAGTAGAACAAGATACATACCGATGGTTTGAAACAGGCTATTATGATCAGTCCCACTTTTATCGCGATTTTAAAAGATACTTTACTATGACCCCGTCGGCATTTTTAAAATCAGAGTATTCGCTTTTTTACAATACAAAAACTAAGTACCCATTAAGATAGTTCTTAATACATAAGGAGAAAGGAATGAGTATTGTTGTGTATGCCCAAATTACGACGGAAAAATCAGATGGGTATTTGACGCGAGAAATCGTTCGTGACTTAGCAAAATTAAGTCGCCGAGAGAAAGGATGCATTCAATATGATCTTATGGCTAAAGAAAATGGTTACATTGTTTTCGAAGAGTGGGAAAATACTCAAGCGCTAGAGATGCATAAAAATAGTCCACATTTCAAACGTCTAGTCGATGCAATTGAGCGTGATAACGCTAGTTTTTCAGTCAACTTCAGTGAAAAATAACTAGTTGACGTTTAAGGTTAGCCATTAATAAAAATTTCACCCTCTTTTATTAATTTTAACTTATTGTAATTAGCAGAATTGTAGAATTAGATTATTAAACACGCCCGATAAATTAATTCCCCCTTCGTAATTGACCTTGGCTATAGCACCATAAACCGCTGCTATAGCCTAATTAGATAAAGTAATCAAACCTAACTAACAGCTTAAGACCCCTTAAAGGTAATATTTACTAAGGCTCATTAGCTTCTATTGTTTCATTAGTTTGTTGTAAAAACTTTTCTTGTTCTTTTTGGTTCAAAACACGTTCAACCGTATCAACGATTGCCTGAGTCTGAGGATCGATTTCAATATTCACTTTGTCCCCTAAACGTTTTTGACCTAATGTAGTTCGCTCCAAAGTCTCTGGGATCAAATGCACACAAAAACGATTATTGATGACATCACCTACAGTTAAGCTGATACCATCTATGGCAACAAACCCTTTATGTAAAATATATTTCATCAATGATTTATCGTGAATCGCCAACCAAATTTGATGGTTATCTTCTGAGGTGAAAATTTTACTGATTTCTGCAGTTGTCATAATATGACCAGAAACAACATGCCCCCCAATTTCATCACCGTATTTAGCAGCACGTTCAATATTAACCACATCCCCTTCTTTTAGTGCGCCAAGGTTGGTTAAACGTAATGTTTCTTTAATGAGATCAAAGCTAACCTTTTCACCATCAATTTTTGTCACTGTAAGGCAACAGCCGTTATGTGCAACAGATGCCCCTGTTTCTAAGCCGACTAATAATTCAGGGGTAAATTTCATTACATGAGTACGAAAATTAGCTCTTTCAGTGATTTCTATAATAGGAGCTGTAGCTTGGACAATGCCTGTAAACATAATAAATCTCAGTGTAGTGAATTAATGACTTCAGTTTACATAAGAATTCTTAGAGATCTATCTTATTTGAGTGATAAGCGACAGACCAATTCACTGGCAAACTAGCGATATAACCAGCACCTAGGTTTAAAAATGCTTTTTTATTACATTCAATTATATCATTATTGGATTCTCTCTAGAAAAGGGATAGAATGAGCGGTTTTTATTAAAGCTTATACTTTAAGTAAATCATTTATTTTTCTAGTTTTTTTCCTATTACTCGTTTTATTATGAAGGTGTATGCGTGCAGAAATATTTTACAGAAGCGCGTAGCTTGCTGGCACTCGGTATTCCTATTGTTTTAGCTCAATTTTCACAAACTGCAATGGGGTTTGTGGATACTATTATGGCTGGAAGCGTTAGTGAAATAGAGATGTCCGCAGTTGCAGTTGGGGTTTCAATCTGGCTGCCCGCTATTCTTTTTGGGCAAGGGCTATTGATGGCATTGACGCCTATTGTCGCTCAAATGAATGGGTCAGGTCGCCGAAATTTAATTGGCGATCAGGTTCAGCAAGGTCTATGGCTTGCATTGTTCTTAGCGTTGGGCATTATGTGTTTGCTCTATAATAGCCAGTTAATCATTCATAACATGCCGCACATTGATGCTGAATTAGCCGATAAATCAGTGCGATTCTTACATGCAATCATGTGGGGAGCGCCAGGATACCTATTTTATCAAGTCTATCGTAGCCAATGTGAAGGTTTATCGAAAACGAAACCGGGGATGGTTATTGGTTTTCTTGGTTTGATGGTGAATATTCCTATCAATTATATCTTTATTTATGGGCACTTTGGAGCACCTGCACTAGGTGGTGTCGGTTGTGGTGTTGCGACAGCTACAGTGTATTGGGCTATGTGCATAATGATGAGATGGTATGTGAAACGAGCGCATTCTCAGCGTGATATTCGCCCTACTCTAGTTTTTACATCGCCAAATCCATTAATTTTAAAGCGCATCATTGTATTGGGTACTCCTATTGGTTTAGCTCTGTTCTTTGAAGTCACATTATTTGCTGTTGTTGCACTATTAGTTGCACCGTTAGGTGTCATAGCCGTTGCCGGTCACCAAGTTGCTCTTAATTTTAGCTCAGTGATGTTTATGTTCCCATTATCATTAGGGATCGCTGCAACAATCCGGGTTGGTTATAATTTAGGGCAAAAATCTACCGAGGCCGCTAAAGTTTCATCTTACACTAGCTTAGCGGTTGGCTTAATGGTGGCTTGTATTACTGCTATTTTAACTATCGTATTCCGTGAGCCAATTGCGATGATGTATAACAAAAACCCGGAAGTTGTGGCTTTAGCGTCTAGTTTGATGCTATATGCCGCAATTTATCAATTATCAGATTCCGTACAAGTTATTGGTGCTGGTATCCTACGGGGTTATAAAGATACACGTTCTATTTTCTTTATTACTTTTACTGCTTACTGGCTACTAGGATTACCTGCAGGCTATATCTTAGCCTTAACCGATATTGTTGCTCCAGCCATGGGGCCTAAAGGGTTTTGGATTGGTTTTATAATTGGCTTAAGCGCAGCAGCCATTGGTATGGCAACACGGATTATGTGGCTTCATAAACAATCTGAAGAGTTTATTTTAGTTCGTTCGACTCGCTAATTGACGGTTTTTTAAGCTTTTAACTGTACGGGAAGATGTATTTCGCATCAGATAGTTTTAAATACGAGCAAACTATCGCAAAAATACATTTTCCCCTTGCCAGATGCGCATCATAACGTTAATATTCGTTCCCGTTGTCAGCTAGATAATTTTTTAATGCGTCCGTAGCTCAGTTGGTTAGAGCACCACCTTGACATGGTGGGGGTCGGTAGTTCGAGTCTACTCGGACGCACCATTTCAAGTTAACTCAAAGCATACTCTTTCAGTGCGTCCGTAGCTCAGTTGGTTAGAGCACCACCTTGACATGGTGGGGGTCGGTAGTTCGAGTCTACTCGGACGCACCATTTTGCTAACCTCCTCCTATTGATTCTAATATTTTCCTTGATTGTCTGTCGATCTTCCCTTACTTTGTTGCGCAACAAAATAAATCGCAAACTATTTACTGAGTATTTGATCTGAGTGACGACTTCTTTCAATTTAAGAAAATTTGATTTGTCTCACAGTTTTTTGTTGTCTATAATACTCATGCTGGCTGAAAGGTTTCAACAGCAATAAATCAGTGTGTTAGCTTTAATTGAATTTGTCATCTACACTATAATAAGAATCAAAATGAGATAAATTTTAGCGTAAAATGAATTAACCACCAGACTGTCGCCTATTCTTATAAATGAGTTGCGCAACACATTTTATCATGCGCACTAAGCATCGGCGACAATACCGATTTCCTTTATAACCTTAGATAGACTGCCATGAAAAAAACCAAAATTGTTTGTACTATCGGTCCAAAAACCGAATCAGAAGAAAAACTGACCCAACTCCTTGATGCTGGCATGAACGTTATGCGCCTCAACTTCTCTCACGGTGACTATGAAGAACATGGTCAACGTATCAACAATCTTCGCTCTGTGTGCGCAAAAACTGGTAAACAAGCAGCTATCCTGCTGGACACAAAAGGTCCTGAAATTCGTACCATGAAATTAGAAGGTGGTAACGACGTCTCTCTTGTTGCCGGTCAAACCTTTACTTTTACGACAGATACTTCCGTTATCGGCAATAAAGATAAAGTTGCTGTCACTTATGCAGGGTTAACTTCTGATTTAGAAGTAGGCAATACTGTATTAGTCGATGATGGCTTAATTGGCATGAAAGTCACTAGCATCACTGCTACTGAAGTTATTTGCGAAGTCTTAAATAACGGTGACCTCGGTGAGAAAAAAGGGGTTAATCTACCCGGCGTTTCAATTGGCTTACCCGCATTAGCCGAAAAAGATAAAGAAGACTTAGTTTTTGGTTGCCAACAAGGTGTGGATTTTGTAGCTGCCTCTTTTATCCGTAAACGTTCTGATGTAGAAGAAATTCGTGCTCACCTGAAAAAACACGGCGGCGAAAACATTCAAATTATCTCTAAAATTGAAAATCAAGAAGGTCTAAATAATTTTGATGAAATTTTAGAAGCATCTGATGGCATCATGGTTGCACGTGGTGATTTAGGAGTAGAGATCCCTGTTGAAGAAGTTATTTTCGCGCAAAAAATGATGATTGAGAAATGTGTTGCAGCACGTAAAGTGGTTATTACTGCGACCCAAATGTTAGACTCAATGATCAAAAACCCGCGCCCGACTCGTGCAGAAGCAGGGGATGTTGCAAACGCGATTTTAGATGGTACCGATGCAGTGATGCTATCAGGTGAAAGTGCAAAAGGTAAATATCCTGTAGAAGCTGTCACTATTATGGCAACGATTTGTGAGCGCACGGATAGTGTGATGCAAACTCGCATCGATAACCAAAAACCAAGCCAGCGTTTACGTGTTACTGAAGCGGTATGCCGTGGCGCAGTAGAAATGTCTGAAAAATTAGATGTTCCTCTGATTGTTGTTGCAACATACGGCGGTAAATCAGCAAAATCGGTTCGTAAATATTTCCCAACCGCACCTATTCTTGCATTAACAACTAACGAAGAAACTGCTCGTCAGTTATTATTAGTCAAAGGCGTGATCCCGATGATTGTTGGTGGGTTTACTTCTACTGACGACTTCTATCGTGAAGGTAAACGTGCAGCGTTAGAAAGTGGTTTAGCGGTTTCAGGTGATGCTGTTGTTATGGTATCCGGCGCATTAGTACAAAGCGGTACGACCAATACTTCATCTGTTCATGTGCTCTAAATAAACTCTCATAAGTTGTATGCAAAAAGGCCGATGGTAATTAATTTAACCATCGGCCTTCTTATTTAAAGTTAACATTTTGTGCTGTCCTGAAGTAACTATTTACTTATTTTGTACCCCCAAGTAAATATTCTCTTATCATTATTAGTGTAAAATCAAAAAAAGCCCTTAAATTGGTCAAATAACCGCCATCATTGTTCTTGATTTAAATTTTTCTTCTTTTTCCTAGTACTAATATTAAAGTATTTCTAGCAAAACTTTATATTTAGTACTAGCATAAGACTAAGTAAGTGCCATACCCTAATTTTCATTAGGTTGTTTTAAAGGGATATAGCAAGCTTTAAGATAACAGTCTTGGCTCTATTGTTTGGTGACTTGCTTTTTTATATTTTCAAGATAAATCAATCTAGAGGGTAAAATAATGATTCGTACTAAAATTGTACTGGGCTCTATCGTATTAGCTTCAGCATTACTAGCGGGTTGTTCTAACAGCACTGAAGTGCAAAAACTCTCTTCAGACGTACAAACTCTGAATGGTAAAGTTGATCAACTGAGCAACGACGTTCAGTCTCTGCGTTCTGACGTACAGACAGCTCAAGAAGAAGCAGCTCGCGCTAACCAGCGCTTGGACAACCAAGTTCGCACTTACAAAAAATAAGTTCGATTTGGTCGTTATTTAGTCGAAAAGACGCTTCTTTGAAGCTAGTAGCATTTATGAGGGCCTATGAAAATAGGCCCTTATTTTATTGAAATTATTGCGTTATTGCAGAAGAGCGGTACTTAGCCGGTAGCAATGCACCAACTTTACCATCATAGATAGGTTCAGGTTGTGAGATACTAAAGGGTTCAATAGGAACTAAACCTTGCTGTATTTGGCTTTCAGTATCAGGAATACTATTACCTTGATCATTATTGACCCTCACAGGCATACCAGAACGCCTTGCCAGTTCTTTTTCTACTAAGCCCTTGTCAACCCCTTCATTTTCTAAAAAACGCTTGAAATCGTCAGACAATTTGATTGGCATCGTTTGTGGGTCATCACTGCTTGTCCGAGATAACGGTTGATGTACTTCAATATAATAGCTTCCATCCGCTTCTTTAGAATATTTCACCGGTTGGTCAATAACTTGGACCCGTGTTCCTTTTGGTACCGTTTTGAATAATGCTTCAATATCATCAGGCCGTAAGCGAATGCATCCCGAACTAACTCTCATGCCAATACCAAAGTCTGCATTAGTACCATGAATTAAATATTCACCTCGACCATAAGATAACCGTAACGCATATAGCCCCATCGGATTTTCTGGTCCCGCAGGAACTACCGCAGGCAAAGTTATCCCCTCTTTGGCATAATTTTTACGAATGTTTGCTGTTGGTGTCCATGTAGGGTCTTTAATTGATTGGCTGACAGATGTCACCATTTCAGGCGTGTCACGCCCCAATTGACCAATACCTATTGGGTAAACAATAACATTTTCACTATTCGCAGGGTAATAATATAAACGAAGCTCAGCGAGGTTAATGACAATCCCCGTTCTTGGTGTAGCGGGTAATAGCATTTGTGCGGGGATGATCAGTTCCTTGCCCGCTTCAGGAAGGTAAGGGTCTGTCCCAGGGTTTGCTTCTAACATACCCAATAAGCCTATTTGGTAATCACTGGCGATAGCTTCTAACGGGCGCCCATCATTTGGTACAACATACGTCAGGTTTTCCCCGATTAGGCGTGTATTACTGTCAGGTAATGGATACTCTTTTGCCTGAGCCGGAGCCAACAAAGCACTCATGACAAACAAACTTACCGCCGTCAAAACTCTTTTCATACCTACTCCAAGGAAAATGGTGTTCTTACAATAATGCAATGATTATTGCTCATAATAGCAACTATCTTGCATATCTTTAATACTAAATAAATATTTTAGTTAATAATTAGCACTGAGCTTATCCATAATAATTAGTCTAATAATAATAACTTAATTAAATACATGAGTTTAGAGTAGCATAGAAAAGAAAAAAGATTGGCTAGGAGAAAGGGAGCAAACTGTACTCCCCTGATATTATTATGCTAATTGACCTGCACGAGCTAAAATTGAGCGGATCATGGCATTTAAGCCTTGTGTACGTGAAGGGGTTAAATGCTGCTCCAATGCTAATTGCTCAAAAAAAGACTTAACATCGAGCCCTAATATTTGTTGCGCGGTTTTGCCTTGAAAAAGAATAATGACAATTGCCACTAGCCCTTTAACTATTGCTGCATCGCTGTCACCAGCAAACATAATAGCCCCGTCCGATTGCTTTTGCATGTCAATCCAAACCTGACTTTGGCAACCTGCAATCAAATTATTATCACTTCTTTGTGCTTCAGTTAAGTCAGGTAAACGTCCACCAAGTTCAATCATATATAAATAGCGTTCTTCCCAATCCTGACAACGGGAAAAGTTACGTAATAACTTATGTTCATCGGGTAATGCGGGCATACTGATTTCCTTTACCAAAACAATCTGTTTTATGTGCTAGCCTAACAATTTTTTAATTCGCTGTAACGCACTGAATAAAGAATCGATTTCTTCTTTGGTCGTGTAAATCCCCACAGAAGCTCGGCACATAGCAGGAACATGATAGTGTTCCATTAATGGTAAAGCACAATGGTGCCCTGTACGTATCGCTATTCCATATCTATCAAGAAAAGACCCGACATCATAAGCATGGTGTTGCCCTAAATTAAATGCCAGTACCCCTTCCCGTTTATCATTACCATATAATGTGACTGACGGTATTTCTTGCAGTTTTTCCGATGCGTATGCCATCACTTGAGCTTCATGAGCAAATACATCCGCCAAATTTAGTGCATTCAAATAATCAAATGCCGCCCCTAAACCTATAATGGCACTAACATTCGGGGTACCTGCTTCAAAACGCCATGGGGCATCAGCAAATGTGATACCTTTGGTCAAGCTGACTTGGCGGATCATCGCCCCACCGCCTTCCCATGGTGGCATATTATCAAGGACCGCTTTTTTACCGTAAAGTACCCCAATCCCTGTCGGCCCATATAATTTATGGCCGGAAAAAACGTAAAAATCACAGTCTAAGGCTTGTACATCAACTTGCTGATGCATAGCACCCTGCGCACCATCAACAAGAATGGCAATCTCACTCCCTTTCGAAGCCGCAATAGCCCTTGCTTGTTTGATGATATCTTGTACAGGGTTAACCGTTCCTAATACATTGGAAATATGCGCAAAACTCAATAAACGAGTGCGAGCATCAATAAATTCATTGAGTGAATCTAGCTGCAACCTTCCATCATCAGAAATCGGAATAACACGGATCTCGAAACCGATTTCTTCAGCCAACATATACCAAGGAACAATATTCGCATGATGTTCCATTTCCGTGATAACTATATTATCCCCTTCATGGAAATACTTGCGGCCAAAGCTATTTGCAACAAGATTAATGCCTTCCGTGGTGCCTTTTACAAAGACAATTTCTTCATTTGATGCAGCATGGATAAAATTAGCCGCTTTTTGGCGCACTTCTTCCATCATCGTGGTTGCATTAGCACTGAGAGTATGAATTCCACGATGTACCGCAGCATAGTGATGCAACGTGAACTCACTTTCTTTCTCAATAACTTGCAGCGGTTTCTGTGCACTAGCAGCAGTATCTAAATACACCAAAGGATGATTATTGATTAGTTGAGATAAGGCAGGAAAGTCCTGCCTTACTGAAGCTACATTGAACAGCATAGGTATTAAACCTCCGCTAAGCGCTGGCGGATGTTTGCCATCACAGCGTGTTTTAATTCTTCCGATTCAATAGATTCTGTTAATTCAGCAGCAAATGCGATAATAATCATATGTTTTGCTGCTTTGCCATCGATTCCCCTTGAACGCAGATAAAATAATTGCTCATCATCGATTCGACCAACTGTTGCACCGTGACCGCATTTTACATCATCAGCATAAATTTCAAGTTGTGGCTTAGTATCAATTTCTGCTTTTTCCCCTAACAATAATGTATTGTTAGTCATTTGACCGTCTGTTTTCAACGCATTTGGCGCAACTTTAATCATACCATTAAACACGGCCTTGCTATTGTCCATAGCAATGACTTTATGCCACTGCTGGCTGTTACAGTAGCCTTTGTTATGCTCAAGATAGGTTCGAGTATCTGCAATTTCACTGCCCTTCGGCAATAGCAAACTATTAAGTTCGAAATCGCTATTTTCCCCATCAAGACGTGCGCTAGTATGGTTACGGGTTAATGAGGCACCGAGTAAAAAACTACTGCTTTTTACTCTGCTATCGCGCCCAACAATAATATCATTGTGCGCAAAATGCTGGGCTTGTTCATTTTCTACATTCAATTTGAAATGGCTAAAATCAGCATTATCACCCACTTCAACGGTTAAACGACTTCCCGTCATGTGAGCTTGACCATTTAAGCTTACAAAATGTTCAATTACCTGTGCTTTACTATTGGCTTCTAAACTTAAGTGGTAACGATATTGGCTAAGATTTGTTGCTTGTGTACCCTGATTACCACTAGAGATATTCAATAAATAAAGTGGTTTTTCAGCAATTTTATTCGCCGATAAAGAAATTACCAACGGTTGCACCGCTAAACTTTCTGTTAAATGTAAAAAAATTTCACTATTAACTGGAGATGGCAGCAAATCTTGGTTATCGAGTAAAGCGACTTGGAATGGCCCCATATCGATAGAACTTAACGCAGAACTATAACGACCATCAACTAACACAATGCGGTATGCATCAATGTGTAGAGCTAAGGCTTCGCATTCCGCTGCAGCAACATCTGCTTCACTAAAACGATACTCCGTTTCTAATACACTATTTAATGGCGTGTAATGCCAGTCTTCATGACGAAATGTAGGTAAACCGACATGCTTTGCCATTTCCCAATGGGTTTTAGCATGTTGTGAGTTCGCCCCATGACGCTGTTCATATAATGTCGCAAAACGTGACATTGCGCGCTCATTGAGCGCAGCAACTTGAGCACGTTTCTCTGCTTTCTCACTGTTGGTCAATAAGCCAGCCATAACCTTGCTCCTCAAGTTTTTTCGCTAAACTGAAATCACCCGATTTGATGATTTTCCCTTGATAAAGCACATGGACAAAATCTGGCTTCACATAATCCAAAATACGCTGATAGTGAGTCACAATTATGAATGAGCGATCAGGCGAACGCAGAGAGTTAACCCCATTTGCCACAATTTTCAACGCATCGATATCCAAGCCTGAATCCGTTTCATCTAAGATACACAGTTGCGGCTCAAGTGCTGCCATTTGCAAGATATCATTACGTTTTTTCTCACCACCAGAGAAGCCTACATTCACTGAACGCGCCAGTAAGTCTTCGGGCATTTCCAATAGTTTGATTTTATCTTCGATAAAGTCTTGGAAATCAAAGCGATCTAAAGCTTCTTGTTGACGATATTCTCTTACCGCATTCACCGCAGTTTGTAGGAAAAACTGATTACTTACACCAGGAATTTCAACGGGATATTGAAAGGCTAAAAAGACGCCCTCACCTGCACGCTCTTCAGGGTCTAGCTCAAACAGGTCTTTACCTTTAAATGTCACTTCACCACTGTCAACTTCATATTCTTCACGGCCTGCGAGAGTGGCTGACAATGTACTTTTACCAGAACCATTCGGCCCCATGATGGCGTGGACCTCCCCTGGTTTTACTTCCAGAGATAACCCTTTTAAAATCTCATTCCCTTCTACACTCACGTGTAAGTTTTTAACACTTAACATATTCACATGCCTTTAGCGCTTAAGCGCAAATAAACTCATATTAGGATCAGCCAACGCTGTGTTCTAAGCTGATCGCCAGCAATTTTTGTGCTTCTACGGCAAATTCCAACGGAAGCTCCGAGAACACATCCTTACAGAAACCATTTACAATCATTGAAATGGCATCATCTTCGCTAATGCCACGTTGTAAACAGTAAAACAGCTGGTCTTCCCCTATACGTGAGGTTGTTGCTTCATGTTCTAATTGTGCCGTATTATTTTTTACTTCCACATAGGGAAAAGTATGTGCTCCGCATTGTGTCCCTATTAACATAGAGTCACACTGGGTAAAGTTACGCGCGTTATGAGCACTCGGTAAAATTTTCACTAATCCGCGATAACTGTTCTGACTTTTACCTGCTGAAATCCCCTTGGAAATAATTGTAGAACGCGTATTTTTCCCAATATGGATCATTTTCGTTCCAGTATCAGCTTGTTGATTACCATTGGTTAATGCAACGGAGAAAAATTCACCTACTGAGTTATCACCTTTGAGAATAACACTTGGGTATTTCCATGTAATAGCAGAACCGGTCTCAGACTGTGTCCATGACATTTTAGAATTTTCACCTTCGCATAATGCACGTTTAGTCACGAAGTTTAAAATCCCACCCGTTTCGCTATCACCACCAGAAAACCAATTTTGCACCGTTGAATACTTCACTTCTGCATCTTTGTGAATAATCACTTCAACCACAGCAGCATGGAGCTGGTAGCTATCACGGACAGGCGCTGAACACCCTTCGATATAACTCACGTAGCTCCCTTCATCAGCGATGAGGATAGTACGTTCAAATTGGCCTGTTTTCGCCGCATTAATCCTAAAATAGGTTGAAAGCTCCATAGGACAATGCACCCCTTTCGGGACATAAACAAACGTACCATCTGATGCAACCGCAGCATTGAGTGCCGCAAAAAAGTTGTCATGACTTGATACAACAGTACCTAGGTATTTTTGTACCAGTTCTGGATATTCTTGGATCGCTTCACTAAACGAACAAAAAATAACGCCATGTTTGGCAAGGTCATCACGATATGTCGTCGAAACGGAAACCGAGTCAAAAATAGCATCAACCGCGACGGCTTTCCCTTCACGAACCGGAACACCTAGTTGATTAAACGCTTCTTCAACTTCTGCCGTTAAATAACTATTGGTTTCAGCAACACCAGTACCTTGAGTTGCACCTGATTGAGAACCGCACGTATCATCACACGCACCACATGATGGTGCAGAGTAATAGCTATAATCTTGATAATCTAAGCTTGGATAATTCGCCTTAAGCCAATGTGGCTCCTCCATGCCTTTCCAATGATTAAAAGCATCGAGGCGGAATTGTAGCATCCACTCTGGTTCATTACGTTTTGCTGAAATGGCGCGGATCACATCTTCGTTGATCCCTTTTTCCATTTCATCCGTTGCGACTTCAGTAAAGAAGCCTTCTTTATAACGCTGGTCATCAAGCCAGCTTTGAACATCATCGCCAACTTCTACATTGCTCTGTGACATAATCTGACTTCACATGTTAAACGCCGAAGCTTTCACCACACCCACAGGCATGTTGTGCTTTCGGGTTATTGAATTTGAAAATTTGATTCAGCCCTTCTTGGACAAAATCAACGACTGTACCATCAATAAATGGCATTGCTTCTTTTGGCACATAAAGACGTGCGCCATCGAGTTCAAATAACAGGTGTTGGTCTGTTGGGTTTTCGATCATTTCAAATACATAACCGAAACCTGCGCAGCCAGACTGTTTTACGCCCAGTGAAAGCCCTTTCGTATTTGGGTTTTGCACCATCAATTTTTTGATTTGTTTTGCAGCGCTTTGTGTCAGGCTAACTCCCTGCCAACTGTTTTCATCAAATGAAAATGTCTCTACACCGTCAGTCATATTGACCCCACATTTCTTATGGCTTTTCAGCCTGTTATCAGGAGATTAACTCTGTCTACCCTATGGTAATGATTAGCTATTCTACTTCAACCATTTGTTTTAAGAGGTTATAGCTATTTTAGTTCTTTTTTTATTCATTATGAGCTTATCGAATCACCAATAATGTCTTTCTTATCACTTAACTTATTGAAATAAGAAAAATAAAATAGAACTATTTTTTTATTTGATTTTGTACTGAATAATACAATTAAATGACACAAATTAATAAAGATGTATTTATTATACAACTTTATTAATGCGATAAAAAACGAATTTACGGATAAAACAGCAGATAAAAACACTACTAATAGGAAGGTTATTGGTGGCTTTTAGCTACTCAAAGCCTACAAGCCACCTAAACATAGCTGTGATTATTCAAATAATACCGCAGTCGTTAGACGGGAAGTACAACACAGTTTTCCTTGTTCATTGAATATTTCAATATTCCAAACTTGCTGGCGACGCCCTAAGTGAATAGGTTTGCAAATGCCTTTAACAACCCCCGAACGCGCTGCACGGACATGGTTTGCATTAATTTCTAGGCCAACCACTCTTTGCTCACCTTCCGTACATAAATAACCCGCTATTGACCCTAAAGACTCAGCAAGCACCACGGAAGCGCCACCATGAAGTAAACCAAACGGTTGTTTAGTTCGCTCATCAACAGGCATTGTTCCCTCTAAATAATCATCACCAAATGCTGTGATCTCAATACCAATATGCCCTAACATGCACGTTTTTGACATTTCAGCTAATTGTTGCAAATTAAATTGACGTTTCCAAATCATTAAACTATCTCCAACAGTGCTTGAATCGGGTGTTTTATAACTGTATTTTCCATACGCTTCACTTGGCTACGGCAAGAATAACCGGGGCTTAAGCAACGCTCTTTTGGTAAAGAGGCCATCGCTCCTTTCCAAGATAAGTTATAAATTCCTTTGGAATTTTCAAGGTTTGCCACTTCATGACCGTAAGTTCCCGCCATTCCACAGCAACCCACACTGACATTATTCAGTTTGTGGCCAAAACGTGCAAATAAGCTTGCCCATTGGCTCGCACTATTTGGTAAAGCCGTTGATTCCGTACAATGCCCAAAAAAGTACCAAGGCTCAGCTGCATTTACTTTGGCATTTTGTGGTGCAGGTAAACTCACTAACCATTCATGAGCCAACATTACAGTAAACTGGCACTGTTCTTTTCCTAAAATTTCATGGTATTCATCGCGATAACATAAAACTAATGCAGGGTCGACGCCAACCATGGGTAACTTTAATTTTGCTACGCGATTTAAAAAGTCTGCGGTTCTACGTGCTGTTTTCGCAAATTTTGCCAAAAAACCCTTAATATGCTGCGCCTTACCATTCGGTGAAAATGGTAATAAAACAGGTTTATAGCCCAATTTTTCAATTAATCGCACAAAATCTGCGACCACTTTCGCATCGTAATAGCTGGTGAAAGGGTCTTGTACTACCAACACGTATTTTTCGCGCTGAGCAGCCCCCATACCTTCTAGTTGCTCGAGTGTTACTGACACCGCAGTATGCCCCAAAAGCTCTTGTTTCAATGTAGGCTGAGAAAATAAGGGTAAATCAACCATACCTATCGTGTGTTGGCTAAGCTTTTGCACTATTGGCTGACGTAAAAAGAAATTAAATACACCTGGTACCTTAGAGAATAATGGTGCACTGCTCTCTACGTTAGCAACAATATGATCACGCACAGGGCGTAAGTAGCGACCGTGATATAAGGCTAAAAATTTCGCTCTAAATGAAGGTACATCAATTTTGATTGGGCACTGTGTTGAGCAGGCTTTGCAAGCAAGGCACCCGGCCATTGATGCTTTTACTTCGTGAGAAAAATCGTAATCTCCTTGCTTTGCCCGCCAAGTATTACGCGTTTTCTCAATTAAACCACGTAAGGAAGGTGAGTCTTGCTTAATGCCCTTTTCGAGGTAGTCCGGAGTCACTCCTTGATCTGCTAATAGCCTTAACCATTCTCGAACAAGTGTTGCACGACCTTTAGGTGAATGAATGCGCTGACCACTCACTTTCATCGACGGGCACATAGGGCTTTTAACATCAAAATTAAAACATAGCCCATTCCCATTACACTCCATAGCTCCCCGAAATTGCTCGCGAACCTGAACAGGGATTTGCCTATCATAAGTGCCTCGTTTGATATCATCGACCTGTTTCATTGGAGCATCAAGCCCTGCTGGAGGGCAAATCTTCCCAGGGTTCAAACGGTTGTCTGGGTCAAATGCCGCTTTGATGTTACGTAATTCGCTATACAGTACGTCCCCAAAAAACTCAGGGCTATATTGTGCGCGAAAACCTTTACCATGCTCTCCCCACAGCAACCCACCATATTTAGCTGTTAATGCAACAATTTCATCAGAAATTTGTTTCATCAATATTTCTTGTTGTGGATCACACATATCTAGAGCTGGCCGAACATGTAATACCCCCGCATCGACATGCCCAAACATGCCATAATTCAGATTATGGCCATCGAGTAGCGCTCGGAACTCAACAATATAATCAGCTAGATGCTCTGGTGGTACACAAGTATCTTCTACAAATGGAATTGGTTTTGCCGCACCTTTACTATTACCTAACAAGCCAACTGCCTTTTTACGCATATTATAAATGCGAGTTATATCATCAAGGTCATGACAAGTTTGATAGCCAATCACACCCGCTTGATTATTTGCCATTAACTCATCAAGTCGTTGGCACAAACTGTCTGTCAGCTGGTTAATTTCACTTTCATCATCGCCACTAAATTCAACGATATTAAGACCTAACATTTCTTTATTAGGAATATCAGTAATTAATGCTTTTACAGAGTGCCAAACGATATCTTCACGGGCTAGATTCAGCACTTTAGAATCGACGGTTTCAACAGATAATGCTTTAGCATCAACCATAAAAGGGGCATTACGCAGTGCTGACTCAAAAGAGTCATATTTTACGTTAACCAGCCTGCGTACTTTTGGCAATGGCGTGATATCAAGGGTGGCTTCAGTAATAAACGCTAAAGACCCCTCTGAACCCGTCAAAATGCGGGTAAGGTCAAATTCAGTTAATTCATCATTAAAAACATGACGTAAGTCGTAGCCTGTCAGAAAACGATTTAACTTTGGGAATTTTTCTTCAATTAATGGCCGCTGTTCTAAGCAGCGTTCTAGTACCGTTTTATAAATACGCCCGACAATAGAATCCTCGGACGCAATCGATTGGGCGAGTTCGATAGGCATAGCACGAGTATCAATGCACTCCCCCCCTAATACCATGGCTTTAACACCTAAAACGTGGTCGGATGTTTTACCGTAGACTAATGAACCTTGCCCTGATGCATCGGTGTTGATCATTCCCCCCAAGGTTGCACGGTTACTGGTCGATAGCTCAGGAGAGAAGAAATAACCATAAGGTTTTAAAAATTGGTTTAACTGATCTTTGATTACGCCAGCTTCAACTTTGACCCAACCTTGCTCGGGGTTTATTTCTAAAATACGATTCATATAGCGGGACATATCCACGACAATCCCTTCTGTTAAGGATTGCCCGTTAGTCCCTGTACCACCACCTCTTGGCGTAAAGCTAAGTTCACGATATTTGGATTGCCCGGCTACGCGTGTAATAATTTGTACATCTGCACTAGAACGCGGGAAAACAACCGCTTGAGGCAATAGTTGATAAATACTGTTGTCTGTCGCCATGGATAACCGTTCAGCGTAGCTGGTACCGTTATCACCAGTAAAACCTTGTTCTTGTAGCTCATGCAAGAACTCAATGACTAATTGACTAAGATGAGGAGCTTCTGATATACGCGGGATCATTATTAACGATGACTCTTGTTGTTTAGTGTTCGCATTACTCGTTATGTACTATCTTTACTTTAAGTTGCACAATAGCGTCTCAGGTTTATGACTTATTACCTTCACAGCTAGTAAAAACGGTACAGCCGCTGATGACATTGTCATAATGAACCATATCACAATATTGTTTTTTTTAATCGTGAAAAATAATTTCGTTATTTTCACCTAAAAATTTGCCGTATAAGCAGAATTTTCATTTATTAAGGATCAATCATTAATGGAAAAATCGCAAAAACGTTTGGATCTCCCCAAACTTATTTTCGGCCTATTGTCCATCATCTTAATGATAGCCGCCTGTTTTTGGGTACTTAATCCCTTTATTCTTGGCTTTGTATGGGCAGGGATGATGGTTATTGCAACATGGCCACTATTATTACGGCTAGAAGCGCGCTTATGGCGTAAGCGTTGGCTAGCTGCATTAGTGATGGTTCTTCTTATATTACTGTTGTTTGTTATCCCATTAGGGGTTTTGATTGGAAGTATTATTGATAATAGCACTCCATTGATTGATTTAGCCAAGTCCCCTTCAAGCCTGACATTACCAGAGCTAGAATGGCTAAATACCATACCGATGGTAGGCGAAAAAATTTATTACGCATGGCATAGCCTTGTAGCAAGTGGCGGTAACGCCCTACTCGCAAAAATCCAACCTTACTTTGGTCAAGCCGCGGGGTGGTTCGCCACACAAGCGATCAGCGCAGGGCGCTTTGTGTTTCATTTAATCTTAATGTTACTGTTTAGCGGCTTACTTTACCTTAAGGGTGAATCTGTCATGTTAGGCATACGTCACTTTGCTGTGCGCCTTGCAGGCATGCGTGGTGATGCAGCTGTTTTATTAGCAGCTCAATCAATAAGAGCGGTGGCATTGGGCGTCGTCGTGACAGCGTTAATCCAAGCTATTGTCGGTGGGATTGGCCTTGCACTTTCTGGCATTGGTTATGCTGCAATCCTCACTGTTTTACTGTTTATCTGCTGTGTTGCTCAAATAGGGCCGCTGTTGATTATGGTGCCATCTGTTATATGGTTATTTTGGACTGGTGATACCACTTGGGGAATTATTCTCGCCATTTGGGCTGCGGTTGTGGCAACAATGGACGGTGTTCTTCGTCCTTGGTTGATTAAAATGGGTGCCGATTTGCCGATGGTACTAATCTTAGTTGGGGTTATCGGGGGTATCTTATCATTCGGGATGATAGGCCTATTTATCGGTCCCGTTGTATTAGCTGTTTCATATAGTTTATTAAAAGCATGGATGAATGAGGTAGCTATGCCTAATGAGAACTTAGCTGAAACAGAGAAATTTCTTGAAGATGTGTTCATGATTAAGAAATAGTTGCAATTAATTGAAACAGGCATGTTGTCGATATACATGTCTGTTTCATTAATGATTTCATTTCTCATTAATATTTAGAAACAATATTTAACATTCTAATGTTAGTATTTAGCCTAATTTATGTTAACATAATTCTATTGGAATAATTCTCTTAAGTAACAACAAGTAAGTTTATTATTGAGAGTGTTCTTAATGCTTGTATAATATAAATACTTTATTATCTAGCCATTGAATCAAACAAACATGAAAAGCCATGCTCCCCCCTTAAAGCACGGTTTTATTAACCAAATTGCTGTGTGTAGTCTTTGCCTGTCAGCCCATGATAGGCTTTTTTTTTATCTAGTTCCTCAATATGAAAATTATTCACATCAAAATTAAATCATCTGTTTTATAAGTATTGATAAGAATCAACTTCTGGTATCAAACATAAGTAAATATACTCCTTTAGCGTTATATATAACCCGCACTATTATTACTTTCATGAGCTTTATAATTAAAGTACATTTAATTACTCATTATACGTGTTATTGATTTGGAATAATTATGTTTATGTACGCAAAAAGAATTGCATAATCATTCAATCCAGTTATTTAGTATGAAATAACTCAATAATAGCTATTAACTATTGTAATAATAGATAATTTAAATTAATAAAAAAAGCCGAAAGGTTTTCACCTCTCGACTTTCATTATTAGCTCAGTAATGATTACTGATTTTCAGCGATCGTTAACCAAGTTTGCACGACAGTGTCTGGGTTTAAAGATAAACTATCAATACCTTCATCAACTAACCACTGAGCGAAGTCTTGGTGATCTGAAGGACCTTGCCCACAAATACCAACATATTTATTTTGGCGTTTAGCTGCTTGTATTGCCATCGATAGCATTGCCTTAACCGCGTCGTTTCGCTCATCGAATAGCTCAGAAACAACACCAGAATCCCTATCAAGGCCTAATGTTAATTGAGTCATATCGTTTGAACCAATAGAGAACCCATCAAAGTGCTCAAGGAATTGGTCAGCCAGCAAAGCATTCGATGGTATTTCACACATCATAATCACTTTTAAGCCGTTCTCTCCGCGCTTAAGGTCATGTTTTGCCATCTCCGCAATGACAGCCTCAGCTTGTGCGACAGTACGCACAAACGGGATCATTACCTCAACGTTCGTGAGCCCCATAGTATTACGCACGCGCTTAACGGCTTCGCATTCCAACGCAAAACATGCACGGAAGCTATCAGAAACATAACGCCCTGCACCACGGAAACCAAGCATAGGGTTTTCTTCTTCAGGCTCATAAATATCCCCACCGACTAAATTGGCATATTCATTTGATTTGAAGTCTGATAAACGCACAATAACGCGTTTTGGCCAGAAGGCTGCTGCTAACGTTGAAATACCCTCGGTTAATTTGCCCACATAGAACTCGATTGGGTCGTCATAACCGGCCATCATTTCGCGGATTTCAGTTTGTAATTCAGGAGACTGTTCATCAAATTCTAACAATGCTCTTGGGTGAACACCAATCATGCGATTGATGATAAACTCCAGTCTCGCTAAACCAACACCTTCATTTGGCAAACAAGCAAAATCAAATGCACGGTCAGGATTACCCACATTCATCATGATTTTGACACCAAGGCTTGGCATTTCACTCACTTCAGAACTGTGAATTTCAAATTCCAACTTGCCTTGGTAAACAAAGCCAGTATCACCTTCCGAGCAGGAAACAGTGACTTCTTGACCTTCTTGTAAACGGTCAGTTGCATCACCACAACCAACGACAGCAGGTATCCCTAGCTCACGAGCGATGATAGCGGCATGGCAAGTACGCCCACCACGATTAGTGACAATCGCAGCAGCTTTTTTCATGATTGGCTCCCAGTCAGGGTCTGTCATGTCTGTAACTAAGACATCACCAGCCTGAATGCGATCCATCTCACTTAAATTATGAATCACTTTTACTACACCGGAACCAATGCGGTGACCAATAGCACGCCCTTCAACTAAAACCTGTCCTTGCTCTTTGAGTTGATAGCGTTCCATGACTTGTTGATTTGAACGCACTGTTTCTGGTCTTGCTTGGACAATATATAAACGCCCATTATGGCCATCTTTAGCCCACTCAATATCCATTGGACGACCATAATGCTTTTCAATCTGTAAAGCTTGACGAGCGAGCTCTTCAACTTCATGGTCAGCCAGAGAGAAACGATTGCGTAGGGTTTCTGGCACATCTTCAATCTGAACTTGTTTACCGTGCTCTTTACTATCGGCATACACCATTTGTAGTTTTTTAGAGCCTAGAGTACGGCGTACAATCGCAGGGCGGTTATTTTTCAAGGTTGGTTTATGGACATAAAACTCATCCGGATTTACCGCCCCTTGTACCACCATTTCACCTAGGCCATAAGCTGAGGTAATGAAAACTACCTGATCAAAACCAGATTCGGTATCAATAGTAAACATCACGCCCGAAGATGCTAAATCAGAGCGTACCATTCTTTGCACACCCGCCGACAGAGCTACTCCACGGTGATCGTAACCTTGGTGAACACGATACGAAATAGCGCGGTCATTAAACAACGAAGCAAAAACATGTTTAATCGCCACTAATACAGCATCAATCCCTTGAACATTAAGGAATGTCTCCTGTTGCCCCGCAAATGAAGCATCAGGCATATCCTCTGCGGTTGCTGATGAGCGAACAGCAAATGATGCTTCGGCTTCCCCTTCTGAAAGTTGAGCGAACGCGTCACGAATATCTTGTTCCAACTCCTTCGTCAATGGCGTATCAATCACCCATTGACGGATCTGAGCACCTGCAACAGCCAGTTGGTTCACATCATCAATATCCGTTTCATCTAGCAGGTTATAAATGCGTTGATTTACACCGCTCTGCTCCAGAAAATCATTAAACGCCTGTGCGGTTGTCGCGAAACCGTTAGGTACGGATACACCCAGATCAGATAAGTTTGTGATCATTTCACCTAAGGAGGCATTTTTACCGCCAACCCGGTCAACATCATTCATCCCTAATTGGTTATACCAAAGTACATTACACGGAGTAAGGCCATTTGTGGACATTGAAAGTGATCCTTTTATAGCAATTTAGTGACAGAGTACAAATCGTAAAAAATCTCATTGGCGAAAATTCGCCTCGTGAAATAGACTAGCACAGACATTAGTAGAAGATGGACTGGTGAATCGTTCCATCAAATAAGAAAAATGTTTTGTTCTAAAAATCGCTCAAATAATGGCTATACTTTCCCTTATAAACTAATTTTTAAACTTTAAACAAAGATAATATCTCTATAAAACTAGTGATAAATACAATAAAAGATAAATAACAATGAATAAATTAGATTCGATGAACAACCCAATACAAAGAACTGTTTTCTTTATTTCAGATGGTACAGCTATCACTGCTGAAACTCTGGGGCATGCTGTCCTTTCACAATTTCCACTAGCTTTTATTTCTTATACCCTGCCTTTCGTTACCACGCCGGCCCGCGCACAAGAAATAAAACAAAAAATTGATACCATATTTGAAGAAACACAACTTCGCCCATTAGTGTTCTATTCGATTATTTCCCCTGAAGTTAGGCAAATCATCACGCAAAGTTCTGGTTTTTGCCAAGATATTGTCCAAAGTTTAGTTGCTCCAATCCAAAAAGAAGTTGGCCTTGA
Source organism: Providencia sp. PROV003 (assembly GCF_045040775.1). Classification (NCBI taxonomy): domain Bacteria; kingdom Pseudomonadati; phylum Pseudomonadota; class Gammaproteobacteria; order Enterobacterales; family Morganellaceae; genus Providencia; species Providencia sp. PROV003. Next base: position 3,452,379 of record NZ_CP096369.1, read on the forward strand.
ACCAGAACCTAAGCTCAATCGTACGCACGGCTTGTCAATGCAAAATATGATCCAATACGATGCTCGTATTGCAGCCATTGAATATACACTCGCACATGATGATGGTATTTCTCTGCGTAATTTAGACCAAGCTCAAGTCATTCTTATCGGTGTTTCTCGCTGTGGCAAAACCCCTACCAGCCTATATTTAGCTATGCAATTTGGCATTCAAGCCGCCAATTATCCATTTACTGCTGATGATATGGACAATCTAAAGCTCCCCGTGGCTCTTCGCCCTTATACCCACAAATTATTTGGCTTAACGATTAGCCCTGAACGTTTAGCCGCTATCCGTGAAGAACGCCGTGAAAATAGCCGTTATGCATCGATAAGGCAGTGCCGTATTGAAATTGCTGAAGTCGAAGCATTATTTAGGCAGAATAAAATCAACTACTTAAATACAACTAACTACTCAGTGGAAGAAATTTCAGCAAAAGTGATTGATACAATGGGTTTACAGAGACGTATATTTTGATAAAAAATATAAAATATAATTGATACAAATTACTTTGTAGGTTGAAATTAAGCCATTTTCGTTTATTGTGATCTTTATCACTGATACGGCATCTGCCTATTAAAGTTTTGAGAACCAAAATGCAAAAAACTGATGAATTACGCACTGCAAGAGTGGACAGTTTAATTACACCACAAACTCTCGCTGATGAATTTCCTATTTCCCAAAAGGTTGCCAATAACGTGACAGCGTCACGTAAGCGCATAGAACAGATCTTATCGGGGGAAGACCCGCGTTTACTTGTTATCGTCGGTCCTTGCTCAATTCATGATATTGACGCGGCAATTGAATACGCGACAAAGCTGAATGTATTAAGGGAACGTCATCAAAACCGCTTAGAAATTGTTATGCGGACTTATTTTGAAAAACCGCGCACCGTTGTTGGCTGGAAAGGGCTAATTTCTGACCCAAATTTAGATAACTCCTGCCAAGTCAATACAGGGATACGCCTCGCGCGAAAATTACTAATAGAAGTTAACCAGCTTGGTTTAGCAACAGCAACTGAGTTTCTCGACATGGTTACGGGCCAATATATTGCTGACCTTATTAGTTGGGGGGCTATTGGTGCGCGAACGACAGAAAGCCAAATTCACCGCGAAATGGCTTCTGCGCTCTCCTGCCCTGTTGGTTTTAAAAATGGTACAGATGGCAATATTAATATTGCTATTGATGCAATTAGAGCCGCAAAAGCACAACATATGTTTTTGTCCCCAGATAAAAACGGCCAAATGACCATCTACCAAACCAGCGGTAATCCACATGGCCATATTATTATGCGCGGGGGGAAACAACCGAATTATTCTGCTGGGGACTTAGCCGCAGCCTGCGATAAGCTGCGCAAATTTGAACTGCCAGAGCATTTAGTCGTCGACTTTAGTCATGGTAATTGTCAAAAAATTCACCGCCGTCAATTAGAAGTCGCTCGGGATATTGCAGAGCAAATAAAGGATGGCTCTACCGCGATAAGCGGTGTAATGGCTGAAAGCTTTTTAATTGAAGGCACACAGAAAGTCATCGCTGACCAAGCTTTAGTTTATGGTCAATCGATTACTGACCCATGCCTTGGCTGGGAAGATACTGAACAACTCATTGAAATCCTTTCTCAAGCGGTTGATTCTCGCTTCAAATAGCCTAGCTTAGTATCAAACATTTCTATCACGCCCTTTAGTTATATTCTAATTAAAGGGCTTTTTAATATAAAATAACAATAACACTCAATTAAATATAATTAATTTATATTAATAACTGTTTATTTAAATTAAAAGCACAGATTAAATCAAAAAAACTCTTGACCACTCAAACCTTAACGATAATAATTCTCACTACAGCTCGTTTTATCTATTAGCTCACTGTAAAACAACGCCATTATTTCTATTAATGACTATAAAAGACGATAAACAATAGGTTAAGTCCCCATAAAAATTCGGGTATGTATTCATCTAAGGTGCTTACTAAATTGAAATGGAGCTCTTTGTTTATTGGCAATAAATAGCAAATATAACAATGGATTGTTTTATATCGCTATCAAATTTATCAACCAAAAGGCGGGGTTGATAATAAACGCTAATAAATAAAAACGTTATATAAAATACTTTTAGCATGCCACCCAGATAATCTATCCAGGCAGCCAGCGTAACCTAAAATATAAGGAAAGGACTTCCTATGCAGTTTAAACCGATGCCTGCATCTATATTCCAAGAAAAAAAATTCCCTATTTCAACACTCACCATCGCTATTACTTTAGCCGGGTTGAGCCATTCCGTATTAGCTCAAGATGTTATCCAAGTTTCAGCCTCCCCCTTCGGTTTTGAAGAAATTGCCGTGGCTGAGCAAGTTGATGTGATTGACGCCCAAGCGCCTGAACAACAATCTGCAACTTCTGCCTTGGATTTACTAAAAGGCCAACCCGGCGTATTTGTCTCTGGGTCTAATAGCACTTATGGCCAAGGCATTCAAATGCGAGGGTATGACTCTCGGGGGGTAAAAGTCACAATAGATAACATCACTCAAGATTTTAACTCAGGGTTATATGATGCCACTTTTATCGACCCGACTTTGATTAACAAAGTGTATATCCACAAAGGCTCCGCATCAGTTCATCATGGTGGAGGTGCTCTCGCTGGGGTGGTCGCATTCAAAACATTAAATGCCGCCGATATTTTAAAACCGGGGCAAAAATTAGGTGGGCGAGCGTTTAGCGGCATTAACCGTAATGACCATAGTTACTATGCAGGCGCAACTTTATTAGGTCGTTCTGAGTCATTTGACACATTGCTCAGTTACAGTCAGCGTAAAAAGCATATTATGGGTTCTCCCGAATTTGAGCTGGCACATAATGTTGAAAAAATCCATAACTGGATGCTCAAAACTACTTGGCTACCACACCCATCTTACAACCTAACATTACAGTTAAAAGAATATCGAAACGATAGCCTGAGCTTAAAACAACCGGCAAAACCCACGGAAAAAACTAAGTATCCGAACGCCCCCCATGAAAGGCAAAGCCACCAGCGGGATATTGCAATTAATCAGTATTTTAAGCCGCAAAACAGCTTAAATTGGCAAGCTGAATGGAGTGTTTATTATACCGACTTGTATTTAGACCAAACTGATACCATCAAAATTATCAAAAAGCCTGGTGAATATGGCCCTGAGGAACGCAACCAATATACCTATGGGACTAAATTTTCTAATAGCGTCTCTTTACCAATGTATAACTGGGTAAACCACTATATTCAAAGTGGTTTTGAATATTACCAACAGAAACAAACATCAAATCAATATGCAATCAGCTATCCGCCATCAGAATTGTCTAACATGTCTGGCTGGCTGGTAAATGATATGACTTTGCATCATTTACCCATCACTTTCTCCGCAGGGACACGTTTCACCCAGTACCAAGCTTCTAGAGAGAATTTCCCTGAAAACAAGCATACTAACTGGTCATCTCGCTTTGCTGTAAGTGCAACCCCTACTAGCTGGTTAAATCTTCATTCATCTTATGCTGAAAGTTATCGGACACCACGAATGTCGGAGCTTTATAACAATTCAAACCATTTCACTATTCCTTGGGTTCGTATTGCCTCTAATTTTCGTCCATCGCCTGACTTAAAACCTGAGACCAATAAAACACTCGAAATGGGTATGAAATTCAGCTTTGATAATTTAATTTCCGATAATGACCATCTTCAATTTGGGTCCACTTATTTTAATACCAAAGCTAAGCAGTATATTGCCCTTAGCGGTAGTTATAACCGAAGATTGGGAGTGTGGTTCCCCGATGAGCTGTATTATATTAATATCCCTTCTGCATCTATTTATGGCATAGACAGCTTTGTAAGCTATAAAACACACTGGTTTGAGTTGAATATTAACCACAACAAAACAACTGGAAGTGAAGATGACACTCATTATTCCCTTTCATCAATACGCCCCGAGACTATAACTACTCGATTCAATGCTCCTATTGCAACTACTGGCTTTCATGTTGGTTGGATTGGCGAATTTACTGCAAAAACACAATTTCAGGGTAATGACAAATATAAATTATACAACCACAGATCAGAAGATGGTTTAGATCGCTACCACAAAGAAGTTGTTCAATATAAAGGTTATCAATTACATGATTTTTATGTGAATTATCAAGCTGATGAATTCATTAAAGGGTTAAGTTCCACGCTTACTATGAAAAATGCCTTTGATAAACAGTATATCTCTTCCATGGGGGTCCCACAGGAAGGTAGGAATTTTTACTTTAACGTAAATTATAACTGGTAATTTAGTAACAAATAATAGTTAACAACCAATAAGTTATGTTATCAGCTAATTTCATAGCGCAAATTACTATGTCCTTATACGAAATTAGTTGATAACACTTTACTCTACTTAACCTTAAGGAAATTATTTTGAATTCAAATAGCTATAGCGATTACCAAAAAATACGAAAAGAGCATAAGGGTATATATGCGCGCGAAATAGCAGCACAACTAAATATTTCAGAAGCACAGCTTCTTCATTGCCGCGTTGGTCAAGATAACGTGCAAAGGTTATCTGGAAAAATGCCTGATATCTTGCAAAGTTTAGCATCCATCGGGGTGGCAAAAGGGGTTACCCGTAATGAGTACGCCGTTAATATTCAAATTGGTCAATATGATAATGCAAGGCTCAGCTCACATGCGGGTTTATTTCTCAATCCTCGAGCTCTTGACCTTAGAATGTTCTTTGCTCAATGGCGTTCAGCATTCTCATTAGTAGAAGAAACAACTGAAGGCCTACGTCATAGCATTCAGTTTTTTGACAAACATGGTGATGCCTTACACAAAGTTTTTACCACAAAGTCGACGAATCTCGATGCATGGCAAACATTGATTAAACAATATGTTACATCAGAAAACCGCCCTCTCACCATCCATGAAGTCAAACCGTTTTCTGAACGGTCGATTGATCGTGAACTTGCACAAAAACTAGAACAAGAATGGCGCAATATGACAGATGTCCACCAATTTTTCACCATCTTAAAAAATAATAATCTAAGCAGACAGCAAGTCTTCCGCGTTGTTAGCCGTAAACTAGCATGGCAAGTCCCTCGCAGTGCATTATCAGGTTTACTGTCACTCGCCCACCAAGCACAAAATGAAATTATGCTTTTCGTTGGTAATCGTGGCTGTGTACAAATTTTCACTGGTAAAATCAGTGAAATAACATCATTAACCGTAGAAAATACCCAAACTCACTGGTTAAACATTATTGGTCTTAATTGCAAACTGCACATTATTGAAAATGGTATCGCTGAATGTTGGGTGACAAGAAAACCGACTAAAGATGGCTTTGTAACAAGCTTGGAGGTTTTTGATACCCAAGGCAATCAGATTATACAAATGTATGGTCAGCGTACTGAAGGCACACCTGAGCAAGATGAATGGTGTAAGCAAGTTTTAGCTTTACCCCATATTTAATAGGGGTAAATAACATGAAACATTGGCTTCTAATCGCCATTTTCCTTGATGTGACAGCCTCATGAAAACATAAAACTCAGTGGGAGTAGGTTTAGTTAAATACGCCAAAAGCTATGTCACAGACCCAGCATCTACAGCGTTTTGGCAAAAAAGAGGTAAAATTCATTAACGGAGTATTATGTTGATAATAAAACCAATCACCATAATTCTCCCTATAACTGCCAATCATTTAGTGTTTTTCTCTAAAAAAATCAACTCGGAATTTCCTGTTTATCGTTATAGAACTGTCTTTAAATGTAGTGCGATAATTTTTCAATTATTTACTTGGTTAATAAAATCGAACAGCTTGAACAATTAATTTGAATATATAGTAAATCCACCAGAATAACCTATCATAAAAATCAAAGTTAAAACACAACCCATTGATTTTTTATATATTTAAACATACAATGATGTATGTTTAAAATGTTAAATTTATCAACATCTATCGTAGTGATAGGTATTCTCATTAAAAAACCGCACGTTTAGCCTATCGATATATCGGAAAAACAGGAAGAATAGATCCTAATTTCGTGAGTTATTATTAGTTATTAATGAACAATAGCCTACTTGAGTAGGAGGTAAATATGTCAGAAAGTGTAGTCAATGATATTGTTAAGTGGCTAGAAAGCCAGTTGCAACGCAATGAAGGCATCAAAATCGACACAATAGCCGATAAAAGTGGTTATTCGAAATGGCATTTACAGCGTGTTTTCAAAGAAATGAAAGGATGCACGCTTGGCGAGTATGTGCGTAAACGCCGCTTGTTAGAAGCCGCTAAATCATTACGTGAAGGCAACTTACCTATTCTTGATATTGCGTTGCAATATGGCTTCAGCTCACAAGCTACATTTACTCGTATATTTAAAAAACATTTTGATACAACGCCGGCAAAATTCCGCCAAACTGGTGAAATGCCGGAATGTAAAAGCTTTATGACTTGTAACTGTCATAGTTAATTATTTTATTCAATAAGTCCCTTTTCCTATTCGTTATTTTAATGTCTATGTCTGAGCCGACAACTGTCGGCTCTTTTTTTAACTTAACTCTAAAACCAACCAGTTTTCTAAATCAGCCAATTGTTCCTGTAATTGAGGCCATTTCTGCATCATTTGTTTACTTAATAAACGAATAGTCTCTGTTTGATAGACCTTACCAACTAGCTGTTCACTGAGCCACTCTAATGGCGAAGGGTCTAAGCTATCAGTAAAAAATTGACAGCGGTTAATCACACCTTTTTCAATATCAAAATGAAATTCAATTCCCCCCCACGGGAATCGAGTATCAGAGTAATGTGAAAAGGCAGGCGCCTGCCCAAAATTCCATTCCCAGCTACTTTGTTTAGCAAAAGTTTCCTTGAAATTGGGTAGATCAGGTAACTTCTCAGGGGAAATATATTCGGGGTCAACCGTCTCACCGAAATGCTCGAAAAAGCTTTTAATAATGCCTTCGCATACTTTTTCGTGGGAAATATTAGGGACTAATTCAGATAAATTTGCGACCCGAGAGCGTACCGAGGTGATCCCCTTTGCTTGCAACTTTTTAGGGTCTGGGTTCAAATAGTTTGCTAGACGACTTAAATCAGCATTTATTAACAAGGTTCCATGATGAAAACCCCTGTCTTTTGTTTCACGATAAGCAGAGCCAGAGATTTTTCTTAGGCCATTTTCAGTGTCTAAAACCAAATCATTACGCCCAGAAATTTGTGCAGCGATACCCACTTGAGCTAAACCATCAACGATAATTTGTGTAGAAACTGTTTTATCGTATTCAGGTTTCCCCGCCATAAACGTAAAACATGTATTTCCCAGATCATGGAATACTGCGCCACCGCCACTACTACGACGTGCTAAGCGAACATTGTCCTCATCCATCCTTCTGGTATTACATTCTTTCCAAGGATTTTGAGCTCGACCAATAACCACCGTGTCCGCATTACGCCATAAAAACATAACACGTTGATCTGCTGACATTTGTCGAAAAATAGTTTCTTCAACCGCAAGGTTAAACCAAGGATCAAAAGATTCGGAGATAAGTAAACGTAACCTAGACATTAAAAACTACCCTTAAAACAAAAATTGCTTCTAAGATAGCATAATCACTGAAAAAAATAGCGAGTTTAGATGCGCCTTGCTTGCCAGAACACTTTTCGCCAATAAACGTTATCCATTGAGGAACGGATCACCCCTTTACTGGTTGAAGCATGAATAAAAGTATTATCGGTATCATAAATACCCACATGTAACCCATTTTCCCCTGAACCAGTCTTAAAGAAAACCAAATCCCCTGGCATCAAATCCGATTTATCAATTCGCGTCCCTAACTGAGTTTGGTCCACCGTCGTTCGGGGCAGCTGGATAGCAAAACGATCGTTAAAGGTGCGATAAACAAAACCTGAACAATCCACACCACTTTGGTTCATTCCACCATAGTGATAAGGCGTCCCATACCATTGTTCTAATTGGTCTTTTAACTGTGCTATTGTCATTATTGGGTCGGACAACTGTGTTTTTAGCGGCGGAGGCGGTGTTCTTTTAACTGTCGTTGATGAACAGCCGATTAAAACTAGACACAAAAGTAATGGTAGGTGTTGTATTTTTATAAGCATAAAGCACCTTATTCATAGTTCTTATTACAATATTTAACTGAGATTATAGTGCGTGAAGAATAAAAAATAAGCAACTTAGATTTTACCCCCCCTTATTATTACTTTTCATTTGTTTTGTTGGTCGGCTAATCAACCAAACGCCTAATAAAATAAAGGCAATTCCCGCTGCTTTTAACCATGTCGCAGGTTCATTAAACCAAGGTAACAAAACAGCGAGAATATAGACGAATACGTAACTAAGGCTGATAAGGGGGTAGGCTTTATTTAATGCGATATATTTTAATGCAAATAACCAACATAGCATCGATAATGCGTAGCAAACTAACCCTATAAAAATAATACTTAGGCTAACAAAATTTGCCAATAACCAATCTGCTTGTAACCAGTGCCAGCCAAGTGTAAATGAGGGTAACTCAACCACACCGGCTTTCAAGCTCAGTTGGGCCACAGTCACTAGTAATGCACTGCCAAGTACCCATAAATATCCTTTATTCATACACTGATACTCATTAGTAAAATACCCAACATGATCGCTGCGACCCCTAGCCAATGACTAATCCCTGTTTGTTCTTTATAGATAAACTGACCAATCAAAGTAATTAATACAAAGTTAATACTTAGCATTGGGTAAGCAATACTGAGAGGCATGGTTTCCAATAACTTCAGCCAAAACAACATGCCAAGACCCAGCATGAAAACCGCCAGCACCAGCCACCGAAGTGCTGATGCTGTTTTATTGGTTTTTTCACTCTGCCAATTTACCACAGCTTGTTTTTGAGCCACTTGCCCCATGCAAGTTAATACGCTAACAAGTAATAATAGTAATAGTTGAGCTATCATTGTTGATGATAAACCACAATCGCCATACGCGAATTTTTAATGACTTCATCTGGTTTAGGTATATCCGGTAACCCTTCTTTACGACCTAATAAAAAGACCACCGTTACCTGCCCTTCTTGACGTGCTTTTGCTAACCATTGTGCAAATTGGTCTGGTTTAACTAACCGATGTTGGCTGTCAGGGTATTTCAAACCGTAGGTCAACTCACCACTACTATTATATAAATAAATATTTGAGTTTTTAGTTTCCCAAGCAAGACCAGCCGCAACACCAACATTACTCGCCATTAAATAACGGCTATTCATCAACAAATCATGGTTTTGATGAATAAAGTTTTGCGGCAATTTCGAATCAATGGTGTTGTTTGGTAAGGCACTACCAATACATAAGCTAACCGCCAATGAACATGACGCAGCCCAAAGCCAATATTTGGCATTAAGCACGGTGCAAAGGTAACCGATGATCGCCCAGATAGAGAAAGCAACGACACCTAAAACCATTTTTGACCATTCATCTGGTTCATATAACGGTTTCTTTATCACTGTGCTTATCACAATCACAGCAATCACTGCAGCAATGCCCAATACAATATTAATAATACCATTAACTTTTAGCGCTCTCATCGTGCCATTACGCACGCAATCAACCCCATACTTTGCCATTAAGAGAGCTAAAGGCGCCATAAACGGCAACATATAGGTTGGTAACTTACCGCGAGAAATACTAAAAAAGATAACTGGCACTATAAACCAACACAGTAAAAAGAACATATCAGGGCTAGATTTACGTTCTTTCCACCCTTTGATTATTGCGCCGGGTAGTAAACCCGCCCAAGGGATGGCACCGAGCAATATAATGGGGATATAATACCAAAAAGGTGCAATATGCTGAGCATCATCCGCAGTAAAACGTTTAATATGCTCTATCCAGAAAAAATAATTCCAATAATCAGGTTCTTGTTTAGCAATCGCCAATGCCCATGGAAGGCTAATAATGACCGCTGAAATTATCGCAAGTGGCCCATACTTTACTAATTCAAGAAAACGCCTTTGATACAGTGTGACTGGAAGCATGACGATCACGGGTATAGCAAGGGCTAAAAAACCCTTAGTCATAAATGCCATACCACAAGCTAACCCAAGGCAAACCCATGCCCCAAGTTTAGATTTGACTTCTCTGGCTTTCAGCGCCCATAAACAACAAAACATACTCGCCGCTATCCATAAAGATAACATTGGGTCAAGTACACTGTATGTCCCGATGGAAAAAACTAAAAACATCGAGATGTAAATCAGGCTTGCAACATAAGCAACGTGGCTATTACGCCACATCATTTTTGCCATGCGATAAACCAGTAATGCACTAAGAAGAATACAAAAAACAGAACCGAAACGAACTGCAAAGTTAGTATCACCAAAGATCATTTGGCTGATATTGTTTATCCAATAACCTGCAACTGGTTTTTCAAAATAACGCACATCCAACATATAAGGGACAATCCAATCCCCCCGCTGTAGCATCTCGCGGCTGATTTCTGCATAGCGTGTTTCATCGGGTTGCCAAAGTAAACGGCTGTTCAACGGCAATAAATAGGTCAGGATAAAAAAAAGAGCCAGCAGAGAGGCTCCTACTTTGCTCGCTCGGTTATTCAACATAGATTGCTTATACCTCTTCTTGGCAGCCTAGCCAGCCTTCACGCCCAGGGAATGGTGCTCTGACCACAAGCCCTTTTGGCAATGAATTTAAATCCTCTGGCAGTAATTCACTCAATGTACAGAATTGGATTTCTTCTTGTGTGATTCGTTCCAATAATTGTAAAAATTGTTCCGATTTTGACATTCCTTCCACTTCTGTGTGGATAGTATAAACTGGAACGCCTTGATCTTCTTTAATTGCTTGAAGAATAAAATCATTAAATGCTTCATCACTCACGACAGTCCCTACAACTTCATCGTAAGTTGGTAATGTTACAGGAATTTGAACTGTCCCAAGAGAACCATCCGCCATAATCGGTCGAAATGGATATTTGCCACGACAATCACTATTGTAGTCAAAATTAAACGTTTGTTTAACTTCTAATACTCGCTCATCACCTCGCCAGCCAGCAACAGCCGAGCATGTTACACGTTGACCAATGGCACATTCTAATGCATCAACACCTAACTTCACTTGTTCGGTAAGTTGTGACTTACTCCATTTTGCAACTTTAGCTTGCCAACCTTGATGATCCCATGCATGTAGACCAACTTCATGGCCTTCATCCAACGTTTGTTTCATCAAGTAGCCTAAATCTTTAGCAATCTTTTTACCCGGCCAAGCGGTGCCTGCGAGTAAAATATCTAACCCATAAAGAGACGCTGCATTCGACCTGAGCATTTTCCACAGAAATTTAGGACGCAAAAGGCGCCATAAATGGCGCCCCATGTTATCTGGTCCTACACTGAAGAAAAAGCTGGCCTGAATGTTGTGCTGTTTAAGCACTTTGAGTAATTGTGGAACCCCTTTTAATGTACCTTGGTAGGTATCCACATCAATTCTCAAGCCAACTTTTTTCATTAGTCTTTATTACCTAGTTCTTCAACTGCCCCTTGCAAGAAGAAATCTAATGTTTCTTCAATAGTATCTTTCATGTCGATAGTTGGAACCCAATCTAATAAGCGGCGTGCGTTTTCAACACTTGGCTTACGATGCTCGACATCTTGATAGCCTTGACCATAGTAGCTACTGCTTTCAATTTCACGGAAGCCAGCAAACGGAGGGAACTTATCGCGTTGTGGGTGATTTTCAAAGCTTTCTAACAACATTTCAGCCAGTTCACGAATACTTGCTTCGTTCGTAGGGTTACCAATGTTGATGATTTGACCATCACATTTACCGTCTTTGTTTTCAATAATGCGGAACAACGCTTCGATACCATCTTTTATATCAGTAAAGCAACGTTTCTGCGCACCACCATCAACAAGTTTGATTGGCGAACCTTCAACTAAGTTTAAAATTAGCTGAGTAATCGCGCGTGAACTACCAATACGTGCAGAGTTTAGGCTATCTAAACGAGGCCCCATCCAGTTAAATGGACGGAATAAGGTAAATTTCAGACCTTCTTTTGCACCATATGCCCAAATTACTCGGTCAAGTAACTGTTTAGAGACAGAGTAAATCCAACGCTGCTTATTGATAGGACCGACGATCAAGCGTGATTCGTCTTCATCAAACTCTTTATCATCACACATACCATAAACTTCAGAAGTTGATGGGAAGATGATGCGCTTGTTGTATTTCACGCAATAGCGAACAACTTTTAAGTTTTCTTCAAAGTCTAATTCGAAAACACGCAGCGGATTACGGGTGTATTCGATTGGTGTTGCAATCGCAACCAATGGCAGAATAACGTCACATTTTTTAATGTGATATTCAATCCACTCAGTATGGATGCTTACATCACCTTCAATAAAGTGGAAACGAGGGTTACCAATAAAACGCTCAATTGCTGATGAACCGATATCCATACCATAGATATCGTAATTTCCATCTTTTAATAAACGTTCAGTTAAATGGTTACCAATAAAGCCATTTACACCCAAAATAAGAACACGAGTACGACGTTTAACTTGTGCAGTTGGTTTCGCACCTACACGAACATCAGTCACGATACCCATTTCGGTAGCAAGGCGGTTACCTTGCATATATAAACCTGCTTCACTTTGCCCACTAACAACTTCAATCGCACCTTGACCACAAGCAATACGCAGAGGGTCATTAGAAAGTACAGTCCCCGCAGCTTTACCTTGATTGTCATCTAGAACACGTGCACGCCAAATAACCATTTTGCGTGCGCCTAAATAAGTAAACGCGCCTGGATATGGCTCAGTCACCGCACGGATAAGACAATCAATTTCTTTTGCGCTACGGTTCCAGTCAATTTGACCATCTTCCGCTGTACGACGCCCAAAATACGTTGCTTGACTTTCGTCTTGAGCAACCGCTTTATAGGTACCCGCTTCGATTAGTGGTAGTGTTTTATCTAATAAAACTTCTGCCGCCTCACGAACTTTTGCATGTAAGGTTAAGCCCGTATCAGTTTCAGTGATTACCACTTTTTCTTGCGCAATGATATCGCCAGCATCAGCTTTAGCCACCATCTTGTGCAAGGTTACACCCGTTTCATTTTCACCTTTTAATAGTGCCCAATTGATAGGCGCACGACCACGATATTTAGGCAGTAATGAACCATGCAAGTTAAAAGCCCCTTTAGGTGCAATTGACAGCAGTTCTTCACTTAGCATATCACGGTAGTAAAAAGAGAAAATCACATCAGGTTTCATTTCGCGAATACGTTCAATCCACAGTGGGTGATTAACGTTTTCAGGTGCGAAAACAGGAAGCTCCATGTCAGCGCTTAAGCGTGCAACTGAAGAGTAAAAGTGGTTTTCATTTGGGTCATCAGTGTGAGTAAACACTGCTTGAATATCAAAACCCGCTTTTTCAAGCGCTTTTAGCCCTACGCAGCCAATATCATGATAGGCAAAAACAATAGCTTTCATTAGTCTTCTTCCTGATTTTTGTCGGATTTAAGGTCTGCTCCGACGACTTTTTGAATAAAATAACGAGGTCTCGCGCGCACATCATTGTAAATTCTACCGATGTATTCACCTAATAAACCCATAGCAACAAACTGCGCACCAATAAACATAAAGAGTACTGCAAACAGGGTAAATACGCCATCTGCTGCCCACTCTGCGCCAAAAATTAAACGTAGTGCAATCAATAAAACCGCCAGCAGGAAACCACCGACAGCAATAACACTACCCACAACGCTTAATAAACGCAGTGGCGCAGTAGTTAGGCAAGTCAACAAGTCATACATTAAGTTAATCAGCTTCATAAAGCTGTATTTAGAATCACCAAACTCACGTTCCGCATGCGCAACATCAATTTCAATCGTTCTACGCGCAAACGTATTCGCAAGAATAGGAATAAATGTACTTCTTTCATGACATTGCAACATAGCTTGAATGATATGGCGGCGGTAAGCACGTAACATGCAACCGTAATCCCCCATTGAACGCCCTGTTGCTTGAGTGATCATCGCATTAATCATCTTAGATGCCGTTTTACGGAACCAAGAATCTTGGCGATTAGCACGACGCGTGCCTACTACATCATAACCTTGCGACGCTGTTTGCACTAAACGTGGGATTTCCTCAGGTGGATTTTGTAAATCCGCATCCAAGGTAATAACTAAATCCCCATCTGCTTGATTAAAGCCCGCCATAATAGCAGAGTGCTGACCATAGTTACGATTAAGGATAATAGCAATCACATGGTTATCAGGGTTTTCTGCTGCATCCGTTAACATTTGTGCTGAGCGGTCACTACTACCATCATCGACCAAAATTAACTCATAAGATTGAGTCAGTTGTTTACATGATTTGATAGTACGTTCTAATAATTGTGGCAAGCTCTGTTCTTCATTATAGACAGGGATTACCACTGAGACTTTTTTTATCTCATCAAATTCATCTGCGTATGACACTATTTAGACTCCAAAAGAACTGCTTCTACTGCTTTTACAACCCGTTTAACATCATCATCCGTCATATCTGGAAACAGCGGTAACGAACATAATGTTGCACTATTCCATGTCGATTCAGGTAACGTTAATTCAGGATATTTTTCACGGTAATATTTTTGTGTATGGGCTGCGCGAAAATGTAGCCCCGTTCCAATATCGTGCTCTTTCAATTTTTCCATGAAAGTGTCACGGTCAATACCACATTCGTTTTTATCAACACGAACCATAAATAAATGATTAGCATGCAAATGAGGGTAATTAGGAACACTAAGCATCTGTAATGGAGAGTCTTTTAGCAATTCACGATACTGTGCTGTCAGTTCAGCTCGACGTTGATTTAATTGCTCAACACGAGATAACTGCACTACCGCTATTGCGGCATGGATATCCGATAAATTGTATTTAAAACCGGGTTCTACAACTTCAGCTTGTGGCTTGCGGCCTTGCATTTGCCTATCAAACGCATCAACCCCTAAACCATGAAATTTAAGTGTGCGTACGCGCTGAGCAAGTTCGTCGTCATCTGTTGCGACTAACCCCCCTTCTGCACAAGTAACATTTTTAATAGCATGGAATGAGAAAATAGACGTGCCTTTCTCGCCAATCCACTCATTTTTATAACGCGTACCAACAGCATGTGCAGCATCTTCAATCAATACAACGCCCGCTTTTTGAGCAATTAAACGCAACGCGTCTAAATCACAAGGAGCTCCTGCGTAATGTACCGGAATAATTGCTTTAGTTTTTGTTGTTAGCGCTTTTTCTACCGCTTCGGGTTGGATCATCAATGTATCGCGGTCAACATCAATCATTACAGGTGTAGCACCCAGTAATTCAATCATATTAATGGTTGAAACCCATGTTTGTGATGGTGTAATCACCTCATCACCTGGGCCGATACCTAATGCCATTAAGACAACATGCATACCCGCAGTAGCAGATGAAAGTGCTATCGCATGCTTACAACCATAGCGTTTACAGAAATCCTCTTCTAACTGGTGATTCTGTGGGCCTGTTGTAATCCAGCCTGAACGCAGAACTTTTTCAACTGCCTTGACCTCTTCATCACCAATTGCTGGTTTTGAAAATGGTAAGAAATTGCTCATATTGTTTATAGCCTAGTTTTCATTGTGAATAGAATATTCTAGTTAATTATACTTTAACCGAACCTCAACACTTGCGAATCTTGCTGTATTATCCCGCATAAAAATAAGTGATTAAATCAACTTTTCGATTAATCCGCTAATTTTATAATTTGCCACATTCTATTCGATGTGTTTTGACTTAGCTTAATTTCAGACATAAAAATGTCAGATAAATTTTTTTCTGTCATCACCTCATCAGGTTTTCCTATCGCCATTAGCCTTCCTTGTTTCATCAGCCAAATACCAGACGCATTTTTATAAGAATGGTTGAGGTCGTGTCCACTCATTATAACGGTTCCTAGGCAATCACAAAAATATTTAATCCATTTATCTAACGTTGCCTGTTGGATAATGTCTAAATTGCTCATTGGTTCATCAAATAATATGAATTTTCCCGCCAATGACTGTTCATCCCAAACCTGTAAAAATGCTGCGGTAAGTCTAACTCGTTGCCACTCACCTCCAGAAAGTTGTGTAATCCGTTTTCGAAGTAAGGGCATTAATTGAAAATCAGTACATAAACGTTCAAAAATACCTATTAGTCGCGAGTTTTTAGGTGAAAATAACTCAAGATATTGAAAAACTTTCAAGATAGGCATGGTATTGACGAACTGAGGAAAATACGCACGTTGGGTAGCTAATTGAGAAACACGATACTGTTGTAGATTAATACCATTAATGTGGATATCCCCCGCTACAGGCAAATAACCACTTATCGCACCTAATAACGAACTTTTCCCTGAGCCATTTGCGCCTAATAAATGAATTTGCTCACCGGGAAAAGCCTGAGCTGAAATATTAATTAACCGTTTATTAACGTTAATATTTTTAATATCAATTATTGGTTGATCATTCATCGTATTTACCGCCATTGTTGATGACGAATTAATAATACGATAAATATTGGTGCACCCAATGTGGCAGTGACCACACCAATTGGTATTTCTGCATTCGCGATTAATAAGCGAGAAAGTAAGTCTGCAACCAATAAGCCCAACCCGCCGGCAACCGCACAACCCAGTAATAATAAACGATTATCCGTGATACCACTTAACCGCAATATATGTGGAACAACTAAACCAATGAAACTAATAGCACCTGCAATGGCAACACTAAGCCCAATCAAGACTCCGCTAATAACAATTAAAATAATTCGCCATTTATGTATTGAGATACCTAACTGATAAGCTTGAACAGCCCCCAATGAAATATAATTCAACACATTCCCTTGAAAAAGAGCCCAAAATAAAAAGGGCAAACATGCAGCCACTAAGCCCATTTGGCGCCAATCAACCCCACTAAAACTCCCCATCATCCAATAGAGTAATTGGCGTAAATCCAAATTACTGCTCATATACACCATCCATGTCATACAAGCCCCACTAATCACACCAAGTGCAACCCCAACAAGCAATAAACTGGAATTATTCATGTCCTTACGACGAGCAAAGTAAAGCAATATAGAGGTAAACAGTAAAGCACCTATAATCGCGCTAACACTTAATAGCCAGTAATGTGTCATGCCTGACGATAGTAATACAGTCAATACTACAGCAACACCTGCGCCATTACTCACACCTAATAAGCCAGGTTCTGCTAATGGGTTTTCAAATAAGGCTTGCATTATTGCCCCTGTGACAGCAAGAGCTGCACCAATCACAATGACCGTAAGTGTGCGAGGAAAACGAATTTGCCAAACAAAAAGTTGTGCTGTGTCATTCATCCATTGGCTAGGCCAATACCAAATCTCCCCTGCACTAAGCGATAATATTGCAATGATAAAAAGGGAGAAAAACAAAAACACGATTAAACGTATGTCTGATTTATTTTGTTGTTTTTGTAATCCAAGCAAAGAATAAGTCATATATATATTTACTTATTTATTATTGAGTTAGAAAATTACCGTTTTTTATGCAAGATATATTATCACCATAGATTTAAATTAATTTTTAATTTTAACATAATCTCTATGGAAACCTATGAAAGTTAGAAACAATGCACTCAAATCATCACTGATAACAAATCCTCACGAAAATATGCGTCCCTCTAGTGAGAAGAAGAAAGGGTTTATAAATTCAATCAGAAAAATCAATGTTCTGTCTAGTATAAAAAACTATATCTTACACAAGTTTCAATCAAATACGGTCAAACACTATCCCACCTTCTCTACTGAAATGCCCCCAACCTCACCAATTTGTGAAAAAAACAAATTAGCTGCGAAAAAGATAGAGCAAGAAAACATAAAGGCCATCGGTTACTGTAAAGAGCTCACTAGCGATGAAAAAATGAATTATCTTCAGCTTAATAAACTGGGTAGCGCCATTTTAACTCACCCAAACTACAGTGAAACAATTGGTATTTTTCGCACATCAGCAAATGCGCTTGAACGTGATAAGTTAGTCTCACACCTGCTCGCAGGCAAACCACTTAAAGAATATCTTTTAAACAAAGATATTGTTGATATTAAAATTTATACTTCAGCTTACAAAAGGATTGCTGCTAATCTAATAGAAAAAAATATTCATTCATTAGAAACCCCTCCAGAATCCATTCATAAATTAGCCGATGCAATACAACAAAAATCTGCGTTATTAAAGGAAATTTCCACTCAAAACTCAACCAATCAGGACAAAAGAGAGCAACTGAAAGAACTAGATAAAAATGCTCAACATGCATTTTTATCTCTTGAAAAAACACCGTTAACACTACAATTAGTCATTCCTCTATTCGCTGAAATCACAAAAAATAAGGAAATAAATAAAATGGGTGCTTACAACTTAGCAACTTGTTTTGCACCTAGTTTGGTCACTAGATCAGATCTACCTCCTGATTCTCAGTTTAAATTAAATAGTGACGCACAAATTTACATAGAAGCTCTAATTAATCACGATTTAAAATTGCAATCCTATGATGTCTAATCAACTCTCAACTACTATCACAGTTTCCAAAAACAAAAGACCGCCTAGGCGGTCTTTTCTATATCAATTGATATGATTACTCTTTAGGTGTTGCTTTTTCCACGCGGCTTTTTAATTTTTGGCCTGGACGGAAAGTAACAACACGGCGTGCAGTAATTGGAATATCTTCCCCAGTTTTTGGGTTACGTCCGGGACGTTGATTTTTATCACGTAAATCAAAGTTACCGAATCCAGATAATTTTACTTGCTCACCATTTTCTAAGGAAAGGCGAACCTCTTCAAAGAAAGTTTCGACAAGGTCTTTAGCATCACGTTTGCTAACACCCAGTTTTTCAAACAAATTTTCTGACATTTCAGCTTTAGTAAGCGCCATAGGTTTAGTCCCTCAAGGAGGCTTGGAATCGCTGTTTTAACGCAGCAACACACAGATCAACGGTCGCGGTAATCTCTTCTTCTTCCATCGTACGTTGAGTATCTTGGAAGATAAGACTGATAGCTAGGCTCTTATAACCCTCTGCTATTCCCTCACCACAATACACATCAAATAAGTTTATGCCAACTATATGATTTATGCCAACTTTTTTACACTCTGCTAAAACTTCTGCAGCAGCTACATGTTCTGGCACGACCACAGCGATGTCACGGCGGTTCGACGGATAGCGTGAAATCGCCTTAGCTTCAGGGATGACACGTTGTGCTATCGCATCACTACGAACCTCAAACACCACCGTACGACCATTTAAATCGAGTTTACGTTCTAATTCTGGATGAACCACACCAATAAAGCCAATGTGTTCATTTTCCAGATAAATCCCAGCACTTTGACCTGGATGCAATGCAGGATGTGCCTCAGATTTAAATGTAATTTGATTTAGTTTCCCAGTCAATTCAAAAACAGCTTCAAGATCACCTTTTAAGTCAAAGAAGTCAACAACTTGTTTATCTAATGACCAATGTTCTTCAAATCTGTTACCTGTAATGACCCCCGCCAACATAGGTTCTTGGCGAATTCCATATTCTGCTTGATTATCAGGAATAAAGCGTAGACCTGTTTCAAATAAACGAATTCTATTTTGTTGACGATTTTGATTATAGACAACCGTTGTCAATAAACCAGTCCATAGAGACAAACGCATCGCCGACATATCCGCAGAAATTGGATTCGGCAACATTAATGCATCTTGTTGTGGGTGCAATAATGCCTGAACTTTCGGGTCCACAAAGCTATACGTAATCGCTTCTTGATATCCACGGTCAACCAACATCGCTTTAAGACGTTTTAATGGTAAGTTAGCTTCTTTATGATTAGTCATAACCAGATCGGCGCGTAACGGCACATCAGGAATATTGTTGTAGCCATAAACACGTGCGACCTCTTCCACTAAGTCCTCTTCGATTTGCATATCGAAACGCCAGCTTGGTGCCACTACATCCCAACACCCTGCTGAAACCACGACTTGGCAACCTAAACGCGTTAAAATGTCGGTAACTAATTCATCTTCAATAACATGGCCAATCAAACGGTCTAATTTATTGCGCGTCAGCTTAATATTGGCTGCTTTTGGTAAGTGTTGCTCACTCGTAGCATCAATAATTTCGCCGACTTCACCACCACAAATTTCAACGATTAACGCTGTCGCACGTTCAATAGCTTTAAATTGTAGTTGTGGATCAACACCACGCTCAAAGCGGTGAGAGGCATCAGTATGCAAGCCGTAATTACGTGCGCGACCTGTGATTGATAGAGGGTCGAAAAATGCACACTCTAGCAGGATATTTTTCGTCTCAGCATTAACACCTGAATGTTCACCACCAAAAATACCCGCAATTCCCAATGCTTTAGATTCATCAGCAATAACAAGTGTATCTGGTTTCAATGTAGCTTCACTACCATCAAGAAGAACCAGTTTTTCCTCTTCTTTTGCCATACGTACAACAATAGCGCCATCTAAACGGTCTAAGTCATACGCATGCTGAGGTTGCCCTAGTTCTAGTAATACATAGTTGGTAATATCAACAACAGCATCGATAGAACGCACACCACCACGACGCAGCTTTTCTTTCATCCACATCGGTGTCGGTGCAGACACATCGATATTTTTGATTACACGGCCTAAAAAGCGCGGACAGGCCTTAGGAGCTTCAACACGGATAGGAAATGTGTCTTTAGTCGTAACAGGGGCCACATTGATAGCAGGCTCAGTTAGCGCTAATTTATTAATAACAGCAACATCACGAGCCACACCAAGAATACTTAAGCAATCTGCCCGGTTTGGCGTAATGCTGATTTCAATTGCGTTATCATTAAGTTTTAAATATTCGCGGATGTCGGTTCCAACAACGGCGTCTAACGGTAATTCTATAATCCCGCTATGGTCATCAGAAATACCCAGTTCCGAATAAGAACACAGCATGCCTTCTGATGGCTCACCGCGTAATTTTGCCGCTTTGATTTTGAAATCACCCGGCAGTTCTGCGCCTACCGTTGCAACTGCAACTTTCAACCCTTGACGACAATTTGGAGCACCACAGACAATATCTAATAAGCGATCGCCACCAACATTCACTTTGGTAACACGTAATTTGTCTGCATTGGGATGTTGACCACATTCAACCACTTCACCAACAACAACACCGTGAAATTGACCAGCAACAGCTTCAACCCCATCAACTTCAAGACCAGCCATAGTGATTTGGTCTGATAGTGCGTCACTATTGATCGCCGGGTTCACCCATTCGCGTAACCATAGTTCACTGAATTTCATGAGATAAACCCGCCTTATTTAAACTGTTTGAGGAAACGAAGATCATTTTCGAAGAATGCACGTAGGTCAGAAACGCCATAACGCAACATTGTTAAGCGTTCCATTCCCATACCAAATGCAAAACCTGAGTAGACCTCTGGGTCAATCCCAACATTGCGAAGTACATTCGGGTGTACCATGCCACAACCTAACACTTCTAGCCATTTACCATTTTTCCCCATGACATCAACTTCAGCTGAAGGTTCTGTGAATGGGAAATATGATGGGCGAAAACGTACCTGTACTTCTTCTTCAAAAAAGTTATTCAGGAAGTCATGCAATGTGCCTTTTAAATTAGTAAAGCTGATGTCTTTATCAACAATCAGACCTTCTGTTTGGTGGAACATTGGAGTATGTGTTTGGTCATAGTCGTTACGATATACACGACCTGGTGCAATGATACGAATTGGAGGTTGTTGACCATTCATAGTACGAATTTGTACCCCAGAGGTTTGGGTACGTAACAAACGCTTAGCATCAAACCAAAAAGTATCATGATCTGCACGTGCTGGGTGGTGAGCAGGAATGTTTAGCGCATCAAAGTTATGATAGTCATCTTCAATTTCAGGGCCAGTCTCAACAGAGAAACCTAATTCACCAAAAAATTCTTCAATTCGCTGGATCGTGCGGGTCACTGGATGTAGTCCACCGTTTTCCATACGACGTCCAGGTAATGATACATCCACTTTTTCTGAAGCGAGACGCGCATTGAGGATCTCAGCTTGCATGGCATCTTTACGGGCGTTTAGTGCATCTTGAACCTGTACTTTGGCTTCATTTATTACGGCCCCTGCTGCTGGACGTTCATCGGCAGGCAGATCACGCAACGTTTTCATCTGTAGTGTGAAGTGGCCGCTTTTGCCTAAAAATTCAACACGCACTGACTCCAACGTAGCAACATCTTGGGCCTGTTCAATGGCTGCTTTTGCCTGTGCAACCAACTCAGCGAGATGTGGCATTGTTTCCCCTTTATGACCACTCGGTCTTTTTGCTAGTTATTCACTAAATTATTAAACCCACATTCCATTTAAGATGGCGGGGTAGTTAACTGATTTTACTGTATTTAATCCTAAACCAGAAACAAAAAAGCCTCCCTAAGGAGGCTTTAGCGTAACTTTTCGTTTATTCTTTCTATCTTTACGCGCAAAAGCCCCCGAGAATCAGGTGCTAAAGTAAAAAAAGAAACGAAAAATAACAAAACACATGCAATGATTTCTCAAAAAAATGGGCTATTAAAGTATTAACACAAATAGTTATAAATGAAAAGAGGAAGTTACCTTCCTCTCTTCAAGCAAACAATTAAGCTAAAGCGCTTTTTGCTTTTTCAACTAAAGCAGTGAATGCTGCTTTATCGAAAACTGCGATGTCTGCTAAGATCTTACGGTCGATTTCAATCGAAGCTTTTTTCAAGCCATTGATGAAACGGCTATAAGACAGACCGTTCTGACGAGCCGCTGCGTTAATACGCGCGATCCACAGTTGACGGAACTGACGTTTACGTTGACGGCGGTCACGGTAAGCGTATTGACCAGCTTTGATTACCGCCTGAAACGCTACGCGGTAAACACGTGAACGTGCACCATAGTAACCTTTCGCCTGCTTCAGAATTTTTTTGTGACGTGCACGGGCGATTACACCACGTTTTGCGCGAGCCATAGCTATCTCCTATCGTCTTTTATCTTAATTAACTAAATTGTTTACTTATGCGTAAGGCAGGCAGGCTACTACCAGACCCAGATCGCCCTTAGATACCATTCCTTTCGGACGTAAATGGCGTTTACGCTTAGTTGACTTTTTAGTCAGGATATGACGAAGGTTTGCATGCTTGCGCTTAAAGCCACCGCCTGCAGTTTTTTTAAAGCGCTTTGCTGCGCCACGTACAGTTTTAATCTTTGGCATTTCTTTTATTTCCAACTTCGCATTGTGATAAACTACGAATTAATTAGGCGAATAACTTTCGCTATTACTTGCAAGGCCTAATTATTTCTTCTTCGGTGCCAACACCATAATCATCTGACGTCCTTCAATTCTTGAAGGGAATGACTCCACTGACGCCAGTTCTTCCAGATCAGCTTTGATGCGATTAAGCACTTCCAGACCAATCTGTTGGTGAGCCATTTCACGACCACGAAAACGCAGCGTAACTTTAGCTTTGTCACCATCTTCTAGAAAGCGAACCAGGTTGCGTAGTTTGACCTGATAATCACCTTCATCTGTACCAGGGCGGAATTTAATTTCCTTCACCTGAACAACTTTTTGTTTCTTTTTCTGTTCTTTTTGAGATTTGCTCTTCTCATAAAGGAATTTGCCGTAATCCATGATACGACAAACTGGCGGTTCAGCATTTGGGCTGATTTCCACAAGATCTACACCTGCTTCTTCAGCTTTTTCAAGCGCTTCGCGTGCGCTCATAATGCCTAACTGTTCACCGTCTAAACCTGTTAAACGGACTTCAGGAACACGGATTTCATCGTTAATACGATTTGGACGTGTTGTTGGGATTCTTTTTCCGCCTTTAATACTTCATTCCTCCAACTGGATAAAGAGATTTGCATACTCTCTAAAGCAATACGCAGAACTATTATTGCTTAATACAACATCTGCGTACAAGATTCTTTGGCTTGTCTGCTTATGATTTAAAAACTGACAAAGCGATTCGACCGCGGATTTTAATGCTTATTGCCCGATTACTCAAGTAAATCTTGAAATAAATCACGTTAACTTATTTAAAAATTTAGTTTTACCGTATTTATTTCTATCAGTCAGTCTATTTTAATTAGTTATTAATTTAGCTTATTACTGAATAAGCACGACATTTTCTCACATTACTGACAATACAAGATAAGCAGTGCCCATAACGAGCACTGCTTAGCTATACCAATACTGGCTTAATTATTTTTTCTTTGGTGCCAATACCATGATCATCTGGCGCCCTTCAATTCTTGAAGGAAATGATTCCACTGACGCCAGTTCATCCAGATCAGCTTTGATGCGATTAAGCACTTCCAGACCAATCTGTTGGTGAGCCATTTCACGACCACGAAAACGTAGTGTGACTTTAGCCTTGTCACCTTCTTCCAAAAAGCGAATTAAACTACGTAATTTAACTTGGTAGTCGCCTTCGTCTGTTCCTGGACGGAATTTAATTTCCTTCACTTGAACAACTTTTTGTTTCTTTTTCTGTTCTTTCTGAGACTTACTCTTCTCATAAAGATACTTACCGTAGTCCATAATACGACAAACGGGTGGCTCAGCATTTGGGCTGATTTCGACTAAGTCGACACCTGCTTCTTCAGCCTTAAAGAGTGCTTCACGCACACTCATAACACCGAGTTGCTCACCGTCTAGACCTGTGACACGGATTTCTGTAGCACGGATCTCTTCGTTAATACGATTAGGACGTGCTGTTGGGAGTTTTTTTCCGCCTTTAATACCTTATTCCTCCATCTGATTGAGTTGACGACTGCGGATCTCTTCAAGCAGTTTAGTCATGAATTCGTTGACATCAAGGCTACCTAAATCTTTACCACGACGGGTACGTACAGCAACTTTGCCTGATTCAACTTCTTTATCACCACATACTAGCATGTAAGGGACTCGACGCAGCGTGTGTTCGCGGATTTTAAAGCCAATTTTCTCATTACGTAAATCTGCTTTCGCGCGAATGCCAACACTTTGCAGCTTGCTAACTAATTCTTGAACATAATCAGCTTGGCTATCCGTTATGTTCATTACAACCACTTGTTGTGGTGCTAACCATGTTGGGAAAAAGCCTGCGTATTCTTCTGTTAAAATACCAATAAAGCGCTCAAGTGAACCCAATACAGCACGGTGGATCATAACAGGAACGATACGTTCGTTATTTTCGCCTACATAGGAAGCGGTTAAACGGCCCGGCAAGAAGAAGTCTAACTGGACGGTACCGCATTGCCATGCACGGTCAAGGCAGTCATACAGTGTAAATTCAATTTTAGGACCATAGAATGCGCCTTCGCCTGGTTGGTATTCGAATTCAATACCTTTTGATTTCAGAGCGTTAGCTAAGTCTTCTTCCGCTCTGTCCCACATCTCGTCAGTACCGATACGTTTTTCAGGGCGAGTTGATAGTTTCACAACAATCTTTTCAAAACCAAAAGTTGCGTAAACATCATAAATCATTTCAATACAGCTGGTTACTTCACTTAAAATTTGTTCTTCTGTACAGAAGATATGTGCATCATCTTGAGTAAAGCCACGCACACGCATCAAACCATGTAAAGCACCTGATGGCTCATTACGATGACAGCTACCAAATTCTGCCATACGTAATGGTAAGTCACGATAAGATTTCAAACCTTGGTTAAAGATTTGTACGTGACCAGGGCAGTTCATTGGTTTTACACAATACTCACGGTTTTCTGATGAAGTCGTGAACATTGCATCTTTATAGTTATCCCAGTGACCTGTTTTTTCCCACAGTACGCGATCCATCATGAATGGACCTTTAACTTCTTGATAGTTATAAGCTTTCAGTTTCGTACGTACAAAAGTTTCCAGTTCACGGAAAATTGTCCAACCATCATTATGCCAGAACGCCATACCTGGCGCTTCTTCTTGCATATGATATAAATCTAATTGTTTACCGATTTTACGGTGGTCACGCTTAGCGGCTTCTTCTAAACGCAATAAATAGGCTGCCAATTGTTTCTTATCAGCCCATGCGGTACCGTAGATACGCTGCAACATTTTATTGTCGCTGTTACCACGCCAATACGCGCCAGCCACTTTTTGCAATTTGAAGTGGTGACAAAAACGCATATTAGGTACATGTGGACCACGACACATATCAACATATTCTTCATGGTGATATAAACCAGGGCGATCATCTTGGCTAATATTTTGATCCAAGATTTCAACTTTATAGTCTTCGCCGCGGGCAACAAATGTCTCACGAGCTTCGCTCCAAGAAACACGTTTTTTCACCACATCATAATCTGTTTTGGCAAGCTCAAGCATACGCTTCTCTAGCTTTTCCAAATCTTCCTGCGTCAGCGTATGGTCTAAATCGACATCATAATAAAAACCGTTGTCGATAGTTGGACCGATTGCCATTTTGGTGTTTGGCCATAATTGCTTGATGGCATGACCTAACAAGTGAGCACAAGAGTGACGAATAATTTCGAGTCCGTCGTCATCTTTACTCGTAATAATTGACACATTAGCATCATGTTCAATCATTTCACACGCATCAACACGTTCGCCATTAATGCGACCGGCGATACACGCTTTTGCTAGACCCGCGCCAATATCGCGAGCCACGTCCATCACAGAAACAGGATGGTCAAACTGACGCTGACTTCCATCAGGAAGAGTAATAACAGGCATTAAAAAATCCTTATCAGCAGTGGTGACCCACACGCCAGATCACTTGCTTGATTATTCCAAAATTATAAATCAATACGTTACTAACGATTTCTCACTTCACTATGCGAGATATGTACACAATTCTAGTTAAATTAAGATAACATAAATTGATACATCGCGAGTAACTCAACTATCAATGATAACACAGACATAATTTATGGCGATAGCGCAAAGCCGTTTATTGTTCTTCTTCATAAGAAAAATCAATACCTTCCCGATTAAATGGCGAATAATCCATCCAAAGCAGGAAATAGTTTTTCTTTTTCTTTGAAATACACCCTATACCAAAGAGATCCACTAGGCGCCGTTAATTCTTCAATGATTAAGTTACCTTGTTTAAGAGTAATATATCGCTGAATTGATACCCATAACGTATACCCAAGATATACCACTCCAATCAAGGTAAGTATTTGTACATTGATATTATCTAATCCCCATATTTGCCAAAGAATATAGCTACAAAATATAACTTGAATTAAAACCCTAATCATAAATGCATTGCTGAAAAATGACTGGGCGTGCTGTAATGTTGCAAAACAGGGGTTAGCTAATGTCTGCCTTTTCTCTTCAACTGGAATACCTTGGATATAAACCATCCAATCTGATGTATCACTGTTTTTTAGTATTACTCCCTTTTCTTTCATTGCATGTATTTTGAACGATACCAATACTGCCCATCCCACACCAATAACCAGTAAATATGCGATAAAAGTACTTACAGAAAAAAATGCAAGGAACAAGCTAATAACAATCAAACACGCTAACTTACCTGAATTAATCCAAAATGGAGCAACTTGATAATTCATTAATTACCTTAGCCTGTGCGTTATAGAAAAATAGACTCAATCATAGATGAGAATAAGTCTCATTAATATGATTTTATAACCAACGCCTCGTTTGTTTGTGATAACTATCCCATTCTGCTTTAAAGGATTTAGCTAAAAAGTTTTCTTCTTGCGGAATTGTATATAAATCGGTTACTAGCCAGAATACTAAGCCAGAAACTAAGAAATATGGGGAATGTGTTAATAGAGCCAGTGCCAAACTCATGGAAGTAAAAGCCAGATACATGGGGTTGCGGGATAATCGATATGGGCCATTTGTGATGAGGTGCGTTGCCCGCACACTCGGATTAGGCGATGTTTTATGTTTATAAAAATAAAATAAACTTGTTGCCACCCAACTGACACTTTCTAGAGCAACTAAAATCCCTAAAACCCCCAGCCAGCCAGAAAAATACCAATCTAACGCACCTTGTTTAAAAAGAAAATAAACTGCAACGCCATTCACAATTAGCCAATTCAACAATGGAAATTTTAGAATTTTCATCATGCTGCCTTAAACTCAAAAATAAGGTAATCAGCATATTATAAAACAATAGAAAGGCTTTGTATGGGATATTACCAAGCAAAATAACTAACCCAAAAAATTAATTATTAGGCCCTAAAGAGAATACACTTTTTAACCCTTCTAATTTGCTATACTCCTGCTGGCATACAAGGTCACGAACATCTGACGGCATTGCATCAATCCTTGCTTGGATATTCGTCAGTTGCTCATCTAAGCTATTCATACCCTTAATATCTACAATGTCTTGGTTAACTTTAAGGTAGCTTGCAAAGTTTTGCAGATTATCCTCTAAGCTATCACAGACATTATTGCTCACTAAACTTTTAGGTAAAATTGTACTAAGCGATGTTGGCAATAGTTGAGATATAGTTGGATAAATATTTTGTTTCCACTGCTGAGGGAAAACAATCAAAATCATTGCGGTAGCCAAAACCAACAACATTGACGCCCCTGCGAATGTCGCTATGAGTTTTTTCATACCTATTCCTATTTCTTTAATAATTCATTAAAAATAGGATATATCACTCTACGTAAAGCTATTTTTAAAATTAAAAATCATTTGTAAAGAAATTCTCAGGCTTATTTAATAAAATTTCATACCCTCATAAGGGGCTTCTTGGCAGCTTTTTAAACGCTGCAATAAGCCACCCACATGCAGTTCTAATTTGTGCCCATCAGGGTCAAGAAAATAAAATGATTTCCCCTCACTCTTATTTTCTTTCCAAACAATGACATTAGCCTGTTTTAGTTTGGCAACACAGATAGGAAAATCTGCCTCACTAACTGTAAAAGCATAATGAGTGTAATCTGTTTCGGTATGTGAAAAAGATAAGCGTGTTTTATCTAAAGATAAACATAACCATAAATCCCCACAGGAGATATACGCTCCATTTTTCCAACTTGCATGTAGCTTCATACCAAGTAATGATTGATAAAAGAAGATGCTTTTCTCAACATCAGTCACTGCAATGGTTAAATGGTTAATTCCAACTAACATACTATTTTTCATCCTATATGAACGCTAAACGATTTCTTTTAATGAATTTACATAAACTACCAGTAAATAACATTGTAACCGTTACAATCTATAACACATCAACATTAAGACAACCTGTTAATAGATGCCCTTAACCTTTTTATGACCCCCATAAAAAGGTTTTTTTTGCCTATTATAATTGAATACTTTTAGCTCATCCACATATGTCTATGTTATTGATAAAGTTAATTGAGTTATTCACAAAGGAAACTGAGGGTTATCCACAGTTAATGTGAACAACTTTTTCGTCCCAGTACTCATTTGTAGTTTACATAAATTCTTAATCGTATTTTGTTTTAATATTAAAACATTAATCTAGGTAGATATGCTAAGGTACAGATCTATAACAAATTTTGTTATCATCTAAGATAAGGGTACTCATCTATCTAAACTGGGAGCTTGTATTTAATCACTATGACAAATTTCCTCGAGCTATTTCAAGCTGTTGGTATTGGCCTTGTTTTATTGCTTCCACTCGCTAACCCTTTAACAGCGATTGCGGTCATGCTCAGTATTTCCGCAAATATGACCAAAGAGCAACGTGATCACCAATCGTTACTCGCTTCTATTTATGTATTCGCAATTATGACTATAGCCTTTTATGCAGGCCAATTAGTGATGAATACATTTGGTATATCAATACCTGGGCTTCGTATTGCAGGTGGGTTAATTGTTGCATTTATTGGTTTTGGTATGTTATTTCCCAGTAATGATTCAGGAGAAGACCAAACAGCAGCGGCCCTTGATGACCCTAATGTCCCTAAAAAACGCCAAGAGTCACCCAGTATTGCCTTTGTTCCATTAGCAATGCCAAGTACTGCGGGGCCAGGTACTATTGCGATGATCATCAGCTCAACGGCCTCATTGCAAGGGAATGTCAGCTTTGCTCCTTGGGTATTAAAAGTAGCGCCAATACTCACCTTTTTAATTGCGAGTCTAATCGTGTGGATTGGTTTGAGAGGTGCGACATCAATTATGCGATGGTTAGGAAATAGCGGTATTGATGCAATAGCCCGTGTAATGGGTTTCTTATTAATCTGTATGGGAGTGCAATTTGTTATCAACGGTATTGTTGAGATTGTCGCGCAACTCCCACACTTATTGAAGGAATATCAGTAAGACATCGCTAATGCATTGTATGCATTTTTAACTTTCCACAAATAGCGCGGAGCTTGTGGTGCGGGATGCTTAGTTTGAACGTGTTGATAAAACTCTTCAGGTGATAAACTATTAATCATAGCTATTGCCCTACTTTTATCATTATCAAACGTTCTTAATAGTGCCCCTGCGCCATTCACATAAGCCACAACTGTTGCGTAATATAACGTTTGCGGGTGGCTAATACCTGCAAGCTGCTGCTCCCTCAAAATTCGAATATATGCAGTGCCTATATCAATATTTTTTCGAGGGTCTTTTAAATCGCTAGAACTAGGTTCACCGGACTTTCCTTGATAACGATAAGCGTCTCTCCCCGCAGTTGATGCTTTAATTTGCATCAAACCAATCGCATTTGATTTGCTTACAACTTCCGGCCTGAAATTCGACTCTACCTCAATGATGGCCCTAATTAAAGTTTCATCAATACTGTAGCGGGCTGCTGAGTCCCGAATAAATTCATCAAAAGGAGTGCGAGGGAATACACCATTTTGTGTCGTCGCTGGCAAGGTGTTAGGGTTATCCAACATTCGTTGCTTCGCCACTGGTCTATCTGGTTCACTAGAACAACCAGCAAGTAGCAGTAACAGAATAGCCCCGCTAATCATTTTCTTCACTATTATAATCCTCTGCTACTTAAGCCGATGGAAGAATAACTAATCCTAGGAAAAATAAAATTATTTTTACTTAACTTTTACTTCAGGACGTGTTTTAGTCATACAAAATAACAATAAAAACCAGCATTTCATAATGGGTATGTATGTTATTCCACAATATTTGTGTTTATTTACTCAAACGATATTGATTATCATTATCAGTTGGGTTATAAAATGTAATTGTTATAAACCTTAACAACTATATGCTAGAAAACGCTAAACCAATAATGTCAGGGTCAATTTTTATGAAGAAGAATTTATCTCGTTTATCTGCACCTCTAATAACAACCTTATTTGTGCTAACAGCAATTATATTTGCTAGCCAACCCGCCTTTGCGAAAAAGTTTAAAGTTGTTACTACTTTTACAATTATTCAAGACATAGCACAAAATGTAGCTGGTGATGCCGCAATTGTCGAGTCAATAACCAAACCGGGTGCTGAAATTCACGGATATCAGCCAACCCCTAAAGACATAATGAAAGCCTACGATGCGGATTTAATCCTATGGAATGGTATGAATTTAGAAGTTTGGTTCCAACGTTTCTTTGAAAACTTCAAAAATGTCCCTGCTGTCGTGGTAACCGAAGGGATTGAACCCATGCCAATCCGTGAGGGTGAATATAAAGATAACCCGAACCCTCATGCATGGATGTCACCCGCTAACGCTAAAATATATATAGAAAATATCCGTGAAGCCTTAGTGAAATATGATCCTGAAAATGCTGAAATATATAATGCAAATGCCAAAAAATATGCGGCGCAAATTGCAGCACTTGACGCTCCGCTTCGCGAACGTTTAAACCGTATCCCAGAAAACGAACGTTGGTTGGTGTCAAGTGAAGGGGCATTTAGCTATTTAACTAAAGATTATGGCTTTAAAGAGGTTTATTTGTGGCCGATTAATGCTGAAGAGCAAGGTTCTCCACAGCAAGTTAAAAAAGTCATTGATACTGTACGCAAATATAAGATCCCTGTCGTATTTAGCGAAAGTACTATTTCTGATAAGCCAGCTCGTCAGGTCAGTAAAGAAACAGGGGCAAAATATGGCGGTGTATTATATGTAGACTCATTATCCACTGCTGATGGTCCTGTACCCACTTATATTGACCTGTTAAATACGACTGTAGACACGATAGCGAAAGGATTTTCACAGTAATATGAATCACTCTAATCAATTCGAACACCCGAATCTTATCGTCGATGATGCAACTGTAACCTATAACAATGGCCATACAGCTATCTATGACGCAAGCTTCAATATCTCAGGTGGCTCTATTTGTGCTCTCGTTGGCGTAAATGGGAGTGGTAAATCGACGCTGTTTAAAACGATTATGGGGCTAGTCACCCCATCTTCTGGCAGTGTAATGTTAAACGAACAACCCATCAAAGCTGCCTTAAAAGAAAACGTCATTGCTTATGTTCCACAAACAGAAGAAGTTGACTGGAATTTTCCCGTTTTAGTTTCAGATGTTGTGATGATGGGGCGTTACGGAAAAATGGGTTTTTTCCGTATTCCCAAACAAGCAGATAAAGATGCCGTAAAAATGGCGCTAGATAGAGTTGACCTTACAGGGCTTGAGCATCGTCAGATAGGCGAACTCTCCGGTGGTCAAAAGAAACGGGTTTTTCTCGCTCGGGCTCTCGCACAAGAAGGTAAAGTTCTATTACTTGATGAACCGTTTACCGGTGTTGATGTTAAAACAGAAAATGCCATTATCGACCTATTACGCAGTTTGCGGGATGAAGGGCACCTGATTTTAGTTTCAACCCATAATTTAGGGAGTGTTCCTGAATTTTGTGATCATGTGATTTTAATTAATCGCACTGTATTGGCGAGTGGTCCGACCGAAACCACATTTACACAACGAAATTTACAACAAGCCTTTGGTGGGGTCTTGCGCCATATCAACTTGTCAGGTCAAGAACTTCATGACGACGATGACCCGCGTTCTGTTACTGTTATTACCGATGATGAAAGAGCTGCTGTCTTCTATGGTCATGACCATGATGCGCCAGTTCGAAAAAATCAAACTAAGGGTTCCGAATGATTGAAATGTTATTACAGCCCTTTCAATATGACTTTATGGTAAAAGCCATTTGGGTAAGCGCCATTGTCGGTGCAGTCTGTGCTTTTTTATCTGCATATTTGATGTTAAAGGGCTGGTCATTAATGGGAGACGCACTTTCCCACTCCGTTGTTCCAGGCGTGGCTGGTGCTTATGCGTTAGGTTTACCTTATGCTGCGGGGGCTTTCTTTACTGGTATCCTTGCGGCACTTGCCATGACATTAATAAAACATTTAACGCGGTTACGTGAAGATGCTGTCATAGGCTTTATTTTTTCCACATTTTTCGCTGCAGGTTTATTGATTGTTTCTTTAAACCCGACTTCAGTAAATGTGCAAAGTATTATTTTCGGTAATATTTTAGGCATTGCTGATGCTGATGTCTTACAAGTAGAAATTATTATCGGTGTTTCATTCATCGTTTTACTATGTCTATGGAAAGATTTATTAGCCGTCTTTTTCGATGAAAGCCATGCTCGTTCTATTGGGTTAAACCCGTTACGTCTGAAAATTATTTTCTTCACGTTATTAAGTGCTTGTACGGTCGCAGCATTACAAACTGTTGGCGCTATATTAGTTATTGCCATGGTAGTTACCCCAGGAGCAACCGCATATTTATTAACTGATCAGTTTAAGCGCTTACTTATAATTTCAGTTACCATTGGCACAGTCACGAGCGCAGTTGGTGCTTATATCAGCTATTTCCTTAATGGTGCTACTGGTGGTCTTATCGTCACATTACAAACCATTATTTTCCTGCTGGCATTCTTCTTTGCACCTAAACACGGTATTTTTGCTTCACGCCGTAAGGCAAGGAAAGAAGTCGCCCAGCTCCACCAATCACACCAACAAGGAGCATCTCATGAGTGATTTTATTGACGTATTGATGGCTCCGTTTGCATTTCCATTTATGCAAAAAGCACTCGTTACCGCAATAGTCACTGGGACCGTCTGTGCTATTCTCTCGTGTTTTTTGGTGTTAAAGGGCTGGTCACTAATGGGGGATGCTATTTCCCATGCTGTTTTGCCGGGTATTATTATCGCTTCAGTATTAGGTATCCCACTCGCTATTGGGGCATTTGCTTCGGGTTTATTCTGTGCTGTTGCAACAGGTTATTTAAAAGAAAATAGCCGAATAAAAGAAGATACGGTTATGGGGATCGTTTTCTCAGGTATGTTTGCCATTGGTTTGGTTATGTTTGCCAAAATCGATACTGAGCAGCACCTCACACATATTCTTTTTGGTGATATTTTAGGGATAACCAATAGTGAGTTTAAACAGATTTTACTGTTTGCCGGAATCACCATCGCAATTATTTTACTGAAGCGTAAAGACTTTATGCTTTATTGCTTTGATCCAAACCAAGCCCGTGTGATTGGCCTACCCGTCAAGCTGATTCATTATGGTTTACTGTCTTTACTTGCATTAACCATTGTCGCTTCACTGCAAGCTGTTGGGATCATTCTGGTTATTGCCATGCTGATCTCACCGGGAATTATTGCGTTTGTTCTGTGTCGGAGCTTCGGGAAAATGCTCGTTGTCGCGATTATCGCTTCGGTAACATCAAGTGTGATAGGAACTATTCTAAGCTTCCATATCAACGCTACCACTGGGCCAACAATTGTAGTTACTCAAGCAGTTTATTTTGTAATTGCTCTGTTATATAGCAAATTAGTGTTAGCTCGAAAAAGAAACCAAACTAACCCTCAAAGTATGCATACCGCATAATGCATTGAGAGAAAAAATAAAAGCTGAACCGCTGTATGATAAGTTCAGCTTTTTCCTTTCTGAATAAAGATAACATACAAACACTTTGGCATACTGATATCCCTCCTCTTTTATTGATAAAATTATTAACTAACAACACTATTAAAATGGTTAATTATTTTCTCCAGCAGACCTCGGGGTTAATTAATAAAAAACAAGTAAACCGAACCGCCTCTGCAATAACCTAGATTTAGGTTTTATACCTGATAATTATTCAGTTTTTTCGTGATACCCTCTTATTTTTAAACAATTATCACTGTTAATTCCTAAATTATCACTATAGTATTGTATTAATGAATACCAAAGCAGAGGCGAGGTGAGTCATGTGGCAAGCAATGTGTCGTTTATTAAGTGAACACTTAGGTGAGGCAGAGCTACGTAACAAAGTCATTCTCTCTGGTGGTGATATTCACCATACGCTACGAATTGACTACGGCGACCATACCGTGTTCATTAAGCAAAATCGGCGTGAATTTTTACCTTTGTTCAAGCAAGAAGCCGAACAACTTGAAATGCTCGCTAAAAGCCAAACCATAACTGTACCAAAGGTTTATGGTGTAGGTAGTAACAAACACCACAGCTTTCTTCTTCTCGAATATTTTCCTCTTAAACCCTTTGATAGCACCAACGCTTGGCACTTTGGTCAACAATTAGCAAGGTTACATCAATGGGAAGAGCAACCCAGCTATGGGTTTGATTTTGATACCATGCTAAGCACTGTGGTTCAGCCCAATGGTTGGGAAAAGCGCTGGAATTCATTCTTTGCAGAAAAGCGGATTGGCTTACAATTACAACTTGCCTCAGAAAAAGGGATGGTTTTTGCCGATATTCAGCAAATTGTCGATATTGTTAAACACAAGCTAGCAGGTCACCAACCCCAACCCTCTCTTTTACACGGCGATTTATGGCCTGCTAACTGCTCTATCACCCATCAAATTGATGGCGTACTTTATGACCCAGCATGTTATTGGGGAGATAGAGAATGTGATATTGCTATGCTCCCACTATATAAAGAATTACCAATACAAATTATTGATGGCTACCAAAGCGTTTGGCCACTTCCAAATGGTTTTTTAGATAGGCAACCCATTTACCAGTTGTATTATTTAATCAATCAAGCCCATATTTTTGGTAATGAACAAAGTTATCAATTAGCACGTACTATTGTAGATAACCTACTCAACGAAAAATAACTTTTTAGCAACTCTAATCACAAAGTATCAACCAGCCAAATAAGTTGCGTTATGAATTAGCGGTAAATACTGATATCTCGGGGAGCATACCTAAGTATGTGCCCCGAGTCGCTAAACACAGCTAACACTCTCATAACGTAAAATTTGAAAATCACCAGTTCAAGAAACGTAATAGAAAATACAAGGCAATTCCTAAAACAATAGGCCAAAAATAAAGAATAAAAAATTGTGTAAAAATAGTGTGCCGTGGAATAGTCACTTTTGCTTCGAGTTCTTCTTTGGAAATTTCTAACCCCTTCGCTTTTTCTATAATCACGTGGTCTTCTAAGCTTTCGCGGATAAATTTAATTTGCCGGTACATACGTAAACCTGAAGCACTAAGCGCTAGCCCAACAAAAATAAAGATAAAAATAATGATAAAACCAATATTGCTACCTGAAAAGCCATTCGCGACTTGAGGCACTGGTGAGTTATTCCAAAAGAAATTTAAAAACGGTGTCGTTTGACGTACCATTTCAGCCATTAATTTAATAAAGTCATTGGCAACCGCATTAATGCCTTCACCTGCAAGCCCTTTCATGCCAGCAAGTTTAATTAAAGACGCTAACGTCGAAATTAATGCTACCAGAAAAACAACCCACCCAAAAATACGTTTGCCGATCGCGACATAATTGGCATTGTGGTAATTCATTACTGCTTTTCCTCAGAGTTATTATTCTTGATAAACTTTCATGGCTAATAATAGCTGAAATAATGAAATGCCTCCAAATTTCAATTCATTATTGATAGTAATAATTCGACTTTCAGAATGTTCAACATACTAACATCCTGGGTTCAAGGCGATTTATCGCGCAGAATGCCTAATTATCTTGCCATAAAGCTGATAATACTGATGTCAATTAATACGAATATTAGCCCTTTGCTGGTACTATAGTTGGCTCGTTAATTAATACGACCTGAATGGAGTTTTGATATGTACCATAACCTTCCCATCCAATCGGTTATTTTTGATATGGATGGTTTATTGATCGACTCGGAACCTTTCTGGGCACAGGCTGAACTTGAAGTTTTTTCACAACTTGGTGTCGACGTTTCAATTGCAGATACCCTGCCTGATACACTGGGTTTACGTATTGACCATGTGGTTGAACTTTGGTACCACGCTTCCCCTTGGCAAGGATGTAGCCAAGAAGAAGCCAAACAACGAATTATTGACCGAGTTGTTGGCTTAGTTGAAGAAACTCGCCCCATTTTGCCAGGCGTACAACATGCGATGGAACTTTGCCGCTCGATGGATCTAAAAATAGCCCTCGCTTCAGCTTCCCCCCTGTACATGTTAGAAAAAGTGTTAAACTTACTGGATATTCGTGACTACTTTTCTGCCGTCGTTTCCGCAGCGGATTTACCGATGAGTAAACCACACCCAGAAGTTTACCTTAAAGCAGCCTCTGAATTATCAACTAAACCAATTAATTGTGTTTCATTGGAAGACTCTTTTAACGGTATGATTTCTGCGAAGGCTGCAAGAATGCGCTCTATTGTTGTGCCTGATAGCCAGCATTTTAATGACCCTCGCTTTGGCTTAGCCGATATCAAACTCACCTCTTTGAATGAGTTAAAGGCTGAGCATTTACGTTAAGAATCAGTATGTTGATTAATTATCACTCACCCCTGCCTACTTAGGTAGGGGATTTGCTTAAAAATATAAAATCCTTTCCTTATTTGCTAATAAATAAGAGTTTTTTTACCTTTCTGCCTCTATCATATTCTTTTCAAACACTTTATACTGCCAATTAACTGTATAGATAAACAGATGGTATTTTATCCACCATGACTGCTGAAGGGCATCTGCTTTTTTCCGTCGCCTCTTTAATAATGGCCCATAAACTTCAACTCACCCCTGAGCTTGCTCAAGGTGATTGGCTACACATGGTTCCGGGTGCATTATTAGGCGCGTTATTGCCCGATATTGACCACCCTTCATCTCTTCCCGGCAGGTTGCTACGCATTTTTTCATTACCAATTTCTAAACTCTGCGGTCACCGGGGTTTTACTCATAGCTTAGTTGCATGGTTACTAGTAATGGCAGCTTGTTATCAATGGATGCCAGTAGAATGGCAAGTGCCAAATGACCTTATTCAAGCCTTTTTATTAGGTTACCTCAGCCACCTAATCGCCGATATGCTTACACCATCTGGTGTACCGTTTTTATGGCCATTACCTCAACGTTTTTGTTTTCCCATCATTCGAGGGAAAAATAGCAAACGAACAGAGCGTTTTATTGCTGTTATTTTGACGGTTTGTGCCTGTTTTTTGCCTATTGGATACCAACTGGATTTTTATAGCCAAATTGAGAATGTGATAAAATACATTCATTATCAGTTAGATACTCACTTTGCTATCTAAATTAAAGTTTTGTCATATACTGTAAGTATGAATAATACTATCTTATTACTATTTGATATAAGAAATGTGCTTTTTCTATTGATAACATATAACCAGTTGTTTGAAGCAACTAAATCCTTATAACCATTAAGGATTAAAGGGCAAGTAACATACCTTATAAAAATATGATTTGGAGTTCGGAATGAATATTCCTCTAATTATTAATGTGCTCGGCTTTGTAGCACTGCTAATACTGTTGGCAAAACTGGGAGCTAAAGGCTGGAGCCTATCTAAAAAAGTGTTAGTAGGTCTGGTTTTTGGTGTCGCCTATGGCGTTATACTGCACCTAGTTTATGGCAGTGGTCATCAAACGGTAAAAGACTCCATTCTATGGTTTAATATTGTTGGTAATGGTTATGTTCAGCTATTACAAATGGTAATTATGCCATTAGTGTTTGCTTCAATTTTAAGCGCAGTAGCAAGGCTACATAAAGCGTCATCACTGGGTAAAATTAGTTTTTTAACCATTGGTACATTGTTGTTTACCACGGCTATTGCCGCATTAGTTGGTATTTTAATTGCTAACGTATTTGGTTTGACTGCTGAAGGCCTAGTCCAAGGCCAGCCAGAAACAGCCCGCCTATCCGCTATTGAAAGTAACTACATTGGTAAAGTCTCTGACTTAACTGTACCTCAGTTAATCTTATCCTTTATCCCTAAAAACCCATTCGCAGATTTAACCGGTGCTAATCCAACATCGATAATCAGTGTCGTTATCTTTGCTGCCTTTTTAGGGGTAGCCGCTTTACAACTGTTTAAAGATGACAAAGAGCGCGGTGAAAAAGCATTAGCAGCAATTGATGTATTACAAGCATGGGCGATGAAGTTAGTTCGCTTAGTGATGCGTTTAACCCCTTATGGTGTTATGGCGCTAATGATTAAAGTGGTTGCGAGTTCGAATCTTCACGACATTATTAACTTGGGTACTTTCGTTGTCGCATCCTATGTGGCACTAGCCATCATGTTTGTTGTACACGGTATATTGGTTACCTCTACCGGCTTAAACCCAATTAAATTCTTTAAGAAGGCAGGCCCTGTATTAACATTTGCATTTACGAGCCGTTCGAGCGCAGCAAGTATTCCATTAAATATTGAAACACAAACTCGTCGTTTCGGTATTCCTGAATCTATTGCCAGTTTCTCTGCCTCTTTTGGGGCAACCATTGGTCAAAATGGTTGTGCCGGTATTTACCCTGCTATGTTAGCCGTCATGGTGGCACCAACAATGGGGATTAACCCATTTGATCCCCTCTGGATCGCAACGTTAGTTGGTATTGTCACAATCAGTTCAGCGGGGGTTGCTGGTGTCGGTGGTGGCGCAACATTCGCAGCATTAATTGTGTTGCCAGCAATGGGGCTACCCGTCACTTTAGTCGCACTATTAATCTCTGTTGAACCATTAATTGATATGGGTCGTACCGCATTAAACGTCAGTGGTTCAATGACCGCCGGTACGGTGACGAGCCAACTTATGGGAGAAACGGATAAAACCGTATTTAACCAAGACGATGATGGCGAATTAAAACATGTCTAGTTTTTAAACACTCATCGATACAAAAACCTGCTTATTAGCAGGTTTTTTATTGCTGTAAATTTATGATTAATCACATTAACCCTGCATTTAATAATAAAACACGGGCTTTTATACTGAAAATTATTGCCATCAACTAACATAACATTAGATAATAAAATCTGAGCAACGTTTTCTTGGGCTTCCTGCTTGTGTTGCGTCATCCCATTTTCTATGGGAATTCTATCAACATTTATTTGTGGTTTTTAATATGACTAATGTCCATATACTAAAAACTGATCCTTCAGATAACCCCTGTATAAGCTGCGGTGCTTGTTGCGCCTATTTTCGTGTCTCATTTTATTGGGCTGAAGCCGAAAGCGGCGGCGGTGTTGTTCCCCAACATTTAACTGAGCAGATTACGCCGTTTATGAGCTGTATGCAGGGTACTAACCAAAAACAAAACACCCGTTGTACCGCCCTAGAAGGCACAATAGGCAAATGTGTATCTTGTTCCATTTATGCTCAAAGGCCTACGCCGTGTCGTGAATTTGAGCAATCTTGGCAGGATGGAATATATAATGAAGCCTGTGACAGAGCGCGAGCAGCGCATGGTTTACCGCCTTTAGAGCCTCACCACCCGCAAATCGCTTGCTAACCGTCAATGACCCAGAGTTCTCTGGGTTATCTTTTCTGGTTATGAATAAAAGTTGATTGCCCGCGCTCTTGCAAACAAATGCTATGAAGCTAATTTAAACAATTTCATTCATGACTTGCATAGCTAACTCGAAGGAATATAAACGTGCTTGATGATCGAAAATTTGACCATTTACCATGATTTCATCGGCTTGAGTTTGGCGTAAAATGGTTTGTAAACCGTAACCCACCTTAGTTTTATCCCCCACTAATGACATCCCCAATGCTTGTTGCACACCAAATTCCTCTGCTGGCGACCAAATGTTTTCCATACTTTCAACAGGGGCGGGAAGCTGCGATGGCTGACCTCGGCGTAACATAACGAAAGCTTGTTGCATCGACGTAAATAAAAACTCGGCCTCGCGCTGGGTGTCTGCCGCAATAATATTAATGCAGACCATGGCATAAGGTTTTGACAACCGTGATGATGGCTTAAAGTTAGCACGATAAACCTCAAGTGCTTGCAGCAGCAAGTCCGGTGCAAAATGTGAAGCAAACGCAAATGGTAACCCCATTTGAGCCGCTAACCTCGCACTGTATAAGCTTGAGCCAAGTAGCCATACGGGGATTTTCTCACCATACCCAGGAACCGGGCGTACCGCAGGCTCTGGGTTAGTTGCATCAAACCAACTCACGATTTGTGCTACATCTTGCGGGAAATTATCAATATCCGTATTCATATGACGACGTAATGCTTGCATTGTCCTTTGGTCACTTCCAGGAGCTCGCCCAATACCTAAATCAATTCGCTCAGGATACAACGTATTAAGTGTGCCAAATTGCTCGGCTATCACCAATGGTGAATGGTTCGGTAACATGACGCCCCCAGAACCAAGTCTCAAAGTGTGAGTATTCGCGGCAAGGTAGCCAATTAACACTGAAGTCGCAGCACTAGCTATCCCTGTCATATTATGGTGCTCTGCCAACCAATAACGGTGATAACCCAATTTTTCCGCTAATTTTGCGATATCAAGGGAATGAGCGAAAGCCTCCTTGGCTGTGGAACCTTGAATAATTGGTGCTAAATCAAGCAAAGAAAGGGGTGTTTTTTTATCAGACATATACGCTCACTTTGTTAGGGTTTTATTGATATAGAACCTAACTTACCATCGTAGACTATCCGATTTGATGTCTCCAGTGCTTAAGTTCCCATTAGCACAAGAGGTCTAAAAATGTAAAAAAAAGTCTACTAACCCACTGTTTTCTCATGAATATGAATTAAGATTGAACAAAAAGTGCAGTAATTAAGGAGCTTCAGTCAGCGGAGGTAAAAGCGATTGCGGGTGGAAATCAATTGGTTAACTATTGGTTCATCACCAATATAAAGGAAATCGCAATGAAAAAAATAACTACCAGTTTATTCGCCCTAACGTTAATGTCTATCGGCTTTGCTGCGACAGCAGCAAACATCGGCAATGGAGGGAATAACCACATGCCACGTCAACATATGGGAAATGGCAATCACCATAATATGGTTTATAACGTGGCGGAACAGACAACTACCCCAAATGAAACAATAAAAAAGCTGGCGGATAATACACCTAAAATTGAAGATGGCAAACGCTACATGGTTAAAGTAACCGTGATGGAAGTCCCTGAATTTAAGAACATAACTCCAATGCCGATGCCTAAAGCTAACAATACACCAGTAACCCAGTAGTAAGCTATATCAGTTAACTTACATGGCGTTATCGGCAAAACCTTTTTTATCGATAACTATAATCGACTAGCCTTATAAGATAGAAGCCGATATCTTAGCCACATAATAAAGAGTTCTATATATCCTACGATTGCCTCTGTTTATCAGGGGCTTTTTTTTGAACTTTTTCTGAATTTTATCCCCTCTTCTAGTAATAATACCTAATAGCGACTAACCTTATTTAAGCAGATATTTATTTGCTGCTTATGATTTATTCCTCGGTTTTCATATTTTTAACCACAAAAGTCAGGAGCCTACCATGGGGTATTATGAATTAAAAAAATCCACCAAAGATGTTGCTCAGCCTTATTATTTCGTTTTAAAAGCAGCTAACCATGAGATCATTGCGACAAGTGAAATGTATGCATCTAAACAATCTGCATTAAAAGGTATTGCGTCAGTACAAACCAATGGCCCTTCTGAGACGATTAAAGACTTAACCGCTTAATTGATAGCCCCTACTTTCTTTAGGTAGGGGCTTTATCGCGCTAATTACAATTAGTTGTATTCTAAATTAACCGAAGTAGCGCAGTGACAATTGCCGCAGACAAGACTATGACAATAAATGGTTTTTTATACCATGTAAGTACGCCTGCAACTAACACCCCTACTATTTTTTGCCAATCCGACAACTGTTCTCCTGAAAATAATGTAGAGGTTACGGCCACAGAAAACAAAATAATAATTGCTGCCGCTGAAAAAAGGGCTTTGCTATTTTCTGATAAAATCACCCGGCCTCTAAGTAATGCACCAGATGCGCGCATTAAATAAGTACCGACCGCTAGTAGTAAAACCCCGCTAAATATTAACCATGGGCTGTTTGTCATGACTATTTCCTTATATAAATAACTAGGCTCAATAATGCGAGTAAAA
The DNA here is from genome assembly GCF_045040775.1 of Providencia sp. PROV003. Lineage (NCBI taxonomy): Bacteria > Pseudomonadati > Pseudomonadota > Gammaproteobacteria > Enterobacterales > Morganellaceae > Providencia > Providencia sp. PROV003. The sequence continues at coordinate 3,495,663 of NZ_CP096369.1, forward strand.
CAGGTATCCCAGCAGGTAAGACGGGGGTTACCAAAACAGCAATAACGGCGCCCACAATGGCCGTAATCCGTAAGCGTTTATCCGTGAGCGCAGGCAATGAAAGCGCTAAAATAATCGCAGGAAACATAGCATCCATGCCATAGACATGTGTGTCACTGATTAAACTGCCTAATACTTCCCCAATCAGTACACCTATAGGCCAACAAAGTAAAATCCCGACCCCACACAGCCAAAATGCGGCGCGTTTTTCTGTATTTGTTTCTTGTGCTAAGCCAAATACAACGCTTTCATCGTTCATGATGTGGTAACCCAATAGCGCTTTTGCCCCCTTGCCTGTTAGGTCACTAACCGCAAAACTAAAAGGAATATGCCTTGAATTAACCAGTAGACCCGCTAAGGCAGCTGAAATGGGGCTTCCCCCTGAAAAAATAACCCCAATAAATAAAAATTCAGAGGCTCCAGCAAGTACTAAAATAGATAACGTCAGAGGGACCCACCAATCAAAACCTTGAGAAAGGGCAAGTGCACCATATGAAATACCGACAATTAAGTCCGCAATACAAACGAGAGCGATATTTTTCACTGTGCTATTATTAAGTGTTGAAGTTAGCATTTTCCAATCGTTCGATATAAAATACATTTGTTCATTATGTCGACCTTTACTATAAAGTGCAATCAATACTCAGAAAAATTCAAGTTGCAGGTAGGTGACAAATGCGTAAGCCTCATCATCTGTAGCGAGTATTATAAATAGGATAAAAAATTGAACTTACCTTCGCCCCCCATTGAGTTGATCTCCAAAGCACTGGCTCGTGAAAGGCAAAAAAATGGGTTATCGTTGTCCGAGTTATCTCGTAAAGCAGGTATTGCGAAGTCGACCTTATCGCAATTGGAATCTGGTAGTGGTAACCCAAGTATCGAAACCTTATGGGCGCTTTGTGTTGCGTTAGATATCCCTTTTGCTCGTTTAATTGAAGAAAAACAAGATGCTGTCACTGTGATACGCCACGGGGAAGCCCTTCCCGTCAGTGCGGAACATGCTAATTATTTAGCATTTTTATTATCATCTGCACCTAATGATTCACGACGTGATATTTATACTGTTATTGCCCAACCGGGTCGTGACCGTATTTCAGAACCACATATGCATGGTGTAAGTGAACATATCATTATTATGGCCGGTAGGGCTTTGGTTGGCCCATTAGATAACCCTGTCGAGTTAAAAGTTGGGGATTATATTCATTATCCAGGAGATGAGCCGCATATCATGCGAGCCTTAGAACCCAATACGATGGCCGTTATGGTCATAGAGAAACAAAATTGACATCATAAATACCTATAACACTCTAATAGCCATAGACTATATTAATTGGAGCTTAAAACATGCCCTACTATGATGAAATTATCGAAAAAGTTGACCGGCTCATTGGTGAAAACTCTGTTCACCATATGAATGAAATGCTAATGCAGTTATCCCATGACCCACAACTCAATGAAGACCAACGTTTTACACAACAACAGCGTCTAAGGGAGGCTATATTTGCCCATCATAATGTATAGCGACCAAATACTTAGCCGCTATACTGAGTGTTAATAAACAAAATAAATAGGCAACAAAGTCAAAGGGAGGCCCGGTATAGGTAGAATAACGAGCCCTAAGAGCATTAACATACTCAATTAAAATGCCTGCTGCTGTAAATAGGCCCATGCATATTGTGCATGTAACTCAGCCCCCGTCGCCATCGTATCTTCATCGATATTAAAACAGCCGTGGTGATGTGCCCATTGCGTATCCTTCTCAGCATTCCCGGTACCTAGCAACGCAAAACACCCCGGAATATCTTCAATGTAGAAGCTGAAGTCCTCGCCCCCTGGGGTTGGCCTTTCGTTGATCAACGCTTGCTCACCAAAGGCTTGCGAAATAACTGACTGAGCAAGCAGTGCGCTGCGCTCTTCATTGATCACAGGTAAAGTCCCATAAATATAATCGACTTGTGCTGTTGCACCATAAATCGCTGCAGTATGTTCTGCATAACGGCGGATAGCGGCTTCAATACGATTACGCGTTTCAATATCGAAACACCGTACCGTTCCGTCCAATACCGCATTTTCAGCGATAACATTAAAGCGAGTTCCCACTTCCATTTTACCAATCGTTACCACTGCTGAATCTAATGATGAGGTTTCACGAGAAACAATAGCTTGTAAATTCATCACAAAAGCCGAAGCAACAACCGCAGCGTCTATTGTCGCCTCTGGCATAGAACCGTGCCCACCTCGCCCTTTAAAGGTGACTTTTAATAAATCCGCAGACGCAAATGAACCGCCAACATTACAAGAAACTTTGCCTGATGGCGTCGTTGTCCAAATGTGCATACCAAACACGTTATCCACATTTTCGATAGCCCCTTGTTTGATCATCGCTAATGCACCCTGAGCAATCTCTTCCGCAGGTTGAAAAATCAAACGCACATTGCCGGCTAACTCTTCACGTACCTCGTATAGTGCTTTGGCCGCGGTTAACAACATGGCTGTGTGTGCATCATGACCGCAGGCATGCATTTTCCCTGCTGTAGTGGATTTATATTCTAACGAATCGTTTAATTCCAATACGGGTAACGCATCAATATCAGCACGTAATGCAACGGTTTTGCCTGGCTTCGCCCCCTTGATTTCAGCGATAACCCCTGTTGGCTCAGTTAAGCGATATTCTATGCCTATTTTGTCTAATTCTTCGGCAATACGTTTTGTTGTACGTACTTCTTCAAATGGCAATTCAGGATGAGCATGTAAATCACGTCGAAATGCAATCATTTCTTGAGTATGTTTTTTGATTGCGGCTGTAATAGTTTTGCTGATCATTTTTCTACCTTTTACCCCATCACAAAATAACGTTTTGCATGGCTTATATAATTAATAATTAACATTCTATGAGTGACTTAACGGTTTCAAACATCACATCAACACCGCGTGCAATTTGTGCATAATCAGTCCATTCATCCGGATGATGACTAAGCCCATTGCGACTTGGGACAAATATCAGTCCCGTTTGGGTGATCTGTGCAAAAATCATCGTATCATGCCCTGCACCACTGACCATGCTACGAAAACGTAGCTTTTGAGCGCTGGCATGTTCTTGCATTAGAGTATGAATCTCGCTATTTAGCTCAGTCGGTTGAACATATAATGGCTGAATAATGTCACTGCCTATTCCCGCTTCAGTACTTTCTTGCTCTGTTAAAGCCATAATTTGAGCGATGACTTTTCTAAGGGCTTCATCGTTTTTAGAACGAATATCAACACTGAAGGTGACTTCACTTGGGATCACGTTAGCCCCATTTGGTAAAACCGCCAACCGTCCCACTGTCGCGACAGTATTATCCCCCGCAGCTTCTGCAAGCTTAGGGATTTGGCTGATAATTCGGCTAGCGCAAACAAGGGCATCTGCGCGCATATTCATCGGTGTTGTGCCAGCATGCCCTGCTTTACCTGTGAGTTTTATTTCTAACTGGCTAATACCAACAATTGTTTCGACGATGCCAACATCTTCATTCGCCTGTTCTAATACGGGACCTTGCTCAATATGTAATTCTAAAAAGGCTTTCACTTTTTTAGGGTCAAGCACAGCTTCTGACGCTTTGTCGGCATTAAAACCCGCAGCAGCCATTCGCTCAGCGGCACTTACCCCTTGCCTATCTTTTAATTGGTGCAATTCTTTGGTGCCAATTAGCCCCGTGATCACACTTGAAGCCATCAAGCCACGGCCAAAACTGGTTCCTTCTTCTTCCACCAGCGCAATCACCTCTAATGGGTACTTTGGTGTTAAGTTTTGTTCGCGTATCCGAGCAACAACATCTAACCCCGTGACTATCCCCGCTGGTCCATCAAATGCACCACCGTGAGGAACTGAATCAAAGTGAGAACCAATAATAACTGCCGGTAAATCAGGCTGTTGACCTTCCAAACGCCCATAAATATTTCCGATCGCATCTTCGCGAACGTGTAAACCTAACGCGGTCATTTCCTGCTTTAAATAATCACGAGCTTGTTTATCTTGCTCGCTATAGCTCATCCGCGTTGTACCTTGACCTGGTGTCGCGGTATATTCTGCCAATTGTTCTAAATGGCGCTGAATTCTTGAAGTACTTGTTTCCATTGTTTTATTTACCCCGCTACTGGAACAATATACGCAACCATAATGCCCGCTAATACCACAGAAACCATAGTGACAGAAATAAAACCACCCACTAACATTGGCCCTAACATATGGCTAGTTAATACTTGGCGCTCTTTTTCATCTTTTGTTAATGCATTAATCGCTTCATTGGTAATGATGTAATCTGCAGGGAAACCATACAATGCAGTGAGCGCAACAGCAAAAGCCATTTCTTTAGTCACGCCTAGAATTTTGCCAACAATCCATGATGCGATAAACATTCCAATCACTGCAGCACAAATTAATACCACCATCGGATAAACTAGGCGTAATAACATATCTGGGGTGGCATGGTTTAATGTATCAAAAATAAACAACATTAACGCCATAATAGCAAAGCCAAAGCCATTAGCCTTTTGCAATGGCTGCCTTTCTAAAAAGCCTAATGAAGATGCAATTACACCGAATAATAAGCACAGTACAAAAGGGCTAATACTAACAAAAGGTGCGGCAAAACTGGACGCTAAATATGCTAAATACCCTACGAAAGCTAGACGTAAGAATTTGAAATAGCTTGTATTATAGTGGCTAGGAATTTTTTTAAACATACGAGGCATTTCGTCTTCAGAAACGAGTGTTTTGACTTCAACCTCTTTTGTTTCTCCAGTAGCTAATGTTTCTTTCCATTGACCATTACGGTATTTTTCCAGAACTCGGCGCCCTTCTTTTTTTAACATTATTGCGGTTAACGGATAACCCGCAAAACCTTGCATAACATAAATTAAAATAGCGAAAACCGATAAATCAACCAAACCAGCTTCCGCTGCACCTTTTGACATAATTAGTGAAGAGACAATACCACCAACTAATGGAGGTACAGCAACCAATACTGTATTTAAATCGAATAGCATTACGCCAATAATTAAGGTAAAAATGATGATCCCTAAAATACCCGCTAATGAAACTAAAATAGTTTTCCACTGACGCAATAATTCTTTTAAAGATAACAGTGTTCCCATATTGGTAATTAGCAAATACATTAAGGCAATTGCCACCACTTGAGGAATACCCGCAATACTGACAATATCTTTTGGGAAAATAGTCCAATAACCGATTAAAAATAATACCGCACACACGAAAACAGAAGGAACCCACGCTTTCGTTCTAACCGCAATAGCATCCCCGATATATAATATCCCCACAATCAGAAACAGAGCTAACATCTGTGACATAACTTTTTCCCCGCATTTATCTTTTTTTATTAGATTATTTTTTGGTGTTATAAGCTTTTAATTTATCTTTTAACTTTATTAAAAAATTTATTTTGTTTGATAAAACATCAGTATTAAGAGCAATTCGCTGCAAAAATACAAAATTGCAACAAAAATCATAATAACACCGAAAATACAGATGTATAGATAACAAAACAGGAATTAAGTAGGTTAGAATAAAGGTAATAATCTTGTTCAATAGTCAGATATAACAACAGAAAGCATCGTCTCCTTAATATCATCTTAATGATAGTTCAGATATTAATATTTAATCTCACTTATTAGCTTATTTATAACAAGATCGACTATAGACTAAATTTTAATCTATGAAATTATATTCTATTGCTTCAGGATGTATTTTCAATAAATCTCGCGATAACAGCAGAAACAGCCTTACAAATATGACTAATATTTCCATTTTCGTGGAATATTATACTTTATTTAACCGTTAATCTGTTTCTCTTTATATTGCCACTGTAAAGGAGGATATACCTTTCGCTTTTTTTGCCTTTTCTAATACCTTATTTACTCTCTAAATGAGAAAAGCCCTATAACCATAATATGGCCATAGGGCTCGATTTGAGTTTAATAAAATAAGTTAATTACTCGTTTGCTGCTCTACTACAGACTTAGTGGTTTTTACCTTACGATTATTTTCAAAACCCGGTTGTGGGACTTTAATAAAGAATGTCAGAACACCTGCAAAAATATACAACCCTGTATACGCCCAAACCACGCCAACAATATCAAAGAAAGGTAAGACCAAACTGGCGATCGCAGGCGCAGCAAAGTTACTTAACCCAGCCGAAAGATTATAAATAGAAACCGCTGCGCCTTTATGGTTAGGCTCAATACTTGGGAAAACCGCAGTCATAGGTACAAAGGCAGCGACAAAAATCCCTAATAAAATGGCAGGTATTAAAGCAATCGCAAAGTTATGCCCAAAATAGACCGGTAAGTAGTAAAACATCAGGCTTGAGATAGCCATGCCTAAACAGCCAAACCACCTGACTTGGCGTATCCAACCTATATGCTCCCCAACAATCCCCCAGAAAATATTAGTAAAAATAGTCACAAAGAAGAACACGGCCCAAATTTGTAACCATTCTGAGATGGTAAACCCTAAGCGGTCAACAAATAGCAATGGCATGATGATCGCAAAACCAAACAGAGAAATCGTGTTAATGATGCGAATCAAACTGGCCATAAAGATATCTTTATTGGTGAATAAAATGGTCGCAGCACGCGACAATTCCGCCATTTTATCCTTCATGGGTAAGTTTACTTTTGAACGGTCTACTGGAACATGGCGTAAGCTAAAATAAGCAATCGCACCACCAACTGCGACCCAGCCGATTGCCATCCATAATGTGCCGGTTTCCCCTATCATTGGAATAGAAAAACTAGGTAAATAGCTACCAATTACGCCTATCCCAACAGAATACATCGCCCAAAACCACCCAGTTGCGGCAGCAAGGTGAGCTCGGGGGATCACCTGTACTAACATCATCATAAATGAGTAAATAAATAGCGGGTAAGCCAACCCACGAATACCGTAAAATAATAACATTAGAGTATAGCTTTTCAGGCCTAAACCAAAAGCCATAAATAAGGCATGCATCACTATCCACAGAATAAACCCAATCATCATCGCTTTAAGTGGAGTAATAATTTCAGCCACCACACCCGATGCCCATGCGGCAACCGCTGCCATTAAGCCATATACCGTAAATACCATAGCGGATTGCGTCGGTGTAAAACCTAAGTCAGTAATATGTTTGGATAAAAAAGCCATTTCAAAACCATCACCACTCATAAAAATAGCGATAGCGATGAACCCCCAGAACAAATGCTTAGGTAAACCAAGCCAATACTGCTTCTGTTCCATTGCAGTTTCCTCATTGTCATTTTGTTATTTTAATCAATCGCGAAGAGTTAACAGTAATGGCGGTGTGTAGGGAACACCGCCATACTGACTTACTGTGGCAGTAATTCCCTTGCTTGTTTTTGCTGTTGGTACAATAAACGGAATACATCAAGCCGTTGATGTAACCAAGTTTGGTATTGTTCTTGCGGTGAATAAGTGTCTAACACATCAGGTTTTTGGCATACTGTTTCGGTATCTCCGCCATCCACCAGCCACGCTAGGCGTGCTGCACCTAACGCACCGGATGAACTTGCAGGGTGTGTAACAATCGGTATATCAATCACATCGGCAATTAATTGTGCCCAGACAGGGCTACGAGCTCCCCCGCCAGTTAAACTACAACGGCTAATTTGTGTGCCCGTTTCAGTTAGAACTTTCATGCCATCTGCAAGGGCAAACGTCACTCCTTCTATCACCGCATAACCAAGCTGAGCACGTGTTGTTTCATTCCTTAAGGCGAAAAAAGACCCCATTGCGTAAGGATCATTATGCGGAGTTCGTTCTCCAGAAAGGTAAGGTAAAAACACGGGAGATTGTTTTTTTTGCTGTTCAGTCAATTGGCCTACTTCATCCATCAATTGGTTTTCCGTTGTAGACAACAACTGGCAAAGCCAACGTAAACAGTTGGCGGCGCTTAGCATCACACTCATTTGATGCCAACGGTCTGGTAAAGCATGAGCAAATGCATGCACGCCTTGATGTGGTGCCGCCTGCAATTGATTGTTCACGACAAAAATGACACCTGACGTGCCAAGAGAGATTAATGCATCCCCTTCATTAACGGCACCAACCCCCACAGCGGAGGCGGCGTTATCCCCACCGCCTCCCGCCACAATAACATCTGCACTGAGCCCCCATTGGGAAGCTAAATCTGCACGAAGTACACTGCTTTTCTCTGCACCTTCCACTAAAGTAGGCATATGTTCGCGAGTTAAATTTGTTGCAGCCAATAATTCATCAGACCAATCACGCTTTGCGACATCGAGCCATAGGGTTCCTGAAGCATCTGACATATCACTGATAAACTGTTCAGTCATTTTCCAGCGCAAATAGTCCTTTGGTAGCAATACCTTAGCAACTTGATTAAATACCTCAGGTTCATTACGTGCTACCCATAATAATTTAGGCGCAGTGAAACCGGGCATGACAAGGTTGGCACCTATTGTCAAAAACTCGGGGTGGTTTTCCATCAGCCATTCACATTCATTCGCGCTTCGGGTGTCATTCCATAAAATACAATCCCGTAGCACTTGATGATGATTATCAAGTAATACCGCACCATGCATTTGCCCAGATAAACCTATCGCTTTTACTGCTGCCCATGCTTCTGGTGCTTTTTGACGAAGTGTGGCTACCACCGAATTAGTCGCTTCCCACCAGCTATCTGGCGATTGTTCCGCCCACTGAGGGTGGGGCCTTTGCACGGTTAATGCCATATGGCTAGAGGAGACAATTTCTCCCTGCCCATTAATTAAAACTGCCTTCAATTCTGAAGTGCCGAGGTCTATTCCAAGGTACATCGACTTTCTCCTTACAGAGGTTGATGTGGTGATTTCAACCAGCGTTCAACATCTGCCACTGTATTTTTCATTAATTCATGAAACTGCGTTGAATGCGCTAATGTGCTAAATAGCATTTCACTGGAAACGAATTTTTCCAATGCATCACTGGCATTCATCAAGGGTAGATAATATGCAGCATCAAGCACGCCATCTTGGTATTCATACGGTAATTTGCCTTGTGCCCAACGCTGTAAAAAGACAAAAAATAGTGCGGGAAGTACTGCTGTTGCTGCAGGAACTTGGCCTCGTTGATAGCATTCTTGTAGTGTTGGAGTGATAAAGCCTGGAATTTTTGATAAACCATCAGCGGCAACTCGCTGATTAGTATCTTTTATGTAAGGATTACTAAAACGAGCTAAAACGACATCGCGGTATTGCTCAAGATCTAGCGGGCTTGGTGATAACGAAGGGATGACATCTTGCGTTACATAGTTCCAAGCCATCTGTTTAATAGCCGCTTCACGGGTGCTATCATCAATAAAATTCAAACCAATGAGTGTTCCCGCCCAAGCAATACAGCTATGGCTTGCATTCAAAATACGGATTTTGGCTTCTTCCCACGGTAATACTGAATCTACCATTTCAACATCGACATTTTCTAGTGCTGGACGCCCATTAATAAAGTCATCTTCAATTACCCACTGAATGAATGCTTCCCCCATTACCGGAGCTTTATCATCCCAGCCTGTATGTTGTTTTACACGTTCAGCCACATCTGGTGTTGGCCGAGGTGTGATCCTATCTACCATGGTATTTGGTGAGCGAGTGCTTTCTTTTACCCACTGATATAATTCTGTTTCACCTTTTAATTGTAAAAAAGATAAAAAACCATGCCTGAAACGCTCACCGTTATGACGTAAATTATCACAGTTTAATAAGGTTACCGGCTCACCATGTGCGGCTAAGCGAGCCCGTAAAATATGGGTCAATGCACCATAAATAGTACACATTGCGCCTGCCAAATCAGCCTTGATATCTGGTTGCTCAGCATCCAGCTCATGCTGTGGAGTCAAATAATAACCTGCTTCTGTTACGGTAAATGCGATCACTCGAGTCGCTTTATCACAACCTTGTTCAACGAGTTGGCTTAAATTAGAGTCCCAATGAAGGATTTTACGCACCGAGGTAATTTTTTCGTACTGACGTTCCCCTTCAGGGGAAACCGTTTCGAGTGTGTATTCTCCATTTTGTTTAGCTAAGTTATCAAGCAATGTATTAGCATCATTGCGGATATTCCCTAATGCGATTGACCAACTATCATCACCTTGTTGAATTAAGCGGTGTAAGTACCAAGCTTGATGAGCACGATGAAATGACCCAGCACCGATGTGCATCCACACTGATTTTTGCTTTAACATTGTGACCCCTTAACTTAGAATAAATATTTGCTACAAGTTTGGGCATATGCCCGTTTGTTATATTTTAGTTTCAACTTGATCACAATTACTGCGATAATGCTCACAATATTGACTTTTGCCCTTTTAATAAGCAATTGCCCAGAATTACAATATCGTAAAAAAGCAGGAGACAGTCCATGCAGAAAGAATTAAAAAAAATGGAGCAAGCAGCGCGTGCAGCATGGTTATATTTTGTGGCAGGCAAAACTCAACAAGAAATTGCTCATGAACTTGGTTTATCACGACAAGTAGCACAACGCCTTATTTCACTAGCCAAAGAACAAGGCATGGTCCATGTTCAGATCACTCACCCAATTACTGAGTGCCTTAAGCTCGCCAATGAAATTCAACAGAAATACCAACTAACACATTGTTGTGTGGTTCCATCAGGCCAGCTTGATACAGGCTCAACCCTCGATATGATTTCAGTGGCTGGCGCTGAATTAATGGAACAATTAATCGAACAAGACAACCCCCAAGTGATCGGTATTGGTTCAGGCCGAACATTACGAAGTATTATTGATGCCCTTCCTTACCTAGAAACCCCGCAACATCAATGTGTTTCATTGATTGGCGCTATCGCTCGGGACAGTTCGGCAACACGTTATGATATTCCACTGCGTTTTGCAGAAAAGCTGCAATGTCGCCATTATATCTTACCTGCCCCGCTATATGCAGATAGCCCAGAAGATAAGGCCATGTGGTGCCAACACCGTGTGTATAAGGAAGTAACAGAAAAAGCCTTAAATGCAGACATAACTTTTATTGGTATTGGTGAGGTGGGAAAAGGCTGCCCGCTGAATTCGGAAGGCTTTGTCACCGATGAACAACTGGAAATGTTACTTGAGAAAGGCGTAGCCGCTGAGCTATTAGGCCATTTTATTCAAGCCAATGGGGAAAGGCTATCGACAGCGTTAGATGACACACACACCAGCGTCCCTCTATTTGCACCACCGAATAAACCTGTTATTGCTTTTGCTGGGGGTTCCCATAAAACTCACGCGATACAAGCGGTATTAAATGGCGGTTGGGTCACAGGGTTAGTAACCGATGAAGCCACAGCTCATCATTTATTAGAAAATAATTAAAACAGAAACTCAGGCGATAATGCATCGCTTGAGTTTCTTCTTTTTTATAACGAATCATTCCATTAAAAAATGGTTTGTTCAGTTTATAAGGTTAATATTACCCCTGTGCTAACCAGTGATGACACAGCATACCGAGCAAAGTAAAGACCAACGCGCCAATAACATGGATGGCAATGGTGCTGATGGCAAAGCCAAATTTTCCCTCTTGAATTAAAACGACCACTTCAAGTGAAAATGTGGAGAAAGTGGTGAATGCACCACAAAAGCCCGTCACAATAAATAACTTATAGGCGGGGCTAATATTGGCGTTGGCAAAATAAGAAATAGCAAAACCAATAACAAAGCCACCCACTAAGTTGACAACAACAGTACCAAGGGGAATATTGGGATAAAAGTGATTAAGTTTCAGGCTAACAAACCACCTTAACCACCCACCGAGAACAGAACCCAGCGCTATTGCAAATAAAGAGGCATACATAGAAACTTCCTTTAATGTCTGGCGGGATAAATGAAAGGAAAGTTTCCTATTAGATCATTCATGCCCTAAATTCAGGGCACATAATACCTACGTACCCTATCTTTTGAAAAGGTTAACGTAGGCATCATCAGCCCTACATGGGCGGTTTTGTAACAGGAGGAATGCCATCTCCCATAGTTCTACATAAAATCATAATGTTATTTATTATATTATGTGAACTCTTTTTAAAAACATACTCCTAAATAATTCAAGTTGCAACTCGTCAAGGCGAGAGATTAAAAAGAAGTAAGCATATAATTTATTTAGGAATATAAACTAATAGTCGATTCCCTTTTTCAATATCAAACGTCAGTGATGTGTAGTCATAATGTTCTAAATTTCCTTGATAAACCAATTCACGGACACCAGTACAAGGCTGATAAATCTCATGCTTATTCCATAATTGATTAAATAGCGCAGATTGCCCCACCAGCGTTTTTACTAATGTTTTGATATTAGGGTCATTTCTAGTCAAAGCATAATCACGACGAAAACTTGCGAGTAACTGTTTAGCGACTAACGGCCAATCCGCAAACCGTTCTTGATAGCGAAGGTCGGTGAATAATAAATAAAGAAAATTACATAAATACGGTTCAGCTTCGGAAAAATGAAAATAATCATCAGCACGTGAATTATAAGCCAGTACATCCCAATGCAAATTAAGCACATAACATAAATAGTTATCTGGAAAATCAGTGATCATTTTTGAAATTGCCGAAGGCACACAGTGTTCTGTATTTCCAGTCGCTATAGGCTCTCTGTTATGCGTAAGTAGATAAAGATGCTGGCGTTCAGCCGTATTTAAATTAAGTGCATTTGACAGGTTATCAAGAAATTGCGTTGAAACCCCTATCTCTCGGCCCTGTTCAAGCCATGTGTACCACGTCAAACCAACACCAGCGAGTGCGGCAACTTCTTCTCGGCGCAATCCTGGCGTTCGACGGCGAGTTGTGCGTGGTAAACCGACTGATTCAGGAGAGACACTTTCACGTTTTTGCTTTAAAAAATCAGCCAACTCAGGGCGGTTACGTTCTCTATTTTTCATAGCCTATTGCTTTTAGTAATAGTATAACTAGTTAAATTGTATCAGGATAATGCATTCATTATAGTCCCCATTTATTTGTCTGTCTAAATGGGAAAAATATGAACCGACACCAAAGTATTGCGCTATTTGTTTTATTACTGGCAGGTTTTGTGACAATTTTTGATTTGTTTGTTGTCAATGTAGCCATTGTAAGTATCCAGCAATCATTGAATGCCAATCTGACACAAATCACACTCATCATTGTCGGCTATGAATTAGCATTTGGGCTGCTGCTGATCACGGGGGGACGATTGGGCGATATTTATGGCAAAAAAAGCTTATATCGTGTCGGAATGACGCTGTTTACAATCACCTCTCTACTTTGCGCTTTAGCACCAACGGCATCTTTATTAGTCACTTCTCGGTTTCTACAAGGGTTATCTGCTGCCTTATTGTTCCCTCAAGTCTATTCCAGTATCCGCATTAATTTTAATGAGCAGACAGCTAAAAAAGCCTTTGGCTATCTGGGAATGAGTTTAGGATTGGCCGCTATTGCTGGGCAAGCTTTAGGGGGTTGGTTAATTACACTCGACCTGTTTGGCTTAGGCTGGCGGACAATTTTTCTAGTCAACCTCCCCATTGGTGCGGTAGCTGTTTTTTTATCGGGTTTTCTACTTGAAGGCCATCGAATGAAAGTGAATTTAGATTGGTATGGTGTATTCCTGTCCAGTAGCGGTATTTGTTGCGCATTATTTCCATTACTCATGCTACCCGTCTGGGGATGGTCAACGATAGGCACAGTATTACTCATTAGTGGGATTATGCTTCTTACCTTATTCGTCTATCAAGAAAAACGATTAGAAAAGCAAGGAAAAGCACCGTTATTTACCCTATCCATTTTAACCCATCGTGACTTTGTCATTGGGCTTTTGGTTGTCATGAGCGTGTACGCAACATCATCTGCTTTCCCTTTGATGCTATCGTTGCTACTGCAAAAAGGCATGGGCTTAACCCCGTTTTTATCCGGTTTAATATTTGTTCCTTCAAGTATTGGTTTTGTTATCTCATCAATTATAACGCCATATTGGACCCGTCGTTATGGTGACCGAGTCATATTTTGGGGGGCCATATTCTACGCGATAAGTTATGTGCTACTCCTGATAGCATTGTATGCTTTTTCATTAAACAGCCCAGTGGAATGGCTATCTCCAATATTATTCTTCATCGGCTTTACACAAGGCATGATTATGACGCCAATGTTAAATCTCGTGTTAGCAAAAGTCACCCCTGAGCTTGTCGGCCAAGCATCAGGTTTTACCGCAACACTACAACAAATTGGCGCGGCGATGGGGGCGACAAGTGTTTCGGTCATTATGCAATATGCATTGGCGGCTATGCCAAAACAATTACCATTTGAACAATTAAAATGGGCCATCAGTTGGGGGCTAGGGTTTAATGTATTGATGGCAATCTGTGCCGCTGTTTTGTTATTGATGATCACTGGGCGGTTGACCTTGCTGTATAAAAAATAGCTTACAGCACGGTTTCGCTATCAACGTAGCTCTCGGCATGGTGGTTTGCTTTTACAGCATCACCATGCCGCTTAAAAAAGACAAAAATCAATCACCCTTAGGAGGATTGTCATGTGCCATAGGCTCACCAACAGGGTTATTGCTTATTTAAGATAGGTGTCGTCCATTATTGGGACATTTTTAAAATCGTCCGCACATTGCTGGCACTAGTGGCGATAATATCAATCGCCCCAGTACGTAAGGCCCCCATGATCGCCATCGCTTTTGATGACTCAGATGCAATCGCAATTACACAGGGGATTTTTCTCAGCTCATCAATACTTAAACCAATCACCCGGTCATTCATGACAGTGTCTACATGTTGCCCTTGTGCATTAAAAAAATCATAACCCGCAATATCCCCAATAACCCCTTGATTTAAGCTGGCATCAACAATTTCACGAGGCGTAAACCAACCTAGCTTAACCATATAGCTGTCTTCATTCATGTCACCAATACCAATCAACGCTATATCCGCTTTACGGGCGCGATCTAAGGTTTCCTTGATGGTGCCGTTTTTCATGAATGACTGCTTTAATTCGTTATTTTCAACATAGGCTGGTGCATATAAGGTTTCACTGGTTCCACCAAATTTTTTCGCTAATCGGCGGCTGATATGGTCTGCATTAATCGAATCACCAGGGCGATGAGTCCCGCCTATCCCACAGATAAAACGGCAATCTTTTTCAGGTACAGCTCCTCCGCTGTCTGCCACAACCGCCACATTGCGCCCTTGCCCTACAGTAACAATCATATTGTCGCGTAATGTGGTTGATAAATAATTGGCAACCAACGTCCCAACTTGATAGCGTTGCTCTTCTTCATCTGGATGGTCTAATGCGATTAATGCACGGGATATTGGAAAACGGGAGAGTAATTGTTGCTCTAACTGAGTACTAAAAATAGGATGATAGCGTACGTTGATCTCAACAATGCCTTCCTCTTTGGCACGCTTTAATAGGCGCCCCACCTTAATCCGCGATATACCAAACTTATTGGCGATCTCTTCCTGAGTAATTTCATCACGATAATACGCTATCGCAATTTCAGTGAGTAGCTCGATATCGGAAGATGTTTGTGATCTATCCATAAGATAGTGGTTTCCTCTTTATTGGTGTTAATCGCAACAAGGATAATAAGGTTTTAGTATAGCGTTTCTAGTGGCAATTAATAAGTAAGTTGTAAAATAGAGTGGATATATACGCCTAAACAACGGTGACGTATATATCCATATAATGACTAGGTTAGGTAATCAGGCATTAGCTAGAGCAGCTTGTTTTTCGACACTTTGAGCCAATTGACATAACAAGAGACAGCAAGAGGTTGCTCCCGCATCTAACACGCCTCTTGAACGCTCACCTAAACGGCTTGCACGACCAATTTTTGCCACTAAATCCAATGTGGAATCACGCCCTGCAATCGCAGCTTCTTGCATTGCGTCAAGCGCTTGTTTAAAGCTTTTACCTGATGTTGTCGCTTCTTCGAATGCTTGGGTCGCGGGGATCAACGTGTCCATTAAACACTTATCACCAACAGTGGCACTGCTGATATCTTGTAATTCAGATAACCCATTTTGCAGCATGGCGAGAAAATCTTGTTGCGTTAGCTCTGTTTTACCTGAAATGCTGTCAGACATGCCCATAAAGAAGCTACCATACAACGGCCCCATTGACCCACCAATACCTTCCATCAACGCATCTGAAATTTCTTCAAACCCTTCACTCAATGATAGTTGACGACCTTCAATTGCCTTGGCACATAAATTGAAACCTTTTGCCATATTGATCCCATGGTCACCATCACCAATAGCACCATCAATTTCGCTCAGGTATTCACGATTTGTCACAATAATATTCACTAAATCAAGGGTTACTTCACTGCCACAATCCGTTGATATAACTTGCATAACTGGCTCCTTTACTTAACCTGAGTTAAACCTAATGAATACGCAGGTACATCCATCAGTGTTTTTAATTCATCATCTACCTTCATTAAGGTTAGAGTAACGCCCATCATTTCTAATGAAGTAAAGTAATTACCTACGTAATTGCGAACAATGCGCACACCTTTCTCACTCAATTGTTTTTCAACTTCTGCGTAGTAAATATACAGTTCCATTACGGGAGTCGCGCCCAATCCAGAAACTAGCACCACGACTTCATCCCCTTGTTTTGCCTGCATATCATCTAAGATTGGCGTTAACATGGTTTGAGCCATTTGTGCAGCAGATTGAATTGGCATGATTTCAATACCCGGCTCACCATGGTGCCCAATGCCTAATTCCATCATGCCATCTTCAATATGAAAATTAGGATGCCCTACCGCTGGAATGGTGCAAGACGTTAGACCGACACCAATAGAATGGCAGTTATTAATAGCTTTTTGCGCTGCGCCAATCACGCCATCTAGGTCATAACCTTTACTGGCGGCGGCGGCACCAACTTTCCACATTAAAATTTCACCGGCTACACCACGACGCTTTTCTTTTTCGCTGGCGGGTGCTGAGGCAACATCATCGGTTGCCACCACCGTTTTAATTTTAATGCCCGCTTTTTCAGCTTTTTTCATCGCCATTTTGACGTTCATGTTATCGCCTGCATAGTTGCCATATAAGCAAGCAACACCAGCGCCACTGTCAGCCGCTTTAAAGGCATCTAAGAATGCGCCTGCGGTTGGTGAGGAAAAAATTTCGCCAATCGCCACCGCATCTAGCATATTTTCGCCAACATAACCTAAAAATGCAGGTTCATGGCCAGAACCCCCGCCGGTGACAATCCCTACTTTTCCTGGTACTGGCGCTTGTGGATATTTTAAAACCCGAGCGTTCTCCGTTTGCGCAAAATATTCAGGGTGCGCTTTCAAATAGCCTTGAATCGCATCTTCAACAACAAGATCAGGTTCATTAATGATTCTATTCATAATTCCCTCAATTTACTTATTTTCTGGTGTTAGCTGCATCTTTGCTGACTGTTCAAGCAGTTCTTGCGGTACAGTGATAAATTTCATCAGTATCGCACTAAATAAATAAAGCCCTGAGAAGATCCAAATCACGCCCAATGCCCCAACACTACTAATGAATATCCCTACTAATGCTGGACCAACAAAGGTACTTAACCCAGCACCTAAGTTAAGTACTGACATTGCGGCACCTTTGTTTTCAGGAGCTAGCGTTGGCATGATAGCTGAAAGTGGCACATATCCTGCCAAGCATGCGCCAAACAAACCGGCGGCAATCATCATCAGGGTATAACTGTGACCGAAATAGTACGGTACGTAATAAAACATTAGGGTACAAATCATACAACCGACACAACCGAACCAAATCACAATATTGCGCCAACCAATTCGGTCACTCACAACCCCAAAAATAAGGTTAAAGGCAATATTGACAGTCCAAAGTGCGGCATAGATATGTAACCATTCTGTTCGAGAAAAACCAAAGTCAGCGAGAAACATTGGCATGAAGATCACAAAACCATATGCCGCTGATGTGTTAATGGTTCTTACAATGCCCCCTAAACCGATTTTAGGGTTTTCAAATGCGATGGTAATTCCTTTAAATAAATAGCTGAGCGAAACTTTTTCTTTTGGTTTGTCTTGTACATCGCCCGCTTTATTACGATTGAGCGCTATCGCTATAAATGCCCCAATAGTGACAAATATCAGCCCACTCCATAACGTCGCCATTTCACCGAGAATAGGTAATGCATAACTTGAATACATCACGCCTAATACACCCAGCCCGCCACTATAAACGAACCAGAAAATTCCGACGGCTGAACCTAATTTTTTAATAGGTGCTTCATACGCTACCCAAACTAAAAAACCATAAGCAAACATTGGATAACCAAACCCGCGTAAGGCATAAGTTGGGACCATGATAGATAAACTATTGCTTGGCAGCCCGACGGATAAGAAAATAACCGAGCCAATCACAAACATCACAAAGCCAAAAATCATCACTCGACGCGCCGTATAAATCTCAGCAAGCACCCCTGATAACCATGCGGCAACCGCTGCAAAAAAACCATATACACTAAAAAGTAATGAAGATTCTTCAATACTCATTCCACGGCTAATAATAAAAGGCGATAGCCAACCTTGTTCTAGCCCTTCCCCCATCATAAAGATAAGGACGCCAAAATAGCCAAGTAGTAACTTTGGTGAAAAACCCGTTACTTTAGACAATTTATTGATTATCATATCGTTAACCTCAGTGCTTGTTCGCTGGGTTAGGACCTGAATAACAAGCCTTGGTAGGGTGACATTTATTCAGGTCCAATTTTTATCGTTATTTTTTATTTCGCGTTTAATTTGAACCGGCTACAGCATTATAGGTTCGGGTCTAAGACCACTTTAATATGCGGGTCACCTTTCGCCATCATAGAAAAGCCTTCTGCGAATTTTTCTAATGGTAAGATATCAGTGACGACACCTTTTGTTGGGAAATCACCATTACCGATACCTTCAATGACTAACGGGTAGCAATATGGGCCTAGGTGAGAACCTAATAAGTCCAGTTCCTTACGGTCGCTAATAATGCTCCAATCAACGGTCACTGGGTCTTTAAATACAGAGAACTCGACAAATGTTCCAAGTTTACGGATCATTTTCAGCCCCTGTTCTACAGATTTTGGTGCCCCTGTCGCTTCAATGTAGATATCGCAACCGTAGCCTTCCGTCATGTCTTTAACGATTTTATCCACATCATCACGTTTCGGATTCAATACGATATCCGCGCCAAATTCTTTTGCTAGTTCAAGGCGTTTATCAAAGAGGTCTAAAACAACCAGTTTCCCAGCACCAGACTTTTTAATCGCACCAATCATTCCTAAGCCTAATGTTCCTGCGCCTGAAAGTACTACCACATCCCCCAATTTGACATTGGCGCGCTGCACTGCATGTAAGGAGCAAGCATAAGGCTCAATCAAAATGGCATCTTCAATTGGCATATCAACAGGAACATGGTAGTTAATCGCTTCTTTAGTGAATTTCATGTATTGAGCCATACCGCCATTCACATTTTTTTGGAAGCCATACAGGTCATGTTTTTCACACATCCAATATTCACCACGTTTACAAAAACGGCACTCCCAACATGGGACGATTTGTTCGGAAATAACACGGTCGCCCAATGCAAAACCTTCTACCTTTGAACCAAAACCAACAACATGACCAATAAACTCATGCCCTGGGATCATCGGCGCTTTAATATACGCAGGTTGTTCATCATCCCCCCAAAAACTTGGGGCACCTTCGAAGGCTTTCACATCACCTGCACAAATACCGCAAGCTTCTACACGCACTAGAATTTCTTCTTCACTAATTTTTGGCACATCCACCGTTTCTAAACGGTAATCTTTCGGTGCATAAGCAACCACGGCTTGCATTTTTTCTGGGATGCCTGCGCTCATCGTTGCTTTTGAATCACAGTGTTCACACATAGTTCTATCCTCGGCGGTTTGTAAAATGAACATAAGTTCAATGAAGATACAAATTAACCATACCTTCTTTTCTTTATCCTTGCCCATAACCAGATTGTCAAAGTGTGATTTAGAGCAAACATTCTTATAAAATAGCTTTTAAACGACTACTTTTCGCTATTTATCGAAAAAAAATGTAATTTAAAGCCCTAGATCACAGAATCAAGCATACCAAAAATAAAAACATATGTTCACCTATTGATTATTTGTTCATAAGATCCTATTTTCTATTAAGTACAATTGAATAGTTAATGAACATTTGTTCAATCATAAGGATCTCTATCATGCTATCTATTGCCATTGGTGCTGATGACGCTGCATTTGAAATGAAAGATTTAATTAAAGCTCATTTAAAAGAGCTAAATATTGAAGTGACAGATTACTGCTTAAAGACTGGGGTTGAAGATGAAATGTACCCCGACGTTGCTCATGCCGTCGCCACCGCTATCACACAAGGTAAACATCAACGCGGAATTTTAATTTGTGGCACGGGTATTGGGATGTCTATCGTAGCCAATAAAGTTGCGGGGATACGTGCAGCGCTTTGCCATGATACTTACTCAGCAGAGCGGGCACAAAAAAGCAATGACGCGCAAATTATCACTTTCGGAGCACGGGTAATAGGCCCCGAATTAGCCAAAATAATCGTCGACACATGGCTAGCTTCCCATTATGAAGGGGGACGTTCAGCACCCAAAGTAGCCCGTATTAGTGAATATGAAAATGGGGAACGTTAGTTTTAATTTGGGAGTTTTGTTATGTGCACACAAACACAAAATAAATTAGCAAATGCAATCCGCTTTCTTTCAATCGATGCTGTACAACAGGCAAATTCGGGTCACCCAGGTGCCCCTATGGGGATGGCAGACATTGCTGAAGTATTATGGAGAGACTACTTACAACATAACCCAGCCGACCCCTGCTGGCCTAATCGCGACCGTTTTGTGTTATCAAATGGCCACGCCTCAATGTTGCTATACAGTTTGCTTCATTTAACGGGCTATGATGTTTCTATCGAGGACTTAAAGCAGTTTAGACAATTACATTCAAAAACACCTGGTCATCCTGAATTAGGCTACACACCGGGAGTTGAAACCACCACAGGCCCTCTGGGACAAGGTATTGCTAATGCAGTGGGAATGGCTATCGCGGAAAAAACACTAGCGGCTACCTTTAACCGCTCAGGTTTCCCTGTTGTCGATCATTTTACTTATACTTTCCTCGGTGATGGCTGCTTGATGGAAGGGATTTCCCATGAGGTTTGCTCTTTAGCAGGGACTCTTAAGCTCAATAAGCTGATTGCTTTTTATGACGATAACCAGATCTCTATTGATGGTGATGTACAAGGCTGGTTTACCGATGATACCGCACAACGCTTTGAAGCCTATGGTTGGCATGTTATTAGAGCCATTGATGGGCATTCGCGTCCTGCAATTAAAGCCGCGATTGAGCAAGCCCATCAACAAACCTCTAAACCAACATTGATTATTTGTCGCACCACTATCGGATATGGCTCCCCCAATAAAGCGGGAACAGCGAGTTCACATGGTGCTCCCCTTGGGAACGATGAAATTGCATTAACGCGTCAACAATTAGGCTGGGAGTACCCACCTTTTAAAATCCCTGAAGAGATTTACCAACCATGGAATGCAATAGAGCGTGGTGCTGAACAGCAATTACGTTGGGAACAGGCTCTACGGGAATATGCCAAGCAATATCCCGAATTAGCCCTTCAATTAAACCAGCGCTTATCAAACCAACCCACCGGATCATTTAGTTCAGTTATCAATGAGTACATTCAGCACCTGAATAATAACCCAGCAGAAATTGCCACTCGTCAGGCTTCACAAAATGTTCTCAATATTATCGGCCCTGTTTTACCTGAGCTAATGGGTGGCTCGGCAGATTTAGCGCCGAGTAACCTGACTTACTGGTCAGGCTCAAAACCTATCAATGAATATCCTGCGGGTAATTATATTCATTATGGTGTACGGGAATTTGGCATGACTGCCATTGCCAATGGTATTGCATTACACGGAGGGTTTCGCCCTTACACCGCAACCTTTTTGATGTTCTGTGAATATGCTCAAAATGCGGTACGCATGGCCGCCTTAATGAAATTACCGCAAATTCTGATTTACACCCATGATTCGATTGGCTTAGGTGAAGATGGACCGACTCATCAACCGGTCGAACAATTAGCCGCATTGCGGGCTACTCCCAACCTTTCCGTATGGCGGCCCTGTTGCCAAGTAGAAACCGCAGTTGCTTGGCAACAAGCCATACTGCAACAAAATAAGCCGACGGCCTTAGTCCTTTCAAGGCAAAATCTCCATCAGCACTCACGTACCTCTGAGCAACTTACCTGTATCCAGCGTGGGGGGTATATTTTACGAAGTAATAGCCAATCACCTGAGTTATTGTTAATTGCGACGGGCTCTGAGGTCACCTTGGCGGTTGAAGCCTGGCAGGTTTTAACCGCACAAGGTTTTAACGTCAATGTTATATCAATGCCATCCACTGATACTTTTGATAAACAACCTGATGAATATAAACAACAGGTTTTACCTAATCATGTTCGTCAACGTATTGCCATTGAAGCTAGCATTGATGATTACTGGCGTAAATATGTTGGCTTGGATGGGTTAATAATGGGAATGAATAGCTTTGGCGAATCTGCACCTGCTAAGCAGTTATTTGACTATTTTGGTTTCACTGTTGAAAAGCTAATTAGTATGTCACTTTCATTATTACAGGCCGATAAATAATTAAAGCTAAGTTTTATTAAAATTCGTTATCCTACTTTGTAATTATTATTACAAGCCAAATAATAACATTATTATTTGGCTTATTTTTAATTAGATAATTATTGAATACTATATCCACCATCAATAACTAAATTATGTCCAGTGATCATATCAGATGCATCACTGGCTAAAAATAACGCACATGCCGCAATTTCTGACGGTTCAGCAAAACGTCTAGCAGGAATTTTTTCTTTCATTTCATCACCTTTCTCCCCTTCCCATGCTTTTTTACCTAATTCCGTCATCACAATAGTTGGAGAAATTGCATTAGTTTGTATCCCTTTAGGGCTCCACTCCAGCGCTAATACTTGAGTTAAGCCAATGATCGCTGCTTTACTGGCACAATATGCGGCATGCTGATCTAAAGCAATGACCCCTGCTTGGGAAGCCATATTAATTATCTTCCCTTTTCCTTGTTTAATCATGACATTACCAACTGCCTGACAAACAAGAAAGGTACCTTTTAAGTTCACATTCATGGTTAAGTCCCAATCAGACTCTGCTAAATCTTCCGCAGGAGCTAATGCCACAATCCCCGCACTATTTACAGCAATATCCAATGAGCCATAATGCTGTAAAACCTGTTGAACCATTTGTGAAACTGACTCAGAATTTGTGATATCACATTGAATACCTAAGCTATTTCCTAGCGTTTTAGCTACCTCAGTAACCTTTTCTGATTTATCAACTAAGGCAACTTTAGCCCCTTTCTCGGCATATAACTGAGCAATGGCGAGCCCAATACCTGCGGCTCCCCCTGTGATCACGGCCACTTTACCATCAAGAGAAAAGTTGGTGCTATATCCACTAAATTTTTTCATTATAATTCCTTAACATCATGATGTGATATTTAATAAAAATATAATATGAATACGATGGTGAAACTGAAACACCATGATATTCGATGAGAGTTAATTAATATTTAGTTTTACTAATATAATAGTGTTACAGGTTTAAATCTATATTTATAATTTATAAAAATGAGCCACTTCTCATATTATTAGAAATGAAAAATAAGATTAAGAACATTTGTTCATAATTAAATTCAAACTGATTATTTGTTTATATTAACATGAGTATTTAATCCATTTTTTCGATAGCACAATGACAGATTATAAAACAATCATAGTCCCCTATTGATAGTCCTTTAACCACTATCTGCATAATACAGTATAAATTTAGCAATAACTGGCGCATAATATTAGTTATATCTAAATTGATATTGAACAACGTAAATGTACTGTCATCAGATAAAATAATGGAATGGGTATCATTCGCGTTAAACTGCGTATTTTAGTTAAATAGGTCATTGATAATATGGAACAAAACCATTTACTGCTACAATTGAGGGATATTGGTTATACCATTGATGGGAAAACAATTCTCGATAATGTGCAGATTAACCTACAAGCAGGTGATTTCAAATTAATCACAGGGCCTTCCGGTTGTGGAAAAAGCACCTTATTAAAAATAGTGGCATCTTTAATTTCCCCCACTCAAGGTTCGATCACCTTCAAGGGAAAAGATATCAATACTATTTTACCAGAAACCTATCGCCAACAAGTTTCATACTGTACGCAAACGCCTGCTTTATTTGGCACAACAGTATATGATAATTTGGCATTTCCATACCAAATAAGAAAGTTACCTTTCAATAAAGATAAGATAATAAGTGACTTAAACTATTTCTCACTGCATGAAACTATTTTAGAAAAAGGTATCAATGAGCTTTCTGGTGGGGAAAAACAACGTATTTCTCTTATCCGTAACTTACAATTTTTACCGCAAATTTTGCTATTAGATGAAATAACCAGTGCCCTTGATGAAGAAAATAAAATCAAAGTAAATGAATTTATTCACCACCTTACCACTGATAAAAAAATCGGGGTGTTGTGGGTAACCCATGACCAAGATGAAATATCTCATACCAATGAGGTTATTACCCTTCCCATTCATCATGAAGAATAATAGGATATTACTGTGCACCAACCAGCCATCTCCAATGAATCACTAACATTTTCGGTCATGTTAGTTTTAGTGGCTATTTTTATTAGCCATAAAGAAAAACTTTCCCTAGAAAAAGATATAATTTGGAGTACCTGTCGAGCTATCATCCAGCTACTAATAGCGGGTTATATCTTAAAATACATCTTCAATGTTGATCATAAACTGCTCACCATCGCCTTAGTCATGTTTATTTGCGTTAATGCTGCGTGGAATGCCAAAAAAAGAAGTAAGTATATTGATAAAGTTTATGTTACGGCATTAATAGCGATTACATCTGGTACATTCCTAACGCTGCTTATCCTAATATTATCCAACGCAATAGAATTTACGCCTATGCAAGTCATCCCTATAACGGGCATGATAGCCGGGAATGCGATGATAGCCGTAGGATTATGCTTTAATAACCTTGGTCAACGTTTTGCCAGCCAACAGCAACAAATCCAAGAAATGCTGAGCTTGGGAGCAACACCGAAAGTGGCTTCTGCTTCCATAATCCGCGATAGTATTCGCGCATCATTAATCCCCACGGTTGATTCAGCTAAAACAGTTGGAATTGTTAGCCTTCCCGGCATGATGTCGGGGTTAATTTTTGCAGGCGTTGACCCACTGCAAGCGGTCAAATACCAAATTATGGTGACATTTATGCTACTGGGAACCGCCAGCCTTTCAACTATCTTGGCCGGTTATATGACTTATACCAAGTTTTATAATCAACGACATCAACTCTTAGTCACAACACTCAATAAGTAATTCGCCATAGCCCGCCTGTAAGTTAATTTTGTGCAGGCGGTTTCAATCATCATTATTAGCGTGGATTAGCTTATTCCTACTGGCAAGACTTCAATCAGTTGAGCTTGGCTATTTTCGTTATCAATTAAATTAAAAATATGATTAAGCATAGTAGGCACATCTTGTTTAACCATTTCAATATCATTACCTAGCAATGCAACAAATGGGTCCCAGTCGAAACAACCTAAATTAGGTTGCTGTAACCCAGTATACCCTTTATGCCCTAACCAACGCATCACTCCTTCTAATGAAATTGTTGAATTAATAAATAAGCCACATTCCGCTATCTTTTGCGGGTCATTATTATGCTGCTTAAAGAAAACAGAGAGCGCTTTTTCTGCTTTTTCAGGCGCATAGCCACAAGCCAAAATATTTTCACTGGGGACATCTATGCTTAGCTCGCGATGGGCATCAATAAACCCGCGAATACGCTCGCGAGTATTATGATCATGCTCACGTCCACCAATAAAAATTAGAGCGGCGCCCTGTATAAGTGGCGTTTTTTGTTTGCGCAAAATACGTTGGGTTAGCGTTTTCGCCCCGAGATAATTGTCTGAAATGACCGAAGGCGCCAATGTGCCCGGCAAGTCTAAATTCAAAGTAGGCACGCCGGAGACTTGGCAGATTTCCGTAATTTTATCGGGGTTCGTTGCCCCTGTCGAAATCAACCAATCCACCTGATATGAAAGCATAGCGCGTGCCGCTTCAATTTCGAGTTTAGGATCACGTCGCGTACAGGTGATAATAGGGAATAGCCCTCTTTCACGTGCCATTTCCTCAAAATGCTCAACAATTGAACCGAAATAACGGTTGTCATATTTGGGTACTAACATGCCGATAATTTTAGACTTATTGCTGCGTAATAAGCTGGCCTGCTTATTTACAGAATAATTTTGTTCTTCCGCGATACGCATTACTTTCTGTGCAAGCTGTGCGCTAATCCGCCTTTTTTGCCAATTTCCATTAAGTACAGCACTCACCGCACTGGCTGAAACCCCCGCTAATTCTGCAAGGTCGTAGATCGTTGTTTTCTTATTTTGTCTGATCTTTGTCACAGATTCATATCTCCATTTTTTACTAGCTTGACACCAAAGTAGAAAAGTCGCAATACTGCTACATCGATTGAGCAGAACTGAAATTGATGAATTCTGAGCTGATATAAAACAAAAAAATATTATCAGTCTTTCATATGTAGCCACCTATCCGTTCCTGTGACTCATTGTCATTTCATTGATTTCACAATGCTTTTTATTCTTATATTTCCGCTAAAATATCCAATTGGAGTAAAAATTATGGCTATTTCCATTGAAAACAAAGTCGCAGCAATCACAGGTGCCGCTTCTGGTATCGGTCTTGAGTGTGCTCGTACACTGATCAAAGCAGGCGCTAAAGTCGTTTTGATAGACCGTGCTGAAGAAAGATTGAATCAACTCGTGGCTGAACTTGGCGAAAACGCTATTCCATTAGTCATCGATTTGATGAACCCCAAACAAGTTGATGGGATGTTAGATGAAATCCTAAAAAAAGCAGGTCGTTTAGATATCTTCCATGCCAATGCGGGTGCCTATATTGGTGGGCCCGTTGCTGAAGGCGACCCCGATGTATGGGATAAGGTATTGAATTTAAATATTAATGCAGCTTTTCGTAGTGTTCGTGCCGTATTACCACATTTTATTGCTCAAAAGTCTGGCGATGTATTATTCACCAGTTCAATCGCTGGGGTCGTTCCTGTGATCTGGGAACCAATTTACACTGCATCAAAATTTGCCGTTCAAGCGTTTGTCCATTCTACGCGCCGCCAAGTCTCTGAGCATGGTGTGCGTGTTGGTGCAGTATTACCAGGCCCTGTTGTCACCGCACTACTCGACGATTGGCCGCAGGAAAAAATGGATGAGGCATTAGCTAATGGCAGTTTAATGCAACCGATTGAAGTGGCTGAAGCCGTTTTATTCATGTTGACGCGCCCCAAAAATGTCACTATCCGTGATTTAGTTATCGTTCCAAATAGCGTCGATCTCTAACCTACCAACTTGTCATAGATTACAGCCCACATCTTGGAGGAAAAAATGAGTAATCCAACGACCTCATTAAATAATAATGACAATGTCGTTATTGGTATTGATGTTGGCACCGGTAGCGCGCGTGCCGGTGTTTTTGATATGGCTGGTAATATGCTAGCCTCAGCCAAACATGATATTTCACTTTTTCGCGATAGCGCTAATTTTGCGGAACAGTCGAGTAATGAAATATGGAAAGCAGTTTGTTACTGTGTCAAACAAGCGATCACCTCTTCTAATGTAAAACCACAACAAGTGGTTGGAGTCGGTTTTGATGCAACCTGCTCACTGGTCGTCATTGGACACGATAAGCACCCGATCACTGTTAGCCCGTCTAATGACCCTGAACGTAACATCATTGTGTGGATGGATCATCGAGCGACTGAACAAGCAGAGCGTATTAACCAGTTAAAACACCCCGTTTTAAATTATGTGGGCGGCAAAATTTCTCCAGAAATGGAAACACCAAAGATATTGTGGTTAAAAGAAAATTTACGCCAAACCTATGATAACGCATGGCAGTTTTTTGATTTAGCTGATTTTTTGACATGGAAATCAACGGGTTCACTGACCCGCTCAACCTGCACCGTCACCTGCAAATGGACCTACCTTGCCCATGAAAAACGTTGGGATGCTGATTATTTCCAACAAGCTGGTTTATCTGAACTGGTCGAAGAAAATTTCTCCCGCATTGGGCAACAAATCGTTGAGCCGGGCACGCCTTGTGGTTCAGGGTTAACAGAACAGGCCGCACAGCAAATGGGCTTACTCGCAGGCACTCCTGTTGCTGCCGGTATGATTGATGCTCATGCAGGAGGGATTGGGACTGTAGGTGTGAACGGTGATGCAACTGCAAATATGGCCTATGTATTTGGTACCTCTTCATGCACCATGACAACCACCAAAGAACCTGTTTTTATACCTGGGGTCTGGGGGCCTTATTATAGCGCTATGGTTCCTGGTATGTGGTTAAACGAAGGGGGGCAAAGTGCCGCTGGTGCTGCAATAGACCAACTGCTTTCATTACACCCAGCCTCAGCGCAAGCTCAAATAACAGCCAAAGGACAAGGGAAATCATTACCTGTCATGCTAGCAGATTTAGTTCTAGAAAAAGCTGATTCTCCTTCTCAATCCGTTGAACTAGCACAAAAAATACATGTTGTCCCAGAATTTCTAGGTAACCGAGCGCCTTTTGCCGATCCACATGCAAGAGCTGTGATTGCAGGTTTAACAATGGATAACAGCATGGAAAATTTACTGTCTTTCTATGTTGCCGGTGTTTGTGGTATTGGGTATGGTTTGAGGCAAATTATTGAAGCACAAGCTAAATCAGGTGCTTCAATCGAAAATATCGTTGTTAGTGGTGGAGCGGGTCAACACCCACTGATCCGCCAATTACTTGCAGACGCATGTGGCGTGCCAGTTATTTCAACCCGAGCAAGTGAACCTGTATTGCTGGGTTCCGCTATCCTAGGTGCTGTTGCAGGAAAAGTCTGTAATGATGTCGCACAGGCTATGAATAAGTTTAGTGCGATTGATTTAACTTACCACCCGAATAAGGCCTATAAAGCGCATCACGATATACGGTTTGCGTCTTTTTTACACTTACAGAAATGCGCTAGAGAGTTAAAAGGTTAAATAACTATTAGCTAGCCTTATCTAGCCTTATAATGAAGAAAGCCGCTTTATGGCTTTCTTCTCTCTGTTCCCTGTTTATTTGTATGTTGAACGGATAAAAAGCCCTTACCGACTAATCTCAAAAGCAATATTTTTGCCATAATGCATTTACCATCTCCATCGGTAATAAGTCATAGTCCCCTTCAACCATTGGAATAGACATTGTGACTCTACCATCATTATAGGTATACGCTTTCACAATAAATTTTTTGTACCCTTCTAACTTAGCATTTTTTACGCGAAAAACTTCGCCACAAACATAGCCTAAGTCCCCTTTGTCTGCTGTTTGCCGAATAAAATTATATTTCACTCCTTTAAATGACGCAGATTCAGGATAAGACAAGTAATCTTCCACACTACTTTTTGCCATTTTTACCAAATCAGGTGTTGGAGCATAATTCATCGTTACTCCTAAAATAAAAGAGCACCCAGTTAACAATAAGATTGTGAGCAACTTTATGATATTCATGTTTTTAAGCTCTCATAAACGCAATGACACAGCCAATTGACCAAAATGACACAACAGTACTTCTCTCAAAAATACCTGAGTAGTTATTTTTAGCTAATTGTAAGTAAATAAGAATTAATTTAATAATAGATGGTACTACCTACTTAAGAATACCTTATTAGACAACCGCATTTGACCTAATCGCTATTTTCCGTAATAGTAATAATCTACGTAAATAGACACAACTAGTTTCATATAGGTTATTCGTATTTATACTTTATTTTACCCATCACATGAGTAAGTATACCAGCATTAAGCTAAAAATATAAATAGTACCCGAAAGATTAACTGTTTCAATTTGTATTTTTTTCACAAAAAGCGTTTCTCTTTTATATGATAGAAACAATAATTGGACTTAATTGTTAATTATCATTTAATAGTAATCACTTCAAATATATTATTAAACAATTCGAATTAAGAATTAGTGTGTCTAATTGTTAATAAACTCATATAATGCGTATATAGACTCAGTATATGAGTAAATTATTTATTTATTTTATTATTGAGTAATTTTATAAATAAGATTATCTCTTCCAAGAAAAACACACAAAAGATAAAAGTAAATATAAATCAATAAATTACAATCGAAAGGAAAGTTAGGTTATCTTCTTCTACTAGTTTCATAAGTAGCGTCATTACCTTTCCATTATCAATATTATTTTACATCCCATATTGCCCACAGCCAAAAAAACCAAAACAAAAAATATCGTAATGAATTGATTAATAATTGAAAATTATCGATAATGAGATTGCAATGAGCATTTTGAAAGTGATAAAAAACAGATTAATACAATAATTTAACAAATAAACCATAAGAATATTTAACGATATCATTATGATTTAAATCTTGTGTGTACCTCAAACATCTCCCAATTCGTCTAGTTAAACTAACCCAAATTACAGAATATTCCTATAAAAACCCCCTATTAAACTAATACATAAAATTTTCCGACTAAAAATGACAAATTTAAATTTCAAATTCAGGTAGCATTGCCTTCCAAAGAAAAAGGGTATGCCATGACACAAATTCAATTACTTTTGCTTGCAACCAACAATATAAAAAACAATACAGACCTAAGCCATTCTCAAGAATCTTATGTTTACCAATACTATTATGCTAATGTGGCTAATCAGTTTGGTTGTATTAAAAGCTATATTGCTGAGTTTATTAAACAAACCTCTTCCGCCTTAGATAATGACCCACAGTTATCGGAACAACGTCAACAAATATATTCAACCGTTGAACGTTATTTGGAAATAGCTGAAAAACGTTATATTCAGAGACAGAAATTGCTTCAGAAACAATGAAAGTACAGATGTAACAAAGGCCTGCAAATGAGGCCTTTACCGATACAACTCCGTTTACCTACCTATCTACTGCTCTTGTAACTCCAATTCCGCTATCACTGGTAGATGGTCACTGACACTTGACCATTGAAACTCTTCGCTATCCGTTGGTATTTGCATTTCATTTACATTCCACACTTGCCCTTTAAATGTAAAAATGTGGTCTATGTCAATCGCTGGATTAACTGCTGGCCAACTACGATAATCCGTCCCTTTTTTCTCAACGGGCTGCCACATATAACGGATTTCTTGAATAGGTTGTTCATTAGCCGTTGAGTTAAAGTCACCTGCTAATATTTTTATTGATGCAGCTATATTATCAAAACCAGTGTCTGTATCCCCAATGCTCGCATCTAAAATATGACGAACCTGCCCAATACGCACTGTTGGGTCTTTTTGCCAATCAAGATGAGTCCCCATTATAATAATTGGCGCATCAAAACCCGGTTTTGTTATCTGAGATAATAATACAACACGTTGCTCCGCATCGCCTGAAGGCAAGTTAATGACTTTTGATTTTTCAATTTTATATTTTGATAAAATTCCTACGCCATATTCACCACCATCAAAATCTAATGCTTTACCAAATGCAAAGTGCATCTTGTTAGCCTTAGCGATTTCCTCCAGTTGATTAACATGTTTACTGCGCGCCGTTTTGTTATCAATTTCGGTTAAAACAATAACATCTGCATCAATTCTCGCGATTGCTTTATTTAAAGCATCGAAATTTTTCACATCTGATGCCAACTCGTTCTTTCCGATATTATAAGTTGCAACTTTAATCGTAGGCTTATTCGCGGTATAGACCTTATTCGGCGTACCTCCGTCTTGCACCTTAAGTACTTCAGACCCCGTGGTTGTTGCTAATGCACCGCAAGAAACTAAAATTGCGGTAGAAATAACTGTTTTTAATAATTTCATTATATTTCCCCTGCTATTGTCTAAAGCTATAAAGAGGTCAATACCCGTCAAAAGTCTAAACTTAAGTACAGGTGAAATATGACCTACTAATATACTGTAGCAAGGAATAAGAATGATGCAGTGACCAAGTCGACAATCTTATTTTGAGAGGCAAAAAAACAATCTTTTTTAGAACAAAAAAGTGACTTCTTATAGAATTTCTTGTTTAAGAGACAGTTAAATAACAAAATAGTGTGACTAAATCGATCCCCCCTATGCACTTTGCCTAGCTTCGAACTTATAAGGGAAAATGACTTCTTCTTGTCTCTGTGAAAGATCACCGTCAGTATCCGCTAACCATCTTTGCAACTTCTTGGCAGCTTCTCTCGCCATTTTGCTATAATCAATGCGTACCGAAGTCAAGGATGGGTGAATATGGTCGCAATTTGCGGACCCTTCAACACAAGCAACAGCCAACATTTTCGGCACTTTAATCAAGCGCCTTTGACATTCAAAAATAACCCCTAACGCAATCATTTCGTGGCTACAAATCACAGCCTCAAGTTCAGGCTGACGAGTTAGCATTTCGCTAATCGCCTGACGTCCAAAATCCATGGTAGCAACATAAGGAGTCGTAATGCTTTGATCTGCACTTTGGTTATATTCGAGCATGGCCTTATTCCAGCCACTTAGTTGCTGGCTTTGCATTTTATTATCCATTTGAGCCCCAATATAGCCTATCTTCTTATACCCTTTTTGTAACATATAATGTGTTAAAAAATTAACCGCTTCCCCTATATTACTTTTAATATTCAATGTAAATGGATGACTCCCTCCCCCAGCAACACTGATAACAGGTATATCTACATTTTTAAGGTAGGTGTATACCCCCTCTGAATTAATCGCACCAAAAATGATCAAGGCCGCAGGGTTACTCTGTAATAATGTAGATAAAACTTCAGATTCTTTTTTCTGCTGATAGTCATGACTACCAATGACAACTTGATAATTATTTTTATTCAAAACCTCTTGTAATGATTGCAGAAATACTGAACTAGCATTATCACGTAACGACGGAATTAAAACGGCGACTGTTCGGCTTTGGCCTGACGCCAAAATACCCGCAGCTGAATTTGGAATATAACCCAGTTCTTCAACTGCCTCGTTGATTTTTTCACGTAATTTGTCTGAAACCAATTCAGGCGTACGAAGCGCTCGGGATACTGTCATTGACCCAACACCTGCATATTTTGCAACATCTTGCAGCGTGACTCGCCCTGTATTTTTTCTTTTTCGTGTTTTTTCCATAAAATACTTTTAATTAGCCTAAACTTATTATTAACCCGAGTAACTTACCATAGGTTGAATTTGTTAATCAGCCAACAAGTGTCCTGAATTAGTATTTGTTCGCTATTTTTATTCAAAATGATAGCGCTATCACGAAAATGAAAGTTTAAGCTAGATAGCGCTACCATAGATCACTACTATTCATTCAACCATTAAAAAAGATAAAAATTCAGCATACCAGGAGTAACTCTATGCTAACGACATTACTGACCCCTAACGTCATTCAGGTCGTCGAAAGCGCCACTGATTGGCAAGATGCGATAAAAATCGCCTGTAGCCCTTTGGTTAATAATAAATTCATCGAACCAAGATATATTGATGCCATTATTAAATCACATGAGAAAATTGGCCCTTATTATGTATTAGGACCTGGCATTGCGATGCCACACGCACGCCCAGAAGATGGCGTAAATCAATTATCACTAGGTTTAACTGTTATTAAACAAGGCGTTGAATTTGGTTCTGAAGGCAACGACCCAGTTAAGTTATTAATTGTTCTCGCAGCAACAGATAGCAACAGCCACATTGGCGTTATCGCAAAGTTGGCGGAGCTTTTTGATAATCAAGAAGATATAGACAGCATCATGCAATCAGAAAACGTAGATGACATTCTTAGCATCATCGCTAAATATGAATAATTAAATATTAAGGTAAATATTATGAAAATCACTGTTGTTTGTGGAAATGGTTTAGGCACAAGTTTGATGATGGAAATGAGCATCAAAAATATTTTGAAAGACTTACAAGTAAGTGCTGATGTAGATCACGTCGATTTAGGCTCAGCAAAAGGAACTGTAAGCGATATTTTTGTAGGAACAACTGACATTGCAGAGCAATTGGTTGCCCAACAAGTTGGTGGCGAAATCGTAGCGCTCGATAACATGATTGACAAAGTCGCGATGAAAGAACGCCTGTCTGTTGCTTTACAAAAACTTGGTGCAATGTAAGCGGAGGCACTATGTCATTTTTTCGTTTTCTGATGCAGGATGTTTTATCTGAACCTGCTATTTTAGTCGGTTTAATCGCCCTTATCGGTTTAATAGCGCAGAAAAAACCGGTGACTGAATGTATTAAAGGCACCATTAAAACCATCATGGGTTTTGTCATTTTAGGTGCAGGTGCTGGTCTAGTCGTAAGCTCATTAGGTGATTTTTCAGCTATTTTCCAACATGCATTTGGTATAAATGGTGTTGTACCGAATAACGAAGCAATTGTTTCCATTGCACAAAAAAGCTTCGGCCGTGAAATGGCAATGATTATGTTCTTTGCGATGTTAATCAATATTTTGATTGCTCGTCTGACGCCTTGGAAATTCATTTTCTTAACCGGTCATCATACCCTATTCATGTCAATGATGATTGCAGTGATCTTAGCTACAGCAGGAATGGAAGGAACCTTACTGGTTACTGTAGGCTCACTGATTGTTGGTTTCTGTATGGTCTTTTTCCCAGCAATCGCTCACCCCTACATGAAAAAAGTCACGGGCTCAGATGATGTTGCAATCGGCCATTTCTCGACAATTTCTTATGTATTGGCCGGCTTTATTGGTAGCAAATTCGGTAATAAAGAACACTCTACCGAAGATATGAATGTACCAAAAAGCTTATTATTCCTACGTGATACTCCAGTCGCCATTTCATTTACCATGTTCATTATCTTCATTATTACTTGCTTATTTGCAGGTGGTGATTTTGTACGTGAAGTCAGTGGCGGTAAAAATTGGTTCATGTTCTCATTGATGCAATCTATTACATTCGCTGCGGGCGTCTATATTATTCTGCAAGGTGTGCGTATGGTTATTGCCGAGATAGTTCCTGCATTTAAAGGGATTTCTGACAAATTAGTACCAAATGCAAAACCCGCTTTAGACTGCCCAGTCGTATTCCCATATGCCCCAAATGCTGTATTAGTAGGCTTTTTAAGTAGTTTTGCAGCAGGTGTTTTAGGCATGTTTGTATTGTATGCATTAAACATGACCGTCATTATTCCTGGTGTTGTCCCACATTTCTTCGTCGGTGCAGCCGCTGGGGTATTCGGTAACGCAACAGGCGGCCGTCGCGGGGCTATTTTAGGTGCGTTTGCTCAAGGCTTGTTGATTACTTTCTTACCTGTATTCCTATTACCTGTTCTGGGTGATATTGGTATTGCTAACACTACATTCAGTGATGCTGACTTTGGTGCAATCGGAATTTTATTAGGTATTATTGTTCGTTAAAACACATAAACTCCCCAATATTGTTATACTATTGGGGAGTCATTGATTAATCCAGAAACATTAAGCATCACAGCAACTCCTTGTTTACTTGATTACGATATAGCACAACTATCAAATAACTATCACAAAAATACAAATTAGAGCTACCACCTTAGCGATAAAGCCTGACTTTAATGCCTATAGGTTCAAAGCATATATATGCTCACCATCAATAATCTCACCAGTAAAGCTGAACCCATGACTGCAATATATTTTTTTAGCAATCATATTTTCCTCATCTAACCCAAGAGAGATTTTTCGTATTCCTAAGCTATTTAAATACACCAAAATTGCAGAAAAAGACTGTTTTCCTAAACCTTTACCAAGGTATTTATAATCCAACATAAAACGACAAATAAAAGCATGAGCTGGCTGTTCATCAACTATTTTGTACATAAAAAAGCCAATTAATTTATCATCCCAATAAAGTGCTTTGGGGATATATTCCGGATAATAGTGAGACTCCGCTATTGAGTATGCATTGCAACATACGTGCTCTTCTAATACGGTAGCAATACCATTTTTATTTGATGTAAGTTCACATACATCCCAAAAATTGAGTTTTGTTATTTCTTCAATATGAACCATAGATATTTTACCTAATTTTTAATACCGCTAAATACCGGTTAATTTCTGTTGTTAAATAATCGGGGCAGCTTATTAGACAACAAGTCGTTGGTCGATTTCGCGTCAATTGTGCTCAGTAAAATAAAAAACCAGCCCTAAATAAATAGAGCTGGTTTCAATAATATAGTTTTTG
This sequence comes from Providencia sp. PROV003, assembly GCF_045040775.1. Lineage (NCBI taxonomy): Bacteria > Pseudomonadati > Pseudomonadota > Gammaproteobacteria > Enterobacterales > Morganellaceae > Providencia > Providencia sp. PROV003. The sequence continues at coordinate 3,532,112 of NZ_CP096369.1, forward strand.
TTAATCAGTGCTGATTATTGGCTATTTCGCATATCCATAATCATTTTACCGTCATAATCTGCGCCAACAACAATGTTAGGCACTTCACCTTTATATTTATGTGCTTTAATTTGTTCAATTTCTAACTGTTTCCAGTTAATCATTTCACGGGTGATTGTGCGTTGTAATATCGCATTAGCCTCTGCTTCCTTCTGAGCCGCATATAATTTTGCATCAGCCTCTTGACGCATCGCAAAAGAACTTGCTTGCGCATTACGTTCCCTCGCTATCGCTTGCTGTTCCGCTGATTCCCTTTCAGCTTCAGCAATCACCACTTTTTTCTGTGCTAACTCACGCTCTTTTTCGGCTTCTGCTTTCGCTTGGTTGATCTGCTCTTGGCGCATTTTAGTGTTGACCACTTGTTCCTGAACAACTTCTGGTAGAGTAATATCTTGGATCATGATTTCTTTTATTGTATACCCATATGGGGATGCATACCCTTGAATTGCATCACGGATAGACTCTTGAAGCTTCCTTTGTGTATCAGCCGTATACAGGTCTTGTGCATTAGCGACGTCTTTACCAAATTCGAGAATGGTTGAGATAAGCTTTTGGCGTACATATTTATCCAATGCCTCACTTTCAGTACCACCGTTAATACGCAATACTGGTGCTTTAGCACCATCAAACTGTAGCATTACAGTAATATCGACAATCGATTTTAGCTTATCCTGTGAAGGCACTCTTAATTCCTTTAATGAAACACGAATGTCTTTCGTCGAATATGTATCGAAAGTAGTAAATGGGTTAATAGGGAAATGCAAACCTGCATCATAAGCGACAGGGTCTACTTTACCTAGAAATGTTCCCACTTTAACAGAACCGTCTTGCACAATTGTATATGAATTAATACCAATAATACCGATTACAAATAGCAATACTGCACCAACAACCAATTTAACCATTGATTTAAATTGCATGAGTTAATCCCTATCTAACAATATTAGTCATTATAATAAACCGACTATTGTCACTACTTATCGGACAACTACAAGTCTAATATTCCTAAAGTTAAAGGCTAACCCATCTATCCAACAAGATAAAACAGCTCAAATTACAGTCAATTAAAAATTGAATGCAAAAAAATCACAATTACATGTTATACAATGCATTATTATATATTTATTATTTAATAGTTTTTATGTTTATCAGATTACCCCAGTGATGGCGAATGATAATTTTCAATGAAATTCAATTAATTTATTTGTTTTTTCTTCATCTACCTCTCTTTTCTCATCGATAGTATACCAATTAATAGCTTCTTTTATTAATGCTTCTGTTGCATCAATAAAATCCTCAGGGTTATTTTTTGAAAGCTCTTCTAATATTAAAGGAATTTCAGTGCAACCCATTACAAACTTATCAATACCACGTGATTTTAGTTGGCTAATATAAGGATAGAGCAACTCTCTTGCTTTAGCTAAATCACCCGATTTATATAAAATAATACTCTGCATTATTTTATATTGATTAACCTCATCGGGAACAATACATTCAATATTGTTCACATTTAGTTTTTCTTGATATAATTTAGTATGAATGGTTGCTGTCGTCGCCAATAGTGCTACCTTTTTAACATTATCCTCAATTATTTTTTTACATGCTGCATCAATAATGCTGATAAAATTAATATTAATTTCTTTCTTTAAGTCCTCATACCAATAATGTGCCGTATTACATGGCATAATAATGCAAGATACACCTGCACTTTCAAGTATTTTAAGTGAGTGTATCATTGCTGGTAATGGTGATGGCCCATTATAAATAATATTTTCTGTTCTATCTGGAATATCAGGCAATGACACAATAATAATAGGAATATGTTCTTGGTCCTTACTTGCATGTGTATTATTGATTAATTTAATAAAAGCATCCGCGGTTGCTCCGGGTCCCATTCCCCCTAACATACCTAATATTTTTTTCATAAGCCCTCCATCAAATTAATGATATCATGACATATTGTTAGCATTAGGTAATTGCAGAGTTTCTATAAGTCATGCTAAATTTGCATAGTAGATTAATAACTAAAAACCATTAGAGGACACAATGATCAGTAATCTTGAAATTAAATGGTTGCACGATATTGTTGTACTAGAAGAATGTAGAAGTTTTACGTTAGCTGCAGAAAAAAGAAATATATCACAGTCTTCTTTCAGCCGAAGAATTCAATCAATTGAATCATCGGTTGGCTTTGAAATATTTGATAGAAATACCAACCCATTACAACTTACCACACAAGGAAAAAGCTTTATTGTTTATGCCAGAAATTTACTTGATGACATTTATTTTCAAATAAACCGAATTAAAGGTATAGATAATGACAAGCAAAAAATTAATATTTCGGCTGCGCATTCACTTTCAGTATTTTTACTTCCTGACTTTATTTCACAATTTTCAAAAAATGTAGATAAGATTTTTTTTGTAGAGTCAATAAATGTTGATGAAGCAGTACATAAACTCAAAGAAGGGCAAAGTGATTTTATATTATCATTTTATAACGAAGAGTTAATGTCATCACCATTCTTACACACGAAAATACTAGAAAGCCGGCTACATCTTGTCTCTCCCTGCGACGAAAAAAAACGCCCTATTTTCAATATTGATAGCTCAACATTGCCTTTAATGAAGTATACAGATGAAAGCTATATGGGGAGGCAAGTCAACCAATTAATCAATAAATCAGATAACCTTCCCTTTGAACTTTCTTTTGTTTCATCTATGAGCGATGTATTAAAACGCATGATACTAACAGGTAGCGGCGTTGGTTGGTTACCTGATTACTCAATTAAAAATGAACTTGAAAAAAATGAATTAGCTATTTTAGACCCAAAATTATCAGTCACTATGGGGGTTTATATCTATCGAACCGAAGCTAGGTTAAATATCTCATCAGAACGCTTTTGGCAGTTTATGAGAAACCAAACCGCGCAATAACTACCAATGCTTAAAGAAATAGCCCTTCTGATAAGAAGGGCGTTAACTAGATAATAGTGACCATCACTATAAAGTTGTGGGTGTTTTTTCGCTCATCACTATTTCAGACTCCTCATTTACACGCCCTTTTCTCTCTTCTAAACGAGATATAACCGCGGTAGAGATACTGTTACCAACAACATTTGTTGCCGTTCTTCCCATATCAAGAAATTGATCGATGGCAAGTAATAGTAAAATCCCAGCTTCAGGTAAACTAAACATAGGTAATGTCGCGGCAACAACCACAATAGATGCCCTTGCTACACCAGCCATACCTTTACTTGTTACCATTAAGGTTAACAAAATAAGTATTTGCTCTGTGATACTCAAGTCAATCCCATAGGCATTCGCAATAAACAATACGGCAAAAGACTGGTACATCATTGAACCATCAAGGTTGAAGGAATAACCAAGAGGCAATACAAAACTTGTCACTTTTTTAGGGACACCATACTGATTTAAAGCTTCCATTGTTTTTGGATAAGCTGATTCACTACTTGCAGTTGCGAAAGCGAGAGCGACAGGCTCACGAATTAATTTCCCCAAACTAAAGACAGATTTTCCTAAGAAAACATAGCCAGCAAAGAAAAGTACTGCCCACAATACCGCTAAAGCAATATAGAAAAGCCCAATTAATTTCCCATAGTCATAAAGTAAACCTAAACCTTCAACCGTCACGGCTGAAGCAATTGCAGCGAATACCGCAATCGGTGCAAAGCTCATCACATAATCGGTAATACGGAACATGATGCGAGATAAGTCTTCAACTAAAGTCACTATGGGGCTTTTTTTGTCTTTACAAATAAATGCAAGACCAGAGCCAAAAAAGATTGAGAAAACTAATATCTGTAAAATTTCATTGTTCGCCATTGCTTCCGCAAAGCTTTTAGGGAAAATATGCGTGATGAAAGCTTTCAGAGTAAACCCTGATGTATTTAAACCACTATCTACCGCAGCCGCTGGAACAGTTAAGTTTAAACCTACACCTAATTGGAATACATTGACAAAAACCATTCCAATTAATAATGAAATTACAGCTGCTGAAATAAACCATACCATCGCTTTAATTGTAATACTACCAACAGAAGAAGAGCCTCCCATTGATACAATCCCTGACACGATTGTTGCAAATACAAGTGGTGCAATAATCATTTTTATTAAACGTAAAAAAACATCAGTAATAATATTCATATAAGATGCGATATTTTTTGCTTCTTCTACTGACGCGGCATAATTATGAAAACCCCATCCTAATATAATACCTAGAATAATAGCTATCATAATTTGTTTCATGAGTTTGTGTCTGTTCATTCGTACCCCTATTTTATTTATTTAAAGTCATAGTTATCACCTATAACCTTTTATTGGATGCGACTCTTGAGCCTGAAATCGATAGTTACATTTTTTTAACTTAAAGAGAAATGCAAATGGGCGAAATACCATGCAAAAAATGCATAAGACAATAATTTAATTTAACACGCTGAGATATAAGGCTTTAAATAGAATAGACCTTACAATAAACCTAACATTATATTTTAAAAACTATCCTTTTTATTTAAAAAATTTATTTTATTTCAATGTTGATAAAAATAATTCTGTATTAGATTAAATACTGTTTGAATAAAAATAAGTTTAAAGACCGCTATCTACTTAACTAAAGCAAGTATGACTTATATAATTTTTGATACTTCTGATCCTTTCTTGTGGTCCTTTCTTCTACTGCATTTATTCATCTGGAAATTAGCCATAAAATAGAAGTGGTAATGCTAATTATTATAGTCAGTGAACAGTTAAATTTAGCAACGCTTATTATCTCACCTATTCAACTCCTCCTTTAAAATACGACTTTTATCCCGCTAAATTTGAACCAAGAAATGTTAGCTAATATGCCATCAATAAGCTTATGTGCATGATTGCAGTCATTAAATAGTCAGCATGATCGATTTCAATCAAAGTATCAGTGCACTCCATACGCCCTATTTCTGAAGTTATTTCACTATATTTAACGATAAAAAGGCTGTTTATGAGTAAAAATGATACTTCCCCACTAAAAATCATTAATGAGATCTAGGTCACTGCTGTTTTATTTTGATTGAATATAATCATTATGACTAAAATAAATCATGGCGGAGAAAACCATGCAAATAAAAAAATCGATAGAACGTATACCTGGCGGCATGATGGTTGTGCCATTAGTCATCGGTGCTCTGATCAATACCTTTGCACCCCAGTCTCTCGAAATAGGAGGCTTTACCACTTCACTATTTAAAAATGGCGCTCCCGCACTGATAGGGGCGTTTTTACTGTGCATGGGGGCAGGAATTAGCTTCAAAGCAGCCCCTCAAGCCCTATTACAAGGCGGTACAATCACATTAACAAAATTAATTGTCGCCATCGCTCTCGGGCTCGGTGTCGATTACCTGTTTGGTATGGATGGCATCTTTGGTTTAACTGGCGTTGCAATTATTGCTGCTATGAGTAATTCAAATGGTGGCTTATACGCTGCGTTAGTGGGGGAATTTGGTAACAAACGGGATGTCGGTGCTATCTCAATTTTATCTCTCAATGATGGCCCTTTCTTTACCATGATCGCATTAGGTGCCGCAGGGATGGCAAATATTCCTTTAATGGCCTTAGTCGCAGTTCTCGTCCCACTGATTGTTGGTATGATTTTAGGTAACTTAGATCCGCATATGCGTGACTTCCTGACAAAAGGCGGGCCAATATTAATCCCTTTCTTTGCTTTCGCATTAGGTGCAGGGATCAACCTAGAAATGCTATTACAAGGGGGCTTAGCGGGAATTTTATTAGGTGCCCTCACCACATTTGTTGGAGGTTGGTTCAATATCAGAGCTGACCGTTTAGTTGGCGGCTCAGGTATTGCTGGCGCAGCCGCATCAAGTACCGCTGGCAATGCCGTTGCAACGCCACTGGCAATCGCCCAAGCAGACCCATCCCTTGAAGCGATTGCGCTATCTGCAGCCCCATTGATTGCAGCCTCGGTGATCACAACGGCCATTTTAACCCCAGTTCTGACGTCTTGGGTCGCTAAACGTCAACAAGCTAAACAGCCTCAAGCTGCCGAAGAGTGAGGAATTCGTCATGAAACTACTCGTTATTGCGGACGATTTTACAGGCGCCAATGATACTGGCGTCCAGTTTGCAAAAAAACAGGCTCGAACTGAGATATTACTCGATAGCACACAAAAACATTCGTGGTTTGCTGATGTCGTGGTGCTCAATACCGAAAGCCGTGCACTAAATGCAGAAACTGCCTCGGATAATCTCCGAGGTAGCTTAAAACCCTTTTTATCACAAACTGAAAAGCCTTTAATTTATAAGAAAATTGACTCAACATTCCGCGGTAATATCGGCATAGAAATTGAAACGGTTATGTCTGAAGCCAATCTTAAACTCGCTATTGTTGCCGCAGCTATTCCTGCTGCTGGACGAGTAACCTTAAACGGTGAGTGCTTAGTTAATGGAAAACCACTGATAGAAACTGAATTCGCATCTGACCCAAAAACACCCGTAGTTTCATCACGTATACAAACGATAATTCATCAGCAAACTGCTCTTCCCGTGATCGAGATCTCTTTAGAACAAATACGTTCAGGGCAGTTCGCAACATGGCTACAAACACAAGCGCCTACACAAGCAACTATTATTGTTACCGATGCCGAAAATGAGCGTGATTTAACCTTAATCGCTGAGGCCGTTTCCTCATTAGTTGAACCTTGCCTATTAGTCGGAGCCGCTGGGTTTGCAAATGCCTTACCTGAAGATAATTTTATGAGTAAAAGGCGAGGATTACCGCTATTTATCGTTGCAGGCTCCATGAGTAGCGCGACCATTGAGCAAGTAAATTATGCACAAACACACTGTAATGCCAGCGTCATTGATATTGATGTAACACAGATCCTTGCATCCAATACACAAAATGACTACATGGCTGCACTCATTAAAGAAGTTAGTCATACATTAAACCAACAAAAACACACCATCATACGTAGTAGTCGAGATGTGCAAGATAGGCATCATATTGATGAGCTATGCATAACCTATGGCATGACGCGTAATGAATTGGGAAAAACAATCAGCGACTTTATTAGTTTGCTGACATTAAACACGCTGTCTGTTGCCAGCATCGGGGGACTTTTTTTAACTGGTGGTGATATCGCTATTGCGGTTGCCAATACTTTGGGAGCAAAAGGTTATCGAATCCAATCTGAGGTTATGCCATGTATACCTTGTGGCACCTTTATTGATAGTGAAATCGATGACTTGCCCGTCATAACAAAAGCGGGAGGGTTTGGCCAAATAACCACTTTATGCGAAGCCATCAAATATATTGAGGAAATTTATTGTGAAAAATAATGTCGTTGCTATTACTATGGGTGACCCTGCGGGAATTGGCCCTGAGATTATCGTTAAATCCCTTGCCGAAGGTGAATTAGCAGGAGCTCCCGCTGTTGTTATTGGTTGTGCAGCAACAATGCAACGTTTAATTACATCGGGTTTGGTTCCTCAAGTAAAACTTAATATCATAAATAATATCAATGAAGCCCAGTTTTCGGCCGATACTATCAATATCATTGATGAACCTTTAGCTGCCCCTGATGAACTTGTCGCGGGCAAAGTTCAAGCACAAGCCGGTGACTTAGCATTTCGCTGTATCAAACGAGCAACTGAGCTTGCGCTGGCTGGTGACGTTAAAGCAATTGCTACTGCGCCATTAAATAAAGAAGCTTTGCACCTTGCAGGGCATAATTATCCTGGGCATACCGAACTCCTTGCCCAGCTAACGAATACTAAAGATTATGCCATGGTGCTTTACACTGAAAAATTAAAAGTCATTCATGTCACAACCCATATCGCATTACGAAAATTTTTAGACACATTAAACTGCGAACGTGTTGTTACTGTGACTCGCATTGCATCGGATTTTTTAAAACGAGTTGGCATTGAAAAACCACGTATTGCTATTGCAGGGGTTAATCCCCATGCTGGAGAAAACGGTTTATTTGGTGACGAAGAAATCGTATATTTACAACCTGCTATAGAACAGGTAAGGTCTGAAGGCATCGATGCGTATGGTCCTTGTCCCCCAGACACTGTATTTTTACAAGCTTATCAAGGGCAGTACGATATGGTTGTTGCAATGTACCATGACCAAGGCCATATCCCATTAAAATTATTAGGTTTTTATGATGGTGTTAATATCACTGCTGGCCTTCCATTCTTACGCACATCTGCGGATCATGGAACCGCATTTGATATTGCTTGGACAGGCAAAGCAAACCCTGAAAGCATGGCTATTTCCCTTAAACTTGCAATGAATGTAGTGTAATCAATGAGCACAATGGATAGATTGGATTTAATACTTGAGTACCTTAAACAGCATAACCTTGTGACTGTTGATGAGCTTGTACAAGCATTATCTGTTTCTGCGGCCACTATCCGGCGTGATTTAATTAAACTAGATGAAACTGGGGTTATATCTCGCACTCATGGTGGGGTAACGCTAAATCGTTTTATTCCAGTGCAACCCACGACTGTCGAAAAAAACCAACGTAACCTAAGAGAAAAGCGGGCTATTGCAAAAGCAGCAGCCCGTTTAATTGAACCGGGAAACACTGTCCTTCTTGATGCTGGGACTACTATGCTTGAGCTAGCTCGCGAGCTAACGCATATGCCGCTGCGCGTTGTGACCGCCGACCTTCACATTGCCCTTTTCCTTTGCGAGTTTAAACAGATAGAAGTAACCATTATTGGTGGGCGTATTGATGATAGCAGCCAATCCTGCATCGGTGAGCATGGACGAAGCCTTCTTCGTAGTATCTACCCTGACATTGCATTTATTAGTTGCAACTCTTGGAGCTTGAGTAAAGGGATCACGACACCAACTGAAGAAAAAGCAGGTCTAAAACGTGATCTTATTAAAAATGCAACACAATCTGTTATGTTAGCGGATAGCAGCAAGTACGGGAAATGGTCATTATTTCGCGTTGCCCAAATGGATGAACTGACTCATATTATTACAGACAATCACCTTCCTCCCGATGTTCAACAGCAATTTAGTCACTCTTGTAGCGCTAAACTATTACTGGTCCCCAGTAATTAATCTGTTAAGCAGCCTATACAACCATCACTCCTCTTCGTCGGCGAATAAGTATATACTCACTTAAAATTAGTATAAAAATATGACTAAAAGTCCGACTAATAAAAGATTCATAAAAATATTTTTAATATTGTATTTATCTAATAACGGAACTTACGAGGAATTATCCATGAGTGCACTAAGACTGGCTTATCCGACATTATCCCCTGATGCCTATAAAGGGCTTATTGATTGTAAAAATGCACTCAATAAAAGTGAATTAGGCAAAGAACTTGTTGAACTTGTTTACTTAAGGGTTTCTCAAATCAATGGCTGCGCTTTTTGCCTAGATATGCATGCCAATTCCTTACGCTCTTCGGGGGTTAGCAATAAAAAAATTGACACGCTAGCAGGTTGGCAAGTTAGCCATCATTTCGACCCGAAAGAACGAGCCGCATTAGCTTGGACTGAAGCGGTTGTGAATATCGCCACAAGTGGTACATCGGATGAGCTATTTGAAACACTAAAAACCCATTTTACCGATGTACAAATTTCAGACCTTACTATAGCCATTGGGTTAATGAGTGCATTTAATCGCATAGCAATCGCACTAAGGCAATAATTAATAACAATCAGCCAGTTTGCCATCGATTACTGATCACAAACTGGTATTTTAGTTTTATCTAATAATTTATAAGGGGCTATTTTTCTTCATCTCGTAATGTCAGCACTTCATAACCGTCTTTAGTCACTAATACTGTATGCTCTGATTGCGCTGATAATTTTTTGTCTCGAGTCACTACCGTCCAACCATCTTTTTTGGTTTTAATTTTCATTCCACCTTGGTTAATCATCGGTTCTATCGTAAATGTCATGCCTTCTTTTAATTCAATTCCTTTACCGCGTACACCATAATGCAGCACTTGTGGATCTTCATGCATTTCACGCCCAATCCCATGTCCGCAATATTCCCTAACGACACTATACCCATGAGACTCCGCATAATGTTGGATTGCTGAACCAATATCACCCAATGTGGCACCTGGTTTAACTTGTTTAATTCCTTCCCACATCGCAGCATAAGTATCTTTAACTAGCTTACGTGCTAAAGGGGAGGCTTCTGGCATAACATACATTTTGCTAGAATCAGCAATAAAGCCATTTTTTTCTAATGTGATATCAACATTAATAATATCTTTTGCTTTTACTATTTCATCTGTTTTAGGAACGCCGTGGCAAACAACTTCATTCAATGAAGTATTCAAAACATACTGGTAACCATATTGCCCTTTACTTGCAGGACGTGCCTGCAATTCATTAACAATGTAACTCTCAACTTTGTCGTTAATTTCCATCGTCGAAATACCCGGAACCATAATAGAATCGAGCATCTTAAATACGCTAGCTAAGAGCCTTCCTGACTCACGCATGAGTTCAATTTCATCTGCTGTTTTAATTTTAATGTTATTCATGAACTTTTCCTTTTGATTCAATAGACTCTTTTTCTAGCATTTCGCTGATTAGCATAGTAAATGTTTTATGCGGATTTAATTCAGCTTGCATACCAACTTTGATCCAAAACTCTGCCTGTGAGTTAATTGAACGAGACATTACTTGGCTTGCATGACGTAAATAATCATGTAATTCATCTGAAATTTTAACAATCCCCAAAATACCCTCACAATACAAAATAGATACAAACCATATACGGATCATATAACATTGAATTAACCGATAAAAGAGCGATAACGGTCAATAGCACAAACCGCATTAAAATTTTTGATTGCGTATTGAGTAAGTTATTGAGATTGAATACTTCATCAAAGTATTTGCCTAATTAACATGCTAACCTTAGTTTTAGAGGCATATTTTATTCTATAATTAGCTATGTCTATTTTATCGGTTTACCGCCCTATTTTTGTAAAAATAAAGCTTAATGGTTGCATGTTCACAAGATGATAGCTGGAGAAAAAATGTACACTAAAATCTTAGTCCCCATTGATATTACAGAAAAAAGCTTAGCTCATTTAGTCATGCCTCATATTCAGCACCTATCTGAGTATGAAAAATCGCAAGTTCATTTTTTAGCGGTTATCCCTACCATTCCCTTTTATACAACAATGGGTTTTGGTTTTGCAGAAAAAGCCGATAGCGAACAAGAGAGCGTAACCAAAAAACTAGCAGAGATTATTAAAGAATTTAAAATTCCCGCTGATAAATATAGTGCACAAGTTCTGATGGGTACCCCAAGGGATGAAATCTTACGAGTTGCAGAAGAAATTAATGCAGATTTAATTGTTATCGGCTCACGTCGACCAAGTATGTCCACTTATTTCTTGGGGTCGACCGCCTCAATGGTTATTCAAAACTCTAAAGTTTCTGTTCTCACAGTACGATAAAACCCTTATCAAAAATAATAAAATGCGGCTCCAGCCAAGTTAGCTTACGTTTAATCATTTATCCTAAATATATTTAAAATAAACCTAGTTAACTTATAATCAATACAAATAAAACTTTATCTTTTTACTTAAGGGATTTAATGAAAAAGTATCTACTCGGGGTCAGTATTACTATAAATGTTATTTTAGCTATTGCTTTAATTACTACTATTATGATGTTTTTCAACATAAAAAGTAAAATTAATACCATGGTTGAACAGATAAAATCAGGGGAATATATTGAGCTGGTTAAGCAAAACTCACAACAACTCTTACCTGATTCACTAAAAGAACTGAGCACCATAGAAATCACTGACAACCCATGTGGGTATTTCTACCAAAAAGTTGACAGTACAGTAGAATATTTAAACAACAACCCTGACATAATTGGCGCTGAAACTTATGCAAGCCAGCTAACAAGCCTAAAAGGTGCAATCGATAAAACACCATCAGTTTTAAAAGAGAAAGCCTGTAGAAAAGGCATTTCAAGCTTCAATTACATAATTGAATCAATACAATCAGAAAAATAATAAGCTTAACCCGCTATATTTCTTTCATGATCTAACCAATTAATAAAGGCTATTAAATTATCTATAAATTGGTTAGCATCAGCTGAAGGATGTAAACTCTGAGTAAAAAAATAATCTAATCGACTTTTTTGCTCAGGGTATCTACCCGTAAATTTTTGCATATAATCCTTTAAACTACTTGGCCAATCCCGATCAGTATCTAACCTTAATACATCTGTTGAACGTATTAATTTCCTTGCAGCCGCTCTTTGTAATAACTTTAATTCATCGAAATTATTGCAATTTTTTATTTTCTGTATATAGCCATTTAGCACCTCAACAAAATCGCCATTCACCGCTTCAGCAATCTGCCGTGAAGGCATAAAAGGATTAAATTGGGTAGACAAATCCGCCCCGCAAATACAACGGCATTGGTGCTTTATCCAATACCCCCAGCTATATAAATTATCTTTATCAATAACTTCAGAGTATAAACCTATATCAAAATCTATTTTACTAACGTTGCTGTACTGAGTGACTAATTGTAGTTGCATTTCAGTTAGCCCAGCATTCTCTTGTACAGTCGCTGGTTGCAATAAAATGACACAAAGGTCGAGATCCGATTGCTGAGGCGTTGCGCTTCCCCTCGCAACGCTTCCATATACATAAACACTATGTAATTTCGTTTTGAATAGCCAAGCGAGTTGCTCCACTGTTTCAGTAATTATTTCCTGAAATTCCGATTGGATTGGAACCTCTTCTAGCATTGGAATATAACCATTAAGATTTAACGTCATCATTTAGCTCATTATCCAGAACCAAAGTCTCAACTTGAACTAACCACTCATAATAACCAATAACTTCTCGAGCATTTAACCAGCGCGACAGCATATCTAACATTAACATCACGCTCACTTCTTGTTTTTCTTTTTGGCTATGATTATTAGGTAAGTAGTGTATCCGCTGTGCATAGCTTCCTGTTGGTGTTGATAGCGCTACATTTAAGTATTGGTCATGATAATCACCAATTGCGAGCCCAATCTGTACGGATTGTTGAGCTGCATTATCTTTGGCTTGTTGCAATAGGCTTATTAAGCTCTGTTCCGACTGCGGAACAATAACTTGACCATGATGCACTAAGATATTAGCCGCATGTAATGTCCAATTTAATAAACCTGCGCTAAATTGTTCACTCAGCGCTATTTGGAGCCCCCTATCTTGTAATTGTTTAGCAATTTTCTGAGCAAAACCTTCCGTCCCCTCAAAAATCATATTATCGCCAACACCTTGTTTAATCGTATGCCAGCATTTCTCCATTTGTTGGCGTCGTGATGCAGGCCCTGTCAGTTTTAATTCAATAATTGGCATTGATGAACGATATCCAAGCACACAATCATCCGGTAAAGAGATACTATCAAACTGTTTTGCCAAACTACTTTCGCTACGCCCAAAACTAGTTAAACGCAAACAAACTGGCGGTTCCGGTAATGTAAATTTCTCACGTATTTGAGGTAAGATTTGTTCAGTAATCATGACCTTAAATTCTGAAGGAACCCCAGGCGTGAAAAAAAGCACACAATCATTTAGTTTTAATGAAAAACCACAAGCAGTTCCAACGGAGTTATCAATTAATTCTGCATTTTCAGGTAATAATGCCTGCTTGCGATTCGTTTCAGGCATGACTCGCCCTCTCGCAATAAAATAGTTTTCCATAACCGTAACCCACTGTGAGTGCTCTACCAGAGGAACTCCCACAGCTTTAGCCGCTGCTAATGCACTTAAATCATCGCTTGTTGGGCCGAGCCCTCCATTAACAATCAGAATGTCTGCATGCAAGCTGCGTTCAAGAAAAGTAGAGATTAAACTCTCTAAATCATCCCCAACAGTCGTTCTGCTAGATAAAGGAAGCCCTTGCTGAAAGAAATAATCCGCCAACCAAGCCGCATTTGTATCGATTATTTGCCCATGTAAAACTTCATCGCCGGTACTTAACATTTCAACAACTAACATCCATGACTCCCTTTTTTACAAAACCACTTAACTTCATTAAATTACCTTATAATCGTCCTGACTAAAATCAGTTATTTAAAAATGTTCAAATAAACGATAAAAACAAATGCTGGGCTTATAACTAAAAATGAATAAATTAAGATAATTCTCACAACACGCCGTTATAAAAAGGCTATAGTCATATAGTTATTTGAATCAATTATTTTTTCACAGCAAATAATAGGGTTTATATGTTAATGCTAAATCGTTTTAAATCAGTTGTATTATGTTCTCTAGTTTTATTTATCTCAGGGTGCCAACTCGCTACTTCCTCAAAATCAGAATCCAAATTTTCATCCTTAGATGAACTTAAAAATATTGAATTTCCGTCCACAAAAGCACCAAAAGGTATTTCGGATGGGCCATTTGGAATGGAATATGATAATGGTAAACCAGAATTCAAAACATGGATAAAAAAAGGATGTTTCGACAAATACATCAAAACCTATTATGAAAATGGGAATCCAGAATCTGACATTCAACTTAAAGATTGTTTAGTCAACGGAACTATACGTAATTATCATAAGAATGGGCGTATTGATCTTGAGATGACGGTAAACAAAGGTAAATTATCAGGTCCATTTACAATTTTCCATGATACCGCAAGCAATAAACCTAATATTACAGGTACATTTAATAATGGTGTACTCGTAGGTACGGTAACAGAATTTGATGAAAACGGTACAGTCACTGGCAGAGCCGTCATTCGAAATGGCGAAGTTTTTATAGAACAATAATCACTTAGCTTATTTTTTGAAGAAACTAATCTGATTGTTTATTTTATATAAGCGATCAGATTTACACCTCCCACAATTATCGTTACTATCCTCACTATAACCACTCTATAAAACAACCTAAAAACCTGATTATGATAGATCCAATTTCTGTAATACTTAATCGTGCAGATTATATGAAATTCAGTCGTTACAGCCATAAAAACCATTATTTCACTAAAGATAAAACCAATAATTTACCTTTTTTAGTTTTAGTCATGATTTTTGTCGTTGCCTGTGTTTTCACTTTTCGGTATTTTAATGCAACCTTACCAATTATATTCACTTCATTTTTACTAGCAGTACTGCTGTTTATCACTTTTGCATTACGTCTTGTTCAGGTCCTAAATAAAGCAATTCCTGATGATAATGGTTTTTTATTTACTGAACGAGAATATTGTATTGATGAAGAAGGTATACATGAGGAAAGTATCCATGGAACTTCTTTAATAAAATGGAGTGCTGTACAATTTATTAGAACCGATGGTGATTTATTATATCTGTACTTGGATAGAATCTACGCAATTATTATCCCCGCTCGTAGTTTCGCATCAGAACAAGCCAGCCAACAATTCATCCAATATGTGAAAAGTAAAATAGATTAATAGATAATATAAAACCCGCATTAATAAATGCGGGTTTTAATCACAGCTTCTATGGTATTAAAGCAATTAAATGAGTTCTTTTACTTCAAAGTTAACTTCACCGCTTAAATCAGCATCATAATCAACACCACCTAAGCCGAAACCAAATAAGCGTAAAAATTCAGCTTTATACCCTTGGTAATCTGTTAATTCATTGATGTTATTATCATTAAGCTGCTGCCAAATTTCGCGACATGTACTTTGTACATCATCACGCAGCTCCCAATCATCTAAGCGCAAACGGTGCTTTTCATCTGTTTCAGGTGACGTGCCTGTAAACAATTTAGTTGCGAATAAACGTTGGATTTGTTCGATGCAGCCTTCATGTATCCCCTGCTCTTTCATGATCTTAAATACAATTGAGATATAAAGAGGCATCACAGGAATAGCTGAAGACGCTTGAGTAACGACAGATTTTAATACTGCGACGTACGCAGCCCCACCCTTCGCTTGCAATTTTTGGTTGATTGCATACGCAGCGCGGTCTAAATCTTCTTTAGCTTTACCTAACGTCCCATGCCAGTATATTGGCCAAGTCAAATCTGTACCGATATAAGAATAAGCCACAGACTGTGCATTGTCTGCCAGAACACCGGCTTCATCTAATGCGTTCATCCACAGTTCCCAGTCTTGCCCGCCCATCACCTTAACGGTATCAGCAATTTCTTGTTCATTTGCAGGTTCAACAACGGCTTCAATCAGCACATCTTTGTTGGTATCCAACGCAACTGATTTATACGGTTCACCGATAGGTTTTAACGCAGAACGTACCACTTCACCTGTCTCTGGCATTTTACGAACGGGTGATGCAAGTGAATAAACAACAAGGTCAATTTGGCCTAAATCTTGTTTGATTAAATCAATGACGGTTTGACGGCATTCATTCGAGAAGGCATCACCATTGATGCTTTTTGCATATAGCCCCTCTTCTTTTGCTGCTTTATCAAAACCGGCTGAGTTATACCAACCTGCAGAGCCTGTCTTACTTTCACTGCCTGGTTTTTCAAAAAAAACGCCGATAGTAGCCGCACCGCTGCCAAATGCAGCATTGATACGAGATGCTAGGCCATAACCGGTGGATGCCCCAATAACTAGAACTTTTTTAGGACCATTTTTCAGCTCGCCGCGTGATTTCACGTAGGCTATTTGCTCACGTACATTGGCTTCACAGCCTGCTGGATGAGCTGTAGTACAGATAAAACCACGAATTTTAGGTTTGATAATCATAATAATTTTTTCTTGGTAGCTAACAATCAGGTTCTAATATACCTGATATTATCCATTTACTTAAGACAGAGTGAGCATAAACATAGTGAACAGACCAGTTTATTTCTCATTTTGCCAATAATGTGTCTATTTTAAGTCGTTCAAAGCTTCAAGAACACGCCTCAGTGAATCCAGTTCTCTCTCAAGCTCACTGGCTTTTCCTCTAGGATAATAATCATATCCCCTTGTTGCTCCTGAATAACTGTCATAACATTTATCACCCAGCTTATGGATTTTTTTCTTTATTTTATAAATTTTATGTTTATTACCATGAGATACAGCACTACGAAACTCTTTCTCTAATTTTATCAGTTTTTTCTCACAACTATAATAACTAGAACCCGCTTGTGACGATAAGGGTATCAACATGACAAATAATGTAAGTAATACGGCTTTTTTCATTATATTTTCTCAGTCTACTTAATAAAATATTTATCATTAGTCCATCACCTAATGATATTTTCATCTACAAGACTTTTCTTAGTTGGAAAACGATCGCAATTTATGTAAAAAATCCGGAAAATAACGCACTTTATATACCCATCAGATTAAGGAGTATTTCACTATGCCCCAGAACAATTTTATGAACTGATTTGGGAAACTCTGCAGCAAATAAATAAAAAAGATTTTCACGTCGTTGCGGCACATTCACCGACTGAGGAAGCAATTCGTGATTTAGAGAATGTAACAGGCATTACGCTACCCGAAGATTTTTTGCGCTTTTCGCAACGTACTAATGGGCTATGTGTCTTAGCTCAAGAAGACGCTTGGCCAGAAGCAAAGCTGTTTGATGTTGGCCCTGCGTGGACATTTCATCGTGGTTTAGTCATTTTAGGCATCGAAACTGAAGAACTACCTGAGTGGGCAAGTATTAAAACTGCTTATAACAGTCTAAGGGAAATTTATGAGGTTACTGATGTCTTACCATTATTAAAAATCATTGGGGACGGCAACCATTACTGGGGAATTAAACAAGATGGTAGCTATGTTGAAGTCTTCGATGGGGAAGCAACTTCTTTAGAATGTCATTTCACTGATATCTACCACGCGGAGATTGAGTCACTTATTCAAAGGCAGAAAGATATGAGCGAGCTGATTAAAAAACGCAAAAGCAAATAAATCTAAGAAGTTGCGTACTTGCTTAGAAGCCGCCTATTGCGGCTTATTTGGAATTAAACTATGAATAACCATAACTGAATAAATAATGTCCTTTTTGTCTTGTATCTTTCTGAAATGGGAGTTACTCACAATCCCGACCATAATTCGCATATCACCTTGTTCATATACTCGCTTAAATGGTGTCGTTTCATCATCTGAGATTTTATCTAAGAAAAACACGTCTCGCTTATAACGTTCAATGGTTTGTTTTGGCAAGCCATATGATTCAAACATTCTCTGGTTAATTTCATCATATTCATTAAGGATCACCATCTGGTCACGACTAGCATTTCCCTGTGCTGAAATTAACATCAATGTATTATTTTCCCGTGAAAATATTAATAGAAAGGGTTTATTATGAAATTCAGGAGAACCTACAACAGAGCATAGCGCCCCGCCTTCTTGAAACCCAGTGCACTGGGTTTCTTTTAACCGTAATTTTTTTAAATCACTTGGTTGTAGCCCCCACTGAAAACCATAAGGGGCACTCTGTTTATTTGTCATGCAACCAGAGGTTAATACAACCAAAATAGAAATCAAAATTCCCTTTATCATTGCTTGTAGCATCCTAATTAAATTATCTCATTGGATACTAACAAAAGTAGTCGATTAATCAAAAGGTAACCTTCCTTTTATCAAAAAAAATAACCTCGCATAATAAAGGTAATTTACAACTTTATGCTTCTTTGTTTTTTCGTTGTTTTGCCTCAGCCATTGCAATTTCTTTCAACCAATCAGCTAATAGCGGCTTTGTTTTCACCGTATCTAATAGCGCTCGTTCGTGTTTAGTTAACCGTACAACGACAACTTCTGTTTTCATGTTAGACATAGTCAGGTCCTCTTTTAAAGTTAGAATACTGACATAAAACACTGGCGGAACGGTCTGACTTACGGTTTTTTACACCAATTTAGTGTTAATTTACATGGCATACCCATGTGCTTTCTTTTGGTGGGTGATATATGAGTGGGAATTGAAAAATGGCTGGGCAGTTAAAGCATTACGTAACACTAACTTTGTTAAGCCAAAATTTAGATACAAAAAAACCACCTCAAGGTGGTTAAATGTTAAACTTAAAGAGTAACCTCAATTAAGTTTAGATGGTGCCCAGGGCGGGACTTGAACCCGCACAGCCTAAAGGCCGAGGGATTTTAAATCCCTTGTGTCTACCGATTTCACCACCTGGGCCAAATTGTCTTTCTTACAACATCTAGATAAATTACTCATTTACCCACTAATCAATATATTGTGGTAGACAATATATATTGACCAGTTATAACTTAAAATAAAACACACCATTGAGGCTTGTTTACTTCAAGATGGTGCCCAGGGCGGGACTTGAACCCGCACAGCCTAAAGGCCGAGGGATTTTAAATCCCTTGTGTCTACCGATTTCACCACCTGGGCTAAATTTGGAGGCGCGTCCCGGAGTCGAACCGAGCTACACGGATTTGCAATCCGGTGCATAACCGCTTTGCTAACGCGCCTTATCCTAATTTCTTGCGAAATTTGGAGCGGGAAACGAGACTCGAACTCGCGACCCCGACCTTGGCAAGGTCGTGCTCTACCAACTGAGCTATTCCCGCTTAAAGCTTTACTTTTCAGCTTATGCTTTTCAAACTGGCTGATTTACTTATTTATTTTGGTAAACCATGTTGCCGTTCGATGCGATGCATTCTACTGATTTCACCTTTCGAGTCAATACAATTATTGAAATAATTGGATCGTTCGCTGTTTTTTCAATCATTTCGATCACGCTTCGCTCAAATCAGCCCAAGCAGCCTTTAAATATTGGAACATTGACCAAAATGTTAAGATAGCCGCGATGTACATTAATGCAATTGAAAGGTTTTCAATTAATGGCGTTGGACGCCACAATAGCCCCACTAGTGACATCATTTGTGCTGTCGTCTTAAATTTACCAATCCAAGAAACAGCCACACTGCTACGTTTACCAATTTCAGCCATCCATTCGCGTAAAGAAGAGATGATAATTTCACGAGCAATCATCGTTGCGGCAGGTAAAGTCACATACCAGACATCATAGCTTTCCGTGACTAATACTAATGCCGTAGCAACCATAACCTTATCAGCGACAGGGTCTAAAAACGCACCAAACTTGGTGGTTTGCTTCCATAGCCTTGCTAAAAAGCCATCAAACCAGTCAGTAACCGCCGCGATGACAAAAATAAGCGCGCATGCGAAAGGCCCCCAACTGACAGGGAGATAAAAAGCTAATACAAAGAATGGTATTAGGATGACGCGAAATAATGTCAGCCACGTTGGTATGTTTAATTTCATCACGCTCACTAACTTTTTGACCAAGTTGGATATTATGAATATGTTGCCCTAAGACACTCACTGTTTCAATGCATTATAGATCTTTTCTGCTAGTGCGTATGAGATCGAGGGCACTTTTGCGATTTCTTCTATACTTGCATTACGTAATGGCTGCAAGCCACCCATATATTTTAATAACATCTGTCGGCGTTTCGGCCCAACACCTTCAATCGATTCTAGTGCAC
Organism: Providencia sp. PROV003; assembly: GCF_045040775.1. Lineage (NCBI taxonomy): Bacteria > Pseudomonadati > Pseudomonadota > Gammaproteobacteria > Enterobacterales > Morganellaceae > Providencia > Providencia sp. PROV003. Next base: position 3,552,584 of record NZ_CP096369.1, read on the forward strand.
TGGTATTCTTTACTTTTGCCCGTCGCTGGCGATGCCCTGTAATTGCATGATTATGTGACTCATCACGAATATGTTGGATCACATGTAATGCTGGCGAATCCGGAGGTAATACAAACCCTTCCCCTTCCGGTTTTAAAAATAATGTTTCCAGCCCTGCTTTACGGTCGGTACCTTTAGCCACCCCGATTAATAACGGGTGGTTTTTATCCCAATCCACCTCAAGTGAAGCAAAAACATCTTTGGCTTGCCCAAGTTGCCCCTTTCCGCCATCAATAAAAATGATATCCGGCACTTTACTTTCATCAATATGTTTACCATACCGACGGGTCAACACTTGATGCATTGCGGCATAATCATCCCCAGGCGTGATCCCAGTAATATTATAGCGCCGATATTCTGATTTCACTGGCCCTGTTTTATCAAACACAACGCAAGAAGCGACCGTTTGCTCCCCCATAGTATGAGAGATATCAAAACATTCCATTCGGTTAATCGACGTTAAGTTAACAACTTTCCCAAGTGAATCCAGACGTTGCTGTATTGTTGAGTGTTGAGCTAACCGTGTAGAAAGCGCTATTGATGCATTCGTACGTGCTAATTTCAAATAACGCGCTCTTGCTCCACGTGGTTGGCTTTGAATATTAATTTTTCGCCCTGCTAGTTCAGACAATGATTGTGCTAATAGGTCTTTTTCTGTTAATGCAAAATCAAGCAGAATTTCACCTGGCAAGGTTCGATTTTCGCTGCCTTGTAGATAAAATTGCCCTAAAAATGTTTGGACGACCTCTTCAAGTTGAGTATCTGTTGGCACTTTAGGAAAATAGCTTCGGCTGCCAAGCACTTTACCTTGGCGGATAAAAAGAACATGGACACAAGCCAAACCCGATTCAAAAGAAACGCCGATGACATCAAGGTCATCACTATCACCAGAAACATATTGCTCTTCCGTCACTGCGCGCACTGCTTGAATTTGATCTCGAAAACGAGCAGCCTCTTCAAAACGCAATGCTTGGCTGGCTTGTTCCATTCGTTCAACTAACCCAGCTAGAACTTGTTTATCTTTGCCCGTTAAAAATAGGCGTACATAATCAACTTGTTGCTGATAATCTTCATCAGACACTAACCCTTTTACACAAGGGCCTAAGCAGCGACCAATTTGATATTGCAAACACGGCCTTGAGCGGTTTTTATAAACACTGTCCTCACATTGGCGAATAGGGAACAGTTTCTGCATTAAGGCTAATGTTTCCCTAACCGCGTAAGAACTTGGGAAGGGGCCAAAGTACTCCCCTTTCGCATGTTTAGCGCCTCGATGCATTGAAATACGCGGGTGGGCTTCTTTGCTTAAAAAAAGATAAGGATATGACTTATCGTCTCGTAGCAACACGTTATAACGAGGTTGGTATAATTTAATATAGTTATGTTCAAGGAGTAATGCTTCCGTTTCAGTATGGGTCACAGTGACATCAATAGAAGCAATATGCTTAACGAGCTGCTCTGTTTTACGGCTGCCCACATTTTCACGGAAGTAGCTTGATAAGCGTTTTTTAAGATCTTTCGCTTTACCAACATAGATAACAGTGCCCCCAGTGTCATACATTCGATAAACACCCGGTTGATTCGTTACTGTTTTTAAGAACGCTTTTGACTCGAACTGTTCTGCCACTCGGATAAACCCTGTTTTGCTGTAATTAAACCATAACCAATAGCTATATGTGTTAATTCTACATCACTACCGATATTAAGTTTACTAAACATTCTATATCGATAAGTATTTACTGTTTTTGGGCTTAGAGATAGAGCCTCCGCCACGACCTTAATCGGCATACCTTTGGTGATCATCAACATGATTTCGAGTTCACGTCCCGATAATAAATCACATAAATCTTTCTGGTGACTATAATCTAACCGGTGCAGAGCAAGGTCTTGGGCTATATCTGGAGAAATAATTCGGCGCTTTACATTAACCACCCGTATCGCCTCTATCAGGTCTTCTTCTGTGACATGAACACTCAACAAACCAAAAATACCTATATCTAATGCTTTTAAAAAAAAGGCATAATTATTTCTTACATTATAAATAATTATCCCAACATCTGGTTGAGTTCGTCGAAGTGTTTGTAATGTTTTCAATGAATCATATTGTAATTTAACACTACTGATTAAAATAATATTCGCTTTTTGGTTTCGATTCCATGTAATCACTTGCTGAATAGATGGAAATGAAGCGATAGTTTTGTAACGTGAATGCCGAGAAAATATAGCTTCAAAACCGCGAATAGTAATATTATTATCATCAATGATTATAATATTAATCAATTACTCCCCCTGTGTTTATTTAGAGATAACAGTTAGAATAATAAATTAAATAGTTACAAAGTCATATATTCTTTTTCATTTATCTTATTTTAAAGTTAAAAAAACTATAACTACAAAGTATTCTCCAAGTAAATAATATTAACTATTCAATAAAAAAGGCCACTTTATAACATGGCCTTTTACGCATAATATCAATACTAAACTATTTTTGCCCAACTAAACGGCAAATAGTCTCTGATACCAAATAACTTTTCTCAAAAGAACTCACAGGTAAAAATTCAAAACAGGAGTGGAAATTGAGTGCCCCTGTGAAATAGTTTGGTGTTAAGATGCCTCGAGCCGATAAAGCAGAGCCATCAGTCCCTCCACGCATAGGGATTACATTTGCTTCAATACCTTGAATTTTCAGTGCATCAAAAATCAAATCGATAGCAGTACGGTCATCCCCTAGAGAATCACTTATATTGCTATAAACATCATCAATTCTAAATTCAATTTTAGCTTTAGGGTGACGGGCTCGGATCAACTCAATACTTTGTTCAATAAAACGCTTACGCGCTTCGTAGCTATTGCGATCAAAATCACGAATAGCCATTTTGATTTTTGCGTTATCTGGGTTTGCTACTAAATCTGTCACATAGAAATACCCTTCGCGCTGTTCCGTATGTTCCGGTGTATCAAAACGATCAAAACAGCCAATAAAATCATGCGCAACACGAATAGGGTTTAATAATACATTCTTAGCTGACATAGGATGCGCAGTAATACCTTTAATTGATACCTCAATAGAGGCCGCATTAAAGGTTTCAAAAACAACTTCACCTAATGCACAACAATCAATAGTGTAAGCAAAATCTACCTGAAAACGGGATAAATCCATGATTTTCGAACCACGTAAACCGATTTCTTCATCAGGTACAAACGCGACATAAATATCGCCGCAATCAAAATCAGCATGTTGCAGTTTATTCATTAATTCCATCACAACGGTAATCGCTGCTTTGTTATCTGCACCAAGTACACTGGTTCCATCACTGAAAATAATATTTTCACCTACATAAGGTGCCGCTTCAGGATGCTCTGCCGTTTTGAACCAGATATTTTCATTGGCATTTAAACATAAGTCTTTCCCCTCATATTTTAATGTCTGTGGTTTAATCACGGGTGATAAGCCAACATCAACGGTATCTAAATGGGTGACGAAGCCGATTTTTGGCGCAGTAGGCTTATTGCCTGGTCGCATCGCATATAATATGGCGTGCTCATCAATATAAATATCTTTTAAGCCGTAACTTTCAAGTTCTTCCGCTAACAGTTTAGCTAATTCACGCTGCCCTTCTGTACTTGGTACAATAGTACTTGCTGCATCACTTTGGCTTTCAATTGCGAGGTAGCGATAAAAACGCTGCTCTAATTGTTTACCTAACTCATTCATTTTATATTCCTTAACTTTTTTATATCTACCCGACATATCAAGTATGTCGGGTATTAAGCCCGCTTATTGTGCAGGGTGCCATGTATAACCACTGTCAAAACCGATTGGGATATCGAATGCCCAGAAAAGATATAACGTACTCGTCAGAATAATTAATAACCCGATGGTAAATGGGATCATCATAGAGCACAACGTCCCTATCCCTGCATTTTTATAGTATTTCTGGCAATACATCAGTATCAAAGGATAGAAAGGGAACATCGGTGTGCTTACGTTCATCGCTGAATCACTCACACGGAACGCAGCTTGGGTTAACTCTGGCGAAATTCCTACTGCCATAAGCATTGGTACTAATACTGGCGCCATAATTGCCCATTTAGATGTCGCTGATGTGATCATGATATTTAATATCGCGGTCAACAAAATAACACCAAAAACAGTCATGCCAGAAGGCATATCTAATGTCCGCAATAATTCAGCACCTGATAGTGCTAATAATGTACCTAAATTAGAATGCTGAAATGAATATAGGAATTGAGCGGCAAAAAAAGCAAAAACAATAAATGGAATCAATGATTTAGTAATGTTTTCCATTGCCTTAACGACATCTCTTGTTGATGTAAAAGATTTCGTCATATACCCATAAACAATCCCTGGTAACGCAAAGAAAATGAATAACAATGGCACAACGATTTGCATAATCGGGGCTTTCGGGCTGGTTAAACTGCCATCAGGGCCACGTAATGGAGAAGAATCTGGCCATAACAACGCAAATAAGCCAATACCTAAAGCAATCAGAACTAACCCTGAAATACGAAAAGCACGATGTTCAACTGCGGTAATCATCCCTAATTTTTTCTCAGAGTCAGTATCAACATCGCTTGAAGTAATCGGGCAATTTTTATTTAACCAAGGCTCAACAATTTTTTCAGTAATAAACCAACAGGTAAAAATAACACCAAATGTTCCACCCAAACTAAAAAAATAGTTACATAGCACATTAACGCTATAACCGGGGGCCAACATTTGTGCGGCATCCTGCGTAAAACTCTGCATAATTGGGTCAATAATAGAAGGCGTATAACTTGCAGTAAATCCACCAGCTAACCCCGCAAAGGCTGCTGCAATACCAGCTAATGGATGACGTCCACTGGCATAGAACATCATAGCAGCAACTGGCATTAGAATGACATAAGCAGAATCAGAGGCAATGTGAGAAACAATACCCACAAAGACCACGGTTGGAGTCAACATTCTTGGGGAAATAAACGATAGCATTTTTTTCAATGCCGTATTAATAAACCCACTACTTTCTGCAATGCCAATACCTAGTGTGGCAACAATTGTTATACCAAGCGGAGGGAAATTAATGAAGTTTTTAACTGCCGCTGTAATAAATAGTATTATTTCCTCATACTGAAACATATTAACAATAGAGATTTTATCTTTTGATATTGGGTGGTAATAATTGAAATCTACAAATGAAAGTAGATAAGATAAAAACCAACATATAATAAGGGCATAAACGAACAGCATGGTAACATCTGGCATAACATTACCGATCCGTTCGACACGGTTTAAAAACCCTTTTTTCTTAGAGAGTGTATTAGTTGTCATATTTACAAGTTACTTATGTTATTAGAATTGGGACTTTATAACAGTAAATAACCTATATTCAAAAGTAAAACACTTTCGTTATTAGTTTTTATAGGATAAACCAGATAAATTCAATTTCATTAATAACATTTAAGTTTATTAGTTTTTAGCTAATTTACCGTATCTTAAATTTTATTAATTTATAGTATGACATCCAATATATATTGCTTAAGTATCCATCAGAATCATCTATAGACAAAAAAGAAATCGAATCTACTCTTTTTTGCCTATGGATAAATTAGCTTAATTAATATTACTCTCGTTTTAGTTTTTCAGTGTTTGCAATAAAAAGGGCAATGACAAGAACCAGAATTGCACCAGCATGCAATAAAGTTGTCATTGGGTCACTATGATCGACAATGATAAGGCGAATGATTGCCGTTATACCGATATAGATAAAATACCTTAGTGGGAAGTGATAACCTGACATAAAATACTTGATTATTAAGGCAATAAACTCAAAATACAGAAAATATATGACAATGCCTTCTAATAATTCATACGCTGTTGCCCCATTGGTACTTCCAAACATCAATGAAGCCATCGTAACGGTTTCTTTTGCTAAAAAGAAAACAAGCACCGCGGCTAATGCTATCAAACCAAGGTTTAATATCCACTGCAGTACCCACGCGATATTGCTAGCGTGACGCATTCCTTTCATACTGTTCATTTATTTTCCCTCAAAACAACCTGCGGATGATTTCAATAATGCAATGCCCGACGACTAATGAGCAATATTTAAACTAACTTGCCGAGGCGAGCCCATGCCCTTAATTATAAATCAAATTTAATGCACACGCATAACATACAAATTAAATTTAACAAAAGAAATAGAAAACAAAATACGAAATGAGGCTTTTTGCCCTGTTGTTTATAGCATATAGTTTAATCCATAAGCTGTGCAACTTAATCCGATACCCCTCCCATTAGTTTTATGATGTCTTGCTCTGTAAGCATAGGGGTTTTTTCAACGAAATTATAATACTTTGGCTTACTTTCAATATAAATCTGCATACTCATTTGCGCATTTTTACTTTCTTCGAATAAAGCTGCGGACACATAATAAGTGGATGGGGAAATTAAGTGATAAAAAAGATGGGTACCGCAATGTTTACAAAATGCTCTTTCTCCCCAAGACGATGAAGCGAATACCGTTATTGCCTCCTTTCCTTCTATAGTTAAATTACTTCCCCCATCAATGCTGAAACCCGGGCCCCCGTTCCATTTTTGACACATACCACAATGACAAACACTAATTTGATCAACAGACTTAGACACGCTGATTGTTACAGCACCGCATAAACATAAACCCTTATACATGTTTTATCCTCATACTGATTGAGATTGTTTTTTTCGTTATCAATACGGATTTTAGTGATTAGTTATCTTTAAAAACATCATAGATACTTATTTAACTTATATTTCAAACTGCCGTCCAGTAAATCGTTTATCATTCGTGATGCTACGCAACTGGGCACTATCTAACTCTTTAGTTTCACGTTCTGACTCAATATCAGCTTCGTTTTGAGTGATATTTAACACACTGTATTCATAAGCCGTTGTCTTATGTAATGCTAACTCCGTTAATACTGTGTTATCTGCTGCCTGAGCGAATATTGAAGTCCCCGTAAAAAAAATGATTGCAACAAATAAACGTGTTAGTAATGATTTTTTCATAATGCATCCTCCCTTTAACCACAGTTTTAGCGCAAATGCTTGTCAACGAATACAGATTTTAAGTAATTGTTCTCATGATAAGGTAAAGGGATGTCAGGTTTATTTTATTTAAATTTTATTAGCAAAAAGGGAGCAAAAGCTCCCCCTTTAAGTTAGTGAACAAAAAACTATTTAGAGTTCATCATTATTGGTTTTATTTGTCGAATTCACTTCTTTTAAAAGGTACCAGCAGAAGTACAATAACGCGAGTATCCCTAAAAATAATAAGACCCATAACGAAACTGTTATCCAATTAGAGGTATCATCGACTTGTTTGGCTACGGTTAACCTTTCAGCACCACCGAGCTCAATCACTTCATTATTAGGATATAACTGGGGATAATGCGACATTAACTCGTCAACACTATAAGCCTGCCCAACTAGTTGGTTATATGTTAATTTATCAAGCTCTGCTTGCTTATTCCCCCACACTAGCAAGTAAGGTGCAGCGCCTTGTAAATTAACGATAAGATTATACCCATCACGCTTACCGATAAGCCGCGGCGGCTGATCTTCCCAACTACCTTTAAGTGCAGATACTCTAACTTTATTAACCATTTCCCCATAAAGATTGATGCTTGGGTTACTGACTAGTTCCCCATCTATTGTTTGGTTATAAGCAACAAGATTAGCTAATGGTTTCCAAACATCCCCTTTATCTGATGAATATTCAACCTTTAATGGAATAACTCGATTTGATTGCTGTAAATGAATTTGCAATTCACCTAATGGTTGGGTCGTGGGTAATTGATATATAATATGGTCTTTTGAAACTCCATCATTTGTCATTTCAAAATTGAATATTTCTTGTCGGCGAGTTGAGTTCAGTGTGTTAGATAGCGCCTTGACCTTCACTAACTCAGGTAGCGTTACATCTGGCGCACTGACAATAACGGCCATTAGATATGGCGCGCTTAGCGCTTTAGAATTGCCATTTAACAGCTCAATATTATTACTCGCAATTGTTTCTGAATTTAATTTCAAATTCATGATAGGTTGATTAGTTGCGATATTTAACCATTTTTCTTTATCATCACTTGCAAAAACAAAGACTTTTCCTTGCCACTCTTCCTCCGTTTTTGCCCACTCCAATGTTAATTTTTGAACTGGCGTATTTTGGGCTTGGCTTTGATCTCGTGTTAATAAATAAGCATGATAAGCAGCATTATCTTTTAGTTGTATATTTGGTAATTCAATACGATCGACTTTACCTGGTACCGTCTCAACTAGCAGATGCTGCTTTTCTCTACGGATGTCCTCACGAGAATTTACATTATCCAGTTGAGTCACTAAGCGCTGAGGAGCAAATGAGACTTTATTGCTAGAAATAGACTTTTCAGCATCATAAAAAAGTACAGAAGGTATTTCATCCCCCGTACCATTAAATACCCGAACATCTTGCAATGTATTTGGATATGCTGAATTTATATAAGCACTTGTAGGAACTTCTAACCAATAAAATGGCTCTGATGTATCTGGAATATCAATTTCCATCCCTTGGTAAAAACTATAAGGCGTATTTTCTTTCGGTGTTCCTGCATTAAGGTAGCTAGAAAACAATGATGACAACAAGAAGACAGCAAATAGCCCTCCTAGCCTTTTACTTTTTATTTGTCTCATGATTGCGTCTCCTGTTCGACTTTCTCTTTTATATCCTTTGGTGGTAATGGTGAAAAATACCCAACAATTAATATCAATAATGCAACACCGATAAAGGAGATAGCGCGAGATATCCCCCCTTGTCCATGAATATCCACTAAGAATAATTTAGCGATAACACATGCGAAAATACTGGCCCCCATAAACCACCAGATACGACTTTTTTTCATCGCTGCAATAACAATGCAAAGCAATGCAGCAAGCGCCCAGCTAATGGATAAAACAGTTTGAATCAAACGAGAATCATAAAGCACCGCATAATTCCAACTTAGCCCAGCAAAATCAGCTACTGCGCGAATTAAAATACCGTTAAACCAAAATGCTGATAATAGAATAATTGAGACCAATAAACCTCGGATTATCCAATAATCTACCTCTGTAGCCTTACGTATTTTTTGCACAAAACCTTTTTGCATCAGAATAAGGGCAGCAATACTGAATAAGCCCGCCTCATCTAATGGATTAATTAATGGAATATAATTCCAGAATGTTAATTTGCCATCTTCTAAATTAGCGTAAGCAGATAATATAATTAACCCGATAGCAACAGGAAGCATCCAATACCAATACATTAACCCATTACGTTTCATTGGTGGCATTTTATTTTGCTGTAACCAATACAGGGCTAAGATAGTTAAGGTTATCGCCATCACATAAATAAAATAGCCCATCTCATGCATACCCCAAGGTAAAATAGAGACAAACCAATTTACTTGGGTCAAAATAAATACAAGGATTAACCACAAGTTAGCGCCATGGAGGGTCCATTGCATCCATTGATTACGAAGTTTATACGCATGAATAACAAACAAAATTGAGCTACCGAGTATCACCGCCCATATTAATGAGTTTTCCCCGCGCCCCATTGGGTTTTTATCATATAAGAAATCTAAACCAAGGTAATAGTAACCAGCAACCCATAAAATTGATTGGCAAAATAACAAAGGTATCCAGTTAATTCGAATAGCATATAGACGCCATAACCAGACGGAGATCACCACTAACACTAATATTATAAAGCCTTCAGACTCCCGACTCCACGATAAAATATCAGTAAATAGTGGTAACCAGCAGAGCCATGTAAGCAAACCTAAAAATAAAAAACCATAACTAAATAGGGCAAAGTTACTGTTTTCTTTGCGACGAATATGAAATAACCCACCAGCACCAAAACAAGCTACCAATAATAATGGCACCATATAAGTACTGCTTCGGCTCCAATATACGTAAGGGTAGTCCATTAGTAACGTAATCGCACTGATTACAATTAATAATGAACCAACCGTAGCCATTTTTTTCTGCCCCTGTTGTAAACCAAGCCAGAGTAGTAATAACCCTTCTAATGACCAAACAATCGATGTCCATTCAAGTGTCAATGCCAATGGGATAGCCAGTGTTACAAAACCTGCACCAATAAGAATATTTGCTAAAGCCATATTCTTACCGACCTCTTTATAGCGCTTATGTACCTGCAACCCAGCAACCAAGTACAATAAACCAATTAACAGAGAAATAAATGCAGGCAATAAACCTACATCATCCGCAATAAAGAATTGAAGGGCAATACTGATTAATGGCGGTGCAAACAACAATGTATTATCAACAATTAACTGCTTGTCGTGCTCAAAGCGGAGTGAAAATAATTGTGTTAACGCATTAAATACTACTAAATTAGCAATGATAAATAATTGACAGGAGATGTAATAATCAGATTGGTAATTGCTCAAACCCCATAAAATAGCGACACCATAGGTCATCACCATACCAACTAAATTCAGAGGGCGCCAAGCTTGCCATACACTAATAATTAAAATCCCAATCGACAACATTAGGTAATAAGAAAACAAAATTACATGGCTACCCCCTCCCGTCGAAAGTAAAACAGGAGCCAAATAACCACCAAGAGAAGCAAGAATAGCCAAGCTAATCGTACGTTGTAATAATGCTAAGGCAATACTCGCTGCACAAATCAACAACATAAACACAAATGCCATGCTATAAGGCAACATGGTATATAACTTAAAGGCAGCAAAAATGGTGATATATAAACAGCCTACCCCTCCACCTTGAAGGATAAGCCCAAATAATGGTTTCTTATTACGTAATCGCCAGCCAATTCCTAGTAAAACTAAACAACCTACCGCGCTAAAAATTAAGCGTATTTGGGGGGAAATAATCTCATTTTGCACACTGTAATTTAATAAATACGCGACCCCTAGGAATAATAATAGTATCCCTATTTTGGCAACTGGGTTCCCTTTTAGTAACCAACTAAAGAAATGCCCAAATATAGACTCATTATTTCCCATCGTTTTTTGATTAAATTGACCCTGAGTAGATGTATCTACTTCCTGATCATTAAAACGATTTGGTTTAGTCGCTTTATTAAACCGATTTGGGTCCACCCCGCTACGTGCTTGAGAGCCTACAATTGCTGATTGCGTATATGCCGGCACTGGAATGGTTTGGTTTGTAGAATCAGCTGCTTTTTCAGATTGCTGATATGCAGTATCGCCGGATAAGGGTTTAAATGATGGTTCAGGCTCACTTACTGGACTAGATTGGATTGGTACGTTTGTAACTGCCTGTTCTAGCTCATCTGTTACCCCCAAAATGCCTTGTTGGTCATCAGACGAACTGGCAACATTTTTCGAAGGCGTAACATTCGATTGCTGATATTGGCCTAAACGAGTTTCTAGAGAGAAAACTTTCTGGTTTAATTCAGAAATTTGGTACTGCATACGGCCCGTTCGGCTGATTGCTATGATAGCCAATATTGGTGCTAACACAAGCAAACATACTAATACGACTCCTACTAGTATCCAAGTATCCACAAATAGGTTTCCTCAAAATAAATTTCACAATCTAAAATACAGCTAGAATAGGGTTTTGTGATCACCGCTAGTGTAGATAGCATTGATTATCTTGCCAACTCAATGTAATAAACTGTTACAAAATAACCCTTATACTACGTATTTAGTTGAAAAAATACGCTTCCTACCCTTTCAATCTCAGTTACTAATACCCCCATTGAAAGTTTTAGTAACTAAGAAAATCCTTAATCATCATTTAATGATGATTTGACATATTAAATTAACACTTACCTATTTATTTTTAGTTCCTCTAATTATAATTAGAGTTGCTCTGAATAACAAAATTAGTCTAATTATGATATTTATATCATGCTTCCATGCTTCAAATATTCATACAGAAAAACACCATCTTTAAACGATGGTAGTTATTTATTATTTTATCAATTATGATTTCCATCAATTATAAGTTTATCTATTGATGGAGGTTAAATATCTACCACTTCCAACGTGAAATGAGTTTATTTAAACCACAGTAATATGAGAGATATTCGATACCGCTTTAGTATGAACAGGCTCATAACTAATTATTTACACATCAAAATCTGACGAATAGTTTAAGGAAAATATAATGCTACTCCACATTATTCTAGCCGCCCTTGGTCCTATCGTTTTAGGGTTAGCTGTTGGTTGGTTATCAGGTAAATACGGTTTTATTAAAAGAGAATATTCACAAGCATTCGCTGACTTTGTTGTCAAAATAGCCTTACCATTTGCATTATTTTTAGCCGCCGCACAAGCACCACCCTCAGTACTCTTAAATATTGATTATTTGTTAGCATTGGCCGTCGGTTTAATCGCTACATACGTTATTGGTTTCATTTTCGGTAAGTTTATCTTCCGGCACAATAAAAAAGATGCAGCAATGCAAGCGCTATCTGTTTCTTTTCCGGATATGGCTTATTGTGGACCTCCAGTCTTACTAGCTACTGTCGGTTCATCAGGTTTAATTGCTATGGTGCTAGGAAACCTTATTTATACGGTGATTATTATTCCATTTACTTTGCTGATGATCAGTGGCTCGCAACAAGGGCATAGCGTGATTAAATCAATCGGTAAAGCTATTGCCCAACCTTTAGTATTCCTTCCTATTTTAGGCGCCTTGCTCGCTATTTTTGGTGTTAAGTTACCTGAAATCTTACAGAATTCAGTCAATGAGCTTGGTAAAACGGCAGGAGGTGTTGCTTTATTTTTCCTTGGTTTATTGCTATCCGGTATTAAGTTAACTATTAGTAAAGAAATTATATTTAACGTTTTTATTAAAAATTTTGTTCAAGCCGCGTTGATTTTGGCAACAGGTCTTGCAGTAGGTTTACAAGATGACCTCCTAAAAGCCGCCTTTATCATTGGCGTATTACCCACCGCCACTGCGGTTCCCGCCTTAGCAATCAGTAATCAAGCTTATACTGAAACCTCCGCAGGCACCGTGTTATTAAGTACACTTGCCGCTTTAATCTCCATTATCGGTGGAATCGCTATTGTTGAAATGCTTTAAATTGAGCGGTGGGTTTATATTCACCCGCCGCCCCTCAACTTTTCCCCGTTGATTTAATCACCAATTATTTGCCAGATAGATCACAAAAAACGTATCATATCCCTAAGTACTTTTCTTTTATGCACCTGGGATATTTATAAAAATGAAAATTAGTGATGAGTTAGCTGTTGCTATTGCTTCCGTCACCGAAGTTGCCGCTGTTGCTGCCTTCGATTGGGTTGGTAAACAAGATAAAAATGCAGCCGATAAAGCCGCTGTAGAAGCCATGAGAAATCGTCTTAATGAAATTGATTTTCATGGTAAAATTGTGATTGGTGAAGGTGAAATTGATGATGCTCCGATGCTTTATATCGGCGAGCAAGTAGGTAAAAAATCAGGCGCCCAAGGGCTCGATATTGCGGTTGACCCCATTGATGGCACTCGTATGGTTGCGTGTAATGAACACAATGCCATAGCCGTACTGGCTGCTGCTCCAACAGGTTCATTACTCCAAGCACCAGACATGTACATGGAAAAACTCGTCGTTGGTGCCGCTGCAAAAGGGGCTGTTCATCTCGCTAATCCCCTCGAAAAAAATTTAGAATTCCTTTCCGCTGCATTGAATAAACCCATTTCAAACTTATCAATCGCAGTATTAGATAAACCACGCCATCAGCATATCATCAAAACCATTCGTAATTTTGGTGCTAACGTGATTGCCATTCCTGATGGTGATGTATTGGCATCATTGCTGGCAATACTACCCGAGCATTCAATTGATATGATGTATGGCACTGGTGGCGCACCTGAAGGCATTATTAGTGCGGCCATCGCTCGTGCATTAGGCGGTGATATGCAAGCAAGATTGGTCCCTCGTGACAAAGCAAAGGGGGATAGCGAAGAAAATAAACTACTCGCCGCTCAAGAAGCCATTCGATGCCAGCAAATGGGCATTGAGATTGGGGAAATTTTATCATTAGAGCAAATGGTAAATACAGATGATGTGATTTTTGCCGCAACGGCAATTACGCCAACAGTGTTAATGGGCGGAATTTCAACAGATGCTTATAGCCGTTTTTCAAATACCCTTTTAGTTAACGGCCGTGACCGCTCATTAAAAATCATTAATAACCGCTTATTTAATTAGCCTTTCCATGATATTAAAAAAGGGCCTTTCGGCCCTTTTTTGAATCATTATTCTGCGCGTTCCAGCGTCATACGATTTAACAATGGTGCAGTTAACACCATGACTATCGCAATAGCCCCTGTCACTAAACCAATCTTCAAGAATACATCACTGTACACCGCTAATGACTCAAGCTTACTGGTCAGCTCCCCTTCTGGCGCTGCTGCCATAGAAGCGACATAACCCGCAATAAATGCAGCCGCTGAGTTAGTTAAGAACCACGCGCCCATAATAAAGCCCATCAAACGCTGTGGAACTAACTGAGCTACCATTGCCAGCCCAAGACCAGAGATCATCAGTTCACCAATGCTTTGAAAACCATAACAGATAATCAACCATTCAACAGAAACAATCCCCGCTTCGTTTGCAAATTTGGCGCCAAGCGGTAGTACTAAGAATGCCGCAGAGCATAACACCATACCAATCGCGAATTTATGCGGCATGGGTAAGTTATCACCCATTTTATTATAAATTGCGGCTAATATTGGGCTACCAATCATAATCCATAATGGGTTTAGTGCTTGATACTGTGCAGGTTCGATAGAAAAACCAAACACTTCATGCTCTACGTTATGTAATGCAAAGAAGTTGAGTGAGGTTGGCATTTGGCTATACAAAACAAAAAAGACAATTGCTTCGAGCATCAAGATCAGAGCCACCACCATGCGCCGACGTGCAATCCCCTTAAGAGCTAGCGTTTCTTTAATAAAGATAACCAAAATACCTAAAGAAATAACCGCTAATGCTGTACGCGCTACCCCTAGGTTATGCAATAACCAAGTTGAAATTGCAATCAAGGCAATAACACCCGCGACAGTTGCAACTAACCGTGAAATAATGACCGGAGCAAAGTCTGGTTTTGACCCATGTTGGGAAACCCACTTCTTACACATATAGAAGTTAATCAGCGTAATAATAAGGCCAACAACACTGAGTGAGAATGCAACATCCCAACCATAGTGTTTCGCTAACCACGGTGTTGCAAGCATAGAAAAGAATGAACCAATATTCACAGACATATAGTACATGGTAAATGCACCATCTAACCGCGGGTCATCTTTATCATAACAGGTTGATAACAGTGATGAAGGGTTCGCTTTAAAGAGGCCGTTACCAACGGCAATAGTCGCTAAACCTACATACACCATTGAGACATCATGCCCTGAGAAGGCAACAAACGCATACCCCGCAATCAACGTTAATGTTCCAAGAACAATAACCCGTTTTGTACCAAGTATTTTATCACCTAACCAACCACCAATTGCAACAAAGCCGTAAACTAATGCCGCAAATGCAGAGAATAAAGTGATGGATTCAGTTTCTGACATACCAAGAACTTGGCTAAGATATATAGGTAGAATACCTTGTAAACCGTAGTAACCAAAACGTTCCCAGAGTTCGATGGAAAAGATGAGATAGAATGAGCGAGGTTGCTTAAACGCGTTAAGACTGACTTCCTCTTTGTTATTTGTTGTGGACACAAGTTACCTCTAGTACAACCTGTAGATATGCAAAAAAAACCACGGAACGCTCTATGCGCTCTCGCATTGTTATTACCCCAAGAATTCAACGTCGGAAAGATTCACTTTTGGTAGGAGGAGCATCATTCCTTGATCTCAAAACAAACAAAACTGTGTGCAAACTTGTTTCTGGATCTCAAGCATAAATTCAATGAGTTAAAGCACATTTGATTATTTATTCAACGTTGACTGGTAGATAACCCGCCAAGAACGCAATAATCAATTAAGCCATATACGCTATTTATGCACCAAAATTAAAGAATTAGCTAGTATTAATTACTGCATGGATAAAATCTTATCGTGATTTACTTCAATTTTTAACAAAATAGCGAAACTATCAACGCCCACTATTTAATCACTTGTATACTTAATGTTAAGAATATTATTCTGCCATGAAACTATCGCACCACCGATTATTAACATTAGTGATATGAACGAAAAGCATAATTCAAATAAATAAAACCAAGAATATATTGAGTGCAAGAAAATGGTTCGAGGGTTTAATGAGTGGGAAAAATACGTAAAATTTTGACAAAAAAAAGCCCAGTAACAAACTGGGCACAATGCATTCTACTCAAGGATCTTTTTACTAAATCAAACTATCACTACGTAGGTGCATTATTACATTACTTCGTGTAAAGAAATGAATGATGAGGGTAAATATATGAATGTTTACGCAAGCAAACAGTATATAGATACTAGTAAGACATGCTAATTTCAGAAAAAGTTCATATTTTTTCTCTTTTTTTGTTTTTTCACTTTTTAGCAATATTTAACCATTTGATTTGATAATCATAATGTACAATTTGCTTTAACCCTTGCAGGTCTGAACAAAACCAAATAAGTTACCCGCTAAACTGTGACAAAACCAACATTGAGGTCGCCTTGTGAAAAAAAAACTTCTTCCTTTAATTATCATCGGCAGCCTCTTTGCACACTTAGCTTTTGCTGAGCCTACGCCAACCCCTCTAGATGAAAAAACATTATTAGGGTTAGCAAATGAAGGGCAAGCCGAAGCCCAATTCAATTTGGCCATGTTTTATCAATCCAATAAGCAATTTGAAAATGCAATAAATTGGTACCTCTTATCAGCCCAACAGGGGTTTACAAAAGCGCAAATTAACCTTGCGCTCATGTACCAACAAGGTACTGGCATCCCAAAAGATGAAAAACAAATGCTGCACTGGATGAAGATAGCCGCTGAAAACGGCGACCCTATTGGCCAGATGAATATGGCAGAATACACCTTATATGGTATCGATAAGGCTCTTGAGAAAAACCCAGCAGAAGCAGAAAAATGGTTAAAAAAAGCGGCCGAACAGCAATTTCCAGCGGCTATGTTAACCCTTGCTTACTGGTATGAAGAAGGTAAAGCAGTAACTAAAGACCCGCAGAAAGCACAAAAAATATACCTTGAACTTGCTGAGAAAAACCATCCACAAGCCCTCTACTTGCTTGGCTATCAATCCGCAACAGGTATGTATGACAAAGTCAATTACCCACAAGCTTTCCAATATTTTACTCGCGCAGCGGAGCAAGGCTTTTCCCCTGCTCAAAATAGTTTAGGTATGCTGTACCTAACCGGGCAAGGCACCGAAAAAGATCCCCAAGCGGCAATAAAATGGCTAACTTTGGCGGCCGAGCAAGGTGAGGTTTCCGCACAATTTAATATTGCGCTTATCTATGCTCGCGGTGATGGCATTAAAACTGACCAGACTAAAGCCTGTCACTGGTTTATCAAAGCGGCGCAGCAAAATAGTGCTGATGCCCAATATGCAGCTGGGGCATGCTACCAGTATGGGATGGGGGTTGAAGCCGATGATAAAAAAGCGCTACGTTGGTATAAGCTTGCCGCCGCTAAAGGTGATGAACGAGCTGCAAAAAAAGTATTAATTTTGGAAAACCAGCGCAAATAACTTAATGAGGATGCAATTTATGTGCAGCGATAATTGAATGGGGCGAACAAACGTTTTTATAGGCATTTCGCTTTACTCTCATAATGCAATTTAATCTACATGCTCCCCATTTAACTCCCTTTTATATCATGACGTTATCGTTACCCATTGAGCCAAAGTGGTGCTATATACAAGAAGTTCTGCATTGAATATATACCCCATGCAGAACTTTTATCGATATGCGCAGATTAATATAAACATTCACATTTTTCTACGGTAGACTCGCTGTGGTCGCCCCACTTTCCCGTATTCAATTTCAGCCTCAATTTTATTTTTTGCCAAACAATATTCCAAATAACGCCTTGCTGTTGTGCGGCTCAATTTTATTGTTTCAGCGATACTTTCAGCTGTATATTCTGCTTCTGAATCAGCAAATAGCGCTAATATTTTTTCTAATGTAATGATGTCAATCCCCGTCGGTAGCTCTTCTTTCGATTCACCACGCGCATAAGTATTAAACATATCATCAATTTTACTTTGGTTAGTTTTACTATTCGCTTGCAGAACAGATTTACGTTGAATATACCTATCTAATGTTTGCCCTAAACGCTCATAAGCGATAGGTTTCACTAAGTAGTCAAAAACCCCTAAGCGAATTGCTTCAGAGACCGTTTCCATGTCGCTTGCTGCGGTTGTGAAAACAATATCTGCGTTGTTTCTTTCTTGTATTAATTCATGAACCAAATCAATACCTTTACCATCAGGTAAATAGTTATCTAATAAAATTAGATCGGGTTTCATATATTCAATCATTTTCCTAGCTTCAGCTAGGTTCCCCGCAAGCCACACTTTGTCACATGCAGGGTACGTTTTTATATACTCGCCATGCATTTCTGCCAGAAGTAACTCATCTTCCACAATGAGGATTTTTATCTTAATCATTTTATATCTTCACTTTCGGAATAAAAATTGAGAATACTGTACCATGCGGTTGATTTTCTTCAATAATCACCGCGCCATTACAGCGCTTAACATAAGATGCAACTAAATAGAGCCCAATACCATGGCCATCTGTTGCATCTGTCTTGGTTGTCACTCCACGTTCAAACCATTTATTTTGAAGCTCTTCGGGGAAACCACAACCTTGATCCACAACTTCAATAACTATTTCCTTTCCTTCATCAGAAAGGTATAACTCGACCTGCTTATTCCCTTGGTTGCTTTTCAAACTTGCTTCAAAAGCATTATCCAATAAATTACCCAAGACAGCACAAAATTCAGTACTGTTTAATGAATCAGGTAAGTCGCGCAGTTGGCTACCCGCCGTAAACTTTAATTGTAACCCTAGCTCTTTGGCTCGATGATACTTACCAAATAATAAGCCAGCAACTTGCTTATCAAAAAATTGCCTGCGTAACGTATCAATCAATTGTTGTTGGGACTCTGATTCACCTTTAATTAGAGCCAAAGCTTGGTCATACTCTTTCATCTGCAATAAACCACTTAATGTTGACATCCAATTAAGGTGTTCATGGCGTAGTGTGCGTAAATTTTCAACATACTGACGCACTTGTGTTAACTGAGAATTTAAGGATTCAATATCATTTTGACTACGAAAGCTGATTACAGCCCCCACAAGTTGCTCACTATCACGAATAGCTACTCGATTTGCAATCACATTTAGCCCATTAAATTCACAAATCACATCATGCCGAGTTGTCGCAATATCGGTCATAAAAAAATCAGCGGGCGATATTCTTTCTGAAACGCGCATACCCGTTAGTTGCCCTAATGGCTCACTCAACATGAGCATTTTTCTAGCATTCGAATTGATATTGATAATCTGCCCTTGGGTATTAACAGCGATGACCCCTTCAAAAACGGCATCAAATATCCCTTTTTGTACTAACACTAATTGTGTAATTTCCTCTGGCTCCATGCCCAACATTTGTTTCTGTATTAGGCGTGAGAATGCCCAAGATAAAAACAATAAAATAATCAATATACCGAGAAACGTAGCGCCAGTTTGTACAAATAGTTCACTGCGGGAGGTGTCAATTTTATTGGTTAAATAACCAATAGAAACCACCCCGATAACTTTACCCTGCTCATCAAAAATGGGCGTTTTTGCTCGTACCGCATTTCCCATCGAACCTTCACCATTGATGAAGTAACTTTCGCCCCGCTCCAATGCACCTGGTTTGTTCCATTGCATTTTGTAGCCAATTTTCTGGCTGTTTGGGTGATATAGGCGAATCGAGTTTTCATCACCAATCACCACATAATCATAATTCGAATCTTGATTGAGTTTATCTGCAATAATTTTCAGTCTTGGGATATCTTTATTTTTTACAGATTGCACCACCCCTTCAATTGAAGCGATTAGCTTCGCTTGGCTCATCGCTAGAGACCTAATATTCGCAATCAACCGGCTTTCCGCAGTATCTGTAAAATATTTACCCAACCCAAACGTCAAAAAGACAGAGACAAGTAATAGAAGAAAGAATACTCGTACTGAAAACGAAATCGAGCTTACTTTTTTCAGTGAGGAGAATGCATATTCTTTTTTCATGTTAAATCTCGTTACACTATGAAAAGTAAAAAATTTGTTAAATACAAAGATAACAATATAACGGATAACTCAGGTTAAAGCCAAAGGTATAATACACATATTAATAATTAAACACATAAAAACCAAGCAATAAAAAACATATCCAATAATTAAAAACTTTAAAACCATTAAACAAATACAAACTCATTTAAGAAACATGAAATAGGTCAAGTATATTAAATACAGCTTCTTTAATATTAATATTGAAAAGGGAAATTAAATAATTACTTATATTAAGCGCACTAAAAAATTCTAAAAATAATTATTTAATTAACTTTAACATTAGCAACATTTTAAAAACATCTCTAAATGAGATGCAGGATACTATTATGTTCGAAAACATAACGTTTAATCAGGTAAAACGTCATGAGAACAGGAAACTTGCTGAAATTACTCAGTTTTTAAAGGAAAACGATTTAGAGCTTGATTCAAGTATCGACGTTTTTATTACTATAACCCGTAATGAAAAATTAATTGCATGCGGGGGATTAGCTAAAAACGTGATTAAATGCGTTGCAATTAGCGATGATGTTCGTGGCGAAGGCCTCGCATTAAAGTTAGCAACAGAACTTGTTAATCTCGCTTATGAAAATAACACAACACATTTATTTATTTATACCAAATTTCAGAACGAAAGCCTATTCCAACAATGTGGTTTTCATACTATTGCAACTGTCCCTGATGTCATGGTGCTGATGGAAAACAGTTGCTGTTATCTAAAACGCTATATTGAAAGCTTAAAAGCACAGCGTAAAGATGGGAAAAAAATTGGCGCCATTGTGATGAATGCCAATCCATTTACCCTTGGACACCGTTATTTGATAGAACAAGCGGCAAAAGCGTGCGATTGGCTACATTTATTTGTCGTCAAAGAAGATACCTCGCGCTTTCCTTACAAAGTTAGGCTTAATTTGATTGAGGCGGGCACAAAAGGGATAGACAATCTCACTATCCATAAAGGCTCTGAATATATTATTTCTCGAGCGACTTTCCCTTGCTACTTTATAAAAGATAAAACGGTTGCCAATAACTGTTATACCGAGATCGATATTAAGATTTTTCGTCAATATATCGCCCCAGCTCTTGGGATCACCCATCGATTTGTAGGTTCTGAGCCTTTTTGCCAAGTCACTAATCAATATAACCAAGACATGCGCTTCTGGCTGGAAACGGACGCTATGAATTATCCACCTATAGAACTCATTGAATTTCCGCGAATAGTCATCAATGGCACGGCGGTTTCCGCCTCGCAAGTTAGAAGACTGCTCGCTAAAAAAGATCTTGCGGCAATTAAAGCGATTGTGCCTGAAGCGACATATCAATATTTACAAGAAATGCTCGCTAACCAAGTAACAACCACAATAAACCGCACCGAAAGTTCTGAATTAGCCATAGGTGAAATATGAAGATTAAACACGCAGCAATAGCTGGCACGCTTGAATCAAGTGATGTCATGGTTCGCATAGAACCTTTAGAAGATACTCAAGAAGTTTCAGTGCAAGTAACCAGCAGTGTCGAAAAACAATTCGGTGATGCCATCACGCAGATCGTACAAGAAATGATACAGCGGCATGAAATCCAAGGTGCACAAATCATCGTTGATGATAAAGGTGCATTGGAATGCGTACTCAGAGCACGTCTTGAAGCATTATTCGCTCGCGCTTGTGATATCGACTACCTACCTTGGGAGGAAAAATAATGACTCCACAACAAAAATCACGGACACGCAGAAGCATGCTTTTTGTTCCTGGCTCAAACGCAGCGATGCTAAGCAACTCCTTTATTTATAAAGCAGATGCGCTGATGTTTGACCTTGAAGACTCCGTTACACTACGTGAAAAAGACACGGCTCGACGTTTAGTTTACCACGCATTACAACACCCGCTTTATCAAGATATTGAAACTATTGTTCGTGTCAATGCATTGGATTCCGCATTTGGTGTCGCCGATCTTGAGGCCGTCGTTCGCGGTGGCGCCGATATTGTTCGCTTGCCAAAAACCGATACTGCGCAAGACGTTATTGATATTGAAAATGAAATTCTACGTATTGAAAAAAGTTGTGGTCGTGAGGAAGGCAGTACTGGATTACTGGCCGCCATTGAATCCCCTATGGGGATCACCCAAGCTGTTAATATTGCACATTCATCACAACGACTTATTGGCATCGCACTAGGTGCCGAGGACTATGTCCGCAATTTGCGCACCGAGCGGTCTCCTGACGGCGTTGAACTCCTCTATGCTCGGTGCGCCATTTTACAAGCCGCACGCTCAGCTGGTATCCAAGCTTTCGATACCGTTTATTCTGACGCTAATAATGAAGAAGGCTTTCTACGCGAAGCCGCTCACATTAAACAACTCGGCTTTGATGGCAAGTCATTGATAAATCCAAGACAAATTGAGTTACTTCATAACCTGTATGCACCTACTCAAAAAGAAGTCGACCATGCTCAACGTGTTGTTGAAGCAGCTGATTCAGCTGCCCTTGAAGGTAAAGGTGTTGTGTCTTTAAACGGAAAAATGGTCGATGGCCCAGTGATTGATAGAGCCCGTCTTGTATTATCACGCGCAGCATTATCAGGCATTCGGGAAGAGTGAGGCAAATAAAATGACAAATAATACTCAGCGTCAGGCTCGCGTATCAGCCTACCTACAACCAAATACGGATGAAACTCAGCAAGAATTCCAAGATATTGGCAAAATACAACAGCAGGTACAAAAACCGAGAAATCGCAAACTGTGCGATGATTTACAAGTTGCTATCCGTCGTTCTGGCCTCAAAGACGGTATGACGATTTCATTCCATCACGCATTTCGTGGTGGCGACCTTACCGTTAATATGGTGATGCAAGTGATTGCCGAAATGGGTTTTCGTAACCTTACCCTTGCTTCTAGTTCATTAAGTGCATGTCACTCCCCCTTAGTTGAACATATTCGCCACGGCGTTATTCGTAAAATTTATACCTCAGGTATTCGGGGGCCATTAGCTGAGGCTATTTCACGTGGAGAATTGGATGAGCCAGTACAAATCCATTCACATGGCGGACGAGCAAACTTAATACATAGCGGTGAGCTATCAATCGATGTAGCCTTTATTGGTGTTCCTTCTTGTGATGAGTACGGTAATGCCAATGGCTATACAGGAACTGCAAGCTGTGGTTCTTTAGGTTATGCCAAAATTGACGCAGAAACAGCTAAAAAAGTGGTCATGCTGACAGAAGAATTATTGGATTACCCACATAACCCATCCAGTATTAAACAAGATGAAGTTGACTACATTGTGAAAGTAAAACGCGTAGGCGACGCAGATAAAATTGGCGCCGATGCGACCCGTATGACATCTAACCCTCGGGAACTTCTCATTGCCCGTACCGCCGCGGATGTGATCGAAAAATCCGGTTATTTTAAAGATGGTTTTTCATTGCAAACAGGGACTGGCGGTGCATCTCTGGCAGTAACTCGTTTTCTTGAAGATAAAATGAGACGTCACAATATTACCGCAGGCTTTGCATTGGGCGGGATCACGTCAACCATTGTTGATTTACATGAGAAAGGCTTAATTCGCAAATTATTAGATGTACAAAGTTTTGATAAAGCCGCCGCAGAATCATTAGGCCGCAACCCTAATCATATTGAAATCAGTGCGAATCAATATGCTTGCTTTGATTCTAAAGGGGCCTCCGTTGATATGCTTGATGTGGTGGTACTCAGTGCGCTAGAAATCGATACTCGCTTTAATGTCAATGTATTAACCGGCTCTGACGGTGTCATTCGTGGAGCTTCAGGTGGTCATAGTGATACAGCGGTGGCCTCAAAACTCTCCATCATTGTGGCACCATTAGTTCGCGGGCGCATCCCAACCTTAGTTGATGAAGTATTAACTTGTGTTACTCCAGGCTCAAGCGTTGATATTCTCGTGACGGACCATGGTATTACAGTAAACCCAGCTCGTCCTGAATTAAAACAAAAACTTGAAAGCCAAGGGATTAAAACTGTTTCAATGGACTGGTTAAGAGAACGAGCACAACTCTTAACTGGTACTCCTAATCCAATTGAATTTACCGATAAGGTCGTGGCCGTTGTTCGCTACCGCGATGGTTCGGTCATTGATATTGTTCATCAAGTGAAGGAGTAACTATGTTTTACCCACTGCCTGATACTCAAGAGCAATTTGAAATTTCCTTACCTGAACTGCTAGATAGCCGTGATGCCCGTCAGGCTCGTCAGCAACAATGGATTGGTCTCCATCAGGTAACCTTGATTTCATTTACTGTCGTTTTCCCGGGAGCGGTTAAAGATAACTCCCTTGTTAGACATGTTTTTAATCAAGGACTAAATGCGCTTAAACAAATTGCTTCACGCAGGCAGTGGGTGTTTTTATCACAACAATCATGGGCATTAAAAACAGGACCGGAATGTTTGGCTGCTGTTGATGTCGATGCAATTGAAATTAAAAAAGCGTTAATTGAAATTGAAGAGTTATCGCCAGTGGGACGGCTATGGGATTTTGACGTTTTTGATGCGAACGGACAGCAGTATTCTCGCTCACAATTAAACCTCTCTTCAAGGCGTTGTTTGGTTTGTGAGAATGAAGCTAAGGTGTGTGCTCGACATCGAACACACCCACTTGGTGAGATCCTTAACCGTATTGAGGAGTTAGCTAATGCAACACGCTAAACAGTTAAACTCTATCACTGAAGAACAAGTTCAGCATTACAGCCAATTAGCTTGGCAAGCTTTGCTCGCTGAAGTGAATTTAACCCCTAAACCGGGGTTAGTCGATAAACATAACACAGGTGCCCATAAAGATATGGCACTAACCGATTTTCACTTAAGTGCCAATGCAATTGCAAAATATTTCCCTTATTTTCTACTCGCAGGGGCTCAGCATAAAGATTTACCGATAGAAAACGTTTTAATCAATATCCGTAGTATTGGTATTAATTGTGAAACGGCCATGTTCCGTGCAACTCAAGGTGTAAATACGCATAAAGGCAGTATTTTTTCCCTAGGGTTGGTATTAACTGCAATCGGCCGTTTAATTGCCTTACAGCAACCCGTGCTGCCTCAATATATTAGTCAGTTAGTGGCAGGAATGTGTGTTGGAATTACCGATGAATTAAAAAAACCAACTGATACCCCAACGGCAGGGCACCGCCTATATCAGCAATATGGGCTAACAGGTGCTCGAGGTGAAGCGCAAAATGGTTACGCGTTAGTCATTCAACATGCACTCCCTTACTATTTACAACAACTCGCAAAAGATAAAGCAGACGATATTGCCCTACTTGATACCTTAATTTTATTAATGAGCCTGAATGATGACACTAATATTGTTAATCGTGGAGGTATTCAAGGGTTAGAGTGGGTAAAACAACGCGCTACACAATTATTACATCAAGGGATTAATACCCACAATGATTTAATTTTTGTAAAAAATTTCGATAATGAATGTATTCAACAGAATGTCAGCCCCGGTGGCAGCGCAGACTTATTAATATTGACTTGGTTTTTTGCCCGATTAGCAAATCAACATCACGGTTTAACATTACAAAAATTCAACATTATTAATATAGGAAGAAATAAGAAAAATTAAATTAATTAAGTAAATAAAAACCAATTAAATATCTATTAATAAAAAACATCCGCTTTAGAATGAATTACTAATAAAACCAATTTATTATTTTCATTCAAGATGCAGCCATATTGAAAATTGTTATTTTAACAAATTCCTAATATTAAAGTTCATTCAATTTAATATTAAATAAATTTAATATTGATTTAATCAAGGAAATTGGCTTATGCAAAAAGAAAAAATATGGAAGCTATTTATATTAATAGCGATTCCAATTATCATTGCTTTAATACCAACACCAACTGGGCTCCCACATATTGCTTGGTTATTATTTGGTCTTTATCTTGCCGCCATTGTAGGGTTAGTATTAAAACCCTATTCAGAACCCGTTATCTTATTAGCCACTATTGCAGCAAGTGCTGTCATTATTGGTATTACAGGTACTAAAGATGTCAAAGCAAGTGAAGTGCTCAGCGGTTATGCGTCTGGGACCACATGGTTAGTATTTGCTGCATTTACACTGAGTGCCGCATTTGTAATTACCGGTCTCGGGAAACGTCTCTCGTATATATTAATAGGTAAGCTAGGCGGAACAACGCTTGGGTTAGGATATGTCACTGCTATTCTGGATTTAATTATTGCTCCTGCTACCCCATCGAATACTGCACGAGCTGGGGGAATTGTTTTTCCTATCATCAATAGTGTTGCGGTTGCTTTAGGGTCAGATCCAGAAAAAAGCCCTCGTAAAGCAGGTCACTATTTACTGGTTAACGTATATATGGTGACTAAAACCACCAGCTATATGTTTTTAACTGCCATGGCACCGAATGCTTTAGCATTAGCGATGATGACCGACATCATGGGGATCCATTTAAGTTGGGGTGGATGGGCACTCGCCGCTTCAGTTCCCGGCTTAATCATGCTGATTTTAACTCCCTTAATGATTTATAAGCTTTACCCACCAGAATTAAAAAAAGTAAATAACAAAGAGATCGCGGCAAAAGGCCTTGAAGAATTAGGCCCGATGACTATGCGTGAAAAATTACTCAGCATTGTATTTATTATTGCGCTTTGTGGCTGGATTTTTTCCGACTTAATCGGCGTAAGCGCATCCAGTGTTGCTATTGCCGTCATGGCATTAACCCTGATCCTTGGTGTTGTTACTTGGGATGATGTCTTAAAAAACAAAGGCGGCTGGAACACGCTGATTTGGTACGGTGGGATCATCAGTATGTCTGGCGTACTGACTAAAGCGGGTTTCTTTAAATGGTTAGCTGATACCATGAGCCAATACCTTTCTTTCGGCGACCAAGCCATGCTTGCCTTCTTCGTCATCATGTTTATCAGTGTCGCAATACGTTACTTATTTGCCTCTGGTGGTGCATATGTCGCCGCGATGGTTCCAGTATTCGCGACAGTCGGTATGGTAGCTGGTGCACCTCCAATGCTACTGGCTCTAGGCTTACTTTTCTCTAATGCCTACGGTGGTAGTGTAACTCACTATGGTGGTGCGGCTGCGCCTATCGTATTCGGTGCGGGTTATAACGATATTCGCTCTTGGTGGATTATTGGTGGCCTTGTCGCATTCATTAGCTTACTTGTTCATATGACTATCGGTTTAGGTTGGTGGGAAATTTTAATTAACACTGGGTTAATTTAATCCTCACTCCTTTATATAACGGTATGGGCACAATGATTATTGTGCCCAATTTAACTAAACATTATTTCTCACGCTTCTATGGTTATTTGCAGCCTTTAAGCTATCGCGTAAATATTTATCGGCTTCCCCTAAATAGTTCTCGTTGTGGCTAGGCGGCAAATGAAGGCATCCCAAGGCGCATACAAAGGTATGTGACTTGAGTAACTGAGTGTAACCAACACCGCCACAGCGGGAAACATCAACGGGTTTACCCTAAATAGTTCTCGTTGTGGCTAGGCGTCAAATGAAGGCATCCCAAGGCGCATACAAAGGTATGTGACTTGGGTAACTGAGTGTAGCCAACACCGCCACAGCGGGAAACATCAACGGGTTTACCCTAAATAGTTCTCGTTGTGGCTAGGCGGCAAATGAAGGCATCCCAAGGCGCATACAAAGGTATGTGACTTGGGTAACTGAGTGTAGCCAACACCGTCACAGCGGGAAACATCAACGGGCTTCCCCTAAATAGTTCTCGTTGTGGCTAGGCGGCAAATGAAGGCATCCCAAGGAGCATACAAAGGTATGTGACTTGGGTAACTGAGTGTAGCCAACACCGCCACAGCAGGAAACATCAACGGGTTTACCCTAAATAGTTCTCGTTGTGGCTAGGCGGCAAATGAAGGCATCCCAAGGAGCATACAAAGGTATGTGACTTGGGTAACTGAGTGTAGCCAACACCGCCACAGCGGGAAACATCAACGGGTTTACCCTAAATAGTTCTCATTGTGGCTAGGCGTCAAATGAAGGCATCCCAAGGAGCATACAAAGGTATGTGACTTGGGTAACTGAGTGTAGCCAACACCGTCACAGCGGGAAACATCAACGGGTTTACCCTAAATAGTTCTCGTTGTGGCTAGGCGGCAAATGAAGGCATCCCAAGGAGCATACAAAGGTATGTGACTTGGGTAACTGAGTGTAGCCAACACCGCCACAGCGGGAAACATCAACGGGTTTACCCTAAATAGTTCTCGTTGTGGCTAGGCGGCAAATGCAGGCATCCCAAGGCGCATACAAAGGTATGTGACTTGGGTAACTGAGTGTAGCCAACACCGCCACAGCGGGAAATATAACGGGTAAACAGATGAAAAAGATCCCTTGCACATTAATGCGTGGCGGCACCTCGAAAGGTGTATTCCTACTCGCAGATTCTCTTCCCAACGATATTCAACAGCGCGATAAGCTCATTCTTGCATTGATGGGTTCTGGTCATGCTTTACAAATTGATGGCATTGGAGGTGGTAGCCCACAAACCAGTAAAGTCGCCATTATTGGCCCCTCTTCTCACCCTGACGCTGATATAGACTATTTATTTGCACAAGTTTCTATTATGGAAGCGATTGTCGATACAGCGCCGAACTGCGGTAATATCCTGTGTGCGGTTGGCCCTTTTGCCATTGAAAAAGGCTTAGTCCCTATTCATCATGACACGACCACGGTAAGAATTCGTAATGTGAATACCAATACCTTTATTAATTCAACAGTACAAACACCTAATGGCGAAGTGAATTACCTTGGTGAAACCTCAATTGCTGGTGTACCTGGGTATGCAGCACCTGTTGCGCTAACATTTTTAAATGCCTGCGGTACTAAAACTGGGAAACTTCTGCCAACTGGGCACTCAATTGATACCTTTGACGGTGTTGAGGTGAGTTGCATCGATATGGCAACGCCTGTGGTACTCATTGATGCCCCTCAGATGAATAAAACCGGTTATGAGACGGCTGAACAATTAGAAACAGATAGCGAATTTATGCAGAAATTGGAAGCTATTCGCATTAAAGCGGGGGCAGCAATGGGTTTAGGTGATGTGAGCAAAAAAGTGATCCCCAAACCTATTTTGGTCTCTCCTGCTATCCATGGTGGTACCATCAACGTACGCTATTTTATGCCTCATAAATGTCATGGTGCCCTTGCTGTAACCGGCGCTATTGCTATTGCCACCAGTACCCTTTTACCTGACAGTATCGTGAAACAATATATTGATTCTGTGGATATGAAAAATATCGCTATTGAGCATCTCAGTGGAATGTTTGAAGTCTCATTAACCCCAAAAAATGACTTTCCTGAGGGGCTACAGGCATCAATTATTCGTACAGCAAGGAAGTTATTTGAAGGTGATGCGTTTATTCCATAATACAAAATGAGAACCTGCCTCTTACCTAGAGGCAGGTAAACCATGCTATATCTCCCCGAACAACTCAACAAACTCACTATTAATATAATAAGAAACTTGGTGCGCTTCATCGGGAGTGGGTAATTCCAACTTGCCTGCCATTCTTTCCATAATATTATCTGGAACAGCATATTGCCGTTGTTGATTTTGTTGCCGCCATTGCTTGAATGGCACTTCCAAGTAAACTAAATGAACTTTTGCTTGATAACGTTCAAATAGGCTGATCATACTGGCTCGCAAAGAAGCGCTTAACGAAGTCGCATTCCAAATAAAATCCGTTTTAGTGCGCAGTAAACCTTTAGCTTGCTCTTTCGCTTGTTGGGCCACCCACCCTTGTGCATTTTTATCTGCAGGGTTAATTTTATGTTCTCGACGAATATCATCGAGGCAAATTATTTGAGTTTGTGGATAAAACTGTTTTACAAAGTGATCCTTCCCCATACCGGGTAAACCGCATAACATAATCACTTCGCTACCAAACTCCTCAAAAGGGAGGTAATCTGCCATGCCCTTCTGGTAGTGAAAATATTGGAAACGGCCCGCTAAAGAGGCAAATGATTTAGGCTTATCCCAACAATCTTGCTCACGACAAAATAATTCAAACAGCTCAATTCTAGCGAGTAAATCAGCTTTATCTTCACAAGTTCGGCCTATTGCATCCGCTTTCGCCAACATACACAACAACGGCATTTCGACACGTAAAGAGGCGGCAAATAAAGTACGCTCAGGGTCTGGTTTTTCCATTATCCATAACGGTAAGCCGTGAAAACGCACTAATGCAGCAATATGTTCACGAATGGCAAAAGGTGTTTCTATTTGACGAAATAATATATTCCGTACAGATAACTCACCTTTTTTAGCGTGCCCCGGTGAATGAATTCGCCCCTCTTCATCTTCACGTGTGGTACTGCGTTTTTCTACGTCATGCAATAATGCCGCAGTCCAAACCACCTGCTGCTTAAACGGTGATAGTTGCTGATATTCAGGCAAACTTTCAAGCGCGGCTAACACCATTTGGGTATGAATAGCCACATTACCCTCTGCATGGTGCAAGCTATCTTGTGGTACATTTTGCATGTCGCGGATAAAATCAAATTGAGCTTCAAGCTGCGACCAATCGCGGTTTTTTGTCAATTGCCAGCTCATCATTGCCCCCCTTGATATTCAAAAGCCAGTTTGGCTCTTTGCCAATTACGCTTCCAGTGGATATCTGTTTTGACATGATTTTTACGCACATATTTAAATACATGCGACATAAAATCATCTACTGGGAAGGCTTGGCTATCACGGCTAACAATACCTTCCATGCTACATGCTTTGCCTATATGTGTATCATAGGCAATAAATTGGCTATCTTGGGATGCGGCTTCTATTAATCCACGGGTATATTCTTGCTCAGACATATTCTTATTCAATGATAAATCCAACTGAGGCACCGTAGGGAAATCAAATAATGCTGCATAAAATTGCACTTCTTCCCAACTAAGCCAATAACCCCCTTGCCTAACGGCAAACAGATAAAAATAGTCTTCAATATGCTGATACTCAATGGAATGCACAGCATAAAGATTTTCACCGAATAGTTCGATATCACCTAAATCATCTTTAATTAACTGCCAACGCTGACGTATCTGTTGGCTCCATGCAGATTGTGTTGGCGCGCCATGAGAGCGTGCAAACACACCATAGCGATTTAAACAATTGTTTTCGCCATCGAGTTTTTCTGTGTGAATTAATTGCCCAATATTTTGGATGTGCGACCACCAATCGCTATTGATGCGATCGTCACTAGTCGTACCGGGTGAGAACGGATAATGATACGTTCTACCATACTTTCTTGATTGCATATTCATCATGCTTTCTCTAAAAAATAGAAATCACAACAAATCTTTTGCAAGATTTGCTTCTTTTATTGTTGAGAAATCAAGTGTTGGTATTACATATCTAGTCCGAGTGTCGGCCTCATATTGATACTGCCTAGCGTTTTCTCTAGGCCTGTTTGTGTTATATTCAGTGAGATCCTAACTTAACTGTCAAGGAAAAAACTATCAATTTATTCCTAAACTCATGAAAAACGCAGTTATTCGATAATAATTCGGCTTTCATCAATAGGATATTTCACTACGACTTTATTGCAGTACAAACAATTATCTTGCAAAGTGACTGGTTCTTGCCCTTTAGTCGTCACTTTTTGCCAAATTTCATTGTGGCGATAAATCACCCCTTTTTCACGGGTAAATTTATGGTTTTTCTCATAAATATGGTATTTCGCCTCTCGCGGATCACTGCATAACAACTCCCCTTCAAGTTGGTGCTCAGCAATATTAAAAACCAATTGAAATGCACTTTGAGTTGGGTTGTAAAAGACAAGGTCGATGTAATTATAAAAAATGGCAGCACCTGAGCCAAACGGCAATACTCTGCCCTCATCAGGAAAAGGGTCAAAACTATGATTAGCACGCTCAACCACCTGTAATGGTGAGTGCAAAATCATCCAGTGTATTAGGTTACTGAGCTGGCAAATTCCACCACCAATACCACTACGAGCTTCGCCAAATGATAATTCCATCCCCTCAAGAAACCCCCTACGCGCTGTGGGCTTTCCCACTAATCGACAAAAGGAAAAATACTCCCCAGGGTATATCGTAATACCATTCATGGCTTTAATGGCTATGCGCAAGTTAGTCACTTTGTTGTACTGCAAACGTAAATCCGACTCACCTAATTTGCGGATTAATTTGGATGTGTGCTTATTGTAGCGATATTCAAGACGTTCAGAAGATTTCGCTTTCGCATAATATTGAGAGGAAAATGCCCAATGCAGTCTTCGAGCTAGACGTTTTTGAGTCACACGCAGCCAATAGAGGATAGGATGATAAGAAGAAAGTGGCCGACGCATAACAAAACCTTATTGATAATAATTAACCAATAAATCATGTCATAACCGTAAATTTTACGACATAGTAACTATCTGATAATTCGCAATATAGCTATTCAATCACCTTGGTACCTGTACCGACTACAGATTACAAACCAAAAAATAAACTGGATGTATTCTAATCTGATGCTATTGCAACTAGGCGACAAAAAGTAACCCCTAGAACATACCAATGTATGACTAGGGGTTACTTTTAAAGCCAACAACACTGCGGCGCGAAAGTCAATTAGTAGAGACCGAGTACCGCACCAGCGCCAAGTAAAAATAGACTAAATAGCCAAATCCACCCAAATGAATAACGCAGGTGACGCCCCATATCAATCCCCGCTAGCCCCATGGCTAACCAAGCTGCCGGTGAAAATGGGCTAACAAAAGTCCCTGCATTATTACCAATAGCCATAGAGTAAACAACAGCAGATGGGTCTACCCCTACAGTGGCTGCAATTTGTTGAATTATCGGTAATAAAGCAAAATAATAAGCATCTGTACTGGTGAATATATCCATCGGCACACCCAAAATACCAACAAAGATATGCACTTTTGATACCCATTCCATTGGTAAAATAGCAGTTAAATCTTTTGCTATCGACTCAAGCATTCCCCCTTCAGATAAAATCCCCAAAAATGCTCCAGCTGCAAGTATAATCGCGACCATACCTAGTGCTTGTGGCGCATGAGCAGATAAGACCTTCATTTGGTCTCTAGGGTTAGGGAAGTTCACCATCAGTGCGATTGATAGTGCTATCATAAATACATATGGAGCTGATAATAAACCAAATGCCAGACACACCACCGATGCAACAATTAAACCACCATTAATTAATGGCTTTTTAGGCTTTTGGATAGTTTCATTGATTTCGCCAATTTCTTCACTCGCAGGTAATAACGAATCCATCTCATACGGCGTCGTCCCTTTCAACCGTGCGGAAGCTATGCGGCGTTTCTCGCGCAAACCCATAATAATAGCGAATACCACAGCGCCACCCATACCAATTAATTGAACAGGTATAAGTTGCTGCCATAAAGTTGATGCATCAATTCCAGTGACTGCAGAGGCGCGCCCTAAAGGCCCTCCCCAAGGCACCATATTCATCACCCCCATGCTTGCACACATCAGTAATAACATTAAATATGGGCTCATACCTAGCTGTCGATATAAAGGTAATAATGCAGGGATAATAATTAAAAATGTTGCTGCTCCTGAGCCATCTAAATGGACAATACCCGCGATTAGGGTAGTCATAATACAAACAACAACAATATTTCCACGAGTCATTTTGACCATTATCCGAATTAATGGGTCAAAAATATGGAGATCTTTCATCAAGCTAAAAAACAAGATGGCAAATAAAAACATTGCAGCGACTTTCGAGACTTTATTAATCCCACTCTCGAAGAAAACTGAAATTTCCGCTACAGAATATCCTGCAAATAATGCACCAATAAATGGTATACAGGACATTGCGATAATAGGGCTCACTTTTCCCATCATGAGCAATGTCACGATAGATACAATGATTAAAATACCAATAATTGTTAACACATCGACTTCCTTCTTAGAATTATATTTTTCAGGTGAAATAAGCTTTAATTAACTAGCCTAATTATTTAATGCTATTTTACGACTATGCAAATTGCGTAATTAAATTGTCTATTTGATTCAATATCAGTATGTTGCTTATATAAACCATTAGAAACAAGTGCAAGGCTATTTTTATATTTTTGCTGCGATAACAACTTGTTCACACTAATTAAAATCACTATTTAAAATAAAAAACCAGTGTATTTTTCTATTACAACCATTAAAACCATAAGGTGAAATTAAAACCATTATATATTGGTGATTATTTATTTAATTTATAAGTGACAGAATTATAAATACCAAGATAATATATTTACTCTACTATTTTATTTTTTATGCTATTTTTTTAAGTATTTCAGCTATTTTTTAGCCACCAACACAGGGATTTATACTTTTTTTTATGTTTTTCAAAGATCCAAAAAACTACTTGCTTTTTAGTTTCAACTTTATGTAAAGGTAAGGTTGATTTGCAATATCACACCATCTCACAAAAAGACCAAAATAAACTAGGTATAATATAAGAATAACTAAAGTTATCTAAAAAGGAATGTTCCTATGAGTCATCTTTTTTCATCCGCATCAATAGGCCAAGTTTCACTAGAAAATAGAATTATCGTTCCACCTATGTGTCAATATTCAGCAGACAATGGGATGCCAACGCCGTGGCACAAGGCGCATTATATGAACCTCGCTTTGTCTGGTGCTTCATTAGTCATTATGGAAGCTAGTGCAGTTACGCCCGAAGGACGTATTACACACAAGGATTTAGGGCTGTGGAATGATGAACAAATGGCCGCCATGCAGCAAATGCTGGTAGATATTAGGCAATATTCGAATGCACGTTTAGGAGTGCAAATAGCCCATGCAGGTAGAAAAGCCTCTACTGATTTACCTTGGTTTGGTGGAAAAAGCCTTCAAGCAACTGACCCTCATGGGTGGCAAACCGTTGCACCATCCGCGCTTGCTTTTGGTGATAACTACCTACCACGTGAGTTAACTATTGAACAAATTATTGAAATCAAAAAACAATTTATTGATGCAGCAAAACGAGCAGAACAAGCTGGATTTGACGTCATTGAAATTCACGCAGCTCATGGGTATTTATTGCATGAATTCCTATCCCCAGTTTCAAATCAACGCCAAGATGAATATGGGGGGAGCTTCGAGAACCGAAGTCGCTTATTAGTGAATATTTTTCATGAAATTAGAGAAACAATTAGCCCAAATATTGCAGTTGGCGTACGAATTTCCGCAACTGACTGGCTTGAACACGGATGGAGCGTTCCCGAATCTATCGAGCTTACTGAAATATTAGAAGATTTAGGCTGTGACTATATCCATGTCTCCTCAGGTGGCCTATCTGCGGAACAACAAATTCCTTTAAGCCCTAATTACCAAGTTCCATTGGCTCAAGCAATTAATGAACATACTATGATGCCTGTTATTGCTGTTGGCCTTATTACAGAGCCATTACAAGCAGAGGCTATTCTGGCGACTCATCAAGCGGATTTTGTCGCTATTGGGCGGGGGATTTTATTTGAGCCACGCTGGCCATGGAGAGCTGCTTGTGAATTAAATCAGCAAGTTAATGTTGCACCACAATATTTACGTTGTGCACCACATCAGTTTAAAAATTTATTTAAATAGAAAGAAAAAACCCGCAGCACTTATACGATGAATAGCCATCAAACTGCGGGTTTAAAGCGACTAACGTGCGTTTTGCGAACACTGCTGAACAAATTCGATCATGGATTTTTGGAATTCAGGTTCTGCATCACCTGACTTAGCCAATTCACCATCAATACGTTTAAATTCAGCTAAGCCATATTTCTCAATTGTTTTGTCATAGGCACATCCGCATATCGCTGAAACAGCATTTGCTGTTTCGCCCTGTGGATTCCCTGACCCTGCAACACAAGTATTCACAAAGTTAGTTTTATATTCAGCAATTTCTGCCTTTTCATCAGAACATGCAGATAACACAGCTACTGCCCCAACCATACCCAATATTAATGCTAATTTTTTCATCTTATGCCCATTTTCTCATTAAGCGCTTGACCCAAGAAGACAACAATAAACAAATTATCGTCTTAGTACTTCGCTATTTTGGATAGATAATTTATATTTACAACACCATTAATCTTAATATACAAAATAAGAACTTCTAATTTAGATAAATATTCCTATCTATGATTGTTACTATTAATCATAGACGTTTTCCTATAAAAGATCTGCAATCATTAAGTTATTTTTATAATTTAATTTCACTTAGGTAGCGAATTTGAACAACGCCAACGATAATAAAATAAAGCACATAAAATCAATATACAACCCACGATTTGAATCAAAGGCATCCGTTCGTGATACCAAATAGCCGCAACAAATACTGTCATAACAGGCTCTAGGATCATAATAATTGCAGCGTTTGCAGCTGTTGTATTTTTCTGGCCAATAAGCTGTAAAATAAATCGTAAACTCGTCGCTATCACCACACTTGCTATAAACCACATCATCGTCGGTGCAGTAATACTGGCAGGCCACTCTTCCAAAAAGATGGATAGCACCAAGCCTACAGTACCTGTGCAAGCTAATTGTATTGTCGTTAAAGGTAAAAGCGGCACGGTTCTGGTATATAAGCTGGTATAACAAAAATAAATAGCTTGGACGATAGCAGCACAAAGAAACCATAGTTGGCTCGCCTTAAATTCAAGTTGTGCCTTAAATAAAGTTAAGCACGCCAAACCCACTACAGCAACAGGAAGGGCTTGCCAAAAATAACGCACTGGCTTATTTTTTAAAATGACCCACGCAACTAAAGGAACAAATAGCATGGCTAGGCTCATAATGAATGCCCCTTCCCCTATCGAATCCGTTGTTGCCACTGCGTAGATCCATAACACCATATTCAATGCCATCCAACCACCTGTCATTAATATTTTTGGCAGTTGTTGAAGAGTTACTTTATTTTTCTTTCCGCGACAAAATGGCAGTAAAATTATAGCGGCTAATAAGAAGCGGCTGCCGAGAAAGGCGAATATAGGCATTCCCTGTACAGCTTCGCGAGAAAAAACCCACCCCCAAGCTGCAATTATCGTGGTCAGCACTAAGAAAAATTCTGCCTTTCTTTGCGAATACATGTGTTCCTCTAAATAAATTCACCCTCAAGCACTTACATCATACTGGCTTTTGTAGGCAAACCAATCATATTTATTCGCTTTGTTAATTCATTTTCCAAATAAAAAAATACTTATCCAAAAAGCATAAATATGACCTTAGATGAGTAACCATTTCCTCTTAATGAAGCTAATTTAGCGCTTAAACTTCCTTTTCCCTTATTTATTTAACTGAAACCGAGTTTTATCGTAAAAAAGGAGGAAGTTTGTATAAAACCCCATCAATTTTTCTGACTTTACATATCTGAAATAATCACAGCAGACAAAATAAGCCACATATCATTACCTTAATAAAAGGCAAGTAATCATGATGATGCAAAAAAATGCCGACACTACCACCGATATAGTTAATAACGTTAAAAATGCCATTAATACTCGCAAATATGCACATGCTGATGAAATAAGCTTATTATGGCAACATGCAATGAAATCCCCCTATATGATCAGTTGGGGGCATGTGATGTTAATTGCGCTAATCGTCGCGGCTATCATTACTGTGATTAGCACATTATTTTTTTAAGTTAAAAACACCAATAAAAAATCGGGCTGTTCGCCCGATTTTTTATTCTAACTAGATAAATTTTTCACTATTACCAGTAACCTAAGAATTTCCACCAAATGCTACCGATAAAGAACCAAACGGCTAAATTTACAACA
Organism: Providencia sp. PROV003; assembly: GCF_045040775.1. Lineage (NCBI taxonomy): Bacteria > Pseudomonadati > Pseudomonadota > Gammaproteobacteria > Enterobacterales > Morganellaceae > Providencia > Providencia sp. PROV003. The sequence goes on from NZ_CP096369.1 coordinate 3,590,719, forward strand.
CTCATGACAAAACCCGTTTTCCACCATTCGCCTAACGTCGCATAACCCGAACCAAAAATAATCGGCGCTGTCCCTGTACCATAATGCGTTAATGACATCATTAGTGAAGATGAGAAAGCTAACGTTAAAGCTAATAACATTGGCGGAGCACCAAGCGCTAAACCTGCGGAGAAAAATGCCGCATACATTGCTGTAATGTGCGCTGTGGTACTTGCAAAGAAGTAATGTGAATAAACATAAATTAAAACAAGGATTAGCATCCCCCACACCCAGCTTATTCCCATACTGTCAATCGTGCTACCAACAGTCACTGACATCCATTTAATTAAGCCTAGTTTGCCTAAGAAGGTCGCCATCATAACCAAAGCAGAGAACCATACTACCGTATCCCAAGCCCCTTTATTTTTCAGCACATCATCCCAATTAATAACCCCTGTTGCTAATAAAATACTCAAACCAATAAAAGCAGCAGTGGTAGCATTAACACTATAGGCTGGACCAAAAACCATGGCGGGCACACCAGCCCACATCAATAATAGCAGCCCGAAAACAGCAAGGGTTATTTTTTCGGGTAATGAAACCGCACCCAACTGTTTCAAACGCTCTTTAGCAAAATTCGGGGCATCAGGTGTTGAGGTAATTTCTGGTTTATACATAAAATAGATCACCAAAGGCATTAAGATTAATGACACAATGGCAGGTACAAATGCAGCTATTGCCCACATACCCCAAGTCAATTCATTACTTTGACTAGTTTCACTAATGATCAAACTTACTATCAATGGGTTTGGTGCAGTGGCAGTAATAAACATCGCAGAGGTAATGGGGTTAATATTGTAATTAACCAGCGATAAATAACGCCCTATTTTACTTGAGGTCCCATCTTCAGCTTTTGACCCAAAGCTATCCGAAATAGAACGCATAATGGGGTGAATAATCCCCCCGCCCCGAGCGGTATTACTTGGCGTTACTGGTGCAAGAATGGTTTCTGCAATTGCTAATGAATAAGCTATACCGAGTGTTTTTTTACCGAATAGGGAAATCACATAATAACCTATCCGAGCCCCAAGACCTGTCTTATTTAGGCTCATGGAAACCATAATAGAAATACCAATCAACCAAATTAAGTCATTGGAAAAACCACTTAATGCGTCAGCAATAGCGCCTTTGGTTGATTCTGGATTAGTGACTCCGGTTACAGCAACTAAAGAAATAGCCACAATAGAAACACCACCAATAGGTAATGCTTTACCTATAATGGCGGCAATTGTGCCAACAAATAATGCTAAAAGGTGCCAAGCATTTGGATTAACCCCTTCAGGTACAGGGATCAAGAACCAAATTATTAGCGTAATGGCAACTGCGATTAAGGTCGGTACAGGCTTTAAAGGTGTTAACTTATTCATAAGGTTATCCATGTACGTATAAAGATGGAAATACAGATTAATTTCAGTTATATATTCTGATTTTTATCATTATGTTAACAATACAGCTCAAAAACTTTGATCATTATCAGTGAGTAGCTTGGTTTTATTAAAAATAGCCAGACTATTTTGTAACAATAAGTAATATATAATTATAAGGTTATATTGACTCATTTTTTAAAAAAATAGAGGGCCACACTCTTATTTTAAAGAGTGAACCTATACAGCGAATTAATAATTCTCACATTTGATGATGTCAATACAGTTAACTATTCATTGTAATCAGTAAATTATTTCGATATTACCTAATATACTAAAATTTCAATTTTATTTATGTTTTTTCCTCTATTTTTGCAGGCTGAATCGAATTAATAAAATAAAAATAGTAAATAGTGTTATTTTTTTTGAGTGGATAAAAATACCACACCACGCACAATTGATTAAAAAAAAACCAAAATGAACAGTAATAATACTTATACAGCTTAAAAACAAACCAGATAACCGAATTAAACCAATATGACTCTCTTTATTAAAAGTATTGTTACCTAACCTAATAATTCCAATTAGAAATAACTATAAATATTATGCCTTGTTTCCATACACAGTGTGAATATTTAATCTAACATTAATAGTAGTTTCATTTCTAAATATGACTGATAAGGAAATTAAATGTCTACCATGAACACTTATACCACTAGTAATCATCAACCTTGCATTGTGCTATGTACAACGAATAGCCATGAAAGTGCAATTAAAATTGCACAACATATTTTAGCGAATCGCCTTGCAGCCTGTGTTTCACTATTACCAGAAGTGGTATCTATATATCTTTGGCAAGGTAACATTACACAAGATAAAGAAATTTTGCTTTTGATTAAGACAACACACGATAATCAGCTCAGTTTATTTAATGCAATAAAAGAAATTCACCCATACGAAACACCAGAACTTATTCGTCTTGACCCAAGCCAAGTCGAAGATAATTATTTACAATGGTTAATTAATTCCGTTAAAAAATAGCTATCTACATGAATTAATAAACATTATTTTACAACTCAGCGGCTTATTTATTTTTTTACAAAATTATTTTACTGGTCGGGTATGGTTTATACATAATTAGTGGTATACCAATAGGCTCGCTTTATATTTATTTTCCCTCCTTAATGTTTGGAGGGTTTTTTTTACCTAAAATTCCAGAACACTTTTCTATACGCCTTAAACTCACCACCAAACCTAAAAATCCAACATAAGCTAAATTTAACATATTTTAATTCATTGTTTATATTTCACGCAAATACCGGTTGATCATTTACATGATTACATTACATTATATTAAATCATATAATATAAATAACATAAATATAGTGAGGAAAAAATGTCAGACTTCAAACAAATAACAACTCATATCAGCCAAAATTTGCCTGAACTCGCTAAGCATATTCCTGATGTGATGAAAAATTTTTCTAACCTAGTTAGTTCAGGTAGCCAAGATGGTGCATTAGATAAAAAAACAAAGGAATTGATTGCTATCGGTATTGCTGTGGCAAATCGTTGTGATGGCTGTATTGGTTTTCACACCAAAATACTGGTTGATTTAGGTGTTACCGAACAAGAGTTAGCAGAAGCACTCGGTGTGGCCATTTTTATGGGGGGTGGGCCTTCTGCAATGTACGCAGCAGAGACCATGAGTGCATACAAGCAATTTACAAGTAAATAAATATATTAATGTTGTCTCTGAACCTACTGGCTCAGAGACAACTAAATTGATTGCAATTTAAAAAGTCGCTTCTAACCCAAGCCTGAAGGTTCTTCCTGGAATCGGCATATAAATAACGGTTCCTGGGTCAAATGCATAACGATTCGTCAAGTTATCAATATTAAAATTCACATGGATATTTTTCTGAATAGAGTATTTACCTAACAAATCAAATGTTGTCGTGGAATACAGCTTGGTAACAGGTGCTGCAGCTGTTCCAGCTAGCCATTCTTGTGGGTAATCTTTCCCAGAGTTATAACGTACACGTAAACCTGTTTGTAATTTTTGATCAAACATTTTTACCCCAACAATTCCGGTGACAACTTTCTTGGGTGGAATACGTGAAGGTGATAACCCCCATGCAAAACCAACCGAATTACAAGCAGATGGTAAACTCCCTAGCGCCATTTCATCCCGAGAGCAAAGTTCTGCATTGTTATAAAAAGTGGCATCAACGGAACCAAATGCATAATTTGAATTGTATTTTAATTCAACCTCATAACCTGAAAGCTTAAACCTGTCATAGTTTTTGGTTATAACGTAAGGTGATGACCAATCCTCCAATTTAGGGTTCACACCTTGTGAAAGATAATCTTTGATATCATTATTAAAATACGCCACCCGCAACTCGGCAACATCTTCATCGGCAATCAAGTTATTTTTTTCAAGGTTCATGCCAACCTCAAACGACTTGGCATGCTCAGGTTTTAGTGGGGAGTTAGGGCTATAAGAGTAAGTCTGACCGGATGCCGTTGTTTCAAATAAACTAGGTTCTCTATAACTATCTGAATATTTAGTATAAATATCCAATTCATTCGTCATATGAAAACGCAATTCACCGAATAAATCATTCTTTGGCCCGTAATGAAGGCTTTTCCCTTGAACATGGTCATCAACATCAAACGAGTGGATGCGCCAACCCGCCAGCGCCGTGACCCAATCACCTTGGTACTCAACGTTAGTAAATGCGGATGTATTAATACCTTTCGCATTACGTGTTACCGGCGTCAGTTCGTCCCCCTCTAGTGTTCCATCGGGTGTCCATATCGGCTGATAAGTCTTACTAAGTGGCTTTGATTTCTGCTGCATATATTCCACACCATATGTAATCCCGATGGGATACGCGGCAAGCTCGGAAGTATTTTCTAAATTAAATCCAAGCCGCTCATCGGTATAACGGTGTTTATATTGATCACCATAATGAGCATTTACATTATCCGATGTACCATTACGTTGCTTAAACTTACCTTTCGTCCACCATACTCCTAAATTCATATCAACCCATAAAGAATCAGGTTTATATGAGTAGTTTAATGACGCGGTATCTATATTTGCGGTTCCTAACGACCACTGTGGCATTTTATTATCATACTGATACCAATAAGCAGCTAAAACTTCACCAGCTTGCTGTTCGTGGCGACGATAATTTAATTCAATACTAGAATATGGGTTAAGATAAATATTCGTCTTTAATAATGTTGACTGACTTTCATAACTCGTATTAACCACTTCTTGCCCGGGTTTTATCGGTGCATCTGTGGATGAATATTTATGATAACCATTTTTCCCTGCAAAAAAATTGCCTTGTTTTCTGTCACTATGCGCAATTAACACGTCAAACTTATCATTTCTATAGGCAATACCAGTGGTTATGGAACCATTATTAAAATGACTATTTTTAACCCCATTAGATAACCGATACTCTGACTCCCGCCCTTCCTCTGATGCTATAGAAGGCCGTCGGTTATTGTTATAAATATTTCCTTTAAATAAAAACCCGAATTGCTCTCCTTGGGGGATAATACTATTAGCAGATAACGTTTTTAATTTAACTGTTCCACCGATAGCACCGCCGGAGAATTTACTCATCGATGCTCCTTTTTCGATCTCTATGGTATCAACCAAATCCATATCAATATAGGTTCTATCGGTGCTACCTTGATAACCTCGCCATGTATTCGTCGATTGCAAACTACCATCGATAATAATAGGCACTCGGCCATTACCTTGTAGACCTCGAATACCAATATCTAAAGCACCTGCTTCATTTCTGGCATTATTTATTTGAAGAGAGGTCTCATTAGCAAATATATCCGAATTAGTTGTGCCTCTTACTACCGAAATATCTTTAGTCTCTATTCGCTTACTATTTGACTTTATTTTACTCGCAGTAACGAGAAGTTTATCTTTCTGCTGTGCTGTATTGGCTTCATCCGCTAAAACCGTCCCTGAAGAACATATAACAAGTAAGCTAATTATATTTTTATTTTGAAATATCATTTAAGTAATGCCTTCATTAATTAATGAATATTTAATACAAATGAAGAAATATCGTACGAGCAGCTTGAAAATATCCCCTGCTATACTTTAATTCGTCAATTAAAAGTGAGATGTAAGTGCAATTAGATAAATACAGCTAACACCAAAAACCTTATTTATTGAATGGTTAAGGGCGATTTTTTCCTCGTATTAATCAATTATCCTGAAATATACACCAATAATAACAATGATCAAGATCATAATGAATATCATTTGCATTCTCATTAATATAACTATTGTTTATTAATTCCTTTATGATTTCACCCCATAAAAAAAGCGGCTGATATAACTATCAACCGCTGTTGAATAACCAAAAACCGGGTTTAATAATATGCTAGTGCCTTATTACCCCCTTAAAGGCGTTTTTCTAACCGGCGTATTCCCCGCCACAAAATAATCCGCTTGGCTGACAGGTAGTGGTGCCCGATTACGTATTTTATCTGCTATTTTTTCAGCAATCATAATCGTCGTTGCATTCAAATTACCGGTAATAATTAATGGCATTATTGATGCATCAATCACCCTTAACCCTTCAATACCGTGTACCTGCCCTGCACCATTAACAACTGCCATTTCATCATTACCCATTTTACAAGTACCACAGGGGTGAAATGCGGTTTCAGCGCGCTCTCGGACAAAAGCATCCAGTTCTTCATCGGTATTCACCTGTTTACCGGGGCTTATTTCTGCACCACGATATGGGTCGAGCGCTGGCTGAGCCATAATTTCACGGGTAATACGGATAGCTGCACGAAACTCTTCCCAGTCCTGTTCCGATGACATGTAGTTGAATAAAATACTCGGGTGTTGCCTAGGGTCTAATGATTTTAAACGTACTCGCCCACGGCTAGGAGAACGCATTGAGCCGACATGAGCTTGGAAACCGTGCATATTAACTGCATTACTACCATTATAATTAATTGCAACTGGTAAGAAATGAAACTGAATATTCGGCCACGCAAACTTATCACTAGTACGAATAAAACCGCCCGCTTCAAACTGATTACTGGCACCAATTCCCGTCCCTTTGAACAGCCACTGAGCACCAATCATCGGTTGATTATACCACTTTAATGCTGGGTATAATGAAACTGGCTGTTTGCATTCATACTGCAAATACATCTCAAGATGATCTTGTAAGTTTTGCCCAACACCGGGCAAAACATGTACTTTAGGGATATTAAACTCCGCCAATACATCTTCAGGACCAACCCCTGAGCGTTGTAATATTTGTGGCGATGCAATCGCCCCTGCACATAATAACACCTCTTTACGCGCTTTTATCACCGTTGCAGTTGTACTGTTACCTGGGTAATACTTCACACCAACCGCTTTTTTTCCTTCGAACTCAATAGTATCAGTGGTTGCATGAGTCACAATCGTTAAATTTTTTCGCCCTTTCGCTTGGTCTAAATAACCACGCCCCGTACTTGCTCGACGTCCTTGAGGGGTCACTGTGCGATCCATAGGACCAAACCCCTCCTGTTGATAGCCATTTAAATCATCAGTTTGCGGGTAGCCTGCTTGAACCCCAGCCTCAACCATTGCATGAAATAGCACATTATTGCCATTTTTAGGCGTAGCTACACTTACGGGCCCATCACCACCATGGTAATCATTTGGACCAATATCCCGCGTCTCCGCTTTTCTAAAATACGGTAAGCAATCTAAATAGCGCCAATCTTCTAGACCGGGAGCTTCAGCCCAGCCATCAAAGTCCATCGCATTTCCACGGATATAACACATCCCATTAATCAGTGATGAGCCGCCAAGCCCTTTTCCTCGACCACACTCCATACGGCGGTTATTCATATGTGGCTCGGGGTCAGTCTCATAGGCCCAATTATAACGTCGACCTTGTAATGGATACGCTAATGCCGCTGGCATTTGTGTGCGAAAGTCGAACCGATAATCCGGTCCTCCTGCTTCAAGGAGCAGCACAGTAACTTCAGGATCTTCTGTCAGGCGGGTAGCAAGAACGTTACCGGCTGAACCAGCACCGATAATAATATAGTCATAGACCATTGTTATCTCCTCTGTTTCAGTCAAATTAAAATGATGTGATTAAAAAACCGATGAAAACTCCCCAAGTTCAACTTGAATAGATTTGATTTGTGTATAATTTTGCAGCGTTATCACGCCATTTTCACGACCAACACCTGAATGTTTATAGCCACCAACGGGCATCTGTGCAGGAGATTCGCCCCATGTATTAACCCAGCAAATACCTGCTTCTAATTGATTAATTACACTATGCGCTCGCGTTAAATCTTGAGTAATAACCCCCGCCGCCAACCCATACACACTGTTGTTGGCACGAGCAATGACTTCCTCTTCCGATTGATAACCTAAAATACTCATTACTGGACCAAAAATTTCTTCCTGAGTAATTTGCATTTCATCATCACAATCTGTAAATACCGTAGGAGCAACATAAGCGCCATCAGCAAAGTGACCATCCACTAAACGCTGCCCACCACATAACAAACGAGCCCCTTGCTGCTTCCCTAATTCGATATAACGCAGTACATTTTCCATATGCGCAAAACTGACTAATGGCCCAAAATTCGTGTCCTCTTCAACAGGAGAACCGATTTTAATCCGCGCAACACGCTCAACAATTTTATGTTCAAATTGTGATTTAAGAGAATTAGGCACAAATACCCGTGTACCGTTCGTACATACTTGGCCTGAGCTATAAAAATTAGCCATCATAGCGATATCAGCAGCTTTATCTAAATCTGCATCATCACAAATAATTAATGGTGACTTACCACCAAGCTCCATGGTGACTTCTTTCAATGATGAAGCAGATGCATTGGCCATGACTTTTTTACCCGTAGCTATCCCACCCGTAAATGAGATTTTAGCAATATCTGGGTGCTCTGTTAGCCATTGGCCGACTTCCCCGCCTGCTCCAGTGACCACATTGAACACCCCAGCTGGTAAACCTGCTTCGGTATATATTTCAGCCAGTTTTAAAGCCGTTAACGAAGTCACTTCACTCGGTTTGAACACCATCGCGTTTCCAGCTGCAAGCGCTGGCGCCGACTTCCATAAAGCGATTTGAATTGGGTAATTCCATGCACCAATACCAGCAACAACACCTAATGGCTCACGACGGGTATAAACCAATGCGCTATCACGTAACGGAATTTGTTGCCCTTCCAGCATCGGTGCTAGCCCAGCATAATATTCAAGGACATCAGCCCCTGTCACAATATCGACATAACGAGTTTCAGATAACGGTTTACCGGTATCCAAGGTTTCAAGATAAGCCAGCTCATCATTACGTTCGCGTAAAATATCAACAGCGCGGCGTAAAATTCGTGAACGCTCCATCGCTGTCATTGCCGCCCACACCTTTTGGCCTTGTTTGGCGCTTTCTACTGCCCATTGAATATCTTCGAGGCTAGCAGATTGTAACTTGGCAATGACCTCCCCATTTGCGGGGTTGATTGCCGAAAATTGACTGCATTCTGGTTGTGAGCTATCGACGTAACCACCATGAATATAAAGCTTATGGATTGGTGGATGTTGCATATTATCTCCTTTGAATTGATATTTAGGTTTTTGTTACCTCTGCCCGATGAAGTTGCATATCGATATATTCATTAGTGATTTTCAGTGCCTCTAGGACTGGGAATACTTCATTACTTAAAGCACTCCGTAACCATAAACCATCAATTAGCGCCGCAAGCCCTTTTGCAGCCATCCGCGCATCGGATTTGCTTAATACCCGCCCAAATTCATAACTTAAATTCGAATAAAGCCGCCTATCATTCACCTGTTGTAGTCGGTTTAAGTTAGGCTGGTGCATACTACTAGCCCAAAATGCTAACCACGTTTTCATCGCGGCTTCGCTAGTCTGTGTTGGGTCAAAGTTACCTTCAACAATCGCCTGTATTCGCAATTTTGGCTCTGCATCCGGTAGCATTCTTAAGCGCATCGCAACTGCAAGCCCAAGTTGGTATTGAATATGGCGCATAGCCGCTTCAAGTAACCCGTTTTTATCTCGAAAATAATGGCTGATAATACCTGTAGACACCCCAGCTTTACGGGCGATTAACACAAAGCTGGCTTCTTGCATTCCAACTTCGTTAATCACAGCCAAAGTGGCCTGAATTAACTGCTGTTTACGTATCGACTTAATTCCTACCTTCGGCATAGTATTTAAACCTAAAAAATACACTGTTCCCTTTTATTAAACGTTTTTTTAATTGAATGTTCAATCAATATTCTCTATTGTATTTTACAATTAATTCACAATACATGCAGGAGGGATATGGAGGAAAACCAAATTCACACTAATTAATCAATTAGTTAGAGTGAAAAGTAATTTTAACCTGTTAAATAAATAAAAATGTGGAACTGCCGATGACAACTCAACATAGTTCGAAAAATCAGCAGAAAGACAAATTAAATTCTGTGGTTTTTTTCACTTCCGCTGGTCTTATTCTAGCGTTTTCTTTTTTTACAATTCTGATGACCGAAACAGCAAATCAGTGGATCGTCGCCACCTTAGGTTGGGTATCAAAAACCTTTGGTTGGTATTACCTATTAGCGGCAACCTTGTACATTGTTTTTGTTATTTTTATTGCAACATCACGCTTTGGGAATATCAAACTCGGTCCTGAGCAATCCAAACCTGAATTTAGCGTTCTTAGCTGGTCTGCAATGCTATTCGCTGCGGGGATTGGTATTGATTTAATGTTTTTCTCTGTAGCTGAACCCGTCACTCAATATATGCTTCCGCCAACAGGCGATGGAGAAACCTTAGAAGCAGCCCGTCAGTCGATGGTGTGGACACTATTCCACTATGGCCTAACGGGCTGGTCTATGTATGCATTAATGGGTATAGCTTTAGGGTACTTCAGCTATCGTTATAATTTACCTCTGACCATTCGGTCTGCACTTTACCCTATTTTTGGTAAACGTATTGAGGGGCCTATCGGCCATACCGTTGATATTGCTGCAGTACTGGGGACTATCTTTGGTATCGCAACGACACTTGGTATTGGGGTAGTACAACTCAATTATGGGCTAAAAGTGTTGTTTGACTTACCGCAAGGCTTAACGGTACAAACTGGCTTGATCTTTCTATCCGTTGTCATGGCGGTGATTTCAGCGACCTCTGGGGTTAATAAGGGTATCCGTATACTCTCCGAGCTCAATGTGCTTCTAGCTTTAGGCTTGATTTTATTCATATTATTTGTCGGTGATACTGAGTTCTTGCTCAATGCGTTAGTGCTCAATGTAGGGGATTACGTCAACCGCTTTATGGGGATGACACTCAATAGCTTCGCATTTGACCGCCCAACTGATTGGATGAATAGCTGGACACTGTTCTTCTGGGCTTGGTGGGTGGCATGGTCGCCATTCGTTGGGTTATTCCTCGCCCGCATCTCTCGTGGCCGAACGATCCGTCAATTTGTGATTGGTACTTTAATTATTCCTTTTGTTTTCACTTTATTGTGGCTATCCATTTTCGGAAATAGTGCTTTATATGAAATCATTCATGGCAATAGTGAGTTAGCTCAAACTGTACTCGAAGCCCCTGAAAAAGGGTTTTATTCACTACTTGAGCTCTATCCTGGCTTTGGTTTAACCGCCTCAATCGCCACCATCACAGGGTTACTTTTTTATGTTACTTCTGCGGATTCCGGCTCATTAGTATTAGGGAATTTCACCTCGAAACTCAGTGATATCAATAATGATGCACCTAATTGGTTGCGTATATTTTGGTCCGTCGCGATTGGCTTACTAACTCTAGGAATGCTAATGACTGATGGAGTTGCTGCCTTACAAAATACCACGGTGATCATGGGGCTACCTTTTAGCTTCGTCATTTTCTTCATTATGGCAGGGTTATATAAGTCATTAAAAGTCGAAGATTTTAGGCGCGTTAGCTCATTAAACACCAATGCACCCGCACCACTGTATGGCAATGGTACCCTCAATTGGAAACAACGTTTAGGCCGTGTGATGAACTTCCCCGGTACGACTTATACGCAACGGATGCTTGATTTAGTTTGTATCCCTGCGATGCAAGAAGTGGCGAAAGAGTTATCTTTAAGGGGAGCAAAAGTGGAGTTTAATACGATGCCACCAATTGCAGATGAACGGTTAGAACATTTAGAGCTGACCGTTGACCTTGATGATGAACAAAGCTTTATCTATCAAGTCTGGCCGCAACGCTATTCTGTTCCTGGCTTTACTTATCGCGCCCGCTCGGGGAAATCCCATTATTACCGTTTAGAAACCTTCTTATGGGAGGGTTCCCAAGGGAATGATTTAATGGATTATACCAAAGAGCAGGTAATTAGCGATATTCTCGACCAATATGAAAAACATATGAATTTCATTCACTTAAGCCGTGAAGCTCCGGGAGCAACATTGACTTTCCCTGAATCAAGTTAACTTAAAATCAATAAGGGAGCCTATTGCTCCCTTATTTCTCAGTAAACCTGCTTATCAGTAGGCCCCGCTTACTCCAACATTTTTTTCATTTGTTGTCGGTCATTCACCCAAGGCCTAGAGTTTGGGCACCCTGCTCCCGTAGGGTTGGCATCACAAGCATTAAACTGATGTAGCATTGAATTTTCATCCGCATTACGTTGGTCTAATAAAGCTTGATAACTTTGTTCCTCTGCTGGAAGTTTCTTCTTGGGATCAAAGACAAACTTTTGTTGTGCCTGTAATTTTTTAACACCTTGGTAGTCTTGATTAAACTCGCGATCAGCGGGTGATTTTTCTTTAAAGGTAAAATCGCTGGCAAAGCCGTAAGTAGTGAAACTAAGAAAAATAACAAAAATAATCTTTTTAAACATATGAATATCCTACTGTGCCTGTAAGTCAGTATTATATAACGCAGAATTATCACATCCAGAAATGATTAAAATAAAATATAATCAAATCTTACTATTCAATATGTTAATTATAATAAAACATCAAATCAATTGATTGATATAGATACTATTAGTAATGAACTATTAACATGACATTAATCATGCATCAGTAATATAAATACAGTTCACCTCAATCACAACCAATTGTTCTTAATAATTACCCCTCACATGAAAGACCAATGATGTGATGATATGAAATAAGCCAAGATGCAAAAAAGACTAACTACCATCATTCAAATTAACCTAATAATTTGTATCGAATTACCTCTATTATCATGATCATAATAGGACTGTAACCTATTAGGTTACTAATAATTTTTAGTCTTGTTCCTAAGCCTATTTTCTATAAAAGTGACCTTGCCCTATTAGTTAGTATTGGGCACCAATTTCACTTTATCTAACTCATTAGACTAGGAATATACAATGAATAAAACCTATTTTGGTCCTTATATCGATGTCAGTGTCGATGCCACTTGGAACGATTGGCAAAACTACCCTGATGGCAGGCCAAATGCTAAATACAGCCAAGCTGCAATCCAATATGGGGTTGATATACTTTACCTTGGTTTTTTAACTGCGGACCGAAATAGACAAGCGGCATGGTCCGCCCAACCCACAATGCCAATAAGCTGGGCTAAACCCTTGTGTGACGAACTTATTGCTGTCGGGGTAAAAATTGCAGTGTCATTCGGAGGAGCCGCTAATCAAGATGTCTCATTGGTACAGACACAAGAAGAACTGATCAAAACCTATCAAGAAGCTATCGATAAACTAAACGCATCGCATATAGATTTAGACTTCGAAAATGGCCTCTATGATGCTGATAATGCATTTTCTGCTTTAAAAGTGATTGTCGACAATAACCCAAAAATCACCTTGAGCCTAACCCTACCCACCCTACCGACAGGGTTAACAAATACTGGATTAGCATTAGTGAAAAAATCTGTAGAAGCAGGTTTGGTCATGAAAGTTAATGGAATGGCAATGGATTATTATGACCCAAACATCATTAGCTTGGGCGATGCCGCTATCAAGGCTGCCATCAGTATTAAAAACCAATTAAAACCTTTCTACCCATCGGTAGAAGATAAGGAAATGTATAATTACGTTCAAATTACCCCGATGATTGGCCTAAATGATGACCATGCTATGTTCAGTTTCCATGATGCCGACATTCTAAGCGAATTCGCAAAAAAAATAGGTTTGAACCTCGTGTCGATGTGGAGCTTAACCCGTGACCGTCCTGGTAATAAACCCTACCCAGAAGCAACAAGCTCAGGTAACCCAGAACAAACCTATGATTTTCAATATACAGAACTATTTACTCAAAAACTTAACTCATAGATAACCCGTTATCACCAATATTATGGGTATTGGTGATAACCCATTTTTTCTGAAATATTACGCCCCGCCGTTTTTAGTAATTCAACATAATCATCAATACATTGTTCATCAAAGCGGATCGTTGGAAATGAAATGGATAGCCCTGCAATCACATGCCCTAACCGGTCATATACTGGGACAGCGATACAACGTAAGCCAAGCTCTTGTTCTTCCCTATCCTGCGCATAATGACATTCGCGAACGGTGGCTAATTCCGCCAGCAAATCATCCAACGTTAAAATCGTGGTATTGGTTTTTTTGGTAAATAATTCATCTTTTAATGCACAGCGAATAGCGTCTTCACTTTGCCAAGCCAATAAAATTTTACCTATCGCGGTACAATACAACGGGTTACGGCGACCGACCCGTGAATACATACGTAAATTATAACTAGAATCTATTTTGTGAATATAAATGATAGCGTCTTCATCTAATGCGCCTAAATGCACGGCCTCATTGGTGAGTCGGCCAATCTGGCGCATTTCTTTATCTGCAATTTCAATCAAGTCAACGTACTCGAGGGATTTCGCCCCTAATTCGAAAAGCTTTAATGTCAGTGAGTATTTATCTGCCTCACCTTCTTGCTCCACATACCCCAGCTGTTTCATGGTTTGTAAGAAACGAAATGTTGTCGCTTTTGACATCAGCAAACGCTGGGAAAGCTCCGATACACCGATTTCCTTTTGTTCACCAAGAGCGCTAAGTATGCTAAATACTTTGACTACAGCTGAAACGGCGTCCGTTTGAGTCGTCTTATCCATTGCTTTTCCATCATCCAATTCAATTGATAGCGATATTATAGCGAAACCAGCCAATACCACTCTAGGCTAAATAGCATAATAGGCAGGTCACAGAAAAACAAGAACAGTGATTCAATATTTTTAAAACAGCGTTTCATTTTTATTTGAAGTTATGAATAAAATGAGTTTTAATAGCTCTATCAGGTCAGTATTAGTTTACTAAGTCGTAATCGCGCAGGTGGTAAATATGAGTACACATCCGCAAGTTGCCGTCATTGGCGAATGCATGGTTGAATTACAAAAATCGGGTGAGCTTTACAGCCAAACTTTTGGTGGGGACACGCTAAATACCGCGTTATACCTCTCACGTTTAACTCAGAAACACGGAGTGACAACCCGATATATTACTGGTTTAGGAAAAGACCCATTTAGCCAACAAATGCTTACCCGCTGGCAGCAAGAAGGGATCAATACCGATGATGTGTTTATTTCTGATACACGGTTACCGGGTATGTATTTAATTGAAACCGCCCCCAATGGTGAACGCCGTTTTTTCTACTGGCGTGATAACGCAGCAGCAAAATTTTGGTTAGATGAAAATAGCAAAGCACACACACAGCAACAGCTTAATGCACAACAATTCATCTATTTAAGTGGCATTAGTTTAGCTATTTTACCTGACGCCACACGCCAATTGTTATTAGAAATTTTACAGCAAGCCAAACAGCATGGCGCAAAAATTGTATTTGATAATAACTACCGCCCAGCTCTTTGGCCTTCAAAACAAGCGGCACAGCAAGCTTACCAGCAAATTTTAAGCCTAACCGATATCGCTTTTTTGACCTTTGATGACGAACAATTGCTATACGGTGATAATCACGAAACCGATGCAATTCTTCGCACTCAACAATATGGCGTTAATGAAATCGTGATAAAACGCGGGGCTGATGCTTGTTTTGTGGTTATTGATAACCAACGCTTTGAAATTCCTGCAAATAAAATTAGCCATGTTGTTGATACAACTGCCGCAGGGGATTCCTTTAGTGCCGGCTACCTAGCTTGCCGCATTTTAGGTGGCAGCCCTTGCGATGCGGCAAAAACAGGTCATTTACTGGCTGGAAGCGTCATCCAACACCGGGGAGCGATTATTCCATCCGAGGCCATGCCAACCATTACTTTAGCCCCCATTGAAAAGGTTTAATCATGAATCAATTAATTGAAAAAATTAAGCAGCTGAAAGTTGTCCCTGTGATCACCATTAACCACGCAGAACATGGGGCGCCACTAGCTAAAGTGTTGGTGGAAAATGGCCTACCGTGCGCAGAAGTTACTTTCCGCACCCCAGCCGCGGTACAAGCTATCAAAAACATGCGCGCTGCCTACCCTGAGTTGCTGATCGCAGCAGGTACCGTATTAACCACACAGCAAGTTGACCAAGCCATTGAAGCAGGCGTGGACTTTATTGTCAGCCCAGGCTTTAACCCGAAAATTGTTGCCTACTGCCAACAAAAAAATGTGATTATCATTCCGGGCGTCAATAACCCAAGCTTGGTAGAGCAAGCCCTTGAGTTTAACCTCACCACCTTAAAATTCTTCCCTGCAGAAGCCTCTGGTGGGGTTGCGATGCTCAAAGCACTCGGCGCCGTTTACCCTGTTAAATTTATGCCAACAGGTGGTATCGGTATGAAAAATATTAAAGAATACACCGCATTACCGTCTGTATTAGTGTGCGGCGGTTCGTGGATGGTACCAAATGCATTAATTGACAGTGAAAACTGGGATGAACTTGCAAAATTAGTTGCTGAAGCAGCAAGTCTCTAATTAAAAAATAAAATCTCGTTGTCGTTATGTTGCCCTTGCCTAATGGTAAGGGTATTTTTTTGGCTATTACATATAAAAGCCATTAAACCAAGTCATTACCTTTATTTAATACCCATTTATTTCCCATAAAAACAGGAAAGTTTAGCTATTTAAAGCTAAACCTATAAGAATACATTTTATTATAGGGAATAAAGATGAGTACTATCGCTAATAACCTGACTTATAAAGTTAATTCGGCAATTTCCGTTGATGATTTTCGTTCGCTGATTAAGCAATCTCCACTAAATTCAATTGTCCCTACTGATGATACAAAACAACTTAGAAGCATGATAGAAAATGCCAATTTGTTAATTAGCGTTTGGTTAGACCAACGATTTATTGCTTATATTCGAGCCATAACTGATTTTAGTTTCTGCTGTTATATATCTGAAATGATAATCCACAATGACTACCAAAATAACGGGATTGGGACACAGTTAATTCAAATGATAGCAACTGAGCTTCCAACAAAATGCAGTATTATTTTTCTTTCTACTGAAGAGACTCAAGACTATTATCTCAAACAAGGGTTTAACCCCTTTACTCTTGCATGGCATACCCGAGTTCAAGACTTGTTAGATAAACAAAATATTAGCACCCCATAAAATGGGGCGGCTCATTATCATGATGAATCAATAAACAGCGTTTAATCAAGAGCTAAAATACTCACATAAATAACCACCACAAGCCTAATTTCACTGAACAAGGCTTATGGTGGTTAGTGACTAACTCATTGACAACACTAACTAAGCTAACCAATAAAACGCTGCAACTGTAAACGCAACATCTCATTTTCGCGCCGTAGCCTTTCATTTTGGTCCATCAGGCTCATTGCCATTGCGATGCCCGGCCAGTCAATCTCTAATTCATGATAAAGGCGTACCGCCCTTCTCACGACCACCACGGCTTGGTCGTCAAATAACCATTCATCTCTAATTTCAATAGGTTGTACAATCCCAAGCCCGACGATTTCCTGTAATTCATCTTCAGCAATCCCCGTATGAAAGCAGAAATCAATAACGGTTAATGTAGTTAACTGTTCCATTATTTACCTCCCCAATTTTTACGTGGGTCAAAATGCGTTTGAGCCTCCGCCAACTTCTGCCACAATGCTTTCGATTCCGCATCATTACTATCGGGCATTACAATTTTTATAATGGCGTATAAATCCCCTGCACTATCTTTATGTTTCAGCCCTTTACCTTTAAGTCGCAATTTTTGCCCCGCTTGGCTATTGGCGGGAACCGTAATAACAATCGGGTCCTTTAAGGTTGGTATAGTAACTTTAGTTCCGAGCGCCGCCTCCCAAGGGGCTAATGGCACAACCACTTCTAGGTCATAGCCTTTAATATCGAATAAGGGGTGTGGCGCAATACGGATGGTTATCCATAAGTCACCGTTTTCACCGCCATTTTCTCCCGCGGTCCCTTGCCCTTTTAAGCGAATGCGTTGCCCATCAATTACCCCCGCAGGGATGGTCACATTGAGTGTTTTAGGGATTTCATTTTCGATAAAACCAAAAGCGTTGTAGACCGGTAAGTTATAACTGATAGTGCGTTTATGTGACTCTTGGCTTTCTTCAAGGAAAACGGCTAATTCAACCTCTAAGTCATGGCCACGATGGCTGCGTGCTTGCCTTGTACTGCCGCCGCGTGCGCGTTGGGAAAACATCGATGAAAAAATATCATCAAAGCCCCCCGCATCAAACCCTTGTTGGGAATAGCCTTGGCTTTGTTGACCTTGGTGCCTTTGATTAAAATAAGGGTCATTTCGATGTTCCCACATTTCATCGTATTCGGCGCGTTTTTCTTTGTCACTTAATACCGCCCACGCTTCTGCTATCTCCTTAAAGCGGGCTTCGGCATCCGATTCTTTACTGACGTCGGGGTGATATTTTCGCGCTAAACGGCGATACGCGGTCTTAATGGTTTTTAAATCATCGGTGCGTTTTACACCCATGATGCTGTAATAATCCTTTAGTTCCATAGTCATATCTCGTTCACTTATCTGTTGAATAGAATTCATATGGTGTTTAGCTTTACTGCTTAAATGGGCTAAACATAACGACTTACCTTGAATTTAACTTAAGACATTTATATGGCAATTGGAATAGTAGAACAATGATAAATATTAAATATATTGGCAAATAATGAAGATGCAAATCGATAACATCCCACAAAAACAGGAAATTTTCGCTATTTAGAGCTAAACCTATAAGAGAGCTCACGTCTTGCAAGGGGAATTTATGGATGCCATCGCCAACCGATTGACCTATAAAATGAATTTTGCCATTAACATTGAGGATTTTATTCGCTTAATCCATCAGTCATCATTTAAAGAAACCGTACCTACCGATAACCTAACCAAATTAGATGCAATGCTAAATAATGCGGACTTATTAATTAGTGCATGGGATGAAGAGCAAGTTGTGGGTTTTGTAAGAGCGGTCACCGATTTTAGTTCTTGCTGCTATATCTGTGAGCTTGCCATAGATACCAATTATCAAAAGCACGGTATCGACCGTCATTTAATGCGCCTTGCCGCTGAAGAACTGCCTTCTGAATGCAACCTTTTATTTTTTTCGACCGACAGTAACCTCACCGAGTACCTAAGACTGGGGTTTACTCAATCCCCAAGAGCGTGGCACACCACAGCAGAGAGTTTTTTGGCTAAATTAATAGAGGGGGAATGATAAATAGACTATATAAACCAGAGAGGATATCTCGGGGGAGCATACACAAGTATCGAAAACTCAGGGAATATCTAAAAAAACAGTTTCAATTTAGGGTTTATTAAAAATTCACCCTATGCGGATGCTCTAAATAATTCGTGTTGTGGGTAGAAGACCAGTGAGGATATCTCGGGGAGCATACACAAGTATGTGACCCGAGTAGCCGAGCGCAGTCGACACCCCCACAATACGAAGTATGACGAGCATCGAGGGGCATCACTTAAGGCGGCCACGGAGTCGTTTCACGGCCTGACTATGAAGTTGACTCACCCTAGACTCCCCCACATCCAACACCGCACCAATCTCTTTTAAATTCAGTTCTTCTTGGTAATACAGCGTTAGCACCATTTTCTCACGCTCAGGCAATTGCTCAATAGCCGCTGCAATTTGGTCGCGTAAACTGGAATCCAATAACAAACTCAATGGGTTGCCGCCATCATCTTCATCCATTTGCGGCTCACAGCTTTCCCCGTGAACCTCATGCCACTCATCATAAGAAAACAACTGGCTATTATTCGTATCTAATAATGCTTGACGATACTCCGCAAGGTCGATATTCAGTGCTTTGGCGATTTCCGGCTCGGTAGCACTGCGCCCTAACGATTGCTCCAACGCACCAATAGCTTTGGTCATTTCACGCGCTTGGCGGCGCACACTGCGCGGCACCCAATCACGGCTACGCAGCTCATCGAGCATCGAACCTCGAATACGTTGCACCGCATAGGTGGCAAACGACGCCCCTTGGGTAACATCGAAACGTTCCAATGCATGCAATAAACCAATGCCCCCCGCTTGAATTAAGTCGTCAATATCAACACTGGCAGGTAGTCTGACTTGCAGTTTCAGGGCTTCATGGCGTATTAGAGGGTAATAACGCTCCCATAGGCTATTTTTATTGATCACACCTTCGGCAGTATACAAATCACTCACAACCTGAATCACCCTTCAAGCTTTATAAAAGGTACTCATTATCAGTGTTGGATTTGAATTCAATCCGTAGAGTAAGGCAATAAATAGGGCTTTATTTGCCTTATCCTAAATAGGTAAAATTTGAATGATTACAATGTTAATTATTGTTTTAACACAATTTTTAGGGAATTTTACTGACAATACAAGTGAGAGTGGTGGTTTTGTTGAGAAGCAATTTTTGATTTAAAGGAGGTTATCTTTGGGGTTTGATTGTATTTTCCTTTTAGCTTTAAAAAAACAAATTGAATCCCTTAAATAATTTAAGTTGTAGGTAGGCGGCAAGTGAAGATATCTCGATGAACGTACATAAGTACGTGATTCGAGTAGCTGAACGCAGCCAACACCCCTACGGCTTAAAGGATGACAGGGATTTAAATAATTTGGGCTGCAGGTAGGCGGCAAGTGAAGATATCCCGATGAGCGTACATAGGTACGTGATTCGGATGAACTTATGAAGCCAACAACGCTATGGTGCGAAATATGACGGCTAATATGACGGGCAAAGAAAAGGCCAGCATCGCTGGCCTTCAATATCATCCACCAATTACGAATTAACGTAACAGACTTAAAACACCTTGTGGAACTTGGTTAGCTTGTGCTAACACTGCAGTACCTGCTTGTTGCAGGATTTGACCACGGCTCATGTTAGAAACTTCTGTCGCGAAGTCAGCGTCTTGAATACGGCTACGAGCAGCACTTAAGTTGTTAACTGAGTTGTTCAGATTGTTGATAGTAGACTGCATACGGTTTTGGATAGCACCTAAAGAAGAACGGAACGAATCCACAGTTTTTAGTGCTTCATCAATAGCAGCTAGCGGTGAATCATTGATTGTCATATTAGTTATTTCTTTGCCATCTTCTAGTTTAGTTGCATCCACTACACCAGTATCACTAATATCCGATTTTTTTACTTCAAAAAATTTGCCATCTCTTTTCAGAAGGAAAGTATCATCACTAGCTTTGCCTGTTTTTTTATCCAACTGTTGAAATAACTCATCACCTTCATCTAAGTTTAAAGTAACTGTTGATTTTTCAGTCTTAGCTGAAATTATGTCAACAGCAGTACCATTATTTGTTAATGATGCATCAGCGGTAAGTGTTCCTTTAATAAACTTACCATCTTTATCAAAGTCTTTTGCTGTCACTTCATATTTTGAGTCATCATCAGCAGTGTACACCCACTTACCACCAACTTCCTCGGTCAATTTATCTTTAGTACCTGACTTTGTAAACTTAACTTCCGGTGCTCCTTCCGTGTCAATCTTGGTTATTTTCTCTCCAACAATCCCAGATTTAGTAGGGTCTAAATTAGAAATTTTTAATACATCACTATCAATTTTTTTCAAGTCAATACCAATAGTTTCACTATCATTAGCACCCACTTGAATTTTCATTGTAGAATCGCTTTGCAGTACTTTTACACCGTTAAACTGAGTTTGTTCAGAGATACGGTTAATTTCTTTCATGCGCAGATCTACTTCATCTTTAATTGACTGTTTATCTGAATCTGAGTTAGTTCCATTACGTGCTTGAACCGTCAGCTCACGAATACGTTGTAAGTTATCGTTGATTTCGTTAACTGCGCCTTCCGCCGTTTGTGCAATAGAGATACCGTCGTTGGCATTACGTGCAGCTTGGGTTAAACCTTTCACGTTAGCTGTGAAACGGTTAGCAATTGCTTGGCCAGCCGCATCGTCTTTAGCGCTGTTGATACGTGAGCCAGAAGATAAACGCTCAATTGCCGTACCTAATACGCCTTGTGAACGGTTTAAGTTGTTCTGAGTAGTCAGAGACAGAATGTTAGTGTTGATAACTTGTGCCATGATGTGATCCTTATTATTCAAATTAATGCGTTAAGCCAAAATGCTTAACTTGATGAATTTCGTCAGCAACTAGGTTATCGGCTACAAAAAAGTCCCCTTTAGGCTTTTTAGTGAAAATTTTTCTTCTCACGAGCAGAAATGGCTTTATAACCCGCTTTTTAGCCCTTAATTTTTTAGCAAACAAATTTTTTTTATTAATTTTCTTATTATTTAATTCCAATAGTAATAATTACCTACTTTTATCTTCTCAGTTCTTGCCATCACTCTTTTTCAGAATAGTCTAAAATTTTGCTCCATTTCGCCGATAACAGTCTAAATAGTTTTTATATTCAAGATTTATGTCGCCGACATAGCGTAGGAGAAAACATGGCAGGAATATCTACACTCGGTATCGGGTCAAACTTAGATTTAAATGTGCAAATGGATCAACTCGAAGCGATGGAACGCCGTCGTTTGGAACCACTGACGACACAAAAAGCCAGCTATGACGCACAAATCAGTGCCTTTGGCAAAATGCAATCGTCCTTAGAAAAACTAAAGAAAGCTGCGGAAGACTTAAAGAAATACGGCGATATCAGTACCACCAAAGTCAATGGCGAATATAAAGCCTTTGATGTGAAAACTGACGGTAAAGCGGTAGCAGGTGTACATGATGTTACCGTAGAACGTTTAGCAAAAGCACAAACTATCGCCACTAAAGGTCAAAAAGATAATAAAGAATTACTCGGTAACGGTGCTAAAGAACGTACTATTACCATCACCCAACCATCACAAAAAGAAGATAAAGATAAAATCGTTATCAAACTGGATAACGAACACACTTCACTGATTGAAATTGCAGACGCCATCAATAAAACCGATAAAGGCGTTTCGGCATCGGTTATTAAAGACAAAGACAATATCTACCACCTTGTCGTGACCTCTAAAAAAGAAGGCAGTGAAAACCGTATTAGCATCAATGTGGAAGGCGATGACAAACTAGCTGACATCCTGAATGTTGAGTCTGTGATAGATGAGAATGGGGTTGTCACCTTAAAAAATGCCGATACCATTGGTATGGAGCAAAAAGTTCCACCACAAACCGCATTACTGGAAATTGATGGTTTCAAATTAGAGTCACAAACCAATGAAGCCAAAGATTTATTTCCTGGTTTAACCTTAACGCTGAAAAAAGAAAGCGAAGACGGTAAAGCCGACCATCTGATTGTTTCGGAAGATATCGAACCCGCCAAAGGTAAAATTAAAGCGTGGGTGGATGCCTATAATGAATTCCAAACTTTAGCGAAAGAACTCACCAAATATACCCCTACAGAAAAAGGCACAGCACCGGATAAAAGCAACGGACCATTAATTGGTGATTCCACTTTACGCATGATCCAAAGCACCTTACGCACCCAAGTTCGCATGCCACAAGCCAGTGGAGACATCGATACTCTAAGCAAAATGGGCATTAAGCAAAAGCTGGATGGTACCTTAGAAATCGATAATAAAGTGCTGGATAAAGTCCTCAAAGAAAACCCATCGAGCGTCAAAGTATTTTTTGCTGGAGACGGTAAAGAAACTGGTTTTGGGACAGAAAACTTTAACTACTTAAAAGATACTTTAGACAGCAAAGAAGGCACGTTACACAACGCTACCGATGGTATTCAAAAGAAAAAGAAAAGCTTAGACAAACGTATTGAGCAGACTAATAAACAAATCGAAAACACCATGGACATGTACCGTCGTCAATTCCAAAACCTCGACAAAATGATGACGTCACTTAACAGCACCAGTAATTCATTAGGCCGATTATTAGGCTAATACTTTTAGGTTAAAAACATGTATCAAAGACACGCACAGCAAACCTATCAGCAGGTTGATTTGGAAAGTGAAATTACCAATGCGACCCCATACCAATTGATCCAGATTCTGTTTAAAGGGGCGCTTAGTGCCCTAAAACGCGGGGAGATTTTTATGCAGCAGGGTAAGGTGGCAGAAAAAGGTAAAGAAATCTCAAAAGCTATCGACATCATTGACACAGGGTTAAAGCAGTCGTTAAATTATGAGGCTGGCGGCGAGCTTGCTGAAAACTTAGCAAGCTTGTATGAGTATATGACAATGCAGTTACTTCGCGCCAACCTCGAAAACAACGTGGCTTATGTCCAAGAAGTTTACCAATTACTCTCCGATATCGCTTCTGCATGGCAGCAAATCGGTGCAAATGTGGATGAAAGATAATCAGGTGGACAATAAAAATCCTATCGATTTACATGAAATATACCGTAATGTCTTAGTATTGAGTGAAGAGTTAGTTGCCTTAGCGCAATCCGGGGAATGGGAGACATTAGTCTCCCGCGAGACAGAATATGTCCTTGCGGTGGAAAACCTCACCCAGTTGACCCAAGCGTTCGAACAACAACAACCAATCACTGAAGAATTTATTCAGTTATTGCATAAAATTATTGAAAATGAACGTATTACTAAAGAATATTTACAGCAGCATTTAAATTTCTTAAGCAAAGAAATGAAACAATTAGACCAAAAACGGGTACTCAATAATAGCTACGGCCAATTTGATGAGCCAGATACCCCGATTGTCATTCGCCCCATGGAATAAAAACCAGTCCGTGTGTCAGGCCATTAGACCTGACACGCCATTTCGGATATAAATACCAAAAACGACTATTGTTGCTGTTTTAAACGCTGTTGTTTTTTCAGCTTTTTCAATAGCATATTACGTTTTAGTGGTGATAGGTGGTCGAGGAACACTTTGCCGTGTAAGTGGTCAATTTCATGCTGCATCACAATCGCCAAGAACTCATCAGTATCGACTTCAAACGCTTTGCCATGCCTATCGAATGCTTTAACTTTAACACGCAGAAAACGCGCTACATCCGCATAAATTTCAGGGACTGACAAACACCCTTCTTGGTAGCTAGTTTCCCCTTCACTTTCCACAATTTCAGGGTTCACAAACACCATTAGTTGGTCGCGGTTTTCTGAAATATCTATCACCATAATCGACTTGGTTTCAGCAATTTGGGTTGCAGCAAGGCCAATTCCATTATCAGTGCTGTACATGGTATCGATTAAATCGTCAATTAAGGTTTGAACTGCGGCGAAATCCGTCACAGGGCTGCATTTAATACGCAGTCTCTCATCAGGGATTTCAATAATTTCTCTTACTGCCATGGTTTAAATCCTATTAATTCAGTCTTTATTCTCAATAATTAAATCTATTGCTCAGCTAAAGTTGCTATATGACCACAATGACGGCCACAAACACTTAATAAATATAGTAAAAATAGATATTAAGAGTTAAATAGGCTGACACATTAAGTTATTTAGCTATTTTTAAAAGAATAAGTATAAAAAACATTATCGGCTTTTTTATTTACTAACAATATGCAAAAAATGACATCTAGATTGAACGCAATTTATTCAACACCCTATTAATGATAAAGAAAGTGAACAAATTGAGTTAAAATTCCCTGAAAAAACAAAGTATAGTGAAATTTGACAGAAAAATACCATGTTATTTAACAAACTGCATCAAAAATTGGCAAAAAGTGTCATTCTATACATCGTCCTGTTTACACCCTATCAATATTGGTTCACTTATCGCAGCACTATCCCCTTTAAGCTAAGCTGATATTTTACACCATTGTGCGATGTAATCGATTGCAATTGATCTAAGCGTAAATAATCGCGGATACAAATTGCAACGCTTTATTTATCTCTATACAATGCTCGCCTTTACAAGGGGGCATCCTCCTCATTCAAGCAATAATCACCTTATTATTAATAAGTTAACTTGGTGCTATACCCATTAACAGCATCAGGCTATTAAAAAGAACACAAAGCTGAATCGAATCAACTTAGAGCCATACAACCTAGAGATATACTCTACATAACTTAAAGTGCATATTGTGAAATTACTATTTTGTCTTTCGTTAACCACCGCCATTCTCTCTGGTATTTGGGCTTGGGTCGCAGACTCTTTAGGGTTAATTAGCTGGGCTGGTTTTCTTGGCTGTACAGCTTATTTTGCTTATCCAAAAGATGGCGTTAAAGGGCTTGGTATTACTGCTTTAACGGTTAGTAGTGGCGTTATTTGGGGGTTAGTGATCCTCAATAGTGGCCATTATATTCAACATCTACCCAGTTATGTGGGTTATTTTATTACAGGCTTAGTTGCTTTTTTTATGTGTATTCAAGCCAAAAAACAGTGGCTAGCTTATATACCCGGTACCTTTGTGGGGACATGCACTATTTTTGCAACACAAGGCGCATGGTTAATTACCATTCAATCATTACTTGTTGGCATACTTTTTGGTTTTGCGATGAAAAAGAGTGGGCTTTGGATATCGGATAAATGGTAAAAAAAAACCGCCACTCAGGCGGTTTAAACATAAATATAACCAAGGGAATTTCAAACAAATTCAATATTACATTAAACAGGTATAACAGCAACACTTAACATAATGATTTAATTAGGAATTACCAACAATTCCCACTAAGTAACCCTACTTAAATCAAAATATTAAATAAACTAAATATTATTAATGAAGCAATTAAAAATCAGATTAAGACTCTTTTTTTGACTAAAAAAGATTATGACTTTGAGAAAAAACACCCCAATATCCATTGGGGGCATTTTTCAATATTTCATAATTAAGATTAATCTGCCTTAATTAATAACCATTAATGCTTTAACTGCCAATTAATAACATTAGTTTACTAATTTAATAACCATATGCCGCTTATATTTAAATTAAATTTATTATAAATAACGACCAATCAAGTTATTTTTAATATAACCCAAAGTATTAAGGTGTGAATGTTACAACCCCAATGGGGTTGTGTGTTGATTTAGTTGTCAGCCAAATACTAATGTTACCTATAGGTGTTGTGAACCTCTCACTTGTTTTATCGCAAGCCTCACTGTTTTGGCAATTTTGCTTTATCTTAGTGATGAGGTCTGCATTGAAACCATTTTTTTGCAGAAAATCAGCTTCAATATTCAGCTTTTCATTAAAATTCTGGAAACTGGGATTACGCCCATCAATCCCCGCGAATGTAGAAATAACTTTGACCAGCGCTCCTTTATCAAAGGTGAGTTCATTTGAATAGGACCATTGATTAAAAGGCTTCTGATTTTCAAACTTACAAGTTGTGATATTTTCTTTCGTTTCACAGTTACCATCTTTAACAAAGTTGATACTTTCCATTGACTGCCCCCAAGTTAAGCCAAATGGAGCATCAGGCTTGCTATCACAACCAACTAATAAGGCTGTAAAAGCCATTGCGACTAAAATTTTTTTCATCATCATGCCTTTTTAGTGTTCTATCGTTTGAAAGTAGTAAATGATACTAACAACTGGATACCATAACGCTAAAGAAAAAATACAGTAACAAGTTTACAAACCAACCCGCTATTTATAGGTTAGTTTATAACTTTCATCGATCAACAAGGTAAGTTCGTGCTTATTAAAATCACTATTCAGATGTACCGTCACCCAGTGCTCCTTGTTCATATGGTATGCAGGGTAAACACCTTTAATTAGCCTTAAAGAACCAACTAATTCAGGGGCAGCTTTCAGGTTTATAATGTCAATTATCTTACCCCCTCCACCTTCATATAATTTATTTGCTGGAATACTCATCATAACAGCAAACCACTTTGAGTTGTTTGTATGCCGAAAAACAAGGTATTTAGGCAGCTTAGCCCATGGGTGTTCAGGAGCTACACCATAATGGCTCTGTATATAATCAATGACCTCGTCTCTCTTCATGTTTTGCCCTCATCAACTCACTGCAACCATGTTAGATCAGTAAAAATGCAAATTAAAACCAATAAATACCTTGATGCTTTGGAAATAGGGTTATACAACTAGAATACCGATAAGTGCCTAATCTACAGATAAATACAGCTCTCACTTTCTAGATTACTTATTGAATTTTATTAATTATTTTTAAGAATATAGTCTAGTTAACTTTGATAACGTTACTCTTGCTGTTAAAAACTTACAAAAAGAAACATATTTTTAACTATGTATTCATAAGCTAACTAAAGAAGCGGTATAGTGAACACCAATGTTAATCTCATTTAATACATTCCTTTCGGCTCCTACTCGGAGCCATTTTTTTCTTGATATAATCGTTAACCTAAGCAAACCCGATGGAACACTTCACATTGGACAAAATTAATTTTTTTAGCCGTAATCTTATTCACAACTATCACCCCATCTCTTTTGAAAGTCATTCTCTGACATTATTTCACCTTCAAAATCAAATAATGGAAAAGAATACACGCATGAGCCCTGCTTACTTGCGGCCACTTGGACGATAAACCGTTTATATTTATAAGGGCTCCCATCCTTAAAAGTAAAAACTTCGCCGCAGACATGACCAATCACTTTATTTTTCATGCTAGTGCCGTTTGAATAAAACGTGACATTTTTAAAACTAGCCGCTTGAGGTTGATACATAAAATCAGCAACCATCGCTTTTGCGCCGTCAATAACGCTCGGGTTTTTACTCACATTCAGAGAAACGCCAAATACAAATGCAAGCAATACCAATAATAGAACACATAAGAAACGCAAAATCTTAGTTAGCACATCAAATAACCATGAATGAAATACAGGCTCAAAATGTACTCTTTATAACCATCCAGAGCAATAAAAACGCGTACTCATCAGGCAATTACATTAATTGAGTGATTAGGTGACATAGATAAAACTCGCGTAAAGGATAAATGACCAAGCAACGTTAGCTCAAACCTTTACAAAATTATTCTGGTTATTTTTTAACCATGGTTATACATTAATATTCTCAGCTGAAGAACGTTAAAAACACTGAGTACATAGAACCAAGCAATAAATTACTCTCGATAGCATACTAATAAGACAGTCTAGTGTATTTAAACCTTGATACCCTGCGATCCCTTAACCCAATTGCAGGGTTCTTTTTATTTCCTGAAATACTCATTTATTTACATCGGCAAAATAAGCGAAAAATGACACTGTTGATATTCTGCTATAATTAAACAAGCACTATCTGATGACTTGTGTTTTTTTACAACGAGAGGAAGAAGATATGTTAAAAAAGATCAGTTTATTCGTATGCTCAATCGCGGTTATATTCTCTTTAACAGCCTGTAATACCACCAAAGGCGTCGGTGAAGATGTCGAGGCCGGAGGCGAAGCGATACAGAGAGCGGCTCAATAGTGACCCAAGGCAGGCTGAATTAGCGTCACTAAAGGCTACTTAATGTAGCCTTTATAATATGAATAGGGTTATTATTTTATTAATTATCTGAAGATCATTCATATATATTATTGGAATTTAATCGCCATATAATAGGTTATCGTAAAAACCTAACCTATTAATGTCAAAAAACCCCGCACTTGGCGAGGTTTTAAATATTGACCTAACTGGCCGCTAATTAGCTTGAGCTTTCATCGCACTTTTGCAAAAAATACATTTTGCACCATGTGGATTACTTACTGAAATATCAAACTGTGAAGTCCGATATTGTGAGCCGCTACAGCAAGGACATTTAAAATAAAAATAAATTTTTATTGTGCCCTTAAAGCGCAACTACATTTGCAGCAGCTGGACCTTTCATACCATTTTCAATGGTAAATGAAACTTGTTGGCCTTCAGCTAAAGATTTGAAGTTATCGCTCTGGATTGCAGAGAAGTGAACAAACACATCTTTACTGCCATCAGCAGGAGTAATAAAACCAAAACCTTTATCATCGTTAAACCATTTTACTGAACCAGTCATTGTATTAGACATAGAATTTCCTTTAATTTTTTAATTTTGCCATAAGGCATATGTGCGGTTTGTTTGGTATTTTTACTTATGGGAATTAATTAGAAGGAATTCGCAATGAAGAGGTATCTGAGATAGCGCTTAATGGTGAACATCTTAAAACTGACTAGCATAAATAGGCCTGTACTTCCAAACCAGTGAACGAATTAGACCACAAATATTTAGAGATAGCAAACTTTATTATACTAACCATTAAATAACTAGCTTTATAAGAGAAGTTTAATGACCAGGGTTTACGGCGCATAGGATAAATATGTTTATTTTATATTCCATCCAATAAAAACCCACTGTAAGCGGGCCTTGTAAGTTTTTTAAATGACTTCAATTAGCTCAAACTCTTCAGCAACTAGCTCCATATCATCAGAAAAACAGCCTTCTCGAGTAAAAAAGTCCTTATGACCCGCTCTCCAAAAATCTAAGCTTAAATCACCCTCACCTTCTTTCCTCGCAAACTCTTCAGTAACTTCATTAAACTTAATTAGTTTTAATGCTGTTGTCCGTATCACACACTTAGGCTCTTTAGCCCCATTAAGGATAATATTGATGCCACCAATTTTAATTAAATCTTCAGATAAATAGGATTTCAATGAACTACATGACGCTGTTTTACGCCCATTAACTACAAGAGCAACTAACTCATCAGCAAGTTCGGGGCTATCACCGAATGACCATACCGATGCATTTGGGTATTTAGTTTTTAATTTATCCAAAGTATTCATTATCAATCTCTCTATATTCTTTATTAGCCTGACAATATATATTTATTATGGTCACTTGTCATACTTGTGGCATATCACTAAACGCCCTATCTATTTCTTCATGAGGTTTTGGTAGATGGATAATAGAACGCAAATCTTTTAGAAAAGAAAGTCAGTGATAATGGAAACTTTAATGAAGGTTATGGAAATGGAGCAAGACTAATCACATGGCTAACGGACAAGCACGTGAAAGAGGCCCGTTCAGGAAAAATTAAAAGGCATTAATAAAGATATAAACCGACAAATCACTCAGGCTGTTAACGCTGGGAGCCGTAAAAATGCCCTCGATAAGCTCACTAGAATGGTTGTGATGACAGCCAAAAATCAAAACGCTATCAAGCACAAGTAACCCACCGCACCAACACTAATGTATAAACATAATAATGGAAACCGCTTTTCCAACACTTTCAGCTAACGTGAAAGGATGTGTAGGGAATAATTGCCCGAAAAATTGAATAGCAACAAATGAAGCTTCCATAAATAACACCTATACAAATCAGAATGCAATCATTTAAACAGAATAAATAATTGTTATCAATCGATAAGTAATGGTTTCCCACATCCTGAGGTAAGCATGAATATTGATAAATACAAATTACGTGTAACCCAAAACGTAAGTACACCATGAACCCCATATTTTAATTGCCCAGCCATAACAATAAAATTAACTCTTCAACCTAAAGGAGAGCTTGAATGGTTAATAATATATATAGTGTGGATAACTGAAAATGATGCCAGCTAAATTGATATTTTTGAGTATATCGAAATGTTCTACAACGTTAAACGCAGGCACGGTTCCAATAATCAACAGTCGCCTGTAGAGTATGAAAAACGGTATAAAGGAAAATTAGTGAGTGTCTACTGAATTGGTGGCTATTCACTATTCAAATAATACTTATCAGTCACGTAGCTACAACCTGAAAGCAAAATCACAAAAATAAAAGATAGAAGAATTCCCTTTTTCATACACCACCATAAATTTAACTTAAGATTTATTGATATTATCAAGGAAGCGAAAAAACCTCAATCAAGAGGCGTAATGTGTGATCTGGATTGCAAGCCCAAGGACGGGCTATCTACAGCAATCTTACTTAATTAAGCTAACTCTTATTTTATTGCTTATAACTACCCTATTATTATTCGCTATTTCTAACTCTCTTACAGTGAGGCCTTAGCCATGGGCGTATCAATCTATTATTCAGCAACTAGGAACTCCCTATTAACAACCACCGAAAAAGACTCATTTAACAATCTGGTGAATAAGTTAAATCAATCCTTTCCATACAAAAATGAAGCTGAAACTCTAAACTTTTATGAAGAGTTGTCTCAGGGGTTTATTTTAGAAGGCTCAACGAAACTGCCTTTAGAAGACGAAGCTATATTAATGGAATCAATCGAGTATTGGCTTGAAGCACTTTCGCAGTTAACTTTATCGCTATCTTCAGCAGATTGGATTGTAAATATTGAAGACAGCCCTGCCAGTTGGGTTAATGACCGATGGGTAATGCAATAAAATCAGCCCAAGGACAGGCTAGATTCCTACCGAGTGTTAGCTTAGCGGGAGTGCAAATTGAAGCAAACAAAAAG
Source organism: Providencia sp. PROV003 (assembly GCF_045040775.1). Taxonomy (NCBI): domain Bacteria; kingdom Pseudomonadati; phylum Pseudomonadota; class Gammaproteobacteria; order Enterobacterales; family Morganellaceae; genus Providencia; species Providencia sp. PROV003. The sequence continues at coordinate 3,622,802 of NZ_CP096369.1, forward strand.
GCCGCATGAGCGACCTAATCAATGTTTTTGCTATTTGTTCATTACTTATTGACGTAATTTGCATACAGTATAAGTAATATTGGCGTCGCAATAATATCAGCAGCAATAGTAAATGGTGTAATCATAACATTGCCAGCCAATTTTCCAGCACTAAGTGATGTATATTCCTCTGAAGTATAAAACTCAACCTTATATGATTGGTTTAGCTTAGCATTGGGGGCTGATAGAAGAGTGATCCCGTCCCTATCAAATAAATAGCCACTTAGCGGGATTGTTTTAACCCATGACTTATCATTATCAAATCGCCTCTCACTAAAACCAAAATCCTTAAGGTTTTTCTCTTGTTCTGGACTTAACTTGTACTTTTTATCTATATAAACAAAGTAGCTGTCATTAAATTTTACTAGTCCTTCTTTGCGCTCATCTGGCTTTATCTCTATTCTAATAACTCCCTCAGGGTTATTAAATGCTGACAATGGAATTACTTTAACCAACTCATTTAATTTCATTAATTCAGCAGAGCCATTCGTGAGTATATAAACATATTTATCACCTAAAAAACCATAACCTGAAGTAGGAAGCTCAATATCTTTTAATTTTTTATTAGTTAGTTTATTTTTAACGCTAATATCTTTATATTCAAAAGCCGATACAATATTATCTTTTAAATCAACACTCGCCCTTGTTTTAGTCTCTTTTGCTGCGTTAGAATCCCAAACAGCTGCAGTTACGCACCCAGTAGAGCTTAAAATCGATACGCTCAAAAAGCACGCTAGTAATTTATTCATTCCATTATCTTAAAAGTTTAGCTTAAGTTCATCGGCATGTTATGGCAATGCTGCATTTAAGGCAATAAAAAACCCGCACTTGGCGGGTCCTTGTGAATTCTTATTATTTATTTAATATCTTTGGTGGGTATTGTTGTGGAATTCTGAGTTCGTAAAAATTCATAAATACGACCCTCATCATTGACAAGAAAATTGACCGTATTTTTACTCGAATAAGCAGATTCAAACTCCTGTAGAAGACTTAAGTTTTTGTGAACACTCGTTATTGTGTCCAAGCAGCCTTTTACTTTTTGACCAGTTGGTGCATCCCCAACGAAATAATACTGATTAAAAGTGCCATTCTTGTCTACCCCTTTGAGCGCAGCCTCTAATACTCCCGAATATTCCCCTTTAGATAAGGGCATTTCACATTCTAATGTTGATGCTATGCTTGCAGTTGAAAATAATACTAATCCTAGAATTGCCACAATTGATTTTTTCATGTTTCTATTTCCTTTATTGTGCGTAGAAGTCTCTATTAAATGCAATGTTCATCTGAGAATACATTTACTTCGTGTAAAGCATAGTTGATTTATTAATTTCCGCTTCAATTTCCCGTATTGCTTTCTTGTCTAAAACATCCAATTGCAGATATAAATCAGACCTTCAATTACTCCCCAACCTAGAACTGCACATGCAATGCCTAGGATAAGGAAAGCTGGTGCGTATGAGTCATTACCAAACATTAACAGCCCTCTAATAACACTCCGTTCTAATGTAATCTTGCAAGCCAAGTATCATTTGCTTTGACTCTGCAATTCTGTTTCTGAGTAACCAATAATTTCTGACAGCGGAGTCAGTAGGTCTGGTGGCGATTGCATCATCCAAGCCGGAGGTGGAATTGGTTTCGACTTTCGGACAACTGGCTCTGATGTACACCCGCTCAGGATTGCACTCAGCAGCAATACGCAACTGATCAATTTCAGCTTTTGCATTTGTGAGTTCCGTTGTGTGTTTGGTATCGAGCTCATGAAGGGAATTAATGCGCTCTTGGTAATCTTTATTGATTTTAACTTGCTCAGCTAGTTCAATGAGTAGCTTGGCATTCTTGGTGTTAAGTTCGCCTATCTTCTCGTACTGCTTCCACATTCCCCATATGGCCACCCATGCTGCGATAAATAACGCGACTCTGACTGTATTCATAGCGATTACCATATAGGAGATTAAAAATTAACTTGCCGACCCTTATAGAAGTCGATAGCTTTTTGGCAGCGCTTTTCTAAACTAGCTTTATCAATACCGCATGTGCTGTCTATTAGACGATAAGCACCGAACGCAATCATTGCTATCGTAAATAGCACAATGCAAATTGCAGCGACTACAGGTTTCCATGACATATTGCAGCCTCCGCTTCTCTGCGATTCACTAACCCACGCCATACCTTACCCCCCGCGTAAACCCATCTTTTTAGTTCTTCACAAGCACCGTATTGGTCACCTGCGTTAAGCTTTTTCAACATGGTCGACTTAGCAAATGCGCCGGTACCCACATTAAAAGCAAATGAATAAAGCGCGGCTTTGGTGTGTTCGCTTACAGGAACTTTAACTAGGCGATCGACCTGCAGTTTGGTTCTCATAAAATCCAGCTCTAACAGCTCGTTACATTCTTCTTTGGTATAAGTTTTATTGGGAACAATATCTTTCCCTGTGTGCCCATAGCAGACCGTCAGTACACCAATAACATCCTCGTAGGGCTCATATCTAACCCCCTCATAATGCGCAATCACGGATAAACCGATAGCCGAAGCCCCTGCACCAACAAGCACAGTGAGTTTTTGTTTGAGTGACATTAGATATCCTTAGGCGCTTTCGCCATAAGTTCGGCAGCTTTTCGTGCAATGGCTGAGGGGTTTTGTGGGTCAGTTTTATTAACAAGTTCTTCAAATAAACGCGTTCGCTTTCGCTGCTCTCGTCGATTCATAAAAAAGGTAATAAGACCAAGAATAATGCTAAACGCCATCCCGATAATAAAGCCCCACTCATAAAGTGATAGACTTGCAAAGAATGCTGTAAGCCCAGCACTGCCGTAGGCTGCGTTGCTGTATTTATCCATACGCATGATTTCACCCCCTACGGAGTGCCTGAGGTTGAGTTAATAGATAGCCGCACACAGCTCTTGTGTTAATTGATAACGAGGGTAATTGATTCTGTGGCGGCGTATACGAAAAAAGGCCGCACTAGGCGACCTCTTGAATGTGAACTATCCGGAAATTCCGGAGAGTTGGAATTAATAACAAAAATCAGATGATGATTTATATCATCGTTCCCACCGCCATTCCCAAGACTTGCTATCTCCACCTATGGAGCCTAAACTCTGAAGTCTTTCCCTATTTCGGTCGATCTCTATTTGCTTCATTCTACTCTCGATATTTTGCTTTTCATCTCTAGATAGATCTCTATAAATATACATAGCCTCAAGCGAGCTATATTCTCTATCTAAAGATTGGATTTTTCGTTGCGATGCTTCAGATTGCTCTTTTTCCCTCTTTCGCCTGTCATTCTCTTGCTTATCTCTTTCATATCTAAGATAATCCAACGAATAGGCATATGAGTCATCATTTTGACTTCTTACAGCGACTCTGTTTTGTTGTTGCTCTAATTCAACCTCAAACTTTGTTTTGCCGTGCCCCACTGAGTAGGTATTTATGGGTTTAACTCTGCTGGAAGATCCTTTAATTTTTTGGGTTTCACTTTTTATCTCCATTGCAGGTGTGGAGCATCCAAGCAAAAATAAGTAAGGTAATATTATTATCGCTTTCATATAGTCACTCTAAATAATTATCGGTATTAGATAGTATTCCAATAAATACTTTAGCGCTCAAAAATTCCATAATCGTTTTACTTATATTCAACAAAATACAATCGTTAGACTTTGAAAGCAAAAAACCCCACCGAAGTGAGGCTCTATTTTATTTCGCTTGGGATAATGAAATGCAAAATTCCCATCATTGGAAGCATGATAGTCCACTATCGCCATTCATGCAATGAATATTTCTAGTTAAGTGTTAATTTATGGAAATACTTTCTCTTTTTGTGACGATTGATAGTTGCTTTTCTGCGTTCTCCTGTTCTTTGAAACATTCCTGAATTAGCATTTCATAGAATGGCTTAATGTTTCTACGCCATGAAGTTTCGGGCAAATCAAAAACCTTATCGCAGATTTCACGCCTTACATCCTCAGCCGATAACCGTGAATATCCACGCCCCGAGCATTTGCAGCATGTTTTGCAAATTATTTTAGTGGTATCTCGAACCTCTCTTGCAGTGTTAGCTATCCGAAGTGGCGCTAGCCCTCCTGAAGATACAAATACCTTTGCCTTAGTGGAATATTTAGTATCGAACACCTCGGCTTCAATAAATCCCCCGTGACAATCAGGGCAAGCCTTTTTACTGACTGCGCTTCTTGCATAGTCCTGAAATGCATAATTTGCGAGTATTTGCAGAACTGATGACCTATCATCTTCATTAAGCTTTTGGATAGCACTGTATTTATGCGCCTGAGTTAGTGCATATTGATAGAGACTTTCCACCGCTTCATCTGGCTTATTGATACCGTGTTTCGCCAAAAACAATTCAATCCCCATTCTCGCTTTCGAGGTCGCCAAACCAAGCGAGGCCATTACATCGGTGACTGTTAGGTTATCTGAAGCTGTAGCGGCTGGAGAGTCACTAAACATTGGGCTCTTAGGTGAAAAGTACTCAGGTAAGTCTTCGAGTCTCATCTTACCTCCGGCAATACTGTGTGATCCCTATCTCAACCTACTGAGTAAACAATCGACTTTCCTCTTTGTTGCGCATCAAAAGTTTTCACAACAGCCAGATTTCCTAGTGGAAGCTGAATAACACTAAATTTGGCGCGATGAAGTGATTCTCTTGATTTTCTTCTAGCCGCTGCTATTGCAACGCGAAGATTTTTGTATTTATCAGTCATTGCACATCCCCCATCTGATAAGTTATGCCGTGCTGATACCAATCAGGTAACGTGAACTCAATAGGATTAGCTTGGGAAGATATAGACATGGTCGAGAAAACACTAATGGTTAGACGCAACATATTTGCACCATCCAAGTTTTCATATCCCAAAACCAGCGCTGGGACAGATAGGGTCATTCATCTTGTTGATGCTGCATTTAATTGCTTGAAAAACCAATCTGCATATACAAAGCTAACGCAGCAGATAGATATAAATGTAAATACCAGAGAATTTAAAAAAATAAGGAAGGATAAATGCACGTTTGTGTTTCACACATCAATTGTAAGCGTCAATGGCGGCACTAGTAAATATTATTCTCCCGGTGGATTCTCACAAATATGGAAATCATTAATTCGAAAATCAGGAGTTAGACATAGAAAATCATACCAAACTAGGCACACATACGCATGCTGGATGCTAAGCACAGGCGCAAACCCTTCGTTTATAGCGACACAAATGGGACACTCATCCTCAAAGATGGTTCATGATGTTTATGGCCTTGGATGCCTGAGAACGACCAAGACCAAATTTCTTTATTAAACCAAAGATTGAGTAATAATGTCCCCTATGCGTCCCCAAATGGAATTGAAATTAACAATACTCTTTTTAATTCAAATAGATAACCATATCACACTGGCATTGACATAATTTCTTGGTATGCAGCCACCAGCTTATTTCTGACTTGTATGCCCATTTGGAGGCTTAAACTCGCTTTTTGCATATCAACCATCACATCATTCAAAGAAATATCTTGTTTTCCTAACGTAAAGTTTTCAACTTGCTTAGCAGAATCATTACGTGTTTTATTTATTTGATTCACAGAGGCGACCAGATGATCAGCAAAACCGACGGGTTCTATTATAGGTTTTGTTGGGTTCGTTGCCTGAGTTGCCACAACATTTAATTGTGATACAACTCCTTCAATCGCTTGAACTGTCATTTTATTCTCTTCTTATATAGTGTGAATTTTTGTCACAAATTTATTTAGCAAGCTTACCCTACCACACCCTTTTTAACTTGAAGCCGATAAATAACACCTAAATTATAGGCTGATTCCGTCATTAGAACCCTACAAAACAATAAATAATAGCAAAGTGAAAAAGTGACGTTACGAAGAGGGAAATAACATTGTTTCACCAAAAGTATTTTCATCCGTCTAGTAGTCTGCCAAGCAGGGAATATTTATGAGTGCCGCATCTAAAGACACGGGGGAGGCCAAAAAGGGTTTTGCCTCAATAGTTGATCGTATTAAAGCTGATCCTAAAATACCGTTAATGATTGCGGCGGCTGCAGCTGTTTCAATTATTGTTGCCCTACTTCTCTGGTTACGCAGTCCTGACTATCGCGTACTTCTTAGTAATCTTAGTGCTAAAGATGGTGGCGATATTGTCAGCCAATTAACTCAGATGAATGTGCCATATCAAATCGCTGATAATGGTAGCGCCATTTTAGTTCCTGCAGATAAAGTGCATGAATTACGTTTGAAGCTCGCCCAATCTGGTTTACCTAAAGGGGGGAATACTGGCTTTGAATTATTAGATAAAGAACAGTTTGGTATTAGCCAATTTAGTGAACAAATTAACTACCAGCGTGCTTTAGAGGGTGAATTATCTCGCACTATCGAATCGTTGAGCCCCGTGCAAAGTGCGCGTGTACATTTAGCAATCCCAAAACCGACACTATTTGTCCGTGAGCAAAAGTTGCCTACAGCTTCTGTCACGGTAGGTTTATTACCGGGAAGAATGCTCGACGAAGGGCAAATTAGCGCCATTGTGCATATGGTCTCAAGTAGCGTAACAGGATTAACTGCAAGTAATGTAATTATAGTCGACCAAGCGGGACGCTTGCTCACAAATAATGATAACAGCCAGCAATCAGCTAATAGCGCACAAATTAAGATGACCAAAGAGATGGAATCTCATCTCAAACAACGCATTGAAGATATTTTGTCACCATTAGTTGGGCGTGCCAATATTCATGCACAAGTCACCGCGCAAATGGATTTCTCCAAGGTTGAGCAAACCTCCGAAGAATATAAGCCGAACCAAACACCGGACAGCGCCGCTATTCGTTCCCGCCAGAACAGCCAAAGTATGCAAAACAATAATGGCGGCACGGGGGGTGTCCCGGGGGCATTGTCGAATCAACCGGTTAGCGCACCGAATGCGCCAATTGAAACTAACAAAGACAATAAAGACGCACAGCAAACCACCAATAACCGTAATAACACGACTAACTCGCAAAGCGATGAAACCACAAATTACGAAGTAGATCGCAAAATTAGCCATACTCAACGGCAAATTGGCGTCGTTGATAGGCTCTCGGTCGCAGTTATTGTTAATTACCATTCACAAGAAGGCGAAAATGGGCCAGAAATGAAACCATTGCCGCCAGAGATGCTACAGCAAATTGAAGCGTTAACACGAGAAGCGATGGGCTTTTCTTCAGCACGAGGAGACTCAATCAACATCACTAACTCCTTATTTACTGATGATACGCCTGTTGAAGTAGAGCCATCATTACTGTCCAATCCACAGTTGATTACACAACTTTTGGATTACGGAAAAATATTGCTCATCACCCTCATTGCTTGGTTTATGTGGCGCTTCGGTATCAAACCTCAATGGGTTAAATATCGTAAAACACAACAAGCCCAAGTTGATGCTGAAATTTTTGTCGCAACTCAGGCAAAAGCACCGTTCGTGGTAGATGAAGAAATAAACGAAGACATGGATGAGCAAACACGCCGCCGTCTTACTCGCCAGCGTGTTAGTGCAGAGATCCAAAGCCAACGTATACGTGAAATGGCAGAGAAAGACCCACAAGTCGTGGCAATGGTTATCCGTCAGTGGTTAGGAAAATCCCTATGAGTTTAAGTGGAACAGAAAAAAGTGCCGTAATGTTAATGACACTCGGTGAAGATCAGGCTGCGGAAGTATTTAAGCATCTAAACCCTAAAGAAGTTCAACAATTGAGTATGGCGGTGTCTAACATGCGCCAAATCTCCAATAACGAACTTGCGGAAGTGCTAACTGAATTTGAAGAGTCAGCAATTCAATTCGCGGCCTTAAATATCAACACAAATGATTACCTGCGTTCTGTACTGGTCAAAGCATTGGGTGAGGAACGCGCAGCTAGCTTACTTGAAGATATCTTTGAAAAACAAGAAACCACCTCAGGTATCGAAAGCCTCAACTACATGGAGCCACAAACTGTTGCCGATATTATCCGTGATGAACATCCACAGATTATCGCCACAATTTTAGTCCACTTGAAACGTAACCTCGCTGCGGACGTACTTGAATTATTTGAAGAGCGCCAACGCAATGACATTATGCTACGTATCGCTACTTTTGGTGGAGTGCAACCTGCAGCCCTAGCGGAACTGACCGAAGTCTTAAACAACTTATTGGACGGCCAAAACCTCAAACGCAGCAAAATGGGTGGCGTAAGAACAGCAGCAGAAATTATCAACTTAATGAAAAGCCAACAAGAAGAAAGCGTTATCGATGCAATGCGGGATTACGATGGCGAATTGGCTCAACGCATTATTGATGAAATGTTCCTGTTCGAAAACCTTATCGAAGTGGACAACCGCAGTATCCAACGTATTTTGCAAGAAGTGTCAACCGACTCACTGGTCATTGCCCTCAAAGGCAGCAATCAAGCCCTGCGCGACCACTTCCTCAACAATATGGCGGTTCGCGCTGCCGAAATTGTTCGCGACGACTTGGAATCGCGTTCACCGGTTCGCATGTCCCAAGTGGAAAACGAGCAAAAAGCGATCCTGCTTATCGTTCGTCGTTTAGTAGAAAAAGGCGAAATCGCCATCGGTGGTGGAGACGATGTGTATGTCTAATTCAACAACGCCTAACGACCAATGGCAGCCTTGGCAACTGCGTGAGCTTAACCAATGGGATCTTAATTCAACTTTAAATGAAGCTCCTGAGCCAGACGCACCAAAAGTGCCATGCTTAGAGCCGAAAGAAGTCTTAGAGCAAATCAACTTGCTCGATAACATAAAAGAAGATGCGCAGCGTACAGGTTATCAACAAGGCTATGAACAAGGCCAAAAAGAGGGTTATCAAGCCGGGTTTGAACAAGGTTTACGTGCTGGCGAAGAGCAAGGGCGTGAGCAAGCACTTGCTTTGCAACAACCCGTCATTGAGACATGGCAAAAATTGTTATCTGAGTTCAATTATTCTCTTGATACCTTTGATACGGTTGTTACCACAAAGCTGCTACAAATTGCATTAACAGCTGCAAAACAAGTGTTGGGTCAATCTACTGTATGTGATGGTACTGCATTACTTGAGGAAATCAGTAACTTATTACAGCAAAAACCTATTTTTGCGGGTCAACCAGAATTACATGTTAACCCCAATCATTTTGAGTTGATTGAACAGCACCTTGGTTCACTCTTAAATCTGAATGGTTGGCGGTTAGTCGCAGACCCTAAGCTGCATATTGGGGGTTGTCGTGTGGTCGCTGAAGATGGCGAAATCGATATGACCGTCGCAACACGTTGGCAAGAATTGTGCCGTTTATATGCACCGGAGAGCTTTACATGACCGCACGTTTGGGACGCTGGATTGCCTCGCTTGACGATTTTGAATCGCGGATGAAAGGCATTCCGATGGTACGCCGTTATGGCCGCCTAACAAAAATTACGGGCTTAGTCATGGAAGCCGAGGGGATTAAAATGCCCTTAGGGGCAACCTGCTTTATTGAACGCTCCATTAATGGCGGTACAGACGAAGTTGTGTGTGAAGTCGTCGGTTTTAGTGGGCCTAGAATGTTGTTGATGCCATTAGCCGACCTCGAAGGTATCTCCCCAGGTGCTCGTGTCTATGCTCAATCAACGGGGGATGACGGGCAAACCAGCCGCTTACTCCCTATTGGTAATGAACTATTAGGGCGAGTGCTTGATGCACAAGGCACCCCATTAGATGGCAAAGGCCCACTCGAAGTTAAAACGCGAGCCCCATTAATCACACCCCCCATTAATCCTCTTGAGCGCACACCAATCAGTAGTGTGCTCGATGTCGGTGTACGAGCAATCAACGCGTTATTGACTGTGGGTAGAGGGCAACGCATGGGCCTGTTTGCTGGCTCAGGCGTAGGGAAAAGTGTATTACTTGGCATGATGGCACGCTTTACCCAAGCCGATATCATCGTCGTTGGGCTGATTGGGGAACGTGGCCGTGAAGTTAAAGATTTTATTGAAAATATTTTAGGCACTGACGGTTTAAAACGTGCAGTGGTGGTTGCTGCACCTGCTGATGTTTCCCCCCTCTTACGTATGCAAGGTGCATCTTATGCCACGCGTATCGCCGAATATTTCCGCGATCAAGGCCTCAGCGTGTTGCTGATCATGGATTCCCTTACTCGCTACAGTATGGCTCAACGCGAAATCGCCTTAGCCATCGGTGAACCACCAGCAACGAAAGGCTACCCCCCTTCTGTTTTTGCCAAGCTACCCGCACTCGTTGAGCGCGCAGGTAATGGCAAGAATGGCGGCTCGATCACCGCTTTTTATACCGTATTAACTGAAGGCGATGACCAACAAGACCCGATCGCAGATTCTGCTCGCGCCATCCTTGATGGTCACATTGTGCTTTCTCGTTCTTTAGCAGAGTCAGGGCACTACCCAGCTATTGACATTGAAGCGTCCATTAGCCGTGCAATGACTGAACTGATCCCAAAAGAACATTACCGAAAAATTCAGCGTTTTAAACAACTCACCTCTAGCTATCAACGCAACCGCGATTTAATCAACGTGGGGGCTTATGCAATGGGAAGTGACCCAATGCTGGATACTGCAATTCAATATTACCCACGTATGTCTAAGTTTTTACAGCAAGATATTGATGAACGTTGTGATTACCAAACTGCTTGCGAGCAATTACAGCAAGTGGTACCTAGCGAGTAACGAGGGGATAAATGGCCAATAACAATGCCTTAACGACATTACTCAGTTTAGCCGTAGAAGCCTCCGAAGAGGCAGCAAAGGTGTTAGCGCAAGTACGCCAAACTCATACACAAATGGCGCAACAATTAACCATGCTGGAGAATTATCAAACCGAATATCGGCAAACATTAAACCAGACATTGCACAGCGGAATGGCCTCCGATAAATGGCAAAATTACCAGCAATTTCTCGTCACGTTAGAGCTAACCATTGAACAACAGCAGCAACAACTTAATTTGTGGGAACAAAAAGTGGATGAGGCTAATCGTCATTGGCAAGAAAAACAACAACGGGTCAATGCGTTTGATACTTTGATACAACGCGCTGAACACACCGAACATCAACGTCAAAATCGTATAGAGCAAAAACAAATGGATGAATTTGCCCAACGAGCGACTTTACGGAGACCACAATAAATGGACATCAACGCGACTATCGTACCTGTTGCACCGCCAGCAAAGACCATAAAAAGTGCTAATGAACAGCAAAATGGCCCCAAGGATGACGAAAACCAAGCTCCCGCATTACCATTTCAAGCGCTACTTGATAACCAACAACCCGCGCCCAAAAATACGGCTGTAAACACGGCCGTTGATGAACAAGCCCTGAATAAAGAAATTGTCGCCGATAAGTTAGCGGTTTCAGATAAAACAAGCGCGTCTCCGGCAAGCAAAACACCCACTCATGGTGAGAACACCCTTGAGCAGCTTAATTTCACCCGCAATCTTAGAGGTGACGGCGTACAAACCGCTCTACAATCTGAGCTGTTAGTCGGGGAAAATTCAAGCGAACAACCTTGGCTCAATAATTTAAAGTTATCGCTTTCTAGTCAAATACATCCATCAGCTAATGGGCAACTTGCCGCTGAGTCGCTCCCTAAGTTAGGCGCGTTTAACCAAAAGATGCAGCAACTAAATGGTGACCTTGAAGATATCACACTAACTAGTGACAAACTGCTAGATAAGAGCCAATTAGTGCTTGATGAACAAGAAGATAAACCGGCAATAACGGCGTTTATTAAAAACGAAAAGGATGAGCGTCGCGATCAGCCCCTTTTACCGTTAGATAATCAACGTGACGTTCGTAGTAAAAACCTGACAGCGGATTTTATGCCATTAAATAAAAAAGTGAGCGATAAAGAGCCGCAGTCTGGCCTACCCACTTTTTCGACTGATACGCTTGGTTCAAGCGGGAAAGGTGCTTTTGTCACACAAAGCGAAACGAGTGCCTTTACCACGGCCACAACACACCAGACATCAACTCAACCAATTAGCATGATGCCAACAACCTCTGTCGCACAAGCCGCTGCAATGAACGCTCCGACCGTAGCGCCAACCTTGCATCTCACTAGCCAATTAGGCAGCGAAGCTTGGCAACAACAGTTAAGCCAACACATGTTATTTTTCTCCCGACAAGGTGTTTCTCAGGCGCAAATTCGCTTACATCCTGAAGAGTTAGGCTCACTCAATGTGCATTTACGCATTGAAGATAACCAAGCCGTCATGCACTTTGTTTCGCCTCACAGCCATGTTCGCGCCGCGATGGAGTCCATGATGCCTGTATTACGTAATGCGCTACAAGAAAGTGGCATTCACTTAGCTCAAGGCTCTGTGGGGCAAGATAACTTGGGTAACTCATCAGATAATCAACAGCACAACACGCATCAACATGATGGCCATATTCAAGCCACTCATGCAACGGCCGGTGCCGTTGGTATCAGTGAAGCGAATGCTTCTGTTGCCGCTCAAAAGTCGGTATCTAGGCAAGGTGGGATTAACACTTTTGCATAATAAGTAAACGAAATGCGGTAATTTCCTAGCTAAAGCGCCGAGTTACCGCCTTTTTGTTTCGTTTTTCACTCCTTTAACTCTTAGCAATCAAGCGATAATGCTAGAGATCATAAAGTAAAAAACCCATTTGGGTTTAGCATCCAAGAAACAGGAATTCAGCTAACATGTCGTCACGCAAAGAATCAAAAAGTTCTCATAAAGGGTTGATCATTCTGCTTGCCCTTATTGCCTTAGCAGGGGCTGGTTTTGGTGGTTACACCTGGTGGACGACACAGCAAAACACTCAAACGGCTAGTGAAGAAGAAAAACGTCCGAACATGCCACAACCCATTTTTATGGAGTTAGAGCCATTTACCGTGAATTTAGCCGGTGCTGATAATGGCCCTGATCGTGTGCTCTATATTCATATAACCTTGCGACTTGCAAATGAAAAATCTCGTAAACAACTTCATGAATATCTCCCTGAAGTACGTAGTCGCTTACTACTATTACTATCAGAACAAAAATCAAAAAATATTGAAGTTCATGAAGGCAAGTTGCAGCTAATGAAAGACATTAAGCAAACACTCACCCCTACCCTGATCCCGGGGGATACCGATCAGGATATTTCTGATGTGTTATTTACTACTTTTATTCTGCGGTAATATTCATGAGCGATAATATTTTATCTCAGGCTGAAATTGATGCGCTTCTTAATGATGATGCGCCTTCAAACGATACGCCGGTGCCAGAGAATCAAGGAAAAGATAATATTCGCCCTTACGACCCAAATACGCAACGTCGGGTCATCAGGGAGCGAATGCAGTCTCTTGAAATCATTAACGAACGTTTTGCGCGCCAATTCCGTATGGGGTTATTCAATATGTTACGCCGTAGTCCGGATATCACGGTGGGCGGAATTAAAATTGAACCTTATCACGAGTTTGCTCGTAACTTACCAGTACCAACCAACCTAAATTTAATTCACATGCCACCATTGCGGGGCACTGCGCTCTTTACCTTTGAGCCTGCTCTCGTTTATATCGCGGTTGATAATCTATTTGGGGGAGACGGTCGTTTTCCTGTTCGTCAGGAAGGTAAAGAATTTACCAATACTGAGCAACGGATTATTAACCGAATGTTGAAGTTAGCATTAGGGGCTTATCGCGATGCTTGGAGACCAATAGCGGATATAGAAGTGGAGTATGTACGCTCCGAAATCCAAGTTAAATTTACTAATATCACCACATCACCAAATGACATTGTGGTAACCACGCCATTTTTAGTTGAGATAGGCAATACGGTTGGTGAATTTAGTATTTGTATTCCCATTGCCATGATTGAACCATTGCGTGAGCGTTTAATTAACCCACCAATGGAACAAGGGCACCAAGAAAATGAAACTTGGGTGACAAATCTCGTCACACAAGTAAAACGTTCTGAACTTGAATTGGTTGCCAATTTTGTTGACATTCCAATGCGAATTTCTCGCTTACTGCAACTGCAAAAAGGGGATGTGCTCCCTATTGAGAAGCCTGACCGCCTCATTGTCAATGTTGATGGCGTTCCTGTACTAACCAGTCAATACGGAACTCAAAATGGCCAATATGCGTTGCGTGTAGAACATTTGATTAACCCTGTTTTAAACACTCTAGATGAGGAAAGTACCAATGAGTGAGGCGAAGAACTCTCCTGATGCATCAACCAATCACGCTAGTGAAGACCTATGGGCTGAAGCGCTGGAACAGCAAAAAAAAGCGGAATCCGCCTCAGCTGGTGCACAGGCTTTTGATAACCTTGATGGGCAGAATCCATTAAATCAGTTGTCCGACATCGATATGATTATGGATATCCCAGTTCGCCTATCCGTTGAGCTAGGGCGTACTAAAATGACCATCAAAAAATTACTCAGTTTGTCTCAAGGCTCTGTCGTTTCTCTCGATGGTTTAGCTGGCGAGCCATTAGACATTTTAATTAACGGTTATTTAATCGCTCAAGGGGAAGTCGTCGTCGTTTCAGATAATTATGGTATTCGCATTACTGATATCATTACGCCATCCGAACGTATGCGCCGCTTAAGCCGTTAATAGACAATATGAGTCACTGAAAATGGCAATAACCAACCAAGCTGAACAGGCACCAGCATCCGTGCCTTTTTTGTCAACTAGCGTTCCTTCCAGTGAATTGAATGCGCCAGCTATCGACCATAGTAATAGCTTAACGCAAATTTCAGGCTCATTGGGGGTCATTATTTTATTGATTCTGATTGGCGCTTGGTTGGTTAAAAAATTGGGTTTTGCCCCGAAGAAAATGGGGAAAGAGCAAATTGTGAAAGTGACAAGCAGTTGCTCATTAGGCAATAAAGAACGGGTTGTCGTGGTTGAAGTCAATAATGAGTGTTTAGTATTAGGTGTGACAGCTCAAAATATTAGCCTGTTACATCAATACCCTGCACAAAATAAAACCACTGTATCTTCAGTTATTGAGCCCCTTACGTTCCAATCCGTATTAAAGAAAAAACAAGATGCGGCGGATCATGCGGCATCAGTAACACCTTTGTATAAGTAATTGGAAGCACACATGTTACCACGTAAATCCCTACTGATGATTGCTGTGCTTCTATTTGCATTGCCAAGTTCTGCATCAGCAGCACTCCCTGCCGTTATCAGCCATAGTTTAGCCGATGGAGGCCAAACTTGGTCATTACCCGTTCAAACCTTACTATTTTTAACCCTGTTAGGCTTTATACCCGCCTTACTCTTAATGATGACCAGTTTTACACGCATCATTATTGTTCTCGGTTTATTACGAAATGCCTTAGGGACACCCTCTGCACCACCAAACCAAGTATTATTAGGTTTAGCGTTGTTTTTGACCTTTTTCGTTATGTCCCCCGTTGCCGACCAAGTTTATCGTGAAGCATACCAACCCTTTAGCGAAGATAAAATCAGCCTTGAAGTCGCACTAGAAAAAGGGACTGCCCCGTTAAGGACCTTTATGTTAGGGCAAACTCGCGAATCCGATTTAGCGCTTTTTGCTCGTATTGCCAAAGTGGGGGAGATTCAAGAGGCGAAGGATGTTCCTTTACGGATCCTCGTTCCCGCATTTATCACCAGTGAATTAAAAACGGCATTCCAAATCGGCTTTACCATTTTTATTCCATTTTTAATCATAGACTTGGTTGTTGCTAGCGTCTTAATGGCCTTAGGGATGATGATGGTTCCACCGGCAACCGTTTCACTTCCCTTTAAATTAATGCTGTTTGTATTAGTCGATGGCTGGCAATTATTACTTGGTTCATTATCGCAAAGCTTTTTTAATTAGGAGTAACGATGACACCTGAATCTGTCATGGCAATGGGCACTGAAGCAATGAAAATTGCCTTAATGCTAGCGGCTCCATTATTACTGGCGGCACTAGCCGCAGGGTTGATTATTAGCTTACTGCAAGCCGCAACACAGGTTAACGAAATGACCTTATCTTTTATCCCTAAAATTTTGTCAGTCATTTCAGTGATCATCATTGCGGGGCCTTGGATGCTCAACCTACTAACCGACTATATGCGAACGTTGCTTAGTAATTTACCCTTTATTATTGGCTAGCAATGTTAACCATTACCAGTGAAACGCTCACGCTCTGGTTGAGCCAAGGTTTTTACCCTTTCATACGCCTTTTGGCGCTGCTCGGAACAGCGCCCTTTTTTAATGAAAAACAAGCCATTACCAAGGTTCGAGTTGCCCTTGCTTTTTTTGTCGTGTTGATTGTTTCCCCGCAACTTCCCGTGGTAAATATTCCCCTATTTTCTGCAATGGGGTTATGGGTCATTGTGCAACAGATTGTGATTGGTGTGGCGATGGGTTTAACCATGCAAATCGCCTTTGCCGCGGTTCGCCATGCAGGAGAAGTCATTGGTTTGCAAATGGGGTTATCTTTCGCGACCTTTTTTGACCCAACCGGTGGGCCCAATATGCCTATTTTAGGGCGCATCTTCAATGTGATTACTATTTTATTGTTTCTCGCCTTCGATGGCCATTTATGGTTAATTTATATTATCGTCAATTCATTTGAATTGATCCCCATTCAAACAGCCCCACTGAATAGAGACGGTTTTTGGGTATTTGTTCAATTTGCCAATACCTTATTTATTAATGGGTTAATGTTAGCGCTGCCTTTTATTACATTGTTTTTAATTCTCAACCTTGCGCTCGGTATCCTAAACCGTATGACCCCACAACTGTCCGTATTTGTGGTGGGTTTCCCCCTCACCTTAACTATAGGTATCAGTATGCTAGGGGTAATTATCTCCATCCTTCCCCGATATACTGAACGCCTTATCCACCAAGCTTTTGAGCAATTGTCATTGATGTTTAATTTGTTTATTTGAGCCGTGATGTTTGTATTTTTTTAATTAAATGTAGGTTTATAAAATCATTTATAAAATCGAATGATGATTGAAAACCAATAACAATTTATTTCAAACTCAAAGCTCATAACCCCTCCTAGTTATCCCTATTATTATCTGGTTACCCGATCTATTTTTCAGGTATTTATCTCTAATCAAAATCTGCCTTTGTGGCAGTAATATAATACCCGTTCTATATTTCATTTCTAAGCTATCGAATGATAGATACGTATTATATTTGATATTAAATTTAACTTAAGATAAAGATGGTATAACTACTTATTTCACAAAAAACAAGCTTTAACTCATATTTATTTTTTTCACCAATGAAAGAGTCTAGATATCTATTCTTTAATATTCTTCTCTAAACTGCCTATATGGCAGTAAACTTAAGTTGATAAATTAAGCTCTTTAATCCACTTTTCTAAGCTGCCTATACGGCAGTGAACAAGATGGGAAAACCACCAGCTCGGTAAGAGCATTTCTAAGCTGCCTGACTGGTCGTAGTTTCGTTCGTCCTAAATCTAAACAGCCTGTTTTTTGAGCGATGGTGTCACTATATCAACCCATCAACTCTTTAGACCAGCTCAGCCACAAACATTTTTGTTCTTTATTTAACCGACTAACTTCGAATGTTTTTTCTCTTCAATTAACTTCAAAGAATATCTGAATTTTATGGTTAAATTCGTTTTTAGTTTCTGAACTAAACGTCCTTTTTAATAAAAGATGTTGCGGCTCTGCTTTTTCAAGCCCCACACTCTAAAGAGATAAACTCAATAAAGCCTTCGTTTACAAACCATAAATTACTGTTTTAATTTCATTGGCCTTAACCAGGACTGGGGGCGGTTTGGGGCATTAAACTACCTGTGACCGCATACGCAGGTCTCGACGGCCTTAGCCTTTATTCGTTCTCTGTCACGATATTTACTAAGCTTAATTTATTTTGTAAACATGCTGTAATTTGTACATCTATTTTTGACGGATTATTAGTTTTTAACTTGAACAATAGGAGCTTTAATGACTTTATATTGTCAACCTTAATCCTCCCCCCTTAGTGACATAACTTGCTAAGGGGGGAGTATTATTAAGAAATTCAGTTAACCATTTGCATCGATTTCTTTTTGAGTACCACGATATTTTTTTAGGTACTCTTGTGTTTTTCTCTCGACTTCATTACTACATTTTATTATCCACTCCCGATTATTGGGGTCTTGTTGCTTACATTTATCCCCCTCATCCGATATTTTGAGCAAATCGACAAAAGTATCAAAATTTTTGAGGTAATAAGCGTCTTGCCCTCGAGGATTATCTTCGGCAACTTTAGCTAAATAATATTTTGCCTTTTTCAAATCTTGTGGAATGCCCCCAAATCCATGCATATAAATACCATAAAGGTTACTTCCCGCCGCAAGTACACGATTACCATAAAGATGATAGGCTTTTTCATAGTAGGAGATAGCCTTTTGCATATTTTCCTCAACACCCTCAAAACTATGTTGGTAATAAAAGCCCTTAGTTAATAGCGCCAACCCATTATTGGGGTTAATTTTGAGCACTCGCTTTAAAAAAAAGTTAGCTATCGCACATTCTTCTTTCGCAGTTTCGGCATAGTACAGCCTATTTAAATCCGAGCAGCCAACACTAAAAAATGAGTGTATCAGGTAATTATCATCTTCTTGATTGTCGGTTAATGCTTTGTGATATAACTCAATAACTTGTTGTTGCGTCTTAGGGCGAGCGGCGCGTTTAGGTAAATCGGGGTCATAACGCAATTCGGTTTCAGTGTAATCGATATTAAACAGCCGCTCTCTGACTGTTGGAATGGGCGGAGCGTCGGTCTTTGCACCCCATGTTGGTGTACTCATCATAAAGACTCCTGTGACAATGACCCACAACATAAATTTCATTATATTCACCCTAAATAACTGCTTGCCAATAAAACAGGATGGGCGTATTCCACCGTGGGACGAGGGGATAATGTAATCTCGCTATTGCTGGATTGGGTAAAACTAGCCATGTCATCAATGATTTTATTGACCGTTTGTTGCGCACTCGGTGTTTGTGTTGACGGCGTTTTTTGACGAAATAACACATCGGTGATATCGGTTTGTATCCCATTATCCCAGTTCACCTTTGCCATTAGTTTATGAAAATTGTCATTGTCGTCAAAGAAATTGGTTTCTTTAGCATTTAATTCAATGGATTTAATGTCCAAGGTATCTAAGGCAATTAATTCATGAGATTGACTGAGAGCATCTGAATTTTTATCTTGCCATACTTTCAACTCAGACCACCGGCTATCCGTTTTGTCTATGATACCATCACCGTTACTGTCAAATTCAGCCAGCGCAGAAAAACCTTCTTTGGCTTTTGTGTGATTATTTAGCGAACTATTATCACCAAACAACTCTTCCCCATGGTTAATCAAGCCATCTTTATTTTTATCCCACACCAGCAATCCGTCATCAGGATGAACCCAACCGGTTTGCGATTGAGTGCCTTTGCCGTCAAAGTCAAAGCTTACACCAAAACTGTCGGCTAGGGTTTGTACACCGTTGCCGTTTAAGTCAATGACGAGTGGCGTTTTGTAATCATCAGCCAAGTACTCCAATACATCGTATGCTTCGTTGGGCCAAAATGGGATTATAACCCCATTTATTCCTGCATCTTGAAGCATTTTTTGCACAAATTTACCGCAAGTCTTTTCACCCGTAAAACTGAAAGGGTTATAGTTGGGGGGAGGCGTTTTTCCCGATTTATAATCATTGACGACGTTGAATAAATTCGTCAAATCATGACCAAACTGTCCATTTTTTGACATAACCGTTAGCGTAGAGGCATCTTGATAACGAATATGGTCATTAAAAGACAAATTATCTTTTGAAGAGCCCCAATCTTCCGCCGGGCTAAGACCTATACTGATTTGCTCGTACTTCCCCGTTGCGGGATTAAGACCTCGAACTGACAGGTAGGTATGCCCCCATTGGGATGTGTCTTTTGTAGGATTTCCTTGATCGTTATAAATGATGCTGCCTCTGGGTACTACGTGAATGGTAAAGCTCGGTGGCCCTAGTTTGAACGGATCATGATTGGGGATTAAATTACTCTTTATCGTCATGTCTTCAAATTTATGAATTTGGAGTTGTTTTATGGGTTTTGTCATCAGGATATCCTTTTATCACTGTACATTGATATAATGCATTATCGCTCCCTGAAACTTCCTTCGACTGTCGTTTGCAATGGACTAAGTAAATAATCAATCACGCTCCGTTTTCCTGTTTTTATTTCCGCTCTAAACGTCATTCCGACTTTTATTGGAAAAGAAAGACACTATAAATAGAAATGATTATCATTTAATATCGCTAGTGCAGAATAAACCAAACCGTCACTTTCGTCTATCCGTGCGGCATAATTGAGACTTTTTATTTTCCCTGTTAAATAACCATGCCCCGCATATGGGTATACAGCAGTAAACTCATCAATTAAGCTGGATTTCCTGTTTATAGCTTTCTAAGCTGCCTGTACGGCAGTGAACTATTTGTTGCTGATTCGGCGATAAACAAGGGGTTTCTAAGCTGCCTGTACGGCAGTGAACTCTCGTCAGGAAATGAAGGGCGTTTTAGTGTCTTTCTAAGCTGCCTGTATGGCAGTGAACTATTAGTTAAATAAGATAAAACAAAGGAAAACAATGTACTAGCTTTATAAACGCCAAAATACCTTTGTTTTGGGAGGGTATCCTAACTTATTGTTTAATAATTAATTTTTTAAATAGCAAAAAATAAAGGTCAAACTAGGGTAAAACAAATCGGGATTTATGCAATATGCACTAAACAAAAATAGTGCGTAAATATAAGTACCTCAAAATAAAAAAAACCGCGCTCGAATCACTCCAAAGCGCGGTGAGTAAAATTAAACCTTTAATTTATTAACGGTTACCAAAAAGTGACATACTGTTTAAATCTTTAAAAATACTTTGGGATGCATCAAACATCGCCTTTTCTTTATAGTAATCCGTCGTAGTACCCGTCCAGTTGGTCTCAAGCAGCTCACTTTTACGAGCTGCATTTTGAATCGAACGGGTATCTGCCAAGAAATCTAATTTATCAATTTCTTGCAGTTGTAAGCCTTGTTTCGCTTCAATATTAGAAATTTGGTCAAGCGCTGCTTTAATTCCACGGTTAGCTTCATCCATCCCTGCTTGAGCGCGGTCTAAATCAGCTTGAGGCGCATCTTGTTGTGGAATTTTCAGCGCATCAATACCTGCATTCAACGCTTTGAAAACATTAACAACATTATCGCTGCCCGTCTCAAAAACTTGCGCACCCGTAAAATAGGTGGTCATTTCTCGGTCACTAGCGACATTTTGCATAATCGGTTTATCACCGCCGTGGTACAACACATTACCATCAGCGTCAATTTCAAACGGGGGCTTATCCGATTTAAAACCAGCAAAAATATAACGGCCATTACCATCCGTTGTATTACCTAATCCCACCAGTTGTTCTTTTAAACCTGTTAACTGTTCTGCCAGTGAATGACGGTCTTTATCACTTAAAGCACCTTGGTTAGAAGCTTGAATGATAGTGGTATCAATTTGTGTGGTCACATCCGTCATTTGAGTCAAAATACTCATCTGCAATGTCATGCCCGTTTTTGCAAACCCACGGCTTGCGACATATTGCTGGTTACGGTTTTCTGATTGGCTAATTCGCACCGCTTGTGATGAGGCTTGAGGGTCATCAGACGGTTTACTCACGCGCTTACCCGAGGCTAATTGGCTACCTGCATCCATCCAACGCGCCTGAGCATTATTCATATCTTGCAGGCGCTGGTGATAAATCATATTTGTACTTAAACGCATCGCTAAACCCTTATTATATTGCTAAAACTTAGAATGCACGCATCAACGCATTAAACAAATCATCCACCGTTTTTAATACTTGCGCATTCGCATTAAAAAACTGCTGGATCTTCTGCATTTGAATACTTTCTTCATTCATATTCACGCCTGAGATAGCCTGCTCTTGGGCATAAAAGCTCTCAGTCATTTTATTTTGTGTTTCCGAATCAATTTGGGCTTGTTTAGTTTTACTACCGACATCATTGACTAAGGTTGCGTAGAAATCAGAGAAGGTCGAGCCGCCATCAATCAGTTTTTGGTCTTGTAATTTAACCAGCTCTTTAATATTTTCATTATCACCTGGGCCACTATCTTTACTCCCCGCGGCAGCAAAGCCCGATGCATCACTAATCAATGTTTGCATACCGTTGATAACACCGCTCACAGGCTTAACAAGGAAAGAATCACCTTTTGTCATGCCTTGGCTATTGCTTATTTTGACTTCTATACCATCAAATTTCAGTGTGCCTGCGGTTGAATCATCTACCGAAATTTTAGTGCCTTCAGGTAAACGAGTGACATTCCATTCGCTACCATCAAAACGCATTTCATAGTTATTGCCTGTCACCTTAGAGACATCGCTATAGCTCAAATCGAAATCCGCTTTACCGCTATTATGGGTATTGCTAACAACGCTGCCTTTACCAATCTCAAAAAAGTCTTTACCCGTATTACCATTGGCATCATAGCCTTTGCTATGAACTTCATTGAATTTCGTTGCAAAAACTAATGCTAATTTATTGAGTTTTTGATAAGCCGGGTCAATCACTTCCTGACGAGAACGCAAAATACCGCTTAGCTCTCCCCCACGAAATGACCCATCTGGGATTTCACGCGCTTGGCCATTTGCTCCCACAAAACCGATACTAAAACGGCTATCGTCTTTTGATGAAGGGACTGCTTCTAAACGGTTAGCTTTTTCGCCAGTCACCAGCGGTAAACCATTGGCAAACGTCACATTATAGTTGCCGTTTTGTTCAATGACCTTAACCCCAACTAACGAGTTAACTTCATTTACTAAGCGATCACGCACATCCAATAAATCATTAGGTTCAGAACCGCTGACTGAACGTACACGGGAGATCTGCTGGTTTAGACCAGCAATTTTTTCCGCATATGTATTGATATCTTTCACCTTATTTTCGATTTGGTGATTAATATCCCGCTCCATTTCTTGTAAACGGCGATCAGCGTCTTTAAATTGACTTACCAACGCATTTGAATTGCCCAAGAAAACGTCAATCAATGTTTTATCACTGGCGTCACTGGTTGCTGCATCTAATGAAGTGAAAAAACTACCAATATTACTGGAGATATCTTCAATATCATTAGTAAGCAAATCATCGACTTTATTACAGTTTTTAACGTACGCCTCATAATCACCGCTGCGAGCGCGTGATTGGCTGTACTGTGCATTGATAAATTCATCAAACTCACGGCGAACATGGCTGAAATAAGTGCCGTTACCAAAATAGCCATTAGGTGTCATCGTACCGGGATTCTCCCCGAAAACAGCACTTTGGCGGTGATAGTAACCTACACCTGCGTTCGCTAAGTTGTTAGAAATCACACTTAACCCGCCTTGTGCAGCGTTCACACCACTGAGCGCATTATTCATTACATTATTCAGCATAAGCTTTTCCTGTTCTAGATGCTGACCCCTTTAATTGGCTGACACAATCAAAGTGATAAGCAACTCAAATTATTTACAGCATATTTGGTTATCGGAAATTCAGCGTAATTGTTTAGGCCAAACTCGCATTAATTCCGTGTTTTTAAAAAATATCGTTTAAGTCTATGGTATAGGCTTGCACTGCCCTTGATGCCGAGGTATTTGCTGTCGGTTGATGACCGCGAATTTGGTTAATCAAGGTGATCAGTTTGTCTGAATAACTTGGGTCAGTGGCGTAACCGGCTTGATGTAAGCGACGCGCAGCAATTTCAGGCGTCGGCGCTTTTTTCACATCTTTATAGCGCGGGTTTTCGGTTAATAGACTGATATAATCAGCAATCGCTTCTTCGTATGAACCATAGACTCGGAAGTCATCGTGCATTTTTATTGTTTTGCCATTAATGACTTCGGTTGTCATGATATTAGTGACGGGTCCCTGCCAGTTTTTCCCAGCTTTAATACCAAATAAGTTATGGCTGGTTTTACCGTCACTTTTCAAAATTTCCCGCTGTCCCCAACCACTTTCTAATGCCGCCTGCGCTAAGACGAGAAAGTGTGAAATACCACTGTTTTGACTCGCAGCCTTTGCTGGTTCAATTAAGCGACGAATAAAATTACTGCTGTTAAGCGATAACGCTTTGATTTTTTGAAATGGTGCTGAAAGCGTATCCCCCGTAGGCGCAAAATGGCGCATCATCTGCTGCATATTAAATGATGGCAATGTTTGGATGGCTTTTTCATCGAGCGGTAACATGCTATTGCTGAGCGCTACATTAGGCTCTATTTGCTCGCGCGTTAACTGTTGGTACATCATCTCACCAAAACCTAAGCCTTTTTGTGAAAGATCTTGGGCGATTTGCTGGTCATACATACTGGTGAGCATACGTGTTTGGTCGCTGGAAAATAAACCATCTTGGGGTAATGCGTCACGCATACTTTTTAGCATCATTTGGACAAATGTTGCCTCAAGTTGCTGCGTGACTTGGCGCAGCCCTTGCTCTGGGTTTTTATTCAGTTCGCCTTTTAGCTGGCCTAGCGACTGTAAATCAAACGCGGCACCTTGCAATAGCTGCATATCACTCATTAGATGATCTCCAATTTTGCACGCAAGCAACCTGCACTTTCCATAGCTTGCAATATTGACATCAAATCGTTTGGCGTCGCACCTAAAGTATTTAAAGCCTGAATAACTTGGTTTAATTGCACACTCGCATTCACTTTTTGCAATGAACCACCTTGGTCGCGTATACCGACATTAGTGTTACGGGTTACGACCGTTTGCCCACCTGCAAATGGGGTATCAGGTTGGCTGACTTGTGTTTGTCTTTCAACGGTAACCGCTAAACTACCATGAGCCACCGCACAGCTTTCGAGTGTCACACTGCGGTTAATGACAACTGAACCGGTCCGTGAATTGAGGATCACTTTTGCTTCTGCCATTGGTGTCCGCACGTTAAGTTCCTGTACCCGAGACAAAAAGCGTACTTGGTCACGGTTGTTAGCCG
The DNA here is from genome assembly GCF_045040775.1 of Providencia sp. PROV003. Lineage (NCBI taxonomy): Bacteria > Pseudomonadati > Pseudomonadota > Gammaproteobacteria > Enterobacterales > Morganellaceae > Providencia > Providencia sp. PROV003. The sequence goes on from NZ_CP096369.1 coordinate 3,647,820, forward strand.
GAACTAATAATTGAACCGTACGCGAGTCCAACGCGGAAGCTGAACCGACTCCCCCCATACGGTTTATTGCATCTGCAATATCTTGCGCTAATGTGAAGCTATCTTCGTTTAATTGCAGGTTAATTGCGCCACTTTGCCCAAAGTTACTTGGTAGTTCACGCTCAATCGTTGCCCCGCCAGTAATGCGTCCACCATTAAGTTGATTCACTTTAATGCTGCTACCACCACCGCTTGCGCCAGCTCCACCAACCAGAATATTTCCTTGCGCCATGGCATAGACTTGCCCATCAACACCTTTCAGTGGCGTCATCAATAATGTTCCACCCCGCAAGCTTTTTGCATTCCCCATTGAAGAAACAACGATATCCACAGACTGACCAGTACGCGCAAAAGGTGGTAATTTTGCGGTTACCATCACCGCTGCCACATTTTTCAATTGCATGTTAGTACCGGGGGGGACCGTAATCCCCATTTGCGACAACATGTTATTTAAACTTTGGGTTGTAAATGGGGTTTGCATGGTTTGGTCACCCGTGCCATCGAGCCCGACAACAAGTCCATAACCGATTAATGCGTTATCACGTACCCCTTGAACCGTGGTTAAATCTTTAATACGTTCACTGTGCGCTGCAAATACAAAACAGCAAAATAGCGATAGCAAAATTAATACTTTGTTTTTCATTGAGTTCTCTCGGCTATTCTCTCTTATGTTCAATTAATAAGGCGAAACATTTAAGAAAAAGCGTTGCAGCCAGCCCATGTTTTGCGATTCATTGATGTAACCATCACCCACATATTCAATACGTGCATCCGCCACCTGTGTGGAGCTTACATGGTTATCTGACCCAATGGTCCGTGGGTTAACCACGCCAGAGAAGCGGATCGACTCCGTTCCTTGGTTAATGGCAATACGCTTCTCACCGACGACATGTAAGTTACCGTTCGCCAGTAATTGGTCTACCGTCACGGTAATCGTCCCTTTAAAGGTGTTATTGGCATTCGCTCCGCCCTTACCACTAAAGTCACTATTACCTTTAATATCGAGTTCGGTATTCTTACCGCCAATCCAGCCTTGCATAAAGCCGGGCAGTATCGCAGCCAAGAAACCAGTTTTCCCAGTGCGATTCGCATTTGCAGACGAGTTTTTGCTAGCACTGACATTTTCTTGTAGATTGATAGTCAAAATATCGCCAACATTACGAGGGCGCCTATCTTCAAATAGGGGCTGATAGCCATAATACGCCGGCTGAGCACTTTGAAATATTGAGCCATTCGGTGCAGGTGCCGTCGGTGCACTTGGAATTGCCGTTGTCTGTGTGTCCACTAACGGACGTGATTTTATGTGTGCGCAGCCACTGGTAATCAAAACCAAAGCAATGACTAATCCCACCTGTTTGGTTGCGATTAAAGGCGTTTGCAACGCTATTTTTTGCTGTTGAGAAATCGTGCTGCTTTCAATCATCATGCTACTCTTTTGCTGCAGTGTACGTTCTACCATCACGAAGAGATCCCTCTCATAGGTAACTCACCATCGTGATTGCAAGTTACCTTTCTGTGTCTTTCCCGCTCAATAAACCAATTACAGCTGAGTTAAACGCTGTAGCATCTGGTCAGATGCGGATACTGCCTTACTATTAATTTCATAAGCACGTTGAGTTTGGATCATATTCACTAACTCTTCGGCAACATTGACGTTAGATGTCTCTAGCATATTTTGATAAATCAACCCTGCACCATTCGTTCCCGGAGCACTTTCATTAGGGGCACCTGAACTTGCCGTTTCCATATACAGGTTTTCACCCATACTTTCTAAACCTGCATCATTGATGAAAGTAGTTAAGGTGATTTGACCAATCTGTTGCGGCTGATTATCACCATAAACGGTGATAGAAACCGTACCATCACGTGCAATTGACATGCTGTTTGCGTTATCAGGGATCATAATCGCAGGGACAATTTGGTAACCGCTTGAGGTTACAAGCTGGCCATCTTGGTTGGGCTGCAATGCCCCATCGCGGGTATAGGCGTCGGTACCATCTGGCATTTGTACATGCAAGAAACCTTGGCCTCGAATAGCGATATCGTTGGTATTACCCGTTTTGTTTAACGCACCTTGTGCGTGAACTCGCATTGTGGCAACGGGACGAGCCCCCGTCCCCATTTGTAACCCTGACGGTAACGATGTTTGCTCAGAGCTCATCGCGCCAGGTTGGCGAATATTTTGATACATTAAATCTTCAAAAACGGCACGTTGGCGTTTAAAACCATTAGTACTGACGTTTGCCAAGTTATTAGAAATAACATCAAGGTTGGTTTGTTGAGCATCAAGCCCTGTTTTTGCAATCCATAATGAACGGATCATAATAATTCCTTACTGAATTTAGCTGACGGCAAGCAATTGGTTTGCCCGCTGTGCATTTTCATCAGCACTACGGACTACTTTCATTTGCATTTCAAAATGCCTTGCATTGGCAATCATGGAAACCATGGCTTCAGCAGCATTAACGTTACTTCCCTCAATCACACCAGCGGTAACGATAGCGCGCTCACTTTGTGGAAGCACATTGCCATTAGCTGCTTGGCCTTGAGGTGATAAATGAAATAACCCATCTTCCCCACGAAGTAGGTCTTGTGGCTGTGCTTCAACCACTTTTAAACGGCCAATCTGCCCTAGCATCGTTGGGGGGTCGGTCGCCAATAGCGCTGTCACTGTGCCGTCTGTGCCGATAGTTAATTCGGCATTCGGCGGAACATTAATAGGACCACCATCCCCTTGTAAACGACGCTCGCCAATCATTAACTCACCTTCACTCGAAACCTGAATATTACCGTTACGCGTGTAGGCTTCGCTGCCATCGGCAAGTTCAACAGCCAAAAAGTGCTTGTCATTTAACGCCACATCTGTTGACTTGCCTGTATAGTTCAGTGGCCCTTGGCTCATATCTGCACCGGGTGTTGAGGCAACGACCAGTGTCCTTGTTGGTTCGCTGTCCCCGTTAATGGGCACAGCACGCATTGCCGATAGTTGTGCTTTAAAGCCCGCCGTTGACACATTAGCAATGTTATTTGAAACAACCGCTTGGTTTTCAAGCGCATGACGCGCCCCACCCATGGCAGTATAAATGACGTGATCCATGCCCACCCTCTCGGTTTATCGTAAGTTAACCAATGTTTGTAACATTTGATCTTGCGTTTTGATGGTCTGCGCATTGGATTGATAATTACGCTGCATCACAATCATACTGATCAACTCTTGGCTCATGTCCACGTTAGAAGACTCCAGCGCACCACTGGTTAATTTGCCGTATTGCCCTACACCCGGGACACCATCCATTGGGTTACCTGAAGCATTTGAAGAAGCCCAAACGTTACCACCTTGAGAAACTAAACCATTCGGGTTAGCAAAAGCAGACAGCGCAACTTGCCCTACCACACGTTTTTGTTGGTTAGAATAATTCGCAGTAATTAAACCGTTATCTTCAATTTTAAACGTGGTGTATTCACCGGCAGGAAAGCCATCTACATCAATAGCACTGACCGAGGATTCACTGACTTTCTGTTGGCGAGTTTTACTCAGATCGACATTTAACGTTCCATTATCCGCCCCATTTAACCCGTTATAAGCAAAGGCAAATGTGGCTTTATCAGCGTCTTTTAGCTTGCCGTTGCCGTCAAACTCTAATTCACCTAATTTTTTAGCTTCTGTGTCGTTAGTATCTTTTGCATAAGCCGTCCAGTTATTGTCAGACTCTTTGACAAAATACACTGAAATTTCGTGAGTATTACCTTGACTATCAAATGCAGTCATTGTGGTACTGAAATTATAAGTTGCTGAATCATCAGGTTTTGTTATATCAAACTTTTTATCTTTAACTTTATCTTCTGAATTAAGGTTAACTGTCAGTTTGGCTAAGTCTGATTTTTTAGCATCCATCATATCGGTTGGAATGTTAATTCCCGCAGGAACACCACCACTTTGAATAGTGACATTACCGTCCTCATCAACACCTGCCGGATAACCTGTGACGATCATGCCTTGGTTGTTCACTAAGTTACCGCTTTTATCACGTAAAAACTGGCCATCACGGCTATAGTAAATATCGCCATTTTTGTCTTGCACACGGAAAAAACCATTGCCAGAAATAGCGACATCCGTTGGTCTATCCGTACGTGTGATAGGGCCATCTTTAAAATTTTGTGTTACTGCTGCAACATTAACACCCAGACCAACGCCTGATCCTGCGAACATATCGGCAAAAGAGGTTGTCGCCCCTTTAAAACCATTGGTCGCGGAGTTGGAAATATTATTACCAATTGAATCCAGCCCCGCTGATGCTGCATTTAAGCCACTGACTGCTTGTGAAAAAGACATATTTTCTCCATGAGTATTGGGGATAAATTAAGATGAAGGATAAACTTTGAAGATGCTGCTCAGGGGGACACTTTGCCCAATACCAACATCTAATAATGGTGCGTCAGAACCTGGGGTCACGCCGTTGACGCGGGTATAACCTAGTTTTGTGACTTCAACTTCGGCTCCGGCTCTGACGGCTTTCACATCAAAGTAATATTTCCCTTTTGTATCTGCCACTAGATTTCCTTTGTTGTCGCGACCATCCCAAGCCATATCATAAATATCGGGTTTGACTTCGGTATCATAAGTAATGGTGCGTACCACCATTCTGTTTTTATCGCGAATAGTAATTTCAACGTTATCTGCCAATTTCGGCAAAAAGAAACCAAACGGAGATGAGATAAATTCGGACTGTGGTTCTTCGCTGCCGCCTTCATCACCCATCACACTTTTATCACTCAGTGCAAAGTTTGAAGGACTATCAGGGCTAATCCCCTCATCCGGTAATGGATTTGAAGGTTTAATGATTGAACTATCTTCGCCAGTGCTCTCTTTTTTAAGTGGCGCTAAAATAATTTCGTTGCGAGGAATAAGAACACCTTTGCCAACAAGCTGAGTGGCTTGTAATGATTGCCCTGAACCGATTTGTTGGGAAATACCACTAACGCTATCACTTAGCTTATTCATACTCTCAAGCGTTGCGATTTGTGCCAATTGACTGGTCAAGTCGGTATTTTCCATAGGGTTAGTAGGGTCTTGGTTTTGCATCTGTGTGACAATCATCTTTAAAAATGTGTCACGCATATCATCACTTTGACTTTTCTTTGGCACATTACTGGCAGCCGGCTCTGGACCGGCTGTAGTATTATCCAAAGAGTCGTACATTGTGGCGGCAATTCCCATTACAAACCTCCCTTACTGGCCTATTGTTAATGTCTTTTGCAATAACGTTTTTGCCGTATTCATCACTTCAAGGTTGGCTTGATAACTCCGAGAAGCCGAAATGGTGTTGATCATCTCCCCGACCATGTCGACATTTGGCATTTGCACATAACCTTTTTCATCAGCCAGTGGATGGCCAGGCTTATATTCCATACGCGGCGGTGCGGGGTCTTCAATGAGTTCACTCACACGCACACCACCCACTTCATTGCGCCCTTGTGGTGCCATTTGAAAGACCACTTGCTTTGCACGATACGGCTGCCCGTCCGGTCCTGCGACACTTTCAGCGTTTGCCATGTTGCTTGCACTGACATTTAAACGCTGAGACTGCGCTGTTAATGCAGAAGCAGAAATATCAAAAATACTCAGTAACGCCATGCTTATTACCCTTGCTGTAGAACAGCCAACATACTTTTAACGCGGCTATTAATAAATGTGAGATCAGCCTGATATTTCAGGGTATTATCAGCGAACTGACTACGTTCAATATCCATATCTACCGTATTACCATCCATCGATGTCTGATAAGGAACACGGTATTTCAAGTCTAAATTTGGCGCTTTAATACCTCGTCCTTCGATATGGCCTTTAGCTGTCACGGCAAGGGTGACGCCCTTTGAACCAACGACACCTTTGTCCATTGCTTGTTGAAGTTGACGATTAAAGTCAATATCACGTGCTTGATAGCCCGGAGTATCCGCATTTGCGATGTTTGAAGCCAAAACAGTCTGCCTTGCTTCGCGTATTGATAACGCCTGCTGCTGAAAAGCAAACGTGGCATTTAATTTATCAATCATGATGGCCCTCAATGGAAATAAAGCGACTCCTGAATCTGAACATTCGCTCATATAATTTAAAATTCGACCTGCATATCTTAGCCGTCTACTAAAAAATCTAATGGCAAGATAAAGGCAAAATAATTGACCTATTTGGCTCATTCATTATTAAAGACCTGCGTAAACTGCAATCGTGAAAAAGTTTGCTTACCAAGGAGGCTATCCCTACATGCGTTATCGTCAAAAGCTGTCATTTAGCATTGTAATTAGTGTATTAGGGTTAACCATTAGCCTTGCTCAAGCCTCATTACCTCAAGATATCAATCACTATTTCCGCCAAATTCACGGTAAAAAAAACCAAGTTTCTATTGAGATCAAAACGCCGATTGAACGTTGGCCAAGCTGTGAGAAACCCCAAATCAGTCCACCTATTGGGGGCAGAAATATGGGAAATGTATCTATTCCAGTGCAGTGTGGTAAGAAAAAACAATTTATTCAGCTAATTGTGAATGTGACGGGGCAATATTTCGTTGCAACACGTAATATAAATCGTGGTGAATCTATTGAGTTTGTGGATATTGGCAGTAAAAAAGGCTTATTACATAAGCTTCCCGCTGGAGCGAGTACTGATAAAATGGCACTACGCGGCGCAATAGCACTTCGTAATATCCCTGCGGGGCAAACATTTACCAAATCGATGATCCGGCTCCCTTGGGCAATAAAAGCAGGTCAAACCGTATTTGTCTTTGCTAATGGGGAAAATTTTTCAGTGAAATACGAAGGAAGAGCCATTAATAATGCCACCATTGGGCAAAATATTCGTGTAAGATTACTCAATGGTCAAGTAGTCAATGGGTTAGCACAAGAGAATGGCAGTGTTAATATCGCATTAAAATAAATGCCATCAAGACCGAATATGACGAGTCTGTACTTAATGTCAACTCACTCAAAATGAACCTTTATTCTAAATAGTTCAAGTCGCATCAAGGCGACAAGTGAATGAGTCGCTAGGAGCTTACATAAGTAAGTGACTAGTGCGAATGAGCGTAAGTTAACGCAGAGGCGGCTTGAAATATGACGAATAAAGGCAATATTTTGTAACACTATAAAGACTAAAGATCCCACAAAATACGCCGATAACTCTCATATGATAAAAATCGGGAACAGGAAAACACATTATGGCTATTGAGCAAACACCTGCAATTTCTGCGCTAACTCAGGTAACAAACCGTGACCCACAAGATACGGCTACCCCGATGCGCGATAAAAAAATTTCGACAAATGAAATCATTAAAGAAAGTACATTTGTCCCGAGTGAGCTGCAAAAAAAATTATTACAGCCCCAAGCTAGCGATATTAACAGCGCTAAAGTTGAACAAATTAAACAAGCTATCAAAGATGGCACCCTGAAAATGGATGCAGAAAAGATTGCTGATGGCATTTTACGTGATGCACATGAGTGCATGTTATCAATGAAATAAATAACTACCATGACTGATGAACTATTAATCTTGCTAGAACAGCAACATGCTCATTTACAATCATTGCAAATCGTGATGAAAAATGAGGAACTACTATTAGGTTACCAGCGTGTTCCGCCTTCGCCTTTTCAGGAAACGACTGAACAAAAACGTTTCCTTGTTGCGGCGATAGGCCATGGGGAGACCCAGCGGCTACAACTCGAATCACAAGCAGAAATTACCGCGCCTTATGAAGGTAATACTGAATTAGCCAGTGTATGGGAAGCGATTAAAGTATTAACAACCAGCTTAAAAGAATTAAACTATCGCAACCACCAAATGCTGCAATTACATATAGAACTCAATGCTCAACGCCTAAACTTTGTAAAGAAACACAATAACCAATCCACTTATGGTGCTGATGGTTTAGAATCAAAACGCCCTGTTTTAGGTAAAAAAATTTCGATTTAAGCTGTGTTCTGCCTAGTTCAAAAACCCTTTTTTATCATCTCAAAGCCTATCAGACAGCTTACTCAATGACCTGATATAGCTTCAACATTAAGTCGACTAAAGGAAACCTACCGCCATTTAACCGACCTGCTGGCTATCCCCTGATATGCAGCCCATCTAAGAAGCCTCTGATAAAGGCCTAATTCAGTTTCCCCTCATAAACAAATTGGTTCATTTTAATCAGCTATCAAATGCGAAAAGGCCACTCGAATAAGAGTGACCTTGCATACTTTCTTTACGCTTTAACGTGGGTTCAAATACACGCCTTCGGTATATGTCTTAAAACAATGACATACCTATCCTACTGGCCATATAGGTTGGCGCAACAGGGTTAGCTACCACTAATCATCGAAGTCATTCTAATCTTACGGTGGTCAGTCATTTCTAAATTAGACATCACCACTAACTGCGGCAAACTTCGGCGTAAGAAACGCGATAAAATTAGGCGTAAAGCATGGTTAACTAATAACACTGTAGGAGCCCCCATCGCTTCTTGGTGAGAAATTGCTTGTTCTGCTTGAGTTTGAATAAACTGCGCAAGGTTAGGCTCTAAGCCCCCACCATTTTTGGCCGCTTGCAATAAAATTTGTTCAAGCCCCGCATCTAAACCAATAACTTGAATTTCTTCTGCATTACCAAACCACTGCTGGGTAATAGCGCGGCCTAATGCAATTCTCACTTGCGAAGTTAAATAGTCCGTGTCTTTTTGCTCGCCATTTTCCCCCGCCATTTCTGCTAGTGTTTCAATAATGGTACGCATATCGCGGATCACTACGTCTTCCATTAATAAATTCTGTAGAACACGGTGCAAAATTGTTAATGAGATGGTATCGGGGATCAGGTCATCAGCCAGTTTTGGCATCTCTTTTTTCACTCGGTCATATAACATTTGTGCTTCTTGGCGACCAAATAACGTGCTTGAGTTTTGCAATAAAATTTGATTGAAATGCGTTGCTACCGCGGTACTCGCAGACACTACCGTATAGCCTTGAATTTGCGCTTGCTCACGTAAATCATCATCAATCCAAACGGCAGGTAAACCAAATGCAGGTTCTTTAGTCTCATCACCTTGCAATGACCCCGCCGCATTACCAGGGTCGATAGCAAGACTACGCCCCGGTTGTGCTTCACCACGCCCAACTTCAGCGCCTTTAATTAAAATACGGTATTCACATGGGGAAAGAGCTAGGTTGTCACAAATATGGACAACAGGGGGCAAATAGCCTACTTCTTGAGCGAATTTCTTACGTAAACCACGAAGGCGACCCAGCAATTCACCTTGCTGCTCACTGTCAACGAGCGGTATCAATCGATACCCGACCTCCATCGCTAACAAGTCTTCTAATTGCACATCATCCCACGTTGCTTCAACAACTTTGTTCGCTTCTTGAAAATGTTGTGCTTGGTTGTTGTCCCCCGCGGCATTTTCCGGTTGCTGAGCTTTACGAACTAGATACCAACCCAATGCCGCTAACGCTGCAGTAAACAACAGGAAAACAAAGTTAGGCATTCCAGGTATTAAACCTATTAGCCCAAGGACCCCTGCACTGAGCCACATCACTCGCGGGTTATTGAAGAGTTGGTTGACCATCTGTTCACCCACATCTTCATCCGTTGCAACACGAGTGACGATAACCCCTGCAGCGGTCGAAATAATTAATGCCGGAATTTGGGCGACTAAACCATCACCGATGGTTAACAAGGTATAGGCACTGGTCGCATCCCCCAGAGACATATTATGTTGACCGACCCCAACAATTAAGCCTCCAATCACGTTAATCACCATAATCATGATCCCCGCGATAGCATCACCACGGACGAACTTACTCGCCCCGTCCATTGAACCGTAAAAATCAGCTTCTTGGGTTACTTCGGCACGGCGTTTTTTCGCTTCGTCATCACTAATGATGCCAGCATTGAGGTCTGCGTCGATAGCCATTTGCTTACCCGGCATACCATCAAGTACGAAGCGTGCGCCCACTTCCGCAATGCGCCCCGCACCTTTAGTGATAACCATAAAGTTAATCAATACTAGGATGATAAATACCACAATACCGATAGCAAAATTACCGCCGACTAAAAAGTGGCCAAATGCTTCAACGACTCGCCCTGCTGCGTCTGGCCCTGTATGACCATCAAGTAAAATAATCCGCGTGGAAGCAATGTTAAGGGAAAGACGTAACAATGTGGCGAATAACAAGATGGTTGGAAACGCGGCAAAATCGAGGGTCCGTTTAGTGAACATCGCCACTAGCAATACCATGATGGAAAGTGCGATATTAAAAGTAAACAATAAATCCAATAAAAATGCCGGCAATGGCAGTACCATCATCGACAAAATCAATAAGATAAGAACCGGACCCGCAAGTATTTGCCACTGCGTTCCTTGTAAGTTTTTCGGCAATTTTAAAAGTGAAGCCAAATTAGCCATCTCGATTGTTATCTCCAGCAAAGTCCAGTGTTGGTGGCACTGGTAAATTTTTCGGTTTTTTCGGTCTGAGCCCACCTTCACGACGCCAACGACGTAATTGGTAAACCCACGCTAAAACTTCTGCTACCGCAGCATATAAGGCAACAGGGATACTTTGTCCTATCTCTGCATGGCGATATAATGCACGTGCTAAGGGCGGTGCTTCTAACTGCAATATTCGGTGTTCTTCACCGATTTCTTTAATACGTTGAGCAAAAACCCCAGCGCCTTTTGCTAATACTTTTGGCGCTCCCATTCTTTTATCATCATATTTTAGCGCCACCGCATAATGGGTTGGGTTGGTGACTATCACATCCGCATTGGGGACATCCGCCATCATCCTATTACGCGCGATAGCACGTTGCTGCTGGCGAATTTTGGCTTTTATCTGGGGGTCACCCTCTTGCTGTTTAAATTCATCTTTGATTTCTTGGCGGCTCATTCTTAATTTTTTCAAATGAGAGCGAAATTGGTAAAACACATCAAACGCCACCATTGGGATCAGTAAAAAGACAATTAAGTAGCCAGCAAAAATTACTTTTTGTAGTGCATTACTAAGGGCGGTAATCGGTGATTCCATCACTAAATGCAGCAATGATGGCCAACTTTCCCATAAAAATATAAAGGCCCCTAACCCAACAAATAACGATTTCAAAATTGCTTTAAATAGCTCAGATAATGCATTCATTGAAAAAATACGTTTTAACCCTTTCAACGGGTTAAGTTTTTTCAAATCAAACTTAATCAATTTGCTATTAAATACTAGCCCGCCCACCAGTGACGAAGCCGAAATCCCAACGAGCGCCAACCCACCAATCACCGGAAGTAAAGCAAATAATGCCTCACTAACGACCCTACCTAAGTAGCTGATCATTAAGCCCGTATTTTGTAAATAATGCCCATCAAAAATAAACCCTTGGCGAGCTATTTGTCTTAGTTGAGTTGCCAGATGCCCACCACTTAGCCACAGTAAGCTAATACCCGCTAACATCATCATTAACGAGCTCAATTCCTTTGAACGAACTATTTGCCCATCATCTTTGGCTTTCTGCTTTTTATGGGGAGTGGGTTCTTCTGTTTTTTCTACATCACTCTCGTCGGACACATCTGTTCCATCATTTTAAAATACGAGTTATCGCATAGCATGACAGAGTGTAAGAAAATCAATGGTGGAAAATAGACACACTTCGAGGGGGTTATTTGCCCATTGAGCAATAAGCCAGCAATCTTGCGAATAGCTTCGCAAACATGAGCGCTCACTGAAGATAATCCTATATTTCGTATTAATAAAGAATAAAAAAATATCAGTGTCACTGTAACGCCTGAGCTCTGCGAACAAGCATGGCGGGCTAAACTCAACTTATCTGCAATACTAACTTGTGCCTTACAAGCTGAATTAAAACGCCTAGAAGCACAAAAGTGGAAAAATGAAAATATCGAAGGTTTTAATCAATTAAATAGGAACAATGAAGAATACGGATTACTCTCAGATAAATACAAGGGTTTTTAATGCAATATTGCCTCTATCAAAATCGAGAAGATACAGTCAAACACCCATATTTACTGGACATTCAAAGTAATATTATTGATATATTGAATACTCTTTTAGTCATCCCGTTATTCGATAGCAGGCTAGTTAAAAAACCATTACCTACTTGCCTTAACCCCCAGTTATTTAGCAACGGGCAGGTGTTTGTTTTAATGACACACCAAATGGCTTGCGTCCCTCATTCATTATTAGGGACAGAAATCGTTGACTTGAACTGCCAACAAAACACGATTAAACACGCAATTGACTTACTTATTGATGGCTTTTAACAATAAAAGGTTATTATGGATATTTGTCATCTTGTTGCCCCTGATATTCCCTTAGAAGATGCCCCTAAGCATGGGCAGCACATACTTAATTGGCTAAAGCAACAAGGCATTATTGACCCACATTTTCAACATATTGAATATGGTGAAGTCATTTATCGCCCAACGCCCGCCTATAAAGAGCCAATTCTCTATGTTGTCAATGATGAGATAGTACCGACTCAATTACCTGAAGAGACATTAAAAAACTATTTAACTATCGTCACCGAACGCACCGTATTCCACGCAGGGGGAAATGGTCTTGGTATTTATTGCCCACAATGCGCCAAAGAACAAAGTGAACATAGTAACGCATGGGGCGATACCGTTTCCGATTGGTACGAAGGGAGACCTGAAATTCTTGGGTGTTTTAATTGCAACTTCAATGCCCCACTTTCCGGTTGGAATTTTGACCCACAATGGGCTTTTGGAAATTTAGGTTTTAGCTTCCATAATTGGGACATACAAGACTGCTTTATCGACCAACTAGAACAGGTGCTCGGCAGCAAAATCATCACGGTATATCAGCATGATTAATATTCGCTGTACCTTTCAACTTATTTGACCGTGACGCTCAGTGAAAGGCGCATGCCTAATGCATCTGCATACTTTAGTAATGTGCCAAGCTTAGGGTCAAACTGCCCTTTTTCTAAACGTGAAATATTTTGCTTTTGCGTTTTCATTTTTTCAGCGATTTGGACTTGGGTTAAATTATTGGCAATGCGGGCTAATTTAAGCTGGTTAATCATCTCTTTGCGTATTTCTAATTCTATATAAGGTGATTCAATATCAGTCTCATTATGTTGTTCTGTTTCAGTGTCCCTGACTATAGTAGAGATTAAATCGTTATTTATCATTACAATACCCCCTATACTCTAAATAACTCAAGTTAGCGCTAGCCAATAAATGAACTCGTCGATAAAGCCTCTATCAACAAAGTGACTAAGGTGAATAAATGTAGTCAACAGCGCAGCCGCTTGCAGCCTGATGAAGATATAATTCAACTAAATTGAAGCTACTCTAGCAGGATGACTATTAGGGTAGCTCCATAAACAAAGGCTTAAAATGTTCGGTTAGAAACCGAGTTCATCAAGAAGATCATCAACCTGTGACTGTGATGCCATTACGTTCACACCTTCTTTATTAATTTGAGGCCCATTGAGCAAACCTTCATTTTGCGTTTTGACGCGCATTTCTGGTGGCGTATTCTCCATCAACAAAGCCAGTAATTGTTTTTCCGCTTCTTCAACAACTTCCATCATTTTTTTGATGACTTGCCCTGTTAAATCTTGGAAATCTTGCGCCATCATAATTTCAAGTAGTTCAGCTTTAGTCGTTTCGCTGTCTTGGATCACTTGGCTTAAAAATGCCTCTGTTGATTGTCGCAATTGAGCCGGGACAGCATCATTTTCCGCTTCTTGCCATTGCTGTTGTAACGCTTGTGCGTTTTTATTCATATCAACTTGTAATGGCTTGATAACATCAATGCCATTTAACGTTTTTTCTGCTGCTTGCGCAGTCATTTGGGCAATATAACGTAACCTATCTTTACCATCAGGAATGCTGGCAACCGCCTGTTGAACACTTTTTTCAAGACCAAGCTCTCGCATGCTCTCTCTTAGCGTTCTCATTAAGGTACCAATCCGCGTAATGACTTGTTTTAAATCATCATTACCATTGCGATTGCTCCCGATACCACACTGTTCTGTCATGACAATCTCCTTTGGTATACGCGTTTATTGCAGACCCATTTTTTCAAAAACTTTATTTAATTTTTCTTCCAAGATAGCTGCGGTAAACGGCTTAACCACATAACCACTTGCTCCTGCTTGTGCGGCTGCAATAATATTTTCCTTTTTGGCTTCTGCGGTGACCATTAGAACTGGAATATGTTTCAGGGCATCATCACCACGGATAGTTTTAAGCAGTTCTAAACCATCCATATTTGGCATGTTCCAATCTGCAACAACAAAATCGATATTGCCTGTGCGGATCTTCTCTAATGCATCAACGCCGTCTTCTGCTTCTTCTATTTTATTAAACCCGAGCTCTTTTAATAAGTTACGGACGATACGACGCATTGTAGAAAAATCATCGACAACCAAAAAACTGAGATCTTTAGCGGCCATAACCACTCCTTCAAAAAACAATTGTGAATTTCTGCATCGTTAAACCGACACAGAAGAAAGTCTTGCTAAAACGCTAGGGGCAATTTTAAGAATATCTTGCACCTCATCCGCCGCATCCATTTCTATCGCAGCACGCGGCATACCAAATACAACGCAACTACTTTCGTTTTGCGCATAAGTGATAGCCCCCTGCTGGCGTAAATTAAGTAGCCCTTTTGCCCCATCCATTCCCATTCCTGTCAGCAAAATGCCAATACATTTTCGGCCAACACACTGGGCAACAGAATCAAATAACACATCAACAGATGGGCGATGGCGGTTAACCGGCTCACTCTGTTGCAAAATGACTTGAAAACCTTTGCCTTTATCTGCAATTAGCATATGTGAGTCGCCAGGAGCAATGTACGCATGGCCTTTTTGCAGCAATTCGTTGTGTTCCGCTTCTTTGACTGTCAACACGCAAAGTTTATTTAGTCTTTCAGCAAACGAGCGAGTAAACCCTGCGGGCATATGCTGGGTGATCACTACGGGCGGGCACTCTTTAGGGAGCATTTCAAGAAATTGACGTATCGCCTCTGTCCCCCCAGTCGATGCACCAACCGCAATGACTCGGCTATTACAAACATATGGAGACAAAGCTTTAGCCTGTGAAATCGGCTCTGTAACTTTTTTCTCTGCACGCGTAAAACGACTGCGCTGTGTAATTTTTGACATCGCCGCTGCACGAATTTTTTCACCAATCACATCGCGATAACTGATCATCGTTTCACGGATACCAATTTGCGGTTTGGTGACAAAATCTACCGCGCCTAATTCCAGTGCTTTTAACGTCACTTCGGAACCTTTAGAGGTTAATGTCGAAACCATGACGACGGGCATTGGGTGTAAACGCATTAATTTTTCTAAGAAATCAATACCATCCATACGTGGCATTTCAACGTCTAACGTAATGACATCAGGCTCATGTTGTTTAATTAAGTCACGTGCAACATAAGGATCTGGTGCGGTATCCACCACTACCATGTCTTCATGACTATTAATAATTTCGCGCATTAATTGACGCATCAGTGCTGAGTCATCCACACATAGCACTTTAATTTTTTTCATTACCCCCTCCTCGCAGCTTGCAAGCTGTAGACGGTTTGCCCTTTAATCACAAAACTTTGCGATAACTGAGATAAATTTTCTGAATGTCCAATAAATAACAAACCATCTGGCTTAAGCAATGGAACAAAACGCTCTAGCATTTTCATTTGCATTTCTTTATCAAAATAAATCATGACATTACGGCAAAAAATAGCGTCAAAACGATGCTGTAATTGCCAGTCATGGTCGCTAAGATTTAAGTAACGAAATTCAATCATTTGCCGTAATGCGGGTTTCACTCGGGCATAGCCATCAAACTCACCAACACCTTTCATAAAATAGCGCTGTCGCTGTAATGCACTTAGGTTCTTCAACTCTTCAATGCGGTATACACCCTGCTTAGCTCTTTCCAAGACTTCAGTGTCAATATCACTAGCAATCACTTTGGCATTAACAGCATTAGGCCCCAGAACATCACTCAGTGTCATGGCGATAGAGTAGGGTTCCTCACCAGTCGAAGAAGCTGCACACCAAACATTAATAGGGCTGTTTTTCCGTGTACGGATAAACTCCGCCAGCGTCACAAAATGATGCGGTTCGCGGAAAAAGGCCGTTAAATTGGTGGTTAAAGCATTTACAAAAGCTTGCCACTCTGGATGCTGAGGTTCACGCTCTAACATCCGCAAATAATCCGAAAAATTGCCGATATTACAATCCCTTAACCTCTTTAATAGCCGGTTATAGACCATATTTTTTTTATTCATGGTAAGGACAATGCCTGATTTTTTATGAATAAATCGACAAACCCGACTAAACTCATCATCAGTCAGTGGTTCCACCTGTGGTACAAAAAGCATCGTACTTGTCGTCCTATTCAATAAAAACCCAGAAGCAGCCGGATATTCAGGCTGCTCTTGATGGCGGAGGAAATGAAAATTGTGTTTCACTTCCTCAGCCGAAAACCAATAAATTGATTCACTTAAAACTGTAAATTAAAACTCATCTACTCAACGTCGAATTCGCTGAGTCCCATTTTCGGGGAGTTCAAAGAACGCAACGGTATCAACTAAGTTGTTGGCCTGATCTTCTAAGGCAGCAGTAGCACTAGTAGATTGTTCCACTAAAGCTGCGTTTTGCTGGGTGACAAGATCCATTTGGCTTACAGCGGTAGCTACTTGCTCAATACCCCGACTTTGTTCATTTGAGGCTGAAGCAATATTTCCCATCAATTCAGTAACTTGGTTAACAGCTGCAACCAACTCACTCATTGTGGTACCCGCTTCATTCACTAATTGAGAACCTTGACTTACACGGCCCACGGACTCATCAATAAGAGTTTTAATTTCTTTGGCGGCTTCGGCACTGCGCTGGGCTAAGGCCCTAACCTCCCCTGCAACAACAGAGAAACCTCGCCCTTGTTCACCCGCTCGCGCAGCTTCAACAGCAGCATTTAGCGCTAAGATGTTAGTTTGGAAAGCAATACCATCAATCACACTAATAATGGCACTGATTTTTTGAGAGCTGTTTGCAATCGACGTCATGGTATCGATGACATCTTCTGTAATTTCGCCCCCTTTCGTTGCCGTCTTAGAAGCACTCACCGCCAATTCACTCGCCTGACGCGCGTTGTCTGCGTTTTGCTTAACCGTTGCTGTCAGCTCTTCCATACTAGCCGCCGTTTCTTCCAAAGATGCGGCTTGCTGCTCAGTACGTGAGGATAAATTATTATTGCCTAAAGCAATTTCGCGGATACCCGTATACATTTGGTCGGTATTTGAACGCAGCGCTGTCACTGATGTGACTAAAGACTCTTGCATTTGCTTTAACTTGCCAAAAACCTCGCCAATTTCATCACCCGTTTTCACTTCGATAGTTTGGTTTAATTTCCCATCTGCGACTAATGCAAAGTGTTCTCCCATACTTTTAAGAGGAGTGATTACCTTGCGTTTCATCCAATAGTGGGCAAATGCGATGACTACTATGATGATCACGATAACAGAGATAAATGAGCTCCAAGCGAAGGTGTTGTACATCCTTGCCGCAGATAAAGACTCTTCATTCTCGATTTTCAGTAAATCGAGGTAATCGCGAATCCCTGCTTCAAGTTGTTCTTGGTTTTCTTGAGCGGGTAAGGCAATGTAAGCTGGAACATCTTTATTATCTAAATGCGTTTTTAACGCTTTTAATGTGATAACAAAAGCTTGGTACCTTTCATCCAGCGCCGCGAGGTTCTCTTCTTCACTAAGGATTGGCTGGTTTTTAAATTCGGTGTAATCTTTAGCCGCTTCCGCTAGTAAATTATCGAATGTCACCTGTGTTTCTTCTATCAGAGGCTCATGCCCCCCAACTTTATTCAGTAATGCAATTTGCGTCAGGCTGTTACGTGCCTGCATTAAGTGTTTATTCGTTTCTTCTAATAGTGCACGCTTATTTGACCCTAAATCGATGCGTTCCAATGAATTTAATTCACTAACAACTATTCCAACAGAAACCCCGCTAGACACGATCTGCATCCCACAAAATAAAATGAGAAGTAGATATAAACTCACTGAAATCCGGATATTTTTACCAAACATTGAAATCCCCACTTGTGCCAGCTAAGAGAACTGATCGCCTAATACATTGCCTTGTTTTCTAATGCACAGAAACGCTGCAAAACCGAAGCTTTGCAGCGTAAAACTGAGCTTAATCGTTAGAAAGTTTCCCAATTGTCATCATCTTTATGTTCCTTCGATGATATTTTTGTTAAATCCGGCGTTTTAACGATATTCGAAACCGTTCTTTCTGCCGGTTTAATATTACGTATTTCACTTTGTTTTAATGGTGGTAAGCGGAAGATAGAAATCAATTGCGACAGTTTCGCGACTTGTTCTTCCAATACATTGGCAGCAACTGCCGATTGCTCAACTAAAGACGCGTTTTGCTGTGTGACTTTATCCATTTCGGCTACGGCGATGCTGACTTGGGCAATCCCTTTGCTTTGCTCATCGGAAGCCGTTGCAATATGAGTCATAATGTCTGTCACACGGGTAACCGATTCGACAATTTTAGTCATTGTCTCACCTGCGTCTTCGGCTTGGCGTGCCCCGGTATCCGTTCTTGATACTGAATCTTCAATAAGCGTTTTAATTTCTTTTGCCGCATCCGCACTACGCTGAGCTAAGTTACGCACTTCATCGGCAACGACTGCAAACCCGCGCCCATGCTCACCCGCTCGTGCAGCTTCTACTGCTGCATTCAATGCTAAGATATTGGTTTGGAAGGCAATGCTGTCAATGACGGCGGTAATATCAGAAATTTTTTGCGAGCTATCCGCAATGTTCAACATGGTACTCACCACATTGGAAACAACCTTACCGCCCTCTTTCGCAATAACCGATGCTTGGCTAGCAAATTCACTGGCTTGATGTGCATACTCAGTGTTTTGTTTCACCGTTGCCGTCAGCTCACTCATACTGGCAGAAGTCTCTTCCAAGCAAGCTACTTGTTGCTCTGTTCGTGCAGATAAATCATTATTACCCGCAGCAATCTCAGTAGTGCCTTGGTAAATAGTTTCGCTACCATCCAATACGCCACGCACCGTATTAATCAACTCCTGCTGCATGTGCTGGACACCATTCGCCAACTCACCAATTTCATTGTTCGCCGTTGTGGTTATATTTGGCGTCAAATCCCCTGAAGCAAAGACTTGAATTCGTTGGTTTAATAAACTGAGAGGTTCAATAATTCCCTTACGAACATAGCGATAACTGAAGAATCCAATAAAGGCTAACGCAATCGATAACGTCATCAACATATATAATGACTGGCGATAATTATTGTCTGCATTTACGACTTCGGCTTGAAAGTCAGAGGAGATATCAGCAAAATATGCGTTAAATTGCTCTTCAAATTTCACTTGATGCCCTGAGGTTCTATGGGCATAAAAACCTTCTAAATCACCTTTTTCTGCATATTCACCTAGCTTAATTAGTGCATTTCGGTAGGTTTCATAAGTGTTAAAAAGCTGTTCAAATTTGGCTTTATCATAATCCGAACTTTGCATTAGCTTCTTATAACGGTCATAAGCACCATCCGCCGCTTTGAAGTTATTTTTCGCAGCCTTAATCAGCTCTTCATTGGTGGCATCGTCTTGAATTTTGCGCCCTTCTAATAAATAAGCGTTAATTGACCGATTTAAATTAGCTCGAGCTTGTAATAAATTAACCCAACTTTCTGTTAAGACTTGCCTTTGGCGTTGTAATGAATTCAAGTAATTTATACTGTCGCTGTTATCGCCCAGTTTGGTAAACATCAAACCACTGGATACCAGCTGCAGTAAAATAAAGATAAAAATGACGGACAAAAGTCCTGATACGATTTTAATTCGACTGTACATGACGTTTTACTAACATAATTTTGTTGTATTTTGGATATCGGTCATCAAGCCAAAAACTTTAGCCAATGACTTATTATTATTTGCACAAATAGTTAGGCTGAGAATTACTCAGCCATGCTGTCAATTAGTGCCATTTCATCGCTTGTTAGTAACTTTTCAATATCGACTAATATCAACATACGGTCATTAACTGTCCCAAGACCTGTTAAATATTGTGTCGATAAGGTCACAGCAAAATCAGGTGGCGGTGCGATTTGTTCTTCATTTAATACCAGCACATCAGAAACACCATCCACAACAATTCCAACGACTCGGTCTTTTAAATTCACCACAATGACAACGGTATTATCGTTATACACCACGTTTTCGTGGGAGAATTTCACGCGTAAATCAATAATAGGGATAATCACACCACGTAAATTGGTCACGCCCTTAATAAAATCTGGTGTATTCGCGATACGAGTAACCTGCTCATAGCCACGAATTTCCTGCACTTTTAAAATTTCAATGCCGTACTCTTCTTCACCTAAAGTGAAAATAAGATAGCCTTCGCCGTTCTTTTCTTCTTCGTGTTTATTTAAATCATCATCTAACATAGACATGGTGTATGGCCTCTATTTAGTGCACGACAGGTTGAGAAACCTGTTGTTTCTTTTTAATCAAAATGCTGTTATTCATTCTTTGCAGCTCGGCCACATCTAAAATCAATGCAACAGAGCCATCGCCCATAATTGTTGCTGCAGAAATACCTGGGATCTTGCGATAATTACTTTCAATATTTTTCACCACCACTTGTTGTTGTCCTACTAGCTTGTCAACTAATAAGGCAAAGCGATGACCTGCATTTTGGATAATCAACACAATGCTGTTATCTAAATGGCGTTCAGCCCCGTCAATTGAAAAAACATTATGTAATTCAACGAGTGGTAAGTATTCTCCACGCACAAGCAACATTTTTTCTTCACCCGCTAAACGGTAAATATCTTCCTGACGTGGTTGTAATGTGCTGATGATGGCGCTTAACGGCACGATAAATACGTCTTCCGCAACTTTTACGGACATACCATCGAGAATAGCCAAAGTTAAGGGGAGTAAAATACGGATGATTGTCCCTTTACCTTCGGTGAAACCTATCTGAATACGCCCTCCCATGTCTTGAATGTTCCGCTTAACAACATCCATTCCAACACCCCGACCAGAGACATCCGTCACGACCTCAGCAGTTGAAAAACCGGGTGCCATAATCAGCATGGCTACTTCATCATTGCTCATCCCGTCATGCACATTCATGCCTTGAGACTTGGCTTTTGCCAAAATGCGTTCACGGTTTAACCCCGCACCATCATCACGAACTTCAATGCAAATATTGCCGCTCTGATGTGCCGCAGCCAACGTTAATGTGCCAGCTTCTGGTTTACCATTGGCTAACCGAACTTCTGGTTTTTCAATTCCGTGATCAAGACTATTGCGTACCAAATGATTTAGCGGGTCAACAATCCGCTCTATTAAGCTTTTATCTAGCTCCGTGGAGCTACCTTCCACTTTGAGTTCGATTTTTTTGCCTAATTTCGATGCAATATCGCGTACCATGCGAGGAAAACGGCTAAAGACATAATCCATTGGCATCATGCGAATAGACATAACAGATTCTTGTAATGCCCGTGAATTCCGCTCTAATTGCACAATCGAACTTAATAAATCGCTGTATTCGTTTTGGTCTACTTGCTGGCTATGTTGCGTCAACATAGATTGGATAATGACTAGCTCGCCAACTAAGTTAATCAGTTGGTCAACTTTTTCGACTGCAACACGAATACTGCTAGAGTCCCCTTTGGGTTTAGCTACAGCAGGTTTTTTCGATGTATTCGTTGTTACAGCAGTAGCCGGTGATGTGGCTACTGGCTTAGTTTCTTCCTTCGGCTCAACAACGTTGGCGTTGGCTTGGTTGTCAGCAGGTTCACTAGCAGTGATTTTTTCAGGAGCAACAGCCTGGCAGTCGCTAAAAGAGACCGTTTGATGAGTAATTTGTGACTCGTCAACCACAAAACATAATACGCCACAAATATCATCAATATCTGTATTAGTTCCAAGCCAAGCCTGTAGGCTATCAGCGGTTTTTTCAGTGTGGTACAGATTGCCAAATAAACTTAATTCATCGGCAAGTAAATCAACTTCACTTTCTTTTAGTTGATTTAATGTGATCATAAAATAGTGTGAAAACTCGCCTTGTGACGTGGCCGTTTCAGCAATCTCAGTTTCAACTAATTGTTCCGTTTGCGATGGAGCTAGCTCAGTGACCTCCTCAGCATGGTTTTCAACCCGGCTAAGGACCTCGCAAATCCGCTTAAATGTTTCCTCATCAGGTAAAGAATCATTTTTATACGCATCTAACTGTGACGCCATTACATCTTTTGCATCAAGAAATACGTCAATGATGTCAGGTGTGAGCGTTAACTCATCATGACGCGCTTTATCCAGCAAGTTTTCCAATGTATGAGTGGTGTTTTGCAACTGAGTGAAACCAAAGGTTGCAGCTCCTCCTTTTATTGAATGGGCACTGCGGAAAATGGCATTTAGCTGTTCGCTGTCCGGGTCAAAAGGATCAAGCTCAAGTAAATGTTGTTCCATATCCCTGAGCAACTCATCGGCTTCATCGAAAAATGTTTGATAAAACTCGGTAATATCCATGGTTTTTATCCAGTTTCGCTTAGGTTTCACTTAACGCTGTCTGCCGGAATGACCGGCAGACAACTAAACAAATCATGTAATAAATTCAAATTACTATGATTTATCACGGTATTTTTACCGCAGATATTTCATCCACAATGGGGTCAGACGATATTTTTTGCGGTTTATTCAGCACATCGTTGATGGGTTTTGCCCCACTGTATTCACGTAATATTTGTTTTGCATCTTCATCATTTAACACGATAATGCTTATCCGGCGGTTAATAGGTGCAAGTCCATCTTCGGTATCTAAATGGATTGCAGATGCCATTCCTACAACTCGTAGTACCTTGTTTTCATCCATCCCTCCACGAATTAACTCACGACGAGAAGCGTTTGCTCGGTCAGATGACAGCTCCCAGTTACTATAATTTGCCCCATTAGCATAAGGTAAATCATCCGTATGACCGGAAATGCTGATACGGTTTGGGACATCATTCAGAAGCGGTGCAATCGCACGTAGGATATCGCGCATATAAGGCTCAACAGTGGCAGACCCCACTTTAAACATGGGTCGATTTTCACTATCAACAATTTGGATACGTAAACCATCATTAATCATATCAATGAGCAAATGTGGTTTTAATTCGTTCAAACGAGGGTCTTTTAAAATGGCTTGTTCAAGGGACTTTTTTAATTTTTCAAAGCGATAATTTGCGTCACCGTCAATAATATTGTTTGGTTCTGGCATCACATCCCCTTCGCGGAAAATAGGGTCTTTACCACCACCGGGAATTGGGTTTGTAGCATCCCCACTTTTTTTACCTGGGTTAATTGCGGTACTTAATGGGGTGCGAAAATACTCAGCAATCTGAGTCAGTTCCTGAGGACTTGAAATTGAGATCAGCCACATCACGAGAAAGAACGCCATCATTGCAGTCATAAAATCGGCATAAGCAATTTTCCATGAACCGCCATGGCCACTTTGCCGATGTGAATTACGCTTTTTAACTCGGATAATATGAGGAGTATTGGCTGCCATCCTAATGCTACTCCTCAGTCGTTTCTTGTGTGCGAGCGCCTACTTTCACCTCACGAACTCTATCCTCAAGTTCAACAAAGGAAGGTCTATCTACGCTAAAGAGTACTTTACGACCAAACTCAACGGCGATTTGCGGCGCATAACCTTGTAATGCTGAAAGAAAGGTCACCTTAATGCACTCCATCATTTTCAGTTGTTCGCTACTACGCTGCCTAATCAGTGCTGCTAATGGCAGAATAAATCCGTAAGCGACTAAAATACCTAAAAATGTCCCAACCATTGCATGGGCAATTAAAGCGCCTAACTCTCCCGCAGGACGGTCGGCCGAGCCAAGCGCATTCACCACGCCTAAAACTGCAGCAACAATCCCGAATGCAGGCATCGAGTCTCCAACCATGTTTAAACCTGAAGCTGGGACTTCATTTTCTTGACGAAAGGTTTCTAATTCTTCATCCATTAACGCCTCTATTTCATGGCTTTGTAAGTTACTACTTACCATCAGACGCAAATAATCCACCACAAACATCATGGTTGTTTCATCTTTTAAAATACGAGGGTATTGGGAAAAAATTTCACTTTCTTGCGGGTTCTCAATATCTTTCTCAAGGGCAAGTAACCCTTGTTGACGTGATTTATTGAGTAATTGAAATAACAACGCCATTAAATCCATCGACATGGTTTTGTTATAAGAAGAACGGCGAAAGAGTTTTGGTAATACTTTGCACAAAGCGATGATAGATTTGCCACTGTTACCAACAACAAACGCACCTAAACCTGCGCCTAAAATAATGACAAATTCAGCTGGTTGATATAACGCACCTAAATGGCCACCGACCATTATATATCCGCCAATAACCGCTACTGTAACAATGAGATACCCGATGAGTATTAACACAATATTCCCTTTCACTCCGTTGGTTAACAGATGGCAGTCAAAGGGAATTTTGGAAATGACAGGCAAAAAGCTTTGCCTGTTGACCAATCAATCCAATTACATTACCGCTTTAGTAATGCCATCCTGTCGATATACCGTAATATCGGCTAGATGCTCGGAAAGTTTACGTTTTTTTATTGCTCTTGATGGCGGCTGGCATAAACTGCAAGTGAAACTGTTTTCAGGGATATGTGCATAAGTAATAAATGACCCATGGCAACAACTGCATTGTGAACTTTGCAACATGCCACTTTCAACAAAACGGACAAGCGTCCAAGCACGCGTTAAAGCTAACAAAGGTTCCTGATCAGGCTCTGGAATACATTGCTCAAGGTATAACCGATACGCTTTTAATATGGCATCAACCCCTTTGCATTGGCCACTTTTGAGTAAAAATTGATAAGCATTATAAAACATGGATGAATGAATATTTTGCTCCCATGTCATAAACCAATCTGTCGAAAAAGGTAGCATTCCTTTTGGTGGAGGGCAGCCTCTTAGCTCTTTGTACAAACGAACTAATCGGCCACGACTGATTTGAGTTTCGCTTTCTAACATTTGAAGACGAGCCCCTAAAGAGATTAACTCCATTGCTAAGCGAATATCATTCGCTTCTTTAACAATACTTTTCTCAGCTGCGGTACTCATCTTTTTCTCGCTATTTCATTGTCGCCTTCATTATGCGTTTGCAATAATCGGGTCGAAAGTAAGATACCTGTATGAATTTGTTGCAATTCATCCACCCTTGAATCACGAGTTAGCTTTTCTATCGTATCGCTATTCTCAAATCTAAACTGACAGATTAGCTGGTTTGTTTCTGCTAATTTGACTAATTGAGGAAGCGTGAGTTCTGCTAAAGTAGTTGCCATTGCATCAGAGATACCTAAACGGAACATCGCAGAGGCTTTCTCTTGAGAGATGAGTTTTTGGGCTAATAGCAAATATGAGAGGTTAATATCGTATATATGCTTCAGAAAATCTGTCGTCGAGCTCATTTTTTTTCCTTTACGAATATTTATCAACATCTGTGTGCAAAAAGAACAAATATGAATTTGAAAGTATTGTGTGTAGCCAAATTATTAAATATAAAAAGTAATTAAATTGGGTATATGTATTCCATTACTTTCCCATGTTGTCCATTGGTGAATACCCAGTTTGGAGTATAAAAACACAAAGTTTCAAACTTAAATTAAATACATTTCCTGAATACCTACAACAATAAAGAATGACTAGAAAGTTAGCATTTTCAGTAAAAGTCAGAATTTGCCGATGTCATTATTAGTCGTCAATTATTATGCACCACTAAATTAACTATTCAAGGTACTTATGTTTCTTTTTGTACCATTGGGATAATTACCCATTAATTCATTAAATAATCTTTATTATTCCTTTATCTTCTTTCATCTTATCCCAAATATCTACAACATTTTGAATCAACCTAAGGTAAATGGCAGGATTTTAATCAATCTCTTCACTCTCCTCATGTGATAACTAAGCAATAAAAACCAATCACAACATCAAAACCAACATATTGATCCAAATCAAGGTTTGGTATTGAGAAACTGAATTGTTGAAATTACATTTAAGTCAATATCGGCATAAGGGGAATAAAATTTAGTCATTAATTTTCAATGTGTTTAATTGAAAAACGAACCATCATTCAAAATTATTCAATCGTGTATAGATAAAAAATAATTATATTGTCATACATATTATCGCCACTCCACACAAATTTCATTAGAATCATTAAACATTGTCTATTATATAGTCACATCATAATATTAATAAAATTAATTAACTTTGTGAGTATTGTATATAATCAATCATTCATTTAACTTAAAATTTATTGTTATATATTTTTGTTTATTTTATATTTTCAGTAATCATCTTGTTATTACTTCATTAAAGTCTATTTTTGTATTAATTCGATTTTATTTTTCTATTTAAATAGTCGAATATTTATTTTTTTTAATAAAATGATCAACCTACGATAACTAATCTCTTTTATCATTTTGAGAAAAAATAGAGGTTTCAATTAAGAACATTCTGTTCAGGATATGTTTTTTGTATCATTTTAATATACTCAAAATATGATCAAAATAATTGCCGATAAACACATTTTTACTGGTAACAATACTTATTTTTTTAAATGGCACCCAACTGTATACTGCCCACCTAATAACTATATGTTATTATTTACAAAGATTACTATATACTTTTATTTTAACTAATGGTGCTGACTAAAAACCAAATCTAAGTAAACCCCGTAATTCAATAACAACAACAATAAAAATAAATTAATTTTATTTAAAATAATTCAGTTAAAATAATGCTTATAAAAGATACAAATTTTGCTGCATTTTAAGCTTAAAAATATTGTTAAGTTTGTGACCTAATTCACATATATTTCTTGTCTTTCTTAATAGTTTCCGAATAAAACTATTCCGCTATTGATACATTTGTGTTAAGGCGACCATATAAAAAATTATCGGCCTTCCCATCAGGTTTTTAGCTAGTCTGTTTTTCCTTGGCCTACCTTATAATGGTTAGAGTTAAGCATACAAACTCGGAAGTCATGTGTTATCCCTTGTTTTACCCTCAAGCAAATGCAACACTTCCTCCCTCATTAAAAAAGCAAAAGGAAAGGTATGTTTACTTATCAAGCAACAGTCGAGTTTGTCGAGGAAGAAGGAGCATATGAAATCAGTTTTGCTGATTTTCCTGATCTTCA
Source organism: Providencia sp. PROV003 (assembly GCF_045040775.1). Classification (NCBI taxonomy): domain Bacteria; kingdom Pseudomonadati; phylum Pseudomonadota; class Gammaproteobacteria; order Enterobacterales; family Morganellaceae; genus Providencia; species Providencia sp. PROV003. The sequence continues at coordinate 3,675,153 of NZ_CP096369.1, forward strand.
AGGTGTGAGCTATTGTAGAGAAGATGTTGAATTAGAAGCCCAAGAAATATTATTAGCCACTTTTGCAGAGTATATTGAAGGGAAAAAACGAATACCTACGCCAACTCAACCAACTGAGAATGCATTCACTGTCTACCTACCAATAACTTGCTGCCTAAAAATTGCCTTACATAATGCGATGCTAGATTCAAAAATTCAACGACTCGATATCGCCCGTAGGTTAAATATCAATGCGCAGCAGATAGAACGCTTACTCGATATCCATTATGCTTCTAAGCTCGATATTTTAGAGCAAGCTTTGTATTTATTAGGTTATGAAGCCTCAGTCACCGTCACCCCAAGGTAGTATTGAGGCCATTCATATTGGCGTATTGAAATATAATTGTATGGTTTAACTGGTGGTTTTCACCACCAGAAAATCACTTGTTTTAGTGATAAAAGAAAGGTTTATAACATACAGTTTTAAAAAACACTTAACAAAAAGTTAGTACCTATCAAAAACACCATAATCTGGTTTTTCACCTCTCATCACTGCTCTTTGTTGTTCATGTACAGCTTCTCTATCTATTCTTTTTTGTTCAGATGTGCGCTGATCTTTATGTGGCTTTGGCCATGTTGATTTATTCGCTTCAAAACTAGGATTAAATGTACACCCAGCAATCAAAAAAGAACAAAAAAGTGAAGAAATAAGTTTCATTAAGTCTATTTACCTAAGCGCGTATTAGAAGAAGCAAAACTTATCAGAATTAGAATATCACAACAAGATTGAAAGGTAGGTGTAGCCAGTTATTAAGGCACTATAGGTAGTTGGGTAATAACTAGTTGGGTTTCACTTTGCTTATGACACTCCACCCTATCCCCATCTTTATATATAAAATAATAACGCTTATTGTCACCTAGGGTTTTAATCAAAGAATCACCGTTTAAAAAATCGTAGATATTATATCTTGCATCTTCCTTGCGATACCGGATAGTCGGTCGCGATACAAAAAACTCGCTTCCCCATTTCAAAGTGGTAATTAAATAATTCGTATGTAGCACTGTCATTATTCCACGATCAGGGCAATCCAGTTGATAGGTTTTCATCGCATAAGTAGGTAAACTCATACTGTACAGTAATACAAAAATAGTGATTACCTTTGCCATTTTTACTCCGTAGGTTAGCTTATTGCTCGCATTTCAAGTTAAGCTAACTAGGTTCCTATCTACGTTGTTACAACACAAACATAAAAAACTGATATTCAATACAAGAAAAATGCGTAAAAACTATTTTTCTTATCAAAAAACACCCTCAACCTTGTGTAACATTCTCCAATGCAGCAACAAATTCAGTTAGCTTCGCCTAGATATCTCATACTTTTTTAAACAATCTTTGACTTATCGGTGGGCATTATTTTTTATAGGCTACAACCGTCCCCTCATAGAATATTAAAAAATCATTTTTGGCATAATTATTCACCTTGATGAATCCTACTCTATATGTTTATTGAAGTACGCAATGAAACTGACAGCAATAGACCATGTACATGTGTATGTCGATGGCCTTGACGATGCCATAAAATGGTATAAAGACATTTTATTTTTTGAAGTAACGCCTAAATTTAAGTTTTGGTTTGACCTAGGTGGGCCATTAGTCATCAACAACAATGATGTTCACCTACCCTTATTTAAAAGAACAATCAAAATATTGGTAACACAATCGCTTTTAGCGTAAACAAAGTGACTTTGTTAAGATTTATGGAACATTTGAAACATTGCAATGTTTCAATCTCTGCGGTTGACCATGATGTGTTTATATCTATCTACTTTACTGACTCATATAGTAATATGATATGAAATCATAACGTATAAGCACTTTACGCTATAAAGTTTAAACCGATTAAAAAGCTAACAGAGGTAGTGGAAATTGCGTCCCATAACGGTACACTTAACAATACTTGAAAATGATTTAAAAATCACTTAGTCCCAACCACGTCCCATTACTTTTGTGTCACAATTTATCACAGCCACTTACTCATCCATTTTCTTCTCCTATATTGCTGGTGCTCAGTTGCATTAATTAAAATAGTGAGCCACCTCACAAAGAGTTAGTGTTCATCTATGTTTTCTATAAAACTGAGACAGAAAGCAAAATTATTCATACCAACGAGTTTATACCCCACAAAAAAATAAATATAACAACCTGATATATAAAACAAAAAAGGCAATCCACATTAGGCTTTCTTAATATGAGTTCAGTATTCAAGGTATCAAATCTAAAGGTAGGATGAGTTATAAAAAATAAAAAGCTCGGTGAATTTATTAAATCCTTGCGGATAGCCCAAAATATCTCAACTAAAGAAATGATAAAATACCTAGACGTGCTTGAAACTAAATATATTCAATATGAAAATGGAAAATAATCAATATTCGTAGATGACCTATCCATGATAACAGGTATTCTGGATGTGAGTATTCAAGACTTATTGGATGCATATAGCAAGTAAAGTCACTCTCTGCGGCTTTTTTCTATCTTATTACACAAAGTGTCATATTCACTAATACACTCAGAACACACATTGCTGAACGGATAAAAAATATAACTCTACTCTTACCCATTATAAATGTATCCATTACTTACAAATGCTAATACAAATTCTCTCTTAGCATTTCGTTATATGCTCTACAATACACTATTATACTTATTTTACGCTTATATTGACTTTCTACAGCAGGCATAACGAATATGAAAAAAGCATTACTCTTGCTCAGTACCTTATTAACCCTATCCACACAGAGTCATGCCATTGATTTAAAAGTGCCGGTTGGTGCAACTGGATATTTAGGAGAGGTTGTTCCTCCTGTTGCAGTAACTACAGCTTATCTTTCTACCAGAGCTGATCTTGCCCCCAATGAAGACAATTATTCATTCGTCTCTTCTCAAGAGTATTCTTCATTCTCATTACCCTATTACGATGAAATAGGCGCAACGGGCATCCCCTTTTTGAACTTGGATGACATTGAGGGTCCGGCGATCGTTCTCACCATCAATGGAACCTTAAACGCGCAATTTATGCGCTATGATGGGTCAATACAGCATGTTTCAGCAACCTACAATAGGTCAAAAGCCACCTCATTAAATGGGCTTTATATTTACAATAGTTCCTATGCAAAAGGGGATACTAACTTAGGAATAAACCCCAAAAGTGGGCAAAAAAACTTCTTTAAAGCTACAGGCATGCAAGAACCATCAAACCCAAAAAACCCAGCCATATTTACTGTATCAAGTTATTCTGCTTATGCTGTTGGCGGTAAGTTAAAACCGGGGACATATCAATTATTCCCATTTTATAATAGTATCCGTTTATCGGCTAGCTCCTATGGAGGCTCCCGCAGTAATCCCCCATTATTTACTCAAACTGATGGCGTCACAATCACCGCACTCAAAGCGTGCAGAGTCACCCCTATAACACAAACTGATATTACTTTTCCAACACAATTAAGCCAGAATTTCCCGACACCGAAAAAATTAGCCAGTAACCTAGCGTCTATACAGGTAAACTGTAACGAGGCCGGAAAGGAAGGCTTTTTAACGTTATCCCCCGGGAATGCACTGGTGGAAAATAGCACCACAGGAATGGTGTTAACGAGTAGCACTGCTAATGCTGTAGCAGACTTGCCTTATATCGCCACATCATTAAGCTCTCAAAGTGATACTGTTTGTAATGCTAACTCATCTGACGCAATTTCATACTTAAACAGCCACTCGTTATCAACGCTTCCTAGCCAAAACTTTATTAAGTCGTTATATTTTAATTTATGCGCTCTAGGCAATGTTAAGCCGGGCTCCTACAAAGGGCATGTGAATGTCTCTATTTTGATAGAATAAGTTGATTAAACCAATGCGCCAGCTTAAGTCGTTGGCGCATTAATTTTTATTGTTGCTCTACCTGTTCTGCCGCTTCCTGCTCTGCACTTCCCGCCTCTTCCGCAACACGTTTAGCTTCTTCTTCCGCTAATCGCTCTGCTTCTAGCTTAGCGAGCCTCTCAGCCTCAGCTTGCTTTTGATTGTAGATAGAGTTTGATGGCATGTTTACACGAACATCAACCCAGTGACCATTTGGAATATCGCAAGGGCCTCGCTTTCTAATTCGTCGCCGTTTTCGTTCTGGTACTCGGGATAAGTGGTGATGCAGTCAAGCCCAATCTATCATGGGGATTTCGGGTGGAAAAACATTAAAATGGTTCTACGATATGCACACTTAACACCAGATCACTTAGCCAAACACGCCAAGCAAATTGATACAATATTTAATACTCACGTCCCAAATGGTACGCATAAGTAACGCAACCAACACCTAACTTATTGAAAAACTTGGTGGGTTGTGGGGGCTCGAACCCCGACCTAATGATTCAGCGTTTTCATTTCCATAATTAACCATTTGATTTAAGGGATTAATTAGCTTTCACACTCACATATTCGTGCCAGATAGTGACATTCTAGTGACACTATACTGATACGCCAGTAAATTCCACTCTCATTTTTGTGTCACAATTTAGGCGCAGTCTCCTCTTCACCTGCTTTCAATATAATTCCATTCTTACTCATTATAAATGTATCCATTACTTACAAATGCTAATACAAATTCTCTCTTAGCACTTCGTTATATGCTCTACAATACATCATTACACTTATTTTACGCTTATATTGATTTTCTACAGCAGGCATAACGAATATGAAAAAAACATTACTCTTGCTCAGCACCTTATTAACCCTATCCACACAGAGTCATGCCATTGAATTAAAAGTGCCGGTTGGTGCAACTGGATATTTAGGAGAGGTTGTTCCTCCTGTTGCAGTAACTACAACCTACCTTATAACATCAGCGGTGCTTGAAGCCAATACTTATCATTATGGACTTAGCATCACTGAACGCTATGTCGTTTCAGGGTTACCCTATTATTCTGAAATAGGCACAACGGGTATTCCCTTTGTCAATGAGGACGACCCTAACGGTGCGATGATTGTACTTACCGTCAATGGAGCCTTTAATGCACAATTTATGCGCGATTATGGGGCAATGCAACATGTTTCTGCAACTCTTAATAAGACGAAAATAACTTCATTGAATGGACTTTATATTTTCAATAATGCCTATGAAAAAGGGGAGGGCTCTTGGGGGATAAACCCGAGAAGTGGCAATAAAAAATTTTTTAAACCTACAGGTATTAATGATAGTCAAAATGCATCGGTCTTTACTGTATCAAGTTATTCTGCTTATGCTGTTGGCGGTAAGTTAAAACCGGGGACATATAAATTGCGCTCAACTATTGACTCGGTAGCTTTGCGAGCTACATCTGGTGGCATAATTAGTGAAAGTCGACCCGTTTTATTTACTCGCGGTGATAACTTCACTATCACCGCACTCAAAGCGTGCAGAGTCACCCCTATAACACAAACTGATATTACTTTTCCAACACAATTAAGCCAGAATTTCCCGACACCGAAAAAATTAGCCAGTAACCTAGCTTCTATACAGGTAAGCTGTAACGAGGCCGGAAAGGAAGGCTTTTTAACGTTATCCCCCGGGAATGCACTGGTGGAAAATAGCACCACAGGAATGGTGTTAACGAGTAGCACTGCTAATGCTGTAGCAGACTTGCCTTATATCGCCACATCATTAAGCTCTCAAAGTGATACTGTTTGTAATGCTAACTCATCTGACGCAATTTCATACTTAAACAGCCACTCGTTATCAACGCTTCCTAGCCAAAACTTTATTAAGTCGTTATATTTTAATTTATGCGCTCTAGGCAATGTTAAGCCGGGCTCCTACAAAGGGCATGTGAATGTCTCTATTTTGATAGAATAAGTTGATTAAACCAATGCGCCAGCTTAAGTCGTTGGCGCATTGATTTTTATTGTTGCTCTACCTGTTCCGCAGATTCCTGCTCTGCCCTTTCCGCTTCCTCTGCTGCACGTTTAGCTTCTATCTTAGCGAGTCTCTCAGCTTCAGCTTGCTTTTGATTGTAGAGTAAGTTACTAGGCATATTTACACGCACGTCAATCCAGTGACCATTTGGAATATCGCAAGGGCCTCGCTTTCTAATTCGTCGCCGTTTTCGTTTTGGTACTCGGGATAAGTGGTGATGCAGTCAAGCACAATCTATCATGGGGATTTCGGGTGGGAAAACATTAAAATGGTTCTACGATATGCACACTTAACACCAGATCACTTAGCCAAACACGCCAAGCAAATTGATACAATATTTAATGCTCACGTCCCAAATGGTACGCATAAGTAACGCAACCAACACCTAACTTATTGAAAAACTTGGTGGGTTGTGGGGGCTCGAACCCCCGACCTAATGATTCAGCGTTTTCATTTCCATAATTAACCATTTGATTTAAGGGATTAATTAGCTTTCACACTCACATATTCGTGCCAGATAGTGACATTCTAGTGACACTATACTGATACGCCAGTAAATTCCACTCTCATTTTTGTGTCACAATTTAGGCACAGTCTCCTCTTCACCTGCTTTCAATATAATTCCATTCTTACTCATTATAAATGTATCCATTACTTACAAATGCTAATACAAATTCTCTCTTAGCACTTCGTTATATGCCCTACAATACACCATTACACTTATTTTACGCTTATATTGACTTTCTACAGCAGGCATAACTAATATGAGAAAAACATTACTCTTGCTCAGCACCTTATTAACCCTATCCACACAGAGTCATGCCATTGAATTAAAAGTGCCGGTTGGTGCAACTGGATATTTAGGAGAGGTTGTTCCTCCAGTCGCGTCAACTACAGCCTACTTGACAACAACTTCGGTGCTTGAAGACAATACTTTTCATTATGGAATTCGTGTCACTGAAGGGTTTCACGTTAAAGGGTTACCCTATTACGATGAAATAGGCACAACGGGTATTCCCTTTGTCAATGAAGATGACCCTAACGGTGCGATGATTGTACTTACTGTCAATGGAGCCTTAAATGCACAATTTAAGCGCTATGATGGGTCCATACAACATGTTTCTGCAACTCTCAATAAGACGAAATTAACTTCATTGAATGGACTTTATATATTCAATAGTCCCAATGAAAAAGGGGAAGGCTCTTGGGGGATAAACCCGAGAGGTGGCAGTAAATACTTTTTTGAACCTACAGCTTTATCTAATAACAAGAAAAACCCAGCGGTCTTTACTGTATCAAGTTATTCTGCTTATGCTGTTGGCGGTAAGCTAAAGGCGGGGACATATAGATTGCGCTCAACTATTGACTCGATATCTTTAACCACTAACGCCCACTTAATTTCTCAAGGTCAACCCCTTTTATTTTCTCGGGGTGATAACTTCACTATCACCGCACTCAAAGCGTGCAGAGTCACCCCTATAACACAAACTGATATTACTTTTCCAACACAATTAAGCCAGAATTTCCCGACACCGAAAAAATTAGCCAGTAACCTAGCTTCTATACAGGTAAGCTGTAACGAGGCCGGAAAGGAAGGCTTTTTAACGTTATCCCCCGGGAATGCACTGGTGGAAAATAGCACCACAGGAATGGTGTTAACGAGTAGCACTGCTAATGCTGTAGCAGACTTGCCTTATATCGCCACATCATTAAGCTCTCAAAGTGATACTGTTTGTAATGCTAACTCATCTGACGCAATTTCATACTTAAACAGCCACTCGTTATCAACGCTTCCTAGCCAAAACTTTATTAAGTCGTTATATTTTAATTTATGCGCTCTAGGCAATGTTAAGCCGGGCTCCTACAAAGGGCATGTGAATGTCTCTATTTTGATAGAATAAGTTGATTAAACCAATGCGCCAGCTTAAGTCGTTGGCGCATTGATTTTTATTGTTGCTCTACCTGTTCTGCCGCTACCTTTGCTGCACGTTTAGCTTCTTCTTCCGCTAATCGCTCTGCTTCTAGCTTAGCGAGCCTCTCAGCCTCAGCTTGCTTTTGATTGTAGAGTAAGTTACTAGGCATATTTACACGCACGTCAATCCAGTGACCATTTGGAATATCGCAAGGGCCTCGCTTTCTAATTCGTCGCCGTTTTCGTTCTGGTACTCGGGATAAGTGGTGATGCAGTCAAGCCCAATCTATCATGGGGATTTCGGGTGGAAAAACATTAAAATGGTTCTACGATATGCACACTTAACACCAGATCACTTAGCCAAACACACCAAGCAAATTGATACAATATTTAATGCTCACGTCCCAAATACGTCCCAAATACGTCCCAAATGGTACGCATAAGTAACGCAACCAACACCTAACTTATTGAAAAACTTGGTGGGTTGTGGGGGGCTCGAACCCCCGACCTAATGATTAAGAGTCACCTACTCTACCAACTGAGCTAACAACCCAATACGAAATATTTAACGCCCATCAATTGATACAGTCAATACTATTCTGCTATTTTTATTACCTAAGTTAAATTTTAGTTGCGAATGTTAAATTTAGGATAATTATAGTTCGAATAAACATCACTCCGGTTCCAGTAAGGTAACTTTTCCTTACTCTAATTGAGATTTATGTCACAATATTTCATGCAAACATAACCACAAAATAAAAAAAGACTGTGGCTAACAATAACAAACCACTACGGACACTTTACAGTATGGAAGAAAATCCAACATCAACACCGAAGCAGCATAATGCTGACCGTAATCAATTAAAACGTAGCCTTAGTAACCGCCATATACAACTTATTGCAATTGGCGGCGCAATTGGAACCGGCCTATTTATGGGGTCAGGTAAAACTATCTCACTTGCTGGCCCATCAATCATATTCGTATATATGATAATTGGTTTTGTGCTGTTTTTCGTTATGCGAGCGATGGGAGAGCTGCTGCTATCCAACCTTGATTATAAATCTTTTAGTGATTTTTCAACTGACTTAATTGGCCCATGGGCTGGCTTTTTTGTAGGTTGGACCTACTGGTTCTGCTGGGTTATCACAGGAATAGCGGATATTATTGCCATAACCTCCTATGTTAGTTTTTGGGCTCCGGAATTTCCAGAATGGGTAACCTCGTTTATCTGTGTGATCAGCCTACTCACCTTAAACCTTGTTTCAGTCAGGCTATTTGGTGAATTAGAGTTTTGGTTTGCAATGATAAAAATTGTTGCCATTGTTGCCTTAATTGCCGTAGGTGGGACGTTGATCGCCATGAACTTCCAGTCACCAACTGGGCATATCGCATCCTTAAATAATATTTGGAATGATGGCGGTATGTTCCCGATGGGAATAAGCGGTTTTTTTGCTGGCTTCCAAATTGCTATTTTTGCTTTCGTTGGGATTGAATTAGTAGGAACGGCAGCAGCAGAAACTCGAGATCCCGAAAAATCATTACCAAAAGCCATTAATGCAATCCCAATCCGAATTATTGCATTTTATGTTTTGTCCTTGATTGTTATTATGGCAGTAACGCCATGGAGAACTATCTTGGCTGATAAAAGCCCATTTGTAGAAATGTTTGTCCTTATCAGCCTCCCTGCTGCTGCAAGCATTGTCAATTTTGTGGTGTTAACTTCTGCGGCTTCATCAGCCAACAGTGGTGTATTTTCTACCAGTCGAATGTTATTTGGGCTGTCTAAAGAAGGGGATGCCCCAAAACAATTCAGCCAATTATCAAAAAAAGCTGTACCAGCAACAGGCCTAATATTTACTTGCATCTGCCTGAGCTTCGGCATCATTCTGATCTACTTTATTCCTGATATCATGCATGCATTTACATTGGTTACCACTGTGTCTGCTATCCTATTTATGTTTATTTGGAGTATGATCTTATATAGCTATTTGAATTTCCGTAAGAAACGACCAGAGATGCATAAATCTTCACGTTATAAAATGCCTGCGGGTATTGTTATGTCATGGTTAAGCTTAGCCTTTTTCGCCTTTATGGTGGTGTTACTGGCATTCCAACACGATACAAGACAGGCTTTAATTGCAACACCAGTCTGGTTTATCGTTTTGGCTATTGGTTACCAAATAGCTAAACGTAGGAAAGTTAATTAACCTTTGCCCATTAATTACTAGGCTGTTGATTTGACAAACAAAAAAGCCGAGCAATTGAAATTACTCGGCTTTTTATCTTATCGGTACACCTCAATTAATGAGATTTATATTCCGCTTCCGCTTCATCAAACCGTGCTTGTGCTGCCGCACTAGGCCCTTTAGTTACCATACTGACAACAATAATTGCTATTGTTGCAAACACAAAGCCTGGGATGATTTCATATAAATCGAACCATTTATATTTCATCCAAACTAATACGGTTACAGCACCCACCAACATACCTGCCAATGCGCCTGTACGAGTCATCCGCTTCCACATCACAGAGATTAATACTACTGGCCCAAATGCTGCACCAAATCCTGCCCATGCATTACTTACTAGCGCTAAAACTTTATTATTTGGGTCACGAGCAATATAAATAGCGATGGCTGCAACAACTAACACCATACCACGCCCGACCCAAACCAACTCTTTTTGGCTCGCTTTCTTCCGGAAAAATGGTTTATATAAATCTTCCGTTAACGCACTTGCACATACTAACAATTGGCAACTTAATGTGCTCATTACTGCCGCTAATATTGCAGATAACAAGATACCCGCTATCCATGGGTTAAACAGTATTCCGGTTAACTCCATGAAAATACGTTCACTATTATTCGACACTGAACCCGCTAAGCTTGGATTGTTTTCAAAATAAGCAATACCAAAGAAACCTACTGCAATAGTTCCCACTAAACATAAAACCATCCATGTCATACTAATACGACGTGCAGAACGAATAGTGCGATGGGAATCTGCAGCCATAAAACGCGCTAAAATGTGAGGCTGGCCAAAATAGCCTAACCCCCAGCCTAATAACGATAGGATGGCAACAAAGTTCATTCCTTTAAACATATCTAGGTATTCAGGGTTTTTCGCTTTTATAACTTCAATTGAAGTATCAATTCCACCTAATGAAAGGATCACCACGATAGGCGTCAGAATCAAAGCAAAAATCATTAATGACGCTTGAACGGTATCTGTCCAACTAACCGCCAAAAACCCCCCTAAAAAGGTATAAGCGATTGTCGCTAATGCACCTAACCACATGGCTTTTTCGTAGCTCATATTGAATGTGCTCTCAAACAGTAAACCGCCAGCAACAACGCCTGATGCACAGTAGATAGTAAAGAAAACTAAAATAACCACAGCGGAGATAATACGTAAAATTTTACTATTATCCTCAAAGCGGCTAGTGAAATAATCGGGTAAAGTTAAGGCATTGTTATTCTTTTCTGTTTGTACGCGTAAACGCCCAGCAACAAATAGCCAATTAAGGTAAGCCCCTAGGCTTAAACCAATTGCTATCCAGCTTTCAGAGATACCCGCCAAGAAAATAGCACCAGGTAACCCCATCAGCAACCAACCACTCATATCGGAAGCACCTGCAGATAATGCGGTGACAACACTCCCTAAGCTTCGGCCACCAAGAATATAATCATCAAAGTTTTTGGTCGAGCGATAGGCCAAGTAGCCGATTAATAACATGCCAGTAATGTATACGATGAACATAATGATCATCGGAGTGCTTACAGTCATCCGTTTTCTCCATTGAGTATTTTTAAAAATTGTTAGTTATCTTTATATAATTGCCTTTGATAACTTGTCACTTCATGGTGTTGCACTTTATTGCACTTTTTCATTTATCTCTATGAACACCAAATAGGCTGTGATTGTTTGCGTTGCACTAATTTTAATTTCTTAGCGACTCCATCCTAGACAGACTCCTATTAAATTAACAAGAAATTAACTATTTTTTATTCCATAAATAGAATCCATATCACAAATGTTAAAATTTAAAGTCGGATTTACAAATGAATGACTAACTAATACCACAACAACCAAAAGGTTATAACTATATGAAATATATACAAAATAAATAACCATAAATTGAGCAAATAATATTCACCATATAAAAACCAGATGTGTTTCACATTTCCCTCAGAAACCACGATTAACAATGTTGCACAAAGTTGCAACATTAGGATACTCTGATGTAACTTTTCGATTTAACCGACTCGTGAACTAGAGGAATTAAGATGAGTAGCACAACAACTATGGGTGTGAGACTTGATGAAGCAACTCGTGAACGCATTAAAAATGCCGCTCAACGTCTTGACCGCACATCACATTGGCTTATCAAACAAGCTATTTATAATTACCTAGAACAATTCGATAATGGCCAATTTCTTCCTGAGCTATCAGCCGATGTCGACGCAAAAGAAAACCAATCAACAGATGAAGACACAACGGTTGACTCTAGCTATCAGCCATTCTTAGATTTTGCAGAGCACATTTTACCACAATCTGTAAAACGCTCCGCAATTACTTCTGCCTATCGGGTTCCTGAAACACAAGCAGTACCGATGTTATTACAGCAAGCACAACTGCCCGTAGAACAAGCCGAAGCTGCTCATAAATTAGCCTATTCGATTGCCGAAAAATTACGTAACCAAAAAAATGGTGTCGGTCGTTCTGGCTTAGTTCAAGGTTTGCTACAGGAATTTTCCCTGTCCTCTCAAGAAGGTGTGGCATTAATGTGCCTAGCAGAAGCCCTACTTCGTATTCCAGATAAAGCAACCCGTGACGCCCTGATCCGCGATAAAATTAGTAATGGTAACTGGCAATCACACCTAGGCCAAAGTAGTTCAATGTTCGTTAATGCAGCAACATGGGGCCTTTTATTTACAGGTAAGTTGGTTTCTACCCACAACGAAGCAAAACTATCGACCTCTTTGAATCGGATCATTAGTAAAAGTGGTGAGCCTTTAGTCCGCAAAGGTGTTGATATGGCAATGCGCCTAATGGGGGAGCAATTCGTAACAGGAGAAACAATATCTCAAGCGCTAGCGAATGCACGCAAGCTTGAAGATAAAGGCTTCCGTTACTCTTACGATATGCTCGGAGAAGCTGCGTTAACAGAAAAAGATGCCCAAGATTATATGGTATCTTACCAGCAAGCGATCCACGCGATTGGTAAAGCATCAAATGGACGCGGTATCTATGAAGGTCCGGGTATTTCGATTAAATTATCGGCGCTACACCCGCGTTATAGCCGTGCCCAATACTCACGCGTCATAGATGAATTATACCCACGTCTCTTGTCTTTAGTATTACAAGCACACCAATATGATATTGGTATTAATATTGATGCAGAAGAAGCTGACCGTTTAGAAATTTCTTTAGATTTATTAGAAAAACTCTGTTTTGAACCACAATTGGCGGGCTGGAATGGTATCGGCTTTGTTATTCAGGCCTACCAAAAGCGTTGCCCTTTTGTCATTGACTCTATTATCAATTTAGCTGAGCGTAGCCAACGCCGTTTGATGATCCGTCTGGTTAAAGGGGCTTATTGGGATAGTGAAATTAAACGTGCTCAAATTGACGGTTTAGAGGGTTACCCTGTTTATACTCGTAAGGTATATACTGACGTCTCTTATCTGGCTTGCGCTCGTAAATTATTGTCTGTACCAAATTTAATTTACCCTCAATTTGCGACACACAATGCACATACTCTTGCGGCTATCTACCAAATTGCAGGTAAAAACTATTACCCAGGGCAATATGAATTCCAATGCCTCCACGGTATGGGTGAACCTTTATATGAACAAGTCGTAGGCAAAGTTGCTGATGGTAAACTTAATCGCCCTTGCCGAATTTATGCGCCTGTTGGCACCCATGAAACCTTACTTGCCTATTTAGTTCGCCGATTACTGGAAAATGGCGCGAACACTTCATTTGTCAACCGTATTGCTGACGCAACTATTCCACTGGATGAGCTAGTCGCAGACCCAGTAAAAGACATCCTTGAATTATCAAAAACAGAAGGCCAAATTGGGCTACCGCACCCCAAAATCCCATTACCTCGCGATTTATATGGTCAAGATCGTGTAAATTCTATGGGCCTTGACCTTTCTAATGAACATCGCTTGGCGTCTTTATCTAGCGCTCTACTCAGTGCAGCAATGCAGCAAAAAATTGCCCAGCCGCTACTCGGTGGGGATTTCCAACCATCCCAAGCAATACCTGAATCGACACCAATCATTAACCCTGCATGTAATAAAGATATTGTCGGGCAAGTTCGTGAAACTACTGAGCAAGAGGCGGAACATGCCTTAAATATTGCCGATGAAGCAGGAACCATTTGGTTCGCAACGCCCCCTTCTGAACGTGCAGCTATCTTATTACGCGCAGCCGATCTGATGGAACAGCAATTGCAACCATTATTGGATGTCTTAGTACGTGAAGCGGGTAAAACCTACAATAATGCAATCGCTGAAGTCAGAGAGGCGGTAGATTTCCTCAATTATTATGCGACCCAAGTCAAAAATGACTTTGATAATAATACCCATCGACCGTTAGGTCCGATTGTCTGTATCAGTCCTTGGAACTTCCCATTGGCGATATTTTCAGGGCAAATTGCGGCAGCCCTTGCTGCAGGTAATACTGTCCTCGCCAAACCTGCTGAACAAACTCCGCTAATTGGTGCCATTGCTGTATCAATACTTCATCAAGCGGGAATACCGAGAGATGTATTACAGTTTTTACCCGGTAAAGGGGAAACTATCGGTGCACAGTTGGTTGGTGATAAGCGTGTTCGTGGTGTCATGTTTACAGGTTCAACTGAGGTTGCAGGGCTACTACAACGTAATATTGCTGGGCGTTTAGATGCACAAGGTCGCCCTACTCCGCTCATTGCAGAGACCGGGGGCTTGAATGCTATGATTGTCGATTCTTCTGCGCTAACAGAGCAAGTTATTGCTGATGTAGTTGCTTCTGCATTTGATAGTGCGGGTCAACGCTGCTCCGCGTTACGCATTTTATGCGTACAAGAAGATGTTGCCGATAGAACAATCCGCATGTTAAAAGGCGCAATGGAAGAATGCCGGATGGCTAACCCTGAGCACCTTTCTACTGATATTGGCCCAGTTATCGACCGCGAAGCAAAAGAAAATATTGAACAACATATTCAGCAAATGCGCAGTAAAGGGAAAGCCGTATTCCAAGCCGCTTTCGAAAACCCTGACGATCAACAAGAACAAACAGAAGGAACTTATGTTAAACCGACATTAATTGAACTAGATAATGTCAACGAGCTGAAAAAAGAAATTTTTGGCCCTGTTCTGCATGTTGTTCGCTTTAACCGTAATGAATTAGATGCCTTAGTAGACCAAATTAATGCAGCCGGTTATGGGTTAACTCTAGGTGTACACACTCGCATTGACGAAACAATTAACCAAGTTGTCTCTAAGGCTAAAGTCGGAAATTTATATGTTAACCGCAATATGGTCGGAGCGGTTGTTGGCGTTCAACCGTTTGGTGGAGAAGGCTTATCAGGCACAGGGCCTAAAGCTGGCGGTCCATTATACCTTTATCGTTTATTAAGTGAACGACCGGATAACGCAGTTTCAAATACATTAGAAAGACAAGATAATCATTTACCTATGGATGCAAGTGCTCGAGCAGATTTACTGTCATCTTTTGAGTCCTTTGCCCAATGGGTAGAAAAACAAAATAATATTATTGAACCTTCGGTAATTGAATTATTTACTCGCTATACACAAGCTGGAACCACCAGAGTGTTGCCAGGCCCAACAGGCGAAAGAAATACATATACCTTACGCCCACGTGGTTTAATTCTGTGTATTAGTGACAACGAAAAAGATTGTTTGATTCAGTTAGCCGCGGTTCTTTCCTCCGGTTGTCAGTCCTTATGGCCACAAAGCGAACTCCATCAAAAACTGTTTAAATCACTTCCTGAAAAAGTGAGAAAATCAATCTCATTAACTAAAAACTGGCAAGAAACGAAGGAGCCAATTGAAGGGGTTATTTATCACGGCGATAGTGATCAGTTAAAAGACGTTTGCGCAGCTATTGCACAACGTAAAGGGCCAATTATTTCAGTACAAGGATTTGAACGAGGTGAAACAAACTTGCTTATCGAACGCCTTGTTCATGAACGCTCCTTAAGTGTCAATACCGCAGCCGCGGGCGGTAACGCAAGCTTAATGACCATCGGCTAAAAAACAAAAGACCTAGTTTCACCGTACATGAGACTAGGTCTTTACTTTATAGTGCTATTCATTATTTACTTATCCCTTGAATATTCAGCCTTCCATATTTTTTATCAAATGAGAATAATGAATTTTGGGGCATTATTTCGAATAATAATTCATTTTATAACAATAGGTTAATACTATAAAAACGCAAAAGGTGCCCTACGGACACCAATTCATTAAATTATAACAATGAAAATAGCTATTATTTATGTATTTTCAATATGTTATTGAGTTTTTTCTGATTCCCAGAATAAATACTGCTCATACTTGCGCAAGGCAATATTATAGTTACTAAATGCAGAGTCTGTCATTTTTTCACTTAACTGTTCTTGAACCTTACTTGCAGTAAATTCTTTCATAGAAAAGTTAGATGAAGATAACAACTCATCTAAGCGGCGTAAGCGAACAACATATTCGCGAACAGTACTATGGCTCATCTCAGTCTGTAAGAATAAATACTGTTTAAATGACATGATATCAAAATAATCAGTATTACTATTGCAATAAATCTCACTACAAAAACGGCAAAGTGCAGTAAATTTACCTTGTAGTTCCCCCCAAGTACTTTCATCAACCAATTCAGTCATATCAGCGATAGCTTCTTTATTTAAGATGTCATCGTTGAAAACCAAAGAGATACGATCCAAAGTTTTGTGACAATGTGCACAATGAGTTTGACTATGTTTAAAATCTTTAATGTAACGACTCAGAGGCCGTTTCTTTACAATAGAAGCAGACATAATGGTAAAGCCCTGTGTGTAAGTCTAAATATAAAATTGTAACTAGATAAATCAAGCTACATACATTACATGCCCATAGCATTAATAGAATATCTGCTATGTTGCATAGTGATACGAGTAACCCCGCATCTCGCCCTCTTACTTTCTCTTTAGGAGAATGATCCTCCTGAGAATGTAGTGTAAGAAAATTTAATACCCTTTATTTGAAGCATTCTAACTTGTATTTCGCTCTTTGGCGAATTTCAACAGTGAGTCAATTTTGGTATGAATTTGATTTAGCGTCAACCTAATTAACCTAAATACCGTTAACTCTGTACACTTATTGTTAACCTACCAAATAGCGACATGAGCTGTTCAGACTGCCTAAAGGCAAAGACTTTACCTTATAATTTCATCTTCGTACAAAGAAAATTTGATTTAAAAATCAAACTTATACATATACAAAGGTTTTATTCGTAAATTTGTGAAGCAGCTCACTTTTCGTATCTATAGTTGCATCTTAAATGTACAGATATTAATTCTAAAAATATTTAATAAAGCCAATTCATCACTCACATGTAAACATTTAGTTACAATTGACCCTTGTTTTAATCAATAGATACCGCATATAACAAAGTATTATAATAAAAATAAAAATGTTATATGACCCCATAAAGTTAAGTAAATATGCGTAACATTAGGGTAAGCATATTTTTCAATTCAAAATATGTTTACCCCAATAATATGTAAGCAACGTCATTTTCTTCGCTAAATTTTGAAATGTTTTATCTTAGTACCCAGTACTTACTTCGAATGCATGTCTCATGACAACAACTCAATACACTGATAAATAATGATTTTATCGCTATAAGAATAATAGCAATCTAAAATAAAAAATATCCCGATATTATTATCCAACCTTTCGCATATACCACTATATTATTGAAGTATTATTTTAGGATTTGTTACGTTTGATATTAAAAACATCTCTTATATACTTCGTTTTGCTATATAAATAAATAAATTTAATAAGGTTGATTATGAAAAAGTTAATTTTAGCTTGTGGTATGGGTTTATTGGCACTGACGATCACTGCTTGTTCAGAGGAAGAGAAAAAAGGTGAAGTTGCTGGTGCAACTGAAACTTGTAATACTTACTTCGCTGAAGTTGATAGCTTAATTGCTAAAGCTTCAGAAAACCCTCAAGCAAAAGCACAGTTGGATGCAATGAAAGGTCAACTGGAAGAAGGTAAAAAGCAAGTTGCAGCACTACCTAAAGACCAGCAAGACAAAGCTTGCCAACAAGGTATTGATGCGATGAAACAAATGAAAACGGCTTTAGGTCTATAATAAAGAATTATTTAGATTAGTCAGTTTTCCAAAAAGAGCCCTATTGCGGCTCTTTTTATTCTCTTAATTACCTAGGAAATCATCCCTTCCTATACATTCACTTTTCCCATAGTTTTTTGCAAGCTTATCCCCCCTTAACTTAATAGAATTAAAATAATTTAATACATTGAGGAAAAATAATGAGCATGCATTTAAACCAAGTTGTCAAGTCACCCAAGCCATTTATTACCATAACAAAGGGTTGTAGTAAATTTAGCCATAAGATCAAAGAAGCTTTAAATATTAATAGTAAAAAAATAGAACTTAAATTTGAGAATAATACGATTACGTTAAATGAACACAAAATTGTGAGCAAACTGAAATCTCAAATCGAAAAGGTTACCCTATTAAAAGAATTTAAAAAAGGCGAAAAAAAAATTCAAATCAATAGCACTATTAACAGAGCTATTGATGAAACAAGGGCAAAATTATCGGATAAACTAGATAAAACAAAAGTCTCTCTTACCTCTAATGATAAAAAAGAAATTTTTCATCGTGTTGCGAGAAAATGTGGCATTCCTGAGTCTGATATTGATACAAATGCATCGCAACTATTTATTAAACAGCTTCTTCCTCAGCATACTCAGATAAAACAAGCAATTACACATTATCTATCCCTTAAAAAAGAACAGTCGAATGAAAATAGCGCAGCAGTAACCAAATATGTAATTGATACAGTCAATGCCAGAATTCAGGAAATTTTTTTCCCGGATATTAATTTTAAGAAAGTCAAAGATTGCGCAAATTCTGAAGCTGTGGCATTGCTGGAAAATAAACTCAACCAAGCAAATGATGAGATTGTTACTTTATACTTTTCAATCGGAAAAAAAACGGCGGTTTAGTTGAAGATAGGGAGAGCAGTCCTTGCCCTCCCGTTTTCTTATTTAACGATCTATTATAGCCAAGTCCCAAAGCGTTTAATATAAAATTGCTTCATCAATTGAGCAACAACACAATAGCTCACCAATGTTAATACTAACCATGGGAAATACTCTATTGGTAATGGCTGTAACCCAATCATTTCACCAAATGAAGAGAATGGAATATATAAACCTAATGCCATAATTAGCCCTGTTGTTAATAATACAGGTAATGCCGCTGTACTTTGAATAAACGGAATTTTTTGTGTTCTTAACATATGGACAACTAATGTTTGCGAGAGCAAACCCTCAACAAACCAACCTGACTGGAAAAGCGCTTCATGGGCAACACTATTTGCTTGGAACACATACCACATCAAGGCGAAAGTTGTGATATCAAAAATTGAAGAGGTTGGCCCAATCCAAATCATAAAACGCCCAATATTTTTTGCATCCCATTTACGAGGTCGTTTTAAAAACTCTTTATCCATTTTATCCCAAGGTAATGCTAGTTGGGAAATATCGTACAGTAAATTTTGAACGAGCAAGTGAATGGCTAGCATAGGAAGGAATGGAATAAATGCACTGGCAATTAATACCGAAAATACATTACCAAAGTTTGAACTTGCAGTCATATTTAAATATTTAATAATATTACCAAAAGTCTCTCTTCCTTTAATAACCCCCTGCTCTAACACCATTAAATCTTTTTCTAGCAAAATAATATCTGCTGATTCCTTGGCGATATCTGTTCCAGTATCAACAGAAATCCCCACATCGGCATCTCGTAAAGCAGGAGCGTCATTGATCCCATCACCCAAGAAACCGACAGTATGACCGTTCGCTTGTAACCTTTTTAAAATACGCGATTTTTGTAATGGCGTTAATTTACAAAAAACAGAAACTTGCTCTACTTTTTGACTTAATTCTTCATCAGATAATGCTTCAACTTCTAAACCTGACATGATTTCACTAATATTTAGCCCTACATCATGACAAATTTTTTCGGTAATAATGGCATTATCACCCGTCAGAACTTTAACAGTAACCCCATTTTCACGCAGTGCAGCAATTGCAGAAATAGCGCTTTCCTTTGCTGGGTCAAGGAATGTTAAAATACCTTGTAACTCCAACTGTTGCTCCGCTTGTGCAGATAAGGGCAAACTAGCTTCCGCATCATTTAACTGACGAGTCGCAAGTAACAACACACGAAAACCTTGCCTGTTATAGTCACTTACTAGCTCAGTTATTTTCGCCCTCGCCTGCTCATCAAGTAAATAAGACTGTCCATCCTGCTGATAATGTTGACATACTGCCAGCATTTCTTCGGCTGCCCCCTTGCATATTAACAAGGCCTCTCCTGAAGGGGTTCTAACCGTCACTGATAATTTACGTCTGATAAAATCAAACGGTAATTCATCAATTTTCTGAAATGCTTTTAGTTTTTCAACTTCACTATTCCCTCTTCCTCGGCGAATTATCGCCTGATCCATCATGTTTTTAGTGCCGCTTTGATGGAAACTATTGAGCCACCCCAATTGCAAAATTTGACTATTTCTCTGCCCATTATTGTCTAAATAGTGTTCTAAAATAATTTTATCTTGCGTTAACGTCCCTGTTTTATCAGTACAAAGTACGTCCATGGCACCAAAGTTTTGAATAGCATTTAACCTTTTGACAATAACTTTGTGCTTTGACATTGCTATTGCGCCTTTAGCTAGATTCGAGCTAACGATCATCGGTAACATTTCTGGCGTTAACCCAACAGCAACTGCTAGTGAAAATAGCGTAGCTTCAAACCAATCTCCTTTTGTGAAGCCATTAATCAGTAGCACGATAGGTACCATGACTAACATAAAACGGATCAGTAACCAACTTACACTATTAACACCACGGTCGAATGACGTTTGCGCCCGACTACCAACAATAGATTTAGCTAATGACCCCAAATATGTGTTTGACCCTGTGGCAACAACAATTCCACGCGCTGTTCCACTGGTTACATTGGTCCCCATCAAACAAATATTGGATATTTCTAATAACTCGTTTTCTGTTGGTGAAACAGGTTCTAAACTTTTAGCAGAAATATCACCTAGAGTGTCATATTTTTCTACCGGTATAGATTCTCCGGTTAAGATAGCTTGGCTTATAAATAAGTCTCTCGATTCAACCAATTTTAAATCTGCAGGAACCATGTCACCGGCAGATAATAAAACAATATCACCGGGTACTAAGCATTTGATCGGCACTTCTTTTCGAGTAGAACGACCTGTTTTATTATCACGTCGAAATACGGTAGCAGTGGTACGTACTAATGATTTCAAGGCTTCAGCAGCTTTATTAGTTCGATACTCCTGCCAAAAACGAAGTAACCCACTCAGCAAAACCATTGTAATAATGATTATTACACCAGTTAAATCAGTCTCATCACCTTGTCGCTCAGGTATAAGATAGTCAGTAAAAAAACTCACTATTGCCAATATAATGAGTACGAATATGAATGGATTTTTAAAAGAAATGAGTAATTGCTTCCAAGCAGGAGGCGCTTTTTCATGAGCAACTTCATTTTCCCCTTCAGTAACAAGGCGATCCATCGCCTCATTTTCTGTCAGACCTAATAAATTCGTTTGATATTCATTAAGTACTTGCTCAATATTTTTACTGGCCTGTTCGCCAACAATAAATTTTTGGCGAACAGGAGCAGCTTTAACGCTTTTGCGTTGATGTCTTATTTCAGTCATAGCGTTGTCTCTAATACAACAATTGCCTATTTTTACGCTACCTAACCAAAATAAAAACCTTTTAATTATCCGTTAGATAGCTCCATTTTCTACTCCATGACGGAGGGTGATCGTCCATTTCGGCTCCTATAGTGAGTTAATTTCTAACATCAGGCGGGTAGCTCTGATGCCACTTTCCAATTGATAGCACTGACACTTTGCTCAAGGCTTATTCGGCATACCAATGCTTCGATTTCTTTCTGCTCGGCAGGTGTTGCTAAAAATTCAGCACACACTTCCAATTGTTCAGGCTTTAAAGTGTCCGCGCTACTCAAAGACCGTAAACGAATATGTAAGCCATTAATGGCTTGCAAGATAAGTGTTCTTACTAGGATTTCATCGGTTTGATGACACATAACGCGAATTTTATAGCGCTGCTCTACATCAAGAGCTTGCTGCTGTGGTTGCTTATTGATCCGCGAAGCCGCTTCCCTTAGTAAAATATTGGCACATAAAATTAACAGTGTGGCCATCAAGGCGAGTGAGTACTGGCCTAATCCACACAACACGCCGATCCCTGCTGAGCACCAAAGAGTTGCCGCGGTATTTAAGCCACGAATATTCATACCTTCACGCATAATGACGCCTGCGCCCAGAAAACCAATTCCTGAGACAACTTGCGCAGCGATACGGCCCGGGCTATCTGGTGATGTTGTCACCGAACTTAAAATAAATACCGCAGCACCTGTAGCCACTAAAGCATTGGTTCTAAGGCCAGCCATTCGTTGACGCCATTGGCGTTCAGCACCGATTAATGCGCCAAAGCACATTGCAGAAAGCAGATTTAAAATATCAGGAGAAAAAAGCATAGTAGCTCCTCCAAAAACAGCTTGGATAATGAGACTTACATGCTTAATAAAAAGCACATAGCCATATTTTGAGTAAATAAATTACCCTAAAAATTATTGGCTATTGCCTGGAGGGAATAGAGAGTAAATATATACCAACATGATACACACTCAACATAGCAGTAATACACTGACTAAACTAAATAGCAGAGAGTACTTTGTTTATAATATAAGGGTGTGTGTGAAGAAAAATATCAGACACCGCCCGCCTTAGTGGCAAGCAGCGAAAAGAAAAGACGATTACTGGCTTGCCGTTAAATTAAGTTTTTATTCCAACTCTGACTGTCCAAGTAATAATCTCCTAAGTAAAAGATGGGTGGAGTATAGGTGGGGAAATTTATGATGTAAAGAACAAAGTGTTAATTTATTTTAAATAAAGTAAAACTCTACCCTTCAATTGGGACAACAAAAGTCCCTTCATCACCATCTTTTTCATTAAAAAACCAAATACCTTCTGGGTAATCCGGCAATGAAATTAAATACATGACGCCTTCATTGAAAGGTTCAATGAGTAAAATTTTACCTTCTCGGCGCTCTTGCCCATCGGTTTTTACATAAACACGGTCATTAATATTCATAACACTTAGTTTCCAATGAAATGATGTTAATCATAAATGTAATAAAAACGAAAAAGCCCGTCATTAGAAATGACGGGCTTTAGAAAATCAGTTAAGCAATAAGCTTAGATTGCAGTTACGTTAGCAGCTGCTGGGCCTTTTGCACCGTTTTCAATGGTGAATTCAACTTGCTGGCCTTCAGCCAGAGTTTTGAAACCAGCGCCCTGAATGGCAGAGAAGTGGACGAAAACGTCTTTGCTACCATCAGCAGGAGTGATGAAACCGAAGCCTTTAGACTCGTTGAACCACTTAACTTGACCTTTCATTTTGTCGGACATTTGACTTTTCCTATATAACATCAAAAAAACTTGCCTTTTTGGCATATACGGGCCAGAGTCAACTATTTAATCAGGAAAACACCAAGATGAAGCGTCACGGTCAAAGGCTATCTGTGATAACTTTCTTCTTTAGAACACACTAACTTAGTAATCATACATCAAATAGGACTGCTAAACAGGCCGATACTCATTAACTCATGACTTAAAGATAATAGCAACTATTTTATATGTTCAAACGCTAAAATTGTGCATTTTTTTCGAGTTCGTCACTTTTACAGGCTATAATGTTAATAAAAACACAGCATTTGGTTGATAGTTTACAAAAAAATTTAATAAAAAAGAGCCCTGTTTTATAAAAAGACAATCAAGAAATGCCCACCACAATGACAATCCCAGTAAATATTTTTCTTAACTGATATATAACAATCGAATCTGCTCGTGATACTCTCCTAGTATAGATATCTGACAGAGAGTTATCACATGGATATTATCAAACAAATACTCATTGAAGATTTAGATGCCATCAATAAACGCGAAAAACGTGATGGTAAGCCTTACTTTAATAGCCAGTTCCTTGGTAATCACCCTTACTTATGTATCGGTATGGTCGCCGCTTATATCCCTCTTGCTATTATTCTTTGGTACGCGCCATATTTTGGCCCTTATTGGACACTCGGTATTACTGTCTTGTTTTTAGTTTTAGCCAGTGTTTTACTTTTTGATATTAAACCCGTTTATCACTTTGAAGATATCGGCGTATTAGATTTACGTGTTTGCTATAACGGTGAGTGGTTTGTCACTGAGCCAGTTTCAGATAACGCAGTGCGTAAAATACTTGATTCGAAAGAGGTTAGCCAAGCCATTAAGCAAGAAATATCACGTTTAATTGCCTTGAAAGGGGAAATTTCATTTTATGATATTTATCATGTCGTTTTCCCTGAAGTTTCTACGCCATTACAAGGTAAATTAGCAACACAAAATTAATGCATTATCAATTAGCTAGCGTAAAAGTTAGCCATAATGAACAGTGAGTGAGCAATTAGATTTTTTTTGTGTTTTTACCGTTGACAGCCTGAGTCGATCTCGTTAATATTCGCCTCGTTCTCAGGAACAAGCAATTCCTCCATAGTTCAGTCGGTAGAACGGCGGACTGTTAATCCGTATGTCGCTGGTTCAAGTCCAGCTGGAGGAGCCAAATTTAAGAAGCCCGCCTAGTGCGGGCTTTTTGTTATCCATACCTATCCTCTCTTTTTTATTTCATATCATTGTTGATGCAAATTATTGGTTCAACGAATAACTTCACTTTCGTTGTACTTATAGCTTATCAGTACTATCGGCAAAAAAATGGTTCGCCCTTTTATTCCTTTCTGTTATCTATGACTATCTAAACTTCCTGAATTTTGATGCATATTGGGGTAGATAACCATCAAGTTGCTTACTTAACACGCAGTTAATCATTTTTTTTATTTTTATGCTTTACAACTGAGTATAGGATGGGTAATATGCGCCTCGTTCTCAGGAACAAAGCAATTCCTCCATAGTTCAGTCGGTAGAACGGCGGACTGTTAATCCGTATGTCGCTGGTTCAAGTCCAGCTGGAGGAGCCAAATTTAAGAAGCCCGCCTAGTGCGGGATTTTTGCTATCTATTTCTACTGAGTACCCACCACACACAAACTGGTTATATACCGTAAAGCCCCCATTATAAATTCCCCCGTATATTTTCACTCACTCTTTTTCAAGGAAAATTTGTTTTATCGCTTGTCGTAACCATTGATGTGCAGGGTCTCTATCTAAACGCAGATGCCAAGCTTGGACAATAAATAGCGCTCTCAAAGCCAAAAGCGTATTAGCTGGCTTAATACTTCTGTTACCCGCGGTTTGCTAAATGGCGTTCGACAACCCGTGTTAGTTATCCCTCTTTAACGCTTCTAGGTCTCTTGACGACCAAATCGTGTTTACAAACTCAGTGATTAGCCACAAGTTAGTCACTGAAATAACAACCTAAAATTTAGCCACGAACAGATGATAGAGGTTTACCTTTTAACTCATTTACCTATCAGCATGAACCTCAATTCACTGTCACCAAATCATTTTCGATCAAACTTCCCCCAGTTCGCACAGATAACAGCCAAACGAACTTTTTTTTCGATATTCTCCTTTGACAATCCAGTAAGAGAAAGCTAATATCCTCTGCGTACCAAGGAGTTCCTCCATAGTTCAGTCGGTAGAACGGCGGACTGTTAATCCGTATGTCGCTGGTTCAAGTCCAGCTGGAGGAGCCAATCATTTAGAAAAGCCTGCTTAATCATTAAGCAGGCTTTTTGCTTTTGGTACATTAATCTCCCCCTCATCTATCTATGACATTAACCTTAATTGTGATTTCTCATAGCTATTTTTTGACTTTCCCTTTATCATTCTATCCCGGCTTGAGCACCCGCTCATCACCCCTCTCTACCCTTATGGAGCCGGTTTAATGACAACTGTAACTACCCTAACAATCCGCCGCCCTGATGATTGGCATGTTCATTTTCGCGATGATGATATGTTAAAAACGGTCGTTCCCTATACGAGTGAATTTTTTGGCCGTGCCATTGTCATGCCTAATCTTGTCCCCCCAGTGACGACAATTGAAGCGGCAAAAGCTTATCGTGAACGTATTATTCAAGCCGTTCCAGAAGGTCACCAATTTACCCCCTTGATGACATGTTACCTCACTGATAGCACTGACCCTGTTGAGCTGATTAAAGGCTTCCATGAAGGGGTATTTACGGCTTGTAAATTGTATCCTGCCAATGCGACAACTAATTCCAGCCATGGTGTCTCAGATATCAAAAAGATTTATCCCGTACTAGCGGCTATGGAACAAGCAGGTATGCCCTTGCTAATTCATGGGGAAGTAACCGCTAGCCATATTGATATTTTTGACCGTGAAGCGCTGTTTATAGAACACGTTATGCTACCTTTGCGCGCGCAGTTTCCACAATTAAAGGTTGTGTTTGAGCATATCACGACCAAAGAAGCGGCCCAATACGTCCAAGAAGCAAATGAATATACCGCAGCCACATTGACACCACAGCATTTAATGTTTAACCGTAATCACATGTTAGTCGGTGGTGTCAGGCCACATTTATTCTGCTTACCTATTTTAAAACGTAACGTTCACCAAGAAGCACTACGCTCAGCGGTAGCATCAGGCTGTGACCGTTTTTTCCTAGGTACCGATACGGCTCCACATGTGCAATCACGTAAAGAATCATCTTGTGGGTGTGCTGGCGTGTTTAATGCGCCAACTGCATTAGCCGCTTATGCCACTGTTTTTGAAGAACTTGGCGCTCTAGCACACTTCGAAGCATTCTGTTCACTCAATGGCCCTAAGTTTTATAATTTACCTGTTAACGACGGGTTTATTACATTAACTAAAGAGCCCAATATTACTTGTGAATCAATTGATTGTTGTAATGACAAGCTGATCCCTTTCTTAGCAGGTGAGGACTCTCAGTGGACAATCGCACTTTCTAAATAATTAGCACTTATAGGAAGCTATTTGGGCTTCCTATATTACTTTTTATAGTCATACTCACCATTTTTGTGCATTTCCTGCCATTTATACAAAAAAAATTTTTAATTGCTTCCTTATTAGCGAAATCTCCTTATACTAAAAGTGGCTTCATTTCGAGAACATTGCTCTTAGTCAGTTATAGATATTTACTATTTATCACGCTGTTTGATTAGGAGGTTTCATGAATAGAAAAGATGATGTTATTCAAACTCACCCAGTTGTTGGCTGGGACATCAGCACAGTAGATTCCTACGATGCGATGATGTTGCGTTTGCACTACCTCCCTGAACAAGATAAAAACTCAGGAGATGCCATTGTGGATAAAACTATGTGGCTAACGACTGATGTTGCTAAGCAATTGATTAATATACTTCAAGCTGGCGTAGATAAGATAGAGTCAGGCGAATATATCGAACTTAATCTTAAAACACACTAGGGAAATGAATGGATATTTAAGAATTTAATATCCATTTTATTTTATATAATATTCACCAAACAAGTAGTTATATATTTATATATAACTACTTGTACCTTTTTAACTAAATAACAATTGTAAATAAAAACACTATTTACTATTTTTATTAATCCTCGGTTGACTTCACTAGCAATTCCCATTTATTGTAAGACTCTTTTCGAACAAGGATGTTCCCGATGCGAATATTAGTTATTGATGAATGTTATTACACTAGACTTGGCATTACTGAATATTTATCTAAAAATGAAAAATTAGAATTTATTAGTACAGGTTGTATTGAGGAAGCTATCAGGTTTATAAATGAATTCACGCCAAGTATTGTATTGGCTAATTTAACTTATTATTGTCATTACTCTAATTACTGTCCAGTATTACAAGATCTATTAAATAGAAAAAATAATATTAGGTTTTATATTTATATAAATGCCCCTTACCCACAAACAGCCAACCCATTGTTATTAAAAGATAACTATTTCATTCTATCCAAAAATATTATTACCCAAACCCTTGATAAAGTGATTCGAGAACACGAACAAATAGAACATATCACGAAGCTCGCTAATAATATAGATTCATCCATCTTCACTGCAAAAGAACAAAACATTATTAATAACTGGATGAATGAAACACCTAATCATATTATCTCAAGGAAACTAGGGATTAGTAATAGCACGGTTTATTCACAGAAAAGACATATCACTTCGAAAGTGTTTGTAAAAAACAGAATTGAATTGTTTTTTATCTATAATGTATTTAAATATTTATATTAAGAGAGAGCCCTAATTAAAGGGCTTTCTTATTATCGTTATTCTTTATTTAATAAGCCATCTGATAAACGATGACGTGATTTATTAAAAATCTTATTGCTGACTTCACGGCCTGCACGGCGAGCACGTTGTTCTTGCTCTGGGAGTTTCATTTCCTCAGTACAAGAAACACTACAGCAACCCTCGTATTTTTCTGCACAGCTAGGGCATTGGATAAACAACAAGTGGCAGCCATCATTACTGCAATTAGTATGGGTATCACATGGTGCACCACACTGGTGGCATTGGGCTAAAGTATCATCCGTAATGCGCTCTCCCATACGGTTGTCGAACACAAAGTTTTTCCCTTTAAAACGTAATGGTAAACCTTGTTCCTTTGCTTTACGTGCATACTCAATAACGCCACCTTCAACATGGTATACATTTTTAAAGCCATTATGCAGCATATATGCACTGGCTTTTTCACAGCGAATCCCCCCAGTGCAATACATGACAACATTTTTATCTTTTTGCTCTTGCAGCATTTCCACTGCCATCGGCAGCTGTTCCCTAAAAGTATCTGATGGAATTTCAATTGCATTATCAAAACGACCCACTTCATATTCGTAATGATTACGCATATCAACGAATACCGTGTTTGGATCGTCAATCATTTCATTCACTTCGTGAGCTTTCAGATATTGCCCTGTATTCGCTGGGTTAAAGGTTTCATCTTCGATGCCATCTGCCACCACGCGATCACGTACTTTCATGCGTAACACCCAGAAAGACTTACCGTCATCGTCAATCGCAATATTTAAACGCAGGTTATTTAGTGCGGTATCAGTGGAATATATCAGTTCGCGCAAAGCATCAACATTAGATTCAGGCACACTGATTTGTGCATTCACCCCTTCTTTCGCAATGTAGACACGCCCAAAAACACTCAGCGCTGTAAACTGTTGATACCATTCATTGCGAAACGCCACTGGGTCTTGAATATTAAAATATTTATAAAAAGAAATTGTGGTACGTGGCTCTGTTTCCGCCAACATGCGTTCTTTTAATATTTTATTTGAAATTTGGTTATGTAACACTGGCATGGTGTTCTTAATCCTATTTAACTCGTTGATAATTTTCTATTTATTCAGATTTCAGCTCATTGCTTGAGGCTTTTTAATCTTGGTGGATATTATCGCTGTTATTATGTTAATAAAAAACCCTTTATTTGCAGGGGTATTGTAAATAAAACATCAACAGAAAGTTTTTAATGCCCGCCCACCATTCGTTATGTTATAACATATTTATATTTGGCTAATTAGATTATCTTTATGAGACGTTTTTTTCCTTTATATCTATTAATACTGGCTATCTTTGCGCCACACGTTGCAGCGCATCCTCATAGTTTTATTGAGATGCAAATGTCCCTTGAAACCAAACAAAACAAATACTCAGGTATAAGCTATGTTTGGAAGATGGACCCGATGACATCGGCAGATATTGCCTATGAATTGAAAGGGGTTAAACCCGATGACCCACGCTGGAAACAACAAGAAGCCATTATTATGGCTAATATTTTAATGCAAAATTATTTCACTGATTTTTATTATCAAGACAAAAAGGTTAACTTTAAGCGTATCCCTGACAGCTACCATTTAGAAAAAGAGGGGTTTTCATTAGTATTTTTCTTTACAGCTTCATTTATGCAGCCACTACCTATTGCAGATTCACATATCAAAATACAAACTTATGACCCTAGCTTTTATGTCAGTATGACGTATCAAAATAAACAACAAATTACTCTGCCAATTGAATTAGCAGCCAATTGTGATATTGACTTACAAGAAGCCAATATCACCGATTCGATGCGGGCTTACGCATTTTCTTTAGATAAAAGTGATACCCCAGAAGAAGATTTAGCGCTTGGGAAACAGTTTGCACAGCGAGTTGATATTCGATGTCCTTAACCCCCTCATCCTCTGTATACAAA
This sequence comes from Providencia sp. PROV003, assembly GCF_045040775.1. Lineage (NCBI taxonomy): Bacteria > Pseudomonadati > Pseudomonadota > Gammaproteobacteria > Enterobacterales > Morganellaceae > Providencia > Providencia sp. PROV003. The sequence continues at coordinate 3,705,545 of NZ_CP096369.1, forward strand.
GCAACAAAAACTTTGCTAATCATTGTCTCGTTTAGTTTATTAGCTTTCGCCATTTGGCTAGCGTATCGCTATTGGGGAACATGGTTACAACTGAGTATTGGCTGGCAAAAACAGTTAAACCAAGGTTTATCGGATTTACTACAAGAAACCAGCTCACACCCACTGTATGCTGGAAGTTTGCTAATTGCCGTTAGCTTTTTATACGGTTTTTTACATGCTCTGGGACCTGGCCATGGAAAGCTCATTATCACAACCTATATAGCGACCCAAGGAACTCATTTAAAACAGAGTGTTATCATTAGTTTATTAGCATCGCTCTTACAAGGGGTCGTTGCTATTACGTTAGTTTCTGTCGTGTTAGTGTTATTTCAGCTATCCACCAAACATTTGAATCAGGTCAGCTTATATGCAGAACAATTAAGCTATTTATTTGTCATAATACTTGGCTGTTTTTTATGTATTACTGCTTTACGCCGTTACTGGCAAACACGCCTTTCTAGGGCATTATCACCACTAGTGATAAAAAACCTTAAGCTATTAACACAATCAACCAAGCGAATGATCCAGCCCAACACATTGACACCACACCCCGTTTGTCACTGTGGTCATCAGCACGTCATCCAATCTCACCAAATTCAATCTAGTTTTAAAAGTAAAGTGTTGATTATTCTATCAATGGGGGCACGCCCTTGCTCTGGTGCCATTCTCGTATTATTATTTTCTTATGTGATTGAAGTATACGCATGGGGAGTTATCGCGGCGCTAGCAATGGCGGTTGGTACAGCATTAACCATTTGTTTAATTGCTATTTTTGTTCATTTTATGCGTGATAAAGCTATTCGTTTATCGCGGTTAACAGGAAAACAGCTGTCCCCATATTGGGGAATAGCATTAAAAATTTTTGCCGGTGTTTTCTTTATACTGATGGGGGCTTTGATGCTACAAAGTGTCGGGCTGGAGCAATCTATTTCGCCACTTCTGCGTTAACCCAATAAAAAAGGGAGGGCTCCCCCTCCCAGGCATTTGCCGAAGTTACAGTGTGGTAATCTCACTGTGTTATGCGCAATGTCAACTGCTTAAAACAGATTGCTAATGATGAGACTATGCAGCCCCTCACACACTAGCAACCCTTACTACTTCTTTTAACCAATGAGCTCAATTCGAGCAGGTAAACCTTGACGTACAGAAGCACCCGATACCCAATCTAACCATGTATTGGCGACTTCCCTTGTTGGGTCTGCAAAACCTAAATCGTTTAGATTGATCCCTGAACCATTTGCAGCATTCATTGGCATCGGTTGGTCATCTAAATAATGCTGTTTCGCGCCCATTTCGGTATGACCATAGCCATGTTCAATTGCAAGTACTCCCGGCATCACGCCATCAAGCACACTCACTTGAGCCTCTGCTTGGCCACCCGGTGTGGTAATACGTATCCAATCTCCGTGTTTAACCCCCACTTTTGCAGCATCATCAGGGTGAATAGCAACAAGATTCGTAGGTTTAACATGACGTAAGCGTTCAATTACTGTTGTCGAACTACTCATCACATGGGATTTGAATGACATTAGTTTCAATGGCCATTCTTTTTCTGGGAACACCACATTCACATCGTCACCATTTGCCATACGCGGTGGGTAATATGTAGGGCAACCACTGTAACGTTCACCGGTGATCGCGTGGCGATTAACGGCCACAGTTGGGTTCCAAATTTGTAAGCCTTTTTTCCATTGCGGACCAGTTGCATCGCCATCCCATGCTTTTTCATATGGTGCGAAACGGCCACCTCGCGTAAAGATATAAGCAACACGGCGAACTTCTTCAGGTTTTAGCGTATTGGTGATCGCAGGTAAAATACGTTCTACCCCACTAATTTGGATATCTTCCGAAGCGGCTTCTGGTACTGGTTTTTCACCTAGCCACGCCATATTCGCAGCAACACGTAAATAATAATCTTCCGCTGTATTTAGTGAATGCAGGTTGCCATCCATATCTTCAATCACGTTGTCGCCAAAACCAGGTAACCCCAATTCTTTGGCAACTGCAATACAGAAGCTTTCCATCGATACGGGCTGACCATCTGCCGTTTTGGCGGTGCGTGACTCAACAATCGGCCAACGCGCTGTACTCGCTTTAACTTGAACCCCTGACCAAGGAGCGCTAAAACCCCAACTTTCAAAATTATGGGTATCCGGTACGATATAATCTGCCAGCGCAGTGGTTTCATTCATAAAGGCATCAATACCGATAATCAACGGAAGGTGTTTTGGATCTTTCAGTTTTTCTTCCATCACTTGGCGGATACCCGCGATTCCATACACCGGGTTGGTCATATTGGTGATCCAAGCTTTTAATGCATAAGGATAACCCATTAATGCTGATGCCAGTTGCTCAGTGAGTTGCCCTTTAGCAAACGGATACCAAGGTGCTTTTGCAGGATACGGATTTTCCCCTGCCGCAAGGCGCGCTTTGAACTCATCTGATTTTTCATACACTTCATTACTACGCGATAAAACAACGCCTTTTGGTTTTACTTTGCCTTTGTAGCTGGCAATTTTGTAACGTGGACCATCCATTTCACCGTTGAATTTACCGCCCCCAACGGACACACCACCTTTCAAGTTCAAGTTACCAATCAATGCGTTAAGCATAACGACTGACCATGCAGTGTAAAAGCCATTACCGCCCATCATGCCGCCATGAGAAATAACGGCAGCTTTTCTATCATATGACGTTAATGCTCTACCTAATGATTCAATGGTTTTCACTGGAACATGGCAGCGATCGCTATATTCTTGGAGTGTCATACGATTGGCCGCTTCTTTTAAGCATTGGAAGCTCGATTTTACGGTAACTTCACTGCCATCATGCAATGTCACTTGGCGAGTGACAAACAACTCTGCGGCTGGGACTTCACTGGCAAGTTTCAATTCACCAGACGTATCTTGGACGACATAAGCTTTTTCATCGTCGCCTTCGCCAGTAAGATAAGATGAAATTAATAATTTGCCTGCTAATGGGTGAGCATCATCAGTAATGACTAAATGCGTTGAGTTTGTCCAACTTTTCTCCCCCATCGCTTCCATTGATTTCTCACTAGGCACGCTAAGGTACTTGGCATTATAACGCTCATTTTCAATGATCCAGCGGATCATTCCCATGACTAACGCTGCATCAGTTCCGGGTTGTACTGGCACCCAGTGACCATGGTCATTAGCCAGTGTGGTTGTCAGTGGTAGCGCAGGAGAAACCACCACATAGTTAAACGAGTCACGCAGACGTGCTGTCGCTAACTGGCGACCTTGGCGTTTAAATGGGTTACCTGACTGAGCAGGTGAGGTTCCAAGGAATAATGCAAAACGAACGTTATCCCAATCTGGTTTTACGTGCGCATTTTTGTTTAAGTCATCCATTAAAGCACCCGAACCGGCGCGATAAGCAAGACCGCAATAGGAACCGTGGGCACCGAAATTTTTACTGCCAAACGCGTTTTGAGCAAAGCGACGAATAAACCCATCACGCCCGTCGTCCCCTGCGTTAGTTACCAGCAGCTGGTTCGCTTTGGGGCCCAATTTTGGCTGTGCTGGGTCAAGTGGCGTTTCAAGGTCACGAATAGCTCTTAAACCATCAACATGGCCTTCACCAAATAAATCACCGCCTTCAACAACTTCTTTAATTAATTGCTCAAAACTGATGCGTTGCCACTTGCCTTCTCCACGTTTACCAACACGTTTCATTGGTTCTAAAATACGCAGTGGACTAGTTAAACCTTCCATTAAGGTTGCCCCACGTGCACAAGCGGTTGACCGATGTTCTAGCCCTGATTCCCCGCTCATTTTATTAAATGCAGTTTTCAGCGGCATTCCATAAGGAAAATGCTCTTCGTGTGATAATGGGTGATAAGGGTTACCTGCGATACGTAATACTTCATTTTTAGCGGTATCGACACGGGCACGAATACCACATTGTGTCCAACAACCAAAGCATTGGGTCATTGCAACTACTTGTTCCGGGTTTTCTTGCCAGCCTTTAGTCGCCTGACCTTCTGGTCGCAAAGAGTTGCCATTAATGCGGTCAAGAGTGACTTTACCAGAAGTGCCGTTAACTAGCCCATCGACTGCGCGTTTGGCCACATCTCGGTAGCTTGCACCAAATAATGCGATACCACCAACTACCAAACCACCTTTAAGCCATTGACGTCTTGAGAATTTAGCCATGTTGCACTCTCCCCGCAAACCAGCGAACACCTTCACGAACAATAATTGTTAACGCAATCCATAAACCAAATGTTCCTACGATAGCCAATAGTCCATCGGTTCCCAGTGGGAAATGATATGGGTTAGCGATAATGTTATATTTTGGTACAGCTTGAACTTCCATTAGGAAAATCCAACGTAATGTCCAAGCAAAAGCCATCGATACTAATGCTAAAACGGTAATGTAAGGGACAGAACGAACGGCTTTTACATTACTCGCAGACATTCCGAAAGCCACTAACCACAGTGCACATACCCCCATTAGCATCCACCAACCTGGGCTCGCCATGTCTATTTGTTGGCGTACAGCAATACCCGATGTGGTATCCCCTGAAAGCCATAGCGCAAAACAGACAGCAAATAGTAACAATGTAATCACTTGGAAGCGTGCTAAACGGTTTTGATATTGGGGCTCACGACGAGCACCGAGTCCAATCAATGCAGGCAGAACCTGTAATGCACTCAAGAACATAAGTACTGGCATCCACCAGCTGTTCCAGATTGGGCGAGCCGTTAATACAGATGCCTCACGACCGGTATAAAGTAGCAGGCCAATTGCCGATAATGCGGCAAGCAATGCCACCCAGCGCGTCGCTTTAAAGTGTTTTTTCCAAATCATTTTGACGATTAAAGCAACAAAGTATAAGCCGATAAATGTGGTAAATAAGGGTAATAATACAGAGCCCCACCACATCCAAGACCATAACGTTGGGTGTGCATAAAAATGCCATACTCTTGCGGTTTGGTGTAAATCTGCCGTTAGTGCAAGCGGTGCAGTGATCCCCATTGTGATAGCAATAAATACGGAAATCATTTCTAAGCGGCTGTTTTCACTTTTGTTTTGCCAATGTAAATAACAGGCATACAGCACCGCGCAAGAGGCGATTCCAATAAAGAAAAAGTATTGTACCGCCCAAGGAAGCCAAAAAAATTCTTGTGGCTGAGCCATCATTTCAGAAATATAAGTCACTTGGCCATTCATCAGAATACCTCCTGCCATAACGCGGGCTGCCCTTTACCTTGCAGCGGCTGAACAAACGCATCATCTAAACCGAGATAGAATACTTGCGGTAAGGTGCCACTTTCTGGCTTGAGTACTTTAATTTCTGCTTCATGCTCAGTCAGCATTTTACGAATAGTACTGTTAGGGTCTTTTAAATCGCCGATAATGCGAGCGCCACCTACACAAGATTCAACACAAGCAGGTAATAAACCAACTTCTAAACGATGAGCGCAAAACGTACATTTATCTGCAGTTTGGGTTGAATGGTTGATAAAACGCGCATCATATGGGCAGGCTTGTACACAGTAAGCACACCCTACGCAACGTTCATTATCAACGACTACTATGCCGTCTTCCCGTTGGAAAGTTGCTTGAACAGGGCATACGGGTACGCAAGGAGGATTATCGCAGTGGTTACATAAGCGAGGTAGAAGTACATTGGTAAACCCTTCTTCGCCCTTAACCGCAACTTGATATTGGTTAACTGTGGTTCTAAATTGCCCTTGAGGGGTTTGGTTTTCAACAGAGCAGCTGACTGTGCAAGATTGGCAACCAATACAACGACGTAAATCAATCAACATTCCATATCGTTTTTCTGGGTTGCCTTCTCTACGCGTAGGAGAAAAATTTAGACCAGCTTCTGCAATGGGAATTAATGATGCTCCCGCAGTCACAGCCCCAATTTGTTGTAGAAATTTTCGTTTACTCAGATCCATAATAGGCTCCAGTACTGACATTGCTAATGCGAAAATAAAAGTTATTAATCAATATGTTATTTGTATTGCATGTGTTATTGACAATGAATACAGTCTCGTTAAGATAACCACTGAAATTGTTATTTCTCTTTAAAACTACTGTATTATCTTGATAAAACTTGTAATGCCATTGTAAGAAGAGAGGCACCACCGCCCTATTGTGGTTTACCACATACCCGTAGCTAAATTGATCTAACGCAACGAATAAGCCAAATATGTTAAAAAAAACATCTATACCGTTGTATCACATACTATTAATTACGCTGCTTATGTGGTCCTTACCGGCCATTTCTGCACAATGGACCATCGGGGTACTGGCTTTGCGTGGGCCCAGTACCACACAATCCCATTGGCAACCATTAATTGACACACTCAATGATTCTATTCAGGGGGAACGGTTTACTTTATTGCCGTTAAACCTTGATGAAATGAAAGAAGCTATTTCTAACCGCAAAATTGATTTTTTACTGACCAACCCCGCGCAGTTTATTCAATTAGATAATCGCTATCACTTGCGCTGGCTATTATCATTACGTTCTGATGTCGAACCAAATAGCACCACCCGTAATGTGATTGGCAGTTTGATACTGGTACGAAAAGAAAGTGATATTTCTGACGTAAAGCATTTGATTGGTAAAAAAGTTGGTGCCATTTCACCTGATGCCTTTGGTGGTTACTTATTAGGCTATAAGGTATTAAGAGATATGGGGTATGACGCGGCTAAAGACTTTCAAATGCAGTTTTTAGGGTTCCCTGCGGATGCCCTATTATATGCACTACGGGATGACTCATTGTCTGCTGCCATTGTCCCTGTCTGTTTATTAGAAAATATGCACAGTGAAGGGCTAATTGATAAAACCCAGTTTCGTCCGTTAATTCAGCATCCAAGTTCATTATCTTGTTTAACTAGTACCGAGCTATACCCAAACTGGTCTTTCGCCGCATTAAGCGATGTTCCAGACAATTTGGTCGATAAAGTCACTAAAACGTTACTTTCAACGGATAATACCACTATGCGTTGGGGGGCTCCTGCCTCCGTCACTCAAGTCGAAACTTTGCTCCGCGATGTGAATCAACATCCACAACAGCGGCAAATATGGCAAGATATCGTCAGTTGGACCATTCAAAACCAAATTACTATTAGCCTTGTTGCGTTGTTCTTTGTTTTACTAGGCGTAAATCACATTTGGATTGCCTTCTTAGTTAGGCGCCGAAGCCGGCAACTCGAAGTGGCGCACAACCGCTTACGAGAACAAGAAGCCAATTTACAAAAAGCTCAGCGATTAAATATTTTAGGCGAAATGGCATCGGGCTTTGCCCATGAACTGAACCAACCTTTATCTGCCATTCGTCATTATGCGCAAGGGTGTATCTTACGCCTTAGCAAGGAGTCAAATAACCACCCACTCATTAGTGCGTTAACTAAAATCGATGACCAAGCGCAACGTGGTGCAGACATTATTCGCAACTTACGTCTTTGGGCAGGGAAACCGGGTCAAGACCCAGCGGTAACATTAAACCAGCAATCAGTGAGGCAAGCCATTAATCATATCTGGCAACTTTTACGTGTAGATCAGCACTATCCAGATGCAAAATTGCTATTACCAGAGACACCTGATGTCACCCTGACTTTGCCCGATACACTGCTTGAACAACTCCTTTCTAATTTAGTGAGCAACAGTTTACAAGCCGGAGCCACAACCCTGAGCTTTGGTTTTCACTTTGCACAAGACCGCTTTCTTCTGGTTTTACAAGATAACGCAGGAGGAATGCCGACCGAACAACTAGAACAAGGGATCATCCCATTTCATACCACTAAAAAAGAAGGTTTGGGGCTAGGGTTGGTGATCTGCCAGCGTTTGATCCAAAGCCAAGGCGGCGATATTCGCATTGAAAATAATATCACTGATGAAGGGTTAAATGGCCTACGAGTGACCTTAATTTTCAACTACTATAATAATTCAATAAATTAAGCATGTTTTGCCACACAATTGATAACATTAACTTTAAGTCTATGTGACAATAGCTTTATTAAGACAATCAACGCTCATCAGCTAATACTTTATTTTGTCCCCCTCTAAACTACGAGGTATAAATTGATGCCAGTTATTCATCTAGTGGATGATGACACCGATGTGACCGATGCTTGCCAATTTTTACTAGAAACCCTTGGCTATAGTGTCACCGTGTGGAATGACAGCGAAACATTTATTCAGAATGCAGCCCTTCATCAAGAAGGGGTGGTTTTGTTGGATATGCGTATGCCTAAACTGGATGGTCGGCAAGTTCATCGGTATCTTAGGGAGCAACAAAGCACGCTAGCGGTCATATTTCTGTCGGGTCATGGTGATATTCCAATGGCAGTGGAACAAGTTAAATTAGGGGCTGTCGATTTCCTGCAAAAACCGATAGATAGCCAACTACTGGCAAAAACCCTTGACCAAGCGCGGGCGCAAACAACAAAGGCAACTGAACGTTATTTATTAAAACAACGTTATGAGACGCTCACTCCCCGCGAGAAAGACATTTGCCACTACGTTTTGCAAGGTTTGATTAACCGTGAAATTGCCGAGGCAGCCTGCGTTTCTGTACGAACCGTTGAGGTTCATCGTTCGCGAGTAATGGAAAAAATGGCGGTACGTAATTTAGCTGAGTTAATGAGTACCATGCAGGCGGTTAACGCTTTAAACGAATAATTTGATATAATTTAACCTAGTCTTTTTATTCATTAACCATGACTAACTAAAATATTCGGATACTCATGATATTAGCCCCAAAATTTCAAAAACGTTTTCTTCACCCTCGTTACTGGTTAACATGGGTGGGTATTGGCATCTTATATCTGCTTGTTTTATTGCCTTATCCCGTTATTTATTGGCTGGGAACTCGTTTAGGTCTACTGTCGATGCGCTTTTTAAAGAAACGGGTTCAAGTTGCTGATCGCAATCTTGAGCTATGCTTTCCAGATATGAGCTTAAAAGAAAGGCAGCTCTGTATCGACAAAAATTTTGAATCAGTTGGTATGGGGCTTTTTGAAACCGGTATGGCATGGTTTTGGCCTGATTGGCGAGTCCAGCGTTGGGTTAAAGTTATTGGGGCTGAAAATGCAGCCGCAGCACGAGAAACAGGCCGAGGGATTATCGCCCTTGGTGTGCACTTCCTAACACTTGAGATTGGTGCCCGAGCTTTTGGAATGTTAAACCCAGGGATCGGTGTGTATCGGGCTAATGACAATGATTTACTCGATTGGCTGCAAACTCGTGGCCGCTTGCGTTCTAACAAATACATGCTTGACCGCAAAGATATGAAAGGAATGGTGCGTGACTTAAAAAATGGGGAAATTCTCTGGTATGCCCCTGATCACGATTATGGCCCACGTAACAGTACTTTTGCACCATTATTTGCCGTAAAAAATGCCGCGACCACCAATGGTTCACAAATTATTTTGCGTCTTGCATCACCTTTAGTGGTGCCTTTTACGCCAAAGCGTTTACCGAATGCAAAAGGCTACGAATTAATCATCCAGCCAGCTATAGATAACTTCCCTATTGAAGATAACCTTGCGACGGCAACAAAAATGAATCAAATCATTGAAAAAGAAATCCTTAGAGCGCCTGAGCAATATATGTGGCTACACCGCCGTTTCAAGACGCGTCCCGAAGGAGAATCTTCTTTGTATGGGGATTTAGATAAAATACACCATTAACTTTTAGCTGTAGTTCATTACCTTAATTCATTCTTTCTCCTGAATAATTTGACCTACAGCTAGGTGACACTTTGAAGCCCCTTTAAAATTTCGTCGTATAAGGGGCAACTAAGTGAAGCCAGCAATACTGAAGGACAATGTATGACAGGAAAAACAGGCTATTGGAAACGAAATCTCTACGTTGTGTGGTTCGGGTGTTTTTTAACCGGTGCCGCCTTTAGCTTGATTATGCCTTTTCTCCCCCTTTACATCGAGCAACTCGGTGTCAAAGACCATGCTTCGTTGAACTTATGGACCGGCGCAGTTTTCAGTATTACCTTCTTATTTTCAGCCATTGCGGCACCATTTTGGGGGCGCTTGTCCGACCGTAAAGGGCGTAAATTAATGTTATTACGTTCTGCCTTAGGTATGGCTATCGTAATGGTATTAATTGGCTTTGCGCAAAATATTTGGCAACTACTGGCTTTAAGGGCATTACTGGGCCTGCTAGGTGGGTTTGTCCCCAATGCCAACGCACTGATCGCCACTCAAGTCCCAGTGAAAAAAAGTGGTTGGGCAATGGGGGTTCTCGCGACAGGTGCGGTCAGTGGGGCTCTGATTGGCCCACTGATTGGTGGCTTACTTGCTGACCAATATGGCCTACGCCCAGTATTTTTTATCACCGCCACCGTCTTATTCATTTGCTTTTTTGTCACTCTTTTCTATGTACGGGAACGTTTCACCCCTGTTTCACGTAAAGACGCACTGTCAGGTAAACAAGTTTTTGCTTCATTACGCAATAAAAACCTAGTGATTAGCTTGTTTTTCACCACCATGATTATTCAAGCCGCTATGGGGTCAATAAACCCTGTTATCACCCTCTATGTCCGTGACCTATCCCATTCTTTAGAAAATCTCGCGTTTGTCAGTGGGGTTATTGCCTCTATACCTGGCGTAGCAGCTTTAATTAGCGCTCCGATGCTAGGTAAGCTTAGTGACCGAATAGGCCCTGAAAAAGTTTTACTTGCGGCACTAGGTACCTCTATCTTCATTCTATTTCCTATGGGCCTTGTTGGGAGTTATTGGGAATTAGGCTTTCTGCGATTTATGCTCGGAGCCTTAAATGCGGCGCTCTTACCCGCAGTGCAAACCTTGATTATTTATAACATTTCTCACCAAGTTACCGGGCGAATTTTCAGCTATAACCAAGCACTGCGCGATGTCGGCAATGTGACAGGGCCTTTAATGGGGTCATTTGTTGCAGCAAGTTATGGTTTTAGGGCGGTATTTTTCTTCACATCCGCTTTGGTTCTCGTCAACTTAATCTATTCATGGTTAGTCATCAGGCGCCAGTCCGATGACTTACGCGCATCACCTTCAGACCCATAACTAACAAGCTATTTATTGCACAAAAACCCGATGATTTCTAAGCTTTACTGACTTACCGAGTGAAAATCTAACCAAAAATAATATAACTAATTGTTTTTAAACAACTTAATCGATTCAAAAATCTTTCTTTTATTGTCAACAAAAATCCTGTATCTTCCCCTACCTTATCGTGAAAAATGAGAGTTATATCGAATTTTCACCTTAAAATATAGCCTTTTACTATAAATTCATTCTGTATATAGGCGATTCTATAATAATGTATGTTAAAAATATGTTTCCGAACTGAAAGTTAACATATCAATAATAATTGACACTCAAGCGCTCGGCTTGGTGTTTTAAATCATGCACAACCTCTCAAGAGATAATTTATGGGAGTTCACAGATGAATAATTCTGCGACTAAAACAAAAACTTTTTTTGGGCATCCATACCCATTGAGTTCACTTTTCCTCACAGAAATGTGGGAACGCTTTTCTTTTTATGGTGTTCGTCCGTTACTTATCCTGTTTATGAGTGCGGCATTATTACAAGGCGGAATGGAATTACCCATTGAACAAGCTTCCGCTATCGTCGGGATTTTTGCTGGCGGTGTATACATCACGTCATTACCCGGTGGCTGGTTAGCTGATAACTGGCTAGGGCAACGTCGTGCGGTATGGTATGGCTCATTAATTATTGCATTTGGGCACTTATCCATCGCAATGTCCGCCTTTTTAACCAATACTTTCTTTTTCGTAGGCTTATTACTGATTGTCTTGGGAACCGGGTTATTTAAAACCTGTATTACCGTTATGGTCGGTACCTTATATAAGAAAGAAGATACACGCCGTGATGGCGGTTTCTCTCTATTTTATATGGGGATTAACATGGGTTCATTCATAGCCCCATTAATCATAGGCCCATTGCATGAAAAGTATGGCTGGCACATAGGTTTTGGCCTTGGTGGCGTAGGTATGTTAATTGCTTTGCTTATCTTCCGCTTCTACGCTATTCCACAAATGCGCCGTTATGATAAAGAAGTCGGCCTCGATTCCACATGGAACCGCCCTACTGTTCAACGCAAAAATGTCGGTAAGTGGGTTACATTATCGATGGTGCTGTTAGCTATTCTTGTCGTATTAATCGACAACGGAACGATCCCATTTAATGCTTCAATGATAGCCAAAAGCTCGGCTTATGTAATTTCCGCTTGTGTGGGTCTCTATTTCTTATTTATGTTTTTCTTTGGGGGCTTAAACAGCAGCGAACGTTCTCGCCTAATTGCCTGTTTAATTTTACTGGTCGCAGCGGCCTTCTTCTGGTCAGCATTTGAGCAAAAACCAACCTCTTTTAATATTTTTGCTCGTGACTATACTGACCGCCAAATGGGCAGTTTCGAAATCCCTACTATTTGGTTCCAATCAATTAACGCGTTATTTATCATTCTGTTAGCACCGGTATTTAGTTGGTTTTGGCCTTCGTTAGCTAAACGCAACATGAACCCAAGCAGCATGACTAAATTTGTGATTGGTATTTTATTTGCTGCTGCTGGCTTTGCTATCATGATGGTAGCAGCAAACCAAGTTCTCGCCACTCAAAGCGGTGTATCCCCATTTTGGTTAGTAGCGAGCATTTTACTGCTTACATTGGGCGAATTATGCTTAAGCCCTATTGGGCTTGCGACAATGACACTATTAGCGCCACAAAAAATGCGTGGGCAAGTCATGGGCTTATGGTTCTGTGCTAGTGCATTAGGTAACCTTGCCGCTGGTATCATGGGCGGTAATATCCGCAAAGACCAATTAGATTCTATGCCTGAGTTATTCTCTCATGTTTCTATTGCGCTGGTGATCTGTGCCATTGTTTTAGCTGCACTGATTATCCCTGTCAGAAAAATGTTGAAAAATGCCGATAAAAACGAAGCTAATGCTTAATCACAAGTATTAATCACCAAATCCCGTTAGCTAACAGAGCTAACGGGTTTCTCACGTTATAATACCATTCACCATAATTAGCTTATTATTTTTTAATAAAATAGACGCTATACTGCCCTTCTTTCATCCTCTTTTCGCCCATTAGGGAAGCCTAAAATGAGCCTTTCATTACCAATTTATTATGTTGATGCCTTTACTGATACACTTTTTCACGGTAACCCCGCCGCTATTGTTTTACTTGATGACTGGTTACCTGATGAAAAGTTAATTGCAATTGCAGCCGAAATTAATTTATCAGAAACCGCTTTTTTAGTCGGGCACCATATCCGCTGGTTTACACCAAAAGTTGAAGTTAAATTATGTGGTCATGCAACATTGGCCGCCGCTTTTGTACTTAACGAGGTATTAAAACAAAATAATAACCCTCTCACATTGACGTCTCTTTCAGGGGAATTAACTATCACACCAAGCTCTCGAGGATTTACCCTCGATTTCCCAGCCCTAAATTCCATGCAAAGTGAACCTACGCAATATCCTCAATTAGAGGAGATCCTTGGTGTGGAACTTCAAGAGCTTTGGATAGCAAAAGACCGTTACTTATGTTTCCTTGAAAACGAAGAACAAGTCCAATCCTGCCAACCTAATTTGTTCAAATTATCGCAGCTTCCACTACCTGGATTAGTTATTACAGCTAAAAGTGCTGAACAGGGTTATGACTTCGTTTCTCGTTATTTTGCTCCTGCAAAAGGGGTCAATGAGGACCCAGTAACGGGTACCTCACATTGTGCAATAGCACCATTGTGGGCTAATCGGTTAAATAAATTGCAGTTAGTTGGTAAACAACTTTCAGCGCGAGGTGGTGTTATGCTTTGTGAACTCACGGCTAATCGCGTGAGATTAACAGGTAAAGCCACTTTATTCCTAACAGGAAAAATCCATATTTAACCTATAAATCAACAAATTAAAAATCATTTTATTTTTCCTTTTATCCAATCAACTCGCCGATAACATCCTCAATGGACGTACAAAGTATCGGCTCCCCACCTCCTTGCAATAAACAATTAAATATTTTTTTTAACATTTAATTAATAGTTTTAATTATTCATTAAATTAGTTTACACTTATAATTATTATTAAAAATATAATTACAATTATAAGTATTACTAATTGAAGCATTGATTAATTGTTAAAACTCATTCAATACAAGGAACTCAATAAGATGGCTATTACTAGAAGAAAATTTCTTATCGGTGGTGCAGTTGTTACCGTTGCTGCTGGTGCTGGAATTTTAACTCCAATGTTAACTCGTGAGGGTAGGTTTGTTCCCGGTAAACCAAGATATGGTTTTGTAGAAGGAACAGAAGGCGCGTTACCGCAGCAGGCTGACGTAGTTGTTATTGGTGCTGGAATTCTAGGAATTATGACCGCCATAAACCTTGTTGAGCGCGGTTTAAATGTTGTGGTAGTTGAAAAAGGGAATATCGCTGGGGAGCAGTCTTCACGCTTCTACGGCCAAGTGATTACCTATAAAATGCCTGATGAAACATTCTTACTCCATCACATTGCTAAACAACGTTGGAGAGAAATGAATGCTAAAGTCGGCGCAGATACCAGCTATCGCACACAAGGTCGCGTTGAAGTTCCCCTCGATGAAGAAGACTTAGTTAACGTCAGAGAGTGGATCGACAGTAGAAATAAAAACGTTGGTTCAGATATTCCTTTCAAAACACGTATCATTGAAGGCGCTGAGTTAAATCAACGTTTGAAAGGCGCACAATCAGACTGGAAAATAGCTGGCTTTGAAGAAGACTCTGGTAGCCTAGATGCAGAAATAGCCGCTTTTGTTATGGCTGATTATGCGAAAAAGATTGGGGTTAAAATTTACACCAACTGTGCAGCGCGTGGCTTAGAAACGCAAGCTGGGGTCATTTCTGATGTTGTGACTGAAAAAGGGGCAATCAAAACTTCCCGTGTTGTTGTTGCTGGCGGAGTTTGGTCTAGACTATTTATGCAAAATCTAGGTGTTGATGTCCCAACCCTACCTGCATATCAATCACAGCAGTTGATCTCTGGCTCCGCAACGGCTCCTGGTGGTAACGTCGCTTTACCGGGTAATATTTTCTTCCGTGAACAAGCCGATGGCACCTACGCAACGTCACCTCGAGTGATCGTTGCCCCTGTTGTTAAAGATTCTTTCGTGTACGGTTATAAATATATCCCTCTGTTATCTATGCCTGATTTCCCTGTTCATATTTCCTTGAATGAACAATTGATTAATTCATTCACAGAGCCAACAAGCTGGAGATTGGATGAAGTTTCACCATTCGAAAAACACAGAAATATGACTGCATTACCAGACTTACCAGAATTAAATGCTTCATTTGAGAAACTAAAAACTGAATTCCCAGCCTTTAAAGATTCTAAACTTATTGACCAATGGAGTGGTGCAATGGCTATCGCGCCGGATGAGCACCCTATCATTTCTCAAGTCAAAGAGTACCCAGGTCTGGTAATTAATACTGCAACAGGCTGGGGTATGACAGAAAGCCCAGTTTCGTCAGAAATCACAGCCGACCTGTTACTCGGCAAAGAACCTATGTTAGATGTTAAGCCATTTAGCCTGTACAGATTTAGCTAATATTTAATTATCCCCCAAGAAAACCCTTATATTTTCTAAGGGTTTTCTTGTTGCCTATTCTAATTCTATTCACTAACATTCTAGACTTAATTCAAATGGAGTGATTATGAATAAGTTAATATTAGGGATAGCTATTGCACTGGTCAGTACTGTCGCATTTAGTGAGAAAAATTATACGGTTGAACAGCTAGAAAGTCTGATTGCTGCAAATAATAAACCGTCTATATTGGTACCTTCTTTAGATGGTTCAATCGCAAAAGATGACTTTCCTACCTGCAAATCAGGGCTGATAGAGTGGCTCGACGGTGTAAAAACATACCCAGTTACCATCGAAAAAGATATTGATGGCGAATTTTCAGCCACCATTTGGTCTGAATCGAAAGCTTTTCTTGTTTCCTGTGTCAAAAGCGGGGATAAAGCAAAGGCTATTCGTATGAGTGCCGAATATTCAGATAATTAGAGGTTACCCACCTCACAATAATCTTGAAGACATATTAATAAAATAATAGGTCTTTAAGATTTCCTTATTATTTTTCTCATTAACAAAAAAACCGTCACTGGAACGATTCACCTCACATTTACAGATGAATTTATTTGTAATGAGTATTACACTTACCTTTTAACATTATTTATACACTAAGTAACAACTGTAAGGCTGAACCATGAGTTCCATTGCTGATGATGTCATCGCACAAAAAATTGAACAATCAATTTCCCGCGTCTCTAAAGTCGTGTTCCCAACCACCACTAACCACCATAGTACTTTGTTTGGTGGTACTGCACTCGCTTGGATGGATGAAGTTTCCTTTATTACTGCTACGCGTTTTAGTCGTAAACGCCTTGTCACTGTTTCAACAGAAAAAATCAACTTTACCCATCCAATTCCTTCGGGAACCATTGTAGAACTCGTTGGAAAAGTCATTCGAGTTGGTAGAACCAGTCTAACAGTCAATGTCTCTATCTTTTTAGAAGATATGTATTCTGAAGGTCGTGAAGAAGTGATCCATGGCCAGTTTAATTTCGTCGCTATTGATGACAACGGTAAGCCTACCCCACTATTTGGGGAATAACCTTTTAACCTCGTGAAGAAAGGCTTGTTTTTCTTTCGCTAAAAGGCGTAGATGTACCTACTTTTATTTACGCCTTTTTAATACCGCATATGTCACTCATTATGTGTTAATTACTTTCGAATACTTTTAATTATTGTCAGTGTCTATTTTTAAGTTAAAAATAACAGCTTTCTGGCATAATAATCTAAATATGTTTAATAAACTTAACCTCTTTCCCCACTTCTAATATATATAATATATTACTAGCATCTAAGTCAAAACATACTTATTAAGACAATTTAATTATTATTAGTATCTTGTTACAATAAACACATCACGTTACTAAAAGACCTTGTTTTTATACTCTAATAAGTTGTAATTACCATTAGATATTGATATTTTTTAGTTATAGTCGTAGAGTATCCAGAGATATTCATTACCTAAAAAAATGCGTATATCCATTGAGTTTAACTTTATTGTATTATTGGTAGTAGCCTAGGTTTTTCTTTAAAAAGATGTTTCGCATTGTTAACTTTCAGCAATAAAAGATACAGATTACCATCGCTTTTTGATAATAAAAATGAACATTACACATATAAGATATAAAATTATGCTTAGAATTCTCTCACTTATTCTTTTATTTACCTTCTCCATAAACCATAGCGTCGCTGCGGTCCCTAAAGAGACAATTAAAAGAATTGAGCAAGAAGCTCAAAAAGGCGATATTAAAGCACAAGTTATGCTTGGCATCGGCTATTACCTTGGTAATGAACTCAAACAAGATTATGGAAAAGCCAAAAAATGGCTAACTATGGCATCAAATAAAGGTAACTCTGACGCACAACTATTTTTGGGCGATATGTATTTAAATGGAAACGGCGTTGAGGAAAACCTTGAAACAGCGATGGATTTATTTGAAAAATCAGCTAATAAAGGTAACGTTGAAGCTCAAAATTATATGGGGCAATTTTACTACCAAGGTATTGGTGTAAAGCAAAACTATATTACCGCCTTTGAATGGTTTAAAAAATCGGCTGATAAAAAGTTCCCACCTGCCCAATACCAAATTGGTAAAATGCTAAACAATGGTGAAGGCACTGAGATAGATGAAAAAGCCGCCGCGGATTATCTAGCACAAGCTTGTAAAGCAGGGTTGAAAGAAGCCTGTAACAAGAAATAATTTATACTGTTCACGAACTCCCTCTGGCTTGGCAAACTCAATACTCAAAATGAGGGTGCCGAGCCTTTTCCTTTTTCTTTTCCCCATAAAAAATGTATTGCGACTACTTGCTCACAACCTTTAACTTTAAAATTCGTTATTATTAATTTATGGATAATCAATATCAAAATATATGATAATGTTCTAAACTTATAATATAAAAGAAAAAAGGAGAATATATGTACAATACAATTTTAGTTCCGATCGATGTAACCGAAGACGCACTCACCAACCTATTAGTACCCCATGTTAATTCGCTACAGAAATTAAATAATGCGACGGTACACTTTCTTGCTGTAACTGCACCAATCTCTAACTATTTACGTTATGGTGGCACCATTTTACCAGGTGATTTTCCAGATGATGCAAAACAAGCTGAGCTTACCCTTGCTGAATTGAAAGAAAAAATTAAATTGTTCTCGGTTCCTGCAGATAAAGTGCATGCAAAAGCGACTATTGGCTCTGTTAAAGATGAAATTATTGCCGTTGCTGAAGATATCAACGCTGATATTATTTTACTCGGCTCACGTCGTCCGAGTATGTCAACCTACTTATTAGGCTCTAATGCCGCATCTGTAGTGCGTTATGCTAAGACAAGCGTATTAGTCGTCCGATAATAAAGACTAATAATATATATATAGCTAGGTCAGCTCATTTTACAAATGAAAAGTTTAGCTTTAATGATTGTTACAAAAAACAATAAAGGCATACACTTTATCAGACTATTTAAGACCTATTTAGGGTACATTAAAGGCTCATAAACATTTTCGTGATTTTTTTTCACTCCCTGCTTTTATAGCAGGGATTTTTTTATGTCATTTACTTAGCTTTTATTTAAGCGAAAACGCTTGAAGGGTACCCCATCAAAATCTACGAGTGCCTCTTCAACAAAACCATAGCGCAAAATTGCTGATAATTTCAAGCGAGTTAAAGGTAAGTGGATCGTTACAGAGTCAACATTAAGTGACGTAAATGCTTTATTTATCATGCGCTCCACCAAGCATTTCCCTGCTCCCCAGAAATCAGGATGTAACACTAAAGCCAAATCCGCATCACCGGCTTCATTTTGTAAACCACCCCACCCTGCAAATTGCTCATCAATCATGATTGCCCACACACCATAGCCATGTTGACCCCAATGTTGCTCTTTGCCAGCAACCCAATCGCGACAAAATGCCTCATCAAATTGGTTATTACCCAGTGGCATATGTTTTAAAACTAATGGATGGGTATTCAATGCAATAATATCTGCGGTGCAGATTTGACTTAACTTACGAAACTCTATCAACATAGTTACCTAGTTATTACTCATATTATACAGTCAGCGAAAAATTGATTAGCGGTTTTGAACATAATTTAAATATCATATTAAAACAATAGCCCACTCAATAGAATGGGCTATTAGCATAGCAATTAACCCATTATTGCTCTAGTGCCATTGCCATGACTTTTTGGAAGTCTTCCCATGAGCAATATCCATTTTTATCAATAGGGCAACCTTTTAGCTCCAACGTGACATGTTGTGGTGGTGTTTGCAGAGACAAGTAAGCATTATCTCTTAGTTGATCAGCCGTTTGATAAACATATTCTACTTTCATAAAATCTTTATTAGCCTGTTTATCAGTCCAACGCTGAAAGACTAATTTCCCACCAATCGGCGTATGTTCATACTGCTGAGGTAATTGATAAGGTTTAAAATCCATCGCTGACATCAACGACGCAATATTTGAATCGTGGCCGACTAAGAAAATAAATTTTGCAGTTTCGCCCTTATCAACTGACACAAAACCTTTATCAATGTAATTTAATATTGGGTGTGCAACATTCTTAGCAATCAATTTTGGTGTAAACAGCGTCTCTTGATAAGCATTTTTTAATGTGTTTAATTTTTGCCATTTTTCTGGCGAATTGACCATGCCCCAAGCGACTTCATCAGCAGGGAAACCTTCATAATATTGCAGGTCGATAGCATCTACAGCTGAATTGGCCATTTTTAATGGACCGCTAACCCCAGGCTCTTTATTTTCTTCAATAATAAAACTATTTTTCTGGCTATTTAAATTACATAATTTATCCGTTTTACATTTCTGGGAATCTTTAATGTTCAAAACGGTATCAAGCTCTTCATAGCCGGCTTTCAGCGATAAACCATTTAAATAATCATCCATTGCTGAGAGTGCTTTTTGTTTGAACTCTGGGCTTCCGTTGGTAATAATAGGGTTAAATACGGGGTCCATTTTACCAATTTCAGGTTGGTGGTGGATATTCACTTTACAACCGGGGAAAGCACCCGCAGCGAAAAATTGGGCTGTCGCTATGGTTCTTTGTAGGCTGTTAGTATAAAGGTAAATATCCTCACTGCTGGTTGGGCATAGCTCATCCGCTAATAATTTGTTTTGGTCTATCCATTCCCGAAAATAATGCCCCATATACACTTCTAAAGCCCCACCTTTGGTGGTGAGATAACCACTATGTGCATCCCAAGCAGGCCATTTTTTATCGGTAATCTCAGTAAGAACGCCTGTGTTAACAATTGGTGTTCGTAAGTTATGACGACTAAGCACTAAAACTTGGTCTAAAACCATATCAGTTTGGTTGTCTGTATTGGCTAGCGCTGGCGCGATAGGTGTGAATAATGCAGCAGATAAACAGAATGTTAGCAATTTATATTTCATTAAATATACCCCTAAGATCCAATCAAAAAAATGAAAAAGTACCCTATAAAAAAGTCAGACGCCCAGACTTCACGCCCAATATTACGACTCATCTAATAATGAATTAGTTAGCTTTTTTTTCTGCGATAAATATCTCAAAAACAACCTTAACCAAAATTAAAAAGGTCATTGACATACCATATTGGATAATTAAGATCACCCCATAAACATAAGGAGTAAATATAATGATAGTCCAAACCGCCACACGTGCACACGATAATGAAATTATTCGTGTTTGGGAGTCATCTGTTAGAGCCACACATCACTTTTTACCCGAAGAAAAAATTGCTGAATTAAAAGTGGCAATTAAAGACATTTACTTACCTAATTTAGCTGTATTTGTCACATTTGATGACCTAGGCAATATGATTGGTTTTCTGGGCTGTGATGAGCATCGTCTCGAAATGCTGTTTATTTCGCCAGAAAACAGAGGCCAAGGTACGGGGAAAAAGCTACTGCAATATGCAATTGACACTCTGGGTATTACAGAGCTAGACGTTAACGAACAAAACCCTCAAGCCATTGGTTTTTATCAGCATATGGGTTTTACACAATACGCTCGTTCTGAATTAGATGGAGAGGGAAACCCATATCCTATTCTACATATGCGCCTTAACCCTGTGGCACAATAACCATGAAAATTATTGAGTTAGAAACCCCTCGCTTACTCCTAAGAATGTGGCAAGAAAAAGATAAACTGCCATTTACACTGATGAACAGCCACCCAGAGGTGATGCGTTATTTCCCTTCAGTGCTAAGCGAGCAGCAAAGTACCGAAATGCTGGCCACAATCATCGATAAGTTTTCCCAACAAGGGGGCTGGGGGTTATGGGCTGTTGAATTGAAGTCTACCAATGAATTCATTGGGTTTATTGGTTTAAACACCCCGGCTAAAACATTGCCTTTTTCTCCCTGTATTGAGATAGGCTGGCGTTTATTACCTGAATTCTGGCATCAAGGCTTGGCAACTGAAGGGGCAAAAGCGGTGATCCAATTAGCTTTCGAACAATTACAGATTGCCGAACTAGTTGCATTTACTGCGGTACCTAATACACCATCAGAATTGGTAATGAAAAGACTAGGCATGATAAAACAACCAAATAATTTTTATCACCCAGCCTTACCTGATGGCCATTGGCTACAAGAACATGTACTTTACCGCATAACAGCTCACGATTGATTACTGGCAAATATCAACCCATGATGCTTTGACAAGTTCTAACAGACGAGTTGGTGAAATACGTATAGCACTATTCACTGACCCTGCAGCGGGTAGCACTTCGCTATATTGTTGTAGTGAAATATCACAGTAAATAACTAGGTCTCGGGGCAAGCCAAACGGGCAAACACCGCCAACCGGATGGCTTGTGGAGTCTACAACCTCATCCGCTCGTAACATTCTCGCTTTTGCCCCCAATACTTGTTTTACTTTTTGGTTATCAAGCCGCGCTTCCCCTGCACACACGACTAAAACGACCTCATTTTTAAGTTTAAGTGACAGTGTTTTTGCGATTTGGTTTGCTTCAACATTATGTACTATTGCCGCTTGTTGCACTGTTGCTGTTGGGGTGTCAGTTTCTATAATGTCAATATCGGGGGCATGTTGCGCTAAAAATGCCCTAACAGATTGTATACTCATATATTTTCTCGTTATCATTGGTGGCAAGTCACTTTGTCATATGACGATTTTTACCTTACTAAAATTTTGCCATCTTGCAACCTAATGGTTTTACATGAATTTAATTTTAACTATAAATAACATGGTAAAACCAATAAAAAAGCCACCACAATGTATAAACAAAGTGATGGCTTGATGTGACTTAATCTAACAATAAATTACTTTTTGCCTTCAGCTTCAGCTTTGGCTTCTTTCGCCTCAACATCACGATACCAGCGAGGGTGGTGTTTTCTCGCCCAGCGGCGGCTAACCTTACCTTCTATCATGCCATTAATTGAGCCTTTCACCCAAAATGCCATATACATATGGATTAGAATCGCGTGGATTAGAATAATAGCGGAAAGTGCGTGGATCAAAATACTCCAACGAACCATCCACATAGGAAATAGATGAGCAAAATAAGGACGCCACATGATAATCCCAGTGATCAGTAGTACGAAAATCATACTCATGATACTCCAGAACATCATTTTTTGCCCCGCATTATACTTACCTACATCCGCCACCTCATGTTCATTACCTTTGAGAACTTCAACAATATTTTTAATCCATGGAAGGTCTTTCTTATCCGGAATATTGTGTTTCACAAAACGAACAAACATGAACATCAATACGACGAATATCAGTACACCAAAGAATGGGTGTAAAATTCTTCCCATTTGTGGAGTACCAAAGGTTTCCGTCAACCATTTCAGTGTTGGGAAAAATAAGGCGATACCAGACAAAGCAACCAAAAAGAAGCTGATGACAACAGTCCAGTGACAGGCGCGGTCAATAAACTTTGTCCGCACAATCATTTTGCTTTTTTTACTCATGGTCATCTTTCTCCTCATCATCACTCACTTCTTTGTTCGGTCCAATTCCCACATAGTGGAAAATTAACCCTGCAAAGGTGGCTATAAAGCCCGCAACAGAAAGTGGTTTCAAGACGCTCTGCCACAGATTGATTGGAGTATCAATTTGTGGGTCTTTCGGTAAGTCATGATAAAGTTGCGGTTTATCAGCATGATGAAGAACATAAACAACGTGAGTTCCCCCCACGCCTTCAGGATCGTAAATCCCCGCTTGCGCATATCCTCGATTTTTTAATTTCGTGACACGCTCTTCGCCGTATTCCAGCATTTCCCTCTTCGTACCAAAGCGAATAGCACCTGTTGGGCAAGTTTTCACACAAGCGGGTTCTTGACCGACAGAAACTCTATCAACACATAAAGTACATTTATACACACGATTATCTTTAGGATTTAAGCGTGGTACATTAAAAGGACAACCCGCAATACAATAGCCACAACCAATACAGTGCTCCGATTGGAAATCAACAATCCCATTTGAATACTGAATGATCGCTCCCGCAGATGGGCACGATTTTAGGCAACCCGGGTCTGCACAGTGCATACAACCATCTTTACGGATTAGCCATTCCAGCTTACCGTTTTCGCTTGTTTCACTAAAACGCATCACCGTCCACGATTTTGCACTAAGATCGGTTGGGTTATCATAAACCCCAACGCAATGCCCGACTTCATCGCGAATATCATTCCATTCAGAACATGCCACCTGACAAGCTTTACAGCCTATACAGGATGACACATCAATGAGCTTACAAACTTCAAATTTATCGTCACGCGCCTGTGGTGGAGGCGTAATACTATTGGTCGCGGAACGCTTAATAATGTCTTGAGATTGCATGGACATAGTTCCCTCCCTTACGCCTTCTCAATGTTAACTAAAAACGCTTTATACTCAGGTGTTTGAGAGTTAGCGTCCCCCACAGATGGCGTCAACGTATTGGTGATAAAACCTTTTTGCGTAGCCCCTTCAAAACCCCAGTGAATAGGTAACCCAACGGTTTCAATTGGTTTACCGTCCACCATCAGGGTTTGTAATCTCGGCGTTACCACCGCAACGGCTTTGATAAAACCACGTTTACTACTGACTTTGACCTTATCGCCTAACGCAATTCCTTTGGCTTTCGCTAATGTTTCGCTGATTTCAACAAATTGCTCTGGCTGAGCAATCGCATTCAAGCGAGCATGCTTAGTCCATGTGTGGAAGTGCTCTGTTAAACGATAAGTGGTGCCGACATAAGGGAAATCTTTGTGGTCGCCAAGACGTTTTTTGTCCTCATCAAAGATCCGTGCCGCAGGGTTAGAAACCACATTCGGGTGTAATGGGTTAGTACCAAGAGGCGTTTCAAAAGGCTCATAGTGCTCAGGGAATGGCCCTTCTGCCATCTTATCGATAGCAAATAAACGCCCTAACCCTTCTGGTTGCATAATGAATGGACCTGTTCCGACTTCTGGTGCAGATGCATTAAAGTCAGGAATATCATTACCGACCCATTTTTTGCCATTCCATTCAATTAGCACACGGTCTTTATTCCACGGCTTACCTTTAGTATCACAAGATGCTCGGTTATAAATAACGCGACGATTCAACGGCCACGCCCATGCCCAACCTAATGTGTTACCAATGCCAGACGGGTCACTATTGTCGCGATTCGCCATCTGGTTGCCTTTTTCAGTCCAACTGCCCGTGTATATCCAGCAAGAAGATGCTGTTGTACCGTCAGCACGTAATAAGGCAAATGAGCTAAGAAGTTCACCTTTTTTCGCTTGTAAATTGCCGTCGGCATCGTACAGATCAGCCAGTGCAACTCCGTTATTTTCTTTTGCCACTTCTTCTGATTCAGGGTGGAATTGCTGTTTATAATTCCATTTCATCTGCATCAGAGGATCTTGGCCTTGACCGCCTTCTTTTTCATACAACTCACGAATTTTGTATAAAATTCCTGTCAAGATTTGGCCATCATTACGCGCTTCACCTGGAGCATCCGCTGCCTGCCAGTGCCATTGCAACCAACGACCAGAGTTCGCGATAGAGCCATCTTCTTCTGCAAAACACGTTGATGGTAGACGGAAAACTTCAGTTTGAATCGAAGCTGTATCGACATCATTCATTTCACCGTGGTTTTGCCAGAAATTAGCAGTTTCAGTGACTAACGGGTCGACAACAATCAAATATTTCAACTTACTGAGGCAGCTAACAACTTTGTTTTTATCTGGGAATGACGCTACAGGGTTAAATCCTTGACAAATATAACCCGTGACCTCATTACGGCTCATCATGTCAAAATACTTCATTACATCATAAGCTTGGTCCCATTTAGGTAACCAATCATAGCCCCATTGGTTGTCAGCTTGTGCAGAATCACCATAGAAAGACTTCATTAAACTGACGAAGAATTTCGGGTAGTTACTCCAAAAGTTAACTTGATTTGGTAAGGTTGCTTTTGGTGTATTAGCAGACAGATAGCTATCAATATTCAGGTGTTTTTCTGAAGGCAACGTCAAATAGCCGGGCAGACTGGTCGATAATAACCCTAGATCAGTTAAACCTTGAATATTTGAGTGGCCACGTAAGGCATTAACACCACCGCCAGCAACCCCCATGTTACCAAGTAGTAACTGGATCATTGCCATGGTACGAATATTTTGCGCACCAACCGTATGTTGTGTCCAACCTAAGGCGTATAAGAAAGTCCCTGCTTTATCTGAAGCACTCGTGGTTGCTAAGATTTCACAGACTTTTAAGAAATCAGCCTTTGATGTACCACAAATTTGCTCAACAATTTCAGGTGTATAGCGTGACACGTGCTTGTGAAGCAGATTCCACACACAACGAGGGTCTTGTAATGTGTCATCGCGTAACGCATGACCATTTTCATCAAATTTGTAGTTCCAGCTGGTTTTATCATAACTACGTGTATCTGCGTTATAGCCACTAAAGAGGCCATCATCAAAGTCAAAATCATCTCGAACAATTAATGACGCATTAGTATAGTTTTGAACGTATTCAGCGTTTATTTTGTTATTTTCAATCAGGTACAACAAGACGCCCGATAAGAATGTAATATCGGTACCCGAACGAATCGGAACATAATGGTCTGCCACTGATGCCGTACGCGTAAAACGCGGGTCGACCACAATCAGTGTTGCATTGTTATTATTTTTCGCTTCAATTGCCCAGCGGAACCCAACAGGGTGTGCTTCCGCAGCGTTACCGCCCATTACGACGACAACATCGGCATTTTTGATATCAACCCAGTGGTTGGTCATCGCACCGCGACCAAATGTTGGAGCAAGACTTGCTACCGTTGGTCCGTGTCAGACACGTGCTTGGTTATCAACCGCCAGCATACCTAGCGATCTCGCGAATTTTTGGGTCAACATTCCTGTTTCGTTACTTGCAGCAGATGCACAAAGCATCCCTGTTGATAACCAACGGTTTACGGTTGTTCCCTCAGCGTTTTTCTCAATGAAATTTGCATCGCGGTCATCTTTCATTAAACGGGCAATACGTGTGAAAGCATCATCCCAGCTAATGCGTTGCCATTTATCAGAGCCTGGTGCTCTATATTCAGGATAACGTAAACGATTTTCGCTCTGGATATAGTCAAGCAGGCCAGCCCCTTTAGGGCATAAAGCACCACGGTTTACAGGGTGGTCGGAGTCACCTTCCACATGGAATATCGCGGACTTAGCATTCATGGCACCATCGCCCATGCTATATATTAGTAATCCACAACCGACAGAACAGTAAGTACAAGTGTTACGCGTCTCTTTAGAGCGTAGTAATTTATATTCACGTACATTAGCTATTGCCATTCCAGGCATAAAACCTAACGCAGCTACAGTTGTACCTGCCATCCCGCCAGCGCAGATTTTAAAAAACTTTCTGCGACTAACGTTCATTGCTAACCTCTTTATATTTTTTGTATAAATCGGTGAGAGAATAGCAGCCTAATATGATTAGATATTGCCTAAAATCAATGAAAGTGAAAATAAAAGTTTAATTAATATTAACTGAGTAGTTAAACATCAATTACAAATACTACCAATAGAGTAATTATTGTTAAATTGACTTAGATCAAATGTTACTTTTTGAAATATTTTAGTTAAATACATTTCATTGGCATTTTAAAAAATACAAATAAAAATAGAAGAAAATTAATTCAGGAAATACATCACAGCTGATCAAAAACCAAATTTATTTAATTTCATGAAAAATAAAATATCACCATATAAAACTGGTGGAAAAAACATTGACAAAAATAAGCAGGAATCATTTAACATGCTTTAAAATCAATTAATTACAAAAAACCCTCAAGCTTAGTCTAGCTTTTTACAAAACCAATATTTAATTGTTCTAATATGAAACAATAATGATAAAAAATACCGAACATCACCACAGATACTTAAATAATAATAATAAACAAAAAAAATAACCGTCTTATAAATAAGCCACCAGATAAAAATAAAACTCAGTTTTACGACAACCTTATCTGTATTTTTGAGGTAACAGCACTAGGCTATCTATGGTTCTTGCAGGCTTATAGTTTAAATATGGAAAAAGTGAATTCATTGAGAACTCACTTGCGAAATAATAATGACGTTCTTTTGGGATATTACTTTATCTAAATAATAATCTGTTTTTTACTCCCAGCCGCTAATAATGATACCAGCGCCAATAAGCACAACGAAAGCCCCAACCCAGTCAGTTACCAAAAGTGCGACCCCATCGACAACTTTTAGCCATACTAACGCTGTGACAATATATATCCCACCGTAAGATGCATAAATTCGGCCACTGGCTTCTGGATGTAATGTCAATAACCAGACAAATAGCATCAAACTTAAGGCTGTAGGGATTAATAGCCAAGGCCCTCCCTGTTTTTTCATCCAGAGATAAGGGAAATAACAGCCTGCAATTTCAGCTAGTGCAGTGATAAAAAACAAACCAATAATTTTTATCGACATAAGACCCCATTCAAAATTAGCGCTACTGATTTGCCTTCTATAATAGCAACTGACTGTATGAAAAAAACACATGCTTTTAGGAGGATTTAACTAACATTAATGAGATTCGTCTCGCGATAGGTAATACAAAGAACACCGTTGGAAAGGCAATCATCCAAGAAATCCCCCAAGAGCTAACCCAAGATGGGAAAACTTCCGAAGTAAAACCTAGCGCTCTAACAGTACTAATAAGGGAAACGATCCCACTCATTACAAGGGATAAAAAGAAAGGAACTAGAAAGATCATCGCACGAGCAGGTAATTTGGGAATACCTAATACATAATTACGACTTTGATTTGGCATAAAAAACTCCAAGGTTACTGGCACACATAAGCATATAACTATTCGTGTGACCAAAAGTTATATGCGTTGGTTAACGTAAACGCTTACGAGTCTAATGACCAATCTCCGCTATTTTATAAGCAGCAAAAATTTTGTCAATTTAGCCCATCCCCTAAAAAGCATTTTACCCACTAGACTTGCACCATAGAACCAATTATTATACACCGTATAATTAATCAATGGGGAACAAATATGATTACGGGGCATGTATTTATTGCCACTAGTTTAGATGGCTACATCGCACGTAAAGATGGGCAAATAGATTGGCTTGGGTGCATTGATACTTCTAATGAGGATCATGGCTATGACCAATTTATCAATCAAATAGATGCGATTGTGATGGGAAGCGGCACCTTCGAAACACTAAGTCATATCACACCTTGGGTTTACAATCTTCCGGTTGTCGTACTTTCTTCTACATTAACCAACCAAGCCGTGCCTGAACATTTAGTGGGGAAAGTTCGTTTTAGTGATCAATCCCCTGAAAATGTGATGAAAATGCTGGAATTAGAAGGATGCCAACACGTCTATATCGATGGAGGGCAAGTGGTTCAATCATTTTTAAAAAAGGGGATGATTAGCGACCTAATTATAACTAAACTCCCCATTCTACTTGGGAGCGGGCGCCCATTATTTGGAGACCTCAATCACGATATTTTACTCAACCACCTGCATACACGCAGTTTCCCTTCCGGCTTTGTGCAATCTAAATATGAGGTTTTAAAGTGAAAGATAAAAAGCCTGGCCGCCCGCCGGCTAACCAGCAAACTATCTCTTTAGAGTTGATAGTGACTAAAGCTATTGAAATGTTAGATGATAATAAGGTTGATAACCTATCTATGCGCATGCTGGCCAAAAAGATAAACGTCAACCCGATGGCGCTCTATCATTACTTTTCAGATAAAGATGCCTTAATACAAGCTATTGCCAATAGGCTTTATCAAGATATTCAATTGCCTGACTTGCCTGACCTTTACCAACAAATCGAGTCGCTATTACTGCATTACAGGCAAAAAGTGACCCTTTATCCGCAAATCACCTTAGCTATTTTCAGTTCCCCAAATGCTTTTCCAGAACAAGCCAAAAGGATCACCGAAATACTCACCCAACAATTAATGAAACTTGGTTTATCTCAAATAGAAGCAACGAAATGGGGGCATATCCTAATAGATTATACTCATGGAGAAGCGCTATCAGTATCCCCTAAAAATCAAGCTCCCTCATTCACACCTGAAGCCATCCACACTGCTGAACTTAGTTACAGTGAGACTATTAAAATGTTACTTTTCAAGATAAATAGCAAATAATAGTGCTCCTAGGCAATTTTACTCATCAATTTCACATCTAACAGTTCGACCCTATCTTTTACCTGACTAATGAACTCGTTAAAGTGCGGTGTATTATTATGCTTATCAACGGCTTTTTGACTCTGCCATACCTCAAAGAAAACAAATGTATTAGAGTTGTCATGAAGCTGATGCAATTCATATTGAAGGCAACCTTCTTCCTGATGGCTCGACTTAACAATTGACTCTGCCGCGGCTCTAACATAAGCAACTTCGTTTTCTTTTGCTATTACCGTTGCAATGATCCTAACTTCAGACATAAAACCGCCCTATCATGAATGATAAAGTAATTAATTTATCACATAATTTCATTATTTATTCTTAAAGATAAACAATTACAAATAAAACAAAATTATATTTTATTTTATTACAGAATTTGCGTAACCTTAAAACATAACGTGATAATAGACTTAATCACGTTAT
Organism: Providencia sp. PROV003; assembly: GCF_045040775.1. NCBI lineage: Bacteria > Pseudomonadati > Pseudomonadota > Gammaproteobacteria > Enterobacterales > Morganellaceae > Providencia > Providencia sp. PROV003. Next base: position 3,735,813 of record NZ_CP096369.1, read on the forward strand.
ATAGAATTAAAGTATAAATAAATTTAATATTAAAATAATTAAACTTCGTTCAATACTGTATTTATAAACGCCATGCGGTGTTCATTTCCTCCCTGAGTTACATAGTCACAATTCATCCATTTACTATTTTTTAAACCTACCGCTGTCATACAATGAAAAATAGCATCACTAACAGGGTCTCCCTCTTTAATAATAAATTTTGTGGCTTCTTCTGATGTCGTGACAACAGTAGTTTTGGGGATGTCTAGCAAAGGTAATAATTTTTTCTGCTGTTCGTTATAATACCAAGCAAAACCGTTAAGCATTACTTTATCAAAAAAGCCTTTTAAAATTGCAGGCATTCCCATCCACCAAACAGGAAATATGACAATAACTTGTGAGCTATTTTTCAACATTTCTTGGTATTTTCCAACTAAAGGATCAATATAGTTACCGGTGGAATAAAGTGCGAGCTCTTCTTCTGTTAACACAGGGTTAAACTTATCTCTATGCAGGTCAATTACCTGATAATCTTTCTTTTTTTCGGTTAACCCTTTCGTTATATTATCAAGTAAAAACTGGCAGAAGCTCCCTTTCCAAGGGTGTGCATATATAATTGTCACCATAAAATCTATCCTTTTATTAAAATATCAATATCTAATTTTTTATTATAACTTACTGTTAATTGGCTAAAATGACTAAGCTCAAATATATTATCTAGAATATTTAAATGTTTTTACAGTTTGAAATAATCGGTGTAGCATAACTAGACATACAGTATTCACTGGGGGTTTCATAATGAATGCGGTTCAATTAGAAATTACGCCTCAAGAAACCAATCTCTCTTTTCTATCCAATAAAATTACCTTACCTATTGGTAGCGACAGTATTAATGGGTTTAAATTTCAACACTCACCAATAACACCTTATGAAGCAGAAATAGCCATTGAATTAATTGAAAACACGGTCATTCCTGCTAGAAAGCAACTCTCTATAAATAACCCTGTTCTGATTAATAGAGATAATAAACTAAAGGCCATTTGGCAACACACTGGTAATACAGAATATTTTTTAACTACCCAGCAGATTGAAAGTGCATTTAACGAGTTGGTTAATGTCATCAATGGTAGCCCTATTAACTCAACAACTTTACCAACAGACACCTCGTTTACTGCTTTCTTAATCATTATAAGGGAACTGACACATCACTGGGAATTAGATGGCATTTACCTTAAATAAAAAAGGCGGTAAATATCATTTCTATTTACCCCCTTAATCATCTTTTGATAAATAGTTTATCAAACACTTATTTTTTCGTTGCAAGAATAATACTTGATGCTTTAATAATAGCAGTCACAGGGCTATTCACCATTAACCCCATCTCAGAGGTACTATTGTTTGTCACCACCGCAGATAACAAAGTACCTGCTTTTGTTCTTAAATTGACCACTGAATTCACACTGCCCTTTTCAATAGACTCGACACTGCCATTAAATTGGTTACGAGCAGAGAAATTATATTCATTCTCATCAGAAACAAGGACGACCCAAGGCGCTTTAATAACCGCAATTACAGGTTTCCCTTTTTCTAGACCTAGCTGTGCGGTACTATTTTTAGTAATAACCGCAGTAATGCTTTCCCCACTCGCTAAATCCAAAATAATTTCATCATTGACAGCACCAACACCAATAGATGCAACAACACCTGAAAGTTGGTTTCTTGCCGAAATAGTCATTATATATCCCCTATGAAAATGGCTGCTTTATACTCTATTCAATCTGTATGTTAATACAAATTAAACAATCATGTTCATGCCTTAATCACACTTAGCCATTAACAACAGGGTCATTTTTATCATATTCAGGGGAAGAACCATGGTCATCATGCTGAGGTCGATTTTTTATTTCTATATATTTTTTTTCACAATCGGTTAAAAATTGCAGCGAATCCGTTTTCCCTGTCTTCTGATCAATTAAAAATAAACTAATTGTTTTTTGTTTTGGGGAGAAGATCTCAATAATTTTCCCGCTATCGTGGTAATAATCACCTTTATTAACAATGACTTTAAAATCTTTAACGGTCTTTATTTGCTGTTGTTGTTGGCTTTTTTCCAGTTTATAGCCTGCATATTCACCGGCTTCAAAATCACGAATATTGAATGCGCCATTGTAAGAAAACACTTTAACTGTCGGAGCCGCAGTCGGAAAAGCAAAAAAACCATTTCTATCTCTAGAAATCTGATTAATCGATTGGTCAATATTACATTCGTAAACTAACGTTGAATTAGAAGTCTGACAGCCTGATAACACAACTAAAGCCGTGAGCAAAATTCCTACTCTTTTCATATCATCCCTTATTTCTTCAATGTGTATAATTTAGCTCAGTATAAACATTATTATCCTTAAGCTAAACATTCATATTGTAAGAATATACTGCTGAGATAAATCAAGCTCACTTTAATAGACAATTGTTCAATTGTTCAATTGTTCAGCTGTTTGATTAACCAGTAATTTATTAATGGAAAACTCAGTTACTTACGTCATTGAGCTAAAATCCAGCGGTGTTACATCAATATGATCAGAGCAGATAGCATCAACACCCTACTGTAATAATTCAGTTCACGTACAAGGGTCGCCCCGGTTTAAATTCCCTGCCCCCCACAACCATTAGTTGTTCACTCAAGAGTATCATCATGTAGAAGCACCATCACCTACGTTTTAACTTCAAATTAGTTAACACATTGAATTAACACCACCAAGATGTGCAACAATAGTTGGGTAAAACCAATTATTTATCAATATGCCCATATTTACTATTAAAAAAACAATATAGATAATACTCATGATAGTATTACCAAATTATACTGGCTTAAATGGCACAAGGTAGCAGCCAATTAGCTAATTCAAAATCTCTATTTTCAAGTAATTAGACCATATCGAAAATAGCTATATTCTGTGAATACCTCATGCCACAATCGGGGATTATCCACCATTAATACCCATATAATGATTATTATCTTGTTTAAGGATTCATACTCATAATCCTATAACTTTTGGTTAGATTTGCTGTTATTGGCATAAGGCATCCTATTATCAAGTAATTTAAAACTGAAACTGTCTCTATCAACATAACCAATAACATTTTCTGAATCATATAATTGCATAAAAAAATCAGCTAACTCATTGCTTGAATGATAAGTCCCAAAAACTTGGTCATAATCATAATGTGCTAGGTTATTGGCGACTTTGCCGAATTCTGTTTTTGTTGCGGCTGGTGCTAATAACTTGACTTTTAATTGTGCTCCCGCGTTTAATAATTCATGGGCAAGCCCTTCTGTAAAAGCGCTAACAAAAAATTTTGAGCCACAATACGTCACCGCAGTTGGTACGATAGTATATCCTCCAGCTGAACTAACATTAATGAGCTGCTTATTTTCTAAATTATGGTTATCACGGACATACATCAATGAAAGCATTGCTAATGTATTAATGTTTAAATTTAATAACGTATTTACATCTTCAAGTGATTGTTTGGCAGCTTCACCATAATAACCAATACCCGCATTATTTACCCATACATCAATGTCAAACGGGCTTAACTCGCCATAGAGTAAACTCGCATTTTCAACACTCGATAAATCACATATTTTTGTGACTATATCAATGTTTGGGTGTAACGTTTTTAGTTCCGTTTTTAACTCTTCAAGCAAAAATCCCCGCCTCGCTATTGCAATAATATTAAAGCCTCGTTTAGCAAATGCGAGTGCTATAGCTCGCCCTATTCCGGAGCTAGCTCCTGTAATAACAGCATAATGGTAATTTTTCATAATGACCTCTCATTTACAAAATGTATTGAAAGGCTAAAAGATAGAGCTTACTCTAGGTCAAGTATTTTTTTCGATAGTAGGTACATATGAATTATTCAATTAGCCAATTTTCGCAATTAACTGGCTTTAGCATTTATACGCTTAGATATTATGAAAAAGAAGGTATCTTGGCACCTTCAAGGCAAAGTAATAACCATCGATTTTACTCAGAAACTGATATTGAATGGATTAAATTTATTATTCGTTTAAAGGAAACAGGGATGCCTTTAAAAAAAATTAAAGAATACGCGAAATTAAGGGAGATAGGCGCATCCACAACGTTAGATAGAATGAATTTACTCACAGAACATTATACGAGTCTAGAACAACAGATACTAATATTGAATGACCACCTAGATAGTTTAAATAATAAAATTAAGTACTATCAAGAACAGTTAAAGTAATCAGTTCCATGATTGAATAAAAATTCGAAACTTACTCAATATGATAGTGCTTTTAAATTAAACATCTATCCACTCAATTAGGAAACATAAATACCGTTCAAGGCATTAATGGGGACGGTGTTGGGCTGCGATCATCATTAAATACTTGGCCAAAACGAGGATGACCTTGGTTCCACGCCTCAACAGCCTCGATAATTTCAGCTTTAGTACGCCCAATAAAATTCCACCACATTAATATAGTTTCATTTAAAGGTTCGCCCCCAAGTAATAAGATGTGGCTATTTGAAGCAAACCGCACAACAACTTCAGAATTGTTTTTGCCTAAATACACTAATTGATTCGTACCTACGTGTTGCCCATCAACAATCACAGCTCCTTCAATAACAAAAATACCGTATTCAAATTCAGACTGTAACGTTAAGCTATGTTCAACACTTTTTTGAGCAATAATATCGACCCCAACTAAAGGAGAAAAGCTCAACGTCGGCGCTTTATAAGCCCCGTATTCACCCACTAACAAGTGGAATTGGGTTTGCCCTTCAAGCCAATTCGGTAAAATAGGATAATGATCAAAACGAGGTATTGTATCTTTAACGGCTTCCGGCAATGCTATCCATAACTGCACTGCATGGAGTTTATGGTTTGCTCCATAAGTGTCTTCTGAATGGCTGATCCCATATCCTGCTGTCATTAAATTAACTTGCCGCGGCCGAATAACTTGCTCATAACCTAAGCTATCGCGGTGTAATACTTCCCCTTCTATCATCCAAGTGAAAGTTTGTAAGCCAGTATGAGGATGAGGAGCCACCTTCATTCCTTCGGAATTCCCTTTAAAAACAGTAGGACCTGCATGATCAAGAAAACACCATGCGCCAATTAACCTACGTTCTCTTGTAGGTAAAACCCGAGCGACAGGGATGCCCCCAACATCTTTGGAACGTGCTGTAATCAACTGCAATTCTGTTTTCTTATCATTGGATTCAATAGTCATGACTACCTCATCGGTCATTAAAGAATATTATTGTCGAATATCATTATATTCAGGAGTTCTATCAAATATCGCTTTCGCAAACGGGCACAGCGGGATAACTTTGCGCCTTTCTTTTCTCATACGCTCTACGACTTTAGCAACAAGCAATTTTGCGATCCCCTGTCCTTTTAAGCTTTCATCAACCAATGTGTGATCAATAATCGCTAATTCGTCTCCTGTATATACAAAGGTTATCTCTGCGAGACGAGTTTGCTTATCATCAGATAAAATAAAAAAGCTGTTGTGGTCAGATTGGATATTCATCATAAATAGCTCTTCTTAAAAACCTAACGTTAATCCAGAGTAAGCGACATAACCTGAAAAGACAACTGCCCACCTTTGTTGATATGATCCAAATATTTTGAAGTGAACAGAGTCAAAAAATACATGACCGATAGCAAAACTGATTATTAAATAGTTATTTTTACTTACCATTACTATTCATCAACGCTAATCAATGATAAGTCTATCATTACGTCTATTGACTGAATCCCCCTGTACATAAGTGGTTTCTATCATAACAGCTTCGAGTAAATTACCCGTTATCCGTTTAATTTATCCGCTAGTATTTTAACTTTTCAATATATCAATTAAACTAATACAAACATATAGAACAGAGAAATATAACAATATCTATCTTATTAATTGTATTACTTGACTACTCACTGACAGGAATATGTAATGAAAGTACCATACTTAAAAATATTATTATCACTTTCAACAATTTATATATGTAGTTCTTATAGCGATGAAAATTTGAATGCTGGTTACGCTAAGCTACTTGCACTTTCATTGACAGATGACATTAGCGCTTCAACACTTCATGCTGAGGGGTTTAACTACGAAAAATATTCTTTACCATATGAATTCAAAGACCTTTATGTAATAGATGATTACTCTTTTTCTATGCAATTGAAAGGTAATTACCTTAAAGTTAAATCGTCACTAGTTAATATTGACTCTTTAGGCAATCTACGCGCCCGTTGGGATATTTTTAGTCTATCTGCATCACCAAAAGTTTCCTACCAAATAAACGAAAAGTTCAGCCTAGAAAGTGAGCTAGAATTAGGCTATGCAAATATGAGCAATAATTCCACCTTTCATGGTAGTCAACAAATGAAAGACGTATTGCGCGATGAAGGGTTATTAGATTGGAACGTAAATTCATTTCATATAACACCTAAACTTGGCCTGAGAAACACAAATATCCTAGACAATAATGATGAATTGAATCTATATGGCCATATATCCTATATGTTTACTAATGGTTTTGGAAAGACAAAAGGCCTAAACGTCAATAGCAGTACCGGAACATGGTCGATTGGTGGTGAATATGTTATGACGGAACTCATCAGTATAAATGACATTAACTTCAATCTAATCTTATCCAATGATATCGGCGGGTTCTATGGAAAGGACTATAGAGAATTGTCATTTGGTTTTATAAATAATACCTCTGTCGCATTAGAAACCCCCATTAATATCTATGATAACCAAGTAAAAGTGAAAGCTGGGATAGGCTACCTATCAAGCGATAACGCACATGGTATAGCCTTAACCTTGGGAATAAGGTAGGCGTTATTTCAATACGATGATTTAAATCGATAAACGTTAGGTTTTGGCATTATTGACCATAACGTTAATTTATCAACCGTTTTCCAATAGACGATAGCAAACGTTGGAACCATGTAATTATGCAAGGAGAGCTCTATATAGCACTCATTATATTGTTATTAAATGATTATTTAATAACCTAACTTTCATTCTATTCGAATTTCTATATAACCAAGAACATGACTAGGCTATTTTTGATGCCTGTTTTTTCTTGGTTCAATGAGATGCTTGGACCGCATAAATATGCATTTATTATTAATTTTAATGCAGATAATAAAACACCAACTAGAGTAAAAGTGAAGCTTACCCTTTAACTATATAAAGTAAAAACTTGTTCCTCCTCACCCTCGCTCCAACACGACCTTTTAGATAACAACCCAGTTTTGCACTTGTAACCAAATAGCAGTGGCTATTCACCCTAGTTTTTAATACTCCATGTTTTGCTATGACTGTAATGCTGTTCTATAGAGCGTACTTCCTCAAGGTCCAAAAAGAGCAGTAATTTTTATTGAGTACTCATCTATTTCTTTTCATAAAATAATTTCTAATCAAAAAGAGGATTATCACACACTAAACGAGTAAATATTCTTATGAATCACTTTGTAATACTTTGAAAAAAAATATTACAAAAAGATTTAAATGACACTTTTTAATTATAAGCATAAAAACAACACACGTTAAATGTTGATATTATTAACTTTTAAATTTAAAGCCAAGATAACCCCAAAAAAACGTAGATTTCCCGTCACATTTATTGATAAGAAAAGTTGATTTATTGAATCAGTGAAGATATAAAGAAAATAATTACATAAGTTAAATGAATGGAATTCAATTGCAACCATTTAACAATACACAATTCAATATATTCACTAAAACTGAAGGAAATTTCACTCATGTCAGATAGCTTTCAAAATGAAGTCCCCAAAGCACGGGTCAATATTAAATTAGAACTGCACACGGGCGGCGCTCAGAAGAAAGTGGAATTGCCACTTAAGTTATTAGCGATGGGTGATTACAGTAACGGACAAGATAACCGCGCGTTGTCTGAGCGTGAAAAAGTAAATATCAATAAAAATAACTTTGATAGCGTCCTTAGTGAATTTACACCAACAGTTAACTTAACGGTAAAAAATACTCTTGCTGGTGATGGAAGTGACGAAAGCGTAAACCTCTCTTTCAAAAATATGAAAGACTTCGAACCTGAGCAAGTGGCTCGTCAAATCCCCCAACTTCGAGCCATGTTAGCCATGCGTAATCTGCTACGCGACCTGAAATCTAACCTCCTCGATAACGCTACGTTCCGCCGTGAATTGGAAAATATCCTTAAGGACCCAGCACTCAGTGATGAACTACGTGAAGAGCTAGCACAACTTGCACCGAAGAAAGATTAATTTGGATTATTAAAGGATTATGCTGATGTCTGTAAAAAATGAATCAACCCAAGGTGCAACGACTGTACTTGATGAAACCTCGAATCAAGGCGTTTATGCTTCTTTATTTGAAAAAATCAATTTAACCCCTGTTGCTACAATCAGTGATATTAACGCATTCCAAGATAATACTGCGCTAGCTGATGCAACTGCGGATGAACGAGTCACGGTTGCCGTTCAAGTATTTTTAGACCGTTTAAAATCTTCTGGTCAAAAAGTGGAGCGTTTAGACCGCAACCTGCTTGACCATCATATTGCTGAACTCGATAAGCAAATCAGCCAGCAATTAGATGAAGTGATGCACCATCAAGACTTCCAAAAAGTTGAATCTACTTGGCGTGGTTTAAAATTCCTTGTTGATCGCACTGATTTTCGTCAAAACGTAAAAATTGAGCTACTGGATATTGCCAAGGATGACTTGCGCCAAGATTTCGAAGATAGCCCGGAAATTATCCAAAGTGGTCTTTACCACCATACCTATATTGCAGAATATGACACCCCAGGTGGTGAGCCTATTGCAGCGATAATCTCTAACTATGAGTTTGACCGTAGCGCGCAAGATATCGCCTTATTACGCAGCATCTCTAAAGTCTCCGCGTCTGCTCATATGCCATTTATTGGGTCTGTTGGACCAAAATTCTTTGGCAAAGAGACCATGGAAGAAGTGGCTGCTATCAAAGATATTGGTAACTACTTTGACCGTGCTGAATACATTAAATGGAAAGCTTTCCGTGATTCGGATGATGCCCGCTATATTGGTTTAACCATGCCTCGTGTATTAGGCCGTTTACCTTATGGCCCTGATACTGTACCTGTCCGCAGCTTCAATTACGTTGAAGAAGTCAAAGGGCCAGATCATGAGAAATATTTGTGGACTAATGCCACATTTGCTTTCGCTGCCAACATGGTTAAAAGCTTTATCAACAACGGTTGGTGTGTGCAAATTCGTGGTCCGCAAGCAGGTGGAGCAGTTAAAGATTTACCTATTCATTTATTTGATTTAGGTACAGGTAGTCAGGTGAAAATCCCATCAGAAGTGATGATCCCTGAAACGCGCGAATTTGAATTCGCTAATCTTGGCTTTATCCCACTGTCGTACTACAAAAACCGCGATTATTCGTGCTTTTTCTCGGCTAACTCCACCCAAAAGCCCGCGCTGTATGACACTGCCGATGCGACAGCAAACAGCCGAATCAACGCGCGTTTACCCTATATTTTCCTACTCTCTCGCATTGCCCATTACCTGAAACTAATCCAACGTGAAAACATTGGTACCACCAAAGATAGACGCCTCCTTGAACTTGAACTCAACAACTGGGTTCGTGGTTTAGTCACTGAAATGACCGACCCGGGTGATGATTTACAAGCTTCTCATCCACTTCGCGATGCAAAAGTGGTTGTTGAAGACATTGAAGATAACCCAGGCTTCTTCCGCGTGAAACTGTATGCCGTCCCACACTTCCAAGTCGAAGGCATGGATGTGGATTTATCGTTGGTTTCGCAGATGCCTAAAGCCAAAGCCTAACGATTAGTAAAGGTCATTCAGGATGAAAATCTACCGTCCCTTATGGACAGACGGGGCCTTTTTGGCCCCTCAACAATTTCAACAACAAGCTCGTTGGGACAGCCATGTCGCTGAAGTCGTTGCTCAAATGGGTATTGCCTCAACGTGGGGTGTGATTAGTACTGAATTTGATGACAGTGCTTTAACCCTATCTCGAGTTAGCGCACAAAAGATGATTGTGCGTTTTCACGATGGCACACTTATTGACACGACTCTGTCTGATGCTCTTCCTCCGGTATTATCCCTTAATGACTACGCAGATCGTCAGTCATTAGACATCGTGCTAGCGTTACCTTTAATGCTAGCAAATGGCGGCAACTTGGCCCCTGAAACGGGTACAGATCGCCCTCGTCGGTTTAGCCAAGAATGGGTTAAAGTTCAAGACCTACTCGGGCATGAGCAAACGGATATTGCAGTATTACGTCATGTGGCAACGCTACGTTTTGCCCATGATGAGAATGAAGCCTATATGACTTGCCCAGTTGCACGGCTGATCCGCAATGCACAAGGGGCATGGGAATTTGATAAGCGTTTTATTCCCCCCTTGCTCGCTTGTCAGGGAAGTCTTGAACTACGCACGTTACTCTCTGAATTTATGCACCGCTTAGTCGCTAAACGCCGTCGACTGATGGCTCTGCGCCGCGAAAGCAATGAGAAAATGGCAGACTTCGTGGTTGCTGATGTCTCATTATTTTGGCTATTAAATTCACTGAACAGCGCCGAACCTGTACTCAATGAACTTAGCACGGCATTACATCGTCATCCTGAATTACTCTATCGAGAACTCGCCCGTTTAGCAGGGAGCTTATTAACTTTCTCTTTAGAAAGTAAATTGGAAGATATTCCGCAATACAAACATGAGCAACCGGAGCAGGTTTTCCCTCCTCTTTTTACGCTATTAAACACCCTGCTTGAAGCCAGCTTACCTTCACGTGTTATCAGTATTGAATTAGTAAAAGAAGGTCCTTTCTGGACAGGGCAGCTTCATGATGGCCGCTTACGTGAAGAGGCGGATTTCTATTTATCCGTACGCTCCTCTTTACCCGCTCACCTACTCATTGCTCAATTTCCTTTGCTGTGTAAAGCAGGTAGTCGGGATGATGTTGCTGATGTGGTCAATGTGGCACTCAATGGTATCCCATTAAAACCGCTCAGCCATGTGCCAACCGCGGTTCCACTTCGTTTAGAAAATCAATACTTTGCGCTAGATATTGAAACACCTGCGGGTCAAGCCATGCTTTCTTCAGGGCAATGTGCCTTTTACGTCCCGAGTACATTAGGTGATATTCAATTAGAGCTGTTTGCGGTACTTCGCTCATGAAAAATACAATGTCACACCACACTATTGACATGATTTTTGCTCAAACTTGGTTAATGGTTTGTCAACTTCATCAGGGCACTGCCATCTCTCAGGGTGATAATTTTTACCACCGAGTTTGTCAGCTGATTGATGAAACGCGTCAAAAATTACTTGAACATGGTTATCCAGAAACTGCCATTGAACATATGCAATATGCCCAATGCGCATTAATTGATGAAAGCGTGATGAATCGCCAGCATCAACAAGATGATGGATACAACACTTGGATACAATCACCGTTGCAAGCCCGTTACTTCAATACATTGGAAGCGGGAGATAAACTGTGGGATCGCCTACGCAGTATTTTAAATGAAACGGCACCTAACCCAGATGTTTTGCTCTGTTTTCATCGCGTGCTCACCCTCGGGTTTGTTGGAAAATTTCGCCAGCAAAATGCGCCAGAACGCGAGCGTATCGTCGCTCAACTCAATGTTCAACTTCCTGATTATCTGATTTCATCAGACTTACCTCTTGTCGTAAAACCTAAATTACGTTTTAGCCGCCGCCGACTCTACTGGTTTGGTTGGATTGGTGGAGCTCTTGTGCTCGCTGCAATGTGGTGGGGCTTCAGTGCATCGTTAGAACACTTACTACAACAATGGATGACACAAGGATAGGCATGCAAAACCCAACCAAACAGTGTCTGACACTTTTTGCGACAGGCCTTTTTCTGTGGTTACTCTGGGGGTTTTGGTCCCTAGGGCAAACTGTCACTATTTTTGTATCGGTCTTAGTGCTGGCTCTTACCGGTGGGATGTTATTTTGGCAGTATAAGCAGCGCCGCCAAATGCTTTCTACTGAGCATGATTATGCGGGTGCATTGCCTGCCGATAACTACTCGGGTCCTGTTATCCTCGTTTGTGGTCAGTCTGATGCCCTATTTTTGAGTGACCAATTACACCGAGAAACTCGCCAAGGTTGGTATATTCGGGTATCTGCCCCCACTGAATTAGTTAAATTAGTGACTGCATTGATGGAACATGCCCCATCATTATCAGGGCAGACATCATTACTGTATATCGTCCTGCCGGAACAACTTACTCAGCAAGAAACACTCACTCAAGCATTGCTCAATTGGCGTCGAGCCATTGGTGAAAGCAACCAAAAAATAGGGTCAAAACTGCCATTTTGGGTCACAGTGTATCTCACTATGCCTCGCCAAACAGGTACAGACCTACACGTGGATGGCGAACACACTCCATGGATGACTTTACTCAGCCACCAAAATGAGTTTCAGGTAGAACAAGAAGGTTCTATGTCAGCCCCCTACTCTGTCTGGTTGCCCGCCCATATTGGGCACTCAGAGCAAAGCCTGCAATTTTCCCTGTGGTTAGATACCTTACAGAGTTGGCTCAACCAAGTTTTAGTCCCACAGTTCACCGTGTCTCAAGCAGGAGCACCAAAGCAAACTCCTTCAGCATGGGCTATTCAATGGATAGATATCACCAGCCAACCTAACAACTTATGGCAGCAATTTATCCAAGAAAAAACCATGCTGCCGCTATATTCATCAATTCAAACCACTGATTTGCTGCCTTTACCCGATGTGATGTTACGACGCTTACGCCATGATATTAGCTTAAGCCGCACAGAGAAAACCCTTGGGGCTATCGGAATTATTTTCGGGGTCTTCTTGGTAGGCGCATTAATCGGAAGTTACTACCATAACCAACAACTCATTCGTCACATTGGCGAAGATGTTGCTCGTTTTTCGCAACTTTCGGATACCCCTCTTGCACCAAAACAGACCGCTTATCTGCAATTGCAAGATGATGCAACTGAATTGGCACGTTGGGAACGCGAAGGGATACCAACCTCTCACTCTTTAGCGTTATATCAGGGAAATAGAATATTACCCTACTTGCACACGCTATTAGGTAGTTGGGCTCCCCCACCGCCACCGACGCCTATCATTGTTCAAAGTGCCCCTGAAATGGTCACCCTTGATAGCCTATCGTTGTTTGATGTAGGGCAATACACCCTCAAAACGGATGCAACTAAAGTTTTAGTCGATGCCTTGCTCAATATTAAAGCCAAGCCCGGTTGGTTAATTGTCGTCTCCGGCTATACCGATAACACCGGAAACCCAGCATTAAACCAAACACTCTCATTAAAACGCGCCGAATCGGTCAGAGATTGGATGATAGAAACCAGTGATATCAGCCCTGCTTGTTTTGCTGTTCGAGGGGACGGGCAAAATAACCCTGTTGCTGATAATCAAACCGCTGAAGGCCGAGCAAAAAATCGACGCGTTGAAATACGACTCATCCCTCAAGCAGATGCTTGCCAGGGCGCAGATAATCAAACCGTGTCACCGATGGACGATGACACACATTCGACACAAAAGGAGAAGTAACCATGGCTATTCCTGTTTATTTATGGCTAAAAGATGACGGCGGCGCGGATATCAAGGGCTCTGTCAATGTACAAGACCGTGAAGGCAGTATTGAAGTGGTCGCACAAGACCATAACCTGTATATCCCAACCGATAACAATACCGGTAAATTAACAGGTACACGTATCCATACGCCATTTATTTTCGTGAAAGAAATTGATGCATCAAGCCCTTATTTATACAAAGCAGTGACCACGGGTCAAACTTTGAAAGAAGCTGAATTCAAATGGTACCGCATTGATGATGCTGGGCAAGAAGTGGAATATTTCAATACCAAGCTTGAAAACGTCAAAGTGGTCAAAGTCGCGCCAAAAATGCACGACATCAAAGACCCTAACAAAGAGAAGCACAACCATCTCGAAGAGATTGAACTGCGCTACGAAAAAATCACTTGGACCTATAAAGACGGCAATATCATTCATTCCGATTCTTGGAATGAGCGTGCAACCGCTTAATTAAAACAAGCAGGCGTTTCGGCGTCTGCTTTTTTTGTACGTATTCGTACACCGATGACACACAACACACAATTTATCTTGATACCTAATGAACCTCGGTTAACGGTTAGGGGCGGTAGCATTTCTTGCTGTCTCTAACCGTTTTCACCCCAATATATTTTTACCCCAATACGAGAGAAAGAATATGGACAATTCATCCGTGATGCTATTACGCCGCCTAAACCCTTACTGTGCCAACGCATTAGAAGCGGCGGCTTCACTTTGCCAAACACGAGCGCATGCGGAAATTACCATTGAACATTGGTTGCTCAAATTATTGGAAATGGGGGAAAGCGATATCACGGTGTTAGCTCGCCGCTATGAATGGGATATGTCAGCCCTTTGGCAAAGTTTACTGACAGATATCGACAACTTACCACGCTCCATTCATACGCGCCCGTCTTTATCAAAACCGCTGCTGAATCTCATTCAACAAGCTTGGGTGATTGCATCATTGGATGAAGATATCGAACATATTCGCAGCGTGCATTTATTATCTGCCATGGCTCAGCAACCGTCACTGGTGCCTAATGATAATTTGTGGCCATTAATGACATTAAGTACCACCCAACTTCAACGCTTAAGACCGATGCTTGATGCCCAATCCGATGAGCGCCCTGAAATACAACAACTCGCCACACATAATCAATCCTTATCCCATGAAACGCCATCTGACGCTAACGATGTAGAAACGGCGAAAAGCTCAAATGTGATTGGCAATACACTGAACGAAGCACTACTGGCCGTACTGAATAAATTCACCGTCGATGTCACTGAAAAAGCACGCGAAGGCGCGATTGACCCTGTCTTTGGACGTGATGACGAAATTCGCCAAATGGTGGATATTCTTTCTCGCCGTCGTAAAAACAACCCAATTCTCGTCGGCGAGCCGGGTGTCGGGAAAACAGCCTTGGTGGAAGGCTTGGCCTTACGCATTGTCGAAGGGAATGTGCCCGTTAGCCTGCAAACCACCGCCTTGCGCACTTTAGATTTGGGGCTACTGCAAGCGGGCGCTGGCGTTAAAGGCGAATTTGAGCAGCGCCTAAAAAACGTGATTGAGGCCGTACAACAATCCCCTACCCCGATTTTACTGTTTATCGATGAAGCCCATACCATCATTGGCGCAGGCAACCAAGCCGGTGGCGCCGATGCGGCGAACTTACTCAAACCCGCGCTAGCTCGCGGTGAATTGAGAACCATTGCAGCGACAACATGGTCTGAATACAAACAATATTTTGAACGTGATGCCGCCTTAGAGCGCCGCTTCCAAGTGGTCAAAGTCGATGAGCCAGACGACGAAAAAGCCTGTTTAATGCTGCGGGGGCTAAAACCACGCTATGCCAAATACCACGGTGTTCATATCACTGATGATGCAGTGAAAGCAGCGGTGACTTTGTCTCGCCGTTACTTAACGGGTCGTCAACTCCCCGATAAAGCCGTGGATTTACTCGATACCGCCAGCGCCCGTATCCGCATGAGCCTCGACACGCTCCCTGAAGAACTGACCCGTTTAAAAGCCAAGCGCAATGCCTTAGAACTTGAGCAGCAAGCCATTCTTGATGACTTGGCGATTGGCAATACCACCAATCAATCGCTCCTAAGCGAACTAGTCACTCAAGATGCGCAAATAGCGATACAACTGGCTGAGTTAGAACAGCGTTTTGAGCAAGAAAAAAACCTTATCAGCGAACTCTTAGAACAGCGCCGTCAATCCCAAGATGTGAGTGACATTCAAACCCAATTAGAACAAGTGCAGCAAGGTGAACCACTGATCACCCCTGATGTGGATGTCAGAACCGTTGCCACCGTCATCGCAGATTGGACAGGCGTGCCATTATCCAGCCTATTAAAAGACGAACAAACCGAGCTGCTTGAGTTAGAAGATTCGCTTGGCAAACGTGTCGTGGGTCAAGAAAGCCCATTACTGGGGCTTGGACAACGACTACGCGCCGCTCGCACGGGTCTCGCCTCAGAAAATGGCCCGCAAGGGGTATTTTTACTGGTTGGCCCAAGTGGCGTAGGGAAAACGGAAACGGCTTTGGCCTTGGCAGATGTCCTGTTTGGCGGCGAAAAATCCTTAATCACCATCAACATGTCCGAGTATCAAGAAGCCCACACCGTCAGCCAATTAAAAGGCTCTCCTCCAGGCTATGTAGGTTATGGCCAAGGCGGTATTTTAACGGAAGCCGTTCGCAAGCGCCCTTACAGCGTCGTGTTACTTGATGAAGTGGAAAAAGCGCACCGCGATGTGCTCAACCTGTTTTATCAAGTATTTGACCGTGGTTTTATGCGCGATGGCGAAGGCCGTGAAATCGATTTTCGCAATACCGTGATTTTAATGACAGCAAACTTGGGCAGTGACTTGCTGATGCAACAACTCGAAGCGTTCCCTGAGTCTACCGACGGCGAACTGCAAGAATTGCTGCGCCCAACCTTGCGCGACCACTTCCAACCTGCATTATTAGCGCGTTTCCAAACCCTGATTTATCGCCCATTAGGCCCTGTCGCACTGCGCCAAATTGTTGAAATGAAACTGGGCAGCGTGATTAAGCGTCTCTACACCCATTACAAACTCGAAGGGATTGTCGATGAAGCGCTGTACGACACCCTCGTGAGTGCGTGTTTATTACCAGACACCGGCGCCCGCAACATTGATAGCCTGCTTAACCAACAAATTTTACCGGTACTGAGCCAACAATTACTCATGCGCCAAGCTAACCACCAGCAAGCGCAAAGCCTGACTTTGGGTTATAGCGAAGAAGATGGGATCACCCTGAGTTTCAGTGATATTGAGGAGATAAATCCATGAGCCTACTCGATACAGCCAAAAACTTACTTCAAGGCCAAAACCGCTATCGCCTAGAAGTCCAAGGCTGCTCAGATTTACTGGACGTTGAACATTTTACCGGGCGTGAAGCCGCTAGCGACACCTATCGCTACCAAATTACGTTTACCTGTTCCGCCCAAGACCTTTCTGCTCAACAATTATTACGCCGTAATGCCAGCCTGACCTTTTCGGCACCAATAAATAACGTAATGGGACTCGCCACTCAACCGACTGTTGCCAAGCGCGTTCATGGGGTAGTGACCGATTTCCGTCGTCTCTCAGGCTCTGCCGATGAAGCTCGCTACCAGTTAGTTATCGAGCCTTTTTTCGCGCTACTGCGCCATCAAATTCGCAGCCATCGTTTTTTTATTAACCAATCCATACCGGATGTGGTTGAGCAAATCTTACGCGAACACAATTTCAAAGGCTGGGAGTTCGAATTTCATCTCGAAAAAGCCTACCCAAAACGCGAACAAATTAACCAAATTAACGAAAGTGACCGCCAATTTATCGAGCGCTTACTCAGTGAAGTGGGGATTTTTTATCGCTTTGGTTTACAAGATGATACCCAAACCGAAGTCCTGCATTTTACTGACAGCCAACGCGGTTATGTGTATGACAAAACGCTACCATTAAATAGTCCGTCGGGGCTAAGCGATAACCATGCCGACAGTGTTTGGGGGTTATCGTTACGTCATCAAGTGGTCGAAAGCTCTGTGTTTGCCAAAGACTATAACCACCGACTGGCGGAAGATACGTTGATTTCTGCGGTAGCGGACATGACACGCGGTGATGGGGAAAAAATCAATTACGGCGATGTTTATCACTATAAAGGCCGCCACCTCACCCGCGGGGATAAAATTCGCCCTGAAACTGAAACCGCTAACTTCTGGGCAAGACTCGACCACGAGCGCTTTTTAGCTCGTCAGACTTTACTACGCGGAGAAAGTAGCGCTGCAGACCTGACGCCATTATTAGTGCTAAGTATTCAAGATAACCCGCTCAGTTCGACGTTACCCAGCGTATTCAAATCACCAATTCTAATTACTCGCCTACGCTTTACCGCCAGCCGAGATAAAGCGCTAACTGTTCGCTTTGACGCGGTGCCTTACACCGAAGCACTGTGTTGGCGCCCTGCCCTTAAACCGCGCCCTGTGATTGCCGGAACATTAATGGCGCGTGTCACCAGTGCAAAAGACCACGATATTTATGCCCACCAAAATGAACACGGCTTTTATTGGGTGAAATTCGATGCAGACAGAGATGAAAAAAACAAGGGCTATGAAAGCATGCCCGTACGTTTGGCGAAACCTTACGCCGGCGATACGTATGGGATGCATTTCCCACTGATCCAAGGGACTGAAGTCGCCATCGCCTTCCATGAGGGTGACCCAGACCGCCCTTACATCGCTCACGCGCTGCATGACTCTCGCCACCCCGACCACGTGACAGATAAAAATAACACCCGCAATGTGATCCGCACGCCTGCGAATAACAAACTGCGCATGGAAGATAAACGCGGGCAAGAGCATATTAAGCTCAGCACCGAATATGGCGGAAAAACCCAGTTAAACCTGGGGCATTTGGTGAATGCCGAACGCGAACAGCGTGGTGACGGTTTTGAGTTACGCACCGACAGCTGGGGCGCTATTCGTGCGGGTAAAGGGTTGTTGATAAGTACTCAAGAGCAAGAAAAAGCGAACGAGCAACAACTCAATATAGATGAAATTAAACGCCAGCTCTCTGATGCATTATCCATGGCTGAATCTTTATCATCAATATTAGAACAGGCAGATATCGACTCTTTAGACAACCAAACGCAAGAACGCTTTCTTCAACAAAATATTGAACAACTACAGGAGCCCGTCATTCTTGTCGGCGCACCTGGTGGTATAGCAACTTCCACTCCAAAACACATTCAGCACAGCAGCAATGGCAATCAAATCTATACAGCTGCAGGTAACACAGAAATTTCATCACTCAAACGTATGGTTTTATTTGCCAAGAAAAAGATGGTGTTATTCGCTCATGAGTTAGGCATGAAGTTAGTGAGTGCGGCAGGCAAGATAGAAATTCAAGCTCAAACAGGTGAAGTCGACATCATTGCACAAAAAGGGCTGAATATTACGAGCACCGATGATGAAATTATCATCAGTGCGAAGAAAAAAATCACACTACAATCAGGTGGCTCCTACATCACAATAGAGGGAACGCAGATTGAACATGGAACCAGTGGTAATTTTAGTGTTAAGAGTGCCAACCTTCAGTACGCTGATGCCGCAACATTAGATATGCCTTACCCTCAATTCACTGCTTGTGAATCAATCGCCTCCGAAGCCGCCCAAAATGGAGCGGGTACAGTTCCACTGCGCTAGGAGTTTATATGGAATATTATTTATCTCACCCCAAAGCGCTTGGTGAACATCAATTTGCCATCGTTGACAAAGCGTTCGCCAGCGAATTAGTTGAACGTTTTCCCTCATTAGATATGGTCTCTGCACACCTTAAACCACAAGCACATTTGTACCCTGCTTTAATATCACTACATGAATTGCCCGCATCTGACTGGCAAATGCTGCTGACAGAAATAAAACAGCAGTCTGTCGATTCATCGGCACCAAAAGTATGTTTGTTTTTAGAGAGTCTATTATCCGCTGAATCCTTATGTAATGAATTAGCTAATGCCCTATTAATTAGCGATGAAAAACACCAAAATTATCTGCTACGCTACTACGATCCACGCGTGTTATTTCAATTATCATGGATGCTCACCCCTTGGCAATTACAAATTTATTTAAAAACTCAAGTGGTTCTTTCATGGACATTTTGGCTAGATAAACAATGGCATACATTAAATTTTTCAGAAAAAATCAATTATCATAAAAATACCCCTATTGATTTGCCACTAGCCCAATTACACCGTATCGGTCTTATTAATCAAATTCTGAGCAAGTATTCACCGTTCGTCTCTTTAGACGAAAGGAATATCCTTAGTCAACAGATTGATTCATTGTTATTAAGAGCTACTGAATATGGTCTAAACACAAACGAAGATATTATGACTTTTGTCAAACAAGGCTGTTCTTTGCAATGTGCTTTTTGGCTACATCATGATGTTCAAGCGTTATTAAAAATCTCAGCCCACAACCCCAACTATTACCGCCGCATAACATCCGGCTGGCATGACTCTCATTGGCAAGAAATTAAATCCCACACTCCCATATTGGCTTTTTCTAAAGGACTCTTACGATGACCGAACAAAATCAATCGCAAGGGTGCAATTTCTGTATTCGACAGGGATTGCCCATCTTACTTGCTCGCCCAGCCATCATGTCTCAACAGGATATTCTCCCTGTCATGCCACAAAGCATACACGTTCCCGTTGAAGCCCAAGGGGAAACAGCGTATACCTTACGATTATTGCGCTCTGGCTACTTAAACATTTGGGATGAAATCGGCAATGAATGGATTAATTACTATATTACTGAGGGGGGATTTTATTACCCCTTACCACCTGATGGGGATGTACCTGACAATGTAATCTCAGGGAAAATCAAACCCTGTATTGACCAACCTGAAGAATTAGCTAAAGCCTCTCTCGTCACCTTACCGGTGATGCCCGACGGAATGAAAAACGGACTCTTTTGGTTTGCTTGGTCGGAAGTGAAATGGACCGAGACCATTCGTGAACAGTTTGAAGATAAACACCACCGGGAGCAGTACATGCAGCCCTTTGACATGGACTCGTGGCTCAAGAGCCAACAAGCTGACCAATCGTTACCCTTAGAACAACTTGAGTATACGGTGGCAGAATACCATCAACATGCCAGAAAAAGCCAAATGTGGAAGTGGTCAGCGCTTATCGCGCAACTCGATCTTCTTGAAGGGCTTAAGTCCTTGGTGTACCCCATCACGTCGAAGTTCAGCCCCATTGCAACCAGCCAACAGGTCGAAACGACGGCACATCAAGACCTTCATCCCAATGGAGCGATCCTTGTTTTACAAGACCCGACGGGAATTTTAAGTGATATATCAACATTAATAGAATTCGAACTCAACAGGGATGTCTATCAGCGCCCTGATATTAAGCGTGAAGTGATGCTCTATGCATCAATTAGCAGTTTAGAAAAGGGAATGAAAAGGCAATTTAAACTAAGCTATAATACTAACACTCAGCTAGGTGAAAAATATATACAAAATGATCCAAGAACATTGCTTTTCACTTTAAATAAGCCTGCGCCAAGAACATGGTATAGTGAATTACGTGAAGATCAGCTTGATAATAAAACACAAGAATTTTGGGCTGATTATCAAAAGTACTATGACACAAATAAGCTTGAAGCTTTTAAAAATAAATTCAATAGCATTCTAAAAGAATATGATTCCCGAGTTATTTCACCACGTACAGAGTTTTATCTTAATTGGTTTAAAGCATCCACCCTAACTCATTATTTTACCAATAATTTTGATCCTGATGATTTAATCAGTTGCCTTGCATATACTTCAACCATAAATTATTGCATTACTAATATGCTAAATAAGAAAGGCACACTAGATTTTTTCAATGAATCCTTATTCCAACCTTTAACAAATACAAGCAATATTTTAGGACGTGCACTCGCTATTAATAATGAAAAATTAATAACGAAAATTAATGCAGCGACAAACCAATCCCCAGATTATATTTCGTTACCATGGAATGGACTCATTGATGCTGTTAATGAAATAATCGAAAAATCGAATCCAGCAACACAGTCCGTCATTGGACTCTACCTTGCCAATATTTCTGCGGCTATTACAGGAAGCATCAATAAAACCCTGTCGTCAAAAAAAACCTTTGATTTTATTGTTGCGTTGGGTATTTTCCAAAACCGAGCATTAATACCCATATCCCAATATGCAGAGGAAAGACATTTCGTAAAGGCGATTGTGAAAGTATTGATGTCGCTAAATGACAATCGAATGAAACCTAATCAAGATAGCGTTGAAAGAGAAGTCAAAAAAATAATAGAGCGTCGAAAAAATCTGGGTTTTCCTGATTATGAAAAACGAGCATTAGCTTTTTTTATCGACGCAGACCCGAAACAGGTTGAAAATATCAATAAATTATCCAAGGAAGAAAAAGCAAAGGAATTCTCTAAGCTAATGTTATCTAGCCCAGAAGCCAAAGTTCATAACCTAGAAAAATGGCAAACTCAAGTAACAAGCGGGACAGGTAAGAGCATCACGTTAATGGGCGGAGGAATATTGTCAATTATTTTACAATCAGCGGCCGTTTTAACGACTGCTGACTTTGGGAATAAAAAAACACTTAGTGATGAACAATTAGAAGAAAATGGCCGATTTTATGGCGGGGTTGCAGGTATAGTATCCGGATCATTTGGCGTTATTGAAACCGGTGTGCAAGCTTTTTTACAACAACATGATGCGGTAAACACATCCGCATTTAAAGGGCTAAAAGGTGTTGAGGCCTTTTCGAATATCGCTAAAAAAGGATTTGGCCTTGTTGGGGGAATGGTTGCCGTTGCTTTTGATGCTTATCACATGATAGATGAATTCCAAAAAGGGGAAGGCCACTATGGGTTATCCTTTGCTTATTTTGTTTCATTTTCTGCTGATATATGGCTTATTTATGTTATTTTTGCTGCCACATTAGGGCCTGTAGGTTTAGTTATCACCTTATTTGCAGTTATTGCCGCAATAGGTACTGCAATTTATATTGCCATAGAAGGACAGGATAATATCCAAAAATGGTTAGAACGATGCTTATGGCGCGTTGAACCTTCAGAAAATTCAAAAAATACATTACCTGATATATATCCAACCATGGATATGGAGCTGGATGAATTGCAACGCGCTTTAGGGCTAGGATAACATCATGGATATTTATGGATTACACCCCAAGTTTAAGCTTAACCGTCCTCTTACCAACAAAGAACTTGAAGGACACCTTGACCAAAATATACGACTTGAGTTAACTCACGAAGAAGTGATACCTGACCTGACTGTGATTCAAATTAATTCACATTATTTAGAGTTGGTTGATAAATTTTACTCAGGTCGTGGTTATATGAGTTTTTTAACTTCAATAAGCACTATATTAATTTGGGGTTTTCTTTTTTGGGTAGCAATATCAACTATTTTGCTTAATGAATATTCATCTAGTAAAATTTTTTTCATTATAGGTATAAGTATAATATCTATTCCTCTAGGTGGATTTATGGTGTTCTTACTCTGCACCGAATGGTTTGCTTGGACACACTATCCCATTAGATTTGATCGTAAAAACCAATTGGTTCATGTTCATAGAACTGATGGTTCAGTGTTCACTGTGCCATGGCAAGATATTTTTTTTACAACCGGATTAAATTACCAAAAATCTATTCGAAATGATTATTACATTAGCGGTCATATTCTCGCGGATGATGGTATCACTATTATTGATACATTCTGCCTGCCTTTATCCCATTCAAAATTACATGCTGTGATATCTCACTGGGAATTTGTTCGTCGATACATGGAAGAAGGACCTCAAGATCTTATTCAACAAATTGATTTTTGTTTACCGATTGACAAAAGAAAAGAGAGCTATTCTTTTACTTTTTTTTATTTAATGTCTTTATATAAAGGAGCCCCAATTCTACTTTTTCCTTTATTTATACCGTTGGCATTCATCTTTAGTATACCCAGATATATTGGCATTCTTACCAGCCGCCGCCCTGTTTGGCCTAAATCCATCCAAGCTCAATCTCCTGTCGATAAAGATGACCCCTATCGCTTAGATGCCACCACCAATCCCAAAAGTTTGTGGCGAACCTTTTTTTAACGTTCATCAGAGATAAAAAACAAAATAGTACTATTTTAAATATAGAGATGCATTTATGAGCCAAATGAACAAACGCCAAGGCTGTAAATTTTGTACCCGTAAAGGCCTCCCAATTTTACCTGTGCGCCCTGCTATTATGTCGCAACACGACATCTTGCCCCTGTTACCCAATAACATTCACGTGTCCGTTCCCCCACAAGGGGAAACCGCCTACACCTTACGGCTAATGCGTTCGGGGTACCTCAATATTTGGGATGAATTTGGCAAGGGGTGGATTAATTACTTTGTCACCGAGAGCGGTTTTTACTACCCCCTCCCTGAAAATGGCGATGTGCCCGATGAGATCGCATCTGGTAAAATCAAACCCTGCATTGACCAACCTGAAGAGTTAGCTAAAGCCTCCCTCGTCACTTTACCGGTGATGCCTGACGGAATGAAAAATGGACTCTTTTGGTTTGCTTGGTCGGAAGTGAAATGGACTGAGACCATTCGTAAACAATTTGAAGATAAACACCACCGGGAGCAGTACATGCAGCCCTTTGACATGGATGCATGGCTCAATACGCAATCCGCTGCACAGACCCTGCCATTATCGCAGTTGGAACAAATCGTGGCGGATTACTCTCAGCACGTCAAAAAAAGCCAAATGTGGAAGTGGTCAGCGCTTATCGCGCAACTCGATCTTCTTGAAGGGCTTAAGTCCTTGGTGTACCCCATCACGTCGAAGTTCAGCCCCATTGCAACCGGCCAACAGGTCGAAACGACGGCACATCAAGATCTTCATCCCAACGGGGCGCTTCTTGTCTTGCAAGACCCAACGGGGATTTTGAAGGACTTGCCTACACTGATTGAATATGAGTTGGATAAGTATGTCTATCAGCGCCCCGATATTAAGCGACAAATCATGCTACTGGGTGCGATTTCAGGTGTCAAAAACAGCATCAGAGACCAATTTCAAGAAAATTATATCACCACCACATTACGTGAAGCCGCATACATTAAAAGTATTGATACCTATCCCGATGGCGATATCACTGTCGAGTTGGAAGAGGATGAATTGGACAGCGCGTTTATCCAAAACCGCCGAGCCATGATAATGGCAAAAACGCAGGCGCATTGGGCTGAATATGAGCAGTATTATAATACTGAGGCCTATGATGCATTCAATCTTCGTTTTCAGAGCATTTTAGAAGAATACAATACCCGTGTAGTTAGTTCTCGAACGCAGTTCTACTTGGATTGGTTTCAGTCACCAACATTAATGCATTATTTTCAGCAACATTTTGATACGCGGGATTTGATCAGTGGGATTGCCTATACTGCCACGGTAAGCTATTGCATTATTAAAATGTCGGACAAAAAAGGCAGTTTGGATTATTTCTCAAGCTCACTGTTAAAAAGTTTGTCTGACCCCACCAATATTTTAGGGCGAGCATTGGTTTTCAACCAAGATGCCTTAATCAAAAAAATAGACGAGGCAACCCAATCCTCTGTGGATATGCTGTCACTCAATTGGGCAGGATTAGCGGATGCGTTCGCTAATTTAATAGAACCCCACCAAATTACCTCTCAAAATATCATGGCGGTGTATCTCGGTAATCTTGCCACCGTGGTCATGAACACGGTCGATAAAGCCATGAGTTCAGAAAAAATGTATGGCTTTGTGGCAGCGCTCGGGGCTTTCAGTAATAAAGCCATTATCCCTGTGCGTAAAGCAGGCTCGTATCGCCATTTTGTTAAAGATGTCGTG
The DNA here is from genome assembly GCF_045040775.1 of Providencia sp. PROV003. Lineage (NCBI taxonomy): Bacteria > Pseudomonadati > Pseudomonadota > Gammaproteobacteria > Enterobacterales > Morganellaceae > Providencia > Providencia sp. PROV003. The sequence continues at coordinate 3,761,351 of NZ_CP096369.1, forward strand.
AATACGTTGGTTAGACTCAGTGATCATAACCATGATTTGAATGAGAATGAAATCAGAAAGCATGTGTACAACAAACTCAAACGATTGAAGGTCGCTGGATTACCGATGAAGCAAAATCGAATATTAAAATATTGGATTGACATTGATACCAGTGAATTAGACCGAATTAAATTACTTACCCCTAAAGAACAAGAAAAAGCCCTCAGTCAGTTGTTACAATTACATTCAGAAACAGAGTCTGCCAGCATTGCGCGGATGCGCACCAGCATGACATCCGGAAAAGGAAAATCCGGGATGGTCATTGGAGCAGGAATAGTGTCAGGCATTCTTCAAAGCGTCGCGCTGTTCCACTCGGCGGATTTGGAAAATAAGAAAACCTTACCGGAAGAGGTGTTTGAAGCGCACAGTCGATTTTATGCTGGGGTTGCAGGGGTTGTCAGTGCGTCGTTTGGACTAGTTGAAGAAGGAATGAAACGTTTTGCATCGTTTGAAAGTTGGGCGGTAAAAACACTGTTTAGAAACTCTACGGCGTACAAAAATCTGTTTATCGGCATAGGAAAAGGTACTGGTGTTGTTGCTGGAGTCATCTCTGTTGCATTTGATATTAGTCATATGTTAGATGAAATAAACAAAAGAAATAAAGGACTAGCTATTGCTTATGGTTTATCTGCGGCGTCAGGAATATGGCTAACTGTTATTATTTTTTCTAAGTTTTTTGCTGCATTTGCGGTATTAACCTTGTTAGCTGTGCTCATCATGATTGGGGCGGCAATTTACATTGCCATCGAAGGACAAAATAAGATCCAAAAATGGTTAGAGCAATGCCTGTGGCGGAAAGTGCCCGCACATATTCCTCAAAGTGAATGGCCCGAAATTTACCCAACCATGGCTATGGAAATGGATGCCTTTGAACGCGCAATAGGATAAGAATATGGATATTTACGGATTATTTCCCCAATTTAAACTCAATCGCCCATTGAATGAGCGTGAACGCGCTACACAATTAAATCAAAAAGTACGACTGAATTTTGAGACTGATCAATTAATGCCAGATTTAAAAGTGATTGAAATGAACTCACACTATTTAGAAATGGTGGATAAATACTATTCATCAAAAGGGTATCTCAGTTTCATTACTTTTTCTTTTTTTCTTCTTAGTAATATTGCATTAATAGGAACTATTTTTATTTCATTTACTCGTGAAAATGGAGTTTCTTTTGATGATTTTTTCTTTTTTGCTTTTGTTTTTGTTCTATTTTTACCTATATGCCTATGGATGTTATTCCTCTTAAAAAAAGAGTGGTTTGCTTGGACCCATTACCCCATCCGATTTGATCGTAAAAACCAACTTGTCCATGCGCATCGTCATGATGGTTCGGTGTTTAGTGCGCGGTGGGAGGATGTTTTTTTTACCTCGGCTGCAATGTATGGCAGTGATTGCTATATTAGCGGGCATGTCCTTGCCGACGATGGTGTGACCATTGTGGATACCTTTTGTTTACCCGCCTCCCATAACAATATTCCAGCCTTAAAAGCCCATTGGGAATTTGTGCGGCGATACATGGAAGAAGGACCGGAAGGATTGACATCGCGTATCTCTTTTTGCCTGCCAATAGCAGAAAAAAAAGAAAGTTATAGGTTTACCTTTTTTTATTTAATGACCATCTACAATGGGGCGCCCATTGTCTTACTCCCCTTTCTTGCTCCGTTGGCGTTTTTATTCAGTCTCCCGCGTTATGTGGCGATTTTAACCAGTCGGCGCCCCGTTTGGTCGGAGGAGATTCAAGCACAATGCCGTGTGGAAGACGATGACCCCTATCGCTTAGATGCCACCACTAACCCCAAAAACCTGTGGAGAACTTTTTTTTAACCATGGTGATGATTTCAATAAAATGGAGAATACATGATGAAAGGTATCATTAGAATTGGCGATAAAACAACAGGTGGAGGGCGCGTCGTCTCGGGTTCCTCCCACATGATATTTAAGGGTATTGGCGTTGCACGCTTAGGTGACCCCGTTGATTGTCCTAAAAAAGGGCACAGTAATGCCATCATTGTGCAGGGGCATCCCACCTTTACCGATAATGGGATCCCTGTTGCATTTGATGGTCATAAATGTAGCTGTGGCTGCACCTTGATATCCTCTCTTCCTAATGCCAAAGCGAGCCTCTAAACTGATGCCTGTTGATTTATTATCACTACCGCCAAAAGCAAAACGTCAAGATTTCCCATCAATTAAACGATGGAGCATTTTTTTTGTTTTACTATTAGTAGTTATTTATATTTCACATCGATTTTTAGTTTCCCAGTCGTTAATAGAAAAAATACCAGAGTTTAATTTACTCATTTTCACCATCATAATTTGGCTAGGTTTATATTCTGTTAGATACATATTTTTTCTTTTTAATAAATGGGCAGCTGATGGATGGGATACACAAAGACAAATAGACAAAGATAAAAGAATATCGATAGGCCAAAGAAAAGTTACACTTTTAGCACAAGCCATGATTCTTCCTCACATAACAAACTGCAAAGATTTATCAACACAAATAATTACCAGTAAAACATCTCTTTTGCCTCCTAACCTAATCAACGGTAAAGCAAGTTATTGTGCTCAGTTCATTGATAGCAACACATCAGATGTAGAAAGAGTTATCAATAGAATTAAAACGTTAATTAGTGAGCCATCAATGCTAACCGCAATCAAATGTATATCTAACAATGTATCATTAAATATTTTAGTTTCGATTGGTGAAAGTATCATTCTAAATGAAAATGATACTAAACAAATTAATCAAGAAATTTCTCAATTACTCGAAAGGCCATTCAGTATTAATTATAAAGAACATATCCCAATTAGCATTGTAGATAACTGGTTAGATAAAATTGATGATTTTGAATACCTACTCACTATAAACATTCATCTGATTAAACAACCTATTGATAAATATACAGAGGTTAGTGTAGCTCATTTATTATCATCGCCTAAAAAAACGCTTAACAAATATATCGCTTTTATTCACCGACCTGAATCTATACCCCAGCATAAGCACAATACGCTGGAGTTAAGTAAATCTATTGATAATGCTCTCCTTTGGGGGAATATCGGGCTAACCAAAGTAAAGTCTATTTTTATTAATGCTTTTTCAATCAGCAATCTGGATAATACTAGAACAGAAGTTCTATTTACCGAAAGCGGAGGGAAAATTCCTTTATATAGTATTGATAATATTATTGGCTGTACTCAGCATGCCGCCCCTTGGGTTAACCTTTACATTAGCACTTCATGTTTAATAAAAACCGAAGCCGCCCAACTTGCGATTACACATCAAAATAATGAAATATTTGTTTGGACAGTTACCCCGCCAATCGGAATTTAATGCTTCATTACATTGAAACACATTAATTACTTTATTTTCATCGTATCTGGAGCCACGATATGAAATCTTATTTACTCTCCATACTAAAAAATTTAGAAAAACCATGGGTTATTCTATTAGTGTTATTCAGCATAGCTATAACCCTTGGCTTCATTCTTTATTTATCACCAGAAATATTAGAAATTCAGCCTAATTCGGAAAAACAATATAATGCTTTGAATACCCTCGTATGGGTTACTGGTTTTATTGGCTTGGCTTCTATTGTTGTTTTTACTGTTAGTCGCTGGATAGGTAAACATGCTTATAGTGGAACAAAAGAAAAAATAAATAACATCATTAAAAATCATAATGATACGGAAAATGTATTACTACTAGAAATCCAAAACACCCTAAAATCCCAATACGGCACTTTCTGGCATTCCAAGGTCTCTATCCAGCTCCTCCTCGGCTCCCACTCCGCCGTCGAAAAACTTGCTCCTAGCCTGACGCAAGAAATCTGGCAAGAATGTGATGGCACCCTGCTTATCTACGGTGGCGATATCGGGAGTTCTATCGATTCAGAGCGACTAGAAACCCTCAAACACCTGCGCCGACGTCGTCCGCTCGATGGTGTGATTTGGGTGACGGAAAACAGCATTTCATCCCAGCTTTTAGACAGCAACATTCACTTTACCAACCTGAATGCGGCCACTGCCCACAATGCAGGGCGTGCAATCCAAAACCTCTTTCAAGAACTCGGCTGGCGTGCGCCTGTTTGGGTATGGAGTGTCAGTGACCAACCCTCCCTCAGTGCGGTTGAAACGCCCGCTATCCTCTGCATGACTGAGCAAAATATGCCTGCCGAGGCGCTATCGCCTAGCTTATTAAGCCTGATCCCCGCACTTGTGATCAACGGAACCCAAGCGTTACTGCGCGAACAGAAACACACCTATCTGCTTGCTTTAGCCCAATTTTTACAAAACGGTGGCAGCCAACAACTCGCGACCGCATTAGCGCCACTCAATACCCCATCACGTACGCTGCCTTTTTCCGGTATCGCATTTAGCCCGTCTATCAATCCGTTAAATCAGCAACGTTTGCCAAATAGTTGGCACCCCGATACCCGCTGGCAAAGCTGGTTAAACCTGCAATCTGAACTGGCATCCGGTTTACAGCCGGCCGCTTTAGGCTTTGATAAAAAACGTCTCGTTCAATACGGCGCAGCCACCGCCATGACCTTGTGGGGCGCAGGCATGATTGTCTCTTACTTCGCCAATCGCCAACTCATCGAAGACAGCTACCAAAGTGCGAGTGTCGCCGCTAACCACCAATTACCGGAAACGGAACGCCTTCAAGCCCAATACGACTTTCAGCAAACTCTGGGGCTGTTAACGCATCGCGAACAGAGCTCCGTCCCTGTTTGGCTGCATTTTGGCTTGAATAGCAATCAGCCATTATTAGCCCATTTATGGCCGCTGTATCAACAAACGGTACTCCCTCCTCTGCAAGATAATCTCCGTCAGCAACTTGAGCAACGGTTACAAGCTTATGCACAATTATCGCCAAATAGTGATGAACGCCGCCAAGCCACCCAAAGTGCGTATCAAGATTTAAAAACTTACCTCATGATGAGTACGCCAGAGCGTATGGAGCCTGCTTTTTTCACCAATCACGTTCTGACTGCCCTTCCTGTCCCGCAAGGAATGAACGAAGGCGAATGGCACACTCTCGGCAAAGAGTTGCTCATGTTCTATGCCCAACAGCTACCGACGCACCCTGAATGGCAATTAAACGCCAACAATAACCTGATTAATCAAAGCCGTACCTTACTCACGCGGCAAATTGGCCAACGCAGCGAAAGTGCCACACTGTATCAAGAAGTGTTACGACAAGCGCAACATCAGTTCCCCGATATGACCTTAGATGATATGACGGGCGATACCGATGCCCACTTTTTATTGACGACAGAAGAGTTTGTACCGGGTATTTTTACCCGCAAAGCGTGGGAAGAATCGATCCAACCCGCCATCAAAAAAGTGGTTGAATCGCGCCGTCATGAAATTGACTGGGTATTGAGTGATAGCCAGCATGAACTTAGCCAAGATATTTCGCCTGATGCGCTCAAGCAGCAGCTTACTGAACGCTATTTTGCTGACTTTGCTAATAGCTGGTTAAACTTCCTCAATAGCCTGCAATGGCGCCATACTGAAAGCTTATCCGATACTATCGACCAATTATCCTTAATGAGCGATGTGCGCCAGTCCCCCGTCATTGCACTGCTAAATACCCTCGCCTACCAAGGGAAAACCGGGCGTCAGGCAGAAAAACTGGCCGACTCGTTTGTTAACTCGGCGAAAGAACTGCTCAACAAAGAACAAAAACCCGTGATTAGCCAAAAAGCCGATTTTACGGGACCATTGGAAGACACTTTTGGCCCTGTCCTGAACTTTGTTGACCCTCAAGCCGCCTCACAAACTGGCGATAACCTGAGTTTACAAGCCTATTTAACCCGTATTACTCGTGTGCGCTTAAAACTTCAGCAAGTGGTCAATGCCCCCGACCCGCAAGCCATGTCCCAAACCTTCGCCCAAAGTATTTTAGACGGTAAAAATGTCGATTTTGCCCAAACACGTGACATGGGCAGTTTAATTGCCGCCAGTTTTGGGCAAGAGTGGCAACCTTTTGGCGATGCACTGTTAGTGGAGCCGATGACGCAGGCGTGGCAACAATTGCTCACCCCAACCGCTCAGGGGATCAATAGCGAATGGCAAAATGCCATTGTCAATGAATGGAACAACGCCTTTGGCGGACGCTACCCCTTGAAAGACACGCAAAGTGATATTTCTTTGCCTCTGATGGCGCAGTATCTTCGCCCTGATAACGGACGTATTCAACGTTTCCTAGAAACCCGTCTGCAAGGGGTTTTACGCAAAGAAGGTCATCACTGGGTACCGAATAGTGCTAATGCGCAAGGATTACGCTTTAACCCTGAGTTTATTCAGGCGATGAATACCTTAAGTGAGCTGGGCGATGTGGCCTTCGCCAATGGAGAGGCTCGCCTGTACTTCGAAATGCGCCCGGGAACCAGTAAACAGGTGATGCAGACGGTACTGGTGGTCGATAAGCAAAATCTCACTTACGATAACCAATTCCCTGAGTGGCAACGTTTTGTGTGGCCTGCCGACACTATCGCTTCAGGCGCCTCATTGACTTGGATGACCACCTCCACCGGCACCCGCCTCTATCGAGATCATCGTGGTGTTTGGGGGTTAATCCGCTTACTTGAAGCGGCTCAAGTTACCCCTTATGCAGGAAGCACCAGTAGCTATACCGTGTCGTGGACCACCTCCGATGGCAATACACTCAACTACCAGCTGCGCACCGAAATGGGCCAAGGCCCACTGGCGCTGTTAAAACTACGCAACTTTGTGCTACCTGAAAAAATCTTCTTGGATTAGACCCAATAGGACATCACCTATGCCTTTATTAACTGCCTTACGCACAGCCTGTTTTACCGGAACCCCGCTTGCTGCTAATCAATTAGTAGAACAGCAAGTCGTGTTATGGGAACGCTGGCTATTGCCAATTACGGCTGAAAATCCGGTTGGGGAAGACCCCAGCTATGACGATGACTTCGAACGAATGAAAGAAGAAGTCAACAAGTTATCAGGCTCAGATACGGAGTTAATCTGTACGCTCGCCGAAAATCTCTTAACTCATGTATGTAAAGACGCACGCGTGATCACTTACTATGTTTGGGCGCGTTTACATCGAGAAGGTGAAACGGGCTTAGCTGATGGATTAGGATTACTGGCAGGATTACTCCATCGTTACCACGATGACCTACTACCAAATCGCCCAAATAGCCGAAAATCAGCCATTGAATGGTTGGCAGGTCAGCGAGTTATCGACAGTTTATCCCTTTATCCTGAAGTTGATAGCAACGAATTTGCACGTATTGTGGCGCTACTGAGTTCGATTGTGGATGAGTTTAGTACATGGGATGAGGCAAACCGCCCTAATCTTGCACCACTACTACGCGCACTAGAAAATCGACTTGCGCAATCTGGCGGTGCGAATAGTGTTGTTCCACAAAATATTAAATCAACAGAAAGTATATCAACGAAGCAAACATCAACCGGTATCAGTCCTATCGCCCCTATTCAGTCTGGTCGAGAATTACTTGACCAAGCCAAAGTGCTCGCCAATTATCTGCGTAATCAGCCTAATGGTTGGTTATCGGGTCATCGGCTGATGAAATCCGTACGTTGGGATACGCTACACCAAGCTCCCCCACAAAATCAGCAAGGTTGTACTCGATTAGCCCCACCACGCTCAGATGCCAAAGCCCAGCTAAAACGTTTATATCTGCAACAAAATTGGCTCGAACTCACTGAACAAGCAGATCGATTGTTTGCAGAAGGGGTTAACCATTTTTGGTTAGATGTGCAATGGTACTTGCACCAAGCATTGAGTAAATCCCCTGCGCCATGGGATGGCTGGGCAGAAGTGATTGCCTCTGATTTAAAGCAGTTCTTACTTCGCTTACCGGGTTTAGAAAATCTCGCTTGGGAAGATGGCACACCTTTCGCAGATGAAGTCACCTTAGCGTGGATCAAACAGCATATTCTGGAAGAGAATATTCAGTCTCTCAATCACATGCCTGTTCAAGGCGCAAGTGACGATGATAACGACTCAATATTCGCGTTAGAACAAGAAGCGTTAACTCAAGCTGACACCGAAGGCGTTGAAGCCGCATTAGCATGGCTAATGTCACGCCCGAATATCCAAACTTCCCGTCAAAAATGGTTACTGCAATTAGTGATGGCAAGAGTGGCTGAACAATTTGCTCGTCATGATTTGGCACTGAATTTACTTCGTGAATTAGACCGTAGTGCTGAACAGATGCGCCTCGCGGATTGGGAACCTCATTCGCTGTTTGAAGTTAAAGCCCGCCAGTTGCAATTGTTACGAGGTAAAACGCAGCGTAATACGCCAGACAAAACTGAACTGCACCATCAAATGTCTGAGTTACTGGCTCAGCTAACTCGATTAGACCCTGTGCGAGCGTTAGTGCTCTATCCCTAAATTAATCAACGAGAACCATACTAATGGATGATTTAACCCTTCGCTATTATGATGCGGAGATGCGATATCTGCGTGAGGCAGCCAAAGAGTTCGCTCAAGCTCACCCCGATCGAGCAGCATTATTAGATTTAGACAAAGCGGGCATTCCTGACCCTTTTGTAGAACGGCTTTTTGAAGGTTTTGCCTTCTCCATGGGGCAATTGCGCCAAAAAATTGATGATGATTTACCCGAGTTAACAGAAGGATTAGTCAGCCTACTTTGGCCTCATTACCTACAAACCATTCCCTCACTTTCTGTGGTTGAACTCGCGCCGGATATTCATGATATGAAAATCTCATCAGTGATCCCCGCTAACTTTGAAGTACTTTCACGCCCTATTGGACCTAAAAAGACCGTCTGCCGCTATCGCACAACTCGAGACTTAACACTCAACCCCATTGTGCTATCAACGGTTAATTTAACCACAGAGCCTGATGGCCGTTCCGTAATTCGCTTACAGTTCGATTGTGCGAAGCTTGCTGACTGGAAACAAATCTCACTTAATGCTCTCTCCTTTTATCTGGCTGGTGATGTTCCAACTACCTATGCACTACATTTAGCGCTGACTAAGCAAGTTGCAGCCACCTATATTCGGCTGCCATCGTCCCCTGACCGTATTCGTTTACCACTTTGGTTTTCCCCTGGTGGATTTGCTGAAGAAGACCAACTGTGGCCTAAAGGAGATAGCACCTTCAGCGGCTACCAACTATTACTGGAGTATTTTTCTTTTCGTGAAAAGTTTTTCTTCGTCAACTTAAACGGACTTGATGAGATTCAATTACCCGAAGGATTAAGTCATTTTGAGCTAGAAATTGTGCTTGATACGCTCTGGGACAGCGATATTCCATTAACTACTGATAACCTAAAACTACACAGTGTCCCAGTGATCAACTTATTCAACATTGAAGCTGACCCACTTACTGTTAATGGATTAGAAAGTGAATATTTACTGCGCCCTCGACGCTTACAAGATGGACACACCGAAATTTATGCGGTCGATACAGTTCATGGTACGCGACGCGATGAACAAATTCACTATGTGCCATTCAGTAGTTTTCGCCACCGAGGCGGAATGCTCCGCCACAATGCCCCTGAACATTACTATCACACACGAATTAAACGTGGTGTCAGCGGCCTACATGATACATGGCTAATTTTAGGGGGAGAGCACGAGCAACCAACCGCATCTCTTGAAAGTGAAACGCTATCTCTACAATTAACCGGGACTAACGGGCAGCTCCCTCGCAAAGCGTTACAAAGTACATTGCTGGACAGAACTGAAGAGACCTTGCAGACACAATTACGGGTTCGTAACTTATGCAAACCTACGCTACCTTGCTACCCTCCTGCTGAAGATAGATTTCATTGGCGCGTACTCAGCCACCTTGGTGCCAGCTTCCTGAATATGATGGATAACGTAGAGGTATTACGAGGAACGCTAGCACTTTATGACTGGCGGGAAGATGACCTGAACAGCCGCAAACTCGATGCCATGATCCACGTTGAGCAACACCTTATCGAACGCTTTGAAAAAGGCTTTTTACAGCGAGGTATTGCCATCGACATTACCCTCGATAGCCACGGCTTTAACGGTGAGGGCGACATTCATCTATTTGGCGAAATGCTCAACCGTTTTTTTGCCCTCTATACCGATGTACATCTGTTTAACCAATTGACTTTACATATTTTACCGACAGGAAATAGCCTTACATGGACCGAAAATCATCCTCAGTAAATCCGCTTTTTGATGCGCTTGGGGAGCGTCTTCCGCTGGTAAACTTCTATCGGTTTTGCCAGCTGCTAGAACAAAGTAATGCACAGAGCCCGCCGCTCGGTAGTACCCAAGACCCCAAAACAGACGCTATTCGTTTTCGCCCCCACCGTGGAATGGGCTTTCCCGTCACCGAAATTAAAGGGTTGGATATTGACGATAGATACCGTGATAGCACAACCCCTAGCATTCGAACTACTTTTTTAGGGTTATATGGTGTCACTTCTCCACTACCGACAACCTACCTTGATGATATTGCACAGCGACGAGAAGGAACCGAGTCTCTTACCGATTTTTTAGATATTTTTAACCACCGACTGACGACGCAGTTTTATCGTATTTGGCGAAAATACTCTTACCCCGCAACATTTTCAGCAGGGGGGAAAGACGAAACGTCACAATATTTATATGGATTAATTGGCTTAGGTATACCTGGCACGGCGCAACATATACAAGCGCCGTTATCCCGATTTCTCGCATTACTAGGTACGCTACGTTTTCCGACTCGTACCGCCGAAGGGGTTATATCTTTAGTCAAATTACTGGCGCCTGATACGCAAGTTAAAATCAAGTCCCATGACCCAAGACGCATCGAGCAAGTCACTCAAACAGGGTTATCCTGCAGAACACCGATGACATTAGCCAACAAACCCGTATTAGGTCAGTACGCCACCGATGTTAATAGCCAAATTTTGATTATCTTACAAACCAATAACCTTGAAGAAGCTCGGAACTGGTTGCCTGATGGGTTGCTGTATCAAGATTTAATGGCGCTATTGCATGTTTATCTCGGATCACGCGTCAATGCTCGCCTTAACTTAAAGTTACCAAGAAAGTTACTACCCAATGCAGCGTTAAGCACCCAATCACATCAAGGTGTTCAATTGGGTCGTACCGCAGCAATGGGAACACTCAGCCCACAAACTGTGCGCCAAGAACATATTATCACGTTAAATTTAGGGCGTTACCAACGATTAACGACGTCATCACAGAATACGTCTCCCCAACATTATGCTAATTATCGATTTTAATTTTGAGAATCATTTATGAAACAACTACCTTTATTACCATTTTGTGGCAAAACGTTAGTGCTCCTCTGCGCACTAAATCTATCGGGCTGTGGCCTTACTCAGATGGTCGGTGATGGTACTCGCAATGTTGCAAGCTCCATCTTTTATAAACAAGTGAAAGTCGTACACTTAGATTTTGTCGCACGTGAAGCATTAAATACCGATGATACTGGCGCATCGTTATCAACAATTATCCGTGTTTACCAACTAAAAAACTTTGAAAGCTTTGTAGAAAGCGACTATGCCACTCTTTTCGCTAAAGATAGCCAAGTACTCAAATCCTCGTTAGTCGCACAAAAAGACCTACGAATTCGCCCAGGAGAATCAATTTCGCTTGATATGCCTCTCGAAGAAGGGGCTGAATTTGTTGCTATCGCCGTGATGTTTCACGACCCAGACCTTATCACCGATAATTGGCGTGTGGTGATCCCCAAAAAACGCTTATTACCTGATGACCCACGTTTATTAACTCTCACGGATAACGCTATGACACTAAAACCACTGGGAGAAAAATAACATGTCCCAGCCTTCGTTATATGAAATGTTGACGGGGTATTTTGCTGGAGGATTAAATATTGATGATATTCCAGAACATGACCAAGTGATAGTTTCCGTCATGGACAATATTCGCCGTATTCTCAGCGCCAGAGCGGGGAGCATCGAACATATTCCGGATTATGGGCTTCCCGATATGAGTAAAATGATCCAAGGTCTCCCCGGCACTGCTCACAATATGATGACCATTTTATCGGCAACATTGCTCAAGTATGAGCCCCGCATCAAATCTCTCTCTTTAGTGTTATTACCGCAAAATAGCTTTGGGACACTCCATTATGCCCTTGAGGTTGAATTACACGAACAAGGTTTGATCCGCTATGGCACTGAATTTATGCCTGATGGTCGCATTTTATTGCATCATCTAAAAAAACAATTCGATACGATTTAAACCGACAATTGCTTGAGACAATTATGAACCCAGATTTAAATACATTACGCCTTGGCGGCGACCCTCGCACACTGGCTGATTTTGCAGCCCTTAAAGACGAATTAAACAAACGCTTCCACCCTGCACGCCCTGATGTTGACTGGGCTCGAGCCCATGGCTTATGTTTATCCTTATTTAATCGAAATGGTGCAGACCTACAAACTTGTGCATGGTTTACCCTGATCCGCCAGCATCAAAATGGCATAGCGGGATTAAATGAAGGGTTATCGTTGCTCCAGCATTTACTCAGTCACCACTGGCAAGGGCTTTGGCCCCAACAGACCCATGCTCGCGTCGAAATTATCGCCACATTAAGCCAACAATTGGTGACAGGATTACGTGCACATGCTCCCATTTATGCCGATCTTCCTGCCCTTTACCAAACTGAAACCAAGCTTAGTCAAATTGCACAACAGTTACAAACATTAGAGCTCAAACACCTGACTCAGCTAGAGCGCTTACAAAATTTACTTGCATCTCAGGCAAGGCAATTAGAGAGTACAGATGCTCCAGATAGCGGTTTTATTCCGCCTACACCACCGCAACTTCCGAAAACTTCGCCATCGACATTTCAAGCTCGTACTGCAGTCCCCCCAATTTCCATCAAAGCCAATGCCACCATCAGCACTCCAGCACCTACTCAACCTTCTTACCGCAAAGGCATTTGTGTCGGCCTAGCTTTAGGTATTGTACTCACAGGAGCGATATGTGCAGGAACCTTGTATGCATTACACCCACAAATCAATAATCATGCTTTAGCACAGGTACTCCCACAATTACCTGAATTTACACCAAATATTGCAGCAATAATTGAGCAGCAATTACAACCGAACCCAACTCAATCTAGCCGTATTTCTGCTGAAAAACTCAATGTGATTGATAACTACCTTGTGGAATTAGAGTCTATATCCCCTATTTGGGCTCAGCAATATGGGATTAGTATGGCGAATTACCTCACCAAACATTATGGGGAACGACAAGAAATAACAGCGTTTAACGATAAATGGCAGCAAAATATGCAAATTAATGCGTCATCTAACGATAAACTACAACAATGGTCTGAAGGTATGACGTTATTAAATAACCTAAGTACGCGCTTAGATAGCCTTGATGGGAAACCCCGCAGCTATATAACAGGCTCTGAGCTAAAAACGATTATTTTTAATGCACGTCAACATTTTAATCAAGGTATGCCACTTGAGGAAGAACTACGCCAACTAGAGCAATTACAGGCGCAAGGCACCGTACCTGAATCAGAATATCAACGTATCGATACCCACTTTAAGCAACTACTGAATCGATATGCATTGATTCAACAAAATAAATAACACCACCAGCCCCGAAATTCTCGCTCTTAGTTAAAGAAAAAAGAAAGGGATTACATTGACTTTTTGAAAGTAAGTGGCATGGTTTGAGCTTTAAATAAGGGATGGATAAAGAAAGACATGTTTTAAAATATGTTTCAGTTTGGTTAATTGCGCCCGCTTTCTCTGCTTTTCTGGCTTCACTTGGATTAATACCATTGGCAACCTGTTTTCGTGCCTCATCTCTTTTCGCTCTTGCTTCATTGAGAGTGACAACAGGATAAATACCTAACGATATCATTTTGGTTTTTCCAGCGAATTGATAGCGATAACGCCAGCCTTTGGAACCGTTAGTTTCAACTAACAAAGATAGCCCGTTACCGTCCGCCAGCGTGTCGGTTTTTTCTTTTAGCTTGGCACGCTTGATTGCCATATCTGTTAGCTTTATAAATCACCAATATTGTATAGGAAAATTGTAGAGGGAATTTCTATACAAAAACTAGGCAACAAATTGTAAGGATTTAGAAAGATGATAGTAGGCTTCGATAGAGTGAGATTTCGCTGGAATGCTTGATTTACTTGGGATTGGGAGACGTTGCTAGAAGTGAAGATGGCGGAGGAGGAGAGATTCGAACTCTCGGATGGTTGCCCATCGGCGGTTTTCAAGACCGCTGCCTTCAGCCGCTCGGCCACCCCTCCGCAATGACGAGCACTATAAACATCCTCTGATTGGATGTAAACCCCTAATTTAATCATTCGCTTTAAAAATATACGCATTTCATACTGTTGGGCGAAAATATCAACATTCTAACGACTTTACTTGGGTTATTTCTCTATTTTTGTTAAATTCATACTCTAATTTTATTTGGATTAAAAATGAGTATGTTGGTTTTTAACAATCAAGAAATTAAAACAGACCCGCAGGGCTACCTGCTTGATAGCCAACAATGGAGTGAAGACCTCATCCCTCTACTTGCGCAGCAGGAAGGCATTGAACTCACCAATGAGCATTTAGAAATTATCCGTTTTGTGAGAAATTTCTACTTGGAATTCAATACCTCACCAGCCATTCGTATGTTGGTGAAAGCGGTTTCTCAGCAATTTGGCGAAGAAAAAGGCAATAGCCGCTATTTATATCAGTTATTTCCTAAAGGGCCCGCAAAGCAAGCGACAAAACTCGCAGGCCTACCAAAGCCAGTAAAGTGCATTTAATTTCTTCCTAATAGCGGACGGAAAAGTCCGCTATTGGCTCAGTTTGCCAACTTTCAGTAAAGAAATGGTCGATATTAGCCCCCGGAGGCCCACCAGCTTTAAGCCATTCATCTACAAATTCAATATCTTGCTCTGAACCATAAATGGCCAGCCTAACACTGCCGTCATCTCGATTACACACAAAACCTTTTATGCCATTTTGGTTAGCCCAATGATAGGTTTGATAACGAAACCCAACGCCTTGAACACGCCCATAAATGTAAAAATTGCGACCTGATGCAGTCATATAAGCCTCCATTGTCAGAGCATAATATATAGATACCTTTTTTTAGCAGTTGTTTTTTATTCATTGAACAGATAATCTGCTAAATGAGGCACTGCTTTTCATAGTTGCGTATAAAGACAGTGTATTGCGTTATTGATAATTGTCCATACTTCGCTTGAAAACGCACAACACTGCCCATATATAAATTGAAGTACAAGCAAGGCTTTTAGGAGGTCGCTATGATGATCACCAGTAAATATGGAATCGGGCAACAAGTCAGGCACAAGCTTCTCGGCTACCTAGGTGTCGTTGTTGATGTAGATGCTGAATATTCGCTCGAACAACCACATGATGATGATATTGCCGCAAACAGCACACTACGCGATCTGCCTTGGTATCATGTTGTAATGGAAGATGACAACGGGGATGCTGTTCATACCTATTTGGCTGAAGCTCAAATCACTTACGAGACTGCTGATGACCACCCAGAACAACCTTCTATGGATGAACTGGCAGAATCAATAAGGTCTCAGTTATTAGCGCCACGTCTGCGTAACTAACGGCTTTATCATTCATGAACGCTCCGTAAAGCAGCTCACATGCTGCTTTACTTTTATCATCAATGAAAGGCTACTTTTCAAGCCCTAAAGCGGGTATTTCCTGTTTTGGGCATTTATCCATAACAAATTGTAACCCTGCCTGCAACGCAATACTTTTAGCTTCTTCGCTAATAACCCCTTGTTGCAACCATAATACTTTCGCTTTAACTTGCACTGCTTCTTTAGCGACACCAACAGCGGCTTCTGCATTACGGAACACATCAACCATATCAATGGGTTGAGGTATATCACTAAGTTTTTCATACACTAACTGACCTAATAACTGTTGGCCAGCCAATTTAGGGCTAACAGGAATAACGGTATAACCTTGATGTAAGAGATATTCCATGACTTCATAACTTGGCCTATTGGCTTTATCACTAGCCCCAACTAAAGCGATGGTATTGACACTCTTTAAAATTTCAGCAATTTCTTGATCTCTCATCAAAATATCTCCTAAAATCAGTAAACTATTCATTAGCATTATGGTATATGTTGTACTTCTTTGCTCACACAGTTTTAAAGATGCCTATCTCACATCTTATTTAAGGGAACCTCATGGAATCAACAACCCGTAAAATTGCTGCATCAAAAAATATCGCCTTGGTTGCCCATGACCACTGCAAACCCTCGTTATTATCTTGGACAAAAAAGAATAATGAGCGACTTAAAGCGCATAAATTATATGCCACAGGGACTACTGGTTCATTAATTAGCCAACATACAGGGTTACCCGTCACCAGTATGATGAGTGGCCCAATGGGCGGAGACCAACAAATTGGCGCGATGATTGCGGAAAAAAAAATCGACCTATTGATTTTTTTCTGGGACCCACTTAATGCTGTACCGCATGATCCTGATGTTAAAGCATTATTACGTTTAGCTACCGTATGGAATATTCCCGTAGCCACCAACCCAGCAACCGCTGATTTTTTAATCACATCACCTTATTTTGATGACAATATAGAAATCGTGATCCCTGACTACCAAAACTACCTAACAAAACGCACTAACTAGTTTACTGGGCATGTTCGCATGCCCATCCCCCTAAGGCTTTTTCTGTTTTGGGACACCTAATTGTTTAAGTTCTTCAACAAATTCTGATGGTAATTCGGGGTTATATAATAACCAAACTTGCTGTTTAGCCCTTGTTAAGGCCACATACAGTAACCGCCTTTCTTCTGCATGCTCAAAATCTTCAGGTTGTGGCAACAGTGCTTGCTCAATAATTGACTCCCTTGCCGGCGCAGGGAAACCATCCTTACCACTGTTTAAGCCACAAATAATCACATAATCTGCTTGCTGCCCTTTTGATGCATGTACCGTCATAAATTCAATCGTCAATTTTGGCCAACGGGTATGCGCTTTATTCAAAATTTCAGGTTTTAAATAATGATAACGTGCCAGTACTAATATCCTTTCATCATCAAGTACATAGCCGCTCATTTTATCCAATAACCGTTCCAATGCTTGTTCATATAGAAGAACAACTGATTTTTTACTACCTTTAGTTAAGCTATTTAATGGCTTATGAAGCTGAATTGGATTTTGTAAAATAAACCGATTCGCAATATCGCCAATACGTTCATTGAAGCGATAGGTTGTATCCAAAGCACAAAGCTCCCCTTCCCCAAAATTATTTTCAAATGAGGTGGTCAGGTCTAATTCAGCGCCACTAAAACGGTAAATAGCTTGCCAATCATCGCCCACTGCAAACAACGTTGTTTGCTTATTTTGTTGACGTAACGCTTGAAGCAATTTGGCTCTAAGAGGTGAAATATCTTGGAATTCATCAACTAAAATATGTTTCCATGGGCTAATAAAGCGCCCTTTTTCTAAAATATTCACCGCCTGATGAATTAACCCAGAAAAGTCAACCGCACCTTCCTCTTTTAGCGCACTTTTCCATGCTTTTAATAATGGTGCCATCAAACGAATGCGTTTTTGGAAAAGATCTTTAATTTCATCATTGACCTTATCTACCATATCCTTTTGACTACCACCATGCATACGCATTAAGCTTAACCAACGTTCTAAACGCGCAGCAACTTTATGGCTTATTTTGTCATCATTCCAAAACTCACCATCGGGAATTTCCCATTGCAGCTCTTCAGTCAGCCACTCTCGCCAACCTTTCGCTTGAGCCTTTTTCGTTGAACATTGCTCTCGCCATTCTGTTAATAACAATGTTTGACGTTTTTGACTGTTGGTTTCGAGTTCACTGATAACCGGTGATTTTTTACTACCTTCACGAATAATATGCAGAGCAAGCGCATGAAATGTTTTCGCTTCGATATCCTGCTGTAAATGTAGCTGAATGCGCTGATTCATTTCATCAGCAGCTTTGCGACCAAATGCCAGCAATAAAATTTGCTTTGGTTCTGCCAGCCCTCTTAGTATTAGCCAGCCTGCTCTGGCGACTAAAACCGACGTTTTCCCACTACCAGCACCTGCCAGCACTAACACATTATCTTCGCCGTTAATGACAGATAGTGATTGTGAGTAATTTAATGGTGAAGATTCAACTTGTTGGAAAAAATCGTGATAACGCACCAAAACAGACTCGCACCACTTTTCATTAATTTGCTTGCGACATTTTTCTCTGTCATTCAACCACTTAAGGCAAAATTGATACTGAGATGCACAATTTTCAAACGATGGAATACGTACTAACGGTAAAGGAAGTGATGAAAAGTTCTGAGTAATTTTGTCTTTGATGCTGCTAACTTGACGTAAACCAAGCCAATGATCTTGTTTTATCAGTTGTTCAATGGTTTTCACCAATTCAGTCAATACTTGCGCACTGACTTGGCTCATTTCGGCACTCCATTGTTGCCATTTTTCATACAAATAATGGTAAAAACGTTGAGTTTGTTTCCACTCTGTACCGTGTAAACGCACAACTTGTTCGTTCACAATTTCAAATTCTAATTCCCCCCAAACAATGCCCCTCTTACAACGAAGGTCAATAAGTTCATTGAATGGGATAAGATATTGGTGGTTTTCACCACTGACTTCGATACCTGCGTTGAGTAAGCGAACCCGATTGTAGGGATGCTGAGCCAGACGCTGTCCAATCTGTGTTGATTTCAGTTCCATACGTCCTGCACCTGAAAAAAATCAATGACAAAATACGGTTGGCTTGATTCCAAACGGTTTTTTATTCCCTGCAAACACGCTATCCTATATAAACTAGAGCTTGTCTTACCTCTGAGGTACTTTGTGTTAACACTGCTTACCAGTTATCGCCGCGTGCTATATAACAGCCATATTTTATATTATATCCGAATCTTTATAGCCCTGACAGGCGCAACATTAGTGCCGTGGCTTTTAGGGCTAGACCCTAAAGTGACTATCCCACTGACATTAGGCGTGGTTGCCGCAGCCTTGACTGACTTAGATGATAGGCTAACTGGCAGAATAAAAAATTTAATTATTACCCTTTTTTGTTTTTTTGTTGCCTCAGTTTCAATTGAGTTACTCTTCCCATACCCACTATTTTTCTTTTTTGGCCTCGCTTTTTCGACTTGTGGGTTCATCTTACTTGGTGCTTTAGGGCAACGTTATGCCACCATTGCATTTGGCGCCTTACTGATAGCCATTTATACCATGCTAGGTGTACCCATTTTTGATACTTGGTATCAACAACCTGTGTTATTACTTACAGGGGCCATTTGGTATAATATTCTAACATTAATTGGCCATATTTTGTTTCCCGTCAGGCCATTACAAGATGCCATCACTCAATGCTACCAGCAACTTTCCGCCTACCTAGACGCAAAAGCTAACTTATTTGACCCTGATCTTGAAGATGATTATCAACAATCAGTTTATGATTTAGCTTTAGTAAACAGTAATTTAGTCAACACAATGAACCAAGCGAAAATTGCTTTATTGAGCCGACTTAAAGGTGATAGAGGCCAAAAAGGGACTCGTAATACGCTGCATTACTATTTTGTTGCACAAGATATCCATGAACGTGCTAGCTCGTCTCACATTCAGTATCAACAACTTAGTCGCACCTTACGCCATTATGATATCTTATTTCGTTTTCAACGTTTACTAACCATGCAAGCAAGAGCCTGCCAGCAAGTTGCTCAATCCGTATTGCTACGTAAACAATATCAACATAATCCACGCTTTGAACGAACTTTCAGCTACCTTGAAAACTCACTATTATTACTTAAGCAGCAATCCCCTGAATTACATGCAATAAAAGCACTGCATAATTTACTCAAAAATTTAAAGGGAATTGATGTTCAACTTAAAGGGCTAAGCCTTGAGCAAAGCTCATGGCAACAAAATAATAAACAAGTAGAACAATTGTCTGACGAATCATTATCAGGCTTTAATGATATTATTACACGGGTTAAGCATCATTTAACCCCAAAATCATCGTTGTTTCGCCATGCAGTTAGGATGTCAATACTTCTTTGTACTGGTTACGCGATTATCCAACTATTTGATATGGAAAGAGGGTATTGGATATTACTCACTAGTTTATTTGTCTGCCAACCTAACTACAGTGCCACTAAACGCCGTTTAGCACTGCGTATCATCGGGACTATCGTTGGTATCCTAATCGGGTTACCATTACTTAATTTAATCCCATCAATTGAAGGCCAGCTTACCCTTATTGTGATCTCTGGCTTACTGTTCTTTATGTTCCGTAGTAGCCAATATGCACAAGCTACCCTTTTTATCACTTTGTTAGTGCTTTTTTGCTTTAACTTATTAGGAGAAGGGTTTGATGTCGCATTACCTCGGATTATTGACACCCTTATCGGCTGTTTTATCGCACTACTTGCTGTAAGTTTTATTTGGCCTGATTGGAAATTTCGCCAACTTCCTCAGGTCATTCAAAAAACAATGGACAGTAATTGTAGGTACCTTGATGCCATTTTACTGCAGTACTACCAAGGTAAAGATAATAGCCTTGAATACCGTGTTGCACGCCGTGATGCACATAATAATGATGCAGAATTTGCTTCTATTGTCTCCAATATGGCATCAGACCCCAAATCTTACCGGATCACCCAAGAACAAGCTTTCAGACTTTTATGTTTAAACCATACACTACTTAGCTATATTTCCGCGTTAGGTGCGCACCGTGAAAAAATCCATAATGAGGATAACTTGGCACTGTTAAATGATGCAATTTGCTATGTTGAATCTGCCTTGCAAACCAACATACTAGACTCTCAAATTATCGATGAAAAATCTGATAGGCTGCGCCAAAACTTATTACAGCGAATCGATAACATTGCAAAAAGTGACGATGAAAAAACATTACTCATCATGGAACAAACTAAGCTTTTACTTGAACTTGTACCTGAAATAAAGCAAATGATCCGAAAAATCAGTGCATAATAAACATACCGATGAGCGGGTATTAAAATATATAAATATCCTTTCTACCCGCTTATTCTTCTCATATTAGTATTGTCTGGTTTTGAGGTAGCCTGCTATAAGTTTCCTTTGATTTATATTAGGCAATCACCTCGATGCGAGTTCAAAACTGTTATACCAAGTAATCAATTCTTGCTTAGTATTCTTTGGCAATACAGCACTATGACAGCCTTCTATTGCCGCTGCTAGGCCAATTAATAATTTAATACTCGGGTCATGCCGCCCATGTTGCTTAAGTTTGATAAAACACGCTTTTGCGCCCATCGTACGTAAATCATCTACATGAGAAATTCCAATTTTCCCCAATGCCCTCTCAACTGACATATTCATATTTGGCAAATCTTTGATACGCATTGTGATGGACTGTTTTTGTTTTAATTCTTCAATTGCAGAACGATAAGCGAGTTCAATATATTGGAGACACAAGACTTCATCGCCCCAAATTTGTTCAGGAAGTTGGTAATATCGCATTTCCAAAGGTATGCCTTTCTTACTATAAACAAGCCGATTAAGCCCTGAAGCCTCAAAATGGCTTCTAGCTACTAGACACCCTCGTAAATAATATTTCCCATCCAGCACTAACCCTACAATGACATTATCAACTAATAGGCAAAAACCGCCGAAGTGATTTTTACGCTTTAACTCTCCGAATTGACCTAACAAACGAGATAAATTAAAAAATTTTTCTTCTTCTAATAACATATACCTTAACTCCTTTTTGGGTATGTTTCATTTTTATCCTTGAGAGAATCAATTTTATAATTTCTTGCTTTACAAACAATTACACCTAGCTAATTTTGAGAGTTTCAATAAAAAATGCCAAGAAGAATGCAGCGGAAAACAACAAAGTTGCGAAGCGCTTTGAAAAAATAGGCTTGATATTGGATAAATATACAGTTACTGTATGTTCATACAGCATTGTAACGAGGTTAATAATTATGAGCATCTATTCTTGGAACAACACAACAGAACATTCTCTTAATAATTACGCACAGTCCATCCCATCCATTGAGCTTGCGAGTAACTCTACACAACAAGGTATGGTGAGCGAACTCGTTTACGATGAAAAACATCCAATCATGGACTATATTTTGCTTCCAATGCTCCGCCAGTTTGGGGCTCAATCACGTTGGTTGCTCTGGCTAAGCCCAAATAAAAAACTGAGTAAACACTGGTTAGAACAAGCAGGCATCCCTACGAATAAGGTTATGCAACTAAGTCACATGGAAACCATAACAACCATAGATGCAATGGAAAAAGCCTTAAAAAGTGGTAACTATAGTGTCGTTTTAGGCTGGTTGCCTGAACTGAACGAACAAGATTTTGTTCGTTTACAATATGCGGCTCAAGAAGGTCATTCTATTGGCTTTATTATGCGCCCACAAAAAACATATAATATGGTAAGTATGCAATCAGGACAGTCAAACCACCTAAAAATTCACTCAAATCATTATCACTAGCCAAGATTAAGAATTTTCTTACTAAATTTAACCTTTAGAAATATTTATCTCTAAAGTGAAATGAAAAGTATTGCAGATCAATTAGATAGACAAAAAACAATCATAATACAAAATATACATATCTCCCTGATTTATACACTAAAAAAATACTTTTTTTAACGTTTATTGCTCACTCTACTTGTATCTTTTTAAGTTCGTTGTAGACTTTAGCTTGTTAAGCTTATGGCATTATTTTTTACTTTTATTATTTTTTTGTAGATAATGTCAGCGAAACCTAGCAAGTAAATTGAACCAATGGCACATAATAAGGCTCAGCGAAGCCAAGCCAATATTGGATGATAACGAGGCGTAAAATGAAAAAAACAGCTATCGCAGTGGCAGTAGCAGCTTTTGCAACCGTTGCACAAGCAGCTCCAAAAGATAACACTTGGTATACCGGTGCTAAATTAGGTTGGTCTCACTATGAAGATACTAGCCTAAACCCAGCTAAAACTGGTACAGACTATGCAGGTTGGGGTACAGTTGGTAATTCAACTGACCGTGATACTATTGGTGCTGGTGCATATGCTGGTTACCAATACAACCAATATATGGGTTTTGAACTGGGTTATGACTGGTTCGGTAAAATGAAATACAAAGGCGCTGGTAACAGCGGTGACCTGAAATCTATGGGTGTTTCATTAACTACCAAATTAAGCTATCCAATCATGGATGACTTAGACGTTTACACTCGCTTAGGTGGTATGGTTTACCGTACTGAAGCTAAAGCTCACCAAAATGGCGAACGTTTCAAAGAAACTGATACTGGTGTTGCACCTGTATACGCATTGGGTCTTGAGTATGCAATCACTCCAGAGTGGGCAACTCGTTTAGACTACCAATGGGTTAGCAACTTAGGTGATAAAGACAATATCGGTACTCGTCCAGACAACGGCATGCTGAGCGTTGGTGTTGCATACCGCTTTGGTCAAGAAGATACTCCAGTTGTTGCTCCAGCTCCAGTTGTTGAGCCAGCTCCAGTTGTTGAAAACAAACGTTTCACACTACGTTCAGACGTTCTGTTTAACTTCAACAAAGCTAGCCTGAAACCAGAAGGTCAGCAAGCTCTGAACGAACTGTATAACGAACTGAGCAGCATCGATCCAACTCAAGGTCGCGTACTGGTAGTTGGTTTCACTGACCGTATCGGTTCACAAAACTACAACCTGCCACTGTCACAAAAACGTGCTCAGTCTGTAGTTGACTACTTAGTATCTAAAGGCGTTCCAGCAAGCGCAATCGCTGCTGAAGGTCGTGGTAAAGAAGATCCAGTAACTGGTAACAAATGTGACGCAGTTAAAGGCCGTGCAGCTCTGATCGAGTGCTTAGCGCCAGACCGTCGCGTTGAAATCGAAATTCAAGGTACAACTGAAGTTGTAACTCAACCAGGCGCTTAATTCTTAGCCCTAGTTTGAATTTTGAACTGAACAAAAAACCCCAATTATTATTGGGGTTTTTTTTATTCTTATAAAAACTAATATAACGAATATAGACCGTTTGTTATTTAGTGTTTAATCTACTTTTCGCTTCCCATTACACTTAATAGCAAGAACAACAACCATAAAGATCTTTTCAGATAGCCTAGCTGCCATCTCCTTTCGACGCCCCTAAAATCGCTTGTAGATCCTGCTTCAATGAGCTCATTTGGCTCTCGTATTTATCTTTATGCTCAGCATCTTCGATCAACTGGATAATCGTTTCAGAAAGTGTTTTATTACGTTTTACTGCTAAATTAGACAGACGCTGCCAAACCGAAAAGGTTAGATCTATCGATTTTTTGCGAGTATGTGGGTGCTCAGCATTGAAATGACGTTTACGCCTTGCACGAATGCTTTGTTTCATTCGGTTATCAAGCTCAGGATTCATATGTAATGAAATCCACTTGAGCACATCAATCGGTCTATTTTCCATTTTTAACAGCAAATCTATCGCTTCTTTTTCTGCGCTTCGTTCTATATAGCGGGTAATCGCTTCGCCACCTCGTGCTTTATTGACGAGGTACTCCCATTTCCAGCCACATTCAAGATTTTCAAGCTGCTGATATTTCATAATTTTTCCTGAAGAAAACCGAACCTATCTTTATATTAGCAATATTATAAACAAAATGCTCAAGCAGACGTTCGATTTAGTGAAATATTCGTTTCTGCAATAAAGAAAGTAACCTGTCTTTGTAAAAATAGTGTACAATCCGCTCCCATCTGTTAACAAATTAATAAAACTGCATGTCCACTTTTGAAAATATACTCGTCATCTATGGGATTGTCGGTGTATGCGCTATGCTATTCACCCTACTCGTCACAAAAGACCCTAATTGTTTTATGCGCTTACTTAGCGCCATATTAATTGGTTTCACTTGGCCAATGACATTACCTATTGTGTTTATGTTTTCGTTATTCTAGTCAATAATTCAACAATTCTTGCTGCAAGATTGCCTATCAAAGGCTAATATAGCAGGCTTGCCCACTGGGTAATTAACAGGCCTGAAAATTGTTTATAAAACAAACGATGTTATTTGGCAAATTATTAAATAAACCAAATTCAGGCACATGCGCCCAGCTCATTGGCAGGCATTTTATTTATAACCCTATTAATAGCAGATAATTATAGTGATCAGTCAAGAACTAACATGGCAAGGCCTCATTCCTAACTTATCGTCATTCCAGACGAAATTTGTATCCTCAGAAACGTTGTCCCCAACAACACTGTCAGACATTCAGCCTAGATTGTCCGATGGAATACAACATTTTGTCGATGAATTTGCCCAAACACGCTTTATGTTTATCAAGTCTGATGAAAGTGAGGAATACCTTAGCACTTACGCTAATGCAATTGGCCCATTGCTTGTAGATATCAACACTATTGATGGCGACTACCAATTATCTGAAGATAAACATTCCTTTCAATGGAAACATGGCATTAAAAGCCGCTTTTCATCTCGCACAGCGATTGCATACCGTAATTGGATAGAACCAGAGCAACTATTTGGTCATGTAACCCCATCTTTGACCCTTGTCCCTGGCCTATTACATCAGCTTAATGGGGGCATATTAGTGATTGCAGCTAATGCACTCATTAGCCAACCTTTAATGTGGAATCGCTTAAAAGATATGGTTATTCGTCGGCAATTAGAATGGTTACCCTATTCTGATAGTCAACCTTTACCTATAGAAATCGAGCCACAACCTCTTGAACTTAAAGTTATTATTGTTGGTGATAGGCTTGCTTTAGAAGAGTTTGAATATACTTCACCAGAAATATTTGAAAGTGCAATTTATGGTGAATATGAGCCAGTCATGTTCTTTGAGGATGAACAACAATTAACATTATGGATGCGTTATATTAAATCCATCATTGATTCCAATAAATTACCAAATATCTCAGTTGATGGTTGGTTACCTTTGGTTCATCAAGCAACCCGCTATTGTGAAGATAAATTTACTCTTCCCCTTGATATTCCATGGCTTACAAGGCGCTTAATGGACGCGGTTTATTACCAAGAAAATAACTTATTAACTCAAAATTCATTTAATCAAGCGGTCGAAAACCGCCTATGGCGCCACAACTTCCTCATGGAAAGAACGCAAGATGATATTTTGCAAGAGCAAATCTTCGTTAAAACTGAAGGGGAAGTCATTGGGCAAGTGAATGGGTTATCCGTTTTACAATACCCTGGTCACCCTGAAGCGATTGGAGAACCCTCACGTATCACTTGTGTGGCTCATCTAGGTGATGGGGAATTTACCGACGTAGAACGTAAAGCTGAATTAGGTGGCAATATTCATGCAAAAGGTATGATGATTATGCAAGCCTATTTAAACTATGAGCTTAAATTAGAGCAACCACAGCCCTTCTCAGCCTCAATTGTCTTTGAGCAATCCTACGGTGAGGTTGATGGTGATAGCGCCTCACTGGCTGAGCTATGTGCGTTAATTAGTGCTTTATCATTACAACCAATTGATCAACAAATTGCTATTACAGGTGCAGTTGACCAATTTGGCTACGTCCAGCCGATTGGTGGCGTCAATGAAAAAATTGAAGGCTTCTTTGATATTTGTGCCAAACGGGGCTTAACCGGTGAGCAAGGTGTTATTATTCCAATGGCGAATATCCGTCATTTATGCACTAAAGCTGAAGTCGTTAGCGCGGTACAAGAAGGGCAATTCCACATTTGGCCTGTTGAACATGTCGCTCAAGCTATTACATTATTGACCAAGCAACCTTACTTTGAGCAGCAAGCTGAAGAAGAAAACGTACACCTGTTAGCTTTAATTCAAGAGCGTATTAACCAAGCAAACGCACCGGATAAAGCAAGGCTTCCTTGGTTCTTAAAATGGATGAGTTAAGTAAAGATTGCGTAAAAAATAGCAGATCGGAGTTGTTCAGCGTACAAGTGTAAGCTATCCTGTGCCCCTACATTTAATAAAGGCTATCTGAAGAACATGGTTGAGAAACGCGGATCCTACACAAAAGATGATTTAATTGCTTCTGGAAAAGGCGAGTTATTTGGGGAAAATGGTCCTCCACTCCCATCAGGAAACATGTTGATGATGGATCGTATCGTCAGCATGACTGAAGACGGTGGTACATATAATAAAGGCTATGTTGAAGCTGAGCTGGATATCAATCCAGACCTTTGGTTCTTTGATTGCCACTTTGTCAATGATCCTGTCATGCCAGGCTGCTTAGGGCTTGATGCAATGTGGCAATTAGTTGGTTTCTATCTGGGCTGGCTGGGCGGTGAAGGTAGAGGCCGTGCATTAGGTGTTGGCGAAGTAAAATTTACTGGCCAAGTCCTACCTACTGCAAAAAAAGTCACTTACCGTATTAGCTTTAAACGTGTAATTAACCGTAAGCTGATCATGGGGCTAGCAGATGGTGAAGTTTTAGTTGATGGTAAATCAATTTATACCGCAACGGATTTAAAAGTTGGCTTATTCAAAGATACAAGCGCATTCTAATTTTTAGAAGCCTAAGCTATGAGCTAATTCATGCAAACCTCCGCAATGGCGGAGGTTCTTAAATTGATTAGTATCTTTAAGTTAAAAACCCTAAATATAAAAAAATGACAGGTTATTTAACCTTAAAAATGAGATAAATTCTGGATTACACAACCGCTACGGTTCGATCCTCCATCGCCTTTCGCCAACCACCTAGCCAATGCGAACGAGCATCTACTGCTTGATATGGGCAGAGCTCTTTAGAACGCCCTGCTAAACCTGCTTGATAACCTCTTGATAAAGCTCTTTCTAAACGATCTCGCTTCTGTCTTTTCATGCCTTACTTCCCTCATCATTAAAAATGGAAAAGAAAACAGCACCTACTATTTATTAATAGGTACCTTATAGAAATAACGCCCACAGATAAGAAAATCAAGTAAAGATTTTCATATATTTGTCATAAATAGCATAAATGTGACTTAGATATGGCAATTAATATAATCATTTGATTTTACTATGAAATATTTTACTTTATTTATCATGATATTAGAGTATATAAGGTGACTATTATTAACTACATATAAGTTTATTAAATATATTTACTTATTGAAGATAAAAAAAATACACCTCAGAAATTTATATTTACCATATATATCTGAGGTGTATTTAATTAGTTAACTAGGTAATAACTAATACTTTGCAATTTCTTTAGCAATATTATCAGCAACTTGTTGCCAGCCTAGTGACAATGTACGAACCAAGTCCGGATACCCATCTTGTTGTTGGTCTAACTGCACATCAAAATTACGACGAATGACTTTATCACCATGGGAAAGCGTCCAAAAACCTTGAATAAGCACTTTTCCATCGTATCGACCATTAAATGCCGTCAAAGTGATATCCAGTGTATCTGGAGAATTCTGTAATGGCTGTAAAGACACTAGCTTATCCGGTAATGCGGCGGATAATTCACTCACCATTGATTGCCCGAGCTGTTGTTCCAATGGGCTAGCCCAAAGATGTGTGCTCGCATTTGTATAACTCACATCGGTTGTTTGGTAAGTAATACCGTTGGAAGTTAATACATCAGACAACATAATACGCTGTAGCCAAACTTGGCCTTTATCCATCACTGCCGCTGATTGTTCCTGAGGAGTTTTTATTGGCAATTGATAATACTTTTTTTCTGGCGTACTACTACACGCTGCCAACAATAAAACAAATACTGATAATAAATATCGCATTATTTTTTCACTCCTTTCGGCTCTACATCCTTAGTCGGCTCCGCTTCAAACACTAATGCATTACTCTTGTTGTTTAATGTACGTAAAAGCGGCTGAACTTCTCTCAATACTTGGTCTAAACGCTGCATGTTATCCACCATTTTATTATAAGCAGGTGAACCCGGTTGGAAACCTTGCATTGCACGGTTCATTTCTTGCAGTGTTTTTTGTAAGTCATGAGGCAAGTTTTGGAACTCTTTACTTCCCATGACTTTGTTTAATTCCACCAACATGGCATTGGCTTCTTTAACCACTTTTTGCCCTTCGGCTAATGTTTGTGTCGTTTGATTAAGCATTGGCTCAATTGGCATGTTATTGATCTTATCCAACACCGCGATAACTTTTTGTTGGATTTGCGCTAAGCCACCACTGGTCGTTGGGATAATTTTATATCCAGCCACTACCGTAGGCCCTTTATAAGGCTCAGCATTAGGGTCAAAATCTAAATCAACAAACAGGGCACCTGTTAAAAAGTTACCCGATTTTAACGATGCTCTTAATCCGTCTTTCATAGCCAATTTTAATTCATTTTTTAAATTAAAATTCGCACCAACATCTTTTGAAAAACGCTCTGGCTCGATATGAATTAGAACAGGAATTCTAAAGTCATTATCCAAAGATTGGTCAAGCCCCTCGGTATAGAAAGGCACTTGTGCCACTGTGCCTAAACGAATACCACGGAATTCCACTGGTGCCCCAGGCTGTAACCCACGAATAGAATCAGAGAAGAACAAGACAAAATCTTGGTATTCTGTATACAGTGAATTTTGAATACTGTTTTGGTTATCAAAGAGTCGGAACTCTGTATTTTCCTTAACACTCGTACCTGGAACCCACCCCGTAGGCACATCAAAACTCACACCACCTGTCAGTAATGTCGCAATAGACCCCATTTCAACGTGAACACCTTGGGATGACATGTCGAATGCAATTCCACTGTCTTTCCAGAAACGCACATTGGAGCTGATCAGCTTATCATAAGGAGCATTGATAAATAATTGGTAGCGCATATCACGCTTGTCCATATCAAAATTACTAGTTTCAACTGACCCAACACGATAGCCACGGAATAATACTGGGTCACCAGGGTTTAATTGCCCTGCTTTATCGCTGACTAATGCTACTCGTATCCCTTTTGCATCCGGTGATGCAAGAGGAGGTGTGTCCAATAAAGTAAATTCAAAGTTTTCTTTGGCCTCTACCCCAGGCTGAAGTTCAATATAAGCCCCTGAAAGTAAAGTACCTAACCCTGTCACACCATCACGCCCGATTGTAGGCTTAACAATCCAGAATGATGAATCAGCACGTAGTAAATCCTTCATGTCATTATTTAAGCGCGCTTTTATTAACACCCGACTAAAATTATCATCAAGAGTGACGCTTTCAACGACGCCAATATCGACGCTACGACTTTTAATTTTCGTTTTACCTGCTTCTATTCCCTCAGCATTGTAAGTGATTAGCGTCACTTCCGGGCCTTGGTTGCTAAAATGGTAAAATAATACCCAAGCACCAATTAAGACAGTTACTATTGGGATCACCCAAACTGGTGACCAACTTTTTAACTTACTAACTTTGGCATTGGCCTGTGATGTTTCTTGTGAGGTCACCCGACGACTCCTTCTTGTTCAACAGCATTCGTGTTTACTGCGTTTTTCCTTTCACAACGATCCCAAGTTAACCTTGGGTCAAACGTCATCGCTGCAAACATTGTGAGAATAACAACAACACCAAAGAAAATAATCCCCATTGCTGGCACGATACTCATCAACTGGCCCATTTGAACCAAAGAGGCTAAAATCGTGATCACAAATACATCAATCATTGACCAACGCCCCACATATTCCACTAGCTCATAAATAAAATGCATCCGATGAGGGTCTCGATTGCCATATCCTTGTGAATCAAGGCAAAGCCATGCAATACCAATCATTTTTAACGTAGGTACCATGATACTGGCAATAAAAATGACCATAGCAACAGGATAAGAACCATCCTCCCACAATAGAATAACCCCATCAATAATGGTTGAATTTAATGCGCTGCCCAGTGTATATGTCGTCATCATGGGTAACACATTAGCGGGAATATACAGCATGATTGAAGTAACGAGCAGTGCTAATGTCCACTGCAAACTTTGGTGTTTACGTACACTTCCACGGGAAAAACACCGTGGGCACTGTGATTGTTCCGCTGGTAAAATAGCCGTGCAAACAAGGCATAAACGTACGTTTTGCTTAATACCTGTTTGGCCTACTTTTAATGGTAGCTCTAGTTTTGGCGGTGCTTCAATACGGTTCCAAAGCCAATGGCGGTCTAAACATTGAAATGCCCTTACCTGCAACATGCAAAACAAACAGTAAGGTAAAAAACTTAAGCCTATTCCGATATCACCATAAGCAATCAGTTTCACAAAGCTAACTAAAACCCCAGCTAAAAATATTTCCGCCATGCACCAAGCTTTCATTTGGAATAAAATGCGAGTGCTCACGACCTTTAATCCCTTAGGAATATGAACTTGCAACCCTAAGAGAATAATTGTGATCATGCAAAATGCTGGGATAATCAAAGAAAAAAACAGAAAAAATAACGCCAACCCACTATAGCGGGTAGCCGATATAATTTCGATTATCTGAAATAACGATATTTCATTTTCAATTCCTGCCGCCCCCATTTTCACAAAAGGGAACAAGCAAGCAACAAACAGCATAATTAATGCACTAAATGCATATGCTGCTGGTTGCTTATATGGATACCGCCACTTTGAGACTAATGTAGTCTCGCAGCGCGGACATGTTGCTTTGCTCCCTTGTTCCAACTCAGGGACTGCAACCAACATGTCACACTGAGGGCAAAGAACATGTTCATGAGACTCATGGGTACACAAAGTGTATTTGCTCCTCTAATTAAAGCTAACTTAGCCGTTTTTAAGTAATTCAAGCTCTTGCCAACGGTCAAAGGCCTGTTCTAATTCAGACTCTTTAGCCGCTAAATTAGTCAACGCTTTTTCAGTGACTTCATGAGGCTGATTAAAGAAATCAGCATCACCAATCGTAGCTTGTAAAGCCTCAATTTCAGCTTCAAGTTGCTCAAGTTTCGCAGGTAACTGTTCCAGCTCACGCAATAAATTATAGCTTAATTTATTTGCACGCTTTACAGCTTCTTTTGGTTTAGCCACCTTATCTTGGGCAGCTACTTTACTCGTTTGTTCAACTTTTAAACTCACGGTTTGTGCTCTTTGTTTCTGAGCATCAAAATACCCACCCACATACCGGTTGATGACACCGTTACCTTCAAAAATCCAGCACTCAGTTACACTGTTATCAACGAACTCTCGGTCATGGCTGACGAGCAAGACTGTACCTTGATAGCCATCAACAAGTTCTTCAAGTAACTCAAGCGTTTCTACATCCAAGTCATTTGTTGGTTCATCGAGAATTAATAAATTACTTGGTTTTAAGAATAAGCGAGCTAATAACAAGCGGTTACGTTCCCCACCTGAAAGAGCTCTAACCGGTGTCATTGCACGTTTAGGAGGGAACATAAAGTCCTGTAAATACCCTAATACGTGGCGTGGCTTACCGTTAACCATCACTTCTTGCTTGCCTTCTGCCAAGTTATCCATGACCGTTTTATCAGGGTCTAATGCAGCACGGTGCTGGTCAAAATACGCCACTTCCAATTTGGTTCCACAGTGCACACGCCCACTATTTGCCTGTAAATCGCCAAGCATTAAGCGCAATAACGTGGTTTTACCACAACCATTTGGCCCTACTAATGCGATTTTATCACCACGCATAACTTGAGCAGAAAAGTCTTTGACCAGGACTTTATTGTCAACTTGATAGTTAACATTTTCCATTTCAAAAACAATTTTCCCAGAGCGAGAAGCTTCACCGACTTGCATTTTCGCCGTGCCCATAACCTCACGGCGCTGTGAGCGTTCAACACGTAACGCTTTCAAGGCACGAACCCGCCCTTCGTTACGCGTACGTCTTGCTTTGATCCCTTGGCGGATCCACGTCTCTTCTTGCGCTAATTTGCGGTCAAACTCTGCATTTTGCATCTCTTCAACACGCAAAGCTTCTTCTTTACTGACCAAGTAATCATCATAATTGCCCGGCCAAGACGCTAATTGTCCACGATCTAAATCGATAATACGGGTTGCCATATTGCGGATAAAAGAACGGTCGTGCGAAATGAAAACAATACTACCTTGGAAATCCTTTAAGAAAGTTTCCAACCAGAGGATCGTTTCAATATCTAAATGGTTAGTCGGCTCATCTAAAAACAAGACCCGCGGGTTGCTCACTAAAGCACGACCTAAAGCCGCTTTACGTAGCCAACCACCCGATAATGAGGATAGTTCTGCATCCGCAGGTAAACCGAGTTTTTTCAGCACATCACTGATACGAGAGTCTAATAACCATAAATTACGGTTATCTAACACTTCTTGTAATTCAGATAATTTATTTAAATTTTTCTCACTAGGGTCATGTTCAACCAATTTAGCGACATGATGATAATCTTTCAGGTATTGAGCTTGTTCAGCAACGCCTTCAGCAACAAAATCAAAAATAGTCCCTTCGATATTACGTGGTGGGTCTTGTTGTAAACGAGCAACAATTAAGTCCTGCTCATAAATAAGTTGCCCATCATCCAGTGGCTGTTCTTTGGTTAACACTCGCATAAGTGTTGATTTACCCGCGCCATTGCGCCCAACCAGACAAACGCGTTCGTTATCTTCAATGTGAATTTCAGTATTATCAAGTAACGGAGCATCACTAAAAGCAAGGTATGCACCCGATAAATTAATTAAAGCCATTGATTCTATCCTTTACTCTGCGTGGCGAATTAACCAGCAGTTATGTATTTGACGGTTACGAGCAAAATCTTCTGAAAGTGTTTTAGCAGTAATTTCCTGCGCTTGTAACCCTAATTCTTGCATCGCTTCAATATCCATTTTGAAACCGCGTTTGTTATTAGAGAACATCACAGTTCCACCACGACGCAGTAACCGTTTTAAATGTGTAATTAATTGCACATGGTCGCGTTGTACATCAAATGTACCATCCATGCGTTTTGAATTTGAAAATGTAGGGGGATCGATAAAGATCAAATCAAATTGCTCAGTACTATTGGCTAACCAACTCAAACAATCAGCTTGGATTAAGCGATGTTGGCGACCCGTTAACCCGTTTGCTTGCAGGTTTTTCTCTGCCCACTCAAGGTAAGTCCTCGACATATCAACGGAAGTCGTACTTTTTGCCCCACCTAAACCTGCGTGTACAGTTGCAGAACCGGTGTAACAGAATAAGTTTAGGAAATCCGCGTCTTTACTCATTTGCC
The DNA here is from genome assembly GCF_045040775.1 of Providencia sp. PROV003. Lineage (NCBI taxonomy): Bacteria > Pseudomonadati > Pseudomonadota > Gammaproteobacteria > Enterobacterales > Morganellaceae > Providencia > Providencia sp. PROV003. The sequence continues at coordinate 3,795,521 of NZ_CP096369.1, forward strand.
CTAACATTTTACGGGCAATACGATGGTCAAGGAATAACCCAGTATCAAGATAATCAGTTAAGTTAACCAACATTTTTGCGTTGTATTCTTGCACTAAAAAGAAATCATCTTTTTGGGCTAATTTTTCATATTGCTGCTTGCCTTTTTGGCGTTGACGCGTTTTCAATACTAACTGATTAGAGGTAAGCTCAAGCACATTCATTGTGGCCGTGATCACGTCAAATAACCGCTGGCGAGCCTTACGTTCATCCACAGTTTTTGGTGGTGCGTATTCTTGAATCACCACTTTGCTACCATAAATATCAACCGCTACGTTGTACTCGGGTAAATCCGCATCATAAATACGGTAACTATCAATACCTTGCTGTTTTGCCCACTTACTTAACTTTTTCAAATTTTTACGTAAGCGGTTAGCGAAATCAGGTGAAATTTCAGCCACGGTTTCTGATGGCGTAGCAGCTAATTGATAGTTCTTTTGCACACAGTCTAAAGGGCCATTTTTGGCTTTAAATTCACGTTCTGAACGCAATTGCAAGCAGCTAAGTAACTCAGGAGAAGCACTAAAAATCGATAAACGCCAACCTGGGAAACGGGCCTTCACAATACGCCCTAACTGGCTATGCAGTGCAATTAAGGCAGGCTCACTTTCTAAACGCTCACCATAAGGCGGGTTACTGATAATTGCCCCTACCGTATCGGTGTTAACTGGGTTTTCCAATGCAGCGGCATCACCTTGTTTAAAGGTGATTAAGTCTTGTAGCCCTGCACGGCGCGCGTTGGCACGCGCCATTTCTAGTACACGCTTATCGATATCAAAACCATAAAAACGTGATGTCGTTTCTTTCAAGCCTTGACGAAAACGCACTTGTGCTTCCGTCGTTAACTCGCGCCATAATTCAGCGTTAAATTTCGACCATGCATAAAAACCCCAATGGGTACGGTGTAAACCCGGAGCTTTGTCTGTTGCCATCATTGCGGCTTCAATTAACAAGGTTCCTGAACCGCACATTGGGTCAACTAATGGAGTCCCTTGCTGCCACCCTGAGCGATTAATAATAGCTGCTGCAAGGGTCTCTTTCAGCGGTGCTTGCCCAGCAAGGTCACGATAACCACGGATATGCAAAGAATCGCCGCTTAAATCAAGAGCAACACTGGCTCTTTCTTTATTCAAATAAACATTAATACGAATATCTGCCTGCTGGCGAGCAACATCCGGCCGTTGGTCTAATTTGCGTACGAAGCTATCAACAATTGCATCTTTCACCTTTAATGCACCATATTGGCTATTGCGGATCTCTTCGTTGGTGCCTGTAAAATGCACGACAAAAGTGTCATTAACTGAGAAAATCTCAGTCCAATCGATAGCTTGCACACCAAGGTATAAGTCTAAGTCACTGTAGACATCAAAATCATTCAGTGGCAATAAAATACGCGATGCCAAACGACTCCACAGCAGGCTTTGGTACATGCCTCGTTCATCGGCCTGAAAGTAGACACCCCCTTGCGCAATTTTGCACTGGCTAGCGCCAAGCGCTTCCAATTCCGTTTTCAGTAGTTCTTCTAGGCCACGAGCTGTGCTGGCAAACAGAGAATTCATAGTATTTATTACCGATTTTGATGAAAAATTGTTGCGCATTATAGCTAATCTTATGCAGTTGTCATAAAGTTGCTGCGCAACAATTATAAGGATTAAAAAATGATTACGCTTTCGCGCCTTTATACACACCCAGTTAAATCTATGCGAGGGGTACGTTTATCACATGCCTTCGCAGATACTAGCGGTTTGACTTTTGATCGTAATTTTATGGTAACCACGCTGGAAGGTAAATTTATTACGGCAAGAAAATACCCGCAAATGTTACTGTTTACACCCGTTATGCTTAACAATGGGTTACACCTACAAGCACCTAATGGCGAAAGTGCAACGGTATTGTATCAGGACTTTGATGATAAACAGAGCCCTACTGAGGTTTGGGGAAATCATTTTCATGCACTGATTGCTCCCCAGCAGGTAAATAGCTGGTTAAGTACCTTTTTTGATGAGCCAGTACAACTACGTTGGCTCAGCACTCAATTGTCTAGAAGAGTGAAAAATCATCAAGATGTTCCCGTATCTTTTGCTGATGGTTACCCTTTTCTACTCATTAATGAAGCATCCGTTCAAGAACTCCAAGGCCGTTGCCCTGCCAGTATTAAGCTAGAACAATTTCGTGGCAACCTAATTATTACTGGCGCTAAACCTTTTGAAGAAGATACTTGGAAAACCATTCAAATCGGTGATGTTATCTTTACTCTAGATAAACCATGCAGTCGTTGTATTTTAACCACTGTCAGCCCTGAGAAAGGGATAAAACACCCTAATAGTGAACCATTGGCCACGTTGCAAACCTTCCGTACTGATGAAAATGGTGACGTGGATTTTGGTCAAAATGTTATGGCTAAAAATACGGGGATTATTCGTGTTGGTGATACGCTAACAGTATTAGAAACCAAACCAGCTAAACAATATATAACGCAAAAAAGAGAAGCTGAAAGCCCAAGCTTAAATTCAACAGTCGACAATGTCAGTTTAATTTTTGAAGAAACAGAATATCAAGGTGATAACCAAAATGTGGTCCTCGAACAACTGGAATCTCACGGTTTATCCATTCCCTATTCCTGCCGAGCGGGTATTTGTGGGCGCTGTAAAATTAAGCTTATTTCTGGTGAGGTCACACCGCTAAAACAAAGTGCAATTAAAGAAAACGGCTATATATTGTCCTGTAGCTGTATTCCAAAAACTTCGCTCAAATTAGCACTTAACTAAACGTTTATTATGGCTCATTAACACCATCAGCAATTTTATATTATGATGGTGTTAGAATACCTATAACTACATTAGTTATCTAAGTCGGACATTTAGTTTTTATTCATTTTCTTTTTATTTGATCACTGACGATCAACTAAATAACGTTGCCATATAACTGCCGCTTCGTCTTTGATGAATACTCAAGCATACGATCGTTCATGATCTTAATTGGATCACAAAACCTTAAAGTACGATCGGGTAATTCTAAAACTGGTTCAGCTAATAAACACAAGCTTGCTGAAGGGCCCGCTTCTGCAATAATAAATGAAAAATAACGACTGGTATTTTCTAAACACACCTGAATTATTTGCCCCTGTTTAGGCGCATTAATATAATGAAAAGAAGAAAAATACCAACTTTTCGGCATCTGTGGTTTTAGAAAACGAAAAGCAACCAAGCTATTTAAGACTAATTCCGCTCTTTCTTCTTGCGTAATATTTAGTCTCTTTGCTTGCTCATCAAATAAATAATATTCCCCTGCATCTTCAATGCTAAATGGCATTTCACTACGAGCAAATGCGGTTAACATTTTAGCGGGAAAACATGAACGAAATATCATGCCGTTGGCGAGATCTAACATCACCCTGTCATGGTCATGATCAAAATACCAACGCCAATGATCATCAGGTTTAATATTCATAAACGATCCTTCAGCGATTTATCGGTAAATATATAATAGGAACGATCATCATAATGATCTTCCCTAAATTTACTCTGCGGCAATTTTTATAGATTAAATTTTCACAAATTAAGCTTTCATAGATTAAGTCATGTCGTTTAATTGCAACTGGATATTACATTGTCTAAACAACAAATTTACTGAAAATTGATATCAATTTGATATAAAAATAGCCACTATTAGCAATATAGTTTAAAAGGGGGAATAAAGAAACCCCCTTGTTAAGTAAATTTACAATTTATTAGATATGATTGACAATATCTTTAATTAATTTTGGTCCATGGTAAATAAAACCAGAATAAATTTGAATTAATGAAGCACCTGCTTCCATTTTTTCACGCGCCGCTGTAAGCGAATCAATTCCACCCACACCAATTATTGGTAACTTACCATTTAATTCACGTGAAATAAGTTTAATAACTTGCGTACTTTTTAATTGTACAGGCCGCCCACTCAACCCACCCGTTTCATTGCAATGGTTTAACCCCTGAACGAGGGAGCGATCTAGCGTTGTATTTGTAGCAATCACCCCATCTATATTATGCCTCACTAAGCTATCTGTAACTTGAATAATTTCTTCTTCAGATAAATCAGGCGCTACTTTCACCGCAACTGGCACATATTTTTGATGTAATGATTGCAACTCAAGTTGCTTCGCTTTTATACCACTCAATAAATCATCGAGAGCCTCACCGTATTGTAATGTACGTAAGCCCGGTGTATTTGGTGAGGAAATATTAATCGCAATATAGCCTGCATGGGCATATACCTTATCCATGCAAATTAAATAATCATCTTTACCTTGTTCTACCGGTGTATCTTTATTCTTACCAATATTGATACCAATAATTCCACCGTAATTAGCCTTTTTGACATTCTCTACGAGGTTATCAACACCTTTATTATTAAAGCCCATTCGGTTGATTAAACCCTCAGCTTCAACGAGCCGGAATAACCTTGGCTTATCATTACCAGATTGAGGACGGGGAGTCACAGTCCCTATTTCAATAAACCCAAACCCCATTGCGCCAAACGCATCGATACATTCACCATCTTTATCGAGACCAGCAGCGAGGCCAAGGGGGTTTTTAAAAGAAAGCCCCATGCATTGAACTGGTTTGGTAGCAACAGATTGACGAATAAGGCATTGAAAAGGGGAATGGTTCAAACGTTGAAGCTGGCGAAAAGTCAATTCATGTGCTTTTTCGGGGTCGAACTGGAATAGTGCCTTTCGGGCAAGATGATATAGCATATCCAATAACCTATTTTCTGCTAGTGCGTTTCAATAAAATAGACATCATACCGCGCATGCTAAAACCCCCACCAAAGGGTTCTTGTTGAGTTTTAACTGTGCGAACTATTTTTCGTCGGATAAAACGCGCAATAGACTACCCTATTTAGGGGCAACTTTACTATGAAAAGATCAATATATTCTGTTTTGTGCCTCTAATAACAACAAATAATAAAGGGCTCTTTAATTCACTCAAACTCTGGGGAAACAACCACTCCCATCAAAAATACTTGTATCGTATTGATTTATAATTAAATTATTCATCTAACTATTTGTTGGATGGAAAGCTTATAGTAACACACCAGCAGGGGGAAGAAACTATGTCATCACGACTGAAAATTATGAGTTACCACTCAACGTCTACCGAGCCCCTTATGACTAAAATAAGGGAAAACGCCCATCTAAGTTAAAAGCTTGCCGAGCTAAAAACCATATCATCGCTTAGTTTTTACAGTTCACATTATTAAACTGATAAACCATAGCAAAATCAAAAATTAAAAAGGGGAAGACGGTTAATCTTCCCCTTTAGTTCTAAACCAAAAGCCTATTTTTACTTTCCTATCGCCTCTGAGTAGCGTTCATTAGCCCATCATATAAAAATAGTGTAATGGCGTAATAATTAGCTTTCTAATGCTTTGGTGATTTTCTCAAATAAATCACCAGAAAGGTTATCTAGCGCTTTCAATTGTTCAAGCACTTTACGCATTTGAGCCTGACGCTTTTCGTCATAACGTTTTAAACGGATCAATGGTTCGATCAACCTTGATGCAACCTGCGGATTACGCGTGTTCAGATCAACCAAGATCTCATATAGGAACTGATAACCGCTGCTATCTTCCGCATGGAAATTAACTGGGTTCCCCGCGGCAAATGCCCCTACTAGCGACCTTACTCGATTTGGGTTACTCATGCTAAATGAACGGTGATTTAACAGCTCACGCACATGCGATAGCACATCTTTCGATGGGTTTGCCCCTTGTAATGTAAACCACTTATCCATCACCAAGCCATCATGATGCCAGCGTTCATCAAAATCAGCCATTAGCTGTGCTTTGCACGGTAACTGAGATTCATTCGCTGCCGTTAATGCAGCAAGAGAATCGGTCATATTATCCGCAGATTGGTATTGTTCTTGCACTAACTTATTCGCTAGTTCAATGTCATCACCCGCAGCCAAATATTGGAGGCAAATATTACGTAATGCACGTTTGGCAATGTCCTGATGATCAACGCGATAACCCGTGATATTGACCGAATGGTAAACAGCCAATAACTCATCCTGCATGTCTACCGCAAGTTTATGGTGGATAAAGTTCAGCACCTCGTGAATGGCGACAGGGTCAATAATGGCAAACAGTTCAGCAAGTTCGCTTTCTGATGGTAATGTCAAGATCAACGCTGCTAACGCAGGGTCAATTGATTCACTCAATAACACCGCTCTAAATGCATCAACGACAGATTCAGGTAAAACTAACTCTTCCCCTTTCTGATAGTTAGCGACATTAATTTTTACGTAGTTATTAATCAGTTGCTGAGCAGCATCCCAACGGGAAAACTCGTTATTGGCATATTGCATCAAGAATGCAAGTTGCTCATCGGTATAGTTATAATCCAGTTTTACTGGAGCAGAAAACTCCCGTAATAATGAAGGAACCGGACGGCTTGCCACTTCATCAAATACAAATGTTTGTGACTCTTGAGTAATATTTAAAACAGAGTTAACAGCACTACCATCACGTTTTAACGCAATCACGCTACCATCTTCAGCATATAGCTCAATATCTAAAGGGATATGTAATGGCAATTTTTCAGTTTGGTCAGCCGTTGGCGGCGTCATTTGCTTCACATGCAGGGTATACTGTTGTTTTTCTGCTGAATATTCATCTCGTACCGTAAGTATTGGTGTACCTGATTGGCTGTACCAACGGCGAAATAGTGATAAATCGACATTTGAAGCATCTTCCATTGCTTGTACAAAATCATCACAAGTTGCTGCACTACCATCATGGCGATGAATATAAAGTTGCATACCGGCTTGGAACATTTCTTCGCCCAACAGGGTATGGATCATACGGATCACTTCGGAGCCCTTTTCGTACACAGTCAACGTATAGAAATTATTCATTTCGATCACTTTGTCTGGGCGAATTGGGTGCGCCATTGGGCTTGAATCTTCAGCGAATTGGGCTGATCGCATCACTTTTACATTGTTAATGCGGTTAACAGAGCGGGAACCTAAGTCAGAACTAAATTCTTGGTCACGGAAAACCGTTAACCCTTCTTTTAAGCTTAACTGGAACCAATCACGACAAGTAATTCGGTTACCTGTCCAATTATGGAAATATTCATGCCCAATGACTGACTCGATATTGAGATAATCTTTATCTGTTGCTGTCTCGCTTTTAGCTAATACATATTTAGAATTAAAAACGTTAAGACCTTTATTTTCCATTGCACCCATATTGAAGAAATCAACAGCAACAATCATATAGATATCAAGGTCATACTCTAAGCCAAAACGCTCTTCATCCCACTTCATTGCATTTTTCAGAGACTGCATTGCCCAAGGTGCGCGGTCTAAATTGCCTTTATCAACAAACAGTTCTAACGCCACTTCGCGGCCACTGCGCGTAACAAACACATCTTTTAAAACATCAAAATCACCGGCAACGACGGCAAATAAATAACTTGGTTTTGGGAAGGGATCTTCCCATTTAACCCAATGACGCCCGCCTTCTAATTCACCTTCTGCAATACGGTTACCATTTGAAAGTAAATAAGGGTAGCGAGACTTATCCGCGGTAATTGTTGTGGTATAGCGCGCCAAAACATCGGGCCGGTCTTGGTAATACGTAATATGGCGGAAACCTTCTGCTTCGCATTGGGTACATAAAGCATCACCAGAAACATACAAACCTTCTAATGCAGTATTTTTTTCAGGGCTAATTTCATTCACAATACGCAAGGTAAAAGATTCTGGTAGTGCTTCAATCACTAACTTACCATCAACTTCGTGATAGTTTTCCCATGCTTTACCCTCTATTTCGAGACTAATTAACGATAAGTTTTCACCATTGAGCTCAAGCGTTGATGACTGCGCATTAAGGCGTTTTACCTGACTAGTTGCTGTCACAACCGTCTTTACAGGGTCAAGATTAAAATCGAGGTCAATCGCTGTAATGGTATAATCGGGGGATTGATAATCTTGACGGTATTTCGCTTGTCTTAACTGGGTCATATGTAACCTTTTTAATTTGTTATATCCGATATCGTACTGCTTGGTTACTTTATACAATACTATAAGACACAATAATGTGAATGGATTTGAGAAACATTTTCATCATAATGTGTTATCCATTTTAATATTGATGTTACCTTTCTATTTCTCACCCTAGCTAATTTTGTTACACAATCGTTTGTTTGTTGGTGCTATAGCACTATCAAATATTTTATAGCATGTTAGTATCTTTTCGTGATTAATGCTTTTGTATGTAATGACGAGATACGGTATGACTGAAATGTATTTACCTGATTTAACTACTTTACATAAAAGCGAATGCGTGAATTGAGGTTGCGAATGCCCTCTTAAAACAGACAGGTAGAATAACGCTTCTATCTTTTGGTAAAGTGGGTATACTTTTGCAACTTTAACGATTTAGCTAATTGCTACGTGCTGTTTTATTTTGTTTTTTTAATGGGGTGAATTTCAAGTTTAAACTCTGTGAGTTATCCCTATAAAAACAAACAGCCTTAGTCATAAAGATAAGCTCCGCGAGGATGTCTGCGTGCCATGAACTTAGACGCTACACCAATTATTACATCACTGCTTGATACCGACGCTTATAAGCTTCATATGCAGCAGGCCGTTTTCCACCGTTATCATCAGGTACCGGTTGTCGCTGAGTTTCGCTGCCGTAGTAGCGATATATTAGGTAGCTACGCTACTGAAATCAGGCAACAAATCCAGCAGATGGCAAAACTATCACTGACTGATGATGAATTAAATTTTCTCCGCCGCTTACCTTTTTTCCATGAAGACTATCTTACATGGCTAAAATCATTTCGTTTTAACCCACAACAAGTGGTTGTTAGTGTGACTGACGAAGGGCAACTGGCAATACGCATTAGTGGCCCTTGGCGCGAAGTGATTATGTGGGAAGTTCCTCTTCTTGCCCTAGTAAGTGAAATCGTGCAACGAGATAGGCACCCAAACATCACAACTGATGATGCGGTCCAACAACTGAAAAAACTGTTAGATGTTTTTTACCAACAAGCTGACGAGCACCAACTTGACCTATCCGGCTTTAAGCTGATGGACTTTGGGACGCGGCGCCGCTTCTCATACGGTGTCCAATCAGCCATTGTTGCTATGTTGAAACAGGAATTCCCTTACCTTGTTGGCACCAGTAATTACAAGCTCGCACATGAGCTAGATCTTGCGCCAGTAGGAACCCAAGCCCACGAATGGTTCCAAGCGCACCAGCAAATCAGCCCTGAGTTAGCAAATAGCCAGCGTGAGGCTTTGCAAATTTGGTTAGATGAATACCCTAATCACCTCGGGGTTGCCTTAACGGACTGCATCACGATGGATGCTTTCCTACGTGATTTTGATGCTAATTTCGCCAAGCGCTATCAAGGGTTACGCCATGATTCAGGGGACCCTATCGAATGGGGCGAAAAAGCAATCGCTCATTATGAGAAGTTAGGTATTGACCCAATGAGTAAAACTTTGGTGTTTTCAGACAGCCTAGATCTACAAAAAGCACTGGAGTTATACCGCTATTTCCACAAGCGGGTTAATCTTGTATTTGGTATTGGTACGCGCCTAACCTGTAATATTCCCCATGTTACGCCACTGAATATCGTGATTAAATTAGTGGAATGTAACGGTAAACCGGTTGCTAAGTTATCTGATAGCCCAGGTAAAACGATTTGCGAAGATGATGAGTTCGTTAACCAACTGAGAAAAGCGTTTGACCTCCCTAAAGCCTGCTAATCACGTAACAACCTTAAAGCTCTGAATAAGAATTGGCATTTTTCTTATCGGGGCTTTAAAACCCCTTTTTCTTTTATTCACTTACTATTACTATAGCTTTAAGCTCGATAAATCCTCATCACTTAAACAGAAATATTTTATCGTGATTTTTTACTTGTTTCCTAATAAATGGCAAGTAACATAGAGCTTTGGCCCCTGAAATATGGGATTTCGTAAGTATACCCCTACTTTACTGTTTTATTTATCATACACTGGTTGTTTTGCGCTTTAACTAACAACACCGCAATACAATTAAAAAATGAATTTAATACAGCTTGAATAGCATCCTAAATAATTCGAGTTGTAGAAAGACGGCAAACAAATGGAGCCCTAGGAGCATACATAAGTATGTGACTAGGGTCAGTTTGTGAAGCCAACGCATCTACAGCTCGAAGTATGACGGATTGAGATAGTAAAGTAGATATTGTTAATATGAAGAGAGTGAATTATATGATAGTAGCGCCTGTAGTCGACGTACTGCAAGGCCGAGTGGCGGTAGGCACAGAAGTCACCGTTCAAGGCTGGGTACGTACAAGGAGAGATTCAAAAGCGGGTTTTTCTTTCCTCGCCGTTTATGACGGTTCTTGCTTTAATCCGTTACAGGCTATCATCAATAATAACTTACCTAATTATAATGATGAAGTCCTGCACCTAACTACGGGTTGTTCTGTTCAGGTTACGGGCGTTATAAAAGAGTCTCAAGGCCAAGGGCAGTCCTTTGAACTTGATGCAACCGCAGTCAAGGTGGTTGGTTGGGTTAAAGACCCTGAAACTTACCCTATGGCAGCGAAACGCCATAGCGTTGAATTCTTACGTGAAGCCGCACACCTACGCCCTCGAACCAATTTAATCGGTGCGGTTGCACGCGTGCGCCATACCTTAGCACAAGCGATACATCGTTTCTTTGATGAGCAAGGTTACTTCTGGGTTTCAACCCCAATCATTACTGCCTCTGATACCGAAGGCGCAGGTGAAATGTTCCGTGTCTCCACACTGGATTACAATAACTTGCCGCGTAATGACAAGGGCGAAGTCGATTTCAGTGAAGACTTCTTTGGCCGTGAAGCATTCTTAACGGTTTCAGGCCAGTTAAATGGTGAAGCCTATGCAACTGCACTGAGCAAAGTGTACACTTTTGGCCCAACCTTCCGTGCTGAAAACTCCAATACCAGCCGCCACTTAGCTGAGTTCTGGATGGTTGAACCTGAAGTTGCTTTCGCTAACTTAGATGATGTTGCAGGCCTAGCAGAAAAAATGCTGAAATTCGCCTTTAAAGCCGCGCTTGAAGAACGCCGTGACGACTTAGAGTTTTTTGCTCAACGTGTCGATAAAGACGTTATCACTCGCTTAGAAAGCTTTGTTAACTCTGATTTTGCCCAAGTTGATTACACCGACGCGATCAAAATCCTTGAAACCTGTGGTCAGAAATTCGAAAACCCAGTTTACTGGGGTGTCGATATGTCATCTGAACATGAGCGCTACTTAGCTGAACAGCACTTTAAAGCGCCTGTGGTAGTAAAAAACTATCCAAAAGACATCAAAGCTTTCTATATGCGCTTAAATGAAGACGGTAAAACTGTTGCTGCAATGGACGTTCTCGCACCGGGTATTGGTGAAATCATCGGTGGTTCACAACGTGAAGAACGCCTTGATATGCTTGATGCACGCCTTGAAGAAATGGGCATGAATAAAGAAGATTACTGGTGGTATCGTGATTTGCGCCGTTATGGCACTGTGCCTCACTCTGGTTTCGGCCTTGGCTTTGAGCGTTTAGTGGCTTATGTTACTGGTGTTGGTAACGTGCGTGAGGTGATCCCATTCCCTCGTACACCTAGAAACGCTGCATTCTAATTGCGTTTTTTTGGTGCAATAGTGATGTAAAAAGCGGGCTAAACATATTTTGGTCCGCTTTTTTGTTCAATAATGCTTTCATTGGCTAATCATTCCGATACGTTACATTAAATTACAGTAAAATATTAAGTAGATCACAACTTCCCCCTTAATACCTTATAATTATCCGTAAAGTAACGCACTGCCTGCTACCGCTAAGAATAATCTGCTTTTTTATTATATTTTTGCTTTTTGCTAATCATAAATCTTCAACTTAACTGGCCTAAGTTGCTCAAAAAAAGCTCAAATTATCTTTTGAAAAAGTTCCCTCTTTTTTGTAATATTTTTTAAACTGGTACGATGAGTGGTTATTTTTTACTCTATTTTTTACATTTTGAAACACCTTGTTACCATTTGTTTCAGAAACTTTGATTTTGTAGCACTTTGAGGGTGGATAAATTTATTTAGCAATGGAACACTGGTCGCCGACATAGACGACACTAATCTCTCATAAATAGTTCCAATTATTTTTTGAGAATTATTTTTGGCAGTGGCAGGTGTCCGAATAACACCAATGAGGGTAATAATAATGATGAAACGCAATATTCTTGCAATGGTTATCCCAGCTCTGTTAGCTGCTGGTGCAGCAAACGCAGCTGAAGTATACAACAAAGACGGCAACAAATTAGACGTTTACGGTAAAGTTGACGTTCGTCACTACTTTGCAGATGGTAAAGGCAGCAATGGAACTAAGAGCGAAGATGGTGATGATTCACGTGTTCGTTTAGGTCTGAAAGGTGATACTCAAATCACTGATCAACTGACTGGTTTTGGTCGTTTCGAGTGGAAAACTAAAACCAACAAAGGTGAAGACAACAACACCAACAAAAACCGTTTAGCATACGCAGGTCTGAAATTTGCTGACTTCGGTTCAATCGATTACGGCCGTAACTACGGTGTTGTATATGATACAGCTGCATGGACCGACGTTCTGCCATTATGGGGCGGCGACTCTATGGCTCAGACTGATACATTTATGACTGGTCGTAACCGTAACCTATTAACTTACCGTAACAGCGACATGTTCGGTTATGTTGATGGCCTAAGCTTTGCTCTGCAATATCAAGGTAAAAATACCGAAACTAACAAATCTGGCGTTTCTGAGGTTTACAAAAACAACGGCGACGGTTACGGTTTCTCTACCGCTTATGACTTAGGTTGGGGCGTAACACTGGGTGGTGGTTATTCTAACTCTGCTCGTACTGAAAACCAGAAAACTACCCAAGCTCGTGGTGACCGTGCTCAAGCATGGAACGTTGGTGCGAAATTTGACGCTAACAACCTTTACTTAGCAGCTATGTACGGTGAAACACTGAACATGACTCACTACGGTAGCAAAGATTTCATCGCTAACAAAACTCAAAACGTTGAGTTAGTTGCTCAATATCTGTTTGACTTCGGTCTGAAGCCATCTGTTGCTTATGTTCAGTCTAAAGGTAAAGACTTACCAGGCTACGGCAATGAAGATATTTTGAAATATGTATCTGTTGGTTCTTACTACTACTTCAACAAAAACATGTCTGCAGTTGTTGATTACAAAATCAACCTGTTAAAAGACAATGACTTCACTAAAAACACAGCTAACGGTATCAACACTGATAACGTAGTTGGTTTAGGTCTGATCTACCAATTCTAATTATCAGTTAACTGATAAACTAGAAAACGGTAACATGTTTTTGCAAGCAGCGCTTCGGCGCTGCTTTTTTTTACCTTTAAACGCTGACTAAATTTTTATAAATCAAACCACTATATCGACAAGACAGACTGATTCACCAACTTTATAGATATTTATGGTTAGATTACATGCAATTCCTACCTAGCTCACAAGATCTCGCCAATTTATCGCAAAACGGTTGGCAAAACGCCTTTCTCACGTTACCCTGATAACTCGACTCGTTCGACTAAACCCGTTTTCAGCTATACCCTTTATTTCAAGCAGTATGGGCTTTTTACAAGCAAGGATAGCCAAAAGCATTCTCACTTAATGCCTTCATACGCTATGAACTGTATTGGGTAACCACAACAGAGCTTTGGAATCGACAACATGTTTGAAAAAATTACTTCTGCCCCCGCTGACCCAATTTTAGGTCTTGCTGATAGTTTCCGTGCTGATCCCCGTGACAATAAAATCAACTTAGGTATTGGCGTCTATAAAGACGAATCAGGGAAAACCCCTGTGCTTGATACCGTAAAAAAAGCAGAAAAATTCCTGCTAGACAACGAAAACACCAAAAACTATCTTGCGATTAGCGGAATGCCAGAATTCGGCCGTGTAACACAAGAACTGTTATTCGGTGCACAACATGAAATTGTCACCTCAAAACGTGCCCGTACTGCACAAGCCCCTGGGGGCACTGGTGCCCTGCGTATTGCAGCTGACTTTATTGCTAAACAAACCAATGCAAAACGTGTTTGGATCAGCAACCCAACATGGCCTAACCATAAAAATATTTTTGAAGCCGCTGGCTTAGAAGTATTAACTTACAACTACTATGACGCAGCAAAACATGGCATGGATTTCGACGGCATGCTAAGTAGCTTATCCACTGCGGTTGCAGGGGATGTTATTGTCCTACATGGTTGCTGCCATAACCCAACAGGGATTGACCCAACTGCTGAGCAATGGTCGAAGCTGGCTGACTTATGTGCAGAAAAAGGCTTATTACCTGTTTTCGACTTCGCCTATCAAGGTTTTGCTAAAGGGTTAGATGAAGACGCTGAAGGCTTGCGCATTTTCACCCAAAATAACCCAGAAATGATTGTCGCCAGCTCATACTCTAAAAACTTCGGTTTATATAATGAGCGTGTCGGTGCTTGCACCATTATCGCTAAAGACAGCGACAACGCAGAGCGTGCGTTTAGCCAAGCAAAAGCGGTCATTCGCGCTAACTACTCTAACCCACCCGCTCACGGTGCAGCAGTGGTTACCACTATCCTTTCTGACGATACCTTAAAAGCAGAATGGGTCCAAGAACTAACAGCAATGCGTGAACGTATTAAACGTATGCGTCAGTTACTGGTTAAAACATTGGAAGAGAAAGGCGCTAAACAAGACTTTAGCTTCATTATCAACCAAAACGGTATGTTCTCCTTCAGTGGTCTTACAAAAGAGCAAGTAGAGCGTCTACGCAGTGAATTTGGCATCTACGCCGTAAGTTCTGGCCGTATTAATGTTGCAGGCTTAACACTGGAAAACATGGTTCCACTGTGTGAAGCCATCGTAAAAGTACTGTAAAACTCATAAAGTACACCCCAAGTTAGCCCCATATTTTATTGGGTTCTAATTTTGGGGTGTTTTTTTAGGAGTATGGTTCGCTTTGAAGAGGAATCGCTCATATTAAAGCTTATTCCTCTAATCATTTGAAAGCTAATTAGCGACTGATACGCTCGTCCCCTCTAATAAACGGTTCATAAACGGTAGAGGGTCCCAACGGTTACGTAGGTGGGCTGACATATTCGTTGTCTCAAAAGTACTTTCGTATTCAAAACGTAGCTCAGCATAAAGCTGAATAAGCTTATCTACCGTTTGCTCTGCTTGCCCATTCCATTCATCCCCATCACACTTACGGAACTTAATATCTGTTACATCTGCCATAGACATTAAATGGTTACTATGATAAACCTCCACTTTTCGACCAGTATATGATTCATAGACACTGAGTGTTTTTGATGAATCTATTTGCTGTACCTTCACTGGGGCCACATGAAAATTAACCAAAACAACCTGATTACGACCAGCCAAATCCTCAATCTTCACTGTCGTATTGCTTTCATAACCATTAACAAGATAAGTATCATTACCTAACCCACCAGACAAGGTGTCGTTACCCGCAACGGAGATCAATAAATCTTTATCAACTCCCCCGACGAGAATATCATTACCTTGGCCACCAAAGAGCACGTTATTGCCCCCTAAAGTCACTATCCTATTATCTCCTTTACCCCCCTGAATTATCCGACCATGCCCAGTATGGTCCAAAACAACTAAGTTTCCTTCCTTAGTCTTAATTAACCAATGAGTTCGAGCATAATTTGGGTTTAAAATAGTTGGGCCATTAGTAGGTACATGTAATGACTCTAATAAAGCATCTGGCGTTCCATTTAGTAAATGAGTTAATGTATCTACTAGTTTCCAATGACCTTTTTGCCCTGTTTTTTCAGCGACGGAATAACTATCTGCAAAGTATTTAACTAAAGGCCCCATCCCCTCTTTTGTTAATTCCTGCAACTTATGCGGCAATTTAGGGTACATGTAGACCTGACATACAGCGTCTTTATTTTCTTGTAGAGATGGCTGTCTTATTTTAATAATTTTGTCTGATTTTGATATATAAATGCGATAAAGAGCACCATTATCCACACCTTCAGTAATGTTTTCACAGTCAAAATTCAGTAAATGAATATTATTTTTCCCTTCAAGATCCTCGATATAAACAACCCCTCTATATCGACAATCAATTAAATAGTTATCATCGCCCTCCTTACCCATTAAAGTATCATCACCGAGATCGGAGAGTAATAGATCGTCCCCACCTCCGCCTGAGAGAAAATTCATTCCTGAGCCAGCATACAGCACATTATTACCTGAAACGGCTGTTATCGTATCATCACCGTCCCCACCGATCAGCACACGGCTAAACCCACTATGGTCAAGAATAATATCATTTCCTGCTTGGCCGTTTATCAGTAATTTTTTACCAAGGTACCCCTCAGGTATGCTAATCGTATCATCGCCATCTGTGCTGTCTGCAATGGGATTTAAAGGGACAATGACACTATTTTCACTCTTCAGATCGAGACAAAACATATTACTGTACTTATCTTGAATAAGTACCGCATTATTCATATCCCCATCGAAATTCTCAAAGCGAATACTCAGTGTTGTCTTTTCGAACCTATCTTTGAGCAAAAGCTTTTGCCCATTCATTTGTAGTTGGTAGCCATTTACCGTAGGTAATAAAATAATAACCTTATCTTGATCTGTAAAATGGCCTTTGACATTAGCAAAATCAAATACGATATTTTTATTTTTATAGTCAAGTTCATTTATTTGATAAATATCTTTGCCTAATGTGACTTTTATATGACTCCCCGACGCTATATGGGAGAGAATATTGGATTTTTCACTTCCAGTATAAATTAAATTCTTAGTTTTACCTGTTGATACCAACGTTCCCCATTTAGGTGAGCGATATACTCGTGTTTTATTAACTTCAATCTCATCTTTACCTTCATCAATATAAACACTTTGTTCACCTGAATATGGCATTTTATCATTATGTTGCACATATAAAGCATTAAATAGTTTGCCGCGTATAGCGTATTCAGGATGTTTTTCTTTTGGAAGGTCAACTAATTGGCTAATTAAGGCAAAGCCATCTTTAGTATTTAAGTTATAACTATGATTGCGTTTACGAACCCCACCTATATCACGATATACATTATTTAATTTTATGGTGACTTCACTCTTAACCTTATCAAATACATATTTATCTGTCTTATAATCATCAACCTGTATTTTAAGGTAAAGGTCGTTACCCTGTATATACACATCTTTAATTTCATTTAATGAGTATTCAATATCAACCCTACTCACGGATTGGCTATTCTCTTCAATGATAACATAGGCTTGAAATTTTTTATTTTCTTGCCTATAAATGGAGTTAATATAATGTTCTTTTTCTACTCGGAATGTTTTTTTATTATATACTGTTTTTGTTTTATAGAGATCATCGACATGATGAGCCCATTCGAATCGCTTAATGACGTAACTATCTGTTCCACTGCCACCAATGGCTTTCCCTTTGGCTAATGTTAATTTATCGTCTCCACCGTGCCCATATAAAGTATCTTTTCCTCCCCCGCTATTGATATTATTATTTTCATCATCGCCATGTATAATATCATCGGTATTTCCAATAATAATAATATTTTCAATATTTTCAACATGAACAACATCAATGGATTTAGATTTCTCTCTACACCGATACGCAACCTTATTTATCCTTAAATCGATATAAACATGATAGCCATTAGGCAAATTATCAATAAGTAAAGTGTCGCTTCCTGATTGGCCATCTAGAAACTTCGTTACTTTGCCATCATTTGACTCCAATGATGTTAAACTATTATCCCTTAAGTAAAAATAATCTGACTTTGATCCTGTAGCAAAATACTTTTCACCCGATAACACCTGAAGAGCATACATTCTGTCGTCTCTTCCAATAAAATAATCAACACCATTTGCGAGATTAAAACTACTACCATGAGTCTCAACAATGTCTAGATAATTCGCAATTATGCCTGGTTTATTCTCAACATACTCATCGGTGTTATCTGCATATTTACTGATGGTAAAATTTTTCTGTGCAGCAACCTCAGTTTGTTTAGAATAAAAACTTAATTGTTCATAATCCGAAGCTACAAGCTGATTTTCTGTGCTCTGTGTTAAATTACTTTTTTGAATTCCATGTTTTTTTAAAAACTTATCAAATAATGGATTATTATAATTTGGATTAAAACAGTAACCTTCGTTAGACGCCACTGCCCCAGTACGAACGACATCAAGGACATCCTTACTAACTTTCCTAAATACAACTCTATCTTCTAGCCCAGTAACTCTTCTAGCCCTACCATCGGCTGTCAAAGAATAATTTTTAATTAAAAAATCAGCTTCACTGGAAGTAAATGAAGGGGCACCACGTTTGGTATAGCGATAAGTATAATCTGAAGAACTTAAACGTACTTCCCCCTCTATACCACCAAAATAATTATATAGCTCATCTACAAGATAATAACGTTCTTCAGATTTATAAGTTGGCTTTTCAATTATGCTCAAGTGATGATCAAAACCTGCTGGGACAATCATTTTTTCAAACAGGTCTATATCCATCTCTACATTTAATTTTTTAAATGCTCTCGTATAATATACAATCGTCATTTCTTGCTGGCTACGCAGAGTAGGTTCAAAACCAAATGCACCACGAAACCCTTCTTCCAGTTCCCTATCCCAACTAATATCAATTACCTCTTTGATATTTTCAACTGCGCGGATACCTTGATATACCATACCAGAAACCAGTAAAACGCCTCCAACAACAAGGCCCACTACGGGGATAGTGGAAGACCCAACTATTACACCAATAATCGTGATGCCATTTAACACAAAACTGGCAATAGAAAAAGTCGCATTAACAATCAAATCTTGCCGCTGTTTTGGATCAGAAACACGGTCAAGTTTAGATAAACTGTCATACGCTTGGTAAGCGTCAAACCCCATTCCGACTAAATTAAATATAATCACGGTTCCTGCTGCAATTCTGCCGCGGATTAACGATGTTGTTCCCCCTTTACTGGCTATATTTAATAAAATAGGTTGTACAATCATGTCTCCATAGTTAGCAATTGCAGAACCACAAATAAGGTAAAATTGTTTTTCTAACTCAGCACATTCCTCATCCGTCAAATCAGGGCTATCTAACTTTTTCAAGATTAAATGTATACTAATTAATGTTTGTACTGCACCAACTCCACCCATTACTTGGCCAAACCGATTACCTATTTGTTGAAAACGCGGTAACTTAGTTCCTAACGTTCTTAAGTTCTCAACCATCTCCGGTGTCAATTTAGACACGTTAGGGTCGATGTTTCTTGCAATATACTTCAACTGCTTTTTCAATACCGCGCTGTCTCGAAAACCAGCGTTATTATCTGTGATAGGAATATGATCTACGTCGCCTAATTGCTGATGAAGAATCCTGAGCAAAACAAGGTCCGATTCATTTCCATCAACTAATGTTAATTCAGCCGCAAGCTTTTCGGGATGAAATCGCACTTTTTTCTGCCAACCATTTTTTTTTGTATGATCTGCAGTAATAAGTTGACCATCAATAGTCACCCCTAAGTTTTGTAACCTTACCAAGGCAATTTTTTCACCATTAAAATTCACCCAACTATTTTTATCAGCAACAGCGACAGAATTAATAAGTGCAGTTACTTTCTTTCTATACTGCTCATAATCATGAGGTATACGCTTGATACTGTTCTCATCAAGTGTAATAAATTGCATATCTGCCGAATAAAACTTACCGCTATTATCACTACCCTCTCCAAAGCCTGCCTGTTGGCCTCGAGTTATAGTCTCCCCATTCAGCAAACTTACATTTTCGTTAAAATAACTATTGACTTGTTTAGCAAATAACTGTTTTGCTAAATAACGTTGTTCATTACGAATACTGAGTTGTAAACCATTAGGATCAAGTAAGCTGTATTCATGAATGTTACCGCGGGCCGTATAGTGAATAGTATATGTTGTGTTATTACCTTGAATAAATAAGAGTGAACTATTCTGGGAATGGTAAAGTTTATTATTGGCTGATAAAACATATTCAATAGATTGCCTCGCTTGTTTCTCTCCCTTATTATCAAACCCTTCTACAATATCATTTGAATAGCGTTTTATTTCATTAAGTAACTCAGTTTCCCCCTCGGTTAATGTCCCCTTATAACGTTTCTGTTCTAGCTTAATTTGCCATTCAATAAGATTTCTCGCCGAGTTTTCATCCCCTAACTGAGACTCAACGGTATAAATTAACCCCATCTTCCGGTCAAAATCTGCTGCATCCCCTATACGTCTTAACCTATCATAGTTAATCATATTCACTTGGCTATCAGCAGACCATTTATGCATCTGATTGCGTAGTTCATTATATTGCTGTAACCGCTGATGACGCTCAACTTGATGTTTATGTAATGCCTCTGCAAATGAGACCCCTTTTAATGGTGCATTTTCCCCATCAAAATTGTCCTTGTTAAGCCTTAAAAATGAATTAAGGTCCTCAGACATTAATAAAAATGCATTTACATCTTTAGCTAATGCAGTGACTTTGCCTCGATCGAAACCATTAATGGCAGGAAATACCGCTTTTAATTGTAAACGTGTTTTTTCGCTCAAATGATGCAATACGGATGGGTCATCCTGTATCGCATGCAAAATAGTAAGTGTATCTTTAGCTTGCTGTTGTAAATCCACAGGCAGGCGGGCCTCAAATAAATTGTCCCAGTGAGCTTTATTTTCAATTTTATCGTTACTGAGGTAATGGTTAACTTTTGGAGCTATTAATGGATCATATAATGCTACTTTCAGTTTATCTGCACTAAATTGGCCGTACCCATCGTCAAAGTAACTCACTAAATAAGGGTGCTCTGCCAAACGAACATGCTCCAAACTGATGTCTTTTGACGCTATTTTCTCTATTAAAGATTGGACTTGTTGATGATGTTTTGTATCTAAATAGTTTTTTATCGTTGATGTCTCCCCCCCTCCTTGATACGTTCCTCCCGGACGCACCACAGTAGCCCCCTTTCGCTGTTCAAGCTCTACAAATAAACTACTGGTAAATTGCATTGTTTTACTATTTGTAGAGTGAAACGACATATGCTCCGGTGCTGTAAATGGATATTTTTGCTTTACCTCCGCCAGTACCGAGAGCAAGCTATCGCTTGGTTTATTCTGTACCTCATCATTACCGATAATAACCCACTTTACTGTTTTGCCACTTTCTAGTAGTGAAGAAATATTATTTTCTCCATATTCTACCACCCATATTTTCTTATCTGTGTCGGCTTGCAAAATTAATGTATTCTCTGGGTTTTCCCCTGCTAACTGCTCTGCTTTCACCCTTCCCTTAATATCTGCAACAACGCGCACAATGATAGAAAATGTTGAGGTATCCTTCTGCAAATGAGAGTCTAAATGTGCCTGATGCGCTATACTATTTTGATTAACAGTACGCCATATAGGTGTTGATGTAATCCCTAACTCATTTAATTTTTTAGTGAAACTTGAATGAAAATCGCTAGGTAAGCCCTGACTGTGCTGTTTTAATTCATCAACAAAAAGTTGATAAGCTTGAGGGTTATAGGCTATTTTTCTTATTAGAGCAAAATCTAATTCTTTAGGCGATGAATGCCTAAATATTTTCATTGGGTCTGGTTCAATATAGCTGTTGAATTGCGATAATTTTAATTCTCCACGCTGTAATTCATTAATAAAATATAACACACTATATTTACCATTTACTTTAACTTCCCTTATATCGAGGTCGTATTGATATGTAAATTTATAACCCTTAGTACTATTTTGAATGGAGTTATATGCGCCCTCCAAAACCATTTTATGCCCATGATTAAAATTGGTTATTCTTCGGTTATATGCAACTATTGGCATATTCATCTTATTATTAGCAAATAAGCTTACAGCCTTTAATGCAAAGTTTTCATTTATCCCCCCCCGACCTAAATTGCACCCCATTAGTACTAGTTTATCGGGGATCGTATTTTTCAATACTTTCTTTTTTAAATAGGTCATCGCATCGGTATATTGTTTTGCACTCCTCCCTGCATATAATGTGGGTTGGTTATTACCAGAATAAGAACCATGTCCAATGGTTAACCAGCGTACTTTCCCTGTGGTTATTTGGTCAAGAGAACCATATAATACTTTATGCTTTCGGCTCGTTAAGTCATATTGAATCACTGTGCTATTATCGGGGTGTTTTGAGAGTGATTTAGCTACCGCTTCTGCTGAAACTTCATCCCCTTGTATTTGAATAATAACGTTATGGTCATATTCTGTAGGGTTTGCCTGTCTATTAGCCCCTGATTCAATATTAATTGCCATTAATTGTTGATACACTTTAATAGGGTCACACCAAGTATTAATTGAATGCGCTTTTGAAGTCAAGTCCCCGGCTAGAGATGCATGATGACTATCATTAAAGTTATTTTCATGGATATCAAAAAAGTCATTATCTAACCCAATAACCGATTTTCCGAATAGTCTTTCAATATATCTACGCCTATTAGCAATTAGTACTTTATCTACTTTATTATCAGTTACTACCTTGTTTGAGCCTTGTTCACTGTTATCTGGACTCTGTTCTATATTATCATTTAAAATTGAGATGCTTTTTTTTCTCTTAATTTTATCATGACTTACAATATACCCTTCTGATTTTTTTCTTTTAGGTTCAAATAACTCACCGTTCTCACCTTGACTCCATTTTCTATTTAATGGTGCTCGGTATCCTTGATTAATTAACAACTGCTGGAAGTTAGACAACTGTTCAACATCATTAATAATGATGGCACCATGAGCGTTCATCTCAAAATAAGTATTAATAGGTTGGGTTGTCCCTGATAACTTATTTTTCCCTTTTAAACTCTCAGGTAAAAAGAAAGTAATAGGGAAGTTATCCTTCATCACACTCACGGGGTTTGCATCATCAGAACCATGATGAACTAATTCAAAGCCCTCAGTTCTCCCTAGCTCTCTATTAAGCTGCCTATTAACCTCTTTTATTCTATTATTGATAATGCCATTTTCTTTCCCTTCTTTCTTATTATATTCTGCCTCATTATTATACAGTCTCTTTTGAGCTGGCGTTAATTCCTCATAATTTACACTCGCTTTCCATTCTTGCCAATCAGGCATTTCCGTAACTTTAACATAATGCTCTAACTCTGAAATTGGGAAGATAATGCTAAAAATATCATAATCAGCCGTCATTGCCTTACCCGTTTTAGGATCACCTATCACAAGAAAAGGTTTAATTTCATTATTTTCTTGATAAGAAACCTGCCAAATATTACCTTTTCCTGAAGGGCTTTTTTTTAATAAAAAGGTATGTTCTTCCCCATCAATAGTTGAACTAGTTTTCTTGTAATCCCCATCATCTGTATCAATTAGTGGCGTGATGGTTTTATAGTTAATTAATTCATTAATCCGTTCCGAACTAATTTCAAGGGGAACCGCTATTGCATGCTTTTTATCAATAGACTGTTGCACATAGTCATTATATTTGCTTTGCTCATCTCGACCCGATTTCTTAGAGAACTGCTGCAAAACTGGAATAAAACCACTGTGTGGGCCCCAGTCAGAACTTTTACCTTTAATTGTTAATCCCTTACTACTGTATATGCCTGATTCGATTAAACTAGCCGATTTATGGTCAACAGGCCGAATACCAATGGTAATATTATATTTATCTGCAACTTTATTAATCGCTTTTTGGTGGTTTTCAGGGACCCCCGTAGCTATGGTTGGTTGGTCACCCATACGTGGAATAAGGTGCAAATTGACACTTTTATAATCTCTATCACCCTCTTGTTGAGGTGGTGAAAAAGCATTTATATCAAATTGTTTACTTACTAAGTAAACTTGATAATCATCTTGGCTAATAAATTTATCACTATTAATTTTTGATAATGCATTTACATTATCCTCAATTATTTTAGTAAGCTCACCGCTATTTAAAATATCAGTATAAATGAATGATGTCTTTCCGTTCAGTGTAACCTTTAGTTTAGCTATTTGATTTTTTTGATTAAATTCCACATAGGTTAATTTACATTTTTGATCACTACTAATGTATGCCAATTTTCTTTTTACTAATAGCGTATTTTCCGTAATTAGTTTATCTCGGTTATTTAATTCCTTCAGTTGAAATGGCCTTCCGATACTGTCACTAGGGTTAAATGAAAATGTTCTAATTTTATAATCATTATTCTTAACCTTACTAAACCTATATTTATCTGCATTAATTTTTACAAATGTATCGATATAAGAAATAAAACTGTCTTTTTTGTTAAATGTCATGACTCCAGTATCAGGATCAAAGAACTTATATGTCCACACCTTTGTTTTTTGATCATAAATTATGGATATCGCCATTGCATGACTAGCTGAACAAAACTTAATTAACAGTGGTTGATTGCTTGTATTTATATGTGAGTAGATTTTTTCTTTAAAGCGACTCAATGTGGTTTCATTAGCTAAGTGTGTCGTAAAGTTCTTACTATCAACTACCTGAACACCTTTACCATTCCTATTGTCTTCTAACTCTAAATAATTATCTCTTTGAATAACCTCTGATATTGTATTAATGAATATTTTGGCATCATCAGTAGTAAAACTCGATGCTAGATTTTCCCCCCCAATGCTAAGTTTATCTTTTAGCTTTATAAAAAGCTCATCTGATGCGATATCTTTCCCTGCCTTTGTTTTGAAAAAATCACTATCAGCATCAGCCAAAAGCGCATCTGTATAAATTTTAATTTTTAATTTTTGTAACTCTGCCAAATAATTATAATAATTAGCCTCTCTACCATACATACTTTTGCTAACAGCATAATTTGTATTGACAATATCATTAATATATTTAACAAAACTACGTCCATTAATCTCTTCATATTTAAAGTTATAAATATAATTATAATGACGTACTGATTTTATATACGAAAGCTGTTTTTTAATTACATCTGATACATGCTCATTAAATAATGATTTAGCATGTAACTTCAAGGCATCATTTCTAGCTTTATCTAACGGGGTTAAATTATCATCATTTGAATTTATAATAGAATAAAGTTCATTTAATTGCTCGATATATTTACCCCCTTGATTATTCATGCTGTAAACTAAAAACTCATCCGTTAGCCCATAGCAATACCCTGAGAAACTAGAATGAGATATACCATTATTATTTATTAACTTAATAAACAAATCATGATTTTCAGTATCATTAACATAGTCATATAATACATATTGATTAAAATTCACATCTGTATTTTCTACTTTCATAATAATTCCCTTTAATTAATAATTAATGTATGTTATTGAAATTAATATTTAAAGTAACAAAGTAATTTATTAATAACCATATCAATATGAAACATTCGGATAAAATGTTTCGGATAGTAAAAAATTAACATAGGGTAATTATCAATGATAATTAACTATAAAAAACATACCCAATTCTTAGGGTATGTTTTTAAATTAGGAAGGAATGACTATTTTTGTTAATTACCAAACAGGTAATTCATCTTGTAAGAAAGGGTTGGTTTTGCGTTCAAAACCTAAATTAGACATTGGCCCATGCCCCGGTATAAACTGGTAATCGTCACCTAAAGGCAGTACTTTAGTTTTAATTGATGAGATTAAATCTTGGTGATTACCACGAGGGAAGTCACTGCGACCTACCCCCCCCTTAAATAACACATCACCCATTGAAATTAGCTTATCATTGTGATTCACAAAAATAATATGACCGGGTGTATGCCCTGGGCAATGCAACACATCAAATGAAATACCACCACAAGTGACTGTATCCCCTTCTTCTAGCCAATAGTCAGGCGTAAAATCAGGACATTCCCCTATATAAAACATGGCATTTTGCTCAGCAAGATTTTCAATCCAAAACGCGTCTTCTTTTTGTGGCCCATAAATAGGCACAGAGAAATGTTTGGAAAGTATAGCTGAAGCACCGATATGGTCAGAATGACCGTGGGTAAGCAGAATTTTAGTTAACTTTAGCCCTCGACTTTCAATGGCAGAAATAATTTTTTCTGCCTCACCGCCGGGGTCAACCACAACCGCTTCTAACGTATTTTCATCCCAAATAACCTGACAGTTTTGCATAAATGGTGTTACTGGGATAATAGTATATTTCATCGGGCAATTACTCCGTAATCTGTGTCACCTATGCACAGATTACCACGTTCTTGCTGGCCCTGTATCAATATGTATAAAATTGCTTCTAGGATAATAGCCAACACCACCCGCTTTCATTTTCAGCGCGGCTTTACGAATGTTACTTAACTGTAAACCTTCGATATGGAAATCCATCGCTTGCCCGCGAGTATGGTAACTTTTCTTCGCGACTCCCGAACTTTTACTACGCAATTTATTATTCGTTTCTAAAGAGCGATAACCCGAAATAAGTTGAACTGGTTTGTTAGTTCCCATCATCATTTGTAATAAATAAATTTGGTCAAATAATTTAGGATCAATGGTTTTGACTTTATCGCAGCGGTAATCACGGAAAAAATGATTTAAACGTGCAAGTTCAGATTTGTTATAACGTTGACCGTCAAAAAATTCTGTTTTTAAAGACTCCCCCGTATTAATATTTTGAAAGCGTAAAATACGTGGGCGTGGGGTGGTCATTGCAGCAAATACATGGCTTGGTAATAAACTAAGGCCGACTGTAGCAGCCCCAATTCCCAGCCATTTTCTGCGGGATTGGTCAATAATATCCATAGGTGATAGCTCAGACTCTAATAATTTCAGTAATAATCGATAAAATTTTGACAACCTATTGAGTCTAGCAAAACATTCTTAATTTTAATGTATATTTATGTAAAGATATGCATACTTTAAGGGAATTTGGTTGCTATATTCGTCAAAAATAGCGCTTTGTCACTAAATTCACATGTAATAAGCGAATTACTACGCTTACTTTGCTGCCTTGGTTGATATGAATCGCGATCAGCTCTCTATTATTTACTGCATGATAATAATTAAATGCCTAAAAGCAACGGACCTAATAAGAAATTATGGGAGTTAAACAGAAATACTCGCAAAAAAGGGGGAAATCCCCCTTTCATATTTAAGCTAACATGATGATTAATGCAAAATCTTTTTCAACATTGGCAAATAGTTATCTGCATTATTAATGCTGTTATCATATTGATATATATCCGCTCGATATTGTGGTTGCTGGTCTTTATCAACCCAAGCGGTTTGATAATAAAGAAATACTGGGATCCTATCCGGTATATTCACATAACGGGTCGAACCTTCCTTAAGTGCACCATCAATGCGCTTCCTTTCCCAGCCCGCATCACCTAATAAAATACTTGCAAGCTCACTAGCTTTATTAACTCGTACACACCCAGAACTTATTGCACGTGCGTTGCGATTAAATAGACTATGATTCGGTGTATCATGCAAATAAATTGCATCAGAACTTGGCATGTTAAATTTATAGCGCCCTAATGAATTAGTAGGGCCAGGAGCTTGACGAATTCGATAAGGGAAATTGGCAGGCGTAATATTTTCCCAATCAATGGCATACGGGTCGATTTCATAGGAATCTGCGCCCCACCCCGAATAAACAGTATACCCTTTACGGCTAAAATAACTTGGATCTTGCTTTCCTCTCGGGGCAATATCTTTACGTGCCATGCTAGTCGGTACACTCCAAGGAGGGTTAATCACCACATTATTCAGTGCACTGCTCATGATCGGTGTTTTTCGATCAGCACGTCCAACAATCACTTTTGAGTCTAAAATAACCTCATCATTCAAATAAAAATCTAAGGAATAGCCTGGTATATTGACTAAAATCCCAGTTCCTTGACTTGCTGGAATAATACGCAACCGCTGAATATTTAATGCCATTAACCCTGCTTTTTGTTTTGGCTTCATATTCAGCCAAACACGCGTACCTTTACCGACAACACCATCCGCTTCTAAGCCATACTGTAATTGGAATTTTTTTACCGCATCAACAAGGTCTTGGCTATACACTTTTGATGCCTTACTTATTGGTGTCTCAGCTGTTTTTGCTGGTTCACTGGTTTGTTCAACCGCTTGCTCAGCAACTTGCGCCATCGTTTCAGGGGCTTCAACTTCGCTGCTCTCCATTACTGTTTCACCTTCCAGTAACCCTTCACGTTGCAGAATTTGGCGCAAAATAACCACGTCATCATTTGATTGACCTGGTTTTAATGTTTTAGTCCCCACGATTTCCAAGTCATCTTCAGGCATCGCCAATAACTTCAGCATTTCTTTGCGCATTGGCAAATACATTGGGTGGTTAGGGGCTTGCGATTTCACCCAATCACTTAAGCGATTACCTGAAACTGCATCTAACCATGGTTTCATTTGTGCAGAAGTCGGGGCAATAATTTTATAGGGGCGGCTACTATATAACCAATATTGCCCACTGGCTTCAACCGAAGATAAATAGTGTAAATATCCCAACATTGCATCGGACAAAATAACGTCACGACCAAGTTCATTTAATTGGTTATTTTCCAGTATCGCGAGCCACTCGGCAAATTGAGGTTGTACCCCCGCGAGTGCTAATTCGGCCAACTGTTGTTGGAATTGACTAATTGCTGTTTCATCTTGCCACAATAGCTGCATTTGCCGCTCAGCATATAATTTAGATAATTGTGAAGCAAAAACAGGTTTCACCCCCGAAGGAAGCGAGACTGTTATTTTAGCCAAACTTTCTGCTGGTGTAACTGCCGCGGTAGCTTGTACTTCCTCGACACTTTGCTGCATATTTTCTTCATTTGAAAACGCAGGTATGTGTAATGCCATTAACCCACATATTACTGAGACTTGCAGAGCTTTCACACTTCTCTTTGCCATACATCCACCTTAAGTTACAACATGGATAACA
Organism: Providencia sp. PROV003; assembly: GCF_045040775.1. Lineage (NCBI taxonomy): Bacteria > Pseudomonadati > Pseudomonadota > Gammaproteobacteria > Enterobacterales > Morganellaceae > Providencia > Providencia sp. PROV003. The sequence continues at coordinate 3,824,519 of NZ_CP096369.1, forward strand.
ATAGTTTTTATTATAGTAAATTCTGGATACTCAAAGTATTCACACATTATACATGGTTAACAGTGCAGCATATCAACTTAAGCATCATTAAGTCAGTATGAACAATATAGGCAGGAATGTTATAGGAAAAAACTAATTCTGTGTTTATTTCTTCTGATTATCAATAAACGTAAGGTAACGATATAAACGGCTAAAACAAATAAAAACCAAGTGTGTTACCGCTTTTTATGCCCCATATGAGTATTTATTCAATTAAAGAATAAAAGGCAAAAAAACATAACATATGCTTTTTTGCCTTAAGTTAGATTAAAAGTGTAACCATGAGGGGGTTAACTAATGATTCCTGTTACCATTCAAAGTTAACAGCGGCATTATAAGTCACGCCTTTAAAGTCATCAGTATTTGTTGCCACACCCGCTTTTACTGCCACACTTTCATCAATACGATAACCTGAACCTAGTGCAAGAGCTGTATTAGATTCATAACCACCTAACGCCATAGATAGGTTAAAGTGCCCAACATTATAAGGTTGGAATAACCCTGATAAAGCAGCTTGCGAAGCCAACCCACGCTTTAATTCGTTATCTAATGAATCAACACGCTTATCTAACGATGTGACTCTGCTATCTAGCTGATTTAATCTATTATCAACATTTTTATTGATCTGAGATTGGCGGTTATTAACAGCTATTTGGCTATTGTTGAAAGCCATTTGGTTTTTATTAAAAACAGTTTGTTTATTATTGGTTAATTTTTGGTCACTATTAACTTTAGCTTGGTTTTGGTTAATAACATCTTGCTTATCATTAACGACTTTTTGATTTTCATTTACTAATTTTTGGTCGCTATTAACTTTAGCTTGATTTTGGTTAATAACGTCTTGTTTATCATTAACGACTTTTTGGTTTTCATTTACTACTTTTTGTTCTTTATTAATATTAGCTTGCTCAACGTTAGTTATTGCTTGCTTAGAATTAATATCTGCTTGGATTTGATTTAAAACCCCCTGATTTTGGTTGATCAGGGTTTGGTTTTCATTAATCTCTTTCTGATGCTTATTATATCCATCTTGCTTAGCATTATATGCATCTTGTTTAGCTTTATGATCCTGCAAATCTGCATTAACGTTATTTACATTGTTAGCAAGAATATTTTGATTTTCTGATGTTAGTGCTGTACTTGCATGTCCATTATCGCTGCCAATATTGTTATTCCAACCGGCCCAGCTAACATCCGCAACAGATACGTTACTCATCATGGTTGCAGAAACCATAACGGCTAATAAGGTTAATTTATTCATTTTTTGTATTCCAAATTTATTGATTAGTGTTAATTGGCCATCAGAATACAAGCTAACTCCATTACAGAGTATTTCATTTTACATCATTTTTTATATCTAATTAATATGCGCAATAAGGTACACCCTTAATTATCTCTTTCCCATCCAACTTTCTTTTATACAAAATTATTAATAATTAATGCGCTAAAGAATAAAAATACAATGAACTGACTAACCTTGGCACTCAGGTTACATTTTTATGTTGTTTAACATTAAGAAAAACCAAAACAAACAAATAAATCAACCAATTAAAACACCAATTTAGAGTTTTTGTGAGACTCCATCAGCATAAATAAGAAATAAACAGATAAAAAAATTTCCAATCCGTTGTAAAACTGCCAAATACCCCTATATAGAAACAGTTAATTATCCTTATCCATAATTAGTTATTATATCGATATAACTATAAGTGTTTTTCATGCAAAGTTTTACCTAAATTAAATTCATTACGAGAGTTAGTTATACTTCATTAATTTTTGTTACATTCTATATGCGTTAATCGTAAAAATATACTTTCCCTAAGCAGTTTCTCTCGCTATCACTATTAAGCTACCCATTAAAATACTGTGCTTTTATGTTTAAAACACAGATATCCCTTCAGTTAGAAGAAGGGATATCAAATACAAAAAAGCCGATACTTATTACTAAGTATCGGCTTTAAATGCATTTAAGTTATCTAATACTACAAGGCTGGTTCTTGAACACTAGCACTGTCTTGGCCAAAACCTTTTAAGCCAACCACATGCACATGCTCATGGTTGCCTATCACCTTACGAACTAGCTTATAAGTTGTCCCTTTCTCAGGGCTTATATTCTCTGGTGCCGCAATTATTAACTGCATTTCTAACCTATCACACAATTCGAATAAGGTTGCTATCGATTTAGCATCTAATCGAGCGGCTTCATCTAAGAATAATAGACGACAAGGAATAATATCTTTTGCACGTAAACGACGGGATTCTTCTTCCCAGCTTTGTACCACCATCACCAGAATTGACATCCCTGTACCAATAGCTTCACCCGTTGATAGCGCACCACTCTCTGCTTTCAGCCAGCCATCTGAGCCACGGTTAACCTCGACATCTAGCTCTAAGTAGTTGCGATAATCGAGTAATTCCTCACCAATGGTTTGCGGTAAACGCTGGCCAACATCCACTTGAGGGTTAAGGCGTTGATACAGTTTTGCCATCGCTTCAGAGAATGTCAGGCGCTGGCTAGTAAATAAGTCTTGATGCATTTCACTTTCTTCAGACAGTACACTGAGTAACAGTGCATGGCTTTCACGAATATTTACATTAAGACGAACGCCTTTCACTTGGCCAAACGCAACGGCTTGTAACCCTTGGTTTAACATGCGGATACGATTTTGTTCACGTTGGATTGTTTTGCGAATAATATTCGCCACACTTTTCGAGCTAATCGCTAATTTTTGCTCACGAGCGGTTAATTCTTCCGTTAAACGACCCAACTCAATTTCCATTTGCTCAATCGCATCAATCGGGTCATCCGTACGAATAATATCTTGGCGAATTCGTTCGCGTAAGTGTTGATACACTGCAATAAAGAACTTAATTTTGCGTTCTGGGTATTTTGGATCTTCAGATAAACGTAGCACATCACGTAAATGTTCGTTATCTGCCACCGCAAGACGTAGCGCCCCTAATGCTTTATCCGACATAGAGCGTAAACTGTCACCATCAGTATAAGCAAGTTCACGGCGGTGCAAACGGCGCTCAACACCATTGTCTTTCACCAAACGCATTACAGCACACCAACCTGCTTTCGCAGAAACCACTTGTTCACGTAATAGATAATAATCTTTTTCTAACTTACGCAGGCGTTTTTGTAAGTTATCCATTTCAGCTTCACATAAGGTTAGCTGTTTTTCTAACTGATTAATACGGCTACGGTTCTCCATCACTCGTTGGTGTAATTCATCACGACGAATGCGTGCACGCTCTTGTGCTTCAGGGTCAGCTTTTACACCAATCTCCTGCATTTCGGCTTCTAGCTCTTTCAGCATTTCTTGCTTAGTTTCAAAAGAGCTACGTAACGAAGCCAATACTTGATAGTATTGCGCACTCTGCGATTGCTGCTGACGTAGTTGCTCACGGGCTCGAGCTCGCTCGGTTTCTGCCTGTTCCAAACGCTGACGCAATTTTTCATTCAAATCACTATTTTCACTAACCATCCCCGTAGAGTCACTGTAACTAAAGTGAGCCCGACGTTGAACCACTTCAACCAATGCAAAAGCCTGCTGTTTTGCATTCTGTTGAGTGTGCTTCGCGAGTTCGTAATCTTTGCGTAGCTGGTCATGTTGCTCAGGGTCACTGAGTAATACCGTTACAATCGGCTCTAATTTTTCTAATGTACTTCCATGTTTATTGAGGAAATGCGCCGCTTCTTCAGCTTCTGATAGTTCCTCATTGATTTCTTCAACCCTATCCACCAGTGTTTCATCAAGTAACAAGCCCATCTGCGGTAACAAACGGTTAAGTGCCGTTAAACTTTCTTTTCCTTGAGCAAATTGTTGGCGCTGTTGTTGGGTTTGTTCTTCAAATTGCGCTAAAGCTCTTTCTAGTTCTGTTCGTTTTTGATTAAGTGTACGGATTTCAGCTTCTGGGTCTGCTTCGAAAGCGACAGAAATGTGCTGACCGATAAAACGACTGAATGCTTGATGTGAACGTTGAATTTTTTGTACATCAAATGACAATGTCGCATAGCGTTCGGCGAGCTCATCACGCTCAGCTGATAATGACTCTAAATGGCTTTCACGCGCTGCTCGCCCAAATAAAGGAAGCTCAGGATAACGCGAATAACGCCACTGCCGCTCAGAAGAGCGAACTAATACGGCTTGTTCAAATTCTTGGGCATCAAAAACGCTATCATCAAAGGAAGAAGGGTCCCCTTCGATAAAATACACATCATCAGGGCAGTCTTGTAAAGTTTCTAACTGGCTACGAACAGCTGATAAATCCTGTACGACAATACCGTGACGAGCAGGACCATATAATGCTGAGAAATAAGCCGCATCTTCAATAGTAATGTCATCATAAATTTCAGACAGTAATACCCCGTTGAAACGTTCCGCCAATGCAAGCATCCGGCTATCTTCTGCACCACTTGGCTGACTTAAACGCTCTATTTGCTTCTCAAGGTCGCGCCGCTGCGCTGCAATCTCATCGCGCTCAACCGTGATTTCCCTTTCTTGTTCAAGCAACTGCTGCATAAATTCAGTTACAGCAGTACTCGATGCAAAAACTTCACCTGATTGTTCATTCAATTGAGTTAATGCTTCTTGAGCAATGATCCATGCAGGTGCTTTAGAAGATAACTGTTGGATACGCTGGCGAATTTGTTCCAATTCTTGGCGCATTTGCATGCGCCTTTCGCCACTTTCGTTTACACCAACACTTAATTCTTCTTGTTGCGCTTCTAACTCAGCCATTAACGCATCAAGTTCATCAGGCTCATAGCTTTGACCGTGGCGTTTACAAAACTCTGCCAACATACGCTCTGCATTCTGCTGGCTATTTAGGCGTTGTTGTAATTCAGAGAGTTGCATGCGTAACGGTTGTACACGTTCAGCTAAATGCTGTTGTGATGACCAATCCCGTAATAGAGCACGTGCTTGTTGGTATGCATCACTGCGACTTACCTCACCTACCATATTTTTAACTAATTGATAGGCTTGCTCAAATTGGCTATGTGCTGCATCAGCAACACTCATTTTTTGTTCAAGGGCCAATAACGACTCTGTCGCTTGCTGTTCCCGAGCCTCAAATGTATCTAACCATTCATCTGCATTATCAATTGATAATTCAGGAAGCTGACACAGATCACGAGCTCGAGTTAATGCATGTAACGCTTGTTGGTATTGGATAGCACGAGTTTGCTGTACATCTAATGCTTGTTGGTAGTCCGCTAATTGGTTTTTTAGCTCATCAACCTCTATCTCAGCGGCTTGGGCACGAGCTTCATATTCGTCTTGTGTTTCTGTTGCTTCTGCAACAACTTCGCTTTGCTCTTCAAGGCGATAAGTCAGCTCTTCAATATCAGCTTGATAACGGTCTATTTTTTCTTGCTGACGCAGCGCTGCTTGCACTAAATTCAAATGGTCATTGGCCGCTTGGTAATCAGCTTCCAATTCTGTTGAAGCGCTATTTTGCTCATTTAGCTCGCGTGCCATTTCTACACTACGAACTTGCTCTATGCGCAGTTGTTTACGACTAGCGAATAACTCATTACGTGCAGCTAAAGCGGCATCTAAATGGATACGCCTTTCATTGGAATGACGCATATAATCCGCTGATACATAATCTGTTGCTTGGCTAATTAAATGTTTAAACAAGTCGCGGTCAGATTGTGTAACGCGAATGGCTTCCAACGTTAAGCGGTTTTCACGCAATGCAGCTTCCATATCTTGGAAGGCTTTACGAACGCCACCATTTTCAGGCAATAAGTAATCACGTAATGAACGCGTAATCGCGCTGGAAATCCCACCGTATAATGACGCTTCAATAAGCCGATAATATTTGCTTCGATCACTCGCTGAGCGTAAACGTTTTGGCAAGACACCTAATTCAAATAGAACCGAATGGTAATCTGTAATTGAGTTAAATTGCTTGAACAAAATCCCTTCTTGCTCTTCAAGGCGTTCTTTTAACTCATTCAGTGGGATCACTTTGGCTTGGCGACCATCAATCACTTCTGTCAATATTTCAGTCGGAACCGTTGCCAATGGAATGCCTTGCACCATGAAAGGCTTAATATCAACTTTTTTATCACGCCCAGCAACTTGCTGTAAGCGCACACCCACCATGACGCGCTGATGTTTAGAGTTTAAAACATCTAAAATGGCATAGCAGACTCCAGGACGTAATTTCCCATGTAACCCTTTGTCCCGTGACCCTGAGGTAGCACCGGCTTCGGTGGTATTACGGAAGTGGAGTAAGGTTAAATCTGGGATCATGGCAGTAATAAAAGCAGCCATCGTTGTCGATTTACCCGCACCATTACCACCAGATAAAGTGGTGACTAACTCGTCAAGGTCAAAAGTACGAGCAAAAAAACCGTTCCAATTCACCAGCGTCAGTGAGCGAAATTTTCCGCGTTCAATCATTATTCTTCATCCTCATCACTTTCTGCCGGTTCTTGACTATCTTCGACATTCTCTTCTTCACTGTCTTTTAGTGAGAGTTCACCTTCGAGAGAGATAGCTTCGCCATCACGGATCATACGTAACTGAGCGTCTTGCGGGTTATCACCACTGCGTACATCTGCACCAAAACGGAACACAGATTCACTAATAATAAATTTACTCGGGTCATTTTGCAGAAAATGCACCATCCCTAAACGACGTAGACGGTTTAATGATGTTCTTAATTTTTCCTGCAATTTTTGTTTATCAAGGTCAGAACCCGTAGAACGCTGATTAACAAATTTAAGCAGTTTATTTTCATCCGCTAAAGAGAGTAATTCTTCAAAAAGCTCTTGAGAGGTAAAGATACCTTGATTACTTAAACGCTCAGGGCTGAGGTAGAGATAACACAGAATTTTGCCAACCATCATATCCAATTCAGATAGGACTGAGCGTGGGATCAACGTGGTCGAACGCGGGCGTAAATAGAAAAACCCTTCAGGTGCACGAATTAGCTCAACATTATACCGTGAGTAAAATTGCTCCAATGCTTCCTGAAAATCCATCAAAAATGCATGGTTATCAAGGTCATCAATACTAATATGCCGACCTGAACGCAATTGGCTGTCTAGCTCTGGGAAAATAGGGTTAGCTAATGCTTGAGCCAGTTTTACTGGCATAAATTGTTCAATATTTGTCGATGACATGTGCCTGTACCTTGGCTCCGTAATCATTAATAGCTTGCCATTCTGCCGGTAACCCCGCCAAATCAGCCTCTGCAATGCCTAGTCTTACCGCCTGATCAATAATAATTCGAGCGACATCAAAATGACGTTTTTGTGGATATTGCTGCAAGTACCCCTGCAATACACGACCAACGTCTAATGGACGCTGTTCTGTTTTATAGATGGCAAGTTCCACTTCCATTAACTCGGCTAGTTTATCATTGAGCTCACTAAACTCTTCAAATTCAAGCTCTGGAGGCAATTCACCCGTTACCTCTTCATCATGTAATGTGAGCTCTTCATCTCGCATATCGAATAACCGGTCTGCGTTGGTATAAGTAAGAGCCCAAGGGCTATCGAGATAATGTTGAACGGACTGACGTAACCGTTGTGAAAAGATCCTGTTTTTATCCATATCTATCGCTGTACGGATAAATTTATGGACGTGACGGTCATAGCCTATCCATAAATCGATAGATTGCTGCCCCCAACTAACGATACGGTCTAATTTATTTTGTAAGTCAAAAACCAGTCTATCCACCATTTCAGAAAAAGCAGGTGCATTCATATTCGCTTCTTGAATACGCAATAAATTGGCTTGTAGTTTATCCCCTGCGGCTTCTAACGTGTCTTGCAGCTCACGCAAAGTACCGGATGTTTCTGATAATAATTGCTCACAGTTTGCGATGGCCGCCTGCCAATCTTGGTTTAACAAGGCAGCAATATCTTCTTTAACGGTATTTTGCTGCTCATCCATGATACGTTGGGATAAATCGATGCTATCAAAAATTTCAGCGACTGAATATTTTAATGGAGCAAAAACATAACGATGCCAATAAAATTCATCACCGCCTTCTTCTGCTGCTTCAGCCGCTCTTTGCAGCTCACTGGCAACTATCGAAAGCTGCATGGAAAGTCTTAATGTGGAAAATTCTCGCTGGCGTATATAATAATCGCTGATGCCAATCCCCAATGGGGTCAGACGATAAATGGCATTGCCTTCAACAATATCACTGGCGAAACGGTTAAATATCTTTTGGCGCACCATATCATTGATGGCATTATTTGCCCTCACCGCCAAAGATTCCGTTGTCTGTTCAAAACCTTTGCAAACTTCACGAAAGGCGTCAACCAGTTCCCCTTCACTCATTTCGCCATTCACTCTTTCACTGTTTAATACTGCCACCGCCAGCAAAAATGCCAAACGCTCAGCAGGGAGTGAAATCGCAAAATCATTTTTTCGTGCCCAAGACACAAGTTCAGGGACGGTCTGGGAAAAATCACTCATAAATCGTCCTTTTGTATTTGTTTGCGTGCCATGACATGAATATAACGCCCCATACTAAGATAGGGTTCTTCACGACAATATTGTTGCTCTAACGCTAACAATGCAGGAAAATCTTTTTGCTGTAATTGCCTACTTTGCAGATAGTCATGGAAAACTCTGACGCCACTTTTAGCTAAGATGCTCATACCACACCCCCTTAACCACTCATCAACTTGCTGAGGAAATAAAGGTTTCTGTGGCGATAACGAGCGTTTACGACGCCGCTGAATATGCGGGGTTGCCAAATGAAAGTTCCCCAAAATCGCATTACGCATGACTAAGCCATTTGCATTATAGAACATGACAGAAAATACGCCTTCTGGTCTGATTATATCTGCCAGTTGTTCAATTGCATATTTTTGATCGCTAATCCATTCAAGAACAGCATGGAACAAAACAAGGTCAACGGGCTCATTAATATGTTGGGAAATATCTTGCACCGCACAGTGAACAAAGCGAATGTTATCGCTAATCCCTTGTTCTTTTGCAAGCTCACTGGCTCGTTCCAACATTTCTTCGGATAAATCGCAAAGTATAACTTGATGGCCCATAGCAGCAAGTTTACGTGAAAAATGCCCTTCACCTCCACCTGCATCAAGTATTTTTAAGGTTTTCCCCTTAAATTGGCTATCTAATATATGCGTTAAATCTTGCCAAACCACCGCTTCACGTATTTTTCCTTTTGTCGTGCCGTAGATATTTTTTTGCAAATTTATCGACAATATCATCAAAGTTGCGGTCTGCCATGTGCTATCCGGTTGCCTATCATTGTTCATTAACTAAGTTTTATGGGCCAATTAGTCGCAAAAACCGCCAATGTAGTCTATTTTCATCTTGAACTTAATGAAATTAAGCTAAATTGAGAATACTATCACTGAGTATTGTGCTTATCACACCAGATGTAGGCGACAATTGAAACATGAATTATAACAGATAATAGCGATATTTTTGCATTGTACTTTATTTTGCTCAGTGAATTTCATTTTGACATCATTGAAGGCGATTTTCGCTATTTTTATGTTGAAAAAGTGGTTATATGACGCTTTTTCAAGGGTAGTTCCACAACCAAAATTAATTGATAACCCTTAAGAATAGGCTTAGTTATGTTATTTTTTTTAAAAAAATATATTGGTTCCCTTTTGATGCCACTGCCATTATTGCTCATCATTGGGTTTATCGGGTTAATTTTACTCTGGTTCACTCGCTGGCAACGATGCGGAAAAACATTTACTAGCCTGAGCTTAATACTCCTAGCAGTACTCGGATTACAGCCTGTTTCAGATAGCTTGCTCGCGCCTGTAGAAGGCCAATATAATAAGCGATATGAATTGATCACTGAAACACCACCGCAAAATATACAGTATATCGTGGTATTAGGAGGTGGGTTTACTTACAACCCAGATTGGAGCCCAAGCTCTAACTTATTGAATAACAGCCTACCAAGAGTAACTGAAGGCGTCCGATTATATTTAAAACACCCAGGCAGTAAGCTTATCTTTACTGGAGGGAAAGCGAGCAGCACCATAAGCAGTGCAGAAGTTGCGGCACAAGTAGCTCAGTCTTTAGGTGTACCCGCACAAGATACAATCCCTCTTACAGAGCCTAAAGATACCCAAGAAGAAGCCTTTGAGGTTGAGAAAATTATTGGGAAATCGCCTTTCTTATTAGTCACTTCAGCCAACCATTTGCCTCGGGCGATAACCATGTTTACAGACAGAGGCATGCAACCATTCCCTGCTCCCGCAAATCAACTTGTTATTACTAGCGGCATTAACCCATGGGAGAAATACATCCCTTCAGCATATTACTTCGGTCACAGTGAACGAGCGTGGTATGAATTTCTTGGGACGATTTGGTGGCACCTAAAGCCTGATAATACACAATCAATAGACTCCTCGTTGCCAACTCCAGAAGCAACCGTCGCCGAATGAAAACAAAAAGGTGTAACCTATACAGATTACACCTTTTGTTGAATACCAAGAGAACAAACAAGATGCTACCTCTTGGGCTTACTGAATAATATTTTAATTACAATAGAAATTGCTTTCTGACAGCATCAAGATCTGCTTGGGTATCAACACCCGCCCCTGGTGTTGTTTTAGCTACATCCACATGAATTTTCTCACCATACCAAAGCACCCGAAGCTGCTCAAGCATCTCGATTTTTTCTAATGGACTAGCTTCCCAACTAACATAACGGCGGATAAACCCAGCGCGATAGGCGTAAATACCAATATGACGTAAAAACGTGTCACCAATGACATCATGACTTTTAGCAAAACCGTCTCTGTCCCAAGGAATAGTTGCACGAGAAAAGTACAACGCATAGCCACCTTGATCAGTAACCACTTTCACTGCATTGGGGTTAAATGCCTCATGAGCATCATGAATAGGCACGGCCAGCGTACCCATTCCAGCTTGACTTCCCTTAAGATTATTTGCTACTTGGCTAATAATTTCAGGTGGAATTAAAGGCTCATCCCCTTGCACATTCACAATGATTTCATCATCAGAAAAGCCGTAAGTATCGATAACTTCTGCTAACCGCTCAGTGCCAGACTGGTGTTCGGGGTTGGTCATACAAGCCTCACCCCCAGCTTCAATCACGGCTTTAGCCACATCAGGATGATCTGTCGCCACAATGACTCGACTAGCCCCTGATTTAATCGCTTGTTCCATCACCCTAACGACCATTGGCTTGCCATGAATATCAGCTAAAGGTTTACCCGGCAAACGAGTCGATGCATAACGAGCAGGAATAATAACCGTAAACATGGCGATTATTTTCCTTCATCTAATGAGACTTGGCGTGCTTCATTTTCGAGTAATACAGGGATGCCATCACGAATTGGATAGGCTAAGTGATCAAACTTGCAGATAAGCTCGAGGTTTTCTTTGTTATAGCTTAATTTGCCATGACATATAGGGCAGGCAATGATTTCAAGTAAACGGTGATCCATGTTTTCTCCCGAATGGATTTTAACTCACTTGGAGTCAGGATATCACATGCAGATATCACCGTTAACTTTAATCTTTCTGAATAAGATCTCCTGCGTGAGATGAGAGGATAAAAGCAGGAGAATTTGTTCTGTTAATTGTTTAGTAATTACTTCTAGTAAGCAATAACGTCTGCTGCCGTTATGCCATCCGAATTACGAGTAACAGAGAACTCAACGTTTTGACCTTCAAATAATGATTTGATTTTTTTATTAGCGATTGATTTTGTTGTCACAAATACATCATCTCCACCATTGAATGGTGAAATAAAACCGTAACCTTCTTTTGCGTCAAACCATTTAACTCGACCCATATGTAATTGAAAATTCATATTAAAACTCCTTTTGTTCTGAGAACAATATTTTTTTTATCTTTGTATCATTACTCTTTCTTGCGTCCCATTTATAAATTGCCGATCTATTAATACATCAAAGAGTAAATACACTTTTACCAATTTATGCACATAAATAATTGTGCATTTACTATAACGCCCGTAAATATAGATTTCAGATATCACTCATCCACTGTGAAGTTAACAGCCTAATTTGACATTATGATGACAAAACTTAGAAGTAACGACCCAATAATGTAGATTGTGCGAGGATATGAAGACTAACTAAAGAACGCGGCGTGAAATTCAAGCTAGTATAAAATCCAATTATTAATGTATTGCATCTAGATACATAATAAGTAGATCTATATCACATTGGCGATATTATTATCATAGTGAAACGTTAGTGGCAAGTTTTTTTGTTATTTGTGATAAGTTTTTTTATTTCGCTTAAAATTTTATCTGCACCACGATGTTGGAGCTGAGCTTGAACAGGAAGGAACCACCAGTTAGGTTGAGCAAATTCGCTGCATTTTACTGCATCTTTCTCCGTCATTAATAAAGACTGATGGGGTTTAACTAAAGACATTAACTGTTGTTGTTCATACGATTGGTGATCGGCAAAAGCTTGGCTTCCCTCTAATACAACCCCTTTACCCTGTAAAGAATTAAAAAAACGTGTGGGGTGACCAATTCCTGCCATTGCCACTACCGACTCTAGCTCCGTAACGGGTTGTTTTTTTAAGCTCACAAGGTTAATTGCGCTATCCCCCTCTAGGGTCATTAGCACTTCATTTCCTTGGGGATTACCACCATTAACTATAGATGCATTAACAGTTTTTAAACGCCCAATTCTTTCACGCATAGGCCCAGCAGGAAGCCACCAGCCATTACCAAAACGACGTTGCCCATCAATAACGACTATCTCATAGTCACGTTGCAGTGCGTAGTGTTGTAGCCCGTCATCGGTGATGATGACATCTAATTCGTATGCCTGAAGCAGGGCTTTAACTGCATCGCTACGCTTAGGGGCTACAGCAACAGGCGCCTTTGTGCGATGAAATATCAATACAGGTTCATCCCCTGCAACTTGTGTGGTAGTCGCCTCATTAAGTACTAATGGGTAATTCTCTGACTTACCGCCATAGCCCCTAGAAACGACCCCCACCCGATAACCTGCATTAGTTAATGATTCAACTAACCAAATGACTACGGGCGTTTTACCATTTCCACCCGCAGTTAGGTTCCCAACTACGACCACCGGAACCGGTGCTTTCCATGAACGAAATAGCCCAACTTTATATGCCATATGCCGAATTACTGTTATCAGCCCATAAAGGAAAGATAACGGCAATAACACAATATATAGCCAAGATTTGCCAGACCAAATACGCTCTATCATTGTTTAAATTGGATTCTATGTAATTGAGAATACGCGCCATCTTGCGCTAATAAAGATGCATGATTACCACGCTCAATAATCTTGCCATCTTGTACCACTAAGATTTCATCGGCGTTCTCTATCGTTGATAACCTATGAGCAATCACTAAAGATGTCCTATTCTTTTGTAGTTCATCAAGTGCAGCTTGAATTGCACGTTCAGACTCAGTATCTAAAGCAGAGGTTGCTTCATCAAGAATAAGGATTGGGGCATCACGTAACAATGCGCGAGCTATCGCTATCCGCTGGCGCTGACCACCTGAAAGCATGACCCCATTTTCACCAATAACCGTATCTAAGCCTTTATCAAGCTTGGCAATAAAGTCCATTGCGTAAGCCATCTCTGCTGCTTTTTCAATTTGCTCACGGCTGTAGTTGCCATCTGTTGCATAGGCAATATTATTGGCTATCGTATCGTTAAATAAGTAAACATGCTGTGAAACTAAAGCAACTTGGTTCCGTAACGAAGCTAAGGTGTATTCGCGAATGTCATGACCATCTATCTGGATCGTTCCTTCATCAATGTCATAAAAACGCGTAATTAAATTAGCAATAGTAGACTTACCTGAACCTGAACGCCCGACCAGAGCAACTGATTTCCCCGCAGGTAACGTAAATGAAATATCGTCTAACGCAGGATGCTCTTTGGTTTCATAGGTAAAAGTAACATGTTCAAATTTGATGTCACCTTTTACCTCTTTTAATACTTTCGTCCCATTATCTTTTTCTTGTTCAGTATCTAAGATAGCAAACAAGGTTTGGCAAGCAGCCATACCGCGCTGAAATTGAGAGTTAACATTAGTGAGGGATTTTAAAGGCCGCATTAATGCAAACATAGATGAAAATACAACGGCAATGGTACCTGATGTTAATTCATCGCGAATTTCGGGAAAGCTCGCAGCGTACAATACAAATGCCAATGCGAATGAAGCAATAAGTTGAACAATCGGGTCTGAAATTGCTGATGCGGTTACCATTTTCATATTTTGGCGACGCATGTTATTGCTTACCTTGTTAAAACGCTCAGTTTCAACTTTCTGCCCACCAAAAATTAAAACTTCTTTATGCCCTTTTAACATTTGCTCTGCGCTAGCAGTAACATGCCCCATCCCCGTTTGCATATTTTTACTGATTTTACGAAAACGTTTAGAGACAATGCGAATAGTCACAGAAACAACTGGGGCAATAACAATTAATATCAGAGATAGTTGCCAGCTGTAATAAAACATCATGGCAAACAACCCGATAATATAGGCGCTTTCACGTATAATAGTAATTAATGCACCTGAGGAAGAGGAAGCAACCTGCTCTGAGTCATAAGTAATTCTCGATAATAATGTCCCTGTTGACTGCTGGTCAAAAAAGCTAACAGGCATTCCCATCATATGACCAAACAATTTACGGCGCATATTCATAACGACTTTGCCCGCGACCCATGAAACACAATAGGTTGAAACAAAGCTAGAACTACCACGAACGACCATAAGACCTAACACCGCAAGCGGAAGCCATTTTAAAACATCGTTGTCGGCTTTATCGAAGCCTTCATCTAACAAGGGTTTTAACAAAGAAATCATAAACGCATCACCTGCGGCGTTAATGATAAGTGCTATTGCTGCTACAATTAAACCCGCTTTAAAAGGCGCAATAATTGGCCACAAGCGGCGAAAAGTTTGTTTTGTCGAAAGGTCTTTATCATTCATACTTTTAATTACCAGACTTAATGTAAGCGCACTATTCTACTCGGGAAATAGCGGCAAGCCAAACCACAGATGATACCAACGGGGTTGAATTTCATAGCGATAACGTAAAATTTTAATATTTTCTTTTTTAAACCATAAAGTTATCTGACCATTCTCTGCTGTGTTTAACCATTTAACGCCACTACTTTTATACCTAGAATAGACTTTTTGTGATGGAATTTTCCACGCACTGTACCTTGCAGAAGAAACTAATGCCAATGATGGTTTAACATTCCTTAACAATAAGGCGGTTGAGGATGTGCTACTTCCATGGTGAGGCGCAAATAAAATGTTAGAATGAAGTCTTGATTTATACATTTCAACAATTGATCTTTCACCTTGTTTTTCTAAATCTCCCGTCAATAAGATTTTATGGTACCCATCAGTTAATTGAATAACACAAGAATCATTGTTATGCGATATTTTTGATGATTTTTCAGGCCACAACACTTCAAATGTTAAAATCCCCCATTGCCACTTTTGCTCTTTGAAGCAAGGAAGATGCTGAATACGCTGTCTTTTCTTTAACTTATTATATTCATTAGAGTAATTACCAAAACTACTACGTATGCTTATCCACGGGTATTGCTGACTTAAATCTTTAACGCCCCCAGTATGATCCAGATGATTATGACTGAGAATAACAGTTAACGGTGTAATATTATGATGTTTAAGAAAGGGGATAACCTGCTTTTTTGCACTGCTGCTCCCTTTCCATATATTTCCTGTATCATATAAGAATGCTAGATTATTTTGTTCTATAACGACTGCTAAACCGTGGCCAATATCGAGTACAGTTAAGCTCCAATCCTTTTTTGGTGATTTACTATTCCCTCTTTCAGTTAGTATTAATATGAGGACACAGCCGCATAGCCCTAAGTAATTTTTGTACCAGCGGTAAAGGATCACTAAAACAATAAGCCAACAGCTTACCAAAGCATAATAAGGCACATGACGTAATTCAAACCAAAAGCGGCTGAAGAATGGAATTGGCTTCAACCCCCATTCAATTACCTGATCAATAGCAAGTAAAATAACATTTTGTATCTCAGGAATTGGTAGTAAAAATAAGACAAATATAGCAGGAACTACTAACCAAGAAATAATAGGGACAAACCAAAGGTTTGCAAAAAAACTCATTAGGTTAATGCCATTAAACATTATAAGTTGCATGGGAATAAGTAGAATAAGTAAACCTATCTGTAAATGAGTTAATATAATAATTTTCCCTATTACTTTTTGTTGCGCAAGATGAGGAGATAAAGGTAAAACACTGGACCAATAGAGTATGGCTAAAACCGCAAAGCTCGATAGCCAAAAACTATCTGATAAAATTGATAACGGGTCTAATACTAAGATACCTGCAATGCTCCATAACGCCCATTGCCAAGAAAAATAATGAGATGTTTTTTTTCGAATATAAACCCATAACAATAAAGCAAAAAATGCCCGAGTTGCAGGGATTGCAAAATCAGAAACCCAAGCATAAAGAACAGCCAAACATACCCCTGACAATATTGGAATACTTTCATTTAAAAATGATATAGGTAATAAATATTGAATCCCCCTTACAATCAAATAACCAAATAAATAGGCTAAACCTATATGTAAACCAGATATCGCAATTAAATGAGTTAACCCTGTATTCTGTAATAGTAGAGAATGCTGTGGGGTCAATAGCCCCCTTTCACCAAACATAAGCGCATAAATAACACCTGCATTATTTAATGGTGATATTTGCTGTGAATAATAGTTAATCAGCTTTTGTCTAATAGAACATTGAGAGTCTAATATTTTTTGTTGCTGACTCTTCAGTAAACCAATTTGCCTTTTTGCTAATAGATAACGCTGTTGATTAAACCCCCCTTCATTTAAAGAACTATGTAAAGGCTTAAGCTTTCCTACAATTTGCCATGACTGCCCCGCGCATAATGGCGCCTTAGTCTTCCATAAAGCATATAATGGAGGAAAAATAATTTTAGAGTTTATTCTATCAATACGTACCTTATGCTTATATTCCTTTCCTGCTAACGGAATACTTATAACGGTAAGGTCAATTTTGTGGTTTTTCTCAGATAGAAAATACATTTTGTTTTTAATATCAATACAATGCCAGTTTCCCCAAATAAACGATATGATAACCAATGAGATAAACTTCCCCACCTTATTAGTCATATAAAAGATTAAAAATAAAGTAATGATAAAAATACAAGTAATTGTAACGTTTAAACTTATAAGTTCAGGAATAAATAATAAAGGTAATACCCCAGTAATTACCGCTAATGCTGCCAATGATAATGATAGTGATAGTGATTTTTTATATTTACCTAGCCAATAATGAATAGTGTGATTAATAGCCCAGTTCTTCCCCCCTCCCTGTCCTTTCATATTTGGCTCCTTTTACCCATAATCTAGAGCCCAATCTAAAACTTAACTATTTATTCAATAAGTAGTTAAGATAGGTTTTGAGTCGCGCTTCGTAATAAGTTATTCAGGAAAAATACAGTATTCATTAAAGTGGGAAGCGCCTCGCAATTTATTTCAATACTTATCAATACTTGTCGTGTTTAAGCCTACATCTACATTTATAATCCCATCTAGACCGATTGATTTCTTTTTCCATTTTTCAATGAGCGAAAGCTATGAGGTCAAGTATTTGATTCCCAGTGTTAGGTGTTAGGTGTTAGGTGTTAGGTGTTAGGTGTTAGGTGTTAGGTGTTAGGTGTTAGGTGTTAGGTGTTAGGTGTTAGGTGTTAGGTGTTAGGTGTTAGGTGTTAGGTGTTAGGTGTTAGGTGTTAGGTGTTAGGTGTTGGGTGTTGGGTGTTGGGTGTTGGGTGTTGGGTGTTGGGTGTTGGGTGTTGGGTGTTGGGTGTTGGGTGTTGGGTGTTGGCCAGATTATAAAAAACAGCGCTATACAATAATATGCAAGCGCTGTTTTGATGTAATAATTAAGATTTATAGCCCTTTATTGGCCATAAATATTTACACGATCACGTAATTCTTTACCTGGTTTAAAATGAGGAACATATTTACCTTCTAGCTCCACTTTATCACCAGTTTTTGGGTTACGGCCAACGCGTGGTGCACGGTAGTGAAGAGAAAAACTGCCGAAACCACGAACCTCAATACGCTCACCACCGGCTAACGTATCAGCCATATGCTCAAGAATTTCCTTTACAGCTTCCTCAACGGTTTTTGCTGAAAGATGAGACTGCTGGCTAGCCAGTCTTTCAATTAATTCAGACTTGGTCATAGTACCTCCCTAAACTACCGTTACAAAGGGGCAATTCTATTACTGCCCCCACTTAATTATTCGCCTTTAGCTGCTTTGAAAGCTTCAGCCATTGCATTGTTGCCGAATGCAGTATCTTCTTGTTTGTTCACAGCTGCGACAGCGTCTTTCTCATCCGCTTCATCTTTAGCACGAACAGACAGGTTGATTACACGGTTTTTACGATCAACACCAGTGTATTTAGCTTCAACATCATCACCAACGTTCAGAACCAGAGTTGCATCTTCAACACGGTCACGTGAAGCTTCTGAAGCACGCAGGTAACCTTCAACGCCCAGAGTCAGCTCAACAGTTGCACCTTTAGCGTCAACTGCGATTACTTTACCAGTAACGATAGCGCCTTTCTTAGTAGCTGCTAAGTAGTTATTGAATGGATCTTCAGCTAACTGTTTAACACCTAAAGAGATACGCTCACGCTCTGCGTCAACTTGCAGAACAACAGCTGCGATTTCATCGCCTTTTTTGTATTCACGAACTGCTTCTTCCCCTGCAACGTTCCAAGAGATGTCAGATAAGTGAACCAGGCCATCGATGCCGCCGTCCAGACCGATGAAGATACCGAAGTCAGTGATAGACTTGATTTTACCTTCAACGCGGTCGCCTTTGTTGTGAGTTTCTGCAAATTGCTGCCATGGGTTAGATTTGCATTGTTTTAGGCCTAAAGAGATACGACGACGTTCTTCGTCGATATCCAGAACCATAACTTCAACAACATCACCAACGTTAACAACTTTAGATGGGTGGATGTTTTTGTTAGTCCAATCCATTTCTGAAACGTGAACCAGACCTTCAACGCCTTCTTCGATTTCTACGAAGCAACCATAGTCAGTCAGGTTAGTAACGCGACCAGTCAGCTTAGTGCCTTCTGGGTAACGTTTAGCGATTGCGACCCAAGGATCTTCGCCCAGTTGTTTCAGACCCAGAGAAACACGAGTGCGCTCACGGTCGAATTTCAGAACTTTAACATTGATTTCATCACCAACGTTGACGATTTCGCTTGGGTGTTTAACACGTTTCCAAGCCATGTCAGTGATGTGCAGCAAGCCGTCAACACCGCCAAGATCAACGAATGCACCGTAGTCAGTAAGGTTCTTAACGATACCTTTAACTTCCATGCCTTCCTGCAGGTTTTCCAGCAGTTGATCGCGCTCAGCGCTGCTTTCAGATTCAATTACAGCACGACGAGAAACAACAACGTTGTTGCGTTTCTGATCCAGCTTGATTACTTTGAACTCAAGCTCTTTGCCTTCCAAGTGAGTAGTATCACGAACTGGGCGTACATCTACCAGTGAACCTGGTAAGAACGCACGGATGCCGTTAAGTTCAACAGTGAAACCGCCTTTAACTTTACCGTTGATAACACCAGTTACAGTTTCAGCTTCTTCGTAAGCTTTTTCCAGCATCAGCCATGCTTCATGACGTTTAGCTTTCTCACGAGACAGGATAGTTTCACCGAAACCATCTTCTACTGCATCCAGAGCTACATCGATTTCGTCGCCAACTTGGATTTCTAGCTCACCCTGAGCATTTTTGAACTGTTCTACTGGGATAGCAGATTCTGATTTAAGACCTGCGTCTACCAGTACTACGTCTTTATCGATGGCAACGACAGTACCACGAACGATAGAACCAGGACGAGTTTCAATATTCTGCAGGGATTCTTCAAAGAGTTGAGCAAAAGATTCAGTCATATTAATGATCTTCAAGAGTTTTTAATTAACGTCCACTTAGCTTCCCGCCAAATGGGGTTGTTTCACATACCCCACAACATTCCATGTCGCAAGGTTGATGCTATGCTAATAAAATAATCAACATAGCGGTAAGTGCGTATATTATCTAATTATAAGCTAAAATAAAGCCTATTATCACGATAATTGTAGAATTTTTTTTGCATAGGTGCGTGCCTTTTCAATAACTTCCTCAATTGACATACTTGTGGAATCCAGCACTAATGCATCTTTCGCAGCAATAAGGGGCGCAACTGAGCGATTGCGATCACGGTAATCGCGCTCTTCAATTTCGCTTAAAAGACGTTCAAAATTAACATCAAAGCCTTTCTCTTGCAACTGCTTCATGCGACGATGCGCTCTTTCTTGCGCAGAAGCATCAAGGAAAATTTTCACTGGGGCATCAGGGAATACAACAGTTCCCATATCTCGACCATCGGCAATTAACCCAGGGAATGTTCTAAATGCACGCTGGCGTCGTAATAGAGCTTCACGAACACGGGGAAAAGTTGCTGTTTGCGAAGCCGTATTTCCAACGGTTTCTGTTCTAATCTGATTTGAGACATCCTCACCTTCAAGGATCACTTTTAAGATATTCCCTTCAGGAACAAAGCGTACATCTAAATTAGCCGCTAAAGGAACTAGCCCATCCTCAGATTGAATATCAACATGATGATGTAATGCAGCTAACGCGAGTACACGATAAATTGCACCGGAGTCTAGAAGTTGCCATCCAAATTCATTTGCTAATGCTTGGCAAAGTGTACCTTTGCCTGCTCCGCTAGGTCCATCAACGGTGATTACAGGGGCTATCGCCACCATAAAAAGTCTCCTTTTCTGCACATAGCATCCGCTACCTGCAATTAAAATCAGTAGAGGTATTATACCAATTCATCAACTTTGTGAAATAAGCAGGTTCTGATGATTGTCAGAAAATAAGAGAATATTGATTAAATTAAGTTATTGTTGGGCTGGTACTGAACAAACATATCAGCCCAACAAAAGTATTAACTTAGGCGAGCAAGCTGCTCGAAATAATCTGGAAACGTTTTGGCAGTGCAACCTGGGTCTAAAATAGTGACAGGAGTATCTGATAACGCCACTAATGAAAAACACATAGCAATACGATGGTCATTGTAAGTTTCAATTTCTGCGTGTTGTAGTTTTTTGGGTGGAACAACACGGATATAATCATGCCCCTCTTCCACTTCAGCGCCAACTTTTCGTAGCTCAGTGGCCATCGCGTATAACCTGTCAGTTTCTTTTACACGCCAGTTATAAATATTACGAATAACTGTTTCGCCTTCAGCGAATAACGCGACAGTCCCTATTGTCATTGCTGCATCAGGGATTTCATTCATATCCATGTCAATACCGCTCAAAGTACCACGTTGACACTCAACGTAGTCATCACCCCAGCGAATCGTCGCGCCCATTTTCTCCAACACGTTGGCAAACTTAGTATCACCTTGCAAACTATTACGGCCAATACCAGTGACACGTACAATACCACCTTTAATAGCAGCAGCGGCTAAAAAGTAAGAAGCCGAAGAAGCGTCACCTTCCACTAAATATTCACCAGGTGATTGATATTGTTGCTGGCCTTTAATTACAAATTGTTGATATTGATGATTTTCAACAATAACACCAAAAGTTTTCATTAATGCTAGCGTTATATCAATATAAGGTTTAGAGACTAACTCACCAATAATGGTAATAGTCGTATCTTGCTCTGCACGAGGAGCCGCCATTAATAATGCCGTTAAAAATTGGCTAGAAACCGAACCATCGACTGAAATTTTGCCACCGACAAAACCGCCTTTTAAACGAATCGGCGGATAATTTTCTTGTTCTAAATAATCAATAACTGCCCCGCCTTCCCTCAAAGCATCCACTAAGTGCCCAATGGGACGCTCTTTCATACGGGGTTCTCCGGTCAGAATAATATTATTGTGGCTCAATGATAATGCCGCTGCCAGCGGGCGCATTGCTGTCCCTGCATTACCTAAAAATATTTCTAGTTCATCCGAATGGGATAAGTTACCGCCTAGACCTTCCACGCAACACCGTGTTTTATCATCCGATAATTGGTAACTAACCCCTAATTGGCTTAATGCATTCAGCATATGGCGAATATCATCACTGTCTAATAAATTAGTCAGTACGGTCGTCCCTTTAGCCATCGCAGCAAGTAACAGTGCACGGTTTGAGACACTTTTAGACCCTGGCAAATTAATTGTGCCATTAATTGAAGAAATTGGTTGTAATGTCAGGGATTGCATAAAAGGTGTTTTCTCCAGTGAAATTGCAAGTAAAATCAACCGAGCCCTATTTTCTTTTTAGTTAGCTACAAGAGGGCTCGATTATTAGCTGAACATCCTATCAGCGAGTTTATACTCGTCATTTTTCAGGTTGCATGCGTGTTGGCCATTTTCAACGAACCGAGCTACATCGTGTACCAATGCCCCTCATCTATTTTCGTTTATCACCGACATGCAACCCAAATTATGTAGAGCTTAATAAAGAGTGTTATGCGTTATGGCGTTCAAAATCTGCCATAAAATCAACCAAAGCCTGTACACCAGCTAATGGCATAGCATTATAAATGGAGGCTCGCATTCCGCCTGCCACTTTATGACCTTTCAGTGAAAGCAGGCCTTGTTCTTTCGCTTCTTCGATAAATTTGGCATCCAATGCAGGGTTTTGCATTTGGAATGGCACATTCATCCAAGAGCGGTTTTCTACTGCCACACGGTTTATATAAAACTGGCTATCATCAATAGCATTGTAGAGTAATTGTGATTTTTCATAATTACGCTTCGCCATTTCTTGTAAGCCACCTTGTTCTTTCAACCACTTAAAGACCATACCTGATAGGTACCATGCAAATGTTGGCGGTGTGTTGAACATGGAATCATGTTTTGCTAGTAATGTATAATCAAATACTGATGGCGTCTGTGGAGAGGCTTTGCCCAGTAGGTCTTCACGAATAATGACAATTGTTAACCCAGCAGGCCCGATATTTTTTTGTGCACCCGCATAGATTATGCCAAAACGGCTGACATCAATCGGTTTTGATAAAATAGAAGATGAGTAATCAGCAACAATAATTTTGTCTTTCGGGAAATCAGGTTCTTCGTGGAGGGCTAAACCGCCAATCGTTTCATTAGGGCAATAATGGACATAAGCAGCATCGTCACTTAAAGGCCATTCACTCATTGGTTTTAGGCTCACAACGCCATCTTTTTCTTCAGCAATCTGAATGACGTTAGGTTTGCAGTATTTCGCTGCTTCTTTCGCAGCAGATTCTGACCAATAACCACTGACAATGTAATCAGCCGTCGTTTTGCCACCTAATAAGTTCATCGGGATAGTAGCAAAGTGGGCACGGGCACCGCCATGACAAAATAGAATTTTATAATTACTTGGCACATTTAATAAATCACGTAAATTTTGCTCAGCTTCTTTTGCAACTTCAACAAATTCTTTTCCGCGATGACTCACTTCCATCACTGAAACACCTAGACCTTGCCAATTACAAAATTCTTGTTCAGCACGACGCATGACTTCGACAGGCAGCATCGCTGGACCTGCACTGAAATTATAAACCTGACTCATTGACCTCACCCTATCTTCAATAATTATGATTAATAAAACTCACTCAGATGCTTCAAGTTGTACCACTCCACGCCTTTAGCTGCAACGCTTATTGTGAATTGATAGTAAAAAGTAATAGGGGAATTTTGGGTAAAATAAACAAAAGAATTTTGTTAATCTCGTCACATTATCGACAACCATAATTTTATGAAGAGATTAACAATAAATAAGGAATAATATCCCGAATCATCTTGTCGATTTTGTCTTCGGGATATTTATTGAAATGAATTTTTTATTTATAAAAAGCGGAATTAACTAATTACTTTACTAACGATCTCGATAGCTTCTTTTTCAATAAGGCGTAGATGTTCTTCGCCACGGAAACTTTCACAATAAATTTTGTATGCTTCTTCTGTCCCTGATGGCCTTGCTGCAAACCAACCGTAATCGGTCATAATTTTTAAACCACCTATCGAGGCGCCATTACCAGGTGCTGCGGTTAAGCGCTGTGTAATTTTATCACCCGCTAGCGTATCTGCGGCTACCATTTCTGGAGATAATTTACTTAACTTAGCTTTTTCTTCGTGAGTCGCTTTCGCTTGGATACGGTTGTAAATCGGTGCACCAAATTTTTTCGCGAGGTTATTATAGCGTTGCTGAGGGTTTTCACCGGTAACTGCTGTAATTTCTGCGGCTAATAAACAAAGAATGATACCATCTTTATCCGTTGACCAAGGTGTACCATCAAATTTCAGGAACGATGCCCCAGCACTTTCTTCCCCACCAAAACCGAGTTGACCACTAAATAAACCATCAACAAACCATTTAAAACCAACCGGTACTTCTACCAATTCACGACCAATATCACTGACAACTCGGTCAATCATCGCACTAGAAACCAGCGTTTTACCGACAGCAACATCTTTCCCCCACAGAGGCCGATGCTGGAATAAATAGTCAATCGCAACAGCAAGGTAGTGATTTGGGTTCATTAACCCATCAGGGGTGACAATACCATGGCGGTCGTAATCAGGATCATTTGCAAACGCCAAATCAAACCGTTTTTTCATCCCTAATAACCCTGCCATAGCCCAACTTGATGAGCAATCCATACGGATAACGCCATCATGGTCAAGTGGCATAAAACGGAAAGTTTGGTCTAGTTGATCATTTACGATTTCAATATTTAATTGATAATGCTCAGCAATTTTTTTCCAATATTCGATACCTGAGCCACCTAGTGGGTCAACACCGATTTTTAGCCCTGATTTGGCGATGGCCTCCATATCAACAACTTCGCCCAGTGCTAATACGTATGGCATAATTAAATCTTGCTGAATAACATATTCACTTGCGATCGCAGCATCAAAACTTAGGCGCTTAACCCCCTCGAGGTTATTTACCAGTATTTGATTAGCATTTTTCTCAATAACCGAAGTTAAATCTGTATCCGCAGGCCCGCCATTTGCTGGATTATATTTAATACCACCATCTTCAGGTGGATTATGGGAAGGCGTGATCACAATGCCATCAGCAATATTTTGGTGTGACTGGTTGTAACTTAAGATTGCATGGGAGATGGCTGGAGTTGGTGTGAAACCATTGTTCTCCTGAACAATTACATGAACTTGATTGGCTGCTAGCACCTCAACCACAGTAATAAATGCCGCTTCAGATAAAGCATGTGTATCTTTACCCACAAAGCAAGGGCCTGTTACCCCTTGTGTTTTGCGCAAATCAGCAATAGCTTGTGCAATTGCCAATATGTGATTTTCATTAAAATTTTTACGTAATGAGCTACCACGATGCCCAGACGTACCAAATTTAACCGCCTGAGAAGCGTCCCCTGCTTGCGGCTGCTGAGTATAATATTGAGCGGTTAATTGAGCGACATTGATCAAGTCACTTTGAAACGGAAGCTGCCCTGCACGTTCATGTATTGTCACTGGTTTTCTCCCAAAGCACTGATGCTTTGCTTTTCACATCAGTGATATTTCAGTTTTAAATGGTATTACTCACTTTTTCAATCACATTCGCAGGGAACTGCATTTCCTGCATGATGGCATCAACCATACTACGTTTGCGATTAGTATTTGTGTTCGTGATCACCCAATAAGGGGTCCCCGGAATATGACGAGGCTTAGACTGTTTACCCGCAGCAAGCAACGTTTGCTCATCGCCGGCAAAATAAATACGAGTTCGACCATGCATTAATTCTGTAGCGCTCGCAAAGCGCTTAGCATCTAAACTGTATAATGTGGACAGAATTAACATAAACCGGTCAATTGCTTTGCTTTTTTCTGCATAAGCATCGGATAACAATAATTCCCTAACAACCCTAACTGGGTTTTGTGCAACAGCAGGTGTACTCATCGCCAGTTCAGTTTTAGTTACTGGTTGTGCCTGACCGACTTCTTTTACTTGTACTGGCTGCCCGGACTTGAAATTTAACATACGGCGCAAGATATCCGATGCACTTTCACCGATATGCTGTGTATGGCTCGCAATATAGCGGTAAAGCTCTTCATCAACTTCTATCGTTTTCATTTTTTCCCAGTACTTTATTTTAACTAAAATTTGCGGTGTGATTATAAGACAGATTTAAAAAAAACAAAACAATTAAAATTTCAATAACTTAAAGTAAACACTCCTCTAAGTTTAAAGATAATTCAGTATGTTATCATACCATTACTTTACTCATTTCATCACAGTGACCAAGTTCAATTTTCTTAAATTCTTTGCATAAAAACATTCTATTAACCCAATTATTGAATTGTTCACCCTCCGAAGAAGATTATTTGACTATTTGGATTTTATCCCTAGCCATGCCATGATAAAGCTACTTGTATCACTGATAAATTGATAAAACAAATATGACTGTGTTACTCAACCATACTATTCATAAACCTGAAAATCCAATCTCTAATAACCCTGTTGTATTAATTCATGGGCTATTCGGTGACCTGCATAACTTAGGCGTGTTAGGCCGTGATTTACAACAATATTTTGATACTATTCAAATTGATGTTCGCAATCATGGTGATTCATTTCGTGACGACCAAATGAGTTATCAACAAATGGCGCAAGATGTGATTAACCTTATAAAGTCATTAGGTTATAAAAATGCCATTTTAATTGGTCACTCCATGGGGGGAAAAATAGCAATGGCAGCAACGGCTTTAGCCCCTGATTTTATCACTCAGGTAATTGCTATTGATATCGCCCCTGTCGCTTATCAAGTTCGCCGCCATGATGAAATCTTTGCAGCTCTGGATGCAGTTACTGCGGGGCAAGCTAAAACTCGTCAAGAAGCAACAACCATTATGCGTCACCATATCAATGAAGATGGCGTTATCCAATTTCTCCTAAAATCTTTTAAGCAAGGTGAATGGAAGTTCAATTTGCCCGCACTAAAAACGAATTATGAGAAAATTATTGGTTGGGAAACCGTCCCTGCATGGAATAAACCTGTATTATTAATTCCTGGAGGAAATTCACCTTATGTACAAGCCGAATATTCCGATGAAATCGCTCAACAATTTCCTAAGGCCAAAGCTTGGGTTGTTGCGGATACTGGTCATTGGGTACATGCCGAAAAACCGGATCATGTGTTAAGAGCAATCCACCGTTTTTTGGCTATTCCAAAATAATAAATCATCATGAACGAGATATTGAAGATGAACTTTCATTCTCAATATCTCTAATAAGATTTATTTTTTAATTATTTTTTTTCAAACTAAACAATAAGACTAACTTCAATACACAGATAATTGTAATCACTGTATTATCCAAATTTAAAAGCCCCTTCTTCATCGCCAATGTTAAATTGATTTTTTCAATATACATTTATGTTTATGCATGTAATAAAACCAAGGGAATGATTAATACAGAAAATGGAAACCGCCAAATCACAATCAACATTATATTTTATTAGTGTTATCGCCAAGTTGTCAGGGCAAGTAAACCCTAAAGAACTTGAGGAAACGCTAAAGCAGTCTATTAATTATAATGAAAAACTCAAAATCATTAAAAAAAAGTATCATATTAACTGCAAGAATAAGCATCAAAAAAATAAAGATATCGCCAAAATAGTCTGTCCGGCTATTTTATATAACACCCAGGGTGAGGCCTTCTTGTTAGCTAATCGCAATCAAGAACAAGTCTTAGTACAACAAATGGGTAACCTCCCCCCTGAGATTTGGAGCATTGAAGAGCTACAACAACGATGGAATGGTGATTGGTTGCATGTAAACCTGAAGCAAGGGCAATTTGATATATCTTGGTTTCAAGCAGAGTTTATGAAATATAAATCTATTATTTTATGGGTTTTGTTTTTTTCATTTATCTTACAAATATTAGCTTTGGTTTCTCCTATTGTTATGCAAGTTATTATGGATAAAGTATTAATTCATAATAGTTTAGTGACATTAGATGTGCTAATTTTCGGTTTAATTGTTGCTGCATTTATTGAAGTTATACTAAAAGGGTTACGTGAATACGTTTATCATCATACGGTTAATCGAATAGACATGACATTGGGTTTAAAATTAGTTAATCATTTACTACGGTTACCTATTCCCTTTTTCAAAAACCGTCAAATAGGTGCAATTGTTACCCGTGTAAAAGAATTAGAAACTATTCGCGAATTTTTAACGAGTAGCTTCTTTACATTATGTGTTGATGTATTATTTTTATTTGTATTTATTTTCGTGATGAATTTAATATCAACCACTCTAACATTAATCTTTCTATGCTCTATTCCTTTTTACCTTTTATTAGCTTGGTGGTTAACACCTAAAATTGAAGCCGCCGCTCAACAGCAATTTACTAACATCGCAATTAATACCTCTTTTCTTACCGAAAGCATCAATGGTATTGAAACAGCCAAAAGCTTATCGGTAGAACCTAATTTTACTCGCCGATGGGATGGTCAAACATCCGATATGAGCCATACTAATTTTGTATCAGGGCAAATAAGCTCACGCTCTGAACACTTAGTCATGGCTATTGAAAAAATCACCAGTGCTATCGTTTTATGGGTTGGGGCATCTGAGGTATTAGCTTTACAAATGACTATTGGCCAATTTATAGCGTTTCATATGATGGTCAGTCATGCCAATCAACCTTTAGTCAAACTCGTAAAATTATGGGGGGACTATATTCGTACAGGTGTTGCTATTGAAAAGCTATCGCAAATTATTAATCTCCCCGTTGAACAATCCAGGCAAGAAAACAAGCAGTCAATTCAAGGGAATCTATTTATAAAAGATGTCTCATTCCGCTATCAACCCAATATGCCTTATATCCTTAAAAACTTTAACTTAAATATTAAAGCAGGGGAAACCATTGGCGTTGTCGGTACTTCAGGCTCAGGGAAAAGTACTCTAGCTCGGTTACTGTTACGGCTTTATACCCCTGAAAGCGGCGCCATTTATGTTGATAACATGCCTTTGTCGGCAATTAATCTACATTCACTAAGGCAACAAATAGGTATTGTATTACAAGAAAACTTTTTATTTAGCCAATCTGTTTTTCACAATATTGCCCAAACGGCCCCCAATACTTCGATGGATGACGTCGTTCATGCAGCGAAGATGGCCGGTGCTCATGACTTTATTTTAAAATTACCTATGGGATATGACACCGTACTGGCTGAAGGGGGGACGTCTCTTTCCGGCGGTCAACGACAACGTATTGCCATTGCACGTACCTTACTTGCTAACCCTAAAGTCATTATTTTTGATGAAGCCACCAGCGCTTTAGATGATGAATCCCAAGCTGTTATTCAAGAAAACATGCATGTTATTGCAAAAGGAAGGACAGTTATTACCATCGCCCATCGCTTATCAACCATTCGCCACCATCAACGAATTATTGTCATGCAACGTGGAGAAATTATAGAACAAGGCAGCCACCAGCAGCTTATTGAACAAGGTAATTTCTATAAACATTTATGGACCCTGCAACAATCCTTAAAACCGGACATGGACGTAAAATGAAACATCGATTAAAACAAAACCGCTATAACAGTTTTTTGCCTTCCCATTTGGCAATTTTAAAAACCCCCCCTTCCTATTTGGCCTTGTGGGTGGCAATATCAATTAGTTTTGGTATTTTCATTGCCGTTGCTTGGTCATTTTTTGGTAAACTAGATATTCAGGCAACTACCCAAGGTAAATTGATTGTTTCTGGGCGTACACAATTAATTCAAGCGTTTGAATTAAGTCGCTTAGAACACATTCATGTTGCAGATGGGCAAACCGTCAAACAAGGTGATCCATTACTTACGGTTAATGTGCTAGGGGTCGACCAAGATATTCTTAGCTTAAATTATCAACATAATTTCCAAATTGCCGAAACTCTCATTCATCAAGCTCTGTTATTGCAACAACCGATTGATCAATTACCTCAATTTCATCAATTAACTGAAGCTGAGCAAAAAAGTGCCCTCTCTAGTTACCAAACTCAACAAATAGAGTTTGACTCTCTCATTAATGAAATTAGTAATGAAATTCAATTAAATATTGTCAATCAGCAAGCTAGGAAAAATGAGTTAAACACGATTAACGCGCTAATCAATAATATAAAGCAACGACTTGATGCTCATCATTCATTAACGCAGAAACAGTTAATCAGCCAGAAAGAATTTTTAGAACAAGAACGAGAGCTACTTATCGCTAAAAAAGAGAAAGTTACCAAGCTCTCTGAATTATCCATTCTTGTCAGTCAGCACCATGCCTTAACTGAAAAACAAAGTAGGATAAAGGCACAGAAAAACCAAGAATGGGATGAAAAATATAAGCAAGCGGCTTTTAAACAAGCCTCCTTAGAACAAGAACTATTAAAAAATCATGAAAGAAATCAATTAGAAATCATCCGAGCTCCTGTTGATGGTACTGTTCAACAATTAGCCACTCATACTTTAGGGGGAGTACTACAACCCGCTCAGCAATTAATGGTTATAGTGCCTAATAACCATGTTCAATTAGCTGAAATTAAAATTTTAAATAAAGATATTGGCTTCATTCATGAAGGTTTAAAAGCCGAAGTCAAAGTCGATGCCTTTCCTTACACCCGTTATGGCACCATTGACGGTGAGGTTCTCTCTATTTCACGGGATAGCACGCAAGATGAAAACCTTGGCTTAGTGTTCTTAGGTCAAATAGGCCTTAATAAAAAACAACTGTTAGTTGATGGTGAACAGATTGAGCTCACTCCTGGGTTATCTATCGTGGCCGAAATAAAAACCGATAAGCGCCGAATTATTGATTACCTACTTAGCCCTATCAATGAATATACCTCGAATGCAATGAGAGAAAAATAATCGATGGAACAGATAAACAACCATGGCTTGGATGCCTTAGTTTGGGTGGCTAATTATTACCAAAAGAATGTTTCGACAGACCAACTCAGGCATTCAATTGGTATGCAAACTCTTTCGCCTACAGAGTGGGAGATCAGAGAATGTGCCAATACACTAGGCTACGAAACAGAACTCATTGCTATACCATATACACAGTTAGCAACCATCCCCCTTCCCGCGTTAATCTATACGCAAGGGTCATGGCAAATCTTGCAACAAGAAAAAGACCTCGTACTCATCAACCCTGTAAACAACGAAATCAAGTTAATTCAGGCTGATGATTTTAATAATGAAGCTGAAATCGATATTTTATTGCTTAAAGAGCAACAAGAGCCAGAGCAAAAAAGAGCTTTTGGGTTTAGCTGGTTTGTTCCTTCTATTTTGCGTCAACATGTTAAATTACGAAATATCTTTATTCTATCAGCCATTATTCAGCTTTTCGCCTTAGTTAGCCCTCTACTATTTCAAAACCTTGTAGACAAAGTTTTAGTGGGGCGAAGTTTATCCAACTTACATGTTATTGCATTGGCAATCTTCGCTATTGCCGTTGCTGAGCCAATATACGGTTTTATTCGCAATAAAATTTTTAGTCATACCAGTAGCCAAATCAGCGCCGAATTATCAGGGAAAATCTATCGGCATTTAATGGCGCTCCCCTTAAATTATTTCAAATTAAGGCCAACAGGGAAAATCATCGCAAGGATACGTGAGCTAGCGCATATACGGCAATTTCTGACTGGCTCAACTTTGATGCTATTTATTGACTTCATTTTTGTGATCCTCTTTATTGCGGTTCTATTTTCCTATAGCAGCCTAATGTCATGGATTTTACTCGGTTCGATGGGGGTTTTCTTCATTTTATGGATGATACTTGGGCCAATTATTCGTCAGCAAACTGAAAAGTCTTATCAAGCAGATGAAAATGGGCTCACGTTTCTTACCGAAACCATTACAGGAATTGAAACGGTAAAAACTACAGCAACTGAAAAATATTTTAATCAACGATGGAAAAAAATATTCAGTAAACAACTAAGACAAAGCTTTAAAGTCTCAATGCGCAGTGAAGTAGCCTCTCAGTTAATGACATTAGTGAGTAAAATTACAACTGCAATTATCTTGTGGGTTGGGGTCAAAGAAGTTTTAAACGGTGGAATATCGCCTGGGGAACTCGTCGCCTTTAATATGCTAAGTGCCCATGTTACTCAGCCCGTGCTAAGGTTTGCACAAGTTTGGCAAGATTTTCAACACACTATAATTTCACTTCGCCGTGTTGGGGATATACTCGATAAACCAGTTGAAAATGAACGTAAAGGCATTGCGAGCACTGCCAGCATTCAAGGGAAAATTGAGTTTCAAAATATTCGTTTTCGTTATCAACCTGATATGCCAGAGGTTCTCAATAACCTGTCGCTATCCGTTAAAGCAGGGGAATTTATTGGGATAACAGGCCCTTCCGGGTCAGGGAAAAGTACTCTGACAAAATTATTGCAGCGTCTTTATGTACCACAACATGGTCAAGTTATTGTCGATGGCATGGATTTAGCTGTAGCAGATACGGTTTCATTACGCCGCCGTATGAGTGTTGTTCTGCAAGAAAGTATGCTATTCGTCGGCTCTATTGCAGATAATATTCGCTTAAGTGCCCCGCAAGCTTCGGATGAAAAAGTTATTCATGCTGCAAAATTAGCAGGCGCTTATGATTTCATAATGGAGCTACCTGACACGTTTAATTCCCCCTTATCAGAAAAAGGCCTTAACCTATCAGGTGGGCAACGTCAAAGAATAGCTCTGGCACGTGCTTTACTAACAGAACCAGATATTTTGATATTAGATGAAGCAACTTCGGCATTGGATTACGAGTCAGAAGCGGCAATTATGGCAAATATGCCGCTAATCACCCAAGGCAGAACCGTTATTAGTATTGCTCATCGACTTAACACTATTATGCATGCTGATAAAATTTGTGTTATTTGCCATGGGGAAGTGACAGAAATGGATACTCATGAGAATTTACTCAAATTAAAAGGCCTGTATGCCAACTTATGGCAGCAACAGACACAATGATTATGTCTAAAAAAGCACCACCCATACTGTAAGTGGTGCTTTTTTGTTAAATGTGTGTTTTTTTTAACCTATTGAATACACTAGCCTAGTATGCAGCTATAGCACTAGGGGATTAGCTAGGGTATCATTGCGCGCTGAATTACTGGCACACCCCTTTAGCAGTTATAGACATGGCAAAAGAACAAACTGATCGTACTACTCTGGATTTGTTCGCTGAGGAACGAAGGCCTGGGCGACCTAAGACAAGCCCGCTATCACGGGATGAACAATTAAGGATCAACAAACGTAACCAGCTAAAACGCGATAAAGTCAAAGGATTGCGTAGAGTTGAGTTAAAACTGAATGAAGAAGCTGTCGCTGTATTGAACCAATTAGCTGAAGATAAAAATATAAGCCGTAGTGAATTGATCGAAGAAATTTTGATGTCACAACTTGAACAGGTTAATGAAGCGATACGCAAATAGTGTCATCTTGATAAATCACACAAATTTGACAGACTTAGACGCATTTTTTCGCCAGAATAAGGCGTAATATTATATTTATTTTCGTTCTAAAAGAGCTATAGAAGATCAGCACTAACTTCTATCTCCCTTAGAAAAACAAGAGGTTAATCACTTTATGGCAGTCATAGGCATTTTCTTCGGAAGTGACACAGGTAACACAGAAAATATTGCCAAAATGATCCAAGAAAGACTAGGCAAAGATGTAGCAGAAGTTCATGATATTGCTAAATGTAGCAAAGAAGATATCGAAGCTTTTGACATTCTACTTCTGGGTATTCCTACTTGGTATTATGGTGAAGCTCAATGTGATTGGGATGATTTTTTCCCAACTCTCGAAGAAATTGATTTTGAAGGTAAACTTGTCGCCTTATTTGGTTGTGGAGACCAAGAAGACTACGCAGAATATTTCTGTGATGCGATGGGAACCATTCGCGATATCATCGAACCTCGTGGTGCTGTTATTGTGGGTCATTGGCCAACTGAAGGTTACCACTTTGAAGTATCCAAAGGTATGGCAGATGACAATCACTTTATTGGTTTAGCCATTGATGAAGATCGTCAGCCTGAACTAACTGATGAACGTGTCGATGCATGGGTAAAACAAATCTCTGAAGAAATGTCCTTAGCAGAAATTATCGGCTAAGGCATATGAAATAGAGCCTAACCCATAGATCAGCTCACTTGTCGCTCTAAACGCATCATTCAAACAAGTGATCTAGTCTAAAATAGCCGATAAAGCATCCTAATAGGATAGGCTCTCAAGAGATTATCAAAATAATGAGACAAAGCATGGTTTCTATTTTTATTTTCCATGCCTATAATTGTAAAACAGTTTAGAAGACAACTGAATTTATGTTAAAAACGTCTCATTATTGTTAAATTTATGATTTAAGATACAGGACAAACCCGCATGACAGACAACAATAAAGCATTGAAAAATGCTGGACTCAAAGTCACTCTTCCAAGACTTAAGATTTTGGAAGTACTTCAAGAGCCTGAGTGCCACCACGTCAGTGCGGAAGATCTCTATAAAAAGCTGATCGACATGGGCGAAGAGATCGGGCTAGCTACCGTATACCGTGTATTAAACCAGTTTGATGATGCAGGTATCGTAACCCGCCATAACTTTGAGGGTGGAAAATCTGTATTCGAATTAACTCAGCAGCATCACCATGACCACTTAATCTGTTTAGATTGTGGCAAAGTGATTGAGTTTACTGACGAATCTATTGAAACTCGCCAGAAAAATATCGCCGCTCGCCATGGTATTAAATTATCTAACCATAGTTTATATCTATATGGCCATTGCGCAGATGGTGATTGCCGTGAAAATGCTGACGCACACGAAGCAAAAGAGTAAAAGAATCACAAGGTATTGCTACCCTATGAATAAATCATAGTAGCGACAAACGAAAAACCCCTGATAACCATGCTATTGCTAAATGTTATCAGGGGTTTTTATTTCCATAAATTATATTGTTATTCACACTATATTGGTGATTAAGCTCACTAATCTTCTGACAACTTTCACTTAAATCGCCAAATATCAGCACAGAGCTTGCATATTTAGCGCTCGATAATAAGTTGCAATTCAACCCAAATCCTTTATATTATTTTACATATGAATTTTCTTATATTAGAAATTATGCTGCCTTTATTAGTATAGGTACATAAATATCATCATAGATGATTTCCAATATATCAATAATATAAAATTTATATGCATTTAGTTTATTAACTCATTATAATTGTATTATCTTAAATTACAGTTATTCTTTAGTCTGTAACGAAGACGTTATATTACATTTTTTTATGTAGTCATTTTTTTGACTAAACTCATTTATGTAGCTTTAGTCATTTTGTAAGAGATTAACTGATGAAAAAAACCTACCTTTTTCTTAATACTAGTTTTTTCTTCTGGTTTCTTACTTTGATAGGATGGTTTTTTAGTTACTCTGCCATCACCTTATTTTCATTTGTATTATCAATTTTGTTCTTGATCTTACACTTCAATCAAAAAAAGGTAAGTAAAATGTTCACCAAAAGACAAAACAAACCAACCCCTGAAGTAACCCCAACACCAACCGCTAGCACGCCCGAAGCACCCGCTAAGCTAGAAGAACAGATTACAATAGCAACCCCGACTATAAGTGAAGAGAAATCCAATACCATCATCTCAAGGGATGTCATTTTTGAAGGTAATATTACCTCTAATGAACAAGTACATATTTATGGCAAAGTGATTGGTAACATTATAGGGAAAAATAATACAGTGAAGGTCATGTTAAATGGCCAAGTTACTGGGAACATTACCAGTAAAGAGTTGATTGTTAACGGGCGAGTTGAAGGGGAATGTTTATCTGATTCGATAAGCATCGAAAATAATGGTGAAATTCATGGAACCATTCAATATAGTAATTTATCTATTAAGAAAGGTGGTATTTTATCAGGGCAAGCAAAAGTAAAAGAGGCTACTTTACATAATGAAAAAGTAACCCAATTAAAAGATAGGGTAAAACACGACCTTAACCCCCCTACCGATAACATCGATAAAGACATCGCTTCTATATAATTATTAATAAATCTAAGTATTGTTTTAACCATTCAAAAAAGGTGAAATATATTCACCTTTTTTATTCAATCACCATTCCCTTAATATACGTATAATTAACTATTTCATTACATCATTTAATATTTAGTCTGTATGTTATTCCTATTTTTAGTAGATCACTGCCAAAATAATTAATTTAAAGCAGCAATCTACTCTCAAAAAAATTGATATTAAAATACAGTAAATGGCATCATCACCATAAATTTAATATCTTTTTCATCTTGGAAGATATTGCCATAACCACCGCCATAGCTAGGAATATCTGTATGGTTATCATATTTAGTAAAGTGCAACTTAAATAGTGTGTCTTTTGCACGGCCTGATTGTACTGTATATAAAATATCAAAGTTCCAAGCGCTTTCTCTTAAACGCACATCCTGAGCGTATTGTGAGTTAGTGCTCGGTTTTGCATCCCAACCATAAATATAGGATGTCCCAACTTTCCACCCTGCTAAATCCCAATTTTTTAAATCATACATTACACCTGCATACACCGCTTTTTCATTGTTCGCATTCCAATCAGAGCGGCCATCCCACCATATATCCATACGGCCGTTTGACGTCGCCCAACCCGGTGTCATACGTTGTAAAAAATAACCTTGGTTTCCTTCAGCTTTAACATATGTTCCTTCAACCTTAAAATCGAATTCGTCATAGGTATAACCTAATGTCATCGCTTGTAACCATGCTAAACCATCGTATACGTCATTAACGCCACCGTCTGAAACTTTATCTTTCGAGCCATAAAATTGATAAGAAAGACGTAAATCGCGGTCAACTACAGGTACTGCATATGATACCTTCGCAAAATACTGGTCCATATAATCCTTTGCTTGACCGTATGAGCCTTCTAACACTAATGAATTTTTAAAAT
Organism: Providencia sp. PROV003; assembly: GCF_045040775.1. Classification (NCBI taxonomy): domain Bacteria; kingdom Pseudomonadati; phylum Pseudomonadota; class Gammaproteobacteria; order Enterobacterales; family Morganellaceae; genus Providencia; species Providencia sp. PROV003. The sequence continues at coordinate 3,861,592 of NZ_CP096369.1, forward strand.
CATATTTAAAACCAATAGCATGTAAATAACTGATCCCTGTTTTACCATCCGCTTCTCGGAAATTGTACATATCACGATACCAAGGGGCTTTATAGCGGTCAGCCCATATGTACGACATGCTAAGTTCACCACTTTGCTCAAAATCAAATACCCCACCAACCTCTACCCCTCGGTAAGTTCCTGGCATATAGCTCCAATGAGAAGCAAGCAGTGTTTGCCCTGTTGGTTGAATATAGCCCCCTCTTCCCCAAAAAGGCCCATACTTCATTTTTGCCGCGGCTTTATAAATACTCACACCACTGCGGTCGCCTTTATATTTTTCATCCCAGCGTGTCTTTGCATCACTGAAACCAATTTCATTGGGAGCCGCAGGCCCACTATTGGATAATTCGATTGCGGTAAAACCAGCCAAATCTAAGCCAATAAAGTCCTGGAAATAACCTGAGGAAAAATCAAGGCTAGCGTTGAAAGTCGAGTGCTTAAGGTTATCTGCATATTTTTTATATTTGTCGCTATTTGGGTCTAAATCTTTACGTGAACGATCCCTTTGCCAATAGTAGAGTCCACCTTTTAGTGTCGAATCTTCCAAAAATTGCTCTGCTTGCATGATAGGATGATAACCAATTGGCAGCATAGCGATGGCTATTTTTAAGACGAGCAGTTTCCTGCCAGTATTGACATGTTTATTAACCATTCTTGTATTCCTCTAATAATTTTTAGTTTTAATTTTTCGGCCGAAATACGATTTAACTTTCCTTTTAAATCTAATAATTCACAATAACTTAAGCTATTTGTGATGTATTTAGCCTATTTTTTGCGACGCGAATTATCAACACAGATACTGGCTTTGTTGCCAAAATATGATCAGCGACACATTAATTTTTTTTAGTGATGGTTATCAATATTGATTACTCAATAAAAAATAAAATGTAACCAATTGATAAATAATGAAAATTAAACATGTACTAATAACAGCCTGGGTTAAAAAACAATTCAATAAATAGCTATCTAATGATTTATTTATCTTAATTTTATAGTAATTGCTTAAGTTATATCACCACATTGACCTAATTGAATAAAAATGTATAACTGGTATAAGCATATTTAGTTGGGTTTTCTTAATTTATTTCACATATTAGAGAAAATGGATGACTCAGAATAACGAACAAGGCTGGAGCGTACTCCTTACGGGTAAAAACCTTTGGCTAACTCTAGCGTTAGCAGGGGGCATTTGCCTACATGCGATTAATGTTTATATCACTATCACAACGCTCCCTTCTGTCGTTAGGGATATTGGTGGTATCCGATTCTATGCATGGAATACAACTTTATTTATCCTTTCATCCATTATTCTTTCTGCACTAACCTCTCGGATTTTAAACCATCTCGGTCCTAAACGGAGTTATTTACTCGCTACTGCTATCTTCCTAATTGGCTCTGTTATTTGTGCCATCACGCCTTCTATGTTTATCATGTTGCTTGGCCGGATTATTCAAGGAGCAGGCGGGGGAATATTACTGACACTTTCCTACTCAATGGTGCATATTGTTTTCCCTCAGCACCTATGGTCAAAAGTATTAGCCATGATGTCGAGTATGTGGGGGATGGCAACATTACTGGGCCCCGCATTAGGTGGTTTTTTTGCTGAATATGATATCTGGCGCGGTGCATTTTGGTGCTTAGTATTTGTTGGGATACCTTATTTATGGCTAACGTGGTTGATTTTACCAAGTCATAATTTAACTGAAAAATGCCCTCAAGACCCAATCCCACTGCAAGCTTTGTTGCTACTTTCTGCCGCAGTATTGGCTATTTCACTTGGAAGTCTAAGTAAAGCAAGTCTAATCCCTATTCTTGGGATGTTAATTGCCATTTTATTATGTATACGATTAGTTAAACTTGAACGGACAGCCGAAAATACACTATTTCCCCAAGGTACATTCCATTACAAAGCACAACTTGCTCCTATTTACCTTACGATGGCGCTATTAGGGCTAAGTGTGCAAACAGAAGTTTTTGTCCCTTATTTTTTACAAACCCTTCATGGTGTTGCTCCATTAATGTCAGGCTACTTGGCCGCCTTAGTTGGAGCAGGATGGTCATGTTCTGCCATTATCTCGTCTTCATGCAAACCCGAACATGCGATAAAAACTATACGAATAGGCCCTTTTATTACCTTTAGTGCATTAGCTATTTTAGCGCTTTTCATAACAAACATTTGGCAGATTGAAACGCTGCAAATCTGGATAATCTGCTTAGCATTATTCACAACAGGAGCTAGTATCGGCGCAGCTTGGCCACATTTGCTAACCCGTGTCCTGCAAGTTTCTATCGGCCCTGAATCACAAAAAGCCTCTTCAGCGATTACCACATTGCAGCTATTCTCCACTGCGTTTGGCGCATCTTTAGCTGGGTTAATCGCCAACCTTGCAGGGTTATCAGTACCAGGGGGAGTTGAAGGGGCGCAATCCTCAGCGAGTTGGCTATTTGCTGTGTTTTCACTGATCCCGTTACTTGCCTTAATGACGGCAAATATCGTTGCTAACAGAATGAAAGGTCAGTAACTAGAAGGCGGTAAACTCACCGCCTTCTATGCATGGTTAATATTGTTCAAATAGTTCTTGAATTTGTTTTGCATCCTTCGTTTGCGTCAAAGCTAATTGCAGTAAAACCCGTGCTTTTTGTGGGTTTAACCGTTCTGATGCTACAAAGCCATATAAGTTATCATCAACTTCCGCATTACGTGTGGTATAGCCTGTTGGTACACGGCTTGAACGCACGACCACAACATCTTCTTTTGCTGCGTTTGCTAAGGCATCAAATACCGTTTTATACATATTACCATTACCGACTCCCGCACTTACTATCCCCTCAACCCCTTCTTCTCTAAGTGCTTTAACTGGTGCTGCGGAGGCATTAGCATAATTATAAACAATACCCACCATCGGTAGTTTTTCGAGTTTACTCACATCAAATACCGCCTTATCACTACGGGGCTGGGCAGCTTGGAAGTACGTCACTTTACCATCATGAATAAACCCTTCGGCCCCCGCGTTCACTGCATCAAACGCTTGTACTTCTGTAGTACTCATTTTCATCACATTGCGGCCTTGAACAACTTTATCATTCATAGCCATTAAAACCCCACGCTGCCCTGCTGATTTGTCTGTCGCTAAAACGACGGCGTTATACAAATTAAGCGGGCCGTCGGCACCTAACGCCGTTGAGGGGCGCATTGCCCCCACTAATACAATAGGTTTTTTACAACTCGTGGTTAAATCGAGAAAAAAAGCGGTTTCTTCTAATGTATCAGTCCCATGAGTGATCACAAAACCATCAGTTTTATCACAATCTTGATTAATCTTTTTAGCCAGTGTTAGCCAAACTTGGTCATTCATATCTTGGGAACCGATATTCACCAACTGCTCACCACTTAAATTAGCAATTTTTTTAGTTTCTGGAACAGCATTAATTAATGCGTCAATCCCGACTTTACCTGCTTGGTAGTTTGAAGAGGTTGCTGAATCTCCGCCTCCAGCAATAGTCCCTCCCGTCGCTAATACCGTAATATTGGGTTGGGCAATTGCTGATACGGCAAACAATGAAACCAGTGTCGCGAGCAGCGCTTTATTTCTGTTTTTCATCTTAATTTCCTTTCATTAATAAACTTCAGTTATTATGTGTATTTGTGCTGGGTTTTATGTGATCTATATAATTATTTTACGATAAATAATGAATTTTAAGATGATTTCTCTATGAACGAATAAAAAGCGTGAGGCTGACGACAAAAATCCGTATCATAGCCCGTTTGAAACACCCTACTCACAAGTGACTGACAATGAGCCAAACTTTTATACCCGGCAAAGATGCCGCTCTTGAAGATTCCATCGATGCATTTCAAACCAAATTAAAAAAATTGGGGTTTGATATTGAAGAAGCATCTTGGTTAAACCCTGTACCAAACGTTTGGTCAGTACATATTCGCGATAAAGAATGCCCTCTTTGCTTTACTAATGGCAAAGGTGCGAGCAAAAAAGCGGCATTAGCCTCTGCACTTGGCGAGTATTTTGAACGTTTATCAACTAACTATTTCTTTGCTGACTTTTACTTAGGTAAAGCGATTTCTGAAGGGGACTTTGTTCATTATCCCAATGAAAAATGGTTCCCACTGACAGAAGATGACAGCTTGCCTGAAGGCTTATTAGATAGCCGTCTGCTCAAATTCTATGACCCAGATAACGCATTAGCAGCAAGCCAATTAATTGATTTGCAATCAGGTAATGAAGAACGGGGTATTTGCGCCCTACCATTTACCCGCCAATCAGACGATAAAACGGTTTATATTCCAATGAATATCGTTGGCAATTTATACGTTTCTAACGGTATGTCTGCGGGAAATACAGCGAATGAAGCCCGAGTACAAGGCCTTTCTGAAGTCTTTGAACGTTTTGTAAAAAACAAAATTATCGCAGAAAGTATCAGCTTACCAACGATCCCAGCAGACGTGATGGCACGTTACCCTAGCGTAGTTGAAGCTATTGACACCCTTGAAAAAGAAGGCTTCCCAATTTTCTGCTACGACGCTTCATTAGGTGGGAAATACCCTGTCATTTGTGTCGTGTTATTTAACCCACAAAATGGCACTTGTTTTGCCTCATTTGGAGCTCACCCTGACTTTGGTGTTGCCCTTGAACGTACCGTCACTGAATTACTGCAAGGTCGTGGCTTAAAAGACCTCGATGTATTCAATGCCCCAACGTTTGATGACGAAGAAGTGGCTGAACACACCAATCTTGAAACTCACTTTATTGATTCAAGTGGTTTAATTAGCTGGGATCTATTCAAAGATGATGCGGATTATGCATTTGCAGATTGGAGTTTCAAAGGGACAACCCAAGAAGAATTTGCAACCCTTATCAGTATCTTCAATACCTTAGATGCAGAAGTGTATATTGCGGACTATAACCATTTAGGCGTATACGCATGCCGTATCTTAGTACCGGGTATGTCTGATATTTACCCGGTTGAAGACCTACATATCGCCAATAATGCGATGGGGGCTTATTTACGCGATACTATTATTAATTTGCCGGATAGCCAATGGGAAAAGCAAGACTACCTTGCCCTTATTGAGCAATTAGATGATGACGGTCTAGACGACTTCACCCGTGTCCGTGAGCTACTTGGTTTAGCTGTGGGTAAAGATAACGGCTGGAGCAACCTGCGTATTGGTGAGCTAAAATCCATGCTAGCACTGGCTGGTGGTGACCTTGAGCAAGCATTAGCTTGGGTTGAGTGGACGCAAGATTTCAACAGTTCAGTATTTACTGCAGAGCGTGCAAATTATTATCGTTGTTTGCAAACCCTGCTGTTGCTTTCTCAAGAAGAACAGCGTGAGCCTACTCAATACTACAACGCATTTGTTCGTATGTATGGGAAAGAAGCGGTGGATGCAGCATCTGCGGCTCTTGCGGGTGAATCATGTTTCTATGGTTTGTGGTCCATTGACGATGAACTAAAAGCGTTACCTGCACATCAAGCCTTGCTTGCCGCTTATGAAAAACTACAAAAAGCGAAAAGAGACAACGCATAATAGGTATTAGTTTATTGACGGGGTATCATTACCCCGTCAATATTTAGTTTTATTCTAAATAACTTATAAATCGAGTGAACGTTTCCACAGTAAAAAATCATACTGCTCTAAACGGTCTGCTTTGACTTTATAGTCCCCACTCGCCGTTTCAATAACACGCTCAAACAACCCTTCGCTAATCGTCGGTAATGGGACACCCTCTATAATTGGCCCGCAATCATAATCAATCATATCCGATAAACGCTCTGCTATTGCGCTATTTGTGGATATTTTCAACACCGGAACAATTGGGTTCCCTGTCGGCGTACCAAGACCCGTCGAGAAGATAACCACATTACATCCCGCAGCCACTAACCCCGTAACCGCATCCACATCGTTACCGGGCGTACAAACTAACGATAACCCACTATTTGGCATTGGCTCTGCATAATCACACACCGCACTAATTGGCGATGTTCCACCCTTTTTAGCCGCTCCCGTTGATTTAATTGCATCTGTTATCAACCCATCTGCAATATTGCCCGGACTTGGGTTATCTGCAATGGTCGTACTAAAGAAATTTGCCGTTTTTTCATAGCGTTCCATTAGTTCAAGGAATTTCTTTTTATCATCAAAAGCGATACAGCGTTTCACCATATCCCCTTCAGCACCACAGAGTTCGGGGAATTCCGCTAAACCAGATGCACCGCCAAGAGTCACTAACCAATCAGAAACTAACCCCATTGCAGGGTTACCAGAAATCCCTGAAAAACCATCAGATGCCCCGCATTTAACACCTAGTTTTAAATATGATAGAGGGACATCAACCCGAGACTGAGGCTTAACTGCTTTCATGCTCTCATACGTTTGCTTTAATGCCGTTTGCATCATTTGTTCCTCGCTGTTCCATTCTTGTTGACGGAAATACAGCGTCGGTTTATCAAAGTTAGGATTACGGGCAAAAAGTGATTCTTTGAACATGTCCCGCTGTGCTTTTTCACAACCTAAACTAAATACAGTGATCCCAATAACATTAGGATGGTCTGCATAAGCCGCAAGCACATCACACATCGTTTTGCTGTCTGACGTTGCCCCACCGCACCCGCTGGTTACAGTAATACAGCGAACACCTTCTATATGTGGAAATAGTTTTGGCTTAGTGATTGCCTCTTGTGCGCCTGCCGTTAAATCAAGTGCGAAACTTTTTAAGCTATTATTGCTGTAACCCAATGCGTCATTAAGAGCATCAGTCAACTTAGTCACATTGCGGTTTTCACAAAACACTAATGGAAAAATTAACCAGTAATTAGCCGTACCAACGCGGCCATCATCCCGTAAATACCCTTTAAATGTACGCCCCTTATATTGTGAAACATCTGGGGCCAGCCATTCATAAGGCTCTTGTTCTAACGAAACAGGTGCAGCATAGTGGCGGATATTATCAACCGTAATCGCCTCACCTTTTGCGATAGCTTTTGTGGCTTTCCCTACTGCCGTACCATACATAGACACAATGCCATCAACAGGGATAGCTTCAAGGGCAAATTTGTGCTTGGCTTTGACCTCTGTCACTAACGTAACGCTTTCATTTCCCCATTGATAAGTCTCACCTGCATGTAAGTCTTTCAGCGCTACAATCAGATTATCACTTTCATCTATTCTTAATATTTTTTGCATGTTTCACCTTCCAGAAATCAAGCTATTAATTTGACGGTAACGCCTTAATATTTTTTTTATGTGTATTCTTTTTTAGTAACCCAATAAGCAATGCGCACCCCACAGTGATCACCGCTAAAGTGACAATACCCGCGGTAGTACTATTCATCATTTTATCGACCTCAACGCGAATGATTGGCGCAAGGAATGAGCAAAATGCCCCCATCGTAGTACAAAAGCCGATCCCTGCAGCAAGTGCTGGGCCGCTCAATAGCTGTGGAGGAAATGTCCAAAAAATCGGTTGCACTGATAAAAAACCTACCGCGCTTAAACAGAGAGCTGCAATAGCGAATACCGGACTCGCAAATGCAGATAATGCAAGACCTAAAGCGGCTGCTAGCATACACACAACAGAGATTTCGATGCGACGATTTGGGTACCTGTCAGCAATACGAGGGATAAAATACACCCCGAATGCAGAACAAGCCCAAGGGATTGCAGCCACCAGTGATTGTTTAAAGCCTAGGCTTTCCCCCATGAGGGATGCAACTTGAGAAGGTAAAAAGAACATCAAACCATACACTGAAATTTGGATCGTGCCGTAAATCAATGCCAAGTGCCATACTTTGGCATTTTTCAGTGCAGATAATACCGATGTTGTTTCTGTTTTTTCATTTTCTTTTGCTAACTGCTCTGTCAGTGCTTTTTTCTCTTCATCAGTAAGAAAACGTGCTTTTTCGGGGCTATCATCCAGATAAAAGAATGCAAAGATACCAATAACAATCGCGGGTAAGCCTTCAATAACAAACATCCAGAACCATCCCGGACGACCTAACCAACCATGTAATTCAAGCAAAGCTCCTGATAACGGTGAACCTAAAGTTAACGCAAGTGGCACACCAAGAACAAAAATACCAATCACTGAGCCACGAACATTATTTGGAAAATAAATAGAAGCTAGTAATAAGATCCCTGGATAAAACCCAGCTTCACCCAGCCCAAGTAAAAAACGCAAAATAATAAATTGCGTTTCATTGGTAACAAACCCTGTCATTGCAGAAAGAACCCCCCAAATGACCGTCGTAATACTGAGCCATTTTTGGGCGCCTATTTTATTTAAAATCAAGTTTGCGGGAATGCCAAATAATGCATACGCAGCAAAGAAAATCCCTGCACCAAATGCAAAGGCAGAATCTGATAAGCCAATATCCACTTGCATGGCATCTTTGGCAAAACCAACATTCACTCGGTCAATGAATGCAACAAAATACAAAATAAACATCAGGGGGACTAAACGCTTCCACGATTTGGCTATCGCAGAATTTAAAACGGGATTGTTATAAGCTTTTATCGTTGCCATGATATTTTTTCCCTGTCAGTAAGATGTTCTATGTTTTGGATTCAGGAAAGATTAGAGCGGTGCATCAGCAAGTGCCAATAGCTGCTGAAGCTGCTCTGTCTGTGTACTGTTCAATCCAATAAATGGTGATGTGCAATGATCAGAATTAATCACCCCTTTGAGTTGTAACGCTTTTTTAAATGTTGGAATAAATGGCGTATTCACCCCATAAATCGCCATTAATTGGTCGACGCGTTGCTGATATTTTGCGACTAATGCTAAATCACCTTGAGCAAAAGCTTGCATCCATGATGCAAAAAATTGAGGGAAAATATTCGATAAACCGCCGATACAGCCACTTCCGCCAGACAACACGACATGAGCAAAGTTATTGTCATAGCCTGCATAAACTTCAAAATGTGGGAGCCGTGATTTTACTGTTTCAATCACTTGAGCTGTATGAGAAGTGTCAGGAATGGTATCTTTTAGCCCAACAATATTAGTGTATTTATCCGCTAAGCGAAGACAAACCTCAGGAGAAACAGAGTAGCCAGTGCGCTCAGGGAAGTTATAAATAAAAATTTTAGCGGGTGTTTTTTCCGCAATCGTACTGTAAAAACGGTAAACCCCTTCATCGTCTAGTGGGAAATAATACGGGCTAATGATCATCACACCGTCAATTTCCTGCTCATAGGCAAAATTAGCCAATTCAATGGATTCATTCACATCTAGGCGGCTTGCCCCTGCATAAACATGCATTCCTTCTTTTTGATAACCGCCACAAAGTTCTATTAATGCTTTTGAATTCTGCATATTTAATGCAAAAAACTCCCCAGTACTCCCCATCGTCACAAAACCTGACACCTTTCCTTTCAAAGAGTCATAAACGTGTAAGTTCTGTTCAAGATCTACTCGCCCCTTGTCATCAAAAACGGTCACTACGGGGGTAATATAACGACTTTCCATACTTTTTTTCTCCATTATTCTTTTTCTTCACCAACCAGTGTTCATATATACAAACTGCATTCATAAATAAAAACACAATCAAATAAACACGAATTCTAGATGGAGTCAAATTTATCCATTAACTTTAACTATTCACTTAATGAATTGATTAATTGAGATTTAATTGATGAAAGGGATAATAACGGTAGATTAAATCTATTTTTTTTATTAAAAAATTTTGAGCAGTATCACGGCTTTTTATTGCTCATATCAGGTTTATTCATGATGGAAATGAGACAAATCGTTTTTCTACGGCGATTTACATCGTGTTATTTTAAACCTAGAATAGCGGCAAAATTAATCAGGGAGATAGTTCAATGTCTACGGGGCACATGCCGACAATTCGAGTATTAGAGATACTTCAAGTTTTAGCGGCTGAAAATACTGGGCTTTCTTTGACACAACTTTCTGATAAAACTAATATTTTAAAGGGGACAATTTACCCTATTTTAAAAACATTGGCTGAGTTTCGGTATATCAATTACGATGATAAGAGCCAGCTTTACTATTTAGGTATTGCGTGCTCAATTCTTTCCCGCTCATTTTTCGAAAAATCATATTGGTTGAAAATGATACATCGAGAGATGACGCAAATTGTTGAAGAGTGTAATGAAGTTTGCCAAATGGGCATCTTAGATGGCGCTGATGTACTATACATAGACAAAGTGCAATCTGCTCAAAAAGTCCAACTAGTTTCTAACATTGGAACCCGCTTACCCGCCATTTATTCAGCATTGGGTAAAGCGATGATTTTTAACTATACTGACCAACAAATTGCTCAGCTATACCCTTCTGGCTTTACGCCACTCACTCAATATAGTGTGCAAACTCTACCTGAATTGCGTCAGCAACTTAATATTGTTAGCCAAAATGGCTATGCCGTAGACAATAAAGAAATCAACGAAGAAACAACTTGCTATGCTGTGGCATTGCGCCAACGTAATAAAATCATTGCAGCAATTAGTGTATCTATTCCGACCTTCCGCAGTGATAAACAAAAAGTTGATCAAGTCATCAAAACATTGCTCAACAGCCGTGAACGCATCGAACAAGAGCTAAATACATTAGAAGATATTGAATTTTATACTGAAAACTAATTTAGTGTCTTCATAAAAATTTAAAGTATTGGTTGCTTCCATCAAAGATTATTTTCTTATAATTGGCATAATTGTTAGATAAATATTGCTCGTTAATATAACTAACTAAAAAGTGGTATATCAGATTAAAGTTATACAAGTTAGGGGGATATATACACATAAGTTAAATTAAATATTAAACGGATCATATTCATCTTAAATAATTAACATTTGCACGTATTTTTTTACTTAATCCTGGCCTTAAGATAGCCTTTATAAAAATATTTTATAAATTTTAAAAAATATTTTTATGTTATTTTTCATTTGGTTACAGTTAATTTTAACATTTAATTAACCATTTTGACCACTTTCTCTAGAGACTTCATGATCCACATCAAATTTCTCATTTATCCCCTTTGTTACTATTATTGCGTGCTATAATTAATCAACTTTGTAAGAGAGTGTTGGTATGAAAGCTGACAACCCTTTTAATTTACTGCCACCAGCTGTAATGGCGCAAGTCGCAGATGATGCGGCCTTTTATAAGGCGAATAAGCATCCTGCAATTACTTACTTGTCAGCATTCACTGCCGGTATTTTTATCTCTATCGCATTTGTATTTTACATCACTGCAACTACAGGGGCGGCTGAAGCGCCTTATGGTTTTACTAAGCTCATTGGTGGGATTTGTTTCTCCTTGGGTCTGATGCTAGTCGTTGTATGCGGTGCCGACCTTTTCACTTCTACCGTACTCACTATTGTTTCGAAAGCCACAGGCAGGATCACTTGGGGACAAATGTTCCGTAATTGGTTTCATGTCTACATTGGTAACTTAATTGGTGCATTGTTCTTTGTCGCAATTATCTGGTTCGCAGGGCAATATACTGCAGCAAATGGGCTATGGGGTCTTAACGTTTTACAAACCACCAGCCATAAATTACACCATACTTTTGTTGAAGCTGTTGCATTAGGAATTTTAGCAAACTTAATGGTCTGCCTTGCGGTTTGGATGAGTTATTCAGGTCGTAGCTTAACTGATAAACTGGTTGTTCTTGTTCTGCCTGTTGCTATGTTTGTAGCAAGCGGTTTTGAACATAGCATTGCAAATATGTTTATGATCCCATTAGGGATTATGATTAAAGAATTTGCTCCTGCTGAGTATTGGGCTCAAATCAATATGTCACCAGAGCAGTTTTCGCACCTAACAGTCGGAAACTTTATTACAGATAACTTAATTCCAGTCACTATTGGAAATATTATTGGCGGCGCGATTTTAGTCGGCCTCATTTATTGGTTCATGCATTTACGTGGTGGCCAAAAACATTAATAGCCACTGACACACACAAAAAGATTTATTAAGATCCTTAAAAGATCCATTGTTAAAAGGTAAAAGTATCATGTCCGAGTTAAATGAAAAATTCGCTTTAGCATGGCAAGGTTTTAACCAAGGTAACTGGCAGGATAACGTCGATGTACGTGATTTTATCCAGAAAAACTACACTCCATATGAAGGTGATGAATCTTTCTTAGCAGGCTCTACCCCAGCGACTGACGCACTGTGGGATAAAGTCATGGAAGGGATCAAAATCGAAAACCGCACTCACGCGCCAGTTGATTTTGACACAGATGTTGCGTCAACTATCACTTCCCATGATGCTGGTTACATTACTAAAGAATTAGAAAAAATCGTTGGTTTACAAACTGACGCCCCTCTGAAACGTGGTCTTATCCCGTTCGGTGGTATCAAAATGGTTGAAGGCTCATGTAAAGCTTATGACCGCACTTTAGACCCAGAAATCAAAAAAATCTTCACTGAATATCGTAAGACTCACAACCAAGGTGTTTTCGACGTTTACACACCAGACATCTTAAAATGCCGTAAATCAGGTATCTTAACAGGTCTACCGGATGCATATGGTCGTGGTCGTATCATCGGTGACTACCGTCGCGTTGCACTGTACGGTATTGATTTCCTGATGAAAGACAAATTTAACCAATTCACCTCTTTGCAAGAAAGATTAGAAAAAGGTGAAGACCTGCAAATGACTATCCAACTGCGCGAAGAAATTGCTGAACAGCACCGCGCATTGGGTCAAATGAAAGAAATGGCTGCAAAATACGGTTACGATATTTCTGCACCAGCAACAAATGCACAAGAAGCTGTACAGTGGACTTACTTCGGTTACTTAGCCGCAGTGAAATCACAAAATGGTGCAGCAATGTCATTTGGTCGTGTTTCAACGTTCTTAGACGTTTATATCCAACGTGATATCGAAGCAGGTAAACTGACTGAACAACAAGCGCAAGAACTGATTGACCACTTAGTCATGAAACTGCGTATGGTACGTTTCTTACGTACACCTGAATACGATGAGCTATTCTCTGGTGACCCAATTTGGGCAACAGAATCATTAGCGGGTATGGGTCTTGATGGCCGTACTTTAGTCACCAAAAATACGTTCCGCTTCCTGAACACACTGTATACCATGGGCCCATCTCCAGAGCCTAACATGACTATTTTGTGGTCAGAAAAACTGCCATTGAATTTCAAAAAATATGCGGCAAAAGTCTCTATCGATACTTCATCAGTTCAATATGAAAACGACGACCTGATGCGTCCAGATTTCAACAACGATGACTACGCTATTGCATGTTGTGTTAGCCCAATGATTGTTGGTAAACAAATGCAGTTCTTCGGTGCTCGTGCTAACTTAGCGAAAACCATGCTGTATACCATCAATGGTGGTATCGATGAAAAACTGAAAATGCAAGTTGGTCCTAAACATGCACCAATCATGGACGAAGTCCTTGACTTCGATACTGTGATGAATCAAATGGATGGCTTTATGGACTGGTTAGCAACTCAGTACGTCACTGCACTGAACTGCATCCACTTCATGCACGACAAATACAGCTATGAAGCTTCTCTAATGGCGCTGCATGACCGTGATGTCTATCGTACAATGGCATGTGGTATTGCGGGTCTGTCTGTTGCAGCTGACTCACTGTCTGCGATTAAGTATGCCAAAGTTAAACCAATTCGTGATGAAGACGGTATTGCAATCGACTTTGAAATCGAAGGCGAGTATCCACAATTCGGTAATAACGATTCTCGTGTAGATGATATCGCGTGTGACTTAGTTGAACGTTTCATGAAGAAAATTCAGAAACTACCTACTTATCGTAACGCAGTACCAACTCAGTCAATCTTAACTATCACATCTAACGTTGTGTATGGTAAGAAAACAGGTAATACCCCTGATGGTCGTCGAGCAGGTGCTCCGTTTGGCCCAGGTGCAAACCCTATGCACGGCCGTGACCAAAAAGGTGCGGTTGCATCGTTAACTTCTGTTGCTAAACTGCCATTTGCTTACGCGAAAGACGGTATTTCTTATACTTTCTCTATCGTACCAAATGCATTAGGTAAAGATGACGATGTTCGTAAAACTAACTTAGCAGGTCTGATGGATGGTTACTTCCACCATGAAGCGTCTATCGAAGGCGGTCAGCACCTGAACGTTAACGTTATGAACCGTGAAATGCTGTTAGATGCAATGGAAAACCCAGAAAAATACCCACAACTGACTATCCGTGTATCTGGTTACGCAGTGCGTTTCAACTCACTGACTAAAGAACAACAGCAAGACGTTATTACTCGTACTTTCACCAGTACAATGTAATAATTAGCTTATTAAAATAAAGTAAATTAAAGGCCCCGTTTTATGGGGTCTTTTTATCTATACCAGCAACGATATTTTTCTCTCTAAAGTTTGCGGTATGACGGATATTTTGGAGTGCCTGCTATGTCTATCGATGATACTAAAACTAAAACAATAGCGACAACTAATGTGACAGAAACCCCTGCCGTACTTGGCCGTATTCACTCTTTTGAATCATGCGGTACCGTCGATGGTCCGGGGATCCGCTTTATTGTCTTTTTCCAAGGCTGCCTAATGCGCTGTCTGTATTGTCATAACCGCGATACATGGGATACCCACGGCGGTCAAATTGTGACTGTCGATGAACTAATGAAAGAAGCAGTTACCTATCGCCATTTTATGAATGCAACCGGTGGTGGTGTTACCGCATCCGGTGGCGAGGCAATTTTGCAGGCAGAATTTGTCCGCGATTGGTTCCGCGCCTGTAAAAAAGAAAATATCCATACTTGCTTAGATACGAATGGCTTTGTGCGCCGCTATGACCCTGTTATTGATGAACTAATGGATGTTACTGATTTAGTCATGCTCGATTTAAAACAAATCAATGATGATATCCACCAAAAATTAGTGGGTGTATCCAACCAGCGTACACTTGAATTCGCTCGCTATCTGGCTAAACGTAATCAAAAAACATGGGTTCGCTATGTCGTTGTGCCAGGTTGGAGTGATGATGACCACTCAGTGCATCTGCTAGGTGAGTTTACTAAAGATATGAGTAATATCGAAAAAATCGAGTTATTACCTTACCATGAGCTGGGTAAACACAAGTGGGAAACTATGGGTGAAGAATATAAACTCGATGGGGTGAGACCACCATCAAAAGAAGTCATGGAGCGTGTTAAAAGCATTCTCGAAAGCTATGGCCATAAAGTGATGTATTAATACTCGTTGGGGCTTGAAATAAAGCCCCCCTTACCTTAGCGCATTGCAACTGGCTCTGTTAGTTGGGGTTGGTTTTATCAAGCAATACGCAGGTATAAAACAATTTATCCGATGCAGGTTTCCATTTCCGTATATTGTTTTTGAATTAATAACGAATATTTGGAATTGGTAATCAAACATAGAAAATGCTGTTTTACGTACCGTTCAAATACTGCAAAAACAGACCAACCGAGAATAAATTTGCGACTATGTGTTGATGCGACGTAGCCTGCCCCCCT
This sequence comes from Providencia sp. PROV003, assembly GCF_045040775.1. NCBI lineage: Bacteria > Pseudomonadati > Pseudomonadota > Gammaproteobacteria > Enterobacterales > Morganellaceae > Providencia > Providencia sp. PROV003. The sequence continues at coordinate 3,877,119 of NZ_CP096369.1, forward strand.
TAAATCTACAAATAGCATAATTCAATGATAGAGCGGCCTTTGAATTTAATTTCTTTATTAACAGTTAGTAAAGAAGCTTTATTAATAAAAGCTTGAACTTTTATTGTGCCTTTTATATTAGAAAAAAGAGCAGGTTGCAAACTCCCTAATTTTGCCCAAGATATGATTTTATTTGAGGAATCATTAGGTAATAAATCACCATTCGCATGTTGCCAAATGATATTTTGGTCTCCACAAGATGCATTACCTGATATTGGCTGCACTCTCTCTGCCTTATTATCTACATATAAAGAACCTAAATCTAACGCTATCGCATATCCACCAATAGGAACACCTTCCTGAGTATTACCTAATCCCCCTGCCATCATATTGTTATTTAATAACTGAACAGGAGGAACTCCATAACCGCTAACACCTTCTTGTTTATTTGGCGCAAGTGAACGTTCAATTTGATTAAAAGTTTGGAGTGCTATAGCAGTTTTCCCCGAATCACATTGTACAGTGAAGTTAATATTTTTTTCGGGTAATATTGTATAAGAATAATTACTTAACTCATTTCTATTTATAGCACCATAGTCAATTGAGGTAGAATCAACAATAAGATTACATGCTGTTGTCATTTCTGAATAACTAATACTTAAACTTGTACTTCCACCCAACGTTTTTAACGGTATTTTGTTCCGAACAACAACACCTTTTTTACTCAATGAATTAATTTTTAAATCAACAAGTAAATTGAAGGAAAATACTTTTCCTTTTTCACCCTGTGCGGGTTGAATACGTAGATTGGGATGAATTTTAACATCTTTTTGTGATGAGTTGATTCTATTTGAGCTATTTAATTCAATAGCATCGATTAAAATAGGTTTCCCATCAAGCATCGGATTATTTACATTTAAAATAGCTTCAGATGTATTATTTGAAAAGGTATTGCTAATCGTAGAAAAATCAATATATGGGGTAGTTTCTTCACTGCACTCTACTACTACAGGAACAATCCGATTCCCCGCATATACCACACCATTTTGTTTTTTTGTATTAAAATCAGCTAAGGTATCATAGTTAACCTCATCTGTTCCCAAGTTGATAATACTCACCCTCTATTTCTTAGATTAGTGTTTTATTGGTACTAAAAAGCGCTATCTCAACTATAGCAATCGCTGGTTTAAAGGTCGTGCTCTAGTCTAGAGCAGCTCTAATTTACGTTGATGATGCGACAAGTTCACTGATGTAACTGAGATTTGTTAAATATGGAGCCACTTTTAGTTATTTTGAAGCAGCTACAGTGATATAGAAAAGCATGACAACCTCCTTTCGTGATACAGAAACAAAGCAAGCATTTTTCAGATCAATAATAAAAATATAACTAAAGGCGATGAGCACACTGAATTTGGAAGAACGATGCGCGACTTAATATCCAAACCATTTGTATTCAGACTAGCTCAGATAAAGATCGTGTCGAAGTGCTCATTTAACCCTTCACGACTGGCTAGTCAAAGAGTTCAGGCATAAAGGTATCAGTTGTATGGGAGAATTGATATTTTCCCAATAGAACAACCTCCACAGCTGTACCATAAAAAACATACCCAATATGCTAGGTACTGGCTTTATACCTATACTCCCACTTCACCACACAGGTACATATCTTGACTTAGTTTTCCTACTAATTTTGATTAGTACAAACCCTACGTTCAACAATATAGTGCGATTAACCCGAAAAAATTAATATAAATACCTTATTTCAATATACCGATTACGTTCCTTTTAAATAAAGGAATTACAACGTATGTTTCTACTGAAAGAAATTAAACCATCAGATATCTGCCCAATATCGAGTATTAGTTTATAAAAATTACCAATATTAACCATGTTGTTTTCATGGGTAATGTATTTCAATTAAGAATGATTTAATGCTCTATTAATGTGTTATAAAAACAAAAAACAGTATTTTATACCAACTTAAAAAGCCAATTGTTTGTTGTCATTGATAAAATATTGTCTATTTGGATTTTTTAACAAAATACTTTTTATTGAAAAAATAATTAAACATAAATACCTTACCAGAATTGTCTGCTTTATAATGTACTCACTTATCTGCATACTACTGCCAATAAGTAACAAGAGTGACATAAACTCAAAACACTTATCTATAATAATATATTGCTAACTCACTACGAAAAATAGGTTCCTTTTTTATCATGAATAATGAAAACTTTAGTGCAGATAACAACCCTGCACCTACAATTGACCCACAAAATCAAACTGATACTTTTGTTTTCCATGCTGAGCCTCGCGCGGTAGATGCTGGTGAAGGGGTTAACTGGATCAGCCAATCATGGTCTCTCGTTAAAGAGAAACTGGGTATGTGGATCTTGATTAACATCGTACTATTTGCATTAATCTTTATCATTTCGATGATCCCTTTCCTTAATTTACTGATTACCTTTATTACTCCTATTTTTATTGGCGGTATTATTGCAATCTGTGAAAACCAGCGTAAAACAGGTCAAGCTGAAATTGGCTTACTATTCGCCGGTTTCCAAAATAAATTCGGTACCCTATTTGCCGTTGGTGCAATCAACTTTGCCGCTAACTTAGTGGGTATGATCATCGCCTTTATTATTGGTGGTTCCGCTATGTTTGGTTTATTGATGGAAAGCAACCAATATGGCTCACCATCTGATGCTGCAATCCTTGCGTCTTCAGGTACATTCTTCTTTGCAATCATTATTATGGCTGTTGCTGCATTAGTCGGTACCGCATTAACTTGGTTTGCACCTGCACTGGTAATGAACCATAACTTTACTGTTGGCGCTGCAATTTCTGCCAGCTTACAAGCTGTTAAGAAAAACATCCTGCCAGGCATTCTGTTCTTTATCGTTATTTCAATCCTAATGATAATTTCAGTTATTCCTTTAGGTTTAGGTCTGTTAGTTTCTATGCCAATTATGTATGCTTGTTATTACAGCAGCTACCGTAGCCTGTTTTTCTCCCAAGTAAAATAAGCCAAGGTATGATGATTTAGCGATTTTGCTAAATCATTAAATCTAAAAAAGGAAAGCATATGCTTTCCTTTTTACTATCCCCTACAAATCCACATATATTTCTTTAAATAATAATTTTCTTCCTCCTTTAATAAATTCGAGTTGTTTTCCATGTATTTCGATATCACTGATTTGAAACTGTGTTAATGTCGCTAATGCAGGAAGCATCAGCCATGGAGAGGAACTAACTTATCTTACATTGCAATCTGTAGGTGAATGAATGGGTGGGTTAGAAAATGAATTAAATATTGGCATATTTAGTCATTCAGTGAAAGGGGGCTCAGGTTTAACCTGAAGATACTTATTCAGAACACGTTAAATTTGCAAAAAAAACGCGACCACTATGAGCCGCGTTTAACTTTTGAAAGAATAACGGAAATTAACCGATATATTCTAGGCCTTTCATATATGGGCGTAATACTTCTGGAACTTCAATACGGCCATCTGCTAATTGGTAGTTTTCTAAAATCGCCACCAATGTACGACCAACGGCTAAACCAGAACCATTTAGCGTATGAACTAGTTGAGTTTTCTTATCACTCTTACCACGGAAACGCGCTTGCATACGACGTGCTTGGAAATCCCACATGTTTGAACAAGAAGAAATCTCACGGTATGTATTTTGAGCTGGTAACCATACTTCTAAGTCGTAAGTTTTGCGTGAACCGAAACCAATATCACCAGTACATAAAATCACTTTACGGTAAGGTAAGTTCAATAATTGCAGAACCTTCTCAGCGTGACCTGTTAGCTCTTCCAGTGCATCCATCGATTTTTCAGGGTGAACTATTTGTACAAGCTCAACTTTGTCGAACTGGTGCATACGGATAAGACCACGAGTATCCCGACCATATGAACCCGCTTCAGAACGGAAACAAGGTGTATGTGCAGTCATTTTTAGCGGAAGATCATTTTCATCTAAAATTTCATCCCGTACTAAGTTAGTAACAGGGACTTCTGCTGTTGGGATCAACGCATAAGTGCTGCTGTCTGCTTCTTCTTCCAACGGTTTGGTATGGAATAAATCTTCACCAAACTTTGGTAATTGGCCGGTACCGTACAGCGTATCATGATTGACCAAATACGGAACATATAGCTCTTGATAACCGTGCTGCTCTGTATGTAAATCCAACATAAATTGGGCTAACGCACGGTGCATACGGGCTATTTGCCCTTTCATCACCACGAAGCGTGCACCGGTCAGTTTTACCGCAGCAGGGAAGTCTAGGCCCCCTGTTAATTCGCCTAGGCTAACGTGATCTTTAACTTCAAAATCATATTCACGAGGTTTACCCCAACGCGCAACCTCAACATTGTCGGAATCATCTTTGCCATCAGGAACTTGGTCATCAGGAATATTCGGGATACTCAATGCAATATCACGGATTTCTTGTTGCAGCTTGTCTAATTCTGCCTTAGCAGAATCCAATTTTTCGCCTAATAAGTTAACTTCTTGACGTAATGGCTCAATATCTTCACCACGTGCCTTAGCCGCACCGATAGTTTTCGATCGCGAGTTACGGTCTGCTTGCAGGGTTTCAGTTTCAACTTGTAAAACTTTGCGGCGTTCTTCTAATTCACGCAGCTTTTCCACATCAAGGGTAAAACCCCTGCGAGCCAGTTTTTCAGCAACCGCGTCTAGCTCCGTACGCAGTAAATTTGGATCGAGCATGCTTATCCTGTGATAATTGTTAGTTATTGATGGTACTTAATATAACGCATTCCAGCGTTATAAATAAAAGTATAGTAATTGGCTATATAACCTTACCGCATTGCCCAGTTTAGCGATAGCGTTTTATGGCACTATTTTGATCCTGTTGGGCTAACCAGTCTAATTTTTCAGCAAACTTGCTCTCTTGCCCTCGTTTTTCAGGGTAATAATAACGCGTTGCCTGCATTGGCTCAGGAAAGTAGTTTTCCCCAGCAGCGTAAGCATTAGGCTCATCATGAGCATAACGATACCCTTTCCCTGCCCCCATTTCTTTTAACAACTTAGTTGGGGCGTTGCGTAAATGCTCAGGGACATCGTAGTCGGGCTGCATTTGAGCATCTTTAATAGCTGCTTTATATGCGGTGTAGACAGCATTACTTTTTGGAGCGCAGGCAAGGTAAATAATCGCTTGGGCAATTGCACGCTCACCTTCTGCGGGCCCCACTCGGGTAAAACAATCCCATGCAGAAATGGCCACTTGCATAGCCCGAGGGTCGGCATTCCCGACATCTTCAGAAGCTATTGCTAACAAGCGGCGTGCGACATAAAGTGGATCTCCCCCCGCCGTAATGATCCTTGCATACCAATAGAGCGCGGCGTCAGGGGCCGAGCCTCTTACTGACTTATGCAATGCAGAAATTAAATCGTAATAACGGTCACCTTTATTATCGAAGCGTGCAGTACGTTCACCACTGACTTCTTTCAGTAAGTCAGCGGTCAAAATACGTTGGCCTTGGCTATCGGCTTCAGCCATATCGGCCATCATTTCCAATAAATTCAATGAGCGCCGAGCATCGCCATTAACTAACTGTGCAATAATTTTACGTGTACTGTCAGGTAGAAGAATATTTTGCCCACCTAGCCCTCTTTCTGTATCAGCTAAGGCTTGTAACAATACTAGCTCAATATCCGCTTCTTCCAGTGACTTAAGTAAATAAACCCTTGCGCGCGAAAGTAGTGCAGAATTCAACTCAAATGAAGGGTTCTCTGTTGTCGCCCCAATGAATGTGATCGTGCCATCTTCGATATGAGGTAAAAAAGCATCTTGCTGGCTTTTATTAAAACGATGAACTTCATCCACAAATAAAATTGTTCTGCGGCCTGCGCTACGGTTTTGGCGTGCTTTTTCTATTGACTCACGGATTTCTTTAACACCTGAGGTAACAGCAGAAATACGCTCTATGTCAGCCTGAGCATAATGGCCAATCACTTCAGCAAGAGTCGTTTTACCTGTCCCCGGTGGCCCCCATAAAATCATGGAGTGCAAATGCCCTGCTTTAATAGCGCGTGGTAATGGTTTCCCCTCCGCTAGCAAATGCTTTTGGCCAATGTATTGCTCAAGGGTTTCAGGCCGCATTCTTGCTGCTAAAGGTTGGAATTCATTCTGCGAAAAATCGAGAGACAGGTTACCCACGAGATCCTCTTTTTTACGTCTTAAAAATAAAGAAGTGCAAATCACCAGGCCATTAAAACCTGATGATTATTGTCGTTACTATTGGTTATTTTGCATTCGGTCGCTGGTCATCTAAGGTCACCCCTTTAGGCATCGTAAATTTGAATTTACTTGCATCAACAGGACCATTTTTTTGTTCTTTTAACTGATAAGCACTGACTTGCCCATCCTGTTCCACTGCCGAAAATTTTTCAATTGTCCCTTCTGGTGAGACTGTGATTGAAAAGCGTTTCAAGGTGCCATTAGTTTGCTTTGGTTTTAAATCAAACGTGTTACCTTGCTGAATAATTGAATACTGCTTCCAATCTTTAGGATCATTACGAGTGATTAATAAAAATGGCGTGTCTTGTGTGGCATCGGCCAAATTAGTTACCGTAACTTGTTCAACAAAAGGGTTATAAAACCACAAGTTTTTGCCGTCCGAGACTAATACACTTTCATCAGGTGATGTCATATTCCAATTGAATAAATTCGGGCGTTCAAGCCATAAATCCCCAACACCTTCTTGAACAAGATCCCCTTCAGGGCTAGTCACCTTCTGTGAAAAACTGGCTTGGAAGCTATTGACCTTGTTCAGACGAGCTTGTAGGTCTTGGCTGGCGTCGGCCAGTACTTGGCCGATATGTAAACTGAAGGCGAGTACGCCTAATAACATCATTTTTTTCATCGAACAATGACCTTAAGTTATGACCCTAAGAGGTGTGATAACGTTATACACCCCTAAAATTAAACCAACAATCAGCACACTAAATGATTAAGCTATTAACCTATTTTTAATGCCCCATTGACGGTGGCGCAAGGACTTCACGATTCCCGTTATGACCTTGTTCACTCACAATACCTTGGATCTCCATTTGCTCAACAATCCTTGCGGCGCGGTTATAGCCAATCCTAAATTGACGTTGAACACCGGAAATAGAAACACGTTGTTTTTCAACCACAAACTCTACAGCTTGGTCAAATAATGGGTCAAGTTCTTCCCCACCACTATCATAGCCCCCACCTTCGTTATCATCACTACAAGTGGTAATGTTATCAATATATTGTGGTTTCCCACGCGCCTTCCAATCATTCACAACCGCATGAACCTCTTGGTCACGAACAAAAGCACCGTGTACACGCATAGGGATTGATGAGTTTGGCGGAAGATATAGCATATCCCCCATCCCTAATAGGGACTCAGCACCGCCTTGGTCAAGGATAGTACGAGAGTCTATTTTACTGGAAACAGTAAATGCAATACGAGTAGGGATGTTTGCTTTGATCAACCCAGTGATAATGTCGACAGACGGACGTTGCGTTGCAAGAACAAGGTGAATACCTGCTGCTCGGGCTTTTTGTGCCAATCGAGCAATTAGCTCCTCAACTTTTTTACCTGCTGTCATCATTAAATCAGCAAATTCATCAACCATAACAACGATATAAGGTTCTTTTTTCAGCATAGGATGTTCAATTTCCATGCTATCACTAGGTTTCCAATGCGGATCAGGTATTGGACGCCCCATCTCTTCGGCTGCTTTAATTTTATCATTATAACCCGCAAGGTTACGTACACCGAGAGCAGACATTAGCTTATAACGACGTTCCATTTCATTCACACACCAACGTAATGCATTAGCAGCGTCTTTCATGTCGGTAACGACTTCTGTCAATAAATGCGGGATCCCTTCATAGATGGAAAGCTCCAACATTTTCGGGTCAATCATAATAAAGCGGACATCTTCGGGCTTCGCTTTATACAAAATACTGAGGATCATGGCGTTGACACCAACGGATTTACCTGACCCAGTGGTACCTGCTACTAATAAATGCGGCATTTTTGCTAAATCAGCAACCACGGGGTCACCTTCGATATCTTTACCTAACACAATCGTTAATGGCGAAGGGTTTTTCCTAAAGTCATCGCAGTCTAAAACTTCACTTAAATAAACCGTTTGGCGTTTTTCGTTAGGGAGTTCAAGCCCAACGTACGGCTTACCCGGTATCACTTCCACAACACGTACTGCCACTGTAGATAAAGAGCGTGCAAGGTCTCGTGATAATGTTGATATACGAGCGGCTTTCACACCGGGTGCCAAATCCAGTTCAAAACGCGTGATCACAGGCCCTGGGGAGAAACCAACAACCTCAGCTTTCACCCGATAGTCATTTAACCGAGCTTCGATTAACCTAGCGGTTTGCTCAAGTTTAAACATGTCGACTGGTTCTTCCTGTTCAGGTGGGCTCGCCAGTAAGTCAAGGGATGGCATTGGTGTTGTTGGTTTTGGTAAAGGTTGATCATTTCGCACCAAAAACGGGTGGAATAAGCTATCTTGCTGTGGCTGCTGTGGCTGCTGTGGCTGCTGTGGCTGCTGTGGCTGTGGCTGCTGTGGCTGCTGTGGCTGCTGTGGCTGCTGTGGCTGCTGTGGCTGCTGTGGCTGCTGTGGCTGCTGTGGCTGCTGTGGCTGCTGTGGCTGCGCAAAAGTGTGTGCCGATGTTGACGAATTGCCAAGACCTTCATGAATATTATTTTGTGAATTTTCCGAAGGAACTGGCACCGCACTAAATGAAGGCATAAATAATGGGTCAGCTGGTTCATCGTCTACCAGATCATCAACTGGAGAAAAACTACCCAGCACGGAAAACTCTTTTTTCAAATCAACCTTAGATTCAAAGTGATCAGATATCTGGGAATGTTCATCTTCTGCAAAGCTATTTTTGTACACGTCATCGACTGCAGGAGTGGATTCAGTTGATGCGGGTATTGTGTGAGTATTATTAGAAAATGCTGACGCTGATGGCCAACGATGCTCAATTTCTGGCTGCGTCAAAGAACCTGATTCAGATGGTTCATCTTGCTGCTGTTGTTCTGCAACGCTCGGTTGTGCGCTAAATACCGGCGATTCATAGTCAGTTTCATCGATATCACCATAACGCTCTCGTTGTTGCTCTAAGAACTGAGCTCGTAGCAATTCATCTTGCTGTGCTTCCTCTTCCGTTTCAGAGGACTCCTGCTCACCTGCGGACCACTGTTGATACGCTTGCTCGCGTTTTAACGCCTCTTCTTGGCGGCGTTGCAACTCAGCATCACGCTGAGAAGGGATACGGATACCGTAAAGTTCACGACGAGTAGGTAAACGAACAGGGTTTGGCCTTGGTAATTCAGGCTCTACTGTTTGTTTTACTTGGGCGTGGCGTTCAAGTGCGGCAATGGAAATCCCCGCAGCAGCAATGGCCGCTGGGTCTGAAACACGCTCCGTCACTGTTGAACTTACAGCACTCGCGACATCACTAACATTCATCGATGGCGATGAAAGTGATTGTGGCTCAAACGAGTTATATTGTGGCCTTTGAGGCTCTATTTGATTATTTGACTGTTCTTGATGAGGAACATCAGCTTGATTTTGTGGTGTTATATGCTCATTAGCGTGATATTCAAATGGCGTGGATGTCGCGTTTGATTGATGAACAGGAGGTTCATCCGATATTGGTGTCGTTTCCTCAAAACCAGAACCTAATTGAGGTTGGTAATCTTCAGGCACTTCAAAATGATAGGTATTAGGCTCATCAATAGCAGAAAACGATGGCACCGTTTCTTGTTCTGGTACACCTTGAGCCGCTATTGGCGTTGCCCCTTCAGTAACCGCTGTATTTTCGGTAGACTCTGCCTCTGGTGCAGGGGATACTTCAGTCACCAACTCGGCAACAGTAGGCGCAGAAAATAAAACGTCATCTGGGTCTATAGTATCTGGGTAATTGTTAGCCCTATGCTCTGCTTCTTGCGCACGTTGTAACGCACCTTCGGTTTCTTCGACATCTACATCATAGTCATCTAAGTCATCACCCCTCGCCCTATTTGTTAATAAAGCGATAGGAAAAAGGACGGCAGATCCAATTTTTTCTGCAATTGTCAGCCATGACCAACCTGTAAATAACGTAAAACTAATAGCCCATAAGAACAGCAATGCAAGTGTTGCACCTAATGAGTTAAACCACGGCATTATTGCGTTACTAAACACGCTACCAATAACACCGCCTGAAGCAAAGTTAGGTAAATCATCAAAATTCAGTGCAGCTAGCCCACAAGAGGATAAAATTAGCGCTAACCCACCAATTAACCTTAGAGAAAGAGAGAAGAAATCAATATAGCGACGCTGACTTTCGTATTGGAAAATAGCCCAGCAACCGAGAATTAATAAGGGAGGAATTGCAAAAGCAAGAATACCAAAAGCAGAAAAAAGAATATCCGCGCTCCATGAGCCAACACTACCACCTAAATTCTTTACGGGCGCATTCCATGTGGTTTGGGACCAACTTGGGTCCGAAGGGCTGAAACTCAATAAAGCAACCATTAAAAAGATAGCGCTCAAGCAAATTGCGAGCAAAATAACCTCTAATAGCCGCCTACCGCTACTTAATTTTTTAAATTTGATGTGTTTATCTTCTGTGTATTCTTGGCTCATTATTGTTTCTTTGCTGACTGATGTTCTTTACTGATTTATGTTTATTCTAACATTAATCGCCTTGCTGTGCCTGTTTTACCGTTACGGAAGTAAATCAATGCATCACAGGAACGACAAGTTTCAGTATTTCATCTAACGCATAAGGATTCAATTTCTATTTCCCGTTAAAAATCCTAAATATTTATAGATTTAAAATCAATTAATTGGAAACAATACTCCTTGTTTACTAAGTAATTTTAGCAAACAAATGTCAACGCGGTTAGATTTGCGATTAAATGAGACACTTGAGGGTGAATAACACAATGTTTTTACTGTATTAAAACGGAACAACGCTGAGTAAACTCAGCGTTGAAACTGCAGTGCGACAACAAAGCTGAAAATGCTGTGCTGAAGTGAGGTTAAAAAAGTAAAAATTAGCGTGTTTTAATCACTAAACGGTTACTTTGTTTAACTTCTTCCATAACCACGTAGGTACGAGTATCGTTTACACCAGGTAAGCGTAAAAGAGTTTCACCTAGCAGCTTACGATATGCGGACATATCTGGCACACGCGTTTTCAACAAGTAGTCAAAATCACCAGAAACAAGGTGACATTCTTGAATTTCTTCAAGCTTTTGAACTGCTGTATTGAATTGTTCGAACACGTCTGGTGCACCACGATTCAGTGTAATCTCAACGAACACTAATAGGGATGCATCTAAGTAATGTGGATTTAACAAGGCGGTATAGCCAGAAATAAACCCTTGTCTTTCAAGACGACGCACACGCTCTAAACACGGTGTCGGTGATAAACCAACACGCTTAGACAATTCTACGTTAGAAATTCGCCCGTCTTTTTGTAGTTCGTTTAATATATTCCTGTCGATACGGTCAAGGTCTTTGCCTGGACGCTTTTTATTGTCAATCATCTCTTAATCTCTCTTTCTCTAATTGTTATTTTCTACATCTATAAAATAGCACCTTAGCCGCACCTTTTATATTTAGGGAACCGTGTTCAGGAGCAAATTTTATTCATAGTGCTGAATTTCGTGTGAATGTAATTATCACCCACAATTTTGACTCATTTTTTAAGTTTGTAAGTAGCGTAAAGTTAACTTTCCAGTAAGAACAAAAATGCGCCATTTCCATTGACCTGCTAGATAATTAACTCTTACACAGATGTTTTCGCAAATGCGCAGCCGATTGTCAAAGCAAATGAATAAAAATCAGTACAAGATTTCGCTTTTTTTTCCAGTAAAACGTTTCGCAGCCTTAATTCAAGATAATTCCTAAAAATTGTGAAGCGTGACATATTCAACTTTTTGCTACATTTTTTTACAATTAGTAGGTATTGCCTATCATAGAAATTAGTGGCATGACACTCACTCGCACTTAAACCACTTTTGTTAACCTGCTATTTCTCCTACAATCCTGTTAACGCTTTTTTTTAGATTAAAAGAGGAATTCATGAGCACAACCACACATCGCAAGTTAATCATTCTAGGTTCAGGCCCCGCAGGTTATACTGCCGCAGTCTATGCTGCACGCGCAAATTTAAGCCCAGCCCTGATTACTGGGGTGGAAAAAGGTGGTCAGTTAACTACCACCACTGAAGTTGAAAACTGGCCAGGCGACCCTGAAGGGCTTACTGGACCGATGCTAATGGAGCGCATGCATGAGCACGCAGTTAAATTTGAAACTGAAATCATCTCTGACCATATTCAAAAAGTAGATTTAAAGCAACGCCCTTTCCGACTAATCGGTGATGAAAATCAATATACTTGTGATGCCCTCATTATCGCAACAGGAGCTTCCGCTCGTTATATTGGTTTACCTTCAGAGGAAGCCTTTAAAGGTCGTGGGGTCTCTGCTTGTGCCACTTGTGATGGATTTTTTTACCGTAACCAAAAAGTCGCCGTCGTTGGTGGTGGAAATACCGCGGTTGAAGAAGCACTATATTTATCGAATATTGCCTCAGAAGTTCATTTGATCCACCGTCGTGATAGCTTCCGTGCAGAAAAAATCCTTATTAATCGTTTAATGGATAAAGTCGAAAACGGCAATATTATTCTGCATACCGACCGTACTTTAAACGAAGTACTCGGCGATGACATGGGGGTTACGGGTGTACGCCTTGAGTGCACTAAAACCCACGAAACAGAAGAAATACCTGTAATGGGAGCCTTTATTGCTATCGGCCATAGCCCAAATACCGCTATTTTTGAAGGACAATTAGACTTAGACAATGGTTACATTAAAGTCCAATCTGGCACACAAGGTAATGCAACCCAAACCTCAGTAGAAGGTGTTTTCGCCGCTGGTGATGTAATGGACCATATATACCGCCAAGCCATCACCTCAGCAGGGACAGGCTGTATGGCAGCATTAGATGCAGAACGTTACCTTGATGGGCTTGCTTCTAAATAATCTATAACGAACACCTAGGCTTTAATCTTAAATAGATTAAAGCCTTTTTTATTCCTTCCTACTCTCCCTAGTTTTTCTTAACAACTTGCTATTGCTCTATATTTTAAGAGCAAGTTTATATTGCGTGCAAAACATTCAATCTATACTGTTTTTACATAAAATTAACTTTAACAAGGCACAAATATGGGGCAGCAATTAGGGCGTGATGATATTCGTGGTTATGCCTATTTTATTATTGTAGTTCTCGCAATAATCCAAGGTGTTATTATTGCAGCTACCACGGATTATTCTATCCGTTATGATAGCCAGTTAAGTACAACAACAGTGTATCTACCAGTCTTACTCGCTATTTTTGTTCCTTCGGTCATTAGCTACTTAATTACTAATGCGAAATCCGCCATTTTTTATCTCAATATTGCAATTACAGTCGGGTTAACTTGCTGGATTAACTACTGGCACGCCCAAGATTTTAAAACGCCAACAGAAGCAGACCCATTTTTTGCCTTTCTCACACTGACTGTTTTATTCTTTTTCATGTTGCCATGGATGCAAATGTTACAAACAAGCGCAACATGGAAAATCAATTACAGTTGCTTAATGGGTTTATATATTAAAAATACTTTCCTAGGTATTTTATCCTCTGCCATTGGTGGGCTATTAGCGTTAATTATAAAGCTAGCTAGCTTTTTATTTGGCATTGTAAACCTCAATTTTTTGCACGATATCCTAGATAACGAATTAGTCTATTGGGCAGGCTTTGCTCTTGGATTCAATATCAGTTTGGTCTTTTTAAGGGCTGTACTTGATATTCAACTTAGTAATTTTGCCAGTTTTATTGCTCGATTTTTCTTACCGTTGCTTAACCTAGTCGCTGCCATTTTCTTAGTGGGTTTTGTGATTTCATATTTCTCAGGTTTAGCCTCCGTCGGTCTAGGTTCGGCAGTCATGCTGTGGTTTATTATCCTGAACCTTATTTTTATTAACTTCGTATATGGTGATGGCAGTACACAATACCGATTCCGTCCGGGGCTAAATGGTTTTGTTCTCCTTAGCATTATTCTGCTCAATGCATTTTCAGCACTGTCTCTATACGGGATCATTGCACGTGTTAACCAATACAGTTGGAGCATTGAGCGCTTATACGCTTTCACAATTGCCTTGTTTTTATCCGCTATTGTCCTTGCTTATAGCCTTGCAATTCTTCGCAAAAAAACAGCATGGATGGCATCTCTAGGTACTATCAACAAAGTCGGTATTTTGTCTTTGCTAGCGATTATTTTGGTCATCAATAGCCCGATTGCCGATTTTAAAAGGATCACGGTCAACAGTATCATAGCGGGGGTTGAAAACGGCAAAATTAAGGTAAATAGTTCTTTAGCATACGACTTAAAGCATTTAGGTGAATATGGGGAACAAGCCTATAAACAATTAGATAAAAACCCAGAATACACAGAAGCGTTTCAAACTAGCCCATACAATGAAGAACAACGTAAGCCATTGAAAGGTGTGTTAATACAAGCTAAAAACAGCCCTAAATTACCAGATAGTTGGTTTGACCTCGGTGAAAATCTCACCGGCGAATGGTATTGCACATCACAGTATGAGCCATACTCATGCATGGGCTTTATGGCAGACGCCAACCAAAATGGGCAAAATGATGTTGTTATGTGTTATACCTACCCCACCAGTGCCAGTATTGAATGCAATATTTGGCAACAACAGGAACAAAGCTGGGAGTTAGTCGATAACCAAACTCGTTTGTTTAATACTGTACAAGCGAAAGACAAAGCTTGGGATAATTTATTAGACGGACATTTTCAATTAAAACCTAAAGAATGGTTAATGATTGACCCTACCCCTTAATTTTTTCTAAAAATGTAGATGGCTTAACAGAATGTCATTTAGCCATCTACATATCAAATAAAAATACAGTAATATCTCAACCAACCTCATCTTTTAAGACTGACTGAAATATTAAATTTACTTTTATAAAACAATTTAATAACAAAACACAGTTCACTTTAAATAAGGTGCTTTTATTATGTAACATATCCTAATGAAGCTGTTATGATGGAGCCTAAATAACTCGAATTACCGAGCAAGATCAAAAATACTGGTTTTCATATCGTCATTAATTATGTTGCTAGGTCACTCTATTATCTTTCTTGTGCAGTTTAAAATAGGGACTAGCGCAATATAGTAATGATGAAAGCGACGTTGGGTTGGCATAATCTAACTACACTCAATAACATTAAAACTACACCTGCTAACTAAATCATTATGGATAAATCAAGACAGACTGAATTGGTACGTTGGTTAAAACAACACAGTGCTCCCGCGAAGCGCTGGTTGCGGATCTCTATGCTGTTGGGCATGCTTAGTGGCTTACTGATTATTGCTCAAGCGTGGTTTTTAGCCGTTATCCTACAAGCATTAATTATGGATGGCACTCCACGGGAACAACTTGTAACGCCTTTTATTCTACTAATTAGCGTCTTTATTCTTCGTGCAATTGTCACTTACATACGAGAACGTATTGGCTTTCGCTGTGGGCAAGTTGTACGCCAAGAAATCCGCACAATGGTGCTAGATAAACTCCAAGAATTAGGCCCCGTTTGGGTCAAAGGGAAACCAGCGGGGAGTTGGGCAACCATTATTCTTGAACAAATCGAAGATATGCAAGACTACTACTCCCGCTATCTACCTCAAATGTATTTAGCGGGTATTATCCCCATCATGATTTTGATTGCTATCTTTCCTTTTAACTGGGCTGCTGCGTTAATTTTATTCGTGACCGCACCGCTTATTCCTATTTTTATGGCATTAGTTGGGCTTGGCGCTGCGGATGCTAATAGGCGTAATTTCATTGCATTAGGCCGCCTCAGTGGTAGTTTTCTTGATAGGTTGCGAGGCCTCGATACTTTACGATTATTCTTCCGTGAAAAAGCAGAAATTCAGCAAATTCGTGAGTCAACTGATGATTTTCGCTCTAGAACCATGGAAGTACTGCGGATGGCCTTTCTCTCTTCTGGGGTCCTCGAATTTTTTGCGTCAATTTCTATTGCGGTTGTTGCCGTCTACTTCGGGTTTTCATACCTTGGTGAAATGAACTTCGGTAGCTATGGTTTACCTGTCACACTGTTTGCGGGTTTTTTAGCTCTCATTCTTTCCCCTGAATTCTTCCAGCCATTGCGTGATCTCGGCACATATTACCATGCGAAAGCCCAAGCGGTTGGAGCTGCTGAAACGTTAGAAACATTGCTAAATAGCGAGGGGGAACAAAAAGCCCAGCAAGGTACAAAAACCCTTCCAAATGAACCTATTCGTATCGAAGCCAAGCAGCTAGAAATTTTATCGCACGATGGGGTGTGTCTTGCAGGGCCATTAGATTTTAGTATTGAACCACAGCAACGTATTGCTTTAGTAGGCCAAAGCGGTGCGGGCAAAAGCTCTCTACTCAATCTACTATTGGGTTTTTTACCCTATAACGGCTCAATCACGGTAAATGGCATTGAATTAAGTGAATTATGCCCCGATAAGTGGCGTGAATTGCTTGGCTGGGTTGGGCAAAACCCACATCTACCCGAACAAACACTGATTGAAAATATCTGTTTAGGTAAACCTAACGCTTCTGAAGCAGAAGTTAAACATGCTATTGATAATGCTTATGTCTCTGAATTTTTACCGCACTTACCTGATGGCTTAAATACACGGCTTGGCGACTACGCCGCTCGCCTTTCTGTTGGGCAAGCACAACGAGTTGCTGTTGCTCGCGTTTTATTGAAACCATCGCGTTTATTGCTGTTAGATGAGCCCGCCGCAAGCCTTGATTCTCATAGCGAACAACGGGTTATGCAAACACTAAACCAGCTATCAGAGCAACAGACGACCC
Organism: Providencia sp. PROV003; assembly: GCF_045040775.1. Classification (NCBI taxonomy): domain Bacteria; kingdom Pseudomonadati; phylum Pseudomonadota; class Gammaproteobacteria; order Enterobacterales; family Morganellaceae; genus Providencia; species Providencia sp. PROV003. The sequence continues at coordinate 3,894,067 of NZ_CP096369.1, forward strand.
TGTTAGTCACCCATTTACTGGAAGAAACTATCGATTACGACCAAATTTGGGTAATGGCTAATGGCCAAATCATTCAACGGGGTAATTACAAACAACTCAGTCAATCTGAAGGGGCGTTTGCCCAGTTACTTGCCCACCGCAGTGAGGAGCTTTGATAATGAAAGTTTTATTACCCTTCTTAGCCCTTTATCGCCGTCATTGGTTTTTGATCACCTTAGGCATTATTTTAGCCATTGTGACCCTACTTGCCAGTATTGGGCTGTTAACTCTTTCTGGTTGGTTTTTAGCAGGTACCGCAATTGCCGGTTTCCCTGGGCTGTACTACTTTAATTATATGTTACCTGCCGCAGGTGTACGTGGCGCTGCTATTTTCCGTACTGCTGGTCGCTATGGAGAACGCCTAGTTAGTCACGATGCGACGTTTAAAGTTTTAGCTCACCTACGTGTTTTTGCATTTAGTAAAGTACTTCCACTCTCCCCAGGTGGGATCAGCCGCTTTCGCCAAGGTGAATTACTTAACCGCCTTGTTGCCGATGTAGAAACACTTGATCACCTCTATTTACGGGTGTTATCACCAATTATCACTGCATTTTTCGTGACTTTCGTGCTGATTTTTGGCTTAAGTTATCTTGACCCTCGCCTTGCGTGGACACTGGGAGCGGTCATGTTATTTTTATTATTTACCATGCCAATAGTCTTTTATCGTGCGGGTAAACCAATTGGTCGAGAACTGACTGAATTACGTGGAAATTACCGCACTATTTTAACGTCTGCACTACAAGGGCAAGCGGAATTAACATTATTTGGCGCAACATCGCGTTTTCGCCAAACCTTGTGGGGAATAGAAAATAGCTGGCAAGCTCGCCAACAGCAACAAGCTGCGCTTACAGGGCTATCACAAGCGGTTATCTTGTTTGCATCGGGTATTACCGCAACATTATTGCTGTGGATGGCTGCGGAGCATGTAGGAGGTGATACAAAGCCTGGCGCATTAATCGCATTATTTGTTTTCTGCGCCTTAGCAGCCTTTGAAGCGCTAGGCCCAGTTGCTGTTGCTTTCCAACATATGGGCCAAGTTATTGCTTCTGCCACCCGAGTTTCACAACTGATGACAGCCAAACCGGAAGTGACTTTCCCTACCCAAAGCCATTCAATAGAAACACTAGAAAGCTTAGAGGTTGAAAATATTTCGTTTACTTATCCAGAGCAGCCTTTTGCTGTTCTGAACAATGTCTCCCTGTCTTTGACTAAAGGCCAACATTTTGCCTTGTTAGGTAAGACTGGCTGTGGAAAATCTACTTTGCTTCAGCTTCTTACCCGCGCATGGGATGTCGACAGTGGAAGCATTACTCTCAATGGTCACCCCATCAATGAGTTTAGTGAACAAGCCTTGCGCAGCGTGATGTCCGTAGTACCACAGCGCGTTCATGTGTTTAGTGATACTTTGCGTAATAATTTATTATTAGCAAAAGAACAAGCGACTGATGCAGAACTTAATGAAGTGCTTCGCCAAGTTGGGTTAGGTAATTTGTTAGAAAACGAATTAAAACTCAATGCATGGATGGGCGATGGTGGCCGCCAATTATCTGGAGGGGAACAACGCCGCTTAGGGATTGCTCGGGCACTATTACACAATACTCCATTGGTCCTTATGGATGAACCGACAGAAGGGCTTGATGCACAAACTGAGCAACAAATTTTAGCACTGCTAAAAGAAAAGTGTGCAGATAAAACCTTGATTGTCATTACTCATCGGATGCAAGGTCTAGAAGAAATGGATAACATATGTGTGATGGATGATGGTAAAATCGTCGAACAAGGCACCCATCAAGCGCTGTTAGATATGCAAGGTCGGTATTACCAATTCCGCCAGCGCCATTGGGTACAGCAACCCCTTTGAGGCGCATATGTACCAATTAGATGATGACTCCAATTTATTTCCTCCCGTGTCTGAAGCGATGCGGGAACCGAATGGTTTATTAGCCATTGGGGGAGATCTTTCATCAAAAAGGCTGCAAGCTGCTTATTATGATGGTATCTTTCCTTGGTTTAATCCTGGAGAGATGCCTTTATGGTGGTCACCAGACCCCAGAGCTGTGCTAATGGTGGGCGATTTACATATTAGTCGTTCAATGAAAAAAGTGTTAAAAAAACAGATTTATCGCATTACGATTAACACTGCTTTCAAGCAAGTTATTGAAGCTTGTTCTGTCCGTCCCGAAGGTACGTGGATTTTACCTGAAGTACAAGCCGGTTATCTGGCTTTGCATCAAGAAGGGATCGCACATTCTGTTGAGGCTTGGCATGGCTCACAACTTGTTGGGGGGCTTTACGGCGTGAACATGGGTCACCTATTTTGTGGGGAATCTATGTTCAGTAGAATGAATGATGCATCCAAATTTGCTTTTATTACATTCTATTTTCATTTTTTGCGCTATAATGGGCAGCTTTTTGATTGTCAGGTACTTAACCACCATACCGCCTCGATGGGCGCAAAAGAGATATCCCGTAGGGATTTTTTACATATTCTTTATCGGTGGCGTAACAAAGCGATTGACCCCGCCTGCTGGTTACCGCAATCGATTGAAATACCGCCAATTTTTAATTAGTGAAAATTGGTTTTTACAATAATTTTATTCCCCATGAAAAAATAAAGATCGTGTTAAAATGCGACACTTCTTTACTTAGTGCGGGTTTTTGGGCATTATCTTGCCCGTTAAAAATCACGGTTATTAGACTTAGAGGATTAGATGGCCAAAGAAGACAATATTGAAATGCAGGGCACAGTTTTAGATACCCTGCCAAACACAATGTTCCGTGTTGAACTAGAAAACGGTCACGTAGTGACTGCTCATATTTCTGGTAAAATGCGTAAAAACTATATCCGCATCCTGACAGGCGACAAGGTAACTGTAGAGTTAACTCCTTATGACCTGAGCAAAGGCCGAATCATTTTCCGTAGCCGTTGATATTCTCTTCAGGCAAGGCCTGACATTACCACAGGTGCATGACACACCTGTGGTCTATTTCGTCAGAATACCGCATCCTCCGGAGAGGCCTTGTGCACGCTACTGAAGCTGTATGTCAGTGTGTTACTTTTTTCATCAAGCCCGATACTTACAGAGCCGCCATTGGTTAATGAACCAAATAGCAATTCATTTGCTAATGGTTTTTTCAGGTTATCCTGAATTGCGCGCGCCATAGGTCGGGCGCCCATTGCTTTATCATAACCTTTTTCACACAACCAACGGCGAGCCGCTGAGCTCACCTCAATGGATACCCCTTTCTCATCAAGTTGTACTTGTAATTCAACAATAAACTTATCAACCACTTGCGTGATAATCTCAGGCGTTAACGAATTAAACCAAATAATGCCATCTAGACGATTACGAAACTCTGGAGAAAATACTTTTTTAATCTCAGACATCGCATCAGTACTGTTGTCTTGGTCAGCAAAACCAATGGAACGACGTTGTGTTTCTTGCACACCAGCATTGGTTGTCATCACCACCACTACATTACGAAAATCAGCCTTACGGCCGTTATTATCGGTTAATGTGCCGTGATCCATTACTTGCAGCAGAATATTAAACACATCAGGATGTGCCTTTTCGATTTCATCCAATAACACCACTGAATGTGGATGTTTAATAACGGCATCAGTCAGTAAACCGCCTTGGTCAAACCCGACATAGCCCGGAGGTGCACCAATTAAACGACTAACTGTGTGGCGCTCCATATACTCAGACATATCAAATCGTAATAGTTTGATATCTAGTGCTTTAGCTAACTGAACGGTGACTTCTGTTTTACCAACCCCAGTTGGACCTGCAAATAAAAACGAGCCAACAGGTTTATTGTCTACCCCTAAACCTGCTCGATTCATTTTAATGGCTTCCGATAATGCATTGATCGCATTGTCTTGGCCAAATACGAGCATTTTCAAACGCGAATCAAGGGTTTTCAGTTTGTCTTTATCACTCGATGAAACCGTTTTTTCTGGGATACGTGCAATACGTGCCACCACGGTTTCTATTTCAGGTACACCAATGGTTTTTTTACGCTTACTTGGTGCAATAAGCCGCGTACGGGCTCCAGCTTCATCAATAACATCAATTGCTTTATCTGGTAGGTGCCTGTCTGTGATGTATTTAATAGATAAATCCACAGCAGCTTGGATAGCTTTAGCGGTATAACGCACATCATGATGCGCTTCATACTTAGGCTTTAACCCAGTGATGATACGAATAGTTTCTTCTGGTGTAGGTTCAACAATATCAATTTTTTGAAAACGACGCGCTAACGCCCTATCTTTCTCGAAAATACTACTAAACTCTTGATATGTCGTTGAGCCAATGACTCGAATACGCCCACCTGATAGCAAAGGCTTAATCAAATTAGCGGCGTCAACTTGACCACCGGATGCAGCACCCGCACCGATAATCGTATGTATTTCATCGATAAATAAAATACTCTTCGGGTCTTTTTCTAGCATTTTTAGCAGCGCTTTAAAGCGTTTCTCAAAGTCCCCGCGGTATTTGGTGCCCGCTAATAATGAGCCAATATCTAATGAATAAATAGTGCAACCTTTCATCACTTCTGGGACATCGTCTTGCTCAATACGCCACGCTAAGCCCTCTGCGATTGCTGTTTTACCAACGCCAGACTCCCCGACTAATAGTGGGTTATTTTTACGGCGGCGACATAGCACTTGGATCGTACGCTCTAATTCTGCCTGCCGTCCCACCAGTGGGTCGATATTCCCTTTTTTAGCCTGCTGGTTCAGGTTAGTCGTGAAGTTGTCCATATGGTCTTCTGAGACCGGCTGTTCTTCATTTGGAGTACTACTCGGGGAAATATCTTGTTCAGATGAAGGCCCCTCACCTTTTACTGTGCCATGAGAGATATAATTGACGACATCTAAGCGACTGACATCATGCTTACGCAATAAGTATGCCGCTTGAGATTCTTGTTCACTAAAAATAGCGACTAAGACATTCGCACCACTGACCTCGTTGCGCCCAGATGACTGCACATGAAAAACAGCTCGCTGTAATACACGTTGAAAACTCAGAGTAGGTTGGGTGTCTCTGTTATCATTTTCGGGTAACAAAGGTGTAGTTTGCGCGATGAAGTGTTCCAGTTCTTGGCGCAGCGCGACAAGATCAACCTTGCAAGCATCTAGAGCTTCGCGCGCAGAGATATTACTCAATAACGCCAGCAATAGGTGCTCTACTGTCATAAACTCATGGCGGCTATCTTTCGCTTTTGTAAAAGCTACATTTAAACTAAGCTCCAGTTCTTGATTGAGCATAAGCACCTCCCAAAATTGATATTAAACCAGTCAAACTTTCTCTATAGTGCAAAGCAAAGGGTACTCATGTTCACGAGCAAAAGTATTGACTTGCGCCGCTTTTGTTTCAGCAACCTCTGCGGTAAAAATTCCACAAACTCCCTTTCCTTGAATATGGACATCTAACATTATCTGTGTAGCGCGTTCTTCATCAAAAGAAAAGTATTTTTGTAACACTTCGACAACAAAATCCATCGGAGTATAATCGTCATTATTTAATAATACCTTATACATCGATGGTGGCTGTAAGGTTTGCTCTACTTCATCTTTAAAAATGACGTCTGTTTTAAATGTGCCCAGAAAATCGCTCATTACTTTCTTGCTCAGTCTTACTAAATGTTAAATTTCAATTTTAGCATAGTCTTTATTATCAACGATTTCACCAATCAAGTTGATAATGCCATCAAACTATACGGTTAGATTAGTATGTCATTTTTTATCATATGTACTATAAACCACAGTGTAGCATGGCAATCGCTCTCACTTCTATGATTTGCAATCTGTGAGCCATATCAAATATCACAGAAAATAGCCGTCAATGCTTATCGAATTCTTAACACTTTACCATAATTACTGAGACTCGCCTCTTGACCTTATAAGGCAATTTACTACAGTATGTTTTACGAGCAATCAACAGAGTATTTATACTTAGTTGTTGTGTGTATTTTATACATGTCTGTAAAACACTATTTGCAAACCTAAAGGATAAAATATGGAGACGGGTATCGTTAAGTGGTTCAATAACGCAAAAGGCTTTGGTTTTATTTGCCCGGCTGATGGCGGAGAAGATATTTTTGCTCATTATTCCTGCATTAAAATGGATGGTTATCGGACTTTAAAAGCAGGTCAAAAAGTGCAATTTAGCGTAACGATTGGGCCAAAAGGTAATCATGCGGATCTGATTATTCCAATTGAAGTTGAGAGTACTCTTCCTGATAATACTGAATCAAATTAATACGTTGTACAATTTAACACTTTGTGCAATAGAGCACAGTTAATTATTTCAATATCATTGATGACGTCAATAATTAACTGTGGCTATTTATAACTTAACTATCAGATAATGGTTTTTTAGCCGCACAACCACCCGCTGTTTGCAGATGGGACATATCACCATACAATGACGTTAATAATGCATATTGTTCAACGTCATAAAACTTACATTGGTTTTCTGTAAACGCTTTTGCAACTTCAATCATAAATTTTACAGCCGCCGCAATATCAACTTCATGGCTAGCCCCTGTGGAGCAACCCGGTACGACGGTATCTGAGCAAATGGCCACACCAACAACAGGAGCTGATGTTGACACCGCAGGTTGTAAAATACTATTAATATGATGAAGGCCATTGCCGTAAGGCGTTATGTCTTGAATAGATAACGGGAACGTGACTGCCTTTTGCCCACTACTCCACTCCATTAAGCGGATCAAATCTTCAGACACAGGCAGGATATAACCACTTTTTACTGTAGGGGATAACGCATACCCCTTGTGGTTCAGTAAACGGTTCCCTTTTGTCGTATCTACCGACAAAATTGCATCCGCCTCAGGAATTGCTTCATGCTGATTCATCGTCGCATCTTCAAGGGGAGAATCCATAAAATCAACAGGTGTATGAGGGCGCGTTGGGGCATTAGGGCAAATATGAGTTGTGATAATCACATCCCCTGCCAGTTTATCCCCCTTTTCATGCATTTCTGCTAACTTAAGACCTGCCGCAACTGCAGCTATGGCTCCATCAGCATCAGAAACAACACCAATTCGAGATGGCCTAGCACCAATACCTCCTAAGCGGCCGATAATCCCCAGTGTTGGAGCACCTTTACCTTGTGATTTACCTTGTGTGCCAGGAATATGAATACGGACAAAATCACTTTGACCTTTAAGATCCTTGACTGTTTTAGACGTGACATTAATTTGTGGGAAACCCTGGAATAATGCAACAATGTCTTCACCCCTAACACTAGCGCTATCGATTAAATCGTAAACGCAAAGAGTTTGTTTTAGACTCATTGTATTTCCTTCAATTTTAATTATTTTTTATAAAAATGAAGGGCTACTTTGGGGATAACTAGCCCAATAAAGCTAGGTTTCCCCATTTCACCCCATGTGAAACCACTTATTGCTGAGGTCTCACCTTTTCCTGATGAAGGCGTTATTCACGCACTTAAAATAAAGTACTAACGATATAAACTGCTTATAATTTACTCTTTACTTTCACTACTTACTTTTACTACCTACTTTACTACATGACATAATTTCACTACTTTTTGATACTTTTTTGTAGCCAGTAAGGGTCACCCACCATACAACCTAGATAAGCAGCCTTATGGCAAAGATTAGTGGATAATTGCTCCATAACCTCTTTGTTCATCTGCATTTCAGGCAAACTTAAACACAGTGCATATAATGAATTTTGCGATGGGTCAAAAACGGTACTGGATACAGAAGCAACACCAGCTACAGATTCATTCATCGAGAACTCCCAGCCACGCTCAGCAATGAGGTTCATTTGTTGAATCAACCTTTCTTGCTCATCTTTTGACTCACGACTAATAATTTCTGACCTTTCATTCAACGGTAGCCTAGATAACAACGCACGCCCCGTAGAAGTACCAAGAATAGGCAAACGAGTCCCCGGCTGGGTAACCACTTGCAACATACTATTGCCAAAACGCGCATGGACAACACGCACCATGTCATCATCAAGTGCGGATACATAGCTGGTAAAACCGCTATCTTTAGCAAGCTCATCAAGCGCTTCAAGCATCATATCGATTAAAGGGTTCATCCCCCTCGCTCGGTGAGCTAATTCCATAATCAATAAGCCAGGCCGATAAATTGGCGCATTATTTTTCTTTTCTAACAGCCCTAGTTCTGCCATCTGTTTTAAAAGGCGTGATGCGGAGCTCTTTGGCATACCTAATTCATTTACCAACGTTGTTACTGTTAGCTCAGCGCCTGTACGCAGGAACAGTTGATAAACATCAACGACACTAGATAAAATACTCATGACCCTAAACCTTGGGTTAATACACCGTAACTTTGTGGTTTTCTATCTCTTAGATAAGGTACTTTAAGGCGTGTATGCGCTTGGTCTAAGAAATCAATTTCACCAATTAATAGCTCTTCACCTGCATGAGTTGCTTCATAAAGAACTTGTCCACGAGGGCCTAATACCTTGCTTCCACCAAATAAATGGAGGTCTTCTTCATGGCCCCAACGGTTTACAGCAAGTAAGTGGGTACCATTTTCCAGTGCTCGACAAGCGCTGTTGATATCCCAAACGTCTTTATCTTGTACACACCATGCAGAGGGGGCTAATAACAATTCGGCCCCTTGTAGCGTTAAAATACGAGCGACTTCAGGGAACCCCATGTCATAGCAGATCATGATGCCAATTTTCCCTATTGGTGTGTCAAATACAGGGAAGCTGTCACCACGACCAAACCACTGTTTTTCTAAACCAAAAGCATGGACTTTGCGAAATATACCGCTAATCCCTTTACACCCTGGGTTCCAAACCCCCACAGAGTTATATATGTCACCTAAATAGTCGCCACGCTCAACAAAACCGCTAACGATGGTAATATTAAGGCGGGTCGCAAGTTCACTAAATAAGTTATAGGTTTCGCTGCCCTCTGAATCACTTAAGTCCCAGAGTTTTGTAGTTAATAAATCACCACGATAACCTGTTGTTGCTAATTCAGGGAAACAAACCAGCTTCGCCCCTGAATCAGCAGCTTGTTGGCACATTAGCGCCATGCGCTGCAAATTATTCTGCTTATTACCGAGTTCAGAATTAAACTGAGCCAAAGCAACTTTAACTTTTGTACCTGACATTGCTTAATCCTTATCCAAATTAGAGACTTGGCGAAAATGCACAGCTTCAACACCTTTTGCTTTTGCCTGCCAGCTCATGGCAACCCAATAAGCTATAGCCCCCGTAACTAATGAGTTAAGTGCTGGAATACCGTAATCTGCATTAAATGGCCCTAACTCTGATGTTCCCCATCCGACTATGACGGCAATTAACCAGACAATTAAAGTTATGGGGTTATACGCTTCGCAACTAGGCGGCAATATGCCCTGTGCACGCGTAGTATCTAGCTCTTTGCGGTCTCGTTTTAAGATATAGTAGTCAACAACCATAATCCCTGCGACAGGAGGGATTGCTATTCCAAGGTAAATTAAGAAGCCAATAAAATTGTCTAAAATCCCTAACATTGAAGCGATGGTCCCAAAAATACCAATCACCCACGTTAAATAACGGCGGTCAAAACGTTTATTAAAAATCGCATTGAGTAGTGTTGAGAAACCTAAAGATGATGAATATAGATTGATATCATTCATTTTTATTGTTGAGAAAATAACAATCGATGCACCTAATAGGCCAGTCAATGCCATCATTAAATCAAACACTTGGCTAGTACGTAATGAAAGTGCCATCAGTACCGCTATCATGTTTACCAGAAGCTCTCCAAAAAAAGTGCCAATGAGCGTCATCCAAAACACATCTTTAGGGGCTTTCATAAAGCGGCTGATGTCTGGTGTTGTCACCGCTGCAATAATAAAACCGCCAGCAACCATCGTGATTGCAGCTGGCATTGTCATTAGTGGCCCGGCGGGTTCAGTGTCATTGATAAGAGTACCAATATCCTGACCTGATAATAAATTATACGTCGCCCAACCTAATGCGAATAAAAATAGCGGCGTTGAGATATTTGCAGTAATAGATAAAAATCGATACCCATATACTGTAATAACCGTCACCGCAATACCTGTAATAAGTGACCAAGTCCCTGGTGTTAGCACGTTAGTCGCTTTATACATACCATCCGCGAAGAAGCCATTTTGTACGCCAAACCAACCCATTAAAGAAATGGCAATTGCGCCACCAATCAGAGCTGAACCTAACTTACCAAAACCCGCCCACCTAGAGAGTAGGCTAATCGACATACCTTCGCGACATGCAGCCGCCCCAAGCCCCCAACTGACTACCTGCAAAATTACAGAGCCAAGCATGGTTGCCCAAAACGCCTGCCAAAAAGTTAACCCGTACCCGAGCGCCGCACCTAACATGACTTGTGAAACACAAGCTAGTGCACCAATTCGTAGAATTAACACTTCATAGAATGGTCTACGAGCACTTTGGGGTACCCGAGCCAAAGAATAATCTTCACCTACTTTATTCGCCATATTCGCACCTGCTGTGTGGTTGTCTTTGCTTAGTTTTTTACTGGCTTTATTATAAGTTCCATTATGTGGAACTAGGTTTCATTTATTCTACAAGCAAATAATATCCATGATCGCTACCAATTCGCAAGTAGAATTTATCTTTTCAGACAATATTTTTATTATGAAATATTTAAATAAATGAGGGAATACATATAGCGAGAAAAAATTTCATTGATAAATGAATAGGTTAAATTTGGAGCATTTAATTAGCAGAATTTAATCGAGGAACTCAGTTCCATTAAACGGAACTGTAACATGATGTAAATATATTCTTAAATAGGCAAAACTTCAATGCATGAATACCCTACTTATAAGGAAAATGATATCTATATTGATTGGAAAGGTCAGATATTAAACCGCCTTAAAAAACACTAAAGCAATTTCCTCTGTATTGTATAACCCAATACAGAGGAAAATATTAATAGGTTAATTACTCCCTCGCTAATGCATCAATCGGATTTAATCGAGCGGCATTGCGTGCGGGTAGAAAGCCAAAAATAACCCCGATCGCTGTTGAACAAGCAAACGCACTCACTAGCGCCATAGGGTCAAAGGAAAAAGTCCAGCCGGGCAATGCCATTTGGGCCAATAAACTGATGCCATAGGACAATCCAATTCCTAGCAGCCCCCCCATTAAGCATACTAAAATGGCCTCAATCAAAAACTGCTGCATGACATCACTGGTCCTTGCACCCACAGCCATACGAATGCCTATTTCACGAGTTCGCTCCGTCACCGAAACAAGCATGATATTCATCACCCCGATCCCCCCGACCACGAGTGAAATGACAGCCACTAAAGTTAGGAATAACTGCATTGTTCTCGTTGTTTTTTCAGCTGCTTTAACAAAAGTATCAAGGTTAAAAGTAAATATATCTTGCTTACCATGACGCAATGTCAGTAAACGAGTTAATTGTTGCTCTACCGTTTTAGCGTCATAACCCTCTTTTACCCGAACCGTGAAACTATCATAATAAGGGCGATTAATAATTTTACTGTTCACTGTGGTATCTGGCAGCCAAATTGATAATGACTTGCTTGAGCCAAAAGCTGATTTTTTCTCTTCAAGCACCCCAATAACGGTAACAGGCATATTACCAACTAACAAAGTTTCGCCCACCACACGCTCTTGCTTAGGGAAAAATCGTCGTTTCGTGTTCGCATCAATCACAACAACTTGCGCACGCCTATCCACCATATCTTGCGTAAAATTCATGCCTTCTGAAAACTTTGACGCATAGACATCAAAATAACCGCGCCCAACACCTAAAAGCTGTGCCGCCGCATCTAAATTTCCCTTTCTTAGGCGAGTCGAACTATTGATTTCTCCTGAAATCGCATACACATAGGGTTGTTTTGCTAAGGCTTCAATATCTGCGGCTTTTAAAGACTGACGATTTTGCGCATCATCACTGCCAAAATCTTCCCCGGGATAAATTGAAATGGTATTAGTTCCAATTGATTTTATATCATTCAAAACCATATCTTGTGCTGCATCACCAATAACCATAATCGATACCACCGAAGCGATACCAATGATGATCCCTAACATTGTCAGCAAAGTACGCATTTTATTGACGACCATTGCACGCCAAGCCATCAATAAAGCTTCACTAAACCGACCATATACCTGACTTAAAGACAGTTTACGGCTAGCAGCTTTTGGTAGCGAATTAGTACGAACAGCTGCTACCGCCCCCGAATCACAAAGAATTTCACCATCCTTAATCTCAACAACCCGCTCCGCTTGCTCAGCTATTTTTGGGTCGTGGGTGACAATAATTACGGTATGCCCCTGAGCGCAGAGGTCTTTTAAGATTTTCATCACCTCTTCGCCAGAATGGCTATCGAGTGCGCCTGTCGGTTCATCAGCTAAAATGATTTGCCCACCATTCATCAGTGCCCTTGCAATACTGACTCGTTGCTGCTGGCCACCAGAAAGCTGACTAGGACGGTAGTTGATGCGTTCACCTAACCCTAAGCGTTGTAATAATTGTGCAGCCCGTTCGCGGCGCTGTGCCTTCCCTGCTCCCGCATATATAGCGGGGACTTCAACATTTTGCTCTGCACTTAAATGACTCAATAAGTGATAACGTTGAAAAATAAAGCCAAAATGTTCGCGTCGAAGCTCAGCAAGTTGGTCGTTATCTAAGGTGGCAATATTTTGCCCGTCAACGATGTAATCCCCTGACGATGGTTTGTCTAAACAACCAATAATATTCATCAGTGTTGATTTACCAGACCCTGATGCCCCAATAATTGCAACCATTTCACCTGCATTAATTTTCAGTGAAACATTTTTCAAGACTGTAGTTTGGTTTTCACCTTCACCGTAACGACGGGTGATCCCTTGAAGCTCAATTAACGCAGACATTTTAGTTCTCCGTGTCACTGTGCCCAATGATCACTTTGTCACCATCATTTAACCCCTTGACGACCTCCACATACACATCATTACGGCTACCAATCTCAATTTGTTTTTTCTCTGCTTTATTACCTTGCAGAATATCTACCTCATAAGTTTGTGGCGAAATTTGATCTCCCAATGCAGATAGAGGCAATAACAAAACGTTCTTACGTGAGTCTAATTCGATTTTGACCTGTGCCGTCATTTGTAATTTTAATAAATGTTGTGGGTTAGGCACTTCAAACCGCGCATAATAGAAAATAGCATCATTGATTTTTTCAGGTGTCGGCAGTATATCCTTTAGCTGGCCTGAAAATTTTTTATCTGGTGCGCCAAGCACCGTAAACGATGCCTCTTGCCCTGGCTCTAAGTAAATTACGTCAGCTTCAGAGACTTCAGCTTTCACCAACATAGTATCCAAATCAGCAAGCGTTAAAATGGTTGGTGCCTCTTGGGCTGCGATTACTGTTTGCCCTTGTAATGTTTTAATAAAAGTAACAATACCGTCCATTGGTGCAGTAATTTGCGTGTATTTTAGGTTCGTTTTCGCGGTGTCTAAAGTGGCTTGGTTACGTTTAATTTGCGCTTGATAAGTCGCGACTTGGGCTTTTTTTACTTCAACGTCGGTTTTTGCTTTGTCTAAATCTTGTTGTGCAACCGCTTGTAACTTTGCCAAGCTAACATGACGCTGGTACGTGACTTGTGCCAAACGCAACTCAGCTTGAGCTAAGGAAAGGTTAGCTTCTAACTCGCGAGTCGTTGCTTCGGATTCAATCACATCATTTTGGGCTTTTTTAGGGTCAATAACGGCAAGTAAGTCACCTTTTTTGACGTAATCGCCTTCTTTAACATATAACGTTTGTAGCTGACCACTTACTTGGGCTCCGACATCAACTTTACGTACCGCATCGAGTTTACCTGTAGCGAGAACTTGCTTATCCAAATCGCCTCGAGTGACATCAACGGTCTGAAAAACTTCTGGATCGTTATCATTAAAGAGAAACCCAGCGATACCAGCGGCAACAATAATTATCACCAAATAAAGAGGCCACTTTTTTTTAGGCTTTACCTTCATTTATACCTGCTTCCTATGAACAAAAAGAGGGCTGCGCCCTCTAAAATAACTTACTGTAAGATAACAATAATGTTTCAACTTAACATATTGGCTTAATTCAATATGTTCATAATATATAACTTAAGTTATCAATTGATTAAACACATAGCAGGCTAAACTTTTCCTAGGTTAAATAATCAATCAACAACATACCTATTTTTGTTATCTCAGCTTAATTAGCTTTTCCCCTTGCAAGCCATGCAACACGAGAAAACATATTTTTCAGTTGCAGTGGAATGCTATCAGGCCCTAACTCTGCCGCCCGATTTACGGTGGCTAAGGCTAAATCAGGTTTTGAAGTACGGGAAATCGCTTTAATGATCACCCGTCTGGTTGAGACTTTTGCATTATCAGGAATATCTGCAATTTCATGATATAGGCTTCTGAACCCTTCGCGATATAGGAAATGTTCCATATCTGGAGCGGTTAACATCGTTAGCCTATCCCTATCTGGCGAATTGATTTTATTCGCATAATGCGTTGCAGTAGCGGCATATTTACGCCCCGCTTCATCACCATCCGTCAACACATGCCATTCAATCCCCATTTTATTGGCAAATTTCAACAGCGGCTTCAAGCCACTTTGTGCAAACGCAATAACTTTAATGCCTTCCGTTTCAAAGTAATAATGACATTGGCTTGCAAACTCGCTCATTAGCCAAATTTCAGTTTCCCCTTCAACCAATAACCAACAACGAGCAAAAAGTGCAGATGGCCGGTTAAATCGAATATGGAAAGAGATTTTACGTAACTCTTCAGGGCTTAAATCATTTTGGTTTAAACGATAAGCAGATACTTTATTCGTATTGCGCACCAAACGACACAAATCTTCCAAAGGCGCCAGTGAAAGTAGCTCACCTGAATTGGTTGTCGTGATACGTTGAAGTGAAAACAGGCTAAATAACCCCCAAGCAATAGAGAGCATAATCGGATGTAGTCGAGTTTCAGGGTCTTCAACAATAATCAATGGCCTCGCATGTTTATCTAAGTGAATATTACCTTTGGCTTGTAATAATGAATAAAACATCCCTAAGATAATTAAACGGATATTTCGTTGGTTTGGTTTTGCGATAAGACGATTAATATTGTCCAGTGCTTTCCAACCTTGTTTGCGAGGTTGAATATTTATGAGTGAATTGTCTGTCTTAATAATATGTGCAGTTTGCCCTGAAAAATAATGGCTCAATAATTGCTGCATTGCATCGATACCCGCCCCTAAATCATCATCACTCAGGCGCTCAGGGTTCTTAACTAACGCACTTGTTAATTCCTTAATATGAGCATTAAACATATCCCGCATTTCTTTTTGCCCAGTCACTATTATTTCTGGGTTAATCGACTGTAAGAAACGAGCATCTCGTAAACGGATAACGGGGTACAGCCGAACAATTTCTTTTATGTATTTCCCTACATTATCCAAGGATAATTTATTACCACCTGAATTTAAGAAGCTTTTATCAACCACGACAGTATTGTCATCTTTGAGTTCAGCACTCACTCGGTAAAAAATATGCTTAAGGTCATCACCATTATCGACCCAAACGGAGCTAAGATTATGGAAACGATATGACTGATGCCGGCCTTTACGGCGCTCACAAAATTTTAAAACAATCTGTAATGAACGATAACGTGAATCATCATTCCCTGCTGGATGATGAAAGTCATGTAAAGTGAATTGATAATCTTTATGCTCGGGGGAGAGAAGAATATCAAGAGCATCAAGTAAACTGGATTTACCCCATGAGTTCTCACCGATTAAAACTGTGCTGTTATTAAGTTCTAAAGACAGCCGGTTAATCCCTCTAAATCCATATATTTCCACACGTTCCAGATACATATCTCTCTCCTTGGAATATTTTTAATTCACTTGGAACCACCAGTACAAGATAGCGCCAGTGATTGAGCATACTAAAGGACAATATTTAGAGCTTACCGATTAAGCTTGTTTATTACTATATATATGTACGAGAAATAAAAAATCTTCACAACAAAACAGCTAACTGTATTGAGCATCTAATTGCAGTGTTATAAAATAGTAAAACTTTTATTTTTAGTATTTTTAACTTGCTTTTCGATGAATTAACCAATAAAAAATTTTATGGCGAAAAGCCCTTTTAGTACGGTGCGTTAAATCAGGTTTGTGCTGCGATAACTTAAATAAAGAAAAATAAGCATAACGCCTTGTTTATATTTACCTAGTCGATGGGATAACCTCTAAGGATGCGGCCATGTATTCAGGACTTTTAATTATTCTTCTACCGTTAACTTTCGGTTATCTTATTCCTATAAAAAACAAACAAATACTCCATCGTGTCCATCAATCATTGAACTCAATGGTGTATGTTATTTTATTTTTAATGGGTATTACGCTTGCACTGCTCGAAAACTTAAGTGTTCACTTAATTTCTATTTTAATTTATGCCGTTACCTTCTTTGCCTGTATATTTTCACTAAATGTTATCTCGCTGTTATTGTTAGATAAACTTGACCCTTGGAAAATTCCTCAGCATAAACAAGAAAAACCTCCTTCACGCCTCAAGATGGTATTCGAATCCTTACAGCTCTGCGGTGTACTGCTTTTAGGGTTTGTTGTTGGGCTAACTGGCTTTGATTTTCTACACTATGCAGATAAAGGCAGCCAGTTAGCGTTGATGCTACTGCTTTTATTGGTTGGGATTCAGCTACGTAATAGCGGCATGAGCATCAAGCAAATTTTAATTAACCGCCGAGGCACAACAATTGCCTTCGTGATGGCAGTCAGTGCGTTGGCTGGTGGCGCGCTTGCTGCATTTTTATTAGGTATTCCTGTTAAAATGGGGCTAGCTCTTGCTTCTGGGTTCGGTTGGTATTCCTTGACGGGGATTGTCTTAACCGATGCTTACGGCCCTGTAATGGGAAGTGCAGCATTCTTCAACGACTTAGCTCGTGAACTTGCTGCAATTATGTTGATACCAATGATTATTAACCGTTATCGCTCAACCGCACTGGGTATTTGTGGCTCAACCTCAATGGATTTTACCCTCCCCGTTTTGCAACGTAGCGGTGGGGTGTCTATTGTCCCAGCAGCCATTGTTCATGGCTTCGTACTTAGTCTTATTACGCCAATTCTTATGGCCTTCTTTACATAGGTAAAATTTCAGTCACAATAGCGGTTAATTTGCGTGAAACAGGAAATTAACATGACAGATAAACAACGTGTTTTAGTGTTGGGCGCTAGCGGCTATATTGGGCAAAACCTAATTCCCCAGCTGATTGAACAAGGATATGACGTTATTGCTGGGGCTCGTCGTGTTGATTGGATGCTATCTCAAGGTTGGCATGATACCCAATGCATTTATGTTGACCTTCACGACCCCGAAACTTTAAAAGGGGTAATGGAAGATATCGACATTGTTTATTTCCTAGTACACAGCATGGCAGACCAAGCTAATCTGGTTGAGCGGGAACGCGCAGCAGCACGTAATGTACAACAGGCTCTTGAAGGCTCTAATGTTAAGCATATTATCTATCTTAGCGCATTGCAGCACGGCCATACCTATTCACCACACCTTATCGCAAGGCGTTTAACCGGCGATATCTTGCGTGAAAGTCATATCCCTGTGACTGAAATCCGTTCTTCTATTATTGTTGGGCCAGGTTCAGCAGCCTTCGAAATTATGCGGGATATGGTTTATAACTTGGCTATTTTAACCCCACCACGCTGGGTGCGTTCAAAATCATCTCCAATCGCCCTATCCAATATTCTATATTATTTAACACAACTGGCAAAAACGCCGGTAACAGAAAGCCGAATTTTCGATGCAGGCGGCCCTGAATATATAAGCTACCAAGAGCTATTCAAAAGATTTATCAAAGTCAGCGGTAAACGCCGTTTGCTGATCCCTATCCCAATTCCAATTAGTATGATTTCGGTGCATTTTATTAGCCTTATCACCTCAGTACCACCTTCAATTGCTAAGGAGCTAATCCAAGGCTTACAACATGACCTTCCTGCTGATGATAAAGCACTACGCGAGTTGATCCCTCAAACCTTAATTTCTTTCGATGACGCAGTCAGGGCAACCTTAGCGGAAGAAGCGGATGCCGTCGATAATGCAGATTGGGGATACGACCCTGAAGTTCGCAAGCGTTGGCGACCGGGCTATGGTTTTTATCCAAAACAAGCAGGTGCAACGCTTGGTACCATCGCTAGCAGCGAATCTCTTTGGCATGTCGTTCAACAAATTGGTGGCAAAGATGGTTATTTTTATGCCAACGGCCTTTGGAAAACCCGCGCCATCATGGATGATATGATGTTGAATAAAATTAAATATGGGCGTCCCAATCGCGAAGAGCTGCAACTTGGCGATGAAATAGATGGTTGGCGTGTCATAAACCTTGAACCTAATAAGCAACTTAGTTTGCTATTTGGTATGAAGGCACCGGGCCTTGGGCGGCTGACATTTACTATTCATGATAGCGGTAACCGCCGCTCAATTGATGTTAGAGCTTGGTGGCACCCAGCTGGCTTCTGTGGTCTGCTTTATTGGTTTGCCATGATGCCAGCACACTTATTTATTTTTAAAGGTATGGCGAAGCGAATTAGTGAACTGGCTTTTGAACGGGATAAACAACTCGCTAAGCAACAGCCGATAGAGCATCCAACTGAGAAAACAGAATAATTTTAGCGTAAAAACCAAATTTTTATGCATAAATTATTGCATAAATATGCTCATGGGATTAATATCGCAGGTAGTGAAAAAAGATATTATTGGTAAGCATGAGCATTCAATTAAAAAACATCAACTGTTTCTATGGTTCCCATCAGGCTCTCTTTGATATCAATCTAGAGTGTTCTGCAGGTGAGACCATGGTATTACTCGGGCCAAGTGGAGCAGGTAAAAGCTCTTTACTGCGTGTTCTCAATTTATTGGAAATGCCACGTTCTGGCCATTTAAATATTGTCGGTCAGCAATTTGACTTTTCATCGGTACCCGATGCGAAATCTATCCGTGAATTGCGTCAAAATGTCGGCATGGTATTCCAACAATATAACCTGTGGCCTCACTTGAATGTGATGGATAACCTAATTGAAGCCCCTTGCCGTGTATTAAAGTTATCGAAACAAGAAGCACAAAGTAAAGCGGCTAAGCTGTTAGAACGCCTACGTTTATCTCAATTTGCTGACCGCTATCCTTTACATTTATCTGGTGGTCAACAACAACGTGTTGCAATTGCAAGGGCGCTTATGATGGAGCCTAAGGTTCTGTTGTTTGATGAACCAACGGCTGCGCTTGACCCTGAAATAACCGCACAGGTTGTCGATATTATCCGCGAATTATCAGCAACAGGCATTACACAAGTTATCGTGACTCATGAAGTAGAAATTGCACGTAAAACCGCTAGCCGTGTAGTGTACATGGAAAACGGTCATATTGTAGAACAAGGAGACGCCAGCCATTTTGCGGCGCCTCAAACTGAAGCATTTGCAAATTATCTGTCACATTAATAGATATAGGATTAAGCAATGAAAAAAATTATATTAGCCGCGCTACTAGGCGCAGTAACCCTATCAGCAACTGCTGCAGAAAAAGAAACCATTCGTTTTGCAACGGAAGCAACTTATGCACCGTTTGAAATGTTTGATAAAAATAACCAAATTGTGGGTTTTGATGTGGATTTAGCCAATGCAATGTGCGAAAAAATGAACGCAACTTGCACATTTACTCACCAATCATTTGATAGTTTAATCCCTAGCTTGAAATTCCGTCGTTTCGAAGCATTGATGGCTGGTATCGATATTACCCCTGAGCGCCAACAACAGGTCGATTTTACTGAAACCTACTACCCTAACTCTGCTGAGTTTATCGCAGTAAAAGAGAAAATCTCTTCGGTTGATCAACTAAAAGACAAAAAAATCGGTGTGCAAAATGGGACAACTCACCAGAAATACATCATGGAACAACATAAAGGGATGACAACCGTTCCTTATGATAACTATCAATCTGCCATTTTAGATTTACAAAATGGCCGTATTGATGCTGTCTTTGGTGACACCGCTGTTGCTGATGAGTGGTTAAAAGCGAAAGGTAATGAAAACCTAACGGCTGTTGGCGAAAAAGTCACTGATCCACAATACTTCGGTATTGGTCTAGGTATTGCTGTTCGTAAAGGAAATAAAGAGCTACTGGATAAAATGAATAAAGCCTTAGCTGAAGTTAAAGCAGACGGCACTTATGATGCTATCCACAAAAAATGGTTTCAACAGTAATTGATATAATTAATGAGCAACTTTCTATTTTTAACAAGTGCCGCCGGTATCACCGTCGGCCTTGCTGTTTCTGCACTGGTTTTAGGGCTGATCCTCGCCATGTTATTTACTGCGTGGGAGTCCGTCCGTTTTAAACCTATTGCCTTTTTAGGGACTTGCTGGGTTACTTTGATCCGTGGTCTACCTGAATTACTGGTCGTGTTGTTTGTCTACTTTGGTACATTACAACTGATCAATTTGCTTGGTGATGGGTTCGATATAAACCTCGGTTTTTGGCAAACCACTATTCAAATTGACCCTAGCATTTTCTTTGCTGATAGCGGTGAATTTGATTACACCCCATTTGTCTGCGGTGTCATTGCCCTCGCCTTGTTATATGCGTCTTATGCATCACAAACATTGAGAGGAGCTTTAAAAGCAGTACCTTATGGTCAGTGGGAAGCCGGTTTTGCATTAGGTTTAAACAAACGCACTATTTTCTTTCGGTTCATTATGCCGCAAATGTGGCGCCATGCACTTCCTGGATTAGGTAACCAATGGCTTGTATTATTAAAAGATACTGCGTTAGTTTCACTCATCAGTGTTAATGATTTAATGCTACAAACAAAAACAATCGTTAATAGAACTCACGAACCTTTCACATGGTACGCCATTGTAGGGTTGATTTACCTTGCTATTACGTTAGTCAGTCAAGTTATCTTAAAACGTATTGAATTGCGTACCACTCGCTTTGAGCGAGGTGAATCAAAATGATTGATTTAATTTTAGATATTCTTCCGGGGCTACCAACCAGCTTATCACTGACGTTTAGTGCTCTTATTGTGGCTTTTCTTTTAGCGATATTATTTACTTTAATTCTCTCGCTTAAGACCCCCGTGGTTTCTCAAGCGGTTAAAGTCTATATCACGCTATTTACTGGCACGCCTTTATTGGTACAGTTTTTCTTAATATATAATGGTCCAAGCCAGTTTAAATCGTTGAAGGATTATCCAATGCTCTGGGAGTTTATCTCGACCCCATGGGTATGTGCGATGCTCGCATTAGCACTAAACAGTGCAGCGTATTCCACTTTGTTATTCCATGGCGCAGTTAAAGCCATTCCATCAGGCCAATGGCAGTCGTGCCAAGCCCTCGGGATGAGTAAAATGCAAACCATGCGTATTATTTTGCCTTATGCCTTTAAACGTTCGTTATCGTCCTATTCCAACGAAGTCGTTCTGATTTTCAAAAGTACTTCACTTGCCAGTACGATTACAATGCTAGATGTCATGGGCTACAGCCAACTGATCTTTGGGCAAAGCTGGAATGTCATGGCGTTTGTTGCTGCGGGGATTATTTATTTAGTGGTCAATGCAATTTTAACAGTGCTAATGCGTTTAATCGAGCGTAAAGCGTTGGAATTTGAGCACAGGAGTTAGTCCTTCTTCCTGTCGACAAGTAAAAAAGCTTGGTGTAATACCAAGCTTTTTTTATTTGCTCAATCGGATTTTTAAAGAATATTTAAATTGCAAATGTAATAATTCAACTAATTAAATAGATACGATTAATGAGTTTAATTATGCGAAAAATTCAATTTGACATTCCTTTTAAGCAAGAAAAATTGCTTACATACTTTAATAAAAAAGAAAATAATGCCCTAAGAAAAAAACTAACTCAAGTCAGAAATACCTCTAACGCTAGTAATGGGATTTGCCACGGTTTATCAAACCTATACCTTCTTAATGAAAATAAGAATGAAGGGGATAAACTAATTGAATCGATGGAGACTACTTTAAAATCCATAAAATCTCAAAATAGCCGTTTAAAAAACAAAAAAACAAATAATACTGAAATAATTTTATTAAATAAGAATATAGTCAATGGCCTTAATATTCAGATTAGTTATGAACGCGCATATTATTTCAATAAAATCGCACATGAAATAAGTTCATTACTTATTGATAAGAAAAGAAAAATATTACCATTCATCAATATAAACACAAATGTCAAAACTGATAAAAATTTAACACATCTAGAAAACAAGGAAAATGATCATAATATAAAAAACCTATACAACATAACCTATCTACTAAAGAAAAATATATCTCATATAAATAAAAACGTAAGTTATTTAGATAATAAATACGAAATTATAGAGTTAATTACCTTTTACTATAATTTAGTTAGGAAAAACAAAGAGGATTCAATAGAAATTTACTATTGCCATGAAATCTTGAATGAGACAATAAAAAATAAAATAATATCTGACTTACCGTTAGATGATGAAGAAATTAAAACCTTCCTAGCTAATGCTTTCGGGTTTATATCTAAACTAGAAATGTATAAAAATACAGCTAAAAATATAAATTTAGGGTTAATCAATAATATAAGCCTACCTATTTATGACTATACAAACTTACAAATAAACAAAAAACAATCAACTATTGAAAACCTAAAAGCTGAAATAGAGAATAAATTAAAATCTAACAATGATTATTATTCATTGATTTCTTATGATGGCCATTGCATGGCAATTTCAATTAAACACAATAAAAACAATCATATATATAAGTTTTTCGACCCTAACAGAGGTATAAAAAAATATGATAACGAAAATGATTTTTTAGAGAACCTAAAATATTTGCTCTCCTACCATAGCAATAAACCTATACCGGATCATATAGATGAGTTTAAGTTTAGAGTATTATCTATGGATTCATTACTGCTAAAAAATTAAATTAATTACCCAAATGATATAACGAATATTGCATTGTTGGCCTTTACTGTACAATACGCTTTAACAACGTAAGCACTTCAAAATGTGCAGTGTGTGGAAATAAATCAAACAGTTGTACCTTACAAACTTGATAGCCAGACAACCACTTCAAATCTTGTGCCATCGTTTTTGCATTACAGCTTGAATAGAGAATATATTCAGGTTGCATATGAGAAAGGTAATCACACAGTGCTTTACCTATTCCTCTACGTGGTGGATTGACTAAAATAAGCTGCGGAATATCCTGATTAGCGGTAGCGAAACGCGTAGAGTCGAGGGCTTTAAATTCAACATATTGTAGCCCTAGTTCATTCGCTGATTGTTGAGCACTGGCAATTGCAGGAGCACTGATTTCAATGCCAGTTAAGCGGGTCTCTTTTTCAGCGCAGTGCAACCCAAAACCCCCAACCCCACAAAACAAATCCCACAAGCTATGAATATTTAATGCTTTTACCCACTCTCTCGCGGTTTGGTATAGCTTAGCTGCAACAACAGGATTAGTTTGGAAAAAACCTTGTGGTCGAATAAACAAAGGAACTTGATTAAACTCCTCACGCAATGTGTGTTGCGGGGTTAAGAAAATCTCTTCCTCGCCTTCGAGTATTGCCATATGTACGGGCTGAATATTTGCCGTAATCACCTCAAGTTGTGGTAATTGCTCTTGTAACCAAGGCAATGCATTTTTGAGCTGAACCAGTTTTTTCTCTGAACGCAGCACAAAGCGCAGCATAAACCTACCCGTGTGTCGGCTTTGTGTTAACAAAAGATATTTCAGTTCCCCACGTTTGCGTTCAATGTTGTACGGCGTGAGCCCTGCTCGAGCGATAAAGGGGGAAAGCACACTAAAGATATCTGAAAATGAGGCGGGGTATAATGGGCAATCCGTTAGGTCGACACCGACCCCATTTTCTCCGATAATCCCGAAAATTGGCCTTTCAACACTCCCACTAACCACCATTTTCGCTTTATTACGAAAAGCGACTTGTAAGCCAGTGACGGGGGGTTGAAACTTAATAGCTTCAATTTCTGGTAATAACGCCTGTAGTTGCCCCTGCTTTGCAGCAATTTGTTGTTCTGGTGTCAGTTCTAACCATTGGCACGAGCGACATGCGCCCGTGAGGTATTTTTCACAATGCATAACAAAAAGTTAGTGAAGGATTATGGAAGGTTTATCATCATCAGGAGAAAACTCCGACTCATCTTCAGCAGAGCCGTCATCCTCACTAAAATCACCTTGATTGGCATACAAGAGATTATTACTAAAGATTTCATAAACAATAGCAGAAATTTGGTCTTCTGCTTGCTGCACAAAAAGGCAAAACTGTCGGTAAGTCATTCCTGCTTCTAAGGAAAATGATTGACTCACAACGAGTTTAGGTAAGTTTTCATCGTTAATTTCAAGAAAAACTTTAGCTGTTAATGAACTGGCATTGATTTGGCTGATATTCGCCACAAGCGTCACAATAGCCGTTGGTTTCAACTCGGCTAATGCAGACAGTACCAAAACATTATTTAAAATATCGAGCTTCGCATCAAAAATACCCTCTATGTTTTGCATATGAGGTAAATGCAATGCTGCGCAGGAATCACACTCGAAATAAGAGGTTTTGAGTTGGTCTAGCCATTCACGTAACTTTGTGATGTCAGGGTAACAAATAGAATCCATGGGCAATAAACCTTCTTCAACTCAAAATAATCATGCAATATCGGTTTGTTAGAGCCTTGATTTCACCTCTAACAGAAAAGCGAATAATTTTCACACATTGTAAGCCGAAACGCTAGCGAAACCACGTTTTTTATGGCTATTCATCGTGTTTATCATCAAAAGATTCTGGTTTTTGGCTGTGCTTTTTGGTCGATTGTTTATTATCAATCCCTAAAAAACTTAAACTATGGATAGCGCGCCAAATAATATGAATGACAGCAGGAACTAAACAGCCAATCCCAACCATAATAATCGCAATTATTACCCCTTGCTGCATTAAAGGTTCAGGTAATGTCATATAATCATTTAATGTCAGTAAAACGATTATCAGGAGTATAATTCCCACACCTTCTAATACCAAAATAGGTTTGGGCATATCCGCTAATGAGCGCATAGTCCCTTTAGATTCCGGTTTGTTACTCATTATAGTTACCTTTCCACTGTTACATCGCTATCATACTCTCTCGATTATATGTCATACCTATAGGTATAACAGGAAAATTCGACTTTTATTTCACAATTTATGTAGGCATAGTATTGAATATTACGATTAAAATTCGAGTTCAAGATAAAAGGAGATACTATGTATACTGTTATTTTTGGTCGCCCTGGCTGCCCCTATTGTGTTCGTGCGAAAGAACTTGCTGAAAAACTGAAAAATGAACGTGACGATTTTGACTACCGTTATGTCGATATCCAAGCTGAAGGCATTTCTAAAGAAGATCTGTCTAAAACTGTCGGTAAACCTGTTGAAACTGTGCCACAAATTTTTATTGATGAAACTCATATCGGCGGTTGCACTGATTTTGAAGCTTATGCAAAAGAAAATTTGGATCTATACAAATAATTAGCCCCTCAGATTTCTCTACTCAACAAGCAAAGTGGTTCACTTATTGACAAGTACTCACACTTTGCTTGTTCTTTTTGTGCTATTTCATTTAAATTTCATAAAAAAGTGCATTTTTTTTCATCTGCCTGAGAACTTTCTTTTTTAGATGGGGTCTTAATTTATGCCACTGCTTTTCTTTGATGTCCCCATATTGAGGAGCCCGATAGCCAACTCTATGTTTTCATGCTATCGGGTTTTTTGTTTCTAATCAGCAAGTTCCCCTTGTAATGTAATAATTAACCTGCGTTTTCCGCCGTAATTACGATGTTCACACAAGTAGATCCCCTGCCATGTTCCAAGATTTAAGCGCCCTTTTGTCACAGGGATAGTCAAACTAGCTCCTAATAAACTACTTTTAAGGTGCGCAGGCATATCATCACTTCCTTCATAAGTATGCTTAAAATAAGGTTCATTTTCCGGCACTGCTTTATTAAAGAAACGCTCAAAATCTTCTCTAACGGTATAATCTGCATTCTCATTGACTGTCAAAGAGGCAGATGTATGCTGAATAAAAATATTCACTAAACCAATATCGATTGAACTTAGTTCAGGCAATTGCTGAAGGATCTCCTCTGTGACTAAATGGAATCCCCTTTGTTTTGCATTGAGCTGTATTTCTTTTTGCCACCACACGATTTTTCCCCTTCCTCAACGACGCGAAAACACTTTACCGCGTTAAATAATCATTGAGTAATTGTTTAACCGCAAGTAAATTTGTCGCACAACGCTTTCAATAATAAGACAAAGGGACTTTACCTGCTAAGTCGGAAACTTTAATCTCTCCCTCTTACATGTTTGCTCTGTCTTATTTACTAACTGTCCGAGGTACTGAACTGTGCTGGAACAACTGAATCTTGATCTTTTCAATTTGATCAATGCCACACCAGAGACCGCGAGTGGAACCATTGCGCTAGCCAATGTTATTGCCAAGCGCTTAATCCTTATTTTTCCACTTTTTACTGTTGCCTGTTGGTTCTGGGGTGCCCAGCCAAATATGACCCGCCAACGTGCTTTTGCATGCAAAGCAGCGATTGCTATTGTTGTAGGTTTAGCCATTTCTTGGTTAATTGGCTATATTGCCCCACACGATCGCCCATTTGTCATGGGAATTGGAACAAACTTCTCAGATCATGAAGCCACACCATCATTTCCAAGCAACCATGGCACCATTGTCTTTACTTTCGCCTTTGCCTTCCTTTTCTGGCTAAGAACTTGGGTGGGGTTAGTGATGATGATACCGGCTATCGTGATTGCGTGGTCACGCATTTACCTAGGTGTCCATTGGCCTTTAGATATGGCAGGTGCCTTTATATTAGCAATTGTTGCCTGCGGAATTGCACAGGTTATCTGGTCTATTGGTGCAAATAAAATCCAAGAACCTATAACCCGGCTTTATAGTTTAATTTTTGGTTCTCTTATTCGCAAAGGTTGGTTCCAACCATAGTCATTAAAAAGTACTGGTGTTAATTAATACCAGTACTTTTATTCATTTTAGAAATTGAGCTAAATCAAAGTTTCTGCTTATTTTCTCCCTCTTCTTTAAAATTATTTTTAAGTATTAAACATAATTATTAAAACAATTAATTAACAAATATTTTGTTACGCTTTTTAATTATTTTTTTCGACGCAAAAAAAGTCACAAAAAATGACATGAAAATATCTATAAATAATTAATATATGATTTTAACCCCAACAAATTACCCTCTGGTTAATCACTCACTAAACCATTCCAAGAAATAAAAATATAATGTTAAATAACAACACATTACATAAGACAAAAGTCTAATTTATTGCCCTAGCATTAGAGTAAAACTTCATACTTAGATTAGCGTGGATTATATTTCAATCAGTTTAATGCTGATTATTAATATAATAATGTTTTTCCAGCAGAATTTAATTCTGTTTGTATTTAGCTTATTTAGAATTCATTAAATCAATATATAAACGTTTTAAAAAATAAACCTAACGCAAATTTTATTAACAATTTTATAAAATATAATGATTCCTTGCAAACTTGGTGGATATTTCTCTTTTGAGAGAATGATCACGGTACTTTATTCTGTTAAACTATAGATTCACACACTCAAAAACCATTTTTAAAATTTACTGATAAATTTACAAAACTGATTGAAGATAAAATTAGTATTACTTTTAGTTTTATTTCTAATCAGATTGTTACGTAAAAGAAAACGATTGTTATTTAATAATTGTTCGTACCAAAAGATTAAAACGTCGTAACGCATTTGAACGTTACGCTTAAATGATTTTTTTGACTTTTATTTTCGGAGACTATTATGGATGCAACAAAAGTTGGTTCCATCGACAAAACAGCCTCGCAAACAGTAAACAGTAATGCTTGGCGCAAAACTGACACAGTATGGATGCTGGGTTTATATGGTACAGCTATCGGTGCTGGAGTACTGTTTTTGCCAATCAACGCAGGTATGAGCGGCTTATTACCTGTTTTATTGATGCTAGTTTTAGCCTTCCCTATGACGTTCTTTGCTCATCGCGGTTTAACTCGGTTCGTTCTTTCTGGTTCGAAACCTGACACAGATATTACTGGTGTTGTAGAAGAACACTTTGGTCGTACAGCAGGCAACTGGATCACCCTACTTTATTTCTTCGCGATCTACCCTATTTTGCTGGTTTATGGTGTATCTATCACCAATAACGTGAATAAATTCCTAACAGAATTATTAGGTGTTGGCGCGCCACCTCGCTGGTTACTTGCCTTGATCCTTGTTGGTGGTGTAATGGCGATTGTTGCTTTTGGTGAAAAATACATAGTCAAAGTCATGAGTATGCTGGTTTTCCCATTTATCGCTGTATTAGTTGCCTTTTCTTTGTATATGATCCCTCATTGGAGTGGGGATGTACTGAATACATTAACCTTTGAAGGCATCACTGAAGCCACTAAAAATACAGGTGGGCAAAGTATTTGGATCACTATTTGGTTAACAATCCCAGTGATGGTGTTTGCATTTAACCATTCTCCTATCATCTCGGCTTTCTCTGTCGCAAAACGCGAAGAATATGGCGATGCAGCGGAAAAAAAATGTTCACGTATTCTTGCTTCTGCACATGTTTTGATGGTTTTGACTGTCATGTTCTTCGTCATTAGTTGTGTGTTTACTTTATCTTCAGCAGACCTAGCACAGGCGAAAGCACAAAATATCAGTATTCTTGACTATTTATCTGGCTACTTCGATCAACCATTCATCAAATACGCAGCTGCAATTATTGCATTCATCGCAATTATTAAATCTTTCCTAGGGCACTATCTAGGTGCTCGTGAAGGTTTCAATGGCCTAGTTGAACGTGCTTATCGTGCAAAGGGTAAAACCGTTGATGTTCGTAAGCTAAACCGTGGTACCGCAATCTTCATGCTAGTCACTACATGGATAGTTGCAACATTAAACCCTGGCGTACTGGATATCATCGAAAGCCTCGGTGGGCCTGTTATCGCCATCTTATTGTTCCTGATGCCAATGTATGCCATCAACAAAGTGCCTGCAATGCGCAAATATGCCGATAAAATCAGTAATGTATTTATCGTAATTATGGGTCTAGTCGCTATCTCTGCGGCAATATATAAGTTATTCTTCTAATTGAAGCTACCAGGTCGTTATTATGAAAATAGCGACCTGATTTCAATGACTTTCTACAAAAGGAAGCACTGAATATGATTAGTGTATTTGATATCTTCAAAATAGGCATCGGCCCTTCAAGTTCCCACACTGTCGGCCCAATGAAAGCGGGCAAACAATTTGTTGATGACCTTATTCAACAAAACTTACTTACCACCACTACACGTATTGCGGTTGATGTATACGGCTCGCTTTCCCTGACAGGTAAAGGGCACGCCACAGATATGGCAATCATTATGGGGCTTGCGGGTAACTTACCCGATACTATTGATATTGACGCTATTCCTGCGTTTATGCGTAATGTCGAGCACACAGGTAAACTTCTTTTAGCCCAAGGGCAACATGAGGTCGATTTTCCGACCGAAGGTGGGATGAACTTTCATCATACCAACTTGCCGCTCCATGAAAATGGAATGACTATCACGGCATTTGCAGGTAACGAAATTCTATACACTAAAAATTACTATTCCATTGGTGGTGGCTTTATCGTTGATGAAGAGCATTTCGGCCAAGAGAATGAAAATGCAGTTCAAGTCCCTTATCCGTTTAAATATGCGGCAGATTTACAAAAGCATTGTAAGGAAACAGGTTTATCCCTTTCTGCACTGGTAATGCAAAATGAATTAGCTTTACGCAGTAAAGATGAAATTCAACATTATTTATCCTCCGTTTGGGATGTAATGAAAGCCGGTATTGAACGCGGCGTGACAACGGAGGGTTTATTACCCGGTCCATTACGTGTCCCTCGCCGTGCCGCAGCACTACGCCGCCAACTTGTCACAACCGATAGCACAAACACAGACCCTATGGCGGTCATTGATTGGATCAACATGTTTGCTCTTGCCGTCAATGAAGAAAACGCTGCCGGTGGCCGCGTTGTAACAGCTCCAACTAACGGCGCCTGTGGCATAGTCCCCGCCGTGTTAGCCTATTATGATAAATTCATTCGCCCTGTGAATGAGAACTCCTACACTCGGTATTTTTTAGTCTCAGGGGTTATCGGTGCTCTATATAAAATGAACGCATCGATTTCAGGTGCTGAAGTTGGTTGCCAAGGGGAAGTTGGTGTTGCTTGTTCAATGGCGGCTGCAGGTCTCGCAGAGTTAATGGGCGGTAGCCCTGAGCAAGTGTGTATCGCCGCGGAAATTGCGATGGAACATAATTTAGGGTTAACTTGTGACCCCGTTGGCGGGCAAGTTCAAGTCCCTTGTATTGAACGAAATGCAATCGCGTCGGTGAAAGCAGTTAATGCGGCGCGTATGGCATTACGACGAGTCAGTGACCCGCGTGTTTGCCTTGATAAAGTTATTGAAACGATGTATGAAACAGGCAAAGACATTAACGCAAAATACCGTGAAACCTCCCAAGGCGGGCTAGCCATTAAACTGGCACACTGCGAATAAATACTTGTATACACTATCTAGCCCTAATCCCCCATAGTGGGGCGGTTAGGGCTAGTTTTAGCTAAAGATAATCACTTACCCAAAGATTGCACTCCACCAGCCGCTGATGGTTTTCATGATATAGTCCCAAATACGACCAAAGAACCCGGCTTCCTCAACAGCAGATTTTGCCACTAAAGGATGTTGCTCAACGACTTCACCATTCAGAATAAAGTTAATCGTCCCTACCGCTTGGTTTTTCGCTAAAGGTGCTTCAAGGGAATCATTTGTAAGCTGAATATCTACTTTTAAATTTTGTAGCTGCCCTTTAGGGATTGTGATAGAAACATCATCAGCAACACCGAGTGAAACCTCCGAGGTATCCCCAAACCAAACCCGTTGTTTCTTCAATGTGGTGTCTGCTTTTATTGGTGTCACCGTTTCAAAAAAGCGAAAACCCCAAGTCAGTAACTTCTCACTTTCTGAAAAACGCACTCGGTCACTTGGCGCCCCTAACACAACAGAAATTAAGCGCATATCACCTTCCGTGGCTGATGCCACTAAATTATGCCCTGCGCCACTAGTGTGCCCTGTTTTTACGCCATCAACTTTTAAATTTTGGTTCCACAACAAACGGTTACGGTTAGGTTGGCGAATTTTATTAAAGGTAAATTCTTTCTCTTTATGCAATACATATTCATCGGGGACATCACGGATCATCGCTTGTGTTAAAATAGCCATATCGCGTGCTGTACTAAATTGCCCTTCAGAATCTAGGCCATGAACTGTTTTAAAGTGTGTATTCTTTAAGCCTATTTGTTGCACATAATGGTTCATTAAACTGACAAATGAATCCTGGCTCCCCGCAACATAATCAGCTAAAGCGATACTGGCATCATTCCCTGACTGGATAACAATTCCTTTGTTTAAATCCAATACTGAAACACGGTCTTTCGGCTTCAAAAACATGAGTGAAGAGCCTTTTAATACCGGGTTTCCTGTCGCCCATGCGTCTTCCCCCACTGTTACCATATCCTGCGGCGTAATTTTCCCTGATTTAACTGCCTGACCTACCACATAACTGGTCATAATTTTAGTCAAGCTTGCAGGGTCTAAACGCTCGTCAGGGTTTGCAGACGCTAGGATTTTGCCACTTTTATAATCCATTAGAACGAATGCTTTTGCATCAACTTGAGGAGCAACCGGGGTCTGAGCCGCATACGTACTCCCACTTACGGCAATCAATAGACTCAACCCAACCCCGACTTGTCGGGTTTTTAGGGACAACATTTTTTTACTCATCGGTTATTCCTTCACTTATTCATAAAACATTTAAAATAAATATCATCTTGCTCAACATCACTAAACGATGAAACCACCGCTGTGATCAAATGCGATAACTCAATCTAACCAAGCCTAATATAAGACTTTATTTTCACTGAGACCACCTATAGGAAATAAAGATTTGCCTACGAGTGAATTTAATCTATCTTAACCATGGCTGATGACAAAAAAATCAATTTAGGAGGCTGCAATGTTAACTGTCTGGGGACGCGTCAACTCTTCCAACGTTAAAAAGGTACTTTGGTGCTTAGAAGAATTAAATGTCGCTTATAATCAAAAAGATGTGGGTGGCCCATTTGGTGGGTTAGATACACCTGAATATAAAAAAATGAATCCAAACAGTACAATTCCAACTCTACAGGATGATGACTTTGCACTGTGGGAATCAAATGCAATTTTACGTTACCTTACGGAAAAGTTTGATCACTCTCACTTATTGATCGCTAAAGACCTGCAAGAGAAAGCCGCAGCGGATAAATGGATGGATTGGAGTAGTGCTAATCTGTTTGAACACATCAAACAGATGATGAACAAAATTGTCCGTGTCCCACAAGCAGAAAGGGACCCAGAACTCGCTAAGGTAATTTATGGCAACATTAATAAATTATTGCAAATTGCCGACGATGCATTAGCAAACCAAGCTTACTTCAGTGGCGACAAATTTGGCATTGCTGATATTGCTATCGCACCGCTATTTTATCCATGGCATGAAATCGTTACCGACCGCCCTGAATTCAAAAATTTAGAGCGTTGGTATCAGCAATTAACCACACGCCCTGCATTCAAAAAAATTGTTATGATCCCAATTAAGTGATTATAGCGTCATATTCATCAAGTCAGGGTTTGGATATTGATATTCAAACCCAAGTTCTTGGCAAATCTTATTACCATTAATTACTTTACCTCCTGACTCATTTATTTCATCAATAAATTCAGGTGGTACTAAGCCAATCGATTTAGCCGCCTTGGTATAGAATTCCGCGCGTGTGGGGTGCGTTGGTGCACACAAGTTAAAAATATGGCCGCCATCAGGCTGCTGAAGCAATAGTAAAATTGCCGTGATAACATCATCTTGATGCACCATATTCACCGGTAGGTTAGCCCCTTTAACCCCTGTTTTACCCGCTAAAAACCGGCCCGCATGGCGTTTCTCTCCCACTAAACCGGCGAGTCGTAAAATATCCACTGAAATGTTCGGCAATTGGTGTAACCAGCGTTCAGCCCTTATGAGTGCCGTCGCTGAGGTTGTTGACCCATTAAGATTCGCTTTTTCCGTGATTTCACCATCTTGCTCCCCATATACCGAGGTAGAAGAGGTAAAAATCACTTTTGGCACTCGAAAAGTGACTGCACAATTAACTAAAGTTTCAATCGCTTCAACGTATTGGTCCACATTCACTTTTGAAGGCGAGAGCAAAATGACCAAGGCATCGCTCTCCACCATAAGCTGAGTTAAATCTTCACTGTCACACTCAATTTCAGGGGTTAGCTTTAATGCATAGCATTCTATGCCCACAGCACGGGCGGCCTCTATGCCATCAGGTGTCGTCTTAGTTCCGACAACTTGAATACCCTTTGCTAATAAAGCCTGAGCCAATGGTAACCCAACCCAACCTAGCCCAACGATGGTCACTTTTTTCATACAATCGATCCTCCATTGACTCATTCACTGAAATTCACTCTAGGTTATCTGAAAACCTTAAAACTTCCGAATACATTTTTTGAGGGATTTATCACTATAAATCCTACTCAACTAATTATTATTGGTTATTTTTTAAAAAAAGGTTGCATTCATAGGGGGAAATCGGATAGGTTGAATACCAATGAGTATTTAGTTAGCACAGTGAATGTTTAGTCATTCACGTAAATTAGAGAACGGAAGACATTATGAATCGTATTTCACGCAACCATCATCATCACCATCATCCTGATTAGTCTTTCGGGCGATGTGTGCTGGAAGACGATCAATGAATCTTCCGGTGGCTGAAATGCGAATTGAGAAAACCCTCGGAAGATTATCTTCCGAGGGTTTTTTTATTTTAAAACAAAAATTTATTAAAGGAATATGGGGTAAGGTTATGTTGGATAAATCACGTTTACGTATTGCAATTCAAAAATCAGGTCGTCTGAGTGAAGAATCAAGAGAATTACTATCTCGCTGTGGGATCAAAATTAATTTACAACAACAACGTTTGATTGCTTATGCAGAAAATATGCCTATTGATTTACTTCGTGTCCGCGATGATGATATTCCAGGGCTGGTTATGGATGGCGTTGTTGACCTCGGTATCATTGGTGAAAACGTTCTGGAAGAAGAGCTATTAAATCGCCGTGCTCAAGGTGAAGACCCTCAATATAAAACACTACGTCGCCTTGATTTTGGCGGCTGCCGCCTATCACTTGCTGCACCATTAGATTTCAACTATACCGGTGCAGAATGCTTAAATGGTTCCCGCGTTGCAACTTCTTACCCGCACTTATTAAAACGTTATTTCGACCAAAAAGGCATTCAATTTAAATCATGCTTACTTAATGGCTCAGTTGAAGTTGCACCACGTGCAGGCCTATCAGACGCGATTTGTGACTTAGTCTCAACAGGGGCGACATTAGAGGCAAACGGGCTGAAAGAAGTGGAAGTCATTTACCGTTCAAAAGCCTGTTTAATCCAACGCGATGGTGAAATGTCGGCAGATAAACAGCAACTCATTGACCGCATGATGACCCGAATTCAAGGCGTTATCCAAGCTCGCGAATCTAAATACATCATGTTACACGCGCCAAGTGAAACACTGGAAGAAATTATTGCACTACTGCCTGGTGCTGAGCGCCCAACTATTTTACCTCTAGCGGGTGAACAAAGCCGTGTAGCAATGCACATGGTTAGCTCCGAAACTTTGTTCTGGGAAACCATGGAAAAACTGAAAGCATTAGGCGCAAGTTCAATTCTTGTTCTGCCAATCGAAAAAATGATGGAGTAAATCGTCATGGAAATGGGATTCAACCAGCCAATTCGCTGGGCAGATTGTAACGACCAACAACAAAGTGCATTGCTGATGCGCCCTGCTATTGCTGCCTCTGGCAGCATTACTAGCGCGGTCAGTGACATTATCGACCAAGTCCGTCGTGAAGGTGACCTTGCCCTTCAAACCTTAAGCCGTCGTTTCGATAAAACCGAAATCGACACCGTGCGTATTGCAGCGAATACGGTAGATGAAGCTGAAGCTCGTCTTGGTGATGAAATTAAAACTGCAATGAAAACGGCAATTGGCAATATCCGTCGTTTTCATGAGGCGCAAAAGCCTGTACCAATAACGGTAGAAACCCAAGCTGGTGTTGTTTGCCAGCAAATCACGCGCCCAATTGATGCGGTTGGCTTGTATATTCCGGGTGGTTCCGCGCCATTACTGTCAACGGTTATGATGTTGGGAACACCAGCCAATATTGCGGGTTGTCGGAAAATTATCCTGTGCTCTCCTCCACCAATTGCTGATGAAATTCTGTATGCAGCCAAGCTGTGTGGTATTAGCGATATTTTCCAAGTAGGTGGCGCACAAGCGATTGCCGCCATGGCATTTGGCACCCAAAGCATTCCTACAGTGGATAAAATTTTTGGCCCCGGTAATGCCTATGTCACAGAGGCAAAACGCCAAGTCAGCCAAAGCCATGATGGTGCTGCCATTGATATGCCAGCGGGCCCTTCTGAAGTATTAGTGATTGCGGATAGCGGAGCAAACCCAGCGTTCACCGCATCTGATTTACTATCACAAGCGGAACACGGCCCTGATTCACAAGTCATTTTATTAACTAACGATGAAAACTTTGCCCAGCGCGTGATTGAGGAAACAGAAAAACAATTAGCGCAACTTTCTCGTGCAGAAATTGCAAGGGAAGCACTGAGTGCCAGCCGTGTGATCATCGCTGATTCGATCGAACAATGCGTTGAAATTAGCAATCGCTATGGCCCTGAGCATTTAATATTACAAACCCGCGATGCTGATAACCTAGTCGACGCTATCACTAGTGCAGGGTCAGTATTCGTTGGTGACTGGTCACCGGAGTCTGCGGGGGATTACGCATCAGGGACTAACCACGTTTTACCGACCTATGGCTATACCTCGACTTATTCAAGCCTTGGCCTTGCTGATTTTATGAAACGCATGACCGTACAAAAGTTGTCTAAACAAGGCCTATTAGGGCTAGCCAACACCATCGAAACTTTAGCTCAAGCAGAGCAACTCACCGCTCACAAAAATGCCGTTACCTTACGCGTTAACGAACTAAAAAAACAAAATCAGGAGTAAGTCATGAGCCAAAAATTTAATGCCGCCAGTCTTGCACGTGAAAATGTTAAAACCATGACCCCTTATATGTCTGCACGGCGCTTAGGTGGAAATGGTGATGTCTGGCTCAATGCCAACGAATACCCCATTGCCCCTGATTATCAATTCAGTGAACATAACCTTAACCGTTACCCTGAATGCCAACCGGTTGCCGTAATCAATAACTATGCGGCTTATACGCAAATTACACCAGAACAGGTGTTGGTTTGCCGTGGAGCCGATGAGTCCATTGAGTTGTTGATCCGCGCATTTTGTGAGCCGGGAAAAGATGCGGTGATGTTTTGCCCGCCAACCTATGGCATGTACAGCGTCAGTGCAGAAACCTTTGGTGTTGAACAAAAGAAAATCATGGCGTTGCCAGACTGGGCATTAAACGTTAATGCAATCCGTGAAAACTTATCTAATACCAAACTGATTTATATTTGTAGCCCAAATAACCCAACGGGCAATATCATCGATAATAAAGATTTACGTGAAGTGTTAGATATGGCAGCGGGCCGTGCATTGGTGGTAGTTGATGAAGCCTATATTGAATTTTGCCCGCAATATAGCGTGACTACTTGGTTAGCAGAATACCCAAATTTAGTTATTTTAAGAACCTTATCAAAAGCTTTCGCTCTCGCTGGGTTACGTTGTGGTTTTACCCTTGCTTCACCTGAAGTTATTGAAGTGCTATTAAAAGTGATTGCGCCTTATCCATTATCAACACCGGTTGCCATGATTGCGGCTCAAGCCTTAGATGAACAAGGCATAACCACCATGAGAAACCGCGTAAAAACCGTAACAGAAAACCGCATCGCCCTCAGTGAAGCCCTGCGTGACTTATCGGTGGTTGAACATGTTTATCCGAGTGAAACTAACTATATTTTAGTGCGCTTTAAAGATGGCAATAAAGTGTTTAAAGCCCTGTGGGATCAAGGCATTATTTTACGTGACCAAAGTAAACAACCTGGTCTTGAAAACTGTTTACGCATTACTATCGGGACAGAAATTGAAAATACCCGTGTTATTGAAGCTATTGCAGCACTTTGCTAATTAGGAATGACTCATGAGCCAGAAAATTCTTTTTATCGACCGTGATGGTACCTTAATTACTGAGCCACCGACGGATTTTCAAGTCGACAGCTTAAACAAACTCGCCTTTGAAAAAGCGGTCATTCCTAGCTTACTTGCTCTGCAAAAAGCCAATTACCGCTTAGTGATGATAACCAACCAAGATGGCTTAGGCACCGATAGCTTCCCAACTGCTGACTTTGAACCACCCCATAATTTAATGATGCAAATTTTCACTTCTCAAGGCATCACGTTTGACGAAGTTCTAATTTGCCCTCATAAGCCTGAAGATAACTGCCCTTGCCGTAAACCTAAACTTCAATTGGTAGAACGCTATTTAGATAGCAATGTATTAGATAGCGAAAACAGCTATGTGATTGGTGACCGCGAAACCGATATTCAGCTTGCTGATAATATGGGGATCAAAGGCTTACGTTATAATGCAACTGAGCTTGATTGGGAAGCGATCACAGCACAACTCACTAAACGTAATCGCCATGCACGAGTAGAACGCGTTACCAAAGAAACGAATATACAAGTAGAAGTTTGGTTAGACCAAGAAGGTGGCAGTAAAATCAACACTGGGGTTGGCTTCTTCGACCACATGTTAGACCAAATAGCGACCCATGGCGGCTTCCGTTTAAATATCGAGGTCAATGGTGACTTATTTATTGATGACCACCACACAGTTGAAGACACAGGGCTTGCATTAGGTGAAGCTCTCAGAATTGCTTTAGGTGATAAACGAGGCATCGCACGCTTTGGTTTCGTGCTCCCAATGGATGAATGCCAAGCACGCTGCGCACTGGATATTTCAGGTCGCCCTCACCTTGAATATAAAGCAGAATTTAAATACCAACGCGTAGGTGATTTAAGTACAGAAATGATTGAGCACTTTTTTAGCTCACTTTCCTATGCAATGGGCTGCACATTACACCTAAAAACAAAAGGAAAAAACGATCACCACAAAGCAGAAAGCTTATTTAAAGTCTTTGGTCGGACACTGCGCCAAGCGATCCGCGTTGAAGGGGATACCCTCCCAAGCTCAAAAGGGGTTTTGTGATGAACGTCGTCATCCTTGATACTGGCTGTGCTAATTTGGCGTCTGTCGCTTATGCAGTAAAACGTTTAGGCTATGACCCGGTGATCAGCCGAGAAACCAATACTATTTTACAGGCAGACAAGGTGTTTCTACCCGGTGTCGGTACCGCTAGTGCTGCAATGGAAAAGCTCATTGAGCGTGAATTAGTCCCATTAATTAAGGCGCTAACTCAACCTGTATTAGGTATCTGTTTAGGGATGCAATTGCTTGGCTCCTTTAGCGAAGAAGGGCAAACAAATATCCCATTACTGGGACTGATTGATAGCCCAGTACAAAAAATGGATGCTAACGGTTTACCTGTTCCCCATAGTGGTTGGAACCAAGTCAAAGCACTTGCTGGAAACCCGTTATTTAAAGGCATTGCCGATGATGCTTATTTTTATTTTGTACACGGCTATGCTATGCCTATTTCAGCGAATACCATTGCGCAAACACAATATGGAAATTTATTTAGCAGTGCTATCAATCGCGATAATTTCTATGGCGTACAATTTCACCCAGAGCGCTCTGGGGCTGCGGGTTCTCGCTTGATTCAGAATTTTTTGGAGATGTAATTACCATGATCATTCCTGCATTAGATTTAATCGATGGCACGGTAGTACGGTTACACCAAGGGGATTACGCTAAGCAAACAGATTACGGTAATGACCCTCTGCCACGCTTGCAACAGTATGAAAAAGAAGGCGCAAAACTCTTACACCTTGTGGATTTAACGGGGGCTAAAGACCCGCAAAAACGCCAAATTCCACTTCTTAAAAAATTATTAGCTGGCGTTAGTGTGCCGGTGCAAGTTGGTGGCGGTATTCGTAGCGAAGACGATGTTAAAGCATTGCTAGAGGCCGGTGCGGCTCGCGTGGTGATCGGCTCAACGGCCGTAACAAAACCTGATCTCGTAAAAACTTGGTTTGAAACCTATGGTGGAGAAGCCATTGTACTGGCTCTAGATGTACGCATTAACACCGAAGGTGTAAAAGAAATTGCTATCAGCGGTTGGCAAGAAAACTCAAATTTAACATTAGAACAAGCCATTGAAATCTATCAACCTTATGGTTTAAAACATGTGCTCTGCACCGATATCTCTAAAGATGGCACGTTAACCGGCTCTAATGTGAATTTATACCAAGAAATCAGCCAAAAATTCCCTGATATTGCCTTTCAAGCATCTGGAGGAATTGGTAATTTAGACGATATTGCGGCTATTCCAGCATCTGGTGCCGCCGGGGTTATTGTTGGTCGTGCATTATTGGAAGGCAAATTTACCGTTACGGAGGCAATCGAATGTTGGCAAAACGCATAATTCCGTGTTTGGACGTCCGTGATGGTCAAGTCGTTAAAGGGGTGCAGTTTCGTAATCACGAAATCATCGGTGATATCGTTCCTTTAGCGCAACGCTACGCACAAGAAGGCGCTGATGAACTGGTATTCTACGATATTACAGCTTCGTCGGATGGCCGCGTTGTGGATAAAAGCTGGGTCGCTAAAGTTGCTGAGGTGATTGATATTCCATTTTGTGTAGCGGGTGGTATTAAAAGCGTTGAAGATGCAGCTCAAATACTGTCTTTTGGTGCAGACAAAATTTCAATTAATTCCCCCGCGTTATCTGACCCAACCTTAATCAGCCGCTTAGCAGATAGGTTTGGCGTACAATGTATTGTTGTTGGTATCGATACTTGGTTTGATGACAGTACTAATGAATACCTTGTATACCAATTTACCGGTGATGAAAAACGTACAACACAAACTCATTGGAAAACCCTCGATTGGGTCAAAGAAGTGCAACAACGTGGCGCTGGGGAAATCGTTTTGAATATGATGAACCAAGATGGCGTCCGCCAAGGATATGACCTTGTTCAACTGAAAAAAGTCCGTGATGTGTGCCAAGTACCACTCATCGCATCAGGCGGTGCGGGGGAAAAAGTCCATTTTCTTGATGCCTTTGCTGACGCCAATGTTGATGGGGCTTTAGCCGCCTCGGTTTTCCATAAACAAATTATTAATATCGGTGAGTTAAAACAGTACCTAGCCGAAAATGGAGTTCAAATTAGAGTATGTTAACCACAGAACAATGTAGCCAACTGGCATGGCAAAAAGTCGATAATTTAATGCCTGTGATCGTGCAACATGCCGTATCAGGGGATGTATTAATGCTTGGGTATATGACCCCTGAAGCATTACAAACCACTTTAGACAGCCGTAAAGTCACTTTTTATTCTCGAACTAAACAACGTTTGTGGACCAAAGGTGAAACATCAAATAATTTTTTAAATTTAGTTGATATTTACCCTGATTGTGACAGCGATACTTTATTGGCGCTCGCCTTACCGGATGGCCCAACATGTCATAAAGGCACTCAAAGTTGCTTTGCTCCCGCACAAAGTGATTGGGGCTTTCTGTTTGAGCTAGAAACCTTGCTAAAAGAGCGAAAAACGGCATCACCTGAAAGCTCTTATACCGCTCGTTTATATGCAAGTGGCACTAAACGTATCGCCCAAAAAGTTGGGGAAGAAGGTGTTGAAACGGCCTTAGCAGCCACCGTCAATGACCGCGCTGAATTAACTAACGAAGCTGCTGATTTGATGTATCACTTAATGGTACTACTGCAAGACCAAGAACTTGATTTAAGTACTATTATTAAACGTTTAAAAGAACGTCACCAATAAATCAATAGCTGCCAGTTTTACTGGCAGCTAAATTTTAAGGGTTCAAAATTTTATCGATTTGCTGGTCACTGAGGCGAATTGCAAAGAATTTCAGGTAAAAATCTGCGGTTTCCTGTTTCATGTCAATATCCGCAAAGCGTTCGGGGTAAAGTGTTTGCGCCAACCATAAAAATTGTAATGCTTCTTCTGACGTCTCACGGCACCACCAGAACATACCCTTTGGGTTCACATATACTTGCTGGTTCTTTACTGCGCGAAGCGCACTCCACTGAGCTGATGATTTTATTATCTGTGCATCTTCTTTATTCATTGCCACTATTACATCAGGGTTCGCCGCAATAATAGTTTCGAGTAAAACTTCACCAGAATTATTTTTCTTATTGGAAAACCATGTTTCAGCGACATTTTTTGCGCCAGCTAAATCCATCCAGTCTTGGTTTAATGAGGGACGACCAGAGGTAAATAACGCACTCCCCATACTATGGTACACCGTCCGCTTCTCTCCCTCGGTTAACCCGACTAAGCGTTCTCTGACTAATGTAATATTGCGGTCAAAATAACGTTGATATTCTATCGCTTTTTGCTGTGCATCCGGGCCTAGCTCAATCGCCGTTGCTTGTACTCTTTCCTGCAAAGCTTGTAGTGAATTGGCAGGGTACTCCACAACTTTCACCCCCGCACTTTCTAAAATGTCTCTCTGTGGTACTTCCATCCCTTTTGCAACAAACAATAATTGTGTTTGTAATGAAATAATCTGTTCTGGGTTTAATTGGTTACTTAGGCTGATAACTGGAACATTATCAATGTTAGGTAACATTTGGCGAAATAATAGAATTTTCTTCGCAATCACCGATGTACCAACAATCTGCTCACCATACCCCAACATCATAATAATGGTATTTTGTGCCGGCCATGGTGTCGCAATCCGTAGATCGGGGTTATCTGTTTTCGCTAGGGATAAACCATAAGTTAGCAGCCCTACCAGCAAAATAACCGTTTGTAAAAAATCAGCTTTTCTCATATTTGTCACCCTTCTTTGCTGAATAATAAAGAAGGGTGCCCCTTATTTTTATAGGATTAATTAGAAATCAAAAGTTGCGGTTGCGCGTACTTCACGGCCTGAACCTACAAATGCGCTATTACCACCGCCTTGGCCATTATTTCCCCCCGGGAAAATCGATGCCCAATAGCGCTTATCTGTCACATTATTAACGGATAACCTAAAAGTGGTAGGAACAAGACCTATTTTGGTGCTGTAACGAGCCCCTAGGTCTAAAGTGGTGTAGCTATCTATCCAACTCGTATTTGTATCATTAGCGGCACGTTTTCCGCTGTAATGCACATTAGCGCTATAAACCAGTTCAGGCACCGATGGTAAGCTATACTCTACGAGCATATTGGCTTGGACTTTAGGTACCCCAACGACGCGTTTGTCTTTAGTCGATATTAACCCTGTATCTGTTAATTTAGGGTCAAGAAAAGTCACACCACTATAGATATTTAACCCCTGCCATACATGGCCTGTCGCGCTAAGCTCAAGCCCTCGATTTACTTGTTTTCCCTGTTCACGAAAGAGATCATTACCATCCACATAAGCAAATGGCCGTTCTAAATGAAACAACGCAGCCCCTAGGTTTAAGTCGGCAACATCGGCTTTAATTCCCAGCTCATATTGCTTACTACGGTAAGGGTCTAAAGTATGCCCTTCATTTTTAATACCTTGTCCTAATGGAGCAGTATCTCCTTCCTCCAGTGAATCCGCATAGCTAATATAGGTCATTACTTGTGGGCTAATTTTGTACATCAGTGCCGCTTGTGGGCTAAGACCATGATGATGAGTTTGACTCGTTTTATGGTGTTGTTTATCAAAACTACGGCTTTCTAACCAACTTTGACTGAGGTAAAACATTGCAGACCATTGGGGGTCAAAGGTGATGGTATCGCCAATTGTGATACTTTGTTGGCGATTTTCAGCCGATTTATAACGTGAGCCCCCCGTATGGATCTTACCATCAGAAGGCTCTTCCATTGGCGATGGATGGTACATATTGGTATCACCTAAATTGCGTCGAGTACTATTTTCTTTTGAGCTATAAATCGACCACACATAGCCATTCGTCGCTAACGACAAATCATGAGTGATTGGCCCTGTCTCCACATGGCCATTTAACATTACGGAGTGACTTAGCACTCTAAAGCGCCCCGATGCAGGAGAATCCATCAACGATCGGGAAATCGTTCCATTATTATCTTGAATAGCACTGGTTACCGTCCGCATAGCTCTATCTGCTTGTTGATAGCCTACCCCAGCTTTCAATGACCAATCTTCATTAAAATCATGAAGTAAGCGAGTGCTAACTGTATCAGTAGTTAAATCATTGCCTGCGGTATGTAGTGCTAAGTTTTTATCTTGTGGATTTGGTGCTTTTGGTAACTTAACCTTAGGACCATAGCTGAAACTCCCCACATACCCTTTTTGCACAAAGTTATAATGGCTCGCATTAAGTTGTAATTGCGTACCAGGCTGAATATTCCAATCCAGTGCTAATGAGGCAAATTTACGCCGTAATGTACTATCATCTGCACTGCCCGTACCTTCTTCATCCAGTAAGTTAAGACGGTAGCCAAAGCGCTTATTTTCATCAAAATACCCTCCTAAGTCCCCATGACCACTATAGGCATTACGGCTTTGATAGCCTAACGTTAAGCGTTGCACATCCTCAGGTCGTTTGGCCGTAAAATTAAACTGCCCCGCTGGGCTTGCAGGGCCATACAATGCCCCCGTCAAACTATTAATGATGTCGACCCTGTCCAGCATTTCAACAGGGAATGCTGTGGTCGAAATAATATACAAATCATCAAGGCGACTATTTGCCACCACACTACCCTGCATTCCTCTGCTTTGAGGACGCCCGACATCCATGCCCCCTCGGGCTTGCATTTGTGTACTTGGTGCAAACTTCAACAATTCACTCAAACTTTTAGCTTGTTGGTTATTGATTATTTCGCGGCTAATAGTGGTTGTGGAGTATGGTGTATCAATCCATTCCAAATTCCCTAATGGGCCAATATCAATTTGTGAAGTAAAAAAGCCGGCTCCGGCTTGCGCTTCTGTCGTGACATCGTTTGGCGCTGCTGTCACCAACATACGGTCTTGTTTAGGTTTAGCTAGTTGCTCAGAGACTTGAGCAGCAACAATAGATGGGGCTATCCCTGCAATAAGAGGCAATATTACATATAAGTTAAATTTACGGTTCATATTATCTTTTCGTTATATAAAACTTTATATTACCGATAATAAAATACAGCGTAAATGATCAACCTCAATTCTTAACAATTTGTATTCTCACTAACTCATGAAAAAACATAACTATAACGGTTTGATTTTAATAGAAATAAAAAACAAAATAGCATATGAAAT
Source organism: Providencia sp. PROV003 (assembly GCF_045040775.1). Lineage (NCBI taxonomy): Bacteria > Pseudomonadati > Pseudomonadota > Gammaproteobacteria > Enterobacterales > Morganellaceae > Providencia > Providencia sp. PROV003. The sequence continues at coordinate 3,938,729 of NZ_CP096369.1, forward strand.
AGAAAAGGCTATAAACTAACCAATAAAACAGATTAAAACCGCATCTGATATGCAATTTATAATATTTAGCATATTTTGATTTTTAACATCCCTTGGTTTTGCGGTTGTATCTGCATGTAAACTTGCTATCATTCCCTGATATTGATGTGGTTTTAAAGGGAATAACAGTGTCTGAAAATTCTATTTTTATGCAGTTAACGCAATTACTTAATAAAAATAATGCAAAGTATCGTGTGATGGAGCACCCCACCGCTGGGAAATCAGAAGAAGTGGCAAAAATACGTGGCACTCAACTTGGACAAGGTGCAAAGGGATTGGTATGTCATGTTAAAGGTAATGGTATCCGCCAACATGTACTCGCGATTTTACCAGCAGATAAACAAGCCGATTTAAACAAAATTGCACTGGCAATTGGTGGAACTCGTGCGTCCTTAGCAAGCCCGAAAGAAGTGGATGAACTCACGCAATGTGTATTCGGTGCGATCCCCCCTTTTAGCTTTCATCCCAATTTAAAGCTCATTGCTGACCCGCTGCTGTTTGAACGTTTTGAGGAATTAGCCTTTAATGCAGGCACATTAGAACGCTCGATTATTTTAAATACAGAAGATTACCAAAGAATAGCCAAGCCCACTTTAGTAAAGTTTATTCGTATAGAAGAAAGCTAACCATCTAATCGTAAAAAGGGTTATTCCATAGAATAACCCTAAATGACAATTACTGATTAAGCTGTCGGTCGTATTCAATACTGGCTTGCTTTAGTGCCTGAAAATCAGATCCACAAATCACGCGCTTTAAAGCGGAGAATTTTGCTTCTGGCCAATCATAGATTTTCAGCGCCAAGAGTTCGCTAATCACTTCAGGCGCAAACCGGTGTTTAACTGGCTTGGCAGGGTTCCCCCCAACAATGCTATAAGGCTCAACATCTTTAACAACCACACTGTTGCTCGCAATGACGGCTCCCTCACCAATTTTGACACCCGGCATGATAAAAGCTCGCATGCCAATCCATGCTCCGTCACCAATCACCGTATCCCCCTTTCCTATATAAGCTTCCTCAATATATTCAAGGAAAGGATATAAACAAAACCAATCCATTCGATGAGTATGATTCCCACCCATCAAAATCACGGCTTCACTGCCAATACAAACATAGTCCCCAATGTAAAGTTGGTCTACATCCCACGCAAGCTGCCAATCTCGACTTTGCTCATCCCCCTGAAGGTAACGAACAACCGCATTTTCAAAGCCATTATCCCAACAATCACTGTAGTAGCTATGCTTACCTTTAATATGAATATTAGGGTTTTGCACAACCTCATGCAGTAATTCATATTTTGACCAATGCTTTTTATTCATGGTAATAAACCTTTTAATCCGTTTATATTTACCATAGAACGCTGTCTATGGTGATGTATTCGCGTTCAAAATACATCACCTTTAGCTACCCTTGGCTTATTTAACAATGGATTCTGCATATTCAATACTCAGCTAGAAATATCATACAAACTTACCATTAATTAAAGTTTAAGACTAACTGTTAGTCAATCATGATTATTAGCTGCACTTTATTTAATATAATATTGATAAGTAATTTTAATTAATTACTTGATTGATAAATACCCAAAATATAAAAAGGAATTTTATGTTTAATCCTACTACGAGCGCACTACCATCAATAACAGAAATAATCGAGGCTGAAAATACCTATCCCTTCACTCTTAACCCTGAAAATGATAACAGAATTTTATTAGATATATGGCACATCATACATGAAGCTAATACTAACCCATTAATAAGTGATAAATACCTAGAAGTACAATTATTCCAGCAACGGTTCAACGATATCATTAATGCAAAAATGAAGTATTTTAATAAAAACCAATTTCCTAATGACCTTATTGGGGAATTAAAGGCTAATGTCACTTTTGCTCAAGCCAGTATAATCCCTGCCAAAAATAGAATTGCTGGAGACACACACCCAACTCTAGTTTCCGACCGTAATACTTTGATACTGGTAAAACCCCATAAAATTATTGCAGAGAGTGAACCTTTTCAATTCAAAATATTTGATAAAAAAAACAACTTATTAATAACTAAAGAGCTTCTTCCCCCTTCAAAACTCCCCCCCACTGCAAATAACCATATTCCAGAAACTGACTTATTACCTCGCTATTTTAATAAAACAAATAAATTTGACCTGACTATTAACCATAATGATGACCTAAAAAAGGCAACAGAAAACCCCATTTACTTTGATAAGTTAATTAAAATAAATGATAAAATAAACATAATATTCAATGACCCTTCCCCGCAGAAAACCTTTGTAATTAATAATAATACTGAATATAGCTATAAATACATCTCTATTTACAATGATTCAAATAAAACCGTAAAAATTGAATATGGTAATAAGCATACCTCACTGAAAAAAAACAACAGCCTTATTTTTATTTGTGATGGAAATGGCCGATGGCAAACAAAGAAGGATGTAGAAATATCTGAGTACTACCGGGTTACACCATCTTCTTTCGAATTTAAACTAAAAGGATTTACTCAATTACTCGCCCCCCGAAAAGAGGGCAGAACTGACACAAATAATTTAGACCAATATTTTAAAATTCACTCGAGTATAGAACTTGAATTAACAGATAATGATTGGGTTAAAAAAATTTACTTAATTAATAACAAGCAGCATAGTGGTAAAAAAATACTGTTTTCATCCAAAACTAAAAAACAAACGGAGATTAGCTTCAATAATAATATTGTCTCACTGAAAAAAGGTGAACAACGACTTCTCGTTTGTAACTTTGATGGCGTATGGGAAAACACTCCCATTGCTGCTCCCCCACCATTAGCTATTTCACCTTCTATAATAGACGGCAGTTTATATGACTTACTCATTAGTGATAACTCACAAATCCAAAAAATCACCAATGATAGTGAATCTTTTAACCAGCTAATCGCACACAATGAAACGATAAAAATAGCAACTAGTGATGGGAATTGGGCGCCAAAATTTCGACTTAACGCTAATGACTTTTTCCATAATAAGAAAGTTATGTTTTCATCCGAAGCTTCTTATACCAGTTCTATTTTCTACGGCAGTAAAAAATATGAGCTAAAAACAGGCGAAAAAATCACTTTTATTTATGATATTAAAAAAAAATGGGTCCCGATAACAGAACCTACCACAAGCGCCCCGCTTGAAAACCTAGCCTATTCAGAAAATACTTGGTCAGCTATCATTCCTAAAGAATATATAAAACCGGGGATACGCTTTGAGTTCAATACCCTTGAGTCTACAGGAGCGCTTAATGATGTGAAAATTGGTGCTCCCAATATCCTGATGATTAACACTATAGATATTGGTATGTTAACCCCCCCAAGGAATGAGTTTGACTTTCAAAATAACCATGAGTTAAACCGCCAATATGGCCAAACAGTCCCCGCTGCGACATTGATTGTAACTCGTTTTGACCCCGTCTACTTAACTCAAGTTGTTACCCCTCGTGGTGAGCTATTTATTGATAAAGCAACAGGCGAAGGGGGTGGTCATGACGGGAATATGCGACATGAGATTGCCAAAGACCTCATTTCTGACGGCATTAATTCAGCCAACTATGGTATTAATAGTTCTCAGGCATCAGCTCCATCATTTCTCCCCACATTCCAAGTAACCATGCATAATTCTGTTGGCGTATACGAAAATGGCATACAACATCATGGTTGGTCGGGAGGCGGTGGAAAAGCCACATTATATGAATCAAAGGGAAATGAGGTTAGCCATGAATTAGGTCATAATTTTGGCTTAGGTGATTATCACGGCGGTCCTGAAGGCGGAACACACACCACACCCGATAAAAAAAACTCATCATGGCTATGGGATTGTGAGTACAATTATTTTATTCCTAACTTGTCACACGACGGGGTATTTAATACTGATGCAATGTCTAGTGGCTACCCTTTCGACTCAAACTATAATTCTTTTACCGCTTACACACCAAATTCATTAGCTGCAATTCAAAAACGGCTTCAAAATAGTTATATATTTTCCCCTGAATCGACGACTGGTTATAAAAAATGGGATTCTGAAAAAGCAGAAATGGTAGATGCCAGCCCTGATCTTTCAGAACTTATATTCTTTCATTATTCGACAAAGAATGGGGAAAATTTAACCGATGAAAAACTTAATACTTTTGCAGAGAAATATAAGTTTATTCACATACAAAGTGGTAATGGCTACCATACTCCTAATATGATTTTCCCTCCTGCCACGCCTAAAAATAAAGGCTCAATCATAAAAATAAGCTCATTTGCAGACTGGAGTAGTAACGTAATCGTCAATAGCGTTGAAAGTAAAATAACTAAAGACAAAATACTATCTTATATTTCGAATGGCCATACTTGGCAAAAAATAGAGAGCCAAGGGATATATAAAAAACCTGATAAACAAGGCGTCCCTATTATTACCTTAACCGGGTTTTATGACCCCGACGGCAAGTTTGAAAGGCAAAGCTGTATACCTCTCTATGGTTCTTTCGGCATGGTTTATCGACCTGATGAACACATTTCCCCTGACTCACCATATTTAGAAGTAATATTACAAGATGGCACAATTAATAAATACCAACTGCATGCCTTTAGAATGAAAGAGGGCCTGATGAATAAATACCATGTCAATATTGAATGGAAGCTTAACCCAGTAAAAGTGAATATTTATGTTAATAATAAAATAGTTCACACTGAAGATATCGAAATAAAAACCCTAAAACACCCAACAACAATTAATGGGGAAATAGTTTAATGTTGATATAAGGTATTAGCATAAAGTAATCTCAAGGCTCAATTAACATTGCTAGCTAATCGAGCCTTGAATAGCATTAATAATTAATGACTTTCGTCTTTAGTTAATTTTAAGCTCGCCTTTCTTGCAACTAAGCCAAAAATACAACCAATTAACATAACTATCGCTAGGGATAGTTTCGGGGCGATAGGTAAAGCAATGGCAAATAACCCTAACCCTGCTCCTCCTGCCATTTGCACAAACCCCACTAACGCAGAAGCCGTCCCGGCTTCGTTACCAAATGGTTCTAAGGCATAACTTGTTGCGGTGCCCATCATAAAGGCAAGGCCGGTACAAGCACATGCGACAGGTAACATATACACAGCCCAATGATTTTGCACTTGTTCAGAGAGTAAAATAAAACCAAGCAGCAACCCTAAACAACCTAATGCCATCATCGTACTGCCCACTAATAAACAAGTTGGCCGGCCAATTTTATGAATAAAGTAATTGGCAATATAGCTGGCAAACATGATCCAAAAACCATTTATTCCAAATACAATAGAAAATTCTAGTGGGGTAAGTTGTGCATCCCCCATTAGAACACTGGGCGCAAGGGAAACATAAGTTAGTGCCATCCCCATAGTCCCTGCATTAACCAAAGCAAAAATGATAAATTGACGGTCACCCAAAATCCGCCAATAGGTTTTAAGTTGGGTCGTTTTTACTGCTGGCAAATTTGTTGGCCGTGTTTCCGGTAATAATATGATAATCAGTACTAATATTACCAACGCATACAGTGCAAGGAACCAAAATGGCGCACGCCACCCCCAAGCCTCCGCCAATAACCCCCCTAATAATGGGGCCAATGCAGGAACAATATTGAGTGTACCATTTAGAAAACCGAAGGCTCGCGCCGCTTCTGTACCATTCATCCGGTCGCGCACACAACTAAAAGCCACTACAGAAGTGCAACAAACCGCAACTCCCTGCAATAAACGAGAAGCAATAAATACTGCCGGTGTCGTTGCTACAATCGCAACACCTGCACCGATGATATATAGCACCATACCTGCAATCGCGACAGGTTTTCGTCCATATCTATCCACTAGTGGGCCCGAAATTAATTGCCCTAACCCCAGAACGAGAATGAACAGTGCTATCGTTGACTGGATCACCGACTCACTGCTACCTAAATCCCTCGCAATATCAGGTATTGTCGGCAAATATAAATCAATCCCTAATGGACCAAGTAATACTAATAAAAGCAATAAAATAAGAAAGTTACGCATAAACCATGCCTAGACTCAATAAAATATAATTTAAAAAATATTCGCTGTTATAAATTATAAAAAAGCTATATTCGATACCGAATAAGCGATTTACTCATCGTTATAAATTAACCATTTTACGGTGCTTAAAAGTCAAAAAAGGCGCTAAACCTAGCGCCTTTTATGTCATCAATAATCAATGATGACGGATTATTCCATCCATTCTGTGTGGAAAACACCGTCTTTATCCGTACGTTTATAAGTGTGAGCACCAAAGTAGTCACGCTGCGCTTGGATTAAGTTTGCAGGCAATACCGCTGAACGGTAGCTATCATAGTAAGAAATTGCTGCTGAGAACGTTGGTGTAGGTATGCCATTTTGCACCCCATAACAAACAACATCACGCAGAGCTTGTTGGTATTCATCGGCAATTTGTTTGAAATATGGCGCTAACAGCAAGTTGGCAATTTTTGCATCTTGGTTATAAGCGTCAGTGATTTTTTGCAAGAATTGAGCACGAATAATACAACCCGCACGGAAAATTTTCGCGATTTCACCGTAGTTGAGGTCCCAATTATATTCATCTGATGCCGCTTTCAGCTGTTGGAAACCTTGCGCATAAGAAACAATTTTACCTAGATATAACGCACGACGAATTTTCTCAATAAATGCTTTTTTATCACCATCAACTGCTTTTAATACTGGGCCACTTAATACTTTAGAGGCGGCTACACGTTGGTCTTTCAAGAATGAAATATAACGCGCAAATACAGATTCAGTGATCAGAGTCAGAGGAATGCCTAAATCAAGAGCACTTTGGCTAGTCCATTTACCTGTCCCTTTATTTGCTGCTTCATCAAGGATCACATCAACCAGATATTTACCATCTTCATCTTTTTTCTTGAAGATATCTGCTGTGATTTCAATCAAATAGCTGCTTAACTCACCTTTATTCCACTCTGCAAAGGTGTCTGCCAATTCTTCGTTACTTAAGTTCAATGAGCCTTTTAGCAATGAATATGCTTCTGCAATTAATTGCATATCACCATATTCGATACCATTGTGAACCATTTTGACATAGTGCCCTGCACCATCTGGACCAATATAAGTCACACATGGCTCGCCTTCTGCTTTCGCTGCAATCTCTTTTAAAATTGGAGCAACTAATTCATAAGCTTCTTTTTGACCGCCAGGCATGATTGAAGGGCCTTTCAATGCACCTTCTTCACCACCAGAAACACCTGTACCGATGAAGTTGAAACCTTGTTCAGATAATTCGCGATTACGACGGATAGTATCTTTATAAAGAGTGTTACCACCATCTATTAAGATATCACCTTTGTCCAAATGAGGAGTCAGCGAGGCAATTGTTTTGTCTGTTGCTTCACCCGCTTTAACCATCAACAAGATGCGGCGTGGTTTTTCCAGAGAGTCAACAAACTCTTCAATTGTATAGTTGGGAACTAATTTTTTCCCTGGATTTTCGGCGATAACTTCATCTGTTTTATCTTTAGAACGGTTAAAGATAGACACTGAATAACCGCGGCTTTCAATGTTCAGCGCAAGATTGCGCCCCATGACAGCCATTCCGACAACACCAATCTGCTGCTTTGACATGAAAAACTCCTGTCTGATTAGGACCAAGTCAGCCTTGATAGTGCTGACATTCTGTTAACGGGATCACATATTAACCTAGGATTGTGCAGCATGGTAGTTATTGATGCAATCGATGACGTATTCACGACTTTTTTTGTCAAAAAATATCTAACTAAAGTGAATTTTTATTGATATTTAGTTCAACAAACCGCATTATTCACCTGTCGGCATAAGCCGTCATATCAGAAGGTAAAACAAACTGTATGGAATGGATCGCAGATCCTTCGATTTGGGCGGGCCTCGCTACCCTTATCGTTCTAGAAATCGTTCTTGGTATAGATAACCTCGTTTTCATCGCCATTCTAGCTGACAAACTCCCGCCTAAGTTGCGTGATAGAGCCCGTGTAACGGGGCTTATGCTTGCACTTATCATGCGTGTTGTCCTGCTCTTTAGCCTGTCATGGCTAATTACGCTAACGAAACCAATATTGACACTCTTTGAGCATCCTTTCAGCGCTCGAGATCTGATCATGTTGATCGGGGGGCTATTCCTATTGTTCAAAGCAACAATGGAGCTAAACGAACGACTAGAAGGTAAAGACGAGCACACTAATACTCAACGAAAAACATCGAATTTCTGGGCTGTTGTTGCACAAATCATTGTTCTTGATGCGGTTTTCTCTCTTGACTCTGTCATTACAGCTGTCGGTATGGTTGACCATATTGGCGTCATGATTGCCGCAGTCACTATTGCAATGCTGTTGATGATTTGGGCAAGTAAACCGTTGACTAGCTTTGTCAATAACCACCCCACCATTGTCATACTGTGTTTAAGCTTCTTACTTATGATTGGTTTCAGCTTAGTTGCCGAAGGCTTCGGTTATGCCATACCGAAAGGCTACTTATATGCTGCGATCGGCTTCTCTATCATGATTGAAGTTCTTAACCAATTTGCGCAGTTCAATCGCCGTAAATTCCTGACGGGAACAAGGCCTCTGCGCGAACGTACTGCTGAAGCGGTATTACGTATTTTAAGTGGTAAAGCAGAAAGAGGTGAATTAGACCCTCACACATCAGATCTGATTGCGGATAACCAATCTGTTTTTGACCCGCAAGAACGTTTGATGATTGCGCGTGTCTTAGGTATGGCACAACGTAACGTTGAGAGTATCATGACCTCACGTCATGATGTGGATTACCTCGACATCAATAAATCCTCCGCCGATTTACTGCAATTGATGGAGAAGAACCCGCATTCACGCTTAGTGGTTATAGATGAAACAATTAGTGATGAACCTGTTGGTGTTGTTCATGTAATGGATTTAGTCAAACAACAGCTTCGTGGTAAACCGCTTAATTTGCGTGCATTAATCACGCAACCTCTAATTTTCCCTGAAGGGTTATCACTATTAAAAGCATTAGAACAGTTCCGTAAAGCCCATACACACTTTGCGTTTGTTGTGGATGAATTTGGCTCTATCGAAGGTATCGTCACATTGACCGACGTAATGGAAACAATCGCGGGTAACTTGCCTGTTGGTGATGAAGAAAATGACTCACGCCACGATATTCAAAAACTGGATGATGGTACTTGGATTGCCAACGGCTTTATGCCACTTGAAGACCTGATCATGTTTATCCCAATGGAATTAGACGATAAGCGTGAATATGAAACAATTGCAGGTTTACTAATGGAACACTTACAGCGCGTTCCTGAAGTAGGCGAACAAGTGACTATCAATGGCTGCGTATTCCAACCACTTGAAGTCAACAGTCATCGTGTTAATAAAGTGCTCATTACACCGCCAGCACCTGAAGGTGATGGCTATGAATTTGAAGATGACTAACCTTTAGTTCTAAACAAAATAAATGCCGGCCTCTGAGCCGGTATTTTTTGTTTCACTTTTAGTAAGAAATGGCTATTTAATAGCGGTAAATAAAAACAACATCGTTTTTTAAAAGAATAATCATTGAAATACTGAATAATTTATAGCATTGAATACACCTAATCTTTAATAAAGGTCACACTATGCATATAAAAACTCAGTCTCCAAATATAAATACGTTGCAAACACAGAAGATTAATCAAACTACAAATAAATCATCAGGAAAGGTTGCTGTTACCGCGAATCGACTTCAAAATAATACTGAACAATATCCTATGGCTTCTAAAAAGAAAGTCCGCTTTTTAGAAAACAGCCAAATGAAAGAGTTATCTAGTCAAGAGACCACGAGTAAACTCTCAGAAAATAAATCTATTGATGCCTTAACCAAAAAAGAATTACTGATTACATCAGAGAAAACAATCCATAAGCAAGATATCAAGGATTTAAGAAATCACATATCTAAAAGCTTAGATTTAATTTCTAAACAAATAAAAAAAATAGGCACCTCAGATGGTCGAAGGTGTAAAATTACCCTACCTAAAGATACAATGAATAAGTTTAATAACATATTATTAAACTTAAAAGATAATATTCAACACTATAAGAATAAATTAGGGCGTTCAACTTATCAGCACAATAGTAATAAAGAAAAAACGCTTAGCAAATTAGAAGATAAATTAAATAATACAGCTGGGAAATTTATAAAAAGTGAAGGAAGAAATAACTATTTATCTAGGGATAGTTCAGTTAAGCAGACTAACAATACCTTTGAAAACACAAAACAAAGGCAAGAAGATTATAAAAATGGAAATGGCTACTATTAATGTCCATTTGCACTTATAAAAAACGCCCAATAAAGGGCGTTTTTTTAAGTTAAAGCGCGTTTAATAAATCATTAAGCCCTTTATTTTCTTCTTTTTTTAAGAAATTACCAATGGCTTCTTTAGCTTGAGTTCGTAATTCATTTCGCAAGAGTTTTTCCACATCTAGCTGGTACTGTAAACTATACCAGCTACCGTATATCCGCAGAGGAATTGTCATCTCTTGTAGCTGTTTAACCAAGCGTGAATCCCCTCCCCAACCATTGGCGATATTCACACCTAAATTAACATCTATAGTTTCATTAGGGATATTCATATTCCCTTGACCATTAATATTAACCAAGGCAGAGGTCGCTTGCATGGAGGATATATTTAAATTACCTTTATTCAAAATACCAGCTACCTTGAATAAATCTACTTCCGTATAATTACCAGTATTAACGGGAGCATTTATTTTATTCGTAACACGAGAAACCGACTGCTGAATTAGTTGTGGGATATTCAAGCCTTGTAATTTGGCACTTCTCAATTCAAAGCTAACCGGCCCCTGCCATTGGTTTTTTACCGCATAATCATCATACCCAATACCCGATAAGGTTGCATTTAACGAAATAATACCGCTTATTTTCTGCGGCATATTAAATGCTTTTAGTAATGGTGTTAAATCGATATGGTTAAATTTTGGCTTAGCTGAAACATAAGCAGGAGTTGAGCGGTAATTCAAGGTGACGGGCAATGAGAAATCCCCACCAAACGCTTTCCCTTGCAGTTTAGCAACGCTAAAACGTGGAGCTTGGTTTTGTGCCTCAAAAACCACATCAGTTACTGTCATTCCACGATAAACTAAATGATTAATAGCTAAATTAATATCTGCGGTAAAAGACTGTAAACCAGATAAATCATACTGTTGAGTATTTGAACCTGATATCACAGGTTTAACACCGACACGGTTATTATTTGTCTCAGCCGTTGAATTAGAATCAGCCGCTGCTGTACCAAGTAAGTTATCTAAATCTAATTTATCTGAAACTAACTCAATCGCCACTTTTGGGATATCTGTTAATTGGATACTGATATTGCCCGTTAAGCTACTCTCATTGGCTTTGATCAACAAATTACTCAAACTTGCATTTTCTATTTTCCCTTTTGAATACAGGAAATCGCTGGTAATCTGCCCTTCTATACCGTTTTCGGGTAAATCAACACCACTTAATTTATAGTCAAATTGTGTCAACTTCCCACTAATCTTTTGATTAATATTAGATAAATCTATATCAGCCCGTGTATCAAAAATAAGTTCTTGCTGGTTTTTATTCAAGTTACCACTGAATTTGGCTGCGATTTGTTTTTTATCACTTTTTTTCAATGATAAATTTATATTTCGTAAATTAAATTCATCTTTAGCAGTTTGCCAGATAACTAAGCTATTGGATATATTGATTTTTTCTATATCTAATAACCAATTAGTTTTTTCTGTTGGAGAGGATGACGGCGCTGTTCCGCCAGGGGCTACTGGGGCATTGGTGTGAATTTTGGGTTCGCTTTCTGGTGTTTTGCGAATGACCGCACCATCAATCACAATTTGCTCAACGGAGAGCTTATGAGAAATAAGCGGCCATAATTCAACATCTAGGCGCATGTTTTCCGCACTAAGAACAGGAGTTGTCGCATTAGGAGCAGTGAGAGATATCGGCCCCGTAATGATACTGAGTGTAGGCCAAACATGCCAACGCATATCCCCATTGAATTCAAGCTGATATCCACTTTTTTTATCTACTTGTTCCACAATGTAATGACGGAAATCGTTGGGGTTTACTAGCATCACAAGTGTTGTCAAACCCGCAACAATGACCACAAGTAAAATAATCAATGTCGTTAAAAAACGTTTCATGCTTCCCTCTCTTAAAACCCACCAGCGCCCATCATAAAGCGAACTTACACCACGGCTATCCCTGAAAATGGGCGGAAATTGCTTCTCATATCCTTCAAGAACAACAAGTTCCGCAAAATTACAGTGCTTAGTCTTCGCTAATCCGGCTACCTACTGCACCTTGTTGGTTTTTATATTTAGCATCTTGACGGCTATTATATGGGCGGTCTGCACTACCAGATAATGGCTCAAAACTTAAAGCACCGATCACCATACCCGGACGTAACGCTAAAGGCAATTTCCCAGAATTATAAAACTCTAACACGATTTGCCCATGCCAGCCGGGATCGATTCGATGTGCTGTTACGTGCACCATCAAACCCAGCCTTGCTAGTGAAGAACGACCATCTAACCAACCAACAAGATTGTCAGGGAGCGTAACAGACTCAAGCGTCACTGCAAGTGCTAATTCCCCTGGATGTAGGAAAAATGGTTCATCTTCACCTAGCACGATTTCATCGCTCATTACACGATCCAACGCGGCATTAACCTCATTTTTGGGACCGCTCAGGTCAATAAATGCAGCGGTATGCCCACGAAAAACACGGAATTGATTACCCAGTCGAACATCAGCGGTTGCACCATTAATCCGTTCAACGGGTGGGCGTGGGCTAATGACTAATTTACCATCATCCATCCATTGAATAATATCGCGGTCACATAGACGCATGGTTGTTTCCCCCTTCATTATTTTAGTCTCTGCGCTAATTTGTTAATCTTGACAGAATTCACCAATTTTTGCTTTCAAGACATCTATCGCAACCCGGTTTTTACCACCGCGAGGTACAATAATATCAGCATATTGCTTAGACGGTTCAATAAACTGCAAAAACATTGGGCGCACAGTTTTATTATATTGTTCGATGACAGAATCAAGTGTTCTGCCCCTTTCATTTACATCACGTTTAATGCGGCGCATCAAGCAAATATCGAGTGGAGTATCAACAAAAATAGAAAAGTCCATCTCACCACGTAAGCGTTTATCAGTTAACAATAAAATGCCTTCAATGATAATGACTTTTTTAGGTTTAAACGTAATGGTTTTTTGTTTGCGAGTATGAGCGACATAGTCGTATTGAGGAATTTCTACTGCTTGACCACTTTTCAGTGATTTAAGATGCTCATAAAGCAAGCTGTGATCCATTGAATTAGGATGGTCATAGTTTACTTTAAGCCGTTCTTCCATTGGAATATCTGCTTGGTCTTTATAATAACAGTCCTCTGGAATAACACCTATATTATGATCACCGACCTTTTCCCTAAGTTCTCGATATAGAGTGCTTGCAATTAAGCTTTTGCCAGATGCAGAGGCTCCCGATATACCTACAATGGTACAGTGATGCGCTATGTCAGTCATAAAATGATAACCTGGTTAAATATTTTAGAAATGAAAATACATAACATAGAAATGTTATGTTGGCGGAATTATAGGGGGTAATGACGTGTTGTTCCAGCATCCCTCGGCAAAGTTTGCTAAAAAAACGCCAATATTTGAAGAAAAGCCGCTAATCAATACTCGCTGTATTTATTTTACTATTAAAATTGCTTTTTACCTTCCAAGACAGCAATGCGGTTTTCAATAGATGGGTGTGTAGAAAAAACTGAATCTCCCTTATTAAAAATATAAGCCGCTTTTCGATAAGCCTGACCAGTACTTCGCTCATCGTACTCATGGGTTTCATGCTTCCCAGATATTTTTTTCAACGCACTGATCATGGCTTGGTTATCAGATGTCAGATCGACTGCGGCTGCATCTGCCATATATTCACGTGTGCGAGATAAGTAAAAATAAAGAATTTGTGTTATCCACGGTAAAACGAAATTAAGGACTAGTAAAATAACTTGAGCCTTATTAGCGGCATTATTTCTGCTTCGCCCAGCCGTGCGAATAAAGATTTGGCTAAATAAATTAGTCACCGTCAAAATAACATTTGCTAAAATACCCACATACAAGGTTAATTTTGAGTCCCCATGGATAATATGCCCCACTTCATGAGCTAAAACGGCCTGAACCTCCTGTCGATTAAGGCTTTGAAGCAAACCTCGGGTCACTCCCACAAGGGCATTACGTTTGTTCCACCCCGCAGCAAAAGCATTCGGCTCGTCAGTATCTAAAATATATAAACGTGGAATATAACCTAAACTAGCGCTCAAACTAAGCTCTTCGATAATATTGAACAGTTGTTTTTCTTCAGAACTTTTTGCATTTTCCTGAGTGATTTCCCTAGCGTTCATTCCCGCTAGCATCATTTTATGTCCTCTGAAATGAATATAAATCAACCCAAGAAATGTCAAACCTAGAACAATAAATGTCGCTATAGGCCACTCTTGAAACGTCACAAACTCCATCGCATTATCAAACAAATCTAGCTGTTCATTTGGGTGCGTTGCAATATCCGCCAGTAAACCAATGAATAACATTAGCAAAATGTAACTCATCACAACTAAACGAGTACGAATATTATTTTTGCGTATGACGTTTCTAAAATCCATAAAATGACCTGTTCTCTACAATAATACAAAACATTGGAATGCTGTCGAGAAGGAACCTCAGCACCCCAATGATTTTTCAATATTATGAATTAAAACGATATTTAATCGAAGTTAATACGACGTGATTCTTCAGATTTAATCGTTTCTTCATCAAGACGCCAGTATTCCTTAGATATTTTTAAGCTCGGAATAATACCAACAATCAGTGCAGCTGGCATTGAGGCTATATAAGCGTTATACGTTTCTAATGAACGGTTATAACCACGTTTGGCAAAAGAAAGTTTATTCTCAGAAGAAACAATTTCCTCTTGCAAATTGGCCATAATCGCATCTGACTTTAACTCTGGATAAGCTTCAACCGCAACATTGATAGCGCCACTAGTCACCATTTTAGACAGCGCATCTTCCGCTTCTCGTGCTTTATCCCCTGTTGCATTTTGTGCTTGGGTTCGTAGTTCAGTAATTTTACTGAAAACTTCGGTTTCATGGCTTAAATATTTTTTAACCGTTGCAAGCAAACTATCAAATACTTTTCCACGGCGATCTAATTGAACTGAAATTTCAGTTTCACTAGAAATAACCGCTTCACGCAATGCCACAATGCGGTTATAAAAGTAAAAAATAATAATCGCTATAACAACAATAAAAATTAAAAATTTCATAATCACCTTTTAGGGCTTACCCGCAGGAAGACAACTGATTAAACAAGATATGCTGCTATTCTACGCGAACATTAAGCAATAAAGAAACGCTAAGCATATAAATCAGAAAAATAGAAAGTTTAGGTAAACATTTTTCCGTTATAAGAGATATAAAAAACAAAAAGAAAAATACAACTCAGAACATTTGCTAATAAAAAAGGGGAAAAGCCGCGCTTCCCCCCTATTTCACTTATTAAGCTAGTTTACTTTTAGCGCTCAATAATGGTTTCTACTTTGCGATAACTTAAACCGCACGGAAAGAAATTTCCGTTGGGATTTTATCCCCTTCCCAATACATAAGTGCAGAAATACCTGACGCAATTTCACGGTAAATATCCGCAAACTCACCTTCAGGGTCACGCATAACTGTCGGTTGCCCGCGGTCTAAGTCTTCACGTAGAGAGATATGCAGTGGAACCTGCCCTAATAACTTAGTATGGTATTTTTCTGCTAATTTCTCTGCGCCACCAGTACCAAAAATTGGTTCAACATGGCCACAATTACTACAAATATGTGCACTCATATTTTCGACCACTCCCAGTACAGGGACATTCACTTTCTTAAACATCACGATACCTTTCATGGCATCAACTAATGCGATATCTTGTGGGGTAGTAACAACCACTGCACCGGTTACTGGGATATTTTGTGACAGTGTGAGTTGAATATCACCCGTTCCTGGTGGCATATCGATAACTAAATAGTCTAAATCTGGCCATAGTGTATCTTGGAGCATTTGCATTAATGCTTTGCTTGCCATTGGGCCACGCCAAACCATCGCATTATCGTCAGTAACTAAATAACCGATTGAATTCGTTGCTAGACCATAAGCCATTATCGGTGCCATGTGCTGACCATCAGGAGATGTAGGGCGCTCTAGTGTGGTCCCTAACATATTCGGAATTGATGGGCCATAGATATCCGCATCAAGAATACCGACTTTAGCCCCTTCTTGCGCCAAAGCTAATGCTAAGTTTACCGAGGTACTTGATTTACCAACACCACCTTTACCTGAACTCACCGCTAAGATATTACGAACACCATTAATACCGGGCAAATCATTTGCTCGTTTTAACGTCGTAATATCATGACGAAGTTTCCATTCAACTGCGTGTGCGCCGGTTTGTTGTTTTAATTCTGCTGTTTTTTCGCTAATTAATGCTTGAAACGGCCCTTTCCAAACGAAAGGCATCACTAACTCGACATGCAGCACATTGTCCAACATTGCGCAGTGGTGTAATGCTTTAATAGCAATCAAATTACGTTGCAGCGTTGGGTGTGTAAATGAAGCCAAAACCTTGGAGACTTGTTCAGTCAACAGTTCTGGTTTGTTTTGCTCGGGGGATTTATCGTTCATCCCGGCTCCTTTATTTATATTTTTGAACTATGTATATCCTAAATAGCGTCTCTAGGTTTATCAAACTCAGTAAACTACCGAAGATCCGCTGAATATACTTTGACTAAGATTAATCATAACAGAGAACACAAAAAATAGTGAAGCTAAGCTCAGGAAAAGCCACGAAGAGTTAATCTCCCCCCCTAAAGTGAACTGAATGACAAAGTTTTATGGTGTCTCAGATAACAATTTCTTTTTTAAACAAATTTCCAATTAATATTTTATACCCCTAGCAGCGATGGTTTTGATCGGTTAACATCAAAGACCCTTTTCAAATAATGGAAGTAAGAAAGTTACTATGTCTCAAGTCGCGAATAAATCACTGGTAACCTGTGCGTTACCCTATGCTAACGGTTCAATCCATCTTGGTCATATCCTGGAACATATTCAGGCTGATATTTGGGTCCGTTATCAGCGAATGCGCGGCAAAGAGGTTCACTTTATCTGTGCCGATGACGCGCACGGTACGCCAATCATGCTTAAAGCGCAGCAACTCGGTATTACTCCCGAAGAAATGATTGCAGCAGTGAGCCAAGAGCATCAGGACGATTTTGCTGGTTTTGCCATTAGCTATGATAATTACCACTCAACACATAGTGCAGAAAATAAAACATTATCAGAACTGATTTATGGGAAGCTGAAAAATAACGGTTTTATTAAAAACCGAACCATTTCACAGCTTTTCGACCCAGAAAAAGGCATGTTTTTACCTGATCGCTTCGTTAAAGGCACTTGCCCAAAATGTAAAGCTGAAGACCAATACGGTGACAACTGCGAAGTGTGTAGCGCAACCTATAGCCCAACGGAATTAATTAATCCACGTTCGGTGATTTCTGGTGCTACACCTGTAATGCGTGATTCCGAACACTTTTTCTTTGATCTTCCTGCATTTAGCGACATGCTTCAAGCGTGGACTCGCTCAGGCGCATTACAAGAACAAGTCGCAAACAAAATGCAAGAATGGTTCGAATCAGGCCTACAACAATGGGATATCACCCGTGATGCGCCTTATTTCGGTTTTGAAATTCCTGATGCGCCGGGGAAATATTTCTATGTCTGGCTTGACGCTCCTATCGGCTATATGGGCTCATTTAAAAACCTCTGTGATAAACGCGGTGATCTCGATTTCGATGAATTTTGGAATAAGGACTCAAAAACTGATCTTTACCATTTTATTGGTAAAGACATCGTCTATTTCCATAGCCTATTTTGGCCAGCCATGCTAGAAGGCAGCAATTTCCGTAAACCGACAAATTTATTTGTTCATGGCTATGTCACGGTAAACGGTGCAAAAATGTCTAAATCGCGCGGTACTTTTATTACTGCTCGTTCATATTTAGATCATTTAGATGCTGATTGCTTACGCTATTACTATGCAGCGAAGCTATCTTCACGTATTGATGATATCGATTTGAATTTAGAAGACTTCGTACAACGAGTGAACAGTGATATCGTCAATAAAGTGGTTAACCTAGCCTCCCGTAATGCAGGTTTTATCGCTAAACGCTTTGATGGCAAATTATCAGCAAACTTAGCTGAACCTGAGCTATACCAACAGTTTGTCGATGCTGCAAAAATCATTGGTGAGGACTATAACAACCGCGAATACAATAAAGCTATCCGTGAAATTATGGCTCTAGCCGATATCGCTAACCGTTACGTAGATGAGAAAGCCCCTTGGGTGGTCGCGAAACAAGAAGGTAAAGACCAAGAGCTGCAAGATATTTGCTCTATGGGTATTAACTTGTTCCGAATTCTCATGACTTACCTGAAACCCGTTTTACCAGGCCTGACTAAACGTGCGGAAGCATTCTTAAATACGGAACTTGCATGGGATGCGATTAACACCCCATTATTGAACCACAGCGTTGCACCGTTCAAAGCGCTATTTAACCGTATTGAAATGGCAAAAGTAGATGCGATGGTTGAAGCCTCAAAAGAGAGCATCAAACCTATCCAGCAAGTTACTGGGCCTTTGGCTGACGATCCTGTCCAAGACACTATCACTTTTGATGATTTCGCTAAAATAGACCTACGTATCGCGTTAATCAAACATGCTGATTTTGTTGAAGGCTCTGATAAACTTTTGAAATTACAACTAGATATTGGTGGTGAAACTCGCCAAGTATTCTCTGGTATTCGCTCTGCTTATCCAGATCCAAAAGTATTAGAAGGCCGTTTAACCGTGATGGTTGCAAACCTTGCGCCACGTAAAATGCGCTTTGGTATTTCAGAGGGTATGGTAATGGCAGCAGGCCCTGGTGGAAAAGATATTTATCTGCTCAGCCCTGATAACGGAGCACAGCCAGGTATGCAAGTTAAATAACGAGCATATGCAGTAATCCAGTTATTTGTTATAAGTGGGGAGCTAAAAACTCCCCACTTTTTTATTGCCTTTTTATTGTGATCGGTAGCACAATTATAAAGTTAATTGTATGATGAATAGATATTACATAACAGGACCAGTCTCATGTCATTTAAGCAGGTACTGATAACGGGGTGGCAATATTTGCGCGCTTTTGCAATACTTTACCTCTGCCTGATTATCGGAAACCTTATTTCCGCACTACTTCCCTTTTCCATTCCCGGCAGCATTGTCGGTATGTTAATCTTATTTGTATTGCTTGCATTACAAATAATTCCAGCTCACTGGGCCCAACCCGGTTGCAGTATTTTATTGAAAAATATGACCATTCTGTTTGTTCCTATTGGTGTTGGCATAATGAATTACTATGAATTAATCAGTCAACAAATGGTTCCTATCATCGTTTCTTGTGTGGTCAGTACCTTAATCGTCATGGTCGTTGTTGCTATCAGTTCAAACTATATCCATAAAGAACGCCCTGTCGTTGGCGCTAAACCAGATGAAGTTCCGTTACCCCCTGAAGAACCTATTTCTTCGGTTATTAATAATGATAAAACTAAGGGGGAGGACTAATGCTAGCGCATATTTGGTGGTCATTGCCGCTGACTATTGTAGTGTTTTATTTAGCACGCCAGCTGTCAGTAAAATTTAAATTACCAATTTTAAACCCACTATTGGTCACAATAGCGGTGCTTATTACGCTATTAGTTTTAACTAACACATCCTATGAGCACTATTTTGCAGGTAGCAAAATACTCAATGATTTACTGCAACCTGCAGTCGTCGCGCTTGCTTTTCCACTTTATGAGCAAATGCACCAGATCCGCGCTCAGTGGAAATCCTTATTAAGCATTTGTTTTGCTGGTAGCTTAGTGGCTATGTTCAGTGGTGCAGCCATTGCACTCTGGTTAGGTGCAACCCCTGATATCGCAGGTTCTATTTTACCTAAGTCGGTCACTACCCCTATTGCGATGGCTGTTGCTGATTCGGTTGGTGGGGTCCCTGCCATTAGTGCTGCTTGTGTGTTGTTTGTTGGGATTTTAGGCGCCATGTTCGGCCATAGCTTATTTGATGTGCTGCGTATTCGAACCCACGCGTCTAGAGGCCTTGCAATGGGAACCGCTTCTCACGCCTTAGGCACCGCACGTTGCGCTGAAGTGAATTATATTGAAGGGGCTTATAGCTCACTAGCACTAATGACCTGTGGTGTGATCACTTCACTTATTGCTCCGTTTATATTTCCTGTCATTTTACATCTTTTTAGCTAAGCTTAACTCACTAAGAAAATAACTAATCATATGAGTAAGAGGAATTAATCAGCCTCTTACTCACTAGCGCACATTAAAACATGAGATACTTCTCTCAATTCAAGAATTTGTTTCATATGTTTCATTTAAAATAGTGACTTTAGTCACATATTGTTCTACGTATTATTGAATAGAATGAAAACAATTAAATAGGGAGGGTAACTCATGCATTCAAGATTTAAGGCCGCTTGGGCCGAGCTTCCAGAAAAGTTACAGTCTGTACTTAGACCTATCATCGATAAGTCCGATTTTTCGGGGATGTTAACCGCAGAACAAGTTAAAAATATTAAAACACAAAGTGGTATTAACGATTCGGAATTAGCTTTTGCATTGTTACCTTTTGCCGCAGCCTATGCCGTCACACCTATCTCCCATTTTCAAGTTGGTGCAATCGCTTGCGGTGCAAGTGGTAATTTGTACTTTGGTGCCAATATGGAATTTAGCCACGTATCAATGGGGCAAGTCATTCATGCAGAACAATGTGCTGTAACCCATTCATGGATGAAAGGTGAAACACAAATTACCTCAATTACCGTGAATTACACACCTTGTGGGCACTGCCGCCAATTTATGAATGAATTGCGTGAAGGTGGCAAAATTATGGTGAATTTACCAGGCCGCACACCTGCGGTACTACACCACTATTTACCAGACTCATTTGGGCCCTCTGACCTCAATATTACTACACTACTGCTAGACACTGTTGACCATGGTTATAAAAACCAAAGCCGTGACCGGTTATTAAGTGCAGCAATTGAGGCTGCAAACCAATCCCATGCACCTTATAGTAAGGCCCATTCAGGTATTGCGTTACAGTTGAAAGATGGCTCACTGTTTACAGGCCGCTACGCAGAGAATGCGGCATTCAACCCAAGTTTACCGCCACTGCAAGCCGCTTTAATTATGATTAACCTTGCAGGTAAAGATATTCATGCCATCGACCAAGCTAAATTTGTTGAAAAACAAGATGCGATTATCAAACATTGGTGTGTGACCGAAAATACATTACAGGCACTAGGTTGCCAAAATATTGAATTAGCTTATTTGGATTAATGTTCTCTCATGTTCCATGTATGGTTATTGTCAACAAGCTAATTATTGGCAATAACCATTTTTTATGTTTCATATGTTTTTAATAAATTGATAAAACTTTAATTCAGTAACTAACTAAAAAATGAATTTGATGAATAGCTAGAAAATCGAGAGGGAATATTTGATGCTGTTCTGTCTGAGAAGTAGTTATTAAAAGAACTATCGAATGAATTCATTGATGACATATTGTCTCTTAAATTATCAATCATACGATCATAATGATTAATATTAGGTTGGTAATTAATTGATGGTGAGTTAAATAAGCCTGTTTCTGGTAATATATAGTCAGGTCTTTCTAAATAATATTCAGACAATAGATTTTTATGTGTAAATTCCGTTTGACCACGCCAATCTGTTTGTACAGAAAGTCGATTATTATCGCCAGATGGGAAATTCCAAAATGAAAACCTATTAGTTCCTCTATCGATTAATGGATTACCTGTTTCGTACACTAGCGCATTAATATTATCTATATTAGTTTTAATTGTAGGTGTTACAATGGAACCATATGTCTTTTTAAGACTAATGGTTACTCCATCCACAGCATTGTCTATGTCTACAACCCTTCTAAGCCAACGGTGTATTTGAGGTTGCTTACTAGCAGGGGCATCATATAAACTTTCAAACATAATATTTAAAGTTCTTAAACTTAATTCAGTTTCTTTTTCTGTATTACCTACCGCATCCAATGCCTTTTGCCAATACACCTCCCTTATTTCTCCGTTTGATAGTACATCAAAAACAGGTTGTAAGGTCCAGGATTCCGCAGGTAAGCCATATTTACTAAAAACACGTTCATGAAATTTCATTGCTTCTTCATGGGTTATATCACCTTTTATTTCTATGCCTTCCTCAGTGAATCTGTCTCGTAAAATTTTGACATAACCATAAGCCATATCGAATCGTATATTGTTAACTTTATCCTCATTAAATTTTTTACCATTTTCTATTGTTACTTCTTCTAAATAATTTAACGCAAAAGCACCTGAAAAAGAGTCCCCTTTTACCACACTATTAGCTAACGGAGCATATCGATCCCCTTTGCTTTCTAAATATTCATACATCAATTCTGGTTTTTTAGTTAAAATTAATATTTTTAAAGCCTTAGACGTATCAGTCCAATTTAATTTCATATTCCCTTTTCTACTAGTTACATTATTCATTTATCATTTCCTATTTATCATTTTCTGGTTTAAAAATATAACAATATCATTCTTTATTTCTTCCCACATAATTAAATCATCAAAAATCATATTTAACCTAACTTTAACACCAATGTTTTCAATTAAAAAAATAGCATCACAGTCACTATACTCCTGTCTAAATGGAATCCAAATACATTCAAATAAAGTATTTACATCATTATTTTTCAACTCCCAATAGTATCTGTTTTTATAATATTCCGGATCAATATTTTTTTTCATCCTCTTTAATTCAACATCGCTAAAGTAAAGATTTATTTTTTCATCATACAATACCTCGCCTTTTATTTTCTCCTCTCCTCTATCAAGATATAAGTATCTTTTATACTCTAGATAGCCATTAACATCTCCATCTAGTGGTTCAATAGATACTCTAATTATTTTTATATTTTCATTTGAATCAATTGGTTTCATTTCTGGCCATGACATCCTCATTGGCAGAATTCTAAAATTAGCCTCACACCCTTTTTTGTTTTCAACAAACCTTGGATCAAAATAGCTATACCCTTCATATTCAGCAAATGGAAAAACATACTCACTAGGAACTTCGATAATATTCTTATTAAACTGTCCACAAACAAAACCGGGGCGGTTCTCCCCATAAGAAATATGAGAGAATAATAATAACGGTAGAATCAAACCAAAATATAATTTCATAATAATTGAAATCTTAACATTTATATAACATTTAATTTTTAAACTTATTTAAATGAAAACTATGATTTAGCAAAAGATAATGTTTTACTCATACGTTCATACCATTTATTAATAATGATTTTCTGTTTTTTAGTGGCCTTCTTTTCCTTTTCTAACATCACTTTCATTAAGCTGTATATTACCGATAATTCCTGGCCACGGTCTCCGGAAGCTGCCATAATTTTTTGCCAATAAAATTCTTTTTCTTTTTCATCTAATACAGAAAATACCACACCTAAAACCCAAGCTTCTTCCGGTATTTTATTACGTAACATAACCAGATAGTGTATTTCATCTGCTTCTTTATAGGTCATATCATGAGAGACTTTTTCACCTGTACTCTGTTTCCTCGCTTTTCGCTTCAATACTTGAAGCATTTCTAATGCATGGTCATAATTTATTTTGTCTATCAATGTTTTATTAATTGTTTTGTTTTTTTCTTTCATCACCAAATAAAAATAATCTGTTATAACTCGACCAAAAATTGATGAACCATATTTGTTTTCATAGAAATAGTTGTCAATATTCCTTAGTGTTTCTATTGGGTTATAGTCTGCTCTTGAGTGATTCATTCCTCCTAGAAATGCCATAATAAGTAATATATAAATACGCTTATTTCTTAACACCCCATTAATTAAATTCATAAAACTCCTTAGTGAAAAATGAAATATAAAATAAAATTCAACTTATATAAATTTAAAACTTGCAGCAATATATGATGTTTGAAAATATAATTTCGCTTACAGTAAACTAATTTTTTCACTCACTAACTCATTAAAAACAGTGAAAAAAACATTAAGAGAATTTATCCATCAGGAAGTTAAACCATTGTTTAAAAAACCGTTGAGATAAAAAGAATTCATTCATACTTGCCTAACCGTGATCTACCCACCGTAATGAGTACACCATTGACAGCTTTCATTCCCTTTCGCGCTTAAACTCCTTATCATATGCACAATATTTTTCAGTAAATTTTTTAACGCTTTTTTATCATTATTTACTGTACATATTTGCTGTTTAGCTTAGGATCTACCCTGACTTTGTTGATTAATCGTCCGAAGAGTGATATTTCATGGAACATGAATACGAAACAAAACGCCCTCTCTATATACCCTACGCTGGCCCAATTTTGCTTGAGTTTCCTTTACTGAATAAAGGAAGTGCGTTCACCGAAGAAGAACGCGCAAGTTTTAACTTACATGGATTACTGCCTGAACAAGTTGAAACCATCGAAGAACAAGTTGAGCGTGCTTACCGCCAATTAATTGATTTTAAATCAGATATTGATAAGCATATCTATTTAAGAAATATTCAAGACACCAACGAAACCTTATTTTATCGCCTTATTGATGCCCACCTTACAGAGGTCATGCCAATCATCTATACCCCTACGGTGGGTGAAGCCTGTGAGCATTTCTCTGATATTTATCGTCGTGCACGCGGTTTATTTATTTCTTATCCGAACCGTGAATACATCGACGACATGCTACAAAATGCCACCAAACAAAACGTAAAAGTCATCGTTGTAACCGATGGTGAACGTATCTTAGGTCTTGGTGACCAAGGTATCGGTGGAATGGGCATCCCAATTGGTAAACTCTCTTTATATACTGCGTGTGGGGGGATCAGCCCAGCTTATACCCTGCCAATCGTTATTGATGTGGGGACCAATAATCCACAACGCCTGAATGACCCCCTGTATATGGGATGGCGTCATCCACGGATCACTGGCGATGAATACAACGAATTCCTCGAAGAATTTGTACAAGCGGTAAAACGCCGCTGGCCAAATGTATTGCTGCAATTTGAAGATTTTGCACAGAAGAATGCAATGCCGTTGTTAAACCGCTACCGTAATGAGCTCTGCTGTTTTAATGATGATATTCAAGGTACTGCATCCGTCGCACTTGGTAGCTTAATTGCAGCTAGCCATGCTGCTGGTAGTAAGTTAAGCGACCAACGCGTCACTTTCTTAGGCGCCGGTTCAGCCGGGTGTGGTATTGCTGAGCAAATCATTGCCCAAATGAAATCTGAGGGTCTGAGTGACGAAGAGGCTCGTTCACGCATATATATGGTTGACCGCTTTGGTCTGTTAACCGATAAACTGCCTAATTTACTCGACTTCCAAGCCAAATTAACCCAAAACAGTGGAAATTTAACTGATTGGGATGTTAACAGTGATTCAATTTCACTGTTAGATGTGGTGCGTAATGCCAAACCAACCATATTAATTGGTGTATCTGGCCAAGCTGGGTTATTCACAGAAGAAATCATTAAAGAGATGCATAAGCACTGTGAACGCCCTATCGTCATGCCATTATCGAACCCAACTTCGCGGGTTGAAGCTCGCCCTGAAGATATTATCAATTGGACGGATGGCAAGGCCTTAGTCGCAACAGGAAGTCCATTTAGCCCAGTGTCTTACAAAGACCAAGTGTTCCCAATTGCACAATGTAACAACTCCTATATCTTCCCAGGTATTGGCCTTGGTGTGATTGCCTCTGGTGCTAAACGTGTTACTGATGGTATGTTAATGGCTGCCAGCCGTGCGTTAGCAAGCTGTTCTCCTCTGGCAAAAGAAGGGAAAGGGGCGTTATTACCTTTGCTTTCTGATATCCAACACGTTTCTCGTATCATTGCTAAACAAGTTGCAAAAGAAGCACAGATTCAAGGTGTTGCTACCGTAACTTCGGATGAAGCACTTGATGAAGCAATTGAACGTAATTTCTGGAAACCGGAGTACCGCACTTATAAACGAACTTCATTTTAATTCGTAATAAGCGTATGAAAGGGGCTCTTAGGCCCCTTTTTTGTTTTTACGATTCCCTAAAAAGCTAAAATCTGTATTCTCAGATAATGATAAATTGCGCTAAACAAATCACTTATTTAAGATAACGTCCATGACTGATTAATAGGATATTTACATGACTGGCGACCTCAATGCAGCAACTGTGCAGAAACCTAAATTTTCCCTATGGGCAATAGCCCTGACGCTCTGTATTGCGGTGCTAAATATTGTTGTTTATTTTTATCAGCTCAATTATGCCGCCCCACTCGATTCCCAAGAAAATAATTTATTGCTATTTGGTGCCAATGTTTACCAACTTTCATTAACTGGGGATTGGTGGCGTTATCCAGTCAGTATGGTATTGCACTCAGGCGGTATGCACCTTGCTTTAAATACGTTGGCCTTGTTTGTTATTGGGATTGAATGCGAACGTAACTATGGGAAATTTAGAATGCTCGCGATATACCTATTTTCAGGTATCGGAGCTGCCTTTTTCAGCGCTTATTGGCAATATCAAGAAGCATTAAAAGAAGTGGCATCTCAAGCCTCATTAAATACATGGAGCAGCCTTTATCTACCCGATAATACCGTTTATATCACTGTTAGTATTGGCGCTTCAGGTGCCATTATGGGGTTAGCCGCAGCCTCAGTTATTTACCTTTTAAAAGCCATCAATAACCCTGCTCTTTCTATAGAACAACGAAACCAGTTAAAGCGCCCGTTATACAATATAATGGCCATGATAGGTCTAACTTTGGTAAATGGTTTGCAATCAGGGATTGATAACGCGGCACATATTGGCGGTGCAGTTCTTGGCGCATTTATTAGTGGGGCTTTTGTACTTGCGCCACAGGCAACCAACCGAGGAAAATTTACATCTAGTATATTAATTACTTTAATTGCGGCTATTTTACTGTTTTTTGCACTTAATCAGTATTCATCATCCGATGATGAAGAACTTAACTATGAGCGTCAATTTATTTATCAAGAAATGGAAAAAGAGCTCAATCAATGGCAAAGCTGAGCCCTAACACGATAAAACTAAAAAGAAAATAAATTCATAGTCATCATCACCGCACTACAGGCAATCAATAACAATGTGACATATTGGAAAGTGCGCTCAGACAAATGAACCAATAAATATTTCGCAAGGGGCATCACCATCAATGCCCCAGCACATAATATCAACGCCAATTTTAAATCGGTATAGCCATCCTGTGCATAAGCCAAAGCTGATGAACCCGATAATAACGTCGTCACAAAAATTGATGTCCCTATTGCCTGTTTAATATTCAGCTGCATATATCGCAATAGCATAGGTAACACAACAACACCACCACCCACCCCCGTTGCACCTAGCACCACGCCGGCTAGAATAGCAGGGAGCGCCATCGCTTTTAGTTGGTTGGTTTCTACCATTTTTTGCTTAATGACTGAAACAAAAAACATTCTCTGAATAAATAAATACAACGAGAAAATAATTGCAGCAGCAACTAAAAGGTTAATCCCCCATTCGACTTGTAGTTGATACCCAGGCAATCCCCCAAGCCAAGTCACTAAAAGGCTTGATAAAAAAGTACTCGGCAACATAATGGCTAAAACAATCATCGCCCCTTTAAAAGGAATATTGCCTAACCGAAAATGCATATAGGAAGAAGAGACTTTCATCAACATCGAAAGAAAATTAGCTGTCGCGACAGCCGCTAATGCGTTAAGCCCAAAAAAATAGGTTAATATGGGCAGAACAATCACTCCACCACCAACCCCCGTTGTGCTGATAATCAGCCCAATTAGAGCACCTATTGCTAACTCTGTTACAATCATTAACTCTTGCCTTGTATCAGTGCTTGTCGCCCTTTTTGTAATGCTAAGTCTGCATCACTATCCACTAACGTAAGATATTTAAAAAACAACGTATCAAAGATGATCATCTGTAACACTTGGGGGGTAATTATCCCTAACTGTGTATGCTGTTCATCATAAAAATAAGGTAAACTGAAATCAGCTAATTTCACCGCTTCATCTTGCCCGAAACGAGTCAAAGCAACCGTCGGGCAGCCTGTCTCTTTCGCAGCTCGCAACATCTGGTTGATTTCTTGAGTATTCCCACGAGCAGTCACTGCAATAGCTAAATCATCTTGGTTTAAATTAGCAGAATAACTTAACTGAACATGTAAGTCGTAGCTGAATAATGCATGCTTGTTGATACGAATAAGTTTATGGTAAATATCACTGGCAACAATTGCTGATGACCCCACACCAAACAATACAATCCGCTTCGCATTATTCATTTTTTGGGCAACGTCATCGATAACTGACGGTTCTAGTAAATCCAATGACTTTTCAATTGCCGAAATAAACATTTGCCCTGTTTTAGCGATTATCTGCTCCGTTCCATCATTACGGCTCAGATTACCGTATAAGCTTTCCGCTTTATGTTGTTTTTCATCAGACAAATAATCAACTTTAAATTCAGGATAGCCACGGTAACCCATCTGGCGTGAAAAGCGGATAACAGACGCACTACTGACCCCAGCAGCTTGTGCTAATTCTGCGGCATTCATCGCAATCATACTGTCACGATTATCCAACAAAAATGTGGCAATTCGCTGCTCAGTGCCTTTACCTCTAGTTTGTAAGCTTTCCAGTTTTACCGTCAGTGTCGACATGGCTATTCCTTCTAGTTATTTTTCTGGATCAGTGAAGCCTATTATCATACTGGCAATGAACCCGACAATCCATGCGCCTGCAACTGCAATTAGAAAGTCCAGTATTTGCCCATCTCCTACTAATGGGATTAATGATAACCCAGCGGTGCCAAATGGGATGATAATACCAACATGGAAAAAGGCCATTAATGCACCACCAGCAGCACCACCAATACAGCCAGCTATGAAGGGCTTACCTAGCGGTAATGACACACCAAATAACAATGGTTCACCTACCCCAAAAATACCGACCGGCAATGCCCCGACTAGCGTTTTTTTCAACCGTTGATTTTTAGTTTTTAAATACACCCAGAAACAAGAACCTACCTGCCCCATACCGCCCATTGCTAAGATTGGGAATAAATAATTCAGACCAAAGGTTTGTAAAATTTCCGCATGGATAGGTATCAACCCTTGGTGCAGACCCGTTAACAGTAAAAATAAGAAACTACCGCCTAAGACCCCACCTGTCGCTACAGCACCACCACCACTATCCAGTAATGCAACAGAAACACCTTGCGCCAAGATTTGATTCAAATAATGGCCAGCAGGTTGGAATACGATAATGGCAACCATTGCTGATACTAAGATCGTGACAAATGGCGTGACTATCAAATCAAGGCTTTCTTTGATAATACTTCGAAACCACACTTCAAATTTTGACGAAAAAACAACGACCATCAAGACGGCGAATATCCCACCACTATTTGGTACCAGTTTGGAGCCAAATAAAGTAATATCAGCCAATCCCGGCATGGAGAGCAAGCCCGCCATAACCGCACCAATTGAGGTCGATGCGCCGAGTTCCTTTGCCGTATTTACCCCAATCATAATTGATAGATAAACAAATACTGAACTGCCGATTAATTTCAATAATTTGAATAGCTCTGGAAATTGTTCTACAACCCCTGGTGCAACCAAACGAACAATATTGATAAGCCCCATAATAAGGCCGCAACCAATCAGAGCTGGAATAGTAGGAACAAATATAGCAGCCAAAGTGTTTAAAGTACGACGAATAGAAAACGCTTTTTTCTCTACAGGAGCTTGCTCGGCTGTGGTGGCTGATGCACTACCCTGCATTCGCTTATTCATTACTGAAAAAACTTTTGCTGCGGTGCCCATACCAACAATCACCTGCTGTTGCTCACCATTAAAAATAACACCTTTCACACCATCAATTTGCTTCAACGCATCAGCATCAAACTTGCTATTGTCCTTTAACACTAAACGGATACGAGTCATACAGTGAGTTAAAGTTGCCACGTTCTCAAAGCCGCCCGCATATTTTTCTATTTCTCTGGCGAGTACTTCCAGATGTTCTATCTTATTAGCCATATTATTCCCCTGATGTTGGCTGAGCCAATAGCTTGGCTCTCCATCATGCTATACCGGTTTATTAACGGTGAGTTTCTAACATTTTATCCAGTGTTGTATTTGGATGCTGCTGAACTATATCCGTTGCTTGCTGTGCACTAATTTGTAATTCATACATTAAAATTGCGCGTCGTGGGTGGTAATCCACTTGCACTAATAACTCTGCGGCTATTTGTGTATCAATACCGCAAACTTCACTGACAATTCGTTCTGCACGGCGTAATAATTTAATATTACTGGCAACGACATCAATCATTAAGTTAGTGTGGATACGGCCGAGGCGGCCCATAACACATGTACTTAACATACCTAAAATCATTTTTTGGGCGGTACCACTCTTCATGCGCGTTGAGCCTGATAGCACTTCAGGCCCTACATCTGGCGCAATCGCTATTTTTGCAATATGACTTAAGAGCCCGCGGCCCCGGGTCGTGATAGCAACGGTTAACGCACCAAGCCCATTGGCATAGTCAATCCCTGCTAAAGTAAATGGAGTTCGCCCACTTGCAGCGATACCCACAACAACGTCTTTTCCACAAAGCTGGCGCTTTTTCAATTCTTCTATTGCTGCTTCAGGTGAATCTTCAATATTTTCAACTGCCTTTAGCATCGCATCTTGACCACCAGCAATAATTGATTGCACTAATTCTGGTGAGGTACCAAAAGTTGGAGGGCACTCCGCGCTATCTAAGACTGCAAGCCTTCCACTAGTCCCCGCACCGATATAAAACAAACGACCGCCTTGTTTTAAGCACTCAGCAATAGCATCAACCGCCTCTGCAATCGCGGGTAAAACGGTCTGAATAGCCCCTGCAACGGTGCTATCCGCTTGGTTAATGAGTGTAACCATCGATAATGTCTCCAAACGTGAAAACTGTAAGGTTTCCTGATTGAATTCATTTTGTAGACAGTCACTCAGAGTACTTTCGGCTAGAGACATTAAAACACTCCTCATTGTATTTGAAATTTAATTTCAATAAAAATTACTATATATGAATATTTATTTCAATTTAAATTGCAATAATAAAATCAACTAAAGTGATGATTATGATCTTTCTCACAGTTCATTCATGTTCTAAGGGAAAAAGCGGCAGTGAAATACTGCCGCTCATAGCGTTATTTTACAAATTTACAGGAGCCAAAAGCAGAAGGTATATGAAAATCAGGTTTTACAGAATCAGGTTTGATCCAGCTAATCCACTTACGGACTTGCTTAGGCTCACCAGCACTAAACTCCCCGCGTAAGATAGCGCACATTAGGGTTTTCTTATCTTTGTCTTGCCATAAATTAAGCTTGCTGAACTCATCAAGGTCAATCTTGCCTGTTAATATATAGCCGTTTGGTGTTATTTCACCCACGGTTTGCAGCGTTTCCCAATTCCAACTAGGGTCGACCTCCCGATAAAAATTAGCCTTCGCGTCAAAAGTACGCCCTTTAGGGTCCATTTCAGCAGTATAATAAGGCTTTAGTTCAGGGCTGGTAGCAAAAAATAGCTCTACACGATCAGAATCTAATACTGCTTGGTCTTTATCAGGGTCATCCCCCAGCTGTATGTCTTTATCTTCGGCAATAAAACGAAAATATAATGCGTCATCACTCCAAAGTGCACGAAAATCTGTTTTCGGAGCGGCTTCTTTTTCCCATGGATAAGTAAAGTCCGTCAATACCTCTGCCTGTTCCCAGATTTCAGCACTTTTAGTCGCATCATTCAGTGATTTCAACTGTTCTGTATGGTTAATTTGGTAATCTTTTGCTGCTACGCTTGAAGTAATCAGTACCGCACTTGCCGCGATTAATGTCGTTAGTTTCATGCTTTTCACCTATCAGGTTACTGTGTTTATTATCAAAGATAGACTACATTTAAAGAAATTTAATTTCACAACAAAATATAAATATAGAATTAAAATTTCATAACAGATAGCCTTATGACATAAAAACTACCGAGATGTGAAACTGCTCACTGTTTATAATGGCAAACTTTCAATTTTTTCATCCAATCGCTGATGTTTTTTCACACAACAATGCGCTTTAATATTCGTCAACCTTATACAAAGGGCTAACATTGACACGACTTTACGTTACGTGACTTGCGCCACTTATTTAACTCAAGTAGCCTAGAAGCTCTGGTCAATTAAGGCTAGCAATCTCATTTATGATTTTTTATTTTCAAGGCTAGGACATGAGGAAACGTCTGATTATTGGTCTTTTTATTCTTGCAGGGATAGCAATAACGACCATTATTTTGCTTGATCGCTGGATAAGCTGGGATACCGCTCCCTATATCTATGAAGATATAGAAAAATTGCCTGCACGCGATGTTGGCATGGTGCTTGGTACATCAAAATATTACACATCCGGTGTGACTAACCTCTACTATTCCTATCGCATTAAAGGTGCAGCAGAAGCTTACCGTAGTGGCAAAGTAAAGTATTTGCTCTTAAGTGGTGATAATGGTGCACATAATTACAATGAACCCATCAATATGCGCAAAGACCTTATTAAAGAAGGTGTTCCCGCGTCAAAGATTGTTCTTGATTTTGCAGGTTTTAGGACTCTGGATTCTGTAGTTCGTACTAAGAAGGTTTTTGATACCGATAATTTTACTATCATTACCCAACGTTTCCATTGTGAGCGAGCGGTCTTTATAGCAAAACATAAAGGTATTGATGCGCAATGTTTAGCGGTCCCCACCCCCGAAGGAATGTATAGAGTCAGGGCTCGGGAAGTGTTCGCACGGCTCGGTGCATTAGCTGATTTATATATTTTAAAGCGCGAACCAAAGTTCTTAGGGGAGCAAGAATCTATACCTGCTCCAATAAAAATGCCGGATGGTATTAAAGGCTACCCAGCGGTTTCACCCGAAGAAATAAATAAATTAAACTAACTGACCTAAGTGAATAAGCCATCATTAAAGCCGATAACCGCTTAACGATACAACTTTTCAGTTAACGTACGCCAGCACCATTCAAGTGGCCCTTGGCGAAATACTCGCAACCAATAATGAGAAAATAATAGGTTTATAGCCCAAATTATTGGAATAAAAAGCAGTAATTCAACACGGCTGAATACCCCAAAATACCCTAGGTGATAAAATATTGTCGTACAAATCAGGGTTTGTAAAATATAGTTACTTAATGCCATTCGCCCCACATTCTGTAGGTAATCAACCAATTTACTAGACTGGATTTTACCCCAAAAGCCATATACTAATGCGATATAACCCAATGATTGAAAAGGGGTAACTAACTCATTAATAATGTACCCTACAATTGAAGTAGCAAAATAGCTCCAATTTAATTGGCTTTGTGCATATAACGCGATAATTTGCACCACCAGCGCAGGAACAATAAATAATTTAGCTATTTTCCGGTAATGTTGTGGACTAAATTGCCCTTTAAGCCAACCATTTTTAATTAATAACGCCCCAATGACCATTAGCGCTAATAATTGCCAGCCATATTGGATGACCAGCATTTCTACCATGATAAACATTTCTGTTGTGCGGTAAATAACCCCTTCGATTCCTCCCGCAATTCTTACCATTTGCTCATCAGCTACCTGTTGCGCTGAAATTTGCCAAAAATGGCTCGGGTCAACGCCACTACCTAAAATAAATAATATAATCAAACCAACTAAATAAATGGTAACAGCGAGGTTTAACAATACTCGGTCACTATAATAATTAATTAGATACACAGCGACTAACCCTGTCAATGCATAAGCAAGAAGAATGTCTCCATCCCAAAAAAGCACACCATGAATAACTCCAAAGATAGCTAAGATAAAAAGCCGGCAATGATTCCATCTCAATGTTCGCGACTGTAATAATGCTAAAGTCGCCCCAAATAAAATAGAAAAAATGGCCAAAACCTTGCCTTGAAACAGCACATTGAAAACAACCCAGATATAGGCTTCTGAAGGAGAGGTCGTTGACGTGTAATAGGGGTTTAAATAAGCTGCTTGTGGCAAAGCAAACCCAAAGATATTCAAAAGAAAAATACCTAGAATTGCCATGCCACGAACAGTGTCAAGCTGCGCTATACGCCTTGACGATGCCGCTGTTACCATAACTTATAAGTGGCGAACAGCACGTAGAAACTCTTGCCTTGTGTTTTGGCTCGACTTAAATAACCCACCTAACGATGTCGTCGTTGTCGCGCTGGTGGCGTCGCGTATACCACGTGCTTTAACACAATAATGCACGGCATCAATGGAAACAGCAACGTTCGTCGTTCCCAACAACGTTTGTAAGGCGACTAAAATTTGCTGAGTTAAACGCTCTTGAACTTGCGGGCGCTGAGAGAAAAACTGCACAATACGATTAATTTTTGATAAACCAATGACTTTATCTTTTGGAATATAAGCAACCGTCGCTTTACCATCAATGGTCACAAAGTGGTGCTCACAAGTACTGGTTAATGTGATATCCCGTACCGTTACCATCTCATCGACTTTCATTTTATTTTCAATCAATGTGATTTTTGGGAAATTAGTATAATCTAAACCTGAAAAAATCTCATCGACGTACATTTTTGCAATACGACGAGGGGTGTCAGCTAAGCTATCATCAGATAAATCCAGATTCAGTAGCTTCATGATCTCTGTCATATGCCCTTCAATCAGTTGCTTACGCTCTTCGCCTGATTTCGGCTGGATACGCAAAGGCGTTTCTAAGCCTCTAGCTTCCAAAGCTGCATGAACTAATTCGGCCTCTTTACTCAGAGATGGCATGGGTTCCTCCACAAATGGTGTAACTATTATTATAAAAATGCAGGTGTGCGCTTTACTCTAAAACAGCAGGTACAGATAATCCAGTATAACCTCAACTGCGGGAGTGAAATATTTGCATGTCCATAGGCAACTTTCTTCACCATAGTAATCCTATGATTTAAAATCACTATCACATATATAATATGCTGAACTAAATATTTATTAACGAAGCTCACGTTTAGGGTAACGATAAACCAATAATCCGCCTACTACCAAGGCGATAAGTGCGATATATAGCGCGGGTTCCAATCGCCCTGTTAAAGACGTGGATATAAATGATAGCGTTGGCCCTATTAATTGCCCAATAGCATAAAATGTTGTCAATAACCCTGCCATAAAACGGTTATGATCAGGTGCAAGTTCACGCCCTAATTGAAGCGCTAACTGCACCGTACACATAAAACCTGAACCGACCAATACCGCAGAAAATGCTAAACCTGAAATGTCGGGAACCACTTCCGCAATCAAAATACCGAGCCCTTGTAACCACAAGCTAATCGCTAAACGATTACGGGTTGTTGACAAATTTCGTAGTAGCATGGCTAATACAATCCCAACAACCGCTGATGCCCCAAAAATAGGCCAAACAAACTGAGCAAATAAGCTATCCGGGAAACGCTGTGCTGCCATTTGCGATAAAAATGTAGCAGGTAAAATATAACCAAAACCAGCCAACCCATAACACCAAACCAAACGTTTAATTTCTGGGGTTAGTATTAATTTTTTTATTTCACCAGAAGGCCTTTCCCACTGCCCTTTGCGGGGTAAATATCGGCTAATATATAAGCTTAAGATCAGCGCTAGTACCCCATAAATAATCCAAGCTTGGCTAGCCGTTAAATGCCAACTTTGGATAGCAACAGCCAGCACACCACTAATAAAAATCCCAGCACCTGTGCCCGCAAAAACAGCAACACTGAGTGCTGGCCTATTTAACCGAGCAAGGGTTTCATTCGCCCATGCTGCGACAAGAACTAATGCTATTCCACTCGCCCAACCAATCACAAAGCGGGCAACGCTGTGTAAAATAGGCCCATTTAACAACGCGCTAAGCAGAGTTATCACTACCGCGCCCCAAACACCTAACCACATGCGCTTTTCAACGTGTGAGCGTGCTCTCATCGCATCAAATGAGCCAAGTAAATAACCAAGATAATTACAAGCAGCAACAACACTGGCAGTCGATAGTGTTAACTGATGTTCTTTGATCATTAAAGGCACTTGAGGGGTTAATGTAAATCGCCCTATCCCCATCACCACGATTAAGGAGAGAAACCCCGTAAATGCGATATGAAAAGCCTTTGCGCTATGGCTTGGAGAAAAAGTTATTGGTTTTATTGACACTATATTCACTCATATTAAGCCTGAATATTATTGTTATATAGAATAATTCAATTTCTAACTTTTAACATTATTTCAACAAATCAAGTATGCTTTTCGTGCAGTTTATTATCGCTTAATTCATTGCTCACTAATATAAATCTGACTAAAAGCTATTTGTAATCAATTTCTATTCATTCACCCAATCAGGTATTTCTGCCATAATATGCATTACCAACACATTTTTAGCCTCAAGGCAT
Source organism: Providencia sp. PROV003 (assembly GCF_045040775.1). Classification (NCBI taxonomy): domain Bacteria; kingdom Pseudomonadati; phylum Pseudomonadota; class Gammaproteobacteria; order Enterobacterales; family Morganellaceae; genus Providencia; species Providencia sp. PROV003. Next base: position 3,975,492 of record NZ_CP096369.1, read on the forward strand.
ATAACAATAATGAGGGTTATTATTTATGGATCAGTGTCATACTAACGATTTGATTTCTCTAGAGCTTGCATTAGAAAAGCTACTCTCTAACACTAAAACCGTGACAGGCACAGAGATCATTCCACTGACCAGCTCAGCTCAACGTATTATCGCCACTGACCTGATTTCCCCGATTAATGTTCCACCATTTGATAATTCTGCGATGGATGGATATGGTTTATGTTTTGCTGATTGGGATGGCAAAACCCCATTGCCAGTTGCCGGTAAATCTTTTGCAGGTAAACCGATGGAGGGGGAGCTTAAAGCAGGTTGCTGTATCCGTATTATGACCGGAGCTCCAATTCCCCAAGGCGTTGATACCGTAGTTATGCAAGAATCAACAGAGCAAACTGAGCAGGGTATTATATTCACACAGCCAATTAAAAAAGGCAGTAATATTCGTAAAGCGGGGGAAGATATTGCCCAAGGTAGCGCAGTGTTCCCTGCGGGCACATTACTGACAACAGCGCAATTACCCCTTATTGCGTCATTAGGCATTTCTGATGTGACCGTCTATCGCCGTTTAAAAGTTGCCGTTTTCTCCACCGGAGACGAGTTACAGGCTGTTGGCCAACCATTAGCTGACGGGCAAATTTATGACACTAACCGTTTTACCGTTCGCCTGATGCTCGAAAAACTCAACTGTGAAATATTAGATTTTGGCGTGATCCCCGACTCCCCAGAGAAACTAAAACAGACTTTTATCGAAGCCGACCAACAAGCAGATTTAGTGATCAGTAGCGGTGGTGTTTCTGTGGGGGAAGCTGACTATACCAAACAAATTTTAGATGAGCTTGGTTCGATTGGCTTTTGGAAGTTGGCAATAAAACCGGGGAAACCTTTTGCTTTTGGCAAACTCAGCTCTTCATGGTTTTGCGGTCTACCAGGAAACCCTGTTTCTGCTGCATTAACCTTTTATCAGTTGGTACAACCGCTGATCGCCCGCCTCTCAGGGCACAGCCAATGGTGTACACCGCTGCGTTTTAAAGTACCAGTCACTACACCACTGAAAAAGACACCGGGCCGCCTTGATTTCCAACGTGGTATTTTAACGGCCGACGAACAAGGGCAATTACACGTCGCCACTACTGGCCACCAAGGGTCGCATGTATTTAGCTCATTTAGCTTAGCGAACTGTTTTATCGTATTAGAAAGAGAACGCGGTCGAGTTGAAGCGGGAGAAATGGTCGAAGTTGAAATGTTTAACTACTTATTGAAAAGCGAATAATTATCGTGCTAGAACTCAGTGATGACGAAATGCTGCGTTACAACCGCCAAATTATCTTACGCGGGTTTGATTTTGACGGGCAAGAAAAGCTCAAATCCAGTCATGCGCTCGTTATCGGTCTAGGTGGCTTAGGTTGCGCAGCGACCCAATACCTTGCGGCAGCTGGAGTCGGTCACTTAACCTTGGTTGATTTTGATACGGTGTCATTATCAAACTTGCAAAGGCAAATTTTGCACCGCGATGCAACTATTGGTGAGCCTAAAGTTAATTCAGCTAAATCGCAGCTTAGTGCTATCAATCCGCATATTCGTATTGACACAGTTAATATGCAATTAGATGACCAACAGCTTGATGAATTAATTAAACGCCATGATGTGGTCTTAGACTGCACCGACAATGTAGCCATTCGTGAGCAGTTAAATCGTTTATGTTTACCTCATAAAAAACCATTTATTTCCGGTGCAGCTATTCGCATGGAAGGTCAATTGTCCGTTTTTACTTATCAAGATGATACCCCATGCTATCGCTGCTTAAGCCGGTTATTTGGAGAAAATAGTTTAACTTGTGTCGAGGCTGGTGTGATGTCGCCTTTAGTTGGCACTATTGGTACCTTGGAAGCGATGGAAACGATTAAATTACTGGCTAACTATGGCCAAGTAAATTCGGGGAAAGTGTTGCTATTTGATGCTATGACTATGGATTTTCGCCAATTTAAGCTAACTAAAGACCCACATTGCGAAGTATGCGGTCAACACTAATAATCAAACCAAGTTCAATTAGGCGGGAAGTTTCTCGCCTTTCCATTACACTTGCAGTAAATTAAGAATAATCTGAAAAAATATTTTTTTTGCCCTTTCACCTTATACTATCCCTCTTTTGTGGCATTTACGGCTAGCGCTGTTACCACAGTTTATTATTTTGATAACGTTACTGAGAGTATGAATATGCAATTCCCTCCTTGCCCTAAATGTCAGTCTGAATACACCTATACTGATAATGATATGTATATCTGCCCTGAGTGTGCGCATGAATGGAATGATGCCGAGCCTGAAGCTGATATTGATGAGCTCATTGTAAAAGATGCCAATGGCAACCTATTAGCTGATGGCGATACTGTCACTGTAGTTAAAGACCTTAAAGTCAAAGGCAGTTCTTCAATGCTGAAAATCGGTACCCGTGTGAAAGGGATCCGTTTAGTCGAAGGTGACCATAATATTGATTGTAAGATTGACGGTTTTGGCCAAATGAAGCTGAAATCTGAATTTGTTAAGAAGAACTAAGTAAGCATTAGCTTTCTTTAAATAAAAAGCCCCCCAAATGGATTGTCCAATAATTGGGGGGCTTTTTAGTGACTGAGCATACTCAATCGATACTAAAAGTTAAAATATGATTAGAGCACTACGCCTTGGCTAGTTAGATACTCATCATAACTTCCTTTGAAATCAATAACTTTATCTTCTTTGATTTCTAAAATGCGACTTGCTAGTGAACTTACAAATTCACGGTCATGGGAAACAAATATTAGCGTCCCCTTATACATTTCAAGGGCTAAGTTTAATGACTCAATAGATTCCATATCCAAGTGGTTAGTAGGTTCATCCATAATTAACACATTCGGCTGTTGCATCATCAACTTACCAAACAGCATACGGCCTTGTTCACCACCCGATAATACTTTTACTTTTTTCTTAATATCATCTTGAGAGAACAACAAGCGACCTAAAATACTGCGTACCGCTTGCTCATCATCACCTTCATTTTTCCACTGGCTCATCCAGTCAAAAACAGTTAGGTCTGTTTCAAAATCTTCGGCATGGTCTTGTGCATAATAGCCTATCTTACTGTTTTCAGACCATTTAACCACACCACTGGTGGCTGGTTGTTCGCCCATCAGTGTTTTTAAGAAAGTCGTCTTACCAATACCATTGGCACCGATCACGGCCATTTTCTCGCCCACTTCCAACAGTAAATTGACATTTTTGAATAGTGGACCTTGGTCATAACCATTTGTTACTGCTTCTAATTCAAGCGCATTACGGAATAGTTTTTTCTCTTGCTCAAAACGAATGAATGGGTTTTGACGGCTAGAAGCTTTAACTTCATCAAGCTGAATTTTGTCAATTTGACGAGCCCGTGAAGTTGCTTGCTTCGATTTAGAAGCATTTGCACTAAAACGGCTCACAAAAGATTGTAGTTCAGCAATTTGCGCTTTTTTCTTCGCGTTATCAGAAAGTAAGCGTTCGCGAGCCTGTGTCGCAGCAATCATATATTCATCATAATTACCGGTAAATAAACGCAATTCACCGTAATCTAAGTCCGCCATGTGTGTGCACACCGTATTTAAAAAGTGCCTATCATGGGAAATAATGATCATTGTGCAATTGCGGTCATTCAATACTTGCTCTAACCAACGGATAGTATCGATATCCAAGTTATTCGTCGGCTCATCAAGCAATAAAATATCTGGGTCAGAGAATAATGCTTGCGCCAAAAGTACCCGCAATTTCCAACCTGGAGCAACCTCGCTCATTGGCCCATAATGCTGCTCAACAGGAATACCCACACCGAGTAATAATTCGCCAGCTCGAGCTTCCGCACTGTAGCCATCCATTTCACCGTAAGCGACTTCTAAGTCAGCAACTCGATAACCATCTTCTTCGCTCATTTCAGGAAGTGCATAGATTCTGTCGCGTTCTTGCTTCACATTCCACAGTTCGATATGACCCATAATTACTGTATCTAGCACAGTGTATTCTTCGAATGCGAACTGATCTTGGCGAAGTTTACCAATACGTTCATTTGGATCTGTCGTACTCACATTTCCTGAAGTTGGCGTTAAGTCACCACCTAAGATCTTCATAAATGTCGATTTACCTGCGCCATTTGCGCCGATCAAACCATAACGGTTACCAGTTCCAAATTTAACTGAAATATTTTCAAACAGCGGCTTACTGCCAAACTGCATAGTGATATTGTTCGTTGTTAACACTGCTATGCCTTAAATTAAACGGTGTAAAATAACCTGCGATGAATAAGTTTATATGACAACAGCGTAAGCGAACGGAAATCCCCCAAAATGGGTATTTGGATAACAAAATAAATTTCACACGCCAGTCATTTGAGTACATAGATTACAGCAGGTATAAATAGCGGCGCATTATGCCATATTACGCCGCTTAGATCTTGTGCTGTTTTTAGCGGATTAATAACACAGAAGGAAAAGTTGATTTAACACCAAACTAAAGTTTAATCCCCATTGTCCGGCTGATCTCGGTTAATCCTTCTCGTTCATAAAACTTAATGGCTTGGCGATTTTGTGCCAGCACTGAGAGTTCTAGGTGGCTAAATTGTTTGCTCTTCGCCCACGATTTCATGCCATTTAACAATTCTTGACCTGCTTTTTTACCACGAAAATTCGGGGCAACTACCAAATCAAAGATATAACCAAAGTTTCTAGGGACGATGCAATTATAAGGATCGGCAGATTGTTGTTGAGCAATACAAAACCCTTTAATTTCACCTTCAAATTCAGCTACTAACAGATGAAATTTATCATCAGTTATTGCATTCTCAATAAACTCAAGAGCTTGCTGAGCTGGCTTAATCCGTTCAGGGTCAAATGCAGCCATTTCCGCAAATAAAATTTGATAAAGTGATGAAATAGCCCCTACATCGCTTTTTATCGCTAGTCTTATCATCGTTCTTTCCGTTTATTGCATTAAGAAGAGACGTTAGTCGTAAGTTTTAACTGGCGGCGCAATATATGATTCAAAACTATTTAGTATCCTCTCTGGGGAATCATCAACTATTGCCATATGACGATATTTTTCATGTAAAAAACCTTCATCTGCCATCTTATTAGTCATATCAACTAATGGCTGCCAATAATTATTGATATTAAACAGAGCACAAGGCTTAGTATGTAAGCCAATTTGGCTCCATGTGAAGACTTCTGCGTATTCTTCCAAAGTGCCATAGCCCCCCGGTAAAGCAACAAATGCATCCGCAAGCTCAATCATTTTATTTTTTCGTTGATGCATAGTGTCTACTTTATACAGCTGCGTTAAATTTTTATGCGAAATTTCCCGCTCTTCTAATAACGATGGGATCACCCCAACAACATTCCCCCCTAAAGCAAGGATGGTATCAGCAATGGTTCCCATAATTCCTACGCTCGCCCCACCATAAACTAACGTGATATCACGTTTAACCATCTCTTTAGCAAACTCTATCGCTTTTTGCTGATAGATTTCATGTTTTCCCATGCTTGAACCACAATAGACGGCAACGCTTTTAATTTTTCCCATTTGACCCTCATTTCCCTTTTGATTATGACTTTTTTAGAAAAGAGGATTATACGAGCCTAATATAGAAGCTCAACCCTACATTATTTGTCATAATGAAATTATTATAAATTTTTGCTTATAGCATTACTCTTAATCTAAACTTAGCTATAAAGCACTTTATCCCCTAGGGTAGAAGGTTATTGGCAATAAAGAAATATAAAGCCTCTTGTTTTTATGAGATAATCATTAAGAAATTATTTTTCATAACCAAATACTTATTTTCTAAATATTTATTACCAACTCAGTTACGTTTTCCGAGGTTTACTTATTTATGTCTGCCGACACAAAAAAGAGCGCTCTGCCGCTATTGCCTATAGGGTTATTACTGCTTGCAATGGCCTCTATTCAAAGCGGTGCATCTTTAGCTAAAACTTTATTTCCTGTTATCGGCGCTCCCGGTGTTACTGGTTTACGTTTATTGCTGGCTACAATTATACTCTTTATTATTTTCAAGCCTTGGCGCTTAAAATTCAGAAGAAGCTCACTCGTCCCATTGCTCACATATGGTTTATCCTTAGGTACGATGAACTACCTATTTTATCTGTCACTAGAGCGGATTCCATTAGGGATAGCAGTTGCATTAGAATTCACAGGGCCTTTAGCGGTCGCGATGTTTTCATCTCGCCGACCTATCGATTTCCTTTGGATAGCTCTTGTTATAACTGGGTTATTATTCTTACTGCCTATTGGCGATAATATTAATTCCATTGACCCACTAGGTGCTATTTATGCACTAGGAGCTGGTGTTTGTTGGGGGATTTATATTATTTTTGGTCAGCGAGCAGGAGCCGGCTATGGCGCAGCAACTGTAGCTATCGGTTCATTTATCTCGGCCATGATCTTCTTCCCGATAGGTTTAATGCAAACAGGGTTTGAAGTCATGTTTGACCCTTCTATTTTGCCTCTTGCATTAGCGGTAGCCATTTTATCGACCGCATTTCCTTATACATTGGAAATGATTGCACTCACACGCTTACCAGCTCGTACATTTGGTACGCTAATGAGCCTTGAACCTTGTATGGGGGCATTTTTAGGTATTGTTTTCTTACAAGAACACTTAACAATGACTCAATGGCTAGCTTTATTGTGTATCGTTTGCGCTTCGATAGGCTCTACCTCGACCGCTACGCCTAAATCAAAAATTGAGAAAGTTTCTTAGTCTATTGTAAAATAGGCTAATTAGTACATTAGGTTAATAAATACTGTCTTTCCTGTGTTTATTAACCTATTTTGATGTAAAGATTTATTCATCTGTTTGAAATAATCATTTGTTATTTTTATTTTAATATTTAAATATTCATTACTTACATCTATAGCACTTATTGCAAAAAACAATTAATCCTCAACATCCACAATGAATTAAAGCATATCGGATAGACCTATTAAATTAATCGTTTATTACGCTATGACAAATACACTTTAATATTTTATATTTATTAGCAGATGAGGTTATTAAACAAATTCATATTTAAGAGAGGATGAATCATGAGCACAGCTAAATTATTTAAAGCATCTTCAACTGAACTTTTATATACCCGTAATGATATGGAAGATAGCGTAAAATTGGAAACCATTGGTATCCTTAATGTTATGGTAGTCCATTTTACCGATCTCTCTTTGATGACTAAACAAGCACATTGGAATATGCGTGGTCGTAACTTTATTGCAGTTCATGAAATGTTAGACGGCTTTAGGTCAACCCTTGTGGAACACTTAGATGAATTTGCTGAGCGTGCTGTCCAATTAGGTGGCGTAGCAATCGGTACAACCCAAGAGGTTAATCGTTTTACCTCTTTAGAGGCTTACCCTATCAATATTCACAGTGTACAAGACCACTTAAAAGCCTTAGCTGATCGCTATGCTGTTGTGGCAAATGATATCCGTAAAGCCATTGATGAAGTCGAAGATGAAGACACCGCTGATATGTTTACCGCAGCTTCCCGTGATATGGATAAATTCCTTTGGTTCTTAGAAGCAAATATTGAGTAATGTCGTACCCTAGAGTCAATTTTAATTGACCGAAGGCCACAGCAATGTGGCCTTTTATTTTTGCTTAAAAACCAATATTTACTACTTTTATATCACCATTGATATTTTTCTAAAATAGACCAATAGCGATATAAACCGAATGACTTCCCTATGGTTTTTCAGGCATTTTAGGATGCTCAATAGGGAATACAGGCAAAGCATTTAATAAACGCTTTCCATAATTTTTTGTCAGTAAGCGTTTATCATAAATAATTATTTCACCATAACATTCATGACTACGAATTAGCCGACCTGCCTGTTGGATTAAATTAAATGAAGCACTTGGTAAACTTTGTACTTCAAAAGGGTAACGTTTCAATGACTTTAGCCAGTCACCTTCTGTAATAATCACAGGGTTTGTTACCGGAGGAAATGCAATCTTATGAATATGGACTTGGGTAAGATACTCACCTTTTAAATCTAACCCTTCCGCAAAAGATTGCAAACCAACCAAAGCACTGGATAGCCCTTGGTTAATTCTTTCACAATGTGTTTCGACTAACCGATAGCGAGGCTGATCCCCTTGAACTAAAAGCTGTAACCGTAGGTCTTTAACATGCTCAAGGAACCCTTCCATTGCACGTTGGCTGCTAAACAATACCAAGACCCCACGGTGAGTATCTTTTATAAACTGCTCACGGAAAAATGCCGCCATTTCAGCTAAATGCTGAGCTTCATTATGAATAGTTGGCTCATATTCCATTTGAGGAATAATAATTTTCCCTTGCTCAATATGATTAAAAGGCGAAGAAAGGGTGACAAAACGATCATCATTTTTTTCTGATAGCCCTGTCAGTTCCATAAAACGTGAATAACTGTTTAGAGACCTAAGCGTTGCCGAAGTAATCACAATATGTGGCACATTTCGCCACAGTAAATGTTGCAATTGCTCGCTAACGCGGATCCCCGCGCAATGCATAAAGACGCGTGATTGGTTTTTTTCATAGCGCCGACTTAGCCATTTAGATATTGGCGCCCCTGAGCTTTGGTCTAAGGCTGCCAAACGCCAAAGCTTTGCCATATTTTCAAAATAACCCATAGCCCGACTAGTTGTTAAAATAGAGCGATGTAAGCGAACAATGTCTTGCTTTGCCGTTTGTTCAGTTAAATCGTTTAATATCGCTTCTGCTAACCCTTTTAGAGCATCCGTTTGCTTAAAGAGCATTTGGCAACTTAACTGCATTGGCTCTGGTAGTACCCCTAGAGGAAATAAATATTCATTCTCTTTCGACGTTTCAGGTAGTAAAGCATTCGCTAACATAGAAAAATCACGAAATGACTCTCGTAATTTTTCAGCATGTTGTTGTAGCCGCTCCGGATTAGCTAATTTTGGCGGCTTTACTGGCCGAAACTGCCCCATATATTGCCCTACATGATGAATAAAATTATCAAGCTGAGCAGTTAATTGAACTAACGTAATTTCACCTTCAACTTCAAGGGCATCCCTTGCGACATCAGGAACATGGTGCCCTTCATCAAGTACTAGTAATAATTTTTTAGGGTCAGGTAGCACCGACTCGCTTTCCATCGCCGCCATCACTAATGCATGGTTTGCAACCACAACATCTGCATCTTCAATTTCCCGTCTAGCAATAAAAAATGGACAGCGCTGGTAAAATTGGCAATTTCGGCCTAAACAATTCATTTTATCTGTGCTGACTTTACGCCATAAGTTATCACTGAAAGAGCGCTTATGGTGGTCCCTTAGGCCATCCCATGCAAAACTTTGGAAATCATGGCTAAGCTGTTGGCAGATAGCCCGCTCTTCGCTATTTGCGACCTCTGTTTTATCTTCCACTAATAGCATTAAGTCAATTTGCTCGCCTTCTGCCGCACAGATTGCGGCTAAATTGCGAGGGCAAACGTAACGTGCTCGGCCAAATGCGCCAGTGTATTTCAAATCAGGAATAATTTTGCTCAATAACGGCAAATCTTTGCTATAAATCTGGTCTTGCAGCGCCACATTTGCCGTACTGACGACTAGCGTTTTACCTTCGGCTCTTCCCACTGCAATACCGGGTATTAAATAAGACAGCGTTTTCCCCACCCCTGTCGGCGCCTCAATAACAAGGTGGCGACCGTCATCATCTGCCAAATTTTTTGCTACTTCCGCTATCATCTGACGTTGTGGTGCTCGGGGAATAAACCCATCAATTTGTGATGACAGCCCCTTATACCACTGGGTTATTTGTTCTTTAATTTTATTCGACAGGGACATAAGTTATGCAGATGACCAAAGTTAAGATAAAAGATAATGAATCTGAAAACAGAAGGGAACGCCAAAACAATTTGTTTGCCAAGCGCTTCGCAAAACTACTGTATTAAACACCATTATACATAAAAATTGGGAAGCCTTTTGCAAAACACCAACTCATACGCAGAAAAAGCAGCTTTTAACTTGTTTGCAACACTCATCCAGTTATACTTTGTGTTCTTATTACTACTATGATTACGCAGGCCACAGAAAATGAAAAAGGTTGTTATCGCACTTTGCGCATTATGTGCTTTTGGCTCAGTAGGCGGCATTGTTTTAGCTGGCATGAATATTTACACTCGTTCAACGACACCTATTGAACAGGGGCAACAACAATCCCCCTCAGTATTACCAGCACCTAATCAAGTGCAATAATTTAGAGTCATTTATCAAACCAGCATGGAGATAGCTTATGTACAACGACTATTTTGTAACCCCTCAATGGTTAAACGCACATCTGTTTGATGGCAATATCATTGTACTTGATGCCTCATCTCCCCCACCAACCGCTCCTTATGACTGCCGTCAACGTTATCTAGAAGAACACATTCCTAACGCTCAGTTTTTTCATCAAGATGAAATCGCCGATAAATCCTGTGACTTACCTCATATGCTACCAAGCGCTGAAGTATTCAGCCACGCCGTTGGAATGATGGGTATAGGCAATGAGACGCAAGTTATTATTTACTCACAAAATAATTTATTTTCATCGCCTAGAGCATGGTGGACTTTCACCACTATGGGCTGCAATAACGTTAAAATTTTAGCGGGCGGTATCGATGCATGGAAAGCTGCAGGATTTACTGTTCAATCTGGTGAGGTTCCCCCTCCTGAAACTAAAAAATTCACGGCCTCACGTAAAGACAGTAATGCACTGAACCAGCAACAAGTACTTGATATTGTTCATGATGGTAAAATTCAAATTATTGATGCCCGTGCCACTGCTCGCTTTCTAGCTCAAGCACCAGAACCTCGCCCAGGGTTACGTATGGGGCATATTCCCGGCAGCAAAAATGTCCCGTGGGACCTACTGGTTGAAAATGGTATGTTTAAATCCCCAGAACAACTGAAAGCCATTTTTAATGAGCAAGGTGTTGATATTAATGCACCATCAATGACAACATGTGGCTCTGGGATGACCGCAGCTGTAGTGTTGATGGCCCTTACACTTTTGGGTAACCATAATGTACGGTTGTATGATGGTTCATGGGCACAATGGGGGCAGGATAATGGCCTTCCTATAGAGCCATAACTAATCAACCTTTTTCGATACCCCATAAAAGATATAAGCCACTAACTTGTCTGAGTGGCTTATATAATAGATTTTACTAACTAAGAAAGCGTTATTTTACAAATATACCCGCTAAGAACAGCACCACAATTGCCCCGATAACAGCGACAACAAAACTACCAAAGTTGAAGCCGTCAACCTTCCCTTTGCCAAAGAAGGTGCTAATGTACCCACCAACAACCGCACCAACGATCCCTAGCACAGTGGTCATAATAAACCCCATATGGTAAGTACCTGGCATTAGCCACTTAGCTAAGATACCTGCAATTAAACCAAAAATAATCCAAGCAATAACTCCCATCTTACTCCTCCTAGACTAGGTTGTTGCACAGTAATATTCTAAAAATCTTATATAATAGTAGTAAATAAGTTAACTAAACCACTACCATATCAAATAAGTAAAGACCCTATAAGCCAATTTAGCAACTATTAACTCCTGATAATTATTCGTGTTCATCATCAATGGCTAACTATTTCCGTTATGACCTGTGCTATCTGTTGAGCATTTTTTAAAGACCTTACTTGGGAAAATAATTCGTCTGCTTGCCGGTACTCTTTACGTAAATAACCAAGCCATTGCTTGATACGAGCTGCATGGTAATTACCTGTATCCCCTTGTTTTTCTAACTCCGTATATTTTAATAGTAATAACCCAACCTGCTCCCACGGCATTTTTTTATGGTTATGCTTAATCACACGACTCAGGTTCGGGGTGATCAACGCTCCACGCCCAATCATTACTGCATCACAACCTGTAATATTAAGGCAACTCTGAGCACTGGTATAATCCCAAATTTCCCCATTAGCGATAACAGGGATCGTAAGTTTCTGACGAATTTCAGCTATTGCATGCCAATTAATTCGCTCTGCTTTGTAACCATCTTCTTTCGTTCGCCCATGAACAGTTAATTCTGTTGCACCTGCTTGTTGAACCGCATCTGCAATTTCATAAGCAAGGTCACTATTATCCCAGCCAAGACGAACTTTAGCCGAAACCGGTAACGGTTTAGGTACTGCTGCTCTCATCGCTTTGACTGCGTTATAGATTAAATCAGGCTGTTTTAATAATGTTGCTCCACCGCCATGGCCATTCACTGTTTTAGAGGGGCAACCACAATTTAAATCGACACCATATGAACCTAGTTCTATAGCTCTAGCCGCATTTTCAGCTAACCATTGTGGGTGTTGCCCTAATAATTGCACCCGTACTAAAGTCCCAGAAGGAGTTCGGCTTTTATACTTTAGTTCAGGGCATAGGCGATAAAAGGTTTTTGCCGGCAATAAAGTATCAACTATTCGAATAAATTCGGTAATACAAAGGTCATAATCATTAACTTCACTAAGTAAAGTGCGAACTAGAGGATCTAAAACCCCTTCCATCGGAGCTAATAAAACACGCATAAATTACTCACCCAAAAACGCCATAAGGTAAAAAGAAATTTCATACATTTAATTGCCTTAAATAAAGCACCTTTAGAATATTAATATTAACGTGTGACATAAAACTTAACCTAATCAATTGCCGCCTATAATACATTTTCGTTGGTAAATAAGCAGAAGAATTATCATAAGAATGAGCGTCTTAATGGGGAAATGGCAACGAAGAGTTTTAGCGAGGGGAAAGCTATATCAAAATAAGTAGCTCAACCGATGTAATAAACATCGTGCTGAGCCACTTTTTTAATACGACTAGTTAAATCAGTTAACCTTCGTGACGACCTTGTTTAGCTTTTTTCTGTGCATTTTTCCATGGCGAACTCAACGTTTTCCCCGTACTAGGCTTAGCCGTGGATACATTGGTACGACGAGGTTTATTGCTAGAAGCCCCACTCGAACGGCGCTCACCACGTTGTGGTGTTTTTTGAATAGGTTCCGCTTTAATAGAAGGGTCCGGCTCGTAGCCCTCTACAGACATTCTTGGAATCGGCTTTTTAAGTAATTTTTCAATATCTTTAAGCAATTTAGCTTCATCAATACACACTAATGAAACCGCCATACCTGTCGCTTCAGCACGGCCAGTACGACCAATACGATGTACATAATCTTCAGCTACATTAGGCAGCTCAAAATTTACAACATAAGGCAGTTGTTCAATATCTAAGCCTCGTGCTGCAATATCGGTTGCAACTAAGACTCGAATATCCCCCGATTTAAAATCGGCTAAAGCACGTGTACGAGCACCTTGGCTTTTATTACCATGAATAGCCGCAGCCTTAATACCGTCTTTATTCAAATGCTCAGCTAGACGATTAGCCCCATGTTTTGTCCGAGTAAAGACTAAAACTTGTTGCCAATTCTCACGACCAATCATAAAAGAAAGTAATTCCGATTTACGTTTTTTATCAACTAAATGAACATACTGAGTAATTTGTTCAGAAGCTGAATTACGAGGAGCCACTTCAATGGTCACTGGGTTATTCAGTAACTTATTTGCTAACTGCTTAATTTCATCTGAAAAAGTAGCAGAAAACAATAAATTTTGACGTTTTTTAGGTAATTTATTAATAACTCGGCGGATATCATGAATAAACCCCATATCTAACATGCGGTCAGCTTCATCTAACACAAATACTTCTACTTGAGAAAGATCAACCGCATTTTGATGAGCTAAATCTAACAAGCGCCCTGGGGTCGCGATTAAAATATCCACGCCTCCGCGTAACTTCATCATCTGAGGATTAATACTTACACCGCCAAAAACCACAAACGAACGAATACGTAGATGACGACTATACTCTTTTACATTTTCAGCAACTTGTGCCGCAAGCTCCCTTGTTGGCGTCAAAATTAATGCGCGAATTGGCTTACGATTATTCCCAGCACGAGGAGTAGTAACCAGTTTTTGTAAAATTGGCAACGTAAAACCCGCAGTTTTACCGGTGCCTGTTTGTGCGCTGGCTAAAAGGTCGCTTCCTGCAAGCACTGCTGGGATCGCTTGTTGTTGAATTGGCGTTGGGCTTTCATAGCCTAATTCATTAATGGCAAGCAAGATTTCCTCGTTTAATGCGAGGTCTGAAAAAGTAGTCAAATTAAATTACTCCGGGCTTCACCGCTTTCAATAGATTTTGGCAGTTATGGGGGAAGTGAGTCAGAGGAAAAAGCGCAAACTGCCGTGCGACATCACCAAATTCTAACATTATTTGCAGATGATAAATATATTAATTTAGTTTGGTTAATAAATTAATATAAAATCCCCCCTATATAGTATATATACTTACACAATACTATGAGATGTCGTTTTTTGTCCCTTATAAACATAAAAGCCAATTAAGAGCTTGTTGGGTGTTATTTAATTCTGATTTTTAAAAGGAATGTTTATGAATACAGGTTCATCGCAAACTTTGCGGGGAGAAAACGCAAAAACACAACTGCTGCACACAGCTGCTGATGTCTATGGAGAGCAAGGCCTTGATGGCGCAACAACACGGAAAATCGCACAAGCTTCGGGGCAGAATATCGCCGCAATATCTTACTATTTTGGTTCAAAAGAAGGGCTTTACTTAGCCGTTGCCCACCTTATAGCCAAAAATATCAAAGATGATTTCAGTGATGTTTTCTTGGCAATTGATCAATTTTTAGAAAAACCGATAGCAACTCAAAAACCTGAGGATGCTTTAGATTTACTGCAACGGACTGTAATTGCGTATAACTATTTTCAACTCGAAAAGAAAAATTTGAGTTTTTCGCGTATATTAGCGCGCGAACAGCTCAATCCAACTGAAGCATATACCATCATTCATGAACATGCTTTAGGCCCAATACACTCACGATTAAACCGGCTTATCGCCCTCTATATTGGTGCAGACCCCAACCATTTAACGACGCTTATTCACACCCATGCTATTCTTGGTGAAACCCTGTCATTTCGTATTGCACGGGAAACATTGTTACGGCAAACGGGTTGGAAACATATCAATGAAAATGAATTTGAAATTATTAATCAAGTTCTTATTGAGCATACTAATATACTTTTAGCTGGTTTACGTCATCGCAAACAACATGAAAAGTGATATCATTAATTAAAGTGAAATATTCACGTTGATTATCACTAGAGGCTGATGATTTTCGCCGTCTTTCAAACAGAAACCGAGCATCAAAAATCAACAGCCTCTAACACCAATATCCGTTTTTCATATCACAGGCTCTTAAGTAAGGTTAGCTATGAACAATAAAAACCGTTCCGCAGTTGTTCTAATTATTGTCATATTAATCGGTATTGCCGCTGGAGGTTATTACTATTACCAATCTCAGCAAGAGAATACATTGACACTCTATGGTAATGTTGATGTTAGAACCGTTAACCTTAGTTTCCGTGTACCTGGAAAACTGGCGTCTTTAAATGTCGATGAGGGTGCACACGTTGTTGCAGGGGATAAACTAGGTCAACTTGATGATGCCCCTTATATCAACGCATTAAATAAAGCTAAAGGGGTACGTGATAGCGCGAAGGCTCAGTTAGCATTAAAAGAAAGTGGTTACCGTACTCAAGAAATTGCTCAAGTTGAAGCTGAAGTCGCACAGAAACAAGCCGCTTGGCAATATGCGGATAATTTTTATAAGCGCCAGCAAGGGCTAGCAACTTCACGCGTTATTTCAGCCAATGAGCTAGATAATGCAAAAAATAATCGCAATCAAGCTTTTGCCGCACTCCAAGCCGCACAAGATAAACTCAATCAATATCAAAGTGGTTTTCGCCAAGAAGAAATAGCCGCCGCAAGGGGCGAATGGTTGCAGGCTGAAGCTGCTGTTGCACAAGCTGAATTGGACTTACAAGACACTCTTTTAACCGCTCCCTCCACCGGTACAATATTAACTAGGGCTATTGAGCCTGGCACTATCATTAATTCAGGCAATACCGTATTTAGCGTGACACTCACAAACCCTGTTTGGGTCAGAGCCTATGTCAGTGAACCCCACCTTGGTGAGGCAGTACCGGGCAAAGAAGTACTTTTACGTACTGATAGCCGGCCAGATAAACCTTACCACGGTACCATTGGGTTTGTCTCGCCGACCGCCGAATTTACCCCTAAAAGCGTACAGACACCTGATTTAAGAACTGATTTAGTCTATCGGCTACGCATTGTTGTCAATGATGCAGATGAGGCATTACGTCAAGGAATGCCTGTAACCATTCAATTCACTGATCATAAGCAATAAGAGTTTGCAATGAGTGATAATTACAGTATTCACCTAGTCAATGTCGAAAAAACGTTTGTTGGCCTTAGCGCCCCTGCGGTTGAAAGCTTAACAATCGATATTCATGGTGGCTCTGTGACAGGTCTTGTTGGCCCTGATGGCGCAGGTAAAACCACATTAATGCGAATGCTTGCCGGCTTATTAAAACCAGACTCGGGGAAAATTCGAGTTATGGGGCTTGACCCCATTGAAGACAGTATCGCGATGCGTGCAAGTCTTGGTTATATGCCACAAAAATTTGGGCTATATGAAGACTTAACAGTCCAAGAAAATTTGGACTTATATGCTGACCTTAGAGGCATAGTGGGTGAAGAACGCATATCTACTTATCGGCAATTACTTTCTTTTACGAGCCTAGCCCCTTTTACTAAAAGGTTGGCGGGTAAACTTTCTGGCGGAATGAAACAAAAGCTCGGTTTAGCTTGTACATTATTAGGTAAACCTAAAGTGCTGCTATTAGACGAACCGGGGGTTGGTGTAGACCCAATTGCACGACGCGAGTTATGGCAAATGGTGCATACCCTTGCAGATGACGGTATGTTAATCCTTTGGAGCACATCATATTTAGATGAAGCCCAACAATGTAAAAATGTACTGCTTTTAAATAAAGGAAAGCAGCTTTACTCTGGCGCACCTGAAGTATTAACCCAAAAAATGGCTGGGCGTTCCTATTTACTTGATGCCCCTGCTAACCAAAAACGCACAGTGCTACAAAATGCGCTCGTATTACCCGAAACCACCGATGGAGTCATCCAAGGCCGTTATATTCGCCTAATTTTAAAGCCTAACGCATCCCAAGCAAATTTATTAGCAGCTTTAGATATGAGTGATAAAAAGCTGATTGAGGCACAACCCCGCTTTGAAGATGCTTTTATTGATTTGCTTGGTGGAGGGCCATCCCATCGTTCCGAATTAGCGGCTATCGTGCCACAAATACCTGCTAACCCGCAGGAAACTGTTATAGAAGCTCGTAATTTAACAAAAAAATTTGGTCAATTTGCGGCAACAGATAGGGTCAACTTTCAGGTCAAACGAGGGGAAATTTTTGGGTTGTTAGGGCCTAATGGTGCAGGTAAATCGACAACATTTAAAATGATGTGTGCTTTAATGAAGCCAACCGATGGCCAAGCATTGGTACTGGGTATGGACTTAAAAACGAGTTCAAATAAAGTTAGGCAACATCTTGGCTATATGGCTCAAAAATTTTCACTATATGGCAATTTAAAAGTTGGGCAAAACCTAAAGTTTTTCTCTGGTGTTTATGGTTTACATCACAAACAACAATCAAGCAAAATTCAAGAGATGGTCGATGCTTTCAATTTTACTCCCATAATTAATCAGGTCACAGACTCTCTTCCCTTGGGTTACAAGCAACGTTTAGCACTGGCCTGCTCGTTAATGCATGAACCTGATATTTTATTTTTAGATGAACCGACTTCAGGTGTTGACCCGTTAACCCGTAGGGAATTTTGGTTACATATTAATGGTATGGTTGATAAAGGCGTCACTGTCATGGTCACCACACACTTTATGGATGAAGCAGAATACTGCGATAGAATTGGGCTGGTTTATCATGGCAAAATTATTGCTGCGGGTACCCCCGACGAGCTAAAACAGCAAGTTGTGACTAACGATAACCCAGACCCATCGATGGAAGATGCGTTTATTGGTTTGATCAACCGTTATGATAAACAGCAGGAGGCTCAATGACTCAATCAGCTTCCCATTTTTCATGGCGTAGGCTCAAAGCGCTATGTTGGAAAGAAACTAAACAAATTGTCCGTGACCCAAGCAGTGCATTAATCGCTGTTGTTATCCCACTAATGTTATTGTTTATTTTCGGTTATGGTATCAATCTAGATTCAAGTAAATTACGCGTTGGTATTTTGCTTGAGCAGCAAACCCCACAAGCACGTGAATTAGTCGATACCTTTACAGGCTCGCCATTTATTGATGCAACTATTAGTAATAATAGAAACTTTTTGATAGACAAAATGCAAGCTGGTGAGATCCGCGGCATTGTCGTGATCCCTGTTAATTTTTCAGCGCAATTATTGCAAGCACAAGGCCATGCGGCTATCCAAGTTATTACCGATGGTAGTGAGCCAAATACCGCGAATTTTGTGCAAGCATACACCAAAGGTATTTGGCATACATGGCAGATGCAACAAGGGGAAAACCAAGGTAAACCCATTTCCCCCTTGATTGAGGTCGATATGCGTTATTGGTTTAATGAGGCGGCCATTAGTCAGCATTTTATTATCCCAGGGGCAATCAGCATTATCATTACTGTTGTCGGGGCTATTTTAACCTCGCTAGTCATTGCTAGGGAGTGGGAACGTGGCACAATGGAAGCGTTACTTTCTACTCAAATTACTAAAACTGAATTATTACTTTCAAAATTACTGCCATACCAAGTGCTTGGCTCATTTGTGATGGTTTTATGCATGTTTGTCACCACTTTTGTGTTAGGTGTGCCTTATCGAGGTTCATTACTGGTGTTATTTGTGATCACCAGTCTTTATCTTGCAACCGCACTTGGAATGGGCTTATTAATTTCTACCATCACTCGTAATCAATTCAATGCTGCTATGGTGGCTCTAAATGCCGCATTCTTACCTGCAATAATGTTATCTGGTTTTATTTTTGAAATTGATAGCATGCCAGCAATCATTCAGGTAGTGACTTATTTTATCCCTGCTCGCTATTTTGTCAGTAGTTTACAAACACTATTTCTTGCTGGGGATGTCTACCTCGTTTTACTGACCGATTTTCTGTTGTTAATCGCATCAGCCATCTTATTTATTGGCTTAACGGCGCTTAAAACCCGTCGTCGTCTTGATTGAGGTGTCACTATGTTTTATCGCTTATACACCTTAATTATGAAAGAACTTCAATCATTACTTCAAGAACCACAGACGCGGATGATTTTGATTTTACCTGTGGTTTTTCAGATGATTTTATTTCCCTTGGCTGCCACATTAGAAGTCACTAATACCACGATTGCTATTTTTGACCAAGACAGTGGTAAACACTCTATAGAACTAACCCAACGGCTCGCCAAAGCCAGTGCTTTTTCTCATATTTTATTAGTGAAAAATGAGAAAGAGGTTCGCAAAGTACTTGATAACCGCCAAGCACTACTCGTCGTTCGTTTTAGCCAAAACTTTAGTGCTGATATTGCGACACAACAAAATGCCAATATGTTATTACTGCTTGATGGACGTAATTCAAATAGTGCGCAAATTGCTGCAAACTATGTTGAACAAATTGTGATGCAATACCAACAAGAATTGGCACAAACACAGGTCTCCCTCAATAACAGTGAATTAGTTGTCCGTAATTGGTATAACCCTAATTTGGATTATAAATGGTTTATCGTTCCATCATTAGTTGCTCTGATAACCACTATTGGCGTTTTGATTGTAACATCGCTGTCAATTGCAAGAGAACGCGAACAAGGAACCCTCGACCAACTATTAGTTTCCCCACTAACAACTTGGCAAATATTTATCGGTAAAGCGGTCCCTGCTTTGATTGTGGCTACCGCGCAAGCAACCCTAGTACTTGTCATTGGTATTTTTTGCTATCAAATTCCGTTTGCTGGCTCCCTGCTGCTATTTTATGCCACCATGTTATTTTATGGCTTGTCATTGGTCGGGTTTGGGCTATTAATTTCGGCATTATGTTCAACGCAACAGCAAGCATTCATTGGTGTATTCGTGTTTATGATGCCAGCAGTCTTGTTGTCAGGGTATATTTCCCCAGTTGAAAATATGCCAATTTGGCTACAAGAAATAACGTGGATTAACCCTATTCGCCATTTCACAGAAATAACCAAGCAAATCTACCTTAAAGATGCAGATTTCTCCGTGGTTTTTCATAGCCTTTGGCCATTATTTATCATTGCGATAATCACCAGTTCAGCGGCTTATTATTTATTTAGGAAAAAAATAGCGTGATCATAAAGATATAACATTACGTTTTAGAAGCACAATTGAACATGCTAGAGACACCAATAACGCCTTGAATTACAAACAAACTAATAATATTCAAATCATATTTTACGATAGTATTTAGATCAAAAAACCCTTGTTACCGAAGTAACAAGGGTTTTGAATTTTTACGGCTAAAGCGACCACATGTTAACTAATGGATAGAAACATGAATTATCGACGGTCACCGAAGATACGCAGTAACATTAAGAACAGGTTAATGAAGTCTAAATACAGAGATAATGCACCCATAATAGAGTACTTACGCATGGTTTCCCTGTCATCTTCATCAATTTGTGAACCCATTTCTTTCAGTTTTTGAGTGTCATACGCAGTTAACGCAGCAAACAGTAGCACACCACCGTAAGTGATCACCCAATACATCATTGTGCTTTGCAGCCAGATGTTAACTAAAGAAGCAACAACGATACCAATTAGAGCCATAAACAGGAAGTTACCCATCCCTGTTAAGCTACGTTTAGTGGTATAGCCGTAGAAGCTTAATGCACCGAACATCACTGCGGTAATTACAAACGTACCCGCGACGGATTCGCCCGTATAAGCAGCGAGGATCACTGAAATAGTTAAACCCGTTAGCAGTGAATAAAGCATAAACATGCCCGTCGCTGCCATTCCGCTAATTTTTTGCAGTAAGAATGATATCCCCATGACCAAACCAAGTTCAGCGATAATCATTCCAAAAAACAATACTTTATTCGTTGCAATGGTGTAATACAAACCACTGCTTACTGAATACCACGCAACAAATGCTGTCAGCAATAGACCGACTGTCATCCAGCCGTATACTTGCGACATAAATGCCTGAACGCCTGTATTGGCCCTCTGGACAAGAGAATCATTACGTTGATCAAACTGACCCATGATGGTTACCCTTTCGCTAAAAGAAAAATCGACCCAGTAAAAATACTGCAATCGGACAAAATTAACCAAAGTCTAACACATTATTTTGACAATACCATTCGGCAAATTCGTATTTTTTAGGGGAAAAAATGCGATTACCAACGGTTTGCAGACGTTTCATCGCTCTCTTTCGCTTCCACCCAGCGCTCGTTTTCTGGCAAGGTTTCTTTTTTCCAAAATGGGGCTTTTGTTTTTAAATAATCCATTATAAATTCAGCAGCTTGAAATGCAGCATTACGATGAGCACTGGTGACGCCAACAAACACGATTTCGTCTCCCGGTTGCAGTGTACCAATACGGTGGATAACACTGACCCTTTGGAGTGGCCAACGGCCTCTCGCCTCGGTGACGATGTTTGTTAAGGCTTTTTCAGTCATGCCAGGATAGTGCTCTAAAGTTAAGGCAGCTACACTGTCCCCTAAATTATGGTTACGAACCTTGCCTGTAAAGGTCACCACCGCGCCATCACTATCACATTCAGCAAGCCATTGATATTGTTCGCCAACACTAAAGTTATCTGTCTGTACTGCGATATGGGTATTTTCCATTTTATCCCCCTGTGACCGGAGGAAAAAATGCCACTTCATCGTTATCAGTAAGCGGATGAGTAAACGGAACAAACGATTGATTAACAGCCGCCAGTAACTTGCCATCCTCAAGTGCCAATGCCCAGCGTTCACCTTTTTGAGAGAGCGCGTAGCGTAAATCTTCAACTGTCTGATAGTGTTCAGTAATGTCTAAACAGTCTACCCCCACTAACTCACGTACTTGCGCAAAAAATAAAACTTTAATCATCATTCCACCTTAAAATGTCCAGACTTCCCGCCTGTTTTTTCTAATAAGCGAACAGGGCCGATGACCATGTCTTTTTGTACAGCTTTACACATGTCATAAATAGTCAGTGCCGCTACCGAAGCGGCGGTTAACGCTTCCATTTCCACACCAGTTTTACCTGTTAAACGACAGCATGTCTCAATACGAACACGGTTATATTGCTGCTCTGCAGTAAGTGTCACTTCGACTTTAGTGAGTAATAATGGGTGACACAAAGGAATAAGCTGCCAAGTATTTTTTGCAGCTTGAATACCTGCGATACGTGCCGTAGCAAACACATCCCCTTTGTGATGGCTTCCATCAACAATCATCGATAACGTTTCGGGGTTCATCGTGACATAAGCTTCAGCACGAGCTTCGCGGATAGTTTCAGTTTTTGCAGAAACATCAACCATATGCGCCTCGCCCGACGCATTGAGGTGAGTCAGTTGGGACATATTTTCTCCTAAAATCTAAAAGGGTTAACCGCCAATAACAGATAAATTTGGTGTAATGCCGCTATCACCCATATGTAGGAAATGAGTTTCACGTTTATGGTGTAACCCACGCTGTATGCGGGCTTTTAGGTCTTCATTTTGGCTATCATCTGCCAACAAATCCCGTAGAGGAACACCATTTTCACCGAATAAACATAAATGTAAATTTCCTAGTGAGGAAACACGTAGGCGGTTACAACTTTGACAAAAATCTTTTTCATACGGCATGATAAGCCCAATTTCACCTTGATAATCAGGGTGACTAAAGACTTGAGCTGGGCCATCGCTACGAGAGCGAGGCAACATATACCAGCCCTCTTCAATCAAGCGAGCACGAACCGTTTCACCGGAAACATGGTAACGTTGGAAGATATCGCTGCCATCCCCCGTTTCCATTAACTCAATAAAACGTAATTGAATTGGGCGATGTTTAATCCAATTTAGAAATGATTTCAACGCAATATCATTGATATTTTTCATCAGTACGGCATTCACTTTGACTTTCTCAAAGCCTGCTTCAAAAGCAGCATCAATGCCTTTCATCACTTGGAAAAATTTATCTTGCCCTGTAATTGCAGCAAATTGACGAGGATCGAGACTATCGACGCTGACATTAATCGCGTTCAGACCAGCCTCTCTCCATGTTTGTACATCCCTCGCCATGCGGTAACCATTAGTCGTCACCGCTATTTTTTTGATGGCGTCATTTTCATTAATTGCGGCAATAATGTCGCTGAAATCTTTACGCATTGTTGGCTCACCACCAGTAATACGCACTTTTTCCGTTCCCAGTTCAGCAAATGCTGTACTGATGCGACGTATTTCATCTAGTGTTAGAAATTCATGGCGGCCACTGGGTTTATAGCCATCAGGTAGGCAGTATGTGCAACGAAAATTGCAAACATCTGTTATAGAAAGCCGAAGATAGTAAAATTTCCGGTCATATTGATCGACGAGTTGTTGCATAATCACACCTTTCCAAATACGGGAGATGCAGACATTTCTATCTTACACCCTGGTGGCTGTATGCCACGGCCAGTGCATCATATTTGTTTATGCAAACTTAGACGCAAAGGCTAGGAGTTTTATTTGGAACTTAGCCGCTGATTTTGAAAAATAAAATTAGCCACTCTGTTCACTTAATTTCTGTATGGATTCTAGCTGATAGAAATTGAAAAAGCGAATCAGAATTCGATATATATTATATTATACATCGACTTACATAAGATGAGGTAATTGATTCGAAGCCATTATTATTACTGATAATTTTTTGTTTTGAGCTATAACAATGAATACAATTTCTCATAAAATGATTAACACACCTTATTATTTAATTAAACATTTATTGATGTAGATCTAAAATAAGAGCCCAGTTCGCCATTAAACCAGTGTAAACAAAACTCACACGGCCATTTAATTGCAATTCAATACCTCAAATGCAGTTGCAATTATGTTATGACTCCCAATACCGAAGCCTATCATTTCCAGTTTAGTACGATTTATAGCAAGATTATCTGGTGTATTTTTCCGCATTAAGCACACTTCAATACGGAATGTTCTCTTTTATTGTTTTTTATCACAGTACTTAAGCTAAGAATGATGTTTTATGATAGATTAATGCCCAATTTATTTAGAACCCTTTTTAAGTACAGCATAAAAAATAGCAGTGGCATATCGGATGAATTTTGCCGTTGTAAACGATTTGGTTATTTTTTGGTGCTAAAAATTAATTGATATAGGAACACTATGCCGAATTGCAGTCTGGCGGATCTCAGGCATGTTGTCGCTCTCGGTGGCGGGCATGGGCTTGGTCGCGTGATGTCTTCTCTTTCCTCTTTAGGTTCTCGTTTAACCGGCATCGTTACCACCACTGATAATGGCGGTTCTACGGGTCGAATTCGTCGGTCTGAAGGTGGGATCGCTTGGGGAGATATGCGTAACTGTTTGAACCAATTGATCACTGAGCCTTCAATTGCTTCTGCCATGTTTGAATATCGTTTTAGTGGTAATGGTGAGCTATCTGGCCATAACTTAGGTAATTTGATGCTAAAGTCATTAGATCATCTGAGCGTGCGACCTTTGGAAGCCATTAATCTCATCCGTAATATGCTAAAAGTCGATGCGCAGTTAATCCCGATGTCAGAATCGCCTGTTGACTTAATGGCTGTTGATGAGATGGGTAATGAGGTTTACGGTGAAGTGAATGTCGATGCCCTGAGTGAAGTCCCGAAAGAACTTCGTTTATATCCAACAGTCAAAGCGACAGGCGAAGCTTTAGAGGCTATTCACCAAGCTGATTTGATCATCATCGGCCCCGGTAGTTTTTTTACAAGCCTGATGCCACTCTTATTGTTAGAAGAAATTGCAAGTGCATTGCATGAATGTAAAGCACCAATGATTTATATTGGTAACTTAGCAAAAGAAATAAGCTCCCCTGCCGCTAACCTTTCTTTACCTGAAAAGTTACAAATGATGGAGCATTATATTGGCTGTAAAAAAATCGATGCATTGATCCTTGGGCCACGCACGCAAATAGATAATATTAGTGGAGAGCGTAAAATCATCCAACGTGTTCTTGAGGCAGATGACATCCCTTATCGTCACGATAGAAAGCTACTATTACAAGCCATTGAGGCTGCCATCCAATTAATTTAATTAAGCATTTAAGAATTTAGTTCCTCTTTTTAAGGAGGAATTAAATTCTATTCCTAAAAACTTCGTAATTATTTTTCTCTTTTCCAAGGTTTTCATCTATATTATTAATATATGATTTTATAAAGATAACTTTTTAATATTTATGACTAGCAAAATGTGGTTCCATATAATGCCATTGAGGAACGTAAATGCTAAATGATTATTCAAATATTTTAATTCTTTTTCTGATTGTTGGGATAGGATTTATTTTAGGTAAAATAAAGTGGTTCAATGAAAATAGTAATAGTGCAATGACAAAGTTATTACTTAATATCACATTGCCTATAACGCTCATTTTATCTATCACTACTGACTTTTCAAAAAAAGAATTTTTAACATTAATTCCAGCTATTATACTCCCATTTAGCACTATTTTACTGTTAATGTTAATTTCCTTTATAGTTGCTATTATAATGAAAATCCCAAGGGGAGAACATGGCTTATTTATTGGCCTTTGCTCGATGAGTAGCACTGTTTTTTTTGGTATTCCAATCACAATGGCCGTTTATGGTTCCCATCAATTACCTTATGCATTAATGACATACATAGCACAAACCATTATCTACTGGACATTAGGCATCTATTTACTTAAGAATGATAATAATACCGAAAAATTTAACGTTATAGATACAATAAAAAATATTTTCACACCGCCTCTAATCGCATTTATTATTGGTGTATTTCTATTATTAACTCATATAAAGATACCCAGTTTATTAACATCGTTTTTTGACTATTTAAATGGCATGACTTCACCTCTCGCAATGCTGATTATTGGGGTCATCATTTATCTTACTGGCTTAAAAACATTAAAAATAACCATACCTATTATAGTGATTATTATTTTTAGGTTTATTGTTACACCTTTAGTTGTTTTATTACTTGGCCATTTATTGAATATGCCAATAATGATGATAAAAGTCACAATACTAGTCTGTTCACTACCTATTCCAAATACGACTGTTATCTTAGCAAATAAATATAAAGCCGATATAACAC
The DNA here is from genome assembly GCF_045040775.1 of Providencia sp. PROV003. Classification (NCBI taxonomy): domain Bacteria; kingdom Pseudomonadati; phylum Pseudomonadota; class Gammaproteobacteria; order Enterobacterales; family Morganellaceae; genus Providencia; species Providencia sp. PROV003. The sequence continues at coordinate 4,001,793 of NZ_CP096369.1, forward strand.
TTGCAACACAAGCTTTAACATTTTCTATTCTTACTTATTTATTATATATCCCTGTTATTTTATATTTTATCCATACAATATAACTGAGCTTAATAATTAACTTATATTTATTAAGGAATAACACTTATGCTAGATCTAAAAAAAATGCGCGTTACTGTCGAAGATATTTACCAAGAATTCCGCCATGATACGGAAGGAGCAAATGCAGACTATATTCCATTTTTAGCCAAAATTGATAGTCAACTTTGCGCATTAGCCGTGGTGACGGCTCAAGGGGATATTATTTCAGCAGGTGATACCCAATACCGTTTTGCTATTGAATCGATTTCTAAGGTGTGTACGCTCGCCTTAGCACTCGAAGACTTTAGCCCTGATGTAATTCAAGAAAAGTTAGGGGCATCTGCGACAGGGTTGCCTTTTAATTCTGTGATGGCATTAGAATTACATGGAGATAAACCTTTGTCCCCCTTAGTCAATGCAGGTGCAATTTCAGCGGCAAGTATTATTAAAGCGCAATCAATAGATGAGCGCTGGCAACGTATTTTAGAGATGCAACGAAAATTAGGCTCTAAAGAGATTACTATTTCTGAGGAATTAAACCAGTCCGAACAAGCGACTAATTTTCATAATCGTGGAATTGCTTGGCTATTATATGCCGCTGGCTACCTTTATTGCGATACAATGGAAGCTTGTGATGTATATACTCGTCAGTGCTCAACACTTATTACCACGGTAGAATTAGCCACTATGGGTGCAACTATTGCAACCGGTGGGAAAAACCCAATAACCAAAGAGCAAGTCCTTAACCCTGATAACTGCCCGAAAATACTCGCTGAAATGACCATGGAAGGGATGTACGACAGTTCAGGCAATTGGGCCTATAACGTTGGGCTACCTAGCAAAAGCGGAGTCGGAGGCGGTATATTAACGATAATACCTGGAGTGATGGCAATTGCGGCATTTTCTCCACCTTTAGACCCAATAGGAAACAGCGTTAGAGGGCAAAAGATGGTCGCAAAACTCGCCAAAAGTTTAGGCTATAATTTATACAAATGCCGTTAGCCTATAATACCCCGCCTTGATTGAACAGCCCCGCTGCCAATAAGCGGCGGGGTAATCTTAACAAATTGTTTTTAATCAATATTTATGAGTTAGCAATAAACTGAGAGCGTATCGCTTGCAGTTCATCTCGCACCCTTGCCGCAGCTTCAAACTCCAAATCTTGCGCGTGTTTATACATTTGGGCTTCGAGTTGCGAAATGCGTTGTTCCAACTGTTTTGTCGACATAGATTGCACATCAGCCATAACATCATTTTTGATGTTATCTTTGGCTCGATTCTTGCCCTTGCCCCCCACTTTGTGACCAATTTGCAAGATATCGCCGACTTTCTTATTAAGCCCTTGTGGAGTAATGCCATGCTCTTCATTGAAAGCCATTTGTTTAGCACGGCGGCGTTCCGTTTCGGCAATCGCTTTTTGCATTGAATTTGTGACCCTATCGCCATACAGAATAGCTTTACCATTCAAGTTACGGGCGGCACGGCCAATAGTCTGAATCAATGAACGCTCTGACCGCAAGAACCCTTCTTTATCTGCATCCAGAATAGCGACAAGAGACACCTCAGGCATATCGAGGCCTTCTCTTAATAAGTTAATACCAACCAACACATCAAACTCACCAAGACGCAAGTCGCGAATAATTTCAACACGCTCAACTGTATCGATATCAGAATGGAGATAACGTACTCGTTCGCCATGTTCCTCAAGATATTCGGTTAAATCCTCTGCCATCCGTTTTGTTAGCGTAGTGACTAACACCCGCTCATTTTTCTGCACACGAATACGAATTTCAGAAATTAAATCATCAACTTGAGTTGCAACAGGACGAACTTCAATTATTGGGTCAAGTAACCCAGTTGGGCGAACAACCTGTTCGATAACCTCATGACCAGATTTATCAAGCTCATAGTTACCTGGTGTTGCAGAGACATAGATTGTTTGAGGTGCCAGTGCTTCAAACTCTTCAAAGCGCATTGGCCGGTTATCCAATGCGGAAGGTAGACGAAAACCATATTCAACCAGAGTTTCTTTTCTCGAACGGTCACCTTTATACATCGCCCCAATTTGCGGGATAGTAACGTGAGACTCATCAACCACTAATAAACCGTCAGCAGGGAGGTAATCAAATAAGGTTGGAGGGGCTTCACCCGGTGCTCGCCCTGACAAATAACGTGAATAGTTTTCAATCCCTGAGCAATAACCGAGCTCATTCATCATTTCTAAATCATACTGAGTGCGTTGAGTTAACCGCTGCTCTTCTACTAATTTGTGGTTTTCCAATAGAACTTTACGTCTATCAACTAACTCAACTTTTATCTGTTCCATCGCTTCAAGAATACGTTCTCTCGGCGTAACATAGTGCGTTTTAGGATAGACGGTGAAACGAGGAACACGGTGTTGGATTTGACCGGTAAGTGGGTCAAACAAGGATAACCTTTCGACTTCGTCATCAAATAATTCAACACGTAAAGCATATTCATCTGATTCAGCTGGGAATATATCAATAACTTCACCGCGTACACGGAACGTACCACGGGTAAAGGCTTGGTCATTACGTGTATATTGTAGATCTGCCAAGCGACGGAGAATCGACCGTTGATCAATAATCATACCGTCCGTCAAATGCAACATCATTTTTAAATAGCTATCGGGATCACCTAACCCATAAATAGCAGATACCGAAGCGACAACAATGACGTCTCGACGTTCAAGTAAAGCCTTAGTCGCAGACAAACGCATTTGCTCAATATGTTCGTTAACAGAGGCATCTTTCTCAATAAAGGTATCCGAGCTTGGTACATAAGCTTCTGGCTGATAATAATCATAGTAAGAAACGAAGTACTCAACCGCATTTTCAGGAAAAAACGCTTTCATTTCACTGTAAAGCTGAGCCGCTAAGGTTTTATTATGCGCCATCAACATGGTTGGTCGATTTTCTTTTGCGATGACGTTAGCTATCGTAAAGGTTTTCCCCGAACCTGTTACCCCTAATAGGGTTTGATGAGCGAGACCATCTTGTAGCCCTTCCCTTAATTTTCGAATAGCTTCAGGCTGGTCCCCCCCCGGTTGGAAATCAGAATGCAGTTTAAAATCCTTACTCATATTAACGCCCCTTAGCTTATCTCTTGCGTTATAATACTGGATAAAAAACCAGCTTCAAGCCCTGAGATGAAATTTTCTGTAATTAACCATTCCAATAAGTTTATAAAAATGTTATCCCCAAAAAAGTACTTGACCTTTTCTAAACTTTATATTTTATGCTATTGCCTTTTTGCGCCCTATGTTAAATACAAATTGAAGGCTTGATTTTATTTAACCAATTGAATTTAAAATAAATTAATTTCGAGTCCAGATTCACATCAAATAAAGGCAAAGCCGCTTGTCACCTAGCATAGAACTTGTTTTATAACGTTAATACACAAGGTTATCCACAGAAATAGTGGATAACTCTTGAAGCCCTTAGGGCTCATGCTTTCACGCAATATCTAAAATTTGTTAAATGATAGCTAAATGACAATAAGATGGCAGTTCGATGAAAAAATTTTTACGTAGTATCCGCTACGAAAAAGGGATTTTATCTTTTTTACGAAGATCCAGCAGGTATCTCAGGTGAAAAACTTGACAAAATTTAGGTTGATCACGTTAAAAAGATCGCCAATATAATTAACAATTATTACAGCCCACTATCGCTTTCTATATAGGGGCTGATTCATCATTTTAAAATGTTTGATCAAGATGTTAGTAAAGAAAGATCTAAAAACTGCCCCAATGAGCAGCCCATTATATCTTTGCGATGCGGGATCACACCTAAGCAAGGTGCTTTAATCATATGTTTAAGTGTCTCTAAATACTGTTTTTGGTAATTCCCAGGGGGTTCTACCTCATTAGCAACCCAACCAACCACTGATAAGCCTGAAGCGATAATCGCTTTCATCGTTAATAATGCATGGTTAATACAACCTAACTTAACGCCCACAACTAGAATCACTGGTAATTGCTGTTCGATAACCCAATCAGCGTAAGTCTGTTCATGGGATAACGGTGTATACCAACCACCAGCACCTTCAACTAATACCCAATCCGCTTGCGATTGTAGATGCTGTAAGCCTTTATTGATCACTGAAAATTCGATCGGTTGCTGCAATTTATCACTAATTATATGCGGGGATGTTGGTGCTTCAAATACAATCGGATTAACTGCGCTATAAGGTAATGTTAACCCGCTATTTGCTTGCAATAGTAATGCATCACTATTTCGTAAACCATGTGGTGTAATTTCACTGCCTGATGCAACTGGCTTGTAACCTGCTGTTTTAACACCTTGGCAATTTGCAGACTGCAATAAAGCACAGCTTACGACCGTTTTACCAACTTCGGTATCCGTTCCTGTTACAAAATACGTTTTAGTCACGATAAAGTACCCCAAATACCGTATAATAAGTTAAAGGTAACCCTTGTTCTGTTATCGGATATACAGCCGCAAGCTGTTTTAGGCGCTGGCGTGTCATTAACCCCGTTTTGCGCCCAGCGGTTAAATGAGTTGCCCCTATCCCTTTTAATGAATGAAGTAACTCTGTAATTCCAGAAAAATACAATGTATCTTTTTGAATAGTTAGCTGATTTCTCCATCTTTGGCAGCTATTGCGCATTTGCTGAACTCCCAAAAACACATTAACATGAGGAGCATCATCTAATGCTTTCCAAGCGCTCGATAATTCACTTAATGAATGTTCTCCCAGTGTGGTAAATACCACTATTCCCCCACGTTTAGTCACACGGTATAATTCGCTTAATGCTTGAGTGATATCTTGGCACCATTGGAGTGCTAAATTGGAAAACACGACATCAACACTTTGATCCGCTAATGGGATCGTTTCTATATCTGCACAGATATAATGATCCGCAGCACACTTCCCTTCTGCAACATCTAACATCCCTACAGAAATATCTAACGCTGTGACTTGGTAACCTTGAGCTGTAAGTTTTTGACTGAAATACCCCGTGCCACACCCCGCATCCAACACCCGTAATGGTGCTGAATGTGCCATTAATGCTAATTCGGATGTCAATTGCTTCAACAGCTGTTCTCCTGTTGCTTGCTGGTAGCTAGCAACAGAATCGTAATTTTTCGCAGCGCGGCCAAAAGCAGCCGCTATTTTATGCTTTTCACGACATAGAGACGAAATCATCTAAAGTCTCCAATAATTGATCAATATCTTGACGTCTATGGGCGGCACTTAATGTGATCCGTAGCCTAGCACTTCCCACTGGCACTGTGGGTGGGCGGACCCCGTGAACCCAAATATTTCTATTACGCAAAAAATTTGCGAGTTGTTGGCTAGCTTGGTTATCACCAACAATTAATGGTTGGATAGCCGTCTTTGAGTCGGCTAGTTTCATCCCATTGAAATTCGCATTATTTCTAAAGTATTCGATATGTTGGTTAAGATTAAAACGCGCTTCATCTGCTTGCTTGATTTGTTGCATCGCCGATAAAATGGCGACGGCCTGTGCAGGCGGCATTGACGTGCTATAAATTAAGTGGCGTGCAGATTGCACCAAAAAGTCAGCGGTTTGCTGGTCACAAAGTATTGCTGCCCCACTTAAACCGAATGCTTTACCAAACGTCACCACTAAAATTTCAGGCTTAACTCCCTGCTCAAAGCAGCTTCCACGTCCTTGCTCACCTTTAACTCCAATCCCATGAGCATCATCAACCATCAGCCAAGCTTTGTGTTTTGTGGCGATTTGTTGTAATTGTCGCAAAGGCGCACTATCGCCATCCATGCTGAATACCCCTTCAGTGACAGCAAGAGTTTTCCCTGTAATAGGCTTAGTGATTAGATGTTCTAGAGATGATGTATTATTATGATGAAAGCGACGTAATTTAGCCCCTGAATGCATCGAAGCTTCGATGATTGAAGCATGACTTAATTTATCTGCTAAAATACGGTCGTTTTGTGTCATCAACGCCGTGATCACAGCATGGTTGGCAGCAAAACCCGAAATAAACAACAGTGCCTTTGAATACCCCAACCACTCAGCAAGTGCCGTTTCGAGCTCATCATGTGCTTTGGTGTAACCAGTAATATGGCCTGAGCCACCGCTACCGACCCCATATTGATTTGCTCCTCTTTGCCAAGCTGCAACAACCTTAGGATGGTGAGTTAACCCTAAATAGTCATTGGATGAGAAGTTAAGATATTCTTTGTCTGCCAGATAAAGTGACCGGCCATCAGCCCGGTCAATACATTGACGTTGCCGCCAGATCGACGCTTGTTTACGCTGTTCAATCTGTTCTTCGATGAATGATTGCCAAGACATTATACAACAGCGTTATAAAATTGTGGGTTATCTGCGGTTAGCAACGTTTCGGCTAGTTTAGCCGCTTGCTGGTTATCTCCCTCATCCGTTTCAATTCGCTCTGGGTTAATGTTTAGTTTGTTAAACAATGCGAGGTCTTTGTTCTCGTCTGGGTTAGGCGTTGTCAGTAATTTACAGCCGTAAAATACTGAGTTCGCTCCAGCCATAAAACACAGCGCTTGAGTCTGCTCATTCATATATTCTCGACCAGCAGAAAGCCTCACATAGGAGGTTGGCATCATGATCCGAGCCACTGCGATCGTGCGTATAAAATCAAAGGCATCAACATCTTCATTATCCGCCATCGGCGTCCCTTCGACTTTCATCAGCATATTGATGGGAACACTTTCTGGGGGCTTTGGTAAATTGGCAAGTTGCACTAAGAGTGCAGCACGATCACTCACTTTTTCCCCTAACCCTAAAATCCCGCCTGAACACACCTTGATACCCGCATCACGCACATTTTCTAAAGTATCTAAACGGTCTTGGTATGTACGTGTTGTAATAATATTGCCGTAATATTCAGGAGAAGTATCAAGGTTATGATTGTAATAATCCAAGCCTGCTTCTGCTAAACGCTGGGCTTGGGTATTATCAATCATTCCAAGTGTCATACAGGTTTCCATCCCTAACGATTTAACCTCTTTAACCATCATTTCAAGATAAGGCATATCCCGTTCTTTAGGGTTACGCCATGCAGCCCCCATACAAAAACGCGTTGAACCTGCTTGCTTCGCTTTCTTAGCTGATTCTAAAACTTGTTGTACTTCCATTAAACGCTCAGTTTCTAGCCCCGTTTTATAACGAGCACTTTGAGCACAATATTTACAATCTTCGGGACAAGCCCCTGTTTTAATTGATAGAAGCGTACTCACTTGCACTTGTTGGGGATCAAAATTTTGCCGATGAATTTGCTGCGCTTGAAATAACAAGTCAAAAAAAGGCATTGAAAACAGTTCATTAGCTTGTTTTATTGTCCACTGTTTTAATTGGCTCACGGGAACTCTCCAGTTGAAAAAGTTGTTGCCAGTTTAAATATTGCGATTATCATGTCAACTAAAATGATCATAAAAAGTTGACGAAGATAAAAATGAACAATGCTGATATTACTTTTGATGCCAAACATATTTGGCATCCTTACACATCAATGAGCCAACCCATTCCAGCCTATCCCATTGTGGAAGCGCAAGGAGTCGAACTCGTGATGCCTGATGGAAAAAGATTGATTGACGGCATGTCTTCATGGTGGGCTGCAATCCATGGCTATAATCACCCTGAACTCAACCAAGCTGTTACCACTCAGTTGAGCAAAATGTCTCATGTCATGTTTGGGGGGATCACTCACCCACCAGCAGTAAATCTATGCAAACAATTAGTGACTATCACTCCTGAACCACTGGAATGCATATTTCTCGCTGATTCAGGCTCTGTCGCAGTTGAAGTGGCACTAAAAATGGCACTGCAATATTGGCAAGCCAAAGGCGAAAAACGCCAGCGAATTTTGACATTACGCCACGGATATCACGGTGATACCTTTGGTGCTATGGCCGTTTGTGACCCAGATAATTCCATGCATGGACTGTACAAGGGGTATTTGCCCCCCCACGTGTTTGTGGAAGCTCCACAATGTGGTTTTAATGATGAATGGAACCCCGCAGATTTACATCCACTCGAAGCACAATTAGCAGAAAATAGCCATGAAATTGCTGCGATCATCCTAGAACCCATTGTTCAAGGTGCTGGGGGAATGCGCATCTATCACCCTGCCTATTTAAAAGGCGTACGTGATTTATGCGACCATTATGGCCTCTTACTAATAGCAGATGAAATTGCGACAGGATTTGGCCGCACCGGTAAACTATTTGCCTGTCAACACGCAAATATCTCACCTGATATTATGTGTATCGGCAAAGCATTAACTGGGGGTTATATGACGCTATCAGCAACCCTGACAACTCGCCATGTCGCCGAAACCATAAGCAATGGCGAGGCTGGTTGTTTTATGCATGGACCAACATTTATGGGCAACCCCCTTGCCTGTGCGGTTGCAGATGCAAGCCTATCACTATTGCTCAATAGCCCGTGGCAACAAACCATCGCCAATATTGAGCTACAACTCAAAGCTGAATTAATGCCTTTGCGCTCTCACCCTAGCGTCGCGGATATACGCGTCCTCGGTGCCATCGGCGTTATTGAAATGAAGCAGCCAGTGGATACAGCGGCATTACAAAAGGTATTTGTTGAAAATGGCGTTTGGGTTCGCCCGTTCGGCAAACTGATTTATGTGATGCCACCGTATATCATCACTCCCGAGCAACTCAGTAAAGTGACGAATACGATGGCAAAAGTGTTGGGATAACACAATAAATTCAATGATAATCGAAGTGATCCTTACTGAGTTTTTAATTAGATAATCTTCTAAATACTTCGAGTTATAGCAAGGCGGCAATCGAGGGTATCTTGGGGAGCATACATCAGTATGTGACCCAAAAGTAGCCGAGTGAAGCCAACACCGCTATAGCTCGAAGTATGACGAAGATTAAAGGATGACTGAAATAACCCACATAGGGCCTTTCCCAACCGCATACCTTCCTATTTGCGTCAGTTTCCCTGTAATTGGGTCAATTTCAGAAACTGAAATATGGTCTGACTTTTGCCCACTGGAAATTAAAAAGCGGCCGGTGTTATCAATATTAAAACCTCTTGGGTGGGCTTCTGTCGGGTAACGCGCTTCCAAAGTGAGTTCGCAGCCATCATCAGAAATAAGATAGTGGCTAATATAGCTTTCTGACCGTTCACTGGCATACAAATGGCGGCCATCAGGCGTCACATGGATATCAGCGGCCCAACGCTGGCTTTCATTTCCTGCAGGATAGTTTGCTAATGTTTGCATGGTGCGATAACGGGTAAACTTACGGTAAACACCAATGGTTGAGTCTAACTCATTGATACAGTAGATCACTTTCTCACTAGGGTGGAATGCAAGGTGACGAGGCCCTGACTGCGGTGCTGTCGTAATTTGATCCGCGGTCGCTTCAGTTAGATAGCCATTTTCTTGCAAATCAAACAGGCGAATATGATCTTCCCCTAAGCACGGCACCCAAAGCTGTTGATTATCAGTATCAACATGAGATGAATGAGGGTTACGCAACCCTTCAATAACCTGAACAACTTGGCTTGGAATGCCCTCTTTATTGATCGTCAATACAGATAAATTGTGTTGATGATAAGAAGGAACAAAGAGATATTTGCCATTGTTATCAAGTGATAAATGAACCGGTGTACCTGGAATGGATGTTTCCGCTTTTAAACGTAATGTGCCCTTTGGCTCAATTTCATAGGTCACAACACGAAAATTTGGGCGAACACCGATATAAAGGTGTTTTTTATCATGGCTTAATACCATTGGTTGTACCTGACCCGGTGTTTTTACTGTCTGTAAAAGCGTGAGTTCCCCAACTTCGTTCATCGACCATACGTGGATCTGCTGGCTTTCGGGGCTGGCAATATAAACAACCTGATTCATTCTGACTCCTTAATTCATGACAAAATACTAAACAGCATCTATAGTCCACTACATTAGCTTAACTATACCCTATATTAAGTAAATTGCTGCGAGTAAATAGCACCACCGTTTCAGCCAAAAGGATCGATAATAATGGTACTAAAACGGTTCAGTTAACGCTATGATGATAAAACATACTAAGCTAATTATTTTCGAATGGATAATTTATAGCTGTAATTAATTCATCTTCCCTCCTATCTTTATACTTGATTAAGATAGGCAACCTGTAAAATCACGTGGAGCCGTTTATGTCATACCGCGTTATTGCGCTCGATCTTGATGGAACATTGCTAGATCACCAAAAAAAAATCCTACCTGAATCTTTAGCTGTCTTACAGGAAGCTCGACGCCAAGGCGTTAAAGTTATCATAGTAACAGGTCGCCACCATGTTGCGATCCACCCGTTTTACCAAGCCTTAGACCTTGATACCCCCGCGATTTGTTGTAACGGTACATACCTATATGATTATTTGGGTAAAAAAGTGTTAAAGTCTGATCCGATGCCGCTCGACTCTGTCACTCAAATGATCGATAAATTACGTGGAACCGATATTCAACATCTAATGTATGTCGATAATGCCATGCTCTACAACGCACAAACTGAAGGGATTAAACGTACCTTAAATTGGGCGGAGTCATTACCTGTAGCACAACGACCAACTATTGAGTTTGTGGAAGACTTTGCTGATGTTATGCATGACTATGAATCTATATGGAAATTCGCCGTTAGCTACCCAGATACAGAAAGATTAAAACAAATCGTTCATGAAATTGAAACGGACTTTGGCTTAGACTGCGAATGGTCATGGGTTGACCAAGTGGACATTGGTCTCAAAGGTAATAGTAAAGGCCAACGTTTAAAAGAATGGGTTGAATCTCAAGGTATGACAATGCAAGATGTTGTTGCTTTTGGCGATAACTTCAATGACTTAAGCATGCTTACTACCGCAGGTTTAGGTGTAGCAATGGGCAATGCCGTGGATGAAATCAAACAACAAGCAAAACTGGTGACACGTGTAAACACTGAACCGGGTATTGCCGAAGTGATCCGTAAGTACGTTTTATAAGCCATTAGCCGAATAAAAGGAGGCACACCGGCTCTTTTTATTCGGCTAGCTAATAATACGTTAGGCTATTGAGCAAGTAACTCTATTAATGTTTGTTCCAAAACAGGTAAAGCCGCACCATAAATCCGTGAGTTACGGCTAATTTGGCTCATTGAAAGTTCAGGTAATGCCTGACCAAAAAAACGGTTTTGCTGTTGAAAACTATCACAAAATGCAGCCCAAATTTGTGGGTTTTTCACAAATGGCCCTGAAACAATCAGCCGTGAAGGAAAAAATACCCGACAAATATTGGATGCTGCATGTGCCATATGTGAAATAGCTTGCTGCATTGTCGAATTATTTGCCTCACTATAGCTGACGAGAAAGCGAGACACTTTTCACCTGTGCAAACACCTTTCTTCCTTTACGAATAGAAAGCTCATCCCTCGCCCAGCGGGTGATGCGAGCCCATAGATAATGTTCTTCACCTAAATCTAGCTTCACATCAACTTGCTCACCATCTTCAATCCATTCAATAACTTCTGCCGCTAAAATATTACGAATACTACTCACTTGCGGCTTTTCTAAAACCAAAGAAACATCCGAAGCATCGATACGTATACGTACTTCAGCCCCTTGCTGCATTTCAACTCGCGGAACCCATAACTTTTGACCGCCGACAATTACCGCTGTCATATCGTAATCAGGGTGTTGACTATGTACCTTTGCACTCACCACACTGCTCAATGTTTCTTGCTGTAACCAAGGACGTAATGCACTGCTCGCCCAGACGTCTTCTAATGGGCCAAATGCTTTAACTTTCCCTTGAGCCATTACAATGACTTTATCCGCTAGGCGCAATATTTCATCAAGACTATGACTGACATATAAAATAGGGATTTTAACATCTTGAGAAAGCTTTTCTAAATAAGGTAATAACTCACGTTTGCGGGGGAGATCCAAAGAAGCAAGGGGTTCATCCATCAGCAGAATTTCTGGCGCAGTTAATAAAGCACGACCAATCGCAACGCGTTGTTTTTCACCGCCAGATAATGTTATTGGATAACGGTTGAGTAACTTTTCGATACCCAGCAACTCAACGATATCATCAAAGCGTGTTTTCATTTTTGGCGCCATGCCATAACGTAAATTACTTTTGACACGGTAATGTGGAAATAACCGCGCATCCTGAAAAACATAACCTATGTGACGCTGCTCTGGCGGTAAACAAATCCGTTTTTCGACATCAACCAATGTACGACCATTTAACACTATCCGCCCTTTATTTGGCTTAGTTAAACCGCCTATCACATTGATTAAAGAGGTTTTACCTGCACCAGAAAGCCCGAAAACCGCAGTAATGCTTTCTGTTGGTAATTGTGTATTCACTTCCAGCTGTAAGTCCCCTAACTTTTGGGAAAAGTCGAGTTCTAACATATCAGGCTACCCCCAAACGCTTTTTACCCCAACGGGTCAGCCATTCTGAAATTAATAATGAAATTAATGCAAGAACGATCGCGATAATACATAAGCGTGCAGCATCAACCTCTGCACCCGGCGTCTCAATTAAGGTATACATCGCTAATGGAATGGTTTGAGTTTCTCCAGGTATATTTGATACAAATGTAATCGTGGCACCGAATTCCCCTAAAGAACGGGCGAAAGCAAGCACTGTGCCTACAATGATACCCGGCAAAGAAAGCGGAATGGTGATGGTGAGAAAAACGCGCAATGGCGTGGCACCTAATGTTCTAGCCGCTTGCTCTAGCTTTCTATCTACCGCTTCTAATGCTAAACGAATTGCTCGTACCATCAACGGAAAAGCGACCACGGCCGAAGCAAGCGCAGCCCCTCGCCAACTAAAGGTGAAGCTAAAACCAAACCAGTTATATAACCATTCACCAATAAAACCGCGTTTTCCCATACTGATCAATAATAAATAACCCACTACCACTGGTGGCAATACCAGTGGTAGGTGGATAATACTATCGAGCAATGTTTTGCCAGGAAAATTACAGCGAACTAATACCCATGCAACTAATATCCCAAGCGGTAAGCTGAATAATACCGCTACGCTTGATACTTTTAGGCTTAAGTAAATTGCTTCCCATTCATAAGGACTTAACATCTGCAACAATATAATCTCTTAATGTTTATTTGGTACGTGGCTCGAAACCATAACGTTTAAAAACCTCAGAAGCTGCTGGAGTTTTCAGATACTCATAATAATCACGAGTCGCTTTATTATCTTGGTCTTTAACTATTGCCATTGGGTATTCAACAGGTTTATGCGTATCTGCAGGGAATACACCAACTACTTTTACTTTTTGGCTAGCAACCGCATCAGAACCATACACAATGCCTAAAGGTGCTTCTTGGCGTTCAACTAGTGCCATACCACTGCGGACATTGTTAGTACGCGCTAACAGTGGATCAACCGTTTCCCATGCTCCTAAATTACCCAATGCTTCTTTAGCATAAATACCAACAGGTACATGATCAGGATCACCAACAGCTAAACGACCGCCATCTAATAATTTTTTCCAATCTGTTTGCTTATTGATTTCCACTTTATCCAATTTAGAATCTTTTGGTGCAATCAACACTAATTCATTACCTAATAATGTATAACGAGTATCATCCACCATCAATTTTTTATCAATTGCATAATCCATCCACTGCTGGTCAGCAGAAATAAATAGATTAGCAGGTGCTCCTTGCTCAATTTGACGCGCCAATGTTGAAGAAGAGGCATAAGATGCCACAACGTCTACTTTCGCCTCTTGCTTATATTGCTCAGAGATTTCATTCAGCGCGTTAGTTAATGAGGCAGCTGCGAAAACCGTTATTTTATCCGCAGCAAAACTATGGCTAGCCATAGTGAGTGTCAGTGTTGCACCCGCGAGAAGTGATACCAAACCTTTTTTCATTTTTATTCACCATAGTATTAATCAACACGCTATATATATCAGGATACAGCGATAACTTAAAGTCAAACTCGTGATAAAAGTGTGCTGGCTCAAGAAATGATGTAATTTTTCTGCATGTTATCCTAAATGGTAAAGAGACACGCCATGTTTTTAGTTTACGAAGAATCGTTTTTGTATAGTTTATAACTTATTTCCCTTGTAACTTTATCGGCACAAATCGTGAGTCTTTGAATATTTCATTCAACTTTTTACAAGTATATAAAAGCAGAGGAGATAATATGGCAATTCAACCTACAGTACATTCTCCAACTAATGCTTATTACTCAGGCAGCTTAACCACTCAACAATTTTATGGGCTATTTGACAAAGATATTCCCCAAGAAACCTTAGATTCTTTAGCTAAATCGTCTGGAGAAGGGAACTTAAATAGTATTGATTTATTACATAACCTAGCTTTACGACAAGACAGTGTAGGAAAACAAGCACAAAATATCTTGTTTGATTTATTTAGCGGAAAATTGCCAGCGAAGAAAGGTGTAGATAAAGAAATACAAGAAACGAGCAAAGTTTTATATCAATCAGCACATCACCAAGCCGTATTGTCTAAACCATCTAAATTACTGTATATCATTGGCTCCGCATTAAACAATATTGCAGATAAATTAAGCCTAACGCGTTTATTTATGGAACCCGATAATATAAAACCGGCAGCGCCGAAACCACTCGCGGAGAGTAATTTATGGTGTGATAACCGAATGCAGCAAAGTGATGAGCTTTATTCAAACTTAATAAGTGATGATTATTTAGCTTTATTTTCAGTTAACTACCCTTTAGATATCAGCGAGGACAACGCGGCTTTGCTAAAAACAACTATTGAGGAAATAAAAAGACAAAGCAACTTTCTAAATAAGCCCGAAATATTTCCAATAAATACAGGGGCTCATTGGGTGCTATTTATGCTCTATCACGACGTCACTGACAATAAAGTTAAAAGCTTTGTTTTTAATTCATACCATCAATTACCATCGGAAATTAAGCAAACTATAACAGAATGCGCTAAAGAAGCTGGAATACAGAGCGACATTGAATATATTGAAGGGAATATCCAAGAAAATGTGCCAAATGGCTGTGGCCTTTTTGTCATTGAAGCCGTTAAACAACTCGCTGAAACTACAACAAAAAATTATGTCGAAACACTGAAAAATTTCAAAAATAATTTTTTAGCGTTACCTTTAGCAGAACAACAACAATTTAACCAGTCTAGCCGCAGACAACTCTATGGAAATTACCATGATACATTATATCCATAGAGGGGAACTCGATTAAACGAAAAACTCCCTGATAACTCATTAAGCTATCAGGGAGTTTTATAATCCGTCAGAAAAGAAACTCGCTAAAAGTTACTTGTTCTCTGTATTGTGGTGATGTGGCACATGCGCTTTAGATAACAAGTTAAAAAACGCACCAAGACCATAAATCAGGCCCATGATTAAAAACATCACAACAGGAACCATCATCAGGGCGAAACCTAAACTTTTAATCAGTTCTAACATAAAAAAGCCTCTTCAGTGATACTGTACCCACCAGCCTACAAGATACGCTGACGAGGGAAATTCGACTCTCAATTTTTTGATTATAAATCAAATCAAAATAATAACGCATAATAGCGTTATAATGGAGACTATTTTAGACAAAATATTATACTAACGACATACTAAACGTGCTTTTTACCTCTGTCACCACCAACCAAGCCGGAAGGGAGAAAAATATGCAGGCAGAAATCTTACTCACACTTAAATTGCAAGGCAGTTTATTCGCTGATCCACGCCGTATCGCGCTACTCAAACAAATTAAAGCGACGGGTTCTATCAGCCAAGGGGCCAAACTTGCAGGTATCAGTTATAAAAGTGCTTGGGATGCCATTAATGAGATGAACCAACTCACCGATGATATTTTAGTCGACAGAGCAACCGGTGGCAAAGGAGGCGGCGGTACGACATTAACCCATTATGGCGAAAGACTGCTCCAGTTATATGACTTATTAGCTCAGATCCAACAAAAAGCGTTTGATGTCTTAAAAGAAGATAACCTACCTTTAGACAGCCTGCTGGCAGCGATTTCTCGCTTTTCACTACAAACCAGCGCCCGTAATCAATTTTTTGGCACCCTTATCACTCGCGACCACATGCAAGTTCAACAGCATGTACAAATTCGTTTAGCGGACAATAGTACCGTGATTAATGCAGCATTAACCGAACAAAGTGCTAACCGTTTGGGGTTAGTTGAAGGTAAAGAAGTACTTGCTCTCATTAAAGCGCCTTGGGTAAAACTAAGCAAACAACCACAAGCAACCGAGTTCGATAACTGTTTAGCAGGTAAAATTACCATGTTAGAACGTGGTAAAGATAATAGTGAAGTTATTGTAACCCTGACTGGCGGGGAAACACTCTGCTCAACCCTGCCAAATAGCGAGATTGATACACTGTCACTCAATGTTAATGATTCTATCACTGCCTTATTTAATGCAGACCAAGTTATTGTTGCCACCCTGTGCTAACCACCGCTGCTTACTTACCAAATAAGTAAGTAAGCATTTACCTTTTTTTCATCCTCCCACCTACAGTTGTTGACTTTATCTTCAATCCTGATTATTTGTGATAGATGACAAGGTAAATAAATGATGATAAGGAAGCTTAATGAGCTCAATAACTATACAACATGGCAGCTTTAAGCTCAGTGAAACACAAACACTTGAAATTCAACAACTCAATATTGAAAAAGGTGAAAACTGGGCTTTTATTGGTTCCAATGGCAGCGGTAAATCCTCTTTAGCTCGCGTGCTATCTAATGAACTAAAACCCCTTTCTGGTATTGTCACCAATACCTTTCTTTCCCCTGTCCGCCTTTCCTTTGAACAGTTACAGAAAATTATTACTGAAGAGTGGCAACGTAATAATACGGATATGCTGAGTGAAGACGAAGAAGACACTGGATATACTGCGGCTGAGATTATTCAATTTAACCATAAAGATAATGAATATTGCCTAGAGCTTGCTGCTCGCTTTGGCATCAGTGACTTGCTCTCCCGTCGCTTTAAATACCTTTCAACAGGGGAAACCCGCAAGGTATTGTTATGTCAAACATTAATGGGTAATCCTGACTTATTAATCCTTGATGAACCCTTTGATGGTCTGGATGTCTATTCCAGAAGCAACCTCAGTGAATTACTCTATAGTTTGTCTGAAAAAGGCTTAACTTTAATCTTAATTTTAAACCGTTTTGACGAACTCCCTGAGTTTGTTGAAAAAATGGGGGTCGTCGCGGACTGCAAACTGTCCCTTTCAGGAGATAAAGAGTCAGTACTCGCTAACACGCTAATTAACCAATTACAGCACAGTGAAAAAATAAAATTACTATCGATTCCCGAAACGGAAGATCCGACTGCTGATGAAAAACTAGATGATACTGTTCCTCGTATCATTTTGAAGAATGGGACTGTTAGCTATAACGACCAACCTATTTTGCATGGCCTAAACTGGCAAGTTAACCCAAATGAACATTGGCAGATTATTGGCGAAAATGGGGCGGGAAAATCCACATTATTAAGCCTAATTACAGGGGATCACCCACAAGGCTATAGTAATGACCTCACCTTATTTGGCCGTCGCAGAGGTACAGGAGAAACAATTTGGGATATCAAACGCCATATAGGCTATGTCAGTAACAGTATCCATCAAGAGTACCGGGTCGCAACCAGTGTACTAAATGTCATTATATCTGGCTTTCATGACTCCATCGGCTTATATCAAGCCCCGTCTGACCGTCAAATTCAATTAGCTAATGAATGGTTAACCTTATTAGGTTTTTCAGCCCAAACTGCACAGCAACCTTTCCATAGCCTGTCTTGGGGGCAGCAACGTTTAGTCTTAATTGCGCGTGCTCTGGTCAAACACCCTGCAATGCTAATTTTAGACGAACCATTACAGGGGCTCGATGGGTTGAACCGCTTGTTAGTCCTTAGGTTTATTGATGTCATGCTAAGCCAAGGCAACACACAATTACTGTTTGTCACTCACCACCAAGAAGATGCTCCAGTCTGTATTACTCACCGGTTAACCTTCGTCCCTGATAGCGGAAAATACCGCTACGAAATTGATGAACTTTAAAATTTGATCACTTCGCCAATAAGCTCTATTTCGGATTTATTGGCGAAGTTAATCTAGTGATTAACCAACCAACTACCAAAATAATAATATAATGAATTGATTATTAATAATATTTTTTATTTTTAATTCTTTACGATTAGCAAACTCATTAAAAATGATTAAACTCTGCCGCCCATAATAGTTTAAAGATTAATATAGGTATTATTTATGGCTTGGTTAATATTAGCCTCTTCACTTGCAACACTTGCTACGCATCGATTGATTTCATTCATACTGTTATTGCTTGGGGTTGTTACCGCAGTATTGTCTGGAATTATGAGTTGGCCGGCCCTTTTACTTTGTATTGTTGTCGCAGCCGTTTCTTTTATTCGCATACACTACCAACACCATTTAGCGCTGAAAATAAGCAGTGAGATTGTGTTAATTGCCTGTGCTATAGGGCTATTTATTCACTTATTTCCTGGGTTTAATAACCTGAGATATCTCGATAAAGTCACCGTAAGCACACATAGCGCCCCTTTTACTATGTATTTTAATTTTGATAAGGCATTAGTCCCTTTTATTTTACTCGCCTGCTTACCAACGTTATTTGTCTGCCATCCAGCCAAGCATGCAACTAAAGTTCAATGGGTACTGCTGGTTATTTCTGTGCCTCTTTTATTGCTGGTCGCGACTACTGCTGGCGGATTAGCCTTTGAATGGCATTTTCCTAGTTGGTTACCTGTTTTTGTGCTCTGTAATCTACTTTTTGTTTCACTAGCTGAAGAAGCGCTATTTCGTGGTTATTTACAACAAAGACTCACCCAATGGTTCGGTTCCCCTTACCTTGCTTTAATACTTACAGCTCTCTTATTTGGTGGGGTGCATTTTGCCGGCGGCCCACTCTTAATTCTCTTTGCGGCCATTGCAGGCTTAATTTATGGCTTAGCATGGATGTGGAGTGGAAAATTATGGCTTGCTGTATCGATTCACTTCGGGTTAAATTTAGTTCATCTGTTATTTTTTACCTACCCTGTAAAAATGGTAACTGGATAATAAAAAGGCAACTTTCCCCTTACAAACCAAATTATGGCTTGAATATTTCCATTGTTTATCCGTTTTTTGATTTGGTTTCGATAAAACGTAAGTTGCTACTAGCGTTCGAGTTGACTATCCCTATAATGTAGGTCAGCAATAATTCATTTTTAATTTGAGTGTACTGATAGGAGTTTTAGCTATGGCTGTAACTAAACTGGTTTTAGTAAGACACGGTGAAAGTGAGTGGAACAAAGAGAACCGCTTCACAGGTTGGACTGATGTAGAACTGTCTGATAAAGGTCGTGAAGAAGCAAAAATTGCAGGCCAACTGCTAAAAGATGAAGGCTTTGTTTTTGATTTCGCTTATACCTCAGTTCTAAAACGCGCTATCCATACTTTATGGAACATCCTTGATCAAGTTGAACAGCAATGGCTGCCAGTTGAAAAAAGCTGGAAATTAAACGAGCGTCATTATGGTGCTCTCCAAGGCTTAGACAAATCAGAAACTGCGGCCAAATATGGTGATGAGCAAGTTAAACTGTGGCGTCGTGGTTTTGCCATCACTCCACCAGATTTAACTAAAGACGATGAACGTTATCCTGGCCATGACCCACGTTACGCAAAACTTTCTGAAAAAGAATTACCGGTTACTGAAAGCTTAGCAACCACTATCGAGCGTGTTGTTCCTTATTGGGAAGAAGTGATCAAACCTCGCGTTGCTGGCGGTGAAAAAGTGATCATCGCAGCTCACGGTAACTCTCTGCGTGCCTTAGTTAAATATTTGGATAACATGGGTGAAGATGAAATTCTGAACTTGAATATCCCAACTGCGGTACCAATGGTTTATGAGTTCGATGAGAACATGAAACCTATCAAACGTTACTACTTAGGTAACCAAGACGAAATCGCGGCTAAACAAGCAGCTGTTGCGAACCAAGGTAAAGCGAAGTAATTACTTACTTTATCTATAGTACGAAAGGGTTAAGCCGTTTGCTTATCCCTTTTTCTTTTCAAAATACCTTTCATTTCCCCCTCTATCAAAAATAAAAAATACAAACAGTTAGTGTTAGAAATAGGAATAACGGATTATCATAGGGAAATACACATAAAAAGGTGCATAGAGCAAAGAAATGAACAAATTTAATATTTACGTGTGGGTAGGGCTGGTTCTTAGCGCGAGTATTTTGGGCTCACTCCTCTATATGATCAATGCAGGTGAGCTCGCCATTGATGGTTCAAATGGTGCAGCAAACCATGAATTAATGAAAACCTTGATGACGATTGCTTGCATCAGCTTTCCTATTCAAATTGTCAGCATGATGGTCATGAAATATAAACCAAGGCTCGCCATTGGCCTTGCTATCATCAGTAGCGTTGCACTCATGCCTATCACAATAGTGTTTGTCATGGGGATGATTTTTTCTGCGATCCGCTGGCGTTATCGCCAATTAGAGCCATTCGATACCACCATCAATATCGACTTTGCAACAAAAATCGAGTTTAATAAACGTAATAATCGTATTGTTGTCATTGCTCTAGGTATTATCAGTGTTGCCTTTATCTTACTTAGCCAAAGTTTAGGTATGTTTCTATTCGTCTTAACCATTTTCCTTGGTTATTTTGGCAAGAAAGCAGCTGATAGCGTTTATTTAGCCATTAAAGATGCACACTTGTATATTCGCCCAAATATTTTCGCTCATTGTTACCGTATTCCACTAAAAGACGTTACTTATACCAAGGGTGAAAAAGGGAAAGTACATTTTAATGTGCAAACATCAAATGAGGTATTGCAGCTAACCGCTACTCCAGCAAATGCAACCCCTGAAGAGCAAAAGAAACTAGAAGAACTATTAGCCAAAATACCAAAGTAAAAGAGACTGCAATTTATTCGTCCCCTTTACCTACTTTAATATGTAGGTAAAGGGGATAATGACTTAAAATACTTTTATAGGGCTCAAGGGCGTCAGCGTTGATAATCTAGGAACTAAATTATTTATATTCATCGCCTCCATCAAGATAGTATTAGTAGCATTAAACACAGCCACAGCGCAAACTAAGCTCATTGAATCACTAGAAAAATCTTTTTCTACAAAAAACATATATTGAGCTTCAATAGAATATCTTTTTAAAGCATCCTCAGTATGAACAACTCTATATTGTAAATCTTCACGAGCCTGTTTCATGGCATTAATTTTACTTTCACTCTCTGTATTTCTTTTTTTACCCTGTGAAACCGCGTTCTCTTTCGAGATTAATTTATTATATTTCTGAATCATTTTTCTGGTGTCATCTAGGTCACTGATAAAATCAACACCATCATATATTTCATTTTCTTCAAACGATTGAATATTATTCAAAAACTCATTTAAGTTATCAACTAGCTCTTTATATGTATTAGTTAATAAATTAACTTCACTATATTCTAACCCTTTTATATTTTCATTAGGTAGAGTTGAGTTAAACTCACCAACCAAATTTTTATCTAGTTCATCAACTACACAAATTGGCTCTTTTTTAATTATCTCATCGACCTCCATTAACTGTTTATACATATCAACTCTATTATCCTTTTCTACAATATATTCCTTCATTGCATAAATCATACTCTGATAATACCCATGAGCCGATTTAAGTTTCTCTATATGTTTATAAACAACTTTTAACGTATTTAGTTTTGATTCCAATTCTTTAGCATTACCCTGAGGATTTTTATTTTTAATCTCATATTTTTTTATCATTAACCCTATTTTATATTTTCTTTCTTTAATGGACTCATAGAGTGAATCTGATTTTTTTAGTGATTTTAACAATTGATAATTTAAGTTAATTTCATAATTTACTTTCTCCATAAAATTCTTAGAATTAGAATAACCAAGATCAACCGTGATACCATCTGATTTTTTATACTTAGTCGTTTGATATTTTAATTCTTCTCTAATTTCTTTCTTAATAATCATTTCATACTCCATTATGTTAGTTTTACAGGTGATATCCTTGCATCCATAAAATAACAAGCTATTACTTTACTATAAAAAAAACAAATTTTTATTTTATATAAATAAAAGAATTCAACAGAAAAATCACTTAAAATTAAAAAAAGGAAAAAAATATTAAACAATGAATTAATATAAAATTATATTAATAAAAACATCTATATTGTAATGGTAAGGTGTTTTTTGGTACAACCCTTTGATTCTATCTGCAAAACCGATAGTTTTTATTTAAGGTGCTAACCCAACTTAAATGGATTGATATCATAAAAAAAGCGAGTTTAATAAATAAACTCGCTTTAACTTTATTGAGTGAACGTGGTCTTGATTACTTGTTACGACGGGTAATCACTGCATCTGCTAATTGGCGTAATACTTTTTCTGTATCATCCCATCCAATACAAGCATCAGTGACACTTTTACCATAAATTAATGGCTCACCGGACTCTAAATTTTGATTACCCTCTACAAGGTTACTTTCAATCATAACACCTGTAATTGAGCGGTCACCATGACTAATTTGTTCACTTACATTGGTAGCCACTTCCATCTGTTTTTCAAATTGTTTACAGCTATTCGCATGGCTAAAATCGATCATAATACTGGGTGCTAAGCCGGCTTTTTCTAAACCTGCACAGACTTCTTTTACATGCTTAGCACTGTAGTTGGGTTCTTTCCCGCCACGCAAAATAATATGGCAATCAGGGTTACCACTCGTATTGACTATCGCAGAGTGCCCCCATTTGGTAACTGATAAGAAACAGTGGGCTGAACGGGCAGAGTTTATTGCATCAATCGCAATTTTAATCGTCCCATCTGTCCCGTTTTTGAAGCCAACAGGACAGGATAAACCTGATGCTAATTCACGGTGAATTTGTGATTCAGTGGTGCGAGCACCAATCGCTCCCCAACTCATTAAATCAGCAACGTACTGAGGGCTAATCACATCCAAAAATTCACCTGCGGTAGGTAAACCTTGGTTATTGATCGTTAATAATAATTCACGAGCTATACGTAAACCTTCGTTAATATCAAAGCTATGGTCCATTTTAGGGTCATTAATTAGCCCTTTCCAACCCACAGTTGTACGCGGCTTTTCAAAATACACTCGCATGACAATCTCAAGTGAATCTTTTAATTCTTCGCGTAGCTTACCTAAACGCTCTGCATACTCTAAAGCCGCTTTAGTATCATGAATAGAACAAGGGCCAATCACCACCACTAAACGATCATCTTTACCCGCTAAAATATTGTGGATTGCAAGTCGTGCTTCATGAACGGTAAACGCAGCTTTATCAGTTGCTGGAAATTTTTCAAGTAAAGCAATTGGTGGTAATAATTCTTTTATTTGTTTAATTCTGACGTCATCGTTCTGATAGTTCATACCCGTATATCCAATGTTTATTATTTTTTACTGTCGTTGATTTGCATGCCAAGTTTCTTCAAGTTACCCGCGCTAGAGCAAAGCATTAAGCAAGCAGATGAAAGCCTTCACTGCGCTTCAAAAGTTAACTGAAAATTGAAAAGATAATTAGCATCGAATTTTTAATCTAACTGTTCAACCGACGTCTGTAAA
Source organism: Providencia sp. PROV003 (assembly GCF_045040775.1). NCBI lineage: Bacteria > Pseudomonadati > Pseudomonadota > Gammaproteobacteria > Enterobacterales > Morganellaceae > Providencia > Providencia sp. PROV003. The sequence goes on from NZ_CP096369.1 coordinate 4,025,507, forward strand.
CAGGCAAACGCACGATAAAACCATGGTTTTACCGTGGGCTGATTATAAAATGAGGTTTAATGTTGATATTTAGCACGATAAATAGGTTAAATACCGATTTTACAGAGCAAAAAATAACTAAAACGGCTAAACGACGATAATGTCACTTTAGCCGCTTTAAGCGATTTTTTCTGGTTAAGTTCGTGATATTGGTGAGGAGCCGTTCTCTTTGGCTGATTTTATCCAAAGTCTAGAGCCATTAACCGCGATACCTAATAAAATTAAGTATTCTAAAGACATTGCATAAACACCCTGAATAAAGAAAATCACGATACTAATCACGTTAATAATGACCCACAATAACCAGTTTTCAACATACTTACGCGTCATCAAGATCATTGCTACAACCGAAAGTACTGTCATTGCAGAATCCCAAAATGGAAATGCATCTGGTTCTATGGCTGGCATTGCTAAGTTTGCGCCAAATAAATTCAATAATTCAACGGCCCATATCGCTAACACACCAAATACAGCATCAATATTAAATGTTAAGTAAACGATAGCTAAAATAGAAACCACGAGTGTGGCCATGGCTTTTGGGAAGCTCAACCAGCGAATTTTTAACTCCGCTTGTTGTGAGCTGGTCACTCGGGTCCATGCGTACCAACCATAAATATTCGCAACAAAGAAAAATATCTGTAAGAGCAGGTTTGCATATAATTGGATTTGAAAAAATATGACAGCAAACAATGAAACATTAATTAAACCAAATAGATAGTTAATCGTTTTTTCAAAACTAGCCAGTAAGATACAGAGCAGCCCTGCAACCGTCCCCACCGCTTCAATATAAGACAAATCATAAACAGAACCCCAAAGTGGGATTTGCACTAATGTATTGGCTGTACTAAAGAAATCCATCCCAAAACCCTTTATGATTGATAGTTAATGTTGTATTGCTCAGTACTGAATTAGAATATAGCTAACATATCACGCTAACTTATTTTTATTTTAGACTCTCGGCAAACTCTAGCATCTTATTCAAAGGCAGCAATGCTTTTTCGCGTAAACTTGCACTTACCTCAATTTGATGATTTTGAGTATGGCCTTCTAGAGCCTCTGCAATTGCCTGTAACCCGTTCATCGCCATCCATGGACAGTGTGCACAAGTACGACATGTTGCGCCCTCACCAGCAGTTGGAGCAATATATAGCGCTTTATCAGGGCATGCTTGCTGCATTTTATAAAAAATGCCTTTATCCGTCGCTACAATCATTGAAGGGTTAGGTAGTGCTTGTGCCGCTTTGATTAATTGACTTGTTGACCCGACGGCATCAGCAAGGTCAACAATAGCTTGTGGGGACTCAGGATGAACTAACACTGCTGCTTCTGGGTAAAGCGCTTTCATTTTTTCCAATGACTGTGTTTTAAATTCATCATGAACAATACACGCACCTTGCCAGCACAAAATATCAGCCCCTGTTTGTTGCTGTACATAGCGACCTAAATGACGATCTGGAGCCCAAATTATTTTTTCACCTAAGCTATCAAGATGCTCAATCAATTCTACCGCAATACTGGATGTAACCACCCAATCGGCACGCGCTTTGACCGCTGCTGAAGTATTTGCATAAACGACAACAGTTCTGTCCGGATGTGCATCACAAAAACGAATAAACTCCTCTTCTGGGCAGCCAATATCAAGAGAACATTGGGCATCTAGAGTTGGCATTAATACGTGTTTTTCAGGGCTGAGTATTTTAGCGGTTTCCCCCATAAACTTTACCCCAGCCACGACTAAAGTTGAAGCTGGGTGCTTAGCCCCAAAACGAGCCATTTCTAATGAATCAGCAACGCAGCCCCCCGTTTCTTCCGCTAACGCCTGGATTTCTGGGTCTGTATAGTAGTGCGCAACAATAACTGCATTTTTTTCAACCAAAAGAGATTTGATCCGTTGGCGATAAAATGCTTTTTCATCCGAGCTTAATAGTGCCGGTTTTGCTGGAAATGGATATACTGACTGATCAAAATCGATAAACACGCTCATTTCTTGCCTCTGTTTAGCATAAAGCGATTTTAATGCTTCAAATAAGTTAAGACCGCAAAATTAGCCGCTTTTTGTTTTATATACTAAACAAGATACCCCACTTTACGAAAGAAGTCTCCACCCTTTTTCAGTTATCAAGCATCATTTTCCCCTTACGGTTGCTTTTCTTTAAAAGATATAAAAGTGAAAATTATTCTTTAATTAGATAGAAGCCGATAACGCCCTACTTGATTGGTCATTACACTTGTACTTTTGGTAAGAATTGCAGTGAACTATAAAATTCGACTACAGTTTTAGCATATCGCAAAATAATCGTTCTGATTCATCAGTTTTAAACTGCCATTATATTGAAGTAACTAGAACTCATTGCTTCACTTGATACTCTAATATGATGATACTGACGCATTTTTGGGATATCTAGAATGGTTCAGGGCTGCCATCCCCATTTATCTGTGATTGATTTACCAACGCTGATGTTATGAGCACAGGCAAATCAACCGCAGAAAGTTGTGGTAATGATTAGTTAGGCGGCTTTAAGTTTTAATTTACTTTGCCATAATATTACTATAAACCCTTAGGTGTATAATACCTCCTCTATTCAGGAGGCTAAATTAGCTATGTGATTTCAATACCACGACAAGTAGAGTAAAAATTTATTTTCACCACCCGCCGAGTTACATTGTAGGTAGAAATGAAATTAGTACTTTAGCACCATTACTAATATTTATATTATCACTTATTTTATTTAACAATGCTTGTTCACTGCTATATAAACTAACAATATTTTCTATCAATTTAATTCCTTCATTATAAAAACCTAAATTCTCCATATCTTTATCTTTGATTGATTTGTCTTGTTTTAATGATTCTTTTTTTAAACTATCATTTGGCGTATCAGTATTACCCAAATTTTCAGTCATTATTTTAGGCTTATATTCAACAAACTCACCAACTTCCCCTCCTGTTTCTTCATAATCTTTTATTTCATTTATTTTTCTAGATATTAATGCTACTGGCTCCCTTATTTTGGCCAAAGAGGTATGGAAATCTAATGTATAATCTTTAGCTTGATTTGTTTTTTTTGGGGAGTTTTGTTTAAACTTAGATGGCAGCCTATACAAAGAATAGTTAATAGTAGGATAATTACGAATACTTAATGCCACATTACTATAGATTCCTGTTATCTCTGATGGAATATTTTTTATTTTCACTGGTTCATCAAGATAAAGTTTCAATTTATCTTTTAGTTCCATATATTTATCCAATCCCTTCTTAACTCTATCAATATACTTATTAACCCTATCAATATATTCATTGGCTGCATCATGCTTATCGATTGATTTTTTTAGCTTTGATATTTCTTTGGTTAATAACTTTAGTTCTTTATAATAACCTGGTATTTTTTCATAGATATATTTAAAGCTCCCCTTCAATTCTAAATAACTTTTATTCCTTTGGCGAATATCCGCTTTACGATCTTCCTGCGCAAGCCAATCCTGTAAACTAACGTCCATTTTAGTTCCTTTAAAAAATTAAAAACAAAAAAACATAATACTGATTAAATTATATTAACATAAAAATAAAATACAAATTTTATTTTATTATATTAAATAAAAAATAATAATTTTAAAGTATACACATAACTTACATTAAATTTAAATTACACATTATCCTAATACAAATTTATCTCATAAAAATGCTAATAGATGAGAACAGCTATAACATTTTTTCAACAAGTCCACGTTAATACTTGAGATGACTATACAATAAGGTCTCCTCTACTTTGCTCTATAACCTTCGTTTTTCACTTACTAAGCATAGACTTTAATCATTTTCGTGCCTTTTCTACACTTTTTACGTTTGTCCTTTAGCTTTTCACTCATTTTATCGGTATCGTAGCCATTCTTATCAAATTTAATTAGGCCAGTTATGGAATTACCTGTATCTATTATAAATAAAATTATATCCATTTCATTACTCGACCCAAGAATCGAAGCTGTGGTACTCACAGGCTCACGAGGAAGAGAGCAAGATGTTGATAATTACTCCGACATTGACATTGAGTTAATCGGTCACGGTGTGACAGAAATATTTAACCAAAAACATTGGGTTGACCATTTTGGCTCCTCTTTAGCAGTTCTACATTTACTCAATCAAGAAGAGGACGCACCAGATTGGCCGACATGTTTAGTTATATACGAGGAAGGTCGCAAAGTTGATTTCACATTTGCTGAGCCTGAACGCTTATATAAAATGAAACGTGAGGGGTTAGATGCGACATTCTCTCGCGGGTTTATTGTTTTGTTAGATAAAACTGGGATCACTGAAGGGCTACCAAAAGATGCCAATTTGCTATCTTTAGCACCAACACCATTAACAGAGACTGAGTTTTCACAAACCGTTACAGACTTTTGGCACGAAGCCCATCAAGTCGCCATAGCATTAACTCGTGAAGAATTATGGGTGGCATGGTCAAGAAGTACCGATATGAAGCACTATTTCTTAACGCTACTTGAGCACCTTGTAACCATACAAGGTAAGCATGTTTGGTATAATGGCCGTAAGTACCATGAATGGATGCCACAAAAGTACATACAGGCACTAGAAATCATTTTTAATTGCAGTACCTCAGAAAAAGCTGCCTTGTCATTGCAATGTTTAATGCGTTGTTTTGATGAGGTGAGTATCGACCTTGCCAAGTTACAGGGCTTTTCTCCTGCGCATAATTTAGCAAAAAAAATGCAAATGTTAGTCATTGGCTTTTTACAAGATAATGGCTTGCTACCTGAAGGATTATAATTAATTAGCGTAGAGTACAGCGAAAAAAGGCGATTTAATGACTATCTTTACAAAACAATGAGTTCTTTTATTTTGACTTTCAAAAGATGACTCATTTAACGGTATAACTGTATACAAGAGTTACCCTCAGTTAAATAAACCATCCCTTTTGAGCCCCAACACCAGGGGCTATTTTTTTATCTTGTCACTTTTCAGTTTATCTCAGTCATATTTAAGTCACTAACTAATTCATGCACTTTTTAAAGGTATGCTTAGAACCATTGCGCGCTTGCCGAGGTATGGATTGCCGACTGAGTATTTACGGGGCGGTGAATTGGCTTGAACTGCTGTTAAGATGGTGGGTCGTGCAGGATTTAAATTCTGCGAATTTAGCCTCCGGCCTGAACCTGCAACCAGCTTGCCGAGGTATGGATTGGCGACTGAGTATTTACGGGGTAGTGAATTGGCTTGAACTGCTGTTGAGATGGTGGGTCGTGCAGGATTTAAATTCTGCGAATTTAGCCTGCGGCCTGAACCTGCAACCAGCTTGCCGAGGTATGGATTGCCGACTGAGTATTTACGGGGTAGTGAATTGGCTTGAATTGCTGTTAAGATGGTGGGTCGTGCAGGATTTAAATTCTGCGAATTTAGCCTGCGGCCTGAACCTGCAACCAGCTTGCCGAGGTATGGATGGCGACTGAGCGTTTACGGGGTAGTGAATTGGCTTGAATTGCTGTTGAGATGGTGGGTCGTGCAGGATTTAAATTCTGCGAATTTAGCCTGCGGCCTGAACCTGCAACCAGCTTGCCGAGGTATGGATTGCCGACTGAGTATTTACGGGGTAGTGAATTGGCTTGAATTGCTGTTGAGATGGTGGGTCGTGCAGGATTTAAATTCTACGAATTTAGCCTACGGCCTGAACCTGCAACCAGCTTGCCGAGGTATGGATTGCCGACTGAGTATTTACGGGGTAATGAATTGGCTTGAACTGCTGTTGAGATGGTGGGTCGTGCAGGATTTAAATTCTGCGAATTTAGCCTGCGGCCTGAACCTGCAACCAGCTTGCCGAGGTATGGATTGGCGACTGAGTATTTACGGGGTAGTGAATTGGCTTGAACTGCTGTTGAGATGGTGGGTCGTGCAGGATTCGAACCTGCGACCAATTGATTAAAAGTCAACTGCTCTACCGACTGAGCTAACGACCCATCTGAATTGCTTGAATTGTTTGTTTCTTTTAGATGGTGGGTCGTGCAGGATTCGAACCTGCGACCAATTGATTAAAAGTCAACTGCTCTACCGACTGAGCTAACGACCCATCTATATAACTTTTCTAACTAATCACAGCTTCTTACCCTTCGGGTTGAACCTGCAACCATCTTAATAAAACTCAATCATCTACCGACTGAGCTAACAACCCATCTAAAACTATATTTCTTCTTTGTATCTCGAGGTTTTCGGCTAACCGTATTCTCGTATCAACGGCGGCTTATATTACTGATTTCTGACGATGGTGCAATGTTTTTTTTACTAAAATAGATTGAATGCGCACTTATCATACTGATAACCCCGAAATATTCGGCAATATTGCTTCGGGGTTAGTAATTAAAGTGTACTCAACTTTTTTTCTGCTAATTTTGAGCCTGCACTGTTTGGATATTGCTTTAACACCTGTTGGTAAACAGCCTTTGCTTTATCCTTTTGCCCTTTGTCTTGCATGATCAGCCCAACTTTATATAAAGCTTCACTGCTTTTCTGAGATTTAGGATATTGCTTAACTACAGTTGCAAAGTAAAAAGCCGCGTCATCTTTGCTGCCTTTGTTGTAGTTTAACTGCCCCAACCAATAGTTGGCGTTAGATTGATACCCAGACTTAGGGTAGGTTTTGATAAACCCTTGAAGCGCATTAATAGCCCCATCAATTTGGGCTTTTGATTTGCTTTCCATTGCAAGCTTAACTGCCGCATTATAATCATCTTTCTCATTTCCACCTGTATTAGCTGATGCAGCAGGTGTAGTTGAAGAAGATGCATTTGATGCACTAGTGTCAGGTGTTTCACCTGTATTGGCAGAATTGCCGTCACCCGAGCCATTTAATTGCATATACAAATCTTTTTGACGCTCAATAACTTGATTCAATTTATATTCACTTTCTTGAATCTGACCACGTAACATATCTATGTCGCGTTGGTTATCGGCAAGCTGTTGCTGGATTTGATACATAATTTGGCCTTGAGAATTAACCGCAGTCTCAAGTTGGGTAAGACGGTCTGTTGTTGAACCAGATCCGACATTGTTGATTGGCGCTTGGGCAATAGCGGCCCAAGGGGCCGCTACGCCAACCAATAACGACAGACCTACAATTAGATGTCTGAAGTTACTGTTCATAATAGATAATTTCTCTTATCTATTAGTATGCAATGACTGCACGACGGTTTTTCGCGTAGTCTGCTTCAGTGTGACCTAACACAGCTGGTTTTTCTTTACCGTAAGAAACCAGTGAAACTTGGTCACCAGAAACACCTTTGCTTTGCAGATACATTTTAACTGCATTAGCACGACGCTCGCCCAGCGCGATGTTATATTCTGGAGTACCGCGCTCATCCGCATGACCTTCAACAACAACACGTACAGATGGGTTGCTACGTAGGAATGCTGCATGCGCATCTAACATTTCCGCATACTCTGGAGATACGTTGTATTTATCGAAACCAAAGTAAACAGTGTTGTTTTGTTGCAGCTGTTCCATTTGCTGACGTGCCAGCTCTTCCGCAGACAGACCAGTGTTAGTTTGGTTAGTAGAAGTATCTACACCATCTTGGTCATTGTTTTTGTTAGAGCTACAAGCTGCGACTGCCATGATTGGTAATGCGATCATCAGCCCTTTAAGCACTTTATTCAGTTGCATCGTTTTGATCCTTAATATTTTTTTGCCACACATTATTATTATGCATCACAGATACGGCGACCAGGCAGGGAATTTTACCTGTCCATCGGTAGCCGGAAGACGCGCTTTGAAACGCCCGTCGGTCGAAACTAGCTGCAATATAGTCCCCAAGCCTTGAGAGGAGCTATAAATTACCATAGTGCCGTTAGGTGCGATACTCGGCGTTTCATCTAGGAACGTTTTCGTTAAAAATTCAACGTTGTTCGTTGCCAGATCTTGTTTGGCGACATGTTGCTGACCGCCGCCGGAGCTGACCATCACTAAGAAAGTACCATCCGGACTAACATCAGCGTCCTGATTTTGTGTTCCTTCCCAAGAAACACGTTCAGGGCTGCCACCATTAATATTCATTTTATAAATCTGCGGACGTCCCGCCTGATCTGAAGTATAGACTAAAGTTTGGCTATCCGGCATCCAGCTTGGTTCAGTATTGTTGCTACGACCATCTGTTACTTGACGAATTTGCCCACTCGCTAAGTCCATAACATATAAATTCAAGCTGCCTGTTTTAGACAGTGCGAATGCCAGTTTTGTCCCATCAGGAGAGAATGCAGGTGCCCCATTGTGACGTGGGAATGATGCAACCTGACGGACTGCTCCTGTAGAAAGAGTTTGAATAACAAGCGCTGAACTACCGCTTTCAAAAGTGACATACGCGAGTTTTTCGCCATCTGGTGACCATGCTGGCGACATTAAAGGTTCTGGTGAACGATGAACTGTAAACTGGTTAAACCCATCGTAGTCAGAAACTCGTAATTCATATGGATACTGACCGCCTTTGTTAACCACAATATAAGCAATACGCGTGCGGAATGCACCACGAATACCGGTTAGTTTTTCAAAGACTTCGTCACTTGCAGTATGAGCTGCATAACGTAACCATTCTTTAGTGACTTTATATTGGTTCTGAGATAAAACAGCACCTGGGTTAGCTGCAACATCAACCAGTTGATAGCTGACAACAAAGCTACCATCTGCGGCTGGCTGCACTTGCCCTACAACCACTGCATTAATACCCAATGCAGTCCATGCTTCTGGAGTTACTTCAGAGGCTGTACCGGGTTGCTGAGGCATACGACTTGGTTCAATAGGGTTAAATTTCCCGCTATTACGTAAATCAGAACCTACGATTTGGCCTACTTCCTGTGGGGGTGCTCCAGCACCTGTCCATTTAAAGGGTACGACACCAATCGGTTGAGCTGAATTAACACCTTCAGTGATCTCAATACGTATTTCAGCCTGAGCCACTGTCGCCCATAGCATTAGGAACCCTAAAACTACTTTAAAAGCCTGCTTCATTCTTGTCTCCCTTACTACGGATTGTTTACCACCGCAATAATTCGCTGAATTTTAACAAAGGTATAATAACAAAACTAGATACCACACAAACTATTTATTCTAATGCGATAGATTTTTCAATACAGATAGCTCTGACTTACTTAAATCAAGGTTTAAAATCGACGACGATACCTTCCCTCTTAACCCTTTCAAAAATTTTATCTGAATCGGGTCTTGGCATCGAAGCTAACTTCGCAGCTCGAATTGCCGCATCACATAACGCAGCGTCGTTCGTCGGGTTATTTTTAGGTTTAATCCCCATCAAAGCGCCATCCCGTGCGAGCACCAATTGCAATTCGCAAGTCCGCCCACGATAAGTATCTGAATCATAGAACTTACTTTGGATTGCCGCTTTTACCTTACCTGCATAGTTATCAACATCTGCGTTTGAGGCCCCTGATTTTTTACCGCCACCAGTTCCAGCAGAAGCTTGGCCGCCCTGTTTACTTGGCCCAGAAGCAGTTAAATCGCCGAGTAAATCATCTACAGAAGCCGCATTTTTTGCCGCCTCTGCTTTCGCTTTCGCTGCTTTAGCTTTCGCTTCTTTATCTGCTTTCTCTTTCGCTTCTTTATCCGCTTTAGCCTTAGCTTCCTTGTCTGCTTTTATTTTAGCTTCTTTATCAGCCTTTTCTTTGGCTTCTTTTTCTGCTTTTTCTTGAGCTTCTTTCTCTGCTTTAGCTTTAGCTGCTTCGGCTTCTTTTTTAGCTTGAGCTTCAGCTTTCGCCTTTTCAGCTGCCTGCTCTTTAACTAATTTTTCCTTTTCAGCTTTCGCTTTCGCGGCAGCTTCTTCCGCTATTTTTTGCTCTTCCTTGGCTTTTTTAGCGGCTTCTAATGCTTTTTTCTGTTGCTCTTCAGCTTGTTTTTGTTGCTTAGCGGTATCTCGTTCAGTTTTGATACGCTCTTGTTCAAGCTGTTGCAGACGTTTTTGTTCCTTTTCTTGCTGCTCTCTTAGCTCAGCCTCTTGTTTTTGTTCTTGCTCTTTACGCTCTTTAGCTGCTTGTCTGACCATGTTTTGTTGTTTTTGCATTTGTTCATATTGCTCAACAACCACGCCAGGGTCGACCATCACCGCATCGATGACAGTCCCTTCTTCCCCGCCACCACCAAGTTTGACGACGGAAACTAAAGAGCCTATAACAATCAAGCCAATCAATATGATGTGCAATACAACAGACATCACTAATGAACGGTTTAGGTTATCTTTTTTCTCTTTTGACTTTCCCACTCTGGTATCCAAAAAAAGAATTGTGACTTATTCAAACCACAACAACCCAGCCTAGATAGGCTGAGTCATCAAGCCGACAGATTTTATCCCTGCACTGTGCAAAATATTCAGAGCCTTAATAACTTCTTCATAAGGCACCTCTTTTGCACCACCAATTAAGAAAATCGCTTTTGGGTTTTTCTCTAATTGTGATTTCGCTTCAGCAGCAATCTGTTCTGGTGGAAGCAATTCTAATACCTCACCATCGAGCCGCATATTATACTGCCCAACACCCGACACCTCTAAAATTATAGGTGGGTTGTCACTTGATGATACGGTTTGTGTATCTGTTGCATCCGGTAATTCAACTTCCACACTCTGGGAAATAATGGGTGCCGTTGCCATAAATATCAGTAACAGCACCAACAAAACGTCCAGCAGTGGAACGATGTTGATTTCGGATTTCAGCTCACGTCTGCGACTAGTGCGCGCCATTCGCTTATCTCCTCAACTTATTTCTTATCAGCAGAGAATGCTTGACGATGCAAGATGGCTAAAAACTCTTCCATAAAGTTATCGTAAGTTTGCTCTAACTTATTGACTCGTAAGTTCAAGCGGTTGAAAGCCATAACCGCAGGAATCGCTGCAAACAAACCTATCGCGGTTGCGATAAGTGCTTCGGCGATCCCCGGAGCAACCATCTGTAATGTTGCTTGTTTTACCGCACCCAAAGCAATAAACGCATGCATAATTCCCCATACTGTCCCGAATAAACCAATATATGGGCTAATCGAACCAACAGTACCTAAAAATGGGATATGTGCTTCTACTGACTCTAATTCACGATTCATTGATATACGCATCGCGCGTGATGCACCAGTAACCACCGCATCTGGTGCGTGAATATTTGCCTGATGTAAACGAACGAACTCTTTAAAACCGGAGTGGAAAATTTGTTCAGCTCCGCTCAATTCATCACGGCGAGCTTGGCTTTCTTTATATAAGCGCGAAAGCTCAATACCTGACCAAAACTTATCCTCAAATGCCTCCGCCTCACGGGTTGCAGCATTTAAAATTTTCGTTCTTTGAATAATAATGGCCCATGATGCAATAGAAAAACCGATCAAAACGAACATAATGAGCTGAACCAAAAGGCTCGCTTTAAGGAATAAATCCAGGATATTCATGTCAGTCACTGTTTAAACTCCGCGACAATAGACTTAGGAAGCGCAATCGGCTTCATTTTTGATGTGTCCACACAAGCAATTAGGGCATTAGCCCCACAAAGCAGGTTACCTTGTGAATCAACTAACCTTTGATGAAAAGTTAATGAGGCACGTTTCATTTCAACAATTTGCGTCTCAACCTCCAACAGATCATCTAGCTTTGCCCCTTTTACAAAATCAATTGTCATGCTACGCACAACAAAACCAAGGTTATCAGCAAGCATACTTTGTTGGTTGATTCCTTTATTTCGCAACATTTCGGTTCTTGCTCGCTCAAAAAATGCTAAATAACGCGCATGATAAACTACACCGCCCGCGTCTGTATCTTCATAGTACACGCGAACTGGCCAGCGAAATAACATAACAACCACTCCGTCTTAGGTTAAATTAACTAACGGTGCCACTATACGCAAGACAGTGCCAGTTTGGAATCACTTTGAAAGTAAAGATATCAAAAATAATTATGGGTCCATTGACCCACAATTAGCAATTAGAATTATCTAAAGACTTGTAAAAGTCCCCAAATAAGAATGATGGCAGCCGGTAATGGATGGAAAATCGCACGCCAAATGACTTTTTGGGGTTTGAAACCAACACCAAAAATCATCGCACTGCAAGTTGCCCAAATTAATAACAGCCCTTGCCAAATTTGGAATGAACTGGTTTTTGCAGCAAATAGAGATGGGTCCCACATCACTGCACCAGCTGTAACTAAAGCTAAAATAAGGATAAGGGCCCTTAACGGCCCCTTATCCAATAGCTGATAGGTTTTATCCACCAGCATTTTATTTACTCACCATCTTTAGCTGCTTTAGAGTCTTCAGAGTGCTCTAATGCTAGTGCTGCAATCACTGCAAAACTACAAGCTAACAGCGTGCCGAGAATCCAGGCGAAATACCACATAGTTATGCTCCTTAATACAGTGAATGCTTGTTGCCTTCGATGAAGTTTTTGTCCAGACGACCAAACATTTTGTAGTAACACCATGCGGTGTATGCCAGTACGATTGGAACAAAGATAGCCGCGACAACTGTCATGACTTGCAGTGTGAACAAGCTAGATGTTGCATCCCACATGGTCAAGCTTGCATTTGGCATAATGCTTGAAGGCATGATGAATGGGAACATTGCTACACCACAAGTTAAAATGATACAAGCGATAGTTAATGAAGAGCTCACAAACGCCCAACCATTTTTGTCTGCTTTACTGAACAGCATAGTCAGTAGTGGCAGCGCTAAACCCAGTGCAGGCAGAGCCCACAGGATTGGGTAAGTATTGAAGTTAGTCAACCAAGCCCCTGAAACAACCTCTACGGTTTTATTCAGTGGGTTTGATACCGCATGGTGATCAATCGCTGAAGTGATAACATAGCCATCGATACCCATTACTAACCAAACACCAGCACCCGCAAACGCTAACAGTGTGACTAATGCACAGATATAGGTTGCTTTACGTACACGTAGGTACAGCTCGCCAGTGGTACGCATTTGCAGATAAGTTGCACCTTGGGTAACAATCATCATTAAACCAACCACACCCGCTAACAGACCATATGGGTTCAGCAGACCAAACAGGTTACCTGTATAGGTTAAGTACTGTTGGTTATCAATTTGCAGTGGGACACCTAATAATAGGTTACCAAATGCAACACCGATAACTAATGGTGGAACGAAACCACCGATGAACAGACCCCAGTCCCACATGTTACGCCATTTTGGGTTCTCCAGTTTTGAACGGTAGTCGAAACCCACCGGACGGAAGAACAAAGCAGCTAACACTAAAATCATCGCGATATAGAAACCGGAGAATGATGCCGCATAGACTTGTGGCCATGCAGCAAACATCGCACCACCCGCAGTGATTAACCAAACTTGGTTACCATCCCAGTGCGGTGCAACGGCATTAATCATGATACGGCGTTCGGTATCTGTTTTACCTAAAATAGGTAATAAGAAGCCAACGCCCATGTCAAAGCCATCCGTGACAGCAAACCCAATCAGTAATACACCGATAAGGATCCACCACACAAACCGAAGAACTTCATAATCAAACATAAGTGGCTCCTATTTACTGAACGTCGTGTGCAGAAGTGTTTTTCTGTTCAAAGTGGTAGCGACCAGTTTTCAGGCTACTAGGCCCTTTACGAGCGAATTTGAACATTAAGAACATTTCAGCAATTAAGAACAGTGTGTACAGACCACAGATCAATACCATAGAGAAGATCAGGTCATGGGTCGTTAAATTAGAATGAGCAACCGACACCGGTAATACTTCACCAATTGCCCAAGGCTGACGACCATACTCTGCAACGAACCAACCTGATTCAATTGCAATCCATGGTAGTGGAATACCAAACAGTGCAATACGTAACAGCAGTTTGCTTTGACCAATTTTGTTACGGACTACTGACAGGAATGCCCAGCCAATAATTAATAACAACAGGAAGCCAACACCAACCATGATACGGAATGCCCAGAACAGAGGCCCTACGTTAGGAATACTGTCTTTTACTGCTTTTTGAATTTGCGCTTCTGTCGCATCAACAACATTTGGTGCGTATTGTTTTAACAGAAGACCATAACCGAGATCTTTTTTGCTAGCTTCAAATGCAGCACGCAATTCAGGATCTTTATTTCCAGCTAACAGTTCTTGTAATTGACCATATGCAACCATACCGTTACGGATACGAACTTCGTGTTGTTTCATTAGATCTTTCAGACCTAATACTGGCGTATCAACAGAACGAGTTGCAATGATACCCATCGCCCAAGGAATTGAGATAGCAAACTTGTTTTCTTGCTTCTCAGTATCTGGCCAAGCGATTAAGTTAAATGCAGCAGGAGGCGCATGGGTTTCCCACTCAGCTTCAACCGCAGCGAGTTTAGTTTTCTGAACGTCACCCATTTCGTAACCTGATTCATCACCAAGAACGATAACAGATAGAACCGCAGCAATACCAAAACTAGCAGCAATTGCAAAAGAACGCTTAGCAAAAGCAACATCACGACCTTTAAGTAGGTAGTAAGAGCTGATACCTAAGATAAACATTGCACCAGTACAATAACCTGCAGCCACTGTGTGGACAAACTTAACTTGCGCAACTGGGTTTAAGACTAGCTCAGAGAAGCTAACCATTTCCATACGCATTGTTTCAAAGTTGAAGTCAGCTGCGATCGGGTTTTGCATCCAACCATTCGCCACTAAAATCCACAAAGCAGAGAAGTTAGAACCTAAAGCAACTAACCATGTTACAGCAAGGTGTTGAGTTTTGCTTAAACGATCCCAACCAAAGAAGAATAAACCAACAAAAGTAGATTCTAAGAAGAACGCCATCAAACCTTCGATTGCCAGAGGCGCACCGAAGATATCTCCAACGTAATGAGCATAGTAAGACCAGTTAGTCCCGAATTGGAATTCCATGGTCAGACCCGTTGCAACACCTAGGGCGAAGTTAATACCAAATAACTTACCCCAGAACTTAGTCATATCTTTATAAATTTGCTTGCCAGACAGCACATATACCGTTTCCATGATCGCAAGCAAAAACGCCATACCGAGCGTTAATGGCACGAACAGGAAGTGATACATTGCAGTTAAGGCAAACTGTAATCGTGACAGTTCGACAATATCAAACATCTTGACTCCTTGCTCCTAGCAGGAAGACACCGACTTGCGGCAACCCAGCTTCCAGATTAAATTTCGAAGAAAGCCTCTTAACTACCAGCAAAAAATGCCTCAAAACAACAAATAATTAACAAAACCAAAAGAAAGAACAATACTATAATAATAGTACGCCTATCTTCACATACAATAAACTTCTTTTACGTGACTCAGATTTGAATTCTGAATTTACATCAATAATTATACCCTTTAATAGAAAATAGAGTATTTGATCGTGCACCAATTTAAGCAATTTCGACAAATAAAGCTAGAGGTAATAAATTGATTTACGTCAATTTTTTTCCTATTGTTAATTGATTTGCATACCAGTCAATTAATAGTTATTCACTTGTTAATGTACTGTTATTGGTATTGATATAAATGTTCTTATTTTTTCTAAAGATTAACAAAAAAATATAATCTTTTTATTAAGAAGTCTAAAAAAGAATATTTAATTTCTAATAGTATCTTATTTCAAAGCTATTATGAATTTTATTAATATACGAACTTATCTCAACTAAAATCATATATTCGGTTAATTAACTTTTCCCAATAATTATAAAATTGACCTGACACAACTTTCTCGTTTTTTGCTTAAAATGGGCTTTGTAGCCCACCAAAGCTATGGAGCATTTTCACAGATAGCCGTACCTGTACTCGTATCTTTTAATATTTTTAAGTATAGACACTCTTTGCCAGAAATCCTTATCCTCTCTCCAGAAATTACACTAACGGCTTTTAAAGCCATAAAAAAACCCGTACTCAAATAAGCACGGGCTTTCGTCTCTTACGGCTGCTAGTTACCTAGCGGATCATTTACTTATTCAGTAATGATTTCACGGCATCGCCGATGTCTGCAAGGCTACGAACGGTTTTCACGCCCGCAGCTTCTAATGCAGCAAATTTCTCATCCGCAGTACCTTTACCGCCAGCAATGATTGCGCCAGCATGGCCCATACGTTTACCTTTCGGTGCCGTTACACCAGCGATATAACCAACTACTGGTTTAGTTACATGCTCTTTAATATAAGCCGCAGCTTCTTCTTCCGCGTTACCACCAATTTCACCGATCATGACAATCGCTTCAGTTTGTGGGTCAGCTTGGAACATTTTCAGGATATCAATAAAGTTTGAACCTGGGATTGGGTCACCACCGATACCAACACAAGTTGATTGGCCTAAACCTGCATCAGTAGTTTGTTTTACCGCTTCATAAGTCAGCGTACCTGAACGTGAAACGATACCGACTTTACCTGGCATATGAATGTGACCAGGTTGGATACCAATCTTACATTCACCTGGAGTGATAACGCCTGGGCAGTTAGGGCCGATCATGCGAACGCCAGCTTCATCCAGCTTCACTTTCACAGTCAGCATGTCCAGAGTTGGAATACCTTCAGTGATGGTGATAATCAGTTTAATGCCTGCATCGATAGCTTCTAAGATAGAGTCTTTACAAAATGGCGCTGGCACATAGATAACAGACGCAGTTGCACCTGTCGCTTCAACCGCTTCGCGAACTGTATTGAACACCGGCAGACCTAAGTGTGTTGTACCACCTTTGCCTGGTGTAACACCACCGACCATTTTTGTACCATAAGCAATCGCTTGTTCTGAATGGAATGTACCTTGACCACCAGTAAAACCTTGGCAAATCACTTTGGTGTTTTTATCGATTAAAATAGACATTATTTAGCCTCCGCTGCTGCTACTGCTTTTTTAGCTGCGTCAGTCAAGCTGTTAGCAGCGATAATGTTCAAGCCGCTGTCTGCCAGTTTCTTAGCACCTAATTCAGCATTGTTACCTTCTAAACGCACAACTACTGGTACATTTACGCCAACTTCTTCAACTGCACCAATGATGCCGTCTGCAATCAGGTCGCAACGAACGATACCACCAAAGATGTTAACAAAAACGGCTTTCACGTTTTCATCAGAAAGAATGATTTTAAATGCTTCAGTTACACGCTCTTTAGTTGCGCCGCCACCAACATCTAAGAAGTTTGCAGGTGCGCCACCGTGAAGTTTAACAATGTCCATAGTTCCCATTGCTAAGCCTGCACCGTTAACCATACAACCAATGTTACCATCTAATGCAACATAGTTGAGTTCCCACTGCGCTGCTTGAGCTTCACGCGCATCTTCTTGAGATTCATCACGTAGTTCACGGATTTCTGGCTGACGATATAGCGCATTACTGTCGATGCCTAATTTGCCATCTAAGCAAACTAAATCACCCGCAGTACTGATAACCAGAGGGTTAATTTCTGCTAAAGCTAAGTCACGCTCAAGGAATAAAGTTGCTAGACCCATAAAAATTTTAGCAAATTGGCTAACTTGTTTACCTGTTAAGCCTAATTTAAATGCCAATTCACGGCCTTGGAAAGGCATTGGGCCAGTCAGTGGGTCGATAATTGCTTTATGAATTAATTCAGGCGTTTCTTCAGCAACTTTTTCAATTTCCACACCACCTTCAGTCGATGCCATGAAAACAACACGACGAGTGCTAC
This sequence comes from Providencia sp. PROV003, assembly GCF_045040775.1. Taxonomy (NCBI): domain Bacteria; kingdom Pseudomonadati; phylum Pseudomonadota; class Gammaproteobacteria; order Enterobacterales; family Morganellaceae; genus Providencia; species Providencia sp. PROV003. The sequence goes on from NZ_CP096369.1 coordinate 4,043,189, forward strand.
GGTCAACAACCGCACCTAAATACAACTCTTTATCAATGTCAGTCGCTGTTTCAACAAGAATCTGGTTTACTGGTTGGCCGTTAGCGTCTGTTTGATAAGTCACTAAGTTTTTACCTAACCAGTTTTCTGCAAATGCTTTAACTTCGTTAATATCGCTAGTGACTTTAACGCCACCTGCTTTACCACGTCCGCCTGCATGTACTTGGCATTTAATTACCCATGGGCCATTGCCAATTTTTTTAGCAGCGTCTACGGTTTCAGCGACTGATGAACAGGCATAACCTGTTGGTGCAGGCATCCCATAACGTGCAAACAACTGTTTTGCCTGGTACTCGTGTAAATTCATGATGTTCTATCCATAATTGAGTCTGAAGAGGCGTTTATTCGCCTCCTGCAATTGTTACTGATTTAGCAACCCGCAAGCGGGTTGCATCGGTTACTTCAGACCGGGCAGGTTGTTCCTACCCTGTTATGTTGCTATACGTCCAGCAGTAAACGAGTTGGATCTTCCAGCATATCTTTGATAGCGACTAAGAAGCCCACTGACTCACTACCATCGATTAAACGGTGGTCATAAGACAGCGCTAAATACATCATCGGAAGAATCTCTACCTTACCATTTACAGCCATAGGGCGGTCTTTAATGGCATGCATGCCTAAAATTGCGCTCTGTGGTGGGTTAATGATAGGTGTAGACATCAGAGAACCAAATACGCCACCGTTAGTGATAGTGAAGTTACCACCACTTAAGTCTTCAACAGTTAATTTACCATCGCGACCTTTAACAGCCAGTTCTTTAATTTTTTTCTCGATATCTGCCATGCTCATTGCATCAACATCACGTAGAACTGGAGTTACCAGACCACGAGGCGTAGAGACGGCAATGCTGATATCAAAATAGTTGTGGTAAACCACATCGCTGCCATCAATAGAAGCGTTAACTTCTGGATAGCGTTTCAGTGCTTCTACCGCAGCTTTAACATAGAAGGACATAAAGCCTAAACGTACACCGTGGCGTTTTTCGAATGCTTCGCCATATTGTTTCCGTAAGTCTTTAATTGGTTGCATGTTAACTTCATTAAATGTTGTCAACATTGCAGTGGTGTTTTTCGCTTCTAACAGGCGCTCTGCGATACGTTTACGTAAACGTGTCATTGGTACACGTTTCTCGCTACGGTGTGCTAACGGCGCTTGTGGTGCAGCAGGTGCTGTTGCTGCTGGAGCTGCTGATTTATTTGCTGCTAAATGTTTTTCAACATCTTCACGAGTCAAACGACCACCAACGCCCGTCCCTTTAATGTCAGCTGGGTTCAGGCTATGTTCTGCAATCAAGCGACGAATAGCTGGGCTCAGAGCGTCATTACTTTCAGTCTCTAGGCTTGCAGTTTGGCGTTGTGCTGGCGTTGCTTCCTGTGCATCTTTAACTTCAGCAGGAATACCTGAGCTATCACCTAAACGAATACGACCTAACAGTTGTTTAGATAATACCGTCGCGCCTTCTTCTTCAACGATAGCTTCTAACACACCTGCTTCACTTGCAGGCACTTCTAACACCACTTTATCTGTTTCGATCTCAACCAGGACTTCGTCACGCTGAACACTATCACCTGGTTTTTTATGCCATGTGGCAACCGTGGCATCTGCAACGGACTCAGGAAGATCGGGAACAAGAATTTCTACGCTACTCATTTTCTATCCTTTAATTATTCAATGTTCAAAGCGTCATTAACCAGGGCTTTTTGTTGTTCCTGGTGAACGGACGTATAGCCAACTGCTGGTGATGAAGAAGCAGCTCGACCTGCATAACGTAAAGTAGCCCCTGCTGGGATAGCTTCACGGAAATTATGTTGACTGCAATACCAAGCACCTTGGTTTAATGGCTCTTCTTGACACCATACAAAGTCTTTAACATCAGTAAATTGCGCCAACGCTTTTTGGATATCATCGTGTGGGAACGGATACAACTGCTCAATACGCACGATAGCAACGTCAGTTTGTTCATTCTTACGACGTTGTTCTAACAGATCGTAATAGACTTTCCCTGAACACAGAACGACGCGTTTCACATTTTTCGGATTGATTTCATCGATTTCACCGATAACTGGTTCGAATTTGCCATTCGCCAGTTCATCCATACTAGATACTGCTAATGGGTGACGGAGCAGAGACTTCGGTGACATCACAATCAGAGGACGACGCATGCCACGTAAGGCCTGACGACGTAACATGTGGTAAACCTGAGCTGGTGTTGATGGAACACATACTTGCATGTTTTGATCAGCACACAATTGGAGATAACGCTCTAAACGTGCAGATGAGTGTTCTGGCCCCTGACCTTCATATCCATGTGGCAGTAACATTACAAGGCCACACATACGACCCCATTTTTGCTCACCAGAGCTAATGAATTGGTCGATAACAACCTGAGCACAGTTTGCGAAGTCACCAAATTGCGCTTCCCAAATCGTCAGAGCACGTGGTTCAGTCGTCGCATAACCATATTCAAATGCCAATACTGCGTTTTCTGTTAGGACAGAGTCCCAAACGTTGAATACGCCTTGACCGTTATGAATATTTTGTAATGGAACATAGACAGAACCGTTAGTTTGGTTATGAATAACCGCATGGCGGTGGAAGAATGTACCACGACCCGCATCTTCACCTGACAAACGAACAGGAACACCTTCATCAACCAATGTTGCATAAGCTAAAGTTTCAGCCGCACCCCAGTCGAGTAATTTTTCGCCTTTCGCCATTTCAGCGCGATCTGCATAAATTTTCTCAACACGAGACTGAGCAACAACACCTTCAGGAATAGTGCTAACTTTAGTTGCCAATTCAGTTAAACGTTTGATATCAACGGTCGATTTATATGATTCATCCCATTCATGGTTCAAATACGGAGCCCATGTATAAGAATTGAGTCCCATTTCACGGTACTCTTCAACCACACAATTACCTGCATCTAAGGCATCACGGTACAGATTGACCATTTCAGTCACATCATTAGCACTCAACACGTTCTCTGCAATTAAACGGTCCGCATAAATTTTACGTGGTGTTGGATGCTGTTTGATTTTTTGATACATCACAGGCTGAGTTGCACTTGGCTCATCCGCTTCGTTATGACCATGACGGCGATAACACACTAAATCGATCATCACATCACGTTTAAATGTATTACGGAAATCTAGCGCTAAGCGAGTCACAAATGAAACGGCTTCAGGATCATCAGCATTCACGTGGAAAATAGGCGCCTGCACCATTTTCACGATATCAGTACAGTATTCAGTTGAACGGGTATCTTTCGGATTTGAAGTAGTAAAACCAATTTGGTTGTTAATAACGATACGTACAGTACCGCCAACTTCATAACCACGAGCCTGAGACATGTTCAGTGTTTCTTGAACAACACCCTGACCGGTAACTGCGGAGTCACCATGAATAGTGATTGGTAACACCATGTTGCTGCGACCTTCGTCCAAGCGATCACGACGAGCACGCACTGAACCAATTACCACAGGGCTAACAATTTCAAGGTGAGATGGGTTAAATGCTAACGCTAAGTGAACACGAGAACCGGCGGTTTCAAAGTCAGACGAGAAACCTTGGTGATATTTAACGTCACCCGCACTTGAATGGTCTTTATGTTTACCCGCGAATTCATCGAATAATTCACCAGGTTTTTTACCTAGAATATTCACAAGAACGTTTAAACGACCACGGTGAGCCATCCCCAGAACAACTTCACGAGTATCCTGTTTGCCTGCGTGGTGAATTAAATCTTTCAGCATTGGGATCAGGGCATCACCGCCTTCCAATGAGAAACGTTTAGCTCCTGGGAATTTAGCCCCGATATAGCGCTCAAGGCCTTCAGCGGCGGTGAGTTCCGCTAAGAAACGTAATTTTTCTTCTTTAGAGAAAACTTTTGCAACATCAACTGACTCAAGACGTTGTTGAATCCAACGTTTTTCTTCAGTATTTGTGATATGCATATATTCAGCACCAATCGAACCGCAATAAATGCGTTTCAAGTGCTCATATAGCTCACTAAGTTTCATGGTTTCTTTGCCAATAGCAAATGAACCCACGTTAAAGGTTTCGTCGAAATCTTCTTTCGTCAGATTATGGAATGCTGGGTCTAAATCTGGAACAGATTCGCGTTTCCAAAGCCCTAACGGGTCAAGATTCGCATTCTGGTGCCCGCGGAAGCGGAATGCATTTATTAACTGCAAAACTTTGACTTGTTTTGCATCGATAGCTGGATCGCTAACAGAAGTGTGATAACGCGTAGAGTCTTTTGCTAAGCGGCGGAAGTAATCGCGCGCTTGGGAGTGGAATTGTTCACCACTAGTACCTAAAGTAGCACCAGGAAGTTGCTCAAAAATGGCTTTCCACTCGGCATCTACAGAGTTAGGGTCAGTCAGATAATCTTCATAAAGCTGTTCTATATATGTCTGGTTCGCGCCTGCCAGAAAGCTTGAATCCAGCCAGTCCTTCATTACGCCGTTCTGCATTGTGATCCCTTAAGCTTTAAAAGCTTTAGTTTTCGCCGTGGTTAACTAATTACCGCATTTAAGCGGCCTCGATAAAGGTTCTCTTGGACGTGCTTTATGCATGTTCTCTCTTTGGGAGGCCCTTTATCAGTAAGGGTTTCCCTTTTAAGGAACCTTTAAAAACTGGCTACGGTTTTTAAAGGCCCCTATGCTTGGGCTGTCGTCTTCATCTTTTTTTGCAGTTGGCTATTTTTTCTACTTTTTACTGTTACTTTCTTTGCTTTCACTTTTTTGCGCTTTTGTTATGACAACGTTTTATTAAGTGCTACATTTTATATATGACAATGTTACTTTCTGATGCTCGTTGTGGGTATTTCGTTTTCGCGCTTTTGTGACCTTAAGCGCTATTTAAATTAAAAACCCTACTTTACTTTACGCCCTATTTTTAAGTTATGTATTTATTTTGTGCTATTCCCATTTTAACCCGTAGCACTTAAGCACTACGGGTTAAATATTCACTATCAGGCAGTATGTTTTAGCAACATAGATTTAATATGACCGATAGCTTTTGTTGGATTTAGCCCTTTAGGGCATACATTGACACAATTCATGATGCTATGACAGCGGAAAACACTAAAAGCGTCGTTCAGATCATCTAATCTTGAATCCGTTTCAGTATCGCGGCTATCGATCAGGAAGCGGTATGCTGCCAGCAAGCCCGCAGGCCCAATAAACTTATCTGGATTCCACCAGAAAGATGGGCAAGAAGTCGAACAACAAGCACATAAGATACACTCGTATAAACCATCAAGTTTTTCACGTTGTGCAGGAGTTTGTAAATTCTCACGAGCAGGTGGGTTCTTATTATCATTAATAAGATATGGGCGGATTTTTTCGTATTGGGTATAAAACTGAGTCATGTCGATAATCAGGTCGCGCACAACAGGCAAACCTGGTAACGGACGGATAACAATTTTTTTCCCACCACGGATTAAAGCGGACAATGGTGTGATACACGCCAGCCCGTTTTTACCGTTCATATTGACACCATCAGAACCACAGACACCTTCACGACAAGAACGACGGAATGACAGTGTTGGGTCCTGTTCTTTAATTTGGATCAACGCATCCAACAGCATCATGTCACGCCCTTCTGGCACTTCGAGGGTGTAATCTTGCATGCGTGGGGCGTTGTCCACATCTGGATTATAACGATAAATCGAAAATTGTAGTTTCATAGTTTATTTCTCCGCAACTGGATTAACACCACGCATTAGTAGGTACGAATTTTCGGTGGGAAGGCTTCACGCAATTTTGGCTGCATGTTGACTTCACGACGCGTCATCGTTTCAGATTGCGGTAAATATAATGAGTGACATAACCAATTCGCATCATCACGCTCTGGATAGTCAAAGCGGCTATGCGCCCCACGACTTTCTGTACGGAAGTTCGCTGCTTGTGCTGTCGCATAAGCGGTTTCCATCAGGTTATCCAGTTCTAAACACTCAATACGCTGAGTGTTGAACTCTGTTGAGGTATCATCAAGACGTGCATTTTGCAGGCGTTCACGGATCACTTTTAGCTCTTCCAGACCTTTCGCCATCGCATCACCTTCACGGAATACCGAGAAGTTATGCTGCATACAGGTTTGCAGTGCCTTGCGGATCTCAGTTGGATCTTCGCCAGTACGAGCCCCTTCCCAACGGTTAAAGCGTGTCATCGCCGCATCAATATCGGATTCAGAAGCATCACGCATTGAACCTTGTTCCATGATGGACTCTTTTAGGTGTAGACCCGCAGAACGACCAAATACGACTAAGTCGAGCAATGAGTTACCGCCTAAACGGTTAGCGCCGTGTACAGATACACACGCAATTTCACCCACAGCAAACAGACCTGGGATAACTTCGTCTTCGCCTTTTTCGTTATAGCGAATCGCTTGGCCAGTCACTTTTGTTGGAATACCACCCATCATATAGTGACAAGTTGGAATAACTGGGATTGGCTCTTTGATTGGGTCAACGTGAGCAAAGGTACGGGATAATTCAAGGATACCCGGTAAACGAGACTCGAGAACTTCTTTCCCTAAATGATCCAATTTCAGTTTGGCATGCGGACCCCAAGGACCATCACAACCACGGCCTTCACGGATTTCAATCATGATTGAACGTGCAACAACATCACGACCTGCCAAATCTTTCGCATTTGGCGCATAACGTTCCATGAAGCGCTCACCGTCTTTATTCAGCAAATAACCACCTTCACCACGGCAACCTTCTGTCACAAGAACCCCTGCGCCAGCGATACCCGTCGGGTGGAATTGCCACATTTCCATATCTTGTAAAGGAACACCAGCACGAGCTGCCATCCCAACACCATCACCGGTATTGATATGCGCATTGGTGGTCGATTGATAAATACGCCCTGCACCACCCGTAGCTAAAATGGTCGCTTTAGCTTTGAAGTAAACTAATTCGCCAGTTTCCATACAAATTGCAGTACAGCCCACCACATCGCCGTCTTGATTTTTAACTAAATCAAGGGCATACCACTCTGAAAAGATGGTTGTGTGATTTTTTAAGTTTTGCTGATACAAAGTATGTAACAGTGCGTGACCAGTCCGGTCAGCCGCAGCCGCAGTACGTGCCGCTTGCTCGCCACCGAAATTCTTAGACTGACCACCAAATGGGCGCTGATAAATACTACCATCGTCTAAGCGAGAAAAAGGTAACCCCATATGCTCTAATTCTAGGATAGCCTCGGGCCCTGTTTTACACATGTATTCGATTGCATCTTGGTCACCGATATAGTCGGAACCTTTCACGGTATCATACATATGCCATTCCCAGTTATCAGGGTGAGTGTTGCCTAAAGCAACAGTGATACCACCTTGCGCTGATACTGTATGAGAACGGGTTGGAAATACTTTTGACAGCAGAGCACAAGACAGGCCCAACTGTGAAATTTGAAGTGCTGCACGCATACCTGCGCCACCAGCACCAATAACGATAGCGTCAAACTCTCTGATTGGCAGATTCATTTATGCACCCCACACAACAATTGTTCCGTAAATTAAATAAGCCAACAGACCAACAACGATAGCCAGTTGCAGCACTAAACGAATTGCTAGCGGCTTGACATAGTCAGTTAGCACTTGCCACATGCCAATCCACGCATGCACAAGAATCGAGAACAATGTGAGGATAGTAAATACTTTCGTCACAGAAGAAGCGAAGAAACCACGCCATACTTCATAAGTAATATCATTGATAGCAACAAAACCAACAATGTAAATTACGTATAATACGATAATAATCGCAGAAGCACGGATTAACAGCCAGTCCTGGATACCAGTACGGCCTAAAGCAGAAGCATTACTTACCATACTAAGATCCCCGCCAGAATTGCCAGAATTACGGTGATAACAAATGTAATTTTTGCAGATGAGTTACCAGCAGCAAGGGTTTCATCAACACAGCCAAAATCCATCAGCATATGACGAATACCACCACAAATGTGGTAAGCCAATGCCGTTAGAATGCCCCAAAGAATGAACTTAGCAAAAAAGCCAGTCATTATTTCAGACGCGTATTGAAAACCTTCTGGAGAGGAGAGAGATGTCCCTAGCAACCAAAGCAGAATACCAACTGCGATGAGAGTAATGACGCCAGAGACACGGTGCAAGATCGAAGATATTGCAGTGATCGGGAAATGAATCGTCTGCAAATCAAGGTTGACAGGTCTTTGTTTTTTCACAATTTTGCCCACACAGCTCTTTATTATTTTCCATCCTCCGGACCTGGGGTGGAAATCAGACAGCGACAGGGGGTACAAAATGCAACTTAACACAAACTCTAATCCATCATGTTTAAATAAAGTTGCATACTGATCACGCTGGGAACTCCTACTACAGGGTAATCCGGAGACCTGCCGCTAGTATAAAGTCTTCACAATGCCATTACAATTCCCACACAAAATGTTTGGGGACATTTAGCCCGAACAGTGAGAAGGATCACGATTTAAACATTTTGTATAAATGTGCTTATCTTATTTGACAATGATTCAACATTTATCTTACATATAGGTCTAGCAGAATTATCTTAAGGTGTGGGCGTTCCCTCACTGAAAAATAAAAAACATGAATGTTGCAATGTTAAGTACCTTCCAATTTGAACTGTGACAGGTATTACTAACAAAAGTTATGAAAGTTGTTCCTCTTACCACAAATAATGATATTGTAAGTAAAACAACAAAAAGAACATAACATCTACACACTCATAAACAACCTAATTACATTGTCGTCGGTCGTCAGATTTCAGGTTTTATGTGATAGCTAGCTGATTTTCTAATCATACCGGTAGAACAATGCACGAAGAAACAGTATAACGCTGAGCTTCTGGGTTGTTGGGTGTCGATTATCAAGCGCTAAGGAGACCGTAAATGGCTGATAACAAAGCTAAGCTAACGACTGGTAGTAAGGGTGATATTGACCTCGATATTTTAAGCCCTACCATTGGTCAAGACGTTATCGATGTCCGAACTTTAGGTTCAAAAGGGTTCTTTACCTATGACCCTGGTTTTACTTCTACTGCATCCTGTGAATCAAAAATCACCTATATCGATGGTGATGAAGGCATTCTGCTGCATCGTGGTTTCCCGATCGATCAACTCGCTACCGAAGCTTCTTACCTCGAAGTTTGTTATATCCTGTTATACGGCGAAGCACCGACTCAAGAGCAATACGACACATTTAAAAATACGGTAACTCGCCACACGATGATCCACGAGCAAATCACTCGCATGCTGAATGGCTTCCGTCGTGACTCACACCCAATGGCAGTGTTATGTGGTGTAACAGGTGCACTGGCTGCGTTCTACCATGATGCATTGGACGTGAACAACCCGCGCCACCGTGAAATTACAGCTTATCGTCTGCTGTCAAAAATGCCAACTGTTGCGGCAATGTGTTATAAATACTCCATTGGCCAGCCTTTTGTTTATCCACGTAATGAACTGTCGTACGCGGGTAACTTCTTGCATATGATGTTCTCTACACCATGTGAAGAATATGTGGTAAATCCAGTTCTTGAACGTGCAATGGATCGGATTTTAATCCTGCATGCTGACCACGAACAGAACGCTTCAACATCAACCGTACGTACTGCTGGGTCATCAGGTGCAAACCCATTTGCTTGTATAGCTGCGGGTATTGCGTCTCTGTGGGGGCCAGCTCACGGTGGGGCTAACGAAGCCTGTTTACGCATGTTGGAAGAAATTCAAACCGTTGAGCATATCCCTGCATTTATCGAACGTGCGAAAGACAAAAATGACTCTTTCCGCTTAATGGGCTTTGGTCACCGTGTTTATAAAAACCATGACCCACGTGCAACTGTGATGCGTGAAACTTGCCACGAAGTACTTAATGAGTTGGGCTTAAACGATAGCTTACTCGAAGTCGCTATGGAGCTAGAACGTATTGCCCTGAATGACCCGTACTTCATTGAGAAAAAACTGTATCCAAACGTTGACTTCTATTCAGGTATCATATTGAAGGCAATGGGAATTCCATCTTCAATGTTTACTGTTATTTTTGCTATTGCACGTACAATTGGTTGGATAGCCCATTGGAATGAAATGCATGATGACGGTCTGAAAATTGCTCGTCCTCGTCAGCTGTATACGGGTTACAGCCAACGTAAATTCAACTCTGGATTAGCAAAAAAATAATATTCAATTAAATCTATCCCCCTACAAATAATCAAGCCTCGGTTTATCGGGGCTTTTTTCTCTTTTACTGTTGATATTCCCGCGGTGTTACCCCACTCATTTTGCGAAAAAAACTGATAAAAGCACTATCACTGGCTAAGCCAAGCTCTTGAGTAATAAAGTGATATGGGTGATTTTGTGCCAATAACTCAATCGCTTTAATAAACCGCCATTGTTGCCGCCATGTTTGATAAGTCATTCCGGTTTCTTTTAAGAAAACCCGTGTAATGGTTTTTTCACTTGCGCCAATCGTTTGAGCAAGTTGGTTTAAATTAGGTGGTAATTGCTCGATATCGAGGTCTTTAAAGCGCCTATCTTGAGGAAGTGCAAGTAATGTTGGCTCAGTCGTTGCACTTTGTAGTTCATCGATAAATACTGGTAATAAATTTGCTAAGCGCCCGTGTTGCCAATCACTGTCAAACGGGGCAATTGCAATCCGTTCAAGTACCTCTCTTAGCAGAGGTGAAATGCTCAAAATGACGACTTCATTCGCTATTTTTTTAGCATATTGTTCACTTAAATACACCGAACGATAGCCCACAGATGCGCGCATTTGTGCTCGGTGACAAACAAATGGAGGTATCCATGCCACCCTTCCAGGAGGTAATAGAGAAATTCGGTTCTCAAGTGAAATTCGTATACACCCTTGTTGTGTAAACAAAAGCTGCCCCATTTCATGGCTATGTAAACCAGAATCATGTTGCCCCATTTGAGCTGCTATTCCCAATACTGGCGCTGTATACCAGTGAGTTTGAAATTCATCTGTTTGTTCTAGCCAAGCCATAATATCCCTTTTTTGATATTTATAGTCTTTATTTTTGTAATGGGACACTAAAAATACCATTAAACTACTTGTCATTGAATAGTTGTATTCATCTTCACCATCTATTTTTATTAATATAAGCAGGATAATTGGTATGAAACACCCTCTTTCATTATGGCTTGCTGTTGCCTTAATGATGTTTCCACAAATCGTGGAAACTATATACAGCCCAGCATTGACCAACATTGCTAGCGCATTTAATGTCGATGCTGAACAAGCATCACAAACATTATCATTCTATTTCTTTGCTTTTGCGCTAGGTGTCGTATTTTGGGGAAGAATGTGTGACACGCTAGGCCGCCGCCCGACTATCCTGGCAGGTCTGTTGATCTACGGTATCGCCTCTATCTGCGCGTTGTTTATCACACACTTTTATTTATTACTGTTAATGAGAATGCTTGCCGCATTTGGTGCCGCCGTCGGTTCAATTGGAACACAAACCGCAATGCGTGATAGCTATCAAGGGCATGAATTAGCTAAAGTTTTTTCAATTATGGGTATTGCCCTAGCCATTAGTCCTGCATTAGGGATGTTATTCGGTGCGGGGTTAGTTAGTTTTGGCGGATATATCGCCGTTTTTACTGGCTTGGCATTTCTCGCGGTCGTGCTTTTTATTTGGTCTACTTGCCGTTTACCAGAAACACGCCCTGAAAATGTGATCAAAGTCCCATTTATGGCGACATTTTTACGAATGATCACAGATAAAGAAATTGTTAGAAATGTGATCTTGATAGCATTTTTCAACATTAATTTATTTAGCTATTATCAGCTGGCACCTTTCAGTTTTGAACGATTAATGCTCACTCAGCAACAATTTGGTTTAACTGGAATTTTATTAGCACTTGGAGTGGGCTTAGGGTCAATCATTAATCGTCATTTATTGGCTAAAAAACACACATCTGAGCAACTTGTTAAGCTCTCTAGCATCATATCTTTGATAAGTGGTTGCTTGGTTTTTGCTCTGATGAATTCTATTTGGTTCATTTTACCGGTGATTGGTGTAGTTATTGGATATGGAATTGCTATTCCTAATATCCTTGCACATGCTTTAAATCGCTATAGTGATAGAAAAGGTACTGCTGGGGCTATTTTAGGTTTGTTTTACTATATCGGACTCGCCATTGGTTTGATGGTCGCAGGCTGGAGCCAACACTTAGGCTTGGTATTAACCATTTCAGGGTTGGTTCTTGTTCTTTCATCATTACGCTATCGAATTTATACGAGTTAACTTTTTATTTTACTAATTACACATAATTTTCTACGTATTTTATATCACAAGTATGTGACTAGGGGTCGCGAGTGTAGCCAACACCGCCAAGGTTAGAATTAGAAACTCAATGAAGATTAGCTTGAAAATTTAATTCTCTAAATAGTTCGAGTTGTGGCTAGGCGGCAAATGAGCGACTCCCTAGGAGCATACACAAGTATGTGACTAGGGGTCGCGAGTGTAGCCAACACCGCCACAGCTCGAAATATGACGAGAATTAGGCTGGGTTATCGATATCGATAAACTCTGCGTCTAACCCATGGTGATCAACTAGCCACTTAGTCAGCGCTTTAATCCCGTAACGCTCTGTCGCATGATGCCCTGCACTGTAGAAATGGATACCCATTTCTCTTGCTATATGGATTGTTTGCTCTGAAACTTCACCTGTCACAAATGCATCTACGCCAAACTCGGCGGCTTGTAAGATAAAGCCTTGTCCGCCCCCTGTGCACCATGCAATTTGGCGAATTTCATCTTTAGCATTGTCACCACAATGCAACACTTTGCGACCAAGGCGGGACTCTAAGCGCTGGGTTAATTCCTGTGGTGTAATCGGTTGATCAAAGAAACCGAATGGCATTAATGGATCAATTTGGCCATTTACTTGCACACCCATGATATACGCAAGCTGAGTATTATTACCTAATTGATGATGAGCATCTAAAGGAAGATGGTAACCATAAAGGTTAATATCATTCGCTAATAATGTTTTTAAGCGATTTTTTTTCATACCTTTAATAATTGCGGGCTCATTTTTCCAAAAATAGCCATGGTGAACAATCACAGCATCCGCTTTCTTTTCAACTGCCACGTCCAGTAGTGCTTGGCAGGCTGTTACACCGGTGATGATTTTATGCACATGAGGGCGCCCCTCAACCTGCAATCCATTTGGTGCAAAATCTTGGAATTCACTAATTTTCAGCTCATCATTAATGATTTCTTCTAATCTTAAATTATGCATTATGTGGTCCTTTTTACTACACCGCTATAGGGTCAACCCCATCATTTTGAATGTAATTTACTGATAATCAATAAGCATAAACGGAAACATGCTTTTTTTCTGTGTTATTTGCTGTAAATAAGGATGCTAACCAAAAAGAAAGGTAATAAGGAAAAGAAAAATAGGATGAGGGATAAAAAACAATATCCCCACAATAGGCTATTGCAGGGATATGGTATTACCACTTAAAAGCAAAGCAATTATTAATGATGGCTTTCAAACGTGGCTTCTGAACGCTCTAACCAAACGGGCTTATCGCTGGTTTTAGCCCATACTTTGTGTAAATGGCTATAAAATTTTGCTCGTTGCGGATGAAAAACCATAACCGGAAACGCAATAATGCCAGCTGTAACAGCAGCAGTGCGGCGTGCAAGTACCTGATTACGGGAATATTCGCGATATGTGGACATCGGTATCCTCCTTCAGTTGCCACTCTATTTGTCGATTCCAGAATTGCTCTAAAACCCCAAATAATGACTGTTTAGAAGAGCGACTAAAACCGAACAGATAATATAAAAATTAACTGTCAATATCATAGCGCAAACCGTGTAATAAAACTACTCATCTGACCACTATAAATTAAAATTTACATAATAAAATGATAAATTCCGTTGTTTTATTACATTATTTAACCTGATTGCGTCAAAAACAAACAAATCAGCAACATTTACATAACAATTATTCGCTTTAACTCGCCATCTCTGTTTTATTTTATTCCCTCGTATAAAAATACATTTTTATACTTTTTTTACACCGAAGGTCTATTTTTTATCAGCTTCTTTACAACGGAAGTTTTAGCCTTATTGCATGGAAATAATAAGGAGAAAATACTGTGTCATTACTTTCCATTATTGGGGCAGTTCTCGTTGTGTTACTGCTGGTTTATCTGGTCTATGCCCTGCTAAGCGCGGAGGATTTTTAATATGACCACTACCACAATTTTAATTATCGGTAGCTTTTTACTCGTGCTGTTTATTTTGGCAAAACCATTAGGCAATGGTATTGCTCGGTTAATTGATAGCGATATACCGAGTACGCTAATAAAAAGCGAAGCCCTTCTTTGGCGCTTAGGCGGCGTAAAAAAGCCAGGGCGAGAAATGGCGGAAATGACTTGGCTACAATATGCCTTATCGATTTTACTGTTCAATATTTTAGGCTTTATATTGCTGTTTTCTATATTAATATTCCAAGGTCATTTGCCCCTTAACCCACAACAATTTCCGGGAATGAGTTGGGATTTAGCCTTTAACACCGCAATTAGCTTTGTCACAAATACTAATTGGCAATCCTACAGCGGTGAAAACACATTAAGTTATCTAAGCCAGATGTCTGGGTTAACGGTACAAAATTTCCTTTCCGCTGCAACAGGGATTGCCGTTGTTTTCGCCCTTATCCGAGCATTTTCACGCCATGGTCGTAAAACGGTTGGTAATGCATGGGTGGATATCTACCGTATTACTGTGTATCTACTTTTCCCATTAGCGATTATTTTTGCTCTATTTTTTGTTAGCCAAGGTGTTATCCAAAACTTCTCAGATTACCTATTAGTTAATAACCTAAATAATAGCAACCAGTTATTACCAATGGGGCCTGTCGCCTCTCAAGAAGCAATTAAGCTACTCGGTACTAACGGAGGCGGTTTCTTTGGAGCTAATTCTTCACACCCATTTGAAAACCCAACGGCATTAAGCAATTTCGTACAAATGTTAGCCATTTTTCTAATTCCAACAGCGTTATGTTTTGCTTTTGGGCGTGTCGTTGGCAACAACAAACAAGGTCACACTCTGCTATGGGTGATGGGGATTATTTTTGTCGTTGCTGCCATAGCGGTTATCAAAGCAGAGTATGTTGGTAATCCATTTTTAAGTGAATTCCATGCGACTACCACTGCCAATATGGAAGGAAAAGAAAGCCGCTTTGGTATCTTAGGCTCCGCATTATTCGCTGTTGTAACAACAGCTGCCTCTTGCGGTGCTGTTAATGCAATGCATGATTCCTTTACTGCGATGGGTGGCATGGTGCCGATGTGGTTAATGCAAATCGGTGAAGTGGTTTTCGGCGGTGTGGGATCTGGCTTATATGGCATGTTGCTATTTGTTTTACTCGCCGTATTCCTTGCTGGGCTAATGATTGGTCGTACTCCTGAATATCTCGGTAAAAAAATCGAGGTGCGCGAAATGAAAATGGTTGCACTGGCTATTTTAGTGACTCCCACTTTAGTACTACTGGGTACCACACTTTCATTAATGACTGAAGCTGGGCGTGCAGGGATCTTAAACCCAGGCGCTCACGGGTTTAGTGAAGTGTTATACGCTTTTTCCTCCGCAGCGAATAATAACGGTAGCGCGTTTGCTGGACTTAGCGCAAATACACCGTTTTACAACCTGCTATTGGCGGTCACCATGTTCTTAGGACGTTTTGGCGTCATTCTGCCAGTTCTCGCCATTGCAGGTTCGATGGCAAGCAAGAAACCTCAAGCGCAAAGTAATGCAACATTACCCACAACAGGTCCGTTATTTATTGGTCTGCTTGTATTCACTGTACTTCTCATTGGTGCGCTGACCTTTGTACCTGCCCTTGCGTTAGGTCCAATTGCAGAGCAACTACACATCGGTTTCGCGGGATAATGAGGGGAAGAAAATGAAAAGTAATAACATCAAATTATTTGATAATAAATTAATCAAACAATCTATCTTTGAAGCATTCAAAAAATGCACACCGCAAGCACAATGGCGAAATCCCGTGATGTTCGTGGTGTATATCGGCAGTATTATCACCACCCTTTTATGGTTAGCAATGGTAACTCATTACACTGAGGGTAACGCTTGGTTTAGTGGAATGGTGACACTATGGCTATGGTTTACACTGCTCTTTGCTAATTTTGCCGAGGCGCTAGCTGAAGGGCGAAGTAAGGCACAAGCCCAAAGTTTAAAAGGGGTAAAACAGCAAAGTAACGCAACTCGTTTGGCTTCTGCATCAATGGATGCGGCTCAAGAAATCGTGGTTTCAAGCCAGTTACGTAAAGGGGATATCGTGCTTATCCATGCTGGAGAAACAATCCCTTGCGATGGTGAAGTGCTTGAAGGTGGTGCATCTGTCGATGAAAGTGCAATTACTGGTGAGTCAGCTCCTGTGATCCGTGAATCCGGTGGTGACTTTTCCTCAGTCACCGGAGGGACTCGCGTTCTTTCTGATTGGTTAATTGTTGAATGTACCGTAAACCCCGGTGAAACATTCTTAGACCGAATGATTTCAATGGTTGAAGGCGCACAACGTCGTAAAACCCCCAATGAAATCGCTTTAACGATCCTGTTAACCGCCCTGACGATTATTTTCGTGTTGGTGTGCGCCACCTTGTATCCATTCACGGTTTTTGCTGCCGATTATGCAGGCGCAGGTAGTGCGGTCTCTATTCTAGTCCTTATTGCTTTATTAATTTGCTTAATTCCAACCACTATTGGCGGATTACTCTCTTCTATTGGTGTGGCAGGGATGAGCCGTATGTTAGGTGCAAATGTGATTGCCACCAGCGGTCGTGCAGTGGAGGCTGCGGGTGATGTCGACGTCTTATTACTCGATAAAACCGGTACTATCACCCTTGGTAACCGACAAGCATCTGAGTTTTTGCCTTTAACGGGTGTGACTGAACAGCAACTAGCAGATGCAGCTCAACTTTCTTCTTTAGCCGATGAAACCCCTGAAGGGCGTAGTATTGTCGTGTTGGCGAAACAAAAGTTTAATTTACGTGAAAGAGATATTCATGGCCTGAATGCTACCTTTGTTCCGTTCTCTGCAATGACTCGTATGAGCGGTGTCAACATTGGAGAAAGAATGATCCGCAAAGGTTCTGCGGATGCGATACGCCGCTACGTTGAAGCAAACCACAGTAAATTCCCGATAGAAGCCGACCAATTAGTTGAAAAAGTCGCTCATTTAGGGGGAACCCCTCTTGTTGTTGTGGACGACCAAACAGTACTCGGTGTTGTAGCATTAAAAGATATTGTTAAAGGGGGAATGAAAGAACGATTTGCTCAAATGCGTAGCATGGGGATCAAAACAGTTATGATCACCGGAGATAACCACTTAACAGCCGCCGCTATTGCTGCAGAAGCCGGTGTCGATGACTTCCTCGCTGAGGCAACCCCCGAAGCCAAGCTCGCATTAATCCGCCAATATCAATCAGAAGGCCGACTAGTTGCCATGACGGGTGATGGTACCAACGATGCCCCAGCATTAGCGCAAGCGGATGTGGCTGTAGCGATGAACTCAGGGACACAAGCGGCCAAAGAAGCAGGTAACATGGTTGATTTAGACTCTAACCCAACCAAATTAATTGAGGTCGTCCATATTGGTAAACAAATGTTGATGACACGAGGCTCATTAACAACCTTTAGTATAGCCAATGATATTGCAAAATACTTTGCCATCATTCCAGCCGCTTTTGCTGTCACTTGGCCTCAACTTAATGCATTAAATATTATGCAGTTACATTCACCTGCATCTGCGATTCTCTCAGCGGTGATCTTTAACGCTTTAATTATAATTTTCTTGATCCCATTGGCGATTAAAGGGGTCAATTATCACCCTATGAGCTCCCAATCATTGTTGCAACGTAACTTAAGCCTCTATGGTTTAGGTGGGTTAATAGTGCCATTTGTTGGGATTAAATTAATTGATATGTTTATTCGCTTATTTGGGATATAAGGAATTGATAATGAACATGATCCGCTCTTCTATTATTATGTTAATAATTCTCACTTTATTCACAGGGATCGCCTACCCATTGATGGTGACAGGGCTTGCTAATGTCTTTTTCCCTTGGCAAGCTCATGGCTCCTTACTCACTCAAGATGATCAGGTTATCGGTTCTGAACTGATTGGACAAAATATACAAAGTGAAAATTACTTTCATGGGCGGCCCTCTGCAACCGCTGAAGCCCCTTATAATACATTAGCATCTGGCGGTAGTAATTTAGCCGTTAGCAACCCATTACTATTACAAACAATGGAACAACGAAGTGCCCAACTTCGCTCAGAAAACCCAGCGGCTGACAAGAGCATCCCTGTTGATTTATTAACAGCCTCTGCCAGTGGATTAGACCCCAATATTTCTGTTGATGCGGCGTTATATCAAGCCCCGCGAATTGCTAAACACAGACAGATCCCACTAGAAGAGGTAAAATCATTAATTAATACTCATACTGAAAATAGTGTATTAGCTTTTTTAGGCGAGCCTGTTATTAATGTCTTAAAGTTAAACCTTGCTCTTGATGAATATCAGCAACAAGCCAATAGCCAAACTCACTAAGGCCTATTATGAAAAATCAGGAACCTAGTCGCCCTAATCCCGACGATTTATTGGTAAAGGCCAATGAAACAGGCCGTGGCAAATTAAAAATTTTTTTCGGCGCCTGTGCTGGCGTCGGGAAAACCTATGCCATGCTTCAAGAAGCCCAAAGACTAAGGTCACAAGGATTAGATGTGCTTATTGGTGTAGTAGAAACCCATGAACGCGAAGAAACAGCTGCGTTACTTGAAGGTCTCTCACAGTTACCACCAAAGCGTATCCAACATAGGGGACGCCGTTTAACTGCTTTTGATATTGACGCCGCAATTGCTAGGCACCCAGCCATTATTTTAATGGATGAATTAGCATTTAGTAATCCTAATGGCAGCCTACACCCTAAACGCTGGCAGGATGTCGAAGAGCTATTAAATGCTGGTATTGATGTCCTTACGACCATTAACGTTCAACATATTGAAAGTTTAAATGATATCGTCGGAAGCATTACTGGTATTCGAGTGCGTGAAACGGTTCCTGATCATATTTTTGATGCCGCAGATGAAGTCGTATTAGTTGACTTGCCTCCTGATGACTTACGGCAACGCCTAAAAGAAGGCAAAGTTTATATCTCTGGGCAAGCAGAGCGAGCAATCGAACATTTTTTCCGTAAAGGGAATCTCATCGCGCTACGTGAGCTGGCTCTACGTCGAACTGCCGATCGCGTTGATGACCAGATGCGGGAATTTCGTGATGGTAAGGGGCAAGCCCCTGTCTGGCATACCCGGGATGGCCTTCTATTATGTATTGGTCATAATATGGGTAATGAAAAGTTGGTTCGCACCGCGGCTCGCCTTGCAGCAAAGTTTGGCAGTGTATGGCATGCTGTATATGTGGAAACTCCTGCGCTCCATCGATTACCCGAGGCTCGGCGCAGAGCCATTTTAAAGGCATTGCGTCTTGCTCAAGATTTAGGCGCTGAAACCGCCACGTTATCTGACCCTTCTGAAGAAAAAGCCATATTACGTTATGCTCGAGAACATAATTTGGGCAAAATACTGATTGGCCGTCGCGATAAGCAACGTAAATGGCCCATATTTAATTTACGTCCTGGCTTTGCTGACCGTCTTGGCAAATTAGGGCCAGACCTTGACTTGGTGATCGTCGCGCTAGAAGAAAAAAGCGAATGGGATAAAGAACCAGAGAGAAAACCTTTCTCTGAAAAATGGCGTTCAGACATGAACGGTTATTTGATGGCGATTGTGATGTGTGCTGCAATTACCGTGTTCTCACGCACATTTTTGTTAGCGTTAGATAAAGCCAACTTAGTCACGCTCTATCTACTCGGCGTGGTACTTATCGCGCTATTTTATGGCAGGCGCCCTTCTGTCTTTGCGGCACTAATTAATGTTATTAGCTTTGATTTATTCTTTGTTCAGCCCCATTTTTCCCTTGCTATCATGGATATGCAATATTTAGTCACCTTTACGGTTATGCTAATTGTTGGCGTCGTTGTGGGGAATTTAACTGCTGGCATGCGCTATCAAGCCCGAATTGCCCGTTATCGTGAACAACGAACGCGACATTTATATGAAATGACAAAAGAATTAGGGCAAGCACTCAGCACCGATGACATCGGCAGAACAGGCTATCACTTCCTTAATAACGCGTTCCAAGCCAAAAGCTGTTTATTAATACCCAATGCTGAGGGGCAATTATTGCCCTTAAAATGTGAGGGGCACAGTGCAATGCAAATTGATAATGCAATTGCCAAATGGAGCTTTGATAAACGCCAACCCGCAGGAGCTGGCACCGATACTCTTCCCAGCGTCCCCTATCAATTGCAACCTATAACAACCGCAGATCAAACACTTGCCGTCTTAGCGATTGAACCTAGAAATATGCGCCAGTTGTTGATCCCAGAACAACAACGTATGTTACAAACCTTCACTGGGTTAATTGCCAGTGCCCTTGCTCGGTTAGAGCTAACCAAACAAGCCGAATCCGCAAAATTAGATATTGAACGTGAGCAATTGCGTAATTCATTACTCGCGGCCCTTTCACACGACCTAAAAACACCATTAACCGTTTTATTTGGGCAAACTGAAATATTAATGTTGAATTTGTCTGCTGAAAACTCGCCACTTACTGAGCAAGTTAATAAAATGCGCCAACAAGTTCTGAGTACTTCGCGATTAGTCAATAATTTACTTGATATGGCACGGCTGCAATCTGGTGGTATTCAACCTAATTTAGAGTGGCAATCACTACAAGAAATTACCAGTAGCGCTGTCAGAACATTAGACTATACTTTACATAGTCATCCTTTAGATATTGATATCCCAGCTGATTTATTACTCTATTGTGATGCCAATTTGATAGAGCGGGTGCTTATCAACCTATTAGAAAATGCCGTAAAATATAGCCATGAAGATACCCCAATTGGTATTAAGGCGAGGGTTGAAGGGCAAAAAATTCATATTGAAATTTGGGATGCCAGCAATGCAATCCCTGATGGACAAGAAAAAACTATTTTCGATAAATTCTCTCGAGCGCAAAAAGAATCAGCCATTCCCGGAGTTGGCTTAGGCCTTGCTATTTGTCGTGCCATTATTCAATTACATGAAGGGGAAATATGGGCTCAGAACAATAATAAAGGTGGAGCCAGCTTCCACTTTGTTTTACCTTTAAAACAACTACCTGATATTGAAACCGAAATTTAGGAGCACAACCACTATTGTGAGTACTCATCAAATCCTGATCGTTGAAGATGAAAAAGAGATCCGCCGCTTTGTTCGCCTTGCGCTGGAAGGTGAAGGCTGGAAAGTTTTTGAAGCAGAAAACTACCAACGCGGGTTGATTGAATCTGGGACACGGCAACCCGACTTGCTTATCTTAGACCTTGGGTTGCCTGATGGCGATGGGCTTGATTTAATTCGTGATTTACGCAAATGGAGCAGTATTCCTATCATCGTTTTATCCGCTCGAGAAGACGAATCTCAAAAGGTTGCCGCCCTTGATGCAGGTGCTGATGATTATCTGACTAAGCCTTTTGGCATCAGCGAATTACTCGCACGAGTCCGTGTCGCCTTGCGTCGTTTTGGCAAAGCGGCACAAGAAAACTCACAATTTCAATTTGGTGATATTACGGTCGATTTTATTAATCGGATTGTCACTAAGCAAAATGAAGAATTACACCTTACTCCCATTGAATTCCGCTTGCTCAGCGAGTTAGTTGCTAACAGCGGCAAAGTATTAACCCAACGGCATTTATTATTACAAGTATGGGGGCCGAGCTATATTGAGCATAACCATTATTTGCGAATTTATATGGGCCATTTGCGGCAAAAATTAGAAAATGACCCAACTCGCCCAATTCATTTACTTACAGAAACAGGCATTGGTTATCGCTTTATGCCTTAAATTGAATTCTAGGAATCTTACCGATAGTTTAAATTAAACGGCTGCTTATAATTTACTCACCTTTTTTCTATGGAGAGAAATTCGTGCAATCACTTACAGCCCAACTATCAAACCGCTTTTCCTCTGCTTTAGTGCTTTTTTTAAGTGTTTTTGTCACCACTCAAGCTCTAGCATTAAGCCCTGAAGAAAAAATTCGTACTGAATCATTATTAGCAGAACTCGGTAAACAACAAAACCTGACTTTTACTCGTAATGGTACGGAGCATTCTGCAACTGATGCTGAATCTCACTTGAGATTAAAACTGCGTAAAACTGAGAAACGCCTCAATACTACTGAACAATTTATCGATAACGTTGCTTCAAAATCATCGGTTACAGGGGAAGAATACCAAGTCAAGGATGCACAAGGTAATGTTTTCCCTGCCAATCAATATTTACATGATTTATTGAAAAACAGTGTGGATAAAAATTAAGAAGTCACAGTAGGTGTTTTTAACCATAAATAAAAACACCTACTGGATGATTGACTAGTTTGCTATCATCTCCCCGACTTTAACAGCCACCCAACCTGCTGGTGTTGTTGCCCCACCGACAATGTTTGTCATTTCAGAAATACCTTCTGGGACAGGGATATTTGAATTAACTGCCGCCTGTGTATACTCTTTAGAAATATCTGTCCCAACATAATAAATAGATGTAAGGACAAGTGTTCCACAAATAAACATTCTAAACATATTACGCTTACAGAAAGGCGTAACCATTGCTAATAGAAACATTAATGAAGCAAGGTCAACGAAAGGTAATACTTTATTACCCGGTAAAATAAATGCGAGCACAATTGCCATTGGGATGAGTAAAAGCCCTGTCGCTAATACTGATGGCTCCCCAATTAATAAAGCGGTATCCATTCCTATATAGAAGTCTCGATTAGGAAATACTTTTTTCAATTTAGCTTCAACGGCATCTCGTACAATTAATAAACCTTGAACTAATATTTCGATCATTTTAGGCAGCAATAACATTGCAGCAGATACAGTAACGGCCAACGCAACAGACTCACTAATGCTATAACCTGCCATTAATGCTAAAACTAAACCAAGAATAAACCCGAGTGTTAATGGCTCGCCAAAAACACCAAATTTTTTATTGATCGTTTCGGGTTCTAAATTAATTTTAGAAACCCCCGGTATTTTTTCAATAATATAGTTAGTTGCAATTCCAAAGGGAACATACATGATACAAGTTAAATGCGGGAACGAAATTCCTTTTAAATTATAGTTTCGCTGTAAATAAGGCGCAGTAATATCCGCAGCAACTAATGTTAAAATAAAAATAACATAGGTGATACCAATTGAGAGCCAATAACTTTCAGTACCTGCGTAAACGACTGAACCAACAAGTAAGAAGATCCAATAATTAAAAATATCGATATTAATGGTTTTTGTCATTTTAAAAACAACCATTAATAGGTTTATCACAATAAAGCCTACGACTACCGGTAACATAATCGGAGAGCCCCACCCAATCGTTGATGCCGTAGGCCAACCTGTATCAACAACCGTTAGGTTTAACCCCATTTTCTCTACCATTGATTGCGATGCAGGGCCAAGATTAGATAATAATAAATTAATTACCAATCCAACGCCGACGAAGCCAATTCCCACAAGCATCCCTGCTTTAAATGCTGTACCTACTCTTACGCCAAAACATAATGCAATAATAAAGAAAATAATGGGCATCATGACAGATGCACCAAGGCCTATAATACTATTGATAATATCCATAGCATTTTCTCACGTAAAAGGATTTGAAATAGAATGCATGGTAATAGCACGCATTCTATCGTTTAATATTAAATTTTTATTTTAATTTAATAACTCTATTTTATTTCCTTCAGAAATAACTCTGAAAATAATTTTGGTGTATTGCTAAATGCATCAAGAGTACTCCCCGCCATATGAGGTGTGATAGTGATATTATCTAATAAATAAAATTCACTATTATCTTTTAGTGGTTCATCATCAAAGGTATCAATTGCCGCCCCCATGATTCTTCCATTCTTTAATGCTTCAATCAAATCACTTTCATTAATTAAACCTGACCGTGCCGTATTAATAATAGTGGTGGTCTTTTTCATTAAATCAAAATGTTTTTTATTAATTAAATTTTGTGTTTCGCTGGATAGCCTTGCATGTAAGGAAATAATATCCGCTTGGGAAACTAATTCTTCTAAGGTTTCAACTTTAGTAAACCCAGCAATATCGCTCACATATTTATCATAATATAAAATTGTACACCCAAAACCGGATAAAAATTTAGCAACTAACTGTGCAATATGCCCAAAACCGACTAACCCTATTATTTTCCCGCCTATTTCGGGAATAACATCTGCATTAGGAAAATCTTTACGCCAATGCTTATCTTTAAGTGCGTCATGTGCTCGGGCAATATTACGCGTCTCAGATAACATTAACCCGACAGTAAACTCAGCGACACTACGCGCATTACGTCCTGGTGTATTGAACACCTTAATTCCCTTGCTTTTCGCATATTCAACATTAATATTTTCAATACCGCCACGCAGCACCCCGATATATTTTAGTTTTGGCAAACTATCAATCACCGCTTTATTTATTGGCGCAAATTGGGTGACCACTAATTCAGCATCTTGTGCACTTGTATACAGTTCAACGGGTAAAGTTACCGCTTCTGAACCATGCTGCTCAATTTGTAAGTTATCTTCTTGAAGCTTTTCGATGGAGCTGTGTGTCCACTGATTAACCGTCACATCAATACCGTTATTACGTAATTTCTCTAAGCCTAAATCCATCGTATTCTTTTTAATGAATAAATCGGCAATCGCAAGGCATTTCATTTTCTTTCCCCTTTTACTTAACGCATTAACATGCCACCTGTCACATCAATGGTTGCACCAGTCATATAACTCGCTTTTTGTGAAACTAAAAATACCCCGATATCTGCAATTTCGGATGGAGAAGCGACGCGACCATTTGGTATACGATTAAGATAATATTCCGCATTATTGCGCAAATTCTCGCGGATCATCTCCGTATCCATAATGCCTACTGCAATGTTATTCACATTAATATTTTGTTTTGCCACTTCTCTAGCTAATGAGATTGAAAAAGCCACTAACCCTGCTTTACTGGCCGCATAATGAGAATGCCCAGTTGTTGAACCATGAAAAGCTGCTTGTGAGGTGATATTCAAAATCGAACCTGTTATTTCCTTAGATAAACATTGGTTAACAAATAGCTTGCTTAGATGAAAAACTGATTTCAAATTCACATTCATCACCTTATCCCAATCCTCCAATGAGATTTCGCTCACTTTACCTGATAGCCAAACAGCCGCATTATTGACCAAAATATCAAACTGCCCGAACTCACTTAACCCACTATCGAATAGGGTATCGATAGCTTCGCTATCACTTAAGTCGGTTCTAATGGCTTGGACTTTTACACCACTTTTCCCATTGATTTCTTTCACTAATGACTCTGCATCGTCAGGATGACTACGGTAAGTAAAACAGACATTAACGCCTTCTTGTGCTAATGAACGAACAAACTCACGTCCAAGCCCTGTCGCCCCACCTGTCACTAATGCGTTATTTCCTTGTAAGTGAAGTTTCATAATTAATTCCTTTTATTATTCAGTAGCTAACATATGCATTGGTGAACGACTATGGGATTTCCATGTAGCTTGCATATCATCAAGCATGCGTTTATACAGTGCGTACTTTTGCTGATAAACGGTTTTATTCGCTGTATCCGGCTTGATGATATCGGCTACTTTGACCATCACTTCACAGGCAGCAAATACATCGGGAAAATGCCCTTCCATCACGGCCGCTGTCATGGCCGCACCCAGTGTGCCGTGTTCTTGAACATCTACAATTTCAAGCTGGCACTGGAAGATATCAGCAAAAATTTGTAGCCAAACTGGGGAATGCGTTATCCCTCCAGCAATACGAACTACATCACTGAGTTGTGGGTTAATCTTTCTTAACCTTTCAACGTGATAAAGATGACTAAACGCGACCCCTTCATAGATAGCACGCAAAAAGTGCCCACGATGATGAAAACTAGTGACACCAACAAACCCTGCTGTTGCATCTGGAATGGTATTGGAACCAAAAACAAAAGGAAAAAACATGAGTTGGCTTTCGCTTGGTGTTGTTGCAGCAACGAGTTGATTACAAAGCTCATAAACTGAACCACCCTTCGATTCTTCGAGTTGTTTGTCCGCTGCCATAAAATGTGTAATAAACCACTCTAAATTACTGGCAGAGGTTGGGCTGGCTTCTGTAATTTGCCATCTATTTTCCATTGGATAAATAGATGTCATAAATAGGTTTTTATCAACGACTGGCTTGTCTGTTACGTATTCATTAATACTCCACGTCCCCGCCACAATCGCTAATTTATTAATTTGGTTAACACCCGATGCTAAAGATGATGCTGAAATATCAAATATCCCCCCTGATACAGGAGTACCCGCACTTAGCCCCGTCAACTCAGCAATTTCGGGGGTGATATACCCACAACAATCCGTTGATAATTTGATTGGTGGCAGCTTGTCTTTCCACTCTAAACCGCCCCAAAATTCAAGAATTTCATCGTCATAACAACGGTCACGTACATTAATTAAGTTAGTCCCTGAAATATCTGTCAGCTCTTGGTATGCCTCACCTGTTAAATAAAAACGGATCAGGTCTTTGACCATAAAAATATAACGGGCTTTTTGTAAGCTCTCAGGTTCATGATCACGCAACCATGCAAGCAACGCAACAGGCTGCCCTGCCCAGATGGACTGCATCGTTTTTGGCAAAATATCACTTTCAAATCGAGGTGACCGATACCAGTTTTCGACATATTGTTTTGCTCGATTATCTGTGGATACGATACCATTACGCGTCGCATTTCCCTGTTCATCAACGAGGTACAACCCATTTCCGTGACCTGTCACAGATATACCAATAATATCCTCAGCATCTATAGCGGATTTTTTTAGCACCTCTTTAATAACTAAAAGATTTGATTGCCAAAGTTCTGCAATATCCCTTTCAGTGAAAAAAGGTTTTGGAGTGATCATTCGTGTCGTATTTGAAGCAATAGAGACGACCTGGCCTTCTAGGTTATAGATAGCTGCTTTGGTGACGGTTCCACCATTATCAATGCCCATGACATATTGTGTTTTCATTATGAGCCTCTTTGTAATCGGATTTTTATAATTGTTGTTTACCAAAGGGTATGTTCACTGGTTGTAATTCCGTTAAAGCCGGTATAGAAAATTTTATCGACAATATATTTTCTTTTTACAAATCCACCTGCAATGAATGGTTTATTACTTTGATTAAAGCTTCTTTTTAATAAATCAAAACAACTACAGGCATATTCAGCTGGTAATAATTCAATAGCATCAACATCAACTGAATTGTTTTTAACCATATTACTTGCTTGCTCTAATGAACGAGAATCCACTAGTAATACTCTGAATATTGTGTCTAACCCTTCTTTTTTTGCATAACGTAGAGCTGTAAAATTTGAAGAAATAACACCGTCAACTTTATAAAAGTTTTTAAGCACCGTAATACCTGATTGGTCAGGTTTAAATCCACCTAATAATTCTAAATGGACTAAAACTTTTTTCCCTGCCTTATGGCATTTTCCAATCATAGATTGCAAATTACCAATATCGGCATCTGGTAATAAAATATATTCAGAACGACAATTTAATGCCTTCTCAAAATATTTGTAATTTCTGACTGATGGAATAACGGTGTTATTTAAATTCATTATTTAATTCCAATTATTTTGTATTTTGATATAGAGCATAAGCTTCTTCAGGTGATGCCCCTTGGTGAATAATGGCATTTAAACCTGCAACCATTGCGATAGGTTTAGGGTCTTGTGTAATGTTACGCCCAACCGCAACACCTTTAGCCCCCATATTCATGCAATGCTCTACAAATTTAAAGTAGCCAAGTGTATCTGTTTTTGGTCCACCCAAAGCTAAAACAGGGACCATCGAAGCTTCAACAATCAGATAGTCGTCTTCGGTACCTGAAAAACGCGTTTTGATCACATCAGCACCCAGCTCTACGGCAATACGGGCGGCATCCGCAATAACTTTGGCTTCATTGGATTCTGGACTAGTCACTGGGTAACCATAAGGCAATGATTCTACAATGAAAGGCATATTCCATTGTTCTGCTTCTTTTACCAATCTAGCGACCATAGCGTGGGTTTTTTCTTCATTAAATGCGCCAGGAAAGGTCATACAAACCATGCCATCAGCATCTATTTTTAGTGCGTCCTCTGTCGTAAATACCTGTTGCGTGTCAGGTACACTGTTATCATATACATTCACCGTTGAATCAACACGCAGCACAATCGAAATGTCTTTAAACTCCTTCTGGTAATTCCTTGCCATACCGTAAGTTACCAGCGCACAATCCAACCCATTAGCGACTAATTCTGGCATTTGTTTTATTGTATTATCGATACCTTCTGTTTTTGTCGAGAAAAAATAACCATCTAATGCTAGCGTAACGGATTTCCCATCCTGAGCAAAAATCTTAGATAAACGACGTTGTTTTGACATAATATTTCCTTAGAATAAAAACAAAAAAAGCCCTCAGAGATCTGATTAAGATCTCTGAGGGCTTTCAGTTCACTGACCCTGTTATTTATATTTTTAATTATTAAAACCAAGTAATAGATTATTTGATCTTTTTTAAAAATATAAATTTAATTTATATTTAACCTAACTAATGGCTTTTCAATTTAACCTGAAAAAACATTAGTTATTAAGATTAATAAAAACAAATTAATCACTTTGTGTGTTATATATCTTTATTAATCTTAACTGGAGTATATCTTTATCATACAATCTTTCAAGCTGTCTAACCGATTTTATTGTTTTGTGATTTAAATCCCGTAATCAATTTTTGATTTCAGTATTTTCAGATATTATTGGTTAATAACCACAAGAAACCATAATTAATTTAGCGTAGTTCTTTCTATACAGCAATAAACCACTTTATTTACAAGGGTAATAACTGATTAAATAACCTCATTTTCTGTTGATTATTTTTTATTATTCTCTATTCAATATCACAGAGAAAACAAAAAATCCCCCCTAGAAATATACATATGTATGTGACTAGGGTTAGAGGGTAAAGCCAATGCACCTAATGTGCATTGGCTTACAACATTTTTTAGTTAGACTCTATTTTAGCCCAAGTATCACGCAACCCTACCGTCCTATTAAAGACCAAGTTATCCGCGCTACTTAAACGGTTATCTGCACAAAAATACCCTTCACGCTCAAACTGATATGCTTTTTCAGGGGCAGCATCTTTTAAGCTTGGTTCAACAAACCCTTGGCGAATAACCAATGACTCTGGGTTGATTACCGACAGGAAATCCTCTTCTGCACCCGGGTTTGGTACTGTAAATAAGCGGTCGTACAAACGAATTTCTGCTGGCAGTGCGTGTGCTACGCTAACCCAGTGAATAACCCCTCTGACTTTACGCCCATCCGCAGGGTCTTTATTTAATGTACCTGCATCGTAGGTACAATAAATAGTCGTGATATTGCCCTCTGCGTCTTTCTCAACACGCTCAGCTTTGATGATATAAGCGTTACGTAAGCGAACTTCTTTACCTAAAACTAAACGTTTATATTGACGATTTGCTTCCTCGCGAAAATCTGCACGGTCAATATA
This sequence comes from Providencia sp. PROV003, assembly GCF_045040775.1. Lineage (NCBI taxonomy): Bacteria > Pseudomonadati > Pseudomonadota > Gammaproteobacteria > Enterobacterales > Morganellaceae > Providencia > Providencia sp. PROV003. The sequence goes on from NZ_CP096369.1 coordinate 4,072,998, forward strand.
AATTTCATTGCTAAATGGCACTTGGCGAGTGCCCATCTCAGGTTTATTTGGGTGATTTGGTGCCGTTAAGATTTCTTCACCAGCAGGCATGTTTTCAATCACCACACGCACTGGATCAATAACCGCCATTGCACGCGGAGCTGACTCATTCAGGTCATCACGAATACAGGACTCTAATGATGCCATTTCAACGTTGTTGTCTTGCTTAGTGACACCAATACGTTGGCAGAACTCGCGGATAGAAGCTGCGGTATAACCACGACGGCGCAAACCTGAAATGGTTAACATGCGTGGATCGTCCCAACCATTGACATGTTTTTCTGTCACTAATTGGTTCAGTTTACGCTTAGACATCACCGTATATTCCAAATTCAGACGAGAAAACTCGTACTGACGTGGATGACAATCAATCGTGATGTTATCTAATACCCAATCATATAAACGACGGTTATCTTGGAACTCAAGTGTACATAAAGAATGTGTAATACCTTCTAACGCATCAGAAATACAATGTGTGAAGTCATACATCGGATAAATGCACCACTTATTACCAGATTGGTGATGTTCCGCAAACTTAATACGATATAAAACCGGGTCGCGCATCACCATAAATGGGGATGCCATGTCAATTTTAGCACGTAAACACGCTTTACCTTCCTCAAAGCCACCTGCACGCATTTTTTCAAATAATGCTAAGTTATCTTCAATTAAACGCTCACGGTATGGGCTATTTTTACCCGGCTCTTTCAAAGTCCCGCGATATTCACGGATTTCGTCAGGGCTGAGCTCATCAACATAAGCAAGACCTTTGTTGATCAGTTCAATTGCGTATTGATACAAAGTATCAAAATAATCAGAAGAATAACGAACATTCCCCGTCCATTCAAAACCTAGCCATTTAACGTCTTCTTGAATGGAGTTAACGTATTCGACATCTTCTTTTACAGGGTTGGTATCATCAAAACGTAAATTACATTGTCCCTGATAGTCCTTGGCAATGCCAAAATTCAAGCAGATTGATTTCGCATGACCAATATGTAAATAGCCATTCGGTTCTGGTGGAAAACGTGTATGCACTGATGTGTGTTTTCCGCTCGCCAGATCTTCATCTATGATCTGACGGATAAAATTTGTTGGGCGAGCATCTGCCTCATTCATTGTCATCATTCCTCAATGCCAAAAGCGCGCTAAAAGCGTGTAGTATCTGAATATATTCTATCATAATCAATCAGGAAACAACCGTTTGATTGCGCTTAGCCACCAAAAGGTGCAACAAACTGGAATTTAGGGCAAAAAACTCCCGACATCAGCCCAATTCATTTTTAAGTGAACAACATCACCATTAACACCACTAGCAATAATAGCGGATAACTTTGTGCATGACGTTTATCACTAAGATAAGGCATTAGTAAACCAGCAAAGCGAATTCCCAGCCATGACGCTGCGATTAAAATCAATGCACCTTTAATGTAGATCATCCCAAGGAAACCCGCGCCAAGGTCAATGTGTTGGTCGATAGCAAAAAAGAAGTACGTCAATGTTCCTGTAATCGCCATTGGTAATGTCAATGGATTGGCAAATGCAGCCGCTTGGATCATACTCGCGCCTCTACGTCGCATTAAAGGGACTGTCATCACGCTCCCACCGACCCCAAGAAATGCAGCCACAGCACCAATCACCACCCCAATGGGGGTATCTGCAAAAATGCCCCCTTGTGATGCGGTTACACCATTTGTCTGTGTATTCATAAAACCAGGGCGGATAAAGCAATCTAAAATAGTAATGACTAAGTAACCTATAAATATCCAACGGATCAACGCACTATCTATTGATAGCGCCACTATTGCCCCAAAAATTCCACCAATTGAAATAGGGATAACAAAGGGACGTATAATCGGCCAACTCAGGTTGCCTTTAAGGTAATGAGTACGGCTAGAAAGCGCCGATGAAAAGATCATTACACAGGTTGATGTTGCTACCGCAATTTGCATTGCTACACTGCTTGCCTCGCTTTGCGGCCCCCACACTAAAGTAATCAAAGCATATAACAGTGGAACCGTAATAAAACCGCCACCAAAACCGAATAATGCCGTTGTTATTCCTGAAATAAATCCAAACAAACACAGTAGCCAATCCACAGATAAGTCCTCATGAGTCATTGAAAAGTTATCTTATCGATGAAAAAAGCCCCTTGCTTATGCAAATTAGACAACCTAGTTTGAGATTTCGCCAAAATAATTAACAAATTTAATTTTTTAACACGAAAAAAATAGAGTATTTTTATTACTCTATTTTAGGGTATTATTCACAGTTACCTTTCATACTAGTCATAAATTAACCAATCGCATTTTTCTGATTATCTCTATATTTTTTTAGGTATGCCTTTATTTGTTTTTCTACTTTATCATTACATTCATTTACCCAAGTGCGGTTATTAGGATTTTGTTGCTTACATTTATCGCCCTCATTTGATATTTTGAGTAAATCAACATAAGTATCAAAATTCTTGAGGTAATATGCATCTTGCCCCTTTGGATTATCTCTTGCTACCATTTCTAAGTAGTACTTAGCTTTATTAAAGTCCTGAGGGACCCCTCCGAGTCCATGTAAATAAATCGTCGAAAGGTTTTTACCTGCGGTAAGTACCTTATTACCATAAAGGTGGTAAGCTTGTTCATAATATAAAATTGCTTCTGGCATATTTATTTCCCCCCCATTACCATGCTGATAGTTTACCCCTGTAAATAACAGAGCTAATCCATTGTTAGAATTAATTTCTAGCACCCTCTTCAAAAAGAAATTTGCCAGTGCACACTCTTCTTTTGTAACTTTCACATTATGTAAATGCTTAAAATCGGTGCAACCAATTCTGAAAAAAGAAAACAAAGCATAGTTATCATCTTCCTTATTAGATTTTAATGCCCGATGATATAATTCAACCACTTGTTGTTGATTTTTGGGATAAGGTACTCGTTTAGGTAGATCTGAGTCATAACGTAGCTCTGTTTCATTATACCCAATGGTATATAGACGATCCCTTACAGTTGGAATTAAAGGAGGGGTTGTATTTCCTCCCCACGTTGGAGTCCCCATCATGAACGCTCCTATAACGATAGACCATGAAATCAGCCTCACGAAATTTCTCCTAAATCAATGGTAGGGAGTGAAACTGTATGAGAATAGCTTGTTATGGTACCTGCTATTAAAGAATGACTAAAAAACTGTTGATTATTTGATGTAATCGTCAATGTAGAAGCACTTTTATAGCGAACATGGTCATTAAAAGACAAATTATCTTTTGATGTCCCCCAATCTTCCCCTGGACTAAGCCCCATGCTAATCTGTTCATAATTATGTGTCACTGGGTTAACGCCTCGAATACTAATATAGGTGTGTCCCCATTGAGATGTACTCCCTATATCTTCTCCTAAATGATTGTAAATTGGACTTCCTTTAGGCGCGACATGAATGGTTATACTGGGTGGCCCTATCTGCATCGGGTTATGACTTGCACCTAAGTTTCTGTGTATATTCATATCTTCTAGCTTATGAATCTGTAGATGCTTCACTGATTCCGTCATATTACATATTCCTTATGTTATTACTTTAAATAAATCCCTAACATTGCCACAATCTTTTACTTTTATTTTAAATAATAACAATGAATTATTTACCACTTATTTTATTATTTTTTTAAATAGTTAATCCATCTTTATAGAAAAATATTAATCTGTATAAAAACAAGTGAATTATATTATTAATAATATAATTAATTATCATCCATCTAGATAATCGAATGAAACTTGGCAATCATATTTACTAAAATCAATTTTACGTTTTATATAATATTGAAGATTAGAGCCCCAATCAGAAACCACATCAAAACAACCATTAATTAATAATGTTTTTCAGGGTTAATAGTTGCTTCTATAATGCTACCGTCATTCTCTAAGTCAATAGAATACTCTTCACCAACATATTCTTCTGTTTGTTTATCAAACCAGATGAATTTTAACCCCATAATTTTCTCCTTATAGACACCTTCTTATATTGCTTTTAGATGCTTTGATTTTAATTATTCGCGTATTTCAGCCCCAAAAAAGCTAAAAATTAATTATGTTTTTTTTATAAACCAAACTCAATTAATACTGATTATCATTATTTGTTATACCCTGTATGGTTCTCTTTTCCTTATTAAATATCATAAAAAAGGGTGGCCTAAGCCACCCTTTTACTAACTTATAATATTAAACTGAATTATTTCAGCACATTATAAATAACCGTTTCGCCTGCTTTCACGTCGCCTTCAACTAAAATCTCGACACCCGCGAAATCATCGATATTGCTGATGATAACTGGGCTAATCATTGATTTAGCATTAGCTTCAAGGAACGGTAAATCTAATTTCAGGATAGGTGTACCCGCAGTCACTTCTGCACCTTCTTCCACTAAACGAGCACAACCTTCGCCTTTCAGTGCAACCGTATCAATCCCCATATGAACGATGAGTTCGACACCGTTTTCTGTTTCAAGGCAGAATGCGTGGTTAGTTTCGAAAATTTTCACCACCGTACCTGATGCCGGCGCTAACACTTCGCTGCTTGTTGGTTTGATAGCAATACCATCACCCACAATGCGGCTAGAGAATGCTTCATCTGGTACGTCGTCAAGGGAGAAAACTTGACCACTTACTGGCGCAACTAAGGATAGAATCGCATTACCTTTTGCTTTCTCAGGCTCTGCGGCTTTTTTCTCTTCTGCTGCTGCAACTGGCGCAGAACCTGCAATTGGGCCTTTTGCAATCACTTCAGTCATTGCTTTTGCGACCAATTCAGCTCGAGTCCCCACAATCACTTGAACATTCTGTTTGCTTAAACGGATAACACCTGAAGCGCCCAAACGTTTGGTCATGGCATCATTAACAACTGCTGAATCTTTAACGCCTAAACGTAAACGCGTAATACAGGCATCAATACTGACGATATTGTCGCTACCACCTACTGCGGCAACATATTGGCGCGCTTCTTTTTGGATATCGCTGTCACTGCTATCAGCAGGGCTAATGCTTTCGTCATAACCGTCAATGGTTTCGTCACCCGCACTTTCTTCACGACCTGGCGTTAACAGGTTAAATTTGCGGATCATAAAGCGGAAAATGACATAGTAAATACAGAAGAATACTAAACCTTGGACAATCAACATATACCACTGAACAGCTAATGGGTTACGTGATTGCAACAGCATATCGACTAAACCTGCACTGAAACCGAACCCAGAAATCCACTCCATGGTGGCTGCGATATATACCGAAATACCCGTTAATAATGCATGAACAACATACAGTATTGGCGCCACGAACATAAATGAGAATTCAAGAGGTTCAGTGATACCAGTAAAGAATGCCGCGAATGCACCCGCGATCATGATACCCGCTACTTTTGCTTTGTTTTCTGGACGTGCACAGTGGTAAATCGCTAATGCTGCACCCGGCAAACCGAACATCATAATTGGGAAGAAACCAGCTTGGTAGCGGCCAGTAATACCCACAGTTGCAAGACCTGCTTCAATAGACTTAGCACCGCCTAAGAAGTTTGGAATATCATTGATCCCTGCAACGTCAAACCAGAACACAGAGTTAAGTGCATGGTGCAAACCAACAGGAATTAATAAACGGTTGAAGAAGGCATAAATACCGGCACCAACTGAGCCTAAATCTTTAATGCTTTCACCGAAAGACACTAAACCGTTATACACCACCGGCCAAACATACATCAGTATGAAGGCTAAGATGATCATTAAGAAAGAAGTTAAAATCGGGACAAGGCGACGACCACTGAAAAACGACAATGCTTTCGGTAGCTCAACACCACTGTAACGATTGTACAATTCAGCAGACAGTACCCCAACTAAGATACCGACGAACTGGTTATTAATTTTACCAAATGCCGCAGGAACCGTTTCCAACGGAACATTCATAATCATGGAATAAGATGCAGGAGAACACAGTGTTGTCACCACTAAGAAGCCGACAAAACCGGTCAGTGCAGCTGCACCATCCTTATCTTTTGACATTCCATAAGCAACACCAATTGCAAACAGTACGGACATATTATCAATAATTGCCGCACCAGATTTAATCAGTAACGCCGCGATTGCACTATTCGCTCCCCAACCATCTGGGTCGATCCAATAGCCAATCCCCATAAGGATTGCTGCGGCTGGTAGTACAGCAACTGGCACCATAAGTGCCCTACCAATCCGCTGTAAGTAGCTAAGAATATTCACAAACTCCCCCTTTATCGCCCTATTTTTGCCCCATTTACGGGATCTTCTTGTTCACACACCTAAATCATAATTTAGGTTATTGAGAGTATCAATTTCATAGTCTAAATTAATTGTTTCGCGATGCAAAATAAATAGGTGTGATTTGTGATAAATGTCAACGAAAGAGTTCCTGATATGACTAAATTAGTAGCTATTATTGAAAACTTATTTTATGATTAAAAATAACTTATTTAAGCCATTAACCTGTATATTCTCAGCACACTTGAAACGATGTTATGAGATAAAAATAACATGGCAACCAAGTGATAACGCACAATAAATTTGAAGTATAACGAGTATTCCTATATCTAATGAATAACATCAGGGATACATATATACATGAAAGATTTCACAGACTTATTAGAGGTAATAGAGACATGAGGCTAATCCCACTTAACAATGCACATGATGTCGGAATCTGGTCCGCACAGTACATCGCTGATAAAATCAATGCATTCAACCCAACTGCAGAGAAACCTTTTGTACTTGGGTTGCCAACAGGTGGTACCCCCCTAGCAACATATAAGGCACTGATTGCTTTATACAAAGCGGGTAAAGTGAGTTTTAAGCACGTAGTAACATTCAATATGGATGAATATATTGGTATTCCAGCTAATCATCCTCAAAGCTACCATACCTTTATGCATGAAAATTTTTTCAATCATATTGATATCCAAGCTGAAAATATCAACTTACTTAATGGCAATGCCCCTGATGTTGATGCCGAATGTCAACGCTACGAAGATAAAATTAAATCTTTTGGTAAAATAAACCTGTTTATGGGCGGCGTTGGCAATGATGGCCACATTGCTTTTAATGAACCCGGTTCATCTTTGAATTCTCGCACGCGAATTAAAACGTTAACACCAGAAACTCGCCAAGCAAATTCGCGCTTTTTTGACAATGATATTAACCAAGTACCTAAGTTTGCATTAACCGTAGGTGTTGCCACATTAATGGATGCCCAAGAACTGATGGTCTTAGCTACTGGTGCCAATAAAGCGAATGCCGTACACGCTGCCGTTGAGGGCTCTGTTAACCATATGTGGACAATCAGTTGTGTGCAAATGCACCCGAAAGCACTGATTGTTTGTGATGAACCCGCAACACTCGAATTGAAAGTCAAAACACTTAAATATTTCAAACAGCTAGAATCTGAAATCCTTGAGAAGTTTAACTAAGATTATATTTATCAATCACCCGATCAGCGAAAGCTGGTCGGTGACCCAAATCCCCAGAGGTCAGGAGTTTTAAGCCATGTATGCACTAACTAATTGCATTATTTATACAGGTCATGAAAGACTGGATAACCATGCTGTCATCATTGATGGTGAAATCATCAAGGATGTTTGTCCTGTCGCTGAACTACCTGCCAATATTCCACAGCATGATTTACAAGGGGCTATTCTCTCCCCTGGTTTTATTGACTTGCAGGTCAATGGCTGTGGCGGTGTCCAATTCAATGATAATAAAGAAAATGTTACATTGAAAAACTTGGATATCATGCAAAAAGCCAACGAGCGCACAGGCTGCACAAGTTATTTACCGACATTGATCACTTGTTCCGATGAGCTAATGAAACATGGCGTTGAAGTCATGACTGAATACTTAAAAGAACATAAAAACCAAGCGCTTGGGCTTCATTTAGAAGGCCCTTACATTAATGTCATCAAAAAAGGCACACATAACCCCGAGTTTATTCGTCAACCAACAGCACAAATGATTGATTACTTAGCTTCTCACGCAGACGCTATCACTAAAATCACCTTAGCACCTGAAATGGTTGAACAGGGTTATATCCGTCAATTAAAAAACGCGGGTATCGTTATTTCAGCGGGGCACTCTAATGCCACATATGAAGAAGCCAGACTGGGCTTTAAAGCGGGTATAAATTTCTCAACCCACCTTTTCAATGCTATGCCATATATTTCAGGCCGAGGACCAGGGTTAGTCGGTGCCATTTATGACACACCGGAAGTGTATGCTGGAATTATTGCTGACGGTTTACATGTACAATGGGCAAATATTCGCAACAGTAAGCATTTAAAAGGTGATAAATTAATTTTAGTCACAGATGCAACTGCACCAGCAGGGATTGATCCGCAAACTGGTGAAATGGATCATTTTATCTTTGCAGGTAAAACCATATACTACCGTAATGGATTATGTGTGGATGAAAATGGCACACTCAGCGGTTCATCACTGACTATGATTGATGCAGTCAAAAACAGTGTAGAACACGTCGGCATTGCATTGGATGAAACACTTAGAATGGCAACGCTCTACCCCGCAAGAGCCATTGGAGTTGATAACACCTTAGGGTCGATTGCTCCTGGTAAAATTGCGAATTTGACCGCGTTTAACCACGACTTCAACGTCCTCGCAACCTACGTTAACGGAGACGAAGTCTACAAAAAATGAGTAACTAGCTAATGAATCAAAGCCACTCGCTAAAGCAAATTGGTAATATTGATCTCGTCAAACAATTAAATAGTGCCGTCGTTTATAGCTTGATTGACCAACAAGGTCCGATATCAAGAATTCAAATAGCGGAGCAAAGCCAGCTTGCCCCAGCCAGTGTGACTAAGATCACTCGCCAACTACTCGAACGTGGTTTAATCAAGGAAGTTGACCAGCAGGCCTCCACTGGGGGCCGCCGTGCCATTTCAATTGTTTCTGAACATAAAAATTTCCATACTATTGGTGTCCGTTTAGGGCGCTATGATGCCACCATAGCCTTATACGACTTAGGTGGTAAAATGATTATTGATGGTCATTATCCTATTACAGCGCCTTCTCAGCAGGCTGTCGAAGAAAAGTTAATTGCTGCCCTTGAAGACTTTATTGATAAAAACCATCGTCGCCTTAAAGAGTTAATCGCAATTTCTGTTATCCTTCCGGGGTTGGTTAACCCTCACAGCGGTATTGTCTATTACATGCCGCATATTAAAGTTGATAACTGGCACCTTATTGATAATTTACAATCACATTTTAATATCACTTGCTATGCTGGCCACGATATTCGCAGCCTAGCCCTTGCTGAGAGCTATTTTGGTGCAACCCGTGATTGTGAGGACTCACTTCTAGTACGTATCCACAGAGGCGCTGGAGCAGGCTTAGTTATTAACAAAGAAATCCTGCTCAATCACCGTGGGAACTTAGGGGAGATTGGTCACATCCAAGTAGACCCACTGGGTGAACTATGCCACTGTGGTAATTTTGGTTGCTTAGAAACCATTGCCTCAAACCAAGCTATCGAAGCCCGCGTAAGACAGCGCCTAGAACAAGGTTATTCAAGTTCTCTGACCGCAGAAACCTGTACAATTTCTCATATCTGCCAAGCGGCCAACAAAAGTGACCCGCTAGCGACTGAAGTCATCCAACATGTCGGTCGTCAGATCGGTAAAGCCATTGCTATTTCAATAAACCTCTTCAACCCTGAAAAAGTGGTTATTGCAGGTGACATCACAGAAGCCGAACTGGTTCTTATTCCGGCGATCCAAAGCTGCATTGACACTCAAGCCCTTAAAGGGTTTAGAGAAAACTTACCTATTGTCACATCACAACTTGTCCATAACTCAGCAATAGGCGCATTTGCCCTCACCAAACGAGCTATGCTTAATGGTGAGTTACTGCAAAAATTATTTGAAAATTAATTTCTCCGTTTATTTTTCATAAAAGCAGGTTTTATGCCTGCTTTTTTGTTTTCCCCTAACACGAAAACTCAGCAATTCATTGGATTGATTAAACTTAAATAACTTAAATTTTAAAGCTGGGTTCCACTCTGTTTTCACTAAGTATACGTTTTCAACGCTGCTATCATTCGAATAATTCCCCTTCCATCTTGATCCTCCCGAAAAAGATTTTTTCAAATATGGGCTTGTTTTTTGCTGGCTTTATCGACAAAATGATTATTCATCAGACAAACAGACGCATTTTCTGAAAAATAGTGCAAAAAGCTGTTGACTGTCGTGTCTGTAATTAGCATAATGCGCCCCGCAACGCCGACGAAGGTTATGCAAAAAAAGATGGCTATGTAGCTCAGCTGGTTAGAGCACAACACTCATAATGTTGGGGTCACAGGTTCGAATCCCGTCATAGCCACCATTATTTGCGGGAGTGGCGAAATTGGTAGACGCACCAGATTTAGGTTCTGGCGCCGCAAGGTGTGCAAGTTCAAGTCTTGTCTCCCGCACCATTTTCCTTCTCGGTAGCATTGAATTTAAGATTGGGGTATCGCCAAGCGGTAAGGCACCAGGTTTTGATCCTGGCATTCCCAGGTTCGAATCCTGGTACCCCAGCCATCTTAATACAATCTGTAGTAGAATTCCCGGATGGGGTATCGCCAAGCGGTAAGGCACCAGGTTTTGATCCTGGCATTCCCAGGTTCGAATCCTGGTACCCCAGCCATCTACTACCCTATCTAGATTGTCAAAAACTTCATTTTGAAAAACATAAAATGGCTATGTAGCTCAGCTGGTTAGAGCACAACACTCATAATGTTGGGGTCACAGGTTCGAATCCCGTCATAGCCACCATTGTTTGCGGGAGTGGCGAAATTGGTAGACGCACCAGATTTAGGTTCTGGCGCCGCAAGGTGTGCAAGTTCAAGTCTTGTCTCCCGCACCATCTACCTTCTTGGTAGAACAAAATTTAAGATTGGGGTATCGCCAAGCGGTAAGGCACCAGGTTTTGATCCTGGCATTCCCAGGTTCGAATCCTGGTACCCCAGCCATCTTTCTTCACTTCCTTCTTTCATTTTTCCTATCTCAGTTTACTGATTGATTTTCTCCTATAATATCAACGCGATGCCATGCTATTTTGGTTTATTCTTTTTATTAAAAACTTAAATAGAAACAATTTGGCATTCCACGAATAAATCCATACATCTCTTTCTACACACGCTATTTTTATAAATTTTCCATATTTTCATGCTGGTTATTAGCTGAAAAATTTCTTTTCATTGCCTGCCTTTTACAAATCATCATTATCCGACAAATAACAAATTTAGTTCCTTACAGTTAAAACAGATCAACATTTAACGCGTAAAATTTACCTTTGTTTAACTTTTATATCAAATATGTGACTTAAGTCATTTTTTATTAACCAGTGAAAGTGATAATCTTCCGACGAATTGTAGTTAGGTGTGATTAATGGCGGGTAAGATCCTTTCTAGCTGCGGTCATTAGTACATTCAATCCCATCTTCCATTCCAATTGATTAGCTCTCAAAAACTCTAATAAAAGTTTTAAAACCTAATAATTATAAATTGCCAAACGTAACATTTTTACAGAGAAAATTTATGCGAAACATGATAAAGCAACCAATATATAAGATTTTATATGTTCAAGTGATCGTAGCCATCTTGCTCGGTATTGCACTTGGTCACTTTTTCCCTGAGGCCGGAGAGTCATTAAAACCACTTGGTGATGGGTTCATCAAAATCGTAAAAATGATCATCGCACCTGTCATCTTTTTAACCGTAGTAACCGGTATTTCAGGGATGTCTAATATGAAAGCGGTCGGCAGTGTCGCAGGTAAAGCTATGCTGTACTTTCTGACTTTCTCAACCATTGCATTATTTATCGGCCTTATTGTCGCGAATGTCATCCGCCCAGGTTCTGGGCTTAATATCGACCCAGCAACGCTCGATAGCACAAAAGTTGCTAGCTATGTCGAAAAAGCCCATGAGTCTTCCATTGTTGGCTTTTTGATGAACATCATTCCAGATACGGTCATTAGCCCATTAGTGAATGGTAATATCCTACAAGTCTTATTTATTGCGATTATTTTCGGGTTAGCATTAGCCGCAACAGGTAAACATGGTGAGCCAATAGTTAAATTGCTGCAAAACTTTTCTGAACCTGTGTTCAAAATGGTTGCGATGCTAATGAAACTAGCACCTATCGGGGCATTTGGGGCAATGGCATTTACCATTGGTAAATATGGTATTTCATCTATCGGTAACTTAATGATGCTGATAGTAACTTTCTACATTACCTCCCTGCTCTTTGTCTTAGTTGTTCTTGGCGCTGTCGCAAAATACAACGGCTTCTCAATCATCGAACTCATTAAATACATCAAGGATGAACTTTGGCTCGTTTTAGGGACTTCTTCTTCTGAAGCTGCACTGCCAAGTTTGATGAGAAAAATGGAACGGGCTGGTTGTGAAAAATCAGTTGTAGGTTTAGTGATCCCAACAGGTTATTCATTCAACCTTGATGGTACCAATATCTATATGACCATGGCTGCACTGTTTATTGCCCAAGCCACTAATATTGAACTCACAATTTGGCAGCAACTTTCTATACTGCTTGTCGCAATGATCAGCTCAAAAGGAGCTGCAGGGGTGACTGGCGCAGGGTTTATTACTCTCGCAGCAACATTAATGGTAGTACCAAGCATCCCTGTTGCAGGTATGGCATTAATCCTCGGTATCGACCGTTTTATGTCAGAATGCCGTGCTTTAACTAATTTAGTTGGTAACGCATGCGCCTGTATTGTCGTCGCCCGTTGGGAAAAAGAATTAGATACCGAAAAGTTAGCACATGCATTTTCAGATAAAAATGCGACATTTGACCCAGAGCTAACTGAAGGTGATAGCATTATCAATATCAATAAATCAAATGATATACAACCTATTGATCTAGTTAACAATAAACCACATTTATTACCTTAAATAAAATAGGCCGCTGGTAGCGGCCTATTTTATTGTCCATTTCACATCAACGTTATAACCCTAAGGCATATTTCAATGCCAGTTTTTTAGCTTCTCCAGCGCGCTGAGCTGCCATTAACCCGAGGTTTCTTAACATTTTCAACCCCGGTAAACTTTCACTAAATGCCATATAGAAAACATCCATCCCTGCTTGCATAACTAAGTTGTCAGGTAAACGACGACGCTGATAACGTTTTAATACCTCAATGGAGCACCAAGGCTGTAGATATTCACGTGCATAAATGACTTCTTTTAACAACGCATCTACATCACGGTACCCAAGATTGACGCCTTGCCCCGCTAATGGATTAATGGTGTGCGCCGCATCGCCAATCAGTGCTAGACCATCAAGAACATAGCGGTTCGCGTGATGACGTGTTAATGGGAAAGCCCCTGAAGCCACTGCGGTTATTGGCCCTAAACGTTCAGGGAAGGCCTCTGAAACCGCCCCTGTTAACTGTTCCATCGACATCCCTTGCAGACGCCTAATTTTGTCAGGGCTATCATACCAAACCAAAGAAGCCCAGTGATCATATAAAGGCAAGAATGCTCTAGGGCCCGATGGAAAAAACTGTTGCCATGTTTTATCTTGCTGAGGTTGCTGTGTTTGAATAGTAATTAACATACATGATTGGCGATATTGCCAACCACGGTTGCCAATCCCCGCCATTTTACGCACTTGGGAGTTAGCGCCATCGGCTCCCACAACAAGTTGCGCTTCTATAGTTCGGTTATCATCTAATTCAATACACCACGTTTTTTGGTTCTGAGGCCGATATAAATTAACCAACTGCGCAGGGCAAACCAATTCTAAATTGTCGTATTTTTCACACTCACGCCATAGTGCAAGTTGCAGTACGCGGTTTTCAACCATAAACCCGAGTTCTGGCAACCCAAGGCTTTGAGCGTCAAAAAGAACATTGCTACCCGGTTCTTCCCATGTTTCTAGCTGCCTGTAAGGGGCACTCCTCATGGCCTCTACATGCTGCCAAGCACCTAATTGTTGCAATAATTCAACGGATGCACGGCTAATCGCAGAAATACGGACATCAGGTGCGCTTTGTGGATCGAATGCCGCTGGTTTTGCCTTTTCAAGCAAAGCGACTCGCATGCCTTCTTGGGCAAAGCCCAATGCTGCCGCGGCACCCGTCATACCGGCTCCCACCACGACAACATCATAAGATTCGATTAATTTATTCATCACATTAGCTACACTATTCATTGTTTGATGGGATTATTATTTGATTAAGCTATTGTACCCAATATTTGCGGCTCTCACAGAAAATATCCATGTTAGAAACCCATAAGAGTGCTACATTGAGTTAATACCGCGACGCCATAAGTGGCCTGTTTTGCTTAAAAGCCGTTAATTTGCATAAAAATTAACCACAAATACTCAACATCCTCTAGTCACTGATGCCTCAAATGAATACAATACGCCCTAACTTTAAAACAATAGGCAAATTGCCTGCCCTTAAATTTGGTGTAGTGATATTATTTTAAATATCTTTGCATTTATCCCATCATACAATGATGTTTTTCATCAAAATGCATGCAAGTTCCCAAAAAGAGGGTAGGACTTTGGATTTACAACGCGTTTCGAGGTCCATTACACTAGCCGCTTCGAAAACACCGGATATACGACATGTCGACGAATAAAAAGCTATACATTAAAACTTGGGGTTGCCAAATGAATGAGTATGACTCATCCAAAATGGTTTCTTTATTGGAAAACACCCATGGTTACCAACTCACTGAAGTTGCAGAAGAAGCTGATTTATTACTGCTAAATACCTGCTCAATTCGTGAAAAAGCGCAAGAAAAGGTTTTCCATCAACTCGGGCGTTGGAAAACGTTTAAGGATAAAAACCCAGATATCATTATTGGTGTCGGCGGTTGCGTAGCCTCACAAGAAGGGGACTTTATCCGTCAGCGTGCACCAAGTGTTGATATTGTTTTCGGTCCACAGACCTTACACCGCTTGCCTGAAATGATTAATCAGGTGCAAGGTACCCGTAGCCCTGTGATTGATATCAGTTTCCCTGAAATTGAAAAGTTTGATCGCTTACCTGAACCACGAGCAGAAGGCCCAAGCGCATTCGTTTCAATTATGGAAGGCTGTAATAAATATTGTACTTTCTGCGTAGTGCCTTATACACGAGGCGAAGAAGTTAGCCGCCCTTGTGATGATATTTTATTTGAAATTGCACAATTAGCAGCACAAGGTGTCCGTGAAGTTAACTTGTTAGGGCAAAACGTTAACGCTTATCGTGGTGAAACCTTTGATGGTGAAATTTGCTCATTTGCCGAATTATTACGCCTCGTTGCTGCTATCGATGGGATTGACCGTGTACGCTTTACAACCAGTCATCCAATTGAATTTACAGATGATATCATTGAAGTATACCGTGATACCCCTGAATTGGTGAGCTATTTACACCTTCCAGTGCAAAGTGGTTCTGACCGTATTCTTACCATGATGAAACGGGCTCATACCGCACTAGAATATAAAGCCATTATTCGCAAACTGCGTGAAGCTCGCCCTGATATTCTTATTAGTTCAGATTTTATTGTTGGCTTCCCTGGCGAAACTAACGATGATTTTGAAAAAACCATGAAGTTAATCGCTGATGTGGATTTTGATATGAGTTTTAGCTTTGTTTACTCAGCGCGTCCCGGTACACCTGCGGCCGACCTTCCAGATGATGTCAGTGAAGATGAGAAAAAACAGCGTCTATACTTATTGCAACAGCGCATTAACCAACAAGCCATGAGCTTTAGCCGTGCCATGTTAGGCTCTGTACAACGCATCTTAGTGGAAGGCCCTTCACGTAAGAGCCTCATGGAACTTTCTGGCCGTACCGAAAATAACCGCGTTGTGAATTTTGAAGGCACACCGGATATGATTGGTAAATTTGTGGATGTAGAAATCGTGGACGTCTATGCAAACTCCCTACGCGGCAAAGTGATCCGCACAGAGGAGCAAATGGATCTTCGTGTTCACGAATCCCCTGCATCTGTCATTGCACGTACTCGTAAAGAAGATGAGCTAGGTGTTGGCAACTATCAACCCTAAGTAATAATCTAACGATAGGATATTCAGTGACCGATACAACAACTTTGCAAATCGCAACACAAGAAATCTTTCTAGAACCCGCAGATAACCAGCGTTTAATGAGCCTCTGCGGGCCATTTGATGACAATATTAAGCAACTTGAACGCCGTCTTGCCATCGAAATTAACCGACGCGATAACCGTTTTAAAATATCGGGCAAACCACTTAATGTACAAGCGGCAAGTAAAATTTTACGCCAGCTGTATGTGGATACCTCCCCTGTGCGCGGTGTTATTCCGGATATAGACCCTGAAAACATCCACTTAGCGATACTCGATAGCCGTGTCTTAGAGCAATCCGCTGACAGCGTGCCAGACTACGGTAAGGCCGTGAATATCAAAACAAAACGTGGTGTAATCAAGCCTCGTACACCAAACCAAGCGCAATATATCGCAAATATTTTAGACCATGATATTACGTTTGGGATTGGCCCTGCTGGGACAGGGAAAACATACTTAGCTGTTGCCGCTGCTGTTGATGCACTAGAGCGCCAAGAAGTTCGCCGAATATTGCTAACTCGTCCAGCTGTTGAGGCTGGTGAGAAGCTCGGTTTCTTACCGGGGGATCTAAGCCAAAAAGTTGACCCTTATCTTCGCCCCCTTTATGACGCCTTATTTGAAATGTTAGGCTTTGAAAAAGTTGAAAAACTGATTGAGCGAAACGTGATTGAAGTTGCGCCATTGGCGTATATGCGCGGCCGCACCTTAAATGATGCTTTTATTATTTTAGATGAAAGCCAAAACACGACCATCGAACAGATGAAAATGTTTTTGACGCGTATTGGGTTTAATTCCAAAGCGGTGGTAACAGGGGATATTACCCAAGTTGACTTACCGCGCGGCAGTAAATCGGGTTTACGTCACGCCATAGAAGTCCTTTCTGGGGTTGATGATTTAAGCTTTAATTTTTTCCACAGTGAAGACGTTGTTCGTCACCCAGTAGTGGCTAAAGTTGTTATGGCTTATGAAGCATGGGAAGAGCAAGACAATAAGCGCCGCCAGCAGTTACGTGAAGAAAAAGAACGACAACAGCAATTTGAAAAGCAGGAAAACCAATAAATGAGTGGCATCGATATTATTCTCGATTTACAAATTGCATGTGAAAATCCGGACGGCTTACCCTCTGAAGCTTTATTTGAACGCTGGTTAGCCGCAGTACTGCCTAAATTTCAAGCGCAAAGTGAAGTCACCATTCGCATTGTAGACGAAGCGGAAAGCCATCATTTAAACTTAACCTACCGAGGAAAAGATAAGCCCACAAATGTATTATCTTTTCCTTTTGAAGCACCGCCGGAAATTGAGCTGCCATTATTAGGCGATTTAATTATTTGTCGTCAAGTTGTTGAGCAAGAAGCGATTGAACAACAAAAAAGTGCTGAAGAGCACTGGGCACATATGGTGATCCACGGTTGCTTACATCTACTAGGTTATGACCATATTGAAGATGATGAAGCTGAAGAAATGGAAAGCTTAGAAACTGAAATCTTAGCAGAATTAGGTTATGACGACCCCTATCTTGCAGAGAAAGCATGATCTAACTATAATTTTTCTAGTTATCTTTTATAAAAAAGCATTATTTTACAAAAAACTGACGGTAATTATGAGGATAAACCGTCAGTTTTATGCTAAAAAAGAATCAAGCAAGTTGTTTTTATTAACTAACCTAGCTCTAAATACTTTAACTTGTGCTATTAAACCCATAGCCGAGTACAGCTAACAGCGCTGTAGTTCAAAGTATGTCGAGTATTTTATTGAGGAATACAAAATTAACCGCCATGAGCGACGATAACTCTTCGAGTAGCGATAACCCTGGTCCTAAGAAAGGGTTTTTTGCACTATTAAATCACCTGTTCCACGGTGAACCTAAAAATCGTGATGACTTAGTCGAATTAATCCGCGACTCTGAACAAAACGATTTGATTGATCCTGATACCCGCGAAATGCTTGAAGGGGTAATGGACATTGCGGATCAACGCGTACGCGATATTATGATCCCGCGTTCCCAAATTGTTACCTTAAAACGCAATCAAACGCTTGATGAGTGCCTTGATGTCATTATTGATTCAGCCCACTCACGCTTCCCTGTTATTAGTGAAGATAAAGACCACATAGAAGGTTTATTAATGGCAAAAGATTTGCTGCCATTTATGCGCACTGACGCAGAACCTTTTAGTATCGATAAAGTCTTACGTCAAGCAGTTGTTGTACCTGAAAGTAAGCGAGTAGACAGGCTACTCAAAGAGTTCCGCTCTCAACGCTACCATATGGCTATCGTCATTGACGAGTTTGGTGGTGTGTCAGGGCTTGTTACCATTGAAGATATTTTAGAGCTTATTGTTGGCGAAATCGAAGATGAATATGACGACCAAGATGACGTTGATATCCGTCAACTCAGTCGGCATTCTTATTCTGTCCGCGCGCTGACGCAGATAGAAGACTTCAATGATGCTTTTAATACACAATTTAGTGATGAAGAAGTTGATACCGTGGGCGGTTTAGTTATGCAAGCCTTTGGTCACTTACCTTCCCGTGGTGAGGTTATCACTATAGACAATTACCAATTTAAAGTTGCCATGGCAGACAGTCGTCGAATTCTTCTGCTTCACGTGAAAATTCCAGATGACGCGCCAGTTCCGACTTTGGAAGAAGAACAGACTTAATGAATTCAACGTCTATTTATCAAAGTCAGCGGTTACGGTTACTGCTGGCTTTACTATTTGGAGCCAGTGGAACACTGGCTTTTTCGCCTTTTGATATCTGGCCCGCTGCACTACTTTCTATTCTTTTCCTTCAATTACTCACCTTACAGCGGACGGTTAAGCAATCTTTTTCGATTGGCTTTGCTTGGGGGTTTGGTTTATTTGGTAGCGGTGTCAATTGGGTTTACGTGAGTATTGCTGACTTTGGTGGAATGCCTGGCCCTGTTAATGTACTTATCGTTATTCTTCTGGCGGCATATCTCTCTCTTTATACCGGTCTATTTGGGGCATTACTCACTAAATTTGCTCCCAGTGCCAATATCTGGCGTTTAGTCTTCCTTGCACCTGCACTTTGGCAGTTAACTGAATTCCTACGAGGTTGGGTATTAACTGGCTTCCCATGGCTCCAATTTGGTTATAGCCAAATTGATGGGCCAATGAAAGCATTAGCACCAGTTTTTGGTGTTGAAATGGTTACCTTGTTGCTATTTAGTATCAGTGGCCTATTAGTGCTAGCGATAATACGCCGCAGTTTTATGGCCTTAATAGCGGCTGCGGTTTTATTGTTTGCCCCCCTACTTGCCAAGAATATTCAATGGTTCACCCCTCTTGAAGCAAAAAAAATGCAAGTTGCTTTAGTACAAGGCAATATTCCCCAATCGATGAAATGGGAAGCCAGCTTTTTACAAAAGACCAAAGACACCTATATGGAGTTATCAAGGCCTTATATAGGTAAAGCTTCACTGATCATTTGGCCCGAATCTGCCGTCCCTTCCGTTGAACTCGATAACCAAGCTTGGTTAAAATCCCTCGATCAACTGCTGGCAGGCTCTAATACGCGCTTAATAACCGGAATTGTCGATGCAAGGCCAGCGAATGGTGAGTATGAATTTTTTAATACTATTATCGTATTAGGTGATAAAACGCCGTATCTTTACCCTTCTAAAAATCGTTATAACAAACACCATTTAGTTCCATTTGGCGAGTTTGTTCCCTTAGAGGATATACTACGCCCTATTGCCCCTTTCTTTAACTTACCTATGTCAGGTTTTAGCCGAGGTGATTATCAACAAGCTCAGCTAGCGGTAGGGAATATGCATCTTACAGCCGCAATTTGCTATGAGATAATCTTAGGTACGCAAGTTAGAGATAACTTTAAGCCAGATAGCGATTACTTACTTACCGTATCAAATGACGCATGGTTTGGAAAATCGATTGGCCCATGGCAGCATTTCCAAATGGCTCGAATGCGTTCGTTAGAGTTAGGTCGCCCATTACTACGCTCAACCAATAATGGAATTACTGCTGTGATCAGCGCTGACGGGACAATCCAAGATATACTGCCTCAGTTTAAAACAGCAGTACTTGCCACTGATGTCATCCCGACGACAGGGTTAACGCCTTATGCACGTTGGAGCAATTACCCAATGTGGGCCGTAGTTGTCATCTTTGGCTTACTAGGTTTCACAATGAACCGACGTAGAAAAATTTAATCTGTCATCAGCCTCAATAAGCAAAAATATTGAGGCTGATGAAACTAAACTAACCAACAAGTAACCCTCGTAAATCTGAGATTTTCACTGTAACAATACAGCCCGCATTAAACTGTAAAAAATCATCTTCTATTCCATCTGAGAAAATAACGCCATTATCAGGCATCAACGATTCAAGCATTAGAGGTGATTCTGTTTCTATCGTGCCAAACACCCATTTCGTGCCCGTTGTTTTACTTAAAAAAGGCTCCCTAACGCTAAATTGCAATTTATTGTCTCCCCAACCAAATCCATTAGAAAGGGGATGATGTGCCACGCCTGTAATCGCTTTAGCTCCAGCTAAAATAGATTGAAACCACCCCGTTGAACCCAACCCTGTTGAAACTATAATTCCAGAAGAAGATTGAAACTCTTTCTCCCCTTTCCAATTCAATAAATAACGCGCAGAGGTATGGCTTTTCGGGCCAATGAACAAGTCATTCACCGCTAATAATGATTGACCATCATTGGTTGTTGCTTGTGCAAAAGTAACTGTTTTTTGCTCTGCCTTGCCTTGTATTGTTTTTTGTACAACTTCCTTTAGTTGGCCTATTTCAAAAGGTAATAATTTGCCATCCCATCTCGCTGGGTCTGGGTTAATCGCAATAATAGGCTGCCCATTCAGGTACTTTAACGTATTGGCAACTAAGCCATCCTGCCCGATCACAACCACAATATCTTGCTTAGAAAATTGGTAACTGGGCAATAGTTTTCTTTCTAATAATTGAAACCTACCTAATGGTTTTAATATTGATTCAGCTTGGATTAATTGCCTCTGATAAAGATCATGCTCATTAAGATAATCATCAACTTCCACATGGTTATGCTCTAAATAGAATTTCGCTTGTGGCCATGTATTAAAGCGTTCAATCAATTCCTGTAAGCGCGTCTTACGTGTTACTAATACAAATCTAGCATTATCCATTCCTTCCATTACTTCCCTCCTTTTTTCATTAGTTGACCAAATAGATCAGGTGATAGATTAAGTTCCCCTATCTTCCCTGCATTTTGAGCCAGTGACTCAAAAGCCATTGCCATTAATTGTTCTGGGTTCATTTTTGCCAGCGCTAGCGCTTTTAAATTTTCAACGGGTAACTGGCTATAGGCTTTCATTTTGGTTTCAATAGCATAAGCATCTGCTTCTGATTGAATACGCTGGTTTCCCACACTAAGCGTGACTAACTCTTGGCGCTTTGCCTCTGCACTAACTTGTGCAACCAACTCTTCTTGCTCTATTTCTGCTCGTTCACGTAATAGCTTACGTTCATTATCAAGGCGAGCTTCTTCAATTTGTTGTTCTTTTGCTTGAACAGATAAATCCGTTTCTAATTCCGCTTCTTTAATCGTTCTTTCTTGTTCAACAGAAAATTTGCGTCTTGCGTAAATAGCATCATCCGCTTCTTTTAGAATTGACTCCCTCGCTTGCGCCTCTAACGCTTTAAGAGTTTCAGGTGAAGGCGCTATTGCAGCAAAAGAGACGTCTAAAATTTCAAGGCCTAATGATTCAATTAGCGTTTGTTCTGCCAGTTGTTGAGTGACTAAAGTCACTAATGATTGGCTAATAAGTAATGCATCACGCAATGAAGTC
Source organism: Providencia sp. PROV003 (assembly GCF_045040775.1). Lineage (NCBI taxonomy): Bacteria > Pseudomonadati > Pseudomonadota > Gammaproteobacteria > Enterobacterales > Morganellaceae > Providencia > Providencia sp. PROV003. Next base: position 4,094,973 of record NZ_CP096369.1, read on the forward strand.
GTTTGAATTCTGGCTTGGATAATAGTTTGCGCAGCCCTCACTACTCTATCACTCAATTTAAGTGGGTCTTCAGAAGCGTGATTTTTTCCATCTTTAGTTAAATTGAAATTTAATACATTTGCTGTTTTTTCTGGGTTCTTCACTTGAAATGAAATTTGCCCCTGAATGCGTAAACTTTGAAAATCCGCAGTTTGTAAATTAAAAATAAAAGGAGCTTCTTGAGCACTTAACGGTAATGCCGCAATAGATGTCTTATCCGAGTTATACCAAAAACTAATCCCCTTTCCTTGCTTACGCACTTTCCCATTCACTGACTGAATAACAAATGTAGATGAGTCTGCTTTGAAATATTTAAAATTGAACATAGTCCACCTCTCATTAATGTCCTTATGACTTTAATTAATTATTGTCCTATAGACACAAACAAGTCAAGCATTAAATGTCTTAATGACATTAATTGGCTTTTAGCGTATGATAGCTCTATTGATTTGAGTGCAATTTAAAGTAGGTAACAATATGAATGAAAAAGAATTTTTAGCAGGATATAACAAAAATGAATATCTCTCACCACTGCTGACTGTTGATGCCGTCTTGTTCACATATCATGAAAACACACTCAAAGTCTTATTAGTCGAAAGGGCAAATTTCCCTGAAAAGGGGAAATGGGGGTTACCTGGTGGCTTCGTTGATGAACAAAATGATAAAACTATCGAAGAGACAATCCTACGTAAGCTAAAAGAAAAAACTGGGGTTATCCCGCCTTATGTTGAACAACTTTGTACGGTAGGTAATAAACAACGTGATCCTCGGGGTTGGTCTGTCACTGTCTGTTATACCGCTTTAATTGCTTATCAAGATTGTGAAGCTCATATTGAGAGCGTCGAATCAGTAAAATGGGTATCTATTGATGACATCGCTACATTGCCTCTGGCATTTGACCATTTACAACTCTATCAACAGGCTCGTGAGCGCTTACAACAAAAATCACTTTATTCCATCGTACCCGGCTTTGCTTTACCTGACGTTTTTACACTGTCTGAATTGCAGCATGTCCATGAGGTTTTAATTGGTAAGACTTTGCAAAATAAGTCTTTTAGACGTCGTTTAGAACAAGCAGACTTGCTTATCGATACAGGGGAAAAACGCCATGAGCGCGGCCGACCAGCCAATTTATACCGCTTAAAACCCCAATCGGCTGAATACCGTTTTATTCGTAATTTAGAGTTTTAATCATGAGTACGCCTGATAAATAGCGATTATCAGGCGCAATAATAAAGGTTAGAGGCAAATAGCAGGAGTAACAATATAGGTAAAAATTAATTTATTGGATTTATAATAATTATGTGTGATCCCATCAGGGAACATTTCATGTAAAATTTTCATTCCTGCATCCTTACCGCAGTAATTTATATCTAAGACCTTACGCATGTTCTGCTGCCAGCTATTACTCTCTAGCACATTGTCAGGGATCCCTTTGATAGTATATTGATAAAACAACATGCCATTTTTTTCTGTCACCTCTGTTAATAATGTTACATCATCAATCAACATAGGTAATGACTTCGCCATTTCAGACAAAAAAATACCACGCAGCATTGTCGGGTCATCATCTGACTTGGCATTAAATGCATTGATTTTATCTTCTGTCGAATTGCTTTTAATTTCATCAACGCGCTGTTTTAATTCTGAATTCGCAGTTGCTACAGAAGACGGCTCAGATTTTGCTTTTTCTTCCGTATCAGGCGAGCACCCAACCATTAATACTGCACCTAACAGTAAGCATACTGTTTTTTTGAACACTACCATCCCATCCACCTATTTTATTATTTATATAGCAGGATGAGTTTACCATAATGATAAATTAAACTTATAGACAGAAAAATCCCCTTTTAACGAGCTAGGGGACCATAAAAATATTAAAATGAGGCTAACCACATACGCATTTTTAAACCATAAGAGCTAGTCCAGCCTGAAGTAAAACTAACTAACTCGCCGTTATCAATTACCATAAACGTCGGTGTTGCACTGACTCCTACCGCATTCGAGAGCTGCCCACTACTGTCATTGATAACAGGGAAGTTTAAATCCTTTTTTTCCATCCCTGAGACTAAGCGAGCCGTTTCACCGGAACGTATGGCAACAGAAATAATCGGCATACCTGATTGATTTAAATCTGAAACTGTTGGCGAAGTTAGATTGCACACACCACACCATGTAGCCCAAAAATAAACCAATATCGGTTTTTCTTTACTTAACTCAGCTAATGAAACCGTTTCACCATTAACTAAAGTATGTTGTTCCAACAATGCAGGGGCTAAAGTTTGTGGTTTACGCCACAAGTCCATTACCGTAAAGGCAACAAACAATATAATGGCTAAAACGATAATTTCTTTAGACCACTTTTTCAGTCTATTCATACGGTTATTAACCTATTTGTTATCAAATAGTACAAATTTAAAGTGTAGCAAAGCAAAGCATTTAATCGAAATTAATGCTTTGTCATTAAGTTAAAATGCTTTCTTTGCTGATTCGCTAATACTTTTCTAAGTCAATCTTAAGCTTAGCTTTATCCCCTAAATAATTCGTGTTGTGGCTAGGCGGCAAGTGAAACTAAGCCCTAGGAGCATACATCAGTATGTGACTAGGGTTAGTATGCCAAGCCAACAACGCCACAGCGCGAAGTATAACGAGGATATTATTTGAGCTTAGCCAACTGCTCTTTCACTATCGCTTCAAACTGCTGCGCATCAATAGCCCCTGGGATCATTTCTTCACCGACTAGTGTCGCTGGTGTCCCATTAACTCCCAGTTTTTCAGCTAACATCATGTTAGTACGAATACCTTCACGGCTTTTTTCGCTCGCTTTCAGTTTATCATTACCCGTCGCTTTCAGGGCTTCTTTGATATTCGCATCAGACAGCATGCCTTGCTTTTGCATAAATTTATGATGTAACGCTTCAAACGCCTTTGGATTCTCTTGCCATAATGTCATCGTTAATTGAGCCGAATCCATTGAAGTCTGGCCTTTAAATGGCAGATATTTGATAACCACAGCAACATCATTTGGATATTTTTTCACGATATCCTCTAGTTGTGGATCAAAACGTTTACAGAATGGGCAGTTAAAATCAGTAAAGTTGACCAAAACTAGCTTCGCATTTTTATTACCTAAAACTGGGCTAGTTGGATCATTAAATAATGCCTCTTTTTCCATTTTTAGCGTTTCTTTCATCTGCGCTTGTTGCTTCTCACCCTGTTTGGCTTGCAGTGCGACGATCGCCTCTTCTAAAATCTCAGGGTTTTCTACTAACGTATCTCTGACTAACTTACGAACTTGTGCTTCCTGTTCTGCATTTAGTGGCGCGGCTTGTGCCATTGCACCAAACATAAGTGATGAAAATAGAACAGCTAAAATTGTTTTATTCATTTTGTGGCTCCTTTGGCCTGATTCATAACTGATATTAACGACTCACGGTCAAGTATAGTTGACAGTACTTCGCCTTCGGCCAAGTTAGGGCCATAAATTTGATTAAATGGAACAGCTACCTGCCCACGTTTTTGTAAGAAGGCAGTAATTTCTGGTGATGGTTTCGTCCAATCACCACGTAAAGCGACGACGTCAGGCTCACTAAGAAGCTGCTGAATATCATCTCTCAATAACACATTGTATTTATTCGCCTTACAAGTCACGCACCATTCAGCGGTTACATCAATAAAGACACGTTTATTATCGGCCAGTGCATCTGTAATTGCCTGCTCAGTTAATGGCTGCCAATCTACACTATCCTTTACTAAAGAACGGCTTCCGGTATGTTGCTCTTGCGTCATCCACACAAAACCAATAGCGAAAACAGCAAATAACAACAATGGCAAGAACGCAGCTCGTACCCCTCTTTTTATCGCAATAAAAACCACCAGCAGTACTAAGAAAATTACCGCTATAGCTGTTGATACTGTGACACCAAAATGAGGAATTAATAAGCTAATTAACCACAAGCTGGAGAGGAGCATCATCACCCCAAGCACAGCACGTAATTTTAGCATCCACATGCCAGGTTTTGGTAATAACCTTGATATTACTGGGAAAGCGGCAATTAATAACCAAGGCAAACTCATCCCGACTCCCAGAGCCGTGAAAATCAACCATAACTCTTCCATCGGGGCGGTAAGTGCAAAAGCAACTGCGGTGCCCAAAAATGGTGCAGAGCAAGGGGTCGCTAGCAGGGTTGCAAAAACGCCTTGCCAGAAATGCCCACTGTTTCCATGCCCACCAGCGGTTGCAAGACGAGTGTTGGCCTTACTCCCTAAATTAATTTCAAATAAGCCAAATAAATTAGCGGTAAACAGTGCTGTAACTAGCACCATAAAACCAATAAACCATGGGTTTTGAAACTGAATTCCCCAGCCAACGGCTTGTTGCCCAACACGTAACAGCGTCATGAGTAAAGCAAGTAACCAGAAGGAAACTAAAATTCCTAAGGAAGATAATAAAAATTGGCGACGAATGGTTTTTTGTTCACCTTGAGGCACCATCAATACAGAGCCCAGCTTCATCGCAAGCACAGGAAGAACACATGGCATTAAGTTAAGGATTAACCCACCAACCAAGGCAAATACCACCACTTGCCATAAGGAAATTGCACTTCCAGCGCTACTTCCACCAATAGTTCCTGAAAATGAACCAACTTGGCTATTAATTTGCTGAGAAATATCACCATCACTCACAACAAATGAAACAGTTTTACCGGTTAAATCTGGGGATTCCCCACCCCAATCATCACCAACGTCGATAGTTGCTGTTAAATGCTCCCCTGAGACTTCAATCTCAGGCACCCCTAATGTTGCACCTTCAACAACATCAGTGAAGATATTCGGTTTCCCCCACGAGCTACCTGAATTTTTTTGTAATTCGATAACGAGCTTGTCATGGGCAAAACCAACTTTAGTTTGCTCAACTAAACCACTTGTTGGCGGTACTGCCCCTTTCGCTTGGTTAAACGCCCAAGTAAAATCAGCAGGAACAGGCTCAGTTAAATCGAGCTCAAACGGATAATCCGTTAAAATACAAACGTTACTACAAGTCGATAATGTTAATGTCCCAGCCAGTTTATCTAGTTTTTCAGTACTTTTGACTGTAATAGGGAAAACAACATCCCCCATATAGCCTTGAGTTGATACCCCTGCGACATCAAAACGCCCAGGCGTTGGCCATTGCCAATCGGTGGACTCTACAGGTGATGACCACACAATTTCAGGTGCAACGCCACCCTCTCCCGGTGAGCGCCAATAAGTTTTCCAGCCATCATCCAGTTTCACATCAAGCAAAATATCGATTTTACCCTGTTCTTGGGTAGAACTGAGTAACCTCACTTGTGCATGCCTTGGGGTGTTATCACTCATCCACCCGTTATTCGCTGGTTGCAACCACCCCGTATCCGCAGCATGAATGCTGCTCGAAAAAAGAGCAAATAAAATTAAAAATGAATTAATCAAAAAACGCATTGTTTCCTCCAGAATAAATTACACAAACAGATCCCTATTTGTTGTGTGCTAATTCCGAAGATTACAAAACTGTAAATGTCGTCTGACACGAGGGGGGGCATGTTTCTCTTCATTGTTAGCTCTAGATATAAATAGATTAGTGCAAAATAGAGTTAATGCAGCTAAAGAAAGAAACATAAAGAAGAATGGTTCAATAACAGCAGGCAACAATGTCATTAATGACTTCGCGCTAAGTTCACAACTGGAAAGTTGAGTACTACTGTTATCACTCTGTTCTATTTGAGGTTGTTCGACATAGCTAAAGCTATACCCGGTAGGGTCTTGCGCCTGTACTAACACATTAGGCACAAAAAAATTGGCGAACAGACGCTCTCCGACAGCACGTTGGTTCATACAAACCAACACCATCAGACAGGCGAGTATCACTAATCCTTTACCTAATTTCAAATGCCTGTTCATGCGTATCTCGGTATATCTTCCTGAAATAACACCAATTATATGGTTTACACGCTAGTAGCAATGATAAAAACCATGCTTTGATTAATACCATTACACCATCTATAAGTTAAATAGAGGTTACATCTTACACAGCAAAACATTCCGTACAAGTATCATCATCTAACTTTACAAAAAAACATTCCTTTTTAGCTCAATAAAAATCTAAACACATCTAAAAGTAGGCACAAAAATTGCTTTATTTTAATCATCGAGTGAAAACGAAATGATTTGCACTCTAACGGTGCATGATTGTCGGATTTAAACAAATTTTAGCCGCTGTTTATCATGTTAGTGCAGCAATTCAAGAAATCGCCAAATAATATGCGAGACAGCTCCCGAAATTGAAACAATTTGTTTTCATTAATTAACAAATTTAATTACTTTTTAACAATAATAAAACATATAGCGGATAATCGCGGCATTGTCTAAATCAGCAAAATATCCGCAAACACAACACAACAAAGCCAAAGTCATTCAAGGGGTATCTAACGGAAGAACAACAGTTTAGCTAACAGCAGCTTTAACCGCAATTAGCCCAACTGACGCTCGCCCGTCAAGATAGCGTTTGAAATACGATGGGTTTACACCGATGGTCTAAAGGAGCTGTAATTATGCGTATAAGTAAGCTTGTATTATCAATGATGATTTTAGGTGCAACCTGCGCTGTTCAAGCAGAAGAGCTAAACGGTACTCTGAAAAAAATCAAAGACAACGGTGTAATTGTTGTTGGTCACCGTGAATCCTCTGTCCCATTTTCCTACTATGATAATAGCCAAAAAGTCGTTGGTTACTCACAAGATTATTCCAACGAAATTGTCGATGCAGTAAAGAAAAAACTCAATATGCCTGATTTACAGGTCAAACTGATCCCGATTACTTCACAAAATCGTATTCCATTACTGCAAAATGGCACATTTGATTTCGAGTGTGGCTCAACCACCAATAACTTAGAGAGACAAAAACAAGCTGCATTCTCTAACACTATCTTCGTGGTCGGCACACGCTTGTTAACCAAAGGCGATTCAGGTGTGAAAGATTTCGCAGATTTAGCTGGGAAAAACGTCGTGGTTACCTCTGGTACCACCTCTGAAATTCTACTCAATCAGTTAAATGACGAAAAAAATATGAAGATGCGCATTATTAGCGCCAAAGACCACGGTGATTCATTCCGTACCTTAGAATCCGGTCGTGCAGTTGCCTTTATGATGGATGATGCGCTGTTAGCGGGTGAGCGTGCTAAAGCTAAAAAACCTGAAATATGGGAGATAGTCGGTACACCGCAAACTGAAGAGGCCTATGGCTGCATGTTACGTAAAGATGACCCTCAGTTTAAAGCTCTCGTTGATGAAACTATCGCCAATGCACAAACATCAGGCGTCGCAGAGAAGTCCTTTGAGCGTTGGTTCAACCAGCCAATTCCACCCAAAAATCTCAACCTGAAATTTACGTTATCCGATGAAATGAAAGCCCTATTTAAAGCACCGAATGACAAAGCATTAAACTAATAAAAAGACAAACAGGGTATTACTGTGAAGTAGATAGTGGCAAGGCGGTCGTTCCCCGCCTTGCATACTTATCGATAACAGTATTCGGGGATCTAATTGCCCACAGGAAGTCAACATTATGTCTATTGATTGGAATTGGGGGATTTTCCTTCAGGAAGCCCCGTTTGGGAATACCACCTATCTAGGGTGGTTAATATCTGGCCTTGAAGTCACCGTTACACTTTCTATTTGTGCATGGATTATCGCATTCTTAGTCGGTTCAATTTTTGGTATTCTACGTACCGTACCTAATCGTTACTTAGCCTTTATTGGCACTGCCTATGTTGAGTTATTCCGTAATGTACCATTGATTGTGCAATTCTTTACATGGTATTTGGTGATCCCTGAGCTGCTGCCTCGCTCCATTGGGGATTGGTTTAAAATGGAGTTAGACCCTAACTACCAATTTTTTATTTCTTCAATGTTATGCCTTGGGTTATTCACAGCCGCACGGATGACCGAACAAGTTCGAGCCGCTATTCAATCGCTCCCTCGCGGGCAGAAAAGCGCAGCTCTGGCGATGGGGCTAACTCTCCCACAAACATATCGTTACGTTTTATTGCCGAATGCTTACCGAGTAATATTGCCACCAATGACCTCAGAAATGTTGAATTTGGTCAAAAACTCAGCAATCGCATCAACAATCGGCTTAGTTGATATGGCTGTACAAGCGGGGAAACTACTGGATTACTCTGCCCATGCATGGGAATCATTTACAGCCATAACATTAGCTTATGTTGGTATTAACGTCATCATTATGATTTTAATGTCGCTACTCGAACGAAAAGTTCGTTTACCTGGCACTATTGGAGGGCGATAAGATGCTTTACGAATTTGACTGGAGCTCAATTGCACCGAGTATCCCCTTCTTAATTGATGGCTTTATTGTCACCGCTAAAATTACACTTACCGCCATTGTCGTCGGGATTTTATGGGGAACAGTCTTAGCTGTTATGCGGCTATCACCTTTCAAGCCTATCAGTTGGTTTGCTGCCTTATATGTTAATACCTTTCGTTCTATCCCGTTAGTCATGGTTTTATTGTGGTTTTATTTGATTGTGCCTAGCTTATTACAAAATGTTCTAGGCTTATCACCAAAAAATGATATTCGTTTAATTTCAGCAATGATAGCCTTCTCCCTTTTTGAAGCGGCCTACTATTCAGAGATTATTCGTGCGGGTATACAGAGTATTTCCCGAGGTCAGGCATCAGCAGCATTAGCACTTGGTATGACAAATATGCAAACCATGAGGCTAGTTGTATTACCACAGGCTTTCAAAGCAATGGTACCATTGCTACTAACTCAAGGTATTGTCTTATTTCAGGACTCCTCATTGGTATACGTCCTAAGTTTGACGGACTTCTTCCGGACAGCCACTAACATTGGCGAACGGGATGGCACACAGGTGGAAATGGTACTATTCGCAGGTCTGGTGTACTTTATAATCAGTTTTGGCGCTTCCATGTTAGTGAATTATCTTAAGAAAAGGACTGTTTCATGATTACCCTGAAAAATGTATCTAAATGGTATGGCCAATTTCAGGTGCTTACAGACTGCACAACTGAAGTCAAAAAAGGCGAAGTCGTGGTAGTATGTGGGCCATCTGGCTCTGGTAAATCCACATTAATAAAAACAGTGAATGGCTTAGAACCTATTCAGCAGGGTGAAATTTTTGTGAATGATATTCAAGTTAATAGCAAAAAAACTGACCTTGCAAAGTTGCGCTCTAAGGTGGGAATGGTGTTCCAGCACTTCGAGCTATTTCCGCATCTATCAATTATAGAAAACCTAACATTGGCGCAAGTCAAAGTATTAAACCGAGATAAAAAAGCCGCTGAAGCTAAAGGGTTGAAACTCTTAGAACGAGTTGGCTTAACAAGCCATGCGAACAAATTCCCTGCTCAATTATCAGGGGGACAGCAACAACGTGTCGCCATTGCCCGCGCACTTTGTATGGACCCTATTGCAATGTTATTTGATGAACCAACATCTGCTCTTGACCCTGAAATGATCAACGAAGTACTTGATGTCATGGTTGAATTAGCTCATGAAGGGATGACCATGATGGTGGTTACCCATGAAATGGGCTTCGCCAAAAAAGTAGCAAACCGCGTGATCTTTATGGATGAAGGGAAAATTGTTGAGGACAGTAAAAAAGAAGACTTTTTCGCTAACCCACAATCTGAACGTGCTAAAGATTTCCTTGCGAAAATACTTCATTAATTCATCTCAATAATATATCTAAACAACGTGGCAGGGCTCCCTTGGAGTCGCTGTCACGTAATCTTCCATAATTTATCGTCTAACCGCATTTTTCTTAACAACCATGAAAATCAACCGACAAAATATTTCCATCTTATAGATTACTCACCCCGACGAATTAGACTGTACTCACTGCGATTTCACCACGTTATTTACACAAGAATTATGTACACAAGAATTGTTGTGTCGAGGGTTATAATAAAGCGCTATACCGTTGCACCAAAAAACGCTCATGAAACCGCACTATTTTGGTATAAAGCGCTTTAGCTCGTCATTCTTCTTTAGTCATTTTTTTAAATATTAACTGCCCCATTACGCCACCGCCACCATCATTTGGGTGGTTAACACCATCCATTACATTCACAGATGCAAAATCAAATGGTGAGACACCTTCTAAACAGGCAGCATTTACCCCGTATTCCTCTGGGTTTGATCGCCGTTGATGAAAGGTATAAATGCCGCACACCGAACAAAAAAAATGAACAGCTTGATGAGTATTAAAACGATATTCTGTTAACTTATCTTTTCCTTCCAAAAGTTTAATCCCTGATAATGGTGCAGAAACAGCGACAGCCCCTCTCATCGCACAGAAAGAACAATTGCAGCGCCTAGCCGTATTTAACCCATCGGTTAATTTCACTGTAAACTTTATTGCCCCACAGTGGCATTGAGCTTTAATCGCGTTCATTTGTTTCCCCTTTTATCGGTATCACCTCTAATTTACGTTCAATGAGTTCATCTTATTTAAGGAATTCATGCTTTTTCATTCGGGACAATAAAGACAATGCTCTTTCTATAGAAATAAACAACAACTTGCTGAATTCAAAATAGTTCAAGAAACCACTACCATTTAGCTGTTTTTTTAGTTAAGTTGTTTGGTTATCGGCATAAAATATGCTGATCCCGTTCCCCGAAAAGCAATATTCAGCTTCCCCCCGCAGGTTCAGCTAATCAACTATTGTTGTTTTCGGTACAGATCCGCTATGCTATGCGGATCTAAATAAAGATAGACATCCACGCTACAGATGTAGCATTTATATTCACCATAGGATTATCGGTGCCATGCAAGAACAATATCGTCCAGAAGATATAGAGCCTAAAGTACAGCGTCACTGGGATGAAAAAGAAACTTTCAAAGTGACAGAAGACAACAGCAAAGAAAAATACTACTGCCTGTCCATGCTACCTTACCCTTCTGGTCGACTACACATGGGCCACGTACGTAACTACACCATCGGTGACGTTATTTCTCGTTACCAACGCATGTTAGGGAAAAATGTACTCCAACCAATCGGTTGGGATGCGTTTGGCCTACCTGCTGAAGGTGCTGCGGTTAAAAACAACACAGCTCCTGCACCTTGGACATACGCCAATATCGATTACATGAAAGGCCAGCTAAAAATGTTGGGCTTTGGTTACGACTGGAACCGTGAAGTCACAACCTGTACCCCTGAGTATTACCGTTGGGAACAATGGTTCTTCACTAAATTATATGAAAAAGGTTTAGTGTATAAAAAAACCTCAGCGGTTAACTGGTGTCCACACGATTTAACTGTACTCGCCAATGAGCAAGTTGTTGATGGTTGCTGCTGGCGTTGTGATACCCCAGTTGAACGCAAAGAAATCCCACAATGGTTTATTAAAATCACAGATTACGCAGAAGAACTGCTCAATGACCTCGATAAACTCGAAGATTGGCCAGAGCAAGTTAAAACGATGCAACGTAACTGGATCGGCCGCTCAGAAGGGACTGAAATCACCTTTAATGTAGCCGAGCGTGATGAAAAATTAACCGTTTATACTACCCGCCCAGACACTTTTATGGGGGCGACTTACGTGGCTGTTGCCGCAGGTCACCCTTTAGCTAAAGAGGCAGCGACTAACAACCCTGAATTAGCTCAATTTATTGATGAGTGCCGTAATACCAAAACCGCAGAAGCGGATATGGCAACCATGGATAAAAAAGGGATGGCAACAGGGTTATTCGTTGTGCATCCATTAACCCAAGAAAAACTGCCAATTTGGGTCGCTAACTTTGTTTTAATGGAATACGGTACGGGTGCTGTCATGGCAGTTCCTGCTCACGACCAACGTGACTGGGAGTTTGCACACAAATACAACTTACCTATCAAAGCCGTTATTGCTGATGCTGAAGGCAACGAGCCTGATTTATCGCAAGAAGCTATGACGGATAAAGGTTCTCTGATTAATTCAGGTGAATTTAGCGGGTTAGATCACGAAGCTGGTTTCAATGCGATATCAGACAAACTGGTTGCTCTTGGCGCAGGTCAACGTAAAGTAAATTATCGTTTACGTGACTGGGGAGTTTCACGTCAACGTTATTGGGGTGCACCTATCCCAATGGCAACATTAGAAGATGGCACAGTCGTTCCAATTCCTGAAGATCAACTGCCAGTAATTTTACCTGAAGATGTCGTAATGAATGGTATTACTAGCCCGATTAAAGCCGACCCTGAGTGGGCTAAAATCACGATTAATGGTCAGCCAGCCTTACGTGAAACAGATACCTTCGATACTTTCATGGAATCATCTTGGTATTACGCTCGGTATACATGCCCACAACACAATGAGGGTATGTTAGACCCAACTGCGGCTAACTATTGGTTACCGGTTGATCAGTACATTGGTGGTATCGAACACGCTATCATGCACTTAATGTATTTCCGTTTCTTCCATAAATTAATGCGTGATGCAGGCTTAGTAAACTCCGATGAGCCAGCTAAACGTCTGCTGTGCCAAGGCATGGTATTAGCTGATGCATTCTACTACACCGGGAGTGACGGCCAGCGCGTTTGGGTTTCTCCAGCAGAAGCGATTGTTGAACGTGACGATAAGAACCGTATTATTAAAGCTGTAGACGCAGAAGGCCATGAACTGGTTTATACCGGTATGAGCAAGATGTCTAAGTCGAAAAACAACGGTATTGACCCACAATTAATGGTCGAAAAATACGGTGCCGATACCGTTCGTCTGTTTATGATGTTCGCCGCACCACCTGAATTAACCCTTGAATGGCAAGAATCTAGCGTAGAAGGTGCGAACCGCTTTGTTCGCCGTGTTTGGCGTTTAGTACACGAACACTCACAAAAAGGGGCAACCTTACCTTTAGATATCAGCACGTTAACGCCAGAGCAAAAAGACTTACGTCGCGACCTGCACAAAACGATTGCTAAAGTTACCGACGATGTTGGCCGCCGCTATGCATTCAACACTGCTATTGCTGCTGTGATGGAGTTCATGAACAAACTCGTTCGTGCCCCACAAGAGAGCGAACAGGACCGTGCGTTAGTTCAAGAATCTCTAGAAGCAATTACGTTAATGTTATCACCGATTATCCCACATGCTTGCTTCGAAATGTGGCAAGCGCTTGGGCATAATGAAGATATTGATTTTGCTTCTTGGCCAGTTGCTGATGAGCAAGCGATGATTGATGACACCAAGCTGGTTGTTGTTCAAGTTAATGGTAAAGTCCGTGGTCGCATAACAGTTCCTGCTGATGCAAACCAAGAGTTTGTACTGGATATGGCACAAAAAGAGTCTAGCGTAGCGAAATACCTTGAAGGTGTTAGCATCCGCAAAGTAATCTATGTTCCAGGCAAATTGCTAAACCTTGTTGTAGGTTAATAGTTAGGTTGATGGCTGATAAGGAGGCCAGGTGCGTTATCTGATAACTTTATTTTTGAGCCTGGCGGTGCTAGTCACCGCAGGCTGCGGTTTTCGCCTTCAAGGAACCACCCAAATTCCTGAAGAACTGAAAACGTTGCAGCTGAGTTCAAGTGACCCATATGGCTATCCTACAAGGGCACTTAGGGAGCAGTTACGGCTGAATAACGTAACAATCCTTGAAACAGGCAACGCAAGTGTCCCTATTTTGAAAGTCCTCGGTTCCAATGAAAACACGGAAACCGTTTCGATTTATCAAGATGGTAAAGCAGCAGAAAAGCAACTTACACTTGTTATGAATGCGCAAGTGTTGATGCCTGATGGCGCTATTTACCCGCTACAAAGTCGTGTTGAGCGTACTTTCTTTGACAACCCTTTAGAAGCACTTGCGAAAGATGCAGAAAAAGAAATTGTTAGGCAAGAAATGCAGGAGCAAGCTGCACGTAACTTAGTTCGTAAGTTACTGCTTGTCCACTCAGCCGAACTTGAAAAAGCAAAAAACCAAGCGGCTGATACGAACACGCAACCATAATGACGCGTATTTACCCTGAACAGCTGGCCTCTTCGTTACAAGAAACGCTAAGAGGCCGCTATTTGATTTGGGGCAATGAGCCCCTTCTACTTCAAGAAAGCCAAGATGCCATCCGCAAAGCTGCCCAACAACAAGGCTTTGAGGAACATTTTGTGTATTCTCTTGAGCAGAACACTGACTGGGATGAAATTTTTAGTCAATGTCAGGTGCTAAGCTTATTCGCTAGTCGTCAAACTCTGACGCTGTTATTACCTGAAAATGGCCCCAACGCAGCAATGGCGGAAAAATTAAGCCAGTTGTCGCAGTTACTTCACCCAGATCTACTCCTTGTACTACGTGGACATAAACTAACAAAAGCCCAAGAAAACAGCGGGTGGTTTAAAGCCCTCAGTAAAGAGGCCGTGTATGTCAGTTGCCTGACGCCTGAATACCAACGGCTCCCTCAGTGGGTATCGAAACGCGCGTACAGTATGCGCTTATCTTTAGAAGCCGAAGCCAACCAACTGCTCTGTTATTGCTACGAAGGTAATTTACTAGGTTTGGCGCAAGCCCTTGAGCGCCTGTCATTACTGTACCCTGATGGCAAACTCACCTACCCCCGAGTTGAAAATGCAGTTAATGATTCTGCCCATTTTACACCGTACCATTGGGTCGACGCGTTACTTGCAGGTAAATCACGCCGTTCATGGCATATTTTAGAACAACTTCAACATGAAGATGTTGAACCCGTCATTTTGTTACGTTCAATACAACGTGAATTAATACTGCTTATTACGTTAAAACGCCAATCAGTCACAACACCATTGAAAACGTTATTTGACCAACACAAAGTTTGGCAAAACCGCCGTGGAATGATCTCTGAAGCACTACAGCGTTTAACGTTGCATCAATTACAATCTGCACTAATGTTATTAACACAAGCTGAAATCCATATTAAACAAGATTTTAGTCACTCAGCATGGCCTGACCTACAATCACTATCTATGTTATTATGTGGTAAAGCATTTGCAGAGAATTTTATTCATGACTGACCATTTTTCGCCTAAAGATAAACACAATCACCTTCAAGCGTTATTTGGTGGGACATTTGACCCGATCCACTTCGGTCATTTACGCCCTGTTCAGGCTCTAGCTCAACAAGTTGGGTTAGAAAAAATTATTTTATTACCCAATCATGTCCCGCCACACCGTCCGCAACCAGAGGCTACCCCATTGCAGCGTTTGGAAATGGTAAAATTAGCGGTTAAAAATAACCCGTTATTTGCCATCGACACTCGTGAGCTAGAAAAAGATAGCCCTTCATATACGATAGAAACACTTTCTCAACTACGCCAAGAAATGGGACCAACCCAGCCCCTTGCGTTTATCATTGGGCAAGATTCCTTGTTATCTATTAATACATGGTACGAATGGGAGAAAATTCTTGATAATTGCCACTTATTAGTTTGTGCCCGCCCAGGATATGCTACGCAATTTACCGACCCCAAAATGCAAGCTTGGCTGGTACAACATCAAGCCACAACACCCTCGCAACTAAGCCAATCTGCCAATGGTTATATTTTTATTGGTGACACCCCTCTTATCAATATTTCTGCCACAGAAATACGTGAAAAACTAAATGCAGGGGACACCTGTAGCGAGCTTATCCCTGAAACCGTTCTTCAATATATTCACCAACAGCACCTTTACCAACGATAAGGAAGTTCTCTTATGGGGATGCAATTAGGGTAAGGTTCAAAAAAATATTGTTCACTCAAATAGTTATCAGGGTATTGCACCAATAATTGGCGCATCATTGCTAACGGCTGGCTTATTGGTAAATTCCCTTCTCGATAATCATTGATCAACCATAACAACCGTTTTTTCTCATCTGAGGTTGCTTTACGTTTAAAATATCCTTGCATATGGCTAAGCGCATTTACTTGAATATTTCTAGCTGGAAGGGACGAAAATATTTCCATTAGCCCTGCTTTGTAGTGGTTAAAAAAACCGTGGAGGTCGCTTCCCTTACGAATACTTGCCACTAAGCGGCCAGTTAATTGATACCCCACAGGAGAATATGCCATTATCAAATATTTATGGCGGCTATGAAATTGGATGATTTCAGCCTGTGTTAGGTGTTGGCATAAGTTATTAAGCCTTTGCAAAACATACAGTTTCGTTAAGAAACTATCCCAGTAGTCGACATCATGCCATTGCTCGTCAGTGATCACCGCAATACTCGCTGGAAATAACCCAGCCAATTGAAGCCTATCTTGCGCAGCGCAAATAATGCCATCTACGCGGTTGTGGGCTGAATTGACAACATCAGCCGTTAGGTATTCCACAATAGGCTCTACCCATGGTTGAATTTTCATGGGGAGATGACTAACCCCTTCAAATACGAAAATATTTGGCTTCATTATTTGCACAATATCCATCTCACTCTAAAATATTTGCTAGGGTGCGAATTTGTTGAGTTATTTTGTAAAGTTAACACAAACCTCTTGCTCAAGTGAGCAGATATCCCTATAAATTTCACTCCATAATGAATAAAAAAGAATTTAGCCGATTTTTCTTAAAATCTAGGGTAAAATGGCTTCGCTGAGAATGATTTTGATTCATTAGCTATCAGCAAACGCTTTATCTACAAACTACAAACAGTGTTTAATGTAATATTCTGTTTATTTGAATGAAAGGTGAACCTTTTGCAAGGAACTGAACTCCAACAATTTATTATCGATCAGCTTGATGATGCCAAAGCAGAAGACATTATCACTATCGATGTTCAAGGGAAATCAAGTATTACCGATCAGATGATCATCTGTACAGGTACATCAAGCCGCCATCTGATGTCTGTCGCTGACCGGTTAATAGATGCCTGCCGTAAAAATGGTTTAATGCCATTAGGTGTTGAAGGGCAAGGCATTTCTGATTGGATCGTAGTAGACCTAGGTGATGCTATTGTGCATATTATGCAAGACGAAAGCCGCCGCATGTACGAATTAGAAAAACTCTGGAGCTGAGTTTGAAATTACAACTCATCGCCGTTGGAACAAAAATGCCGGACTGGGTCCAGACCGGCTTTATGGATTACCTCCACCGTTTCCCTAAAGATATGCCGTTTGAATTAACGGAGATACCCGCTGGGAAACGCGGGAAAAACGCAGATATAAAACGCATTCTAGAAAAAGAAGGCGAGTTAATGCTCGCAGCCGTGGGTAAAGGAAACCGTATTGTCACCTTGGATATTCCAGGAGATCGCTGGGATACTCCCAAACTGGCCATTCAATTGGATAAGTGGAAACAAGATGGCCGTAATGTCAGCTTATTGATCGGTGGTCCCGAAGGGCTAGCTCCCGCTTGTAAGGCGGCGGCTGAGCAAAGTTGGTCATTATCACCACTTACGCTTCCTCACCCACTAGTTCGTGTCCTTGTTGCCGAAAGTCTTTATCGCGCATGGAGTATTACGACTAATCACCCTTATCATAGGGAATAGTTTGGTTTGAATAAGTTCAAAATGGCAATGGGATGAAAACACAACGCACCCCTTTTCGCGACCACACCGCAGAATCTGTTTTGTTTATCCGCCGAGCGCTTATTGCTTTCGGCGTGATTGTCATTTTAACCTCGATCCTCGTGACCAATTTGTACCATTTACAAATTGTTCGCCATGAGGATTACCAAACTCGCTCTAATGATAACCGAATCAAATTGGTGCCCATTGCACCAAGCCGTGGCATTATCTACGATCGGCAAGGAACACAGCTCGCCCTAAATAGCACTTTTTATCAGTTAGAAATCGTGCCAGAGAAAGTCGATAACCTACAAGAAACCTTAGACAAACTTCGTGATATCGTTGATTTAACCGATGAGGATATTGCTAATTTTGAAAAAGAACGCAAGCGCTCACGTCGTTTTACCTCTATCGCCTTAAAAACACAATTAAATGAAGTTCAAGTGGCTCGCTTTGCCGTAAACCAATACCACTTCCCCGGTTTAGAAGTTAAAAGTTATCAACGTCGCTCCTATCCATATGGTTCTGCATTGACCCATGTCATCGGCTACGTCGCTAAAATTAATGATAAAGACATCGAGCGCCTTGATAAAGACGGGTTATTACCTAACTATGCGGCTAGCCATGATATTGGTAAATTAGGCATCGAGCGTTATTATGAAAGTGTATTACACGGTAAAACAGGCTATGAAGAAGTCGAAGTTAACAGCCGAGGGCGGGTTATTCGCCAGCTTCATGAACAACCGCCTCAAGCTGGCCGGGATATCTATTTAACGATTGATCTCGAGTTACAAATCTATATTGAAAAATTATTAACCACTAGCCGTGCTGCTGTCGTAGTGACAGACCCACGCAACGGGGAAATACTGGCGCTGGTTTCTAACCCAAGCTATGACTCAAACCTGTTCGTCAACGGTATCTCAAACAAAGATTACCAAGCGTTACTGAATAACCCTGATAGGCCGTTGATTAACCGAACAACCCAAGGGCTTTACCCCCCAGCCTCAACCGTAAAACCCTTTATTTCTGTTGCCGCATTGAGTGAAAAAGTCATCACGCCCAACACCACAATATTTGACCCCGGTTGGTGGCAACTCCCCGGCTCAGAAAAACGCTACCGAGATTGGAAACGCTGGGGTCATGGTAAGCTGAATGTGATGAAATCTATTATTGAGTCTGCAGATACCTTCTTCTACCAAGTTGCCTATGATATGGGTATTGACCGTCTCTCTGTATGGATGACCCGCTTTGGCTTTGGCGAGTACACTGGGATCGACCTTGCCGAAGAGCGTTCAGGCATTATGCCTACTCGTGAGTGGAAACAAAAACGTTATAAGAAACCTTGGTACCAAGGGGATACTATTCCAGTCGGGATCGGCCAAGGCTATTGGACTGCTACCCCAATTCAAATGTCAAAGGCCTTAATGACCTTAATCAATGACGGTCAGGTCAAAACGCCTCACTTACTTTATGGCACCAAACTTGGTAATGCCATGGTGCCTTATGAAGATAAAGAAACCACTCAAATTGGGGACATTCATTCGGGTTATTGGGAACTCGCTAAACAGGGGATGTATGGCGTAGCCAATGCACCTAATGGTACAGGTCGTCGTAGTTTTATCGGTACCCCTTATAAAGCTGCCGCGAAGTCTGGAACGGCTCAAGTCTTTAGTTATGAAACCTATAATGCAAGTAAACTCGCCGAGCACTTGCGTGACCATAAATTGATGATTGCTTATGCGCCTTATGATAAGCCAACTATCGCTGTCACTATTATTTTAGAAAATGGCGGCGCAGGTCCTTCTGTAGGGGATATAGTGCGGCAAATATTTGACCATGTTCTTCTTGGTGATAACCGTACAGAAATTGCCACCTCACCAACTAGCGCTGGGGAGGACCGCTGATGTCCCGTTCAAGCTATCAGCTTCAACCAAATACAGTGAGCTATAAAAAAGATGACAGACGATAAGAAAAAAATTTCATTATCAACACGTCTGCACATAGATGTGCCTATGCTATTAATTATCATGGCATTGCTTGCCTATAGCGCGTTTATTATGTGGAGCGCTAGTGGTCAAGACCCTGAAATGATGGAGCGAAAGCTAGGGCAAATAGCTTCTGGCTTTATTGTAATGATCGTTATGGCTCAAATTCCCCCTCGAATGTATGAAAATTGGGCTCCACATCTGTTTATCTTTTGTGTCATTTTATTAGTTTTTGTCGATGTGTTTGGGCAAATCAGTAAAGGGGCCCAACGTTGGCTAGACCTCGGTTTTATTCGTTTCCAACCTTCAGAAATTGCAAAGATAGCGGTGCCACTTATGGTTGCCCGCTTTATGAATCGTGATTTGTGTCCCCCTTCATTTAAAAATACACTGATTGCACTCGTCCTCATTTTTGTACCGACATTATTAGTGGCTGCACAGCCTGACCTTGGAACATCAATCCTTGTGGCGGCTTCGGGGTTATTTGTCTTATTTCTTGCTGGGATGAGTTGGCGGCTGATTGCTATTGCTGCTATCGCCCTAGCGGCCTTCATTCCATTGCTGTGGTTCTTCTTGATGCATGGCTACCAACGGGCTCGTGTCATGATGTTATTGGACCCAGAAACTGACCCATTAGGTGCGGGCTACCATATTATTCAATCAAAAATTGCGATTGGTTCTGGTGGGTTAATGGGGAAAGGTTGGCTGCACGGTACACAATCACAACTTGAATTTTTACCTGAAAGGCACACTGACTTTATTTTTGCTGTATTAGCCGAAGAACTTGGCTTAGTCGGTGTTCTTATCCTTCTTGGCTTATATATTTTGCTGATTATCCGCGGGCTCTATATTGCCGCCAGCGCACAAAATACCTTTGGTCGAGTGATGGTTGGTGGTTTGATCTTAATCCTTTTTGTATATGTGTTTGTGAATATCGGCATGGTCAGTGGTATATTACCTGTCGTTGGCGTTCCCCTCCCCTTAGTGAGTTATGGCGGTTCTGCCTTAATTGTTTTAATGGCTGGATTCGGTATTATCATGTCGATACATACACACCGAAGATTCCTTTCAAAAAGTTTATAAAATGAGGCTTAGTATGCGTTTACAATGGATAATGCTTGGTGTCACTGCCGCGCTACTTAGTGGCTGTGTTACAGAAGAGGTTAAGCAACCCGCCCAAGTGCCAACCAATGTGCCCACTCAAGATGTATTAGGTGCTGAACCTCATTATGAGCCATATCACCCAACAGCAAATAGTGATTACTCACGTAATGGCCAGCAATACCAAATCGTACGTGACCCGGCACAATTTAGCCAAGTTGGCTACGCTTCAATTTATGGTGCTGAATCAACAGGCAATATGACTGCCATTGGTGAACGAGTTAACCCCGTAGAATTAACCGCAGCACACCCGACTTTGCCAATCCCTAGTTATGTGCGTATTACCAATATGATGAATGGCCGCATGATGGTGGTTCGAGTCAACGACCGTGGCCCTTATATGCAAGGTAAAAGCATTGCTATTTCTCGGGCTGCGGCTGACCGCTTAAATTTATTACCAACCACTAAGATTAAAATAGACGCTATCCAAGTCGCCCAAGACGGTACACTTTCTGGTACCGGTACTGTCGGCTCTAATTTTGTTAAGCAGAGCTATGCACTACCTGGGCGCCCACAACTAGGTTCAGGCCCTATGGGAACGCCTGTGATGGAAAACTTACCAACGCCAGAAAATGCGTTGCCTGTCCAACAGCCCAAAGAACCTATGCAACCAGTGATGCCTGATATGAGCTTACAAACCCCTACGCCAGAGCCACAACCCGCGGCCGAAGAAGCGGTGCCTGAGCGTGGTTTTTTAGTCCAAGCGGGTGCAATTAGCAGCCAACCGAACGCACAAAAAATGCTGGATGAACTAAAAACACAATTTAATGTTCCTGGGCGTTTACAACCCTACAATGGTATCTACCGGGTTCAATTAGGGCCGTTTAGTACTCGACAACAAGCTGTTGAAGTACAGGGCCGTCTACAATCAGAAAAAAACCAAACTTCGATGGTAGTCGCACCTTAAATCTGAATACATACCAAACATTTTAGGTCTCTCAACATTGTGATGATGTTGATGGGGCCTAAAGTATGACTGTATCAAACTGACAAAAATAATTGGTGGAGCGCAAAAGTGGCTTTTTTCTTGCCCTATTCTTTTGCTAAACTGCGCCTCCTTGTGTTAACCGAATTTCGGATGTAAATGGTAAAACCATGAATAATGTCGCTCCATCACGCATCGTGCGTTATACAGTGCTGGGTTCTGCTCTGCTTCTTTTGACTGCCAGTATTGCAAATGCCAATGACAGCTTTCCAAATACTTCAATTCCCGCAGCACCAGCCATAGATGCTGAAGCCTATATACTCATTGATTATAATTCAGGAAAAGTCCTCGCTGAAAGTAATGCGGATCAGCGTCGTGACCCAGCCAGTTTAACCAAGATGATGACCAGTTATGTTATTGGTCAGGCGATTAAATCAGGTAAAATTGGTGCAAATGACATAGTCACCGTGGGTAATGATGCATGGGCAACCGGTAACCCTGTGTTTAAAGGCTCATCCTTGATGTTCTTAAAACCAGGAGATCGAGTCAGCGTTTCTCAACTGACTCGTGGGATTAACCTGCAATCAGGTAACGATGCTTGTGTTGCAATGGCTGATTATATCGCTGGAGATCAAACCAATTTTGTTCAATTAATGAATGGATATGTGAATAAATTAGGTTTGAAAAACACCCATTTTGAAACTGTTCATGGCTTAGATGCAGAAGGCCAGTATAGCTCCGCACGTGATATGGCGCTTATTGGTCAAGCTTTAGTACGTGATGTACCAGAAGAATATGCCATTTACAAAGAAAAAGAATTTACCTTTAACAACATCCGCCAAATTAACCGTAACGGTTTGTTGTGGGATAAGAGCCTTGCTGTTGATGGGATCAAAACAGGTCACACAAATGCCGCAGGTTTCAACCTTGTTGCATCCGCAACAGATGGTGATATGCGTTTAATTTCCGTTGTGATGGGTGGGAAAAGCAGCAAAGGACGTGATGCTGAAAGTAAAAAATTACTCACTTATGGTTTCCGTTTCTATGAAACAGTTAAACCATTACAAGCTAACGTTGATTTTGCGAGTGTTCCTGTTTGGTTTGGTGATGAAAATGAAGTGAAATTAGGTGTAGTGGATGACCTATACTTAACGATACCTCGGGGACGGTTAAAAGATTTAAAAGCCAGCTATGAACTGTCAACGACAGAATTACAAGCGCCTTTGACCAAAGGTCAGCAAGTCGGTACGATCAGCTTCCAGCTCGATGGAAAAACTATTGAACAACACCCTTTAGCCGTTCTAAAAGATGTTGAAGAAGGTGGCTTTTTCAGCCGATTAATTGACTATATCAAACTATTATTTCACCGTTGGTTTGGCTAGGGCTTGAAACAAAAATAAATCACCCCCATATAGTAAGCATCGAAATGTTTGTTGGATGAATACTTTTGATTGGCTGGTTTAATACCAGCCAATCTTTTTCAACCAGCGACACAATTTAAAAAATTAGGAGTGCCCATGAAAACGAAATTAGGTGAACTGCTTGAGTTCCCATGTCCATTAACTTACAAAGTGATGGGCTTGGCACAGCCTGAGTTGGTTGATCAAGTGATTGAAGTTGTTCAGCGTCATGCGCCTGGTGATTACTCTCCCGATGTGAAACCAAGTAGCAAAGGCAACTATCACTCAGTTTCTATTACTATTAATGCAACACATATCGAACAGGTTGAAACCTTGTATAGCGAATTAGGCGCATTAGAATTAGTTAAAGTTGTGCTTTAATCAACGAGTAAATAAAAAACCAAATAGTGAAGTGACCCCCAATAGCTGGACAACCAATTACTGGGGGTTTTTTATGCCAAAATACAGCCGAGTTTAAAAATTATCATTGCTAACCATTAATTCTGTATCTACTCACTTATATACAACAAGCTAATACCTTGACAACTTGATGTGTAACAAACATAGGCGTTATACTGACCTAACGATAATGACAACGTGGACGCTTAATTTTGTCAGACAGAAGTATAATCATCCGCCAACTTGGCCTCGCGCCTTATCAACCCGTTTCTGATGCGATGCACCAATTTACGCAATGCCGTACGCCTGAAACCTGCGACGAAATTTGGCTCGTTGAACACCCCCGAGTATTTACTCAAGGCCAAGCCGGTAAAGCCGAGCACGTACTTGCTCCTGGCGATATCCCAGTCATTCAAAGTGATCGGGGGGGCCAAGTTACCTACCATGGCCCCGGCCAGCAAGTCATGTATGTTATGCTAGACTTAAAACGCAATAAACTTGGTGTGCGTGAGTTAGTCACCGCACTAGAAAACACGGTTGTGAATACCCTCGCCCATTTTCATATCGAAGCTTACCCTCGCCCCGATGCGCCCGGTGTATATGTTAACGGGGACAAAATTTGTTCTCTTGGTTTACGCATTAGGCAAGGCTGTTCTTTCCATGGGCTTGCTTTAAATATCGATATGGACCTTGAGCCATTTAACCGTATAAACCCTTGTGGTTACAGTGAATTAAAGATGACTCAGATTAGTGATCTTGCTCCCAAAGTGTCATTATCTGATGTTCAGCCTGTGCTAATCCGTCAATTCTGTGACACACTAGGATTTCATATTGTTCAATAATAATGCTATAATTTTTTAACATTTTTAAACTATTTTTTAATGAATGGGTTACGGCTTTCCATTCGGTTTTATTTAGAATTAAAAATTATCCATCAGCATAAAAGATAACTGGAACCGTCATATTATGAGTAAACCAATTCAGATAGAACGCGGAATTAAATATCGTGACGCCGACAAAATGGCGCTGATCCCTGTCAAAAACGTTGTGACTGAACGAGAAGAAATTCTACGTAAACCTGACTGGATGAAAATTAGGCTTCCCGCTGACTCAACTCGTATTCAAGGCATTAAAGCCGCTATGCGTAAAAATGGTCTACATTCGGTATGTGAAGAAGCCTCCTGCCCAAACCTTTCCGAGTGCTTTAACCATGGTACAGCAACCTTTATGATCTTAGGTGCTATCTGTACTCGACGTTGCCCATTCTGTGATGTTGCCCACGGTCGTCCAAACGCGCCAGATGCCAATGAGCCAGAAAAATTAGCGCAAACAATCAAAGATATGGCATTACGGTATGTCGTTATTACTTCTGTGGACCGAGACGACCTACGTGATGGTGGCGCACAGCACTTTGCGGATTGTATTCGTGCTATTCGCGAAAAAAACCCTTCAATTAAAATTGAAACATTAGTCCCTGACTTTCGTGGGCGTATGGATCGCGCACTAGAAATTCTGACCGCAACGCCACCAGATGTCTTTAACCATAATCTTGAAAACGTACCACGCGTTTATCGCCAAGTTCGCCCAGGCGCGAATTATGAATGGTCATTAAAATTACTCGAAAAATTTAAAGAAGCGCACCCTGATATCCCGACTAAATCAGGGCTAATGGTTGGGTTAGGCGAAACGAACGCCGAAATTATTGAAGTTATGCGTGATTTACGCCGTCATGGCGTAACAATGCTAACGCTTGGTCAATACTTGCAACCGAGTCGCCATCATCTGCCTGTAAAACGCTATGTTAGCCCAGCAGAGTTTGACGAAATGAAAGAAGAGGCAATGGCAATGGGCTTCACCCACGCAGCTTGTGGGCCTTTTGTACGCTCGTCTTACCATGCAGACTTACAAGCTAAAGGTGAAGAGGTCAAATAACCCCTAGCTTTTTGGTACGCTACATTATTTCTATAAAGCCGGATTCAACCTATTTGTTTAAATCCGGCTCTTGTCTTTTACTGCTTAATAAAAAACTCGCCCCAGTTAACCAGAGCGAGTTTATAGCTGTTAGTTTCTAATTGTTAATTATTAAAATTACAGAGAGACAACGTTAACAGCAGATGGGCCTTTAGCACCTTCAGTGATTTCAAATTCGACTTTCTGGCCTTCCGCTAAGGTTTTGAAACCTTCGCTTGCAATCGCAGAAAAGTGCACAAATACATCTTTGCTACCATCTTCTGGAGTGATAAAACCAAAACCTTTAGACTCGTTGAACCACTTAACGTTACCTTTAACTTTAGACATCAAATTATTACCTTTAAAATAAAATAGACACACCATCTGTATCAGGCTCAGTACATCAGATATCTAAGTTACTTGTCTACAACCTAGATCACGAAAATTGACTAAAAAAGTAAAAATATATTATTTATCGGTATTATCTGTGCAAATTCCACCCATAATTCTTACAAATAGCAATTATTACAACTAATAGTATTAGCTATAGTGAATTATTTAGATATTACTTCTCATGCAATAGTAACCAACCTTTAATATCTAGGCCGCCAGTATAACCGACTAGCTTTCCATCATGCCCTAATACACGATGACAAGGTACAATTAAAGAAATGGGGTTACGTGAATTAGCCATTCCAACAGCACGACAGTAATTTACAGAACCTAACTTTAAAGCCAAATCCTTATAGCTCCATCGCTCACCATAAGGTATCCCACATAAATGCTTCCAAACTTTCTTTTGAAACTCAGTTCCCTGAGGATTTAAAGCAACCGTAAAAACTTTTCTTTTATGACTAAAATATTCTTTTAACTCTTTCACGCAAAGTTTGGAGTGCTCATTCTTAATTTCTTTTTCTGTTTTTTCTTCAACAAAGTACAGGCTCGTTATTCCGTCATCATCAGCCGTAATATGGATCCACGGTTTAGGAAACTTTTCCGGTGTTTCTAAATATTGATGGTACATAGTATCTCCTTAAAAGGAATCAATTACCTGATTGTATATACAGTTATAGAGTAAATTATTTCCGCTTTGCAATAATCTTTTTTCTTAGTGTCACCAACTGAATCACTAAATCCACTTATTTTTTATTTTCAATGTTAATAACAACCTAGCAAATAATTAGAATAATTATCATTCAACTTTTCATATCCACTACATATTGTGTGGTTGATAAATAACTCACCCATATATAGTATTTGCTTATTAATCTTGTTGGCTATGACACGTTAAAAAATCAAAAGGTAAATAATATGACTGAGATTACCATTTATAGTAAGCCTAATTGCGTTCAATGTAATGCAACATACCAAGCGCTAGATCGCAAACAAATTTCCTATCAGGTAATTGACCTCACTCAAGATGACCAAGCCCTTGAACTAGTTAAAAAATTAGGCTATCAACAAGCCCCAGTAGTCATTGCTGGGGACAAACATTGGTCTGGGTTTCGTCCAGATATGATTAGCTTATTAGCGGCCTAGAGGTTCTTATGGCAACGGAAGCGCTTATCTATTTTTCCAGTCGTTCTGGAAATTGCCATCGCTTTGTTA
Organism: Providencia sp. PROV003; assembly: GCF_045040775.1. Taxonomy (NCBI): domain Bacteria; kingdom Pseudomonadati; phylum Pseudomonadota; class Gammaproteobacteria; order Enterobacterales; family Morganellaceae; genus Providencia; species Providencia sp. PROV003. The sequence goes on from NZ_CP096369.1 coordinate 4,121,920, forward strand.
AAAAGTTAGGCCTTCCAGCAACACGGCTCCCCATTGGTCGCCAAGAAAACAGCCTAATTGCAACAAAACCTTATGTTTTGTTGCTGCCTACTTATGGTGGTGGAGGCTTAAAGGGTGCTGTCCCAAAAGAAGTGATCCAATTTCTAAATATTGAAGCCAATCGCTCACTTATCCGTGGAGTGATCGCTGCGGGTAACACCAACTTTGGCGATGCCTATGCCATTGCTGGGGATATTGTCGCGCAAAAGTGCCGTATTCCTTACCTTTACCGTTTTGAGCTTCTTGGCACAGAAAAAGATGTTCAATCCGTTAAGCAAGGCCTTCAAATATTTTGGCAGCGTACTGACAACTAGAGTTATTTCAAAATGGATAAAATGCAAAATACCACTGATATAGACTATCACGCACTTAATGCTATGTTGAATTTATATGATAGCAAAGGCCACATTCAATTTGATAAAGACAAGGAAGCTGCACATCATTATTTTAGGCAACATGTAAATCAAAACACTGTATTTTTTCATGACTTAAAAGAAAAATTAGATTTCTTAGTGCAAGAAAACTATTACGAAAGTAGCGTATTAGGTCAATATGATTTTGAGTTTATCAAATCATTATTTAAACAAGCTTATGCGCATAAATTTCGTTTCCAGACTTTTTTAGGTGCCTTCAAATATTACACCAGCTATACCCTAAAAACCTTTGATGGTAAACGTTATTTAGAGCGTTATGAAGATCGTGTCTGTATGGTGGCATTAACACTTGCACAAGGCTCAGAAAGCCTCGCGATGTTATATGTGGATGAGATCATCAGCGGTCGTTTTCAACCTGCTACCCCCACATTCCTGAATTGCGGTAAAAAGCAAAGAGGTGAACTAATTTCTTGTTTTCTTTTGAGAATCGAAGACAACATGGAATCCATCGGTCGCTCCGTAAATTCAGCATTACAATTATCCAAGCGCGGCGGTGGTGTCGCATTTTTAATGAGCAACTTACGTGAACAAGGCGCTCCAATAAAATTGATTGAGAATCAATCATCTGGTGTAGTCCCTGTCATGAAAATGCTAGAAGATGCCTTTTCCTACGCTAACCAATTAGGGGCTCGTCAAGGTGCCGGAGCCGTTTATTTACACGCGCATCATCCTGACATTATGCGTTTTCTTGATACTAAACGGGAAAATGCCGATGAAAAAATACGCATCAAAACGCTTTCTCTAGGGGTTGTTATTCCTGATATCACTTTCCAGTTGGCAAAAGATAATCAAGATATGTATTTGTTCTCTCCTTATGATATTGAACGCATATATGGTGTTCCAATGTCCGAAATTAGTGTGACAGAGAAATACCATGAAATGGTAAATAACAAGGGGATCAAAAAATACAAAATTAATGCGCGAGAATTTTTCCAAACCTTAGCTGAAATTCAATTTGAATCGGGATATCCCTATATTCTCTTCGAGGACACTGCCAACCGGGCCAACCCAATCGCAGGGCGAATTAATATGAGCAACTTGTGTTCGGAAATACTGCAAGTTAATCGCCCTAGTACTTATGAAGATGATTTAAGCTACCAACAGATTGGTAAAGATATTAGCTGTAACTTAGGTTCAATGAATATCGCTAAAACAATGGACTCCCCTAATTTTGCTCAATCTATTGAGGCTGCTGTGCGGGCTTTAAGTGCAGTTTCAGATATGAGTGATATACGCTCAGTCCCTTCTATTGCACAAGGTAACCGCCAATCCCATGCCATTGGCTTAGGGCAAATGAATTTACATGGCTACCTTGCAAGGGAGCACATTCATTATGGTTCTGAAGAAGCGTTGGATTTTACCAATATTTATTTTTACTGTGTCACTTATTATGCGCTAAAAACATCCAACCAATTAGCCAGAGAAAGAAAAACTGCATTTGTTGGCTTTGAACACTCTACATATGCCTCTGGTGAATATTTCGATAAATATATCAACAACCTTTGGTTACCAAAGACACAGAATGTGCAGGAATTATTCCGACGTTCGGGTATCGAAATTCCAAGTCGTGAAGATTGGCTAGCCTTGAAACAGTCAATTATGACCCACGGAATTTACAACCAGAATCTGCAAGCTATCCCTCCGACAGGTTCAATTTCCTATATTAATAATTCAACATCTAGCATTCATCCTATCGTTTCACGAATAGAAATTCGTAAAGAAGGTAAAATTGGGCGCGTCTACTACCCTGCTCCTTTTATGGATAACAAAAATCTAGAGTATTACCAAGATGCTTACCAAATCGGGCCAGAAAAAATTATTGATACCTATGCAATGGCCACTCAACATGTTGACCAAGGTTTATCTTTAACCCTATTTTTTAAAGATGATGCCACTACCCGCGATATCAATCGTGCGCAAATATATGCATGGCGAAAAGGGATAAAAACACTGTATTACATTAGGTTACGCCAAACCGCCCTAGAAGGAACCGAAGTCGAAGGCTGCGTATCTTGCACTCTGTAATAGGAAAAAATCAAATGACCACCAGCACATCTTATACACCTGTTAAAGCTATCAACTGGAACCGACTTCAAGACGATAAAGATTTAGAAGTTTGGAACCGGTTAACCACCAACTTTTGGTTACCTGAAAAAATCCCGCTCTCCAATGACACACCATCTTGGAACACGCTTACTGCGGCAGAAAAACAGCTCACTATTCGAGTATTCACTGGCTTAACGTTACTCGATACCATCCAAAATACGGTTGGTGCTCCTTGTTTAATGCCTGATGCTCAAACCCCTCATGAAGAAGCCGTATTATCTAATATTAGCTTCATGGAAGCGGTACACGCTCGGTCTTATAGCTCAATATTTTCAACATTGTGCTCGACCACTGATGTCGATGACGCATACCGTTGGAGTGAAGAAAATACAGCGTTACAGAATAAAGCCAAAATCATCCTTTCTTATTATTGCAATTCACATCCACTGAAGAAAAAAATTGCGAGTGTATTTTTAGAATCATTCCTTTTTTATTCAGGGTTTTATTTACCTATGTATTGGTCAAGTCGAGGTAAATTAACTAATACCGCAGACCTCATTCGATTAATTATTAGGGATGAAGCTGTACATGGATATTATATTGGCTATAAATTTCAAAACTCATTACAACAATATGATAATGAAGTACAAAAAGAAATTAAAGATTTCACTTTTTCATTATTACTTGATTTATATGAAAATGAAGTTAAGTATACGCAAGAACTGTATGACTCGGTGGGTTGGTCAGAAGATGTAAAAAAATTCCTTCATTATAATGCGAATAAAGCATTAATGAATTTAGGTTATGAAGCATTATTCCCAGATACAGTGACAGATGTTAGTGCTGCAATATTATCCGCATTATCCCCAGATGCGAATGAAAACCATGATTTCTTTTCGGGCTCCGGCTCATCTTATATTATTGGAAAGGCAGTAAGTACCGAGGATGATGATTGGAACTTCTAATAAACCAGTAAATTTAGTTTATCTATCAAGGTAAATCCCCTAAAAAACCATATCATGATGAATAATAATGATTTTATTTATCATGATATTTTTTAGCTCAAAAAACAGACAGTTTATTTCGTTTTTTATATGTATATCTGTTTAATTACTCATTTTTAATGAGTCAATCTGGCAAATTATTTGAAAATAATCCATATTTCAATTATTTTTGATAAGATAAATTAATATAAACTAGTGTATATTACATTTATTTTTCTACTCTAAATGTTAATTTTTATCCGTATTAATAATAAATTAAAAACTTATTACTCCAATAGATTGTATTAAATGCGCTATCTAATAAATTCAGTCTCACCAGTTAGTTAACCTATAGGATCTTAAATTAACGTACTAACGAATTAGGCTAATTACTTCTTTAATCAGCAAGAATAATTCGTCTTTTCTGCATGTGATTTTTTTGATTAATTATGCTTAACCGAGGGTTGTCAGTCGATTTTATTATGCTAGGGTTTATTGCTTGCAAGTTTTGCTAATAACTAAAACAGGAATAATTAAATTTAAACCATAATGATCGAACCCATTAAACTAAAATAGGAATTTCTGCCCTAATAATTTTCAACCGATAGTCGCAATTTTAAAATATTGTTTAAGCTATCACGACAGAATTAATCACATTCAATATGGGCAATCATTCTTCCTTATTGATTGAAAGTTGGGTAAATAATATATGGCAACAAAATTAGAAGTTAAAAATTTATATAAAATTTTTGGGGAAAATCCTGATCCGGCCTTCAAGCTACTGAAATCAGGAATGAGTAAAGATGATATCTTTGAAAAAACAGGCCTAACCGTAGGTGTTCAAGATGTTAATCTGACGATTGAAGAAGGCGAGATCTTTGTCGTGATGGGGCTTTCTGGCTCAGGGAAATCCACGTTGGTACGCCTCCTCAATCGCCTGATAGAACCGACAAGTGGCCAAGTCATGATTGATGGAGAAGACATCTCCGGAATTACTGACAAAGCACTGCGTGAAGTTCGACGAACTAAAATCAGTATGGTGTTTCAATCATTTGCACTTATGCCGCATATGAACGTGATTGATAACACTGCTTTTGGTATGGAACTTTCTGGTATTTCGAAAGAAGAACGGCATAAAAAAGCAATGGATGCCCTTCAACAAGTCAACCTAGAGAAATGGGCTAACTCATACCCTGATGAACTGTCAGGAGGTATGCGTCAACGTATAGGGTTGGCAAGAGCACTAGCCAATGACCCTGATATCCTATTAATGGATGAGGCTTTTTCTGCGCTAGATCCCTTGATCCGAACTGAAATGCAAGATGAGTTGCTCTCTTTACAAGGGGATAAACAGCGCACCGTTGTTTTTATTTCCCATGACCTTGATGAAGCCATGAGAATTGGTGATCGCATTGCCATCATGCAAGGGGGAGTCGTTGTTCAAATAGGCACTCCAGATGAAATTCTGAATAACCCTGCGAATGATTACGTCAAAACATTCTTCCGTGGCGTTGATATTAGCCAAGTCTTTAGCGCCAAAGATATTGCTCGTCGGCGACCTGATGCTCTTTTACATATCGCACCGGGTTTTGGTCCGCGTTCTGCCCTTAAAGTTCTAAATGACGAGGACCGCTATCATGGTTATTTGATCTCTCGAGGTCAAACCTTTGTCGGTGTCGTTTCTGTTGAATCCCTCGAAAAAGCGCTCCGTGAAAAAGCCGGTATTGAATCTGCAATTTTAACAGATATCGAGCCTATTCAAGGCGATACATCTTTGAATGAAGTTATCTCAACTGTAGCGCAAGCTCCTTGTGCGGTACCAGTCATTAACGAAAAAAATCGTTATTTGGGGGTAATTTCGAAAGGAATGCTGTTGCAAGCACTGGATAAGGAGACGCCAAATGAGTAAACATAATCAAGAACAAACAACTAACCAGCAAGATCCATGGGCGGATGCTTCAGTGCAAGAAGCCCCGACACAAACCCCAGAAACTGCTGCTGATGATCCATGGGCTGCGAGCTCCGATAATAGCCCAACATCTTCAGATGACCCATGGGGTAATGCCCCAACAACAGATGCACCAGCGGAATCTGGCAGCAACGACTGGTTAGATGCAGCGCCAACAGATGGCGTATCAATTGATCAATTTAACTTTATGGACCCATTTCAGCACACATTGTTACCATTAGATTCGTGGGTAACTCACGGTATTGATTGGGTAGTACAAAATTTTCGCCCTGTATTCCAAGCTATTCGTGCACCAATTGATTTTATTCTCAGTGGGTTCGAGCAATTTTTAACCTCCCTGCCCTCCCCCGTTGCCATTATTTTATTTGCTTTATTAGCATGGCAATTCGCAGGAAGAGCAATGGGTATTGCAACATTCGTTTCAATGATTGTTATCGGGGCAATCGGAGCATGGTCAGAAGCCATGGTCACATTATCATTAGTATTAACGTCTCTGTTATTTTGTATTGTTATCGGGTTACCCCTCGGAATATGGCTTGCACGTAGTGATAGAGCAGCAAAAGTAGTCCGTCCACTACTCGATGCCATGCAAACAACACCCGCGTTTGTCTACCTAGTCCCCATTGTGATGTTATTTGGTATTGGTAATGTACCTGGCGTGGTGGTCACCATTATTTTTGCATTACCCCCGATCATTCGTTTAACCATTTTAGGTATTAAACAAGTCCCAGCAGACTTAATTGAAGCCGCAGAGTCATTCGGAGCCAGCCCTAGCCAAATGCTATTCAAAGTCCAGTTACCTTTAGCTATGCCGACAATTATGGCAGGGGTAAACCAAACATTGATGTTAGCACTATCCATGGTGGTGATCGCCTCTATGATTGCTGTCGGGGGCTTAGGACAAATGGTACTACGCGGGATAGGACGCTTAGATATGGGATTAGCCTCTGTTGGTGGGGTTGGGATCGTCATCCTTGCTATCGTATTAGACCGCTTTACACAATCGTTAGGCCAAGATACACGTGGCAAAGCACTATCACGCTGGTATCAAAAAGGCCCTATTGGGTTAATCACTCGCCCATTCAGTAAAAAATAAACACGTTCAACACATCCTCCATCCACGATAGAGCCATTATTTGGCTCTTCGCTTGCAAAGCCAAGCGACGAACCAAAATAGAAGGATAAACATAATGAGAAAGCCAATTATTCTTGCAACTGCCCTGACTGCTATTCTTAGCTCTTCACTCGCGTATGCGGAGTCATTACCGGGTAAAGGAATTAAAATAAACCCTGTACAAAGCACCATCAGTGAGGAAACATTCCAAACCTTAATTGTCTCAAAAGCCCTTGAAAAGCTCGGCTATGATATTAACCCTATCAAAGAAGTGGATTACAACGTTGCCTATTCCTCTATTGCCAATGGAGACGCAACTTTCCTAGCCGTAAGTTGGGTACCTTTACATGATGCACAATATGAAGCTGCCGGTGGTGATAAAGCCTTTTATCGCCAAGGGGACTATGTTGTCAATGCAGCACAAGGCTATTTAATTGATAAAAAAACCGCTGATAAATATAACATTACCAACATTGAGCAATTAAAAGACCCAAAAATCGCAAAATTATTTGACTCTAACGGTAATGGTAAAGCGGACTTAACTGGCTGTAACCCCGGTTGGGGCTGTGAAGCTGCGATCAATACACATTTAAAAGCTTACGACCTTGAAAAATCTATCGATCACAATCAAGGAAACTACGCGGCTATGATGGCCGATACCATCACGCGCTACAAAGAAGGGAAACCTATTTTCTACTATACCTGGACCCCTTACTGGATCAGTGATGTGTTAAAACCAGGCCGTGATGTAGTTTGGTTAGAAGTGCCTTTCTCGGCAATGCCGAATGGTGAAAAAACAGATACTACCCTTCTTAATGGCAAAAACTATGGTTTCCCACCAAACACAATGCACATTGTAGCGAATAAAAAATGGGCTGCCGATAACCCCGCTGCGGCGAAATTGTTTTCCATTATGAAATTACCTATTGCCGATGTGAATGCGCAAAACTTAAGGATGCATAATGGAGAAGCTTCTCAAGCTGATATTGAACGCCATGTGAATGGATGGATTAAAGCACACCAATCCACTTTCGATGGCTGGGTTGAAGAAGCAAAACAAGCTGCCAAATAAGTTAAACTACTGAGCAAAAACTAAAAACCATCTTCTTCTTGAAGATGGTTTTTTTTATAAATAGCGAAAAGAAATAAACCAAGCTTTTGAATTTTGTTTATAGTATTTGCCTAATTGATGATTGGTAATAAAAAATGAAACAACCACAAACGGCTGAACTCACTACTGGCCTAACCATTTTAATGGCAATTTCAACAGGTTTAGTTGTCGCTAGTAATTACTATGCTCAACCTCTGTTAGAGACTATTGCCGAGCAATTTAACCTTACCACCAATATGGCTGGGTTTATTGTGACCGCTGCCCAGTTGGGGTACGCTGCTGGTTTACTATTTTTAGTCCCTTTAGGGGATTTATTTGAACGTAAACGCTTAATTTTGGTTATGACCTTTCTTTCCGCGTTAGGTCTCCTAATTACAGCTTTATCAAATCATGTATGGCAAATATTATTAGGTACAGCTCTCACTGGTTTATTTTCAGTGGTCGCTCAAGTACTTATTCCACTAGCAGCATCTATCGCCAAACCACATCAACGCGGTAAAGCGGTTGGTATCATTATGAGTGGGTTACTGCTTGGGATTTTACTTGCAAGGACAGTTTCAGGGGCTGTCGCCATGGTGGGTGGCTGGAGAGCTATCTATTGGGTAGCTTTCGCTTTATTGATCCTATTGATGATTGTGCTAGCCATCAAATTGCCTCGCTATCACCAAAAAACCAATCTGAACTATTTTCAGTTACTTGGCTCTATCGGTCGCTTATTTTTTGGTACTCCCGTGCTTGCCGTAAGAGCCTCGCTCGGAGCACTTTCATTTGCTAATTTTGGTTTACTATGGACAGCGATGGCTTTTTTATTGGCAAGCCCACCGTTTAATTACTCTGAAGGCACTATTGGCTTATTTGGTCTGGTTGGGGCTGCTGGAGCATTCATGGCATCTCAGGCAGGACATCTTGTTGATAAAGGGAAAGGTAAACTCCTGACCACAATTGGGCTCGTTTTGTTGTTGTTATCGTGGATACCTATAGGGTTAGCTAAACACTCTCTCGTTGCATTTATTATTGGCGTCTTAGTTCTCGACCTTGCAGTACAAGCTGTTCACGTAACAAGTCAAAGTACGTTATACCGTATTTTACCAGAGGCTCGTAATCGGCTTACTGCCGGTTATATGACCAGTTATTTTATTGGTGGAGCGCTAGGCTCACTACTTTCGGGTTATGCTTATGAACATGCAGGATGGGAAGGCGTAGCCATTTCCGGTGTTATCTTAACTACAATCAGTTTAATTATTTGGGCAATTGGTATTCGTTTTGACCCTACCATCACCGCGCAGGATCAATAACGTTTCTGCAGATAAAAACGCAGCTAACATTTCAGACAAAATGCTAGCTGCAGTGCTTTAACACATAAACAAACCTAACATATCAAAGTGATACCCTATAAGTTTATCAAATAAATATTTTGAATATTGAATTAATAAATATTCATATATTCATTAAATAGTTTTATTTGTTATAATAACTAAGGCGAAAGTTAGCAAATGACACTGTTAAACAAATACTATATCTTAATTAAAAGGTATACTAATAGTTAGTTGTGGCAATTATTAACACATAGAATAATATATAAATTAAACAAAACTCGGTATTTATACGTAATAATTAAAATGTTCCATCTAACTTGTAATTATTGAGTAATAAAAAAAGTGGTATTGAGTTAATGTGATGTGATTATATATTGTTTTATATGATTATATTTAGTGCCTAAATCGATTTATTTTTGGTTGCTTCATAACCAATCATGTCTAAAAAAGCAAAAATGATTGGTTACGCTATACTGAAACCTGTAAATTACATTCATAAAATTTATGAATGATGTATCATAATCAAAATAAAATCGACGGTATTAAGTAAGTATAATTGCTAATTCTATCTTTTAATATACCATTTAGGTGGTTGATGACAGTTGTAATCTTACCAACTGAAACTAATAAGGTATCCAAATAATGGAAAGTTCATTTACACCGACTGAAGAACTACTAAACGCTCGTGTTGCACAGCAAGATTCACATGAAGCACCGATTCCGTATCAAGAAATTCTCTTAACACGCCTATGTATGCATGTTCATGGCAAGCTACTTGAATCACGTAATAACATGTTAAGAGCTCAAGGTATTAATGAAACTTTATTCATGGCATTAATGATCCTTGATACAAAAGACTCCCGTAGTATCCAGCCCTCTGAACTTAGTGCAGCACTCGGTTCCTCACGAACCAACGCCACACGCATAGCCGATGAGCTTGAAAAAAATGGTTGGATTGAACGTAAAGAAAGCCATAACGACAGACGTTGCCTACACTTGCATTTGACTGAGAAAGGAACTGAATTCTTAAATGGTTTATTGCCACCTCAGCATGGCGCCCTTATTGATATTTGGTCTGTTTTGGATGCTAATGAAAAACAACAGCTGGATATGCTGATGCGTAAATTACTCACCAAACTGGATACGATAAAAGATTAACCATGATCTTTATAGGGTTAATGTATTTGAGGCATTCTTACGCTCAAAGGTGAAAAAAAACTTTTCAGCTAACAATATTTCGTTATCCTTTCATTCTTATGCTTTACGATATCCCATCGAGCAGCAAAATCATTTGTAGTCTTAGTTTCCAGTGGTTAATCCCTAACTACTGGAAACAATTGTGATCCCTATCCATCGAACATGGAGAATATGAGTATGAGTTCCCCTGAGGAAATGCAACAAACGCAGACTCCCCAACCAAATAAAAAAAGACAACGTAGAAATGCGCTCGTGTTTTTAACCATTATTTTTATTGCTATTGGCGTTGGCTGGGCTGTTTACTGGTATCTCGTACTTCGTCATTATGAGTCTACAGACAATGCATATGTCGCAGGTAACCAAGTACAAATTCAATCTCAAGTTTCTGGAAGTGTCATGACGGTCAATGTTGATAACACTGACTTCGTCAAAAGTGGGACCACGCTAGTCACGCTCGACCCTAGGGATGCAGAAATAGCACTTGAAAAAGCAAAAACAGAACTTGCCAATAGTGTGCGCCAAACACGCCAACACATAATTAACAGCCGCCAATTGCAAGCGAACATTGCCGTTAAGCGTTCAGAACTTAACCGATTACAAAATGATTTAAAACGCAGAGAAGTTCTAGGTAGTAGCAATGTTATCGGCAAAGAAGAACTACAACATGCCAGAGAGGCTGTCGTCAGTGCAAAAGCCGCATTAGATATGGCAATTGAACAGTACAATGCCAATCAAGCCATTGTTCTTAACACCCCAATAGCAAAACAACCCGCTGTAGAACAAGCCGCAACACAAGTGAGAAACGCTTGGTTAACCTTACAACGAACTAAAATCGTCAGCCCCGTCGATGGTTATGTTTCCCGCCGCAGTGTACAAGTAGGTTCACAGATTACGCCTTCAACACCATTAATGGCTATCGTCCCTTCTAGTGGCATGTGGATTGACGCTAATTTTAAAGAAACTCAACTTGCGGATATGCGTATTGGCCAAACTGCAAAGGTCACCACTGATTTCTACGGTAAAGATATTGTTTTCAATGGAACCGTCGTCGGTTTAGATATGGGGACAGGGAGTGCCTTTTCATTACTCCCCGCACAAAATGCGAGCGGTAATTGGATCAAAGTCGTACAACGTCTCCCCGTTCGTATCGCCTTAGATGCTAATCAAGTTGAAGAGCATCCCCTGCGCATAGGGTTATCAACTGAAGTGACCGTCGATACTTTAAATAAAGATGGCAAAGTACTTTCTAAAGGCATGCGCGATACACCTGCATACCACACTGCAGCATTAGCCGTTGATATGTCACCTGCCGATAAAATAGTTACTGAGATAATTAATAATAACTCAGGGAATAAATAAGTGAGGGAGCAACCGTGACGCCAGCACCGTTAACAGGATCAAAACTTGCTTGGATGACTATTGCCCTTTCATTGGCAACCTTTATGCAAGTACTTGACTCTACGATTGCTAACGTAGCGATCCCAACTATTGCGGGTAACTTAGGTGCTTCTAACTCACAGGGAACTTGGGTAATTACCTCCTTTGGTGTCGCTAATGCAATTTCAATTCCAATCACTGGCTGGCTAGCTCGCCGGATAGGCGAAGTAAGATTATTTTTGTGGTCGACAGGGCTATTTGCTTTAACTTCATGGCTATGTGGCATTTCTAGTAGTTTAGAAATGCTAATTTTATTCCGTGTATTGCAAGGCTTAGTTGCGGGACCACTGATCCCATTATCTCAGAGCCTGCTTCTTAATAACTACCCACCAGCTAAGCGAAATATGGCATTAGCTCTTTGGTCAATGACCATTGTCATTGCGCCTATTTGCGGGCCAATTCTTGGTGGGTACATTAGTGACAACTATCATTGGGGCTGGATATTTTTTATCAACGTACCATTTAGTATCGCGATTATTTTTGCCATCATGAAAACGCTAAAAGGTCGTGAAACAAAAATATCGATACAACGCATTGATACTATTGGTTTAGTATTGCTTGTAGTAGGGATTGGCGCATTACAAATCATGCTTGACCAAGGCAAAGAACTCGATTGGTTTAACTCTACCGAAATTATTGTTTTGACCATAATTGCCGTTGTTGCTATTGCTTTCCTGATCGTATGGGAGCTCACGGATGAACACCCCGTAATTGACCTTTCACTATTTAAAGAACGGAATTTTACTATTGGCTGCTTATCCCTAAGCCTCGCTTACATGCTATATTTTGGGACCATTGTATTACTGCCCCAATTATTGCAGGAGGTTTACGGCTATACCGCAACATGGGCAGGCTTGGCTTCTGCACCCGTTGGTTTATTACCCTTGTTAATTACCCCAATAATTGGTCGTTTTGGTAACCGAATTGACATGCGCTATCTGGTTACATTCAGCTTTATTATCTATGCTGTTTGTTACTATTGGCGAGCTTATACCTTTGAACCGGATATGAGTTTCGCAGCAGCAGCATGGCCACAATTTGTACAAGGCCTAGCCATCGCCTGTTTCTTTATGCCACTAACAACCATTACCTTATCAGGCCTACCGCCTGAGAAAATGGCTTCAGCATCCAGCCTATCCAACTTTACCCGTACATTAGCAGGGGCAATAGGGACATCGATTACTACCACGATGTGGACACAAAGGGAATCAATGCACCATGAAAACCTCACAGAGTTTGTCAACCCTTACAACCCTAATGCCCAATATATGTATCATGAACTGGCAAAGATTGGTTTGAATGAGCAACAAAGTGCTGCATATTTAGCGAAAACCATTACAGACCAAGGGCTTATTATCTCCGCAAATGAGATCTTTTGGTTATCCGCAGGGATTTTTATCTTATTAATGGTCATTGTTTGGTTTGCAAAACCCCCATTCGGTGCAGGTTCAAAAGGTGGTGGTGCACATTAGCCCCCGCTTTATCATCCTAGCCCCACTTTTTATGTGGGGTTATTTTTTTGCTTATCGCCTTTCTAACCAATACACTAATTCACTAATCAGATTGCTCAGGTAAATTATCATGAAATCATGGGTTGAAAATAGCCAGCTAGTAGAACTGATCAACACCTTAGATGACTTCCAAGCAGAGCAATACCGCAAAAAACTTATTTGCTATGTCAATCAATACCAAGAAATTTACCCTTTCGATATATTGGACGATGTTCAGGCTTATCTGCAGCTAAAACTTGAAGCTGATGACCTTGATTTTACTTGTATTCCACAAGAAATTACTCAAGCCATCGAAACAGGCTATTATGAATACTGCATCAGTTTAAATGAAATTTCTGCAGCTTATAAAATCGTGACAAAAGTAACACCATTAACCCGCTTAGACCTTATTCAATTCGCAAATCATTTGCTAGAAGCTTATTCATGTAATTATTCCGAAGAGGAATTTTTAGCCCCTAAATTAACTGAGCTAGTTTGCTTATTGCATAAATAATATTCTTTATACAAAAAATATTACATATTTGCTCAGTCATAGGCTTATAGCGCAATAACAACTCAACGAGTGAAACTCATTAAGCCATAAATAATTAATCGGCTATTGCTAAAAATCCCCCCCATAATAGAAGTTAAGCCCGCATGACTTTTAATTTGCTATTTCGTCACGTATTTGTTCCCCCCACTCACACATCATATTGAGAACTGGAATTAACGTTTTTCCTCGGGGAGTTAAACTATATTCTACTTTAGGGGGGATTTGAGGGTATTCCTCTCTAAATACTAAACCATCTTTTTCTAACTCTTTAAGCGTCGAACTTAATGTCTTGTAAGTAATCGTTCCGATACAACGTTGTAACTCATTAAAACGGATCACTTCTTTATGTTGCGCTAACCAATACAAAATGATCATTTTATATTTGCCATTGATAACGGAAAGCGTATACCCGAAGCCAGTTTCTTGCGGGTTAATACCACTCAAAGCACATAATATTTCCTCTCTATTTTTCATATTATCACTATCCTTTAGGTAAGTATGTATCGTCAGTGTGCGTATTTTCTTTTTTGAAATTGGATTTTATACTGCCAATACTTTCAAACAAAGGAATAATTTAGTGAAAACTTTAATCGTCGTCGCTCATCCTAATATGCAAGACTCTGTTATTAATCGTCATCTATTAGAACAAGCCGCCAAACAAACCAATGACTTTACGATCCATAATATTTATGAAGCTTATCCAGATTGGAATATTGATGTTGCTAGAGAGCAAGCGCTAATTGAAGCCCATGACAATGTGATCTTACAATTTCCTATTTATTGGTTTAACTCTCCGCCATTACTTAAAAAATGGCTAGACGATGTATTTACTTATGGGTGGGCATATGGTTCACAAAGTCACGACAGACTGAAAGAAAAAACGATCGCTTTAGCCGTTACCGCTGGAATTAGGGATGAGGACTACCATGCTGAAGGAAAATATCAGTATACACTCGCTGAGATATTGCGGCCGTTCGAAGTTACCGTCTTATACATTAATGCTAAATGGGGCGGCTTTTTTGGGTTTTATGGTACCGAAACATATGACGAAAAAGGACTAACTGAATTATCACCTGAAGGGAATATTACGGATAAACAAATGACCCAATATTTAGAATTTATTGAATCAATAAATTGTTAAGTTAGCTCTCACTTTATACGAGCTAAATATAAATCCAGAACTAGCTTTATATTTAGCTAGCCTGGATTTAATTTTTACTCAGTGCGCTATTACTTAACTTGGTTTTGCTGCCACCATTGCGCCAACATAATTCCAGTTGCAACAGACACGTTCAAGCTTTCTACTTTACCTGTACCGCCAATATACAGACTCATATCCCCTTGATCCCACGTGCTATCACTTAAGCCATCACTTTCTTGGCCTAATACTAAGACCATTTTAGCGGGTAACTTAGCTTTCGCTAAATCTTGGCTTCCTTTATGGCTAGAGGTAGTCACAATGGTATAACCTGCTTGACGAAATTTATCCAACGTTGAGGTTAAACCGTCAGCATCAATCGCTTTAATATGCTCAGCGCCGCCTTCTGCGGTACGAATTGCTGCACCAGACTCTAGCATGCCAGCATCTTGCAAAATAACGCCTTTCACACCGAAGTGGGCACAGCTACGCATCATTCCGCCTAGGTTATGTGGGTTACCTACATCTTCTAGTGCTAATACACAATCTTTCTCTGCCGCTTGCTGTATATAAGCATCTGCGCTCATTCCACCACGCTTTTTGATGATAAAACAGACACCACCATGGTGTTCAGTGCCCGATGCCTTTGATAACTCTTCATCATCAACAACATGGTAAGCTTTACGGTTTGCCGCCATCCATTTTAATGCATCACGAAAACGTGGCGTCACAGATTGTAAGAACCACGCACGAACAATCGCATCAGGCCGGTTCTTAAACATAGCTTGGCATGCGTTTTCACCATAGATACGCGTTTCTTCCTGACGTTGCTTACGTAATTGCTCCGGGTCTATTTGGCTTTTACCCGCAATTCCACCATGGTCGTTAACCAGTTCTTCGCTATCTGGTTTAGAAACAGTGCGCCATGGTGAACGCTCACGAGATACATCATCGCGGCTATCAGAACGACGCTCTGGACGATTAGGGCGCCCACCACGGTCATTTCTTCCATCACGTCGGTCATTACTGCGTTTATCATTACCACGTCTATCGTCACGCCCTCCGTCACGACCGCCACGGCGTTTATCATTATTTTTATTGTTGTCCGCTTCTTCACTACGGACATACATCACTTTTACTTTGCCGTTTTTACCACTAAATTCATTCGAGTCGTTCATCACTATCCCCTACTAAGCTATGGCGCGAAGATTACATGATGTTGCAAGGCTACGCCACCGATTCACACTATTATCTCACCGAAAACTTATTGAATATACTTCTATCGTATAGAAATCGTTTTGCGTACAATAAGCCCCTCATTTTAAATCCCCTAAAAACCTTAATTAACCATGACCCCGAATGCAGTTTATCACCTTCGCCAGCAGCGCCTTGCATTATCAACTAAGCCTTTTAAAGCCAGAGGTTGTCGAGTAAAACGCTGTGAATATTGCTTGTTACCTGTTCCACAATGCTTATGCAAAGATACGGTATCATCACAAGCAAAAAGCCAATTTTGCTTAATTATGTTTGATGGCGAAGTATTTAAACCAAGTAATACTGGGAAATTGATTGCAGATATTTTGCCTAATACCCTCGCATTCCAATGGTCAAGGACTGAACCGGACGCGCAGTTATTAGCTATATTACAAGACACCACAAAACAACCATATCTTATTTTTCCAGAGAGCTACGCTGAAAGTGAACGCACCGTGGTAAATCAACCAAATATCTCTGAAAAACCCCCGTTGTTTATTTTATTGGATGGCACTTGGCCTGAAGCCCGTAAAATGTTTCGAAAAAGCCCTTATCTCAATAATCTTCCAATGCTTTCAATCAATACCAAAGCAAGAACTGATTATTTATTACGGATGCCATCAAGGGAAGAACAACACTGTACAGCGGAAGTTGCTGCAACAGTTTTAGAATTAGCTGGGGATACCAACGCATCTCAACAATTGTTCAGCCACTTCAACCTATTTCGCCACAAATATCTTGAAGGTAAACCTCACCATCCAATGGCACAAATGATGCTAAATGAAACCTCGCTCTAACTATTTTTGGGTAATTTTTTAATTTATTTTACGCACGTAGTACCAAGAAATTTTAACTTTCGGACCATCATTATCATAAAACGTGAACGTGCTTGTATAAATTAATTAAATTGGCAGGATAAACTAGCGCAAAGTCAAAGTTAGGGCATAGTATTCATAAGTATTACTCAGCCTATTTTATCTATTGAGCTTTTAGTTCGTTCCAGCAAAACGGAAGGTTACCAATCATGGGTTTAGTGAGTCAGCTAGAATCTTTATTCAGACCAAAGTCTATTGTTGTTATTGGGGCATCTGAAAATCCGAACCGTGCAGGTTCGGTGATGATGAAAAATCTCCTAACCAGTGGCTTCAAAGGGCCAATCCTTCCTGTTAACCCAAACCGTCATTCAGTACTTGGTGTATTTGCTTATCCATCAGTTGATGAACTCCCTCTTAAACCTGATCTTGCTGTAATTTGCACTCATTACTCACGGAATATCGATTGTTTGCATCAATTAGGCGCTGTTGGTTGTAAGGTTGTGATTGTTTTATCATCCCCTTCTATTCAATTTAATGAACTTAAAAAAGTTGCTCAACAGTACCAAATGCGGTTACTTGGCCCAAATAGCTTAGGCTTCCTTGCCCCATGGCAAGGGCTAAATGCCAGTTTTTCACCTATTCCAATTTTAAAAGGAAAACTCGCCTTTATCTCTCAATCTGCCGCGGTCTCAAACACTGTTCTTGACTGGGCCAGGCACAGAGAAATCGGTTTTTCCTACTTTATTGCCCTTGGTGATAGCATCGATATCGATATCGATGACTTATTGGATTACTTAGCTCGGGACAGTAAAACAAGTGCTATTTTGCTTTATCTTGAGAACATCAGTGATGCAAGGCGCTTTTTGTCTTCATCTCGTAGTGCATCACGTAATAAGCCAATTTTAGTCATAAAAAGTGGTCGTACGCGTAAAGCACAAGAACTACTCGGTGATAAACCTAGCTTAGACGCCGCCTATGATGCGGCTATCCAACGGGCCGGGCTTTTACGTGTACAAGACACTCATGAAATGTTTTCCGCCGTAGAAACATTAAGTTATATGACGCCATTACGGGGGGAACGCCTGTCTATCATGAGCAATGGTTCAGCACCCGCAGCGATGGCATTAGATGAACTACTGTTACGTAATGGTAAGCTGGCTAAGCTAAGTATTGAAACCGAAAATGAATTAAGCTCTTTATTGCCTCTTGATTTATCAACGCAAAATCCTATCGACTTAGGGGATGACTCAACGGTTGAACGCTACATCAATGTGCTAAATAAAATGCTTGATAGCCACGACCACGATGCTTTGTTATTGATCCACACACCGAGTGCGATCACTGAAAGCAAAATAATGGCAGAAAAAATTATTAAGGCCATAAAGCAGCACCCTAGGGGGAAATGGCTAACCATCCTAACCAATTGGTGCGGCGAATATTCATCTCAAGAATCACGCCGGCTTTTCAGTGAAGCTGGTATTCCAACTTATCGTACTCCTGAAGGGGCTATTACCGCCTATATGCATATGGTGGAATACCGCCGTAATCAAAAACAACTCAAAGAAACTCCAGCGCTCCCTGTGGGTATTACGGCAAACACTCAGCAAGCTCATGAATACATCCAACAAGCATTAACTAACAACAACCTTCATTTAGATACCCATGAAGTCCAGCCTATCTTAAAGGCATATGGCTTAAACAGCCTTCCAACATGGATTGCCCATTCAAGTGATGAGGCCATTGAAATTGCAGAAAAAATTGGTTATCCCGTGGCATTAAAACTACGTTCTCCAGATATTGTCCATAAATCTGAAGTACAGGGGGTTATGCTTTATTTACGTAATGCGAAAGAAGTCGAGGATGCCGCAAAAGCAATTATTGAGCGTGTTTCCACTAATTTCCCTAATGCACGCATTGAAGGGTTACTGGTACAAAGTATGGCAAACCGAGCTGGGGCCCAAGAGCTAAGAATTGCTGTTGAATTAGACCCCGTATTTGGTCCCTTAATTATGTTAGGAGAAGGCGGTATTGAATGGCAACAAGAAAGCCAAGCAGCCGTCGCCTTGCCGCCACTTAATATGGCTTTGGCCCGTTATCTGGTAATCAATGCAATTAAAGGATATAAAATCAAATCCAGAAGTGCCCTAGAACCTTTAAATATACTAGGGCTATCTAGCTTATTGGTCCGTGTTTCAAATCTAATTATTGATTGCCCGAATATTACACGTTTAGACATTCATCCATTGTTAGCTTCAGGTGACGAATTTACCTTGCTTGATGTCTCTATGACATTAAGTCCAACAGATAGTGCAACAACATCGAGGCTTGCTATTCGCCCTTATCCGAGCGAACTCGAAGAAACTATCGCCTTAAAAGAAGACCTAACCTGCCTGCTACGGCCTATTCTTCCTGAAGACGAACCATTACTGAAGTCCTTTATCGAACAAGTCACCAAAGAAGATCTTTACTATCGTTATTTTAGCGAGATCAGCGAATTCACCCATGATGATCTCGCAAACATGACTCAAATTGATTACGACAGAGAAATGGCTTTCGTGGCCGTCAAAAACCAAGGTTCTAATCCTGAGATTATTGGCGTTACCCGTGCAATGGCCGATCCAGATAACCAAGAAGCTGAATTTGCTGTATTAGTGCGCTCAGATATGAAAGGGCAAACTCTTGGTTACCAGCTAATGCAAAAGCTGCTTAATTACACCCGTAACCACGGTATAAAAAAATTGACGGCAATAACCATGCCTGAAAATAGAAATATGATCAGCTTGGCAAAAAAATTAGGCTTTGAAATTGATGTTCAGTTTGAGGATGGGGTCGTAAACCTAACACTCTATCTGTAAAAAAACTGGATATAACTACATAACTTGTATGGTAATTAAACAGGCTGTTAATTTGTACTAAATGGTTTGGCTAAATATGCTATCATCCATAGATCATTCGCTTGAAAATGTGCGTAAAGCGATTTGCTATTGGACTAATAAGAGAAAATTCACACTGTGATGTTGTCAAAATTAAAACAAGCAAAACATCAACAATATTTGGTTAGTTTACCTAAACTGTCTCAAGAAATTGCTGATGTAAAAACGCTATATAAGACAGAAGATTTTCGTGATGAACTGCTGAAACAAATTTCTCAGGCTCAAAATACTATCTACATAACCGCTTTGTATTTAGAGAAAGATGATGCAGGCAAAGACGTACTTCATGCGTTATATGCTGCAAAACAAGCTAATACATCATTGGATATCAAAATTCTCGTAGACTGGCACCGTGCTCAACGTGGCAGAATAGGCGTTGCAGCAAATGCAACTAACGCCGATTGGTACTATGACGTTGCTCAGCATTATCCTAATATCGATATTCCAGTCTATGGCATTCCTGTTAATACTAGGGAAGCCTTAGGTGTGTTGCACCTAAAAGGTTTCTTGTTTGATGATACTTTACTGTACAGCGGTGCAAGTATTAATGATGTTTACTTACAACGTCATGATAAGTACCGTTATGATCGGTATCATTTGATCAAAAATAGCCAACTTACCGCATCAATGAAAAAATTTATTGATGACTCGTTATTACAAGCCGAGGCTGTTCATTTACTAAATACAACAACTCGCCCTAAAACAGCTGAATTTAAACACTTAATCAAACAATTTCGTTTGGGGTTAAGGGGTTCTTCTTATCAATTTATCGGGAATGCCTCAAACGATGAGCTATCCGTAACTCCATTTGTCGGTCTTGGTAAAAAGAATGATTTAAACCGTGTGATCACTCATTTAATGGGCTCTACCAATAAAAAACTCACAATTTGTACGCCCTATTTTAATCTACCAGCAGTTTTAGTTAGAATTATTAGTCGGTTGCTAAGAGAGGGTAAGCAAGTCGAAATTATTATTGGTGATAAGACAGCTAATGATTTCTATATCCCACCTGAAGAACCATTTAAAATTATAGGTGCACTACCTTATCTCTATGAGATAAACCTGCGCCGCTTTGTAAGCCGTCTGCAACGTTTTATCGATAATCAACAACTGACCGTTAGGCTGTGGAAAGATGGTGAAAATACCTATCATCTAAAAGGGATGTGGGTAGATAATCAGTGGCAGTTAATAACAGGTAATAACTTGAATCCTCGGGCATGGGGGCTAGATCTTGAAAATGCAGTGCTTATCCACGATCCAAAACAAGAATTACAAGATCAACGTAGCCACGAATTAGAGTGCATCCGCACGCACACAAAAGTGGTAGGCCATTTTCGGGAACTTGATAGCATTCAAACCTACCCAGTAAAAGTAAAAAAACTTATCCGCAGATTACGTCGAATACGTGTGGATAGGCTAATTAGCCGGATTTTATAACCCCAGTCCAAGTCAGCGTCACTTTAGTGGCGCTTTTTATGGCCGTTGACTCGGTGATGATACCTACTATGTTTAAGCCATTCATTATTAGTATATTCATAATGTTAATCACTGGGTGTAGTGGTTATCATTGGTCTAATGATAACTGGAAAGGCAAAGATAAAGCCCAACACTTCGCATTTTCCGCAGCAATGGCTGCAGCAGGAAATGCATATGCTGATAGGCAAAATATGCGACATAGAGACGCAGCACAATTCGGTATTTTATTTTCAGTCTCACTAGGTGCAGCAAAAGAATTATATGATAGTCGGCCAGAAGGAACTGGTTGGAGCTGGCATGATTTCACTTATGACGTTGCTGGAGCTGTAGCAGGATATAGCTTATATCAATCATTTAAATAATCTTTGGTTTCATCTTTATCGTCCCCTTTCACTAAATCATTCCTTACCGGATGCCCCCTCTTCACTATCTTATACATTTCGTTCTCTATCGAAGCATCCCTAAAAAAATTGACTATATTAAGGCTTTCTAACTGAAGGGGGTTTTATGATCGCAGTACTATTTGAAGCAAATCCAATTCCTGAACAACAAAGCCGTTACTTTCAGCTAGCCGCTGAACTCAAGTCAGAGTTGCTAAATATTAAAGGATTTATTTCTATTGAGCGTTTTCAAAGCCTAACAACCACTGGGAAGATTTTGTCTCTATCGTGGTGGGAAAATGAAGAAGCCATAATTGAATGGAAAAACAATATGCAACACCAGCATGCTCAATTTGAAGGGAAAAGCACCATTTTTTCACAGTACCATATTCGGGTAGCACAAGTTATCAGAGATTATTCATTAAATAAAAGAGACTAACCTTTATGTATGATATTTATGTGATCCTTGATAATCAACCGGGCAAATTAGCGATACTTGGCGCTACATTAGGCCAACATGGCATCAGTCTCGAAGGTGGCGGTGTTTTTTCTGTCGAGGGCAAAAGCCATGCACATTTTTTAATTGAGCACACAGAAAATATTCATCAAGCTCTATTCTCCGTAGGTTTACAGCTTGAAAGCATTTCACAACCTGTAATTTGTCAACTCAATCAAGATTGCCCAGGAGAGCTTGGCAAAATAGCTGCACACCTCGCTCATTATCATATTAATATCCTTGTGCAATATAGTGATCACAACAATAGGTTGATACTATTAACCGATAACAATGAGCTCGCTATTAAAATCACGAAAAAATGGAGTGTTCCCCGTGAGATCAACCCAGCCAGACCTCCTAACCGAGGAAAATGAACACTTAGAACGCTCAATTTCAAATGTTGCCTCTGCAATTGCTGACCCCTCAAGGGTCAGTATTCTTTGTGCGCTAATGGATGGCAAGGCTTGGACTGCAACAGAGTTAAGTACCGTTGCAGGGGTCACACCTTCAACGGCCAGTGCCCATCTGGCAAAATTGTTAAATAGTCAATTAATTACCTATCTGTCTCAAGGGCGACACCGCTACTATCGCCTCGCTGGTACAGATATCGCAGCTCTAATTGAAACTTTAATGGGGGTTTCAATGAAAATGAAGAGTCAACCCCCCACCACCACACCTATTACCTTACGCAAAGCGCGCACCTGTTATAACCACCTAGCAGGAGAAATCGCAGTAAAAATCTATCAATCTATGCAAAAAAGAGGCTGGATATTAATCGAAGAGAACAAACTTTCTACATTTGGCATTGACGGTTTTAAACAGCTAGGCATCAAATTACCAATAAAGACAACAAAAAAAATGGTGTGTGAATGTTTAGACTGGAGCGAACGAAGTATGCATCTGAGTGGAGTCGCTGGCGCTGAATTATTAAAAATATTTGAGCAAAACGGATGGATAAACAGAATAAAAGGCTATAGGGAAGTAAGTTTTACATCAACGGGCAAAAAAGCCTTAAAGCGCTATTTTGAAATTGATATCACCTAATTTAACTATTTAATATTATTAGCATTCTTCGGTTCATATATGTAAAAAAGCCCCGTAATTTTCATCACGGGGCTTGATTAAGTGGCGGAACGGACGGGACTCGAACCCGCGACCCCCTGCGTGACAGGCAGGTATTCTAACCAACTGAACTACCGCTCCACTTATTCTTTTCGCCTTTCGGCAATTTACTGCTTCTTATAAGCAATAAATTTTTAATTAATGTCTGGCAGTTCCCTACTCTCACATGGGGAGACCCCACACTACCATCGGCGCTACGGCGTTTCACTGCTGAGTTCGGCATGGGGTCAGGTGGGACCACCGCGCTATTGCCGCCAGACAAATTCGGTTTGTTCCCGTTTAGTACATTTCGTCACTAAACCAGAACTGCAATCTTGAACAAGCTGCTGTGTCCCTCGCCTCTCGGCTTCTCACGCTCATTGAATCAACCTCATCTCTCAATCTCTAAAACACCTTCGGTGTTGTCAGGTTAAGCCTCACGGTTCATTAGTATTGGTTAGCTCAACATATCGCTATGCTTACACACCCAACCTATCAACGTCTTAGTCTTAAACGTTCCTTTAGGACCCTTAAAGGGTCAGGGAAGACTCATCTCAAGGCAAGTTTCCCGCTTAGATGCTTTCAGCGGTTATCTCTTCCGCACTTAGCTACCGGGCAATGCCATTGGCATGACAACCCGAACACCAGTGGTGCGTCCACTCCGGTCCTCTCGTACTAGGAGCAGCCCCTTTCAATCTTCCAACGCCCACGGCAGATAGGGACCGAACTGTCTCACGACGTTCTAAACCCAGCTCGCGTACCACTTTAAACGGCGAACAGCCGTACCCTTGGGACCTACTTCAGCCCCAGGATGTGATGAGCCGACATCGAGGTGCCAAACACCGCCGTCGATATGAACTCTTGGGCGGTATCAGCCTGTTATCCCCGGAGTACCTTTTATCCGTTGAGCGATGGCCCTTCCATTCAGAACCACCGGATCACTAAGACCTACTTTCGTACCTGCTCGAGCCGTCACTCTCGCAGTCAAGCTGGCTTATGCCTTTGCACTAACCGCATGATGTCCGACCATGCTTAGCCAACCTTCGTGCTCCTCCGTTACTCTTTGGGAGGAGACCGCCCCAGTCAAACTACCCACCAGACACTGTCCGCACCCCGGATAACGGGGCAACGTTAGAACATCAAACATTAAAGGGTGGTATTTCAAGGTTGGCTCCATGCAGACTAGCGTCCACACTTCAAAGCCTCCCACCTATCCTACACATCAAGGCTCAATGTTCAGTGTCAAGCTATAGTAAAGGTTCACGGGGTCTTTCCGTCTTGCCGCGGGTACACTGCATCTTCACAGCGAGTTCAATTTCACTGAGTCTCGGGTGGAGACAGCCTGGCCATCATTACGCCATTCGTGCAGGTCGGAACTTACCCGACAAGGAATTTCGCTACCTTAGGACCGTTATAGTTACGGCCGCCGTTTACTGGGGCTTCGATCAAGAGCTTCTCCTTACGGATAACCCCATCAATTAACCTTCCAGCACCGGGCAGGCGTCACACCGTATACGTCCACTTTCGTGTTTGCACAGTGCTGTGTTTTTAATAAACAGTTGCAGCCAGCTGGTATCTGCGACTGGCTTCAGCTCCATGGGTAAACCACTTCACCTAACGCCAGCGTGCCTTCTCCCGAAGTTACGGCACCATTTTGCCTAGTTCCTTCACCCGAGTTCTCTCAAGCGCCTGAGTATTCTCTACCTGACCACCTGTGTCGGTTTGGGGTACGATTAATGATAATCTAGAGCTTAGAGGCTTTTCCTGGAAGCGGGGCATGAGCTACTTCGCCACCGTAGTGACTCGTCATCAGACCTCAGCATATAGTGAACCGGATTTGCCTAATTCACCTGCCTACATCCTTAAACCGGGACAACCGTCGCCCGGCCAGCCTAGCCTTCTCCGTCCCCCCATCGCAATTATCACCAGTACGGGAATATTAACCCGTTTCCCATCGACTACGCATTTCTGCCTCGCCTTAGGGGTCGACTCACCCTGCCCCGATTAACGTTGGACAGGAACCCTTGGTCTTCCGGCGTGCGGGTTTTTCACCCGCATTATCGTTACTTATGTCAGCATTCGCACTTCTGATACCTCCAGCATACCTCACAGTACACCTTCACAGGCTTACAGAACGCTCCCCTACCCAACAATATTTACATATCGCTGCCGCAGCTTCGGTGCATAGTTTAGCCCCGTTACATCTTCCGCGCAGGCCGACTCGACCAGTGAGCTATTACGCTTTCTTTAAATGATGGCTGCTTCTAAGCCAACATCCTGGCTGTCTGAGCCTTCCCACTTCGTTTCCCACTTAACTATGACTTTGGGACCTTAGCTGGCGGTCTGGGTTGTTTCCCTCTTCACGACGAACGTTAGCACCCGCCGTGTGTCTCCCGTGATAACATTCTTCGGTATTCGTAGTTTGCATCGAGTTGGTAAGTCGGGATGACCCCCTAGTCGAAACAGTGCTCTACCCCCGAAGATGAGTTCACGAGGCGCTACCTAAATAGCTTTCGGGGAGAACCAGCTATCTCCCGGTTTGATTGGCCTTTCACCCCCAGCCACAAGTCATCCGCTAATTTTTCAACATTAGTCGGTTCGGTCCTCCAGTTAGTGTTACCCAACCTTCAACCTGCCCATGGCTAGATCACCGGGTTTCGGGTCTATACCCTGCAACTCATTCGCCCAGTTAAGACTCGGTTTCCCTACGGCTCCCCTATACGGTTAACCTTGCTACAGAATATAAGTCGCTGACCCATTATACAAAAGGTACGCAGTCACCCTGATAAATCAAGGCTCCCACTGCTTGTACGTACACGGTTTCAGGTTCTATTTCACTCCCCTCGCCGGGGTTCTTTTCGCCTTTCCCTCACGGTACTGGTTCACTATCGGTCAATCAGGAGTATTTAGCCTTGGAGGATGGTCCCCCCATATTCAGACAGGATAACACGTGTCCCGCCCTACTCGTCGAGTTCACAACACTAATATCTTCAGATACGGGGCTATCACCCTTTACTGCCGGACTTTCCAGACCGTTCTCCTGATACTAATGCTGATTAAGACTCTGGGCTGCTCCCCGTTCGCTCGCCGCTACTAGGGGAATCTCGGTTGATTTCTTTTCCTCGGGGTACTGAGATGTTTCAGTTCCCCCGGTTCGCTTCGTTTGACTATGTATTCATCAAACGATAGTGCAACGAATTGCACTGGGTTTCCCCATTCGGAAATCGTCGGGTATAACGGTTCATATCACCTTACCGACGCTTATCGCAGATTAGCACGTCCTTCATCGCCTCTGATTGCCTAGGCATCCACCGTGTACGCTTAGTCGCTTAACCTCACAACCCGAAGGTGTCTTCTGACAACGAGTGACTGTGCTTCATGATTTCGGCGTTAGTCCGTGCTCGCAATGCTCACGTACATTAAGTACGCTGCGCTTGCTGTGCGCGGGCTGCCTTGAACTCATTTCGCTCGTCGACTCGATAGTTCAAAGTACACTATTCAAGTTGAGATTTTTGAGAGACTCTCACATTGTTTAAGCGATAAACAATGTGCGTTGTTTTCAATTTTCAGCTTGTTCCAGATTGTTAAAGAGCATAATTATTCGCAATAGACTATTTGACTAATCTATTCTGAATAATCAGAAAAATTTATGGTGGAGCTAAGCGGGATCGAACCGCTGACCTCCTGCGTGCAAGGCAGGCGCTCTCCCAGCTGAGCTATAGCCCCATAAAGGTAATTTCAATATCAATGATAAATAATAAAATTTATACTTCTCGCTTTTAGTATGCTTAAAGTTACCAATTTTGTTTAGTCTAGGCGCGGATTGGCGAAGTTTACTTTTGGGTAAACGAGCTAATCTGCAACAACGAATAAACAAAATTTGGTAGGCCTGAGTGGACTTGAACCACCGACCTCACCCTTATCAGGGGTGCGCTCTAACCACCTGAGCTACAAGCCTATTGATACTGCTACTCTATTTCATCAGACAATCTGTGTGAGCACTTCACAAAAACACTTCAATGGTAAGGAGGTGTTCCAACCGCAGGTTCCCCTACGGTTACCTTGTTACGACTTCACCCCAGTCATGAATCACAAAGTGGTAAGCGCCCTCCCGAAGGTTAAGCTACCTACTTCTTTTGCAACCCACTCCCATGGTGTGACGGGCGGTGTGTACAAGGCCCGGGAACGTATTCACCGTAGCATTCTGATCTACGATTACTAGCGATTCCGACTTCATGGAGTCGAGTTGCAGACTCCAATCCGGACTACGACGTACTTTATGAGTTCCGCTTGCTCTCGCGAGGTCGCTTCTCTTTGTATACGCCATTGTAGCACGTGTGTAGCCCTACTCGTAAGGGCCATGATGACTTGACGTCATCCCCACCTTCCTCCGGTTTATCACCGGCAGTCTCCTTTGAGTTCCCGACCGAATCGCTGGCAACAAAGGATAAGGGTTGCGCTCGTTGCGGGACTTAACCCAACATTTCACAACACGAGCTGACGACAGCCATGCAGCACCTGTCTCAGAGTTCCCGAAGGCACCAAAGCATCTCTGCTAAGTTCTCTGGATGTCAAGAGTAGGTAAGGTTCTTCGCGTTGCATCGAATTAAACCACATGCTCCACCGCTTGTGCGGGCCCCCGTCAATTCATTTGAGTTTTAACCTTGCGGCCGTACTCCCCAGGCGGTCGATTTAACGCGTTAGCTCCGAAAGCCACTCCTCAAGGGAACAACCTTCAAATCGACATCGTTTACAGCGTGGACTACCAGGGTATCTAATCCTGTTTGCTCCCCACGCTTTCGCACCTGAGCGTCAGTCTTTGTCCAGGGGGCCGCCTTCGCCACCGGTATTCCTCCACATCTCTACGCATTTCACCGCTACACATGGAATTCTACCCCCCTCTACAAGACTCTAGCTGACCAGTCTTAGATGCCATTCCCAGGTTAAGCCCGGGGATTTCACATCTAACTTAATCAACCGCCTGCGTGCGCTTTACGCCCAGTAATTCCGATTAACGCTTGCACCCTCCGTATTACCGCGGCTGCTGGCACGGAGTTAGCCGGTGCTTCTTCCTGTCGGTAACGTCAATCGTTGATGATATTAGCATCAACGCCTTCCTCCCGACTGAAAGTACTTTACAACCCTAAGGCCTTCTTCATACACGCGGCATGGCTGCATCAGGCTTGCGCCCATTGTGCAATATTCCCCACTGCTGCCTCCCGTAGGAGTCTGGGCCGTGTCTCAGTCCCAGTGTGGCTGATCATCCTCTCAGACCAGCTAGGGATCGTCGCCTAGGTGAGCCATTACCCCACCTACTAGCTAATCCCATATGGGTTCATCCGATAGCGCAAGGACCGAAGTTCCCCTGCTTTGCTCCTAAGAGATTATGCGGTATTAGCCACCGTTTCCAGTGGTTATCCCCCTCTATCGGGCAGATCCCCATACATTACTCACCCGTCCGCCGCTCGTCAGCGAGAAGCAAGCTTCCCCTGTTACCGCTCGACTTGCATGTGTTAGGCCTGCCGCCAGCGTTCAATCTGAGCCATGATCAAACTCTTCAATTAAAAAGCTTGATGCTCAAAGAATGTCTTACTGACCGTAACGTTCTTTTGTTCGGCTAACGTTGTCGGCTTCACATCGCTTCCCCTCGCCGTACCTAAGTACTGTCTCGGGTTATCTCTGCTTGCCTTCGCGTTATCCTTCCAAAATAAGCGTTACTACCTTATTTCATATATATGAATTAACGTGTTAGTCACTCTTCAAGACTTAAAATCAAATATTTTTTTGATAGTGTCCTGTGAGTGCCCACACAGATTGTCTGATAAATTGTTAAAGAGCGTTGCGACTAAATCTGTTTGATTTTCGACTTCGAGGTCGAGGTCGTTGTCGCGAGGAGCCGTATAATACGTTTTCCTCTGTGAGAGTCAAGCAATTTTTTGCTTTTTCTTTTCAGAATCTCTCGCTGCCGTTTCAGTGTTCATCGCGCTTTGCGTTGTCTTGTTCCCGGTCAGTGGTGGCGCATTATAGGGAGTCAGAAAAATCTGGCAAGTGTTTTTTGAAAAAAAAACCTCAAGTGATTATATTTTATACTTTACGCCCAATTCTCAAGCAAAAAACGCGGTTTTATACGTAATTTGATATAAAAAAGGTGGCTAATATTAGCCACCTTTTGATTCTATAATAATATCAATTACTGCTTAGCAACTATCTCGTCATTTTCTACATCTAAAATGACAGGTTTACCCGGTAATAACCTACCTGACAAAATTTCTTGTGCCAGAGGGTTTTCAATTTCTTGTTGAATAGCACGTTTCAATGGCCTTGCACCGAAGATTGGGTCAAAACCTGCCTCACCAATTTTCTCAAGTGCAGCTGGAGTCGCTGTCACTTCATAGCCGTGTTCTTCAAGACGTTTATATAAACGAGCTAACTGAATATTAGCAATATTCGTAATTTGCTCTTTACCTAATGGATGGAATACAACCACTTCGTCAATACGGTTAATAAACTCAGGTCTGAAACTATGGGATACCACTTCCATTACCATATCTTTCATTTCTGAATAACCGATCATGCCAAACCTTTCTTGGATTAAGTCAGAACCCAAGTTAGATGTCATGATAATTACCGTATTACGGAAGTCTACCGTTCTACCTTGACCATCAGTTAAACGCCCATCATCCAGTACTTGCAATAAAATATTGAAGACATCTGGATGCGCTTTTTCAACTTCATCCAATAAAATAACAGAATATGGACGACGTCTAACGGCTTCAGTTAAATAGCCACCTTCCTCGTAACCGACATAACCTGGAGGCGCACCCACTAAACGCGATACCGCATGTTTTTCCATAAATTCAGACATATCGATACGCACCATTGCGTCATCGCTATCAAACATAAAGTTCGCCAGCGCCTTACACAGCTCAGTTTTACCGACCCCTGTAGGCCCTAAGAACATAAATGAACCTATAGGTCTATTTGGATCAGATAAACCTGCGCGACTACGACGAATCGCATTAGATACAGCAACAACCGCTTCATCTTGACCAATAACACGTTGATGTAATTGCTGCTCCATACGTAACAGTTTTTCCCGTTCACTTTCAAGCATTCTTGATACAGGTATCCCAGTCCAACGCGCTAAAATTTCAGCAATTTCAACGTCAGTGACTTTGTTACGTAAAAGCTTCATGCTTTTATTTTCCGCTTTCGTTGCGGCTTCAAGTTGTTTTTCAAGCTCTGGAATGCGGCCATATTGCAATTCAGACATTTTAGCTAAATCGCCCATTCGGCGTGCTTTTTCCATCTCTATACGTGTATTCTCTAGTTCAGCTTTTATATGCTGTGTACCAGTAAGAGATGCTTTTTCTGCTTTCCATTCTTCTTCTAACGCAGAATACTCACGTTCTTTCTCTGTTAGTTCTTCCTCTAACATTTCAAGACGTTTTTTACTTGCGTCATCAGATTCTTTTTTCAGAGCTTGCTGCTCGAGTTTAAGCTGAATAATCCGACGTTCTAGTCTATCTAAGGATTCAGGTTTTGAATCCATCTGCATACGCAAACTTGCACCAGCCTCGTCAATTAAGTCAATAGCTTTGTCTGGCAGCATACGATCGGTAATATACCGATGGGATAATGTTGCCGCTGCGACAATTGCTGGGTCAGTAATTTGTACATGGTGATGTAGCTCATAGCGCTCTTTCAAACCACGTAAAATCGCAATAGTGTCTTCAACTGACGGTTCTGCGACATAGACTTTTTGGAAACGGCGTTCCAACGCAGGGTCTTTTTCAATATATTGGCGATATTCATCTAACGTTGTCGCACCAACACAGTGTAATTCACCGCGAGCTAGCGCAGGTTTTAACATGTTGCCGGCATCCATTGCACCGTCAGCTTTACCAGCACCAACCATGGTGTGTAATTCATCAATAAATAGAATGACATTACCTTCTTGCTTTGCAAGGTCATTCAAAACGCCTTTTAAACGTTCTTCAAATTCACCACGGTATTTAGCGCCAGCAATTAGTGCGCCCATATCGAGTGAAAGTACACGTTTGTTTTTTAACCCTTCAGGAATTTCACCATTAACAATACGCTGAGCTAAACCTTCAACAATCGCAGTTTTACCAACACCGGGTTCACCAATAAGTACTGGGTTATTTTTAGTACGGCGCTGCAACACTTGGATCGTACGACGAATTTCTTCATCACGACCAATCACAGGGTCTAATTTACCTTGTTCTGCTCGCTCGGTTAAATCGACAGTATATTTTTTCAAAGCTTGGCGCTGGTCTTCAGCGCTTTGGTCATTCACTTTTTCTCCACCACGCATCTGTTCTATTGCCTTTATTAAGTTATCTTTATTAACACCTGCTGCTTTGAGCATGTCTGCTAATGTTGTATTGGCTTCTAAAGCGGCGATAAGAAATAATTCTGAGGAGATAAATTCATCCCCATGCTTTTGTGCCAATTGGTCACATAAATTCAAATGACGCATTAAGTCACTTGATGGTTGAACATCCCCCGCAACACCTTGCACCTGAGGCAAACGTTCCAATGCATCTTCAATCTTTTGCTTAAACTGCACAGCATTAACGCCTAGCGTTGTCAGTAAAGGACGAACAGTGCCACCGTCTTGATTAAACAAGGCACTTAATAGATGAATTGGTTCGATAAATTGGTTTTCGCGCCCAAGGGCTAATGATTGGGCGTCAGCGAGAGCTTGCTGGAATTTATTAGTTAAACGGTCCAGACGCATAACACCTCCGATAAATGAGATTAAATTTGCTACTGGTTACTAAATGAGGTCTATTTTTAACTATTCAAGTTTTGCATGGGATTATTTTTATTATATTTGTTAATTTAGATTATAACTCTAAAATTAGTTGGATACCCATATTAGAGAGGCCATTCTGCCCGTTTTTCCTTCACGTCTATAGGAAAAAAATCTGTTTTCATCCGTTACTGTACAAAAATCACCACCATAAATGGCATTAATTCCCATCGTACTCAGTTTTTTACGTGCTAATAAATAGATATCGGCTAAATATTTTCCATTATGGGGAGTAAAAGCTGAGGCCAAATCAGACGATTGATTAACAAATGCGTCTTTCACTTCGCCGCCAACTTCAAATTTCTCAGCTCCGATCGCAGGCCCTAACCATGCCATAATTTCATTTGTTGGGCTGACAAATTGGCTCACCGTATTCTCAAGTACACCATTGCATAAACCTCGCCAACCCGCGTGTGCCGCTGCGACTTCACTACCTGCCATATTACAAAAAAGCACGGGTAAACAGTCTGCGGTCATGATTGCACAAACCTGACCTTTTTGATTGGTATATACCGCATCAGCTTGTTTATTCTTGATTTTACTGCCATCAAGATGAAGCACGCGGGTACCGTGTACTTGCTCAAGCCACACCGGTTGTTGCGGTAATTGAGCAAGTTTAACTAAACGTTGGCGATTTTCACTGACGGCCTCAAAGCGATCCTCAACGTGATCACCTAAATTTAAGCTATCAAAAGGTGGTAGGCTCACACCACCAGCACGGGTCGTACTACAGCTTGATACACTTTTAGGCTGTGGCCAGTCAGGGAAAATCAATATGCTCATTACCAGTCCATATCGTCTTTGTGAAGTTCAGTATCTGCCTTTAAGGCATCAATAAGCTTAACCATATCATCCGGTAACGGTGCATGCCACTCCATTTGAATACCTGAAATTGGGTGATACAGGCGCAACATAGTCGCATGCAGTGCTTGCCTATCAAAGCTACGCATGACTTCGAAGAACTCTTCTGTTGCGCCTTTTAATGGACGCGGACGACCGCCATATAAAGGATCTCCAATTAAAGGATGATTAATATGAGCCATATGGACACGGATTTGGTGAGTTCGACCTGTTTCCAAACGTAAACGTAAACGAGTATGAGCTCTAAAATGCTCCATCACACGGTAATGTGTCACCGCAGGTTTCCCCATTGGATGAACAGCCATGTGGGTTCTTTTGGTTGGATGGCGTGAGATTGGCTCTTCCACCATGCCACCAGCAGTCATGCGGCCTACCGCTACGGCTTCATATTCACGCGTAATTTCTCTGCGTTGTAACGCTTCAACTAAATGAGTTTGCGCAGGAACCGTTTTTGCAACAACCATCAAGCCAGTCGTGTCTTTATCTAAACGGTGGACGATACCCGCTCTTGGTACATCGGCAATTTCAGGGTAACGATACAATAATGCGTTAAGGATCGTCCCATCTGGGTTGCCAGCGCCAGGATGAACAACTAAATTACGTGGTTTATTAATAATTAGGATATCTTCATCTTCATAAATAACATTAAGTGGGATATCTTGAGGCTCCCAGCGATTATCTTCTTCGATAAGGGCATCGATTAAAATTTGTTCGCTACCAAAAACTTTTTCTTTTGGCTTATTGATAACTTTGCCATTAACCTGCACTCTATCAGCTAAAATCCATTCTTTTATGCGTGAACGAGAATAATCAGGGAACAATTCGGCTAAAGCCTGATCTAAACGTTGACCAAGCTGTGATTCAGCGATAGTTGCACTAAGTTGTACTTGTTGAGCCATAAATTAATCTACTTTTTTGGTGTTTGTATTTTGACGGCACAGCCGTTTCATTTAAAATATATGCTATTGTAACTCGAATTTTGCCGGGAGCCTTATGGATAGTCTCCCTCGAAACACTCAGAGGATAACCTACACGTGATGATACGTATGAAAAATCTGGTGGCCGCTGCCACGTTAAGTCTGGTCTTAGTCGGCTGCTCCAGTAACAATGAAGTCAGTCCTGATAGCTCCCCAGCTGAAATTTATAGTACGGGTCAGCAAAAATTACAGGACGGCAACTTTAAAGCTGCTATCAAACAATTTGAAGCACTCGATAACCGTTATCCATTTGGTCCATATGCTCAGCAGGTCCAATTAGACCTCATTTACGCATATTATAAATCAGCAGAGCTGCCAATGGCGATAGCTGCGATTGACCGTTTCATGCGTTTGAACCCAACTCACCCAAATATTGACTACGTCCTTTACATGCGTGGTCTTACTGCTATGGCATTAGATGATAGTTTACTGCAAGGGCTCTTTGGTATCGACCGCTCAGATAGAGATCCACAACATGCACGCGTTGCATTTAAGGACTTTAGCCAATTAGTTCGCTACTATCCTAACAGTTTATACTCAAATGATGCGAGTAAGCGTTTAGTCTACTTAAAAGACCGCTTAGCGAAATTCGACCTTTCCGTGGTTGAATACTACAACAAACGCGGGGCTTATGTCGCGGTTGTTAACCGTGTCCAACAGATGCTAAAAGATTACCCAGACACAGAAGCAACACGTAATGCCTTGGCATACATGGAAATTGCTTATAAAGAAATGGGGTTAAATCAAGAAGCGACTAAGGTTGCGAATATTATTGCAGCAAACCCACAATAATATAACCGAGTAATCTTAAACAGCAGCCTTGGCTGCTGTTTTTCTTTGTTTGCTATTTTGAGACTAACAATACTTTCATTGGCTTAATTTTAACCCAAAAAAAGTTCCGACTATTTGCCGTATCGATAGCCAACTTAACCAGTTTGTCTTAATCTACTCATTTTGGCAATGCTTTTTCACCCCTTTTATACGTGAAATCACACTTCAAATGTACCGACTCCCTCCCCTTAATTAGATGTGATCTATATCAATTTTTTATTAGAGATAATAGGTATTCTGGACTCATCAAAGACGGAAACAATGAGAGGTAACTATATGATAGTGAACATTACTAGCAAACAAATGGATATTACCCCAGCAATTCGCGAGCACATTGAGAACCGTCTAACAAAACTTGATAAGTGGCAAGTCTCACTCATTAACACTCACGTAGTGTTATCAAAAGAGCCACAAGGTTTCATGGTTGATGCAAACATAAAAACAGCGACAGGTAAACTGGTCGCAAGCGCCAAACATGAAGATATGTACGTTGCAATTAATGAACTAATTAACAAACTCGAAAGACAACTTAATAAAGTGCAACATAAAGGAGAATCAAGAAGAGCCAACAATAGTGTAAAAGAAGCGAACCTCGTTACGTTATAATTTTATATTATCTATCAACTTATCTTGAACCTTGTAAACGCGCCTACTATAGGCGCGTTTTTTTGTGTTCTTAACCTTTTTTATTGACATCTTATTAAGTATCGGGTCTATTTAATACAGGTCTAATAACAGGTGTTGCAGATGAATCTTAATTTTGTCTTTTTTTTCTTCTTTTTTAGTGACTCTTAAATAAGGGGCTTTTGTCGTTCGAGAAAAAAAGAAGACAAGATTAGAAAGCCCCCAGCTAGGGGGCTTTTTTATATCATGATATTTACAGGGTGGGCAGAATGGATAACAGTAATAATCTACTGAAAGTAAGAGAGAAAATCAGCCAATTGGATAGTGAATTACTTGGCCTTTTGGCAAAACGTCGTGGTTATGCCGTTGAAGTGGCAGAAACAAAGATTGATGATAACCGCCCCATTCGAGATAAAGATCGCGAACGCCAACTCCTTGATGTTTTGATTAATAAAGGCAAACCCCTTGGACTAGACGGGTTTTATATTACTCGTCTATTTCAGATGATTATCGAGGACTCGGTTCTCACACAACAAGCCATTTTACAAAAACATTTAAATCTAACGCCAAGTGATACGGCTAGGTTTGCTTTTTTAGGCCCTAAAGGTTCTTACTCACACATCGCCGCTCGTCAATACTCTGCACGCCATTTTGATCAACTAGTTGAATGTAGTTGTCATAAATTCCAAGATATATTTTCATTGGTTGAAAGTGGGCAAGCTGAATACGGTATTTTACCGATAGAAAACACCAGTTCCGGTGCAATTAATGATGTTTACGATTTACTGCAGAATACAACATTATCAATTGTTGGCGAAATTCGACTACCAATTAACCATTGCCTTTTAACAACGGGCAATACTGATTTAAGCTTAATTGATACGGTGTATAGTCATCCGCAACCATTCCAACAATGTAGTCAATATTTAGCACAATACCCCCACTGGAAGATTAAATATTGCGACAGCACATCCACTGCGATGCAAATGGTAGCAGAACAAAATTTACCTAACGTCGCGGCGCTAGGCAGTGAAGCTGGGGGGGCTTTATATAATTTAAGTGTAATAGAGCATAGCCTTGCCAATCAACAGATAAATATGACCCGTTTTATTGTAGTCGCTCCACAACCGATTGAAGTAACAGAACAAGTTCCTGCTAAAACCACGTTATTAATGACTACAGGTCAACAAGCAGGTGCTTTAGTTGATGCACTGGTTATTCTAAAAAACAATCAGATAATAATGAGTAAATTAGAATCTCGCCCAATTAACGGTAAACCTTGGGAAGAGATGTTTTACGTTGATGTGCACGCTAATTTGCGTTCAGAAAATATGCAACAAGCTTTAAAAGAGCTATCAGCAATTACACGCTCAATAAAAGTATTGGGTTGTTACCCATCAGAGAATGTTGTCCCCGTTGAGCCAGAAAAGATCACACCTTAATTGTCTATATCAAAATACGTTGGCTGCACAGGTAGTTGTGCAGCCTTATCATCAGATTTGCAACGATTCTATTGTACTAATTAATAGCTTTTATTTTAAAGTAATTCACTAGTCCTTTTAAGTGGAATGCCTGCTCATTTAATGAGTCTGCTGCCACAACAGATTCCTCTACCAAGCTAGCGTTTTGCTGCGTTGTTAAATCAAGTTGCCCGACAGCACTATTAATCTGTGCAATCCCATCACTTTGTTCTCGGCTCGCTTGGCCAATTTCTCGTAGTAATGTGTTCATCTCTTTTACACTGTCAATCATTCCATAAATTTGATCAGTGGCTTTTTCAACTAAATCCATACCGTCTTGAGTTTGGGATGAAGAATTTTCAATAAGCTCGCGAATGTCACTAGCTGATGCCGCACTTTTTTGAGCTAGCAGCCTGACTTCGCCAGCGACGACAGCAAAACCACGGCCGTGCTCCCCTGCTCTAGCGGCTTCAACTGAGGCGTTTAATGCCAAAATATTTGTCTGAAATGCAATTGAATCAATCAGATTAATAATTTCTGTCATTTGTAACGATGATGTATTGATAGCCCGCATTTTATTAGTTACTTGACTCATCATATCACCATTGTTTTGTACTATGATTGCGGCTTGATCAGCCAACATACTTGCTTCGTGAGTATGCTCTGTTGTGTTTTGGACTGTTGAAGTAATTTGTTCCATTGAGCTCGCGGTTTCTTCAACAGATGCAGCTTGCTCTTCTGTACGAGACGCTAAATTTTGGTTTCCTGCAACAATTTGCCCTGCCGCAGCCGAAATACTCTCCGAACCTTGTTGAACTTCTTGGACAATTTCTAACAAACGCCCCTTCATGTCGTTGAGTGCTTGCAGCAGCACACCAGTTTCATCTTTTGAGGTTACTTGCATATCTTTAGTTAAATCGCCGCTTGCTATGGCTTGAGCAAAATGGACTGCATTTTCTAGAGGGCGAGTAATAATGGTAGTAATAAACCAACCAACTACACAGCCAATCCCAATACTGAAGAGCGACAATACCGCAAGCAGTATCTTATTACTTTCATAGTCAGCATTCACATTACGACCGATCTCTTGCATTTGTAGGTCTTGAATAGCCATTAGCGTCTGAATTTGCTCACGGTATTCGCGTTGAATACTAGAGGTTTTTGTCATCATTTCATCAATTGCAGCTTGGCGATTATTTTGCTGCAAGAATGCATTCATACGGGCTTGTGATGCATGGAATTGCTGACGAATTCCCCGTAGATCGGCCAATATTTCTTTAGAACGATCATCCGTTACACTACTTTCCAGTTTTTCCAGTAACTCCGTTATCTTAAGTGTAATTTTAGAGAGTTCTTCACGACGTTTATCGCTACCTCTATCATCAAGCAAAATAAGCTCTTGTATCCCAATAAAAGAATAAAAGTTATCCATCATTTGCCCTGCGGTCGATGCAATTGGATAGCTTTCATAAAGCACCTGCTTCATTCCTTCGTTTGCACGGTTCATGTTTGCCAAAGAAAATATTGAGCTCAAGATAATAAGCGCAACAAACCCGCCAAATGCTATCGTTAACTTCATACTGATTTTGAGATTCTTAAAAGACATATGTTTACCACACTAGCCATCATTTAATGATTAGTGTTATCGGTAAAGCCAGCCAAACCTTTATCATTTAAATCGATCGATTTATAAATATCAATTTTAAAAATTGATTAATTTAGAATTAAATAGTGGATAACTTGCTTTTTGAGAAGCTAAGGATATTATTCGAGAGAAACTACAGAAGTAAGTACAATTACTTATTTTAAATAAATAATCAGAATTAGATTGTCTAAAATTAGTATTTGTAAGGCATAACAATGCATTCGCAGAAGAAATAAAGCCTCCTACCGCAAGAAATACGATAGAAGGCGAGGAATGATTATTTACGGTTATCGTTCGCTCTTTGCAATAACGACTGACTTTCTTTCATAAAATGGTGGGCATCTTCACCAAACCATTCACTAACATGATTAAATTGGCGAATAAATTCCGCTTTATCTTTGCTTTCAAGTAAGTCAATTGAGTTTCCTAACAACTGATGGTAACGACGGATCAACTCAACATTTTCTTCAGAAGACATAATGATATCTGCGTATAGCTGCGGGTCTTGCGCGAATAACCGCCCAACCATCGCTAATTCTAAGCGATAAATAGGTGACGATAATTCAAGCAATTGCTGCAAGTCGATATTTTCTTTCGCTAAATTTTGCCCATATGTAAAGGTCGTAAAATGACGTAACGCTTGGATAAAGCTCATGTTTTTATCGTGTTCTTTTGCCGAAATTTCTTTCAGTCTAGCTCCCCAAACTAATAGCTGCTCAAGGAACCATTGATAAGATCCAGCACCACGGCCATGACAATAGGCAAAGACCTGCTTTGCAACACTACCAATATCAGGACCAAACATTGGGTGAAGCCCCAATACTGGCCCATCATGAGCCGCTAACATAGCGTCTAGTGGTTGCTGCTTAATAGAAGCGATATCCACTAAGATTGTGTCTTTATCTAGTTTGGGTAATTTGTTGATCACTTGAACCGTCAAATGAATAGGTACACTCACCATTACTATACTGGCGCCCGCGACAATCGACTCGGCCTTAGACCAATCATTTTCAGTTAATGACTTAACTTGATAGCCCGATAAAGTGAGGAGACGATGAAATAACCGCCCCATTTTTCCATCGCCACCGACAATGACTATCGGCCCTGCTGATGGGTTCAATGTTTTGAACCCTTTATCATTTTCACGAGTATAGGACTCACGCATGACCCGCCGAAGAATATCCTCGATAAGATCAGGAGGGACCCCCATTCGCTCAGCTTCAGCACGACGAGCAGCTAACATGCTTGATTCACGTTCAGGCACGTATATTGGTAACCCATGTAAGCTTTTTACCTCACCGACCTCAGCAACCAATTGCAGCCTTTTTGCCAATAAATCTAATAACGATTTATCAACCTCATCAATTTTTTCCCGTAAATGGGATAATTCAGCAGACATACCAATACCCTGATCAGCTCACTTTACTCAGTTTTTGTGCGCGTTGTTCTAGCACTGGTAGCAGTGCTTGATGCAAATTGCGCAATACAGTTTCTGTTGTTTGCCAATTAATGCAAGCATCTGTCACAGAGACGCCGTATTTCATCATATCACGTGCTTGTTCAGACGTTTGATTACCTTCATTAATATGGCTTTCTAACATAATACCTGTAATTGACTCATTACCATTAACAATTTGTTCAATAATTGAATCAACAACCTGTGGCTGACGGCGGTAGTCTTTATTCGAGTTGCCATGGCTACAATCCACCATTAACGATGGTGCTAAGCCCGCTTTTTTCATTTCAACTTCACAAGCTGCAATATCTTCAGCTTCATAGTTAGGCTTTTTACCGCCACGTAATATAACATGACCATTACTATTACCTTTTGTGTGTAATAAACACACTTGACCAGATTGGTTAATCCCCATAAAACGGTGAGGCATAGCAGCAGCTTTTAATGCATTGATTGCCGTAGATAAACTACCATCAGTTCCGTTTTTGAAGCCAACAGGCATAGATAAACCAGATGCCATTTCACGGTGAGTCTGAGATTCTGTTGTTCTAGCACCAATTGCAGACCAGCTAAATAAATCCCCTAAGTATTGTGGATTATTAGGGTCTAATG
Source organism: Providencia sp. PROV003 (assembly GCF_045040775.1). Taxonomy (NCBI): domain Bacteria; kingdom Pseudomonadati; phylum Pseudomonadota; class Gammaproteobacteria; order Enterobacterales; family Morganellaceae; genus Providencia; species Providencia sp. PROV003. The sequence goes on from NZ_CP096369.1 coordinate 4,162,507, forward strand.
CTTCAGTTGCTAATGGCAGCCCCATATTGACTAAGCTGGTTAATAAATCACGAGCAATATGTAACCCCTTTTCCATTTCAAAAGAACCGTCCATGAATGGGTCACTAATTAAACCTTTCCAACCTACTGTAGTACGAGGTTTTTCAAAGTACACGCGCATCACAATATATAAGCTATCACTTAATTCTTCGGCTAATTTTTTCAGGCGCTCACCATATTCAATAGCGGCATCCACATCATGGATTGAGCAAGGACCACATACCACGAGTAAGCGAGGGTCACGTTGGTGAATGATGTCGGCAATCACTTGGCGCGATGTCGCAATGGCATGCAGGCTGCTGTGACTCAGAGGATATTTCTGTTTCAGACTCTCAGGAGTAATTAATACCTGCTCATCTTGAATATTCACATTGTTGAGTACATCTTTTTGCATGATCATTTTTTACCTACTTATTAGCTTATATTTGCTTAGTTTATTGTTTACATATTGTGTTTGGGTGTATGGCTAATAACATACCATGCATCGTAAACAATTCAATCCATTTATGTAAAATATTTCCATATGTGCAAACAATAATTTACATACATTCAATTTATTGATAATTATATTAATTTACATAAAATTAACATTTATAGTATTTAAATCAGAGTTCAATACCAATTTTTAGTAAATATTTATTTACAGATTAAGAGATTAATCTCTCAGCTATATTCTAAATAGTTCGAGGTGTAGCAAGGCGGCAAAGGAATGAGGCACTAGGAGCATACACAAGTATGTGACTAGTGCGAATGAGTGCTGCCAACACAGCTACAACTTGAAATATGACGAATATAGGTATGTGACCTGTGTGGCTGAGCGCAGCCAACACAGCTAGGACTTAAGATAAACTCTCTCAGCTATATTCTAAATAGTTCGAGGTGTAGCAAGGCGGCAAAGGAATGAGACGCTAGGAGCATACACAAGTATGTGACTAGTGCGAATAAGTGCTGCCAACACAACTACAACTTAAGATAAACTCTCTCAGCTATATTCTAAATAGTTCGAGGTGTAGCAAGGCGGCAAAGGAATGAGGCGCTAGGAGCATACACAAGTATGTGACTAGTGCGAATAAGCGCAGCCAACACAGCTAGGACTTAAGATAAACTCTCTCAGCTATATTCTAAATAGTTCGAGGTGTAGCAAGGCGGCAAAGGAATGAAGCGCTAGGAGCATACACAAGTATGTGACTAGTGCGAATGAGTGCTGCCAACACAGCTACAACTTGAAATATGACGAATATAGTGACAAATATAAAAAGGCCCGCAATGCGGGCCTCTCTCATAACATAACTTTCGGATGTAGCGAAAGCGTATTACTTGGCGTTCAGACGCTCTTTGATACGAGCTGCCTTACCAGAACGCTCACGCAGGTAGTACAGTTTAGATCTGCGAACAGCACCACGACGTTTAACAGCAATGCTATCTACGACTGGAGAGTGAGTTTGGAATACACGCTCAACACCTTCGCCGTTAGAAATTTTACGAACAGTGAATGCAGAGTGCAGACCGCGGTTACGAATAGCGATAACCACGCCCTCGAATGCCTGCAGACGTTTTTTAGAGCCTTCAACGACCCATACCTTAACTTCCACGGTGTCACCCTGACGGAACGAAGGTACGTCCTGCTTCATTTGCTCGTCTTCAAGTTGTTTAATAATATTGCTCATAATAACTCTCTTACCCTAGGTAAACTGATATGTTTAGACAATTAATTGTCTGGATTCATTTGTTGCTCGGACTGATATTCATTTTGGAATTCAGTCAGCAACATCCTCTGCTCGTCAGTCAGAGCTAGGCTTTCCAGAAGCTCAGGTCTTCTAAGCCAGGTACGACCAAGTGATTGTTTCATGCGCCAACTATCTATTTTGGCATGATTTCCTGAAAGCAGTACCTCAGGAACTTGCATGCCATCTAACACTTCAGGGCGGGTATAATGTGGACAATCTAACAAGCCATCAGCAAAAGAATCTTCTTGTGCAGAAGCTTGATGACCAAGTACCCCCGGAATAAACCGCGAGACTGAGTCTATCAACACCATAGCAGGGAGTTCCCCACCACTGAGAACGTAATCACCAATTGACCATTCTTCGTCAACTTCGGTTTGAATAATACGCTCATCAATACCTTCATAGCGACCACAAACAAGAATTAGCTTCTCATTGGTTGCTAGTTCGCAAACGCCGTCTTGACTTAATTTGCGCCCTTGAGGTGAAAGATAAATAACCTTTGCACCAACACCGGCCTCAGTTCTTGCTGTGTTGATTGCATCCTTTAAAGGTTGAACCATCATCAGCATACCTGGACCACCTCCATAGGGGCGATCATCGACTGTTTTATGCCTATCATGGGTAAAATCCCTAGGATTCCAGCACTCAACAGTCAGCAGGCCATTTTTCACTGCCCGACCAGTTACCCCGTACTCGGTTATTGCGCGGAACATTTCGGGAAACAGGCTAATTACACCAATCCACATAATTTCGTCCCACTTATCAAAACCGTTCAACCGGAGATTTAAAAACCAGGATCCCAATCCACTTCAATAAGTTTGGCATCGAGATCGACTTTCTTGATAACCTGCCCATCAAGAAACGGAACTAACCGCTCCTTGATGCCAAATGCATCTTTTAAATTCGCCTTAATAACTAGTACATCATTTGAACCAGTTTCCATCATGTCAGTAACAATACCAAGGCCATACCCTTGTAACGTAACAACTTGGCAACCCATAAGGTCTTTCCAGTAGTATTCGTTTTCTAACTCAGGAAGTTGGGTTGAATTCACCGCAATTTCAAAGTTAGTTAAGAGTGCTGCTGCGTCGCGGTCATCGACCCCACCCAGCTTAACAATGATATCCTTGTTATGATGTTTCCAATCTTCAATTTCAATGTGTTGCCATTGACCTGAACGTTGGATAAACCAAGGCTGATAATCAAAAATACTTTCAGCATGTTCGGTGGACGAAAAAACTTTGAGCCAACCGCGAATACCGTATGCTGCACCTAATTTGCCCAATACAATTGGGTTTTCAGGTGGCAGTAACTTAGTTTGCTTGCTCATTGTTACCACCGTGACAGATTAAGCTACTTTCTTAGCTTGTTTGACCAGTTGTGCAACACGGTCAGAAATAGTTGCGCCTAAGCCAACCCAATGCTCAACACGGTCCAGATCTAAACGCAGTTCTTCTGCTTGACCTGCTGCGATCGGGTTGAAGAAACCGATACGCTCAATGAAACGACCGTCACGCGCATTGCGGCTATCGGTTACAACGATTTGGTAGAACGGACGTTTTTTAGCGCCGCCACGAGATAAACGAATTGTTACCATAACATCCTCATTAGTTAACAAAACAACCAGACTCCATCGAGGGATAGAGTCCGGCTGTCATATAAAAAGCCCGAAAAGTTTACTCACTTTGACGCAAAAATCAATCAAAAGTACGTTTTGTTTGAGGCTTTATTGTTTAACGCCCCGGAAAACCCGGAGGCATCATACCCTTCATGCCGCGCATCATCTTGGCTAAGCCGCCTTTTTTCATTTTCTTCATCATGCGCTGCATATCATCAAATTGTTTTAAGAGGCGGTTCACCTCTTGTACTGTTGTACCAGAACCTGCTGCGATACGACGTTTACGTGAACCTTTAATAATTTCCGGTTTCTCACGCTCTTTACGCGTCATAGAATTAATCATCGCTTCCATTCGAACAGTGATTTTATCATCCATTTGCGATTTGACGGCATCAGGTAATTGGGACATCCCCGGCATTTTACTCATCATACTCGCCATGCCGCCCATATTACGCATTTGCTTTAATTGGCTCAGGAAGTCATTTAAATCAAAGCTATCACCCGTTTTTAGCTTTTTCGCTAATTTTTCAGCTTCATCACGGTCAACTTTATGTTCGATCTCTTCAATCAGAGAAATCACATCCCCCATACCAAGGATACGGGAAGCGACACGCTCAGGGTGAAAAGGCTCTAAGGCATCAGTTTTTTCACCAACCCCTAAGAATTTAATTGGCTTGCCTGTGATAGCACGGATTGACAGTGCCGCACCGCCTCGAGCATCCCCATCAACTTTGGTTAATACAACCCCTGTCAGTGGTAATGCTTCATTAAACGCTTTTGCAGTATTTGCCGCATCTTGACCTGTCATTGCATCAACGACAAATAAGGTTTCAACGGGTTTGATAATGCGGTGAACTTCTTGGATTTCCTCCATCATCGCTTCATCAACGTGTAAACGACCGGCGGTATCCACTAACAACACATCATAGAATTGTAACTGTGCATGTTTTAATGCTTTTTGTACGATGGCTGCGGGTTTTTCCTGTGCATCGGAAGGGAAAAAATCAACCCCAACAGATTGAGCTAATGTTTCTAGCTGTTTGATCGCCGCAGGGCGATAAACGTCAGCTGAGACCACCAGTACCTTTTTCTTTTGTTTTTCTTTTAAATGCTTACCAAGCTTGGCAACACTGGTCGTTTTACCCGCACCTTGCAAGCCGGCCATTAAGACTACCGCAGGCGGTTGCGCAGATAAATTAAGCTGATGGTTTTCATCCCCCATCGACCTAGTCAGTTCATTTTGAACAATTTTAATAAATTCTTGGCCAGGTGTTAGGCTTTTATTAACATCTTGACCAACAGCACTTTCTTTGACTTTTTGAATAAATTCACGGACAACTGGCAAAGCAACGTCTGCTTCCAGTAAGGCCATGCGAACTTCGCGTAATGTGTCTTTAATATTGTCATCAGTAAGGCGTCCCCGCCCACTGATATTGCGCAACGTGCGCGATAGTCTGTCAGTTAAATTATCAAACATATGTCTTAGCTCAATTCTGTTGATGGGCCGATGCTCAGCCTGATCTGGTTGCTAATACAGCTAATTTCAAGTGTATTGGTTATAACGACTTGAATTATAAGTATCAATCCTTTCATAATCATGAAAGAAAAACCAACGCTAAAATAATTCGGGCAAAATAATTATGCTATTGTAACATGCCCATTGTTTTTTCGCTGCCCCCTGTTTGAAACTGATTATACAGGTTATTATGGTTCTAATTTATGGTGATAAATCAAATCAGTTGGCGCATGAAGTGCTATCAACAACGAATATGCTGTGATTAGCCCGTCCAATGGTTGGAGCCTACACCCGTACAAGTTATACTATGTAATAACTTTCCACTAACCAAGAACAACGACACTATACTATGCCCGTATTTGCAGTCATAGCAGTTTGTACATACATGGTCAGTCTGCTACTGATCGTCCCCGGTCAAGTGCGTAAGCAGCCATTCTATCGTCGCCTAGCGATTTTGCTTGCTGTTATTGCGTTAGTGACTCATGCAATAACACTGAAATTACTTATTTTCAGTGAGGCCGAGGGGCAAAATCTCACACTGTTGAATCTAGGTTCTGCGGTTAGCTTGCTTATGTGTGTGATTATGACCGTTGTGGCTTATTGGGGAAAAGCCTGGTACTTAACTCCGATTGTATATAGTTTTGCTATCATTAATTTAATGTTATCCACCATCATGCCCGGTGAGTTTATTACTCATCTAGAAGCGAGCGTCCCTCTATTCGTTCATATCGGCTTAGCTTTATTGAGCTATGCAACGTTGCTCATTGCAGCGTTATATGCTCTCCAAGTGGCGTTGATTGACCACCAATTAAAAAATAAAACCTTAAAATTTAGCCCAGATATGCCACCCATGATGGTTGTAGAACGCAAGATGTTTCATATCACTCAGGTTGGTGTGATTTTGCTTACATTAACCTTATGCACAGGCTTTATTTATATGGATAATATTTTTGGTAAAGAAAATATCCATAAATCAGTATTATCTGTTATTGCTTGGTTTGTTTATATTACTTTGCTTTGGGGGCATTTCCATGGTGGATGGCGGGGTAAACGCGTGTTGTTTTTCCACGTTGGGGGCTCCATTATCTTAACAATGGCTTTTTTTGGTAACCGCCTTATACAGGAATTTATAATATTTTGACAACTAAACCACCATTAGCCTCATATAAGGAACCTTGTTTTGGATGATGTGTCTACCAGTACGCTAATCATCATATTGATTGTTTTAATTTTTATGTCGGCCTATTTCTCTGCTTCCGAAACAGCGATGATGACATTAAACCGCTATCGTTTAAAACATTTAGCAAAACATGGCAATAGCTCTGCGATCCGCGTCGAAAAATTACTCAAGCACCCCGATAAACTCTTAAGTTTAGTGCTTATTGGCAATAATTTGATCAATATTGTCGCCTCTGCATTAGCGACGATTATCGGCATGCGTTTATACGGTAATGCCGGTGTAGCAATGGCGACGGGGATTCTAACATTTGTGATCCTTATATTTGCCGAGGTTATGCCTAAAACACTCGCTGCGCTGTATCCAGAAAAAATTGCGTTTCCTAGCAGCTACCTTTTAAAGCCACTACAAGTCATTATGATGCCGATTGTGTTGGCATTTAATACCATTTCAGCCTTGTTGTTACGTTGTATAGGTATACGGTCGCTAACTGCCCGTACGGATGCCGTCAACAAGGAAGAATTGCGGACCATTGTTAACGAATCAAAGCATAAAATTAGCCGTCGCAACCAAGACATGCTGATTTCAATATTGGATTTAGACAAAGTCACCGTTGGCGATATTATGTTGCCAAGAAATGAAATTGTGGGCATTGACGTAAATGATGACTGGAAATCAATTATTCGACAGCTAACGCATTCACCTCATGGACGTATAGTGCTTTATCGTGATTCCCTTGATGATTCCATTGGTATTTTGCGTGTTCGAGAAGCCTATCGTTTGATGATGGAAAAACGCGAGTTCAACAAGCAAAATCTGATTAAAGCAGCTGATAATATCTATTTCATCCCGAATAGTACGCCACTTAATATTCAACTTGTTAATTTTCAGCATAACAAAGAAAAGCTAGGCATCATTGTTGACGAATATGGTGAAATTCAAGGTCTTATTACTGTCGAAGATATCTTAGAAGAAATTGTAGGGGACTTTACAACATCTATGTCGCCATCACTAGCTGAAGAGGTTTTGCCACAAAGCGACGGTAGCGTACTTGTAGACGGTTCTGCCAATATCCGTGAGCTAAATAAGGCATTCGATTGGAATCTCCCTATTGATGGCCCTAGGACGGTTAATGGCATGGTATTAGAGGTGATAGGTGATATCCCTCAACCTGAAGAGCAAATCGTGGTAGGCCATTACCTTATCGAGGTATTAGTCATGAGCGAAAATATTGTTAAGCAAGTCAGGATAACCCCTCTGGCATTTAGCTCCCAAATCCCAGACCTTTAATTTAAACTGCCACTCTTAGCTCACAACCTAAAAAGAGCCAGATATTGGCTCTTTTGTTTTATATATAGATCAACTAAAAAATAGATAACTAGACGTGCAGTTGCTCTAGTTTGTCTGCTGGTAACGCTAATTCATCATTTTTATTGATACCAATCTCGGAAGCGAGAACATTACGTGCAATTTGTTGCGCTTCTTCTAATGAATGCATTTTATATGTACCACACTGATATACATTCAATTCAGGAATTTTGTTTTGATCTTCAACCTTCAAAACATCTTCCATTGCCGCTTTCCACGCATTAGCAACACGCTGCTCCTCTGGTTGGCCGATTAAGCTCATATAAAAACCTGTACGGCAGCCCATTGGAGAGATATCAATAATTTCTACACCATCACTGTTGAGATGATCACGCATAAAGCCTGCAAATAAGTGCTCTAAAGTATGCGTTCCTTTCTCTGTCATGGCTTCTTCATTTGGCACGGTAAAACGTAAATCAAACACTGTGATAGTATCATCATTCGGTGTTTTCATGGTTTTTGCCACACGTACAGCAGGCGCTGACATGCGAGTATGATCGACAGTAAAGCTATCTAATAATGGCATTTTGTGACCTCCTCAAAAATATAAAAATTATTTCTAAAAATAAATGAAACTATTTTGAAAATGCAGAGTCTGAAATATTGAAAGACGCGCAATTTGTTATCATCCCTAATTCTCTAAGAGATTTTTATTTGGCCACCTAGTGTGGCCATTTCTTTTAGCGTCCTGCATGGATGCGCAGATAGTCTTCAAAGCTTTCAGTTTCACTTTGCTCCATCTTTGCTTGCTTCTCAATTGAAGCTAACCGTGCTTGTTCAAATTGCTCTTCAGTAATCACTTCATAAGGTTCATTAACTAACTGTTCAAAATACTTCTCAGCTAATTCTAGCCCATAACCACCAATGCCTTTTTCCAACATCTCATCCATAACGAGCGCTGAGTATGTCAGTGTTGGATCTTCAAACATGGCAACAAACTGGTGGCAAGCTTCTTGATACCTTTCATCACAGCAAGTATCAAGCACTTCAGCAACCCGAATTAAATCATTAAATAATTGCTGACCAACCTCAACTAATGGTTTGACTTCACTACCACAACCAAAACCAATCACTTGTCCAGGTTTACGCCCTTCAAGGATCACCCTGTTCCAATTTTGGCGACAGCAATCAAGCTCTTGAGCATTCATTTCAGGTGCATCTGCAAGCACACACCATATTAAGAATAGATCAACAAACCGAGCTTGTGTTTCATTTACCCCAATTGCACTGAACGGGTTGATATCCAGTGAACGAACTTCAATATACTCAATACCACCACGCATTAGAGCATCTGAAGGTGATTCATTACCTTTAGGTACACGTTTCGGCCGTATAGGGGCATACAGCTCATTCTCTATCTGTAATACATTCGTATTTAACTGAACATATTCGCCATCTTTTTTTACTCCTAGCTTTTCAAACTCAGCGGAAGGTTTATGAATGGCTTTTTTCAAGTTTTCTATATATTCATCCAGTTTATTGAACGTAATATTTAGATCACTTTGCGACTTATTTGTATAGCCTAGGTCACTCATGCGCAGTGATGTCGCATAAGGTAAGTAATAGGTGCCACAATCTGTTTTATCAAATGATAACGCTGTGTCTCTATCCTTTAAGAAAGAGCCACAAATGGCTGGAGATGCGCCGAATAGATACGGAATAACCCAACCGAAGCGGTAATAATTTCTGATCAGACGTAAATAGCCCTCTGAAATTTTTTCTTTACCGCTTTCTTCATCTTTTACACCAGCCCAAGCCTGCCAAAATTCAATTGGCAAAGAAAAGTTATAATGCACCCCTGCTATCGTTTGCATTAGCGCACCATAACGATTTTTTAAGCCCTCTCGATACAGGGTTTTAAAACGCCCGACATTAGAAGAACCATATTGAGCAAGAGTGATTCTATCTTCACTTTCAATAAAGCACGGCATACTGAGCGGCCACATTCTTTCATTTTTAAGTTGGCGCGCAGTATAACGATGTAAATCCCGAAGAAAGGCCAAATTATGGCTGATGCTTTTATCTACAGGAGTAATAAATTCGAGTAAGGACTCCGCAAAATCTGTCGTGATCCATTTATGTGTTAAAGCTTTTCCCAGCCCTTCTGGATGCAATGTTTCTGCTATCGCACCTGTTGGGGACACACGCAATGTTTCGCGCTCAATACCACGTTGAATTCCATTTAGTGCTTCTGGGTGCGCCTCTAACCATGAGAGCGCTTTTGATACGTCCGGGATCAAATCGACCTCCCGCCTGTGATGTTAATTTATTTTATTGAGGCAATTACTTTAGCTTAAATCACATAAATTGTCGCTGTCTAGATGTGTGGTTTATCGAGGATTACATACAAAGATATTAGGTGAATGGCATTTTTTCTAATTTTAGGCAAAAAAAAACTCCTCAAAGTGAGGAGTTTCTAATGATGGTGCATCCGGGAGGATTCGAACCTCCGACCGCTCGGTTCGTAGCCGAGTACTCTATCCAGCTGAGCTACGGATGCAAAATTCTTTCGATTATAAATCGATGTTCCAATAACTTTTTATGAATTAGATTAAAATGTATTATTGATATGCTAAATTTAGCAACTAAGAGATGGTGCATCCGGGAGGATTCGAACCTCCGACCGCTCGGTTCGTAGCCGAGTACTCTATCCAGCTGAGCTACGGATGCATGTTTAGTGCAAGACTGATTTTTATCTCAAAATTTTTATCAACTACTAAAAACTAACTTCTAAGTTACTGCATGTTTTGGTTTCCAATATTCTAGAACCAAAACAAAACCCCATCAGATACTCTTATAGGGTTAAATATGGTGCATCCGGGAGGATTCGAACCTCCGACCGCTCGGTTCGTAGCCGAGTACTCTATCCAGCTGAGCTACGGATGCATATCTAAAATGGCGGTGAGGGAGGGATTCGAACCCTCGATGCAGCTTTTGACCGCATACTCCCTTAGCAGGGGAGCGCCTTCAGCCTCTCGGCCACCTCACCATATTTTAGTTACACACGATTTGTTTTTTCAAACATCTCGTTGCTGTGTGGCGCACATATTACTTTCCTAGACTTAGAAGTCAAACAATTTTTCCAAACTTTTTGCATTCCGTAGTCTGTTTGCACATTTCACAAGCAAGATGATTAGTTTAGCACCGAAAAAGATCTTTTTCAGCCCTTATCTCACTAAGTTTATAAACAAAAAGCAGGAAAAAAAATGATGATAGCACTCAACAAAAAGTATATTTTTTAGCCAAATGAAAAATAGACATGCAATAAAAAAATAAATCGAGCACGATGAAAATTAATGCTTAGCAAAATATAGTCGCTAAACACTAAAAAACTGCATATTAGATTAACAAAAGGGAATAATAGAATAGGAAAGACAAGCGTCCATTCTTGCTGTGTGGTCAATCATTGGACGCTTCTTTTTTATTATTGATTATCTGGTTGAGTTTTTTCAGCCTGGATCCGTTGATAAATTTCTTCACGGTGAACAGAAACTTCTTTTGGGGCGTTAACACCAATACGAACTTGGTTGCCTTTGACACCCAATACAGTAACTGTTACCTCATCGCCTATCATGAGTGTTTCACCAACTCGACGAGTCAGAATAAGCATTCTTTGCTCCTTGAAATATTAAAAGAGTCGGGTCTTTAGGTATCCCCCGCTATTGTCCATCACACACCGTGAAAACGTAAAGCAATGATATTCACCTAAAGCATTGATGCCATCAATGCAAGCATTCTAATTATTTACAAGCAAAATATAACACTACAAGCGATACATTAACAATGCCGCAACAGCTTAAAGTTGCCTCATATTTTAATGAGGCAACTTTGTCGACGCTTATAGCCGTGATTCAACCCATTCTTCGACACTTGCCATCGCAGCAGGTAATGCATTCACGTCAGTACCCCCTGCCTGTGCCATGTCTGGTCGCCCACCACCTTTACCGCCAACCTGCCCTGCAATAAAGGAAATCAAGTCACCTGCTTTAACTTTAGCAGTTAAATCATTAGTCACCCCAACGATCATACTGACTTTATCACCACTTGTTGTTGAAAGCACGATAATCGCAGATTTCAGCTGGTTCTTGAGATCATCTACCATAGTTCTCAGTAGCTTAGGATCAGTATTGCTCAGTTGAGTCACTAACAACTTGATGCCTTTCACATCTTTCGCTTTACTACCTATTGAAGCACTTTCTTGCGATGCTTGCTGATCTTTTAGTTGCAAAATTTCTTTCTCGAGCTGACGAGATTTGTCTAATGCAGCTTTAACTTTTTCCACAAGACTATTGGAGTCACCTTTTAATAGGTGAGCAATTGCTGAAAGTTGCTCAGATTGATTGTGAATATTTTCAATCGCCATCGCCCCCGTTGTTGCTTCGATACGACGAACGCCAGCAGCAGTGCCTGATTCGCTAAGAATACGGAATAAACCAATATCCCCAGTTCGACTAGCATGTGTACCACCGCATAATTCAATAGAAAAATCACCCATACTCAAAACGCGTACACGTTCTTCATATTTTTCACCGAATAATGCCATAGCGCCTTTCGCTTTAGCTCCCTCTAAATCCATCAACTCAGTTTCAATTTCTGAGTTTTTTCGGATTTGAGCATTCACAATATCTTCTACCTGACGTAGCTCTTCCTGTGTCATCGCTTCAAAATGGGAGAAATCAAAACGGAGATATTTATCGTTAACCAATGAGCCTTTTTGTGACACATGCTCACCCAATACCTGACGTAATGCAGCATGAAGTAAATGTGTCGCTGAGTGATTTAAGCGGATAGCATCACGCCTCGCGCTATTAATCAAAGCAGTAATACGATGGTTAACAACTAATGTACCTGACTCTACTTTACCTATGTGACCAATCGCTTGGCCGTATTTTTGAGTGTCTGTTACATTAAAGCTTGCACTGTCACTATTTAAATAACCAGTGTCACCCACTTGCCCACCGGACTCTGCATAGAATGCAGTTTTATCTAGGATAACCAACCCTTCTTCACCCTCTTTAAGGGTATCAACAGGTTGACCATCTTTATACAAAGCCGTGATTGTTGCTTGTTGCTCATCGTATTGATAACCAGAGAATTCGCTACGCTTATCAACTTTGATTAATGAGTTATAATCTGCGCCAAAACCGCTCGATTCTCTAGCACGACGACGTTGGTCTTCCATCGCATGCTCAAAACCTTGCTCATCGACTTTAATATTGCGTTCACGGCAAACGTCCGCCGTTAAATCGATAGGGAAGCCATAGGTATCATATAAACGGAATGCAGCCTCACCATCAAGTGTATCGCCTTTTAGGGAAGCAAGTTCTTCGTCTAATAATTGCAAGCCGCGTTCTAAAGTACGAGCAAATTGTTCTTCTTCAGTTTTAAGAACTTTTTCTACCATTGCTTGCTGACGTGCAAGCTCATCCGCAGCAGAGCCCATCACGTTAATTAGTGGAGCAACTAATTTGTAGAAGAAGGTATCCTTTGCACCAAGCATGTAACCGTGACGCACTGCTCGGCGAATAATACGCCGTAAAACATAGCCACGCCCTTCATTTGATGGAATGACACCATCACTAACAAGGAATGCACAAGAACGAATGTGGTCAGCAATAACACGCAATGATTTATTTTCCAAATCAGTTGCCCCTGTTGCTTTCGCAGCAGCAGCAATGAGTTCGCGGAAAATATCAATCTCATAGTTAGAATTTACGTGTTGAAGTACTGCAGAAATGCGTTCTAAACCCATCCCTGTGTCGACTGAAGGTTTTGGCAGTGGCTCCATAGTACCGTCTGATTGACGGTTAAATTGCATGAAGACAAGGTTCCAGATTTCAATATAACGGTCACCATCTTCTTCAGGGCTCCCCGGAGGACCACCCCAAATATGCTCACCATGGTCATAGAAAATCTCTGTACATGGACCACAAGGGCCTGTATCACCCATTTGCCAGAAGTTATCTGACGCATATGGTGCACCTTTATTGTCACCAATACGAATAATACGCTCAGCTGGAACACCAATTTCTTTGTTCCAGATATCATACGCTTCATCATCTGTCGCGTAGACAGTTACCCACAGCCTTTCTTTTGGTAAATTAAACCACTCTTCGCTAGTTAATAGTTCCCAAGCAAAGCGGATAGCATCATGCTTAAAGTAATCACCGAAGCTGAAGTTACCTAGCATTTCAAAAAATGTATGGTGACGAGCGGTATAACCCACATTTTCTAAGTCGTTATGTTTACCACCTGCTCGAACGCAACGTTGCGCAGTTGTCGCTCGGGAATATGCTCTCTTATCCAGGCCAAGAAATACATCTTTGAACTGGTTCATCCCTGCGTTTGTGAACAGTAGTGTAGGGTCATTATTTGGCACTAGCGAACTGCTGGTGACCACTTGATGACCTTTCGTATGAAAAAAGTCGAGAAACGCTTGACGGATCTCAGCGGTGCTTTTACTCATATTTATCCCGATATCAAGCTGGAAACAGAATTACGAATTGTTGAGATGGTATGTAACATCACCTCTAATCAACTCTCCGATTAAAAAGTGACTGATAAGATAAAGTCTCTTTATGCAGAAGTAAAATATAGATACATCCATTAGCAGCTTTCATTGTAAAGCGTCTAGATATTTTCTGAAAGCATGTTTATACCCCGCGCTGGGGTATTTTTCCACAGAAAAACTGTTCGATAAACTATTAATGTAATAGGCCAAAATAAAAATGGCGCCCCCTTATGAAAGGTGCGCCACTAATTTAGATGATAATCAAATAGTTACACTTGAATTAAATTTCTTCTGGTGTTTCTTCTTCATCAGAACCACTGACGAAATCTTCCGCAGCGCTACTAAATTCACCAGTATGATTTAATAACATTTCGCGTAGTTTCGTATCAATTTCCTGTGCTATTTCAGGATGCTCTTTTAAATAAGTTGTTGAGTTAGCTTTACCTTGACCGATTTTGTCCCCGTTATAGCTATACCAAGCACCCGCTTTTTCAATTAATTTATGTTTTACACCTAAGTCAATAAGCTCACCGAAGGTGTTAATCCCTTCACCATAAAGAATTTGGAATTCAGCTTGTTTAAATGGTGCTGCGACTTTATTTTTCACAACTTTAACACGGGTTTCGCTACCTACAATTTCTTCACCGTTTTTCACCGCACCGATACGGCGAATATCTAAACGGACAGATGCGTAGAATTTCAATGCGTTACCACCTGTAGTGGTTTCCGGATTACCAAACATAACACCAATCTTCATACGAATTTGGTTGATAAAGATCAGTAAGGTATTTGACGTTTTTAAATTCCCCGCCAATTTACGCATTGCTTGGCTCATCATACGGGCTGCTAGGCCCATATGAGAATCACCAATCTCGCCTTCAATTTCAGCTTTAGGTGTTAACGCAGCAACAGAGTCAACGATAATGACATCAACCGCCCCTGAGCGTGTTAATGCATCACAAATTTCAAGAGCTTGTTCACCTGTATCGGGTTGTGAACATAATAAGTTATCAATATCTACGCCTAATTTTTTCGCATAGATAGGGTCTAAGGCGTGCTCTGCATCGATAAATGCGCAAGTTTTACCACTGCGTTGTGCCGCAGCAATAACCTGTAAAGTTAATGTTGTTTTACCCGAAGCTTCAGGACCGTAGATTTCAACAATACGACCTAATGGCAAGCCACCAGCGCCTAATGCAACATCAAGGGATAAGGAGCCTGTTGAAATCGTTTCAACATCCATAGAGCGGTCTTCACCAAGACGCATAATGGAGCCTTTACCAAATTGTTTTTCAATTTGGCCTAATGCTGCTGCAAGTGCTTTTTGTTTGTTTTCATCAATAGCCATGATTACTCCCTAAGTGCAATGGCTTGACCACTGCGAATAAAACGATTGAATTGGGTTTGTTAAAATTAATTATACTGTATAATCATACAGTATCAAGAAAATTTTTCATTTAACAACTTTAAAAGTGTTTCTAGGACATAACCTGTTGATTGTAAACGAACTTGGTTTCTATCCCCTTGGAATACACAGTGCTGTGTTGTTACGGTTATGGTTTTATCAGCCTGTTTTTTAGCAAAACCAAACCAGACTGTCCCAACAGGCTTTTCTTTACTACCGCCGTCGGGGCCCGCAATTCCACTGATTGAAACAGCAAAATCGGCCCTCGCTTCCCGCAATGCCCCTAAAGCCATTTCTGCGACAACTTGTTGGCTTACTGCGCCATATTGTTGTAAAGACTCCTCTTTAACACCAATCATTTGGTGTTTGGCTTCATTGCTATAAGTGACGAAGCCACGCTGGAAGTAAGCTGAGCTCCCTGCGATATCGGTCAATACCTTAGCAACCCAGCCACCAGTACAAGATTCAGCAGCGGTGACTGTTTTACCTTGTTCTGTTAGTTTCTGACCAATTTGAATACTCAATATTTCGAGTTGCTTCTCATCTATCATGATGCTACCTACCTTTACTTCATTTTTTTACGAGCGCGATCCCAAACCCACAAACCCGCAATAGCTATCGCAAATACAGCACCAAAGCCAATCCCTGCATTCACTACTGACAAACCAGCTTTAATTGCCAAAGAGTACAAGCCTAACATAATTAGCATTGCACTGTTTTCGCCTAAGTTTTGCACAGCAATGGCATTCCCTGCTCCAACAGTCTCTTTCCCCTTTTCTTGAAGTAATGCATTAAGTGGAACCACAAATAAGCCACCAAATACCCCAAGTATTATCAGAATAAAATATGCTGGAATAATATTAGTTTGCAATGAGAGTAAAACCACCATGATACCGATGATAACCCCAGCAGGAATACAACGATAAACCGTTTTTAAGGTAATAAATTTAGCAGCAAGCCCCGCTCCAACGACAATCCCTATAGCAACCATCGCATTGAGGATTGTTGGGGTTGTGTTGTCTTGTAAGCCTAAAGCGACAGGTACCCATGCCACTAATAAAAAACGTAAGGTGACACCCGCCCCCCAAAATAAACTGGTCCCCACAAGTGAGAAGCGACTTTCTTGGTTAGACCATAGAATACGGCAAGCACCGAAAAAATCAGTCACTAATAGTTTAATATTCCAGCCTTTGCCTGGCCGTGCAGCCACTAGCGGTGGGATAAAGAAATTGGCAATAACAGCTAATGCATACAATACAGCACAAGTTCCGAGCGCTAATATAAGGTTAATATCGGAAAGCACCCCACCGACCACTGAGCCCACTAGAATAGCCGCGATTGTCGATGCTTCCATAACTCCATTTGCTTTAACAAGGTTATCTCCCCCTGTTAATTCCCCTAAAATACCGTATTTAGCAGGGGAATAAGATGCAGCGCCTACCCCCACTAGACCATAGCAAAGGAAAGGGTTTAACCCCAAACAAATACCAAGAGCCCCAATAAATTTAAAAATGTTAGAAAACAACATTACGCGCCCTTTTGAGAACCTATCGGCGATTTGCCCTACAAAAGGTGCCAGTACAATATAAGTAAATACAAACACCATTTGCAGAATAGGATGGCTCCACTCAGGGTAAAACTCTGCTTTAAGCTGTGCAAGTATTGCAAATAATAATGCATTATCAGCAAATGCAGAGAGGAATTGAGACGCCAATACGGCTTTCATTCCTCGGCTCATTAATGGCGCATTTTGCATGCTTTCTTGCATATTATTCATCCTTTAACGCCATCTGTTTTAGTGTAACAAAGTCCGTTTTACCACTTCCCAAAACTGGCAGTTCTTTTACTAAACGAATATCACGCGGGACAGCTAATTCAGTTAAGCCTTTGCTTTTCGCTGCCGCAGACAATGCGCTGCGGTCTAATTCTTTATCTGTCGTGAATAAAACAAGCGCCTCACCCTTACTACTATCAGGCTTAGTGACAACGCCATGATTCTCATTTGGTGAAATACCCGCGACCATTTGTTCAATACTTTCAAGAGAAACCATTTCCCCTGCAAGTTTTGCAAAACGCTTAACACGACCTTTAATAGTACAGAAGTTTTGATTGTCTAAAGTAACGATATCACCCGTGTCATACCAGCCATCTTCTAATTCACCTTGCTCATTTTCCGCTTTAGGCGTTTCTAAGACACCAGGGGCTTCAACACGTAAATACCCCTTCATGATATTTGGCCCTTTTAGCTGTAATTTCCCCCCCTGTTCAATACCTGGGATAGGGATAATCCTCGCCTCCATTTCGGGTAAAATTTGACCTACTGAACCTTCTTTAGCGGCCATTGGTACGTTAATTGAAACGATAGGAGCACATTCAGTCACCCCATACCCTTCAAGGATACGAATACCAAATTTATCAAACCAGATTTTTTTAGTTTTCTCAGAGAGCTTTTCAGCGCCAGCAACGACATAGCGCAAACGTGCAAAATCATACTGATGCGCAAAACGCGCATAATTACCTAAAAATGTCGAAGTCCCAAAAAGCACTGTACAATTTTTGTCATAGACCAATTCCGGAATGACTCGATAGTGCAAAGGGCTTGGATAAAGAAACACTCGGCTTCCTGAAAATAGAGGAATGAACAAACCAACAGTTAGACCAAATGCATGGAATAATGGTAATGATGACATAAAACGGTCACGAGGAGTGAAGTCAGCAATGGTCTTAATTTGCTCAACATTCGCCATTAAGCTCCCGTGGCTATGAACCACCCCTTTCGGTGTTCCCTCTGACCCTGAAGTGAATAGCACGATCGCTTCATCTGTCGTTTTGCGCGGGATAACGGCTTTACGTGGATTAAATAAATGCTTAACAATCCAAAGTTTATCTTGCCATGTCACTGTATCTTTTAAATCTTCAAGGTAAATCCAGTTAGCTTCAGTAACTTGCTCGGGAATATGCGTTAAATGACCTTTTTCTAAAAATTGGCGAGAGGTAAATACGACAGTGGCTGCAGATGCTTTTAATGCATTACTGATCCCATGGCTTCCCGCAGTATAATTCAGCATCGCAGGGACTCGTCCCCTCATTAGGGCCCCAAAAATAGCCGCAGCCGTAACTGTTGTATTTGGCAATAATAAGCCTACACGCTCATTTTCATGGGTATAACGTTCTATAATACGCCCGACTCCCAGAGCTTTTTTCAATAAGCTTTGGTAGGAGTCTTCTTTAAAAGCGATATCTTCAATACAGGGCGTATATCGACCAAACTTATGAACACTTTGAATAAACTCTTCGACCAATGTGACTTGGGGCAAACAAGCCATACGCGCAGATTTCATAATTTGGTACAAATGCTCTCCAGCTAAGGCTCGGCGCTCAACAGCTCGAGGGGCTTGAGGCATAGGAATGCTTTGTGCAGGCAAAATATGTAATGTGATTTTTGGGAACCATTTTAATGGAATAATGCCTTTTAACCGACCAAAGTGACTGCGCTCCGCACCTTCAATACGAATAGGAACAACTTTTGCCTCCGACTTTGCAGCAACAAATGCAGCCCCTTCATAGATTTTCATTAAAGAACCATGCACAGTAATACGCCCTTCTGGAAAAATGACGATTGGGCGCCCTTTTTCCACCTCTTTAACAAGGTGACGTATCCCTAAAGGGTTAGCAGGGTCAAGAGGAACAATATCCGCATAAGGTTTAAGACGCTTCACCATTTTTGGTGTCGCAAATGATGAATACACAGCAAATACAGGTTTTACAGGTAAAAAAAGTGCAATCAAAACACCATCAAGGAAAGAAACATGATTGGGTGTAATCAAGCATTTATCTTGATTAAATTCTTTTGCATCACCGGTAACTTGGACGCGAAATAAAAATTTAAGTATTGCCTTGATGATGTTTGCCAACATAATGAATCCCTATATTATGATTATGTTTTATATGCAAATAAGTGAAGTATTTCCGTTATCATACCTATCTTACTTAGCTCTGCTCTTTCTACTAAGCGGTATATTCCGAAAACGTACTTTACTGATACCTAATTAGTTTAAGTCAAATCATTAAGTTGCGCGATAATATCATCAATGGATTGTGTGGCATCAATAACATGGTGTGCCGTCGCACGGTAGATAGGTTCTCTTTGCTGCATAACTTCTTCAATTTCTTCAACTAATGATTTGCCTGTTAAGCTTGGCCGCTGGTCAGCTTGTGGCTCTGCGGCTAGGCGTTTAGCTAAAATGTCAGGCTTAGCATTTAAATAAATCACTGTCCCGTTATCACGCATGATCTTCTGGTTTTCCTCAGCAAGAACCAGCCCGCCCCCTGTTGAAACAATCGTTTTATCTTGAAGAATTGATTTTAACGTTTCCGTTTCTAATTGACGAAAATATTCCCATCCGTACTGTTCAACAATTTCTGCTATCGTTTTACCCGCTCTTTCGAGTATCAATTTATCTGTATCAACAAACTGGTAGCCTTTAGATTCAGCCAATTTTTTACCAATTGTCGTTTTACCCGAACCTCTTGGACCGATAATGTAAAACATTAATTTCCACCCCATCATCATGAATACTAAGCAAAACTGGTTATGTATCTGCTTATGAAAGTTGCCTAATGCGGCAAATAATAAAAAATAAAGCCACACAAGTGTGGCCTATTAATCTATTTTAGTCTTTATGGGCGATTTAAAAAATCGCCATAACCAACCCATTTATAGGTTGTTAAGGCATCTAGCCCCATAGGGCCTCGAGAATGTAATTTCTGAGTGCTAACCGCAACCTCTGCCCCTAAACCAAATTGCCCACCATCTGTGAAGCGAGTACTCGCATTCACATAAACAGCCGCCGAATCGACACACTGTACAAAATAATCTGCTTGGCGGATAGACTCGGTCAAAATAGCATCAGAATGCGCAGTACCATATTGGCGAATATGGTTAATAGCGGCGTCAATGTCATCAACAATCTCTACGTTGAGGTCTAAGGATAACCATTCATCAACCAAATTTTCAGGTTTTACATCAACAACTGTTGCTGGGCCTTGTTCCAATAATGGCATTGCTTTTTCACTAGCGTGCAGTGTGACTTGCTGTTCAGCCATTTTCTCACTTAAAAATGGTAAGAAATTACCCGCAATATCTTTATGAACTAGCAAAGTTTCCAGTGAGTTACAAGCACTTGGGCGCTGTACTTTTGCATTGATGATTACGTTAATCGCTTTATTAAAATCAACTGACTCATCGACAAAGGTGTGGCAAACACCTATACCGCCGGTGATCACAGGGATCGTTGATTGCTCACGACATAATTTATGTAACCCCGCACCACCACGAGGGATCAGCATATCAATATAACGATCTAATTTTAATAATTGAGAAACTAATTCACGATCAGGGTTATTGATAGCTTGTACAGATTCTTCTGGCAACCCACTATTTTTGAGTGCTTTTTGGATAACACTCACCACAGCAAGGTTCGTATTATGGGTTTCTTTACCACCACGTAGAATGACTGCATTACCGGTTTTTAAACATAACGAAGCCACATCGACAGTGACGTTTGGACGCGCTTCGTAAATCACCCCGACAACACCTAGAGGTACGCGTCGGCGCTGTAAGTTTAAACCGCTATCAAGCTGGCTACCATCAATGATTTGCCCAACAGGGTCAGCAAGCTGACAAACCTTTCTGACATCATCAGCAATGCTTTTCAAGCGTTCTGGAGTCAGCAATAGACGGTCTTGTAAGGCTTCTGCCATACCACTGGCTTTTGCCTGTTCCATATCCTGCTGGTTAGCAGATAATATCACCGCGCTTTCTTTTTCTAGTAATTCAGCAATTTGCAATAGTGCCGAGTTTTTTTGTTTGGTGCTTAGCTGAGCTAATTGCCATGACGCTGCTCGTGCAGCCTTACCCATTGTTTCTAACATAATTAACTCACTATCATATCGTCACGATGAACAGCGACTGAGCCGTGTTCATAGCCAAGTATTCTGCCAATTTCTTGTGAATGATGACCTGCTATCATCCTTAGTGCATCACTATTATAGTGACTAACACCGTGTGCAAGGTCTTTCCCCGCCATATTTAGAATACGGATCACGGCGCCTCGGGAAAAATCACCTTCAATCTTTTTAATTCCTTTTGGTAACAATGAGCTACCTTTTTCTATAATTGCTAATTGTGCACCATCATCAATATACACATCACCCGCAGCTGGCGCCCCGAAAATCCAACGTTTACGATTTTCCATGGGGTTTTTCTGCCCATAAAAACGAGTCCCCACTGGAATATTTTCAATCACAGCGCTAATGACATCAGGTTTATTACCTGCTGCGATAATAACATCTATCCCTGCGCGGCCAGCAACATCAGCCGCTTGTAGCTTAGTTGCCATGCCCCCTGTACCTAAACCGCTGACACTTCCCCCTGCCATTTGACGAAGCTCGTCGTTGACACCATAGACTTCAGGAATTAATTTCGCATTTGGGTTGCTACGGGGGTCTGCATCATATAGACCTTCTATATCAGTCAGTAGCAACAGTTTATCAGCATCACCAAGAATAGCGGCTAATGCGGATAAATTATCGTTATCACCGACTTTTATTTCTGCTGTCGCAACGGCATCGTTCTCATTAATGACGGGAATAATGCCATTATTCAGTAATGCTTGTAAGGTATCTCGAGCATTTAGAAAACGCTCACGGTCTTCTAAATCTGCACGTGTTAACAGCATTTGCCCTATGTGGATCCCGTAAATGGAGAACAACCTTTCCCACAACTGAATAAGACGACTTTGGCCGACTGCCGCAAGCAACTGTTTAGATGCAATGGTAGCCGGCAATTCGGGGTAATTTAAGTGTTCGCGACCCGCGGCAATTGCCCCTGATGTCACAATGATAATACGGTGCCCTTTTTCATATTGCTGCGCACACTGTCTGACTAACTCAACAATATGAGCTTGATTCAAACGGCGCGAGCCCCCTGTTAGCACACTGGTTCCTAGCTTAACAACCAGCGTCTGGCTATTTTTCATCATTTTTCTGCCATTAGGATTAAGAAAACAAAAAAGTAGATACCATTTTTATCAGGAGAAGCGCGTTATGCCAACAGGCATAACGCAAAATTCAACAAAAGTTGGTTTAAAACAAATTTATGCGCTTAATTCCAGTTTTAATTCTGCCATTAGTGGCGAAGGGAAGAGGCTTAACTCAAGCTCAAGTAATTGCTTAGTAAGTGCTTGATGAAATGATACTAAATTTTTTTCAACGGCTTCAGTGGTAGCCGCATCTTTGAATGCTTTGACTTGCCAACTACCATGGCTATTATAAATACCAAAATGATAAGTGAACTCAAAGCCTTTTTCAGTTGCAACTAATTTTAACCACCACCCCCAAAATTCACGTTTCTCAGGCGCAATACTCGCATTAATACAAACAACAAGGCTATCGAATATATAACAGCCATTGATACATTGTTTTTCGCGTAAATAAGGCCCCATTGCAGCAAATTTCTTTAAATACTTTCCATTTGAATAATCAGTCGGTAAAGCCATGTTAAGGATCTCCTTCTTGGGTAGACCCCTTTTTAACAAATGGGAAAAAATAAGCAAGATATTAAATATAATTAAAGTATTTTTACTTTCAGCCAATTAGTAGTTTCACTTAGTGCCTTTTCAAAATTAGCAAAAACAGGCTGACTTGGTAGTATTATTGTATCTGCATCCATTGATGAACGCCGAATTAGATCCGATTCTGCTTTCGGACTATAGATATCATCTTTTAAGCTTACCGATAACATCGGAACTTTGCTTCTTTTTCCTAAAAGGCCCTGATTTTTAAGTGAATAACAACTCAATTCATGACGTAAAGCGGCACCATCAACCTGATAAATTCCCAAACGACTCGCGAACACATCCAAAACTACCCGAGGAATATCTTGTTGATATTTCTCTTCGTGCAATAAACTATGCACAATTGGACCTATGACAGCGACTGCTTTAATTTTTTCTGGGCACATATAAGCTAATCTTAAGGCTATATTGGCACCAAAGCGCATCCCGACAATACCGAAGCGGGTATGGTCAATCCATGCAATATCCTCAAGCTGGCGAACAATTTGCTCATGCAATGTTGTTGTTTCTTGTGTCAATTTATGTTTTATCGAATAACCAATAGAAGGCATATCGAGCGTTAGCATCGCAATACCTAATGGTTCGAGATAATCGCGAAAATAGCGACAAAAATCGATTTGTAAGCTGTCTAACATGCCGCAAATCATGACGGTAGGATAAGGCCCCTGACCGTGGGATGGGATATGTAAAAAGCCACAAACTTCTTTCCCATCATCCACTTTGAATGCAATTTTCTTTAACCGATATTCTGAAAATTTGGCAGCATTATCATAGGCTTTACACGCTAATAAAATAGCTTGGTCTGCTAGTTCATCCCCTTTAATAAAAGGGTATGCTGCGATACTGTATAAATTTGCGGCTCGCAACCATGCATTACCCGCGTCCGGCCCTTGCTCGAATTCCAAAGCTTTCTGTTGCCAGCGCATAGCCTGCTGTGACCATTCGAAGCACCAATTCCCACGCCTATTACCAATGACGGTATCCAACTGGGTTTCATTACTGCGTGGCGCATCGGAAACTGCTATTCGGCTAAGTACCTCTTCAATTTCTAGTGCATCAATACCACGCCAAATCCAAATTAGCCGGTTGATCATACGATACCAGCCAACATGATGAGAACCACTTAGAACGCTATGAGCTTTTATCAGAGGAGTCGTTTCTGACGAGTAGGATACAAGTGTCGACGTTTCAACTTGTCTGACTCTAGGTTTGAAAAGTTTTTCTGAAAGGTTTTGCTGAGTCATCCCTATTTCCTTGTCTACCTGAGCTGAATTGTGCCAAAAAACCAAAAATAAGGGGAATGCAAAAATGCACTCCCCCGAGATTATATCGCGTTTGACTCAAAAATTTTAGGTATTTATGTGTTATGCCTATGAGGAAAAACCCCAAAGGCTGTTAATGACAATCTATTACCAGAAAATAAGTTTAACTTCGATTTATTTGTCTTGTTCACACAATGGCTTTATAAAAGCAACGCCCATATCCCAAGGCTGCTCTATCCATGTGTCTTGCGGGATATCAACCACATAGTCATCAACTAATGGACGACCAGCTGGCTTAGCGAAGATAGTAACAAAGTGTGCTTTTGGATACATATCACGAATAGCTTGCGCTGTACCACCGGTATCGACCAAATCGTCAATGACGATATAGCCTTCGCCATCACCTTCAGCGCGCTTTATAATTTTTAATTCGCGTTGATTATCATGGTCATAGCTAGATATACATACGGTATCAACGTTACGAATGCCCAGTTCACGTGCAAGAAGCGCGCCTGGAACAAGACCACCACGGCTAACCGCGATAATACCGGTCCATTGTTCTACTGGTAATAAACGTTGTGCGAGTTTACGGGCATGTATTTGCAACATATCCCACGTTACGACATATTTTTCGCTCATAAAATTCGGGTCCCGACTGCTGAGTAAATCTGAAATGTGTCTTGCGGAAAAAAGGTTGCGCGAGATTATAGTGATTTGGCGCGTTAAAAACCAGTAAAAAGCATCATTCGCCATTAATTATTATCATTTACACTATCCATTCTTCAAAAGAAAGTGTTATCCTGAGATTATAAAAGATGCAGCCTTTAATTCGAAACTTCAGGCTGTTAGGTCATAATTACAGCAATATTCCTTTTAAAAATTGAAGCTGAAATTAACGTTGGTTGCCAATCAGTTCCTACATGGGTTATTCAGGATATTATTCCTAAATAGTTCAATTTGTAGCTAGGCGGCAAATGAGTAAATCCTTTGAGGATACATAAGTATATGCTTGGAGTTTACGAGTGAAGCCAACAATGCTACAGATTGAAATATAAAGGGAAAATAAAAGGAGAGAAACGTGTCTGAGCTAGCTACATTATCCCCCCAACCGCTATGGGACATCTTCGCTACCATCTGCTCTATTCCGCACCCTTCATATCATGAAGAAGCTTTAGCTGCGCATATTATCGACTGGTCAAAACAAAAAGGTTTTCATGTAGAACGCGACGAAGTTGGTAATATTTTGATCCGTAAACCTGCAACAACGGGTTACGAAAACCGCAAAGCAGTAGTCTTGCAAGCACACCTAGACATGGTGCCACAAAAAAATAATGACACTGTGCATGACTTTAAAACAGACCCAATCCGCCCATATGTTAATGGTGAATGGGTGACCGCTGAAGGTACAACTTTAGGCGCAGATAACGGTATTGGTTTAGCTTCTGCATTGGCGGTTCTGGCTGATGACAGTGTCGAGCATGGGCCTATGGAAGTTTTACTCACCATGACTGAAGAAGCTGGCATGGAAGGTGCGTTTGGTCTAAAAGCAGGTTGGCTACAGGCGGATATTCTGATTAACACCGACTCTGAAGAGGAAGGTGAGATCTATATGGGTTGTGCGGGAGGGGTTGATTTCACAACAACATTTGATCTACTGCGTGAACCTTTACCACAAGGTTATCAGACGTTTACTTTAACCCTAAAAGGGTTAAAAGGTGGTCACTCCGGTGGTGATGTTCACTTAGGCTTAGGTAATGCGAATAAATTACTCGCACGCTTCCTTGCTGGACATGCAGAAGACTTAAGCCTGAAATTATTAGAATTTAGAGGCGGTACCGTACGTAATGCTATCCCACGTGAAGCGCATGCAATTATCTCTGTTCCGACAGAAAAAGTTGCTGAACTGACAGCATTAAGAGAACGCTACGAAGGTATTTTAAAGAATGAGTTAGCCGTTATAGAACCTAACCTTGTTCTACTCTTAGATGAAACACAAAGTGACTTGAAAGCACTGTCTGATGATTGCCAAAAACGTTTTACGTTCTTCTTAAATGCTGCACCTAATGGCGTAATTCGCATGAGTGATGTGGCTGTAGGTGTCGTAGAAACATCGCTTAATGAGGGCGTTGTTCGCATGACAGAAGACCAAGCGGAAGTTATCTTCCTTGTTCGCTCACTGATTGATAGTGGCAAAAACTATGTTGTTAACATGCTCACTTCTATTAGTAAATTAGCACAAGCACAGTACCGCGCTGAGGGGAGCTACCCAGGTTGGCAACCAGATGCCGATTCAGCCGTAATGCACTTAGTGAGTGAAACTTATAACAAGCTATTTGGTAAAATCCCAAATGTGATGGTGATCCACGCAGGCCTTGAGTGTGGCTTATTCAAAAAGCCTTACCCAGATATGGATATGGTATCAATTGGGCCAACCATTCGTGGTGCTCACTCTCCTGATGAAAGAGTGCATATTGCAAGTGTTGGTGAATATTGGAAACTGTTGACCGCTGTTTTAAAAGCAATCCCGGTTAAAGGTTAAAACCTGATCATAACTGAAACATCTGCCATTCATTATGGTAGATGTTTTATTTATAGTTCTAATAACAATTGCCTTTCCAATTGAGGGCTTTGTAACATAACATGCAACCCAACTAATCGTACCCCTCGCTGTTCACGTCGATTAACCCAAACTTGTTTTGCCAACTGGACTAAATCTTGCTTATTAAGCATTGGGTAAACATGCTCTTGTGTTGTTTGTTGAAAATCATCAAATTTAAACTTTACGCCTTGGCGCGCAATGCGTAAATCAGGCTTCACTTTAGCTAAACGCAATTGCAGTTCATCATAAAGTTTATCTAATAATAAAAGGCAATCATTCCATTCATGAATATCTTCAGCGAGAGTCCGCTCAACACCAACGGATTTCCTTAGTCTATCTGGGTTTACAGGCCGTTCATCGATACCGTGACAACGCTCCCATAGTACCTGCCCAAACTTCCCCATGCTTTTAATCAGTGTAACAACGTCATAGTTTTGCACATCAGCACAAGTCGTTAGCCCCATATCTGCTAGCTTTTGTGCGGTGACTTTTCCCACTCCTGGAATTTTTCTTAGTGGTAAAGTCAGAATGAATTGATCAATATTTTGCGGGGTGATCACAAATTGCCCATTTGGTTTATTCATATCAGAGGCGATTTTAGCAAGGAACTTGATAGGGGCTATCCCCGCTGAGGCTGTCAATTGTAATTCATCAAAAATTTGCTGACGAATTGCCTCTGCGATTAACGTAGCTGAACCATGTAATTGTGAGCAGTCAGTCACATCAAGATAAGCTTCATCGAGGGAAAGCGGCTCGATTAAATCTGTATATCGCGCAAAAATCTTACGTATATGAATGGACGTTTCTTTATATAACGCCATTCTCCCTGAAACGACTTTAAGTTGAGGGCAAAGCCTTAGAGCAATAGCGGTAGACATGGCACTATGTACGCCATAACGACGAGCTTCATAGTTTGCGGTGCTGATCACACCACGGCGATCGGCACTTCCTCCTACCGCAATAGGAATACTACGCAAGCTTGGGTCATCACGCATTTCGATGGCTGCATAAAAGCAATCCATATCAATATGTATAATTTTACGCACAAGTTAGCCCACACAATCAATCAACTGATTAAATATACAGTATTATTATTAGCCGTGCAATCTGGGCCTATTCGCTGACATCAATTCTAAAATAGCAGATAACCTAATGATAATAAAAATAATTAATATTATTGAAATAATAGTCTGCCACACTATATAACAGCATTTGTTATTTAAAGTTTGTCTTAAAAACAATCGTAAATACTTACTTTACCGTGAAAATGTAATAAAACAGATGCGTCCTTTTCACTCATTATACTTTATAAAAAATTCTTTTATGGATGATACCTATGGCAATTCTATCAACATCAAAATATGTTAAAACTATGGCGTCAGTTATTCTACTTCTTGCAAGTCAAACTGCTTTAGCATTATCACCACAAATTGTTGCACACAGAGCCGGTACTGCTGATGCACCGGAAAATACAACTTATGCAATTGATTTAGCAAAAGAAAATAAAGCCGATGCTATTTGGCTAACAGTACAATTAAGTAAAGATAATCAATTAGTTTTATATCGCCCAAGTGATTTAGACTCGTTAACAGAAAAAAAAGGGCCAGTATCTGCTTATACCGCAGAGCAATTAAGTCATATCAATGCTGCCTATAAGTTTAGTAAAAAACATAACCAACAATTCCCTTTGCAAAAAACAACAATTAATACATTAGAAGCTGTTCTACAGAAATACCCTAATACCACTTTCTATATTGACTTAAAATCCCCTGATGCCGACCCTGCTCAGCAAGCACAAGCTATCCTTACATTATTAAATAAGACTAAGGCATTTAAACAAGTCCGTTTTTATTCAACTAATGATGCCTTTCTAACGGCATTAAAGTCTCTTTCACCTCAATTCCAATTATTTGAAAGCCGTGATGAAACAAGAACAATGCTAGCGAATAGTGTTATGAGTCGCCAATGCCCTATAGAAAATGATAAAGATAATACTCGCTGGTATGGTTTCGAGCTTCATCGTAAAGTTGAAGTTGTTGAAAAGTATACTTTAGGTGAAGCTCGTTCACCTGCAACCTTATCATGGGATAAAAACGCTATCGATTGTTTTAGAAAAAATGGTAAAGCGTATATTATTGTATTTGGTGTCAATAACGAAAAAGACTATCAACTCGCAAAAGAAATTGGTGTTGATGCCGTAATGGTTGATTCCCCAAAAAACTTCAAAAAATAATCTAATAATTAAGCTATTTTATTTTGAATTATGTTTAATCAAATAAATTAGCTTAATTTCCTTACCTAAACTACCTCCTATTTTATTTTTATAACACTTTAATGTTAATCATTATTTACATCTACTTTAAATAAAACCAATATTAAAAAGTGCAATATTTTCTTGACTTCTATTTTTAGAAAAAATTAAAAATACCAGTTTATAATAATACTATTTTTTATTTAAACTACTAATTTAATTTCAATAATTACCTTTAAAAACTAACTAGCCCTATTATTACAAAATGACCTTTCATTATAAATATCAAGAGGATAAAATGTCCAAATCAAAAGGAACAATCTCTATTGAAAATAAATGGGATGAAGACTTTAAAAAAGTCGAAATTATTTATCAAAGCAGTGAAGATGATGTAGATAAGGCTTTTATTACCTATAATATAAGGGCTCAACAAACGCATAATGATGTATTTGATATCGAATACTCATCCACGGGGAAAAGTTCATGGATAGGAACAGTTACCACTTCTAGCGGCCAAAAATGGAGTAGTGGAAGTCCCCTAAAATGTAATGCAAACAAAGCCGAGAATTGCAAAATTATCATTAAATTTGATGGATACCGTAAAGAAATGGGTGTCATATATACCCCAAAAAATTCATGCCATAAGAAAATGAGTCAACTAAAATCTATATAATAAAATAGAAGAATAATGCTGTTTAAATATTATACGAATAGTATATTCGGCTATTATTGCTGTCATTGACACTAGAAATAAAACCGCATTGATATACCTTAACTCCCTTCCATTATAGCTAGTTATACGACAAAAATGCGGATACCGTTTTAACTGGCTAATGCTATAAAAAAACCTTAGCCATATACTTTATATGGCTAAGGTTTAGAAAACAGATAGATTAAATACTAAAGTATGCGGTTTTTTTCCAGCATCTTTTGGCGAGCTTCTTCACGTGCCATGCGTTTTTTGCGGGCGTCACAAGGCTCAGGGCAATCGCATACTTTATCAACCCCGATACTACTTAAGCCGCCACAACTACCTTGAATACTTTTACGCTTGAAAATATACCCAAGAGACATTCCCAAAAACGCCAGCAAGAACAGTGCAAAGGCGGCAATAAAAATATTTAGCATTCCTTTATCCTCCCCGAATTACTGCTTCTTGGTTAAAAATGGTTCGAATGCTTTAGTATAACGCTCTTCAAAACCTTTATCTGTCTTAACAATCATAAAAACAGGAATATTCATTTTCTCAGCTAAGGCAAAGCCAGCTTCAGGCCCTAGCACATTTAGCCCTGTTGATAGCCCATCGGCACTCATACAGTTATCTGCAATAACCGTAATAGAAACTAGATTATGGGTAATCGGTCGCCCTGATTTTGGGTCAATAGTATGAGAAAAACGAACTCCATCCTGTTCAAAATAGTTACGGTAATCCCCAGAGGTTGCAATTGAGCTATCTCCAGGCTCGATAACTTCTTGCGCTGTTTGGCTTACACCATCTGCCGCAGGTTTTTCAATGGCAATACGCCAAGGCGCCTCTTTACCATTGGTACCTTTAGTGCGCACTTCACCACCAATATCAACCATGTAGTTGTTGATACCCGCTGACTCTAAGTATTCAGCAACAACGTCTACACCATAGCCTTTCGCAATTGATGAAAGATCTACATATAGTTCAGGAATGGTTTTGACTAGGTTATTGTCTTGAACGGATAATTTGTCAATCCCTACCCATGCTCTGCGCTTGGCCAATTCTTCATCTGAAGGGGCTTTAGTGACTCTCCCTTCTGGGCCAAACCCCCATAAGTTAACTAAAGGCCCAACAGTTACATCTAAAGAGCCATCTGTGATTTTATTAATCTCAATAGCTTTTTTAACAACTGTTGCAGTTGCTGCGGAGACAGGGAATGGTGTATTTATGTCTTTAGACTGGTTAAAACGACTTAACTCAGAGTCAGGTCGGTAAGTTGACATCTGGTCATTAACTTCTTCTAAGCGCTTATCTATCTCAGCTTGAATCGCTTCAGGTTTTGCCCCTGAAGAATCCGTAACATATTTAACCGAGTAATAAGTGCCCATTGTTTGTCCCTGAAGATTTTGTTGCTCTGGCCCACCACAAGCAGCAAGAAACAGGGTCGCGACAAACAGAAGTATTGGGGTATAAATTCTTTTACTTAGCATCGTTTTCTCCGCGTCAATCATGAGCGAGTCTGTAGAAGTCGCTCAGACTATTAACACACTTTACATCGTCACCCATGCAGAGAATGTTTCAGTCAAAATAATTATTAACTTACTAATTACCAATTAGATAATTAGTAATTAGCCATCATTGTTAAATTACAAAGAGGGAAGTAGCTTCCCTCTTTAAAGTGTTATCACTGTACTAACCTTGTTAAGTACAATAAACCTAATAACTTAACCACCAAAGTCATCTAGTAAGATGTTTTCATCTTCAACACCAAGGTCTTTAAGCATCTTAATTACAGCAGCATTCATCATTGGAGGCCCACACATATAGAACTCACAATCCTCTGGTGCTGGGTGATCTTTTAAGTAATTGTCATACAGAACATTATGGATAAAGCCGGTATAACCATCCCAGTTATCCTCTGGTAAAGGATCTGAAAGTGCAATATTCCATGTAAAGTTTTCGTGTTCCGCGGCAAGTTGGTCAAAATCTTCTGTATAGAACATTTCGCGAACTGAACGAGCCCCATACCAGAAACTAATTTTACGCTTAGAATTTAAACGGCGCAATTGGTCAAATATGTGGGAACGCATTGGCGCCATACCCGCACCACCACCGATAAACACCATTTCAGCTTCAGTTTCTTTTGCAAAGAACTCACCAAATGGACCGGAAATTGTCACTTTATCCCCTGGTTTTAATGACCAAATATAAGAGGACATAATTCCTGGTGGAACATCTGGGTTACGTGGCGGAGGCGTTGCTATCCGCACGTTTAACATAATAATGCCGTATTCTTCAGGGTAGTTGGCCATTGAATAGGCACGTACAGTAGGCTCTTTAACCTCTGAAACATAACGGAATAGGTTAAATTTATCCCAGTCTTCACGATACTCTTCAGGTACATCGAAATCTTCATATTTAACAATATGTTCAGGGCATTCAATTTGAATAAAACCACCGGCACGGAAAGGAACAACCTCCCCTTCTGGTATCTTCAATCTCAGCTCTTTAATGAAAGTGGCTTTATTGTCATTAGAAATAACTTCGCACTCCCACTTTTTCACACCAAAGATTTCTTCTGGAAGCTCAATTTTTAAATCTTGCTTAACGTTAACCTGACAAGCTAAACGACAACCTTCTTTTGCTTCTCGCTTATTAATGTGGGAAAGTTCTGTCGGCAGAATATCACCACCACCCTCTTTGATTGTCACACGGCACTGGCCGCATGAACCACCACCACCACAAGCAGATGAAACAAAAATACCTTGGTTAGATAGCATACCTAACAGCTTATCGCCAGCTGGAGCCTCAAAGCTTTTGTCAGGGTCGCCATTTACTTCAACTTTGATGTTCCCTGTATTGACTAACTTGGATTTTGCAAACAGGATTAAGC
Organism: Providencia sp. PROV003; assembly: GCF_045040775.1. Lineage (NCBI taxonomy): Bacteria > Pseudomonadati > Pseudomonadota > Gammaproteobacteria > Enterobacterales > Morganellaceae > Providencia > Providencia sp. PROV003. Next base: position 4,195,198 of record NZ_CP096369.1, read on the forward strand.
CTGTAAGCACCAAGACAATCAGGGTAAACATCACTACACCTAAAATAATAATTTCCATGAATTCTTCTCGCCTTTATAGCTGCACACCGGAGAAGGACATAAAGCCCAATGCCATCAAGCCGGTTGTCACAAAGGTGATACCTAACCCTTTTAGACCCGCTGGAATATCTGAGTACTTCATTTTCTCACGGATAGCTGCCAACAAGACAATGGCAAGCATCCAACCGATCCCCGAGCCAAACCCATACACTATCGATTCGCTAAAGTTATAATCGCGTTGAGCCATGAAAGAAACACCACCGAAAATTGCACAGTTAACAGTAATCAATGGCAAGAAGATACCAAGTGCGTTATACAGTGATGGGAAGTAACGATCCAAAATCATCTCAAGGATCTGAACCAATGCAGCAATAACACCGATAAAGGTGATGAAGTTCAAAAAGGATAAATCAATACCCTCTGCTATTGCCCCATCACGCAACACTAAGTTATACACCAAGTTATTAGCTGGAACAGAGATACCAAGAACGACAGTTACTGCGATCCCCAGTCCAAAGGCTGTTTTAACATTCTTTGAAACAGCGAGAAAAGTACACATACCTAAAAAGAATGCTAACGCCATATTTTCAATAAAAATGGATTTAACAAATAGGCTAATATAGTGTTCCATGTGATTAGTCCTTCTCTACCTGAGCTGGTTTCAGGATACGTAGTCCCCAAATCAGCATACCGATGATAAAGAATGCACTTGGCGCGAGGAGGAACAAGCCATTAGGCATGTACCAGCCACCGTTTTGCAGTGATTCAAAGACAGTGATACCAAACAGTTTGCCGGAGCCAAATAATTCCCTAAAGAAACCGACTAATACAAGGATCACACCATAGCCAAGACCATTACCGATACCATCCATAAAGCTTTCTATTGGTGGCGCTTTCATTGCATAAGCTTCAGCACGCCCCATTACGATACAGTTAGTAATAATCAAACCAACGAATACTGAAAGTTGCTTTGATATTTCATAGGCATACGCACGTAAAATTTGGTCAACCACGATGACGAGAGAAGCGATGATTGCCATCTGTACAATAATACGCACACTGCTTGGAATATAATTTCTAATCAGTGAAATAAAGAAGTTAGAAAATGCCGTAACTAATGTTACCGCAATGGTCATAACCAATGCTGTTTCTAACTTAGTTGTTACTGCTAATGCAGAACAGACCCCCAGTATTTGCAAAGCAATTGGGTTGTTATCTAATAGTGGTCCAAGTAGGACGCGTTTTATTTCTTTTGAATCAGCCATTATTCAGCGCTCCTTCACGTACTTTTTTCAGGAACGGACCAAAGCCGTTATCCCCTAACCAAAAATCAAACATATGTTGAATTCCGTTTGACGTTAGGGTTGCACCTGAAAGGCCATCGATACCGTATGGGCTATCTGTGGCACCACCACGTACGATTTTAATTGCCGGAATACCCTGTTCATTGAACAGTTTTTTACCCGGCCATTGGGCTTTCCATTGTGGGTTATCGACTTCGCCACCTAAACCTGGTGTTTCACCATGCGAGTAGTAAGTGATACCGCGTGAGGTTACCCCATCAACATCGATTGCCACAAACGCATACATTACAGACCACAAACCTGAACCATAAACAGGTAAAATAATTTGTGATACTTTGCCGGCATCATCTTTCACTAAATAGATTTCAGCACTATTGGCGCGACGGCGAATTTTTGCGATATCCTCTGCTGGAGAAAGGGCAATACTGGTTTCATCGCTACGTAGCTCAGCATTTAGGTCATAACGGCTAGTGCTGTCAGATAGTTCATTCGTTTTGAAATTCAAAAGCTTAGGTTCGATGCGCTCCCCATAAACTTTTTGGATTTCTTCTGCGGTCATTTTAGGCTGCATTAAACCTGCCACGCTTAAAATATTACGCTGAGTATCTAACTGAATTTGTTCTTGCTGCTTCGGCTTCAAACCAACTGCAGCACCTGCGACAACAACAGAACAAACTAGACAAAGGATAAAAATGACTAGAAATGTTCTACCGACGCTATCTTTATTAATTGGTTTATCATTAGCCACGAGCTTTTCTCCGCTTAATATTTGCTTGAACGACCAGATAGTCAAACAAAGGAGCAAACAGGTTGGCGAACAGAATAGCCAGCATCATCCCTTCAGGATAAGCCGGATTTACTACCCTGATAAGTACACACATTACGCCGATCAGAATGCCATATGCCCATTTACCTTTATCAGTGAATGAAGCGGATACTGGGTCTGTCGCCATAAAAATCATACCAAATGCAAAGCCACCCAGAACCATATGCCACCACCAAGGCATGGCAAATAACGGATTGGTGTCTGAACCAATAGCATTAAATAGGTAAGACATGGCAATCATACCAACCATGACACCCGCCACAATACGCCATGATGCAATGCGGAAGAACATGATGAGTGCGCCACCAATAAACAACATCAGCGTCGAAACTTCACCGATCGAGCCTGGCATATTACCTAAGAACGCTTGCATCCAAGTGATAGGCTCACTTGTTACTGTGTTCATTAGCGCGTGTTCGCCACCTGAAGCCCACTGTGATAATGGAGTTGCTCCCGAGAAACCATCCGCTGCAGTCCAAACCAAGTCACCGGAGATTTGAGCAGGGTAAGCAAAGAATAAAAATGCACGACCCGCTAACGCAGGGTTTAAGAAGTTACGCCCTGTACCACCGAAAATTTCCTTAGCAATCACGACACCGAAGGTAATACCAAGAGCCGCTTGCCATAAAGGAATTGTTGGAGGCACAATCAAAGCAAACAAGATAGAGGTTATAAAGAAGCCTTCGTTGATTTCATGACCACGGATCATGGCAAACAACACTTCCCAGAACCCACCGACAAGGAAAACAACGGCATAAATAGGAAGAAAATAAACTGCACCAAGCAGCATTTTACTTCCCCAACCAGCATCCATTGACAGCGAGGCACCTAAAAATTGTGCCAAACTATAATGCCAGTCACTCGCGAGTACTTGCTGTAGCTCTGCTCCACTATACAGTTGATGAAGTGCAGGGATAGCTTGGTTGCCTACGTTGTACATCCCCCAGAACATTGCAGGGAAAACAGCAAGCCAGACTAAAATCATCATGCGCTTCAGGTCAATAGTGTCCCTGACATGAGAACGACCTTTCGTCACCGTTCCCGGTGTATAGAACACTGTAGAAACTGCTTCATACAATGCATAGTATTTAGCGAGTTTTCCACCGGGCTCAAAATGGTGTTCATACTTTTCAAATAAATTTTTCAGACCCATGGAATCACCCTTCTAGCTCAATCTTGGTCAGAACATCACGTAATACTGGACCATACTCGTACTTCGCTGGGCAAACATAGGTACATAAACCTAAATCTTCTTCGTCCAACTCTAAACAGCCCAATTCTTGTGATGTATCGGTATCTCCAGCGAGGAGATCGCGCAACAAATGAGTGATCATGATGTCAAGAGGCATAACACGCTCATAGTTACCAATTGGTACCATTGAACGCTCACCGCCGTTCATTGTTGTCGTAAAATTAAAGCGCTTATTTTTCAGGAAATGCCCGATCGTAGTACGAGTGATCGTAAATTTATTAACACCAGGCATAATCCAGCCAAATAGTTCTTTATCGCGACCTTCGGCTAATACAGAGACTTGATTGTGAAAACGACCAAGATAATGATGGGTATCATCACAAGTTACGCCCCAAAGGACAGAGCCTGAAATAATACGGTTTTCGCCCGCTTTAAGCTGGCCTTGAGTTAATTCATATAAATCAGCGCCAAGGCAAGTGCGTAATAAACGCGGCTTTTCAACCTGTGGCCCTGCCAATGAAACGATACGGTCAGTATAAAGCTGCCCAGTGACAAACAGCTTACCAATCGCAATAACGTCTTGGTAATTAAGGCTCCATACCTTTTTCTTGATGCTTACTGGCTCCAAGAAATGGATATGAGTCCCCGCTAACCCAGCAGGATGAGGACCCGCAAACTGGGTGTATGAAATCTGGCTATGAGCCTCAACTTTTGGTAAATCCCCCTCTCCATGACATACATGGATTTTACCTTCTGTTAAATGGCTAAGGACTAATAACCCATCGTTAAATGCCTGTTCTTGTTCACGAATAACCAAAACGGCATCAGCAGCAAGAGGGTTTGTGTCCATTGCAGTAACAAAAATAGCGCTAGGTGAAGAACCTGGTTGTGGCGAACGACTAAATGGACGCGTTCTTAAAGAGGTCCACAAACCTGATTTAATCAGATTATCTTCGACTTGTTCTCTGGTTAATGCAGATAACTCAGTACGAGTATAAGCTGCAAAGTTTTCCTGTTCATCACCGTCAATTTCAATGACAACAGATTGAAGCACACGACGCTCACCACGATGAATAGCAACAATTTTACCACAGGCTGGACTTGTAAAAACAACCCCCGGATTCTTTTTATCTTCAAAAAGAACCTGCCCTTTTATGACACGTTCACCTTCTTTAACCAGCATCGAAGGACGCATTCCGACATATTCTTCACCTAGCACAGCTACGTGTTGAATTTTCGGGCCGTCTTCTATCACTTGGGCTGGCTCACCTGCGATGGGAAGGTTAAGGCCTTTTTTAATTTTAATCATAAGATCTGCACAAGTTTATCAGTTAAACCCTAAGCTAACGATTCAGCAATGAATGATAGCGACTCAGTAATAAAAACAGCTCAAGCCACTTTCGCCACTTAAGCAGGTATTTTCACATAATTGTTACTAAATTTTTTCTTCTGCCGGACGTAATTTTATCAGTTCCCACTCACTATGTCCGTCTATAGAAGTGACATAGTTCAAGCAAATTGCATTAATATTTAAATTTTTCTGTTAACAATTCGAAATTGCCGAACTATAACATCACCTTTATCGATTGCTGATTACTATTTAACCGATAAAGATTCATCTAAAAACTATTAACAAGCTATATTAATTTTCTATTTACTCGTCTAAAATGCATAAATTCTGTATTCTTTTTAATCAGTGAAAACTTCTACATTTGGCCTTAGTATGAAATTAAGTAAATTTTTTAGTGCAATTTTTCCATTTGTACTCATATATCCACCTGTAATTCAGGCGAGCAACTCTTCATTTATACTTAAGAATAATGCTTTGGATAATCAAAATTCATCTATTTTTATTCAAATATTTAAGCAAGAGGGTTTACTCGAACTCTATCAAAAAACCCCTTCTGGAAAATATAAGCTGACCAAAACTTACCCAATTTGTAAGTTTTCTGGGGGCCTTGGCCCGAAAAAAATAGAAGGAGACCTCAAAAGCCCTGAGGGATTTTATCAAATTACCGCAGAACAGCTCAACCCAAATAGTCGGTATTACCGATCTATCAATATTGGATTCCCTAATGAATACGATAAAGCACAAGGTTACAGCGGTAGTTACCTAATGATCCATGGCAGTTGCGTTTCTGTAGGATGCTATGCCATGACAGATAAATATATGGGTGAAATTTATCAAACCGTCGAAACTGCCTTATTAAATGGCCAGCCAACCATCAATGTCAGCATCTACCCATTTAAGATGACAAATGAAAATATGACGCGCTACAGAAACTCAAGTCACTATTCATTTTGGAAACAGCTACAGCCTGCTTACGAATACTTTAACCAAACAGGAAGACCCGCAGAAATTTCAGTGACATTAGGTAAATACGCGGTAGTTAGCTTACCAGATACCCCAACGAAATTATTAGGATCTAAATCACAATATGCGCTCACCAAGATGGAATAATACAAAGTTACCTGGCTCGATCCGCTGCCAATTTTCATTTCCCGTTAAAGGTTGAGTTGCAATAACAGAAACAATATCAGTGGGTGTGGTGCATTGCTCGAAATCAATTTCAATATCTTGATCTAATAATTTCGCTTTACCAAAGGGTGCTCTACGCGTCAGCCAATGTAAATTCGTTGAACTAAACGCCATCAAATATTGCCCATCAGAGAGCAACATATTAAACACCCCTTTATGACGTAGCTGATCCGCCAATGTCGCGACAAAACGAAACACGCTTTTCCAATTGGAGGGTTTTCGTGGGTACTTTTCACTTAACTGATGTAAAATCCAGCAAAATATCCATTCGCTATCAGTTTCACCGATAGGCCAATAACGCCCTGTTTTCAATGAACGATAGCCCTTTAATTGGCCATTATGAGCATAAGTCCAATTGCGCCCCCACAATTCACGCGTAAAGGGATGTGTATTGACTAATGATACATCACCTTGATTTGCTTGCCGAATATGCGCAACAATCGTTTCTGATTTGATAGGATATTCCTGCACAAAGCGGGCAACGGGTGATAAAAAACTTGGTTGAGGATCTTTAAATGTGCGACATCCCAAGCCTTCATAGAACGTAATTCCCCAGCCATCTTTGTGTGGACCGGTATGCCCACCTCGAGAAATTAACCCACTAAGACTAAACGTAATATCAGTTGGAACATTGGCACTCATGCCAAGTAACTCACACATTTAAAGGCTCCTAAACCGGTTAAAACTTTACTTCACCATCTCTTTTTCAATCAACTGAATTAAGATATGGATAACTTTAATATGAATTTCTTGAATGCGATCAGCATAACCAAAGTGTGGGACACGGATTTCAATATCTGCGGTACCTGCCATTTTCCCGCCATCTTTACCTGTTAGCGTGATTACTTTCATCCCTTTCTCACGAGCAGCGCTAATCGCTTTGATAATATTCCCTGAATTACCAGATGTTGAGATGCCCAGTAAAACATCACCTTTCATCCCTACTGCTTCAATAAAACGTGAAAAAACATATTCATAACCGAAGTCATTACTGACACAAGACAGATGACTAACATCTGAAATTGCAATCGCTGGATAACCGGGACGATTTTCACGATAGCGCCCTGTTAACTCTTCAGCAAAATGCATCGCATCGCAGTGTGAACCACCATTACCACAAGACAATACTTTGCCACCAGCTTTAAAAGAATCGGCTAACAATACGGCTGCTTTTTGAATAGCTTCAATATTTGCGTCATCGCTAAGGAAATTTGATAGCGTGTCGGCAGCTTCTGTTAGCTCGCCACGGATCAGGTCTTGATACATGAGGTTTCCTCTTAATTAAGAACATGTTACAGAGAGTATGATTAATTTATATTTAAAATAGCCTAAATAAAAATGCCATCTAATGGCAAAGAGTAGATAGGTATCCACAATTAACCTTTAATACTCAGATTGTTGCACAGGGATTGTTTTGTTTCTACTTTTGATTGTGCTGTCTTAGCTTCGTAGAAAAAGACCTCCTTTTTCCTTACTAGTAACCATAATTTTTTAATGGCCTTAATGTAAATTACCTTAACCATTTTCATAATTTGGTGTTTTTGTGAGCCAAGTTGTAATTAGGATGTAAATACATTGCTAATTCTTTATTAATGGGTATAGATTAAGATAACAAACAGGTCAGACCTCTTACAAGTGGACAGGAGCTTAACTATGATCCTTCTCAGCATTGTGTTATTCCTAGCCTTAATTGGCGTACTTTGTTATCACAAAACATCGTTGGTTTTTAGCGCAATATTATTATTGGCTTATACTGCTGTTATGGGTGTGATAAATATTTGGAGCTACTGGATGTTATTGCCAGTCGCCTTAGTATTATTTCCATTTGTTTTCAGCCCAATACGCCAATCATTATTTTCCGCCCGCGCTATGAAAATGTTTCAAAAAGTCATGCCACCAATGTCAAGAACAGAAAAAGAAGCCATTGATGCAGGGACAACTTGGTGGGAAGGCGACCTTTTCCGAGGAGCCCCTAATTGGAATAAGCTTCATGACTACCCAAAACCACAATTGACTGCCGAAGAACAAGCATTTATTGATGGTCCCGTTGAAACAGTTTGTGGCATGGTCAATGATTTTGAAGTGAGTCATGAGCTCGCAGACCTCCCTCCTGAAGTGTGGCAATATTTACGCGATCACCGTTTCTTTGCCATGATCATCAAAAAAGAATACGGAGGTCTTGAATTTTCTGCCTATGCTCAATCACAAGTATTACAAAAACTTGCCGGAGTTTCGGGCATACTGGCAATAACTGTCGGTGTTCCTAACTCTTTAGGTCCTGGTGAACTCCTACAACATTATGGTACCGATGAGCAAAAACAGCGTTATTTGCCGGGTTTAGCTACTGGTGAAGAAATTCCATGTTTTGCTTTAACAAGCCCTGAAGCAGGGTCTGATGCAGGTGCGATCCCAGATACTGGCATAGTTTGCATGGGTGAATGGCAAGGTGAACAAGTCCTTGGTATGCGTTTAACATGGAATAAACGCTACATTACCTTAGCACCAATCGCGACCGTGTTAGGGCTAGCCTTTAAATTATCTGACCCAGATAAACTATTAGGCGGAGAAAAAAACCTTGGTATCACTTGTGCTTTAATTCCAACCAATACACCGGGGGTCGAAATTGGCCATCGCCATTTCCCTCTTAATGTGCCATTTATGAATGGCCCGACTCGCGGTCAAGATATCTTTGTTCCTATTGATTACATCATTGGTGGGCCAAAGATGGCGGGGCAAGGTTGGAGAATGCTTGTCGAGTGTCTCTCTGTCGGACGCGGTATTACATTACCATCTAACTCAACAGGAAGTCTGAAGAGCATCGCTATTGCAACAGGGGCTTATTCCTATATTCGTCGCCAGTTCAAATTATCAATTGGTAAAATGGAAGGGATTGAAGAACCATTAGCACGCATTGCTGGTAACACTTATTTGATGGATGCAGCAGCAACTTTGATTACGTCGGGGATTATGTTAGGCGAAAAACCCGCGGTTCTCTCTGCTATCGTAAAATACCATTGTACTCATAGAGGTCAACGCGCCATTATTGATGCAATGGATATCACTGGTGGTAAAGGAATTTGCCTTGGCGATTCAAACTTTGTCGCCAGAGCCTACCAAGGTGCGCCAATCGCTATTACGGTTGAAGGGGCCAATATTCTCACTCGTAGTATGATCATCTTCGGCCAAGGTGCTATTCGTTGTCATCCATTTGTATTAGACGAAATGGCTGCTGCAAAAGATAATAATTTGCATAAATTTGATAAAGCTGTATTCGGGCATATCGGTCATGTGATTAGTAACCAGTTCCGGAGTTTCTGGTTAGGCTTGACTAACGGTCGTGGCAGTAGCGCGCCAACAAAAGACGAAACACGCCGTTATTATCAAATGTTAAATCGTCAAAGTGCTAACTTAGCTTTATTGTCTGACGTGGCAATGGGGGTGTTAGGCGGAAGCTTAAAACGTCGTGAGCGTATTTCGGCACGCTTAGGGGATATTTTAAGTAACCTGTACCTTGCCTCTGCAACCCTAAAACGCTATGAGGATGAAGGTCGCCAAAAAGCAGATTTACCGCTAGTAAAATGGGCTGTTGAAGATTGTCTCTATCAGTCAGAAAAAGCCATGGATGATTTATTGAAAAACTTCCCTAATAAAATGGTAGCGGCGATAATGCGAGTGACACTCTTCCCTGTTGGCCGTTCTATGTCGATGCCATCTGACCGACTTGACCACAAACTGGCGCAGCTACTGATGGAACCTTCTGAAACACGGGATAGATTAGGTCGTGGTCAGTACTTAACACCAACAGAAAACAACCCGCATGGCTTAGTAAACCAAGCACTACTCGATATTATTGCTGCTGAGCCAATCTTCGACCGTATCTGCCGTTTAAAAGAGCGTAAACTCAGCTTTACTCGCTTAGATGAACTAGCAGACCAATTACTCCCTGAAAATGTAATTACGCAAGAAGAAGCTGATATTTTACGTAAAGCGGAAGCTAGCCGGTTACGGACTATTAATGTGGATGAGTTTGAGTTTGATGACTTAGGGGTACTTCCGTCAAAAAAGTCTCCTGACGAACCTTCAAGTGAAGATACAAGTAAGAAAAAGAAAGCAGCTTAATTTATAAAGTAAATTATAAAAGGTTATCTTCTTAGAAGTGAGTTTAAGGGTAACAACAAAAAGCCAGCTAGTTATTATAGCTGGCTTTTTGTATGTAAATTATATTTAAAACTTATAATTCCAATTCTAATGCTAATAATTCTTCAATCGTTTGGCGGCGACGGATCAGCGTTGGCTTGCCATCTACAAACATGACTTCCGGTAATAATGGACGACTATTATAATTCGAAGACATAGATGCACCATAAGCGCCAGTATCGTGGAAAACTAAATAATCCCCTACTTTGACCTCAGGTAATGCGCGTGTAACAACTAAACCACCCTCTAATTGAGTAAATACATCCCCTGACTCACATAGAGGGCCTGCAATAATAGTATCGATGAGTTGAGAGCTATCAGCACAACTGCCATCCGCAGTTAGAACAGATACATGATGATAGCTGCCGTACATCGCAGGGCGCATTAAATCATTAAAACCGCTATCCACTAACACATAATGGCGGCTCCCCATATCTTTAACCGCACGGACTTCCGCCAGCAAAACACCGGATTCAGCCATTAAATAACGCCCCGGTTCTATCTCAAGTTCGACTGAGTGCCCTAAATGCTGCTCTATACGCTGACGGGCGTTATTCCATAAACTATAATAATGTTGTACATCTATTAATTCATCGCTTTCACGGTAAGGGGTTGATAACCCTCCCCCTGCCGAAATCGCATGCAGGTCAACCCCAGCGGTGGTGACCAATGCCACCATTGAATCACACACATCAGCAAGATGTTGGTAATCAACGCCAGAACCAATATGCATATGAATGCCCACTAACGATAAATTATAGTGACGAATTTTTTCTAACGCGGCTGGTAAATCTTCATGCCAAATACCGTGCTTGCTATTCTCACCACCCGTATTAGTCTTTTGGCTATGGCCATGACCAAACCCCGGGTTAATCCGCAACCAAACTGGGTGACCAGATTTTTTCTGACCAATTTGGTCTAACATGTCAATCGACCCTGCATTTACCGGAATATCCAGAGCCGTCACTTTTTCTAATGTTGCTCTGTCCAATACATCTGCGGTAAAAACAATTTCTGAGTTTTCACGCCCTGCTTGGAAGCCAGCGACCAGCGCACGTTCTATTTCACCTAAAGAAACAGAATCTACTTTGACCCCTTGCTCTTTCATTAAACGGAGGATATGAATGTTAGAGCTTGCTTTTTGTGCAAACCTAACAGTATCAAAGACTTGTAATTGCTTAATACGCTCAATGATTACAGCGCTATCATAAACCCAAACAGGGGTTCCATACTGGGCTGGTAATCCACGCAAATGTTCAGGTGTTAAATACTGGCTTGTAGTAGTTGCGAATGAAGTCATTGTCTTTCTCGTTTGCAAATTTTTATGGTCTTAATAATTTATTGTATTGAAATCTATTATTCAGAGAAAAAACGGGAAAAAAAATATCCATTTTGCTAAAGTCTATTCATATTTGATATAGCATTTATTTAGAGGCTAAACATGCAAGCTATCTCTTGGCGTCATATTGAAATATTCCGTGCCGTCATGACTACCCCAAACTTAACGGAAGCTGCTACATTACTGAGCACATCACAGCCCACCATCAGTCGTGAACTTGCTCGCCTTGAATATCTATTACAATTTAAATTATTTGATAGGGTAAAAGGCCGCTTACAACCAACTGCGCAAGGCTTACGTTTTTTAGAAGAAGTCGAGCGTTCTTATTATGGATTAGAGCGGATCAAAAATTCGGCTAAAACTATTCGGCGTTTTGAACACGCACAAATATCCATTACTTGTTTACCGGCTTTTGCCCAGTCTTTATTACCTCAGGTTTGTCAGTCATTTATGGAAAGTTACCCTGATGTAAATATCACGGTGATCCCACAAGAATCCCCAGTTCTGGAAGAATGGCTTTCTGCTCAGCGTTATGACTTTGGCTTAACAGAACACCTTCAACTACCACCCGGCACTGAACAGCAAACGTTAGGCTGTTTAAATGAGGTGTGTGTGTTACCTGCAGGGCACCCCCTTGAACTAAAACAGGTTTTAACGCCTACTGACTTTCAACATCAACGGTTTATCAGTTTGTCATTAACAGACAGTTACCGCCAGTTAATTGATTCAACCTTTACAGAACACCATATTGAACGAAAAATGGTGATGGAGACACACTCTGCATCATCCATATGCGCTATGGCGTTAAAGGGGATCGGGATATCCATTGTAAACCCATTAACAGCGTTAGACTTTCATCAGCAATCTGCAGGGAAATTGGTGATCCGTCCCCTCAGTTTTTCCATTCCATTTACAGTGAGTTTAATTCGCCCCATTCACCGCCCATCTTCTCAACTGACAGATATTTTCACCCAATCACTAAAAAATACCTTCAGCCAAATAGAAGAGAGCTTAGCGTCGGCCTTGTTGCATCAACGCTAACCAATATGGTGACGTTTTGAACCAGTCTGTAAGGAAATCAATCACAGCACGTAATGGTGTAGGCATTTTTTGTCGACTGGTGTATACCCCGTAAATACCTAATGGCATTGGTTGATAATCAGGTAATAATTGAATTAATTCACCACTTGCTAAATACTCTGCGACGGAATAATAAGGTTGCATGGTAACCCCTGCACCATTTAAAGCGCCTTGGGCAAGAAATACGGACTCATTGGCGCTCAACCGCCCGCCAACTAATACCGTATGCTGTTCCCCTTGTTTTTCAAAACGCCAAATGCTGCGCCCAAAAAAGCTATATGTAAGACATTCAAGTAACACTAAGTCTTCAGGTTTAGTGGGCATTTTTTTCCCCGTTAAAAACTTTGGGGAAGCACAAATTACAGAGTGGCAGGTCGATAAAGGCTTAGCAATTAAGTTAGGTTCTAGCTGGTTAGTAATACGGATCGCTAAATCGATACGTTCTTCGATAAGATTAATCGATTTATTAGATATTTGCATATCTATCGTCATATTTGGGTATTGCTGCAAAAATTCTGCCATAGCAACGGATAATGCACTTTGGGCTATCGATTGTGAACAGCTAATGCGCACCAAGCCAGATAGCTCTTTTGCATCATGATGTTGTTGTACAGGTACTAATTGTGAAATCGCATTGAGCTGTAATGATTGCTGATACACCCCCTCACCAGCGGAGGTTAAACTTAAACGCCTTGTTGTTCGATTAAGTAACCGTACTCCAGCCCATTGTTCCATTTCAGATAAATAACGTGTCACCATCGCACGCGACATATCTAACTTTTCAGCAGCACCAACTAAACTGCCTTGTTCCACTATCGTGATAAACACTTGTGCTGCCTTTAACCTATCCATTTACGCCCCATTCGTCCGGTTTATGCAACAAACTTCGCCTAATTATGGTGTTTTTCCGTTAATCATTGCAACTTAATATACATACCAAGCAAAAACGCCTAGTTCATTCTCAGACAATTCAATTTTAGGACTCAAAATGAAATTAACTTTTTTAGCAGCAACAGTATTCATCGCAACATCATTTCAAGTAGCACAAGCCGAGAAATTAACACTCGATATCTATAACCCAGGTAACAACAGTGTATTCCCTGTGTCATCTGAAATTATTAGTGGCCCTAATGAAGTCGTATTAATCGATGCTCAGTTTCAAAATAATGATGCTCAACAACTGGTCGATAAAATTAAAAAACTCAATAAAAAATTAACCACTATTTATATTAGCCACTCAGACCCTGATTATTATTTCGGCTTAGAGACAATTACAAAAGCCTTTCCTGAAGCTAAAGTAATTGCAACATCTGAAACCGTTGCCGCTATTAAAGCGACTAAAGATGGCAAGCTCGCTTATTGGGGAAATGAGTTAAAGGGTGAAGCTCCGACCCATGTGATAGTCCCCGAAATCATCAAAGGGAATAGCTTTACTGTTGATGGCGAGAAACTAGAGATAAAAGGCCTTGACGGTGCTTCGCCAGATAGAACTTATGTGTGGGTTCCATCGCTAAAAGCCGTTGTCGGTGGTGTGATTGTTTCAGACAATATACACGTTTGGGTGGCTGATACACAGACTAAGGCATCACGCCAAAATTGGCAGCAAACGTTAGAAAGTATCAAAGCACTGAACCCGACGATTGTCGTCCCTGGTCATTTCACGGGAGCATCTAAATTGGATATTGGTACGGTGACATTTACTCAGCAATACTTACAAGATTTTGAAACCGCCGCGCAATCGAGTAAAAACTCGAATGAATTAGTACAGCAGGTTGCAGCTAAATACCCACAACTGGATGATAAATCAAGTTTAGAGCTAAGCGCTAAGGTTATTAAAGGCGAAATGCAGTGGCCTCAATAAATTAGTATCACTCCCTTATAACAACCATTTTGTATATTTAACATACTGAATAATATGCCTAGAAATACAACCGCGAGTATAAGGGAGATTGTTGTATATAACTGTTGATAATAATGATACAACTTAACTCAAATTAACCCCAAATTATTACAGAGGATCAATAATGAAAAATATAACCCTACACTATATTTATGACCCTTACTGCGGCTGGTGTTATGCAGCAGCCCCTTTAGTGGAAATTGCAACCAAACACCCCAGTACCAATGTTGAGATGCATGGTGGTGGCATGTTAGCCGGTGATGCGCGTTTGCATCTTGATGATAATTTTCGCCAATATATTATGCAATCAGATAAACGTATTGCAGCGATGACAGGGCAAGTTTTTGGTGATGACTATATAAAAATGCTCCATGAACCTAATTTAGTCATGGACTCCCTACCACCACAAACCGCTATTTTAGCTGCAACCAAGCAAGGTAAAGGCTTTGAGATGCTTAAAACCATTCAAAAAGCCCATTATATTTCTGGGCGTCATATTAATGATACGGCAGTGCTTGCTGAATTAGCCCAAAAGCTTAGCTTGAATGCTGAGCAGTACACCAGTGATTACACGCAATGTGAACAAAATGAAACTGCAAAACACATACAGAATAGTAAAGCATTGCTCGCCCAGTCTGGTGCGTCAGGTTTCCCTACGCTGTTAATTCAGCAACAAGGGAAATGGTTACGGGTTCCTTTACAAAATTACCTTGGGTCACCAGACAAATGGCAGCAATTTTTAGACTCGTTGGTCGCTGCTGCGTCTTAACCCTTACATTTAGTTGTCGCTAACCAATACGCAGTATAGATAAATACAGCAAGATACTTGCACTAATGATAATTGTAGGCCCGAATGGTATGGTTTGGGCTATTTCATTTACTAACGGCTTAGCACTTACACAACTTGGAGAATGACCCCCTTGGCTTATTTTCGGCAATACCCAATGAGCGAATGCATAATGTAACAGCCCTAAACAAGCCGCAAGCCCTATAAAATAAGGTAATAACCATACCCCTAACCATGCAGCACACGCTGCAATTAATTTTAAGTCCCCTCGCCCCATCTGTGGTTGTTTTTTAATTTTTTCCACGAGTGTAACGGTAATTAGCATCATAAAATAACTCAATATAACTGCATAGATAGCCGAAATGACATTGCCTTGAGGTAAGTTAATTTGATATAGCAAACCAGACCACAATAAAGGATAGGTTAGTACATCCGGTAAATAACCCATTTTATAATCAATAATAAATAACGGTGTTATTAAATTAATAAAAACCACTAAAAACAACATTACCCATAAACTATTAAATGACCCAATAATAATACAACCGAACACCCCATATAGAATAAGTAAAGTATGAAGTTTAATTGTTATTTTGTTTTTCCCAAAACACCAAACAGGGAGATAAATAAGTAACTTTTGAGTCATTAAAACGGATAAAAACAACACAACAAGAAATATAACATCTTGTTTACATAGATGAAATCCAATTGACTCAATAAAAAAAAGCCTTTCATCCCCCTGCCAGGAAGATATCATATTTGTCATATTATCAATAAATGATTTAATATATGATAATAAAAAATAAAATAATTCCTTCATTTTATACTTCCTTCCATTACGGAGCCAAAATAAATATACTCGCTATTCTGGCTTATCCCAACACTTTAATTCCGTGTTATTTCGTCGGTTTATTCGACATTTTCAGCTTTTATTTTTTTGAGTAATTATTGATAAAATTACCACCGCACAGACGTACTACAATTAGCATTTTTTTCGTTATAAACTAAGCGCTAGTGCTTGTGTTTAGAGATTCAATCCCCATATTCATCAAAGCTATCTTATTTATTAACCTAGTCTGTACTAAGGAAAAGCTATGCGCATCCCACGCATTTATCACCCAGAGCCTCTTAAAACGAATATGACAATTTCTCTTGGTGATGACGCCACAAACCATGTAGGGCGAGTACTACGCATGACTGCGGGGCAAAAACTCGAACTTTTTGATGGTAGCAATCAAACGTTTGATGCTGAAATTACTGAAGCGACTAAAAAGAATGTATATGTTCGCATTGTAGATAGCCGTATTGATGATAGAGAGTCCCCTCTCGATTTGCATTTAGGGCAAGTGATGTCCCGTGGAGAAAAGATGGAATTTACCATCCAAAAATCCGTAGAGTTAGGGGTGAATATCATTACACCACTGTTATCAGAGCGTTGCGGCGTTCGCTTAGAAGGTGAGAGGTTAGCGAAGAAATTACAACAATGGCAAAAAATTGCTATTGCGGCCTGTGAACAATGTGGGCGCAACCGTATCCCAGAAGTCCGCCCCGTACAAACACTTGAAGATTGGTGTGCAGAAGATGATGGCGCATTTAAAGTTAATCTTCATCCTAGGGCAACAGAAAGCATCAATACACTGCCAACTGAATTGAAAAAAGTCAGGTTGTTAATTGGCCCTGAAGGGGGGTTATCAGCCGATGAAATCGCAATGACAGCAAATTATCAATTTACCGATATACTGTTAGGGCCTAGAGTATTACGAACAGAAACGACTGCGCTAACCGCTATCACTGCACTGCAAGTGCGCTTAGGTGATCTGGGTTAAGGAGAAAAAATGATCAAGCTCGGTATAGTGATGGACCCAATTTCATCCATCAAAATCAAGAAAGACACCAGTTTTGCGATGATGTTGGAAGCTCAGCGTCGTGGTTACGAAATCCATTATATGGAAATGAATGACCTGTATTTACACCAAGGTGAGGCTAGAGCACAAACTAAAATAGTCACTGTCGAAGAAAACCCTGCCAAATGGTATGAGTTTCATGGTGAGCAAGACATCGCTCTTGGTTCACTTGATGCTATTTTAATGCGTAAAGATCCGCCTTTTGATACCGAATTTATTTACGCTACCTATATTTTAGAGAGAGCAGAACAAGCGGGCTCTTTAATTGTCAATAAACCGCAAAGTCTGCGTGACTGTAATGAAAAATTATTTACCGCTTGGTTCCCTGAGCTGACACCAGATACGTTAGTCACTCGTAGCCCACAAAAACTGAGAGAATTCCACCAGCAACATGGGGATGTTATTTTCAAACCATTAGATGGCATGGGTGGCGCTTCCATTTTCCGTCTAAAACAAGATGACCCAAATGTTGGTGTCATTATTGAAACGCTAACCGAACATAGTTCCCGTTACTGTATGGCTCAGAACTTTTTACCATCAATTAAAGACGGTGATAAACGTGTATTAGTTGTCGATGGCGAACCTGTTCCATATTGCTTGGCACGTATCCCTGCACAAGGTGAGACTCGTGGTAACCTTGCCGCTGGTGGCCGAGGTGAAGCTCGTCCTCTTAGTGAAAGTGATTGGGCCATCGCACGGGCTGTCGCGCCAACGCTGAAAGAAAAAGGCTTAATTTTTGTTGGTCTTGATATTATTGGTGACCGTCTGACTGAGATTAACGTTACTAGCCCAACCTGTGCGCGTGAAATCGAAGCAGCATTCGATATTTCTATCACGGGTATGTTGATGGATGCGATTGAACGTCGCCTAAAAAAATAAGCCATAAATGGTTAAAAAGGCCTGTTTAGGTCTTTTTAACTGGTTGTTTTAAAGTTGTTATTAAATTCAATGGAGCCTTAGTTTGAATCTGCAAAACCATTTTCTTATCGCCATGCCATCCCTAACAGACCCTTATTTTGAACAGTCTGTTGTTTATGTGTGTGAGCACAATGAAAAAGGGGCGATGGGGATAGTAATTAATAAGCCTATTGATGATTTTTCCGTCGATACAATGCTCAAAAAACTTGAAATTACGATATCTGATAAAGTTAATAACCGTAACTTAGAAAGGCCTGTAATTGCTGGTGGCCCTGTGGCAGAAGAACATGGGTTTATCTTACACACACCAATAACTGGTTTCTTATCTAGCCTACACTTAAATGAAGATGTCATGGTCACCACCTCCAAAGATATTTTAGAAACGCTTGGTGGTGAGGATTCCCCCGAGAACTCCCTCGTAGCACTCGGCTATTCAAGCTGGGAACCGGGCCAACTTGAACGAGAAATTATGGAAAATAGCTGGTTAACGGTGGAAGCTTCCCCTAAGCTCATTTTTGATACCCCTATTAATGAACGCTGGGCTGCTGCTGCAAAATTAATCGGTGTTAATATTCATACTATTTCAATGCAAGCGGGGCACGCTTAATGTCTGGAAGAACTTTGCTCGCCTTTGATTTTGGAACTAAAAGTATCGGTGTTGCTATTGGGCAAGAAATTACGGGCACTGCTCGACCGTTGGCTTCTTTAAAAGCCAACGATGGTCGCCCTGATTGGCAACAAATCGAAAAATTACTTAAAGAGTGGCTTCCTCAATTGGTCATTGTCGGCCTGCCACTTAATATGGATGGAACCGAGCAACTCGTCACAAGCCAAGCTCGTAATTTTGCCAACCGCATTCATGGTCGCTTTGGTGTCAAAGTCGAATTGCATGATGAACGGCTATCCACTGTAGAAGCAAAAGCTGGTCTTTTTGAGCAAGGTGGTTACCGTGCATTAAGCAAAGGAAAAGTAGACTCGGCGTCTGCTGTTGTTATCCTTGAAAGCTGGTTTGAGCAAAACTAAGTGGGGCTCCCTTACTGAGAGCCCACTAAAAGTAGAGGACTAACTGCCCCCTAAGATAGTCTTTAATATCACTGGGCTATTTTTATTTGGTAAGTTACTGATTTTGTATCTTGGCTTTTTACTTGCAAAGGATACTCAGTTCCCCATAAAAATGTTGCTGATTTATCTGTATTATGGGGTAATATCAAATTCATTTCTAATGGTATATCCGACACTATACGGTAATTATTTTTCGGCTGTGGGTATTCATGGTGCGCCGAAATATACCCCGTAAATATATCAATATTTCTTTCATTACCAATATCTAAGTAAGGAGCATCTTTGTGCTTTTGAAAGTACGGTGCGTACTTACTCGCAACAATAATAAATGAGTCTGTATCGACCACTTCTTTATTGTTATAGCGAATATTCGAAATTCTCCCTACCGTAGCCCCTTCATTTTTCTTACCGTATAAATCATATAACGGTAATTTGCTAATATTTACATCATAGGTTAGCCCCATAATTGGGTAAAATAAAAAGCTATGGGCATTAGTATTAATTAATGGTGTAGACTCATCTATTGGCATATTATAAATATTTGAGCTCATTTCCAACCATTCGATTAATTGTTGCTTGTTTACCTTTAATGCAGATAAAGAAGCGGGATAAAAAATCTTGTTTAAATCCCTATTGGTTATTTTCCTGTCTTGTATGTCAACAAAAAAACTTGCATCATTTAATGAATAAGATGGTGAAATAGAAATTAACACCTTATCGCTTTCACTCGTAAAATTTCGCATATAATAACGAAGGGAGTCCGCAAGTACAGTTGTTAGGCTTTCATTTCCAATCAGATTAAAATTATTATTGATTTTAAATTTGTCTTGGCTTACTTCTTTGTCTAAGTCACTTTTTAAGTCTTGTTCTGTATCATTTATGCACAACGATATTTTCTCAATAGTACTCTCTTTAGCAACAGAATTTTTTCTATCGACTTGATATCCTTTACTACTTTTTATATCCCACTTATCATTATTCTTTTCTAGAACAAATTTAATAGCGGATAGTGACTCCCCCCACTTACCCGGTTGAGCCGCTGGCTTGCCAAACATTTTCCCATCCTTAACATTAATATTTTCATTAGCTGTTATTTTTTCAGAAGGAAAAACTTCATGAGTATGACCAAATAAAATACCGTCTATATTCGGATTTTTGGCAAGATAAAATGCGACATTTTCCATACCATGTTCAACTTGTGATACATCAATACCTGAATGAGATAAGGCAATAACCAAGTCAGCCCCATCTTTTTTCGCCTGAATAGCAGTACTATTTGCAGCATCTAGCATATCAGTAAATGTAATCTCACTTTCAAGTTTGCTTTTATTAAAAAGCATTGTTTGCATAGGAACTAACCCTAAATATGCGATTTTCAGTAAATGCTTATTACCCGCGTCATCTAAAACCTCTTTTTCCTGAATAATATACTCAGGATAAAGGCTTTTTTGTGACGTATTATCAATAACATTACTTAAAACTACTGGAAAGTTCGCTCCAGAATAAGACCATTTCAAAAACTCAGCACCATTATCAAAATCATGATTACCAGGGGTTGCTACATCATAATTAAGTGCATTTAAACTACAGATAACAGGAGATATACGATAATAGCTTTCATTTTGGTTATAGCGTTTAATAATATGATTTCCTAATGGGTTGCCAGATAATAAATCACCAACATCAACTAAATAGGTGTTTTTATTATCATGCCTAAATTTTTCAATCGCACCAACTAGCGATTTCAAACCATATTTTTCACTTTTTAGATTATTAAAATAATCCTCATCACTTATGAAAGAGTGAATATCAGACGTACCAAGGATATTAATTTCCACTAGGTTATCAGCATAAGACAATGGGATGATAATACTTAAAAGTAATGCAACAGAAAATTTATTCTTCATATTAGTCACTCAAAGTTAATTCCTACAAAAAGCGCTAATCACACCAGCTTCTTATAAGACAATATACTCTTAATAATTCAATATACATGTAGGCAATAAGCAAAGTTAGACCTGGAGCCTAGATAAGCTAAACGACTCAGCAAACTCAGTATAATCAACACAATGTAACTTGAAGTATGTACAAGTAGCTTAATGCGTTATCCAGTTATCACACGCAAGTTGTGCTACTTTCATTTCTATATCAAAAGGAACAGGTTGCGGAATATTTTTTAATGCTTTGCTATCTAAAGCAATTTTTTCTAAACTTAATGTTTGTAAAGCGAGGCCTAAATCCATAACTTCAATAGGATTACCATTTCCTGCAGACAAATTAACAAGGTTTGCATCCGACATTAGGAATATATTTTTACCCGTTTTCAATTGGTATTTATTAATTTTAGGTATGACCTCTTCACTATTATTACTTAAATTCTTCAATGCATTCACATCAATTTCACGTTGGAAATGCCCCGCATTAGCCACAAGCACATTATTTTTCATTGCAGAAAAATGTTCTGTAGTAAGTATATTATCTCGCCCAACGACACTCACAACAAAGTCGGCATCCTGTAACGTACTGATTAATTCAGCAGTTTGAAAACCTTCTAAATGAGCTTCTAATCGAGTAAGCGGATTTGTATCTACTACCGTAACATGTGCCCCCATTCCCCTAAAACGCTGTGCCACACCAGAGCCACAATAACCATATCCAATCACCACTACTTTTTTACCGTGTATCATTACATTAGTTGCATGAGCAATACTTTCCACAACAGATGAGCCAACACCATATCGATTCTCTATAATTCTTTTAGACTGAGTATCATTAATAATTAATGTTGGCCAAAGCTGAGATGTGAAATCTTCCCTTAACCTATTTGCTCCTGTGGTTGTTTCTTCCGTCGCACCAATAATTACTTTTTGTAATGCCTTAAATTTAGGATCGGTAAGAACCAGCTCATGTAAATCTGCACCATTATCGGCGATGATATCCGGCTTCATTTCCAAGACATTTTTACAATAGGCTATATGGTCTTCAAAAGATTCATCTCTCCTCGAAAAAACACTCACATTCATATATTTTACTAATGCTGCCGCTGTTTCATCTTGTGTAGAACCAGGAGAACCTGTAATAGCAATTTTTGCGCCACCTTTTGTCAAGGCTTCAAGCCATACCCCTGTTTTTGCTTCAACATGTAAACAAATACCAATTGTCAGACCTTTAAATGGTTGTTCTTTTTCAAGTCTTTCAATTAAACTTTGCATAATAGGCATATGTGCTTTGGCCCAATTAATACGTTTTATTCCTTTATCTGCTAAATTAATATCAGCAATAGAGTATTGATGAGTATCTAACATAATATATACCTCAATATTTTTACATTTTTATGAATAAGCATGCTGTTTTTTTCTATTTGAAAAAAACATGTACAGTACATAAATAAATGTGAATGTAATCGTATAGCTAGTGAATACAATCCAAAACATTTTCCAATCTACAACCCCATTTATCGTATTAAGATCTAATACCCAGCCACTCAATATGGCACCTAAGAAAGTACCAAATCCATTAACTAAAGTAGTAAATACGCCTTGTGCTGTAGAACGAAATTCAGGTGCTATTTCTTTTTCCAAGAATAAAGAACCCGAAATATTAAAGAAATCAAAGGCGCAACCATATACTAACATTGAAAGGAATAATGCTATTGTTCCTATATAGGTAAAATCACCATATGCAAATAACCCGAAGCGTAAAATCCAAGCTATCATGCTCAACAATAAAACTTTTTCTATCTTGATATACTTTAATAAAAAAGGAAGTAACAATATAAAAATCACTTCTGAGAATTGCGATATTGATAAAAAAATTGTCGGGTAGGTTGAAAAAATAGAGTTTTGAGCCTCTGGTGCGGCAGCCAGATCCTGCAAAAAGGGTACACCGAGAGTATTCGTGATTTGTAAAACAGACCCTAGCAGCATAGAAAAAAACAAGAAAACAACGACTTGAGATTTCCTAAATAAGACAGCCAAATCACTAAATTTAAATGAATGAGGATCACATTCCAAATTATGGTTATCTTTATTTACCGATATAAAAATAACAGAATAAAGGCTTAAAGCCACGGAAGCTATTGCTGCTATATACAATTGATAATAACTCATCTCTAACTTTAATAAGCTAATAATCCACATTGCAGCTATAAAACCAACAGTTCCATACACCCTGATTTTTGGGAAATAATTTTCTGATTTTAATTTTTCCCTATCCAGTATTTCAAAAATTATACTATTACAGATTGACATTGTTGGCATATAAAAAATCAGATGAACTAATGTCATGGCGAAAAGCAAACTAACCGAAGTACTATGTGCCATTGCAATCAAAAAAAACGCCGATATTAAATGAATGGTAACATAGACGAATTTTCTATTATTAATTCTATCTGCAATTAGCCCCATTAAAATAGGTGAGCATAGTGATGCAATGCCTAAAGAACTAAAGACTAACCCAACATCTCCACCTGTAAAGTGGAGTGTATTAAACATATATGAAGCAAATGTAACTAGCCAAGAGCCCCATATAAAAAACTGCATAAACGAGACTATTTTTAATCGAGTAATTGTGCTCATAATAATTTATTTACCTCACTCAATATTACGTAAACACGTTTATATACAATGTACATTCGGTATGGCTAATAAAAACATTGATTCTACTACTGAGCATTTTCCTCTAATGCATTTCTTGGTTTTAATTAATGTACTGGGTATTAAACAAGAATAAAGTGATATACTTCACAGCAAGTAATACGTATGACTTGACATGGATCACATAAAAACATAAAGCTTGCAAATTAATAAGCCCAAACAAAATTTATCATTTAGTATGAGCGTATTAGATCATTTTTAATTCGTTTAGAATAACGCATCCATCTGTTTATAAAGTATTTTTTATGTTTTCACTCTTGATATGGAGAAAAAATGTCTACTGTTAACAGTAAAGATGTCGCCCGTTTAGCTAACGTCTCACAGTCGGCTGTATCTCTTGTATTTAGTGGTCGTTACCAAGGCCGAGTATCTGAAAAAACCCGTGAAAAAATCCTCTGTGTGGCAAAAGAGCTAGGCTATCAGCCTAATATCAATGCACAAATTTTACGTAGTGGAAATTCACGTACCGTTGCATTTATTGTCCCCGATATTCAACAACCCTATTTCGGAAAAGTCGTTCATGCTGCAGAGCTTTCAGCAACCAAATCCGGGTATTCTTTAATTCTTTTAGATAGTTATGCCAACAAACAATGGTCTGAACATTTATTTTCATTATTTCAAAGTAAACTAATTAGTGGCTGCATTATTTATTCATGTGAAAAAAAACATATCGAATTATTAGAAAATTACCGAGATAAGCTGATATTCATAGAGTCTGATGATGAAAAAAATAATGACATTCTTTTAGATATTGATAAAACGATCAAATCTGCGTTCTCTATTACGCATAAAATGAAACGGTTTAAGGTTGGTTTTTTTAGATCTGATATCCCAAGGCAACATTTTCTAAATCGCCATAAATTATTTAACAATGAATTCGAGTCATTAAACTATGTAGAAAAATCTAAATGTGTCATTTACTCATCCTTTAACCTTGCTGAAGCAACCCAAAATGCAGCATCTTTACTTCAGCAAAAACCCAATATTGTATTTTGCGATGATGACTTATTAGCTGGTGCGCTTTATCGAGCAGCAAAGCAGCTTAACATCACGATTCCTAAAGATGTTGCCGTGATCGGATTCAATGATACTGACCTTTGCAATTATTTAAACCCCGAACTGTCTACGGTTAAAATACCCACTCAGTATATAGGCGAATTAGCGATAAAAATGCTTTTAGATAAAATTTCCGACCGGAAAGAACCAATAAAACAAGAAGTTATTAAATTGGAAATCATTACAAGGGGTTCAACACAGTTTTGATTATCGAGTTCGGGTTGCCGTTATCTTTTACTGCTGTCATTAATGTGCCTATTTTGTCAGCATCACCGTCTGTTATGAATCAATCGGCCTTTTGCTATTATCTGGGAAAGCAGATTTAAGGACACTGTTAGAAAATGCTTTTTTATCAAGCTTAATCAGTATTTTTTTGAATTCCCCCTATGCAAAGGTGCCGTTCTGACGCGATTTGCTTTACACTATGGTCAATAACCGCAATTCATCTACTTGGTAAATAGACCTGTACGTGAATACACCAATATTGAATTAAACTATATTGAATAAAACAATGACCATTCAAAATAATATCTCTGATGTCACAGCACGTATTGATCTTGCCGCCGCAGAGTGCCAACGCTCACCACAAGACATTACGCTGCTTGCTGTAAGTAAAACCAAACCTTGTGAAGCTATTTCAGAAGCCATTGAGGCTGGTCTTTTCCAATTTGGTGAAAATTATGTTCAAGAAGGTGTTGAAAAAATTCAATATTTTTCAAATAGGAATGACCTTGTTTGGCATTTTATCGGCCCATTACAATCCAATAAAAGCCGCCTAGTTGCCGAACACTTTGATTGGTTTCACACCCTTGACAGGGCAAAAATCGCTCAACGATTGAACGACCAACGTCCTAGCGATAAAGCCCCTTTAAATGTTCTCATCCAAATCAATATTAGTGATGAGAATAGTAAATCGGGGATCACCTTAGCGGAATTAAACGAACTAGCCGCCCAAGTCGCCACTATGCCTAATCTGGTATTACGTGGTTTAATGACAATCCCTGCCCCCGAAACAGATTACGAACGCCAGTGTGCCACATTTCGCAAGATGGATGCTGCATTTAAGCAATTACAAACAAATTACTCTACCGTCGATACACTTTCGATGGGTATGACTGATGACATGCGCGCAGCAATTCATTGCGGCTCTACTTTGGTACGTATAGGAACCGCTATTTTTGGCGCTCGCCAGTATCACCAATAAATAAGGAGAACAGAATGCAACATCGTAAAATTGCCTTCATCGGTGCCGGAAATATGGCTCAAGCCATTATTACAGGTTTGGTTAACCACGGTTACCCTGCATCCATGATCACGGTTTGTTCTCCAACCCCTGTACGCCGTGACAAACTCGCCGAACAGTACGGTATAATCAGTCGCCATGACAACCTAGCCGCAGTGCAAGCCGCCGATGTGATTATGCTCGCAGTCAAACCACAAATGATGAAAGAGGTCTGTGAGCCACTGCAACAAGTTACCAATTTTGACCAAAAATTAGTCCTCACCATTGCTGCGGGCATCCCTGCTGAACGCTATAACGAATACCTCGCACACCCGCTTAATTTAGTGCGCATTATGCCAAATACGCCATCATTAGTGGGTAAAGGCGTTAGTGGGTTGTTTGCTCAAGGGCAAGTATCAGAGCAAGACAAAAAATTCGCACAAGAACTCATGCAAAGCGTTGGGACAACAATTTGGTGCCAAAAAGAGCAAGAGATCAATAATATTATTGCGATTACAGGCAGTTCCCCTGCTTATTTCTTCTTATTTATGGAAGCAATGCAGCAAAAAGCGCAACAACTCGGTTATGATAGTGTGCAAGCCCGTGAATTAGTCCTCAATGCCATAGAAGGCTCTGTGGAACTAGCTAAATCACAAAGTGATACAGCCTTTTCAACATTACGTGAACAGGTCACCTCTAAAGGCGGTACTACCGCGATGGCTTTAGAACAATTTTATAATGGAAATCTTCCGCAAACTGTTGCCAATGCAATGCAAAGTGCAATTGACAGAGCCAAAGAGATGGAAAAACTTTTTTAATTTAATCGCGGAATTTGCCATGAAGACTATCGTTTTTGTTGTCACTACCCTGATCCAGCTGTACATTTTTGTTTTACTACTGCGTGTTTGGATGCAATGTGTACGTGCCGATTTTTATAACCCATTTTCAAAATTTGTCGTTAAGGCAACTCAACCCATTGTTGGGCCATTACGTCGAGTGATCCCCGCTATTGGCTCAGTCGATACCGCTTCAGTTGTTGTCGCTTTTGTGCTGGCATTAGCTGCAATTATTTTCGGTATGTGGGCAACTAATTTACTGCCAATTTTAGGTGTTACGATCCTACCTATGGGGGTTATTTTATTATTAACCTACGCAGGTAAATTGATTTTCTGGATGATTTTAATCCGCGCTATTTTAAGCTGGGTCAGCCAAGGCCGTAACCCTGTTGACTATTTATTGTACCAATTAACAGAACCATTAATGGCACCAATCCGTCGTATTATTCCAGCAATGGGCGGGTTAGACTTCTCAGCCATGATTGTGATGTTTATCTTGATTGCGCTTAACTATTTGCGTGTAGATATTTCCTTAT
Organism: Providencia sp. PROV003; assembly: GCF_045040775.1. NCBI lineage: Bacteria > Pseudomonadati > Pseudomonadota > Gammaproteobacteria > Enterobacterales > Morganellaceae > Providencia > Providencia sp. PROV003. The sequence continues at coordinate 4,222,590 of NZ_CP096369.1, forward strand.
GGATTGACCCATCACTCACAGCAATGATGTATTCCATTGGTATTATGTAAAAATGAGTTCTAAATGATGCAAAAAGTTGTTTTAGCCACCGGCAATCCGGGAAAAGTGAATGAGTTAGCCGACTTACTCCGTGATTTTGGTATGGATATTGTCGCGCAAACTTCATTAGGTGTTGAATCTGCTGAAGAAACAGGTTTAACCTTCATTGAAAATGCTATCCTGAAAGCCCGACATGCTGCGGCGCAAACGGGCTTACCCGCAATTGCCGATGATTCAGGGATCTCTGTTGATGCACTGGGAGGAGCTCCGGGTATCTACTCCGCACGTTATGCGGGGGAAGAGGCGAATGATGAGCAAAACCTTATAAAATTACTTAATGCAATGGAACATGTGCCTGATGGCCAACGTCAGGCACAATTTAACTGTGTTTTAGTGTATTTACGCCATGCAGAAGACCCGACTCCCTTAGTATTCCAGGGTCGTTGGCAAGGCATTATTACTCGTGAACGTAAAGGCCAAGGGGGTTTTGGTTATGACCCTATTTTCTATATCCCTGAATTGGGTTGTACTTCAGCGGAGTTAACTAAAGCAGAAAAACAAGCCATTTCACATCGTGGTAAAGCCCTAACAATGATGTTGGAAGCATTAAAAAATGCTTAAACAACCACCATTGAGTTTATATATTCATATTCCTTGGTGTGTGCAAAAGTGCCCATATTGTGATTTCAATTCACACACCCTCAAAGGGGAAATTCCCCAAATGGAATATGTTGAGCACCTATTGGCAGACCTTGATATTGATGCGCAATTAATTGGTGAACGCCCTGTCAAAACTATTTTTATTGGTGGGGGAACCCCGAGTCTGTTAACTGCCGAGTCCATGCAAGCCTTGATGGATGGTATTCGCCAACGTATCCAGTTAGATGTACAAGCTGAGGTTACCATGGAAGCTAACCCCGGAACGGTAGAGGCAGACCGTTTCGCTGGCTATCAAGCTGCGGGGATCAACCGAATTTCCATTGGTGTGCAAAGCTTTGGTAATGATAAATTAATAACATTAGGTCGCATTCATGGTCCTGATGAAGCAAAGCGTGCCGCTCAATTAGCGACAAATTTAAATTTGAGAAGCTTTAACCTCGATTTAATGCACGGCCTCCCATCTCAAACTCGCAATGAAGGTTTATCTGATTTACGTCAAGCTATTGAGCTTGCCCCACCGCACTTGTCTTGGTATCAGTTGACCATTGAACCTAATACTCAATTTGGGTCACGCCCTCCCACGTTACCTGACGACGATACTCTGTGGGATATCTATACAGAAGGTCATAAATTATTGAGTGCAGCTGGTTATCAGCAATACGAAACGTCAGCTTATGCCAAACCGGGTTATCAATGCGAGCACAATCTTAATTATTGGCGATTCGGTGATTACCTTGGTATTGGCTGTGGAGCACACGGTAAAATCACATTTGAAGATGGAAGAATTTTACGTACAGTAAAAACCAAGCACCCTCGTGGCTATATGGAAGGTCGTTACATTCATCAATCCTATGATGTTGACACCAAAGATAGGCCATTTGAATATTTTATGAACCGTCTCCGCTTACTTGAAGCAATGCCTCGTGATGAATTTACCCAATATACTGGGTTACCCGAATCAACAGTTAGACCAGCTATTGATGAAGCATTAACAAAGGGTTATATCACTGAGACGGATAACGAATGGCAAATTACAGAACATGGAAAACTGTTTCTCAACTCGTTGTTAGAATTGTTTTTAGATGAGGAATGATTTTTAAGCAAAAAATCGTTTGTTAAGCGAAGGTATATTTTCTCGTTCATTGAAAGCCCGCATCAACACCTGATGCGGGCTTTTTATTTAGAGATAAAAAAGAAATAAACGACAATAACAATGAGGATAGTAAATATTACCGTAGCCAATAAGACAACGGCAGATATTAATTACAGGGCATTAACGACAGCATTCACTTGTTCAGTTAAGCTGACTAAGCCACCACCTGACAAGTACCACAAGTCAGATTGTAAATAGGTAATCTTGCCATCTTTATAAGCTTTCGTTTCTTGAATGTTTGTATCTTCAAAAACGGTTTTATCTAATTTGCCTGCACCAATCGCTTCACTACGGTCAATAATCAGGATCACATCAGGATTGGCTTGTGCGATGGCTTTGCTATCGACCACACGGCGTTTAGACTTATCGGCATTTTCATCAATAGGTAATTCAGCACGCTGTGCTTTCACTACGTTATAGACAACAGCTTGGTTATTTGGGATCAGCTTGCCATCATTATGCATTAACACTAATACTTTTTTATTTGAATCAGCGGCTTTTTTCTGAGCATCTGCAATGGTTTTATCTAATTCGGCCAGTTGTTCATCAACTGATTTTTGATTGCCATACAATTCACCAATTACCCCAAGATTTGCCTTTACTGACTCCATATAATGTTTACTATCGGAGCCTAGGTTGATCGTTGGTGCAATATTTGATAGCGCCTCATAAGATTTGCCTTGGCGGCCCGTGATCACAATAAGATCAGGTTTTAACAGTGCAATTTTTGCTAAATCGGGCTGTTTCATCCCACCTGCATTTTCCATTGACGCTGGAATATTGCCTTTAACATAAGCAGGTGCATTTGCTGTTGGTAACGCAACGACTTTATCACCTAGGCCTAGTTTTTGCATTGAGTCATAAACACCGAAATCAAATAAAACCACCTTTTGTGGTTTTTTGACCACCTCAGTTTCACCTGAAAGATGTTTAATCGTGACTTTTTCAGCACCTTGCGCTGTCACCACATTGGGTGTGAAAGCAGCCGGTTCTGCGCTAAAAGCCAAAGGAGCAGAGAATGACAATACAGAAACAAGTACTGCAGGAATGAACTTTTTCATTTAAACGATCCCAATTTAGTCATTAAGCCAAACCCGCATTGTAAAGAGAGTGACTTAGATGTCAACTAAATAAGAATCAATTTCATTTTCATTACCATTAATGATGCGAATATCACATTTATAATGAGAAGTTACAGAGAATGAAATAATAAAACAGTAAGATGATTTTATATCTTACTGTTTTTATACGGGATTAACTATTTAGTTAGCTTTGAGCGAGTTAAGTAGTGAAACGCGTTGTTGTTCCATTGAAGTCACTTTAGCACAGACTTGCTGCCCAAACTGCTGGAAGCTTTTTTCTTGTGTTTTCCATTCGGACTCAAGCTCTTGCTGCAACCCACCTAGATTACCCAACATCCCTTGCAAGGCCTTGCTTGCATCGCCCCCAGATAACAATTGTTTGCGCCCCATTTCATTGATGCTATCTTGCAAAATACCACCTAAGCTTTCATTAACCAGCTGACGCCCTTTTGTTTCTACTGTTTTCATCGCTTCATGATGGAATACATAACCGTTAGGGCGAGTCTCAATGATTTGATCAATTTGCCCATTCAGTTCTTTTTCTAGTTTAGTCAACCGGTTACGAATATTGCTATCCCCCCCAATGACTTTAACAACCACTTTATCAATGGTTTCCCTTGAAGTAGATAATTTTTTTTCTGATTCTTGTTTTATCCAAGGTAAATCACTACGGATCATCGATTGATAACGGATAGCTTGCTGTTTTTGCGTTTCTGTCGCGGCAATATTGTTACCATTGAGTGTGATATCGCCGTCTGGGGTAATTTTTAAATCACCGCTACGGCCAATGACCTGTACGCTTTCTGGCGTCATAAAGATGTCATCTTTCGGAGTGACAGAGCAATTATAATCTGCAGCTTGGCTTGTCGCGCAGGCAAGGAGTGAAAATGCAATTAATGTACGACGTAACATAAAATCTCCTAGTAAAACGTTATATCAACGACTAATGGCTTCAACCAGTGGCGTTAAAAAACAGAACGTCCAATTCGCTTTGATAATAACTCTAAGGCAGCACAACCAGCCAGAGAGTTCCCCGCCGCATCGAGTTCGGGGGACCAAACTGCTACAGTGAATTGGTTTGGTACCACACAAACGATACCACCGCCAACACCAGACTTGCCGGGCATTCCTATCCGAAATGCAAATTCGCCAGAGCCATCATACATACCACATGTCATCATCAACGCATTGATTTGCCTTGATTGTAGTGGAGTGATGATTGGGTCAATGGAACAAGATGACATTCCTTGTGATGTTAAATAGGAAAAACATTTCGCTAATTCAACACAGTTCATACTTAGAGAGCAATAATGAAAATAAGTTTCGAGAACGGTTAAAACATCGTTCTCAAAATTACCAAAGGATTTCATTAAATAAGCAATTGCGGCATTACGGCTTGCATGTTCCAGTTCTGAGCGGGCAACCACTGTGTCATAGCTTATATCAGGTTCACAAGACAATTTTCGAACAAACTCTAGCATCCGTTGCTTAGGCGCACTTAAACGAGATTGCAACATATCGGCGATCACTATCGCTCCCGCATTGATAAATGGGTTTCGCGGGATGCCTTTTTCCATTTCAATTTGAATAAGGGAGTTAAATGGTAACCCAGAAGGTTCTTTACCAACGCGACTCCAAATTTCATTTTCTTCATAGCGTGTCATCGCCAAGGTGAGGCTCAACACTTTAGAAATGGACTGTATTGAAAAGCGCTGATATGCCTCGCCCGCAGTAAAAATATCACCATCTATAGTGGAAACAGCAATACCTAATTGATGAGGCGGCACACAGCCCAAAGCAGGGATATAGTTTGCAACGCAGCCTTTTCCAATAAGTGGGCGTACTTGGTCTAGGATATCGTTGAGTAGCTGGTTAGAAAACATGGCGCTCAAAACGTTGACTCCAGATAATGTTTACTACAGAAAATAAAGGCACCCAATTTTGGATGCCTCTTCAAACTAGTGAAAATTGAGTTTATTCATTGAGGTAAACCCAATAAAATCATTCCCACCAAACATCAAACAACTCAGAAACAACGACGTCGTTCATGCCTTTTGATTTTAGCCAGTTTTCAACAATTTGACGGTGCTCTTCGGTACACTTACCAATTTTTTGTAAGCAAACGATCCCTTCCCAACTCATGTAGCCACTTGCTTCAAACGCTAAACCATTCGGCTCAATCGCTTCTGCAATCAGTTGGTCAACGGTGCTGTCAACTTCCTCAATCGGCGTACCTTCTTTAAAGCTCCATTTAACAGTGAAGCCTAACTCTTGGAATTCATCCAAGCGCATTTTTTTACGTAAACGACGACTACGTGGTTGTTTAGCCATTATTTGATCCTCTCAAACATTAAATCCCATACACCGTGCCCTAACCGCTGGCCTCGCTTTTCAAACTTTGTTTCTGGCCTTGTTGCAGGACGAGGAACGTAATCACCTGATGATGATAAATTATTATAGCCTTCGACACTCGTCATGACTTCAAGCATATGCTCAGCATATGGCTGCCAATCAGTCGCCATATGGAAAACACCGCCAATTGTTAATTTACTGCGAATTTTTTCCGCAAAAGGGACTTGAACAATACGACGTTTGTTGTGCTTGGCTTTATGCCATGGGTCAGGGAAAAACAACTGAACCATTGCCAAGCTACCATCAGGGATCATGTAATCCAATACTTCGATAGCATCATGGCACATCACGCGTAAATTAGTGACATTCTCTTCTTTTGCTGATGCTAAACATGCCCCAACCCCCGGCGCATGAACTTCAATACCTAAAAAGTTTTTATCTGCATTTTGTGATGCCATGGCCACCAATGAAGCGCCCATGCCAAACCCAATTTCCAATGTCACTGGATTTGAGTTCTTGAATACTTTGGCAAAATCAAAAGGCTGATTGATAAAATCAATGCCTTTCTCTGCCCATTCTTTTTCTAATGCGTCTTCCTGACGTTTTGTCAGACGCCCTTGACGGCGGACAAAACTACGGACTCGGCGCATAACCCGCCCTTCTTCATTATATTCGGGGGAGATTACATTATTGATCATAATAAAGGTTCTAAAAAATAGTTGCCCAATTAAGTTAATGTGCCAACAATCAAGTGATATTAAGGTGATTCATTATCAAACCTATCAATTCCTACCCTAAATACCCCAAATGGGAGCCTTTAGCCCCCTTTGAGACACAAAGGATATCGGAGTTTAGCAAAACTTCTGCAAGGTTGCAGTTGATAATTAGCTAACTTTACACTAAACCACACAATAGCGGTTTACAGCCCCCGTAGTCTATGTTGCAATTCCTACCATGACTGGCAATATCAATAAAAATAAAATTATCAATGGAAGCTCAACAATTTTCATCTGCAGTGCTCGGCTGGTATCACAAATACGGCCGTAAAACCTTGCCTTGGCAACAGGAAAAATCATCCTATCATGTGTGGTTGTCAGAGGTTATGCTGCAACAAACCCAAGTAAGTACTGTCATTCCGTATTTTGAGAAGTTTATTGCTCGTTTTGAGGATGTCACAGCCCTTGCCAATGCGCCGCTTGATGAAGTATTACACCTGTGGACAGGTCTTGGCTACTACGCACGGGCTCGTAACCTACATAAAGCCGCACAAATGGTCGCCACTCAATATAATGGCCAATTTCCCCGTACATTCGATGAAATACTTGCTCTACCCGGTGTTGGGCGTTCAACAGCAGGGGCGATTTTGTCATTATCACAACAGCAGCACTACCCTATTTTAGATGGTAATGTTAAACGCGTGTTAGCTCGTGCCTATGCGGTTGATGGCTGGCCGGGGAAAAAGGAAGTGGAAAACCGCCTGTGGGATATTAGCACTGACGTCACGCCAAAAGTTGGGGTCGAGTTTTTTAACCAAGCCATGATGGATTTAGGGGCTATGGTCTGCACCCGTAGTAAACCTAAATGTGAAATTTGCCCTGTTAATTTTGGCTGTATTGCTTATGCGAATCACTCATGGTCGAACTACCCCGGAAAAAAACCGAAACAAAAGATCCCTGAAAAAAGTGCTTGGTTCTTAATTATGCAACACGAAGATAATGTATGGTTAGAACAACGACCGCCATCAGGCATTTGGGGTGGGCTATTTGCCTTCCCTCAATTTGAGTCTTTAGAGCAACTTAATCAATGGTTAAAAGATTCTGGCCTTGAATATAACTCGCCAGAGCAATTAATTTCCTTCCGCCACACATTTAGCCATTTTCATTTAGATATTATCCCTGTAAAAGTTAATATTCAGGCATTTAATTCTGCCATGGATGAAGGCAAGGGACTCTGGTATAACTTACACTTAGGTGCAACTATCGGTCTTGCTGCCCCAGTTGAAAATTTATTAAAGCAGCTTGCCTTACTACCTGAAATTTGAGGAAAAAGTTAATGAGTAGAACCATTTTTTGTACATTCTTACAACGTGATGCTGATGGGCAAGATTTTCAGCTTTACCCAGGTGAGTTAGGAAAACGTATTTTTAACGAGATATCGAAAGAAGCATGGAGTCAATGGATGGCTAAACAAACCATGCTCATTAATGAAAAGAAACTCAATACCATGAACCCCGATGACCGTAAAATGTTAGAACAAGAAATGATCAAGTTCTTGTTTGAAGGTCATGATATTCATATTGATGGTTATACGCCTGAAAAATAATCTGTTTGTCTACCTACTCAGTAGGTAGACTCTTGCACCAAGACTGTGAATCGTATGAAAAAACTATTTGCGCTGAGCTTATTGATCCCTCTAATTGTTTCATGTTCTAGTAATCAAAAGTCTGACTTTAACCCTAATCATGTCAAAGACACCAATGGGTTCGATATTTTAATGGGGCAATTTGCCCATAATATTGAAAATATTTGGGGCATTAAAGAAGTGCTGATTGCAGGTCCAAAAGACTATGTGAAATACACAGATGAATACCGTACCCGCAGCCATATTAACTTTGATGCAGGGACTATCACCGTCGAAACTATTTCAGCAATAGAGCCTTCTGAACACTTAAAAAAAGCAATTGTCACCACATTATTGATGGGTGATGACCCCAACTCTATCGACCTTTACTCTGATATTAATGATATTCCCCACAGTAAAGAGCCATTTTTATTTGGACAAGTACTCGATAACACTGGGGAAGCTATTCGTTGGGAATGGCGTGCAACAAAGTTTGCTGATTATCTAGTCGAAAATAAAATGCAGCGCCGCCAGTCTGGTATGAATGTTGTTTGGTCAGTGACCATGCAATTAGTCCCAAATCATTTAGACAAACGAGCTCATAAATATTTGCCATATATTAAAAAATCAGCCGCAAAATACGGTGTTGATGAATCACTAATTCTGGCGATTATGCAAATTGAATCAAGTTTCAACCCTTATGCTGTAAGCCGTTCGGATGCTATGGGGTTAATGCAAATAATGCCAAATACTGCGGGTAAGGATGTTTTCCGCTCACAAGGTAAATCCGGTGTTCCTAGCCGTAGTTATTTATTTGACCCCGAAAAGAATATCGATACTGGTACAGCCTATTTGGCGATATTACAAAACAGTTATTTAGGCGATATCCGTAACCAAACATCACGCCGATATGCCGTTATAACGGCCTATAATGGTGGGGCTGGCAGCGTATTGCGTGTCTTTCACAGTGATAAAAAACAAGCAGCACAACGTATTAATAATTTAGAGCCAGGTGAGGTATATGAAACCTTGTCTACTAAGCACCCTGCCGCTGAGTCACGTAATTATCTAATTAAAGTGAATAAAGCTCAGAAAAATTACTTACGTTAAAAGCCGATAAACATCAACGCCAGTCAACCCTAAAGCCATTTCAGGCTGGCGTTGACTAATAACCTTAGTCTTTTTATGTTTTTTCGGTTAAAAACTAGCTAACATGTTGAAAAAAAGCGCATACAGTCAAAAGTTTATTGAAAGCGTCTTGACTCAACCAATGAAATCAGGTTTAATACGCTCCGTTGCCCGGATAGCTCAGTCGGTAGAGCAGGGGATTGAAAATCCCCGTGTCCTTGGTTCGATTCCGAGTCCGGGCACCACGCATTTATAACCCTCGCTTCGGCGGGGGTTTTTGTTTATAGCGCCCGCTAAAATCAGCACTCTTCCAAAGTTTCAACTCATATCGCCCCCATTGTGCGGGTACAATTATGGGCATATGCTCGTGCGACAGAATTTTGTACCCATTTTATCTTTCAGGAAGCTAGCCATGGCTGTAACTGACGCTAAAATTCAGGTCGAGAAACTCGATACCAAGCCCTATAAATTAACTGATAGCGCAGGTTTACATTTACTTGTGAATACTAACGGCTCTAAGTCCTGGCGATTACGCTATTGCTATATTCCCCCTTCAACCATGAGTTTTGCATATTCGAGTTTTTGCTTTGCGCTAAAGTCACTTTTACTTTTCAGGTTATATTTATACTTATAAGGTTATATTTATACTTATAAGGTTTTGCTTAATGATAAGCTATAAATCTCTACAGTTTTATTAAACCATTACAGAGTCTTATGGTGACTAAATATAGAAATAAAAATGGGGGAACTGTAAATTGTATCTTTGACAAAAATACCCGCTCATCCCTTTTTATTTTGATTAGACGCCTAACAGCGTCTAATCCTATCATTACATATCGATAAATAAATTCACTGGCAAAAAATCAAATGCCATCAACATCAAATAAAAGTCGATGGCCATCAGTACTCAGCTCGACTTGAGTTTTACTCGAACTGAACGTTGTGAAGGTAAAAATAAACTCACCATTAATATTGGTCTGTGTTTCATATTGCTGAGGCACAGCATGATTATTCGCTTTAAATTGCACGGAGGTATTTAGCGCTAATCGCCCTTTTTTATCCATTAAATCACCCATAATCTTTACTTTCCAGCCACCATTTATATTCTCTTGTTTTTCAATGCGAATATTGCCAATACAAAGCATGCAACTATTCTGTTTTGTGAGTGGGTCTGTACGTTGTTGTGTTTTTTTCTGTTCAACATTATTCTTAACCTCAACCGATATCTCCGTTTCTTTCGCTATTTTTTTTAAGGGGACTGACTCTGGCTGCGTATTCTTCCCTAGTATTTTTTCAATCTTTTTTTCTGGCTCTTCCTGATGAGTTAATGTCTGAAGTTGTTTTTCGATTTTTTGTTGCGGTAACGGGGTATTCGACACTGTTTGAGTTGGTGAGATAAGCTCCATCAACCCTTGCATTGTCTCATCCAAATTATCATGTTGCTGACCTTGCGCCGTTCCCAGAGAACAGACTATGATCCAGAAAATCCCTATTCGAAAATTAATCATCTTTTTTATCCTGTGGTTTGACGTATGCATATTGCTGCAAAAAATCTGATTTCGGACCATCAAATATCATTTTCCCTTGATTAAACGCGACTACCCGATCGACCAAATCAATATATTGCAGATTATCCGCAAACAATAATAAGGTTGTTTCGGGCGTCATTTTGGATTTGGCTAATTGAATAAATTGCTGCTTGACGCCATTATCAACCAAATGCAATGGCTCATCGAATAACCAAATATCCCGTTGTGTTAATGCAAAACGCGGTAATGACAACATCTGTTTCTGTACTGGCGATAACTCAAAAGGTAAATGATGGAAAAGTGTATATAATCCATTACTTAATAATGGTGGAAGCCACTTTAGATACGAGACTGATAAGGCCTTCTTGCATATCATTTCTGGAAAAGCTTGTTCAGCACATAAATGCGTCATAAAAGACTCCCCCAATAACATTGGCCATTGGGACTGATAATGAACGCGTTGGCTAATTTGATTAAACGGTATTTGGTGCCCATCTTGATCTTGAACGGTAATTTGTCCCGTTTCCGGCAATATTAACCCCATTACCATCTTAGACAATACGGTTTTCCCGCTCCCTTGGTGCCCGATAAAAGCAACTTTTTCACCTTTATTAATTTGAATATTAATATTTTTGAATAATGGATGACTTTTTTCGAATGCCAAACTCACGTCATGAATAACCCATTTAAAATTAACATTATCATTGAATGAAGTTATTTCTTTCTGGGCGGTATTTTCAATAAATTTATTCAACGATTTTATTTTTGCATGGATTTTATTTATCATTGGAATTGAGTGAATAAACGAAACCATCGATTGACTCACTCTCGATGACAAAATAATCACCGCAAACAATGAAGCTATTGAAATATCATTATGTTGAATAAGATAAAAAGCCAGAACAGTGATAAAAATACTTTGTACTGACGAAATAAATGCCAATAATGAGGATAACCCTTGCTTTTCAGAATGCGTATGTTGGTTATATTGATATAGGTTATTCTCATTCATGAAATTAACGGAGGATAAACGCGAATCAACACCATTCATTTGATAGCAATCAATCGTTGAGGAGGTGATGGCCTGAAGATATGGAAATTTTTTCTCCTTCAAATAATAGGCATAGTAGAAACCAATACCGAGCAGTATCAATAATGATATAATAGGCACAATAACTAATGCGCCAGCCATTAAATAAATAACAAATAAAAAAATTAACACAAAAAAAACATCAAAAAAATTCGTGGATATGATCCCCCAAAATAAAATACCCAGCTCTTTTAAGTCACGCAATGCAATTTCTTTATCTTTCCCCCATTGATTGTCAAAAGAGTGCGTTTTCCTTATAACACGATTCAGTATCTCCGGCTGTATATTATTTTTGTAGGCTTCCATTGCTTTAAATCCATAATGCATTTTGCTCTTTTTCAGTAGAAACTCACAAAAGAAACAGAAGAATGCTATGATCGATAATGTCCACAATGATGATTCTGCCGCAGATGGAATAATACGCCCATAAATAGCATTAAAATACAGTGGCGATGTAAGCGCAAAAATATTAATGAAAAATGAGATGATAAATATCATCATCAAATTTTTATTTCTTAAAATCGAGGTAAAACTAAAAGAGATATTCAATTTTTCTTGATGCTTTTTTCTCACCTGATATGCATTATTTTTTTTAGTGTCACATTGATTAACATCATTCATAAAATGCCAACCCGAATCATTTTTTATCAGATAGCCTTGTTCTGATGGCATTAAATTATGTAAATCAATTGGGGTAATATAAATGTCAAAAATATTTTCTGCGGTAGAAATGAATGTATCGTGTGTACTCTCAGGATTAATTTTAGATAAAAATTCGCCCCATTGATAAGCGTGATGTTCAATATTAAGATAAGTCAATAATTGGCTTAATGTTTTAACAAAGCCAACGGTATCCTCACCTTGAAAAGATGATTCCATATTCATGATATTTAAGCCACTATCAATTATAATATTAATAAAACAGCACGATACTCAAGAGTCCTTGAGTATCGTGCTAATAAAGCTATATTAAAATGCAATTAGTGCATTGAGTCTCCTTGTGAATTTTCACTATACGAAACATGTACCTCACCTAATCCGCTATAGCTAAATATATCACTATCGGCATTCTCTATACGTGTCCACCCGTCCTCATTACGAAATTCAACATTATTTTTATTACCCACTTCAATGTTGATTGTATTCGTGTCATTTCCATAACGTTCCGTAATTTCAGAAAAATCCAACACAATTTTTTGCCCATCATCTAACGCATTAAATTCAAACTTATCAATTTGAGTTGTCTGATTATTAATATAATAAAACATCTCTTTATCATTCACTTCTTGGCCTTTAAACGTGAAGATATCGACTTCATTCCCCCCATCTATGCGTGTCGGCATACTATTAATGTCATAAATATTATACTGATTAGTTCCTGATAGCCCTTTAATATTGACATTGGAATTATTACCTGCATAGAAATTAAAGATATCATCACCGTAGCCGCCCGTAATATCAATCCAATGATTTTCCCCACTAAAATCAAAGGTATTATTGCCATTATGCTCAATAACATTCAGTTTATTGGCCGCACTTCCACTATTAACATTCACACCATCAAAGCTATAGGTATCATTTCCACTACCTTTCGATTCAATACGTGAATTGATTAATGCTCCTGTCATTTTAAACGTGTTATTACCGCCTAAACTGGTAATTGATAAATTGTCATTACTGACTGAATGAGAGAAATCAAAGACGTCATCTTTTTCACCTGTATTGATGGTGATATTTTTATTTTCACCCGATACTGTAAAACTATTACCGCTTCCTGCTGTTCCTAGATTTTCGCCTTTATCAGTATTAATAATAAACTTATTGGAGGATATCGCGTCTTTATTGACGTTCTCTAATACCACCACATCATGCCCACTTTCAGAATAGTAAGTCACTTTACCCATCATTGAGTCTTTGATACTTAACGTATTATCACTACTGGAGTTTGCAGAGATAGTCATATCACTATTATTACTATCTCTAAAATCAATTTTATTATTACCCCCAACAAGATCAATATTTAGATTTTTATTCATTCCTTGAAAATCAAGTACGTTTGTTCTGTTAGAGCTAGATTCAACATGAATATTATTCTGCCCTGTTGAATCGGTTTGATTCACATTATTAAACAATAATGCATTACCTCCGATACTATTAATGGCGATATCGGTATTCGACAAGCTGGTATCGGTAAAATTAAATATGTTATTCGCATTTGACGTCGTCACTTTAATGTTGCTATTTTTGCCATTAAAGTTAAACGTTTCTGAACCCGATAGGTTGGTATTTTTACCTGCGTTAATCTCCAAAGATGACGTACTCGTACCATTGAAATGATACTCGTCAATTCCTGTTCCCCCTTGAATGGTTAATTTATTCCCTTCATTGATATTCCCTTTAAAGGTAAATTTATCACCGTGATTTGACCCTTTAATTTCCTGAGCATGGGTGAAAGAGTCTATTTTTTCACTTCCAACAGAACCTTTGATTGTTTGGTTTTTACCCTCTGACCCCATGTTTAATTGGATACGATCGTTAAATGATTCATAATGCAGGATCAAATTAGCATCATCGGTATTGATTTGATTATTGACGTCAGCGTGAGAATGAAAATCAACAGTACCCCCGACTAAATCAAACTCCATGTCATGGCTATCGCTACTTTGAATATTGGCGTACACCATATTGTTGCCATTAACAAACTGACTAAAACCATCACCTTCAAGTTTATCAGTGCCCACCAGAGTATTGTTTTCTCGTTTAGCAATGTTGCCCGCTAAAAAATCGGCATTAATCGTGCTAAGCTCATCGGCAGCTTGATAGGTTGCACCATTGCCAGTCAGAGTGTCATCGCCTTGACTTGATAGTAGCGTCATCCCCTCTTTTAATACGATGGTGTCATCCTGTTTCGAGCCTTGCAGCACATTGAAATCATAGATATTATCCCCTGTACGCCCATCGGTAAAACTCACCGTATTACCCTGTGTTGCGTCATACTCGATACCGCTCGTGGTGTTCTCTTGATACGAGACTAGAACGGTTTTATCTGAGTGTCCTTTCAGCCCTCCCTCAATCGTATTACCACCACCATTCACATGCAGATAGGTATTGTGCTCTCCATTATCGACCGTAATATTCGCACCTTGCGCTTTATTACCCCAATTAACCTGAAGTTCATTGTCACCTTGATAATTGATTTTATCAATATAGTTAAAATCCGTTTTTTGCCCTGTAATATCTTGACCCGTCAGATTATTTTTTGATGATAAACTGCCTGACTGACCATTATCCCCCAATCGAATAATATCTGTAGAGTCCTCAACATTCTGATAGACAATATTGAGCGTATTATGAGCTGCTGCGGGCTTGGTTTGCCCTGCACTTTCAGGGTTAATCGTAAAATACCCTTGGTGGTTGAGGTTAACCGTATTATTGCCACTGCCGGTCACCACGGTAAATTCCGTTTGACTCGCCAGCGTATCGGTACCAAAGTTCAGCGTAAAGGTATCGTCACCTTGACTGCCGGTGACCTTTGTCACGGCATTGGTATCCGCAGTATCGTTTCCTGTAATCGTTGATGTCGTGTCGCCCTTATTAATCGCGCCATGAATACCATCATATTCAAACTGCATACCCGTTGTTAATTCAGAGCCATCAATCGAGAGTTCATGACCTTGCGTTTTATAGGTATGATTTCCTTGTATTTCAATAATGCGATTGCCCGTTCCTGCGCCTGTTTCAAATATGACATCAAACTTATCTGTGGCTTTATACACATTGCCATTATGGTCATTGCCCGTGATGTAACTGACATTTTTTAGGTTTTCTTGGCTTTGTCCATCGCGAACTAAATTCCCTTTATCCGCAGAGAGGTCAAAATGCAGTTGGGCATCCACATTACGATAATCAATATGATTAGTTTGAGAAGTATTATCTACCGTAATATTCGCAAAGCCTTTACCCACTTTGACAATATTATTTTCATTCGATAATGAGATATCCATATCTTCTTGACGAGTTTGGCTTAAGGTAATCTCTGTATTACCGCCTTTTAATCCCGCAATATTGCTAACCATCCCTTCGCCACGAATAAGGTCAATATAAGTTCCGTCATCGATATTGACATTCCGGCTAGCATCTAAATTGATCACCGCTTTATGGCGACTATCAAGATCGTTCGAATAATAGTCCAAATCCATTGTCGAATCTTTGGCTAACATAATCGAATGGCTGGCTTTACCCCCATGCAGGGTCAAGTGCGTATCTGCTGCTGTTGTGAGGGTATTATCGCCGCCATTTTTCGCTAAGAAATCCAGTGTGCCTTCCGCTAAATGGACGGTATTCGTCCCGCCATTCTCACTGACGAACGTTGTTTCCCCTTTCGATTGCAAGCTAATGGTACCGCCATTATGGGAGGTAATATGATTCGTCGATTTCCCCTCTCCCGCGATATAATCAACAATCCCGCCAGTGTAATCCAATGTATTGATAAAATCACTGTGACGGTCATTCGCACCCGTACCTGAGGAACCGTTGTACCTTAAAATAGAGTTATTAACGACAGCGGTATTAGTGTGCCCATTCGCATGGATAGTCGATACGCCAGTATCTAGAAGGTAGCTATTAGTTTGGTCACCACCGTAAAGTTGGTTGCTCCCATTTTTGACATTAAAGCTATTTTCACCACTGACACCCACAAGGGTGTTTTCGCCCCCCGTTTTACCAATAAAATCCGTTCCACCTTCACTGCCCACAACATGGTGGATATTAATCAAACTGTCTTGAGTTTGCCCTTTCTCCACTTTGCCTGTGTTCAAATTGACCGTGATTTTCTCATTTAACTTTGCGTAATCAACCAGACTATTTCCAGCACCGCCATCAATCTCATACTGTCCATTTCCAGCTTGGATATAGTTATCACCGACTTTCTCGGTTACTTTTGTGGCGCTATCACCTAAAATAATGTGGTCATTTTTTGCTGAACCCACAATGTGATTAATACCAGTAAATGAATCCTGACCGCTATCAACACCATTATGGGTAGTTTTTCCTTGGGTCAAGTCAATAGTGACACCATTGATATCTAATGTGTGGCCACTTCCCGCTAATGTCATGTGATCATAAGCGGTATCCATGCCCGCTTTATGATAATCCAGCGTATTGTTTCCCGCATTTCCAACGAGGGTATTACTACCGCCATTCATCACATACGTATCATCTCCTGTTCCACCTTTAATGGTGTGGCCTTTATTATTTAAAATAAAAGTATCACCGTGGTTCGAGCCAATGATCGTTTCAAAATTATTAATGTTCTGCGTTTTTCCATTGCCTAAATTAACGCTACCGGCATCATTAACCGTCACGCCAATCTTATCAAACGCTTGAGTGACATCCTGGGTGAGATCCACTTCAATGTGTGTTTTCGCATGGCTGTAATCAAGCGTATTATGACCGCGACCACCATCATAAATATCCTCACCAATACCTGCTTTTAGGACATCATCACCTTGACCTAGTTTGACGACTAAGGGAGTCGGGGTATAACCCAAGTTGACGCTGCCACTTTCGTTTGTAATCTTGTCAGGATCGCTACTAACAACAAAATCAAGGATCCCTTTCTTTTCACCGAGTGCTTCACCCGTTGCGGAATTAAACTCAATATCCACCGAAAAACTGTTATCCTTACTCGGATAAACAACCGCAAATTCGTTCGGTTTTAAATTGAGTGCATTGCCTTCTGGCGTACCCGCTTTAATGATTTTATAATCATCACTCATTTCAGCGCGAAATTTTACCTCGGTTAACACATCGACGTTATCGACAGCAATAACTCGCGTCACAGAGCCATTATCATAATTCCAACCATTTAGCTCAGCATCGACCGTCCAACTCTGTGTCGAAGAAGACAAATCGAGAGTGGTATTTTCATACTGTGCTTCAAAGGAACCATCAGTACGCGAGCCCCCTATCGTAATCGTATGGTCTTGATTATTTCTAATGTCACCCGATTGATACGTGTTCATATCAAACTGTTTACTTGTCGCAATCTGCTCTTTTGGCGGAATGATAATGATAGATTCATTCTCATTTTTTGGGGGAAGACCTGAAGACGAGATAACAATAGGCTTTTCTGGCATGGGTTCAGTGCTATAGTCCCCATACCCCGTAAAATCACTAATAGGGGCTTCAAATTTATCATTAGAGGCCGTTGAGGTTTCATTTGTTGCGTCTTGCTCTTTAACAATAACCTCTTGTACCTTCACGATTTTCGTGATGACTTTCGGGGGAGCAGGCTCATCAGGTGTGACATCGGACTGTGCATCATCAGCGCTATCATCTTGATTCTCTGAATTCGCAGCTTTTTGTTCTTTTGCTTGATTTTTATTTAAGCTGCCATCAATGTCGAATTCATTTTTTTCAACATAGTTAATTAGCTCTTTTGATGAAATACTTTTTCCATCGGCAAATTTCAGATGAAACACATCTTTTGACATGGATAAAAACTGTGCGGCAAAAGGATATTCATAAATATCGCCATCACGTGTTTTTATCACAATATCTTGACCCACAATATAAATTTTCGCACCGTCAAACGAGGTCGGTACCTCATTATCTTGAAACGTTTTAATAACGAAGACTTTATTTTCCATTGATAACCTCAATTGGTTTTAATTTAAAATTTGTACGAAAAATACCTAAACAAGGGTATTAAGGTTCCTGTAGTGCGGTGGAAAAACCGCTATATAGAGGTTTGAAGAGATATTGAAATACACTGCGCTGGCCGACAGTTAAATAAGCATTAACGCTCATACCGGGATAAACTTTATTCCCTAACGTATTTTGCTCTACCGCGATTTGGATCTTGTAATAACGTCCCTCGCGCTCTTCAATTGAATCAGAGCTGATCACCGAAACTTTGCCATGCAGTATTTCATTGTTATTCGTACCAAACGAATTAATACGCACTTTGCTGTCCATGCCTTCCCACAGCTTATCCCTATCCTCGGGTTTCACTTTGGCAACAACCACAATCGGGACGTTATCCGGAAGGATGGTTAATATTTCTCCTCCAGGAGGGATCACCGAACCTGAATTCGTTTTTACCAATAATTGAATTGTTCCATCAACTGGGCTGTAGATTTGTTCTTGTTCTTTTCGATTAGCAACCGTGCTTTCTTTTACTAAAGCCTCATTGATGTTGCTACGGACTTCTAATAGCTCCTCTTCACTTTTCGCTTTATAGTCATCGTGTATTTTGACAATATTCAAATCCGCCTGGGCTATCTCAATGTTTAAGGTTGCCGTTTGCGCTTGCAGATTACGCAATGCGTTTTCTGTTTTCTGTAACTCCGCTTGTGCGGCTAAATAGTTACTCGACGAGACGGCACCTTTACTGACCAGTGACTGAACAATATTCACCTGTTTCTGCCCTAAGCTGCGCTCTTTAATTAAACCCGAAATTTGCGTGTTTAACTGCGCCAGCATGGAGGTCTTTTGGTCTTTGGTGGTTTTCGCGATATTTAACGCTTTATCAAGAGAACTTTTGCGACTGAGATAGGCAGAAAGCTCTTGTTCAAACAACTTCTCCTCCATAGAGTCTGTCTTTGCAAAGTCTTGCTGACGAATTTCTGCCAGCAAGCGTTGCTCTCTCACACGTAGTGACTCAAGGCTATTGCGATTCCGGTTAAAATCTTCCGTTATGTAGGAGTTATCAATCACCGCAAGTAACTGCCCCGCTTTTACCTTGCTGCCTTCTTGCACCAATAGCTGCTCAACTTTGCCACCACTGGCGTGCTCAATAACGACATTACGGTTTTTCACCTCTAAATACCCTTTTGCATCAATCGCTATGTCGAGCTGCAAAAACAATAGCCCAAATAGCGATACTAAAAATAAAAAAGGTAACCATTTCCGAATGGGAAACCCCACTCGAAAATAGCGCCATATTGAGAAAATAACATTCCTCATATGATTAATAACCTAATTTAATATTAGAAGCATAGTTACTGTTCATGGCTTTTTTCCGGTTTAATTCTGAATAACAGATATTCATTTTCGATATTATTTGATCCTGTCGGGCTTCGATGAATATAATTTGACGGTTCAAACTTTTTATTTTTATCAACTAATAGGCGTAAAATATCCATATAGAAAATATATTGTTTCCGATAAATTGCCCCTAATGATACAGAGCTATCCTTATTCAAAATAACACCGATATCAATACCGTTACGTTCAATCAACGCTAAATTATCTTGATACCATTTTCCTAGTTTTTCTTTATCTTCTTTGGTTAATAACTCTTGCCCTTTCGCTAATGATAATGTGAAATCACCAGCATGCTTTTCAAGCATGTCTGAATTATCATCCAAGACAATCTCTTCTCGCTGAGGGGCTTTAGCTGCTTGCTCCTCACCATTTTGACCTTCTTGTGCTTCGTTACCTTTACCCTCTGCATTATTCGCCAGCACTAACGAATTTTCATTCTCATTATGCTGATCGCTGTCTTTATTCATCTCAGCATTTTCTTTATTAATCACGGCTTTCATTTCAAGTTGATTTTTATTCTCAACAATTTCTTCAGCACTCATATTAATAATATTATCAAGCTTCTCTTTATATTCTGCCTCGATATTTTCCTTAATCATCATCGCAAATAATAAACTAACTAAAACATATACCAATAATAATACCGTCATCATATCAACATAGGCAGGCCAAATATGATTAGACTTAGCTCTTTTCATCATTTAGTCACTCATTATTGAGTCAATATCTCAATACCATTAAGCGTATTGCCATTTAAATTATATAATGATAATACCGCGATATACGCACTCATTTTATCATTCAATATTTCTGTATTGATATTTAGTAAATCTTTTTGTGCATTAATTAAATCTGTTAATGGACGACTTCCTAAAGAAAATTCAGATTGATAAATATCTAATGTATGAGCGGCTTGCGCTTGTGACTGTAGATCGATAGATAAACGCCCTTTCGTACTTTGATACAAGTTAATGAAATCTTGTTGGCGTTTATCTAAATCACGATATGCCATTTCTAATGTGATC
Organism: Providencia sp. PROV003; assembly: GCF_045040775.1. Taxonomy (NCBI): domain Bacteria; kingdom Pseudomonadati; phylum Pseudomonadota; class Gammaproteobacteria; order Enterobacterales; family Morganellaceae; genus Providencia; species Providencia sp. PROV003. The sequence goes on from NZ_CP096369.1 coordinate 4,243,037, forward strand.
TTAGAAACTTCATGGTTATTCACCGCCTCGCTAACTCGAGCACGTAATAACCCTCCATCAGTCAGTGGTACACTCATTTGTACATAAGCTTCACTCCCTGGAAAATTATCACGATTAAAATCCGTTCGATAAGTCCCGTATAATTGGATGGTCGGATAGCGCTCCGCTTGTTGAGCATCAATTTTCGCCGCATTCATATTGACGTTTGCCTTCAACATCTCTATCGACGGGTTATTCGAATTATCAAAGCTCACTTGGTTAATATCCTGATGATAAGTGAAGTCACGTTCCAATAAACTAATAATTGAATCGGGTGTTTGCCCTGTGAGATTCTTTAATGCAATACGGCTATCAACTAAATTTTGATTAGCAATCTTAAGCCTTGATTGCGCTTCAGAGAGCGCAAGCTCTCCGCGGACTTTATCGGAATAGGCACTAAACCCCGCCCCAACACGTTGATTAATGAGCTTTTGCAAGCCTTCAACACGGGATAAATAATCACGAGATAACTGGTAGTTTTGTACGGCAAAATCATACTGTACATATGCCGTGAAAACATCGTAGTACAGGATCTCTTTTTGCAAAAACAATCGAAACTGGCTACTTTCTTGACCAAATTTAGCCGAATTTACCTGAGCTTCACGAACACCAAAATCATACAATGTCCACAATAATGCTGCATTGATTTGAGATTGTTGATCGGTTGATGGCTGATAATCTTCACTTTCCCATTTACGCTGGTTTTTTGTTTTGGCAATCAAATCCACCTTTGGCCAATAGGATGCGTAAGCTTGAGTCAATCTATCATCCGCTATTTTTTTCTCAAACGTGGTCTTTTTCACATCTAAGCTATAATCATCAGCCATATCAATATACTGAGAAATAGACATGGCTGACTGCGCAGACATACCGAGCGAGGAATAGAATAAACTCGCTAAAACTATTTTATTTACTATTTTCATGATTCCGTTCTTCTCTATTTATCAGATACTGATAATGAATTCACAACTGTATTTTTAGTTTTAATAATCTCTTCTAATGCATAAATACTAATATCATGATTAATTCCTTGAATTGATAATATTTTATCGATATTCCCTTTATTATAAAGGCTGTTTTCGTCCAAGTTTTTCATCGTTTTATTTATTTCAGCTGTCATATTGCCATTGTCATAAAGAAGATTATTTAAACTTAATAAATCTTTACTCAGACTGAGCTGATAACGTTCTAATTGCCCTTCTAACGTCGTCGATAGTTTATTCAGTTTTAAAATTTCATTACGATTTGATAATGCCTCATTGATTAATTTATCCATGGATGAATTAGAGGATTGACTAACTTCAATAAGCTGCTGGCGATTCATCGCAATTTCTTGTCTTAAGGTATCTCGAGCCGAAACTAATTCATGATTGGATTCAAGAATATGTTTAACTACACCAGAGAGTTCATTTTTAACGCTTTGGTTGCTTTCAATCAACACATCGCCTAACTTACCGACGCTATTATTAACCGATTGTAATTGTTTAATTTCGTCAACCATGACATCAAATGATTTAGCGACTTTAAGATTAAAGTTATCAATTTTAGTCTCCAATTGAAGGATAAAATCTTTAGTTTGATCGCAAAATGCATTTAATTTTTTTATCCCCTCATTAAGAGCTTGCTGTGATAATGCAGCAACATCACTATTCTTAGCATAAAGAACTGGGTCGCTTAGCAACGCTTCTTTTCGGGTATATAGCCATGTCTTAATACTTTCGACAAACTCACTGTTTTGTCTATCAATCAGCAAACTAATTAAACCAACAAACAAAGACGATAATAACCCCATTAATGATGCAGAGAATGCCCCTGACATGCTCCCGAGAGGTGTGGAAATCGCTTCCACCATCGCATTACCGCTATCCCCTGTTGCTGCTCCTAATACACCCGAAATTGACCCCATCGTTCCCATCAAGCCAATAAAGGTACCGAGCAAACCTAAACCAATCAGTGTTCCTGCTAAATATTCTAAAATACGGGCTTTCCAGTCGGTATATTCCGTCCATGTTGTAATAAGTTCTTCTTGTTTCTTTCCTTGCATTTTAATAATTGTTTTAAAGCGCTCACCAAAAATATGTTTCGCTTCATTGTCATCTAATTCTTTATTAGATTGGACGCACTTATTCCAGTAAGAATAAATCCTATTTATTTTCAATGATGAAAAAACACAAAAAAAAGCACTACCCGCTAATAAAATACTAATTGTAATATTGATTGCAACGTTATGGCTAATCGCTTCAAAAATAAAGTCAGAAATATAAACCATAAAAGCAACAAACACAGCATTAACAATAACTATCAATGCTGTCATTTTATTTATTTTAGTCACAAAACCCCCTAGAAATTAACAAAATAGATATTTATAAAACTTTTTTAAAAAGAAAAACAAATTCATTTACAATATAAATATTAATACTGTTATTTCACTCACTTTACGACAGAGAAAATCTTTTATATTTAATATAAAATTATTGGTAACCTTTAGAATTCACCTAAAGATTACCAATTATAATTTAATTTATCTCTATCCACACTGAGCCATTTGAAACGAATGTTCTTCTATTGCCTTTAACCATTCTTATACTACTATCATTGATATGAAGTGTTACTACATAGTTTGCCTCATCTTCGATAATAAATACACTTCCAGGGTTTAGTGAAGCTAAAGGAGCATATATATCAGAATCCCATCTACTGTCCTCAGGGCGTACTGCTAATGTAAAATACTCGGTCATTAGAGGTTGCAGTTTTTCCCTTGAAAACCCTCCCTTTATGTTACCCGTAAGAATATACTTAAATAAGGTGAATTTTAATGAAACATTATTTTGATACTCCATTTCAGTATCTAATTTTGCATTTAATTTTACTGATTGAACTAGTTTACTAGTAATAAAAACTCTAGCTTTCCCATTTTCCTGTGTTTTTATGTTACTAATAGAATTTGCACCTTCAGCATCTTCATAAATTGAAACAAAATTTTCATTATTTGCGGAAATCATAAAATCAATATCCGCTGATACTGGATTACCATAATAATCCGTAGTCTCTAGATCTACAGCTATCGTTTTATTAGTATAACTACTTTCTTTTTCCCTACTTATCATTGAAATTTTCGCAGTTAAAGCATCAGCAATAAATTTCACTGCCCCACTATTATAAACATCATCAGATGAATTAGATGAACTAGCAGTTACAGTGACCGACTCCGCTTTTAGGTTTGTGAAGTAGGCCGTTGCTTGACCATTCATGTCTGTTTCAATCGCATTATCTTTCAATGGTGTCTTGCCATTTGCATCTTGATAGAAAACCGTGTTTTTATTCGAAGACGTTAATGTTACCAAAGTGCCTACTTTATTAGTATAAGCATCCTGTGTCATCACTTTAACCGCAACATAGCTACCCACGGTTTCTGTTTCTGGTGTTAATACGATATCAACAACATGTGCCGTTGCTTTATCTGCCGTGAATTTTACTGTTTGACTATTATTAACATCCGCGGATGTATTTAGAGAATTAGCTAGCACTACCACCTCTTGCTCTTTCTGACTCGTCACATAGACTGTCACTTTACCGTTAGCATTCGTTGTCACCGAGTTATCAGTTAATACAATTTTGCCTTCTGCATCTTGGTATAAAGTAACAGTTGTATTTGGCGTCGATGACAACATCACTACCGCTGAAACAGGGTTATCGTATGCATCCGCAGTTTCAACTTCGATCCCTGCAAAATTTCCGACTGTTGCTGAGGTATCTAGGGCTAACACATTAATAACGCGTGCAGTTTCTTTATCGGCAATAAATTTCACTGCCCCACTGTTATTGGTATCATCCGAGGTATTTGCCGAATGCACTGTTACAGTGACGGACTCTGCTTTCAGGTTGGTGAAATAAACCGTGACTTGGCCATTCACATCTGTTGTAGCTGCATTATCCTTCAGTAGTGTTGTGCCATTGGCATCTTCATAGAAAGCCGTATTTTCATTTGAAGAAGAGAATGTCACCGTAGTTTCTACGCCATTGGTATGTACATCCTGCGCCATCACTTTCACTGCAACATATTTCCCTACAGTTTCAGTTTCTGGTGTGAACGCGATATCAACAACCCGAGCTGTTGCTTGGTCTGCAGTAAATGTCACTTTCTGACGATTATTAACATCCAAAGAGGCATTAGTAGAACTTGCTAACACAGTCACATCTTGCATTTTCAGACTCGTGACATACGCCTCTGCTTTACCGCTATCATCCGTTTGAACTGAATTAGCTGGCAAGGCAACTTTACCTTCTGCATCTTGATAGAAAGTCACTTTCTCATCTTCAGAGGAGAGTTTTATCTTTCCAGAAACTGGGTTCGAGTAGCTATCCTGCGTCGTGATAGTGACTAAAACGAGCTGGCCAACCGTTTGGCTACTCGGTGTTAACGTCATACCTGTAACATGCGCCGTTGAACTATCTCCTTTAAATGTCAGTTTCACCGTATTATTCACATCATCCGTTTCTGTCGCGGTTGTGGCTGATACCGTGATTTCCTGCGCCACTAAGCTCGTTACATAAACAGTGACTTCACCACTATCTTCTGCCGTCATCACACTCGTGATAGCACTCTCCGACGACTCTGATGCATAGAATGTAACGCCGTTACTTGGTGTAGAGGCTAAGGTAACCTGAGCGGCAACCACATTTGCATTACTGTCGGTAGTGACAATCTTAACCGGTAAGCGTTGAGTGGCTTCCGCAATAACCGTTTCCGCACTCACCCTTGAGACATGAGCTGTTTTTGCATCAGTAATAAACGTCACTCCGGTATCCACCGTTACTTCACCCGTGGTTTGATCCGCCGGATAAACCGCGCTGACAAAAACATCTTTCACCGCTTTCGCACTCAACAACTGAATAGTGGCTTCACCTTTACTGTTCGTTTTGCTTGTCGTCGCAGGTTTAAAGACAACATCCGTATTATCTGCTGACCACTTAACGTCTAATCCCGCTTCAGTGATTGAATTTCCATATTTATCCTCAAGAGTCGCTGTGTAGGTGAAATAGTCCGTATCATTAGCTATTTTACTTGTCACTGTTGGTTCAGAAAGTAAAACCTGTTTCACTTGTGCAGAGGAGACATCGGCCACGACATCAAAAGTAACTTTGTTGTCACTGTCTAAATCCGTTTTGGCTGAATTTGCCGTGATGGTAACTTTTTCGGCTTTTTTACCGACAACGTAAATAGTTGCTTCCCCTGATGCATCAATAATAATGCTGTTATTACCATTTAAGGGTTTTGTAGCATCTTTATCACTAAAGAATGCGACATCACTATTATCGGTTGTTAACGTCACCGTCGTTCCGATAGCATTATCGTACTGATCAGCCGTATTAATGGTTAATGCGGTTGATTGACCAGCCGTTAAGCTCGTAATACCCTGAGCACCCAGTAAAGTCACATGGGCATTGTCTTTATCTGCCACAAAGTTGACTTTAATGTCTTTACCTGTTGTATCCGAACCTGTTGTGGCTTTCACGGTGACATCACCCACTGTCGTCCGTGTCAGGGTTGCTGTCGCAGTACCATCGTCCTGACTTGTGACTGATATCGTTTTCTGGCTATTCGTAAACGCCCCTTCGGTCGCAACAAAGGTGACTACAATACCTTTTAGTGCAGTCCCATTAGAATCGACTACTTTTGCGGTCAAGGTAGTTGATTGCCCTACCGTAATATCTGATTCTGGCAGTGCCGTTAATGAATCAACGCTCGCTATCGTGAATGCGCCGGATTTCTCCAGTGAAGATCCATTCGCCAATTTAGCCGTGACTTTAACTGCACCTGACTTTTGGCTATGTACTTCAACAACCGCTTTCGATTGACCATCTGTATCCTGTTTTGTTTGCTGGGTTTCCTGAGCTTCCCCATTAGCAAACTGACCTAAAGACGTGGTAAATGAGACTGGTACGCCATCTATTTGGTTACCATATTTATCACTCACCACCGCAGTTACGACAATGACATCATCCCCACCAGCAATCGCACTTTCAGGTGCTAAGGTAAGATGGGTAATTTGCATTAATGCCTCGTTAGCATATGTTGATAAGCTAACGACATTATTCACATCTTCCCCACTACTGCTCGCCGTGATTTGGTTAGTCCCAATGCGCGGTGTCATGACATACACATTCGCCGTGCCATTTGTTCCCGTTGTCACACGATCAATTTCTTTATCGGAAGTAGCTGACGCGAAGAACTGTGTGCCTGCGACAGAAGCCGTAAAGTTCACACTCACATTACCCACGGGCTCGGTTCTCACCACCATTAATGCACGTTCACCAACTTTGATATCACCGCTCGTGGCTAAGGTAAATGCGCTAACATAAGGTGTATTGCTACCGGCAATAAACTCGACCTCGGCCGAACTCGCCGCTTCTGATGAGTCGGTCACTTTCGCCGTTAAAGAACCTTTACCTGTATTATTGCTACTTAAGGTTGCTGTGGCGATACCACTATCATTTGTAACAACAGTAATTTCCTGTTTTCCTGCCGTTTGTCCAAACTCACCGAGCGCTGTGGTAAAGGTAACTTCTACACCACTAACAGGGTTGCCATTTTCATCAACAACTCTTGCCGATAGCACTGCCGGTTTACTGGAACCCGCAACAGGTTGTTCTGGCGTGACTTTGAAGCTATTTGGTTCAATCAATGCAGTGGCTTTGTTGCTGACAAACTCAACCTGACCACTTTTTGTTTGCGCACTCGCAGAAATAATCGCCGTATAATCGACTAAACGGGCTATTTTGCTACTCAGTACGGTACTGACTTTCCCAGTAGCATCTGTTTGTGCAGAAGTACTTGTCAGCTCACCACGCTGGCTACTAAATAACACCAACGTTTCTTTCACGATATTGTCGTTTTTATCCACAATAATGGCATTAATTGTCACCGTATCAACCCCAGCAACCGCTGGCGTATTTGATGGTGTAGCCTCTAATTGGTGGAATTTCGCCGTACGCGGGTTCCCCGTAAAAGAGACCTGACGTGGTATCACAATTTCAGGTGATTTCACGGTTGCCGCTTTCACAGTGGCGTTACCCGACTTAGTACTTTTTAAAACGACAGTTGCAACACCTTTACTATTTGATTTGACCGTAATCTGAGTGACCGGACTTCCTTCAATCCCTTGATCTTTACTTTCCACTAACCCAGCACCGGTTAATTCAGAAACGGTGAAAACCACATCGCTATCCGGCACTAGATTGCCATGATCATCAACAATTTGTGCAGTAAACGTCGCACCGGCGTTATCTTTTTCTACTCCCGCAAAGGCTTCCGCTTTATCGACATTAAGCGCGTTAACTCTTGCTGTATCACTTCTCGGTGCAAATTGAACTTCAATGGTTTGACCTTGTAAGTTCTCAGCTGTATTAGCCAGTACACTCACCATTCCACTGTTTGGGCTCGTTAATGTTGTGTGTACCTCACCTTTCGCGTCTGTTTCTAACTCAATAGACTGTGAGTTATTGGCTAAAGCTGCATCATCAAGACCCGAAATCGCAATCGTAACATTATGTTTTTTCGTAACAATATTGCCGTTTTTATCTTTGACAACCGCTTTTAAATCAACGCTTGTCCCCACACTCGCAATCGGTCTATCCGACGTTAATTCAACCACTTCGGCCGTTTTAGTATTGGCGATAAACGTAACTTTTTCAGATTTAGTGATCCCTGAAGTTGCCACTTTGGCATTAACTGTGGCCACGCCTGATTTCAAGCTACTAAACGAAATTGATGCAATACCGAGTTCATCCGTATCTGCATCTAAACTCGCTTTTAGCTCATCACCAAAACCGCCTAAATTTGCACTGAAAACAACTGAAACACCGTCAACCGTATTACCATACTGATCAAAAATAGTTGCCGTGAAATCAACAGAATCTACGCCAGCGACTTGCTCGGCCAAAGTGTCACCTTTTGGTGATAAATCTGCCACATAGGCACTGTCTTTATCACTGGTAAAAGTGAATTCCACACTATCATTTGCATTATTAGAGGTAATCGTTCCCTTCACAGTGAATACTTGCGCCTTTGTACTGCTCACGTAAACGGTGACTTTTCCTTTATCTCCCGTATAAATACTGTTCGCGACATCGAGGGCGTCCTTATTACTATTCTTATAGAACGTAACATCCGTATTTGGTGTCGCTGCTAACGCCACATCAATAGCAACCGCATTGCCATTATTATCAACGGTCGTAATATCAATAGGTAATAACTTACCTGCACTCGCCGACGTTATTGCGGTATTCAATGTTATCTGTGCTTTATCAACATTCGCGATAAAACTCACGGACTGATCAGCAGTCACTTCATCGGTTTCACCCACTTGCGCTTTAAGCCACACATTGTGAACCGCTGTCTTTGTGCTTTTTAAGATAATCGTGACTTTACCGGATGCATTCGTTTTACCCTCAACTGACACCGAAACATCATTTTCAGAGGCGGTTGCCGTGACAGCAACGCCTTGGATCGGGTTAGCGTTATCATCTAGAACAGTCGCCGTATAACTAAATTGGCTATTACCATCCGCGATTTTCTCTTTTTCATTGCCAACTAAAACCAATGCGGAGACTTTCGCATCATCACGGTTTGCCGTGAAGCTGACCGTTTGATCGGCATTTTTATCCGCTGAAGTCCCGAGCTGGGCGCTCACTAAAATATCCTCAACAGCCACGGTGCTACTCCTTAACGTGACTGTTGTTTCTCCCAGGTTATTCGTTGGTGTCGTACTTTCTACCGTGACATTACCTTTATTTGCTTTCGATGAGAGAGTCACACCAGCAACGGGGTTTTTATTGGTATCCAATACTTTAGCGGTATATGTGAATGTATTTTTGCCATTGGCCACTTTTGCCTTCACATTGCCATCGAGTTTTAATTCGCTAACTGCTGCGTTAGCTTTGTCAGCCACAAAACTCACGGTTTGCTCAGACGTTATTTTGGCCGAAGAAGCGTATTGGGCACTAACCGCAATATTCAAATCGATCTTGGTGCTACTAGTCAGCGTAATCTCACTGATCCCATTTACATCCGTAACAGCGCCCGGTAACACCGGAAGCATAGAAGGCCCAGCCGTTTTTGACCAAGCTACGACTACATCAGGAACTGGGTTACCATTTGAGTCTTGAACCTTCGCTTTAAACGTAAAGCTGCTACTACCATTAGCAACTTTTTCGATTTCATTACCTTCTAAGGTCACACTAACAACAGAAGCATTCGCCTTATTCGCGATAAAGCTCACTTTATCATTCGCTTTAATGGCATCGCCAGAGACTGATTTCGCTGAAACTTGAAGATTTTTCACTACAGCTGTTGTACTCATCAATTTGAGTAGCGCCACCCCCTGCTCATCCGTTTGCGTATTCTGAGGATATATGACTGCAGTACTTGTTGGCTCCGTGTTCCAAGTCACATCAACATTCGGTACAACGTTACCTGCAGCATCTTTAACAATGGCTTTGAACGTAAAATAATTTTCCCCATTTGCGACTTTTTCTGTCGTGGTTTTATCAACCAAGGTGACTTCAGTGACTCTTGCTCCATTGGTATCTGCAGTAAAACTGACGGTCTTATCCGCTTTACTCGCTGTAGTGCTCCCCACTTTTGCACTCACCATGACCTGATAAACGGCTTTGTTTGTGCTAATTAGTTTAATCTGGGTTTGCCCTTCGTCATTGGTATCACCAGTAACGACAAGGGTTGCATCATTTTTATCCTTTTCAGCAATAACTCTAATCCCTTCTACAGGATTTCCTTTTGCATCAGTGACGTTCACTAAATACGTAAATTCATTCGTGCTATTCGCTATCTTAGCGACTTCATCCCCCTCTAAGATCACAGACTTAACTATCGCAGTGCTTTTATCTGCAATAAATGTCAATTCAACCTGGCTATTTTGTCCATTAATTCCAAATAGATAGTTGTTTGACGTTCCAGCTTTAGTGTCAGAAATATCAACAATCAACACACCTTTTTCATTGGTTAAACCATTGCTCGGTGATGTTTTATACCCCGCCGTTGCTGGCACAGTTATCGTCACAGGGGCATTCTCTAGTGCGTTGCCATGACCATCAACAACGGTAAGTATTACACGATTCGTGCTCACACCATTAGCTACTGCATCATTGCTATTCACAACCGTGGATTTAAATGTCGCCGTACTGATATCCGCAATGAAGAAGGAATCCACTGAGCGTTTGGTTCCTGTCCCCTCAACAGTCAAAATCGACTTACCTGAAGTCGTATTACTAAATTCAGTTGTCGCGAATCCTTTATTATTCGTCGACGCAGCGGGTCCAACAATGACAGCCCCATTTGTTGCACTTGCACTTAATGCAAAGTTTTCAACGGGGTTACCATATTGGTCTTCTACCAAGGTTTCAGCAATGTTACGCGCCTTACCGTTAGCCAACGCTTTATCTTGTGTTAAATTTAATTGCTTAATTTCTGCCGTACTACTATCAGCCTTAAAGATTAAAGTTGAAGAATGGCTGTTACCATTTTTCATCGTGGCAGTAAGACGTCCTTTACCGGCGACCTTACTTTTGATTGTCACGGAAGCAAAACCTTGAGAGTCCGTTGTGGCTTGTTCTGGGGTAATCGTTAATCCCGTATTGTCACGGAAATCTGCCACAGAAAAGGTAATTTCTTTATTCGGTAATGCGTCACCTTTCTCATTTTTAGCAACGGCTATAACGGTATATTCATCACTGTTATTCGCTAATAACTCACCATTAGGTGAAATATTTATTTCAGTGATCGTATCGCTTGATGGCTTAACATTTACCCACATCACTGCCGTATTTGATAAATTCCCTTCTTTATCTTTAGCAACTGCCGTTAAACGATAAGACTGTGGTTCGCCTGAACGGGTCATAAATACATAAGCAGGAAGCGTTAAATTAATCGTGTTTGGCGATACAGATGTAATTGACCCACCATTAGCTATAAGTTCAGGTGAAGACCAATCAATAGATGCCAGACCGTATTTTGCTTTATTGATAGTTGCAGAAACGGGCACGGTATCCGCCGCTTCCGCATTTAAACTTTCTGGCAATGAAATCGTTATTATTTCTTGTTTGCGATATTGCATTACAATATCGTAATTACGATCGACAAAATCATAGCGGTTACCCGCCAGACTGCGCATTAAGTCAACATTATCAGAATTTAATTGGCGGCTCAGTGGTACACCTAAACGGTAAACTAATTCCAGTCCGACTTTATTGTCATTAGAACTGCCGCGAGAGGTTTCCCCTTTTAACGTGATTAAAGGGAATGGCGTATAACTGACTCCAAATGTGGATTTTGACGGATTATTTTTTAAATCTCCCACCGATGTACTATTGCTCAGACTGATATCATTACCAAAATATTGCTCATATTTAGCAAAAGCCCCTAGCTGAGGATAAGACGGCAAATAACCTTCAGCACGGACATCAAACCCATTCGCTGGGCGTTCGTCATAATCGCGCATCTCATGCAGTTTTGATTGATGCCAATCCGTTAAACGAAAATATCCGTTTCCGGATAATTTTAAATAGTCCATCCAGAGTTCAGAACCCACCCCGAGTCTCGAGTTTCCTCCCGTGATGTCATAATCGTAAAAACTATTTACTCCCCACATCCAACCATCTTGATACTGGCGATAACCTAACCCTAAGTTAGTAATATTTCTATCTTCTGTGGTGCGGATCCCCGCTTGGGAAAAAACAATACGATTTGAAGTATCAATGAGTGGTAATAAAAAATCCGCATCAATTTGTTTGTCACTACTCAAATTGACACGTGCTTTACCGTATTGATTTAGCCAATCATTAATTTGTTGATTAACTAAATTTTCACCTAAGCTACGCGCATAACCGACTGATGCATCGATAGCATTCTCATTGGATAAAATTTGTCCTGCTTTAGAAGCACCTTCCGCGACATAAACTTCATCCGATTTTTCAGTCTCTTTCGGCTCATCAGGCAAGCCTAAATTCGGCAATGCTCGTAAAATATCATCTTGCCTCACAGTATTATCATTAGGTGAAGACGGCAACGTCATAAACCCAAAATCTGAGTAATCAGATCTCTTTGATTCATCTACAGATTTATTTGTTAATACATCAGGCTCCTTCTTTATAGGTGCATCTAAAAAAGGTTGTGTTGTCGTTCGCTCTTGTGAAGCATCACTCATAAATGCATCTAGACCGTCAATGGTGTTCGATATATTTGCTTCAGGTTGCATTGCATTTGCAATGCCTGAAAATGCTGTTGATAACGGTAAAAATAGTTGTAAAAATAATAATAGGTATGCGGTGATGCGTTTAGAGCGCGTATACCTAATCTCTTGCTCCGACTTCATGAGTGATACCCCGATGTAAACAAAAATATAAATAGAAAAACAATTGAAAGTTAGATATCGCTCAATTGTTTAAGCTTATTTTTTACTCCTTCAAAACCCGCGTATTGCACTTTCATACATAATGTGTCGAGTTTTTTATTGAGTGTCATTGATAACAACTCACGCGAATCTTTATCCATAATTTCTTTATTTGTATTTAAGAAACTATAGTTTTGGCTAATTTTGCTGTAATCCGTGGAATATGTGTCAAATTGACCATGGCTTACGCCTTTCAAAAAATTAAAGCCATCCACACAGGCATTATTCGTTGATGCAATGACTAAACTTTTTGGTGCTAATTGTTTTTTATCTGCATAAGCCGCTGCCGCAGTATTTGAGTTTTGGCTATTTTGAATAGTCGCAGCGGATTGGGTAACAGTTTCTTTTGGCGTAACAACCTTATTAACATTTTTTTTAGGTGCAGTTGTTGAACATGCTGCTAATAATAAAGACGCTGTTACAATTGATATATATTTTTGATAACTTTTCATTGACACATCCCATATAGATTAATATTGAAAATACTTTAATTTTTTGAATAGCAATACAACAATTAAACCTTAAAAGTGTAATTACCACGTTCATGTTAAATGCAGATAAGGAGCACAATTTAATCCATTTAAATTGTATTTCTAATTTGGATGTTCCTTTTCATATAACAAGTTATTAACTCATCAAAAATGGTTATAATCTCCCTTTCATTCATATTTAAAACAGAAAAGAAGCGAAGAAGCACATTAACATTAAAGCTTGTTAAACCACGTTCATATCTTGATACTTGCTGCTGACTAATATGTAATAGCTTTGCAACTTCACTGCCACTTAGTCCAAGTTTCTTTCTTTGTCGCTTTAATATTAAACCAATATAACAGGAGGGTGAATTTGCCCTTCTAATGATATTTACATTCAAATTAATCACCTTTATTAAAAATAATTACGGATAAATATAATTTTTTTGAGCAGGTTCTATAATTTCATATAAAAAAAAGAAAATAGCTAAATAAAGCCAATTGCTTTTTTTGCTTTAAGTAATATATCTGATGTAATACTTAATATTCCAATCGTTTAAAACGATCAATTGGATCCTCATGATAGGCTATTCCTATCAAAATTGATGTATTGATCGATTATATCAATTCATGTAATATCAAGATCTAAGCACTAAATATCGTATTTTTTAATAAAAAATATTTACATTTAATAAACTTATTTGTTGTTTTTTATTTATAACTTTAACTAGATGAACAACAACCTATTTTTATTTCAATAAAGAGAATTCACATGAAATCAACTAGATATGTTTTTTTTCTGATTTTTTTGTTCGGATTATCAGGGTGTAATAACCATTCAGATAATTTTTTAGACTCACAAAATAACAGGAATGTTATTATATCTAAGATTGATATTTTCAAAGAGAAACAATTGCAGTGTTTAGATCAAATAGAAGTGTTAAAAGTTCATGTCCCAAATAAGAGTGATGAGTTTATTCGAGACTATAAACGAATTATAGAGCAGCAAGTCTTCCTGATTCAAAACATTGAGGTTATGGATAAAGATAGTTTTGTTTACTTAAGTAGTAGCTTACAGATGAAGTTAGAAACACTATGTAACAAAATTGAGTTTACTAATTTTACCGTGACAAAACAAAGAACCCAAGCACTGATAGATCAGCTTAATTAGATGAAAATATTTTATGTAATTATATATTGAAAAATGTAACAGTTTATAATTTATTTTTATTCTCAGGCAATTTGTTTAAGTTTTATGAATTTTCTAACAGGATTTAATATGAAGAAGTTTAGTTTTTCTGTAAAAATGTTTATATTTTTTATTTACTTTTCATTGTTAATTTTCCCACCCATCTTTTATTATCTAATAAATCCTTAACTAAAAATATAAAAATAGAAACAGATACTCGATGCTACACACGTATCTACATAAACATTAAAAACCAATAATCAAAATTACAAAAATGAGTCCATAATAATGGTATAAAATTTGATATTGACTTCACTAGTCGATCGATAAGTATCATTTTAAAACGACATACCGTTCAAATTTTATACATTTAGTTTGATTTGTATTTTCTATTCATTCAAAAATAAGCTATAAAATCATTATCGCTTCCATCATTTTTCAATAAACATATAGAATACTATAAATACAGAGCTAATAACTTATTAATTACAATAAATAAGTTATTAGCTCTGTATTAAAATTAATTATAAAAATGATAATAAAAAAAGATCGCACTGATATTTTAGCTTAAGTATTAATAATTTTCCATTAGGCATGCTTGAGTAAATATACTTATTCTTATCGATAAAATTTAATTACGCATTGATATCATTAGAGATTACTATTAGATTTTGAGTACATCAAACAGCGATAAGTTTATTTACTATACAAGATATACAGAATGAACCGTAAATATTAGTACATATAAAAATAGGGATCTTGACGATCTTTTTTTACTTTACACCAAATTTAAGCAAGTCATCAGTTTAATATTCCAAATTAACTTTAGAGAAAATTCGATTTACTATTAGGTTATGCACAGAACATGAATAAAGTATTGAAACATTTTATACAATCATGCAACAATTTTTAAAAAGTAAATACTCCTGAAAGTCACATTATCTGTAGCAAACTATAAATCTCTACAGTTGTATTAGATCACTAAATCTTGGGTTTTAGTTTCATCAGAGGATGTACATATCGTACCAATTTGTTTGAAAGGGGTTACTTAGTAGCGAAAGGCCGCTGCATTGTGGCAAATATCATACTCTATGAGTATATCGAACCAGTTAGATATTGCTTTCCAAAAATTTTCTGACCAATCGGTTAAGGGATTATGCGTTAAGGCACTTTTCGTTTGCTCTAGTAGTACGTCATTGTTTCCTAGTGTACTGCTACATCATCGTAGTATTCGAGAGAAGCACATGCATCATCAGGAGCATTCAGTATTTAGGGAATGAGGACACAATAGATGGAATAAATAAAATAAAATTAATAAACATAAAATACATATAGTTATAATAAAAAATCGATTCCGAATCCCCCACCACTTTATTATTAACAGACGTCAATTTTGTTTGTAGCGCCACCCAATCAACGCTCTCCTAAAGTTTTAACTCAACTGAATTCTACTCAACTCTATCCATTATCAACTTTATTGCCCGAGTAATGTTTGAGAGTACTCGATATTGTACTCACATCCCCCTCAGGAAGCTCACTATAACTGTGACTGATATATGTGATATTGCCAGCGTAATGTCATTAGGTAAAAATTGACGCTTACCTATGTGAGGCCCATACCGATGCTCTCTTGTTTATCGTGGGCTGCAACAATTTTTATCTGTTAAAAAACCTACTCAGTTTTAGGAACCAACAGAATAACCACCAATTAAGTTTACCAATTAGTTAAAATTTACATAAAAATTAGCTTAATATTATTTTAATAATCACCTCTGCATATAAAAACAATACATTTTCCGACTATATAACTTCATTCCAAAATATGATACAAATAACTTAAAAATGAAATGAGTGAGCAATATGAAAGATATTAATAAAAAATTAAAATATATTAATTTTAGAAATAACGGAACATTTTTGATTGCCGCAATAGTAAACTCAACTATCTGTTTTTCTTTATTTGGCACCATTGGTGGAGTATTTGGAGTTATAACAACATTATTCTCTAATATCGTCTATGATGCAAAACCTGATAGCAGCAATATTTTTTACATCTTTTTTCTATTATGTTTGGTTATCGTTGGTGGGGGAATTGGTTTTCTACTAAAGCTAACCATTTATTTTTATATCTATTTATTTATCCTATCATATTGTTATTACCTTTTTTACAAAAAAGATGATTATTTAGATCGCACATTTCCATTTTTAATTATTTTTTCCTGTATGGGAACAACGTTAGACTCTATTAGCATTGACTTGCCAATGGCATATCTCTCGGGGGTTGCCGTTAGTTTAGTCATTTTTAGCCTACTGAAACATAAAAACAATGAAATTCATGCGTTTAAAAATGGGTTATTTTCAAAAGCAATTTATCATAGTGACGAAAAAATATATATAAGAGCCTTCTTTTTCAGCTTTTTTCTATTCTTAAGCCTTTCAATACCCGACTATCTAAATCTATACAAACCTTATTGGGCTCCTCTAACATTCATTATGTTACTCCACCCAAAAGAAATGAATATAATAAAAGTTACGTTACTTAGGTTTTTAGGAAGTCTATTAGCAGCAGCTTTTGTCATCACTATGTTTAGTATAACAAAATCAAAAGAAACTTATATTTACTTATCTGTATTAGCTTTAACCATATTTTTTATCCCTACATTTTTCCGTTTAGATTACATGCTAAAGACCTTCTCTATTACTGTATTTGTTTTACTTCTTCTTGAGGAAACGCTATTTTTACATAATCCAACTTATTTACTTCCCATATCAAGGGTATATGAGACATTTATAGGTGGGGTTGTAGCAATCCTTGCTAGCTTAGTTTTAAACATTATAAGGATTATAAAGAAAAGGAAAATCACAAGTTAATAGTAAGGAAAAACAAGGAAGCTTCTTCTTTATAAGCTATGAAGCTTCCTCTCTTTTTAGACCACTACAGACGCTATTTATGAAAAAAAAGCAAATGTAATTTTATCAAGTTGTTGTATATATGCACTTATTTTTCACGCCTATTACAATACCAATGGCTAAACCAGCGTGTAATGTAAATATAAATCAGAATAACTAATGTAACAATAAAAACATCCATATCTAGAGTTTTAGTATCAAAGCCAATTATACTTATGAAGATCACAGGTGATAATATTAACAGTATTATATCAAAAAATAATTGTAATCTATAAGGCTTTGAAGTGATCCCATGCCATATTGATTTACCTATTTTCATTTCAAAACCTCTTATTCTCTTATAAATTTAAAAATATTAGTATGATAATTAACTATATTGCTTATTACCTACTGAGTATCCGATATAAATCGCAACAAACCCGATAACGATACTTAAAACCAAATAGCTTATTGCAACTAAGAAGAACTGTGGGTACTTCATTATTTCCACTGCTCCATACACAAAGCTGGAAAATGTCGATAACCCTCCCATGATCCCTGTAGCTAAAAAAGCATTCATCCCTTGGCTTATTTTATTTCTCATAAGTAAGCCTGCAACAATACCCAACAATAAGGATGCGACGATATTTGCTATAAATATGTCAAGAGGGAAATGGTCATTCATGGTTGGAACAGATATCATCAATAACTCGCGACAAATTGCACCAATTGCACCACCAATAAAAACTAAGATCATGATATTCATTTTTAGCCCCTGTTAGTTTGCTAACCAAGCACCAGTAAATGCCGCAGCTAACCCAACTAAAACCGAAAGTAATAAATAAAATAAGGCGAGCAATTTTTGTCTAGTTTGAGTTAACTTCAAGGCATCAAGCTGCATACTACTGAACGTTGTATACCCCCCCAGTAATCCAGTTAAAATTGCTGATTGTAGAAATGCACCATAACGGTCATCCCAATCGATCGCAAAATAACGGCTTAAAAAACCAATAACAAATGCTCCTGAAATATTAATAATGAATGTTGATAATGGGAATTTCCCATGATAGCGCTCCCCCACTAAGCGACCAATCCACCACCGCAGTAATGAACCAATACCGCCGCCAAAACCGACTAATAAAATATCAACAGCTACCATTGCAACGCCCTCTATTTAATATCATAGATATAAAGACATCGTTTTTAGAATTTAAATTAAAGCACACACATTAATTGAACATCGTTAATCAATAATCGTTAAATGACGATATTAAATAGCCAGTAATCTTATTTAGCTTTATAAGATAATTCATTCTGATATTGCCATATTCCAAACCAATGTACACACCTTTTCCAATAGGAACTTATTATGACTAAAAACAATCATCGATAATGGTCTTTCTTCCGAAAGTTGAATTAAAAACTGCCATATATCTTTCTGTAAATGCGCATCTAACTGTGCGGTAATTTCATCCGCAATTAATATTTTTGTTCTTGGGTCTAAGGCTCTTAATAAGGCAATTCGAGCAAGTTCACCACCAGAAAGCTCACTTGGCCTTCTAACCAACCACTCTGATTTAATGAACAACCTTTCAAGGTAGTATGGGTCAGGCTCCCAAGCATCCCTAACACTTTCCCCTACTGTCCGGTACGGGTTAAAACATTTTTCAGGGTGCTGAGGAACTAACTGAATAGGACAATATTCTTTTTGAGATAAACTTTTACCATTAAATAATACATTTCCTTGGGTCGGTATTTGCCATTGTGCTAATACACGGCCCAAGGTTGTTTTACCAAAACCACTCGGTGCTGAAATCCCTAATCGCTCATTTTTATCCAGTGAAAAAGAAAGCGAATCCCATAAGGTTCGGTTATCTTGCTTTATACATAAGTTTTTAACTTCTAACATATTTTCAGCTCTCTATAAGCTAATAGATGGATAACCAAACAACAGCAATAAAAATACAAATGATGGAAATAATACCGCCAGATCTAGTGAACTCTAAAAACGATATTTTAATGCCGTGGGCTGAAGATTGTTCAACGGCAATAATTCCAGCAATACTACCGAATATAAATATATTACCTGCAAAACAAGCACCTAAAATTAACGCTGCACCGAGTAGATCAACATTGCCATGAGGGTAAACAAACTGGATCAATAAAATAACCGTTGGTGTGGTTCCGACAAAAATACTCATCACGATGGTGACTAAAAATAACGTAATCGGGCTATTTAGGTCGATACCTTTACCCAATAAGTAATGTAGTATCTCTTGAGGAATACCCGTATTTGAAAATGCGGCATTAATAATAAATAGCCCCATCATTAGCAGAATTAAGTCACCATCAACATGCTTTAACATGTCACTGGACGCTATTTTTCTGTTTAACAATAAAAAGCATGCTGCCGATAATGCAACAAGCTCACGCGGCAAATCACTGAATAAAAAAGCCAAAATAACAGCAAATAAAACTGTAGCGGCCTTTATTGTTTCCCACCAATTAAATTCAATAACTGAAGGCTCACCACTAGACATTAATGATTTTTTATCTTCAGATAAATACCAGCGGTTACGATAAAGTAAGGAAATCACACACCATACAATTGGAATTGAAAATAATACTGGAATAGCCGTAATATTGAGTATTCCAATAAAAGATAAGTCCAATCCTTGTGCAACAACCATATTTTTAGGGCTACCAATTAAAGAACCGGCGGCACCATTATTGGCAGCAAAGCAAAAGCCAAGTAAAAAAGGAATAGGGTTAAGGCCTCGAGATAACGTGATAGACACCAATAAAGGCGTCATTGCAACGACAACAATATCGTTTGTAAGTACTGAAGCAAGAAGTGCCCCAACAATAATGAAAACCGCCATTAATTTGGGTGGGCTAATATTTAAGCTAGCGACTTTTTGAGCCGCTTGGTGATAAAAACCTGATACCGTAAATGATGCGGATACCACCATTAAACCAAATAATAGCCCAATTGCACTGTAATCAATAGCATCCCAAGATAATTTTGGCGAGATAATCCCAAACCCTATCATGGCCAATGCACCCGCTACAGATGCGCCAGTACGGTCAATTTTAATCCCAGGGAAAGTCCCAAAAGCCATTGCGACGTACACTAAAATAAAAATAATAACGGTTAGATCCATAATAAATTCTCTATCTCTTATCTATATTTTTATTTCTTCGTATAAATGATAAAGCTGTAGATATTCCATAACAGCAATTATACAATTGAGACCCTGCATACTATGAATCTAAGATGTTGTTTGAAAAGATAATATTTTCCATCACTTGGTTATTAATATTTTCTCCAAAAATCATTTTAATCAACACTTCACTCCCTAAAGATGAGAGAGAAATAAGCAAGTCTGCATGCAATAACTGCATGTTTTCGTAATTTTTATCATCATTGACAGCAATAACACTTTTAATGTTTCCGCCAACAATTTCTTTCGCCGCTAACATAGAAATAGTATTTTCAGAATCAGAGCTACCTAGAATAAATAATGCTTTAGCCTGGCCTAAATTAGCGCTATTTAATGTATGTTTATTAATTTTCTCCGTGGCAATAACTTGCGCATTATCTGGATAGTTCTTTTTCTGTTCTTCATGGCAAAGTACCATGACGTCTAAGTCGCGTTTTCTTAATCCGTGGTAGGTGTTTAAAGCTAAAGGGCTTGCGCCAACAATAATGTAATGGTTTTTCATACGAAATAATCTCTTCTTAACAATTTCTTGTGTGCTCTTTGCAAATACCCCTAGGAAATAGACAATAGAGGTTGTAAAAATTGTAATACCTAAAATAACAATCGAAATTGTAAATAACCTAGCTTCAACACTAATCGGAATAATATCGCCAAACCCGACTGTCGTCATACAAACTAAAGCGAAATAGAATGCGGATGAGATATCAGTAACATGAGGTTGAAATTGTTCGCCTAAATACAAAGTCCCAAATACAGAATAGCCCAGTAGGACGCTTAAGCTCATAAAAGCAACAAAGCCAGCGCCAGATAAGCTATGGCGATTAAATGCTTTCCAATTTGCAATGGCAATAATCAACACTATTAGTGAAAAGGTTCCAGTCAGCGCATTTTCTCTCGCTAATACCAAGTTAATTAACATAATAATGAACAGCATAAAGCAGCTAAATAACCAACCTATACGCAGTCCTAAATAAACAGGAATAGCAAGAATAATGAGCACTACACCAATAGCAAACCTTGGAATATCTAATAATTTAACTAAACCTAAAGATTGTAGCCAATCAACAAAACCTAGATGCTGCGAGTATAAATGGAAATCATAAGTTGAAATGATGGGGGAAATAATCAAGCCCCCATCAGCAAGTATTAATAATGAGAGCACTATGCGTAGCATTCTCATATTTTGAATATATTTATATATTGCATTTTTTTTCATAATTGAATACCAAAAAGTTTTATTGCAATATTATTGCCGATGCTTAGGCATAATATCTTGGTTCGGTACTAAAAATAGCCATGATGCTAGAACAAATGGCATCGTTAAAGTCGGGATACCAAATGGTTCAAGAATAATGTCGAGTGCGCCTTGAACAAATACGGTGAATATCACACCAACGATGGCATAAACCACCACCCGATAGCTCGGTTTATTAAACGTAGAACCTAGAGCAATCGCGGTTAATACAGCGCTAAATGAATATAAACCAGTGTGAATACTCGCAAAATCACCTTTTAAAAAGGTCGCAACGATAAAAGCAAGAAGAGAACCAAATACGGCAAATATCGCCGCCCACATAGAACTCACCGCTAGACCAATTACAAAAATGATACCGACAACCATGCTGCTAAGTAAAAATACTTCAGAAACACCACGAAAAATATCAGCGATTAGGTCACTGTGAGGAATTGACCCAATAGGTTCAATAAGTTGTTTTGGCAGAGCAGGAGTTGGTAACGCAACGCCTTCAATACCTAAGAAGTTATAACTCGCGAGCAGAATAATCCATGATACTAAAACAAAAGGAGCAGTTAATGCTGCGACTTTCCAATTTTTTAGAAAATCCATTAAAGAGATAGTGGCTATAACGGAAACAATGCTCCCTAATACGATAGTTAACCAAACAAATGGGGTATTCTCTAAAAAAGTCGGTAGTGCAACTCCAACTAAGCAGCCATTATAACCATAAAGCCCTGAACGCAACGATTCAGTATCTAACTTACTAATATAAGCTGTAAGTGTAGCGACAACGGTGCCTAACAAACAACCTAGAGCGACTTGCGGCATCCCTTCTAAAAAAGCACCGATGAAAATCGCAATAAAAAATAGAAGTCCGGTTAGTGCGTTATTTTGAAACATAACTTGAGCACAGCCACGCAAAACGATATCAATAAATTGTATCGCTATATTTTCGCTGGCCAACTTATTCCAAGCGTTCTGGTTTATTGTTTTTTCCATCGTGAAATTCCTTAATAGGAATATCAGTAGAGAAATTATAAAAATCACTCTACTGATAATATATTAATAAATTACCTTGATAACCCAACAGGTTATTTCAGTCACTTTATGACTACTGTGTATCTCATTGCTAAAAAATATTTAACGCCATAAAAAAGGTTCTTGTAGCGAAATACCTAATATTTCTTCTCTCGCTATTTGCCAAAAATACCTGACGGCATCCTTCACTTTTGGACTATCAACCCCCAATGCTTTAAATATTAACCCACTCTCATTCGGTAATTGAGTTGCCCCAAAAGCAATTTCATTTTTCGGGTCATATATCGCATCTAACCGTTCTAAAATGCGTTCATGATGAATTTTAGGTGTCAGTAAAATCACATTGCCAAAAGTATCGAAGCTATCCATAACCGCAGTAATGTTTAGCGGTGCCTTTTTGGGCTCTAAAATATATTTTTCAACAAACAACTCTTTATTTAACGATGACTCTGCTCGAATATGTGATGAAAAAACATCAAACCCAAACTGCTCATCTGGGTGATGATATTTTCGACCTGACATCAGTATTTCTGAGTAAATCATCGTTGCACTTGGATGAATATTAATCCGCGTGTCAGTAATAAACCGAGAATTACGGTGAGGAATGATCGGGTCTGGTAAATATTCTAAATACCCATCTTCCTCAACGACAATATTCTGGTACTGTGTGGCGTAGTTCGCTTCCATCATATGAACTTTGGTCGCAGACTGCGTTGTCACATGAGCACAAGCCCCCTTTTCAACAATAATATCAAGGGCTTGTCGGTCACCTTGTAATAGGCTACCTGAAGTTGAAATCATCGTGACACAAGGCAGTTGGGGCATCAGTTCATCCCAATAAAGTGCTTTTTGCACTAATGAGGGAACACGACGCTCCATTTCCACCAGCTCACTACGATATTCACCTTGAGCGAACCTTAATTTTAAGTAACCACTTTTACCAACAGCACCACTTTGCATTTGTTTCGGTTCATCTTGATATGCGGCGAGTTCAGGTGCATTGCTGCCTAAAATATGAGCTTTAACACGCGTTGGAGTATTTGCTATATCTGCCCTGAAATTCGTCATCTTTACCCCCTTGGAACTTGGTGCGTAAAGAGGAATTTATCCATGATCATATCAACCAACTCAATAACCCCTTCCCCTGTTTTACAGTTGGTTAGTACATAGGGACGGTCGCCACGAACAATTTTCGTGTCGTGCTCCATCACTTCAAGGCTAGCACCAACATAAGGCGCTAAGTCAATCTTATTAATAACTAAAATATCAGCTTGTACTAAACCTGGGCCATTTTTACGTGGAATTTTTTCACCTTCAGCTACATCAATGACATAGATGTAGAAGTCTGCTAGTGCAGGACTAAAAGTTAAAGTAAGGTTATCGCCACCACTTTCAATCATGATCACGTCGCTATCAGGGAAACGTTCTTCCATATCTTCAACTGCAGCAATGTTCATGCTTGGGTCTTCACGTACCGCGGTGTGAGGACATGCCCCCGTTTCAACACCTAAAATTTTCTCTTCATCAAGAATACCTTTCAAGGTACGTTTTACTTGTTTCGCATCTTCGGTCGTCACAATATCGTTTGTGATGATTAGCGGCTTAATGCCTCTTTCAATAAGGATCGGGGTGATCACTTCAATAATTGCAGTTTTTCCTGAGCCAACAGGCCCACCAATTCCGATCCGAGTCATTTTTTTCATCGTTTTTCCCCAAAATTTTTAGTTGTTCGTTAGTTCATAAACAAACGGACAAATGATTTAGTGTGTACCGCAGCTAAGACATCAATAACAGGAACATATGAGGACATTTGTTCTATGTCACCACAGGCTGCGATGTCACAAAAAACCTTAATTTCTTCATTTAATTCAAAAAGAATATGCTGAGTTTCATAGTGAGTGATACGCATTAATCGCATCGCCGCACTTAAAATTGTCATGGCAATACCATATTGGTGCATCACGACAACATCTCTTTCTGTTATTCCTTGTACTGCCATAACCATGGCTTGTATCACCGGCTGGGTTCCCGGAACCTCATTCGCTTTGATTTTTGCAAGCCATCCACTCACTAGTGGATCTTCAAAAATATGAACTGAGATTTCAGCGAGTTTTTTCCCCATTCGGGTTGTCATTATTCGTGCTTCTTCATTCAGCTTGCGGTTATTTACAGCCCAATCAATTTTCGCCAATGTGTCGCTATCTTGAGCAAGAGTGGCGCGATGTGCAGCCACAATAGCAATGCAATCTGAATGTGCAGCAACCTTCAAAGACGTGTGAACAAAGGATTTCAGCGTTTCTTTGTCGTGGACAACACCTTTTTGAATGGCGGATTCAACCCCATTTGAAAATGTAAATGCACCAATTGGCAATGCTGAATCACCAAACTGCATAATTCTAATTAGGTCAGATGCTTCCATATCACTTTCCTTACTCATTAACACGAACGTTATTTGTGTGTATGAGAGTGCCCATGGTCATGATGATGATCATGGTTGTGATCGTGGCTGTGCCCATGACTATGGCTGTGTCCGTGGATCTGCCCTAATTCCACATGAACATGCGTATCCGTTTCTTCTGCCCCACCAAATAATAAACGCGCTTCAGAGTGGCTCAATTCAGGTAAAATAGTTTCGCCCTTCACGAAGGTAAAGGTGTCTTCACCAAAACCATGCGTTCGCATGACCGACCCCATTACCTTTTCACTTACCGTTAGCGGTACGTAAACAAGGTCTCCCTTTAAAACGGCTTTCCAGTGTTGGTTACCTAATGCATGCCCTAATTCGAAGCTAATACGAATATGTTCTTCTGTACTTAGATTTTTTAGGTGGGATAAGTTGACCATCATGACGTCACGTAAGGAGATCTGAACTATCGTCATTGCGTTGGTAGCTTCATCAAATAGCAAAACGTCGCCATCAGATAACAAGACATTCCTGTCCAGCGCGATACCTAAATCTTGGCCTTTTTCGGTATTTTTACGGCAGCGACTTTTCTGAGCTTCTCGTTGATCGAGGATCAAAATATCAACATCAGCATTTTTCTGACGTGCTTGCCACACTGGGTCTTTTTTAACATTGCCAAGAATATGTTCAATAATGATCATAATATTACCTTTTATGTTAATTCTGCCCACCACCGGCGGGCAGATAATCCAAACATGTACTGATTAGCTAAAGAAATAACGTTGGTTCATTGCAGCTTCGCTAATCGGCTGGCAAGTTGCGTGTTCACCATTCACTTTTACAGCAAAAGTTTCAGGATCAACTTCGATATTTGGTGTTTCACCGTTACGCACTAAATCACGTTTCCCGATTGCTCGGCAGTTATTGACTGCAACCACTTGGCGCTCAAGATCGGCTTTTTCTTTAATGTCATCATCTAATGCTGCTTGTGAAACGAAAGTCACACAGGTGTCATTGACAGTTTTACCCATCGCACCAAACATTGGACGATAGAAAACAGGCTGAGGTGTTGGCAAGGATGCATTTGGATCACCCATTGCAGCCCAGTTGATCATGCCACCTTTAATGACCAGTTTTGGTTTAGCCCCAAACATACGTGGGTCCCATAATACGAGATCGGCCATTTTGCCAACTTCAATCGAGCCTAAGATATGGCTGATGCCTTGAGCAATTGCAGGGTTGATAGTGATTTTTGCCACGTAACGCAGAACACGGAAGTTATCATTACCCGGAGCATCTTCAGGTAGCTTGCCACGGGAAGCTTTCATGGCGTTCGCAGTCTGGACAATACGTAGCCAGTTTTCCCCCACACGCCCCATCGCTTGTGAGTCACTTGAGAACATCGAAATAGCGCCCATATCATGCAGCACGTTTTCTGCTGCAATGGTTTCAGGGCGAACACGGCTTTCCGCAAATGACACATCCGAAGGGATATTTGGGTTCAGGTTATGACATACCATGATCATGTCAAATAGCTCTGACTGGCTATTCACGCCAAACGGTAACGTTGGGTTGGTTGAACTTGGTAATACGTTAGGTTGGCTAACAACTTTAATGATATCTGGAGCATGTCCACCACCCGCACCTTCTGTATGGTAGGTGTGAATAGTTCTACCTTCAAAGGCCTCGATGGTGTCTTCAACATAACCACCTTCATTTAAGCTGTCTGTATGCACTGAGATTTGTACATCAAATTCATCAGCAATACGTAACGCATGACGAATAGCGTTCCCTGTTGCGCCCCAGTCTTCGTGAACTTTCAGCCCCGCAGCACCTGCAACTAATTGTTCGATAAGTGGCTCACGTGTATACGAGTTACCTTTCCCTAAAATACCCACGTTAATAGGTAAACCTTCGATAGCACGTAACATAGAGCGCATGTTCCAAGGGCCTGCCGTCACTGTTGTACCGTTAGTTCCATCAGTTGGGCCAATACCGCCACCAAAGAAAGTTGTCACACCATTTGATAACGCGGCATAGGCTTGTTGCGGAGAAATCAAGTGGATATGGGTATCAATACCGGCAGCCGTTAGGATTAAATGTTCACCAGAGATAGCATCCGTAGATACCCCGACAACCATGCCTGGTGTGATGTTATCTTGAATATTTGGGTTACCACTTTTCCCTACACCAACAATTTTACCCGCTTTAATCCCCACATCGGCTTTAATGACACCTAAACGTGCATCCACGATGGTGACGTTAGTGATAACTAAATCTAAAACGCCATTGTCGCTGGTAAAAGTGTTATTTGCTCCCATACCATCACGTAAAGATTTACCTCCACCATAGACAGACTCTTCGCCATATCCACGTAAATCTTTTTCGATTTCAATATATAAGTCGGTATCGCCTAAACGAATTTTATCGCCTACTGTTGGCCCGAATAAACCGTTGTATTCTTGTCTAGAAATTTTTGGCATGTTATTTACCTTTAATGTTAAGAAGGTGCATTGTTATTCATCATTACTGACATCTAACGCGCTTACTGTTCCTTATGCTTAAAACCACGAGCAATTGCTTTATTTAAGGCGATTGCTTTAGCAGGACGTTCAGTAGCGGCAACGTTGTCACCCGCCCAACCATCAACAAGGTTATTAAACCCATAGACACTTTGTTTTCCGCCATAAGGGATCAGTGAAACTTCTACTTCATCACCTGGCTCAAAACGAATTGCCGTTGTAGAGGCAATATTTAAACGCTTACCGTAAGCCGCTGCACGGTCGAACTCTAATGCATGGTTAACTTCAAAAAAATGAAAGTGGGAACCAATTTGCACAGGCCTGTCACCGGTATTACGGACTTTAATTTTTGTTTCAGGTTTGCCAACGTTGAACTCAATAGGCTCATCTGCAAAAATAACACCACCTAAAGGAGTCGGGGCTTTAATGTTTGTTTTTGAATTACTCATATTTCACCTCATCCTTCATTTATTTAATCGGATTATGGACGGTCACTAAGCGAGTACCATCAGTAAAAATAGCTTCTACTTGAACATTTGGAATTAAGTCTTCCACGCCATCCATAACGTCTTTTTTTGTTAAAACAGTCGCTGCTTCTTTCATCACATCCTCAACGGTTTTACCATCACGGGCACCTTCAAGTGCAGTAACCGTGATAATGGCAACGGCTTCGGGATAATTTAATTTCACGCCACGTGCGCGGCGTTTTTCAGCCACATCAGCAAGTGTGTAAACCATCAATTTTTCAATTTCTCTTGGGGTTAACTGCATAACGCCTCCTCAATTGATAAAGCTTAGTGTTAATACTGATAAGTAATCATTTTATGAGCGAATAACTCATTTTATTTTTAAATATAAATTGAGTTAAATATCTAATAACGACGAGTTAAATAAATAAAATTCACACCAATAAACATTCAAATTAAGATAATCGAAATAAGAGTTTTTATTTATTGATGACTTCCTACATTTAATTTTTAAATAATATTTATTCACTGAGTCCAATTCATAAACTGTTGTTCAGGCAAAGAATTCCATAGAGATTGAAACCACTTCCCTCCTCCGCCTTGCTTTAATATTTCACTGCTGAGTACTTCTTCTAAAACACCATTACGCAATAACGCAATGCGATCAGCAAAACGCACCGCCATTGCAAGGTCGTGAGTAACCCATAAAACACCTTTACCAGCAAAGCAAAGAGATTTGATATGTTGTAGAAGTTGTATCGCATGTTCATCATCTAGCCATGATGAAATTTCATCCGCAAGAATATATTCAGCTTGGGAGAGCGTCGCGCTACAAGCGAGAACGCGTTTTGCCATTCCCCCTGAAAGCTTATTGGGATAACTATGAATTAAATCTGCTTGTAAATTGTATTGCTGTAAGTGCAATGCAACGTCATGCATTTTAATATGCTGCCCACTTAATACCGCAGCACGTTCAAGTTGAGGGCCTATCTTAATGAGTGGATTTAATGCACTAACCCCTTGTGGGATATAGCACAGTGAATTACCGCGATATTGTTGTTTTGACTTTTCTGTCAACTGGCACCCATTTAATACAATATCACCGCGACAACGCATATTTTCAGGTAATAAACCTAAACTACTTTGTAGAAGTAAACTTTTCCCTTCTCCACTTCCTCCTACCAATGCAACCATTTCACCTGGCGCAATATCCAATGAGATATCTTGTAAAAGTGGAGACCAACGCTTTTTGCCTAGCCAGCGAAATTTCGCAACATCAATCGTTAGGTTATCAAAACTTAGCATCAATCGCTCCTCAACCATAATTGTTGTACCGCTTTAGCAAACTGATCAAATAACAGCACTAACCCAACTAATGCGACGCCCGGAAACATGGCTAACCACCACGCACCAGTACTTAAGTAACGCAATGCATCGGAAAGTAAAATACCTAACGATGCTTCATGTGGAGACAAACCAAAACCCAAAAAACTCAATGCCGCACTGTGTAATATCGCATGTGGGAACATCAATAACGTCCCTACTAACCATTGTGAAAGGATCATCGGTAAATAGTCATATCGGCATCGGTAAAGCGCACTATTTCCAATCCGTTTCGATAACATGATGTAATCTGTTTGTTGCACTCGAAGCAACTCGGAACGTAAGACCAACGTTAGCTTTGGCCAGTGAGTCAAAGCAACAGCCCAAATTACGCCCACTTTTCCACCACCTAACGTAAAGCAAATCAATATCAATAATAGCAAGTGAGGCAAGGCTAACAGGGAGTCAATACAGCCACGAATAACATAATCCATCGTCCTACTGAACGAAGATAAACTTGCCATCACAAGCGCTATCACTCCACTCGATAATGCTGCGGTGGTGCCAATTTGTAAGCTGGTCGCTATTCCTTGAAATACTCTGTCCCACAAGTCTCTACCTAAATTATCCGTACCGAATAAATGTGCCCATGAAGGCGCTTGTCGACGGTCGAGTAAATTCACATCCACATCAGTTTGAGAAAGCCATGCGGCATAAGCCCCTAAAACCAATAAACATAACAATGAAATAACTAACTTAATTAAGGCTTTATTTGGGTTATAAGTCATGGCTCTCGGAGTACCCCTTTATTCACTCTCTTAAGCATCATGTCAGAGATACTATTACTAAAGAAAATCACTACCGCACATAGCATCACGATCCCCATTAACAAAGGGATGTCACCACGTAAGCCAGCATCAATGGTTGCTTGGCCTAATCCAGGATAAGCAAACACTTTTTCTGCTAGTAATGCTCCGCTGAGCAACTCACCAATAGAGGCGAACTGTAAACATATTGCGGGTGTAATCGCATGTTTTACCACATGAAAGCTTATCATCGACCACCCTTTATCCCCTTGAGCTTTCGCGTAGTGGATAAACTCACTGTTCATCACCTCAGCAACTTTCGAACGAGTATGCAGAGCTATATTACCAATGCCTAACATCCCTAGAGCCACTACAGGTAACACAAGATGGTGCACTTTTTGTGACAGTGTGGATGATTGTTCATCTAAGCCAATCGGCCAAGCGCAACAAATCGGTGCCCACTGTAGTGAAACAGCAAAAAGTGACAATAACAGTAAACCAACCCAAAAAACGGGGATCGACGCCAATAAATAAGATAGCGTTGAAATAATTTTATCTGGCCATCTATTTAGGTAGCGCCCTGCTATCAGCCCCAAACCAAAACCAATCACCCCAGAAAACAGCCACGCCGATAATAACAAAGCTAACGATGGCGCTAACCTATCGGTAATCACCTGTGATACAGGGATGTTATAGAGCATGGAATACCCCATATCACCTTGTAACAACTGAGAAAACCAACGCCAAAACTGCATCCACAATGGTTGGTCAAGCCCCCAGCGAGCCGCAATCAACGGATACTGGTCTGGGGGAACATGCATTAAATCATTACCAATATAGGCTTTAATTGGGTCTATAGGTGAATAGCTAAGGAGAATAAAAACCCCAAATGCAGTCACCACTAATAAACAGATAAACCTGAACAAAAGCCCTATGGTTGTCCGCATTACTTGCAGGTCCAAGCCCAGTCATCAACATTATTCAACACTGACCATGAACCGTGAATTTCAGGTGCCCCTTTACCTAGCTCAACACAGTTATTCAATAAATAAAGGTGTTGTACGTTCATTAACCAAGCCCAAGCGGCGTCACCTTGAATACCAGTTCCTGTTTGTCCATCCCAATCCACTTTTTGCCAAAATGGAATAGCTGCATCTTGATCTGGTTGGCGAAGTGCTTCTTCTATCACCTTATCAACTGCGGGGTTTTTATAGTAACCTGCGTTATAAAACCCGACACCCGCCGCTTTGCTGCTGTAGTTATGCACCAGTTCCATTGGGTCAAGGCTCCCCCAGCCAAATAATGTTGGGTTGGCATGCATGTACTTTTCCACGGTTTCCCAACTGCCTGATTTTAAATCCATCTCAATGCCAATCGGCTTTAAGCTAGCCCTTACGGCTTGAGCTAAATCACGACGAGTGCTATCACCACTGGCATACCACAGTGTCAATTTCGCAACCTTACCGTCTTTTTCTCTTAAGCCGTCTTTATTAATTTTCCAGCCAGCGTCTTCCAGTATAGATTTCGCTTTTTCAATATCTCCATCTTTAAACGAAGATTGAGGGTTATTCCAAGGCAAGCCTTCAACGCCCGTATAAGCAGGAATAGCAAAACCTTCTAAAACAGCATCTGCTAATAGTTTGCGGTCAATGGCGTAATTGATCGCTTTGCGAATAGCGACATCAGAAGTAATGTCGTTACCAATTGGGTCGCCTGAGGCATTTTTCTCGCCCGCTGGCGGAATTGGGAATGAAATCCCTCGGTTTTCAACACTATGGCGTTCAATTAGTTTCATACTTTTGACATCTTTAGCATTACTCGCGACAGCTGCGGGAATGCGTACAATATCTAGTTCACCACTTTGAGCGGCAGCAAAAGCGCCATCTTCATTGAGAAAGACAAAAACCATTTTATCGAAATCGTTTTTAGGCCCCGCATAGAAAGGGTTTCTTTCTACGATTAATTGCTGGCCCGGCTGGAAATTCACTAAACGGTAGGGGCCTGCTCCGATAGGGTTATGTGCATATTTTTTTGCATCATATTTATCTGCTGAAACAATGCCTAATGAGCCCAAAACGTTAATAAAGGTGCTTTGGGGTGAGGATAATGTGATTTTAACGGTTGATGGGTCAATCTCCTGCGCTTTAGCAAAGTTCCCCATATCCACTTTTCCACCACTTGCTGCGGCATTGTTATAGGTAAAAACGACATCTTTTGCCGTTAAAGGGGAGCCATCGGAGAATTTAAGTCCATCCTTTAATTTTAATGTCCACTCTTTACCATCATCTGAATGTTCATATTTCTCAAGCATGTAACTATGCCATGACAAATCCGCTTTTTGCTTGAGTAATGGGCTATGTAAAAGTAAATAGCTGCCGTGGCTCCAACCTAACATTGGGTCAAACCCCTCGGTTGGTTCAGAGCCAATCGCTAGACGCAAAGTTTGTGGTTGCTGTGTATCGGTCGCAGCATTTGCACCCATCGATAGCCCCATAAAACAAATAGCCTGAATAGCTATTGCTATTTTCTTTTTCATATACCCATCCTAAATTACCAGCTGTATTTAGCAGCTACCCCAACCGATGGTTCAAATAAACCCACCAATTAGGATAAACTGCAAGAAATAATATATTTGCTAACTAATCTGCTTTTTCTCGGTACGCGTCTTCGTCAAATCCAACAATATCTAAATTGTCACCAACCGCATTTTGGTCGACTCTAACTGGCGTAAATTTATTGATTATCCAAAGAATTAAGATTGTAAAGACAAAGGACCAAATACTGGTAAAGACAACAGCTACAGTTTGCTTCACAATTTGCATGCCGTTACCTTCAATTAACCCCGCGGGACCTTTCGCATTCCAAACCGTTGATGCAAATACACCGACTAAAATTGAGCCTGTAATACCACCGACACCGTGCACACCGAAAACATCTAATGCATCATCTAAATGGCGTCGGACTAAGAAAACACAGGTATAGCAGACGATACTGGCAATAACCCCAATAATTGCTGCAGAACCTATTGAAACATACCCCGAAGCCGGTGTGATAGTAGCTAACCCTGCTACAGCCCCTGTTAAAAAACCGACAAGTTTAGGTTTTCCTGTATGGAAGCGTTCAATAATAAACCAAGTAATTGCTGCAAATGCGGCGGCGATATCTGTAGTAATAAACGCTGAAACAGTTACAGTATTGACTTGCAATTCAGAGCCCGCGTTAAAACCATACCAACCGAACCACAATAAAGCCGCGCCAAGTGCAATATACGGAATATTGTGAGTACCATCCGATTTAACGGCTCTTTTACCGACATATAACGCTGAAGCAATTGCAGCGAAACCTGCTGTTGCGTGAACGACAATACCCCCCGCAAAATCAACAACGCCCCATTTAGCAAAAATACCATCTGGGCTCCACACCATATGAACGAACGGTGCATAGACAAATAATGTCCATAGGGTTAAGAATACGAGATAAGCAGGGAAATTAACTCTATTTGCGAAAGCCCCGGTAATTAAGGCTGGAGTAATAATCGCAAACATCATTTGATATCCAAAATGAACCAGTATTGGTAAGCCGCCATCATTACCGGTATACATCGTTTGAGGGCTTATGTTATTCAAGAATGCATAATAAAATGGGTCACCGACAATCCCATTAATCGAGGGACCGAACGATAATGAATAACCAACTACAAACCAAATAATTGCCACCCACCCCATAGAAAAAAAACTCTGGGACATAATAGTAATAACGCTTTTACGAGAGACTAATCCACCATAGAAAAAAGCAAGTCCAGGAGTCATTAGCATAACAAGGCTCGTACAAAGCAGCATAAATGCAGTATTTGGGACATCCAAAATTGACAATATATTCTCCATGGATACTCCTAAATTAACATAACAATATTTAAATA
Source organism: Providencia sp. PROV003 (assembly GCF_045040775.1). NCBI lineage: Bacteria > Pseudomonadati > Pseudomonadota > Gammaproteobacteria > Enterobacterales > Morganellaceae > Providencia > Providencia sp. PROV003. Next base: position 4,277,031 of record NZ_CP096369.1, read on the forward strand.
TTAGAAATGATTTATAATTGAAACTATACTCATAATAGAGTGATCAGTAAGATTATCAATAAAAAAATCGAAACTAAATTCAATAAAAACAATTAGTTCATTTTTCAATTGTCAATAAATGATATTCCTCTGTTTTTTAATATCCAAATAAAAAGCACCTACTATATTTTTAAATTTTTCGTTAGCATAAGCAAATAACTACTCGACTTATCCGGCAAGCTTTTTCATCCCAAGCCTGCTACTTCACAACATATCGATAAAAACAAACCCTTTAATTACAGATGGTTATATAAAAACCAAAGCTTACCCTAATATATGAGCAGCCCCTAAGGGAAAAAGCTATAGCAAAAATTACCTATAACAGTAGGCTGATTTTGCCATATCACAGATATGTAAAAGCTTAGTATTTAATACAGTTCCGATAATCAATTTTTAAGTAAAGTCAAAACTTATTGACGCTCATTCTCATTTTTAGCTAACGCTGAAGAGAATACATTAATAATATTTTGTCTATTAAAGTACTTTTTTTCTTTTAACCACAAATAACCAATCCAAATAAGATAATCTAAAAGAGAGTAAATTAAAGTTTTCTTTAAAGAAACCTAAACATGTTTTCCAAATAGGTGTTGGTCACACACCCAAAAATACTCTCTCAGCAACGATAAGCTTAAACATTCACTAAAAACTAAAGCTATTTTTCAGGGTAAGACCCCAAGCGCTGATAATCATTGACGGAATACAAGCTAAAATTAAGGCTACATAATTAATCTGGCTACCTAAATAGAGGTCTTTTATACACCTTATGACTTAATTACCAGCTAAGACCCCATCAATATCATCGTAGGATAACGCTCAATATATCCAGATGTTATGTATCATAAATTATTCCTTTTCCATTACAAATGCCGTAAATCTTCTGGAATATTTTTCTTTAAAATACGCCAAAAATCCTCTGCTGTTTTATTCAAGCGAGTATCCATGCGGTAAATGTAAGCTTGAATAGGTATCGTTAATTCTGGGGTGTTGAGACAGACTAGTTTTTTTTTCTTTTAACTCATTAACTACCGAGTAAATCGGTAACCATGCAATTCCATGACCATCCAATGCCATATTTTTTAGCAATTCGCTCATTGATGACATAAAGAGTGTTTTAGAGTTAATCGCACCAAACTCACTTAATCGACGATTAACTAACCTTCCCATATAAGAAGCACTGGTGTAGTTCAATAACGGTACTTGAGGTTGGTAGATATCAAATAACGGTTTGCCAAACTCATCCGCTGCACAAATTGGGTACAACTCGGACTCAAACACATTTAAACAAGAAAATGGCGACTGCATTAAATCCTCATCATAAAATGAAATGATAAAATCGCTCTTCCCTTCTCGCAACGTATTTACCACTTGAACCACATCAATGGCTTCAACATGATAGACAAATTCTTCCCCATAACCTGATAATGCATGAACTAACTTAGGCAATAAGCTTAATGACAGCGAATGCGCCGCAGCAATTTTAATATTGGGCAGACTCAGCACATTGTGCCCAGATAATTCATTTAAGTTACATTCTAATTGCTGCAATAAGCTACGAGCTTGGGAATGGAATATTTTGCCTTCTTCAGAAAGCTGTAAAGGGGATGTGGTTCTATCAAACAATTCAACACCTATTGCTTCTTCTAATGCCTTGATTCGGCGACTAAAAGCAGGTTGAGAAATATTTCGTTGTTCTGCTGCATGAGAAAAATGCCGACATGACTCCAGTGTTAAAAAATCATATAGCCACTTTGTTTCTATATTTTTCATGTTATTAAGCCTTAAGTGGACTTGCTGTTAAAATATAAAACATTAAAAGTTTTTTTATTGATATCTTAAGTTAATTGTTAGTTAAAATATTAAGCTGATATTGTAGATTCATTATTTGTATTATGCATAAGCCTGCCATTTAAAACATTAACAAAAATCAAAAACTAATTTTATTTATTTCATATCTTTTCCACAAAGCCAATGCTACTCAGCCTTTCAGCTTACATTATTAAAATAATTTAATTTTAGGATTAATTTTTAATGCGTATCTTGCATCAAACCATACTTACTTGCATTTCTCTTCCTAGATAAACATTGATAAATATTATCCACAGATTAATCAGGGATAAATAAGTTAATAGCTAATTAAATATTAACTTATATGTTAAATAATTTAAGTAATATAACATCTCACTACCCTTATTTTATAAAATAAGGTGTATGAGGCAGGAGTATTAAAATGAAAGGTTTAATTGGAGTGTTAGGAGGAATGGGGCCTGCTGCCACCGTCGATTTATTTAATAAATTTGTGAACTATACTGTCGCAAATAAAGACCAAGAGCATATCCCTTTAATAATATCATCCATTCCTGATATTCCAGACCGTACTGAAGCGTTATTAAACCATGGCGTATCCCCCTTGCCCTTAATGACTGATTATTTAAAAAAACTCGAAACTGCTGGTGCTGAATGTATTGTTATCCCTTGTAATACTGCACATTTTTGGTTTGACGAGCTCAAGCAGGCCTGTCACGTCGATATGCTAAGTATTGTTGAAACGACAATGATGGAAGTGCTAGCCACTAAGAAAAAACATATCGGTTTATTAGCAACCAATGCCACTATGCTTATGGGGTTATATCAAAAAAATATAGAGAGTGAAAAATTAAAGTGTATTACTCCAGATATTAAAAGCCAAGAAATGGTAATGAAAAGCATTTATTTATTAAAGTCGGGAAATAAAAAAACAGCGGAATCCATCATGAAAGAACAAGCCGAATTATTATTTTCCCGAGGTGCTGAAATTATTGTTTTAGGTTGTACTGAAGTTCCCGTCATTCTTGAAAATGAAACAAATAAATACCCTGAAAAATACATTGACTCAACCAGCTCATTAGTCAGAGCCAGTATTCATTGGTATGAAAATAGAGTTGGGCGACAAAATCTAATGATAAATAGAAACGCATAAAAACATTTATAACTCATATTAATTATCAAAAATTAATTTTTATATTACTAATGACAATATATTGTCTATTGGAGACGATTATGGTTTGGCTAGAAATCATTGTGGTATTAGGCGCAATTTTCTTCGGTATACGTATGGGAGGAATAGGTATAGGGCTATGCGGTGGATTAGGTTTAGCCGTCTTAACGATTGGATTTGGTTTACCTATAGGCTCTCCCCCTGTCGATGTTATTTTAATTATTATGACCGTCGTAGTTGCAGCGTCCGCATTACAAGCTGCTGGAGGTATGGATTACTTGGTACGCCTTGCCAGCAAATTTATGCGTAAAAACCCTAAGTATTTGAATATTATAGCACCAATTACAACTTGGGTAATGACTATCATGGCAGGAACCGGCTTTATTGTGTTCTCCATGCTCCCCGTGATTGCTGAAATTGCGAAAGATTCGGGTATCCGCCCATCCAGAACCTTAGCAGGCTCAGTTGTTGCATCCCAAATCGCCATTTCTGGTTCGCCAATCAGTGCGGCGATGGCTGCCATGTTAACCATTATGGAAGGGAATGGTGTTACCTTTATTGTGGTTATGTCTGTTTGTCTACCAGCCTCTTTCGTCGCAGCAATGGTCGCAGCATTTATCGCATCACGCCAAGGCTGTGAACTAGAAGATGATGAGGTTTATTTAGAACGCCTACAAAAAGGGTTAGTTCATAAATACGAAGAGAAAAAAGGCGAGAGCACTACGAGAGAAAAATTCTCTGTCGTCCTATTTATTATTGCGACGTTTGCTATCGTTATACTAGCTGCATTCCCTCAATTGCGCCCTGGTTTTGATATTGGTAAACCCATGGGAACTCGAGATATCATCATTATCTGTATGCTCAGTGCTGCGTGTTTAATGGTTGTTTTTTGTAAAACATCGCCAAATTCAATTGTTTTAGCGCCAACTTTCCGTTCAGGAATGAGCTCCCTCGCGGTCATATTAGGTATCGTGACTTTAGGAACTACATTTGTCGATGCGCATATGGACCAAATTAAAGCCATCGCTGGAGATGTATTATCCGCCTACCCTATTTTGTTAGCTTTAGTGCTATTTTTTACCTGCGCATTACTCTACTCACAAGGTGCCACCACACCATTAATTATTCCTTTAGCCATTGCCTTAGATGTTCCAACATGGGCTATATTGGCATCTTTTGTCGCCGTCACTGGGGTTTTTGTTCTGCCTACCTATCCAACGTCTTTAGCCGCAATAGAGTTTGACTCAACCGGTTCTACACGCGTCGGAAAATACATTTTAAATCACCCATTTATGTTACCAGGGCTAGGCGGAATAATTGCAGGTGTCGCCTTCGGTTTTATCATTGCACCGATGGTCGTTTAACCTTCTGCTTTCGGTGCGAGAGAATCCCCCTCGCACCACTTTATTTAATAGTAGTTCGACAGTTTCCTTAACAAAATGAAGTTAAATATTGGCTCTAATTGGCTTTATGCTTTGCTTGATAAATTACAACAAAGTATAAAGCTCTTTTTTTGTAAAAGTCATTCTTAATAAAAATAGTAGCAATAACCAATCAAAATTATCTATTACTCTGTTTAGTCTTTTTAAATAAAATTTTATTTCTTAAAATAATGGCTATTTCACCAATATAGATCACTTTATTTGATAATCATTAAAATTATTTTCATTGAAAAATGTGAGCTGAAATGTTTTTGCATACATTCCCCTCTTCTGAAAATAGTTAAAATAATTATACTCGGCGTTACATTCATTTCTTAAAAAGAAGTAAATCGAGAAATGAGAATTTTTTTATGTTTAATTTCATTGCATTACAAACATCCATAGCGTTCCCATTTACTAATGAAAACACTTAGAGAGACGACTAAAATTAGGATTTAAATCACAAATTTTAGTTTTTTAAATACCTAGCTTCAAAAATGACGACGTCGTCATATTAAAAAAAATTTATTTTATCTATAACATTAAATAACCATTTTTCTTACATTCGTACCGTTATTGATAGTTAAGCGTTAAAAAATCAAGTCATGAGTTATAAAAAAAACGCTTAATGTTGACGTCAACATTAGGGCTAACAACTAGAAAGAGGTTTTAGAACATGAGTAAGCTACCTGAAAAAATGAAAGCCGTTGTTTGTCATGGTCCCCATGATTACCGATTTGAAAATATAAAAAGACCAATACCAGGATATAGAGAAGTTGTTATCAAAGTCGATGGGTGCGGGATCTGTGCTGGTGACTGTAAAGCGAATGATGGTGCTCAAATGTTCTGGGGAGATGACCCGTGGATCAAAGCACCTGTAGTGCCAGGCCATGAATTTTATGGTCGTGTCGCTGAATTAGGTGAAGGCTCTGCCGAAAAATTTAAATTAAAGGTAGGTGACCGCATACTAGCAGAACAAATCGTTCCTTGTTGGGAATGCCGTTTCTGTAAATCTGGTAAATACTGGATGTGTGAAACCCATGATATCTATGGCTTCCAAAAAGAAGTTGCCGATGGTGGTATGGCTGAATATATGCGGTTTTCTGAACGTGCAATTATTCACAAAATCCCTGATGAACTTTCGGATAAAGATGCCGCTTTAATTGAGCCAATGGCTTGTGCTATTCACACGGTACGCCGTGGTGATATTGACTTAAATGACGTCGTCGTCATTGCCGGTGCTGGGCCTCTTGGATTATGCATGATCCAAGTTGCTAAACTGAAAACTCCGAAAAAACTGGTCGTTATCGATGCTATTGATGAACGCCTTGAGCTAGCAAAAAAATTTGGGGCTGACGTGGTGATCAACCCGCTTAAAGAAGACGCCATCAAACTAGTTAAAGAGATGACCGAAGGCTACGGTTGCGATGTTTATATCGAAGCGACAGGCGCACCTATTGGCGTTACTCAAGGCCTAGAAATGATCCGTAAATTGGGGCGTTTCGTTGAGTTTAGCGTCTTTGGCAAAGAAACAACCGTTGACTGGTCGATTATTGGTGACCGTAAAGAATTAGATATCCGCGGAGCTCACTTAGGCCCATACAGCTATGAAGTCGCTATCGACCTATTTAGCCGTGGTTTAGTCAGTGCCGATGATATCGTTACCCACTTCTACTCCATCGATGATTGGGAAGAAGCCTTTGTTATGGCCAAATCGGCAGACTCAATTAAAGTCGTCATTAAACCATAAATATATTAACCGTTTGTCGCAATTGATAATTCAAATAAACATTAAACAAAGTAATACCCTACATATAATTAAACGCTCGTTTAGGAGAACATCTTATGTTGAGTAAATTCAAAAAGTTAGCTGTAGCTGCAAGTGTACTAACCTTAGGTATGGCGTTTAACGCTACGGCTAAACCAGTTTCCGTTGGCATGTCGTTTCAAGAGCTAAATAACGAGTATTTTGTCACCATGAAAGAAGCCTTAGAGAGCGCAACAGGCGATATGGGTGCACAATTATATATTTCTGACGCCGCTCATGATGTCTCAAAACAAACCAGCGATATCGAAGATATGTTACAGAAAAAAATCGATATTTTGCTAATCAACCCAGCCGATAGTGTCGGTGCTGAAACTGCAGTACTTGCAGCGAAGAAAGCCGGCGTCGTTGTCATCGCTATTGATGCGCAAGCAAATGGGCCAATAGACTCTTTTGTAGGTTCTAAAAACTACGATGCGGGCTTAATGGCAGGTAAACGCCTAGGTGAAGCACTTGGTGGTAAAGGTGAAGTCGCTATTTTAGATGGTATTCCAGTAGTCCCAATTCTAGAACGTGTTCGCGGTTTCGAAGCCGCCATGAAAGAATATCCAAATATCAAGATTGTGACTAAATTGAACGGTAAGCAAGAGCGTGATACTGCAATGAATGTCACAGAAAACATGCTACAAGCTAACCCTACACTAAACGGGATCTTTAGTGTTAATGATGTCGGTTCTTTAGGTGCATTAGCCGCAATTGAATCCTCTGGTCGTGATGTGAAATTGGTCAGTGTTGATGGTTCACCTGAAGCTGTTGCTGAAATTGCAAAAGGTAACTCTCCGTTTATCGCAACTTCTGCGCAGTTCCCGCGTGACCAAGTCCGCATTGGCTTAGCAATGGGGCTAGCAAAATATTGGGGCGCTAACGTACCGAAAGAAGTCCCTATTGATGTTAAGTTAATCGACAAAACTAACGCTAAAGATTTCCACTGGTAATCGTTCGTTTTATAAATAATGTATTGCACCCATATCCTATGTATAGGTGCAATACATCTCCAATAACAATTAATAATAAAATGCATATTGGAATATTTATCTTCCAAATGACTTTGTTACCCATTTTTAAGCGGTGAAGAAAATATAGGGAAGCAATATGATGCAATTATTAGCATTAAAAGATGTCAGCAAAACTTTCCCTGGGGTTAAGGCGTTAGATAATATCAATCTCTCTTTGGAAAAAGGAGAGGTTCACGCATTATTAGGTGAAAATGGCGCAGGCAAATCAACGCTAATGAAAGTTTTATGTGGAATACATAAACCTGATAGCGGGCAAATTCTGATTGAAGGTAAGGAACATACGTTTCATAACTACAGAGACGCCATTAAAGCGGGTGTGGGTATTATTTTCCAAGAGTTTTCACTAATTCCTTATTTAAATGCTTTTGAAAATATTTTTTTAAATAGAGAGTTAAAGAATAAACTTGGTTTATTAGATAGAAAATCAATGCGTAAAAAGTCTCAGGAGATATTAGCTGAGCTAGGTGTGAATATTAATATTGATGAACCTATTAGCCATTTAAGTATCGCAGAACAACAATTTGTCGAAATTGCAAAAGCACTTTCTTTAGATGCAAAAATCCTCGTATTAGATGAGCCTACAGCGACATTAACACCAAATGAAGCCAATCATTTATTTGATGTGATGCGTGATTTAAAAGCTAAAGGGGTTGGGATGTTTTTTATTTCTCACCATTTAGAAGAAATTTATGAGATTTGTGACACTATCAGCGTATTACGCGATGGTCAATACATCGGTTCGCGTAAAGTCGATGATACCGATTTAGATGTGATTATCGAAATGATGGTCGGTCGTGAAGTAGAAAATATTTACCCTCATAAGCGCCAATTTGATCAACAAGAGGTCATTTTAGATGCTGAGGTCCAGCGTTTTGCTAATAGCCCTGTAAACCATATTCAGTTAAAAAAAGGGGAGATATTAGGGTTAGCTGGTTTAGTCGGCTCAGGCCGTACCGAAACCATTCTTGCCATGATTGGTGCTGATAAATCCTATAAGAAAAAAGTTATTTTAGAAGGTAAAGAAGTCAAAATTAAATCAGCTGCGACGGCTTTACAATTAGGAATTGGTTTATTACCTGAAAGTCGAAAAACTCAAGGACTTGTTTTGCCTTTCTCTGTAAAAGAGAATATTTGGTTAAATAACCACGCTCAAAAATTATTTTTAATCCAAAATAAAAAAGAACTCACTTTATCTATTGAATTAATTTCTCAAGTAAAAGTTAAAACACCAGAGCCTCACACTGCCGTTTCCACTTTAAGTGGTGGTAATCAGCAAAAAGTTGTTATTGCTCGCTGGCTAAATAAGCAAGCTAAAATTCTTATTTTCGATGAGCCTACTCGAGGAATTGATGTTGGTGCGAAATCAGAAATCTATCAGTTAATGCGCTCTCTGACTGAAAAAGGGATTTCTATCATTATGATTTCATCAGAGTTGCCAGAAGTTATCGGTGTTAGTGACCGAGTTTTAGTTTTTCGAGATGGTGAAATTGCCGCTGAGTTAAATGGGGACGATATAAACTCAACTCAGATCATGGTACATGCAGCCGGCAATATTATATAGGATAATGACTATGTCTAATCAAAGTGCTATTCCATTAACTAAAAATAAATTTAGTTTTTCTAAGCTAACAAAAATACCTGCATTTTTACCACTCGTTGGTTTAATTCTTTTATTTACATGTATGTCCATTTTTAATGAGCATTTCTTAACGGTAAATAATCTTTCAACGATTGCTCGTCAGGTTTCAATTAATGCCATTATTGCTATTGGTATGACATTTGCTATTTTGACCGGGGGGATTGACCTGTCAGTCGGTGCTGTTATGGCTCTTTCTGGAACTTTAATGGCGGGTTTAATGAAATATTATGGCATGGACCCCTATGCCGCAATCGCTCTTGGCCTATTATCAGGTATTGCATTCGGTTTTATTAATGGAATATTAGCCGCTTACGGTAAAATGCCACCTATCATTGTCACACTTGGTGCCATGATAATCGCCAAAGGCTTAGCATTAATTTATACCGGTGGCTATCCTGTTTCAGGGCTCCCCCAAGAATTTGCTTTTTGGGGACGTGAAGAATTAATGGGGATACAAGTTCCTATTTTATTAATGCTGGGGCTTTACTTAATTTTTTATGTTGTTTTAAACCACGTTTCATTTGGTCGCTATATTTATGCTATCGGAGGTAATGAAGAAGCCGCTCGTCTTAGTGGTATCCGTGTCGAACGCTATAAAATGTTAGTTTATGTGATTAGTGGTTTTACCGCGGCATTCGCTGGCCTTATTTTTACTTCCCGTGTTATGAGTGGCCAACCTAATGCAGGTGTAGGCTTTGAATTAGATGCTATTGCCGCCGTTGTGCTTGGTGGTGCATCCATCGCTGGTGGCCGAGGAATGATTATCGGAACCTTAATTGGAGCAATGATATTAGGTGTTCTCAATAATGGCTTAAATTTACTCGGTATTTCCCCTTATGTACAATATATTGTAAAAGGCTTAATTATCTGGGGAGCAACATTAATTAGCTCAATGAAACGCTAAGCTAAACTTTTATTAAAATAATATAATAAAAAAATTAAAGGGCCTCTAAACGAGGCCGCTTTAATTAGTAAACAACCAGTTTACCATCTACAAATATTTGCTTTGTTTGGTGATTTTTATTTGTTTCACGCTCTATTTCAGAAAATAATAAATCTGTAGTTAACTCACCAAGGTAAACAGAGTCATGATGAACACCTGAAATAGACAGGTGATAAGTATCAGCATATGGCGGTAAATCGACTGAAAAATAACGGCAAGACAAGCCTAATTCTAAAATAATTTTATACATACCTGCTGTGATAATACCATTAAGCCCCACAATATACATATTAGGTGTGTATAGTTCTTGAACCTTTTCCCTTAAATAAGCTTCATCATTTTTATTAAACATATAGCTACTGTATAATACATGAATGTTCCCCCTATTTGGAAAGGCCTCATATATTCCTGATAAACGCGACAAACTAATTTCCGAGTCTTTAGGACCAGAAACAATTAACGTATTATCACAATCTTGCTGACTCAAAAACTTACCTGTTAATGCCCCAATTTCAAAGTTTTTCAAAAATAAACCCGAGTATTTATTTTCATAGCCATAAATTGCACGGTCTACAAAAACTAAAGGTACATTGTGCTGGTCAATTAAAGAAAGGTAACTTGGTTGATAGCCTTTATCATCGCGAACAGGAGATAGCAGAATCCCACTAGCCTTATAGCTAACTAAGGTCTCAATAGCCGTTTTCTCTGCTTTTTCATCGCTATCCGAGTCAAAGATCATCACCTGATAGCCTTTTTCTTTCGCTAAACGAGAAACTGTTTGAATTAATACAACATAAAATGGGTTAAATGTGCTATCAGTAACCACACCAATTATGCGGCTATTTTTATTCTTCAAATTCCGAGCGAAAAGGTTAGGAACATAATTTAGCTCTTGAGCTATTGCCAATATTTTATCTCGAGTTTCTTTCTTTACCATTTCTGGATGGTTAAATGCCCTTGAGACTGTAATATCCGTTACATTAGCACGCTTAGCTATATCTATTATCGTTGTTGAGCTATCTTGCTTTGCCATAATTATATTAGTTAACCTTTAATGACCACCCCGATGAATATAATATTAGTTCATATCAATCTTTATCAGGGCAGAAAAAATGCGATTATTCATTATACCTATTTGCGGATGAAGATAAATCGATTTTATGCCATTATGATAGGTTAAACTACGGTTTATCAAAAATAGTGGCATACCACATAGATTAATCGATTACCTATTAATCCCTTAATAAATCAAATGAAATTCAACTCACTTAATGATGAAATAAACAAGCCTAATGCAACAATAATGACCAATATTGAAAATATTGTTTTAATCATTTTAGCTGAAAGATAATTAATTATTAACCTCCCTATTAATAAACCAATAATACAAGAGACAATAAAAATAGAGCTAATTTCTTTTGGATAGGGGAATCCATTTAATACATTAATAAAAATACTAATACTACCAATACAAAAAATCACCAGTAATGATGTTGCGATAATACTCTTCATATTTAAATTGGTAAACTTCCGTAGTGCTGGGACTATCACAAAACCCCCACCCACCCCGAGCAACCCTGTCAATAACCCAGAAATTATACCAATACCACCAAGTACAGCAGCAGTTTTCATATTCCAAATAAACTTTCCTGTTTCTTGATTAATTTGGCAAACTGAATGCGTTAACTCACTTGGTTCGCCCAAAAAACCTCGATAAGCCACATAAAACATAACCATGCTGAAAGTGAGCGTTAACCAAACCGGAGAGATAATATGGGAAAGATAGATACCATATTTAGCCGTAGGTATGCTTAATAACGCAATCCAAATAGCAGCTTTATATCGAATAGTTTTACTTATAAGCCCTTGAATTGCACCAACCAAAGCAGCGAGTGTCACTGCCAAAAGACCAACTGGAGCGGCTAAAGCTACACTCCAGTTCTGGCTTACCATCAGGGCGGGGACAGCAAGAATCCCGCCACCGGCCCCAGTTAAACCAAGTAAGCAACCGATTAATACACCTTCTAAAATAAGTATTAACATTGTGAATGTCTTGTATGAGTAGTTAGAGTTAACTTAACGCAAAAAATCGAATATTACTAACTATCGAGCACCTGCTTCAATACCATTAATACATTATTTAAGGGTACCTCTCCTGCAATCGTGTGAACTAACCGAGTGTCCTGAAAAATTGCGATAGTGGGTACAGTTTTTATCCCGTACTTAGGTGCTAAAGTTGGTGATTGTGCAATATCGACAACCCCAAAAACTATTTTTTTATCATCAATGTGGTTCGCGACTTGTTGGAAAATAGGTTGCATGTTCTTACATGGTACACACCAAGAAGCCGAAAAATAAACAATAACGCACTGCCCAGGTTGTTGTTCAGGCTGATAAAGCATACGTGAAAAATTGTCGCTATCTAATAACAAGATATTAGACATTATTTCCTACCTTTTGTTATGTATTATTTTGTTTAATTAGAATATCGTGGTTGTTTTATACTATTACTGACTTTGAGCGTTACCTGAAATTTAAGGGTAACTCACTTACTCATCATAGGGAGAAACCTATGTTACACCAACATTCAGATTCTAGTTTAGCGTTAAATTTAGATTCAGGTCACCATCTAGAAATTGATTCATTAATTTCATCGCCATTTTCCTATAGTGTTATTAGTGCATATAACAATAAGTTAGCGGAGTTCCCATCATTAATAACCCAATGTAAATCATTAAAAGTCCTTAACTTATCTTGTAATGAACTTAAATCAATCCCTACTGACATAGCAAGCCTTTGTTATCTTGAGATGCTAGATTTAGGGCATAATAGCATTAATGAGGTCATTACCGAAATTGGTAACCTAAATAAGCTACAATTTCTTTATTTAAGCGATAATGGTATTAAAAAGCTTCCTGAATCATTATCAAACCTACACGACTTGTTATATTTTAATGCCACTGATAACCAATTAAAAAAACTTCCTGACCAATTTTCTAAGTTAACAAATTTGAAAGAATTAAGATTATATAACAATCAAATTACAGATTTAACAAACTCGATCACGCAGCTATCGGGTGTCCATGAGGTTTATTTAATGAATAATTCAGTAACTCATATACCCGATGATATTTTAGGTTTAGCTGCAATAAGAATACTCGACTTAAATAATAATAAAATTGATAACATATCTTCAAAGATATCAAGTCTTAAACATCTTCACACTCTTAATTTAAGGTTTAATAAACTATATTCACTACCGAGCTCTATTGGGGAAATTGAGTCACTTCAATATCTAGATTTACGTGCTAATCAGCTTAGTAATTTACCCGATAGCCTAGTAAATATACCAAAACTAATGAAGCTAGACTTACGATGGAATAATTTTAGTATAGAACCTGCGATTGTAAAAATACTAAGAAGCCGAGGTTGTACTGTTTTTATATAAGCTTGTTCATATTATGAGTTTGCAAAGATAACCATTGTGTATATTTATGATGTTTTAATAAATTTTGCCATCTGAGTAGAGGTATATCTTGCTTCTGATTAGCCTTATCACGAAGGATTATCTCACCTTCCGATACCGCAGCATGCGTGGTATTGCTGTCTTTCCCTTTGTTATTCACATTGGTCAGCAGTGAACCCACCACTTTGATAGTGCCCATTGCTCTCATGTTTTACACGATGGACTCAAAAATCATGTAAATAGCTAAAAGCCCAAAGGGCAAGATATGATTGGTTATTTTTTAGATTTGGCGAACGCCTAAGAGAAGAGCATACCGATGATTGGCATGACGGGGAGTAGTCACAGTGGCTAGAGACGAGTGTAAAGTAAAAAACACCGACAGCTAAAGAACAGGCGGTAAAATCAAGACAGTATACAGTGGGGTACTTGCCCAACCGACAGCGCCCGAACCCCAGCCCACAGCTGATTATCAGTGGTAAGTGTCTGAATGAGCTTGGGTTTACGGTGGGAAGTCATTTCACCCTCACACGCCAAGCCGGACAGTTGATTATCCGGCTGGCTGAAGGGGAATAAGGCAGATAAGGAGATCCCAGTATAGAGCTGGGATTTTAAGCAATCAAATAATAATAAGTTCACCATGTTGATCGAAAGATGCTTTAACATCGTAATTTCGAGTGTATACATTAACAACATGTCTTAAATAATTTTTAAGATCCCAATCTGTAGCTTCTACGGTTTCTTCATTTTCATCATATTGATAAATAAGGTCAGGGTTATCAGAAGCTGTTAAAACAAAAAAATACTGCGTATAGCTTTCTACAGAGATAAAAAAAGGTTTTTGCTTCAATAAGTCATGTCTTTGAATAGAAGCTAAATCTTGTCTTGAACCGATCTGAAACAAAATATCCCCTCTAATAGTCTTTTGATTTTGGTAAAAAAGAAGAGGGTCATCACCAAAAAGACCACCACTGCAACGACCAATACTTGTTAAAAAATCATACAACTGGTCTGTAACTTTAATATCGTATAAGCGTTCAATTTTCTGGATTTCATCAGCTGAGTAACCTCGCATATAGCTAAAATCAATCGGTAATTCTGGATAAACAGAATGCAGATAATTGATTAGTTCATTGTTCATCATTTGTTTTTACCCGTAGAGCCTTGATAGATATTTACATTAAGATTTTTATTGTTCTCTGCAAAATTTTGACTTGTATAGCCACAACTCACACACATTCCTTGTTTATTTTGAGATGTATTTTGTATTGCCATGTTTACATCTGCTTTTTGTCCTTTGTATGAATCTTGAATGTGGTTAAATAACTTCTGTTCGGCATGATTGAAATTTGTTTTCTTCGCATCAATGTCACCTACACTAGTGAAGCTATTTTTATCTTCACGTATCACTTTATAGCTAAACGGTGGACAACAAAGAGTAATTAACCAGATTTTTAGCGCAGTTAAAACGAGGTGCAACTCGCTTTAACTGCTAACCACAGCAACTAAAGGAGTAGTCACCATGGCTAAGCGCGATTGTAGTGTAAAAACACCGACAGCTAAAGAAGAAGTGGTTAAAACCAGACAGTATACAGTAGGTTACGCCCCGAACCGCGGTAAGCCCAACTCCAGCCCACAACTCACCTTAAGCGGTAAGTGGCTGAAAGAGATGGGGTTTGAGGTCGGTAGACACTATACCCTCACTCGCCAAGCCGGACAGTTAATTATCCGGCTGGCTGAGGGGGAGTAAGGCGGCTAAGGAGATCCCAGTGTAGGGCTGGGAGCTTTTTTCCTAAAAGGATTATTGAACTTCTTTTCTATAATAAACGCACATACCACTGGGTTGTATAATATCCATCGGATAGTCAACCTGTTTAATTACTAAATTAATGTCAAATTCATCATCGAAGTCAGCAATAATCTCCGAGCTAACAATAGATGCATTTTCTTCATCATCTTCTTGGACTACCCCGTCATAATAGAAATATATTTGAATATCATCGTCAATTAATTCAACAAAAATTGTTCTAATATTTGGCGTTATTGCCCCTAACAGTGCTCTTTGTGCTGATAACTTTAAGCGATTAGCTAAATTAATATCTTTTTGATTCATACTATTACTCCGATGGCCTTGATGGGACAATATGAACACCATTTTTCCCATAATGCACAATACCATTTGTTGTTGGTTGAGATTTACCAGTTTCAGGATCTGTATAATTCCCAATAATTTTTCCATAATTAATTCGTTCTTTCGATCCTGGTTGGCCGACTGGTATTTTACCAACTTGCTCACCTTTACCTAAATTTGGTAATAACGCCTCCGGAAGAACAGTAATTATGCTTTTGTTTTGGTTGGCATTTAAAGAAATCTTATGCTCATTTGTTCCTACAATATGCTTATTTTGCTGTCCTTTATTAATTGTTAATTGATTTGAACTGCTTTCAGAAGATTGATTGCCTTTTGGGCTTGTTTCATTTGTACCTTTATTCCCTTTAATAGCCGTTGATATAACAGTAATACCTGTGTTCTTGCCTACACCGGCTACCCCTATTTTATCAAGGCCTTCTTTGCCACCTAAAGCAAGTTTAACTTCGGGTGTCGCTGAATTAAAAATTGCCGCTGCGGTTATCTCATTCTCATTTTTAACTAAGTTAACCAGCGCTTTTCTATCATCAGCACTTAAAGAGTCTATCCATGCAATCCATTTTAACGAGTCCGCTTGGTCTACCCCAGTAAGCACATCAGACCATGACGTGATACTGGCTGTAATTTTGCCTTCTTTCGCATCAGCGACAGCTTCATCTCGTTTCTTTTTACTCAGCTCGCGGAACTGGTCAAATATGAGTTCTTTATCTGCACCAGTTTCTGTCGCTTTGATTAACTCTTTTCTTAAATCAAGGACATCTTTGTTCGATAAATAGTTATTCTCAACCGTGGTCTTCCCTGCCTCGGCGGCATTGCCTGCGCTCGATGTATCGCCACCCACTAATCCGCCGGCTATTCCCGCTGCCAAACTCGCAAAGGCGCTCACTGTCGCTTTTTCGTCTTCCGTCAGCTCACCGACCGTTTTACCGTACAGTTCTACCGACAGCATCCCCATCGCTTCACCCGTCATGGCTCCCAGCGATTGTGCCCCTGCATTTTCACCTTTTGCCAGCGCTAATGCAACATTCGCAATACCATGAGCCGCTAAACGCCCTGCTTTATTTTTCTCTCCAATATTCTTGGCTATCTGATTGGCGATATACGGTGCACTCGCATTCGCCACCGCTTTATTCACATCACCGCTCACCAAGCCTTGGATTAACGCCGTCCCTGACTCCACGATACGGCGATTATCACCACCAACGCCCCATTCTGACCCTTGAACCGCTTTCTCTATACGGTCATTTAATACCGCGTTCCGAATGGCCGTTTCATCCCCTTTTAAGTTCGGATTTTTGATAGAAGCAATGGCTTTCTTACGCTCATCGTCTGTCATTGGCGTTTTATCAAAGTTTTTCCTTTCGTTCTTAGTGGCTTCTATCCTTTCATTCGTCACCGCTATATCAGTAATCTGCTTACCTAACTCGCCCACTAACTGCGTTTTCTCTATCCGCTTTTGCTCTTTCTCTTTATCAAAAATCGTATTGAGTTTTTCATGAGCATTGTCTGTATCTCGGCTTAATTCGCTGACATCTTGTTTCTGATTGTCTTTATCGCGAATAACAATGTTACCCTCCGATACCGCTGCATGCGTGGTATTGCTGTCTTTCCCTTTGTTATTCACATTGGTCAGCAGTGAACCCACCACTTTAAAGCGCCCATTGCTCTCATGTTTTACACGATGGACTCAAAAATCATGTAAATAGCTAAAAAACCCAAAGGGAAAGATATGATTGGTTATTTTTTAGATTTGGCGAGAGATGATTGGTGTGACGGGGGAGTAGTCACAGTGGCTAGAGACGAGTGTAAAGTAAAAAACACCGACAGCTAAAGAACAGGCTGTAAAATCAAGGCAGTATACAGTGGGCTACTTGCCCAACCGACAGCGCCCGAATCCCAGCCCACAGCTGATTATCAGTGGTAAGTGGTTGAGTGAGCTCGGATTTACGGTGGGTAGCAACGTTACGCTCACCCGCCAAGCCGGACAGTTGATCGTCCGGCTGGCAGAGAGCGAGTAAGACTTTTAAGGAAGATCCCTGTATAGAACAGGGATCTTATTTATATCAGGTCTTCGCCGTTAAGAAGCACTACTACATTCTCCTTTCCTAGCTCTTTCTTTACTAATTCAGCAATATCATCTGTAGATATAACTAATGTTTTGTCATTAACAGACATATAAAAATATGACCTAGGAGTTAAACCAAATTCATTAGCTATCTCTATATCTATCTCATCAGGTAAAGCCGCTTTAGATAAATAATATCGTTTGGGGAATACATCAGAATATTTCTTATAAAATAAATCTAATTTATCCTGAAGTTCTTTAATGCTACTAGTTGTAAAGCAAGTAATTCCTATTGACATAATTTATCATTTAATCCTTATCGCATTACCTGATTTATCAACAACAATAACTTTATCTAGCCCTACTATTGGCCACTTAGTTAGCTGTTGCTGTATTGCTGGAACTGAGACAGTTGTATCCGACATATTTATGACAACATTAGTTGTTTGCCCACTAGTAACTTTACGTTTTACTTCACTATGTATATTTCGAACGCTTCCTGATTTAGGTGCATAGTTATCAAAGATTTCGCCATTGATCCTGTAATCAGGGTCTTTTTTACCGGCAACAATAGGGTTTTGTTCTACATGGAAGCCTGACTTCGATAATATCTGTGCACTTTCATTTTCTCGATTGAGTGAGCGGATATTTTCTTTTGTCATTTGAGGCGTTGTTTTAGTGACATGCCCAGTTAATGAACCTTCTGATTTCGGGATGGAGTTTCCTATCGTCCCTGTTTGCCAAACATTTGTTTCTGGAGAAACTATCCCACCTGTCGGTTTTTCAACCACTTTATTGCCTGCAATACCACCAAATACAGCTAAAGAGCCAAGGCCAATATTAATTCCACCTTCTGTATAATTACCCTCAATAACTTGACCTATCCCTGTTCCTGTTTGGTAAGAGCCTCCCGCAATGAGTGTACCCCGAATAATTGAGCCATGCACACCAGGTAATGCAACCAACGCATCAGCACCAACCGCAGCTTGTCCCGATTGAACGCCATACATTTTTAAGTAACTAAGCGCCTCGTTATACGCTTTCGCATCTGCATAAGCGGCAACAAATGCACCACCATTAACAAGATTCTGAATAGCTGCCTTTGCCTCTGTTTCACTAAATCCATACACCGTTTGCAGCTCATAGCCGTACTGATTGAGTTGATTTGCTAAGTCTTGTTGTTGGCTTTCATTTAATTGGCCATTGCGATATTGCTCAAGTAACACATTGCTCGCTTTATCTTCATTGGTGAGATAGACAATGTTTTGGGAGGCTTGTAATAGGTTTTTACCTTCCTTTTGATCATCAAGAGCTTTTATCAGCTTTTCATTTTTTGTGGCCGATAAAAAATTATTCTCAACCGTGGTCTTCCCTGCCTCGGCGGCATTGCCTGCGCTCGATGTATCGCCACCCACTAATCCGCCGGCTATTCCCGCTGCCAAACTCGCAAAGGCGCTCACTGTCGCTTTTTCGTCTTCCGTCAGCTCACCGACCGTTTTACCGTACAGTTCTACCGACAGCATCCCCATCGCTTCACCCGTCATGGCTCCCAGCGATTGTGCCCCTGCATTTTCACCTTTTGCCAGCGCTAATGCAACATTCGCAATACCATGGGCCGCTAAACGCCCTGCTTTATTTTCCTCTCCAATATTCTTGGCTATCTGATTGGCAATATACGGTGCACTCGCATTCGCCACCGCTTTATTCACATCACCGCTCACCAAGCCTTGGATTAACGCCGTCCCTGACTCCACGATACGGCGATTATCACCACCAACGCCCCATTCTGACCCTTGAACCGCTTTCTCTATACGGTCATTTAATACCGCGTTCCGAATGGCCGTTTCATCCCCTTTTAAGTTCGGATCTTTGATAGAAGCAATGGCTTTCTTACGCTCATCGTCTGTCATTGGCGTTTTATCAAAGTTTTTCCTTTCGTTCTTAGTGGCTTCTATCCTTTCATTCGTCACCGCTATATCAGTAATCTGCTTACCTAACTCGCCCACTAACTGCGTTTTCTCTATCCGCTTTTGCTCTTTCTCTTTATCAAAAATCGTATTGAGTTTTTCATGAGCATTGTCTGTATCTCGGCTTAATTCGCTGACATCTTGTTTCTGATTGTCTTTATCGCGAATAACAATGTTACCCTCCGATACCGCAGCATGCGTGGTATTGCTGTCTTTCCCTTTGTTATTCACATTGGTCAGCAGTGAACCCGCTGCATTCCCCATTAACTGGTCTTCAAATGGTGTGCCTCCTGTACTGAAACCACCACTTTGGCTATCCACCTTGTACTCCGCTTTGTTTTTAATATCACCAAAGCCCAGAGTACCTGTATCCAATGTGTTTTTATCCGCCTCTGCCGTACTGCTTATGACCGCACCATCAAGTTGTGTATGCTCACCCACCGTAATATCAAAACCGCCTTTGCCTGCATTGATACCCGTTTGCTTATCTACCGATTGATAATCGCTGTGCATTTCGGTTTTATTGGCATTCACGGAAGCTGTGGTATTCAACCTTGACCCAATACTGCCAGATACACTGCCACTTTGTTGCTTCGAGTCATATTTGTCCGTCGCTTGTTGGCTAGATAGGGTCAAATCCCCACCCACATTGGCTTTAACGCTTTCACCGCTCACTTGCGCACCGGTTAGCGTGGTGTCTTTGCCACTGTTCAGCGTCAGTTGTTTACCCGCATTAACCTCTGTATCGGTATAGAACTGGCTATTGCCTTTCTCAAAACCATTGCCTTTATTCACGCTCGCATTAACATTCCAACCGCCCGTACTAATACCTGCACCGATTGAACTGCCTTTACTTTCGTTCTTACCATTCACGGTTTGAGTGTTGGTGGCACTGGTCAGGTTAATATCATTTTTCGCAGTTAAGGTTATGTTTTTACCTGCATCCACTTGGCTGCCTTGTACCGTCAGGTTGCCTTGGCTACCCTCTTTTTTACCTGTGGCTGTAAGGTTGACATTGTCCCCAGCACTTAAGCTGCTACCTGATGCGGTATTTTGCTGTGTTTTCGTGGTGGTTTTTGAAGAACTACTGCCATAAGACACATTGACGCCAAAGGCATCTGCCACACTACCACCTTCTTTCAGTCCAGCCAACTCACCGGCTTGCTGAGCTTGTACACCCTGTAAGCCCGCTTTCATTCCTTTAAGTGCAGCTAACTGACCATCATCTTCTTGTTTCGCTGATTTTGCAGTCTGCGCCATACCATCTAACAGGCTACCCGTTGTACCGCCTAACGATACCGTCAACCCACTGGATTTACTTTCCACCGTGGTGATATCCGTACGGCTATTTTCAGCCGCGGTGATACTCACATCACTGCCCGTTACATTGATATCTTTCGCCGCAATCACATCACTGCCGTGAATATTTGCACTGCCACCAGCGGTTAAGTTTACATCTCCCGCCGTACTGCCAATCACACTGCCTTTTTTCTGGTTGCTATCGGTTTCGGTAGTCACTTTTTGTGAAGTTGAACCAACCGTGAAACCTAAACCGCCACTGCTCATTAACCCTGATTTTTTGGTTTTCGACACATGAGTTTCATGCAGTGCTTCGTCAGAAGTGGTTACATTCAATTGATTGCCAGCATTGACGGTAACATCGTTAGTTCCGAGTATATTACTCCCCTCGATATTCACGTCATTCCCTGCCGTCATTTTCACACTATCGCCACTGAATGTACTACTGATGGCTGTGCGCTCATTCACCTCATCATGGGTTTCTTTGGTGGTACTTGATAAGAAGCCTTTATCCTTGTGTTTGGTGTGTTTCGCATAATCACTTGTTTCAATACCGGAAGTAATATTTATGTCACGCCCAATATTGATCGCTAACTCCCCACCGCTACTCACGTTTGCTGCACGGGCAGACAGGTCTTGCCCCGCAGATAAGGTTAAATCCCCTTGAGTTTGGATTTGTGTGCCAACCTCTGTGCTGTTAGCGCCACGATAGTAATTGCTTGAATTATGGGTGTAATCAAATGCCGAGCTAACATCGCGAGTTTCTAAACTAATATCACGCCCTGCAATTATCGATGTTTTGCCATCAACCCCTAAGTTGCCGATATCTGTCGCGATTAGGTTTATATCTTGCACCGCTTTTAAGGTAAGCTGACCATTATCACCCGTGACATAGATACTGGCAGGACGATCGAGCCATTGTGATTTGCCATCCCCACGCTGCGCCGTTTCACTGAGAATATCGCGCCCCGCTGATAACGAAACATTGTCTAAACCACGGATTTCCCCACCAACATTTTTAATATCTTTTAGGGCATCAAGCTGTATGTCTTTGCCTTGGATGCGGCCGCTATTTTCGATATTTTCAGCACGTAAGTCCGTCAATTCACGGCTACTAATTTCGCCGCTATTAAGGATATTGCCAGTCATATTCGCAGAAACATTGCGCCCCGCCAGTAATGCTCCATTGCCGTTTAGATCCCCTTGGCGAGCACGAACGTACACCTGCGGGACACTCACTAGTTCAACACGTCCATCCGGCAACGTGACTTCCTTATTCACCATCCACACAATATCTGTGGTTAAATTCGCCATCTGTTCTGGCGTTAAGGCGATACCCGGTGTCAGGTTAAATTGGTTACCGAATGCCACACCATTGGTTAACAGTGCACGATACTGTTCCTCGTCACTACTGTAGTTACCCAGTAAACGCTGCCCAGTAGTTTCAATCAGTTGGTCACGCACTAAACGCTGCTCATAGTAACCATCACCTAACCGCTTATGCAGTTGTTCATTCGTGACAATATCAATACTCGACAACCATTTTTTATAGTTAGTGAAGCGTGGGTCTGTTTCAATCAGGAATTGGCTATCACTGTTAGGTGTTAGATTAAATAGACTGTTGTCGGGTAATTGGGTATTTGGTCCAACGGTTCTGATCACTGTATCGAGGTTATCTTTACCTTGAGAGCCAGTCTCTGCTGTGATGTTCTCCCCTTTACCAGCGTCATTTTGCCCTTGAATGTCAGTGCCGTTACCCACATTGGCATTTTCGACTTGCAATGATGAGTCAACTGATTTGTCATCTTTGACATCCACTTCGGCTGAAATCGACGGTAATTGCGTCACTTCCATTTGTTGACCTGGTAACAAGTCTAATGGCGTATTTTTACCCTCTTTTAGCGTTTGTTCAGTGATAGCTGAACCTTGGTTATCTTGTAGGCTTGCAGCAGAAACCCCCTCCGCTTGCCCGTCAAGTTTATTCACTTTCACTGAATCGAGCTGAGTTTTATTGATACCACCCGCATTTTCGGTGACTTCTAATAAATGTAATGCTAAATCTTCTTCGCTATTAACCCCTTGGTATTTTGACGTGCTAGTACGCGTTTTCCATTTTTTACCGCCTTTATAGCGATAAATCGTGTTTCCATCCTCAAAAATACGACGAACACCTTGCGCTTCTTCGTTGTTTAGTTCATAGCCTGTTAAGATCAGGTTTTGCCCTGCCACAACACGTGAATTTTCATTGTTCAGTTGCTGCCCATCAATCGTCAAATGCTTACCACTGGTGATCAGTGCTGCATCGCGTTTGATAACTTGTGTTTCATAAATAATACGGTCGTAATCATATTCATAAAAATATTTTGTCCAGTTTCCGTATTCAAACATCCGCCAGCGATTGGATTTTTCATAATGAATACCCACTTCTTTATTGAGCGTGCCATCTTCATTAATCGCATAACGAGTTTGATTACCATTTCTTGGTTGCAACTTATAACGGTTACCATTACCCGCATCATACCAATCAAAGTGCTCACGACTGACCTCCACTGCATCGTCAGTCAGTTGCAAATGGATATCTTTGTTTTCAAGTAAATCAGTTTTCAGTGTGAGGTTGCCTGACGCTTCAATATTTGCACTGTGGTTTTTCACACTTTTGGCATGACCAGTGGCTTGTAGTTGGTCATTTAATTGCTTACCGATAACTAAATCACCGTCACTGTAAATCAAACCATGGTCACGGTTTAATAGCTCAGAAACCGCAAGGTTAACCTCTTTACGCCCTGCAATAACGGCCGCTTTATCCCCTTGCTTATCATTCAAGAGGGAATTGACCGCTATTGCTAGGAAATCTCCGTAAATACGCCCTGTGCCTAGATTATCTAAAGAATTCGCAACAATGTGAGTTAATACACCGTCTATAAGCCCAGTATTAAGCACCTGACCGCTG
Source organism: Providencia sp. PROV003 (assembly GCF_045040775.1). Classification (NCBI taxonomy): domain Bacteria; kingdom Pseudomonadati; phylum Pseudomonadota; class Gammaproteobacteria; order Enterobacterales; family Morganellaceae; genus Providencia; species Providencia sp. PROV003. Next base: position 4,300,781 of record NZ_CP096369.1, read on the forward strand.
GCTTTAATTCGGGTATTTTGCCCACTGATCTCGCCGGAAAGTTGGTTGATAACGGCCGTAGTGGTTAACGCCAGTTCGCCAAGGCTAGAAAATAACCCTTTATTGGTAAAGCCTTGTGCAAAATTCGCGGTTAAGTTCTCGCCAGCTTGAATGCGCCCTGTATTTTCAAATAACTGGTTAAGTGTCAGTGATAATGCTTTTTGTGCAATCACCTTGCCTTCGCCCGTTAATTGGTCCGCAGAAATAGCGGCTGAGCCATTACTAACCATCACCCCTTGTTGGTTCGATAATACTAAGGCTTTACCTTGGGCATTATCAGTTACATTCAACTGAGTTCCCGCTGAGAGCATCCCTTGAATATTATTCAAGCTTTGTGCCACATTCGCTTCAATGGCTTGCCCTGCACGGAGTGCACCGCTTTGGTTATCTAATGTCGTGGTTTTCAGGGTGATATTCTGCCCTTCCAAACCTTTACCTGTTTTAGCTGTATTTTTGTTATCAATAGATTGAGCTGAAATATCGAGGTTTTCATTAGCCTTGATCCAGCCTTGTTGGTTTTCAATTTGCTGTTTTACTGCCAATTCAACATTATTGAGGCCTTGAATAACACCACTCGCATTATTGAGCTGTTGCGTATTCACGTTCAAGTTTTGACCAGACAAAAGCTGCCCTTGCTGGTTTTCAATCCGTTGATGAATATCCAGCGTTGCATTTCCCTGTGACTGAACAACCCCTTGAGTATTATCAAGGTTCTTTCCTGTCACGTTTAACGCCGATTGGCTCAGTAATAACCCTTTTTGATTATCAATCTGCTCAGCATTCACGGTAAGTCCAAGTTTTCCTTGAACAGTACCTTGGGTATTAGTTAAATCCCCTGTATTCAGTTCGAGCTTGCCATTACTCGCTAATGTGCCCTGTTGGTTTAATAGCACCTGTTGCTGGGTATTGATATCCATTGACTGACCCGCAAAAATTTGGCCATTCTGGTTTTCAATACCTGTGGTGGTGAGCGATGCCGCTTCCGAACTTTGAATTTGTCCTTGCTGGTTAAGGAGCTTGCCACTGTCAATGGATAAGCCTCCACCACTTAATATGCCACCATTTTTTTGCGTGTGGCTATTATTCACCACTTCACCATGGGAATTCAGAGTCAGCTGATGGCCTGCTTGCAGTCGGCCTTGTTGATTATCCAGCGCTCCCGTATTCGCCGTTAAATCATTGGCGGCAAGAATTTCACCTTCGCTATTATCAACACGCTTTTTCTGGCTATTGAGTGAAATTTGACTAGCTTGAATTTTCCCTTGGCGGTTAATTAACTCTCCAATGGTTAATGCTAAATTTTGGCTAGCAAAAATCCCCTGTTCATCTGTTTTAGCTAGGTTAGTTAAACGCTGTCCTTGGGTATCAATATTAATGGATTGCCCTTTGATCACCCCTTCGCTGTTATCCAATTGTTGGATATTCATTGTCAGCTCGGACTGACTTCCCACCAAACCTTGCTGGTTATTAACCCCTTGGCTGTTCAATGTCAGTGCATTTTTTGCCACAATACGGCCCTGCTCATTATTGAGCTTACCGGTAGTTAGGGTTAAACCCCCTTGCGCATAAATCCCTTTGTCATCACCGCTTTGGGTATTAATCAGTTGCTCACCATGGGTATCAATCAGCATCTCACTGCCTGATTGAATTGAGCCTTGCTGGTTGTCTAGTTGGCCGCTATTTAATACTAGTGTTTGCTGAGCTAACAGTGAGCCCTGTGTATTATCAAACCGCTGGTTATGGGTATTAATATTGATAGCATTGGCTTGTAAGTAGCCCAACTGGTTTTGCAGCGCCTGATTGCGCATCTGTAAAAGGCGTTCTGCGGCAATTAACCCAGCTTGGTTATTGATATTATTAGTAATGTTCAGTTTTGCATTACCATGACGAGCAACCAGTTTACCTTCTCGGTTATCAACGCTATCTGCGCTAATATTCAGGTTATTTTCACCAACAATAGCCCCATGTTGGTTCAATAACTCACTCAGCAAATTAATAGTGAGCTCACCGTTCTTCGCGGTAATAATTTGCCCATCGTTGTTATTCAAAGAATCAGCTTGTAGAGTAAAATTACCGTTACTCCCTATTTCACCCGCTTGATTGTTCAAATAACCTTGTAACGTAATTTCCCCTGCTGTATCGCCAGTTTGCAATAATTTCCCACCTTGGTGGTCAAGGGTATTTGCCGTTATTAAGATTTGTTCGGCCTGAGTGATAGCCTGATTCAGTGAAACAGCACCCGTTTGAATATTCAACGTATTTGCGGCCAGTATTTCGCCTTTATCGCCATCCAGTGACTGGCTGTTTAATGTCACATTCCCCATACTGGCGATCACTTTTCCCGTACGGTTGATCAACGATTGGGCTTCCATAAACACGCCTTGGCGGCCTGTTAGCGTTCCACCTGTGTTATCCAGAGCATGCTGAATTTGTAAGTCTAACTTACCCATTTTTGCGCTGAATATGTGACCTTGTTGATTATCAAGGGTATTGGCTTTGATCAGCCAAGAACCATTACCACTGATATCCCCTGTGTTATTATCAAGATGTTGGGATAGGTTAATAGTACCTTGCTGCTCACCCAGTTGGGTCATCGTCCCTTGTTGATGCGTTAAATTATTCGCTGTCAATTGGATGTGTTGTGCTTGCGTAGTCGCTGCACTTAGGTCAATGTCTTTACCATTAAGTGATAAGTCACCTTGTGCAACCATCTCCCCACGTTGGCCTTGCAGGTTTTCAGTCGAAACCGACATATTGCCTTGTTTACTAATCACTTTCCCATCGGTATTCGTGAACGAGAGCGTGTTGAGCATAAAATTTTGCTCGGCAAACAATGTCCCTTGGGTGTTATCTATGCCCTGCTTTGCATTTAAGATCAAAGCCCCTACTTTTGATGCCACTACCACACCTTGCTGGTTAGAAAGCTTAGCCACATCCAAGCTTAATGTGCCTTGGCTACTAATATTTCCTGATTGGTTATCAAGGTGTTGAGCTAGTTTAATTTCCCCTTTTTCACTACCTGTTTGTAGCATTTGGCCACGTTGATGGGAAAGGCTTTGCCCATCAATTTGGATATTATCGGCTTGTGTCACTGCATCATTGAGGTTCAGGTTATCCCCTGTTAAGGCGAGTTTACCTTTCGAAAGGATTTCCCCTTTCTCACCATCCAGTTGTTTTAACGCCAGATGATTATCACCAAAACTGGCAATAACTTTGCCCGATTGGTTAATTAAATGCTCTACTGCGAGCTGAACCCCCTGATTACCTAATAATATTCCTTGCGTATTATTCAGCGCCTGTTGAATACTCAGTGTCAATTGCCCCTGTTTGGCGGCAATGATTTTCCCCTCTTGGTTATTCAACTCGTTTGCCACAATATCAACTTGACCATTACTGGAGATTTCCCCTTTCTGGTTATCAAATTGATTTTGAATATGCAGCTTGGTTTTTCCTTCCCCTGTTTGCAATAAGGTTGCGCTCTGATGGATGAAGTTATTGGCTAAAATAGAAATTTGATCCGCTTGGGTTAAACCTTGGTTTAAGTTGATATCAGCGCTTTCGATGCCTAATGTGTTTTTCGCAAAAATAGTGCCTTGTGCACCGTCTAAACTATTTGCTGTCAATAAAGCTGCACCCGATAAACTGCTGATTTTACCTTGTTGGTTAATCAGTTTATCCGCTTTGATCATCAAATACTTATCGGTTTGGACAACACCACGGGTGTTATCAAACACCTTTGCAGACGTAACATCTAAGCGATGGTTCGCCCCCGTTAGTAATTTACCGTCTGTATTGTCGACTTTTTCTGCCTGTAAGCGTAAATCACCTTTGGATGTGATACTTCCTTGGTAATTATCAAGCTCATTAGTCACATTAAGCCCCATGGCTTTACTCCCCGTCTGCAACATATTGCCTTGACGGTGAGATAATGTATTCGCTTGTAACGTGATTTGCTCTGCTTGGGTGGTGGCGTTATTTAAATTCACTGATTGTGCGGTTAAATTCAATGCACCATTGGTGAGGATCTCCCCTTTTTGCCCATCTAGTGAATCCGCTTTGATAGTTAGCCCTTGCTTACCAGAGGCTAACAACGTGCCTTGCTGGTTGTTCAGGCTTTGGCTTTGAATATCCATTTTGCCATCACGGCTTAATAACTGACCCGATTGGTTATTCAGCTGTTGCGTGATAACGGAAGTCTCTCCCGCTAGATTGACCTCACCTTGTTGATTACCTAATACCTTAGTGTGTAAGGTATTTTTTGAATTTCCTTTTTGAACGAGCTTACCCTGTTGGTTGTCGATAAACTCGGGAGCAGATAAGGTGAGTTGATGAGCAACAATCTCCCCTTTTTGGTTATCAATGCCGCGTTTAGCAGTCAATGTCGCGTTGTTCGTTGCCAGTAAATGCGCTTCTTGGGTGCGAATATCCGTTGCGGTAGACGTCAGCGCGATATTTTTGGCTTGGGTATTGGAATGGGATAGATCTACCCCGCTGCCTGTTACTGTTAATGAGTCTTTAGCAACAATATCCCCTTGTAATGCTATTTCTTTCTCGCCTTTAACCGTTAATGAACCCGCTGATGTAAGCTTACCTTTACTATCGACCCCCGCGGCTAATAATGCGGTACGGTCACTATTGATTTGCTCAGCACTTAGCGTTGCATCGCGCCCTGCGACGATTTGGCCTTTATCGGTGTTGGTTATTACCTGTTTCGCCTTAAGTTGGATATCATTTTGCGCCAGTACGGTGCCTGTGTTATTGATAGCTTTCTGGCTATTTATTGCAATATTGTGACTGGCGGTGATCACCCCAGAGTTACCCACTTTACCATCAGCAGAAAGTGTAATATCCCCGGCTTCTGCACCAATATGCCCTGCATTTCGTACCCCAACACCATGTTCTGTACCACGCATTTTGATGGTATTGGCATACATCCCCCCTAATGCAGCCACATCTAGAGCAAATTCAGGCTTATCATCAGTAGAGGAGTTATCCGTTTTAAGAATGGTTTTCCCATCCGCCGCAACAGTATTTTTTCCTGTCGTAATCGCTAAATCTTTCGCATGTAATTTGGCATTAATATTCACTGAGCGAGCGATCAACGCTGTGTAGTTAGTCCCATTGCCGTTATAGCCTTTACCGACAATATTGATACTGCCTTTATCAACGTCAAAGCCCTTAATTTTGCCATTTTCAATCAATGTTTTACCGGCAGAAAGTAACGCCTTGTCCGCATTAATAAAACCACAACCATTACAGGTGATCCCTGCTGGGTTGGCGATGATCACATCGGCTTTTTTCCCTGCAACTTCAATAAAGCCATTGAGCTGGCTAGGGTCGCGGCTATTCACCTCATTAAGGATGATCTTAGCTTCCCCTTTGGCGAGCCAATCATTGCCTTGGATCATGCCACCGAGTTGCGTATTGACGTTGGTACTACTGTTGTTGAGGATCGCCCCTTTATGATCAACATCGAATTGGCTGTATTGGTTACGAGATACACCATCGCGATTTGGCGCTTGAATGTTAACTTGTGGCAAACCATTTTGTGTATTCACGACAGTCGGTTGCTGGTTACCCGGCGCTTTACCATCCGCAACAATCGTTGACGAAGAAGCGCTAAAGCTCACCATTCCCAATGTTAGCCATAGGGAAGTGACAATCGGCTTGATTGACCAACGTACGCGGTTATTTGCGGTTTTCTCAACACGGTTTTCACTTGAACAGGCAGGGCCCGCACGATGACTGCGCGTAATATCCGCCACCACCATCACCATTTGGCGGGCAGTATTAAAAATTAAGCGATAAAATAACTTGTTCATCCTGAGAGTCCTTAATAATTCCAGTTAACCGAAAACGCAAATGTAGCAGGGTCTGTTTTAAAACCATCGGGTTTAGAGAATGGGGTGCCAATTGAAAGGTCATAGCTTAAGTTGGCAGGGTTGATTGCACCACGTAGGCCAATCGCGCCGCCTGCAAGGTGTGTACCTAAATTAATGTCAGTTCCACGCCCGCTAATTTTTCCATAATCGACGCCCACATATAGCTCTTGAGCGGGGACAGGTAATGCCCATGATAAGGTGTTACGTAGCGTCCAGCCTTCATCCGCACTGAGAGTACGTTCGCCATCAAACCCACGGACTGTCCAACGGTTACCAATACTGAACTGGTCTTGGGGGGTCAGCGGCCGGTCACTCCGTTGGCGTAAATATTGCGTATCAAAACGCAAGGTTTGGTCAGCTACGCTGAAAGGCACGCTCGCTGAGGCTGAAAACTGCATAATAATGGCCAGTGCCGTCGCATAATCTTGGGAGTCTTTACTGCGAAACTCTTCAAAAGCAGGCATCGCACCAAACCAACGCGTACCGTGTTGATAACTCGCCCCTAAATTAATAGTTGATTGCCCCACATATTGGCGGTGATTTAAGCCCAATTTCCATGCGGTAGTGCGGCGCTTTTGGTTTTCAATTTCGGTGTTTTGTACAAAGTTACGGGTTTCACGCAAATTCACATCATAGGTGGCGGTCGTTTTAGCCGTCGCATCACGGTACAGCACATTACTCAGTTGCAGGTTCAGGCTTTTGCTTTTACCGCGATATTCAATATCACTGTTTGCACCAGCGATGGTTTGGGTGTATTCATAATCACTTGCGGTAGTGGCAAATTGCCAATACCCAAAGGGTACCGAATAATGAGCGCTGTAGTTGGCAGTATCTTTATCGCTGGAAAAACTTAAATCCCGCGTTGCCGTAATGTAGAAAAGGTCACTAAGCGAAGTCGGGTTATCCAGTGCCAACATCACCCCTGCTTGGTTTTTACCGGTACTTTTTGAGCCGGTATTGTCCACCCACGCACCTGCATGCCAATAGCGTGACTGCTGCCGATTAATTACGATTTGGGTTTCCCCTGGGCCATCCCCCGGCACCATTTCCATTGAGGCTTGCACAGTAGGTAAACGTTGTAGATTTTCTAAACCTTGCTCGATATCACGCAAATCTAATAAATTACCTGAATGTGCTGGCATCGCGGTATACAGCGTACTGTATTGTGATGAGTCATCCGTAAATATGACTTTTTGCACTTTTCCGGGCATCACAACCAACTGGAGAACGCCAGTCGATAAATCTTGTTCGGGAACCAATACGCGACTGGTGATCCAGCCATGGCTAATTAATCTATTTTGGACATCTGTCACTAATAAATTAATGCCATCAATACCAATACAGTGACCCACTGCCTGATTCGCTAGCCTTTCAATAGGCACCCAATGGGGAAACGCCTCTTGCCCACTGACAGCAACTCGTTCAATTAAGAAACAGGGATTCTCTTGCGGAAATTTTAACCGTGTTTTTGCTATAGCCGCGGATAAATTTACATCAGGGGATTTCGCATCAAACTGTTGTTGTAAAGTTTGTTGTTGATGCGTTTGGCGATTGAATAAGTTATCGGTGTTATCCGGCTTCAATAACTGTTCTTTTGCTAAAACAGGAAAACAAAAGGTAGAAAAAAGAGTTCCGAGTAGTAAGGTACGTACATTAATCATTAGCTTTTTTTAATTATTTACATTTAAGTTAAGTCAATATACGTAACTTTACATTTTTTTGTTTAAATGACAATCCTAATGTTTATTATTTAATGTTAATTATTTAATTAAAATGTAAATACAGAATTTTCTTACAAAGATAAATTTATCAAATGGATAGCAAATACAATATCCATGATAGTTGTATTCAATATAAATTTTCGGCTTAGTTAACCCCAAGTAAATGCACTTAGAATGAAAATTTAAGTAAATTAGAATCAAATAGTTGCAAGGTACACTCAATTAGAGGGTAAAGAGAATCTAATTAATTACATTTAAAATAGTTTGTTACACTTTTTTATCAGGAAGGAGGAAAAAACTTATTCGAGTTTTTAAAACCCTCTTTTCTCCCCTCGAACTAAAAAGACGAAGGTTTCAGAGGGCTTTTTGATGAATATAGATGAGATAAACCAGTTAGCTATTACTGATATTGATTTTTAATGCCGCAGCAATCGCTAAAGGGGAAAAAGTGATACTCGCAGCGAATAAAGCCGCTAAAATAGCAAAATAGCCATCTAATGGCATTTTAAAACTATGGGCTTCCATCGTCCCTGTCGCATAAATAAGTACTGGGATATATAAAGGAAGAACTAGCAGGCTCACTAAAACACCGCCCTTCTTCAATGAAACCGTTAATGCGGCCCCAATCGCCCCAATAAAACTCAGCACTGGTGTCCCTAATAGTAACGTCCCCACAAGCACTAAAAGTGTATCAGCACTGAAAGACAGCATTAATGCGGCAATGGGAGATAACAGGATCAACGGCAGACCAGTCACTAACCAATGGGCGATAACTTTAGCGAATACGCTAATAAATAAGGGGTGTGGTGCGAGTAACAACTGTTCAAGGGAACCATCAAGATAGTCGTCTTTGAATAAGCGTTCTAATGATAAGAGTGACGATAAAATTGCAGCCACCCAAAACACCCCTACGGAGATACGCGCTAATAACTGGGGCTCAGGCCCGATACTTAGCGGAAATAATGTGATAACAATTAAGAAAAACCACAACGGGTTCATCAGTTCAGAAAAACCACGAAATGCAATTTTGAGTTCTCTATTAATTAATAACCAAAACATGATTCAACCCCACCAGTCAGTTTTAGTGACCCAAATTGCCCCGACATGGCTTGATGAGAGGTAAATAAAATGATGCCCCCCTGTTTTGCATGTTGATGAAAACGCTCTGTTAAGCGTTCCACACCAGCTACATCAATCGCAGTAAACGGCTCATCTAATACCCATAATGGTGCATCACTTAGCCATAACCTAGCTAAGTTCACTCGGCGCTGTTGCCCTGCTGACAGTTGGCTAACAGGGATATCTTCATAACCAATTAAAGAAACTTCCTCTAAAGCAGACCAAATCTGCTCTCCAGCATCCCCTTTATGATGCATTTGATGATAAAACTTTAGGTTTTCGTAAGGGGTCAATAAGGATTTAACTGCCGGTTTATGCCCTAAATAAAGTAGGTGACGGGTAAACTCCTCTTTAAGTTTATCAATCGGCTGATTATTCCAACAAATAGCCCCCTCATCAGGTTTTAATAGCCCAGCCACCATGCGTAAAAGGGTGGTTTTCCCCGCCCCATTTGGCCCTTCGACCTGTAAAATTTCACTGGGCTGCACCGTAAAATCTAGCTGGTGAAATAACACTCTATTTTGCCGATGGCAACTCACCTGTTGAGCACTTAGCATGAAGCAGAATTCCTGTTTTGATTTAGAGGTTAGCTTTTTGCAACTTTATTCAACAGCATATCACTAATCGAGTCATTGGATATTGCGTCACCGCAAAGCACTTGCATCAAAACTTCAGAGCCTAGAGTCGATAATGAAAACAGCATATCCGGCTTCAATAAACGAACTTTATCCATATTGTTTTCTTGGTTGATCAAAACCACAGTTTTAACTGGGTTATCACTCCCTGCTAACTCTTTCACGCCCAATAAAGCAAATGTACTGAGTGAATCACTGTCTGTCATAATCAGCACACACTTAGCATGCTTTACATTGGCTGCAGCGAGTAATTCACTACTCGTTGGGTCCCCAGTTACAATGTTATCTTTTTCTGGATAGTGACTTCGATGGTTTTCTTGGCAAATAACTGCAACAGGTAATTCACGTTTTTTCAGGCTTTGGTAAACATTCACAGCCATTGGGGTACTGCCAATCACCACATAATGATTTTTCATATAAGAAAACCTCTTACGCACAATTTCTTTTGTGCCTTTCGCTAATACCCCAACGATATAAACCACTGAAGTGGTAAAAATCGTGATCCCTAAAAGAATGACTGTCACTGTAAATATCCGTGCATCCACGGTGACTGGGACAATGTCGCCGAAACCGACTGTTGTCATACAAACCAAAGCAAAATAAAAAGCGGTCGTGCCATCTTTAACGACAGGTAAAAATTCATCACCAATATACAAAGTACCAAAAATTGAATAGAGCAATAATGCAATGATACAGGTAATGGCCACGAACCCTGCACTGGTTAAGCTATGGTGATGATATAGCTTCCAAAATACGCAAAGTGCCACTAACAAAGCGAGGGAGAAATAGCCTTGGTGAATATTTTCTTGCACTAATTTTAGATCAACAAATGAAATGATCCCGAGTAAAAACAACGAAAACACCCAGGCGATCCGCGCACCATTGACCATAAATAACGAAAGGAAAATCAATGAAATCCCCAATAGGAAACGCGGGATATCCAGTAATTTCATAAAGCCTAATGATTTTAACCACTGTGTTAGCCCGGATTCACGCCAATCAATGTAGTCTGTATAAGCGCTTAAAACAGGTTTTAAAATCATTGCACCATCAATAATAATCAGTAAAGAAAGTAATACCCTGATTGATAAGGATGATTTCAGAAAAGCCACAAATGAGTTGTCTAACATGAGTTGCTCTCACCCTTTATTGATAAAATTTGCAAATTTTTGATATACCATAAATATATCAAAGGATAATATCAATTCGCTAAATGCGATAACACATAATTATCCGTCATCATAGTATTTCTATAATAACCTATAAAACATCGTCTATAATTGAATGTCACCTTATTTGGCTATTTGCTAACATGAAAAAAACAAAGAAAAATTAAGAAATCCTTATTGATAGATAACATATTTTTGAACTTAATTTACACCTTTTTATCTAAACACCGATTTCCCAATTATTTTTCAATGTGACTTAACGATAATAGAAAACAAGAGTTTACAAAACTATGGTTAACACTACACGCTCTGCAAGGTTTAGCTGGATCTCTTTGTTCTGGTTATTAATCTACTTTTGGTATTTTTCGTCATTATTACAGCTATATGTGCTTGTTACTGGGCAAAGCAACTCTATCGGCTTAAGGGACTCATTACTTTACAGCTCCCTTTGGCTAATCCCCGCCTTACTTTTTCCAAAAAAAATTAAGCTGGTTGCAGGGCTGATAGGTATCGTCCTGTGGCTATCTTCTGTGGTTGCTCTCGCCTATTTTGTTGTTTATGGGCACCAAATATCACAAAGTGTTATGTTTGTGATGTTTGAAACCAACACCAATGAAGCTGGGGAGTTTCTTAAACAATATTTTAGTTTCAAAGTGGTTGGTGTAATACTGGCTTATACTGTCGTTGCTATTTTTCTTTGGACACGCCTAAAACCAGTTACACTTCCAAAATCAGGGCGAATCGGTATCTCATTACTGATTTTAATTATTCTGTTTGGTATCCCTTATTATAATAAAGGAATTAAGCAAGACCGCCCAATAGCCAATGTCGCCTCTTATGTGAATAGTAAACTGGCATACGCAGCTCCATGGCAGTTTGTGAGTGGTTACTTATTATATAAGAACCAACTTGCGAATATGGAAGAGCTCATTCGCGATAATAGCAAGATCCCACCATTAGAAAACTTCGTCGATGCGAATGGTAACACTCCTCGGACATTTGTGTTGGTTATCGGTGAATCCACCAGCCGTGATAGAATGAGTTTATACGGCTACACACGCCCAACAACGCCTGAATTAGATGAGCTCGCTAGGGATTACCCAACAAATTTGTCAGTATTTAATGATGTCGTGACATCGCGTCCTTACACCATTGAAGCATTACAACAAATTCTCACCTTTGCAACTCAAACAGAACCGGAGCTATTTAATTCCCGCCCTTCCATCATGAACATGATGAAACAAGCAGGTTTTAAAACGTTCTGGATCACCAATCAGCAAACGATGACCGAGCGTAATACGTTACTTACAGCGTTCTCTCGCCAAACGGATAAACAGTATTACCTCAATAATGATATGGCACAAAGCTCGCGTATATACGATGACGTGGTCTTTGCTCCGTTTAAAGAAGCGCTCGCTGACCCTGCTGAGAAAAAATTCATTGTTGTACACCTATTAGGGACGCATATGCGCTATGAATTCCGCTATCCGGAAGAAAAAGCCATATTTAAAGGGAAAGACGATGTTGTCCCCAAAAACCTTAATGAAGATGAAGTAAACGATTATAACGCTTATGATAATGCACAACATTATAATGATTATGTTGTTTCAACATTAATTAAAGACTTTGATTCTTCAAAAGAAAATGGCTTTTTAGTCTTTTTCTCCGACCACGGTGAAGATGTCTACGATACACCGCCACACAAAATGCTAGGGCGTAGTGAAGGCAAACCAAGTAAAGTCATTTACAATGTTCCTTTCCTTGTTTGGCAGTCCCCTGAGTGGTTGAATACCCATCAATTTGATTTAAATGATAAAACAACTCGCCCATTTAGTACTATGGATTTTATCTATGCATGGTCTGACTTAGCTGGGTTAAATTATACTGGGTTTGAATCTCAAAAAAGCTTATTTAACAATGAGTTTAAACCGCAACCCCGTTATATAGGCGACCCTGAAAATAAATCATCACTGATGCTTTATGATGATTTGAAGAAATAATATGAGGGTAAGTAGATGAGGTTTGCTTCATCTACTTACTTGCTTTATGCAATAATTTTTAATTCATGGCTATTTTTACGGTTTATCTTACCATCTCGTAAAATAAAACTAACTTCTCCGCGCCAAAATTCAGCTAAGAAAATATCATCGACAGAAGCAATTCCTTGTAATTCAATTTGCTGCATTAGCCATTCTTCATCCCTTTCAATAGAATCTAACTCGCTATTTCTAACTATGCCATCTTTCATCAAGATCACCGAAGGCATATTTTTTTCATCACAAATAACCGTTAGCTGCCCATCAGGCTCTATTTGTGCATAATAAATTTCTTGAAATGAGTGAATACCTTGGGCGTGTATCCGTGAAGAAATATTAATAATGTCGATTTTATTTCCTTTTTTTAAGATATTTTCCATAATGAACTGCCCTTTTTTGATGATTGGTATGGGATTACCAATTGCAACATTACGAAAAAAATTAAACTTTTTTGTTAGAAAATTCAAAGAGCTAATAAATAAAACACCAATTATTAAAATAGTAATATACTGATAAAGAGGGATAGTATCACTGTAAATGACCCCACCAATTATTCCCCCAAGCACAAAATTGCCAATAAAATCAATTGGTGTCATCTGGGAAAGCTGAGTCTTTCCTGATAAATTCATATGTGTGATAACAATAGCGAAACCAATAATAAACTTCAAAATGATAAACGAATAATAGTACGTCATATTGCTATCCCTCTATTATCTCAATTAAAAATATATTTTTATCGTTTGTAAACCGACAGCTATTCATCATTTTAGCTGGTTTGCTTACTTATATGTCTACATGACCGACTTAACCATTAAAATATTTTATTTGCCTTTCAACCAAGTCGGCCATCAAGTCTCTTTATCTACCCTAATTTATATTAACCTTTCAAAAAATCATTAATTTTTTTTATAACAATTTTACTTTCAACTATATTTAAATATGAGCATTATGATTAATGCATTTGCATGATTTCAATCACCCCTTTAATACTAAGGATATGTTTATGAATACGAAAGTTATCGCCTCACTATTTTTTGCTGGCATTATGACGGCCATAGCAGGCTGTGATGACGCATCCAAAGGGAATGATACGGTTAAGCAAGCTGAAGAAAAAGCACAACAGCTAAAAGAAGATGGTCAGCAAAAAGCAAATGAACTCTCTGAAGATGTAAAAAATAAGACCGAGGAATTAAAGCAAAACACGGCTGAGTTTGGCCAAGAAGTCAAAACAGATGCTATCAATAAAGCGGATGAAATGGCCACCGATGTGAAAGAGAAAACGGAGTCACTCAAAGCCGAAAACGATGCTAAAACAGATGAGAAATAAGTTTTAGTAACGCTAAAAATAGGAATAAGCTTTGATTAATCAATAAGTCAAACGCCTATACTCTCACCTTATCTGCAACCTTAAATGCAGGCTTAAATGCCTGCATTTCCCATTTTTTATTTTTCGTAACAATAAAAGTACTAAAACCTTCCTTACTTAATGGTTATCTCGTTATATAGTGGGGTTTCTTTTATAACGTCGATATCAGGATTTTTCATGCAAATTAAATATAGCCTTGGACATGCAAGCCCCAAACTCGTGGAAGATGCATTTGACCTACGCCAACAAGTCTTTACCCACGAACAAGGCTTCCCTGCTGACATCGATGTTGATGAATATGATGATACTGCCTTGCATGTCGTTTTGTACCTTAATCAACACCCAGCAGCAGTGTTACGTTGCATTCTGTTTGAAGAGACCGGGTTAGTCAAAGTGGGCCGTGTTGCGGTACAAAAACAGCATAGAGGAAAAGGGCTAGGCCGCGAACTCATGAAATTTGTTGAGCATTACGCACAACAACATCATTTCAAAAAAATAGGCCTTTCTGCACAACATACTGCCATCGAGTTTTATCACTCTTTAAAGTACCAAACAGAGGGGGAAATGTACGATGAAGACGGAGTGGACCACATCTATATGACTCGCTCTCTAGAACAATAATTGACCTTGAATTTAATTTTCTCGCCTCTATATTAATATTAGGTCAATAATTAAACAAACCGAGGTTTCTTATGGCGAATGGCTGGGCAAATGAAAATGCCGTTCAAGAACAAATTGATGCAACATTAGATGACGCAATCACCAAAGCTCGTAGCCAGTTACATTCAGGTGAAAGTGCTGAGATTTGTGAAGAGTGCGGCGAAACCATTCCTGAAGCCCGTCGTTTAGCCTTACCAGGGGTCAGGTTGTGTATCAGCTGCCAAAATGAATTGGATAAAAAAAACGCTGCGTATAGCGGCTATAACCGCCGTGGAAGTAAAGACAGCCAGCTACGATAATTCTGTTAATCTCACTGCTAACTTATCGTTTTTACGTAAAAAACCGCTTGTTTTATCTATTTCGATTAACTTCTCCATAAAGAATGTAAATATTACATTATAACTTATTAATAATATGATAATTAACATGATATTTTTATTACATCCTTATTTTATTTCCCGCTGTTGTTGATCATTTATCCATATCGTGGCAGTATGTCCGCCTGATTTTTTACACTAAAGAGGGTTCAAGGCTCAAAATTAATCACTACTTTTAGCCGTTTTTACTGCTATTAACACGATGTATTTATTGTTCTTTCTACTTTGTTTCCTTAGGAAACCTTTCACAATTATCCATTGTTTCATTAAGAAGGACAGCAGGTTGCATACTTTGTCTCTTATTGGTATGCCAAAAATAAAATAAAACAAAAGAAGGTTGTTATGAGTCAAATAAATGATGATTCTAAAAAAGTTCGCTCCAAAATTAGTCCCCCAGTATTTTATAGCTCCGCAATTGTTATTTTGGTCATTGTTGGCTTTGCTGCCTTAATGCCCCAAGTTGCAGAATCTCATCTAAGTCATCTTCAACAAAATTTATTTAATAACGCCAGCTGGTTCTATATCCTTGCTGTTGCGATTGTTCTATTGAGTGTGACTTATCTGGGACTCTCTCGTTATGGGCAAATAAAATTAGGACCGGATCACGCACAGCCAAATTTTAGCTATGTTTCATGGTTTGCCATGCTATTTTCCGCTGGTATGGGTATTGGTTTGATGTTCTTTGGTGTTGCTGAACCAGTAATGCATTATCTGAACCCACCTATTGGTGATCCCCAAACCGTTGAAGCCGCTAAAGATGCCATGCGATTAACCTTTTTCCATTGGGGGTTACACGCTTGGGCGATTTACGCCATAGTTGCATTAATTTTAGCCTTTTTTAGCTATCGCCATGGGCTTCCTCTTACTTTACGCTCCGCTCTTTATCCTATTATTGGCGAGCGTATTTATGGTCCAATTGGTCACGCTGTCGATGTTTTTGCGGTTGTCGGTACCGTATTTGGTGTCGCCACATCGCTCGGTTTTGGTGTTTTACAAGTCAATGCGGGGATGAACCACTTATTTGGTCTGCCCGTTAATGAAATGGTGCAAGTTGGGTTAATTATTGCTTTTACAGGCTTAGCGACTATCTCGGTGGTCTCAGGGTTAGATAAAGGTATCCGTATTTTATCTGAACTCAACCTTGGTTTAGCCTTCCTATTGTTGCTCCTTGTTCTTATTTTAGGGCCAACAGTATTACTGTTGAAATCGTTTGTTGAGAACACAGGTGGCTACCTATCAGAGATCGTCACTAAAACCTTTAATCTTTACGCTTATGAACCCAAATCAAGTAGTTGGTTAGGGGGATGGACTCTCTTGTATTGGGGTTGGTGGTTATCATGGTCTCCATTTGTAGGGATGTTTATCGCTCGTATTTCTCGTGGGCGTACTATCCGTGAGTTTGTTACTGGAGTACTGTTTGTTCCTGCCGGTTTCACTTTAATGTGGATGACGTTCTTTGGTAATACTGCGATTGATTTAATTAAAAATCAGGGAGCTACTAAGTTAGCGGAAACCGTACAATCTGATGTTTCTCTCGCCTTATTTGAATTTTTAACTTACTTTCCTTTTTCTACTGTATTGTCATTTTGCGCCATGCTGATGGTCATTGTGTTCTTTGTGACTTCGGCGGACTCAGGTGCAATGGTTGTTGATACCCTTGCCTCAGGTGGTGATTCAAATACCCCTATTTGGCAGCGTATCTTCTGGGCAGCCCTGATGGGTATTGTTGCTATCACTATGCTACTCGCTGGTGGTTTACAAGCCTTGCAAACGCTGACGATTGCGAGTGCATTACCATTTGCTATGGTCTTGTTAGTCTCTATTTATGGTTTGTTTAAAGCATTGCGTGTCGATGCCTACAAACGCGATAGCCAACAGCTCGCAACGATCGCTCCTACAGCAAGCCGTAATCCTATACCGTGGCAGCGTCGCTTACGTAATATCGTTTATTTCCCTAAGCGTTCACATGTTAAGCGTTTTATCGAGGAATCCGTGAAACCTTCAATGGAAATGGTATCAGAGGAACTCGAGAAGCAAGGGACGGTTTGCCATATCCACACCGACAGAGATGACCGGATCGGGTTTGAAGTGGATTTAGGTAATGATATGAACTTTTTATATGAAGTTCGCCTTCGTTACTATATTCAACCGTCTTTTGCCTTAGCAGGTATGGGGGATGAAATTGATGAAGAGAAAAATGAAGAACAACGTTACTACCGTGCTGAAATCCACCTAAAAGAAGGTGGGCAAGATTATGATGTGATGGGTTGGGCTAAAGAACAAATCATTCACGATATTCTTGACCAATATGAAAAACATATTCATTTCTTACACTTATTGGGTAAGTAGCATTAAAAAAGAACTTAGTCATTAGAGACTAAAGTTTATACCGCAGTAACCGCCATCTTTACGTAAAGATGGCGGTTATTTATAATACTTTCCTAACTTTAATCATGGTACATACGAGGAAAATATTCACTAATTTTGTCGTTATCGAATAACTGGTCTACAGTGAAATCAATGGTATCAGAGACAACGATATAGTTTCGAAGAGGGATTGGAATATCATCTATTGTTAAAAATACTGTCGGAACAATAAAACGATAATAATCCCCCATTTTTGTTTTTCCATCATATCCTATTGGGTAGTTATCACCTTCTGAAGGTAACTCTAAAGCTTCATAACAAAACATTCCCATTTTGGTAGCTAGTGAAGCAATACAATTTTTATTATTTTCAAGTCTAGAATTAAAACTTTTTATTAATTCATCCTTATCTCGGTATGATTCATAAGAGTAGCTTGAATATAAATCGATTGTATAACTACCTCTCAAATTTATTTCGTTAATATATTCTGTTGAGTCTCCATCTATATATTCACATAAAAGGTTAACATCATTTTTGCTAATAGATGAGTTAAGTAAAATTGTAGGTAGCCAACCATAACCATTACTTAACATCAAGGATAGCAATCCATTTTTATCTCCGGCGACCCAACTATAATTACAAGCAAAATCAGGTGACCAATTATTATCTAACTGTAATTCCATAGATATCCTTATTATTCTAAAAATACTTTGATGCAATTTTTACAAGTAGATACAAGCGCTTCTGGCGGAACTTCTGATATATCAAATCCATGAGCATCTCTAGGTCTATATGCTTGTGAAATCCTTATATCTGTTGGTTTAACTCCTTGTCGTATTAGCTGGTCAGCAGCTAATACCTCTCCACATCCCCCAACAATATTATTACAATAAATAGTTTTAGTCCCAACATCAGCTCCCCCCAACTTTTTCTTGAGAAGAATTATTGTATCTTTATGAAGCATATCGGCCTCAATTTTATTACCTACGCTACCTTTGACAATGATAGTGCCACTTTTTATATCATATGCAGCAACCATGGTTGCTGTATCTCTAGCTTTGTTTTTAGATGAAAATTTATTAATTTCCTCAATAACTTTTTTATTAGCCTCAACACGTAATTTCTCAGCGTCTAGAAGAGACTTTAGTTTACTCGCATCTTGTTTTCCAGCTATTAGCATATGCTTTGAGCTGTTCATGGCGGTATTTGCGAGTGCTTTTGCCGTATCCTCTGAGCTTGCTAATAATTTATAACCCGCTCCTAAAGCTGCCCCGCTAGAAATAGCGGATTCTGGAGCAATAACTTCAGCTGAACTAATGGCTAGTTTATTGATGCAGAGCACTAGCCCTGCTTTGCATCCCTGCACCCCTAATTTCGCTGCAGCTAATATTTCAGGAGATGCTGCTAAAACAATTTCACCGCCAATAACTGCGACATATCCACCTGCTGCAACAAAACCAACAAATATTGCCGCTTCTTGGCGCGCAGCAACTCTTTGTGCGGCAGCTTTATCTCCTTTAGCTGCTGCCATCATATCCAGATTGTTCTCTATAATTATTTGCTGTAGTTGATGCTCTGTATAATTGTACGTATAAACCAGCTCAGCAGAATTAGCGGCAGAAAAAGCCCCTTCTGGCTTATGGGTAATTAATGCCCCTGCAAATCCACCTAATACTTTAGTGAATTGAGTTTTGGCATCATTCCCCTTAATAGCATCTTGTAGTAATGCGAGTTGTCTTTCTTGCTCATTGATATATTTTGGCTCAAACAATTTACTGTTTAATGTTATTGCAGCCAACTCTGCTGCTAGTGCACCAACAACTGCACCTTTCGCATCTCCACCAGCAATTTCAGCACTTACACCCGAAACAACAGAGTGACTTAATAGTTTTCCTGTATGGCCTAGAATCTCCCCATTGTCGCCAATAAGTCGAGCACCCTCAGCATTAATCTGATTTCCAATATTACTGAGTAAGGCAGTCTTAAAGTTATCAGTAAAACTGCCACCTTGTATTGTGGTATTCACTGTTGAGCTAATTACCGATTGAGCTGCAACACGCTGGGCAACTTTACCCCAATCTCCATTGCTTAATAGCGGTAATTTAGCATCTGCTGGATTACCTTTAGTCCACCCCATTTTTATATCTAGGCCATTGAGCGCTCCTGAAATCACCATCTGGGTGATGATTGATTTGACGACATCGCTTTTGCCCAATGAATTCAGAGTTTTGGATAGATTCCCTTGGTTTTCAGCCAATGCGACTGCGGCTTGTGTGGAAAGTGCTGTCATGCCTGAGTAGGCTGCGCCGGAAATGACTGTTGCAGTAGTTCCGCTAGATCCAGACGCTGCCCAAGCTGCAAACTGTGATGCCGTACCTGACGTCATCGCCGCAACGGTTATCATGATTAACGCTGACGCCACTGGATTTAAGCTTTGGCTTTTATAATCCCAACTGTCATACGCATCTTGAACCAATCCCCATTGCACATCCTTGCGGTCTTTTAGACCCGCTAACCATTTGGTGCCTTCTGTTTGACCTAGAGCATTCAGGGCATTTTGTAAGCTTTGATTATTTTTGGTTTTAACATCCGCAGTAATCCCTTTATTCGCATCAACAGTCAGTTTTCCACCAATATGCAATGCAGGTAAAACCCATTTATCTGAGGTATACCCTTTGTTGCGTTGAGTGATATAAAACCCTTTAGAATTTGTAATTACCTGTTCAAATTGCGAATTTTTGACAGCTTTAAAATTGACCTTGCCTGTTTGGCTGGTGATTTTGGCATTCTTGCCCGCATTAATTTTAGTGGCTTCTAACGTCACATCATCTTTGGCGTACAAATTAATATCGCCGCCTGCGGTAAATTCAGTGACTTTATTGGTTTTATCACTACGTGTTTTTCTAACTTCCTTTTTAGTAATACAAAGCGTCCATCGATTACATTTCTTTTTATACTCTTCGAAGTAACTAGTTTCCTCCATCGCTTGCGCATAGAGATATCCGCCTTTTGCTGCAATATCCATTGCCCCTTTGGCGACGAGGCGAGACGCTTGGAAAAGAATGCTCCCCTCAGACAAAATGGTCAGGGTTTTACCGCTGTTAATTTCAGTGCCTATCTGGCGATATAACTCTTCAAATCGTTTACCTGATTGTTTTCGATAATTCGTTTTGACAGACTCTAAGCGTACATTTCCCCCACTTGAGAGTGTGATGTCACCTAGGGATTTAATTGTGCTACCTTGTGCGGTCAATGCACCATTGGAGGCCAGTGTGACGCCTTTATCACCGGAGAGTGTCGAGGTCACATAACGTACATCTTGATTGTCTTCGTTGGGGTTGGGAATGGCGGAATAAGCGGTAGCCGTTAATTTAATATCACGGCCTGAAATTGCAGTAATTTTATCTTTTGATTGGAGATTGGCGGATTGCAAGTTAATATCACGTGCCGCATTTAACGTAATATTACCATTCGCAATAAGTTGAGAGCGCAGCTCTGGGTAGCGATTGGTTTTAAATATATTATCAACATCTTTAATAGATTTTGAGCCTAATAAAATATCTTGTCCTGCATTGAATGACAGTGATTTTCCACTGTTGAAGGCAATGCCACGCGCTTCAATATTTTTACCTGCGGTGAGGTTTATTTCCCCCGAACTAGCCCAGTTTCCTATTTTTGTGAGTAACGCATTGATATTGGCAGCAGGCTCTGAAGCTGCGAGTTTCATTAAATTGGATTCATCGCGACGAATAATAATATTGTCATTGGCACTGATAGAGAGTTTATTCGTTTTGGCTAACTGCACATTATCAAATGTAACGTTTTTACCGGCTTGTATATTTAATGAGTTCGATGCGTTAAGGACCGGGGGCGATAACACATTCCCCTTAAAAGCAGAGATAGGATTCAAGTTATACTGAATACTGCCATTTCTCGCAATTAAGGTACCGTCTTTAGCGGTTAAGTTGACTTGTTTAAGATTAAGGTCATTATTCGCAATTAGGCTTTGTGATTGTTTTGCAGCGAGCTGTGCATTATGAATATTGATGTTTTGACCTGCGATAATAGACAGATCATTTTCAGACTGTAAGTTAGAGGAAATATTTATATTATTAGAATTTAAGATAATATTTTTGGCAGTAATAGCAAAAGAAGGATTCCCTATTTGTACTATTTTTGCAACGGGCTTATCAGTATTAGGAAGTTTACTTTCAAGATTAATAGTATTTTTAAAATCAAGGACAACATTATTTCCAGCTGATATCGTTTTATAGTTTAAAGTTTCAGGCGCCCAAGAATAAAATTTATCGATTAATTTAAAATCTACTGGCTCACTAACATAAAAAATATCATAAGTTCCATTATCCTCACTTTCATCTGCAAATTTTCCTAAATCTGCATTAGATGTATCGTATTTATACCAAAGATCTAATTTTCCTGAATCAAAAGAGGATATTGATGCATTTTGCCCAGTCAATATCACATTGTTTTTTGAAGCAATTTTTCCAAAATCACTAACTAAATTATTTGCGTTAATATAGGTATTCTTTCCTGATGTTATAGTCCCAATGTTTCCTAGACCCAAATACTGTTTTCGCTCAACATTAATACTGTCACTGTTGATTAAATCAATTTTCCCGAACCATTTTTTATAGGAGAAGTTCTCTAATCGAGGATAAAGTGAAATAATCGATACAACACCTTGCCTTTTTCCAAAGTAAGATGAGACAAAATCTTCACTATAGTTAGTTGTTGCATTGATATTAGAAGTTTTTATGGGAGATGCATTCGCCGTATTTGTCAGTTTTTTGGTCCGAACCACCAAATCCCCCGCATTGGTCTTTATTGTCCCTGACTTATTCTCAATCAGGGTACTCAAATCCCCTTTGGCATTTTTTTGCATCCACAGATTATCTTGTGCCTGAATCAGTGCGTTATTACCCGTATTACTGACTTTGTCAGCAAAGACACGTATATCCTTACCTGCGATAACTTTCCCATTATTGGTGAGGGTGTTGGTGGCTAATGTGATGTCCTTGATGGCATTCACTTTAGCGTTGGTGTTAATTTGCAGATTTTTGGTGCTGACATTAATGTCTTTTTTACCTTGGATATTGCCTGCAAGGGTAATTTTGCCATCGACAGTTAACGTTAGGTCATTTTGATTAGTTTGCACATTGCTGAGGTTAACCCCCACCCCTGCCTCCGTGCTGACCAATTTAACTTGGTTAACATACATCCCCCCTAGCGCCTTAGTATCGATTGAGACACTCGGTTTTGCCCCTTCACCGGCAATCGGTGTCACGGTGCCTTTTTGAAAATCAATACGGTTAGTACCTTGCATCAAGGTCAGGTTTTTGGCTTTAATTTGCCCATTCAGTTCTGTGGCACGGCTAATAATATCGGCATAGGTTTGCGCTTGCGCATTCATGCCATTTGCCCCGATAACCACACTACCTTTTTTCACCTCAACCGCAGACAATGCGCCCTTGTTATCAAGAATGGGTTTCCCCGTGGTCAAAGTGATCGCAGGGGTATTCACAAAACTACAACCATTACAGGTAATCCCATTCGGGTTGGCAATGACGACATTCGCCCCTTTACCAACCACTTCCAACTTACCTTGTAATTCAGAGCGGCTACTGCCAGTGACTTCGTTGATAATCAGATTGGCGGCGTTTCCCTTTAAATTCGCATTGGCTTTAACCTGCCCTGCGATTTGGGAATTCACATTAGTGGTGGCGTTATTGAGTACCGCGCCTTGTTTATCGACACTAAATTGTTGGAATTTATTATGCGATACCCCCGCCCCATTCGGCGTAGCAATATTAATAATCGGGACATTCTTTTGTTGACTGACTTGGGTGTTTTTATCTGCCGCAGTCATAGCGGCTCCCCAAGCGGGATGCAAAGGGTAGACAGCGGTTAAGAAAATAATGGTGTAACTTAATAACCGCTTAGGCCGTGAAGGCAGTTGTTCATTTAGCATAAATAATCCTTTAAAAACGTAAAGCTACAGAGAGAATGAAACCGACCAGTAGGTCGACCAATGGTCTGGTTTAAGTTGTGAGGGATAATGCAAAGGTTTACTAAGTAGAAACTGAGAATAAAACAGGCTATTACCGGTAAAAGAGAGGCCAACGGCTCCCCCCGCTAAGGTGTTATGTTCAACGTGGTATTTATCTGAGGCGATAAAACCATAATCTAAGGCGCTGATTACACGAAAGTGCCCAATGCTAGTCGTCGAGATATCTTTATGAATTTCATTGCGCCAATACCCGCCTCGGTTACCACTTAAAGACTGCTCATGGTAGCCACGAACAGAGTACTGACCCCCAATACTTATGCGTTCAATGCCGTATAAGTTATCAGGTGAATATTGACCGTAAAATGAGGTTAAATAAGTCATACCATTGGAAAAATAATACTGGTAGCTGCTGCTTAGAGTGAATTTTCGGTAATGGCTGCGCGGCGAGTCTTTCGCAAGAGTATCAGGTGAGGCACCAAAGGCGGATACCCCCCATTCAGCGACAGGGTTAAACGTGAAATAACCTTGCCCGAGCATGGTGCTGTACTGCGGAGTAAATGAGAGTGAGGTTAAGGTTGGGCTACTGATACTCAGGGTTTGGGAAGCTAACTGAGTATTGGCGTTTTTATGTTTTAAACTGCCTTGCAGGGTTAGGCGCTGTTTGCCATCGCGATAAACTAAGCGGTTTATATCAAATTGTTGATTAGTATTTTTTCCTTCATAACGGTATTGCTGACCCGATGTATAAAATGGCTGTAACGTATTATTACGATAAAATTGATAACGATAAGACCAGTAGCCATAAGGAACATTCAGATTAGCAACGATATAACGATTATAGTGGAATGCACTTCCATCCAGATCTGTATTGGCCGAGGCTGACCACTGTTCACCAAACCCTAAAGGGGAATCTACCGTTAAACTCCCCGTAATCAACTGTTTTCCCGTTGCCTTCATACCTGAGTTATCGAGGCTCAGTTGGCTAGTGATAGGCCATTTATTCCCTTGCTGATGAATAATAATCCGAGAGTAGCCATTTTGGGTTCCTGGCTGAATATCGATGGTGTATTTGATAGATGGTAATCGGTTGAGTTGCTCCAGTCCCTGTTCAATATCCCGTAGATTTAATATTTTGCCTTGTTGATGAGGAAATATTTGCTGAACTAAGCGCTCAGGGGAATTTTCAATCTCAATAGTTTCAATATGCCCTTCAATAACTTGTAATAGCAATTGATGTGAGGATAAATCTTGCTCTGGAATGATGGCTTGAGAAGTAATAAAACCCTGTTCTATATAGTAATTAGTCACATGCTTGGCAAGCTTATATATTTCACCTAGCGTGAGGCAACGTTTTAAGTAAGGTGAGGTTAATTGGGTTTGTATTGTGCTGCTAAGGCGTGTTGAGCCGACAAATTGGATCCCATTGATAGGGAAACATATTTTATTTTTATTAGGGGGAAGCGATGCATCCTCAATAGGGATTGTACTTTGTTTTTCTAATAGACTACGTTGGGTTAACTCCGATTCCAATCGTTGTTTCTGTTCAAATTGAATGCTTTCCTGTGCAGAGGATAGCAATTGATTTTCTGTGTAGCCATAAGGCGAAATGATGAATAACGATAAGTATAATAAACGCCGCATAATTTGATGATTTGTCATGTTATCTAAATTTTCGTTATAAATAGTAAAGTTACCGTAATGTAACTCATTCTTATTAACTGTTTTTAGATAAAAAATATCCACCATGAATAAAATTTAATATTTTTATTTTTAATGCGTTTTTTTGTATTTTTTTATTTTATTGCTTCGATTAATTCTTCATTAACGGTAAAAATTATTGTTATATGCTGACAATCAATCGATTGATTTTATTGATAGTGATTTTACTGATGAGTTTGGCACTAGTAAGTAGAGCCATCGAGGTAATTTCACAATTGCAAAAAAGAACATGACAGTGAGGAATTGACTACCTATCTAATAAGTATCAGTGAAGTTCGACTTCAGTGAATCTACAGGGAAAGTGAATCATTTAAGTATCTAAATAATTCAAATTGCAGGAAGGGGACAATTGAGGATAGTTTGGGGGGAATATATCAGTATGTGACCCAAATAGCCGAAAGAAGCCAACACAGCTAGAGCTCAAAATATAACGAATACAAATTAATTTTCTAAATAGTTCGAACTCTAGCAAGGCGGCAATTGAGGATAGTTTGGGGAGCATACATTAGTATGTGACCCAAATAGCCGAAAGAAGCCAACACAGCTAGAGCTCGAAATATAACGAGTACAAATTAATTTTCTAAATAGTTCGAACTCTAGCAAGGCGGCAATTGAGGATAGTTTGGGGAGCATACATTAGTATGTGACCCAATTAGCCGAAAGAAGCCAACACAGCTAGAGCTCGAAATATAACGAGTACAAATTAATTTTCTAAATAGTTCGAACTCTAGCAAGGCGGCGATTGAGGATAGTTTGGGGAGCATACATTAGTATGTGACCCAAATAGCCGAAAGAAGCCAACACAGCTAGAGCTCGAAATATAACGAGTACAAATTAATTTTCTAAATAGTTCGAACTCTAGCAAGGCGGCGATTGAGGATAGTTTGGGGAGCATACATTAGTATGTGACCCAAATAGCCGAAAGAAGCCAACACAGCTAAAGCTCGAAATATAACGAATACAAGTTAATTTTCTAAATAGTTCGAACTCTAGCAAGGCGGCAATTGAGAATAGTTTAGGGAGAATATATCAGTATGTGACCCAAATAGCCGAAAGAAGCCAACACAGCTAGAGCTCAAAATATAACGAATACAAATTAATTTTCTAAATAGTTCGAACTCTAGCAAGGCGGCGATTGAGGATAGTTTGGGGAGCATACATTAGTATGTGACCCAAATAGCCGAAAGAAGCCAACACAGCTAGAGCTCGAAATATGACGAAAATTTAGGCGCTCTTTCTCTTATCAGCAGAAATATTACTATAATCTGGGCTCTCTAATGCAATTAGCTCATCTAATAGCTCGGTTAAACGTTGCATTTTTTCCTGAGAAAAGGCCTGCTCTATTTTTTGATAACCCTCTTCCACTTCTTGACGCGCTTTGTCATATAACTCTTGCCCTGCGGGCGTCAAAGAGACATACAATTTACGTTGGTCATTCAACGGTTTTAAGCGGAAAATTAAGCCCTCACGTTCCATACGGGTTAAGATCCCCGTTAAACTTGGACGAAGAATACAGGTTTGGACTGATAATTCATGAAAATCAATTGAACGTTTATCAGCTAAAACCCGAATGATACGCCATTGCTGTTCAGTCAAATTATACGACTTCAATATTGGCCGGAAGAACCCCATTGCGGTTTCCCTTGCCTGCAACAATGCAATTGTCAATGATTCATGCATAAGCTTAAAACTCACCACTCAATTAAAGTTATTTAATCCAATTTAGGTGCTTCACGGTGACTACCATTTTGCTGTATTGGACGTTATTTTGTTCAATCGCACACTGTCTATACTGACTTTTACACGACCAATTTACTTATTACCAAGAGTAACACGGTCAAATAACAATCTCAAAGAAAAACCCTAAAATATTAATGAGTAAATAATTTAAAAAACAACATACAAGTTAAATATTTGTAAACCATAAAAAATAGCAAAAATAATAAACCATACAATAACAATGGGTTGCATCATTGCCATCTGATTATGTTAATACGATCACAATTAAAATTAACATTTCCATAAACCTATTGCTAATTTTAAAATTATACTTTATTAATATATTAATAATTACTCGAAAGTTAAATTCTTTTCATAAGGAGTTGTCAATGAAAGGCACTGTTTTTGCCGTTGCCCTCAACCACCAAAGCCAGCTTAATCACTGGCTAGAGGCATTCCAGCAAGCCCCTTATAAAACCCCACCTAAAACACCAGTGTGGTTTATTAAGCCGCGTAATACGCGTATTAACTCAGGTGAGCCAATCATCCATCCTATTGGAGAAGAAGTTCAAAGTGGTGCAACGCTAGCGCTAGTCATTGGTAAAGAAGCACGTAAAGTGAGTAAAACCGATGCACATCAGTTTATTGCAGGGTTTGCACTAGCAAACGAAGTGAGCTTGCCAGAAGACACCTTCTATCGTCCTGCCATTAAAGCTAAGTGTCGCGACACCTTTTGCCCAATAGGTGAAATGGCGACAACTTCGCTAAATGCTCCTGTCGATATCATCACTCAAGTAAATGGTAAGGAAGTGGATCGTTGGTCAACAAAAGATCTGATCCGCGATGCTAGCGAGTTAGTGGCAGCACTAAGCGACTTTGCCACCCTAAAACAAGGGGACGTGATCCTAATAGGCACGCCACAACAACGTGTCACTATCAAACCGGGTGACGAAGTGGTCATCCTAGCAGAAGGCTTCCCTAGCCTGAAAAACACCGTTGTGGCAGCAGGAGGAAAATAATGTCTACTATCACTAAACGCGCAAAAGTTCTGTTTAAAGGCACTGAATATTCCGTCACTGTTGGCGACAACGAAGAAATAACCTTACCAAACGGGGATGTTATTGCTGGTGATTCTTCCGATATCGTGTGGTTACCTCCTGCACAAGGGACTTTATTTGCCCTAGGCTTGAATTATGCGGATCACGCAACAGAATTAGAGTTTAAGCCACCTGAAGAGCCGCTAATTTTTATTAAAGCTGAAAATAGCTTAACGGGCCACCGCCAAGTCTCAGTCCGTCCAGATAATGTTGAATATATGCATTATGAGTCTGAATTAGTGGTCGTAATTGGTAAAGCTGCCCATAAAGTATCGAAAGAAGACGCGATGGATTATGTCGCAGGTTACACCGTGTGTAATGACTATGCGATCCGCGACTATCTTGAAAACTATTATCGTCCAAATTTACGTGTTAAAAGCCGCGATACCTTAACACCAATTGGTCCTTGGATTGTCGATAAAAGCGCAGTTAAAGACCCTCATAACCTAGCTTTATATACCTATGTTAATGGTGAACTTCGCCAAAAAGGGACAACTGCTGACCTAATTTTCGATATTCCATTTTTAATTGCTTACCTCAGTGACTTTATGACACTGCAACCGGGGGACATGATTGCCACAGGGACACCAAAAGGGCTGTCTGATGTGGTACCGGGCGACGAAGTCATTGTTGAAGTTGAAGGTGTTGGCAGACTAGTCAATACCATTATCAGCGAAAAAGAATATGAGGAACGAGTGTAATGACTAAGATTAACCATTGGATCAACGGAAAAAACGTTGCTAGCAAAGACTATTTTCAAACCACCAACCCAGCAACTGGCGAAGTATTGGCTGAAGTCGCGGCTGGTGGGCAAGATGAAATCAACCAAGCCGTTGCTGCTGCAAAAGATGCCTTTCCTAAATGGGCCAATACCCCGATGAAAGAGCGCGCTCGCTTAATGCGTCGCCTTGGTGAACTCATTGATGAAAACGTCCCTCAAATAGCGGAAATGGAAACCCAAGATACTGGTTTACCTATTCATCAAACTAAAAATGTGTTGATCCCTCGTGCCTCACATAACTTTGAATTCTTTGCCGAAATTTGCCAGCAAATGAATGGTCGTACCTACCCAGTTGACGACAAAATGATGAACTATACCTTAGTTCAACCTGTTGGTGTTTGCGCACTGATTTCCCCATGGAACGTCCCATTTATGACGGCAACATGGAAAACAGCCCCTTGTTTAGCGCTGGGTAATACCGCTGTGTTGAAAATGTCTGAATTATCACCATTGTCCGCTAACCGCCTTGGGGAGCTGGCACTTGAAGCAGGTATCCCTGCGGGTGTTCTTAACGTGGTTCAAGGTTACGGTAGTACTGCCGGTGACGCGTTAGTTAAACACCATGATGTACGCGCGGTTTCCTTCACAGGGGGTACCGCCACTGGCCGCACCATCATGCAAAATGCAGGCTTGAAAAAATACTCAATGGAATTAGGCGGAAAATCCCCGGTTCTGATTTTTGAAGATGCAGACATTGAACGCGCATTAGATGCCGCACTGTTCACTATTTTCTCAATAAATGGTGAACGTTGTACCGCAGGTTCTCGGATCTTCATTCAAGAAAGCATTTACCCTGAGTTTGTAAAACGCTTTGCTGAACGTGCAAACCGCCTCATCGTCGGCGACCCGAACGATCCAAAAACACAAGTCGGTGCATTAATCAGCGAACAACATTGGAACAAAGTATCTGGTTACATTCGCTTAGGTATGGAAGAAGGTGCGACCCTATTAGCTGGTGGCCCAGATAAACCAACTGACTTACCTGCACACCTAAGAAACGGTAACTTCTTACGCCCAACTGTTCTGGCCGATGTTGATAACAGCATGCGTGTCGCACAGGAAGAAATTTTTGGTCCAGTTGCTTGCTTAATTCCGTTTAAGTCAGAAGAAGACGGTTTACGCATGGCAAATGATATCGAATACGGTTTAGCTTCCTATATTTGGACACAAGATGTGAGCAAAATCTTACGTTTATCTCGTAATATCGAAGCCGGTATGGTGTTTGTTAATACCCAAAACGTACGTGACCTACGTCAGCCATTTGGTGGTGTTAAAGCATCCGGTGTTGGCCGTGAAGGTGGCGAGTATAGCTTCGAAGTCTTCGCGGAAATGAAGAACGTCTGTATCTCCTACGGAGACCATAACATCCCTCGCTGGGGTGTGTAATAAAAAGCAAAATTATTCAGTAGCAAGCTACACCATTCTTTATTCTAAGTAATTTTGAATCAATGATAATTAATTTGGCTACTTATCCTAAATAATTCGTATTGTAGCTAGGCGGCAAGTGAAGTTATCCCTAGGAGCATACTGAAGTATGTGACTAGGGTAACTTTATGAAGCCAACAACGCTACGGCGCGAAGTATGACGGATAAGCGAAGGAGGAAGGAAATGGGTAAGTTGGCACTCGCCGCAAAAATAACACACGTCCCATCCATGTACCTATCAGAACTACCGGGTAAAAATCATGGATGCCGCCAAGCCGCTATCGATGGTCATAAAGAAATTAGCCGTCGTTGTCGCGAATTAGGCGTTGATACCATCATTGTTTTTGACACGCACTGGCTGGTCAATAGTGCTTACCACATCAACTGCGCCGATCATTTTAAAGGTATATATACCAGTAATGAACTCCCTCATTTTATTCGTGATATGGAATATGAATATGATGGAAACTCAGTCCTAGGCCAAATGATCGGCGAAGAAGCGCGCAAATTAGGTGTTCGAGCTCAAGCTCATGAAATTCCAAGCTTAACTCTCGAATATGCGACTTTAGTTCCTATGCGCTATATGAATAGCGACCGCCACTTTAAAGTGATTTCTATCTCCGCATTCTGTACTTCTCACAGCTTTGAAGACAGCCGGAAATTAGGCGAAGCCGTACTGACCGCGATCGAAAAATACGATGGCACCGTGGCTGTATTGGCTAGTGGTTCTTTATCACACCGTTTTATTGATGACCAAAAAGCCGAAGATGGTATGAATAGTTACACCCGCGAATTTGATGAGCAAATGGACAAACGTGTTGTGAAACTATGGCGTGAAGGTCGTTTCCAAGAGTTTTGCAAAATGCTGCCTGAATATGCTGATTATTGCTATGGTGAAGGGCATATGCACGATACGGTAATGCTATTAGGCATGCTGGGTTGGGATAAATACGCGGAAAAAGTGGAAGTGTTAACGGATTTATTCGCCAGCTCGGGGACAGGGCAAATTAACGCCGTATTCCCTCTTCCAAGTTATATTACTGAAAAACAAACCGCTACTGTATAAGGAATTGTTATGCCTCATTTTTATGCAGAATGCACAGAAAACATTCGTGATGAAGCCGAGCTCCCAGCGTTATTCGCTAAAGTGAATGATGCCCTTGCTGAGACGGGTATTTTCCCACTAGCTGGAATTCGTAGTCGCGCTATTTGGCTAGATACTTGGCAAATGGCCGATGGTAAGCACGACTATGCGTTTGTCCATATGACGTTAAAAATTGGTGCTGGTCGTTCCCTTGAAGATAAGCAAAAAACAGGGGAAATGATTTTCGACCTCATCAAAAACCATTTTGCTGATTTAATGGCAAAACGCTACTTAGCACTATCTTTCACCATGGAAGAGCTAGACCCTGTATTAAATTACAAACAAAACAATGTGCACGCCCTATTTAAAGGGTGAGGGTTTAGGCAGTAACTAATCGTTGTATTGAGAGGGCAAGATGGTTAAAAGTTTCGATAAACACATACCGCACTACCTAATCCCATTATTGGGGTCATTAGTGGCATTCGGCCCATTGTCTATCGATATGTATCTTCCTGCCCTACCTCAGATGGGGGTTGCTCTTCAAGCCTCTCAGGGGCAAATGCAGTACACTCTAGGCGCTTTTTTTGCTGGCTTTTGTGTCGGGATGCTGTTTTACGGGCCACTGAGCGATTTGCTGGGCCGCCGTAAAATGTTGTTAAGTGGCTTGGCAATCTTTACCGTAGCAAGCTTATTATGTGCTCAAGCCTCTGATGCCAATACGTTAATTATTTTCAGGGCGCTACAAGCTTTTGGCAGCGGTGCTGCAATCGTGATGGCGAGGGCAATTGCTAGGGATGTGTATCCCTCAAATGAATTACCTAAAGTGTTGTCATTAATGACACTCGTCACCATGATTGCTCCATTACTTGCCCCATTACTAGGTGGTTTTCTACTTATCCACTTTCAGTGGCAAGCTATTTTTTATTTGTTGGCGCTGATTGGCCTATCTTCCGTGGCGGCAATTTTTTTCTTGCTCCCTGAAACATTACGCCACCAGCGGGGCACTGAGAATATTATTTGCGTTGCTTTTAAAAACTACGCTCAGGTGCTCAGCGACAAAGAAGCACTGAGTATTATCGGTACCATGGCGTTCTCTTTCGCAGGGATGTTCGCCTTTATTAGTGGCTCACCATTTGTTTACATCAGCTATTTTGGTGTTTCTGAACAGCATTATGGCCTGTTATTCGGCTGCAACATCTTGGGGATGATTGTCATGCTGTTACTCAATGTTAAGTTGCTAAAAACCTATAGTTTGACGCGTATATTGACCATGCAAAGCGGTTTTCAACTTGCGTTTGGCTTATTGTTGTTACTTTTTTATCAACAAAGCCTCTCCATAATTGTTATTCTGGTGGTACTGTTCCTATCGATGGTAAATGCTATCGGCACTAACAGTTTGTCACTGTTACTGCAACATCGCGGAAAAATTGCAGGTAGCGCCAGTGCACTCGCAATTTCAATTCAATTTGCATTGGCTGCTCTGGCTAGTGTTGCAGTTTCTGTATTACAGGATGAATCCCCATTTGCTATGACACTCGTTATGGCTATCTGTGCTGGGTTAAGTTTCACAAGCCAATATTTATCGGCTAAAAATCCCCACTCACAGGTGCAATCAGTGTCTTCGGAGAAAAACGAAAAATGAGCATAAATACCAATTCTACATTATTCCGCCAACAGGCTTATATCAACGGTCAATGGGTTGACGCACAAAACAACAACGTGTTTGAAGTGACAAACCCTGCGAATAACCACGTTATCGCCAAAGTGAGTAATGTAGGGGCGTTAGAAACCCAGCAGGCTATTGAAGCTGCTGAAAAAGCCCTCCCAGCATGGAGAGCTAAAACTGCGAAAGAACGTAGCCAGATTTTAAATAAATGGTTCCATTTGATGATGGAAAACCAAACAGAATTAGCGCAATTGCTCAGTGCAGAACAAGGCAAGTCGATAACCGAATCGATGGGAGAAATTGCCTACGGAGCCAGTTTTATTGAATGGTTTGCTGAAGAAGGTAAACGCATTTACGGTGAAACTATTCCGTCACCACTCCCAGGTCGCCGCCTTGTAACAATAAAACAACCTGTCGGTGTGGTTGCGGCAATTACGCCTTGGAACTTCCCTAATGCGATGATCACCCGCAAAGTCGGTCCAGCTCTAGCAGCCGGTTGTACTATGGTACTAAAACCCGCCGCAGAAACACCACTCTCTGCGCTTGCACTCGCGGCATTAGGTGAACAAGCAGGTATCCCTGCTGGCGTATTTAACATCGTCCCAGGCACAGATGCCCAAGCCATTGGCGGGGTAATGACCTCCAGCCCTATTGTCCGTAAATTGACTTTCACAGGTTCTACCCGTGTTGGCAAATTATTGATGGAACAATGCGCTAATACTGTGAAAAAAATGTCCCTTGAGTTAGGTGGTAATGCGCCATTTATTGTCTTTGATGATGCGGATTTAGACGCAGCAGTACAAGGGGCTTTAGCCGCAAAATTCCGTAACAGCGGGCAAACCTGTGTATGCGCTAACCGCATCTTAGTTCAAGAAGGTGTCTATGATGAATTCGCCGCTCGCTTAGCAAAAGCTGTAAATGAACTAAAAATTGGCCCATCAACCCAAGCAGATTCACAGCAAGGCCCGCTGATTAACCAAGCCGCTGTCGATAAAGTGACAGAGCACATTGCTGATGCTGTTTCTCATGGTGCGAAAGTGATTGCAGGTGGTAAACCAGCGTCGTTGGGTGGTTTGTTCTTTGAACCTACAGTGATCACCGGTGTAACCGAATCCATGAAAGTCGCTAAAGAGGAAACATTCGGTCCACTCGCGCCTTTATTCAAATTCCGTGATGAGCAAGAAGCCATTGCACTAGCGAATGACACTGAGTTCGGCTTGGCATCCTATTTCTATTCAAAAGATATCGGTCGAATCTACCGTGTTGCTGAGGCTTTAGAAAGCGGAATGGTCGGTATTAATGAAGGCATTATTTCAAATGAAGTGGCCCCATTTGGTGGCATTAAGCAGTCTGGTCTGGGGCGTGAAGGCTCACGCTACGGAATTGAAGATTATCTGGAAGTGAAATACCTCTGTTTCGGTGGTCTTTCTAATTAGAAAGACACATTAACTGGCGGTATTCGCTTTTAAAATCTTAGCTCTAAATAATTCGAGTTAGAACAAGGCGGCAAATGAGACTAATCCCTTAGGAGCATACCCGTGTGACTAGGGGATAGGCGCAAGCCTATCGTGAAGCTAACGCAGTTATAGCTCGAAGTATGACGAGCTGAGGTGCAAAAGGAGAATAAGATGTTACAAAAAGATGTCATATTGCAAATAGCCCAACGCCTTAATCAGGCTGAAAAATCACGTGAGCAGATCCGCCAGATTTCGTTGGATCACCCAGAGATGACGATTGACGATGCTTATGCAATCCAAAAAGAATGGGTTGGTTTGAAAATTGCTGAAGGACGTATACTCAAAGGCCATAAAATTGGGCTAACCTCCAAAGCAATGCAAGCAAGCTCACAAATAGATGAACCTGATTATGGCGCGCTACTTGACGATATGTTTTTTGATGACGGTTGTGATATTCCCACTGACCGCTTTATTGTCCCTCGTATTGAAGTAGAGCTTGCTTTTGTTCTCGCAAAACCCTTACGCGGCCCCAACTGCACCATCTTTGATGTCTATAACGCAACTGATTATGTGATCCCTGCTCTTGAGCTAATTGACGCACGTTGCCATAACATAGACCCAGACACTAGCCGTCCCCGTAAAGTATTCGACACAATTTCGGATAATGCGGCTAATGGTGCAGTGATTTTAGGCGGCAGACCTATCAAACCACGCGACTTAGATATGCGTTGGATTAGCGCACTGTTATATCGCAATGGCGTGATTGAAGAGTCTGGTGTCGCTGCCGCAGTTCTCAATCATCCCGCTAACGGTGTTGCTTGGTTAGCCAATAAATTAGCGCCGCATAATGTCCAACTTGAACCGGGCCAAATCATTCTTGGTGGTTCATTTACCCGACCTGTTCCTGCACGTAAAGGCGATGTGTTCCACGTCGACTACGGCAATATGGGTTCTATTAGCTGCCGTTTTGTATAAGGAAATACTATGGATCTGTTAGAAAATAAATTTAAAAAAGCCTTAAAAAGTGGTCAACCGCAAATTGGGTTATGGCTTGGGTTATGTAGCCCATACAGTGCTGAACTTGTTGCTGGTGCTGGCTTCGATTGGCTATTGATTGACGGTGAACATGCACCGAATAATGTACAAACTATATTATCTCAATTACAAGCAATAGCCCCTTATCCATCACAGCCAGTCGTCCGCCCACCGTGGAATGACCCGGTGATCATCAAACAATTGCTGGATATTGGTGCTCAGACACTTTTATTACCTATGGTGCAAAATGCTGAACAAGCAAAACAAGCCGTCCGTGCGACTCGCTATCCACCAGCGGGAATACGCGGTGTTGGTAGTGCATTAGCGCGTGCGTCACGCTGGAACCGTATCCCCGATTATTTAACTCGTGCAAATGATGAAATGTGCGTAATCGTGCAAGTAGAAACTCGTGAAGCAATGAATAACCTGCCTGAAATTTTAAACGTTGAAGGGGTGGATGGCGTATTTATTGGCCCAGCAGATCTCAGTGCCGATATGGGTTTTTCTGGTAACCCTAATCACCCAGAAGTTAAAGCCGCAATAGAAAAAGCTATTGTACAAATTCGTGAAGCCGGTATCGCCCCTGGGATCTTAATGGCGGCACCAGACGTTGCCGAACACTACCTGAAACTCGGTGCCCTGTTTGTGGCAGTAGGTGTGGATACCACATTACTTGCTCGTACCGCTGAAGCGCTGGCAGCTAAATTTGGCAAAACCGCCTCAGAGGTCACTCCAAGTACACCAAGCGTTTATTAACAATAAGTATCGCTAAATAGGTCAATTTTAACCCTACAGACAATTACCCTATTTAGCTAAATAAAAAAGCAATATCACAATATAGGGCAGACAGCACCATGACTGCCTACTAGTCCCTTGTACCTATAAAATCTTCAAAAGAAAGAATTGAGGGCCCTACAATATGAGTAATCAACAACTTGCAAGCACTAACCCTGCTGAGCAACATAAAAATTTAACTGAGCCACAGCAACGGGTAATTAATAAACTATTCAAACGGCTGATAGTATTCTTATTCGTACTATTTGTGTTTTCATTCTTAGACCGGATTAATATCGGCTTTGCCGGCCTAACTATGGGAAAAGATATCGGCCTCACTTCCACCATGTTTGGCTTAGCGGCAACCTTATTTTATGTCACTTATGTTATTTTTGGTATTCCAAGCAATATCATGCTCAGTATTGTGGGGGCTCGCCGTTGGATAGCCACCATCATGGTGCTTTGGGGAATTGCCTCAACCGCAACCATGTTTGCGACCGGGCCAACCAGTTTATACATCTTACGGATGTTAGTTGGGATAGCAGAAGCAGGTTTCCTACCGGGCATTTTAGTGTATTTAACCTACTGGTTCCCCGCTTATTTCCGCGCTCGTGCTAATGCCTTATTTATGATAGCCATGCCAGTTACCATGGCATTTGGTTCACTCGCATCTGGCTATATCCTTGGTTTAGATGGCGTTTTAAACTTAAAAGGCTGGCAGTGGTTGTTCCTACTAGAAGGTTTCCCATCAGTGATCCTTGGGGTACTCGTTTGGTTCTATCTGGATGATTCTCCGAAAAAAGCCAAATGGCTGACCCAAGAAGATAAAGACACGCTTCAAGAAATGATGGACCAAGACCAACTGGAATTAGTGCAACCCCATGGCTCAAAAAGCCATACAGCAATGCAAAATACCAGTTTATGGAAAGAAATATTCACCCCTGTTGTCTTGATGTATACCGTCGCTTATTTCTGTTTAACCAATACATTAAGCG
The DNA here is from genome assembly GCF_045040775.1 of Providencia sp. PROV003. Classification (NCBI taxonomy): domain Bacteria; kingdom Pseudomonadati; phylum Pseudomonadota; class Gammaproteobacteria; order Enterobacterales; family Morganellaceae; genus Providencia; species Providencia sp. PROV003. The sequence continues at coordinate 4,337,932 of NZ_CP096369.1, forward strand.
CAATTAACATCTGGACACCTCAGATCATGCAAAGCTTCAATGAAGGCAGTAGTAATGCCATGATCGGCCTGTTAACTGCAATCCCACAATTTTGTACCATCTTAGGGATGATCTACTGGAGTCGGCGGTCAGACCGTTTGCAAGAACGGAAAATGCATACTGCCTTACCGTATTTATTCGCCGCCGCAGGCTGGGTACTTGCTGCCATGACGAGTCACCCAATTATCCAATTGATTGGTATTATCATGGCCTCGACAGGTTCTTTCACTGCCATGGCCGTATTCTGGACGACCCCTGATCAATCCATTAGTTTACGTGCTCGAGCTATCGGTATTGCGGTTATCAATGCAACGGGTAATATAGGCTCAGCCGTCAGTCCACTATTGATAGGTTGGCTAAAAGACCAAACAGGTAGCTTTAATTCAGGCCTCTATTTTGTGGCAGGTTTGCTGGTCGTCGGTGCACTATTAGTTATCGCTATCCCAATGAAGAACTCAAGACCAAGAGCAACACCTTAATATTTTGATGGTTTGAATGATTTGAAGGTTTTGAATGTTTTAATAATTTATGCTGCAAATAATTATTAAAGGGTGTTACCCAAAATAATTTGGTTTGCAGCTAGGCGGCAAGCAAGTTAACCCTTAAGAACATACTGCGGTATGTGACTAGGGTTGGCTTGTGAGGCCAACAACGCTGCGAGCCGAAGAATGAAGGGTAACTCAACTTTAATTACGAATATCGACATCAGTACAGACTACGACGAAACCCAAGGTAACGATGACGTTCACTACCAAACCTTTGGTAACATGGCGGCTTTCTTTGGCCGTGATATGCAAGCCCATCGCCATGACGGTTTTTTCCAATTACACTATTTGGTTACTGGTCATATCACCCTACAACTTGATGAATCTCGTTATTCGGTTCAGGCACCTTTATTTATTCTAACGCCCCCATCTGTCGCCCATGCCTTCTTTACCCAAGAAGACACTGATGGCCACGTACTAACTGTACGGCAAGATTTAATTAGCCCACTATTGGGTTCGCTTTACCCTGCTAACCCTGACTTAGTCAATATTCCAGCAATTTGTTTATCTGTTGCAGACAAACCCGAAGATATTGACACCTTCAATCATTATTGGGCGCTAATGGCTCGTGAATCGGCAAATAACGCTGTAGGGAAAGATCAGGTTTTATCCTCTTTAGCACAGGCTTTTTTTGCTTTTCTACTAAGGTCAATCCCTCTTGATGAGCACCCGACCACAGGTGTTCGAGGGGAGCATCGTTTATTCCAACGCTTTAATCAACTCATTGACTTACATTATCATGAGCACCTAGCAGTACCTGAGTATGCAAAAAAACTCGGGGTCACTGAATCTCGATTGAAAGATATGTGCCGCCGTTTCGCGAATAGGCCGCCTAAACGGCTCATTTTTGATAGGATATTAAGGGAAGCAAAACGTATGCTGCTATTTTCTGATAGCCCAGTCTCTGAAATTGCCTACCAGCTTGGTTTTAAAGACCCCGCTTATTTTGCCCGCTTTTTTAACCGATTAGTGGGTTGTTCCCCAAGTTTATGGCGCGAACAAAATATCCACTAGTACGGGTAGTTTTATCACAAAAATAACACATGTATTGCATATTAAGAATGCAATACATTTTCATGCTTCCTGATAGCCTATCTTTTCCCACCACCACACTTTTATTTTACATTTTAAAAACATTTTGATGTTTTATTGATTTTGTTTCAACATTATCAACAATGTCAAACTGATTAACAAAAAGTGAATGTCAAGATTAAAAAACAACCACCAAAAACCAAAATAACAAATATATATTAATATATAAATAAAGCATAATTAATTGATATACATTGTTTTTATGTTTAATCTGATAATTACATTAACATCAAAACATCGAAGTGATCACAATTCTTTCATAAAAAACCATTTACAACGAAAAGTACCCGTTAACCTTTAAAAAGTCTCTTTAAAACTTACTCAGAAAGCGATTCAATTAATAAACACAAAAGAAACATAAAATTAACATAATTTAGCTTGCAACCTTTGTACCCCTATCATTGCAAGCCCTCATTGTGAGATAACGAGGTAGACATGAAACCAGAAGATTTTCGTTCAGATGCTAAACGCCCTTTTAATAGCCAGGAATATCTAAAAAGCCTACAAGATGGCCGTGAAATCTATATTTATGGCGAGCGTGTGAAAGATGTCACCACTCACCCTGCTTTTCGTAACTCCGCCGCTTCTATAGGACAATTATATGATGCGCTTCATGATAAAACGACTCATGACCAACTTTGCTGGAACACTGACACCGGTAATGGGGGATACACACATAAGTTCTTTCGTTTCGCCACAAGTGCAGATGAATTGCGCCAACAGCGCGATGCAATCGCAGATTGGTCACGCCAGAGCTATGGATGGATGGGACGCACTCCAGACTATAAGGCGGCATTCGCCAGTTGTTTAGGTGCTAACCCAGAATATTACGGCCAATTTGCTGATAACGCTCGTAACTGGTATAAACGCATTCAAGAAAGTGGGCTTTACTTTAACCATGCTATTGTTAACCCACCTATCGACCGCCATAAACCCGCAGATGAAGTAAAAGATGTTTATATAAAACTAGAAAAAGAAACTGATGCAGGTATTATCGTCAGCGGTGCAAAAGTCGTTGCAACTAACTCTGCGTTAACGCACTACAATTTTATTGGTTTTGGCTCTGCGCAAGTCATGGGTGACAACCCTGATTTCGCACTGATGTTTGTCGCCCCTATGGATGCTGATGGCGTGAAACTGATTTCACGTGCATCTTATGAATTAGTCGCAGGAGCTACTGGCGCACCATTTGATTACCCATTATCAAGCCGTTTCGATGAAAATGACGCAATCCTCGTGATGGATCATGTGTTAATTCCATGGGAAAACGTGTTGATCTACCGCGACTTTGATCGCGCTCGTAACTGGGCAGTACAAGGTGGTTTCGCTCGCCTGTTCCCGTTACAAGCTTGTGTACGTTTAGCGGTGAAACTCGATTTCATCACCGGTCTTCTGCAAAAAAGCTTGGAGTGTACTGGTGTTATCGACTTCCGTGGTGTACAAGCAGACTTAGGTGAAGTGGTTGCATGGCGCAATTTGTTCTGGTCATTAACTGATGCAATGACCTCTGAAGCAAAAGCTTGGGAAGGCGGTGCATTCTTACCTGATACTCAAGCAATTCAAACGTATCGTGTTATGGCACCAATGGCCTACACCAAAATCAAAAATATAATAGAAAGTAACGTCACCAGCGGCCTGATTTATCTACCATCTAGCGTTCGTGACATGAATAACCCAGAGATTGATAAGTATTTAGCAAAATATGTTCGTGGCTCCAACGGTATGGATCATGTTGAACGTATTAAGATCTTAAAACTTATGTGGGATGCAATCGGCAGTGAATTTGGTGGCCGTCATGAGCTGTATGAAATTAACTATGCAGGTAGCCAAGATGAAATTCGCCTGCAATGTCTGCGTCATTCATACGGTTCTGGCAATATGAAAGCCATGACAGATATGGTTGATCGTTGTTTATCCGATTACGATCAGCACGGATGGAAACGTCCACACCTGCATAACAACAATGATATTAATCAGTTAGATTCGCTGCTAAAATAATCGGCAGCAGGAGGTCAAAATGTCTTTAGAAAATGAACATCGCCTGCGTTTCAGAGATGCGATGGCAAGTCTTGGTGCAGCAGTTAACATAGTCACCACGGATGGTACTGAAGGTCGCTGTGGGATCACCGCAACCGCAGTCTGTTCAGTTACAGATACGCCACCAACTTTGATGGTATGTGTCAACCGCAATAGCGCCATGAATGCGGTATTTCAAAAGAATGGCCGCCTGTGTGTAAACGTACTAAGCCATGATCAAGAAGAACTCGCCTGCCACTTCGCAGGTATGAAAGGTTCAACCATGGAAGAGCGTTTTAGTTGGAATGTGTGGGACAACGGTATTTTACAACAACCTTTACTGAAAAATGCCCTTGCCAACCTCGAAGGTGAAATTACGCAAGTCCAAGATATTGGTACTCACTCAGTGTATATGGTTGAAATGAAACAAATCATTGTCAATGACACAGGGCATGGTCTGGTTTACTTTAAACGCAAGTTCCACCCTGTTATGCACCAAATACTTGAACCAACAGCGTAAGTAGCGATACAACTTGAAATATAACGAGTATATCTGACTGAAATAGCCTCTAATTTAAGAGGCTATTTTGTTATATATACTAAACTGTTACAGAAATACTTTACGATATTCCTTTTCTTTTTATATTACATTCCCTTTCACTCTTTTCTGATTGCATAATTAATAAGACTCTTATACGTTTAGCTAAAATCAAATTAAATAAAAACCGCTGACTAAAAGGCATTAATATGACCATCACTCTTATCATTGTAGCTGTTTTATTATTATTGGCTGTTGGCTGGGGGATATCTATTTATAACCGCTTAATCAATGCGCGTAACCAAGTGAATAACCAATTTGCTAATATCGACGTGGTTTTAAAGCAGCGTGCCGATCAAATTCCACAACTGGTCACTATTACAGAAAAAGCAATGGAACATGAAAAAAGCCTTTTTATCTCATTAAGTGACGCACGCCAAAGCTACTTTAGTGCCCAAAATATGGCGGACAAGATCACCGCTTCAAATGAAATGAACCGCGCACTGGGTAACCTTATAGCTATCGCAGAAAATTACCCTACCCTCATTTCTGGTGAGCAATTCACACAATTACAATTAGCCCTAAGCGATGTTGAAAATAAAATAGCCCAACGCCGTGAAAGTTTTAACGATGCAACAACAGAGTATAATACTGCAATACAAATGTTCCCTGACAACCTGATTGCTAATGCCTTTCGTTTTACACAATTACCATTACTTGATATTTCTGAAGATGATAAAAAATATCATGGTATCCAGTTTAAATAATATCAACGTAAAGGGTATTAGTCTGTGAATATGTATTTTTTACTCGGGGCAGCGATTGGTGCTTTAATTTTATTTATCGATAATAAGTTTTCGATAAATAAAAGAGTAAATTGGGGGATCATCCCTTTTATCAGCATTGCCTGCGGTATGTGGTACTCGCTATCACCTACTCAAGGGGATTACGGCAGTATCATTTATTATATTGTGATATTGACCATTTCCTTTTTTATTATTCGTCATATCGTCAAAGCCAGTAAAGCCGGCTTTCAGCGGTATCAGCGATTACAAAATGAAGGTTCATCAAAGTTTAGCGCTTTTCTTAAAGTACTCGTGGGGACTTTACTAGCAAGTTGCTTATTTGTAGGCTTTTTTATCGACATGCGAGTGTTTTTCATCGCATTTGTCTTAGCCTTCGTATTTAAGTTTATTGAAAATACACCAACCAAGCGCTTCTTAAAATTTCAAAAAAACCTCGCGACATCCAAAATACGCTCAATAGCTATGGGGCTTGTCGAAGTTGAAGGTGAAATAACCACAGGTACTGAAATTAAAAGCCAGTTAGGTAATAAAACCTGCTATGGCTCCTTTTATTTTGAGTATTCCATATCGAAAGATAAAGATGGTAAAAAAAGTTATACATTACAAAATAGTAAAAGCCGTATGGAGAGTTTTATCCTGACCGATGATACAGGGTCAGTAAAGGTAGAATGTGACCCCGATTACTTTGTTTATCCAGGGCTACAAGCGCATATGGATATTGAGCAAGGCAACCGTCGTTATACTGAATATTTGCTTGAACCAAAAACCCGTTATTTACTGATTGGTACCGCTGACGCGAATGAAAAAGGTGAGGCCGTTATTATCCGCAAAGCTCCTCATATGCTATTAGGTGTTTCTCCGGCTGACTATGTTGTACGTTGGAATAAAACCGGGCCGTTACGTCGGAATTTATCCATTACCGCCATTATTGCACTGTTATTGATTGGGGTTATTTTGGTTACCCCGATAAATTACCGTAATGGGCAATTAAATCTGTATTTTGACAAAATATCATTATTCGGTGATAACTAGCATGGAAACGCTTATTTTCTTCATTATTATTGTTATCATTGGCTATATAATCATTCGCTATCTAATTAATATTTATAACAATATTGTCTTTTTGAAAAATAATTGCCTCAAAGCATTTGCCAATATTGATGTGCTATTAATGAAACAAATTGAGTTAATACCAGCGCTGACTCAAGTGGCAGATAAAGCTATCGCGTATGAAAAACAGCTTATTAATGAAATAGTTGAAAGCCGACAGCGCTATTTATCCAATACGGCCATTGAAATCAAAATTGATACTGCAAACCAACTATCGCCAAAAATAAAGCCATTAATTGCTATCGCAGAAAACTATCCCGCGCTTATCAGTAAGGCGGTACTATTGGAATTACAAACACAAGCAAAGCATATTGAAGAGCAAATTGCCGACAGACGTGAATTTTTCAACCAAACGGTCACACTCTACAATACCGATATTCACATCTTTCCAAACCTAATTTTTGCAGCGTTATTTCGCTTTAAAGCTATTCCTCTGCTATACGGTAAACAGGAGCCTTCACAATGATCAGCATTCCTTTTTCTTGGTTTGGTTTTACTGATTGGCTTCTTGAGCAAGAAGCTGGGTTAGTCATTATGTTTGCCACGTTCGGCACATTGTTTTTATCTATTGCCACCCTTGTCGTACTAAATATACTCGGGCTAAAAAAACTCTCACTCTATATTTCAGGGGCTTTATTTTGCTCAGTTTTTATTAGCATGATTGTGATGATCCCACTATTACTGCTTTTCAGTATTGAAGACTCAATCAAGTTACAACTTATCTGGGTCATTATTGTTGCCAGTTGCCTAATTTCATTTTTAAGTAACCGACATTATTTGGAGATCTATTTTAATTCCATTGAAAATAAAATTGAAAAAGAAACCAAAAAACAAAAATCCAAACGGAAAAACAAAAAATAGAGGACAAATAAAAGTCCTTTTTATGGTTTCAATGCAAAAATCTTACTGTAGTTTTTAGGGTTTAAACGTAAATAAAGCAACAATGTCACTAATACAAATGCAATATGCATTGCCCACACCCATGTAAAATTATGGCTGACTTGGTGTAACCAAGCTGCACATAGCGGGCCAAATGCGGCAATAATAAAGCCCCCCGCTTGCATTAAAGACGTAAGAGCCCCAGCACTAACAGGGTGCGATATATGGTCTAATGCAGTGATAATACTCAGTGCAAAACACCCACCAAGCCCTAGGCCGAGCAAAGCAACCCATAACAACGGGAAAGCATTCGCGAATAACATTAACCCTAAAAATCCAATTGCTTGGCTACTAAGCGTTACCATTAGCCAAAATCGCCGATCAATATTATGTGAAGCCAGTACAGGGATCATCAATGCAGATAACGCTTGAAACACCGTTAATATGGCAACAAAAGAACCGCTTTGTGCAGCACTGATCCCTTGTTGTTGGAAAAATGGCGCCAACCAAGTCACCACAGTGCCATAGCCTGCGTTGATAAGCCCAAACCCAGCCATTAACAACCAAGCTCTGGGTTTACGTAAAAAGCGCCATAAAGAAACCTGCTCGGCTTTTGGCGTACGAGCCGTACGAATGTTCAGAAAAACAGCAACCAAAGCCAACAGCGCAGGGAATGCAAGCCAAGCTAAAGCCGTTTGCCAATGCCCCGTTGCATTTTCTAATAGTGGCGTTAATTGCGCCCCGATCGCACCACCAGCCATTAAGGTTGCAGAATACAGCCCTGTCATCATCGCCATTTTTTGTGGGAAGTTAGCTTTGATAAGCCCCGGAAATACCGACTGAATGTACGCCGCCCCTACACCACATAAAAAGGCCGTGAACAGTAAAGAGGTGCCATCCTCTACAAAATAGCGCCCTAATGAGCCAACGAGCAGCAATAACATCGCTGCACTAATCCCTAACCGTTCTCCTAACTGTTGATTTAAGATAGGTACAATTAATGCGCCAATGCCCATCAACAACATAGGTAATAAAGTGAGCAAAGAAATACTTTGATAGCTCATCCCTGTCGTTTGCATAATACTATCAATAACGGGCCCTGGGCCGGTCATGAATGGCCGTAAATTGACCCCCACTAACACAATAGTGAGTATCAAGGCAAAAGAGGATGAGGCTGTTTTACCCATTATTTCTGTTGTTCCGACCATAACTGATACAGTGAAGAACAAGCGTCATTATCAGGTTTCAACTGTTCAAAACGCAAACCGGATTGGTGTTCAGGTTCAACCCGCAAAGCCTTGGCAATCCCTTCTGTTGAAAGCCCAAAGGGCTCTGCATCTTGGTTTGAATAAGCGTACACAACCCGGCTAACCCCTGCCATTCGCATAGCGGCAAGGCACATAGGACAAGGTTGCCCACTGGCATAGACCACACAATCTTCCAGTTTAACGCGGTTCAATGTTTTCCCTGCTTGTCGCAAAGCCATCAATTCGGCGTGTGCTGTTGGGTCACTTAATTCAAGCATTTGGTTCACACCAGTCGCCACCACTTGCCCGTCACACACCACGACAGCACCAAATGGGCGACCACCAGCCCGTACATTTTCTGCCGCTAAAGTGATAGCTTGCTGTAAAAATTGCCTATCTGACATTATTTAGCTCCTGATTTTTCAAGAATTTCAATAAGGTTACGATACCCTTTACTTTTTGCCAGCGTCAACGGCGATGCACCCGTACTATCCGCTAAATTGACATCCGCGCCACCGTTAATCAATAGTGTCACAATCTGCGCGTACTTATCACTACCATCACCCAAAATAATAGCTTCAATTAGAGCAGTCCATCCTAGGCGATTAACATGGTTAACATCCACACCAGCGTCAATCAACGTCTTAACTGTCTGCACATGCCCCCGCTCTGCCGCTGGGATCAGCGCCGTACCACCATAACGGTTGGTACTCGTTAAATCAGCCCCATTTTGTAAGGTTAATAACAAAATCTCCTGCAAGCCGCGGGCACCTGCATATAAATAAGGGGAATCTTGCATTGCATCCCGTGCATTCACATTTGCACCTTGTTCAATCAGGTAACGAGCAACTGCAATTTGGTTTTTATGTGTTGCTGCCATCAATGGTGTACGCTGACGCAGATCTCGCTGTTCAATATCAGCCCCCTGTTCGACCAAAGATTGCAACTGATGAAGGTCGCCTTGCTCCGCAAGTGCGACAAGTGGACTCTGTTGTGGATTTGCCATCCCTTTCACCATAAATATCAAAGAAATAGCCAAAATACCCAGTAAAGAAACCAACCACTTAATAGATAAAAAAGTTATTTTCATGATTTATCTCCTATAAGCCCTTTAATCTACTCAAAAAATATGCTATTTAAAAATTAAATAACTTAATGATAGGTATTAAAAAAATGAATCCACTACTCAACTTTGTATTATTAAAAACCTTTGTAACGGTTGCTGAAACAGGGAATTTTACTGTTGCTTCACAGCACCTAAATTCGACGCAGTCAACATTAAGTCAACAAATACAACGTTTAGAGGCACTTGTGGAGCACCCTTTATTTATACGTGGGCATCGAATACTCACACTCACAGAAACAGGGGAGATCCTACTTAGCTACGCTAAAAATATTTTAGCCCTAAATGATACTTTCTTTATGAAAATAACAGGTAATGCCGTCATCCAAACTATTCGGCTAGGTTTCCCTGAAGATTTAGCATCAGGGCAAGTCACTCCCACTTTAGCTGCTTTTATGCAGGCAAACCCGAATGTGCGCTTAGAAGTCACTAGTGGATTAAGCCGCCAATTACACCAACGTTACCAACATGGTGAACTGGATTTGATCATTGTTAAGCAAAAAAAAGGCGAGTTTAAAAGCGACTATCACTGGCCAGAGCCTTTATGTTGGTTAACCAGCAGCCAAGCAAAACGGTTAAATATTGACTCCGTGCCACTGGTGGTTTTCCCTGAAAATGGCCTATACCGCAATGATATGTTTAAACTATTGGATAGTGAACAACGCCCTTGGCACATTACCTATACCTGTTCCAGCCTTGCTGGTATCCAGAGCGCTATTGCTGATGGGTTAGGCGTTAGTTTATTACCTCTACGTGCGAAACTCCCGCAACATCGGGTTTTAACAGAAGAAGAAGGTTTTCCTGTTGCTCAAGAAATGGAAATCGCCATGCATTTTCACACTAATACCTCCGATATAATTAATCAATTAGCCGAAAAACTGGCTCAACAATTAGGGGAGCGCTAGCTATGGATGCATTATTTAATAAATTAATTGATGTAGAAAAAAAGCTACATCTTTCAACTAACCGGCAGAATATTAATTTCCTTCGTGAGGTGCTACATGAGGATTTTTTTGAATTTGGACGCTCAGGGGGGACGACGAATAAGACCAATACTTTATCCGTACTTGTTGATGAACAGCCTAAAACAATTTATTCAGAAGATTATCATTGCACGTTATTGAGTGATAATACGCTGCTAATGACCTATACCAGTTTTGAGCGACAACAAAATATTAAAATAAAGTTAACCCATCGCTCATCTATTTGGCTGAAAAACTCAAAAAACCAATGGCAATTAAGGTTTCATCAAGGGACGCCGACGGGCGGTCAATAAAGTGGGAAAATATCTCCCACTTTATGATGAGTACGATATTAGTTCGTTGAGTTATTTCTTATCAAAATACCCTGCTCGAATCGATGCGCCAATTAAATTCACGACAAAACGCCCCGCGGTCACCCCTGTTAATTTCGAGGGTATATCCTTAGCTGGGGTGATTTCGACGATATCCATCCCCACAACTCGGCCTTTTTTCACTAAGCCGTGAATTAAGCTACGCGCTTGTAAGTAAGTCACCCCGCCCGGTGCAGGGCCATCAACCCCCGGCATAATGCTTGGGTCGATACCATCAGCATCAATACTGATATAGTAATTTGAGTTATCTGGAATACGGTCTAAAATTGCCTGCATCCCCACTTCATGCAATTCGTAGGCAGGAATAACATGGGCTCCATGGTCTTTGGCAGCTTGGTAATCTGCGGGACGACCACTTCCTTGAGCACGCAAACCAATTTGGAATATTTCACCAATATGTTTCATTTCAGATGCGCGACGAATAGGGCTCGACAGGCCAGTATCTACCCCATTAACTTCTTCGCGCCAATCTAAATGAGCATCAATATGAACCAAAGTAACAGGGCCTACCTCGTCAAAACCTTGCAAAATAGGCGTGGTAATTCCATGGTCTCCACCTAAAACAATCGGTAGTGCATTTGCTCTTAATAATTGCCGAATAGCTTGTGCTGCTCGTTGGTGATGCTCTCCCAATGGTTTTGATAAGTCAGGGATGACATCACCGCAGTCGACAAATTTGATGTCTTCCCGCCCTTGTAATAATGGTCCGTCAATATCAAAATCATAATGATCTGGGTGTCTCACAATCCTATCACTCATATCACGTAGATATTGTGGAGCCCTCGACTGATCATTGGTAAAAGCATGGGCACTGTAAGCTGAGCTAAATGGCATCCCTAGTATGGCAATATCCGCTTCAATATTGGTCAAGTCAGTCACAAGCTCTGAATATAAAAATGTTTTATGACCAACATGAGGAGGTGTCGTTAATTTTTTCATATAACATAATCCTTATTAAATTTATTTTTATTTCTTAATTAGCTGCCAAATGTATTGGCTAAAAAGACAAATAATGGAACTCCGACAATATCTGTTAATACCGTTCCGGCAATAGGGATAATGATGAAGGCTTTTCGCGAAAACAGCCCATATTTATTACAAATTGCATCCATTACGACTAACCCATTTGGTGTCGCACCTAACCCATGACCAATAAACCCTGCAGACATGACAGCAGCATCATAATTTCGCCCTAATGCACGATAAACAATAAATATAGCAACGAGCACTGTTGCAATAACCTGAGTGATTAATATTATGGTTAATGGCAATGCTAATTCGTAAAGTTCCCAAAGCTTTAATTTCATCATCGCCATAACTAAAAACATTTCTAACGATATTGTTGAAATTAATACCACTGTACTACGCGATATTTTGATAATTGGTTTTCTTTCATTAAATGAATGGAAAATAACACCAACAAATAAACTAAAAATATGTCCTGGAATAGTAAACCCTGTAGCTTCACTGATCCATTTAGCTGTTGGCATACCAATAGCAAGTATTGATAAAATAACGGCCCCTGTGACGATACACTGCTGAGGCGTGACCTTATCTTCCTTACTTTCCTTTTCAGTTAAGTCATCCAAATCAATATGATCGGTTTCAATTTTTAAGTTATTTCTTTTTATCAACCAGTTTCCTACTGGCCCACCTAATATTGAGCCGGCGATCAGCCCAAATGTTGAAGCGGCGAGTCCGACATTCAGTGCTTGGTCGTAACCAAAAGATTCGATAAGAGGAGCCAAAGAAGCCGCCATACCGTGGCCACCTTGCATGGAGGCTTGACCCGCCATCATCGCAATTAATGGTTCGATATCTAAAACATAAGATAAGCCAAGGCTAACACCATTTTGGGCGAACGCTAGCCCCCAACAAATAACCATATACAATAATAATATCTTACCGCCACTAACAAGTAATTTAACCCCCGTCATCAAACCTATAGTGACGAAAAACACATACATAGATAAATCATATAATGTATTATCAAAACTTAGTTCTACAATATTAAATTGGTATGCTAACCACATAATGACGGAAAATATAAACCCGCCAATAACAGGGCTAGGAATCGAATACTTCATAAAAAATGGAAACTTTTTTATAATTACATTGCTCGCAATTAATAATAAGGCCCCTAATGCTGTAAATGTAATCATATCCAGTTTTATTGTTAACATTTCATCTGTGACCATAAATTAGAATCCTTTTGTATTTATATATATTTGGATTAATTATTATTTTGTGGCGCCACTTTGGTAATAATTTATTAACAACTACAACTTTAAGATATACATATCTGCTAAGAATAAAAGTGATATTTTTGATCCTATGGTTTCATAAAATGAAACCTTTTCTGAAATAAAAAATAATTTTAAAAATTAAAATAAAAACATATCAATTATGTTATTTGTGTCTCAATAGAAAGTAAGTTAAATTAACAATTAGTGATTGATTTCACGTAATAGGTATAAATATGCATAATAAAAAATTAACTGAAAAAGATTTAAAATCATTGCGGGTTTTTATTTCCGTTGCTGAGGCGGGGGGCTTTTCTATCGCAGAGAAAAAACTCAGTATGTCTAAAGCCTCAATAAGCCGTCATATCCGTGAAATTGAAGATAAATTGGGAGTACAGCTCTGTGAAAGGGGCCCTGCAGGCTTTAAACTCACAGAATCGGGTTTGTTAGTGATTGAAAAAGCTAACATGGCCTTGACAGCTTTGGATAATATTAAGACAGAAGTAGATGAGTTACATGGAATTTTATCTGGGACACTTGTGATTGGTGTTATTGAACATATCTTGATTGACCCACTTTGCCACCTTTCATCCACCATTTCTCAATTCACCCAAGCGGCTCCCAACGTTAAATTAGAGCTGATTATACTCAACCATAACCAATTAAACCGAGCACTTAGTGATAGAACTATTCATATTGGTATTAGGGGGCAATATCATGAAAATAGCCGTTTTAATTACCAATTTTTATTTATTGAAAAACATAAGCTGTATATTTCGGCTAAAAGCGCTCCAAATAAGCACAATCTAGCATTAGTCTACCGCCCTCACCCATTCACAGAAAGTATTCTAGCTTCAGGTGAATTTAATAAAGGCCCTGAAGCTGCGGGGCTTGAAGCTGTCGCAACCTTTATTGCATCAGGTCACTATGTCGGAATATTGCCTGAAAATTACGCATCTCAAATTAATTTTCGCCATTCCCTTATAGAAGTGGAACACTCTCCCGTTTTTCATAACCGAATTTGTGCTATCACTGAAGCCAGCAAACCCCTCACACAAAGTGAGTCATTATTTTTAAAATTACTCTCACATTCAGGTGAACAACTTGATTAAACAAATAAAAAACCCCCAATAAGTCACCTTACCGGGGGTTTATTAAAAATTAAATCAGTATCAATTATAGAACATCAATACAGTTTAATTCTTTAAATGCCTGCTCTAAACGAACAACCATTGAATCTTGTGCTTTACGCAGCCATACACGTGGGTCATAGTATTTTTTGTTAGGTTTATCAGCACCCTCAGGGTTACCTAACTGACCTTGTAAATAGCCTTCGTTCTTTTTGTAGTACTGTAAGATACCATCCCAAGTAGCCCATTGGGTATCAGTATCGATGTTCATTTTGATCACACCGTAGCCTACAGCTTCTTTGATTTCTTCAGCGCTTGAACCTGAACCGCCATGGAATACGAAATCTAAACTGTTGTGTGGCAGGTTATATTTCTCAGAAACATAGTCTTGTGAATTACGCAGAATTTTTGGCGTTAACTGTACGTTACCTGGTTTATAAACACCATGGACGTTACCAAATGAAGCCGCAATAGTGAAACGAGGGCTAATTGCGCTCAGTTTCTCATAGGCGTATGCAACATCTTCTGGTTGAGTATACAGTTCTGAGCTATCCATACCAGTGTTATCAACACCGTCTTCTTCACCGCCAGTACAGCCTAATTCGATTTCCAGAGTCATATCGATTTTAGCCATACGCGCTAAGTATTTAGAACAGATTTCAATGTTTTCTTCTAAAGATTCTTCTGATAAGTCAATCATATGGGAAGAAAACAGTGGTTTACCTGTTTTCGCATAGTGTTTTTCACCTGCATCCAGTAAACCATCAATCCATGGCAGTAATTTACGTGCACAGTGGTCAGTATGCAGAATAACTGGAACACCGTAATGTTCTGCCATTTGATGTACGTGATAAGCACCTGAGATTGCACCTAAAATTGCTGCTTGTTGCCCTTCTGCTTTCAGGCCTTTACCTGCGATAAATGCAGCACCACCATTTGAAAACTGAACGATAACTGGTGCACGTACTTTTGCTGCTGCTTCAAGTACCGCATTAATTGAATCAGTACCAACACAGTTCACTGCTGGCAATGCAAAGTTATTTTCTTTGGCAACTGCGAAAACTTTCTGTACATCATCACCCGTGATAACACCCGGTTTAACAAAATCAAAAATTTTAGACATGTGAAAAGGTCCTGTGGTGAACAGGCAGCCTACGCTGCCTGTTGTGTATGAAAAAATTAATTACGATTTAGCTCGTTCTTCTAGCATCACAACGGCAGGGAGTTTCTTACCTTCAACGAACTCAAGGAAAGCACCACCGCCCGTAGAGATATATGAAATTTTGTCAGCGATACCGAATAAATCGATAGCTGCTAAGGTGTCACCACCTCCTGCGATAGAGAATGCGTCGCTATCTGCGATTGCTCTCGCCACAATTTCAGTTCCTTTGCGGAAATTAGGGAACTCAAACACGCCAACAGGGCCATTCCATAAAATGGTTTTTGCATTTTTGAGGATTTCGGCCAAACGCTCTGCTGACTTATCACCTAAATCCAGAATTTGCTCGTCATCTTTAATTTCAGTGCTTGATTTTAATGTTGCTTCTGCGGTTTCTGAAAACTCGGTTGCAACACGGACATCAGTCGGCACTGGAATTTGGCAGTTAGCCAGTAGTTTTTTCGCCTCTGGGATTAAATCATCTTCATACAAAGAGCGACCAACATTGTTCCCTTCAGCTGCGATGAAGGTATTTGCAATCCCCCCACCTACAATCAGTTGGTCAGCAATTTTAGACAGAGAATCTAATACTGTCAGTTTAGTGGATACTTTAGAGCCACCCACAATCGCCACCATTGGACGTGCAGGGTTATCCAACGCTTTACCCAGCGCTTCCAGTTCATTGCTTAACAGTGGACCCGCACAAGCAACTGGAGAGAATTTTGCAACGCCATGAGTTGACGCTTGCGCACGGTGAGCCGTACCAAATGCATCCATGACATATACATCACATAGTGCTGCATATTGTTTTGATAGCGTTTCATCGTCTTTTTTCTCGCCTTTATTAAAGCGAACGTTTTCCAGAACAACTAATTCGCCATCTGCGATTTCGACGCCGTTTAAGTAGTCTTTAACTAAACGAACAGGGTAATCAATTTTGTCGGCCAGATAGTCAACAACAGGTTGCAGTGAAAACTCTTCGTTGTACTCGCCTTCGGTCGGGCGGCCAAGGTGAGAAGTGACCATGACTTTAGCGCCTTGTTTAAGAGCAGCTTCAATGGTTGGTAATGAAGCACGAATACGTGCATCAGAAGTAACTTTGCCATCTTTTACAGGGACGTTTAAGTCAGAACGGATGAAAACACGTTTACCCGCTAAGTCTAAATCGGTCATCTTAATTACAGACATGGTGAATCCTCTTGTTGATTCTCTATAAAGTTGCTATTAACTACTGCGCGGAAGCTATCTAGGATAGTGTCCGTTGTCTGTCAGTAGCCAATTAGTTTAAACCTGTTCGCCGAAACCGACGGCTGCCATCGCTAGTGTAGTATCTAGCATCCGGTTAGCAAACCCCCATTCGTTATCACACCAAACCAGGGTTTTAATTAAATGTTTTCCGCTAACTCGCGTTTGCGTACCATCAATGATAGCACTGTGCGGGTCATGATTAAAATCCATCGACACGAGCGGTAATTCTGTGTAGTCCACTATACCACGAAAATGCCCTTGTGCAGCGCTTCGCAATAGTTGGTTCACTTTTTCGACGCAAACATCGTCATGTACGGTAACACTCAAATCAATCGCTGTCACATTGGTCGTGGGTACACGGACGGAAATCGCTTCAAAGTGATCTTTAAATTTAGGGAAAATACGGGTAATCCCCGCAGCTAATTTGGTGTCAACTGGAATAATCGACTGGCTTGCCGCACGTGTTCTGCGTAAATCTTTATGATAAGCATCGATAACGGGTTGGTCATTCATGGAGGCGTGGATAGTGGTCACAGTGCCCGATTCAATGCCAAAGCTGTCATCCAGTAATTTGATAATCGGGATAATGCAATTTGTCGTACAAGACGCGTTAGAAACAATGTTATCGCTTGCCGTTAAGCTTTCATGATTAACCCCATACACGATCGTGGCATCAAGGTCATCCGTACCGGGGTGTGAAAATAATACTTTTTTTGCCCCTGCGGTTAAATGTTGCAAGCCATCATCCCGCGAGCCATAAACCCCACTACAATCAAGAACGATATCAATGCCTAATTCTTTCCAAGGTAGCTCACCAATATCGGCTTGGTGAAATAAGCGAATGTTGTCATCACCAACCTGTAAAAGTTCACCGCTAAGCCTTACATCCCACGCAAACCGCCCATGACTAGAGTCATACTTTAGCAAGTGCGCAACCCCTTCCGGTTCAGCGAGTTCATTAATTGCGATAACTTGAACTTCGGCTCGGCGGCTAGTTTCATATAACGCCCGTAATACACTGCGACCGATTCGGCCAAAGCCATTAATTGCTACCCTGATAGCCATTGCGTACCTTGTATATAAGCAAAATCATACGGTTGCTAAAGACTGCTGACGCATGTGAGTTTATTTTCAACTTACCCCGTAAACAGACTTTAGTCATGATATTTAAACCTGTGATTTGAAGTCATTAGCTGCTAACTATTTAGTATAAAACATAAGCACTTACTACATTCAAACCTGAAGTGAGTCACTAAAATAACCAGAGAACTTCAGCAGGCCATAAGGATAACTGACTCACATTAACTCTACTGCTCATTTTAACAGTCAAACATCAAAAATGTGCTACAACCGACATTTTTTGAAAAAATTTTCATTCTACGCTACTCAACTGAAACGCTTCAGCTTATCTAGAGTTAGATTAAGGGATATATTTACAGAACGCAATAGAAAAGCAGATATTCATGCACAAAAAAACAACGCCCAACTCATCGTCAGGCGTTGTTAAGTCACATAACCGGAATTAGCCGTAAACCCCTGCTAATTCCTTAACATTTTTATTTCAATAAAGACTTAGCCGCTTCAACCGCTTTTTCTACGGTAATGCCAAACTCTTTGAATAGCTCTTCAGCCGGTGCAGACTCACCAAAAGAATGCATACCGATGATGGCGCCATTTAAGCCTGTATATTTGAACCAGTAATCGGCAATACCAGCTTCAATAGCAACACGTGCGCTAACATTTGCAGGTAATACCGCTTCACGGTAAGCCGCATCTTGTTTATCGAATGCATCGGTAGAAGGCATGGATACAACACGAACTTTACGGCCTTCTGCTGACAGTTGTTCTGCCGCTTTAACCGCTAATTCCACTTCAGAACCTGTCGCAATAAAGATTAGCTCAGGAGTGCCCGCGCAATCTTTTAGGATGTAAGCACCTTTCTCGATATTCGCTAGTTGCTCAGCAGTACGTGGCTGTTGCTCTAAATTCTGACGAGAGAAAATCAGTGCGCTTGGGCCATCTTTACGCTCAATGGCATATTTCCATGCAACCGCAGATTCAACTTGGTCACAAGGACGCCATGTGCTGAGGTTTGGAGTAACGCGCAGGCTAGCTAACTGTTCAACTGGTTGGTGAGTTGGACCGTCTTCCCCCAGACCAATAGAATCATGTGTATAAACGAAGATGCTGCGAATTTTCATTAACGCGGCCATACGAACAGCATTACGTGCGTATTCAACAAACATCAGGAATGTTGCACCGTAAGGGATGAAACCACCATGTAATGCAATACCATTCATGATAGCTGACATACCAAATTCGCGTACACCGTAATGAATGTAGTTACCTGCAAGGTCAACATTCAATGCTTTCGAACCTGACCACATGGTCAAGTTACTTGGCGCTAAGTCCGCAGACCCACCCATAAATTCAGGTAATACTTTACCAAACGCTTCTAAAGCATTTTGTGATGCTTTACGGCTTGCAATGTTCGCTGGGTTTTGTTGTAGGTTTTCAACAAACTGTTTCGCTTCAACATCAAAGTTTGCTGGTAATTCACCGTTCATACGACGAGTAAACTCAGCCGCTAACTCAGGGAACTGAGCGGTATACGCTGCGAATTTTTTATCCCATGCGCTTTGTTTTTCTTTACCTGCAACACGCGCGTCCCAAGCTTCATAAATATCTTTAGGGATTTCGAATGGGCCGTAGTTCCAACCTAATGCTTCACGTGTTGCTGCAATTTCTGCATCACCCAAAGGTGCACCATGGACAGACTCAGAACCCGCTTTATTTGGCGAACCAAAACCAATAATGGTTTTGCACATAATCAGCGTTGGTTTGTCTGTTTGGTTTTTCGCTTCATTAACAGCCGCATTGATTTGCGCTGCATCGTGACCATCAATATCACGGATCACATGCCAGCCATAAGATTCGAAACGTGCTGCTGTATCATCAGTAAACCAACCTTCAACTTCACCATCAATCGAGATGCCGTTGTCGTCATAAAAAGCGATCAGTTTATTTAATTTGAGAGTACCCGCTAAAGAACAGGCTTCATGAGAGATACCTTCCATCATACAGCCATCACCCATGAAAACATAAGTATGGTGATCAACAATATCATGGCTAGGACGGTTGAATTGCGCTGCTAATGTGCGCTCTGCGATAGCAAAACCGACTGCATTTGCAATGCCTTGCCCTAAAGGACCTGTCGTAGTTTCAACACCTGGAGTATAACCATATTCAGGGTGACCCGGTGTTTTAGAATGTAATTGGCGGAAGTTTTTTAACTCTTCAATAGGTAAATCATAACCTGCAAGATGCAACAAGCTATAAATTAACATAGAGCCATGACCATTGGATAATACAAAGCGGTCACGGTTCGCCCAGTGTGGGTCTGCTGGGTTATGATTCATATGGTCACGCCACAGCACTTCAGCAATATCAGCCATGCCCATTGGCGCGCCAGGATGCCCTGATTTTGCTTTTTGAACCGCATCCATACTTAGAAAGCGGATAGCATTAGCAAGGGTTTTACGAGTCGTCATCAGTATACTCCAGGTAGGATAAAAACGTACTTAAACCAATTTTTACAACGCGATATAAATACTTCTACTTCTATTAACACCTACACACCAACCATTCAGTTTATCAATGCATAACAACTTTTTCAGTCTTTTAACTGATACCATTAGCCACAAGAGCTTACACATGACAACTTGAATATTATGAGCAGAGTGATTGAAAGTAACGTAATTCCATTCATACCGCAATATTTGCTATGTTCATGGCAGCAGATCGAAAAAAATTAAACTGCTGCAAAGCTGAATCCATTCCATTGCGCAAAATATCCCTTAGGGCTTACATTTTTGCGCAATTGACTAGTCTTATTAAACCTGAGTTCACGGTCTGGGATCAAGGTGATTTATCCATCTTAAGCATTTAGCTGCCACAATAGTGATAATAGGCAAAGTTTTAGGCAAAAAAAGTATGAAAAACTACCGACTGCTTCCGAGTGTAAACCTAAGCAAGGTTGGCTCCAAAAGGGGTTATATTTCAAATCATAAGAAAAAAGCCAGAGACTGGCTAATCTCTGGCTTATCATTGGCCCATACTGAAAAATAGCCCGCTTGATGAGTGGCTTTCTTACTCTACTTAGCCCCTTCGCAGTTACCAATTGAATAATATTTATTAAAAATAACGATATACTTACGGCTTTTCTTTTTCATACTACTATCACGAAACTCTTGCTGAGGTAGTAGATACAGCATTAATGGCACCTCATTTTCATCAACCTCACAGCTTTGATGAATCAATACACGAAAATAAGTATTTCCTGTATTTTTCAATACGCCGCTATCACTATTTATTTCATATTTAAAATCAATATTTTTAGGCCTTACCACAAAGTAAGTTTCCAAACTGACTGTTGGATAAAATAAAGATTGTCGGTTTTGCCTGTTATCACTTTGAACATCAAGGGCTGTTTCACTAATCACAATCTTATAATAACGTTCTTTATTATCTTCTTGACCACGATAAAAAATTTTAAAATATTCCTGTTCTCCTGGTAGTAGGACTTTTTTCAATGGAGTGAAAATAATTTCCCCATCCTTAATCGCGTTTCCTTGTTCTTTTTCGTTTGGTTTATCAATTTGATAAGCACTAAAAGTATATAAATTTACCTTTTTCGTATCATTAACATACGGTTTTGAAAAAAAACTATTATTAGGTTCTAATGAAGAAATATCCGAACTCAAATAAAGCGCATATGCCTTTCCAAAAAATAAAAGCAATAGTAACAACAAGCTACTGAATAATTGTTTTCTACGTACTTTCATTATTATATTAGCGGACAGGAGCATCGACTTAATATTACAAATGTACATCTGGTCCCGTCCAAGTCGCTTTTACAGCCACAGTTCCACTTGCCGATACCGTTCCTAGCCAATCAATACCATCTAACGTAAACAAAGAGTTTGAATCATTCATTGGGAACCGTAAATCTAAGTTGGTACGATAAAAAGAGCCTAAATCTTGATTGGGAATATCCCATGGAGTTTCCGTCCATAATGCATTATCCATAGAGACTTCCGTGCCATCGCAACTTGAACGATAAGACTCCTCAACTCCCGATGCGTTCTTAAACGAAAGGTAAGCTGGAAAAGGGACATGGAACTTATCATCATCCGAACTAAATAAGCAGTAAGCTTGCCCACTCACATTAACCGTAGGCCCCTCTACTCTAGCGGTAATTGAGTCGGCCTGCCTTGGACCACTTGTTGTTACAATATAATTAAACTCAATTGCAGGTTCATTGGCTCCAACTTTACCTGTTTTTGACGGATTTGGAATAAAATCAGAAGGAACAATACTGATACTATAGTCACGAGGCTTAATCACTAACTGATTTGAGGGGGTAAATTCATAATATCCCGATTGTGGCGCTGCAGCTGGGTTAGTAAATGAAAAAGTAAAGAAATCCTGGCTATTAGTAAAATCGACGTTGTTCGTAATTAACTGCTTAAAAAACGTATTAGAAAAAAAGATAGATACGGAATCATTCGAAGTTTTGAAATAAGTGTTTGCTGCGTAAGTAGAATTATAATTCCACCAAATATTTGACCCGTCATCAGGACCTATTTTTATTGATGCGCTCGCAGGCGTAAATGGAATTAACGTTGAGTTAACTTTTAAACTCAATAAGATATTTGCAAAAATATCCCCTGATGTCTCATGCTTAACAACTTGGCATATCAAGCCATTCACATTAGCAACAATGCCAATCCGGCAAAATTGAGCCCCTGGCCCCAAACTTGGATTACCATTGCTATCAATATAAACCTCTTGCATCGCACCTGTTGAGCTCAACTTTATATGCCCTGCCTTCGTCATCGTAAATTCATGAGAAGCAATAATATTTCCACCGACTCCTTGGCAAGTCTCACCCTTAGAAGGGTCATAATCAATATTTGTCATACAGGCACGATAACTATATGTCTCAACCGCACCAACAGGGAGTTTCTGAAAATATTGGTAAGTCGACTCACTAAATATACCTCGAGCATAAATGCCTTCACCTAAGGTGTCAGATTGCACTATCTTATATGCACCGTTTTTTCCAATATATTGAGCTGGCCAATAACCGCTATCACGATGACAGTAATTACGCATACAGCGGTTACCAATAAACGGGCTGTCGATGGGGGAGTTTTCAAACCAAATATCTACATTTTGGTTTGCTCTAATGGCAGTATTGGTATACCCCATATAACCTAAGCTCTCCTGTGATTTTGCTGAATAACGGGAAAACTTATTCGCCCCTGTAAATCGTGGGTCTAATGATCTGGGAGTAACGAAGTATTCATCATCTATCCCATTTTCAATAAAAACATAGGAATTACTAAGGGCTATCGCTATGACAGAGGAACTATAAAAGCCACTAAGCAATGCTAACACCGGAAGTAATGTATACATTATTTTATTTATCATAAAATTCTCATTGTCTTAATGCGACGGTTTTCTGTGGATCACAGGTTACATCACCTAACCATAACGCCCCTCTGGCTCCCTCTAAATTCAAATCAGCTTCACAAATTGTTTGCTCATCTTCTTGTAAAAGAGAAATAACGGGGTAACGAATATCGACATCCATCGAAAATTCGCCATTATGATCCGTTTTTGTTCGGCCAATATGATTGCGGATTGATGCATATTTTATAAACTCACCATCAGGGGATTTAAGGCGACCAAATACCGTGACTAATTGCCTGACCTCTGGTTTATAAAAAGCGATATTTCCAGGGTATAAAGTGACTGATTTATTTCGTCCAGAGACAATATCAAAACTATCTTTAGACTTAGCGTCATTCATTAATTGAATGTCATAATCAGAATAAGGTGATAATGGGATAAATGTGTTCGTACCACTAATTGGATAACTTTGCCCATTAACACGAGCTGTCATACTCCCCGCGCCATGTATATCCGAATGGATAATAACACCCGACTTCCCTTGTTGACCGCTCGGCATAACTGTTCCATTGCTATATGCAACAGCACCTCTTGAGGTAAAATTACCATTTATTCTATCGCTGTCAGGTCGGTTAATAGTCACCATGCCCGAGTTATATTTAGTTTCATAAGAGGCATAACCCATGGTTGAGAAATCAGACTCCCCATTATTTTTATCTCTAACCAACTTAGAAACTGAGCCGCCTATATTCGTAATTGCCGAATTTTCAAAATTTTTATTAGCATAAATATTTGCTTTCATGTTGCCATTACTTGATGAAAGCCCAGTGCTTAACCATGTTGATAAAGGTAATGAAAAATCAAGGCTAATAAATTTTTCATTCATACTTTTTTGGTCATCATAGTGGTAACGCTGTACGCCTGTTCTTAAACCAACCGTACCATAGCGGCCTGAAAATAGCGTATTTGCATACTCATAGTTGATAGAATCACCGCCAATACGTTTATCTGTTGTACGACTAATGGTAAATGACCCTGCTCGCTCAAAGACTTTATCAATATTTAATGTTGCACCGTAAGAGTAACTATTTGAGTCATAGATAGGTAATTCGCCTTTTACTACCGCTTTTTCTTTTGATGCCCAAATAGAACCGTAACCATCAGGAATACTTGACGATAGGGTAGCAATATTTCGATGACTACCATGATTCTCAAACATCCCCTGCCAAGACAATGAGATATACTGATTTAAAGAAAGGTTAATGCTACTTTCATTAATCAAAAAATCATCATAGCCGTAATTAGACATCTGAATGTTAACCCCAGATAAGACAGGGAAACTTTTTGCTGCAGAAACCCCGAATAAATAACTTTGCTTGAGCGGCTCACGTTGAGTGTACTTCCCTCTCACATAACGCTTCTTATCAAAATCAACATATCCCCCGTAAATCTCCCAGTTGAGTTTGTCAAAATTGACACCTCTTCCCCCAAAAGATTTATTAATAGTTTGATGTTGAGTTGTCACAATCTTGCCATCCACAACCGTTTCAATAGTAACGTCATAGATACCAAATGGTAGAATACTGGTGTCTACTTCAAAGCTTCCCATTGGGAAATTTTGAATGTTTAATAATTTTCCATCGCGATATATACGTACTTCACCAGGGCTATTCAAAAAGACGTAAATAGGGGTTAACGAATATTTAGAATTGACCACGACACTCGAAGCATTATTACCAACTGAAACTGCATAAATTTTGCTGCTATTTAACGTTGTTAAACTAGCGATAGACTGTAAGTTCCATGTACTCATTAACCCAAGAGCGAAGCGTAACCCATTAAAATCACGCTCATACATTGCTCGATAGAGCTCAGTATTAGAGTTTGACTTTCCAATACTGTACGCCGAAGCATTAATATTGATATGATGCTCTGCGATCGCAAATAGGGTATCTAAATTAAAATAACTACTAGATGAATTTTTACCTTTTTTTACCTGACTCTGAAAAACACCTAAGTCATAATTAACAACGGTAGAAAAAGCATCAACAGACGAATCTCCAAGAGAAAATTGGCGTATTTTTTCCTGAGGAGCAAATGCATCACTATCCACATCTAAAGATAAGTTAAATGAGGATACATCAAGTTGTAACCATGCATTTTTATCAACTTCAATATTATTTGACTCATTGAAGAATGACTCTTTCTTACTTTCTAATTTTTCAATTAATAATTGGTTTAATTTTGGTCCTTGACTAGCATCAACTAAATGAATGTTCGCAAGCTTAATCTTTCCTTGTTCTACAACTATAATAGCATCTGCTATCTTATCTTCACTTTGATTCTTCTCTATATCGCTATTTAGACGTAAAAATACTGGGACAGACATACCTTCTTCCAACGCAATAACAAAAGCAGGAGGAATAATATACCCTCCAACTTTAATACGCTTTATGTCCCTAGCATAAATAGCATTTGAAAAAATAAAGCTTATTATTGATAACGTAATAATACTTTTATGCATAATTAAGCCCTAACCCTGCTATTTGACAACAATGAAATTCCCTTTGTGCCAAATACCAATACTTGTTTTTTTATTATTTACATTGACTAATTGAAGTTTCACTGCCAAGTTTGGCATCAAGTAATAACGCTCTCGACATATACCTTCAATTCCAAAAGTTATTTTTTCTGTTAAGCAAGGGCCTGATGCAACAACACGGAAAGAAGTATTTCCTAAATTAGCAACTTGGTATTTTTCATATTGATATCGAAAGTTTTCCACCCTAGGAGCGACAACAAGTATCGTGCTTATCGTCGCTGATGTTGTTGCAGAGGCTGATTTTGAACTTTTCGTTATTCCGCTTTCACTTATTGGGTCATCTTTCCAATTTAATCGGTAGTAACGTTCTTGATCATCTTTAGGACCATTATAAATAATTTTAAATATGTCTCTTGCTTTGCCCGGAAGAATAATATTCGCTGGTGTTGACAATATCTCATTAGGGTCATTAACGGGAATAACTTTTCCATTCTCTAAAGGAGAATCTATTTTTTCAATGCTTAAATTTACCAACCTTGCTGCATCGACCGTATTTTCAATTTCCTTTGACAAGGTGTTTTCTTCAGAAGAAATAATTTCTGTTATATTCCCAACATTAACAGCCAAACTATTTTTCAGTGGAATAATTGATAATAAAATGAGCGCAAGAATTGTTTTTTTCATAATAAAACTCAAATAAAAGACGATAAAGATACTATTTCCTTATATTATCTTTATCGTAATAAAGGATTTGTTATTTAATTAGTGAAATAACTTATGGTGTAACAAAAGTTCCTTCCCAATTTGCAGTAAATTGAACTTTTACATCACCATCCCAAACGCCATCAGCAAGATCTTTAAATTCAGCTGCCGCACCTGCAGATTCTGCACTTGCAATAACGAACGTAAATTCGCCACGGTCTGTTGCGCGGTCAGAACCATTATAAACACCATCAGCAGCTAAATTATCTAAACCAGACGTTAAACCACCAGCAACATCAATTAAAGTTGTCTCCGTTGCCGTATCTAAGTCAGTTCCATTCCATTTAACACCCACTTTTAATGTGGAGTTATCAGTAGTTCTTGATAATGTATTAGCAATCACTTTTGAGGTTAATTTAAAATCTGTAGCACCTGACTGCCCTTGAATAGCAACATCAAATGCCCCATTTTGCTGATTAAAACTTTGTTGGCCTTCGGCATAATTAAATGTCAGGCTTTTTAACGGAGTAACAACTAACATACTTGTTGTATCTTTAATTGCGGTTGCTTGCCATGTTGCGGTCGCTTGTGCAGTGCGCGTATCCGCATTCGCAACAGTAGCAAAAGAAGCAGCAATAATCCCAGATAATAGTACAGACGATATTCTTTTATTAAACATTGTTATTCTCTCTAATTAAAATTAAATACATACCAAATAAAAATTACATAGTATAAAAAACACTTTTAGTTGTGTTTTTTATAAAATATAATCTTGACCACTAAAAATGTAATTAAAAAATATTTTTATTATTATTTTTTATTTAAAAAATTATCCATTAAGTAATTACTTAACAAGTAATTTTTTTTATTAGATTCTTCCTTAGCCATTTTTATATCAAAGTCATGTTCATTTTGAACAAACATTATTAGTTCAACCCAATTTTTATCGAGTATATTCAAAAGTTGACTTAGTTGATCTATGGTCAAAGATGTTTTTCCAGTTTCATAGCGTGAAATTTGTTGCTGGCTGACATGCATTAACTTTGCTAGTTGCTTTCCCGTTAGATTTTTTTCTTTTCTGGACTTTCGTAAAAAAACCCCCGCATAATAACTTAAGTTATTTACTTCCATAAGCATTTCCAAAATTTTCCCGATGACAAAATTCAAGTAAAATCATTCAATAAATGATAATCATTAATATATTTATATTTAATAGGATAAATTATTTGATAATAATTCTCTGACTATTAATTTATGCTTAATAATATAAATTGATTAAAAAACGTGTAAAAATGTTTAAACCTATCAATGTTAGAAAATCAATAGATTAACTCTATTTAGGTGTTTTTTATGAACCACATTTCAGTTTTATCACCAGATAAAACACGTAGTCAGAGTAGAAAAATGATAAGTAACTATGTGATAAGTAAATTATTTTTTGATGTGAAAATATTGTTTTTTATATTAGTAAAATAAGTTGCAAAAATTATTTTAATTAAAACATAATATATTTAATGGACATTTAAATTAATACTATTTTTCATTTTGTTACAATTTGGCATGTAATGTATAAATAAATTATTACAATAACACATAATATGAGTATTAAGGATTTATCTCTACGAAGAGATCATTATTTAGCGTTAAGATCGAGTACGATATATTTATTGATGTAAATCAAAAATGTATTCAATTAATTTTGCTCTTTTGAAGAATTAAAAAAATAAAATAATAACTAGAATAACAATCGTAACCGAAACAATTCATCAATGATATAAAAAGTACACACCCTCAATTCGTCAAATACAGCGTAAAAATCGACCTAGTTTAGCCCATTAAATTAATAACCAAATAAAATAGTTTCAGTAAAAAATTGATTAACCTACCACAAAATAGGTAACCATTTGCTAAAAAACAGCTCTTATTAATAAACTGATTGTTATCTACTTAGTCATTTAGCCTTTCAATGATACAGCGCAGTTGATAGTGACAGCTCTCCATCCGATTGAACAAAGGTCTAAAATTAAACTTTTTTAGTCTAATATACAGATGGTTAAGCAACTGATAATGAAATAAAACTATTTTGACAAGATGAGATGATGAGACAAAAAAAAGCCCCGAGTTAAAAACTCAGGGCTTTAATATTTGGCGGAACGGACGTCTGCCTAAAACAATTCCAACCCAGTACGAACAAATCCAAATTATACTTTACTTTCAATTGCTTATTCAAACATCGCTTCCAAACACATATAATTAACTCCATTCAAAACTTAACATAAATGGCATACCAAATGGCATACTCAACTTTGAGGATCGATTCATCATGGCGGTATTAACTCATTCTAAAGCAAAACATATTCAACCAGGGGATAAACCATTGTCTCATGGTGGTATTACCGGTCTTACTCTTCATCCATCATCAACAAAGGGTAGAGGTAAGTGGGTTCTTCGTTATATGAGTCCTGTAACACAAAAACGAAGAAATGCTGGATTAGGTAGTTTTCCCGAAATATCTATTTCCGAAGTTACAAATATCGCATCAACAATGCGAGAACAAATTATTAAAGGCATTGATCCTCTTGAGCTCAAAAAATCAATCTCCGATGAACCTTCAATCCCTACTTTTGAGGTGGCTGCCCGTAAACTCCATGCAGAGTTACTACCTGGTTGGAAAAATAAAAAACACGGTAAACAATGGATCACTACACTGGAACAATATGTATTTCCTACCATAGGTTTATTAAAGTTGGATATCATAACTCCAGCCAATATTGCAGATGCATTACGCCCTATCTGGCTAACTCGCTCAGAAACAGCATCCCGCATAAAACAACGTATCCACGCAGTTATGCAGTGGGGATGGGCTCATGGCTATTGCGCAGCCAACCCTACTGATGTCGTTAACCATTTATTACCGCAACAAATCAGCGCTCATGTACGTACCGAGCATCAACCTGCGATGCCTTGGAAAATGCTACCTTTATATATTCGCACACATATATACCAACCCGAACGTTACAATGTTACCCGAGCAATACTGCTATTTATCATGTTAACAGCCTGTCGTTCTGGCGAGGCTAGAGCGATGCAATGGCAGGAAATTGATTTTAAACGAGCGGTATGGACAATACCCGCAGAACGTATGAAATCAGGGTTGCAACACCGAGTGCCATTATCTGAGCAAACTTTAGCGCTATTGAACAATCTAAAAGGCGTACATGACACACTAGTTTTTCCATCACCTAGAAAACAAATTGTGCTCTCCGATATGGTTGTCACCTCATTTCTTAGGCGAACCAAAGCCCCCAGTGACACCAATGGTCGCGTTGCAACAGCACATGGTTTTCGTTCTACCTTTCGAGATTGGTGTTCAGAACATGGCTATTCGCGGGATTTAGCTGAACGGGCACTTGCACATACCGTTAAAAATAAAGTGGAAGCGGCGTACCACCGCACTGATTTATTAGAGCAACGAAGACCCATGATGCAAGCTTGGGCAGATTATCTTTTACCGCCATCAAAATAAATCGAGAAAGCTAGCTAATCTATTTAGCTAGCTTTCTTTCATCAAATACTAATCACGCCTTGTTTTTTTGTTTTTTACAACATTTTCCAATGCAAACCGAAGATCATCATGACATTTTGCCCAACGTAAAACTGCATCATTCAAAGATTCTTGTTTTAGTAACGTTTTATGCCCTTCTTTTCTTTTAGTCTCAATAAATTGCCACAACTCATTTTCTATTGCTTCCACGGCTTTTTTCTTACTTTTCCATTCCTTACCATCTGATTTGGCGCGATGAAGTAACCTTATCGCTTCATTTCGAAAAAGCGCCGCTAATTCAGCAACGACATTACCGCCTTTTTTTGATGAAGATATCCTCTTCAAACGGCATTCTCGTTCTATCTTCAAAAGCTCTCGATAATGTTCAACTGAATACAGTTGAGTTAAATAGCTAATCGAAACCAAAAAAGCTTCAACAGATACCTTTTTATCAAAAGACCAGCAAAATTCCGCCCAGGATTTATTAATCGCAGCCCATAAAAATAATGTCTTAACATAATCATTTAATCCACCCCCACCAGCCGTAATCAGCATAACGGTTCCTTTCAGTCTTATCAGCTCAACCACATCCTTAGCAACGCCTTTTGCCGTGCCAAAAAAATACTCTTTAAAATCCTTAAAAATTTTTTGAACCTTTTCACTATCCTCAGAAAGGATATCTGCAATTTCTTTTTTTACTGATGAAGATAACCACTTACATTCAACAGCAACCTTCAGCGCATCTTTCCTTTTTTGATTATACGTATCAATCAAAACATCATAAATATCTTTTAATTCATTCATTTAACCAAATACCCCTACAAAAAGTAGGCTTGTAAAAAAAAAGAGTTTGGCCCTTACATGTTTATGCTCAGCACATTTCATTATGCTATTTCTTATCCCATACACACCTATAGAGACTTAACAACAATGAATACATCTCATATTAAAATATTGCGTTTACCCGCTGTACTACAACGTATTGGTATAGCACGTTCAACATTGTACGACTGGATGAATCCCAAATCGCCACGCTATGACCCAACCTTTCCAAAGCAAAAGCGCTTGGGACGCCAATCCGTTGGCTGGGTTGAATCAGAAGTAAATGATTGGCTACTTAACAGACAATCAGTTTAATTTAATTCACTATAGCAAATAAGGAGAACAGATTAAAAATCTTCATGTTATTTTCTGTGATTACACAAAAAAATAAAAAACTAAACAGTTAATTTATTGAATTTTGATGATTCAACCATGACTGTCTTCATTTATATATATAACCCAGAGAAAAGGATAATTATCATGTCCCAACGGATTTCTATTACCATAAAAAATGAATCAAGCCTAAAAGCTATTAATGAATACTGTCATAAAAATAATTTAACACGCTCCGCTGTAATAGCGAACATATTAGCGAGTGCTTGCCCGCTGTTGAATGAAATAAATCAACATACACAGATAGTTAATGAATTGGAAAACCAGCTATTTAATCCTAAAAAAAACTCACAAAAATTATGGGGAGACACCCCCGTATTTTCACTACCTGAATACTTATTGGATATTTGGCAAACCCACATAATAGAAAAAGGGATCATTATTGATAAACATGCTTACCCTCATGCTTATAAAAGCCCCAAAATAGGTTTAAAGGAAAAGAAAACCATTCAAGAAACATTGAATAGCTATATAGATTCACCATATATTAAAAAGGCCATTTTTATTTATACAGACAGGCACGTTCACTATAAATTACATAAAGCAGGTGGATTTTCAAATACAATATTAATTAGAAACACTGAATACAAAAATTACCTATTCGATTTTAACGCAATTATTCACATACCGATAAAGGATATTGTTTTCCATGGAATAGAGGCAGCATTCAAAAAAAACCAAATAATATTAAAAGAAAGTTATGTCGCTTTTATTCCTATTTATCACTCAAACAATCAGTGTGTTTTAATTGGTGTGATAGATAAAACGCAAGTAAATAGAAAAATAGAGAGCAGTCCAGATACGATTATCATAAATCCAATCTAACCGTTCATTAATTCGTTTTATGACCCTTAAGGTGACAAAATGAGCCATTATGCATATTTTAGAATCGTTCAAAATAGCAATTTTAGTCTACAAGAGGTTGAGCAATGCCTAAACGATATCGCTGGCATCCATCCAATAAAAAGAGAACATATTATTTTAGAACATCAATCAATAACGGATGTCAATGAGCTACCAAGTCAATTGATGTATTATATTGATAGGGTATTTACACCTGATGATACCTTAATTACAAGAACACTCCATGATTTGGGGAATAACACACAACAAATCGCTTATGTTATACAACGCTGCCAATCTCTGGAGATGAAATTACTCTTCCTCAACGACTTAGGCCAAAATGTATTTTCGCTAAATGTCCCTTTAGCCGAAATACTCAATCAATTAAAAAACATTGAGGATAATTATGAAAAAATGAAACTCGATAAACGACATGCGATTGCATTACAACAAGGAAAAATATTAGGACGCCCCGAAGGAAGTGTTTATAAACAAGCTATTTATGAAATGAGGTGCAAAGGATATAAACAACGAGAAGTCGCTAATCATTTTAATATTAGCCTTTCTACCGTGAAACGATATTGGAAAAAAAGACTATTCGAATAGCACTAACTACAGAGTGATTATTTATCAACCAATTCAGTATTGGTGGGGTATTATCGATATTATTGATGTTGGAAAGGTAATATATATTACCAATAACATAACCTGAATAACTAACTAATATAACTTACACCGTAGATATCAATATAATCCAATACTGACTGTAACCTAATATCAATAACATCAGCTTAGCCAGAGGTCAATATCTAAATAAATACGTCATTATTAATCTATAGATTAATAAATCTATGCCTGTTAAACAGGAATAACACAATACTCAATAAACCATAAGGGATCAGATAACCACATTATCTGTCCCTTATAACTCATAACATTCATACGAAAGGGTAATTTTAAATTACCCTAAGGGATCATTATGTCTAAAAAAGAATACAACCCGGGTTACCAAGGCGCTATTGCTGAAACTTTAGATTGTGCCTTACAAGCCTACCCTCGTATTACTGTGATACGAGTAGATCTCCATTTCCCTACGATGGATGAATATGGGGATATACCAAACTGCTTCCCTAACACTGAAGGCTCTCCTATCACCCGCTTTATGAACTCCTTAAATGCGAAGCTTAAACACGATCAACACCGTAAAATAGGTCAAGGGATACGCGTTTACCCTAACCGTTTACGTTACATCTGGGTAAAAGAACTCGTAGATGGATACCTCCCTCACTACCACTGTGCATTAATCTTCAATAAAGACGCCTACTATCATCTAGGAGACTATGACTTAAATATACCTAGTTTACGGACGATGATTACCACAGCGTGGTACAGTGCGTTACAGCTCGAATTAGACCCTATTATTGATACAGGTCCATTAGTTCACTACCCTGAGAACTGTCGGTACTGTTTAAATCGAGAAGCCTTATCCTTTAGCGATGACTATAACTTGGTGATGGAACGGCTAAATTACTTAGCCAAAGAATACTCTAAACACTACAGTTCGAATTACCGTACGATAGGCTATAGTCAGTATTAATAATACATATGGTGGCCTTAGGGCCACCTATGCAATTAGGTAATATTCACACTGGCAATACTGCGTAATAGACTGCCATCTTAGAGCTCCAGACTGTTGGTATCACTTAAATTAGTGATAATCTTAATACGAGTTTTTTAGACTAGTTCTTGGAGATAACATGATCGAAGTATTCGATCTTGAACGCAGAAAACGACGTTCCCCCAAAAGAAAAAACGGCCATTGTTCAATAAAGCTTTGAGTCAGGTATGAGTGTTTCCATGGTTGCTCTACAACATGGTGTCGCCGCAAGCCGGCTTTTCCTTTGGCGTAAAGCCTGACTTCAGTGACAGCAGGTGAACAAATTATTCCTGCCTCAGAGCTAGCCTCAGCAATCAAGCAAATTAAAGAGCTACAGCGGTTTTTCGGTAAAAAACAATGGAAAATTAAACTCTTAAAGAAGCTGTCGAGTATGGTCGAGAAAAAGTGGATAGCACTCTCGCCCTTATTACCCAAGGATGGAAAATAAGCTTAGTTAGCCAAACCTTATGTATATCACGAGCGCAGTTATACGTTCTAGCAAAACGGAAAAATGATTGGAAAGATAAACGAGGACGACGCCCTCAAGATGATAGCAATGCACTTGTTCGTATACACAACGTGATTGATAATCTACCTACGCATGGCTATCTCTGCACCTTGGCGATATTACGTCGGCAATCTGAGAATGAAAATATCGCTATTATTAATGCCAAACGTGTTTGCCGTATCATGAAGCAGTCAGCATTATTACTGGAATGTAAACCTGCAATCCCGCTCTCGAAACTGACTCATACAGGAGAAGTGACGGTGAATGAAAGCAACCAATGTTGGTGTTCAGATGGTTTTTAGTTCAGCTGTGACAACGGCAAAAAACTGCGAGTCACGTTCACTTTAGACTGTTGTGATCGAGAAGCCCTTCATTGAGTAACTAGAACGGGAGGTTTTGATAGCGAAACTGTGCAAGATGTCATGTTAGGCGCTGTGGATCAGCGGTTCGCTAAACAAGTTATCCCCTAGACATACCGCGGTACGTAGTCCCCAAAGTAACGGTATTGCAGAAAGCTTTGTAAAAATCATGAAGCGTGACTACATAAGCCTCATGTCAAAACCGAACGGATTAACGGCAGTGAAGAATCTTGCGACAGCCTTCGAGCATTATAATGAATGGCATCCCCACAGTGCACTGGGTTATCGTTCCCCGCGAGAGTACCTGCAGCGTCGAACCCATAATGAAATAAGTGATAAAAAGTGTCTGGAAATATAGAGTAAAATATACTTAACATTTTAATAACCACTTATATTTTAATATTAGTTAGCACTATCAAATTAAACATAGCCTTCGTGTTTATTAAATGTAATTCACACAATAAGAAACGCTAAAGCCTTAATGACCCAAACACCATTTGTGAGTGCATTGTTAGATTTTGTTTCATTGTATATATTAATATGTCAAACCCCCACTAATCACCAACGTTATTATCCTTAGCGTTACTTTATACTTTATTGTGAAATTTCTTTTAAATCAACGTCCAATTCTTTTTTAAACAGTCCAATATTGACTGTGACGATCAATTTCAACTTAATTAATTGGCGCTCCCTATTGACTTTTATTGAATCGATCGTCTTAAACTATTTCCCCTGCTGATTAATTTCATTTAGTCTTTCCTCCGATAATTTTGATATTAGCTATATTTCATTTCAATGAAACAGGTAAAACGTGTTAATGAAATACAATACATTGAACATTAATATTCGCATCGGTTCGTTTATTCGAAAACACAGAATATTGCTCGGAATGTCTGGAAAAAACCTAGGTCAAAAATTAGGTGTTTCCCAGCAACACATTTCTCGATTAGAACGAGGTCAAACGGTATTTTCATTCGAGCTTATTTTGCATTTATTGAATGCTATCGATAAGAGTATTTCTGATTTAATTGCTGAAGTGCTTTATGAAGACAGTACATATGAAAACTTAACTATATATCAGCATGAAAGTCATATTGATTTGATCCTGGCAAATTAACCCGTATTTTAAATTAATGAAGTTTAATGGGATTATCTTAAATTTTAAGATGTCCGAGACTGACTATTTCTGTTTTTTTTATTAAGATTTTATCTTTTATTTGATTGCATGACGATTGGATTATGTATGCTTAAGCGCCTTCAATTTATTTTATTTTATTCCGCATTATCATTTATGAGCATAACAACATCAGTATATGCCTCACCGTCTATTGGTATTGGCAGTATGTATGATGTTTTTACGCCCGATACCCAAAGTCTTACTAAGCGAGTGTATAACACCGGAACCTCAACGGCATTTGTCCGTGTTGAAATATTGGAAATTGATGCAAATCCCAAAATGAATCAACGTGAATCCGCGCAAAAAGAAATTAAAGCCGGTTCACTAACACAAGAACGACTGATTGTCTCACCATTACGATTAATTATTCCACCATCGGGTTTTCAATCAGTACGCATACTTTGGCCGGGGGATAGAGAAAAAGAGCGCTATTTTCGAGTGCGTTTTACCCCTGTTCTTCCTGAAGAGAATGATGGCTTTGGAATGAATAAGGATGAAATACATCAATACAAGAAAAACGCCTTGGAGGCGGGGGTGAATGTATTGACGGGGTATGGCAGTGTGGTTGTGATGCAACCCAAAAACCCCTTATTTAATACGGTCATTAATGATACGAGTAAACAGATTTCCATCGCGAATAAAGGCAATGCCACTATTGTCTTAGACAATATCCGTTATTGTGAAAATGCAAAATCACACTGCGAGAATAAATCACGAGAAATTATCTTACCCGGAAGAACATTTATTCTGCAAAAAAAACAAAATAATAAAATTAACCTCACATTAATGGAAGGCGACACATCTAAAGCGCTTGATTATTAATATTAGGTATTATTTTACATCATTAATTTAAACTTAATTTTCAGTTATGGGAAATAAATGAAGTTTATTTATTTTCTTTTTTGTCAATCATCATAAATGAGGTATCTACGTGTTTAAAAAATCATTATCTGTTGTATTCATATCTTGTGCTGCTTTAGGTTCAATTGGGGCTCACGCTGCGGACGAACAACGCTACGCTATTGACTTAACGGCCACCATTCCAACAGAAGCGTTTCAAGTTATTCCTGTTGAGAGTGGTTGGGTGAATCAAACGCAAGAAATGGTATACGATTTAGGAACCAGTAAGCTGCAAGCTTTTTCCAAGCAATTTCAATATAAAAACACATCCGGGGGTATTCAAGCAACCTTAACGAATACCGACTCAGAGGGCAAGGCAATTTTATCGAATGGAACCGACACTATCCCATTAACCGTGACATTCAATGGCGTTGCACTCAGTAATAACGCCGCCACGGTAGTTAATGCCGCTGATGCAAAAACAGGCGGTCGTACTAACCTGCGTATCACACAACAAAACGATAAGCCTCTGACTGTGACTGGGTCTTTTACCGGTCAAGTGGCGATGGTTTTTGAACCGGCAGTTGACGTTCCTTCTAAGCCTGAAAACTAATAAGTTATTCAATTGAGAAGGCTCTTTAGAGCCTTCCTTCTTATTACCTTGATTGACTACGTTCATTCTGATGATTGCACTGCAGCATTTATTAAGCAGCAAAGTGCTTTTGTTGTGTCTGTATTCTGTGAATTAGCGAAGTATATATGAAAGTAAAAGTATTATTTGCATTAATTTTAACACCAGGAATTGCTTTGGGGGCAAATTTATCATTAACAAGTAATACAATGAAAATCCCTAATGAATTTAAGCAGTATTTTTATAATTCAGAAATTGTTTCTCAAGTTTACCTCAATGACGCTCCCCTTTTCGATGCCGTCTTTACGCTTCATGAAAATGGGCAAATTTATCTCCTACGCATTTTAGATGAAGACGCAGGGATTAAACCGCAAGTCAAAAGTGAATGGGCCGATATTTTACGAAACGGTATCTCACTGGGCACCTGTGAGTCATCTTGCCCCGCGGGACTGGTCTCAGCGGAATATCGACTGGATAATTCTGCATTGAAATTATTTACATCACACTATGAAACGGAACAAGTGAAAAGTGACTACCTACAGTTGCCCAGCGCTCTGCCCAATGGGATCATTATGCACAATAATTTGTCTGCCGTTTCAGTACCTTCAGCGAAGACATGGAATTTTACCTCATCCATCGTGTCGTCCCTTTTAGGATGGACTCAAAAAATATCACTACAAACCTACGGTTCGAGTCAAGCCAACCAGACACAAGAAACCAATATTTATGCATTATATACCCAAAAAGAATTAGAAGGTCACTTTGTCCGCTTCGGTGTTTTTTCTCCGGACAGTGATAAGGGAAATGTAGAAACCAATGGATTTAGTACGGGCTCTGTCGCTGGAGCGATGTGGGGAACATCAAATGCATTATTGATAAATAACGAAAGTGTCAGTGCGTCCCCTATCTATGTCACCGCAGCGAATCAAGCGACAGCAGAAGTCTGGTTCGATAATCGACTCATCTATTCACAACAACTTCAACCTGGAATGCAAGCGCTAGATACACGACGTTTACCCAGCGGCGTTTATGACATCACCATTAATATTCTTGAGAATGGCAAAATTGTCGATACTCAAACGGCTCAAGTATACAAGCCGTTAGGATGGCGAAATCCCAATCAAAAATGGCGCTTAAATTTCTGGGGCGGGCAAAAAAGAGATTTAGTGATTAGCCGTAAGAACAGCACCGAGAATGATAACGCGTTCATCGGTGGCGGCGCCGTCGATTACTTATTGACCCCTCGAGTCACCTTGGGGAGCAGCCTGTTAATGACTGCAGCTAAGTATCAACTCAGTGCACGGTCAATGCTCACGTTGTCTTCCGATGATAGCCTTTTTGCGCAATATACCCTGACTGATGACGATTCACGAAAAAATTCAAGTCTAGATTTACGTTATTATCGAACACTTTCACCGGACAACTCCTTGAATGTCTTTTGGCGCCGAACTTCCCATGACAGTTATCGCTCGACAGACTCCTCTTCTCAAGTCGGCAATGCGTGGGGCATGTCAGTCTTTACCCAATTACCTTGGGCAAGTTCACTGACATTGAATG
Source organism: Providencia sp. PROV003 (assembly GCF_045040775.1). NCBI lineage: Bacteria > Pseudomonadati > Pseudomonadota > Gammaproteobacteria > Enterobacterales > Morganellaceae > Providencia > Providencia sp. PROV003. The sequence goes on from NZ_CP096369.1 coordinate 4,376,513, forward strand.
GCCAATACATGAAAAACCCATCAAGAGAAGGGATTGGGATTGATGCCGCATTGGCAACAAAAGCGGTTTTAGCCCATCGAGATGTTAATTTTCGGGTCAGTGCATATGACCGCCCCGGCTTTAACCAAAAAAATCGGGAGCAAGGTGTGACATTCGGGGTAAGCATGTCATTAATGCCCAGCGCGAAACATACATTGTCGGTGGATGCTGGCGTGAACGACAGTAACAGTTATTCGAGTTTAAATTATCAATGGCAACCTCTGGATGACGGCGCACTTCGTTGGCTAGGCGCGGGCATATCGCAAAGTGGCGGAAACACACTCATTAATGGTAATGGCGCTTTGGAAAGTCGCGCGCTCAGTGGGGATGCTTATGTCCAGCATTACGTGCAAAACAAGAGCACCACGGCGGGCGTCAATTTAAGTCAGACACTGCTTTTGGGGGATGGAAAGCTTGCGGCGAGTAGTGGCGAACGCGGTTTAGGCATGGATTCGGCATTTATTGTGGACTTGGAATCGGATTCTCCGGATATGCAAATTGTCGCCGCCGACAGTGTCAGCGAAACAAAATTATTCCACGGTCGCAATGTTATCCCGGCAGATGTCTGGAAAAATGAGTCCATCCAGTTTTACAGCATGGGAACACATAATGGCAAAGTTTTTCCTGAGCATGAATCAGTGCAAATGAACCGAGGCAGTGTGAAATATTTAAAATTAAAAGCCGTTAAAACAACGGTGCTCGTGGGGATGCTGCAAGACAAGCGAGGTCAAATGTTAAAACATCGTCAGGTGACTAGTGATATCAGCAGTGGCGTGATTAATGCTGAAGGCGTTTTAACATTAGATACGGGCATCAATAACCAAACACTCACGGTCTTAGCCGATGGTCAATTACCCGCCCTATCGTGCCAGTTACCGGACGCCCTGTCACCGGAAAAAGCTGTACAGTTTTTTCCTGTCATTCATTGTTCATCAATCGAAGGTTTATAATGCGTTATTCTCATTACATTCTTGGCATCGTCATGCTGGTACTCAGCGCAGTTGCCCACAGTGCAACGATTAATCTAACCGCAAAATTCACACCGGCGATAAATAACAGTAACAGTGACGGCGTTTTTACCAATACAACACCGCAGAGTGGGTATTGTAAAAATTACCCTCAATATTGTCCCTCAACTTTCAGTGTTGATTTCCCGTTAACGACAAAAATCTCATCCCCCTTCGTCATGAATAACGAACCTCGAGATGGACCTTATTTTAACTTTCCGAAAACCCCGAGAACACTCACAGTAAGGAATCAGAATACTGGGGAAGCATTTGACGTTATATTTAAGATGACTAACTTCGCTGCTAGATCTAGCGCTAATTATCAGTCTACGAGTTGGCTTGGAGGTTCTCTGGGGGAGACTCCTAGAGGAGGAGGATGTAAAGCTTCTGGCATGTCATTTTATACCTCTACTTGGTTTCATTTTATGTGGATATTGTTAGAGAACTCTAATCCATGCTATAAAATTAGCGAGATAGACAGAACTGAACCATCCGAATTTTATGACATGAGCATCGGTTATTCATTAATAGCTAAAGAGAGTTTATTAACGGTAGGTTCAGGAATCTATGTAGGGAAAATATCATTTACCGTAGGACCTGGTGGCGACTTTGATTTTGGCGATAACTATAAAGCCAGTGACAGCGTTATCGATGTCAATCTCATTCTTTCTGTTAATCATGATTTAATCGTCACGACAACACCAGAAAGTCGCGCTTTATCATTACAGCCTTGTAGTGCAGGTAAAGTTTGCACGGAAGAACAAGGAAAACAAAACTGGGAACGTTGGATGATAACGAAAATCACCCCTCAGCTTACTGCTCGTAGTGATTTTTGGTTATCTTCGACGGGCGCGTTTACCGCTTATCTGCAATGCGAATATATCCAAGGTGAACATTGTGCCATTAAAAGTGACAACAATGGTCAACTGGTCACAGTGAAAGCGTATTTGAGCATGCCAGATAATATTATTAATCAACAAACCAATAGCACGGTTTTGCGCGCCCCTATGGCAATTAATAAAGATGTTTTAAATAATACGTTTTTAACAAGGGATATTGGGAGTAATCGCAAGGGAAGTATTGATTTTTTGGTGACGCAACAAGATGTCGATACCATGCTGATGACAAGACCCGACACTTACCGTGGAACAGTTACTGTTATTTTTGACCCGCAAATATATTAATCTCAAGCAATTATGCAATATTAATTGCAATATTTGGGTTACTTAGCCAAAAGCACACAAAAATTTATCGTTCTGACTCCCAGAGCATAGGCTATAGTTTGTCCTAATGATAACTAGGGTTAGTGGTTCTAAAACGCCACTAACCTAGCTGATTTCATAGTCCGCCAAACTTAGCCTTCCACTTTGAGCGAAGAGCGGAAGTTTAAATTTCGTTATAAATTGACATACCTAGTGTGAAAAAAGTAATAAAGATGCAACTAAACGATTGTGCTCACATCTAGATTCAAAAAATGAAGAGATATCTCAAGGTAATCCCCCCGAAAAATCGGTGTATTAATAAGTAGAATTTTCTCGTAATCTGAACTGAGGAGATCTCTATGAAAAAAGCACGTTTTACCGATAGCCAAATTATCATCATCCTTAAGCAAGCTGAGGCGGGAACGCCTGTTTCTGAACTGTGCCGCGAATATGGTATGAGCAACGCCAGTTTTTATAAGTGGCGCTCACGCTTTGGTAGGATGGATGCTTCCATGATGACCCGCTTGAAAGAGCTGGAAGAGGAAAATCGCCGCCTCAAAAAAATGTATGCAGAAGAAAGGTTGAAAGCTGAGATCATTCAGGAAGCTATGGCAAAAAAGTGGTGAAGCCATCGCATCGAAAGCGGATGGCGCAAGAAGCTGTCAAAACACGGAATATCAGCGTACGTTTTGCCTGCCAGTTATTTGTAGTGAGCGAAAGTTGCTATCGTTATCAAGCTAAACTGAGTAAAGAAAATGAAGCAATAGCTGACTGGCTGATACGCATCACTGATAGCCAGCGCAACTGGGGATTTGGCTTGTGCTTTTTATACCTTCGAAACGTAAAAAACTTAAGATTTAACCACAAAAGGGTTTACCGAATTTATTGTGCGTTCTCACTGAACATGCGAATAAAGCCGAAGAAACGCCTAAAACGGGATAAGCCTGAGCCTATGACGGTACCCGAAACGAGCAATGAATGTTGGTCAATGGACTTTATGCATGATCAACTGTCGGATGGGCGCTCAGTCCGTTCATTGAATATCATCGATGATTTTAATCGTGAAGCATTAGCTATTGAAGTGGATTTTTCCCTGCCGGCGAGTCGGGTTGTAAGAGTACTAGAGCAACTTATTGAGTGGAAAGGAAAACCGGTTTCCATACGCTGTGATAATGGGCCAGAATACACCAGTAATATATTGATATCATGGGCTAATCTGCAAGATATCAAAATAAACTTTATCCAGCTAGGTAATCCGCAGCAAAATGCTTACATTGAGCGTTATAATCGAACAGTCCGCTATGAGTGGTTAGGGCAATACTTATTTTCATCACTGGATGAATTACAAGACTATGCTACACGGTGGCAATGGTTTTATAATCACGAACGGCCGAACATGGCGTTGAATGGCTATACCCCAATGCAACATCTACAACGAATGACCTGATTCTACTTATAACCTCGGTTAAAAACGGGGGGATTACCCTGCGTCCAATATCTATAGATAAAGAGTCTTTCCCGGACGCATTGAAAACACAATGTGAATTTCAATTACCGGGTCACCAATTAAATTCAGTGTGGCATAGCGGGATCGCAGATAAAAACAAAAGCCAATGTATTGAAAGCTATGTTCAACAAGATATTCATTGTCTCTTAAATCAGTTTTATGATGCCGATGACTTTTTCGGTAAGGGAGGAAGGGCTCGGCATTGCACTATCTTGTCAGTCGTCAGCGATAATCCCGAAAACCAACTAATAGCCCACCAAGAACACGATAACTTATTGTTACAACAAATAATACTGTCATAAACTGATAAGAGGTGGTTGTTATGAATGATGCAATTCGTCATGCCATTGAGTGCAGGGCTAACCGTCCTACATGATTTAGTTTCCACCCATGGATGCCAAAGAGCTTAGACAAGCTATCAGGAACCTAAGAAAAATATCTCCGCCTCCGACTTTACAAGAAATAAAAAAAGCGATTCATTTTTATGTCGATGATGCACCGACTCTATTAGGAACGCCCTCAAATTCATCGCAAGTAGTCCATGAATTTGCCGTTGAAATCTACAATAAACTTTAGACACAATTCAATTTTGTCATCATTAACTGAACTGAGAGTGACATATGGCTTTTTTTGCATTGGATCCAAACACATTAAATCTGGAGCACATTGATTGGTTTTAAGAACATCGAATTGAACAAGGACTTGTGTGCTGTTTGTGGAACTAAAATGGAAATACGCGCAGCTCACACACCCAATACTGCCACACATTTTTGGCATGGCCGAAATATCAATTGCCTGACCATCACAAAAAATAGAGTTAGATATGAGCAATTAGCATCAAGTGAATATGATGACGAACAGGCTCTTTATCTTCGAGTGCAGGTACGTCACAATCTCTATGAAGTCTATCTTACTTTTCAAGCACTCTCAGACGTCGGTAAATGGCAAGAGTTTAAAGATGCTCTAAATCTAGCCGATAAGATGAACATTTGGCGTTATAAAGGACTTACACTGGCTTTCGTTCCGTATATTCTAGTGACCTTTGTTGATTTATTTTTACAAAAAGACAATCCTCATTTTCGGAAAACAGATTTCTTTTTTATTTTATCGCCATTAATTCGAACTCTGGATCAGCTTTGGAACAACACCACCCAAGCCCAAAGAGCCATCATCAAAATGTCTCGTGATTTTAATGTAATAGATAAAATAAGCATACCTGATGATATTATGCCATTACGCCACCCATCTTGGTTTGACAATGCAATGATAAATCTACTGGTATATACCATAATCAAAATACTTTCAGATATATATTATTGCCTTGAATGACCATTATTTTCTTTTAATTCAAGGCGTAATATGAATCAACATCCACAATTTAAAACCACCCTCTCCGCTTTTCCTCACCCATTTCAAACTTCATTTTTCAACCAACTTAACGCCCTAATCAACTACTCCCCCACCATTGGAATAATGGGTAAAACGGGAGCAGGAAAATCCAGTCTTATCAACGCACTATTCCAATCGTCATTATCACCTGTGAGTGATGTTTCAGGCTGCACACGCCAAGCCCAACGCTTCAGCATGACGATGAACAACCATACTCTCACTTTTGTAGATTTACCCGGCGTGGGGGAAAGCCTTGAGCGGGATAAAGAGTACCACCAGCTCTATCGCAAATTATTACCAGAATTCGATTTAATCATTTGGGTGCTCAAGGCCGATGACCGAGCATGGTCTTCGGATGAACAGTGTTATCGCTTTCTCACTGAGCAATGCGGTTACCAACCTAATCAATTTCTATTTGTCTTGAACCAAGCCGATAAAATAGAGCCTTGTCGCCAGTGGGATGAATACAAGCATCAACCATCCTCAGAGCAGACCTATAACTTAAAATTAAAGCAACAAGCCGTCATAACCGCCTTTAAGCCGCATCATCCTGTGATAACAGTTTCTGCGGTCGAAAACTATCAACTCACTGAATTAGCAGAGCAACTCATACAGGCGTTACCGGCGCAAGCCAGTAGCGGAGTAGCTAGGCAACTGAACACCTCTTACCGGACGCAATCGGTGGAGAACACCGCACGTAACGATTTTGGTCAATGTGTCAGTGATATTGTGGATACCTTAATCAATATCATTCCCTTACCGCCATTGATAAGAAGTACGGTTAGCACCGTTAAAAACAGTATCGTCTCCGTCGCTAAATCCCTGTGGAGAATGTTCTTTTAACCTCTTACATTAAACCATTAATTATCACTCTCAGCGCCAGTCCCGTTAAGGACTGGCGCTTTTTTATTTCTTTTTCTTGGAGTATCAACTGATGAATAATTCAACTGAATGTGCAATTACAATGACACTCGTTCCCGATGAGCAACGCCTGGATTTTTGGAGCAACCACTTCGGGAGCGTGAAAGGCTGGACCACCTTTGAAGTGGTCATATTTACCACTATGGGACAGTTTTGTGAGGACTACCACGGCGGGTATTGGGAATATTGCACCTTATCCAATGGTGGCGCTTTTATTTATCCCGATTTACCTCAAGAGACACTGATGCTGTTCAACCCACATAACGGTAACGAAGCCAACGTCAGTTGTGAAGCCGCAGGCATTGCCGTGTGTTTGATGATGTACAGTTTATGGTCATTTCAAACGGAAAGTGACATCCTCGTCGATCGCTTTTATCAATTGCATGATTATGCGGCGCAACACCCAGAACGTTCCGCCATATTCCATCTAATCGATTAACCACGTCCTTATTTACGCCTTCGTATTATCTGATTCATTATAAAAGCATCATCAGACCAACCCATTAATTAACTTACATTTATTTTTATATCTATATTATTTTAGTGAATCAATCATCAGAATGAGTCACTAAAAATGATACTCAATATACCTATCATTTCTAGAAAGCTCTGCACCGCAAGGTGTAGGGCTTTTTTGCTTATTACTGTCTATCAATATCGACTGAATTGGAGTTCTATTATGTTTACCTTACAAGAGCAAGAATCAACTGTTATCAAAACCAATCTCGTCAATTCCCGTGGTCGTAGTACCTTCTGGCGTTTCTATTTCAGCACAGTACCTGATTGGCAGCGTTTAGAAGGCGATATCTTTAATCTGATGGATAAGATGTGTGAGGTCTATCATGGAGCCTTCTGGGAGTTCAGTATGCTGTCTAATGGCGGCGCATTTATCTGGCCTGATATGCTCGAACCCTCCCTGCAAATGTTTAACCCGCATAACGGAAATGAAGCAGAGTTAAGCCCTGAAGCAGCCGGTATCGCAGTCTGTCTAATGGTGTATAGCATCTGGTCGTTTAAAACCGAGAGTTCTGTGCTGGTAGAGTATTTTTACCAACTTCGTGACTATGCGATGCAACATCCCGAGCAAGCACAAATCTTTCACCTAATTGACTAAGTTATTGATAACGCTTTAATACAGCGTCCACCAGCTTATCACCTCACTTATTTCCTTTATCTTATTTTAATTTATCAGTGTTATCACTGAGGAGAACCCCTATGTCTCGTTTAGCTTCTCGCTTTGGTGCGGCGAATAGCATTCGCCGTGACCGCCCGTTAACCATTGAAGAGTTATTTAGCACAGTACCCAGTGTGTTTTCAGAAGAAAAGCATGAATCTCGTAGCGAAAAGTACACGTATATTCCTACGATTACCTTACTCGATAGTTTACAGAAAGAAGGTTTTTATCCGTTCTTTGCATGCCAAACTCGTGTGCGAGATGACAGCCGTCGTGATCATACTAAACATATGTTACGGCTCCGACGTCATGACCAAATTACGGGTAGCCAAGTGCCTGAAATCATCTTACTTAATAGCCATGATGGTTCAAGCAGTTATCAAATGTTACCGGGCTTTTTTCGCTATGTTTGTCAAAATGGGCTGGTTTGTGGCAATACCTTTGGGGAGGTCAGAGTTCCCCATAAAGGTAATATCGTCGATAAAGTGATTGAAGGGGCTTACGAAGTGTTAGATACGTTTGATGCTATCGCTGAAAAACGTGAGCAAATGCAGTCCTTACTATTACCGCCACCAGCACAGCAGGCCTTGGCGCATGCGGCTTTAACCTATCGCTTTGGTGAGGAACATCAACCAATAACTGAAGCTCAAGTCTTACAACCTCGCCGTTTTGAGGATAAGAAAGACGATCTTTGGACAGTGTACCAACGATTACAGGAAAATTTAATCAAGGGAGGATTATCCGGCAGGAATGCCAAAGGTAAACGCGCTCGCACGCGTTCAGTGAATGGAATTGATGGGGATATTAAGCTCAATAAAGCGTTGTGGGTACTGACAGAACAAATGCATGCTCATTTTGCTGGACGCGAACAACTATAGCCACAATATACGTTAAATAATTGGATCTTACGGTGAACGCGATGAAATTATCAGAACGGCGACTAAAAACCTTGAGTAATGTGAAACTCAATTATGGCTCACTCTGCAACAAAAGGACACTCAACTCGCTGGAGAAAAAAGGAATGATTCAATGGAATACATCAAACCATTGGGTCTTAACGGAGTTCGGTTTTCATATCGATAACATGAGTCAACGGCGTTGCTTATAAAGCGTTAGCGCTAACATAAAGACTTATCCCGTATTTTGGTATTTGATAATATCGAGCATACCAACCTATTCAATAAAGGAGAGCATTCTTTAAACATTATTTTATTCCCTTCCATTTTGACTCACTCTCTCATCAACTCTTTTTCTTATTTAAGCACCAAAACAACAGTTGATCGATTACGCCGATCGATAACCGTTTATTGATAGATATGATCGATATTACCGATCGTATTTTAATTATTGATAGGTAAAACAGATCGATTAAGTTAAACTATCTCACGCTAAATTATCTTTATGTCAGTGATATTAAGGTGATTGAGTCAAATCTCTCATGCCTTCCACTGACATAACGCGATTCAACCATACTTAATGTGATATTGATTAAAAGGAAATCAATCATGAAAAAAGCGTTTATTGTTTCCGCCCTGATGGGGTGCATTTCATTACCAGCATTCGCTAACACGGATGACAGTAAAACGGGGATTTATGTCACGGGGAAAATGGGTGCATCCATTGTGCAAATGTCCGGCCAACAGTTTGTCTACAGCGGCTATGCTGATGCCGGTGATAATGGTACCAAAAATGGGGATAGCCATCGTACGGGGGTATTTGGCGGTGGACTTGCGTTGGGTTATGACTTTTCCAATCAGTTTGATATCCCTGTTCGGGCTGAATTGGAATTTATGGCGCGTGATAAAGCGAATTCAACCTACAACATCCGCGACCGTGTGCGTAATGGCGTACATCAAACTCGTGATATTAAAAACCAAATCAAACTCAATACGTTAATGGTCAATGGGTATTACGACATTAAAAATAGCTCAAATTTCACGCCGTATATCTCTGTCGGGCTAGGCTATGCGGCCGTGGATTTTAAAACCACCCGCGCTGATGCTTATACCCCAGGACTCTCTCTGCATGATACTCACACGCATACCGCCAATAACTTTGCCTGGAGTGTCGGTGCGGGGGTGAACTATGCCCTCAATGACGATTGGGATATGGGTCTAAGTTATCGCTATTTAGATGCCGGAAAAGCCGACATCACGACAGCGGTAGGCGATGGGGAAAACACCTCAAAAATCAAAGTGAAGGCCAACGATATCATGCTTGGTTTGACTTACCGATTCTAATACCAGGCATTAAGCCTTAAAGATTACCCTCAACTTACCTAGCCAACATGCCTTTTTGATGTTGGCTATTTTATTGATTAAACAAAAAAATATCCACGGTTAAATTTTAACCACAAAAAAAATTGTAATAAAAAGAGGTAAAAATGAATTCAATTAATCATATTCGTTTAGGTGTTGAACGAATTTTTTTCATCATTAGCTTAGTGCTAGTATTCGGTTTTACAGTCATCATCGCCAATCACTATAAGGTCGACTTATTTATTGGTAAGCCCTTAATGTATCTACTGTATTACCTTATCGCGATGTTAGCTCCACTCTTGATTTCTCAAATATTGTTGTGGGTCATTTATGGGTTTAAGGGTATCCCTTTCCGTTTAATGCTAACGCGAAAAATTTTGGCATTCGTCTTCGCTTTCATCGCCTCTTTATGTGTTATCTACTTATTGCTCATCGGGATTATTCCTTTTATGGTTTTTGACCATGCTTTAATTTTTATACTTTATGAATACTTTTTTATTTTCCTCCTTTTCGCCTGCCTTATCGGACTGAGCGCTGGCGTTATTGTCTATATCCATACCGTTAAAAATGTATCCCACCCATTTCAATACCCGCATCCTATTTTCCGTTTAATGACGTTCTTAGCGCTATACCTTGTCATTATGAATGCCTTAGCGATAGGCATTTGCAACCAAATCAATCTCAATATCATGGTGATTCTGGCGGGCACTATCGCAGGTTATGTGGGGTATTGGGGGTATGGCTTCCTACAACAATACACGGCAACGCGTTCTCGGAAACTCAGGATAACCCTGTCAACAATCATTTCCCTTGTTATCTTAGCGCTATTGGTACTCCTTAACGTTCTATTGCCTAACCGATTAAATATGTTCGGATTATTCCTGCTATTTTTTATCGAACTGGCTATTGCAATCACATTAGGTCGACTCACCTATCAGAAAAACAACCATCAGAAAGATGATTCAACAATGAGGATAAATCATGACTAAATACGTATTTATTTTCATGGTATTTTGCCTCAGTTTTACCGCGAGCGCCTTTAACATGAACGTATTTGATACCGCCATCGATAAAAGTGGTTTTACACCAATGTGTAATAACCAAGCGATTGCCGATAAGGATTGTCGTGTTGATGATTACCTCGAGGGACGTTATGTCGTCACGAGCACAGTGAATCTAGGCGCTAAATGCGCCTTCGTGATTGCCGAAGTGATTGATAGTCAAACAAACCAACTGTTCAGTACCTCGACTGGCGATTGTGAAGACAGCCCTCTCGATACCTATTACCGCTTATCCCGTATTAACAAAAAAGTGTGGCTGGATGCTTACAGCCAAGGAAAACAGATTGACCATGTGGAGGTTATCTTTCCATGAAACATCGCGCATTAAATAGCCTTCCTTTTGTCGGAATTATCGCAGTCGTCACATTGGGGATTTATTTCGGCAAACAACCTAAGCCAACCTATCGAGATTGTGTTGAGTTCAGCTCATCTCCTGCCAATACGCTTCAGGTTTATGATCAACCCGATAGAGCTTCCAAGTCTATCAACTATCAGCCCACATCAGGAAAAGAACAATTCTGGGTCGCTAAACGAACAGCTGATGAACAATGGGTACAACTCTACCATGCCATAACACTTTTTGATGATTTACCTGAATCAGCTAAACTCGGATGGGTTAGTACCACGAACATAAACACATTGGGGATATTTGAGTGCATGACTAAGAATTAGCACTCATGATAAAATAATAATTGAAGGTGGGTAACCTCACCTTCATTATTGTCCATCTTAATTAGAGTTCACTATATACCTGTATTGCGTCCAATACTCACTAATGCAATTGAAGGAGAACCAAAATAAAATGGCATACTGGATGGCATACAATAATAACCTCAAAAACAAAAACGCCATGCTAATCAATAGCATGGCGTTACAATGTGGCGGAACGGACGGGACTCGAACCCGCGACCCCCTGCGTGACAGGCAGGTATTCTAACCAACTGAACTACCGCTCCGGATGTTCCCTTCTGGGAACGCCAAGCATATTACGAATACTTTGCAGCCCCGTCAATACTTTTTCTTGGGAAATCGCGCAGTTGAGCAGTTTTTAGCCTTAAATAGCACACTTAATTTGCATGCCATCATTTGTACCAATACATTCTATATATCAATGTAAATTTTCAGCCTCATCAGAAGACTGCCGCCAAAGACAAGGTTTTCCCCCTTTCTTATCGACAATGTCTAATCGCGCTTCGTGGGCAATGACCTCTTCATCGGAAGCATAGAGTACTTTCAAGCCTGTTGTCGGTCGTTCAATTCTTTGTATTTCATTGGTTTGCTCATTATCGGCGGACTCAGACTCCATCGAAAATGACAACGATGTTTGCCCACCCGTCATTGCTAAATAGACGTCAGATAAAATCTCCGCATCGAGCAATGCCCCGTGTAAAGTACGCTTAGTGTTATCAATTAGATAACGATCGCACAATGCATCTAAGTTGTTTCTCTTTCCGGGGAAAAGGCGACGAGCTAAAACCAAGCTGTCCGTGATCGTACAAAAGTCAGCCGTTGGTGGAATACCTTTATTGAGCTTACGAAATTCATGATCCATAAACCCGATATCGAAGGGGGCATTATGAATGACTAATTCAGCGCCACGAATAAATTCAATAAATTCATCCGCAATATCTGCAAAAACGGGCTTATCTTGCAAAAACTCATCGCTGATCCCATGCACTTCAAATGCTTCAGGGTCCACTAAGCGATCGGGTTTAATATACACATGAAAATTACGCCCTGTGAGTCGGCGGTTAATCACTTCAACTGCACCAATCTCAATTATATTGTGCCCTTCATAATGAACACCGAGTTTATTCATACCGGTTGTTTCAGTATCAAGAACAATTTGTCTGGTTATCACCGTGCTCATAATGTTTTTTTGTGTCAAACTAGAAAGGAACGAATAATATAGAGTGTAACAGAAATGACAAAGCAGGTAGAAATTTTCACGGACGGTTCCTGTTTGGGTAACCCTGGCCCGGGGGGATATGGTGTTGTTCTACGTTATCAACAGCATGAAAAAACGTTGAGTGATGGGTATTTTTTAACCACAAATAACCGGATGGAACTACTTGCGGCTATTGTCGCCCTAGAATCACTGAAACGGCCTTGTGATATCATATTAACCACTGACAGCCAGTACGTCCGCCAAGGGATCACCCAATGGATCCACGGTTGGAAACGCAGACAATGGCGTAAAGCGGATAAGTCTCCCGTTGTCAATGTAGACTTATGGAAGCGCCTCGATGAAGCTATCCAACGTCACACTATCGACTGGCGCTGGGTTAAAGGGCACGCAGGTCACCCAGAAAACGAAAAATGCGATGAGCTTGCTCGCGCGGCGGCGTCATCTCCAACCAAAGAAGATACCGGCTACCAACCTGCACAAGATTAACGATTATGGTTAACTTTAGTGCGTTCACTCAGCTCTTTTGCCGCACCTAAAGCCGTGCCTATTTTAACTTTCGGCTGCTTAAATTTTAACGGCGTTGGCGTGAGCGGATAAGTCCGTTTTCGCGCCACAATAACACTTAGTACCCCTATACCACCGCCATGTTTATTAATCCGTCTGTGTGAATTCATCCAAGGGATAACATGACAATTACGATGATATAAAACTTCATAGTTTAATAAACTTAGCCAATCAAATACCCTTAAAGCAGGAAAAAACCGGCTACAATAAGGTTGCCGTTTACGTAGAACAGGTACTAACTTTGCTAACCCTGCTAAGCTAAAGGGGTTAAACCCTGAAATAACTAGCCACCCATCATCAATTAATACACGGTCGACCTCCCTTAGAAGCCAATGTGGGTCGCTATCATAGGCTAAACAATGAGCCATTAAGCATGCATCAATTGATTTCTCAGTAAAGGGCAACGCCCCCGGTTGAGCAATAAGATTAAACCGCGGGTCATTATTCCCAACATTGAACTGATGAGAAATTAGGCACTCTTGGGTCTGGATTTCAGTACTTAAATGGCCTAACTTAAGGAGATGAAAACCAAATATCTTTGGCCACCAAGGCCTTAATTGGTTTTCTATAGACTGCCGGTATTGCTCTCCAAAAGGAATATCACACCAACTAACGGGCATTTGGAGCTTTTTATCAATACGTGCAGGCTTCATGAAATTCCCCTATTAACAAGTATCGAGGTCGTTATGGAGTTAATTCGAGTCCCAGCTTTAAATGATAACTACATTTGGGTTTTAGCTGATAACCAGCAGTGTATCATTGTTGACCCTGCGGAGGCAGAGCCTGTGCTCGAAATAATTACCGCACAACATTTAACGCCAGTCGCTATCCTCTTAACTCACCACCATAATGACCATACCGGTGGTGTAAAAGGCATTTTAAACAAATTTACATCGCTACCTGTTTTTGGACCTAAAGAAACTGAAAATAAAGGTGCAACAGAATTAGTCGAAGAAGGTGATACTGTCATTATTAACCAATTTAAATTCCAAGTAATTGCTTTATCTGGGCATACCCTTGGGCATATTGGTTTTTACCAAGCGCCTTATTTGTTTTGCGGTGATACTTTATTTTCAGCTGGTTGTGGGCGTATTTTTGAAGGTACACCAGAACAAATGTGGCAATCTATTCAAAAAATTGCAGCGCTCCCAGACGAAACATTAATATGCTGCGCCCATGAATATACCTTGTCGAACCTTAAATTTGCTCACTATATCTGGCCTGAAAATGAAGCGATTACACAATATTTACAAAAAATAACGCAAATGCGTGACAAACATCAAGCAACAGTTCCTACCCTATTGAAAGATGAGAAGAAAATAAATATTTTCTTGCAATGCGACAATCAACAATTACAAAAAAAACTCGAAATTAATATGCAAAATCCCCCTTTGAGAGCAGTTTTTACCCTTTTACGTCAATTAAAAGATCAATTTTAAAGTTTAATGATTGTCATCATGGGGTGGGATAAGTATTATTGTTCGACTTTTAAACATTGCAACGAAGAACAATAGAATAAAATGAAGAAAATCGCGACACTTATCGCCATTGTTCTGCTGGCAGGATGCCAAACCGCCCCAAAAAATGTTAAGCAGAACAAACCTTCAGCCAATCACACAATTGAAACTGTTGCCTCTCACAACCAAGCAGCAAGTAGACAACTTCCAAAGGTAGATTATGACCTTTGGGGTTACATCAGTGATGAGCTAAAAATGGATATACCTGATAACCCACAAATCAGGGAAATGGCTAACAGTTACCTAAACAAACAACGTTTTGTCTACGATGTGGCATTAAGAGCAGAGCCCTATATGTACCTCATCGTAGACGAAATTAACGAACGTAACTTGCCGATGGAATTAGCATTAATTCCGATTATTGAAAGTTCTTTCAACCCTAAAGCAACTTCACCAGCAAAAGCCGCAGGCCTGTGGCAAATCGTTCCAATTACAGCGCGTTCTTATGGGCTAAAACAAACCCAATGGGTTGATGAACGTAGAGATGTTGTTTCATCAACTAAAGCTGCATTTGATTTACTTGAAAACCTAAATATCATGTTTGGCCATGATTGGGAGCTCACGTTAGCTGCGTATAATTGTGGTGAAGGTTGTGTGCTAAATGCTATTAAAAAGAATGAGGCTGCTGGGTTGCCGACTGATTTCTGGTCCCTTTCTTTGCCAAAAGAAACTAAACAATACGTACCCAAAATTCTAGCTCTCAGCCAAGTGCTGAAAACACCAGAAAAGTACCAAGTTAACCTGCCAACCAGTAATAAAAATAGGGCGTTAACTCAAATTGATGTAGGCCAGCAAATTACACTATCCCAAGCCGCTGAGCTAGCAGGGCTTACTGTAGAATCAGTGAAAACCTATAATTCAGGCTATACTCGAGGCATCACATCGCCAACAGGCCCACATTATATTATGTTACCAACAGCAAAAGCGGAGCAATTTAAAACATCGTTATCTGACCAAGACGTTTTAGAAACCATCCGCCTTGCCGCAATACAAAATCAACAAATTAAAACGGCACAACCGACGGCAATTTCAACAGCTCGCCAAAACCGAGCAAAAATTACGACTTATAAAGTACGTAAAGGGGAATCAGTCGCCAGTATTGCTAAAAAGTTTAATACCACAGCCAAAAATATTCAGAAGCTAAATGGGTTAAAAACGGCGAGTGTGATAATGCCAGGGCAAACATTAAAAGTTTCTAGTCCAATATCGGCAGCAAACAATCGTAAAACGAAAACCTATAAAGTCAGAAAAGGCGATTCCTATTATAGTATTGCAAAACGCCATGGTATCAAGCTCAATGATTTAATGACTTGGAACTCAGGCGTAAAAATGGCTGATTTAAAACCAGGGGTAACCTTAAACCTTTACCTCTAAGTTACCTCCATGAAAAACCTCCCCAATTTTGGTCGAGGTTTTTTCTTATTTAATTATCTTATTTCATTGGTAAAATTAAACTATTTAAATACTCTGAATGGAGTAATACTTTTTATAACATCTTTTGTGTAAACATTTCATATTAGCCGTACTAAAATAACCAAATGGTTAAACGTAATTTAAACATTTTATAAAATTGAGTTTAAGTCGAGCATTTATAGCTCTATTTTAGTCACTTACTAATAAAAATGAAAAAAGTAGTTGATTGGTGGTGACTTATGTAATAATAATGCTATTATTATATCGCGGCTAAACTAGTCCAAGCTGCCAGTCCGTGTTCGAATGTCACTTATGTATAATATTAATAATCTTCGAAAACTTAACGAACTAGCAATAACTTTATATTTTTCAATATATTACTGCTTTATATATGTATATTGAACATAGGTGCTTTTAATTAGTTAACGTGACATTATTATTGATATAACAATACACATAGCAAAAGTCAGATTCGCCCGCGGAGGTGATTATGGATGAATACTCACCCAAAAGACATGATATAGCAGAACTAAAATACTTATGTAACAGTCTCAATAGAGACGCTATCTTAAGTTTGCAAAAAACCAACACACATTGGATTAACGATCTAAGCTCTGCACAAAGTGCAGCTCTAAATGAACTCATTGAACATATCGCAGCTTTTGTCTGGCGATTTAAGATCAAATATCCAAAAGAAAATCTCGTTATATCATTAATTGAAGAGTACCTCGATGAGACTTATGACTTATTTGGTAGCCCAGTCATCACATTAAGTGAAATTATAGATTGGGAAACTATGAATCAAAATCTAGTTTCAGTGCTGGATGATGACCTAAAATGTCTGACCAGCAAAACATAAAATCATTATTTATCTTTAATCAAACAATAACATCGTATGTTACTAAGTTATATTCCATATAAAGAAAGGGCGTTATGACCAAATCTGATTATCTGATGCGTTTGAGAAAATGCACAACAATTGAAACACTTGAGCGTGTCATTGAAAAAAACAAGTATGAACTATCTGATGATGAACTAGAGTTATTCTACTCAGCGGCAGATCATCGTCTTGCTGAACTCACTATGAATAAGCTCTACGATAAAATTCCACCTTCTGTATGGAAGTTTGTTAGATAATACTGTATTAACACGCGCAGATAGTGAATGGTTATAGCCGGTAAATCCACTTATCGGCTGAACTTAATACAATTTTATTTTTAGCACTAATATAGTGCTAGTAGGTTTTTTATTTCTAATTTCCCTGCCTTCTGTTTTTTATCACCATTATAATTAACAATTAATGCGATATTTTTAACTTTATTCTATTTTAATATTAGATATTATTTTAAAGAATAAAAATAAACTTCATATTTATAAATACAATTAAATACAGAACACAAAACTAGCCAATTAATTTGATATAAAAATAAGGGGATTTTTTCTAGTTTAGATGAAAGCAGTGGGATAAATTGGGTGGGAGCCCTGCCAGCGACATCCCGGCACACACGACCCCTGCTATGGCTGCTTCCTTCCGGACCTGACCAAGTTAACAAGTTAGCGTTGCGGGAGAACCAACAGAGCCCCCATTGATTGCTTCTTTCAAAGCAGAGGCATTATGCTTGATAGTCACTAAAATAGCAAGAAAGCCACAGCCAAGTGCTGGTTTATTACACAAGAACCAACATAAGAGATAGAATACTGAAAATTAGCTGCCATCAAATTAGTTCGCTGGTACCATCAGCAACTCTACATCTTTAGTTATACCATTATTGATAACTTCAGCATCAGAATCAGCAATGTATAATAGCTTCCCGTCAGCTTTAATCGTCGCATTGACGGTCAGAGTACCCTCTTGTCTAACTTCATTTTTGAGATAAGTTAGCTCAAATGGAATTGTCGGTCGATTATTCAATGAATTGTAATATTTCTGCGATAATATCAATGCAGGCAGATCTACAACAGATGTATCTGCAAGAGTTACCGTGACAATCGCACTTTCTGGTAAAACAGAATCTTGCAAAATCACCACTCGCCCTTCAATTTTCCCTGAATCAACCGTTTGGTTATTGTGGCTACTTTTAGCATTAAGTGTTTTTGCGCTTGGCTTTGTGCTATTCCCTTCACAGCCAATCAACGTCAAAACGACCAATAAGCTAACTATATGGCGAAAGAAACTCATAGATATTACCTGTAAGCCTATGTTTTATTTAAAACATTTATGGTAGAGAAATAAACACATCATTTTTAGATATGGGAATAGGGTGAAGTATAACCAATATAAATAAAATAATAAATTAATATTTCAAAATGTAACATTAAGTGAATTAAAATTTTCTACGCACAATCATCCTACCTATTTAAAGTAAATAATGGGAAAATACCAATATCTAATTATGTCCAAGTGAACCGAAGATAACTATGAGCCCAGAATTAAAGAACTTAATTAGCCTAATTGAGCTTGAAAAGATTGAAGAAGGTATTTTTCGAGGACAAAGTGAAGACCTTGGTTTACCACAAGTTTTTGGCGGACAAGTTGTCGGACAAGCTATGTATGCTGCGAAGCAAACCATACCAGAAGATAGAGCTATTAACTCTTTCCATAGCTATTTTCTACGCCCTGGTGATAGCTCGCGCCCTATTATCTACGATGTTGAGATACTGCGTGATGGTGGAAGCTTCAGCGCCCGACGTGTCAGTGCTATCCAAAATGGAAAACCAATCTTCTTTATGACTGCCTCATTCCAGTCTGAGGAAACAGGCTATAATCATCAAAACCTAATGCCAGACGTTCCACCACCAGAAAAATTAATTTCTCAAGACGATATTATACAGCGCTTAGCGGATCAACTCCCCGAATCAGTTAAGAAATACGCCCTTCGCCCAACGCCTTTTGAGTTCCGTCCAGTGGAATTTTATAGCCCATTTGATGCACCACCTCAGGAGCCATTTCGCTATATTTGGTTTAAAGCCAAAGGGCAATTGCCCGACTTACCCTCTCTACATAGCTATTTACTTGGCTATGCTTCTGACTATAACTTTTTACCTGCCGCTTTACAGCCACACGGTCGAGGGTTTATGGAACGCGACTTACAAGTAGCGACTATCGACCACTCAATGTGGTTTCATCGCCCATTTAAGATTGATGATTGGTTGTTATATGCCGTAGAAAGCCCTTCGGCATCAGGTGGGAGAGGTTTTGTAAAAGGCCAAATCTATAGTCCCCAAGGGGAGCTAGTCGCAACAGCGGTTCAAGAAGGTGTGATACGTCACAGGCAACCTCGTTAATCCGCAGTAAAAAAGTAAGTGAATACTTACAGACTAAAAAAGAAAAGGTAATGGCAGCAAACAATAAACTGCCATTATCAATTCGAATAGAACACAGTATTTATCCTGTTTTCAGCATTATCATATCGTACCGTACTTGTTTAATTGTAAGCACTTTCACCATGAGAAGTTATATCTAAACCTTCCCTTTCTTTCTCTACTGTAATTCTTAGACCGAATGTTTTAGCTGCTATCTTAAAAGCAATAAAGGCAACAATCGCAGTCCAAACCACACAGACTAAAATGCTAACAGCTTGAATACCAACTTGTTTCATCATAGTAATTCCTTCTGCATAACCACTTCCGCCTAATGTGCTGGCAGTAAATACCCCTGTCAACAAGCACCCTAAGATACCGCAGACCCCATGAACACCAAAAACATCACAAACATCATCTACTTTTAACCAACGTTTAAGAATGACCACGCCCCATAAGCCGGCGATCCCAGAAAGCAAACCGATGATTAGCGCCCCACCAACCCCGACAGTTCCTGCGGCAGGAGTCACACCAACCAACCCCGCTAAGCAACCAGAGCAAGCACCTAACAATGAGGGCTTATCCCTAAAAATCCACTCGGCAAATGTCCAAGACAGGATTGCTCCAGCCGCTGCCGCAATCGTATTGATAAATGCCAGAGCAGCAATACCATCTGCACTTCCCGCCGACCCTGCATTGAAGCCAAACCACCCAACAAATAAAATAGATGTCCCCATAAATACCATCGGTAAGTTATGAGGTTTAATTGCTTCCTTTCCTAATCCTGTTCGATGCCCAAGTAAGTAAGCACCAACTAAACCTGCAACAGCGGCATTAATGTGTACAACAGTGCCCCCTGCAAAATCAAGCGCACCATCTTGAGAAAGAATACCGCCTCCCCAGACCATGTGAGCCATAGGTAAGTAAGCAAATGTAGTCCAAATAACGGTAAAAATGAGAATGGCAGAAAATTTAATGCGTTCTCCTAATGCGCCAACAACTAATGCAACAGTTAAACATGCAAATGCACCTTGAAACGCCACATGCACAAACTGGGGAATTGAACCGGATAAACTTTCTACTGAAATGTTTTTAAGTAACACTTGGTTAAAACCACCAAAAAAAGCATTTCCTTCACTAAAAGCCAAACTATAACCATAAACAATCCAAATAACAGATACCAATGCAAAGATCACCGTTGTTTGCGCCATTAAAGAAAGCACATTTTTACTTCTTAATAACCCACCATAAAACAGTGCAATACCCGGTACAATCATAAAAATAACCAATGCAGTAGCTATCATCATAAAAGCATTATCGGCTTTATCGACTTCTTTTGGCGAAGCAAACACACTCATTGGAAAACCCATTAATACCCATATATATACGACTAGGAACCATTTACGCATCGTCATTCTCCTACAGTGCTTCATCTTGTTTTTCACCCGTACGGATCCGTACAGCTTGCTCTAGAGGCAAAACAAATATTTTTCCGTCCCCTACCTGTCCGGTACAAGCAACACCCTCAATGGTCTCAATGACCAGCTCTAACTGTTCATCTAACACCGCTATTTCCATTCGTACTTTGGGCAAAAAATCAACAGTATATTCAGCTCCTCTATATAACTCTGCGTGCCCTTTTTGCCGCCCAAACCCCCTAACTTCAGTAATGGTAAGCCCTTGAATACCAACATCAGATAGCGCTTCTCGAACCTCATCTAATTTAAATGGCTTAATAATTGCGATGATGTATTTCATATTTACTCCTATAAGTCATACCAATAACCCACTCAATTTAGCGAGCAGTACTGACGTCAGAGCAAAACTTATGCCAAAATGTTTTTTTGCTTAAAAATCAAAAAGAAAAGACAAAATAAAAAACCACTCGGCTGAGTGGTTTTAAGGTGTGCATTATAATGGTGCAGAATAATTAACTGGTTACAACTTCCTTTTCAGCATCACTGAGGGCATTCAACGACTCCCCAACTTGTTGTAACTGGTACATTTGATAATAACGCCCTTTTTGTTGTAAAAGTTGTAGATGTTGACCTTGCTCAACAATTGCACCACGATGTAACACAACAACTTGGTCGGCATCAACTATCGTTGATAAACGATGGGCAATCACCACCAGTGTTGTATGTTGACGGATCACTCGAAGCGCTTTTTGTATCGCTTGCTCTGTCCCTGAATCTATATTTGCAGTTGCTTCATCTAGGATTAAAATTTTCGGGGTCACCACCAGCACCCTAGCCATCGCTAATAACTGCCTTTGACCTACAGATAAGGTATTTCCTTGTTCACCTAATACTGTGTCTAACCCCTCAGGTAAAGTGCGAACTAACTCTGCAAGTTGAACAATTTCAAGAACATCCCAGACTTTCTCTTGATTAATATCACGCCCAAGCGCCACATTGTCAAAAAATGAAGCTGCAAGTACGACAGGGTCTTGCTGTACCATCGCAATACCATTTCTTAATACATGGTGAGACAATGAATTTAAATCTCGCCCATCTAATAGGATCTCACCTTTTTGCCATGGGTAATAACCCATAATTAAATTAGCAATAGTACTTTTACCACTTCCTGTGTGACCAACTAAAGCTATAAAATTATTATCAGGTACGTGTAAGTTGATATCTTGCAACACTATTTTGTCATTACGATAGGCAAAAGATAGGTGGTTAATGGTAATTGAGCCACCTTGCAATGGGACAAGGCTTTCGCCATAACCCTGTTGTGGGCTATCCATTAATTCAAAAACTCGCTCACCTGATACAACCGCTTGCTGTAGCATGGATTGTTGAGAGGTTAATTCAATTAATGGTTCGTTTAATCGCCCCAAATAATTAATAAATGCATATAAAACACCAACACCAATCGTCGTTGTTCCTTCAAACCCAAACAGTAGTAACAACCCACACAATACTGATGCAGAAAATAAACTCAGTAATGGTCTTAGTAACAAACCATCTAATTTTAAAGCTTTCATCCGTGCAAAATAGTGGTCTTGGTTGACCTCTTGCATTTTTGCCCCGAACCTTGCTTGCTGTAGAAACTGCTGAATAACGGTCATTCCATTAATCACTTCATTAAAACCGTTGTTAATATCAGCAAGGTAAGACCTAACACGACGTACTATCGGTGTGCTCAACCTCTGATAAACAATCATCACCACAAATACAGCAGGGAAAATCATCACAGCAATAGATGCCATTCTCCATTCTAATGAAAACATCGCAACTAACATGGCACAAATCAGTGCTAAACTGCGAAAAACCGTTGGCACGACCATGACAAACAGGTCTTTAATCACCTCGGTATCATTAGTCACTCGTGAAATTAGCTGGCCAACAGGCTGTTTATCAAATGCACTTAGTGGCTGTCGCAAGGCAGCATTCATCACATCAGTTCGTAATGTTTGCACAACCCCCACTGATGCTTTGTTAAATAAAATAATCTGATAATAATGTAATAACGCAGCAATAACTTGAAGCAATATAAAGCCAATAGCCATATATAACGTCAATGGCATAATGATTTGCTTTTTCGCGACCATATTATCAATAAAATAACTGATCAATAGCGGCCCACTGACTTCTGCAATCGCGGCTAACCATAGCATAGCAATGGCAATTCCCATTGTACCCCGGTATGCTTTGCCATAAGATAATAAGCGCTTCAATGCTGGCCAAAGTGGTTTTTTCTGGCTCATAAATCACCATCCAAAGCAGCTTCAATTTGTTGATAATGATACATATCTTTATACCAACCAGTCTGGCTAATTAACGCCTCATGCCTACCTTGAATAACCATAGCTCCTTGGGATAACACTATAATATTGTCGGCTTCAACCAATGCAGATAAGCGATGAGCACTAATAATTAAGGTTCGCCCTTGTCGCCAGCGGCTTAAATTTTGCAAAATAGTAAACTCTGTTTGCCCATCTACTGCTGAAAGCGCATCATCCAATATAAGTATTTCTGCATTTTGTAAGATAGCCCGTGCTATTGAGATCCGTTGCTTTTGCCCTCCAGAAAGCATCACTCCACGCTCACCGACTTGGGTTAAGTACCCCTCAGGCAGACGTAAAATATCATCATGTACACAAGCAATCCGAGCCGCCTGCTCTATTTCTTCTTGGCTAGCTTCTGGTCTTCCTAGAGCAATATTCCCTGCGACAGTTTCTGAAAATAAAAATGGAGATTGGTTTACTACCGATAGCCTTGCGCGCCATTCATCTAGTAATACTTCAGACAAGGGCTGCCCTTGATAACAAATAGCCCCTTCAGTGATATCAAACTGACGTTGTAATAATGCCAGCAATGTTGATTTCCCCGCCCCCGTTGGCCCACAGATACCTAAAAACTGCCCTGGTTGCAGGTTAAATTGAATATCATGTAATGCGACTCGCGTTGTTTCTGGGTAACTAAACCTTATTATGTTCACATCCAACGGCCCTTTTTCAGGCTGTAATGAATGGGAACCATCTTGAATAACGAGAGGCTCATTTAATAAACTTAAGATACGGCTGTAAGCCGCACTTCCTCGTTCGACAATGTTAAACATCCAAGCAAGGGCTAACATTGGCCAAATCATCAACCCTAAATACATCACGAAACTAGTTAACTCACCTAAAGTCAAAGTGCCATTTAGCACCATCCAACTTCCGCCACCAATAGCGAGCAAATTTGCCATGCCTATCGCTAAAAAAATTGTTGGATCAAAACGAGCATCGACTTTCGCAACATGCATATTACGACGCCCCGCTTCCGTTGCCACTTGTTCAAATTGATTCGACTGATGATCTTCAAGGCCAAACGCTTTGATCATACGAATACTGGTTAAGCTCTCTTGTGCGTGATTGTTCAAAGATGAAAACGCACCTTGAGCGTGCTTGAAACGATGATGGAGCTGATCGCCGTAACGCTTAATAACCATTGCCATGATCGGCATCGGAATAAGCGCAAGCAATGTGAGCTGCCAACTAATTTCAACGCTCATCATGATTAATACTGCACACCCCATAACCAATGAGTCTACTAGCGTTAAAACACCCTCTCCAGCAGCAAATACCACACGATCCACATCATTTGTTGTGCGAGCGATTAGATCCCCAGTTCGATATTTAAGATAAAACTGTTGATTTTGTAAGCTTAATTGTCGATAAAATTTTTGGCGCAATTGAACTGCCAGCTTATAAGATGCCCCAAATAGCCATAGTCGCCAAACGTACCTCAGGCCATAAACAACCAATGCAATAAGCAGCATTAATAAGATATATGTCACCAACTGTTTTTTAGGCATAGTATCTTTACTTATGCCATCAACCACGACACCCACGATGCGCGGCGGAACCAGTTGTAGAATTGCAATAATAATTAAAAAGCAAACTGCGCCAAAATAGCGCTTCCATTCGCTCAAAAAATACCAACTTAGTTGTGAAAATAATCGCACGTATTACTGCCTTGGATAATGTTAATTTATTTATACATAACTGAAACGCTCGTGTCGTTTACCAACAAAATTGCGCTAATCGGGGATTGGCAGCACCGTAGTATATTTAATTTTTTCCATCGCAAAGCTGGACGTTACATCAATTAAGCCATGTACCCCATTAACCAGTTTTTTGTAAAACAAATCGTAGGATTTCATATCGTGAACTTCTACCTGCATAAGATAGTCATATTCACCAGCCATGCGATAAAACATTAGCACTTCAGGAAGTTGGCTCACGAAAGACACAAACTGTTCATACCATTCACTATTATGGTGCTGTGTTTTAATTGTTACGATGACAGTTAAACCTAACCCAAGTTTCTCACCATCTAATAACGTTACTCTACCCCGAATATAGCCATCATCTTCGAGTCGTTTTAGTCTTTTCCAGCATGGTGTAGAGGTTAAATTGACAGCTTCTGCCAGGGTGTTTAAAGATAGACTACTGTCATTTTGTAATAAAAAAAGCAGTTTTTTGTCTATTTTATCTAACATAATTGCCCTCATGGCTTAGGTGGAAATGCTCTTTTATCTTTCTATTATTTGAATTACCAATATTAAGCAAAATCTCATCATTTAAAAACAATAAAAATGTTACCAATTGACATTATTATAGAAGAATTTTACCCAGATAACCAAATAAGAGTACAAATAGCACGCTAATTAATGGAAATTTATAAAAATAGAACTGTTAATTAAATTACAGTGTCGCTAACATGAAAGCAGAGAATTAATACTCGTTTTAAACAAAGTGATATCACCAAGGAGTCCCTATGAAACGTGCAGTGGTGGTCTTTAGCGGAGGGCAAGACTCAACAACCTGCCTCATTCAGGCCTTACAAAACTATGACGAAGTGCATTGTGTTACCTTTGATTACGGGCAGCGTCATCGCTTTGAAATCGAAGTTGCACAAAAGTTAAGTGTATCACTTGGTGCCAATGCTCATAAGGTTTTAGATGTGACCTTACTCAATGAGTTAGCGATCAGTAGTTTAACTCGGGATAATATCCCTGTGCCTGATTTTACAGAAAGCGAATCGAGCAGTCTGCCAAGTACTTTTGTACCCGGTCGTAATATTTTATTTCTCACATTAGCGGCAATATATGCTTACCAAGTACAAGCTGAGGCCGTCATTACTGGTGTTTGTGAAACTGACTTTTCCGGTTACCCTGATTGCCGAGATGAGTTTGTCAAAGCCCTTAACCACGCGGTTGACCTTGGGCTCGCTAAAAATATACGTTTTGAAACCCCATTAATGTGGCTGAATAAAGCCCAAACATGGGCTCTTGCCGACAGTTATGGCCACCTTGAGACCATTAGGAAGCAAACACTCACTTGCTATAATGGGATTCAAGGTGACGGATGTGGTGAATGTGCTGCATGCCACCTACGAAGCAAAGGCTTACATGAATATTTAGATGACAAAGAAGCTGTCATGCTCTCTCTAAAACAGCAGCAACAAAAAACAAACTAAACCGAACAGAGATACGCCTGCCTAACCACTTTTTAGGTAGGCTAGTTCTGAATGAAATCATCAGTCCCTGATTTGAACAATGCTAGTTTTTCACGTAACTCATCATCTATAACAATGGCTTTATTAGTTATATTATCGATAAAAACAAACGTAACATAGGCGTCAGATACCACTTCTGATCCCCCCGCGTTATTACGGATAATTTGCTGATAGCACACCGCACTCTTAGAGCCTATTTTATCCATACGCGTTACAACAGTAAGCTCATCACCTAACAGTACTCCTTGGATATAATTTACGTTAATATTCACCGCAGCCATAGTTAGATTATTTTTTATCGCCCAATTAATGAAATTACGCTTATTCATCCATTCCCAACGGTCTGCTTCGTAAAATTCCAAATAACGTGCATTATTAACATGTTGGAAAACATCAATATGGTAACCATGGATCTTGACATGTGTTGTCATTCTAACTACTCCGACCAGTTTAATTTTAGATAACATAAAAATAACAAATGTACGGAAAATATGCTGAATGAATACCAGAAATAAGATCTAGCTCCCAAATTATTTACAATAAATTAATATTACAGCTCAATTACCCACCATTAAAATGGTATCCCCATACAGTTGAATGAACCACAATGTATGGGGAATATTCAACTACAGTACAATTTTATCTTTATTTTTCTCTAAAAATGCAGGCCCTATCCCCTGAACTTCTAGAATATTTTCAATTGAATTAAAAGCCCCATACTTTTGCCTATATTCAACAATTGCTTTCGCTTTTTGCTTGCCGATGCCACTAAGCTTTTGTGCTAGCTCATCTACACTTGCTGAATTAATATTGACTTTGTCTGATTGCTCTGAAGATATGAGTTGTGAGTTTTCATTTGACGCTTTTTTTTGCACAAGTGCTGTTGTGGTTTTTTCCGCTTCAATCTTTTTCGCTAAAGAAAAAGAAGTAAAAGCCCCTAATAGAGAAAGAAGAAGTACGGTATTAGCCCCATGTTTCATCACTGTATTCCATAACATAATGATTCTCCTGTGTGTGTTGAGGAGTAACAATGCCAAAGAAAAACAATGAAAGCTTTCAGAGGGTTATTTAAATGCGAAAGGCCACCCAAAGGTGACCTTTCATTTATAATGTTGCAAATTAAATTGCGAAGCTTCTCGCAATTATTCCATATTCAACACTTCAATTTTTGCATTTTCACGTAAGTTAAGCATCAGAGCTTCGTTAACCGCAGAGCTCATCGCCCCTTGGTATTCACGTGACAGCTGTTTTAACTCATCTTCCGTTGGTTGGCCTAAAGTGACTTTATCTAACTGAATAATCACATAATTATCAGATTCATCACGTGCAATGGCATAGTTTGGTTTACCTTCAGCCGGTTCAGCCATTTCCATTGATGCATTGATAATCGCAGTCTGTGGCATCAAACGTGAAACTGTTTGAACATCCGTAAATTTAATGCCTGCTGCATTCAGAGCTTCTTCGCCTTTACCTGCTTTCAGCTCAGCCAGTAGTTTCTCACTCGTTGCTTTAAGTTCTGCTTCTGCTTTTTGACGTTTAACTAAAGCTTCTATTTCAGGCTTAACAGTGTCAAAAGGTTCAATGTTTTCAGGCTTATACTCTGTAACACGTACAACAAATGCACGGTCACCTTCTACGTTAATAACGTCTGAGTTAATACCTTTAGAACCATTTTTATCAACTAAGCGATCACTAAATACCTCGTTAATCACTTTCGGGAAGTTAAGTGCCGCCGGAGGATTATTGCGGTCAAACCAATCCGTTGTGATTGATTTCAAACCTGAAACAGATTCAACTGAAACTAATGATTCCATATCATTTGTTGCTGCTTCACTAACCTTTTGTTGTAAGTCATAGAACTGTTTGATGTTTTTATCTTGCAGTAAACTGTTTTTGATACTTTCTTTAACTTGTTCAAAAGGCTTAGTTAATTCTGGCTTAATATCATCTAAGCGGAAAATAATATAGTTATTTTGTGACTTGATTGGGGCAGAAAGTTGGCCTTTCTCAGTTAATTTTGCATCAGCAATCTCACTTGGTGTTGATGATGCTTCCATCCAACCAATAAGACCTTTTTGTTTAGCGCTGAATATATCCGTCGACTTTTCAGCTACAATGGCAGCAAAATCAGCCCCTGCTTTTAGTTCATTTAGGATATCATTTGCTTCTTTTTCTGAAGCTACTTGGATCATACTATATTGTTTTTGCTCAGCCTGAGTATAGTTTTTCAGGTTTTGCTCATAATATGCTTTCACATCTTCATCAGATACTGTTGCTGCTGGCATAGATGCCGCATCCATTTCAACATAGCTTACTTTCACTTTTTCAGGTGAAATAAAGCTATCTTGGTTAGCATCGTAATAAGCTTTTAATTCATCGTCTGAAACGGTTTGTTTACCTTGAACATCAGCTAAAGGTAACGTTGCCGTACGAATTTCACGTTCTTGCATATACAGTTGTGCATATGCTTTAACCTCAGATGGCAAAGCAAAATCTGTACCGGTAAAGGTTTTACCTAACTGTGCGCGTGTAAGGTCTTGGCGAATTTGTGCTGCAAAGCTATCTGCATTGATATTGTAACGCTGTAAAATCTCACGGTACTTTTCGCTATCAAATCGACCATCTGTTTGGAAAATTTGCATTGAGAATATAGATTGCTCAATTTGCTGATCGCTTGCTGACAGGTTTAGTTCATTAGCATATTGATTAATCAATTCATTGTTAATCAAGTTATCAAGTGCTTGGCGGCGCAGCAAATTCATGCTTTCTTCGTTACTAGCCACTTCTGAGAATTTATCTCCCAGATATTCTTGCAATGACTGACGTTCCTGCTGAAAGGCCTGCTGCAACTGTTCCCTGCTAATTGGCTGACCGTTAACTTCGGCTGCATTATTTGCACTATTGCCTCCGATGCCGCCCATCATAACGCCACCTAACACAAATGAAAGGATTATCAGCGCTAGTATTATTTTGAGCAAAGGACTATTTGCCTTTGTGCGTAAATTTTCCATCATAAAAAGGCTTAACTCCGCTTTGTTGAATTCAATTTCCTGATAATACGCTAATCTTAACTCAGAAAGAAAAAAAAGCGCACCATTTACATGGTGCGCTTATATATTAGCTGATTAAAGACATTCCGTCAGTTTGAGTTTTCGCAAAAATGCAAGAAAGACAAACTTAAATACCTAATTAGCTATTAACAGCGTCTTTAAGACCCTTGCCTGGACGGAAAGCTGGAACTTTCGCCGCAGCGATTTTAATTTCTTTACCCGTTTGAGGGTTACGGCCTGTACGTGCTGCACGCTCACGAACAGAAAAAGTACCAAAGCCAACTAGAGCAACATCGTCCCCTTTACTAAGAGAGCCCGTTACAGTAGCGACGAACGCGTCAACAACACGACCTGCTGCAGCTTTAGAAATATTCGCATCAGAAGCGATTTGATCAATCAGTTGAGCTTTATTCACTCTTATCATCCCCATATTAGTTGGACTATAAATCTCTTAATTAACTCTAACGGTTATTAGTATAGTTAATTAATGATGCAGTCGTTATATCAATCCTGATTACCAATGGCAAGAGAACAGATTACATACAAACAATTATCAGAATCATCGCTAAAGTAGCTATGAAAAAAAAGGCTGACAAGCCCTAAATTAGCTATCAGCCTTAATTTTATACAAACTTCTTGATTCAGCTCACTCTTTTAGCTTTATTTTTTACAACTTCAGCCCCAAATGGAGGGTTAACTAAAGCCAAAGAAAGCACTTCTTCAATAGTTTTTACTGGATGAATTTCCAGATCAGCGATCACATTTTGAGGAATTTCTTCTAAATCACGTTCGTTTTCTTTAGGGATTAATACGGTTTTAATCCCTCCACGGTGTGCCGCCAATAGTTTCTCTTTTAAGCCACCGATTGGGAAAACTAACCCTCTTAATGTAATTTCCCCTGTCATAGCCACGTCTGCTCTAACAGGATTACCCGTTAAGCAAGATACCAATGCCGTTGACATGGCAATCCCCGCACTTGGACCATCTTTCGGTGTCGCGCCTTCAGGAACATGGACATGAATATCGCGTTTTTCATAAAAATCGCTATTAATACCCAATTTTTCTGCACGAGCTCTAACTACGGTTAATGCCGTTTGGATAGATTCTTGCATCACTTCACCTAAAGAACCGGTATAAGTTAACTTACCTTTACCTGGAACACAGGCGGTCTCAATGGTAAGTAAGTCACCACCAACCTCAGTCCAAGCAAGACCAGTAACTTGCCCTACACGGTTTTCAGTATCCGCTTGGCCATAATCAAAGCGACGAACGCCCAGATAGTCTTTCAGGTTGTCTGCATTAATTTCAATATGCTTAAGCTTTTTATCCATTAATAAAGCTTTAACTGCCTTACGGCACAGTTTTGAAATTTCACGCTCTAAACCACGTACACCAGCTTCGCGAGTATAGTAACGAATGATGCTCATTAGGGCGCTATCATCAATAGTAAGCTCACCCTTTTTCAAAGCATTACGTTCTATTTGCTTAGACAATAGATGTTTTTTCGCTATGTTCAGTTTTTCATCTTCTGTATAACCAGAAAGACGAATAACTTCCATACGGTCTAATAATGGCGCCGGAATATTCATCGAGTTAGACGTCGCAACAAACATAACATCGGACAGATCATAATCGACTTCTAAATAGTGATCATTAAATGCAATATTTTGTTCTGGATCAAGGACCTCTAACAATGCAGAAGCAGGGTCGCCACGCATGTCAGATGACATCTTGTCAATTTCATCCAATAGGAATAGCGGGTTTTTCACCCCAACTTTAGCCATTTTTTGGATAAGTTTGCCCGGCATAGAACCAATATAAGTACGGCGGTGACCACGAATTTCTGCTTCATCACGTACCCCACCTAAAGCCATGCGAGTGTACTGACGGCCTGTTGCCTTCGCAATGGATTGGCCCAATGACGTTTTACCAACGCCCGGAGGCCCAACTAAGCAAAGAATTGGCCCTTTAATTTTGCTAACACGGCTCTGTACTGCCAGATATTCTAAAATCCGATCTTTCACGCGCTCTAAGCCGTAGTGATCGGTATCTAGCACTTCTTGCGCTTTAACTAAATCTTTTTTAACTTTACTACGCTTATTCCATGGTACTTGTACCATCCAATCAATATAGCTACGAACAACTGTAGCTTCTGCAGACATCGGAGACATCATTTTCAGCTTCTGCAACTCAGCTTCGGCTTTTTCTTGTGCCTCTTTTGGCATTTTCGCTTCTTCAATCTTACGTTTTAGCGATTCATACTCGTCTGGCGCATCGTCCATTTCACCAAGCTCTTTCTGAATAGCTTTCATTTGCTCATTCAGATAGTACTCACGCTGGCTTTTTTCCATCTGTTTTTTAACGCGATTGCGGATACGTTTTTCTACTTGCAGCAATTCAGTTTCTGATTCCATCATTGCCATCAAGAATTCAACGCGTTCAGCAATATTTGCCATTTCCAAAACACGCTGCTTATCAGCTAATTTCAATGGCATGTGAGACGCAATGGTATCCGCTAGTTTATCTAGCTGATCTTGCTCTATCGCATGCAATGCCGTTAGTACTTCAGGTGGTATTTTCTTATTTAGTTTTATGTAGCTTTCAAACTGACTAACAATAGTACGATATAAAACTTCGTTTTCTTTTTCATCAAGTACACTTGATGACTGAGAGCCCGCGGTTGTTTCGTCATAAACTACGTTTTCAGCTTGTGT
The DNA here is from genome assembly GCF_045040775.1 of Providencia sp. PROV003. Lineage (NCBI taxonomy): Bacteria > Pseudomonadati > Pseudomonadota > Gammaproteobacteria > Enterobacterales > Morganellaceae > Providencia > Providencia sp. PROV003. The sequence continues at coordinate 4,408,551 of NZ_CP096369.1, forward strand.
ATCTTGTTCTGGGGCTAAATATTCCGCTTGTGCTAAGAAATATTCGCCATTATCAGTCAAGCTCGTAATACGTGCGCGTTTTAGCCCTTCAACGAGGACTTTAACGGTGCCATCAGGTAGTTTCAGCATCTGAATAACGGATGCAACAGTACCTACAGCAAATAAATCATTCACCCCTGGCTCATCAGTCGAGGCTTCTTTTTGCGCAACCAGCATCACTTGCTTGTCATGATCCATCGCTGCTTCCAGACTGTGAATGGATTTTTCACGTCCAACAAACAGTGGGATCACCATATGTGGGTATACCACTACATCACGCAGAGGCAATACTGGTATTTCAATGCGTTCGGAACGCTCAGGATTCATAAAGCTCTCTCTTCGTTTAGCTCACGCTAGTTTAAGGGTTTCTGTTTCTTATTCTAAAATTACTTTCTAAAACAAGGAAACCACACCTCAGAATATAAACTATATGGGGACAAGATTTTAGCATTCAATAGCTAGTTGAACATAAAAAACAAAATGAGGGAAACCCCTCATTTTGTTTGATTAATTATTGAACGTTTATTAAGGATTAGTTATCGCCAGAAGCTTGAGCCTCAGGTTTACTGTAAATCAACAAAGGTTCAGACTGTTCGTTAATTACATTTTCATCGACAACAACTTTCTCAACATCACTCATTGAAGGAAGGTCATACATAGTATTCAGCAATGCCGCTTCAACAATAGAACGTAAACCACGTGCACCCGTTTTACGTGCCATTGCTTTTTTCGCAATTGCCTTTAATGCTTCTTCACGAAACTCGAGTTCAGTCCCTTCAAGGCTAAATAACGCTTGGTATTGCTTGGTTAAGGCATTTTTTGGTTCTTGCAGAATCTGAATTAATGCTTCTTCGCTTAGTTCTGTCAGCGTTGCAACAACTGGCAGACGGCCAATAAATTCAGGAATTAAGCCAAACTTAATTAAGTCTTCTGGCTCTGCTTGAGTCAGCAATTCACCTTCCGTTGCTTTCTCTGATTCACCTTTAACTTCCGCAGCAAAGCCAATACCAGAACGCGTGTTTAAACGTTGCCCAATGACTTTGTCTAAACCGGCAAATGCACCACCACAGATAAACAGGATTTTTGATGTATCAACTTGCAAAAACTCTTGTTGAGGGTGCTTACGACCACCTTGTGGTGGTACCGCCGCAACCGTCCCTTCAATAAGTTTCAGTAACGCTTGCTGCACACCTTCACCGGAAACATCACGAGTAATTGATGGGTTATCTGATTTACGTGAAATTTTATCAATTTCATCTATATATACAATTCCACGCTGTGCTTTTTCAACATCATAGTCACATTTTTGCAAAAGCTTTTGAATGATGTTTTCAACGTCTTCACCAACATAACCAGCTTCAGTTAATGTTGTTGCATCAGCCATTGTAAACGGTACATCCAAGTAACGAGCTAATGTCTCAGCTAAGAGAGTTTTACCGCTACCTGTTGGCCCTATAAGCAAAATGTTACTTTTACCTAGTTCAACACCATCACTGGTTTTATCGCCATTACGTAGGCGCTTGTAGTGATTATATACCGCAACAGCTAAGACTTTTTTTGCCTTTTCTTGGCCAATAACATAGTCATCAAGATGTTGCCTAATTTCATGTGGAGTCGGCAATTCACTACGCTCGCGATGCGGTGCAAGTTCCTTGATCTCTTCACGGATGATGTCGAGACATAAATCTACACATTCATCACAAATATAGACTGACGGACCGGCAATCAGCTTACGAACTTCATGCTGACTTTTTCCGCAGAAAGAACAGTAAAGCAGTTTGCCTGTCCCCTCTTTGCGTTTCTCTGTCATCAGTTGACCTCACTTTTATCTATACCACTTTGTTTTTCTTAATTAAAGCTAAAAACAAAGCCGCAATTTCTTAAAATAGTTTATGGTATAAACTAATTATACCAAAAGTTGACCCATTAACGGCTACTATAAATTTGGTCGACTAAACCATATTCTTTTGCTTCATTAGCCGATAAGAAACGGTCACGCTCCGTGTCACGGTTAATTTCTTCAATAGATTTCCCAGTATGTTGAGCCATTAGCTCATTCATACGTGCTTTCACTTTGAGGATTTCTTGAGCATGAATTTCAATATCTGTCGCTTGGCCTTGGTAGCCACCCAATGGTTGGTGGATCATGACTCGTGAGTTAGGTAAACAAAAACGTTTACCTTTCGTACCTGCTGTCAATAAGAAAGCCCCCATGGAACATGCTTGCCCCATACAAATAGTACTCACATCAGGCTTGATAAATTGCATTGTGTCATAAATTGACATTCCTGCTGTAATCACACCACCAGGTGAATTAATATACAGATGAATATCTTTTTCAGGGTTTTCTGCTTCAAGAAATAACATTTGAGCGACGATTAAGTTCGCCATATGGTCTTCCACTTGACCTGTCAGGAAGATAATCCGTTCTTTTAATAGACGTGAGTAAATATCATATGAGCGCTCACCACGGGAGGTTTGCTCTACGACCATTGGCACAAGTGCCATTTGGGATGCTAATTGTTCCTGACTGCCAAAATGTGACATCGAAATCTCCTATTAAAAACGTTCTGGTGCTTGCGCCTAATTTGCTTTCTGTCCGCTATATAGAGCAGAGATCGTGCCACAAACAACTGTCTTTAAAACATCTGCCTTAAAAAAAGACCGTGCCTGCAACCTGTTGCGATCTTCTTATTTTTAGTTTAGCTAAAATTTAACCGCGTCACAGATAAAAATTAAGAAGAAAATGCAGCTAAATATGCTGCAGTAAACAAGACGCTGTTGAAAATAGTTTAACACAAGTTAATTAGGTTACACGGATTATCCCATTAGAAAACCTTACCTGATTTTCAAAATTTGCGAAATAACCCGTTAGGCTGATATCAGCACTTTCTTCAATGTTAAGCTATTTAAAATAATTCAAATCTCAATTAAAGCTTTTCGCAAATCAAAAACTATACTCTAAATCATTCACGTGGTAGCTAGACCACAAGCCAATCAGCCTCTTAGAGTGCACATTTGTATGTAACTAGTATGTATAAACATAATCAACCACATTACAGCTTGAAGTATAGTGAGCACATTCATGCTACTTGAAGTATAGATAATATAATTAGGGTTTAAATGTGATTTTCAAGGCTAACCTAGCTAAATTCACAAAAGTGTTAATTTAACGGCTTTAATTGACAAAAAACCCGCAGTAACACACTACGGGTTTTTTATTTTCTACAGCAAGAAAAAAATTAACCAGCTTGAACTTGGTTCATCAGCTCAGTAAAGTTAGTTTCTTTTTCTGTCACTTTAGCAACCGCCAGTACAGTTTCAACGGCTTGTTCTTCTAAAGCTAAGTTACGAACGCTGTTCATTAACTCTTCGTTTTTGCTATAGTATTCGATAACTTCAGCTGGATCTTCGTATGCAGATGCCATCTCTTCGATTAGCGCTTTAACGCGATCTTCGTCAGCTTTCAGCTCATTTTTGTTGATCACTTCGCCTAACAGCAGGCCGATAACAACGCGACGTTTAGCTTGTTCTTCGAACAGTTCACGTGGTAATTCCATCGCTTGTTTTTCATCACCACCAAAACGCTGTGCAGCTTGGCGACGCAGAACATCGATTTCACCATCAACAACCGCTGCTGGAACTTCGATGTCATTAGCTTTGATCAGACCTTCTAATACTTGAGCCTTCACACGGTTACGAACTGCATTTTTCAGTTCACGTTCCATGTTTTTACGCACTTCTGCACGCAGACCATCTAAAGAACCATCAGCGATACCGAAACGCTTAATGAATTCTTCAGTGAATTCAGGTAATTCGCGCTGTTCTACTTTCTTCAGAACGATAGCAAATTTTGCTGCTTTACCTTTCAGGTTTTCAGCGTGGTAATCTTCAGGGAAGTTAACTTCAATCTCAAACTCTTCGCCAGCTTTGTGGCCAACAACGCCTTCTTCAAAGCCTGGGATCATGCGACCTTCACCCATAACTAATGCGAAGTCTTCTGCTTTACCACCTTCAAACTCTTCACCATCGATAGAACCAGTGAAGTTGATAGTGATACGAGAATCAGCTTCTGCTGCTGCTTCAACTTCTTTCCACTCCGCTTGTTGCTTACGCAGAGTTTCTAACATGCTTTCCAGATCTTCATCTTTTACAGATACAGCCGGTTTTTCAACTTCAATCGTTTCTAAACCTGTTAATTCGATTTCTGGGTAAACTTCGAATTCAACTGAATAGACAAAATCTTTACCGTCTTCGAGTTGCTCTGGTTTGTAACTAGGCGCACCCGCTGGGTTGATTTTTTGCTCAATAATAGCGTTAATGAAGTTGCGTTGCATAACATCGCCCAGAACGTCTTGCATAACTGACGCACCGTAACGTTGTTTAACAATGTTCATTGGTACTTTCCCTTTACGGAAACCATCAATACGCACTTTTTTAGCAACGCTGACTAGCTCGCTATTTACTGCTTTTTCAATATCAGTGGCAGGAACGGTGATTGTTACACGACGCCCAAGGCCTTGAGTCGTTTCAACAGAAACTTGCATCTTCTTACCTCAAAATAAATCTTAGTGATCGGTCTACTCCAGAGTTATGCCATTAAATCATATTGGCTGTCTCCCTTCCAGAACCGGGGGCGTTACTTTCATAACGGTCATCCCTGATATCAGAAGCGTCCCGAAACCTTACTGAAAATTAGACGCAGCATTATACCGATGCATGCGCCCTGAGTCGAGAAAAGCTGAGAAAAGAAGCGATTTTTCCTCTTTATTTGTGACTTTTCTGACTAAATTTTTTATTTCCCTTCAAAATTTGAAGAAAAAATACTCATCAAACCCATCATAGGAATGATAAATTATCAAAAGAATAGTTTCAGTCTATTAACTGAAACTAAAAATTACCGGTTTACTCCACCAACACCACGACAGGCTGGCGATTTTAATGCCGTATTGGCAAGCTCATCCCATTCTTTTTGTGTATAAGTGTGCAAAGCAAGAGCATGGATGCCCCCCGCTAATTCATCGGCTAAAATAGCATAAATTTCACGATGACGAGCAAGCATTCGTTTATTCTCAAATTTATCGCTGACTAAAACTACCTTAAAATGGCTTTCTGAACCCGGTAATACATTGTGTTGATGACTTTCGTTGATCACATCTAAATGTGAAGGTTCAAAAGCAGTTTGTAATTTTTGGCTCACTCGATCTTGCATACTTTGCGATGCATTAGCGACCATAAAATACTCCTTAAATTGTGATTCTCTCTAGTATTGGTAAGTTCAGTAAACTATATTGCACATCTTAATTAATGTTGTCTTCTTATTATAGAAATACCCGATTATGATTTGGCAATGTTATGATAGCGATACGTTAGTGCGAATTTTTTTAAAAAATGTTGTCTAACCGTTCAGGGAAAATAAACCACAACATTCTATATTGTATAACGGCTACCCGCACCATAACGAAACATTTTCAATTAGGAAAGATGAACTGGGAAAAATTATGTTAAAAAAACTGTGTTTTCCACTTGTTGCGTTGTTCCTGCTCGCTGGATGTGCAACTAGCAGCAACACGCTATCACTTGAACCGAAAATTGCTTTACCTGCTAAAAACCCGACATTAAATGCAACATCGATTAGTGTCAGTAGTGTTGATAACCGCACTAATAAGTCCTTAGCAGAAGTGAATCGTAATGGTAGCTTAGTCGTGCTTAACCCATCGCGTGACCCGCGTTACCTCATGCAAGAAGCAGTAGAAAAACAAATGGCAGCGCGCGGCTTCATGGTGACATCGCCTGCAAATGTGAATTTAGTGGTTCAATTGAATAAATTAGAGACTAAAGTTGCTGAAGGCAGTTTACGCCACAATATTACCGTCAACTCTAGCGTTAGTATTATAGCTACAGCACCGAATGGTTCGACCAAAACGCGTTCATTCACACGCAACTTTAATACGCAAGAATTGTTGGCTGCGAGTAATGCCAAAATAGAAACTGCTATCAATAGTGCATTAGCTGATTTAATTGCAGATATGGCTACAGACCAAGAAATCACCGATTTTATCAGACAGAATTCACGCTATTAATCGGGCAATCTACACTATAACGTATTAAGCTATCCAAGTTTTAATCACCATGACTTGGGTAGCCTAGCGCGGCGACTAGCTCCGCAGTGCAATGTCTCCCCAGTCAATGTATTGCAGCAATATAACATTAGGCCTAGAGGGGATTATGCCTCGTTTTACACTACCCAATAATATTACTTTAATTCTTTTAGGCTTTGTCTCAGGGCTGCCTTTAGCACTTACTGCGGGTACTTTACAGGCTTGGTTAACTGTTGAAAATGTTGATATCAGAACCATTGGTTTCTTTTCATTAGTCGGTCAAGCTTATGTATTGAAGTTTCTGTGGTCCCCTATGATGGATCGCTATACCCCGCCATTCCTCGGCCGACGCCGTGGGTGGTTATTAACAACTCAGATTTTGTTAATTATCAGTATTGCCGCGATGGGTTTCATGAACCCTTCTGAACACTTATGGTATCTTGCTGCGTTAGCTGTCACTGTTGCATTTTGCTCTGCCTCCCAAGATATTGTTTTTGACGCATATAAAACCGATTTACTCAGTGCAGAAGAACGTGGAATTGGCGCTGCGACCTCTGTGATGGGCTATCGGATCAGCATGCTCGTTTCTGGTGGGCTTGCACTTTGGTTAGCCGATAAGTTTTTAACCTGGAAACAACTCTACCTACTGATGGCAGGGTTAATGGTCATTGGTGTTATCGCAACACTGCTAGCCAAAGAACCTGAAGAAGATACTGCTCCTCCCACATCCCTAAAAAAAGCCATCTACGAACCCTTAGCTGAATTCTTTAGCCGCAACAATGCTTGGCTGATTTTATTACTGTTAGTGTTTTATAAACTCGGCGATGCCTTTGTAATGGCGTTGAATACTAACTTTTTATTGAATGCATTAGGCTTTAGCTTAAGTGAGGTTGGCACTGTCAATAAAACGGTTGGGATGGCAGCAACCATTATTGGGGCGCTTTTAGGTGGGTACCTAATGAAAAACATGAGCTTATTTAAGGCTCTGTTTCTTTTTGGGTTACTGCAAGGCGGGTCAAATATAGGGTATTGGTTTTTAGCAATCACACCTCCACACATTCTCACCATGGGTTCAATTATTTTTCTTGAAAATATTTTCTCTGGTATGGGAACAGCTGCATTTGTTGCCCTGTTAATGACATTGTGTAATAAATCATTGTCAGCAACGCAATTTGCACTGCTTTCAGCGCTTTCTGCTGTAGGGCGTGTATATATTGGGCCAATTGCTAGTATTTTTGTCAGTAATTATGGCTGGCCGCTTTTCTACCTAATTTCAATTGGTGTGGCTGTTCCTGGGGTTTTACTATTATTAGCTTGCCGAACCTCTTTGGTTTACACACAGACTACAGGCTTATTTCAGCGCCGTGAGTTATATGCCAAAGGTTATCGCTTTGCCGTATATGCTCTAATTACTGCGGTCAGTTTTCTATCTATTTGGCTGCTTTCGCTACTTGTGTTCTCATTTAGTGGCATGAAACTGTATTTATTTACAACACAAATTGAGTTTTGGTTGGCTCTCCCTAGTTATCAAAATCTAATATTTAATACAGGTATTAGTATTGGCGCTATCAGTTTAATTATAGGTGGTAGCTTAGATTTTCTAGCTGTCCGTAAAACGTCTCAATCCTAGTCCTTCATTAAATCCCCCCTCATCCATTAAATCAATTCCCTAAATAGAACTTATTAGTTTAGGGAATCTGATCTGTTGATTAAATTAGACCCAAATAGCAAATTTAACTAAATCCAACTCAATATCGTGATTACGATCACCATAACACTGAAATATATTTCTTAATTGCAATTTTAAAGACTAATATATCACAAGTTAAAGGCTGACTGTCTAATGCGTTAACAGATAGCGTACAACCCAACCTTATTAATCATTAAACGAAAATAATCTATTATGAAAAAAATCATTTGCATAGCAACCTTAGCATCTATAGCCGGAACGGCATATTCTGACGATTTTATTGGCTATCAAAATGGCTTTGCTGATATCAATGTAAACTATTTAGATTGGTCACATCGTACTGAAACAAAAACAGAAACGACTACGCGTAAAAAAGACTTTGCTTATATTGAATTAGAGGGAGGAGCTAATTTTAATTGGGGTGAATTATATGGTTTTTTTGATCTAGAAAACCCGTTCCACTCTCAGCACACCGATTCCGGACGTAATCGCCGCTATACCATTAAAACAACTGGTCGTTACTATTTAGGTGATACGGGTTTTAATTTGTATGGTCATGTTTATGGAACTTGGTCATTGCCGGGAGCTAAATATGGTGGCAACTTCCATGACGTCAATACGCTATATGGTATCGGTTATAACACCGCATTTGGTGACTTGTGGTTTAAACCGTTTATCGCATTGAATTATACAGACCAAACATTCTATTCCGGAAATAATGGCTATGTCGCAGGTTGGGTTGCCGGTTATAATTTCAACGTGTTAGAAGAAAACTTTATGATCACCAACTGGCACGAAATGGAATTTGCAAGAAATAAACGCTATAACGGTGGCAAACGCGATGGCATAAATGGGGCGGTCGCTTTTTGGTGGAATGCAACCAAGCACTTATCTGCGGGTGTGCAATATCGCTATGCTGACAATAAGTTAGGGGATACTTTTTACCAAGATGCAATCATTTATACATTAAAGTATACATTCTAACGCGCTCCAGAAAATTGCATTAGCATTTAATTATTTTTCTTTTTTTATCAGTAAAGTAATAATTTTTCTTTACTGTTTTGCTGATAAAACCATAAAAATGGTTTTATCAGCAATAAAAACCGTAACTTCCCTTAGCATTTTACTTATCATTCATATCAGTTCGCTTGATTTTATGCTTCTTTTGTATATATTTTTCTTTGAATAATTACTAAGATAATTTAGTATTAGCGGGCTTTTATCAATATATACTTATAATACGTATCAATTTTAACTTTTTCTTTATAAGTTCTTTACATGTGATCATATTAACATAAAGAGCTAACAATTCCGTTTCTTTGCCTTACAATCATTTACACTCGCATAACCTTACCGTAAAATGCCCGCACTGATGAAACGACAATTAGAATCTTTGTCATTTGGGGTCGTGGATGAGACTTATGAACTACAAAAAAAGTATCGGAGCAATCTCACTCGTTGTAGCTGCCTTATTATTAGGTGGGTGCGATATGGTGTTGATGGATCCAAAAGGCGCCGTTGGCGTTAAACAAAAAGAGCTAATTCTTATTGCAATTGGCTTAATGCTTCTTGTTGTTATTCCTGTTATTTTCATGACGATCATCTTCGCTATGAAATATCGTGAATCCAACAAGTCAGCTACGTACCGTCCAAACTGGGCTCACTCAAATAAAATAGAGTTAGTCTGCTGGACTGTTCCTATCATCATTATCATTATTCTAGGTACTATTACTTGGAAAACAACACATGAGCTGGACCCATATCAGCCATTAGTTAGTGATCAGGAACCTGTCACAATCGAAGTTATTTCGGCTGACTGGAAATGGATATTTATTTATCCAGAGCAAGGTATTGCTACAGTTAACGAAATTGCATTCCCTACGGGTGTGCCAGTCAACTTCAAAATCACGTCAGATTCGGTGATGAACTCTTTCTTCATTCCATCATTAGGTGGCCAAATCTACGCGATGGCGGGTATGCAAACTAAGCTTCACTTAATCGCTAATGAACCAGGTACTTATAAAGGCTTCTCTGCAAGCTATAGTGGCCATGGCTTCTCTGATATGAAGTTTAATGCTATTGCAACTCCTGACCGCCAAGGTTTTGATGAGTGGGTACAAAAGGTAAAAGCTTCTCCTAAAACAATGGATACCATGCAGGCGTTCGACGAAGTCGCTAAGCCAAGCATGAACGTTCCTGTTACCTACTTCTCAAGCGTGAAACCTAAACTTTATGAAGATATCGTTCTGAAGTTTGGTCATGAGCACCATAAAGGTCACGCTCCTGTAGAAAATGAAGGTCATTCAATGACTGATCATAAAGAAACTACAGGCAATTCAATGCAAATGAGCCACAGTGCTCATGCAGCAGGCGCTGAGGAATAAGGGCATGTTCGGAAAATTAACACTAGATGCAGTTCCGCTCCATGAGCCAATTATCGTTGTCACACTGATTGGTATTGTCCTTGGTGGACTCGCACTGGTCGGTGCGATTACATACTTTGGTAAGTGGAAATGGTTGTGGAAAGAATGGTTGACTTCTGTTGACCATAAAAAAATTGGTGTCATGTACATCATTGTCGCTATGGTCATGTTGTTCCGTGGCTTTGCGGATGCGATTATGATGCGGGGTCAGCAAGTACTTGCTTCTGCTGGCCAAGAGGGCTTCTTAAACCCTCATCACTATGACCAAATCTTTACCGCACACGGCGTTATCATGATTTTCTTCATGGCAACTCCATTTGTTGTCGGTCTGATGAACCTCGTTGTACCTCTGCAAATTGGTGCACGCGACGTTGCCTTCCCATTCCTTAACTCATTGAGCTTCTGGTTCTTTGTAGTCGGTGTTGTTCTTATCAACATCTCTTTAGGGGTAGGTGAATTCGCACAAACAGGTTGGTTAGCTTATCCGCCACTATCTGGCTTGGAGTACAATCCGGGGGTCGGGGTCGATTATTGGCTCTGGAGTCTCCAGATATCCGGTATTGGTACACTATTAACAGGGGTTAACTTCATCGCAACTATTATCCGTATGCGTACGCCGGGTATGTCGATGATGAAAATGCCTGTATTCAGCTGGGCTGCGTTATGTACTAACGTATTGATTGTTGCTGCATTCCCTATCTTAACTGTGACGCTGACTCTTCTGACGTTAGACCGTTATTTAGGTACCCATTTCTTCACCAACGATATGGGCGGCAACATGATGATGTACATCAACCTGATTTGGGCATGGGGTCACCCTGAGGTGTATATCCTTGTTCTGCCTGTGTTCGGTGTATTCTCTGAAGTTGCAGCAACTTTCTCGAAAAAACGTTTATTCGGTTATACCTCATTAGTTTGGGCAACAATCGTTATCACCGTTATGTCCTTTATCGTTTGGTTGCACCACTTCTTTACGATGGGTTCAGGCGCGAACGTTAACGCCTTCTTCGGTATCGCCACGATGATTATCGCAATCCCAACAGGGGTTAAGATCTTCAACTGGCTGTTTACTATGTACCAAGGCCGTATCGAATATAAATCTCCAATGCTGTGGACTATCGGTTTCATCATCACCTTCTCTGTAGGTGGTATGACCGGCGTTCTGTTAGCCGTACCTGGTGCAAACTTCGTTCTGCACAACAGCTTATTCCTGATTGCCCACTTCCATAACGTTATCATTGGTGGTGTAGTATTCGGGTGCTTCGCAGGTATGACTTACTGGTTCCCGAAAGCTTACGGCTTCACGCTGAATGAGAAATGGGGTGTTCGTGCCTTCTGGTTCTGGATCATCGGTTTCTTCTTAGCCTTTATGCCGTTATACATTCTGGGCTTTATGGGTATGACCCGTCGCTTAAGCCAGAATATTGACCCGACTTATCATACAATGTTAGTCGTTGCCGCAGGCGGTGCTGCTTTAATCGCACTCGGTATTGCATGTCAAGTTATCCAAATCATTGTGAGTATCCGTGACCGCCATGAAAACCGTGATCTAACTGGTGACCCATGGGGTGGACGTACTCTTGAGTGGGCAACCTCTTCTCCACCACCATTCTATAACTTCGCGATTGAGCCACATGTTCAAACTCGTGATGCTTGGTGGGATCTAAAAGAAAAAGGTCTTGCTCATAAGAAACCAACTTCATATGAAGAAATTCATATGCCGAAAAATACAGGCGCAGGCGTTATTATCGCCGCATTTAGCTTGATTTTAGGTTTCGCAATGATTTGGCACATCTGGTGGATGGCAATCATTGGTTTCGGTGGAATGATCGTAACTTGGATTGCAAAAAGCTTCGACGAAGATGTTGATTACTACGTACCTGTGGCTGAAATCGAAGAAATCGAGAATAAGCACTTTGAAGAATTACGTAAGGCAGGTGTGAACGATGTCAACTAATACAATGACTAACCAAAATATCGCCCATGCTGAGCATGGGCACCACGATGCAGGTGGAACAAAAGTATTCGGTTTCTGGCTCTATATCATGAGCGACTTGATTCTGTTTGCTTGTTTGTTTGCTACCTATGTTGTTTTGGCCGATGGAACTGCTGGCGGTCCAGCTGGTAAAGATATCTTCAGTCTGAAGTTCGTATTAGGCGAAACTTTCTTACTCTTAGTAAGTAGTATCACTTACGGCTTCGCAATGATTGCGATGCATAAAGGTAAGATTGCTGCCGTTAACTTATGGCTGTTTGCAACGTTTTTGTTAGGCCTTGGCTTCGTTATCATGGAAGTTTATGAATTCCATGAGCTGATTGCTGAAGGTTTTGGTCCTGACCGTAGCGGTTTCTTATCTGGCTTCTTTGCACTAGTTGCAACGCATGGTTTACACGTAACTGCGGGTCTCATTTGGATTATTATCATGATGATCCAAGTTACTCGTCGTGGACTGACTGATGTAAACAAAACACGTTTGAATTGTCTAAGCCTGTTCTGGCACTTCTTAGACGTGGTTTGGATTTGTGTATTTACCGTTGTTTATCTTCTGGGGGCTATTTAAATGAGTCATGCAAAAGATGCTCACACTGGAGCAAGCCACGGTAGCGTTAAAACATACCTGATTGGCTTTATTCTATCAGTTATCCTGACCGTCATTCCGTTCTGGATGGTGATGGAAGGCACGGCGTCAACATCAACAATCCTCTGGACTGTTGTTGGCATGGCAGTTGTGCAAATACTGGTTCACTTAGTATGTTTCTTACATATGAATACCTCATCAGATGAGCGTTGGAACCTGGTTGCATTTCTGTTCACCATGCTAATTGTCGGCATTGTTGTTGTCGGCTCGCTGTGGATTATGTACAACCTGAACATCAATATGATGCTCGACTAAAGAGTTGCCGATATGTTTAAGCAATACCTGCAAGTGACCAAACCAGGAATTATATTCGGAAACTTGATTTCTGTGATCGGCGGTTTTTTATTAGCCTCTAAAGGCTCGATAGATTACCCGCTGTTCGTTGCGACTTTGCTGGGTGTATCACTGGTCGTGGCTTCTGGTTGTGTTTTTAACAACTACATCGACCGTGATATCGACCGTATCATGGAAAGAACAAAGAATCGCCCGTTAGTTAAAGGGCTGATTGACCCGAAAGTTAGCCTGATTTACGCAACTGTATTAGGTATTGCGGGTATGCTGCTACTACTTGTAGCAGCCAATGCTTTGGCAATGCTACTTGCAGTTATCGGTTTCATTGTTTATGTAGGCGTTTATAGCCTCTATATGAAACGTAAATCAGTTTATGGCACGTTGATTGGTAGTCTATCTGGTGCAGCACCACCAGTTATCGGCTACTGCGCTGTCACAAATGAATTTGATACAGGTGCATTGATCCTGCTATTAATTTTCAGCTTGTGGCAGATGCCTCACTCTTATGCCATTGCTATTTTCCGCTTCAAGGATTATAAAGCCGCAAACATTCCTGTGTTACCGGTTATCAAGGGGATATCTGTCGCTAAGACACATATTTTCCTATATATCCTAGCATTCATGGTCGCAACACTAATGTTAGCTATCAGTGGATATGCGGGCTATAAGTATTTAATCGTAGGTGCAGCAGTTAGCCTGTGGTGGCTCGGTATGGCTATTTCCGGTTTTAAAACCGAAAATGACGACCGTGTTTGGGCTAGAAAATTATTCATCTTCTCAATCGTAGCTATAACCTCATTGAGCGTGATGATGTCTGTTGATCCTATTGTTTCAAGCGATACTGTTATAGCTCTCGTCAGATAACTTTTCTAGTTACTGATGATAACTATGCCTAAACGGCGGGGTTTCCCCCGCCGTTTTCATTTACCATTCCTTGCGTTAATGACCCATTTTTACTTATTCTGCCTACCCTTATGACGCAATTTTATGGTTAAATAGCCCCTTGCTATTATAAGCTAGATATAAAACGCACTATTAAAAGCCATAATCCATTGATTTTATACATTAAAAAAATCAGTTCTACTTATAAAGATTCAAAATAGATTGAATTATAGAAAAGCGACAAACGAAGATATCCTTGAGAACGTACATCAATATGTGACCTAGGTAGCTAAGAGATGCCAGCACCGCTACAACTCGAAATATGAAGAATATTATTGCAAGGCGGCAAACGAGGATATCTTAGGGAGCATACATCAGTATGTGACCTAAGGAGCCGAGAAAAGCCAACACCGCTACAGCTAACATACTGATAGTTTGGTTTAAATTATTTTGCTACAACATCACTTTTTTATTCAAAATAGTTCGTGTTGTAGCAAGGCGGCAAACGAGGATATCTTAGGGAGCATACATCAGTATGTGACCTAAGGAGCCGAGAGAAGCCAACACCGCTACAGCTAACATACTGATAGTTTGGTTTAAATTATTTTGCTACAACATCACTTTTTTATTCAAAATAGTTCGTGTTGTAGCAAGGCGGCAAACGAGGATATCTTAGGGAGCATACATCAGTATGTGACCTAAGGAGCCGAGAGAAGCCAACACCGCTACAGCTAACATACTGATAGTTTGGTTTAAATTATTTTGCTACAACATCACTTTTTTATTCAAAATAGTTCGTGTTGTAGCAAGGCGGCAAACGAGGATATCTTAGGGAGCATACATCAGTATGTGACCTAAGGAGCCGAGAGAAGCCAACACCGCTACAGCACGAAATATGAAGAATAAAAATGAATGATAATAAAATGACATCCACAGAGCTTAGATCCACTTGGGGGTTAGGTTCTGTTTTTTCCTTGCGCATGCTTGGAATGTTTATGGTTTTACCCATTTTGACCAGCTATGGGATGCATTTACAGGGCGCTAGCGAATTTTTAGTTGGTGTTGCTATCGGTATTTACGGCCTTAGCCAAGCCATTTTCCAAGTTCCTTTTGGCTTAATGTCAGACAAAATAGGCCGTAAGCCACTCATTATTATTGGGTTAGTGATCTTTATTCTCGGTAGCATTATTGCTGCATTAAGTGATTCTATTTGGGGAATTATCATCGGTCGGGCCCTTCAGGGAGCTGGGGCGATTTCTGCGGCTGTAATGGCATTACTTTCTGACTTAACCCGCGAACAAAATCGAACCAAGGCTATGGCATTTCTAGGCATTAGCTTTGGCTTAACATTTGCCATCGCATTAGTTTTGGGCCCTATTATTACCCATATGATTGGGTTAAATGGCCTATTCTGGGGGATCGCACTTCTCGCTGTCGGCGCTATCGCACTCACTATTTTTGTTGTTCCAGACACCAATACCCATGTTTTAAACCGTGAGTCAGCCTTTGTTCAAGGTAACTTAAAAACCGTTCTTGCTCAGCCACAATTACTGAAATTGAATATAGGTATTTTATGTTTACATACCTTGTTAATGTCGAGTTTTGTTGCCTTGCCACTCATTATGACAAAAGCTGGTTTTTTAGCCCCCGATCATTGGAAAGCCTACCTAGTTACCATGCTAATTGCCTTTGTAACAGTACTGCCTTTCATTATTTATGCTGAAAAATACCGCAAGATGAAGCAAGTCTTTCTATTTTGCATCGTACTGCTCGCTGCTGCTGAAGTGACATTATGGCTTTCAGGTAATCACTTATGGGTTATTTTCTTAGGTATTCAACTGTTTTTTATTGCCTTTAATATTATGGAAGCCATTTTACCATCACTGATTAGTAAGGAAGCTCCCGCTGGTTACAAAGGAACCGCAATGGGTGTTTACTCCACTAGCCAATTTTTAGGTGTCGCTATCGGTGGTATTGTCGGTGGGTGGTTATACAATTTTGAAGGGGCAAGCACTGTCTTTATTGGTGGCTTAATTTTAACGGTTATCTGGTTTGTTATTAGCTTAACAATGCAACAACCGCCTTATGTCAGCAGTATTCGCATCGAATTACCAAAACACATTGAAGATAGTCGCGCTCTTGAGCAAAAATTACAGGCACAAAATGGAGTCATGGAAGCGCTCGTTGTAGATGAAGAGTTAAGTGCTTACGTTAAAGTTGATAGAAAGATTATTAACAGGGAACAACTCGAAGCGATTATCAACTCACAATAAGCAATAAATAGTTAGCCCATAATAAATGGGCTAACTATTTAACATGTAAGTTTCACAATGATTAATCGCGAAAATTATTAAACTGGAAAGGTTGGCCTAAATTACCACCACGCACGAGCGCCATAACCGATTGTAAGTCATCGCGAGCTTTACCTGTCACACGAACTTGGTCGCCTTGAATTTGCGCTTGTACTTTTAGCTTGCTGTCTTTGATCAATTTTATTATCTTCTTAGCAATAGCAGCATCTATCCCTTGTTTGAATGTCACTTCAACACTATAGGTTTTCCCGCTATGTACAATATCATCTGGTACATTTAATACCGCACCATCAATACCGCGTTTTGCCATTTTTTCTCTTAAAATATCGACTAACTGAAGTACTTGGAAATCAGACTCACTGGTGATTTTCACTGACTCATTTTTGTCATTTAGTTCAAAGCTGGCTTCAACATTTTTGAAATCCCAACGGCTTGTTAGCTCACGCTGTGCATTTTCCACTGCGTTGCGCACTTCATTCATTTCAACTTCAGATACAATATCAAACGATGGCATAACTAAAACCTCGACTAATTATTTTTTAGGTTGCCCGCATAATACCGTCTTTGCTCCCCCTACTTCAAGTTATCAAGGACCACTAGATTTCGTTTACTACAACTCAACGTATTAACAGTATATACTAAGAAAAAATCACTTCCGCCTTACCTTATAAGACGTTAGAGATCCGATATGAAAGGGGAAACAATGAAAATAACCCTAATTGGTTGTGGTGCAATAGGTAAATTGTGGCTTTCCTCACTAACCTTGCAAGGGCACGAAACACAAGGTTGGTTACGTGTTGCTCAGTCTGATTTATTTGTCGATGTTAATGACCCCAGTGGGCGTACTTTCCGAGAACTTATTCCTTGCAATAATATTAACCATCTGCAAACAAGTGAGCTTGTTATCGTGTGTTTAAAAGCATGGCAAGTTTCCGATGCCCTACTCCCCTTACTTGGTAATATCCCTGAGAATACGCCAATTTTATTGCTCCACAATGGAATGGGGACAATCGAAGAACTCGCCCCTATACGCCACCCAATTTTAGCGGGTGTCACAACACACGCTGCTTGGCAAAAAAATAACCAAGTATTTCATGTCGCTCATGGTATTACGCATATCGGTGCAATTAATTCACAAGCACAAGCTTACTACCCAATTGCAGATATTTTACATGAAGCTTTACCAGACGTCGCTTGGCATAACCATATTCAAACAACCTGTTGGCGCAAACTTATCGCAAACTGCGTGATTAACCCGCTTACGGTTGAATATGACTGTAAAAATGGGCAGCTAATTGATTACCCGAAACAAATTTCACAAATCATAGATGAAATCTGCGCTGTTATGGAAGCAGAAGGGCTACATACCGATAAATCAGAGCTAACCGAGTATATATACAGCATTATTTATAATACTTCGGCTAACTATTCTTCTATGCTGCAAGATGTGCGCAATAACCGCCGTACCGAAATTGATTACATTACGGGTTTTTTAATCAAACAAGCGCGAGCTCATGGGCTTAGTACTCCTGAAAATGACCGCCTTTATCATTTAGTCAAAAATAGAGAACAACAATATGACGATTTCCGTTCTAATTTGCATCGCTCATGGTAGTGAAGAAATAGAAACCGTGACTAGCGCAGATTTATTAGTCAGAGCCGGTATTAATGTTACTTTAGCCAGTGTAACTGAGGATAGCTCCTTACAGGTTACTGCTTCTAGAGGAATGAAAATTGTCGCAGACACACCATTAATTAAAGTCGCAGATGAACCTTTTGACGCAATCGTACTTCCAGGAGGGCTTGCTGGCGCTGAGACTTTCCGTGATAGCCCTCTGGTTGTCGAAAAGGTTCGCCGCATGCATCTTGATGGCAAAATTGTCGCAGCTATTTGTGCAGCGCCAGCCATTGTATTGGAGTACCATCAACTATTCCCACTTGGCAATATGACGGGTTATCCTGCCATGAAAGATAAAATTTCAGCCAATAAATGGGTTGACCGCCGAGTTTATTTTGATGAGCGAGTTAATTTGCTAACGAGCCAAGGTCCCGCAACATCTTTTGATTTCGCCTTAAAATTAATCGAACTCTTAGTTGGTCGTGAAATTGCAGGGAATGTTGCCAACCAGCTAGTTTTGCCGAATGGGATCAACGATTATTTAGAAGATTAAATGGAAATTTATAACATCGCATAATAGGTTATCAGCTAACATTAACCCACTGAATAATAATGATTATCAAATAAAATCATCAGTAAAAAGACTTCGTTTATAGCCCTTTTTTGCTATTATCATAGTGGGTGCTTGGATCATTTTGGTTCAAGCATTTGCTAAAGCCAAAAAGACGAAAGCCCCGAATTTAGATGTTAATCTTAATCCGAGGCAGTTTCCAAATCACACAATTTGATTCTGTCTCCTTTTAGAAAAGGAGTCAAGAGGAATGGCCAAAATTGCCCTTCTGGGGCTAGTTACCGTGTGTCTTACGGTGTTGTGTTTTTCATTGTTAATGCAAGAAAGGCTATGCTCTTTCAGTATCAGCAGCGGAAGCACGCTGGTTCAAGCGACGTTATCTTGCGATAACTAGTCTTGTGGGGGAATTTCCCCCACATTTCTCTCTAATTGTGCGTTGGTGATACAAGCACCCTGTTTTGAATCTACACTCTTTGCCATTCTTACTTCAGTTCAATCAATAATCATAATAATACCAATGATATCAAAATCATTATAACCAATTGAATTTAAATATTTTTATTATAAAAACTGACTGTAAATAGATTTATTTCGAGTGGATCTTTGCTATGATTGCCGTGGGTGCTTGGATCATTTTGGTTCAAGCATTTGCCAAAGCCAAAAAGACGAAAGCCCCGAATTTAGATGTTAATCTTAATCCGAGGCAGTCTCAAACCCTCACAATTTGATTCTGTCTCCTTTTAGAAAAGGAGTCAAGAGGAATGGCCAAAATTGCCCTTCTGGGGCTAGTTACCGTGTGTCTTACGGTGTTGTGTTTTTCATTGTTAATGCAAGAAAGGCTATGCTCTTTCAGTATCAGCAGCGGAAGCACGCTGGTTCAAGCGACGTTATCTTGCGATAACTAGTCTTGTGGGGGAATTTCCCCCACATTTCTCTCTAATTGTACGTTGGTGATACAAGCACCCTGTTTTAAGTTATGGGCGATAAACCTTTATATTTTCATAACCTTGCTCTTTTAGGTATAGCGCTTGCAAGCGGCTCATTACCCCACGGTCACAATATAATAAATAGGTTTTATCTTTTGGTAAGTCACCAAATTGCGTACTCAATTTATAGAATGGAATGTGCTTAACTTCCATTCCATCTACATTCAGTGGCTTGTCTTCAAATTCATCAATTGAACGAATATCTAAAATCACTTCATTTTCAATTGAAAGCTCACTCACCATTTCAATTTCAGGGACTTTTTCAAGGCTTTCTTGTGCAATTTGTCGAATATCGATATTTTGCGCTTGCTCCACAACAGACTCTAAAATAGCAAAATCAAAATTGGCCTCTTCTGCTTCAATTCGTGCTTTAACAGCTTTCACTGTTGGGCTTTTTGAAATCACACCACAATATTCCGGCATGGTTTTCGCAAAATCTTCAGTCCCAATTTGCCGAGCTAATTTGATTATGTGTTCTTTGTCATGAGAAATCAGTGGCCTTAGCACCAAAGTATCAGAAGCATTATCAATAAGACGCAAGTTAGTTAAAGTTTGGCTAGACACTTGACCAAGCGCTTCACCCGTAACAATTGCCTGCACACCATAACGCTCCGCAACTTTAGACGCAGCTCTCACCATCATACGTTTAAGTACAACGCCCATTTGGCCATCATCGACTTTCTCTAAAATTTCAGCCACAACTGGCTCAAAGTTTACAGCAATAAAGCGCACTTTATGGGAGCTACCAAAACGGTTCCATAGATAATGTGCAATTTGCTTCACGCCAATTTCATGTGCCGCACCACCTAAATTAAAAAAGCAGTAATGAACACGGCAACCACGGCGCATCAACATATAGCTAGAAACACCAGAGTCAAACCCACCGGAAATTAGCGATAAAACATCTTCTTGCGTCCCTATAGGAAACCCGCCAATACCTTCAATACGTGATTTAACTAAAATCAGTTTGTCATCTTCAATTTCCAAATGCACGGTTGTATCTGGGTCTTTGAGCTTAACTTTAGCCGAAGGAATATGTTGGTTTAAACCACCACCAATGTAACGCTCAGCTTCAATCGATGAAAATTCGTGCTTACCGCGGCGTTTCACCCGAACACAAAAAGTTTTGTTTTCGAGAGACGCACCATAAGATTCATGGGTCATTTCATAAATATGGTGCAGGCTAGTAAACGGTTTTTCTTCCACTTCAAGGATATGGTGGATACCGGGAATACGACCTAACATGTCACAAATTTCGTCGTGCTTCGTTTCCCCTTTCACACGCACTTCAATATTATCCCAATTACGGACAACCGAAATTTCTTCGCCAAGAGGTTTTAGCACGTTACGGATATTGCTAGTCAGAATTTTAATGAAACGTAGCCTAACAGTTTGGCTTTTGATGGTAATTTCTGGGAATAACTTAATGATAAACTTCATAATAGCTGCATGTTCATGGTTGTGGGGCAAACGAACGTGTCTTAACAAGGACACACGTATAGGTTACCAATTGTCAATAAAGAGGCGTATTATAACACTATCTTGCGGACTGAATCTAAAAACACCAATAATAAATTGTAACCGTGGCAAGACTACGTTAGTCTGCTAAATATTTAACATTCCCCGAATTAACTAATTTAACATTAGTGGCTAAAGAATATGGCTAAAGAAAAATCTCAGCAAGTTGCACCTGTTAGTTTTGAAAACTCGCTTCAAGAGCTAGAGCAAATCGTCGCTCGTCTTGAATCCGGTGACCTCCCTCTAGAAGACGCTCTGAATGAGTTTGAACGTGGCGTTCAAATTGCCAAACAAGGTCAAAAAGTACTGCAACAAGCTGAGCAGCGTGTACAAATATTGCTCAGTGATGACGAAAATAAACCTCTTGCCGATTTTTCACCTGATACTGAATAAATTATGTCTGAACAACATTTAGATAGCTTCACGCTGCAACAAAAACAAACCTATGACAGAGTCAATCAATACCTTTTAGATGCCCTAAATGCGATGCCTTTTGCAAACCTTCCTCTTGCACAAGCAATGCGATATGGCACGTTATTAGGCGGGAAACGTTTACGCCCATTTTTAACTTATGCGGTAGGCTCTATGCTTGGTGTGAACCAAGAAAACCTTGATGCACCAGCTGCCGCTGTCGAGTGCATCCATGCCTATTCATTAATTCATGACGACCTGCCCGCTATGGATGACGATGATTTACGCAGAGGTCAACCAACCTGCCATATAAAATATGGTGAGGGTAATGCTGTCTTGGCGGGAGATGCATTACAAACGCTGGCCTTTCAATTACTTGCTTGTGCCCCAATGCCAGATGTCGCTGATAAAGACCGTATCGCAATGATAGCCGAGCTATCCTATGCAAGTGGCCTTGCTGGGATGTGTGGTGGGCAGGCTCTGGATTTAGACGCCGAAGGGAAATACGTCGACCTTGAATCCTTAGAACGTATTCATCTGCATAAAACTGGTGCACTCATTCGCGCAGCTATTCGCCTTGGTGCTTATGCCGCTGGCGAAAAAGGGCATCAATTACTACCTGTTTTAGATAAATACGCACAGTCCATCGGGCTTGCCTTTCAAGTTCAAGACGATATCCTAGATGTTATCGGGGACAGCACGGTAACAGGTAAGCGCCAAGGGACTGATGCTGAGCACGAAAAAAGCACTTACCCATCTTTACTCGGCCTTGAAGCGGCTCAACAAAAAGCACGTGAGCTATATCATGATGCAATAAGCGCTTTAGAGACGATCCAGTCATATGGGTATAATATAGAAATGCTAAGCGCTTTAGCTAATTTCATTATTGAGCGTAAAAACTGACAATATGCTTTGCCTTTTGGCAACAAGAAGGTCGATAATTACGGCATTTATTACCTTGATGAATCTTCAGAACATTCTATAACTCAAAAAACAGACAGACTATTGCTTACACTAAGCGAGTTATAGAAAGGCAATCAATGAGGATCACCCACAATATGCGTAGATAAATTTACGCACCGCAATACTTAGATAACTGTTTCAGTACCGAGTATTCAATATGTGGGTTTTTTATTAATTATAAGTGAGTACCTAATGAGTATTGATATCGCTAAATATCCAACGCTAGCATTGGCAGAGACACCAGATGAGCTTCGTCTGTTGCCCAAAGAAAGTTTGCCTAAGCTGTGTGATGAACTCAGACAGTTTTTGCTGAGTAGCGTTGGCCGTTCTAGTGGTCACTTTGCTTCTGGTCTCGGTGCAGTTGAGCTTACCGTCGCATTACATTACGTCTACAAAACCCCGTTTGATAACCTTGTTTGGGATGTCGGGCACCAAGCCTACCCACATAAAATTTTAACGGGTCGTCGTGACCGTATTGATACTATTCGTCAAAAAAATGGTTTGCACCCTTTTCCATGGCGTGAAGAAAGTGAATATGACATTTTAAGTGTTGGCCATTCATCCACATCGATTAGTGCGGGTTTAGGAATGGCTATTGCGGCAGAAAAAGAAAAGCAAAACCGTAAAACCGTCTGTGTGATTGGTGATGGAGCTATCACCGCAGGGATGGCATTCGAAGCCATGAACCACGCAGGGGACGCCGCACCCGATATGCTTGTTATCTTAAATGATAATGAAATGTCTATCTCCGAAAATGTTGGCGCGTTAAATAACCATTTGGCTCACCTGCTTTCTGGCAAGCTATACACCACATTACGTGAAGGTGGGAAAAAAGTTTTCTCTAACTTACCGCCAATCAAAGAATTGCTGAAAAAGACCGAAGAACATATCAAAGGTATGGTTGTTCCCGGTACCATGTTTGAAGAATTAGGCTTTAACTATATTGGCCCTGTTGATGGACATGACGTCGTCGCCTTAGTTCAAACCTTAAAAAACATGCGTGATTTAAAAGGCCCACAGTTTTTACATATCATGACTAAAAAAGGTCGTGGTTATGAACCTGCCGAAAAGGACCCGATCAGTTGGCACGCAGTACCAAAATTTGACCCAAGCACATTCACTTTACCCAAAAGCAAAGAGACGGGACCGACATTCTCTAAAATCTTTGGGGATTGGCTGTGCGAAGAAGCCAAAGATGATGACAAGCTAATGGCAATTACGCCAGCTATGCGCGAAGGCTCTGGTATGGTTCGGTTTTCTAAAGAATTCCCTGATCAATACTTCGATGTCGCGATCGCAGAGCAGCATGCTGTCACCTTTGCAGCTGGTCTTGCTATTGGGGGCTATAAACCCATCGTCGCTATCTATTCGACCTTCTTACAACGGGGTTATGACCAAGTCATCCATGACGTGGCTATCCAAAAAGTACCGGTGATGTTTGCTATTGACCGAGCCGGCATTGTTGGCGCTGATGGCCAAACCCACCAAGGTTCATTTGATATTTCATTCCTACGCTGTATCCCTACTATGGTGATCATGGCACCAAGTGATGAAAACGAATGCCGCCAAATGCTACATACTGGCTACCATTACCAAGATGGTCCAAGTGCTATTCGTTACCCGCGAGGCACGGGGACAGGTGCACAGCTACAGCCTTTAGCTCCACTAGAAATTGGTAAAGGAGTTATCCGTCGCCAAGGGGAAAAAGTTGCTATTTTGTGTTTTGGTACGTTACTTAGTCATGCATTAGAAGCCGCTGAGCAATTAAATGCGACTGTGGTTGATATGCGCTTTGTTAAACCATTAGATGAAGCCTTAATCCTTGAGGTGGCAAACAGCCATGATGTGCTCGTTACACTCGAAGAAAATGCAATTAAGGGTGGTGCGGGTAGTGGTGTGAATGAGTTCCTAATGCAGGAAAAAAGAATCATTCCTGTTTTAAACCTTGGTTTACCAGACTATTTTATTTCTCAAGGTAGCCAAGAGGAACTTATCGCTGAGCTCGGGTTAGATGCAACGGGTATTATTAAGTCAATTAATACCTACTTAGCCAAGTAATAGGTTAACGAAAAAAGGCATTACCATGATAATGTAATGCCTTTTTAAATAACAAAGTTAATCACTCTCATTTTCTTTTTATATACACAGTATATAGAGTGTTAACTTTAACTCTATTATTTCATTTCCAATGCAACTTTTAAAAAAAACACTTTTAAACCCTGCTTTTACATCTTAATTATATTTTTATATCATAATAATAAATAAAAAAACCAAACATAATAAACTTATATACAATGATATTTATTCTATTCACTCTAAAACAGAATATATACAAAATATTTATCTTGAATGTAAATTTTGAAAATAAAAACATGCAAATTATTTTTAAATCCATTAATATGAACTATGTCACTGTATGACAGTGTAACTTAAGCTCTGACTTATATTGGTTTTTCATTGCATTATGCAATAAAGCTTTTCCTATTATATTTCAATGCTTAACACTGAATAATAACGACTATATGATTTTAACAATTTTAACCAGGCTTTAATATTTAATTATTTTGTTTTCTTAATTTAAAAACCAGGAAACAAATAAACGCATTCCAACTACAATTTGCATATAGTTTCTCTTTATTTAGCCAATTTTAATAAATATATTTGGGAGCGCTTATGTGTGGACAATATATTAATGAACCTTTGTATTTATCCATTGCTAACTGGGTAATGAAACAAGGGCGCTGGATCACCGCCAGAGAAATATCCAATAATTTTGATATCCCTCACCCTAATGCGGTTAATATTGTTTCTTATATTTTATCTGACGTAGCTGAAATTCAATGTGAAGTTAAAATGATCCCGAATAAATTATCGGGTCGTGGCTGTCAGTGCCAAAGGCTGATTAAGGTTACAAAAATTGATAATCAACTTTATGCACGTCTTAGAAACCACCAATCTGAAAAAGTCACTATTGATTCTCCAGTGAAAGCGGCATCTATGCCACCGAGTGAATTAAATCGAGAGCAAAAATGGCAATGGATGCTATCAAAGGCACAACGCCGTTAACATAATGATCACATCAAAAAAACACGGGCTCAAGTCTGCGTTAAGGCTGTCGACAAAGCGGGATAAAAGCGTATTTTTCCCGCTTTGTATTATCAGCCGAAAATCAACAAATTAATTTTCTTCATATACTTTCAATAACTTATACAACTCAACAAATGAGATGCAAAGCTAGCTTTATAATTCTAAAAATATATTATTTATGGCATGATAGCCATCTATGGGAAAATAAGCCTGTATAGTATTGCCTATCCAAGAGAGAAATATTTACTGAATATTGGTTTAGGTTAAAAGGTTGCTAAGAAAACTTAACTTTCATAGCAGAAAATGGACGCTATTTATCACCTATAATTAATATGAAAAATAAATTATTTCTAATCGCGCTATTGTTAATAACGGCAAGCCATGCATATTCAAACCCAGAGTTAAATAATGATAACTTTGAGCAAACAAAAATATTAGCAGAACAAGGCAATATTGAGGCTCAAAATCAACTCGCGATCATGTATTTCAACGGTTCTGGCTCCAAGCAAGACTATGTTAAGGCAATAAAGTGGTTTCAAAAAGCCGCTGAACAAGGATATGACGCTGCACAAAGCAATCTTGGGATAATTTATTTACAAGGTTTGGGAACTCAGCAAAGTTATACTCTGGCAAAGGGCTGGCTCCAGAAATCGGCTGAACAGGGATACGCGCAAGCTCAATATAACCTTGGAATAATGCATAAAAAAGGGGAAGGAACCAAGAAGGATCTTGCTCAAGCAAAAGAGTGGTTTCAACAAGCTGCTGATAAAGGCTATATTGACGCACAAAGCCAACTCGGTGAAATGTACTTAAACGGTGACGGAACCCAGAAAAACTATCCCCTCGCCTTAAAGTGGCTTCAAAGTGCCGCAGACAAAGGAAATACAAACGCGCAATTCAACCTTGCACTTATATACTTAGACGGCTTGGGTACCGAACAAAGCTATCAAGAAGCGTTGCGGTGGTTTCAAAAAGCCGCTGAGCAAGGAAACGCGGCTGCTCAGTACAATTTAGGTTTAATGCATCAAGACGGGTTAGGTACTCCCCCCAACAATTCACTAGCAAAAGAATGGTATCTAAAATCTGCACAACGAGGGCATGCACCCGCTCAAAGCAATTTAGGGCTTATCTATATTCAAGACACTGAAAAACAACCAGATTATACCTCCGCCAGAGAATGGTTTCAAAGGGCAGCAGAACAAGATTACGTCATTGCACAATATAATCTTGGCATGATGTATAAAAATGGTGATGGCGGCATTAAAAATAAAGAAATGGCAATAAAATGGCTACAAAAGGCCGCTGAACAAAATTACCCATCCGCACAATATAATCTTGGATTATTGTACCAAGATGAAAAAGATAACCACCAAAATCATAGCTTAGCGAAAGAGTGGTATCAAAAAGCCGCTGAGCTAAACTATGCGCCCGCGCAAAATCAGCTTGCCATATTGTATCTAAAAGGAATTGGCACGCCGCAGAGTTATACTCTTGCAAAAGAATGGTTTCTCAAAGCCGCGGAACAAAATAATGCTTCCGCACAATTTAATCTCGGTGTGATGTATAAAAATGGTGATGGCGTTGAAAAAAATGAAAGCGTGGCTCAAGAGTGGTTTCAAAAAGCTGAACAGCAAAAAAATAACTAACCTCATTTTTTCATAATAATCACTGTCGATAATGAAAACGCCCAGCTTTTAACTGGGCGTTCAAAGATTAATTACTGGCCTTTAGGTTTGACATCCGTTGTCCCCATGAGCCTTGGCCTATTCAACTCTATTTCTATCAAGGGTAACGTTTCATGTAATCCTTGTCGGTATCGAATGGCTAAGTCTTGATATTCTTTCGTATTGAGCTGCTTCCAATGCAATTCCTCCTCACGAATATGACGAGCAAAACGTGCAGGGCTGCCAACCAGTAATTGGCGAGGTTCGCCTTGAAACCCAGCTTTAACAAAGCTCATCGCCGCAACAATACTTTGTTCACCAACCAGGGCTCCATCCATAATCACACTGTTCATTCCCACTAATGCATTAGACCAATAATACATCCATGCAAAATAGCTCCGTGGCCTATATGCCCACACTCGTGGACAATGGTTTCGACATCGCTATAACCATGCATAATGCAACAATCCTGAATATTGGCGCCTTTTTCTATGATCAAACGGCCATAGTCTCCACGTAAAGAAGCGTTAGGCCCAACAAACACCCCTTCACCGATAATCACATCACCAATCACCGTCGCTGATGGATGTACATATGCGGTAGGGTGAACAACTGGGATCACCCCTTCAAAAGCGTAAAAACTCAAAATTCACCTCTTTGCTAAATGAACTAGCGCCCTTTCCAACTTGGTGAACGTTTTTCGGCAAACGCCAGCGGACCTTCTGTTGCATCTTCGGAGTGTAAAACCGCGGGGTAGTTTGTCAGCACACCGCTGCGCATAAGCTTATAACCCTCTTCAACAGTAAGCTCTCCGGTTGCGCGAAAAATTTCTTTCAAGGCCGCAACCGCAAGTGGTGCACTTTGAGTGATTTTTTCTGCGAGTTCACGTGCTTTTTCCATTAAACTTTCCATTGGTACTACTTCATTAGCGATCCCCCAGCGTAATGCTTCCTGAGCATCCATACGCCTTCCCGTCATCACCATTTCATTCACGATCGGTGCTGGTAAGATTTTAGGTAAACGCAAGACACCGCCGCTATCAGGCACAATACCAAGTTGGGCCTCTGGTAAGGCAAAACTGGCATTTTCAGAGCAAATGATCATATCTGCTGCTAAAGCTAGTTCAAAGCCTCCACCAAACGCATAACCATTAACAGCAGCAATCACTGGTTTGTTTAAATTGAAAATTTCAGTGAGTCCGGCGAAGCCACCGGGACCAAAGTCGGCATCAGGTGCTTCACCTTCTGCCGCAGATTTTAAGTCCCAACCCGCAGAGAAAAATCGCTCTCCTGCTCCTGTTATAATGGCGACACGCAGCGAAGGATCATCGCGGAAATTAAGGAAAACTTCCCCCATTTTAAAACTGGTTTTTGCATCTATCGCATTTGCTTTAGGTCTATCAAGTACGATTTCCAAAATGGAGCCATTACGGGTAATTTTTAATGATTCGCTCATAGTGCAATCCTTTAGTCATCATGCGCTGCCATTTTGCCTACAGAAAGTTGCAGCCAAAACGTTCGCGTAATTAATAGAGTTATTCGATTATTGCAGATGTTTTTTCAGCACTTTTCCAGAACAGTTACGCGGTAAATCCTTACGTACCTCAACCCATGATGGCACTTTAAATTTCGCCATTTGCTTTTCACAAAAAGCGAAAAACTCTTCCTGAGTTAATGTTTCACCCTCTTCTAACACAATAAAGGCTTTAATCGCTTCATCACGGATCTCATCAGCAACACCAATCACCGCCACGTCAACAATCAAAGGATGTGAAGCAATAATATTTTCAATTTCACTACATGAGACGTTCTCACCGCCTCGTTTGATCATATTGATGCTTCTGTCCACAAAATAGAAAAATCCATCTTCATCTTGGTATGCATAGTCGCCTGTGTGCATCCAATTTTGCTCATCAAATGTTTTTTCTGTGGCTTCAGGGTTGTTGTAATACTCTTTAAATAAAGTTTTACCTCGTTCTCCCTTCACACAAAGCTCACCAATCACCCCAGTGGCAACAGGTTGATTGGTTTTATCCCTAATTTGCGCTTTATAGCAAAAACCAGGACGACCAATGGATGGCCAACGGCGGATATCACCAGGTCTATCCCCAATTAGCCCCACAATAGTTTCCGTCATGCCATAAGAAGTCAGAAAACTTTTCACAGCAAATCGAGCCATAAACTGCTCTTTTTCCTCATCACTCAAGTTGAGGTAAAACATGGCTTCACGTAAGCAATGGTCTTTTTCATTATCCGCCAGCGGCTGGCTTAAAAGCGTACGGATCATCATGGGGATCAGCTCAACAACAGTGGCTTGGTGCCTTACAACTTGCTGCCAGAAACGTCTCGCACTGTATCTCTCAAGTAAGACAAATGTTGCACCCACTGAAAATGCCGCCATCGATGCTGTACATTGGCAATCGATATGAAAGACTGGCATTACCGTAAGGTAAATATCGTCGGAACGTAACGTGTTCTGCCAAGAAGAGTAATAACCCGCAAAGCGTAAGTTGTAATGGGTAATAACCACCCCTTTCGGTTTGGAAGTGGTACCTGAGGTAAATAAGATTTCCGCAGTATCACCCACACTAAGCTCAATAAGTTGGGTTAACTCTGTCGGTTTTTGTGCTTGTTCAAGCAAAAAGTTTGAAATGCCTTCCTGCGGTTTAAACGACATATCTGAAATTAAAAAAATGTGCTCAAGGCTGGTACTTTTATCATCAAGTACACGTTGATAAATATCTAAAAAAGACGCACAAGTGACCACCATACGAGGTTGGCAGTTTTGCATAATCCAAGCGGCTTCATGGTATTTATAGCGTGCGTTAACTGGGACCATAATCGCCCCAATTTTCGCCAAGCCAAACCAGCAAAAGAAAAACTCTGGGCAATTATCTAAATGTAAAGCAACCTTATCCCCTTTTTGTATTCCATAATCTAAAAAGAGATTTGCTGTGCGATTAATTTGCTGATTCATTTCTATATAACTGAATTCTCGAATATTTCCATCGCAGGATTCAAAGATAAGCGCCTTATTATCCCGATGGGTCAACGCTAGGTCATCCCACATTTGGCGCAAATTTTGTTTACCGATTACATCCATTAATTGTTTCCCATCATTTCCCTAATGAATATCAGGCCAGTTGGATTAATTGACCTGACTACCCATTCAATTAATCAACTATTTTGGCTAATCCTTTGTCGACTAACCCCCGAATATCAATTTCGCTATATCCAATATTTTTTAGTATCTCTGTCGTATCCATGCCATGTGATGGCATACCACGCCAAATTTGCCCTGGATTATTTTTGAATTTTGGCATCACATTTGGGCCACGACAGGTTTTTCCATCCATAGTCTGCCAACTGGTGATCGACTCACGAGCCAGATATTGTGGGTTGGTTTCTAATTCAGGAATGGTTAAAACTTTGGCGCTTGCAATGTTGAGTTCGGCTAATCTCGCTAGCACCTCATCAATTGAGCGAGCACCTAACCATTCATCAAGTTTTTCTTCCATTAAAGGCCCATAGGGGCACTCAATACGATGAATAAGCTGTGTGCCTTCCGGTATTTCTGGTGTACCAAGAAGATGAGCAAGGCCAATATCTTTAAATATTTCTTGGATTTGTGTGATACCGACGATTTCCATCACAATATAGCCATCATTACAACTATAAAGGCCGCAACCTGCGTAATAGGGGTCTTTCCCCTTGGTCATCCGCGGGCAGATTTCACCACCATTGAAGTAATCCATCATGAAGTATTGCCCCATTCGTAGCATGACTTCATACATGGCAATATCAATACTTTCCCCTTTCCCCGTTTCACGGGCTTTATACAATGCAGCTAGAGCCGCTGTTGTAGCTGTCATGCCTGAAAAATAATCAGCAGTATAAGGAAAGGCTGGCATTGGCTGGTCTTTATCACCATTTTGGATAAGATAACCACTAAAAGCCTGTGCAATAGTATTGTAGGCAGCTAGGTTAGTGTATTGAGGGTCACCGTATTGCCCGAAGCCTGATAAATGGGCGATAACCAATTTAGGGTTATGTTGCCAAAGTACTTCATCGGTGATCCCTCTACGGGCAAATGCAGGTCCTTTACTCGCCTCAATGAATATATCCGTTGTTTCCATTAATTTTAGAAATGCCTCACGCCCTTCATCCTTAAAGATATTCAATGATAATGCGCGTAAATTACGCCTTGATAGCTGTGGGTAATTGGGTTGAACACGGATAGTGTCTGCCCAAGCTACGTTCTCTATCCAAATCACTTCCGCGCCCCATTCTGCAAACATTTGCCCTGCAAATGGACCGGCTATTTCAATCCCTGAAAACACCACTCTGACCCCTGCTAATGGGCCAAATTCTGGCATTGGTAAATGCTCTGCCATGTTCTAATCTCCTGTTAAATTTGGCTGGCCTTCTTAAAAAGCCAACCAATAAACATTCAGCTATTAGCGGTACTGTTTCAGTACACTGCGGCCTAATGTCAGTATTTGCATTTCATCTGAACCACCAGATACACGGTCTACACGCAAGTCACGCCAGAAACGTGCGATTCGATGCTCACCAGCAATACCTACACCACCCAGTACCTGCATCGCAGAGTCTACGACTTCAAATGCCGCATTCGCACAGAAGTATTTACACATTGCTGCATCACCAGAGGTAATCAATCCGTTGTCACTCTTCCAAGCAGTTTCATATAACATGTTACGCATTGAATTGAGCTTGATCGCCATATGTGCAAATTTTTCTTGAATTAATTGATAACGGCCAATTGCTTCACCAAACTGAACACGTTGATTGGCGTAACGGGCTGCATCTTCAAATGCACACATTGCAGTTCCATAGTTAGTCAATGCGACTAAGAAACGCTCATGGTCAAACTCTTCTTTCACACGGTTAAAGCCGTTACCTTCACGGCCAAACATATCTTTTTCATCCAGTTCAACGTTATCAAAGGTAATTTCGCAGCAGCTATCCATACGTAGGC
Organism: Providencia sp. PROV003; assembly: GCF_045040775.1. Lineage (NCBI taxonomy): Bacteria > Pseudomonadati > Pseudomonadota > Gammaproteobacteria > Enterobacterales > Morganellaceae > Providencia > Providencia sp. PROV003. Next base: position 4,440,744 of record NZ_CP096369.1, read on the forward strand.
CCAGTTTCTCAAGTTTATTGACCTTGATACCGGGTTTGCTCATATCTAAAAACCACTCGGTGAAAACAGGTTTATCAGGAGAATCTGCATCACGACTCATCACCACAATGTATGGTGTGTAAGCACTACTGGTGATAAAACATTTGCTACCATTGAGATAAACTTTGCCATTACGGCGTTGGTAAGTTGTTTGTAAACTCCCTACATCAGAACCCGCGCCGGGCTCCGTAATCGCAGAGTTCCACATTTGTTTACCTGTACCGCGAAATGCCATAATTTTATCAATTTGTTCTTGGGTCCCTTCTCTGAGTACGGTATTAAACCCCCCCGGTAATTGGTACAACACATACGTTGGTGCGCCAAGGCGACCCAGCTCCATCCATACCGCAGCGACTGTAATAAACCCAGCGTTTAAACCGCCATGCTCTTCTGGGATCAACAGGTTATCAATTTCCATGTCCGCCAAGGCTTTAACAAAACGTTCAGGATACATACTGTCGCGGTCGCATTGTGCAAAATAGCTTTCCCAGTTTTCACTGGCCATCAGCTCACGGATCCCTGCGACAAACAGCTCCTGCTCATCATTCAATCTAAAATCCATATTAATAACCTCTTAAATGTTGTTTCTGAATAAATTAATCATTTTTCCAATGCACTTTTGCATCTTTAATAAAGGAGAGCGTTACCATAATGTTGACGAAAAAAAGTGGGCATCCTCCGGCAATTATCGCTGTTTGAATCGGTTTCAATCCGCCTAGAGCCAGTAATACGATACCGATAACACCGACTAAAACAGACCAACCGATACGCACCAATAACGGTGGCTCATCGCCATCTTTCACTGCGCGACAAGTCGACATAGCGAGAGTGTATGAACAAGCGTTGATGAGTGTGACGGTGGCGATAAAGCAGAGGATGAAGAAGCCCCAAATTGTTGCAGTGCTCAAAGGTAAGGCTGCCCATGTTTCAATAATGGCGCGTGCAACGCCGAATTCTTCAATCAGCTTTGGAATGTTAATAATATTTTGGTCAACGAGTTGTAATGTATTACTGCCTAGGATGGTCCAAATTAACGTTGTCCCTGCCGTCAAGCCTGCTACCATGCCGATACACAGCTCACGGACGGTACGGCCTTTAGAGATACGGGCGAGAAAAATACACATTTGGATGGCATAGATTACCCACCACGCCCAATAGAATACGGTCCAACCTTGTGGGAAACCGCCTTTACCCACTGCATCTGTATAAAACAGCATGCGTGGCATATACATCATTAAAACCCCGATAGAATCGGTGAAATAGTTCACAATGAAGCTGGCGCCGCCAACAATAAATACCCATCCCAGCATCAAGAAACTCAAGTAACTACGGACGTCACTGGCAATTTTCACCCCTTTTTGCAAACCAAAAGCCACGCAGATTGCATTTAGGATGATCCAGCAGAAGATAATGATGGCATCAAGTTGTAAGGTATGAGGAATACCAAATAAGTATTGAATACACTCAGTAACGAGTGGTGTAGCTAACCCTAAGCTGGTCCCCATGGCTAATATCAAAGCGACCAAGTAAAAATTATCAACGATGGTACCGAACCAGCCATTTACATGTTTTTGACCCACTAATGGGACAAGGGTGCTACTTGGGCGGATAACATCCATTTTGCGAACAAAGAAAAAATAACCGAATGCAACAGATAAGAAACTATAGGTTGCCCATGGTAGTGGTCCCCAGTGGAATAAACTGTATGCAAGCCCAATATTTTTGGCCTCTGTTGAATAGGCCTCAAAACCAAAAGGAGGTGCAGAGACGTAATAATAGATTTCAATAGAACCCCAAAATAGTACCGCAGCAGAGGTACAGGAGGCGAACATCATAAAAATCCAGCTCGCACGGCTAAATTCAGGTTTTTCATCCCCCAAACGTTTTTTGGCGTAAGGACCCAATATTAACCAAAACCAGCCACCAAACATTATCACCATGTACCACTCAAATGCCCAGCCCCATACATTAGTGACATAGCTGAATACTTGATTGATAACTTCGTTAGAAGCATCAAGGTCACGGACGGTTAACCAACACAATAGTCCAACAATGATCAATGGCGGAAAAAAAACTTTTGGTTCTATTCCACCCTTTTTATTTTCTTTGCTCATAGTTCGATCCCAATTTATTATTTAATATATAAGCTTTTAAATAGATATTAGTCTCAACACCTCATCTCACTTATTTATTACCAAACTCAATAAATTTAATTAAGTATTAATCCAATCACTATTCAAATCATGTCGAGTCCCCATTAACAATTCTGTTATTAAGGTCACAATATTATTCGTGATAAATATTTGTTACTAATACCTGACGCTTTAATAATTAAAATAACCAATAAATACATATAGATAAATTATCTTGTAATATTAATGTTATTAAATACCTTCAGTATTGGTGATTAGCATAACAATATTGAACATTACATTGATAAGTTGATGATTTTTACAGTATTGGTGAGTAGTGTATCAGTATGAATATTTAAACCGACTTTAATTCAAGGTTTTCAATATTGGTGACTTAGGTTTTATTTTTAAATATCCAGTTCATGATAATTATATAATCCGAAACAAAAACGGATCATATTTATTAATTATATTTTAGGAGATGTAATGAATATTATTACATGCTATAAATCTGTTCCCGATGAACAAGATATTATTGTAAATAGCTCAGATGGTTCTTTAGATTTTTCACGTGCAGATACCAAAATTAGTCAATATGATTTAAATGCGATTGAAGCAGCTAACCAAATTAAAGCGCAACAAGCAGATAGTAAAGTTATTGCGTTAAGTGTTGGTGGTAAAGCACTAACCAATATGAAAGCACGTAAAGATGTATTATCTCGTGGTCCAGATGAACTTGTTGTCGTTATTGACGATCAACTCGAACACGCCTTACCACATCAAACTGCACTTGCCTTAAGTTCTGCGGCTCAAAAAGTTGGTTTTGATTTAATTATCTGTGGTGATGGTTCCGCAGACTTAAACGCTCAACAAGTTAGTATCTTAATGGGTGAAACCCTGCAAGTTCCCGCTATCAATGGCATAAAGAAAATTGTCTCCATCACACCGGATACGCTCATTGTAGAACGCGAATTAGAAGATGAAATTGAAACATTGTCCATTTCGTTACCTGCCATTATCGCAGTGACCTCCGATATTAATGTCCCTGTCATCCCATCAATGAAAGCCATTTTAGGTGCCGCTAAAAAACCCGTTCAAGCTTGGGCAATAACCGATATTGGCTTGGATAACGTTACAGCATTATCCGCACAATCTATCGCAGCACCTAAGCAAAAAGTTCGTCAACGCATCATCATTGAAGGTGATGGCGAAGAGCAAATTGCACAATTTGCTGAACATTTAAGAAAAATCATTTAATCGGAGGAGTTATGAGCAAATTATCAACCGTTTGGGTATTTAGTGATATGACTTCCCGTTTACCTGAACTTATCGGTGGGGCCCTCACTCTCGGCGAACAAGTCAATGTATTAACGTTAGATGACGCACAAAGCTCACAAGCCTTTCAACTTGGCGCAACCCACGTTTTTCAACTGTCTGGTAAACCTGACGACCGTATCATCGAAGACTATGCTGATACCATTGTCACGACAATTAAACAGCATGGCGATAACGGGCTATTACTGCTACCTAATACCCGTAGAGGTAAATTACTGGCTGCACGCTTAGGTGCAAGACTGCAAGCTGCTGTGTCTAACGATGCGGCAACTGTGACAGTAGAATCAGGAAAACCTGTAATAAAACATATGGTTTATGGTGGGTTAGCCTTTGGCCAAGAAACCTTAAACAGTTCATTTTCAGTTGCTACACTCACCACCGGCACGTTTGAAGCTGCGCAAAATAATGCATCACTCAGCGGTACTGCTCAAACTGCACCATGGGTCGAACCAAAACAATCTATTGTACGTACCTCGATTCAGAAAAAAGCAGGTAACTCCGTTGAACTAGATAAAGCACGTCTAGTGGTCAGTGTAGGTCGGGGGATTGGAAGCCAAGAAAATATCGCTATCGCGAAAAAACTCGCTGATACCATCGGCGCTGAAATTGCCTGTTCTCGCCCTGTCGCAGAAAACGAAAAATGGATGGAGCATGAGCGCTACGTTGGTATTTCCAACCTAATGCTGAAACCTGAGTTATATCTCGCAGTAGGAATTTCTGGTCAAATTCAGCATATGGTTGGCGCAAACGGCGCACAAACTATCGTCGCCATTAATAAAGACAAAAACGCCCCTATTTTCCAATTTGCAGACTATGGGATCGTTGGCGACCTGTTCAAAATTTTACCGGTTTTAACGCAACAACTGGCTAAATAAATTCAATAGCAGTGGGGTTTTCCTCACTGTTTCAGTGACCTTTGGAGAAACTATGTCCGATGATATATTTGATGCAATCATTGTAGGCGCGGGTCTAGCTGGTTCAGTGGCTGCATTGGTGCTTGCCCGTGAAGGTGCGCAAGTTCTCCTAATCGAAAGGGGAAACTACGCAGGCGGTAAAAACGTCACAGGTGGCCGCATGTATGCTCATAGCTTAGAGCGTATCATTCCTGAATTTACCCAAAATGCCCCTATTGAACGTATGATCACGCGTGAAAAGCTGTCATTTATGACAGAAACAGGTGCAGTAACAGTCGATTTCCAAAATGGAGCAGAGCAACCCCCAGAAGAAACCTCTTGGTCAGTGCTGAGAGGCAAGCTTGACCCGTGGTTAGTCGAACAAGCTGAAAATGCCGGCGCACAATGTATTACAGGTATTCGCGTTGATAAGTTAGTGGAACGGGATGGCAAAGTTGTAGGTGTTGAAGCCGATGGTGATGTGCTAGAAGCCAAAGTGGTGATCCTCGCTGATGGTGTGAACTCCATACTGGCTGAACAACTAGGAATGACCAAACGAGTGAATGCTGAGCATGTCGCTGTTGGGGTAAAAGAATTAATTGAATTGCCAAAAGATATTTTAGCTAACCGATTTAATCTTAAGGAAAAAGAAGGGGTTGCATGGCTATTTGCGGGGGCTCCTACCGATGGCTTGATGGGGGGAGGCTTCCTTTATACCAATGAAGATACTATTTCTTTAGGTTTAGTTTGTGGCTTACATCATATTAAAGATGCCAAAAAATCGGTTCCACAAATGCTCGAAGATTTTAAACACCACCCAGCGGTCGCCCCATTAATTGAAGGGGGCAAAATGATTGAATATGCCGCTCACGTTGTCCCAGAAGCGGGCTTGAAAATGCAATCAGAGTTGGTCCGTGATGGTGTGCTAATCGCAGGGGATGCAGCTGGGATGTGTATGAATTTAGGCTTTACCATCCGCGGAATGGACTTAGCCGTTGCTTCGGGTGAAGCCGCGGCAAATGCAGTAATTAACGCTATGAAAAAAGAGGACTTTAGTAAACAAGGACTCAGTGAGTACCTCAAATTACTCAACGAAGGCCCTCTTCGTGATATGAAAATGTACCAAAAAATGCCTGAGTTTTTAGATAACCCACGCATGTTTTCCGCTTATCCAGAAATGGCTGTCGGTATTGCTAAAAAACTCTTCACTATTTCAGATGAAGCACCTGTGCCACTGCGTAAGACTATGCTACAAGAGGCAAAAAAAGTCGGCTTCATCAATTTAATCAAGGATGGAATTAAAGGAGTGAGGGCAATATGAGTGATCCAGTCAATGTTGATGTCAAGTTAGGCATTAATAAGTTTAATGTCGATGAAGAAAATCCACATATTGTTATCAAAGAGCACCCGGATATGAAAGTGCTCGAAATATTAACTAAAGCCTGCCCTGCTGGCTTATATAAAAAACAAGAAGATGGCTCCGTACGTTTTGATTATGCCGGCTGCCTTGAATGCGGAACCTGCCGTATACTAGGCTTAGATAGTGCATTAGAAAAATGGGAATACCCACGCGGCACATTCGGCATTGAATTTCGTTACGGCTAATTTAATTAGCATAACCCTAAAAGCCATTAACTTTTAGGGTTTTTAAGCGCATATTTGCGCTGACACTGGGATGCACAATGAAACCAAGAAGTTTTGACGATGTCCAATTTTCTTCCGTTCATCGGCGGATCATGCTCTGGGGGAGTGGTGGGCCTTTTCTGGACGGTTATGTTTTAGTCCTGATCGGCGTCGCTTTAGAGCAACTCACTCCAATATTAAGTTTAAACAGTGAATGGATTGGCTTACTAGGTGCCGCAACGCTTGCGGGTTTATTCATTGGTACCTCACTGTTTGGCTACATTTGCGACCAAGTCGGTCGCCGCAAAATGTTCTTAATCGATATAGTGGCCATAGGGGCAATCTCTGTTGCAACTATGTTTGTTTCAACCCCTTTAGAACTACTAATAATGCGTTTTTTAATTGGCATTGTCATTGGTGCTGATTATCCCATCGCAACCTCGATGATCACCGAATTTTCCAATACCAAACAGCGTGCGTTTGCGGTCGGGTTTATTGCAGCCATGTGGTACGTTGGCGCAACTTGTGCCAATCTTGTTGGCTATATGCTTTATGATGTTCAAGATGGTTGGCGCTGGATGCTAGGCAGTGCCGTCATTCCATGTATCGTTATTTTAATTGGCCGTTTTGATCTACCTGAATCGCCTCTTTGGTTAATCCGCAAAGGACGTATTCAAGAATGTGAAAAAATGATGGAAAAACTGTTTGGCCAACCTGTGGTTTTTGAAGCTGAGGAAGCGAAAAAAACACATTTTCATCAACTGTTTAATAAACGACATTTTTCTTTCGTATTATTTACTGCGATTATTTGGACCTGCCAAGTGATCCCAATGTTTGCCATCTATACTTTTGGCCCACAAATTGTTGGGCAATTAGGTTGGGATCAAGGTAAAAATGCGGCTTTAGGCAACGTAGTTATCAGCTTATTTTTTATGTTAGGTTGCTTACCAGCGATGTACTGGCTAAATAAAATGGGAAGACGACCACTGCTAATTGGTAGCTTTGCCCTAATGACTGCAGCGCTAACTATACTCGGGTTATTTTCTAACCTTGGTATCTGCCTCGTCATTATCATGTTTGGTATTTATGCATTCTTCTCTGGGGGCCCAGGGATTTTACAGTGGCTCTACCCTAATGAGTTATTTCCAACAGATATTCGCGCATCCGCCGTTGGGGTCATTATGTCCATCAGCCGTATCGGAACCATTTTTTCCACATGGGCACTACCGATTTTTATCACAAAATACGGTGTTAGCACGGTGGTATTGATGGGGGCAGGGGTTTCTTTACTTGGGCTAGTTGTCTCAATTCTATTTGCGCCAGAAACCAAAGGATTAACCCTAGCACAGACCTCAGTGATGGGTATTCGGCGCAAAAAGAAGTAAAAGAAGTAAAAGAAGTTACTACGATAAGCAATCACATCCAATACGCTAAATAGTTTGAGTTGTGGCTAGGCGGCAATCGAGGTTATCCCGATGAGCATACAGAAGTATGTGATTCGGGTAACCGAGTGCAGCCAACAACGCCACAGCGCAAAATATGACGCGTATTTATACGCTAAATAGTTTGAGTTATGGCTAGGCGGCAATCGAGGTTATCCCGATGAGCATATAGAAGTATGTGATTCGGGTAACCGAGTGCAGCCAAAAACGCCACAGCGCAAAATATGACACGTATTTATACGCTAAATAGTTCAGATTGTAGGTAGGCGGCAAGCGAATAAGACCCTAGGAGCATACACCAGTATGTGACTAGGGCGAATAAGCGAAGCCAACACCCCTACAATTTGAAATATGACGCGTATTTAATTGGTTGAGAATGGCATAATGTCATACCAAACCAACAACCAAATTGTCACATAAGCAAATATAGCCGCAATAATATCATCAATCATGATACCAAAACCGCCGCTGACCTTTCGGTCAAAAATACGTATTGGCCATGGCTTCCACATATCATAAATGCGGAAAATAAAGAATGCGGTAATGACCCATTCATAATCGACCACTGGGATTGCCATTAAGGTAATCCACATCCCGATAAACTCATCCCACACGATGCTACCGTGGTCATGAATTTTCATATCATCAGAGGTACGTTGGCAAATTAGACAGCCAATCCAAAAGCCCGCCACAATGAGCACCCATATGCTCCACACTGGCATATTTGCCATCAATAACCAAAAAGGTATTGCCGCAAGGGACCCCATAGTCCCAGGTACAATTGGCGATAAACCGCTGCCAAACCCCGTTGCTAGCAAATGCCAAGGGTTACGCATATTCAGCCGTTTTTTTGCTTCTGCTTTTTCTTGGCAACTTGCCATGCTACGCACCTTCCGAAACAAAATGATCGAAACCTTTTAGGTTTACATCAACTTCTTGGTTATTGCAAAAGTAGCTGATCCCTTCAGATTGCGGCTTAATTTGCCCAATACAAGTAAAACCAGACCCTGTATGAGCTAAAGCCATTTCTAATGCCCCGCGATTAATTTCCGGTACAGTAAAGCATAACTCGTAGTCTTCTCCACCACTCAGGGACCATAAACGGCTTTGCTCAACGCTACAGTTCTGCACTAAGGCCTCTGACTGCGGCAGTGCATCCAAATTAATTCGAGCGCCACAGCCACTTGCCTTCAAAATATGATTAAGATCAGAGACTAGACCGTCTGAAATATCAATCGCAGAAGACGCTAAGTTCCTAAGGGCTTGACCTTGTAAAATACGTGGCTGTGGACGTAAATGACGCATAATTAGCCATTCTTTATGCGCGGTATTTTTGATATTCAGCCTATCTTGTAAAATAGCAAGACCTGCTGCGCTATCCCCTAATGTCCCTGTCACATAAATCCAATCCCCATTACGTGCACCAGCCCGAGACAATGCTTTACCCTGTGGTACTAACCCATGGACAGTATAAGTCAGGCTCATTGGACCACGAGTGGTATCACCGCCAATTAGCTGCATCCCGTAATAATTTAATTGCTCAAATAAGCTATCACTAAATGATTGCAACCAATCACAATCAACGCAAGGTAATGTAATAGCTAAAGATACCCATGCGGGGTCTGCCCCCATTGCTGCAAGGTCACTTAAATTAGATGCTAATGATTTATAGGCTAGGTCAGCAGGTGAAATCGTAGGGAGGAAATGCACACCAGAAACAAGGGTGTCAGTACTCACAGCAAGTTGCTGTTTTTCTGGGATGGTCATCAACGCACAGTCATCTCCAATACCGATATTTACATCACGTCGGTTCGTTGTTTGACGGTTAAAATAACGTGCGATGAGGTCAAATTCGCCATAGGACATGGTAGATTTTCCGTTTTCGCTATAACTATTTTCGTTTTAAATAAAACAAATAATTTATGCTCTTAATAATACAAGTGGCAAATAACTAGCTGAATCAATATACCTGAAACTTAGAGTACCACGAATATATAAATACAAAGGTAGACTGGAACCCAGCCTACCTATTTACTACTGTAGTGTTACAGGAGGGAACCCTGATTTTTTATTTTTTGCGACGAACTACTGGTGCAGCTTTATCCAATACACCATTAACAAATTTATGGCTATCTTCCGCACCGAACACTTTAGCAAGCTCAATACCTTCATTGATTGCCACTTTGTAAGGAACATCTTCACGGAAGCTCAATTCAAACATTGAAACGCGCAAAATCGCTTTTTCTACCTGCCCTAACTCTTCGAGCTGACGAGATAAATAAGGCGCCATTAGTTGATCAAGTTTAGCTGCATTAGTAGCAACACCAGATAACAGTTCACGAAAATATTTTACGTCAACGTCTGACATGTCCTGATCAGCAATAAACTCATATTCGACTTCGGCAATTGGATTGCCAGATAATTGCCATGAATAAATGGCTTGAACAGCACACTCACGAGCGCGGCGACGAGCAGCAGGTTTCACAAGATTCCCCTTAAAATAAAAAACGATACACAAAATTATTCGGGCATATAAAAAACTAAGCTAATCAATACACTCAGTGGTATTAGTTAACTTCACTACAGTCTATAGCCCGAAGTAAAATGTGTATTACTTGCCTTTAATGGCTTTAATTACATTGATCATTTCTAATGCAGTCAGTGCAGCTTCAGCACCTTTATTACCAGCTTTAGTCCCTGCTCGTTCAATGGCTTGCTCGATATTTTCAGTGGTTAACACACCAAAAGTAACGGGCACTTCGCTATTCATTGCGACATGAGATAAGCCTGAGCTGCATTCACCAGCGACATATTCAAAGTGAGCTGTACCACCACGAATAACAGTACCTAATGCAATAACGGCATCATATTTTTTTGTTTCAACCAGCGCTTTTGCCGTTAACGGTAGTTCATAGGCACCTGGAACCCAAACAATGGTAATGTTGTCATTCGAAACTTGACCAATACGTTCTAACGCATCAACAGCGCCATCCAGCAGACTATCATTAATAAAGTTGTTAAAACGAGCGATAGCGATAGCAATACGCGCTTGTGGCGCAGCAACAACACCTTTAATTACGTCCATAGCCTTCCTCTAATATTAATTATAACCCGCGGGGCGCGGATTTTATCACATTCTTTCATGTACCGTATGTATGATTTTCAAAAAACACACTTACCATACGGGATGAAGCCTGACGCGTAGGTCTTCACCGACCTTTTCTACATCAGTAAATTCAAATTTTGGCGCTTCAATTAATGAATCGAGGGGAGGTAAATCAACCAAACCTCGGGCACTGTTCCCAAGTAATTTAGGGGCAATATACACAATTAATTCATCAACTAAGCCTAGTTTCAACAATGAGCCTGCTAATTTTGCACCTGCCTCTACCCAAATACTATTCACATTCCGTTTGGCAAGTTGCATCATCAATATGACGAGGTCTGTACCATTTTCATGTGCAGGGATGCTAATTTGCTCGACATCCCCTTGCCATGAGCAGCCGATATCGGGATTAGAACGCACCAACCAACATTCACCTGCTAATTGAGTGACTTTATGGTTAGCGGTGACACGATTATGGTTATCCAGCACAATGCGAATAGGTTGACGTAATTGGTCTTCTGGGTAGATTTGCTGAACGTCCGTTGGCAGTTCGTTCCAACGAACCGTTAAAGAAGGGTCATCGGCGATAACCGTACTACTAGTGGATAAAATAGCGCTCGCTTGTGCGCGAAACGCCTGCACATCTTTGCGAGCCGCAGTACTGGTAATCCACTTACTTTCCCCTGACTCAAGGGCTGTTTTACCATCCAATGACGCTGCTAGCTTTAATTGGATATAAGGAAAACCAGTACGCATACGTTTCAAGAAACCACGATTCGCAGCTTCAGCTTGGTCTAAAAGCACGTTACTACGCGTTTCAATCCCTGCCTGAGATAACATATACAAACCACGGCCAGCAACTTGTGGGTTTGGGTCTTGCATCGCAGCAACAACGCGACTGACCCCTGCATTAATTAATGCTTCCGCACAAGGCGGTGTACGACCATGGTGGCTGCATGGCTCAAGGGTGACATAGGCTGTTGCCCCCTGAGCTTTTTCTCCGGCCATCCGTAATGCATGTACTTCTGCATGAGGCTCACCCGCTTTTTGGTGGTAACCCTCACCAACAATTTCACCGTCACGTACAATTACACACCCAACATTCGGGTTCGGTGATGTTGTAAAGCGCCCTTTTCGTGCAAGCTCAAAAGCGCGAGCCATATAGATGTCATCTTGTTCTATCATTTGCGTTAGTCCTGTAATTTAGCGATTTCTTCGCCAAACTCACGCACATCTTCAAAACTACGGTAAACAGAAGCAAAACGAATGTAAGCGACTTTATCGAGTTTTTTTAACTCATCCATGACTAAGCTACCAATAAGTTTAGAAGGAACTTCACGTTCTCCTGTAGCACGAAGCTGGGATTTAATTGAAATAATCGCTTGTTCAATGTCATCAGAGCTGACGGGGCGTTTTTCTAGCGCTTTTTGCATACCGCGATTAAGTTTTTCTTCATCAAACGGTTCGCGTACATCGTCACTTTTAATAACCCGAGGCATCACGAGTTCAGCCACCTCAAAGGTCGTGAAACGTTCATGACAAAGCAAACATTGGCGGCGCCTACGGACTTGTGCGCCTTCACCAACCAGACGCGAGTCGATGACTTTCGTATCTACAGCTGAGCAGAATGGACAATGCATAACGTTTCCTGGATCTATTTACGGAGACATAGTTTACCCTACTATGCAATAAAAAACACCCTAGAAGATGCCTTCTAGGGTGCTCGTAACTCTTCATATTTCGTGCTGTGAGGGTGTTGTTAGCTGCATTGCGCTACCCTTAGTCACATAGTTTATTATGCTCCTCGGGATATCACTCGTTTGCAGCCAACTCACGGCACCAACTATTTGAAGTGCTAATTGGCTTAGCCAGTTTTAAATTAAGGCAGTAATGACTCTTGGTCTGCACCTTCTTTTTCGACTTTCGCCTGCATCAAGTGCTCGCGTTTCATTCCCATCTTCAGTGCTAATGCAGAAGCCACATAGATAGATGAAATAGTACCGATGGTTACACCGATTAACATAACCAATGAGAAGCCTTCCAGCATAGTGCCACCGAACAGATACAGCATCAGAACCACTAACAACGTTGTGGCCGATGTCATGATGGTACGGCTCAATGTTTGTGTTAAAGAGACGTTCATGATTTCGTACGGCGTACCACGACGAATTTTACGGAAGTTTTCACGGATACGGTCAGAAACAACGATACTGTCGTTCAGTGAGTAACCAATTACTGACATCAGTGATGCCACGATTGTCATATCTATTTCGATATGAAACAGAGACAAAATACCTAATGTGATCACCACGTCATGAGCGAGAGACAATACAGCCCCCGCGGCTAATCGCCATTCAAAACGAAAGCCGACATATACCAAGATACAAATTAGTGCAGTTAACAGTGCTAAAGCCCCTGTTTGCGCTAATTCGGCCCCGACACTCGGCCCAACGAATTCAATGCGTTTTACCGTCGCTTTATCATCTACACTCTGGTTAATGATGGTGATAATTTCTTTACCAACCTCTTGACCCGCAGCGCCTTCGATTGGCGGGATACGGATCATGATGTCACGGCTGCTACCAAAGTTCTGGATTAATGGATCTTTATGAGCCGAGTTAGACAAGCTATCTCGAATTTTATCCAAATCAGCAGGCTGACTTAAGTTGATCTCGATAACTGTCCCCCCAGTGAAATCTAACCCCCAGTTAAAACCTTTGAGGCCGATAATCACAAAAGAAGCGATCAGTAATACGATAGAAATACCAAAGGCAACGTTGTCCCAGCGCATAAAGTCATAGACTTTACGACCATAGTTCAATTGTTCAACAGAATAATCCTGTGCCACAACGTGCTCCTTAAATTGACAGCTTGTTAATACGTTTACCGCCATAAAGCAGGTTCACGATTGCACGTGTACCAACAATAGCTGTAAACATAGAGGTTGCGACACCAATCGCTGTCGTAATCGCAAAGCCTTTAATCGACCCTGTACCCACTGCATAGAGAATAATAGCCGTGATTAATGTCGTTAAGTTTGCGTCTGTAATACTTGAGAAGGCGCCTTTATAACCTTCATGAATTGCTTGTTGAACAGACCTTCCGTTCCGCAACTCTTCTTTGATACGTTCGTTGATAAGAACGTTGGCATCGACTGCAACCGCAAGGGTGAGGACGATACCAGCAATACCTGGCATAGTTAGTGTCGCCCCCGGTAACAGAGACATAACCCCAACAATTAATACCAAGTTCGCCATCAGCGCACTACTGGCAATCAAGCCAAATTTACGATAGTAAATAATCATAAATAGAATTGATGCTAATAGACCCGCGATACAAGCTTTCAGGCCTTGTTCGATATTTTGCATACCCAAAGTTGGGCCGATGGTACGCTCTTCGACAATTTGGATTGGCGCAATCAACGCTCCCGCACGTAACAATAATGAAAGTTGACGAGCTTCTGTACCATTGTTGATGCCTGTGATACGGAATTTGCTACCAAAGCGAGCCGAAATACGTGCCGCGTTGATGACTTTTTCATCTTTCACTAAAATTGAACGGCCTGCTGCATCTTTTTTACCACTGTCTTTGTATTCAACAAACAGGGTTGCCATCAGTTTGTCTTGGTTATCACGCGTAAAATCGGACATGATAGAACCACCAGAACTATCAAGGCTGATGCTTACTTGTGGTGCACCATTTTCATCGGCTTCAGATGTTGAATCCGTAATATGATCCCCCGTTAAGATAACACGCTTATACAGTACATAAGGCATGCCTTCACGGTCATATTTCACTTCTGAATCACCTGGCACACGGCCACGTTCAGCAGCGGATGAATCAACACTGGTATTCACCAAACGGAATTCTAATGTTGCTGTAGCACCTAAAATCTCTTTTGCTCGAGCGGTGTCTTGAATTCCGGGTAATTCAACAACAATACGGTCAGCACCTTGACGTTGGACAAGTGGCTCAGCAACCCCTAATTGGTTTACTCGGTTGCGGATGATGGTAATATTCTGAGAAACCGCATAGTTACGAGCTTCACGTAAGCGCTCGTCGGTCATCACAGCGATCATCGTGTTGTCGCTACCATCACTAAACACTAAGTCTGGATATTTACGTGCTAGTGCTTTTTCTGCTTGGCTACGATCATCTGCGTTACGGAAACGGACTTCAACGCTATAATCATTGCCTTTACGAATAGAAGAGTACGCAATGCCTTCTTGACGCAGGTCATTACGTAAACCATCCATGTTTTGTTCCTGCAATTTACCTAATGCAGTGTCCATATCAACTTCCATCAGGAAGTGAACCCCACCACGCAAGTCAAGGCCGAGCTTCATCGGCTCACCGCCGATCATTTCAAGCCACTTAGGCGTCGCAGGTGCAAGGTTTAATGCAACAACATACTGATCACCTAGTGCATTCATGATCACTTCACGAGCACGTAACTGAACATCAGAGTTGTTGAACCGGGCTAAAATTGCCCCATTTTCCAGAGAGATTGATTTGCTCTGAATTTTATCATCTTGTAACGATTTTTGGATTTGGATCAGCGTTTGTTCATTGGCGGCGGTTCCCCGCACGCCAGTGATCTGAACAGCCGGATCCTCACCATATAGGTTTGGAAGCGCATAAAGCAGACCGATGAGGATCGCACAGATCAACATCAGATACTTCCACAAAGGATAACGGTTTAGCACGGCAGTTCCCTTCGGGAGAATCAGAATTAAATTGCTTTCATTGTGCCTTTAGGTAAAACAGCAGCAACGAAATCACGTTTGATGGTTACTTCTGTGTTCTCACTCAGTTCAAGAACCACATAACCGGTTTCAGATACTTTAGTCACACGCCCGATTAAACCGCCTGTTGTTAAAACTTCATCACCTTTAGTGATAGATTCCATCAATTTACGGTGTTCTTTCGCACGTTTTTGCTGTGGACGCAAAATCATGAAATAGAAGATCAGAGCGAAAACAACAAGCATGATAACCATAGTATATGGGCTACCTTGCGCTGGCGCACCTGCTGACGCTGCTGCTTCAGAAATAAAAAAACTCATTCAACTTTCCTCATTGTTTTATTGAAAGCAATTTAAAAATATACTCTATAAATACTTCGAATTACATAAAGCTAATAAGCGCATGCGCCTCAAAGTATGGTAAGTATCAGATTGATATGCTACACAGATTAGTAGCATTTCGCACTTAAATTCACTCGATATTTAATGAAGGTTCGGGTTTACCAATCTTCTGGTAGAAATCTTTCGCAAACTCTTCAAATTTTCCATTTTCGATTGCTTGGCGAATACCGGCCATCAAACGTTGATAATAACGTAAATTATGAATGGTATTGAGCCTTGCACCAAGAATTTCATTACACCTATCAAGGTGATGTAAATAAGCGCGGCTATAATGGCGACAAGTATAGCAGTCACAATCGGCATCCAATGTCGATGTATCTGATTTATACTTAGCATTACGAATTTTTACCACGCCATGTGTGACAAATAAATGCCCATTACGTGCATTTCGTGTCGGCATCACACAATCAAACATATCAATGCCACGGCGAACACCTTCCACTAAATCTTCCGGTTTGCCCACCCCCATTAAGTAACGTGGTTTATCTGCCGGAATTTGAGGGCAAACATGCTCTAAGATGCGGTGCATATCTTCTTTTGGTTCGCCTACAGCTAGGCCGCCTACAGCGTACCCATCGAAGCCAATTTCCACCAGCCCCTTAACTGAAATATCTCGTAAATCTTCGTAAACGCTGCCTTGGATAATGCCAAATAGTGCATTTTTATTGTTCAATTCGTCAAAACGTTGGCGGCTACGAGCAGCCCAACGTAACGACATTTCCATTGATGTCTTTGCGTAATCCCAATCTGCCGGATATGGCGTACACTCGTCAAAAATCATCACAATATCTGAACCGAGGTCATACTGAATTTCCATTGATTTTTCAGGGCTTAGGAAAATTTTCTCACCATTTATTGGGTTACGAAAATGCACGCCCTCCTCTTTAATTTTGCGCATAGCGCCAAGACTAAAGACTTGGAACCCCCCTGAATCCGTCAATATCGGCCCCTGCCATTGCATAAAATCATGAAGATCACCATGGAGCTTCATGACCTCTTGCCCTGGACGCAGCCACAGGTGGAAAGTATTCCCTAGAAGAATTTGAGCACCCGTTTCTTTTACTTCTTCAGGTGTCATGCCTTTTACAGTACCGTAGGTGCCTACTGGCATAAACGCGGGGGTTTCTACCACACCACGCTCAAATACTAAGCGACCACGACGTGCATTGCCGCTAGTCGTTTGTAATTCATATTTCACGTTTGCCTCCAAGCATCAGAAAAACAGTCTGATGCTGTCGATAATATTAATTTGCTAAGCTAGCAGCCAACGCCACCGCTCGAACTGATTATTCCCCAATTTTTTCGAATGGTGCATTCGCATTGGGTGTGATGAACATAGCATCACCGTAACTAAAGAAACGATACTTTTGTTCAACCGCCTCTTTGTACGCATTGATAGTATTTTTATATCCCGCAAACGCAGAAACTAACATAATTAATGTTGATTCTGGTAAGTGGAAATTAGTGATAAGTGCGTCTATCACTTGATATTCATACCCGGGATAAATAAAAATCTGGGTATCATCAAAAAATGGAGCAATCAAGGCATCTTGGCTAGCTTTAGCCGCACTTTCCAGTGAGCGCACAGACGTTGTCCCTACAGCAACAACGCGATTGCCACGCGCCTTACAGGCTAATACCGCATCAACCACATCTTGTGGCACTTCCGCATATTCGGAGTGCATAATGTGATCTTCGATAGTATCAACACGAACAGGTTGGAAAGTACCTGCGCCGACATGTAAGGTAACAAATGCCATTTCAACGCCTTTTTGGCGCAAAGCTTCAAGTAAAGGCTCGTCAAAGTGCAAACCCGCCGTTGGCGCTGCTACAGCCCCCGGTTTTTCACTATACACAGTTTGATAAAGCTCTTTATCCGCTTCTTCATCAGGCCGGTCGATGTAAGGGGGTAATGGCATATGACCAATTTGGTTTAAAATGCTCAAAACATCCCGTTCATCATCAAAACGCAGTTCAAATAAGGCACCGTGACGCGCCATCATCGTGGCTTTGACACTTTCATCTTCACCCAACAACAGTTCAGCCCCCTCTTTCGGTGCTTTTGATGCGCGAACATGGGCCAATACACGGTGTTGATCTAACATACGCTCAATGAGAACTTCAATTTTACCGCCGCTGACTTTGCGACCAAACAACCTTGCTGGGATCACGCGGGTATTATTGAATACCAGTAAATCCCCTTTCTCCAATTTTTCTAGAACATCTGTAAAAACACCATGCGTTAGCTGCCCCGAGCTTCCATCCAGACTTAATAAGCGGCAAGCGCTACGTTCCGCCTGTGGATAGTGGGCAATCAGTTCTTCAGGTAATTGAAAAGTAAAATCAGAAACACGCATTGTATTGACATCAATCTAAAAAAACAGGCGACTAGTCTAGTGCCGCACCGCCTTTGGCGCAAGAAATAAGCGCAAAATAGTATAAATATTCGCCATTATTTAACAAATATTTTGTTAGCAAAAAATTCTGCGCACTATTTATCCATTCAAAGAATGAATTATTTCTGTTTTGCTAAGATTTCATGACAAATTTATTTCAATCTTTTTTCTTTTGTTTCTCAATACTGATACCTATAAGCTGCAAATTAAGAAAGGTTTTTTACTCCATTTCAAGTCATGCCCTGTAAGTTTCGAATTAAACGTAATTACTGCTATAGTTTGAGCAATCAAAAAGTTAGCTAAGCTGCGCTACATGCCCTATGGGTTTCGAATCACAGGTAGGCAGCAAGTAAAGATATCCCGATGAGCATACATGAGTATGTGATTCGGGTGGCTTTACAAAGCTAACACCCCAGTGGTTTGAAAGACGACGGACATTTTAAAGTGAATTATTTAGCACACCTACACCTCGCTCATATCGCCCATAGTTCCCTATTGGGTAACATCATGGCTGACTACGTCCGCGGTAACCCTACTGGGCGATACTCACCTGAGATTGTCGCGGGTATATTTATGCACCGAACCGTCGATAGGGTCACCGACACTCACCCGCTAGTCAAAGAAGCGAAAGGCCTATTTCGTGATGAGTACCGCCGTGTTGCCCCTATTACATTAGATTTAGTCTGGGATCATTTTTTATCGCTACATTGGTCAACTCTTGAACCGACTCTGCCACTAGTAGATTTTGTGCGCTATTGCCGAAAAACAATTGAACCTCAACTGTGTCATACTCCTGAAAAATTCCAAGAGTTAAATGAATACTTGTGGCCACAACACTGGCTAATTCGTTATGCAGATAAAAACTATATAGGCAAATCACTCAATGGTATGGCCAGAAGGCGGCCAAAACTGGGGGCGCTAAGTGGTTCATTTGATGATTTTTTATTGCAATATAATCAGCTTGAAAATATTTTCTTCCAATTCTACCCACAAATGATGGCAAACGCGCTGCAACATTTTTTTGTACAAGATGTCACAATTAATACAAAGTAATAAATTAAAGCTTGCACTTTAATGGAATAAAACTATCTTATTGATATTAATTTCATAAAGCATTATGATTGATAGGCAAAACCTATCACAATAATTGGTTTAAATGCCTTTATTATCAAAAGATAATTCCTTATTCTTTTGGAAGTCTATGTCCTAAATATCCGTTTAGATTAAAAATGGATAAGGGCAAAAAACCTTTAATTCAAACTCATAGGAGTAAATTATGGTTCTGGTAACACGTCAAGCCCCTGACTTTACTGCTGCTGCTGTTTTAGGTAACGGTGAAATTGTTGATAACTTCAACCTGAAAAACCACCTGAACGGTCGTCCAGCTGTCATCTTCTTCTGGCCAATGGACTTTACTTTCGTTTGCCCTTCAGAGCTGATCGCATTTGACCACCGCTACGAAGAATTCAAAAAACGTGGTGTTGAAGTGGTTGGTGTTTCTTTTGACTCTGAGTTTGTTCATAACGCATGGCGTAAAACCCCTGTAGATAACGGTGGTATCGGTGAAGTTAAATATCCGATGGTTGCTGATATCAAACGTGAAATCATTAAAGCATACGGCATCGAACACCCGGATGCAGGTGTTGCACTGCGTGGTTCTTTCCTCGTCGATAAAAACGGTATTGTTCGCCACCAAGTAGTTAACGACCTACCATTAGGCCGTAACATCGATGAAATGATCCGTATGGTTGACGCTTTACAATTCCACGAAGAGCACGGTGATGTATGCCCAGCTCAGTGGGAAAAAGGTAAAGAAGGCATGAATGCATCTCCGAAAGGCGTTGCTGATTACCTGACTAAAAACTCTACCAAACTGTAATCAGTGATATGAGTTTTTAAAAAGCGGGCAGATGCCCGCTTTTTATTTGCCTAAAATCCCCATTATTCGCTACATATCATTACATCAGAAAGTTCCCAAATCACGCCAAAACCTCACTTTCCCCCCTCATTCTTACTGTAAACCCTACTCCATTTATAATATGGTTACATTTAGCGACATTTAGTTACAAATTCATCATTTTTAGATGCTCCAATTAAACTATCGCATCTTTAATTTAAATAAAAATAACGAAAACTAGGTATAGGAAAATGAACTTAAAACTCGCAGCCTCAGTGGCTATTATCAGTGCATTGCTTGCTGGCTGTGACAACAGCCAAACCGCATCTGAAAGTAACTTCAAAAAATCCATCCAAGACTACCTTGATACTAGAAAAGTTATTTGCATCAATGTCGGTCAAATGCCAGCAGGCTTTATCACGAAATTTAGCGCTCGTAATATTGAACAACTCGATACCTTAGTTGATGCGGGCTTGCTAGCTAAAGCTGAAAAACAAGTCACCATGAAAGACATGTGGAGTGGGGAACATACTGGCGAAGGGGTTGAATATACGCTGACTAGTGAAGGTGAGAAATTCTACGACGAAAAACAATCTCAATTTTCGGGACGCGGTAGCTTTTGCACTGGCAAATTAGTCGTCAATGAAGTCACAAACTTTACTGAACCCGCTGAACGCGGTGGGCAGAAAATCTCTATAGCCAACTATACCCAAAAACTGGAAGATGTGGCTCCATGGGCTAAAAATGAAAAAGTGATGGCGGCTTACCCACAAATTCAATCAGCACAAACACATGCTGAGCGTGCACAACAAAGCCCTCTCATTTTAACCAATAATGGCTGGGTCCACATGTCGTTGTTTAACAAAAAATAATATACTTTACGGGCTCTTTTTGAGCCCTTTTCCTATCCATATTTAATCCCTGCTTATTCATAAATAACCCTACCAAGTTAACACTTATTAACTCAAATATTCAACATTCCGCACTATTGTATGCTATACATTAAAAACACAAATAATTAACAAATCATTCATATTATTAATTTGTGTTACATCAAACCTTACCTTAACTGGGAGATACTAATGATCAGAACATCATTACGCCCTGCTGCTTTATTACTTTCCTTATTATTTTCAACTCAACTCTTTGCCGCATCAGAACCGGCCGTTGAAGCCAAGAAAGGCATGGTTGTTTCATCCCAACATTTAGCCTCGCAGATTGGTGCGGATATCCTCAAATCTGGTGGTAATGCGATAGATGCAGCTGTTGCTGTCGGTTATGCCCAAGCGGTTGTGAACCCATGCTGTGGTAATATTGGCGGCGGCGGCTTTATGACCATTCATTTGGCAGATGGAAAAGATTTATTTATCAACTTTAGAGAAACCGCTCCTGCCGCAGCAAGTGCTGATATGTATCTCGATAAAGAGGGTAAGTTAATCAAAGATGCCAGCCTGTATGGCTACCTAGCTTCCGGTGTACCGGGAACGGTCAAAGGCTTAGACTACGCCTTAGAAAAATATGGCACAATGAGCCGTCAACAGGTGATGGAGCCTGCTATCAAATTAGCTAGAGAAGGTTTTGTACTAACCCGTGCAGATACCGATGTGTTAGACACAACCACTGAGCGTTTTAAACAAGACCCAGAAGTCGCACGTATCTTCTTAAAACCTAATGGTAGCCCTTATCAACCAGGCGATTTATTAGTGCAAAGTGATTTAGCCAATACCCTAGAAAAAATTGCTAAAAATGGGCCTTCCGCCTTCTATGAGGGAGAAATCCCCAAAATTATCGAGGAAGCCTCAAAGAAAAATGGTGGTATTTTGACGGCAAAAGACTTTGCAGATTATACCATCACAGATACAACCCCTATTAGCTGTACATATAGAGGTTATAAATTCATTTCGGCGCCACCCCCAAGTTCTGGAGGCGTTACCATTTGCCAAACCCTCAATATTTTAGAAGGCTATGACCTCAAAGAAATGGGCTTTAATTCTGCGGATTATATCCATACGCTAACTGAAGCTATGCGCCATGCTTATATGGATAGAAATACCTTCCTTGGTGACCCTGAATTTGTAGATAACCCAACAGAAAAACTACTGAGTAAAACTTACGCGGAAGAATTACGTAAGGAAATAAAACCTAACCAAGCAACACCATCAACTCAAGTTCAACCGGGTATGGGACCACACGAAAAACCAGAGACGACACACTATTCTATCGTTGATGAAAAAGGTAACGCAGTTTCAACTACTTATACTATCAATGGTCGCTTTGGTTCTGTCGTGATCCCACCGGGGACAGGCTTCTTTCTTAACGATGAAATGGATGATTTTACGACTAAAGTGGGAGAAAAAAATCTATATGGTTTAGTACAAGGTGAGCGCAATTCTATTGCTCCGGGTAAACGCCCCCTGTCCTCAATGAGCCCAACCATTGTGACCAAAGATGGCAAGGTATTCTTAGTATTAGGCTCGCCTGGTGGCTCAAGAATTATTTCTATCACCTTACAAACAGCATTAAATATTATTGACCACGGTATGCCACCACAAGAAGCTGTTAATGCACCGAGGGTCCATCATCAATGGTTACCAGATGAAGTGTATTATGAGCAAAGAGGTGTCTCTAAAGATAGCTTAGCCCTGCTTGATAAAATGGGTTACAAGATGGTTGAACAAACCCCTTGGGGCGCAGCTGAGCTGATTATGGTCGCCATTCCAGAAGGAGCTGGCGTCAGTGCCAAATCATCAGGCAATGATTCTGCTGTTTCAGGAAAAGTACGTGAAGGCTTTATTTATGGCTCTAACGATGTCCGACGCCCTGCTGGGAGTGCCGTTGGGGTTGACTAATACCTGAAAAAAATGCCCCCGCCATAATGACGGGGGCATTTAAACTTGCGAACAAAGAAGGATAAAATGTATTTTCCTCTTTGTCTTATTAGCTAAAAATCAGCATGTGAATTAGATTACGCTTGTTTATGTTGCGCCGCCGGTGACACAAATTTATCACACAAAATTGCAACCACTAACACAACAATTGTTGGCAATACCCATACTAAATCTTGCTTATACAGTGGCATTGCTGTCATCCACTCAGGGATATACACTTTTAAGTGATCAGAGGCTTTAACTGCGCCAATTAAACCAACAACAAAACTAACTAACATGGTTGGGGCAATAACCACGGTCGGATTCTTCCACCACTTCAGAGTAAAACTCAATAAAATCAAAACAATACATGGTGGATAAATAGAGACCAACACGGGGTATGAAAACGCAATTAGTTTACTTAAACCAAGGTTTGATATCACCATGGAGAAAACCCCTAGGATCAAAACTAATTTACGATAAGAAATAGATACATAGCGGCTAAAAAATTCTGCACATGCACAGGTTAAACCAACCGCAGTAACCATACACGCCACAAAAATTAATACGGCTAAGAAGAAACTGCCATAGTTACCGAAAGTGTATTGTACATATGTATGCAGAATATCTGCACCATCTGCTGGGTTAGGGATTAAAGAACCGCTATTTTCGCCCAGTTTAAATAAGGATAAATAAACCAGCGTTAATAATACCCCAGCAATTAAACCTGCCCACATCGTATAACGCGTCAATAACGAAGAGTTTTCAATCCCCCTTGAGCGGGCGGCATTAACAATGACAATACCAAATACCATGGCACCAAGAGTATCCATGGTCAAATAACCATTAATGAAACCATTGGAGAAAGCCATTTCACGGTAATCTACCGTTGAAGGGATTGGGTCGCCTGCAGGCCACATTACCGCAGCCACGCCTAAAATAGCTAAAGCAAGCATTTTTACAGGGGCCAAGATGTGCCCTACGCTATCTAGTAATTTACCCGGATACAGTGAAATACCAATAACTAAGACAAAGTACACTAGGCTGTAGATCAGTAACAACATGTCAGATTCACCACCAAATAATGGTGCGATACCGACTTTATAGGACACTGTTGCCGTTCTTGGTGTAGCGAAAAGAGGGCCGACAGATAGATAAGCAATAACCGCGAGTAGTAACCCTGCCGTTTTCCCCACTGGGGTACTAAGAGCTTCAATCCCCCCACCCACTTTAGCAAGGGCAATAACGGTTAAAACGGGTAGACCGACACCTGTAACAAGAAACCCAAGTGCTGCCGTCCAAACTTGTTCCCCTGCCTGCAAACCAACCATAGGCGGGAAGATAATATTCCCAGCCCCAACAAATAACGCAAAGGTCATAAAACCTAATGCGATGATATCTCTAGATGATAAACGATGAGCCATATTATGTTAATTTTTAGTGACGAAAATAGAAAGTTATGGGTTTACACTTAGCAACCCTTTGAAATATATATAGCGAGATAGAATTCTGAGAAACATACTATTAACAATACAAAAAGGTATGTTCTTTTGCATTTGACAAAATGAAAAATTAATAAACAGAAAAATTCGCCAATAACTGACAACAAGTAGAACTTTTATAGGGCAAAAAGGCAATAGCAAACGTGAAAACAAGAGTAAATCACTAAACTAATTTTCAGAACCAGTGATTCCTTTCAGTAAAATCACAATCCCCGTTATATGATTTGCTCGAAAAATAAACAACCCATCATTTTGTCACCCCCATATTTCGATAATTTTCAGGATATATTTTTTCAAAATGAACAGTTGGTGGGATAAAATATAAAAAAAATGAATTAATAGAATTAATCAATCGATTAATAAAAAGAATCCACTTTATTAATATTTTGATTCTATTAATAAAGTGGAATTATTTATGACTTTTTAAGGTTTTTATCATCAACAATTAACACCGTTGGTAAAGTAAATGAAAATTCACTCCCTTTACCAATCTGGCTAGTCACCACTAATTGGCTACTATGATGTTGAACCGCATGTTTGACGATAGCTAACCCAAGACCTGTCCCACCGCCACCTTGCCGTGAACGCGCTTTATCTACCCGATAAAACCGCTCAGTGAGGCGTGGAATATGTTCTGCAGGGATACCTGGACCATTGTCCCTCACGCTAAAACGTGCACCACTATAATTTCTTTGCCAATCAACCCAAATCTTTGACCCTTCCGGTGTATGACTTATTGCGTTATACACTAAGTTTGCAACCGCGCTACGTAACTGCTCTTCATTGCCATGAACCCGCAGTTTTTCATCAATATTAAACACAAACTGATGACGCCCCTGACTTAAACTCAGAGCTTCTTGCTCAATCATTTTGAGAATCAATGGGATATTAACTTGTTCATCAAGGTTGATTTGTGGGGCAATTTCAATACGGGATAACTGCAACAGTTGCTTAACTAAATTATCCATCCGCTGAGTTTGCTCTTGCATAACATGCAAGGCTTTTTTATTAACTGCAGGTACCCCTTCTTGGTCATCCATCACTTCAAGATAACCCTGAATAACGGTAAGAGGAGTACGTAATTCATGGCTTACATTCGCAAAAAAATCCCTACGAGCCTTTTCCAAACGGCGTTTTTCTGTGACATCTCGTGCCACCATCAATAGCTGCCCTTCGGTATAAGGTAAGATACGAAACTCAACAATCTCACCACTATTAAGCTCAATAGTTAGCGCTTGCTCGTAATTTTTAATGGAAAAATAACGGCTAAAATCAGGGTAACGCAACAAATTAAAAATATGTTGGCCATTATCTTCTGGCCAGCGAAAACCCAGTAAAGCTTGGGCGTGACGATTACACCAAAAAATCGTCCCTTCGGTTGTCATCATGACTACCGCATCAGGTAAGGATTCAGCACCACTTCGAAAACGTTTAATTAATTGGCCTAATTCACGACGGCGCTTACGGTTACGTTGCTGCATCTGGTAGATACCGTAAAAGATAGGCTCCCAACCTCCACGCCCTTCCGGTGGCAGCATACTTTTATCTAACCAGAGCCAATAGGAAAGTTTTAATAAATTATACCCATGCCAAACCAGCGCGGCCAGCAGTGATATCACCAATAGCCAAGGTAAGTGGCCAATAAAAACTGATAATATCAGTGCTGGTAAGATAAATAAAAACAGCCCTAAAATCAGCTGTTTAATGGATAAGCGTTCAAGCACGCATGCCTCTCTTTAGGTAGTTTTCAATAACGAACCGAGAAACGATAACCTGTACCGCGCACAGTTTGAACCATTTTATCATGCCCACCAATTTCCAACGCTTTTCGCAAACGCCGAATATGCACATCTACAGTTCTATCTTCCACATACACATTAGCCCCCCAGACATAATTCAATAACTGTTCACGGCTATATACACGCTCTGGGTGGGTCATAAAGAAATGTAAGAGCTTATACTCTGTCGGCCCCATATCAATAGGCGTCTCATTACTGGTCACACGATGGGAAGTTGGATCTAGCGTTAACCCATTCATTTCAATAATATCTTCTGTTGCCATTGGTGAAATGCGACGTAAAATCGCCTTCACTCGGGCAATTAATTCTTTTGGGGAAAACGGCTTAATCAAATAGTCATCAGCGCCAACTTCTAAACCTTTTACGCGATCTTCCTCTTCTCCCCGAGCCGTCAACATCATGACTGGAACATCACGCGTGGCGCTATCACGCTTCATGTGTTTAATCACTTGGATACCAGAACCACCGGGGATCATCCAATCAAGTAATACTAAATCAGGTAAAGGGTCGACCATCTGAGCGATGGCACTGTCATAATCATCAGCTTCAATAGGCTGAAAACCATTCTGTTCTAACACAAAACAAACCATTTCTCGGATGGGCGCTTCATCTTCAACAACTAGAATGCGTCTTGCCATGATTGTTCCTGTAAACTAAGAAGACATTTTTAATGTGAACGCATTATGCGTCACTTTTATGACAGAATTATGAATATCAATCTATATAGTACACATTCCTCTATATTTTAGCGGTTAAATGTCATCTAAGTGAAATATTTCCGCAATAGATGAGAAATTAATTGACTTTCCCCTATGAATTAGCGGGATCAGGTATACTGATTTGTAGAATATTCATAGCTCTTAATGATGATAGGAATTGATTACTCATGCGCATTATTCATACTTCTGACTGGCACCTTGGTCAGTACTTTTTTACCAAAAGCCGTGCGCCTGAGCACCAACACTTCTTAAATTGGCTCGTTGAACAAGTCGAATTATACCAAGTTGATGCCATCATTGTTGCTGGCGATATTTTTGATACAGGCTCCCCACCAAGCTATGCACGTGAGTTATACAATAAGTTTATTGTTAATTTGCAAAAAACAGGGTGCCAATTAGTGATATTAAGTGGCAACCACGATTCCGTCTCTGTGCTCAATGAGTCTAGCGCATTGCTTAGCTATCTTAATACTCACGTTATAACTTCAAGTAGTGAACCCAATGTTATTACCTTGTGCGATAAACAGTCACAGCCAGCCGCTTTAGTGTGTGCAATTCCATTTCTGCGACCACGCGATATTCAACTAAGTATTGCGGGGCAAAGTATTGAAGAAAAACAACAATCATTGCAAACAGCGATCCATAACCATTACCAAGTCAGTTATCAACTAGCCCTTGAACAGCGTACAACAATGGGGTTAGATCTTCCTATTATCGCAACAGGGCACCTAACCGTTGTCGGTGCCGCTTTAACGGATTCTGTTCGTGATATTTATATCGGTACTTTAGATGCTTTCCCATCAGGGGCATTTCCCCCCGCAGATTATATCGCTCTTGGGCATATTCATCGCCCTCAGGTTATTGGCGGGAACCAACATATTCGTTACTGTGGTTCCCCCATCGCACTAAGTTTTGATGAGACATCCCAGCAAAAAAGTATTTGTTTGGTCGAATTCAATGGCGCTAAACTCACTCAAATCACACAACTAGAAATCCCTATTATTCAACCACTGCAAAGCATTAAAGGGTCATTAAAAGACATAGAAAAACAACTCGAAGCATGGGGAAATTACCAAGGCGATAAGCCCGTTTGGCTAGATATCGAGGTCGCTTCCCAAGATTACCTTGCTGATATTCAACAACGTATTGAATCTCTAACACACAACCTACCCGTTGAAATTGTTTTGCTACGTCGCGCTCGTAAACTACGACAAGGGCAATCAACCACTTTAGCTAATGAAACTCTGAGTGAACTCAGTGTCGAGGACGTTTTCTTACGTCGTCTGGCTGAAGGGGAATTAGACGACCCTGAACGTGAGCAGCGTCTTATCCAACTATTTAAACAATCTTACGACGCATTACGCCAAGAGTAGCAAGGAGCAATATGAAAATTTTAAGTTTACGCCTAAAAAATATTAACTCCCTCAAAGGTGAATGGAAAATCGACTTTACCCAAGAGCCTTTTGCTAGCAATGGGTTATTTGCGATCACCGGCGCAACAGGTGCAGGTAAAACCACCCTACTTGATGCAATTTGCTTAGCTTTATACCATCGAACTCCTCGCTTAAAGACCATTTCTAACTCACAAAATGAGCTAATGACCCGTCATACTGGAGAGTGCCTAACAGAGGTCGAGTTTGAGGTAAAAGGCAAAGCTTATCGTGCCTTTTGGAGCCAACGGCGGGCAGGAGGCAAACCCGATGGGAATCTACAACAACCAAAAGCAGAACTCGCTACCGTTGCTGACAACCAAATACTGACAGTAAAAATAACTGAAATAAAAGATTTAATCGCCCAAATTACAGGCCTAGATTATGAACGCTTTACTAAATCTATATTGCTCTCCCAAGGGGATTTTGCCGCCTTTTTAAACGCATCTGAAAAAGAACGAGCCGACTTACTCGAAGAAATTACTGGCACTGAAATCTATAGCCAAATCTCGATATATATTTTTAATCAACATAAGCAAGCCAAAATTGATTTAGACCTACTGAAAGCTAAAGCTCAAGCTATTAATTTACTTAGCGAATCTGAACATCAATCACTGCTAGAAAAACAAACAGGGCTATTACAACAAGAAACGCAACTCAAACAAAAGCGTGACCACCACCAGCAAGCCATTAATTGGTGGAAGCAATTCCATCAGCTCACTCAACGAATGCAATCATTAGACAGCGAATTAAAAAATGCTGAGTTGGCGCTAGAGAATGCACAACCCCAATTGAAAAAATTAGCTGACAATAGCCCAGCAGAGCTTCTTCGCCCCTTATGGCAAGATATCGAGCGCCAACAGCAACTACTCACTGAACAAATGGAGAAACAAACTCGTCTGCATAATGCCTTAACGATAAAACAAGGTGAACGAACCCCTGTTCAACAAAAATTAATACAAGCCCAAAATGATTATCAGCAACATATTAATTTCACGAAACAACAGCACCAACTCATTGAGGAAATTGTTCGCCCACTTGACAATCAAATTGCGCAATTAAAGCAGCAACAGGTTGAATCTACTAAACAAATAACAGAGCAGCAGGCTTCTTTTACGCTGAAGCAACAACAAGTCATTGAAGCACAAAATCATATTCAAAGCGCAACCCAAGAATTAGCGCAGTTGCATATATTTTTAGAAGAAAAACATAAAGATGCCGACATTCATACGCAAATAGGTAGTTGGAAACAACAGAGCCAGTTTGTCTTTGAATTAGCCGACAAACGGGCTAATTTAACTCAAAAACAACAAACGCTCGCACATGAAACTCAGCAATTACAAAAAAACAACCAACAGCACTCACAACAACTAACCCAAAAACGTGCCGAACTAGAACAACACACGGCGGTATTTCGTCAATTAGAAGAACGCTACAAAAATAGCAAACAAGAACAAGACATTAAGGTTAACACTCAACGCATTGAGCAAATACAGAACCGCCTACAACACGCTAAGTTGCTGCCATTAATGTTATCCCAATACCTCGCAACTCAGGCACAGTTCCAGCAACACCACCTACAGCAAGCTGAAATAGCACAAGCTCTCGCTCAATCTGAAAAAGAGCTAGATATAACCAAGGTAAAAATTAATGAGTTAACCCCACTCATTAAACTAACAAATGAAAAGTTGCAGCTAGAGCGGAAAATTGTCAGTTTAGAAAATGAACGCCAACACCTTATCGCCGGTGAACCTTGCCCATTATGTGGAGCAACTGAACACCCAGCAGTCGATAAATATAAATCTATTCATCTGAGCGAAACACAAAGTCAGTTGAACGAGTTAACCGAAAAACTGGATAACCTCAAACAACACCATGCTGGGCTGGTATCATTATTAGCAACACAAAACCAACGCCAAAGCGAAAACATACAGCAACAGCAGAAAGTTAAAACGCAATTAGAAGAACTTACTCACCATTGGCAAAAAACATGTGAGCAAGCACTTACACCAAAACTTGCTCAGAACGAACAATCCGTAACCAAATTAATTGATGAGTTGACTTGCCAACTGGCCTCCCAACAAAAAATCGTTGCCGATTTTGCGACGTTGGAACACGAATACCAACAAGCAAAACACCAGCAACATGAACTACAAGCCAGTTTTAACCAATTACAGGCTGACCAATTATTAATCGAGGAACGCCTGAAATACCAAACACAGTTATTTGATGAAACCCAAAAAGAACAATGCCAGATACAACAGCGCGAACGCGAACAAATAGGTCAACTACAATTAGCATTAGCCCCTTTTGACCTCAAATTACCGGAAAGCGAAACATTTGATACATGGCTAACTGAAGTCACTCAACGGGGTGAGTTTTTTAATACTCAAAAAATGTTGGCACAAACACTCAGCCAACAAATTGATGTTAGTAATGCGACATTACAATCAGAGTCCAACCAGCTAAACAAGCTTAACCAACAGCTCGATAACGATAAACATCAATTAAAACGCATTGAAATCGATTTAGAACAGAAATCTACTTTGCGAAAAACACACCTTTCAGGGCTCCCTGTGAGTCAATATATTCAGAGATTGAATACAAAACAGGAAATGCTTTCCCAAGCACAGGAAGCACTGCATAAGCAACTCAATGAGATTGATAATGCAATTTCTGTAATGAATGGAAGTTACCAAGAATTAATTGAGATAACCCGTAAGACCACCACAGCGCGGGATCAGGCTGAGTCGCAAT
This sequence comes from Providencia sp. PROV003, assembly GCF_045040775.1. Taxonomy (NCBI): domain Bacteria; kingdom Pseudomonadati; phylum Pseudomonadota; class Gammaproteobacteria; order Enterobacterales; family Morganellaceae; genus Providencia; species Providencia sp. PROV003. Next base: position 4,471,827 of record NZ_CP096369.1, read on the forward strand.
TCACACAAGCGCTGGAGAACAGCCCATTTAGCAGCCAACAAAAATTCCTCGATGCTTTATTAACCTCAGAGGAAAAACAACTGTTAGAAGAATTAAAGCAACGCGTCAATCAAAACCTTTTACAAAATCAAACACGCCATAAAGAATGCCAACTCGCGATAGAAGCGCTAAAGCAACAAGTGATTACGGGTTTTTCTGATATCCCTGAAGAGCAAATACACACCACTATTATTGCTCTTGATGAAGAAATTAAACAGTTAAACCAAGAACAAGGCCAAATTATTAACCAGTTAGGGATGGACAAGCAACTACGCCAGCAGCAGCAAGGTTTGCTACAGGAAATAGAAAAAAGCCAATTAAGCTATGATGATTGGAGCTACTTAAGTGGGCTGATTGGTTCCGCCGAAGGGGATAAATTCCGTCGTTATGCACAAGGGTTGACTTTAGACTGTTTAGTGTCTCTTGCTAATCAACAACTTGATAAACTACATGGCCGCTATTTATTACAGCGGAATCATCAGTCTAACCTTGAGTTGCAAGTCATCGATGGCTGGCAAGCTGATACCGTGAGGGATATTAAAACCTTATCTGGAGGGGAAAGTTTCTTAGTCAGTTTAGCGTTAGCACTAGCGTTATCGGACATGGTGAGTAACCGCACACAATTAGAATCACTCTTTTTAGATGAAGGCTTTGGCACTTTAGATGCTGAAACCTTAGATATTGCTCTTGATGCATTAGAAAGTTTAAACGCATCTGGTAAAACCATCGGTGTAATTAGCCATATTGAAGCAATGAAAGAACGCATTCCCGTTCAAATTGCAGTAAAAAAGGCCAATGGGCTTGGCTTTAGCGAACTCCCTGCACAGTACCGGGTAAATTGACTGCCTTTATGATAGTGAGTACACACTTAATTTGTTGAAATCCTAGGCTAAGCCATACAGAGAGAGCATGACAAAACAATTAACCATAGTATCAGCTTATTGGTTGTAACAACGAGCAATAAGCTGACCTTAAATTTGCTAAACCAACAAAACTGTACCACACTGAATGAGTCAAAAAATATATCAATGATAACTTTGGTGGCTCAAAATTTTAAATGACCAAAGGCCTTAACTAGCTAGATTGAGCTTAATTATTTATCACTTTACCTAGTGGGGTCTTACGCCACCCCATTGGGTTTTTCTTTTGAACTTATATATTATTGATGGTCTTTCTACTCTCTCAATTTTTTTCTTTCAATTTAATTTATTTTTCCTATTTATATTCCATAATATTCCTACGATCAACAAAAACAACACCTAATCAATTGATATTATTGAAAATAATAATATTTAAAACTTAAATCAAAATTTTGAACCTTATCGTTAAATTTTTTTTCTATGATTTTATCTCTAGCCCGTTATAGTAATAACCATTGAAACAAACTACGGCTTCTTAAATTTATTCCATAATAATGCCGTGCGCTAATGAAAAGCTAGGAGACCAAAATGTCTAATGCATTTATCGAAATGATTAAAAATCGCCGTACTATTTATAACCTTGGCGATGCTTTGCCGGTGTCTGAAGAGCATGTTACAAAATTGATTAAAGAAGCAGTAAAACATTCTCCATCATCCTTTAACTCCCAAACTTCACGTGTTGTGATTTTATTTGGTGCGGAACATAAAAAATTATGGAACATAACTAAAGAAGCATTACGTAAAATTGTTCCTGAACAAGCTTTTGCTGCAACAGAACAAAAAATTGATAGTTTTGCTGCTGGTGCGGGGTCGGTTCTTTTCTTCGAAGATCAAGATATTGTGACTGGTTTACAAGAACAATTCCCATTATATGCAGATAATTTCCCCATTTGGTCTGAACAAGCTAGCGGTATAGCACAATTTGCAGTATGGACGGCATTATCACAAGAAAATATTGGTGCTTCATTACAACACTACAACCCGTTAATTGATAATGATGTGCAAAAAACGTGGAATGTGCCAGCTAACTGGATATTACGTGCACAACTTGTTTTTGGCTCAATTAATGCGCCGGCTGGTGATAAAGACTTTATGGCTGACGAAGTGCGTTTTAAAGTTTTCAAATAATATACAAAACTTTCAAATAACCTTCCTACTGCATATTTTTGTGGGAAGGTTATTTTTCAATCTAATTTAAGTTAATACATTTTCGTCATCATCAGGGATACCTAATAATTCTAAATGTGTCAAAAATATTAAATGGCAACTTAATCCAAACTAACTAGATTTATCAATGATTATTGAAAAACTATTAATAACATTTAACTAAAAGATACATTTTCAATTCTACTCTCCTCCTTCATCTTTCATTGCCTTTTAACCCCCAATTAGAATGAAATACAAAAACACGTAATTATCAATCACATATAAAATTCAATAAAAAAACATTCAATATATTCTCATTTTTTATTTTGCATTGCCGATATTTGAACCACACTGAAATAAGAACACAAAAGCACTAATAATAGTGGCTTGTGTTATTAAGGGGGGTGGACTATGAAATGTTTATCTTTGCTAACATCTGCTATTGCTATAATCCTTTCAAGTTTTTCTTTCACCTATGCTAGTAATAATTATTCAGGAGGTGCAATTACATTTACAGGCTATGTCTATGAACCTCAATGCTCTATAAATATGGAAAGTAAAGAGCAAGTCAATATTAAGTGTTATCGAAAAGGAAAAGATATATCAATAACAGGTTCTTTACGTGGAGGCAAAACTGTAGAGTCTGATTATGTTAAAGTCGAATATGACAAAAATACAAAACTACCGATGTTGAATGTTTTTTATGAATAATTTATTTTTAATATTAAAATAGCTCGGAATATTTAATTTAAATACAGTCATAATATTCCGAGCATTATTTATCCAAAATAACAAGTTTGTAAGACTCATTTTATCTAGCAACACTTCAAGCATATTATCTCTATATTAACCAATTTATAAATATAAAAAAGCCCACCAAACGGTAGGCTTAAACTCAGATAACTACTTGAATAATTACTTAGCTGTTAAATCAACTTGGTAAATAGCAAAGCCAATCTCATCAGTACCAACCTGTTTCATTGGGTACTGAGCATTTTCTTTGATAAAGTTTGCTGCTTTTTCACTTGGCGCAGTTTCAAAGCGTACATCCAGCTTTTTGTCTGTTTTAATTGGTGTAAATGACCAATTATTAGCCGCCTTGGTAGCGATTTGCCCTTTATCTTTAGACTCTTTAGCGATATATGCAGCTAAAATAGAACGGTTTTCATCAGGGGAAGCAAATGCAATATTATTCTCACCTGTTCCCGCAAATTTACCGCCGTAGCCACGATAGTTATTCGTTGCTACTAAGAAAGTTGCTTTAGGATCAATTGGTTTACCTTGATAGGTTACATTTTTGATTCGGTTAGCATCTTTATTAATCGTTTGGCAATCAACATCATATTTTGCAGGCTGCGTCAGGTCGATTTGGTAATTTACACCGCTGATAGTATCAAAATTATAAGTTCTGAAACCATTCCAATTTAGTAAGCTTTGTGGTGCTGTTGATTGTGGGTCAATTTGATTAAACATCCCCGCAGAACATTCTAACCATTCCACAACATCTGCGCCAGTTGCTTTAACAACAACAAGTGTGTTCGGATATAAATATAAATCTGCCGCATTACGGAAGGTTAAATCCCCTTTTTCAACTTCAATAAACTCAGTTGGAGAATTTTTACGTCCACCCGCTTTAAATGGTGCAGCAGCTGCTAAAACAGGTAAATCAGCAAGGTCTGGGTCACCCTGAATAAAGTTTTTGGTGTAATCAACTTGGGCATCGTTAACAATTTGTACAGTTGGGTCACTTTGAACCAACGCTAAATAGCTGTACATATTTTCAGATGCTTTACCGATGTGTTTACCAACAAATTTACGCGTATCTTGGTGTTCTTTATCGATAATTTTAGCGAGAGATTCATCACGCTCAACAAGGGCTTTCTTATTAGGCTTATCATAAACAGGGCGCGCGTGAGCTGTCGCATCGACAACTTTCCAACCGCCATCATCATTATTTACGACTAAATCAACGACACCTAAATGATCGCCCCATTGACCTGGCATTACCGCAGGTACACCATTGACTGTACCTTTTGTAACGTCAACACCTTTAATATCGCTAAAGTCTTTGCTTGGGAATACACCGTGTGAATGGCCAAACATGATGGCATCGATACCTGGAACTTCACTGAGGTAATACACTGAGTTTTCAGCCATTGCTTTATAAGGCTCTTGAGAGAAGCCTGAGTGAGGAATAGCAACGACTAAATCGGCTCCCTCTTTTTTCATTTGAGGAACAAATTTTTTCGCAGTTTCAGTGATATCATTCACTAAAACCTTACCTTCTAGATTTGGCTTATCCCAAATTAGAATTTGTGGTGGTACAAAGCCGATGTAACCAATTTTGATGGTGTGTGTTTTACCATCCCTATCTTTAACAGGTGTATCAACAATAATGTATGGGTTAAAGTAATTTTCACCTGTTTTTGCATCAATAATATTCGCATTGATGTATGGGAATTTAGCACCTTTAATTGCTTTATGCAGGAAATCTAATCCAAAGTTGAATTCGTGGTTACCAAAATTACCTACTGTGTAACCCATCGTATTTAATAGTTTATGTGCCGGATGCGACTCACCCTCTTTTAAACCTTCGCCAACAATATAGTCAGCCAGTGGACTACCTTGGATTAAGTCTCCGTTATCGACTAATACAGAGTTTGTTGCTTCTTTTTTTGCGGCATTAATCAGTGTTGCCGTACGTACATATCCAAACTGTTCGGTTGGCTTGTCTCTATAATAATCAAAATCAATCAAGTTACTGTGAACATCTGATGTTTCCATCACTCGTAAATCAACCGTTGCGGCATTCGCATTAAATGCGACTAGCATAGCAAGCGTTGAAAGCTTCAATACTTTATTCATGTAATCCCCTTCGTTGCCATTACTGAGAGAAAATCGCCTCTCAAATTTGTATTTTCATCCCGCGCTATTGAACAATTAACAAACAAAAATAGCGTTAAAAATTTACACTATGTGCATAGCATCAATCTTTAATGATAATACACTGCAAACAGTAACCATTTTTTGTGACTAAATCACGGTTTTCATCTTTTTATCAAGCCTGATTTTTATATCGGTCACAAAAATGAATTAATAGTGACAAATTCACATCAAATAATTGAAGTTATTTTGCTGAATCTATTTTTTGAAGAGAAAGAGAACTGTGATTTAAATCACTCCCTATTTTCTATACATAATAGGCATTAAAATATTATTAAATTTGATAAATAAAATAATTAGCCATGTTACCTACGTGACTTAATAAGTATCACAACTTAAATAGTATTTTAATTAACCTAAATTTAATTTAAGTAATATAAAAACTATTTAAATACTGAATTATAATTAATCCTCTAAATTATTTGCTGAAATTTTGCTTTATCGTTAGGCGACAAAAGAGGATAACGTGGGCCATATACTAATGTATATGGCCCGATTCGCAGAGTGTAGCCAATAACACATATTGGAATTAGGCGGAAAATAGCCATGCAGCACCGCGCACGCCACTAGAATCGCCATGCGCGGCTTTACGAATTGGTGTATCGAACTCCCGACCAAATACCCACTGGCGTATTTTTTCAGGCAAATTGACATACAACGCATCCACGTTGCTCATCCCCCCACCTAGCACAATAACATCAGGGTCTAACATGTTAACAGCTTGAGCCAAAGCTTTCGCGAGGCGATTCTGGTAATTTTCAAATGCTTTGATGGCGTGCTTGTTACCATTTTGCGCCAACTGAATAATTTCTATTCCAGTCTTAGATTCTCCAGCTAACTTTTTATAATCAGCGATAAACCCCGTCCCTGAAACAAACTGCTCTGTACAGCCATTTAGCCCACAATAACAATGCTCTTCAGCAATAAATAGCCTATCTTGGTCATCTTGCCAAGGTAGAGGATTATGCCCCCACTCCCCAGCTACACCATTGCCGCCAGAGTGAACTTGCCCATTGATTGCCACCCCTGCACCACACCCCGTACCAATAATCACCGCAAAAACAACTTTTCCGCCAGCTCCAGCCCCATCAATCGCTTCTGATACCGCTAAACAATTCGCATCATTAGCAATTTTAACGGGTCGTCCTAGTAATTGACCTAAATCTGCATCAAAGAATTGACCATTTAGCCATGTTGAATTGGCATTTTTAACCCTTCCTGTCACGGGGGATAATGTTCCTGGGATCCCAACGCCAACGCTCCCTGACTGCCCTATCGCAGTTTCCGCATCACTCACTAAACTTGCAATGGCCCTAAGTGTCGCATCATAATCCCCCTTAGGAGTAGGGACCCGCTTACGAAATAGCGTTTCACCGTTATTATCTAGTGCAATCACTTCAATTTTTGTACCACCAAGGTCAATACCTATTCTCATAATGATGCTCTCTAATGTTTTTTTCATTTATCTGGTTATCATGGCTTGTCTTCATCAATATTTTCAAGGCTTAGACATTAAAATTGTGGACGACAAAGCCTAAACACATTTTTTTTCGCTTAATAACGGACAATTCGCTATCATAGCCCCTTGCTCTAATTGGCTATTTATCAACAAAGGTAGGTTTTTCATGTGGTTCAAGAATATATTAGTCTATCGCCTGAATCGGGATTTGGCACTCTCCGCTGATGATCTGGAAAAACAGCTTGCCTCACTTGCCTATCACCCTTGTGGCAGCCAAGATATGATGCAAACAGGCTGGGTATCACCGATGAATGGCGCAGACGCCTTAACCCATGTAGCAGGCAATCAAATTCTCATTTGTGCAAAAAAAGAAGAAAAAATGCTGCCATCTCCTGTAATTAAGCAAGAAGTACAGGATAAAATTGAAAAACTAGAAGCAGACCAAGGCCGCAAATTAAAGAAAACAGAAAAAGACGCCTTAAAAGATGAAGTCGTGCATACTCTGCTTCCCCGTGCATTCAGTAAGTTTAGCAAAACCTATATTTGGATCGACACCGTCAATCAATTAATTATTGTTGATGCCGCCAGTGCAAAACGTGCAGAAGACAACCTTGCTTTGTTACGTAAAAGCTTAGGGTCTTTACCCGTAGTTCCACTTACATTTAAAGACCCAATAGAACTCACACTAACCGAATGGGTTCGTTCTGGCTCATTACCACAAGGTTTCGCGGTAATGGATGAAGCAGAACTTAAAGCCATCCTAGAAGAAGGCGGAATTATCCGTTGTAAAAAACAAGATTTAATTTCTGATGAAATTACAACTCATATCGAAGCGGGCAAATTAGTCACTAAGTTAGCGTTAGATTGGGAAGAAAGAATTCAGTTTATGTTATCTGATGATGGCTCACTAAAAAGGTTAAAATTTAGCGATACATTAAAAGATCAAAACGATGATATTGCGAAAGAAGATTTCGCCCAAAAATTTGATGCGGACTATGTGTTAATGACCGGCGAACTTAGCGCTTTGATCGCCCGTTTAATTGATGTGTTAGGTGGCGAAGCCGAGCACTAATTTTCCTTCAGGTTCCCTTTCATCTCACGGTGGCAACTTATTACCTAACTAAGTTGCCATTTCTTTTTAGACCCTGCTTACATAGCCACAATTAAGTCATTGACTGCTCACTCAATCTCTGGTTGATTAAATTACATCCACACTACCAATTTATTTGATACTTAGTTTGTTAAACAAAAAACAAAAATAATAAATAATAACCTCCATCATTGGAGCTATGGTCAATATTCTATCGAAGGAATTGTTATGAAAGAGCTCATCGAACCTGAAGTGGATGAAAATTCACTGGTCACCTTGCAAAAAATCACTGCTGATAATTTCTCTGAAATTTGCTTACTAAGTCATACCCTTAGTGAAGCACAACGTAATATGGTGGCAGACAATGCTTATTCTATGGTCGAAGCACAATTTTCTAGTTGTGCGTGGTACCGAGGAATTTACGCAGATGATGTCCCTGTTGGCTTTATCATGCTTCACTCTGGTTTAGATGATGATGAATTAGAATATGATGGCATTATGCTGTGGCGCTTTATGATTGCGGAACCCTATCAAAAACTAGGGTTTGGTCGCGAAGCATTACTCCAAGTCATTGCTTATCTAAAAAAGAAAGGCTATCCGCGCCTTTATAACAGTTGTGGCGAAGGGGAGGAAAGCCCATTCGAATTTTACAAAAAGCTCGGTTTTGTCCCTACAGGGGGATATATTGACGATGAGTGTGAATTAGTCCTTGATATTACAAATTGGCAAGAAGATTAACTGAACATCTGTCGATATTTTACTCATAAACCCATCTGCAATTTAAATATTTTAATAAATTGAATGGTAAGTCACTAATATACCTTAAATAATTTGTGCCGTAGCTAGGCGACAAGCGAACCGAACCCTAGGGGCATACAAAAGTATATGACTAGGGCTGTCGTTACAGTCGGCAGCGCCCCGGCGCAAAATATAACAGTACCATTTGGATACCCTATATAATTCGGGTGGTAGCTAGGCGATAAGTGAACCGAACCCTAGGAGCATACAAAAGTATGTGACTAGGGCTGTCGTTACAGTCGGCAGCGCCCCGACGCAAAATATAACAATACCATTTGGATACCCTATATAATTCGGGTTGTAGCTAGGCGATAAGTGAACCGAACCCTAGGAGCATACAAAAGTATGTGACTAGGGCTGTCGTTACAGTCGGCAGCGCCCCGACGCAAAATATAACAATACCATTTGGATACCCTATATAATTCGGGTTGTAGCTAGGCGACAAGCGAACCGAACCCTAGGAGCATACAAAAGTATGTGACTAGGGGCGGTGAGAGCGGTCAACAACGCTACAGCGCGAAGTATGACGGGTATCTGTTATTTTTGGATAAGATAACGAATAGTCGGCCCATCCTGTTGAATATCCAACACCGTATAACCATAATTTTTCGCATCTAGTGGGATATTATTAATTGACTGGGGGCAGTCACTTACCACTTCTAAGATTTCACCGCTTTTCAGTGATGGCATAGCCTCTAACGTTGCTACAGCAGGATATGGACAAGGTTCTCCAACCATATCTAAGCGGTAATCAGGAATGATATCTTTCTTGTTCATACTGCCTCCACGGATGTATTCGATGACTTTTGCTCTCGTTTACGGAAAAAGTGTTTTTCCCATAACAGCATCAGCACAAACGCTACCGCTAATAATGCATAAGTAACCAATAAACCACCTTCTGGCCCAAAAGTTTCTAATAGATTAACTTTATCAAAATCAGTGGCCAACCAAGGGCCCAAATCATCCCAATAATAAGCAAGAACTGTTGCGCCAATAATATTACCGAAGCCAACCCACCAATAATGAACTTGGCCTTCAACAGCACGATACATCCAGCCCGTTTCACAACCACCAGCAAGAACGATACCAAAGCCAAATAATAGACCACCAATTACTGCATTCGGGCCTGCCCATAGGATTTTAGGTGTAGCACCTAGTTGTACGTAGCTAAAAATCCCCACGGCACTAACCGCCATGCCGATAATAATTGCTTTCGCCATATGCGTACGCCCCGTGATCCAAAGATCACGAAACGCAGAAGTAAAGCAGATCTGAGCTCGCTCAATTAATAAACCAAAACCTATCCCACATAAAATCGCGAAACCCATCACTGGAGAATCAAGCAATGTATAAAAACCCCAAGCAATGGCTAAAGTAAAAATCACCATACCAAGTTTAAAACGTCTTTTCGCCACATCATGGTTTTGGGTTAGAGGGGATGCAGTATTGACCTTTTTGAGCTTCACGGGGATCCGAAACATTGGCATCAGTGTAAACTTGGCACCAAAATATGACCCAGCAGCAGTGGCAACGGCAAAGTACCACGCATGTAATGAAAATTGAGGTATCCCAGTAAAGAATGCGGCTAAATTACACCCCATAGCTAAACGAGCCCCAAACCCCGCAATAATACCGCCTAATATAGCTTGGAAAATACGGATTCGGTGTTGAGGCATACGTAATTTGATGTTATTGGCCCAAAGGGCTGCCGCAAAACACCCTGCAAACATACCAATAATCATAACACCATCAATACGGTCTAATGGCGTGCCTTCAAAGCCAATAACTTTAAAATATCCCCAAGTTTCAGGCTCCGCACCAAAAAGTTGCATGACATGTCCGCCCCAGCGAGTGAACTCGCCAGTCACAGCCCAAAATGTGCCCGTTAAGCCAAAATAATAAGTTGATAAGATCCCCGCAGCAATTACTGCAGGTAATGGTTTCCAAAAACCGATGAGATAGTGAGATTTAAAATCAGACCAAGTCATTGTTACTTCCAATTCGTTTCACGCCAGATCCTGGCAGAGAAATTCGCCGTTGTATAATTATCTTTATAAGTAGTTATATCGATACCCCACAGCGAAGAGGCAATATCATACTCTGATAAATTTTTTCGTGAAGCCATTTCATCATAAAACACAGAAAAGGTTGATGCTTCTCATATCTCACCCCCTTAGCTATATCAATTCATTCTTTAGTTAACTTGTATTGTTTTTCTTTATGTTATCCCAGAAAGAGATGAGAGCTTAAACTACGAAATGAATACAAAAAAAAAGCGTTATCGAAATGATAACGCTGGAAGTGTAGTCTTATTTTATCTATAGAGGTGTATAATATGAAATTGCCGTATTACGGCGACGCTTGCTATGCGTAGTCTGTAGTCAGCCCATTTGACTCCAGTAATAACACTTATCTCACTATATAAATACGCCCGCTATTCGAATTATCTAACTAAGTAATTATAGTTATTTTTAAGATAAAGCCTAATAACTTGCTAAATTTAAAATTCAAAAATTAGCGATGGCTTTATTAACCCTAGCGTAAGTAAATTTTAAATAAACATTTCAATATAACAAGGTATTTAAAAGTGTTTCTAAATGTTATTGATTGCATTATAACGTAATACATTTGTTGCGCAAGCATTTTTTTGTTCGAGTCCCTACGTGAAAATAAAAAAACATTCTTATTTTAAATCAATTAGTTATGTAAATTCACAGAAAAACAACAAAATAATAGTCTTATAGTTAAGATATTACAGACAATTTACATTTATTCGTTAAATATATATTTTACATATTTAAAATAATTTCCAATAAATAACTTTAATATTATTTAATCACTACAGATAATTACTTAAATATATTATTTAAGATTTCAAACCCCATATAAACATTAATAATACTTACATATAAAAAAACAAAATAAATAAGTAGATATACTTATCTGTGTATTTTAAATTTACATAATAAAACTAATAGCTACTATTCCTATGATTAACAATCATTTTTTGTTTTTTTTTAAACAATAAAATGGCCGTAACATATATATGGTTATTGATATTAACAGGTAAAAAAGATAAAAACATAAAACCTTATTAACAAAATGGTTTATTTTTTATTATATATAACTTATCTTTAAAATTGTTTTTAACAAAATAAAAAGCATTTACAACCAGACAAACTCGCATTTTAAAACTAAAAAACCAACTCAATAATCAACATTTCTTATGCGTATTCTAGAAAAATAAAGCTATCACTTACCGTTATCATCAAAAATCAGATGCCAAGCAACACCTATTCATTATAAAATTTAATGTTCCCCCTTATTTTTTTATTACTATAACCAACGCCCCGCCTAAAAATCGGCGAAAAAACATGAAGAACAAACTATAGCCCCATAAATTTGACGAAAAAATAGTGTGAAATAAGAATAAAACGCTTTAAAAATAAGTTAATCACTAAAAAATATGATTAAGCACAAGAGAAATACTATAAAGAGGTTAGCTCAAAACACTACATAGCTATTTTTGAACAATTAATTTTATACATAAAAAAACGCGTTCCATCCCAAAGGATAAAACGCGCCGGAAAGATTTGATGCTCCCCTTATTTAGAAGAGGATGTCGCTTCCATACCAACTAGACCGATTTTTAAATACCCTGATTGGCGTAATGCGTTCATTACATCCATCATAGTTTCATAATCTACACTCTTATCAGCTTGAAAAAAGATTGTTGTATCTTTATTCGCACTAGTGGCTTGGTCAAGCATTGCTGAAAGCTGATCTTTTGATACCGCTTGATCACCAATAAAGAGTTGGTTGTCTGCTTTAACAGTTAGAAATACGGGTTTTTCTGGGCGTGGCTGCGGCTTCGCAGTCGAAGCAGGTAAGTTGACTTTAATATCAACAGTTGCCAACGGTGCCGCAACCATAAAGATAATCAATAAAACTAACATAACGTCAATAAAAGGCGTTACGTTAATTTCATGCATTTCACCACTATCGTCTTGTTCGTCACCTAAACGCATTGCCATAATAATTACCTTGCTTTGCTATTTGCCAGATCGAGATCACGTCCCAATAATAATGCAGATTGAGCAGCGACATCCCCTACTTGACCACGGTAGTTGTTGATCATCCGAGCAAAAATATTATAAATCACAACGGCTGGAATTGCGGCGATAAGACCAATTGCAGTCGCTAGCAATGCTTCTGCTATCCCTGGTGCAACGACGGCAAGGTTAGTGGTCTGTGAGTGAGCAATTCCAATAAAGCTGTTCATGATCCCCCAAACTGTGCCAAATAAACCGACAAATGGAGAGATCGCGCCAATCGTTGCCAAATAACCATTTCCGCGCCCCATATAACGGCTAATTCCAGCGACAGCTCTTTCGAGGCGGAACGAAGTACGCTCTTTAGTCCCTGATAAGTCAGTACTATTGACAGAAAGTGTTCTTTCATTAACAGCTTCATTTAATAGCATACGGGTAACACTATTAGCTTTGAAACCATCTGCAATGCTGACAGCTTCATCAAGTGATTTTACCTCTGCAATCGCTTTGGCTTCTTCTTTTAAGCGGCGACGTGCAACTAAGATTTCTAACCCTTTTGAAAAGAACAGTGCCCAAGTAATAATTGAAGCAATGACTAAACCTATCATCACGGTTTTAACCACATTATCTGCATTTTGGTACATCCCCCAAACAGATAAGTCTTGATCAAACCCGCCAGTTGGTGCCTCTGTTGCCAGCTCAATATTTTCGCTAACCGCTGATGTATTTCCACCTTCCCCTTGAATGGGCTCTGCGGGTACTGATGCAACCTCAGCATTTGGTGCCGTTGTGGTTGGCGTAGCAGAATTTTCTACCGATGGTGTTGAGGATGTATTTTGAGACGCCGCTGGTGTTGTTGCAGGTGTGGTTTCAGCGACTGCCGTCCCCATCAAGCCGAACGCCAATAGAATAGAAGCTGTTAGTTTACGCATCAGTTGGCCTTTACTCTCTTTTTAGTGTTGTATAACAAAATTTATATCGATGATTGTGCCATTCATCGACTAACCATTAAAAGCGAAATTTGACTCGCACTGTCCATTCTTTTCAAAAAGACGCTGCTGATAATATCAAACACAGCGCGAATTGATAGTAATTATCATTAGTATTTGCAATTTTTTTATGTTTTTTTGCTCTTCGACAAAGAAGCCCTCTTCTATGATACGGTTATTTATCTTCAGCCTTGAGTTAACAATTTAGCTAGTTCACCATCGGCCTTGGTTGCTTTCACTCGGTAGATTACCCACAAATTTACTTCATCCCCATATTTAAAATGAAAGTTGAAGAATACTCAGGTTACATTTCCTTCGAGATCATTTAACGTCTTAGTATTAATCATCTTAGAATTCGGCAAATCACATTCTGTGTAGGGAAAAATCATGGCAGAGAGTAAACCTGAAACTCAATTAGTACATATTGGTCGAAACCCTAAGTACACACAAAAAGGGGTAAACCCAGTTATTCAGCGTGCATCATCTATTATTTTTGACACTCTGGAAGAAAAACGTCACGCAACCCGTCACCGTGCAGGTAACACTTTATTTTATGGGCGACGGGGTACACAAACTCATTTTGCTTTTCAAGAAGCAATGACTGAATTAGAACAAGGGGCTGGCTGTGTGCTTTATCCTTCGGGCGCAGCCGCAATTACCAATGCTATTTTGTCTTTTATTTCAGCGGGAGAGCACATCCTTGTTACCGGCTCTGCCTATGACCCTACGCAGAATTTTTGCGACAACATTTTAACTAAGCTAAGCGTTCAAACGACTTATTTCGACCCATTAATTGGGGAAGATATCGCTGAGTTAATCCAGCCAAATACTCGTATCGTCTTCTTAGAATCACCCGGCTCTATTACAATGGAAGTTCATGATTTACCGGCTATTGTTCATGCAGTCCGTGCCAAATCACCTGAAATTATTATTATGATTGATAATACTTGGGCGGCTGGCGTATTGCTTAAGCCCTTATTATTCGATATTGATATATCCATTCAGTCTGCCACAAAATATATTAACGGCCACTCTGACGGCATGTTAGGTCTTGCTGTTGCCAATCAACGTTGTATCAAAACATTACGTGAAAATTCTTATCTATTAGGCCAAACCGCAGATCCTGATACCGTTTATATGGCAAACAGAGGGCTTCATACCCTAGCAACTCGATTAAAACAGCACCAAATTAATAGTTTGCAGATTGCACACTGGCTACAGAAACGGCCAGAAGTCGACCAAGTTTTTCATCCTGCACTTCCATCATCGCCCGGTCATGAATACTTCATACGCGATTTTTCTGGCTGTAATGGCTTATTCTCTTTTCAACTAAAATCTCGATTATCTCCTGAGCAATTCACCATATTTCTTGATAACTTTACTCATTTCAAAATGGGGTATTCATGGGGTGGGTTTGAATCACTGATTTTGGGGTATCAAAAAGAGGATTTACAAAACATGCGCCAATATGATTTTTCACCTAAAGAGGGGACATTTTTCCGAGTGCATATCGGCTTAGAGCACCCTGATGATTTAATTCATGATTTACAATTAGCTTTCGAGCGAATTTGATTTTCATTAAAAATCAATAAATTAATTATTTTAAATTGCAGGTTTCCATTTGCTTGTTGCCTGCAATTAATTTGCTAAATCACTAATTCATCAAACAAATCAAACTCGACGCACATTTTTCCTGTAATATAGTTAATAAAGAAATTCGCTTTTACGCAAATACAGGAACGATTATGGAAGTCCTACGCGAAATCGTACTGGCACTTTGGAACCACGATTTCCTTAAACTCTCCAACCCTGAAGTGCTTTGGGTTATTTATACCGTGCTTTTTGTTGTCATTGTTTTAGAAAATGGCGTTCTTCCCGCTGCATTTTTACCGGGAGACACCTTGCTTATCTTGTCAGGTGCACTAATAGCCAAAGGTGTATTACATTTTATTCCAACCATATTATTGTTAACGGTGGCGGCAAGTTTAGGGTGTTGGCTAGGTTTTCTACAAGGAAGATGGCTAAGCGAGACCACCGTTGTCAAACGTTGGTTATCCCAGATCCCTGAGGAATATCATACTAAAGCAAACAATATGTTTAACAAACAAGGGTTATATGCGTTGCTTATAGGCCGGTTTCTTGCATTTGTTAGAACAATATTACCATTGCTCGCGGGGCTATCCGAACTCAGTCACCGTCGTTTCCAATTTTTCAATTGGTTAAGTGGCTTATTATGGGTTGGCTTAATTGTGAGCTTAGGTTACGCCCTCAATCAAATTCCTTTTGTAAAAGAACATGAGCAAATTGTTATCAGCGCACTGATGATCATCCCTGTTGTTTTACTCGTGAGTGGGTTAATTGGTTCAATTGTCGTGTATTGGAAACACCGTAAGGCCCTGTCAAATAACAAATAAAATTGATAACAGCAATGGCCACTAAATAGCGGCCATTCAGACTGTTGACAAACATATCATGTTTGGCGACAGTCGTTAGGGGTTCTGAAATAAACGAGGAAAATCAATTCATTGATTTTCGGCTGATAACACGGAGCGGGGAAAACCACGCTTTTATCCCGCTTCGTCAGCAACTTCAATGGCCGCTAAATAGCGGCCATTTCACTTATTGCGCCATCAAAACAGTGATAGCTGAAAACAAATACTGACCAATTTCTGGGGTCATCCACGTCCCTTGAGAAATCCTTGGTTCTTCTCGATATACCATACGGATCTTTTCCTGTAGTTCAGGGTCTTTCCCCGTGAATTGATTAAACATCGCTAACCAGGTTTTCGCCAACTGCTGAACTTCCTCTGAGTCTGGGGATTTACGTGCTTTCATTGCATTATATAAACCTGCAATTAATTCGGGCCACACCTGCCCCGAAGCAAAATAATGCTGCCTAACCAAAGCAAATTGTGCAGCCGTTAAATGTGGTCTAAACAACGACAATTGGTATTCACTAAAACCCTCTGCAACATATTGGATCATTGCAACGGAAATCCCCGATGAATAAGCTAATGTATTATCGGATAAATGAATTTGATTCAGCCGAGCAAAGAAATCAGGGTTCCCTCCGGTATCTCTTTCTAGTGCGGTCATCCATTCATGTGCAATTTGTTGCACCTCTGTAGATTGCGGTGCTGCACCTTGCTCCATTAACTGACTTACTGCTGCTATACGCTGTTGCCATTCTTGGTTTTTCAGCGTATGTGCTGTATACAATGGCAATTGTTCCAACTCTTGGGGGGTAAAATATTTATCAAACATCGACATCATCTCCAATACAGAAAACCAATCAGCCTGAGTTAAAACATCTCCTGTTTGCATTTGCCTATGTAATTGCTCTAATCGATAACGTAACGTTGCCATTTGTTCCATTTGTTCCGTTAATAATGCAATACGTTCTTGCAACAAACTTGTGATATCCCCACTCTGACCATCGAGTAATTCACCGATGTCTTTCAGTTTGACTCCAACTTGCCGTAACAATTGAATTTGCGTTAAACGCTCTATACATTGCATGTTGTAAAGCCGATAACCCGCATCGGTCCTTGCAGTTGGAAGCAACAAGCCAATCTCTTCATAATGATGAAGTGTACGGATGGTTAACCCTGTTTTTTCCGCGATTTCACCGACTTGAAATAGCATACATTCCTCCTGTAATTGCGACTAAGGTTAGTGCCTCACGTTACGTGAGAGTCAACCAGCATTTTGCATTTTTTTATTGAAATTGCATATTATCCCCAGATAAACAAAAAAGCCCCAGCAGACTGAACTGCAGGGGCTCATTAATGGCTAATGAATAATTTACTTAATCAACGCATGCATTTCTTGAACTGAAATCACTTTTTCTGTTGGGTCAGCACTCAATGACATAGTCGTTGCAAACCCACCGTTTAACGTTGTGTCATAATGTACTTTATACTGCAAGGCACTACGGCGAATTAATTTAGAATCTTCAATGGCTTGGCGCCCCGCGGTTGTATTTACAATATAATCGTATTCACCATTCTTAATTCTATCTTGAATATGTGGACGACCTTCATGAACCTTATTCACCAACCTAGGGTTAATCCCAGCTTCCCCTAATACAATCGCTGTTCCGTGCGTCGCATCTAATTCGAAACCATGTTTTAGCAATTTTGCAGCTAAATCCACGACGCGCGTTTTATCACCTTCACGGACAGACAGGAGCGCTCGCCCTGATTTTTTCATGGTTGAGCTACTGCCTAACATTGCTTTAGCGAATGCTTCTGCAAATGTCCGCCCGACGCCCATGACTTCACCCGTTGAACGCATTTCTGGCCCAAGGATCGGGTCTACGCCTTGGAATTTATTAAATGGAAGAACAACTTCTTTCACTGAGTAATAAGGGGGAATGATTTCTTCTGTAACACCTTGTTCAGCCAATGTTTGCCCAACCATCACACGTGCTGCCACTTTAGCTAATGGCACACCGGTTGCTTTCGACACAAATGGGACGGTTCTTGCTGCTCGAGGGTTAACTTCAATCAAGTACACCTCATTATTTTTCACCGCAAACTGTACGTTCATTAAGCCACGCACACGTAACTCAAATGCAAGGTTACGAACTTGTTCACGCATGACATCTTGAATTTCTTGGCTTAAGGTATAGGCAGGCAACGAACATGCGGAATCGCCAGAATGCACACCGGCTTGCTCAATATGCTCCATAATACCACCAATCAATACCATTTCACCGTCACAAATCGCATCAACATCCACCTCGACTGCATCGTCTAAGAAACGGTCAAGCAGTACTGGTGCATCATTCGATACACTCACCGCGGTTTGGAAATAACGGCGTAAATCCACCTCATCATACACGATTTCCATCGCACGACCGCCTAGCACATAAGATGGGCGAACTACCAGTGGGTAACCAATTCCTGCAGCTTTTTCAACCGCTTGTTCAATAGCAGTTACCGTTGCATTCTGGGGTTGTTTTAAATTTAAACGATTAACTGCTTGTTGGAACCGTTCACGGTCTTCAGCGCGGTCAATGGCATCAGGGCTAGTACCAATAACAGGAACACCTGCTGCCTCAAGTGCTCTCGCTAATTTAAGCGGAGTTTGACCGCCATATTGCACAATCACACCTTGTGGTTGTTCAATACGCACGATTTCAAGAACATCTTCCAATGTCACTGGCTCAAAGTACAGGCGGTCAGATGTGTCATAATCTGTTGAAACCGTTTCAGGGTTACAGTTAACCATGATGGTTTCATAACCATCTTCACGTAGTGCTAAAGAAGCATGTACACAACAGTAGTCAAACTCAATCCCTTGGCCAATACGGTTCGGGCCACCGCCTAACACCATTACTTTGGGCTTATCATTATTTGGGTTTGATTCACACTCTTCTTCATAAGTGGAATACATATAAGCCGTATCTGTTGCAAACTCTGCTGCACAAGTGTCTACTCGTTTATAAACAGGGTGTAAGCCATACCCTTGGCGTAATTTACGTAGCTCGGCTTCGGAGACGCCAACTAAGCTAGCAAGACGTGCGTCTGCAAAACCTTTGCGCTTCAATACCCGTAAAAAGTCTTTTGTCAGGCCATTTACACCTAACTCTGCAACTTTCTCTTCTAAACGGACTAACTCTTCAATTTGTACTAAGAACCAACGGTCGATATTCGTTAGGTTAAAGACACCATCTACCGAAAGACCTGCGCGGAAAGCATCTGCGATAAACCAAATTCGCTCTGCTCCCGCATCTTTTAATTCACGGCGGATCCGAGTTAATACTTCAGGGTCTTCTTGAGAGACTTTTGGGTCAAAACCAGTCGCACCGACTTCTAAACCACGTAGGGCTTTTTGCATTGATTCTTGGAATGTGCGACCAATTGCCATCACTTCACCCACAGATTTCATCTGAGTCGTTAAGCGGTCATTCGTGCCTGCAAATTTCTCAAAGTTAAAGCGTGGTATTTTTGTCACAACATAGTCGATAGAAGGCTCAAATGAAGCTGGTGTACGGCCTCCAGTGATATCATTCATCAACTCATCGAGGGTATAGCCGACCGCTAATTTGGCAGCAACTTTGGCAATAGGGAACCCTGTCGCTTTTGATGCTAGCGCCGATGAACGAGAAACACGCGGGTTCATTTCAATAACAATTAAGCGCCCATCTTTAGGGTTTACAGCAAATTGAACGTTAGAGCCACCTGTTTCCACACCAATTTCACGTAAAACAGCCATAGAGGCATCACGCATGATTTGGTATTCTTTGTCCGTCAAAGTCTGCGCTGGTGCAACGGTGATAGAGTCACCGGTATGAATCCCCATCGCATCAAAGTTTTCGATTGAACAGACAATAATGCAGTTGTCTTTTTTATCGCGGACAACTTCCATTTCATATTCTTTCCAACCAATTAATGACTCATCAATTAATAACTCATTCGTTGGTGATAAATCTAAACCACGCGTACAAATTTCTTCGAATTCTTCACGGTTGTATGCAATACCGCCCCCCGTTCCGCCCATAGTAAACGATGGGCGAATAATACATGGGAAGCCAACATCATCAGCAACTGCGTAGGCTTCTTCCATATTATGTGCGATACCAGAACGCGCTGTACCCAAGCCGATTTTTTTCATTGCTTTATCGAAACGCTGACGGTCTTCTGCTTTATCAATCGCATCTGCAGTAGCCCCAATCATTGTTACACCAAATTCGGCTAAAACCCCTTTGCGTTCCAATTCAAGTGCGCAGTTTAGTGCCGTTTGCCCACCCATCGTCGGCAATACCGCATCAGGGCGCTCTTTTTCGATGATTTTGCGAACCACTTCCCAATGAATTGGCTCAATATAAGTAGCATCAGCCATCTCAGGGTCAGTCATGATCGTTGCAGGGTTCGAGTTAACTAAAATAACGCGATAACCTTCTTCACGTAATGCTTTACATGCCTGTGCACCTGAATAGTCAAATTCGCATGCTTGGCCGATAACGATTGGGCCCGCACCTAAAATCAGAATGCTTTTTATATCAGTACGTTTTGCCATTTTTCTGCTCCCGATTATTTTGCGTTTTGACGTGGTGTGTTTTGACGGTATTCATTGATTAAATCAATGAAATGGTCGAATAAGTTCGCCGCATCATGTGGCCCTGAGCTTGCTTCAGGATGGCCTTGGAAACTAAATGCTGGTTTATCCGTACGGTGAATACCTTGCAATGTCCCATCAAACAGTGACTTGTGCGTCACACGCAGTGTATCGGGGAGTGTTGATTCATCGACAGCAAAACCATGATTTTGCGCGGTGATCATAACAACATCGTTGTCTAAATCTTTCACAGGATGGTTAGCACCATGATGACCAAACTTCATTTTCATGGTATTTGCACCACTAGCCAGAGCCAATAATTGATGCCCTAAGCAGATCCCAAAAACAGGTATATTGGTGGTTAAAAATGTTTCAATTGCATTGATTGCGTAATCACAAGGGGCAGGATCACCAGGCCCGTTAGATAGGAAAATACCATCCGGCTCCATCGCTAGAACCGTTTCTGCCGAGGTCGTTGCGGGAACAACTGTTAAGCGGCAACCGCGGTCAACTAGCATTCGTAAAATATTACGTTTAGCACCAAAATCATAGGCAACGACGTGTAAAGGAAGCTGTTCAGCGGCTTTCGCACCTTGCTGACCATTTTCTAGTGTCCAAGATCCTTGAGACCAACTATAAATCTCTTTAGTGCAGACTTCTTTTGCTAAATCCAATCCATTCAACCCAGAGAAACTACGTGCTTTTTCAAGTGCCAATGCGGCATCTGGACTATCCCCTGCAATAATGCAGCCATTCTGAGCCCCTTTTTCTCTCAATAAGCGGGTCAATTTACGTGTATCGATATCTGCGATAGCCACAACGTTGTGGCGTTTCAGATACTCTGACAACCCTTCTTGCCCACGAAAGTTGCTGTAAACCAATGGTAAGTCACGAATGATTAGACCTTGAGCATGAACATTTGGAGATTCTTCGTCATCAGCATTTGTGCCGACATTACCAATATGGGGATAAGTGAGAGTAACAATTTGGCGGGAATAGGAAGGGTCTGTAATTATTTCTTGATATCCGGTCATTGACGTATTGAAAACGACTTCTCCAACTGCGGCACCTTCTGCGCCTATGGCATGCCCGTGGAATTGGGTTCCGTCTTCCAGAACCAATATAGCTGACTTAATCAAAACACCCTCCGGAGAATAATAAATCACGTTTTTTGCATATTAATTCAGATTTTGCGATCTAAATCAATGCCAAAATGAGTTTTTAAGCAGATTTTTGGCAAATTGCGCGCATTCTAATGATGAGATAGGGTCTTGTCTAGAAAAAAATGCATTTTTTACAATTTTACCTTACTTTTTTGCCAAGCTACCCTGAATTTATCGTTATGACCACCAAAAATGATAGCCAATATGAATAAGTAAACGGTTGCAACGTAAGATAACTGTAAAAATGATAATAACTCAGCTAAAAATCAGTTTAAAGAGAAATTAGTGATAAAAAAAGCACTAAAAAACAGGAAATCAAATAGAAATGATTACTTGAAAAGGTAAAAACACCGAACATTAAATATAATCAGGTTGATGACTGTATCAACCTGATTACAAACAAAAATTATAATTTAAAAATTAAATATCATCTAAACACAATACATCTTTCATATCATATAAACTTGGTTTTTTAGCGACTACCCAGCCTGATGCCCTTATTGCGCCATTTGCAAACGTCATCCGGCTAGACGCTTTATGAGTGATCTCAACTCGCTCACCAATATCGGCAAACATCGCGGTATGCTCTCCCACAATATCACCAGCTCGAATAGTTGCAAAACCGATCGTCCCAGCTTCACGCTCACCGGTATAGCCTTCTCTTGCATATACCGCACAATCTTTTAAATCTTTACCAAGTGCACCAGCAATAGATTCTCCCATTGCTAAAGCTGTGCCTGATGGCGCATCAACTTTATATCGATGATGGGCTTCAACAATTTCAATATCGGTGTAAGTTCCCATCACTTTTGCGGCTTTTTCTAGTAATTTGAGTACTAAATTAACACCAACACTAAAGTTTGCCGCGAAAACAATTGGGATCACCGTTGCAGCATCTGCAATAGCTTGCTTACCTTGTTCATCGAAGCCTGTCGTGCCAATGACCATCGCTTTTTGATTCTCTTTACAAAATGCTAAATAATGTAATGTGCCTTCTGGGCGTGTAAAATCAATCACAACATCAAAATCATTTACCACTTGGTTGAGTGAATCAACAACAGAAACACCTAGTTTACCAACCCCTGCAAGCTCACCGGCATCAGCTCCAATGAGTGATGAGCCTTCACGTTCAATGGCTGCGCCTAGTTGAATACCTTCTTGCTCTTGTGCCGCTTGAATTAATTGCCGCCCCATGCGACCACCTGCGCCGACTACCGCAACACGTACCACTGAATTTGCCATGGTTCATCCTTTTTTCATTATTAATGCAAGAAATTGAATCTAAACTGCTTTAGGCTGCAAAATTAATATATTGCCCGCAGTCTGAAAAATGATTGTGATACAGATTAACCATCATAGCGGCAATCCGCTAGCAAAAATGCATTGATATTAACAAAAGCATAGAGAGCGCGTTGATTATCAGAAAAAGTTTTAATAGTAGGAAAAAACAGGAAATGAATGTTTAAACAAAATAAAAATAGCAGCTACTTTATGAAAATGTAGCTGCCTTATTTACAGCAAATAATTAATTGATTTCTTTGACTTCAACTCGTAATTCTTTAGGTACTTCAAAGACGATATTTTCTTCCCGTCCCTGTAATTCCACAACAGAATCTGCACCTAGCTCTTTAAGTCGATCAATAACTTGCCTAACTAGAATATCGGGTGCTGACGCCCCAGCCGTTAGGCCAATAATATTTTTACCTGCTAGCCATTCTGTTTTGATATCCTCTGCGCCATCAATTAAAAATGCAGGTTTTTGCATTCTAGATGCTAATTCAGCAAGGCGATTTGAGTTCGAGGAGTTTTTAGAACCGACAACTAAGACAATATCAGCACGTTCAGCAAGCTCTCTCGCAGCTTCTTGGCGGTTAGTTGTTGCGTAGCAGATATCATCTTTACGCGGCCCGACAATGCTTGGGAAACGCTTTGTCAGTGCATCGATTACATCTGATGTATCATCGACTGAGAGTGTTGTTTGGGTCATAAAAGACAAATTATTTTCATCTTTCACGGTTAACTTCCAAACGTCTTCAGGGCTTTCAACAAGGTACATACCACCTTCAGGGTTACTGTATTGCCCCATAGTACCTTCAACTTCAGGGTGGCCTGCATGCCCAATTAAAATAGCCTCTTTACCTTTGCGGCTTGCACGTGCAACTTCCATATGAACTTTAGTGACCAATGGGCAAGTTGCATCGAATAACATGGTTAAATCACGTGAACGAGCTTCCTGACGAATAGCTTGTGATACGCCATGTGCCGAGAAAATTAAAATTGAACCATCAGGCACTTCAGAAATTTCTTCAATAAAAATAGCCCCACGCTGCCGTAGATCATCCACAACATAACGGTTATGAACCACTTCATGACGAACGTAAATAGGTGCGCCGTAAATTTCCAACGCCCTTTCTACGATACTAATTGCACGGTCTACACCTGCACAAAATCCACGAGGATTAGCCATTAATATTTGCATTGTGATCCTCCAATTGCGGGTCTACTTCAAGCACTTCTATTTCAAAGCTAATCTGCTGCTCTGCCAGAGGATGATTAAAATCGACTGTGATAGATTCGCCTTCAATCGATTTTACTACCCCTGGCATTTCACTGCCATTCATCGCGCTAAATAACATGATAGTACCAATTTCAGGTATACCTGTTTCAGTAAAATCACGCAATGAAAAGTATTGCACTAAATCAGGGTTATGTTTCCCAAAAACAGTGTCTCCGGGTAATGAAAAGTTTTTCTTTTCACCTTCATTGAGGCCAATAAGCTGGGCTTCAAGTTCTGGAGATAAAGAATCATTCCCTAAGACAAACAACGCAGGCTTTCCTTGTGCGTGTGAGGAATCTGCGGTAGAGCCATCTTCCAATTTCAATGTGAAATGCAGTAAAACAGAGCTCTGCGCCTGTATTTGAGTAGACATAAACCAAACCTATTTTGTCATAAAATTCAGCCCAGAAAATCTGGGCTGTGAGTTATTGCATTGTAACCTATTGTGTCGCCAATTTATTTAGCTTTTTCTTGCTTTGGTTTATCTGGCAAGAAACCTTCAAAAATGACGAGTGCTGCACCAATACAAATGGCCATATCAGCTAGGTTAAATGTTGGCCAATGCCAATTACCGACGTAAAAGTCAAGGTAATCAACAACAAAGCCATGAACTAACCGGTCACTCAGATTACCAATTGCACCACCAATAATTAATGCATAAGCAATATTCGATAAGCGCTTTTGTGCACTTTGGCGATACATCATAACCATTAAAATAATGGAGATCCCAACCGCTATCCCAGCGAAGAACCAACGCTGCCAGCCGCCTTCATCCGCTAAGAAACTAAATGCAGCACCAAAATTTTGGGCATACATGATGTTGAAAAATGGCATTACAGGATGCGGTTCGTACAGATTGAGATCTTTTAGCACTAATTGCTTGATCCCTAAATCCGCAACGATGATCACAATGGTTAACCATAACCAACGCAGACCGGTCGAACAAATTGGCGCCTTCATTAAGCAAACTTACGGGTTTCGCCGTTGCCGGCTACGTTAGTCACACAGCGACCACAAATTTCAGGTTGCTCGCTTGAAGAACCAATATCACTCGCATAGTGCCAGCAACGTGGGCATTTTTCACCCACAGCTTTGCTGAAAGCAATTTTCAGGCCGCTTAATTCACTTTCTTGCGCATCCACTGGCGCTGTTGCAATATCTGCAACTGTAGCTTGTGATGTCAGTAGCACAAAACGTAGTTCGTCACCTAAGCTTTGCAGTTTACTTGCTAATGCTTTATCAGCATACAGTGTGACCGCCGCTTCTAATGAACCACCGATGTGTTTATCTGTACGAGCTTGCTCTAACACTTTATTCACTTCGCCACGAACAGCTAACAACTCAGCCCAGAAACTGTTGTTCATTTCGTTTGACGCATCTAAACCAAATAAACCGTCATACCATTCTTCGGTTAAAACAAACTGTGAGCGCTTACCTGGTAACTGGTTCCAAATTTCATCTGAAGTGAAAGAAAGAACAGGTGCAACCCAACGTACTAATGCTTCAACAATGTGGAACAGAGCAGTTTGACAGCTACGACGCGCTAAGCTATCACTTTTCGCTGTATACTGACGGTCTTTGATGATATCTAGGTAGAACGACCCCATTTCAATGGAGCAGAAATGCATTAAACGCTGAATGACTGATAGGAAGTCATACTCATCATATGCTTTAGTAATTTCAGCTTGAGCTTCAAGCGCACGGCTAACCGCCCAGCGGTCTAACAGCACCATATCTTCAGGCTTAACCATGTCTGTTTCAGGATTGAAGCCATTCAGGTTAGCCAATAAGAAACGGGCCGTATTACGAATGCGGCGATAAGAATCAGCGGCACGTTTTAAAATTTCATCAGAAACAGCGATTTCGCCCGTATAATCCGTTGATGCCACCCATAAACGTAAGATATCCGCACCCAGTTTGTTCATGACATCTTGTGGGCTCACTGTATTGCCTAACGATTTAGACATTTTGCGGCCTTGGCCATCAACAGTAAAGCCGTGTGTCAGAACTTGGCGGTAAGGTGCTTTACCTTTCATCGCAGTTGATAGCATTAATGAAGACATAAACCAACCACGATGTTGGTCTGAACCTTCAAGGTACATATCCGCTGAATTACCGTGGAACTCAGGGCGAGCATCAACCACTGCAAAATGTGTCGAACCAGAATCAAACCACACATCTAATGTGTCAGGGACTTTTCGGTAAGTCTCCGCTTCAGCGCCTAATAGCTCTTCTGGATCAAGATCCCACCATGCTTGAATACCATCGACCTCAACACGCTTAGCAACCTCTTCCATTAATTCTAATGTACGAGGGT
This sequence comes from Providencia sp. PROV003, assembly GCF_045040775.1. NCBI lineage: Bacteria > Pseudomonadati > Pseudomonadota > Gammaproteobacteria > Enterobacterales > Morganellaceae > Providencia > Providencia sp. PROV003. Next base: position 4,498,365 of record NZ_CP096369.1, read on the forward strand.
GCAACTCTTCAGTGTCTTTATGAACGAACAGAGACATTGGTGTGCCCCATGTACGCTGACGAGAAATACACCAATCAGGGCGATTTTCAACCATTGCCTCAATACGAGCACGACCCCAGCCAGGAATCCATTGAACAATATCAATTTCCTTCAATGATTGTTCACGTAAGCCGTTTTTATCCATACCGATAAACCATTGAGGTGTCGCACGGAAAATAACAGGAGTTTTATGGCGCCAACAGCATGGGTAGCTATGTTGAATTGCTTGTTTATAGAGCAATGCCCCTTTTTCATCGAGTAATTCAACGATCAGGTCATTCGCTTTAAAAATAAATAGCCCATCCAATGTTGGGTAGGTATTTGGTAGGAAACAGCCATCTGGACCCACTGGGTTCGCTGTTTCTAAACCATATTTTTGACCAACAATGTAGTCTTCAGGACCGTGGCCTGGCGCCGTATGAACGGCTCCCGTACCGGCGTCTAATGTCACGTGGTCGCCCAAAATTGCTGGAACATCAAAGCCCATAAATGGATGTTGGAAGCGCAGCAATTCCAGCGCAGTGCCTTCACACTCACCTAACACTTTCCACGACTCGATACCGGATGTTTTCATCACATCTTCTACGAGGTCGGCAGCTAAAATGACTAATTCGCCATTTGCTTCAACTAAATTGTATTTGAATTCAGGATTCAAAGAAATTGCACGGTTAGCAGGCAAAGTCCAAGGGGTCGTCGTCCAGATAACTAATGAAGGTGTTTTTTCACTAACAATGCCAAATTTTTCGCATACGGCTTTGCCATCTACCGCAGGGAAGCGAACGTAGATAGAAGGGGACGTTTTGTCATAATATTCCACTTCAGCTTCTGCAAGTGATGAACCACACGCAGTACACCAGTGAACAGGTTTAGCCCCTTTCACTAAATGGCCATTTTCGATGGTTTTTGCCAATGCCCTAATGATATGAGCCTCAGTTTTAAAATCCATCGTTAGGTAAGGTTTATCCCACTCACCTAAAACCCCTAAACGTATAAAATCAGCTTTTTGCCCTTCAATTTGCTCTTTTGCATATTGACGGCATTGTGCACGAAATTCAGCGGCAGAAACTTTTTCGCCCGGTTTACCTACGATTTGTTCAACTTTATGTTCAATAGGTAATCCGTGGCAATCCCAACCAGGAATATACGGGGAATCATAACCCGACAACCCTTTGGATTTAATAATAATATCTTTGAGAATTTTGTTAACTGAGTGACCAATGTGAATACTACCGTTCGCATATGGAGGGCCATCGTGCAGAATAAACGTTTTCTTGCCCGATTTTGCTTTACGGATTGCCTGATACAAACCTTCTTTGTACCAGCGCTCTAACATCTGTGGTTCGCGTTTAGCGAGATCGCCACGCATTGGGAACCCTGTTTCTGGTAGATTCAGGGTATTTTTATAATCACTCATCGATTCTCAGTTCCAATTTTCCGCTAAATTATCTGATTCCTATTGCAGTAAGATATTCTCTCGCTGCAATTACATCATTAGCAATTTGCTCCTTAAGCGCTTCCAACGAAGCAAACCGCTGCTCATCACGTAATTTTTTACGTAACACTACATCAATATGACGCCCGTATAAATCCATACTTGCATCAATCAGATGAACTTCTAACTGCGTTCCTTTTCCAGATACAGTCGGTCGTGTGCCGATATTCGCCACACCAGGTAAAGGCTTATCGCCTAAACCATAAACTTCTACAGCATACACACCTGTAACTGGTGTGACTAAACGTTTTAACGGCAAGTTAGCTGTGGGAAAACCGATTGTCCTACCGAGCTGGTTACCATGTACGACCCGCCCGCTAATACGATAAGTATGCCCTAACAGATTTTCTGCCAATTCAAGGTCATTGTCTTGTATCGCTTTTCTAATAGCCGTGCTACTGATACGAAGACCCGAATCACAAAAGCTTTCTGTATCTGCAACCTCAAAACCGAATTCATGACCCGCTTGTTTTAAAAAGGTAAAGTCACCCATACGATTTTTCCCAAAACGGAAATCATCGCCAATAGCAAGGTACTTCACGCCTAGTTTGTTGACAAGTAAGTCCAATACAAACTCAGCCGGAGTCAATGACGCAAAGTGCTGGTTGAATTCAACACATAAGAGGTAATCAATACCACTATCTGCAAGATATTTCACTTTGTCTCGCAAACGTGTCAAACGCGCAGGCGCTTTGTCACCAATAAAAAACTCAAGAGGTTGTGGTTCAAAAATCATCACTACCGTTGGTAGCCCTAACTCCGCACCTTTGAGCTTCAAATTTTGAAGTAAAACCTGATGCCCACGATGGACACCGTCAAAATTACCAATAGTCAGCACGCAACCATGATGGCACGCCCGGATATTCTGTATACCGCGAATTAGCTCCATAACAGGCTCAATACCGAGGAAATTGCAGGATTATACCTTGTACGACGCCTAAGGTTAACCTTAGTTCGCAAAAGGTTTCATTAAACCCTATTTTTTTGATCTCTACACGATTTATTACCGACCCATTTTATGTGATTAGTCGGTTATAATGCTACCCAAACAGAGCTGTTAGGCACGAATATCAAAAACGTTGGGATAACCAATGGATTATCAATACAACAAATTTGTTCCGAGGTCTCTAAAAATATTAAATTTTTATCGTTTTCTCATCAATGCCTATAGCTAAACATAGATTACGATTAATAAGCAACCAATAACCGGGTAAATTTCATACTACCCACTGATTGATAGGCCAAATTTTTTTTTAGTTTTCATTTTTTTCAAATATCTGCCATCAATTACGCATTTTTTCACGCTAAGATCTGTATTCTTATCATATTTGCTGATAGAATCTTGCACCATTCACAACGCATTAGCATCGAAGTACACGATGTTTATTTGCACAAATCCATTGACAAATGAAGGGCGAAAGGGCATATTCCTCGACCTTTGAATTGTCCTCAATAGAATACATTTGGGAGTTGGACCTTGGCTAATATCAAATCAGCTAAGAAACGTGCCGTTCAGGCAGAGAAACGTCGCCAGCACAACGCTAGCCGTCGCTCTATGGTACGTACTTTTATCAAGAAAGTTTACCTTGCTATCGCTGCTGGCGATAAAGAAGCTGCTCAGAAAGCATTCAATGACATGCAACCTATTGTTGATCGCCATGCAAGTAAAGGCCTGATCCACAAGAATAAAGCAGCACGTCATAAAGCTAACTTAGTTGCTCAAATTAAAGCAATGTAATTTTGCTTCTTGATTAGCTAAAAAAACCGGCTTTTGCCGGTTTTTTTGTCTGCTAAGCTTTTTTCTCTATGCTATTAAATGGAACCGAGAATAGATCAGAAAAATCTTTATTACAGACACGTTGTACCGCAGGGTGCTGGATCATCCTTTCGGCAAAAATAACATAATACTCTTCTTTTACACTTTCTAAACGCCCTAACTCCACAATATCATCACCACCTAAAAGATCAGGTGTATATTGAGATGGAGCGACAAAAATTGCATTATAATGCATACCAAATGCTTTCATTAATGCAGCATCATCAAACTCACCTAACACTTCCACTTGTAAATTTTTATTCCGTATCCAAGCGAGTATATGCCGACCTAATAGATAGCGCCGTCCCGGTATTAGTAAACGACGTTCTTCTAAACATTCAGGAAAGGGTTTTTTAGGGATAGGCTGACGGCAAAAGAAGCTCATGCTGCACTCCCCGAGTTTTACCGAGAACAAGCCTTCTTGTTGAGATGAGTCAACAGGGCAATCCGATAAAATCATATCGAGCTTATGTTGACTAAGTTGTTCTAATAGCAGCTCATGCGTTGACTCAAAGCAGCGCAAGTGAATTTGCTCATGCTCAACAACTGTAGTTTCTAATATTTTACTGACTAACTGTTTTGATAGTGTATCTGCCACTCCTACATCAAACAGTAGGTTAGATTCCCGGCTATAATTGACGATATCTAACATTTCTTGGCTAAGCATAAACATTTTGTCTGCATAGCGAAAAATTAATTGCCCAAGCTCGGAAGGAACTAACCCACGCCCCTGCCGCTTAAACAATTTCCCCCCTAAACGCTCTTCTAGTGCTTTTATTTGCCCTGTAATTGTTTGAGGAGTCAGGTAAAGTGCTTCCGCTGCTCCAACTACAGAACCTTCTTTGCATACATGCCAAAAGTAGTAAAGGTGGTTAAAATTAAGATGTGAAACCCGCATATCTATTCCTTTTGCACCGCCAACAGTAATCATCCGCGCTGCTGGTTATACACGTTTACCTGTACCCCATAACTCAGGAGCTTTCATTTAAATGCCGCAGTATATTCACAATATACTGCGGCATATCATAGAGTATTAGCTCGGAAATTCTTACTAATAATTTGAAAAATTATTTCGATAGTATGAGCTATACTGACTCTTTTTGCTTCGGTAAGACTACCCTTAACATAAAATAACCTAAGAATGCTGCTAATGTAGAGCCAATTAAGATCCCTAGGCGTGAATAGGTACTATACACCTCATCAAGCCCATCAAATGCGAGACCCGTTATAAAAATAGACATAGTAAAACCGATCCCACATAGAACCGAAACAGCAAAGACTTGCTTTAAGTTAATCGACTCAGGTAATTTTGCAAACCCAAGTTTTACCGAAACCCAACTAAACAGAAAAATCCCAATTGGTTTACCGAGAATAAGCCCCGCAGCGACACCTAATGGCAATGGGCTGAGTAACCCTTCAAAAGTGACGCCTTGTAGCTGAACGCCCGAATTCGCAAAAGCAAATATAGGTAAAATTAGATAGACAACCCATGGGTGTAAAACATGCTCTAATTCTTCAGAAGGCTTAGTCTTATTCGTACCATGTAATGGAATTAAGAAGCCAACAATAACACCCGCTAATGTAGCATGAACACCTGATTTTAATATGCACACCCACAGTATGATACCAATAACCAAATATGCGGCAGTATTCTCAACCCTACGCCAATTCATTACACATAACAAGGCGATACATAATGCTGATAAACCTAAGGCAATCAGAGATACAGAACTTGTATAGAAAAATGCAATAATAACAATGACACCAAGATCATCAATAATGGCTAGTGCTAATAAGAACACTTTTAATTCTGTTGGTACACGCTTTCCTAATAGCGCCATCACTCCCAATGCAAATGCAATATCAGTTGCAGCAGGTATCGCCCAACCTTGTTGAGTAACACTGTCACCGCCATTAAATAAAAGGTAAATTAATGCAGGTGCTAACATTCCTCCAAGTGCTGCAATTGCTGGAAATATGGCTTTATCTCGTCCAGCAAGAGATCCTTCTAATAATTCACGCTTTACTTCAAGGCCGACCACCAAAAAGAAGATCGCCATTAAGAAGTCATTAATCCATAATATCAATGGCTTATCCAAACCAAACTCTGATATTTTAATGGACACGGGGATATCTAAAAATTGCTGATAAGCCCCTTGTAATGGTGAATTAGCCATTACTAAAGCGACTATGGCAGCAATAATCAGAAGTAAGCCCCCTGCTGCTTCTAACCTTAAAAATTTACGAATAATTGCTGTCATATATATAACCCCAGTATTTTTTTGAATGTTAATACTATGCTAATTATTAATTCGTAAAAAATCGTTTATTCATCCATTACCACTCGGAATAGACGATGTTTTAAGGGCGATGATCACGCTAAATGATAAAGAAACGTTAATTTTACTATAGACAATTTTTATAAAAACAAATAATAACTTTTGTTAAAAATAAACTTTATAAATTCAACTTTTATTACAGTACAAAATCTACATTTCTTTATGTCCTGATAAAAGCTTCCTCCTTTCTTTATTCGATTCCTTTCGCAAAAAAGTTAAATGTGGGAGACTGCTAATAAAATAGTTGCCAAGCGCTTCTCAAAAACGATGTGGTTAATTTGCCAATAAAACACTAACGATTACTATTTAACGATGACAACTTACGTACTATTTGCCGTACTTTTCGCTGCTTTTTGCCATGCGACTTGGAATGCCCTAGTTAAATTTGGCAGTGACCGTTTCTTCGGCCTTGTGATGATTTCTTTTTTTTCAGGGGTATTAACCATACCTGCAATACTTTGGCTTGGTTTACCTTCGCCTGAGGCCATCCATTGGCTTGCGTTATCGGTACTGTTTCATATTGGTTATACCTACTTTTTGAGTCAGGCTTATACATACGGCGATCTAGGGCAGATTTACCCAATATCTCGTGGGTCTGCACCTTTAATAACGGCTCTACTTAGTGCTTTATTATTCAATGAGTTAATACCATTAATGGGGTTTATTGGCATCCTATTAATTATAAGTGGTGTTGTCTTAATTGCTTTTGCAGGGAAAAAATTCACCTTAAATATCAATGGGAAGGCGCTAACCTTCGCTTTATGTACCGCTTTTTTTACGGCTTGCTATACCCTATCAGATGGTTATGGTTCTCGATCTAGCGAAGACCCTGTGGTGTATACACTTTGGTTATTTTTATTAAATGGGGTCGTATTAATCGTACCAGGCATCATTAAATACCGTCGTCGTTTATTGAGCGGGGTTCAGCAATATTGGCGTTCAGGGCTATTAGGTGGGTTAATGCAACTTATCAGTTACGGGATTGCAATATGGGCAATGAGCCAAGCACCTATTGTCGTCGTTGCTGCCATTAGAGAAACCAGCGTTCTGTTTGCCATGTTTTTATCGATTGTTTTTCTGAAAGAAAAGTTCAATATGATGCGGGTCATTGCCTGTGTCGTTATTTTATTTGGTGTCTTACTCGCTAAACTCAGCACCTAATATACTAATACACTGATATTACTAATAAAATAACTATTAGTTTTTATAATAGTCTCTGTAAACTATCATTGGTATATCAAAATACCCAGAGTGATTGCAATTAACTTCACTCTCAAACACCCTGAAACGATATATAAAAAACGCAGCTAATTTTTCATTTAGATATGAGGCAATAATGTCATTCTCAAAATCCTTACTAGCACTAACTGTTATCAGCGCTTCTTTCACCAGCTTTGCTGCTACGCCCGCTGATATCATGATTGTTGATGGTACTGTCCTCACTATGGATAATAAAAAACAAGTTATCGACCACGGAACCGTTGTGGTTAAAGACAACAAAATCATAGCTGTTGGGGGGCCTGAGCTAGCAAAAAATTATCAAGCATCAGATGTTCTAAATGTTAATGGTGATATTGTTATGCCTGGGCTAATTAATACCCATACTCACGCCTCTATGACTGTATTTCGCTCTTTAGCCGATGATGTGCCTGACCGCTTACATCGCTATATTTTCCCATTAGAAAGCAAAATGGTATCTCGTGAGATGGTACGTATTGGGGCAAATCTCGCCAATATCGAAATGATTAAAGGTGGTGTTACCACATACGTTGATATGTATTATTTTGAGGATGAAGTCGCTAAAACAGTAGATAAAATTGGTTTAAGGGCGGTACTAGGGGAGTCAGTCATCAAATTCCCTGTGGCTGATGCGAAAAATGCCGATGAAGGCATTGAATATGCCGTTAACTTTATTAACCAATATAAAAATCATCCACGTATTACACCAGCTTTCGCCCCTCATGCTCCCTATACCAATTCAACTGAACATTTGCAGAAAATTGCTAAGTTATCTCAAGAACTGAATGTGCCAGTGATGATCCACCTCGCCGAAACAGACCGTGAACAAGAAGAAATTGCGAAACGCACTGGTGGTAAAAGCCCTGTTCAATACATGGCTGATATTGGCGCATTGAATAATAAAGTTATCGCCGCCCATGCCATTATGGTCGATGAAAAAGACATGGATTTATTAAAGCAATATGATGTAGGTGTCGCACATAATATTAGTGCGAATACTAAATCAGCTAAGGGAGTTGCTCCCGTAACAACTATGCTAGAAAAAGGAATTCGGGTAGGTCTAGGGACCGATGGGCCGATGTCGAGCAACACGCTAACCACCTTAAATGAACTCAATTTGGTCGGTAAAATTCACAAACTCGAAAATAAAGATAGAGCTGCTATGCCTCCTATTACCGTTGTTGAAATGGCAACAATGGGTTCTGCTCGAGCACTACATATGGAAGATAAATTAGGTTCCCTTGAAGAAGGTAAGTTGGCAGACATTATTGTTATTGATACTAAATCACCAAATATGGTTCCTATGTATAGCCCATATGCTGCTTTAGTGTATGGAGCCAATGGCTCGAATGTTCGCCATACTATTGTTGATGGTAAGCTATTGATGAAAGATCGCCAATTACTGACCGCAAATGAGGGGGCAATTATTGCAGAAGCCCAAGATTTTGCTAACCAAGTACGTAAAACGGTGATTGCTAGCGGAGAAGTTGTTAAATAAGGTATAAAAATGGCTGACTTCACCATATGTAAAGTCAGCCATCCAGCTTGATTTATTATTAACTAATTATTTATTTAGTTAAATCATCAAAGAATTTTTTAACACCATCTAAAAAACTTTTAGAACGAGGGCTATTCTTTTCTCCCCCTTTTCCACCTAACGACTCACCAAACTCTTGCAGTAATGCTTTTTGTTTCTCATTCAGTTTGACTGGTGTTTCGACCACAATGTGGCACATTAAATCACCTTGTAAGCCCCCACGAACGGATTTCACCCCTTTCCCTTTCATGCGGAAAATTTTACCGGTCTGAGTTTCTGCCGGGATTTTTAGTTTCACACGCCCATCAAGAGTTGGGACTTCAATTTCCCCTCCAAGTGCAGCGTCAGCGAAGTTAATAGGCACTTCACAATGCAAGTTATTACCATCACGCTCAAAAATATTATGAGGTAATACATGAACCTGAACGAATAAATCCCCTGATGGCGCCCCATTTTCACCGGCCTCACCTTCGCCAGATAAGCGAACGCGGTCACCTGTATCAACCCCTGCAGGGATTTTTACTGATAAGGTTTTATATCTTTCAACTCGACCATGACCATGACATTTATTGCATGGGTCTTTAATCACTTTACCGCGACCATGACAGGTTGGGCAAGGCTGTTGTACTGAGAAAAAGCCTTGGCGCATATGTACTTGCCCCATCCCATGACAGGTTGAGCAGGTATCTGCACTGGTCCCTGGTTTAGCACCATTTCCATGGCACACATCACAGGTTTCCAGTGTTGGAATACGAATTTCTTTGGTCACTCCACGGACGGCTTCTTCAAGAGTCAGTTCCATGTTGTATTGCAGGTCAGAACCACGGCTTGGGCGTTGCTGTCTGCGGCCGCCTCCAAAAATATCACCGAAGACGTCACCAAAGATATCGCTAAAGTCAGCACCACCGCCGAAACCACCGCCGCCCATTCCACCTTGTTCAAACGCCGCATGGCCATATTGGTCATAAGCCGCACGTTTTTGATCATCAGATAGAACTTCGTAAGCCTCTTTAATTTCTTTAAATTTGACTTCGGATTCGTCTTTATTCCCCTGATTACGGTCAGGGTGATACTTCATTGCTAAGCGCTTATAAGCCCGCTTAATATCTTTTTCGGAAGCATTTTTCTCGAGGCCTAGAACCTCATAAAAGTCTCTTTTTGCCATTCTCTATTTACCCTTAACATGCGGAACGGGCGTAGAGTTTCCTCGACGCCCGTATCCGGTATCAGTAACTATCATTTGCTACAGCTACTGCGCCCGCTAAGGGCATTATTTTTTGTCTTTGTCGTTAACTTCTTCGAATTCAGCATCAACAACATCATCATCTTTCTTAGCTTCAGCGCCAGTTGCATCTGCACCTCCAGCTTGAGCTTGTTGTTGTGCAATTTCTAAAAGTTTCGCAGATGCAGTTACTAAGGCTTGGATTTTCGCTTCAATATCTGCTTTATCTTCACCTTTAGATGCTGCTTCTAACTCAGAAGTTGCTTTTTCGATATTCGCTTTATCTTCCGCTGGGAGTTTATCACCGGCTTCTTCGATTTGTTTACGAGTACCATGCACCAGTTGGTCAGCTTGATTACGAACTTGAACCAACTCTTCAAATTTACGGTCAGATTCAGCGTTCGCTTCTGCGTCACGTACCATTTTTTCGATTTCCTCGTCATTCAGACCAGAGGAAGCTTTAATAGTGATATTTTGCTCACGACCACTGTTTTTATCTTTCGCAGAAACATGCAAGATACCATCAGCATCAATGTCGAAAGTAACTTCAATTTGTGGCATACCACGTGGTGCTGCTTGGATACCATCTAAGTTAAACTGACCCAGTGATTTGTTATCACTTGCACGTTTACGCTCACCTTGCAGAACATGGATAGTTACTGCAGCTTGGTTATCTTCAGCGGTTGAGAATACTTGGCTGTGTTTCGTTGGGATAGTCGTGTTCTTCGAGATTAACGAAGTCATCACACCGCCCATAGTTTCGATACCTAAAGACAGAGGCGTTACGTCAAGTAACAGAACGTCTTTAACATCACCCGCTAAAACACCACCTTGTACTGCTGCACCCATTGCCACTGCTTCGTCTGGGTTCACGTCTTTACGTGGCTCTTTACCGAAGAAATCAGCAACAACTTTTTGTACCATTGGCATACGTGTTTGACCACCAACTAAAATAACGTCGTTGATTTCACTCACGCTTAAACCTGCGTCTTGTAGAGCAACTTTAACTGGCTCCATTGAACGCTTAACTAAATCTTCTACCAGTGACTCTAATTTCGCACGAGTCACTTTGATATTCATATGTTTAGGACCTGTTGCATCCGCAGTAATATACGGCAGGTTAACATCAGTTTGTTGTGCAGAAGACAGCTCAATTTTTGCTTTTTCTGCAGATTCTTTCAGACGTTGCATTGCTAACGGGTCGTTACGCAGGTCAACACCTTGTTCTTTCTTAAATTCTTCAACTAAGTAATTGATTAAACGAGTATCGAAGTCTTCACCACCTAAGTGAGTATCACCGTTGGTTGCCAGTACTTCATATGTTTTTTCGCCATCAACTTCATCGATTTCGATAATTGATAAGTCGAATGTACCACCACCTAAGTCATAAACCGCAATAGTACGGTTACCAACTTCTCTATCTAAACCATAGGCCAGAGCAGCAGCTGTTGGTTCGTTAATGATACGTTTTACTTCTAAACCAGCGATACGACCCGCATCTTTAGTTGCTTGACGTTGTGCATCATTAAAGTATGCAGGAACAGTGATAACAGCTTCTGTTACAGGCTCACCTAAATAGTCTTCTGCTGTTTTCTTCATTTTTTTCAGAACTTCAGCTGAAACTTGTGGTGGAGCCATTTTTTGGCCTTTCACGTCTAACCAAGCATCGCCGTTATCAGCCGCAATAATTTTATATGGCATGATAGAAACGTCGCGTTGAACTTCTTCGTCTTGGAAACGACGACCAATCAAACGTTTGATTGCAAATAAAGTATTTTCAGGGTTAGTCACAGCCTGGCGTTTTGCTGGCTGACCAACTAAAATTTCACCATCTTGAGTGTACGCAATGATGGAAGGAGTAGTTCTATCACCTTCGCTGTTCTCCAGAACACGAGCTGTAGTACCATCCATAATTGCAACGCATGAGTTTGTTGTACCCAAGTCGATACCAATAATTTTACCCATCTAAAACGCCTCCAAAGGAATTCTTTTCACTATGATTTCGATATCAATCTATATGTGGCTCAATATTTCATTTTCAAGGGAGTTTTCACTCTGAGCTCAAAATTATTTTTAAATACGCAATAATTCTGATTGATATCCGTCGATGTCTTAAAGATGGGGTCACAAATCCATTCATCAAGGGGGGAATTAAAAAAAATTTGCATTTATTGCAAAAAAACCTGTCTTGTGATCATGGTTTGAGCAATTGAAACTGCGTATGATCCGCCGTTGCTGCCAACCAGGCAGCATTAATCAACTTATATCTACTTGAATTTTATATATTTTACTAGAGGTTATATGCAGCCTAGCTCTCTTGCAAATCCAGGCCCGCTTGGTTTACTCGGCTTTGGTATGACAACCATCCTGCTAAATATCCATAATGCAGGTTTCTTTCCTCTTTCATCTGTTATTTTAAGTATGGGGATTTTCTACGGTGGGCTTGCTCAATTTATTGCTGGACTGATTGAGTATAAAAAAGGCAATACATTTGGTGCAACCGCATTTACCTCCTACGGCATGTTTTGGATTTCATTAGTTGGTTTATTATTTTTACCAACATTAGGGTTAGCCGAAGCAACTTCCCCTGAGTTTTTAGGCGTCTTTCTCGCTATTTGGGGAGTCTTTACCTTTTTTATGTTCTTAGGAACCTTTAAAGCAAACTTAGCACTGCAATTTGTCTTTGGTAGCTTAACGGTTTTATTCGCGCTATTAGCCATTGGAAATATAACAGGCAATGCCACATTACTGAAATTTGCAGGTTTTGAGGGCATTATCTGCGGCGCCAGTGCATTTTACTTAGCTGTTGCTGAGATTTTAAATGAACAATATGGCAAAACAGTATTACCTATTGGGCAGCGCAGTTAATGATAAGGAATAGTTTTTAATTATTTACCTTAAATCGTCTTAATCAGGTGGGGAACACTCACCTGATTACGTTCAATGACACTTCTCACGATAACTATTCTGACCGGATCGCCGATTTAGGCCTAAAAGCTTTGACTATTGCAGGGTCAGTTTCCACATATGGGCCGTCAAGTAATTGAATGCAATATGGAATACTGGCAAAAATCCCAGAGACTAATACATTACCGTCTTTATCTTTTAACCCCTCAAGAGTCTCGGCAATTGCTTTCGGCTGCCCTGGCAAGTTCAAAATTAAAGCTTGATTACGGATCACACCAACTTGGCGGGATAAAATCGCCGTAGGGACAAACTTCAAACTAATTTGGCGCATTTGTTCACCAAACCCGGGCATTTCACGGTCTGAAACCGCAAGAGTTGCATCTGGAGTCACATCACGGCGAGCTGGCCCAGTACCACCTGTTGTTAGAACCAAGTGGCAAGCAAATTCATCCACCAGCTCACACAGTGTTTGCTCAATCATGATTTGCTCATCAGGGATCAGGCGAGTTTCAATACGAAAAGGCGTTGTCAGCGTTTTTGCTAACCACTCTTCTAATGCAGGAATACCTTTATCTTCATAAATACCACTCGAAGCACGATCAGATACTGAAACCAGACCTATGCGCAATTCATTCATATAAACCTCAAAAAATTGATCAATCAGAAGCTGTTTACTCATGGGTAAACAGGCTCTTATCATATCATGATGCGTTTTTTCATACAGCGCCCTCAATTTTATATATTGAAATTGAGAACTAACTCAATGAAAAATTTTCATAAAAAAACCCAGCTCGTAAGCTGGGTTTGAATAGAAAAAGGTAATATTACAGTAAATCTGCAATCATTTTTTCCAGTTTTTCTTGGTCTACCGCAAACTTACGAATACCATCAGACAGTTTATCAACCGCCATTGGGTCTTGGTTATGCTGCCAGTAGAACTCAGCTTCAGTCAGTTTTTCACCTGGCTCTTGAGTTTTACCCGCATCAGTCAGTTTACGAACTAATTCACCTTGTGATTCAGATAACTCTTTCAGTAAGCCCGGAGAGATTGTTAGACGGTCACAACCTGCTAATTCGATGATTTCACCAACATTACGGAAGCTTGCACCCATCACTACTGTTTTATAGCCATGAGCTTTGTAGTAGTTATAGATTTCAGTCACAGAAATCACACCTGGGTCTTCTTGTGGCGCAAATTCTTTTTTATCCGTATTGGCTTTGTACCAGTCAAGGATACGGCCTACAAATGGGGAAATTAGGTAAACCCCCGCTTCCGCACAAGCACGAGCTTGAGCAAAAGAGAATAATAAGGTTAGGTTACAGTTAATGCCTTCTTTTTCTAGTTTCTCCGCAGCACGGATACCTTGCCAAGTTGAAGCGAGTTTAATCAGAATACGGTCATTGCTGATGCCAGCATCGTTGTACATTTTGATTAAATGACGAGCTTTAGCAATACAAGCTTCTTCGTCATAAGAAAGACGCGCATCAACTTCAGTAGAAATACGACCCGGAACTAATTTCAGAATTTCCAGACCGATATTAACTGCCAGTTTGTCACAAGCATCAACAATTTGTTGCTCGCGGTTGCTGCTTTGCTTACGCGCCCACTCTACCGCTTCATCGATTAGTTTGCGGTATTCAGGCATTTGTGCAGCATTTAAGATCAGCGACGGATTAGTTGTCGCATCTTGTGGTTTGTATAGCTTCATCGCTTCGATGTCGCCAGTATCAGCAACAACGGTTGTCAGACTACGTAAGGAGGTTAGTTTATCGGTCATTTCTTTAATCTCGTTGTTATACCCGTCATACTTCAAGCTGTAGTGGTGTTTGCTTACCACCTACCTACAATTTGAATTACTTTGCGTATTATAAAGGAATTGTGGCTATAGCCGCACCGTATACAGATAATATCATGCATCCACATTGCTGCAAGCAAGGAAATCCAGTCAGAAGCAACTATTTGATTAGCAATCGGTTTCGCCCCTTGATATAAAACTGAATCCTTTTAGCTAAACATCATTGATTAAAGAATAACAAAAAACAATATTGGTTTGGCTTATTATATCAATTAGCCATTAAGGATGAATTTTTGCTAAAGTAACGGCTATCATTGTTTAAAAAGGGTCAAGTCATGCTGATTACTATTTCACCTGCAAAAACATTAGACTACGAAAGCCCCCTGGCAACCCAGCAATTCACACAACCCGAGCTATTGGCTGAATCACAGAAACTGATTAATGTATGCCGTAAGCTAACCCCCGCTGATATTGCAAGTTTAATGAAAATTAGTGATAAGCTAGCAGGGCTCAATGCCGCTCGTTTCGCAGAGTGGCATGCTGATTTTACACCTGACAATGCAAGGCAAGCTATTTTAGCGTTTAAAGGTGATGTCTATACTGGCATGCAAGCCGAAAGCTTTTCTCAAGCAGATTTTGAATTTGCCCAATCTCACTTGCGTATTTTATCTGGTCTGTATGGCGTATTAAGGCCTTTAGATTTGATGCAGCCATATCGCTTAGAAATGGGCATTCGTTTAAAAAACACCCGTGGCAAAGATTTGTATGAATTTTGGGGAGACATTATCACCAAACAGCTTAACCAAGCACTTGCAGAGCAAAAAGACCAAGTGCTCGTCAACCTTGCATCCGATGAATATTTTAAATCAGTGAACACTAAAAAACTGGATGGCGAAATCATTAAACCTATTTTTCTTGATGAAAAAAACGGTAAATATAAAGTCATCAGTTTTTATGCAAAGAAAGCTCGTGGTTTAATGAGCCGGTTTATTATCCAAAATAAATTAACGAAAACAGATCAGCTTTCTGATTTTAATTTAGATGGTTATCAATTTGATGAAAGCCAGTCTAAAGGTAATGAGTTAGTCTTTACCCGCTCAGAACAGCCTTAAAACTCAAATTCAGGTATTGCCATAAGGTCAATACCTGATTATTTCAAGATGTTTTATTTTTTCGTACCCCATCACAGTTTAATAATAAAGCCTGCATACTCACAAAAATTCGCATCGATTACTCAGTTTACGGTTTCAGTTTATGACAACATAGGTTAAGTTTTACCCACTATTTTGGAGGTAAAGTATGCCTTATGTTGCATCATCAAAGCGCTATACTGAAATGGAGTATCGTTCATGTGGCCGTAGCGGGTTACGTTTACCAATGATTTCATTAGGGTTATGGCATAATTTCGGCGATAACAAACCTTTTGATAATTGCCAAGCCATGCTTCGGCACGCATTTGACCTTGGGATCACCCATTTTGATCTCGCCAATAATTATGGCCCACCACCCGGTGCTGCGGAAAGCAAATTTGGTCGGATCTTACAACAAGATTTCCTACCTTATCGTGATGAAATGATTATTTCTTCAAAAGCAGGTTATACCATGTGGGATGGCCCTTATGGTGATTGGGGAAGTAAAAAATATCTTATTGCAAGCCTAAATCAAAGTTTGAAACGGATGGGACTTGATTATGTCGATATTTTTTATCATCACCGCCCTGATCCAAACACCCCTTTAGAAGAAACCATGGGGGCTCTTAACCTCATTGTGCACCAAGGTAAAGCATTATACGTAGGTATATCTAATTATCCTACAGATGTAGCAAAGGAGGCCATCAGTATCCTCAATAAATTAGGTACTCCATGTCTTATCCATCAACCTAAATATTCCATGTTAGAACGCACGCCCGAAGAAGGACTCCTTGATTTACTGGAAGAAGAAGGGGTTGGCTCTATCGCTTATTCACCACTGGCTGGTGGAATTTTAACTGACCGCTATTTAAACGGTATCCCTGCCGATTCACGGGCTGCTGGTAACCCTTCACTACCGCCAGAAAGGCTCACTTCAAGTGTTTTATCTAAAGTCAAACAGTTGAACGAACTTGCGGAAAAAAGAGGTCAAAAACTCAACCAAATGGCCTTAGCATGGCTACTTCGTCATGACCGAATCACCTCGGTATTGATTGGTGCTAGTCGCATTAGCCAAATTGATGATGCTATGGGGATATTGAAAAATCGCGCTTTTACGCAACAGGAACTTAAAACTATTGAATTGATTTTAGAGGATTCAATATAAATTGCTTCTTAAGGCAAGTTGCAGAGTATATCTGCAACTTGATAATAATAAAAACTAACGGTATTCACCATTCGCTTTAAATTGGACGACGGAATATGGCTGGGTTCTGCCATCCGGTTGTTCCATCCCTAAACTGCCAATTGGCATCCCCGGCACCGAAATGCCAACGACATCCGCGGGGAGTGATTCAATAGCGTCAAGACTACTTACGGGGACATGACCAACAATCACTTTCCCTTTATATTTAGCAATATGGCAGCTACGTAAATTATAAGGCACCTTTAATTTATCATTTAACTGGCTTAATTCATCATAACTTATCTCATTAATAACAACATCATAGCCCGCTTTATTAATTGCTTCCCCCCATAACTGGCAGCAGCCACAGTTTGCATCTTTATACAATTGTACGCTTTCTGCTTGCGAAAAAGCCGAAAATGACAGTAATAACATTCCACTTAAAATTAGTTTTTTCATCCAGTTCACCTTTTAAATAATCACTAATAATATTTATAAAAATCTATTTTTTATTGCGCGCCTGACAAATTAGTTTGTATGCAGCAGGAATAATAAATAACGATAATAATGGTGCAGTGATCATTCCTCCAATCATGGGGGCTGCAATCCGACTCATCACTTCAGAGCCAACTCCAGTACCTAATAAAATAGGTAATAAACCTGCTAAAATTACCGCAACCGTCATGGCTTTAGGTCTGACTCTAAGTACTGCACCTTCATATAATGCACTATCTAAATCTTGTTTTGATAACTGGTTAATTCCTTGTACTTTTTCTTTATCTTCAATAGCATGTCTTAAATAAATCAACATAACAACACCGAACTCAGCGGCTACGCCCGCCAATGCAATGAACCCCGTTCCCGTCGCAACGGATAAATTAAAATTCATCCAATAAAGGAACCAAATAGCCCCGACTAAAGCAAAAGGTAGGCTGAGTAAAATAAGTAATGCTTCACTGAAACGCCTAAAAGCTAAATACAACAACACAAAAATGATCATAATAGTTGCGGGTACCATTAGCATAAGCTTTTGGTTAGCTCTTTCTAATAATTCAAATTGCCCTGTAAATGAATAACTCAACCCCGGCTTCATTTGGATGTTATCTTTTATTGCGGCATCAATATCTTTAATAACAGAAACCATATCGCGGTCTCGTGCGTCAATATAAATCCAACTTGTTGGACGTGCATTTTCTGTTTTCAACATAGGTGCCCCCATATTGACAGCCACATCGGCGACATCACTCAGTACAATTTGTTGCTTACTTGGCGTTAAAATCGGTAATAATTTCAATGCGGAAACACTATTTCGATGATCCTGTGGATATCTTAGACTTATGGGATAACGTTCAATACCTTCTACCGTTTCACCAATCATTTCCCCCCCTGTCGCCATCGATATATACACTTGTACATCGCTAATACTCATTCCATAACGGGCGGCTTTTTCTCTATCAATCTTGACATCAATATAGCGGCCACCAACCAACCTTTCTGCTAATACAGAAACAACACCGGGCACAGATTTAGTTACTTTTTCAATTTCTTGCGCTAAAGCATCAATTTCTTGGAGATCTTTACCTGAAACTTTAATCCCGATAGGGCTTTTTACCCCCGTTGAAAGCATATCGATCCGGTTACGAATTGGTGGAACCCATAGGTTTGCAACCCCTGGTAAACGAACTGTTTCATCTAATTCGTCAATGATTTTTTCAAGCGTCATCCCTTCTCGCCACTGTGATTGTGGTTTCAAACGAATTGTCGTTTCAATCATTTCCATAGGAGCGGAGTCTGTTGCCGTCTCAGCTTTACCAACTTTGCCAAATACAGTGTCTACTTCAGGAATGGTTTTTATAAGCTTATCGGTGTTCTGTAATAAAAATGCAGCTTGAGCGGGTGAAACCCCCGGCAATGTTGAAGGCATATATAACAAGTCGCCTTCATTAATTGATGGTAAGAATTCACCGCCTAAATGCTTTAACGGCCATATCACGGTAAATAGTGTTAAAAAACCGATTAATAATGTCGTTTTCGGCCATGCTAAAACCTTAAGCAAAATAGGGCTATACAGTGAGATAAGCCAACGGTTAAGTGGGTTTTTATTTTCATTTGGAATATTACCGCGGATCCAATACCCCATTAAAATGGGGATCACTATTAATGCTAAGGCAGCTGCCCCAGCCATTGCATAGGTTTTTGTAAACGCAAGTGGTCCAAATAACCGTCCTTCTTGCCCTTCTAACGTAAAAATAGGGATAAAAGAAAGAGTGATAATTAATAAACTAATGAATAAGGCAGGCCCAACTTCCACAGCGGAATCAGTTATAAGTTTCCAACGCTGAGCATTATCGAGTATTTTACCTTCATTTTGGTGTTGCCATTTTTCTAATTTTTTATGGGCGTTCTCTATCATCACGATTGCAGCGTCAACCATCGCACCAATCGCAATTGCAATCCCCCCTAACGACATAATATTTGCATTTATTCCTTGATAGCGCATTACAATAAAAGCAATAAATAAACCAAGCGGTAAAGAAATAATAGCCACTAATGCCGAACGAAAGTGCCATAAAAAAACGGCACAGACGAGGGCTACAACAATAAATTCTTCCAGTAATTTATAACTTAAATTATCTATAGCATTATCAATTAATATGCTTCTATCATAGGTTGTGATGATTTCAATACCTTCGGGTAAGCTAGCTTTTAAATCATCAAGTTTTTGTTTTACATCTTGGATAACATCACGTGCATTTTCACCTGAGCGAAGTAAAATTATTCCACCAACAACTTCCCCCTCACCATTCAGCTCCGCGACCCCACGGCGCATCTCAGGGCCTTCTTGTACTCGCGCAACATCTTGTAAATAAATAGGAATGCCACTTTCAGATGTTTTCAGGTAAATTTTATTAAAATCATCCAGTGACTGAAGATAGCCACTAGCTCTAACCATATACTCAGCTTCAGCAATCTCAATTGAAGAGCCCCCAGCTTCTTGGTTAGCCATCTCTACCGATTGTTTTATCTCAGGTAAAGTAATTGAGAACTGGGCAAGCTTCAGAGGGTCAACCACTATTTGGTATGATTTCACCACACCACCAACGGTTGCTACTTCCGAAACATTAGGCAGCGCTTTTAATTCATACTTCAAAAACCAATCTTGTAATGAACGTAATTCAGCTAGATTATGCTTTCCAGTTTTATCGACTAAAGCATATTCAAAAACCCAGCCTACCCCTGTCGCATCTGGTCCAATCGATGCGACTGCCCCTTTAGGTAACTTAGTTTGAACCTGATTTAAATACTCCAAAACCCTTGAACGAGCCCAGTACAAATCAGTATTATCTTCAAAAATAACATAAACATATGAATCACCAAATGCAGAAAAACCTCGTACTGTTTTGGCACCTGGTACAGATAACATCGTGGTAGTTATTGGGTAAGTAACTTGGTTTTCAACTAACTGTGGGGCCTGACCCGGATAGGTCGTTTTAATAATGACTTGAACATCGGATAAGTCAGGCAAGGCATCAACTGGTGTATGGCGAATACTCCAGAGGCCTACAATAACTAAAAAGACTACCCCCATTAATACCAAGAACCGATTAGCTACTGAGCGTCTTATAATCCATTCCAACATAGTCTACTCCTGAGATTTATGTGATGAATGATTAGATGGTGTGGCTTGCTCAGAAAGTGCTTCCATTCGTGCTAATGCACCAGCAATATTGGCTTCAGAATCAATAAGGAAAATACCTTGAGTCACTATAGGCTCTCCAACTTGTAAACCTTCAGATATGGCTGTCATTTGTTGAGATTCCTTGATGACCCGGACTTTTTTCGGGATAAACTCACCGTCTTTCCCTACCGCAATCACATGTTGTTCTTTACCTGAATCCACTATCGCCTGAGAAGGAATTAACAGACTTTCTTTATCTTCAGCGACTAAATTTAAATAAGCAGTCATCCCAGGTTTTAATAAATTTTCTCCATTTGTAATTTCTGCACGAATATTAATAGTCCGGCTAGCCGCATCAGCACTCGGTAATATCAACCAGTTATTTACTTTAAATTGGTGATTAGGATAAGCAGGAATAGCAACAGAAAATTGAACCTCTTTATTCAACAATTCTGCTGTTGATTGTGAAATAGATGCATTCAACCATAATGGAGTTGTTCCTTGAATTTGAGCAATAACTCCTTCTTTTGTCACATTCATTCCAAGGCGTAGGTTTAGTGCTGTAATCACCCCTGAAATAGGCGCTTTGATGATAAAACGAGTTTGTACTTTGCTACTTTTAATAAATTGAGCAATTGAATTTTCTGGCATGCCATTTAAACGTAGGCGTTCAAGCACGCTATTAAGATCTGTTTGTGGAACGCCCATCTGCTTCAAGGCGAGATATTCACTTTGAGCTTCGACCCATGCAGGGATGGTTAACTCAGCGATAGCTTCTCCTTTTTGGATCTGCTCCCCCACCGTAAATGGATAAACTTTTTCGACAAAACCACTTTCCCGTGCTTGTACGATGGCAAATTGGTGGTCATTAAATACAATTTCAGCAGGAAATGTTAAGTCATAGTTTAATTTTCCCCATTTCACAGCCACTGTTTTAACACCTAAATTTTGCGTTTGTGTTGGGTTAATAGTGACCCCTTTACTATCTGCTGAAGCTAAATTCTCATCCGCATATTTAGGTACTAAGTCCATATCCATAAAAGGAGACTTACCCGGCTGCTCAAATTTAGTATTTGGGTACATCGGGTCATACCAATATAAAACGGTGCGCTCTTGTTTTTCAGTTTCCTGTACCAGTTTTTCATCTACAAAGAAATAACGGTAAAATAAAATTGAAATCGCACTCGATAAAATAACCACAAGCAGTAATTTGGCCAGGTTGACTAATGACATAACATCTCTCTATCTATTTAATTTATCTTTTCGATTGATTTCAATATGGAAAGGTTGCCTTTTTGAGAAAAAGAAAACGTTAGTTCATCATTCTCTTGTAAACCTTTAATCATATTTTCATCTTCATAGGTAAAACGCATAGTCATTGGTGGCCAACCAATACTTTCAATTGCTTGGTGGTTAATTGTTAGTTTTTTATTCACTTTATCAATCGCAATTAACTTACCTTCTGTGTTAATAACCGGCTCAGCAACTTTTTCTGGGTAAACAGAATGATCGTGCTCCGCTGTATTTGCGTAACCTATCGTTGTGAACATCCCTATCGAAAGGGCAAAAATAACTTTATTCAAATTTTTCATGTTTACGATCCTATTTGTCCGCCACCTAATGCAGAGAATAAATTCACTTCATTCTTCTGCTGCTCTATTTTCAACATCAATAAATTCTGTTGCTCTGTAAATAAAATTCTTTGTGATTCAAGAACATCTAAATAGCTTAAACTGCCATATTGGTAACTAGCTTGTTTTTGAGCCAATACATGTTCTAACGTTTTGACATACTGCTTTTGAGAGAATATTTGTTTTTCTAAACTAGATTTAATCACCAACGCATCTTTCACTTCACGAAAAGCCACTTGGATATTTTTCTCGTAATTAACAATTGCTTTATTTTTGCGAATAGTCGCTAGCTCTAAATTTCGGCTATTTGTACCACCAGTAAAAATAGGGAGTGTAATTTTAGGAATAAAATTCCAAATACCATTCGAGGAATCAAATAGTCCCGACAAAGAGTCATTACTATTCTCAATGCCAGTATTGAAAGAAATAGAAGGGAAGAATGCCGCTCTTGCTACACCAATATTCGCATTTTCTGAAATAATATTTTGCTCTGCCGCCATAATATCAGGCCTTTTTAATAACATTTCAGAAGGTATATTTGAGGGGGTTATAATAAGTGGATACTTTGGCTCATAGCTCGTTGAGGCTATTTTTATTTTCTCAGCGTAATCATGCGTCAAGAAATTGACTAAGTTTTCATTTCTTACTATTTCACTATTAATTTTTTCTATACTAATTTCAATGGATTGAACTTGCCCTTTCGCTTGCTCTAAATCTGATAGTGTCGCATTTCCTGCTGCAACTTTTTGCCTCACAATAGATTGGCTGTTGAGATAACTGTTTTTTGTTTCTTGAGCAATTAATAAAAGTTGTTGGTTGTATACCACATCTAAATATGCGTCAGCGACAGCCTTAATCGTTAAAATTTGTGTAGCTCGGCTCATTTCTTTAGAAGAAAGGAATTTTGCTTTATCAGCTTCTGATAAATTCTTAATACGACCAAAAAAATCGAGCTCATAACTAATATCAATACCCGCACTGTATTTTTTATTCAGAGATGAATCAGAATTCAGTGACTGGTTATAATCACCACTCGCTGATGAGCTAATTTGTGGGTACTTTTCAGCCTGAGACAAGCCAAAACGAACACGAGCTTCTTCCACATCTAATGCGGCAAGATAAAGGTCACTGTTCTTTTCAAGGGCTGTCTGTATCACCCTTTTCATTTGCGGGTCTTGAATAAATGCTTGCCAGCTAGGTATAGAAAATGTCGATTCCCTTGTTCTGCTAGCGGCCGTTAAATCAGAATGTAATTGTTCTGGTACATTAGACTTTGGGCGCTGATATTCAGGAGCGAGAGAGACGCACCCTGTTAAAATTAGAGCATGAGCTATCAGTAATATTTTTGGTGAAAACATGGTATAGCCACGCCCCTAGTAATTAAAATTATTGCTATGGTAAAAAACACCTCCTGTTAGATTCATGACATGAAAATGACAAATTTGTCATTTTACATTTGTTGGTTTCAATGCTTAGAATAAAGCTGGATAAAATAGCTCCAACTCAGCTTTGAGGTACTTGTGAAATTACTTATTGTAGAAGATGAACATAAAACCAGAGAATATTTATCAAAAGGCTTAACTGAATCTGGTTTTATTGTCGATGCGATAGAAAATGGTATTACGGGGCTTCATATGGCAACAACAGAAGAGTATGACCTCATCATCCTTGATGTCATGTTGCCTGATATTAACGGTTGGGAAATAGCGAAAAACCTACGTACTATAGGCAAAAACACTCCTATATTAATGTTAACTGCATTAGGTAATGTTGAGCATCGAGTGAAAGGCCTTGAACTTGGCGCTGACGATTATCTTGTAAAACCTTTCGATTTTTCTGAATTACTTGCTCGTGTTAGAACTCTTTTACGTCGAGGAAATAATAATATTCAAAAAACTCAATTTTCTATTGCTGATTTGCATGTTGATTTAATTAAAAGACGAGTCACTCGGTCTAATGAAAAAATTAATTTAACGAGTAAAGAATTTGCTTTGCTTGAGCTTTTTGTTCTACATCAAGGCGAAGTGCTATCACGCTCTTTAATTGCATCAAAAGTATGGGACATGAATTTTGATAGCGACACCAATGTTATTGATGTCGCGATTAAGCGTTTAAGATCAAAAATCGATCATAATTACGAACCGAAACTGATCCATACCATTAGGGGTATGGGGTATTTACTTGAGATCCCAGAAAATGAATAAGCTATTTCGCTCCCCGATCTCTATTTCTGCTCGGCTTATTTTCTTGATCAGCATCACCCTTTCCCTTGCATTGTTATTATTTAGCTGGCTTATGATCAACTCTGTCGTTTTGCATTTTAAACAGCAAGATGAATATACACTCAACCAAATTAATTTAACGATCCACAGTTTATTAAACGAAAATGCTGGCTCACAAGATGAGCAATATACACTGATCAGAACTATTATTAATGAACATCAAGATATTGTGGTTTATTTGAGTGACAATAATGGAAAGGTATTAACATCACCGAATGCAACAACAGAACTTATTTCCCACTTAAAAAATTATGACCCTAACAAAAGCAATAAAGACCTCTACCTTAAAAATTACCGCCTGTCAGAAAGCTATATTCAAATCAGTGGCCCTTCAGAAGCAAAAAAATATCGGCTAGTAACAGCTTTATCCTTAAATTTCCATCATGATTACCTTAATTCACTAATAAATAATTTAATTATCAGTGCGGTTTTGCTATGTTTTTTAACCGTTTCTATTGTTTATTTTCTTGTTATCAAAGGGTTGAAACCACTTAAAGATGTCAGTGATGAAATAAAAAATGTCACCTCAGAGAATTTAAGTATTCGCTTAGACCCAACCGCTGTCCCTAAAGAACTAAAACAATTAACTATTTCATTTAACCAAATGTTGGTTAAAATTGAAGATGTTTTTGTCAGGCAAACCAATTTTTCAGCGGATATAGCTCATGAAATGCGCACTCCTATCACTAATTTAATGACTGAAACACAAATATCTTTAAATAAAAATCGAACAAAGGAAGAATTAGTCGAGGTGCTTTATTCAAACTTGGAAGAATATAATCGACTATCACGGATGATCTCAGACATGTTATTTCTGGCGCAAGCCGATGATAACCGATTGATCCCAGAGAAAAAACAGATCAATCTTAAGGAGGAAATAACTTTAATTCTTGATTACTTTGAGTTTTTAGCAGAAGACAATGAAATTCAATTAAAACTTATTGGTGAAGCAAACCCTATTTTTGCAGATAAAAACATGCTTCGTCGAGCAATTACCAATTTAATTTCGAATGGCATCCGCTATACGCCAAAAGGTGATTCCGTCAGTATAAATTTGGCAAATGTCAAAGGTGGAATTGAGATTATCATTAGTAACCCAGGTAAAAAAATCCCTGAAGAACATCTCCCTAAGTTATTTGATCGATTTTATCGGGTGGATAAATCAAGGCAAAGAAAAAATGAGGGGAGTGGAATTGGTTTAGCGATTGTGAAATCAATTATACTTGCACATAAAGGATCTATTCAGATTGCTTCAGATGAGTATTCTACCCGTTTTACAATTTTCCTTCCTAATAATATATAAAATTTCTCATTTAGAGTTAAAAAAGAAAAATGGCAGATTTGTCATTTTTCTGTCAGGTATTAGACAGAAATAAACCCTTATTATAACCATATAGAAAGTTATTCTGTTTTATTTTAATAAGGATTTATCATGAAAAAAGTTATTTTGACTTTGGGGCTTATCGTTGTCACTGCTAATATGGCTTACGCAAAACCTGAAAATAATATACATAAAAATGCGGCAACGGCGCTTTCATTTACTGAGAATAGCACATCTGCATCGACTCAAAAGGCGATTAATAACCACCTTAATCAAGCTGGAATTAATACAAAAAAAGCCATTAACCAAGGATTAAGTTTTTCTGAATTAGATAGCCATGCTAAAGCGGCTGTTGCCCTTAGTTTTACTAAAAACAATACGTCACCAACTATGAGGCAAGCAATTTTAAATCACAAAAGCCAATCTAAAGATTTTCAACAATCAAAGCCTTTGAACTCAATATTATTTACCGATATGAATGAACATGAGAAGGCAATTACTATGCTGAGGTTTAATAAAAATAGTTCCTCAGCGAGTATTCAAAATGAAATTAACCGTCATTTAGAGCAGCTCAATTAATAGATTAAATTTAATTGTTCATTCACTTGAATAAATAACGGAGGCCAGAGCCTCCGTTATTTATTAATATGCTATTTACTCTTATTGCTTAGGTGCTAATTTCATCAAGAATGTACGCAACTCTGCAAAATCAGAAGGTAAGAAATGCGATAACAGCGGAAGTTCAGCACGCTCAGCAAGCTCTTTTGGTAAAGGGATCTGTTTACCTAAGATTTCCTCGACACTTTCTTTAAACTTAGCTGGGTGAGCCGTTCCTAAAAATAGTCCGTATTCCCCTTGTTGTAGCTGATCACGTAAAACACGATAAGCAACAGCAGCATGTGGTTCTGATAGATAACCTTTTTTATCCAATTCACGTACGGTTTCTTTTGTCACATCATCATTAACCGTGCCATAACCAAGATCTTTCAGTGACCAGCCTTTACGACGGAATAATTCCTCAATGCGTGGCCAGTTATTTGGTTGGCTAACATCCATAGCGTTCGACAAAGTAGCTACGGTTTGATGTGGTTTCCACTCGCCTTCAACAAGATAGCGTGGGACAGTATCATTCACGTTAGTCGCTGCAATAAAACGCTTAACAGGTAACCCCATTGATTTAGCTAATAAACCTGCGGTTAGATCCCCAAAGTTACCACTTGGTACAGAGATCACGAGTTGATCACGTTTTTCAGCTGGGATCTGTGCAACGGCTTCAAAATAATAACAAATCTGAGCCAGTAAGCGGCTAATATTGATCGAGTTAGCTGAGTTAAGGTATAGGGCCTTTTTCAGTGCTTCATCATCAAATGATTGTTTGACTAATGCTTGGCAAGCATCGAAATCATCTTTGATAGCAACGGTATGAATATTGTCACCCAGTGTACAGAATAGCTTTTCTTGTAACGGGCTGATTTTCCCTTCTGGGTATAAAATAACAACCTGCACATTTTTTAAACGATAAAATGCATGTGCAACTGCTGCCCCTGTATCACCGGAGGTTGCCGTTAAGATAGTAACTGGTTGGTCACCTGCGACTTGCCCTAAAGCTTGAGCCATAAAACGCCCACCAAAGTCTTTAAATGCTAGCGTAGGGCCGTGATAAAGCTCTAAAGTCGCGATATCTTCCTCAACCTTAGACACTGGTGCAGGGAAGGCAAATGCGGCTTTCACGCGTGCAGCTAATTCTTCTTGAGGAATTTCATCACCAATAAAGGCATTTAAAATACGGCTACTACGTGTCACGAAATCTAATTTTAATAGTTCTTCAATTTCGCTTGCACTAAACTCTGGCAGATCTTGCGGAAAAAATAAGCCTTGTTGTTTACCAAGCCCCTGCTTAACTGCCTGTGCAAAACTTACTTGTTCGTTATTATCTTTTAAATTATACAGTTTCATTATTTACCCTATTGTCCTTGCCCCTGCGAGATCCAAACGGCAGATATGCACAAAGCCTTCATCATTCTGAATATAATGTTGTTGCAAGTAATCCGCCATATTTTCAGCGATTTGTTTATCATCGCAAATGGCAAACAGTGTCGGCCCCGAACCGGAAATACCACATGCTAACGCACCAATTTCTTTGGCATTTTTACGTGCCTCTGCAAACCCTGGCAGTAGCTGAGTGCGATAAGGCTCAGCCACGACATCTTGGATCATTGTTGCAGCAAGTAATGGTTGGTTAGTATGGCATGCATGGATAAAACCAGATAAATACCGGCCATGATTTACAATGTCATGGCGTGGGTAGCTATCAGGGAGAATAGCACGCGCTTCTGCTGTCGATACTTTAATTCCCGGATACGCCATTACCCAATACCAGTTTTCAAATGCAGGCACAGGTTGGGAAATAATGCCATTTTGTTCGATGATCAACTGTAGCCCACCTAAGAAACAAGGCGCTACATTATCGTAATGCACGCTACCAGAAATTCGCCCTTCTAATTCGCCCATCATGCC
Source organism: Providencia sp. PROV003 (assembly GCF_045040775.1). Classification (NCBI taxonomy): domain Bacteria; kingdom Pseudomonadati; phylum Pseudomonadota; class Gammaproteobacteria; order Enterobacterales; family Morganellaceae; genus Providencia; species Providencia sp. PROV003. Next base: position 4,526,495 of record NZ_CP096369.1, read on the forward strand.
TAATAATTGCGTATCATCAAATGGCTTGTCCGCAAACTCATTTAATGCCATTAACGCGGCAACCACGGAACATGCACTTGAACCAAGACCAGAACCTATTGGCATATTTTTTTCAAGGGTCATTGCAACATTCAACTGTTTGCCAAGGCGTTCACAAAACAGCTGCCAACATTGGTAGACAATATTGTGTTCGTTCTTTTTCGGTAACTTAGCAACGAATTTACCTTTGTTCGTTAGCGAGAAAGTATCCGCAGCTTCAACGGTGACACAATCACCTAATAATGAGCCATCAGCAGGGGAGACCGCCGCTCCAAGGACATCAAACCCAACGCTAACATTACCTATTGAAGCTGGTGCATAAACTTTAATCACTTCTTAAACTCCCAATTTCCATGAAAGGGTACGCAGCATATCTGCAAATACACCAGCAGCAGTAACATCATTACCTGCGCCATAACCCCTTAAGACTAAAGGAATTGGTTGGTAATAGCGTGTATAGAAAGCCAGTGCATTTTCGCCATTTTTAACCTTGAAGAGTGGGTCATTGCCATCAACAGCAACAATTTTAACCTGACAGCGCCCTTCTTCAATTAACCCAACATAGCGTAACACTTTTTCTTCTGCTTCTGCGGCTTTTATACGCTGAGCAAACTGTACATCTAATTGTGGTAAACGAGCCATAAATTCAGCAACAGAGCCGCTGCTATCGAAATCCATAGGTAAAACAGGTTCAATTTCAATATCTTGTAGCTCTAAGTCATAACCTGCTTCGCGGGCTAAAATCAATAATTTACGTGCTACGTCCATACCGGATAAATCATCGCGAGGGTCTGGTTCTGTAAAGCCTTTCTCTTTTGCCAGCGCCGTTGCCTCAGATAAAGACATGCCCTCATCAAGCTTACCAAAGATAAAGGACAGTGAGCCCGATAAAATACCACTAAAGTGAACTAATTCATCCCCTGCATTGAGCAAATTTTGTAAATTTTCAATAACAGGTAAGCCCGCACCAACGTTTGTATCATAGAGAAATTTACGTTTCGAGCTTTCTGCTGCGCCACGCAATTGGTGGTAGTAATCCATGGATAATGTATTGGCTTTTTTATTTGGCGTGACGACGTTAAAACCATCTTTTAAGAAATTCACATATTGCTCTGCAATTTCTTGATTGGAAGTACAATCGATAATCACAGGGTTTAAGAAATGATACTCGCGTTCTAAACGGATCAAACGACTTAAGCTAAAAGGTTCTTTTGCTTCCGCTAATTCAGCTTTCCAGTTAGCTAAATCAATGCCTTGCATATCCGTTAACATTGCACGTGAGTTTGCGATACCACACACACGCAGGTCGATATGCTTTTGCTTCAGCCATTGTTGCTGACGGTGTATTTGTTCAATCAATGCATTTCCCACCCCACCGACTCCGATGATAAAGGCTTCAATCACTTGCTCTGCATTGAACAACATTTGGTGACAAAGACGTACCGCCGTGGTTCCCGCCTCGTTCGCAATTACGGCTGAAATAGAGCGCTCAGATGAGCCTTGTGCAATAGCAACAATATTGATATTGCCACGGGTCAATGCAGAGAAAAAGCGCGCTGAAATACCTTTCAATGTACGCATGCCATCACCGACTACAGAAATAATCGCTAATTGCTCCATCACGCCCAGTGGGTCTAATACGCCATCTTTCAACTCTAAATAGAATTCATCTTCTAGTGCAGCGCGAGCACGCTGTAGTTCATTATGTGGCACACAGAAACTGATACTGTACTCCGATGAAGATTGGGTGATCAACACGACTGAAATGCCTTTACGTGACATGACAGAGAAAATACGTGCAGCCATGCCCACCATTCCTTTCATACCAGGCCCCGATACGTTGATCATTGCCATGTTATTTAAGTTAGTGATCCCCTTAACTGGTGTGCTGTCATCCGTTTGACCATCCCCAATCAGAGTACCGGGAGCACTTAGGTTAGTGGTATTTTTAATTAGGCAAGGTATTTGGAATTGGGCGATAGGAGCGATTGTACGAGGATGGAGAACTTTGGCGCCAAAATAAGATAACTCCATGGCTTCTTGATAAGACATCCCCTTCAATAAGCGTGCGTCAGGTACTAAACGCGGGTCACAAGTATACACACCATCAACATCAGTCCAAATTTCACAACAATCTGCACGTAAGCAAGCTGCCAATACCGCGGCGGAGTAATCAGAACCATTGCGGCCTAACACCACTAGTTCGCCTTTATCATTCCCAGCGGTAAAACCAGCCATTAAGACAAAGTGATCTTTGGGAATATTTAAAGCAGCAATACGTTTTGTCGATTCATTTATATCAACAGTAGATTCAAGGTAATGCCCTTTTGCTAATAGGCTTTCAACTGGATTAATCACTGTCACATTATGACCACGAGCTTTTAATACAGATTCCATAATAGCAATAGAGAGCTTTTCACCACGGCAGATAATTGTAGCGTTGATGCTATCAGGGCATTGACCTAGGAGAGTAATACCATGCAGTACTTGTTTGATTTGTGCGAATTCTTGTTCTGTAAGTTTTTTCAGCTTGTCATATTCGAAACCAGGCTGTTTTTCTTTCAATCCTTTTAAAAGGTTAGCAAAAATCATTTCGGCATCATTTACATGCGTGATGACATCTTGACCTGCAACCGTTTTTTCAATCATAGCAACCAGATGGTTAGTGATTTTTGCTGGTGCTGATAGCACCAGTGCCACTTGCCCATCTGCTAATTTACTTTCAGCGATGTCAGCAACATTTAGTACCCGTTCGTCATTTGCAACCGAAGTACCGCCAAATTTAAGCACACGCATGGTATTTCTCTCCTGAATTAACACCAAAAAAAAGCCCGCATCTTATGGGGATGCGGGCTTTTTCATTTTTATTTTTTGGATGCGTCAGCCCGCCCCGTTTCCTGTGGTTACGGTGGTGGTGGTAATAATAATAGTCAGGCTGATATTACGCATAAATTCTGTCTGTCTCTTAGATCTTTTGGGTTTCTCCCTATACGGTTAAAGCAATCGGCATAATTTGTCAAATTTATTTGATTCTAACCCCTTTAACAAAACAGTTTTTCAATAAAAACCCCTCTAGGAAAAGGGAAAAAATCTTCATAAAAAAACAAAAATCCCACCAGTGCCAGCTTTAACAACCAAAATAATTTAAATTACCAGATGAATAATTTTTTGCGATTTTAATGGCTTATTTGTTTATTAAATGAGCAAATAAATACAATGATGGGATTTGATAAAAGTTATGTACCACTAAAAATAAGCAGGAATTTCCACCAAGATGAGTCAGAAAAAACCCATGTTCCAATTAACCTGATAGAGACTTATTTCTAGTTGTAGATCAATGCATGGGGTTTTGTGATTTACCGGGAAAGTTGATCGTTATCATATGGGCTTAATCTGAAAATATCTGATATCACTCTCTACATTTACACTCATATTCGTTGTTTAGCATAATCTCCACCAATTTATGCTTTATTTAAATGTAAAAATATTGTTAGTAAATTTCTTCACCCTTAAAATAACATAAGTATATTTACTTATTTACAATCATAAACGACTCATCATATTACTGCATAGACACTTTACTTCTAGTTTAGAAGCGTTTGCTCTCTATCATTTAAACAAAACAACCTGTCAAAATTCGAGATGAGTCACAAATCAGACATTATTTTTGATGGTATATTGGGGGAATTGCAGATTAAATTCTTTAATTTCAAGTCAAAGCAACAATCCTCATATTCGTCTTCTGCATTTTGACCGACTATCTGATATCTAAATCGCATGTTAATTTATATAATTATGTACCTAACAATTTTTGTTAACGTGCTACAATTGATTTTGATATGTATCAACAAAAGTTAGTTTTTTAGGTGGTAAATGCAGTATTAGCTGTTATATTGCTGTTAACAGCCCAATATTGGGAAAGTGCTTATATTTTGGCTAGTTTTTTAGAGCCATTTGCTGCAAAAGCAACATAATGTCACTGTTGGATTTTGAAACAAATTTATACTCATAAACGTGTTTTTTCAGAGAAAAATATAATAACCACCTAACTGAAAACGGCTTGTGAGTTCAGTATTTTTATTTTAATACTTTAGGTAGCAACTATGCAGACCCCACACATTTTGATTGTTGAAGACGAAATAGTCACACGCAATACGCTGAAAAGTATCTTTGAAGCTGAAGGCTATGTGGTTCATGAGGCAACTGATGGCGAAGAGATGAACAACGTTCTCTCCGAACATGACATCAATTTAGTCATCATGGATATTAACTTACCAGGTAAAAATGGCTTATTACTTGCTCGTGAATTACGTGAGCAAGAAAGTATTGCGTTAATGTTCTTAACTGGCCGTGATAACGAAGTTGATAAAATTCTCGGTCTGGAAATCGGTGCTGATGACTATATCACCAAACCATTTAACCCACGCGAATTAACTATTCGTGCGCGTAACTTACTGTCACGTACCATGAATTTGGCTGGCGGTACAGAAGAGCGTCGTTTGGTTGAAAGCTATAAATTTAATGGTTGGGAATTAGACATTAATAGCCGTTCATTAGTTAGCCCTGCTGGTGAACACTACAAATTGCCGCGCAGTGAGTTCCGTGCAATGCTGCATTTCTGTGAAAACCCAGGGAAAATTCAGACTCGAGCTGATTTACTGAAGAAAATGACTGGCCGTGAATTAAAACCTCATGACAGGACTGTTGACGTGACTATCCGTCGTATTCGTAAGCACTTCGAATCTACACCTGACACACCAGAAATTATTGCCACTATCCACGGTGAAGGTTACCGTTTCTGTGGTGATTTAGACGAATAATTAACAACCTAATTATTTGCATTATAGTTATCGAAATCCGCTGTCTTTTAAGCAGCGGATTTTTTATGAGTGGCATCCATACTATCAGAGGATTGCAGCCCAAACACTCGTCATAATCACCACGGCATGATCGGTACAGCACTTAACGCATTTTTCGGTGAGCCGTCGATCATTTTGTCTGAATACGTTAAATAAACCAGTGTATTACGTTTCGGGTCATAAAAACGAACCACTTGCAGTTTTTTGAAAACTAACGATGTGCGCTTTTGAAAAACAACTTGGCCTTTTGTTGGTTTACGCTTTACACGGTCGCTCAGTTCAATCGGACCAACTTGCTGACATGAAATAGCAGCATCAGAAGTATCTTCCGCTAACCCCAACCCCCCTTTGATACCACCCGTTTTTGAGCGACTCAAATAACAGGTAACGTTATCAACATCAGGGTCATCAAATGCTTCCACGACAATTTTATGGTCAGGGCCGAAAATCTTAAATACAGTATCGACTGAACCGATTTCTTCAGCGAAAGTAATACAAGGCAACGCTGATAATAATGACGCGAGAACAATATTTTTTAATCTGGAACAACGCATACTGGGTTTCCTATTCAACTCACAATCGGTAAACCTCGTATCAATACAAGGTTAATTATTCACTTTTCTAACTAATTCTCAAATACAACTCATTTACTATAAACGAAAAAGGTAACTTGATATAGAATAGCGATTCATTGATAGATTATATCTGTACTATAAGTCGCATTGGCTGGGGATATACATGGATCAAACTAATATTATTCGCGACTTGCTTCGCTGGATAGATGACAACCTTGATAAACCACTCTCGCTGGATAATGTTGCCGCAAAAGCAGGCTACTCTAAGTGGCATTTACAAAGAATGTTTAAAGAAGTCACTGACCAAGCGATTGGTGCTTATATTCGAGCCAGAAGACTTTCTCGTGCTGCGGTTGCATTGCGCTTAACAAGCCGCCCAATTCTTGATATTGCGCTACAGTATCGCTTTGACTCGCAACAAACTTTTACGCGCGCATTTAAAAAACAGTTTAACCTGACACCGGCTTTCTACCGCCGTAGTGAGGAGTGGTGTGCAACTGGGATTTGCCCACCGATTATCTTAGATAATCATATAAATATTGAACATGAATTTATGCAAATGCCTGAACTGCAATTGGTCGGTTTGGAGCAAAGCTGTTCTTATGCTTTAGAGGAATGGTCAACCGCATGTTCAGAAATGCGCCAAACGTTTTGGCATTATTATTTAGATAATACCACCAAGATTGCTTCTGAGGTGTTCGGGCTGCATCATGCAATCCATAACCCTGAAAAAGAAGACGAGCAAACTGTGTTCTATACCACCGCAGTTAGGCCTGAAGATGCAAGTTTCAATACTAATCAGTATACCAATTTGACATTACCGAGTGGAAAGTATGTGAAATTTTCATTTAATGGCGTGCCAACCCGAAATGCGTTACAGGAGTTTTTATACCAAATTTATGGTGTTTATTTACCCAAACTCAATTTAACGCGTCGCCCTGGGTATGATATTGAACATTACCGACTAAAAAATATCGACTTGCATAATATCACCCCAGAAAGTGATGACCCTAAAACGCATATCGATACGTTTGATTATTATGTTCCTATCAAAGCAGACGGTACTAAAGCACGCTAAGCTGAGGGAGTTTCATTACATTGAAACTCCTTACTTTTCAATAATTAGCCTTGTTGTTCATCAAGGGCTGGCTGCGTTAAATGAGTCACTTCCCCCGCAGTTTCGACTATCCACCCATTCGCAAGCCATGGGCTGTTTTGGTAGTCTACTCGAGATAATGAGCAATTACGTAAACGTAAGCGGCGCTCTGAATACGCAGGAACCCCCATAATACGGCTAATTAAAGTACTTAGTGCGATGCCATGGCTTACAAGCAGGGGTCGACTCCCTTCGGGGAGATCTAAGCAACTATTTAATGCCGCAAACATACGCGTATAGAGTTCTTCCATCGATTCCCCCTCAGGGATTCGACCACCACGAGTGCCGTCAATCAAGCTTTTACGCCACTGTTCTTCTTCTGAGGTTAACGACTCAATCGCTCTTTGTTCAAGAACCCCCATATTTAGTTCACGTAGACGCGGTTCTGTGGTAATTTCACATCCGCATACACTTGCAATTATTTGTGCAGTTTCCAGTGTGCGTCCCATATCACTAGTGATAATATGGGTAATGCCTTCTGATTTTATCCTTTCAGCCACCTGCCTTGCTTGCAGTCGTCCAGTGGCTGTCAGAGGGCTATCGGATTGTCCCTGGATGCGACGAGCTAAATTCCATTCAGTTTCGCCATGGCGAACAAGATAAACCTGTAACATAGATGTGTTCCGTTATTACTTTTCGAAGTATGTGTTCAAAGGAAAATAATTAATGTACCAAGTTATAGCTGCAACGACTAATCCTGCCAAAATTAAAGCGATCCATCTAGCTTTCGATGCTGTATTTGGGGCTGGCAGTTATCAAATTGAAGATATTAATGTCGATAGCAGTGTTCCACAGCAACCTATCGGTAATAATGAAACCCGTACAGGGGCTAGACAACGCGTAATGGCTTCAAGACAAGTTCGCCCTGAAGCAGACTTTTGGGTCGGTATCGAAGCAGGCATTGAAGATGATATGACTTTTGCTTGGATAGTTATTGAACATAAGCAAATACGCGGCGAGTCTCGCTCTGCGAGTATTATGATCCCAGAAAAAATTCTGGCAGGTATTCGTGAAGGTCGTGAACTTGGCGATGAAATGGCCTTTTTGACCGGTATTGATAATATCAAACAACAAGGTGGCGCTATTGGTTTTTTCACCGACGGGGTATTAACCCGCACAAGTGTTTACCAACAAGCCTTAATTTTGGCCTTAGTTCCCATTAAGCATGAAATTTATAAAGAGCTAAACCAAGTAGAAGACTAATTATACTTAAAATAATTAAAATTGCATGTGCGATTAAACATCACGCTTTTCACACTAAAGTATGGGAAACCATACTTTTTTTGTGTCTATTTGTTTTAAAAATAGATAAATGCCAATACTCAAAATAGTTCGAATTGTAGGTAGGCGGCAAGTCGCACTAAGCCCTAGGAGCATACATAAGTATGTGGCTAGGGTTAGCAAATGCAACTAACACCCCTACAATTTTAAAATAGATAAATGCCAATACTCAAAATAGTTCGAATTGTAGGTAGGCGGCAAGTCGCGCTAAGCCCTAGGAGCATACATAAGTATGTGGCTAGGGTTAGCAAATGCAGCTAACACCCCTACAATTTTAAAATAGATAAATGCCAATACTCAAAATAGTTCGAATTGTAGGTAGGCGGCAAGTTGCGCTAAGCCCTAGGAGCATACATAAGTATGTGACTAGGGTTAGCAAGCGCAGCTAACACCCCTACAATTTTAAAATAGATAAATGCCAATACTCAAAATAGTTCGAATTGTAGGTAGGCGGCAAGTCGCGCTAAGCCCTAGGAGCATACATAAGTATGTGACTAGGGTTAGCAAATGCAGCTAACACCCCTACAATTTTAAAATAGATAAATGCCAATACTCAAAATAGTTCGAATTGTAGGTAGGCGGCAAGTCGCGCTAAGCCCTAGGAGCATACATAAGTATGTGACTAGGGTTAGCAAGCGCAGCCAACACCCCTACAATTTGAAATATGAAGAGTATTTTAGAGAAGTTGAGACTCGAGCCAAGCCTTCACATCCAATGGAGCCGATTTTAAACTATTCGAACCTCGCGTTATGGTCGCTATCCCCACTCCGAGTTCATTTTTAAGTTCTCTTTGGCTCATTTCGCCGCGCATTAGCTCTTGCACTATTTTAACTCGGGTCGATAAGGCTGTACGCTCATCTGGCGTAAGTAATAACTGAAGAACTGGCAAATGGATATCTTGTTCAAATGCCAATTGTAATAAATTCACAAAGCGCAGCCAGTCAGCGTTCTCATCCGCGGTCAAAGCCGGGTCATATTGTTGATTTGCTGTCATCGTCTATCCATCCATACTATTTAACTAGTACAGATAATAACACACTCTTATTAGAAATCATCAACCAAACACAAAGCGATTGCCAAGATGCCAAATAATGTGAGTTATACGCTAAAGCATTCGTACTGTAGCAAGGCGATCAGCGAGGATAGCTCGGGGAGCATACACCTGTATGTAACACGAAGCCCCAATAAAACGAAATATAAAAAATATGAATACTCAAAATAGTTCGGATTGTAGGTAGGAGGCAAGTGATGCTAAGCCCTAGGAGCATACACAAGTATGTGACTAGGGTTAGCAAACGTAGCCAACACCCCTACAATTCGAAATATGAAGAGTATCTTTAGTATTTCATATTCCATTCATTAGGAAGCAAAATCTTCATACCTTTTTGCCCCATAAAATGGCGATAAAACAAGTCATAGGATAAAACGTTTTTCACATAACCACGGGTTTCAGAAAACGGAATACTTTCAACAAATGCAATTGCATCAATGCGTCCGCCACTATTACCTAACCAACGAGTTACCCTTGAAGGGCCTGCATTATAGGCTGCGCTGGCTAAAATACGGTTATTTCCAAACTGCTGGTATACATCTTCAAGATAGGCAGTTCCCAACTCGATATTGGTAGTTGGATTAGTCAACTGACTCGTATTCACATAATTAATACCTTGCTTTTTAGCGGTATGTTTCGCTGTTGCTGGCATTAACTGCATTAAACCTGTAGCCCCTACGGGTGAGCGTGCTTGTGGGTTCCAAGCGCTTTCTTGGCGAGCAATTGCCATGGCATAACTCTTTGGAATATCTTTTGATTTTGTATAGAGGCTAAATTCTTTATCCCACGCCAATGGGAAGCGCTCTTCCAAGTGATCCCACAATTTTGCTGTGATCGTAGCTTGAACGCTAAGATCGGGCCACTTGTTATCAAATGCATAACGCGCAAGCTGTTCTTGTTGATTAGCAGGGAGAGAAGCCACTAAGCTAACCCATTCAGAACGCGCAAGATTTTCCAGTTCCCAGTACATTAACTCACGCACGCGTTGCACTTCAGGTAACTGATTAATACTGGCATCAGGCTTAGCGGCAGTATTGACATAGACAGGGTATTCAATATTTAAAACCTGCGCAGCAACCATTGGGTAAAAACCACGTTTCTTGGTTAATTCACGAAGCTTTGCTTCACCCTCGGCTTTCTTACCCGCATCAATGAGCGTAATAGCCTGCCAGTATTGCCATTCTTCTTTATTTTTCACATCAGCAGGTAATTGCCTCAGCCACGCGGCTACTCCGGTTTTATCCCCTGCCCCTAAAGCAAGGCGGACTCGGCGTTCTTTCAATGATGATGAATGACTTTCCTGAATAGTTTCATCGCGCCATTGCGCCTGTTCTGGCGTGACATCCCCCATATATTGCCATGCGATACTATCTTTAAGCGCTTGGCTTTCTGTCATATTCATTTTTTGTGCAGAACTTACCGTATTTAATACTGCACGAGCTGCATCTGGGGATTGACGTGCATAGCGGCTAAAGCCTGCTGTCGTGGCTTGGCGAGTAAAGTCGGTAGGAGTTACTGTTTTAGCAAAAGTGACAACAGACGCTGGGTCATTTTGTAGTTTAATCAGCGCATCGCCTATCGTTTTATAACTCGGTGGTAAACGTTTAGCCAAATAGCTCGCAATCGAAGTATTCCCTTCTTTAATTGCCAAACTAATACGCTCAAGGGTCATTTCAGGGGTTAAATAACCTTCTTTTTCCCATTCATTGAAAAGCTTATCACACGCTGATGGCATAGAACGGCCGTTTAACCACGCTTTCTCTGCACCTTGCCAAGCAACTTGCTTGTTACCTACTGCCCAATTTGCAAAATAAAAATTACATTGTGCTTCAGCCGGCTTTGGAGCTTCAGGACTAAATTCCAACAATGATTTCCATTCTTGGCGGCGTGCTAATTCATTAACAAAGCGAGTTTTTAAATTTTTTGCGACAGGTAGCGTCGGGTAAGTGTTAATAAATTCCTGAACTTGGCGAGGTGATACAATATCTAAGTCTTGAGTTAGCTCACGATAAGCAAGATAAGGGTAAAGTGGATAATCATGCAAGGTCGGCAGTAAGCGCTCGACTTCATCCATTTTATTGGCATCCCATGCAACCTTAATTGCCTGATAGCGCTCCCGCTGCGCTTGTAAGGAATCAGCCCATACGGTGCTGGAAACCAGCAACATTGTTACTGGTACTGCCGCTAACCAACCTTTCATATTCACTCGCTCCATCGCTAAACTAAAGTCAAACTACAGGGAAAACCTTAACCTATATATACACATATCCCAAATAATTCGAGTTGTAGGTAGGCGACAAGCGAAGATAGACAGAGAGCATAGATAAACTATGTGACTCGGCTAGCTGAGCGCAGTTAACACCACTGCAACTTGAAGGATTACGGGTATATTAAGCATATATCAATACTATGAATGCTACCGAAAGTTTTTATTTAGTAACAGCGGAGAGTTCTTGATTATTTCGACTTTACAGTCTTTTACGTATCAGCCACTTTATGAATAATTTAAAGTCTTTGCCCCTCGGCAATATTCAGCGCAATCAGTTGTATTCGTAACTTTGTTATGTGTTTCGATTAAATACCTGACGTAACGCCCATTTTAAAAAAGTATTCAATTCCTTTATGTTTATCATGGGTAACTCCCTGTATAGCGCATCACATCACTACATCCCCATGAGTTGATAATAGAAAGTCATCAAGCTTGTCTCACTGAGAGGGAGGGATGGATGATCTCCTGATGTTCAGGTATAGTTCTAGAAAATTATATGGCTGTTTATTAAATGCTTTTCAGCCTAAGCTTGTTAAAGCAAAATAAACTAAAAAACTAAAGTTCCCTTTATAAATCAAAAGGTAAATAAATTGGCTCAATACGTTTATAGTATGTATCGGGTTGGAAAAATTGTTCCACCGAAACGTCATATTTTAAAAAATATCTCTCTGAGCTTCTTTCCGGGGGCTAAGATCGGTGTTTTAGGTCTAAACGGGGCGGGTAAATCAACATTACTGCGTATCATGGCAGGTATTGATACCGATATCGAGGGTGAAGCGCGTCCTCAACCAGGTCTAAAAATTGGTTACCTACCACAAGAACCAAAACTCAACCTTGAACACACAGTGCGTGAAGCCGTTGAAGAGGCCGTTGGTGAGGTTAAACGTGCATTGACCCGCTTAGATGAAGTCTATGCGGCTTATGCAGAAGAAGGCGCGGATTTTGATAAACTGGCCAAAGAACAAGGCGAGTTAGAAGCCATTATTTCTGCGCAAGATGGCCACAACCTTGATAACCAACTAGAACGTGCTGCTGATGCATTACGTCTTCCCCCTTGGGATGCAAAAATAGAGAATCTATCTGGGGGGGAGCGCCGCCGAGTGGCGATTTGCCGCCTGCTGCTAGAAAAACCAGATATGCTGTTACTCGATGAGCCAACCAACCACTTAGACGCAGAGTCTGTGGCGTGGTTAGAGCGCTTCTTACACGACTATGAAGGTACCGTCGTAGCTATCACGCATGACCGTTACTTCCTTGATAACGTAGCAGGTTGGATCCTTGAGCTTGACCGTGGTGAGGGCATTCCTTGGGAAGGTAACTATTCTTCTTGGCTTGAGCAAAAAGATGCTCGTTTAGCCCAAGAGGCCTCAACTGAAGCGGCTCGCCGTAAGTCTATCGAGAAAGAGCTTGAGTGGATACGTCAAAACCCTAAAGGCCGCCAATCGAAAGGGAAAGCGCGTCTGGCGCGTTTTGAAGAACTTAATAACGTTGAATATCAAAAACGTAACGAGACCAGTGAGCTATTTATTCCACCAGGTCCACGTTTAGGTGATAAGGTTATTGATGTTGAAAACCTAAGCAAATCATATGGCGACCGCGTTCTGATTGATAACCTGAGCTTCTCCATTCCTAAAGGGGCAATTGTTGGGATTATCGGGCCGAACGGTGCGGGTAAATCAACACTATTTCGGATGATTTCAGGGCAAGAACAGCCTGATTCTGGCTCCATCACTGTTGGTGAAACCGTGAAGATTGCCTCTGTTGATCAGTTCCGTGATTCCATGGATGACAGCAAAACTGTTTGGGAAGAGATTTCTAACGGTCAGGACATCATGCGTATCGGTAACTTTGAAATTCCTAGCCGTGCTTATGTTGGCCGCTTTAACTTTAAAGGCATTGACCAAGGTAAGCGCGTCGGTGAGTTATCTGGTGGTGAACGTGGTCGTTTACACTTAGCTAAACTACTGCAAGTGGGCGGTAACGTCTTGCTACTCGATGAACCAACCAACGACCTCGACGTAGAAACTTTACGTGCGTTGGAAAACGCCCTATTAGAGTTCCCGGGCTGCGCAATGGTTATTTCCCATGACCGTTGGTTCCTTGACCGTATTGCAACACATATCATTGATTATCAAGATGAAGGGAATATCAGCTTCTTCGAAGGTAACTTCTCTGAATATGAAGATTACAAGAAACGCACATTAGGTGCCGAAGCGCTGCAGCCACATCGTATGAAGTATAAGCGTATGACCAAATAATCCTTGTCATAATTTAGAATTATAGCGGTGTTGGCTGCTTTTGTGAGACCTAGTCACATACTGGTGTATGCTCCTAGGGACTCACTCTCTTGCCGCCTACCTATAATTCAAATTATTTAAGGGATCGATATCATATAGATAGAATCAAAACGGCATCATTCGATGCCGTTTTTTATTGGGTGACTTTATTTATAAGTCATCCAACATCAATAACTGCTGAACGAGGGTTACACATTCTAAGAAACGCGTATCGTAATCAGAGGACTCTACACGTACAAACTCAATATTATTTTTCTTAAGCATTTCAATGAGTAAGTTTTGGAAAGCTTTGCGGTCTTTATCACTTCCTAAACTTCTTAAACCATCAGCCACCCACGGCGTGTTATTTTCCAGTACTATCACCAAATCAAATCGGTATTCATCGATCAGTGCCTGAACGAATGGATGCTCTTTGCCTTCATAGCGTAAACAGAAGGCTTGCGTTGTCACAAAGTCCGTATCAATAAACGCCACTTTATTGGCATATTTTACTGCAAAATCAATATATTGCGCATGACCCAAGGCGATTTTATCGTAATCTGAATATTGCAATGCCATTTCGTCACCACCTAAATGGCTAAAAACATAATCGCGCCCATACTCCCATGCACTACTGGTATTAAAAATGTTGGCTAATTTGTTAACTAAGGTAGATTTCCCACTTGATTCACCTCCTAAAATCGCCACCTTCCGGACAAAGAAAGGTTTAACTTCCGTTGGAATGTAATCCCAATAGCGAAACGGTGCCTGACGAATTTGGTTACCACTGATATTCATAAAGGTGCGCTCAGGGTCAACCAAAACAGTTTCAATACCTAAATATTTTTTGTAGCGAGGAGCATCGTTTGCCTCCCCTGAATAAATAAAACTAGGGTGGATATTGTGCTTTTTCAAAAAGCCTTTCATACCATCGCTCCACACTTCCCAGCCGTGTGGATAAGGCTCTATACCATTTTCATCAAATGAATGAATGTGAATGTTTTTTTGATATTTAAAGGTTTGCAGTAACCAACGCAGCCGGTCACTGACAGTTGGTTGTTGTGACATTGAACTATTAATAAACAGGTCTTTATCACGAGGTTCATCATGGCAAAGGATTACATGCAGTTCATCCACTTGGCTGCAAGCACGTTGGATCAAATAAATATGCCCTGTGTGTAATGGGTAAAATTTGCCAAACACCACGCCGATCGTTTTTTGCTTATTGGGATATTCAAGGCCTAAAAAACGATGAAGAGCCGCTATTTTTTGGGCACTTGGGCTCTTGATTTTATCGTTTATCAACTGGCTGAGGTAGCCTTTGGTCATATCTGTCGCATCAGCCACTTGCTGGAGAGTGTAACCCGCTCGTTTGATTGCGTTTTTAAGATAGTCAAATTCAGCCATTTATTTTCCTTTTTACTCTTAGTAATAAGCGTTATAGCTCATCTAAAATGCTGAGCGCATCCGCCAACTTTTTCACCCCGTAGACTTTCATGTCTGGCGGCGATTTTTTGGGCATATTAGCATGAGGCACAATCGCACGTTTAAAACCGTGTTTTGCCGCCTCAGAGATACGCTCTTGCCCGCTTGGAACCGGACGGATTTCCCCTGCTAGCCCAACTTCGCCAAACACCACAAGATCCCTAGGTAACGGCCGGTCTCGAAAACTTGAAACTAAAGAAAGCAATAACGCCAAATCAGCACTGGTCTCAGTCACTTTGACGCCACCCACCACATTCACAAAAACATCTTGGTCCGACATTTGTAAGCCACCATGACGGTGCAACACGGCCAGCAAAATTGCTAAGCGGTTTTGTTCAAGCCCGACAGCAACCCGACGTGGATTAGACATCATAGAATGGTCAACTAGGGCTTGGATCTCCACCAGCAATGGCCTCGTCCCTTCCCAGACCACCATAACGGAACTGCCAGAGGTCACTTCATCACCGCGACTTAAGAAAATTGCCGATGGGTTATTGACCTCTTTAAGCCCTTGCTCCGTCATAGCAAATACCCCGAGTTCATTAACGGCACCAAAACGGTTTTTATGGCTACGTAACGTGCGAAAACGGTTATCGGCATCACCATCAAGCATGATAGAACAGTCAATACAGTGCTCAAGGACTTTTGGCCCCGCAAGTGAACCATCCTTTGTGACATGGCCTACCATAATAATCGCAACACCGCGGGTTTTCGCAAAGCGAGTCAGATACGCGGCTGTTTCACGAACTTGCGCCACACTGCCCGGTGATGATTGGATATCGGCCATATGCATCACTTGGATGGAGTCTATTACCATTAGTTTCGGCTGTTCTTGTTCCGCGGTTAAACAAATTTGTTCAATACTGGTTTCGGATAGCATATTGAGCGAATCTGTTGGTAAACCAAGTCGATGCGCACGCATCGCCACTTGTTGCAATGACTCTTCCCCAGTGACATAGAGGGTTTTCATTTCACGTGAAAGCAAGCACATGGTTTGTAGCAATAATGTACTTTTACCCGCCCCCGGGTTCCCGCCAATTAAAATGGCACTACCCGGCACA
This sequence comes from Providencia sp. PROV003, assembly GCF_045040775.1. Classification (NCBI taxonomy): domain Bacteria; kingdom Pseudomonadati; phylum Pseudomonadota; class Gammaproteobacteria; order Enterobacterales; family Morganellaceae; genus Providencia; species Providencia sp. PROV003. The sequence continues at coordinate 4,542,547 of NZ_CP096369.1, forward strand.
ACGCCTCCGCCTAGCACCCTATCAAATTCTTTAAAACCTGTAGTAAAACGAGGAAGTTCTTCGAGGCTGATTTCAGATAATTTCTGAACCTTACTTACCCCAGCCGCATTCCCTGCATAGCCCGTTAAACGGTCATTACGTGATGAAGAGCTTGTTGAGGCCAGACGCACTTCTGTAATGGTATTCCATGCATGGCAAGCACTACACTGCCCTTGCCAACGTGGATAATCCGCCCCGCATTCATTACAGACAAACGCCCTTTTTACCCCTTTCGCCACAGCAAACTCCTCTTGATAATTAACTTAGTTTTAGATTATTGCTATCTCACAAACCATAAAATATAGATACCAATATTCAAAATAGTTCGGGTTGTGGCTAGGCGGCAAAAGAGGATGTCTTGGGGAGCATACAAAAGTATGTGACCCAAGCAGCCGAGTGCAGCCAACACCGCTACAGCGCAAACCATAAAATATCGATATCAATATTCAAAATAGTTCGGGTTGTGGCTAGGCGGCAAAAGAGGATGTCTTGGGGAGCATACAAAAGTATGTGACCCAAGCAGCCGAGTGCAGCCAACACCGCTACAGCGCAAACCATAAAATATAGATACCAATATTCAAAATAGTTCGGGTTGTGGCTAGGCGGCAAAAGAGGATGTCTTGGGGAGCATACAAAAGTATGTGACCCAAGCAGCCGAGTGCAGCCAACACCGCTACAGCGCAAACCATAAAATATAGATACCAATATTCAAAATAGTTCGGGTTGTGGCTAGGCGGCAAAAGAGGATGTCTTGGGGAGCATACAAAAGTATGTGACCCAAGCAGCCGAGTGCAGCCAACACCGCCACAGCACGAAATATAACGAATATTTAGCGTTCCTCGTGCTTCAAGCCCCCGCTCAACACACACATCACCCCCATGAGATCCGCGTGACGAATAGCCACCTTCGCCCTTGCATACACCTTTGGTTTCGCATGATATGCAATACCCAGCCCTGCTTTACGGATCATCTTCAAGTCATTTGCCCCGTCGCCTATTGCCACTGTTTGTTCGATAGGTATTTCCAGTTTTTCAGCTAGTTTGACCAACGTTTGGGCTTTATATTTTGCATCGACTATTGGCCCTTTGACTTTACCAGTCAGTTTGCCATTTTTAACTTCGAGCTGGTTAGCAACTGCGGCTGCGAGTTTTAACCGCTGCTGCAAATCATTAGCAAAGAAAGTGAACCCACCAGAAGCTATCGCAATATGCCAATTCATGGCTTGAAGTTTACGCACCAAATTAGTCAACCCTGGCATCAAAGGCAATGTTTCCAATACTTGGTCAAGAATTGACGCATCTGCACCTTCTAGTAAGCTAACGCGTGCGCGCAAGCTTTCGGTAAAATCTAGCTCCCCTTGCATTGCACGCTCTGTCACCTCTGCGACTTGCTCACCAACACCGGCTAAACGAGCAATTTCATCAATACATTCAATTTGAATGGCAGTTGAGTCCATATCCATCAATAACAGACCTGGTGAACGCAAACGTGGAATTTGCCCTAGCGGTACCACATCTAATAAACATTCATCAGCGAGCTTTTTAATCCTAGGGGTAATACTCCCAGCGATTCTGACAACTTGGTAATCATCAATACGCCATGAGGACACAATCACAATCGCGATCCCTAATCGCTGTTGGAAATTACTGATCCTAGCTTTATCTAATCCACGGCCATATAGTAGCCACCCACTGTCACCTGCACGGTAATCCAGAGGCATCACTTCTTCACCACTCAAAGAAAGTGGCAAACCGGGCCATTTTTGGATCTCGTCGGGTAAATAACAATAGGTCAAACTCGTTGACATGAAAATTAGCTCCTGTAATCGATGTAATCTTTATTTTAATGATGAGTTGCGAGTAGCCGAACGAAGCCACTATACTTAACGCCAACGCCTTAGTTTTTGCGCCGATTAACTATGTATACTATTTAAATCTTATATACCGCTGCAATTTATACCTTAAATCACTCATTTTAGGTAGTGAAGTGCCGCTAACAATACGATAACCTGAAGTATGACGGATATACTGACAAAGAGCATCAACTAACCAAATGAAACAAACTTTTAGGCTACATAAAACAGTCATTATTGTTATCTGCATTGCGCTGGTAACCTTACTTATGCATGGTGTTTCATATTTGGGTAATAGCCAAAACCAAAACCGAATTGAACAGTTTAAACAATTGACCTACGTGCTCGCAGAACAAGTCGCTTTCAGCTTATCCGATTATATTGTCCCCGGCAGCAAAGATTTTAATTTAGACCGAATTAATGCCAATTTAAATAACATTGCAAAAGATAAGTATATTTTAGATGCCAGCATCTACACTGCCAATGGCGTTCTTGTGACACAAGTCGGCGAACCCGCCACCGTAAAAGAACGGCTAGCTATCGATGGCAATTCATCACTACAAAACTTTCAATATCAATTAGTTGTACCAATCCAAGGGGCAAAAGAGCCAAAGGGCTATTTGCGTTTAACTATCGATACCGAGTTACTTTCTGCTGAAATTCAGCAAGCAGATAACAGTACGAATGTATTAAGGATTTTTATTCTGTTCGCTTTATGTATCGGTTTTGTTTTAGCCAATACATTATTGCGTTTAAAGAAAAAGAAAGGCCACAAACAGCCACCGCCATTAGTGGTAAATACTGAAGATAACCCTGAAGAAAACGAACCTGATGACCTTACTAGCAAAACAACAATAAAACCTAAACCAGCCCGTCTGAGACGAAAAAAAGAACCTAGGCCTTACCGTCCAAAGCGGCCTGCCCCCAAAAGCAAGCCTCCTCAGGCCGATAAATAACTGTTAATTTTAAATCGAAGTAGTATCAAACACGATTGGTGCAACAAATTCGACTCGCCCATCCACCAACAGTGTTTCTGGTGGCATAGGGAAAGGTGCTGCACGTGAAATTGTGGCTAAGGCTTCTTTGTCCAATATTTTAGTTCCCGATGAATTAAATAAACTGGCAGTAATAACCTCACCTTTACTGTCCACAACCACTTTTACCTGAGAAACCCCAGTTGAACGGAAACGCAGGGCCGCACGTGGGTAACGTTTTGACTTTGCAATACGCTGATGGACTTCACTCTGCCAGCCTTGGTGACCGCTTAGTGCAGCAGAGGCATTACTGGAAAAATTTGCCCGACTACTCGCTTCACTCCCCGACGCGGGAGCAGAGGTTACTGTAGACTCTTGATCTGCAGTAGGAACCTCTTCAAGCACTTTTTTCTCTTGTACTGTTTTCTTTTTCGGTGGGCGCTTTTTCTCACTAACTTTGGTTAACGTCCCATTATCTACGATGGCAGTTTCTGGTAATTTTTCCGTTTTTTCAACTACCTCTGGCAAGACTTCTTCATGCGTTGTGACTTGCTGCTTTGGCGCATGGTTAACCTCAGGCTCAGCCTGCTGCTCTAACTGGTATACCCCGAGTTGTAGTGAAATTGCAGGTGGCAATACCCCTGTTTTCGGGATTGAAGTAGTAAACCATCCGATGAAAATGACTGCCAGTGTTCCATGGAAAAGACAACTTAAAAACAAACCGCCCAGTGGACGGAAAATCGGGCGCTCGAACTTGCCCGTCATACTGCTCATATTCTGCCTCACGACTTTATTTTTTGTTAATTATAGGCATAATACAAACAAAAATGATATTCATTATTATTAGTAAAAACACAGCCTGAAAAATAACCCATTGATTTAATTACAAAAGTAATCTGAGCAGATTATTAATCAGCACAATTCATCGGTCCCCACTCCTTGTTTGTGCATTTTATGATATTAACACCAGCAAAATGACTATTGATAAATCCCTTGCCCGCAAAATTAGCGGAGCATATCAGTCAACATATAGCCAGCTTGTGCGCTTTTTCCGCAATCGGCTAGATAACAGCAATGATGCTGATGATTTATCACAGGATGTGTTTACACTATGGCTTAATCGCAAAGAAAAAACACCAGTAAAAGAGAGCCGAGCTTACCTGTTTAAAATTGCTAATCATGTTTTAATTGATCACTGGCGACGCAACCAACGTCAAACGACATCAGAAACCCCCATTGATGAAGTCATACATGAATTCAATCTTGAACAAAGGCAAGCTGATCCCAGTGAAATTCTGGAACATCAGCAACGTATCCAGCTGTTAAGTGACGCTCTCGAAACATTACCCCCTCGCCGACGAGAAGCTTTTTTACTTTATCGTTTTGATGGGTTATCTCAAAGTGAGATTGCTGAGCGAATGGAAATTTCAATCAGTATGGTGGAAAAACATATTGCGGCAGCACTAGTTCATTGTAAAAAACACCTTGATAATCAGGGCAATAACCCGTAATGACACATAATTCTTTGCAAACATCAGATGATGCAAACCGTATTGATGAGGAAGCGGCGCTGTGGTTTACTCGCATGCACAGCCAACGCATCAACGCACTTGAAACCGAGCAATTTAAGCAATGGCTCGCGGCTTCGTCTGAACATGCCAAAGCTTATGATGCGATTGCCGCTGTTTGGCGGGAGTTTGACATGCTCCCCCGCCCTGCCAGTGTCGAATTTACAGAGAAAAAACGCCCCTTTTTTCGCCTTTGGCGCCCTTTGGGGAATACCTTAGCGGCTTTTTTTATTGCTGCTGTTCTATTCTTACCCTACAGCCACCTGCCTTCAATGTTACTTAATAACATGACTTTAGTCGCTACAGACTCCCCTAAAGAAGTCACATTACCAGATGGCTCCCAGTTATTTCTTAACCGTAATACCCGTATTCATGTGGCCTACGAAACCCCAGTCCGTAATATTTTACTTGAAAAGGGAAACGTTTATTTTAAAGTAAAATCAAACCCTTACCGCCCATTCATTATCCAAGCGGATAAAAGACGCATTCAAGTCGTTGGCACTGAATTTGAAGTCAATAAAGTCGCACAGCAAGTTTCAGTGAATGTTAGCCAAGGCATTGTCAGCTTTGAAAATACTGACAATGGCCAGCCTATTTTTTTACTGGCGGGGGATAGCGCCGTTAGCCCTACGCCAAATAGCCAAATTACGCGCCAACATATTGACGCGTTAGAAGTGGCCCGCTGGCGTTTTGGTGAATTGGTATTTGTCGATAAACCGCTATCTGAGGTACTTGATGAATTAAGTGGCTATTCGTCAGCCCATGTCGAGCTTTCGCCAGCAAGTTTAGCCAAGAGTAAAATCTCTGGTCGTATTAATTTGCGCCACCCTGAACAGTTCTTTCAAGCTCTCCCATCATTATTACCCGTACAAGTCGTGTATCAAGATAAAAATAACATATTGATTATTCAGAATAAAAAAAATAAATGAAAAATATTTTCATTTGCAGGTGAGGATAATTCTCATTTCACCCTCTTCTTAAGTAGTCATTCTTTTAATGACGCATTTTTCGCACACTTTTTGTGCAGCTTAAGAATAAGGGATATCTATGTCAATTCAGTTTACTCAAAGCCGGTTAAGGCCGCTCGCTCTTGCTGTCGCAGTGAGTAGTGCCATTGTTTGTCAATCAGCTTCTGCGCAAGAACTTACCTTCTCTTTGCCAGAGCAACCCCTTGCTAAGTCTGTTGCTGAAATTAGCCGCCAAGGGCAAATCCAGTTGCTATATGATAAGAGCCAACTTAATGGCCTACGAGCACCTGCATTATCGGGCAACTACTCCGCACAAACCGCATTACAAAAAATACTTATCGGTAGCGGCTTAGAACTTGTCAATGAAAATGGTGTTTTTGTTATCCACCAGCAGAATTTAAACCAAGGCACATTGGTTTTACCGGAAACCCAAGTGTCTGGTGTGATACAAAACCACCCTGCGACCGATGTTATGTCAGCACCGCAATATGTGACTTCTGAAGAAATTAGCCAAAAAAATACGGGCGATGGCAATATCACCGATTTAATGAAGACTAATCCAGCAGTGCAATTTGCCAACAATGACAGTAATTCAATGAACCAAGGGGAAATCAAACCTTCCCGTATCTCAATCCACGGCTCAAGCAGCTACCAAAACGCCTATCGCCTTGATGGAGTAAGCTTTAACAACGATTTTGACCCCGCGGACAATGGTCTTGGTGAAACCTCAACCCGTTTGAGCAGTAGCGACCAAGGGATCTACATCGATAGCCGTCTTATCGACAGTATGACGGTGTATGACAATAACATTCCTGTCGAATTTGGTGGATTTACGGGGGGAACGGTAGAAGTAAATAGCCGCCGCTGGCAAGGGGAAAATAGCGCTCACGCGTATTATCGCTTAACCCGCTCCGGTTGGAACAACCTTTTCCACGATTCCACTCAAGGTATTGATACATCAAAAAATGACACATCCAATCCTGCTCGTTTCCAAAATCGCTATGATAAAAGTGACTTTGGTGGCTGGTTTGAAGCGGGTGTAACCGATAATTCAGGTATCGTATTTTCTGCCTCTCGCCGTAGTTCTACTATTCCAATGACTGTCGTTGGTGGTGAAGCTTATGTGCTTGAAAATAACCAAATCGTACCTTTTGACGGTTTTTACGGTAAAAAAAACCAGCGCCGTATCTCTGATAACTACTTTTTAAAATATTCGATAGATTTATCAGAGAAGAGTTCATTAGATTTGTCTGCCAATTATGCTAATTACGATAGCCGCCTCTTTTCATCAACGATTGCCAATTCAGGATATGACTCAACCCATGATGGGCTTGGCTTCACAGCTGTGTACAAACAAAAATTTGACCTCGGCCAGCTTGAAGTTACCGCAAGTACACAAGACCTGAAAGATGATCGTAAAAATGATCAAAAATACTCTCTAACAATACGTGCATTCGATGACAACTGGAACATGGTTGAACAAAACAGTGGCGGTTTAGGAGACTTGGAATCAAAACAAAAAACTCACGGCTTAAAAACCGTGATGCGCTTTGATCCTAAAGAAGATGCTTTAGGTTTAATTCATACTTCCACTTTAGGGGCTGAGGCGAATTATACCAAAGGGACTTATGTCCGAGATCGTGATTATTTCCGTTATACCTATACCGGAGAGATTGGGCTAGACAACATGTACTCAGGGTACCTTAGCAACATAACGCGTTTCCGCCAAGGCTCATATTCTGCAGATTATACCAACTATGCCATTTTTCTTGATGACAGTATTCAATATGGCAAATTAACGCTACGTCCTGGAGTTCGTCTCGATCGTGATGATTTTGTAAACCGTACCAATATTGCTCCTCGTTTAAGTGGGATTTACGATGTCTTTGGGGATGGCAAAACCCAAATTATTGCGGGAGCTAACCGTTATTATGGCCGCTCAATGCTGACTTATGCGCTATATGGTGCACAGAATGACGGTATGCAAAACTGTATGGCATATAGCGAATCAATGGCTTGTTCTCTAAATCCAAACAAAAATGATTGGGATAACCAAAAAGATTATGAGGGGCTGGAATCATTAAAAACACCGTATAACGATGAACTTACTCTTGCATTACAACAAGATATTTTATCCACCACATGGCGTTTACAATATGTGCATCGTGAAGGTTATGATGAAGTCAGAAACCGTACCAAGTATGACAATCCCCGAGATCCAAATACACGCAGTATCCGTACTTTTGATAATGGCGGTCGCAGCTCACACGACACCGTAACCCTTTCCGTTAATAATAGCCAACCTTGGGAATGGGCTGATGCGTCTCATGTTATGACAGCGTCTTTCACATGGCAGCAAACAGAAAGTAATACGCCAAAAGATGCGGGTTACAGCTCATATGACCCTAGCAATCGCGTTAACCTCGATAAAGTCTCTTACAACGGCAAAATTATCGATGCATCAAAATTACCGTCTACCAGTTTTAACTCACCAATTAAACTTAATCTAGAGATGACCAGTGTTTGGGATGACTACGACGTCACTTGGTACAACCGGCTGCAATGGTGGGGAGCTCGCTCTCAAGCCGTTCGCTATGACAATGCGTACGATTTTGACCCTGAATATGGTCAAGTTCGTAAATACACCAAACAACACTTCGCAAGTAAATACACATGGGATACTCGTCTAGGCTGGAAACCTGACTTCGCTTACGGTTTTGGCGTTTCAGTTGAAGTCAACAACGTATTGAATAATAGAAATATATCAGATCGCTTTACATACGATAACCGTGTTATTAAAGCCTATGATCCGGGTCGTCAATTCTGGTTACAAGTGAATTATGATTTTTAAGTCATAGCTGCAATGTGAGCAATTAACACAATATTAATCATTAAATTAAAACAACAAATGAATAAAACGTCATGAAGACACTGAAACAATTTTTCTATTTAGTTAAACCTTTTTGGGGGCAGCGTGCTGCCCTTTTGTGCTGGATACTCCTGTTTGCCTCACTTGGGCTCACACTGTCCTCAGTTTGGTTCAACGTCAAAATGAATATGTGGAATGGGGACTTTTATAACGCCCTACAAAAACTCGACGGCCAAGCGCTGTATGGTTTATTGCAATACTTCGTGATCTTAGTCAGTGGACTAATTTTTGTCGTCGTGATGGGTAACTACCTAAAGCAAATGTTAATTATCCGTTGGCGCAAAGGCATGACCGAGCAAGTACTTAGCCGTTGGTTGTCACCGAACAGTAAACACTACCTACTAAGACTAACATCCCAAGAGCCCGATAACCCAGACCAACGTATCGCCGAAGATATTCGTTTACTGATTGAATCAACATTAAATTTAGTGGTGACATTCCTCCACTCAATGTTAACGCTGATTTCATTTGCTGCGATTCTTTGGACATTGTCTGGCAGCCTATCGTTTAATTTTGCCGATAGCGACTGGACCCTACCCGGCTATATGTTCTGGGCATGTATTATTTATACCCTAATTGGTATCGCGCTTACTCAATGGATTGGTTTTCCACTACGCCGTTTACATATGGATAAACAACGCCGTGAAGCTGATTACCGTAGTGCATTAATTAATTGTCGCCAACATGGCGATGCCATCGCAGGGCAACGTGGTGAGACCCAAGATAGAAAAGAACTGATGGGGCGCTTTGGTGAAATTATTAGTAACTGGAACCGCCTGATCCGCTGCGAACGAAACTTATCTTTCTACACTGTTGGTTATCAACAAGTCACCGCTTTAGCACCTGTATTACTCGCTCTTCCTAAATTCCTTGCGGGTGAAATTATGTTGGGTGGCTTAATGCAGCTACGCCAAGCGTTTACCAGTGTTGCCACTTCACTCGGTTGGTTTATTTTTGCCTATAAAGAAATCGCAGCATGGCAGGCAACGGTCTCCCGTTTATATAATTTTGTTGTTTTATTGGAAAACGATAACAAGGCTATAGTGACTCTCGACGAAAAATCGCCACCACTGCAGGCTAAATTATCAGTTTCTACCGCAGACAACCGCTGCTTAATTAATTCTGTGAATATAACCGCCAAGCAAGGCGAATTAACCTTGATTAGTGGCCGTTCCGGTATTGGTAAATCGACTTTATTACGTACACTTAGCGGACATTGGCCATTTTTTAACGGTACCATTACCCGAACAGAGCAAGTTATGTGGGTTCCACAGCGCCTTTATCTGCCCATAAGTCGTTTGGATAACCTACTGGCTTACCCTAAAACGACATCTCAATTCAGTCAGCAAGATTTTCAATATGCGTTAACTTTAGTTGGCTTAGAAAAACTGCATCATCAACTAGCACTCGAAACCGATTGGAATAACCGTTTATCTGGTGGGGAACAACAGCGGATTATGTTTGCGCGTTTATTGCTCAACCGACCAAAACTACTTTTATTAGATGAAACAACCTCGGCCCTTGATGAGAACAGTGCTTTAGAGCTAATCGCCCTATTAAAAGCAGAGTTGCATGACAGTGCCATTGTCTTAGTAAGCCATCAAAGCTTTGTTGCTCAGTTTGCAGAACAACAACTGCATCTCACCGAACCTGTGAGTAAAGACCTTTTGAATACAGGAACACCTGAATATGCTTCATAAAATAGCCCTCACCATAATAGCCAGCCTAACGGTTATCGGTTGTGTATCCACCAACCCAACCTCAAACAACCGCTTACCAGTGCGCAATGACCTTCAGCACTATCAGCTTGAGAATGGACTGCAAGTTTACCTTCTACAACGTAATCAACCGGGCGTTGAGCTGCGTTTATTAGTCGGCAGTGGCTCATTACAAGAAAATGAACAGCAGCTTGGCCTTGCGCACTTTACTGAACATATGGCCTTTAAAGGCACCAAACACTTCCCGGGCACGACCGGTTTCAAGCAGCTTGAGCACCAAGGGTTAAAACTTGGTAGTCATGTTAATGCGATCACCAGTTTAAATTCCACGCTATATAAATTATCACTACCAGAAGCCTCGACAGCACAAGTTGCCATTGGCTTACAAGTAATGGCAGATTGGGCGTCAAATATGACATTTGACCAAGATGCTTTTGAAAAAGAACGTCCAGTGATTATCGAAGAATGGCGTTTACGCCAAGGAATGGGCTATCGCATCAACGATAGTTTAGAAAAATTACGTTACCACGGTAGCCGTTACGCTGAACGCAACCCCATAGGTTCATTAGATATCGTACGCAATGCCCCGATTGAGCAAGCGAAAAACTATTATCAAACATGGTATCAACCTCAACGAATGTCGCTATTAATTATTGGTGATTTTAATAGTTCATCAATACGCAATCAGGTTGATAATTTATTTGCACTCCCTAAACCCGAAAAAGTGGCAGAAGATAACCCACAATGGAAACAATTCGCCCATTCAACCAATATGTTAGTGCAAGGGGTGTTTGATAAAGAGCAAGGGGCGCGTTATGTGCAATTTGCGTTACAAAAGGATGTCAGCGCGCCGCTAAATACGCGCTTAGGACAATCCGAAGATTTACTAGATAACCTCTGGTTAGCCATTTTAAATCAACGCTTTTCCGTCATAGTCGATAATGGCATCTTGCCCTCCATTAGTATCAATGAGCAAGGGTCGATGCTAGATAACCGACGCCTTCAACAGTTGATGATTATTCATCCAAAGGGTAACGATTACATCGGGGCAACCCAACTGTTATTCACTGAATTGCAGCGCTTAGCCACAGAGCCTGTAACTCCTGAAGAACTGGAAACGGCCAAACAAGCCATGCTGAAAAAATTCAGCCTGCAAGCGGCTTCAGAGCAACGTTATAGCAATGAATATATAGCAGGGCAACTGACAACGGCACTTGAATACGACATGCCAATGTGGAATAAACGCCAGCAGTTAGATAACAGCTACCAGTTGATAAAATCTGTCAAACCGCAGGACTTACAACAACATGTCGCTAAGTTCCTACAAACTGCCTCCCCGCGTTTAGCATTAATTGGCCCCGATACTGATGCCACGACAATGGACAAATCGGCATTTAATCAGCAATGGCTTAAAATACGCCAAAGCACACCAGGACCATTTACGTTGCGCTCCAAAGCGATTCAATTACAGCTACCTCAAGTTCCCAAAGGTGATATTGTTGAGCAATCTAAGCTGCCCGTTGAAAAAACAGAACATTGGACATTAAGCAATGGCATTCAGGTAATTGTTAAGGCAGATAAAAACCTGAAAGATGATATTCAGTTTAATTTGCAGCTTCCGGGAGGGCGTTCTTTAGAAACGGCTCAAACTTCGGGGTTAACTGATTGGGCGTTGAAGCTGCCAGAAAGCAGTGGCTACGGTAACTACAGTGCTCGTGATTTGGCTTTATTTGCTAAACAAAACCAAATTTCTCTGCGCCCTTATAGTGAATTACTGACTCACGGTTTTCGTGGTAAAGCGCCAGCTGATAACTTAGAAACCGCATTGCAATTGTTGCATTTAAAATTAACCGCACCGCAATTTAGCGGTGAGAAATTAGAACAACAAAAACAATCCTTAATATTGAACCTATCCAAAACCCCCGTAGAACGTACTTTCCTCGATAATATTAATCAAGAAAGCTATCACCACGGCGAACTATTAGTCATCAAACCACAAGGAAGCTGGCAACAATTTACGGCGCAACAGTTGCAAAAAACCAACCGCCAACTAGTGACCTCTACAGCAGATATGACGTTGGTTATCTCAGGGGCCATAAACAGTCGTGACCTCAAACCAATATTAGAAAAGTGGTTGGCATCTCTCCCTGCGAGCGACCAAAAACTAAAATCTCGTGACCAAGGCATCATGCCAAAAATGGCCAGTTTTAATAAAACTTATCCCATCAGTAGTAGTGATAAAAGCATGGTCAGCATTCAATTCGCCTCACCTGCGATGTGGTCACAGCAAGACCAACTTGCAATACAACTGATTGATACGATTGTTAGTCAGCGTTTACGTGGTGAGTTAAGAGAAAAAGCCAGTGGTATCTATGCGCTCGGTTTTTCACAAATGTTAGCGAAAAAACCACAGCCTTATTACCTTGCTCGCTTGAATTTCACCACCTCTCCAGAACGTGCTGAGGAAATGACGCAAATTGCCCAAAAAACGATTGGGCAAATTCGTCAAACCGGTGTGAGTGAAAAAGAATTAACCGAAGCGAAAAATATTTGGCTGACAGAAAATGCACAAGTCACTGATAGTTCAAGTTATTGGACCGAAGCTCTGGCACAGATTGCCGCTGATGATGGGCAATACCAGCGTTTAAACCAACAGCAAAGTATTATTCATCAACTCACGGTTAAGGATATTAATCGTTTATCTCGTCAATATTTAGGGCAGAATTCAAAAGTGTTTATGATGACGCCTTAATTTAGTCATTAAGGTTAGAAAGCCAACAATATATTGTTGGCTTTTTTATTCCGCACTATCATTATTGCTATTCAAAAACAAAAGATTTTTTTTACCTCTAAATAAGCTTTTTTTATTTTTTTTATGAAAAAAAACAATTTACATTCAATAGTATTTAATAATCGCTCCCGTAAGCTTTTAGGTTTCATCTTGATATCATCGAATATACGGACAGGCTTGACTATTGCAGTCTCTATTTTTATATAATCACCAAGATTACTCTCAATTCTATTCAGCGTTGCCTGCGGTAAGATCTCAAATGCATATTCGTATAACTCATTTAGTTTCTTAATAAATACTTCTGGTTTCTCTTCTCTCTTCAAACTCAAAACATTCTCTCTAAAGTGAATAAATAGCTTATCGGGAACATCTTTTATTCTACTCATTTTAGAAATTATTTCAGTTAATTTATTATATAACTGATTAGCAACATCAATCGGTTCTGGTATTTTTATAGTTTCTTTTGGTAGCGGAGGAAGAGGTTTTAAATCAGTACATTGTGTATTTTTAGCTATCTCCATTGGTTCTTTTAAATAGCTAACAATGAATTCATTTGTAACATATTCTTTATCTATAAAAAGCTCATAAAAGTCATAAATTTTAATAACAACGTCATCCGAAGATTTCGTTTTTTTCATTTCTCTAATTGTTTCTTTAATGAGATCAATGCTTTTATTGTCTACTTTATTATTTTTCAATAAGCTATAGAAATTTTCTTCTATTTCATTTGGAATGGTAATCGCTTCCATCAATGGCGGCCATTTCGTCCTCTTAATGACTCTTATTCTATATTCATTTCTTTCAAGTCCAACTTGAGTTAGATTATTACCTTTCAATACACCGTGAAGAGGTGGCTCTGCATATTTAATATCATCAATATTATTTTTATTCTTTTCTCTTAGATTTATGGGCGATAATGTTGGAGTCTGTTTAATATTTTTAATTTGTTTAGTAACATATTTTTTAATTTTTTTCGGAGCACTCTTTATGTGAACTTTTTTCATTGTTAAACTAGTGAAAAAATTTTTTTTACTCATTGATTCAAGCATGATAATTCCTCTGAATAAATTACTGAACGCTATATAGCCAAAATCGTATATCTATTTATTATGTTGTGATATCAGATAGCGATTTTGTTTATTTTTAGTCACTCAATTTGTAATGCCTTTCATGACGTTGATGACTATCGATTGACAGATTATCGTTTTAATGTGATTAATATTCTTATAATAAATAACGATAAAGAGATTCTATATGAATAATGTAACCATCCGCAGAGCAACACTGGACGATGTCCCTGCAATCACCCAAATGCACGCTGACTATTCGGCATATGCCAACACATTGCAGCTTCCTTATCCAAGCGAAAAAATATGGGAAGCCCGGCTAGGCACGAGTGATCCGTTGGTAACACAATTTGTTGCCACTATTGATAAGGAAGTTGTAGGTTTGCTAGTCATTAGTCAGCCTAACCAAGTGCGCCGTCGCCATGTCGCCACTTTCGGTATTACCGTCAGTGAAGCTCACCAAGGCAAAGGTATTGGCTCACAACTGATGCAAGTGATGGTGGATTATTGCGATAACTGGTTGAATGTGCGCCGTATTGAGTTAGAAGTATTTGCGGCAAATGGCAGTGGTGTTGGGCTATATGAAAAGTTTGGCTTTGAACTCGAAGGCCGCATGAGAGACTATGCGTTTCGTGATGGGCAATATGTCGATGCCGTGATGATGAGTAGAATCAAAAAATAGCGATAAAAAATGCCACACAATAGGTGGCATTTTAGTGCATCATGAAAACATCTAACGACTATTTGTCGCCTAATAGCACTGAATCTAATGCAATTTCAATCATCTCATTGAACGTAGTTTGACGCTCTTCTGACGTGGTTTGTTCACCCGTTTTGATGTGGTCAGAAACGGTACAAATCGTTAATGCGCGCGCACCAAACTCAGCCGCCACACCATAGATACCCGCAGCTTCCATTTCAACCCCCAGAATGCCGTACTTTTCCATCACTTTAAACATATCAGGGTCTGGTGAATAGAACAGATCCGCAGAGAACAAATTACCAACGCGCACATTCACGTTTCTTGCTTTTGCTGCTTCAACCGCATTGTGGACTAAGTCATAGTCTGCAATCGCTGCAAAGTCATTTTCTTTAAAACGTTGGCGGTTAACACGCGAATCCGTACAAGCGCCCATACCTATTACAACATCACGCAGTTTTACATCATCCATCACTGCGCCACATGAGCCCACACGAATAATCACTTTTACACCGAAATCGGTGATCAGCTCTTTTGCATAGATAGAGCATGAAGGGATCCCCATGCCGTGACCCATAACAGAGATTTTGCGACCTTTATAAGTCCCTGTAAAACCTAACATGCCACGCACATTATTGACTTGGCGAACATCCTGAAGGAAAGTTTCAGCGATGTATTTTGCACGTAATGGGTCGCCTGGCATCAAAACGACATCAGCGAAATCACCCATTTCTGCATTAATATGTGGAGTTGCCATGATTATTTCCCTTTAAACGATTAAATATTGTTAAATTAATAAGGTGGTCTCCCACCTTATTATTAAAAAAGATGACAGCAAAGCCTTGCCCATTACCTTTAATTCCCCGCCATTACCCTAAATAATTTGAGTTGTAGCAAGGCGGCAAGCTAAACCATCCCTATGAGCATACACAAGTATGTGATTAGGGTGGTTTTGTGCAGCCAACACCGCTACAGCTCAAAGTATGACGGGTAATGGGTATTAGAGCATTGGCTTACCATACTCCATCGGAGACAAATCAAAGTATTTTGCAACTGTTTGCCCTATGTCCGCGAACGTTTCACGGTGGCCTAATGAGCCTGGTTTAACTTTCGGGCCATAAATCAGCACTGGGATATGCTCACGTGTATGGTCAGTACCTGGCCAGGTTGGGTCACAACCATGGTCTGCGGTTAAAATCAGAATGTCGTCTTCTTTAACCAGTTTCATTAACTCAGGTAAACGACGGTCAAATAGTTCTAATGCAGCGGCGTAACCTGCTACATCACGGCGATGGCCATATGCGGAGTCAAAATCAACAAAGTTGGTGAATACAATAGTGTTATCACCCGCCAGCTTCATTTCTTCAACGGTCGCATCGAACAGTGCATCAATACCTGTTGCTTTGATTTTCTTAGTGATACCAACGTGCGCATAAATATCGGCAATTTTACCAATAGAAACGACTTCACCTTGTTTTTCATCAACTAATTTTTTTAATACTGTTGGAGCTGGTGGCTCAACTGCTAGGTCATGGCGGTTACCAGTACGTGTGAAGTTACCTGCTTTATCGCCAACGAATGGGCGAGCGATAACACGACCTATATTGTAACCACCTTTAGTTAGCTCTTCGCGAGCAATTTCGCACAGCTCATACAGTTTGTCTAAGCCATAGGTTTCTTCGTGACAAGCAATTTGGAATACAGAGTCTGCTGAAGTATAGAAAATCGGTTTCCCCGTTTTCATATGTTCTTCACCCAGTTGGTCGAGGATGACCGTACCTGATGAGTGGCAGTTACCCAAATAACCCGGTAAGTTGGCTTTTTTAACTAAGGTATCCAGCAATTCTTGTGGAAAACTATTTTCTTCATCAGAGAAATATCCCCAATCGAAAAGCACAGGCACACCTGCTATTTCCCAGTGACCTGATGGCGTATCTTTACCTGAAGAAATTTCGCTTGCATAACCGTATGCACCAATAATTTCTGCATTAGGATCTAACCCCGCAGGGAATGAACCTCTTGATTCTTCTCCTGCTTTACCTAAACCTAATTTAGTTAAGTTAGGTAAATGAAGAGGGCCTTTACGACCAATATCTGCTTCACCACGAGCACATGCGTCTGCAATGTGGCCCAATGTGTTTGAACCTTCATCACCGAATTTATGCGCATCATGCGCTGCACCAATCCCAAAGGAATCTAAAACCATAATAAATGTGCGTTTCATATTTTTTCTCCCGCGGTACATTCAAGTCAACATACCACTAAAATCTCTGTTTATTACTCGCTGATTTGGCGATATACCATCGGTGTTTCTTGTGGAGCTTTATCTCCAATCACCATTGCATCCCGCACTTCTTTCGCAGCGTCTTCCCATGCTTTTTCACTGTTCGCATGGATAATAGCTAATGGCGTTTGTGTATCTACTTTAGAGCCTAACGCCGCGATATCACTCAAACCAACACTGTAGTCAATTGGGTCTGACGCTTTACGGCGTCCCCCACCTAACGTCACGACTGACATACCTAATGCACGGGTATCCATATGTGTGACAATACCGTCTTTTGGTGCATAGACCGCTTTGCTTAATACTGCGGTTGGTAGGTATTTATTGTAATTTTCAACAAAATCAACTGGCCCTTTTTGAGCCGCAACCATGCGCCCAAAGACTTCAGCAGCTTTGCCGTTATCCAATACCGCTTGTAACTTCTGGCGTGCTTCATCACGATTAGCCGCTAATGATCCAGACACTAACATTTCAACACACAGTGCCATAGTCACTTCATACAAACGTGGGTTACGGTATTCACCTGTTAAAAATTGTACGGCTTCACGCACTTCAACCGCATTACCTGCACTTGATGCCAATACTTCATTCATATCAGTCAATAACGCGGTTGTTTTGCAACCAGCGCCATTTGCGACCTTAACGATCGATTCTGCAAGTTGCTCGGATTTTTCATAAGTCGGCATAAATGCTCCGGAACCAACTTTGACGTCCATAACAAGAGCATCAAGGCCTTCCGCCAGCTTTTTACCTAAAATTGATGCGGTGATCAGCGGAATTGAATCAACTGTTGCCGTAATATCACGGGTGGCATAGAAGCGTTTATCTGCAGGTGCTAATGAGTTTGTTTGGCCAATAATGGCAACACCTACGTCTTTGATAATGTCTCGAAAACGGGAATCATCAGGGAAAATATCGAAATTTGGAATTGCTTCGAGTTTATCTAATGTACCACCAGTATGACCTAAACCACGGCCTGAAATCATCGGAACATAACCACCACACGCTGCAACCATAGGGCCAAGCATCAGTGAAGTCACGTCGCCTACCCCACCAGTCGAATGTTTATCGACTAATGGGCCATTCAGGTTAAGTGATTTCCAATTAAGAACTGTCCCTGAGTCACGCATTGCCAATGTCAGAGCAACGCGTTCAGGCATCGTCATATCATTAAAATAGATAGTCATTGCTAATGCAGCAATTTGACCTTCTGATACTGAATTATCACGAACACCATTGATAAAGAAACGAATTTCTTCTTCACTTAGTGGTTTACCATCGCGTTTTTTACGAATAATTTCTTGTGCCAGAAACACGATATACTCCTTTAAAGTCGAATTTATCGGTTAACAATATTGCGAAAATTAATAATTGCTGCTTGATTTTTTAACGTCAAAACCTAGCGTATTTAATAAATTTGCTAATAAGCTTGATGCACCAAAACGGAAATGGCGGCTATCAGCCCAATCGTCACCTAAAATTCTTCCTGCTAATGCTAAGTAATCTGCTGCTTCTTCTGCAGTACGAACGCCACCAGCCGGTTTAAAACCAACCGTTTTGGCTACGCCCATATCGTGGATCACTTGCATCATGATTTCTGCACTTTCTAATGTCGCATTAACAGGCACTTTACCTGTTGATGTTTTAATAAAATCAGCGCCAGCTTTAATTGAAATTTCAGAAGCTTTGCGGATCAATGCTGCCTCTTTTAATTCACCGGTTTCAATAATCACTTTCAACAACACATTTGCCGCAGCACAAGCCTCTTTACAGGCTTTCACTAAATCAAAACCAATTTTTTCATTCCCCGCGATCAGCGCTCGATATGGGAAAACCACGTCAACTTCATCTGCACCATAAGCAATCGCCGCTTTAGTTTCAGCTAATGCGATTTCGATGTCATCATTACCATGAGGGAAGTTCGTTACTGTCGCGATACGGACGTCTGGAGTACCTTGTTCACGTAATGTTTTACGTGCAATAGGGATAAAGCGAGGATAAATACAGATTGCAGCTGTATTACCTGCTGGGCTTTTCGCCTGATGGCATAATGCGATCACTTTTGCATCAGTATCGTCATCATTTAAAGTGGTTAAATCCATCAGGGTCAGCGCGCGTTGTGCGGCTGCTTTTAAATCAGTCATATAACTCTCCAACGTTGTTAATTCTTCAGAACGACACGTTCTTTGTTGGCGAGCGGGCTTGGTTCCTTAAAGATGCTAGTCGGATACTTTCCGAACTGAGCAGCTGAGATCCTTCTCACCGCATCATGCCCTAGAGTAACTTTACTCTGAGAACTAGCAGTTCCATAGCAGCTTACTAATGATAGTAGACCATGGAATAGCGTTATTTTATGTGCTACAAATCACATTAATCGACTGAATGTTACATTATTAAAATAATAAATGTGATACAGATTGCAATTATACCTAATCTGACGGCCATTTTATTCTCTCAAATGGCTTTTCGATACATGCTTTATCATTAATTTACTACGTTAAGAGTAGTTGAAAATTTTCGATTGATATAAAAATTCACAAAAGAATATAACGCATCAAATTAAAAACGGAAGGACAAGAGCCCTTCCGTTATATTTGTTTAAGAGAGCCAGCTTTTGCCCCTCGAAACAACATCAAGCAACTGCCGCTGCACCTAAAGTCAGGAAGAAGCCTGCAATTGTTGCACTCATTAAGTTAGACAGTGTACCTGCCATAACCGCTTTCATGCCTAAGCGTGCGACATCACCGCGGCGACTTGGCGCCATTCCGCCCAACCCACCTAATAAGATAGCGACAGATGATAAGTTAGCAAACCCACACAGCGCAAAAGAAATAATCGCTTTTGTATGGTCAGATAACACTTGTTTACCCGCGGCTAAAACCTCAGCATCTGCCTTCATGTACTCACCAAAGTTCATGAATGCAACAAACTCATTCACAACAATTTTTTGGCCAATGAAAGACCCTGCGACTGTCGCTTCGCTCCATGGCACCCCAATGAGAAATGCAATCGGTGCGAACAACCAACCGAGTAATAGCTCCAGTGATAATTGAGGATAATCAAACCAGCCACCAATTCCACCTAAAATACCATTAATTAACGCGATCAACGCGATAAAAGCCAATAACATTGCACCCACGTTCAGCGCAAGTTGCATCCCTGATGAAGCCCCTGAAGCGGCTGCATCAATAATGTTGGCAGGGCGCTCGTCTTCAGCAACTAAATCCGTCGCATCAACTCTGTCTTTAACATCTTCTGTTTCTGGTACCATCAGCTTGGCAAATAATAGCCCACCCGGCGCTGCCATAAAGGATGCAGCTATCAGGTATTCCATTGGGACGCCCATTTGAGCATAACCCGCCAATACTGACCCTGCAACAGATGCCAAACCACCACACATGATGGCGAATAGCTCAGATGTTGTCATTGTTGCGATATATGGACGTACCACCAGTGGCGCTTCTGTTTGACCAACAAAGATATTCGCTGTGGCTGATAACGATTCTGTTCTGGAGGTTCCTAAGACTTTTTGCAGACCACCGCCTAATACCTTTATCACTAACTGCATGATGCCTAAGTAATATAGAACCGCAATCAGTGATGAGAAAAAGACGATGATAGGCAGCACGCGAAAAGCAAAAATAAAGCCGCCGCCACCAAATAATTCAAACATTTTATCGGAAACAAGGCCCCCAAAGATGAAACTCATCCCATCTTGACCATAACCAATAACTTTAGAAACAGCGTCAGACATTCCTTGGAGCACACTACGCCCCGCGGGAACATAAAGGACAAATGCGCCAATAACAAGTTGGATTAAAAATGCACCACCGACTGTGCGGAGTCGAATAGCCCGGCGATTGCTAGAAAATAGGACGGCTATCGCGATAAGCACCGCCATTCCTATAATACTCATAATGAGCTGCATGGAAGGATCCCTGTTCACTTGATTTTAAATTGATATATAAGGAAACGTGTACGTCACCTTGTCTCTTAGTTTGATGATTATACCTAGTCATCATGAATAACCCGCAATACTCATCACAAATACGTGGTGCAATAAACAATAAAAATTCAAATAATGTGACAAAAATCACAAACAAGACTCGGTTTAGTCTGGAAAGGCACTAAACATCTCATCAACCAAAGCAAAATATGAATGGAGCAAAATAGATAGGTAGCAAGCTTACATAAATATTATTTATCGTTTATTTGCGGTTTTACTCCGTTAGATTAAATAACGACAAACTATTGTTGTAAAGTTGTTGGGCAATTTCTGCGGGGGATTCGTGGCGAAGTTCACATAATGCACGAAAAACCCATTGAATACGTTCTGGCCGATTTGGCTCGCCTTGAAAACCTGACACTGGCATGTCCGGTGCATCCGTTTCTAGCAGTAACGAGGAAAGGGGTAAATTAGATATCACATTACGTGTTTTATTGGCTCTTTCATAAGTAATCGTCCCACCAACACCAATATAATAGCCAAGTTTAACAAAAGCTTGCGCTTGAGATAAGCTCCCTGCAAAGCCATGAATAACACCACGAGCAGGGACATCCATACGGCGCAATATCGCCGCTAGCTGATCGTGGCTTTTTCGTGAATGCAAAATAACAGGTAAATCGAATTGTTTTGCCAGCCTTAATTGTGCAGAAAGTATTTTTTGTTGATGCTCGAACTGTGGATTTTGCATGTAAAGGTCTAACCCTATCTCCCCTATCGCCACACAGTTTTTATCTTTTTTATTAAGGTAATCGACTAAAATATCAATGTGTTGATCTTGATACTGGCTTAAGTACAACGGGTGAAAGCCCATCGCGGCATACAACGATGAGTGCTGCTGTGCTAGTTGCCACACGCGTGCAAAATTATCGACACTGACAGTTGGGATAATAATCTTACTCACCCCATTTTGCTTAGCAAGCGCTAAACTGTCAGTAAATGCATCACTGAAAGGTGGGAAATCAAAATGGCAATGGGTGTCAATAAACCGCAGATTATCCATCTAGCTTCTCACTAGCTTGCATCCCTTTTAGGGGCTGTGTAGCCATTGTAGGGACTAAATCTCGATGTTCTTCTGGCTCGATTTGTATATCAATCGGGTTTAATTCTATTTTTTGCTCTAAGGTACGGCTAAATCTACGCCTATTTTCAATAAACGCATCCCCAAGTGCCGCCATAAAATAGCGGCCGCATCGTCTACCCGTATGATAATCTTGGTTCAATGAAGAAACTTTACTTCCCAGCGCACTGCTCTTGAGTGGAACCGGTGGGTAAATTTCAAAGATCTGTACATCCTTAGGTGGATTTTCAATAAATTCCTGCGTCTTACGGTAGCTTTTAAGGTGAATTTTTAACATTGCAGCCATGCGCTGCAAGCCATTACTATCCCCCTCTAACCAGCGAGTCATTCTTTTCACCCATTCAGGCGTAAAATACATTTGTGATGGCACTGTACGGATCACAACAATCGTCTCAGCACCACGATGATAAGCCTCTTCAACTGGAACCGCCGCGCTGATCCCACCATCGAGGTACAAAGTCCCACCAAGCTCAACACCTGTTCGATAAAAACCAGGAATAGCGCTCGAAGCACGGATAATATCTAACCAAGAATCTGCTGTAGGTTGTAAGAACTCAGCCATAAAGTCATCGCTGCGGCTTGTCCCCATATAGAACTCGCGCCCTGATGCAAGTAATTCAAGCCCTGCTTGCATCCGCAATGGTAATTCTTTTGCCGTTGTTTCAACTAACCAGTCAAGGTCAATAAGATGCCCCCCACGAATAAACCGTAGTGGGTTAAAGAAAGCAGAATTGGTGGTATAGCGAGTAATCACTCGTCGTGCATAACCTGCTTGGCCGCAGATATAAGCAGAAAGATTTTGTGCCCCAGCAGAGGTACCAATCATTAAGTCAAAAGGATTAAAATCGGAAATTAAAAACTCGTCCAGTACGCCCGCAGTAAAAATCCCTCGTTGCCCACCACCTTCACATATCAGTGCGGTTTTCCCCGAGTTAATGTTGTCTAAAAATGCGAGGGGCTCAATAGTGCCCAATGTCACTGCGACGTGTTTCCCCATACTACCCCTTAATCCGTTATTTCTTGTATTTTTGACTAAAGGCTCTCAAGCCACCTAAAAATAGAATGAGCCTTCTAACGAAAGCCCATTCTAACGGATCTGTATAATAAATATTCAGCAATTTGCGCTATTGATACATTTATTTACCAATCAGTTGGCAAGCACCAGACCATTTTGGACTGATTTCACCCCATTAACTTGTGATGCCACCAGTACAATTTTGTCAATTTGATCCGTCGAGGTGACAAAACCTGATAAATAAACCACTCCATTAACGGTTTTCACTGATACATTGTTACTCGAAATACCTTTCGTACCGAGTAGTTTTCCTTTCACATCAGCGGTGATCGCAGAGTCATCAATATACTCACCCGTATTTTTTGCACCGCTCGAAATTGCATTTCCTGTATCTTTACCCGCCATTTCAACGGTTTTTGACGCGCTGTCCCACGTTTCTGAAGCTTGTTTTTTCAAAGCGCTATCTGATGATGAGCTACAAGCCGTGAGCGCCCAGCTCAACCCAATAACCCCCAAACAGCTTAATAGCGTTGCTTTTTTCATAAAAAACCTTCCTTTCACTGTGATGGACTAACTAATAATATAGCCTAAGTAAAAAAACGTTAAAAATAAAGAGAAAGAAGACAAAGACAGAATATTCTTGATGCAAATGCGATAAAAAACAGAAAAATAGGCTTTAAAAGAAGGTCGAAAGAAGATCCCCCGCTACAAAACTAGTAGCGGGAGAGAAAAAACGTATTAGTGTTCGCGTGTTTTACGGAACCTAACATCAGGGTAGCGTTCACTAGTGAGATTTAAGTTCACCATTGTTGGCGCAATATAAGATAGGTTATCACCGCCATCAAGTGCTAAATTTTGCTCATTTTTACGTTTAAATTCTTCGAATTTTTTCGCATCGTCACACTCAACCCAACGAGCTGTAGAAACGTTTACGGCTTCGTAAATAGCTTCTACGTTATACTCGCTTTTCAGGCGTGCCACTACCACATCAAACTGCAACACACCGACCGCGCCAACAATTAAGTCATTATTGGTTAACGGACGGAAAACTTGTACCGCACCTTCTTCCGAAAGTTGAACAAGGCCTTTTAACAGTTGCTTTTGTTTTAATGGGTCACGTAAACGAATACGGCGGAACAATTCAGGTGCAAAGTTAGGGATACCCGTAAACTTCAACTCTTCACCTTGTGTAAAGGTATCACCGATTTGGATAGTCCCATGATTATGTAAGCCGATAATATCCCCCGCATAAGCATTCTCAACTTGAGAGCGGTCACCAGCCATAAAGGTTAAGGCATCAGAAATTACCACATCCTTTTTAATACGCACTTGACGTAGTTTCATGCCTTTTTCATAAGTACCTGAAACAATACGCATAAATGCAACACGGTCACGGTGTTTCGGGTCCATATTAGCTTGGATTTTGAACACAAAGCCCGTAAATTTTTCTTCTGTTGCTTTCACTTCACGCAAATCTGTTTTACGCGCTTGTGGTTGTGGAGCCCATTCGACTAGCCCGTCTAACATATGGTCAACACCAAAGTTACCTAAAGCCGTACCAAAAAATACCGGGGTTAACTCACCTTGCAAAAATGCTTCATGGTCAAATTCATGGGATGCGCCTTGAACAAGCTCAAGTTCATCACGTAATTGGGCTGCCAGTTCGTCTCCCACAGCAGCATCCAATTCAGGGTTATTTAACCCTTTAATAATGCGAATTTCTTGAATTGTATGGCCTTGACCTGTTTGGTATAGGATGGTTTCATCACGCAGTAAGTGGTAAACACCTTTGAATAATTTACCGCAACCTATAGGCCATGTGATTGGGCAACAGGCAATTTTCAGCTCGTTTTCCACTTCATCCATTAATTCCATTGGGTCGCGAATATCACGGTCCAATTTATTCATGAATGTTAAGATTGGCGTATCACGTAAGCGAGTAACTTCCATCAGTTTACGTGTCCGGTCTTCAACCCCTTTACCTGAGTCAATAACCATCAAGCAGCAGTCAACCGCAGTCAACGTCCGGTAAGTGTCTTCCGAGAAATCTTCATGCCCTGGGGTATCAAGTAGGTTAACAAGGCAATCGTTATAAGGAAATTGCATGACAGAGGTAGTAATCGAAATACCACGCTGCTTTTCCATTTCCATCCAGTCGGATTTAGCGTGCTGGTTAGAACCCCGGCCTTTTACCGTACCAGCCCGTTGAATAGCATGCCCGAACAATAACACTTTTTCAGTGATTGTGGTTTTACCCGCATCGGGGTGAGAGATGATAGCAAAGGTCCTTCGCTTATTGATTTCATTAAGAAAATCTTGGTTTGCCATGTATAAATTCTTTTAGTTTGTACACGGATTTGTACACACTTTTGGAAGTACTCTCTTTTCAGTTCTTCGCTTGTCAAATCCGTCGTGTTAATCGTAATTGGCCGCTATTTTCGCTGATCTTGACTTTATAAACAATCAATGGTTATCTAATCGGTTACCATTTACTCTCAGCGTGCACCAATGCTCAGTTGTAGCTGTTTGCAATCGTTGCTTCTTCAGCTAATGAACAACTGTGGCTAAACCACAAATTCCTTCGCTACCAGAAATCGATGATAGCTTGTCGTACTACACCGATGATGGTGCAGTTGCCGTTGATCGGTATTGCAGGGTATTGCGGGTTCAAAGGTTTTAGATACTTCTGTTCACCATCAATAACCAACTGCTTAAAGGTTGCTTCTTTCGAATCATCCAAACGCGCAACAACCAATGAACCTGAAGAGTAAGGTAACTCAGGATCAACAACGATCACTGCCCCCTCAGGTATGGATTTTTTTCCGCTTGGATTTTCCATACTGTCGCCTTTTACGCGAAGTGCGAAACAACCCTCATGTGCTTTCCCAGTGACTTCACGCCACTCCTCAGCATCTTCATGGGCAAATCCCTCCGCTATTTCAGTCCAATCACCGGCCTGAACCCAGTTAATGAGAGGAATTCTTCCCTTAATATCAGGCCCGACTTCTACATTACCGACCCCCAAGCCAATCTCGCCATCACCTGTGGCGAGCCAATGAGCATTCACGCGAAGCGCCTCCGCGATCTGCATGGTGTAACGAGACCTAGCCGATTTACCAGAGCAAATCTGGCTGATCGACTGCTGTTTGATACCAATGCGACGAGCCAACTCAGACTGAGTTACCCCAGTAAGCTGCAAGGCATGGTTTAGTCGTTCGGATAAAGTTTTCATAAGCCCGCATTCTACAAATAAAACTGTAGTCTTTCAACAATTTTAACTGTTGACTTATCTACAGTTTAAACTGTAACATTCAATCTTGTAACAGTTATTATTGTAATAGGAGACGGTATGGAAGTGTTCAAAACGACACAAAAACATCTCCGCCGTGCCATTGACTTGGTCGGCGGGCAATCAGCATTAGCAAGAGCCATCAACTCAAAACAGCAAAACGTCTGGTTTTGGTTGAATAAATCAGGGCGTGTTCCCGCTGAATTCGTTTTACCCATCGAACAAGCTACGCAAGGACAGGTAACCCGATCTCAGTTAAGACCGGACATCTATCCCGAATGCCCAAGCGAGCTGAAAGCCAGTAACCAGTAGGATTAAGGGCAAGTAATGGTCAGCATTTTACGTAAACACAGAAGCGAGTACCTCCATGCGTGATTATGGCAAGGTCTATACCCGCTTTTGGCTAAAGCAAAACGTTTTGTCCTGGAGTGACTCTGCGAAGTTGCTAGGACTGTATTTGCTTACATGCCCACATTGTAATTTGCTTGGCTGCTTTCGACTGCCGATTGGTTACGTTGCTTCTGACTTGAACTGGGATGAGCAACAGGTTGCCAAGGCGTTAAGTGAGTTAGAACAAGATCAGTTCCTGATTCGTTGCGAGGGATCTGGTTGGACTTTGATTCGAAGCTTTCTGAAGCACAACCCAATCGAAAACCCAAACCAAGGTAAGGCAGCCTTTCGGTTGCTTAAAGATGTACCTGCCGACTTCGTTGGTATGGCATCGCTTTTGAAATCTCTTGCCGCTTTTCAAGCTCGGCTTCCAGAAGAATTTTCATCATTGTTTATGCCTGATGGCAACCCGGTAAGGGACTCTCAACGGTCGGATGACTCTGAGAGAAGCAATAAACCAACAGTTAAAACTGTTGACCAGATACAGTTTGAAGACTTCTGGGATGTACAAATACGCAAAGAAAAAAAAGCGAAAGCCAAAGAAGAATGGCTACGCATGGGCCTCAATGAAGACCATGAACTCGCCTTGGAAGTGCTAACACGCTGGAAAGAGCAACGAGACAACCGATTGCAGTATCAAGATCGGACTAAGACCCCTATGCCACATAACTGGCTTTTAAACCGGCAATGGGAAGACGAGTACGTTCGCATTGATGAAGTACAGCAATCATCGACGAGCCTAAAGGGCAGCAATCACCAATTGAATATTGAAGAAAGCAATCGCCGCATTGCTGAAAGCTGGGCCGGACCAGGTATTCGGGAGGTTCGTTCAAGTGCAGGAGGTTGATAAACGCGAGTTTGCTGAAATTTGGGGAGCAGCTTGGGCCATGTATGGCAAAAGCGTATCACCGCAATTGCTATCCATCGCATTTGAAGCCCTTCGTGCTTATAGCATTGAAGAAGTGCGAATCGGTCTGACTCGGCATATTCAATCACCGGATACTGGGCAATTTTTTCCAAAGCCCGCTGACGTCATCAAGCATATCGACGGCAACTCAGGTTCAAGAGCCATGGTTGCTTGGAACAAAGTTGACAAGGCTGTTCGTCAGGTTGGCGCTTGGACATCCGTGATGTTTGACGATGCGCTTATCCACCGCGTGATTTCAGACATGGGTGGATGGGTTGAACTCTGCAAGGTTGATGACAGGGAATACCCCTTTAAGCAAAAAGAGTTTTTAACACGCTACCAGGCTTACTTGCTGCGGGACGAAGTGGGTGAATACCCAAGGCTATTACAGGGTATTGCAGACCATCAGAACCAGCAAAAAGGATTTGATATGCAAGCGCCGGTTGCCGTAGGCGACTGGTCAAAAGCGGCACAAGTTTATACGAGAGGCATCGCCGACTTTAGCGCAGTGCCATTAAAAAGAATAAGCCCGAAAGCCATTCAGGCGCTTCTCGGAAATCAATTAGAGGACAAAAATGAAAACGATTAAAGCAAAAACCATTGCCCTAGTGATAGCCATGTCCGCAAGCACTTCAGTCTATGCGTTTCCGGGCTATCAGTGGGAAAAAGCAGCACATAGCGTTGGTATTGATCCAGTCATGCTCTACGCCGTTGCCTTGGCTGAGTCGGCCTCACATCGTGGTCTCAACATGACCAGTCCATGGCCATACGCAATTCGCAATGGTTCAAACGCAACCTACGCCAAATCTAAGACAGAAGCAGAGCAACTGTTAAACCAGGCACTGCAAGAGACTGAAAAATATCAGCTCGATATTGGCCTTATGCAAATCAATTTGCATTGGCATGGGCATCGGGTGAGCTCAGCAGCGGAACTGCTAGACCCCATCACCAACCTTACGGTCGGCTCAAGTATTTTGGCCGAAGCAATCAAGTCTTCACCAAATGATTTAGAGCTTGGCATAGGCCGCTATCACAGTTGGAACGAAGAGCGTGCACGCTGGTATGGGCAAAGAGTGCTTTCTATCTATCGCAATATTTTACATGAACTGGAGGTCCGTCAATGACAACCAATCAACAAGACTTCTATCAATTAAATTTGGCGTACCTACACGCAGCACGAGAATTGGCGCGAATTGATCCGCAAGAGGCCGTCTTGCGCTTTGGACTTACACGCGACGTGGTTGATGCTCTGATTAATGCTGGTGTTGACGACCTGCAACGAGTGGCGACCTCATCATTCATGCTGTTTCAACCAAGGGGTAACCAAAGCCAACTGATTGAGATGGTGAAGAGCAAAGGCACAGGTATCCCAAGAATCGCTTATTTATTATCAACCCTAAACAACAAGGGGGATGCATGATTGATAACCTGTCCAAAAGTGAGCTATTTACCCGAGCCTCGCTGCTTATTAAATACGGATTTCGAACAACCATTATCGCGCTCGATACAGGTTTGCCAATCCACATTATCAGAAGGCTCCACAAAGAAGTGACTGGCAAGTCACCTTGTCCTGGTCAATTGCCAGAATCTGATGCCATCGTCAAAAGCAGAAGAGCATTAGTTGAAGGCTCCCTGCTTATGGCGCTTTATGTCAATATTGGTGGTGATAATGTCTACAAGCAATTAAATATCGATGCTTTGATGAAGGCTTACGATGCGTATTTGGTTGCAAGAAAAGAAGCAGATCTTCCAGCTGAGATCCCCTGGAAAAAACTGACCATCAATGAAGGTTGGGTTCTAGCTCGTGATTTAAGATCACAGCTTGCATCCTTACACCGGTGTCGATGCGGCAGTCTGTATTTGACGGTATCACAACAGCGCATTCAGCTTAAATGTCCTGTGTGTGAGATTATGGCCGAGCAAACCACTAGAGCACTTTTTGAGAACTAACATGCAGATGCATGATTTGATTGTGCACCTCCCGTGCACTTTGAGAGTACTAAGAAGATGACAAACTTACTTAAATCTTTACCAGCACGCTGCTGGTTTATATCACTGGGGCTTTTTCTGGCGACTTTGGCTGCGGCTCATTTCTTTCCTTCAGAAATATTAACGGCATCTGCCAAGTTAGCGGCTTTGCCATTTCTGTTCTGCACCGTCGTTTTTTTCAGCTACTTGGGTTTCAAAGCGACCTGTAATCCCATCGGACTTATAGCCATAATCACTATGCTTGTAGCAATCGCATATTGGCAAGCGAGTTGGACAATTGTTGGTTTGGGACTCTCTTTCTTAGCTATTTGTACTGGAATTAGATTCTTGAGTAGCCAAGTTAAAGATTCGGGTAGAACTTTGAGCATTGAAGAAAAATGGTATTGGTATAAGCTCCATTCGTTTTTTGATGGCTTTTATCCAAGGTATCCCAAAAAGCCAAAAAAATAGCCAGCCAACCACAAGCTGGCTACCTTCTATTTTCAGTTCCTTCCTGATGCCTGGTTATAAGCCCTAATATCGATCAAGTTGTTCTGAGCATAATCTCCCGCAAGCGATGCATTTGAGATCACCGCTATCTGCTTATCCACAAATGCTTTATCTTCTTCAGACACACTGTCAGGGATGTAAGCGCCACTCTCATCCTTTTGACGATACTCATTTAGCATTTGCTCCCTTAGACCTAGCATTTCAGGCGACCAACTCGATGAGTCTTCAGAGTTGAATACGCGTCCCGCCAAACCTTCATTGAAAGCTTGAGCGAACACTTGACTTTGAATCGGGGTCAATCCCATTCTCTGCCCTTCGCTGTATGCTTCCTGTTTGAAATCATCGGCATACTGTTCTAAGAACTCACCATATCGATTGTTAACTGCCGCACCAAATGCCCCCGCCAACATGGCTTCAGACTTAGTGCCCCAGTTTACTTCGGAGGCATACTGCGAACTCGATCCACTGTATGCATCATTAAACGCCGTCAATGGATTTTCCAAAGAGGTTCCGGCATCAACGGCGGCTTTTAACCCATCCCAGGTTGATTTGCTGGCCACCGTTGCGTTGTGCAAGAAACCTCGTGAGCCAGGATCTTCAAGCGCTTGTTCTTTGTAACTCTCATAGTCTTCGCCAAAGTGATTCAAGGTATGCAGAGCTGCATCAGTATGCTTGCCACTGAAATCACCAATAGCACTGGCGCTGTTGAAGAACATTTCAGCACCAGAAACTCCGCTATCATCAGCCATAATGCGTGATCGCCACTGAGATCCAGCTTCACTGTTTAGTCCAGATTGATAGGTACTTGTGTCAGTAGCTACGGCCTGCTGAGCTTGCTGCTGATGCGCATTCAACTGTCCATCTATACCAGACAGATTGGTTTGGTAAGCCGATTGAGCTGCGTTGAACTGAGTTTGAACTGTTGCTGCATCCTCGTAGCCGCCCAATACACCCGATTCAACTTGGCTTTGAGTACCACCAAAAGTAGGTGCAGTTGATGACAAGCCTTCATTTGAGCGCGGCTGAATTGATCGTAAATCGGCTCCGGTAGCCATGGCCATAACCGTCATTGCAGCTTGATAATCATTGTCGCGTTCAGCGGGCGTTGAAGAGTTGCTATAGGTTAAAGACTCCATAGCTGCCGCTACATACGCCTGATTATCATCAGGTAGCAAGCGCTGATACATTGGAAGGTTTTCACGTAAACGGTTACCTGCTTCAACATGCTGGTTCATATAGCGACCTAAATAATCCATGACTTCAGGATTGTCCGCCGCTAATCGGGTTAACGTCGCACCATCAGTATTTCTTTGTCCTGATAGACTGTAGCTGGCCTGATCAAGCTCACTAAAGCGATTTGATGCCGTGACAACGTCTTGTGCTGAACTCTGAAGTGACTGATAGTCTTGGTTAGACAACGACATTTCAACGCCAGAACGTCTTGAATCTGAAAGGTCCTTAACCATCGCATCGCGATACTCAGCACGTCGTGAATCACTTAATGCCAAGCTTTGCATCTCCCCAGTGAGCGTATTTGCGGTCGTAGATCGAGAACTGCCTTCTGACGACTCAACTTGGCCACTAAAGTTACCACCTAAATCCAGCCCTGCTCGTACCCTTGATAGTTTTGGTACACGAGATGAGTCTGGCTTATCGACTCCTGGCAAGTTGCCCTGTGGAGAATCATTGCCGCCAGTACCAAGAAGCCTTCCAAGAAAGCCCTTATCAGCAACTTCTTTCTCACCGGGATTAGTAATGGTTCCATCGCCACCGACCCTTAGGCCTCCCGATAGCACGCCCGATACCAAGCCACGTACAGCATCTTTTTTATCGTCTCCAAAACCATACCGAGTTTGCAGGTCATCAGTAACCTGATTAACAACGGCGCTAGATGCGGAGTTAGAAGAACCAATCTGACGTCCAACCGAAGAAAGGTTGTCGTAACTTAGCTTTTCACCAAAGGTTCGACTCATGGTATTGCCAACCTGACGGCTAAAGGCTTGAGTTGCCTGAGTCATGGATTCTTTTGCAGAGCCGACCATTGAACCCACTGCGTTTCCGACAGAGAAACTGCTTAGTAGGTTTGACGCGCCGGTCATAGCAGAACCAGTGAGGGCTGAATTTTGGAACATTGACTGTGATTGCATTACCGGGGCATTTTTCGCGACATCTGGACTTGCCAGCTTTTCATCAATGGCATCACCGTTTTGTAGACGCCCAGCCAAGTGGGTAGCGGTTATTGCTGAGCCATAAACGAGCATGAGCGAAATCGCCGGAACACTCGACGCCAACATGCCGCCAGTAGCTATCCAGGTTTGCAGCACTGAATCCATCTGCATCATCCCAGCAAAAGATGGCACTTCTGTACCTGCAAAGGCATCAAGAGCAGACATTTTCCCTGCAACGGTTAAATGAATATACAGGTTAATGATGGCCATGACAGGCATCCAAAGTTGAATCCAAAGCAGGATTAACAAGTACTTCCCAGCCATTCGCATCCCGATTTGGCCAAGGGCTATCACAAAGGCCATCAATGGGGTGATGGCGTAAATGAACCCCTCAAAAAACGTCATCATCGGACGAACGATACTCTGGAACAGGGTCTGCTCCGCCGCCCATTGCGTATTACGCTGCTCAATCGCTTGGTTAACCATAACGGCTGCGGTGAAAGCTTGATCATCCATATACTTGCCCGTCACGCTTTGCTCATAAATAGGCAAAAGCACTGACGCGGTCATATACTCTTGGGTGTTAACCGAAGCCAAACCAAGGTTATTCAGTGCATTTCGGATCACGTCATCAGTGTCCGTTGCTGACGAAGTCCCCAATGAGGCTGACAGAACCTGTTTAAGCCTTGGAATGAAGGTTGATTCTGTCATGAGTTTCAGTTGGCTATAGGCATCGGTGCAGTCCAGATCGCTACTGCTACCACTGAGCATGATTCG
The DNA here is from genome assembly GCF_045040775.1 of Providencia sp. PROV003. Classification (NCBI taxonomy): domain Bacteria; kingdom Pseudomonadati; phylum Pseudomonadota; class Gammaproteobacteria; order Enterobacterales; family Morganellaceae; genus Providencia; species Providencia sp. PROV003. The sequence continues at coordinate 4,575,545 of NZ_CP096369.1, forward strand.
AGTGCCATAAATGCGCGAATCAAACCTAATCGCTGTCATCGGGTTAGGATCACTCAGCACCTGATCGAGGTTCTTTTGGCCGATGTCGATACCAATCAAGGTGCACTCTTTGATGTAGTTAAACCACGATTGCTCGATGTCCGAGCCGCCGACACGATTTGCATCACCCAACCCAGAGCGATCCATCACCTGTTTTCTCACTTTAATCAGTGACTGTAAACTGGATGCAAAGCCGTATTCCGTCATCGCGGGAGTTGAGAAGGCGGTTTCAAACAATCGCGTGATTTGAAAGCCAACAGTCGAAATCGTACTACCTGCGGCAGCAACACCGATGGGCACATTATCAACCACTCGAACTTGTCCGGTGTACGCATCCTCAATGCTCACTCGGGTACTGGGTCCAAACATGGTTGCAAAGACTAGCCATGAGACTAAAACGTGTTGAAAGTTAATCCCACGACCGCCTTGCATTAAGGCCTGGACAGAGACCATCAATACCCCAATGAGCAAGCCAATGCGAACCATTGAAGTAAAATCGCCTGTACCAGTGATCATCGCGACAGCGTTCAGGACCTGCTCTAAAAAAGCCGAATCCCCGATGGAATAGATTTCCCACATGACCTATTCCCCCAGCGCCGTAGATTTAACGGTGTAATAACGCTGTTTGCGAATGGTCTGTATCACCTGGTTAAAATGTGCCAGCAACTCTTGCTCTGAGCCGTATCTTCGCTGCAACGCGGCGTACTCCTCATTGATTTGGCGACGTGCACGTTCAAGGTCTTCCGTTAATAACTTCGCATAGGCATGATCTTCCACACCGGAGGTACTTCTAGCTGCATTGAGCATGTCTTCAACTAATGCTCGGGCCATCTCAACAGCAATAAATGGTGCCGCTCGTGAAGCAAACGACCTAGCGGCCCCTTCATTTAATGCAGAAAGAGTTCGAATCATGCCCCCAATGCTGGCAGGAGCCGAGGTCATAAAAGCCTTTTCGGTGGCGCTAGCAGCCCCTGTATTTCGAGCAAACTTAAAAATAATGCCGTTACTAGAACCTGTACCAAGAAGTAAATTTTCTACCTGAGTTGATAACCCGGTAAGAGTCACGTTAGTGATTATTGGGTTCAGACAACCGTCTTGCGTCACTGTGTCACATCGGTACATAGCGACGTTACCGCCATGAATTAGATGTTCAATAGTCACTTTATTGCCATTCAGTCTGGTCAGTTTTGGGGCTTTACCTTGACCATCAGCCGCATTCGCTAAATCACCAACGATGATCGAGCCCGTCACGGACATAACCGCTTCAAGAAAACGGTCATCCCCAGATGCAAACCAGCTTGATGCCGAGTGACGTTTCAATGCTCGCCAAACCAAATTACCTTTAATCGTTTTGTTCACATCAGATGCCGCGACACTCGAAGCGTTCTCATATGGGTTCTTACCATTGGATTCACTCCAACTGGTAAAAATGTCTCCAGCCCCTTTAAGTGAGCTCAACATGCTGGCCTCTGTTTGCCCCTTCTTACCAAAAGCAGCTAGGGTATCGTTCACGACTCCCTGAGCCATTTGACAGGAATTGCCAAAATATTCGTTCAACTGCTGGATTTTCTTTTGCAGTGTCTCCATGTGCTGGGAGCATTTCTCACACATAGCACTGAGCGCCAATTGGAATGCATATCCTTTGGCGTTTGCAGCAACAGAGCGAAGTAATTGAACAAACTGATCCGCGTTAACAAATGACAAACTTCCCGCGAACATATCAATGCCGCCACAACCGGCTTGGAATGACGGTGGCACCATAGAGACGAGGTTCTCGTTCATGATCCTGTTACGAACAACAACGCTTCCTCCAGATATAACGCCACGCCGCTGACTCTCGAATACACCAGGCGCAGTGGTGTTGGTCATTGAACCAAACAACTGGTTCATCTCCTGTTGCAAGCTTGCTTGGCTCATAGATGAAAAACCAATCGCACAGGCGATTAGCGATACTCGGATTACTTTTTTCATTGTTATAACCCTCCTTGTGCACGCAGATAGCGAACAAGGAACTCAGGGTCCTGTAATATCTTTTCGTTAAGCTCTTGGGCTGACATCGCGAGTGACACGCCGGGTTGAACAGGTCTGGTGGCATAGTAAGTTTGATCGTCAATCCAACCGGCTTGATGGGCTGCGAGAATGATTCGATTATTGAGCTCATCAAGGCTCATTGCGCCTTGTCCAATCGGAGTAATAACGTTAGGCGGGTCAACTAAGAACACGGCAGGGACAGTCGTAACGGACAAGGATTGGGCTTGTCCTGAATCGACTTTGTAATTGGGAAACTCTCCACCGGGTAAAGGCAAGCCATCGACAGCAATAGCAAACACCTCGAACCCATAGTTCAAGGCCATAGATTCGATGATAGGCGCTTGAGCATGGCAATAAGGGCAATCCGAACGATAGAAAAAGAACAAACCAGCCCGCTTCGCTACTTCACCTAAAGCTACATCACGTTGAGCGCCAGCTTCTCGATCCATCCGATTGGCAGCATAGGTCGCCAAGGGTCTGCGACTGATTTCATCCAAAACAGGATCGCCCATGACCACCTGCTGACTAACATCAGCAAACTGTGAGCCCTTATCCATCATGACGCGCTGGAGATACAGATAGGCTCTGACGTTCTCATTCGTCGGCTCATCAATTGCCTTGTCCATGAACGATTGCATATGCTCTCGGAACCATGCGGCACTGAAGGGCTTTAGTTCGCTCTGACTGGACTCCACGACACCAGTTTCCGGCTCTATCAGCTCATCAGGCTGCTCAGGTTCAGGAATAACCTGATACCAAAACCAGCCTTCCTGACCACGCTGATAGAATGGTCCATCACTGGCATGGGCGGGCAAGATGAATAGCAAGAAAATAATGATTGGGATGGTCACCCATAGGATGAACCAAGGGAACAAGGGGGTTCTCATTGTCAGCTCCAGAAAATTTCATAGAGCTAACATGCTAAAGATCCCCGTCAGGGCGATTAGCCAGATAGATGAATGAATCGTGTGTGTTTCTGACTAGCTGTCTTGACCAGTAACAGCTAACTTTAATGAGCCAAAAATATGGTTTTCCGTTTTGAGCTAGGAGCGGACATCGAACTATCAAACTTTGCAGAGGAAATATAGCTGTGGGTTAACTTTTAAAGAGTGATCGTGTACATTGGCCAGATTAAATCAAGATGACACTTTTTTATGGCAGTAGAGACTATCAATAGGGAAGCTGGAGACTCTGGCAAAGGCTTTAGATTACAGCTCATAAGGGCGATTAAGCTCATGCTGCAAACGATTCAGCAGGATAGAAGTACTGTATTTTTTACTGCGGTGGAAAATCTCGAAGATGTTTCCCATCAGACTATTGTAGATGGAGAAGTCAGTAATTACTTCGAAGAAGACAAGAATTATGACTTGAATGGCAATTTCACAATTTTTAGTCCTCCGGTTATAAATACGTTGGTCAGTTTTTATGACATCTATGTAGATCAATTTCGCACCAGCAACAGCGTATATTTGGGCTTTTACACGACGAGGGATGTCGGTAAGGAAAGAAAATCCAAGCTCAATAGCGGTAAAGAAATAGCTCTACCAGAAAAACCAATTTTAGAAATTCTTCAATCGTTTGATGATGTTTCAGACGATACAATTAATTTAGTAAAAGAAATTCTTGTTGAAGAGTACGCTTCCCAATATAAAGAAAAGCCTAAGTCAGGAAACTTAGAAACGCTTCGGGGTCTAAATGCTGATATGTTTAAAGAGTTTTTGAGGAAAATTTTATGGCATTTCGGTCAGGAAGATGAGGATGCACTCAAGCAGACAGTTTTAACGGATATTGAAAATTCACCACTTCACAACAATGCGCATATAGGCAAAGAAAAAATAATATTTTGTTTGTTAATGGATAAGCTGAGTGAAAAGCAAAATAGTAAAAACTTAGTCGATAAGTTGGTTCATAGTTCAGATGTAAAACTGATTTTTAAAGAAGCAGAGTCTCAAATTCCAGACGAGAGTATAGACCCTACTTGGCGCTATATCGCCGAGCTTGAAAAGGATGTGACCGACAAGCGAAATCTGAAGGAAAAAGTACTTTCAGTAATTGAGGATATTTCAGATCGTCGAATTAGACTGTTAGCTAGAAAAGCAAGTGGCTCTAAGTATGAAGAGCGTGAAGCAGACAAGTCTTTTTTGTCTTTGAAGTATCGTGTTTTTGAAGCTTGTGAAGAATATTTTTCAGATGATGGATATGTAGCCCCTGAAAGCGGCAACGACTTGGATGCTGTTCTTCAAACGCTCTTATCAAAAGCAGTAGAAGATATTTCTAAGTTAAAGACCGATTACAAATATACGATTTCTAATGATAAAACAATAGAAGGAATTATTTGGAATTTATTTGATGGGTGTTTTTTAGCTTTTGATGAGTGTAGTGATGAGTGATGTAAGTACAAAGAAAAGGCTAATGTACTTAAGCGGTGAAGATTTCTATCTTTATTGCTATTCCGTTCTTGTTATTTTGGATTCTTTAGGTTGTCGTGATGGGAAATTTTTTAGAGACTACAGGAAGTTGGCTTTTTTAACTGACATTATCAGTAATGATAAAACAGTCTATGTGGTTTCTCATTCTTCAGGAGAAAAACTGAACCCGAAAGATTATGAGTGTTTACTTGACAGCTATTCGAATGGATTAACTAGAAGAAGTGAAATTCTTAAGTTGTTGTTTGTTCTTGAGAAGAGAGGCTATGTGACTTTGAATCGAGGTAAAGCACAAGAAATTGATGTTACTTTGACTAAGGATAACCTTCCCAATGACTTTTTGAACAGCAATGTTTTCGAGTCGGAATCTAAGAATATAATAAATATATCAAAGAAAGTGGGACGGTTGGCATCGCTAACTCTGGATACCATGTTAGGTAAAATTTATGTTGAAAATGGAGTTCGAACATGGGTCTGATGCGAGTTAATAAGCTTATTTATGAAGGAAGCAAGTATTTTTTCGAGTCTAAAGAGTTCGACGAAAATATCATCCTAATTGAGGGCGATAATGGAACAGGGAAAAGCACCTTCTGTAATTTGATTTATTTTGCATTGGGTGGAGAGGTTCCAATATTTCGAAGAAATAATGATAAGCGCCACGATGAAATAACTTCTGATAGTGATAACTATGTTGATCTTTATATCTCAATCAATGATGGCAGTTATTTACTAAGGCGCTACTTTGGAGATAATGAAGTAACAGTAATCCCCTATGAGCGGGTGGTTGAGAAGATATATTCAGAAGATAAAAATACTTTAATTAAAGAGAAGGTAAGATTTTCTCTTTCGGAAGATAAGACTGAAATATATCCCGTAAACAGAAGCAAAGATTCATACGTTTTTTCTGACTGGATTCTCGAGAAATTGGAAATATCTGTGGTCGAGCTTTTTCATGGATATAATACATTTAAAATTAATATATCAGACTTGATGCGGCTGATTTATCACGATCAACAGCCGAACCCAGAGGGTATTTATAAAAAGCCAGATACTAATTCAACGTATGTTTCTGATTCTGAGTTGGTTCGAAAAGCTATTTTTGAACTCTTAGTTGGTAAAGCCTATTCTGATTACTACGACTCTATTGTCGAGGAAAAGAAGCTGTCGAGAGAGAAAAGCTTGGCTAAAGCGGTTGTGAATGAGTACACGCTTTTAGCCGACAAAATGCGAAAAAATGGCGGGGCTAAAAATGTCAGTTTTTTACAGAAAGAAATCTCTGATAAAGAGCAGCAAATTGACAAGTTGCATGATGCCAGACAGGCATTCAAGCGAAATCGAACTGGATCAAATACAATTAATCAAGATATTGAGTCGTGCAAATCAGAATTAATTGATTGTGAACTTAGATTAAGCCGATTAAAAGAAAATCTGGTTTCAGCTCTTGATGAACGGTACAAATTAAACGTAGTTAGAAATGAATCTGCTTCAGAAATTAGACGCATTGAAAAAGTTATTTTTTCACACGATCATCTAAACCTTTTTACATCTGATACTTGTCCATACTGCTTAAGTCACGTGGATCGTGTGGAAGGGCATTGTGTTTGTGGCGCTTCGATAGAAGAAGAACAATATGAGAGGTTTTTCTACACATCAAAAGAGTATAAAGATATTCTGAAAACGAAACTTAAGGCACTGTCAACAATTAAAACCGCATATGATGATTGTGACTCTGAAGTTCAAGAGATTAAAAAAGAAATTGAGTTGATAGAGAAAAAGTCGGTGACTTTCCGTGAAAAGCTACAAGAAATGCTTGGGCGGGTCGATGAAATTGTTGACATTGAAAGCCTAAATGATATTGACGATAAAATATTGCAGCTTAGAGAAGATGTTGCGAATTTGAATCGATTGTTGGAGATTGAATCAAAGCTGGAACGTATCCAAAAAGATTTTGATCTGGTTAGCTCTAAAGCAAAAGACGCTGAGTTAAAGAGGAAAGGGCTTGAGATTAAAGCTCAACAGGATGTAACTTCGAAGGTAAATGCGTTTAGTAAAAAGTATGATGAGCTGATGAAAAATACTTTGCCTGATTGCAGATCGGCAAAGATTGCGCTTGATAACTATTTGCCTTCAATTAATGATGGTCTCTATCGAGAAACAAGTTCACTTGTTTCAATTCGAATGATGTACTTTATCACTCTCATGCATTTAGCTTTGTCTGATGAATCAGTGACATTCCCGCGCTTTTTACTTATTGACACACCTGAAACTGCCGGAATCGAATTAGAGTATCTGATTAACTGTATTCGTCAGTTGGAAGAATTGAAAAATTATGGAGCTGACTTTCAAGTTATCATTTCGACAGGTTTAAACAAGTATCCCGAGTCATTAAAGGACAATCGTGTACTCTTTATGCCCGATAAGCAGAAGGAACATATGCTCTTGAAGAAGAAGAGCCTTTCTAAGTAATAACGTCAAGCAATTTAGATTCAACTAGTTAGTATGATTAGTTACTGAAGTTCTGCTATCGGCACGTAAGTAATATTCAGAAATTTTGAATACTACATTAACTCAATTTACTGCAAAAACCGTAACCAACGTTTTAATTGAGTCACCCGGAACCATAACAAAGTTCATTTTGCTACCAACATGCTGCCAGAACTCGGCCTCTTGTGCATATTTTTTTGTTTTTTGGATAGCGACGCTTTCTGGTAACTGGGCTTTAGTTAGCCCAGAGCATAGCAGCTTTGTGCACAAAGCCTTCCAAGGATGCTTAGGAGCACCGTCTGAAAGCCGTTCCACAAACCGTTCCAGTGCATGACGAGTCACCACGACAGGTCCAATGTTCGGAACGTTGATGACCTCATCGATTTCTCTCACTGTAGCATTATCGACGCTGTATTCTTCGAAGGAATGTGAGAGCCAATCGTCCCGCTTCTCTACCGAGATCTGTGCTTCCTGGTATCGAGTAAGCAAAAACCTAGTCAGGCTGTAAAGTGAATGCTGAGTTGAGCGTTGTTTCTGTAACTTTTTGATAGCTCCTTTACTGACCCGGATTTGAAGCCCATTACCGCTTCGGTTACTCCCCATCACCTCTTTCACTGACAGTAGGTGATGAATAGCATAAAGCTCAGCTGCAATTGGCTTTTGCTGCTCAGGTAGCTTGTCGTATTGCTCACCTAAATCGACCTTTAGCTCACCACCTCTTCGAAGGCCGGTCTTCCAGTAAACCGTAAACTCACCATCAATCTGCTTTGTTAACAGGGTTAAAACCATCATGTTTGTTTCTCCTATTAGTTATCTATTTTTCATTCTCCATGTTTTTTCAATTATGCAAGGCGCAAAAAAAAGGGGCCGAAGCCCCTTGGATCAGATATGAACTTTAGGAAAGCCCATGGCACCGTAAACATTCAACACATCATTCCAATCCCAACTTTTCACGCCAAGTGACGTTGGTATCGGAGGGATCAACACTTGTGTCAGAATGCCTTTTTGCCAGGCTTTTTTCTTGAGTTCATTCGCTGCATTCAGGCCGGTCTCAGAGAGATCGTGATCTGCCCAGATGTACAGCATTTTCACATTACTTGGTGGTTCAAACCTAGCCAGTAGTGTTGCATTCACAACCGACCAACATGTTTGCCCCGTTGCTCTGGTTACCGCTAGGGCCGTTTCTATACCTTCAGAAACACCTAGTACCTCACCAGGCTCACCTATCGGAATGGCACCACCAGTGATTGTTCTGTCACTTGGTATGGGCATCATCTTTTTTGGCTTTTCAACCGGCGCTTTGAATCCATCTTCACTTAGGTAGATCCGATGAAACGTGGCCGAACGCCCTTGCTGAGTAACGATTTTACCTAGCAGCGCTGGGTAGCTATCGATAAACAGGCCATCTTCATCATGGTAAGGCAAGTTTGGATGAAACCTCAGCACCGAATCCCATTCAGGACGAAGCCGCGTCACAATGCCACGACGATGCAAGTAGTTCCAAACAGGTTGCGCACGAGTATCTGCAAGAGATAACGTTTCTCCCCACGTTTGATTCAAACGTTGGATAATCGCTTTGTCCTCTACCTGCTTTTTAGTCTTCCAGTCAACAGCGTTACTCGGTATTGCCCGAGTTGGTACTTGTCCGGGTTGAATACCAAGAACCTGGCCGATTGCTTCAATAGACTGAGCAAAGTTCCATCCATTGATCCAAGACAACAGTTCAAAACCATCATGAAAGATACCGCAGGTATTACAAACGCCGCCACCGGTATATTCAGCATCTTTGAACAGCCTAAAGCCATCACGACCGCCATGAACAGGACAAGCCACATGACGCCCTTTTCGAGCAATAGCGGCATCAAGTTCTGGCACCAATGCCGCCAAGACTTGAAGCCATTGGCCATTGAGATATGGCCTTACTGTGTCAATTTGTAAAGGTAACGCCATATAACCTCCTTAAATAAAATGCCGACTCCTACCCCAGGTGGTAAAAGTCAGCTTAGGTCCAGCATTAGCCGTTCGGTTAATACAGGAGCGTTAGTCAAGCTGGATACCATGTCGTCTTAATAGCCACATGATGGACTCACGAAGCACATCAGGATCGACAACGGCAGCCATTGCGCAAACACGAAAGCAAAATGGCGCTATTTCGTCATTTTGAATCCACGACAACACATCCTTGCGCAACCGAGTACTGACACGACCGTCCAGCAATACACGGATCGCATCCAAAAGAATGCCTTCGCGTAACTGCCAGATTTCCGTGTCAGACCAAGTGACTGGGGCATCATCAAACTCAAATAGAAATTCGAGCTGTGATGATGTGTGCTGATGGGACTGCTTTTGTGATGTAGGAGAATGGGCAATACGCCCATTCATTACAGATAACCGCGTTCGGCAAGCGAAACGCAGCCCTCGGATGCGACCACGACATGGTCAAGCGTTCGAATATCAACAAGTGACAAGGCGTCACGGAGTCGATGAGTGATGCGTTTATCAGCTTCACTTGGCTCAGGATCACCCGATGGATGGTTATGAACCAGTATCACTGCTGCCGCATTAAGTTCTAGCGCTCGTTTTGTTACTTCCCTTGGATAAACGCTCGCTGCATCTAAAGTGCCTTTGAACAGCTCTTCAAATCGAATAACGCGATGCTTTGTATCAAGAAACAGTACGCCAAAGACTTCGTGCTCATACTCGTGCATCAGTGTTTGCAGGTATGAGAACGCCGACGATGGCTGTTCAATTTTTCGACCTTTACTCAATCGACCACGGGCAAGCTTGAGCGCCATATCTAAGATATCCGCTTCAGTCACTTGCTCAGGAACGATGTAAGTACCGGCTTCTTCGCCAGCTAAGAACTTTTTGTTTTTCATAGGAGTCTCCAAAAAAAAGCGGAGACGAACCCATGCCCTGAAGGGGACGGAATCGTCCCCGCAGGGTGGTAAAATTGATGTGGTTACTGAATTAACAGTTGTTGTGTTACTTCGAATAACTCACGCTTTAGATCTTTGACGTCATTAATCATAATGCTTTGAGGAAAGAATTTCTCAACACTGCGTGTTTGAATCCCTATCCCCAGCAGCTCAAAGCCACTGCGTCTGCACCGGTCAACAATGTCATGCGTGGCAGCCCAATCATCTGGGTCACCATCCGTTAGCACTATCATTAGCTTTCGCTTCTGTTTTTGCGCTAACAAACTGTTTGCCGCAAACCACATCGCTTGTGCCATAGGCGTACAACCTCGTGGTTTTTGGTCAAAACAGGCGGCCCGATGTCGAACCGATTGCTTGGGCAATAACGCGATAGAAACTTCCTGATGAATACCAGGAAAATAACTGACCGCAGGTACAACACCCGGTATGCCTTCCAGTGCCATGGCCAAAGCCAAAGCAGCTTCATTGGCAACATGAAAGTACTTTCGATTACCTTCGCCAATGGGTTTACCCATTGAACCCGATATATCGACAAGCAAGTGCACAGCGGCATTGGGGGCAATGCGAGGTTGCCTTTGAATAAACAATCTCGACTCACCGGCTTGTGAAGCGGCAAGACGATGGGTTGCCACTCGAAGACCGTGCCTTTTGGCATGATTCCGATTGTCCTGACTGGACTGAACCATGCCCCTAAGTCGGGCTCGAATTTGAGCAGACTCCGACGCCGATAAGGTCAAGATGGCCTCATCACCCAACATAGCTTGCTCTGCTTGGGGCAAACTGAGAGGTGTGACGCCCTGATGTCCTTCAGCTTGTTCCGACAACACTTCTGCCACTTGGGCAAAGGTATCGGGTTCAAACTGAGCGGCACTGGCCTCTAAGGCTTGTCGCAAATTGTCAGCTTGATCAGAGTTATCTGAATCCCCCGTTTCAGCAACATCCGCCGTTGCAGACGAGTCTGTTTCAGGGATTTGACTGTCACTACTGTTATTGCTGTCATTACTCGCATCTTGTCCAATGTCATTACCGCTATCAGCATCCGACTCATCCTGTGGTGGACGAGATTCTTCTTCCAACATGGCAACGATGGCATCGACAAGTTTCAGCACTTCACCTGTAGATGCCAGGCTAGGCACTGCTGTAAGCATGGCGCTTAACCGGCTCATCGCTGCGGCAGGAAAGAGTTGTCTCACTCTTTCATCAACCGCTTGATACAGAGGTGTCAGCGCTTTCTGACCCAGAAAATGGCATCTCAAGCGGAACAACAACCATGCTTGCAAGTTAGATGCAGGCTCAAGCTGTTCAGGTACACTCATTTGCTGTGTGTCCACCATGTACTCAATCACTTGCGAAATACTGCGCCGGGTTCCGGGGTAATCCTTTGCCAATTCGTTTTCAATGCGAACGTCCTCAATGATATTGAGAAGTGCCTTACGGATCGGCTTGGACGACGCCTTCTGCACCATGTCAAAATTGGTATGCCGAATATGCGCCGCTTCATGAGCCAGATAACCCCAAGCTATCTGTTGATAGTGTGGGTCGTCTGGGTTTGCTGTTGGGATCACAATCCGCTCACCATCGGTAAACGCATCTTGTCCTTGAATAAGCACCTTCACACCAAACTTTTCGCCATAAGCGGCGGCAACGATTGGCAGTGCGTTTTTTAATGGATGATTCATGGGAGTCTCCTAATCATTAGGGGGAATACTCCCTCAGCGGGAGCGTTTCCCCGCTGGGAATGTGAGTGTTTAAACCTGTGCTTTTAGCTTATCCAGATCGTATTTTTGACCTAACCAAGCCACCAATTGAGCTGGACTCTCGTGCTGCTCAAATGACGTTTTAAGCTGGTCTAAACTCAGGATGTCATCCAATGTCAGACCGTACTGGTCTTGTAACTGAGTAGACACCTCGTGTTGATATTGCAGCCAGGCCCGCTCAAAAGCGGTTTGCTGCAATGCCATGTTTGGAACAAATACCATGGCCGTTACCCAAGCTCCTTGTGCGTCCGCATCTGCGATCAAAACAGGGTTCTTGGGGATCACGACACTATGTGTTGAGTACGACCGTTGTACTAACGTTCGACAACACGCCACTTCTGGTATCGATTCACTTTCAACCGCATCAGTCACACCACGAAAATGTGCTTCAAACTGGTTCAGTTGGCTGGGGTTATGGATGGTTGATTGCATAATTTCCTCTTACATAGTTCAGAGGACATGCGCCCTTAAGGGCAACATGCCCTCAAGGACGTTAGAAATAAAATGAGTTTGGTACAGTCGAACCAAGGTTTGGTCTGACGGTTGGTTGTGGTATTGCACGTAAGTTATCTGCCTGAGCAGATACTGGCTGTGCGGGTTTAGGTTCAGGTTTGGGCATCAGTTGTCTGATATCCAATTGACCTTCACCGTGCATTCTCATCTTGTCTGGATCAGACAAAATTAAAATGGTCGCCATCAGTTCGTGATAGAGATTGTCTGTCACAGGGCCGGTCTTCGGCAGACGAACAAATAAATTGTCCATCGCTTCGACCATCGGCTGAACTCGATGATCCAGGAATGACAAACCATCCAACTTGTCTCTTAACCGTTTGAGAGGGTTAAGGGCTCGCTGACTGATTTGATTCTTACCTGCAACAGAACGCTCAAACAGTTCATTGGCATCACGAGCCACTTCCCTAAAGAGGGTGTGTCCCATACCATTGACCTTGTCATCTAAGCCACCAGCTTGTTCAGCTGGTTGCATTCGATAGATGGCATAATCGAACTGAAGCCGTTGTTCCACGTCTTCGATGGGTGATAATGCACGCCGGATTGCATCTGCAAATTCCGGGTGTTTTGCAACCCAGTCAAACGTCACCTGATCATAGTTGTCCAAGAACAACTGCTTGCACTGCGCAAACTCCTGACCGATCCGGTCAAGCTCTGGAACAATCTGATCAATTCGGTCTTCAGGGACGGCATAGCCACCTAAAAACCGCACACCGACTTGCTCACACAAGCGATGCGCTTCTTTCTTAAGCCTTTCAAAGTTCGCCAATGCCTCTGGGTCGCAAATTTTTTTACTCCCTAAGCTGGCAACATCCTTCGGTGGAAGTTGGCTGCCATTGGCTAATCTGAAATCTTCAGGCCTTAGTTTTTTTCTACCGCTCCAGATGGAACAGTCGATGTGACAAATCAAAAGTTTGTCGAGGGTTTGAATACTCATAGTGCATCCTCATGCGAGATGGGGACGCACCACTCCCAGCAGGAGCAATGGCCCCCGTTTGGGTGGTAGTAGTTGACGCGCTAATGGCAATACCACTATCAGAAATAGTAATTTTGCGAATCAGGCGACGATCGGTTGAGATCGATTTTCACAGGCATTAAGTCCAGTGCTTCAGCTATCGGGCGAACCCGCTCTAAATCACTGCCTAGCAACCGCAATACATCTTTTTCCAACTTCAGTTGGTCGGATACTTCTATCCCTTCAGGACTCGCTACTGTGAGTGAACACAGTGGTGGTAATTGACGCTTAAAAGCCAGTAACAGCAACAATGGCCACGGGCCATCATCAGTGTTAACAATGCCAGCGCCTTCACCTGACACCATGCTGATTTGATTGGTACTAGGTAATCCGCTTTTGCAAAACCCTAATGACCATTCTCCAATCCTGACCTGGTTATCATCAATAACAGCCAAGCCATAGGCTTCAAGCAGCTTTGCCATATCGAACAACGCTTTTTTCGCCAGCGATATTTGGCCATTGACGTCCTTGCGAGTACGAAACTCCCAACTGACGTTATTGACGCACGCGACACTATCTAGCGCATTTGAGAGTTCAAATGGCCGCCCTTGATGATCAATGCCGACTTGTCCAACCAATCGATAACCCTTGTTGATTTTCTCATTGATTCGTCGGTCTGCTTCAGCGTTAGGATCAGTCGAATCAATCAATCGCTGCTGCGACAATTGACCGGCTTTTCCAAACCGAACTTCAATCTCCTGGGTATCCGATCCAACGTAAATGGCCCATTCTTTGGCTGTCCCATCAGAATGACGGTAACGGTAAAGAGCAAAGCACTTATCCATCATCAATCCTCCCAATGGTCACCGAAGACATCAGCGGCAATACGGTGAATGGCTTCTCGTTGCTCCAACTCAGCACGAGCCGTCAAAGACCGAACCAGTGCATACTCCACTGCGTTAGGAGCGCCTTTAAAAGCAAGTGTTAACTTTGCCCAGCGCACCAAGGTCCGAGTGGACATAGTGATACTAAGCTCAGCACCACCATCCGCGCCCCCAATAAAGAGACGACGAATGTCACCAGCCACTTTCACCATTTTTTGGCGAAAGACTTCTGGCAAGCCCGGCGCAACGTTCTCCAGAATGGCTTCCTCTACAGAAGGCTCTGCATAGGTCGCTTCGATGATTCTAAAGCGATCAAGAAAAGCCAAATTCTGTTGGAGCACACCTTGATACAAGCCCGTTTGGTCACCGCTGCCCGCACTGTTGCCGGTAGCGATAAAACGAAACTTGGTATGTGGCATGATGATCTCACCGCCATTTTGTGCGATGACCAACGGGGCACCTTCCAAAATGTCATTGAGCCCAGCCAGTTCAGCAGGCTCAGCAAGATCCATTTCATTAATGATCAGCAAATGGCCATGCTTGACAGCCAGTGCCAGCGGCCCATACACAAAGGTCATGTTGCCATTAACCAGTGTGTGGTGACCGATAAGATCGGACAACTCCAATCGACCGTGCGCAGTAATTTGCTGAACAGGCCAATTCAATCGAGAAGCAACTTGGCAAATTAGCGAGGTCTTACCGCATCCAGTGGGGCCTGTAATATACAAACCGTCACCGTCTGGGTGAGACAAGAACGCCAATACGTCACGTAAGTCTTCTTTTCTAAAAACATACTCGTCCTTGCGAACGGGAATGTTTGGATGGGTAGTGTCGGCACTAAATCCTTCCAGAACGAAAGCATCAGGAGCCGGGACATTAAACGCTTGATTCACTTGAACCAAAAATGGGGATTGTTCTGTCATGGTAAACCTCATTAGTTTTAACGAGGCCCCATGCCCCAACAGGGAATGAAGTCCCCGTCGGGTGGTGTGTTGATTGTGGTATGGCTGTGTATGTAAGAGTTCAGCTCGCTCTATCATTCGTACCCAGCATTGGCTACGAGTGAAACTGCTTTCTGATGCACTCGATGTAAGCGCATGAGAAAGGAGCCGAAATCGGCTCCAAGTGAACGTTAAAAGTAAAATGAGCTCGGCGAGTCACCTGGCAGAACCAAGTTATCTTGCTCAAGACTGATTTTGATTGGTGTTTCAACGGGCTGCTCTGGCTTATTGGTGCTAATGCGCAACCGCTCTTGTGGCGCTTTTCGGTAAGCGGCTAAAACCTGTTCATCCAGCTCGCCTAACTTATCGGTGGCCAATTGCTTATAGTCCACCGTGCCCGCCATCATGTAGCGGCTGAGTTTGACCCCAGCATAGTCGGCATGAGCGTAGTTACCCATCATGGCGACCAATTTTGACTGGGCGTCTCGCATTTCCTCTTTCAAAGATTTAATGTGATTTTCCAGTCGGACCACTTCGGCATGTGCTGAGCAATACTGTCGAGACAGCGATGTCCAACGGTATTGGGCTTCACCCTTGGGAACAAAACAATCTTGCTCAGGGCATTTTGACGGCTCTTTTTTGGTCTGTACTAACTCCCAAAACTGAAGCGCTGTTTCTTGCAACTCAGTTAAGAACGCCGCGTCTCGCTGTATTTCAAACTCAATCAGTTGATCCTCAAAATAGAAAACCAACCAACCTCGCGTGCTATTGGCGACCAGTATTTGATGCTGTACTTGCACCCAATACAACTGGTACGCCTCGCTTTGTTCTCGGTGAGCTTGCACATCCTCAAAAACTGACTGGCAAGGACATTTCAGTTCAACGGGTTCGCCCGCATCGTTGATGCCATCAAAGCTGGCTCGAAAGATTGCGTTATGATCGGCTTCTGCACATGACGGCAGAAGAAAGTCATTATGCGCATTCTCAAATGCTCGCCTTGCTTGAGGCTCCAACCTTATACCACGAAGCACATTTGGATTATTCGACAGGTCTTCCGGTAATACGAATCCGGTTTTTTCTGCCCATAATCGCCAAGGTGTTTTGTAGGGTGAACGCCCCATAATAATTGGGGCTTCAGATGCCGTAACCCCTGCAATGCGCCACTGGTGCCATGCAGGAGTACGTTGTGATAGGTCGATAACCTTCATATTGCCTCCTTTGAAGGGAGACTCCCCTGAAGGAGAGAACTCCCCTTCAGGGTTAAGTGGTTACTTTGCAGCTTGTGCTAACGCTGTTTGGTGCTGAACAACACTTGCTTGAACCGAATCAATTGCCGCTTTACCGGCTTGAATCGAACCTAAGACAAGGGCAACAACCAATACCAAGCGAAAAAGTGAGGCTGATTTAGTCATGGAAGATCTCCAAAAAAAAGACGAGACCTTCCCCCTGACGGGAGAATAATCCCGCCAGGGTTAGTAAAATGAATGCGTGGCGCTAAGAAGCTAAAGGCTGTGTGAGCGCTTTGGCTGCTTGTTGCTGAGCATTAAAGATTTCTTGCTTCGCAAACGTCAGCTCAACACCTTGAAAATGTTCATTGGCATATTCCAATGCACTATTCCAAGCGTTTGAAGCTTCCGCCCGCTCGATAAGCTTGTAAACAAGCCCTCGGGTTCGATCATCAACTTGCTCGGGTGGAATCACAGATGGCTCAACAACGTGTGTTGCTTGGCCTTCGATAATTCGCTCCGCTTCGTCTTGATCGAAAATTCCCACAAAGCCAAACGCAATGCGGGAACACTGGATCATGGATTTATGTCTTAGCATTCGCTTAGTGTGCGTCTGCCATGGACCATCTACACGGTAAGGGCCATTTTTGCCATTACCTTCAAAAGGCGGTCGATAGACTTCATCCAGATACTCAGTGATTTTGACTGGGTGCGAACGGTCGCGCCGATAGATGATGCATTCCATCCATTCAGGGCATTCTTTCGCGCCATCCAGTGAGACTTTGTTTTCTGAAGTCTTGAACTCCATGCCATCAAACTGGTCGTGTTGATTGATGATGCGAGACCATCCATCGACACCTACCACTGGGATAATCCCAGCTTGTTTATCAGGGAACGCAAAAATCTCTTTGGTGAAAGGGTTCAAACCGTACTGATCTGCAACCACCAAGAGCGCCATCATCTGCTCATTGGTCGGTGCACTACCGTCACGTTGCTTGAATGCTGTTGCTTTTAGGGTATCGAACAACTTGTTTGGATCGACACTAAAGCGCTCAGCAAAGCGTTGGATTAGCTTTGGTTTTTCCATTATGGACTCCGACAATCAAAGTGGGAGTCTGCCCCTGACGGGAAAGTACTCCCGGCTGGGTTAAAGCGTTATCGCTCGGTTAAAAATCTGGTTCAGGATAAGTTTGTGCCCAATTAGCTTGGGAGCTCGCATCATCCGCCGGTGATGGCTCAGATGCTTTGTTCACACTATCAAGAAGCAGAAACTCATCCGCGTCCACTTCGGTCAATCGATGCTTAATGCCATCTTTCTCCCATGAGCGCGTGCGCTGAGGCCCTTGAACAAAAAGCTTCGCTCCTTTTTGGATCAAATCTTTTGCTCTTAGCCCTAACTTAAATCCACCACGATCTCGAAAAACGACCCGATGCCATTCCGTATGCTCTTTGAGCTCATTGGATTGACGGTCGCGCCATTTCTCAGAAGTGGCCAGTGAAATGCTGGTCACTAAATCACCTGATGGATAGGCTCGCGTCTCTGGCTCAGAGCCAACGTAGCCTATGAGTGTTACTTGGTTTTTCATGATGTTCTCCTCGTCTTAGTTGAACTCTGTGCACACAGTTGCTTCTACCCGACTGGGCAAAGAAGACTGACGACGCAGATAGGTTGGTATTTCGAGTAAAGCCATGTCGTACTGATGTGGCTCTTTGTAAAACGCAGATGTCAAACGGGGCATACCAGGAGCTTTAGGCACTGCCATTGGACGACGTTTTGATGTTGGTGTGAGCAATCGCTTGATTTGAGTAAGTACAAATCGAAACGGGCGCACGGTTTGACGAGCAAGTAATCGCAAAAGCGACCAGCTCAGTTTTGCAAGCAACATAATGCCTGCGATTTGGATAATAAATCCGAAGATATATTCCATTGGTGACTCCTTAATTTGGTTGTGAAGGAGTCACCCCAACTGGGGAAAACTCCCCCAGTTGGGTGGTGAAAAGGCGAACCGTAAGGAACGCATGGTTGCGCATGTAAAAACATGCAGGCTATTTGTTTAAGGAGGCTAGCTACCTCTTAGTACCACTGAGAAAACTCAGCGGCGGGCTTCCTTTGAGCTCATGCTCTCAGGCGCAGATATCACTGAAACAGATCAGCAATATTTGATAGTCAGTGTAACCGTCTTATCCAGACAGGATAGTTAGAAAGATGCTCAATTCTTCCACCTAGCTGAAAGGCCATTACCGCACAGAGGATTAGGCTAGGGACTGATTATTGTCATATCAGGAGCAAACTTATGGCCCAAGCAAGACCCAATTACTCAAAACCCATCTTTGAACAATCATTCACAATTAATAGCTTACAGGCGCAACGTGTCGTTGACCGTGTTTTTAGACGGACGGTCAGTGCGCTTTACGGAATCGATGTCATCCTGCGCATCATCGGCGATGAGAACGAAATTGATGAAGTGGAACAGATCATTAGCCAGTTGATCGAGGATTGCGCTAAGGCGGTAGACAACGAACAAGCTCGTTTAGACAAATTGATGGAGTCCAACGGTATCGATGAAGTACCTGACTACACCGACCCGATTACCTTCAACGCCAAAATAAGCTCGCCTCAGGTTGGCCAGTTTGTCGGCTTAGTGCGCAAACTCGATGCGTTAATGATCTCAATGGACACTCTCTGGTTGTCTAGCGTGCTTAGCAACAAGCAACGCGTTGATGGCAACTACGCATGGCAACAGCGCATTATCAAACTTGCACGACGCATTATTGATATCGAAATTCGAGCACGAAAATCAGCCCAAGCTAAGGGTAAAGAAGCAGAAGTTGAGCAAGCGGTGCCTTCAACCGATGACGATATCACTGAAGAGGAAACAGATAACCCCGCCAACTAGCCAACTAGGCTCCCATCAACCAGCCCCTCTCGAAGGGGCTCTTCATCTTGCTGTATTTTCTATCAAAATCATTAAAATGAATTTAACTGTCATTTTTGGCCAAGCTACATGAATAGAACTAATTTTTTCGTTACTTTCTTTAGGGTAAGCGGATTAAATGGTTGATCTTACCTTTGCATGAGAGTGAGACAGACCGGCATCTCATCGGATTATCTGGTTGATGCTTCACCTACTGCTGGTGCATGTTTCCTTCGCTAATTCCAGCAAGAACCCCACACGCCTCAACTTCCCGGTCATCGTTGCAACTCGCTCTCAGTGAAACGAGTTGTTTCTCAAGCGCTTGCAGAGCGGTTATCTGCGACCGCACATGAGAGATGTGATCATCGAGCAAGGCGTTGACGGCGGTACAAGGCTGATGAGGGTCGTCCTGATAGCTCTGTAGTTCGTGAATCTCAGCCAGTGACAGGCCCAGGATTCTGCAGCGACGGATGAAGGCCAGCCCCTCACCATGCTTCTCGGTATAGACACGGTAACCGTTGTCCTGCCGATCAGGCGGCGGCAACAAGCCCTGCTGTTCATAGAAGCGGATCGTCTGTGTGTCGACCCCTACCAACTGCGCCAACTGACCAATGCGCATCAGCCTCCTCCCCAACGGATTCTTTACTCTATTGACCTTATAGTAGCTTTATAGTTTAAAATGGTACCACAACATTGTTCAAGTGGAGTCGTATTATGAGCAAATCCTGTGGTGGCGCCTGTGGCGCTGATGCAACGTCCGCAGCGGATACCGATATACAGGCCTCCTCCGAGGCGCCAGGGAGATGGGTCAGTGTTTATGCCGTGCCGAAGATGGACTGTCCATCAGAAGAACGAATGATTCGCCTAGCCCTGAACGGCTTTGAGGAGATTCGGGCGCTGTCTTTCGACCTGTCGAACCGCCGGTTGAAGGTCGTGCATGATGGAGAGGCTGATCCTTTCACTGCGAAACTGAAGACCTTGGGGCTAGGCGCCTCGCTTCAGGAAACCGTCGCTGCAAATCCGGAGACCATCAAGGCCGCCGAGTTTTCGGCAGCTTCTGCTAAGCAAGAATCCGGGACCCTGCGCTGGTTGCTCGGCATCAATGCACTTCTGTTCGTGGTGGAAATGACTGCCGGTCTGATCGCCCGGTCCACCGGCCTGATTGGAGAATCCCTGGACAATTTTGCCGATGCGGCGGTGTACGGGCTTGCCCTTTATGCGGTTGGACATAGCGTGAAAATGCAGGTACGTGCCGCGCATCTTGCTGGTGTACTGCAACTGATCTTGGCTGTTGGCGTGCTCGCAGAGGTGGTGAGACGCTTCGTCTTCGGTAGCGAGCCGGAATCGATGGTGATGATGCTTATCGCATTCGTCGCACTGATTGCCAATACCACTTGTTTGCTGCTGATATCCAAACATCGAGAGGGCGGGGCGCACATGAAGGCAAGCTGGATATTCTCGGCCAATGACGTGGTGATCAACCTGGGCGTCATCACCGCCGGCGCCCTGGTCGCGTGGACCGGATCCAATTATCCGGATCTGATTATCGGTACCATCGCGGGGGTTGTCGTGCTTAACGGAGCCAGACGCATTCTGGCCCTCAAGGGTTAGGCAACATCCATGATTGGCAAATACCTCTCGCCGTATGCCCTGTTGTCCATCTCCGGCCTGATAGCCGCGTCTGACCAGATTGTAAAATGGCTGGTCCAGCAATCAATGGCATATGGCGAGTCGGTTTCGGTGACGCCATTCTTTAGCTGGGTGCACGTATGGAACACCGGTGCCGCATTCAGTCTTTTTGCCAATGGTGGAGGCTGGCAGCGCTACTTTTTGATCGGAATCGCGGTGGTGGTCTCAATTTTGCTGATCAAGCTGGTCCTTGAGAACCGTCACAAAGGAGAGGCCATCGCCTACAGTCTTATCCTTGGTGGCGCGATGGGTAACCTGATTGATCGGATATTTCGTGGCTATGTTGTGGATTCCTTTGATGTCTATTGGCGAGCCTGGCACTGGCCGGCTTTCAATGTCGCAGATATTGCAATTGTCCTCGGTGTCTTACTTTTCGTTTCCTCAAGCTTGTTGCGTGAAAGAACAAACACCAATGTCGAAACAGATTGGTCTGACTGAGGTCTGCATCTATAAACTGCCATGACGGAAATGCCTAACAACATCTTGCACCTGCCTGAGTACCAGGTCCTGGGCTGCAAATCCACCGACGACGATATGCACTTCCAGGTGGACGCGCCCGATCCCATCGCCTGCGAGGAATGCGGCGTCCAGGGTGAGTTCGTGCGGTTCGGCAAGCGTGATGTTCCCTATCGTGATCTGCCCATCCACGGTAAGCGGGTCACCCTCTGGGTGGTCCGCCGCCGGTACAACTGCCGGGCCTGCAAGATCACCTTCAGGCCCCAGCTACCGGAGATGGTGGACGGCTTCCGCATGACGCTGCGGTTGCATGAATACGTGGAGAAGGAATCCTTCAACCACCCCTACACCTTCGTGGCGTCACAGACCGGCCTGGACGAGAAGACGGTACGCGACATCTTCAACGCCCGTGCCGAGTTCCTGGGGCGTTGGCACCGCTTCGAGACGCCCCGCATTCTGGGCATCGACGAGCTGTACCTGAACAAGCGCTACCGCTGCATCCTGACCAACATCGAGGAGCGACCCCTGCTTGACCTGCTGGCCACCCGCCGTCAGGACGTGGTGACCAACTACCTGATGAAGCTGAAAGACCGGCAGAAGGTCGAGATCGTCAGCATGGACATGTGGAACCCCTACCGGGCAGCTGTCAAGGCGGTGCTGCCACAGGCCCGTATCGTCGTCGATAAGTTCCATGTGGTGCGTATGGCCAACGATGCGCTGGAGAAGGTACGCAAGGGCCTCAGGAAGGAGCTGAAACCTTCCCAGAGCCGAACCCTCAAGGGAGACCGGAAAATCCTGCTGAAACGCGCTCACGAAGTCTCAGACCGGGAACGCTTCATCATGGAGACCTGGACAGGCGCATTCCCGCAACTGCTGGCCGCCTACGAGCACAAGGAACGCTTTTACGGCATCTGGGACGCCACCACACGACCCCAGGCAGAAACCGCCCTGGACGACTGGATAGCCACCATTCCGAAGGGCCAGAAGGAAGTCTGGAGCGATCTGGTCAGGGCTGTGGGTAACTGGCGCGAAGAGATCATGACCTACTTCGAGACGGACATGCCCGTCACCAATGCTTACACGGAGTCCATCAACCGACTGGCCAAGGACAAGAACCGTGAAGGGCGAGGTTACTCCTTCGAGGTGATGCGGGCACGAATGCTCTACACTACGAAGCACAAGAAGAAGGCTCCGACTGCGAAGGTCTCTCCGTTCTACAAGAAAACCATCGGTTACGGACTGCCGGACTTCGCAGAGGAACTCAACTACGGGGTCGATCTATCAACCATCTGAGGGTGGTATCAGGTTGGTGGGGTGAAGGTGCCCCATCAACCATTAAATCCGTATACCCTTTCTTTATAGCGTTATTCGCTATACCTGCAATTGCAGAACACCCCACATCGTTCAGTCAGGCAAAACGATTTGCCCGAGAAATTTACCAAGACAACCAGAGTACGTTTTACTGTGGATGTAGCTATAGCAATGATGGTGCGATTGATGCTGCATCTTGCGGATATGAACCAAGAAAGCAACCGAAACGAGGTGAACGCTTAGAGTGGGAACATGTAGTCTCAGCTTGGGAAATTGGCCATCAACGCCAATGCTGGCAAAATGGTGGTCGTCGGAACTGCGAAAAGAATGATCCTGAGTTTTCTAAAATGGTTTCGGATCTCCATAACCTCGTACCATCTGTAGGAGAGCTCAATGGGGATAGGTCAAATTTTCGATTTGGCATGATTCCGAATGAACCAAGATCCTATGGTCAATGTGATTTCGAAGTTGATTTCAAAGACCGTCGAGCAGAACCACCAGCTAACCGTCAGGGTGATATTGCTAGAATTTATTTCTACATGCGAGATCAATACGGCCTAAGACTCAGTAGGCAACAAACTCAGCTATTTGAAGCTTGGTCAAGAATGGACCCTGTTGACGAATGGGAAAAAGTGCGTGATTTTAAGATTAAAACTATTCAAGGTAACTCTAACTGCCATGTGTCAAATAGCTGTTAATTGAAACTAGCTGAGACAAACTTGTTGGACAAGGTTCTTTTAGCGAAAATCAGATTAACATTACTAAAATTAATCTGATAGTCGGCAACTGCCAAAGTGGACGTTCGGATCTGACTCGCTTTTGAACCATCATCAGCTTTGTCGAATTAAGTCGAATTTTCAATCAATCGTAATTCCCCCAAATTTCTCTCGTATAGCGTCGTTAATATCTATGCATTTAATAAATTGTCAGAAAGGAACCCTAAGTCACTTTGGAAAGTACCCGTTTATCGAAATTAGCGTAATAGCCTATTGATTCGCACACCACTAATAGTTCACGCCACTCATCGCTTTGGAACAAATGCGCCATAGAAAGTTAATCTTATTCGTATTGTTAAGCATCTATTTGGCGCTAATTTGGCTGGTAAATTAATCTCTGTTTTGCCATTCTTCAACGATTGGCTGCCAGTTTACTTCACGAGGCTCACCTGTGGAGTTAGACCATACGTCCCAAAAGTCAGGATCATCAGACTGAGGCCTTTGCTCTTCACTAAGTTCTTTCATTCGAACTAACACCGGTAGTTCTGAAGCCCATCCGAGTAAAATTGCATGTCGAGATGGTAGCGATGGTAGCTCTCTTAATAGCCCCCTCATGTTATCGGGAACAAGCCTATGAACTTGTTCTTGGTCTCTATCATTGCTAATTCTGTGCAGTAAAAAAGTATTACATTGAGAAAGAACAGTAGGAGATAACTCAGAAGGTCGTTGGGATGATACTACTAGTCCCAAACCAAATTTACGCCCTTCGCGAGCGATTTTTTCAAATACTTTGCAGCACACATCAGAAACTGATTGACTCTCACTTTCTTCTTTGTATCGTTTGATAAATGTATGAGCTTCCTCTGCAACCATTACTGTTGGTAATGGTTTTCCATTCATCTTCCGATATCGTTGAAGAGCTTCAAAAGTCACTCTAGAGATTACTGCTGTTACAAGATGGATAATTTCATTGGGAACTAGTGATAGGTCGATAACAGTGATAGCACCATGAGTATCCTTCCCAAGAAAAGTATCTAGCCAATCAGTTAAACTTATTGGTTCCTCAGAATCTTTAGTAACTGCACTAATTCGGGTGTCACCTAGCATTGTGCGAATTCGAGTCAAAAGAAATTCCATGAACTGCTCAGTTCCCGTTTCTTGTGCTAAAGCTTCGAGATAGGCGACGAAGTCATCACCTTCAAAGCGAATAGGCGTATCTTCACTTTTCGGGAGAAGTTCTTGTTCATCACCACCAAGTGCAACATGAGCTTCTTTTAACTCAGAAATCAACTTATCAGTATCACTGACTTCAGGCTTAGCAGGCCACTGTGCTCCTCTTCTGGAAGATAGGTAAGTATTTATCGTGCTTATTACACTATTGAAAGGTTGGTTGTGGATTTTTTCGTTTAATGTTATGAGGCTAGTTTCCCATGACGTTAAACTTTCAACTAAGCCTTTGGCATGACCACCATTCACATATATCTGCCCTTGACTTGCTAGTTGCCTTATTGAAACTAAAAGTATTCCGCAAAAATGTTTTGCTTGAATTGTCACATCATCTTCTGACAACACATCATTTCTCATCGCCCTCAAAGCTCGTCGTAGTAATGGGAGTTGAACTTTTGAACTTGCCTGAGTGAACGCCCCCCATTCTGAACTGTTCCATAGCCATGATGGTACTTTAAGTTCTAACTCACCATAATCAGAGTTAGCCTCTACGCGCAATAAATTCCCCTTATATTTTGACTTTGGACCAAATGCTCGGCTGTACTCCCCGTTAGGATCAAGTATTATAAATCGAGCGTTCGGAGTTTGGCCCTGTTGTAAAACTGCGTCCAGTGACCATTGAATTAGTCCCGCCACAGAGCAAGATTTACCACTACCTGTGTTGCCTAAAACAGCTATATGTCGCCCAAAAAGCTTATCGGGGTCGATTTTTATTTCTGCATTGTTAGCTAGAGGACTATCTCCTATTTTAACCCTTCTGTTTTCACCTGATTCGATTATTGAGTTTAATTGTTGGTCAGTAGGTAAAAGCACTGAATCACCAACTGAAGGAAATGCATCTGTTCCTCTGGTGAATTTGAAACCATCGTTTTTTCTATCGCTTCTCAATGTACCAACGGGGTTGATACTGAGCTTTTTTAGAGGAAAAGGTAAGTCTATCAAGCCAAAATCTTGCAAGCCTCTTCTTTTGGGGTATGGCGAGTGTTCTACTGCGATCCACTCAACTTGACCAACTAGAAATCCATCATCACTGTTTATAAGCACATAACTGTTGATTCGAGGAAAGTTGCGAGGTGAGCCTCCTTGAAGAGAGACTGAGTCTGGGGAATCAATTTCTAAGGAAACTCTAATTTCACTAGGCGATACAAAACCAACGGTTCCGATTCGTAACTGTTCCAGTCTTTCTATAGGCAAGTAACTCATGATGTTACCTCGGTGGTAGTTGCATTACCTGAGTGTTCTGACTGGATAAAGCCTCGCTGTTTTAGTAATTCGGCCATCTTTATTGATGCTTTATCTATGGCTGGTTTAGGTAGATAGTTATCAACCAAAGTTTTTAGATCCCCCAAATGGTCACCCATTAGTAAAGTGATTTGAGCTTTTCTTCCACTTTTACCAATGAAGTTCATAATTCTTTCTAGCGGATCTCCGAAAGCAATGATGACTAGATGGGTAGATGGAACGGTAAGCATATCTTCAATTACTCTGTTTATATGCTCATCACCAAAGCTATAGCCATACGTGACTAATGTACTGTTTGGACGGCTAGTCGCTGCTGCTAAGTCTCTAAATAACTCTACATAGGGGTACTCAGCGGTTTCTCTATCTTTGACTGAATTAGGGTAAATCATAAGTTGTTCATAACTATCGCTTTCGTGCCCCTCTGCTTCTAGAAACGGTTCAACAGAGCGAGCTCCAAAAGGTAGGCCAAAGCGCCTAATCGCACCATCTTGTTCGTGCCAATCTAGAGAACCGTGAAGTTTGGTAAAACGTGCCACTCCTTCCAAATATCTTGGTTCACCACGTATTCCCGGAGGGTTATAGTGATAATCAACTTCTAATCTTGAGGATCTAAAAACGGGAGCAATACTTCCAACAAAACGGTCTATGAGTCTTAAACCAGCAAGTTCAGCACCAACCTCGATAATTCGGTCATAGTTCGTTGTAAAAATATGCAATCTGTCGCGTGTAGCGGTTCTACTTGCAAAGCTCATTAAGAAACTCACAAGATAATTGAAAGTTTCCTCTTTTCGTTTTTTTTCAGCACTTTTAATTAAGTGTTCTCCTGTACTGACAGATTTTGAAAACTCACCTAGACATCGAGACAATTCCCCCTTAATTGCAGCTAAATCAGCTTTTAGGTCTCTATAGGCTGCATATGGAGCCGGGGGGTTTTCAGGTTGCGGGCTATCCAACACTGTTAAAATTTCAAGACCTTTGATAAGTTCATTAATAGCTCTAATTTGATCTTCTATATTTCCTTGTGCGCGACCAGCCGATTTGGCAGCTTTTGTAGCGAATTCATTTATTTCGCTTTGACAGACCGCTAGATCACTGATCCACCCCATTCCAACGGGTGGCACGCCTGTAGCCGACATTTGAATAGACGTACTTAAACCCGCACCGATCAATAGATTTAAATGTTCGGATTGAAAAAGTGCTGTTAACCAAGGCTCAATATTTTGGCGTAATTTCTCTATTGATATTTTAGAACCCTGTTCTCCCCATGAAGTATTCGTTGATAGGATAAAAGGATAAGAATCACTTTGCTCATTGGAGTTTGGTGTTAGCTCAATAATATCAGGAACACTGCCAACTTTAATTTGCTGAATAGTCATAAATACACTTCTCATATTTGTGTGAAAGATATAGCGTTGGGGACACAAACGTCTGCCATGAATATTTACAACTTAAGCCGTTGGCATTGAATCATCCGTCACAACTATCTGAAATCCTTAGTACATCTTCAATCTCGACACCAAGGTGTTCAATCGTGCTTTCGAGCTTAGCATGACATTTTACAATACAGAACGTTTGCATACATATTTGAGGTATCCAAGCCCAAATATGTATGAATTAAAAATGAAGATATTGAGAAAAGTGGCTTAGCTGGGTTGGTCGATTTTGGTTGGCCACGTCAGTTCCTCGCTCATAGCTATCTGTCCGATGTCCAACTCTATTTATCGAAACTACTACAAACACATTTTTGCAAATTTGTCGCAGTTACATAAATGCATATTGATTATTTTTTCTGCTCCATTAGTCCTGCAAAACGGGGCTAACGGAGCAATTTATTCTAATTGTTCCCCGAGACTTCTTCCGTTGCCTCCTGGCGAAGTTTCTGGGCATCCATTCCGTTTAGCCGTTCAATGGCTCTATCTGCGGCACTCTGACGATTTCCATCAACGTTTAGCGTACTTCCTGAGCCTGTGAGTCGTTCCAGATCCAGTGACGGTACTTCGGGTAGGTTGCCTGTTATCGACAAGATACCTATCCATTCATCGAGATTGACTTGGCTCCAATCTACCTGGTTTAACTGACTCGCGGTCAAACCTTCACAGTTTGGTGACTTGGCACTGCCCCAACCAAGGCCCAATTGAGGGCGTACTTGTTCTTGAATGATCCGTGAAAGTGGCGAAGTAAAACAGCAATATGACTGCCGTTTTTCAACACAGGCACCTAAGAACTTAGACTTGCAGTAAGAGCCTACATAGTGGCAACTCTTCAATACCCGCTTGGCGTTCATTTCAAACTCGCTCTGCTCACATTTCCAGATAAGCTGAATGAGGATCATAGTGACTGAATAAATCATGTAGGCCGTCATAACCGTACTCAGAACCGCGCCCGCAGCGCCCCCCAGGGCAAAGTTACCACCCGAAACGACACCATCGGCTCCAACCGCACCACCAACGTTACTAAACAGTGCCGATTGCGCCCCCGAACCAAACGTAGAGCCTACCCACTCAGCCGTTTTGTTGGTCAACACCTGCATAAAGCCAGTCGCAGCTTGCTCCGCTCCCGCGCCAGCAGCCGTTGATGGCCCAGCCCCCATGAGAGAGTCCCATGCAGACACAAAAGGCTCTTTAACCGCACTCCAGGTACTGGTGATTGGTTCCCTGAGCGTATTCCACGAACCATAGATTGCCGAAGACGGATTCATGGCCATGACTGCCGTATCAAGCTTGTTGACCGCAACTATCATCGTGATGTAATCCGATAGCGACACGCCACTTGGCTTTTCACAGCAATCCACTATGCCGCCAACGGCTTTTTTGCACTGGCCAGCATTACCTTTAAAGACCGTACACTCGACGTTATCTTGGCCATCAGCTCCTGTGCATGACATATCATTGGTCATAAACTGCGCCGCATTAAGCATCGCAGCGGCCTCTGCAAAGTTAGCCTGCTTGATTGACTCTGGCTCTAAACAATCTGTGCCCATACAGCGAACTGGCCCCTCACAGTTGTATTGAGTTTCCATTCGAGCGTTTTGCACTTCAACGCTTTGTCCGCAGTCATACACCAAACTTTGGATATAACAGAAGCCTTCATGACCAGCCCCGCCCTCAGTACATTCGGTTCTGACGTACTGGCAGGCCGGATTTTGCTCTAGCGCGGCACACGTATTGGTGGTCGTGTTTTGTCCGTTATTGACGATGGTTTGTGTATTACCATTGGCATCTACCCAGCTATCTGAGCTGCCCATGTTGAACTCTGGGTGAGCAGTCGAGGCATTATAGGTCGCTTTTGCCCTCCAGCATGAGAGCCCCAGTCCATCAGAGCTGCCACGACTGGTTAAATGAGCAGGAGACGAAACAACAGCCGGATAAAGACTTCCAAGCTTCGCCAACTCGCTACTACCAACCGTTAACCCGTCGATTCGTTTTGTGCCCGTATCCAAACACTGCCACTGCACCGCAGTAAACTGATCCGTTTGCATCAAGCATTGGTCTATGCCCGGATCACTTGATTGATGAACAACGTCTTGCTCTAAGTACTTGCCGGAGAAGGTCAAGGAAGCACTCAGTTTCGCAGGAGCCAAACACTTCTGAACTTCTCGGCTGCAAGTGTCGAAATCGACTTTGTTCCAGCCGGAATCGCATCTGGAACGAGTGACCTCCTGGGGTTCATGCCACGAAATAATCGAACCATTGACGACTTTACACAATGAGCCAACCAAGGTTCCTTTTGGACAGGTCATTTCAGGGTATTTAATGGACGGTTTCGTCTCAGTCACCGTCTCCTTATTGCCCGTCAATGAGAGTGTCGTTTTCCAGCCATTTGCCTTGGATGGCGACTCGGTGATTTTTATCTCAGTATTTTGATTATCAAAAATCCTCAGCGTAGCGTTTCCAGTTTGCATAGTACTGCTGTGCTGTGGAACAAAACTGAGCGTTTCGGAGCTAAAGCAACCACGCTCAATGGACCAGCTTTGTTGATGGGTTTCAGCGGATACACGTCGCTCTAACTGACACTGAGTAAGCGTGCTGATCTTCTCGCACACCTGGTAATCGGGTACATGCTTGGTTTCAGTAAATGGCGTGATCGTCTGAGTAGGCTCACAGGCTTCAAAACTACTCGGCATAAGATTGGATACCACACACTTTGGATCGCTGGTTTGCAATCCACAGTCATAGGTATCGGTAAAACGAGTGCATTCACCTTTATCATTGGTCTCGGCACATTCTGACGACATGAATCCACAGGAAGGATTCGCTTCAAGCACTTGGCAGGCCTGATTTTCAATCCCTTTATAGCTTTCATCATCCACACTCACTTGCACACGACGACACAAAGGCGATATGCCAGCCACTGGGCTTGGGGCAAAATAGGACTCACAAACTGAAACACCATTGACCACCGTACATCCGTTGGTTGAAGAAGGCTGATCCGTGCATTGAATGCTGTAGTCTGAAAACTTCGTCGGGATATCCGCTGCTTGTTCGATACAGGATTGTGGCGACCAACTATCATTCATCACCACCTTGGTTGGATCAAAGCGCACCTTGATGCGTGCATACCCCTCACCACTACCCGTAACCGATACGCGAATTTTTACCGGCACTTCTAAACCGGGTTCTACCGCTTTTAGCCTGGCAGTGAGATCGGTATTTGGATTGCGCTCCCAACTGGTACTGAGCTCGCAGCGACCTGACGTTTCTGGTGGAAAGTTATTGTTCGGCCCAGACCAGACTTTCTGATCGCCAAGCCAAACTTGCATGTAGTCATCCCATTTAGCGTACTCAAGAACGGCTGAGGTAATCGCATCGGGGTTCACGACTTTGAGTGTGATGGCCTGTTCAAACACTTTACAACGGCCACTCCAGTAGTTGTCGCCAATTCGTCCAATCCAAACTTCAAGACACCCCTCACCACAAGAGCGAAGGTTCATCGGTCCAGAAACATGCTCAATAATGCCTGCCGTGTAATCGTGAGTAATAGTGCAGCTGTTAACCGCTGTATTGAGCCTGTCACATTGCTGGTAATTTGGGCTGCCTTCACCTTGAGACTCACAGCCGGGGAAGCTTTGGGTTAATAGATTGGGGTCAGTTTGAACCGCATCAGTTAATGCCCAAAGCGGATCATTGACCATATCTGGCCGAGACCTGTCTTTGATTTGCTGTAGCGAACGAAATGCTTCACCCGTAGCGCCACTTTCGGATGCCATGCTCTCTTGGCGCTGTGTCCCCAATTGATTCATGCTGGCATCAGAGCCATAAACGCCCGTTAAGACATCCAATGAGCCCTGATCCATACCAGGGAAAAGCTCTTGCAAGTTAATGGACTCATTACCACTGCCATTCGGCACCGACAATGTATTGCCATTGAGTGCGGGCATCGTCCAGTTTTGCAGCAATTGCTTACCTTCTTGTTGTCCGCTTAGGCCGGATTGGCGCTGCACATCAGCGGCCACACCATGTAAGGGCAGGCACGCCATAGTGATTGATAAAATACCCGCTAAAACTCGGGTAAAAAGTGTTGGTTTCATGGTTAACCTCCCGAGTTACAGCAGTCTTGCCAGCGCCACAAAATGTAGAGCGCATCTTCACCGGCACCGGGGATCGTTCGCCACTCTCCCCATTTCATGGTGCTTTCACCGATGACATGCGCACTTTCAGTTTCCGGTACAGGGAAGAACATACTCATCTTGTATTGGGATTTCGGCAGCATGGGTTCGATAACAGGTCGGCATAGCGCACTGTTCCCCATTGTTCGCCTAGCAAGACCACGCCTGTGTTGAGCCGCGATTGCACGCGCCGCTAAATGGCTGGTGTTTTCTGCTAATGAGCCAAAGGCTAAGGTGTGGCCAGATAACGGGTAGAGATGGCCCCAACTGCCAGCACACCAAAACAACTGATCGATGGGTTTACCAAGCGTTGATGAAGCAGCGTCAGCGGTACAAGCCGAAATAGCCAATGGATTAGCAACAGCAGCCGCTTCAGGCTGAGTAAAAAAGGCCAGTTCATCGTTAAGCCATGTTGGGTCCAATTCCGACAAATACATCAAGTCAAAGTCCATGTAACCATCGGCATTGCAATTGCCATCCATGAACAAATCAAGCATGACCAAAAGCGGAAAGGCGTAATAATGGTAATGGTAGAACGCAAGATCGCCGGTATCGTATTCACCTTCACCATGACCACCTTGCAGTCGTCTATCACCTAACGGTAAACGGATCCCTCCCATGGAAGGCGAACAACCCGGCGTTCTGACCAATTCAATCAGACGCGCTGGCTCCCACATGCTGGTAACAATACCTGGCCTTGGCACGCCTAAGTTGTCTTCACACAAGCAAAATGACTTGTTTGATGCGCCGCTTGGGACATTGCCAGAGCCAAGAGGAAGCCCTGCAACCCGGATAGGAAAAATGCATGACCAGCAAACATCCGTCAGCAACTTGCCAGACAATAAACCCGCGTCTGGGCAGGTCAGTTCGGCTTTTGCAGGAATAGATGCGCCCAGGACAAGCATGACAACGAGAGTCCGCATCAGACGATACGTATTATTGAGCTTTTGCATGAACAAGCTCCTTTGCTGGAATTTCTTCTATTTCAAACGCGAGCCCCTTTGCTTGAACAAACGACGGGGTGACTTGCAAATCAAAGCGCTGCTTTAGCGAGGCATTGAGAAGGTAAACCGGACTGTCCAATGTCTTTTCGAGCGCATTGAGGCTATTCCAACCTTGAGCACGGTCGAGCTGCGTGGTGATAAGCGTAATGCGGCGCAGTGTCCTATCTTGGCCCTCAAGCCAATGCGAAACTGCGTCCACTTCTTCAGCGTCCGACGCATTAAACACCACAAGCTGCTGAGTAAATGGCAAGGCTTTGAGCGGGTTAATACGCGTTCCTGCTGGGATCAATGTTCGGCCATTGGCATCCAATAGTGGCCGCTTCATGACGATGGTTGGATCAACCATTCTTATCCGATACTGCGTGGCTTTGGGTAAGTCAGTGAAAGTTTGGCGAGACCAGAAACGCTCAATGGCTTTTTTCTTTAACGCGCCCAGGTCAAGCGACTGTAAACGCTGCATCGCCACTTGCATCAAATCCGGTTCTAAAATGGAATGAATCGGACCGCGTTGACCCAAAGATCCGGTATTGCCTGTTTCAATTTGACGTTGCAACCAGTCCTTGCTGTAAACCCCTAGTGCACTTGCAGTCACCTTGTCATCTTCTATGCGGAAAATGGCAGGCACGCTAGTCACCCGCCAGTGCACAAAGGCTTTCGGATCGATTCGAACCTGAGGAACAGGATCAAGTCCCGCCATCAGGGTATGCCAATCACGGATAGCCGCCCCCAAGGTCTTTCCTTCAGGAATTCCCCGAAACAACACAATAGCGCCGGTAGCACTGGCCTCTTTAAATAGCTGCATCAGTGAGGAATCCCCCAGTGAGGACGACGCAAATATCAACCATTCATCGTTGTGTTTGAGCGACTTAGGTTGTTCAATCGGTGAAAAAGGCTCGATAAATTCAGATGAACCATCCACAGCACTTTGTAAAATGCTGCGGCTCATTTCGACGATCTTTTTGTCCTCGTCAGACAACGGATAAGGCTCTTGTGCCCAGGACACTTGACTAAAAGCCAATGGCGCAACCAACAAAAATAAGAGGCATAGTCTTCTCATCTTCCACCTCCTACCAAAGCGGCCAAGCGCGACCAACAATCTGCTCGCGCTTAACGGCATTCCAATAGCGGGAGTCGAAACTCGTAGCAGCCTCGCCGGAAAACCAATATTCGTTTTCTTGCAGCGTCAATGAGCGGCTAAATTCTGTTTCAGCCACACCAAGACGCTGGGCTAATGCCATGCCGGTTGAGACTTCAGCACCGTTCACCAGCACATGCTCAGGCGTCACATTGACTTCATCCCCAGGCATCCCTGTTAGGCGTTTCAACATACGAGTACCGTCGTTATATAACGGAGCGAGTCCTTTTGAGTGGAAGGCATACAAACCATCCTTAACGGGCTCTTTATTCCATAGGTCAATCAGATACACCGTGGTATCAGGCAGGCAGCGCTCTTGCTGGGTATCAATCCCTATTCGGTAGCGCATCATGGCGTAGGTGCCTACCAAGGCCATGATTAACGCAAGAATGGTCAAACGGATGAGATATGGCCGCCAAGGCATTCTTTTACGGAGTATCTGCATGAGACACCTCCTTTGATCCTACTGGCACGAATACAGAATCATCTGCACCCACCACCGCTTGGGCATCCAGCACGATAAAACCGGCTGCTTTTAGCTTTTCAATTTGCTGATTGGTCTGAAGCAACCTGGATTCGATGTCTTGTTCGCTGGCATTGGGGCCAAGTGACAACACCGCCTCCCCAAAATCCACGACAGCAATGGGCGTACTTAACGCCAACTGGCTGTGGATGGGGTCGAGTGTTTTCATTAAGAGCCAGCTGGTCATTAAACCGCTACCAGCAATAGACAAAGTAATAGAAGCCATAAATGGCCAAAGCGTGGTCTTATTCATAGCCTCGCTCCTTTAACAACTGGGAGATGGCATCAGCAACAGAAAGGCCTTTGCGCGTTAACTGCTTAATCGCGTTTACATCTTCTGCACGGGAAGAGTACAACAGCTTGTGAAACGGATCGACGATGAGGCGGCCAATCCCGGTGCCCATCTCGGTAATAAAGAAAATTTCGGAATAGACACCCGTGACGGTATGAACGGTTTTCAGGTACTCATAACCGCCTTCACCGAGTGGCAAGCGGCCTTCTTTTTTGAGCGCGTTGATGGTTTCAGCTTTTTGGCCAAGCAGGTACATATTGGCCGAGTTTTCAGCGATGGCTTTACCTGTAGGGCTGTCATACAAATCGTTGACCGACTGCGTTACCGTTACAGCACTGCCGCCATATTTTCGAAATCGACGGTAACCGGTCTCGATGAACTTACCGACATCACCTTGAGTCAGCAGATCCCAGGCTTCGTCGATGAACACAATCTTGCGACGATCCCGCTCACCTAAATACATCTCTTGTTGGATTTGGTAGATAAGCTGAAGCAACACCACTTGTTGTAGATGCTTACGCCCCTTTAGCTCTTCTAACTCCAGAACGGTGAAACGGTTTTTGAAGCGAATATTGTTGTGGCCATTAAAGAAGCGGCCATATTCGCCTTGTGTCGTAAACGGATAGAGCTGTTCACCCACGTCTTGCACACGACGGTCATCGTGATTTTTCAAAGCCTCTGCCACATCATCAACCAACATGGCACGACCTTTTTTCTCCCACAGTTCACGGGTCTGACGCTTTAGGTTGGCCATCTGAAAATCGGTTAATGACTGCGTAGGTGCGGCCATTGCGGCCAATAACCCAACTAGTACATCCGCTTCTTCGTCATAGTCCTCAACGATTTCAAACGGATTTAAGCAAATGCCACTGTCCCGCCCGAACTGTAAGAACTCACCGTCATAGACTTCACACAGCTTTTCATAGGAGCGGCCAACATCAATCACCCAGCATTGCCCACCTTCAGATAAGTAGGAGGAGATGATTTCGTTCACCAGGAATGACTTGCCCGACCCAGATTGCGCCGCGATGCAACAGTTGTAATTACTGCCCGAGTCATAAAGAGACACACTCATGATCTGGCCATTACGGGAAACAAAGTTAATCACTGGCGTGCCTGTACCTTTCCAATCCGCAAACAAAGGCAACAGAGGGATCACATGCCGTGTCGCCATGGTCTTGAATCGAAACAAGTCGTTCATCGCCTGGCGGTCAGCACCAAATGGCAAGGCATTCAGAAAAATGGGCAAACAGAAGTACTTGTCTTCCATCAGCTCAAATCCGAGTTCTTTGAAATAAGTTCGAGCATTTGAAACAGAGCTGATGGACGCTTCTTCAGTTGGTGAAAACAGCGTTAAGGTCATGTTTGCCCGAATAGGACGATCACCTTCTTGCAAGGCTTCAAAAAGAACATCAAATCCCTTTTTCTTGGCTGCAAGCACCGGCACAAACTTGAGCATCGGGCCATAGGCCTGATTGACCGCCCATTGACGCTTCGTCTCTAAACGAGATCGCATCGCCTCAGCTGAAGGAAAGTGAATGGTGACATTCAGCAAAAAGCTTCCGCGTAAACCGCGACTGCCCGTCATCATATCGCCCGCAAAACTTGCGGCATGACCAAACCAGATCCGCTCAGGCAAGCGCTTAAACGATAAGGTTTTAACTCGGTAATCACCCAGCATCAGACCTTGGCTATCCACCTTGATAGCCCGGTCATAATCCAACACTTGCTCTCGAAGTGGTTTATCTGCCTCACTTCGAATTGGAGATGGATTACGCCAAGAAGCATCTTTCCCCCAGTTAAGCTGCGCACTTAATGCCGCGAGCCAGTTCCGGTCAGTCATCTCAGTAACGCGAAAACCAACCGTTGTCAGCGCCTGCGAGAAAGAAGCCCGAAGCGCGGATGTTCGACTCAACTCACGCTCCGTCGGTATAGGACTTTCCAGAGGCAATTTGCAGGTGACGATCAGTTGAAAGTTGCGTACCTGAGTCTGGGTCGATTCTTCTATCGGTTGAACCGTGCCGCCATCGAGGAAATCCGCACGTTTGCGTATCGACGCCCTGAGCAATGGATCGGATTGACGATGCCGCAAGCCCATCATGAGCTGAAGGTCGGTTTGAATATCAGGCGAGGCGTACAGGCCAAATTGCAGCAAAGTGTCTTTTGGCCAGTCGTTGTTAAGTAGAACATTAACCCTGTCTGCAACAGACTCATCACCACCCGGCAATGGGTCACATAGAAAACCAAAGCCAACACTCTGGTCTTCCATGAAAAACAGTTGCTCATCGTCGGAATAGGCCAATACTGGCAACAGCTCTGAAGCGCGTTGCCCTGAATACAGAGAGGCTTTCATTAACGCCCCTCCAACCAAGCAGAAAGATCATAAGGACGGCCTCGGCTGATGCGACCATCATTGGCGACGATGAAAGGTACACCTTGAATGCCCAGAATTTGAGCCGTCACCAAGGTACGCTGCATTGGCTCCAAGTTGCAGGCATCATCCTGTTCTAGGTTACCAATCCGGCCATTGAGCAATGCATCGGTGGCCGCTTTCTTATCACGCGCACAGCCAAGTTGGCGAACCTGACGCTCTGAATCTGGACCAAGCACTGGCACAGGGAGTATTTGGAAGGTGTATTCTTTGGTTAACGGTAAGGCTTGCTTCAAAAGCTCATGGCAGTGCGGGCATCGTGGATCAACAAAGACCACCACTTTCTTTTTGCCTTCGCCCAGCGTCAGTGGGTTCAAATCATCCATTTTTAAGCCAAGACGACTTAAGTCCAGCGTGTTTCCCGCTTCACGAATCTCTTCAAGGCTGGTAAGCGGCTTTTTCGACCAGGCATCATAGAGCGTGCCATCAATGACGAACCGGCCACTGTCTGACATGAAAACAATACGGCCATTGCTTTCGACCGCTTTCATACCCGTGACAGGTAAAGAAACCATGCCGTCAATTTTGCCAACGGGCGACACTTCAGACACAGGTTCAGCTTGAACCAAAGGAGACAGCGCAAGCGCCAGAATGATTGGAGATAGTTTTCGCATGAGGAGTCCTCGTTAATGTAAATCGAGGCTCCAGTCTATGCAGTTGTCCTATGTGGACTCGGTTAGATAGATTGAAGAAATCGCAATCTAACTAGTGGGCTTATAGCTCGTTGAGGTTTGTTATAAACGAATTACTCGGCGTTTGCGTTAACAAGCCAATCATCAAGCACTTGCTTCAATTTATCTAATTGCTCTTGGTGTTTTGCTTGATTCTTTGCCAATTTGTTAATGTTCTGCAATTTCCAACGAATCGCTGGCAAGTCTGCTGCATTAGGATAGTCAAACAATGCCCAGTCAGGTTGCCCTCTTTTGAATGACATAAGGAAAGCATGATCCCTTTCTGTGAAATGTTTTTGCAGCTCAATTAACATCATGGGCCTAACAGAGGCTAAGTCTTCGCATTCAACTTTTTCAAAAGTCATTCCGTCAAATTCTGCCTGAAATTTCTCATTCAGAGGCTGCCAGTTTGGCGACATGACTTCATTAATAGGCCGAGGGTGACTTAATGTATAGGTTAAAAAACCCACCAAAATCTCTCTCGAAATCCCTTCACTGCCAAGTAACATACGCACATCAAATAAGTCGCGAGGATGTTGGCGATCCATTGCAGCACACAATTTCCCACCATACAGATCGGGAAGACTGACTACCTGAATCTCAGCATAACCAAACTCGTCTTCAACAGACTCTTGAACTGGCATTATTTCTGCACTATGCAATGTACCTCTGGCGACGGGCGACACTTCAATTTTGATCGTCGCAACCGGACTTGATACAACTATTCTCAGTTCATCAGCTTTATTATCCTGAAATGCCGCTCTGATATCTGGTTGAGTATTGATTCTGTCTGTAATGCGCTGCAATGCAGCCCTGACATTAATCAAAGCCTCATCTCTTGGTTCAAGTGGAAGATAAGCAAGATCAATATCTACAGATAACCGAGGAAAATCTCTCACAAATAAATTAATGGCGGTGCCACCTTTAAGTGCAAAAACCGTCTCTGTTGCTACCACAGGAAGCATTCTTATGAGCAAGGAAACCTGTTTGTAATATGGGCTATCTTTATCCATTATGTTGTTCACCTTTTTTGACGCTTAATATCTCTGGCACTGTGATTTGATATCGCTCATCAAAACGTCCTTTTTCGACAACCTGCCGCTTTCCTGCCCCCAATTTAATTCTTGTTTCATCTATGCGATTGACCCACTGGTGATCGTAGTATCGACCCAGAAATAGAAATATTCGGTTTGCCTGAACAGAGCTGCTTCGCTCAAGAATATCTTGTACTTTTCTAGGGCTAAGATTGACTAAACCCTGAAATAATTCTGCGACATGCTCAAATGAAATCAGCTTCCCAATCGCGTCTACCACTTCATAGGCAGCAAGTTCTGCACAGCTGACAGTGAGTTCTTTCTCTTTAACCGTGATCCTTTTCAAATCTTTCTCGGGATTCACTTCAAGCTTATGGTTTCCACAGTAAAACCAATTCTGATAAGGGAATTCACGAAACCATTTTGGTAAGGACGACTTATTTTTAACGCAAATCCAAACTTGCTCTTTGTTCAGCTGTAAATAGTGACTCAGTCCTTGGTGAGTTAAGCTGCTCAATCCAGCCAAATGAACTGAAACGCCCAATTGCACATCTAATGCTTGAATGGCATCAACCCAAGTTGGCTTTATATCGCCCTGCGCATCTGGACGATAGTACACGCCAGAACTAAGCTTCTTCAGCCAACCGTTCTGCGCGTACTTTTGAGCCAGGGAGTAGCTCACACCGTTTTCAGTCAGCCATTGCTGAAGTACTAGCGCACCAGGAGAAGTATGAGCAACAAGCCAGTTTATCTTAGATGACATTTTAACACCCCAAGTGTGAATATCACGAACAGTATAAACCATTTAGTTTATTACGATAGGGATTTTAACACTTTAGGTGTTAATATACCAAATACTGTAAACAAAGCCCGCTAATGCGGCGTTGTTGAAATGAAAAAGTCTACACAACATCACCAATAACCCGATGTTGTGTAGACCTAAGTTTGATTGCCTTAAGTGAACTGACTACTATGGCTCACATTCAGGTGCCCAGTAAAACGGCGCTGATTGCTGGAACGGTTGTGCCAATGACTTCTTGAGTGCTGGCAACGACAGGTAAGGTTGCAGACATAACACTTTCAACGACTGTTGGTGTGTTGTAGAGACCCATACCGCCACCAATGCCCAGAGCGAAAGCCATCAAGCTTTGGCGAGCGATACCGCCCACAATACCCACCAGAACCATGGCTCCCGCTACGATCCGTCCCAATGTACCTTGGGTCCAGTCTTTTAGGGTATCCCACACATCAGTGAAAGCATCACCACCGGTGCCCGCAAATGAGGGCTCCGAAATCATTAACGCCATCAAACCAAGCGCACTAATGGTCATTAGGCGCTGAGTTTGAATGGTGCGAACTGCATTTGTCATTCGTTAGTTTCTCCGTAGATACTCAAGTTATCGCGCTTACCATCAGCTCCCGCTGAGGTTGAATCGCTCTGAGTCTGAAGTGGACGTAGCACAGGCGAAACCATTCGAGGTGCTGACACCCCAATATCCCACCGGCGCGGTTCAATTTCGGTAAACACGTAGCTGGATAAATTCAGATCTCCACGGTCATCCTCCCAAGGCGCAATCCAAATTCGCATCACCCTTGAAGGAATGCGAATAGGTGCAGATTGCTGCGTCTCAGGTAATGCTGGATGGCTCAGCAGTCCTGTCTCTAAATCAGATTGTGAATACCCAGAGGGAGAACCAATTCGAGTCGCCACAGCATCAATCGTCTTGGGTGCAGCGCCATTACTGGTAAGCTCATAGACTTCACGAGCGGATAAACAGCGCACACCGTCAGGCATACCTGGGCATCCATATTCACTACTCCCAAGACCCAATGAACTACAGCCAGACAATAAGGTTGAGCCGACTGCCAATAAAAGTAATCCAGCTTTAGACCACTGTTTTGACTGGTGCTTTGGGTTGTTCTGCATTGATGTCGTCATGGTTAACTCTCCTCTGGATACACATCTTATTGTCTGAAACGGACTTCGATCGGTTAGCAACATGCAGGATTTTTTCATCTTCTTGCACCTCCCCCTTGCGAAGTGGCCAACGACAACGAGGCCCCACGAGTGACTATGACTTCTATTTTCCTTGCAGCGTCTACCTCTATGACTGGGAACATATTTTCTGCCATGTCCAAATAGAACTTGGCCACTCGATCCAATGCTTTACCAGTGCCTTTAATCGCAGCGCCTTGTAATGCTTCTTGGCTCATGACTTGCTGGTACAACTGAGTATCACCGGCATTACCCGTCTGAATCGTTGGTACAGGATTCACATCAAATGCGCCTGCCAAGCCCTGAAGGAATCCGGCCATCATCGATTTGGCCACCAGCTGGCCTTGTTTCGACACTAATCGGCCACGAATACCGGCTTTACCGTCTTCACCCACGGCATAAGAATCCAGTCGCGTTTCAATGACGCCACCATCTTC
The DNA here is from genome assembly GCF_045040775.1 of Providencia sp. PROV003. Classification (NCBI taxonomy): domain Bacteria; kingdom Pseudomonadati; phylum Pseudomonadota; class Gammaproteobacteria; order Enterobacterales; family Morganellaceae; genus Providencia; species Providencia sp. PROV003. Next base: position 4,616,421 of record NZ_CP096369.1, read on the forward strand.
TCTCACACATGAAATGGTCTCGCCTCGCAAATAGGCACGCTCAGAGCTCAAATCACCGTAACCTGCGGCGATCAAGAAACACTCTTTGATATCCGCTCTGAATCGGTTGGGTAAAATGGCTTCCTTTTGAATCCTCAGTAATGCAGGAAAAGGTTCGCGTCTTGCGGACTCGTGAGTAGGGGCATCCAAACCTGTGATCAAAGTACCTGAGATGATGCTGCCCGCCGGTAAATACAAAGGCGGCGCTTCTTGCACAACAACCTCTGGTTCAGCAACCACTTCAGGCTCAATCATACGAATCGTGATTGGCGGCAATGGAACATCCCGTGCTCGTGTGCCTTGGCCATTGACTGGCTGCTGATAGAGCGGATCAGGCAGCGGCGCATTGGCAAAATAGTCGTCTGGGTTAGACGGCAGTGGCTTTTCTTCTTTAGGCAATTCCATGGCAGATAAAGGCACTTCGAAACGGCTATTTGTGCCTTCAACTGCTGCATCACCTCCAGCGCGAACATCATCAAGTTCCGCTCGAAGACGAGCCAACTCCGCATTGACCTCACTTGGTATAGAAGGCGAACCGGGGCTTAACCGTCCTGAGTCAACGTCACGACGCAAGCGTTCAACTTCTCGGCGTAACTGCTCGTTGCGCTCACTGAGTAGTTTCACGTTCGCAGCCAAACTATCGACCCCAACATCACGAGTATTGGTATCCGTAAGAATGTGCCGGATCGTTTCCTGCCGGTTCCGACTGTTCGCGCCATCATCAGGATTAGGTGAAAACACCATCACCATAAGGATCAGACCACCAGCAATACCAGCAACCGATAGACCCCGCTTCATGTTCGGGCTCATTTGTTCCCATTGTGCTTTCATCGTTACTTACCTCCCACAAGAAGCGAAGGTCGCTGACTTTCCACTGGTTCTTCACGATGATTGCGAACAACCACATACAACTCAGTCTTTTCACCCGGCAACAAGATATTGCGAGGCCAGTAAGCGCTTGCCACTATATCTGGTGCATGACAGGCTATTTCACTGGCTTCTATCGGCTCATCGGCAAAGCTTTCAACCAGTCCTACATAGACTGTGAAGTAATGTCCCGTCACAATTTGCCCCTGCTTAAAACCAAACTTTAAGCCCGGCTGAAAACATTTCGGGCTTGTGTCAGTTTGGCCAGCTAAACGGATGTCATAGCCTTGTGGTAACTCATTTAGTGCAAGGCGTCTGAGTAAATCACGTAAGCTATCGACGTATGGCTGAGCCGTTTCCCAAGTGGCGGCTTTGCGGTTCACGACGCCCTTAATAGGCCACTGCTGACCATCAATAGCTAAGGTAATTTCACGCGGTGGAATACGACGAGGTACTAAGGTGACAGATAATGCTGGCGCTTCCTGACCAGGCGGAGTGATGTAAAGTGAAACCGGTGATTCTTTGTCCGTGGCCACATATACAACATTCGCCTTGATTTGCGTCTGAGCATCACTGGTTGTTCTCACCTGAGGCGATTCAAACGGTGTCACAATCCGGTTCAGATGGCCAAGTGCCACAGGGATCAGTTCATTGACTCCCGGTGTCATTAGTAGCGTTGTTGGCACATCCGTTGCAACCGAATTGGTTTGAACCGGTGGATTTCCAGTAGCGGACTGCTTCATCACACTGGCTGGCACAATTGGCAATTCCACGTCTGCATACGACGCTTGAGATAACAGGACGCCACTCAAGCTCATTGCGATTAAGCTTGGTGTTATCCATCGACTAATTTTGGTTCGCATCATTCACCCTCCGGTTTTGCTCTTGGGTCAACTTTTCACGAACGCGCTTCGTTCTAGCTTGCCCCTCATACGTATCCATCCAACTGAGCTTTGGACGGTATTGCTCAATATCGATGTCAAACTCATAGGTGCGAGTTTGGCGCTGTTCATCTCCAGATGGTCCAGAGACCAAGGAATAACCGGTCACAAAGACATGGCCGGTTTCATACTCATACTCCACTTGTCTGGGTTGGAATTTGAGCGTGACTCGGTCTTCACGGATCTGTCTTGCCTGAATCTCCAGTGCATCGACCACTTGCTGGTACACCGCTGGAGAAAGTAGCGGCTCAATAGCAACCCGGATAAAAGACACATTACCCGGCGTCACGTTGCCCATAAGCTCAGCCAGGTAGAGCCCCCAGGATTCCAAGTAAGGCTGAGTGGCCTGGTTTCGTGACACTTCAGCCGTTTCAGACAAAGTTGGTGGTTGAATGGCTACCACGGTATTGCGAGAAAATGCCGCTACCGCAAGAAGCAAGTTAGATAGCACCAGCACCGCAATCAGGAACCGTTGCCATCGGTTCTCTAATTGCGTGCCTTGCCATGATTTTAAAAACACGTCGAACTTCACGGCAGATAGCTCCTGATAAATGGGTTAGGGATCGTCTTGGCTTTGGTTGGCAACAGTCCAGCCCAGTAGATGGCGTGAAGAATAAAACCATCTGGGCGGCCATCACGAAAACGCCGATAGAGCTTGGTTGTCACCAACCCCAACAGGCATAAAACCAAGGCATTACCGGTAAAAATGCCGATCACTAGCCCCAACAGAATGGGAGCCATCTCATCGGCACTCCAAAGCAGGAAGTGCGGCGGGTCATCGATATAGGATGGAATATTTACAGGTTCCATAGTCACTCCTCGTTGTTTGAATTGAGAAGTGAAGGATGCCTCGGGATTGGCAGCTTCAGTGGTCAGCTAGATGCCGAATTCTTGAAGGTTTTGAGGGTTCTAATCAGACAATACTAACAATTGATCTTTTTGATGCGGTTGATATGATGGGGATATTGGTCGTGTCGAGACCAGCTGCCCACTTTAGCAAACCCGGACGGGACGACATGCATATCAAATTTATTTTTTGCTTAGGTTTTTTCTGCGACCTCGGCAGTGGGCACCGTATTCGCTAATAGGAGAAACTCAATGCAAATTACTAAAATCATTTCCTCTGCCACGGTTGAACGTTTAAAGCAAAAAGCACGAAAGCTTAAACGTGAAAAATCTATTCCACACACTCAAGCACTCGATGAAATTGCAGTAACTGCTGGTTTTAATCATTGGAATCAGGTTGTACAAGCTAATGACGTACTGAAACCATCAGAAGTGGCATTATCTTCTGGATGTGTCATGGCTTTTGATGTCAAAGATGGTATGGATGTCGATACCAGTGATGGGGTCTTAATTGAAGACCACTTCTTGGAGATGCTCACTGAAAAGCAGCTATTTGAAATTTATGCCAATTCCCCTGATGAGGACGACGAACAAAACAGACCGCTAAAAGAAACGCTATCGGATTCAGAGCTTCATGAGTATTTTCGAGATGATTGCTCATTCATGTACTTTCGTCTTGCCGAGCCTCATGCAAACAAACCGTTAAAAGAAGTATTGGCTCTTATACGACAGTACTCTTTTTGGATGCCTCAATATATTTGGCTTCAAGGCCACCTTATTGATACTTACCATTTGCCTGCTGAAGACGAGAACGGCAATACCGTAGGCGTAAGGTTTTAGCTCTACAAGATGAGGCCTGATGGGCCTCATATCTTCTTCTGCAAGTGACTTAACGCCAACCCCGCCATCAATGCCAAACCGATGATCAGCGACGGTAACACCACCGGTGGAATAGCCAGCGGGGCGAACAATCCCATAAATAACAAGATGATGCCTGAGCCCAGAATTATCATGCTATAGCGGTGAATGATAGGGCTCGAAAAATCAAAGGTTGTTTTCTTAATCTTCCAGGTCATCAAGCCGTCCCACAGCGCCGGTAACATGAGAATAAGCGCAAAGGGCAACCAGACCATCAGCAAAGCAAATCGAGTGAACACTTGGTACAACACATCAAAAAATGCCTGAATACGGTCTTCCACCCAGACAAACCAAAAGCCTCCCATGTTCTCCATCCCTTTAGAGCGCAGTCGCTGCTCTTCATTGGGGATTAGAAAATCACGCACAGATTGCTCCATCTGCGTATCCACAACCCATGATTGATACCAGCCATGGCTAGTTTGACCAATCCAATAGCTTGTTTGTGCGCCCAATTGGTTTTGGATCATCTGCTTCTCTTTACTGATGACCCGGCCAGTCCAATCACCGGGCACTAACACGCCAATGGCAATAATCTCCAGCATCAGTGCCAGACACAGCAGCCAAACCGACTTATGCTTGCTCATGCCAAACATCCTCTTCTACTCGCGCCAGCATGGCTGCAACGGTTGGCGTCATAATCCGGGCTTTAATCACTTGTTGAAGCCGCTTTGTCGTCGTATGACCACTGACATAACGCACCTCGATGCGTCCTTCAGCCAAATACGCCATCCGATTTGGACGATTACGAATCCAGGTGTGGAAATACACACCATCCACGGCGGCCCACTCGAAATGGTCAGGATCACGCAGGCGAATCCCAGTTAAAGCACTGGCAGCAGTCCAGGTAAGCGCCTCAATGAAATGCCACAGGCGTACACTGTCATCATCACAACTGACTTCTTCATAACTGCCCAAGCCATTACACAGACACAAATCAAAGATGGAATGGCCATCTAACGTGAACGCATCCGTTAAGTAGTCCGCCAAGCAATACACCGAGGCCAAAGCATGAGGCCAGTCGGTTTCAAGCAGTCTTAAGGTTTCCTTGAACTGGGGGTTATGTTGCTGCCACTGAGCGAGCATTTCTTTACTGGTAAGTGTTGTCATTTTCAGACAGACAGAATGATGCATACAGACTCCTTATGCTGCCTGTGTAGAGCTGGTTAAAATAGGAATGCGGCCTTTGATCACGCGGCCACCTGAAAGCTTGGCGATGTACTCCAGGTTGGGAAGCTGGCCTAATAACTGCGGTGGAAACATATCGCCTTCTTCCTCCATCAAGCGTTCGCCATGATTGCCGGTAAACAACGCGGGGCTGTCCGAGTTGGACGACATACCTTGAGTTTGCATGATGTACTGCAACCGAGTCTTAGGCAGATTGTCGGTAATGTACTGCTGCGTTTCGGCATCCATCACCCGAAGAGCTATCAGGTTGTTGATGTTACCTAACACCTGACGGGCCTTAGCTTCGCTGCCTGTACGAGCTGAAAAATCAGCAAAGGTCTGAGTAGCAATCACACAACGCATTTTTGCGCCACGGCCTTTGTTGAGCAGTTGAATGAAGGGATCGTTGACGACTTCAGCCGCCTCATCGATGAAGATATTTACGGGACGATTTTCAACACCATAGTTATAGCGGTCACCGGCCACAGCCGTGAGATCGGATAAAAGCAACGAACCAATGGCGCTGCCAACCATGGCGTCGGTCAATGAATCCAACCCGATATAGGCCACTTGGGCATTGTTGATAATACGGCCAGAATCCGTAATTAACCGGCTGTCATCCACATCGTTTGCAATCGGTGATAGCAGTGGGCCAAGTTCACTTGAAGTGAGCATATTGAGCACCGGCATCAATGAGGCCACCATCTTGGAATAGTGGGTTCTGTCATGCTCAAACATACTCAATAGCCCCTCTAAATCGGTATTGGCGGCAACGGGCTGAATGCGTTCGTAGTAGAAAAGCAGCATCGCCATGGCTTGTTTAGCCAAGGTATTGGCCTTTTCGGTAAAGCGCTTGATCTCCACACTAAAGTTCGGATACACCTGCTCACCCCATGCCGTGACGGCTTTTACTACCAAGCCTTCTGGGCCACCTTCCAAGAATCGTCTCAGTGTTTTCAGATCAGGACGCTGAGAAGTAAGCAACAGACCTTGCACGATGTTATTCAGTGCCATTTGGCCAAAGGCTTTAAATGGATCAGCACCGGTTTCAGATGGAATTAATGCCGCAATTCGGCTGGCGATTTCAGTACCCCGGTTAAAGTTCCTCAGGGGATTAAGCCGTACCGAATGCTCTGGAAACCCCGGATGAAAATACACAAAGCGCTCAGGACTACCGGCGGCAATACAGGCTCGCTGTGCATTATCCTTAAGTTCTTTGTCTCCCTTGGGGTCAATAATAATCACGGCTTCATTGCGCAAAATGGCCTGAGTGATCATCGCATCAAAGCATCGGGTTTTCCCTGCCCCGGTCGTGCCGACAATTAAGGTATGCCCCTCAGTGTGACCAACTGGCTGGTACACATCTTCTTCTTTGGGCTCAACACCATGAATCCAGGTCGAACCCATTTGCTTACCGTGCCCCTGGTTAAGCAAGGTTTGCTTATCCCGCTTTAAGATTTCATAAGCGCGTTGGGCATGACGTTGATCCCACTCAAAGCCATACCCTAACCACAATTCATCAGGATGTTTTGCCATCACCTTTTGTAAATGCGACAGCTCCATAAAAGCCAATGGTTTGCCTTTTAGCCCCTTCTGTAGTTTATAAAGACGGTAAGCCTCGGGCAGGCGATACAACGCCATGCCCGAGGAAATCCCTGTCATCCACCAAAATGGCTCAGGTGGTAGCTCAGTCAGCATTTCTGCGGCAATTGCCCCAGTTGCTCCAACCAGCCAACCTGCTACTGCCATGGCTTCATAGTTCGTGCGCCAGGGCATCTCATATGCGTTTTCTTTCATTCATGCTCCGCAAAATAACCGTTTACAATCCGCTTAACTTCAAATGGATTAACGTTTAGCGTGAGCGGTAAACAGAACCGTTTCCCCCTCATCAAACTGGCATTGGTCACTGGCCGAGATCCCCCGAAGTAGCTGTCCGGCTGGAATGCCATGCTCATTGGCGACTTGGCGTAAGGTTTGAATCGTGACGCGAATACCATCGGCACTATGATCCACGTCTGGGTAATTGCCATCGGTCAGTAAGATGGGCAAATCTTTCACAAAATTAACCACCTGTTGCCGCTGCGCGTGTTTGAGGTCTGTACTTGAGTTCGCATTGGGCGCAATCGGCTTTTGCTTACGCTCCGCTCTTGTGGCGGGCTCTTTTGCTTGGGCATTGGCTGTCTCAGTTCGACTCGGACGCTGTGAAGCCTCTTCGTTCTGAATTGGTTCCACTGACTCTGCGTCTTGTTTGGAAAGGTCAATCAGTGCAATTAGCCCTTTAGAAATCGATACTTTCAGCAGTAACCCTTGCTCCTGAACGCCATCATTCGTAGTCACAGTTCTGGCCTTACGTGTCGGGTTTGCGGGATCTAGTTCAAGCCAATCTAATCGACTTAGTTCAGCAAGCAGTTTTCGGGGTGCACACCAAGGTCTTACGGCATCGGGATAGCGGATCAGTATCTGTTCACCAGCCATAATCAACGCACTGCTGGCCTCTGGGAGCCACGCCAAAGATTCAGGGAGATTAAATGCGTCTGCATCGTGCTGGTTTACGTTATTTGAGATAGTGGCATCGTTTGAATCGTTAGGCTTTTCGCATCCATCACCCGGAACATTTTCAGTTGCCTGAAGGTGATTAACATCACTGGCATGACGAAGTTCATCATCTTGTTCGGATGATTTTGTCGATGGCGACTCAGCCGAATTGCTGAGTTCAATTGATGATGACGCTTCAGGCAAGTCTAAATGCTCACTGGAGCGACTCTGAGGCTCTGCTTGTGTTTGCTGTGTTGCTTCCCAATCAGGTTTACTAAACAGTGTCACACCACTTGGTACATTCGAGCTGAACAATAAATCGGCCTCAACTATATGCAGCATGGCTAACCAGATTGGCTTGTCGTCTTTGATCAGCACTTCAGGGGCAAGGCTTTCATATCGCTCATTTGAGGTGGATTTAGTGGCCAATCCTCGCTCAATGAGGATGTCCGCAAGGGTATCGGGATCTCGTGGAATGCCAGGTATCTTGTCTTTGGCCAACAGCTCAATGATGTCCTTAGCCGCGCTTTTCCAAACCAGGTAAAGATGGGTTGATTGATTGGATTTTCGTACCCAGACTCTGGCATCTCGCTGATTAACCAGCCATTGCGAACTGGCAAGTAATCGCCTCATGGCATCAAGTAGATAGCGTTCGACTGGGACACCAAGGGCATTGTCGTCAACGGAAATGCGTTGAGCTTTCAGGTCTCGCTGGACACTGGTTTGGTCAGCTTCAATAACCAATTTGGACAGGACATGCTCTGGATCGGTATTGCCAATTGCTTCCAGCATGGCTTGCAAAATTTCAGGGCCCGGTTGGGTTAACCAGGCGAGCAACTCGGGTGTCATCACCCGGTTTAAAACCAAAATTGAAAATTGCTCGTGCCGCTTGCACCGTCCGTCGCGCCAGCGAATAAAATAGCGTTCAATGCTGTTATTTGTGGTCCACTGGGATAAGGTTTCTAAAAAAGGGTTCCACTGATAGCGTCCATCTTCGTCTGTAATAGACAAGTCTGAAACAGGCTTACCAATATCATGGAACAAACCGCCTAATGCCGCCGCAACACGCCACCTTGGTTCCAGCTCTTTTTTTTCAACCGGTGTGCCACTGGCAACAAAGATGATCCCTTCAGCAGCTTGTGCAGCCCAGAAAGCAACTTCCAACGAATGACGTAATAAACCACCAGCGCCACTGTGATGATGATGCTCAGAAGCTGGCAACAAATGAACATAAGCAGCCAGATGATCAATGCAGGGCTGAATTAGCCTTTGAAAATCACGCAGGTTAAAGCCAAGTACCTGGCGCAGTTTGGCAATTAGCTCGTCTTGTGTAGACTGCAAATCCTCGGGGGACGCAGCTGGCAACCCTTTCAGGAATGGCGGGTAGCGTGGAATTTCTGTATCCAGTTGCGATGACAGTTCTGGTAGTGCTTTGGTTTGAAAAAATAGGTTTTTGAACATAGTGAACCTCCGACACGATAGTGTGAAGGTTCTGTAGCAACTGAAGATGTTAGATAGCCGAAAGAAATATGCATTTATCTGTAGTTGTCTTCGTTCTAGTGAGAAAACCGACAGTTACATTACAGTGTGGGGTAAGACAGCTTTTCATTGTAAGACTGGGCATCATCCTCCCAAACTAGCCGAACAACATGCTTTCGTTTCGTTTGCATATGAACAGCGGCTATTAGCTCAACGGCTTGATACTTTTCGAGGCTTTCCATTGGAAATTTGTCAGTCACTTCTGATTCAATAACTAAATCGTTACCTTCGGGGAACTCAATTCTGACGTTTCTTGCAGTAGCAGCACCTTTATTCCAAACCTTAAGCCGATACTTACTGCTGCCAAGTTTTATAATTGATGCACCAAGGTCAGCTTGTTTTCCTTTCAGAGCATCTTCATTTTCTTTTTCCAAGAGAATGGTGTTTAGCTTTTCCTGGCTTTCGACAAGTGACTTCTGCCTCTTATTAAAGCTGACCGTTTGCCATGTTGCGTAGCCAGATAAAAGGAAAGCTAATCCAGCTATCACATCACCTGCATCAATAGTTACTGGCATTACTTAATCCTTATATTCTTGCTACCAGAAAAAGCCTTTTTTAAAGATTTACGTAGTTCGTCTTGAACGTCTTTTAAAACTTCTTCCTTGATTTCAGAAAGGTGCTCGTCAATATTTTCGCTATTCTCTTGAATAAGCTCATCTTTATTAAACTCTCGGTCACAAGATGCACAAGTCATTACTTGTATTGTTTCATCGCAACCGTCTTCGTATGAAAAGTCTGAACAGCCACAAGTCGGGCAAAGCAAGCTTATACTTCTATTGTATTTTTCAGGATTCATTCTAACTTTCCGTTATGTGAGTGGCCGTATTTAACCGCATATATTCAAGAACTAGACAATGCACGTTGGAGTTCCTTTGGTGCTTATTAACAGTTAAAGACCTAAAAACCAGCCAGGATCAACTGTTACTTTTTCAACTAACTCTGTTTTAACGCCTAAACTAAGTTCCTTAAGCTTATCGGCTAACTGATCACCATCGACCAAGTCAATCGGAGCAACGCCATCACGGTTGGCTTCTTCAATCGCAGCTTTTGTAAAGTTACCTGTAGTGATAAACATCCCACGATCAGCTCTACCAACGGTTGCGCCCCTAAAATCACGGATCTCGGGAGCCCCAACGGAACCTTTGTACTTTTTACACTGAAAAGCGATATGAAAGCTCATCAAACCGTTGATTCGGGCAATTCCTTTGCCATCGATACCACCATCACCCGTGCGACCAGTCACTTCAACATGGATAAAGCCTGATTCTCTCAATAACCTCTGTGTTAGTCGCTCAAACGCATCCGGGCTCATTTCTTCAATTAGCACATGATGCAGTTTTTCACGCCAAAGCATAGCCTCTTCAGGGGAGTCATCGGACGACAGTTCTGGAGTAGATGTCGTAGCATTAGTCTGTTCAGGCTTGCGGTCCAGTGCTCTAACAAAGTTGACAATTTCTCTGCTATCGATTTCCGGTTCCTGTCTAGCTTTATCTGTAAGTGCCCAAACGCCACGAGATGAGTTTTCAAGGTATCCAGCTTTCTTCAGGTAGGTTCTAGCCCATGCTAATCGATATCCAACTTCAGTTTGGCTACTTTTTTCAGGGTTGTGCAGAACAGCCAAAGTACCCTCATCAAACTTCTCAAGCTCGACAACTTCTTCGTATATCTCGTCGATACTGCCTGAGCCCCCAAGGTTCACTAATGCCTTTATTAGCGGTAGCATAAGTTGATCGAATGTGACCATTATTTTTTCTCCTGGAAACTCTTTTGTAAAAGAGCAAGTAGGCGCTCTCTGATTGAAATAGCTGACTCACCTAAATTAACAGTGCAAAACCATATTGGGTGGCCTTGAATTGTTACCATCTCAGCGACTTCTTTATCTACTGTCGGGTGAAGTAACATGCCAATACTTTCAAGTGATTTGGGGTCTGAAGTGTCTTCCTGGCTTCTAAGGTAAGTATACATTTGGTAGATATAACCACTGCGAAGAGTCTGTTCCCTATGCCAACCTTTAGTGGTCACTGAATTGAATTTTGTGTCGATTACCAAACGCTTGTCTGGTGAACGATTATCGATAATGATGTCTGTTTTCATGCTGGGAAGAATTTCGTCTATCCCTGAGCTTTTATCTGATATCTGCCAATCAAACTGTTTGCCAGCCAATACTCGCCACTCTCTTTTATCTAGTGCTACGGCATAGAAACCCGCTACAGCTTTTTCAAACAATTTTCTAAGCCACTCTTTTCGAGTGTCAGGAGCTGTTAGATGAAATTGACCGTCAAACTCTGTGGGTATAGCGAGTGAAAAAGCCAAATCGGCTGCAGCAACCATCTTCTGATCGCTAATATCATGGCGTCCAAATCTTTCCGACTTTCCGCTGTAATTTATTGGCTTTGCCTTGCTCACGCCTAGACGTTCTAAACTCAGCATTAAGGCTCGGCATTTATGGGCAAGAGTTGGTTTAATATTCAGCTTTGATAATCGTTCTAATGCAGATCTAACATAACGATTACGGGGAGTATCTACCGTTAACTCATCAAAGCGACAGCATACCTTACCTTTTTCAAGTAGCCTTTGCCGCTCGGTGGTTAGGGTATCTATGCGTCCACGAACTCGATTGATTACAGCAACTTTCGATTCATACCCATAGCTTAAATTTCGCATCATGCGTTCTTCAACTTGATGGCAGAGAATCTCGGCAACCAAATCTGCTATGTCTTCTGGGTTGTCTTCTACGTCAACTTTATTGGTGCCAAGGTGGCGATAAAGGTCCGAAGCATAGAGCATCAACAACCACAGGTTACGAACAGGAATCTTTCCTAATCGTCTCGACGAAGTAGTTTGGCTTTTCGCTTCAATAACGGCAGACATTAGATGCCTTCAACCAAAGCGTCTTTGGATTTGATAGCGCGTTCTATATCGTCAAACCAGTATTCTTCAAGAAGCGGTCCAATTTCAGTTTCTACGACACCTTGAAACCATGCTGCAGCATCTTCAATCTTTGTATTTAACGGTGGTGTTACATAACTGTGGCCGATTTTAAACTGAGGGCCCAAGTTGCGTTCTTTTGAAATCTCGTTATTTAGTGAGACTATGCGCTGTTCAATTAACTGCAAAAAATCGTTATCAATACCAGCCTTACTATGAACCCAATTGCGCCATGCCTCACCGAGCGTTGGCTTAAGATCAAAAAATGCGAATCGGCGACGTAGAGCAAGGTCAACAAGTGCTAATGAGCGGTCGGCAATATTCATAGTGCCAATAACATAAAGGTTAGCGGGAATATGAATTCTTTCGCCTTCAGCTCGACGATAACTAAGCTCCAAAGCTTCACTTGGCGTGCGCTTGTCAGCCTCTAACAATGTGAGCATTTCGCCAAAAATCTGAGCAGGGTTTCCTCGGTTAATTTCTTCGATAACGACTACGTGTTTGCTGCTCGCATCTTTTTTGGCTTCATTAATCATTTCCAGAAATGGACCATCAACGAGAGTTAATTTTCCTTCGCCTGATGGCCTCCAACCACGCACAAAATCTTCATATGATAGATTGGGGTGGAACTGAACAGCGCGTAGAGAGTTTTCGTCCTTTTGGCCCATTAACGCATATGCAAGTTTCTTTGCGAGCCATGTCTTACCAGTTCCCGGAGGGCCTTGGAGAATAAGGTTTTTCTTATGTCTAAGCTGAGTAATTATTTTTGCGATGCTTTCTCTTTCAAGAAAACAACCATCGGCAATGATGTCGTCAATTGTATAAGGTTCAATAGGCGCAGTCTGAACAGCAACTTCGTCTTCTTCTGCCGATAGCTCCTCGTCATCAAGGTCAGTAGCATTCGGATGAGCGGATGTGTCGGTATCCTTAAATAGCCAGGCCGAAAGCGACAGTTCTGGAAAAGAGTGTACGGGGTAGGCGTCCTCTTGAAATCGTGTTTCTAGATCATCAATCAGACCGAAGTAATCTCTTGAGCTACAGCGACCTTTTTCGCCATTCTTGCCTATTTCTAAACCCAGCTTTTTAGTGATGTATGCCTGTGATTGGCCATCAAGTGTCAGATACTTCCATGGTCTAATCCAATACAGCCCCATTGAGAGGTTCCAGCCGGTTCCCCAGCATTTAGTCGCAGTTTCATAAGCATCGTAAAGTGCCTCTGCGGTATCAGTTTCTGAGTTATTAGCGTGTTCTATGGCGGCCTCAAAAAGGTTCCATAGTGTATCAATGTCATGTTCACCCCGTCGGTATTTGTATCCAAAAAACCAAGAGCGCTGATTATTAACAACAGGGATACCTTCAAAGGAATTAGGAACAGGCGTTTCAACTTTCAAAAAAGCAGCAAGCTCGCTTGCGATGGCTATTCGGTTAGCATCGGTAATGCCCCGGTTAAACAGGCCGAAGACGGTAAACGGGCAAATATCACTTAGCAAATCTTTTGTGCCTTCCTTAGGCTGATCTTGAAGGACAGAAATGCTTTCAATTTTGTTCGGTAAATCGTGGATGGCTGCCATTAAAGAAGCACGATCATCCTTGTAAGTTAATAGCTTGTCGGCAAACTCTTCGTAAAATTGGGTCCATTTAAAACGCTGTTTATCGACAGGGGTATCACCAAAGCGCTCCTTCCAATAGGGAGCATTGCGAAAACGATCTATATCCTGGGGTTTATTATTGAAAGTGAAGTCAATAAGCCCCTCTGTCATCCAATCATCGGGAGAAACGCGCCAAATAGTGCTGCGATTGGTATAGAAATACCATTCATTAACAGGCTCAAAGCGTGGTTGCCATTCAACATCGACAAACCGGCCATCGCCATGATTACGGGTAATCACACCAATAGCTTTGATCCCCATTACTGAAACAGTCTGGCCTTTAGTATCAAAAGGGAGCTCTCGCTTTCTTGTATATGACGATTTAATGGCAATCTTGTCGCCCGGCTGCATACTGCGGACTACATCGAGATATTTATCTTCATAGCCATTTTGCCAAACGCCATCGTTGAGAAAACGCTCCGTTTGGTCTTCACTACCTTTGCCGTAGGATGCACCCACAAACCAGAATGAATTAGATTTATTTGTTGTCATCTATAAAAGCACCCTTTATTTCGTCCATGAATTCGACAATGTCTCAGCCTGCTTCAAAATAAGCTCTACAGCTTCAGCGGCTTTGTCAGGTGGATATTTGTAACGCTGTAAAGTGCGGCGCACGAGTATTTTTAATTTAGCTCGAACACTGTCACGAACTTGCCAATCAACCGTGGTCGATTTTCTGAGTTTGTCTGTGATTTCGACGGCAATCTTTTTAAGGATCTCATCACCAAGTTCACGTACTGCACTTTCGTTGTTGGCTAGAGCATCATAAAACGCGATTTCATCTGGATTTAACCCCAGTTCAGCCTCGCGCATCATTTCTTCCTGAAACTCTTTGGCCATTTGAATAAGTTCTTCAATGACCTGAGCTGTTTCAATGGCGCGGTTATTGTACTTTCTAAGCGTTTCTTGCAAGCGGTCTGCGTATTTCTTCTCTTGCACAACGTTATTACGTGTTTTCGCTTTAATGTCATCCTTGAGTAGTTTTTCAAGTAATTCAACGGCCAAGTTGCGCTCCGGCATCTGTCGCACGTCTTCTAAAAACTCATCCGATAGCAAACCAATATTGGGCTTGTCCAAGCCACAAAGTGCGAACACGTCAGCAACGCCTTCGGCGATCACTGCGTTATCTAGGATCTGTTTCAGTGCCGAGTTCTTTTCTTCCTGAGTGCGCTTTCTATCTACGCTGGTAAATTTGCTGATGGCGGCCTTAATGGCTGAGTAAAAGGCGATTTCTTTCCTTAACTCTTTAGCCTCATCCAAGGTACTGCATAGTGAGTATGATTTTGTTGCCGCCAACACTAAGTCTAAGAAACGCTTTTTGCCATCCTCTAAGCCAAGTACATAGTTAGCGGCAGGCACCAATAGTTTGTGCGCTTGAGTTTCATACCCCGATATGTCCAAACCATCGGATTTTGGTGTTTTACCAAACATGCCACGGATAGCATCAATTTTTTCTAAAAGAATGGAAAACGCTTCTTCTGCATTGAGTGTTGGCTCGCCTTTACCTTTAGAGTCTGTATAGGTTTTCAATGCTTGCTTAAGCTCGTTAGCAATACCAATGTAGTCAACAACTAAACCGCCTGGCTTGTTTTTAAATACGCGGTTAACCCGCGCAATGGCCTGCATCAGGTTATGGCCTTTCATCGGTTTATCCACGTACATAGTGTTACAACAAGGCGCATCAAACCCCGTTAACCACATGTCCCTGACAATGACCAACTTCAGAGGATCATTCATATCTTTAAAGCGCTTTTCTAAGCGTTTTTTGGTTTTTTTGTTATAAATATGGGGTTGCAAAAGTGGCTTGTCCGAAGCTGACCCTGTCATCACAATCTTAATCGCCCCTTTTTCAGGATCATCCGAATGCCATTCTGGGCGCAGTGCAATAATCTCATTGTAGAGATGCGCACAGATATCACGGCTCATAGCCACTATCATGGCTTTACCATCCATAGTGGCATTGCGTGTCTCAAAGTGCTCGATCAAGTCAGCTGCAACTTGGCTTAATCTAGGAGTCGCACCAACAAGCTTTTCAAGACGGCTCCATTCCCCCTTAGTTTTTTCACGGTTGCTGACGTCCTCTTCGTCCTCTACCACTTCATCAACTTGATCGGACAACTCAGCGATTTCAGCATGGTTCAAATCAAGCTTTGCCAAGCGTGACTCATAATAAATAGGAACGGTTGCGCCATCATCTACTGCATCTTGAATGTCGTAGATGGACACATAGCCACCAAATACAGCGCGAGTGTCTTTGTCTTCTTGTGAAATGGGTGTACCAGTAAAACCAATAAAGGAAGCAGACGGTAGCGCATCGCGCATATGCTTGGCGTAACCAAACTTATATTGACCATCTGCACTTAAGGTGGCTTTCAGGCCATATTGGCTGCGGTGTGCTTCGTCTGAGATAACAACTATATTGTGACGCTCATTGAGTATTGGATGATGCTTCTCGTCGTCAAGCAGGGCAAACTTTTGCACTGTGGTAAAAATGATGCCGCCAGACTCTCTTTCAGCTAACAACTGTCTTAGCGCATCTCGGTCAGATGCTTGAACAGGCGTTTGCTTCAAGAGCTCAACTGCGTTGCAGAACGTGGCATAGAGCTGACCATCTAGATCATTGCGGTCGGTAACAACAATCAGCGTTGGGTTATTCATAGCCTTTTGTTGAAGCAACATACCGGCATAACAACACATTGAAATACTTTTGCCGCTGCCTTGAGTGTGCCAAACCACACCTGCTTTTTTACTACCAGGTACTACCTCATCGGCATAGGTTGCCCGCTTCTCTGTTACGCCATCAATTTGCTGAGCCGCAATGACTGTCGTCTTTACCGCTTCTCGCACAGCATGAAACTGGTGATAACCAGCAATCTTTTTAATGATCGTCTCACCGTCTGTTTCAAACAATACAAAAAATCGTATGTAATCCAGCAGCAACTCACGATCAAAAAAACCGCGAACCATGGTTTCTAGCTGCCACTCCAGTAAAGGTTTATCGTTTTCATTATTAATAGTGCGCCAAGGCATAAAACGCTCTTGGTTAGCAGTTAGAGAGCCGACCCGAGCGGTGTAACCATCACTGACTACTAGCGCCTCATTGAAGATAAAAAGGTCTGAGACTTCATCTTTATAGGTTTGCAGTTGATTAAAGGCATCCCAAATATCGGCATTTTCATCGCTTGGGCTTTTCAACTCAAGAACAGCAATCGGTAAGCCGTTGATAAAACAAATGACATCAGGCCGACGTGGCTGTTTGGTGCCAGTAATCGTGAACTGATTGACGACAGTAAATAGATTATTGTTCAAGTTATCGAAGTCGATAATAAAAACATGATCCTGTATCGATTCACCATCGGCTCCCTTATATACAACAGGAACTCCTTGCAACAAGAAACGATGAAAAGAACGGTTACTTGTAACTAAATCAAAAAAATCAGGTTTTAATATAATGGCTTTAAACTGTTCATAGCAGATATCTATTTGAACAACAGGAATATGGTTATTGATTTTTTCAAATGCTAATTTTAAGTAAGTTTCTAAGATAACGTCAGAGTAATTTTTTCTCAGAGGATTGTTGCCATCTGGACCAATATCAGGCCCATGAAGAATATCCCAATGATTTTCCCTAAACCAACCTAAACAAAGGCTCTCTAGATTTTCTTCATTCATAACTTTAATCCCTCTCTATATACAGCTCTTCAGAGATTCTGATCCAAACAGCTCCATTCGGGGATCTAATCATCTTGTCGTCATCACTAATCCACCCAAAAGTTTCAATGCTATCACCAATTAACTTAGCTACTTTTATATCCATTTCCTTTACTTCAGCAAGCGAATAACATCTTCGCTGCCCAAGCTTGGTATTACAAGTTGCATGCCCCCAAGAAACGTAGAAGTGATTATGATGCAACCGTTCATATTCAAGTGGAATCATATGAAATAGATTTACTGTAGTAGAACGATTGGTTCCATCTACTATTAGGCCAGAGTTTAAAAGAGATTCTTCATTCTCAAGGTTTATATGACTATGAAGCTCATCATATGAAATTCTTTTGAGGCATAGTGGGCAAGTTGTAATATTTCCTTTCATCATCCCAAGATAGTTATAGTGAACCCCATCACTAAGTGAGCACTCATCTAGAATTAATTTCAGATGTAATGCTTGTGATGCTGTATATGGGCTAGACGATGTATGTATAATTTGCCATGCTAAAGATGCTTGTGATAGAAAATTAGTTTCCTTGTTAGCATATTCAGGAGCAAAAATCCCCTGCGGTGGCCCTTCGATAACTTCATTTTTTATAATTTTCTTGCCTCCACCAACTTTTGGAAGGCGAAGAATATAATGCCCTTTGTCTAATACTTCTGAACTTCTTTTTTCAACGATATTTCCATTCTTATCCTCCAAGTGACGAACGGACCATTCGTCAAGCGGTGGAAACTCATCAAAAGATTGATGAGAGCGATACAATACAAAAGCATTTTCACCGATTACGAGTGGCTCACCATCTGGCAAATTTATTTCACTCAAAATACCTGAAGAAATAAAAGCTTGATCAGGGTACAGCCTTACGATGTACCCATCTTCATAGTTTGAAGTATCAATAACATTAATCTTTTCAAAAGGAATGATAACTTTATTGTTTCTATAAACATGATTTTGATAAGCCCCCTTCTTTCCTCCTCGCGGTGTTGCGTAGCCTGCTTTTGAAAGTTTTTTCTTATCTTTTTCTTCCAGAAATGACCAGCAGTTAGTCGGCCAAGGATCGCACTTCCCAGTATGACCAATCAACTTTCGGCAACTACCTTTTTGACACAAACCAATCATAATGAGAGCCTTTTACTAAGATCATCTATTGAAAGCTCCCCTGAAAATAGTAGGAACATCACCTGATTTATTGTCTTTTCTAACTCGTTACTTTCTGCTTTTATATTGCTAAGTTGCTGCATATCTAATGCGGATTGTTCTAGTGCATGCCCTGATAGTTTACAAAACTGAAGTGCGCTAATTACTTTCAATATTTTGTCTTGTACATCTACTGAAGGCACTGATATGTGAAACTCAAAGAGATCACTTTTATAGAGTTCAGGATATGTTGAACCATTAGCAACTGCGTCAAGATAAGGCTTATTCAAGCGAAACCAATATGCTAAATAAAGCGGCCTCAAAAGTGGCCCACATGTAAAATTCAAAAAACCTTGATTTGTAGCCATAGGAACAGTGTTGACAGCAACTGCACCAACAGGGGCTCTTTTACTGAGCATTACTGTTCCTGCAGGCAATAGTTTTGCTGCCGAACTTTTAAGACCTAAAGTAGTGATATTTCTCTCTGTTTTACTGACGTAAACACCATCCATGTCAGTAATTTCTTTGGGAGTTAGCCATGGAATATCTCCTTCCCAATAATCATCTTCATTTGTTTTGGGTGTGCCACCTGATTCAACCTGAAGAATTAATCCAGTTTTTTTACAAGCCTCTAAAGTTCCATGAAACCAATCTTTATGACTTAATAGAAATGGTTCAGCCATTTGAAACTTTCTCCATTATTTGTTTTGTTTTTTCAGCCGCCAGAACTACTTCATTAAGCCTATTACTTACTTTTTGAATATTCTTAAACATTTCAATCTGTGCTTCCTTCGATACAAGATTTTTCCTGTCAAAACCCACATATCGACCTGGTACAAGGGCATATTTATGCCTTTCTATCTCACTTATATCAACACTTCTACAAAACCCAGGCTGATCTTTGTATCCTTCAGATCTAACCCAGTCTTTATAACAATCCGCTATTTGTTCTATTTCAGACTTTGATAGAGATCTGATTACTTTAGTCTCAAGAGTTCCTAAATTTTTAGCATTGATAAATAGCACATTTTTCGCTCTGTTTTGTCTTTTGTCTTTTGCTTTACTAAAGCACCAAATACATGCACCAATTTGCGTGTTAGTGAATAAATGTGTCGGGAGAGCAATCACACAATCTAATAAATTACTATCAACGATGGACTTCCTTATTTCATATTCGTCTTTAGCATTTACGGTCAAAGACCCATTTGAAAGTAAGATTGCTGCCTTACCATTAGAATTTAGGTGATGGATAATATGTTGAAGCCATCCATAATTAGCATTCCCTTTTGGAGGTGTTCCATACATCCATCTTATATCTCCTTGTAACTTTTCACTCCACCATTCTTTCATGTTAAACGGAGGATTTGCCATTACGAAATCAGCTTTAAGATCTGGATGCTGATCATCTAGAAAAGTATCAGCGTTTTTATTCCCAAAATTAAAATCAATGCCTCTTATAGCCATATTCATAGCCGCAAGCTTCCATGTGGTAGGATTGCTTTCTTGACCATAAACAGATATGTGTTTTTTTTGTTCTGATGCGTTGTATTTTTTTTCTTTTGCGTGTTCTTCAATAAATTTTTCACTTGAAACGAAAAATCCACCCGACCCCATTGCAGGATCATAAACCCGCCCCTGATATGGCTCTAGCAATTCAACAATTAGAGTAACAATACTTTTAGGTGTGTAATACTGCCCACCTTGTTTTCCCTCAGCCAACGCGAATTGCCCCAAAAAATATTCATATACATGACCAAGAATATCTTTGCTTTTTAAGCTTAACTTCTTTCCATTAAACTCAGGATTACTAAAACTCGTATCAGAGAATCTATTTATTAACTCTGTTAGATTCGTATTTTCAACTTCGTAACGACTTATTCGAGGTAAAACTCCCTTTAACTTTGGATTTGCTGGCTTATCATTTATCCGATGCGACTCTATTTCATCCAGTGCATTGTCAATCAACCATGAAATTGATCTCAATTTAATTTCATTTCCATGACTATCTTTGTCAATTACACTACCGATCGGAAGAGAAGCAGTACTTTTTATAAATTTCCATCTTGCCCTTTTTGGTATCCAGAAAACGTTTTTCTCTTGATAGTATTCGTGCAGTTCTAACTCTGCATTGACCGCATCGTTGTATTCTTCGTCAGAGTCATAATCTTCACGAGGCATGTAATAAATATTGTCATCGCTATCGTCCTGAGTAAACAACTGACGTAACTCTTGTTGGCGCTCTTCAAAAGCGTCTGACACATACTTTAGAAAGATGATCCCTAGCACGACATGCTTATAGTTAGCGGCATCGAGGTTGTTACGTAACCGATCGGCTGCCGACCACAACTTTACATCGAGTTCTTTTAAAAACTGCTGTTCTGAATTATTCATGTTCTTCCCTATGCTGTGACGCTATCGAAACCAGGCGCAATCGCAAGGTTACCGACACCGTATAAAGTTTGATAATTTTTTAACCATAAATGAAATTCGGGTGTTTTTAGCTGAGCTGCTTTGGAGCAATCGACATTCCATTGTCTGAGTAAATAACCTGCCGTTGCCGCTCTAATCTCAATCTTTAAAACACCACCTTTCATGCCATAGTCAAGCTCAATCGCTTCGCTGTGCTCTATGCGTGGGTGCGGTACTAACTCAAGCTCTACAAAGCGATTCCATTGCCGGTCTTGGGTTTCAAGTTCAGCCTCTGACAGAATGGAATCCTCAAGCACGACCGCTGCTTTAATTCGGGTAAGCACAAAGTCACGGAACCCATTTGGCGCTCCGCTTTGGCCATGCTTGCGGTCAAAACCACGAACATGCCAACGCAGGCCATTGTCCACCAGCGTATGCGGTACAATTTCACGCGTTGTTTCACCGCTCGATAACGACACATAAGTGATGCTCAAGGCTTTGCCTTTGTGAATGGCCTCGGTGACCTTCGCCACTATCGATAAACTCGGCTTGTTAAGGTGATAAGGCGCTTCACAAGCCAGAGGCGGTTTTACCTTTCCACTGAAGCCATCGCCGTACCCTTGGCTGATGGTTGCCAGTGTTCGAACAACGTCATAGTCGAACAAGGGTTCAAATGCTTCACCACGTTTATGCAACTTGAGCTTTTGGTCATACTCAATGTTGCTTGGTGCAAGCTCTCGGTACATTGTGAAGTCTTTCGTTGCTTGTGCAGCAGCTATGCTGAAGCGATCGACTAAATCCGCCCGCACCGCTTCTCCCTTAAACAATAAAGTGAAATCGATGTGGGCAATGCGATCCCTGGTTGCTTGTGGCAACTGCGCTATCTGCAAAAGCCTATCTGGCTTTCCTTTCGCGCCTTCTTTAGCGAGTGAACTCGCTGGTACCGTTTGTTTCAGACCATCATTTGTCATGCGTCTTGTTTATCCAATTCAACCAGTTTCTTAAAACTCTGTTTATAAAGTACGGACCGACATCGCGTAATCACATTGAAAAGCACCACTCAATGCTGCTCTTCATCCGCAATGACTAATCAATCTCTACCGGTTGAAGCTGGACAGATGGCCATAACACACTGAATAGGCTTCAACCTAATTAATTTTATTAAGTATCATCCTATCACAAATTATTTTGTAGGGAAGACTAAGCGGCAACTTTTTGATCTGGATTGCAATTGCCGCTCAGGTATGGGCGTGAAGACACTGTTTCATGCCATTGCTGGTAGCCGCTATCAATGCGCTACCCGAACCAATGGCACCACGATGTTACCGCGATGCGATACCCCTTTGTCCGACTCTGTAGACATCAGGGCTCGTTGTTCACTCTCCCGAATGCGCCTAGCAACCTCTGCCTGGGCTGGTAGCAATGGCAACATCCCTTCAGCAATCGCGTCTGGGGCTGAGTCTTGGCCACAGGACATCAAGTGCTTCCATGGATCTTTAAGAAAGCGCTCGAACGTGATGCCAAATTCAATGATGCGGGCAGAGACGAAGATTTCGCCCCAGTATTCAATGTAGGTGTCTTGGTACATGGAAAGATTCCTCTTGTTGGTTAAACCATGAGTTCACTTTCCATTTTCCAGAGGTTTTCAAATATGCAAGGCTTACCTTGTAGAGAGCTACAAAGCTTTAAATCGATTACGGGCATCTTTGTAGTCATAGTGGGCATGTTCTGAGCCACGATGATACAAATCATCCAGGTAAGTTTGTTCCTGCGGCAACTCGTCTTCGCTGATTTCGCGCCACCAATGCTTGTTGGCACCTTTAACGCCGTCATGCCAACGGTAACCACGTTCTTTTAAATAGTC
Organism: Providencia sp. PROV003; assembly: GCF_045040775.1. Classification (NCBI taxonomy): domain Bacteria; kingdom Pseudomonadati; phylum Pseudomonadota; class Gammaproteobacteria; order Enterobacterales; family Morganellaceae; genus Providencia; species Providencia sp. PROV003. The sequence goes on from NZ_CP096369.1 coordinate 4,638,969, forward strand.
CTTTACGTCAAACGGCGCACCAAACGCACGAACTAACACAGTTCGCCTGTCTGCTTCAGACAACAAGTTTGCAACGGACTCGGGCAACAAATGGAACAACCAGGCCATCGCCAAACAATCGGTTGCGGCTCGGTGTCCTTCATAAAACCAACCTAAGCGAAGCAGCAGGTACTCAAGCTTTCGACTTTCAAAACCCAGCGCCTTCCAATCTATGCCACTGGCTGAACAGGCCCAAGATAGATGGCCTAATGCAGCAAACCGCTTTTCAAAGAAAGGACGATCAAACTGTGCATTGTGTGCAACCACCAGCGGATCATCGGATAACCAACTCGCTACCAGTGAATCATCAATGCGCTGGCCTCGCACCATGTCATCGGTAATACCGGTTAACTCTGTAATCAGCTCGGGGATTGGCTTGCCGGGATCTTCATACAAACTGATCACATCAACAATCGACACAATCCGCTTAGCCGAGGGACTGTAAAGCACCTTAACCATACCAAGCTCAATAATGGACTCGTCATCGGCAGACAGTCCAGTTGTCTCTGTATCGAGCAGCACCATTGGCTGTTCATCACCGACCACAGGAGATAGTTCAAGTGGCCAGGACTGCGGCTCACGCGTTAATGGAATACGCTCCAGCAATCTAAAATCTTCTGGTCTGTCTGGGATATCCGCGAGGCGCTCTAGCGGAAATGGCGCAGGGGCTCTTGTCATTGATGGTTCCTCTTCAATTCTATTGTTCGCTTTAGGTGATTTCACTGTGCCACAGGTTTTTCTAAATGCACCTTGGATACCTCAGCGTTTTTTTAATCTTTCTACTGGGTGAACCCATGTATGAAGGCTTTGGCTAAGCCTTTCAGAAAGCCTTAGCTAAACCCTTTAGGTAACCCTTACCGATACCCTTTAGGTATGGCTTAGCCAACCCCTTTTCAAACGGTTGAAAAAGGCTTGAACTGAGTTCGACTGAGCATTTTAATGATGCTCCTGACTTCGCTTTAAGCCAGTAAATTCAATACGAAGCAGAATTTTACTAACTGTTTTTAAACCCTTTGCAAAGGGTTCAACAAGCCTTGTTTGACGGTTACTTGACCCATGCGTTAACCAGTAGCAGTAACAGGATCAGTAACAGAAACAAGAGCAGTAGGCAGAAGCAGTATTGTCCAAGCCTTGCAGGCTTTGACGAGGGCGAGCGATCCCCCCACATCTAGTTTTTCAACACAAAAAAGAAATCACCGACAACACAGCGTCTTACTCGAACAACTACAGTTTTACCTACAATTTTACTTGTAGAAATCAGCATAGCATTAGATACTGTATAAACAAACAGTATTAATTATGATTTTTCGAGGTTCGTCATGAGTGTCTCGCTGATAGGCCGTAGCGGCGCACTTGCCTTCATCAAAGCCAAGCGCCTTCGTATTCCATTGTTCATGGAACGTGTTTCTGCTGGTTTTCCTTCACCAGCGCAGGATTATGTTGAGCAAACGCTCGACCTCAACGAGCTGTGCATCAAGCGACCGGCTGCAACGTTCTTTGTGCGTGTTGAAGGTGATTCAATGATTGATGCCGGGATTCACCCAGATGATATTCTGGTGGTTGATCGCTCTGTCCAAGCCGAACACGGTGACATTGTCATCGCTGGCATCCATGGTGAACTCACGGTAAAGGAGCTTCAACTAAGGCCGTGCGTCATGCTGATCCCAAGAAACCAGGTGTATGAGCCCATTCATATTCCTGAAGGGACAGAGTTAGAGATATTTGGTGTGGTCACCAATGTGGTGCGAAACATACGCCGTAAGTCGTGACTATCCCATGCCAGTATTTGCCTTGGTGGACTGCAACAACTTTTACGCCAGTTGTGAGAAGCTGTTTCGTCCTGATTTAAAAGATACGCCGATTGTGGTGCTGTCCAACAATGACGGCTGCGTGGTTGCACGGTCGCGTGAAGCTAAGTTACTCGGTATTAAAATGGGCGTACCCGTCTTTCAAATCAAAGCTGAAATGCAGCGCCATGGCATTTTGGCATTCTCGTCCAACTATGCGCTTACAGTTGGGAAATACTTTAGACATCACATGTTGTAATGTTTCAGGTTGTATAAATTAGACGTCGAGATGAGGGGTGGTTACAATTTTTACTATTGGTTAAGAAATATCTTGAAAAAGTAGATGTATGAACGCGTAACCCCCTGGGGGAAGGCTTAGCAGTGTGAATAACGGATGATTTAGGTGTTAATGTGATTGAACAAAATAGGTCGTTTCCAGTTAGAACACGCTTTGGAAGAACATTTAGGACAATGCCAAAATAATGATGACGATAGCCACTGCCCAATAATTGATTCGTTGCAACCGAAGTAAATGATTCACTTAACTACCATTTCCCACTAAAACAGCATATCCAATTTTACTTCTGCGCCTTAATTCAAGTTAGCTTATTCCCCGTATCTGTCGTAGCAGATTATCAAAGATAAATTTTTTATAAATCACCCTTGACTCCGTACTTAGGTACATGCAATACACTTGCATTATCACTTAATGAGGTATCTATATGAATCAAAAAAAATCAAACCTTCCAATGATAGGAGGCATCATAGCAGCATTAGGCGCAGGCGTATGCTGTGTAGGTCCTTTGCTCCTGTTATTACTTGGGGTAAGTGGCTCATGGATTGGTAATTTAACTGCATTTGAACCCTATAGGCCATTATTTATCGCATTTGTAGTGTTGTTGTTTGGCTACTCAGGTTGGAAAATTTACCGTCCTGTAGAAGAGTGTGAGCCGGGAACGGCCTGTGCAATTCCTAAGAAACAGCAACAACGAAAAGTCATTTTCTGGCTGAGCGCTATAGTTGCGACAATTTTAGTGACCAGTAATTATTGGATACTTTTGTTTGCTTAATATACAGATCAAGAAATTTATAACATTTTAAAATTTGGAGCTAATTATGAAAAAATTATTATTAACCGCACTGCTTTCACTTTCTAGTTTTGGTGCTTTTGCTGAAGTAAAAACAGTTACACTGGAAGTGCCAACGATGAACTGTGCGACATGTCCAATCACAGTTAAAAAGTCATTAGAAAATGTTGATGGCGTTGAAAATGCGAAAGTTACCTACAAGCCTAAGCTAGCTGTTGTTTCTTTTGATGACACTAAAACCAACATCAATGCATTAATTGCAGCGACTACCAACGCTGGCTACCCTTCAAATTTAAAAAGTGAAAATAAGTAATGTTTAGCCCCTTAGAACTAGTTACGCGTATCGGAGATAAAGCAGGCTCTATAGGTGCACTTGTTTCGGCAATGGGATGCGCCATGTGTTTTCCCGCGATAGCTAGTCTTGGTGCGGCAATTGGGATGGGATTTCTTAGTCAGTGGGAAGGGGTATTTATCAATACGTTGTTACCACTGTTTGCAGTATTAGCGCTGGCAATGAATATCTTAGGCTGGTTTAGCCATCGTCAATGGTACCGTAGTTTTATCGGTTCAATTGGCCCCATTTTGGTTTTACTCTCTTTATACCCTTGGTTCCAGTACGGGTGGAGTTCATACGTTACTTATACGGGGCTAGGACTAATGGTTGCTGTATCAATTTGGGACATGGTTTCTCCTGCGAATAAACGCTGTGATGATGAAACTTGTACCGCTTAACTTTTTTAGAGGAATAAAATATGTCAACGAATAGTTGTTGCTCGTCAAATGACATCCAGCCAGAACAATTACATGTAGCCATTATTGGTAGTGGTTCAGGGGCCTTTGCCAGTGCGATTAAAGCAGCAGAAGGCGGAGCAAGAGTTACTATCATTGAAGGAGCCGATGTAATCGGAGGTTGCTGTGTAAATGTCGGCTGTGTTCCTTCAAAAATATTGATCCGTGCTGCGCAATTAGCGCATCAGCAACGTACTAACCCGTTTGATGGTTTAGAAAATATTCAGCCACAACTTAGCCGCTCCTTATTAGCACATCAGCAAAACGCTCGCGTCGAAGAACTACGCGATGCTAAATATCAACGTATTTTAGAGAGTAATCCCGCGCTATCTTTACTTAAAGGTTATGCACGTTTTAAAAATCAAAATACCTTGCTAGTTCACAAGTCTGATGGTAGTGAAGAAGAGCTGGTTGCAGATCGCATTTTAATTGCAACAGGCTCTACACCAAGCATTCCGCCAATTAAGGGTTTAGTTGATACACCTTATTGGACATCAACAGAAGCCTTATTTGCAGAAGAGTTACCGAGTAGTCTAGTTGTCATCGGCTCCTCCGTTGTTGCTCTGGAAATTGCGCAAGCTTATGCCCGTTTAGGTAGCCGTGTGACAATTCTAGCCAGACATACCCTTTTATATGCTGAAGATCCGTTATTAGGTGAAAAACTGGCAGAGTGCTTTGAAAAAGAAGGTATTAGGGTACTTAATAATACGCAAGCAAGTCATGTTTCTTATGATAGCAATGGTTTTTCATTGGAAACTAACGAAGGAACATTAATCGCTGAAAAATTGCTTATCTCTACGGGTCGCCATGCAAATACTGGAAAGCTTGGTTTAGAAAATGTTGGTGTTGAAACAGATAAAAGTGGTGCCATTGTTGTTAATAGTATGATGGAAACATCAACAGCTAACATTTATGCCGCTGGAGATTGCTCCAATATGCCACAATTTGTTTATGTTGCTGCTGCTGCCGGAAGTAGGGCTGGAATTAATATGACAGGTGGAAATGCGCAACTCGACTTATCTACCATGCCTGCTGTTATATTCACCGACCCACAAGTTGCTACGGTAGGTCTAACCGAAGTACAAGCTTCAGCGGTAGGAATAAATACGATAAGTCGTGTACTTGATATGGAAAACGTACCAAGAGCTTTAGCAAATTTTGAAACGGATGGTTTTATCAAGTTGGTAGCTGAAGAATCCACGGGAAAACTGATAGGCGCACAAATTTTAGCCCATGAAGGCGGAGAACTGATTCAAAGTGCGGCTCTTGCTATTCATAATAAAATGACAGTCGAAGAATTGGCAGGTCAACTATTTCCGTATTTGACGATGGTTGAAGGATTGAAGTTATGCGCTCAAACCTTTAGCAAAGACGTTAAAGAGCTATCTTGCTGCGCAGGGTAATCATTTAACGGTAATGTACTTACAGAAATGTTAATGGAGTGCCAATTGATTGAATGTAATCAAGATATCTTAAGGCATTCCATTAACAACACAAATTGGAAGCATGCTAAATCATGATTAAATCTAAGGTTGAAAACATTCCTGTTGGTGAAGTCAGTTTTTTGACAGAGATACCTGACATCAATAAGTTCATTAGTAGTGATGATGATGCGTTGGATTTTCCTTTGAGTATTTCTCAACTGGCACTAGCTGCACAAACATCTGTCCATACGGTAAGAAATTATGTTCTTGAGAACTTAGTACACTGCGAAGAAAAAACTAAGTCAGGCCATTCACTTTACGGCTTATGTGCATTAAAGAGATTAAAGTTCATTCGAGCAGCAAGGGCGGCAGGTCTTCTTGTAGTTGATATCAAGCCATTACTAATGGCAATAGATGCAGGAGAAAGAAAAGTTCCTGAAGACATCCAAAAGCTGCTACTTACTAAAATCGAGCATAGAAAAGTATTTTTAAATCTAGTAACAAACCAAATTGAAGAGTTTTGCAATTAGAACAATTATAGAACAGTTCATGGCTCGACTAAAAACTTGTTAGCTTATCTGTTTTCTATCAATGTTAGCTTGTATATATCAAGCATATAGAATATCAACACCTCCAATTTTTAATGGCACTTTGATGCGCAGTACCTTTTGAATTAGAAATACAAACAGATGGCATTCTTTAACTTATTGATTCTACATCACTAAGTAAACCAGCTAAGTCGATTTCTTTGCGGTCTTTATTAAAGGCATATTCCCCATTTAGATTAATGTGTTGCCAAGCAACAGGTGAAAGCCGAGAAATAACATCAACCACATCTTGCCTACCGTTCCTCTCTTGGATTTGTAAAAATGCCGATAGTAACGCGGAATTATAATAAATAATGCAATTTGAAATGAGTCGAGCACAATCGTTCCATTGTGGGGTTCTAGGGATTTTCCCCTCTAAAAAGACATAATCCTCTGTAGACCACACCAATAAATGGCTGCGGAGGTGGTTTACTTTCAGCTTGGAGCCTAATCATCCACTATCGGCCTTGTTATTTCGCCAATATTGGGCAATTTCCCAGTATTAGTGAAGTTATACGTTCCGCTTAAGTTGATATTTTGCCACGCAACGGGCGAAACAGCACGAGTGATACCCGCTTTCTCTTCATCTCCTCTCGCTTCAAAGTGTCCCAGAAGATGACTCAGTATCGCGGAGTTGAAGTAGATGATCGCGTTGGCAAGCAATCTTGCGCATTCATTCCAGATAGCGATTTCAGACTCGTTTTTGCCACGGAACTGATCACCATTCACCGACGCAATGGCTCGTCTAAGGAAGTGCCATGCTTCTCCCCGGTTCAGGGCACGTTGCACATACTGCCGCAAACTGGCATCGTCGATGTAGTCAAGTAAATATTGCGCTTTAACCAGTCGATTATACTCCGTCAGAGCCTGTAATATTGGGTGTCCAGAAGGGTAACCAGACAACTTTCTTACCAGCATTGCTTGTGTCGTCCGCTTTGTCTGAAGTGACAGAACAATACGCCTGATATCTTGCCATCCCGTTGTAATAACATTCGTTCTGATAGGCTTCTTTAGCGCCAGTATGGTGCTGCCTTGTTCACTTTCAGTCACATCAAACAGATCATTGATGACACTACTGAACTGCGCGTATCGCGGTGCAAAACTGTAACCGCATAGATCCAGTAAGGCGAAGTTAACATGATTGACACCGTGTGTATCTGTCGAGAGTACGTCAGGTTTGATTTCACTGCTGTTGGATTGTAACAGGTCATAAATATAGTGTGATTCGTGCTCGTTGGAACCGATGATCCGAGCATTGAGGGCGCTGTGGTTGGCCACCAGTGTCATGGCCGTGATCCCTTTGTTGGTGCCGAAATACTTAGAGGAGTACCGGGTTTTAAAGGTTTCCAGATGGGTTTCGAATTTCTGACCATCCGCACTGGCATGCAGCTGGTCCTCCTGAATATGGTAGTGGCGGAAGATGGGTAGCGCTGCAACCGCATTATTGATCACGTCGCTGGCGTCATGCAGCGTTTCAGGCCGGATATAGTTGGCCTGCACCGTACTCAGGTGTTCATAGCTTCGATCGGAGATCTGCGCCATGCCATACACACCACGGTGAGTGGCGTTGGCAATCAGAATGGCCAGTAAATCATCCTGATGAGTGAACCCTTGTTTTTGTATCGGAAGTACATGAGTCAGACATTTCATGAACCCGGTTTCGCGCTCTACATACCGCAGTACATCCGCGATACCGACCGGTTGCATTCGCTTAAAAAAGGGATTGTTGACCAGAGATGTAGCGCTTTTGGTCGGCAGACGCCAGCGGGTACCGGTACGATTTTTCATGATCACATTTCGATTGTCTCCCTCATCAATATGGAGAGCAACGTCTTTGAGTGCACTTTCCAGCCGGTGTTGTTTCTCCTGTAACAATAACTCTGCGGGCTGTTTTAGTCTGTCCAGTGTTGATGAGGCCAGCAAGGTATCCTGCGATGTCTGGGGGATCAGGTCGTCTTCCAGTGCGCGGTATTTGGTAACATTTGGCAAATAAATGCGTCCATTCAGTCGTGAGGTTAACTGCCGGTAGAGCAGCCATTCGTAACGTTGCGGGTTAACGTTATCCTGTTTAACCAACCATGGGAGGTGCTTTTTCGGGATGAGCGACGTATCCATCGTCTTCAGTGGTCCACCGAATGCGATTTCCGTCTGCATCTGTTGAAGTTGGGCGACGACGGCTTCTGAGCCTTTACCGGCCTCACATTCAAGGCACAAGAACACCTGCCTTAACAGTTGCTCCAGGAGATTGCATTGTTCATCGTAATGTTGCCACTGGTACTCTTCCACGGTCCGTTTCTGTTTTTTCAGGTAAAGGCAGAGGGTCTGGATATCCCTGTCATTCATGACCTTCAATGCCTGTTGTCTGACTACTGAGAAGGGTTGATTATCATCAATGTTCTCATCCACAAACAGATGCAGTAACTCTGCCGCTTTCGTGACATTGTCCGCGGCTGACTGCCAGGACAGGAACACTGCTTGTTGTGCAAAGGTGTTGGCAGCTTCTTGTTGCTTGCGGATATGGTAAATGAACCCATCAGTTAACCGTTCCAGTGCCAGTTGTATCCGCTCTGTCAGGTGACATAGCAACCATAGATGCTGCTGTGCGCGTTTGAATCGTTTGAGTTTACTACCGTAATAGTTGATGAGCTCACCGAAGTGTTGTCGATTTTTAAGAGACAGATTAAGCCCATCGATAACGCCATTGATTTGCGTGCGCCATGGCGCTAACTGATGATAAAGGGCAAGCTCTTTTTTAAGTTCAGGTACGGTCAGACTTTTTGCACCGCCTCTGAGCTGGTTCAGGCTTAGTCCGTCATCAATGGCTGTTATGCTGTCCAGAAAGACGTGAAGTTCAGGACTGGTGAGTTGATTAAGTTGGTGCGCCAGGTCTTTTCTGACCTGCTGCATCGCTCTGCTTATCAGTCTCTGGAGTACGGTGTACCTAGGGATAGCAATGCTGTGACTGGTTAGGAATTCAATAGCAGTATCAAAGAGGTAACGCGGCTCCAGCCAGGCATTGCCCACCTGAACAAGGTGGTCGAAAAGAGAATTGAAGTGCTGACTTTCGTCCCATTTGTGATAACCAGCAAGGTCTAATACTTTTGCGTAGAGTCGATCTTTTTGTTTTTGTGAGGGAGTGAATGGTCTGAGCCCCTTGCCGCCAAGCAGCTCTTTACTGATGAACATTAAATCCTTAGAAACCTGCGAGTAAGCGATATCTAGGATGACGGGCTTTGATTTGAAGTATCCCAAAATCGCGACAAAGTAACATCTATGAGCTCTGAGACGAATTGACCGAAAAACTGCCAATTCCGCATCGTTCAGAGAAAAGTACAGACGTTGTTCTTCGATTGAAAAAATGGGTGGGGAATAAAGATCTGCCTGTTCTGCTCTCGTGAGAATAGTAATTTCGTTTTTGATGGCCATATCAGGGCTGTTCCGTATTAAATGTACGATATTTACCTAATTTGCCACACTTATAAGTAGTAACCCACCTCCGCAGCCATTTATTGGTGTGGTCTACAGAGGATTAAGTCTTTTTAGAGGGGAAAATCCCTAGAACCCCAATGTCGTCCGACCTCCCGTGCTGTACTGTCGGGGTACCAGCCCTGTTGCCGCCGCAAAGTCACGGCTGCTGGCGTACTGCTTCCCGTCGCCAATCTCAGTTGAAATAGTACTGGCAGTCAGCGTTCCAACGCAGGGAATACTCAGCAAGCGCTGTCCAACCTCATCTTCGTCCAACTTTCGTTTCAACTGAGATTCCAGATCTTTAATCTGCTCAACAAGATAGTGATAATGCTGTTGTAATTTCAGCAGTAACTGGCTGAGATAAAGAGGCAAACTACTGTCCTCAAGAAGGGTACTCAGTCGACTAATAACGGCAGCACCTCGCGGAACGCTGATACCAAATTCCAGCAGAAAAGCATGCATCTGATTAGTTGTTTTCACCTTATCCTGAACCAGGGATTCACGGACACGATGCAGAGCTCGCATTGCCTGCTGAGATTCGGTTCTGGGCTGCACGAAACGCATAGATGGACGTGATGCTGCTTCACAGATAGCTTCAGCATCAACGAAGTCATTTTTGTTGCTTTTAACGAATGGGCGGACAAATTGCGGTGATATCAGCTTTGGAAAATGCCCTAACTCTGCCAGCTTGCGTGCCATAAAGTGAGAACCGCCACAGGCTTCCATCGCGATGGTTGTTGCCGGGCATGTCGCCAGAAATTCGATTAGCTTTGGTCGGGTGAATTTTTTACGGTAAACGGCCTTCCCACGATGATCCTGACAATGAATATGGAAAGAGTTCTTACCCAGATCGATACCAATAAGCGCAATGTTTTCCATGATGGTTCTCCGAATGAAAGCCTGTCCTCAGCATAGTACTGGGAAGGAGGGAGTGACCATCTCATTAAATAAAGCACGCTAAGGCGTAACTACCCTCGGCTACACCGCGTCGGCACCACGCGGCTCTTTCTCCCCTTGCAGCGAAGCAATCAGCGGGCAAGAAACGTTCCCTTGCCGCGCATGGCAGGCGAACACAAGTTCGGATAGCACGGTTTCCATGCGCGCCAGGTCGGTCATTTTTTCGCGCACGTCCTGAAGCTTGTGCTCGGCCAGGCTGCTGGCTTCCTCGCAGTGGGTGCCGTCATCCAGCCTCAGCAGCTCTGCGATCTCGTCGAGGCTGAATCCGAGCCGCTGGGCTGATTTCACGAAGCGCACCCGCGTCACATCCGCCTCGCCATAGCGGCGGATGCTGCCATAGGGCTTGTCCGGCTCCGGCAACAAGCCCTTGCGCTGATAGAACCGGATTGTTTCCACGTTGACCCCGGCCGCCTTGGCGAAAACGCCAATAGTCAGATTCTCCAAATTTTTTTCCATATCGCTTGACTCCGTACATTGGTACGGAAGTAAGCTTAAGCTATCCAATCCAGATTTGAAAGGACAAGCGTATGTCTGAACCTCAAAACGGGCGCGGGGCGCTCTTCACTGGCGGGCTAGCCGCCATCCTCGCCTCGGCTTGCTGCCTGGGGCCGCTGGTTCTGATCGCCCTGGGGTTCAGCGGCGCTTGGATCGGCAACTTGACGGTGTTGGAACCTTATCGCCCGATCTTCATCGGCGCGGCGTTGGTGGCGCTGTTTTTCGCCTGGCGGCGCATCTACCGACCGGCGCAAGCCTGCAAACCAGGGGATGTGTGTGCGATTCCCCAAGTGCGCGCTACTTACAAGCTCATTTTCTGGGTCGTGGCCGCGCTGGTTCTGGTCGCGCTCGGATTTCCCTACGTCATGCCATTTTTCTATTAATCACAGGAGTTCATCATGAAAAAACTGTTTGCCTCTCTCGCCATCGCTGCCGTTGTTGCCCCCGTGTGGGCCGCCACCCAGACCGTCACGCTGTCCGTACCGGGCATGACCTGCTCCGCTTGTCCGATCACCGTTAAGAAGGCGATTTCCAAGGTCGAAGGCGTCAGCAAAGTTAACGTGACCTTCGAGACACGCGAAGCGGTTGTCACCTTCGATGATGCCAAGACCAGCGTGCAGAAGCTGACCAAGGCCACCGAAGACGCGGGCTATCCGTCCAGCGTCAAGAAGTGAGGCACTGAAAACGGCAGCGCAGCACATCTGACGCCCTTGTCTGCTACCACAAACGAAAAAGGATCTGTCGCATGACCCATCTAAAAATCACCGGCATGACCTGCGACTCGTGCGCGGCGCACGTCAAGGAAGCGCTGGAAAAAGTACCCGGCGTCCAATCTGCCATAGTGTCCTATGCCAAGGGCGCGGCCCAGCTCGCCCTTGATCCAGGCACAGCGCCGGACGCACTGACCGCCGCCGTGGCTGGCCTGGGCTACAAAGCGATGCTCGCCGATGCCCCGCCGACCGACAACCGCACTGGGCTGTTCGACAAGGTGCGCGGCTGGATGGGTGCCGCCGACAAGGGCAGCGGCGGCGAGCGCCCGTTGCAAGTCGCCGTGATCGGCAGCGGTGGAGCCGCGATGGCGGCAGCACTGAAGGCCGTCGAGCAAGGCGCGCAGGTCACGCTGATTGAGCGCGGCACCATCGGCGGCACCTGCGTCAACGTCGGTTGTGTGCCGTCCAAGATCATGATCCGCGCCGCCCACATCGCCCATCTGCGCCGGGAAAGCCCATTCGACGGCGGCATGCCACCCACACCGCCGACGATCTTGCGCGAGCGGCTGCTGGCCCAGCAGCAGGCCCGTGTCGAAGAACTCCGTCATGCCAAGTACGAAGGCATCCTGGACGGCAATTCAGCCATCACCGTTCTGCACGGTGAAGCGCGTTTCAAGGACGACCAGAGCCTTATCGTTAGTTTGAACGAGGGTGGTGAGCGCGTCGTGATGTTCGACCGCTGCCTGGTCGCCACGGGTGCCAGTCCGGCCATGCCGCCGATTCCGGGCCTGAAAGAGTCACCCTACTGGACTTCGACCGAGGCCTTGGTCAGCGACACCATTCCCGAACGCCTAGCCGTGATCGGCTCGTCGGTGGTCGCGCTGGAACTGGCGCAAGCCTTCGCCCGGCTGGGCAGCCAGGTCACGATCCTAGCTCGCAACACGCTGTTCTTCCGCGACGACCCGTCCATCGGCGAGGCCGTCACAGCGGCCTTCCGTGCCGAAGGGATCAAGGTACTGGAACACACGCAAGCCAGCCAGGTCGCGCATGTGAACGGCGAATTCGTGCTGACCACGGGACACGGTGAAGTACGTGCCGACAAGCTGCTGGTCGCTACCGGACGGACACCGAACACGCGCAGCCTGGCACTCGACGCGGCGGGAGTCACCGTCAATGCGCAGGGTGCCATCGTCATCGACAAGGGCATGCGCACCAGCACGCCACACATTTACGCGGCCGGCGACTGCACGGACCAGCCACAATTCGTCTATGTGGCGGCAGCGGCCGGCACCCGTGCCGCGATCAACATGACCGGAGGGGATGCTGCCATCAATCTAACCGCGATGCCGGCCGTGGTGTTCACCGATCCGCAAGTAGCAACCGTGGGCTACAGCGAAGCGGAAGCGCATCACGACGGGATCGAAACCGACAGTCGCACGCTCACGCTCGACAACGTGCCGCGTGCGCTTGCCAACTTCGACACACGCGGCTTTATCAAGCTGGTCATCGAGGAAGGTAGCGGACGGCTCATCGGCGTGCAGGTCGTCGCCCCGGAAGCCGGCGAATTGATCCAGACGGCTGTTCTCGCCATTCGCAACCGCATGACGGTGCAGGAACTGGCCGACCAGTTGTTCCCCTACCTGACGATGGTCGAGGGGCTGAAGCTCGCGGCGCAGACCTTCACCAAGGATGTCAAACAATTGTCCTGCTGCGCAGGATGAAAGGAGATGGAACCATGAAGCTCGCCCCATATATTTTAGAACGTCTCACTTCGGTCAATCGTACCAATGGTACTGCGGATCTCTTGGTCCCGCTACTGCGGGAACTCGCCAAGGGGCGTCCGGTTTCACGAACGACACTTGCCGGGATTCTCGACTGGCCCGCTGAGCGAGTGGCCGCCGTACTCGAACAGGCCACCAGTACCGAATATGACAAAGATGGGAACATCATCGGCTACGGCCTCACCTTGCGCGAGACTTCGTATGTCTTTGAAATTGACGACCGCCGTCTGTATGCCTGGTGCGCGCTGGACACCTTGATATTTCCGGCGCTGATCGGCCGTACAGCTCGCGTCTCATCGCATTGCGCTGCAACCGGAGCACCCGTTTCACTCACGGTTTCACCCAGCGAGATACAGGCTGTCGAACCTGCCGGCATGGCGGTGTCCTTGGTATTGCCGCAGGAAGCAGCCGACGTTCGTCAGTCCTTCTGTTGCCATGTACATTTCTTTGCATCTGTCCCGACGGCGGAAGACTGGGCCTCCAAGCATCAAGGATTGGAAGGATTGGCGATCGTCAGTGTCCACGAGGCTTTCGGCTTGGGCCAGGAGTTTAATCGACATCTGTTGCAGACCATGTCATCTAGGACACCGTGATCGGATATCGACCCAATGTTCTACGGCACCGGCATCGGATTCGCAGCGCGCGGATTGAACTCGGCGAAACGGTATATGCATTGCCGTGAACCGACCAAAAGGAGGTGTTCGATGAACGCCTACACGGTGTCCCGGCTGGCCCTTGATGCCGGGGTGAGCGTGCATATCGTGCGCGACTACCTGCTGCGCGGATTGCTGCGGCCAGTCGCCTGCACCACGGGTGGCTACGGCCTGTTCGATGACGCCGCCTTGCAGCGACTGTGCTTCGTGCGGGCCGCCTTCGAGGCGGGCATCGGCCTCGGCGCATTGGCGCGGCTGTGCCGGGCGCTGGATGCGGCGAACTGCGATGAAACTGCCGCGCAGCTTGCTGTGCTGCGTCAGTTCGTCGAACGCCGGCGCGAAGCGTTGGCCAATCTGGAAGTGCAGTTGGCCGCCATGCCGACCGCGCCGGCACAGCATGCGGAGAGTTTGCCATGAACAGCCCCGAGCGCATGCCGGCCGAGACACACAAGCCGTTCACCGGCTACCTGTGGGGTGCGCTGGCGGTGCTCACCTGTCCCTGTCATTTGCCGATTCTCGCCATTGTGCTGGCCGGCACGACGGCCGGCGCGTTCATCGGCGAGCACTGGGGTATTGCAGCCCTCACGCTGACCGGCTTGTTTGTCCTGTCTGTGACGCGGCTGCTGCGGGCCTTCAGAGGTCGATCATGAGCGCTTCCCAGCCAATTGAATGGACAGTGGCGCAACTGGCGCAGGCGGTCGAGCGCGGGCAGCTTGAGCTGCACTACCAGCCGATTGTCGATTTGCGCAGTGAGCAGATTGTCGGCGCGGAAGCCCTGTTGCGCTGGCGTCATCCGACGCTCGGACTGTTGCCGCCGGGCCAGTTCCTGCCCGTGATCGAATCGTCCGGCCTGATGCCGGAAATCGGCGCATGGGTGCTGGGCGCAGCCTGCCGTCAAATGCGCGACTGGCGGGTGCTGGCATGGCAACCGTTCCGGCTGGCCGTCAATGTTTCGGCGAGCCAAGTGGGGCCAGATTTCGACAAGTGGGTAAAGGGCGTGCTGGCCGATGCCGGGTTGCCCGCCGCGTATCTTGAAATTGAGCTGACCGAATCGGTTGCGTTCGGTGATCCGGCGATCTTCCCCGCCCTGGAAGCTTTGCGACAGATCGGTGTGCGCTTCGCCGCCGACGACTTCGGCACCGGCTATTCCTGCCTGCAACACCTGAAATGCTGCCCCATCAGCACGCTCAAGATCGACCAATCGTTTGTCGCCGGACTCGCCAACGACCACCGCGACCAGACCATCGTGCGCACCGTGATTCAGCTTGCGCATGGGCTTGGCATGGAAGTAGTGGCCGAAGGCGTGGAAACATCGGCGAGTCTTGATTTGTTGCGACAAGCGGACTGCGACACAGGACAAGGCCTCAGGCAAGGACACCCAGCGCCCGCAACTGGAGGCTATGCTCGGATTCGTCCGCGAAGGCGATACCGTGGTGGTGCACAGCATGGATCGCCTGGCGCGCAACCTCGACGATCTGCGCCGTCTGGTGCAAAAGCTGACCAAGCGCGGTGTACGCATCGAGTTCTTGAAGGAGGGGTTGGTGTTCACCGGCGAGGACTCTCCCATGGCCAACCTCATGTTGTCGGTCATGGGTGCCTTTGCCGAGTTCGAGCGCGCCCTGATCCGCGAGCGGCAGCGCGAGGGCATCGCCCTGGCCAAGCAGCGCGGTGCCTACCGGGGCCGCAAGAAAGCCCTCTCCGACGAGCAAGCCATCACGTTGCGGCAGCGGGCCGCTGCGGGCGAGCCGAAGGCTCAGCTCGCCCGCGAGTTCGGCATCAGCCGTGAAACCCTCTACCAGTACCTTCGCACGGACGACTGAACCATGCCGCGTCGCTCGATTCTCTCGGCCACTGAGCGAGACACCTTGCTTGCGCTGCCAGAAAGCCAGGATGACCTGATCCGCTACTACACCTTCAACGACTCCGACCTGTCGCTGATCCGCCAGCGGCGCGGCGACGCCAACCGCCTGGGCTTTGCGGTGCAGCTCTGCCTGCTGCGCTACCCCGGCTACGCACTGGGTACTGACAGTGAGCTGCCCGAGCCGGTCATCCAGTGGGTGGCCAAGCAAGTTCAGGCCGACCCGGCGAGCTGGGCGAAGTACGGCGAACGCGACGTGACTCGCCGCGAGCACGCCCAGGAACTGCGCACCTACCTACAACTGGCCCCGTTCGGCCTGTCCGACTTCCGCGCCCTGGTGCGCGAGCTGACCGAGTTGGCCCAGCAGACCGATAAGGGTTTGCTGCTGGCCGGCCAGGCGCTGGAGAGTCTGCGGCAGAAGCGGCGCATCCTGCCGGCGCTGAGCGTGATTGACCGGGCCTGCTCGGAAGCCATTGCGCGGGCCAATCGCCGGGTCTACCGCGCCCTCGTCGAACCACTCACGGACTCGCATCGGGCCAAGCTGGACGAGCTGTTGAAGCTCAAGGCCGGCAGCAGCATCACCTGGTTGACCTGGTTGCGGCAGGCCCCACTAAAACCGAACTCCCGGCACATGCTCGAACACATCGAGCGGCTGAAGACATTTCAGCTGGTGGATTTGCCCGAAGCTCTGGGCCGGCACATCCACCAGAACCGCCTGCTCAAGCTGGCCCGCGAGGGTGGGCAGATGACGCCCAAAGACCTCGGTAAGTTTGAGCCGCAGCGGCGCTACGCGACCCTGGCCGCCGTGGTGCTGGAGAGTACGGCGACCGTGATTGATGAGCTGGTCGATCTGCACGACCGCATCCTGGTCAAGCTGTTTAGCAGCGCCAAGAACAAGCATCAGCAGCAGTTCCAGAAGCAAGGCAAGGCGATCAACGACAAGGTGCGCCTGTACTCCAAGATCGGCCAGGCCCTGCTGGAGGCCAAGGAAAGCGGCAGCGATCCCTACGCCGCCATCGAGGCGGTGATTCCCTGGGACGAGTTCACCGAGAGCGTCAGCGAGGCCGAGCTGCTGGCCCGGCCGGAGGGCTTCGACCATCTGCACCTGGTTGGCGAGAACTTCGCCACCCTGCGCCGCTATACGCCGGCCTTGTTGGAGGTGCTGGAACTGCGCGCCGCCCCGGCTGCGCAAGGCGTGCTGGCGGCCGTGCAGGCCCTGCGCGAGATGAACGCCGACAACCTGCGCAAGGTGCCGGCCGATGCGCCCACCGCCTTCATCAAGCCGCGCTGGAAGCCGCTAGTGATAACCCCGGAAGGCCTCGACCGGCGCTTTTACGAAATCTGCGCCCTGTCCGAGCTGAAGAACGCGCTGCGATCCGGCGACATCTGGGTCAAGGGCTCGCGGCAGTTCCGCGACTTTGACGACTACCTGCTGCCGGCAGAGAGGTTCGCCGCGCTCAAGCATGCGCAGGCTCTGCCCCTGGCGATCAACCCGAACAGCAACCAGTACCTGGAAGAGCGCTTGCAGCTGCTGGACGAGCAGCTGGCCACCGTCACCCGCCTGGCCAAGGACAACGAGCTGCCCGATGCCATCCTCACCGAGTCGGGGCTGAAGATCACCCCACTGGATTCCGCGGTGCCCAATACCGCGCAGGCGCTGATCGACCAGACCAGCCAGTTGCTGCCGCGCATCAAGATCACCGAACTGCTGATGGACGTGGACGACTGGACGGGCTTCAGCCGCCACTTCACCCACCTGAAGGACGGTGCCGAGGCCAAAGACCGGACATTGCTGCTGTCAGCGATCCTGGGCGATGCGATCAACCTCGGGCTGACCAAGATGGCCGAGTCGAGCCCCGGCCTGACCTACGCCAAGCTATCCTGGCTGCAAGCCTGGCACATCCGAGACGAAACCTACTCGGCGGCCCTAGCCGAGCTGGTCAACCACCAGTACCGTCATACCTTCGCCGCTCACTGGGGCGACGGAACGACCTCTTCTTCCGATGGCCAGCGCTTCCGGGCGGGCGGTCGGGGTGAAAGCACCGGGCACGTCAACCCGAAGTACGGCAGCGAGCCGGGGCGGCTGTTCTACACCCATATTTCCGACCAGTACGCACCGTTCAGCACCCGCGTGGTGAATGTCGGCGTGCGCGATTCCACCTATGTGCTTGACGGCTTGCTGTACCACGAGTCCGACCTACGGATTGAGGAGCACTACACCGACACGGCTGGCTTCACCGATCACGTCTTCGCCCTGATGCACCTGCTGGGCTTCCGCTTCGCACCGCGCATCCGCGACCTCGGCGAAACCAAGCTGTATGTTCCGAATAGCGTCCAGGACTACCCGACATTGCGCCCAATGGTTGGCGGCACCCTGAACATCAAGCATGTCCGCGCCCACTGGGACGACATCCTGCGCCTGGCCAGCTCGATCAAGCAGGGCACCGTCACTGCCTCGCTGATGCTGCGCAAGCTCGGCAGCTACCCGCGCCAGAACGGTCTGGCCGTGGCCTTGCGCGAACTGGGCCGGATTGAGCGCACACTGTTCATCCTCGACTGGCTGCAAAGCGTAGAGCTACGTCGCCGCGTGCATGCCGGACTGAACAAGGGCGAGGCGCGCAACTCCCTGGCCAGGGCGGTGTTCTTCAACCGCCTCGGCGAAATCAGGGATCGGAGCTTCG
Organism: Providencia sp. PROV003; assembly: GCF_045040775.1. NCBI lineage: Bacteria > Pseudomonadati > Pseudomonadota > Gammaproteobacteria > Enterobacterales > Morganellaceae > Providencia > Providencia sp. PROV003. The sequence goes on from NZ_CP096369.1 coordinate 4,657,286, forward strand.
AGCAGCAGCGCTACCGGGCCAGCGGTCTCAACCTGGTGACGGCCGCCATCGTGCTGTGGAACACGGTGTACTTGGAACGCGCCACCCAGGCGATGAGCGAAGCGGGGAAGTCGGTGGATAGCGAGCTGCTGCAATACCTGTCGCCGCTGGGGTGGGAGCACATCAACCTGACCGGCGATTATGTCTGGCGGCAGAGCCGCAGGCTGGAGGACGGGAAGTTTCGGCCGCTAAGGCTGCCCGGAAAACCTTAACGTACGATTTTTAATGAGATGGTCACTCCCTCCTTCCCAGTACTATGCTGAGGACAGGCTTTCATTCGGAGAACCATCATGGAAAACATTGCGCTTATTGGTATCGATCTGGGTAAGAACTCTTTCCATATTCATTGTCAGGATCATCGTGGGAAGGCCGTTTACCGTAAAAAATTCACCCGACCAAAGCTAATCGAATTTCTGGCGACATGCCCGGCAACAACCATCGCGATGGAAGCCTGTGGCGGTTCTCACTTTATGGCACGCAAGCTGGCAGAGTTAGGGCATTTTCCAAAGCTGATATCACCGCAATTTGTCCGCCCATTCGTTAAAAGCAACAAAAATGACTTCGTTGATGCTGAAGCTATCTGTGAAGCAGCATCACGTCCATCTATGCGTTTCGTGCAGCCCAGAACCGAATCTCAGCAGGCAATGCGAGCTCTGCATCGTGTCCGTGAATCCCTGGTTCAGGATAAGGTGAAAACAACTAATCAGATGCATGCTTTTCTGCTGGAATTTGGTATCAGCGTTCCGCGAGGTGCTGCCGTTATTAGTCGACTGAGTACCCTTCTTGAGGACAGTAGTTTGCCTCTTTATCTCAGCCAGTTACTGCTGAAATTACAACAGCATTATCACTATCTTGTTGAGCAGATTAAAGATCTGGAATCTCAGTTGAAACGAAAGTTGGACGAAGATGAGGTTGGACAGCGCTTGCTGAGTATTCCCTGCGTTGGAACGCTGACTGCCAGTACTATTTCAACTGAGATTGGCGACGGGAAGCAGTACGCCAGCAGCCGTGACTTTGCGGCGGCAACAGGGCTGGTACCCCGACAGTACAGCACGGGAGGTCGGACGACATTGTTAGGGATTAGCAAGCGGGGCAACAAAAAGATCCGAACTTTGTTGGTTCAGTGTGCCAGGGTATTCATACAAAAACTGGAACACCAGTCTGGCAAGTTGGCCGACTGGGTCAGGGAGTTGTTGTGTCGGAAAAGCAACTTTGTCGTCACCTGTGCTCTGGCAAACAAGCTGGCCAGAATAGCCTGGGCACTGACGGCGCGACAGCAAACTTACGAAGCATAAAGGCAGAAATACACCAGTTTAAACAATCATTCATCTGGTTTTGCGAATACTGATATTGATGATACTAACGGCCCACCGGCCTGTTGAGGAACCTGTAAAACGGAAAGGCTCATTGAAGCCGTATATTTTCTGGAGGTTCATCAGGCGCGGAACTCATCGAGGCGCGGGAATAAAATCCCATTCAGACGCCGGATAGATTCAAGCAAGCCAACTTGTCGTCAAAATCGGTGTTGCAAAAACGGGAGTGACCATAGATTCCGTTTTCTCTATTCGCCCCTTTGTTGAGATATGACCCGCTCCCCGGATCATGGCTTGGCCTTCTTCGCGACCCTGGCTACTGCACGGGCCGCCTTGAGGCACTCATCGAACACTTTCCCCTTTGCGAAGCTGGGTGTTCGGTCGAAAAAGAAGGTGGCTTCTTTCACCCCCAGCGAGACCGCATGAGGGGGAAATTCCTCCTTCTCCAGCGTTGCCTTGATGTGCTTGGCAATGAACTCGCGTGGGTGCATGGATGCCTCCGTTCTTCCAGAAACTGGTCTCATCACACAAACGACAGGCAATAGGAGTCCGTGACCCGCTGTCGGGCCGCTATCGCTTGTGGGATAAAGGCCCCGTTGACGGGGCCAGGAGAGAGCTGTAACCACATGCATTGCACCTGTGGTGGTGGCTTGAGCACTTCACAGTGAGTCAGCCGTTCTTGCTGTCGGTACCGGTGCGCCCTCACGGGCAGACCTACCATTCGAAACGGTCGCCTCTCGGCGAGGGCCTGGGTGGCGCTTCACAGCGGGACCAGGCATCCGCTTAACCCTGCGGTGGGAGATGTGATCACCTCCTTGGGGTGGTCATATCGGTTGGTTGTGGTGGCCGGGTCTGACACCGGCCGAGGTCTAGGGGGCATCCCTACGAATGCCGGTTGGCGCAAAGACCTTCCCATTCACCACAACCGTGGATTGCATTGGTCTCCGGGTCTCTCGTGCGGTACCCCATGGGCCTTGGCTCACCTGCAATGCAATCCCGGTTGTGTCCCGGCCTTTCACCGGGTGGGTGGCTGGGGAGTCAGACCCGCCACTCGCTGTGTTCGCTATCACTTCAACTGTGCTGTCTTTCCAGCTGTCAGCCGGTCACTGCCTTAATTTCCATTCACCTTGGTCGGCATGCATTCCAGCCTTGCCAAGGGAGAGCGGGGAGGTTAGTCAGCCCGGTTGCCGGTGTTATTTCCCCAAGCGGTTTGTTGCCACCGCTGCCAGTGTTGTGCTGGTCCTCCGGCTGGGGTTGTCCATCGTGCGAAATCAATTTGCTAACTATTGGTTAGCATATGCTTGGTTTGCTTTAAGTCAACACCCAAAAGTTAGTTTTTCAATTTTTTAATTCAGGGTCAGTTGGTGCAAGCTGTGGTGACGCAAAGGAAGGGGTAATTTTCGGATCATTGCCCTGCCGCCCGTTGCTCCGAACCACTGGGAGCTGGACCCCAACGATCTCGGGTGTGACGATGGACCTGTACTGAGGGGGCTGTGGGTCGTACCCCGATTCGCATGAGGATTGAATATAACCGACGTGACTGTTATATTTAGGTGGCTAAACCCGTCAAGCCCTCAGGAGTGAATCATGACCGTAGTCACGACCGCCGATACCTTCCAACTGTACGCACTTGCAGCCCGACATGGGCTCAAGCTCCATGGCCCGCTGACTGTCAATGAGCTTGGGCTCGACTATAGGATCGTGATCGCCACCGTCGACGATGGACGTCGGTGGGTGCTGCGCATCCCGCGCCGAGCCGAGGTAAGCGCGAAGGTCGAACCAGAGGCGCGGGTGCTGGCAATGCTCAAGAATCGCCTGCCGTTCGCGGTGCCGGACTGGCGCGTGGCCAACGCCGAGCTCGTTGCCTATCCCATGCTCGAAGACTCGACTGCGATGGTCATCCAGCCTGGTTCGTCCACGCCCGACTGGGTCGTGCCGCAGGACTCGGAGGTCTTCGCGGAGAGCTTCGCGACCGCGCTCGCCGCCCTGCATGCCGTCCCCATTTCCGCCGCCGTGGATGCGGGGATGCTCATCCGTACACCGACGCAGGCCCGTCAGAAGGTGGCCGACGACGTTGACCGCGTCCGACGCGAGTTCGTGGTGAACGACAAGCGCCTCCACCGGTGGCAGCGCTGGCTCGACGACGATTCGTCGTGGCCAGATTTCTCCGTGGTGGTGCATGGCGATCTCTACGTGGGCCATGTGCTCATCGACAACACGGAGCGCGTCAGCGGGATGATCGACTGGAGCGAGGCCCGCGTTGATGACCCTGCCATCGACATGGCCGCGCACCTTATGGTCTTTGGTGAAGAGGGGCTCGCGAAGCTCCTCCTCACGTATGAAGCGGCCGGTGGCCGGGTGTGGCCGCGGCTCGCCCACCACATCGCGGAGCGCCTTGCGTTCGGGGCGGTCACCTACGCACTCTTCGCCCTCGACTCGGGTAACGAAGAGTACCTCGCTGCGGCGAAGGCGCAGCTCGCCGCAGCGGAATGAGCGAACGTCGATATAGCCCGCTCGCGACGCTGTTCGCGGCGACCTTTCTCTTCCGGATCGGCAACGCGGTGGCGGCCCTCGCGCTTCCATGGTTCGTCCTGTCTCATACAAAGAGCGCGGCCTGGGCGGGCGCCACGGCCGCTAGCAGCGTCATCGCGACCATCATCGGCGCGTGGGTTGGTGGTGGCCTCGTCGATCGGTTCGGGCGCGCGCCCGTCGCATTGATCTCGGGTGTGGTGGGCGGCGTGGCCATGGCGAGCATCCCACTGCTCGATGCCGTTGGCGCCCTCTCGAACACTGGGCTGATCGCTTGCGTGGTGCTCGGTGCCGCGTTCGACGCACCCGGTATGGCCGCGCAGGACAGTGAGCTGCCCAAACTCGGCCACGTCGCCGGGCTCTCCGTTGAGCGCGTCTCGTCACTGAAAGCGGTGATCGGGAACGTCGCGATTCTAGGTGGCCCGGCCCTTGGGGGGGCCGCAATCGGCCTGCTTGGCGCTGCGCCAACGCTCGGGCTGACGGCGTTCTGCTCCGTCCTTGCAGGTCTGCTCGGCGCGTGGGTGCTTCCCGCGCGTGCCGCTCGGACGATGACCACGACGGCGACTCTCTCCATGCGCGCCGGCGTCGCTTTTCTCTGGAGCGAACCCCTGCTGCGCCCTCTCTTTGGTATAGTGATGATCTTCGTGGGCATCGTTGGCGCCAACGGCAGCGTCATCATGCCTGCGCTGTTTGTAGATGCAGGACGCCAAGTAGCAGAGCTCGGGCTGTTCTCCTCAATGATGGGGGCTGGTGGTCTCCTTGGCATTGCCATTCATGCGTCGGTCGGCGCCCGGATATCAGCGCAGAACTGGCTGGCGGTGGCATTTTGTGGCTCTGCGGTGGGCTCGCTTCTGCTTTCACAGTTGCCAGGCGTGCCGGTGCTGATGTTGTTGGGCGCGCTCGTGGGACTGCTGACCGGCTCAGTCTCTCCCATTCTCAACGCTGCCATCTACAACCGCACGCCGCCAGAACTTCTCGGCCGGGTACTCGGCACGGTCTCGGCGGTGATGCTGTCAGCCTCGCCCATGGTTATGCTTGCGGCCGGCGCGTTTGTCGACCTTGCTGGTCCGCTCCCTGGCCTCGTTGTATCGGCCGTGTTTGCGGGGCTCGTGGCTCTACTCTCGCTCCGTCTTCAATTTGCTACAATGGCGGCGGCAGCCACAGCCTCCGCCCCAACCCATACAGAAGGTGAACACTGATGCCCCGCCCCAAGCTCAAGTCCGATGACGAGGTACTCGAGGCCGCCACCGTAGTGCTGAAGCGTTGCGGTCCCATAGAGTTCACGCTCAGCGGAGTAGCAAAGGAGGTGGGGCTCTCCCGCGCAGCGTTAATCCAGCGCTTCACCAACCGCGATACGCTGCTGGTGAGGATGATGGAGCGCGGCGTCGAGCAGGTGCGGCATTACCTGAATGCGATACCGATAGGCGCAGGGCCGCAAGGGCTCTGGGAATTTTTGCAGGTGCTCGTTCGGAGCATGAACACTCGCAACGACTTCTCGGTGAACTATCTCATCTCCTGGTACGAGCTCCAGGTGCCGGAGCTACGCACGCTTGCGATCCAGCGGAACCGCGCGGTGGTGGAGGGGATCCGCAAGCGACTGCCCCCAGGTGCTCCTGCGGCAGCTGAGTTGCTCCTGCACTCGGTCATCGCTGGCGCGACGATGCAGTGGGCCGTCGATCCGGATGGTGAGCTAGCTGATCATGTGCTGGCTCAGATCGCTGCCATCCTGTGTTTAATGTTTCCCGAACACGACGATTTCCAACTCCTCCAGGCACATGCGTAAACGGAGGTGTGCAGAGTCCCTGCGGCAGGCGACGAACACGACCGTCGTCGATTAGTACCGGTACGGTCGGTGGTATCGAAGTCTTGATCACCACTCAGGTCTACGGCTTACAAATGGTGACCATCCCGATACTTGCGTCAGAGCACCGGGCCGATTCTTTGACAGTGAATCACTCCCGTAAGGTTGTGCCGGTGTGGGTGTCCCGGGTCGAGACGATACTCCGCCAATGCGCCCAGCAAACAACCTGGCCATCGCAGGTGGTGGGGAGCGGTGTGGCGGATGAGTTGGACAAGTTGGTGTAGCAGCACGAGCACGGCGAGATAACATCGCAGGAGTTCGACATGCTCAAGAGACAGCTGATTGCGAATCGCGATGCAGATTCATAACCCGATTGCGGGTTGGCTTCACTCCACCATCACCGAGCAGACTAGCACGGCGGGCTCTGTTGCAAAGATTGGCGGCAGTCAGAGGTAGGCTGTCGCTCTGCGCCGATCAGGCGGCTGCTGCGAAATGGTGGTTGAGCATGCCCATGGCCTCCGTCAGCGCCGAGGGCCCAATGCCAAAAGCTCTCTCCACAAGGCGCACCTCGCCCCTGATGCCGGGCTGCAGGCACCAGGGGCGAGCCTGTCCTTTGCGCAGGGCTCGCATGACTTCGAATCCCTTGATCGTGGCATAGGCCGTGGGGATCGATTTGAAACCGCGCACCGGCTTGATCAGTATCTTGAGCTTTCCGTGATCGGCCTCGATCACGTTATTGAGATACTTCACCTGCCGGTGGGCCGTCTCCCGGTCCAGCTTTCCTTCGCGCTTCAATTCGGTGATCGCTGCACCATAGCTCGGCGCTTTGTCGGTATTGAGCGTGGCAGGCTTTTCCCAGTGCTTCAGGCCTCGCAGGGCCTTGCCCAGGAACCGCTTCGCTGCCTTGGCGCTGCGGGTCGGCGACAGGTAGAAATCGATCGTGTCGCCCCGCTTGTCGACTGCCCGGTACAGGTAGGTCCACTTGCCCCGCACCTTGACGTAGGTTTCATCCAGGCGCCAGCTCGGATCAAAGCCACGCCGCCAGAACCAGCGCAGCCGCTTCTCCATCTCCGGGGCGTAGCACTGGACCCAGCGATAGATCGTCGTATGGTCGACCGAAATGCCGCGTTCCGCCAGCATTTCCTCAAGGTCGCGATAGCTGATCGGATAGCGACAATACCAGCGCACCGCCCACAGGATCACATCACCCTGGAAATGGCGCCACTTGAAATCCGTCATCGTTCCGTCCGTCCAATCTCCGCCAAGCATGCTCAAGCTTCACGATTTTTGCAACAGAGCCCACACGAGTATTGAGCATAGTCGAGATTGGTGCAGATCACTTCTGATATTGAACTGTCAGGAGCTGGCTGCACAACAGCCATTACGCCCAATCAACTGGTGCAGTCGTCTTCTGAAAATGACATTTGGTATCTCTCATAAACGGATGTTTTTGAGAGAACTATCTTCGGCCTTCACACGCACGAAAGGCGGCGAAGCTCCGCCGTTAATCCGTCCGCCGGAGATCTCGCCCAGGCAGGCTGAAGGCCGAGCAAGCCTGACAGGCCCGAAAAGCCCGGCACGGGCGTCGGCGGCGATGACGGCGGCGGCATTATCCAGGGTTGATGATGGAAGTGGAGGATATCGACAACCTCTCGCGCAACCAAGACATCGCGGTCGGACTGCAAGTGATCTTGAAGCCACGGGCCCGTCCCACCCCGACATGGACCTCGATGCCCGAACGGACGTTAGATTTCGAGTTCTAGGCGTTCTGCGATGAAGGTTGGATCCCAGCCGGGATTGAAAGTGTCGACGTGGGTGAATCCGAGCCGCTCGTATAGGCCACGCAGGTTCGGGTGGCAGTCGAGCCGCAGCTTGGCGCACCCCTGCGTTCGCGCGGCATGGCGGCAAGCCTCGATCAGCGCGGAGCTGACACCCCGGCCCGCATGTGTCCGTCGCACCGCGAGCTTGTGCAGATATGCGGCCTCCCCCTTGAGGGCGTCGGGCCAGAACTCGGGATCCTCGGCCGACAAGGTGCAACAGCCGACGATGCCGTCGCTGCAACTCGCGACTAGGAGCTCGGATCTCAGGACGAAGGTCTCCGCGAATGTCCGGTCGATCCGCGCGACGTCCCAGGCGGGCGTTCCCTTGGCGGACATCCACGCCGCAGCGTCGTGCATCAGCCGCACAACCTCGTCGATATCACCCGAGCAGGCGACCCGAACGTTCGGAGGCTCCTCGCTGTCCATTCGCTCCCCTGGCGCGGTATGAACCGCCGCCTCATAGTGCAGTTTGATCCTGACGAGCCCAGCATGTCTGCGCCCACCTTCGCGGAACCTGACCAGGGTCCGCTAGCGGGCGGCCGGAAGGTGAATGCTAGGCATGATCTAACCCTCGGTCTCTGGCGTCGCGACTGCGAAATTTCGCGAGGGTTTCCGAGAAGGTGATTGCGCTTCGCAGATCTCCAGGCGCGTGGGTGCGGACGTAGTCAGCGCCATTGCCGATCGCGTGAAGTTCCGCCGCAAGGCTCGCTGGACCCAGATCCTTTACAGGAAGGCCAACGGTGGCGCCCAAGAAGGATTTCCGCGACACCGAGACCAATAGCGGAAGCCCCAACGCCGACTTCAGCTTTTGAAGGTTCGACAGCACGTGCAGCGATGTTTCCGGTGCGGGGCTCAAGAAAAATCCCATCCCCGGATCGAGGATGAGCCGGTCGGCAGCGACCCCGCTCCGTCGCAAGGCGGAAACCCGCGCCTCGAAGAACCGCACAATCTCGTCGAGCGCGTCTTCGGGTCGAAGGTGACCGGTGCGGGTGGCGATGCCATCCCGCTGCGCTGAGTGCATAACCACCAGCCTGCAGTCCGCCTCAGCAATATCGGGATAGAGCGCAGGGTCAGGAAATCCTTGGATATCGTTCAGGTAGCCCACGCCGCGCTTGAGCGCATAGCGCTGGGTTTCCGGTTGGAAGCTGTCGATTGAAACACGGTGCATCTGATCGGACAGGGCGTCTAAGAGCGGCGCAATACGTCTGATCTCATCGGCCGGCGATACAGGCCTCGCGTCCGGATGGCTGGCGGCCGGTCCGACATCCACGACGTCTGATCCGACTCGCAGCATTTCGATCGCCGCGGTGACAGCGCCGGCGGGGTCTAGCCGCCGGCTCTCATCGAAGAAGGAGTCCTCGGTGAGATTCAGAATGCCGAACACCGTCACCATGGCGTCGGCCTCCGCAGCGACTTCCACGATGGGGATCGGGCGAGCAAAAAGGCAGCAATTATGAGCCCCATACCTACAAAGCCCCACGCATCAAGCTTTTGCCCATGAAGCAACCAGGCAATGGCTGTAATTATGACGACGCCGAGTCCCGACCAGACTGCATAAGCAACACCGACAGGGATGGATTTCAGAACCAGAGAAAGAAAATAAAATGCGATGCCATAACCGATTATGACAACGGCGGAAGGGGCAAGCTTAGTAAAGCCCTCGCTAGATTTTAATGCGGATGTTGCGATTACTTCGCCAACTATTGCGATAACAAGAAAAAGCCAGCCTTTCATGATATATCTCCCAATTTGTGTAGGGCTTATTATGCACGCTTAAAAATAATAAAAGCAGACTTGACCTGATAGTTTGGCTGTGAGCAATTATGTGCTTAGTGCATCTAACGTTTGACGTGAGGGGCCGCCGTAGCGGCGAAGCCGCGAAGGGAACCCGCAAGCGCAGCTTGTGGGCGGTCCCTCTCGACGGAATGGTTAGATGCGACCGTTTTAGTGAACACTTGCCTTAGATAGCAAGTTGAGCACAGCAACGCCGCTGATAATGAAGCCGACACCAACAAATCCCCACATATCTAGTTTTTGACCATGCAAAACCCATGCAATCGCAGTGACCAAGACGATCCCGAGGCCCGACCAAACTGCGTAGGCGATTCCAACAGGAATCGATTTGAGTGTCAGCGACAGGAAATAAAAAGCAGCAGCGTATCCCGCTACGACGATAAAAGACGGTACTAACCTAGTAAAGCCCTCACTAGACTTGAGCGCAGAGGTTGCAATGACCTCAAAAATAATGGCCGTAGCCAGAAATAACCAATTTTTCAAAATATTTCTCCATGGAGTTCCGCGAAGAAATTTTAGGTTCGATTTAAGAAAAAAAACAGTCTTGTTGCTGGCCGAAATTTGTGCGCACAGCAAAGCATCTAACGCCTGAATTAAGCCGCGCCGCGAAGCGGCGTCGGCTTGAATGAATTGTTAGACATCACTGGCATGGCACTAAGCAATTTAGTGGCTTCATGTTTCACGAAGTGAACGAACGCCGCCAACTGATCCGCGCGTGAGGCCAAGCAATCTTCTCCTTGTCCAAGATAAGCCTGCCGGGCTTCAAGCAGTACGGGCTTATGTTGATCTGGCAGACGCTCCATTGCCCAGTTGGCAACGATATCCTTCGGTGCGATCTTGCCGGTTGCTGCGCTGTACCAAATGCGAGACAAGGTAAGCACTACATTCCGCTCATCGCCTTCCCAATCCGGCTGCGAATTCCATAGTTTCAGAGTGTCGCTCAATGCCTTGAATAGATCGCCTTCCGGAACTGGGTTAAAGAAATCCTCTGCGGCCGAACCTGCCAATGCAAGGCTATGCTGCCTTACTTTAGTTAGCAGAATAGCCAGATCAACATCGGTTGTGGCGGGCTCGAAGATGCCCGCAAGAATGTCCTTACGCTGCCACTCCCCGAATTGCAGTTCCCGTCTGGCCGGATAACGCCAAGGGACAACATCACCATGCACGACGATGGTAACTTCCAAGGCGCGGAGAGCTTCACTTTGGCCAGGGGAGGCAGAAATTTCCAAGAGATCTACGACCAGGGCTTGTCGGACAGTCTCATCGAGCCGTGCAGCCACAGTAACCAGCAAATCAATATCACTGTATGGCTTCAGGCCACCGTCCAGTGCAGAGCCGTACAAATGCACGGCCAGCAACGTTGATTCCAGATGACGCTCGATGGCGTTGAGAGCCAGTGATAGCTGTACCGAAATCTCGGCGGGTACTGCGTTACTCATGATGTCTAACGTTTGACGTGAGGGGCCGCCGTAGCGGCGAAGCCGCGAAGGGAACCCGCAAGCGCAGCTTGTGGGCGGTCCCTCTCGACGGAATGGTTAGATGCGACCGTTTTAGTGAACACTTGCCTTAGATAGCAAGTTGAGCACAGCAACGCCGCTGATAATGAAGCCGACACCAACAAATCCCCACATATCTAGTTTTTGACCATGCAAAACCCATGCAATCGCAGTGACCAAGACGATCCCGAGGCCCGACCAAACTGCGTAGGCGATTCCAACAGGAATCGATTTGAGTGTCAGCGACAGGAAATAAAAAGCAGCAGCGTATCCCGCTACGACGATAAAAGACGGTACTAACCTAGTAAAGCCCTCACTAGACTTGAGCGCAGAGGTTGCAATGACCTCAAAAATAATGGCCGTAGCCAGAAATAACCAATTTTTCAAAATATTTCTCCATGGAGTTCCGCGAAGAAATTTTAGGTTCGATTTAAGAAAAAAAACAGTCTTGTTGCTGGCCGAAATTTGTGCGCACAGCAAAGCATCTAACTTTGTTTTAGGGCGACTGCCCTGCTGCGTAACATCGTTGCTGCTCCATAACATCAAACATCGACCCACGGCGTAACGCGCTTGCTGCTTGGATGCCCGAGGCATAGACTGTACAAAAAAACAGTCATAACAAGCCATGAAAACCGCCACTGCGCCGTTACCACCGCTGCGTTCGGTCAAGGTTCTGGACCAGTTGCGTGAGCGCATACGCTACTTGCATTACAGCTTACCAACCGAACAGGCTTATGTCCACTGGGTTCGTGCCTTCATCCGTTTCCACGGTGTGCGTCACCCGGCAACCTTGGGCAGCAGCGAAGTCGAGGCATTTCTGTCCTGGCTGGCGAACGAGCGCAAGGTTTCGGTCTCCACGCATCGTCAGGCATTGGCGGCCTTGCTGTTCTTCTACGGCAAGGTGCTGTGCACGGATCTGCCCTGGCTTCAGGAGATCGGAAGACCTCGGCCGTCGCGGCGCTTGCCGGTGGTGCTGACCCCGGATGAAGTGGTTCGCATCCTCGGTTTTCTGGAAGGCGAGCATCGTTTGTTCGCCCAGCTTCTGTATGGAACGGGCATGCGGATCAGTGAGGGTTTGCAACTGCGGGTCAAGGATCTGGATTTCGATCACGGCACGATCATCGTGCGGGAGGGCAAGGGCTCCAAGGATCGGGCCTTGATGTTACCCGAGAGCTTGGCACCCAGCCTGCGCGAGCAGCTGTCGCGTGCACGGGCATGGTGGCTGAAGGACCAGGCCGAGGGCCGCAGCGGCGTTGCGCTTCCCGACGCCCTTGAGCGGAAGTATCCGCGCGCCGGGCATTCCTGGCCGTGGTTCTGGGTTTTTGCGCAGCACACGCATTCGACCGATCCACGGAGCGGTGTCGTGCGTCGCCATCACATGTATGACCAGACCTTTCAGCGCGCCTTCAAACGTGCCGTAGAAGGCACTGTTGCAAAGTTAGCGATGAGGCAGCCTTTTGTCTTATTCAAAGGCCTTACATTTCAAAAACTCTGCTTACCAGGCGCATTTCGCCCAGGGGATCACCATAATAAAATGCTGAGGCCTGGCCTTTGCGTAGTGCACGCATCACCTCAATACCTTTGATGGTGGCGTAAGCCGTCTTCATGGATTTAAATCCCAGCGTGGCGCCGATTATCCGTTTCAGTTTGCCATGATCGCATTCAATCACGTTGTTCCGGTACTTAATCTGTCGGTGTTCAACGTCAGACGGGCACCGGCCTTCGCGTTTGAGCAGAGCAAGCGCGCGACCATAGGCGGGCGCTTTATCCGTGTTGATGAATCGCGGGATCTGCCACTTCTTCACGTTGTTGAGGATTTTACCCAGAAACCGGTATGCAGCTTTGCTGTTACGACGGGAGGAGAGATAAAAATCGACAGTGCGGCCCCGGCTGTCGACGGCCCGGTACAGATACGCCCAGCGGCCATTGACCTTCACGTAGGTTTCATCCATGTGCCACGGGCAAAGATCGGAAGGGTTACGCCAGTACCAGCGCAGCCGTTTTTCCATTTCAGGCGCATAACGCTGAACCCAGCGGTAAATCGTGGAGTGATCGACATTCACTCCGCGTTCAGCCAGCATCTCCTGCAGCTCACGGTAACTGATGCCGTATTTGCAGTACCAGCGTACGGCCCACAGAATGATGTCACGCTGAAAATGCCGGCCTTTGAATGGGTTCATGTGCAGCTCCATCAGCAAAAGGGGATGATAAGTTTATCACCACCGACTATTTGCAACAGTGCCCATAGGCTTCATCAGCGCCTGACTGGCGAGCACGATTCCGGCCCTAGCCGCAGGATCGCGCAGGACGACCTAGTTACGAACCAGGCCGAGTGTTCCTGACATCCATCGGCACCATAGTTCTGCTTATCCGGCACGCGCGCGTCAGGGGTGTGGTGAACTACAAAGCAGACCCGTTGAGGTTATCAGTTCGATGCACAATCAGCAGCGCATAAAATATGCACAAGAACAGGAGCACCCTTCGCATTAAGCTGTGGTGGTAACAAGTAGTGCCGGGCTACCATCAGCGAGCATGATGCGCTCCCACAGCATTCGCCTTGGCAGTATGGAAGTTCCTCGCTCCAGTTCGGGCCGGTATCCACCTCGAGTGACCCCAGCCGCCCCTCATGCCAACCGAGCCCATTAAGCGCAGAGTCGGCCGCAACTATCTCGGGGACGCATAAACACGCAGCGATTTACCAAGGAGTTCGGCTAGGTCAATCCGCAATTCCCTTTGCCTGGCCGGAGATGCCGCGAGCAAACAATGTGTCCGGTCGCTACCAGATGGACTTTGTGGGCGGAGGATTGCACCAGACGCTTCAGCGCAGCGTCGTACGATGAATCGGAAGGCCCGGTAAGCAATTGAAGAACCGCTGACCACCTCCCATCCGACAATGCAAGGGTGCCCCGCTCCCAGCGCGACACGGTTGCCTGATCCACACCCATTAATTCAGCTAGGTGACTTTGCTTCATATGACGAAGCAACCGCGCCCTCCGCACCTGCCGCCCCCTGTCATTCGTCAACATTCTTCAGCACCTCAATGTCGTTCGTAGTGAGCCTCATTTTTTCAAGACCGCCGATGATGAGAGCCAGGCCTCGCTCGAATGCCGCGTCCGGACCGCCTTCGTAGACGATTTTCATCGCGCTCTGTAGGCGCGCCGGCATCGTAGACGCTGAGGTGGTCAACTGATCTTCGCCCCGCTCCTCGGCGTCTGCCTCGCTAGCTTGCTGCTCAAGAACAGCGCCGACGGTGAAGTAGCTGATTGCCATCAACGCATAGGTCGCGTCACCTGCCGAAAAGCCAGCATCGCAAAGGAAGCGAAGCTGCGCGTCGGCTTTTTCCATCTGCGGCGCGGCTGGCCGCGTCCCGGCATGAATACGCGCGCCATCGCGATAAGCGAGCAACGCCCGTCGAAAACTGCATGCATTGCCCTTCAGGAACGAACGCCAGTCGTCGTCATCCCTTGGCGTCGAATGCGTGTGATTTATCGTCAGCATGGCTTCGGCAAGTGCGTCGAGCAACGCACGCTTGTTCTTGAAATGCCAGTAGAGCGCTGGCTGTTGCACCCCGAGGCGCTCAGCCAGTCGGCGCGTCGTTAGACCTTCCATGCCCACGTCGTTAAGCAGTTCGAGCGCGGTTCGGATCACGGCCTCGCGTTGGAGCTTGTTCATTCGCGAATTCTCATGTTTGACAGCTTATCATCGATAAGCTTTAATGCGGTAGTTTATCACAGTTAAATTGCTAACGCAGTCAGGCACCGTGTATGAAATCTAACAATGCGCTCATCGTCATCCTCGGCACCGTCACCCTGGATGCTGTAGGCATAGGCTTGGTTATGCCGGTACTGCCGGGCCTCTTGCGGGATATCGTCCATTCCGACAGCATCGCCAGTCACTATGGCGTGCTGCTAGCGCTATATGCGTTGATGCAATTTCTATGCGCACCCGTTCTCGGAGCACTGTCCGACCGCTTTGGCCGCCGCCCAGTCCTGCTCGCTTCGCTACTTGGAGCCACTATCGACTACGCGATCATGGCGACCACACCCGTCCTGTGGATCCTCTACGCCGGACGCATCGTGGCCGGCATCACCGGCGCCACAGGTGCGGTTGCTGGCGCCTATATCGCCGACATCACCGATGGGGAAGATCGGGCTCGCCACTTCGGGCTCATGAGCGCTTGTTTCGGCGTGGGTATGGTGGCAGGCCCCGTGGCCGGGGGACTGTTGGGCGCCATCTCCTTGCATGCACCATTCCTTGCGGCGGCGGTGCTCAACGGCCTCAACCTACTACTGGGCTGCTTCCTAATGCAGGAGTCGCATAAGGGAGAGCGTCGACCGATGCCCTTGAGAGCCTTCAACCCAGTCAGCTCCTTCCGGTGGGCGCGGGGCATGACTATCGTCGCCGCACTTATGACTGTCTTCTTTATCATGCAACTCGTAGGACAGGTGCCGGCAGCGCTCTGGGTCATTTTCGGCGAGGACCGCTTTCGCTGGAGCGCGACGATGATCGGCCTGTCGCTTGCGGTATTCGGAATCTTGCACGCCCTCGCTCAAGCCTTCGTCACTGGTCCCGCCACCAAACGTTTCGGCGAGAAGCAGGCCATTATCGCCGGCATGGCGGCCGACGCGCTGGGCTACGTCTTGCTGGCGTTCGCGACGCGAGGCTGGATGGCCTTCCCCATTATGATTCTTCTCGCTTCCGGCGGCATCGGGATGCCCGCGTTGCAGGCCATGCTGTCCAGGCAGGTAGATGACGACCATCAGGGACAGCTTCAAGGATCGCTCGCGGCTCTTACCAGCCTAACTTCGATCATTGGACCGCTGATCGTCACGGCGATTTATGCCGCCTCGGCGAGCACATGGAACGGGTTGGCATGGATTGTAGGCGCCGCCCTATACCTTGTCTGCCTCCCCGCGTTGCGTCGCGGTGCATGGAGCCGGGCCACCTCGACCTGAATGGAAGCCGGCGGCACCTCGCTAACGGATTCACCACTCCAAGAATTGGAGCCAATCAATTCTTGCGGAGAACTGTGAATGCGCAAACCAACCCTTGGCAGAACATATCCATCGCGTCCGCCATCTCCAGCAGCCGCACGCGGCGCATCTCGGGCAGCGTTGGGTCCTGGCCACGGGTGCGCATGATCGTGCTCCTGTCGTTGAGGACCCGGCTAGGCTGGCGGGGTTGCCTTACTGGTTAGCAGAATGAATCACCGATACGCGAGCGAACGTGAAGCGACTGCTGCTGCAAAACGTCTGCGACCTGAGCAACAACATGAATGGTCTTCGGTTTCCGTGTTTCGTAAAGTCTGGAAACGCGGAAGTCCCCTACGTGCTGCTGAAGTTGCCCGCAACAGAGAGTGGAACCAACCGGTGATACCACGATACTATGACTGAGAGTCAACGCCATGAGCGGCCTCATTTCTTATTCTGAGTTACAACAGTCCGCACCGCTGCCGGTAGCTATTGACTATCCGGCTGCACTAGCCCTGCGTCAGATGGCTCTGATCCAAGGCAAACTGCCAAAATATCTGCTGGCACCGGAAGTCAGCGCCCTGCACCATTATGTTCCGGATCTGCATCGCAGGATGCTGCTGGCTACCCTGTGGAACACCTACATCTGTATTAACGAAGCGCTGGCATTGACCCTGAGTGATTTTTCTCTGGTGCCGCCTTATCACTGTTGAAGGCCACCGCTCATCACGCGTTTGCTGACATTGAGCCCTGCCGGCCGATCGGCCTGAGACTCTCAGCACAGGAGACGGCGGGTGACGAGCGTATACTTTTTCGACGCTTGGTTGCGGTCGCGCTAGGCGTGGCCGCCGACGAACCCGCTGGTGTCGCCCTTGCGGAGCAGCGCAAGGCGGACCTTGCCACGACATCCCCTCGCCCGCCGATCGTCTAAATTCGTCGAGGTTAAGAAATTCCCGCTCCGGCGAGGCCATCACCATCACCGGCGTCAGGTAGTGGACATGGCAGCAGCGCACGCAGGGGCACTGTTGCAAAGTTAGCGATGAGGCAGCCTTTTGTCTTATTCAAAGGCCTTACATTTCAAAAACTCTGCTTACCAGGCGCATTTCGCCCAGGGGATCACCATAATAAAATGCTGAGGCCTGGCCTTTGCGTAGTGCACGCATCACCTCAATACCTTTGATGGTGGCGTAAGCCGTCTTCATGGATTTAAATCCCAGCGTGGCGCCGATTATCCGTTTCAGTTTGCCATGATCGCATTCAATCACGTTGTTCCGGTACTTAATCTGTCGGTGTTCAACGTCAGACGGGCACCGGCCTTCGCGTTTGAGCAGAGCAAGCGCGCGACCATAGGCGGGCGCTTTATCCGTGTTGATGAATCGCGGGATCTGCCACTTCTTCACGTTGTTGAGGATTTTACCCAGAAACCGGTATGCAGCTTTGCTGTTACGACGGGAGGAGAGATAAAAATCGACAGTGCGGCCCCGGCTGTCGACGGCCCGGTACAGATACGCCCAGCGGCCATTGACCTTCACGTAGGTTTCATCCATGTGCCACGGGCAAAGATCGGAAGGGTTACGCCAGTACCAGCGCAGCCGTTTTTCCATTTCAGGCGCATAACGCTGAACCCAGCGGTAAATCGTGGAGTGATCGACATTCACTCCGCGTTCAGCCAGCATCTCCTGCAGCTCACGGTAACTGATGCCGTATTTGCAGTACCAGCGTACGGCCCACAGAATGATGTCACGCTGAAAATGCCGGCCTTTGA